>NZ_CP012999.1:0-4763114 GCF_000801755.2 Enterobacter sp. E20
AGAAACAGAAGATCTCTGGCTCAGTTTAGGCTATGATCCGCGGTCCCGATCGGGATCCAGCGATCCTGGCCGGGTATAACCGCAGATAGCGGTTCGCACATCACCCTCATTGGGTCATGTCGATGTGCGCCAACAATCATGAATATTCAATAGTTTTCTTTTATTGTTCGAGTGGAGTCCGCCGTGTCACTTTCGCTTTGGCAGCAGTGTCTTGCCCGATTGCAGGATGAGTTACCAGCCACAGAATTCAGTATGTGGATCCGCCCATTGCAGGCGGAACTGAGCGATAACACGCTGGCTTTGTATGCGCCAAACCGTTTTGTGCTCGATTGGGTAAGGGACAAGTACCTTAATAACATCAATGGACTGCTGAACGATTTCTGCGGGTCAGATGCCCCGCAGCTGCGCTTTGAAGTGGGCACAAAGCCGGTGACCCAAACCGTCCGTGAAACCGTGAACGTAGCAGCGCCCGCTCAGGCCGCGCCTGCTCCGGCCCCTCGCGTCGCACCCGCTCGTCAGGGCTGGGATAATGTCCCCGCACCGGCTGAGCCAACCTACCGCTCTAACGTTAACGTGAAACACACGTTCGATAACTTCGTTGAAGGTAAGTCGAACCAGCTGGCGCGCGCGGCGGCTCGTCAGGTTGCTGATAATCCCGGTGGGGCCTACAACCCGCTGTTCCTTTACGGCGGCACGGGTCTGGGTAAAACGCACCTGCTGCATGCAGTGGGTAACGGCATTATGGCGCGCAAGCCCAATGCCAAAGTGGTGTATATGCACTCCGAGCGCTTCGTTCAGGACATGGTAAAAGCCCTGCAAAACAATGCGATCGAAGAGTTTAAACGCTACTATCGTTCCGTTGACGCGCTGCTCATCGATGACATCCAGTTCTTTGCGAATAAAGAACGATCGCAGGAAGAGTTTTTCCACACCTTCAATGCCCTGCTGGAAGGCAATCAGCAGATCATTTTGACCTCGGATCGTTATCCAAAAGAGATCAACGGCGTTGAAGATCGTCTGAAATCCCGCTTCGGCTGGGGCCTGACCGTGGCGATCGAGCCACCGGAGCTGGAAACCCGCGTCGCGATCCTGATGAAGAAAGCCGATGAAAACGACATTCGCCTGCCGGGCGAAGTGGCGTTCTTTATTGCCAAGCGTCTGCGCTCCAACGTGCGTGAGCTGGAAGGGGCGCTGAACCGCGTTATCGCCAATGCCAACTTTACCGGTCGTGCGATCACCATCGATTTTGTGCGTGAAGCGCTGCGCGATTTGCTGGCATTGCAGGAAAAACTGGTCACTATCGATAATATTCAAAAGACGGTGGCTGAGTACTACAAGATCAAAGTGGCAGATTTACTGTCTAAACGTCGTTCCCGCTCGGTGGCGCGTCCGCGTCAGATGGCGATGGCGCTGGCAAAGGAGTTAACCAACCACAGTCTGCCGGAAATCGGGGATGCGTTTGGTGGCCGTGACCATACGACCGTGCTGCACGCTTGTCGTAAGATTGAGCAGTTACGCGAAGAAAGCCACGACATAAAAGAAGATTTTTCCAATTTAATTAGAACATTATCATCGTGACGCTATGAAATTTACCGTTGAACGTGAACATTTATTAAAACCGCTGCAACAGGTGAGTGGCCCATTAGGTGGCCGCCCAACGCTGCCTATTCTCGGAAACCTGCTGCTTCAGGTCGCGGACGGTACGCTGTCGCTGACCGGTACAGATCTGGAAATGGAAATGATCGCGCGCGTTACGCTGACGCAGCCGCACGACGCGGGCGCGACCACGGTTCCGGCACGTAAATTCTTTGATATCTGCCGCGGGCTGCCGGAAGGCGCTGAAATCGCCGTGCAGCTGGAAGGCGACCGTATGCTGGTGCGCTCTGGCCGCAGCCGTTTCTCGCTCTCCACGTTGCCTGCTGCGGACTTCCCGAACCTGGACGACTGGCAGAGCGAAGTTGAATTCACCCTGCCGCAGGCGACGATGAAGCGTCTGATTGAAGCCACGCAGTTCTCCATGGCGCATCAGGACGTCCGTTACTACTTAAACGGCATGCTGTTCGAAACTGAAGGTGAAGAGCTGCGTACCGTAGCCACCGACGGCCACCGTCTGGCGGTCTGTTCTATGCCGATTGGCGACGCGCTGCCAAACCATTCGGTGATCGTGCCGCGTAAAGGGGTGATTGAGCTGATGCGTATGCTCGACGGCGGCGACACGCCGCTGCGCGTGCAGATCGGCAGCAACAACATCCGCGCACACGTGGGCGATTTTGTCTTCACGTCTAAGCTGGTTGACGGTCGTTTCCCGGATTATCGCCGCGTATTGCCGAAGAACCCGGACAAAACGCTGGAAGCGGGCTGCGATAGCCTCAAGCAGGCCTTTGCCCGTGCGGCCATTCTCTCCAACGAGAAATTCCGCGGCGTGCGCCTGTACGTGAGTGAAAACCAGATCAAAATCACCGCTAACAACCCGGAGCAGGAAGAGGCAGAAGAGATTCTGGACGTCACCTACGCCGGCGCTGAGATGGAAATCGGCTTTAACGTCAGCTACGTGCTGGATGTGCTGAATGCGCTGAAATGCGAAAACGTGCGCATTCTGCTGACCGACTCCGTTTCAAGCGTACAGATTGAAGATGCCGCATCACAGTCGGCTGCCTATGTTGTTATGCCAATGAGACTGTAATGTCGCTCACCCGTCTGTTGATCCGCGACTTTCGCAATATCGAAAGCGCGGATCTCGCTTTATCCCCTGGCTTTAACTTCCTGGTTGGCGCAAACGGCAGCGGCAAAACCAGCGTGCTTGAGGCCATCTATACGCTCGGCCACGGTCGGGCGTTTCGCAGTTTGCAGATTGGTCGCGTCATTCGCCACGAGCAGGAATCCTTTGTCCTGCACGGGCGTTTGCAGGGGGCGGAGCGGGAAACCGCGATCGGCCTGACCAAAGACAAGCAGGGCGACAGCAAGGTGCGCATCGACGGCACCGACGGCCATAAAGTGGCGGAGCTGGCGCTGCTGATGCCAATGCAGCTGATTACGCCGGAGGGGTTTACTTTACTCAACGGCGGCCCCAAATACAGAAGAGCATTCCTCGACTGGGGATGCTTTCACAACGAAGCCGGTTTCTTTAACGCCTGGAGCAACCTGAAGCGTCTGCTCAAGCAGCGTAACGCTGCCCTGCGCCAGGTTACCCGTTACGCCCAGCTGCGTCCGTGGGACATGGAGTTAATCCCTCTCGCGGAACAAATCAGCAACTGGCGTGCCGAATACAGCGCAGGTATCGCCGAAGACATGGCCGACACCTGCAAACAGTTTTTACCCGAGTTCTCTCTCACCTTCTCTTTCCAGCGCGGCTGGGAGAAAGAGACAGATTATGCTGAGGTGTTAGAGAGAAGCTTCGAGCGCGACCGCATGTTGACCTATACCGCGCACGGCCCGCACAAGGCGGATTTCCGCATTCGTGCCGACGGTGCACCGGTGGAAGACACGCTGTCGCGCGGGCAGCTCAAGCTCCTGATGTGTGCGCTGCGCCTGGCACAGGGAGAGTTTCTCACACGCGAGAGCGGAAGACGCTGCCTGTACCTGATAGATGATTTTGCCTCGGAACTTGACGACGCGCGGCGCGGGCTGCTTGCCAGCCGCTTAAAAGCCACTCAGTCGCAGGTTTTCGTCAGCGCCATTAGCGCTGAACACGTTATAGACATGTCGGACGAAAATTCGAAGATGTTTACCGTGGAAAAGGGTAAAATAACGGATTAACCCAAGTTGAAATGAGCGAGAAACGTTGATGTCGAATTCTTATGACTCCTCCAGTATCAAAGTCCTGAAAGGGCTGGATGCGGTGCGTAAGCGCCCGGGTATGTATATCGGCGACACGGATGACGGCACCGGTCTGCACCACATGGTATTCGAGGTGGTAGATAACGCTATCGACGAAGCGCTCGCGGGTCACTGTAAAGACATCGTGGTCACCATCCATGCGGACAACTCCGTCTCAGTCACCGATGATGGTCGTGGCATCCCAACCGGTATTCACCCGGAAGAGGGCGTCTCTGCCGCGGAAGTGATCATGACCGTGCTGCACGCAGGCGGTAAGTTTGACGATAACTCCTATAAAGTTTCCGGCGGCCTGCACGGCGTAGGCGTCTCCGTGGTTAACGCCCTGTCGCAGAAGCTGGAGCTGGTTATCCAGCGAGAAGGCAAAATTCACCGTCAGCTCTATACGCACGGCGTGCCGCAGGCACCGCTGGCCGTTACCGGCGATACCGACAAAACCGGTACCATGGTGCGTTTCTGGCCGAGCCATGAAACCTTCACCAACGTCACCGAATTCGAGTACGACATCCTGGCGAAACGCCTGCGTGAACTGTCGTTCCTGAACTCCGGCGTCTCTATCCGCCTGCGCGACAAGCGTGACGGCAAAGAAGACCACTTCCACTACGAAGGCGGTATCAAGGCGTTCGTTGAGTATCTGAACAAGAACAAAACGCCTATTCACCCGAATATCTTCTATTTCTCCACCGAAAAAGACGGTATCGGCGTGGAAGTGGCGCTGCAGTGGAACGATGGTTTTCAGGAAAACATCTACTGCTTCACCAACAACATTCCACAGCGTGACGGCGGTACGCACCTTGCAGGCTTCCGTGCGGCGATGACCCGTACCCTGAACGCCTACATGGACAAAGAAGGCTACAGCAAGAAAGCGAAAGTCAGCGCCACCGGTGATGACGCCCGTGAAGGCCTGATTGCCGTTGTCTCCGTGAAGGTGCCGGATCCGAAGTTCTCCTCACAGACCAAAGACAAGCTGGTCTCTTCCGAGGTGAAATCGGCGGTTGAACAGCAGATGAACGAACTGCTGAGCGAATACCTGCTGGAAAACCCGTCCGACGCGAAAATCGTGGTGGGCAAAATTATCGATGCGGCGCGTGCCCGCGAAGCGGCGCGTAAAGCCCGTGAAATGACCCGTCGTAAAGGCGCGCTGGACTTAGCAGGCCTGCCGGGCAAACTGGCTGACTGCCAGGAACGTGACCCGGCGCTGTCCGAACTGTACCTCGTGGAAGGGGACTCCGCGGGCGGTTCTGCGAAGCAGGGCCGTAACCGTAAGAACCAGGCTATCCTGCCGCTGAAGGGTAAAATCCTCAACGTTGAGAAAGCCCGTTTCGACAAGATGCTCTCTTCTCAGGAAGTGGCGACGCTCATTACCGCGCTGGGCTGCGGCATCGGCCGTGATGAGTACAACCCGGACAAACTGCGCTACCACAGCATCATCATCATGACCGATGCGGACGTCGACGGCTCGCACATTCGTACGCTGCTGTTGACCTTCTTCTATCGTCAGATGCCTGAAATCGTTGAGCGTGGTCACGTCTACATTGCACAGCCGCCGCTGTACAAGGTGAAGAAAGGCAAGCAGGAACAGTACATTAAAGACGACGAAGCGATGGATCAGTACCAAATCGCGATTGCCCTTGATGGCGCGACCCTGCACGCGAACTCGCACGCCCCTGCACTGGCCGGTGAGCCGCTGGAGCGTCTGGTGTCCGAGTTCAACGCGACTCAGAAAATGATCACGCGTATGGAACGTCGCTATCCGAAAACGCTACTGAAGGAGCTGGTTTATCAGCCAACCCTGACCGAAGCCGATCTGAGCGACGAGCAGACCGTGACCCGCTGGGTGAATGCCTTGGTGACCGATCTCAACGAGAAAGAGCAGCACGGCAGCATGTGGAAATGCGATATCCAGCAGAACGCCGATAAGCAGTTCGAGCCTATTATTCGCGTGCGTACCCACGGCGTTGATACCGACTACCCGCTGGAACACGAGTTTGTGACCGGTCCGGAATACCGCCGTATCTGCACGCTCGGCGAGACGCTGCGCGGCCTGATCGAAGACGATGCGTTCATCGAACGTGGCGAACGTCGTCAGCCGGTAGCCAGCTTCGAGCAGGCGCTGGACTGGCTGGTGAAAGAGTCTCGTCGTGGTCTTGCGATCCAGCGCTATAAAGGTCTGGGCGAAATGAACCCGGACCAGCTGTGGGAAACCACCATGGATCCGGAAAGCCGCCGCATGCTGCGCGTGACCGTTAAGGACGCGATTGCCGCGGACCAGCTGTTCACGACCCTGATGGGCGATGCGGTTGAACCACGTCGTGCCTTCATCGAAGAGAACGCCCTGAAAGCGGCAAATATCGATATTTAATCGTCGTTATACCGCACGATAACTGGCCGCGCTTTTAGCGCGGCTTTTTTATGGACGCTGGAAGGTCCAGTGACATCGCTGCCGGTAAACGGCTCGCCAGCGTATCTATCGCTATTCTTACCCTCAGCGGCAGATGCGGCGTCTGCTGCCACACGGCATGAACGTTGAAATGCACATCCGGTGCCTGCTTCAGGAGCGGCACGAGTTTACCCTGGTGAATATCTTTGACGACCATCCAACAGGGCAGCCATGCAATGCCGTGTCCGGCCAGCGCAGCGTCGCAGATCGCCTGCAAATCATCCATATTGAGCGACGATCGGGGCGTAAAGGTGTGCGACGTTCCTTCGTTATCCATCAGCTGCCAGGACAACACTCTGCCTGCGCTCAAATAGTTGATGGCCGTATGCTGGGATAAATCATTAACGCTTTGTGGCTGGCCTTTCTTCAGCAGATACTCCGGCGCGGCGCACAGCACCATGCGGTGTTCTCCCAGCTTTCTGGCGACCAGCACGCTGCTGTCCTGAAGCGTGCCGTTACGCACCGCCATATCAAACCCTTCCTCGACGAGATCCACCACGCGGTCGCTGAATGACATTTCCAGCTCAAGCCCGGGGTGTTCCTGCGCCAGCGCTATCAGCAAGGGGGCGACGCACTGGCGACCAAACAGCACCGGCATGGCAACGCGCAGGCGGCCACTGACCTGCTGTTTCCCCGTTTCAAGCAGCGATTCCGCACCCCGAATCTCCTCCAGCGCGCGCAGACAGCGTTCATAAAAAAGGGCGCCGTTATCGGTCAGACTCTGGCTGCGGGTGGTGCGCTGAAAAAGACGCACCCCAAGCCGCTGTTCGAGGCGAGCGATGCTTTTTCCGACCGCCGAACGTGACAAATGCAGGCGAATCGCGGCCTGCGCGAAACTTCCCGCCTCAACGGCGGCCACGAAAACAGGAATATCCTTCAGCGTATCGGTCATGGATTGTATCTATTCTGGCGTCAATAAAGAGAAAACTTATCGCCACTGGCGACCATTAGTCAACGGTAGACTGTCAGGACTAAAGCTCATCTGATGGCAGGAGAAATAAAATGACAGAGACAATGCAACGCTGGTCCATGGATGCCCTCGGGCGCGAGAACCTCCAGCTGACTCAGGCGCCCGTTCCACAGCCTGGCCCGGGTGAAGTGCGCGTAAGGGTAAATGCCGTTGCGCTTAACTATCGCGATAAAATGGTTGTTGAAGGCACAATGCCGATCCCGCTTTCCTTCCCGTTTACCCCGGCGTCTGACATGGCGGGCGTGGTGGACAGCATTGGTGAAGGCGTTACGCGCTTCCAGCCCGGCGCGCGCGTCATCTCAACCTTCTTCCCGGAGTGGATCGACGGTAAGCCGCAGGCGGACGCGCGCAATCTGCCCTATAAAACGTCCGGTGGATACTTCCAGGGCATGCTGTCCGAGTATGTGATTGTGAAGGAAGACGCGCTGGTGGCCTCCCCGGAGACCCTGGATGACGCCGAGGCCAGCACCTTACCTTGCGCAGGGCTTACCGCCTGGTTTGCGCTGGTGGAACGCGGCCAGCTGCGCGCCGGGCAATCGGTGCTGGTGCAGGGCACGGGCGGCGTGGCGTTATTCGCCCTTCAGATTGCAAAAGCGCACGGCGCGGAGGTGTTTGTCACCTCGGGGAGCGATGAGAAACTGGCGCTGGCCAAAACGCTGGGGGCCAGCCACGGCATCAACCGGCTGAAAGGCGACTGGGCTGAAAATACGCTGGCGCTCACGCAGGATCGCGGTATCGACCATATTATTGAAACCGTCGGTGGAGAGAATCTGAAGCATTCCCTGCGCGCCGTTGCCGTTCACGGACGTATCTCCGTCATTGGCGTGCTGGCCGGGACGGAGATTACCCTCTCTGCTGGCGAACTGCTGCTGAAATCCCCCGTCATTCAGGGGATTGGCGTGGGGCACCGCCGGGCGCTGGAAGATTTTGTCCGCGCTGTTGACGTCACGGGGCTGAAGCCGGTGATTGAGCATCGCTACCGTTTTAACGAGCTTGAACAGGCGTTTGAACATCTGGATCGCGGCGCGTTCGGTAAAATTGTGCTCACCCGCGAGTAAGCTTTTGTTCCTCGGGATAAGCGTAAAAGGGGTGTTCCTGTTGCGCAATATAGCTCTATTTTTGTGTGCTTAATCGCGTTAGCATGAGGCAGCACTCATTTATTCCGGGGAACTCATGGCTATCAAACTCATTGCAATCGACATGGACGGCACGCTGCTGCTGCCAGATCACACCATCTCTCCAGCCGTTAAAAACGCGATCGCCGCGGCGCGCGCTAAGGGCGTGAATGTGGTCCTGACCACGGGGCGTCCGTATGCGGGTGTACACAGCTACCTGAAAGAGCTGCACATGAATCAGCCGGGCGACTACTGCATCACCTATAACGGCGCGCTGGTGCAGAAAGCCGCAGATGGCAGTACGGTTGCGCAAACCGCGCTGAGCTACGATGACTATCTGTTCCTGGAAAAACTGTCCCGTGAAGTGGGTTCCCACTTCCACGCGCTCGATCGCAATACGCTCTATACCGCCAACCGCGATATCAGCTACTACACGGTACATGAATCCTACGTTGCGACCATTCCGCTGGTGTTCTGTGAAGCGGAGAAAATGGACCCGGCGACGCAGTTCCTGAAAGTGATGATGATCGACGAGCCGGAGATCCTGGATAAAGCGATTGCGCGCATTCCGGCGGAGGTAAAAGAGAAGTACACCGTGCTGAAAAGTGCGCCGTACTTCCTCGAAATCCTCGATAAACGCGTCAATAAAGGCACCGGTGTCAAATCGCTGGCCGATGCGTTGGGCATTAAACAGGAAGAGATCATGGCGCTGGGCGACCAGGAAAATGACATCGCGATGATCCAATTCGCCGGTATGGGCGTGGCGATGGATAACGCGATCCCATCGGTGAAAGAGGTGGCTAACTTCGTGACCAAATCCAACCTCGAAGACGGCGTGGCTTATGCCATCGAGAAGTTTGTGCTGAACTAAAAACCCGCTTGCGATACCCTGATGCGATAACTGCGCATCAGGGTATCCTCATGAAACAAATCACCTTCGCTTCCCGCAACCACCAGCTGACCAACATCAATACCTGGACGCCGGACAGCCAGTGGCTGGTCTACGACGTGCGCCCGTCCGGTGCGTCGTTCACCGGCGAAACCATCGAGCGGGTCAATGTCGCGACGGGTGAGGTAGAGGTGGTTTATCGCGCGACTGACGGCGCGCATGTCGGCGTGGTGACCGTTCATCCTGCAGAAGATAAATATGTCTTTATCCACGGCCCGAAAAAGCCGGATGCCGACTGGCGCTACGATTTTCATCATCGCCAGGGAGTGATTGCGCAAAACGGTCAGGTGAGCAACCTGGACGCGATGGATATCACCGCGCCTTACACCGCAGGCGCGCTGCGCGGCGGCAGCCACGTCCATGTCTTCAGCCCGAACGGGCAGCTCGTCAGCTTTACCTATAACGACCATGTCCTGCACGAGCGCGATCCTAAACTCGATTTACGCAACGTCGGCGTGGCTGCGCCTTACGGCCCGGTGAACCCGCAGGGGAACCATCCCCGTGAATATTCGGGAACCTTCTGGAGCGTGCTGGTTAGCCGCACGACGCCCAACCCACGGCCGGGCAGCGATGAAATCAACCGCGCTTACGAAGAGGGCTGGGTGGGCAACGACAGGCTGGCGTTTATCGGCGATACCCTCTCCGCGCAGGGCGAAAAAGTACCCGAACTGTTTATCGTCGACCTGCCGAAAGACGAGCAGGGCTGGAAGCGTGCGGGCGATGCGCCGCTACAGGGCACGACGGAGACCCTGCCAGCTCCGCCTGCCGGGGTGATGCAGCGTCGTCTGACCTTTACGCATCAGAGGGCATATCCAGGCCTGGTGAACGTGCCGCGCCACTGGGTACGCAGCAACCCGCAGGGGACGCAGATCGCGTTTCTGATGCGGGATGATAACGGCATTGTGCAGCTGTGGCTGATCTCTCCTGAGGGCGGCGAGCCGCGCCAGTTGACGCGTACCGGGAGCGATATTCAGTCAGCATTTAACTGGCATCCTGCGGGCGACAGTCTGGGGTTTGTGCTCGAAAATCGGATCGCCTGCTGCGACGTCCAGACCGGAGAGGTGACGTTTTTGACGTCCGATCATGGCAACCCGCCGTCTGCTGATGCGGTTGTGTTTTCCCCTGACGGGCGCGTTATTGCGTGGATGGAGGAGACAGCCGGTTTCCGTCAGCTTTGGGTAACGGAAACCGCGCAGTACTAGCGTGGAGGCATGTCAGCGGGCGGAATGACGGCGTTTGTCGCCAGATTTTCCTGCTCGCTTTTTTCTACCCGCGAGCGTACGGAGTTGTCCTTACGAAACATATCCCACGGCAGCAGAAGCGTATCCGCCACGGCCGTAAACGGCATATCCAGGATAACCAGGGATTTGGTGCCCCAGTTTGTATCGTCATCGGAGAGCATCGCCGCGCTGGCGCGCGTCCCCGGATATGTTCCTTCTTTACCGCCGGTGTGAGACATCACGCTCGAACACCCGCAAAGTAAAACTACCCCGCTGAACGTCGTCAGCTTTATCAGAACATTTTTCATCATCACTCAGTCATCGTTAATGGCACTGCATAGACCTGCAACTCTGGGTTATAGCGAGCCTTATCCAAAATGGATAGCCCGATAACCCCGCACTGTGGCAGCCATCGCAATTTAACCCTTTGTGCTGTTGTCCCAGTCTAAGCGAGATGCAGGAAAGTGCAAAAAAAAGTGCAGCTGTCGTTCTTGAAAAGCCCGATTGCAGACCCATTTTAAGAATGTGGCCCGATAACGAACTCGCCTGATGGGTGTTCGGGGGCGCAAAGGCCTGTCCATGGTGGAAGGCTACAATTTCTCGCTGATTTCAGGAGTTTTATTTATGCGTAACTTCGATCTTTCTCCGCTATACCGTTCTGCAATTGGTTTTGACCGCCTGTTTAACCATTTAGAAAATAACCAAAGCCAGAGCAACGGCTACCCTCCATACAATGTTGAGCTGGTTGACGAAAACCACTACCGCATCGCCATTGCCGTCGCCGGTTTTGCAGAAAATGAACTGGAGATCACCGCGCAGGACAACCTGCTGGTGGTGAAAGGTTCCCATACGGCCGAGCAGAAAGAACGTACCTATCTTTATCAGGGCATCGCCGAGCGCAACTTTGAACGCAAGTTCCAGTTAGCCGAGAACATTCACGTTAAAGGCGCGAACCTGGTCAACGGCCTGCTGTTTATCGAACTGGAACGTGTGATTCCGGAAGAGAAAAAACCGCGCCGTATCGAAATTAACTAATTACGCGGGTCGCGTGAGCGGCCCACCCGGACTTGCTTGCCGTAACGGGAGCATATGCGAATCCTTCAGGATTTGCAGGAACAACCGTGCACAAAATTACACTGTGCCGAACTCGCTTCTCAGAAGGAGATTTAGTATGCGTAACTACGATTTATCCCCCCTGCTGCGTCAGTGGATTGGTTTTGACAAACTGGCGAACGCCCTGCAAAGCACCACCGAGCAACAGACGTTTCCGCCGTACAACATCGAAAAAAGCGACGATAACCACTATCGCATCACCCTTGCGCTGGCCGGTTTCCGCCAGGACGATCTGGACATCCAGCTTGAAGGCACGCGCCTGACCGTGAAAGGTACGCCGGAAAAACAAGAGACCGAGACCAAATGGCTGCATCAGGGGCTGGTTAATCAGCCGTTCAGCCTGAGCTTTACCCTGGCAGACCATATGGAAGTGTCCGGCGCAACGTTTACCAACGGTCTGCTGCATATCGACCTGATCCGCAACGTGCCGGAAGCCATCGCGCCGCAGCGTATCGCCATTAGCGAGCGGCCTGCGTTGAATAGCTAATAGTGTGCGGGCTGATGCCCTCACCCCGGCCCTCTCCTGTAGGGAGAGGGTGAAAAGATAAAGCCCTGCCCCGGCAGGGCTTTTTTGTGCGCCATCACCCATACAACCGCCTCCGGCTCTGAGAGAATCCTTAGCATAACTAAGGTTATGATAAGGAAGTGGGTCATGAGTGATATCGCGTTAACCGTCAGCGTGTTGGCCCTGGTCGCTGTTGTTGGCCTGTGGATAGGTAATATCAAAATCCGTGGCGTCGGGTTTGGGATAGGCGGGGTACTGTTTGGCGGCATTTTTGTCGGGCACTTCGCCGACAAGCTCGGGCTGGTCCTCAGCGCCGAAATGCTCCACTTTACCCAGGAGTTCGGCCTGATCCTCTTCGTTTATACCATCGGTATTCAGGTGGGACCGGGCTTTTTCGCCTCACTTCGGGTCTCCGGATTACGGCTCAACCTGTTTGCCCTCGGCATAGTGGTGATGGGCGGGCTGGTCACCGCAATTCTGCATAAAATCTTCGATATCCCGCTCCCCGTGGTGCTGGGCATTTTCTCCGGGGCGGTTACCAACACGCCTGCGCTCGGTGCCGGGCAGCAAATCCTTCGCGATTTGGGCATCGAACCCGGCATCGTCGACCAGATGGGGATGAGCTACGCCATGGCCTATCCGTTTGGGATTTGCGGCATTCTGCTTTCCATGTGGCTGGTACGCGTCCTGTTTCGCATTAACGTCGACAAAGAGGCGAAGGACCACGAAACCACGCTCACCAACGGCCATATGCCGATCAAAACCATCAACATTCGGGTCGATAACCCCAACCTGAACAATATGGCGATTCAGGACGTGCCGATCCTCAACAGCGCCAATATCATCTGCTCCCGCCTCAAGCGTGACGATATGCTGATGGTGCCCGCGCCCGGCACCGTCATTCGGCAGGGCGATCTGCTGCACCTGGTCGGCCAGCCCGGAGATTTAAACAACGCGCGGCTGGTGATTGGCCAGGAAGTGGATACCTCGCTCTCAACCCGCGGCACCGATATGCGCGTGGAACGCGTTGTGGTGACTAACGAACACGTTCTTGGCAAGAAAATACGCGATCTGCAGGTAAAAGAGCGCTATGACGTGGTGATCTCTCGCCTTAACCGTGCGGGGGTTGAACTGGTCGCCAGCCCGGAGGCTAGCCTGCAGTTCGGGGATATCCTCAACCTGGTCGGGCGCCCGTCGTCCATCGACGCCGTGGCGGATATGGTGGGTAACGCCCAGCAAAAACTGCAGCAGGTGCAGATGCTGCCGGTGTTTATCGGTATCGGACTCGGCGTGCTGCTCGGTTCTATTCCTGTGTACGTGCCGGGCTTCCCGGTGGCGCTCAAGCTGGGCCTGGCGGGCGGGCCGCTGATTATGGCGCTGATCCTCGGGCGTATCGGCTGTATCGGGAAGCTCTACTGGTTTATGCCGCCGAGCGCCAACCTGGCGCTGCGCGAGCTGGGCATCGTGCTGTTCCTGGCGGTGGTCGGCCTGAAATCCGGCGGTGATTTTGTCGATACCCTGGTCAAGGGCGAAGGGATGAGCTGGGTTGGATACGGCATCTTTATCACGGCGATCCCGCTGCTGACGGTGGGAATACTGGCGCGGATGTTCGCCAAAATGAACTACCTGACGCTGTGCGGGATGCTGGCGGGCTCCATGACCGATCCGCCCGCGCTGGCTTTTGCCAACAACCTGCACGCCACCAGCGGTGCGGCCGCGCTCTCCTATGCCACCGTCTATCCGCTGGTGATGTTCCTGCGCATCATCACCCCGCAGCTACTGGCGGTGCTGTTCTGGGGGATGAGCTAGCAGGTCATCCGGATGGATGCGCCGCAGATGGTAGTCCACCTGGTAATCACTGGTATTTCGGAACATCACGGAATAATTGAGGAACTCGCCGCTGTCGCTGTAGGAGAGAGAGGTAATTCGCAGCAGCGGCGTCTGTTCCGGCAGGTTCATATAACCGGCCAGCGTTTTATCTGCCAGCACCGGCGTCAGGCTCTCGTAGTTGCCGCTGATGGTGATCCCGCACTCCTTCTCGATGTAATCAAACTTAGACCCCTCAAGATGCGCCAGCGACAGATTGCGGAACAGCTTCACCGGCATAAAGCTGTCCTCCAGCATCAGCGGCTTTCCGTCCACGTAGCGCACCCGTCGGGAAAAGTAGATCCGTTCATCCACCTGAATCCGCAGCTGGCTGGCGATGGCCGGAGGGGCGGGCATCACTTCAAACTGTAAGACCTTACTCTGCACCTCTTTTCCCTGCTGACGCAGCACCTCCACCAGCCCGGTCAGGTTGGTGGTTTCGTGGTGAACGTCTTTGCGTGAGACAAAGGTTCCGCTGCCGTGCCGACGCTCAACCAGCCCCCAGCTCACCAGCAGATCCAGCGCCTTGCGGATGGTCATTCGCGCCACGCCGAACTCCTGCGCCAGCGCTTTTTCGCCGGGCAGCGGGCTGCCGACGTTGTAGTCCGACGAATTCAGCCGCAGCCGCAATCTGTCAGCAATAGATTTGTAGATCACCAGTAGACCTCTCTGCCGTTATCAGGGCGTGGATTGCGTTCTGACATGTCCATATTTACCGCAAAAAGTAGACCTGATTGGTCAAAATAAAACCATGAATGCGATCACGAATCGCAGCGGCACGCCATGTTCGCGCATCAGTAACTTCTTATGCTCACCTCAGGCCAGCAAAAAACCATAAAGGCCTCTACCCCTACAGGTTGTTTCATGAGGATTTAAAAATGCTCAGTCAAATACAACGTTTTGGCGGTGCCATGTTTACCCCGGTGTTGCTGTTTCCGTTCGCCGGGATCGTGGTGGGAATCGCCATCATGCTTTGCAACCCGCTGTTTGTCGGCGAAGCCTTAACGGCCCCCGATCATCTTTTCGCGCAGATCGTTCACATCATTGAAGAGGGCGGCTGGGCGGTGTTTCGCAATATGCCGCTGATTTTTGCCGTTGGCTTACCGATTGGCCTGGCGAAGCAGGCGCAGGGCCGCGCCTGTCTTGCGGTGCTGATTAGCTTCCTGACCTGGAACTACTTTATTAACGCGATGGGGATGACCTGGGGCCACTTCTTCGGCGTCGACTTCTCCGCCGAACCGACGGCCGGAAGCGGGCTGGCGATGATTGCCGGTATCAAAACGCTCGATACCAGCATCATCGGTGCCATTGTGATCTCAGGCATCGTCACCGCCATCCACAACCGCTATTTCGACAAGCCGCTGCCGGTGTTTCTGGGGATTTTCCAGGGCAGCTCGTTTGTCGTTATCCTCGCGTTCTTCGTCATGATCCCCTGCGCCTGGCTGACGCTGCTGGGCTGGCCGAAAGTGCAGATGGGCATTGAGTCCCTGCAGGCGTTCCTGCGGTCCGCCGGTGCGCTGGGCGTGTGGGTGTATACCTTCCTGGAACGCATTCTGATCCCAACCGGATTGCACCACTTCGTCTACGGTCCGTTCATCTTCGGCCCGGCGGCGGTGGAAGGCGGGATTCAGGTCTACTGGGCACAGCACCTGCAGGAATTCAGCCAGAGCACCCTGCCGCTGAAAACCCTCTTCCCGGAAGGCGGATTCGCGCTGCACGGCAACTCAAAAGTGTTTGGCTCGGTCGGGATTGCGCTGGCGATCTGGTATACCGCGTCGCCGGAAAACCGCGTCAAGGTGGCGGGGCTGCTGGTCCCGGCCACGCTCACCGCCGTGCTGGTGGGCATCACTGAACCGCTTGAGTTCACCTTCCTGTTTATCTCGCCGCTGCTGTTTGCCGTGCACGCCGTGCTGGCGGCCACCATGGCAACGGTGATGTACGCCTTTGGCGTCGTGGGGAACATGGGCGGCGGCCTGCTGGACCAGTTCCTGCCGCAAAACTGGATCCCAATGTTCCACAACCACGCCTCGACGGTATTCACCCAGATCGGCATTGGCGTCTGCTTCACCGGGGTTTACTTCGTGGTCTTCAAAACGCTGATCGAACGTCTGAACCTGAAAACGCCGGGCCGGGAAGAGAGCGAAATCAAACTTTACAGCAAGGCCGACTATAAGGCGGCGCGCGGGCAAACCACCGCCCCGGCGGCGGCCAGCCAGCAGGTAGGGCAGGCCGCCGGATTCCTGCAGGCGCTCGGCGGCGCGGCCAACATCGAAAGCATCAACAACTGCGCCACCCGCTTGCGCATTGCGCTGGTGGATATGGCGAAAACCCAAAGCGATGACGTCTTCAAAGCCCTCGGCGCCCACGGCGTGGTGCGACGCGGCAACGGCATTCAGGTGATTGTCGGCCTGCACGTTCCTCAGGTGCGCGACCAGCTGGAATCGCTGATGAAAACCCCTTTAACGAATGAACAAACCACCCTGACAGAGGCTATATCATGAAAAAATTCTCAGTTGTTATTGCAGGCGGCGGCAGTACCTTTACGCCTGGTATCGTCCTGATGCTGTTAGCCAACCGCGACCGTTTCCCGCTGCGCGCGCTGAAGTTCTATGACAACGACGGCGCACGTCAGGAAACCATCGCCGAAGCGTGCAAAATCATCCTCAGGGAGCAGGCGCCGGAGATTGAATTCAGCTACACCACCGACCCTAAAGCGGCGTTTACCGATGTGGATTTTGTGATGGCGCATATCCGCGTGGGCAAATACCCGATGCGTGAAAAAGATGAAAAAATTCCGCTGCGCCATGGCGTGCTGGGCCAGGAAACCTGCGGACCGGGCGGCATCTCCTACGGCATGCGCTCTATCGGCGGCGTGCTGGAGCTGGTTGATTATATGCAGCAGTACTCCCCGAACGCGTGGATGCTGAACTATTCCAACCCGGCGGCGATTGTCGCGGAAGCCACGCGTCGCCTGCGTCCGAACGCCAAAATCCTCAACATCTGCGATATGCCGATCGGCATTGAAGGGCGCATGGCGCAGATTGTCGGCCTGAAAAACCGCAAAGAGATGCGCGTGCGCTACTACGGTCTGAACCACTTCGGCTGGTGGACGTCGATTGAAGATCTCAACGGCAACGATCTGATGCCGAAACTGCGCGAATACGTGGCGAAAAACGGCTATGTTCCGCCTTCGGAAGATGCGCATACCGAAGCGAGCTGGAACGATACCTTTGCCAAAGCCAGAGACGTACAGGCGCTGGATCCTGATACCATGCCGAACACCTACCTGAAGTATTATCTGTTCCCGGACTACGTGGTCGCGCACTCCAACCCGGAACGCACCCGCGCCAATGAGGTCATGGATCACCGTGAGAAGCACGTATTCAGCGCCTGCCGGGCGATTATTGAAGCCGGTCACTCTGCCGCCGGTGAGCTGGAAATCGACGAACATGCGTCGTACATCGTCGATCTGGCGACGGCGATTGCCTTCAACACTCAGGAGAGGATGCTGCTGATTGTGCCAAACAACGGGGCCATCCATAACTTTGATGCCGACGCGATGGTGGAGATCCCGTGCCTGGTAGGCCATAACGGCCCAGAGCCGCTTACGGTGGGCGATATTCCACACTTCCAGAAAGGGCTGATGAGCCAGCAGGTGGCGGTGGAAAAACTGGTGGTGGATGCCTGGGAGCAGCGCTCGTACCAGAAACTCTGGCAGGCGATCACACTGTCGAAAACCGTGCCGAGCGCGTCCGTCGCGAAAGCGATTCTGGATGACCTGATCGAGGCCAATAAGGACTTCTGGCCAGCGCTGCACTAATCGTCCTGACCGGCATCGCCCGATGCCGGTCTCCTTGTCCTTGTCGATTTACGCTATGCTGAAGCCTGCCTGGAGCACGACAAGGAACCTTCATGAAAATTTCCCGCCTCGGCGAAGCGCCGGACTACCGCTTTTCTCTGGCCAATGAACGCACTTTTTTAGCGTGGATCCGCACCGCGCTGGGCTTTCTTGCCGCAGGGGTCGGTCTCGATCAGCTCGCGCCCGATTTCGCCACGCCGCTGATCCGTGAAGTGCTGGCGCTGCTGCTGTGCCTGTGTGCGGGCGTGCTGGCGATTTACGGCTACCTGCGCTGGCTGCGCAATGAGAAGGCGATGCGCCTGAAGCAGGATCTGCCCTATACGCGCGGGCTGCTGATCGTCAGCACGATTCTGCTGACGGTGGCGGGCGTGGTGATGGTGCTGGTGTTCTATGGCGGATAGCCGCAAAGCGCGGCGCGAGGCGGACCCCGGCCTGCAGCCGGAGCGGACGTCGCTGGCCTGGCTTCGCACGCTGCTGGGGTATGGCGCGCTGATTGCCCTGGCGATTAAGCACAACTGGCACCGCACGGGGGTGCCATTCTGGATTTCTATTGTTGTGCTGGCGCTGGTGGCCATCATTTTATGGCGCTATACCCGCAGGCGTAACCTGATGGACGTGGCGCAGAACGATTTTGTACAGCCGAAAGCGGTGCGGGATAAGTTCCTGATCGCGCTCGCTGTTCTCTCGCTGTCGCTGCTGTTTGCGGTAACCCATATTCAGCAAATTTTGAGCCTGTAAGCCCGGTGGCGGCTACGCCTTACCGGGCCTACGATTAACGGCCTTTTGCTAAATACTTCGCCATCTCGTCTTCCGGCACCATTCCGCCGCCGGTCGCCCACACCAGGTGGGTAACGTTGGTATGCGAATGAACGCGCACCGGCCCGGCCATGCCCGCCAGCGCCGACGGCTCCAGGCGGAGCCCTTCCTCCTGCGCGAGCCAGCCGAGCATGTCATACATGCTCTGGTCGGAAAGGGTGTAGAACCCGTCGAGCAGGCGCTCCATCGCGCGGCCCACGAAGCCGGAGGCGCGTCCTACCGCCAGCCCGTCCGCCGCCGTCACGTTATCAATGCCCAGATCCTGCACCGCGATCTCATCGTGCAGGCCGGTGTAGACGCCAAGCAGCATGCACGGGGAGTGCGTTGGCTCCGCGAAGAAGCAGTGGACGTTATCGCCAAAGGCCAGCTTCAGGCCAAATGCTACGCCGCCGGGGCCGCCGCCGACGCCGCACGGCAGGTAAACGTACAGAGGATGGTCCGCATCCACCACGCGGCCCTGTTCGGCAAATTGCGCCTTCAGCCGCTCGCCTGCAACGGCGTAGCCCAGGAAAAGGGTGCGGGAGTTTTCATCGTCAATGAAGAAACAGTTCGGATCGCTTTCCGCCGCTTTTCGTCCCTGCTCCACCGCCACGCCGTAATCCTGCTCATATTCCACGACGATGACGCCGTGGCTGCGCAGTTTGGCTTTCTTCCACTCGCGGGCGTCGGCGGACATATGCACCGTCACCTTAAAGCCGATGCGTGCGCTCATAATGCCGATGGACATCCCGAGGTTGCCGGTTGAGCCTACCGCAATGCTGTACTGGCTGAAGAAGTCCTTAAAGCGCGGCTCCAGCAGAATGCTGTAGTCGTCGTCGATGCTCAGCAACCCGGCTTCCAGCGCCAGTTTTTCCGCATGGGTCAGCACCTCATAGATGCCGCCGCGCGCTTTAATCGAGCCGGAAATCGGCAGATGGCTGTCTTTTTTCAGCAGCAGCGTGCCGGGAATAGGCTTACCAGATTCTCTCTCCAGCCGCTTTTGCATCGCCGGGATCGCGACCAGCTCGGATTCGATAATCCCGCCCGTTACCGCCGTTTCCGGGAAGGCTTTCGCCAGATACGGCGCGAAGCGGTTGAGGCGCGCGTGCGCGTCGTCCACGTCGGCTTTGGTCAGCCCGACATAGGGCAACCCTTCTGCAAGCGTCGTGGTGCGCGGGTTAAGCCAGGTAGTTTCTTTCAGGGCAATCAGATCCTCAACCAGAGGAAACTGTGCGGTTAAAGTAGTGATAGTTGCGTTTTCCATAATACGTCTCTTCGCGCTCAGATAATGAAGGAAAGCAGGAATGTGCCGCCAAGTGCAAGCACCGAGGCGATAAACGTCGCCGTCGTATAGTATTTGAAGGTCTCCTTCAGGGTCGCGCCGCAGTATTGCTTCACCAGCCAGAAAAGGGAATCGGTCACGATCGTGCAGCCAATGGCGCCGGAACCGATGGCAATGGTGATGATCTCCGGGCTCACGTTCGGATAGAGCGGCAGCATCGGCGCGACGATCGCCGTCGCGCCCATCATCGCCACCGTCGCGGAGCCGACGGCGGCATGCAGAACCAGCGCCACCAGCCAGGCGAGCAGGATAGGGTGCATGTGCAGGTTCGAGAGAATATGCGCCAGCGAGTCTGCCAGCCCGCTGGTTTTCAGGATGGCGTTAAACGCGCCGCCCGCGCCGATAATCAGCAAAATGTTGGCGATAGAGCCGAAGCCGTGCTCGGTGTGCGTCAGCATCGTGCCCATGCCCATATGCTGGCGTATCCCCAGCAGGTAGTAGGCGACAAACACGGCGATAAACATCGCGGTGATCGGGTTGCCGATAAACTCCAGCAGCGTATACAGCGTGCCTTCTTTTGCCATATTCAGCTCGGCAATGGTTTTCACCAGCATCAGGGCAATCGGCAGCAGCACCGTGAACAGCGTGGCGCCCAGCGACGGCAGGGTGTGCTCTTCCCGTACCTTCAGGTCTGAAAATTCCGCCGGAACCGGTTTAAAGGGCAGACGGTTGCCGAGCAGTTTCAGGAACAGCGGGCCGCCGACCAGCGAGGCCATCAGGCCTACCATCAAACCGTAGACAATGACCGTTCCGACGTCCGCGCCTAATTTATTAGTCACAAACAGCGCGGCCGGATGCGGCGGCACCACGCAGTGCACCGCCATCAGCGCGGTACAGAGCGGAATGGCCAGCTTGAGCAGCGACGTGTTGGTCTTTTTGGCGATGGAAAACGCCAGCGGGATCAGCAATACCACGCCCACTTCCACGAACAGCGTGATCCCGCAGATAAGGCCCACCAGCACCATAATCACGTCTGCGGATAGCCAGCGGCAGCGCTGCAACGCGATCCCGATGCGCTCTGCCGCGCCGGAGACTTCCATCATCTTGCCGAGAATGGTGCCCAGACCAATCACCGCCGCCAGGAAGCCCAGCGTACCGCCAATTCCGCTCTCGATGGCGTTCACCATATCCAGCGGGCTCATCCCCATCATCGCGCCGACGAAAAAGCTCGCCAGCAGCAGCGCGAGGAACGGGTGAAACTTCAGCTTAACGATGGTTAAAACAATCAACACAATGCTGACCAGCAGCGTTGCCACAACCCAGACCTGAGATCCCATATCTCACCTCACCCTTATGTCATCTGTGGGTATTGGACGAAAAAACGGCGTGGGCTGACAAACGATATAAATTGGCGTTCAGATGAGCCAGATTGGATCAACTGAGTGACTGCGGTCTAAAAAGCGCACTTAATTCGTATTAGGTTCACATAAATTCACCCTTGAGCGGTATGCTGAGCGCAGAAAACTCGCGTGAGAATTGTGATGACCGATGCGAATGAAGCCAGAAACCGGCTGTTAAACGGCTGGCAGCTGTCGAAAATGTACACCTTTGAAGTGGCCGCCCGGCATGAGTCTTTCGCCCTGGCGGCGGAGGAACTGTCGCTCAGCCCAAGCGCGGTGAGCCACCGCATCAACCTGTTGGAAGAGGAGCTGGGCATTCAGCTGTTCGTCCGCTCGCACCGTAAAGTTGAGCTGACGCAGGAGGGAAAGCGCGTTTACTGGACGCTTAAGTCGTCCCTCGACACCCTGAATCAGGAGATCCTGGACATCAAAAACCAGGCACTGTCCGGCACGCTGACGGTCTACTCCCGGCCGTCGATCGCTCAGTGCTGGCTGGTGCCCATGCTGGGGGACTTTACCCGCCGCTATCCGTCGATTTCACTCACCATCCTGACCGGCAATGATTACGTTAATATGCAGCGAACGGGCATCGATCTGGCGCTCTATTTCGACGATACGCCGCCAAACCACCTCTCTCATCACTTCCTGATGGACGAGGAGATTTTGCCCGTCTGCTCGCCGCAGTATGCCCGCGAGCATGAGCTGCTGAAAAACCCCGATAACCTCAGCCACTGCACGCTGCTGCACGACCGTCAGGCCTGGAGCAACGATTCCGGTACGGATGAGTGGCTGAGCTGGGCGCAACACTTTGCGGTGAATATGCCGCCATCGTCGGGTATTGGTTTCGATCGTTCCGATTTAGCGATTATTGCGGCCATCAACCACGTCGGCGTCGCGATGGGCAGAAAGCGGCTGGTGCAGAAACGGCTCGAACGGGGCGAGCTTATCGCCCCGTTTGGTGAAAAGACCCTGAAATGCCATCAGCACTACTATATCTCGACGCTCTCTGGCCGACAGTGGCCGAAAATAGACGCCTTTATCGGCTGGCTGAGAGAACTGGCAGGTTGAAGAATTATTACGCTTTCGCTCTACACGAAATGTGAAAAAGCGTGCTAAATACAGGTAATGCTTTCGATTTATCCAGGGTAAACCGTGTTAAAGCCTTTTATTGCCTGTGCATTACTGATCTCTTCCGGCTGGGCGATTGCCGCTGAGCCGCCGCTGACGGCTGCCCGTTATGCGCAGCAGCTGGGCGTCGGGATGGATGTGGACTGGGCGCGCACCGAGCGCGGCATACGCGAATTCGACCCGCTGGTGGTACGCGATTTTCGTGCAAAAGGCATTACCCACGTGCGCATTCGCGTCGCTGATGAGCCGACGGAAGCGCGCCTAATCCACCTGCGGAAGTTGGTGGAAGCCTGCGAACAGTATGGCGTGATCCCGATTATCGCCTATCAGGCTGATGAGTATAAAAACGACCCGAAAGCCGATAACGAGAAAGAGACGATCAACTGGTGGATTGCCGTGGCGCACTATTTCGGTCAGAGCTATCCGCTGCTGGGTTTTGATCTCATTTATGAGCCGGCCGACAAGCTTAACCACAACCTCGCGTCGCTAAACCGCGTGTATGAAAAAACCATTAAAGCGATCCACGACATGGACCCGCAGCGCATGATCTTTATTGCGCCACGCCTGCGCGCCGCGCCGGAGGATTTATCCAGCCTGAAGCTGCCTGCGCACAGCCAAAACTACCTGCTGGCGGAGTGGCATATTTTCCCGTGGGGGCCGCTGAAAAATAGCGGTAAATACCCGTGGACGTCCGGCACGGCGGCTGAGAAAGCGGCTATACATAATCGCATCAATACCGCGCTACGCTGGCAGCAAAAAACCGGGCACGTGAGCTGGGTCGGGGGCTGGGGCGTGGGAGAGTCAAACCATCTCACGCCAACCGCTTCGCAAATGGCGTTCTCCACCTTTATGGCCTGCGAGCTGCAAAAGGCGAAAATCCCGTATGCGCTGAACGCGGATTTCCAGTTTTACGACGGGGAAGAGGGGGCCTGGCGGCCCGCGCCGGAGCCGTTACTGCAGGCGATGATTGCGCCCGTCTGTGAAAAGCCCGGCGAGAAGCCGGGCCATCATGCGGTTAAACCGGCTGCTCGTGATGCGGAACACGCGACGCCAGCGGCAGCCAGCACAGTAAAATCAGCAGCCCCATCAGCGTCATCAGCAGGCCCAAACTAGCCTGCCCGGTCTGCGGCATCATCGCCGAGAGCCAGGCCAGCGCGCCGGAGCCGATATTCTGCAAACCGCCTACCAGCGCGCCAGCCGTGCCTGCGAGAAACGGGAACGGCTCCATCGCGCCGCTGGTCGCCAGCGGGAACAGCATCCCCGCGCCGAAGAAGAACAGCGCTGCCGGGATGAGCAGCGTCCAGACCGTCATCACGCCAAACAGCCCCGGTATCCACATCATCAGACCCGCCAGCAGACAGCTGATCACCGACTGCCACATCAGGGTGGAGAAGCGTTTATTTGGGCGTCCGGCAAACCACGCGCCGAAGAACGCCGCCGGGATCGGCAGAATAAACAGAATACTCACTACCATGCTGCTCAGGCCCAGACCCGCGCCCAGCAGCACGCCGGAACAGGCTTCAAACACCGCAATGCCCGCCAGGCCGCCGATCAGCATCAGCAGGTAGCAGGTAAACGACCCGTTGCCGAACAGCGTTTTATAGCTGGTGATAAGCTTCGTGCGCGGGGCGTCCTGCGGGCGCGTTTCCGGCATCCAGCGCGCCATGCTGAAGGTGACAATGACGCACAGCACCAGCAGGAAGGCGTAGCAGGCGCGCCAGGACCACATCGTGTCCAGCAGGCCGCCAATCAGCGGGGCGAGAAGCGGGCTGACCAGAATACCCATATTCAACAAGCTGTTGGCATGACGGAGCTGGGTGCCCTGATACATATCGCGCGGTAAGGTTCGCGCCATCACCCCACCGACGCCGGTTCCGACGCCCTGCAGGGCGCTGGCGGCAATCAGTACGGTCAGGCTGTGCGTGGTAATGGCAATCACCGTCGCCACCATGAAAATGCTCATGCCCACCAGGATCACCGGGCGACGCCCGATTCGGTCAGACAGCGGGCCGTAAAAGAGCTGCGAAACGCCATAGGTCAGCAGGTAGGCTGCCATCACGCTCTGCACCGCGCCCTCGCGGACGTTCAATTCCTTTGCCATGTCGGCAATCGCCGGAATGTAGATGGTTTGCGCCATCTGACCGACGGCCACCAGTAACACCAGCATCAACAATAAGTTAACGTTCCTTTGTTTTTTCATGTCGCTGAATACTTTTGCCAAAAGAGAAAAATGAAGAATAAGTGACTGCGCATTCCCATAAATGCGCGAGGAATCTACCACAGAGAGATGACAATTTAAGCATTGTCGTGGTGAATGAAAAAACCGGGAAAGGCAGGATTTGTAAACAAGGACGGCAACTAATGTTGCCAGTGATTTACGCCAGGCGCAGCAGAATGGCGCCGCCAGCAATACCCAGCGCCGCCGCGATGCGCAGGCCCGCAACCTTCTCTTTTAAAAGGACAAACGCGATCAGCGCCCCGAAAAGAATCGAGGTTTCACGCAGCGCCGCGACCACCGCCAGCGGTGCCTGCGTCATGGCCCAAAGCGCCAGACCGTAAGAGCCCATGGTGCCCACCCCGCCGAGTAACCCCTTTTTCCAGTGCAGGCGCAGGTAGCCGGACGCCTCGCGCCGACGCGCCACCATCGCCCAGCTCAGCAGGCAGAAGCCATTCATAAAGAAGGTCCACAGCGTGTAGCCCAGCGCGGTGTCCGACAGCCGCACGCCGGTGCCGTCCACTAGCGTATACCCGGCAATGAAGCAGGCGTTCAGCAGCGCCAGCCAGATCCCTTTGCGTGACTGCATGCGGCCATGCATCGCCATCGCCAGAATCGAAAGGCAAATTACTCCGATGCCGGACCAGGCGAGCCAGGAGAGACGATCGCCGAGCGCCAGCACGCCGATCAGCGCCACCAGCAGCGGGGCGGTGCCGCGCATCAGGGGATAGGTCTGGCTCATATCGGAGACCTGATAGGTCTTCGCTACCAGCACGGTGTACACCACCTGTAAGGCGCAGGAGACGATCAAAAACGGCCAGCTTGCAGCAGATGGCTGTGGGGAAAACGGCAGTAAGACCAGAGCGATAACCGTGGCGGATCCGCTGACGCTTATCGCGGAATAGAGCTTGTCCGTTCCGGCCTTAACGATGGCGTTCCAGCTGGCATGCAGCAGCGCGGCGAAGAGCAAAATGCAGAAAACGGTGGTGGTCATGGCGTATCGGGTGATGAATTGTCACTCAACTGTAACATTCACACCCTGATGCTGCCAGCCGGTTACACGGCACAAAAAAGGCGGTGCGTCACCCGCGGTTCGTCCGAGACCAGCGTAAAACCCGCCCGATTATAAAACCCGTAGGCACTGTCCGGCGCGTGGGTATTCAGAAAATCAAACCAGATGCTGGCATCGGCCATCACCACGGTTAAAAGCTGTTTGCCAATGCCCAGCCCGCGGCACTTCTCGCTGACGTAGAGATGGCGAATACGTCCGGCGCGCGGCTGCTGGCTGAACGGATCGCGGTTGAGGCCGCATACGCCGACCAGCTTGCCGTTAAGAAACGCGCCCAGCAGCTTTTCTCCCGGCGCGTTAAAGCGGTTCTCGCCGCGCTGCCAGTTCTCTTCCAGCCTGCGCAGCATGTTGAAATTCAGTGCGATACTTTCAGCCTTCAGGGCGATATACCCCGGTTCATCCGGTGTGACAGGCTCAATTAACAGACGCGACATAGCATTCCCTCGTTATTAAAGAGGGGCGGTTTCCCGCCCCTCTCAGGTGCGACTTGAACCTGAATTACCGAAGGAATTTCAGGACAGCATCAAGCAGTTGCAGTACTGCAACAATGAGTTTGAGGATAAGTATCACCATATCCACTACGCTCATACGCGTCTCCTTTTGGTTAAAAGGAGCACGATGCTGGCGTACCTTTCCGCCGCCTGTTGCCAGCACCTGGATTGACGTAACACAGTGTGCTCACTTCAGGGGTTAAGGCACTGACGGCACCACCCGTTTCAGCCAGGGCTTCGTTGCGCCGGTAAAACTGCGGCCCCCTCGCTCACTGCGAACACCCTCAGTATAGATAAATACTGTATGCATGAACAGTATTTTTTGGACAAAATCAGGAAGGCGATCCATACTCAAAAGCGTCAAAATCCGTGCCGGAATTGCGCGTTCGTCTTCGATCGCGTATACTTTTTGCGTTGACGTAACACAGTGTGTTCTGCGGCGACCAACCGCAAACCCTGATAAAAACCTCGCTCCGGCGGGGTTTTTTGTTTTCATCCCTCAACAAACGAAACGTGATCCCTGGCGCATTTTTGCGCAGATGAAAATATTTCCATTGTCACGCCCGAAAACCTGTGTTTGTATAAATTCCATCAATGATTCCAAACACAGGTCCCCAATGACTTCATCCATCTTCACTTCGACCCTACTAAAAACTGCGCAACCAGCCGCAGTGGTCGTCGTGCGTGTGGTGGTGGTCGTCGGCAATGCGCCGTAGGGACTGGATCAACACACGAATCCAAAACCCCGCCGGCGCAAACCGGGCGGGGTTTTTCGTTTAGGACCCTCCCCGGAACGTCGGCCCAGAAGAAAAGGACTGGAGCATGGCAAGTTCGGGCACAACATCCACCACGACGCGTTTTACTGGCGCGCAGCTGATCGTTCATCTGCTGGAACGGCAGGGCATCACCACGGTTGCGGGTATCCCTGGCGGCACGGTACTGCCGCTGTACGATGCGTTAAGCCAAAGCACGCAGATCCGCCACGTGCTGGCGCGCCACGAGCAGGGGGCAGGCTTTATTGCTCAGGGCATGGCGCGTACGCAGGGCAAACCGGCGGTCTGTATGGCCTGCAGCGGCCCTGGCGCAACCAACCTGGTGACCGCCATCGCCGACGCGCGCCTCGACTCCATTCCGCTGATCTGCATTACCGGCCAGGTACCGTCCTCAATGATCGGCACCGATGCGTTCCAGGAAGTGGACACCTACGGCATCTCTATCCCCATCACCAAACATAACTATTTAGTTCGCGATATCAGCGAGCTTCCTCAGGTTATCAGCGATGCGTTCCGCATTGCGCAGTCTGGCCGCCCGGGCCCGGTGTGGATAGACATTCCTAAGGATGTCCAGACCGCTGAGATCGAGATCGACGTCCTGCCTGAGCCGGGCGAGCGTGCCCCCGCGCCGGAATTCAGCGCTGAGAGCGTGCGCGATGCCGCCGCCATGATTAACGCCGCCAAACGCCCGGTGCTCTATCTGGGCGGCGGAGCGATTAACGCTGCGGATGAAATCCGCCAGTTTGCAGAGAAAGCCAACCTGCCGACCACCATGACCCTGATGGCGCTGGGCATGCTGCCTAAAGCGCACCCACTCTCTCTCGGCATGCTGGGCATGCACGGCGCACGCAGCACCAACTACATCCTGCAAGAGGCTGATTTGCTGATTGTTATGGGCGCGCGTTTTGATGACCGGGCGATCGGCAAAACCGAGCAGTTCTGCCCGAACGCCAAAATCATTCACGTGGATATCGACCGCGCCGAGCTGGGTAAAATCAAGCAGCCGCACGTGGCGATTCAGGGCGACGTGGCCGAGGTTCTGGCGCAGCTGATCCCGCAGACGGACGCAGCCGACCGCGCCGACTGGCGCCAGCTGGTGGCCGATCTGCAGCGCGAGTTCCCGGGCGCCATCCCAACCGAAGGCGACCCGCTGAGCCACTACGGTCTTATCAACGCCGTGGCCGCCTGCGTGGACGACAGCGCAATTATCACCACCGACGTCGGCCAGCATCAGATGTGGACCGCCCAGGCCTACCCGCTGAACCGTCCGCGCCAGTGGCTGACCTCCGGCGGTCTGGGAACCATGGGCTTTGGTCTGCCCGCAGCTGTGGGTGCGGCGCTCGCCAACCCGGACCGCAAGGTCATCTGCTTCTCCGGCGACGGTAGCCTGATGATGAATATTCAGGAAATGGCCACCGCGGCCGAAAACCAGTTAGACGTGAAAATCATCCTGATGAACAACGAGGCGCTGGGGCTGGTGCACCAGCAGCAGAGCCTGTTCTACAAGCAGGGCGTGTTTGCCGCGACCTATCCGGGGATGATTAACTTCATGCAGATTGCCGCCGGCTTTGGCCTGCACACCTGCGATCTGAACGCCGAAGAGGATGCCCACGCGGCGCTGCAGGACGCGATTTCTCGCCCCGGCCCGGCGCTGATCCACGTGCGTATCGACCCTGAACAAAAAGTGTATCCGATGGTGCCGCCGGGAGCGGCAAATACTGAGATGGTGGGAGAATAAGCCATGCAGAAACAACATGATAACGTCATTCTGGAACTCACCGTCCGCAACCACCCTGGCGTCATGACCCACGTCTGCGGGCTCTTTGCCCGCCGGGCGTTTAACGTGGAAGGCATTCTCTGTCTGCCGATTCAGGGCAGCGAGCACAGCCGCATCTGGCTGCTGGTCAACGACGACCAGCGTCTGGAGCAGATGATGGCGCAGATCGACAAGCTGGAAGACGTCACCAGAGTGGCGCGCAACCAGTCCGATCCCACCATGTTTAACAAAATTGCGGTGTTTTTCGAATAAATCGCTTAAGGTAAGCGCCCTGGTCGGCCTGCAGGCGTCGCGCTTGCAGGCCGGATAAGCGCAGCGCCATCCGGCGTTTTCAGACCGCAGGAACACACATGACCACCATCGCTCTCATCGACGACCACCTTATCGTCCGCTCCGGCTTTGCCCAGCTTTTAAACCTCGAACCGGATTTTCAGGTCGTGGCCGAGTTTGGCTCCGGTCGCGAGGCGCTGGCGGGCCTGCCGGGGCGCGGGGTGCAGGTCTGTATCTGCGACATCTCGATGCCGGATCTCTCCGGGCTGGAGCTGCTAAGCCAGCTGCCGAAAGGGATGGCGACGATCATGCTGTCGGTCCACGACAGCCCGGCGCTGGTCGAGCAGGCCCTCAACGCGGGCGCGCGCGGCTTTCTCTCCAAGCGCTGTAGCCCCGACGAACTGATCGCCGCCGTGCGAACCGTCTCCACCGGCGGCTGCTATTTAACGCCGGATATCGCCATCAAGCTGGCGGCCGGACGTCAGGATCCGCTCACCCGACGCGAGCGCCAGGTGGCTGAGAAGCTCGCGCAGGGGATGTCGGTGAAAGAGATTGCCGCCGAGCTGGAGCTGTCCCCGAAAACCGTGCACGTCCACCGCGCCAACCTGATGGAAAAACTCAACGTCAGCAACGACGTCGAGCTGGCGCGCCGCATGTTTGACAGCTGGCAATGAGTTCCGCTTTTTCACGGCTGATCGCCGTTGTCGCCAGCTTTTTTATCTTCTCCGCCGCCTGGTTTTGCCTGTGGAGCATCAGCCTGCACCTGGTGGAACGCCCGGAGCTGGCGGTGCTGCTGTTTCCCTTCGGCCTGCGTCTGGGGTTAATGCTCCAGTGTCCGCGCGCCTACTGGCCCGTTTTGCTCGGTGCTGAATGGCTGATGCTGGTCTGGCTGGCGCAGGAGGTTGCCCTCGCGCACCTGCCCTTATTGATGACCGGAAGCCTGCTCACGCTTCTCCCGGTTGCCCTCATTTCCCGCTACCGCCACCAGCGCGACTGGCGCACGCTGCTGCGGCAGGGGGCGGCGCTGATGGCCGCCGCGCTGCTGCAGTCGCTTCCGTGGATCGGCGAGAAGGAGATGCTCAACGCCCTGCTGCTGACCCTCACCGGCGGCCTGACGCTCGCGCCAACCTGTCTGGTGATCTGGCACTACCTCACCAGCACCGTCTGGCAGCCTCTCGGCCCGGCGCTGGTTTCCCAGCCGGTGAACTGGCGCGCCCGGCACCTCATCTGGTATCTGCTGCTGTTTGTGGTGAGCCTGTGGCTCCAGCTTGGCCTGCCCGCCGAGCTTTCTCGCTTCACGCCGTTTTGTCTGGCGCTGCCGATTATCGCCCTGGCCTGGCACTACGGCTGGCAGGGGGCGCTGATCGCCACGCTGATGAACGCCATCGCGCTGATCGCCAGCCAGACCTGGCACGATCACCCTGTGGATTTACTGCTTTCCCTGCTGGCACAGAGCCTGACCGGGCTGCTGCTCGGCGCGGGCATTCAGCGCCTGCGCGAGCTGAACCAGTCCCTGCAAACCGAGCTGGCGCGCAACCGCCGTCTGGCGGAGCGTCTGCTGGAAACCGAAGAGAGCGTGCGGCAGGAGGTCGCCCGCGAGCTGCACGACGATATCGGCCAGACCATCACCGCCATCCGCACCCAGGCGGGCATTGTCCAGCGCCTGGCGGCAGAAAACGCAGGCGTGAAGCAGGGCGGGGCGCATATCGAACAGCTTTCGCTGGGCGTCTATGATTCCGTTCGTCGCCTGTTAGGACGGCTGCGCCCGCGCCAGCTTGACGACCTTACGCTGGAGCAGGCGGTGCGTTCCCTGATGCGCGAGATGGAGCTGGAAAGCCGCGGAATAGTCAGCCATCTCGACTGGCGCATTAACGAATCTACGCTCAGCGAAGGCCAGCGCGTGACGCTGTTCCGCGTCTGTCAGGAGGGGCTGAACAACATCGTCAAGCACGCCAGCGCCAGCGCGGTCACGATCCAGGGCTGGCAGCAGGACGACAGCCTGAAGCTGATAATTGAAGACGACGGCTGCGGCCTGCCGCCGGGTTCCGGCCAGCAGGGCTTTGGCCTGGCGGGCATGCGCGAGCGCGTGAAGGCGCTGGGCGGCACGCTGAACCTCTCCTGCACCCACGGGACGCGCGTCAGCGTCAGCCTGCCGCTACGGAGTTACCATGTTTAAAACCCCTGCCAGCGCCGCGCCGATTGGCGATAAAGCGGAAATCGACGCCCGCTACCGCTACTGGCGTCGCCATATCCTGATGACCATCTGGCTCGGCTACGCGCTGTTCTACTTCACCCGCAAAAGCTTCAACGCCGCCGCGCCTGAAATCCTCGCCAGCGGCGTGATGACGCGCACCGATATCGGCCTGCTGGCGACGCTGTTTTACATCACCTACGGCCTGTCGAAGTTCTTCTCCGGCATCGTCAGCGACCGCTCCAATGCGCGCTATTTCATGGGCGTTGGGCTGATCGCCACCGGGGTGGTGAATATCCTGTTTGGCTTTTCGACGTCGCTTTGGGCCTTTGCCCTGCTGTGGGCGCTGAACGCCTTTTTCCAGGGCTGGGGCGCGCCGGTCTGCGCCCGCCTGCTCACCGCCTGGTATTCGCGCAACGAGCGCGGCGGCTGGTGGGCAATCTGGAACACCGCGCATAACGTCGGCGGGGCGCTGATTCCGATGGTGGTGGGGGCGGCGGCGCTGCACTACGGCTGGCGCGCGGGGATGATGATTGCCGGTGGCCTGGCGATAATTGCCGGGCTGTTTCTCTGCTGGCGCCTGCGCGACCGGCCGCAAACCGTCGGCCTGCCTGCGGTGGGCGACTGGCGGCACGACGAAATGGAGATTGCCCAGCAGCAGGAGGGCGCGGGGCTGACCCGCAGGGAGATCCTCACCAAGTACGTGCTGAAAAACCCTTACATCTGGCTGCTGTCGCTCTGCTACGTGCTGGTCTACGTGGTGCGCGCGGCGATCAACGACTGGGGCAACCTGTACATGTCCGAGACGCTCGGCGTGGATCTGGTGACCGCCAACTCGGCGGTGACGATGTTCGAGCTGGGCGGGTTTATCGGCGCGCTGGTGGCGGGCTGGGGATCGGACAAGCTGTTCAACGGCAATCGTGGACCGATGAACCTGATTTTCGCCGCCGGGATTTTGCTCTCCGTCGGCTCGCTGTGGCTGATGCCGTTCGCCAGCTACGTGATGCAGGCGGCGTGCTTCTTCACCACCGGCTTCTTCGTGTTTGGCCCGCAGATGCTGATCGGCATGGCGGCGGCAGAGTGTTCGCACAAAGAGGCGGCAGGCGCGGCGACGGGCTTTGTCGGGCTGTTTGCCTACCTCGGCGCATCGCTCTCCGGCTGGCCGCTGGCGCGGGTGATCGACGTCTGGCACTGGAGCGGATTCTTTGCGGTGATCGCCATCGCGGCGGGGATTTCCGCGCTGCTGCTGCTGCCCTTCCTGCACGCGCAGGCGCCGCGCGAGGTGAGCGAAGCGTGATGCGTCTCACCTTTTCACCCCGAATGGCGCAAAACCAGGAAATTTTCCCGGTTTTACCTGGACGCTGTCTCAGGCATCTCTCCCGGCTGATTTTTACAATGCCTGCCATTCGCAGGTAAAAATCAGCTCAGGAGCAAACCATGCTGGCCTTCCTCAACCAGGTGCGCAAGCCGACCCTGGATCTGCCGCTCGACGTGCGGCGCAAGATGTGGTTCAAACCGTTCATGCAGTCCTATCTGGTGGTCTTCATCGGCTACCTGACCATGTACCTGATCCGCAAAAACTTTAACATCGCGCAGAACGACATGATCTCAACCTACGGGCTGAGCATGACGCAGCTGGGGATGATTGGCCTGGGCTTCTCCATCACCTACGGCGTGGGTAAAACCGTCGTTTCCTACTATGCGGACGGCAAAAACACCAAGCAGTTCCTGCCGTTTATGCTGATCCTCTCCGCCATCTGTATGCTCGGCTTCAGCGCCAGCATGGGCGCGGGCTCCGTCAGCCTGTTCATGATGATCGCCTTCTACGCCCTGAGCGGCTTCTTCCAGAGTACCGGCGGGTCGTGCAGCTATTCCACCATCACCAAATGGACCCCGCGCCGCAAGCGTGGTTCGTACCTCGGCATGTGGAACATCTCCCACAACCTCGGCGGGGCGGGGGCGGCTGGCGTAGCGCTGTTTGGCGCAAACTACCTGTTCGACGGCCACGTGATCGGCATGTTTATCTTCCCGTCGATTATCGCCCTGATTGTCGGCTTTATCGGCCTGCGCTACGGCAGCGACTCCCCGGAATCTTACGGCCTCGGCAAAGCCGAAGAGCTGTTCGGCGAGGAGATCAGCGAAGAGGACAAAGAGACCGAAGAAAACGAGATGTCCAAATGGCAGATCTTTGTTGAGTACGTGCTGAAAAACAAAGTGATCTGGCTGCTGTGCTTCTCAAACATCTTCCTGTACGTGGTGCGTATTGGCATCGACCAGTGGTCGACCGTGTATGCCTTCCAGGAGCTGAAGCTCTCTAAAGAAGTGGCGATTCAGGGCTTTACCCTGTTCGAAGTGGGCGCCCTGGTCGGCACCCTGCTGTGGGGCTGGCTCTCGGATCTCGCCAACGGCCGTCGCGCGCTGGTGGCCTGCGTTGCGCTGGCGTTGATTATCGCCACGCTCGGCGTCTACCAGCACGCCAGTAACCAGTACGTTTACCTGGCGTCTCTGTTCGCGCTCGGCTTCCTGGTGTTTGGTCCACAGCTGCTGATCGGCGTGGCGGCAGTCGGCTTCGTACCGAAAAAAGCGATCGGCGCCGCCGATGGGATTAAAGGCACCTTCGCCTACCTGATCGGCGACAGCTTCGCCAAGCTGGGTCTGGGGATGATCGCCGACGGCACGCCAATTTTCGGCCTCACCGGCTGGGCGGGCACCTTCGCGGCGCTGGATGCGGCGGCCATCGGCTGTATCGTCCTGATGGCGATGGTAGCGGTGCTGGAAGAACGTAAAATTCGCCGTGAGAATCGTGCGCAGAAATTAAAAACAGCCTGAGTGTGCAGGTAACTTCTTTGCCCGGTGTGTGATGCCGGGCTTTTTTATGCCTGTCGCTGTCGACGCCCTGCGTTTCCCGCTATGATGAGCGGCAATTCATAGGAGAACGCATGGTCTGGATAATGCTGGCAACGCTTGCCGTGGTGTTTGTGGTGGGATTTCGCGTCCTGACCTCAGATTCCCGCCGCGCCATCAAACGTTTGAGCGAGCGTCTGGGGATTACCCCGATGCCGGTCGAGTCGATGATCGACCAGTTCGGTAAAACGTCCGGCAATGAGTTTATCCGCTACCTTGAGCGACCCGACGAGGCGCATCTGCAAAACGCTGCGCAGGTGCTGCTGATCTGGCAGGTTTGCATCGTCGACGGCAGCGAGGAGAACCTGCACGCCTGGCACCGCATGCTGCGTAAAGCCCGCCTTGCCGCGCCGATTACCGATGCGCAAATTCGTCTGGCGCTTGGCTTCATGCGCGAGATGGAGCCCGATCCGCAGGAGCTAAACGCTTTCCAGCTTCGCTATAACCAGCTCTTCCTGCCGGAAGAGGGCGTGTTTTACCTGCACTGATCCCCTGTAAAAACGACAAAAGTTGTCAAATCGTTAAATCCGTCACACTTTTGATGATAAACTGCGCGACTTTTCCGCACGTTTTTATCTTCAGGTGACGCCATGACAGAACATATCCAGCCCACGACCAGACCGCAGACCAAAGAGGTTTCTCGCCCCAACTGGTCGGCCGTTTTCGCCGTGGCGTTCTGCGTCGCCTGCCTGATTACCGTTGAGTTTCTGCCGGTGAGCCTGCTGACGCCGATGGCGCAGGATTTGGGCATTTCCGAGGGCGTGGCGGGGCAGTCCGTCACCGTTACCGCCTTCGTGGCGATGTTCGCCAGCCTGTTTATCACCCAGGTGATTGGCACCATCGACCGCCGCAAGGTGGTTATTCTGTTCAGCGTGCTGCTGACGCTCTCCTGCCTGCTGGTCTCCTTCGCGGAAAGCTTCACCCTGCTGCTGCTGGGGCGCGCCTGCCTGGGGCTGGGATTAGGCGGTTTCTGGGCGATGTCGGCCTCGCTCACGATGCGCCTGGTGCCCGCGCGGACGGTGCCAAAAGCGCTTTCCGTTATCTTCGGTGCGGTCTCTATCGCGCTGGTGATTGCCGCGCCGCTCGGCAGCTTCCTCGGCGGGATTATCGGCTGGCGTAACGTCTTCAACGCCGCGGCGGTGATGGGCCTGCTCTGCATCATTTGGGTGTGGAAGGCGCTGCCGTCCCTGCCGGGCGAAGCGGCGCACCACAAACAGAACATGTTCGCGCTGCTGAAGCGCCCCGGCGTGCTGGCGGGGATGACCGCCATCTTTATGTCCTTTGCCGGGCAGTTTGCCTTCTTTACCTATATCCGCCCGGTGTTTATGACCATGGCGGGCTTTGACGTCGACGGCCTGACGCTGGTGCTGCTGAGCTTTGGTATTGCCAGCTTTGTCGGCACCTCGCTGTCGTCCCAGTTCCTGAAACGCTCCCTGAAGGTGGCGCTGGCGGGGGCGCCGCTGGTGCTGGCGGCGAGCGCGGCGGTGCTGGTGCTGTGGGGCAGCGATAAGTGGGTGGCGTCTGCCATCGCGATTATCTGGGGGTTGGCCTTTGCGCTGGTACCGGTGGGCTGGTCGACGTGGATCACCCGCTCGCTTGCCGATCAGGCGGAAAAAGCCGGGTCGATTCAGGTGGCGGTGATCCAGCTGGCGAACACCTGCGGCGCGGCCATTGGCGGCGTGGCGCTCGACCATTTGGGGCTGACGTCACCGCTGGTGATCTCCGGCACGCTGATGCTGCTGACCGCGCTGCTGGTGGCGGGGAAGGTGAAGGCGAAGTAGTGTTTTTCTCCCTCTCCCGTGGGAGAGGGTTGGGGTGAGGGCATCAGGCTACGCCGATGTCTGAACCCGTCTTCTCGAATCCATCGAAATCAGCACTACCGACGACACGATCAATAGCGTCCCCAGCCAGTCCGGCAGGGTGAACGCCACGCCCAGCAAAATCACCGACAGCAGCGCGCTGCTCAGCGGCTCGGCGCAGCTCAGAATGCTCGCCTTCGGCCCGCCGATCATCTGCGCGCCTTTCAGATACAGGCTGAACGTCAGCGCGGTGCCAATCACCACCAGGTAGAAAAACGCCAGCAGCAGGCTGCCGTCAATCACAAAGGTGGTCCCGCGTCCGGCGTAGAACGGCGTCAGCATTAGCCCGGCGATCAACATGCTCCAGCCGACAATCGGCAGCGTGCCGTAGCGGGCGATCAGCGTTGACGGATAGGTGGTGTAAAACGCGGCGGCAAACGCCGAGGCGATGCCGAAGAACAGCGCGGCAGGCGAGATGGAGAGCGAGGTTGGGTCGCCGTGGGTGACCAGCAGAAACGTACCGACAAGCGACGTCATGATGGCCGACAGCACAAACACGCCGGGACGCTTTTTCCGCGCCAGGGCGAACCAGGCCACGATAATGGTCGGCGAGAGGAACTGCAGCACGGTAGCGGTGGCTGCGTTGGATTTCTCAATCGTCAGCAGGAAGGTGAGCTGCACGGTGAGCGCGCCGACCAGCGAGAAAATCAGCAGGCTGAGGGCGTCTTTGCGATGTTTGATGACCGAGAAAATCTTATCGCCGTGAACGAAGGAGAGCGTCAGCAGGATCACGCCGGTAAACAGCAGGCGAACCATGGTCAGGTAAGGCGAAGAAATGTGGCTTTTCTCCATGATGTACTGCGCGCAAACGCCGGAACTGCCCCATAAAACGGCGGCGATCAGGACGTTTAGCATCCCTTTACGTGTGGAACCCATTTTCTCCCCTGCGATGTTGTCGTTAATTCGGTCAACAGCATAGCATGGTTGCGTGCGGCCTGATGCCCTCACCCCGGACCGTACACCCACGTGGAGAGGGAGCAAACACTAAAAACGGCAACTTGCGTTGCCGTTTTGCTTCTACCTTGCTTAGAACCACGCCTCCCACATCGCGCCGACGTTGAAGTCGTCGAGCGTTTCGTCTTTGGTGTTGTTCACGCGCGCGGTGCGTTCGTTATCCACTTTGCCGCCGGTCACGTAGAAGCGCAGCATCGGGCGGAACTCCGGCCCCATGGCGATAGACATGTTCTGGGACAGGGTCAGCTTCCAGCCCTTGTTGTCGCCGCCGTTGTCGTAATCCACGTGCTGCCAGCCCGCTTCCAGCCAGGTGGAGTGAACGTCGTTCCACCAGTGCATCGGTCGCACGATGGCGTTGTAGTTCTTGCGGTTGTCGGTCTTATCGCGGCTGTTGTCGTAGTCGTGGAAGGCGAGGATGTACTCCACCTGCGTGGCCTGGGTGAATTTGTACAGCCCTTCGAAGCTGGCGTAGACCGTGGTCAGATCCTCGGTTTTGTTGAACACGCTGTTGTCCGCGTTATCGGAGTAGCGGGCGATCACCTTGTTCACGCCGCTGTCGTTGGTGTGGCTCAACACTACGCCGCCCTGCCACGCGTTCAGACGCTCGTCGCTCTCCACCGCCTTGGAGTCAAAGCCGTAGTTGGCGTACAGCTCCATGTCGATCGGGCCGAGCTTCATGCCGTGGATTTTTGAGGTCGCGGCGTAGTTGCCTTTGTCGCCCGTGCCGGAACCGCCGGTACAGGTGATGCGCGACGGGTTGGCTTCATCTTCCATCACTTCCGGGCTACAGGATTCCACCGCCGCCACGGCGGCGACGTCAAACTGCACGCCGCCGATGTCGAAGTTCTTCACCCCGGCGCCCTGGCCGTCGTGGTTCATCCAGAAGTAATCGTTGATGCCCTGCTGCGGACGCTGGTGGAAGTCACGGCCTGCCCAGAAATAGGCGTTCGGGTTGGAGGCCATAATGTTGGTCACCCCCGCGTAGGCTTTTTTCAGGTTAACTTCGTCGCCCCAGTGGTCGATCATCACGTTAACGTCCCAGATGGCGCCGTTTTCACCCTTGAAGGCCTTGGATAGCTGGAATTCCCCGCCGTTGCCTTCGTTGCCCAGACGACCAATGGCGGACGCGCCGTTGTACGAGCCGTCCACCGCCACGTATTTCTGATCGGCGGCCTGGAAGTGCGCGCCGTAGCGGGCGTAGCCGGTAAATTTAATTCCGAACGGGATCGCCATGTCCGGAGATTGCGCCGCGCTTTGCGGCTCGGTCACCACGTCCGCTTTTTTCGCGACCGCCGCATCCATTTTAGCCTGACGTTCGGCCAGGGCTTTATCCACCGCTTTCGCCACAATGGCGTCGATTTGCTCCTGCGTGAATTCCTGCGCGAGCACGGAAATTGGGCAAAGCGCGGCGATAACCGCCATGGTTAATGGAAGTTTTTTAATCGTATTCATGGTTATCTCAATATAGTTTAATTTTATTCAGACAATAACCATCCCGCTCCGATCTGACAGAGTATGTCGCTATCATCAGAACAAGTGGATCTCTATTTAGGGTACAGAGGTATTACAATAATTATTTCGCCATAGACTATCTCTGATATAAATGAATAATTTCTTCGGACAGTTCACGCGCTAATAATGAATTCATTAAATGATCCTGCGCGTGCACCATAATTAACGTCATCGGCTGACGGCCTTCGCCCGCATCCTGCTCGATCAGTTTGGTCTGCATCTTGTGCGCCTGGCGCGCGTAGCCGTCGGCTTCGCGCAGCAGGCTTTTGGCTTCGTCAATGTTGCCCTGACGCGCCGCGTGCAGCGCTTCAAAGCACAGGCTGCGGGACTGTCCGGCATTGACGATAATTTCCATTACGGCTTCTTCTAATGCGATCATCATCATTACTCTTTTTCAAAACTATTATTTAACGCGGTAGCGGCAAACCACTCTCCGCTTTTCTTAATGGTGCGTTTCTGCGTCTCTAAATCGAGCTGGATAAATCCGTAGCGATTTTTATACGCGTTGCACCACGACCAGTTATCAATAAACGTCCACATATGGTAGCCGAGACAATTGCACCCTTCGCTAATACCCTTATGCAGCCAGGCTAAATGTTCGGAAATAAACTCGATGCGGTATTGATCGTTAATCTGGCCATTTTCAATAAAACGCTGCTCGTTTTCGACGCCCATGCCGTTTTCAGAAATAAAGCAGCGTGGGTTGCCGTAGTTGTCGCGCAGGTTGACCAGAATATCGTAAATTCCCGGCTCGTAGATTTCCCAGCCGCGGTACGGGTTCATCTTGCGGCCCGGCATCTCGTAATTATCGAAGAACCACTCCGGCATAAACGGCGCCTGCGGGTTCACCGCGCTGTCGCGACACTTCACGCGACGCGGCTGATAGTAGTTCACGCCGAGCAGGTCGATTTTCCCTTCCGCAATCAGGAAGCCGTCTTCCGGTTTACAGGCGGGTAATTGATCGCAGGATTTCAGCAGCGCTACGAGATCTGCCGGGTATTCGCCGCGCAGGACCGGGTCAAGGAAGCTGCGGTTAAACATCAGGTCCGCGATGTGCGCCGCCTTCACGTCTGCCGGGTTCTGCGAACGCGGGTACGACGGCGTCAGGTTTAGCACGATGCCAATCTCCCCCGCGTAATGTCCGGCGCGGTAGGCCTGAACCGCCTTCGCATGGGCCAGCACGGTGTGATACGCCACGGTGGCTGCCCGACGAAAATCCACCACGTTGGGGTAGTGGAAGTCGTACAGATAACCGCCTTCCACCGGCACGATCGGCTCGTTGAAGGTAAACCAGTGCAGCACGCGATCGCCGAACAGCTCAAAGCAAATCTGCGCATAGCGGGCGTAGGCGTCCACCACGTCGCGGTTTTCCCAGCCGCCGATCTCCTGCATCGCCATCGGCATGTCGAAATGGAACAGGGTCATAAACGGCGTGATGCCCTGTTCATTCAGCTCATCAATGACCTGATTGTAAAAATCGACCGCTTCCGGGTTCACTTCACCGATACCGTCGGGGATCAGGCGCGCCCAGCTAATCGAGGTGCGAAAGCTGTTGTGGTTCAGCTGCTTTAACAGCTGAATATCCGTTTTCCAGTGCTGATAAAACGTGGAGGTCTGCTGCGGCCCCACGCCGTTGTGAAAACGGTTTGGCTCGCGGGCAAACCAGTAATCCCACGTGGTTTCCCCCTCTCTTGCCCCTTCCGTCTGGAGAGCGGAGCTTGCGCTGCCCCACCAGAAGTTATCGGGAAATGCGTATTTCATGACTCTTCCTCTTTGACTTAATTGCTGGCGGTCTCGGCGGCGCCGACGGTTGCCTGGGCCTTCTGCTCTTCGTTTTTGATGAGCGTACGCTCATAGGCGCGCAGGAACGGCAGGTACATCAGCGCGGACATCACCATACAGACCAGGCACATCACCACCGGGCTCAGCGCCCAGTTTGCCGCCCACGAGGCGCCAATCGGTGCAGGGGTGGTCCACGGGGTCAACGAGACGACCTGCGCCAGCCAGCCGAGTTTGGTTGCGCCGTACGCCAGGCAGGCGTTAACCAGCGGAACGAACACGAACGGGATAAACAGCATCGGGTTCATGATGATCGGCGCGCCGAACAGAATCGGTTCGTTGATGTTGAAGAAGCTTGGCACCACGCCCATTTTGCCGATGGTGCGCAGGTGGGTAACGCGGCTGCGCAGCAGCAGGAACGCCAGCGGCAGGGTAGAGCCTACGCCGCCAATCAGGAGGTAGTGATCCCAGAAGCCCTGGAGGTAAACGTGCGGCAGCGCCGCGCCGGCCGCCAGCGCCGCCTGGTTTGCCGAGAGGTTCGCCATCCAGAACGGGTTCATGATGCCGGTGACGATCAGCGAGCCGTGAATACCGGCGAACCAGAAGATCTGACACAGCAGCACGGAGAGCAGAATGGCGGGCAGGGAGTCAGAGGCGGACACCAGCGGCTCCAGCAGGTGCATGATCGCCTGCGGGATGATCATTCCGGTCTGCGCTTCGATGAACAGGTTCAGCGGGTGCAGCGTGCCGATCACCACCATCACCGGGATCAGGATCTCAAACGAGCGCGCCACGCCGGTTGGCACTTCCTTCGGCAGGCGAATGGTCACGTTGTTCTGCTTCAGCCACGCGTAAACGCGGGTGGCGTAAATGGCGGTGATCAGCGCGGTGAAGATGCCCTGGCCGGAGAGATACTGGGTCGAAATTTTGCCGTCGGCATAGGGTGCGGCGACCAGCAGGAAGGCCATAAAGGCCAGCAGGCCGGACATCACCGGGTCGAGGTTGAACTGACGCCCCAGGCTCGCCCCAATTCCCACCGAAATGAAGAAGGTCATCACGCCCATGCTGAGGTTAAACGGCAGCATCAGCTGTTCGCGATAGGTCTGGGAGAAATCCAGCCAGCCGCGGGCAAAGCTGTTGGTGGTATCCGCCGAGAACGGCGGGAAGATGAACACCAGCATAAACGAGCCGATGATCATAAACGGCAGCGCGGCGGTAAAGCCGTCGCGGATGGCAATCACATACTTTTGCTGGCCCAGCTTGGCGGCCAGCGGGGTAATTGACTGCTCAATCACCGCGACCATGGATTGATATAACGAACTCATGTGAACACCTTTTAGTGTGCCGCTTCGATGAGCGACAGAGCATAGTCCAGTACTTTATCGCCACGCTGCATGCCGTAGTCCATCATGTCGATGGGCTGCACCGGAATGCCTTTCGTAGCCGCCTTGTCTGAGAGTGTCTTTAACATGTATTTCACTTGCGGTCCGAGAAGGACAACCTGGTATTGCGGAAACTGCGTATCAAATTCGGAAACACCGTACGCATCAATCTTCACCGGCAAACCACGTTCTTTCGCGACATCGACCATTTTGCTGACCAACAGGCTGGTGGACATCCCGGCAGAGCAGCACAGCATAATCTTGAACATCGACAACCATCCTCTAAATGTAAAAAGTTATTGCGAGGATGATTGGACATTATACGGAAACCGGTTTCCATTCATAAAAGACAGAAGTGTGACAACCATCAATATCCCTTACTTATGAGGCTAATTAACCGGATGTGGGTCACATAATTTGGCTGTTTTGACATCATTTTGAGTGGAAACGGAAAATCGGTTTCCATGGAAAACGGAAACGGATATACTCCGTTCTGGCTATAATGTGAGCCGAAGCGGTGATGGAATTTGCAGGCGCGAGGTAAGCCTGCCAGGGGAAAGAGATGTCGACAATCAATGATGTATCACGTCTTGCCGGGGTGTCTAAAGCCACGGTATCGCGAGTGTTGAGTGGGTCGCGTGGCGTAAAGGAAGCCAGCCGTCAGGCCGTTCTGAAGGCCGTGGATGAGCTGAACTATCGTCCCAACGTGATTGCCCAGTCGCTGCTGAGCCAGTCGACGGGCTGTATCGGGGTGATTTGCGCGCAGGAAAACATTAACCAGACCACCGGATATCTCTACGCGCTGGAAAAACAGCTCAGCCAGCATCAAAAACACCTCCTGCTGCGCTTCGCGCACAGCAAAGCGGAAGTGATGCACGCCCTTGAAGAACTCTCCTGCGGACTCTGCGATGATATCCTGGTGATTGGCGCCCGTTTCCCGCTGGACGTGGAGATGGACAACGTCATTCTGGTGGACTGCATGGAATCTGATAATTCCAACAGCATTCAGTTCGATCACGCCTTTGCCGCCGAAACCGCATGTAACTACCTCACCAGCCAGGGTCGTCGCCAGATTGCGCTGATCCACCCCCACGGCAGCGGTTTTGCCGACCAGGTGCTGCTCGGCTACAAGCACGCGCTGGAGAAAAATTTCCTGCCTTTTAATCGCAACCTGGTCTTTATGGACGCGACTTCTTCATCCGTTGCGCTGCAGGAGCTGCTTAACAACGCCAGCACCCTGAATTTCAACGCGCTGCTGGTGGCGGACGAGCAGGAAGCCCAGCGGGTGATCCCGCAGCTGCAGGCGTTTAATAAATCGGTGCCGGACGACATTATGGTCTTCAGCCTTGCCGGATCGCTGCACCTGCCGGGCATTCCAGTGATCCCAGCAATTGAATATTCCATGGACGCGATGGCGGCGCGTATTGTGAGCTGGCTGACGGAGAAAACGCAGATGCTCGGGTCCTATGTTCTGCGCGGGGATCTCATCATTCCGGATATGCGGAAGCGTTAAACATGTTTTCCAGGCCGGGTAAGCGCAGCGCCACCCGGCGGGAATTCAATAATCTTCCATACAATCCACCTGACCAATCGCCCCCCAGTAGGCATCCAGGTTGTCGCGCTTTACGGCGGTAATGGCATTTTTAATCAGCAGCTGATTGGCCTCGGACGACAAAATCATCTCCTGCCAGGCTTTATCGCTCTGCTTTTTCTGTGGCGTACAGGTTTTCTTAATATCTTTAAGGACCTGCTGCTTTATTTGCGCCTCTTTCGCGGGGTCATCCTTTTCCTGAGCATGGACAAACGCGGCGAAGAGCAGACAAACCAGCAGGCAGACCAGGTGCGCAGCTTTCATCAACAACCCCCTTTAGAAGTCACATGCTTCCCATGAAATATATCGTTACATTCAGTGTAGCGACGCCAGCCGAAAGTATGAATTTTCTCTTCACCGCCTGTCATGAACTTCCCGGCAAGCGCTACTGAATACCGCCCCCCAGCGACTGCCACAGCGTGATGCGGTTTTCCAGGTCGGTTTGCTGCAGCGCGATCAGCGATTCCTGCGCCGACCACAGCGACCGCTGCGCGGTCAGTACTGTCAGATAATCCCCCGCGCCCGCCTTATAGCTGCGCGTTGCCACATCCAGCGTTTTTTGCTCCGCCGCGACGTATTCACGCTGGGCGTCGAGCTGCTCGCTCAGGGTTTCACGCCGCGCCAGCGCGTCGGCCACGTCCTTAAACGCGCTCTGGATGGCTTTCTCATAGGTGGCGATCAGCCCCTTCTTCTCCGCTTCCGCGTAGCGCAACTGCGCCAGATTGTTCCCGCCGCTGAACAGCGGCAGGGTGATGGACGGCGCGAACGACCAGACCTTCATCCCGTGGCTGAACAGGGAGGAGAGCGAGTCGCTGCCGACGCCCGCGCTGGCGGTCAGTGAAATGGTCGGGAAGAAGTTGGCCCGCGCCGCGCCGATGTTGGCGTTGGCGCTCAGCAGGTTATGCTCCGCCTCCTGAATATCCGGACGACGCAGCAGCGTGCTGGAGCTGACGCCCGCCGGGATCAGCGTGATGGCGTTATCGCTCAGGCTCTCCAGCGTGCCGGGGAGTAGGTTGTCCGGCACCGTATCGCCCGCCAGCAGATTGAGGGCATTTTTGTCCTGCATCACCAAAGTCCGATAGCTCGCGACGCTGGCGCGCGCCTGCTGATAGACCGCCATTGCCGAGCTGACGTCCGTGGCGGCCGCCACGCCAACGTCCTGCTGGCGCTTCACAATCTTCAGCGAGTTTGCCGCGCTCTCCATCGTGGATTTCGCCAGCGCCAGGTTGCTGTTATCCGCCGCCAGCGTCACCCAGGCCGTGGTCAGCTCGCTGACCATCGTCAGGCGCGTGTTCTGCGCGGTGAACTCGCTGGCAAGCCAGGTTTCACGCGCGGCGCGGGAGAGGCTCTGGTTGCGGCCAAACAGATCCAGCTCGAAGCTGGAGACCGCGCCGTTGGCTTCATCGCTTGTCGCGACGCCGCTTGCCAGCGTGCGGCTGCGGGTGTGGCTCAGCTCCGCGTCCACCGTCGGGAACAGGGACGAGCGCGTTTCACCGTACTGGGCGCGGGCGGCGTCGATATCAGCAATCGCTTTTTGCACGTCGCGGTTGCTGTTAAGCGCCATCGTCACCACGCTTTTCAGCCGCGCATCGTTCATCACCTGCTGCCACTGGCTCACCACGGCGGTGGCTTCGCCGTGCGCGCCGGGCAAGGTTGCCGGGACGGGGGCGTCCGGGCGTTGATACGTTGGATCTAACGACACACAGCCCGCGCTCAGCAGGGCTAACGCTAAAATAGATACACGAAACATTATGACCTCCGGTTCGCGTGTTTACCGGAGAACAGTCGTTTCACCAGTACAAAGAATAAGGGGACGAAGAAGATCGCCAGCAGCGTCGCGGCCAGCGTTCCGCCGATAATGCCGGTACCAATTGCCACGCGGCTGTTGGCGCCTGCACCGGTTGCCACGGCCAGCGGCGTAACCCCTGCGATAAACGCCAGCGAGGTCATGATGATCGGCCGCAGACGCGTCTGGGCGGCACGCAGTGCGGCGCGCGTCAGAGAGTACCCTTCAGCGACTTTGGCTTCGGCAAACTCGACAATCAGGATGGCGTTCTTCGACGACAGGCCGATAGTGGTGAGCAGCGCCACCTGGAAGTAGACGTCGTTGTTCAGGCCGCGCAGGGAGGCGGCGACGGCCGCGCCTAGCACGCCAAGCGGGATCACCAGAATGACCGAAATCGGCACCGACCAGCTCTCATACAGCGCCGCCAGGCACAGGAACACGACCAGGATCGAGAGGGCATACAGGCTCATCGCCTGACCGCTCGCCAGTTTTTCCTGCAACGACAAACCGCTCCACGCCCAGGTGCTGCCGGACGGCAGGCTGTTTGCCAGCTGCTCCATTTTGCCCATCGCCGTGCCGGAGCTGGCGCCGCTGGCGTTTTCGCCCTGTATTTCATACGCCGCCGAGCCGTTGTAGCGCACCAGGCTTTCCGGGCCGTACTCCCAGCGGGTGGTGGCGAAGGCGGAGAACGGCGTCATGGTGCTGTCGCTGCCGCGCACAAACCATTTGTTGAGATCCGACGGTACGGCGCGGGTGTCGCTGTCGCCCTGGATGTAGACCTTTTTCACGCGGCCGCGGTCGATAAAATCGTTCACGTAGGTCCCGCCCCAGGCGCTGGAGAGGGTGTTGGTAACGTCGCTCAGGGACAGCCCCAGCGACACGGCCTTGTTGTTATCGATATCCACCTGAAGCTGCGGCATCTGCGGCAGATCGTTGGCGCGCACGGCGTGCAGCGAGCTGTCCTGATTGGCCTCGCCAATCAGCTGGTTACGCAGCTTCAGCAGCGCGTCGCGGTCGGTGCCGCCGCTTGCCATCAGCTCAAAGGTAAAGCCGTTGCTCTGGCCCAGGCCGTCCACCGCGGGCGGCGTCATGGCAAAGATTGTCGCATCGCGGATGGTGCTCAGCTCCTGCGTGGCGCGCAGGGCGATGGCCTGCGCGGTATTCTCATCGCCTTTACGTTCGGACCAGTTTTTCAGGGAGACAAACGCCATCCCGGCGTTCTGGCCGCTGCCGCTGAAGCTGAAGCCTTCAATGGTGAAGATCACGTTGGTATTGGCTTTTTCTTTCGTGAGGAACCACTCGCGCACCTGGCGGCTGACTTCGGCGGTACGTACCGTCGTTGCGCCCGCTGGCAGGGTGTACTGCACCATGATTTCGCCCTGATCTTCCGTTGGCAGGAAGCTGCCCGGCAGCTTAAGCATGGCGAAGCCCATCGCGCCGCAGAGCAGGGCATAGATAACCAGCATGCCGCCGGAACGGCGCAGGGCGCGCAGCACCTTGTTCTGATAGCCGCGCTCGGTCCTGCTGTAGAAGCGGTTAAACGCGCCGAAGAAGCCCTTTTTGTGCGGCGTCGTGTGGCTCAGGATCGAGCCGCAGAGCGCGGGCGTCAGTGTCAACGCCACCACCACGGAGAGGAACATCGCCGAAATGATGGTGACCGAGAACTGACGGTAAATCACCCCGGTGGATCCGCCGAAGAAGGCCATCGGCAGGAATACCGCAGAGAGCACCAGCGCAATGGCGACCAGCGCGCCGGAGATTTCGCCCATCGATTTCTCGGTGGCTTCCCGGGCGGGCAGCCCCTCGTCGCGCATAATACGCTCGACGTTTTCCACCACCACGATGGCGTCATCCACCAGGAGCCCGATCGCCAGCACCATCGCAAACAGCGTCAGGGTATTGATGGAGTAGCCGAACAGCGCCAGCACGCCGAAGGTGCCCAGCAGAACGACAGGTACTGCCAGCGCCGGGATCAGCGTCGCGCGGATGTTTTGCAGGAACAGGTACATCACCACCACCACGAGGATAATGGCTTCGAACAGGGTCTGAATCACGTCCTCAACGGAGATCTTGATGAACTCGGTGCTGTCTTTCGGGTAGGCCACGTCGTAGCCTTCCGGCATCGACTTTTTGAACTCGGCGATTTTATCTTTCACCGCCGTGGCGGTGTTGAGCGCGTTCGCGCCCGGTGAAAGCATCACCGCCATACCCGCCGCCGGGTGGCCGTTGAGCTTCGCGGTGGCGGTATAATCTTCGCTGCCCATCTCCACGCGGGCGACGTCGCTGATGCGCACCACCGCGCCGCTGGACTGGCTCTTCACGATGATGTTTTTAAACTGATCGACCGTCTGCAGGCGCGACTGGGCGCGGACGGTGGCGGTCAGCTGCTGGGCGTTCGACGAGGGCAGCGCGCCGATTTTACCGGCGGAAACCTGCACGTTCTGCGCTTCAATCGCGCTCTGCACGTCGGAAGGCATCAGCGAATAGGACGCCAGCTTCGCCGGGTCAAGCCAGATGCGCATCGCGTATTCCGCCCCGAACACCTGCAGGCTGCCGACGCCCTCCACGCGCGCCAGCGGGTCCTGCATATTGCTCACCAGCCAGTCGGCGATATCCGAGCTGCTGGCGGAGTCGGTTTTGTCGTACACGCCCATGATCAGCAGGAAGTTGCTCTGCGATTTCTCGACGGTAATGCCGGACTGCTGCACCTCGGTCGGCAGGCGCGATTCTGCCTGCTGAACCTTGTTCTGCACCTGCACCTGGGCGGTGTCCGGGTCGGTTCCCTGCTCGAAGGTGACGGTAATGCTCACCGACCCGTCCGAGCTGCTGGTGGAGGTGAAGTAGAGCAGGTTATCCAGCCCGGTCAGCTGCTGCTCGATCACCTGCGTCACGCTGTTTTCCAGCGTCTGCGCGGAGGCACCGGTGTAGGTGGCGGAGATTTTGATCGACGGCGGGGCGACGTCCGGGTACTGCGCCACCGGCAGCGTGCGGATCGCCAGCATCCCGGCGAGCATGATAAGAATGGCGATAACCCAGGCAAAAACCGGGCGACGCACGAAGAAGCGGGAAAACATCAGGCTTTTCCTCCCGCAGCTTTCATCTCTTCGGCCTTCACTTCCTGCCCGGGAGTCACTTTGTCGGTACCTTCCACAATCAGCCTGTCGCCCGCCTTCAGGCCGCTCAGCACCAGCCATTTGTCGCCGTAGGTGTCGCCCGTCTCCAGCTGACGCTGCTCGACCTTATTGCCGGCATTCACCACCAGCGCGGTGGCGGTGCCTTTGGCGTCGCGGGTGATGCCCTGTTGCGGTGCCAGGATCGCGTCGTTCATGATGCCTTCATCTACCCTGGCGCGAACGAACATCCCCGGCAGGAGCTGGTGCTGCGAATTCGGGAAGACGGCGCGCAGCGTGACCGAGCCGGTTGATTCATCCACCGCCACTTCGGTTAACGCCAGGCGGCCTTTCTCACCGTAGGTGCTGCCGTCTTCGAGGATTAAGGAGACGCTTAGCGTATCGCTATTGGTGGCAAGGGTTTGCCTGCGTAAACGCAGCAGATCGGCGCTGGAACGGGTTAAGTCGACGTACATACTGTCCAGCCCGCGAACGGTGGCGAGCGCGGTATCCTGCTGGGCGGTCACCAGCGCGCCGGGCGTGACGGAGGAGATACCGATGCGTCCGGCAATCGGCGCGGTAACGGTGGTCCAGTTAAGGTTAATGCGCGCGCTCTCCTGCGCGGCCTTCTTTGACTCGACGCTGGCCTTGTCCTGCGCGCAGGTGGACTGTGCGTCCTCTGCGTCCTGGCGCGACACGCCGTCGTCTTTCACCAGCTGCGCATAGCGCCGGGCCTTCTGGCAGTCGGCCGCTACCAGCGCCTGAGCCTGCTTCAGCGCCGCGGCGGCTTCATCAAACGCCGCGCGATAGCTGGAAGGGTCAATTTGATACAGCGCCTGTCCGGCCTTGACCGTATCGCCTTCGGTGAACAGCCGCTTCTGGATAATGCCGCCCACCTGCGGGCGCACTTCGGCGCTCATGGCGGCGGTGGTGCGGCCGGTCAGTTCGCTGACGACGGACACCGGCTGGCTCATGAGCGTGACAATCCCCACATCCGGAAGAGGACGCTGGGGAGCAGATGTTTGCGCATTATCGCACCCGGTCAGGAGAAATAATGCCGCGATGGAGGTTGTTATGTTTTTCATAATCTTTTTCCAGGGTGAACGACGCCAGCCCCGTTAATGGCTTAACGGGGAGGAGGACAATTTAGAGGCACAGCGATACCGCATCTCTGGCTGAGCCAGAAATGTAAAAAAGGGGAATTACTTATTCCCGCTAATTATTCATATGCGATTACTTCGCAGAGAAAAGCATATTTAAAATATCCTGATAAAGGGGTTCTAATTGTTCTGACGGGACTTTTAAGGGGGTTAATCGACGATAAATCGTTCCCTCAATCATCACGGCGGTAATCTCCACGCAGCAGCGAATATGCTCGTCGCTCAGGTGGGGAAACTGCTTTTTCAGGTGCGCGCAGGCGTTGGCGAACATGCGCGATTCAGCTTCGATCAGCATCGTCGCCACCTGCGGATTACGCGTGGCCTCAGCGGACATTTCCAGCATCAGCGCATCGTCATCTTCGTTGAGGGTCTGTCGCCAGGCGAGCGCCTGCGGCATCCCTTCCACCAGGGTTTTACCCTGCATCTCCTCAATGCGTGAGTCGATGATTCGGCGGATCATCTCTTCGATAATCGCGTCTTTGTTGCTGAAATAACGGTAAATTTGCCCGACGCTGAGCTTCGCTTCGCTGGCGATCTGCGACATGCTGGCGGCGTGAAATCCGCTGGCGCGAAAGCAACGACGCGCGGCGGTGATGATCTCGTCCTGACGTTGTTTTTGTCGTTCTTCCAGTTTCGTACTCATCGTCGGCTACCGTGTAAAAGTGAGAATGATCGTTCTCAGTATACGTTTTGGGTGCGTATTGGAAAGGCCTTTTTTATTTAGATATTGAGGGAATGTTTCCGTATTTAAAAAATGGAGGGAATGAGGAGTTTTTGTGGAGGTTAAGCTGTGAGATATTCAGATTGCATAGAAAATAAGGAGAGAAAAATGCACCTGAGCATAACAAATAATGTAACGCCCGCTGAAAAAGAAGAGTTATTTGTGGGGTTAAGAGCCTATAACGGGCAATTTTTGGATATGGCGACCTTTAGCGGCGACATTGGCGTTTACGTACGAGACGATAAAGGCGTTATGCTCGGCGGGCTAATTGGGGTGCGTAAAGGCGACTGGCTGAATATCGACTATCTCTGGGTCAGCGAGACCGTGCGCGGATCCGGCGTGGGCAGCCAGCTCATCAAAACGGCCGAAGAGGAAGCCAGACGCAAAGGCTGCAAGCACGCGCTGGTCGATACCGCCAGCTTCCAGGCGCGCCCGTTCTATGAAAAACAGGGGTACCAGCTGCAAATGTCTTTGCAGGATTATCCTTATCCGGGCATGCAGCGGCATTATCTGGCGAAAGCGCTTTAAATCCGTTTCTGTGATTAGGGATTCAGCTATTTATTGCGAGTCGCATTCCTAATTTGAAGCGTGTTGCTTGTCTTCTTTTCAGGCCCTGGCGCATGCTTTGGCCTGGTCAAGTAAACCATGGAGATGGCAATGGAACGCACAGCAAAACTCTTCAAGAAGGGGCGGAATCAGGCCGTAATGCTGCCTGCTGAATTCGCGTTTGATACGGAGAGCGTCTATATCCGGCGGGATGAGGAGGGGAATGTCGTTTTGACTGCGAGATCGGAGAAAGAGCGGCATCGAGATAACTTTTTACGTTTATTGAAGCAGACCCATGTTCCTGATTCATTCCTCAGCAAAGAGGAACGTAATCAGAGCTATACAACAAGAGATCCCTTTGAAGGACTCTAGAATATGCTGCATATGTTGGATAGTGACGCCGCCGCAACGTACGGCGAACTCCGCGCAGCAATGGAGAAGAGAGGAAAAGTGATGGGCGATCTCGATCAACTGATCGCTGCGCATGCTATCAGTCGGAGAACAACGATTGTGACTAACGATCGTGCATTCAGAATGGTGCAGGAGCTTACCGTCGAGGACTGGACGACAACGTCGTGATCCCTCATGCCGGGTAAGCGCAGCGCCACCCGGCAAAACCCGCATATAACTTATCCTTCTTATTGATTCTTTTTCGGTTTTTATTTCACCGCCTCGTTGTCGATATAGTCACTACAACATTTAGCAAAAGGAACTGTCTTGTGAAACGTCGATTGGGTGCTCTGGTACTTGCTGGCCTGCTGCTGGCAGGGTGCGATCAAAGTGGCAGCGATGCCAAACACATTAAAGTGGGCGTCATCAACGGCGCTGAACAGGACGTGGCGGAAGTCGCCAAAAAGGTGGCAAAAGAGAAATATGGCCTGGACGTTGAGCTGGTCGGCTTCAGCGGCTCGCTGTTGCCCAACGATGCCACCAACCAGGGAGAACTGGATGCCAACGTCTTCCAGCATCGCCCGTTCCTCGCTGAGGATAACAAGGCGCATAACTACAAGCTGGTGGCCGTAGCGAACACTTTTGTTTTTCCGATGGCTGGTTATTCCCGCAAAATTAAATCCGTCTCTGACCTGAAGGACGGGGCGACGATTGCCATTCCAAACGACCCGACCAACCTTGGCCGCGCGCTGTTGCTGCTGCAAAAGGAGAAGCTCATTACCCTGAAGCCGGGCACCGGGCTGCTGCCGACGGCGCTGGATATTACCGCCAACCCTAAACAGCTGAAAATTATGGAGCTGGAAGGGGCGCAGCTGCCGCGCGTGCTGGACGACCCGAAAGTGGATGTCGCCATCATCAGCACTACCTATATTCAGCAAACCGGGCTGTCGCCGGTGCATGACAGCGTCTTTATTGAAGACAAAAACTCGCCGTACGTGAACATCGTGGTGACGCGCGAAGACAACAAGGACGCGGAGAACGTGAAGACGTTTATCCAGTCGTATCAGTCGCCTGAAGTGGCAAAAGCGGCTGAGACGATCTTTAACGGCGGGGCGGTGCCGGGCTGGTAAACGATCTGACGGAAAACGGGTTGCTTAAATTGGCCCGATTCCATCGGTAATCGCCCTTTAACCCACTGCGGCAAGTGCGACGGCTGGCTATCCTCCTTATCACACCCACCGGAGGATAGCCCATGAACATTACCCACATTCGCAACGCCACCCAGCTGATTTCCTACGCCGGAAAATGTCTTTTAATCGACCCGATGCTGGCCCCGAAGGGGGCTTATCCGGGCTTTCCCGGCACGGCGTATGCCGAACGCCGTAACCCGACGGTCGAACTCCCCGTTGACGTCAACACGCTGCTGGACGCCGACGCGGTGATCGTCACCCATACTCATGACGATCACTGGGATCGCACTGCGGCGGAGCTGATCGCCAAAGACAAACCGATCTACGTGCAAAACGATCGTGACGCCGCGCTGCTGCGCAGCCAGGGATTCAGCAACCTGACGGTCATGACCGACGCGACCTTCTTCGGCGATATTCAGATTACGAAAACCCACGGCGGGCAGCACGGCACCGATCGCGCTTACGCCGTGCCGGAGCTGGCGGAGCGTCTGGGCGAGGCCTGCGGCGTGGTGCTGCGTCATCCCGATGAGAAGACGCTCTATCTTGCCGGGGATACCGTCTGGCGTGACGAAGTGGCGGTCGATCTGCAAAAGCACCAGCCGGACGTGGTGGTGCTGAACGCTGGCTATGCCCACGTCATTGGTTTTGGGCCCATTATTATGGGGCAGGAGGATGTGCTCAACGTTCATTTCCTGCTGCCGCAGGCCAGCATTGTGGCAATCCATATGGAGGCGATTAACCACTGCCTGTTGACCCGCAGCGCGCTGCGTGAGTACGTTGAAGCCAATCAGGTGAGTGACGCAGTGAGCATTCCCCAGGATGGCGAAACCGTTATATTCTGAGTGCGTTAAAGGGAAAGGAGGAACTGATGTCGCTAATCAACGTCGCGATTGTCGCGGTAGACGGGTTCAGCCCGTTCCACTACTCCGTTCCCTGCATTCTGTTTGGCGATTCGGTCTCCGGCGAAAAGCGCTTTAACGTGACGATCTGCGCCGAAACGCCGGGGTTTCTCACCTCAAAAGACGGATTTGCCCTCAACGCCACGCAGGATTTTACCGCCATTGGTCAGGCCGATATTGTCGTCGTTCCCTACTGGCAGCACGTTCTTGAACGCCCGCCCCAGACGCTGCTCGACAGCCTGGTGCGGGCGAGAGACAACGGCGCGGAAATCGTCGGGCTGTGTCTGGGGTCGTTTGTGCTGGCCTGGGCGGGGCTCCTCGACGGCAAACGTGCGGCCACCCACTGGGAGTTCGAGCATCAGTTCCAGTCCCTTTTCCCGCACGTTCAGCTGGATATCAATGCGCTCTACGTGGATGACGGCAATATCATCACCTCCGCCGGAACCGCGGCGGCGCTGGACTGCTGCCTGTATATCATTCGTCAGCGCTTTGGCAGCGTGGTCGCCAACCAGATTGCCCGTCGGATGATTGTTCCGCCCCACCGCGAGGGCGGTCAGGCGCAGTTCATCGCCCAGCCGGTACCCAAAGATACCCGCGACGGACGCATTAACTGCCTGATCGATTATCTTCAGCAGCACATTACCGAACCGCATAGCCTGGACTCACTGGCGGAGGTGGTTTCGATGAGCCGCCGCACCCTGACCCGTCATTTTATTCAAGCCACGGGGATGAGCGTCGCCGACTGGCTTACCGCCGAACGCCTGCGGCGCAGCCAGCTCCTGCTTGAAGCCGGAAATATGCCGATTGAGCGCGTGGCCGAACTGGTGGGATTTAATTCCGCCGTCACCTGGCGGCAGCAGTTTAAGGCGCGTTTTGGGGTGAGCCCTGCGGAATGGAGAAAAACGTTCCGTCTTCACAGCTAGTGTATTACGGCTAACTCAAGATTTAAGGGTTAGTTAAATCACTTCTTATTTTTTCTTAATCCACCTCTCATTTTTCTGAAAAAATATTTTATTTGCTTCGCCCTAACGCAAATTAGATATACTCGCATTAAGAATGCTCTTATATTTCGAAAATATTAATTGCGAATAAATTTTGTGGCATGGATGAATAGCAATAAAATAGAAAGAAGAATAATTTCATTAGCAAATTATATTATTTTTATCTTATCGGGTGCGCTTTTTTCAGCAAGCGTTAACGCTGCACCCTTGTCGCCAGCCGATCGCGATACTATTCAGCAGCAACAGCAGCAGCTTTTATTACAGAACCAGCAACAGCGTGAAGAGCTGGAGCGGAGTATTCCTCGCCCCGCGCCTGCCAGGCCTCTGCCTGCAGCCGGTGCCGGGCCCTGCTTCACCATTGATACCATTACCCTTTCCGGCACGACCCTCATTTCCCCGAAAACCCGGCAGGCCCTTGTCGCGCCGTGGCAGGGCCGGTGTCTGGATATGGCGAAAATAACGGAGCTTCTCGCCCGTATTTCTGACTGGTATATCAGCCGGGGATATATCACCAGCCGCGCTTTTCTTACCGAGCAGGATCTCTCCGGCGGTCAGCTGAATATTGTGGTGCTGGAAGGACGGCTGGAAGCGATCCGTCTGGAAGGCGAAACGCCGCGCATGCTGAAAATGGCGTTTCCGGGACGGACAGGCGGCATCCTTAATTTACGCGACATCGAACAGGGGATGGAGCAAATTAACCGTTTGCGCGCCGAACCGGTGCAGATTGAAATTCTGCCGGGAACGCAGGCCGGATATTCCATCGTTAATCTCACGGGCAAGCCGGAATTTCCGTTAAGTGCATCCGTGAGCCTGGATAATAGCGGGCAGAAGAGCACCGGTGAAAACCAGCTTAACGGCGTGCTCACCGCCAATAATATGCTGGGGCTGGCGGATAAATGGTTTGTCAGCGGCGGGCGCAGCAGTGATTTTGCCAGCGCGTACGATGCGCAGAATTTCCAGGCGGGCGTCAGCGTGCCGTCTGGTTACGGACTGCTGGACTACAGCTACGCCTGGAGCAACTACCGGACCACCATCAGTAACCAGGGCTTCAACTGGCTCTCCACGGGCGATACGAAAACCCACCGCCTTAACGCGTCCTGGGTGGTTTTCCGCAACGGGGATGTCAAAACCGGCATTGCGGCGGGCGTGGTTCAGCGCTCCAGCCGCAACTGGCTGAACGACGCGCCGCTTAAGAGCAGCACGCGCAACCTCTCCAGCCTGGTCCTGGGAATTACCCACACGCAAAAAATGCTGGGCGGCGTGGCGACCTTCAACCCGACCTGGAGCCACGGCATGCCGTGGTTCAATGCCGAAACCGATGAAAATAAATCCGGGGATATGCCGCGGGCGGAATTCCGCAAATGGAGCCTGAACGCCAGCTTCCAGCGTCCTGTTGCCCGTAACGCGTGGTGGCTGACCAGCGCCTACGGCCAGTGGTCGCCCGACCGGCTGTACGGCGCCGAGCGCCTGACGCTCGGCGGCGAAAGCTCCGTACGCGGTTTTAAAGAACAGTACCTGTCCGGGGATAACGGCGGCTACTGGCGTAACGAGCTGGGGTATTCCCTCTTCACCCTCCCGGTGATTGGCGCGGTAAGCGCAACGGTCGCCGTTGACGGCGGCTGGCTGGAAAAAGACCGTCAGGACCGCTTTGCCTCCGGCACGCTGTGGGGCGGTTCGGTGGGGCTGAGCAGCGCTGGGCGCGGGTACAGCAGCCAGATTTCGGTCGGCACGCCCCTGCACTACCCCGACTGGCTCGGCCCGGATCATGTGAGCGTTAACTGGCGCATTGCCTTCATGCTTTAAGAGACTCTACGACTATGGATACCCGTCACCCACCCGTTCGTTTCTCGCAGCGTCTGATCAGCTGGATTGTCTGCGGCCTGATGGTCTGGCAGCCGGTGGCACCCGCCGTCGCGGCGGCGCTTACGCCGGCCGGGCAGACCACGGTCGACCGGGCGGGGAACGGGGTGCCGGTCGTCAACATTGCCACCCCGAACGGGGCGGGCATTTCGCATAACCAGTTCGGCGAGTATAACGTCGGCAGCGAGGGGCTTATCCTCAACAACGGCACGGACCGTTTAACCCGGACCCAGCTGGGCGGGCTTATTCAGAACAACCCCAACCTGCAGGCCGGGCGGGAAGCGAAAGGCATCATCAACGAAGTCACGGGCGCCAGCCGCTCGCAGCTGCAGGGCTACACGGAAGTCGCCGGTAAGGCGGCAAACGTCATGGTGGCCAACCCCTACGGCATTACCTGTAACGGGTGCGGATTTATCAACACCCCGAACGTCACCCTGACCACCGGCAAGCCGCAGTTTGACGCCAGCGGTAACCTGCTGGCGCTGGAGGTGACGAAAGGGGCCATCACGGTTGAAGGCCAGGGGCTGGACGCCAGCAAGAGCGACGCGCTGTCGATTATTGCGCGCGCAACGGAGGTGAACGCCGCGATCCACGCGAACGACCTGACGGTGACCGCAGGGGCGAACCGCGTGGGTGCCGACGGCAGCGTCAGGCCAATTGCCGGCGAGGGCGCCGCGCCCGTGGTGGCGGTGGATACCGGCGCGCTCGGCGGGATGTATGCGAACCGTATCCGCCTGGTCTCCAGCGAGGCGGGCGTCGGGGTGAACCTCGGCAACCTCACCGCGCGCCAGGGCGACATTCAGCTGGATGCGGGCGGGAAACTGACGGTCAGGAACAGCCTCGCCAGCGGCTCGATTAGCGCGAAGGGCGCGGGAGTGGCCCTCAGCGGCAGCCATCAGGCAGGGGGCGCGCTGAACGTGGCCAGCTCGCAGGATGTGGAGCTCAGTAACAGCACGCTCGCCAGCCAGGGCGACATGCGCCTTTCCGCTGCGGGGAAAGTGCAGATGACGGGCGGCGGGACAAACAGCGCGGGCGCGCTGGCGGTCAGCAGCGGGCAGGCGATGACGCTCAGCAATACCTCCCTTATCTCCCGCGGCGCGGCGACGCTGAACAGTCAGGACACCCTTACCGTCAACGGCGGCGGCGTGTCGGCACAGGGCGGGGCGCTGACCGTCGCGGGCGGGCAGGGGATGGCACTTTCGGATGCAACGCTGACGGGCCAGGCCGACACCACGCTGTCCACCGGCGGCAGCCTGACGCAGCGCGGCGGCAGCGTCACCGGCAGGGGCGCGCTCAGCGTGGCGGCCGGGAAGGATATCACCCTGACGAATACCCGCAGCGGAAGCGATACCCGCGCGACGCTCAGCAGCGGCGGCACGCTGTCATCCACGGGCAGTGCGGTCTCGGCAGGAGAGAGCCTGGCGCTGAGCGGCGGGCAGCTGGTGCTGGACGGCCAGAGCCGGGCCGATGCCGCGGCCGATATCCGCCTGACGGGCAGCACCGTCAGTAACCAGGGGCAGGTGAATGCGGGGCGCGACATTGCGCTCTCCGGCGACAGGGTGTCCAGCAGCGGCCTGCTGGCGGCGAAAGGCCGTCTGGACGTGAACGCCGGAGAGCTGACGAACGGCGGCACGGCGCAGGGCAGCGACGTCACCCTGAAGGGACAGACGGTGACCAACAGCGGCACCCTGCAGAGCGCCGGCAGCCTGGCGTTAAGCGCCGGAACCCTGGCGCAGCGGGGCACGCTGAGCGCGAAGGGCAATGCGGACGTCACGGCGCAGCAGGCCCTGCGTAACGACGGCAGCCTGCTGGCTGACGGCGCGATGAACGTGACCGCAGGCGTGCTTGAGCAGAACGGCACCCTGTCCGGCGCGACGGCGCTGACGGCGCAGGCCGGCACCCTGACCAGCGGTCAGGCGTCCCGCACGACCAGCCAGGGCAATATACAGATTACCGCGACCCGCAGCGCCAGCCTGAACGGGCAGACGGACGCGGCGGGGGCGGTCACCGTCAGCGCCGGCGACCTGACCACCGGCCGGGACGCGCACCTGCAGAGCGGGCAGGGGCTCACCCTGCAGGCGCAGAGCGCCGCGCTGAACGGCACCCAGGCGGCGAAAGGCGCCCTGTCGGTGACGGCGGGCACGATTGCGCACGCCGGGAAATCCACCGGTGACGCGCTGAGCTTTAACGCGACCGGCGACCTGACCAGCGGCGGCGAACTCACCGCCGGCGCCATTACTCTCAGCGGACAGAACATCCTCCAGTCCGGCGCCGCAAAAGCGGACCGCATGACCCTGACGGCCCCCGGGCGCATCACCAGCAGCGGCTCGCTGATTGCCGGTACCCTCTCCCTGGACGCAGCCTCGGTGGAGAACGGCGGGCTGCTGCAGGGGACCACCCTGCTCGGCCTGAAGACCGGTTCACTCGCGAACCTCGCGGGCGGGTCGGTTTACAGCGCGCAGGATTTAACGCTGAACGTTCCGGTGCTGACCAACGGCGGGCTTATCACCACCGACGGCACGCTGCGCATTAAAGGCGACACGCTGACCAACCAGGGTGAAATCAACGGCGTCAGCCTGAGCAGCGACTACCTCAGCCTGACCAGCAGCGGACGCCTGCTGGCGGACGACCGGCTCACCCTGAACGGCACTACTCTGGTTAACGCGGGCAGTATTGCCGCCGGCGACCTGCACATCACGGCGGACAGCCTGGAGAACCAGGGTACCGTCGAGGGGGACGCGGCCCTGACGCTCGGCGTGGCAGACATTACTAACCGCGGCGCGCTGCGCAGCGGCGGAACGCTGACGCTTAACGGCGACACCCTTACCAGCAGCGGCGAGCTCAGCGCCACCGCGCTGCTGCTGAACCTGACCCGTCAGGTCAGCAACGAGGCGGGCGGCCGGGTGATTGCCCGGGACGGCCTGACGCTGACCGCCGCCAGCCTGACCAACAGCGGGCTGATGGCCGGTACCGACGCGCAGTTCAACAGCGCGTCGGTGACCAACGGCGGCACGCTGCAGGGAACCCGCTCGCTGACGGCGACGGGGGCACAGCTCAGCAACCTGCAGGCGGGCATGCTGCTCTCCGGTGGCGCGCTCGGCCTGCACCACTCCACCCTGAACAACGCCGGGCTCATGCAGGGCAACACCCTGAACCTGGCCACCGGCGAGTGGATGAACACCGGTAACGCGCTGGGGGAAGCGGGCGTGACGGCGGCGGTGACCGGCGCGCTGACCAACAGCGGTAAGGTGCTCAGCCAGCAGGCGCTGGACGTTCAGGCCGGCAATACCGATAACCGGGGCCAGCTGCTGGCGAAAGTGCTGACCCTGCGGGGCGACCTGCAGAACAGCGGCCTGCTTCAGGGCAGCAGCACGCTGGCCTGGTCCGGCAACACCTTCGCGAACCAGACTCAGGGGCAGGTGACGGGCGGTGAGACCCTCACCCTGAGCGGACACACGCTCAGCAACGCGGGCAGCCTGCAGGGGCGCAGCGCCACGCTGGACGCCGCAGGCCTGAATAACCAGGGCAGCGTTCAGGCGCTGGACGCCCTGACGCTTGCCGCGACCGGCAGGCTGGACAACACGGGCGCCCTGCTCAGCCAGAACCTGTTCACGCTGACGGCGGCGCAGCTGTTTAACGACGGCCGGCTGGCGGGGAAAGCGCTGACGGTGAACGCCGCGCAGCTGACCAACACCGGCATGCTGCAGGGCAACGACACGCTGGCGCTGACCACCCGCGCGCTGAGCAACGGCGCCACCGGGCAGCTGGTGAGCGGAAGCGGCCTGAATCTGTCCCTGGACACGCTCGATAACGCCGGTCTGCTGCTGGTGAACGGCGGGCTCATCCTCAGGGGCAGCGACCTGACCAACCAGGGCGATATTCAGGCGCAGGACCTGGATTTGGGGCTGGGCAACGCCCTGAGCAATACCGGGAACATCGTGGCCACCGGCGATGCCGCGCTTCACGCGACGACGCTGACCAGCAGCGGCACGGTGGCGGGCAGAACGCTGACCGCAGGCGCGACGGAGCTGCGCAACAGCGGCCTGATGCAGGGCAGCAGCGCGGTTAACGCCGCCGCTGACCGCTTTATCAACGCGCTGAACGGCAAATGGCTCTCCGGCGGCGGCTTCACGCTGACGGGCGGGCAGCTGACGAACGCCGGCACGCTGCAGGGCGCGACGCTGGACATGACCGGCACCACCCTGACCAGCAGCGGCACGGTGAACGGGCTGGCGGGGCTCAGCGGCACGCTCGGCGGGGCGTTAACCAATACCGGGCTGCTGCAGAGCGGCGGCGCAACCGCCTTCACCGCGGACACCCTGGTGAACCCGGGGCGCATCACCGGCGGCACGCTCTCCCTGACCGCCCGCGAGATGAACAACGACGGGCTGATGCAGGGAACGAACGGCCTGGCGCTCACCGGCACCGCGCTGACCACGGGCGCGGCCTCGCGCACCCTCTCCGGCGGCATGCTGACGCTGGACGCAGGCCAGCTGGTTACGCAGGGCACGCTGCAGGGGAGCGGCGCGGACATCCGCGCCACCGGCGACTGGACGCACGGCGGGTCCCTGCTCAGCCAGGGGGCGCTGACGGCCGCAACCGGCGGCACGCTGACCTCGTCCGGCTCGCTGATGAGCCAGGGGCGGGCGGATATCACCGCGCAGACGCTGGATAACCGCGGGCAGCTCCTCAGCGAGGGGGACGTGACGCTCGGCGGCAGCATCCTTAAAAACAGCGGCACCGTGCAGGGGAACACCCTCGCGCTGCGCCAGGACAGCATTAACAACCAGGGCACCCTGACCGGCCTGCAGAGCCTGACCGTTCAGGGGCAGCAGCGGCTGATGGCGCGCATGGCGATGGCCGCGCCGCAGCAGGCGCTGATTAACGGTGCAGGCGGCAGGCTTCTCACTCAGGGCGCGCTGACCATTGCCTCCGGGGCGGTGACCAACGCCGGCAGCTGGCAGGCGCAGAACATCCTGCTTAACGCGCAGTCGCTCAGCAACAGCGGCACGGTGCAGAGCGCCGACGGGCTGCAGATGACGCTGGCCGACACGCTCACCGGAACCACGGGCAGTAAGATTACCGCGCTGGGCAGCGCCACGCTGCAGGCCGCGACGCTGGTGAACCAGGGGCAGTGGGCGGCGAAAAACCTGACGCTGACCGGCGGCACGCTCAGCAACAGCGGCGCCATCAGCGGGGTGAATGGCCTGACCCTCAGCCAGACCGGCGCGGTCAGCCAGCAGTCGACCGGGACCCTGCTCTCCGGCGGGGCGCTGAACGTCACGGCGGCCTCCGTCACCAGCGACGGCAAAATGCAGGGGAGCACGCTCGGCATCACCACCGGGGCGCTCACCAACGGCGGACGTCTGCAGGGCGATAACGGCGCGACGCTGGCCCTCAGCGGCACGCTGACCAACAGCAGCGGGGGCGAAATCGTCAGCCGCGATGGCCTGACGCTGACCACGCCCGCGCTGTTTAACTACGGCCTGATTCAGGGCGGCGGCGAGACGCGCGTGACCGCCTCCTCGCAGGCGCGTAACGACGGCAGGCTGCTTTCCGGCGCGCGCCTGACGCTCGGCACGCCGCAGTTCACCGGTACCGGCTGGCTGCAGGCCACCGACCTGATACTCAATGCGGCAAACGCCACTAACGGCGGCACGTGGGTGGCCGACCGGGCCACGCTGACCGGCACCACCTTTGCCAGCCAGGGCACCACCCAGGCGGGACAGCTGACGGTTAACTACAGCCAGCTGAACAACAGCGGCACGCTGCTCGGCAACGCGCAGCTGAATATTGGCGCGGACCAGGTGACCCAGAGCGCGGGCGGCAGGCTGCTGAGCGGCGGCAACCTGTGGCTGCAGAGCCGGGGGCTGGACCTGACCGGCCAGCTGGTCTCCCTGGGGGACTTAACGCTGCAGCTGACGAACGCGTTTACCAGCCGGACCGCCGTGGCGGCAGGCCGGACCCTGACCATCAGCAGCGGCGGCGACATCGATAACCGCAGCGTGCTGCAGGGGCAGGCGGTTAACCTCAGCGCGGGCGGGCAGCTCAGCAACAACGGACAAATCACCACCGGCGGCGGCACCAGCACGCTCTCCGGCAGCAGCGTGGCGCTCAATGCCGCGGGCACGGTGCAGGGCGGGGGCGACATCACCGTCGCCAGCCGGAGCAACATTACCGTCGACGGCTTCACCGGCACGCGCGGCTCGCTGACCCTGAGCGCGCCGGGGTCCATCGTCAACACCGCGCTGCTGTACGCGGCGAATAACCTGGCGCTGTTTGCTGACAGCATCACCAACCGGCGCGGCGACATCATGGCGGGGAACAACCTGTGGATGCAGCGGGATGCGGCGGGGAACGCCAACAGCCAGGTGGTGAACACGTCGGGGAATATTGAGACGCAGGGTGGGGATATTACGGTTAAGACTGCCAGCCTGTTAAATCAGCGTGATGGATTAACGTCAACCACAACAACAAGTGCGTCGCCAGCGTATGGTTGGGTTGGGCAGGCAACTGTTGACATACCTGTGTCGGTTCTCGGAATCGATACGCTTGTTCGGGATAAATACAGCACTTATACCCATGAGGGTTCTGGTACATGTGGTGGGGTTCCCTGTTTCTTGTATGAGGATACCCATTACTATTACAAACCAATTACAGGCTATGAAACACGTAAATATGCACTAAATCAGATAGCGCAGGTTGTAAATGCTGAGGGTGGAAGCGCTCGTATTTCTTCCGGGCGTAACCTGACTATCACTGCCGCAGAGTTGAACAATCAGGCGAGTGCAATCCTGGCGAATAGCAATATTACGCTTGCAGGAAACACGCTGAATAATCAGAGCTATCAGAGCGGAACTTATACAGAATATGCTGTATATAAATATGTAAGCCCTTCATATGGTGGAAGTTTTTCTGGATCCTACTTTCCAACCCATCGCAATACTTACTACGACAATGACGTAACCTATGTATTAGATGGGCATGTCACAGAAAGTGAAAATGGCGAAACATTCCGCGCCGTCATCCAGGCGGGCGGCAACGTCACCGCAAACTTCACCAGCAACATCAGCAACACTAATACCACCGCTAACGCGGGCGGCGTCAGTAACGTTATCTCCACCCCGTCGCTGAACACCCTCAGCAACCAGACCATCGGCAGCGGTGTGCAAAAGCAGGGGCTGAACGCTACCGGCACCGTGGCGGTGACCTCGCCGCAGTGGAACGATCGGCTTCAGGGGGCGCTGCAGCAGCTTAACGGCGGCGGCGCGCTGGAAAACGGCGGCGCGTCCGGCACGCCTCTCAGCAACGTTGCCACCACGCAGAAAGGCGATGCGAACCTCGGCCAGCTGGGCGCACTGGCGAACGCCGGGGTCACCACCGCCGATCTCCGAACCGCGCAGGGCGGCGCCGTCGGGCATTATCAGGGCCAGCGCGTCGATACCAGCGCTTACCCGCTGCCGTCGGGCAACAACGGCTATTTTGTCTTCTCCGACAACCCGAAAAGCCCGTACCTGATCGGCATCAACCCGAAACTGAACGGTCTCGGGCAGCTTGATCCCGCCCTGTTTGCCGATCTGAACGCGATGCTCGGGATCAAACCGTCGTCCACGGCGCCGCAGGAGACGCGGCTGGCCTTTACCGACGAGAAGCAGTTCCTCGGCTCGTCCTATATGCTCGGCCGCCTCAACCTGAACCCGGACTACGATTACCGCTTCCTCGGCGATGCGGCGTTCGATACCCGCTATGTCTCCAACGTGGTGCTCAACCAGACCGGTAACCGCTACCTGAACGGCATCGGCTCCGATCTGGATCAGATGCGCTATCTGATGGACAACGCCGCGGCGGCACAGCAGTCGCTGGGCCTGCAGTTTGGCGTCTCGCTGACCGCCGATCAGATTGCCGCGCTCGACCACAGCCTGCTGTGGTGGGAGAAAGCCACCGTCAACGGCGAAACGGTGATGGTGCCGAAGCTTTACCTGTCACCGAAGGACGTCACCGTCAACAACGGCAGCGTGATTGCGGGCAACAACGTCACCCTGAAGGGCGGCAGCATCACCAACGGCGGCAGCACGCTGCTGGCGAAAAACAGCCTGACGCTCGACAGCCAGAACAGCATCAGCAACCTCAGCAACGGCCTGATGAAAGCGGGCGGCGACCTGAACCTGAGCGCCATCGGCGATATCAATAACATCAGCTCCACCATCAGCGGCAAAACGGTCGCGCTGGAGAGCCTGGACGGAAGCATCAACAACCTGACGCAGGTTGAGCAGATTGATATCAACGCCGGAGGGAAGTACGGCAACATCGGCCTGAAAGACACGCTGCTGGGCAACACGGCGTCGATTACCGCGCAGGATGGCCTGTCGCTTGAGGCGGGGAAAAACATCACCGTCACTGGGGCGAACCTGGCCTCCGGCGGGGATATGCTGCTGAATGCGTGGGGCGATATTGCCGTCAACGCGAATCAGATCAACGACGCATTCAGCTCCAGCCGGGAGAAAACCAGCCGTTCGTCCGTCACGTATCAGGGCAGTAACGTCACCGCGGGCGGCAACCTGCTGGTGAATGCCGGGCACAACCTTGACGTGACCGCCAGCGACCTGAAGGCGGGCGGCAGCGCGGGGCTGAGCGCGGGCAACGATCTGAACCTGAACGCGGAGCAAACCAGTGAAAGCAGCCGGAAAGGGAAAAGCGAGTCCCACAGCACCGGGCTCGACCGCACCACGATTTCCGCAGGCGATAACCTGGTCCTGAAGGCCGGGCAGGATATCAACGCCCAGGCCGCCGCGCTGGCGGCGGAGAAAAGCGTCGGGCTGCAGGCGGGTCGCGACGTGAATCTGGCTGCGGAAGAGACCACGCAGGGCGACAGCTATAGGTCAGGCAAGAAAACCGTTATTAACGAATCGGTACGTCAGCAGGGAACCGAGATCGCCAGCGGGGAGAATACTCAAATCCTCGCCGGACGCGATGTGACCACCGAAGCCGCGCAGGTGACGGCGAAGGGCGATATCGGCGTGGCGGCAGGCCGCGACGTCAATCTCAATACCGCAACCGAAAGCGATTATCACTACAAAGAGCAGACCAAAACCAAAAAAGGTTTCCTCAGCAAGAAAACCACCCACACCATCGAGGAGGACAGCGCGACGCGTGAATCCGGCTCATTACTTAGCGGCGACAACGTGCAGGTGGTGGCGGGCAACAACCTGCGGGTGTTCGGCTCCGCCGTGGCGGGCGATGGCGACGTGCAGCTTAAGGCGGGCAACAATGTTGATATCGTTGCGGCCACCAACACCGACACCTCGTGGCGCTTTAAGGAAGAGAAAAAATCCGGCCTGATGGGCTCGGGCGGGATTGGCTTCACCATCGGTAGCAGTAAAAGCACGCACGATCTTCGTGAGAAGGGTACCACCCAGAGCCAGAGCTTCAGTACGGTGGGCTCGACGGGCGGTAACGTCGCGATTTCTGCCGGAAACCAGGCCCACGTCGGCGGCGCGGATCTTATCGCCGGGAAGGATTTAAGCCTCAGCGGCGACAGCGTCATCATCGAGCCGGGGCACGACAGGCGCACCCGGGATGAAACATTCGAGCAGAAGAAAAGCGGGCTCACCGTGGCGCTCTCCGGCACCGTCGGTAGCGCTATTAACAATGCCGTGAGCGCGGCGCAGGAGACCAAAGAGCAAAGTGATGGCCGTCTGAAAGCCCTTCAGGCCACCAAAACGGTGCTGTCCGGCGTGCAGGCCGGGCAGGCTGCGGATATGGCGGCAACCACCGGCGACCCGAACGCAATGGGTGTGAGCCTCTCGCTGACGACCCAGAAGTCGAAATCACAGCAGCATGCTGAGAGTGATGCGGTGGCAGGCAGCACGCTGAACGCAGGCAATAATCTCTCCATCACCGCGAACGGCAAAAACAAAGGCGCGAACAGCGGCGACATCGTGATTGCGGGCAGCCAGCTGAAAGCCGGGGGTGATACCACGCTGGATGCACAGAACGATATTCTGCTGTCCGGCGCGGCGAATACCCAAAAAACCAGCGGCAAGAACAGCAGCAGCGGTGGCGGTATTGGGGTAAGCATCGGTGCCGGAGGCAACGGCGCGGGTATCAGCGTGTTTGCCAACGTTAACGCCGCGCACGGCAAGGATAAAGGTAACGGTACCGACTGGACCGAAACCACAATCGACAGCGGCAAAAACGTCACCCTTAAAAGCGGGCACGACACCGTGCTTGATGGCGCCCAGGTTAACGGCAATAAAATCGTGGCAGATGTTGGTCACGACCTGCTGATGCGCAGCCAGCAGAACAACAGCGACTACGACAGCAAGCAGACCAGCGTTGCAGCGGGTGGCAGCTTCACCTTCGGCACCATGTCCGGCTCAGGCTATATCAACGCCAGCCAGGACAAGATGAAGAGCCGCTTTGATTCGGTGGCCGAACAGACCGGGCTGTATGCCGGGGACGGGGGCTTCGACATCACCGTGGGGCATCACACCCAGCTTGATGGCGCGGTTATCGCGTCCACCGCCACGCCGGACAAAAACAGCCTCGATACCGGAACGCTCGGCTTCAGCGATATCCACAACGAAGCGGACTTTAAAACCTCGCACTCCGGTATCAGCCTGAGCGGCGGCGGCAGCTTCGGGGATAAATTCCAGGGCAACCTGCCGGGCGGCATGATCTCCGCTGCGGGTAATAAAGGCCATAAGGAAGGCACCACGCAGGCCGCCGTGGCAGAGGGCTCCCTCACCATCCGCGACAAGGCAAACCAGAAGCAGGACGTGGCCGATCTGAGTCGCGACACCGAACATGCTAACGACAGCATCAGCCCGATCTTCGACAAGGAGAAAGAGCAGAACCGCCTGAACGCGGTTGGGATGATCAGCGACATTGGTAGCCAGGTGGCGGATATTGCCAGGACGCAGGGTGATCTTAACGGGCTGAAGGCGGCCCAGAAAGAAACCGGCGCAACACTCCCCGCAAACGCGACAGAGAAACAGCGCCAGGATTATCTGGCGAAACTGCGAGATACCCAGGCATACAAAAACGTGATGGTGACGTACGGAACCGGCAGCGATATGCAGCGCGGCATCCAGGCGGCCACGGCAGCGCTGCAGGGACTGGCGGGCGGCAATATCGGAGGGGCGCTGGCGGGCGCGTCGGCACCTGAACTGGCGTACATCATCGGTCACCGCGCAGGCATTAACGACGACAAGGCGGCAAAAGCGATTGCCCATGCCATCCTCGGCGGCGTAACTGCAGCCCTTCAGGGAAACAGTGCCGCAGCGGGCGCTGTGGGGGCCGCATCCGGCGAACTGATTGCGACAGCAATCGCCAGACAGTTCTATCCGGACACAGACCCGTCGAAGCTGACGGAAGAGCAGAAGCAGACCGTGAGTACGCTGGCATCTGTTTCAGCGGGCATAGCCGGCGGGATTGCTGGGGGAAATACGGCTGGTGCGGCGGCCGGGGCCAGTGCCGGGAAGAATAGTGCTGAGAATAACGCGCTGAACTTTGGCACGGGCATGGAAAATACTATTGCGGTTAACGCTGTATGGAAACAGTATGCTGTGGAAAACAACCTGACGCCGGAAGAAACACAGGCCGGGCTGAATAGGATCGCGAAAGGCGATATGCCGGACAGCACCAATATCACGAAGGTGATAGTTAATGGATCTAAGGATGGTGTAATGATAGCGGGAGCCGCCTATTTAGGGCCTGCGGCATCCATAGTAAAAGTTGTTGGTGGTGCTGTAATCGGTGAAATTGCTAATGGCAGTTATCAATGGTACGACTTAAGCAGACCAGGCCACGAAAACAAAAGCTGGGATTACTGGAGTAGTATGTCTGCGGGTATTACAGGGGCGCTGGCTCCGGGTCGTAATGTCTGGCAAAACGCAGGTATCGTAGCTGGAGGGACATTTTTCACAGATGGTCTTGATAAAAATGCCCTGACGGGTTCTGGGTTTAGCTGGGCAGTTGGTGGTGTGGTTAGTGTTATTGCACCGCCTGCATTGAATCCAGTTTTCGGCCCAAGCACCGGATTTGTTAGTGACATTATTGGTTCTGTTGGTGGCGAATTTATTGGTAATAAAATTAAAGATAAACTAAAAGAAAAGGATGCTAATAATGCTGGCAATTAAAAAACAACAAAAAATAAGTTTGAAGATTTTATTTTTAAGTGTGGTTTATCTTGTCGTTTGCTGTTTTATTTTTTTCTCGATAGCTAGTGTTGTTATAGACTTGATTTTCGATGGTAAGGTGAATTTAACGCGAGAAGTTATTATAGATATTATAGTTGTAAGCGTTATTACGGGGACTGCTGGAGGGCTGGGGTCTTGGATCTTCGCGAAAATAGATGAGCGTAAAGCCCGTAAATCTTCGCGTTCTGATACTGAATAATTTTCGATAATCCTGCCCATCTGTTGGCAGGATTTTTCATATTTACTTAAAAGAAAGAGAATGCGACCTACCCCAGCCTCTCCACCTTCGTCTCCCCCTCCACCATTGACAGCTGATACAGCGAAAACGATCGCTGTTTCTCAATCAACTTCGCCAGCTCCGGCGAGTGGCTGGTGAGCCAGATCTGCGAGTAGCGGCTGGCCTCGGCGATTAAGCTCGCCAGCGCGGGCAGCATCTGCGGGTGCAGGCTGTTTTCCGGTTCGTTCAACGCGATAAACGCCGGTGGGCGCGGGCTTAACAGCGCCACCGTCAGGCACAGAAAGCGCAGGGTACCGTCGGAGAACTCCGCCGGTTCCAGCGGCCTGCTAAGACCTTCGCGCTGCATCATCATGCGAAAACGTCCGCCGGTGTTGTCGCTGTAAAACACGCAGCCGGGGAAGGCCTGGTCAAGGATGCGCATCAGCAGCAGCTCGTCGCCGATCTCGACGATAGTCTGAAACGCGGCAGCCAGGTTGGCACCGTCGCTGGCCAGCACCGGGGAGCGGAAGCCGACCTGCGGGGCGCGCATCGCCGAGCCGATTGATACAGAAAACTCATGATAAAAGCGCCAGTTACGCAGGGACTCGCGCATCTGCGACACTTCCGGGTAAAGATGCGGTTCGCCGAGCTGCCCGAACACCGATTCGTTCTCGTACAGCGTGCCGCTGTGGGTCACTTTCTCGTGATGCACGTTGTTCAGAAATACTGCCTGGTTCTTACGCTTCATCAGCTGTGACGAAGGCCGACGGTGCTGACCGCTCAGCCAGATGGACTCCTCTTTGATCACCGGATCGAGCTGAAACTGCGAGGGATAGGGCAGCTTCTCCACAAACCCGACCTGCAGCTCGTATTCGTAGGTCTCTGTTTCCACCGCCAGATTCATCCGCCGCAGCTGGTCGCTGCGGGTTTTGCCTGCCCAGAACACCTTCAGAATGCCGCCCTCGTTTGCCAGCGCCTGGGAAAATTGTCCCTGGGCGGCGCTGTGCATCAGGTGTATCGCCTTGTAGATATTGGATTTCCCGGTGCCGTTCGGCCCGAAGACGATGTTGAGCTGCTCCAGCTCCAGCGACATGTCGCGGATGGATCGGTAGTTTTGAATGTGCAGGGTGTTGATCACTGGCAGGCCCCTTTTTGCAGAATAAGCCTGTATATAATCACAGTCTTTGAGATGAAATGCAAAAAAGAGACGACAGTGAGGATGTCGTCTAAACGGGGTACTGCTTTGGGCCTCTACGGGTCAATGGGGCCTTCGCATTTTTATGATCACTTGACTGCCAGACGCAGACCCAAATCATCAGGATAGGGATCAAAGTAGTTTTGCGTCATCAGATACCGGTCGGGGTATTCGGCCAGGTAGTGCTTCAGCAGCGTGATCGGGGCGAGAATAGGCAACTGTCCGTTGCGATAGTGCAGGATCACGTCGCGCAGTTCGCCGCGCTGGCGGGTGTTCAGCTGGTTACGGAAATATCCCTGAATATGCATCAGCACGTTGGTGTGATTCTTCCGCGAGGCGGGTTTTTTCAGGATGGTCATCAGCTTTTCCCGGTACGCCACGAAGAAGGCGTCCAGGTCTTCCCACTCGTGCAGCGAGGCAACGAACGGGCCGATTTCGCGATAGCCTGCCTGATGGTGCGCCAGTAGCTGAAGCTTATAGCGGCTGTGAAAATCCAGCAGCCCACGGCGCGTCAGACCTTTAGCGCGCAGCGTGTTTAGCTCGTGCAGGGCAAATACCCGCTCGATAAAGTTTTCCCGCAGCACCGGGTCGTGCAGCCGACCGTCTTCCTCGACGGGCAGCCACGGGTAGGTTTCAAGAAGGGCGGCGGTGAACAGCCCGACGCCCTCCTTGCGGCCCCGGTTGCCGTTTTCATCGTACAGCCGCACGCGTTCCAGGCCGCAGCTTGGGGATTTTGCGCAGACGATAAATCCTGACAGATCGCCGATTTTTGGCAGATAGTCCGCCGTAAAGTCGGCCATTTTCTGCGTGAGGTCATCATGAGGCGGCTTGCTGAAACGGAGCTGCGTTTCGCAGCTGTCCGTCAGCGTCAGGCGTATGGCCGGGCGAGGCGTCGGCAGGCCGATGGCCATTTCAGGGCAGACGGGCCTGAAATTCACCCACTGGGCCAGCTCATCCATGACGAAGCCCATACGCTTGTGTCCGCCGTCAAAGCGAACGGCGGATCCGGTCAAACATCCGCTAATACCGAGCACAGGTTTCGTTGTCATGGTGTAGTCCTCCCGTTCATATAATTAAAACTTACACAACATGACTAATTTGTCCAAGTATTAGCGGAACTATTTTTTTTATTCCTTTAAAATCAATGCGTCTTAACTGCCCTTGTAGGTCGAGTAACCGTACTGGCTCAGCAGAAGCGGAATGTGCAGCTTCTCGTTGGTGCGGGTCACGGTAAACAGCACCGGGATCTCCGGGAAGAAGGAGTCCAGCTTTTTGCCGTGGAAGTACTCTGCGGTTTTGAAAGTCACTTTATACACGCCAGGCTGCATGTCCTGATCCTGCGGATAGAGCGATTTGATGCGGCCGTCGTGGTCGGTTTTGCCGCTGGCAATCGGGGTCCATTTGTCCTGCTGCTGTTTCTCCAGCGTAACGGTCACGTCTGATGGCGGCATCCCGGTTTGCTGGTCGAGAATGTGGACGCTCAGCGTGCCGGCAGGGGCGCTAAAGGCAGCAGGGGCAAAGGCCATCGAGGCCAGGATCAGCAGAGGGGCAGTTTTTTTCATGGTGTTTTCCTGTTGAGTTATTCGTTACAGGAAAACGTTAGCATCTGCGGCGCGGGAAAATATTCAACTTTTCGTGAAGATTCCCGCAGGAGAAAATTATCAGAGGATAATCACTTCAAGCGATACCTGCTGCTGCCACTGCTCCACCTGTTTTTTCCGCCCGGCGGTGAGTTTGCCGCTGGTGACCAGAAGCCATTTGCGCTCCGGGAAAATTTCCGGTGCCAGCGCGTCAGGCGGAACCGGCAGGATGTCGATTCGGTGGCCCTGCCCGGTGCGCGTTAAGGCTTCGAGCCAGATCTCGCACGGGTCGTTCAGGTGCCAGCCGCTGAGCAGAATGTTATCGCCCGGCGCTTTTTTATCGCCTTCGAGGCAAAACGAGGTGTAGGCGATGATGATGCCGTCGAGGATCGCGCGCAGGGTCATGGCGGCGGCGACGTTGGCCGAGACCTGGCTGCGCAGCGGGCGCAGCACGTTCGCGACCAGCTCCGGCCTTGGGTATTCGCGTCCGGCGTCGTAAATCATCTGGCGCAGGGACTCGACCTTGCCGTCCTGCAGGCGTTGCAGCATGTTCTTCTGCAGGGTTTGCCAGTTGTTGGTCCGACCCGGCATCGGGCGTTCCAGCAGCGGTTTGACCTGGCCGATCGGGACGCCTTTTTTGACCCAGTCGAGAATTTTTAGCGCCTGCTGGACGTCCTCGTCGCTGTACTGGCGGTGGCCGCCTTCCGTGCGCTGTGGCTTGAGTAAACCATAGCGACGCTGCCACGCCCGCAGGGTGGTGGCGGTGATGCCGCTGAGTCTGGCGAATTCGCCGATGGAGTAAGCCATGTCCGTGTCCAGAGTGGAGGAATACTCTCAATATACTACGAATTTTCCCGAACGGGATGAAGCGCCGAAACGGTGCACTACACTTAACGTCCAACCGTGCAAATGAAAGGAATTCTCATGAAGCTATGGCCTGTAGTGACCGGTGTTGCCATTGCACTGACGCTGGTCGCCTGTAAATCCCCCACGCCGCCGAAGGGCGTGCAGCCGATTTCCGGTTTTGACGCCAGCCGCTATCTTGGCAAATGGTACGAGGTCGCCCGTCTGGAAAACCGCTTTGAACGCGGGCTGGAGCAGGTAACCGCCACCTACGGCAAGCGCAGCGACGGCGGCATCAGCGTGCTCAACCGGGGCTACGATCCGGTGAAGAACAAGTGGAACGAGAGCGAAGGCAAAGCGTACTTTACCGGTGAGCCAACCACCGCCGCGCTGAAGGTGTCCTTCTTCGGCCCGTTCTACGGCGGCTATAACGTGATCAGGCTGGACGATAAGTACCAGTACGCCCTGGTCAGCGGCCCAAACCGCGACTACCTGTGGATCCTGTCGCGCACGCCAACCATTCCGGATGCGGTGAAGCAGGATTACCTGAACACTGCGCGCAGTCTGGGCTTCCGAACCGATCAGCTGTTGTGGGTGAAGCAGTAGCCCCTACTGGTAGGAAAACGTAATGCTGGCCAGCGCGTTGGCCGAGCCGGGGACCAGTTCGCCGGTTCGGATGTACTGCGCCTGGAACGGTAACGTGAGCGTCTGCGCCGCCGTGGTGCTCTGGATGAAGAACTGCCCGGTCGCACCCGCGGCCGAGCTGTCCGGCCCCATCGTCAGCGGCCCGCTGCCGTTGTAGAAAAACTGCACCCCAACGCCGGACGCCGTGGAATCTCCGGTCAGGGTCACCACCGACGAGGTGTTCGACGGCGTGGTCTGATCGGTCATCACCGCGTGAACCGCCACGTTCGCGTCGCAGGTCAGGCCGACGGTAAACGTCCCTGATGGCGACGTGCTTCCCACCGTGGGCAGGGTGCGAATATCAATGGTGCCCAGCGCCACGCTGGCGTTTTTGCTGCCGACCGTACACCCGCTGGCGGTCACCGTGATGGTGGTCGGGCTGATGATGACCTGCGCCGTTTTCGTTTCGTTGTTATAGGCGGTGAGCACCGCGGCGTTGATGGTCGGGATGTTATAGACGCCGGATTTCAGGGCGGCACCGGTTTTAATAAAGGTGACCTTTGCCGACCATCCCAGATCCTGGGCAAACCCACTGGTGCCCTCTGCCGGGTAGCTTTGCGTGATACCGGTTTGCAGGGGAATATATTGTGTACTCTTAAAATCCTTCAGCCCGATGATATAGCCCACGCCCGGTACGCCGGTCTCAAAAATGGTGTAATTCACGCCGTCGACGGTGACCGTCGCACCGCTTGAGATGGCGCTGCTGCTGGGCTGCAGCGTCCCTTTGTTGCAGGTAAAAATAAGCCCGCACCAGAACACCTGCTGCACGCTGGCGGTGGCGCTCCAGGTCGAGCCGATAATGCTGCCCGGCACCACGGAATCCGCCGGCCCGCTGTAGGTCATCGGCTGAGGGGAGAGCGTAATGTCCGATTTCCAGTCCAGAGCCTGCACGCTGGCGCAGAAAAGTAATCCGCCGAGAAGAAACGCTAAACGCATCATAGATACTCCGTTGTCCAGGTGGCGAGGGCTGACACATCACCGGCGCTCACCGGCGTAGCGGTGGCAACCAGCTGCGCGTAGAAGGTCATCTGTACGCTGTCATCCCCCGCCGTTCCGTACGCGGTGGTCTTTGTATTCAGGGGAATGAGTACGCTCTCTTTATCGAGGATCTGCACCGCCACGCCGGTAGCGCCACCGTCGGCAATTTTCAGCAGCTGCGGGTTGGCATCATCCGGCGTACCGCTGAAGCGAATTTTTACGCCAGCAAAGGTTGGCCCGCACGCTTCAAGCCTGAGCGTGAAGGGCGTTTTGATATTGCTGACGGCCCCGGCACGGCTGAACTGTTTAATACCAATGGTGCCCAGCGGCACGTTTTGCTCCCCGGAGTCCTGCGCCACCACGCAGGTGTTGCCGATCAAATTGCCGGTGACGGAGACCAGCACGTCGTAGCCGCGAACGGGGAGCGTGAAAACCAGCAGCAGCGCAAGGCAGCCGATCCGAAGCGTTACTGACATACCACCTCCTGAGAATAAAGACCGGTGCGGGCGTTAAAGTGCTGCTTGTTTAAGGCATAGGTAATGGCGCAGCGCTGGCGGCTGCCGCGACCCCACACGGCGTTCAGCTTGCCCTTCTCTGACAAACCGGAGAGATACAGGCTGCCGCCATCGCCAACGATGCCGCTGGTTTTGTCATCATCGAGCGAGACCAGCGTGCCGAAGGGGAGCACGTCGTTGCCGTGACGTACGATAAACATCGCTTTTGCCCCCTGGTGCGTGGTGAAGGTGGCGCGAACCAGGGCGCCATCGGTAGGCGTTTTGTTGGCGATGGCGTTTTCCAGCTCCACGTCGTTGCCGGCGGTCGTCACGTCCAGCGCGACCTGGTTAACGCGGTACGGCGTGGCGTACGGGATCACCGCGTAGCCACGGCCGTCCGTTTTGATGCCCTTATGGTTAAGCACGGCGACGTTGCTGGCCCCCGGCGCTTTCACCAGAATGTTGGTATTTCCGAGCGGCTGGCTCAGCGTCAGGCCATCTTCATGCACTACCGCGCCGCCGCTGATGCCGTAGCTGAGGTTGCGGGAGTCGCTGGCGTAGCTGTAGCCCAGGTTGTAGTCTCCCCACGCGCCTTCGTACTGCAGGGTGGCATCGCCGCCGTAGTGCTGTCGGGAGCTGTAGCGCTGGTTGACGCTATAGAACAGATTCTCCTCACCCGGCAGGTAGCCGCTCACGCCCGTGCTGGTGGTTGTGCCGGTGGAATCCGCATGGGTCGTGGTAAAGCGCGCGCGGGTCGACAGCGTCGGGTTGCCCAGCGGGACCGAAATCGACATCGACAGGATGTTATCTTTCTTGTCGTCATACAGGCTCGAGCTTCGCTGGACGCTGACGCCAAGCGACACGTTGCGAAACGTGGCGTTCCACGCAAACTGCAGGCTTTGCGTGGTATTTGACGTGTTCCAGTAGGTCTGCTGATCCCACGACAGTGACAGCGAGCCGTATTGTCCCATCGGCTGCGACAGCAGCAGCTGGTTTTTTGCCTTACGCGACATGCGCAGGTTGTACACGGTGTCGTATTGGGTGGTGACGGTGCCATCGTCTTCCACCGTCTGCTTTGGCGATCCGCCCGACATGCCTTTGTACGTGGTGTCGCTGAGGGTATAAAACCCTTTCGTGGAGTAGCGCAGCGAGAAGAAATTCACCCGCGTGCCAATGTCGTTCAGCAGCTTGCTGTAGCGCAGGCGCACCGAATCACCGGTATAGCGCCGATCGTCCGCCAGCTGGCTGCGGGCGTGGGTCAGGTCGATGGAGTAGGCGCCAAAGCGGCCGAGGTTTTGCCCAAACCCGAGGGCCAGGCCGTTATAGCGATCGGCAAACTGCGCCCCGCCGTAAAACGTCAGGCCGTATCGCCAGCCGTAGAACAGCTCGCCCTGCGCGAAAGCGGGCGCGTCCTGATTGCCCGTCGGACGGTATTTCCCGGCGCCGAGGGCATATTTCACCTGTCCGTTACGCACCAGGTTCGGCACGCTGGCAAAGGGGAGCGTGTATTGCGTTTTGCTGCCGTCGTTCTCCTGAATGGTGACCGCCAGATCGCCTCCCGAGGAGGTCGGGTAGAGATCTTTCAGCACAAACGCCCCCGGCGGGACGGAGGTTTGATAGATGATGTTGCCGTTCTGACGAACCGTGACCGTGGCGTTGCTGCGCGCGATGCCGCGAACTTCAGGTGCATAGCCGCTGAGGCTGGCGGGCAGCATGTTGTCATCGGTTTTCAGGGCGATACCGCGCAGGCCTACGGAGTCGAACACCTGCGCCGAGGTGTACGTTTCCCCGGCATACACCTGCGCGCGCAGGGCGTGAATATCGCGCTGCAGCCAGGTCTGCACGTGGGTAAGCTCATTGCTGTCTTTGGTCCACGTGGTGAAATCACGCAGCCGCCACGCGCCCAGGTTGACGCCGCTGTTGAGGCTCGCAAACAGCTGCTGCTCCCGCGTGCGCGTCTCGCCGCGATACTCATTGTTCGAGCCATTGACCACGTAATTCAGCCACGCGGCAGGAATGCCCGCCTCCCAGCTTTCCGGGCTGACGTACCCGCGCGGCAAATTGCGCATCGCACTTTGCGGTACGGTGAAGCTCAGGGTGAGCGTCTTCTGGTCCAGATCAAACTGCGTATCCGCAAACGCCTTCGTTAAGAAGATGCAGCGCTGCGCCAGCGGCAGGTCGCCGCCCTTCGCCTGATGGCTATCGATGCCCAGCGCGTCGAATTGTTCAGGCGTGAGGCAGGGCAGCGCTTCACCCGTGCTGTCTTCAGCAAGGCGGAACGTGACGTTACCCGTGAACGCATAATTCGTATTGATATATACGTTGAGGTTGTAATCACCCGGCGGCAACGCGCTCCCGGCGTTGACCCAGGCGAGATCGGCGCTGTTTGCGCTCTCGCCGTTGAGGAACGCGGGGTTAAATTGCAGCTCGCTTTCAGCAGCCACGGCTTGCCGAATCACCAGGGAGATCACCGTGGCGCACAGGATTTTTATTTTCACGTGGTCACGCCTTACTGTTTTTATTATTGGGATAACGACGCGCGCGCGGCGGGGGTCCAGGCCCCGTAATCGTTAATGGTCTGATAGCTCATGCTGCCCGCATGGCTGAAGGTTTCGGCCAGCGTCACGCTGCCTTTTGGGGGCACCATCACCGGCTGCACCGGCATACCGTCAATTTTCACGTTGATGGTGGTGAGGTAGTACGGCGTGGGGTTGCTGAGCGTGACTTTTCCGGCGCGATAGGCACCGGCCAGCTTTTTCCACGCCTCTCCCGGGGTCTCGCTGAGTCCTTCCGGGCGATAAAAGACCTTGATGCGGTTAGCCGAGGCAAACTGCAGCGTATTCCCGGCGCCGCTTTTCGCCTGCTGGGGGATGGCTTTTACCGTCATCCAGTAGAGCGTCTCCCGATCCTCTGGCAGGGCTTTGCCGTTAAACATGATTTTCACCGCGCTTTCGCTGGCCGGCTTCATGACGTACAGCGGCGGCGTGATCATGAAGTCGTTGGTGCGTTCGCCTTTCTCATTCTCCATCCACGACTGGATGAGGAACGTAGCGTCGGGATGGGTGTTTCTCACCTGCATCATGGCCTGGCTGGTGGCGCTGGAGTAGACCATTCGCGTTGCGCCCAGCCCCACGCCGCCGGCATAGACGGCGGAGGAACATAACGCACCCGCCAGGCAAATCCATGTGTTTACGCGCATAGTGTTTCTCCTGAAAGCTAAGACAGGCCCGGCCGTAGACCGGGCCTGAGGATTACGAATAGGTCACGGTGTAGGTTGCGACGGCGCTGGCATCACCCGCGGTGGCGCCGCCCTTCGGCGAGTAATATTTCGCGCTGAAGTTCAGGGTGTTGGCACCCTTACGCAGAGGGATGGCCGCAGCAGGTTCACCCAGGTTCACCACGTTGCCCTGCTCGTCATAAAGGCGAATAGCCACGTTTTGCGCAGAGTTGGCGCTGCCGTTTGCCCCGACGGACAAGCTATTAACATCGGAAGTGTCCGGCGTGCCGGTGAAGGTGACGGCCACGGTTGTGGCGGCAATCGGGTTCTCATCCGTAGAGGCTGAGGTATCGGCGATTTCGCAATCTTCCAGGGTGATGGCAAACGCTTTTGCCGTGCTGGCAACGCTGCCTGCCGTCTTCAGCGTTGCGGTACGCACTTCACCCATGTCCACGTCAATGTTGGCGCTTCCCGCGCTGATGGCGCAGGCGGAGGTCACCACTTTGCCGCTAAAGTTCACCGTGCCGCCGCTGGTGCCGGCAGCCAGGGCCGTGCCCGCTGGCAGTAATGCCGCAATAGCGATCGCGAGCAGCGTTTTATTATTGAATTGAGCTTTCATTGTCCTGATTCCATTATGGTGTTATGTCGAGATTTGCTCTGAAAGCAGCAGGTCTAACTGGTTAAAAAGACCAGCAAATCTGTCTTGTTCCTGAGCCCGAGTTTTCTTATCGCTGAGCTTTTTAACGCGCTGACACGACGGTAAGAAAGCTGCTCTGTTTCGGCGATGTAACGCATATCCAGACCCTTTCGCAGTTCCTTCAATACCCTCCATTCACCCGGCGTCAGCGATAACGCCGTGGGTTTTTTTAGTGGGCGATAACGGCTATCGACCATTTTTAATACGCTGGCTCGCCAGTGATAAAGCGGGTCCTGCAGCGAGAGATAGGCGTCTATTTCACCGCGTATCCACAGCCAGGAATTTGCCGGTGCGGAATACATGCAAATAAGTACGTCGGGATAAAGGACTTTCATCTTCCTGATATATTTCAGGCAGTCATATCCCGCGTGATATTTCTCCATGCCGGATAAAAAAATCACGTCTACCGGTGCGGCTGCGAGTATCGTTTCGAACTCTGCGTAATTATCGATTGATGCTGTAATCTGCATAGCCGGGACAATATTTTTTAATAACGCGGCGATCCCCTGGCGCGCAAAGTGATCTCCACCCAATAGCGCGATATTTAAATGACGTGTGTTGTTGAGCTTATTCGCCATGTCATTCCCTCGATTTATAATTGTAATGAGACTCGTCTGTCTGGCAGAGCGATGCCTGTATTTTCGAAGCAATTAAGCATTGCACGGTGTGAGCCCACTATACTCAGGGCGTAAAAGAGGTAACCTGAATTAATCTTAATTTGTTTTAAGTACGGTTTAGGTGTAGCGTCAATTTCTCCTCGCTGAACCGGCTTTTGCTTATCTGCCTGTAAATAATCATACCGGTAGTTTTTATTGAAAAGTTGGCTTTAATAAATGTTTTGTAAGGAAATAGTCTGGGGACGTCATGCGACGCGGGTTGTTACTGACGGTGGCTAACAGTTTCGCACCGAAATTGTTAATTAAGACGACAGCTTTCGAATTGGTCGTAATTTCGAAACCCGCTGGCAGAGCGCGTCCTCTCTGCTTTTTATTAAAAAAACAAATTAAGCGCGCTGAATAATTCAGACAATGATGGCTAAAGCGTTCAACGGGCGCCTTTGTCGAGTTTTGTCAGTGTCAAGACGGCTTTAAATGGCGGTTAAGAAAACTTCAGACCGGTCAGATAAAGAGAAAGGAAAAATAAGATTTTTCGCCAGGCGCCAGGATATACAGTTGCGCATTAATCCGTCACATTAATCCTTACACAGGCGAGGGATACGCAGGTTAACCGTGAAGGGAATCTACTGGAGCAACAGGCGTTGACCGGAGGTATTTAGCCCATTCTATGCATAAGCATTACATTATTAATGGCCTGGTAGAGTTTCATCCAGCGGCCAGCACATTACGCGATCTCAACAATCCTGACCGGGTGGTGGTATTAAATTCCCCGGCGGGGCGCTGTTTGTTGTTATTAATAGAAAGAGTCGGAAGTATTGTGACTCAACAGGAGTGCATGGATATTGTCTGGCAGCGCCGGGGGATGCTGGTTTCGCCTAATACCTACTACCAGAATATTTCTATTCTGCGTAAGGGGCTGAAGAAAGTGGGGTTTGAAACCGATCCGATTGTCACTATCCCGCGCATTGGACTGACGCTCGCAAGCGATACGCAAATCACCGTTAAAGAGACGCAGCCGCAGGCTGAAGAGGAAGAACGTGCTGCTCCGGATGTCTGCAAAGAGGCTGTCGCCCCAACGGTCTCGACGCGCCGCTTCTGGCTGCCTGGCGCGCTGGTGCTATTGCTGATGCTGGCTGGCGTGAGCGTTATCAGCCATAACCTGCTGCATGACGGCTATTTCGTCGACGGGTACCGCTTCGCGATGAAGATGGGCGAATGCCAGCTCTATTTTTCTCGCGATATTGAAACGCAGCGCGACCGGGATAAAGCCCTGGCCTATGCCGCCCCGTTTAAGAACCAGTGCGCTAACTATCCCTGGGTTTACGTCAGCGGCTACATCCTGCTGCCCCGTGCATCGGTCATTCGCTGTGACAGACCGATGACGGAACCCAACCGCTGTATGTCCGATTATTTTATAGAGGATCGCTAGTATGGTTCGCTACCGTCAAACGCTTGTTGCGCTCTGCCTGTGCCTGCTGATGGGGGCTGTCGTGTCGGCGTATTACCTCTGGCATCGCCATTACATCCAGCCCTTTTCCTGCCAGGCGAACTTTATTCAGCATCACCGTGATGAAACGCTCTCTCTGTGGCTGAATTACACCGTGGAGGGTAACAGCGGAATACTCAGCATGAATGGCCGGTTGAAAAGCGATCCCACGAAGACCCTGAATCGCAAAGTTTTCTTTCAGATTGTGCGCAAAGACAGCGTCTATAATCTGACGTCCATACGCAATATGAAATTTCCGGACGACAACATCAGCGACAGCTGGCTGGAGAAGTACGAGCCCTTATTTTTTATCTATCCGAATAAGAATATTTATATGCGTATTAAGAAACAGCAGAATGAGAATTATTTATTTATTCTGGGAACGCTGCCGACCTATGTGTGCCACACGTCAAAAAACGGATAGCGACAGGGAGAAATGTTTTTAAGTTTTTGCGACCATCATTTATGCTTGATTTAACAGCCAGGACCTATCTTAGGAAAATATAACAGCAACAATAATGTTGCGATAATGTAATTATTCTTCGGCAAGTTAATGAAAAATATAATTGATGATAGCGTCAGAATGACGCCTGCACGGAATAAATCCCTGCATATGGGTTTACTCCTGTGGCCCCATTTCTCGCTTTTCGCATATTCAGGATTAATAGAGGCGTTACGTATTGCATCCAGCGTCCAGAAGCGTAGCCAGAAAATACGCTTTAAACTCAGCCTGATAAGCACCTATCCCGACTTACCGGTAGTGAGCAGCTCAGGGCTCAGCGTGCGGCCCGAGGCCGCCCATGCGCCGCCCGGCGACTTCGACTATATTGCGGCGATCGGCGGAGGTCTGGAGCATCTTCATCAGGGACACCGCGGCGACAGAGCGTTTCTCACGGAGGCTTATCACAACAACGTTCCCCTGATCGGTATTGGTACCGGCAGCTTTATTCTGGCGGAGGAAGGCTTACTGAACGAGCGCCGCGCCTCGATTCATCCTCATCACCATGACGTTTTCACGCAGCGGTTTCCGCAGGTTTATGCTGAGCAAGGCCTCGATTTTATCGACGAAGGCGATGTGCTGACCTGCCCGGGCGGGATCTCAACGCTCACCCTGGTAACGGCGCTGATCCGCGCCCACGGGGGAGACGACATTGCGGCCACCACCTCCCGGCGGTTGTCCCTTCCTCCGCATGACGCCGCCACGCCGCGGCCCGCGAATATCGCCATGATCCCTGATTCACGGCTGCGCAGGGCGGTGACGATCGTCGAACAGTATCTGACTCACCCGCTGAACGCCGCCAGGCTCGCGCAGGACGTTAAGCTGAGCGAACGCCAGCTTAACCGCCTGTTTCACGCCGAGTTTGGCAAAACGGCGCGGGAATTTATTCGCAGCGCCAGGCTGCGCTATGCCTGCTGGCTGCTGAAAAACTCTCAGCAAAGCGTGACGGATATTGCGCGGCGGATGCGGTTTAGCGACTGCGCCCATTTTATTCGTCATTTTCAGACCGAGTACGGCTGCACGCCGGGGGTATGGCGCACGTCGCAGAACTGATGCACCTATTTCGTGCTTTCTTCGTAGGGTATTACTGGCTCGCCTGGATAGACTTCCGTTAAAAGCCCAACGGAGGGAAGACGACATGAACTGGCAGCCTTTTCGCGGCGATGCACCGGAAAATATGACGATTTTCAGCGCGTCATTTCCCGACGTCAGCGACCAGTGGCCGATGAAAGACGACGCTGCCCGTGAGATCGCCTCCCTTGACCGCGCCCTGAAAGCCGAGCCAGCGCTCCGGCCTCCGAGGGTGGAATACGATGAAGGGGGGCAGGCCGTGCTTGTCCCGCAGAATCGCTATTCCGAACAGGCCTTCCGCAACCGCCCGGCGCTCACCGCGTGGCGTACCCGGCTGGTGCCCTCCGCGCTGGCGCTGTTTGTGGTGCAAAACCCGCTGGAAGACCGCCTGCCCGACGGCACGAAAATGGACAGCGACAGCCGCCAGTGGTTTATCCACGCTAACGATGCGGTTGGCGTGCGCTCCCGCGCCCGGGTGCTGGCCGCGCTGGTGGATAAGTACATTCACAACGAAAGTGAAAATAACTGGGTTAGCCTCGCAAGCGGTGCCGCCATTCCGGTGCTGGAGGCGCTGCGCGAAGCAAAGCTCGACGGCCAGCGGGTATATCTTACGCTGGTGGACAAAGACCCGGTGGCGCTCAGCTGGGCCGAAACCATGGCGGCGCAGGAAGGGATTGTGGTGGGCGAACAGCTGACGCTGCTCAGGCGCAACCTGCTCCATACGCTGGTGCGTAACGAGGACCTGCTGCTGGAGCTGGGCGAGCATCAGGCCGAACTGGTCGACGCGCTGGGGATTTTCGAATACTTCAACGATACCGATGCGGTGATTTTTCTCCAGCGCGCGCTGCGGCTGATCAAGCCCGGCGGGGCGGTGATTGTGTCGAACATGCTGACCAGCAGCCCGCAAATTGACTTTGTGCTGCGGGGTATCGGTTGGGAGGATATTCACCCGAGGTCGTTACAGCAGCTGCAGGATATCCACCTTGCGGCGGGCGTGCCGGTGGAAAACGTCACCGTGGTGGTGCCGAAGGACGGGGTGTATGCGGTGATGGAGATTAGGGTTTAGCTCGAACGGTGTGGGATGACAAACCGCACAATCGGTTCCCTCTCCCTTGAGGGAGAGGGCTAGGGTGAGGGGGAGCAGGGCGCAACAATATTTACCGTTCCTCAGTTGTTCGGTTAAACCGAACAACTGTCATGAAGGATTGACTCGTTTCCCTGTTCTCATTCCCAGGTGATGATTCTTGCTTGCCATGATCTATCATTTGCCTGGTTTCCTGAACCAACTTTCGGGCCATTTCCTTGATACGCTCTCTACTTTCAGATGTACGAGAGTTTATAACTTCATTTAAGGTCTTCGTTTTATTGCCTCCATGCTTCTGGATACTTGATTTAATCTTTGCGCTCTATAATGATCCCCCCATGAAAATTGAAACCGCACTCCCCACACACTTCGAACTTCTGGTCGCGATCTGGGAATCCTCCGTCCGCGCCACCCATCACTTTTTACAGGAAAGCGATATTGCGGCGCTGCGCCCGTTATTGCTCAACGCCTATCTGCCAAACCTCAAGGTCGTAATCGCTCGCGATGACGCAGGCGTTATTCACGGCTTTTTAGGCGTGGATGAAAATCGCATTGAAATGCTGTTTGTTGACGACGCGAGCCGCGGGAAGGGCGTCGGGAAATTGCTGCTGCAACACGCCATCGCAGAGTGTGGCGCGAACGAAGTGGACGTGAATGAGCAGAACCCGCAGGGCGTGGGATTTTATCGCCATATGGGGTTTGAGCAGGTCGGACGCTCGGAACTGGACGGGCAGGGGAATCCGTTTCCGTTGCTGCATATGCGATTGGGTGAGTAAAAATAATCAGTAGATAATTTAAAACGTTACCGTAATTTCTGAGGGATATACTTACACCCTTATCATTCATTAAAAAAATAATTGTATTAAGTTACGGTGATATTAATATAGCTCTCGCAAAAGGAGAGCGCAGATGAGCGATGGAATAAAAATTGGCGGAGTGCGACTGTTAACGCTCGGTGAAATTAACCTTGCCAAAACACTTTATGGCTTAAGTATTCGTTATAATGAAGTGTGGATTCATCGGGGAAGTTATTTGCCCTTCAATATGCAGAATTTCAGAACCGCAATGACGCCAAACGGTGAGATTTATTTTATGGAAGGTACGTATGAAAACGACTTTTCCATGTCCCATCAAAGAATGTCTCGTATCGTCGGAGCACATCTTTTTCTGCATGAAATGATGCATGTTTGGCAGCATCAGCACGGTATGATGGTACGCCTTCGTGGAGCATTCTCCTGGGCTGTCGACTATTCCTACCATTTAGATAAACATCACCTGCTTGATTACGGTCTCGAGCAACAAGCCTCTATCGTCAGTGATTTCTGGCTGCTCAATACCTATGGATTTGATCCCCGCAGCAACCTGCATAAACTCATTGATTACGACCCATCGGAACCAAAACAGGATCTTCTCAGGCGGTATGAAGCTATTTTAGGAGACTTTCCACAGTGAAACTAAAAATTCTATTCATTCCGATTATCTCAATGTTGACCGGTTGTCCGGGTGAAAACCTGAATATTCCTGAGCAGCGAATGATCATGATAAATGGCAATCATTTTTGTTTTAGTGTTGACGAAAAAGATATTTTGAATGGATATACAATTTCGTCTATGCAACACGGTGAATATAAAGAGTTTGCGGCCGAATTTCAAAGACGTTCATATCCAGATAGTTGTATCGAGATTGCCCTGCCAGCTGGCTATGCCTATGAAATCTCTTATACCTTGAATGAGCAAAATTATTACTATCCATTTTTCAAGGATAATGACGGCAGAGTCATAAATTATCATTAGGAGAAAAGTCAATGTCATTACCCGCATACATGTTTCTTTATGATGAAAATGGAAACCCGATCAAAGGCAGCTGCAACGTTTCGGGCAGAGAAGGCGCGATTGAGATCCTTAACAGCAATTACCACATCCATCAGGTTTGCAGCGCCAACACGGGCAATCTTATGGGGGCCAGAGAACATGGGGCATTCACTATCCATAAGCAGATCGACAAAACGTCGCCTTACTTTGCAGATGCCTTATGTCAAAGCAAAAGGCTACAGAAAGCGGTTATCCACTACTATGATGTGAACGAAGCAGGATTTGAATTCGAGGTGTACCGCATAACGCTGGATAGTATCGTGATTATGTCTGTCGATGCTGCCCATACCTGGGTTCCGGGGGCGCCTGGTCATAATATGATGGAAAGCATCGGGATTCGTTATCGCGGTATCGAGTGGTTTTATCTGGAGGGACACATTAAATATGAGGATCACTGGAATAAGGTGCCTCAGTGATGCCGTTAGTGAAGATTGGGTCCCTCTACCTTGATGGAGAGGGATGTAAAAAATTAGTTACTGGTAATTTTCCCGATGATTACGCCACGCACTTTTTCGCCATCGAAGTAATAGGAGACCGTATTACTCTGGATGAATCCATTCTGTACTGGCGTCTCCTGATAAAAAAGCATCGCTTTCTTTCTGGAAGGTCAAAAAGAATTTTCTTTAAAGGTGTAATGAGCTTTTACCCACTCGTCACGAATGAGAGGCAGTTAAGAGAACTGGATGGATGGTTAGTTTCTACTATTTATAGAGCTTTATTGTTAAGATCAAAACTTCTTGCTCAGCATGGATATAACAGAAATCATAGTTTCCCATTCAATCAGTCTAAAGTTAACTTACTTACTAATTGTTCAAAAGTTAAAATTAATGGAAAAAAATTATTGGAGATTCCTAGTTTCCTTTTGATCAGCAAAGCATTAAGGAAAGGGTTAATAGAAAATGGCATTGAAAGAGTAATGAATCCCAATTCACAAAATTACAACTACCGATGGTAGGGGACTGGCGGAAGATCACAGGAGTCGAACCTGCCCGGGAACGCTGGCGTCCCCAACTGGATTTGAAGTCCAGCCACCTCACCGGAGATGACGATCTTCCGCGCCTCGATTGCTACATGGAGGCGGGGCGCATTATAGCTACTTTCAGGCATTTACCACATACCCCGACACACTTTTTTCACCTCTCTTTTGACCTGTACACCCCTGTTTCAGTTAATTCCTAAGAAAATCCTCATGTTAGCCCCTCGTGCTTCCAACATTTACCGCGATCACAAAAAACAAGAAACGTAATCTGCTAACCAGAAAACGCAATACCCGCTCCTGAAACAATGGTTTAAAACTCTGTAACCGGTCTCAGCGCCCCCTACAGCGTGAAGGATAAAAAAAGATGAGCGAAGTATTGTCAGTTAAAGAGAAGATTGGCTACGGCATGGGAGATGCCGCCAGCCACATCATTTTTGATAACGTCATGTTGTACATGATGTTTTTCTACACCGATATTTTCGGCATTCCCGCCGGGTTTGTCGGCACCATGTTTCTGCTGGCGCGCGCGCTGGATGCGATCTCCGACCCGTGCATGGGGCTGATTGCCGACCGCACCCGCAGCCGCTGGGGCAAGTTCCGTCCGTGGATTTTATTTGGTGCCATCCCGTTCGGCATCGTCTGCGTGCTGGCCTACACCACGCCGGACCTCAGCCTCAACGGCAAAATGGTTTACGCCGCCGTTACCTACACCCTGCTGACCCTGCTCTATACCGTGGTCAACATTCCCTACTGCGCGCTGGGCGGCGTGATCACCAACGACCCGACGCAGCGTATCTCCCTTCAGTCCTGGCGCTTTGTGCTGGCGACCGCGGGCGGCATGCTCTCCACGGTGCTGATGATGCCGCTGGTGAACCTGATTGGCGGCGACGATAAGGCGTTCGGCTTCCAGGGCGGCATCGCCGTGCTGTCGGTGGTCGCGTTCCTGATGCTGGCGTTCTGCTTCTTCACCACCAAAGAGCGCATCCAGGTGCCGCCGAGCACCACCTCCATGCGGGAAGACCTGCGCGACATCTGGCACAACGACCAGTGGCGCATCGTCGGCGTACTCACCATCCTCAACATCCTCGCAGTCTGCGTGCGCGGCGGCGCGATGATGTACTACTGCACCTGGATCATGGGCTCGCCGGAGGTGTTCGTCGCGTTCCTCACTACCTACTGCGTCGGCAACCTGATTGGCTCCGCGCTGGCGAAACCGCTCACCGACTGGAAGTGCAAGGTCAGCATCTTCTGGTGGACCAACGCCGCGCTGGCGGTGGTCAGCGTGGCGATGTTCTTCGTGCCGATGCACGCCACCGTGCTGATGTTCGCCTTTATCTTCGTCATCGGCGTGCTGCACCAGCTGGTGACGCCGATCCAGTGGGTGATGATGTCCGATACCGTCGACTACGGTGAATGGACCAACGGCAAACGCCTGACCGGCATCAGCTTTGCGGGCACGCTGTTCGTGCTGAAGCTCGGCCTGGCGCTGGGCGGGGCAATGATCGGCTGGATGCTGGCTGGCGGCGGCTACGACGCGGCAGCCAAAAGCCAGAACAGCGCGACCATCAGCATCATCATCGGCCTGTTTACCCTGGCCCCGGCGGCCTGCTACGTGCTGAGCGCCATTATCGCCAAGCGCTACTACACGCTGAAAACCCCCTTCCTGACCAAAATCATGGGCGAGCTGGCGCAGGGCGCGCGCCGCAATCAGCAGGAATTTGAAAACCTGCCGGTCAGCAAAGAATTACAGAACTAAGAGGACGAGAGCATGAAAATCAGTGATGGAAACTGGCTTATTCAACCGGGCCTGAAGGTGACGTATCCGGTTCAGGTGTTCGACGTGGAGCAGCAGGGCAACGACCTGGTGGTGTATGTGGCGCCGCGCGACGTGCGCGAACGCACCTGGCAGCTCGACACGTTGATGTTCACGGTGCGCCTGTTTGCCCCGCAGGAAGGGATTGTCGGGGTGCGCATTGAGCATTTTCAGGGCGTGCTGAATAACGGCCCGCACTATCCGCTGAACGTTCTTAAAGACGTGAAGGTAGAGATTGAAAACAACGCCGACTTTGCCGAGCTGAAAAGCGGCAGCGTCAGCGTGCGCGTCACCAAAGGCGAGTTCTGGGCGCTGGATTTCCTTCGCAACGGCCAGCGCATTACCGGCAGCCAGCTGAAAAATAACGGCTACGTGCAGGACAGCAATACCGACCACAATTACGTGTTTGAACGTCTGGATCTGGGCGTGGGGGAAACGGTCTACGGTCTGGGCGAGCGCTTTACCGCCCTGGTGCGCAACGGCCAGACGGTCGAAACCTGGAACCGCGACGGCGGCACCAGCACCGAGCAGTCCTACAAAAACATCCCGTTCTACCTGACCAACCGCGGCTACGGCGTGCTGGTGAATCATCCGGAAAACGTCTCGTTTGAAGTCGGCTCCGAGAAGGTCTCCAAAGTGCAGTTCAGCGTGGAAGGAGAATACCTCGAGTACTTCGTGATCGACGGCCCGACGCCGAAAGAGGTGCTGAACCGCTATACGCGGTTCACCGGGCGTCCGGCGCTGCCGCCTGCCTGGTCGTTCGGCCTGTGGCTGACCACCTCGTTCACCACCAACTACGACGAAGCCACGGTAAACAGCTTTATCGACGGCATGGCCGAGCGCGACCTGCCGCTGCACGTCTTCCACTTCGACTGCTTCTGGATGAAGGCCTTCCAGTGGTGCGATTTCGAGTGGGACCCGGTGACCTTCCCGGATCCGGAAGGGATGATCCGCCGCCTGAAGGAGAAAGGGCTGAAGGTCTGCGTGTGGATTAACCCGTACATCGGCCAGAAATCCCCGATCTTCCGGGAGCTGAAAGAGAAGGGCTACCTGCTCAGGCGCCCGGACGGCTCCCTGTGGCAGTGGGACAAATGGCAGCCGGGGCTGGCGATTTATGACTTCACCAACCCGGACGCGTGCCGGTGGTATGCCGACAGGCTGAAAGGCCTGGTGGAGATCGGCGTCGACTGCTTCAAGACCGACTTCGGCGAGCGTATCCCGACGGACGTGCAGTGGTTCGACGGGTCCGATCCGCAGAAGATGCATAACCACTACGCCTACATCTATAACGAGCTGGTGTGGAACGTGCTGAAGGAGACGGTGGGGGAGGAAGAGGCGGTGCTGTTTGCCCGCTCGGCGTCCGTCGGGGCGCAGCAGTTCCCGGTGCACTGGGGCGGTGACTGCTACGCCAACTATGAATCCATGGCCGAAAGCCTGCGCGGCGGGCTGTCGATTGGCCTGTCCGGCTTCGGGTTCTGGAGCCACGATATCGGCGGGTTCGAAAACACCGCTCCGGCGCACGTCTACAAACGCTGGTGCGCGTTCGGGCTGTTCTCCAGCCACAGCCGCCTGCACGGCAGCAAATCCTATCGCGTGCCGTGGGCGTACGATGACGAGTCCTGCGACGTGGTGCGCCACTTCACCCAGCAGAAGTGTCAGCTGATGCCGTACCTGTATCGTCAGGCGGCGCTGGCCCGCGAGTTCGGCACGCCGATGCTGCGGGCGATGATGCTGGAGTTCCCGGACGATCCGGCATGCGATTACCTCGACCGCCAGTACATGCTGGGGGATGCGGTGATGGTCGCACCGGTGTTCTCCGAGGCGGGCGACGTGCAGTTCTACCTGCCGGAAGGACGCTGGACGCATCTGTGGCATAACGACGAAATTCAGGGCAGCCGCTGGCATAAGCAGCAGCACGATTTCATGAGCCTGCCGGTCTACGTGCGCGACAACACCCTGCTGGCGCTGGGCAACAATAACCAGAAGCCGGACTACGCGTGGAACGCGGGGACGGCCTTCCAGCTGTTTAACCTGGACGATGGCTCAACGGCGGTGAGCGAAGTGCCTGCGGCGGACGGGGCCGTGGCGTTTACGCTGAAGGCGTCACGTCGGGGCGACATCGTGACCTTTACCGGCGCGGGAGACGCGAAAAACTGGTCGGTGTGCTTGCGCAACGTACAGAAGGTGAGTGGCGTAAAAGGTGGTTCACACGCGGGCAGCGAATGGGGTGTGGTGGTGAAAGCGGAGGGGAATGAGGTGGTGGTTCACCTTTAATTCCCCTCACCCTAACCCTCTCCCCAAAGGGGCGAGGGAAGGGTTTGCTCCCTCTCCCTTTCAGGGAGAGGGCTGGGGTGAGGGTGCGGTCGATACCACACCGCCCGTCATCGTCTGCTGCACCTGCTGTTTATCCATATTTACCGCGTTCAGCTTGCCGTTCACCGTTGGCTTCAACGGTGCGCTGGCCTGCACGCTGCCGCTGGCGGTGAGCTGAATATTGCCGTCGCCCGTAATCGGCAGCGCAGGCCAGCCCCACTGCTGCAGCACGTTGAGCGGCACGCCGCGGCCGTTCAGGCTCACCGTGGTCTGCCGCTGCGGAAGCTGTGAAACCGTCGCCGTTGCTTCAAGAATACCTTTCTCGGTAAAGGCGCTCAGGTCGGTAATGTTCACCGTGGCGGCGTTGGCATTCAGCGCCAGCGACGGACGACGCACGTCCACGCGGTTAAAGGTCGCCGCCGCGCCGTTCAGGGTTGCGCTACCGCCCCAGATGCCCCACTGGCGATCTTTCACCAGCTGCAGGTTTGCGCCATAGCCGTCCAGAGAGGTGATCTGCCACGGGAAGGCGGGATCGATGTCGATCACCAGGTTGCGGCTCAGGCCGAATTTTTGCAGCGTGACGCTGTTCAGCCATTCCGGCAGAGGCTCCATCCACAGCGTTTTCCAGTTTTGCGGCAGGGTGTACTCCAGCCCGGCGATGGCAACATCGTCCAGCACCAGCGCTTTACCGTCGCGCAGCCAGTTACCGGACGTGCGCACCATGCCGCCTTCCCAGCGGGAGGTGAACTGACGCAGCGCCATGCCCTGCGGGGAAAACTCCGCATTCAGGATCGGGTCGAAAAGATGCAGCGAGCCGTAGATAAACTCGCTGGCGTTCATGGACAGGCGGCCTTCCTGGCTCTGCCAGTCGCCTTTGCTGAGAGTCAGGTTGCGCAGGCTTAAATCGAGATCGGTCACCGCCCAGTCCGGGCCCTGAAGCCGGGCGTCGGTTACGTCCAGACGACCAATCTGCAGAGAAGGGATGGAGGCCAGCGGCGCGAAGAACGCCATCAGCGTTTTATCGCTCTGCAGGCGGATCTCATTCAGGCGCATCGTGTCGATAATCCAGCTCCCGTCGGCGTTGCGCAGGGCGGAGCCGGTGAGTGAGCCACGGGCCATGTCGGCACCAATCGTTTTCAGCACCACTTCCTTGCCGTTGAGCTGGCCCTCGATCAGCACGTTAGTCGCCGGTACGCCGTTCAGGGTCAGCGAGCCCGCGCTCATCTGGATCTGCGCGTTGTTCCCCAGCACGTTGCCCGCTTCCGGCTGCCACGGGCTGACGCCGCCCGTGACCTTCTGCGCGCTGAGATCCCATTCGGTATTCGGGCTGTTAAAGGCCATGTTGTTCAGCTGCAGGCGATCCGCCTGGAAAGGCAGCGGTGCCGTCTGAGGCGAGAGATTCAGCGTGCCATCGAACAGGGTGATGGTGTCCATATGCAGCGGATCGGTTATCTGGCGGCTGCTCAGACCGATATCGACTTTTTTGGCTACCAGCGTGGCGGGTTTACCGTCCCGACCGAAGGTGACGTTTTCCAGAATGATGTGGGAAGGCGACGAAAAGCGGTGATTCATCTTGTCGAAACTGAGTTCGTAGTCGGTATTCACCGTCACCCAGCTGCTGACCTGAGACGCGCCCCAGCGGGTCTGGAGCAGAATGTAGAACGCCAGCAGCACAATGAGCAGGGCTACCAGAAGATAGATGAGGAGCTTTCCAATAAATTTCATGGTCTTCCATCCCGCAAAACGCACATAAGGGAGTTATGCACGATTTATGCGCAATCCTCAAGGCGGGAATGGTGTAATTAGATGTCACGGCAGGCATTGGCTGCCTGCCGTGAAGAGGATCAGTTCTTTTCAGGCGGGAAAACGAGGTTCAGAACGATAGCGGTGATACCGCCCGCGGCAATGCCAGAAGAGAGCAGGTTTTTCACCCAGTCAGGCGCAAACTGCAGGATCAGCGGCTGCTGGGATACACCCAGACCGACGGCCAGCGACAGCGCGATAATCATGATCGCGCGGCGGTTCAGCGGCTCGCGGGAAACGATACGCACGCCAGAGGCCGCGATGGTCCCGAACATTACCAGGGTTGCGCCACCCAGCACCGGCTCAGGGATGTGCTGCACAAAACCGCTTACCGCCGGGAACAGGCCGAGGACGATCAGCATCAGCGCTACCACAAAACCGACGTAGCGGCTGGCCACACCGGTCAGCTGGATCACGCCGTTGTTTTGACCGAAGCAGGAGTTCGGGAAGGTGTTGAATACCGCAGAGACAAACGAGTTCAGGCCGTTCGCCAGCACGCCGCCTTTCAGGCGCTTCATGTACAGCGGGCCGGACACCGGCTGCTCGGAGACGTCGGAGGTGGCGGTGATATCGCCGATGGTCTCAAGAGAGGTGATCATAAAGACCAGCATCAGCGGCAGGAGCAGGCCCCAGTCAATGCCCAGTCCGTAGTACAGCGGCGTAGGAACGACGATCAGCGCGCTGTTGGTCGGCGCGGTGTTCTCCGGCAGCATGCCCAGCGCCCACGCCAGCAGGTAGCCCGCCGCCATGGCGATCACCAGCGAGGCGACGCGCAGGTAAGGATTACGCTGACGGTTAAGCAGAATAATGATCGCCAGCACGATACCCGCCAGCAGCAGGTTTTTCGGCGCGCCGAAGGTGTGGTCGCTCATTGCGGCATAGCCGCCGCCGATGGAGGTCAGGCCCACCTGAATCAGCGACAGCCCGATAATCATCACCACCACGCCGGAAACCAGCGGGGTGATGACGCGGCGAGCCAGATGCAGAACGCGGGAGATGACCATCTCCGTACAGCTGGCCAGCATCAGGGTGCCGAACAGCGCCGCCATCATGGTTGGGACATCCGCACCGCCGGTTTTTAGCGCCGTACCGCCCATGATCAGCGGTGCCACGAAGTTAAAGCTGGTGCCCTGAATCGACAATAATCCCGACCCTACCGGCCCCCACGCTTTAATTTGAATAATCGAGGCCACGCCGGAGGCGAAGAGAGACATGCTGATAATGTGCTGCGTGTCCTGCGCCGGTAAACCGAGCGCCTGGCAAATCAGCAGCGCCGGGGTGATCACCGCAACAAACATCGCCAGAAGATGCTGGCAGGCGGCGAAAAGCGTTTGCGGCAGCGGCGGGCGATCCTCAAGGCGGTAAATCAGTTCGCTATTTTGCTTCTGCGCAATCGGTTGCGCATCAGGCGACTCTATGGTGTTAACGGACATCGGCGGCAATCCCACGGTGGAAAAGCGGGCATTTTATCTGACCACCTGGTAAAAGCAAACGATTGCCAGCAAAAAAAGGGAAGAAAATCTGCCGCTGTGAGCAGGTTTTCTACAACGCGTGGGGAAAAAAAATTACACTTTTTGCGCCGGGGGCTCATGAAGAGCGCAAACCGGCCCAGGATAACGCCGCGTGTGTATGGAACACGCGCATAACAGGAGCCTTTTATGATTCATCTCGATACGTTGTCGACCCTTGTTGCCGCAACGCTGGTTCTTCTGCTTGGTCGCAAGCTGGTACACAGTGTTTCCTTTCTGAAAAAGTACACCATTCCTGAACCTGTCGCCGGTGGCCTGCTGGTGGCGCTGGCCCTGCTGTTACTGAAAAAAAGCATGGGCTGGGAAATCGATTTTGATATGTCCCTGAAAGATCCGCTGATGCTGGCCTTCTTTGCCACTATCGGCCTGAACGCCAACCTGGCAAGCCTGCGCTCGGGCGGTAAGGTGCTGGGCGTATTCCTGATTGTGGTGGTGGGGCTGCTGCTGATGCAAAACGCCATTGGCATCGGCATGGCAACGCTGCTGGGGCTGGATCCGCTGATGGGTCTGCTGGCGGGGTCGATTACCCTTTCGGGCGGTCACGGAACCGGGGCCGCGTGGAGCAAGCTGTTCATCGAGCGCTATGGGTTTGAAAACGCGACGGAAGTGGCGATGGCCTGTGCGACCTTTGGCCTGGTGCTGGGTGGCCTGATTGGTGGCCCGGTGGCGCGGTATCTGGTTAAGCACTCCACCACACCGAACGGCAGGCCTGACGATGAGCTGGTGCCGACCGCCTTCGAAAAGCCGGACGTTGGCCGCAGCATCACCTCGCTGGTGCTGATTGAAACTATCGCGACGATCGCCATCTGCCTGACCGTGGGCAAAGTGGTTGCGCAATGGCTGGCGGGTTCCGCGTTTGAACTGCCGACGTTTGTCTGCGTGCTGTTTATCGGGGTGATCCTGAGCAACGGTCTGGCGCTGATGGGCTTCTACCGCGTGTTTGAACGGGCGGTATCGGTGCTCGGCAACGTCTGCCTGTCGCTGTTCCTGGCGATGGCGCTGATGAGCCTCAAGCTGTGGGAGCTGGCCTCGCTGGCGCTGCCGATGGTGGCGATTCTGGCGGTACAGGCGCTGTTTATGGCGCTGTACGCCATGTTCGTGACCTGGCGCATGATGGGAAAAAACTACGATGCGGCGGTGCTGGCAGCGGGTCACTGCGGGTTTGGTCTGGGGGCTACCCCAACGGCTATAGCCAACATGCAGGCGATCACCGAACGGTTCGGACCATCGCACATGGCGTTTCTGGTGGTCCCGATGGTTGGGGCGTTCTTTATTGATATCGTCAACGCGCTGGTGATCAAGCTGTACCTGATGCTGCCGATGTTTGCCTGAGATCAGGCGTTGGAATACCGCTCGGTTTCCGGCATCCAGCGCTCAATTAACGCTGCCGCCTGTTCGGGGTAGCGTTCATGAATATGGCGGGCGAGGCGCTGAACCTCGGGGATCATGGCCTGATCGCGCAGCAAATCGGCTACTTTGAATTCCGCGTTACCCGTCTGACGCGTGCCCAGCAGTTCGCCCGGGCCGCGGATCTCCAGGTCTTTTTGCGCAATCACAAAACCGTCGTTGCTGTCGCGCAGCACCTGCAGACGCATCTGGGCGGTTTTGGAAAGCGGGGCTTTGTAGAGCAGTACGCAGTGGGACGCCACCGCGCCACGACCGACGCGCCCGCGCAGCTGGTGGAGCTGGGCAAGGCCGAGACGCTCCGGGTTTTCGATGATCATCAGGCTGGAATTGGGGACGTCCACGCCGACTTCGATCACCGTGGTGGCAATCAGCAGATGCAAATCACCCTGTTTGAATGACTGCATCACCGCCTGCTTTTCGGTGGGCTTCATGCGTCCGTGAACCAGACCGACGTTCAGCTCGGGCAGCGCCAGCTTAAGCTCTTCCCACGTTGCTTCGGCAGCCTGCGCTTCCAGCAGTTCAGATTCTTCAATCAGCGTACAGACCCAGTAGGCCTGACGCCCTTCCTGGGTGCAGGCGTTGCGCACGCGGTCAATGATATCGCTGCGGCGCGTGTCGGGAATGGCGACCGTGGTGACCGGCGTACGGCCCGGCGGCAGTTCGTCAATGGTGGAGGTATCCAGATCGGCGTAGGCGGTCATCGCCAGGGTACGCGGGATCGGCGTAGCGGTCATGATCAGCTGATGCGGGTGGAAGCCCTGCTGCAGCCCTTTCTCCCAGAGCGCCAGACGCTGATGCACGCCGAAGCGGTGCTGCTCGTCGATTATCACCAGCGCAAGACCGTTAAACTGCACCTGCTCCTGGAAGATGGCGTGCGTGCCGACAATCATCTGCACCTGCCCGCTGGCAATAGCCTCCTGTTGCGCAAGGCGCGCTTTGCCTTTTTGCTTCCCGGCAAGCCAGCCCACTTCAATTCCGAGTGGCGCAAACCAGGCGCGGAAATTGTTGGCGTGCTGCTCGGCCAGCAGCTCGGTCGGCGCCATTAGCGCCACCTGTTTACCGTTAGCAATCGCGCGCAGGGCCGCCAGGGCGGCAACCAGCGTTTTACCGGAGCCCACGTCGCCCTGCACCAGACGCATCATCGGCACGTCGAGCGCCATATCGCGTTCAATCTCGGCGGTGACGCGCGCCTGCGCGCCGGTGGGTTTAAACGGCAGCGAGGCCAGCAGCTTATCTTTGAGCGCATCATTCTGGCTTAACGGCTGAGCGTGGAAACGCTGCGCGCCCGCGCGAAGCGCCAGCATGCTCAGGTTATGGGCCAGTAATTCCTCAAGGATAAGACGCTGTTGTGCGGGATGTTTGCCGCTTTCTAAATCGCTGAGCTGCAGCGTTGGCGGCGGGCGGTGCAGGGTGCGCAGCGCCTCGGGCAGGCTCATCATGCCCTGCGCCAGCTCGGGCGGCAGCAGCTCGGTAATGGCGCAGGTATCCAGCAGCTCCAGTGCCTGATCGGTGAGCTTACGCAGCGTCGCCTGCTTGATGCCTTCGGTTGTCGGGTAAACCGGGGTAAGCGTCTCCTGCATTTCCGGCGTGCTGAGATCGCCCTGCACGCGGTACTCCGGGTGGATCATCTCTGCGCCGTATTTCCCGCGTTTGGCTTCGCCATAGGCCAGCACCCTGCGGCCCGTCGCCAGGCTGTTTTTCATCGCCGCGCTGAAGTTGAAAAAACGCATGGTGAGAATGCCGGTGCCGTCGCTGATCTGGCAGGTCATCATTCGGCGTCCGCCGAAGGTGATGTTGCAGTTCAGGACTTCGCCTTCAACGGTGGCGTAAATGGCGGGAAGAAGATCGCCAATCTTGTAGAGCTGGGTGCGGTCTTCGTAACGCAGGGGGAGATGAAGCAGGAGATCCTGCACGGTGTGCAGGCCAATTTTTGCCAGCTTATTGCTTTGCGCCGCGCCCACGCCCGTCAGGCTGTTAAGCGGGATGGCATCCAGCAGGCGGCCTTTCATCGCTTACCCGGCGTACTGCATGGTGGCCCACCACTCGGCATCGGCTTCTATTTCGCCCTGCGCGTTGACGTGGGGGTAAGGCAATTTTTTCTGCTTCGCAACGCGAGCCAACACCGGATAACCACCTTCAAACAGCAGGCGCTGCTGTTCCTCTTCCGGCAGCATGCTGTTGCTGCGCTCGTACATCCCGGCGTTCTGACGCTGGCGCTGCGCTTCATACAGAATGAGCGCGGACGCCACGGAGACGTTGAGAGACTGGACCATGCCGATCATCGGAATGATGATGTCACGATCCGCCAGATCCAGCGCTTCCTGGGTGATCCCGGTTTTCTCCTGACCCATCAAAATGCAGGTCGGACGGGTGTAGTCGATCTCGCGGAAATCTACGGCTTTAGCGGACAGGTTAGTGGCGAGGATCTGCATCCCGCGCCCTTTCAGGTGCGATACGGCTTCGCCAATGGTGTGATGATTATTGACAGACACCCAGCTGTTGCTGCCTGCCGCCGCCGAGACAGTATTGCGCATACGGCCGTCCGGCCAGACGGCGTGCACTTCATGCACACCGACGGCATCTGCGGTACGGACGATAGCAGAGACGTTATGAGGTTTATGCACCTGCTCCATGCAGACCGTCAGGTCAGGCTGACGCCTGGCGAGCATTTCGCAGATACGTGCATAACGTTGTGAATTCATAAACCTAGTTTCGGTTTCGGGTGACTTTAATCACGTCCGGCATGACGCGGATCTTGCGCATAATATTCGCCAGATGCACGCGGTCGCGGGCGGTCAGACGAATAAAGGCGCTGTACACGCGGCCATCTTTTTCTTCCGTATTCAGGCTCTGAATGTTGGAAGAAGCCGTGTTGATCGCTGCCGTCAGGTTCGCCAGGGCACCCTGGTGGTTGAACATATCCACCTTAATTTCGGTGATAAATTCCTGTGCGGTCTCTTTATCCCACTCAACCGCCATAAACTTCTCGGCTTCTTTCTGGTAGCCGCGAATGTTACGACAGGACTCGTGGTGGATAACCAGCCCTTTACCCGGGCTGACGTGCGCAATAATCGGGTCGCCAGGGATTGGACGGCAACATTTCGCGAAGGTGATCAGCACCCCGTCTGCGCCTTTAATCGGCAGGTGTCCGTGGCCTTGCGTGGTTGCAGGCACCGCTGTCGTGTCGCCTTGCTGCAGGTTCTTCGCCACCACCACGCTCATGGCGTTGCCGAGGCCAATCTCTGCAAGCAGGTCGTCAAGCGACGCGAGCTTCATGCGCTCCAGCTCGCGCTGGACGTTCTCCTGCGGAATTTCAGCCAGCTTACGGCTACCGCCCAACGCGTGGTTGAGCAGACGACGCCCCAGGCTGACGGAATCATCGCGCTTGAGGTTTTTCAGCAGCTGGCGAATTTTGGCGCGTGCTTTGGAGCTCACGACAAAGTTCAGCCAGGCCGCGTTCGGACGCGCGCCCGGCGCGGTAATAATTTCTACCGTCTGGCCGCTGGATAGCGGTTGAGACAGCGGATAAGGCTGTCTGTCGACGCGCGCGCCGACGCAGGCATGCCCGATATCGGTGTGCACGGCGTAGGCGAAGTCGACCGGCGTTGCGCCCGCAGGCAGTTCGACAATGCGACCTTCTGGGGTGAAAACGTAAATCTCATCCGGGAAGAGATCGGATTTAACGCTCTCGATAAATTCAAACGAGCTACCCGCACTCTGCTGAAGCTCCAGCAGGCTTTGCATCCAGCGCTGGGCGCGGATTTGTGCGGTCGTGCTACTTTCGCCACCGTGCTCTTTATACGCCCAGTGTGCGGCAACACCCATCTCTGCCATCTGGTCCATGTCTTCGGTGCGAATTTGCACCTCAACAGGTACGCCATGTGGCCCGATCATCGAGGTGTGCAAAGATTGATAGCCGTTCGCTTTTGGAATGGCGATGTAATCTTTCATGCGGCCCGGACGCGGTTTGTAGAGGCTGTGCATCTGCCCCAGCACGCGATAGCAGGTGTCCGAGTCGTGGACAATTACGCGGAAGGCGTAGATATCCATGATCGAGTGAAAACGCTGCTCTTTGAGCACCATTTTGCAGTAGATGGAGTACAAATGTTTTTCGCGACCGCTGACGCGGCACGGAATCCCCGCTTCCTGTAAGCGCCCTTCGATTTCAGAGAGGATTTTTTGAATCATCTCTTTACGGTTACCGCGTGCGGCTTTCACCACCTCTTTAATCACGCGATAGCGGTTAGGGTACAACGCTTCAAAACCCAGCTCTTCCAGCTCGGTTTTAATGTGATGAATACCTAAACGGTGCGCCAGCGGGCTGTAGATTTCGAGGGTTTCACGGGCAATGCGGCGACGTTTATCCGGGCGAAGTGAGCCCAGCGTGCGCATGTTGTGGGTACGGTCAGCGAGTTTGATGAGAATGACGCGGATATCCTGCACCATCGCCATAATCATCTTGCGGAAGTTTTCGGCTTGCGCCTCTTTCTTGTCGCGGAAATTCAGCTTATCAAGCTTAGAGACCCCTTCCACCAGTTCGGCAACGCTTTTGCCAAACAGCTGTTCCATGTCCTGATAGGTGGCAGGGGTATCTTCGATCACGTCGTGCAGCAGAGCGGCCATCAGCGTTTCGTAGTCGAGTTTCATCTCGGCCAGAATACAGGCCACCGCTACCGGGTGCGTGATATAGGGTTCACCGCTTGAACGTGTCTGGCCCTCGTGAGCGTCACGTGCAACGAGATACGCCTGCTGAAGACGCTTAATCTGGTCTTCAGGCAGGTAGGTTTGAATCAGTTGATTCAGGCTTTCAAACAGATACAAGGGCGACCCGCAGGTTTAATTAACGACGACCTTCAGCAATAGCGGTTACAGCCTGCAGTTCTGCGGCTTCCTGCTCTTGCTGCTCCTGGCGCTCACGCACGTCGAGGATCTGGTTGTTGATCAGACCTTCTTCGATTTCGCGAAGTGCAATAACGGTGGTTTTATCGTTTTCTTCCGGTACCAGCGGATCTTTACCGCCTACCTGCATCTGACGAGCGCGACGCGCGGCGACCAGCACCAGGTCAAAACGGTTACCAATTTTCTCTACAGCGTCCTGAACAGTTACGCGTGCCATACTTAAAATGCTCCACAGGTGAAGAAATGACTGGGCATGATACTGAAAGTGGGTTCAGTCTGCCAACAGTTTGGTGATTAATGCGTCATGTCGCTGCTTCTGGCGGCTCATACGCAGACGTTCTGCACGAAGAATGGTTTTGAGATCGCTCAGTGCGGCATCAAAATCATCATTCACAATAAGGTAATCATATTCCGCGTAATGGCTCATTTCTGCAACAGCCTGTTCCATACGCTTTGCGATCACTTCTTCGCTGTCCTGACCGCGGCCACGCAGGCGGCGATCCAGCTCATCTTTCGATGGCGGTAAAATAAAGATACTGCGCGAGTCAGGCATTTTCTTGCGAATTTGCTGTGCGCCCTGCCAGTCGATATCCAGGAACACATTCACGCCCGTGGCCAGAACCTGCTCAATGGTTTCACGCGAGGTACCGTAGTAATTACCGAATACTTCAGCGTGTTCAAGAAACGCGTCTCTGCCGATCATCGCTCTGAATTCGTCGTGATCCACAAAGAAATAGTGTTCACCGTGCACTTCACCCGGACGCGGCGCTCGCGTGGTGTGAGAAACAGAAACCTGTGTGTCGTACAACGGTTGGGTTTTTAACAGTGCCTGAATAAGGCTGGATTTACCCGCGCCACTAGGGGCAGAAACAATATAAAGCGTGCCTTGAGCCATGAGAGTCTTTTGTATGTGTTAACGAAGAAGTCCTACATACGGGCTTATTATACACGTCACCGCCGTGTGACGTAGCCTTTGTCACACTTTTTCCCCTGGATTATTGAATTTTGCGTGCCGTTTTCAGGTTTTATCTGTGGTTTTCAGCAACCAAAAGAAACACCGGATAGCGTCTCGCATTGTGAAACGTTGCCGTTAGCGTTGTTTCAGGCATCCGGGTATATCTCCTGCAATGAAAAGGAGGGGTAGCGATGTGGCGATGGATAAGCGGGTTAATGCTGTTGTGGTGTGGCTATGGCGCGGCGGTGTGTCCGGTGTGGTCGCAAGCAAAAGCAGAAAAAGAGATGGCGTCGTTAAGCGCGCAAATCAAACGCTGGGATGAGGCCTACTGGAAGCAGGGCGTGAGTGAGATCAACGACGAGGTTTACGACCAGCTTCACGGGCGGTTAACGCAGTGGCAGCGCTGTTTTGGCAGCGAGCCTTCAGAAGAGAAACTCCCTGCACTGGCGGGAAGCGTAAAACATCCTGTTGCCCATGCGGGCGTACATAAAGTGGCCAGCAAAGAGGAGTTGAGACAGTGGATGCGTGTCCGAAAGCATCTGTGGCTGCAGCCCAAAGTTGATGGTGTGGCGGTGACGCTGGTCTATCGTGACGGGAAGTTAACCCAGGCTATTAGTCGCGGTGATGGCCTCAAAGGGGAAGACTGGACCGGGAAGGTACATTTAATCCCGTCTGTTCCGCAAAATCTCACCGGCGCGCTGGCGAATAGCGTCTTGCAGGGCGAGCTTTTCTGGTTGCGTGACAACCACATTCAGCAGCAGTTGGGCGGAATGAACGCTCGCGCAAAGGTGGCAGGGGCGATGATGCGGCAAAAGGATAACGCGCTATTAAGCAAGATCGGCGTATTCATCTGGGCCTGGCCGGACGGACCGAAAGATATGCGGACATCTTTAGCTGAACTGTCTCAGGCCGGTTTTCCGTTGTCGGCACGGTACACGCTACCCGCCGATTCTGTCGATGCCGTCGAGAAGCAGCGCGCGGCCTGGCACGTGACCGCATTACCCTTTGCCACGGATGGCATTGTGGTGCGTTCGGAGAATGAACCTGCGGCCGAAGAGTGGTTACCGGGAGAAGGCCACTGGGTTGTCGCGTGGAAATATCCTCCCGCAGCCCAGGTCGCTGAGGTGAGTGATATTCATTTTTCCGTGGGGCGCACGGGCAAAATTTCCGTTGTAGCAGCGCTGGAACCCGTGCAACTGGATGATAAACAGGTGCAGCGGGTGAGTCTGGGCTCGGTTGGGCGCTGGCAGAATCTGGATATTGCTCCAGGGGATCAGATACAGATCAGCCTGGCCGGGCAGGGTATCCCCCGGTTTGATAAGGTGCTCTGGCGCGGAACGGACAGACATAAACCAGAGCCACCGGCCTCACGCTATCATGCTCTTAGCTGTTTCTATGCTTCGCCGGAGTGTATGGAGCAGTTCTTTGCCCGGCTGACCTGGCTCAGTTCAAAGCAGGTATTCGATATTGAAGGATTAGGTGAGTCAGGCTGGCGGACCCTCTGGCAGGCGCATCATTTTGAACATCTCTTTTCATGGCTGTTATTAACGCAGGCGCAGCTGCAGGCTACACCGGGGTTTTCCTCAGCACGCGGGCTGGCGCTCTGGCACCGATTTAATCTGGTGCGCGAGAAGCCGTTTATCCGCTGGCTCATGGCAATGGGTGTGCCATTGACCCAGGCTTCGCTGAAGGCGATGGGAGACATATCGTGGCAGAAGATGAGCGGGCGCAACGCAAAGGACTGGCAGACCCTGCCGGGAACAGGAGAGGAAAAAGCGCGAAAAATCGTAAACTGGATTCACGCGCCTCAGATTGATGTGCTGGCGAAATGGCTCGCTGAACAGAACATCAACGGGTTCTGAAGCTAGTGGGCGCTGTGTTTGTAATGAAAAACGGGCAGCCCGAGCTTCAGACGCAGCGCCAGCATGCGGGCCGTAAAGCCAAACAGCAGCGTCGAGATGACCACCACATCATGGTTTGAAACGTAATGCTGCAGGGCGATATAGAGCACCGCTGCCGCAAAGGAGATGCCGGCATACAGCTCTTTTTGAAAGACCAGGGGGATGCGTTTGCAGAACATATCGCGCAGCACGCCGCCGAATACGCCCGTGACCACGGCGGCGATGGTGGCGATAACCGGTCCTTCCCCCATATCGAGCGCGATTTGCGCGCCGATGATCGAAAATACGATCAGCCCCAGCGCATCAAGCACCAGGAACAGGCGGCGAAGATGGGGCATAACGGGCGCCACTATGGTGGTTAACACGGCGGCCGTTGCCACGATAATCACGTATTCAGGGTGTTTAACCCAGCCGAGCGGGTAATGGCCAAGCAGAATATCGCGCACGGAACCGCCACCCAGCGCGGTCGCCGTAGCAATAATGATCACGCCGAAGGTATCCATACGGCGACGTCCGGCGGCAAGTGCGCCGGTCATGGCTTCTGCGGTGATGCCAATGAGATAAAGGATGTGAAGCAGCATATACCCTCCGGTGTGAACGCGGGGGAGGTTAGCGATTTGTGCGCAAGATCACGATTGAGATTTTCTAAGGCGAGCCAGTTTGCCCTATAAATTTTTATCAAGTTCTATAGAGAAAGCTTGATGAAAGGCGGTAAACTGACAAAATTGGCGTTAAGATGGATTAGAAATAGTAATGGGTGGTGCTGTCGACACCACCCGAAAAGCATTACTCGATGTTCTGGATCTGCTCGCGCATCTGTTCAATCAGCACTTTCAGCTCAATCGCTGAATTCGTCACTTCTGCATTGATCGACTTAGACGCCAGGGTGTTCGACTCGCGGTTGAACTCCTGCATCATAAAGTCCAGACGGCGGCCCACAGCTTCTTTTTTCTTCAGAATGTTGTAGGTTTCTTTAACGTGCGCTTCCAGACGGTCCAGCTCTTCAGCGACATCGATACGCTGCGCCATCAGCACCAGCTCTTGTTCCAGACGGGTGTTTTCCAGCTGAACTTCCGCTTCTTCCAGTTTGGCGACAAGGCGCTCGCGCTGCCATTGCAGCACTTCTGGCATATGGGTGCGGACTTTCGCTACTTCGGTGCTCACGCCTTCAAGACGCTGCTCAATCATCGCTTTCAGCGCCTGGCCTTCGGTTTCGCGGGCAACGATAAAGTCGTCCAGCGTGCCGTCGAGAGCTGCCAGGATTTCAGCGGCAATGGCGTCCAGATCCTGCTCACCAGCGGCCATGACGCCAGGCCAGCGCAGAATATCAACCGGGTTGATTTCGCCTTCATCGCTCTGCATTTTGACCCAGTTCGCCGCATTCACGAGCTGTTTTGCCAGTTTTTCGTTGAGGATGAGCTCGCCCTGTGCGCTCGCATCAGGCTCAAAGCGCAGGTTACATTCAACTTTTCCGCGCGTCAGACGCGTACGGATACGTTCACGTACGACAGGCTCAAGGCTGCGGAACTGCTCCGGCATACGGAAATACGTTTCCAGGTAACGCTGGTTTACCGAGCGCATTTCCCATGTGGCGCTACCCCAGCTACCCTTGATTTCACGCCGGGCGTAGGCGGTCATACTGCGGATCATAGACATTCCCGTTTTTAAAGGAGAGATGGGGGGATTATAGCTTTCGGGGGCTTCTCAGGATAGGAATAAGCGTCCTTTATCCGTATAATGCGCAGCCACATTCGTTTCAAGCCGGAGAATCCATCATGCGTCCATCAGGCCGTAGCGCCAACCAGGTGCGTCCCGTCACCCTGACCCGTAACTATACAAAACACGCTGAAGGCTCCGTGCTGGTTGAGTTTGGTGACACTAAAGTGCTGTGCACCGCCTCCATCGAAGAAGGCGTTCCGCGCTTCCTGAAAGGTCAGGGCCAGGGTTGGATCACCGCAGAATACGGCATGCTGCCGCGTGCGACCCATACCCGTAATGCCCGTGAAGCGGCAAAGGGTAAGCAGGGCGGCCGTACCATGGAGATTCAGCGTCTGATCGCGCGTGCGCTGCGCGCCGCCGTTGACCTGAAAATCCTCGGCGAATTCACCATCACTCTCGATTGCGACGTCATTCAGGCAGACGGTGGTACGCGTACCGCATCCATTACCGGCGCCTGCGTGGCGCTGGCCGATGCTCTGAACAAGCTGGTTGCGGCCGGTAAGCTGAAAACCAACCCAATGAAAGGCATGGTTGCGGCGGTTTCTGTCGGTATCGTTAACGGCGAAGCGCTTTGCGATCTGGAATACGTTGAAGATTCCGCAGCCGAAACCGACATGAACGTGGTGATGACCGAAGATGGTCGCATCATTGAGGTGCAGGGCACGGCGGAAGGCGAGCCGTTCACCCACGAAGAGCTTCTCTCCCTGCTGGCGTTGGCCCGAGGGGGAATCGAATCCATTGTAACGACGCAGAAAGCGGCGTTAGAAAATTGATTTTAAAGGCGACCAATGAGTCGCCTTTTTTTTGCCTGTAAGACAGAAAAACCAAAGGAGCAAATCCATGAAATCGTATCAGCGCCAGTTTATTGAGTTTGCGCTTAACAAGCAGGTACTTAAGTTTGGCGAATTTACGCTGAAATCCGGGCGTAAGAGTCCCTATTTCTTCAACGCCGGGCTGTTTAATACCGGGCGCGATCTGGCACTGTTAGGCCGTTTCTATGCCGAAGCGCTGGTGGATTCCGGGATTGATTTTGACCTGCTGTTTGGCCCGGCCTATAAAGGCATTCCGATTGCGACCACCACCGCGGTGGCGCTGGCGGAACACCATGACCGCGACGTGCCGTACTGCTTTAACCGTAAAGAGGCTAAAACCCACGGTGAAGGCGGGAATCTGGTCGGCAGCGCGCTGCAGGGCCGCGTCATGCTGGTCGATGACGTGATTACCGCGGGTACGGCGATCCGTGAATCGATGGAGATTATTCAGGCCAACGGTGCGACGCTTGCTGGCGTGCTGATTTCTCTGGATCGTCAGGAGCGTGGTCGCGGTGAAATTTCCGCTATTCAGGAAGTCGAACGCGATTACAGCTGCAAAGTGACGTCGATTATTACCCTGAAAGACCTGATTGCGTATCTGGAAGAGAAGCCCGAGATGGCGGACCATCTGGCGGCGGTACGTGCGTACCGGGAAGAGTTCGGGGTGTAATTAAATTGCCCGGTGGCGCTACGCTTACCGGGCTTACGGATTACTGCAACTGAGCAGCCACTAACGGCCAGCGGGCGTCAAAATCGTCCGTTGGACGGTATTTGAACTCGCTGCGCACAAAGCGGGAGAGCATCCCTTCACAAAACGCCAGGATCTGGCTCGCCAGCAGCGTTTCATCAATGATGTAACCTTCGCCTTCACGCATTTTCTTTTCGCGCAGTACCTGGCGCAGCTGCGCTTCAATCCGCTCGAAAAGCTGGTTAATGCGGCCCTGCAGTCTGTCCTGTTCAAACATCAGCGCGTGGCCGGTGAGGATACGGGTTAAGCCCGGATTGCGTTCACCGAAGCCCAGGATTAACAACACAATCAGACGCAGACGCGCGGTGGTGTCTTTTTCGTCTTTCAGAATCAGGTTGATGCGCGTAATCAGGCTGTCTTCAATAAACTCGATCAGACTGTCGAACATCCGGGTCTTGCTCGGGAAATGACGGTACAGCGCCGCCTCAGACACGCCTACAGAGGCGGCCAGTTTAGCGGTGGTGATGCGTTGACTGCCATCGCTGGATTCAAGCATCAGAGCCAGAGATTGAAGTATTTCTTCGCGACGATTCCTTTTCGCGGTTTGTTTTTCTGCCATGTTACAAAATACCCCTGAAAATAAGCACTTGCCAGGCTGGCATCCACACAGCGACCGCAAACGGGCGTTTGCGGTTTGTTATTGCATTATAACGCTGTGAGATACGTGTCTTTCGGGCCGTTATTTGCGCCCGGAATGGCCGAAGCCGCCTTCGCCACGGTCGGTGGCGTCAAAGTCTGCCACCAGGTTAAATTCTGCCTGCACCACCGGTACAAAGACCATCTGGGCGATACGCTCGCCAGGTTCAATGGTAAAGCTGTCCTGACCGCGGTTCCAGACGGAGACCATCAGCTGACCCTGGTAGTCGGAGTCGATCAGGCCGACCAGGTTACCCAGCACAACGCCGTGCTTATGGCCCAGACCAGAACGCGGCAGGATCACTGCTGCCAGAGACGGGTCAGCAATGTGAATCGCCAGGCCAGTTGGAATCAGGGTAGTGGCACCCGGAGCCAGTTCTACGGCGTCATCGAGACAGGCGCGCAGGTCAAGACCGGCAGAGCCGGAGGTGGCATAGGTTGGCAGCGGGAATTGCTCGCCAACACGCGGGTCCAGAATCTTAACGTCGATTTTTTTCATCATAACGGGTAACGATCTCGTCCAGTAATTGTTGGCCCAGGAGTTCCTTGCGCTCAAGCGGTAAGACTTTATCTCCATCCTGCCAGAAAAGGTGCAGTGCGTTGCTGTCGCTGTTAAATCCTTGTGTGGCCAGCGATACGTCGTTCGCGCAAATCAAATCGAGGTTTTTGCGGGTACGTTTTTGCCGGGCATATTCTTCCACATTATTCGTTTCTGCGGCAAACCCAACAACGTATGGACGATGGCTTTTTAGTGCGGCGACGCCGGCAACAATGTCCGGGTTTTTCACCATTTTTAGTGTTAATTCATCGCCTTGCTTTTTAATTTTAGCCTCGGCAACCGTCTCGGCACGATAGTCTGCGACGGCCGCACAGCCGATAAAAATCTGCTGGCTTTGCGCATGTGCCTGCACGGCGGCTTCCATCTCCAGCGCGGTGGTCACGTCAATTCGCTTCACAAACGCAGGGGTAGGCAGCGATACCGGGCCGCTCACCAGCGTGACTTTCGCGCCACGCCTTGCGGCGGCGGCGGCAATCGCAAAGCCCATTTTGCCGGAGCTGTGGTTGGTGATGTAGCGCACCGGATCCAGCGGCTCGCGCGTGGGGCCCGCGGTAATCATGATGTTGAGATGTTGCAGATCGTTGACAGGCGAAAAATGGGCTGCGGCCATATCAACAATCGTCAGCGGATCAAGCATGCGGCCCGGGCCAACGTCGCCGCAGGCCTGGCTGCCGCTGTCTGGACCCCAGATAAGCAGGCCGCGTGAGGCCAGCGTCTCCAGATTATGCTGGGTGGCCGCGTTACGGTACATCTGCTGGTTCATGGCAGGAACGACGGCAACAGGCGCAGGGGTGGCCAGACAAATAGTGGAGACCAGATCGTTTGCCATACCGGCCGCAACCCGAGCGATTAAATCAGCCGTGGCGGGAGCGAGGATAACCAGGTCTGCCCATTTTCCCAGCTCAATATGGCCCATCGCGGCTTCGGCGGCCGGATCGAGCAGGCTGTCAGATACCGGGTATCCTGAAACGGCCTGCAGGCTCAGGGGAGTGATAAAGGCTTTACCGCCTTCGGTTATCGCGACCCGCACGTCAGCTCCGCGCTCGCGCAGACGACGCACCAGCTCCGGCGCTTTATAAGCAGCAATGCCGCCGCTCACGCCAAGAACAATTTTTTTACCGGCCAGGCTCATCATGATTCTTTCCTGTTGGGTTTCACCAGAGAGCGGGCATTTTATCACAATCCCCAAAGCGGGGTGATTTTGTCCTTCGACCACTTTGCGAGGCGCTACGCAAGAACGCAATGTGACCGTCGAGCGACGGATTGGCCTGTGGCAGCATGAGGTTAAAAAGGGGAGAAAGAGCATGGAAGAAGAGGATGAGGAGCTGCTGCCGCGCGAAAAACTGCTGCGCTATGGCGTTACCCTGTTAAAAGACGATGAACTGCTGGCGCTCTTTTTACGTACCGGAACGCCCGGAAAAACGGTATTTACGCTGGCAAAAGAGCTGATCGCACATTTCGGTTCGCTGTACGGTTTATTGACCGCCGATCTGGCGCAGTTTAAGCACGTTGAGGGAATTGGCGTGGCGAAATATGCCCAGCTGAGGGGCATTGCTGAACTTGCCCGCCGTTTTTACAACGTCCGCATGGAGAAGGAAGATCCGATCCTGACGCCAGAAATGACGCGTGAATTCCTGCAAAGCCAGTTAACTGATATTGAACGCGAGATCTTTATAGTGATCTTTGTCGATAACAGAAATCGGGTGCTGAAACATAGCTGTCTCTTTGCGGGCACGTTGAGTCACGTTGAGGTGCATCCGCGTGAAATTGTGCGGGAAGCGATAAAAGTGAATGCAGCGGGCGTGATCCTCGCGCATAATCACCCCTCTGGCTGTGCAGAACCGAGCAGAGCGGACAAAGAAATCACCGAACGCATTATCAAATGCTGTCAATTCATGGACATTCGTGTGCTGGACCATCTAATAATTGGCCGCGGTGAGTACATTTCTTTCGCAGAACATGGCTGGATTTAGGCTATTTCTCGCGATCCATCGGGATCTTTGTCTGTTCGGGACTTGAGCACACCGCCGAGTCAGCGTATACTACGCCACCTTTGAGAATCTCGGGTTTGGCATTTGGGCCTGGCAATCGAGAGTTCACTTAGAACTATGCGATGACCGGGCTGTAAAGCCTGACGAGGCGCCGATACCCCATACGAAGCTCGAGCTAATTTGATTTTTGGAGAATAGACATGTCCCGAGTCTGCCAAGTTACTGGCAAGCGTCCGGTGACCGGTAACAACCGTTCCCACGCACTGAACGCGACTAAACGCCGTTTCCTGCCGAACCTGCACTCTCACCGTTTCTGGGTTGAGAGCGAGAAGCGTTTTGTCACCCTGCGCGTATCTGCTAAAGGTATGCGTGTAATCGATAAGAAAGGCATCGATACAGTTCTGTCCGAACTGCGTGCCCGTGGCGAAAAGTACTAAGTACTTAAAGAGGAAATAAATCATGGCTAAAGGTATTCGCGAGAAAATCAAGCTGGTTTCTTCTGCTGGTACAGGTCACTTCTACACCACCACGAAGAACAAACGTACTAAGCCGGAAAAACTGGAACTGAAAAAGTTCGATCCAGTTGTACGCCAGCACGTACTGTACAAAGAAGCTAAAATCAAATAATTTTAGTCTCCTTGTATCGAAAAACCCCGCAACTGCGGGGTTTTTTGCATTCTGCATCTCAACGGAGGAACCATGCCTGAATTACCTGAGGTAGAAACCAGCCGTCGCGGCATTGAGCCCCATCTGGTCGGCGCGACGATTCTTCACGCGGTGGTCCGCAATGGACGTCTGCGCTGGCCGGTGTCCGATGAGATCCATGCCCTGAGCGATAAACCCGTCCTTAGCGTACAGCGTCGCGCGAAATACCTGCTGCTGGAACTGCCCGACGGCTGGATTATTATCCACCTGGGGATGTCCGGGAGCCTGCGCATTCTTACCGAAGAACTGCCTGCGGAAAAGCACGACCACGTCGATCTGGTGATGAGCAACGGCAAAGTGCTACGTTACACCGACCCACGGCGCTTTGGCGCGTGGCTGTGGACGAAGGAGCTGGAAGGGCATAACGTGCTGGCGCATCTGGGCCCGGAGCCGCTCTCAGACGCGTTTAACGCAGAATACCTCAAGGCGAAGTGTGCGAAGAAGAAAAGCCCGATTAAGCCCTGGCTGATGGATAACAAGCTGGTGGTCGGCGTGGGGAATATCTACGCCAGCGAATCGCTGTTTGCGGCGGGGATCCATCCCGATCGGCTGGCCTCTTCGCTGTCGGCGCAGGAGTGCGAGCTGCTGGTCCGGGTGATTAAAGCCGTATTACTTCGCTCGATTGAGCAGGGCGGGACAACGTTGAAGGACTTCCTGCAAAGTGACGGCAAGCCGGGCTATTTTGCCCAGGAGCTGCAGGTGTATGGCCGTAAAGGCGAACCGTGCAGAGTCTGCGGCACGCCGGTGATTGCCACGAAGCACGCCCAGCGCGCCACGTTCTACTGCCGTCAGTGCCAGAAATAAGGCTACTTTAGCTTTTCCATCAATGCCTGGTGGACGTTAGTCGGCAGGAAATGGGTGACATCGCCGTGATGACGCGCCACCTCTTTTACCAGCGTGGAAGAGATAAACGACCACTCTTTGGAGGGCATCAGGAACACGCTCTCCAGCTCCGGCATCAGGTGGCGGTTCATGTGCGCCAGCTGCATCTCATACTCGAAGTCTGCCACCGCGCGCAAACCACGGATCAGAATATTGGCCTGCTGAGCGCGGGCGAAGTTTGCCATCAGGTCGCTAAACCCGACCACCTCAACATTCGGCAGGTGCGAAATGGCATCGGTAGCGAGCTGTACGCGCTCGTTGAGGTCAAACATCGGCTTTTTGCTGGGGCTGGCGGCAATGGCCAGGATCACCTTGTCGAACATGCACGCCGCACGGGTGATGATATCAAGATGACCGTTGGTGATCGGATCGAAGGTACCCGGATAAATCGCTTTTGTGCTCATGGCTCACGTTTTCTCTGAGTAGCCGCGGCAGAGCGCCCACAGCTCGGTGTATTTGTTGAAAGTATACTGGGCATTCACAACCGCGAGTAACCAGCCCTGCTTGCCGTCCAGGACGCCACCACGCAGCAGCAGCGTTTTCAGGAACGCGCCCAGCGTGTGGGTGAAGATACCCGTCAGCGAGGCCTTCTTGCCGCGCTGGTGACGCTCCTGAGCCCATGCGGTGGCATAGTTGAGCTGTTTACGCTGGAAGCTCGCGAAATCACGGCAGGTCAGGTGCAGCAAATCGCCCGTCAGGGGAATAACCTGGGCGCTATCGCAGCTCAGGGATTCATGCACCAGATTGTCGTTGTATTGATACCGCTCGCGCTCGTAGAGGCGCATCACGCGGTCAGGATACCAGCCGCTGTGGCGCATAAAACGGCCAAGGAAGTAGTTGCGGCGGGCAATGCTGTATACGGCGCCAGGCTGGGGCGAGGAAAGCACAGCCTGAATGGCCTGCTGAAGCTCCGGCGTGATGCGTTCGTCGGTGTCGAGCATCAGGACATAATCACCTGTGGCATACCCCTGCGCGCGCTGGCGCTGGATGCCATAGCCCTGCCAGTCAGCGTCGACAAAGACTTTTGCGCCCGCTGCCCGGGCAACGTCCACCGTGTTGTCCGTACTTCCGGAGTCGAGAATGACTATCTCGTCAGCCCAGGCAACCGACGCCAGGCAATCCGGAAGCAGGTCGGCGGCGTTTTTGGCGATCATGACGACCGACAGACGCGTTGACATCAGTGGCTCCGCTGGGGCAGATAAGGTTGCAGAAGCTGCAGCAGTCGGGTCAGTGCGCCCTGGTTCTGGTGCAGCACTTCGACGGCATGACGCCCGTACCACAGGCGATAATCTTCGTCAGTCAGAAGGGTCGATACCTCTTTAACCACCGAATCCGCATCGGTCACGGTAATTAAACCATCGGCCTGCTGTAATTTCGCGCAGATATCTTTGAAGTTAAACGTGTGCGGCCCCATCAGCACCGGAATGGCGTGGGCTGCCGGCTCCAGCGGGTTATGACCGCCGCGTTCGACCAGGCTGCCACCGACAAACGCGAGGTCAGCGATTCCGTACAGCAGCATCAGCTCGCCCATCGTATCGCCAATCACCACCTGGGTGCTGCCGGAAGGAATTTCACCGCTGCTGCGCAGCGTGAAGCTGAAGCCGCCTTTCTGCACCATTTCACGGGCATCTTTAAAACGCTCCGGATGGCGAGGCACGAGGATCAGCAGTAAATCAGGGAATTTTTCCAGCAGCTTGCGGTGAGCCTGCAGAATGATCTCTTCTTCGCCATCATGAGTACTGGTGGCAATCCAGACCTGACGACGCGGGGCCCACTGGCGACGCAGCGTGATCGCACGGGCGGCGAGCTCAGGGGTAACGGAAATATCAAATTTCAGGCTGCCCGTTACCGCAAGCTGGTTGCGTTTCAGGCCCAGCGCGATAAAGCGTGCCGCATCCTCTTCGTTCTGCGCGGCAATCAGCGTAATTTTGCTCAGCAGGCGGCGCATAAACTTACCCAGCTTGCCGTAACCTTTCGCCGAGCGCTCTGAAAGGCGGGCGTTGGCAATGACCAGCGGGATTTTACGGGCATGCAGGGCGGAAATCATATTCGGCCACAGTTCGGTTTCCATCACGATCACCAGCTTCGGGCGCACGGTATTCAGGAAACGATTCATGGCGCAGGGCAGATCGTAAGGCAGATAGACGTGCTGCACGTCTTTACCGAAAGCGGATAACGCGCGCTCCGAGCCGGTTGGCGTCATCGTCGTGACGGTGATTGGCAGCGAAGGGTAGCGGTGACGCAGGGCGCGAACCAGCGGGATCGCCGCCAGCGTTTCACCGACAGAAACGGAATGCAGCAAAATACCGTCCGGTACGACTTTATTGCGGCAGAAGCCATAGCGTTCAGCCCAGCGTTTACGATACGCAGGCGCTTTCCGGCTACGAAGCAACAGTCTCAGCCACACCAGTGGCTGAATGATGTAGAGCAGAGCGGTATACAACAATTCCAAGCGATTATCCGTTTTTTTAGTTTCGGCGGGCAAATTCTAAGCATTTAGGCCAGGTAAAGCTATCTCTTATGCCAGATACCGTTTCAAACGGAAATAACGTCGACCCAGCCGCCAGCGCAGACGCGGACTTTTTGCACTTTTCCAGATGAGTTTCCAGATGCCTGTTTCGAAGAACTCTTTAATAATCATTGATTTCTTCTTCTCATCCTTCATGTTGTCGAAGGTGTGAATAATGCCCAGCCCCTCTTTGGCAATTTGCCAGTGGCAGGCAGGGATCCCTTTCACTTTATCCGGGTAGCGCTGATTGATGGTGTCGAGCATCTGCAAGATTTTCATGTAGTGACGCGCGGAGCGAATCAGCGTGTCGTCATTGTCCGGCATATGGGACACCGATGCAGAGTGAATGTAGTAGTCGTAATAACGTTCACTGGTGTACTGAACCCGCTCTGCCGCGAGCAGCACTTCGGTGGTCCACGGAATATCCTGATGGCGCAGGCCGGGTTCGAAATGGAAATTGTGTTTACGGATAAAGTCGTGGCGATAGATGTTCAGCCAGGTGACGTGAAGGAATTTACGAGAGTCCAGCGCCATTTTTAACCACGCAGGGCCAGCCATGACCCCAGTCGAAGCCAGTTTGTCTTCAGGGAAGATCGGGCGCGAGGGTTTCTTGTTATTCTCCCAGACGTAGTTCCCGTTACAGGTGGCGACATCCAGATCCTGCGTGACGGCCATATCCAGCAGGTGTTGGTACATGCCGGGTTTAAAGACATCATCAATATCCGGAAAAGAAAGATATTGACCCGTCGCAACGGCCAGACCGGTGTTACGCGCGATGGATACGCCCTGGTTTTGCTGTTCTATGACCTGCAGCTGCGGCAGTTTTTCTCGCCAGTTTTCGACGATCTCCATCGAGCGGTCAGTAGAGCCGTCATTGACAATGATGACTTCCATGCTGTCGATGCGTTGATTGACAAGGCAGGTAAAGAACTGATCCAGGAAAGCTTCACCGTTATAAACGGCAACCACCACGCTTAACAATGGGGCTGAATTTTGCATAAGAAACCTGATTATTTTTGATTGTCGACCAGAGCAACATATTGCTGGCAAATAGCATTGATACCGAACGACGCGATGGTTGTATCGCCAACGACCGGCGGGGCGGTATAAATATCCGCCAGCGTTTTTGCCAGTGACTCGTCATTTAACTCTGCCAGCCCGCGCGCTAAAGCGCCGGTGAGGATTTCGGCAGGGCCTCCGGGGCAATTTGTACTGACCGGTGGCGTCTGGCAGATAATGGCTTCGACCAGCACATTACCAAAACCTTCGCAGTCAGAACTTAACACTAAAAGGCGTGCCCCTTTAATCCAGGGATAGGGATTGGACTCGAACGGGCGGAAAACCGTTTTGTTTTCAATACCCAGCTCGGCAGCAAGCTGCTTGAGTTTTTGAATTTGAGCGTCAGACCCATTGCCCATCATGACCAGCGTGGTGTCAATTTTACTCAGGGCGAACGCACGTAAAAGGCGGTCGTGGCGTTTGTGCTCATGGAAGCGGCCAACATGAATAATGTAATCCTTTCCCTGCATCTCGAAGGGCGCATCCGCCAGACGCTGAATTTCAGGAATATCGAAAGGATTATGGATAACCGCTTTGCGTCGAAGATTGAGCGCCAGCGTCTCGGAAAGATCTGTCAACACGGCGCCTGAGACGGCGACAACGTTGCGGTTTTCGTAGGTATGACGGATTTTAAGATGTTTAAACCAGCGCGAAAGTCCGCTGCGATGGCGAAGATAGGAAAACGAGAACATGCCGTGCACGCAGAACCAGACTTTGTCACGTTCCAGCGCGCGGCAGTGCGCCACAATGCGGTCTGTTTTGTGCAGGTGAGAGAACACCACATCAAATTTGCCGCTGCGCTCAGCTCGCTCAATCGCCTGATCCAGCAGTTGGGCGCGGCGTGGGATTTCCGTCAGCTTTCGCCACGGTTTTTTACATGTGTCCTGAACAACCTGATAATCGATGCCTTCCGGGATGGCGTAGTCGCACACTTTCCGCAGAGAGAATAGAGAGACCTGATGTCCCATTTCTATTAATCCACGGGAGAGCGTAAGAACCGTTTTTTCAGCTCCTCCACCGGGTAAACCATCAATAATCATTAGGATGCGCATTTTTAATCCAGTAATTTTTGATAAAGCGTAATAAGCTGACTTGATAGTTTTTCGGGAGTGGCGTCTTTTACACGTTCACGTGCCGCTCGTCCCATATTGTTATTTTTTTCCAGTGAAGGAATGGCGGCTACCGCTTCCTTCAATGTACTGATATCAAGTGCGTCACAATAAAATCCGTTCTGGCCTTGTTGAATAAACTCTGCACCACCGCAACTCTCTGAAGTAATGACGGGCAAGCCGCAGGCCATCGCTTCAAGAATGACGTTAGGAAAGGGATCATACAGCGTTGGCAACAGTAAACCATCGGATAGCTGATAAAAAGGCAGAGTTTCTTTTTGCACCCCCAGGAAACGGATTTGTCCCTCGCAGCCTAACGAACGGGCGAGGTCGCGATAACGACGCTCTGCTTTATCTTGCCCAACCACAATCAGCCAGGCTGATGTTCCAGCGATAGCGCGTATGGCGCTGGCTAATCCTTTTCGTTCAAACCCTGAGCCAACAAAACAGAGCACAACGGCATCGGCTGGCAAACCAAATTGCTGGCGCAGCATCGCACGCTGTGCCTCCTGGGCCGGAACGAAGCGGCTGGAATCAATAGAATTATAAATCACATGAATTTTATTTGCGCCAATATCAAAGTCTTCAACGATTTCGCGTTTGATCATCTCCGCATTGCAGATTACGGCTTTTAACTCAGGCGCCTGATACATTTCCCGTTCCGCACGCATCACGTAGCGGTGATAGCGGTCATACATCAGCATTTGCGCACGCCAGGCAGGTAAAATGCGCGCGCGCTGCAGCAGCCAGCGACGATGCACCCCATCACCCGCGCGATAGATATCACAACCCGGGATGCGCTCATGGCTTTGAACAATATCAAACTGCTGTTGCTGCCACAGCGCGCGCGCGGCCTGTGCAAATCCGCGCTCTCGACTGATGCGGCCCCATTTTTGAGGGTTGCAAATATGGATATGCCAGTCGTCTTGCTTCTCTCCCTGCCACTCACGCGTGATGACGTTGAGCTCAAGGTTCTGATTGCTCAGCGCGGTGAGAGCGCGCGAAACGAAGCGTTCCGCTCCGCCATCAGGGCGATATTTTTGGCGAACAATGGCCAGACGATGGTTTTTCATGACAGATATCTCCTTGCGGCGGAGACGACAGCATCAACGGGAATGGCGTCGAGATAGCGTTCTTTCGTTTTGGTATCAATGGCATCCGGATCGGGTAGCGGGCCGTAATCGCCGGCCCAGATGACTTCACCGTTGACTTGCCATGGAGACCAAAACGTGAGTTTAGAAGGACCAAACAGCGCCACGCAGGGCGTTTGCAGCGCGGCGGCCATATGCATTGGAACGGAGTCAACGCCGATAAAAAGACGCGCATGATCGATAAGTGAGGCCAGCTGGCGCAACGTTAGCTGGCCCGCCAGCGAGACGACTCCCGTCTTTGGCGAGGCGGCGAGAATGCGATCGATCATCGCCAGCTCTTTTTTATCCGGCCCCGCGGTGAGCACAACCGTATGACCATCCTGCTGCAGTGCAGTAATGGTTTGCGCCATTTTGTCTTCGCTCCAGCATTTAAAGAACCAGCGGGACGTCGGCTGGATCACGATATAGCTGTCACCCACAGCCGTGAGCGTCAGCTTTTGGCGAGCATGATGCCAGTCTTCTGCGGTGTAAGCCATGGTGACGGCAGGCTGCGGCGCGACCGGTAATGGCGCCAGAATGGAAAGATTCTGTTCGACCGTATGCAGGGATTTGTGGCCGTCGACAGAAACCAGATCGGTGTGACAAAAACGCCAGAATGCACTGTTGCGTTTGTTAAACGCGAATCCGAGGCGAACGGATGCACCGGTGAAACGGGTGACGATCGCGCTACGCCATTGATCGGCAAGGTTAATCACCAGATGATAATGCTGATTTCTTAACGCACGCAGCAACTGCCACTCTTTTTGAAGATGCTTGAGCGTGCCAAGCTGTTTCCATTTACGATCGATTCCGTAAATTGTACCGATCGCCGGATGCGCGGCGAGCATATCGCGCGTTTCTTCATATAGCAGGACATCAATCTGCGCCTGCGGCCATTTTTGACGTAGCGAATCAATGACGGGAGTGGTCAGCAACATGTCGCCATGATGGCGGAGTTTGATAAGTAAAATGCGCAAATCAGGTGTGTCAGGTAAGTTATTCATCATCATCTTATCGGCGTTGTACTGATGGCAATTCTAATAGACCTGATAGCGACTTGCACTCTTTCTCCATAATCTCAGTAATTTCCCTGGAAGGGTTTACTCATGCTTTGGAGAGTGCGTAACATAGCGCTAACTTTCCTGTCTTGCGGACTCATTATGAACAAACCAGCGTTTATCATCACAATTGATACTGAGGGCGATAATCTCTGGCAAAATCACCGCGTCATTAAAACGGAAAATGCGCGTTATCTGGCGCGTTTCCAGGCGCTTTGTGAGCGTTTCGGCTTTAAGCCCGTGTGGCTGACCAATTACGAGATGGCGATCGAACCCGTTTTCATCGAATTCGCCAGGGACGCAATCGCCCGCGGTCAGGGGGAGGTGGGAATGCACCTTCACGCATGGAATAGCCCGCCGGAACACGATCTCACGGGCGATGACTGGCGATGGCAGCCTTATCTGGTGGAATTTTCGGATGAGGTGATGCGCGAAAAAGTGCTATTCATGACCCGCCTGCTGGAAGAGACCTTCCAGACCAAAATGTTAAGCCACCGTGCCGGACGTTGGGCATTTGACAGTCGCTATGCAAAATTGCTCGTTGAACTGGGCTACCAGGTGGATTGCTCCGTGACGCCACGCGTGAACTGGCGCAATGCGAAAGGCGCCCCGCAGGGTAATGGCGGAACGGATTATCAGCTTTTCCCCGACCACGCCTATTTCATGGATTTAGACAATATTTCCCGGGCAGGCAATAGCCCATTACTCGAAGTGCCGATGAGCATTCAGTATAAACACCCGTCGTGGTTGAACACGATCAAACAGGGTTACGACAGGCTTCGCGGTAAATACCGCTCTCCCTCTGTGAACTGGCTAAGACCGTCCGGTGGGAATGCGGCGCAAATGATTCAGGTCGCACAGCAATGCCTGTCGCAGGGAAGTGAGTACGTGGAGTTTATGCTTCATTCGTCGGAATTTATGCCTGGCGGAAGCCCAACGTTTAAAGATGAGGCGGCGATTGAAGGGTTGTATCAGGATTTAGAAACGCTCTTTAGCTGGTTATCCGATAAGACGGTAGGGATGACGCTGGCGGAGTTTTATCAGTACAAGAAAAAATAATGCCCGCCTGGCGGGCATTATCATTAGCGTTGCCTGGTTTGCGAAAAAGGGGTACTCAGCGCAAACACGGTGACAAAGAAGATTAAAGCCTCAGAACTCAACAGTATGACGTCAGTCAGGCCATAGAGTAATAAAAGAAGCATGGTCGTCAGCAGTAGGCCATTTCTGTTTTTAAGGGCGTAAACGATCATCGATATATAGAAAAACACTAATATCGCCAGCCCTGGGATCCCCTGCAGAGAATATTTTTCAATAAACTCATTGTGCAGATGCACCCTGATAAACTCGAGTGCAGCCGCGAGGTGTGGATGCCCATCTTTCACATATTGCTGTGTCCATATTTCGCGGTCTTCGACTGACTGCCCTAAAGGATGGGCAAGACCGTTTTGAATACCAACACTCCACATAGAGAAACGTGCGCCGAGTGAGGTTGCATCATAGCCTTTCTGATAACTTTCAACTTCAGCTTGTGTTTGTTGTATCTTAGGTAAGATTAATGGCTTGTAGCTAACGATAACAATACCCGCCACAATACATAAGAAAATCAGCGTAGATTTAAGGTGGATTCTTCTGAAGTGATAAAGCGTGAGTACAATCGCCAGGAGTAGATATAACCCCATTGCGGCACGCGTTCCCGTTAAAAGAATGACGAAATAAGATATTAAGATGATGAGTCCTGCGGCAACATACAGTTTTATATTTTTCTGTAGATAAAGGCTGTATACAAACGCCAGTGACAATACAGAATAAACATAGGCCGACACGGTCGCACGGTTTATCGCCATCTCGATACGCCCCATACCCTGTGAAGCCTGCCATAAGCCATAGCCAGTGGCGAGTATAAACCCTGCACCAGAGGCGTATAAAAAATATTTCTGGAAGGATGCTCTATCAATATAAGACTTAAACCGGTCAAGGTAAAAAATGAGAATACTTGCCAGAATTAATTTTTTACTTGCACCGAGATAATCGCTATAAACGTTCAGACCTTCGCTATGATATTCATACACCAGATACCAGCCAAGATTAAGCAGGCCAATCAATAAAATCGGCAATGCGATAGAAAAAGGACGCACTGTGATTTTTTTATATTCGCACGCCAGGCCGATAATGCTGGCATAAATCGCAATATAGAAAAACTCCCGCTGCTTACCTGAACTCAGCAGCGCCAGCGCAAGCGAAATAAGGCTCAAAATCAGCGTCAGCTGATAAAGCCGCAGTTTTACTTTTTCCATAATGCCTCAATGACCCTTTTTTTGTAGCTGAAACGTACATCTTTGGTGAAGAAGAAAGAGAGAGAATAAAGTGCATTGACCCGCTGTTTAACCAGTTTGAGTTGCTGGTCAGTCAGATGCTGTCGGTGGTTTCTGTAGATATCAAACCAGTGACAATTCACAAGATGCTTAAAAGAACGAGGGAATGTTTTTTCCATTTGTAATGTGCAATCAACCAGCGTAGCGATTTTACTGGCGTCGAGACGGCTCGACAAACTGTCGTTACGTTTGATGTAATAATAGTGTCCCTGACGCTGATAGACTATTTTACTCGATTGCATCAGCATGCCGGGAAACACGGCGAAATCTTCATAGCAGACCATCGAAGGAATCGGGTTATTCACATACAATTCCCGATGAATGAATTGCCCGATGAGATGTGCCTGAAAATCTTTGTGCTGCAGGAACCGCTTTATTGCCTCATGTTGTGACAAAGCAACAGGAGAGAACCCCTGCCAGTCGGCTGTCATTTTTTTTGTGTCGCGAATTTCCAGCAGGCGCGTCAGGAGCATATCAGGGCGCTCTGATTTGAGAAACGCCACAGCGTCCCTGATGCTGCCCGGTTTCATCCGGTCATCGCTATCCAGCATGGTGATGTATTCACCTTTGGCCAGCGAGAGGGCACTGTTTCGAACATGGCCTACGTTACGGTACTCGACGTATCGGGATTGCGCATTCGGAAGCATTGGCAGCCACGCTTCAATAATATCCTGCGTTGAGTCGTTTGAACTGTCGTTAAAGATAATGATCTCTACATCATCCCCCGCACCCTCAATCGCGTTTTGCAGGCTTTCTAGCGTGGTGTGAAGCGTATCTTTGGCGTTATGCGCGGCAATAATGATGCTTAGAAAAGCCATAATAATTAGTTTCCCTGAGCACCAAAGGAGTATGCGTCTGTATTAATTGTGGGTAACCCGCAAATGAAGTGTTTGAGTTCACGTAGCGCTTCGTCTGTTACAGCGAAGAGTTCTTCCCGGCTCTGTGAGAAGTAATATCGTGTTTCAAAAACATATGAGCAAATGTTGTCATCATTACCAATCAGCAATACGTTGCCCAGCGGACGCTGTTCATAGTGGCAACAAGGCCCGAACAGTAAGATTACCGGCACGCCTACCGCATCGGCAATGTAGACATTCCCCGAGTCAGACGCGATATAGCAATCCATTTTAGAAATGGCCCACGGCAGCTCTTCAAGCGAGATTTTGCCAATCAGGTTAATAAAGTTGGGCAGTTCACCGTAAGCGCGGGTGATATCATCCATCCACGATTGTTCATTTGGGGCGCCAAACACATAAAATTCGCAGGGCAGGTCGGCGAGACGATCGGCAATTTGCTTCCAGATGACCGGCGGAACGGTTTTCGCTTTATTCCCGGCGGCTACGCTGATGCCAATGCGGATCACGCCGGGTTTATCGAGGATTGCCGGATAGGTCGCAGGTTTGAAAAGTGGCTTTGTGGCGTGCTTTGGCGAGTCTTGCCAGGTTAAGGTGCGATCGGCCAGTTTGAGATAGTTCGTGACTGAAAGAGTCTTCTTACCGTGTTCAACTGTACCGTCTGCCGTTGCATAGAAAATACCGTGATACCATCTGCGCGTGTAAGTGCTTAAAAACTGTTTGTTTTTAGCGTTACACACGGAGGCGAAAAAGAGGTTCACGCTGTTGGGTTGCAGGAGATAGACATTGTCATAGCGGTTCATGATCCGGCAGGCAAAGACCAGCTTTCGCCACAGGTTACGCTTATGCTGCTCGATAAAAAAAATCTCATCGATCGTCTCATCATGCTTCGCCAGCGCACCTACGCTACGACTGATGAGCACGTCGCTTTTTTGCAGGTATGCCAGAAGGGGCGTTGCATTAACAAAATCGCCGATTTTTGCTGTCTGAATGACCAGGTTTTTACCTGTCTCTTTGCGGAACAGCTTCCGGATAAGCTTCACCGGAAAGAGTAAAATCAGCAGAAATACGTAACTCATGCGTTAGATATCCCTGTTGGAAAGCCAACGGCTGCCCTGTAAAAATGAAAAAATAGCATCTGCGCTGATATCCTTCGTTTGCTGGGTCGGGCTGACCATCTGATGCTGGTTTTTACCGTAACCCCCGATCAATCCGGGATCGGTCGGACCAAAAATCGTAATATTCGGACGATCCAGCGCCGCGGTTAAATGGCTTAAACCTGTATCAACGGAAACAACAGCATTCGCTCCCGCCAGCTGCGCGGCAACCTGCGCCAGCGTGAGTTTCGGCAATACCTCGACGTGTGAAAAGCCTGCTGCCAGACGCTCTGCACGCTGCCGCTCATGTTCAGCGCCCCAGGGCAGTTTAATATGGATGCCGGTAGGTTGCATTAGTTCAATCAGGCTTCGCCAGTGCGTTTCCGGCCAGTGTTTATCGTCGCGCGTTGTGGCATGCAGGAAGACAAGATAAGGCTGCGCACAGGGATCTGTATTGCGCAAAAAGTGCTGCGCAATGGCGTAGTCGCCCTGGGTTTCCGGTTTCGCATAGCCCAGACTTTTTGCAAATAGCTCGCGGGTACGTTCTACGGCATGCTGTTGCTTTGCGATGTGGTGCCGACGGTTATAGAACAGGCTCGCCAGCGGTTCGCGGGCGGTATGCCAGTCCATGCCGTGCTTTACGCCATGTGCCAGACGCGTCACCAGCGCGGCGCTTTTCACCAGCCCCTGGGCGTCGATGATGGCGTCGTAATGCTGTGCCTGCACCGCCTCACGGAAGGCTTTGCGTTCGGCTTTAATCGGGGCGGAGAACCACGCTTTGCGCCAGCGGCGGATCGCCACCGGGATCACGCGGTCAACCGCTTCATGCCAGGTGGGGATCTGCGCGAAGCCTTCTTCCACTACCCAGTCAAAACGAATGTCGGGAATGGCCCGCATGGCGTCCGTCAGTGACGGGAGCGTATGCAGCACATCGCCCATCGAAGAGGTTTTAACGATCAGTACCCGCATTCGTTATCCTTCTTCGCTCAACAGCAGTTCGTTAAGCTCTTCGAGAACGCGCTCTGGCGTAATGTCAATCAGGCTCTGATGGTAGCCTTCTGCGGCATCGCCCTTGCGAACTTTGTGATAGCCGGTGATCAGGCGGATGACGCGCGCTTTATGAGAAAGCGGGGGCGTGAAGTCCGGGCTACTTGGCCCATACAGCGCCACCAGCGGGCAGTTGAGCGCGGCGGCGACGTGCATCAGGCCCGAATCGTTGCTGACCACGGCCTCACAGGCGGCAATCAGGATAACAGCCTGTTCAAGCTGCGTTTCTCCCGCCAGGTTGCGGCACCAGGCCTGCTGTTCATTACTGAGCGTCGCGAGAATTTCGTTGCCTGCCTCGTGGTCCTTTGCCGAACCGAACAGGACAATCTGGTAGCCTTCGTCAATCAGCTGTTTCGCCAGCTCCGCATAGTGATAGTGCGGCCAGCGTTTTGCCGGGCCGAACTCGGCGCCGGGGCAGAAGCCAATCATCGGGCGTTCAGACGATAGACCAAACGCGTTACAGGTCTGGGATTTTTCACCGTCGTTAACCTGAAGCTGTGGCCAGAGCAGCGGCTGCGGCAGATCTTTCGCACTGCGCATCACGCCTTTGTCGTAGGCCAGCGCCACATAGCGCTCCACCATCAGCGGCCAGGCCTCTTTATCCAGCACCCGCGCATCGTTCAGCAGGCCGTAGCGCATTTCACCGCGCCAGCCGGTGCGATGTGGAATACCTGCAAAGAAAGGCACAAGGGCGGATTTAAAGGAGTTTGGCAGGACATACGCCCGATCGTAGCGCTTCCCGCGCAGGCTATGACCGAGCTTCCGGCGTTCGCCGATTTCCAGCGCCCCGTGGCCAAGCGGCATCGGGATCGCCTCGTTCACTTCCGGCATACGCGACAACAGCGGACGGCACCACGCGGGTGCCATCACGTCGATTATCGCCTGGGGATAACGCGCCTTGAGCGTGCGATAGAGACTTTGCGACATCATCATGTCGCCCACCCATGACGGGCCGATCACCAGAATCTTCATACTTATGCGTCGCGGTTCAGCCAGGCCATATATTCCGTTACGCCTTCGGCAACGGTCTTGAACGGCTTGTCGTAGCCTGCGGCGCGCAGGTTGGTCAGATCGGCCTGGGTGAACGCCTGATAACGGCCTTTCAGCTTGTCAGGGAACGGAATGTACTCGATGCTGCCTTTTTTGTGATACGCCAGCGTTGCGTCAGCCACGGCCTGGAAGGACTCCGCGCGGCCGGTACCCAGGTTGAAGATGCCGGATACGCCGTTTTCCCAGAACCACAGGTTCACTGCGGCTACGTCGCCCACGTAAACGAAGTCGCGCTTAAAGCCGTCGCTGCCTTCGAACAGTTTCGGGCTTTCGCCGTTATTCAGCTGGGTGTTCAGGTGGAACGCCACGCTCGCCATGCTGCCTTTGTGGCCTTCGCGCGGTCCGTACACGTTGAAGTAACGGAAGCCGACGATCTGCGAGTTCGCTTCAGGCAGCACCTGACGCACGTACTCGTCGAACAGGAATTTGGAGTAACCGTAGACGTTCAGCGGCTGTTCATACTCGCGGGATTCGATAAAGTCCGAGGTGCGGCCGCCGTAGGTTGCCGCGGAGGAGGCATACAGGAACGGAATTTCACGCTCCAGGCAGTAGTGCAGGATCTCTTTGGAGTACTGATAGTTATTGTCCATCATGTACTTGCCGTCCCACTCGGTGGTGGAAGAACACGCACCTTCGTGGAAGATGGCTTCGATCTCGCCGAACTCTTCGCCTGCCATAATCTGGATAAGGAAGTCTTCTTTATCCATGTAGTCAGCGATGTTCAGATCCACCAGGTTGACGAACTTGGTGCCGTCTTTCAGGTTGTCAACCACCAGGATGTCGGTGATGCCTTTGTCATTGAGAGCCTTAACAATATTGCTGCCGATAAAGCCCGCGCCGCCGGTAACGATGATCATAACTGTAACCTTTGAAGTGTGGAGCCCGGGGACAATCCCAGACGCTAATGTCTCTATCATATCATTAGTATGGCTGCCCTTCAGCCATTCACCTTCACAGCGCAGGGGTACGCGTGATTTATGCTGCAAAAACGACAAGAGATGACGTGTCATCTCGTCATGAACTATAGGTTTGGGTAATATGTCCCGAAATTTGCCGAGTCTGGAGAATTGCAATGCGTGGTGATTTTTACAAACAGTTAAACAGCGACCTCGACACCGCACGTGCGGAAGGGTTGTTCAAGGAAGAGCGTATTATCACGTCTGCCCAGCAGGCGGACATCACCGTTGCCGACGGCAGCCATGTGATCAACTTTTGTGCGAACAACTATTTAGGTCTTGCGAATCACCCTGAGCTGATTGCCGCTGCAAAAAACGGCATGGACACCCACGGTTTCGGCATGGCCTCCGTACGCTTTATCTGCGGTACGCAGGACAGCCACAAGCAGCTTGAGCAAAAGCTGGCGAGCTTCCTCGGAATGGAAGACGCGATTCTGTACTCCTCCTGCTTTGACGCCAACGGCGGTCTGTTTGAGACCCTGCTTGGCGCAGAAGATGCGATTATCTCCGACGCCCTGAACCACGCCTCCATCATCGACGGCGTTCGCCTGTGCAAAGCGAAGCGTTTCCGCTACGCCAACAACGACATGGTCGAGCTGGAAGCGCGTCTGAAAGAGGCGCGTGAAGCGGGGGCTCGCCACGTGCTGATCGCCACCGACGGCGTGTTCTCTATGGACGGCGTGATCGCCAACCTGAAGGGCGTGTGTGACCTGGCGGATAAATACGACGCGCTGGTGATGGTCGATGACTCTCACGCGGTCGGCTTTGTCGGCGAAAACGGCCGCGGTTCCCACGAATACTGTGACGTGATGGGCCGCGTGGATATCATCACCGGTACGCTGGGCAAAGCGCTCGGCGGCGCGTCCGGCGGCTATACCGCCGCGCGTAAAGAGGTGGTCGAGTGGCTGCGCCAGCGCTCTCGCCCGTACCTGTTCTCCAACTCCCTGGCGCCGGCGATTGTTTCTGCCTCCATCAAAGTACTGGAGATGGTGGAGTCAGGCGCTGAGCTGCGCGACCGCCTGTGGTCCAACGCCCGTCTGTTCCGTGAAAAAATGAGCGCCGCAGGGTTTACCCTGGCCGGTGCTGACCACGCGATCATTCCGGTGATGCTGGGCGATGCGGTCGTCGCGCAGCAATTTGCCCGCGAACTGCAGAAAGAAGGGATTTACGTCACCGGGTTCTTCTTCCCGGTGGTGCCAAAAGGTCAGGCGCGTATCCGCACCCAGATGTCTGCGGCGCATACGCCTGAACAAATTGAACGTGCGGTGGAAGCCTTTACCCGCATCGGCAAACAGCTGGGCGTAATTGCCTGAGGACGTGTGATGAAAGCGTTATCCAAACTGAAAGCGGAAGAAGGGATTTGGATGACCGACGTGCCGGAGCCGGAAGTCGGTCATAACGATCTGCTGATCAAAATTCGTAAAACCGCCATCTGCGGTACTGACGTTCACATCTACAACTGGGATCAGTGGTCGCAGAAAACCATTCCGGTACCGATGGTTGTCGGTCACGAATATGTCGGCGAAGTGGTGGGTATCGGCCAGGAAGTGAAAGGCTTCCAAATTGGCGACCGCGTCTCCGGTGAAGGCCATATTACCTGCGGCCACTGCCGTAACTGTCGCGGCGGGCGTACGCACCTGTGCCGTAATACCATTGGCGTGGGCGTAAACCGCCCGGGCTGCTTCGCGGAATACCTGGTGATCCCGGCGTTTAACGCGTTCAAAATCCCGGACAATATCTCTGACGACCTGGCCTCCATCTTCGACCCGTTCGGCAACGCGGTGCACACGGCGCTCTCCTTCGACCTGGTCGGTGAAGACGTGCTGGTCTCCGGCGCGGGCCCAATCGGCATTATGGCCGCTGCGGTGGCGAAGCACGTGGGCGCGCGCAACGTTGTGATCACCGACGTGAACGAATACCGTCTGTCGCTGGCACGCAAAATGGGCGTCACCCGTGCGGTAGATGTCTCGAAAGAGAGCCTGACCGACGTGATGGAAGAGCTGGGCATGACCGAAGGCTTTGACGTGGGTCTGGAGATGTCCGGTGCGCCACCGGCGTTCCGCACCATGCTCGACACCATGAACCACGGTGGCCGTATCGCGATGCTGGGGATTCCGCCGTCAGACATGTCTATCGACTGGAACAAAGTCATCTTCAAGGGGCTGTTCATCAAGGGCATCTATGGCCGCGAGATGTTCGAGACCTGGTACAAGATGGCGGCGCTGATCCAGTCCGGTCTGGATCTGTCCCCAATTATTACTCACCGTTTCTCCATCGATGAGTTCCAGCAGGGCTTCGACGCGATGCGTTCCGGCCAGTCAGGAAAAGTGATCCTGAGCTGGGATAAGTAATCAAAAAGGGGCCTCAGGCCCCTTATTTTATTGCTTCTTTTTTTCTTCGTCCGTCAGGTAACGCACCTTGCGGGTGTAGTCCTGACCTTTGAACAGCAGTTTGTTATCCGGCGATTCAAGATACTTCTGCCATTCAGAGAGAGGGAAGCCACCGTGCGCGCCAATCACCTCTTTCGGCACAACGGCTTCCTGACCGCCGATTTTTTTCGAGACCGGCCAGTTCATCCAGTCCCCCAGGTTAACCGTTTTTAAATCCAGCATGTCCAGCAGCGCGGCGAGCGGCAGCTGATCGGTCGGCGGCTGCGTATCATCCATCAGCTCCCAGGTATCCTGGAACAGCGTCAGCCACAGCGGGCAGATACGGCGCCAGGTTTTTTTGGTTGCCGCAAGAAACGCGCCGTTAACGTGATCGACCAGATACGGGCGCACCGTCTCTTTGTAATACGCCGGCACTTTCTCCGCTGGCGCACCGTCCAGCTTGGCAATCATTTTGCCCTGACGGAAGCTGGAGTAAATGTGCATATCGGCCATGTTGATCTCTGGCATCTTGAGCAGGTTGAGATCGGAATCGATCATCAATACCCCTTCACCGCGAGCCTGCAGCGGGGCGTTAAGCTTCACCAGACGGCTGAGGTAGATCTGCTTATAGCGGTAGTTTTCCTCACGAACGGGAAGGTTAAGCGTCACTACGCGGGTTTTAGGCGGCAGTACCCCAAAGGCGGATTCAGGCTGATCGCTGACGATGACGATTTCGCTCACCCCGGTGGCATAACGTTCCGCGAAGGTGGCAGAGAGTAATGCTTCTTCGACGAAATCTGCGCCGGTACACGGAATCACAATAGAATCCACCGCAGCAAGCGCGCCCGTCACGGGCAGAGAGCTGTAAGGAATGTTGTGTCGCCCGGTGATATGACGATAGCGAGCATTAAGAAATTTAAACATAGTTATCTCGTTTGGTTAGTGCGCGCCAAGCACGGCTTCGACACCGCTGACATAGTTTTCGATGGCATAGGTATGACAGACGTTCTGGTATGCAGCCGCAGCCAGTCGAGCCCGCAGATCCGCGTCTGCCCAGATATTGTCCAGATGCTGTGCAAGCTGTGAAACATCGCTCCAGGGGAAGAGAAGCCCTGTCGAATCATGGTCAATCAATTCCGCCGTGCCGGTCACCTGAGAGCCAATAACGGGGATATTGAGAAGCATCGCTTCCAGCACCACGCGCGGCAGCCCTTCGCTTTTTGAGGCCAGAATAAAGGCGTCAAACGTAGCGAGGTAATTAAATGGGGTATTCTGAAAACCGGTGAAGATGACGTGGTTTTCAATTCCCAGCATTCGGGCCTGTTCCGCTAAAGCGCGGCGTTCGGCACCTTCGCCGACCAGCACCATTTTCCATTTCGCCTCGGGATGCTTCTGGCTGAACTGTGCCAGCGCCTCCAGCGTGTGGTGGTTGGCTTTGCGAGGGATTAACGACCCAATACTGCCGAACACAAACGTGTCGTCATCAATGTTCAGGCGCTGGCGCATCGCGCGTCGGTCAGGTAAAGGCTGGTGGATGTCGATGGCATTATTGACCGTTGTACACAGTTCGGGCCGGACGCCATGCTCAAGCAACACGCGTTCAACGCCGTGCGAGACGGCGATGATTTTTGTGGCATGGGCATTAACCAGCTTTACCAGCGGCGGGGTCAAAACGGGCTCAATGCGGCAGTGCTGGATCAACCGCGCCTGCAGGTTCGCCGCCGCCAGATAGCCTTCCTCGTTTGAGCCCGGCTGGTTATTCATATAGAGCGTATCGAAACCGCCCTGCGTGAAAAGGGTCTCGATTTTGCTGACGTTAGGCCTGATGCGCCACATGATATCCACGTGACGCGTCAATGCCTTGCGGGCGCTGCGTGAGAAAAACAGCAGGCTACGTCCCGCTTCCTTCAACAATTTGGCCCAGACCGGCTGCGGACGTTGAGGGATCACGATGAGCGGGATGCCGATGCCGTTGAGCACCTGGCCAATCGTCTCACCTTCAGCACGACTATAATCACTGTAAAAACAACAGGTAATATCGAATTTATCGCGATTGATTCGCTTCAGGAGCTCAAGCATACTGTTGGTGCCTCCCCCCCATTCTTTACCCGTATCCAGGAGGAGAATTTTACTTTTGTGCGGCATGTCTGAATCCGTGTGCTACCCTTCATCTGACTGCATTATAAAGAATCTGTTGAAATAAAATAGATTTTTCTATTTTATTGCCCTTCAGAATTAGACAAAATTTCAAGCGTGATTATTTGAAAAGTGTGATTCAGGACTTTAATCGTCTCTACTCATTTATATAGTATTAATAATATTAATTTAGGCTGCTATTGAGAGTAGGAAAATGTTTAAAATAACGGTCTGCTTATTAACGTTTAATTCTGAAAGATTATTGCACGATGTTATCCCGCCTCTTTTGAAAATAGCGGATGAAATTGTCGTGGTCGATTCTGGCAGTACGGACAAAACACGATATATTTGTGAAAGTTTTGGACTGCTACCTGTCTATAAAAAATTTAGCTGGCATGGCGAGCAGATGAACCATGCCATATCCTTAGCCAGCAATGACTGGGTCCTGTGCATCGACAGCGACGAAATTCTTGACCAGGAAACGGTTAATGCCGTTTTAACGTTAAAAGCAGGCGATGAGCCAGACCCCGGAATGGCATGGCGAATATGTCGCCACTGGTTTGTTCTGGGTGAAGAAGTCCGGACGATTTATCCAGTTTCATCCCCTGATTATCCTGTGCGTCTTTTTAACCGTAAACAGTCCCGGTTTAATAACAGGCCGGTAGACGATCAGGTCGAAGGTTTTCTCCGTTGTGAACGTATTCCGGGCTATGTAAAACATGATACGTTTCCTACGCTGCATGAGCTTTTTAACAAATTAAATTGTTATACAACCCGCCTGGTTCAACATCAAAAAATACGGCCCTCGATAGGGCGCGGCGTAATCAGCGCCATCGGGGCTTTTTTCAAATGGTATCTGTTTAGCGGCGCCTGGCGTAAGGGCAAAGTGGGGGTGGCGACGGGACTGTATGCCACAGCCTATAGCTTTTTGAAGTATTTCAAATCCTGGTATCAGCATCAGGAAAAAAAAGAGTCCGTTGCTAACGAGCAGACGGACTCTCAGATTGCGAAATAAGCGTCAGGCTTTCTTACCCCATCCCTGCCACTGCTGCTGGACGTATTTCACCAGGGTACTGTTACTGATGCTGTCTCCGATGACGGAGAAGAAGCGGGTCGCATAGACCGGTTCAAGCGGTTGCTTCGGTACACAGCGCTTCACGCCGCGGAACGGATTACGCGGCGCTGTCGGGACGGGCTGCGCAGAATTTGGTGTAGAGGTATCTACCTGCGGCTCGTTCAGCAGATCGCTCGGACGCACCAGCGTGATATCGGCAGGCAAGGTCGGCAGCAACTGCTGCAGGACGCGAACGGTAGACGGGTGCGGGTGACCGATGGCGATGGCTGAGCCATTGCGGCGGGCCAGCTGTACCGCGCGATTAAACTGCATGCGGATATCGGCTTCGTTCTGGGTATCATCCAGGAACACCTTGCGCTTAATCACCTTTACGCCGGTTCCCTGAGCGGCACGCATCGCCTGGCTGTTGCCGATAGTCATGCTGTCGAGGAAGTAGAGGTTGTAACGCTCCAGCGCCTGCATCACTTTGAGCATCCCGTACAGGCTTGATGTCATCGCGCTGCCCATATGGTTGTTCAGCCCTACGGCATACGGCACTTTGTTGTAGGCGTCGCGGATGATGCGCTCGATCTCCTCGCTGCTCATGTCCGGGCGCAGGGTATCTTTTTCCAGCGGCTGCTTGCTGAGCGGGGCCATCGGCAGGTGGATCAGCACCTGATGACCGCTGTTATGGGCTTTGGTCGCCATCTCACGCGCGTGGGGCGCATTTGGAAGGACGGCGACAGAAATGGCCGACGGCATCGCCAGCACCTGATTTTCATAGTGCGGACGATAACCGAAGTCATCAATCACGATAGCGAGTTTACCTGCGTATACTGGTGCAGCCAGCGCCAGCGCGCTGACGACGGAGAAAACCATTCGACGAAATTGAAGCAAAACTTATCTTCCCAACCACGGCTGTGGATTGACCGCCTGACCCTGGCGACGAATTTCGAAATAGAGTGACGGGCGGCCCTGACCGCCACTGCTGCCCACAAGGGCGATGGGTTGGCCTGCGCGCACCTGCGTGCCGACGCTGACCAGTGCGCTCTGGTTGTAGCCGTAAAGGCTCATGTCACCTTTACCGTGTTCGACCACCACCACCAGTCCGTAACCCTGCAGCCAGTCGGCCAGAATCACGCGGCCATCGGCAATGGCTTTTACTTCGCTACCTTCAGACGCACCGATAACTATCCCTTTCCAACGTAGCTCACCCTGCAGCTGTTCGCCATAGCGATGCAGAATTGAACCGCGAACGGGCCAGAAAGCCTGACCGCGAGGAGAGCCCAAACCGCCGGTACGCGACATCAGGGAACGTTCGCTCTCGCTTGGCTTGTAGGTAGTGCCTTTGCGGGATGCTTCCTGCTGCTTATCGCGAACGGCCTGCGCCTCGCGAGCCTCTTTTTCGGCGCGCGCTTTCGCCGCCGCTTCCGCACGGGCGATGCTGTTACGCAGTTTTGATTCGTTGGCGCGCATTTCGCTAAGCTGGCTCTGACCTTCCTGAATGGAGGATTCAAGGCCGGAAAGGGTTTTCTTACGCTCGTTGCGCGCCTGCTCAAGCTTCGCCTGCTGGGCCTGCTGATCGTAGAGCAGCGTCTGCTGCTGGCTCTGCTTCTCTTCCAGCTCGGCTTTTTGCGTGGAGACCTCTTCGCGCGTCTGCTTCAGCTGCGCGATCGTCTCCTGACGCGCCTGGTTGAGATAGCCAAAGTAGGCCTGCAGGCGCTGGCCGCGCTGGCTCTCTTCGCCGCTGAGGATCAGCTGGAGTCCGGTATGTTCGCCCTGGCGGAATGCGGCATCAAGCTGTGCGGCAAGATTGCGCTCCTGCGCGTCACGCTGGCGCTCGAGTTTGGCAATCGACGCGTTCATCTCGTCGATCTGTTTATTCAACTGGGCGAGGGTATTTTGTGTTTCACGGAGTTTACGCGTGGCGGCGGAGATCGCCTCTTCCTGCTGCTTGAGCTGGGCGAGCAGGGCGGAGCGTTGCTGCTGCTGCTGGCGTACCGCACGCTCTTTGGCGGCGATATCGGCCTGAATGGATTTCAGCTGATCGCGGTCATCCGCGTGGGCGGATGCGGCGCACAGCAATACGCCAGCGCTGAGTGCGCTGGCGTAAAACAGAGGTCTGACTGATAACCTAAGCGGCTTCACGACCCATGTGATTGAAAAAATCGCCTTTCCCCTCATGGGGAGCGATTATTCCACGATGAACAGCGGCTTACCAGTCATCTCTTCAGGGATCGGCATACCCATCAGCGACAGCATGGTTGGCGCGATGTCAGAAAGCTTGCCGCCTTCCACTGCTTTCAGTGATTTATCACCCACATAAATCAGCGGAACAGGCAGGTTGGTATGGGCCGTGTGCGCCTGGCCGGTCGCCGGGTCGCGCATCTGTTCAGCGTTACCGTGGTCAGCTGTGATCAGCAGCTGGCCGCCAACGGATTCAACCGCTTTCGCTACCTGCTCAACGCAGTGGTCCAGCGCTTCAACCGCTTTCACTGCCGCTTCCATCACCCCAGTATGCCCAACCATGTCGCCGTTCGGGTAGTTACAGATGATGGTGTCGTACTTACCGCTCTTGATGGCCGCAATCAGTTTTTCCGTCAATTCTGCAGAGCTCATTTCTGGCTGCAGATCGTAGGTAGCGACTTTCGGAGAGTTGATCAGAATGCGGTCTTCGCCTTTGAACGGCTCTTCAACGCCGCCGTTAAAGAAGAAGGTCACGTGCGCGTATTTTTCAGTTTCGGAAATACGCAGCTGCGTTTTGTCGTTCTTCGCCATCCACTCGCCAAAGGTGTTTGCCAGAGATGCTGGCGGATACGCGCAAGGCGCTTTGATGTCTGCTGCGTATTCAGTCAGCTGGATGAAATCGAGGTTTACCACTTTCTTACGGGCAAAACCGTCGAAGTCGCTGTTGACGAACGCACGGGTGATTTCACGCGCGCGGTCAGCGCGGAAGTTCATGAAGATCAGCGCGTCGCCATCTTCCATGGCGGCGTCGGCCTGGCCTTCAGCACGAATCACGGACGCTTTCACGAATTCGTCGTTTTCATCACGTGCATAGGCCGCTTCCAGCGCCTCAACGGCGGTCGCGAACTGGAATTCACCTTTTGCCAGGGTCATCAGGTCATAGGCCTGTTCAACGCGATCCCAGCGGTTGTCGCGGTCCATAGCGTAGTAACGGCCAATGATGGACGCTACGCGGCCTTTACCCAGCGCGGCGAATTTCTCTTCGAAGGCTTGCAGAGAGCCTTTTGCGCTACGTGGTGGCGTATCGCGACCGTCCAGGAAGGCGTGCAGATAGATTTTTTCTGCACCGCGCTCGGCGGCCAGTTCAACCATCGCCATGATGTGATCTTCGTGGCTGTGAACGCCGCCAGCAGAGAGCAGGCCCATGATGTGTACGGCCTTGCCAGCGGCAACGGCTTTATCGACCGCGCCAGACAGCGTTGGGTTGGAGAAGAAGGTGCGTTCTTTAATTTCAACGTCCAGACGCGTCAGATCCTGATACACAATACGCCCGGCGCCCAGGTTTACGTGACCGACTTCGGAGTTGCCCATCTGGCGGTCCGGCAGGCCCACTTCCAGGCCAGACGCGTCAATCAGCGTATGCGGACGTTTCGCCCACAGGGCATCCATGACCGGAGTTTTGGCGTTGAAAATAGCGTTATCCTGGCTATCTTCACGGTAGCCATAGCCATCCAGAATCACCAGTACCATAGGTTTTTTAGAAACCGACATTGCGACAACCTCATGCTCAAGAGTCAAAATTTGCGTAATTTTACTACAGCTGAATCGATCAAATAGCCGCAGAAGATCAAAGAAAGCGCAGGGGCAAGATGTTCACCAGACCATTTTGAGGCATTTTTTTAGGTGGCATGCCGCAGAAAATGGATTAGGTTATGGTCGCTGGCTGTATTTGCCAGAACGCACAGGTATACTCCTGTCCTGGTTTTTTTTATCACTTAGTCGGGAGTAGTTACCCTCCATGCAAGAAATTATGCAATTCGTTAGCCGCCATCCGGTTCTGAGCATCGCGTGGATTGGCCTGCTGGCTGCTGTGCTGTTCACCACATTTAAGAGCCTGACGTCTAAAATTAAGGTTATCACCCGTGGTGAAGCGACGCGTCTGATTAACAAAGAAGATGCCGTCGTGGTCGATCTGCGTCAGCGTGACGATTTCCGTAAAGGTCACATTGCGGGCGCAATCAACCTGCTGCCAGCTGAAATCAAAGCGAACAACGTCGGTGAGCTTGAGAAACACAAAGCCCAGCCGATTATCGTTGTCGATGCGACCGGCATGCAGGCACAGGAATCTGCCAGCGCGCTTCATAAAGCAGGCTTCGAAAACGTAACGGTGCTGAAAGAAGGTATTTCCGGCTGGAGCGGGGAAAATCTTCCTTTGGTACGCGGTAAATAAGGAGTTCAGTCATGGCCAATATTGAGATCTATACCAAAGCGACGTGCCCGTTCTGTCATCGTGCGAAAGCGCTGCTGAACAGCAAAGGCGTCACGTTCCAGGAACTGCCGATCGACGGTGACGCGATTAAACGCGAAGAGATGATCAAACGTAGTGGTCGCACGACGGTTCCGCAGATTTTTATTGATGCGCAGCACATTGGCGGCTGTGATGACTTGTATGCGCTCGACGCCCGTGGTGGACTCGATCCGCTGCTGAGCTAAGAGACTTTAGGACAATTAAAAAGGGTATTTCCATGTCAGAACAAAACAACACCGAAATGACTTTCCAGATCCAGCGTATCTACACCAAGGACGTCTCTTTCGAAGCGCCAAATGCGCCACATGTTTTCCAGAAAGATTGGCAGCCAGAGGTTAAACTTGATCTGGATACCGCATCTACCCAACTGGCAGATGACGTGTATGAAGTCGTGCTGCGTGTGACCGTTACCGCGTCTCTGGGTGAAGAAACTGCATTCCTGTGTGAAGTACAGCAGGGCGGCATCTTCTCTATCGGCGGTATCGAAGGCAACCAGATGGCGCATTGCCTGGGTGCGTACTGCCCGAACATTCTGTTCCCGTATGCGCGTGAATGCATCACCAGCCTGGTTTCTCGCGGTACATTCCCGCAACTGAACCTTGCGCCAGTTAACTTTGATGCGCTGTTCATGAACTATCTGCAGCAGCAAGCTGGCGAAGGTGCTGAACAACATCAGGATGCCTGATGAGCACTGTTAATGCGTCAATGACTGTGATCGGTGCCGGCTCATACGGCACCGCTCTTGCCATCACGCTGGCAAGAAATGGTCACGAAGTGGTTCTCTGGGGCCACGATCCAAAACATATCGCAACGCTGCAACGCGACCGTTGTAACGTGGCGTTTCTTCCGGACGTTCCGTTCCCCGACTCCCTGCACCTTGAAAGCGACCTTGCGACCGCGCTGGCGGCCAGCCGCAACATTCTGATTGTGGTCCCGAGCCATGTATTTGGCGACGTGCTCCGTCAGATTAAGCCGCTGATGCGCCCGGATGCGCGCATTGTCTGGGCGACAAAAGGACTGGAAGCCGAAACCGGACGCCTGCTGCAGGACGTTGCCCGTGAAGCGCTGGGTGATGAGATCCCGCTGGCGGTCATCTCCGGCCCGACCTTTGCCAAAGAGCTGGCCGCTGGCCTGCCGACGGCGATTTCGCTGGCCTCCACCGATCAGGCCTTCTCCGACGATCTTCAACAGCTGCTGCACTGCGGCAAGAGCTTCCGCGTCTACAGCAACCCCGATTTTATCGGCGTGCAGCTGGGCGGTGCGGTGAAGAACGTGATTGCGATTGGTGCCGGAATGTCAGACGGCATTGGTTTTGGTGCCAATGCGCGTACGGCGCTGATCACCCGAGGGCTGACCGAAATGTCCCGCCTGGGCGAAGCGCTGGGTGCCGATCCGGCCACCTTTATGGGAATGGCTGGCCTGGGCGACCTGGTGCTGACCTGTACCGACAACCAGTCTCGTAACCGCCGTTTTGGCATGATGCTCGGACAGGGCAGCGATGTTAAAGGCGCGCAGGAGAAGATTGGTCAGGTGGTTGAAGGCTACCGCAATACCAAAGAAGTCCGCGAGTTGGCGCACCGTTTCGGTGTCGAAATGCCAATAACCGAGGAAATTTATCAGGTATTGTATTGCGGAAAAAATGCGCGCGAGGCAGCATTGACCTTATTAGGTCGTGCGCGCAAGGACGAGCGCAGCAGTAACTAGTCGGAACCGTTGTCACCTGAATGACCCAGCCAGCGCAGAACTGGCTGGTCATTAACTATCGTCTGGAGTAAGCAATGCCGTGTGAAGAACTGGATATCGTCTGGAACAATATTAAAGCCGAAGCCCGGGCGCTGGCCGACTGCGAGCCTATGCTGGCCAGTTTCTACCACGCGACGCTACTCAAGCACGAAAATCTCGGCAGCGCGCTGAGCTATATGCTCGCCAACAAGCTGGCTTCCTCGATCATGCCAGCTATCGCCATTCGTGAAGTGGTGGAAGAGGCGTACGCTGCAGACCCGGAAATGATCGCCTCTGCCGCCTGCGATATTCAGGCCGTGCGTACGCGTGACCCGGCGGTCGATAAATATTCTACGCCGCTGCTGTACCTGAAAGGCTTCCACGCCCTGCAGGCATACCGCATCGGCCACTGGCTGTGGAATGAAGGCCGCCGCGCGCTGGCGATCTTCCTGCAAAACCAGGTTTCCGTGACGTTCCAGGTCGATATTCACCCGGCGGCAAAGATTGGCCGCGGGATCATGCTTGACCACGCCACCGGGATTGTCGTCGGGGAAACGGCGGTCATTGAAGATGACGTCTCGATCCTGCAGTCGGTTACCCTGGGCGGTACCGGTAAAACCAGCGGCGATCGCCATCCGAAAATCCGTGAAGGGGTGATGATTGGCGCGGGTGCCAAAATCCTCGGCAATATTGAAGTCGGACGCGGCGCGAAGATCGGCGCAGGCTCCGTGGTGCTCCAGCCCGTGCCGCCGCATACCACCGCCGCTGGCGTACCGGCGCGCATCGTCGGTAAACCAGACAGCGATAAGCCGTCCATGGACATGGATCAGCACTTCAACGGCATTCACCATACCTTCGAGTATGGTGACGGCATCTAACTTCTGAGAATGGCGCCCGGGTAACCCAGCTGGCGCCAGGCCTCATACACCACCACCGACACCGCGTTCGACAGGTTCATGCTTCGGCTGTCCGGCATCATCGGAATACGGATTTTCTGCTCAGCGGGCAGGGCATCCAGGATCGTGGCCGGCAGGCCGCGGGTTTCCGGGCCAAACATCAGATAGTCACCTGCCTGATAGCTCACGGCGCTATGCGCTGGCGTGCCTTTGGTGGTCAGGGCGAACATGCGCTGCGGCTTTTCGGCTTCCAGAAACGCGGCGTAATTGTGATGGCGAACGACGGCGGTAAATTCATGATAATCCAGCCCTGCGCGACGCAGACGTTTGTCGTCCCACGTAAAGCCCATCGGCTCAATGATATGCAGACGAAAACCGGTGTTGGCACACAGGCGGATAATATTGCCGGTATTTGGCGGAATTTCTGGTTCGAATAAAACGATGTTAAGCATGCTGCCCCCTTAATTGCGGGGGCAGAATAGCAGAAAAGAGAGGAACTACGCGACGCCGGGTTCCTGCGAGCGGCTGTACAGCATTTTGTAGACGGTTGCCGCAGCGGCCACCAGAGCGGGCACGCTGAGGATCATTAAAATACTGTCTGCCTGCCACTGCATAGCGAGAAGCTGGGCGCTGGTCATGGTTCCCGCCACGCCGCCAAAGCGGCCGATCCCCTGCATCCAGGCGATGCCCGTCGCGCGGCACTCGGTAGGGTAAAAGGTGGCGGCCAGGGTTTGCATGCCCGATTGCGCGCCGTTCATCGCGATCCCCATCAGGAAAATCAGCCCGCCAAACAGAGCGATATGGTTATGCTCAATACCCAGTAAAAGAATAAGGCCCATTGTCAGCACGAAACCACACGCGACCACTTTATGCGCTTCCCAGCGGTCCATCATCCAGCCCGCGAGCAGAATGCCTGCGGTGCCGCCGAAGGTGAACAGCGAGGTGAGCCAGGCGGATTCAGCCAGAGCATAGCCCATCCCCTGCATCAGCGTCGGCATCCAGCTAAGCAGGACGTAGTAAATCACCAGCCCCATAAAATAGGTCACCCACAGCATCAGGGTGCCGGGCAGCCAGGGCATAGAAAACAGCTGCGACACGCTCCCTTTTTTAGATGCGACTTTCTCCTCCGCCAGGAAAAAGCCCGTGACGCCATCCAGCGTGCTGCGGGCGAACCGGCTGGCGATACGGCGGACCTGCATGACGTCTTTCCCGCGCTGCACCAGAAACTTCACGGACTCCGGTAAAAACAGCGCCAGCAGCAGCGTTAAAATCAGCGGAGCAATCGCCCCGGTCAGCAGCACGCTTCGCCAGCCGTGATGGGGGATAAGCCAGGAAGAGATCGCGCCGCCGCCCGCCGCACCCAGAGGGAAGCCGCAGTACATGGTATTAATCGCCATGGCGCGACAGCGCTGGGGGGCAAACTCGGAGATCAGCGTGATGGCGTTAGGCATTGCGGCGCCGAGCCCCAGGCCCGTCAGAAAGCGCCACAGCGTGAGCGTATTCAGACTTTGCGCCCAGGCCGTCCCCAGGCTCGCAAGGCCGAAGAACAGGCACGAAAAGACCAGCACGCGCTTGCGACCCATCCGGTCCGATACCGGACCGGCAATCAGCGCGCCCAGCGACAGCCCCAGCAGCGCAGCGCTCAGCACCGGCCCCAGATCCTGTTTGTGTATCCCCCATTCTGCAGACAGCGTAGGCGCGATGTAACCCATCGCCGCCGTATCAAAACCATCGATCGCCAGAACCAGAAAGCCCAGCACAATGAGCAGCCAGTGAAACCCTGAAAAAGGACTCTCATCGATCACCTGCTGAATATCCACCTTACCTGAATACGCCATACGCTCCACTCCGATCTGATGTTGTTTTTGTGTTCTTGTATTTGCTTGTCTATACAATTGCGGACGGCAGGTGGATGTCAAATTTTCTTATCTAATATGTTATCTGGATGTTATTTTTGGCGTAAAAAAGCGCCCGAGGGGAAAATCGGGCGCGAGAAAAAGGTGTATTAACGGAGGAGAATTTAGGCCGCGTTTCCCCGAGCAAGTGGCGCCAGCGCCGCCGGTAATTTGCTTAACTCCTGCACCAGAGAATCTCTGCTGATTTCGCTAATCGTTCTTGCACCTGTCAGCGTCATCGCCACCTTCATCTCTTTTTCGATCAGGTTGAGCAGATTCGCCACCCCTGCCTGGCCCGCCGTCGCCAGTGCATACAGATACGCGCGCCCCAGCAGCACGCTGTCGGCGCCCAGCGCAATCATGCGCACCACGTCCAGCCCGTTGCGGATGCCGCTGTCGGCCAGGATCGCAATATCGCCTTTCACCGCATCGGCGATGGCCGGCAGGGCGCGTGCGGAAGAGAGCACACCGTCAAGCTGGCGTCCGCCGTGGTTAGAGACCACAATCCCGTCTGCGCCAAAGCGTACCGCGTCGCGGGCATCTTCCGGATCGAGGATCCCTTTGATCACCATCGGGCCGTCCCAGAACTCGCGGATCCACTCCAGGTCCTTCCATGAGATCGACGGATCGAAGTTGTTCGCCAGCCAGCCGATGTAATCCTCCAGCCCGGTCGGTTTACCGAGGTAAGCCGAAATATTGCCCAGGTCGTGCGGACGACCGTTCAGGCCGACATCCCACGCCCACTGCGGATGGGTCACGGCCTGCCAGTAACGACGGAGCGCAGCGTTCGGGCCGCTCATGCCGGAGTGGGCATCACGATAGCGCGCGCCGGGGGTCGGCATATCGACGGTAAAGACCAGCGTGGAGCAGCCCGCCGCTTTGGCGCGCTCGAGCGCGTTGCGCATAAAGCCGCGATCGCGCAGGACGTACAGCTGGAACCACATCGGGCGTTTGATGGTCGGGGCGACCTCTTCAATCGGGCAGACGGACACGGTGGAGAGGGTAAACGGAATGCCTTTGGCATCCGCCGCAGCGGCAGCCTGCACTTCACCGCGGCGGGCATACATGCCGCATAAGCCCACAGGCGCGAGCGCCACGGGCATGGAGAGCGTTTCGTTGAACAGCTTTGTCTCAAGGCTCAGGTCAGACATATTCTTCAGCACGCGCTGGCGCAGGGCCACTTCCGACAGATCTTCCACGTTGCGGCGCAGGGTGTATTCGGCATACGCCCCGCCGTCGATATAGTGGAACAGGAACGGGGGCAAAATGCGCTGCGCCGCGGCGCGATAGTCACTGGCTGCTGAAATAATCATGCTTTGTTCTCCCTGGAAATATCACTGTCGCCAGGCAGACGGGTAATACGCGCCTGTCGGGCCTGGTCTTCATCGAATCGTTTAATGGTGGTGTGCACGAAACCGAGATGCGCCATCATCGCTTTGCGTGCGGCCTCGGCATCACCGGCCAGAATGGCGTTGAGCACCGCCTCGTGTTGTTCGGTCAATTGGGCAAACACCGGCGGAACCAGATACATGCGCTGGCGGCTCTGCTTCACGGAGGATTGCAGCAGGTCGAAGAACCCGCGCATGGTCTGAAGCAGCACCACGTTGTGCGACGCCTCGGCAATCGCCAGGTGAAAACGGACGTCCGCCTGGGAGGCGATGTCCGGGTCGCTGCTTTGCGTGGCCTCAAAGCAGGCGATGAGTTTCTCTTTGTCGGCGTCGGTTGCCCGCATGGCCGCGTGCCAGGCGGTACTGGTTTCGATGGCGTGACGCGCTTCAAGGATGTCGAAGCTGTAGTCCGGGTCGTTCTCCATCAGCGTCTTCAGGGGCTGCACGATGTTTTGCTCGGACCAGTCGTCATGCTGCCAGCGCACAAAGGTGCCGCCGCCGCGACGGCTCACCAGCACCCCTTCGCTGACCAGCGTCGCCAGCGCCTCGCGCAGTGAATTGCGCGACACGCCAAGCTGGGCGGCAAGCTGGCGTTCGGCGGGCAGCTTCATGCCCGCTTCAAGCTGTTGTTCTTCAATCAGCGCCCGCACGCGAGAGGCAATCTCGTCGGACAGGCGTCTGGGCATCACTATCATGGGATCATCCAGGTTAAGACATAGGCCTGCAGGGTGGTGATCACCCCGACCATGCAGGTGAATATCAGGCTGTGTTTCACGGTAAAGCGGAACAGATCCGACTCTTTACCGACCAGTCCCACCGCCGCACAGGCAATGGCGATGGATTGTGGAGAGATCATTTTCCCGGTCACGCCGCCGGTGGTATTCGCGGCCACCAGCAGGACATCCGACACGCCAATCTGCTGGGCCGCCGTTGCCTGCAGCGCGGCAAACAGTGCGTTAGACGAGGTATCGGAACCGGTCAGGAACACCCCCAGCCAGCCGAGGAACGGCGAGAAGAAGGTGAAGGCGTGGCTGGTATGGGCCAGCGCCAGCGCCAGCGTCGATGACAGGCCGGAGTAGTTCGAGATAAACGCGAACGCCAGCACCATGCCGATGGAGTAAATCGGCAGCATCAGCTCTTTAATGGTCGCGGCAAAGGTCTGCACCGCGGCCGCAGGCTTCATGCGCAGCCACACTACGGAAAGGATAGCGGCAAACAGGATGGCGGTACCGGTGGCGGAGAACCAGTCGAATTTATAGACCGCGGCATACGGCGTGGCAGCGTGCACCACCGGCGGCATACGGGCGACCATTTTGTCGAGGAACGGTACGGAGATGTTAATCACCATGTCGTACAGCGCGCCGCCCGGGGCGAACAGGGCTTTAAACGGCGGAATGCTCCACAGGGTGACCGTTGCGGTCAGGAACAGGAACGGCGACCAGGCGCGGATCACCTGTCCTGCCGTATAGCCCGTACGGGCCAGGGTTTGATCAACCTGCGAGGCGCCCATGTCGGCGAAGCGGAAAATACGTACCGGCTGCCAGCGTTTCAGGAACAGCGTCAGACAGACCAGCGACACCAGCGAAGAGATGATGTCCGGCAGCTCCGGGCCGAGGAAGTTCGAGCTGAGGTATTGAGCGATAGCGAACGAACCGCCCGCCACCATCACCGCAGGCCAGGTCTCCTTCACGCCGCGCCAGCCGTCCATAATCGCCATGATCCAGAACAGGACGATAATGGTCAGGAAGGGCAGCTGGCGGCCAACCATCTGGCCGATCTCGAAGCTGTCCAGCCCGGTGACCTGTCCGGCCACCAGAATCGGAATACCCATCGCGCCAAACGCAACCGGCGCGGTGTTCACAATCAGGCACAGACCGGCGGCATAGAGCGGGTTAAAGCCCAGACCGACCAGCAGCGCGGCGGTGATCGCCACCGGTGCGCCAAAGCCTGCCGCACCTTCCAGAAACGCCCCGAAGGAGAAGCCGACAATCAGCATCTGCAGGCGCTGGTCCGGCGTGATGGAAAGAATCGACGAGCGGATTATGTCGAACTGCCCGGTTTTCACCGAGATTTTATAGACAAACACCGCCGCGATGATGATCCACGCAATTGGCCACAGGCCGTAGAAGAAACCGTAGACGACGGAGGCCAGCGCGCGATCGACCGGCATTTTGTAGAAGAACAGCGCCACCATCAGAGCGATGGCAACGGTATACGTCGCGGCGAGGTAGCCCTTCAGCTTGAGCTTAATCAGCGCAAAGAAGAAGAACAGGATCGGAAGCGATGCGATCAGGCTCGACAGCCAGATATTTCCGGCCGGGTCGTAGTTTTGTTGCCAGAGGCTCATGCAGGTCTCCTGGGGACCAGACAGCCTGCGCTGCGGGTGAGTCTCCGCTCAACTCTGCGACACAGGTTGTGTAAAAGTGGTCCTGCCAATGTTGTGTTGTAGGGTTAATGACAATGAATGGTTAACCAAATGTTATGGTCAGGCAATGAGTTTGTGAGCGGAAATAATGGAATTGTGAACCGGGGAAGAAAGAAAAGGGGGATTGGTTGGGCCAATTTGAAGCAGGGTGGGGCCTGATGCCCTCACCCCGGCCCTCTCCCACAGGGAGAGAGGGAAGTATCAGAACGCGGTCTTACAAAAGCCCGTCATCTCTTTCAGGCCCATTTCGCGACCAAGCTCGGTCATAGGGTGTACCACCACCAGACCACGGACGCTTTTCTTCAGCTTGCCCATGTCGGCCTGTTCTTTTTTGGTGATCGCGCGGCGGTGCGGCATGTTCATCAGCTTCTGCGCTTCTTTGCTCAGCTTCTGGCCCTTCACTTCGCGCAGGCGCTCGATTTCTGTTTCCAGCGTGGCGGCTTCTTTTTCCAGCTCGGCGTACTTCTCGGCGGATTCGACCAGTGACAGGCCAGCCATCTGGTGGCGGATCAGATCCAGGCGGTCGCTCAGGCGTTTAATTTCGTTCTTTTCGACTTCTTTCATGACAAATAACTCTGAAAACGGGGAATTTACAGGGAAGGATACACCAATGTGAGCAGGCTTACTTCTGAAACGCTTTTTTTAAGCTGATCCGGGAAATCAGCTCAGTCAGGGAGAGCACCATCGTGGAACGGACAACCTGTTGATAACGCAGCTTTTGCATCGCGTAGAGCTCAGGGTCGCTGTTGTCAAAATGCGGAGCAGGGGGGAGCGCGCTGACGCAGTGCAGTTCGCCGAAGGGCCCCAGGATCTCATCATCGGTAAAGGTGTACTCGTTACCGTCATGATTGAGCTCTTCGCGCAGCGCCATTAACAGCTCCGCATCTTCATACTCTTGTCGGTTGAGCACGCCAAGACCATAAATCAGCTTCAGACGCACGGATAAATCGCCCAGCGGTCCGTCTCCGTCCAGTAACGGTTCTACAGCATACTTTACCGCGTAGTCGTCTTTGCGAAACACCTGAAGCACCAGGATATTCACCGCCTCGGTTAACAGCTCGACGGCGGCGATCAGGAAGCTTCGTACGGTTTTGCCAGCATTCAGACGCTCAAGCACACGATTTTCAAAGGCCTGGGTTTGTTCCATTATTGCCTGCATATCTGACAATCTATTATCTGGGCGCAGGTTAACCTGCGCCGCACTGTGCATCATTTGGTTGCGTTGTATGCGTTAACCGCCTCCACAACCACGTCGCTGTTGGCGTCCAGACCGGAAATCTGCGCCAGCGCAGCCTGCGCGCCTTTGTCATCAATCAGCTGAGCCAGTTCCTGCGCCTGCGGGTCCTGCTCGCTGCGGTAGTGCATCGCGGCGGCAATCCCTTTCACCAGGTTGGCGTGCGGCAGGCCGTATTCCAGCGTGCCCAGCAGCGGCTTAATCAGACGGTCGCCCGCGCTCAGTTTGCGCAGAGGCTGACGGCCCACGCGCTCAACGTCATCTTTCAGATACGGATTTTCAAAGCGACCGAGGATTTTCTGGATGTATGCTGCGTGTTTATCAGCATCAAAACCGTAGCGTTTGATCAGCACCGCGCCGCTCTCTTCCATTGCCCCTTTTACCACCGCGCGGATCTTCTCATCGAGGATCGCATCACGAATGGTCTGATGACCGGCCAATTTTCCGAGGTACGCGGTTATAGCATGCCCGGTGTTCAGCGTGAAGAGTTTGCGTTCGACAAATGCCATCAGGTTATCGGTTAATTCCATTCCCGGAATGGTCGGCAGGGCGCCTTTAAACTGGGTTTTATCCACGATCCACTCGCTGAAGGTTTCCACGGTCACTTCCAGCGGGTCGTTGGTGGCGGATTCAGACGGCGGAACGATGCGATCCACGGCGGAATCCACAAACCCAACGTGCGCTTCAACCCAGGCTTTGTCTTCGTCGGCTACAGCGTTGAGCACGTGGCCTTTCAGCTGCGTGGTGCCGCGCACCATGTTTTCGCAGGCGATGATGTTCAGCGGAGCGTCGATGCCCTGCGCTTTACGTTTTGCCAGGCCTTTCGCAACCGCAGGGGCGATGCGCTCAAGGACGACCGGACCCACGGCCGTGGTGACCAGATCGACGCTGGCGATCAGGTCGATAACGTCTTCCCCGATGCTGCTGACCGCGTTGACGCCGGATACCGTCTCAACCTGCTCATTTTCGCCCACCACATGTACCTGATAGCTATGACGCGCATTCAGGGCATCCAGGACCACCTGATTCACATCGGCGAATGTCAGCGTAATGCCCGCGTCTGCCAGCAGTTTACCGATAAAACCACGACCGATATTACCTGCGCCAAAATGTAATGCTTTCATAGTGTTAACCTTCATCAATGTTTTTACCCGAGAGGGCTGGGGTGAGGAACTTTTCCCCTCACCCTAGCCCTCTCCCCAGAGGGGAGAGGGAAGAGGACTTATTTGTTAAGAAGTGCCAGGACTTCTTCCACGCTGGTGGTGCTCGCCAGACGCGCAATGACAGACTCATCGTCCAGCGCGTTGGTCAGGCTGGTAATCACCTGAATGTGCTCGTTGTTGCGAGCGGCGATACCAATCACCAGACGGGCGATGTCGTCTTCTTCTTCACCGAAGCGCACGCCCTGCGGATACTGACAGAATACGACGCCGGTTTTCAGGACGCGATCTTTCGCTTCAACCGTACCGTGCGGCACCGCGATGGATTCGCCCAGGTAGGTTGGCGTCAGTTTTTCGCGTTCCAGCATTGCGTCGACATATTCAGGCTGAACGTAGCCGCCTTTCACCAGCTGCTCGCCGGCAAAGCGAATCGCTTCTTCTTTGGTTGCTGCTGTGCGACCGAGGAAGATGTTTTCCGCACCCAGTTTGAACAGGTGGGCGTTGCTCTCGTCAAAGCTGTCCTGCAGGCTGGAGCGCACTTTCACTTCATTGTCTTCGTGACGCTGCGCCGCAACCAGACGTTCGGTCAGGCTGCTGTACAGGCCGCTGTCGAGGAAGTTGGTCAGCGAGATGTGCTGTGCCTGCGGCACCTGGCGCATGGCGCGTTCGGTCAGGTCGCGGTGCGTGATGACCAGGTCAACGTCCGGCGGCAGGCTGTTAATGGCGCTGTTGGTGACGGAGATGTTGGTCAGACCCGCATCCTGCACTTTCTTACGCAGCACGCCTGCACCCATTGCGCTGGAACCCATACCGGCGTCACAGGCAACGATGATTTTACGCACGTGGCTCAGGTCGTTAGACACGTCGCCAGCCGCCAGCGGGGTTGCGCCTTTGGATTCGGCTTTCATGTCGTGCATACGACGGGTCGCCGCTTCAATATCGTCGTCTTCTTTCACTTTGCTGGTTTTCAGCAGGATAGAAGAGACCACGAAGGAGACTGCCATGGCCGCACAGATGGCCGCGATGTTCGCGAAGTACGCCCCTTTTGGCGTCATCGCCAGCACCGCCAGGATAGAACCCGGAGAAGCTGGAGACACCAGACCGCCGCCCAGCACGCTCAGGGTGAACACGCCGGTCATACCGCCAAGGATAACGGCCAGGATCAGACGTGGGTTCATCAGCACGTACGGGAAGTAAATTTCGTGGATACCGCCCAGGAAGTGAATGATTGCCGCACCGCCAGCAGACTGCTTAGCGCTGCCGCGACCAAAGAACATGTACGCCAGCAGTACGCCCATACCCGGACCTGGGTTGGCTTCAATCAGGAAGAAGATAGACTTGCCGAGATCGTGAGACTGCTGAATACCCAGCGGCGAGAAGATACCGTGGTTGATGGCGTTGTTCAGGAACAGGATTTTCGCCGGTTCAACAAAGATAGACGCCAGCGGCAGCATGTCGTGCGCCACCATAAAGTTAACGCCTGCCGCCAGAATTTTGGACAGCACTTCAACCGCAGGGCCAATGCCGAGGAACGCCAGAATCGCGAGGATCATCCCGATGATGCCCGCAGAGAAGTTGTTCACCAGCATTTCGAAGCCGGATTTGATCTTACCATCAACCCAGACGTCGAATTTCTTAATCGCCCAGCCGCCCAGAGGACCGGCAATCATTGCACCGAGGAACATCGGCATATCCGCACCGACGATAACACCCATGGTCGTGATGGCACCCACTACGCCACCACGGTCACCGCCCACCAGACGACCACCGGTGAAACCGATGAGCAGCGGCAGGAGATAGGTAATCATTGGGCCTACAAGTTTCGCCAGCGTTTCGTTAGGCAACCACCCTGTCGGAATGAACAATGCAGTGATGATACCCCACGCGATAAACGCGCCGATATTTGGCATCACCATGTTGCTGAGGAAACGACCAAAGCTTTGAACTTTGATCTTGAAATCGGATGACATAAAACACCCCTTCTTCTGTTTACGCTTAGGCTTGCGGCCCGAGGTTTATTGTTAATGAGGCGGCAGAGGTAGCCGGGCCCTGTTCTGATGCTGTGAAATCTGGCACTGAATCGTTCAACTGTCCAGACAGTGAAAATTTGTGTGATGCATGTCACGTAAAGGTAGGGGGTGTGGATGTCAATGAGGTGATCTTAGTCACAAAAAAGGTGGGCAAAAAAAATACGACGGCGAGAAATGCGGCAAAAACCCCCCTTTTATGTGATGGTTGTCACGATTTGGTTTTGTGGGTTTGTTTCTGGATTGTGACTGATTTCACAAAATATTTTTATGCAGATTTCTCCGGCTGCGATCGGCGGCAAACTCTGCTTAGCGATTCGGCGTCAGGATGGCATAGCGCGACACGTTAAGCTAAAAAACCACTTTTGAAGTGTGGTATGGCGAAAAGTTAAAACGTGGATTACGCTCATATTGTAAGGTTAAGTATATTATTATTCAGGATATATTTTGACACGCTTATAAACTTGCACGGAGATATTATAAAAAACGATACTCCCCGGCTCTGAAATAACCAGTATACCTTCTGTATTTCAAAATAAATTAATTAGGTTGCGTACTGTTTTATTAATTAAATGAGTTGACGTTGTTTAAGTGAGGAGAATATGTTTCTCAACTATTTTGCGCTGGGCGTATTGATTTTTGTATTTCTGGTTCTTTTTTATGGAATCATCGCCATCCATGACATTCCTTATAATATGGCCAAAAAGCGAAACCATCCGCATGCCGATGCGATTCACACGGCAGGCTGGATTAGCCTGTTTACGCTCCATGCCATCTGGCCGTTCCTGTGGATATGGGCCACGCTGTACCGTGAAGATCGCGGCTGGGGGATGCAAAACCACATCACCAAGCCTGATGAGGTTCCGGGCATGGATGCGCTGGCCAAACGCGTGGCCGAATTAGAACAAAAGCTGGCCGCGGTACAGCCCGCCGCTGATAAAAACACGCTGGAGCGCTAATCATGGATCTGTTGATTATTTTGACCTATGTGGCATTTGCCTGGGTGATTTTTAAAATATTCCGTATTCCGGTAAACCAGTGGACGCTTGCCACCGCGACATTAGGCGGGGTGTTCATTGTTGCCGGGCTTATTCTGTTAATGAACTATAACCATCCGTACACCTTTACGGCGCAAAAGGCGGTTATTTCTATTCCGATTACGCCGCAGGTTACCGGGGTGGTCAGTGAAGTCACCGATAAAAATAACCAGCTAATTAAAAAAGGCGAAGTGTTATTTAAACTGGATCCGGGCCGCTACCAGGCGCGCGTCGACAGACTCCAGGCCGACCTGGTGACCGCAACGCACAATATCGACAATCTGAAAGCGCAGCTTTCGGAAGCGGTCGCCAATACCACCCGCGTGTCGGCTGAACGCGATCGTCTGTTTAAAGATTATCAGCGCTACCTGAAAGGCAGCCAGGCAAAGGTGAATCCGTTTTCTGAAAGCGATATCGACAACGCGCGCCAAAATTATCTCGCACAGGATGCGATGGTGAAAGGCTCCGTTGCCGAACAGACGCAGATTCAAAGCCAGCTGGACAGCATGGTGAACGGCGAACAGTCGCAGATTGCCTCCTTACGCGCGCAGCTTGCTGAAGCGAAATACAACCTGGATCAGACCGTGGTCCGTGCGCCAAGCGATGGCTATATCACCCAGGTGCTGATCCGTCCGGGGACGTACGCCGCCGCGCTGCCGCTGCGTCCGGTGATGGTCTTTATTCCTGAACAGAAGCGTCAGATCGTGGCCCAGTTCCGTCAGAACTCGTTGTTGCGTCTGAAGCCGGGCGATGAAGCGGAGGTGGTGTTTAACGCGCTGCCGGGCCAGGTGTTTACCGGTAAACTCACCAGTATTCTGCCGGTGGTGCCGGGAGGCTCCTATCAGGCGCAGGGCGCGCTGCAGTCGCTGACGGTGGTGCCGGGAACGGACGGCGTGTTGGGTACGATTGAGCTGGATCCGAATGCGGAGGTCGATGCGCTGCCAGACGGTATCTATGCCCAGGTGGCGGTCTACTCGGACCATTTCGCCCACGTCTCGGTGATGCGTAAAGTATTGCTGCGTATGACCAGCTGGATGCACTACCTCTATCTCGATCACTAATCCTTCCAGGGCAGGAATGCGACACGCATACCTGCCCTTTTTTCATCGCTTGATCCATACTGACTTTTTTCCGGCATCAAGGATCAGGCAATGAAACTCATCGGTAGCTACACCAGTCCCTTCGTGCGAAAAATCTCGATTCTCCTGCTGGAGAAAGGGATTGAATTTGAATTCATCAATGAACAGCCCTACAACGCTGAAAACGGCGTCGCGCAGTACAACCCGCTGGGGAAAGTCCCGGCGCTGGTGACGGACGAGGGCGAATACTGGTTCGATTCCCCGATTATTGCGGAGTATATCGAGCTGCTGGGCGTTGCCCCGGCAATGCTGCCGGCTGACCCAAAAGCGGCGCTGGCGGTGAAGCAAGTCGAAGCCCTGGCCGATGGCATTATGGATGCGGCGTTAACCTCCGTGCGTGAGCAGGCCAGGCCCGCCGCCCAGCAGTCGGAAACGGAACTGTTACGCCAGCGGGAAAAAATTAGCCGTAGCCTGGACAGGTGCGAACAGCTTATCCGGGAGGGAAAGATTCAAACCGACAGCCTGAACCTGGCAACTATCGCTATCGCCTGCGCCATCGGCTATCTCAACTTCCGCCGGGTTTCCCCTGGCTGGTGCGTCGACCGTCCGCTGCTGGTGAAACTGGCAGACACGCTTTTTAGCCGCGAGAGCTTTGCCCGGACAGAACCGCCAAAGGCTTGACGCGGGTTATAACACTTCGGCGTCGGAGGCGGTACAATCCCTCCACATGTTAACTCCCTCTCCCGTCGGGAGGGGGGAAGATATTTACTCGCCAGGCGCTTTCATGACTACTCATCATTCGCTGTACAGCCAGATCCCCGCTACCGACCGTCTCCTTCGCGAGCCCCGCATTCATGCTGCCGTTGAGCGCTTCGGCCATACCGCGACGGTGGAGATGTTACGCCTGCTTCAGGACGAAGCCCGATGCGCTATTCAGGCAGAAAACGCCTTGCCCGACTGGTGCGCGGCGTGGGAGCAGGAAGTTGAGCACCGGCTGGATGAGAAAGCGCAAAGCGCATTACGCCCGGTGATTAACCTGACCGGTACCGTGCTCCATACCAACCTGGGCCGCGCGCAGCAGGCGGAAGAGGCGGTTGCGGCGGTTGTACAGGCCATGCGGGCGCCCGTGACGCTGGAGTACGATCTGGACGGCGCCGGTCGCGGGCATCGTGACCGGGCGCTGGCGGACCTGCTGTGCCAGCTGACCGGCGCGGAAGATGCCTGCATTGTGAATAACAACGCCGCAGCGGTGCTGCTGATGCTGGCGGCGACCGCCAGCGGCAAAGAGGTGGTGGTTTCCCGCGGCGAGCTGGTGGAGATTGGCGGGGCGTTTCGTATTCCGGACGTGATGCGCCAGGCGGGCTGCACGCTACATGAAGTGGGCACCACTAACCGTACCCATGCGAAAGATTATCGCGCGGCGGTGAATGAAAATACCGCCCTGCTGATGAAGGTCCACACCAGCAATTACCATATTGAAGGCTTCACCAAAACGGTTGAAGAGGCAGAGCTGGCGGCGATTGGCCGCGAACTGAATATTCCGGTGATTGCCGATCTCGGCAGCGGCTCGCTGGTGGATCTGAGCCTTTACGGGCTGCCAAAAGAGCCGATGCCGCAAGAGATGATTGCCGCAGGCGTTAGCCTGGTCAGCTTTTCCGGCGACAAGCTGCTGGGCGGGCCGCAGGCCGGAATTATCGTCGGCAAGCGCGAGCTGATTGCGAAGCTGCAGCAGCATCCGCTCAAGCGCGCCCTGCGAGCCGATAAAATGACGCTTGCCGCGCTGGAAGCGACGCTGCGGCTCTATCTCCATCCGGAGAAACTGGCCGACCGCCTGCCCACGCTGCGTCTGTTAACCCGCGATGCCGCTTCGATTCGCGCCCAGGCCGAATTACTGCTGCCGCGCATTGCCCCGCACTACCCCGATTTTGACGTTCGCATTGAACCCTGCCAGTCGCAGATTGGCAGCGGTTCGCTGCCGGTGGACAGGCTGCCGAGTGAAGCGCTCACGTTCACCCCGCGTGACGGGCGCGGCAGCCACCTTGAAGCCCTGTCGTCGCGCTGGCGTGGCCTTCCCGCGCCGGTTATCGGGCGGATTTACGATGGCCGAATGTGGCTGGATCTGCGCTGCCTTGAAGATGAAGAGCGATTTCTGGAGATGTTGTTGAAATGATTATTGCCACCGCAGGTCATGTCGACCACGGAAAAACCACGTTGCTGCAGGCGATTACCGGCATAAACGCCGACCGCCTGCCGGAAGAGAAAAAGCGCGGCATGACCATCGATCTGGGCTATGCCTACTGGCCCCAGCCTGATGGCCGCGTGCTGGGTTTTATTGATGTTCCGGGGCATGAAAAGTTTCTGTCCAACATGCTGGCGGGCGTGGGGGGCATCGATCATGCCCTGCTGGTGGTGGCCTGCGATGATGGCGTTATGGCGCAAACCCATGAGCATCTGGCGATCCTGCAGCTGACCGGTAACCCGCAGCTGACCGTGGCGCTGACCAAAGCCGATCGCGTGGATGACGCTCGCGTCAGCGAAGTGCGCGAAGCGGTACAGGCGACCTTGCAGGAGTATGGTTTTGCCGATGCACCGCTTTTTGTCACCGTGGCGACAGAAGGGCGCGGTATCGATGAACTTCGCCACCACTTACGGCAGCTTTCGTCGCGTGACCACGCCAGCCATCACCGCTTCCGTCTGGCAATTGACCGGGCGTTTACCGTCAAAGGCGCGGGGCTGGTGGTGACCGGGACGGCGCTGAGCGGTGAAGTGAACGTAGGTGATACGCTCTGGCTGACGGGCGTTAACAAACCGATGCGCGTGCGCGGCTTACATGCGCAAAACCAGCCCGCGGAGCGTGCTCATGCCGGGCAGCGGATCGCGCTGAACATTACCGGGGATGCGGAAAAAGAGCAGCTTAACCGCGGCGACTGGCTGCTGGCCGATGCCCCGCCTGAGCCGTCTGAACGCGTCATTGTCTCCCTGCAGACAAACGTGCCCCTGACCCAATGGCAGCCGCTGCATATTCACCACGCGGCCAGCCATATCACCGGGCGCGTGTCGCTGCTGGAAAACGATCTTGCCGAACTGGTATTCGATTCACCGCTCTGGCTTGCAGACAACGATCGTCTGGTTCTGCGTGATATTTCCGCGCGGGAAACGCTGGCCGGGGCACGGGTGGTCGCGCTGAATCCACCGCGACGCGGCAAGCGTAAGCCTGAATATCTGCAGTGGCTGGCAGCGCTGGCGCAGGCCAGCGATGATAACGCCGCGCTGCGGGTGCATCTTGAGCGCGGTGCGGTGAGCCTGCGTGATTTTGCATGGGCACGCCAGCTGAGCGAGGAAGGGTTACGCCTGCTGGCTCAACAGCCGGGCTTTATTCAGGCTGGAAACAGTCTGCTAAACGCCCCGGTTGCTGCGAACTGGCAGCGTAAGATACTGAACACGCTCGCAACGTACCATGAACAGCATCAGTATGAGCCTGGCCCGGGCCGTGAGCGTCTGCGGCGCATGGCGCTGCCGATGGAAGACGATGCGCTGGTGCTGCTGCTGATTGAAAACATGCGCGAAAGCGGGGCGATCAAAAGCCACCACGGCTGGCTGCATCTTCCGGATCACAAGGCCGGGTTCACCGCTGAGCAAGAGGCTATATGGCAAAAAGTGGCCTCGCTGTTTGGCGATGAGCCGTGGTGGGTTCGCGATCTGGCCCGCGAAACGAATACCGACGAGCAGGTGATGCGTCAGGTATTGCGCCATGCGGCGCAGCAGGGGCTGATAGTCGCGATCGTGAAAGATCGTTATTACCGTAACGATCGCATTGTGGCGTTTGCGAACCTGATCCGCGAGCTGGATCAGGAGCGGGGCTCTACCTGCGCAGCTGATTTCCGCGACCGGCTGAACGTGGGCCGCAAGCTGGCGATTCAGATCCTGGAGTATTTCAACCGCATCGGCTTCACCCGCCGTCGCGGTAACGATCATTTATTGCGCGATTCGTTATTATTTCCTGAAACTCCGTGACCCCCGTCGTAAAGCCGTTACCGGTTGGCGAGAAAATCGCCAGCCGGAACTACCCTTGATGTACACCAACAGCAAGGAGACGGTCATGACAAACAATCCTCCCTCATCGCGTATCCAGCCCGGCGAGTATGGTTTTCCCCTCAAGCTGAAGCCTCGTTATGACAACTTTATTGGCGGCGACTGGGTAGCTCCCGTCGACGGCGAATACTATTCCAACCTGACCCCCGTAACCGGCCAGCCGCTGTGCGAAATAGCCAGCTCCGGCAAGCGTGATATCGACCTGGCGCTGGATGCGGCGCACAAAGCGAAAGATAAATGGGCCCATACCTCCGTTCAGGACCGCGCGGCTATTTTGTTTAAAATCGCTGACCGGATGGAGCAGAATCTGGAGCTGCTGGCGACGGCGGAAACCTGGGATAACGGCAAGCCGATCCGGGAAACGATGGCGGCAGACGTGCCGCTGGCCATCGACCACTTTCGCTATTTTGCCTCCTGCATTCGCGCTCAGGAGGGCGGAATAAGCGAGGTAGACAGCGACACCGTGGCGTATCACTTCCACGAACCGCTGGGCGTCGTCGGGCAAATTATTCCGTGGAACTTCCCGCTGCTGATGGCGAGCTGGAAAATGGCGCCCGCGCTGGCAGCCGGGAACTGCATTGTGCTTAAACCGGCGCGTCTGACCCCGCTCTCGGTGCTGCTGCTGATGGAAATCGTTGGCGATCTTCTGCCGCCTGGCGTGATTAACGTGGTCAACGGTGCGGGCGGTGAGATAGGGGAATATCTGGCTACCTCGAAACGAATCGCTAAAGTGGCGTTTACCGGGTCGACGGAAGTGGGCCAGCAGATTATGCAGTACGCCACGCAGAACATCATTCCGGTGACCCTGGAGCTGGGTGGGAAATCCCCGAACATCTTCTTCGCGGACGTGATGGAGGAAGAGGATGCCTTCTTCGATAAAGCCCTGGAAGGGTTTGCGCTGTTTGCGTTTAACCAGGGCGAAGTCTGCACCTGCCCAAGCCGTGCGCTGGTGCAGGAGTCCATCTATGAGCGCTTTATGGAGCGGGCCATTCGCCGCGTCGAGTCTATCCGCAGCGGTAACCCGCTCGATAACGTTACGCAGATGGGGGCGCAGGTTTCGCACGGACAGCTGGAAACCATCCTCAACTACATCGATATCGGCAAGAAAGAGGGGGCGGATATTCTGACGGGCGGTCGCCGTAAGGTGCTCGGCGGGGATCTGCAGGAAGGGTATTACCTGGAGCCAACGATCCTGTTCGGTCAGAACAACATGCGCGTCTTCCAGGAGGAAATTTTCGGACCGGTGCTGGCCGTGACCACCTTCAAAACGATGGAGGAGGCGCTGGAGATTGCCAACGACACGCCGTATGGCCTGGGAGCCGGCGTCTGGAGCCGCAACGGTAATCTGGCCTATAAAATGGGCAGAGGTATTCAGGCCGGGCGCGTCTGGACCAACTGTTACCACGCCTATCCGGCGCACGCGGCATTTGGCGGTTATAAGCAATCGGGCATCGGGCGTGAAACCCATAAGATGATGCTGGAGCATTATCAGCAGACGAAATGTTTGCTGGTCAGCTACTCCGATAAACCGCTGGGGCTGTTCTAATCGCCCAGCTCAGGCCGTCCATGGGCGGCCTGAGCAATTTGCTGGCGCAGGCAGTTCAGAACGCCATCCAGAACGTATTGCACGCGCCAGGGCTGGTATTCGCGTTTGCGGAAGATGGCCGTCAGATCGAGCCACCACTCTTCCTGATGCGGGAAGCAGGGAACCAGCATCCCTTGCGTTAATTCTTTTTTCAGACTCTCTTTTGGCGCAAAAACAATCCCAAGATTATTTCTTGCCAGCTCCAGGGCCGTCTGCGTATTGTCGCAAATATAATTACCGGTCACCCGGTAGTCATGCACGCTATCACTGCCGTGTACGCGGAAACGCCAGATGTTTGCATCATCGATCAGCATGGAATCAATGAGAATACAGGAGTGATTAATTAAACCTTCAGGTCCCGTTAAGGGGTGTTTATTTAAATATTCCAGGGTAGCGAATGCCGTAACAGAATATTTTGTTAACACGCTGGCAACCAGACTTTCGTCTTTCGGCGGCGCATAGGTAATTAAAATGTCGCAGTCATCCGGAAAGGAAACGCCTTCTGAATATTCATTCCGATCCAGGTTATAGGTTTTCAGGGAGATGCGGATGTCACCGATATCTTCTATCTGATGGATCACGTGGCGCGCGAGATAGGTTACGATACCTGTAGGGGCATAGATCGTGACCTTTCCGCGCTTTTCATGCTTATAATCAGCAATAAAATTAACGAGTTGACTGTTCTTATCCAGCGTGGCATCAATGTACGGGAGTAACGCTTCCCCAAACTGGGTCAGGGCCAGCTGCCGCGTGGTGCGCTCAAAAACCTTGAGTCCAACCCGCGTTTCAAAATCAGACAGATATTTACTGACGTTGGCCTGCGCCATGCCCAGCAGGGCGGCGGCATCACCAATGCTGTGGGTGGCTGCGATGACGGATATAATTTTTAACTCGCGCGGCTTTAGCTGTAATTTATTCATCATGCACACCCATCTATATGATTTTGTATATAATATTATATAAACCGCAGCGTTGCATTGGCAAATTTGTAACCATTATTATGCGCCTCGCTTGTTTGGCATTTTAATGGATTACATGTAATGACTATTAAATACAATTTACTCATCGCTGCCACGTTATTTGCAACATCCTCAGCAATGGCCGGTGACTTTTCACTAGGAGCGGGGGCTGTATTTAATGAGTCTCCTTACAAAGGCTATAACGAAAATACTACCGCAGTACCGTTAATTAGCTACGAAGGCGATAGCTTTTATGTTCGCCAGACCACGGGCGGATGGATCCTGTGGAAAGACGCAAAAAATGAACTCAGCCTGACCGCATCGTGGATGCCGCTGCATTTCGATCCTGATGACAACGACGACCATCAGATGAAAAAGCTTGATGAGCGTAAAGCTTCTGCCTTCCTCGGCGGCGCGTACTACCGCCACGAAAGCTGGGGTTCGCTGAAAGTGGCGGTCTCGGGCGATGCCACGGATGAAAGCGGCGGTATGATCGGCGAGGTTTCATACTTCCGTCCAATCAGGATGGAACGCCTGACCCTGACGCCCTCTGTCGGTATTTTCTATAGCGACGAAAGCTATAACGACTACTACTACGGCGTATCCGACAGCGAGTCTCGCCGCTCAGGTCTGGATGAATACACCGCCGGTGACAGCTGGACGCCATACGTTGGCCTGGCGGCCAAATATCAGTTAACCCAGAAGCTGTATCTTAACGCCAGCGCGGTCTACACCGTATTGCCTGACGACGTGAAGAACAGCCCGATGATCGACCGCGACGACAGCTTCGCGCTGATGACCGGTCTGACCTGGCGTTTCTGATGCGCTAAAGCCGGGTGGCGGCTTCGCCATACCCGGCCTACATGGACAGCCATCGCAGTTTTACGTAGGCCCGTGCAAGCGAAGCGCCGCCGGGCATATTTGAGAGTACCGATCTCCCGTTTTCCCTTCCCGTCATGGCTTCCTCATTAATATTCCTGATACGCTAATGCGATCTGCGCCATCAATAAAGGTGTGCATCATGTGTATCATGCTTAAAGAAAATCAAACCGGGCACTCTCGTCCGGATTTGGCGAAAGGCGGGAATTAAGCACGGATATCAGGAGTCGTTATGTTTTATCCGGCTTACATTCGTTCTGACTTCGACGGTAGTGCGAGCGGCTATCTCAAAAGAACCGGCTTTTAATGCACGCGAGGCGTAACACATGAACCGATTTATCATGGCGGATGCGGAAAAATGCATTGGGTGCCGCACCTGCGAAGTGGCCTGCGCGGTGTCGCATCAGGACGCCGTCTCCGCTAATGCCTTTTCGCCCCGCCTTCGGGTGGTTAAGGGAAGTTCATACACTACGGCAGTGGGTTGCCATCAGTGCGAGGACGCGCCGTGTGCTAACGTCTGTCCAACCCATGCCATCAGCCGTACGACGGGAGCCTGGCTCGTTGAGCAGACGCGCTGCATTGGGTGCAAAAGCTGTGTGGTGGCATGTCCGTTTGGGGCGATGCAGGTGCGCCTGGAGGGAAATAAGGCGCAGGCGCTGAAATGTGATTTATGCCTGCATCGCGAAGGCGGACCGGCCTGCGTGGAGGCCTGTCCAACCCACGCGTTGCGCTGCGTTGACCCTGCCAGGATTCGGGCTGAAAAGCTTACTGCATTTTATTGAAATTCCACGTAAACGTCAGACTGTAGCGCCAGTCCCTGTTGCGACTGTCTGTCGGAACATCCCCGACGGGTCTTGCCGCCTCAACCGTGACGCTATAGTGGCGCGTATCGCCTATCATCACCCCGGCAGCCACTGACCCGAGCCGCTGATGAGGCAAACCGGACGTGTTAAACCAGGTTTGCGCGGTATCGGCCAGGATATAGGGTTGGACGGTGGCAAGCCAGGTGCTCTCTTTTCGCATCTTGATATAGCGCAGTTCTACCTGCCCGCCATAGCCGTAATCACCGCTTGCTTCACTGTCCTGATATCCACGGCCAAAGCGCTGGGCACCGAAGCTAACGCGTTCGGGCTCTGGCAACGTGTTATTTGACCAGTCTCCCTCCCAGGATGTTGATAGCCGCCATTTATCGGCAAACAGCCAGGCTGCGTCTAAATAGCTTTTTGTGAGCGTAAAATTAATATCGGGTTTAGGCGTTGAGACGATATCGGCACCCAACGCATCAATACCCTGTCGTACGTTGAGTCTGCCGCTGATGCTGGCGGTTGTGAATTGATGTGCACCATTGATACCCACTTCCAGCGCCGGATAACGCGCGTGTTGGTTGACGGAGTCCAGACTGTAGGTTTTGCCCTGCAGTCTGGCCTGCAGGGCATAGTCATCCCGGCGGTCGGTATAATCAAAACCGCTGGTCAGATTAATTTGTGATTTTTGCGTCAGCAGCAATGGATAGCCAAACGCGACGCCGCCGTTGTATTGCGTTGTTTTTTGCTTCGAATCGACCTGAATATTATTGGGCAAAGTGAGCAGGGGGGAAAAATCCCGCGGATTTTCACGGTAATAGCTGCCTTTGATCTGCATCGTCAGCCCTTCATCGTTTAAAAACTGCTGCCAGTTCAGACCCACATAGTTTTTTCGCGTGTTGCTATCCAATGGTATAAGCGTAGCCACGCCAAGCTGATCGCCATAGCTTGTCAGGTTGCTGAGCGTCCCGTTCAGCATCATTAAATCTTGCCCTTTACGGGTGTCGATCGTGGAGGCGATATTCCAGCTTCGCTCCTCATTACCGGTTATCTGCATCGCCGCCGCGCCATAGATATTGGTTGGCAGCTGCGCGTTGGCCGTGACCGGAACGTTCGGGGTGCGGGTCATCAGCTGGCTATAGCGATCGAACGTATCCTGAGACAGCGGTTTTTCCGCCATGATTTTTTCTGACAAGCGTTTAAGGCGCGCGGCGATATTGGGGTTGTTACTGGTTATGTCGCTGTGCGCAACGTACCCTTCGACCAGGACAATTTTAATATTTCCCTGCTGGAAATTATTATCGGGCAGCCAGGCATAAGAGAGCGGAAAACCGTCGGCCTTGTAGCGCGCCGTAATATCATTTACCAGCCCCGTAAGCGTTTTTAGCGGCACGGTTTTTCCGGCGTAAGGCCTGAAGGGGTTAAGTAATTCCTGCAAGGGATAACGCGTGCCGCCAATAAACTGAATGTGACGAATGGTAATGGGCGTTTCAGGCGTCAGCGTTGACTGCGGTTTTTCTATTTTGACTTTCGGCTGTGGGACGGTCTCAGTCTGTTCTGGGGCAACGTTGCGAGAAACTTGCGCCGGGTTATCAGGGTTAATAATAGAGGGCAGTGTATCGGCGCGGGCCATGCTCAACACAACCAGCCCCGTCAGCGAAAAAAGGAAATGGTTTTTCATCGCGCTATCCCTGTTCATCATTCCCGGTTAGGGGGAGTGTCGCTGTACGAAGCGCCCCTGAAGCAGGGGCGCAGAAAGGCAATAACCGTTTTACTGTTTTGGCGTCAGTAGACCGGTGGTTAACGTGTTGTTGTGCTGGCGGTAACGCCCGACGTCAGGGTATTGAGGGTTGTATTGACCGTCGCACCCAGGCTGTTGTTCGTGGCCGCCACATTTGCATTAGCTGTGAGAGAGCCTGATCCTCCTCCGGTCGTCGAGGTGGCGGGTTTCACTAGCGTACCGGTATCCGTCACCGTCTGGCCGACGTTTTGAACGACCTGACCTACGCCGCTAAGCCCGCTATTACTGCTGCTAACGTTGGTACCTACGCCGCTCACGGTGTTTCCTACCTGCGTCAGCAGGCCGTTGACCGGAGTACCCAGACCTGTTGTGGTGCCCACGCTTTGCGTCACGCCTTGTACACCGCCCAGCGTCTTGTTCACCACAGTCGTGGTATCGGTCGTTACCTGAGCTACCGCAGGGCTACTGACCGTGTTGGTTAAACCTGTGCCGGTGTTACTGACTAACTGCCCGGTACTGTTTACAACGCTGCCCGTCAGGCCTGTTACGCCGCTAACCGGTGTTCCCGATGTCGAACTTGCCAGGCCCGTGCCTACCGTAGAGACGGTATTGCCCAATGAGGTGACCGACGTGGTCACGCCCTGAACCGTCGTACCAACACCGTTCGCGTTGCCCGGATCGCCAATGCCGGAGGTGACGCCTGTCCCCACGGTAGAGACGGCGCTGCCAACACCGCTGACGGTGGTTGAAACGGTTGATGTGACAGGATTATTTGTTGGGATCTGGCTTCCCAGACTGTCCACCGTAGAGCCGACGCTGGTCACCGTTTTACCGGCATCACCCAGCACAGTATTCACGCCTGCAGTGGTTGTGCCGCCACTGCCCGTTCCGGTTCCTCCGCTGCCGTTACCTCCGGTTCCCGTTCCTGAGCCTGAGCCCGAGCCTGTCCCTGAACCTGAGCCAGATCCGTTACTGCCTGAACCACCATTGTTAGCCGTTGTGCCACTTCCATCACCCGAGCCGGTATTACTTCCGGTTGCAGGGTTATTTTTGGCTGTTGAGTGAGATCCGCCACCGCTTCCACTGCAGGCAGAAAGAGAGAACGCGAGCAGTACCGCAGCAGCAATTACGCTGATGCGACTAGCATTATTAGGTAGCATAAAAATACTCCACGCAATAGAACGCCGAGCGGCGTATTAGTGAGTATATGCAGTATTTTAAAAATGCACACAGACTCGCTCCGAGGATATTTTTTTACCAGCGCTGTTTGTTTTAAATCTTATATAACAATGAGTTAATTAAGTTATTATTTAACGTTTACTTAATTATTTTTGAATTACTATAGTGCCATTAAAACAACAGGAATTATCCTAAACAATCCCTTTAAATAATAGGGAAATAAAGCAGAAGGATATATCCTTTATAAAATATATAGATCACGTAAAAATAAGGCTCTTCATCCGAAGAGCCTTAATATTTAACAATTGCCTTCGCGCCAGGCTTTTTCAATTTCTTCGGCGAGAATTTTAACACCCGCTTCGATTTTTTCCGGATCGGGTACGTAGTTCATGCGCATGCACTGGTGCGTATGCGGCCACGGCTTATCCAGTCCCGGGAAGAAATAATCGCCCGGTACCATCAGCACGCCGCGCTTTTTCAGGCGCTGGTAGAGCAGTTCGGTGGTGATAGGCAAATCCTTAAACCACAGCCACAGGAAAATTGCTCCTTCAGGTTTGTGGATCAGGCAGCGTTCTTCCGGCAAATAGCGGCGAAGTATCGCAATCGTCTCCTGAACGCGCTGGTAATAGAATGGCTTGATCACGTCATTCGACAGACGCAGCAGGTCGTTGCGCTTAATCATTTCGCACATCATCGCCGGGCCAATGCCGCCCGGTGAAAGGCTGATAATGCCGTTCATATTGGTAATGGCGGTGATGATTTTCTCGTTGGCGATGATGATGCCGCAGCGGCTGCCCGGCAGACCCAGCTTAGAGAGGCTCATGCACAGGACAATGTTCGGGTTCCACAGCGGTCGTGCTTCGCTGAAGATAATGCCCGGGAACGGCACGCCGTAGGCGTTATCGATCACCAGCGGAATACCGTGCTGATTCGCCAGCGCATCCAGCTTCATCAGTTCGTCGTCGGTGATCACGTTGCCCGTTGGGTTAGTCGGGCGCGATACGCAGATCATGCCCGTCTCTTCACCAATATGCAGGTGTTCAAAATCGACGTGATATTTGAACTGGCCTTCCGGCAGCAGCTCGATGTTCGGGCGCGCAGAGACGAACAGATCCTCTTCCAGGCCGGAATCGGCGTAGCCGATATACTCCGGTGCCAGCGGGAACAGCACTTTTTTGGTGGTGCCGTCGGCGCGACGCCCTGCGAACAGGTTAAACAAGTAGAAAAATGCGCTCTGACTGCCGTTTGTTAGTGCAATATTCTGTGGTTCGATATCCCAACCCAGCTCGTCACGCAGCATTTCGGCGAGGAGTGCCAGCAGTTCGGTTTTACCCTGCGGGCCGTCGTAATTGCAAAGCGCATCGGTTGCTTTGCCGCTTTCCAGCATCTGAGCGAGCAGCGTCTGGAAATAGGTATTCATCTCCGGGATTTGAGCCGGGTTTCCACCGCCGAGCATGATTGCGCCCGGTGTGCGCAGCCCGTCGTTGAGATCCTCCATCAGGCGAGTAATGCCTGAATGGCGGGTAAATTTGTCGCCGAAAAGTGAAAACGTCATAGCAGGTGATCTGTCGAGCTTATTTTGAAAGTGGGTAACCATAACGCTAGCACCGTGCTGGTGCAAATCGGGTGATGTGGTCGGATTTGTTGTTTTATAGGGCGGAAGTGTATTTGTGTAGTGAATAGTTCTGGTGGGTTTCCCCAACCCTAACCCTCTCCCACAGGGAGAGGGAACTGGAATGTGCCGTTATTGATTACCTGCCCATACCACCATCACCTTATCGTCATTATGCTCGCGCACGAATCCATACCCCTCGTTCAGCGACAGCGTGGTTTGCTTGCCTTCACCAATCGCCGGATGGCGGGCGCGGAACTGGCCCAGCGTTTGCCAGTGGGCGACGGTTAGGGCCTGCTTGCCCGTGACGTCCTGCCAGTTCATATCTGACCGGGTGCCCTGTAATGGGTCAGAACCCGTCGGACCGAACGGACGCTCGGATTCATCACCGTAATAGATTTGTACGCTACCCGGAGCCAGCAGAAGCAGCTCCGCCGCGCGCTGGCCCCCTTCGCGGAACAGACGCGTATCGTGTGATGAGAGATAGCTCAGCACGTTGAAGCTTTGCAGCTTTTCCGCCATCTGCTGCCAGGTGAGATCCATATCGGCCAGACAATCCACCGCTTTTACCGCCTGCTCCTGATAGTCAAAGTTGATCATCGCATCAAAACCGTGGCGGTAATAATCGCTTTGCATCACCCCGTGGCCCCAGGACTCCCCGGTCATCCAGAACGGTGCGTTGTCGAGCTTTTTGTCCGGGTTCGCCCCTTTCCAGGCGGCCAGCGCCTGACTTGCCTGGTCTTTCAGCTGTTGCCAGGCCGCAAGCTCAACGTGTTTCGCCGTATCCACCCGGAAACCGTCGATGCCGTAGTCACGTACCCACTGGCTGAGCCAGTGGGTCAGATAATCGCGCGGGGTATATCCCGGGATGGCCTTCGCGTGGGTGTCGGGCTTGTGTTGGTAAAAGTTTGGCAATCCGGAAAGCGTCGTGGATTCCGTTTTCAGATCCGGCAGAAATGCCAGCGACATGGTCAAATCGTCGAAGCCGGGGTTGTCGTAATCGCCGATGTCCGTGCGGATCCATTTCTTGCCCCACCATTTCTCCCATGCGGCTTTGTCGCTAAAGTTGATGTAGTCGTTAAAGCTGTGCCAGCTTTGGCCCGCGCCCGGCTTCCAGTCCGTCCAGCGTTCTCCCAGCGTCTTTTTCAGCTCATCCCCCTGAAGGTACAGGGCACCAAACTGAAATTCCTGCATGTCTGCCAGCGTGGCATAGCCAACGTGGTTCATGACGATATCAAACAGAACGCGGATCCCGCGCTTGTGCGCTTCGTCGACAAGATGGCGTAAATCATCTTCGGTGCCCATGTTGGCGTCGAGCTTCGTCCAGTCCTGGGTGTAGTAGCCGTGATAGGCGTAATGCGGGAAATCCCCCTTTGTGCCACCGCCTACCCAGCCGTGGATCTGCTCAAGCGGAGAGCTTATCCAGAGTGCGTTCACTCCCAGCTGCTGTAAATAATCGAGCTTGCCGGCAAGTCCTTTGAGATCCCCGCCGTGGAAGGTGCCAATCTCCTGCATACCGTCTTTATGACGACCGTAGCTGTTGTCGTTGCCCGGGTCACCATTCACATAACGGTCGGTCAGCACAAAATAGACGGTGGCGTTTTGCCAGCTAAACGGCGCAGGCTTGTCGGTCTCGGCGCGCTCAAGCAGCAGCAGGCCGTTACTGCTGGCGGCTGGCTGCAGGGTTATTTTTCCATTCTGCACCGTCGCCGTGTGTTTACTGTAGTAGTCGCGCACCACGGAGCCTTCCGGGAAGGTACTGCTGACGTCCAGCGACAGCGGTTTACCGTCCCACTTCGGACACTGGCGGATGACGTTTGCAACCGGCTGTTCTGCGGCACTCTGAATCGTCAGCAGCAGAGTGGGCGTGCCGGAGCGAGTATCAATCCGCATCTGGTAGTCACCGTCGCGGAAAAGACGCCACTGCGGCGGCGTGCCGTCACAGGGCTTGAGCGACAGCATCTCATTGAGTTTTATCGCGTCCGCAGGCTGCCAGCACGTCTTGTCAAAACTTAGCGTCAGAGGACGCGTACCCTTCGCAAGCTTTGCCTGGCTGGTGAAGACCCCGGTGCCTTCGGCGCTAAATGCGCTAAACCCCGGCGATGACCAGTCGGCATGCGCCAGTGCGGGTAACATCAGAAAGGCTAATGCGGTACGTTTCATTCCTTTTTCCTGTCGCGGCATTTTTGACCAGTGTGCCATCAGGCGAGGGGCAAAAACTCATCCCCTGTCGCTTTCTGCCGGGAGGAAGCGTGAGGATGAGTGATCTCGCGCAAAATTAGGCAGTTATCTGCGATAGCGCACACAGTTTTTGTGGAATGATGTTTTTATGAGCAAGTTTCAGGTGACATAGTTTCAGAATTGGACTATTTCTATACGTGCTCTTGAAGTCTATTTTTGATATGATTTGAGATTCCGCTCTCAAATTTGTGAAAAAAATAAGGTGTTGGGATGATTACATCCGACCAGGAGACCTAATGATATCGACTCCCATTCGACGATATGGGGCTGCGATACTCATGTTACTCACCACGGCATTTTCGGGTGAGGTGCTTGCGAAGACGCACACGGATACAACGAGTAAGAAAGCCCACGTAATAAAAACGACAAGTAGTAAGGTTAGCAGTAAACAAGAGTATTCTCGCAATAGTGCAAAGAGTAGTTCACTTCCTGATTTGCGAAAATACCCTTCCGGAACACCAAGGAAAAAAGCGTTTCTCCGGACGGTAATGCCTTACATCACGAGTCAAAATGCCGCGATTACTGCGGATCGTAACTGGCTGATTTCCAAGCAGTACGATAGCCGCTGGTCGCCGTCAGAGCGCGCGCGTCTGAAAGATATCACGAGGCGCTATAAGCTGAGCTGGAACGGTAACACGCGTCGTGTGCCGTGGAATGCTCTCCTTGAGCGTGTGGATATCATCCCGGGCAGCATGGTTGCGACCATGGCTGCTGCCGAAAGCGGCTGGGGTACTTCTAAGCTCGCGCGTAGCAACAACAACCTTTTCGGCATGAAATGTGTGAAAGGTCGTTGTAATAATGCCCCTGGCAAGGTGAAAGGCTATTCGCAGTTTGAATCTGTGAAAGATTCCGTCAGCGCCTATGTGGTGAATCTGAACACGCACCCGGCCTACTCATCGTTCCGTAAATCACGCGCTCAGCTGCGTAAAGCGGACCAGGAAGTGACGGCCAGTACGATGATCCACAAGCTGAAAGGTTATTCGACAAAGGGACAGAGCTATAACAACTATCTGTTCGCCATGTACCAGGATAACCAGCGCTTAATCGCCGCCCATATGTAATCTCAAAAAAAACGCCTTCCACTGGAAGGCGTTTTCTTTTCTATATCAACACCTCGCTGTGGCGATCCCGATACTCCTTCGGCGTGGTGTCATACTCTTTGCGGAACACCGAATAGAAGTATTGCAGAGACGGGTAACCGCACATCTGCGAGATTTCGTTGATCGACAGCGACGTGGAAATGAGCAGGCTGCGTGCTTTCTCCAGCTTTTCAGCATGGATGACGGCATGAATGGTTTCGCCCACCTCTTCTTTAAAACGCTTCTCCAGATTCGAACGCGAAATGCCCACCGAATCCAGCACCTGATCGACCTTTATCCCTTTGCAGGCGTGGTTGCGAATGTAGTGCATGGCCTGAATGACGGCCGGGTCGCTTAAGGAGCGATAATCGGTTGAGCGACGTTCCACGACGCGGACAGGAGGCACAAGCAAACGCTGAAGCGGCAGAGATTCTTTATCGAGCAGACGATGCAGCAGCTTCGCCGCCTGATAGCCCATCTGACGCGTGCCCTGAGCAACGGAGGAGAGCGCCACGCGAGACAGATAGCGGGTCAGTTCTTCGTTATCAATGCCAATCACGCACAGCTTTTCGGGCACCGGAATGTGTAAGTGTTCGCAGACCTGCAGCACGTGCCGCGCGCGAGCGTCCGTCACGGCGATAATACCGGTTTGCGGCGGCAGCGTTTGCAGCCAGTCCGCCAGGCGGTTTTGCGCGTGCTGCCAGTTTTCCGGCGCGGTCTCCAGCCCCTGATAGACCACGCCACGGTATTTTTCCTGCGCGACCAGCTGGCAAAACGCGTGCTCTCGTTCGACGGCCCAGCGCTTGCCGCTGGTGGCCGGTAAACCATAAAACGCGAAGCGATGGACGCCTTTCTCTTTTAAATGAAGAAAGGCAGCCTCGACCAGGGCATGGTTATCGGTGGCAATATAATGGACCGGCGGATAGTGTTCGGGCGCATGGTAGGAGCCGCCGACGCCCACAATCGGGACGTCGACGTCGGTCAGCAGCTGTTCGATGACGGGATCGTCATAGTCGGCGATGACGCCATCGCCCAGCCAGTCTTTGATGTTCTCCAGACGGGTGCGAAAATCTTCTTCAATAAAAATATCCCATTCAGATTGCGACGCCTGCAAATATTCACCAACACCTTCCACCACCTGACGGTCGTAGGCTTTATTGGCATTGAATAACAACGTAATGCGGTGACGCTTTTCAAACATGGCTCACTTCCCAATTAAGTCACAATACGGTTATCAGGCCCGTCGCTTGGTGGCCGAGTCCATCCAGACTGCCAGTAAAAGAATGGCCCCCTTGACGATATACTGCCAAAACGTCGGGACGTCCATCATACTCATCCCGTTATCCAACGACGCCATGATAAATGCCCCCATGACCGCGCCCGCCACGCTACCGATACCCCCAGCGAGGCTGGTGCCGCCAATGACGCAGGCGGCGATAGCATCCAGCTCGGCGATGTTACCGGCGGAGGGCGAGCCGGCGCCCAGACGCGAGCTGAGGATCAGCCCGGCGATAGCGACCATCAGGCCATTAATGGCGAAAACCGCCAGCTTGGTACGTTCGACATTGATACCCGAGAGACGGGCAGCTTCAAGGTTGCCGCCAATGGCATAAATACGGCGGCCAAACGCGGTGCGCGTCGCCATAAACATACCGGCCAGCAGTAAAAGCGCCAGCAGCAGGACGGGGGTCGGGACACCGCGATAGTCGTTTAAAAGCCAGATGGCGCCCAGAACAATGACCGCCGTGAGCGCCTGACGCCCCACCACCGACGTTGACGCTGGAGAAGCCAGCCCCAGCGCCTGACGGCGCATGCGTCCACGCCACTGCCACGCGACAAACCCCAGCAACCCCACCACACCGAGGGTAAAGCCCACGCTATCCGAGAGGTAACTCTGGCCAATCTGCGACATGGCTGCACTGGTCGGGGAGACGGTGGTGCCGTTGGTGATGCCGATTAAGATCCCGCGAAAGGCCAGCATCCCCGCCAGGGTGACAATGAACGATGGCACCTTACGGTAGGCAACCCACCAGCCGTTCCAGGCACCCAGTACCAGACCCAGCACCAGTGTGACCGCCACGGTCAGCGGCAGCGGCCAGCCGAGCCAGACGTCAAAAATCGCCGCCACGCCGCCGAGGAGACCCATCATCGACCCGACCGACAGGTCGATCTCCGCGGAGATAATCACGAACACCATGCCCACGGCCAGGATGCCGGTGATGGCGGTCTGGCGGAGCAGGTTGGAGACGTTACGCGCGCTTAAGTACGAGCCATCGGTCATCCAGGTAAAGAACAGCATGATGACGATAATGGCAGCGATCATCACGAAAACCTGCAGGTTAAGCGCTTTTAGCCCCGCGAACGCACCGGGCGTCGGAACAGCGACTTTGATATCAGACGGATTGCTTTTCGACATGACGTTCGCTCCTTAAAGCGGCTTCCATCACCTGCTCCTGCGTCAGGTTCTGGTTAATCAGGTTGGCTTTCAGTTTTCCCTCGTGCATGACCAGCACGCGGTCGCTCAGGCCGAGCACTTCGGGTAACTCAGACGAAATGACAATGACGGCAATCCCTTGCTGTACAAGCTGATTAATCAGTTTGTAGATTTCATATTTGGCACCGATATCAATCCCGCGCGTTGGCTCATCAAGAATTAATATGCGTGGATTGAGAAGCAGGCAGCGCGCCAGAATCGCCTTCTGCTGATTCCCCCCGCTCAGGCGGCCTATCGCCAGTTCCGGCGAGGAGGTTTTGACCTTCAGCCGGGCAAGCGACTGGAGGATGCACTGCTGCTCGGCGGCGTCGTCCAGGCTGCTCAGCGCGCCGGAGAACCGATCGAGTGCCGCAAGCGTAATGTTTTTACCCACCGCCATCACCGGTACGATGCCGTCTTTCTTACGATCTTCCGGCACCATGGCAATGCCGTGGGCAATCGCCTGCTGGCAGTTGTCGATTTTCACCGGCTGGCCGTCGATATAAACCGTGCCCTCCCAGCGCCCCGGCCACACGCCAAACAGGCACTGTACGGCTTCGGTGCGCCCGGCACCGACGAGGCCGGCAATCCCAAGAATTTCACCGCTGTGAAGAGAAAACGAGACGTTATTGACGCGCTTGATGTGGCGGTTAACGGGGTGCCACGCGGTCAGGTTTTCCACGCGCAGCACTTCATCGCCCTTAGCGTGAGGCTCATTCGGGTAGAGCGCCGTCAGCTCGCGGCCCACCATCATGGTGATGATGTCATCTTCGCTCATCCCGGCGGCTTCACGCGTGCCGATGTGCTGCCCGTCGCGGATCACGCAGATGGTGTCCGAAATGGCTTTGACCTCGTTCAGCTTGTGCGAAATGTAGATACAGGCGATGCCGTGGTTTTGCAGATCGCGGATGATGTTGAGCAGAACCGCGGTTTCCTGTTCGGTGAGCGAGGCCGTGGGCTCATCAAGGATCAGCAGCCTGACCTGTTTATTAAGCGCTTTCGCTATTTCGACCAGCTGCTGTTGCCCCAGGCCCAGATCCCCCACGCGGGTGTCCGGTGAAATGTTGAGGCTAACCTGCGCCAGCAGCTTTTCGCAGCGGAGCGTCATGGTGTCGTAATCCAGCACGCCGCGGTGGGAAATTTCGGCCCCCAGGAAGATGTTCTCCAGCACGGTGAGATGCTTCACCAGTGCCAGCTCCTGGTGGATGATGGCGATGCCTTTGCGTTCGGTATCGCGGATGTGTGTCGCCTGGATAACTTCACCGGCAAAGACGATTTCGCCTTCGTAGCTGCCGTGTGGGTAGATCCCGCACAGCACTTTCATCAGCGTCGACTTGCCCGAGCCGTTCTCGCCGCACAGCGAAACCACTTCGCCGGGATTCAACCGGAGGCTGACGTTGTCGACGGCTTTCACCGTGCCGAAGCGTTTGGTGATGCTTTTCATTTCAAGTAAATAAGGCATAACCGCTCCACATAGCCCGAGGGAAGAACAGTACAACGTGATGCGCCCCCGCAGAGCAGGGGCCGCGCCGGATTACAGTTCGCTCTTCTTGTGGAAACCGTCTTTAACCACGGTGGCGTCAATGTTCTCTTTGTTGACTTCAATCGGCGTGAGCAGGCGCGCCGGAACGTCTTTCAGGCCGTTATTCAGCGTTGCGTCTGCTTTAGGTTGTTTGCCATTGCCCAGCTCCACGGCGATTTCCGCCGCCGTATTGGCCAGTTGGGTAATCGGTTTGTAGACCGTCATGGTTTGGGTGCCTGCGATAATGCGTTTTACGCCAGCGAGATCGGCATCCTGTCCTGAAATGGCGACTTTTCCGGCCAGCCCCTGTGCGCTCAGGGCCTGGATAGCCCCGCCTGCAGTGGCATCGTTGGAGGCCACAACCGCATCAATTTTGTTGTTGTTGGCCGTCAGCGCGTTTTCCATAATTTTCAGCGCGTTTTCTGGCAGCCAGCCGTCGGCCCACTGATCGCCAACCACTTTAATTTTCCCGTTGTCGATGTACGGCTTAAGGACTTTCATTTGCCCTTCGCGGAACAGTTTGGCGTTGTTATCTACCGGAGAGCCGCCCATCAGGAAATAATTGCCCTGAGGCACTTTGTCGATCAGGCTTTGCGCCTGTAATTCCCCGACTTTTTCATTGTCGAACGAAATATAATAATCAATATCCGCATTATTAATCATGCGGTCATAGGCCAGGACTTTTATGCCTTCCTGTTTGGCTTCTTTCACCACGTTACTTAATACCTGGCCGTTATAGGGGATAATGACCAGAACATCGACGCCACGGTTGATCATATTCTCGATCTGCGACATTTGTGTTTCTTCGTTGCCGTTAGCCGACTGAACAAACACGCTTGCGCCGAGAGATTCTGCTTTCTTCACAAAAATATCGCGATCTTTTTGCCAGCGCTCCAGGCGCAGGTCGTCAATCGCCATGCCAATTTTGACCTCTTTGGCATGTCCTGCAAAGCTTGCAAGGAGAAGCGTAGTGCAGAGCGTTAGAGTCAGGTTCTTTATCTTCATAATTATTAGGCCTTTTTGTAGGGGTATGTGTTGCTGAGATAAAAGAAACATTCACTACTGAGACGCAGCAAATTTTTAACGCGGAAAGGCGGGCTGGCAATTACAGATTTTTATCTTCTCATTATGATATTTGGTTTATTTCTGAATTTATGACCGCGATCGGATTTTAAAATACGTAACGTCTTAATTACATTTGATTCTGGAATACGCGCCGAAAAATAGTTTGTCTGCGCATTATTTTGCGAGCCAGCGCACAGTTGTGCATTCTCTCAATAGCAGTGTGAAATAACGTAATTGAGCAACCCAAAATGTCTATTCACTATTACTCCTGTATCAACGACTCGCCGCATACCCTGATTATGGAGCTCAATATGCAAGCTTATTTCGACCAACTCGATCGTGTTCGTTACGAAGGCCCAAAAACGACCAATCCTTTAGCATTTCGTCACTACAACCCGGATGAGCTGGTGCTGGGTAAGCGTATGGAAGATCATCTGCGCTTTGCCGCCTGTTACTGGCATACCTTCTGCTGGAACGGCGCCGATATGTTCGGCGTGGGTTCCTTTGACCGCCCGTGGCAGCAGCCGGGTGAGGCCATTGAGCTGGCAAAGCGCAAAGCCGATGTGGCGTTTGAGTTCTTCCACAAGCTGAACGTGCCGTACTACTGCTTCCATGACGTGGACGTGTCGCCGGAAGGCGCGTCGCTGAAAGAGTATCTGAACAATTTTGCGCAGATGGTGGATGTACTGGCGGCGAAACAGCAGCAAAGCGGCGTGAAGCTGCTCTGGGGCACGGCAAACTGCTTCACCAACCCACGCTACGGCGCGGGCGCGGCAACCAATCCGGATCCGGAAGTGTTTAGCTGGGCAGCCACGCAGGTGGTGACGGCAATGAACGCTACGCATCAGTTGGGTGGCGAGAACTATGTCCTGTGGGGTGGCCGTGAAGGTTATGAAACGCTGCTGAACACCGACCTGCGTCAGGAGCGCGAGCAGATTGGCCGCTTTATGCAGATGGTTGTCGACCATAAGCACAAAATCGGCTTCCGCGGCACGCTGCTGATTGAGCCGAAACCGCAGGAACCAACCAAGCACCAGTATGACTACGACGTGGCGACGGTGTATGGCTTCCTGAAGCAGTTCGGTCTGGAAAAAGAGATCAAAGTGAACATTGAAGCCAACCACGCCACGCTGGCGGGCCACTCTTTCCATCATGAGATCGCGTCTGCCATTGCGCTGGGTATTTTCGGCTCTGTCGATGCGAACCGTGGCGATGCACAGCTGGGCTGGGACACCGATCAGTTCCCGAACAGCGTGGAAGAGAATGCGCTGGTGATGTACGAAATCGTCAAAGCGGGCGGTTTCACCACCGGCGGCCTGAACTTTGACGCCAAGGTGCGTCGTCAGAGCACCGACAAATACGATCTGTTCTACGGCCACATTGGCGCGATGGACACCATGGCGCTGGCGCTGAAAGTGGCGGCTCGTATGATTGAAGACGGCGAGCTGGATAAACGCGTAGCGAAGCGTTACAGCGGCTGGAACAGTGAGCTGGGCCAGCAAATCTTGAAAGGTCAGTTATCGCTGGCGGAAATTGCGAAGTACGCTGAACAACAGCAGCTGGCGCCGCAGCACCAGAGCGGGCACCAGGAACTGCTGGAAAATCTCGTAAACCACTATCTGTTTGATAAGTGATTGAGCTGAAGATGCACGTAGGCCCGGTAAGCGTTAGCGCCACCGGGCATTTCTGTTAAAGGAGTCACCGTAATGTATATCGGGATCGATCTTGGCACATCGGGTGTGAAAGCTATCCTGTTGAGCGAGCAGGGCGACGTGTTAGCCACGCAGACGGAAACGCTGCAGGTTTCACGTCCGCATCCGCTGTGGTCAGAACAGGATCCGGAGCAGTGGTGGCAGGCGACGGATCGCGCAATGAAAGCCTTAGGTGAGCAGCACAGCCTTCGTGACGTGAAAGCGCTGGGAATTGCCGGACAAATGCACGGCGCTACGCTGCTCGACAGCCAGCATCGCGTGCTGCGTCCTGCGATCCTCTGGAACGATGGCCGCTGTGCGGAAGAGTGCGCGCTTCTTGAGGCGCGCGTGCCTGCCTCCCGCGAGATTACCGGCAACCTGATGATGCCCGGCTTTACTGCGCCCAAATTGCTGTGGGTGCAGCGCCATGAAGCGGAGATTTTCCGTCAGGTGGCGAAAGTCCTGCTGCCGAAAGACTATCTGCGTTTTCGCATAACGGGCGATTTCGCCAGCGACATGTCCGATGCCGCCGGCACCATGTGGCTCGACGTGGCGAAGCGCGACTGGAGCGAGGCGATGCTGGATGCCTGCCATCTGACCCGGGAACATATGCCAGCGCTGTACGAAGGCTGTGAGGTGACAGGCGCGCTGCTGCCAGCCGTTGCTGAACGCTGGAATATGCCTGCCGTACCGGTGGTGGCCGGGGGCGGCGATAACGCGGCGGGCGCTGTCGGTGTCGGCATGGTTGAGGCGGGGCAGGCGATGCTGTCGCTGGGAACGTCCGGCGTCTATTTTGCCGTCAGCGACGGGTATCGCAGTAATCCAGAAAGCGCCGTGCACAGTTTCTGTCATGCCCTTCCCGGGAAATGGCATTTGATGTCGGTGATGCTCAGCGCGGCATCCTGCCTGGACTGGGCGGCAAAACTCACCGGCATGGCCGACGTTCCGGCGCTCATTTCCGCAGCCCAGCAGGCGGATGACGCTGCGGGTACCGTCTGGTTTTTACCGTATCTTTCCGGCGAGCGTACCCCGCACAACAACCCAGAAGCGAAAGGGGTGTTCTTTGGCTTAACTCATCAACATGGCCCGGCAGAACTGGCGCGTGCGGTTCTGGAAGGCGTGGGCTATGCGCTGGCCGACGGGATGGACGTGGTGCACGACTGCGGCCTGAAACCGACGAGCGTCACCCTGATTGGCGGCGGTGCGCGAAGCCCTTACTGGCGACAGATGCTATCGGATATCAGCGGGTTGCAGCTGGATTTCCGCACCGGAGGGGATGTTGGGCCCGCGCTCGGTGCCGCGCGTCTGGCGCAGATAGCCATTCATCCGGAACAACCGCTTTCGCAACTGTTGCCGCAGCTTACGCTTGAACAGGCGCATTTGCCTGACGCGGCGCGCCATGCGCGGTACGCGGAGAGGCGCGACGTGTTCCGCAAAATCTACCAACAGCTGCTGCCGCTGATGTCGTAAATACGCTTGTCCGGGAGAGGCACGAGGATGTCCTTTTTTGGTCTGTGCGTGCCTTCATTTCCTTGCCAGTATGGTGTCACACCCCACTGGCGAGGAGAACCATCATGTCACGCATTGCATTAATCAACATCGATACTCAGCAGTCCTTCCATCACCGCAATTACTGGCATGAAAGCGAGATCCCTGCCTTTCAGCAGGCGATGCTGGGGCTGATTGAAGGCTGCCAGGCGCACAATATTCCGGTCGTTGATATTTTTCACGTGGATGAAGACGGTCCTTTCACCCTCGAAAGCGGCTATGTCAAACCGATGGCCTTTTTACGTCATCAGCCGGATGTGGTTTTCCAGAAACACGTCCATAATGCCTTCACGGATACCGGGCTTGACCGCTGGCTGCGCGAGCGTGATATCAACCAGCTGATTATCTGCGGCATTCGCACTGAACAATGCTGTGAAACCACCGCCCGGGTGGCATCCGATCTGGGTTATGCTGTGACCTTTGTTAGTGAGGCAACGCTGACGTTTCCCATGACGTACAAGGGTATTACCCTTAGCGCAGCGGAAATTCGCCATCGTACCGAGACGGTACTGTCCGGGCGTTTTGCCGAGATTAAAACGGTAGCGGAGACGCTGGAGTCACTGTAATGCGCATCGACGTCTGGTTCGTGATGTTGCCCGGGGTGCTGTCATTAGACATGACCGGCCCGGCAGAAACCTTTGTGCTGGCAGGCGACGCGTTTCGCCTGCATTACATTGGCCCGCAGCCTGAGGTTCCGACGTCCATTGGCCTGACGATGAGCGGCATTCAGCCGCTGCCGGAGCGTCTGCCGGAAGGCAGCCTGCTGGTGCTGCCGGGTGTGAGCGACTCCCGCTGTCAGTTCTCAACGCCACAGGCACAGCAGATCCAGCACTGGCTGATGCGCCTGCAGCCGCAGATCCAGCGCCAGGAAATCACCGTGATGTGCGTCTGTTCAGGGGCCTTACTGGCAGCGAAATCGGGCCTGTTGAACAACCGACAGTGCACGACCCATCATGACGTTATTAGCCGTTTACGCACCGCGGCCCCCACGGCGACGATTAAAGAAAACCGCATCTTTGTGCAGGATGAGAATATCTGGACCAGCGCGGGGATCACGTCAGGCATCGATCTGGCGCTGCACATGATTAACCGCCTGTGCGGCCCCGAAAAGGCGCTGACCGTGGCGCGTGAGATGGTGGTCTGGTTCCGCCGTTCCGGTGACGATCCCCAGCTCTCTCCGTGGCTACGCTATCGCAATCATCTTCACCCGGCGATTCATCGGGCGCAGGATGCGCTCACCGCCGAGCCGCAAAAAGCGTGGAGCTTGCCTGACATTGCCGCACTGGCGCACGTCAGCCCGCGTCATCTCACCCGGCTTTTCCAGTCACATTTAGGGATTAGCGTTCGCGATTATCTGGAACAGCTGCGTCTGGCGGTGGCGGAGCAGTGGCTATTGCAGGGGCGCGGCGTTGAGCAGGCTTCACTGGCGGCAGGGTTTTCCTCCCCGCGCCAGTACCATCGCGCCCGGCAGCGGAGTATTAGCTGACGAAGCGGCGAACGTCTATTTTTTGCAGCAGCATCGACAGCAGCAGGCTGATCGCCAGCGTGGCGGCAAAAATCCAGACGATATCCAGCACCGGCCAGCTTTTTAGCTCAACGCCTCTCGTGCGCAGCGCGTGGATAACCAGCGCGTGAAAACCGTAAATCCCGAGAGAGTGCCGCGAGATAATACTCAGCACGGGAAGGGCGCGAGCGTTCAGGGTATTTTTGGCAAGCGTGAGCAGCGAAACGGCACAGATAAAGACCATCGGCCCGCAATAGAGATACCAGGTATCGGCAAAATTGCCGCGCCACTGCAGCTCGTGCAGCGTCCCGCGTGAAATCACTGCCACGCCAGCGATAAACAGCGCCCCGCAGAGCCAGTTCAGCCCGCGTTTTTGCGTGTCCATCATCCCGATGGCGCGCCCCAGCATGCCGTAAAGCACGTAGTAAAAAGTATCGCCGTTGATATAGAGATTGACCGGCAGCCACTCAAATCCGTCGATTTTCTGTGAGAGCGTATTCGGGTTGGCGACAATGCCGATAACCACCATCAGGGCCAGCAGCATTTTACCGCTGACGTTTTTTACCTGGATGAGCGGGGAGACCAGATAGATAAGGATAATGGCGAAGAAGAACCACAGGTGATAGAACACCGGTTTTTGCAGCACGTATTTCAGCGATAGCCCGGCGTTAATGGAGGTGAACAGCGTGATATAGAGCAGGGCAACGGCGCTGTAGAACCCCAGGCAGGCCGCGATGCGGATGAAGTGCCGCGGCTGTGCGCTACGCTCGCCAAAAAAGAGAAAGCCGGAAATCATAAAGAACAGCGGCACGCTGACGCGTGACGCAGAGTTGAGAATATTGGCGATATCCCAGTTAACGGGGCTGATGCTGTGGGCATTCGTGACGTACCAGGTCGTCGTGTGGATCATGACCACCATCAGACACGCTATTCCTCGCAGGTTATCAATCCAGTTAATTTTTGACTGCATCAGTTCCTCGTATTCCCTGTAAATTGAGTGTGACTGCCATTGTCCAAAAGTCTTCGCTTGGAAAATTCTGAGTTTTATTCAGCAGGCTTGTAGGGAAGCCGCGAGATTCGCAGAATGCCGGACCGTAATCTATAAAAGCTTTGATACTAAAAATAACAGCCACTGACCAGGGCGGTAATAAAAATGATGATGAAGCGTGTGGCGTCACTCTTTCTGCTGTTGAGCCTGGCGGGATGCAGCGCGCCGCAAGAAGCACCTGTGCAGAAAGCGCAGCAGGGTAAAATGAGCCCGGAACGTTCACTGAATATGGAAGCGCTCTGTAAAGATCGGGCCGCTCGCCGCTATAACTCGGACGTACAGAAAATTGATGTCACCGGGTTTGAGCGTTTTCAGGGAAGCTATGAGCTGCGGGGACATACGTCGCGCAAAGAGGGCTTTGTCTGCTCGTTTGATGCGGACGGTCAGTTTTTACATCTCTCCATGCGCTAGCCTGCTCGTATAATCAACAGCCAGACGCCGTCAGCGTTCTGGCCGGAAGGCTTATTTCCCCAATTTTCCCTAAACAACCCCGTTTCGTACTGTATATCTTGCAGCCAGCGGGTATACTGGTCCCTTCCATTTAAAACCACACGTATCCAGCACGAAATACTATGCAAAAGTTTGATACCAAGACCTTCCAGGGCCTGATCCTGACCTTACAGGATTACTGGGCTCGTCAGGGCTGTACCATTGTTCAACCTTTGGACATGGAAGTCGGCGCCGGCACTTCACACCCGATGACCAGCCTGCGCGCGTTGGGGCCAGAGCCAATGGCGACCGCGTATGTGCAGCCTTCCCGTCGTCCGACCGATGGTCGTTACGGTGAGAACCCGAACCGTCTGCAGCATTACTATCAGTTCCAGGTGGTGATTAAGCCATCACCAGACAACATTCAGGAACTGTACCTCGGGTCGCTGAAAGAGCTGGGTATGGATCCAACCATCCACGACATTCGTTTCGTGGAAGATAACTGGGAAAACCCAACGCTGGGTGCCTGGGGTCTGGGTTGGGAAGTGTGGCTGAACGGCATGGAAGTGACCCAGTTCACTTACTTCCAGCAGGTTGGCGGTCTGGAATGTAAGCCAATCACCGGTGAAATCACCTACGGTCTGGAACGTCTGGCGATGTACATTCAGGGCGTAGACAGCGTTTACGACCTGGTCTGGAGCGACGGCCCGCTGGGTAAAACCACCTACGGCGACGTGTTCCATCAGAACGAAGTGGAGCAATCCACCTATAACTTCGAATACGCGGATGTGGACTTCCTGTTCACCTGCTTCGAGCAGTACGAGAAAGAAGCGCAGCAGCTGCTGGCGCTGGAGACTCCGCTGCCGCTGCCTGCTTACGAGCGTATTCTGAAGGCCGCCCACAGCTTCAACCTGCTGGACGCCCGCAAAGCCATCTCCGTGACTGAACGTCAGCGCTACATTCTGCGTATTCGTACCCTGACCAAAGCCGTTGCAGAAGCTTACTACGCGTCCCGTGAAGCCCTTGGCTTCCCGATGTGCAACCGAAACAAATAAGAGGCGGCCATGTCTGAGAAAACTTTCCTGGTGGAAATCGGCACCGAAGAGCTGCCACCAAAAGCCCTGCGCAGCCTGGCTGAATCTTTCGCTGCGAACGTGACCGCCGAGCTGGATAACGCTGGCCTGGCACACGGTAAAATTGAGTGGTTTGCTGCACCGCGCCGTCTGGCGCTGAAAGTGGCAAATCTGGCGGCGTCTCAGCCGGATCGTGAAGTCGAAAAACGTGGCCCGGCGATTGCCCAGGCGTTTGACGCGGAAGGCAAGCCGAGCAAAGCGGCTGAAGGCTGGGCGCGCGGCTGCGGCATCACCGTTGATCAGGCCGAGCGTCTGACCACGGATAAAGGCGAGTGGCTGCTGTACCGTGCGCACGTGAAAGGCGAAAGCGCGGAAGCGCTGCTGCCGGACATGATTGCGACTTCTCTGGCGAAGCTGCCGATTCCTAAGCTGATGCGCTGGGGCGCCTCTGACGTGCACTTTGTGCGTCCGGTGCACACCGTGACCCTGCTGCTGGGCGATACCGTTATCCCGGCAACCATTCTGGGCGTGGCGTCCGATCGCGTGATCCGCGGCCATCGGTTTATGGGCGAGCCAGAGTTCACCATCGACAATGCCGACCAGTATCCGCAGATCCTGCTGGAGCGCGGTAAGGTCATTGCCGACTACGAGCAGCGTAAAGCCAAAATCAAAGCGGACGCGGAAGACGCGGCGCGCAAGATTGGCGGTAACGCAGACCTGAGCGACAGCCTGCTGGAAGAAGTCACCTCTCTGGTTGAATGGCCAGTTGTGCTGACGGCGAAGTTCGAAGAGAAATTCCTGGCCGTTCCGGCTGAAGCGCTGGTGTACACCATGAAGGGTGACCAGAAGTACTTCCCGGTCTATGCCAACGACGGCAAGCTGCTGCCAAACTTCATCTTCGTGGCGAACATCGAATCGAAAGATCCGATCCAGATTATCTCCGGTAACGAGAAAGTGGTGCGTCCACGTCTGGCAGATGCGGAGTTCTTCTTCAATACCGACCGTAAAAAGCGTCTGGAAGATCATCTCCCGCGCCTGCAGACCGTGCTGTTCCAGCAGCAGCTGGGTACGCTGCGCGACAAGACCGACCGCATTGCGGAGCTGTCCGGCTGGATTGCCCGTGAAATCGGTGCAGACGTCAACCACGCGACGCGTGCAGGCCTGCTGTCCAAGTGCGACCTGATGACTAACATGGTGTTCGAATTTACCGACACCCAGGGCGTGATGGGCATGCACTACGCGCGTCACGATGGCGAAGCGGAAGACGTGGCCGTCGCCCTGAACGAGCAGTATCAGCCGCGCTTTGCGGGTGACGAACTGCCTTCTAACCCGGTTGCCTGCGCCGTGGCGATTGCCGATAAGATGGACACCCTGGCGGGTATCTTTGGTATCGGTCAGCATCCGAAAGGCGACAAAGATCCGTTTGCGCTGCGTCGTGCTGCGCTGGGCGTGCTGCGTATCATCGTTGAGAAGAACCTGAACCTCGATCTGCAGACCCTGACCGAAGAAGCGGTGCGTCTGTACGGCGACAAGCTGACTAACGCGAACGTTGTGGATGATGTGATCGACTTTATGCTCGGTCGTTTCCGCGCGTGGTATCAGGACGAAGGCTACACCGTTGACACTATTCAGGCGGTGCTGGCGCGTCGTCCAACCCGTCCGGCTGATTTCGATGCGCGTATGAAGGCGGTTTCCCACTTCCGTACCCTGGAAGCGGCATCTGCCCTGGCCGCGGCCAACAAGCGCGTATCCAACATTCTGGCGAAATCCGACGAGACGCTGAACGAGCGCGTGAACGCCGCAACCCTGAAAGAGCCGGAAGAGATCGCTCTGGCGATGCAGGTTGTGGTGCTGCGCGACAAGCTCGAGCCGTACTTCGCGGAAGGTCGCTACCAGGAAGCGCTGGTGGAGCTGGCCGAGCTGCGTGACGTGATCGACGCCTTCTTCGAGAAAGTGATGGTGAACGTAGAAGATAAAGAACTGCGTATTAACCGTCTCTCCATGCTCGAGAAACTTCGCGAGCTGTTCCTGCGCGTAGCGGATATTTCGCTGCTGCAGTGATGTGCCGTTGTTACAAATGCTAAAAACCCGCTTCGGCGGGTTTTTTTATGGGGCTTTTCTGAGCAGGATAAGCGCAGCGTCATCCGGCAGGTTTAGCCGATCGCGATTGTGCCTTCGTTCGTCTGCAGCCAGCGCGGTGCCTTCAGCTTATCGGCAAAGTAGCTGACCAGTTCGCACAGCAAATCTTCCATCACGATTTCAGATTATCGCGGCAGTGAGCCGTTCATCAGCATCTGCGTTATCTCCTGACAGTAGCGCCCCAGCTGATCGCATTCGGGTTCGAAAGCCGGAACGCATGACGGGAGTTCCTTCACGGTCAGGCTGGCTTTAAAGCGTCCGGAACAGGATCCAGAAGCGTGGGTTGCAGAAGATTCAGACAGGCATAAAGTCTGCCGTAAAGGGCCATTTTTGGGGCGGGTTTTTCGCAATCGACCAGTGCGTCGGTAAAACGTTCGCAGTTATCCGCCAGTTCGGTGAAGTCGGTGGCGTGGTTGAAGGGCAGGGTGATTAAAGAGTTAATCAATGACATAAAATAACCTCAGTGAGTGGTATATCTTCCGCCACGGGAGGTTCCAGGCTCGCTGGTGGCGGAACCGAACAAGGTTGGAACGACTGGCCTCACTGACACCAGCGCGCTTTGAAGCGCCCCTGTCCGGCCCGCCATTGAGATGCAACAGGCCGTACGACACAGAGCCTGTGTCGCCAGTGAAGTGATTCAGGGTTCCAATCCCGGCACCTGATTTTGCAGGTGCGAAGAGAACTTACTGCTCATCAAAACAGGCGGCAACAGTTTTGAGCTATGTCGCTGAGGATATTACCATTTCTGGAAAGAGGCTCGCAAAATTACCGTAATGAGAAGCATACTGCGGGTAGAGGTTTTACAGCGACGCCATGGCGGTGGCGATTGAGCCGCCCTGGCACGTTCACAGGCCATGTCGTTACAGAGTAGCAAGGAACAACCCCCACAGCCGTATGTTCCCCCTCACCCCAGCCCTCTCCCTCAAGGGAGAGGGGGCCGTCTGTGCAGACAATATTTGGTGGGGATCCCTCAGCCCAAAGGGAGAGGGAGTATAAGTCGTCCAAAATTTAACCTTGAAACCGTCAACACATTACCGCTATCCTTATCGCGTTAACTTTCTCACGCTGGAGCGCCCCCCAAAAATGAACAAACACGACTGATGAATTTCGATCCTTGCTAAACGCCACCGCGTCGGCAGGGGATGTTTTGATTTCATTCAGGAGTGCTTATGGCTCATTTTGCGCAGTCCCCTTCTTTTATTTTGCATCAGGTCACCTGTCAGTTTCCGACGGGCGATACCCTTTTTGGTCCGCTGAATCTCACGCTGGAACCCGCCCTGTGCGCGCTGGTTGGCCGCAACGGCAGCGGGAAAACGCGTCTGCTGCGTCTGCTGGCGGGGCTGGACGAACCGGCTACCGGTCATATTGAACGCTTTGGCTCGCATGCCTGGGTGGCGCAGCAGCACCTCATTTCGCCGCAGACGACGCTTGCTGTACTGCTCGGGTATGACGCGATTTTTACGGCGCGTAAGCGCATCGACAGCGGCAATTACCAGCCTGACGATCTGGACACGCTCGACGGCCGCTGGGATGTCGCCGAGCGTCTGAGCGAAGCCTTTATCAATGCGAATCTCCCACCCTTTGACCCGGATAAACCCGCCGGTGAGCTCAGCGGCGGCGAGCGCATTCGCGCCCTGCTGTGCGGGGCGTTTACGGCTGAAGCCGATTTCATGCTGCTGGACGAGCCAACTAACCATCTGGACCGACAGGGCCGGGCGTGGTTCTACGACCAGCTCAGCCGTTTTCAGGGCGGCGTGCTGGTGGCTTCCCATGACCGTGAATTACTGGCTCAGGTACCGCGTATCCTTGAGCTGAGCGCCTCGGGTCTACGCAGCTACGGGGGGAATTATGCGGATTATCAAACCCAGCGCGATGCCGAACAGCAGGCGGCCCGCGCGTCGCTGGAACATGCTGCAACCGAGCGCAAACGCACTCGGGCACGCATGCAAAAAGAGCATGATGACAGTCAGCGGCGTTCGGCAAAGACATTGCGCACCGTTGATACCCTGAATATCGCGTCGTTCGAGCGGGTCAAATATAAAGGCGCGGCAAAGGAGCGGATCGGCTCCTGGAAAAAACAGCACAGCGAGCAAAATGATGCCCTCAACGCCGCGGTAAATAAGGCGCGTGAACGCGTTGAGGAAGATAGCCCGGTAATGTTCACCCTGCCGGGGAGCCAGATCCCGGAGGGGAAGCAGGTGCTGGTGCTGGAGGATCTGGTGCTGCCGCATGTGCCTGTTCCTCCGCTCAACTGGCGGATGGACGGACCGATGCGCGTGGCGTTAAAGGGACCGAACGGCTGCGGAAAATCGACGCTGTTAAAAACCATTCTCGGCGAGATAGCCCCCCGTTCGGGTACCTGTAAGGTTTCAGTCAGCTGCGCTTATCTTGATCAACATCTTTCCCGGCTCGATCTTTCACAGTCGGTCATGACGCATCTCAACCTGAGTCATACGCCTCTGGAAGAGGGGGTATTGCGAACCCGTCTGGCGCAGCTTCAACTAGGGGCCGACAAAGTTACGCTCCCGCTGGCGGAGCTCAGCGGCGGCGAGCGTCTTAAGGCCGCCCTGGCATGCGTGCTGTGGCGTGCGGAGGCCACGCAGCTTCTGCTGCTGGATGAACCGACCAACCATCTGGATTTAGCCTCGGTCCAGGCCATCGAAGCGGCGCTGGTCGGTTTCCCCGGGGCTCTGCTGGTGGTATCGCACGATGAGGCTTTTCTAAGAGGCTTAACGTTAACGCATGAATGGGTATGGGAAGAGGCGGGCTGGCGTTGCGAGAGCCTTTAAAACACAAGCCCCCGCAAAGGCGGGGGCATTCAATCTTCACTACGCTATCTGTTTGCTGAGTGCAGGGTTGGCCTGAATCAGGCGCATCAGCCTTAACTCGGTTGGGGTGGGTTTCTCACGTTTTGACTCCCACTCCTGCACCATAGCCACGCTGACACCCATCGCTCTGGCGAATTCTTCCGTTTTCAGTCCTGTCCCTTTGCGCAATTGCTCATATTCTGTAAAGGGATTGGATTTTTGTTGCAGGGTAATCGCCTGCGGTACGTCTTTAAAAATGATCTGTTCCAGACTGCTCAGCAGTTCAAACTCAGGATCTTTATATTCCATTGAGGACTCCTCTTAAATCTCACATCGTGATCAAGAACATCAGAGAGCCAGTTAAGAATAGTCCCTAATACGAACTCAGGATCGTCACGGGTGTGATTAATCGTGCGGTAACTATCGCTTTACCCGATTCAGCGATATGGATAGTTATGCTAATTACCTGATTAGTCATATGTCGGCTTCGGCAGGTATTTTTTTGTAAATGGTAAGAAATAAATCGGCAATAGCCGTTTTGCATGAAAAGAGTATCTTGCAAGGCTGACCTGGACTATCCTTGTCAGCGTCGGGCACGCGTGTGCCGGTGTGCGCTTTTTTGGGTGAAAGGAGTAATAAAATGGCGACAGGAAAGTCCTGCTCTCGCTGGTTTGCGCCTATTGCGGCGTTGTTGATGGTTGTTAGCCTGAGTGGGTGTTTTGATAAAGAAGGCGATCAGCGCAAAGCGTTTATCGATTTTCTGCAGAATACAGTGATGCGCAGCGGCGAGCGGTTGCCGACGCTGACTGCGGATCAGAAAAAACAGTTTGGCCCCTTCGTGTCCGATTACGCCATTCTTTATGGTTATTCACAGCAGGTGAGCCAGGCGATGGATTCCGGTATCCGTCCGGTAGTGGATAGCGTGAACGCCATTCGCGTTCCGCAGGATTATATGACGCAGCGTGAACCGCTTCGCCAGTCCAACGGTGCGCTTGGCGTACTGAGCCAGCAGTTGCAGAATGCGAAAATGCAGGCTGACGCGTCACGTTCTGCGCTGAAGCAGGGTGACGATCTCAAACCTGTCTTCGACAAAGTGTATGAGAAAGTGGTGACGAAACCGTCTGAAGCGCTGCAACCGCTGATTCCGGCCGCGCAAATCTTCACGCAGCAGCTGGTTCAGGTGGGCGACTTTATTGCCCAGCAGGATACTCAGGTGAGCTTTGTTGCCAACGGCATTCAGTTCCCGACCTCGCAGCAGGCAAGCCAGTACAATACGCTGATTGGGCCGCTGGCCTCCCAGCATCAGGCCTTTAGCCAGGCCTGGAGTGCCGCAGTCACGGCCACAGAATAAACCGAAAAAACCCCGCGTCTGGCGGGGTTTTTTTATGCTTATCGAAAATAACGCTTGTCATTCTTCTACCACATCGGTATAACTATCCCCGTCGGTTTGTTACACAGACCTAAAGCAGTTTAGTAAAGCAGTCCAGATTGTTATCCATAGATACCCTTCGTTGTGACCCTTCCTTCATCGCTTAAAAATCTGTAACGCAATCCATCAAGCCGGAAGGCTCAATATATTTGTTAATAAGGTAATTTCTATGTCTGCTAAAATGACTGGTCTGGTAAAATGGTTCAACGCTGATAAAGGTTTCGGCTTCATCACTCCTGACGATGGCTCAAAAGACGTGTTCGTACACTTCTCTGCTATCCAGAACGATGGCTACAAATCTCTGGACGAAGGTCAGAAAGTGTCCTTCACCATCGAAAGCGGCGCTAAAGGCCCAGCAGCTGGTAACGTTGTAAGCCTGTAAGCTTCCAACCCAGTAGCACAAAATTCAAAAACCCGCCTTCTGGCGGGTTTTTTCGTTTCTATCGTTGCACCTGCGGGTTCACGCAGTTTATCTCCACCTTACCGCTTAGGGCGGCGATAAGGTTATCGACCGCAGTGGCCGCCATGTTGTAGCGCGTCTCATGGGTGGCGGAGCCGATGTGGGGCAGGGCGACGACGTTTGGCATTGCCAGCAGCGGGGAGTCCACCGGCAGCGGCTCCTGCTCAAAGACGTCCAGACCTGCGGCATGGATCTCACCGTTCTGCAGGGCTTCAATCAGCGCCTTCTCATCCACCACCGGGCCGCGACCCGCGTTGATGAAAATGGCGGATTTCTTCATTTTTTCAAATGCGGATTTGCCAATCAGATGACGCGTTTCGTCCGTCAGCGGCAGAACCAGACAAACAAAGTCGGCTTCCTCCAGCAGGGTATCCAGCTCGCAGTAGCGGGCGTTGAAGCGTTCTTCGGCTTCACCGTGATGGCGACGCGCGTTATACAGAATCGGCATGTTAAAGCCAAAATGCGCGCGCTGCGCCAGTGCCAGCCCGATACGCCCCATGCCAACAATGCCCAGCGTTTTGCCGTTAACGTCCACGCCGAACCAGTCCGGTCCAATGCTTTTTGTCCATTCGCCCGCTTTGACGCGCTCGGCTACTTCCACCACGCGACGTGCCGTGGTGAGTACCAGCGCCATCAGCGTATCGGCCACGGTTTCCGTCAGGGCATGTGGCGTATGCATCAGCAGGATCTTGCGGGCGTTAAGGGCATCCACATCGAAATTGTCGTAACCCACGGAAACGGTAGAGGTAGCACGAAGCTTGGGCATTTTCTCCAGCAGGGCGACATCCACTTTCTCGCTTGAACCCAGCAGGCCTTCGGCGCTGGCGAACGCTTCGGCGTGCTGCGCCACGGTTTCCGGGCTCAGGTTCTTCACCTGCGTGACGGTGAAGTGTTCTTCAAGGCGTTTCTGCAGATCTTCCGGCAGTGCTTTGTACAAAATGACGGACGGCTTCATGCTAATCTCCGTTGATTTTTAAGGATTCAGGCGTGGCGTGCGCCGACAGGGTGTTGTTGATTATTAGCAGGCTTAACAATCAGAGTAAGCCACACGGAGGCGAAAAGCGCCACCCCCATAAAGATGTACGATGCGGACGGGCTGCCGGTGGCACCGTTCAGGTAGCCAACGAACCAGGAGCCGCAGAACGACCCCAGCGCACCCATACTGTTAATCAGCGCCATCGCGCCACCCGCGACGTTACGCGGCAGCATTTCCGGGATGATGGCAAAGAACGGACCATACGGGGCATACATGGCGGCACCGGCGACCACCAGCAGGGTATAAGAGGCCCAGAAGTGATTTGCACCCACGGCCCACGAGCCGATAAAGGCAAAAGCAGCGATCAGCAGCAGCGGCCAGACAAACAATTTTCGGTTCTGCAGCTTGTCCGACGCCCAGGAGACGACGATCATGGCGATGGTCGCGGCCAGGTACGGTACGGAAGAGAGCCAGCCCACTTCTACCATCCCGAGGTTCTCGCCGCCGCTGCGGATAATCGACGGCAGCCACAGCACAAAGCCGTACACGCCAATGCTCCAGGTAAAGTACTGCGCGCAGAGCAGGATCACGTTGCGCGAGCGGAAGGCTTCACCGTAGTTGCGTACCGCCTTCAGGCCTTGCTGTTCTTTATCCAGCTGCGCCTGCAGCGCCGCTTTTTCGTCTTCGGAAAGCCATTTCGCCTGGGCAGGTTTATCCTTCACCAGCACCCACCAGCAGAATGCCCAGATCACTGCCGGAACCCCTTCGATAATAAACATTTCGCGCCAGCCGAAGGACTGGATCAGGTAGCCAGATACCACCGACATCCACAGTACCGTCACCGGGTTACCGAGGATCAGGAAGGTATTCGCGCGCGAGCGTTCAGATTTGGTAAACCAGTTGCTGATGTAGATCAGCATCGCCGGCATCACCGCCGCCTCAACGACGCCGAGGATAAAGCGAATGGCGGCCAGGGCAGGAATATTGTTCACCACGCCGGTCAGTGACGCGCAGGCGCCCCACAGGATCAGGCAGACGAAGATCAGCTTACGCACGCTGCGGCGTTCCGCATAAATCGCGCCGGGGATCTGGAAGAAGAAGTAGCCCAGGAAGAAAAGGGCTCCCAGCAGGGAGGAGATACCTTTGGTGATGCCAAGGTCCTCTGTGATCCCCGCCGCGGACGCGAAGCTGAAGTTGGCACGGTCAAGATACGCCAGGCTGTACGTGATAAACACGATTGGCATGATGTACCACCAGCGTTTTACTGCATTGGTCGAACTGTTCATAGGCTTGCCTCTGTTGTTGAGGTTGTTACCGCCGTTGTCTGTAGGGTACACGGTGGCTTGTTTTGCTGAGTGCGATTTATGCCCCTCACCCCGGCCCTCTCCCCAGAGGGGAGAGGGAGCAAGTCATTCCCTCGCCCCTCTGGGGAGAGGGTTAGGGTGAGGGGGATGTTTATTCGTTAAGCTCTGCTCGCGTGGGTAATCCTTCGCTGTCGCCCTGCACCTGAATGGCCAGCGAGCCAATCTTGTTGCCTCGCGCCACGGCCTGCGGCAGCGTTTTGCCTTCCAGCAGGGCGCTAATCACGCCCACGGCAAAACCGTCGCCCGCGCCGACGGTGTCGACCACGTTCTCAACCTTGACCGCCGCGACCGCGCCCTGTTCGCCGTCGGCCGTCTTAAACCATGCGCCATCGGCGCCGGTCTTCAGCACCACCGCTTTTACCCCTTTATTCAGGAAGAAATCGGCAATGCCTTCCGGCGTGCTTTTACCGGTCAGGATCATCCCTTCTTTCAGGCCCGGCAGAACCCAGTCCGCTCTGAACGCCAGACGGTTGAGCTTCTCGACCATTTCCGCTTCGCTTTTCCACAGCACCGGGCGCAGGTTCGGATCGAAAGAGATCGTTTTTCCCTGGGCTTTCAGAGTGGCTGCCGCGTGATCCAGCAGTTCATACGAGCTGGCGGACAGCGCTGCCGCCACGCCGCTGAGGTGCAGGTGGCGCGCGGAGGCGAAATAGTCGACGTGGTAATCCGCCACTGAGAGGTGGCTTGCGGCCGATCCCTTACGGAAATATTCCACGATGGGATCGGTTCCATTTTCGACCTTAGATTTAAGCTGAAAGCCGGTAGGGAAGCGTGCATCAAGGGTGACGCCTGCGGCATCAATACCCTCTTTTTTCAGCGAGTCGAGAACGAAATGGCCAAAGCTGTCGTCCCCCACGCGGCTGACCCAGCCGACGTTAAGGCCGAGACGCGCCAGGCCGGTCGCGACGTTCAGCTCTGCGCCCGCCACGCGTTTGATAAAGTGCTCTACCGCGCTCAGCTCGCCCGTTTGGGTGGCGACAAACATCGCCATGGCTTCGCCGATCGTGATGACATCCAGCGTCTTGTGCATGGTTTACTCCTCGCGCAGCAGGTTGACGTAATGGCGGGTAACGGCGGTTAAATCCGTCCCTTCCAGCGGGAACTCGATACCGCGCGGGGCATCGGCAGGCAGCTGGCCGAGCAGATCCAGCCAGCGCGCATCGGCGTGGTCCGGCGCCACGGCGCGGAAGTTATCTTTATGCGGCACGGCGGCTTTCACGTGGATATAGCTCACCGCAGGGGCAAGGTGACGCGCGGCCTCTTCGGGGGAATCACCGACCCACAGCCAGTTGCCCATGTCGAAGGTCAGCGTGACGGGCAATGCCATTTCCCGACAGGCGGCCTGGAAGCGCTGCATCGGCGCGAGCTGTCCACAGTCGGTCTGATCGTTCTCCACGACCAGCGCCATGCCGCTTGCGTTCAGCAGGCTACGCAGGGCGTCGAGAGGCTGCGCGTCGCGGAAATGGCCCAGGGAAACCTTCAGCCACAGGGCGTTCAGGGTGCTGGCCTCAGAGAGATAGCGGGTCAGATCCGGGTTGAGGGTGCCGTCGGGCATAAACAGGGCGGCGGGGGCGGAGTAGCACGCCAGCAGGCCGAGCAGCTCAATGGATTCTCCCAGCGCAGGCAGCGTCAGCAGCTCTTCGCTGCTGAACAGTTCCCGGCGGATCTCCACGCCGTCTGCCCCTGCGCCTGCAATAACGGGAAGCATCGCCCGCTGACCGCCTGCCTGTCGCACCTGTTCCGCACCGTACGCGGCGGTGACCACCATAATTTTCCTGCCCATCTTCGGACTCCATCGCAACATATCAATACTATTACGCTAGATGGAACCGGTTCCAAAGAAAAGGTCAGGATGTCGAATTTATGATCGGTATCACAAGGGAAAATTAACGCGCCGTGGAGCCGCGAACGATCAGCTCGCCGGAGAAGACCTGCTCGCGAACGGCATCGCTGGTGCCTTCAATACGACGAACCACTTGTTCAACAGCAGCATAGCCAATCTGCCAGGTGGGCTGTTTGAGGGTCGTAATGCCGACGCCCGCCAGTTCCGCCCACTCCAGTTCATCAAACCCCAGCAGACCGATATCGCTGCCCCAGTGCAGGCCAATGCGCTTGAGCGAGCGGGCGACCTGAAGCGTCAGCGCCCCGTTTGCGGAGATAACGGCTTTGCGCATCCCGCGATGGCGCGTGTGGAACTGGCGCAGGGTGTTATCGAGCTGGTCGGCTTCGTGAAGCGGCGTTTCGGCATTTTCGGCGATCACGCCGGGATATCGCTCCAGCGTGGCGCGAAATGCGCTCAGGCGCTCGCGACGGGTATTGACCATCCCTAAGGGTTCACTCAGAAACAGAATGGCCTCGAAGCCCTGTTCGATCAGATGTTCGGTGGCGGTCGTGGCGGCCTGGGTGTTATCCAGCCCGACCACATCGCAGGCAAATTCCGGGATTTTACGGTCGATGAGGACCATGGGCAGGGAGGATTGCTGCAGGCGGTTTAAACCCTCTTCCCGCATGCCCACCGCGTTCACCACAATCCCTTCGACCTGATAGCTGCGCAGCAGATCGAGGTAATGCAGCTCCTGGTCGACTTCGTTGTTGGTATTACAGACCAGCGGCGTGAAGCCCTTCTCGCGACAGGCGGCTTCAATACCGCTGAGCACGTTAACGGAATAGGGGTTGGTGATATCGGCGATAATAAGCCCGATAAGGCGGGTGCGGCCGCGTTTGAGCCCGCGCGCCATGAGGCTGGGACGGTAGTCGAGATCGGCAATGGCCTGTTCAATACGCGCCAGCAATGCGTCGGACAGCAGGTGTTTCTCGCCGTTAAGGTAGCGCGAAATGCTGGTTTTACCGGTTTTGGCGGCTTTCGCCACGTCGCTGATGGTGGCCCGGGCTGGTTTGCTCATCGCTGATTTCCCTGAATTTAGTGAGAATACCTTAACGGGAAAATCAGACGAATCAAGTAATTTGCCCGGTGGCGCTGCGCTTACCGGAGGGTGCGGTCTGGTGCCCTCACCCCAGCCCTCTCCCACGGGAGAGGGTGCAACCACTAAAAACGGCAACGAGCGTTGCCGTTTTGCTTTTACCTACTGAATTGGGCTCAACGTAATCTCAACGCGGCGGTTCTGCGCTTTGCCTTCCGCCGTGCTGTTGCTGGCGATAGGGTTGGCAGGTCCCATGCCGCTGGTGCGGATGCGGTTGGCTTCAACGCCCTGGGTAATCAGCGAGCTGGCTACGGCATCGGCGCGCTGCTGGGACAGACGCATGTTCAGATCCTGGCTGCCGGTGCTGTCGGTGTAGCCCATCACGTTCACGGCGGTCTTGTTGTACTCTTTCAGCACCATCGCCACGCCGGTGAGCGTGTTCGCGCCCGCGGGTTTCAGCGTTGCGCTGCTGCTGTCGAAGGTCACGTTGTTCGGCATATTCAGGATGATGTTATCGCCGCTGCGCGTCACGCTCACGCCGGTTCCCTTCATTTTGTCGCGCAGCTTCGCTTCCTGCACGTCCATGTAATAGCCAACGCCGCCGCCCAGTGCCGCGCCCGCCGCGGCGCCAATCAGCGCGCCTTTACCGCGGTCTTTCTTGGAGGAGGAGAGCGCCCCCACGCCTGCGCCGACCAGCGAGCCGATACCCGCGCCAATGCCGGATTTACCCGCTTCACGCTCACCGGTGTAAGGGTTAGTTGTGCAGCCAGAAACAGCCAGTGCACCGCTCACCAGAGCGGCAATAACGAGTACGCGTTTTTTCATCTTCTTTCCTTAATCCTTTTTATTCTTTGCCACGGCGAGCGTGGCAGTTGATTATGACGTCCAGATACGGAGAAAATTCCGGGTATAACTCTGAAATTTGTGACAAACCATAAACTGCCTCAGAAAGAAGGCCGTAAACCTGCACGCAACCAGGAGCGCACGCTTGAGCACCTCAACGAAAACCATTCTGACCGCCGCCCACTGGGGGCCGATGCTGGTCGAAACCGATGGCGAAAATGTTCTGTCGTCCCGCGGGGCACTGCCAACCCAACATCCCAACTCGTTACAGACCGTCGTTCGCGATCAGGTGCACAGCAAAACGCGCGTGCGCTGGCCGATGGTGCGTAAAGGTTTTCTGGCCTCGCCGGATAAACCGCAGGGGATCCGCGGTCAGGATGAGTTTGTTCGCGTGAGCTGGGATGACGCGCTGGCGCTGATCCACGCCCAGCATAAGCGCATTCGCGACACTTACGGTCCGTCGTCCATTTTTGCCGGATCTTACGGCTGGCGTTCGAACGGCGTGCTGCACAAGGCCTCGACGCTGCTGCAGCGCTACATGAGCCTGGCGGGAGGCTATACCGGCCATCTCGGGGATTACTCCACCGGCGCGGCGCAGGCGATCATGCCGTACGTCGTAGGGGGGAACGAAGTGTACCAGCAGCAGACCAGCTGGCCGCTGGTGCTGGCGCATACCGACGTGGTAGTGCTCTGGAGCGCCAACCCGCTCAATACGCTGAAAATTGCCTGGAATGCCAGCGACGAGCAGGGCATTGGGTATTTCGACGCGCTGCGCAAAAGCGGCAAGCGCATCATCTGCATTGACCCGATGCGCTCTGAAACCATGGATTTCTTCGGCGACAGCGCCGAGTGGATTGCCCCCCATATGGGCACCGACGTGGCGATGATGCTGGGGATTGCCCATACGCTGGTAGAAAACGGCTGGCACGATGTTGAATTCCTGACGCGCTGTACCACCGGTTTCGATAAATTCGCCGACTACCTGACGGGCCAATCCGATGGGGTGGCGAAAACGGCTGAGTGGGCGGCAGATATTTGCGGCGTACCTGCAGATAAAATCCGCGAACTGGCGGCGTTGTTCCATAAAAATACCACTATGCTAATGTCCGGCTGGGGAATGCAGCGTCAGCAGTTTGGCGAGCAAAAACACTGGATGCTGGTCACCCTTGCCGCAATGCTTGGGCAGATCGGCACGCCGGGCGGGGGTTTTGGTCTCTCCTATCACTTTGCAAACGGCGGTAACCCGACGCGTAAAGCGGCGGTGCTGGCGTCTCTGCAAGGCTCGGTGCAGGGCGGCGTCGATGCCGTGGATAAAATCCCGGTGGCGCGTATTGTTGAAGCCCTGGAAAACCCGGGCGGTTTCTATCAGCACAACGGTCTGGACCGCCACTTCCCGGACATTAAATTTGTCTGGTGGGCGGGCGGGTCGAACTTCACGCACCATCAGGATACCAACCGCCTGATCCGCGCCTGGCAAAAGCCGGAGCTGGTGGTGATTTCCGAGTGCTTCTGGACCGGCTCGGCTAAGCATGCAGATATTGTCCTGCCAGCGACCACCTCGTTTGAGCGTAACGATCTCACTATGACCGGCGACTACAGCAACCAGCATATGGTTCCGATGAAGCGCGTAGTGGCCCCGCGAGACGAAGCGCGTGATGATTTTGACGTGTTTGCTGAACTGAGCGAGCTGTGGGAAGCGGGCGGTCGCGAGCGTTTTACCGAAGGGAAAAGCGATCTGCAATGGCTGGAGAGCTTCTACCAGATTGCCGGCCAGCGCGGCGCGGCGCAGGGCGTGGCGCTTCCGCCATTTGCCGAATTCTGGGAAGCGAACCAGATCGTCGAGATGCCGGAGAGCGAACAGAACGCGAAGTTTGTCCGTTTTGCCGATTTCCGCCGCGACCCGGAGAGCCACCCGCTGAAAACCGAGAGCGGAAAGATCGTGATCTATAGCGAGCGCATCGCCAGCTTTGGCTATGCCGACTGCCCGCCACACCCTATGTGGCTCGAGCCGGACGAGTGGCACGGCAACGCCCAGCCGGAACAGCTGCAGGTGTTGTCAGCGCATCCCGCGCACCGCCTGCACAGCCAGCTTAACTATACGTCTCTGCGCGAGCAGTATGCGGTCGCCGGGCGAGAGCCCGTCACGCTGAATACCCTCGATGCGAAAGCCCGGGGGATTACGGACGGCGACGTGGTGCGCGTCTGGAACTCGCGCGGGCAGGTGCTGGCAGGGGCGGTGGTGAGCGACGGAATTAAACCGGGCGTGATCTGCATTCATCAGGGCGCATGGCCCGACCTTGAGCCCGCCGAGGGAGGGATCTGTAAAAACGGGGCGGTTAACGTGCTGACCAAAGATCTCCCCAGCTCGAAGCTGGGGAATGGCTGCGCAGGGAACACGGCGCTGGCCTGGGTAGAGAAATATCAAGGCCCCGAGCTTACCTTAACGGCGTTTGATCCGCCTGCCAGCTCATGATCCACGTCGGGTGCTGGGTATCATCCTGCCAGGCGCTGTCTTCAATGCGAAAGCCCTGAGCATGGTAGAAATTCACCGCCCGCACATTTTTCTGGTACACCTCCAGGGTTAAATGCGGGAAGCGCTGCTGAACATGGTTCAGCAGCGCGCGCCCGATGCCTTTCCCGATGCATGATGGTGCGACAAACAGCGCGCCGACAAACTGAGACTGCATCACGCTGATAAATCCGTATGGCTCGCCATCCTGTTCCCAGACCCAGGTTTCCGCCGACGGCAGGTAAACGTCCCGCACCATGGCCTCGTTCTCTTTCCAGTAACCCGGCTCGATAAACGGATGCGCTTCCGTGGTGCTTTCAAGCCACAGGCTCAGAAGCGGCGCGGTATTCTCACTTTGCCATTTGCGGATCATGATGGCCTCCCGGATGACAGAAGCAGCCGGTAACGTGGTCGTTGACCAGGCCACAGGCCTGCATAAAGGCGTAGCAGATGGTGGAACCGACAAACTTAAAGCCGCGTTTTTTCAGGGCCTTCGAGAGCGCATCCGAGGCCGGGGTGGAGGCCGGGATTTCCGCGAGCGAGGCGGCCTGTGTGACCTGCGGATCGTTGTTCACAAACGTCCAGACAAAATCTGAAAATGATTCGCCGTTTTGCTCCATCGCCAGGTAAGCGCGAGCGTTGCCGATGATGGCCTGGATCTTACCGCGATGGCGGATGATACCGGCGTCCTGCACCAGGCGTTCCACGTCTTCATCGGTCATCGCGGCGACGGCGACAGGATCGAACTGATGGAAGGCGTTGCGGTAGTTTTCGCGTTTCTTCAGCACCGTAATCCATGACAACCCCGCCTGCTGGCCCTCGAGGCAGATCATCTCAAAGAGTTTTTTGCCATCCGTTTCCGGTACGCCCCATTCCCGATCGTGATAATCGATATAAAGCTGATCCTGGCTCACCCAACCGCAACGTTCCATCCGTCATCTCCCTTATTGATACTGATTTCTCAAAATTTTCATTCTGACTGGCTTGACGTGTTTACTATAAAGACAATAGTTAATACAAGGGCTATAAGCTCTTCCTGAATAACGACAAATATCGCCGAATTCGGCTCTCTCTGGGGTCGCGTTGATGATGATAAAAAAAATCAGTGGTCGCCATGCTGCTTCTGGCCTGGTGGGAATTTCAGCCTGCCTGTTTTTTTGTAATACAGCGTCTGCCTGGCAACAGGAATATATCGTTTCAGACGCCCAAAATAATACGGCGGAACGCTATACATGGGACGCGGATCACCAACCGCGTTATGAGGATATTCTGGCTGAGCGTATTCAGTCTTCGCAAAACGCGCCGGGTCTTGCCCTGAATATACCTTCTGGCAGCACGCCGGAGGGGGCGATGAGCGTGGGCTGGAATTTTCCGGTTTCAGCGCGTATCACCACCGGTCCGGTGGTGGCGTGGCGATACGACGGCACGGCTCCCATGATGATCAACGAGTTTGGTGATAGCGCGTCGACGCAGGCAATCACCGACCCGCTCTGGCATGCCAGCGTCAGCACGCTGGGGTGGCGCGTGAATACCCAGTACGGCGATCTCCGTCCCTGGGCGCAGATTAGCTATAACCAACAGTTTGGTGAAAACCAGTGGAAATCGCAGTTTGGCATGCCGCAAACGCCAGCTCCTGCCCAAAACGGTAGCTGGATGGACGTCACCGTGGGAACGGATATTCCTTTTAATACGCACGTCGCGGCCTATGCGTCGCTGGCTCAGGGGGAGCACACCACCACCGGTGAGGAGTTTTTATACACCCTCGGCGTTAGCGCAAATTTCTAGAGTTGTTACTTTTTTAAACGTTACGATAACATCTCGAATACAACAACCACGGGCTTTACAGCGATAGCGTATACTAACACGCTGTCGCTTTATTCCCGGGCCAGGCCATTCATTCCTGATTCCAGGCATTTCATTCCGTTCCGCCTGCATTTCATGCCGTTTTACCCCAGGCGTATTAAGGTTTTGTTTATCGTTGTCCTCAGCGAACTTCCTTAATTTCTCTTGCAGGACGACTGCCATGAACACATCAACTTATAACCGCACGCGCTGGCTCACGCTCTTTGGCACCATCGTCACCCAGTTTGCGCTGGGGTCGGTCTATACCTGGAGCCTATTTAACAGCGCGCTTTCCGACAAACTCGGCGCACCGGTCAGCCAGGTTGCGTTCTCCTTTGGTCTGCTGAGCCTGGGGCTGGCGATTTCGTCTTCCGTCGCGGGCAAGCTGCAGGAGCGTTTTGGCGTGAAGCGTGTGACCATGGCGTCCGGCATTCTGCTGGGTTTGGGCTTTTTCCTGACGGCGCATTCCAGCAACCTGATGATGCTGTGGCTGAGCGCCGGCGTGCTGGTGGGTCTGGCCGATGGCGCAGGTTACCTGCTGACCCTGTCGAACTGCGTGAAGTGGTTCCCGGAGCGTAAAGGCCTCATCTCCGCATTCGCCATCGGCTCCTATGGCCTGGGCAGCCTCGGATTCAAATTTATCGACTCCCATCTGCTGGCGTCCGTTGGCCTCGAAAACACCTTTATGATCTGGGGCGCAATCGTGCTGGTGATGATTCTGTTCGGCGCCACGCTGATGACCGATGCGCCGCAGCAGGAGGTCAAATCCGTTAACGGCGTGGTGGAGAACGACTTCACCCTCGCGCAGTCCATGCGTAAACCGCAGTACTGGATGCTGGCGGTGATGTTCCTGACGGCCTGCATGAGCGGACTGTATGTTATCGGCGTGGCGAAGGATATCGCACAGGGGATGGTGAAGCTGGATGCGGCCACGGCGGCGAACGCGGTGACGGTCATCTCCATTGCCAACCTCTCCGGTCGTCTGGTGCTCGGTATTCTGTCTGACAAAATTGCCCGCATCCGTGTGATTACGATTGGGCAGGTGGTTTCGCTGGTCGGCATGGCGGCGCTGCTGTTCGCTCCGCTGAATGAAGCCACCTTCTTTGCGGCGATTGCCTGCGTGGCCTTTAACTTCGGCGGCACCATTACCGTCTTCCCGTCACTGGTAAGCGAGTTCTTTGGCCTGAACAATCTGGCGAAAAACTACGGCGTTATCTATCTTGGCTTCGGGATCGGCAGCATCTGCGGCTCGCTGATAGCCTCTCTGTTCGGCGGGTTCTACGTGACCTTCTGCGTCATATTTGCCCTGCTGATTATCTCGCTGGCGCTCTCGACCACGATTCGCCAGCCGCAGCGTGAAGTATTCAAAGAAGCGCACGCGTAAGCAGTATGAAAGAGGCCTCTGTGGCCTCTTTTTTCTTTATGCGAGACGCTTCCCGTCTCGATATTTTGTAAAAATTTATACCGATCACACTCTCTGCTGCCACTTTTCTCTCCCGCTGTGGTCTACTTATCGCGCTTGTAGACGTTTCTAATAACGCTTCCTTACGCATTTACGTACTCTGTCCGCTTTCTCTTTGAGATTCGTCGGGTTTTTATACCCCTTCCCCCAGGGTTGTTTGCATGAAATACATTAGGTCTCTTACCCAGCAAAGATTGTGTCTGATGCTGGCTGTCTATATCGGATTATTTCTGAATGGCGCGGTACTGTTCAGAAGAGTGGAAGGTTATTTTGAACACCTTACCGTAAGTAATGGTATTTTTGCCGCCATTGAAGTGTTCGGTTCCGTCCTCGCTACCTTCTTCCTCTTACGCCTGCTGTCCCTTTTTGGCCGACGTACCTGGCAAATTTTGGCCTCGCTGGTGGTGATTATTTCCGCCGCCGCAAGCTATTACATGACCTTTATGAACGTGGTCATTGGGTACGGTATCGTTGCCTCGGTGATGACCACGGATATCGATCTCTCGAAAGAGGTGGTAGGGAAAGGCTTTATCGTCTGGACAGTTTTAACCTGTCTGATACCGCTGTTCTTTATCTGGAACAATACGTGCCGCTATACGCTGTTACGCCAGCTGCGCACGCGTGGACAGCGGATCCGCAATATCGTCGTTGTCCTGCTGGCCGGACTGCTGGTATGGGCGCCAATCCGCCTGATGGAAACGCAGCAAAAACGCGTCGAAAAAGCGACGGGCGTGGATATGCCAAGCTATGGCGGCGTGGTGGCAAACTCCTATTTGCCGTCTAACTGGCTGTCAGCGTTAGGTCTGTATGCCTGGGCGCAGGCGGACGAATCCAGTGATGTGAAATCGCTGATCAATCCAACGAAAAAATTCACCTACCAGCCGCCAGCCGACGGGATTGATGATACGTACGTCGTCTTCGTCATCGGCGAAACGACGCGCTGGGATCATATGGGTATTCTCGGCTATAACCGGGACACCACGCCAAAGCTGGCGCAGGAGAAAAACCTGGTGGCTTACCGTGGCTACTCCTGCGATACCGCAACGAAGCTCTCGCTGCGCTGTATGTTTGTGCGTGAAGGCGGTGCAAGCGATAACCCGCAACGCACGCTGAAAGAGCAGAACGTGTTTGCCGTGCTGAAGCAGCTTGGATTTAGCTCAGACCTGTTCGCTATGCAAAGTGAGATGTGGTTCTACACCAATACTCTGGCAGATAACATCGCGTACCGCGAGCAGATTGGCGCCGAACCGCGTAACCGCGGTAAAAACGTCGACGACATGCTGCTGCTGGAAGAGATGTCGCAATCCCTCAAGAACCATCCGCAGGGCAAGCATCTGGTTATTCTGCATACCAAAGGGTCGCATTACAGCTACTACCAGCGCTACACCCGTGATTTTGCGAAGTGGCAGCCTGAGTGCGTGGGCATTAATAAAGACTGCAGCAAGCAGGAGCTGATCAACGCCTACGACAACTCGGTGCTGTACGTGGATACCTTCCTGAGCCGGGTGATCGACCAGCTGCGCGATAAAAAAGCGATTGTGATTTACGCGGCAGACCACGGTGAATCCATCAATGAGAAAGAGCACCTGCACGGTACGCCGCGCAAGCTGGCACCGCCGGAGCAGTTCCGCGTGCCGATGATCATGTGGATGTCGGATAAGTATCTTGAAAATCCGGAGAAGGCGAAGATGTTTGCTCAGCTGAAAAAAGAGGCGGAGATGAAGGTGCCGCGCCGTCACGTTGAGCTGTACGACACCATTATGGGTTGTCTCGGTTATACCTCACCGAATGGTGGGATTAACGAAAACAACAACTGGTGTAAACTCCCTGATAACAGCGTAAAAGCCGCGCAGTAGCTGCCCTGGCGAGAATATCGCCAGTTGAATGGCTTTTTGAAAATAAGGGATTGACGGGGGCGCACCTCAGCAGTAAGATGCGCTCCGCATTCGGCGAGTAGCGCAGCTTGGTAGCGCAACTGGTTTGGGACCAGTGGGTCGGAGGTTCGAATCCTCTCTCGCCGACCACATTCTGAAAAGGGCTAACCGCAAGGTTAGCCCTTTTTGCATTATGATCTTATCCCGTCAGAGTATCCAAAACGCCCCTTAGGCCTGCTTCTCCCTGCCTGTTAACGATTTTGTGACATAATCCATTGTATTTTTTTATATATAGATTGATCTTTTTTCGCGTTGCTTATGGATAACCTCAGCATTTTTCGCTGTGCGTTTTAACGTTCGCGGTATTTAGTGCTCAGATAATCACCATTCTGCAAGAAAATTTACCCATTCTGAATAAAAGTTAATCACTGATTGTTGCGAAATATGAAGAGACTTGTGCTGCAAGATAGCGAGTAGCATAAATTTCCCTGCTGAAAACTGGCATGCATAGTTTTTTTAATCTTTGTTTGCGGTTTCTCACACTCAGCGTAAATCCCCGTCACCTGTATTGACGTTTTCACATTCTGTTGACAGATTGTAGGGCATGAGGGGCATTTCAGGGACGATCTGCGCTGCAACTCAAACGCTCTTCTGAAAGGATTCTCCATCCCTTTAAAGCCTTCGGGCATCACCGACCGGACCGGGTAAAAAATAAATAAAGGTCTGGCGGCGTAACACAACAAAGCAAAACATCACATTGGAGCAGAATAATGAGTATTTCCTTGAAGAAGTCAGGGATGCTGAAGCTTGGTCTGAGCCTGGTGGCTATGACCGTGGCAGCAAGCGTACAGGCAAAAACCCTGGTTTACTGTTCTGAAGGCTCGCCGGAAGGCTTTAACCCACAGCTCTTTACCTCTGGTACGACTTACGACGCAAGCTCTGTACCGATCTATAACCGTCTGGTTGAATTCAAAACCGGTACCACGGAAGTGATTCCGGGTCTGGCCGAGAAGTGGGACGTCAGCGAAGACGGTAAAACCTATACCTTCCACCTGCGCCAGGGCGTGAAGTGGCAGGACAGCAAAGAATTCAAACCAACGCGCGACTTTAACGCCGACGACGTTGTGTTCTCCTTCGACCGTCAGAAAAACGCTCAGAACCCGTACCACAAAGTGTCTGGCGGCAGCTATGAATACTTCGAAGGGATGGGTCTGCCAGACCTGATCGCTGAAGTGAAAAAAGTGGACGATAAAACGGTTCAGTTCGTGCTGACGCGTCCGGAAGCGCCATTCCTGGCTGACCTGGCCATGGACTTCGCTTCAATTCTGTCCAAAGAGTACGCGGACAACATGCTGAAAGCCGGTACGCCGGAAAAAGTCGACCTGAACCCAATCGGTACCGGTCCATTCCAGCTGCTGCAGTACCAGAAAGACTCCCGCATTCTGTACAAAGCGTTCGAAGGCTTCTGGGGCACCAAGCCGCAGATCGACCGTCTGGTCTTCTCCATCACGCCTGATGCGTCAGTACGTTATGCAAAACTGCAGAAAAACGAATGCCAGGTAATGCCGTACCCGAACCCGGCTGATATCGCCCGCATGAAGCAGGACAAGAACATCAACCTGCTGGAGCAGGCTGGCCTGAACGTGGGCTATCTCTCTTTCAACACCGAGAAGAAACCGTTTGATGACGTGAAAGTGCGTCAGGCGCTGACCTACGCGGTGAACAAAGAAGCGATCATCAAGGCGGTTTACCAGGGCGCTGGCGTTGCTGCCAAAAACCTGATCCCACCAACCATGTGGGGCTATAACGACGACGTTAAAGACTACACCTACGATCCTGAGAAAGCGAAAGCGCTGCTGAAAGAAGCGGGCCAGGATAAAGGCTTTACCGTTGAGCTGTGGGCGATGCCTGTACAGCGTCCGTACAACCCGAACGCACGCCGTATGGCGGAAATGGTTCAGGCTGACTGGGCTAAAGTTGGCGTTCAGGCCAAGATTGTGACCTACGAGTGGGGCGAGTACCTGAAGCGCGCCAAAGCGGGTGAGCACCAGGCGGTAATGATGGGCTGGACCGGTGATAACGGGGATCCGGACAACTTCTTCGCCACCCTGTTCAGCTGCGCGGCGGCGAAAGACGGTTCTAACTACTCTCGCTGGTGCTACAAGCCGTTTGAAGACCTGATCCAGCCGGCGCGTGCGACCGACGATCACAACAAACGTATCGAACTGTACAAGCAGGCTCAGGTTGTTATGCACGATCAGGCTCCGGCACTGATTGTTGCTCACTCCACCGTGTACGAGCCAGTGCGTAAAGAAGTGAAGGGCTACGTGGTTGATCCACTGGGCAAACACCACTTCGAAAACGTATCTGTTGAATAATAAGTAGGGTGTTCTCCCTCTCCCTCCGGGAGAGGGCAGGGGTGAGGGGATGCATGCACGCCCTTCACCCTAACCCTCTCCCGCCAGGAGAGGGAATTTACATTTGTGAGCAATACAGACGTCACGCCACTGGTCGTGCGTCATCAGAGAGAATCCGGGTTATGTTGCAGTTCATCCTCCGACGTCTGGGACTTGTTATCCCCACGTTTATCGGTATCACCCTTCTCACTTTTGCCTTCGTCCATATGATCCCCGGCGACCCGGTAATGATTATGGCGGGCGAGCGTGGTATTTCCCCTGAGCGCCATGCACAGCTGCTGGCGGAACTCGGTCTCGATAAGCCGATGTGGCAGCAGTACCTCCACTATATCTGGGGCGTGTTGCACGGTGATTTAGGGATTTCGCTGAAAAGCCGTCTTCCGGTGTGGGACGAGTTCGTGCCGCGTTTTAAAGCGACGCTGGAGCTTGGCGTCTGCGCCATGATTTTCGCCACTGCGGTGGGTATTCCTGTCGGGGTACTGGCTGCCGTCAAGCGTGGCTCTATTTTTGACCACACCGCCGTGGGCCTGGCGCTGACCGGCTACTCCATGCCTATCTTCTGGTGGGGCATGATGCTGATCATGCTGGTGTCGGTGCAGCTTAACCTGACACCGGTCTCCGGGCGCGTCAGCGATATGGTCTTCCTGGATGACTCCAACCCGCTCACCGGCTTTATGCTGATTGATACGGCTATCTGGGGCGAAGAGGGCAACTTCATTGATGCCGTGGCGCACATGATCCTGCCTGCCATGGTGCTGGGCACCATTCCTCTGGCGGTGATCGTGCGAATGACCCGTTCATCGATGCTGGAAGTGCTGGGTGAGGATTATATCCGCACCGCGCGCGCAAAGGGCCTGACGCGTATGCGCGTCATCATCGTCCATGCGCTGCGTAATGCCATGCTGCCGGTGGTGACCGTTATCGGTCTCCAGGTGGGGACGTTGCTGGCGGGGGCGATCCTGACCGAAACCATCTTCTCCTGGCCGGGCCTTGGACGCTGGCTGATTGACGCGCTGCAACGCCGTGACTATCCGGTTGTGCAGGGCGGTGTACTGCTGGTCGCGACGATGATTATCCTCGTCAACCTGCTGGTCGATTTGCTGTACGGCGTGGTGAACCCGCGTATTCGTCATAAGAAGTAAGGGACCATCATGTCACAAGTCACTCAAAATAAAGTGGTCGCTGCACCGGTTCCTATGACGCCGCTGCAGGAATTCTGGCACTACTTCAAGCGCAATAAAGGCGCGGTGGTAGGGCTGGTGTATGTCGTAATCATGATCCTGATTGCGGTGTTTGCGAACTTCCTCGCACCGTATAACCCGGCGGACCAGTTCCGCGACGCGCTGCTCGCGCCGCCTGCGTGGCAGGATGGCGGTAGCCTGACGCACCTGCTGGGTACCGATGACGTGGGCCGCGACGTGCTGTCGCGTCTGATGTACGGCGCGCGCCTGTCGCTGCTGGTAGGCTGTCTCGTTGTTGTGCTGTCGCTGATCATGGGCGTTGTACTCGGCCTGGTTGCCGGTTACTTCGGCGGCATCGTTGATAACATCATCATGCGTATCGTCGATATCATGCTGGCGCTGCCAAGCCTGCTGCTGGCGCTGGTGCTGGTGGCAATCTTCGGCCCGTCGATAGGCAATGCCGCGCTGGCATTGACCTTCGTGGCGCTCCCTCACTACGTGCGTTTAACCCGTGCGGCGGTACTGGTGGAAGTGAACCGCGATTACGTCACGGCCTCTCGCGTGGCGGGTGCCGGTGCGATGCGCCAGATGTTCGTGAATATCTTCCCTAACTGCCTGGCGCCGCTGATTGTTCAGGCGTCGCTCGGTTTCTCTAACGCCATTCTTGATATGGCCGCTCTTGGCTTCCTGGGCATGGGTGCGCAGCCGCCAACACCGGAGTGGGGCACCATGCTCTCCGACGTGTTGCAGTTCGCACAAAGCGCCTGGTGGGTTGTCACCTTCCCGGGTCTGGCAATCCTGCTGACGGTGCTGGCATTTAACCTGATGGGTGATGGCCTGCGTGATGCGCTTGATCCCAAACTGAAGCAGTAAGAGGCACGAGATGGCGTTATTAAATGTAGATAAATTATCGGTGCACTTCGGTGACGAAGGCACCCCGTTTCGCGCCGTGGACCGCATCAGCTACAGCGTAAATCAGGGCGAAGTGGTTGGCATTGTCGGGGAGTCCGGTTCCGGTAAGTCAGTGAGCTCACTGGCGATTATGGGGCTGATTGATTACCCGGGCCGCGTGATGGCGGAAAACCTGCAGTTCAACGGTCAGGATCTGAAGCGCATTTCTGAAAAACAGCGCCGCCAGCTGGTGGGCGCCGAAGTGGCGATGATTTTCCAGGATCCCATGACCAGCCTGAACCCTTGCTACACCGTTGGTTTCCAGATTATGGAAGCGATTAAGGTGCATCAGGGCGGGAATAAGAAAACCCGTCGTCAGCGGGCGATCGACCTGCTGAACCAGGTGGGTATTCCTGACCCGGCATCGCGTCTGGACGTTTACCCGCACCAGCTCTCAGGTGGGATGAGCCAGCGCGTGATGATCGCGATGGCGATTGCCTGTCGACCAAAACTGCTGATTGCGGATGAACCGACGACGGCGCTGGATGTGACCATCCAGGCGCAAATCATCGAACTGCTGCTGGAGCTGCAGCAGAAAGAGAATATGGCGCTGGTGCTGATTACGCACGATTTGGCGCTGGTGGCCGAAGCCGCGCACAAAATCATCGTAATGTATGCCGGCCAGGTGGTCGAAACCGGAAATTCACACGATATTTTCCGCGCGCCGCGTCACCCGTATACCCAGGCGCTTTTACGCGCGCTGCCGGAGTTTGCCCAGGACAAAGCGCGTCTGGCATCGCTGCCGGGTGTGGTACCGGGTAAATATGACCGTCCTCAGGGCTGTCTGCTCAATCCGCGCTGTCCGTATGCAACGGACAAATGCCGGGCAGAAGAGCCAGAGCTTAACCAGCTTGCTGACGGTCGTCAGTCGAAATGCCACTACCCACTCGATGATGCCGGGAGGCCAACACTATGAGTACGCAACAGGCCACCACGCAACAGCCGCTGTTGCAGGCCATCGATCTGAAAAAATACTACCCGGTGAAGAAGGGGCTGTTTGCCCCTGAACGCCTGGTGAAAGCGCTGGACGGCGTCTCCTTTAACCTCGAACGCGGTAAAACGCTGGCGGTGGTGGGGGAGTCAGGCTGCGGCAAATCCACGCTGGGCCGTCTGCTGACGATGATTGAAGTGCCGACCGGCGGGGAGCTCTATTATCAGGGGCAGGATCTGCTCAAGCACGATCCGCAGGCGCAGAAGCTGCGTCGCCAGAAAATCCAGATTGTGTTCCAGAACCCGTACGGTTCTTTAAACCCGCGTAAAAAAGTCGGGCAGATTCTAGAAGAGCCGCTGCTCATCAACAGTAATCTGAGCAAAGAGCAGCGCCGTGAAAAAGCGCTGGCGATGATGGCGAAGGTCGGCCTCAAAACCGAGCATTACGATCGCTATCCGCACATGTTCTCCGGCGGCCAGCGTCAGCGTATCGCTATCGCCCGCGGGCTAATGCTCGATCCGGACGTGGTGATTGCCGATGAGCCGGTCTCCGCGCTCGACGTATCCGTGCGTGCGCAGGTGCTGAACCTGATGATGGATCTCCAGCAGGAGCTGGGGCTCTCTTACGTGTTCATCTCCCACGACCTGTCGGTGGTTGAGCATATTGCCGATGAAGTGATGGTGATGTACCTGGGGCGCTGCGTGGAGAAGGGGACTAAAGACCAGATCTTTAATAACCCTCGTCACCCGTATACCCAGGCGCTGCTGTCTGCGACGCCGCGTCTGAACCCGGACGATCGTCGTGAGCGTATTAAGCTGACGGGTGAACTGCCAAGCCCGCTGAATCCGCCTCCGGGATGTGCATTCAACGCCCGCTGCAGTCGCCGCTTTGGCCCATGTACCCAGCTCCAGCCGCAGCTGAAGGATTATGGCGGCCAGCTGGTTGCCTGCTTCGCGGTCGATCAGGATGAAAATGGCGAGAAGCCACATCCATAACGAAAAAAAACCGGCGCTTAGCCGGTTTTTTTATGTCTGCTTGATTATTTCCGCAGGCGAATCTGGTCGACGGCGTGCTTCTCGCTCTTGGTGAGGATCAGGCTCGCACGCTCGCGCGTCGGCAGGATGTTCTCTTTGAGGTTCACGTAGTTGATCTCATTCCACAGCCCCGTCGCCACGTTGATCGCTTCCTCTTCAGAAAGCTGGGCATAGTGGTGGAAATAGGAATCCGGGTCAGTGAACGCCCCTTCGCGGAACTTCAGGAAGCGGTTGATGTACCAGTTTTGCAGCAGGTCTTCCGGCGCATCGACATAAATAGAGAAATCGACGAAATCCGAGACGAATACGTGATGCGGGTCGTGAGGATAGTCCATCCCGCTTTGCAGCACGTTCAGACCTTCCAGAATCAGGATGTCCGGCTGGACCACGGTTTTATCCCCACCCGGGATGCGATCGTAGATCAGGTGCGAATAGACTGGCGCAGTCACGTGCGGCACGCCGGATTTCAGGTCAGAGACAAATTTCACCAGACGGTGCATATCATAAGAAAGCGGGAAACCTTTCTTCTTCATCAGCCCACGTTCTTTTAACACCTCGTTCGGGTGCAGGAAGCCGTCGGTGGTGATCAGCTCCACGCTGCGGTGTTCCGGCCAGCGGCTTAACAGCGCCTGCAGGACGCGCGCGGTGGTACTTTTACCCACGGCCACGCTGCCTGCGATACTAATGATATAAGGAATGCGTTGACCGTTCGTCCCGAGAAACTGCTCCAGCACGGCCTGACGGCGCAGGTTCGAGCTGATATAGAAGTTAAGCAAGCGAGAGAGGGGGAGATAAATTTCTGCCACCTCTTCCAGGGACAGATCTTCGTTTATCCCTTTTAACCGTGCGATTTCACCTTCCGTCAGCGTCATAGGGACGGAATCACGCAGGGCAGCCCACTGGCTGCGGTTAAAGTGAAGATAAGGCGTCATTAACGTTTGCTCTTTTTTGCTCATAAGCATGCTTCAGTGAGCCAGCATCACACTGCCGGATTATGGCTCATCACACAGTTAATTTTGGACAATGGGCAGGAGGTTAACACCAGATGACGGGAATAATAAGAAAAAAGATGGAAAGCGCTGCGTTACGCGGAAGCCGTCACGCTACGGTGAATACGGTGCAAATCACGATGATATGTTGAATATTTGACCTCAAATGACTACTTTTACAGCGTCCGATACGCTGTTCGCATAAAATGTGAGCGAAAGAACGTTTTATGCAAATTTTTAGTTGCATGACCGCGCAGGTATCCATAGAATGCGCGCTACTTGATGCCGACTTAGCTCAGTAGGTAGAGCAACTGACTTGTAATCAGTAGGTCACCAGTTCGATTCCGGTAGTCGGCACCATCAAGTCCGGTGGGGTTCCCGAGCGGCCAAAGGGAGCAGACTGTAAATCTGCCGTCACAGACTTCGAAGGTTCGAATCCTTCCCCCACCACCACTTTCTGGCAGCGTAAATGCCGCCGGAGCTGGTTGGAAAAATTAGCCAGCTCAAACTGAAAAAGAGAGAAATCTCTTTTTTTGTTACAGAAAGAACTGGGTAGCCGAGTTTCAGGATGCGGGCATCGTATAATGGCTATTACCTCAGCCTTCCAAGCTGATGATGCGGGTTCGATTCCCGCTGCCCGCTCCAATACGTGCTGATATGGCTCAGTTGGTAGAGCGCACCCTTGGTAAGGGTGAGGTCCCCAGTTCGACTCTGGGTATCAGCACCACTTCACTTCTCCTTCCCGTTTCTCTCTGTTTCAATTTTACTGTATTCAACAATTCAGGCATTTCGCCTGGTTGATGTGGTGATATCACCGATTTATCCGTGTCTTAGAGGGACAATCGATGTCTAAAGAAAAGTTTGAACGTACAAAACCGCACGTTAACGTCGGTACTATCGGCCACGTTGACCATGGTAAAACAACGCTGACCGCTGCAATCACTACCGTTCTGGCAAAAACCTACGGTGGTTCTGCTCGTGCATTCGACCAGATCGATAACGCACCAGAAGAAAAAGCTCGTGGTATCACCATCAACACCTCTCACGTTGAGTACGACACCCCGACTCGCCACTACGCACACGTAGACTGCCCAGGCCACGCCGACTATGTTAAAAACATGATCACCGGTGCTGCGCAGATGGACGGCGCGATCCTGGTTGTTGCTGCGACTGACGGCCCAATGCCTCAGACTCGTGAGCACATCCTGCTGGGTCGTCAGGTAGGCGTTCCTTTCATCATCGTGTTCCTGAACAAATGCGACATGGTTGATGACGAAGAGCTGCTGGAACTGGTAGAGATGGAAGTTCGTGAACTGCTGTCTCAGTACGATTTCCCGGGCGACGATACTCCAATCGTTCGTGGTTCTGCTCTGAAAGCGCTGGAAGGCGAAGCTGAGTGGGAAGCGAAAATCATCGAACTGGCTGGCTTCCTGGATTCTTACATCCCAGAACCAGAGCGTGCGATTGACAAGCCATTCCTGCTGCCAATCGAAGACGTATTCTCCATCTCCGGTCGTGGTACCGTTGTTACTGGTCGTGTAGAGCGCGGTATCATCAAAGTTGGCGAAGAAGTTGAAATCGTTGGTATCAAAGAGACTGCGAAGTCTACCTGTACTGGCGTTGAAATGTTCCGCAAACTGCTGGACGAAGGCCGTGCTGGTGAGAACGTTGGTGTTCTGCTGCGTGGTATCAAACGTGAAGAAATCGAACGTGGTCAGGTTCTGGCGAAGCCAGGCTCAATCAAGCCACACACCAAGTTCGAATCTGAAGTGTACATCCTGTCCAAAGACGAAGGCGGCCGTCATACTCCGTTCTTCAAAGGCTACCGTCCACAGTTCTACTTCCGTACAACTGACGTGACCGGTACCATCGAACTGCCAGAAGGCGTTGAGATGGTAATGCCAGGCGACAACATCAAGATGGTTGTGACTCTGATCCACCCAATCGCGATGGACGACGGTCTGCGTTTCGCAATCCGTGAAGGCGGCCGTACCGTTGGCGCGGGCGTGGTTGCTAAAGTTCTCGGCTAATCGCTGATAACATTTGACGCAATGCGCATGAAAAGGGCATCATTTGATGCCCTTTTTGCACGCTTTCACATCAGAACCTGGCTCATCAGTGATTATTTTTGTCATAATCATTGCTGAGACAGGCTCTGCAGAGAGCGTATAATCCATAAAGGGATTAGCGTTTCGATTTGGCTCGCCTCGCAATCGCGGGGTGAAATTATTTGTAGAATTCTTCTGACAGGTTGGTTTATGAGTGCGAATACCGAAGCTCAAGGGAGCGGGCGCGGCCTGGAAGCGATGAAGTGGGTCGCTGTTGCCGTGCTGCTGATTGTGGCAATCGTTGGCAACTATCTTTATCGTGACATGATGCTGCCGCTCCGCGCGCTGGCAGTGGTGATTCTGATTGCTGCAGCGGGCGGTGTCGCGCTGTTGACGACTAAGGGTAAAGCAACCGTTGCTTTCGCTCGCGAAGCACGTACCGAAGTCCGCAAGGTCATTTGGCCGACTCGCCAGGAAACATTGCATACCACGCTGATCGTGGCTGCAGTGACTGCGGTAATGTCACTGATCCTGTGGGGACTGGATGGTATTCTGGTTCGCCTGGTTTCCTTTATTACTGGCCTGAGGTTCTAAGATGTCTGAAGCCCCTAAAAAGCGTTGGTACGTCGTTCAGGCGTTTTCCGGTTTTGAAGGCCGCGTAGCAACGTCGCTGCGTGAGCATATCAAATTACACAACATGGAAGAGTTATTTGGCGAAGTTATGGTTCCGACCGAAGAAGTGGTTGAGATCCGTGGCGGCCAACGTCGCAAAAGCGAGCGTAAATTCTTCCCGGGTTACGTGCTGGTTCAGATGGTGATGAACGACGCGAGCTGGCACCTGGTGCGCAGCGTACCGCGCGTGATGGGCTTTATCGGCGGCACGTCTGACCGTCCGGCGCCAATCAGCGACAAAGAAGTTGATGCGATTATGAACCGCCTGCAGCAGGTGGGTGATAAGCCGCGTCCGAAAACGCTGTTTGAACCGGGTGAAATGGTTCGTGTTAGCGACGGTCCGTTTGCTGACTTTAACGGTGTGGTTGAAGAAGTTGACTACGAGAAGTCCCGCCTGAAAGTTTCCGTTTCTATCTTCGGTCGTGCGACCCCGGTAGAACTGGACTTTGCGCAGGTCGAAAAAGCCTAAGCAGCGATCAAAAAAGCGGCGATTTAATCGTTGCACAGGGCGCGAGATTGGAATACAATTTCGCGCCTTTTGTTTTTATGGGTCCGGCCCGTAAAACGAATTTTATTCACGGGGAGCCTCCCTGAGGCGCTATCACCCAATCAGAGGATTTTAGAATGGCTAAGAAAGTACAAGCCTACGTCAAGCTGCAGGTTGCAGCTGGTATGGCGAACCCAAGTCCACCAGTTGGTCCAGCTCTGGGTCAGCAGGGTGTGAACATCATGGAATTCTGTAAAGCGTTCAACGCCAAAACCGAATCCCTGGAAAAAGGTCTGCCAATCCCAGTCGTAATCACTGTTTACGCTGACCGTTCTTTCACTTTCGTTACCAAAACCCCTCCAGCAGCTGTTCTGCTGAAGAAAGCGGCTGGTATCAAGTCTGGTTCCGGTAAACCGAACAAAGACAAAGTGGGTAAAATTTCCCGCGCTCAGCTGCAGGAAATCGCGCAGACCAAAGCTGCCGACATGACTGGTGCCGACATTGAAGCGATGACTCGCTCAATCGAAGGTACTGCACGTTCCATGGGCCTGGTAGTGGAGGACTAAGAAATGGCTAAACTGACCAAGCGCATGTCCGTGATCCGTGACAAAGTTGATGCGACCAAACAGTACGACATCAACGAAGCTATCGCTCTGCTGAAAGAACTGGCAACTGCTAAGTTCGTTGAAAGCGTTGACGTTGCCGTTAACCTCGGCATCGACGCGCGTAAATCCGATCAGAACGTTCGTGGCGCAACTGTACTGCCACACGGTACTGGCCGTTCCGTTCGTGTAGCTGTATTTGCTCAGGGTGCAAACGCTGAAGCTGCTAAAGCTGCCGGCGCTGAACTGGTAGGTATGGAAGATCTGGCTGATCAGATCAAGAAAGGCGAAATGAACTTTGACGTTGTTATTGCTTCTCCAGATGCAATGCGCGTTGTTGGCCAGCTGGGCCAGGTTCTGGGTCCACGCGGCCTGATGCCTAACCCGAAAGTCGGTACTGTAACTCCTAACGTTGCTGAAGCGGTTAAGAACGCTAAAGCAGGTCAGGTTCGTTATCGTAACGACAAAAACGGCATCATCCACACCACCATCGGTAAAGTGGACTTTGACGCTGACAAACTGAAAGAAAACCTGGAAGCTCTGCTGGTTGCGCTGAAAAAAGCAAAACCAACTCAGGCGAAAGGCGTGTACATCAAGAAAGTTAGCATCTCCACCACCATGGGTGCAGGTGTTGCAGTTGACCAGGCTGGCCTGAGCGCTGCTGCAAACTAATGCCTTTACGTGGGCGGTGATTTTGTCTACAATCTTACCCCCACGTTTGCTAACGAAAGTTAGCGGCTAAAAGATTTGTTCGTTGGAGCCTGGCCTAATCCAGGCCTCCGTCGAAGACCGCAGGTGTTTCGCAAGAGACTTAATCCCCTGCGTAGACGGTGACAGAACGCTAAGATTATTTTTGGATACTCTGGCTTGTTTCTGCTCACCGTATTAAGACGCTCTTTCCGTTTGGGAGAGTGAAGTGAGTTCCGGAACATGAGTTCCGGCAAACATCCAGGAGCAAAGCTAATGGCTTTAAATCTTCAAGACAAACAAGCGATTGTTGCTGAAGTCAGCGAAGTAGCCAAAGGCGCGCTGTCTGCAGTAGTTGCGGATTCCCGTGGCGTTACTGTAGACAAAATGACTGAACTGCGTAAAGCAGGTCGTGAAGCTGGCGTATACATGCGTGTTGTTCGTAACACCCTGCTGCGTCGCGTAGTTGAAGGTACTCAGTTCGAGTGCCTGAAAGACACGTTTGTTGGTCCGACCCTGATTGCATACTCTATGGAACACCCGGGCGCTGCTGCTCGTCTGTTCAAAGAGTTCGCGAAAGCGAATGCAAAATTTGAGGTCAAAGCTGCAGCCTTTGAAGGTGAGTTGATCCCGGCATCGCAAATCGATCGCCTGGCAACCCTGCCGACCTACGAAGAAGCAATTGCACGCCTGATGGCAACCATGAAAGAAGCTTCGGCTGGCAAACTGGTTCGCACTCTGGCTGCTGTTCGCGATGCGAAAGAAGCTGCTTAATCGCAGTTATCTTTATAAAGCATTTGCTTACGTATAAACTTATTCTGATTTTCAGGAACAATTTAAATGTCTATCACTAAAGATCAAATCATTGAAGCAGTTGCAGCTATGTCCGTAATGGACGTTGTAGAACTGATTTCTGCAATGGAAGAAAAATTCGGTGTTTCTGCTGCTGCTGCTGTAGCTGTAGCTGCGGGCCCGGCTGAAGCTGCTGAAGAAAAAACTGAATTCGACGTAATTCTGAAAGCTGCTGGCGCTAACAAAGTTGCTGTTATCAAAGCAGTACGTGGCGCAACTGGCCTGGGTCTGAAAGAAGCTAAAGACCTGGTAGAATCTGCTCCAGCTGCGCTGAAAGAAGGCGTGAGCAAAGACGACGCAGAAGCACTGAAAAAATCTCTGGAAGAAGCTGGCGCTGAAGTTGAAGTTAAATAAGCCAACTTTTCTGGTTGCAGCCTGAGTAATTAGGCTGATGGCTGGTGACTTTTTAGTCACCAGCCTTTTTGCGCTGTAAGGCATCAGTAGCATTTCACACTGTTTGACTGCTGATTGTCCTGACAATGCATGTTTCTATCGACGACTTAATATATTGCGACAGGGTGCTCGCTCTGTGTAAATCGCGACGAAATGATTTAAGCGTGATAGCAACAGGTATTGCGGAAAGTATTCAATTTTCCGGTCCACAAAATGGTGTTGCACAAACTGTCCCTTCGTCGGACAGATGGGTCGACTTGTCAGCGAGCTGAGGAACCCTATGGTTTACTCCTATACCGAGAAAAAACGTATTCGTAAGGATTTTGGTAAACGTCCACAAGTTCTGGACATTCCATATCTCCTTTCTATCCAGCTTGACTCGTTCCAGAAGTTTATCGAGCAAGATCCTGAAGGGCAGTACGGTCTGGAAGCAGCCTTCCGCTCCGTGTTCCCGATTCAGAGCTACAGCGGTAACTCCGAGCTGCAGTACGTCAGCTACCGCCTTGGCGAACCGGTGTTTGACGTTCAGGAATGTCAGATCCGTGGCGTGACCTATTCCGCACCGCTGCGCGTAAAACTGCGTCTGGTGATCTACGAGCGCGAAGCGCCGGAAGGCACCGTAAAAGACATTAAAGAACAAGAAGTCTACATGGGTGAAATTCCACTCATGACAGACAACGGTACTTTCGTTATCAACGGTACTGAGCGTGTTATCGTTTCCCAGCTGCACCGTAGCCCGGGCGTCTTCTTCGACAGCGATAAAGGTAAAACACACTCTTCCGGTAAAGTACTGTATAACGCACGCATCATTCCTTACCGTGGTTCATGGCTGGACTTCGAGTTCGATCCGAAAGACAACCTGTTTGTCCGTATCGACCGTCGTCGTAAGCTGCCTGCAACCATCATTCTGCGTGCGCTGCAATACACCACTGAACAGATCCTGGACCTGTTCTTTGAGAAAGTGATCTTTGAAATCCGCGACAACAAGCTGCAGATGGAGCTGGTGCCGGAACGTCTGCGTGGCGAGACCGCGTCGTTCGACATCGAAGCCGACGGCAAAGTGTATGTGGAAAAAGGTCGCCGTATCACCGCGCGCCACATCCGCCAGCTGGAAAAAGATGATATCAAACTCATCGAAGTTCCGGTTGAGTACATTGCAGGAAAAGTAGCCGCGAAAGATTACGTTGACGAGTCAACGGGTGAGCTGATCTGCCCAGCGAACATGGAGCTGAGCCTGGATCTGCTGGCTAAGCTGAGCCAGTCTGGCCACAAACGTATCGAAACGCTGTTCACCAACGATCTGGACCACGGCGCGTATATCTCTGAGACTATTCGCGTCGACCCAACCACCGATCGTCTGAGCGCGCTGGTAGAAATCTACCGCATGATGCGTCCTGGTGAGCCACCAACTCGCGAAGCGGCGGAAAGCCTGTTCGAGAACCTGTTCTTCTCCGAAGACCGCTACGATCTGTCCGCGGTTGGTCGTATGAAGTTCAACCGTTCTCTGCTGCGCGACGAAATCGAAGGTTCCGGTATCCTGAGCAAAGACGACATCATCGAAGTGATGAAGAAGCTCATCGATATCCGTAACGGTAAAGGCGAAGTGGACGATATCGACCACCTCGGCAACCGTCGTATCCGTTCCGTAGGCGAAATGGCGGAAAACCAATTCCGCGTTGGCCTGGTACGTGTAGAGCGTGCGGTGAAAGAGCGTCTGTCTCTGGGCGATCTGGATACCCTGATGCCTCAGGATATGATCAACGCCAAACCGATTTCTGCAGCAGTGAAAGAGTTCTTCGGTTCAAGCCAGCTGTCTCAGTTCATGGACCAGAACAACCCGCTGTCTGAGATTACGCACAAACGTCGTATCTCTGCACTCGGCCCAGGCGGTCTGACCCGTGAACGCGCAGGCTTTGAAGTTCGAGACGTACACCCGACGCACTACGGTCGCGTATGTCCAATCGAAACGCCTGAAGGTCCAAACATCGGTCTGATCAACTCCCTGTCCGTGTACGCACAGACTAACGAATACGGTTTCCTCGAGACCCCGTACCGTAAAGTGACAGACGGTGTTGTAACCGACGAAATTCACTACCTGTCTGCTATCGAAGAAGGCAACTACGTTATCGCTCAGGCGAACTCCAACCTGGATGACGAAGGCCACTTTGTAGAAGATCTGGTTACCTGCCGTAGCAAAGGCGAATCCAGCTTGTTCAGCCGCGACCAGGTTGACTACATGGACGTATCCACCCAGCAGGTGGTATCCGTCGGTGCGTCCCTGATCCCGTTCCTGGAACACGATGACGCCAACCGTGCATTGATGGGTGCGAACATGCAACGTCAGGCCGTTCCAACTCTGCGCGCTGATAAGCCGCTGGTTGGTACCGGTATGGAACGTGCTGTTGCCGTTGACTCCGGTGTTACTGCAGTTGCTAAACGTGGCGGTACTGTTCAGTACGTCGATGCATCCCGTATCGTTATCAAAGTTAACGAAGACGAGATGTATCCGGGCGAAGCTGGTATCGACATTTATAACCTGACCAAATACACCCGTTCTAACCAGAACACCTGTATCAACCAGATGCCTTGCGTATCTCTGGGTGAGCCAGTTGAGCGCGGCGACGTGCTGGCAGACGGTCCGTCCACCGACCTCGGTGAACTGGCGCTCGGTCAGAACATGCGCGTAGCGTTCATGCCGTGGAACGGTTACAACTTCGAAGACTCCATCCTCGTCTCCGAGCGTGTGGTTCAGGAAGATCGTTTCACCACCATCCACATTCAGGAACTGGCATGTGTGTCTCGTGACACCAAGCTGGGGCCAGAAGAGATCACCGCTGACATCCCTAACGTGGGTGAAGCTGCGCTCTCCAAACTGGATGAATCCGGTATCGTTTACATCGGTGCGGAAGTGACCGGCGGCGACATTCTGGTTGGTAAGGTTACACCGAAAGGTGAAACCCAGCTGACGCCAGAAGAGAAACTGCTGCGTGCAATCTTCGGTGAGAAAGCGTCTGACGTTAAAGACTCTTCTCTGCGCGTACCAAACGGTGTTTCCGGTACGGTTATCGACGTTCAGGTCTTCACCCGTGACGGCGTTGAGAAAGATAAGCGTGCGCTGGAAATCGAAGAGATGCAGCTCAAACAGGCTAAGAAAGACCTGTCTGAAGAACTGCAGATCCTCGAAGCGGGTCTGTTCAGCCGTATCTATGCGGTGCTGGTTGCCGGTGGCGTTGAATCTGAGAAGCTCGACAAACTGCCACGCGATCGCTGGCTGGAACTGGGCCTGACCGACGAAGAGAAACAAAATCAGCTGGAACAGCTGGCTGAGCAGTATGACGAACTGAAACACGAGTTCGAGAAAAAACTCGAAGCGAAACGCCGCAAAATCACTCAGGGCGACGATCTGGCACCAGGCGTGCTGAAGATTGTTAAGGTGTATCTGGCCGTTAAACGTCAGATCCAGCCTGGTGATAAGATGGCAGGTCGTCACGGTAACAAGGGTGTTATCTCTAAGATCAACCCGATCGAAGATATGCCGCACGATGCTAACGGTACGCCGGTAGATATCGTACTGAACCCGCTGGGCGTACCGTCTCGTATGAACATCGGTCAGATCCTGGAAACTCACCTGGGTATGGCTGCGAAAGGTATCGGCGACAAGATTAACGCCATGCTGAAGCAGCAGGAAGAAGTCGCGAAACTGCGTGAATTCATCCAGCGTGCCTACGATCTGGGTACTGACGTGCGTCAGAAAGTCGACCTGAATACCTTCAGCGATGAAGAAGTGCTGCGTCTGGCTGAGAACCTGAAAAAAGGTATGCCAATCGCAACGCCGGTCTTCGATGGCGCGAAAGAAGCTGAAATTAAAGAGCTGCTGCAACTGGGTGGTCTGCCAACGTCTGGTCAGATTACGCTGTTTGACGGCCGTACCGGTGAACAGTTCGAGCGTCCGGTAACCGTAGGTTACATGTACATGCTGAAACTGAACCACCTGGTCGACGACAAGATGCACGCTCGTTCTACCGGTTCTTATAGCCTGGTTACTCAGCAGCCGCTGGGTGGTAAGGCACAGTTCGGTGGTCAGCGCTTCGGGGAGATGGAAGTGTGGGCGCTGGAAGCATACGGCGCGGCATACACCCTGCAGGAAATGCTCACCGTTAAGTCTGATGACGTGAACGGTCGTACCAAGATGTATAAAAACATCGTGGACGGCAACCATCAGATGGAACCGGGCATGCCAGAATCCTTCAACGTATTGTTGAAAGAGATTCGTTCGCTGGGTATCAACATCGAACTGGAAGACGAGTAATTCTCGCTCAAACAGGTCACTGGTGCCGGGTTAACCCCCGGCACCAGATTGTGCTAACTCCGACGGGAGCAAATCCGTGAAAGATTTATTAAAGTTTCTGAAAGCGCAGACTAAAACCGAAGAGTTTGATGCGATCAAAATTGCTCTGGCTTCGCCAGACATGATCCGTTCATGGTCTTTCGGTGAAGTTAAAAAGCCGGAAACCATCAACTACCGTACGTTCAAACCTGAGCGTGACGGCCTTTTCTGTGCGCGTATTTTCGGGCCAGTAAAAGATTACGAGTGCCTGTGCGGTAAGTACAAGCGCCTGAAACACCGTGGTGTGATCTGTGAGAAGTGCGGCGTTGAAGTGACCCAGACCAAAGTGCGTCGTGAGCGCATGGGCCACATCGAGCTGGCGTCTCCGACCGCTCACATCTGGTTCCTGAAATCTCTGCCGTCCCGTATCGGTCTGCTGCTGGATATGCCGCTGCGCGATATCGAACGCGTTCTGTACTTCGAATCTTATGTGGTTATCGAAGGCGGGATGACGAACCTGGAACGTCATCAGATCCTGACTGAAGAGCAGTATCTGGACGCGCTGGAAGAGTTCGGTGACGAATTCGACGCGAAGATGGGTGCGGAAGCTATTCAGGCCCTGCTGAAGAGCATGGATCTGGAGCAAGAGTGCGAGCAGCTGCGTGAAGAGCTGAACGAAACCAACTCCGAAACCAAACGTAAAAAGCTGACCAAGCGTATCAAACTGCTGGAAGCGTTCGTTCAGTCTGGTAACAAACCAGAGTGGATGATCCTGACCGTTCTGCCGGTTCTGCCGCCAGATCTGCGTCCACTGGTTCCGCTGGATGGTGGTCGTTTCGCAACGTCCGATCTGAACGATCTGTATCGTCGCGTTATCAACCGTAACAACCGTCTGAAACGTCTGCTGGATCTGGCTGCGCCGGACATCATCGTACGCAACGAAAAACGTATGCTGCAGGAAGCGGTTGACGCCCTGCTGGATAACGGCCGTCGCGGTCGTGCGATCACCGGTTCTAACAAACGTCCTCTGAAATCTTTGGCCGACATGATCAAAGGTAAACAGGGTCGTTTCCGTCAGAACCTGCTCGGTAAGCGTGTTGACTACTCCGGTCGTTCTGTAATCACCGTAGGTCCATACCTGCGTCTGCATCAGTGCGGTCTGCCGAAGAAAATGGCACTGGAGCTGTTCAAACCGTTCATCTACGGCAAGCTGGAACTGCGTGGCCTGGCCACCACCATCAAAGCCGCTAAGAAAATGGTTGAGCGTGAAGAAGCTGTCGTTTGGGATATCCTGGACGAAGTTATCCGCGAACACCCGGTACTGCTGAACCGTGCACCAACTCTGCACCGTTTGGGTATCCAGGCATTTGAGCCAGTCCTGATCGAAGGTAAAGCTATCCAGCTGCACCCGCTGGTTTGTGCGGCATATAACGCCGACTTCGATGGTGACCAGATGGCTGTTCACGTACCGCTGACGCTGGAAGCCCAGCTCGAAGCGCGTGCGCTGATGATGTCTACCAACAACATCCTGTCCCCAGCGAACGGTGAACCTATCATCGTTCCTTCTCAGGACGTTGTATTGGGTCTGTACTACATGACCCGTGACTGTGTTAACGCCAAAGGCGAAGGCATGGTGCTGACTGGCCCGAAAGAAGCTGAGCGTATTTATCGCGCTGGCCTGGCCTCTCTGCATGCGCGCGTTAAAGTGCGTATCACCGAATATGAAAAAGATGAAAACGGCGAATTCGTTGCGAAAACCAGCCTGAAAGACACGACCGTTGGCCGTGCCATTCTGTGGATGATCGTACCGAAAGGTCTGCCTTTCTCCATCGTCAACCAGGCGCTGGGCAAGAAAGCGATCTCCAAAATGCTGAACACCTGTTACCGCATTCTGGGTCTGAAGCCGACCGTTATCTTCGCTGACCAGACAATGTATACCGGCTTTGCTTATGCAGCGCGTTCAGGTGCATCTGTTGGTATCGATGACATGGTCATCCCAGAGAAGAAACACGAGATCATCTCTGAAGCGGAAGCCGAAGTTGCTGAGATCCAGGAGCAGTTCCAGTCTGGTCTGGTAACCGCGGGCGAACGCTATAACAAAGTTATCGATATCTGGGCAGCGGCGAACGATCGTGTATCCAAAGCGATGATGGATAACCTGCAGACCGAAACCGTGATTAACCGTGACGGCGTAGAAGAGCAGCAGGTTTCCTTCAACAGCATCTACATGATGGCCGACTCCGGTGCGCGTGGTTCCGCAGCACAGATTCGTCAGCTGGCAGGTATGCGTGGTCTGATGGCGAAGCCAGATGGCTCCATCATCGAAACGCCAATCACCGCGAACTTCCGTGAAGGTCTGAACGTACTCCAGTACTTCATCTCCACCCACGGTGCTCGTAAGGGTCTGGCGGATACCGCACTGAAAACTGCGAACTCCGGTTATCTGACGCGTCGTCTGGTTGACGTTGCGCAGGATCTGGTTGTGACCGAAGACGATTGTGGCACCCTCGAAGGTATCACCATGACCCCGGTTATCGAGGGTGGTGATGTTAAAGAGCCACTGCGCGATCGCGTTCTGGGTCGTGTAACCGCGGAAGACATTCTGAAGCCGGGTACTGCAGACATTCTGGTTCCACGCAACACGCTGCTGCACGAGCACTGGTGTGACCTGCTGGAAGCGAACTCTGTTGACTCCGTGAAAGTACGTTCCGTTGTATCCTGTGACACCGACTTTGGTGTATGTGCGCACTGCTACGGTCGTGACCTGGCGCGTGGCCACATCATCAACAAAGGTGAAGCAATCGGCGTTATCGCGGCACAGTCCATCGGTGAGCCGGGTACACAGCTGACGATGCGTACGTTCCACATCGGTGGTGCGGCATCACGTGCGGCTGCTGAATCCAGCATCCAGGTGAAAAACAAAGGTAGCATCAAGCTCAGCAACGCGAAGTCTGTTGTTAACTCCGCTGGCAAGCTGGTTGTGACCTCTCGTAACACCGAGCTGAAGCTGATCGACGAATTCGGTCGTACCAAAGAGAGCTATAAAGTGCCTTACGGTGCGGTTATGGCGAAAGGTGATGGCGAGCAGGTTGCTGGCGGTGAAACCGTTGCAAACTGGGATCCACACACCATGCCGGTTATCACCGAAGTAAGTGGTTTCATCCGCTTCACTGACATGATCGACGGCCAGACCATTACTCGTCAGACCGACGAGCTGACCGGTCTGTCTTCTCTGGTGGTTCTGGATTCTGCTGAACGTACTACCGGTGGTAAAGATCTGCGTCCTGCACTGAAAATCGTTGATGCTCAGGGTAACGACGTTCTGATCCCTGGTACCGACATGCCTGCGCAGTACTTCCTGCCGGGTAAAGCGATCGTTCAGCTGGAAGATGGCATTCAGATCGGTGCGGGTGATGCTCTGGCACGTATTCCACAGGAATCCAGCGGTACCAAGGATATCACCGGTGGTCTGCCACGCGTTGCGGACCTGTTCGAAGCACGTCGTCCGAAAGAGCCTGCAATCCTGGCTGAAATCAGCGGTATCATCTCCTTCGGTAAAGAGACCAAAGGGAAACGCCGTCTGGTTATCACTCCAGTAGATGGCAGCGAACCGTACGAAGAGATGATTCCTAAGTGGCGTCAGCTCAACGTGTTCGAAGGTGAACGTGTAGAACGTGGTGACGTGGTTTCCGATGGTCCAGAAGCTCCGCACGACATTCTGCGTCTTCGTGGCGTCCACGCGGTAACGCGTTACATCACCAACGAAGTACAGGACGTTTACCGTCTGCAGGGCGTTAAGATTAACGATAAGCACATCGAAGTTATCGTTCGTCAGATGCTGCGTAAAGCAACCATCGAAAACGCAGGCAGCTCCGAGTTCCTGGAAGGCGAGCAGGTTGAATACTCACGCGTCAAGATCGCTAACCGCGAACTGGAAGCGAACGGCAAAATCGGTGCGACCTTCTCGCGCGATCTGCTGGGTATCACCAAAGCGTCTCTGGCAACCGAGTCCTTCATCTCTGCAGCATCGTTCCAGGAAACGACTCGTGTCCTGACCGAAGCCGCTGTTGCAGGTAAACGTGATGAACTGCGCGGTCTGAAAGAGAACGTCATCGTGGGTCGTCTGATCCCGGCGGGTACCGGTTATGCGTACCACCAGGATCGTATGCGTCGTCGTGCTGCGGGCGAACTGCCAGCTGCACCGCAGGTAACTGCTGAAGATGCATCCGCGAGCCTGGCAGAACTGCTGAACGCAGGTCTGGGCGGTTCCGACAACGAGTAATCGTTGATGCCCGGTGATGAGCATTACCGGGCATGTGCCTCGTAGGTCGGGTAAGCGCAGCGCCACCCGACAATAAAAAACCCGCCTCGGCGGGTTTTTTTACATCTGTAGGTTATCAGTTCACCAACGGGATCCGACGATAAAGCTCAATCATATCGCCCGCCAGATCCTGAATGACCATCGCGTTCATCAGGTGATCCTGAGAGTGGACGGTGATCAGGTTAACCGGAAGCTTCCCGGTCCCTTCGTCAAAACCGATAAGCTGCGTCTGGATCGTGTGCGCATGCTTCACATATTCGCGCGACTCTTCCATCGCTTTTTCTGCTTCGTCAAACTCACCTTTACGCGCCATCTGTAGCGCCGTCAGGGCCGCACTGCGCGCCGCGCCTGCGTTGACCAGCAGTTCCATTATCGTAGTTTCTAAGTCTTCCATTATGACTCCAGAAGTTTGAGCGCTTTTTCCAGGACGGCATCGCCTTTCATCATGCCGTAATCCATCATGTCGATCACCGCGACCTTTTTACCCAGCGGCTCGGCCTGCGCCTGAAGTTTAGCCTGCTCGTATTTAACCTGTGGCCCCAGCAATACGATGTCGGCCGTCGCGATGTTGTCTTTAAACTCCGCAACCGGAACGGCTTTAATGGTGACTTCAATCCCTTTTTTCTGCGCGGCGTCTTTCATACGTTGAACCAGCATGCTGGTTGACATTCCCGCTGCACAGCATAAAACGATGTTCTTCATAATCAGCCTCGATCTACATGTGTTTATTGATAATTATCCCGTGCAGAGCGCTTCAACAACCGGTTTACCGCGATTGTGTGTCAGGCATCACAAAGAAACCGGCGATTTTCTGAAACCGGTTACAATTTTGCATTGTCGCGTACCCGGCCCGTAGAAACGGGCAGGGTGAAAGAGGGAGGATTAGCTGATGGACGTTCGATTGATGCGGTTTTTGCCCTGCTGTTTGGCGCTGTAGAGGGCGCTATCAACGCTTCCGACAAATTGCTCCAGCGGTTCAAAATGCCACTCCCCAAGACCGCCGCTGAACGTAACCCGCAGGTTTTCTTCTCGCCAGACGCGTTTTTCAACTGCGGTACGCCAGGCTTCCAGCAATGAGAGCGCAGACGTCATCTGCTCAGCCTGGAAGATTACCGCGAACTCTTCTCCACCGTACCGGTAAATCGAGACGTGATGTGGCTGCATAATCTGGATCCCTTCGCGGGCCACGTTGCGCAGAACGATATCACCGGTCAGGTGGCCCAGCGTGTCGTTAATCGACTTGAAGTTATCGATGTCCACCAGCGCCAGCGCGAAAGGCTGCTGGGCATTCAGCAGCTCCGCGATATCGTTATCGAACGCGCGGCGGTTTTTACAGCCCGTCAGCGCATCGTGAGTCGCCTGGCGCACATAGGCCATCTCACGCTCTTTATTGGACTGGATAGTGTGGCTCAGCATCGCTTCCAGGCGCGGCGCCTCGCTGACGTCGCCGGTTTTAATGGCATTGATAATGTGCATCAGCACGGTACGCGAGGCGTGACGGAGGTATAAGCCGAAGAGGATGATGATGATTGCCGCCAGCGCAAACCCCCAGCCAACAATCGTCGTTTCGTGGCGGGTGATATCGGTGAGCGTCTCGCCAGAGACCCGGTAGATGACAAACCAGTCCGGATTGGTAAACGAGTAGTAGTAGTACCAGGCGTTGCTTTTCTTATCGTAAAGGTGGCCTTCGCCGCTGGTCATTTTGTCCATCAGCGCTTCGCTCACGTATTGTTTGAAGAGCGCGCCTGTATCCGGGTGAAGCACAACGGCGCCGTCGCGTTCAACGACGAAGAATTCTCCCTGGACGGGCGCCACCATCTGACGCAGGGTGAAGCCCATTGACGTCAAATCGAGATGAAACGCGATCGTTCCCTTCAGTCTGCCTTCGGGTGAAATCAAGGGCTTATAAAGTGTGACCGTCGGATGGCCGGTGAAGTAGTCCATGTACGGGCGAGTATAGTGGCTGAAGATACTGGCTTCGGCCTGAGCGATAAACCACGGCCGCGTCCGGGGATCGAAGGTTTTACTCTTCTCCGTGGGGAGCACTTCCGGCGCGCGGAGATAATGCCCCTGCGTGTCCGCCAGCGAGATGGAGGACACGGTCGGCATCAGGTTTTGCAAATGCATCATCATCTGAAGCCCCTGCGTCGGGTTGACGTTGAGCGTCTCGTTTAGCCTATCGTCGCGGGCAAAGTACATCGCGGAACGGCCCAGGATATAGTCGTTTTCACGCAGGATAGATTCGGTATAGTTCACCGCCAGGTTGTGCGTGAAATTGCTGTTGATCTTATGATAATCCTCAAGAAAATCCTTTCGTTGCGAAAGCGTCACCGCGATCGCGATCACCGCAAAACTGCAGAGGATCCCCGCGAAGCTGAGCATGATTGGCCGGGTAAAAGAGAGCTTTTTGCTGTGAAGTGCCATGAGCTGTACATCGTTCCTGATGGTGATTACTTTTCGTCTGCCGATATCCTCTCAGCATAGTCGCTGTCCTGCGGTTAGCGGTGAATTATACGACACACGATTTCTGGCGGGATGATTTATCTTAAGAACCATTAAGAAAATACTTATTCAACCTGCTGGCGGCCGTGTGCGCAATGAACCAGAGGCAGGGCGAAACGAGGAAGAAGCTTTTCGCCCTGGTCAGCATCCGTTGCTGACCGTGTGACAATAAAAAACCGGACGATCGCTGACAACCACCCGGTTTTGCCTTTTCGTCGTGCCTCGACAATTTTTTATGGCGTTGCAGTACGTTTCAGCGTCATTGCGAGGTTCTTCCAAGCCAGCGGTCCCAGTCTTTCCAGACAGGCTGAAGACCCTGGGCCGTCAGGGCTGCGGCGACCGCTTCCGGACGTCGTCCGTCATGCGGCACAAACTGCTCGAGCTCCGGACGATCGTCGGCGTAGCCGCCTGGCTGCGTTTTGGAAAACGCGCTGACGTTGTTAATCGCAAGCGGGATAACGCGATCGCGAAACGCCGGGGATTCACGCGTTGAGAGCGATAATTCCACTTCCGGGGCGAGCAGGCGAAACGCACAGATGGCCTGCACCAGCTGGCGTTCATCCATCAGCGAAGCCGGTTCAATCCCGCCCGCGCAAGGTCTCAGGCGCGGGAAGGAGATGGAATAACGGCTCTGCCAGTAGTGCTGCTGAAGCCACAGCAAATGTTCCGCCACCATGTAACAATCCACCCGCCAGCTGTCAGAGAGCCCGATCAGCGCCCCCAGACCGATTTTGTCGATCCCCGCGCGACCCAGCCTGTCCGGCGTTTCCAGCCGGAAAAAGAAATCCTGTTTCTTGCCCTTCAGGTGATGCCGGGCGTACGTCGCCTCGTGATAGGTTTCCTGGTAGACCATGACCCCGTCCAGTCCAAGGGTTTTGAGCTCCGCGTACTCCTCCTGCGCCAGGGGCTGTACTTCCATCTGCAGCGACGCAAACTGACGACGAATGGCGGGAAGGTGGTGACGGAAATAGTCCATTCCCACCTTTCCCTGATGTTCGCCCGTGACCAGCAGAAGATGTTCAAAGCCCATTTCACGAATGGCCGCGCACTCGCGGGCGATCTCACCTTCATCGAGCGTTTTACGCTTGATGCGGTTGCTCATGGAAAAACCGCAGTAGGTACAGTCATTGGCGCACAGGTTTGAGAGATAGAGCGGCACGTAGAAGCTCACCGTGTTGCCAAAACGCTGGCGTGTGAGCCGCTGTGCTCGCTGGGCCATTGGTTCGAGGTACGCGCTGGCCGCCGGGGAGAGCAGGGCCATCAGATCCTCGCGGGTCAGATGGCGGGCATGCAGCGCGCGCTCTACGTCAGCCGCCGTTTTGCTGTTGATGCGCAGGGCAATGTCGTCCCAGCTAAGCTGCCGCCAGCGCTCGGTAAACGTGCTCATGAGATCGCCTCCAGAAAACCGGTCAGCGGGCTGGTGGCCTGTGCCTGGAAACTGCGCGAGCCGGGGCCGGACTCCCTTGCCAGCAGGCCAGCCTCTACGGCCATGCGGAACGCACGCGCCATCATGACCGGATCGTCGGCAACCGCGATGGCCGTGTTGACCAGCACCGCGTCGGCGCCCATCTCCAGCGCCTGCGCGGCATGGCTGGGCACGCCAATGCCCGCATCAACCACCACCGGCACGGTAGCCTGCTCAATAATGATTTCCAGCATCGCACGGGTTTCAAGCCCCTGGTTGGAGCCAATGGGGGCGCCCAGCGGCATGACGGCGGCGCAGCCGACCTCTTCCAGCCGTTTGCACAGAACAGGATCGGCGCCGCAGTAAGGCAGGACGGTAAACCCTTGCTGCACCAGCTTTTCAGCCGCTTTCAGCGTTTCGATGGGGTCGGGGAGCAGCCAGCGGGCGTCAGGATGAATTTCCAGCTTCAGCCAGCGGGTGCCGAGCGCCTCGCGGGCCAGCTGCGCGGCGAAAATCGCCTCTTCGGCCGTTTTGGCACCGGAGGTGTTGGGCAGCAGCGTGACGCCAGCCTCCAGTAAAGGCGCCAGAATAGCATCGCTGTGATGACGCAGATCCACGCGCTTGAGCGCCAGCGTCACCAGCTGGCTGCCGCTTTCGCGAATGGCATCCACCATCAGCTGCGGTGAGGCGAATTTTCCGGTTCCGGTAAACAGATGTGAATCAAAGACTTTATCGGCAATACGTAACATCTCAGCCCCCTGCGATAACCTGAAACAGCAGGATCTGGTCGCCGTCATTGACCTGCTGATGTTCCCACTGCTCGCGCGGCAGGATCTGTTGATTGAGCGCCAGCGCCGTTCCCGGCTTGAGCTGGCGCAGCTTGTCGAGCAGTACCGCAACGGTGAGCCCGTCGTCGCATTTCATCGGCTCATCGTTAAACAGAATGCGCATCGCGGCCTCCGCATACCGGGCAGCGACTGGCGCGGTGTAACGCCAGATGGCGCCAGCCGCTGGAGCGGGCATCAAACAGCCGCAGCGTATTGCGTTCCGTCTCCATGCCGCTGAGCAGCTTGATGGCCTCCAGCGCCTGCATTGTGCCCATTACGCCGACCACCGGACCCAGAATGCCCGCCGTACGGCAGTTGCGCGCTGGCTCGGCATCGTCCGGCCACAGGCAGCGATAGCAGCCCTGCGACCACGGCGGGGTCAGGACCATCATCTGCCCGCCGAAACCCACTGCGCTGGCGGTGATAAGCGGCGTATTACTTGCCACGCAGGCGGCGTTAATCGCCTGGCGCGTCGCCATGTTGTCGGTGCAGTCCAGCACCACGTCGGCAAGGGCGACCTCACGGCTGAGGTTGTCACCGCTGAGCCGTTCCTGCAGGGCAATCAGCGCGATATCCGGGTTGAGCTGGTTCAGGCGCTGCCGGGTGATTTGCGCTTTCGGCTGGTTGATATCCTCGGTGGTAAAGAGGATTTGTCGCTGCAGGTTGCTGAGGTGAACCTCGTCGTCGTCGGCCAGCACCAGCGTACCGATACCTGCGCCGGCCAGATAAAGCGCGGCGGGCGCGCCTAACCCGCCCAGACCGACAATCAGCACCCGGCTGGCGAGCAGTTTTTGCTGTCCGTCGATGGCGATATCTTCCAGCAGGATCTGACGGCTATAGCGCATAAAATCACGATCGTTCATCACCCGCTCCTGCCAGCTGTAACAGCTGTTCGGTGGCGAGACGCCAGTCTGCGGCCTGGGTGATGGCGCTGACGACGGCGATACTGCCGACGCCGGTCTCCAGCACCGCCGGGGCGCGTTCAAGACTGATTCCGCCGATGGCGACGGTAGGGTAATCGGCAAGGCGTTTAACGTGACTCGCCAGCTGCGTCAGACCCTGCGGTGCGGAGGGCATCTGCTTGGTTTGCGTCTGGAAGACGTGACCCAGCGCGATGTAAGAGGGACGGGCCGCCAGCGCCACGTCGATCTCCATGTCATCGTGTGTTGAAACGCCAAGACGCAATCCGGCTTCGCGGATAGCGCTCAGGTCCGTTGTTTCCAGATCCTCCTGACCCAGATGCACGCCGTACGCCTGGTGCTTAACGGCCAGCCGCCAGTAATCGTTGATAAACAGACGGGCGTTATGCCGACGGCCAAGCGCGATGGCGGCAGCCACATCGGCTTCCACCTCGTCATCGCGTTTATCCTTGATGCGCAGCTGGATCGTTCGAACGCCTGTCTCCAGCAGGCGCTCTATCCACTCCACGCTGTCCACCACCGGATAGAGCCCTAAACGGTAGGGGACAGGCGGGAAATCGGGCTTATACATTACGCCTCCTCTTTTTTGAGGTAGATTTCGCCGCCTTTGGCACGGAAGGTTTCAGACATGTCCGCCATCCCAACTTCAATGGTCTGCGCGGCGGCGTAGTCGCGCACCTCCTGGCTGATTTTCATCGAGCAGAACTTCGGCCCGCACATAGAGCAGAAATGTGCGACTTTGCCTGATTCCTGCGGCAGGGTTTCGTCGTGATAGGCGCGGGCGGTGAACGGGTCCAGCGCCAGGTTGAACTGGTCTTCCCAGCGGAATTCGAAGCGCGCCTTCGACATGGCGTTATCGCGTATTTGCGCGCCCGGGTGGCCTTTGGCCAGATCCGCCGCGTGGGCGGCAATTTTGTAGGTGATCAGCCCCTGCTTCACGTCCTCTTTGTTTGGCAGGCCGAGGTGCTCTTTCGGCGTTACGTAGCAGAGCATGGCGCAGCCGAACCAGCCGATCATCGCCGCTCCAATTCCGGACGTGAAGTGGTCATAGCCCGGCGCAATATCGGTGGTCAACGGCCCCAGGGTATAGAACGGCGCTTCGTGGCAGTGCTCCAGCTCCTCGGTCATGTTGCGGCGGATCATCTGCATCGGCACGTGGCCCGGGCCTTCAATCATCACCTGCACGTCATACTCCCAGGCGATTTTGGTCAGTTCGCCCAGCGTGTGCAGCTCGGCAAACTGCGCTTCGTCGTTCGCGTCGCGAATAGAGCCCGGACGCAGGCCGTCGCCCAGCGACAGAGAGACATCGTACGCGGCGCAGATTTCGCAAATTTCGCGGAAGTGTTCGTAGAGGAAGTTTTCCTGATGATGGGACAGGCACCACTTCGCCATGATGGAACCGCCGCGCGAGACGATGCCGGTCAGGCGCTTCGCCGTCATCGGCACGTAGCGCAGCAGCACGCCCGCGTGAATGGTGAAGTAGTCCACGCCCTGTTCGGCCTGCTCCAGCAGCGTGTCGCGGAACGCTTCCCAGGTGAGGTCTTCGGCAATGCCGTTGACCTTTTCCAGCGCCTGATAAATCGGGACGGTGCCAATCGGTACCGGGCTGTTACGCAGGATCCATTCGCGGGTTTCGTGAATATAGCGTCCAGTGGAGAGGTCCATTACCGTGTCCGCGCCCCAGCGCGTGGACCAGACCAGCTTCTCCACCTCTTCTTCGATGGAGGAGGTGACGGCCGAGTTACCGATGTTAGCGTTGACCTTCACCAGGAAGTTGCGGCCAATAATCATCGGCTCGGATTCCGGGTGGTTGATATTGGCAGGGATAATCGCGCGGCCTGCGGCCACTTCGTCACGCACAAATTCCGGCGTGATGTTCTCCGGCAGGCGAGCGCCAAAGCCTTCACCCGGATGCTGATAGCGCAGCACTTCGCTACGGATGCGCTCGCGACCCATGTTTTCGCGGATGGCGATGAACTCCATCTCCGGCGTGACGATGCCCCGGCGCGCGTAGTGCAGCTGGGTCACGCATTTGCCCGCTTTAGCGCGTTTTGGCGTCAGCAGGCCGGTAAAGCGCAGCTCGTCCAGGCCGTCGTCGGCCAGGCGCTCTTTGGTGTACGCAGAACTCAGGACGCTCAGCTCTTCGCAGTCGTTACGCGCGTCAATCCAAGGCTGGCGCAGCTTCGCCAGACCCTGCTGGACGTTGATGGCAACATCAGGATCGCCGTAAGGACCGGAGGTGTCATACACCGGCACGGCTTCGTTGTCTTCATACTGCGGGTTATCTTTGCTGCCGCCGATAAGCGTCGGGCTAAGCTGGATTTCACGCATTGGGACGCGGATATCGGCCTGCGAGCCGGAAATGTAGATGCGCTTCGAGTTCGGGAAAGCGGTGCCTTCCAGCGTGTCGATGAAGTGTTGGGCCTGTGCGCGCTGTTCGCGGCGGGTCAGTTTTGCAGTAGACATAGCTCATTCCAAAAGTGAAGGACATGGCTTGTCAGACGACGGATGAAGCAAGAGAGGATCGCCCTCAGGCGATACAACAGCAGTGTGACTCTTGTTCCCTTCGCAGGTATTAGCCTGATCAGGTTCCGCGGATCCCGAATTAACGGTCTCAGCCCGCGCTTTCAGGCGCTGGGCACTCCGACAAGAAAAATCCCCCTCGTGAGAGGGGCGAATGGTTGTAAATTACTCGTTAACGGTGAAGAACTCAAGCAGGGCGCGCGACGTTCTCTTCGTTACTGATGTTCAAATCATTGTCCAGCACGAGGGCGATCAGCTTATCTTCCAGCGTGAATCGCTCTTCCAGCGCTTCACCGAGGTCGGATAGCGCCTGCTGAAACTCAAGATAGTTATCGTGGTCGATAGCGTTCTCGAGCGCGGAATCATAGTAATCCATGATCTGCTGGGTGTTGGCTTCCAGAAGGGGATAGAGCTTGCTGGCCGCTAAATACGGCGTTGTCCCTTCCATTTCGCGGATAATGCGTTCATAAATATTGAAATGGCCGTCGGACAGATAGTCGACCAGGCCCTGACAAAAATCATCCAGCGCTTTTTCATTCAGTCGCATAAACGATTCTTTGCCAGGCTTAATACCGACCAGATTGTAATAAGCCACGAGTAGATGCTTGCGTACATGTAGCCAGCGATCCACCAGTTTGTTATTTCCTCTAACGCGCTCAGTCAGGCTTTGCAGCTGGTTTAACATGGTCGACTCCGCAAAATGTAGGATTGAATCTGCTTATCCAGAATGTAACCACAATGCTAACAACATGTCAGTGAAGCGAAGGTAGTGCAATAGATATGGATCGTATTATTGAAAAATCAGATCTTGGTTGGTGGATCGTCAGTCACGAACAAAAATTATGGCTTCCTGCCGGGGAAATCCCCTACGGTGCAGCTGAGGCGTTCGATCTCGTCGGCCAGCCTGCGCTGAAGATCGGCGAGTGGCAGGGTGAGCCGGTGTGGTTGATCCAACAGTCCCGCCGCCAGGATATGGGATCGGTGCGCCAGGTGCTGGATCTGGACGTGGGGCTGTTCCAGCTGGCGGGGCGCGGCGTGCAGCTGGCCGAGTTTTACCGCTCGCATAAATACTGCGGCTACTGCGGTCATACCATGCGCCCGAGCAAAACCGAGTGGGCGATGCTCTGCAGCCACTGCCGCGAACGCTACTATCCGCAGATTGCGCCGTGCATTATCGTCGCTATCCGCCGGGAGGATTCCATCCTGCTGGCGCAGCATACCCGCCATCGCAACGGCATTCACACCGTGCTGGCCGGCTTCGTCGAGGTGGGCGAAACGCTGGAGCAGGCGGTAGCGCGCGAGGTGATGGAGGAGAGCGGGATCAAAGTGAAGAACCTGCGCTACGTTACCTCGCAGCCGTGGCCGTTCCCGCAGTCGCTGATGACGGCATTTATGGCCGAATATGATAGCGGCGAGATCGTTATCGATCAGAAAGAGCTGCTGGAAGCAAACTGGTATCGCTACGACGATCTACCGCTGTTACCTCCGCCGGGCACCGTGGCGCGTCGGCTGATAGAAGATACCGTGGCGATGTGTCGGGCCGAGTATGAGTAGTGTTACACTGAGGCCATGACGCTTAAGGAACTGCAAAAATGACCGAACTGAAGAACGATCGTTATCTGCGTGCGCTGCTGCGCCAGCCCGTTGATGTCACCCCGGTGTGGATGATGCGCCAGGCGGGACGCTATCTCCCGGAGTACAAAGCCACGCGCGCGCAGGCGGGCGATTTTATGTCGCTGTGCAAAAATGCCGAGCTGGCCTGCGAAGTGACGCTCCAGCCGCTGCGCCGCTTCCCGCTGGATGCTGCGATCCTCTTCTCGGATATTCTGACCATTCCGGATGCAATGGGCCTTGGCCTGTACTTCGAAACCGGTGAAGGCCCGCGTTTCACCTCCCCAATCAAAAGCAAAGCCGACGTGGATAAGCTGCCGATCCCCGATCCGGAAGGCGAGCTGGGCTACGTGATGAACGCCGTGCGCACCATTCGCCGCGAGCTGAAAGGTGAAGTGCCGCTGATTGGCTTCTCCGGCAGCCCGTGGACGCTGGCGACCTATATGGTTGAAGGAGGCAGCAGCAAAGCCTTCACCATGATTAAAAAGATGATGTACGCCGAGCCGCTGGCCCTGCATGCGCTGCTCGACAAGCTGGCGAAGAGCGTCACCCTCTACCTGAACGCGCAGATTAAGGCGGGTGCGCAGTCGGTGATGATTTTCGATACCTGGGGCGGCGTGCTGACCGGGCGCGATTATCAGCAGTTCTCCCTGTACTACATGCACAAAATCGTCGACGGCCTGCTGCGTGAAAACGAAGGCCGTCGCGTGCCGGTGACGCTGTTCACCAAAGGCGGCGGTCAGTGGCTGGAAGCGATGGCGGCAACCGGCTGCGACGCGCTGGGCCTCGACTGGACGACCGATATTGCCGATGCGCGCCGTCGCGTGGGCGACAAAGTGGCGCTGCAGGGCAATATGGACCCGTCCATGCTCTATGCGCCGCCAGCGCGCATTGAAGAAGAAGTGTCGACTATACTGTCTGGTTTCGGCCAGGGTGAAGGCCACGTCTTTAACCTCGGCCACGGCATTCATCAGGATGTGCCGCCAGAACACGCAGGCGTATTTGTGGAGGCGGTGCATCGGCTTTCTGCCCAGTATCACAAGTAAGGAGTGGTTATGGATCTCGCGTCGCTACGCGCTCAACAAATCGAACTGGCCTCATCGGTGATCCGCGAGGATCGTCTGGATAAAGATCCTCCGCAGTACATTGGCGGAGCAGACGTCGGATTCGAGCAGGGTGGGGAAGTGACGCGAGCGGCGATGGTGGTACTGAAATACCCTTCGCTTGAGCTGGTGGAGTTCAAGGTTGCGCGTATCGCGACCACCATGCCGTACATTCCAGGCTTTCTCTCCTTCCGCGAATATCCCGCGCTGCTGGCAGCGTGGGAGCAACTCTCGCAAAAACCTGACCTGCTGTTTGTCGATGGACACGGTATCTCACACCCGCGCCGTTTAGGCGTTGCCAGCCACTTTGGGCTGCTGGTGGATGTGCCGACCATTGGCGTTGCCAAGAAACGCCTGTGCGGCGCGTTTGAACCTCTTTCAGCCGAGCCGGGCGCGCTGGCGCCGCTTATCCATAAAGGTGAGCAGCTAGCGTGGGTCTGGCGCAGCAAGGCACGCTGTAATCCGCTCTTTATCGCCACGGGGCACCGGGTGAGCATGGACAGCGCCCTGGCGTGGGTGCAGCGCTGCATGAAGGGCTACCGCTTGCCGGAGCCGACGCGCTGGGCAGACGCCGTGGCCTCTTCGCGTCCGGCTTTTGTTCGTTGGCAGGAAATTCAGCGATGATTCAGGTAAACTGCGCCTAATTTTCGATTCGAGAGATCATCATGCTACAAAACCCGATTCACCTGCGCCTTGAGAAAGTTGAAAGCTGGCAGCACGTGACGTTTATGGCTTGCCTGTGCGAGCGCATGTATCCCAACTATGCCGCGTTCTGTAAGGAGACGGGCTTTGGTGATGGCCATATCTACCGCCGCATTCTGGATCTGATCTGGGAAACGCTGACGGTGAAAGACGCGAAGGTGAACTTCGACTCCCAGCTGGAAAAGCTGGAAGAGGCGATTCCGGCTGCGGATGATTTTGACCTGTACGGTGTCTACCCGGCGATTGATGCCTGCGTGGCGTTAAGCGAACTGCTCCACTCCCGTCTGAGCGGTGAAACGCTGGAGCACGCTATTGAAGTGAGCAAGGCATCTATTACGACCGTCGCGATGCTGGAAATGACCCAGGAAGGTCGCGAGATGACCGACGAAGAGCTGCGTGCGAACCCGGCGGTTGAGCAAGAATGGGACATTCAGTGGGAAATTTTCCGCCTGCTGGCAGAGTGTGAAGAACGCGATATTGAGCTGATAAAAGGGCTGCGCGCGGACTTACGAGAGGCTGCGGAGAGCAACATTGGTATAATTTTTAACCAATGAGACAAGAAAACTTGAGATAACGCCCGTTTTGTCGCTCCTCGACTCTTCCCTTTCGCCCCTTGTCTGGTCTACATTTGGGGGGCGAAAAAAAGTGGCTATCGGTGCGTGTATGCAGGAGAGTGCTTTTTTGGCATTTTCGTCGCACTCGATGCTTAGCAAGCGATAAACACATTGAAAGGATAACTTATGAACAAGACTCAACTGATTGATGTAATTGCGGACAAGGCTGATCTGTCTAAAGTGCAGGCTAAAGCTGCTCTGGAATCTACCCTGGCTGCTATTACTGAGTCTCTGAAAGAAGGCGATGCTGTGCAACTGGTTGGTTTCGGTACCTTCAAAGTGAACCACCGCGCTGAGCGTACTGGCCGCAACCCGCAGACCGGTAAAGAAATCAAAATCGCCGCAGCTAACGTGCCGGCATTTGTTTCTGGTAAAGCACTGAAAGACGCTGTTAAGTAAGACGCGTGGCAGTGAACAGTTTTAGCGAAGGGGCGGCAACGCCCCTTTTGTCTTTCTGGCGTGGAACGCTCGCGCTGGCAGGCATGCTGCTGCTGTCAGCCTGCAGCCACGACACCTCCCTGCCGCCGTTTACCGCCAGCGGCTACGCGGACAACCAGGGTGCGGTCAGGATCTGGCGCAAAGATTCCGGCGGCGAAGTGCATCTGCTTTCTGCCTTCAGCCCGTGGCATAACGGCAATACGTCGACTGCGGAATATCGCTGGCAGGGAGATGACCTGTCGCTGATTGAACTGAACGTCTACAGCAAGACCCCCGAACACGTGAAAGTGCGTTTTGACGACCATGGCGAGCTGAGCTTTATGCAGCGCGAAGTCAGCGGCCAAAAACAGCAGCTTTCCAGCGATCAAATCGCTCTCTACCGTTATCGTGCCGAACAAATCCGCCAGACCAGCGATGCGCTTCGTCTGGGACGCGTTGTGCTGCGCCAGGGGCGCTGGCATGCCGATGGGACGGTGACAACCTGCGAAGGACAGACGGTCAAGCCTGAGCTCGAATCCTGGGCAACAGAACACATTCAACGCCGTCAGCGTCATTCATCAATGGAGGTGAGTGTGGCGTGGCTGGAAGCGCCGGAAGGCTCTCAGCTGCTGTTGGTGGCGAACGAAGACTTCTGCACCTGGCAACCGACGGAAAAAAGTTTTTGATTTAAGTCCCCTCTCCCTTGAGGGAGAGGGTTAGGGTGAGGGTGTGAAATTACTCGCCCTGCTCGCGCGCAATTGCACGATAACCGATATCCTGACGGCTAAAGCTGCCGTTCCAGTGAATATCCGCCATCAGCGCGTAGGCGCGTTTCTGCGCTTCTGCCACGGTATGGCCCAGCGCGGTTGCACACAGCACGCGTCCGCCGTTGGTGAGGACGCGATCGTCTTCAGCCAGCTTCGTACCCGCATGGAACACCTTCGCACCGTCAATCTCTTCCAGCGGCAGGCCGTGGATCTCATCCCCGGTGCTGTAGTTGCCCGGGTAACCACCCGCCGCAATCACCACGCCCAGAGACGCACGCTCGTCCCACTCGGAGGTTTTCTCGTCGAGCTTGCCTTCGCAGGCTGCCAGACACAGTTCCACCAGATCGGATTTCATGCGCAGCATGATGGGCTGCGTTTCCGGATCGCCAAAGCGGCAGTTGAATTCGATGACCTTAGGGTTACCCTGCTTGTCGATCATCAGACCCGCATAGAGGAAACCGGTGTAGGTGTTGCCTTCCGCCGCCATCCCTTTCACGGTTGGCCAAATGACGCGATCCATGGTGCGCTGGTGGACTTCATCAGTCACTACCGGAGCAGGGGAGTAAGCGCCCATTCCGCCAGTATTCGGGCCGGAATCGCCATTGCCCACGCGTTTGTGATCCTGGCTGGTGGCCATCGGCAGAACGTGCTCGCCGTCGACCATCACGATAAAGCTCGCTTCTTCACCGTCGAGGAACTCTTCGATCACGATGCGGTGGCCCGCATCGCCAAAGGCGTTGCCCGCCAGCATATCCTGAACCGCGGCTTCTGCTTCTTCGAGGGTCATCGCGACGATAACGCCTTTACCCGCTGCCAGACCGTCGGCCTTGATGACAATCGGCGCGCCTTTTTCACGCAGGTAGGCCAGGGCTGGCTCCACTTCGGTGAAGTTCTGATATTCCGCCGTCGGGATGTTATGACGGGCGAGGAAATCTTTGGTGAAGGCTTTGGAGCCTTCCAGCTGCGCGGCGCCTTCCGTTGGCCCGAAGATTGTCAGGCCAGCAGCGCGGAACGCATCCACCACGCCAATCACCAGTGGTGCTTCCGGGCCCACAATCGTCAGATCGATTTTCTCGCTCTGGGCAAAGCTCAGCAGCGCCGGGATATCGGTCACGCCAATAGCCACGTTCTGCAGCGCGGGTTCCAGCGCGGTACCGGCGTTGCCCGGTGCCACGAAGACTGTTTTCACCAGCGGAGACTGCGCCGCTTTCCACGCCAGAGCGTGCTCGCGTCCGCCGTTACCAATCACTAATACTTTCATTTTCTGCTCCGGGAATTAATGGCGGAAGTGGCGCATGTCGGTGAAGATCATTGCAATGCCATGTTCGTCGGCAGCGGCAATCACTTCGTCGTCGCGAATTGAGCCGCCAGGCTGGATCACACAGGTGATGCCCACTGCAGCAGCCGCGTCGATACCGTCACGGAACGGGAAGAAGGCGTCAGAAGCCATGGCGGAGCCTTTTACTTCCAGACCTTCATCGCCTGCTTTAATGCCCGCGATTTTCGCGGAGTAAACGCGGCTCATCTGGCCTGCGCCTATCCCGATAGTCATGTTTTCTTTGGCGTAGACGATGGCGTTGGATTTGACGAACTTCGCGACCTTCCAGCAGAACAGCGCGTCACGCAGTTCCTGTTCGGTCGGTTGACGTTTGGTTACCACGCGCAGGTCGGCTTCTGTCACCATACCCAGATCGCGGTCCTGAACCAGCAGGCCGCCGTTCACACGCTTGAAGTCCAGGCCCGGCACGCGTTCTGCCCACTGGCCGCAAACCAGCACGCGCACGTTCTGTTTTGCCGCGGTGATTTTCAGCGCCTCTTCGGATGCGGATGGCGCGATGATCACTTCAACGAACTGGCGGGAGATGATGGCCTGTGCGGTTTCAGCATCCAGCTCGCGGTTGAAGGCGATAATGCCGCCAAACGCGGAGGTCGGGTCGGTTTTGTAGGCGCGATCGTAGGCATCGAGAATAGAGGTGCTCACGGCAACGCCGCATGGGTTCGCATGCTTAACGATAACGCAGGCCGGCTCGCTGAACTCTTTCACGCATTCCAGCGCGGCGTCGGTGTCAGCAATGTTGTTATAGGAGAGCGCTTTGCCCTGAACCTGCTGAGCGGTCGCAACAGAGGCTTCTTTTACCTCTTCTTCTATATAGAAGGCAGCCTGCTGGTGGCTGTTCTCACCGTAACGCATATCCTGCTTCTTAATGAAGTTCAGATTCAGGGTGCGCGGGAAGCGGCCAGAAGGATCTTTGCTTTCACCGTGGTAAGCAGGCACCAGGCTACCGAAGTAGTTGGCGATCATGCTGTCGTACGCCGCGGTGTGCTCGAAGGCTTTGATGGCGAGGTCGAAACGCGTTTCCAGAGTCAGGGACCCTTCGTTGGCATCCATCTCATTAATAATGGTGTTGTAATCGCTGCTCTTTACGACGATGGCCACATCTTTATGGTTCTTGGCCGCGGAGCGCACCATGGTTGGGCCGCCGATATCAATATTCTCTACGGCATCTTCCAGAGAACAGCCTTCGCGAGCAACGGTCTGGGCAAAAGGGTAGAGGTTAACGACAACCATGTCGATTGGGGCGATGTCATGCTGTTCCATAATGGCGTCGTCCTGACCGCGACGGCCAAGAATACCGCCGTGCACTTTCGGATGCAGGGTTTTGACGCGTCCATCCATCATTTCCGGGAAACCGGTGTAATCGGACACTTCGGTTACCGGCAGACCTTTATCTGCTAACAGGCGAGCGGTACCGCCTGTAGAAAGCAGCTCCACACCGCGTGCGGAAAGTGCCTGAGCGAATTCGACGATACCGGCTTTATCAGAAACACTGAGCAGAGCGCGGCGGACTGGACGACGTTGTTGCATGGTAAATCCCCTGGATTTCACGATTACAGAGAGCGTTAGATGAATTTTCCTGCGAAAAACTCATCTAACACACCTGACGGGGCATCCTTATTAAGCGCGAGCATTTTAACGAAAACGTTTGCGCAACGCTCGCACATTTTCACTTTTTCGTATCATTGTGGATAAGTCTGTGTGTAAAAAGGTATAAGGCGGGGTTTTGCTGTGGAATGCAGCAGTCAGTCATTTTTCTGTCATTTAGCGGTTGCGGCCAGCTGAGAACTCCCTATAATGCGCCTCCATCGACACGGCGGATGTGAATCACTTCACACAACAGCCGGTTCGGTTGAAGAGAAAAAATCCTGAAATAACGGGTTGACTCTGAAAGAGGAAAGCGTAATATACGCCACCTCGCAACGGTGAGCGAAAGCCGCGTTGCAACTGCTCTTTAACAATTTATCAGACAATCTGTGTGGGCACTCAAAGTGACATGGATTCTTAACGTCGCAAGACGAAAAATGAATACCAAGTCTCTGAGTGAACATACGTAATTCATTACGAAGTTTAATTCACGAGCATCAAACTTAAATTGAAGAGTTTGATCATGGCTCAGATTGAACGCTGGCGGCAGGCCTAACACATGCAAGTCGAGCGGTAGCACAGGAGAGCTTGCTCTCCGGGTGACGAGCGGCGGACGGGTGAGTAATGTCTGGGAAACTGCCTGATGGAGGGGGATAACTACTGGAAACGGTAGCTAATACCGCATAACGTCGCAAGACCAAAGAGGGGGACCTTCGGGCCTCTTGCCATCAGATGTGCCCAGATGGGATTAGCTAGTAGGTGGGGTAACGGCTCACCTAGGCGACGATCCCTAGCTGGTCTGAGAGGATGACCAGCCACACTGGAACTGAGACACGGTCCAGACTCCTACGGGAGGCAGCAGTGGGGAATATTGCACAATGGGCGCAAGCCTGATGCAGCCATGCCGCGTGTATGAAGAAGGCCTTCGGGTTGTAAAGTACTTTCAGCGGGGAGGAAGGTGTTGAGGTTAATAACCTCAGCAATTGACGTTACCCGCAGAAGAAGCACCGGCTAACTCCGTGCCAGCAGCCGCGGTAATACGGAGGGTGCAAGCGTTAATCGGAATTACTGGGCGTAAAGCGCACGCAGGCGGTCTGTCAAGTCGGATGTGAAATCCCCGGGCTCAACCTGGGAACTGCATTCGAAACTGGCAGGCTAGAGTCTTGTAGAGGGGGGTAGAATTCCAGGTGTAGCGGTGAAATGCGTAGAGATCTGGAGGAATACCGGTGGCGAAGGCGGCCCCCTGGACAAAGACTGACGCTCAGGTGCGAAAGCGTGGGGAGCAAACAGGATTAGATACCCTGGTAGTCCACGCCGTAAACGATGTCGACTTGGAGGTTGTGCCCTTGAGGCGTGGCTTCCGGAGCTAACGCGTTAAGTCGACCGCCTGGGGAGTACGGCCGCAAGGTTAAAACTCAAATGAATTGACGGGGGCCCGCACAAGCGGTGGAGCATGTGGTTTAATTCGATGCAACGCGAAGAACCTTACCTACTCTTGACATCCAGAGAACTTTCCAGAGATGGATTGGTGCCTTCGGGAACTCTGAGACAGGTGCTGCATGGCTGTCGTCAGCTCGTGTTGTGAAATGTTGGGTTAAGTCCCGCAACGAGCGCAACCCTTATCCTTTGTTGCCAGCGGTTAGGCCGGGAACTCAAAGGAGACTGCCAGTGATAAACTGGAGGAAGGTGGGGATGACGTCAAGTCATCATGGCCCTTACGAGTAGGGCTACACACGTGCTACAATGGCGCATACAAAGAGAAGCGACCTCGCGAGAGCAAGCGGACCTCATAAAGTGCGTCGTAGTCCGGATTGGAGTCTGCAACTCGACTCCATGAAGTCGGAATCGCTAGTAATCGTAGATCAGAATGCTACGGTGAATACGTTCCCGGGCCTTGTACACACCGCCCGTCACACCATGGGAGTGGGTTGCAAAAGAAGTAGGTAGCTTAACCTTCGGGAGGGCGCTTACCACTTTGTGATTCATGACTGGGGTGAAGTCGTAACAAGGTAACCGTAGGGGAACCTGCGGTTGGATCACCTCCTTACCTTAAAGAACCTGCCTTTGCAGTGCTCACACAGATTGTCTGATGAATGATGAACTTCTGAATGTACTTTTGAGTGCATTAAGAAGTTTTGCTCTTTAAAAATCTGGATCAAGCTGAAAATTGAAACGACACATCTTTAATGGTGTGTTCGAGTCTCTCAAATTTTCGCAATCAGAAGTGAAACATCTTCGGGTTGTGAGGTTAAGCGACTAAGCGTACACGGTGGATGCCCTGGCAGTCAGAGGCGATGAAGGACGTGCTAATCTGCGAAAAGCGCCGGCGAGGTGATATGAACCTTTGACCCGGCGATGTCCGAATGGGGAAACCCAGTGCAATTCGTTGCACTATCGTTAACTGAATACATAGGTTAACGAGGCGAACCGGGGGAACTGAAACATCTAAGTACCCCGAGGAAAAGAAATCAACCGAGATTCCCCCAGTAGCGGCGAGCGAACGGGGAGCAGCCCAGAGTCTGAATCAGCTTGTGTGTTAGTGGAAGCGTCTGGAAAGTCGCACGGTACAGGGTGACAGTCCCGTACACGAAAGCACACAGGTTGTGAACTCGAAGAGTAGGGCGGGACACGTGGTATCCTGTCTGAATATGGGGGGACCATCCTCCAAGGCTAAATACTCCTGACTGACCGATAGTGAACCAGTACCGTGAGGGAAAGGCGAAAAGAACCCCGGCGAGGGGAGTGAAAAAGAACCTGAAACCGTGTACGTACAAGCAGTGGGAGCACCCTAGTGGTGTGACTGCGTACCTTTTGTATAATGGGTCAGCGACTTATATTCTGTAGCAAGGTTAACCGTATAGGGGAGCCGAAGGGAAACCGAGTCTTAACTGGGCGTTAAGTTGCAGGGTATAGACCCGAAACCCGGTGATCTAGCCATGGGCAGGTTGAAGGTTGGGTAACACTAACTGGAGGACCGAACCGACTAATGTTGAAAAATTAGCGGATGACTTGTGGCTGGGGGTGAAAGGCCAATCAAACCGGGAGATAGCTGGTTCTCCCCGAAAGCTATTTAGGTAGCGCCTCGTGAACTCATCTTCGGGGGTAGAGCACTGTTTCGGCTAGGGGGCCATCCCGGCTTACCAACCCGATGCAAACTACGAATACCGAAGAATGTTATCACGGGAGACACACGGCGGGTGCTAACGTCCGTCGTGAAGAGGGAAACAACCCAGACCGCCAGCTAAGGTCCCAAAGTCATGGTTAAGTGGGAAACGATGTGGGAAGGCACAGACAGCCAGGATGTTGGCTTAGAAGCAGCCATCATTTAAAGAAAGCGTAATAGCTCACTGGTCGAGTCGGCCTGCGCGGAAGATGTAACGGGGCTAAACCATGCACCGAAGCTGCGGCAGCGACACTTAGGTGTTGTTGGGTAGGGGAGCGTTCTGTAAGCCGTTGAAGGTGTGCTGTGAGGCATGCTGGAGGTATCAGAAGTGCGAATGCTGACATAAGTAACGATAAAGCGGGTGAAAAGCCCGCTCGCCGGAAGACCAAGGGTTCCTGTCCAACGTTAATCGGGGCAGGGTGAGTCGACCCCTAAGGCGAGGCCGAAAGGCGTAGTCGATGGGAAACAGGTTAATATTCCTGTACTTGGTGTTACTGCGAAGGGGGGACGGAGAAGGCTATGTTAGCCGGGCGACGGTTGTCCCGGTTTAAGCATGTAGGCGGAGGTTCCAGGTAAATCCGGTACCTTTTAACGCTGAGGTGTGATGACGAGGCACTACGGTGCTGAAGTAACAAATGCCCTGCTTCCAGGAAAAGCCTCTAAGCATCAGGTAACATCAAATCGTACCCCAAACCGACACAGGTGGTCAGGTAGAGAATACCAAGGCGCTTGAGAGAACTCGGGTGAAGGAACTAGGCAAAATGGTGCCGTAACTTCGGGAGAAGGCACGCTGATATGTAGGTGAAGCCCCTGCGGGTGGAGCTGAAATCAGTCGAAGATACCAGCTGGCTGCAACTGTTTATTAAAAACACAGCACTGTGCAAACACGAAAGTGGACGTATACGGTGTGACGCCTGCCCGGTGCCGGAAGGTTAATTGATGGGGTTAGCGGCAACGCGAAGCTCTTGATCGAAGCCCCGGTAAACGGCGGCCGTAACTATAACGGTCCTAAGGTAGCGAAATTCCTTGTCGGGTAAGTTCCGACCTGCACGAATGGCGTAATGATGGCCAGGCTGTCTCCACCCGAGACTCAGTGAAATTGAACTCGCTGTGAAGATGCAGTGTACCCGCGGCAAGACGGAAAGACCCCGTGAACCTTTACTATAGCTTGACACTGAACACTGGTCCTTGATGTGTAGGATAGGTGGGAGGCTTTGAAGCGTGGACGCCAGTCTGCGTGGAGCCGACCTTGAAATACCACCCTTTAATGGCTGGTGTTCTAACGTAGACCCGTAATCCGGGTTGCGGACAGTGTCTGGTGGGTAGTTTGACTGGGGCGGTCTCCTCCCAAAGAGTAACGGAGGAGCACGAAGGTTAGCTAATCCTGGTCGGACATCAGGAGGTTAGTGCAATGGCATAAGCTAGCTTGACTGCGAGAGTGACGGCTCGAGCAGGTGCGAAAGCAGGTCATAGTGATCCGGTGGTTCTGAATGGAAGGGCCATCGCTCAACGGATAAAAGGTACTCCGGGGATAACAGGCTGATACCGCCCAAGAGTTCATATCGACGGCGGTGTTTGGCACCTCGATGTCGGCTCATCACATCCTGGGGCTGAAGTAGGTCCCAAGGGTATGGCTGTTCGCCATTTAAAGTGGTACGCGAGCTGGGTTTAGAACGTCGTGAGACAGTTCGGTCCCTATCTGCCGTGGGCGCTGGAGAATTGAGGGGGGCTGCTCCTAGTACGAGAGGACCGGAGTGGACGCATCACTGGTGTTCGGGTTGTCATGCCAATGGCACTGCCCGGTAGCTAAATGCGGAAAAGATAAGTGCTGAAAGCATCTAAGCACGAAACTTGCCCCGAGATGAGTTCTCCCTGACCCTTTAAGGGTCCTGAAGGAACGTTGAAGACTACGACGTTGATAGGTCGGGTGTGTAAGCGCAGCGATGCGTTGAGCTAACCGATACTAATGAACCGTGAGGCTTAACCTTACAACGCCGAAGCTGTTTCGGCGAAGAGAAAGACACGATTTTCAGCCTGATACAGATTAACAGAATTTGCCTGGCGGCTTTAGCGCGGTGGTCCCACCTGACCCCATGCCGAACTCAGAAGTGAAACGCCGTAGCGCCGATGGTAGTGTGGGGTCTCCCCATGTGAGAGTAGGGAACTGCCAGGCATCAATTAGAAGAACCCCGTACCGTAAGGTGCGGGGTTTTTTGCTTTTGTTTTTCCCTCTCCCCCCTCCTTGAAACTTTCTCACCTTCCGCTTGCAGGCTCGACATTATGCCCGTTTCTGGGTATCGTTAGCTATCTGGATGTCTAAACGTTTATACGTATGCTGTGAGGATATAAAGCTATGCCGATTCGGGTGCAGGACGAGCTACCAGCCGTCAATTTCTTGCGTGAAGAAAACGTCTTCGTCATGACGGCTTCGCGTGCGACAGGTCAGGAAATTCGCCCGCTGAAGGTGCTTATTCTCAATCTGATGCCAAAAAAGATCGAAACAGAAAACCAGTTCCTGCGTCTTCTGTCGAACTCTCCGCTGCAGGTGGATATCCAGCTGCTGCGAATCGATGCCCGTGAATCACGTAACACGCCATCTGAGCATCTGAACAACTTCTACTGTAACTTCGATGACATTCAGGGGGAAAACTTCGACGGACTGATCGTGACCGGCGCGCCGCTCGGCCTGGTTGAATTTAACGATGTCGCCTACTGGCCTCAGATCAAACAGGTTCTGGAGTGGGCAAAAGATCACGTTACCTCCACATTGTTTGTCTGTTGGGCGGTACAAGCCGCACTGAATATTCTTTATGGCATCCCCAAGCAAACCCGCACTGAAAAGCTCTCTGGCGTATACGAACACCACATTCTTCACCCGCACGCTTTGCTGACGCGTGGTTTCGATGACTCTTTCCTGGCCCCGCATTCGCGCTACGCCGATTTCCCGGCCCAGCTGATTCGTGATTACACCGATCTGGAGATCCTGGCCGAAACGGAAGACGGAGATGCTTACCTGTTTGCCAGCAAGGATAAACGCATTGCTTTTGTGACCGGACATCCTGAGTACGATCCGCATACCCTCGCGTCAGAGTATTTCCGCGATGTCGAAGCGGGTCTTAATCCGGATGTACCGTACAACTATTTCCCGAAAGACGATCCGCAAAACAAACCGAGAGCAACCTGGCGCAGCCACGGGAATTTGCTTTTCACTAACTGGCTCAACTATTACGTCTACCAGATCACGCCATACGATCTGCGCCACATGAATCCGACGCTGGAGTAATCTTCTGCACTAAACGATCCTAAAGCGTTTCAGCTATTCAAATCAGGCACCTTCGGGTGCCTTTTTTATTTCCGAAATGTCACTCACCGTTCGATCCAACTTTAATCTCAATGAAATCAATCAATTAATCACAATTAATAATTAAAATGGAAATTGTTTTTGATTTTAGAAAAAATATAGATAGTCTTAATTCTGCTGAGCGAAAACTACCCAACGATCTTTCGTTCGCATCGGGGGCGTGATTTTGGATCTTTGATGAGGAGCAGAGTAATGACTCAACAGGCAACGACGGTCGATGAACTGGCCTTTACCCAGCCGTATGGCGAGCAAGAACAGCAAGTGTTGACGGCGGAAGCGGTAGAGTTTCTGACTGAACTGGTGACCCGCTTTACGCCGCAGCGTAATAAGCTGCTGGCGGCGCGCATTCATCAGCAGCAGGAAATTGACGATGGCAAGTTGCCTGGCTTCATTTCGGAAACCGCTTCCATTCGTCGCGGTGAGTGGAAAATCCGCGGCATCCCTGAAGATTTACAGGATCGTCGCGTTGAGATCACCGGTCCGGTAGAGCGCAAAATGGTGATCAACGCCATGAACGCCAACGTTAAAGTCTTCATGGCCGATTTTGAAGACTCTCTGGCGCCGGACTGGCGTAAGGTCATCGAGGGGCAGATCAACCTGCGCGACGCCGTGAACGGCACCATCAGCTATACCAACGAAGCCGGCAAAATTTACCAGCTCAAACCAAACCCTGCGGTGCTGATCTGTCGCGTGCGCGGCCTGCACCTGCCTGAAAAACATGTCACCTGGCGTGGGGAAGCCATTCCGGGCAGCCTGTTTGATTTCGCGCTCTATTTCTTCCACAACTACAAGAACCTGCTGGCAAAAGGCAGCGGCCCTTATTTCTATCTGCCAAAAACGCAGGCCTGGCAGGAAGCGGCCTGGTGGAGCGAGGTCTTCAGCTATGCGGAAGATCGTTTCAACCTGCCGCGCGGCACCATCAAAGCCACGCTGCTGATTGAAACGCTGCCTGCCGTGTTCCAGATGAATGAAATTCTGCACGCCCTGCGCGACCACATCGTCGGCCTGAACTGCGGACGCTGGGACTATATTTTCAGCTACATCAAAACCCTGAAAAACTATCCCGACCGCGTGTTGCCGGATCGCCAGGTCGTGACCATGGATAAACCGTTCCTGAGCGCTTACTCGCGCCTGCTGATCAAAACCTGCCACAAGCGCGGCGCCTTTGCGATGGGCGGCATGGCGGCATTTATCCCGAGCAAAGACGCAGAGCGCAACAATCAGGTGCTCAATAAGGTTAAAGCCGACAAAGAGCTTGAAGCCCGTAACGGTCACGACGGCACGTGGATTGCCCATCCTGGTCTTGCCGATACGGCGATGGAGGTCTTTAACCGCGTTCTCGGCGACAACAAAAACCAGCTGTTTGTCACGCGTGAAGACGATGCCCCAACGGCTGAAGAACAGCTGCTGGCACCGTGCGCGGGCGAGCGTACGGAAGAGGGCATGCGTGCCAATATCCGCGTCGCGGTCCAGTACATCGAAGCGTGGATCTCCGGCAACGGCTGCGTACCTATCTACGGCCTGATGGAAGATGCCGCGACGGCGGAGATCTCACGTACCTCCATCTGGCAGTGGATCCACCATCAAAAAACGCTCAGCAACGGCAAACCGGTGACCAAGACCCTGTTCCGCCAGATGCTGGCCGAAGAGATGCGGGTGATCCAGGACGAGCTGGGCGAGCACCGCTTCAGCAGCGGACGTTTTGACGACGCCGCGCGCCTGATGGAGCAAATCACCACATCAGATGACTTAATCGACTTCCTGACCCTGCCGGGCTACCGCTTCCTGGCGTAACTCACCACATAACAATATGGAGCATCTGCACATGAAAACCCGTACCCAACAAATCGAAGAGTTGAAGAAAGAGTGGACACAGCCTCGCTGGGAAGGCATCCGCCGTCCTTACAGCGCGGAGGAAGTGGTGAAATTACGCGGCTCGGTCAATCCGGAATGCACGCTGGCACAGAACGGTGCGGCGAAAATGTGGAAGCTGCTGCACGGTGGCTCTAAAAAGGGTTACATCAACAGCCTCGGCGCGCTGACCGGCGGTCAGGCGCTGCAGCAGGCGAAGGCGGGTATTGAGGCGATTTATCTCTCCGGCTGGCAGGTCGCGGCGGACGCCAACCTGGCCTCCAGCATGTACCCGGATCAGTCGCTCTATCCGGCTAACTCCGTACCGTCGGTGGTGGATCGGATCAACAATACCTTCCGCCGCGCGGATCAGATCCAGTGGGCCGCCGGAATCGAACCTGGCGATCCGCGCTTTACTGACTACTTCCTGCCGATCGTCGCGGATGCGGAGGCGGGCTTCGGCGGCGTGCTGAACGCCTTCGAGCTGATGAAATCGATGATTGAGGCCGGTGCAGCGGCCGTTCACTTCGAAGACCAGCTGGCGTCAGTGAAAAAATGCGGACACATGGGCGGTAAGGTGCTGGTTCCTACACAGGAAGCCGTACAGAAGCTGGTTGCCGCGCGTCTGGCCGCTGACGTGCTCGGCGTGCCGACGCTGGTGATTGCCCGTACTGATGCCGATGCGGCGGACCTGATCACCTCTGACTGCGACCCGTACGACAGCGAGTTCATCACCGGCGAGCGTACCAGTGAAGGCTTCTACCGCACCCATGCCGGCATTGAACAGGCGATCAGCCGCGGCCTGGCGTACGCGCCTTACGCGGACCTGGTCTGGTGTGAAACCTCTACGCCGGATCTGGCGCTGGCAAAACGCTTTGCCGACGCCATCCACGCGAAGTATCCGGGCAAACTGCTGGCCTATAACTGCTCGCCGTCCTTCAACTGGCAGAAAAAGCTGGATGACAAAACCATCGCCAGCTTCCAGCAGCAGCTGTCCGACATGGGCTACAAATACCAGTTCATTACCCTGGCCGGTATCCACAGCATGTGGTTCAACATGTTCGACCTGGCGCACGCCTATGCGCAGGGTGAGGGCATGAAGCACTACGTTGAGAAGGTGCAGCAGCCGGAGTTTGCGGCGGGCAAAGACGGTTACACCTTCGTGTCTCACCAGCAGGAGGTGGGAACCGGCTACTTTGACAATGTGACCACGATTATCCAGGGCGGAACCTCCTCCGTCACCGCCTTAACGGGTTCAACGGAAGAAGCACAGTTCTAATCTTTTCCCCCTCTCCCCTCTCGGGGAGAGGGTTGGGGTGAGGGGGAATATATGTCGCGTGGCCTGGAATTGCTGATTGCCCAAACTATTTTGCAGGGCTTCGATGCCCAGTATGGTCGTTTTCTTGAAGTGACATCCGGCGCGCAGCAGCGCTTCGAACATGCAGACTGGCATGCGGTTCAGCAGGCCATGAAGCAGCGTATCCATCTCTACGATCACCACGTGGGTCTGGTGGTGGAGCAGCTGCGCTGTATTACCGACGGTAAAAGTCCCGACGCGGATTTTTTACTGCGCGTGAAAGAGCACTACACCCATTTGTTACCCGATTACCCGCGCTTCGAGATTGCGGAGAGCTTTTTCAACTCCGTCTATTGCCGGTTATTTGACCACCGCTCACTATCTCCTGAGCGGTTATTTATCTTCAGCTCCCAGCCCGAGCGACGCTTTCGAACCATTCCCCGTCCGCTGGCGAAAGATTTCTTTCCCGATCGCGGATGGGAAAAGCTCCTGCACCGCGTGCTAACGGATCTGCCGCTGCGCCTGCCCTGGGAGAATAAAACCCGGGATATCGGCTATGTCCACGCCCATCTCAACGAAACCTTCGGCGCTGAGGTGCTCAGCCACAGCCATTTGCAGGTTGCCAACGAGCTTTTCTACCGCAATAAAGCCGCCTGGCTGGTGGGCAAACTGGTTACGCCGACCGCCATTGTGCCGTTTCTGCTGCCCATTCACCGTACCGACGACGGGGAACTGTTTGTCGATACCTGCCTGACCACCAGCGCCGAGGCCAGCATCGTGTTTGGCTTCGCTCGCTCCTATTTCATGGTGTACGCCCCGCTGCCTGCCGCGCTGGTGGAGTGGCTGCGCGAAATCCTGCCGGGCAAAACCACCGCCGAGCTGTATATGGCGATTGGCTGCCAGAAGCACGCCAAAACGGAAAGCTACCGGGAGTACCTGCGCTATGTCACCGCGGCCGATGAGCAGTTTATCGAAGCGCCCGGCATTCGCGGTATGGTGATGCTGGTCTTTACGCTGCCGGGTTTCGACCGGGTCTTTAAGGTGATTAAAGACAGATTCGCACCGCAGAAAGAGATGACCGCCGCGCACGTTCGCGCCTGCTATCAGCTGGTTAAAGAGCACGACCGCGTCGGGCGCATGGCGGATACCCAGGAGTTCGAAAACTTTGTGCTGGATAAACAGCAGATCGACCCGGCGCTCATGGCGCTGTTAATGCAGGAAGCACCTGCGAAAATCACCGATCTTGGCGACAAAATTGCCATTAGCCATCTCTACATCGAACGCCGTATGGTGCCGCTGAATATCTGGCTTGAGCAGTCCGAAGGTCAGGCGCTGCGGGATGCCATTGAAGAATACGGCAACGCGATTCGCCAGCTTGCCGCCGCCAATATTTTCCCGGGCGACATGCTGTTTAAAAACTTCGGCGTCACCCGTCACGGGCGGGTGGTGTTCTACGACTACGACGAAATTTGCTACATGACCGAGGTGAATTTCCGCGATATACCACAGCCCCGCTACCCGGAAGACGAGCTTTCCGGCGAGCCGTGGTACAGCGTCTCGCCGGGCGATGTGTTTCCGGAGGAGTTTCGCCACTGGCTGTGCGCCGACCCGCGCATCGGGCCGCTATTCGAAGAGATGCATGAGGATCTGTTCCGCGCCAGCTACTGGCGCGGGCTGCAAACGCGGATCAAAAATGGGCATGTCGAAGATGTGTACGCTTACCGCCGCAAGCAGAGGTTTTGCATTAGGTTTGCACCCTCTCTAGCAGGGTGAGGGCATCAGATTTTCTCCCTCTCCCTGTGGGAGAGGGCCGGGGTGAGGGAATCAGGCCGCACTCAATCTCAACGAATCCCACCGTACGCCAGCGTCACCTCTTTCGCCGCCTTAATCACCAGCGCGCCCAGCTCGGTCACGCGGTCGTCGGTCATGCGCGAAATCGGCCCGGAGATGGAGATGGCGGCAAACGGCTCGCGGTGCTCGTCAAAAATACAGGCCGCGAGGCAGCGCAGGCCCAGGGCATGTTCTTCATCATCAAACGAATAGCCGCGCTTGCGGGTCAGGGCCAGATCTTCTTTCAGATGCACGGGCGATACCAGCGTGGCGTGGGTATAGGCGTGCAGACCTTTACGGTGCAGCAGTCCCGTCACCTGCTCTTCGCTCAGCTGCGAGAGAAACGCTTTCCCCGCCCCGGAGGCATGCATCGGCAGCTTGCCGCCAATCGGTGCGGACATGCGCATCAGCTGCGTGCACTGCACCTGGTCGATGATAATCGCCTGGTGGTCGCTCTGGTCCAGCACCGCCAGGTTTACGGTCTCGCCGGACTCCTCCATCAGCTTACGCAGAATCGGGTGCACAATTGCCAGCAGGTTGCGGCTCTGCAGGAAGCTGCTGCCGACGATAAACGCGTGCGCGCCCACCGCCCAGTGCCCCAGCTCGCCGACCTGGCGGACAAAGCCCAGCTGCTGCATGGTGGTCAGCAGGCGGTGCGTCGTGGAGTTCGGCAGGCCAGCCTGCTGGGCCAGCTCGGTCAGGGCCACGCTGCTGTGCGACTCGGCTATCCACTCCAGCAGCTTCAAACCGCGCGTGAGCGATTGAACCTGTCCGCCCTGTTGTGCGGCGGCGGTGGTGGCAGCAGGTTTTCTGCCGCGTTTAGCGGGAACGGTCGCGACCATGACGATCTCCTTTTTCTGTATCGTGGAAATCATTTTCGTTTTATTTGGTGAATTTGCAACCGTTATCCTGACTGATCGGAGGAGTGATGGTGAACATGTCTCATGTTACCGCTGTGCGGCTTTTCCACCCTGCGAGATTGTGCCAGTATGGAACGCAGCCTTTTGGCCTTGTTGAGCGTTGTCGGGAGCAAGTGTGAGCAGCAAAGTAGAGCAACTGCGTGCGCAGTTAAATGAACGAATTCTGGTGCTGGACGGCGGCATGGGCACCATGATCCAGGGGTATCGTCTGAGTGAAGACGATTTCCGCGGCGAACGCTTTGCCGACTGGCCCTGCGACCTGAAAGGGAACAACGACCTGCTGGTGCTCAGCAAGCCGTCCGTTATTAAGGATATCCACAACGCCTACTTCGAAGCGGGTGCGGATATCGTTGAAACCAATACCTTTAACTCGACAACCATCGCCATGGCGGATTACCAGATGGAATCCCTGTCGGCGGAAATCAACCTGGAAGCCGCGAAGCTGGCGCGCGCCTGCGCCGACGAGTGGACGGCCCGCACGCCGGACAAGCCTCGCTACGTTGCCGGGGTGCTTGGCCCGACGAACCGCACCGCGTCGATTTCACCGGACGTCAACGACCCGGCGTTTCGTAATATCACCTTCGATCAGCTGGTCGCGGCCTACCGTGAATCGACCAAAGCGCTGGTGGAAGGCGGTTCCGATCTGATCCTGATTGAAACCGTATTCGACACCCTCAATGCCAAAGCCGCGATTTACGCGGTGAAAGAGGAGTTTGAAGCGCTGGGCGTTGACCTGCCGATCATGATTTCCGGCACCATCACCGACGCCTCCGGCCGTACCCTGTCCGGTCAGACAACCGAAGCGTTTTATAACTCCCTGCGCCACGCCGAAGCGCTCTCCTTTGGCCTGAACTGCGCGCTGGGGCCGGATGAGCTGCGTCAGTACGTGCAGGAGCTTTCCCGTATCGCGGAATGCTACGTCACCGCCCACCCGAACGCCGGTCTGCCGAACGCGTTCGGTGAATACGATCTCGATGCCGACACCATGGCGGCGCAAATCCGCGAGTGGGCCGAGTCTGGCTTCCTGAACATCGTCGGCGGCTGCTGCGGCACCACGCCGGAGCACATCGAGGCCATGAGCAACGCCGTGGCCGGTCTGCCGCCGCGCAAGCTGCCCGAGCTTCCGGTTGCCTGTCGCCTTTCCGGCCTCGAGCCGTTGACCATCGGCGAGGACAGCCTGTTTGTGAACGTGGGTGAGCGTACTAACGTCACCGGTTCTGCAAAGTTCAAGCGCCTGATCAAAGAAGAGAAATACAGCGAAGCGCTGGACGTTGCCCGCCAGCAGGTGGAAAGCGGCGCGCAGATTATCGATATCAACATGGACGAGGGGATGCTCGACGCCGAAGCGGCGATGGTGCGTTTCCTCAACCTGATCGCCGGCGAGCCGGACATCGCCCGCGTGCCGATCATGATTGACTCCTCCAAGTGGGAGGTCATCGAAAAAGGGCTGAAGTGCATTCAGGGTAAAGGCATCGTCAACTCCATCTCGATGAAAGAGGGTGTCGATATCTTTATCCACCACGCGAAGATGGTCCGCCGCTACGGTGCCGCCGTGGTGGTCATGGCCTTCGACGAAGTGGGTCAGGCGGATACCCGCGAGCGCAAAATCGAGATATGCCGCCGCGCGTACAAGATTTTGACCGAAGAGGTGGGCTTCCCGCCGGAAGACATCATCTTTGACCCGAATATCTTCGCCGTTGCGACCGGGATTGAAGAGCACAACAACTACGCCCAGGACTTTATCGGCGCATGTGAAGACATCAAGCGCGAGCTGCCGCATGCGCTGATCTCCGGCGGCGTATCGAACGTGTCGTTCTCGTTCCGCGGCAACGACCCGGTGCGCGAAGCGATCCACGCCGTGTTCCTCTACTACGCCATCCGCAACGGCATGGACATGGGGATTGTTAACGCCGGCCAGCTGGCGATATACGACGACCTTCCTGCCGAGCTGCGAGATGCCGTCGAGGACGTGATCCTTAACCGCCGCGACGACGCTACCGAGCGCATGCTGGACCTGGCGGAGAAATACCGCGGCAGCAAATCGGATGAGGCGGCAAACGTTCAGCAGGCCGAGTGGCGTTCCTGGGACGTGAAAAAGCGCCTGGAATACTCGCTGGTAAAAGGCATCACCGAATTTATCGAGCTCGATACCGAAGAGGCGCGCCAGCAGGCAGCCCGCCCGATTGAGGTGATCGAAGGCCCGCTGATGGACGGCATGAACGTGGTCGGCGATCTGTTCGGCGAGGGCAAAATGTTCCTGCCGCAGGTGGTGAAATCCGCCCGCGTGATGAAGCAGGCAGTGGCCTATCTGGAGCCCTACATCGAAGCCAGCAAAGAGAAAGGCTCCAGCAACGGCAAGATGGTTATCGCCACCGTGAAGGGCGACGTGCACGACATCGGCAAGAATATCGTCGGCGTAGTGCTGCAGTGTAATAACTACGAAATTATCGACCTCGGCGTGATGGTCCCGGCGGACAAAATCCTCAAGACAGCGCGCGAAGTGAACGCCGACCTGATTGGCCTCTCCGGGCTGATTACGCCGTCGCTCGACGAAATGGTCAACGTGGCAAAAGAGATGGAGCGACAGGGCTTCACCATTCCGTTATTGATTGGCGGGGCGACCACCTCGAAAGCGCACACGGCGGTGAAAATCGAGCAGAACTACAGCGGCCCGACGGTCTACGTGCAGAACGCCTCGCGCACGGTGGGCGTGGTCTCAGCGCTGCTCTCCGACACCCTGCGCGATGACTTTGTGGCGCGCACCCGCAAAGAGTACGAAACCGTTCGCATCCAGCACGGCCGTAAGAAGCCGCGCACCCCGCCTGTTTCACTTCAGGCGGCGCGCGACAACGATCTGGCCTTCGACTGGTCCAGCTACACGCCGCCGGTCGCACACCGTCTGGGCGTGCAGGACGTGACGGCCAGCATCGAGACGCTGCGCAACTACATCGACTGGACGCCGTTCTTTATGACCTGGTCGCTGGCGGGCAAATATCCGCGCATCCTGGAAGACGAGGTGGTTGGCGAGGAGGCGAAGCGCCTGTTTAAAGATGCCAACGACATGCTCGACACGCTGAGCGCAGAGAAAAGCCTCAACCCGCGCGGCGTGGTGGGCCTGTTCCCGGCGAACCGCGTGGGCGACGACATCGAAATCTATCGCGATGAAACCCGCACCCACGTGCTGGCGGTCAGCCGCCATCTGCGCCAGCAAACCGAGAAAGTGGGCTTTGCCAACTACTGCCTGGCCGATTTTGTCGCGCCGAAGCTGAGTGGTAAAGCCGACTATATCGGCGCTTTTGCGGTAACCGGCGGTCTCGAAGAAGACGCGCTGGCGGACGCGTTTGAAGCGCAGCACGATGATTACAATAAAATCATGGTGAAAGCGATTGCCGACCGCCTGGCGGAAGCCTTCGCCGAGTACCTCCACGAGCGCGTGCGTAAGGTGCACTGGGGCTACGCGGCGAATGAAAACCTCAGCAATGAGGATCTGATCCGCGAAAACTACCAGGGGATTCGCCCGGCGCCGGGATACCCGGCCTGTCCGGAACACACCGAAAAAGGCACCATCTGGAAGCTGCTGGACGTGGAAGCCCATACCGGCATGAAGCTCACCGAGTCGTTCGCCATGTGGCCAGGCGCGTCCGTTTCCGGCTGGTACTTCAGCCATCCGGACAGCAAGTACTTTGCCGTGGCGCAGCTGCAGCGGGATCAGATTGAAGATTACGCCCTGCGCAAAGGCATGAGCGTGTCTGAAGTGGAGCGCTGGCTGGCGCCTAATCTCGGCTACGACGCCGACTAAAATCACTTTTCCTTACAACAAACAGGGCGCTCATTGGGCGCCCTGTCTCTTTCTTACGTTTAAACCCTTATACTGAACCTATGGAAAACGAATAACGATAAGGAGGAAAACCTTCCGTGCTGACCCTGTTACACCTGCTTTCTGCAGTCGCACTGCTCGTATGGGGCACCCATATCGTCCGTACCGGCGTGATGCGCGTATTTGGCGCGCGCTTGCGTACCGTTCTCAGCAGCAGCGTTGAGAAGAAGCCGCTCGCCTTCTGCGCGGGCATTGGCGTAACGGCACTGGTGCAGAGCAGTAACGCCACGACACTGCTTGTGACCTCCTTTGTGGCGCAGGATCTGGTGGCGCTGGCCCCGGCGCTGGTGATTGTGCTGGGGGCGGATGTAGGTACCGCGCTGATGGCGCGTGTTCTGACCTTCGATCTCTCCTGGCTGTCGCCGCTGCTGATTTTTCTCGGCGTCATCTTCTTCCTCGGCCGCAAACAGACGCGCGCCGGGCAGCTCGGGCGCGTAGGAATTGGCCTCGGGCTGATCCTGCTGGCGCTGGAGCTGATTGTGCAGGCGGTCACGCCAATCACCGAGGCCAATGGCGTTCAGGTCATCTTCGCCTCCCTGACCGGGGACATCATGCTGGACGCGCTCATTGGCGCGGTGTTTGCTATCGTCAGCTACTCCAGCCTGGCGGCGGTTCTGCTGACGGCCACGCTTACCGCCGCAGGGGCGATCTCTTTCCCGGTAGCGCTGTGTCTGGTGATCGGGGCCAACCTCGGCTCAGGCCTGCTGGCGATGCTTAACAACAGCGCCGCCAACGCCGCCGCCCGCCGCGTGGCGCTGGGCAGCCTGCTGTTTAAGCTGGTGGGCAGCCTGATTATCCTGCCCTTTATCCACCCGCTGGCGAACCTGATGGACAATCTCCCGCTGCCGAAGGCGGAGCTGGTGATCTACTTCCACGTGTTCTACAACCTGGTGCGCTGCCTGGCGATGGTGCCGTTTGCCGCGCCAATGGCCCGCTTCTGCGAACGCCTCATTCAGGACGAACCGGAGCTGGATGCGCGCCTGAAACCGAAGCACCTGGATACGTCCGCGCTGGATACCCCGGCGCTGGCGCTGGCGAATGCCGCGCGCGAGACGCTGCGCATGGGCGACGCAATGGAAACCATGCTCGAAGGCCTGCAAAAGGTGATGCACGGCGAGCCGCGTGAAGAGAAAGAACTGCGCAGACTGGCGGACGATATCAACGTGCTCTATACCGCCATTAAACTTTACCTGGCGCGTATGCCGCAGGACGAGCTGGCGGAAGAGGAGTCCCGCCGCTGGGCGGAAATCATCGAGATGTCGCTTAACCTTGAGCAGGCCTCGGATATCGTTGAGCGTATGGGCAGCGAGATCGCCGACAAATCCCTTGCCGCGCGTCGTGCGTTTTCAGGTGAAGGCCTGAAGGAGCTGGAAGCGCTGCACGAACAGCTGGTCAGCAACCTCAAGCTGGCGATGCTGGTCTTCTTCTCCAGCGACGTGCCGAGCGCGCGCCGCCTGCGCCGCAACAAGCATCGTTTCCGTATTCTGAACCGTCGCTACTCGCACGCCCACGTTGAGCGTCTGCACCAGCAGAACGTGCAGAGTATCGAGACCAGCTCCCTGCATCTGGGGCTGCTGGGGGATATGAAGCGTCTCAACTCGTTGTTCTGCGCGGTGGCGTACAGCGTGATGGAACAGCCGGATGAAGACGACGAGCGGGATGAGTATTAATCTCCAGCGTGTTTGATTGTTAGCCCAAGACCCAATGCTTTCATGACCGCCAGAGTGGTTTTAAGCGTTGGGTTTCCTTTATCACTGAACGATCGATACAGTTGCTCTCGTGATAGGCCAGTTTGCTGTGAAATGGTCGACATTCCTTTCGCGCGCGCGATGACGCCCAGCGCTTTAGCAATATACGCTGAGTCGCCCGTTTCTAAGGCATCAGCCATAAACACGGCGATTTCCTCGTCATCCACCAGCGCATTGGCTGGATCGTAGGGTGTTAATTTATGCATGCTCATTCACTCCTGCCATTGGGATACATTGCTCAGCATTTTTGCCATAAGTATGTCTCTGGCCTGGCTGCTTTTGTCACCACCACACAACAGCACGATGATGCAATTGCCCTGGTCTTTAAAATAGATTCTGTAGCCCGGACCATAGTGGATCCTCAGCTCACTTATACCTTCGCCCACGGGTTTAATGTCGCCCGCTAAACCATTTGCCAACCGAAAGAGGCGGGAAGCGATAATGGTTTTCGCTCGCCGATCTTTTAAGTTTTGCTCCCAGCGTTGGAAGGATTCTGTCTGAACGATCTCCTTCATATTACTCCATGTGATTTATAAACTACAAATAGTTGTCTCTGGAGAGTAAAGCTAAAAGGAGGTAGCTCAAGGATAAATGGCCTGACGCTAAATCCTGAAAGCGTCTCGCAAAATAAAAAACCCGTCTCAGTAACCGTCGGCTAATCTTTTTTTCCAGCCCATACCTAAGGTATATTTCGCCCTTCACAGGAGAAACTATGCTGCAAACTCAATCAACCCGATTAAACAAATACATTAGCGAGAGCGGGATCTGCTCACGTCGCGAGGCTGACCGTTACATTGAACAAGGTAACGTGTTTCTTAACGGCAAACGCGCCACCATCGGCGACCAGGTGGTCCCTGGCGATGTGGTTAAAGTGAATGGTCAGGTCATCGAACCGCGTGATGCTGAAGACCTGGTGTTTATCGCGTTGAACAAACCGGTTGGGATTGTCAGCACCACGGAAGACGGTGAGCGGGACAACATCGTTGATTTCGTGAACCACAGCAGCCGTATCTTCCCGATTGGCCGTCTGGATAAAGACTCTCAGGGGCTGATTTTCCTCACCAACCACGGCGATCTGGTCAACAAAATTCTGCGTGCCGGTAATGACCACGAGAAAGAGTATGTCGTTACGGTGAACAAGCCGGTGACGGACGAATTTATTCGCGGCATGGGCGCGGGCGTGCCGATCCTCGGTACCGTCACGAAAAAGTGTAAGGTGAAGAAAGAAGCGCCGTTCGCGTTCCGCATTACGCTGGTGCAGGGCTTAAACCGCCAGATCCGCCGTATGTGCGAGCACTTCGGTTATGAAGTGACGAAGCTGGAACGCACGCGCATCATGAACGTCAGCCTGTCCGGTATCCCGCTGGGCGAGTGGCGCGATTTAACGGATGACGAGCTGATTGAGCTCTTCAAGCTTATCGAGAATTCCTCGTCCGAAGCGAAGCCGAAGGCCAAAGCCAAACCGAAAACCCAGGCGATTAAGCGCCCGGTGGTGAAGGCGCCTCAGGCGGAAGATAAGGGGCGAGGCAAGCCGGGTAATGGAAAACGCTTTACCCAGCCGGGGCGCAAAAAGAAAGGGCGCTGATTAGCGCCTTCCACGGGTAGACGTTGTGGCGGACCAGGAAAAGGTCGCCTCTGCATCGGGTTTATAAGCCTGCTCTTTTTTAAGCTTGCGGGCTTTTTTCGCCGCGGCGTCACGCTGCGCCATCAGCTTATCGATGTACTCTTTTTTCACCTGATTGGTTTCGGCGTTCGTCAGCGTGCGGCCATGTGCGATACGGGCGCGGTCGAGAAGCGTTTTCAGTTCGCGCTGCTCGGCTTCCGTCATGTCTTTCTGGGTCAAACGTGGTGTAGCCATTGCTGAAGCCTCCTGATAGAGAGGCTTCAGTGTAAAGCAAGCCGCGTAAATTAACCCTGCTTCACCGCATCTTTTTTCGTTTGTTCATCAATCGGTTTGCCGGACCAGTAGCCCGCCAGCAGCGAGCCGGAGAGGTTATGCCAGACGGAGAACAGCGCGCCGGGCAGGGCCGCCAGCGGGGAGAAGTAAATTTTACCGAGTGCCGCCGCCAGGCCGGAGTTCTGCATGCCTACCTCGATTGCCAGCGTGCGGCAGGTCGACTCGTCAAAACCAAAAAGCTTGCCGCCCCAGTAGCCGCCCAGCAGGCCAATAGTGTTATGCAGCACCACGGCGATAATCACGACAAAGCCCACGGAAGCAATGTGCGATGCGGAACCCGCCACCACGGCACTGATGATCGCCAGAATGCAGACCATCGAAAACGCGGGCAGGTACGGCTCAACGGCCTTCACCACGCGCGGGAAAAGATGGTGAATGACCAGCCCCAGCGCAATCGGGATCACCACAATCTGCAGAATGCTGAGCAGCATGCCCGTCACGTCCACCTGAATATGCGCGTCCACGTACAGGCGGGTTAACAGCGGCGTGGCAACGACGCCAACCAGCGTTGAAACGGAGGAGATGGTGACGGAGAGCGCCACATCTCCTTTTGCCAGGTAGATCATGACGTTGGAGGCCGTGCCGCTGGCCACGCTGCCCACCAGCACCATCCCGGCGGAGAGATCGGGCGGCATCTTAAAGGCCATCGCCAGCAGCCACGCCGCAAGCGGCATCACCAGGTAGTGCAGGAAGATCCCTGCCGCGACGGGCGCAGGGCGAGACAGCACGCGTTTAAAGTCGTCGACTTTCAGATGCACGCCCATACCGAACATGATCAGCATCAGCAGCGTGGCGACCCACGGACCAATGCCCGTGAACGTGGCGGGGGTGTAATACGCGAGTACGGAGAGCAGCAGCGCCCATAACGGGAACAGCCGCGTAACGGCGGATAACATAGTGGATTCCTTGCAGTATTGTCGTGTTGTTTAGTTATGAAAAAGCCGGGTCTGTGCCCGGCTTATAGGTATTGTTTATCCTGCTAACGAATTTTATTCAAACAAATTCTGATGAAGTTTCTGCACGACCTGCTCGGCCTGATCGGCAGGCACCAGGAAGCAGAGGTTGTAGCTGGATGCGCCGTAGCAGATCATGCGGATGCTGAACGGGTCGAGCACGCCGAACACCTCTTTACCCACGCCGCAGGCGCGCGACAGCTTGTTGCCGATGATGGCAACCAGCGCCAGGTCTTCTTCTACTTCCACGCGGCACAGCTCAGACAGCTCAATCAGCAGCGACTGCGTCAGCAGCGTGTCGCCGGTGGAGGTAGAGCCGGTGGTGTCCAGCGTAAGCGCAATGCTCACTTCAGAGGTGGTGATCAGATCCACCGAGATATTGTGGCGCGCCAGAATGCCAAACACTTCCGCCAGGAAACCGCGTGAATGCAGCATATTGTGGCTGTGGAGCGTCACCAGCGTCTGGCGACGGCGCAGGGCCAGGGCGCGGAACAGCGGTGGGTTTTCCGTTTTCTTGCAGACCAGCGTCCCGCCCGCTTTCGGATCTTTGCTGGAGCCGACGAAGACCGGAATATCGCTGCGTACGGCCGGCAGCAGCGTTGCCGGGTGGAGCACTTTTGCACCGAAGGTGGCCATTTCAGCCGCTTCTTCAAAGGCGATCACATCAATACGTTTAGCCGCAGAAACGACGCGCGGGTCGGTGGTGTAAATGCCCGGAACATCCGTCCAGATATCCACGCGCGTTGCATGCAGGGCTTCGCCCAGCAGCGCGGCGGTGTAGTCGCTGCCGCCGCGGCCAAGCGTGGTGGTGCGGCCTTTCGCTTCACTGCCGATAAAGCCCTGGGTAATCACGATACCGTCTGCCAGGCGTGGTGCCAGCTGCTGATTGGTCAGCTCCGCCAGCGTCTCAACGTCCGGCTCGGCACGACCAAAGCGATCGCTGGTACGCATCACTTTACGCACGTCAAACCACTGCGCCTGAACGTTACGCTCGCGCATGATTTCGACAAACAGCAGGGTGGACATCAGCTCGCCGTGGCTGACCAGTTCGTCGGTCAGGGCGGTGGAGGTAGCCAGAGACGCCGCTTCTGCCAGAGTGGTGATATTTTCCAGCAGACGTTCCACTTCCTCGCGGATGACGTTTGGGTTCTGCAGACGTTCAAGGATGTCGAACTGAATTTTGCGCAGTGCATCCAGCTTCACGAAACGTTCTGTCGCTTCCAGTCCTTCAGACAGAGAAACCAGCAGGTTCGTCACGCCGGCGGAGGCAGACAGCACCACCAGGCGGGTATTCGGATCGGCCAGCACCACATCGGCGCTGCGGTTCATGGCATCGTAATCGGCCACACTGGTGCCGCCAAATTTGGCGACCACAAAACTCGTCATAACAACCTCGTGTCAGGGAATGAATAAGCGACCATGGCACAAGAATGAAATGAAAACAGGTGCAGGCGCAAAATACGGCCCTATAAATAAAATGCGGGGGAGGTCCTGTCAATGCTGGGATTATGCGGATTTTTTATGGGGGGGTACCCCTGAGAAACAGGACTTATAACAGCGCCAGATTTTATGCTCCGTTTTAGGGCTTTTTGACCGACATTTCGCCGCCCCGGGAGAGCGCTTCAGCAGCTATACTTTTCGGGTCTTTTCACCTGTGTTTGATGCAGGCCAGGGCAATGGCATAAAAACCATCACAATTTTTATTTGCAGGCGCTACAATCGACCGCAGTCACAATTCTCAAATCAGAAGAGTATTGCTAATGAAAAACATCAACCCAACGCAGACCGCTGCCTGGCAGGCACTCCAGAAACATTTTGATGAAATGAAAGACGTCACCATCGCGGACCTGTTCGCGAAAGATGCCGATCGTTTCTCTAAGTTCTCCGCGACCTTCGACGACCTGATGCTGGTGGATTTCTCCAAAAACCGCATTACCGAAGAAACGCTGGCAAAACTGCAGGATCTGGCGAAAGAGACTGAGCTTGCCGACGCCATCAAATCCATGTTCTCCGGCGAGAAGATCAACCGTACCGAAGACCGTGCCGTGCTGCACGTGGCCCTGCGTAACCGTAGCAATACGCCAATCATCGTTGACGGCAAAGACGTCATGCCGGAAGTGAACGCGGTGCTGGAAAAGATGAAAACCTTCTCCGAAGCGATCATCTCCGGTAGCTGGAAAGGCTACACCGGTAAAGCAATCACCGACGTGGTGAACATCGGTATCGGCGGCTCTGACCTCGGTCCGTTCATGGTGACCGAAGCGCTGCGCCCGTACAAAAACCACCTCAATATGCACTTTGTGTCTAACGTCGATGGTACCCACATCGCCGAAGTGCTGAAGAACGTGAACCCGGAAACCACCCTGTTCCTGGTTGCGTCCAAAACCTTCACCACTCAGGAAACCATGACCAACGCCCACAGCGCGCGCGACTGGTTCCTGAAAACCGCGGGCGACAACAAGCACGTGGCGAAACACTTCGCGGCGCTGTCTACCAACGGTAAAGCCGTCAGCGAGTTCGGCATTGATACCGCGAACATGTTCGAGTTCTGGGACTGGGTTGGCGGCCGCTACTCCCTGTGGTCTGCGATCGGTCTGTCCATCATCCTGTCCGTGGGCTTCGACAACTTCGTCGAGCTGCTCTCCGGCGCGCACGCGATGGACAAACACTTCTCCACCACCGCACCAGAGAAAAACCTGCCGGTGCTGCTGGCGCTGATCGGTATCTGGTACAACAACTTCTTCGGCGCTGAAACCGAAGCGATTCTGCCATACGACCAGTACATGCACCGCTTTGCTGCTTACTTCCAGCAGGGCAACATGGAATCTAACGGTAAGTACGTTGACCGTAACGGCAACGCGGTGGATTACCAGACTGGCCCAATCATCTGGGGCGAGCCGGGCACCAACGGCCAGCATGCTTTCTACCAGCTGATCCACCAGGGCACCAAAATGGTACCGTGCGATTTCATCGCCCCGGCTATCACCCATAACCCGCTGTCCGACCACCATCCGAAGCTGCTGTCGAACTTCTTTGCGCAGACCGAAGCGCTGGCGTTCGGTAAATCCCGCGAAGTGGTTGAGCAGGAATACCGTGACCAGGGTAAAGATCCGGCAACCCTGGACCACGTTGTGCCGTTCAAAGTGTTCGAAGGCAACCGCCCAACCAACTCCATCCTGCTGCGCGAAATCACGCCGTTCAGCCTGGGCGCGCTGATTGCCCTGTACGAGCACAAGATCTTCACGCAGGGCGCCATCCTGAACATCTTCACCTTTGACCAGTGGGGCGTTGAGCTGGGCAAACAGCTGGCAAACCGTATTCTGCCAGAGCTGGGTGACGATAAAGCGATTGGCAGCCATGACAGCTCGACAAATGGTTTGATCAACCGTTATAAAGCCTGGCGTGCGTAATTAAAACGTCATGAAAACGTGCCGGCTTAATGCCGGCATTTTTTTATCGGATAATTCCTGATGTCTGTTAGTTAACTCAAATTCTGAATCTGAGTTTAATCCGAAAAAGACGCTTAACCCGTTAATTCCTGCGGTTTATTTTAAGAAAATACGTAGTGGTTCATTAATATGCTTATATTATAAGTTCTTGATTTATAGTCATTATATATTTATGTCATTTGTCTTTCATTTCCCTTTTAACCATTAGTCCGAAAACTCCATCCCTATTTCCCCTTACGGCAAACCCACGGCAGTAGTTGTGTATACTCGATTCCGCCTGAAATTCTTTTCGGGCAAATCTCCATTCATTCATTGAAGGGAAATTGTTATGAAGAAAGTACTGTATGGCATTTTTGCCATATCTGCGCTTGCGGCGACATCTGTCTATGCAGCTCCGGTTCAGGTCGGGGAAGCGGCAGGTTCGGCTGCGACGTCTGCGTCTGCGGGAAGTTCTACCGCAGCCAGCGCCAGCACCGTAAGTTCAGCCGTGGGTGTCGCGCTGGCGGCAACCGGTGGCGGTGATGGCTCCAATACCGGAACCACGACCACCACGACAACCAGCACCCAGTAATAGCGGGTGTTTTAATCATAACCACACTTCGGTGTGGTTATTTCGCCCCTTCGGAGAAGAGTCGTGAAGCGACCTGCAATCATTCTGATTTGCCTGCTGCTGCAGGCGTGCTCGGCCACCACCAAAGGGCTGGGAAACTCACTGTGGGAAAGCATGTTTGGCACACCGGGCGTGCATTTGACCGATGACGAACTTCAAAACATGCCCTATGCCAGTCAGTACATGCAGCTTAACGATGGCCCGCAGCTGTTTGTGGTGCTCGCTTTCGATGAAAACGGGCAGCAGAAATGGGTGACGCAGGATCAGGCCACCATCGTGACGCAGCATGGTCGTATCGTGAAAACCCTGTTGGGCGGCGACAACCTGCTGGAGGTGAATAACATCGCTGCCGATCCGCTGATCAAGCCGAACCAGATCGCCGACGGCGCAAGCTGGACGCGCACGATGGGCTGGACCGAACATAAGCAGGTGCGTTACGCCACGGCACGCTCGACCTTCCGCTGGGACGGCACGGACAGCGTGAAAGTCGGCAGCGACGAAACGCAGGTTCGCGTGCTGGATGAAGAAGTCACTACCGACCAGGCCACCTGGCACAACCGCTTCTGGATCGACGAGGAAGGGCAGATCCGCCAGTCCCTGCAGTATCTCGGTGCCGGATTCTTCCCGGCGAAAACCACCCTGATCAAGGCGGCGAAATCATGAAAACGCTCATCCACGTTGCGCTTCTCGCCAGCCTTGCCGCGCCGCTGGCATGGTCCGCAGGGACGGTGAAGGTCTACACGCCGGACAGTGAAAAACCCAAAACCTTAACCCACGCCGAGCATCTGCTCGATCTCGTCGGACAGCCAAGGCTCGCCAACAGCTGGTGGCCGGGGGCAGTCATCGCTGAACGTCAGAAGACAGCTGAAGCGGAACAACGGCACAAGGCGCTCCTTGCCAGGCTGACGGGGTTAGCGGAGCAGGAAGATGGCGACGACGCGGCGGCGATTAACAGCGTTCGCCAGCAGCTGCAGGCGCTGAAGGTGACTGGCCGTCAGAACGTGAACCTTGATCCCGACGAAGTGCGCGTCACGGAAAAGGGCAACCCCACGCTTGAAGGGGAGTATACGCTCTGGCTGCCGGAGAAGCCGACGACGGTGACCGTAATGGGGCTTATCAGCAGCCCGGGTAAAAAGCCCTTTACGCCCGGTCGTGACGTGGCGAGCTACCTCGACGAGCAGAGCCTGCGGAGCGGTGCCGATAACAGCTACGCCTGGGTGGTTTACCCTGACGGGCACACACAAAAAGCCCCCGTCGCTTACTGGAATAAACGGCATATCGAACCTATGCCGGGCAGCATCATTTTTGTCGGTTTTGCCGACCATTTCTGGACGAAGGCGTATGACGGGCTTAACGCCGATATCCTTCACTCCCTGATTCAGCGGATACCGGAATAATGAAAAGAACCTATCTCTACAGCATGCTGGCGCTCTGCGTGAGTGCCGCCTGCCATGCAGAAACGTATCCGGCACCCATTGGCCCGTCTCAGTCAGACTTCGGCGGCGTCGGTTTACTGCAAACGCCCACCGCGCGGATGGCGCGCGAAGGCGAAATTAGCCTTAACTACCGTGATAACGACCAGTATCGCTACTACTCCGCCTCGGTGCAGCTGTTCCCGTGGCTTGAAACCACGCTGCGCTATACCGACGTGCGTACGAAACAATACAGCAGCGTAGAGGCGTTCTCCGGCGATCAGACTTACAAAGATAAAGCCTTCGACGTCAAGCTGCGCCTGTGGGAAGAGAGCTACTGGATGCCGCAGGTGTCCGTGGGCGCCAAAGATATCGGTGGTACCGGTCTGTTTGATGCGGAATACATCGTGGCCAGTAAAGCCTGGGGGCCGTTCGACTTCTCGCTCGGTCTGGGATGGGGCTATCTGGGCACCAGCGGAAACGTGAAAAACCCGTTTTGCTCCTACAGCGATAAATACTGCTACCGCGATAACAGCTATAAGAAAGCGGGCTCCATCAACGGAGACCAGATGTTCCACGGTCCGGCATCGCTGTTTGGCGGCGTGGAGTATCAAACGCCCTGGCAGCCATTACGCCTGAAGCTGGAATATGAGGGGAATGACTACTCGCAGGACTTCGCCGGAAAGATTGAGCAGAAGAGCAAGTTTAACGTCGGCGCCATTTATCGCGTCACCGACTGGGCCGACGTTAACCTCAGCTACGAGCGCGGCAATACGGTGATGTTTGGCTTCACGCTGCGCACCAACTTTAACGACATGCGGCCGCACTACAATGATAACGCGCGCCCTGCATACCAGCCGGAGCCGCAGGATGCGATTCTGCAGCACTCCGTGGTGGCAAACCAGCTGACGCTGCTGAAATACAATGCCGGCCTGGCGGATCCGAAAATTCAGGTGAAAGGCGATACGCTGTACGTGACCGGCGAGCAGGTGAAATACCGCGACTCGCGCGAAGGGATCGAACGCGCTAACCGGATCGTTATGAACGATCTGCCGGAGGGGATCCGCACGATCCGCGTGACGGAGAACCGTCTCAACCTGCCGCAGGTCACAACCGAAACGGATGTTGCCAGCCTCAAGCGCCATCTGGAAGGTGAGCCGCTCGGGCATGAAACCGAGCTGGTGCAAAAACGCGTAGAGCCGATCGTGCCGGAAACCACCGAGCAGGGCTGGTATATCGACAAATCGCGCTTCGATTTCCATATCGATCCGGTGCTGAACCAGTCCGTCGGCGGGCCTGAAAACTTCTACATGTATCAGCTGGGCGTCATGGCGACGGCGGATCTGTGGCTCACCGACCACCTGCTGACCACTGGCAGCCTGTTCGGCAACATCGCCAATAACTACGACAAGTTCAACTACACCAACCCGCCAAAAGACTCGGCGCTGCCGCGCGTGCGTACCCGCGTGCGTGAGTACGTACAAAACGATGCCTACGTGAATAACCTGCAGGCCAACTACTTCCAGTACTTTGGCAACGGCTTCTACGGCCAGGTGTACGGCGGGTATCTGGAAACCATGTACGGCGGCGCGGGGGCGGAAGTGCTTTATCGTCCTGTCGACAGCAACTGGGCGTTCGGGGTGGATGCCAACTACGTCAAACAGCGTGACTGGCGCAGCGCGCAGGACATGATGAAGTTCACCGACTACAGCGTCAAAACGGGCCATCTGACCGCCTACTGGACGCCGTCGTTCGCGCCTGACGTGCTGGTGAAAGCCAGCGTCGGCCAGTACCTGGCGGGCGATAAGGGCGGTACGCTGGACATCTCTAAACACTTCGACAGCGGCGTCGTGGTGGGTGGCTATGCCACCATCACCAACGTTTCGCCGGACGAGTACGGGGAAGGGGACTTCACCAAAGGGGTCTACGTGTCGATTCCGCTGGATCTGTTCTCGTCAGGCCCAACCCGCAGCCGTGCGGCAGTGGGCTGGACGCCGCTGACGCGTGACGGGGGTCAGCAGCTTGGACGTAAGTTCCAGCTGTATGACATGACGAGCGATAAGAACATTAACTTCCGCTGATGCTTCTTTGCCCGGTGGCGCTGCGCTTACCGGGCCTACGTTAGTGTTTTTGTAGGCCGGGCAAACGCAGTGCCGCCCGGCAAGAATGCTCATGCGGACAAAACATAAACAAAAAATATAGATCCCCGTCACATTTTTGCGTTATACAGGAACCTCGCCCTGGAGAATGAGGTGCTGTATGACATCCCTGACTCGCCCGCGCGTTGAGTTTATCTCAACGATCCTCCAGACCGTGCTGAACCTCGGTCTGTTGAGCCTTGGCCTGATACTGGTCGTCTTTTTGGGTAAAGAGACGGTGCATCTTGCGGATGTACTGTTCGCCCCTGAACAAACCAGCAAATATGCGCTGGTGGAAGGCCTGGTGGTCTACTTTCTCTACTTTGAATTTATCGCCCTGATTGTGAAGTACTTTCAGTCCGGCTTTCACTTTCCGCTGCGTTATTTTGTCTACATTGGGATCACTGCGATAGTGCGGCTGATCATCGTCGATCATAAATCCCCGCTCGACGTGCTGATCTACTCGGCGGCGATCCTGCTGCTGGTGATCACCCTCTGGCTGTGCAACTCGAAGCGGCTGAAACGCGAATAAAAAAATGGCGCTCCGAAGAGCGCCTAACAACAGTCACAAGTTGGGTCAATACAATACGTCTAAAGTTGAGGGTTGCAGTGGCATAACAAAATGAAACTTAACCTTTCACACCGCCCGCCGTCAGGCCGTTGACCAGCCAGCGCTGCGCCAGCAGGAACACCACGGTAATCGGGATGGCGGAAAGTACGGCCGCCGCGGCAAAGTCGCCCCACAGGTAGTTTTGCGGGTTGAGGTATTGCTGCATACCTACGGCCAGGGTGTAGCTGTTCACATCACGCAGTAACAGTGAGGCAACCGGTACTTCGGTGATCGCAGCGATAAACGACAGGATAAACACTACCGCCAGAATCGGCACCGACAGCGGCAGCAGCACCAGGCGGAACGCCTGCCACGGGGTTGCGCCATCCAGCGCGGCCGCTTCTTCCAGCGAGCCGTCGATAGTTTCGAAATAGCCTTTGATGGTCCACACATGCAGTGCGATACCGCCAAGATAGGCGAAGATCACGCCGCCGTGGGTGTTCAGGCCGATAAACGGTACGTACTGGCCCAGACGGTCAAACAGGGCATACAACGCCACCAGCGACAGCACGGCCGGGAACATCTGGAAAATCAGCATCCCTTTCAGCAGCGTCGCTTTGCCCGGGAAACGCATGCGGGCGAAGGCATAAGCACAGGTGGTGGACAGCGCCACGATACCAATGGCGGTAATGCCTGCGATTTTCACCGAGTTCCACAGCCACAGCAGGACCGGGAACGGCGGCGGCGTGACGCGGCCATCCGCGTGTTCCACGCTGAAGCCCAGCGCGAGCTTCCAGTGCTCCCAGGAGATTTCGTCCGGGATCAGGCTCCCTGTCGCGAAGTTACCCGAACGCAGGGAGATGGCGATAACCATCAGCAGCGGGAACATGATCGCCGCGATGAAAATCAGCAGGCCTAAGTGCGTCGCCAGGAGGCGCAACTTCTGAGATTTGGGTTGTACCATTGCCATGATTGATGCCCTCCTTAATCAAATTTCATACGTGTGGCTTTCAGGTTCACAATCGCCAGAGCGCCTACCAGCAGGAAGATCAGGGTGGCAATCGCTGCCGCCAGACCGAAGTCCTGGCCGCCGCCGCCTTCGAAGGCGATACGGTAGGTGTAGCTCACGAGCAGGTCGGTATAGCCTGCTGGCGTCGTGGTGCCAAGGCGGTCCGGGCCGCCGTTGGTCAACAGCTGAATCAGCACGAAGTTGTTAAAGTTAAAGGCGAAGCTGGCAATCATCAGCGGCGTCAGCGGCTTAATGAGCAGCGGCAGCGTAATTTTAAAGAAGTTCTGGAACGGGCCAGCGCCGTCCATCGCCGAGGCTTCGTACAGATCGTCCGGGATAGCCTTCAGCAGGCCCATGCACAGGATCATCATGTACGGATAACCGAGCCAGGTGTTCACGATGATAATCATCGAGCGAGCGGTGGTCGGGTCGCTGAACCAGGCCGGTTTGATGCCGAACAGGGCGCTCAGCATCATGTTGATTTCACCGAAGCTCTGGTTAAACAGCCCTTTGAAAATCAGAATCGAGATAAACGACGGTACGGCATACGGCAGGATCAGCAGCACGCGGTAAATCGCTTTGCCTTTCAGGGATTCCCACTGGACCAGACAGGCCAGAACCATGCCCACGGCCACGGTCAGGATCACCGTCAGCACCGAGAAGACCACCGTCCAGACGAAGATGGCGAAGAACGGTTTCTGAATGCCTTCATCGGTAAACACGCGGGTAAAGTTGTCCCAGCCGATGGTGACGGTATAGCCCGGGCTGAGCTTGTCATCACCCCATTTGCCGTCGGCAGTAATGGACTGATAGAAACCAATGTCGTTATTCGGACGATATTTCACGCCGCTCTGGTTGTTGGTCAGCGTGCCGTCGTCCGCCAGGGTATACAGCGGCTGCGTGCCGGAGAACTGGCGCAGCGAGCTCATGGTCACCTTGCTTTCGTCTGGCAGCACGGCGGTGAGCTGTGTCAGCGCCTGACGATTCTGGGTAATAACGCGCAGGTTGGCACGTTCACCTTCCGGCAGGGCCTGTGCCTCTTTTAAGGCCAGCTTCTGCTCGCCGCCAAATTTGAACGCGTCGGAGACATAGTATTTGCTGCTTGCTTCGTCAGTAAGCGCTAACTTCCAATCGTTCCCGGCAGGATAGAGGCCGAAGTTAAAGGTCTTGCCTGCCTGATATGAGCGATCCAGCAGGACCTGCTGCGCACGTTCCTGCGCAAGCTGGTTGGTGCTGCTGTAGTTGGTAAACGCAATGGCGATGGTACAAATCAGCGGGAACAGGACAAACAGCCCCATCCCGGCCACGCCCGGGTAGACATAGCGCCAGGCATAGGCTTTACGATTAGCGAAAATATACAGGCCAGCAGAGCTTAAAATCAGCGTCATGATGGCAAACAGATATTCCCCTTGTACGTACATTAAAACAACAAGGTAACCCACCAGCAGGCACAGCAGACCTATCGCTGACCACTTCAGCGCGTCGCTTTGCCACCAGCGTTTCTTTTTAATGACATCCATGGGGTTTTTCCTCTACAACGTTTGATCTTTTCTCCCTCTCCTGGGGGAGAGGGCCGGGGTGAGGGCGTGCGGATAGCGCCAACCCTCACCCTAACCCTCTCCTAAAGGGAGAGGGGACTACGTCATTACTTAGTAATACGACCCTGAGCATCTTTCAGCGCGGCATCGACAGTCTGACGACCGCTTGCAGCGTTGATGACCGCGGTACGCGTGGCGTACCAGAACGCAGCCATCTGTGGGATGTTCGGCATGATTTCGCCTTTCTGGGCGTTATCCATGGTGGCCGCGATACGTGGATCTTTCGCCAGCTGATCCTGGAAGGATTTCAGCGCGACGGCGCCCAGCGGTTTGTCCTTGTTCACTTCATCCAGACCCTGATCGGTCAGCAGGTAGTTTTCCAGGAACTCTTTCGCCAGCTCTTTGTTCGGGCTGGCGGCGTTGATGCCCGCGCTCAGCACGCCAACGAACGGTTTAGACGGCTTGCCTTTGAAGGTTGGCAACAGCGTCACGCCGTAGTTGACTTTGCTCTTGTCGATGTTGGTCCAGGCCCACGGACCGTTGATGGTCATCGCGGTTTCGCCTTTGTTGAACGCCGCTTCCGCGATGGAGTAGTCAGTATCCGCGTTCATGTGTTTGTTCTTGATCAGATCAACCAGGAAGGTCAGACCCGCTTTCGCGCCCGCGTTGTCCACGCCCACGTCTTTCACGTCATATTTGCCGTTTTCAAACTTGAACGCGTAACCGCCGTCGGCAGCAATCAGCGGCCAGGTGAAGTACGGCTCTTGCAGGTTGAACATCAGCGCGGATTTACCTTTCGCCTTCAGCTCTTTATCCAGTTTCGGGATCTCTTCCCAGGTTTTCGGTGGGTTTGGTACCAGGTCTTTGTTGTAAATCAGAGACAGGGCTTCAACCGCGATAGGGTAAGCGATCAGCTTGCCGTTATAGCGAACGGCATCCCAGGTGAACGGGAACAGTTTGTCCTGGAAGGCTTTATCTGGCGTCACTTCAGCCAGCAGGCCAGACTGCGCGTAACCCCCGAAACGGTCATGCGCCCAGAAGATGATGTCCGGGCCGTCGCCGGTTGCTGCAACTTGCGGGAACTTCTCTTCCAGCTTGTCAGGGTGTTCTACGGTAACTTTGATGCCGGTATCTTTTTCGAATTTTTTGCCCACTTCGGCCAGGCCGTTATAGCCCTTGTCGCCGTTAATCCAGATAACCAGTTTGCCTTCTTCAATTTTGGCGAGCGCCGGTGCGGAAATCATCATTGCTGCGAGGGCGGACAATGCGAAAACGCGTGCGCCAGTCTTGATATTCATAGCTGCCATCCTTTTTGGTGATGTCTCATGGTATGACTTCAGTGGTTCAACGTGTCTCAGTCTCCTTATTTGACATCCTCTTTCCATCCTCCCAACCCCTACGCCCCACCCCCCGTTTGTGTGATCTCCGTTGCATAAATTTAAGTTATGAGTGCTGGCGCACATAAAAACCCACCGAATTTTGCAGGCGGCTTCACGAATTTTGCCTCAGCCCGCCCACGGCGGTCGCAGAGCCTGCTCCCTCATCCTCCCGCCTCCTCCCCCATAAAAAAGGCGGGGGGTGGAGGATTCGGGAAAGTAATGGATACCCCATAGTGAACTTATCTTGAATGTTTCTGTCGGTGACAGGTTGTAACGAAGGGAGAAGGGCATGGCGAGCGTACAGCTGCGTAATGTAACGAAAGCCTGGGGTGACGTTGTGGTGTCGAAAGACATCAATCTGGACATCAACGAAGGTGAATTCGTGGTGTTTGTTGGCCCATCAGGCTGCGGTAAATCTACTCTGCTGCGTATGATTGCCGGTCTTGAAACGATTACCAGCGGCGACCTGCTGATTGGTGATACCCGAATGAACGACATCCCGCCTGCCGAACGTGGCGTCGGTATGGTGTTCCAGTCTTATGCACTCTATCCACACCTTTCCGTTGCCGAAAATATGTCCTTCGGCCTGAAGCTGGCCGGCGCGAAGAAAGAGGTCATTAACCAGCGCGTGACGCAGGTAGCGGAAGTGTTACAGCTGGCCCACTTGCTGGAGCGTAAACCAAAAGCGCTTTCCGGTGGTCAGCGTCAGCGTGTGGCGATTGGCCGTACGCTGGTGGCCGAACCGCGCGTGTTCCTGCTCGATGAACCTCTTTCTAACCTGGATGCCGCCCTGCGCGTCCAGATGCGCATTGAAATCTCCCGTCTGCACAAGCGTCTTGGCCGCACGATGATTTACGTCACCCACGATCAGGTGGAAGCGATGACCCTCGCCGACAAAATCGTGGTGCTGGATGCCGGCCGCGTGGCGCAGGTGGGTAAACCGCTGGAGCTGTACCACTACCCGGCAGACCGCTTTGTTGCGGGCTTCATTGGCTCGCCAAAGATGAACTTCCTGCCCGTCAAAGTGACCGCGACAGCCATTGAACAGGTTCAGGTGGAGCTGCCAAACCGCCAGCAGGTCTGGCTGCCGGTCGACAGCGCCAACGTACAGGTCGGGGCAAACATGTCCCTCGGTATTCGTCCTGAGCACCTGCTGCCGAGCCACATCGCTGATGTGACCCTGGAAGGTGACGTTCAGGTCGTCGAACAGCTTGGTCACGAAACACAGATTCATATCCAGATCCCCGCCATCCGTCAGAACCTGGTCTACCGCCAGAACGACGTGGTGTTGGTAGAAGAGGGTGCCACATTCGCTATCGGCTTGCCGCCAGAGCGTTGCCATCTGTTCCGTGAGGATGGCACTGCATGTCGTCGGTTGCACAAAGAGCCAGGCGTTTAAGCAATCCCAAAAGAAGACACGAAACCGACAGGTGAAGTGTTCAAAGAAAAGCAATGATCTCAGGAGATAGAATGATGATTACTCTGCGCAAACTTCCTCTGGCAGTTGCCGTCGCAGCGGGCGTAATGTCTGCTCAGGCAATGGCCGTGGATTTCCATGGTTATGCTCGTTCCGGTATCGGCTGGACGGGTAGTGGCGGCGAACAACAGTGCTTCCAGGCAACCGGTGCTCAAAGTAAATACCGTCTGGGTAACGAATGTGAAACCTATGCGGAACTGAAACTGGGCCAGGAAGTGTGGAAAGAGGGCGATAAGAGCTTCTACTTCGACACCAACGTCGCGTATTCCGTGGCGCAACAGAACGACTGGGAGGCCACTGACCCGGCGTTCCGTGAAGCCAACGTGCAGGGTAAAAACCTGATTGAGTGGCTGCCAGGTTCGACTATCTGGGCCGGTAAGCGCTTCTATCAGCGTCATGACGTCCACATGATCGACTTCTACTACTGGGATATTTCAGGTCCTGGTGCAGGTCTGGAAAACATCGACGTAGGTTTTGGTAAGCTCTCTCTGGCTGCAACCCGTTCTTCTGAAGCCGGCGGTTCTTCATCCTTCGCCAGCAACAGCGTTTATGACTACACCACTCGCACGGCGAACGATGTCTTTGACGTGCGTTTAGCCCAGATGGAAATTAACCCGGGCGGTACCCTGGAGCTGGGGGCTGATTACGGCCGTGCAAACCCACGTGATGATTATCACCTGATCGACGGCGCATCTAAAGATGGCTGGATGTTCACCGCTGAACACACGCAGAGCATGCTGAAAGGCTACAACAAATTCGTTCTGCAATATGCAACTGACTCTATGACCTCTCAGGGTAAAGGTCTGTCGCAAGGTTCGAACATTGGCACCACTGACGATATCAACTACGGCATCAACAACAATGGGCACCTGTGGCGCGTACTTGACCACGGTGCTATCTCGCTGGGCGATAGCTGGGATCTGATGTACGTCGGTATGTACCAGGATATCAACTGGGATAACAACAACGGTACGAAATGGTGGACCGTAGGCGTTCGTCCTATGTACAAATGGACGCCTATCATGAGCACTCTGCTTGAAGTGGGCTACGACAACGTCAAATCTCAGGAAACTGGCGAAACCAACAACCAGTATAAAATCACCCTGGCACAACAGTGGCAGGCTGGCGACAGCATCTGGTCACGTCCAGCAATCCGCGTCTTCGCCACCTATGCCAAGTGGGATGAGAAATGGGGTTATGCGCCTTCAGGTAAAAACTCCGTTGCGGGTTACACCCCAGGCATGGCCTATAGCGATACCACTGCGAAAAGCTTCAGCCGCGGCGACAACGATGAGTGGTCCTTCGGCGCTCAGATGGAAATCTGGTGGTAATCCCGTCTTAACCTGACGTAATGACCAAACTGAGGGGCGCAAGCCCCTCAATCCTTGGAACGGCGCGCTATTGCCTGGCTACCGCTGAACCTGTGCATTTTGAGGTGATAACAATGAAAATGAACAAAACTCTCCTTGCCCTTTGTTTAACCGCAGGGCTGCTGGCAAGCGCGCCTGCTGTAACGCTCGCTAACGTCAATTTCGTTCCGCAAAACACAACATCCGCGCCAGCCATTCCGACAGCTGCATTGCAACAGCTTGTCTGGACCCCTGTCGATCAGTCTAAAACCCAGACCACCCAGCTCTCAACGGCTGGTCAGTCACTTAATGTTCCGGGTATTACCGGCCCTGTCGCTGCGTATAGCGTACCCGCCAATATTGGTGAACTGGCCATTACCTTGACCAGTGAAGTTAATAAGCAGACGAGTGTATTTGCACCAAACGTGTTAATTCTCGATCAGAACATGACGCCATCTGCCTTTTTCCCAAGTGAATACTTTACGTATCAGGAACCCGGCGTGATGAGCGCTGACCGTCTGGAAGGCGTCATGCGCCTTACGCCAGCGCTGGGCCAGCAAAAACTCTACGTTCTGGTCTTTACCACTGAGCAAGATCTTCAGAAGACCACCACGTTGCTCGATCCGGCTAAAGCCTACGCAAAAGGTACCGGTAACGCGATTCCTGATATTCCAGACCCGATTGCTCATCACGTCACCGACGGAACGTTAAAGCTGAAGGTGAAAACGAACAGCGGTTCAAGCGTGCTGGTCGGCCCGCTGTTTGGCTCTTCCGGTTCCGGCCCTGTCACTGTAGGTAACACAGCTGCTCCTGCCTATACCGCGCCAGCTGCCACGGCAGCCGCACCGGTAGCGACCGCAGCGCCTGCCCCGGCGAAGAAAGCCGAGCCGGTACTGAACGACACCGAAGAGTACTTCAACAACGCCATTAAGCAGGCGGTGAAGCGCGGCGATGTCGATAAAGCGCTGAAACTGCTTGATGAAGCCGAACGTTTAGGTTCAACCACTGCCCGTTCCACCTTTATCAGCAGTGTAAAAGGCAAGGGGTAACCGTTTCCCCACAGTGCTGATTTGTTAGTAGTTTGGTGCGCCTGAGTGGGCGCACTTTTTTTCGTATCCGCCAGGCTGTTGCGCCCATGTTGCGATCGTGATCGTTAAATAACGTTTGGCCCCCCTCAATCCGTGTTTCTGCGATACAATGCCATTACGTTATGTATCGGAGAGTCTGGCATGTCACACCCTGCGCTAACGCAACTGCGTGCGCTGCGCTATTTCGACCAAATACCTGCGCTTGATCCGCAGCAACTGGACTGGCTGTTGCTGGAAGATTCCATGACGAAACGTTTTGAGCAACAGGGTAAAACGGTCACGGTGACCCTGATTCAGGAAGGGTTTGTCTCGGGCGATGAGATCGCCAGCGAGCTGCCGCTGCTGCCGCAAGAGCCACGCTACTGGCTGCGCGAAATTTTACTCTGTGCTGATGGTGAGCCGTGGCTTGCCGGGCGGACGGTGGTCCCCGAGTCCACCCTTTCCGGGCCAGAGCTCGCGCTGCAACGTCTGGGGAAAACGCCTCTGGGGCGTTACCTTTTTACCTCGTCTGAGCTTACCCGGGATTTTATTGAGATTGGTCGTGATGCCGAACTCTGGGGGCGTCGTTCCCGCCTTCGCCTGAGCGGTAAACCGTTAATTCTGACGGAGCTTTTTTTACCGGCATCACCGTTGTACTAAGAGGAAGAAAAAAATGGAGTGGAGCCTGACGCAGAATAAGCTGTTGGCGTATCACCGCTTAATGCGTACCGATAAACCCATTGGCGCGTTACTGCTGCTGTGGCCGACCCTGTGGGCGCTGTGGCTCGCCACGCCGGGCGTGCCGCCGCTGTGGATCCTGGCCGTGTTCGTTGCCGGCGTCTGGCTGATGCGCGCGGCGGGCTGCGTGGTGAATGACTATGCCGATCGTAAATTCGACGGTCATGTTAAGCGTACTGCCGGACGTCCGTTACCCAGCGGGCAGGTCACCGGGAAAGAAGCCCGCGTGCTGTTCATTGTTCTGGTGCTGCTCTCTTTCCTGCTGGTGTTAACCCTCAACACCATGACCATTCTGCTTTCCGTTGCGGCGCTGGCGTTGGCCTGGGTATATCCCTTTATGAAGCGCTATACCCACCTGCCTCAGGTGGTGCTGGGCGCGGCGTTTGGCTGGTCGATTCCGATGGCGTTTGCGGCGGTTAGTGAGTCCTTACCGCTAAGCTGCTGGCTGATGTTCCTGGCGAACATTCTCTGGGCCGTGGCGTATGACACGCAATACGCGATGGTAGACCGCGACGATGACCTGAAGATTGGCATTAAATCCACCGCCATCCTCTTTGGTCGTCAGGACAAGCTGATTATCGGTATCCTGCAGGTCGCGGTACTGGCGCTGATGGTCGCCATCGGTCGCCTGAACGGGCTGAACTGGGAGTTTTACTGGTCCGTGCTGGTGGCGGGGCTGCTGTTTGCTTATCAGCAAAAGCTGATTGCGAAGCGTGAACGTGAAGCCTGTTTTAAAGCGTTTATGAACAATAACTACGTTGGTCTGGTGCTGTTTTTAGGCCTGGCGATGAGCTATTTCTTATAAAAAAGTCGGGTGGCGGCTTCGCCTTACCCGACCGATGAGTTAGCAGGACATGGAGGCCCGGTAAGCGTTAGCGCCACCGGGCTTTTTTTATCGGCGACGCAGCAGCCGGAGCGCGTTCGCCGTCACCAGCACCGTTGCCCCGGTATCCGCCAGCACCGCCAGCCACAGTCCGGTCATGCCGAGCAGGGTCGTCACCAGGAAAATCCCTTTCAGCCCGAGCGCAATGCCGATGTTCTGACGGATGTTGGCCCGCGTCGCCCGCGCCAGGCTAATCATCTGCGCCAGCCCGGTCAGGCGGTTGTGCGTCAATGCCGCGTCGGCCGTTTCCAGCGCCACGTCGGTCCCGCTGCCCATCGCAATACCAATGGTGGACGCTTTCATCGCCGGGGCGTCGTTAATCCCGTCACCGACCATTGCCAGCGGCCCGCGAGCGTTCAGTTCCGTCACGGCGCTGACCTTATCCGCAGGCAACAATCCGGCTTTAAACTCCAGCCCCAGCTCACCGGCAATCGCTGCCGCCGCGCGAGGGTTATCACCGGTGAGAATAACGCCCTGCACGCCCAGCTTGTGCAGCGCCGCCACGGCTTCTTTTGCGTCATCGCGCAGGGTATCGCGCAGCGCCAGCATCCCTTTCGCGACGCCGTCCTGCAGGACGGTCACGACGGTTTGTCCGGTCTGTTCTAACGCCTCAACCTCTGGATTGGAAGACTTGCCTGCCGCGACAATCAGCACCTTTTTACCGTCAACGGTGGCCTCAATCCCTGACCCGACAAGCGCCCGCTGGGCGGTTGCCGGAGGGATATTCAGCCCGCGCGACTGCGCTTCTCGCACAATCGCCTGCGCCAGCGGGTGAGTGGACCCCTGCTCAACGGCGGCGGCCAGTGTAAGCAGCTCATTTTCACTGATTTCCTGCGGATATACGCCGGTCACCTGCGGCTTGCCCACAGTTAACGTACCGGTTTTATCGAAGGCGATATGCTGGACCTGGCTCAGCTGTTCCAGCGCCGCGCCGCCCTTAATCAGCGCGCCGTGACGCGCCGCCGCCGCCAGACCTGAGGTAATTGCCGCCGGGGTGGAAATCACCAGCGCGCACGGGCAGCCAATCAGCAGCAGCGTCAGCCCTTTATAAATCCAGCCCTCCCACTGCGCGCCAAAGAACAGCGGCGGGACGACGGTGACCAGCAGGGCAACCAGCATGATGGCAGGGGTATAAATCCGGCTGAAGCGATCGATAAAGCGTTCGACCGGCGCGCGGCGCTCTTCGGCCTCTTCAATCAGCTTGAGGATACGGTCGATGGCGCTGTCGCCCGGCTCGGAAAGCACGGTGAGCTGCACCAGACGGTCGACGCTGGTGGCGCCAGCAGGCACTTTTTCACCCGCGGCACGCTCTACCGGAATGGATTCCCCGGTCAGGGCGCTTTCATCAAAGCTCGCGGTGGCGGTAAGCAGCGCGCCGTCTGCGGGCAGACGCCCCCCTGCGGCCACCTCAATCACGTCGCCCGGGCGCAGCGTGTTGATAGCGACCGTTTCACGCGTGCCGTTTATCACGCGAGTGGCGGTTTCCGGCTTCAGCGCCATCAGCGCGCTGACCCCTTTACGCGCCCGGCTCGCTGCCCAGCCCTCAAGACGTTCGCCGATTAAGAACAGCAGCAGCACCATCGCCGCTTCTGCCGTCGCGCCAATAAACAGCGCGCCGATTGCAGCCACGCTCATCAGCGTTTCGATGGCAAACCAGCTGCCGCTTTTCATCAGGCGCAGCGCCTGACGGGCAATCGGGAACAGCCCGACCAGCGTGGTGGCGATAAACGCCAGATTGCCGAACGGATGGTTAACCTGCTCCAGAGCCCAGCTCAGGGCCATCATGATGATGAGGGTAATGAGCGGCAGGTTTTCTTTCAGGGAGGAGGCTTTTTCAACGGGCGCCGTTTCGCTACGCAGGGTATAGCCCGCCTGGCTGACGGCGGCTTCAACCTGCTTGCTGACGTCGCTATCGGCGCTGACCAGCAGCTTTTCGGTGGCGAACAGCACCTGAACGTGACTCACGCCCGGCACCTGCTTGACGGCGTTTTCCACCTTGCGGGCGCAGGCCGCGCAGTCCATGCCGTTGACGACCCAGCTGAAGCGGTTGCCGCTTTCAGGAAGGGGTTGAGCTGGCGTTTCGCACGCGCCTTCGCAGCAGCAGTCGTCTTTCGACGGAGCCGGGATGAGCTTAAGTGCCGAGAATTTAGGAACTTTTTTAGGTATTTCTGGAGTCGACATGGCAGTCTCCGGCAATGATAATTTTCTCATTAACCGCAGCATACACTCTGGAGTCGACTCCAGAGTCAAGCGCTATTTAGATATACAGCGAACGCACAATCAGGAAATGCCCGGCAAAGTAACAGGCGGCTGCAATCGCGTTATCCGCCCGGAAGCGGCGGCGATAGTGGCTGCCCAGCCAGACGACGTTGCCGATCAGCAGCAGCGCGGCGCCGAAGAACGCTGACATCGCCGGAGCGGTCGGGCGGAAGAACCACAGTTCACCTGCCAGCCACACCATCACCAGCGTCATGGCGATAAAGGTACAGACCGGCAAACGCATCTCTTCCAGACGCGACCAGATCACCGCAATCAGCAGGGCGCCAATCACCAGCAGCACCAGCGGCAGCGGCCAGAAGAAGGAGAGCGTCATCTGGCTGGCAAAGTAGATGGTATACAGCAGATGGGAGAGGAAGAACGCCCCAACGGCGTACAGCAGGCGCTGGCGCGGCAGCAGGGTTAAGGCATCGCCAATCAGGGATGCACACAGCCCGGCGAGCACCAGATAGCTGACGGCGTTAAACATCGGCGCTTGCCAGGCCAGCAGCAGCAGGAGCAACAGCGTGACCGGTTTAAACAACCAGCGCTGCCAGGTGGGACCGCGGTACGATGCATCGACATAAAGCCATGCGGAAAAACAGACAGCGATAAATGACCAAAGCATATTAACTCCCTGTATCTGTTAAGTCTGAATAATCAGTTTCTGATCCAGTGTAGTGACGCGGGCGGGCGTTTGGCAATGGCGGGGGAGGCAAGGTATCCTGAATTCCGCAAAATCTGATGGGATTGTCGAATGAGCAAGATGCCGCTTTTTTTCATTATCGTGGTGGCGATTATCGTCATTGCCGCCTCGTTCCGTTTCGTGCAGCAGCGCCGCGAGAAGGCGGATAACGATGCCGCACCGCTGATGCAAAAGCGCGTGGTGGTGACCAACAAACGCGAGAAACCGCTCAATGACCGCCGCTCGCGCCAGCAGCAGGTGACGCCTGCGGGCACAGCAATGCGCTATGAAGCGAGCTTTAGGGCGGAAACGGGCGGCCTGGAGATGACCTTCCGCCTGGAGGCGCAGCAGTACCATCAGCTGATGGTGGGTGAGAAAGGAACGCTGAGCTACAAAGGGACGCGGTTTGAAGGGTTTGAACCGGAGCGGTAATTTTCCCCTCACCCCGGCCCTCTCCCACAGGGAGAGGGTGTAATCATTCCCTCTCCCTGTGGGAGAGGGTTAGGGTGAGGGCATCAGACCGCGCCTTACTTCTTCACCTGCGCCTTAAACTTCTTCATCCACACCAGCAGTTCAAACACGCCGAAAATAAACACGCGCAGCTGCTGCCAGCCCGTCATCTGCGGGCCGTCTTTCGGCAGGCCGTTTTTCAGCATCACCATCTGCAGGGCATGCATAAACGACGTGAAAATCAGCGCGACGTTAACGAAAATATTCATCGGGCGCGGGAAGGGGTGTACCAGGTTGAGAATTAAAAACGCCCAGACGCCCAGCATCAGCAAACGTCCCAGGTTAATCAGTACCGGCATCGGAGCCTCCTTGTGCCTGACGGTGATAAAGACGGTAAGCGACCTGGCCTGCGACCTTTTCGCGGTGCAGATCCCAGTGGGCGGGAACCGGCGGTAAACCGTTTTCCACTTCGCTTTCAACGTAAATTAGCGCGTCATCCGCCAGCCAGCCGTTTTGCTCCAGCAGGGATAACGTCTCTTCCAACAGCCCCTTGCGGAACGGCGGATCGACAAACACCACGTTATGCGGCGTGCCTTTCTGCGCAAGAAAACTCAGCGTGTTGGTGTTCACGACTTTGGCGTTGCTCGCTTTCAGCGTCGCCAGATTTTGCTGCAGCGTCTGCGCAACGCCGCGCTCCATCTCCAGCAGCGTGGCGCTGGCGGCATAGCGCGACAGCGCTTCCAGGCCGAGCGCGCCGCTTCCGGCGAAGCAGTCCAGGCAGTGGGCGTCTACCATTGACGGGGCCAGCCAGTTAAACAGCGTCTCGCGCACGCGGTCGGTAGTAGGGCGTAAACCGGGGCTGTCCGGCACCGGTAATTTCCGGCCTCGCCACTGACCGCCGATAATACGAATTTGACCGGCCGGGGCGCGGTTGGGTTTCTTCATCTCAGGAAAGCTCTGTTAACAATTGGCCTGCGATTGCGGGCGGTGATGTCAATTAAGTAAAGTGTTAGACTATTTCATCATTTTTTTAGCTTCCATGTATATAGCGCCGCGAGGAGTGTAGTCGCAGATGGCAAAACAAAAAAAACGTGGCTTCTTTTCCTGGCTGGGCTTCGGTGAAAAAGAGCAAGAAACAGAACAGAAAACCGAAGAGCAACAAGCCGTTGAAGAGCAGTCACAGCCTGAAACGCCTGTAGAAACCGCCGCGGTTGTCGAAGCGGAAGAAACGGCGCACAGCAAAGAAGAGATTGAAGCCTTTGCTGAAGAGGTGGTTGAGGTCACTGAACAGGTTCAGGAGAGCGAGAAGCCAGAACCGGTTATCGTTGAGGATATTACCGAAACGCCACAGGCCGTTATCGAGCACGAAGAGCTGCCGCTGCCGGAAGAGGTGAAAGCCGAAGAGGTTTCTGCCGAAGAGTGGCAGGCGGAAGCGGAAACCGTTGAAATTGTTGAGGCGGTGGAAGAAGAAGCGGCACTCGAGCCAGAGCTGACCGACGAAGAGCTGGAAGCCCAGGCGCTGGCGGCAGAAGCCGCGGAAGAGGCGATTATCGTCGTGCCGGTAGAAGAGCAGGCCGAAGAAGAGAGCGTCCAGGAGCAGGAAAAACCGACCAAAGAAGGTTTCTTCGCGCGCCTGAAGCGCAGCCTGCTCAAAACCAAAGAAAACTTAGGTTCCGGATTTATCAGTCTGTTCCGCGGCAAGAAGATCGACGACGATCTCTTTGAAGAGCTGGAAGAACAGCTGCTGATTGCGGACGTCGGCGTGGAAACCACCCGTAAGATCATCGCCAATCTGACCGAAGGGGCGAGCCGCAAACAGCTGCGCGACGCCGAAGCGCTGTACGGCCTGCTGAAAGACGAGATGGGTGAAATTCTCGCAAAAGTTGACGAACCGCTTAATATTGAAGGCAAAACGCCATTTGTTATTCTGATGGTTGGCGTGAACGGCGTGGGTAAAACTACCACCATCGGCAAGCTGGCGCGTCAGTTCGAACAGCAGGGCAAATCGGTGATGCTGGCGGCGGGCGATACCTTCCGCGCGGCAGCGGTTGAGCAGCTGCAGGTTTGGGGCCAGCGCAACAACATTCCGGTGATTGCCCAGCATACCGGCGCGGACTCCGCGTCCGTGATCTTCGATGCCATCCAGGCGGCGAAGGCGCGCAACGTGGACGTGCTGATTGCCGATACCGCAGGGCGTTTGCAGAACAAATCGCACCTGATGGAAGAGTTGAAGAAAATCGTCCGCGTTATGAAGAAGCTGGACGAAGACGCACCGCATGAAATTATGCTGACCATTGATGCCAGCACCGGACAGAACGCCATCAGCCAGGCGAAGCTGTTTAATGAAGCGGTAGGACTGACCGGGATCGCGCTGACCAAGCTGGACGGCACCGCGAAAGGCGGGGTGATCTTCTCCGTGGCCGACCAGTTCGGCATTCCTATCCGTTACATCGGTGTGGGCGAGCGTATTGAGGATTTGCGTCCGTTTAAGGCGGACGACTTTATTGAGGCATTATTTGCCCGAGAGGACTAACAATGATTCGCTTTGAACACGTCAGCAAGGCCTATCTCGGTGGGAGACAAGCGCTGCAGGGGGTGACATTCCACCTGCAGCCGGGCGAGATGGCATTCCTGACCGGCCATTCCGGCGCGGGGAAAAGTACCCTGCTCAAGCTTATCTGTGGGATCGAGCGGCCAAGCGCCGGGAAAATCTTTTTCGGCGGCCATGAGATCAGCCGCCTGAAAAACCGCGAAGTGCCGTTCCTGCGTCGTCAGATCGGCATGATTTTCCAGGATCACCACCTGCTGATGGATCGCACCGTTTTCGATAACGTGGCCATTCCGCTGATTATTGCCGGCGCCAGCTATGACGATATCCGCCGCCGCGTTTCTGCGGCGCTGGATAAGGTCGGGCTGCTGGACAAAGCGAAGAACTTCCCGATCCAGCTCTCCGGCGGTGAGCAGCAGCGCGTGGGCATCGCCCGTGCGGTGGTGAACAAGCCTGCCGTACTGCTGGCGGATGAACCAACCGGTAACCTGGACGATGCCCTGTCCGAAGGGATTTTGCGTCTGTTTGAGGAATTTAACCGCGTAGGAGTCACCGTATTGATGGCGACGCACGACATCGGGCTCATTTCCCGTCGTTCGTACCGCATGCTGACCCTGAGCGACGGGCATTTGCACGGAGGCCACGGTGAATAAGCGTGATGCAATAAACCAGATTCGGCAGTTCGGAAACCGGTTTGACCGTTTCCGTAAGCCGCAGGGCGGTGGTGACGGCAATCGTAATGCGCCGAAGCGCCAGAAGGCCGCGCCAAAACCGGCCTCCCGTAAAACCAACGTGTTTAACGAGCAGGTGCGCTACGCCTTCCATGGCGCGCTGCAGGACCTGAAAAGCAAACCGCTGGCGACGTTCCTGACGGTGATGGTGATCGCCATCTCCCTGACGCTGCCAAGCGTCTGCTATATGGTCTATAAAAACGTCAACCAGGCGGCCTCACAGTATTATCCGTCTCCGCAGATCACGGTCTATATGGATAAAGCGCTCGACGATAACGCCGCGGCACAGGTGGTCGGGCAAATCCAGGCCGAGCAGGGCGTGGAGAAGGTCAACTATCTCTCCCGTGAAGACGCGCTGGGCGAGTTCCGTAACTGGTCTGGTTTTGGCGGCGCGCTGGATATGCTCGAAGAGAACCCGCTGCCCGCCGTGGCGGTGGTGATCCCGAAGCTGGATTTCCAGGGGACCGATTCGCTTAACACCCTGCGCGATCGCATCACGCGCATTAAGGGCATTGATGAAGTGCGCATGGACGACAGCTGGTTTGCGCGCCTTGCTGCCCTGACCGGGCTGGTAGGACGCGTCGCGGCGATGATTGGCGTGCTGATGGTGGCGGCGGTCTTCCTCGTCATCGGTAACAGCGTGCGCCTGAGCATCTTTGCCCGTCGCGATACCATTAACGTGCAGAAACTGATTGGTGCGACGGATGGTTTCATCCTCCGACCGTTCCTTTACGGTGGCGCATTGCTCGGTTTTTCCGGTGCATTTCTTTCACTGATATTGTCAGAAATTTTGGTGATGCGGCTCTCTTCTGCCGTGACTGAAGTGGCGCAGGTTTTCGGAACGAAGTTTGATATCAGTGGCTTAGGCTTCGATGAGTGTCTGTTGCTGCTGCTGGTTTGTTCGATGATTGGGTGGGTGGCAGCCTGGCTGGCAACCGTTCAACATTTACGTCACTTTACTCCCGACTAATAAAAGCGTGATATAATCTTTCCCTGCACCGAGATGCTCGCTCTGCAGGGAAAGCGTCCCTGTTGTCGCTTCCCCTGTTATCATCTTCATGTCACAATTTGTGCGTAATTTATTCACCGTTGCACCTGGAACTTGTGGATAAAATCACTGTCTGATAAAAGAGTGAATGCTAATCTCGTTGCTCAAACGCTTTGGCATGGTTGTTGCCTGACGGGGACGACCAGGACCAGAAGAAACATTGAGAGGAATGAATGACCAAAGAAATGCAAACTTTAGCTTTAGCCCCTGTTGGTAACCTGGAATCTTATATCCGGGCTGCGAACACCTGGCCGATGTTAACGGCCGAGGAAGAAAAGGAGCTTGCTGAAAAGCTGCATTACCAGGGCGATCTGGAAGCAGCGAAAAAGCTGATCCTGTCTCACCTGCGCTTTGTTGTTCACATTGCTCGTAACTATGCGGGCTATGGCCTGCCGCAGGCGGACTTGATTCAGGAAGGCAACATCGGCCTGATGAAGGCTGTGCGTCGCTTTAACCCGGAAGTGGGTGTGCGACTCGTCTCCTTCGCTGTGCACTGGATCAAAGCAGAAATTCATGAATACGTGCTGCGCAACTGGCGTATCGTGAAAGTCGCCACGACAAAAGCGCAACGCAAACTGTTCTTCAACCTGCGTAAAGCCAAGCAGCGTCTGGGCTGGTTCAACCAGGATGAAGTGGAAATGGTGGCGCGCGAGCTGGGCGTAACCAGCAAAGACGTGCGTGAGATGGAATCCCGTATGGCCGCGCAGGACATGACCTTTGATATGTCCTCCGACGACGACGCATCTGACAGCCAGCCAATGGCGCCGGTTCTGTATCTGCAGGATAAAACCTCTAACTTTGCTGATGGCATCGAAGAGGATAACTGGGAAGATCAGGCCGCGAACAAGCTGACCCATGCGATGGAAGGCCTCGACGAACGTAGCCAGGATATTATTCGCGCCCGCTGGCTGGACGAAGACAACAAGTCCACGCTGCAGGAGCTGGCCGACCGCTACGGCGTTTCTGCGGAACGTGTCCGTCAGCTTGAAAAGAACGCCATGAAAAAACTTCGCGCCGCTATCGAAGCGTAATTTCCGCGAAGTACACCGAGAACCCCTGGATGAAAGTCTGGGGGTTTTGTTTTTTTAGCGCCCGCTCTGGCGAATTCCCTCCCCCTGGCAAACACTTACTGATGCGCTAAGCAGGCGACTTTCTCAGGGGGACAGGGTGAAAAATAACGAACTGAACGACCGGCGTTTACAGGCGACGCCGCGCGGCATCGGCGTGATGTGTAACTTCTACGCCGATAAAGCTGAAAACGCCACGGTGTGGGACGTGGAAGGTAACGAGTATATCGACTTCGCCGCCGGGATCGCGGTGCTGAATACCGGCCATCGCCATCCAAAAGTCATTTCCGCCATTGAAAAACAGCTCCACGCGTTTACCCATACGGCGTACCAGATTGTGCCGTACGAAGGCTATGTGGCGCTTGCCGAGCGCATCAACCAGCGCGTGCCCGTTGACGGTCCGGCCAAAACCGCGTTCTTCTCCACGGGGGCAGAGGCGGTCGAAAACGCGGTCAAAATTGCCCGGGCGTATACCAAACGTCCCGGCCTTATCACCTTCGGCGGCGCGTTCCACGGCCGCACCTTTATGACCATGGCGCTGACCGGCAAAGTTGCGCCGTACAAGCTCGGCTTTGGCCCGTTCCCCGGTTCGGTGTATCACGCGCAGTATCCGAATGAACTGCACGGCGTCAGCACGGCGGAAGCGTTGAAAAGCCTGGAACGCATCTTTAAAGCGGATATCGCACCCGACCAGGTCGCGGCCATTATTCTCGAACCGGTTCAGGGAGAGGGCGGTTTCAACATTGCGCCAGCTGATTTTATGCAGGCGCTGCGCGCCCTGTGCGACACCCACGGTATTTTGCTGATTGCCGACGAGGTGCAAAGCGGCTTCGCCCGTACCGGCAAGCTGTTCTCGATGGAACACCACTGCGTGAAGCCCGATCTGATCACCATGGCGAAAAGCCTGGCGGGCGGGATGCCGCTCTCAGCGGTTTCTGGCCGTGCGGAGGTGATGGATGCCCCTGCACCGGGCGGGCTGGGCGGTACCTACGCCGGAAACCCGCTGGCGATTGCGGCGGCGCATGCCGTGCTCGACGTGATTGATGAAGAGGATCTCTGCACGCGCTCGGCGCATCTTGGCCATCACCTGGTGGAAGTGCTGAACAAGGCGAAAGAACACTGCCCGTATATCGCTGACATTCGCGCGCAGGGATCGATGGTGGCGGTGGAATTTAACGACCCGCAAACGGGCCAGCCTTCGCCGGAATTTACCCGCCAGGTGCAGGAGCGTGCGTTGCAGGAAGGGCTGCTTCTTCTGAGCTGCGGCGTCTACGGCAACGTCATTCGTTTCCTGTATCCGCTGACTATCCCTGAAGCGCAGTTCCGTAAAGCGCTGGACATTATCTCCGCGTCGCTGACACGTTAAAGCCACATGCCCGGCGAAAATCCCTGCCGGGCTTATCATATATTCATTTCAAATTAGCTATTCCAAAATCATAAAAATCGGGTATGTTTTAGCAGAGTATGCTGAAAAAGCGCGGACAGCACACCTATAACTGATATAAAGCGCTGCACAACAACATCACAACAATCGTAATAACCATAATAATGGGGAATCTCAGGATGAACATGAAGGGTAAAGCGTTACTGGCAGGATGTATCGCGTTGGCATTCAGCACCATGGCACAGGCAGATATCAAGGTGGCTGTAGTTGGCGCAATGTCCGGTCCGGTAGCACAGTACGGCGACCAGGAATTTACCGGCGCTGAACAGGCGGTCGCAGACATTAATGCCAAGGGCGGTATCAAGGGCGAAAAACTGCAGATCGTAAAATATGATGATGCCTGTGACCCGAAACAAGCGGTCGCGGTCGCGAACAAAGTGGTGAACGACGGGATCAAATACGTTATCGGTCACCTGTGCTCTTCCTCTACTCAGCCAGCGTCTGACATCTACGAAGACGAAGGTATTCTGATGATCACCCCGGCAGCGACCGCACCGGAGCTGACCGCGCGCGGCTACAAGCTGACCCTGCGCACCACCGGTCTGGACTCTGACCAGGGCCCAACCGCGGCGAAATACATCGTTGAAAAAGTGAAGCCAAAGCGCATTGCCATCGTTCATGACAAGCAGCAGTACGGTGAAGGTCTGGCGCGTTCAGTGCAGGATAACCTCAAGAAAGCGAATGCCGACGTGGTGTTCTTCGACGGGATCACCGCCGGTGAGAAAGACTTCTCCACCCTGGTGGCGCGTCTGAAGAAAGAGAATATTGATTTCGTTTACTACGGTGGCTACCACCCGGAAATGGGCCAGATCCTGCGCCAGGCGCGCGCTGCGGGCCTGAAAACCCAGTTTATGGGCCCGGAAGGCGTGGCGAACGTTTCCCTGTCTAACATTGCGGGTGAATCAGCCGAAGGCCTGCTGGTGACCAAACCGAAGAACTACGACCAGGTTCCTGCGAACAAACCTATCGTAGATGCCATCAAGGCGAAGAAACAGGATCCAAGCGGCGCGTTCGTCTGGACCACCTACGCGGCGCTGCAGTCTCTGCAGGCGGGCCTGAACCAGTCAGCCGATCCGGCTGAGATTGCCACCTGGCTGAAAGCGAATACCGTCGAGACCGTCATGGGACCACTCTCCTGGGACGCGAAGGGCGACCTGAAGGGCTTCGAGTTCGGCGTGTTTGACTGGCATGCGAACGGCACGGCGACAGACGCCAAATAATTTTCCCGTCGCCTTTCGCGCCGCAGGTGCGTTGGCTGCGTTATTCAACCCCGGTCACTTACTTATGTAAGCTCCCGGGGATTTCATAACTTGCCGCCTTCCTGCAACACGAAATGCTTGGGAAAATACGGTGGAGAATGTAGGCCGGGTAAGGCGCAGCCGCCACCCGGCTTTCTTTTAGCGCTTCTCCCACCCGCTCTCCTGCGCCGTAAACCCTAACGCCTGCATAAACGCCGCCATCACGCCGCGGTCTTCCACGCCCACGTCAGCCATCCACCATGAGGTCACGCTCGGGTTTTCGCGGATCACTTCTTCAATTAAATACTGTCCCACACCGCGACGACGGGTGACGTCACGCACGCGCAGCGAGTCCAGCGCCCCTTCCGTACCGCTCAGGGTTACGCGAACCGCTGCCAGCAGGCGTTCGTTAAAACGCGCGGCATAAATGCGGTGGGTCTCATCAACGCGCAGCGACGAAGGGGAATATTCCGGCCAGATCTTGCCCAGGTCGATATGATCCTGGTCGCTAAAGGTCACCAGACGCACGATAGTCAGTTTCATTAGCCACTTGTCCAAATCAGATTGAGTAGGGGCAGTGTACTCAATTTATTCACTCAGCGGCTTCCTCTTTTTATTCTCATTAACCAGGTGATTAGTTTTTTGGCAACGCGATGGGCAGTTTGAAAACACATGGATCGAAAAATAAGCAGAATTTTAACCTGAACGGTAGTGATTTATTCGGCGCTTTGTACCGTTATTTTATGCTGCAAACTGCACTTTTATTTGTTTATCTCTGCCTGATTTCAGAATATTATCTTTGCTTAATCGCCTGAAAAATAGAGATTTTAGTCTGGTTTTTGACAAAAAACTGCGCTAAACCATTAAAGGCACTGGTAAAAATAGCGTTGTTCATTAAAAGTACAGAATGCTTTTTAACCATAATAAAACAAAATATAAACACGACATCACGAATGGGGATTCAGAGATGAAAAGGAACGCGAAGACGTTAATCGCGGGGATGGTCGCACTGTCGATCTCGCATGCCGCTATGGCAGACGACATTAAAGTTGCGGTAGTGGGCGCGATGTCCGGCCCTGTTGCCCAGTGGGGTGACATGGAGTTCAACGGCGCGCGCCAGGCCATCAAAGACATCAACGCTAAGGGCGGCATCAAAGGCGACAAGCTGGTGGGCGTGGAATATGACGACGCCTGCGATCCGAAACAGGCCGTCGCGGTCGCCAACAAAATCGTCAACGACGGGATTCAGTATGTGATCGGCCACCTGTGCTCATCCTCCACGCAGCCGGCGTCTGATATCTACGAAGACGAAGGCATTCTGATGATCACCCCAGGCGCAACGAACCCGGAACTGACCCAGCGCGGCTACCAGCACATTATGCGTACCGCCGGTCTGGACTCCTCGCAGGGCCCCACCGCCGCCAAATATATCCTCGAGACCGTTAAGCCACAGCGCATTGCCATTATTCATGACAAACAGCAGTACGGCGAAGGCCTGGCGCGCTCCGTGCAGGACGGCCTGAAAAAAGGCGGCGCGAACATCGTCTTCTTCGACGGCATTACCGCCGGTGAGAAAGACTTCTCCGCGCTGATTGCTCGCCTGCAAAAAGAGAATATCGACTTCGTTTACTACGGCGGCTACTACCCGGAGATGGGCCAGATGCTGCGTCAGGCGCGCGCCACCGGTCTGAAAACCCAGTTTATGGGGCCAGAGGGCGTGGGCAATGCCTCCCTGTCAAACATCGCGGGGGATTCTGCCGAAGGCATGCTGGTGACGATGCCAAAACGCTATGACCAGGATCCGGCCAACAAGGCTATCGTGGATGCGCTCAAGGCGCAGAAGAAAGATCCGAGTGGTCCGTACGTCTGGATCACCTACGCGGCCGTACAGTCTCTGGCCACCGCGCTGGATCGCTCCGGCAGCAAAGAACCGCTGGATCTGGTGAAAGATTTAAAAGCACACGGGGCGAACACCGTGATTGGGCCGCTGAACTGGGATGAGAAAGGCGATCTGAAGGGATTTGAGTTTGGTGTCTTTAAGTGGCACGCCGACGGTTCATCCTCGGCCGCCAAATAATTATCCCACCGCCCGGCATGACGGGCGGGTATAAAAAGGTTTGCATATGTCCGAGCAGTTTCTCTATTTCCTGCAGCAGATGTTTAACGGCGTTACGCTGGGAAGCACCTACGCGCTGATCGCCATCGGCTATACGATGGTTTACGGCATTATCGGCATGATCAACTTCGCCCACGGCGAGGTGTACATGATCGGTAGCTACGTCTCCTTTATGATTATCGCCGCCCTGATGATGATGGGCATCGACAGCAGCTGGCTGCTGGTCGCCGCCGGGTTTGTCGGCGCGATTGTGATTGCCAGCGCCTACGGCTGGAGCATTGAGCGCGTGGCCTACCGGCCGGTGCGCAGCTCCAAGCGCCTGATTGCGCTTATTTCCGCGATCGGGATGTCGATCTTCCTGCAAAACTACGTCAGCCTGACCGAAGGCTCGCGCGACGTGGCGCTGCCAAGCCTGTTTAACGGCCAGTGGATTGTGGGGGCCAGCGAAAACTTCGCGGCCTCTATCACCACCATGCAGCTGGTTATCTGGGTCGTGACCTTTATTGCGATGCTTGCCCTGACGCTGTTCATCCGCTACTCGCGTATGGGACGCGCCTGCCGCGCCTGCGCGGAAGACCTGAAGATGGCGAGCCTGCTCGGCATCAACACCGACCGCGTGATTGCCCTGACCTTCGTGATTGGCGCCGCGATGGCGGCGGTGGCGGGCGTCCTGCTCGGCCAGTTCTACGGCGTGATCAACCCATACATCGGCTTCATGGCCGGGATGAAAGCCTTCACCGCGGCGGTTCTGGGCGGTATCGGCAGTATTCCGGGCGCGATGATCGGCGGCCTGATCCTGGGCGTGGCCGAAGCGCTCTCCTCGGCGTACCTGAGCACGGAGTATAAAGACGTGGTGTCGTTTGCCCTGCTGATTCTGGTTCTGCTGGTGATGCCTACCGGTATTCTGGGCCGTCCGGAGGTAGAGAAAGTATGAAACCGATGCATTTTGCAATGGCGCTGCTCTCTGCCGCCATGTTCTTCGTGCTGGCCAGCGTCTTTATGGGAGTCCAGCTTGAGCTGAATGGCACCAAACTGGTTGTCGATACCGCAGCTGACATCCGCTGGCAGTGGGTATTTATCGGTACGGCCGTGGTGTTCCTGTTCCAGCTGCTGCGTCCGCTGTTCCAGAAGACGCTGAAAAACGTCTCCGGTCCGAAATTCGTCCTGCCGGCAATCGACGGTTCTACGGTTAAGCAGAAGCTGTTCCTCGTGGCGCTGCTGGTGGCCGCCGTGGCGTGGCCGTTCGTGGTGTCGCGTGGCACCGTGGATATCGCCACTCTGACCATGATCTACGTGATTCTCGGTCTCGGTCTGAACGTGGTCGTGGGGCTCTCGGGCCTGCTGGTGCTGGGCTACGGCGGCTTCTACGCCATCGGCGCCTATACCTTCGCATTGCTGAACCACTATTACGGTCTCGGCTTCTGGACCTGCCTGCCGCTGGCGGGGCTGGTCTCTGCCGCTGCAGGCTTCCTGCTTGGCTTCCCGGTACTGCGCCTGCGCGGTGACTACCTGGCGATTGTGACCTTAGGCTTCGGCGAAATCGTCCGTATCCTGCTGCTCAATAACACCGAAGTGACCGGCGGCCCGAACGGCATCAGCCAGATCCCGAAACCGACCTTCTTCGGGCTGGAGTTCAGCCGTACCGCCCGCGAAGGCGGCTGGGATACCTTCAGCAACTTCTTCGGCGTGAAGTATGACCCGTCCGACCGCGTGATCTGGCTCTATCTGGTGGCGCTGCTGCTGGTGGTGATTACCCTGTTCGTGATCAACCGCCTGCTGCGCATGCCGCTGGGCCGCGCGTGGGAAGCGCTGCGTGAAGATGAGATTGCCTGCCGCTCCCTGGGCCTGAACCCGACCCGCATCAAGCTGACCGCGTTCACCATCAGCGCCGCGTTTGCCGGTTTCGCCGGAACGCTGTTTGCCGCGCGTCAGGGCTTCGTTAGCCCGGAATCGTTCACCTTCGCCGAATCCGCCTTTGTGCTGGCGATTGTGGTGCTCGGCGGGATGGGCTCGCAGTTCGCCGTTATCCTCGCGGCCATCCTGCTGGTGGTCTCGCGCGAGCTGATGCGCGACTTTAACGAATACAGCATGCTGATGCTGGGTGGTTTGATGGTGCTGATGATGATCTGGCGTCCGCAGGGTCTGCTGCCGATGACCCGTCCACAGCTGAAGCTGAAGAACGGGCAAGCGAAAGGAGAGCAGGCATGAGTCAGCCATTATTATCCGTTAACGGTCTGATGATGCGTTTTGGCGGCCTGCTGGCGGTCAACAACGTGAATCTGGATTTGCACAAGAAAGAGATTGTCTCCCTGATTGGTCCGAACGGCGCAGGGAAAACCACGGTCTTTAACTGTCTGACCGGCTTCTACAAGCCAACGGGCGGCACCATCATGCTGCGCGACCAGCATCTGGAAGGGCTGCCGGGCCAGCAGATCGCCCGTATGGGCGTGGTGCGTACCTTCCAGCACGTGCGTCTGTTCCGCGAGATGACGGTGATTGAGAACCTGCTGGTGGCCCAGCATCAGCAGCTGAAAACCGGGCTGTTCTCCGGCCTGCTTAAAACCCCGGCCTTCCGCCGCGCGCAGGATGAAGCGCTTGACCGCGCCGCCACCTGGCTCGACCGAATTGGCCTGCTGCAGCACGCCAACCGTCAGGCGAGCAACATGGCCTACGGTGACCAGCGTCGCCTGGAGATCGTGCGCTGCATGGTGACGCAGCCGGAAATCCTGATGCTCGACGAACCGGCGGCAGGGCTCAACCCGAAAGAGACCAAAGAGCTGGACGAGCTAATTGCCGAGCTGCGCGACAGTCACGACACCACCATCCTGCTGATTGAGCACGACATGAAGCTGGTGATGGGCATTTCGGACCGTATCTACGTGGTAAACCAGGGCACGCCGCTGGCAAACGGCACGCCGGAAGAGATCCGCAACAACCCGGACGTGATCCGCGCATACCTTGGTGAGGCATAAGATGGAAAAAGCGATGTTAACGTTCGACAAGGTCAACGCGCACTACGGCAAGATCCAGGCGCTGCACGACGTCAGCCTGCATATCAATCAGGGTGAAATCGTGACCCTGATTGGCGCCAACGGCGCGGGCAAAACCACGCTGCTCGGCACCCTGTGCGGCGACCCGCGCGCCACCAGCGGGCGGATTGTGTTCGATGGTAAAGACATTACCGACTGGCAGACCGCCAGAATCATGCGCGAGGCGGTGGCTATTGTTCCGGAAGGGCGCCGCGTCTTCTCCCGCATGACGGTGGAAGAGAACCTGGCGATGGGCGGGTTCTTCGCTCACCGTGATGAATACCAGACCCGCATCAAGTGGGTATATGAACTCTTCCCGCGCCTGTGGGAGCGCCGCATCCAGCGTGCGGGCACCATGTCCGGCGGTGAACAGCAGATGCTGGCGATTGGCCGCGCGCTGATGAGCCAGCCGCGCCTGCTGCTGCTGGACGAACCGTCGCTCGGTCTGGCGCCGATCATCATCCAGCAGATTTTCGACACCATCGAGCAGCTGCGCAAAGAGGGGATGACCATCTTCCTCGTCGAGCAGAACGCCAACCAGGCGCTGAAGCTCGCCGACCGTGGCTACGTGCTGGAGAACGGCCGCGTGGTGCTGGAGGATACCGGCGACGCGCTGCTGGCGAACGAAGCGGTGCGGAGCGCGTATCTGGGCGGATAGGTAAAAGCAAAAAGGCAACGCAAGTTGCCTTTTTTAGTGTTTTCTCCCTCTCCCCGTGGGAGAGGGCGGGGTGAGGGCACCAGACAGCACCCAAACCACACCGCCAACCCCCTTCACACAACCATCATCCCCCTGACGCCTGGCTGTCACTTATCTGTAAACAAACAGTTATTTTTCTGTAATTCGAGCATGTCATGTTACCTCGCGAGCATAAAACGCGTGATATCGCGCATCCGGCACAATAAGAGAGATGACAATGACATCGTTACGACACACAGCTTTGGGTCTGGCACTGGGTCTGGCTTTTGCGACGAACGCAATGGCTGTCACCACCATTCCGTTCTGGCATTCCATGGAAGGGGAGTTGGGTAAAGAAGTTGACTCCCTGGCGCAGCGTTTCAACGACACCCATCCGGATTACAAAATTGTGCCGGTGTACAAAGGCAACTACGAGCAGAGCCTGAGCGCGGGCATCGCCGCCTTCCGTACCGGTAACGCACCTGCGCTGTTGCAGGTTTATGAAGTGGGTACCGCCACCATGATGGCCTCCAAAGCCATCAAACCGGTCTATGAAGTGTTCAAAGAGGCGGGCATCAACTTCGACGAGTCGCAGTTCGTGCCGACCGTAGCGGGTTACTACACCGATTCCAAAACCGGCCACCTGCTGTCCCAGCCGTTTAACAGCTCTACGCCGGTGCTCTACTACAACAAAGACGCCTTCAAAAAAGCCGGTTTAGACCCGGAGCAGCCGCCAAAAACCTGGCAGGACCTGGCGGAGTACACCGCGAAGCTGAAAGCGGCGGGGATGAAGTGCGGCTACGCCAGCGGCTGGCAGGGCTGGATCCAGATTGAAAACTTCAGCGCCTGGCACGGCCTGCCGGTGGCGACCAAAAACAACGGCTTCGACGGCACCGACGCGGTCCTGGAGTTCAACAAGCCTGAGCAGGTGAAGCATATCGCGCTGCTTGCCGATCTGAACAAGAAGGGCGACTTCAGCTACTTCGGACGTAAAGACGAATCCACCGAGAAGTTCTACAACGGCGACTGCGCCATTACCACCGCCTCTTCCGGCTCGCTGGCGGATATCCGTCACTACGCCAAATTCAACTACGGCGTGGGCATGATGCCGTACGACGCTGACGTGAAGGGCGCGCCGCAGAACGCCATCATCGGCGGGGCGAGCCTGTGGGTGATGCAGGGTAAAGACAAGGGCACCTACAAAGGCGTAGCCGAATTCCTCGACTTCCTGGCCAAGCCTGAAAACGCCGCCGAATGGCATCAGAAGACCGGGTACCTGCCGATCACCAAAGCCGCGTACGACCTGACCCGCGAGCAGGGCTTCTACAGCAAGAACCCGGGCGCGGACATTGCGACGCGTCAGATGCTGAACAAGCCGCCGTTGCCGTTCACCAAAGGCCTGCGTCTGGGCAACATGCCGCAGATCCGCACCATCGTGGATGAAGAGCTGGAAAGCGTGTGGACCGGGAAGAAAACGCCACAGCAGGCGCTGGACTCTGCGGTAGAGCGCGGGAATCAGCTGCTGCGCCGCTTTGAGCAGTCGACTAAATCGTAAAAAATGCCCGGTGACGCGCAGCGTTCCGGGCTTACGGATTAATGCGGCCTGATGCCCTCACCCCAACCCTCTCCCACGGGGAGAGGGAGAAAACCGAAATCGCCAGGAACCAAATCTCAATGTCATCATCCCGTCCGGTGTTCCGTTCCCGCTGGCTGCCCTATCTTCTGGTCGCGCCGCAGCTGGTCATCACCGTTATCTTCTTTATCTGGCCTGCGGGCGAAGCGCTGTGGTACTCGGTACAAAGCGTCGACCCGTTCGGGCTTTCCAGCCAGTTTGTTGGCCTGGACAACTTTACCGCGCTGTTCCATGACAGCTACTACCTGGACTCCTTCTGGACGACGATGAAGTTCAGCGCGCTGGTGACCGTCAGCGGTCTGGTTGCCTCACTGTTTTTCGCCGCGCTGGTGGACTACGTGGTGCGCGGCAGCCGTATTTATCAAACCCTGATGCTGCTGCCTTACGCCGTGGCTCCCGCCGTCGCCGCCGTGCTGTGGATCTTCCTGTTTAACCCCGGTCGCGGGTTGATTACCCACTTCCTGGCAGAGTTCGGCTACGACTGGAACCACGCCCAGAACAGCGGTCAGGCCATGTTCCTGGTGGTGTTCGCCTCGGTGTGGAAGCAGATCAGCTACAACTTCCTGTTCTTCTTTGCCGCGCTGCAGTCCATTCCGCGCTCGCTGGTGGAAGCCGCGGCCATCGACGGGGCAGGGCCCATTCGTCGCTTCTTCAGGCTGTCGCTGCCGCTGATCGCCCCGGTGAGTTTCTTCCTGCTGGTGGTTAACCTCGTGTACGCCTTCTTCGACACCTTCCCGGTGATCGACGCGGCGACCGCAGGCGGCCCGGTGCAGGCGACCACGACGCTGATTTACAAAATCTACCGCGAAGGCTTTGCAGGGCTGGATCTCTCCGCCTCCGCCGCGCAGTCGGTCGTGCTGATGTTCCTCGTCATCATCCTCACGGTGGTGCAGTTCCGCTATGTCGAAAGTAAGGTGCGCTACCAATGATTGAGAACCGTCGCGGGCTGACGATTTTCAGCCATACCATGCTGATTTTAGGGATTATCGTCATCCTCTTCCCGCTGTACGTGGCGTTTGTCGCCGCCACGCTGGACACCAAAGCGGTGTTCGACACGCCGATGACGCTGATCCCAGGCACACATCTGTTCGAGAACATGAAGACCATCTGGACTCAGGGCGTGGGCGCCAACAGCGCGCCGTTCTGGCTGATGATGCTCAACAGCTTCATCATGGCGTTTGGCATTACGGTCGGCAAAATTACGGTGTCGATGCTTTCGGCCTTCGCCATCGTCTGGTTCCGCTTTCCGCTGCGTAACCTCTTCTTCTGGATGATCTTCATCACGCTGATGCTGCCGGTAGAGGTGCGTATCTTCCCGACGGTTGAGGTGATTGCCAACCTGAAGATGCTCGACAGCTACGCGGGCTTAACGCTGCCGCTGATGGCCTCGGCGACCGCCACCTTCCTGTTCCGCCAGTTCTTTATGACTCTGCCGGACGAGCTGATTGAAGCGGCGCGCATCGACGGCGCGTCGCCGATGCGCTTCTTCCGCGACATCGTGCTGCCGCTGTCGAAAACCAACCTTGCGGCGCTGTTTGTGATCACCTTTATCTACGGCTGGAACCAGTACCTGTGGCCGCTGCTGATTATTCAGGACGTTAACCTCGGTACCGCCGTGGCGGGCATCAAAGGCATGATCGCCACCGGCGAAGGCACCACCCTCTGGAACCAGGTGATGGCGGCGATGCTGCTCACCCTTATCCCACCCGTAGTCATTGTTTTAGCCATGCAGCGTGCGTTTGTCCGCGGCCTGGTCGATAGCGAGAAATAAGATGGCAGGTTTAAAACTTCAGGCAGTAACCAAAAGCTGGGACGGCAAAACCCAGGTGATTCAGCCGCTGACGCTCGACGTGGCGGACGGGGAATTCATCGTGATGGTCGGCCCGTCCGGCTGCGGCAAATCCACCCTGCTGCGCATGGTGGCGGGGCTGGAGCGCGTGACCTCCGGGGATATCTGGATTGATCGTCAGCGCGTCACCGAGATGGAGCCGAAAGACAGAGGCATCGCGATGGTGTTCCAGAACTACGCACTCTATCCGCACATGAGCGTGGAAGAGAACATGGCCTGGGGGCTGAAAATCCGCGGCATGGGCAAAGGCCATATCGACGAGCGGGTGAAAGAGGCGGCACGCATTCTCGAGCTGGACGGCCTGCTGAAGCGCCGCCCGCGCGAGCTCTCCGGCGGCCAGCGCCAGCGCGTGGCGATGGGGCGCGCCATCGTGCGCGATCCGGCGGTATTCCTGTTCGACGAGCCGCTCTCTAACCTCGACGCCAAGCTGCGCGTGCAGATGCGTCTTGAGCTGCAGCAGCTGCACCGTCGCCTGAACACCACCTCCCTGTATGTGACCCACGATCAGGTCGAAGCCATGACCCTCGCCCAGCGCGTGATGGTGATGAACAAAGGCATCGCCGAACAGATTGGCACTCCGGTGGAAGTGTACGAGAAACCGGCCACCCGCTTTGTGGCGAGCTTTATCGGCAGCCCGGCAATGAACCTGCTGGAAGGGCGTATCAGCAGCGCGGGCACGCATTTTGAGCTGGAAAGCGGGATGGCGTTGCCGATCAACTGGTACTATCGTGGCTACGCCGGGCGTAAGATGACGCTCGGTATCCGCCCCGAGCATATCGTTTTAACCTCTCAGGCGGACGGCGGCGTGCCGCTGGTGATGGACACGCTGGAGATGTTGGGTGCAGATAACCTGGCGCACGGGCGCTGGGGCGAACAAAAAATGGTGGTGCGCCTGCCGCATCAGGAGCGCCCGAAAGCAGGCAGCACGCTGTGGCTGCACCTGCCGGAAAACCATCTGCACCTGTTTGACGGTGAAACAGGACAACGAGTATGAGCAACTGGCCTTATCCCCACGTCGTCGCCCACCGGGGCGGCGGTAAGCTGGCGCCGGAGAACACCCTGGCGGCGATTGACGTTGGCGCGCGCTACGGTCACACGATGATCGAGTTCGACGCCAAGCTGTCGAAAGACGGCGAAATTTTCCTGCTGCATGACGATAACCTCGAACGCACCAGCAACGGCTGGGGCGTGGCGGGCGAGCTGCCGTGGCGCGATCTGCTGAAGGTGGACGCCGGAAGCTGGTACAGCGGCGAATTCAAAGGCGAACCGCTGCCGCTGCTGGTGGAAGTGGCGGACCGCTGTCGCCAGCACGGCATGATGGCCAATATCGAAATCAAACCGACCACCGGTACCGGGCCGCTGACGGGCAAAGTCATTGCCCTGGCCGCGCGCGAGCTATGGGAAGGGATGACCGCTCCGCTGCTGTCATCATTTGAAATCGATGCGCTGGAGGCCGCACAGGCGGCCGTACCTGAGCTGCCGCGCGGGCTGCTGCTTGACGAGTGGCGCGAGGACTGGCGCGAGCTGACGACACGCTTAGCGTGCGTTTCTATCCATCTCAACCACAGGCTGCTGGATGAAGCGCGGGTGAAGATGCTGAAGGACGCAGGCCTGCATATTCTGGTCTACACGGTTAACAAACCCCAGCGCGCAGCCGAACTGCTGCGCTGGGGCGTGGACAGCATCTGTACCGATGCAATCGACCTGATCGGCCCGGACTTTAGTTCTGCGGATTAAGCATACTGCCATTCGACTGCGGCGGCAGCATGTGCTGCTGTCCGCTGCCTGACGACGTCATTCCTCCTAACATCCCGCCGTTTTTATTCGGCAGCGGCTGCTCGCGCACCTGCCCCTGCTGCACGCGCTGGGTGTTGGCGTTCATCTGATTTTGCAGGGTTTGCTGCTGCATCTGGGTCTGCGTTTTAAGCTGCTGATTGAGCATTCCTTTCTGCTGCTGTTGCTGGCTCATCATCTCCGTCTGCATACGCTGCTGGCTCGGGATAACGTAACCCTGCTGGTTCGGGTTGTTCATGGTGTTGAGTGGCTGTGCGAGCGCGGCAAACGGGATCAGCGCCGTAAGGATCCATAAGCGTTTCATTGTCATTTCCTCCTTTTGAGGTCTCTCTTAAGTTTACCCCGATTTCACCATGACGATGATTTTTTAGGAGTTGTGAACCAGGCTTAAGCGGGGAATATGGATCCCTTCACCTGGAGAACAATAATGATGAAACCAACGTTTTTGCGCTGGGTCGCCATCGCCGCGCTGATGGCTGGCGGTACATTTAGCGTGGCGGCCAACCCGCCAGCGGCGCCTCCGGTCTCTTACGGCGTGGAGGAAGATGTTTTTCATCCCGTGCGGGCAACCCATGGCATGGTGGCGTCGGTGGATGCGCTGGCAACAAAAGTGGGCGTCGATATTCTCAGGCAGGGCGGTAACGCGGTGGATGCAGCGGTCGCCGTCGGCTATGCGCTGGCGGTGACGCATCCGCAGGCGGGGAACCTGGGCGGCGGCGGCTTTATGATGCTGCGTACCAAAGACGGCAAAACCACCGCCATCGATTTCCGCGAAATGGCGCCTTCTCAGGCGTCCCGCGATATGTTCCTCGACGATCAGGGTAACCCTGACAGCAAAAAATCCCTGACTTCGCACCTCGCCACCGGCACGCCGGGCACCGTTGCGGGCTTCTCGCTGGCGCTGGAAAAATACGGCACGATGCCGCTGAACAAGGTGGTGCAGCCTGCCATCAAGCTGGCGCGCGACGGCTTTGTGGTAAACGATGCGCTGGCGGACGATCTCAAGACCTATGGCAGCGAAGTCATTCCGAATCACGAAAACAGCAAGGCCATCTTCTGGAAAGACGGTGAGCCCCTGAAGAAGGGCGATAGGCTGGTGCAGAAGAACCTCGCCAAAAGCCTGGAGCTGATTGCTGAGCACGGTCCGGATGCCTTCTACAAAGGGGCAATTGCCGACCAGATTGCCGAAGAGATGCAGAAGAACGGCGGGCTCATCACCAAAGCGGATCTGGCGGAATACAAGGCGGTGGAGCGCGAGCCGATTAGCGGCACCTATCGCGGCTACGAGGTCTTCTCCATGCCGCCGCCGTCCTCCGGCGGGATCCACATCGTGCAGATCCTCAATATTCTCGAAAATTTCGATATGCACAAGTTCGGCTTCGGCAGCGCGGACGCCATGCAGGTGATGGCGGAAGCGGAAAAACGCGCCTACGCCGACCGGTCGGAATATCTCGGCGATCCGGACTTCGTGAAGGTGCCGTGGCAGGCGCTGACCAACAAGGCATATGCCAAATCCATTGCCGATCAGATCGACATCAACAAGGCCAAACCGTCGAGCGAGATCCGCCCCGGCAAGCTGGCGCCGTATGAAAGCAACCAGACCACCCACTTCTCGGTGGTGGATAAAGACGGTAACGCAGTGGCGGTGACGTACACGCTCAACACCACCTTCGGCACCGGGATTGTGGCGGGCAACAGCGGTATTCTGCTGAACAACGAGATGGATGATTTCTCTGCCAAACCGGGCGTGCCGAACGTCTACGGTCTGGTGGGCGGCGATGCGAATGCGGTAGGGCCGAAGAAACGTCCGCTGTCGTCCATGTCGCCCACCATTGTCGTGAAAGACGGAAAAACCTGGCTGGTAACCGGCAGCCCTGGCGGCAGCCGTATTATCACCACCGTGCTGCAGATGGTGGTGAACAGCATCGACTTTGGGATGAACGTCGCCGAAGCGACCAACGCACCGCGTTTCCATCACCAGTGGCTGCCGGACGAGCTGCGCGTCGAGAAGGGCTTTAGCCCGGACACCATCAAGCTGCTGGAACAGCGCGGGCAGAAGGTGGCGGTGAAGGAGGCGATGGGCAGCACCCAAAGCATTATGGTCGGGCCGGACGGGGCGCTGTTTGGCGCGTCGGATCCGCGTTCGGTAGATGATTTGTCGGCGGGGTATTGATGGTTTGCCGGGTGGCGGCTTCGCCTTACCCGGCCTAGGTTTTTCATTCCCTCTCCCTGTGGGAGAGGGTTAGGGTGAGGGCAACAAACTACTTCATTCGCGCCATATAATACGCATCCACATACTCGCCGTTGCGCAGGGCATAGCGTTTGCCGGTGCCTTCAATTTCGAACCCGTGTTTTTTGTACACCGCAATCGCCGGTTCGTTATCGACAAATACCGTCAGCTCAATGCGGTCAACGCGCAGCCAGTTATCGCACATATCAATCATGGTGCGCATCAGAGCGCTGGCAACGCCCCGGTTTTGCCACTGCGCGCCGACACAAATCCCAAAATCAGCCACATGGCTGCGGCGCGGGCGTTGCGCGACGACGATGCACAGATGGCCGGCAACATGACCGTCTATGCAGGCGACGAGCTGCTTGATTCCGGGCTGGTCGGATAGCCGTTCTTTCCACATTTGCTCAGAGGGATGAGGAACCTGTAGTGTGTTGTGGTACACCTCCGGCTGGGCGTGGATCTGACGAATGGCGTCATAATCTTTCGGTTCCGCATGGCGTATCACTATCTCACTCATTCCTTATTCCTCAGTCAGTTAAACGTCCCTTTCAACATCAATGACTTTAAAATTTGAGTCAACCGCTATTTTTTGCAAAAAGTATTGGACAAGTGCGAATGAGAATGATTATTATTGCTCTGCATTCAGGAAGACCGCTACGGGAACCTGAAAGCACGACATTGCTCACATTGCTTCCAGTATTACTTTAGCCAGCTTTTAGCTGGCTTTTTTTTTGTTATGGTTAGACTCAGTAACCTTCCAAAAGGACTGAGCCATGACACTGCATTGCGCATTTATTGGATTTGGTAAAAGTACGACCCGCTACCACCTGCCGTATGTTCTCAACCGTAAAGACAGCTGGCACGTTGCGCACATCTTCCGCCGCCGCGCGAAGCCGGAAGAGCAATCCCCGCAGTATTCTCATATCCATTTCACCAGCGATCTTGATGAAGTACTTAACGATCCGCAGGTCAAACTGGTTGTTGTCTGCACCCACGCCGACAGCCATTTTGACTATGCGAAACGCGCGCTGGAAGCGGGTAAAAACGCGCTGGTGGAAAAGCCGTTCACCCCAACTATCGCCGAAGCAAAAGAGCTGTTCACGCTGGCGAAAAGTAAAGGCCTGACCGTTACGCCGTATCAGAACCGTCGCTTTGACAGCTGCTTCCTGACGGCGAAAAAGGCGATTGAAAGCGGCAAGCTGGGCGACATTGTGGAAATCGAAAGCCACTTCGATTACTACCGTCCGGTGGCGGAAACCCAACCCGGCCTGCCGCAGGACGGCTCGTTCTATGGTCTGGGCGTGCATACGATGGACCAGATCATCTCCCTGTTTGGCCGACCGGACCACGTGGCGTATGACATCCGCAGCCTGCGTAACAAAGCCAACCCGGACGACACCTTTGAAGCGCAGCTGTTCTACGGCGATCTGAAGGCCATCGTCAAAACCAGCCATCTGGTGAAAATCGACTATCCGAAATTTATCGTTCACGGCACCAAAGGATCGTTCATTAAGTACGGCATCGACCAGCAGGAGACCAGCCTGAAGGCCAACATCATGCCGGGTGAACCGGGCTTTGCGGCGGATAATTCCGTGGGCGTGCTGGAGTATGTGAACGATGAGGGCGTAACGGTCAGGGAAGAGCTGAAACCGGAAATTGGCGACTATGGCCGCGTCTACGATGCGCTATACGAAACCCTCACAACCGGCACGCCGAATTACGTCAAGGAATCTGACGTTCTGACCAACCTGGAAATCCTCGAGCGGGCCTTTGAGCAGGCTTCTCCTGCCACGGTAACCCTCGCGAAATAAGCAAAAACGGCTCCTCTGCGCTTGTTCATAATTTTTGAACAGAGGAGTCAATTTTCACCCTCTATGATCCCAGGCGGTTTGCGTCCACACTTACTCCATCGAAACGAACTGAGGGTGAAACAATGATCTACTTACGCAAAGCAAACGAACGTGGTCACGCGAATCATGGCTGGCTGGACTCATGGCATTCATTCTCGTTTGCCGACTACTACGACCCGAACTTCATGGGCTTCTCCGCACTGCGCGTGATTAACGACGACGTGATTGATGCAGGCCAGGGCTTCGGTACCCACCCGCACAAAGACATGGAAATCCTGACCTATGTGCTGGAAGGGGCGGTGGAACACCAGGACAGCATGGGCAACAAAGAGCAGGTTCCGGCGGGCGAGTTCCAGATTATGAGTGCGGGTACCGGGGTGCGTCACTCCGAGTACAACCCGAGCAAAACGGAAAAACTGCACCTGTATCAAATCTGGATCATTCCAGAAGAGACCGGCATCACGCCGCGCTACGAGCAGCGCCGCTTCGACGCGAAACAGGGCAAACAGCTGGTGCTGTCGCAGGATGCGCGTGAAGGTTCTCTGAAGGTGCATCAGGATATGGAACTGTACCGCTGGGCGCTGGCGAAAGACGAACAGTCTGTGCACCAGATTGCCGCCAACCGCCGCGTCTGGATCCAGGTGGTGAAAGGTGAAGTATCCATCAACGGCACCAAAGCGACAACCGCCGATGGCCTCGCCGTCTGGGATGAGCAGGCGCTTTCCGTGCATGCCGACAGCGAAAGTGAAATTCTGCTGTTTGACCTGCCGCCGGTGTAATAAATCATAAATAAATGCCCATCCTTCCCTTTGACAGGGGAAGGATGGGCTTTGTCCGTGATAAACTGAGCAAATCTCTCACTTCAAGATTTCTCAGGACGATGAAAAAGAAACGCCCCGTACTTCAGGATGTCGCCGATCGCGTCGGTGTGACCAAAATGACGGTCAGCCGTTTTTTACGTAACCCGGAACAGGTTTCCGTGGCGTTGCGTGGCAAGATTGCCGCGGCCCTTGATGAACTGGGTTATATCCCCAACCGCGCGCCCGATATTCTCTCCAATGCGACCAGCCGTGCGGTGGGCGTCCTGCTTCCTTCCCTGACCAACCAGGTTTTCGCCGAAGTTTTGCGCGGCATTGAAAGCGTCACCGATGCTTTTGGCTATCAGACCATGCTCGCCCACTACGGGTACAAGCCGGAACTGGAAGAGGAACGTCTTGAATCGATGCTTTCCTGGAACATCGACGGCCTGATTTTAACGGAACGTACCCACACTGCCCGCACGCTCAAAATGATTGAAGTGGCCGGTATCCCGGTGGTGGAGCTGATGGACAGCCAGTCGCCGTGCCTCGATATCGCCGTGGGGTTCGATAACTTCGAAGCGGCGCGCCAGATGACGGCGGCGATCATCGCTCGCGGTCATCGTCATATCGCCTATCTGGGTGCGCGTCTTGATGAACGTACTATCATCAAACAGAAGGGATACGAGCAGGCGATGCTCGACGCGAACCTAACCCCGTACAGCGTGATGGTGGAACAGTCCTCTTCCTATACGTCGGGTATTGAGCTGATGCGTCAGGCACGACGCGAGTATCCGCAACTGGACGGTATTTTCTGTACCAACGATGACCTTGCGGTTGGCGCGGCGTTTGAGTGCCAGCGTCTGGGGCTCAAGATCCCGGATGATATGGCAATTGCCGGTTTCCACGGCCACGACATTGGCCAGGTGATGGAGCCGCGTCTGGCGAGCGTCCTGACCCCGCGTGAACGTATGGGCCGCATTGGCGCAGAACGCCTGCTGGCGCGCATTCGTGGCGAGACGGTTACCCCAAAAATGTTAGATTTAGGTTTCACCTTGTCACCGGGTGGATCTATTTGAACTGACAAATTTGAAGTAGCTCACACTTATTCACTTCGCGCACGTTTGGATATTGCTTCTCTTTTGCCCCGGCAGGACAATGTTACCGATAACTGTTACCCGTAACAATTGACTGAGGGACACCCTTTGAGCACGACTAATCACGATCACCACGTCTACGTCCTGATGGGCGTTTCCGGTAGCGGGAAATCAGCCGTAGCCAGCGAAGTGGCGCATCAACTCCAGGCTGCGTTCCTTGATGGCGACTTCCTCCATCCGCGCAGCAACATCATGAAAATGGCCTCCGGCGAGCCGCTGAACGACGACGACCGCAAACCGTGGTTGCAGGCGCTGAATGACGCCGCGTTCGCCATGCAGCGCACCAACAAAGTCTCCCTGATCGTCTGCTCTGCGCTGAAAAAAACCTACCGCGACCTGCTGCGCGACGGTAACCCGAACCTCTCTTTCATCTACCTGAAAGGGGACTTCGAGGTGATTGAAAGCCGCCTGAAGGCGCGTAAAGGTCACTTCTTCAAAACCCAGATGCTGGTGACGCAGTTCGAAGCGCTGCAGGAGCCGGGTGAAGATGAGAAAGACGTCTTAGTGGTTGATATCGATCAGTCACTGGAAGGTGTTGTTGCCAGCACCATCGAGGTCATTAATAAAAGGCAGTAAGTTTTGAGTACATTAACGCTAGTTTTGACAGCAGTGGGTTCCGTGTTGCTGCTGCTGTTTTTAGTGATGAAGGCGCGTATGCACGCTTTTGTCGCTTTGATGGTGGTTTCTATAGGTGCAGGTCTCTTTTCCGGTATGCCGCTCGACAAGATCGCCGCGACGATGGAAAAAGGGATGGGCGGTACGCTGGGCTTCCTGGCGATTGTGGTCGCCCTTGGCGCGATGTTTGGCAAGATTTTGCACGAGACGGGCGCGGTCGACCAGATTGCCGTCAAGATGCTGAAATCCTTTGGCCACAGCCGCGCGCACTACGCGATTGGTCTGGCTGGCCTGATTTGCGCGCTGCCGCTGTTCTTCGAAGTGGCCGTTGTGCTGCTGATAAGCGTCGCGTTCTCCATGGCGCGCCATACCGGCACTAACCTCGTGAAGCTGGTTATTCCGCTGTTTGCGGGCGTGGCGGCAGCCGCAGCGTTTCTGCTGCCGGGGCCTGCGCCGATGCTGCTGGCGTCCCAGATGCACGCTGACTTTGGCTGGATGATCCTGATTGGCCTGTGCGCGGCAATCCCGGGGATGATTATTGCCGGTCCGCTGTGGGGCAACTTCATCAGCCGTTACGTTGAGCTGCATATTCCGGACGACGTCACCGAGCCGCACCTCGGCGAGGGCAAAATGCCGTCCTTCGGCTTCAGCCTGTCGCTGATCCTGCTCCCGCTGGTTCTCGTGGGTCTGAAAACCATCGCCGCGCGCTTTGTGCCGGTGGGTTCCAGCGCCTACGAATGGTTCGAGTTCATCGGCCACCCGTTCACGGCGATCCTGGTGGCCTGTCTGGTGGCGATTTACGGCCTGGCGATGCGTCAGGGAATGCCGAAAGACCGGGTGATGGAGATCTGCGGTGCCGCGCTGCAGCCGGCGGGCATTATCCTGCTGGTGATCGGCGCTGGCGGCGTGTTCAAGCAGGTGCTGGTGGATTCCGGCGTAGGCCCAGCTCTGGGCGAAGCGCTGACCGGGATGGGCCTGCCGATTGCGGTCACCTGCTTCGTGCTGGCCGCGGCGGTGCGCATCATCCAGGGTTCCGCAACCGTGGCGTGTTTAACCGCCGTGGGTCTGGTGATGCCGGTGATTGAACAGCTGAACTATTCCGGTGCGCAGATGGCGGCGCTGTCTATCTGTATCGCGGGCGGTTCGATTGTGGTCTCTCACGTTAACGACGCGGGCTTCTGGCTGTTCGGTAAATTTACCGGCGCCACCGAAGCGCAAACCCTGAAAACCTGGACGCTGATGGAAACCATCCTTGGCACAACGGGCGCCATTGTCGGGATGATTGCTTTCACACTGCTGAGCTGAATGCGGTGATTTAACAAGGCTCAAAAATAAGGCCCGGTAGCGTTAACGCTTACCGGGCCTTTATATTATGCAGAACGCCAGGCCGGGTCAGGTGAAACCACCAACCTGGCTTTTTCACATCACTCGCCCTGCGTCGCGCTCTCGATCGTCAAACGCACATCCGACGTAATGAGTTCGGCCAGCATCTGGTACACCTTCAGCGTCTCTTCCGGCTCGGCATCGCCCGTATCGCTGATGTAGCCTTCGTCACGCAGCGTCAGGACCAGAGAGCTGAAGACCGCTTTGTCGAAGAACTCCGGGGCGTTAATGCCGTGCAGAACGGACAGGCGCTGTGCCAGCGTCCGGCTCTCTTTCTCCAGCGTGCCGCGGTTGATAGACGGGTTCGCACTCAGCAGCCAGAACGTAATGGCGTAGCGCTGCAGCGTTTCGCGCGCACCGGCCGCAAGCAGTTGCAGGGTTCGGGAACGCGACGGATTGATGTGCAGCTCGTCGTTTGAGACGGTGATCAGCCCCTGACGACGCAGCTCTTCCGTCAGTTTGTCCAGTTCGCCCGCCAGCTCGTCTTTGCTCCAGCGCAGGAACAGCTCCGCTTTCAGCATCGGATAGAGCGTCTCAACGTGACGCAATAGCTCCTGACGCGAAATACGGCGATGCTGGGTGATGATAGCCGCCATGAGTGACGGCAGCATCAGCATATGGGTGATGTTGTTGCGGTAGTAGGTCATCAGCACTGCCTGCTCGCGCGGCAGAATGATGATGTCGCCGATCGTGTCCTTTTCGACTTCAAACTTGTTCATCTGCAGCGCGTGATCGATAAGCTCACTGGCGGTAGCAGAAGGCACGGTTGAATCAACGGAATACGGCACGTTGCGCATCATGTCCAGATAGCAATCCAGCTGCTCCGTGAGCTGTTCGCGGGTCAGCGAGCGCTGACGCGAAGCCAGAAGCGCCGTACAGCACAGGTTCATGGCGTTAGCCGCACCGGCGTTGTTAATGCGCACCATCAGCTCGGACGCGATGCCGTTGACCGTTGGCGTCAGCCAGGCCGGACGAATCGCTTCGATAGGATCGATGGACTCGCGCCACTCGGGAACGTGATGGTTCAGATACGTCATCAGCGGCATCGGTTCGCCGAAGTTCACGTAGCCCTGACCGAGGTTGCGTAGCTTGCTCAAGCCGCGCAGCATCTGCGGAAGGCTCTCTTTCTCTTTGGTCGCACCGCGCAGCTCTTTGGCGTACGTGCCCACTTCCATCACGTGCTCATAGCCAATGTAGATTGGCACCAGCGTGATTGGACGGGTTCCTCCGCGCAGCATCGCCTGAATGGTCATCGACAGCGTGCCGGTCTTCGGATCGAGCAGACGTCCGGTACGGGAACGACCGCCTTCCACGAAGTACTCGACGGAATAGCCGCGGCTGAACAGCTCGCCGAGATACTCGCGGAACACGGTGGAGTAGAGCTTGTTGCCCTTGAAGGTGCGACGGATAAAGAACGCGCCCAGGCGGCGGAAAATCGGACCTGCTGGCCAGAAATTCAGGTTGATACCGGCAGCAATGTGCGGCGGTACCAGCCCCTGGTGATAGAGCACGTAGGAAAGAAGCAGGTAGTCCATGTGGCTGCGGTGGCAGGGAACATAGACAATCTCATGGCCATCGTGCGCCAGCTGACGCACACGTTCGGCATTATGAACGTTGATGCCCTGATACAGGCGGTTCCAGGTAAAGCCGAGAATACGATCGGACAGGCGAATCATCTCGTAAGAGAAGTTCGCTGCAATCTCTTCCATCAGCGCAATGGCGTTCTGCTGGGCTTTCTCATGCGATATTTTCTTGCTGCGCGCTTCGTCTTCAACGGCGCGGGCAATCGCTTTGGAGGCCAAAAGCTTGTTGAACAGATCCTGACGCGCCGGGAGACGCGGCCCTACGGCAGCGAGGCGCTGGCGCGCGAAGTGCATACGCGCCACGCGCGCCAGTTTTTGCGCGATGATCTTGTCGGTACCGTGCTCGTCCGCCATTCGACGCAGCGAAACGGAAGGGGAGAAACGCACAAAGCTGTCGCGTCCCAGCCAGGAGACCGCGAAGAACTTCTGGATGCCGTTAAGCATGCGCAGCGGCGGGTTCTCTTCACCTTTTTCACGGCCCGGACGACGACCAAACATCACCGATACCGGCACCATCTGTACATCCAGATCGGGGTTGCTGCGGTGCAGGTCGAGATAGTCGTGGAACAGCTTGATGGACTCTTCTTTTGGCGTGTAGTAGGTAAACACGCGCGGTCCACCGTGAATGAACACGTAGCGCGGCAGCAGCGTACCGTCAACTTCAAGCGGTTCAAGCGGGTCCGGTAAGTCATGCGCCAGACACTGGGCGCGAAGCGTCAGTAAGTCTGCCTTCGAGTTATAAGGCAAAACGTACATAATAGGACGCGAGGTATCGAGCCCCAATTCCAGCGCGGGTTCTGCTGGGATAGACTTGCTTTTTACCAGGATGCTTAATGGTAAATTAAGTAATTTGTAGTAAATTCGTGGCCAGCCGGACATAAACGATGTAAAGCCTCTGGTTAATAATGCAATTGCGGCGCAAGGATAACAGAAAGCGCGCAAAATTTCTGTTGTTACCCGTCATACTTCAGGCTGTAGCGAAACGCGCTACAGTTCCTGTTACTGACGCTTTTTTTCATAAAAGGTTCTTTTAATGGCCAATAATACCACTGGGTTAACGCGTATCATCAAAGCCGCCGGCTATTCATGGAAAGGTTTCCGTGCCGCGTGGATCAACGAAGCCGCCTTTCGCCAGGAGGGCGTCGCCGCTATCATCGCGGTGATCATCGCCTGTTTCCTTGATGTTGATGCTATTACCCGCGTACTTCTAATCGGTTCCGTGCTTCTGGTGATGATAGTGGAAATTCTTAATAGCGCTATTGAAGCCGTTGTTGATCGCATTGGTTCAGATTTCCACGAGCTTTCTGGCCGCGCAAAAGACATGGGCTCTGCTGCCGTGTTGCTGGCGATTATCACTGCCGTTATCACCTGGGTCACGCTGCTTTGGTCACATTTCCGATGAGCCTCGAGGAATAATTAAGTCCCTGGTTTTTTGTGCAGTTTTTGGTTCCAAAATCGCCTTTGACTGTATATACTCACAGCATAACTGTATATACACCCAGGGGGCGGAATGAAAGCGTTAACGACCAGGCAGCAAGAGGTGTTTGATCTCATCCGGGATCATATCGGCCAGACGGGTATGCCACCCACGCGTGCGGAAATCGCGCAGCGTCTGGGCTTCCGTTCTCCGAATGCTGCCGAAGAACACCTGAAAGCGCTGGCGCGTAAAGGCGTGATTGAGATAGTTTCAGGCGCGTCACGCGGTATCCGCCTGCTGGTGGAAGAAGAGACGGGCATTCCGCTGATAGGCCGTGTTGCCGCCGGTGAGCCTTTACTGGCACAGCAACATATTGAAGGCCACTACCAGGTCGATCCTGGCATGTTCAAACCGAGCGCAGATTTCCTGCTGCGCGTTAGCGGTATGTCGATGAAAGACATCGGTATTCTTGATGGCGATCTGCTTGCGGTGCACAAAACGCAGGATGTGCGTAACGGCCAGGTAGTTGTCGCGCGCATTGATGATGAAGTTACCGTCAAGCGTCTGAAAAAACAGGGTAACACCGTTCAGCTGCTGCCTGAAAACAACGAGTTCTCCCCGATTGTGGTCGATCTCCGCGAACACAACTTCTCTATCGAAGGACTGGCGGTTGGGGTCATTCGCAACGGTGAATGGCTGTAATCTCTTCCTGACAGGCTATGGCGCCGCTGTAGCCTGCTTCATTCTCCACTCCCGGTATTTTTCATGTCACTGCTGACGGAATCAGATAAGGCATTGTGGCGTCTCGCTCTGCCGATGATTTTCTCCAATATCACCGTGCCCTTGCTGGGGCTGGTCGATACTGCCGTTATTGGTCATCTTGATTCGCCTGTTTATCTTGGCGGCGTGGCGATTGGCGCGACGGCAACCAGCTTCCTGTTTATGCTGCTGCTCTTTTTGCGCATGAGCACCACCGGGCTCACGGCACAGGCTTATGGTGCAAAAGATCCGCTGCGTCTGGCGCGCGCGCTGGTCCAGCCGCTGATCCTTGCGCTTGGCGCGGGAGTGTTAATCGTTTTATTACGTACGCCCCTGATCGACCTTGCGCTCCATGTTGTCGGCGGCAGCGAGGCGGTACTGGCTCAGGCGCGCCGTTTCCTTGAAATTCGCTGGCTCAGCGCGCCCGCCTCGCTGGCAAACCTGGTTCTGCTGGGGTGGCTACTGGGCGTGCAGTACGCCCGTGCGCCAGTGATTTTGCTGGTGGCAGGCAACCTTCTCAACATTGTGCTGGATGTCTGGCTGGTAATGGGCCTGCATATGAACGTGCGGGGCGCGGCGCTGGCGACGGCGATTGCCGAATACGGAACCTTGATTATCGGTCTGTGGATGGTCTGGCGCGTGCTGGCGATGCGCGGGATCTCCCTGGCACTGCTCAAAACCGCATGGCGCGGCAATATCCGTAAGCTGCTGGCGCTCAATCGTGACATCATGCTGCGCTCGCTGCTGCTTCAGCTCTGCTTCGGCGCGCTGACGGTTTTCGGGGCCCGACTGGGGCCAGAAATCGTCGCGGTCAACGCGGTATTGATGACGCTGCTGACCTTTACCGCCTACGCGCTGGACGGATTTGCCTATGCGGTAGAAGCGCATTCCGGGCAGGCGTACGGGGCGCGCGAAAGCGAGCAGCTTAGGGACGTCTGGCGGGCAGCCTGCCGCCAGTCTGGGCTGGTGGCGCTGGCGTTCGGCCTGGTTTACGCCTGCTTTGGTGAGCAAATAGTCGCGTTGCTTACGTCTATCCCTGCGCTGCGCGAGCTGGCGAGTCACTATCTCATCTGGCAAGTCATCTTACCGGTGGTCGGCGTCTGGTGTTATCTGCTGGACGGCATGTTCATTGGTGCGACGCGCGGAGCGGAAATGCGTAACAGCATGGCGGTCGCGGCGGCCGGGTTTGGTCTGACGCTGCTGACGCTTCCCTGGCTGGGTAATCACGGTTTGTGGCTGTCCCTGGCCGTTTTCCTCTCGCTGCGAGGGATATCGCTGGCTTTTATCTGGCACCGCCACTGGCAAAACAATACCTGGTTCCCTTCACGTCACGATATATCGTGACGGTTAAAGATTCCGAATATGAAATCAACTGCCGAATCCTTAACTACAATAATTATCACGTCCAGCAGAAAAGAACGTAACGGACGTTACGAACCGACGCTTAACTAAGAGGACACGATGATGAATAAAGACGAAATCGGCGGCAACTGGAAGCAGTTCAAGGGTAAAGCGAAAGAACAGTGGGGTAAGCTGACCGATGACGATATGACCGTCATTGAAGGTAAACGCGATCAGCTTGTCGGTAAAATCCAGGAGCGTTACGGCTACGCAAAAGACCAGGCGGAAAAAGAAGTGGGCGACTGGGAAAAACGCAACGACTACCGCTGGTAACCGGGCTATACCCGCAAGTACAAGGAAGTACACCCTGAGGGCGGCCATGAGCCGCCTTTGCTTTTACTGCTAACGCGGTTTTTTCTTCACAAGAATAGAGTGGTCGTGCTGACATGCGTCCTGATGGCGGCAGGCTTCCACTTCCACGCAGGCAGAGCACAGCCCGTGCGCTTCAATCACGTTATGACGCAGGGCAAAACCCATTTTCGCCGCCAGCGTATGCATAATATCTTCCACGCCTTCCGCAGCTTCTTCTTTCACCACGCCGCAGCGGTCACAGATAAACATCGCCGATGTGTGGGTGGGCTGATCGAACAGATGGCACAACACGTAGCTGTTTGTGGACTCAACTTTATGCACGAATCCTTGTTCCAGCAGGAAATCCAGGGCGCGATACACGGTCGGTGGTTTCGCCTGCGGCTCGCTTTCGCGGAGCAGGTCCAGCAGATCGTAAGCGCTGATGGCACCCTGCTGCAGGCTCATCAGACGTAAGACTTCAAGGCGCTGCGGAGTCAGGCGCACATTGCGTTGCGCACACAGCTTTTCGGCCTGCGCTAACAGCTCTTTTGTGGACTTATCCATTTAGCACCCCGGATGTTATAGGACGGAAACCCCCACTTTATCATGTTCTGGTAAAAACGCCGAGATCCGCCAGTCTGTGCTATACCTGACCCATTGCAAAACGGGAAATAAACAATGAAAAAACCTGACTGTATTCGGCACTGGCGCGACGTTGAAGGCGCGGATAATTCGACCTACCCAGATAGCGATGAGCGTTTTTCTATCGGCGCCCCGTTGGCTCGCAAGCTTGGGCTCGGGCGCATTGGTATCCATCATGAGCGTTTACCGCCCGGGCGCAGGACATCCTATCCGCATGCGGAAAGCGATGAAGAAGAGTTCGTTTATGTGCTCGAAGGTCATCCAGAAGCGTGGATTAATGGCTATTTATGGAAACTTGAACCGGGCGACAGCGTGGGGTTTCCTGCCGGAACTGGTATCTGCCACACCTTTATCAACAACACGGACGAAGAGGTGCGGTTACTGGTCGTTGGCGAGGCCAACAAGAAGCACAACCGCATCTACTATCCGCTCAACCCCGTTTATGCCGCCACGCGTGAGGATCGCTGGGTAGACCACCCGCCCCAGTTTTTTGGACCGCATGATGGAAAACCTGGGAAAAAATAATTTCCTCTTCTATAAATATTGAGGGCCGTCACAAAATATAACAGGCCGTAAGGGAGTTTTACTTAGGGATAGAAATAGCGGGTCTTTTACTACTTATTCACAGCAATAGTTCGTTCCTGTTTGGGTGATAACAGACAGGGGTTATTTCATAACAGACTATAACGGGCATACTGTGAAAAAAAATTTTAAATTTTCGGTGGTTAGTATCGCTGTTTCCTTGTTTATGGCAAATCAGGCGGGAGCAGCCAATACCTGGACAGAATCACGTAGCGACGCAATGGGTGGCACTGGCGTTGCCTCCGGGAACTATGGTAGCGGGGCGTTAATCAACCCCGCGTTGCTGGCAAAGGCAAAACCGGACGATGATGTGACGGTCATTTTGCCGTCCGTTGGCGTACAGGTAACGGATGAGGACAATCTTCAGGACGAGATTGATACCATCAACGACAAAATCAATCACTATAAGGATGTGGTTGATGACCTCACGCCAAGGGAGATCATCACCAATCCGTTAGGTTCCATTAATCAATTCCAGGGCGCGGCCAAAGATCTGGCCGATGAGCTGGACTACCTGAAGGGCAAAACCGCACGCGCGACGGCAGGTGCAGGGCTTGCCGTGAGTATCCCTAACGATGTGCTTTCCGTGGCCTTTATGGCGAAAGGCTATGCCCATGGCCGGGTGAGCTCGTCTATCGATCAGCAAGATATTGATTATCTGCGCGGTATTCAACAAAGCAAAGTGGTGGCTGCCGGTGTTGCCCTGGACGCTGCGCTGAACGGCACGGATCAGATCACTAAAAACCTTAACTCAACGGCGTCTGGCCGGGCAGCGATTGTGTCCGACTATGGTGTTGCCGTTGCCCGTCAGTTTGACCTCGGCGGCGTCCCGGTTTCCGTAGGCGTGACGCCAAAGCTGCAAAAAACCTGGGTCTATAACTACACCACGTCAATCTACGATTACGACAGTAATAAGTGGAACGACAGCCGCTACCGCACGGACGACACGGGCTTTAACGTCGATGCCGGTATCGCGGCTGATTTCGGCGAACACTGGACGGTTGGCGTGAGCGGTCAAAACCTGATGTCGCGCGATATCGACACCAAAGATATCCGTATCCGCAACGGCCGGACGGGAGAAGTGGTGAGCTACAAAGACACCTACCAGATCCGTCCGCTGGTGACCGCCGGCGCCGCCTGGCATAACGACCTGGTGACGCTGACCGCCGATGGCGATCTGACGGAAACCAAAGGCTTCAAGAGCGAAGATACGTCGCAGTACGTTGGCGTCGGTGCCGAGGTTACGCCGCTCAGCTGGCTGGCGGTGCGTGCGGGTTATCGCGCGGACGTGAAGGGTAACGACAGCAATGTCTTTACCGGCGGTGTCGGCTTCGCACCGTTCAGTACCGTTCATGTTGACCTGATGGGCCTGTACGGCGAGGACGAAACCTGGGGTGCCGGGGCTCAGCTGAGCATGACGTTCTAAAGTCCACCGGAGGCGCTGCGCCTCCGGCTTTTCTTTGTGCTATAGTAGCGCCCCTTTTCCACCAGATGCTTAAAACTTCGCCATGTCGTCAGAATTACAGACCGCTTTCCCTGCACACCGTTTCTCCATTGCGCCGATGCTCGACTGGACGGACAGACACTGCCGCTACTTCCTGCGCCAGCTCTCCCGCCATACGCTGCTGTACACCGAAATGGTGACCACGGGCGCAATCATTCACGGGAAGGGCGACTATCTGGCCTATAGCGAAGAAGAGCATCCGGTTGCCCTGCAGCTGGGCGGTAGCGATCCGGCCGCGCTGGCGCAGTGCGCGAAGCTGGCGGAAGAACGCGGCTACGACGAGATCAACCTGAACGTTGGCTGCCCGTCCGACCGCGTGCAGAACGGCATGTTTGGCGCCTGTCTGATGGGGAATGCACAGCTGGTAGCGGACTGTATCAAGGCGATGCGCGATGTGGTCTCCATTCCGGTCACGGTCAAAACCCGTATCGGCATTGACGACCAGGATAGCTACGAATTCCTGTGCGACTTCATCAACACGGTATCCGGGAAAGGCGAGTGCGAGATGTTCATCATCCACGCGCGAAAAGCCTGGCTCTCCGGCCTCAGCCCGAAAGAGAACCGTGAGATCCCGCCGCTGGACTATCCGCGCGTGTATCAACTGAAGCGTGACTTCCCGCTCCTGACGATGTCCATCAACGGCGGCATCAAGTCGCTGGAAGAGGCCAAAGCGCATCTGGCGCATATGGATGGTGTGATGGTCGGCCGCGAGGCGTATCAGAACCCGGGCATTCTGGCGACGGTGGATCGCGAAATCTTTGGTATCGAAGGCGCGGACACCGATCCGGTTGCCGTCGTGCGTGCGATGTACCCCTACATTGAGCATGAGTTGAGCAATGGCACGTATCTCGGCCATATCACTCGCCATATGCTTGGCCTGTTCCAGGGTATTCCGGGCGCGCGTCAGTGGCGCCGCTACCTGAGCGAGAATGCGCATAAAGCCGGTGCCGATATTGAGGTGCTGGAACATGCGTTGCGACTGGTGGCAGACAAGCGATAACTTTCGCTAAAAGTTCGTCAAATTCACCACGCCCTGCGAACGTTCGCGGGGCGTTTTGCTTTAATAACAACAGCTTAATGCTGGCATGATTCTTGTAATGCTGAGTGCATTACTCGGGAACTCGTGGGAGAGCACCATGCTGGAACTACTTTTTGTGATTGGCTTTTTTGTCATGCTGTTAGCGACTGGCGTTTCGCTGCTCGGCATTCTGGCGGCTATCGTGGTGGCGACGGTGGTCATGTTTATTGGCGGACTGTTTGCGCTGACGATCAAACTGTTGCCGTGGCTACTGCTGGCCATTGCGGTCGTGTGGGTGATTCGGGCGATTAAAGCGCCAAAAGTGCCCAATTATCAGCGCAATAACCGCTTCCGTTACTAAGGTATTGAGGGGTTCGTCACATACTTGTAACTTTTCCGGCGGCATGGCTTAGAACAGAATAGGATTTAGTTATCGAATCTGTCACTATGACTGCCGTTAAAGAATTCATCGAGCTGTACCCTACATACAGCCGAACTAAAAAAAGAAAGGGCTTCCCACGGGAAGCCCAATTTCTTTTTGGGGCTCAGGGAATCAACAAGCTCGACCCCTGCGTCGCCCGGCTCTCCAGCACCTCATGCGCGCGCTGCGCATCGGTCAGCGCGAATTTCTGCGCATCTGCCACATCCACTTTGATGACGCCGCTGGCGATCAGCGAGAACAGCTCGTTGCTGGCTTCCTCAAGTTCTTCCCGGTTGGTGATGTATCCTTGCAGGGAAGGGCGAGTCACATACAGCGAACCTTTCTGATTCAGAATACCGAGATTAACGCCGGTGACCGCGCCAGACGCATTGCCGAAGCTGACCATCAGACCACGGCGCTGCAGACAGTCCAGCGACGCTTCCCACGTGTCTTTCCCCACCGAGTCATACACCACGCGCACTTTTTTGCCGCTGGTGATCTCCTTCAGCCGCTCAACAATGCTCTCTTCACGATAGTTAATCACCTGCCAGGCGCCCGCCTGCAGCGCGCGCTGCGCTTTTTGTGCATTTCCGACCGTGCCGATCAGCTTCGCGCCCAGCGCTTTTGCCCACTGACAGGCGATGAGCCCGACGCCACCCGCTGCGGCATGAAACAGAAACTGCTCGTCGGGCTTAATTTCATAGGTTTTGCGCAGCAGGTAGTAAACCGTCAGACCTTTCAGGAACGAGGCCGCCGCCTGCTCGAAGGAGATAGCGTTAGGCAGCAGGGCGGCTTTATCCGCCGGAACGTTGTGGACGGAGCTGTAAGCGCCCAGCGCAGACTGCGCGTACACCACGCGGTCGCCCTCTTTAATATGCTTAACCGCGCTGCCCACTTTGACGACGACCCCGGCTGCCTCGGTGCCCAGGCCGCTCGGCATTGACGGCGGCGGGTAGAGACCGCCGCGAATATAAGTGTCGATGTAGTTTATGCCTATGGCTTTGTTTTCAACCTGCACTTCGTTTTCGCCAGGCGCGGCAGGGGTGAACTCCACCGCTTTCAGTACGTCTGGCCCACCGTGTTTCTGGAATTCAATGCGCGTTGCCATGCTCCCTCCGTAAGAAAAATATGGTAATCTTTCGACCCACTCTTTATCTCGGTAACTCCATTCACTATGGCAGGAAACAAACCCTTCAACAAACAGACTGAACCTCGCGAGCGTGATTTCCAGGTCGCAGGGTTAAAGGTCCCGCCGCACTCGATTGAAGCGGAACAGTCGGTGTTGGGCGGTTTAATGCTGGATAACGAGCGCTGGGACGACGTCGCCGAGCGCGTCGTGGCGGAAGATTTCTACACCCGCCCGCACCGCCACATCTTTACTGAAATGGCGCGCCTGCAGGAGTCGGGCAGCCCAATCGACCTGATCACGCTCGCGGAATCGCTGGAGCGTCTTGGTCAGCTCGACAGCTGCGGCGGGTTTGCCTATCTGGCGGAGCTGTCAAAAAACACGCCTAGTGCGGCGAACATCAGCGCGTATGCCGATATCGTGCGCGAACGTGCCGTCGTCCGCGAGATGATTTCGGTGGCGAATGAGATCGCCGAAGCCGGTTTTGATCCACAGGGGCGTACCAGCGAAGACCTGCTCGATCTGGCTGAATCCCGCGTCTTTAAAATCGCCGAAAGCCGCGCCAATAAAGACGAAGGTCCAAAAAACATCGCCGATGTCCTCGACGCCACCGTTGCCCGTATCGAACAGCTGTTCCAGCAGCCGCACGACGGTGTGACCGGGGTAAACACCGGCTATGACGATTTGAACAAGAAAACCGCTGGTCTGCAGCCGTCGGATTTGATTATCGTCGCCGCGCGTCCGTCGATGGGTAAAACTACCTTTGCGATGAACCTCGTCGAAAACGCGGCGATGTTGCAGGATAAGCCGGTGCTGATCTTCAGCCTTGAGATGCCCTCCGAGCAGATTATGATGCGTTCTCTGGCGTCACTGTCGCGCGTGGATCAGACCCGCATTCGTACCGGCCAGCTCGATGATGAAGACTGGGCGCGCATTTCCGGCACCATGGGCATTCTGCTGGAAAAACGTAACATCTATATCGATGACTCCTCCGGCCTGACGCCGACGGAAGTGCGCTCCCGCGCGCGCCGTATCGCCCGTGAACACGGCGGCATCGGCCTCATCATGATCGACTACCTTCAGCTGATGCGCGTCCCGTCGCTTTCCGACAACCGTACGCTGGAAATCGCGGAGATTTCCCGCTCGCTCAAGGCGTTAGCCAAAGAGCTGCACGTACCGGTCGTCGCGCTGTCTCAGCTGAACCGCTCTCTGGAACAACGTGCCGACAAGCGCCCGGTCAACTCTGACCTGCGTGAGTCCGGCTCCATTGAGCAGGATGCCGACTTAATCATGTTTATCTACCGTGATGAGGTTTATCACGAGAACAGCGACCTGAAAGGGATCGCCGAAATTATTATTGGTAAACAACGTAACGGCCCAATCGGGACGGTGCGTCTGACCTTTAACGGACAGTGGTCGCGTTTCGACAACTATGCCGGTCCTCAATATGATGATGAGTAATTTCTAAGGAATTCAAATGCAAGCGGCAACTGTTGTTATTAACCGCCGCGCTCTGCGACACAACCTGCAACGTCTGCGTGAACTGGCGCCTGCCAGCAAGCTCGTTGCAGTCGTGAAAGCGAACGCTTACGGACACGGTCTTCTTGAGACCGCGCGAACGCTCCCCGATGCCGACGCCTTTGGCGTCGCCCGTCTTGAAGAAGCCCTCCGCCTGCGCGCGGGCGGCATTACCCAACCCATTCTGCTCCTCGAAGGCTTTTTCGAAGCCAGCGATCTGCCGACCATTGCTGACCAGCATTTGCATACCGCGGTACATAACGAAGAACAGCTCGCCGCACTGGAAACCGCCGAGCTGAGCGAGCCGGTGACCGTCTGGATGAAGCTCGACACGGGCATGCACCGTCTGGGCGTGCGTCCGGAAAGCGCGGAAGCGTTTTATCAGCGTTTATGCCGGTGCAAAAACGTGCGTCAGCCGGTGAATATCGTCAGCCACTTCGCCCGTGCCGATGAGCCCGAGTGCGGTGCGACCGAGCGCCAGCTGGATATCTTTAACACCTTCTGCGAAGGCAAGCCGGGGATGCGCTCGATTGCGGCATCCGGCGGGATTCTGCTGTGGCCGCAGTCGCATTTCGACTGGGCGCGACCGGGCATTATTCTCTACGGCGTGTCTCCGCTGGAGAACAAACCCTGGGGGCCGGACTTTGGCTTCCAGCCGGTTATGTCGCTGGTCTCTAACCTGATTGCCGTCCGTGACCATAAAGCGGGCGAGCCGGTCGGCTACGGCGGTACCTGGACCAGCGAGCATGATACCCGTCTCGGCGTGGTGGCGATGGGCTATGGTGACGGTTATCCGCGCGCCGCGCCGTCGGGTACGCCGGTTCTGGTCAACGGTCGCGAGGTGAAGATCGTCGGCCGCGTGGCGATGGACATGATTTGTGTCGATCTGGGGCCTGAAGCCCAGGATAAGCCCGGCGACGATGTCGTGATGTGGGGTGAAGGTTTGCCCGTCGAACGCATTGCTGAAATTACGAAAGTGAGTGCTTACGAACTTATCACGCGCCTGACGTCAAGGGTGGCGATGAAGTACATCGACTGAGACTCGCAGATAGTCGTCCAACGGCATTAGCTGCCGTTGGACGCGTAACGCTTATTTCAACACGTTATAGATCGCCTGATTAGTCAAATAATCCGACGCGAGCCCTGACTCCGGACTGAAGCGCGAACCCTGGATGGACGAGAACCGTTTTCCGGTGCTGCCCAACGAGACATAACGCTCCCCCCCATCGTTTTCCGAAATGGTGTACACCGTTTTCTGCATCTCGGCGAATAGCGGAGCGTTACGCTGAATGGCCTGATGCAATTCCAGAAGCTGCACTCCATCCAGATTGAGCTTTTTATCCAGCGTGACGCCCCATCTTTGCAGGCAAACTTCTGCAAAATGACGCACGATCGTGCCGGGCTCATGGACCACTTTTTCCCCGCTATTCCCATTGGCCGAAGCATTCCCTACCAGCGTAGCGTGGCGACCAGACATGGGATAAATATGGACTTTTGTCGCGCTATCGGTCTGCGGAATGACGCACGAGAAACCTTTTGATCGCTCATGTCTGGCATAGAAAGCCACATACTCCTTAACGTTGCTGCCCAGAGTGACTTTGTCCGCCTGGAAATTACCCATACCCGGAACCGGATCGACCGCAAAAATATTCACCGGAATCGTCGTTAAAAGGGGGTCGGCCAGCATTGCATTGGCAAGCATATGGCAGCTAATTCCGCCCCGGCTCCACCCAACAAGGTTCACCTGAGTGGGCAGGATCTGACCCTGGCGGAAGGTTTTGATGATTTGCTGCTGCAGCGCCTGCTGGGTCACTTTACGATCGCCATAGTCATATTTGCGCCACCAAAATGAGCCGGTAACCTCAACGTCCTGAATCGGTACGCCCGCCTTTTTAAGCTGCTCATAGTTTTCTTTTGTGAGCTTCTCACGCTGCCAGTCAACGTGTCCTTTGATAATATTGATCGCATGCTGAACATTCTCATTCCAGCCGCTGCCCAGAAGCTGGGCGCGAAGCTGAGAATATTCTCCGCTTTTGACCCAAAGCTCATCGCTTTGTAGATTGCCGCTCCCCGGACCATCAAGAATGACCCATTCGGCGAACTCTTTACCCTTGTTATTGGCTGCCAGAGAAGAGATGAGCTCGCCGTTCCAGTAATTAGCATGAGACTCATCAAATTTATTAGATCCAGTACCACAGAAATACACTGTTAGTATTGTCATAAATGACCTCATTGAAATATTAATATGTAGGTAGATGGCACGCGTGCAGTAAAATAATAAGTGCCAGCAATATTTCTGGGAATATGCTATTGAGCCCAGGCTGTTTTTGATAATGATAAGATCGCTTTTAATTAAATATGGCTATGTCTAATGTGTAGTACTGCTTAACTTTTTGCTTTGGGTATATGACGTTTGCCTTATGCCGAATGCTGTTTTTACAGTTTTGTAATAGCACGCATACTTAATTTCGGAATAAGTTGGTTGAATAACCTAAGAAAATAGATTTCACACGGGGTTATGCTACGATGAATATATTAATGATCGATGAATTACCGATCTTCATTCACGGTATGAAAACAGAGCTGGAACGCGTAATGCCGGAATGCACTGTTTTTGCAGCGAGCAATTTTGAAGATGCACACGCAATTTTAACCTCTATGCCCGTCAGCATTATTTTGCTGGATGGTGAAATGAAGTGCCGTGATTTTATCACTAATTTAATGACAAACTGGCCTGAGCTACCGATCGTGGTGATGTTACGAAAAACGACGGATAAGATATTCAACTTCTACATCCGCCAAAGCATTAAGGGCATTTTTACCAAGGATCTCCCCGCGGAGAAAATCAGCCAGATACTTTGCATGGTTTCCTCGGGGGTGGTCTGTTTTCCGGAGCAAGCCGTGGTCCAGCGAGAACAACCCACTGGCGGTTTGCCAATCTATTCCCTGAGTCGTCGGCAGAAGGAAGTTCTTAAGCTGCTGGCGAATGGAGGAACAAATAAGCAGATCAGCCGGCAATTGAATATCAGCGCAGGTACGGTCAAAGTGCATCTGGAATCCATCTTTCACCGACTACAGGTCAACAATCGGACACAGGCCGCAATGCTCTATTTTAAATATATGTCTAATTAGCCGATTTTCAGCAAAGCGAAGGGCTGCAGTCAAAATGCGTTAAAAGAAAAGCGCAACAGACAGACCTCTGTTGCGCTTTGTTTTTTTAACGGTACTGAGATTTGAAATAATATATCACCACCACCAGCGTTCCGAAGTCCTGCAATAGCCAAAATGGAAAGCTGTCACTCAGTATATCAGCACCGGTAAGAATAAATTTCATGTTTAAGCTGCTCTCACCAAAAAAACCAAAGGCGAGGGCGGCTAAGCCAATTTTACACATTACCGGCAGGGCATGGACTCTTCGGCTATAGGCGGCAAACAAAATCAGCAGCGATGTTATCAGGTCGACGAAGATAATAAAGGGAAGCACCCAGCCATTCATTATGTTAAGCATTTATTCTCCATCGGGTTTGTTGTGGGTTAAATCAGGCGGAGAAAGTGATTCATGTCTGACTTTACTTTTGATGACGCTTGCAACATCAAAAATATCGCGCTGTTCATGCCGGCGAAAAAAGTTTGCCAGCCAGACGATCAGGCCATTACTCATTGCCCCGAGGATATACCCTAAACCAAGCGTGATATCGGCCTGATTAAGGTCTATCTTTAACCAGCGGGCTGCTAATCCACCTAATGCGACGGCCGCGCCCATGCTGATTCCACCAAAAATAATGCCTGCCATAAATCGGCTGTGCTGGTGCAATCGCTGCGGTTGCCAGAAAAACGAGATACTGACGCCGCCAAATAAACCTGAAAAAGCCAGCAAGGCTTCACTGATAAGGGTCGGGAGATAGATGTCAGACATACGTTCATCCTCTGCAAGGATAAATCCCCTCGGAAAAGGGGATTTATTATCGTAACGGGCGCTTATTATTGGCAGGGATCCAGCTCAACAATATGCTGATACTTATCGGTCGTAATAAAACGCTGTTGCCCTGACAGGCTGTAAATCAAACGCTTGGGAGAGCGATATCCCTTCACGACATCAACATCCGCGCTAAGCCAGGGCTGACTGGCAGGAAGAGCGCGATGGCTGTATTTATCGCCACCGATCCATTTTTGATTGGTGGGTTTAAGACCCCAAAGCGATTCGCTTTCACTTCCCGACCAGCCGAGGCGTTTGGCCTCATCCGAGGTGATATAGCGGTCGGGCAGGCGCCCAAAATTTTTTATATGACGAAGCGTTGTCGCCAGATCGGTCACGTTATTGACGGGCACCATACCCTGAGAAGATAAAAAGGCGTTGGCTTCCTTTATTTCCTCTTCGCAGGTTGGCATGGCGGCGGTTGCCTGTAACACGTTGAATAACGAAACAGACAGTACGGCCATTTTCACTATGGATAGTGGTTTCATTGTAATTTTCCTGTTGAATTAACTAAGAAATAGCTTCATTTCCGCCTCGCGGCGTCGGGTAAGCCCGGTCAAAACCTTACCGCCTGCCTTATTCCAGCTTTTGAACTGCAGTGCGGCGCCCTGGATATCGCCTGCGTTGAATTTTTTGAGCAGCGTTGATTTCTTTAAATTGCCCACGCCAAGGTTGAAGGCGAACGAAACCAGCGCGTCGAATTGGTTCTGTGTCGAAGCGCTGTTCAGCAGTTTTTTCACGCCGTCCTCGGTGCGTTTCAGATCTTTGCGCAGCAGATCTTTGGCTTCACCGGTGGTAATTTTGGTGAGCTTTTCCATCTCCTCTTTGAGGATCAAATGGCCGTAGCCGATGGTCCATAAACCTACGGCATCGCGATAACGCTCCAGCCTCAGCCCTTCAAACTGGCAAATAAGCTGAATGCCCTTGTCACCTGTACGTTCTGGTTTTTTTTGCATTACGGAGTCTCCTCTGCTTTCGGGCGGGGAATCACCTTGTTGGTGTATTCGTCAATCAAACGCATGACGCTTTCCGGTGGCTCAAGTGCGGTAAATTGCATCTCTACATCGACGTGGCGGCTGTCACGCCCGCCTTTGTTATCGCTGGAAGGCGAAAGGCTGACGTGAAAGCGGCCAAATTCGTTTTCACCGGACTGGCGGGAAGGCGCCTGCATGCCTTCCGTACGGATCGTCAGGTTGACCTTCATCTTTTCCAGCATCAGCCCGCGCGGTGTCGAAAGCGCGACTAAGGGCAGGTCAAAGTAGTGCTTTTCATCCAGCGCCAGCTGTACCGTGCGTGGAATTAACGAACCGTCTTCTGCGGGTTCGAAAAAGGGATCCAATGCCTTCATATACTGCTGAGCAATCAGTTCGTTGGCCGCAGTGGCCGCGTACTGCATCCCACGCGTGATATCTTCAAGCGAGATCGGCACGCCGGGAATATCGGCTGGAGGCGCTGGAGGCGTGTTTTCCTGTACCGGTGGCGTGCCTTCATCCTCTTTGCCCGCCCTGTTTTCCGGCTCCTCATCCTTGCCGCCGCGCAGCCATTTTTTAAAAGACATATTTCGCTCCTGGAAAAAGGGCTACCCGGGTAGCCCCTGCGTTACGGAATCGCACGTATGTCGCGGCGTGGAAGATTATTGCGCGGCGACAGGCTTGGTTTTGGCGTTGGTCAGGTAATCAATCACGCGCTGCAGAGCTTCAGGTGGCTCCTGGCGTTTAATCTGGGTATGAATGGAATATTTCGCGCGTGTATCGGTCGAACGGGTCTGCTCCGATTTATGGGAGACCTTGCCGGTCATTTTCGCTTTGAAAACGCCCCAGCCGACGGACGCTTCCACGGAGGCCTCCGCTTCGGTGCTGCTGGAACTGGCTTCGCTCTGGCTCACTTCCAGCTCAAAGTCGATAGTGCCGTCCTCAATGCAGATGATAGGGTGGGTGACCGCCGCCAGGAGCGGAATACTCATCTTGCGAGTCACGCTGCCTTTATTGACCCCCTGTTCGTCTACCACGGTTTCGTCGTAATCGAACTCGATCGCGACAGCTTTGCCGTCTTTAATACAGACTGAGAGCAGGAAGTCGGTATAGGCCTTGCTCGCCTGGACCTGTGCTTTGATCATCGCCTGCAGCGGACCGCCGATCATATGTTCCAGCGGCAGGGCGTTAATAACTGAACCAATAAATTGTGAATCCATGATGGGAACTCCTTGAATCAGTGAATGCGCGGTTGCGCAGGAGCCACATTACGGAAAGCGAGAAGGGGAAAATATTGGGTAAATGTCATGGCGAGAGGACGCAAAAAACCTATGCCGATCGCAGGATAATCTTAAGGGGTGGTGTTGAGTGATGTTCCGGTTTATTGTTGAAATCCCTGCCTCATCGAATTCCGGAGAACCATCGCGTGTTTCAGAAAGTTGACGCCTATGCCGGCGACCCTATCCTCTCCTTAATGGAGCGTTTCAAAGAAGATCCTCGCAGCGACAAAGTGAACCTCAGCATCGGTCTGTATTACAACGAGGATGGCATCATTCCTCAATTAAAAGCCGTTGCCGAAGCCGAAGCGCGTCTGAACGCTGTTCCACACGGTGCTTCTCTTTATCTGCCGATGGAAGGGTTAAACGCCTACCGCAACACCATCGCTCCGCTGTTATTCGGTGCCGATCACGCGGTGCTCGCGCAAAAACGCGTGGCGACCATCCAGACGCTGGGCGGCTCGGGTGCGCTGAAAGTGGGTGCAGACTTCCTGAAAAAATACTTCCCGGATTCAGGCGTATGGGTCAGTGACCCGACGTGGGAAAACCACGTTGCGATCTTCGAGGGCGCAGGTTTCAACGTGGCGACCTATCCGTGGTTCGACAGCGAAACGAACGGCGTGCGCGTTGAAGCGCTGCTGGAAAAATTGAACACCCTGCCGGCGCGCAGCATTGTGCTGCTGCACCCATGCTGCCATAACCCGACCGGGGCAGATCTCACCAACGCCCAGTGGGATGCGGTGATTGAGGTACTGAAGGCCCGCGACCTGATTCCGTTCCTCGACATCGCCTACCAGGGCTTTGGCGCGGGCATGGAAGAAGATGCTTACGCCATCCGCGCCGTGGCCAGCGCCGGGCTGCCTGCTCTGGTGAGTAACTCCTTCTCTAAAATCTTCTCCCTGTACGGTGAACGCGTTGGCGGTCTGTCCGTGGTCTGTGAAGACACCGAAGCGGCGGGTCGCGTGCTCGGCCAGCTGAAGGCGACGGTGCGCCGCATTTACTCCAGCCCGCCAAACTTTGGTGCGCAGGTGGTGGCGACGGTTCTCGGTGACGAACAGCTGAAAGCGTCCTGGCTTGCCGAAGTGGAAGCGATGCGTAAGCGCATCCTGTCCATGCGTCAGGAGTTGGTTAACGTGCTGAAAGAGGCCGTGCCGGGACATAACTTCGACTATCTGCTCAAGCAGCGCGGGATGTTCAGCTATACCGGTCTGAGCGCGGCGCAGGTCGATCGCCTGCGGGAAGAGTTCGGCGTCTACCTGATCGCCAGCGGCCGTATGTGCGTGGCGGGCCTGAATGCCAGCAACGTTCATCGCGTGGCGCAGGCGTTTGCTGCTGTAATGTAAGCGCTTACCAACCAGCCCTCTCCCTGTGGGAGAGGGCTGGGGTGGGGGCATCAGGCCGCACAAATACGTTGCCCGGCATTCTGTGATCGTCTTCTTTTTATTCCGCTTCATAAGCAAAAACTCCTTCCCTTCACCTCCCGCTGGGGTTATGGTCGGATAGTTTTTTGACCATCCGCTCAAATTAAAACGATAACAAACTGAATATTCAGGGGAAAATATGCGCAAGATCACACTGGCGCTCAGCGCCGCCTGCTTATTGTTCTCGCTTAACAGCGCCGTCGTGGCGCGAGCTTCTGCCCCGACGCCGCTTTACACCGGCACCACCGCCGCCATTCTTGCCGAGCAGGCACCCATTCACTGGGTTTCCGTGGCCCAAATCGAAAACAGCCTGATCGGCCGCGCGCCAATGGCCGTGGGTTTTGACATTGACGATACCGTGCTGTTCTCAAGCCCCGGCTTCTGGCGCGGGAAGAAAACGTATTCACCCGACAGCGAAGCGTATCTGAAGAACCCGGAATTCTGGGAAAAAATGAATAACGGCTGGGACGAATTCAGCATCCCGAAAGAGGTTGCCCGTGCGCTTATTGCTATGCACGTGAAGCGCGGTGACAGCATCTACTTTGTTACCGGCCGTAGTCAGACCAAAACGGAAACCGTCTCTAAAACGCTGCAGGATGATTTCCAGATCCCGGCGACCAGCATGAACCCGGTCATTTTTGCCGGTGACAAAGAGGGGCAAAACACCAAAACCCAGTGGCTGGAAAAGAAAAATATCAAAGTATTCTACGGCGATTCGGATAACGACATCACCGCCGCGCATGACGTGGGAGCCAGAGGGATCAGGGTGTTACGTGCCTCTAACTCGACCTATCGACCGCTTCCGATGGCCGGAAAGTTTGGCGAAGAGGTGATCGTCAACTCGGAGTATTAAGTACCCAGCAGCGTGTTTGACTCTTTTTTAATCAAATCTCGCTGCTGCGGGTTTTACCTTTCGTCTTCTTGCTGCACACTTAGAAAGATTCATCTTTCATCACGGAGCAGCACATGTGGTACCAACAGACCCTGACCTTAAGCGCTAAACCACGCGGATTTCACCTGGTGACGGATGAAGTCATCGGGCAACTCCGCGACCTGTCGCGGGTGAAAACGGGTTTGCTGCATCTGCTGCTTCAGCACACGTCAGCCTCTCTCACGCTTAATGAAAATTGCGATCCTACCGTCCGGTCCGACATGGAGCACCATTTTCTGAAGAGCGTCCCGGACAACGCGCCTTACGAGCATGACTATGAGGGGGCGGACGATATGCCTTCCCATATTAAATCTTCCCTGCTGGGCGTGTCGTTGATGCTGCCGGTTCACAATGGCCGACTGCTGTTGGGTACGTGGCAGGGGATCTGGCTGGGAGAGCATCGCATTCACGGTGGTTCGCGTAAAATTATCGCCACGCTACAAGGGGAATAAAGATGACAATTTCGGAGATACTTCAGTACTGCATGAGCAAGCCCGGCGCGGAGCAGAGCGTTCATAGCGACTGGAAAGCCACGCAGATAAAAGTGGGAGATGTGCTGTTTGCGATGGTGAAAGAGGTGGAAGGCCGTCCGGCGGCGTCGCTGAAAACCAGCCCTGAACTGGCGGATTTGCTACGTCAACAGCATGATGACGTGAGGCCGAGCAAGCACCTCAATAAGGCGCACTGGAGCACCGTCTATCTGGATGGATCGATTCCTGGCTCGCAGATTTACTACCTGGTGGACGCGTCCTATCAGCAGGCGGTTGAGCTGCTGCCGGAAACCACCCGACAGCAACTCTCCGTGTGACAATTACAGCAACGGTTTAAGGAAGCGCGCGGTGTGCGAGGCTTCGCACTCTGCAACGGTCTCTGGCGTACCGGAGACGAGAATTTCACCGCCGCCGCTGCCGCCTTCCGGGCCGAGATCGACAATCCAGTCCGCGGTTTTAATCACGTCCAGGTTATGTTCGATGACCACGATGGTGTTGCCCTGATCGCGCAGCTGATGCAGAACCTCGAGCAGCTGCTGGATATCGGCAAAGTGCAGGCCCGTGGTCGGCTCGTCCAGAATGTAGAGCGTCTGACCGGTGCCGCGTTTTGACAGCTCACGCGCCAGCTTCACGCGCTGCGCTTCACCGCCGGATAGCGTGGTGGCCGACTGCCCCAGACGAATGTAGGTCAGGCCGACGTCCATCAGCGTCTGCAGCTTACGCGCCAGCGCAGGGACGGCGTCAAAGAACTCGCGCGCCTCTTCGATGGTCATGTCCAGCACTTCGTGGATGGTCTTGCCCTTGTACTTAATCTCCAGCGTTTCGCGGTTATAGCGTTTGCCTTTGCACTGGTCGCACGGCACGTAGATATCCGGCAGGAAGTGCATTTCAACCTTGATCACGCCGTCGCCCTGGCACGCTTCGCAGCGGCCGCCGCGCACGTTAAAGCTGAAACGTCCTGGCGTATAGCCGCGGGAGCGCGCTTCCGGCACACCGGCAAACAGTTCACGTACGGGCGTGAAGACGCCGGTATAGGTTGCCGGGTTAGAGCGCGGGGTACGGCCAATCGGGCTCTGGTCAATGTCGATAACTTTATCGAAATGCTCCAGACCCTGGATGTCGCGGTACGGCGCAGGCTCGGCCAGCGTCGCGCCGTTCAGCGCCGTCTGCGCAATCGGGAACAGCGTATCGTTGATCAGCGTCGATTTACCGGAACCGGACACGCCGGTGATGCAGGTAAACAGGCCAACCGGCAGCGTCAGGGTGACGTCTTTCAGGTTGTTGCCGCGCGCGCCGGTCAGCTTCAGCACTTTTTCCGGATCTGCCGCTACGCGCTGTTTCGGCACCTCAATCTTACGCTTGCCGCTCATGAACTGACCGGTCAGCGACTCGGGCACCGCCATGATGTCCTTCAGCGTCCCTTCCGCGACCACCTGGCCGCCGTGTACGCCAGCGCCAGGGCCAATGTCGATGACGTGGTCAGCCGCGCGGATCGCATCTTCATCGTGCTCGACCACGATCACCGTGTTGCCGAGGTCGCGCAGGTGGACCAGCGTGCCGAGCAGGCGCTCGTTGTCGCGCTGGTGCAGGCCGATGGACGGCTCATCCAGCACGTACATCACGCCTACCAGACCCGCGCCAATCTGGCTTGCCAGACGGATACGCTGGGCTTCACCGCCGGAGAGCGTTTCTGCCGAGCGGGAAAGCGTCAGGTAGTTCAGGCCGACGTTCACCAGGAACTTCAGGCGATCGCCAATCTCTTTCAGCACTTTTTCGGCGATTTTCGCGCGCTGGCCAGAGAGCTTCAGGTTGTTGAAGAAGTCCATCGCGTGGCCGATGCTCATGTCTGAGATGGTCGGCAGCGCCGTGTTTTCCACAAACACGTGGCGCGCTTCGCGACGCAGACGCGTGCCTTCACAGGTGGCGCAGGAGCGGTTGCTGATGAACTTCGCCAGCTCCTCGCGCACCGCGCTGGATTCGGTCTCTTTGTAGCGGCGCTCCATGTTGTGCAGCACCCCTTCGAACGGGTGGCGGCGCACGGAGGTATCGCCGCGATCGTTCATATACTTGAACTCGATGTTCTCTTTGCCGGAACCGAACAGGATCACTTTGTGCACGTTCGGGCTCAGGCTCGCCCACGGGGCTTCGACGTCGAACTTGTAGTGCTCCGCCAGCGATTTCAGCATCTGGAAGTAGTAGAAGTTACGCTTGTCCCAGCCGCGAATGGCCCCGCCCGCCAGCGACAGCTCCGGGTTCTGAATCACACGGTCCGGATCGAAATATTGTTGAACACCCAGGCCGTCACACGTCGGGCACGCGCCCGCCGGGTTGTTGAATGAGAACAGGCGCGGCTCGAGCTCGCGCATGCTGTAGCCGCAAATCGGGCAGGCGAAGTTGGCGGAGAAGAGCAGCTCTTCCGCTTTTGGGTCGTCCATGTCGGAGACCACGGCCGTGCCGCCAGAGAGTTCCAGCGCCGTTTCAAAAGATTCCGCCAGGCGCGTGGCGAGATCGTCGCGTACCTTAAAGCGGTCAATCACCACTTCGATGGTGTGCTTCTTCTGCAGCTCCAGCTTTGGCGGGTCGGACAGGTCACACACCTCGCCGTCGATACGGGCGCGGATATAGCCCTGGCTTGCCAGGTTTTCCAGCGTTTTGGTGTGTTCGCCTTTTCGCTCTTTAATGATCGGCGCCAGCAGCATCAGGCGTTTCCCTTCCGGCTGCGACAGCACGTTATCCACCATCTGGCTTACGGTCTGGGCCGCCAGCGGGACGTCGTGGTCCGGGCAGCGCGGCTCACCCACGCGGGCATACAGCAGACGCAGGTAGTCATGAATTTCGGTAATGGTACCGACCGTTGAACGCGGGTTATGCGAGGTGGACTTCTGCTCAATAGAGATAGCAGGGGACAACCCTTCAATGTGGTCGACATCCGGTTTTTCCATCAGCGACAGGAACTGACGCGCGTACGCAGAGAGCGATTCAACGTAACGACGCTGTCCTTCGGCATACAAAGTGTCGAAAGCCAGTGAGGATTTGCCAGACCCCGAAAGCCCGGTCACGACAATGAGTTTGTCGCGAGGGATTATGAGGTTGATATTCTTGAGATTGTGGGTGCGGGCGCCCCGAACTTCGATCTTATCCATTCACCTTTCCCGGTTGGAACACGGATTGCCTGATTTGTTTGAAGGACAAACGGCTGTCAGAAACGGCTAATTATGACACAATTTGACCTGTTTGAATATACAGTATTGGAATGCATTTTCTGATTGGTTGTGTAACAATGTCGAGTCCGCGAGAGATTTCTGAACCGACTACGCAACTATGCAAATTGCCGCGTGGAAATGGTACACTCGCGCGTTTACACTATTAAGAAACGTATTCAGGAGACACGAACATGGCCAGCAGAGGCGTAAACAAGGTGATTCTCGTCGGTAATCTGGGCCAGGACCCGGAAGTACGCTACATGCCGAGTGGTGGCGCAGTTGCCAACATTACGCTGGCTACTTCCGAATCCTGGCGTGATAAAGCGACCGGTGAGATGAAAGAGCAGACCGAATGGCACCGTGTAGTGCTGTTTGGCAAACTGGCCGAAGTGGCCGGTGAGTATCTGCGTAAAGGTTCTCAGGTCTATATCGAAGGCCAGCTGCGTACCCGCAAATGGACCGATCAGGCCGGCGCTGAGAAGTACACCACAGAAGTCGTGGTCAACGTGGGCGGTACCATGCAGATGCTGGGTGGCCGTCAGGGCGGTGGTGCACCGGCAGGTGGCGGTCAGAGCCAGCAGCAGGGCGGTTGGGGTCAGCCTCAGCAGCCGCAGGGCGGCAACCAGTTCAGCGGCGGCGCACAGTCTCGTCCGCAGCAGCAGTCTGCTCCGGCGCCGTCTAACGAACCGCCAATGGATTTCGACGACGACATTCCGTTCTGATTTCCGCGTGCTGAAAACAAAAAACCCAGACTATCGTCTGGGTTTTTTTATTCCGTCAGGGATCAGGTAATCACCATCGGCCAGTCTGGCGGCGTGTGGCTCATCGCCTCAACCATCACCACTTTAATATTTTCCCAGACGGCGGCGATATCCAGCAGGGTGATGCCAAGCAGGCCCGTTGCAAACCAGCAGGCCGCACCCAGCCCCAGCAGGGTGCTGATGACAGCAAGACCCGCATAGTCAGATTTACGAAACTGAATGTTCAGCGTGCTGGCTAGAAACATCAGTACCGCACTCAACAAAGGCCAGCGCAGGAGAACCATGCTGGTAGTAATGGTTGCCATAAACCCCATCCTCTATAAAACAGACGAACTGAATGAAACGGTGTTTCTCGTTACAAAATATGTGTGAACTATATCACGTTTGTTGATTTATTCGCCAGTGTCTGAGCAATCAAAAAAGAGGATTTTATTCCTCAGAAAAGACTATTGTGCGGGCTGGTTCTGCCTTCGGCGCACGAGGAGGTGGAGCCACAGCTTGCCGAAAATGCCCTTCGGGCAAGTGGGGATAGCGCAAATTGAGTTTTTATAAGAGGGGCGTTATTCTCCGCCAATACTCAAAATATTGTGGTGTAGGCTGACTATTTATAAATCAACGGACACAATGCCTCAGAGCAAATAGCATAAAACGTCATGATGAAATTGTACTTTTTTCATGCTGTCAGACGTTTGGCTTAATCAACGATTGTCTGTTGTGTTATCTTCCCGTCTGCCTGACGGGCTGGATAATTATTTTCCTTAATTGAAACGGAACGAATACTTACAGTTTAACTTACGGGAAAATATTATCGGCATAACGAAATTTAAGATTTTTAATACTAAAAGTCAGTTGCTAACTTCGCATGATTCATGCAACGTAATCACCTGTTTAACAAAGCATCCGGCCTTAAGTACTACAGGCGTACAACATGCAGGGATATAGGGCGGGAAATGAATCGTAGCGCGCGGCGCAAAATGCTCAGGGTGGTAGGGATCATCATGGTAGTTATGCTGCCGGTGATGCTTGCGCTATGGTTTGCCCAACTGCGTGCCGTGTCTGAAACAAGCGCCCAGCTACGCACATTTGCTGAACTGGCTTTAGACAAAACAGAGCTGGTTATTCAACAGGTTGAGCTGGCCAGGGACGAGGCGGTAAAATATCAGGGCGAGCTTTGCACGCCGGGACACCGTCAATATATGCTGAACGTTGTTCGTGGTCGCCTGTTTGTCGCCGATTTAATTTACGCTGAAGGTCAGAATTTTCTTTGTTCGACCGTTTTTACACCGGATCACCCCTACGCCATTCCTGTCGCTAATTACACGCGCAAACCTGACGTCGCTATCTATTATTATCGCGATACCCCATTTTATACTGGCTATAAAATGACATATATGCAGCGCGGAAATTATGTGGTGGTCGTCAATCCGCTTTCATACAGCGAAGTCATGTCCGCGGATCATTCTCTCTCCTGGGGTGTGTACGACACGGTAACCAATGCTTTCTTTTCCGTCAGCCAGAAAGCCAATGTTTCTTTATTAAATTCGATGATTCGGGATAAGGAATCGGTATTTCAAAAAGATAACCGCTTTTATACGATCGTAACATCCCCCAAAAGGCCGATTGCGGCCATTGTCTCGACATCGAATAAACGCTTTTATGAAACGCTTTATCACCAGGCGACGTTGACGCTGCCGCTGGGCATGATCTGCAGCATTATTATTTTGCTGGTATGGTCGCGTACCCATCGTGAGCTTAATTCGCCGGGGCGCTTACTGCACCGCGCGCTGAACAAACGACAGCTTTGCGTCCACTATCAGCCGATTATTGATATTAAGAATAATCAGTGTGTGGGCGCGGAGGCGCTGTTGCGCTGGCCTGGCTTTAACGGGCAGGTGATGAGCCCGGCTGAGTTTATCCCGCTGGCGGAAAATGAGGGAATGAGCGAGCGGATTACGGACTATGTCGTTGAGGAGGTGTTCAACGATCTGGGCCATTTCCTGGCCGAGCATCCGCATCTCTATATTTCGATTAACCTGTCGGCCACGGATTTCCACTCCTCGCGGCTGATCGCCATGATTTCCGACAAGGCCCGCCACTACGCCGTCCGTGCGCAGCAAATCAAAATAGAAGTGACGGAACGCGGTTTTATCGATGTGCCAAAAACCACCCCGGTGATTCAGGCTTTCCGTCAGGCGGGTTATGAAGTCGCGATCGATGATTTTGGTACCGGCTACTCGAACCTGCACAACCTCTACTCGCTGAACGTGGATATTCTGAAAATCGATAAATCGTTTATCGATACCTTAACGACCAACAGTACCAGCCACCTGATCGCCGAGCATATTATCGAGATGGCGCAAAGCCTGCGGCTGAAAACCATTGCGGAAGGGGTGGAGACGGCAGAGCAGGTGAGCTGGCTGTTGAAGCGCGGCGTCCAGTTTTGTCAGGGATGGCACTTCGCGAAAGCGATGCCGCCCCAGGAATTTATGACCTGGCAGCAGCAGCCTTTGCACTGAGGGCGATTAATTCAACTGGTGGCGATAGTCGCTCGGCGTGCGGTCAAACTCGCGGCGAAACACGCGGGAAAAGGTTTGTTGCGACACATAGCCCAGATCCATCGCGATATCAAAAATGGGCCGCTGCGTTGAGCGTAGCGCCTGCGCCGCCAGCAGCAGTCTGCGCTGGCGAATGTACTCGCCCAGCGTCTGATGCATGACCGTGCGGAACATTCTCTGTAAATACCATTTCGAATAGCCCGACTTTTTAGCGACCACATCAATGTTCAACGGTTGGTCGATATGTTCATCAATCCATTCAATAAGCGTCTGAATAATCTGCTGATGCGACATAAGGTTGCCCCTCTGTAGATACAACTATCTCGGTTAATTCGTCGTTTTCTCTGCGGGCGAGTATAATTCCTCAAGTTAACTTGAGGTAAAGAGGTTTTATGGAAAAGAGATTGCCGCGCATTAAAGCGCTGTTAACCCCCGGTGAAGTGGCGAAGCGAAGCGGCGTTGCGGTATCCGCGCTCCACTTCTATGAAAGCAAAGGGTTAATTAAAAGCATCCGCAACGGGGGCAACCAGCGTCGCTATACCCGCGACGTGCTCCGCTACGTGGCGATTATCAAAATTGCGCAACGAATCGGAATTCCCCTGGCCACGATCGGCGAGGCGTTTGGCGTGCTGCCGGAAGGGCATACGCTTAGCCCGAAAGAATGGAAAGAGCTGTCGTCCCAGTGGCGTGAAGAGCTGGACAGGCGTATTCATACGCTGGTCGCGCTGCGTGACGAGCTGGATGGCTGCATCGGCTGCGGCTGCCTGTCGCGTAGCGATTGTCCGTTGCGTAACCCCGGCGACAGGCTGGGCGAGCAGGGGACGGGGGCGCGGTTGCTGGAAGAGGAATGAGATTGTGCGGCCGGCAAAAAGCATAATAAAGAACTAAAGCGCCACATAAGGGCGCTTTAGTTTTTCCCGGTCTTTGTCTTTCACTCTATCCCGCTGGTTCACGGGAGGGTTTCCCCCGACATCAGCACCCCTCAGTGTCGAGCTGGTTGGGGAGGTTCCGGATTGTGCTGACACTTTAATTCTATGCAAGACCCGTTTTTTCGCCAGCCTCACCGACCGTTTTTTAGACGAATTTTTTTCGCGGTGTTGTTCAATTTTCTATAGTTAAAAAGTATGAATAACAGGAGAAAGCCATGCTCACGGTACACCACCTTAACCAGTCGCGCTCGCACCGCGTGATTTGGGCGCTGGAAGAACTTGACCTGCCTTATGAGATTGTTCACTACCAGCGCGAAAAGAACATGCTGGCGCCGGAGGCTCTTAAAAAGGTGCATCCGTTGGGCAAATCGCCGGTTATCGAAGATAACGGACTGATCCTTGCGGAATCGGGCGCCATCCTGGAGTACCTGCAGGAAACGTACGATCCCGAGTCACGCCTTAAGCCTTTAGACCCGTCGCATAAGGTGCAATACCGCTTCTGGCTGCATTACGCCGAAGGATCGCTGATGCCGCTGCTGTTAATGAAGCTGGTCTTCAACAGCCTCGGCAAGCCGCCGGTGCCGTTTGGTATCAGAACCCTGGGCAAAGCGCTGGGGCAGGGGGTGCAGAAAGCGTATCTCAACCGTCAACTGGAAACCCATGCGCGCTTTATTGAGTCACATCTTGCCGAAAACAGCTGGTTTGCCGGGGATTCGCTCAGCATGGCCGATATCCAGATGAGCTTCCCGATCTTTGCGCTGCTGGCGCGCGGCGGTATCGCTAATCTGCCGCATATTCAGGCGTGGAAGACAAAAGTTGAGAACACCCCAGGCTGGCAAAGAACCCTGGAACAGGGGGGACCGTTATCTATCCCGGGCGAGGACTGAAATGTAAACAAATTGCGCATAGACGATAACGTTTGCGCATCCTCTGTTTATTTCTTCAGCGCCATAAGTGAATTTTAGCGAAAAACGATAAAGTTCAGTTGAAAAGGGCGGGGATTACGCTAGATAATCGTTTGCCTTAATTTGACCACCCGTTTGTAAGCGCGGAGCTAAACGTTTGCTTTTTTTGTGACGCCCTTTCGTCGCAAACGCAACACAAGGATTTGACGTTTAGCTGGCAGTGGCGTCTCCACCTCGCTTACGGACTTCCTAAAAAACTCTCAGGGGATGTTTTCTATGTCTACGCCATCTGCGCGTACTGGCGGTTCACTTGACGCCATGTTTAAAATTTCGGCCCGCGGCAGCACCGTGCGCCAGGAAATTGTTGCCGGTTTGACAACGTTTCTGGCGATGGTTTATTCCGTCATCGTTGTGCCGGGCATGCTGGGCAAAGCAGGCTTCCCGCCAGCGGCTGTCTTTGTGGCGACCTGCCTTGTGGCCGGCGTGGGCTCCATCGTGATGGGCCTGTGGGCGAACCTGCCGCTGGCGATTGGTTGCGCCATCTCTCTGACCGCGTTTACCGCGTTCAGCCTGGTGCTGGGTCAGCACATCAGCGTACCGGTTGCGCTGGGTGCCGTGTTCCTGATGGGTGTGCTGTTTACCGTGATTTCGGCGACCGGCATTCGTAGCTGGATTTTGCGCAACCTGCCGCAGGGCGTGGCGCACGGTACCGGTATCGGTATCGGCCTGTTCCTGTTGCTGATCGCCGCCAACGGCGTCGGTCTGGTTATCAAGAACCCGCTGGACGGTCTGCCGGTAGCGCTGGGCCACTTCGCCAGCTTCCCGGTGATCATGTCGCTGATCGGTCTGGCGGTGATTATCGGTCTGGAAAAACTGAAGGTGCCTGGCGGCATTCTGCTGACCATTATCGGCGTTTCTATTGTCGGCCTGATTTTCGATCCAACCGTACACTTCTCCGGTATCTTCGCTATGCCGTCGCTGAGCGATGACAAAGGCAACTCCCTGATTGGCAGCCTGGATATCGTTGGCGCGCTGAACCCGGTGATCCTGCCAAGCGTGCTGGCGCTGGTGATGACCGCCGTGTTTGACGCGACCGGTACCATTCGTGCGGTGGCCGGTCAGGCGAACCTGCTGGATAAAGACGGTCAGATTATTGATGGCGGCAAAGCGCTGACCACTGACTCCCTGAGCAGCGTCTTCTCCGGCCTGGTGGGCGCGGCGCCTGCGGCGGTGTACATCGAGTCCGCAGCGGGTACGGCGGCAGGCGGTAAAACCGGCCTGACGGCGATCACCGTCGGCGTGCTGTTCATGCTGATCCTGTTCCTCTCTCCGCTCTCCTATCTGGTTCCGGCGTATGCGACCGCGCCAGCGCTGATGTACGTTGGCCTGCTGATGCTGAGCAACGTAGCGAAAATCGACTTTGCGGACTTCGTGGACGCGATGTCTGGCCTGATTACCGCGGTCTTCATCGTCCTGACCTGTAACATCGTGACCGGCATTATGATCGGCTTCGCGTCGCTGGTGATTGGTCGTCTGGTCTCCGGTGAATGGCGCAAGCTGAACGTTGGCACCGTGATTATCGCCGTTGCGCTGGTAGCGTTCTACGCGGGCGGCTGGGCAATCTAAGTTGTCCATTGATGCGAAAACGGGTGGCTCAGGCCGCCCGTTTTTATTTTCAGGACTCATCCTGTTGCCTTTTGCGTTACTCTGGAGAAGATAGAATAAAAGGCACGACGCCTTCCGGAGTACATAAGCAACACAGCAAACAGGGAACGCATGGAAATCTTCTTCACAATACTCATCATGACCCTTGTGGTCTCGCTATCCGGGGTGGTTACACGCGTACTGCCCTTTCAGGTCCCCCTGCCATTAATGCAAATTGCCATCGGCGCGCTGCTGGCGTGGCCGACGTTTGGCCTGCACGTGGAATTTGACCCCGAACTGTTCCTCGTACTGTTTATCCCGCCGCTGCTGTTTGCCGATGGCTGGAAAACGCCCACGCGAGAATTCCTTGAGCACGGGCGCGAGATCTTCGGCCTGGCGCTGGCGCTGGTGGTGGTCACCGTCGTCGGGATTGGTTTTCTGATCTACTGGGCGGTACCGGGTATTCCATTAATACCGGCCTTTGCGCTGGCCGCCGTGCTATCGCCAACCGATGCCGTGGCGCTGTCCGGCATTGTGGGTGAAGGCCGTATTCCGAAGAAAATCATGGGAATTTTACAGGGTGAGGCGCTGATGAACGACGCCTCTGGCCTGGTTGCCCTGAAGTTTGCCGTGGCCGTTGCGATGGGCACGATGGTCTTTACCATCGGCGGCGCAACCCTGGAATTCTTCAAGGTGGCGATTGGCGGTATTCTGGCGGGCTTCGTGGTGAGCTGGCTGTACGGCCGCTCATTGCGCTTCCTCAGCCGCTGGGGCGGCGATGAACCCGCTACGCAGATCGTACTGCTGTTCCTGCTGCCGTTTGCCTCCTATCTGATTGCCGAACATATCGGCGTGTCGGGCATTCTGGCTGCGGTTGCGGCAGGGATGACCATCACCCGTTCCGGCGTAATGCGCCGCGCGCCGCTGGCCATGCGCCTGCGTGCCAACAGCACCTGGGCCATGCTGGAATTTGTCTTTAACGGCATGGTGTTCCTGCTGTTGGGCCTGCAGCTGCCGGGCATTATGGAATCCTCGCTGGTGGCGGCCGAAGCCGATCCGAACGTTGAGGTCTGGATGCTGTTTACCGACATCGTGCTGATCTACATGGCGCTGATGCTGGTGCGTTTCGGCTGGCTGTGGACGATGAAAAACTTCAGCGTACGTTTCCTGAAGAAAAAGCCGATGGAGTTCGGCTCGTGGACAACGCGTGAGCTGCTGATCGCCTCTTTTGCGGGCGTACGCGGGGCGATCACCCTTGCCGGTGTGCTCTCCATTCCGCTGCTGCTGCCCACGGGCGACGTCTTCCCGGCGCGCTACGAGCTGGTCTTCCTGGCGGCGGGCGTGATTCTGTTCTCCCTGTTTGTCGGCGTGATTATGCTGCCGATTTTACTCCAGCATATTGATGCCGGTGATTCGACCCAGCAGCATAAAGAGGAGCGTATTGCCCGGGCGGCCACCGCCGAAGTGGCAATTGTCGCGATTCAGAAGATGGAAGAGCGTCTGGCCGCGGATGCGGAAGAGAACATCGATAATCAGCTGCTGACGGAAGTCAGTTCCCGCGTGATTGGTAACCTGCGCCGCCGCGCGGACGGGCGTAACGACGTGGAAAGCTCGCTGCAGGAGGAGAACCTGGAGCGCCGGTTCCGCCTGGCGGCGCTGCGCTCCGAGCGCGCCGAGCTGTACCATCTGCGCGCCACGCGCCAGATCAGCAACGAAACGCTGCAAAAGCTGCTGCACGATCTGGACCTGCTGGAAGCGCTGTTGATAGAGAATCAGTAGCGCGCTTTTGCCCCTCACCCTGGCCCCATGTACGATCCGGGGACATAGTGAACACTTGTTCGGGGACATGGTAGACACTTACAACTAAGGCATAAGAACCCGTTTATGGAGTCGCTTATGCCCTGGGATGCGAGAGATACCATGTCATTACGTACCGGGTTTGTTTTGTTCGCCTCGCAGGACGGGGCGAACATCCGTTACTTCTGCCGTCACTACGGCATTTCACCTGCCACCGGCTACAAGTGGCTTCAGCGCTGGGTTCAGGGAGGCCCGTCCGGCCTTCAGGACCGCCCCCGCATACCCCGTCATTCCCCGAACCGCTCGTCAGACGACATTACAGCCCTGTTGCGCATGGCACATGACCGTCATGAACGCTGGGGAGCCCGCAAGATTAAGCGCTGGCTCGAAGACCAGGGGCACCGCATGCCCGCCTTCAGCACCGTCCATAACCTGATGGCCCGCCATGGTCTGCTGCCGGGCGCTTCACCGGGCATTCCCGGCACGGGCCGCTTCGAACACGACGCGCCGAACCGCCTCTGGCAGATGGATTTTAAGGGCCACTTTTCCTTTGGCGGTGGCCGCAGCCATCCGCTCACCCTGCTGGACGACCACTCCCGTTTTTCCCTGTGCCTCACACACTGTACCGATGAACGGCGCGAGACCGTGCAGCAGCAGCTGGTCAGCGTGTTTGAACGCTACGGCCTGCCGGACCGGATGACGATGGACAACGGCTCACCGTGGGGCGACACCACCGGTACCTGGACGGCGCTGGAGCTGTGGCTGATGCGCCAGGGTATCCGGGTGGGCCATTCCCGGCCTTATCATCCGCAGACGCAGGGCAAGCTGGAGCGTTTTCACCGCAGCCTGAAGGCCGAAGTGCTGCAGGGAAAATGGTTCGCGGACAGCGGTGAGCTGCAGCGCGCCTTCGACCACTGGCGGACGGTTTACAACCTTGAACGCCCGCACGAGGCGCTGGATATGGCGGTACCGGCCTCGCGGTATCAGCCGTCAGCGCGGCAGTACAGCGGTAACACAACGCCACCGGAATACGATGAAGGGATGATGGTCAGGAAAGTGGACATCAGTGGCAAGCTGAGCGTGAAAGGCGTGAGTCTGAGCGCAGGCAAGGCGTTCAGGGGAGAGCGGGTCGGGCTGAAGGAGACGGAGGAAAATGGCTGCTATGAAGTGTGGTGGTACAGCACGAAAGTGGGGGTGATCGACCTGAAGAAAAAGTCGATCACCATGGGTAAAGGGTGTTAAAAAGTGTTCACCATGTCCCCGGACCGTACAGTGGTGCGTGCTCCAGACCGAAAAACCGGGTTATTCGTGGGTTACTTGCTTCAGTAAGGGTTACTCTTGTATACGGAGATAACGTCTATGAGACAAGGATGGTGGGTTAACTGGCTGTGCTGTGGATGCACCTGGAAATGAGTGCGATCTTAGTTGGCGTTTCGGAAAGAATGCTGAGATAACGCGATCTTTTTAACTATTTGAAATTTCTGTTAAAATCGTGTTTTCGTGATTAGGGTAATGGTTAGATCCTGCGATCAATACAGCTTATCCGCAGGCTTCATGTCTGGCAGCGCTGAAATAGCCTGGCGTTTTACTTCCGCAGCGTCGATGGCTGCACCGATCCCATCGTCAATCATCGGGGTCACGCCGTCATCAAGTCGCCAGATCTGCCGTAGCTCCGAACTGATTTTCTTCTGGGCATCGGCAATCAAGGCCAGTTTCTTCACTTCCTCCATTGAAGCCGGTCCTGGGATATTGCGCTGGTTGGTGAGCTTATTCAGCGTCAGACGCAAATCACGGGAAAGGATTGATGCCACCCGGTTGCGTTCTTTGTGATGCGCGAGCATGGCAAGGGCGCGAAGCTGTCCGTCATCCAACTCCCCGCCGTTAAACTTCATTGCGCGCTTAACAATAGCCACCGACCGTTTCGGCAGGCCGGTGAGCGTCTTCACCTCTACCGCTCGCCAGCGTTCCTCTGCTGACCAGCAATAGATAAATCAAACTGCTTTGCAACATCCGGCACGGTCGCCTTCGGGTTGCTTTCGTAAAACACCCTAGCGGCTGCTTTTCGGGCTTGGCGGTCTTCATCGTCGGCAGTGGTGATGGATTGGTCGCTCATAAAAGGTTCCTTCTTGTAGGGCAACGCAGGGTACTCCCTGCGCCTCAATGTCTGCTAATTTACCATCACGCTACGACAGGGCATCAAACGACCGTTAAAAGCCCTGTAAAAACATCCCCGCCCAAGCAGGGCATCAATATATCTTTTGTAATTTATGCCCTGCATGTTGATATGCCCTCACGTTAAATGTCCTGTTCGAAAGGAACCACACTATGAAGCGCATTATCACCATTGCCGCAGTCCTGTTCCTGGTGGGGTGCGCCCATCAAGGCCGCGAAAACTACAACGCGCAGCACAATCCCGCCGCGACCACCCCCAACGAGTACGCCCAGCAAATGCGCGAATACATGAGCGGTGCAATGGCGGGTATAGAGCATGGTAAGACTTGCCATATCGCCCTCAAATATGACGTTTCAGGGCTGCTGATGGACGTGAAATCACAGGGTGGAGATCCGGCACTCTGTTCCCAGATTTTGCATTACATGACCGACCCTCGCTATCCCGTGCCTGCGGCACCGGCTGAAATGCGCAGCGCACCAATCGTGCTGGACTTCAACTCATGAGCCGGGTCTTTGCTTACTGCCGCGTGTCTACCACTGAACAGACCACGGTCAACCAGGTTATCCAGATCACCAATTCTGGCTTCGCTGTAGAACCGCATCGAATAGTGGAAGAAGTAATTAGTGGTTCGGTTCAGGCATCCAAGCGCCCCAAGTTCAATGCGCTGTTCGATAAGCTAGAGAAAGGCGACCGCCTGATAGTAACCAAAATCGACCGCTTAGGCCGTGACAATATCGACGTGCAACAGACCATTGATAAGCTGCTGGCTGCTGGCTGCTGGCTGCTGGCTGCTGGCTGCTGGTATTTCCGTTCACTCATTAGACATTGGCGCAATCGATCTGGCAAGCGCAGAAGGGAAGATGATCCGCAACATGTTGAGCGTCTTTGCGCAGTTTGAACGCGATAAATTGATTGAGCAAACCAAGGCAGGATTAGTGCGCGCTCGCGCTGAAGGTAAGAGGCTTGGCCGTCCGGTAGCTACAGGCACCAGGGAGGACGTGCAGCGCATGAAAGAACAGGGAATGACACAAGAGCAAATAGCTAAAGAGCTGGGAATTAATGTACGGACGGTACGCCGTCACTGGAAATAAAGAAGTCGCCCCACGCCGTCAGTTTCGAAGCCTACGGCGTACGGCGCAGCTCCTGATGCGTAATGCGATGCGCATATGATCCCCTTCGTGCTGGCTTGTTATGATGCGGACGCCCAGAAAGGGCTGGACCTGCAACAATGGGAAGCAGCGCCTGCAGCGTTCGCTGTGGCTCCAGTGGAGGACAACACGGCGCTGGTGAAGCTGCTTAACATGTGCGGCATCACAAGCGATGTAAAATTGATGAAGTTTTTAGCTGCCGCAGAACGTGAACGCGGTATTCCGAAACGCTGGGTTGATAAGCGGCCTAAGGTTGCGCGCGCGAGCATGCTGGCTTGATGGGTAGCCGAAACCCACACTATTGTGCGGGTTTCCCCTGGCGTTACTCCCCGCGCTTATGTAAACTGCGCGGCTGGATTCTTCCCAGCGACTTATGCGCAGAGCAATTCATGACCTGCAAACACAAGGTATTTACCTCTCTTTCACGCCGCCAGCGTCGCGCGCGCACCCAATACATCGAGACCCTGATCCACCGTGAGCGCCACCGCTGCGGAGGGCTGCACTATGATGACTGTGAGCCAGCAGAAGGGCATAACTGGATCTGGAGCGACATTCTGTTCCTGGACAAAGACTCCGCCACATAATTGAATGCGGAGATCATCACCGCCGAGCTGGCGCGCGCGGACATTGTGGAGGGTATCGCGTTCGATGAAGCCTACGCGCTCCTTAGCGAAGCTGAGAAGACCGTGGAATTCGATATCGAGCGAATCAACGACCCTAGCCGCACTTACCCTCAATTCGGTGGAGTGACGTTTTCTGAATACCTGAGTAAACGCGAGGCGGAGATCGCCCGTGACACCATCCCACCTGTTCAGTGCGGCTATCAAGTCCACCTTGGCTATCGTGGCGGCATCGGTTTAAAAATCGTCGTGGCAGAGCCGGTGCTCACACGCGAGATTATCGACAACTCGATTCGTTCCTTCCTGAAGGGCGACATGCCCAAAATAAGAGCTCACTGAAAGGCCACGATTATGCGGGTGCTATATTAAAGCTATAAATCCCGCAGACCGCCCATTCCACGCCGCCTTACGGCGAAATCCTAAACAAAAAAGTTGCAAAATAGTATACTATTATTATCATGCTTAAACTGGCAACCGCTTGCACCACAAAGGTTTTCGGTATCCCAATGAATACTAAGAATACTTTGGACACTGGAGGTGAATATGATTACACATACTCGATTCACTATCGCTGATGACTATGCCCTTTTAGGGAGTTTTGGCGTACCCGGCGTTCAAGGTAAATTCGAAGTACGCTCAAACAAGACCCGTAAAAGTCGCCCTCTGCTGATTGTCGTTCATGAGAATTGGCGCGATGCTGGCTGTCGTGAGCGCGTCGAACCAGTCGTTGTTGTGCAACTTGAAGCTGATGGCCGCAAAAAAGTCACCAAGCAAGAAGATTCAGCCTTTGCTAAGAAGATGAATCTGAGTGATTTCGGTCGTCGCGCGATTGAACTGTTTCAACTCAATGGAATGGAACACACGGCGCAATGTCACCACGGCTAATCGACGGGCACGATAAGAATCTCATTTGGCTTGAACCTGATGATGCTTGCCTGGAGTTTGCCAATATCATTGATGACGCTGGCGACGAGCATATAGCCATCCTTTCTGATGAAGATGGCATAGCTCGTCTTTACCTCCGCCATATCACCTCGGGTCAAATCTCCGCGAATTTTGTTTTTGAATTCGAACTGGTCCCACCTGGCGGGTTCCCTGCGCGTATCCCGCAGGTTGTTTCTGCATTCGTTGGTGAAGATTTCCGTAGCGTCAAACTTGCGCAACATGCTTATCAAACCGTCATGGAACACTATGGGGTTATTGTTAGCGATGTTCGCCAGACCGCAGGTGGAATGTTTATCTGGCTGCTGATGGCTGAAAACGACAATGTAAAGATAAACGTCATGGAAATTCATGGCGAGAACCTGGAATATCGCATGATCGGTGATGAGCCAGAAGCGTACACGGGCGCAGCCGAATCCCTACAACAAATTAGCGATACCATCTGGGGTGACCCAGATACGGTCATTTCTCCTGACACTTTAGATCGAATTGGCTTCCGACCGACACACCAGAACATGGAACACGTTGTTCTGGCGGCGCGCATCGCCTTCCCTACTGCATAACCTTCTTCCTTGTAGGGCAATCCAGACGCTATACTGCTTGCCACATAAGCATTCGCGCAGGAAATAATATACTCTGGTTTCTCGCTTTTCTGGCCGCTTTAGGCTTCTGTCTCGCATTCAATCTCGACCGACAAAGTAAACGCTACGAAGTAATGTGGCGCAGCTCTGGCGCAGCCTTTTAGCGCGCAGATGAAATAATCCAGGAGCTGGAAGAAATGGCTGAAAGTCATCTGCTGGGCGATTCTGATGATGAAGCCCTGGCTGAACGCGTGATTGCCCACGTTAATGATTAAAGACGCGAGAAAGAAATAAGGTACGGAGTTTAATGCTGCCGCATAAAGCGTGATGCAATGGTATGCGCTTACCCAAGCGTATTGTGCTGCGTAAATGGGATCTCTATGGCCGTCACTGAGGATAGTTCATGGCTTTTGAACACCTAAAACATCTTACCGATAACAACCGAAGCCCCCTTTTACTGGCCGCTTGTATTACAGGTCACGACTACAATGATGCGTTGATGATTCTGCGTGAGCAGGGCTGCAAGCTGGCAGACACAATTAAGGCCGGGAAGCGAATTGAAACGGGGCTGATGGCGCTAACGTGCGAAGCCCTGGAGCACAAAGCCTATAAGACTATTGGCGAGTATCTGGCCTTTGCCGGAGGTGCTGCGGCCATGCCCGAACATCTGGAAGAAATCACATTGGCGGTGGCCGAGTTGCGGAACCGGCGAGAGCGGAGCTGGGAAGCATGATCGGTCCCGTTCGTGTCTGGCGCAGGCGTCATCCGCAGAACGCATAGCCTATGAGCTGTCTTTTGAAGGCATTCACTGGCTGGCGCTGGATGAGGATTTGAGCGTTAAGAGGGTGCTGGTAGGCTGGAGAGGTGTGCGACTACGCGCCTGGCAGAGACTAAAAAGCCCCTTTTAAGGGGCTTCGTTCATTATGCGGCTTGCGGTGCCAGATGATAATCGCCGGAGCCTATCCAGCAAATGCGGTTACACTGGCCGCTAAGGGCTTCCAGAGCGTCAACAACGGCATCTTCAACATCTTCTGGCAGATCGTTATCAAGGACATCATTCAGGATGTTGAAAGCAAGGGAGCCACCTTCACGACCATAACCATCAACCATGCCGTTAATGAAGGCAAAGAGAGCCTGGCGGCTCGCCCCATCTGCGACCATCTGATTAATTGCTTTTTCGTAGTTAACTCTATTCTTCATCATCATTTTGAACCTCCCAAAGTGGGCGGGTTGCTTCTAAGTGTTTCTCATATTCCAGGATGTGCATATCGTACTTTGGAACAATCATAGCATGCGTTTCGGAATCCTCAATGAACATTAAGTGTTCATTTCCATCCAGGGCAGCGCCATTGAGGCTATAGCACGTAAGTGCTCTCTTCGGTTTAAACAAAAACGGAGGGATGTTCGTCTTTGGTGGAATGGTAAGCGAAATACCCTGTGCCAGATGGATAAAGTGGCCGTTGGTATCAAGAACAACATCAATGTTCTTCTCAACTTCGGTGGTTTCATCAACCATGACGAATGTGCGCACGGCCAGGCAATCACGCTCGCCGCGAATAATCAGGGGAGCTGGTCAGTTTCAGCCTTCATCATGCGCAGATATTTAATCGTCACTTAATCGCGTCCGGTTGCCAGTAAATTGGTGAACGCATTCTGCCGTAAGGACTTGCGCGCAGCAAGAGCCACCCTGTCAAAACGAGGTAATAATGGTATAGTTACAACATACTAATAGTCATTCGCAATAGGCGCGACGTAAACATGGCGGGGCCTCTACTCCGCAACAGAAACCGGCTTGCCGGGTTGACCATGTGCCTAATCAATGAGCACCATTAAATCCCAGCGCATGCTGGCAATTTTATTTGCCGCTATCTACCGTTTCATGTATCGTTGAAAACGGCCTTATTCGTATGCCCGCGAAAGCAAGTTACGGATTCACTATCTCACTTTAATCTGTGAGAGGCGAATCTGCGCTTGCTCAATTCTGCCTCTCACCAAACGGAGGCAACTATGTCTGACAAACCAAAATTTCCTGTCCCTGCGAGTCGCAAAATTAAAGGCCGCGCCCTTACACGTATCGATCAAGAACAGAAAATGATCAATTCTGGCTCTTTAGGCTCTGAACGCCTTCTCATCAACGTCGCTCTTGATTTCATGGAAAAGCATCCGGGTATGTCCTGGGAGCAGGCTTTGGTTGCCGCTATGGGTTACTGCGAACGTACTCATAGCTAAAAAAGGAGAGAGAGTATGGCTAAGTCAAGCGTTACGAAAATTTCACACAATGGGCATACTTATGGGCTTCAGTTTGGAGGATGGTTAAATCATAGGTACGGTGATGCTTCTAAGGCTTTGTTTGAGATATACACCAATGATATTCGCCTCCCGGATATGACTGTTGGCGAATACAAATCCGCCAAAAACGCAGAGTATGAAGCCTTGGAAAATAAACGTGATATGACGTTTATGAAGTATCTAAAGCAATCCTTTAAGAGTGAATATGGCTACGACTGGGATGAGTCCATCGAGGGCATAAAAAAAGCTATCAACGATAGCTGTATTCCCTACCTTCTTCGCCAGAAAAAGGATGCCTCTGTAAACGAAAGATCGATGGCTCTGTTTCGCGCTGCTGATAACGGCCATGTTGCCTCTACCTATTTCATTGCTACTGCGCTAAGTGATGGAAAAGAAGAGGAATGCTTATCGTGGTTAACCTTAGCTCATAATCGAGGGCATATTGGTGCAGCATACGATATGGCAGCCTATTTCGATCAGATAGGAAATACTGTCGACTCCTTACGTTGTTTAATCATTTCTGCTGATAGTGGCTTCGACATTGCTTATATGAATCTCTTCAGCATGGATTTGCTGAAGAAGATACTAAGTATCCAAGAAGGCTCTAAGCTTGATTCTATGCTAAACGAGTTGATTGATGGTTCCCATAATTCCTGCGCTCGATACTTCAAGGCAGTACGTCTTTTGGTAGGAGACACGCCAGCAGAAGGTGTTAGCCTTTTAAAGAGGTTCCGACAAAATCCGAAGAAAAAGCCTGCTGATAAAGATATTGACGATGTTTATTACAATCAGGTGGCTTTTACAGAAGAATTTGCAGATGCCGTTCTGAGTGATATTAGTTCAAAAAAACATCCCTTAATGTCATTAATGGAGAGATCTCTTGAGTTCGCAAACCCTGACCGTGCAAATGAGGGTAAATCAATTACTGTAGGCTTCAATGATTTCAGAGAGTTAGTTGGAGTCGTTAAAAAAGAACGATTAGATGCAGAGGTATGATATCTGTGCCGGACATCTGGGCTAGCATCGTGGGGTTTGCTTGGAATCCTACAACTTTCCAATGATCATCTTTATAGCCCAGCCATCGTGCTGGGCTGCTTTTAGTAGGACTGACTTTGAACATCTACCTTGCCGCCTGGTTTATTAAATATGGCGATCCAGACGCAGACTTTGACCGCATATCAAAGGCTGAATGGATTGCTGGCCGTTACATCCGTGAAAATGGGATGAGTGAGTTTGAGAGGATCAAATCCGAGGTTAGAACTGTAGATGGGGAGCCTTGTTTGCTGTTTCGGGCTATGCTGGACGGAGTGTTACCTACTCCCCCTACCCCACCTCGCGAGCCACCCGCCCCTGGCGCTAATCCTGGCCCAGCCTACATCCGATATGGTAAAAGCCAGCCGATTGATGAGAGCGAAAAACAGGCGGTGATCGAGTTCATCATGGCGAGACAGCTCGCATCCGGGCGCAAAAATATCGATCACAGAAAGACTATTGCTGCGCTGAATGCAAACGGAGTGCTGATTAACGGTCGCCGGTGGCAGCGTCCCGCTTTCGCAAGTTTTCTCGCCAACCATTTCCGCTAAATTCCATTTCAAAAGCATTGGTATTAATGGTCTTTCAGCCGATAAGATATACCCTTAACATTTTGCCGGGTGATTTTATGCACGTTAATACAGCTTCAGATGCTGAATTCCGTTCGGTAGAAGAAGAATTAGACCAATCCGTTTTTGTCGTGGATGCCGCAAGCTACGAGGATTTTACCGCCCAGCTCGAAGCGCCTGCGCAGAACCAGGAAGGCCGCGAACGACTAATGGCGACAAAGCCAGAATGGAGTGGCGATCATGAGTGCGGATAGCGACATCAACAAAATACGCGAAACATTGGATCTGATGAGCGAAACGAACAGGCTCAATGCGCAGGCTGGGCTGGCGCGCGCCAGACGCAAAGAAGAACGCCGCCATCGAGTAGAAAGCCTTAATCCGGTGGGGCGTTTTTTTGGCCGTGCATGGCTGGAGCTGATAGACGCGCCTGCGGGAGCCGCAATGCTCATTTTCCTGGCAGGCATGGGATGCTGCATTGCCATTGCCATTGCCATTGCCGCAGCCGTTTTGCGTTAGCCGTAATATTCTCGGAAGGCGGGGGAAAGAGTTTCAGAGAGCGGCTGTTTCCCGGCGCGGATACACACCACCAACCTTCCTTAATGATTCTGCCAATGCGGCCATAGATGGTTCATACGCCATTCGCGAGCTAGGGTGAATGATGCTGCACCATTCAGTAGGGTATTCAGGTGGTAGATTCGGAACGTTATCCCAAAGCCTGGACCCCAGAACTACGATTACATTCGGCTCCAGCTCACGCACCACTTCCAGGAATGGTGCATAAGAGGCTTTCCACATTGCGGTTGTAGGCGCGATACGTGCGCTCTCCCCTACAAATTCCTGCACGTAGTTATAGAAGGCGACGTGCTTCCATGTTTCGATCCGTTCTTCTTCTGTAGGGCAATCGACAGAACCGCGCAGCACATTGGTGAGCTTGGTAAAGAATGGGAGGCCAGGCTTAACCGCATGCTCCTGGATCACATATTGTGTGAAGTCTGGAGCGCTATCAATGCCGTCACCATAATGCGACTCTCCCAGCACCATGACGCGCGCGCCATAACGGCTGTTATAGTATTTTTCGCCAACGAATGGATGGAAGTTAACGCCGAGCATAAAGTGTCCTTATTCAGCTTTTGTCATCAAGGCTTTAATGATTTCGCCGCCGAGCTGACGAGTATTCATTGGATTGCCATTTGAGTTGTTCTGATCGATGCCCAGAGCCTCGGCCACGCGACGAAGAACCGGTTTAACGACTGGAACAGCATTCCCATCGCATTCAACAATGATTGACCCACTCTCTAACCGGCTAATGGTGTACTCGCCCCATTTTACGCTTTCCTGTGGTTCAGGCTTTGAGCTGTCTTCCACAACAGTGAATACTGCGCGCACGATACCTTTTTCTTTCCAGCCCCGGAGATAACCACTCCAGATGTTTGCACGGAGTGAAGAGGTTTCAGAGATAGCACGAACGTTCCATGTGCCCTGTTCGCAAGTGCCATCGGATTTAAACATTTCAACTTTGATTTGATTATGCTGGAGAACAGCGCGTTTGAAATCATCTTCATTTGAAGGGTTGAAAACCAATTCTGGCCTTTTATTCTGGTCTGTCTCAAAAGCATCAATAAGACGGTTAATCACAGCATCAGGCGTCTCAAAGCCTTTAACCAATGCGGCAAGGCGATTATAGGTAGACTCATAAATTTCAATTTGCATTTTAACGCACTCTTAAATTCAATATAAAATATATCATAAATGAAAAGTTTTATGATTAAAATGGATAAATTGAAAATCTGCGAATCTTTTACTCAGTGCCGCACAAAACTATGCAATCAATCGCCTGATGTGAATACTTCCCAGCGCGCCCAAAGGAATGCTGCGTTAATTGGTTTTTTGGTCATTGCTATCGACTGACCCTCCAGCCCTTTTAGATCTTCATCTTCAGCCAGGACGTCAGGTGTGAAATGAACACAAAGAGTCTCAGGGTTAATCGCACACTGATTTGCGTCGAACAGCCGGTGGATGTCTATACTTAGCCATAGACCATTACTCCAGTGGTCAACACCATCCTTACAATGTTCAACAAGGTGGGCTGCTTCGCAACGTCTACGCGAGCGGGCACCGGTAACTACACCTTGCCCATAGCAATTGTCGTAAACACTATCGCTGAAAGCTTTCTGGTCAGGGCGTGATAAGGCACCATAAGCCGCACGTCTGCCTTTACGTTTCTCAGGCACATAATCATCAAGCTCTGCGTCTACTGGCCGTAAATGTGGCAGAAGCACTTCCCAGCGACGCCCATCGAGTGCCGTTTGTGAGTTCTTGCGAGGATCATCATCCGGCCAAATAGCTACACCTTGATCTTTTACGGCCAAGCGGAACTGGCGCGCATCGGCATCATTCCCAGTGCCGGTTTCCTGCATCATGGCGTGAACGCTATTGAAGTTCTCAATGGGAATGTCAGTCCCGAATGGGCGAGCTATAACCTTATCTTTGATGTCTTTAGCGGGCTTTTCACCCTGCAAAGCAATAAACTCCTTTGCTGCTGCCATAAGGCAACTCAGGTCACCACCATATTCTTTTTTGAACCACTCACGGAAACCGCTGCGAGCGTTGTGAGGGATATTTTCCCGGACAAACTGCTGTGCTTCCTCTAATGTTATTTCTTTCTCTAAAGCTTCGAGTCGGGCATCTTTCAGCTTGTCCCTGAGCGCTCGCTCTTCAGCCTGGCGGCGGCGTCTGTATTCATCCTGAATACGGGCTGCCTCGATACTTGCTTTATCTTCATCGATATAAGCCTGGGCTTGCTTGGCGAAGCGTTCCATTTCGAGGAAATAACGCTCTTGATTCCTTAAATGTTGAGCCAGAATTGTTTTATCTTCATGTTGAACTGTTCGGGTGCGGATCACTTTCCATGCCCTAAGCCTCATATCACGCGGCATGCGAGCAACTTTCTTGCCTCTTTCAACCCGTTCTAGTCGGCGGCGTTCTTCAGCGATTACCGCTTCATGGGCAATTTTTATTTCGTCCAGGAGCTGCTGCTCCCATTGTGTTGAGGTGCGGACGTGCTCAACGATTCTATCGAGGCTTAGTCCACTCGCGGCCAGTTTTATGATTAATTCTCGGACGGATTTTATTACTGAGACGCGGTTTTTTCTTGAATCCAGGCGGCATAATTCATCAATAGAAGCATTGATCAATGAGCCATTCTTTTTGGGTGAATTAGCTGCTTCCCATTTAGCAAACTCTTCAGTTCTGTACATCCTTTGAGCGACTTGTTTATCGGATGCATCCAATGGAAAAAGTTGATCTATAAGGATTCGGCAGGACTTTGAATAGGCAGAGCCGTTTTCGATGCCCAGCATCCGCATTACATTTTTTGTCTTTCAATGGAATTCACTAAAGAGCCTCCAGAACACCCACACTGGTAAAACTGCGTGAGTGCGTAAAAGTCAGAAAGTCAAATATGTTTTTATTAAAGAAACACTTTAATAAAAACACATTAAATGATTACGTTAGGCAGAGAGCGCATTCCCTTGCGTCTTCACAATAACAATCAGCATGTTACTAATTTCAGATGGTCATATTGTGTACGACCTGGGGGCATAGTGAACACTTGTTCGGGGACATGGTAGACACTTACAACTAAGGCATAAGAACCCGTTTATGGAGTCGCTTATGCCCTGGGATGCGAGAGATACCATGTCATTACGTACCGGGTTTGTTTTGTTCGCCTCGCAGGACGGGGCGAACATCCGTTACCTCTGCCGTCACTACGGCATTTCACCTGCCACCGGCTACAAGTGGCTTCAGCGCTGGGCTAACGGCGCGAGACCGTGCAGCAGCAGCTGGTTAGCGTGTTTGAACGCTACGGCCTGCCGGACCGGATGACGATGGACAACGGCTCACCGTGGGGCGACACCACCGGTACCTGGACGGCGCTGGAGCTGTGGCTGATGCGCCAGGGTATCCGGGTGGGTCATTCCCGGCCTTATCATCCGCAGACGCAGGGCAAGCTGGAGCGTTTTCACCGCAGCCTGAAGGCCGAAGTGCTGCAGGGAAAATGGTTCGCGGACAGCGAGCTGCAGCGCGCCTTTGACCACTGGCGGACGGTCTACAACCTTGAACGCCCGCACGAGGCGCTGGATATGGCGGTACCGGCCTCGCGGTATCAGCCGTCAGCGCGGCAGTACAGCGGTAACACAACGCCACCGGAATACGATGAAGGGGTGATGGTCAGGAAAGTGGATATCAGCGGCAAGCTGAGCGTGAAAGGGCTGAGTCTGGGCGCAGGCAAGGCGTTCAGGGGAGAGCGGGTCGGGCTGAAGGAGACGGAGGAAAATGGCTGCTATGAAGTGTGGTGGTACAGCACTAAAGTGGGGGGGATCGACCTGAAGAAAAAGTCGATCACCATGGGTAAAGGGTGTTAAAAAGTGTTCACCATGTCCCCGAACACCTGTCTACCATGTCCCCGGACCGTACACCCCATAGGGGAGAGGGAACCGATCGGGCCCAGAGGTTAGGTTGAGGGCACCCAAAACCCCTCACAACACTGCAGCCACGCCTGCGCGCTCTGCGATAAATACACCCCTTCACGCCAGATCATCCCCAGCTGCCAGTGCAGGTCGCTCTCCAGCGGGATCCAGCGCAGCGTGTTTTTATCCAGACGCTCGCAAATCGGCTGCGGCAGGATGGCAATCCCCACGCCGGCCTGTACCATCGCCGCCAGGAAATCCCACTGTCCGCTGCGCACCGCTATGCGCGGCTTGACGTTATGCTGGTTAAACAGCGTCATCAGCTGGCGGCTGAGGGCGAAGTCTTCGTTATAGATCAGCAGAGGGTGCTCGCCGAGCAGTTCAGGTCTCACCGAGTCTAACTTCAGCCAGTCGCCGGAGCGGGGAACCAGCACGCACAGCGGGTGGCTAAAGAGCGGAAGCGTCGCCAGACCGCTCTCTTCCTCAACGGGGAGGGCGGTCATTGCCACGTCGAGCTCGCCGTTGGTGACGGCCTGCTGGACGGTTAACCCACCAAACTCCGAAATCTTCAGCTCAACGCCGGGATAACGCTGGCGAAACAGGCTAATCGGCCCGGCCATCATCATCCCCACCATGGGCGGAATGCCGAGGCGAAGCACACCTTTCTTCAGATGATTGATATCGCCCAGCTCTGCTTCCAGCTGGCGAAACTCCGCCAGAATCGCCAGCCCGCGTTCGAATACTACGCGTCCGGTGTCGGTCAGCAACAGCTTGCGCCCGTCGCGGATCAGCAGGGTACAGTTCAGTTCATCTTCGAGGTTTTTCAGCATCTTGCTGATGGTGGGCTGGGTAACAAACAACTTCTCCGCTGCGCGGGTAAAACTTTGCTGACGAACCACTTCGACAAAATAGCGCAGCGTTCTTATGTCCATGATTATTCCTCGAAACTATACCTTTGATGATTTTAATTCATTTCAGTCCATACCGTGCGCTCTCTATACTGGCGCCTCGTCTCATTTTTGAGGAAAACCCCCATGGCCGTGGCGTTAAGCCGTGTTACGCCTGCCGTTGTGCAACGACTCCAGGTCCCGGTGCAGGTACTGCTCTACGCGGGACTGTTTGTTTTCGCGGAATATCTTGTCGGCTGGCTGCATCTGCCGCTGCCCGCCAATCTTGTCGGGATGCTGCTGATGCTGACGCTTATTCTGTGCCGCGTGATCCCCCTTAACTGGGTGCGCGCCGGGGCGCGCTGGCTGCTGGCGGAGATGCTGCTGTTCTTTGTTCCGGCGGTGGTGGCGGTGGTGAACTATGCGCAGCTGCTGATGGTGGACGGCTGGCGAATCTTTGCGGTTATCGCGCTGAGTACGCTGATGGTGCTGGGGGCAACCGCCTGGGTGGTAGATAAAGTGTATCGCTTTGAAATCAGCAGGCACAAACATGACTAATTTTCAGATCAGCGTCTTGTGCCTGATTGCGACGCTGGCGATCTACTTCGCCAACAAGCGGCTGTATCGCCGCTTTCACGCCCTGCCGTTGATGCCGCTGGTCTTCACGCCGATCCTGCTGGTGCTGATGCTGGTCTTCGGCCATATCTCCTGGCAGAACTACATTGGCGAATCCCACTGGCTGCTGTGGCTGCTCGGCCCGGCGACCATCGCTTTTGCCGTCCCCGTTTACGACAACCTGGCGATTATCAAACGCCACTGGATGTCGCTCAGCGCGGGCGTGATCACCGCCACAGTGGTCGCGGTCTGTAGCTCCGTCTGGCTGGCGCGGCTGTTTACGCTGCCCGATGAAATTCAGCGCAGCCTGGCCGTGCGTTCGGTAACCACGCCGTTTGCGCTGGCGGCCGCTAAACCGCTCGGCGGGCAGCCGGATCTGGTGGCGCTGTTTGTTGTCGTGACGGGTGTGTTCGGTATGGCGGTCGGCGATATGTTGTTCCTGCGCTTGTCGATCCGGGAAGGGATGGCGAAAGGGGCGGGGTTTGGCGCGGCGTCGCACGGGGCGGGCACGGCACGTTCGTATGAGCTGGGGCAGCAGGAGGGCGTTGTCGCAAGCCTGGTAATGATGCTGTCAGGCGTGGTTATGGTGCTGATTGCGCCGCTGGTGGCGTGGGTGATGTTTTAAGCTCCCCGGCCAGAATGACCGGGGAGAAAGGCTTAGTGCGCGCGGCCCTGCTCAACGCCCAGGCCGGTTTGAGAACGGATGAACTGGGCGCGGAATTTCTCACGCTCCAGGTTACCCTCCGGCGAATTGTCGGTGGCCGAGAAGAACCAGATGCCGATAAACGCCACGGCGATCGAGAACAGCGCCGGGTATTCATACGGGAAGATAGCGCTTGCGTGACCGAGGATCTGCACCCAGATGGTCGGGCCCAGAATCATCAGGATCACCGCCGTCAGCAGCCCCAGCCAGCCGCCAATCATCGCGCCGCGCGTGGTCAGCTTCGACCAGTACATGGAGAGCAGGATGATCGGGAAGTTACAGCTTGCCGCAATCGAGAAGGCCAGCCCCACCATAAACGCGATGTTCTGCTTCTCAAACAGAATGCCTAACAGAATCGCCACGACGCCCAGCACCAGCACGGTGATTTTCGAGACCTTCAGCTCGTCGCGCTCGCTCGCGCCTTTGCGGATAACGTTGGCGTAGAGGTCATGCGACACCGCAGACGCGCCGGCGAGCGTCAACCCAGCAACTACCGCAAGAATGGTGGCGAAGGCCACGGCGGAGATAAAGCCGAGGAACAGGTTACCGCCCACCGCGTCCGCCAGGTGCACCGCCGCCATGTTGTTACCGCCAATCAGCGCGCCCGCCGCGTCTTTAAACGCCGGGTTCGCCCCCACCAGCATGATCGCGCCAAAGCCGATGATAAAGGTCAGGATATAGAAGTAACCCATGAAACCGGTGGCGTAGAAGACGCTCTTGCGCGCTTCACGCGCATCGCTCACGGTGAAGAAGCGCATCAGGATATGCGGCAGGCCCGCGGTACCGAACATCAGGCCGAGACCGAGCGAGAGCGCGGATATCGGGTCTTTCACCAGCCCGCCCGGGCTCATGATCGCTTCCCCTTTCGGGTGGACCGCCATCGCTTCGGTGAACAGGTTATTGAAGCTGAACCCGACGTGCTTCATCACCATAAAGGCCATAAAGCTGGCGCCGAACAGCAGCAGGACGGCTTTGATGATCTGCACCCAGGTGGTTGCCAGCATGCCGCCGAACAGCACGTACATCACCATCAGCACGCCAACGAGCACCACCGCGATGTGGTAATTCAGGCCGAACAGCAGTTCGATCAATTTACCCGCGCCGACCATCTGCGCAATCAGGTACAGCGCCACCACCACCAGCGAACCGCAGGCGGAGAGGGTGCGAATCGGCCCCTGCTTCAGGCGATAGGAGGCCACGTCAGCGAAGGTATAGCGGCCCAGGTTACGCAGGCGTTCGGCAATCAGGAACAGGATGATCGGCCAGCCGACGAGGAAGCCGAGGGAATAAATCAGGCCGTCATAGCCGGATGTATACACCAGCGCGGAGATCCCGAGGAACGAGGCGGCGGACATAAAGTCACCCGCAATCGCCAGCCCGTTCTGGAAGCCGGTAATGTTGCCGCCAGCGGTGTAGTAATCGTTACGGGAGCGCACGCGTTTCGACGCCCAGTAGGTGATGTACAGCGTCAGCAGGACGAAAATCAGGAACATCACAATGGCCTGCCAGTTGGTTGGCTGGCGCTGGACCTCGCCGGTAATGGCATCCGCCGCGTGGGCGGCAAAGGGAAGCGTGGCGGCGAGCGCCGTCAGAACTCTCTTCATGATGCTTTTACCTCTTGCAGTACCGCTTTATTAAGTCGATCGAACTCACCGTTCGCGCGCCAGACGTAGACGCCGGTCAGCAGGAATGAAATCACAATCACGCCAATGCCAATCGGAATACCTCGCGTCACGCTGGTCCCCTCGTGCAGCGGGGTGCCCAGCCAGTGCGGGGCAAAGGCGATCAGCAGAATAAAGCCGACGTAGATAACCAGCATGATGATGGAAAGGATGAAGGCAAACCGTTGCCGCTTATCGACGAGCTCCCTGTAGTGCGCACTATTCTCTATCTGCTGACAAATATCGTTATTCATCACAGAGTCTCCAAAGGTAAGGTAGGTTTGTTTTTAGTCCCCTCTCCCCTTTGGGGAGAGGGTTAGGGTGAGGGGAGGAAGGGGCGGTCTGATGCCCTCACCCCGGCCCTCTCCCACGGGGAGAGGGAGAAAACACTAGGAAGGCATCGCGATGGCCTGCTTCTCTTCGAGCAGTTTTTCCACCACGCCAGGATCCGCGAGCGTTGAGGTATCACCGAGGTTGCTGGTGTCTCCAGCCGCGATTTTGCGCAAGATGCGACGCATAATTTTGCCGGAACGGGTTTTCGGCAGCGAGTCGGTCCAGTGCAGCACGTCCGGCGTCGCCAGCGGGCCAATCTCTTTACGCACCCAGTTGCGCACCTCGGTATACAGCTCTGGCGACGGCTCTTCGCCGTGGTTCAGGGTGACATAGGCGTAAATCGCCTGGCCTTTGATGTTGTGCGGAATACCGACCACGGCGGCTTCGGCAATCTTCGGATGCGACACCAGCGCCGATTCAATCTCAGCGGTGCCCAGACGGTGGCCGGAGACGTTCAGCACGTCGTCCACGCGCCCGGTTATCCAGTAATAGCCGTCTTCGTCACGACGCGCGCCGTCGCCGCTGAAGTACATGTTTTTAAAGGTCGAGAAGTAGGTCTGCTCGAAGCGATCGTGATCGCCGAACAGGGTACGCGCCTGACCCGGCCAGGAATCTGTGATCACCAGGTTGCCTTCGGTGGCGCCTTCCAGCGGGTTGCCTTCGTTATCCACCAGCGCAGGCTGCACGCCGAAGAACGGGCGGGTTGCGGAACCGGCCTTCAGCTGCGTGGCGCCCGGCATCGGAGTGATCATAAAGCCGCCGGTTTCGGTCTGCCACCAGGTGTCCATCACCGGGCATTTCTCGTTGCCGATTTTCTTCCAGTACCACTCCCAGGCTTCCGGGTTGATTGGCTCACCCACGGAACCGAGGATGCGCAATGAAGAGCGGTCAGTGCCTTCGATGGCTTTATCGCCTTCCGCCATCAGTGCGCGGATCGCCGTTGGCGCGGTGTAGAGAATGTTGACCTGGTGTTTGTCGACCACCTGACACATACGCGCCGGGGTCGGCCAGTTTGGTACGCCCTCAAACATCAGCGTTGTTGCGCCACAGGCCAGCGGGCCGTACAGCAGATAGCTGTGTCCGGTAACCCAGCCCACGTCGGCGGTACACCAGTAGATGTCGCCCGGATGGTAGTCGAAGACGTATTTGAAGGTGGTGGCCGCATAGACCAGATAGCCGCCGGTGGTGTGCAGGACGCCTTTCGGCTTACCGGTGGAGCCGGAGGTGTAAAGAATGAACAGCGGATCTTCTGCGTTCATCTCTTCCGGTTGATGCTGATCGCTCGCGTTCTCAATCAGGTCGCTCCACCACAGGTCGCGCCCCTCGGTCCAGTCGATTTTGCCGCCGGTACGCTTAAGGACGATGACGTTACTGACCGTTTTGACGTTCGGGTTTTTCAGCGCTTCGTCGACGTTTTTCTTCAGTGGGATTCCGCGCCCGGCGCGCACGCCTTCATCGGCGGTGATCACCAGTTTTGAACTGGAATCGACAATACGGCCCGCAACCGCCTCTGGCGAGAACCCGCCGAAAATCACCGAGTGGATCGCGCCGATACGCGCGCAGGCCAGCATGGCCACCGCCGCTTCCGGCACCATCGGCATATAGATAGCAACCACATCGCCTTTTTTAATGCCCTTTTCCAGCAGGACGTTGGCGAAGCGGCACACGTCGCGGTGCAGCTCTTTGTACGTAATATGTTTGCTTTGCGAGGCGTCATCGCCTTCCCAGATGATGGCCGTCTCGTTCCCGCGCTCGGCGAGATGACGATCGAGACAGTTCGCCGCCAGGTTCAGGGTGCCATCTTCATACCATTTAATGGAGACATTGCCGGGCGCAAAGGAGGTGTTCTTCACCTTCTGATAAGGTTTGATCCAGTCAAGGATATGGCCCTGCTCACCCCAGAAGGTGTCCGGGGCGGTGATAGATTGCTGATATTTCTCGTGGTACTGCTCCGGGGTGATCAGGCAACGGTCCGCAATATTTGCGGGAATGTCGTGTTTATGTATTTGGCTCATGGCTTTTTTTCTCCTTGTAAGATGTTAATAATATGTCGCAAAAACGTTAATTGTAGGGGCTTTACAAGCTTTGTTTATTATTTGGGCTACAGATCACGCATTGTTTGAAGAGTATGAAAATTGAGCGAATGAAACTTTGAAGGAAAATAATTGATGCTGACGATTATTCACATTTATGTTTAAAAAAGCGTTTTTATAACAAAAGGTTATTTATCAGAATTAGAACAAACTCCCGTCATCGTCGCTTTTGTGAGTGAAACGCGTCGTTCTTTAAGGCTTGCGCAACAGGTCGCGCAAATGATACTCATACGCCGCGTTAAAAAATCCCATAAACCAACGCAACACAATTCATACCCTTTCAGTATGTCTCCCTGTTCATGCAGTTTGAGTGAACAAGGCGCTTCATTGAGGAAGTCAGTTTCTATGAAAAACGTTAAAGTCAGCCTTGCCTGGCAGATCTTAATCGCCCTTGTGCTGGGCATCTTGCTGGGCAGTTACCTCCACTATCATAGCGACAGCCGCGAATGGCTGATTGCGAACCTGCTCTCTCCAGCAGGGGATATCTTTATTCATCTGATCAAGATGATCGTGGTGCCGATTGTGATCTCGACGCTGGTGGTCGGTATTGCGGGCGTCGGCGATGCGAAGCAGTTAGGCCGTATTGGTGCGAAAACCATTATCTATTTCGAAGTGATCACTACGGTTGCGATTATCCTCGGTATCACGCTGGCGAACGTGTTCCAGCCGGGTTCCGGGATCGATATGTCGCAGCTGGCCACGGTGGATATTTCGAAATACCAAAGTACGACCGCTGACGTGCAGAGTCATGCGCATGGCCTGATGGGCACTATCCTGTCGCTGGTGCCGACCAACATCGTGGCGTCGATGGCGAAGGGCGAGATGCTGCCTATCATCTTCTTCTCGGTGCTGTTTGGTCTGGGGCTCTCTTCCCTGCCGGCGACGCACCGTGAGCCGCTGGTGACCGTGTTCCGCTCTATCTCCGAAACCATGTTTAAAGTGACGCACATGGTGATGCGCTACGCGCCGGTAGGGGTGTTTGCGCTTATCGCCGTCACCGTGGCGAACTTCGGTTTTGCCTCCCTGTGGCCGCTGGCGAAGCTGGTGCTCCTGGTGCACTTCGCCATTCTGTTCTTCGCGCTGGTGGTGCTGGGGATCGTGGCGCGCCTGTGCGGGCTGAGCATCTGGATCCTGATTCGCATCCTGAAAGATGAGCTGATTCTGGCGTACTCCACGGCAAGTTCTGAGAGCGTGCTGCCGCGCATCATTGAGAAGATGGAAGCCTACGGCGCGCCTGCCTCTATTACCAGCTTCGTGGTACCGACCGGCTACTCCTTTAACCTGGACGGTTCGACGCTGTACCAGAGCATCGCCGCTATCTTTATTGCGCAGCTGTACGGCATTGACCTGTCGCTGTGGCAGGAGATCGTGCTGGTGCTGACGCTGATGGTGACGTCAAAAGGTATTGCAGGCGTTCCGGGCGTCTCCTTCGTGGTGCTGCTGGCAACGCTTGGCAGCGTCGGTATTCCGCTGGAAGGTCTGGCGTTTATCGCCGGTGTGGACCGTATCCTCGACATGGCGCGTACCGCGCTGAACGTGGTGGGGAATGCCCTGGCGGTGCTGGTTATCGCCAAGTGGGAACACAAATTCGATCGTAAAAAAGCGCTGGCGTATGAACGCGAGGTGCTGGGTCGTTTTGATAAGACGGCCGACCAGTAACATCCTAAGCCCGGTGGCGCTGCGCTTACCGGGCCTACGGTTTTTGTAGGCCGGGTAAGGCGAAGCCGCCACCCGGCACTTTATTCTCCGCTCAGCGCATCAAACTCTTCGCATCCGGTATCAAAGCCTTCAGTGCAGCTCAGGTTCAACCAGTACAGCGCTTTCTGTTTATTGGGCGTGATAAAGCCTTTCTCACCCTGCCTGAACAACATCCCTGCCCAGTACTCGGCGTAGCCCGTACGTGAGAGTGCTGAACTTCGCTTGAACCACGAGGCAGCCTGCACGTCGTCCTGGGCCACTTCAACACCGTTGGCGTAAATCAGCCCCAGCAGCATTTGCGCATCTACCGCAGAGTCGTTGTCGATATCTTCGGTCGCCGTTTGCAGCAGTTTGATGGCCTGAGGATAGTCAGTTTTACCTGCCTGAGTGTTGACCAGCACGCGCGCCAGCATGATCGCGCCGCGTTTGCTGCCCGCGATGGTTGCCTGCTGCGCCAGTGCCTTAGCTTGCGCATAATTTCCCTGGGTAAAGAGGATTTGAGAGAGCAGCCCCATGGCGTCGACATCGCCACCTTTAGCGGCTTTCTCGGCCCACAGCGCGGCCTGCTTGCTGTCACCGGAGCTAAAGTATGTATCGGCCAAATAATACTGGGCACGGGCGTCACCCGCTTCAGCCTGTTCTTTGTACTGACTGCCAATCTCGTCGGCACGGACAAGCGATGTAAAAAGTAACAACAACAGAAAAATATGTTTCATGGGTTCTTATCATCGGGGTACACGCCGCGCAGTATAATCGCGGCGACAGAAGAAAAAAATGGGTGCATTAAGACCTCAGCATCCTGCAAGCCGGGCGGAACCGTGGTTCCGCCCGTAGAGGTTAGCCTGCGTTACAGGCTAATTTTGCCGCCACCTCCTGATGTTCACCCTTTATTGAAAACTCGCATAACTTACCTCGAGTAATAAAGGTAAAGATCACTATCGTCAGGCAAATAATAAAGACAATGCCTAACGCAGTTTTTAATGGCGTCATGCCTTTTACTCCTTGTCAAAAAAAGAATAAGAGGCTACTCTCAACTTGTTGGAGTTGAGGGAGAGTAGCCTCGGGTTGTACTGACCCCAAAAAGTTGGACAGTTAAACACGAGGCGCATAGGTCTGGGTTCGATATTCAATTGGACTCAGACCTTTTAATTTCAGGCTAATTCTTCTGCTGTTGTAGTATTCAATATATTCCGTAACAGCATCCTTCAGCTCGCTTATATTACTGAACTCGTCAAGATAAAAACACTCCGACTTTAAGGTTCCAAAGAAACATTCCACGACTGCATTATCCAGACAATTGCCTTTCCTGGACATGCTCTGTGTAATGCCTTGTTCTTTAAGGATGTTTTGATACCTTCTCATACGATACTGCCATCCCTGGTCAGAGTGCAGAATAGGATGCTCGTGAGGCTTAAGCTTTTTGAATGCCTGATCGAGCATATTCTCGACCATGTTCATCACAGGTCTTTCCGACAGGCTGTAAGAAATAACTTCGTTGTTGAAGAGATCTATTACTGGAGACAAATACAGCTTGCGCCCATTGACTGCAAATTCAGTAACATCGGTAACCCACTTCTCGTTTGGCCGTGTAGCCTTGAAATCCCTTTGGAGAACATTAGGGGCGGTTTGCCCTACCTCTCCTCTGTAGGAGCTGTATCGCTTGACCTTAATCGCTGCCTTAAGCGAGAGGGTTCCCATCAGGCGCTGAACAGCTTTATGGTTAATCCGTTCCCCGTCTCGATGGAGAGACAACGTTACCCTGCGGTATCCGTATCGACCTTTATTCTCGTGATAAATCTCACCAATACGCTTTTTAACATCCGCATACTTATCAGGCTTGCTGAGAGCCTTTAGATGGTAATAAAACGTACTGCGCGGTATCTCCGCTGCCCTGAGAAGCTCATCAAGAGGGTAAAACTGCCTTAGCTCATTGAGTACTTTCACTTTTTCGCGGGATGAGCTAAGGCTTTCAGCTTTTTTAGATACGTAAGCCGCATTTCAAGGAATCGAACTTGTCTTTCAAGATCCTCAATACGTCGGTCTTTCGACAGCTCCAATGCTAACGCCGCTTTTTCTGGATCAACTGACATTGTAATGTTTCTTTTGGTGCCGATCTTGAGTGCGCGTAAACCAGCTTCTCCGTGCTCCTCATAGACTTTCAGCCACTTGGCTACAGAACCACTACCAGCAAGCATAAAGTGAGCAGCAGCCTGATTGAGGGACATCTGCTGCTCGGTCACGGCTTTCACGACCTTAATGCGCAACTCTGGATCAGCACTAACGCCTTTAGGTTTGGGAATTAAACCTTTTTCTCCATGTTTTTCATAGAGGGCAACCCATGTCCTGACCTGGGTTCGGGGTACACCAAAACGGGCAGAGATGATCCTGTAACCATCATCAGTTGTGAAGTAGTGATTCACGACTTCAAGGCGCTTTTCGAAGGGGTATTTTGGCTTTGACATATCAGGGACTATTCCATTTCATCGTCCAACAAAATGGGTGCAGTACAGGTAAATGAAAATTTCCCGGGGCTTTCTACTTTCTGTCCCTCAACAATGCTCAAGACAGAAAGTCTTAAGCACCCGCCGCACATCTTATCCCTCTGAATTAAAATGCAAAGATGTAATTCTTTTTCGCGAAAATTACATTATTTCTGCGAGCCGCTTTCCAGAATAATAATTGATATATTTGATGAGTTAATCGGAAATAAAAAGGGAGTGAATATCTCACTCCCTTTATTCACTGATGAATTAACGGCTTCAACCCATTGCGCTTTCGCGCAGTCGGGCTTTCAGCTTGTTATATTCGTCGATGACATACTGTTCTGCAGCGTGCTGATCCGCAATCGGCTCCACGCGTACGGCACAGTATTTATACTCCGGCGTTTTGGTTATCGGGCTTAAGTTCTCCGTGACCAGCTCGTTACAGGCGCCAATCCACCACTGGTAGGTCATATAGACCGCCCCTTTGTTCGGACGATCGCTGACCTGCGCTCGGGTAATGATCCGGCCTTTGCGCGAGTTCACCCACACCAGCGCTTCATCCTCAATGCCGAGGCGCTCAGCGTCGGCGGTGTTGATTTGCGCGTAGCCCGGTTCGTCCGCCAGCGCCGCCAGCGCGGCGCAGTTACCCGTCATCGAACGGCAGGAGTAGTGGCCCACTTCACGCACGGTGGAGAGCACCATCGGATACTCGTCGGTGAGTTTATCGATCGGCGCGACCCAGTCGCAGGTGAAGAATTGCGCCAGCCCGTTCGGGGTGTCGAACTTCTCTTTAAAGAGGTATGACGTCCCCTGGTCGGCTTCGGACTCATCGCGACACGGCCACTGGATGTACCCCAACTCACCCATTTTTTCATAGGTTGCCCCGTAGAAGTCCGGGCACAGATTGCGCAATTCGTCCCAGATCTCCTGAGTGTTGTTGTAGTGCATCGGGTAGCCCATGCGGGTGGCGATTTCGCTGATGATCTGCCAGTCCGTTTTCAGGTCCCACTTCGGCTCGACCGCCTTAAAGAAGCGCTGGAAGCCGCGGTCCGCCGCCGTGTAGACGCCTTCATGCTCGCCCCAGGAGGTCGACGGTAGAATCACATCCGCCGCCGCCGCGGTTTTAGTCATGAAGATATCCTGGACAATCACCAGCTCCAGATCCTCAAACCCTTTGCGCACCGCAGACAGCTCGGCGTCGGTCTGAAGCGGATCTTCACCCATGATGTAGGCCGCACGCACCTCGCCGTGCGCCGCGCGGTGCGGCAGCTCGCTGATGCGATACCCGGTGTGTTCCGGCAGGCTTTCCACGCCCCAGGCCTTCGCGAACTTAGCGCGGTTTTCCGGGAACTTCACGTACTGGTAGCCCGGGTAGGTGTCCGGCAGCGCGCCCATATCGCAGGCGCCCTGGACGTTATTCTGCCCACGTACCGGGTTGACGCCGACGTGCGCTTTACCCAGATTGCCGGTCAGCATCGCGAGGCTTGTCAGAGAACGCACGGTTTCCACACCCTGATAGAACTGGGTCACGCCCATTCCCCACAGGATGGCGGCGGTTTTCGCCCCGGCATACATCCTTGCCGCCTGGCGGATCTCCTGCGCGCTGACGCCGGTGATTGTTTCCACCGACTCTGGCGTATAGCCTTCGACAATTTTCCGGTACTCTTCAAAGCCTTCCGTACGGGTCGCGACAAACGCCTGGTCGTACAGGTTCTCCTCAATAATGACGTGCCCCATTGCGTTCAACAGCGCGATGTTCGAGCCGTTTTTTAACGCGATGTGCATATCCGCAATGCGCGCGGTTTCAATTTTGCGCGGATCGCAGACGATGATTTTCGCCCCGTTCTGCTTGGCGCGAATAACGTGGTTCGCGACGATAGGGTGAGAATCCGCCGGGTTATAGCCAAAGATGAGGACGAGATCGGTGTTATCTATCTCGTTGATGGCATTACTCATTGCGCCGTTACCGACCGACTGGTGCAGACCTGCAACCGATGGGCCGTGTCAGACGCGAGCGCAGCAGTCGACGTTATTGGTTCCAATAACGGCGCGCGCGAATTTTTGCATCACATAGTTGGTTTCATTCCCCGTCCCGCGTGAGGATCCGGTGGTCTGAATCGCATCCGGGCCATACTTGGCCTTGATGGCGCTCAGACGCGTGGCGACGTAATCCAGCGCCTCGCTCCAGGAGACGGCTTCCAGCTTGCCGCCGCGCTCGCGGCGGATCATAGGGGTTTTCAGGCGCGGGGTGAGGATTTGGGTATCGTTTATAAAATCCCAGCCGTAGTAACCTTTCAGGCATAGCGTGCCCTGGTTGGTTTTCCCCTGTGCGGCCTCCGCCCGGACGATTTTGCCGTTATCGACCACCAGGTGGATCTTGCAACCTGAGGCACAATAAGGGCAAACCGTGACGACTTTTTTCATCAGTCTGCTCCAGTTAATCGAATCATTCGCACCCACTATGCAGCTTCTATGCCATGTTTTTTGTATGGGTATACCCTGACTTTACGGTCCCTTCGCGGTGAAAACCCTGACAAAAAGCAGCCAATCGTCAAAATTGACGTGTCGACAGGGCAGCGGATGTGACATGGGTTGAATTTCCGTCACTGAAAAAACCATTTGACTGGAGCCGACGGCAGAATGGTTCAGACTTAACATAATCCCCTGACGGAAGCATACGATGAAACCGGCGATCCTGGTGGTTGATGACGATACGGCAGTCTGCGAACTGCTTCAGGACGTGCTGAGCGAGCACGTCTTTAGCGTGCTTGTCTGCCATAACGGCCAGGATGCACTGCGGCAGGTACAGCAGGAGCCGAATATCGCGCTGGTGCTGCTGGATATGATGCTGCCGGATATCAACGGCTTACAGGTTTTGCTGCAGCTGCAAAAGCAGCGCCCGGCGCTGCCGGTGATCATGTTAACCGGGCTGGGCAGTGAGTCAGACGTGGTGGTGGGGCTGGAGATGGGGGCTGACGATTATATCGGCAAACCTTTCAACCCGCGCGTGGTGGTCGCCCGCGTAAAAGCGGTATTGCGCCGTACCGGCGTGCTGGCGGCGGAAGTTCCCGCAGCGCCCGTCGCGGGCATTGCTTTTAACGGATGGACGCTCGATACCACCCGCTGTGAGCTGAGCGATCCGCAGCGTAACCCTGTCCCCTTAACCCAGGGCGAGTACGGCCTGCTGCTGGCGCTCACGCAAAATGCCCGTCGGGTGCTGAGCCGTGACCGGCTGCTTGAGCTGACCCACAGCGAAAGTGCGGACGTGTTCGACCGCACGATTGACGTGCTGATCATGCGCCTGCGCCGGAAGATCGAGGCGAATCCGCATCAGCCTGCGCTCATCAAAACCATCCGTGGGCTGGGCTATGTGTTTGCCACCGATGTTTCCCATAGCGAGAAAGCGGCCTAGGTATTCTCTTTGATAAACAGCTGCAGCTCGGCCAGCGTTTTCGCGCCGTCAATCGCGTTGGCGGCCAGCAGGCTGGCCCGCGCGCAGGCGTGTGCCAGATAAATGCTCTCCGTGAGCGGGAGCGATTCATGGCAGCCGTATAAAAACCCCGCGCAAAACGCATCGCCCGCGCCAACGCTGCCGACAATCTCTTTCTGCTCCAGCAACCATGATGGGATCCAGCGACCTTGCTCACCCGGCGCTTCGCCCCATGCGCCTTCCGGACAGTGGATCACCACCCGCTGACGCACGCCTGCCGCCAGCAGCTGCGTCGCGGCATCGGCGATATGGGCGATATTCAGCGCATCGTCGGCGTCGCGCATCTCCAGTCCGCTAAACTCCCCGGCTTCCAGCTCGTTAATCACCAGATAATCAAGGTGGCGCAGGGCAGGGAGCACCAGCGGCTGATAGCGCGGGTCGCCCTTGCGGGAAACCAGATCGAGCGACGTTTCATACCCCTGGTCGCGCATCTGCGCCAGCAGGCGCGCGCTGCGGGTGCCAAACTCGTCATCGGGCATATCCAGGCTGTCGAGCAGCAGCAGGTAGCCGAGATGGAAGATCTTCATCGATCCGTCTAAGCGATCGAAGGCGGGAAGATCCAGCAGGCGGTTGGCGCCCGGCGAGTGGAAGAAGGTGCGCTGTCCGCTGGGATCGGTCATCACCTGCGACATGGAGGTCGGGGCAAAGGTGGTGCGCTGAACCCGCTGGCGGTTGACGTGGTACTGGTCGAGCATCGCCAGAATGTAGTCCCCGTCGGCATCTTCACCAATCAGCCCCACCGCCTGCAGCGGCAGGCCAACGTGCATTTTCGCCAGCGTCAGCAGCACGTTGAGCGGCGCGCCGCCGGTTGAGCGTTCGCTGTGGGTGATTTCCGCCAGCCAGCCGCGCTCCGGCCACTGCACGATCTGGTGGACGTGATCCACCAGCATGTTGCCTGCGGCGATGATGCCTTTGCGTTCCATTATGCCTGCCCCGCGCTGCCGAAGATGCGCATCTGTTCGGCGACCGTATCGGCAATCGCCTCTTCTATCCCCAGCAGCAGCTCGGCAAATTCATCGTACAGCGGCTGGCGGTTCGCCATGCGCTGCTCAACGGCGGCGAGTGCGGCCTGCGACATGCCGGTATAGAAGTTAATTTTATGAATGCCGAGCTCGATGGCGCGGCGGAAGTCGGCATCGCTAATCCCGGAGCCGCCGTGTAAAACCAGCGGCAGGCCCGTCTGCTGGCGAATGGCGTCCAGGCGTGGGAAATCGAGTTTTGGCTCGCCCTTGTATTTGCCGTGCGCGTTGCCGATGGCAACCGCCAGCGCGTCAATGCCGGTTGAATCGACAAACTCGCGCGCCAGCTGCGGGTCGGTAAAGAACGCTTCATCCGCATGCCCGTACAGCGCGCCGCCTTCATCGCCGCCGACCGCGCCCAGCTCCGCCTCCACCGACACGCCGACCGCGTGGCACATCTTCACCACCTCCCGCGTCTGGCGAATATTCTCCTCATAGCTCAGCGTAGAGCCGTCGAACATTACCGAGCTGAACCCTAAGCGCAGGGCGCGCACCACCGCCTCGAAATGCAGGCCGTGGTCGAGGTTGAGCACCACGGGAATATCGTGACGGGCGGCTTCGAACTTAACCGCTTCGACAAGCGAATCCAGGGAGACGTACTTAAAGTGCACTTCGGCGATGTTGATGATAAACGGCGAGCGTTCCTGCTGCGCGGCGGCGAACAGCGCGCGCAGGAAGTGGGAGTCGAGCACGTTAAACGCGCCCAGCGCGTAGCGATGCGCCCTGGCGTGCTCCAGACCGTCGGCAAGAGAGATCAATGGCATCATTTACTCCTTATATCCGGAACAGGTTGTACTCGTTGCACAGCACCAGCAGCGCCGGTTCGTCTTCTTCGATGTTGTTATAGCGGGCAACGGGCTGCAAAAAGTGGTTGTCGTGCTCGTCGTCGTTTATCGATGACACCTCCCCAACCAGCACGTCGCCGAAGCCGCGTTCGCCCCAGAAGCTGTGGTACAGAGTGGGTGTCAGGCAGATGCTTTCCCCTGGCGTGAGGCGCAGCTGGCTGCCGGGCGCGTGGGTCTGACGACAGCCGTCGACGGTGACCGTCACGTCGGTGTTTTCCGTCTCTTCATGCGCCCCGGCATTCCATAACTCAATAATCAGATTCCCGCCGCCCCGGTTGATGATGTCTTCCCGCTTGCGCCAGTGAAAATGCATTGGCGTCACCTGGCCGTCGCGCACGTGCATGATTTTTTCGGCATAGCACTTTTCATAAGGCACGCCGTTGGGCGAGCCGTTGCGCAGGGTAAACAGCGTCAGGCCCTCAGCGGCAAAGCTGTTGCCGCCGAACGCCGTCACGTCCCAGCCGAGCTTGAGGTCGAACACTTCCTGCCATGCGGCCTGGTCAAGCTGCTGCCATTTCGTGGGCGGGAAGCTGGCAAACGGCGGGAGGTGCACGTCGTGCATGGAAAAAAACTGTCGCGTGTGGCCGAGAATTTCATTGATGTCGGAGCGTTTCATGGGGACTCCTGGCTTTTTTTGCAAAACCCTAGCCCTCCCCCTCAAGGGAGAGGGGGAGTAAGTTCCCTCTCCCTGTGGGAGAGGGTTAGGGTGAGGGCATCAGGCCGCACCGAAGTTACTTAACCGTCCAGCCCTTATACGTGCCGACGTTCTTTTTATCGATCATCGTCACCGGGATCAGCACAGGCGCTTTCGGCGCAGGTTTGCCCTGTAGAATGTCATAGCCGATCTCCACCGCTTTTGCCGCCATCACCTGCGGATCCTGCGCCGGGGTCGCGACAAACAGCGAGTTTTCGCGCTTCAGCGCTTCCTCGCCGTCCGGGCTGCCATCCACGCCGACGATAAAGAACTCGTTGCGCTGCGCCTGCTTCGCGGCCAGATCGGCGCCGATCGCCGTCGGATCGTTAATCGCAAACACGCCGTCGATCTTCGGATTGGCCGCCAGCAGGGAGGTCATGACTTCCAGACCGCCTTCACGACTGCCCTTGGCGTTTTGGTTATCCGAGAGCACCTTGATATCCGGATGTTTTTTGAATTCCGTCTGGCAACCTTCCACGCGGTTTTGCACCGCAGAGACCGGCGGTCCGTTGATGATCACCACGTTGCCTTTGCCTTTCAGGCGATCGGTAATGTACTTACAGGCCATTTCGCCCGCCTGGGTGTTATCGGAGGTGATGGTCGCATCCGCCCCTTCCGCCGCCACGTCAACCGCAACGACCACGATCCCGGCGTCCTTCGCGCGCTTCACCGCCGGGCCGATCCCTTTGGAATCTGCGGCGTTGAGGATGATCATGTCCACCTTCGCGGCGATGAAGTTATCAATCTGCGCCACCTGCTGGCCCAGATCGTAGCCGCTGGAGACCAGCGTCACCTTGACGTTATCGCCTGCCAGCTTGCGCGCTTCCAGCTCGGCACCTTTGGTGATCTGCACGAAGAACGGGTTGGCCAGGTCGCCCACCGTAACGCCGATGGACTTCAGATCTTTTGCCTGCACAAACGGCGTTGCGGCAAGCAGCGCGCCAGCACAGAGCGCGGTCACTAACAGTTTCAAACGCATGTTGTTTTCCTCGAAGCTGTAGGGTTTTGTTGTTATGCACTTTGATGGTGTCGGGTACGGTATTTGTCGATCAGCACCGCTATGATGATCACCGCCCCTTTGATCACCAGCTGCCAGAAGTAGGAGACGCCCATCAGCGTCATGCCGTTGTTGAGGGTGGCGATGATCAGCGCGCCGACCAGCGTGCCGGTGATCGTGCCGATCCCGCCGACGAAGCTGGTGCCGCCGAGGATCACCGCCGCAATCGCATCCAGCTCGTAGCCCGTGCCGAGGTTGCCGTTGGCGCTGTAGAGGCGCGAGGCGCTCATCACGCCGCCAAGCCCGGAGAGCAGGCCGCTCATGCCGTAGACAAACAGCAGCACCAGCCAGACCTTGATGCCGGTCAGTCGCGCCGCCTGCATGTTGCCGCCCACCGCGTAGATGTGGACGCCGAGCGTGGTGCGGCGCAGGATGAACCAGCAGATAGCAATCACCGCAAGGGCAATGACTACCAGCCACGGGATCGGGCCGAGGTAGTTATTGCCGATCCACTCGAAGCTGATGTTGGAGTTAATGACCGTCGTGCCGTCCGCCAGCAGATACGCCGCGCCGCGCAGCGCCGTATAGGTGCCGAGCGTCACGATGAAGGGCGGCAGCCCGGCAAAGGCCACCAGCGCGCCGTTGAACAGACCTAGCACCATGCCGAGCATCAGCGCGGCCGGAATGGAGAGCATCGCAAATTCAGGGATAAGCGAGACCACCATCGCCGCTACCGCCGTGGTACCCAGAATCGAGCCCACGGAGAGGTCAATCCCGCCGGTTAAAATGATGAAGGTCATTCCCGCCGCCAGCACGATGTTGATCGACGCCTGACGGGTAATGTTGAGCAGATTGCTCTCGGTGAAGAAGTTCGGGGCGATAAAGCCAAATACCGCCACAATCAGGATAAGAATCGGCAGGATGCCGACCGTTTGCATCAGATCGCTCATCAGCATTTTTTTGGCGGAGGCGGATTTCGCCACCTGCTGCGGATGGGTTGGAGTTGTCATGATTGCACCGCCTGATGATGAGTGTCGTTCACGCCGGTTGCCAGCGTCATAATGTTTTCCTGAGAGATGTCGCGCCCGTGGAGTTCACCCGCAATGCTGCCTTCCCGCATCACGTACACCCGGTCGCTCATGCCCACCACTTCCGGCAGCTCGCTGGAGATCATTAAAATCGCCACCCCTTTGCGCGCCATCTGGTTCATGATGCGGTAGATCTCGCTTTTCGCGCCGACGTCCACGCCGCGCGTGGGTTCGTCCAGAATCAGAATGCGCGGACCGATGGCCACCCAGCGGGAGATCAGCAGCTTTTGCTGATTGCCGCCGGACAGCCCGCCCGCGCGAACCTGCGAATGGGGCACGCGGATGTTAAGCAGGGCAATGGCGTCATCGGAAATGGCCTGCGCTTTTTTGCGGTTTAACATACCGAAGGTCGCGTCGCGCTCCAGCGTCGCCATGGTGATGTTCTCCTGCGCCGCCAGCTCCAGAAACAGCCCCTGCTCCTTGCGGTTCTCGGTGAGAAAACCGATGCCGTTCTCGATGGCCGCGCGCGGGGAGTGGATCACCACCGGCTCGCCGTCGACCTCAATCATGCCGCCGGTGGCTTTACGCACGCCGAAAATCAGCTGCGCCAGCTCGGAGCGCCCGGCCCCCACCAGGCCCGCCAGCCCAACGATTTCGCCGGAACGGACCTGCAGGCTGCACGGCTGTACCTTTTTACCGTCGGTGAGGTGGTGGACGTTGAGGCGCGGGCTGCCGAGGGGAATATCACGTTCTTTGTTGAACAGGTCGCTTAACGGGCGGCCCACCATCATGCGCACCAGCTCGGAGGCGTTTAGCTTGTCGCGCGTCAGGCTGCCGACGTACTGCCCGTCGCGCAGAACGCTGACGCGATCAGAGAGTTCATACACTTCCGCCATGCGGTGGCTGATATAGATGATCGCCATCCCTTCATCGCGCAGGCGCAAAATCAGTTCAAACAGGCGATGCGTTTCCCGCGAGGAGAGGGCGGCGGTGGGCTCATCCATCACCAGAATGCGGCTGTTGCGGTGCAACGCGCGGGCGATTTCCACCTGCTGCTGCTCGGCGATGGTCAGCTTCATCACCAGGTCGGTGGCATTGAACTGTGCCCCGAGGCGCTCAATCACCGCCTGCGCCTGGGCGGCCATCTCTTTGCGCTGCACCATCCCGCCGCGCGACAGCTCGCTGCCAAGAAAGATATTTTCGGCAACGGTCAGGTTGGGCGCGAGCTGCATCTCCTGATAAATCAGGGTAATGCCTGCGGCCAGCGCATCTTTCGGCCCTTTAATGTGAAACGGCTGACCGTCGATCAGGATCTCACCGCTGGTGGCGGTATAGGCTCCCGCGAGGATTTTCATCAGCGTGCTTTTTCCCGCGCCGTTTTCGCCCATCAGCGCGTGGATCTCTCCGGGAAAGACCGTCAAATCCACACCCTTGAGCGCGTGGAAACTGCCAAACGTTTTGGCAATGCTGCGCATCTCTAATACCGGGGTTCTGCTCATGGCGGATCTCCTGCGAATGCCGATATCTGCACTTCATCACAGGTGCGTAAATGCAAAATGTCAGAAGCTGTTCATATTTGTCATAGTTATGAATAGCTAATGTAGATCACAGTTATTGAACTACCCTCACCCCAGCCCTCTCCCTGAAAGGGAGAGGGAGCAAATCATTCCCTCGCCCCTTTGGGGAGAGGGCCAGGGTGAGGGCACCAAACCGCACAGGAGCCCAAGCCCATGCCATCACGCCGTCCGCCCTTTTTCGCCAGCGCCCGAGGCCGCCTGCTGATTTTTAATCTGCTGGTGGTCGCCGTGACGCTAATGGTGAGCGGCGTGGCGGTGCTCGGCTTTCGTCACGCCAGTCAAATCCAGGAGCAGGTTCAGCAGCAAACGCTGGACGATATGACCGGCAGCATGAACCTGGCCCGCGATACCGCCAACGTGGCGACGGCGGCGGTGCGGCTTTCGCAGGTCGTCGGGGCACTGGAGTACAAAGGCGAAGCCGAGCGCCTGAAGCAGACGCAAATGGCGCTGCGCCGCTCGCTGGAACAGCTTGCGGAAGCGCCGCTGGCGCAGCAGGAGCCGGCGCTGGTGGCGCGTATTATTCAACGAAGCAATGAGCTACAGCAGAGCGTGACGGAGATGCTTGAGCGCGGCCAGCGGCGCCATCTGGAGCGTAACGCGCTGCTGAGCTCGCTGTATCAAAGCCAGAGCTACCTGCGTCATCTGCAGGACATCAACCGCCGTTACGACAGCAACGTGCCGGATGCGCAGCAGCTGATGGAGATGGACCGGCTGATCGCCGCCGCCATCGACACCCCTTCGCCGCGCGCGACCGTTCAGCAACTGGACGCCGTGGCCGCTGCGCTGCCCCGGAGTGCCGTACAGCCGGTCGTGAAGGGGGTTCTGCCAGATTTTAATGCCGAGCTAGGCAAGCTCGCCCCGCTGTCGAAGCAGCTGGAAGAGAGCGACCTGGCGATAAGCTGGTATATGTTCCACATCAAGGCGCTGGTGGCGATCCTCAACAGCGACATTAATCAGTACGTCGGGCAGGTGGCGCAGGCCTCTCGGCTTCGCACGGCCCAGAGCCATCACGAGCTGCAGTCCATCAGCGTGTTTATCAGCTTCTTCGCCGTGCTGGCGCTGATCATCACCGGGTGCGCCTGCTGGTATATCTATCGCAATCTGGCCTCTAACCTGACGGCGATTTCCCGGGCGATGTCGCGCCTTGCTCACGGCGAACAGGATGTCTCCGTTCCCGCCCTCCAGCGGCGCGATGAGCTGGGCGAGCTGGCGCGCGCGTTTAACGTTTTTGCCCGCAATACCGCCTCGCTTGAGCACACCACGCGCCTGCTGAAAGAGAAAACCACGCAGATGGAGATCGACCGCGTTGAGCGTCAGGGGCTGGAAGAGGCGCTGCTGCACAGCCAGAAGATGAAGGCGGTCGGACAGCTGACCGGCGGGCTGGCGCATGATTTTAACAACCTGCTGGCGGTAATCATCGGCAGCCTTGAGCTCACCGACCCCGAATCAAAAGACGCGCCGCGCATTACCCGGGCGCTGAAGGCGGCCGAGCGGGGTGCCTTACTGACGCAGCGCCTGCTGGCGTTTTCCCGCAAGCAGTCCCTGACGCCGCATGCGGTAGAGATGCTGCCGCTGCTGGAGAACCTCCGGGAACTGATGCGCCACTCCCTGCCTGCCACCCTGACCCTGGAGATTGAAGCGCAAACCCCGGCGTGGCCCGCGTGGATTGACGTTAGCCAGCTGGAAAACGCCATCATCAACCTGGTGATGAACGCGCGCGATGCGATGGAAGGGCAAAGCGGGGTGATTAAAATTCGGACCTGGAATCAGCGCGTCACCCGCAGCGACGGGCGCAGGCAGGATATGGTGGCGCTGGAGGTCATTGACCGCGGCAGCGGCATGTCGCAGGACGTAAAATCCCGGGTCTTTGAACCGTTCTTCACCACCAAGCAGACCGGAAGCGGAAGCGGGTTAGGCCTGTCGATGGTCTACGGCTTTGTGCGCCAGTCCGGTGGCCGCGTGGAGATTGAAAGCGCGCCGGGGCAGGGAACGACCGTTCGGCTTCACCTCCCGCGCTCGGTGCTGCCTGCTGCGGCAGACGATGAAGCGCTGTCAGCCACCGCCTCCGTCGATAGCGAGCGGCTGGTGCTGGTGCTGGAAGATGAGGCCGATGTTCGGCAAACCCTGTGCGAGCAGCTGCATCAGCTCGGCTACCTGACGCTGGAAGCGGACAACGGCGAACAGGCGCTGAATATGCTGGCGGCGTCGCCGGATATTGGCATGTTTATCAGCGACCTGATGCTGCCCGGCAGCCTCAGCGGCGCCGAGGTGATTAACCATGTGCGCAGCCATTACCCGCAGCTTCCTGTGCTGCTGATCAGCGGCCAGGATCTACGGCCCGCGCATAACCCTCAGCTGCCGGACGTCCAGCTACTGCGTAAGCCGTTTACGCGGATGCAGCTGGCGCAGGCGCTGCGCAAGGTTATGGTAATTTGAGATTCCTCCGCTACCCCGGCTTCCCGCCGTTCATTATCGTAAGGCCAGTTCACCTGCGAGTCTGGCCTTATGAAACGTTACTCAACTGCTCTGTTATTCGGTCTGCTGTCACTCACCAGCCAACTGGCTCATGCCGATATTGTTGATGATGCTATTGGCAACATTCAGCAGGCGATCAACGATGCCTATAACCCCGGCAGCAGCCGCAGCAATGACGACGACGATCGTTATGACCGCAGCCGTCAAATCGACAGCCGACAGTACGACGATCGTCGTCGGCAGCTTGAAGACAGACGCCGTCGTTTAGATGAACGTCAGCGTCAGCTGGATGACGACAGACGTCGTCTGGAAGAGGATGAGCGCAGGTTAGAAGACGATTACGATCGAGGCTAAGTGCGGCCTGTTGCCCTCTCCCACGGGAGAGGGAGAAAACCTAATCCAGCACCAGCACCATCCCGTCATAGCCCGCTTCTATGCCCTGCGGCAGCGGGTTATCCATCATCCACACGTCAAACTGATGGCTGATGTGCGTCAGGATCACCTGCGGGCAGCCAATCGCTTCGTTTAATGCAATCACGGTATTTAAGTCGCAATGGTTTCGCGGCGTTTCCTCGCGCGGCTCATGGCTGCAGTCGATAATTATTGCCTGCGGCTGGTTGTTGAGCAGGAACTTCACCGTTTTTTCCGGCAGTCCGGCGGTATCTGAAAGCCAGGCCACGCGGCTGTGGGCCGATTCCAGCAAATACCCGAAGGTCAGTTTCGAATGGTTGAGCGGCAGCGGCGTGACCCGCAAACCCTGAAGCTCAAACATCACAAACGGTTCGACCGTGTGGCTGAAATCCAGAATGCCGGGGTGCTTAAACAGGTCGTCGCATCCGGCGTCGTCCGGCGGACCGTAAACCGGGATCGTCGCCCCCACGCCCCAGCGCAGGGGGAACAGCCCCTGAACGTGATCCATATGGTAATGGGTGAGCAAGAACTGCTGGAAGCTGCCCGCCGGCCAGTCGTCCATCAGATGCGGAATACCGGCATCCAGCAGGGTGACGGCATCGTTGAATTTCACCACCGCGCTGCACGGGCGACGGCGATAGTTATCCTGCAGGCGCGCCCGGCGACACGCCGCGCAGTCGCAGCCAAAGACCGGCACCAGCTGGGCGTCACCCGTTCCCGTCAACGTGATGGTCAGACTCATAGCGCACCTCTACAGCGGTTTGGTGAATCGGAAATGGCTCTGCGTGTATCCTTCACGAACGTAAAAACGGTGCGCGTCGGTGCGCTTCACGCTGGTGGAAAGTTCGGTCAGCTCCGCGCCGGCCTGTCGCGCTACCTCTTCCGCCCAGGCCAGCAGTTGACTGCCCACTTTTAACCCACGCGCCTGCGGCATTACGACCAGCTCCTGGATCTCGCCGATCCAGCGCGCGTGATGCAGGTGAAACTGCATGTGCAGGCCGATCATGCCGATGACCTGTCCCTCTCTCTCCGCAAGCTGGTAGCGCATGTTGCGATCCTGCAGGTTGGCAAGAAACCCGGCGTGGAACGCCTGATGGTCGAACTCTGCCTGCTTGAGCTCGCAGATCAGGGCGTAAACACTCTGCGCATCGTCGGCGGTGGCGGGGCGAAGCTGGCAGTCAGGCATGCTGTTTCTCCTTCTGACGGATAAGCGATAAAAAGGTATCGACTGACTGTAGCAAACTTCCGTCGTTATTGAGGATGTAGCAGTCCGACGGGGCATAGCGGGCCGCACGCTCAAGCCGCTGATCGATCTCACGGGCTGATTCACGCCCCCGACTCTGCAACCGGCTGCGCAGAACGTCCGGCGAAACCTGCAGGCAGACCGGCAGCAGGGCCGCCTCATAGCGGGCGCGCGCTTGCGGCAGATGCGCACGCGAGCCGTTAACAAGCACGTCGAACCCCGCATGCAGCCAGAGGTCGATTTCGATGCCCACGCCATAGTAATAACCGTTGGCGTGCCAGCTCAGCGCCAGCAGGTTTTGCCCGGCGCGGATGAAAAACTCCTGCTCGCTCAGGGCGATATGATTTTCGCTCCCGGCATGGGCCGCGCGGGTAATATAGCGATGCGCGACCAGCAGCTGCGGATGTTCCCGCTGCCGTAAGGCGGACAGCAGGCTGTCTTTACCGGAACCCGAGGGCCCCATTAACCAGATGAGCCTTCCCATCAGAACACCCTTTTTCCCTGACGCCAGACGTGGTCGATATGAACGTGCTCGCCCTTGCGGTGGGCCAGCACCAGATCCGCGCGTTTACCCTCGGCGATTTCTCCGCGATCCTGAAGATTAAGCGCCGAGGCCGGGTTTTTCGTCACCAGGCGAATCGCCTGCGGCAGCGTAAAGCTGTTGCTCTCGTCGTCGGCGACCCGGAACGCCGCATCCAGCAGGCTGGCGGGGTAGTAGTCGGACGAGAGAATATCCAGCAGGCCGAGGGAGGCAAGCTTGCTTGCCGCGACGTTACCGGAGTGCGATCCGCCGCGCACGATGTTTGGTGCGCCCATCAGCACGTTCATGCCGTGCCTGCGGGAGGCTTCAGCCGCTTCAAACGTGGTGGGAAATTCGGCGATCACGCTGCCAAGCTGGTGGGATTCGCGCACGTGATCGTGCGTGGCGTCGTCATGGCTGGCCAGCGCGATATTGCGGTCACGACACATCGCGGCAATCCTGAGACGGTTTGGCTGCGACCACTGGGCCGCAAGCGTCAGCTGCTCCTCCTCGTAGCGCGCCATCTCCGCATCGCTGAGAGAATATTTGCCCTGATAGTATTCGCGATACTTTTCAATGTTGGCGAACTGGCGCTGCCCCGGCGAGTGGTCCATCAGGGAGACCAGCGACACCGGCTCGCGCCCGACCAGTTTTTCAAACAGCGGCAGGGTGGTGTGGTGCGGCAGCTCGCAGCGCAGGTGCAGACGGTGCTCGGCGCGGTTGAGGCCGCGTTTTTGCGTCTCCTCCACGGCGTTGATCATCTTCTCCAGATTCTCCAGGCGATCGCCGCCGTCGCGCACGTCGCCAATCGCCACCGCGTCCAGCACGGTGGTAATGCCGCTGGCGACCATCAGCGCGTCGTGGCTGCTCATCGCCGAATGGGCGGGCCAGTCGACCTTCGGGCGCGGGGTGAAAAATTTGTCCAGATTATCGGTATGCAGCTCAATCAGCCCCGGCAGCAGCCAGCCGCCTTCACCGTCCATCGCTTCAGGGGTACGGCTTTGGGTTTCGGCAAAGGCGCGAATAACGCCTTCATGAACTTCAACCGAGCCATTAACGACTTCATTTTCCAGCACCAGCCTGACGTTATTGATAATCATGCGTGGACCCCCATCGGGTGCAATCTGTCCGCCACGCGGCTGCGTACGGCGTCGTCGTGGAAGATCCCGACGATCGCCGCGCCGCGCGCTTTGGCCTGTTCGATCAGTTCCACCACGGCGGCGCTGTTTTTGCCGTCGAGCGAGGCGGTGGGTTCATCCAGAAGTAAAATCGGGTAGTCGACGATAAAGCCGCGGGCGATATTGACGCGCTGCTGCTCGCCGCCGGAAAAGGTCGACGGGGCAAGGTGCCACAGGCGTTCAGGCACGTTGAGGCGCGTCAGCAGGCTGGCGGCTTTGGCGGCGCAGGTTTCGCGCGGCACGCCGAGATCCAGCAGCGGCTGCATCACCACGTCCAGGGCGGAGATCCGCGGGATCACCCGCAGAAACTGGCTGACCCAGCCGATCGTCGTGCGGCGCACTTCCAGCACTTTGCGCGCGGGGGCCTGCACCAGATCGACCCATTCATCGTTGTGGCGAATGTGAATGTGGCCTTCATCCGGCAGATAGTTGGCGTACAGGGAGCGTAGCAGGGTGGATTTTCCGCTGCCGGAATGGCCGTGCAGCACCACGCATTCGCCGCTGCTGACCTCTAACGAGGCATTTTGCAGCACCGGCAGGCGCACGCCGTTTTGCTGGTGGAGCACAAAGGTCTTACTTACGTTTTGTACGTGGATCATGTTGGCCTCTTAATTCTGCAATACGGACGACACCAGCAGCTGGGTGTACGGATGGTGCGGATCGTCGAGAACCCGATCGGTTAACCCACTTTCCACCACCTGGCCCTGCTTCATTACCAGCAGACGGTCCGCAAGCAGGCGCGCAACGCCTAAATCGTGGGTGACAATCACCACCGCGAGGTTCAGCTCCACCACCAGACCGCGCAGCAGGTCGAGCAGGCGCGCCTGCACGGAGACGTCCAGCCCGCCGGTGGGTTCATCCATAAACACCAGCTTCGGATGGGTGACCAGGTTGCGGGCAATCTGCAGGCGCTGCTGCATCCCGCCGGAGAAGGTCGTCGGCAGGTCGTCGATGCGCGAGGCGGGGATTTCCACTTCCTCCAGCCAGTGCTGGGCGGTAGCGCGGATGTTGCCGTAGTGGCGCGCGCCGGTAGCCATCAGGCGTTCGCCGATGTTGCCCCCGGCAGAGACCTGACGGCGCAGGCCGTCCATCGGGTGCTGATGTACCACGCCCCACTCGGTGCGCAGCAGGCGGCGGCGCCCGGCCTCGCTCATGCCGTACAGCGAGGCGCCCTCATACAAAATGACGCCTTTCTGCGGCGTCAGGCGCGCGGAGATGGACTTCAGCAGGGTGGTTTTGCCGGAGCCGGACTCGCCGACGATCCCCAGCACTTCGCCCGGCCACAGCTCGAACGACACGTCGCTAAAGCCTTTGCCCGGCGCATACAGGTGAGTCAGGTTATTAACCGAAAGCAGCGGTTTCATTGGCTATTCGCCTCGCTCTGTTGGCGGCAGTAATCGGTGTCGGAGCAGACAAACATCCGTTTGCCCGTGTCGTCCAGCACCACCTCGTCCAGATAGCTGTGTTTGGATCCGCAGATGGCGCACGGCTCGTCCCACTCCTGCACCGTAAACGGGTGATCGTCGAAATCCAGGCTTTCCACGCGGGTGTAAGGCGGGACGGCGTAGATGCGCTTTTCGCGCCCGGCGCCGAACAGCTGCAGGGCGGGCATCATGTCCATCTTCGGGTTATCGAATTTTGGGATTGGCGACGGGTCCATCACGTAGCGCCCGTTCACCTTCACCGGGTAGGCGTAGGTGGTGGCGATATGGCCGAAGCGGGCGATATCCTCATACAGCTTCACCTGCATGACGCCGTACTCTTCCAGCGCGTGCATGGTGCGGGTTTCCGTTTCGCGCGGCTCGATAAAGCGCAGCGGCTCCGGGATCGGCACCTGGAAAATCAAAATCTGATCTTCAGTGAGCGGGGTTTCCGGGATGCGGTGACGGGTCTGGATCAGCGTTGCGTCTTCGGTTTTTTCGGTGGTATTGACGCCGGTTACGCGCTGGAAGAAGCTGCGGATCGACACGGCGTTGGTGGTGTCGTCGGCGCCCTGGTCGATGACCTTCAGCACGTCCGCCTCGCCGATCACGCTGGCGGTGATCTGAATACCGCCCGTGCCCCAGCCGTAGGGCATCGGCATTTCGCGGCCGCCGAACGGCACCTGATAGCCCGGAATGGCCACCGCTTTTAAGATGGCGCGGCGGATCATGCGTTTGGTTTGCTCATCCAGATAGGCAAAGTTGTAGCCGCTTAAGTTAGCCATTTTTGCGCTCCCGTTGCAGGCGTTTCAGCAGTTCCAGTTCGGCCTGGAAATCGACGTAGTGCGGCAGCTTGAGGTGCGAGACGAAGCCAGCGGCCTCAACGTTATCCGCGTGGGCCAGCACGAACTCTTCGTCCTGCGCCGGGCCTGCAACGTGCTCGCCGTAGTCCGGTGCCTGCAGGGCGCGGTCGACCAGCGCCATTGCCATGGCCTTGCGCTCGCCGAGGCCGAATACCAGCCCGTAGCCGCGGGTAAAGTGCGGGTCTTCGTCTTCCGGGGCGACGAAACCGTTAACCATTTCACACTCGGTCATCAGCAGTTCGCCGACGTTCACCGCAAAACCCAGCTCTTCCGGTACGATTTCAACGTCGATATAGCCGCTGCGAATTTCGGCCGCAAACGGGTGGTTGCGCCCGTAGCCGCGCTGGGTGGAGTAGGCCAGCGCCAGCAGATAGCCTTCATCGCCGCGCATCAGCTGCTGCAGGCGGGACGAGCGCGAGCACGGGTAAACCGGCGGCGTGCGGGTGATGTCATCCGGCTGCGCGCCTGAATCTTCTTCCGTCTTCGCCAGACCCTGTTTTGCCAGCAGGCTGAAGACGTGCGGAGACGGTTCCTGTTCGGCGTCGGAGGTGCTCAGCTGCGGCGATTCGCCGTTCGCCAGCAGGGTGAAATCCAGCAGGCGGTGGGTGTAGTCGTAGGTGGGGCCAAGCAGCTGGCCGCCGGGAACGTCTTTATAAACGGCAGAAATGCGGCGTTCCAGGCGCATCTCCGCCGTATTCACCGGCTCGCTGACCGCCAGTTTCGCGAGCGTGGTGCGGTAGGCGCGCAGCAGGAAGATGGCTTCCACGTTGTCGCCGCTGGCCTGCTTCAGGGCCAGCGCCGCCAGCTCGCGGTCGGCGATGCCGCCCTCGGTCATCACGCGGTCGACGGCGAGGTTTAGCTGCTGTTCAATCTGGGCGACGCTCAGCTCGGGAAGCCGTTCATCGCCCCGTCGTCTGTGCGCCTGTAGCGCATGGGCGGCGGCGATGGCCTTCTCGCCCCCTTTGACGGCAACGTACATCAGCACACCTCCACGTGGGTGGTCCGCGGAATTGCCAGCAGGCGCTCGCCGCAGGTCAGGATCAGGTCAATGCCCAGCGGGAACGGGTGCGGGCGCTCGGTCAGCTCGTGAATGATGCACTCCGGCAGCTGCGGCGCGACCATGCGTTCGTTGGCGATGCCTGCCCCCGTGAGGCGCAGCATGCGGCCGCCGCTCAGGCTGGAGACCTGCAGGATCAGCGTGGCGCTGGTCTCCGGGGCGACGGCGCTGCCTTCGCTCAGGGCGTTCAATTGCTCATGGCTGATTTGCTCGTCGGCCACGGCAAAAACCGCCTGCTGGGGCTGATCGACCAGCGGGGCACCGGTGTGAAAACGCAGGTTCTGGCTGGCGATATCGTTCGACAGCGCGCCCGAAAGCCACACCGGGGTGTCGTTGTCGGCAAGCGTCAGCAGCACGCTGGTGGTCGCCAGGTTCAGCGGCAGCCAGCCCTGGGAGAGCTGGTGCAGCGAGACGATCACGCCCGGCTCGCTCATCGCCTTCAGCAGGCGACGAAAACTGTGTTGGGCATCCTGGACGGCCAGGGTAAAAGCAGGTTGAAGCGTCATGCGTTGTCTCCGCGAACGAGCGTAAAGAAGTCGACCCGGCTGGTATTCACTTCGGCCTGACGTGCGGCAATGCGCGCGGCGCGGTCGGCTTCCAGCGGGGCAATAAGGGTTTCCATTAACGTATGGAAATAGGGTTGTTCTTGTAAAAGCGCGTCGATCACCGCGCAGCGCTCGGCGTGCGCTTTGTCGCGCCCCAGTACGTAGCTGTAGCCCAGCGTGCCGCTATTCAGGCGGATTGCCGCGCGGGTGAGGGTGGCATCTCCGGCGAAAAAGCGCTCGCCGGTGCCGCCCATGCGCGCCTGGATCTGAACGAGGCCGATCTCCGGGGCGCGAAGGGTGTCGTAGTCTGGCGTCAGGCTGAGCGCGTTCATGCGGGCAGCCAGCGCAGCAGGCTGGCTGTGGGCCAGCACGCGCATCCAGCGCTGTCGGGTGGCGGTGTCGAAGTGCATTCAGTGCTCCATGGTAAATTCGATCATGTCGGCGCGGGTCAGGCTGACGGAGTATTCCGTCGCGTTGATCTCGCCGTCACGGTGGTTGAGGGTGCGCACGCAGAGCAGCGGGGCCATATTGGGGATTTCGAGCACCTTGCTCTCTTTTGCCTGCGCGCGACGAGCGCTGATGCGCGTCTGGGTGCGCTTGAGCGCAATGCCGGTCGCATCCTGAAGAAAATCATGCAGCGAGCCGCTGGAGAAATGCTGGAGCACGGGCCAGAGGGCGAGGTCCGCAAAGTAATGGTCTATCTGGCATACCGCCACGCCGTTAACGCGACGCAGGGTACGCAGGTGAATGACATCGTCGCCCTCCTGAATGCCCAGCGCGTCCGCCACGTGGCTGGAGGCCGGACGCAGCACCGAGAGCAGCTTTTCGCTGGTCGGGTGGCTGCCCTGATCCAGCAGGTTCTGGCTAAAGCGCGCCTGGGCGTTCAGCGGGTAGTCGAACGGGCGCATCAGCACCAGCACGCCCACGCCCTGACGGCGCTGGACCCAGCCGCGCTCGACCAGCTGGTCAATGGCGCGACGCAGGGTGTGGCGGTTCACCTCATAGCGGTCGGCAAGCTGCTGCTCGGCGGGCAGGTAGTCCCCGCAGCGGTAGTGCGTGCGCAGCTCCACTTCGAGCTTTGCCGCAATCTCTTGCCAGCGGGTGGGATAACTGGTCGGATGTCTGGATAAGTGCATAGAAAACAAAGCCTCGCTTCTCAGATGAAGTGCTTACGCAAACGTTGAGAGAGGAAATCCAGCAGGCTGACGGTGACGATGATGAGCACCATCAGGGCGCAGGTTTGCTGGAACTGGAAACCGCGAATCGCTTCCCACAGGGTGACGCCAATCCCGCCTGCGCCCACCATGCCGACCACCGTCGCGGAGCGGACGTTGGACTCAAAGCGGTACAGGGAGTAGGAGATCAGGAGCGGCATAACCTGCGGCAGGACGCCGTACAGGATCTCTTCGATTTTGTTGGCGCCCGTTGCGCGGATGCCTTCCACCGGGCCGGGCTCGATGGCTTCGACCGCTTCGGAGAGCAGCTTGGAAAGCACGCCGGTAGTGTGGATGAACAGCGCCATCACGCCGGCGAACGGACCCAGGCCAACGGCGACCACGAACAGCATCGCAAAGACCATTTCATTGATGGCGCGACAGGCGTCCATCAGGCGACGCATCGGCTGGTATACCCACCACGGCACGATGTTTTCGGCGCTCATCAGGCCAAACGGAATGGAGAGAACGACGGCAAGGGCGGTGCCCCAGACGGCGATTTGCAGGGTGACCGCCATTTCGCTGAGGTAATCCTGCCACTGGCTGAAGTCCGGCGGGAAGAAGTCGGCGGCGAAGGTCGCCATGTTGCCCGCGTCTTTGAAGAGCAGTAGCGGATCCATTTCCGCGCCCTTCCAGGAGATAACCAGCACCGCCAGCAGGATGGCCCAGCTTATGAGCGAGAACCAGCTGCGCTTCGGCGGCGGGAGGGTGATGGTTTGCATGTTGGCTCCTTTGGGTTTAGTCCCCTCTCCCTTGAGGGAGAGGGTTAGGGTGAGGGGGAAATGTGCGCGCTGATGCCCTCACCCCGCCCCTCTCCCACGGGGAGAGGGAGAAAGGCACTACTGCACCGCTTTATTCACGCTCGTCATCGCACCGAGCGCGGCGGTCAGGCGGTCGAGGTCTTCCAGCTGGGCCTCAATTGCGGCCACTTTGCTGGTCTTCTCCTCGTCCTTCAGCCCTTTGTTGTCCTTCACGCCCTGCATCTCTTTAAACAGCGCCAGCTGGCGAATCGGGACCAGCTGCAGGTCGCTTGACGGGCGGAACGGTGCCCAGCCCAGACGCGCCAGGACCGCTTTCTCTTCCGGCGTTTTGCCATAGGTCATGAAGAAGTCGTAAACCTTGTCCTTGGTGCTCTCGGAGAGATTTTTACGCCACACGATCGGGTCGCCGGGGATCAGCGGTGATTTCCAGATAACCTTGATCTCTTTCAGCTTGTCCGGCGCTGAGGTTTTCAGCTTGTCGAGGTTCTCGGTGTTGTTGGTGGCGACATCCACCTGCTTGTTGGCCACGGCCAGGGCGTTGGTTTCGTGGCTGGCGTTCACCGTGCGTTTGAAGTCGCTGGCGGAGGCGTTGTTTTTGGCGAAGACGTAGTAGCCAGGGACAAGGTAGCCGGAGGTCGAGTTCGGGTCGCCGTTGCCGAAGGTCAGCTCTTTGCGTTTGGCGAGCATGTCGTTGAGGTTGTTGATCGGGCTGTCTTTGTTCACGATCAGCACGCTCCAGTAGCCCGGGGAGCCATCTGCCGCGACGGTCTGGGCAAAGACCTGGCCGTTCGCGCGGTCCACCGCTTCCATGGCGGAGAGGTTGCCGTACCAGGCGATGTCCACTTTATTAAAACGCATCCCCTGGATGATGCCCGCGTAGTCCGGGGCGAAGAAGGCGTTCACTTTGATCCCCAGCTTATTTTCCATATCTTTCAGGAACGGTTCCCACTGAGGCTTCAGGTTCTGCTGTGATTCCGTCGAAATAATGCCGAAGTTCAGCGCTTTTTCCTGCTCTTGTGCATACGCCGGGCTTAACAGGGTGCTGAGGCTGAACATGCTGGTAAAGGCCAGCGCGGCAACGGCTTTGTAGCTCATGTACTTTCCTCGGATCGGGTTTAATTAAGCAGCCTGCGCGTTCTCTTCGACGCGGTTAATGCTGCGGTAGAGATGGTCAAAACGTTCGTTATCAAACTGATGGCTCGCGCCATCAAAGAACACATGTCCCTGACGCAGGGCGACAATGCGTTCGCAGTAGCGCAGGGCGTAATCCACCTGATGCAGCGTGACCACTACGGTGATGCCGTCGTTCTGGTTAATGTCGCGCAGGGTTTCCATCACGATGCGGGCGGACTCCGGGTCCAGCGAGGCAATGGGTTCGTCTGCAAGAATGATTTGCGCTTTCTGCATCAGCGCGCGCGCAATCGCCACGCGCTGCTGTTGCCCACCGGACAGGGTGGAGACGCGCTGGTGGGCAAAATGCGCCATGCCGACGCGGGTCAGCGCCTGCAAGGCTTCCTGCTTCTGCGAAGGGGAGAACCAGCGCAGACAGGTGCGCCAGAACGGGGTGCTGCCGAGCGCGCCAATCAGCACGTTCTCCAGCACCGTCAGGCGGTTCACCAGGTTGAACTGCTGGAAGATGTAGCCCGTCTGGGCGCGGCTCTTGCGGATATCGCTGGCGAGACGCCCCGCGCGCTGCACGGTATTGCCCAGCAGCTCGACGTGGCTTTCCGGCGTTTTATCGCAGGTGATAAGGCCGCTTAAATGACGCAGAAGGGTGGATTTACCTGAACCGGATGGCCCCAGCAGCGCCACCATTTCGCCCTGCTGGACGGTCAGATCAACGGCATGCAGAGCCTTATTGTGATGGAAGGTCTTGCTCAGTTTCTCGACGCGGATGACGGTTTGCATGTGCTGGGCCTCACGATAAATGTGGCCTCATGCTGGCGCATCAATGTGACATTTGGGTTAAGTCTGGGTTGCGGGAGTTTGAAGAGTTGAAGTGAAAGCGATGACAGTCACCGTAGGCCCGGTCAGCGCAGCGCCACCGGGCGCTGTTGCTGGCTGCGCTGCGCTTATCCGGCCTAAGACGTTTGCTGCTTAACGACGTTAATCATCCACGGCACGCCGTATTTATCGGTGACTTTACCGAAACCGTGTGCCCAGAAGGTTTCCTGCCAGGCCATGTCGATATTCCCGCCCGCGGCGAGGTTGTCAAACCAGCGCTTGCCTTCATTAACGTCCTGGGTATCGAGTACCAGCGTGAAACCCGCGTACTGCGCGTTGCTGCCCGGCGGCATCCCGTCGCTCATCATGATATCGCTGCCCGCAATGCGAACGTTGGAGTGAGCGATAGCCGAATCCGGAAATTCCATACCGGACGGACAGCCTTCATCGCTGTTATCGCTTTTTGGCATTTCGCCGAAGGTGATTTTATAGAGAAGCTCTGCGCCGACGGCTTGCTGGTAGAAAGAAGTGGCTTCTGCACAGTTGCCGGCAAAAGAGATGTAGGGACTTAACGGCATAATCTTTACCTCACGTAAGAAAAGCCCGTTAAGTGTAGTTCCCGAAAACCCGGTAAGCGAAGCGCCACCGGGCGGGTAAATCAGTTCTTTTTCACGAACTCTGATTTCAGCTTCATCGGACCGAAGCCGTCAATTTTGCAGTCGATATTATGATCGCCTTCAACCAGACGGATATTCTTCACTTTGGTGCCGATCTTCAGCATGGAAGAACTGCCTTTCACTTTCAGATCTTTAATCACGGTTACGCTGTCGCCGTCCGCCAGCAAATTGCCGTTTGCATCTTTTACGACAAGTGCATCAGCATCGTGTGATGGTTCGGCATCATTCCATTCGTGAGCGCATTCCGGGCAGATGAACATGCCATTATCTTCATAGGTGTATTCAGAATTGCATTTTGGGCAGTGTGGGAGTGACATATCGGTATCCTCAAAAAGTGTAAACGCGCTGGAAAGTGCCAGCTAAATGACGGCAGCGTGCCGAAAAAGGCGGCAAGTATAGCGCAAATCCACACGTTTGTCGGTGACATTGTGAATTAAAAAAATGCAAAAAGCGTATCGGGAGTGACACTTCCTGTCAGTCAGTTAAGCGATGCTTACCTCATTAACACGTTGGGAAGAAATGACGCTAAATATATCGAATATTTTATTGCAGCAAATTGCTACGCTCCTTCATTTCGGATAAGGTGAAGCGACACATTGTTATTTATCTCCTGACTTCGCTGCCATCCATATCTTTTGGCAGGGGCGTATTACCTCTCTTTTTAGGTGGGTAAATAATGATGATATATCCTGAAGTTTCTTAAAATTGGGCTACGCTTTTTTCCTTTGGCCGTCAGGCCAGGAGGGGAGCTATACACGCCATGCAAGGATAGCGAATTATTTCTGATTATCATCAATCAGTTATATTTCGGCGGACATGTTTTCCACACGTGATCATATAAGCCTGAACAACATAATTAATACCAGTGGCTTAATAAAAGTAATAAATTTGCGTTAAGGAAAGGCTTTTATCATGCACACACAGACCATTTTTGAATTAAGCCAGGAAGCTGAGCGTTTGCTACAGCTCGCCCGGCAAAACCTTGATACGTTGAAATCAATGCCGACTGCGATGCTGGAGAGCACCGCGGCTGCTATTACGGGTGAAAAGAACAACGTTTTACCTTTGCATTTTAGCGCGCGTGGTGTCGAAGCGCAGCAGGCGATGCTGAATAATGAATTACGAAAAATAACCCGGCTGGAAATGGTTCTGGCTATTGTGGGCACTATGAAAGCGGGGAAATCGACCACCATTAATGCGATTGTGGGGACCGAAGTGTTGCCGAACCGCAATCGTCCGATGACGGCGCTTCCTACTCTGATTCGCCACACGCCGGGTCAGAAGGAGCCGGTGCTGCATTTCTCACATGCCTCGCCCATTGATGATTTGATCCAACTGCTTCAGAAAAAGCTATGCGATTACGATCGCGGAAAGCTCGCTCAGCATCTGGAAATTGATAAAGACATGAATATGCTGCTGGAGCGCATTGAAAAAGGAGAGGCTTTTGAGAAGCATCACCTGGGCGCGCAGCCGATATTTCATTGTCTGAAAAGCCTCAACGACCTGGTGAGGCTTTCCCAGGCGTTAGGGGTGGAGTTTCCGTTCTCTGAGTATGCGGCTATCGAACATATTCCGGTGATTGAAGTGGAGTTCGTGCATCTTGCGGGTCTGGATGCTCACCTCGGACAGCTGACGCTGCTCGATACGCCCGGGCCGAATGAGGCCGGACAGCCGCACCTGCAAAAAATGCTCAGCGAGCAGTTGTCCCGCGCGTCGGCGGTGCTGGCCGTGATGGATTATACCCAGCTTAAATCCATCTCTGATGAAGAAGTCCGCCAGGCTATTTCCGCGGCGGGAAAATCCGTGCCGCTGTATGCGCTGGTCAATAAATTCGATCAGAAAGATCGCAATAGCGACGATGAAGAGCAGATCCGGGCGATGATCTCCGGCACCTTAATGAAAGGCAATATTTCGCCTGGCCAGATCTACCCCGTTTCGTCCATGTGGGCCTATCTGGCGAACCGCGCTCGCTACGAGATGAGTACCCACGGACAACTGCCGGATCATCAGGAGCAACCCTGGGTGCAGGATTTTGCCGAAGCGGCGCTTGGGCGACGCTGGCGTACGGCGGACCTGGACGATATCGACCATATTCGTCATGCTGCCGATTTGCTCTGGGAAGATTCGCTTTTCGAACAACCGATACGCAAACTGATTTACGCCGCCTATGCCAATGCCTCGCTTTACGCGCTGCGTTCGGCCTCGCATAAGCTGCTCAACTACGCACAAAATGCCCGGGAGTACCTCGATTTCCGCTATCAGGGGCTGACGGTTGCCTTTGAGGCTCTGGAACTGAATATCGCACGTCTGGAAGAGGACATGGCGCTTCTCCAGACGCGTCAGAGCGCGGTGAGCGATGAGGTGAAACATGAAGTTGAGGAGGCGCTGAACGCTACAGCGGACTTTATGGGAGCGCAAAAAACCGCGCTTAACCAGGCGATTGGCGAGGTGTTCAGCGCTCAGCATATTCTTGACTTGGCAGGTATCGATCGGCAGAACCCTCACGGTGACGAGCTGAAGCAGCTGGTTCTGGACGATGAAGGGCAGGCGCAGATCGCGCTGAGTAAAATCCGCTCCTCCTGCGAATTGGTGATGCTGGATGCACAGACGAAAATCTGCCGGGAGCTGGCGTTACGCTTCGACCAGCTTGAATCTACGCTGGCGCGTTCCCTGAACGAAGCCATGCGCCCCATCGAAACGCGTATTAAAGAGCATCTGAGCCATGCGGGCTTTCGGGCGCGAATCAGTTTCCCGGCGTTTCAGGCTCACCAGCTCAACTTCAATACGCGGGCGCTTTTTAATGATGCAATAGCGCAGGATGACAGCCAGGCAGGCCCGTCATCAGGCGGGAGCAGTATGCGAGAAACGGTCTCTCGCTGGCTCAATAATCCGGGCTGGGGCTGGGATGAGTATGTGGAAACGCGCACGCGATATGTTATCGATATTGCGCAGCTACATGACAAATTTAAGCAACATATTGAGCTGTTTTGTGAACAAATACGTAAAGCTTTGTCCGCGCAGGTCGATGTCTCTGTTACGGCAGGAATGGCGACGTTCTTTGCAGAATTCTCGCTGTGCCTGACCGGGTTACAGGAAAGCTTGCGTGATAGCCTCGCAGTGCGTCAACAGAATGAGCATTCAACCCGAGCGCTCTGCCAGCTGTTGAAGCAAAGTATTACGACTGCGGCGTGGATACAGGAAGATACCCGACTGTTACGCGATGATATTCAAACTCTATTCGCGGCAGAGCAACCATGACAACACCACTACTGGACGGTCCCGGGCGAACGCTGGAGTGTATTAATCCAAAATTTATGGTCGATCTGGTTCAGGGAGTGGACGCGGCGCGTCATCCTCACCTGGGACCACAACAGCTTCAGTTTCGTGAGCGTTTGACTCAGGAAATCATGACGCATACCCGGCTGCGCCCCTGGGCGATGGCGGGTATGCTCAATGAAAATGCGGCGCTGCGCCTGGGGCTGGCGGAAAAACTGGCCGGCATGCTTGACCCGGGTCATCTCGCGCTGACGCTGATGGCAGAGAAACTGATTGCTTTGCGCCAGCAGACGCACCCGCGCGCCCAGCAGTCCCCCGGTCTGATGCAGCAGTACGCTGAACTCGCTTCTCATTTTACCCAACGCGCCGCCTGGAAAGAGAAGGCGCTAACCCAGCGCGGGCTGACGGTGCAGGCGGGTGAGCATAGCGAGCAGATTTTTACCCGCTGGCGGGCCGGGCATTATGATGGCTGGTCGCTGGCCGGGCGCTGTTTTATCGTCCTGGAAGAGCTGCGCTGGGGGGCATTTGGTGACGCATGCCGCCTCGCGAATGAAGATGTGGCGGCAATGCTTAAGGATAACCTGCGCAGCATGGCGGCTAACTATCTGGCACAGGGCATCAATGCGTCACCCACGACCCGCCATTTCTATCACCAGTGGCTGACAACGCCGGCCTCTCCGGGGTTAATCGATCATAAAGACATGCTGGGCTGGCTGGGGGACTGGTGTCAGGCGGATCAACATCCGGTGAGCTGGTCAGTGACGCAAAACTGGCAGACCGTCGCGCTGGGCATGCCGAGACTCTGTTCGGCAAAACGGCTGGTGGACGGGATGGTGGAAGAGATTTTTGGCTAAATCTCTCCCCCTCTCCCCATTGGGAGAGGGAACGGTGCGGTGTGTTAATGATTCATTTCTATCGGCTTCGGTTCAGGCAGGGTCTCTTGCATATTCCCGTAGCGTTTCGCATACAGCGCCGTGATGATGGGGACCAGAATCGCGGTGACGATCACGCTCGCGGCAACCAGCGCCGTCGCTGAAGCGGCGACCGGTTCGAAGGCCGGGTTAATTTGGGCGATAATCACCGGGTTTGCGACTGCAGCACCGGCGGCTGAAGAGGCGGCGACGCCGGCCGTGCCGTTTCCTCCTCCGATGACGCGGTCGGCAATAATCAGCGGAATACCGGTGATGACGATCACGGCGACACCCAGCACAATGCCCAGCAGGCCGGTATCGAGAATGACCTTCAGGTTGATGGTGTTCCCCAGTGCGAAACCGAAGAACGGGATCAGCACCGGGGTGGCTTTGCTGAAGAAATCACGCAGATCGCGGTCGAGATTGCCAAGGGCGAAACCGACCAGGAAGGGCAGGATCGCGCCGACAAAGTGGTGGGGTTCAAACGAGGCCAGGCCAGCAGACCCCAGGATCAGCATCGTCATCAATGGGCCGGACTCCAGAGACATCAACACAAATGCGCCGGACTCTTCTTTCGTTCCGTACTGGTTCATCAGGCTGGCGTACAATCCGCCGTTGGTCATATCCATCGCCGAGACGATCGCCAGGACCGATAAACCCGCAAAGAACCCAGTCTGAATTCCATTCTCCGGAATGAACATCGCGCATATCATTGCCACCGCCCAGGCTACCGCTATTTTGGTGATCACCAGCGTGCCGGATTTCCGTAATACTGTCCCCGTTGCCCGTAAATTAATGGATGCGCCGATACAAAAAAACCAGACGGCAAGAATGGGAACCGTGCCTGTTATCATGCCTTTTGTGAAACCGCCAAAATAAGCTCCGGTATTGGGAGCAAGGGTATTCAGGATCGCGCCCAGTACCAGCGGAACCAGCATCATGCCGCCGGGTATACGTTCTATCGTGGCTTTAATCTTCATAGACAAACCTCACATCGGATCCCGCAGTACGGGGGATAGGTGTTAAAAATTAGTCAATAAATTCAATTGATTGCTCGTATTGCTTGTGGTGTTTTTTCGAAAGCCCTGCAACAAAATTAAATGCGTGCTCTCAATTAACCTTTTCCTTAAACACGTAAAACGCTGAATTCGGATTTATGATGCGATCATTGGAATATTGATTCAATGAAAATAAAACATCGTTTTAGTTATCTTTATCACATATTCAATGTAAAACTTGAGGCCGGTTCCTGCTGATGAAAATTTATGTAAACCTGATGTGAATTAACGTGGTTTGTTTTTCTGTTACGAAAGAAATAATGACGTGCGGGAGGATGTTCTTTAGGTGGGCTAAGGAAGTACTTATTGGCACTCCTTGACAAAAATTTGCCTGAGTTGACCAGACACGAAAATATGTGTGAAGTTGATCACAAATATAAACGCTGGTAGGGTAAAAAGGTCATTAACTGCCCAGGCAGGCGTCAACAGGTTCGGTTGTATCGACGTAAAACGTCAATGTAAGTAAACCTGCTACGCTTGAATAAGGCGATTCGCATGGAGCGGATCCCATGGTTCACAGAACGCTAACTGAACTGTGAAACAGACAGGGCCGAGTCAACGAGGATAGCTATGCTAAGAAGGAAAAAGATTAAACCCATCACGCTTCGCGACGTCACCATTATTGATGACGCAAAGCTGCGTAAAGCCATTACCGCAGCCTCGCTCGGTAATGCGATGGAATGGTTCGATTTTGGTGTCTACGGCTTTGTGGCCTATGCGTTAGGTAAAGTGTTTTTCCCCGGGGCCGATCCCAGCCTGCAGATGATTGCCGCGCTGGGTACGTTCTCCGTTCCCTTCCTGATTCGCCCGCTGGGTGGTCTGTTCTTCGGTATGCTCGGCGATAAATATGGTCGTCAGAAGATCCTGGCCATCACCATCGTCATTATGTCGATCAGTACATTCTGTATCGGCCTTATACCGTCTTACGCCACCATCGGCATTTGGGCACCGATTCTCCTGCTGATATGTAAGATGGCGCAGGGCTTCTCCGTGGGCGGTGAATATACCGGTGCCTCGATCTTTGTTGCCGAGTATTCCCCGGACCGTAAGCGCGGATTTATGGGGAGCTGGCTGGACTTCGGCTCGATTGCCGGGTTTGTCATGGGTGCAGGCGTAGTCGTGCTGATTTCAACCGTGGTGGGTGAAGATAACTTCCTCGACTGGGGCTGGCGTATCCCGTTCTTCCTGGCATTGCCGCTGGGGATTATTGGTCTTTACCTGCGTCATGCGCTGGAAGAGACGCCTGCTTTCCAGCAGCACGTCGAAAAACTGGAACAGGGTGACCGCGAAGGGCTGCAGGATGGTCCGAAGGTGTCGTTCAAAGAGATTGCCACTAAGCACTGGCGCAGCCTGCTGACCTGTATTGGTCTGGTGATTTCGACCAACGTGACCTACTACATGCTGTTGACCTACATGCCGAGCTATCTGTCGCATAACCTGCACTACTCGGAAGATCACGGTGTGCTGATTATTATCGCCATCATGGTGGGTATGCTGTTTGTCCAGCCGATTATGGGCCTGTTGAGTGACCGTTTTGGTCGTCGACCGTTCATTATCCTGGGAAGCGTTGCGCTGTTTGCTCTGGCAATTCCGGCATTCATTCTGATTAACAGTGATGTGCTGGGGCTGATTTTTGCCGGTCTGCTGATGCTGGCGGTGATCCTTAACTGCTTTATCGGGGTGATGGCCTCCACGTTGCCCGCGATGTTCCCGACGCACATTCGCTACAGCGCGCTGGCCGCGGCCTTTAACATCTCAGTGCTGATTGCTGGTCTGACCCCGACGCTTGCCGCCTCGCTGGTCGAGAGCACGCAGAACCTGATGATGCCGGCTTATTACCTGATGGTGATTGCGGTGATTGGTTTGATTACAGGTCTTACCATGAAGGAGACGGCGAATCGCCCTCTGAAAGGCGCAACGCCTGCGGCGTCTGACATCCAGGAAGCGAAAGAGATCCTGCGCGAGCACTACGATAACGTAGAGCAGAAGATTGAGGATATTGACGCAGAGATTGAAGAGCTGCAGAAAAAACGCTCCCGACTGGTGGACCAGCATCCACGCATCAACGAGTAATAAAGAAAACCCGCCAACGGCGGGTTTTCTTTTATTAACATCCGGCAGCGATGTAGTCGCCATTGGCGCTGACGGGGATCACCGTCAGGAACAGCACCGTCGCAAACAGGATCAGGACTATCCCTCCGGCTATTTTGACTGCCGGTACCAGCCATCTCAATGAGGCGCTTTCTCCGAACCAGTTCACCGTGCGCTCGCGGGCGTAACGTACAGCCAGGGAAAGCCCCACAATAGAAAGTGCGGTGCCCAAAGACATGGTCATGACCGCGGCCACCCCCCAGGTGACAATGCCCAGCGCGTTCGAAAACATCAGAATCATGATCGCCCCGCTGCACGGGCGTGCGCCAATCGCCAGAATCACGCCCAGACGGGTTTTCCAGTCGCCCTGCGTCAGGTCTGTACCTACGCCGTGATGGCCGCAGCCACAGTGTTCATCATGCTGATGAAGCGGCTTGATGGCGGAGATAGTCATTCTGCGCGGGCGCAGGCTCTTCAGCGCCTGGTAAATGGCAAAAGCACCGAATGCGCCAATAAGCACTGCGCTTATCTTTTCCACGTACCAGCGGCTGGTACTGATATCCCCGGAGGCGAGGTTAAACCCTACCGCCAGAATAAAGACAAACAGAATGGCGCTGACGCCCTGCATCAGGCTACCCAGGAAGGGGACGACCCGGGCGGCCAGCTCGCTTTCCTTATTGGTGGTCAGATAGGTCGTCACGATGAACTTTCCGTGTCCGGGGCCAATGGCGTGGAGAACACCATAAAGGAAAGCCCCCGTTAACAGCCATAATCCGCCGCTGTACTGGTGGTTATTAAGCTGCAGCAGATACATCACCAGATAGCGGTGCAGCGTAATTTGCGTGGCGAGACACCACTGGATAAAGGCGTTCCAGTGCGCATGCAGGGTAAAACCCGCAAAGAGGATTGCCAGCAGCAGCAAACCTGCGGTAGGGAGACGCCAGTCGCGGGCGAGGCGTTGTGTGGTCATGAGGGGGGCCTGCACAGAGGAGATTATTTGCCGCTAGTATAGTTGATCTTCCCGCTCAATTCGTAGGATCGCATCGCGATCCGCTCATGATTGTGGATAACTTTGTGCATAAAAGGGTATAAGGCGGGGTTTTGCTGTGGAATGCAGCAGTCAGTCATTTTTCTGACATTTAGCGGTTGCGGCCTGCTGAGAACTCCCTATAATGCGCCTCCATCGACACGGCGGATGTGAATCACTTCACAAACAACCCGGTCGGTTGAAGAGAAAAATTCTGAAATAACGGGTTGACTCTGAAAGAGGAAAGCGTAATATACGCCACCTCGCAACGGTGAGCTTAACGCCGCGTTGCAACTGCTCTTTAACAATTTATCAGACAATCTGTGTGGGCACTCAAAGTGACATGGATTCTTAATGTCTTCGGACAATAAATGAATACCAAGTCTCTGAGTGAACATACGTAATTCATTACGAAGTTTAATTCACGAGCATCAAACTTAAATTGAAGAGTTTGATCATGGCTCAGATTGAACGCTGGCGGCAGGCCTAACACATGCAAGTCGAGCGGCAGCGGAAAGTAGCTTGCTACTTTGCCGGCGAGCGGCGGACGGGTGAGTAATGTCTGGGAAACTGCCTGATGGAGGGGGATAACTACTGGAAACGGTAGCTAATACCGCATAACGTCGCAAGACCAAAGAGGGGGACCTTCGGGCCTCTTGCCATCAGATGTGCCCAGATGGGATTAGCTAGTAGGTGGGGTAACGGCTCACCTAGGCGACGATCCCTAGCTGGTCTGAGAGGATGACCAGCCACACTGGAACTGAGACACGGTCCAGACTCCTACGGGAGGCAGCAGTGGGGAATATTGCACAATGGGCGCAAGCCTGATGCAGCCATGCCGCGTGTATGAAGAAGGCCTTCGGGTTGTAAAGTACTTTCAGCGGGGAGGAAGGTGTTGAGGTTAATAACCTCAGCAATTGACGTTACCCGCAGAAGAAGCACCGGCTAACTCCGTGCCAGCAGCCGCGGTAATACGGAGGGTGCAAGCGTTAATCGGAATTACTGGGCGTAAAGCGCACGCAGGCGGTCTGTCAAGTCGGATGTGAAATCCCCGGGCTCAACCTGGGAACTGCATTCGAAACTGGCAGGCTAGAGTCTTGTAGAGGGGGGTAGAATTCCAGGTGTAGCGGTGAAATGCGTAGAGATCTGGAGGAATACCGGTGGCGAAGGCGGCCCCCTGGACAAAGACTGACGCTCAGGTGCGAAAGCGTGGGGAGCAAACAGGATTAGATACCCTGGTAGTCCACGCCGTAAACGATGTCGACTTGGAGGTTGTGCCCTTGAGGCGTGGCTTCCGGAGCTAACGCGTTAAGTCGACCGCCTGGGGAGTACGGCCGCAAGGTTAAAACTCAAATGAATTGACGGGGGCCCGCACAAGCGGTGGAGCATGTGGTTTAATTCGATGCAACGCGAAGAACCTTACCTACTCTTGACATCCAGAGAACTTTCCAGAGATGGATTGGTGCCTTCGGGAACTCTGAGACAGGTGCTGCATGGCTGTCGTCAGCTCGTGTTGTGAAATGTTGGGTTAAGTCCCGCAACGAGCGCAACCCTTATCCTTTGTTGCCAGCGGTTAGGCCGGGAACTCAAAGGAGACTGCCAGTGATAAACTGGAGGAAGGTGGGGATGACGTCAAGTCATCATGGCCCTTACGAGTAGGGCTACACACGTGCTACAATGGCGCATACAAAGAGAAGCGACCTCGCGAGAGCAAGCGGACCTCATAAAGTGCGTCGTAGTCCGGATTGGAGTCTGCAACTCGACTCCATGAAGTCGGAATCGCTAGTAATCGTAGATCAGAATGCTACGGTGAATACGTTCCCGGGCCTTGTACACACCGCCCGTCACACCATGGGAGTGGGTTGCAAAAGAAGTAGGTAGCTTAACCTTCGGGAGGGCGCTTACCACTTTGTGATTCATGACTGGGGTGAAGTCGTAACAAGGTAACCGTAGGGGAACCTGCGGTTGGATCACCTCCTTACCTTAAAGAACCTGCCTTTGTAGTGCTCACACAGATTGTCTGATGAAAAGTAAATAGCAAGGCGTCTTGCGATTGAGACTTACACGTCCCCTTCGTCTAGAGGCCCAGGACACCGCCCTTTCACGGCGGTAACAGGGGTTCGAATCCCCTAGGGGACGCCACTTGCTGGTTCGTGAGTGAAAGTCACCTGCCGTCATATCTCAAAACTCATCTTCGGGTGACGTTTGAGATATTTGCTCTTTAAAAATCTGGATCAAGCTGAAAATTGAAACGACACATCTTTAATGGTGTGTTCGAGTCTCTCAAATTTTCGCAATCAGAAGTGAAACATCTTCGGGTTGTGAGGTTAAGCGACTAAGCGTACACGGTGGATGCCCTGGCAGTCAGAGGCGATGAAGGACGTGCTAATCTGCGAAAAGCGCCGGCGAGGTGATATGAACCTTTGACCCGGCGATGTCCGAATGGGGAAACCCAGTGCAATTCGTTGCACTATCGTTAACTGAATACATAGGTTAACGAGGCGAACCGGGGGAACTGAAACATCTAAGTACCCCGAGGAAAAGAAATCAACCGAGATTCCCCCAGTAGCGGCGAGCGAACGGGGAGCAGCCCAGAGTCTGAATCAGCTTGTGTGTTAGTGGAAGCGTCTGGAAAGTCGCACGGTACAGGGTGACAGTCCCGTACACGAAAGCACACAGGTTGTGAACTCGAAGAGTAGGGCGGGACACGTGGTATCCTGTCTGAATATGGGGGGACCATCCTCCAAGGCTAAATACTCCTGACTGACCGATAGTGAACCAGTACCGTGAGGGAAAGGCGAAAAGAACCCCGGCGAGGGGAGTGAAAAAGAACCTGAAACCGTGTACGTACAAGCAGTGGGAGCACCCTAGTGGTGTGACTGCGTACCTTTTGTATAATGGGTCAGCGACTTATATTCTGTAGCAAGGTTAACCGTATAGGGGAGCCGAAGGGAAACCGAGTCTTAACTGGGCGTTAAGTTGCAGGGTATAGACCCGAAACCCGGTGATCTAGCCATGGGCAGGTTGAAGGTTGGGTAACACTAACTGGAGGACCGAACCGACTAATGTTGAAAAATTAGCGGATGACTTGTGGCTGGGGGTGAAAGGCCAATCAAACCGGGAGATAGCTGGTTCTCCCCGAAAGCTATTTAGGTAGCGCCTCGTGAACTCATCTTCGGGGGTAGAGCACTGTTTCGGCTAGGGGGCCATCCCGGCTTACCAACCCGATGCAAACTACGAATACCGAAGAATGTTATCACGGGAGACACACGGCGGGTGCTAACGTCCGTCGTGAAGAGGGAAACAACCCAGACCGCCAGCTAAGGTCCCAAAGTCATGGTTAAGTGGGAAACGATGTGGGAAGGCACAGACAGCCAGGATGTTGGCTTAGAAGCAGCCATCATTTAAAGAAAGCGTAATAGCTCACTGGTCGAGTCGGCCTGCGCGGAAGATGTAACGGGGCTAAACCATGCACCGAAGCTGCGGCAGCGACACTTAGGTGTTGTTGGGTAGGGGAGCGTTCTGTAAGCCGTTGAAGGTGTGCTGTGAGGCATGCTGGAGGTATCAGAAGTGCGAATGCTGACATAAGTAACGATAAAGCGGGTGAAAAGCCCGCTCGCCGGAAGACCAAGGGTTCCTGTCCAACGTTAATCGGGGCAGGGTGAGTCGACCCCTAAGGCGAGGCCGAAAGGCGTAGTCGATGGGAAACAGGTTAATATTCCTGTACTTGGTGTTACTGCGAAGGGGGGACGGAGAAGGCTATGTTAGCCGGGCGACGGTTGTCCCGGTTTAAGCATGTAGGCGGAGGTTCCAGGTAAATCCGGTACCTTTTAACGCTGAGGTGTGATGACGAGGCACTACGGTGCTGAAGTAACAAATGCCCTGCTTCCAGGAAAAGCCTCTAAGCATCAGGTAACATCAAATCGTACCCCAAACCGACACAGGTGGTCAGGTAGAGAATACCAAGGCGCTTGAGAGAACTCGGGTGAAGGAACTAGGCAAAATGGTGCCGTAACTTCGGGAGAAGGCACGCTGATATGTAGGTGAAGCCCCTGCGGGTGGAGCTGAAATCAGTCGAAGATACCAGCTGGCTGCAACTGTTTATTAAAAACACAGCACTGTGCAAACACGAAAGTGGACGTATACGGTGTGACGCCTGCCCGGTGCCGGAAGGTTAATTGATGGGGTTAGCGGCAACGCGAAGCTCTTGATCGAAGCCCCGGTAAACGGCGGCCGTAACTATAACGGTCCTAAGGTAGCGAAATTCCTTGTCGGGTAAGTTCCGACCTGCACGAATGGCGTAATGATGGCCAGGCTGTCTCCACCCGAGACTCAGTGAAATTGAACTCGCTGTGAAGATGCAGTGTACCCGCGGCAAGACGGAAAGACCCCGTGAACCTTTACTATAGCTTGACACTGAACACTGGTCCTTGATGTGTAGGATAGGTGGGAGGCTTTGAAGCGTGGACGCCAGTCTGCGTGGAGCCAACCTTGAAATACCACCCTTTAATGGCTGGTGTTCTAACGTAGACCCGTGATCCGGGTTGCGGACAGTGTCTGGTGGGTAGTTTGACTGGGGCGGTCTCCTCCCAAAGAGTAACGGAGGAGCACGAAGGTTAGCTAATCCTGGTCGGACATCAGGAGGTTAGTGCAATGGCATAAGCTAGCTTGACTGCGAGAGTGACGGCTCGAGCAGGTGCGAAAGCAGGTCATAGTGATCCGGTGGTTCTGAATGGAAGGGCCATCGCTCAACGGATAAAAGGTACTCCGGGGATAACAGGCTGATACCGCCCAAGAGTTCATATCGACGGCGGTGTTTGGCACCTCGATGTCGGCTCATCACATCCTGGGGCTGAAGTAGGTCCCAAGGGTATGGCTGTTCGCCATTTAAAGTGGTACGCGAGCTGGGTTTAGAACGTCGTGAGACAGTTCGGTCCCTATCTGCCGTGGGCGCTGGAGAATTGAGGGGGGCTGCTCCTAGTACGAGAGGACCGGAGTGGACGCATCACTGGTGTTCGGGTTGTCATGCCAATGGCACTGCCCGGTAGCTAAATGCGGAAAAGATAAGTGCTGAAAGCATCTAAGCACGAAACTTGCCCCGAGATGAGTTCTCCCTGACCCTTTAAGGGTCCTGAAGGAACGTTGAAGACTACGACGTTGATAGGTCGGGTGTGTAAGCGCAGCGATGCGTTGAGCTAACCGATACTAATGAACCGTGAGGCTTAACCTTACAACGCCGAAGCTGTTTCGGCGGATGAGACAGACACGATTTTCAGCCTGATACAGATTAAACAGAATTTGCCTGGCGGCTTTAGCGCGGTGGTCCCACCTGACCCCATGCCGAACTCAGAAGTGAAACGCCGTAGCGCCGATGGTAGTGTGGGGTCTCCCCATGTGAGAGTAGGGAACTGCCAGGCATCAATTAGAAGAACCCCGTACCGTAAGGTGCGGGGTTTTTTGCTTTGTGCCCGGGAAAACATGCCGGATGGCGGCTTCGCCTTATCCGGCCTACAAAATTCACAGGCCCGACAAGCGGATCCCACGGCAAAGAGAAATAAGAATACAAAGAAGGGATGTATAAACGCAGAAAAGCAAAAACCCAGCCATAGGCTGGGTTCTTTAAATAGTGGTGCCCGGACTCGGAATCGAACCAAGGACACGGGGATTTTCAATCCCTTTAAAAGAGCCCAAACGATCCATCAGCACTAACAGTTTTTTACTGGTTTACCTTGAGAAAAATGTTTAAGTTTGGTTCTTCATGACTTAAGTATTGCTTAAATACGGCGTTTCGAAGCTACCAGAATCCTACCATTATGAGCCTATACCCATAGAAGAGAAATTATCTCCCGTTCTCGCGATTCAATGACTAAAAATCAGACGGTGCAGGCTTTTAGATACTGATATTATATCTTTTGGGTAAAGTATTAATCTCTGTTGAGATAGGCTCTTAGCCCTAAAATAGCCGAGCAGCAAACGCCAAAACAACAATACTGACATTACCATTAACTGTCGCGATGGTTCTGAGTCGATCGTCTTTAAGTGTTTTACCATCAAATGTTGCGATGGTGCGGAGTCGATCGTCTTTCAGGGTCTTGCCATCAAAGGTAGCGATGGTGCGGAGTCGGTCGTCTTTCAGGGTTTTACCGTCAAAAGTTGAGATGGTTCTGAGCCGGTCGTCTTTCAGGGTTTTACCGTCAAACGTTGCGATGGTCCTGAGTCGGTCGTCTTTCAGGGTTTTACCGTCAAAGGTAGCGATGGTACGGAGTCGATCGTCTTTTATAGTTACGCTCATAAGCATTCTCCTGTGATACGTCCGTTCAGCACTTTACCATCAAAAATCAAGCACTGGTTTCTGTAAGTTCTGGACGCTAATTGTCTGAATCAGCGTTTAAAACTCATCCAGTTAGCATTAACATTAACCAGCGCCTCATCGATCATAACAGGTCTGATGCAGGTGAAAAGATACAATCTTACCTATAAATTACGGTAGCGCATTGTTCTTTTATCTGACATCTAGAGGTGTCCTCCAACCCCTTTAAATTTTTCGATAAATGCCCCAATTTTCTGGAATACAGTCTGCTTTTTCGTTTTGTACTGAGGATTCAGCGGACTGAGCTTTGGTAGCGTCTCATTTAGCTCCGTCCCATTTTCGGTGGCATACTCCCGTTTTAGTGATGTGCGGATATAGCGCCTTGCAGCCTCTTCATTGAGGTTTTCTTCCTTAATCAACGCCTCTGCTTCCCGTTGCTGTTCACGCTGAGCATAGGTAAAGAATGCATCAATGATACTGGCCTTGTCCGGCATGTCATCAAGGTTAGTTTGCTGAATAAAGTCAACAATCAGACCTTCTTTGGCACGGTTGCCCAGACTTGAGCGGATTAAGCGTCTGACCTCTTCAGTCAGGGCTTCTTTACCTTTTTTCTGACGATTGTGGTCGAAAATCAGACCAAGGATGTAGTCCAGGTTAATCTCCTGCGACTTAAGCAGGTCAATTTCAAACACCACGTCATCCCAGTCTGTGGTTGATGTATCCCTGTCGTTTGCTGCTTTTTCGCGTCGCTGCCAGTCCCGGATATCATTGTATGCTGAGCGATAGTCCTGAACTTTACGTTCGGCAGGGAGGCGAATGGTTTGTAATTCAGCAAATTTTTCATCATCCACATAGTGCTCTGCTTTAAAGGTTTCTACCGCTTCCGGGTCACTAATATCAACCTTCTGCAGGGCTTTCAGCGTGGCAAATTCATCATAGTTTTGAAGGATGTTTTCTGCCCGCAGATATTCACCAAACAGTTTGACGAAGGCTTTTTTCTCTTTTTCACTATCGATACTGGCAGGGTCAGGGAAGCGCTGCTCCAGCTCCGAAACAACAGCCATAAAACCTCGTTTAGCCTCACCGGTTGCCGCATCGGTAAAGCCCTGCATGTACTCTTCGTAGCTTTTTTCCAGCACCACATTCTTGGTGTTTTTGTCGCCGAAAAGTGTGATGGCATCAATGGTCGGACGCTCCAGGTCCCTGAAAGTCACGATATTGCCGAAGGTTTTGGTTGCATCATAGATACGGTTGGTGCGTGAGAATGCCTGCATCAGACCGTGATAACGCAGGTTTTTGTCAACGAACAGAGTATTGAGAGTCGGAGCATCAAAGCCAGTCAAGAACATTCCCACCACGATGAGAAGGTCAATATCCTGATTTTTCACTCGTTGAGCTAAATCGCGGTAGTAGTTCTGGAAACCGTTACTGTCGGTGCTGAAATTGGTTTTAAAGTGATTGTTATAGTCATCAATGGCTGAATCCAGGAATTCCTTTGCGCTGCTGTTCATTGCACTGGTATCAAAACTTTCGTCGGTAATATCACCAATGGCGCTTTGCTCTTCATTAGCAGCAAAAGAGAAGATGGTTGCCACCCGAAGACGTTTATAGCTGCCAGATTTCTTCTCAGCTTCTTCCTGTAGCATTTTAAATGTCGTGTAATAAGCTTTTGCCGCGTCCACGCTGCTCACTGCTAACATGGCATTGAAGCCTTTTGCTCCCGGGAAGGTACGATGCGTTTTCTGGCGGAAGTTATTGAGAATGTATTGCGTTATTTCCTGGATACGCAGTGGGTGCAGAAAGGCCTGCTGGTTTTCAGCCGCGCTGAGTTTTTTCTCGTCTGTTTCCGTTTCAAGGGACTTAAACTGTGGGCGGACATCGTTATAGTCCACCTTAAACTTCAGTACTTTTTCATCACGAATCGCATCAGTAATTACGTAAGAATGTAATTCACGCCCGAAGACGCTGGCGGTGGTTTCTGCCCCCAGAGCATTTTCCGGGAAAATAGGCGTACCGGTAAAACCAAACTGATAAAAGCGCCTGAATTTCTTTTTGAGGTTTTTCTGGGCCTCACCAAACTGGCTGCGGTGACACTCATCAAAGATAAACACCACCTGCTGCTGATAGACGGGCAGGTCAGCTTCGGCTTTCATCAGGTTATTGAGTTTCTGAATAGTTGTGACGATAATTTTGTTATCGTCCTTATCCAGGTTTCTTCTGAGGCCTGCTGTATTATCCGAACCATTGACACTGTCCGGAGAGAAGCGCTGATACTCCTTCATGGTCTGGTAATCGAGGTCTTTCCTGTCGACCACGAAGAAGACTTTATCGATAAAGTCCAGCTCAGTAGCCAGACGTGCGGCCTTAAAGCTGGTCAGGGTTTTTCCTGACCCTGTGGTATGCCAGATAAATCCACCGCTTTCGGGTTTTGACCAGTTCTTCGCTTTAAAAGAGCTGTTGATTTTCCAGAGAATGCGCTCGGTGGCGGCAATCTGATAGGGGCGCATGACGAGCAGCGTCTGGCTGCTGTCAAACACGCTGTAATTAAACAGAACATTCAGCAGAGTATGCTTCTGGAAGAAAGTGGCGGTAAAGTCCTTCAGGTCCTTAATCAGAGTGTTATCCGACTTTGCCCAGTTCATGGTGAAATCAAAGCTATTTTTATCCCGTTTAGTGGTACTGGCAAAGTACCGGGTATCAGTCCCGTTGGAAATCACGAAGAGTTGCAGGTATTTAAACAGGGAGTTATCGCTGTTAAAGCTTTCCTTGCTGTAACGGTGTATCTGGTTAAAGGCTTCACGAATCGCCACGCCGCGCTTTTTGAGTTCGATTTGCACCAGTGGCAGGCCGTTGACCAGAATCGTAACATCATAACGGTTAGCGTGTGAGCCGGTCTGTTCAAACTGCTGAATGACCTGCACCTTATTGCGCAGCAGGTTCTTTTTATCTATCAGATAGATGTTTTCCAGACGACCATCATCAAACGTAAAATCACAGATATAGTCGATATGGATTTTACGGGTTTTGTCCAGGCTGCTGTCACTGGGGCTGTCGAGATACTGCTCTGCGAAACGCCGCCATTCACTTTCGTTAAACACCACACCATTAAGACGCTGAAGCTGGTCCCGCACATTCGCCAGTATCGCTGTCGGTGACTTAACGGAGATAAACTCATAACCCTGATTAAGAAGGTCCTGAATCAGCTCCCGCTCAAGGTCCGATTCGCTCTGGTAGCTGTCACCGGTATCCATAACTTTTGTGTATTTATCAAGGACGATAAAGTTATTGGATTCAGCAATGGTGTGTGTCTGTTGTGTCATGGTGCATCCTGTGCGTCATCTGGCAAAGTCCGGAAGGGTATCAGAAGCATCTTCCGGCATTCATAAAACCTGATACCGGGCGGGTGAAAACATACCCTACCGGTATCAATGGCCTGTCAGTTGCTGGCGGCTTCTGGTTTCGGGAAGCTGAACAGTAAATCACGATAGTGCTCGTACTGTTTCTGGCGCAGCTCGATTTCACGAGGAAGGCCTTCGTTGATGGAGTTTGTTAGCGCATCAAATTTGTCCAGAATAGAAACTATCCGCTCTTTATCTTCAGGTGAAGGATTTGGAATACGTATGCTCTCTAAATTTTTCTTATTTAGTTTTGGTTGCGCTGCTCCGGAAATATAGGGGGATAAATCAATGCTATTCAGATAGTACTCCACGTACCTTCGTTCTGCATAGGAATCGAATTTAATCACATGTGCATGATTGTTTACCCAAGATTTACCACTGATACTAAATGCTATAGGCGTATTGCGGGCTAACAAATTTGCGCCATCTTCAGAAATCAGTAAAAAATCACCATCAAAAATGTAATCTTTAACATAATCGACAATTCCAGAAGCGCCATAATAAGGAATACTTCCGGCTTCCCTCAGACCGCTGGTAATGGGTTTCCTTTTCGAATCCAGATTTTCCCCTAGATCTCCCAGCATCTTCCACTCAACTTCATCCTCATCAAAACTCAGCAACTGGTCGCGATAGTAGTTGTACTGTTTTTTTCGCATGTTAAGCTCAGCTGTAAGCTCAGCTGTAAGCTCAGCTGTAAGTGCAGTAAACTTATCCAGAATCCGGACGATTTCAGACTGGATGGCAAGAGACTTTTCTGGGTTGGATGGGCAGGGAATGGGAACTTGAAAATCCAGAATAGCGGACTTACTGCCCCGAGGCATTTTTGCACCTTTGGCATGTTGCATGTTGTAAGAGAAAAATGAATTCGACGACAACAGATAGTACAGATATTCTGAACAAATACGCTTTCTATAGTCCTCAGCAATACAAACGGCTAGAACATCACCACTACACCCACCAGAATTGGTAGCCAGCCATACTTTCTTTAGGTATGGACGGATGTTCCCAAGAAGAATATCTCCTTGTTTGTACCCTGTTAAACGAGTTGTATTGGGTAGATAGCTTGCATCAATACGGCCCCCTTTATCAGCAACTAGATTATCAACACCTGTGAACGACGTTGCATCAAGTTTATCCGCATCAATTCTTGTCGTTGAGTACTCAGCAATATCCCCCAGCGCCCTCCACTCAACCTCGGCCCCATCCAGCAGCTTTTCCAGATATCTCAGTTCGCTCATGCCTTCGCCTCTCTGCCTTCGATTTCTGCCACAATCGCATCAATATCCTGACGCAACTGGTCGATTTTGCTGACGGTAGTTTTCAGCTGAGCATTCAGTTCGGTGATATCAACTATTTCACGGGTATCTTTCGCTTCGACATAGCTGCTGACAGACAGGTTGTAGTCATTGGCGGCAACGGCCTCAAGCGGCACCGTTTTCGCCAGATGGTCAGTGTCTGCCTTGCTGTCGAATACTTGCATAACCTGTTTAATGTGCGCATCAGTCAGGATATTGTTATTGGTTTCTTTCTTAAACAACCCGCTGGCGTCAATAAACTGAACGCGGGTATCTGTTTTGTGCTTGGACAGCACCAGAATGTTAACGGCAATGGTGGTGCCAAAGAACAGGTTTGGAGCGAGTGAAATCACAGTTTCAACATAATTGTTGTCGACCAGGTACTGGCGGATTTTCTGCTCTGCACCGCCACGGTAGAAAATACCGGGGAAGCAGACTATTGCTGCACGCCCTTTAGCAGACAGGTAGTTCAGCGCATGTAGTACAAATGCAAAGTCAGCTTTTGATTTCGGGGCCAGTACGCCAGCAGGAGCAAAGCGCTCATCGTTAATCAGGGTCGGATCATCACTACCAATCCACTTAACCGAGTACGGTGGGTTAGAAACGATCGCATCAAACGGTTTTTCATCGCCAAAGTGAGGCTCAGTCAGGGTATTCCCCAGTCTGATATCAAATTTGTCGTAGTTGATGTTGTGCAGGAACATGTTCATACGCGCCAGGTTAAAGGTTGTATGATTTATCTCCTGACCATAAAAACCTTCTTCAATGATATGGTTATCAAAATGCTTTTTGGCCTGAAGCAGAAGAGAGCCAGAGCCTGCAGCCGGGTCGTAGATTTTATTGACGTGGGTCTGCCCGTGCATTGCCAGTTGCGCAATCAGCTTAGAGACATGCTGTGGAGTGAAGAACTCCCCGCCCGATTTACCTGCATTCGCCGCATAGTTAGAAATAAGGAATTCATAGGCATCACCAAACAGGTCAATCTGATGCTCGTTAAAATTCCCCAGCTTCAGCCCTTCAACGCCTTTCAGAACGGCGGCAAGACGGCTGTTTTTGTCTTTAACTGTGTTACCCAGACGATTGCTGGTTGTATCGAAATCGGCAAACAGGCCTTTGATGTCAGCCTCGGACGGATAGCCGTAGGCAGAGCTTTCTATAGCGACGAAGATACTGTTTAAATCAGCATTCAGCCTGTCGTTGGTGTTCGCTTTAGCGGCAACGTTGCAGAACAGCTGGCTCGGGTAGATGAAATAGCCTTTAGTCCTGATGGCATCATCTTTGATGTCATCGGTAATGATGCTGTCATCAAGTGCTGCATAATGTATGCTCTCATCCCCTGCTTCCATGTAGCTGGAAAAATTCTCACTGATGAAGCGATAGAAAAGTGCACCGAGTACATACTGTTTAAAATCCCATCCGTCTACGGAGCCTCTGACATCATTGGCAATGGCCCAGATTTGACGGTGTAGCTCGGCACGCTGCTGAAGGCTTGTCATTTTGTATCCTGTTGTATGATTCTTAAGTACTGTTATTGGCCCGATTTTATCGCAATTTCATATGGATGACAGGCTTTGTTGACCACTACAGTTTGCCCGGTTGTGTAGGCAGCGCTCTTTCAGTCAGGCCAGTAGAAACGGTGTGCTGACGATAAATACTGAAGCCCCAATACCATCGGGGCTGAACGTTCAGTCGGTGAGAATTTCTTCATCCGTATCCATTGTGGATGGTGATGAATCTATTTTTGTTGTAAGAAACACTCGATTCAGAAGTCTTTGCTTCAGAGCGCTTCTCCGCTCATTGTAGAAATACGGGAAGCGACTGAACTCAATATTGTCATCTGAAACTAACAGCATTGATGGCGTATAGTTGTTTGATGAATGAGATAGCCATTGTTTCAGGGAAGTATCCTGTTTACTTACATTCTGAGAGTGATTCAGTAAATGAAGATTCGGTATGGTGTCCCAGTGTTCCGGGTTTTCATAAAAGCTGAGGTTCTCCGGTGAATTCGCAATATAATCTAATTTTTCAAGATGTTTCTTTGAAAAATGATTTCTTGGGTGAAGGTGATCAATATGAAACACCTCGGTCGGATTCATTTCAGGGAACAGAAGATGCAATAGTGCTCGGCAACGACCTTCGCCATATCTGATATTGAGAAGGCTTTCGATGTATTCGTCGTCAAATCTGAGGTCCTTATTCGAGCCTTTATATCTGTCAATAATCTTCTCAAGAGGAAAATGAACATCTGAAAGACTATTTTTCATTACATCTCTGATGCTCGTGAGTAGCGCATCGGCCTGGCTTCCAAAGATCCCTTTCAGAAGTACCATGTAAAACCACTGGCTAATTACTGAGCGTTCATTGTGGTTTTTATTCAGGAGATTAATCGTTGTATATAATGGATGTCCACTGGTTTGCTTTTTGTAAAGCCAGTAGGCCACAGGAATGACTGCATTTTTAGATATCAAAGACTGTGGATTGATGCCGAATCGCCTGATAAGAATAAAAGTCTCCTTGATACAGGATTTTATTTCAGACCATTGTTGTTGTATCTTACCGACCTCCTCTGAAGTGAAGTTTTTTACTTTGAACCGGACGTCAGAGTCAATAAGCATCAGGCTGGTTTTTAAGAACCAGTCTCTTTCAATATAAAACCCCATTTCATTATTCTGATAAATGTTTTTTGTCAGTTCATCCAGTTCTCTTCTGAAATCCCCCTGCCAGTGTGCTACCGCTATTGACATCAGTAAGTCGGAGAACTCAAGTTTTGTCCCCCCGCTGTTCGTGCGGATGAAAACATCCAGCACATGATCAATGTCCTGACTGCTCTCATTGAAGTAGTGGATAAGATTCTCAGTTCTTATCTTGGTATAAAGTTTAAGCAGAGTTTTTCTGGAAAATTCACTGGAAATGAGTCCTCTTTTTTCGAGTTCTGGTACGACAACGTTAAATAAAATATCATCCGGAGAATCATGTTGCTCGTATTTGAATATTTCGTGCAGGCAGAACCAGTGATGTTTGTTGTCTGTAAGTGAATCAGCGTATTGCTTGTCGGTGAGGAACCTGAAGTTGTACTTCATCATGAGTTCGTCGTCTGACTTAAATGGCGCTGTTAAATCGACGTAAAGCTTTCTGGGTGGCAGGATGCGATCATCCTGTGCCGAAGGCCACCACATCCGGGGCTGTTTATACGCATACGTTCCACACAATCCAATATATAATGATGTGAGACGCTGCTGACCATCAATCACGGCCTTGAAATCATGAAACCCAGCATTTGTTGCTACGCAGGGGTTTTCTTCATTAAATCGCTGACAGTATTCTTTCAGGAATTCATAGAATTTGTAATCATTTTTAATACTGGCACTACGGATATCCCACATCATGAAAGAGTTTATCGGGTAGTCTCGCATGATGGAATCAAACAGCAAACATATCTGACTGCTGCTCCAGACGAACTTCCTCTGAATTGCAGGCAGAAGATAGTGGCGTAAATTAATTGAATCTATCGCTTGTTTTATCGTTATTGCTTTTTCATACTGGCCAGCCATCATAAACCTCATATGTTATATTAGCTGGCCTATTTTAATTTATTGCGTGTCGGTAGTACAGTCTTTGCACAAACTAATTTATGCAATGGAAAAGCTGACGGCTCGGTTTGTGTTTTTCATTCGGGTAGACTCGCATTGCGGATGCACAAAGTGATGAAACCTGTCTTGCTATATTTTTACCGAAGTTAACAAGAAGGCCGTGCTTTATTTTTTCACCCTCTGCCCTGATGCTGATGATAAAGCTGAACTGATATACGATTACCTCAACGAGGTAATTGCCAAATGTTATGATGGCGGCGTTGTTTATTTCATGTTCATAATTCCTCAGGTCAGTGTTAAGTCTTGCTGTTGCATCTACAAGTGCATATTCTTTATCGATAATCATAACTTTCTCACTTATCATGTTAATGTGATTTAATCATCACTAATAATATGTTGTGATTTTAATTACGATTATTCGTCTGTTTACTCCCGTAATGCATTATCTGATGAATAATGTTCATGTGGGGTAAGGCTTCCATAAAGTCAGACTGTTCAATCAGCGAAATGAGTGTGTTATCGATCTCAAACGTTGTATCCGGTAATACCTCAACCAGCCTGATTCGGGACAGGGAAATAACGAACACGCCCGATGACGTACATCCGGCAAGAAACCACTCCGCATGACTGCAAAGCAGACGGTAGGGATGAACGGTATGGCTGACGTTTTCGTCGGTTCTGATACGCACCTGGGTCTGGTTAAGTATGGCGAGCGTCAGTCTGCTGAAATCACCGAAAAGGGTGGGTTTCTGGCGCGGCTCCGGTAGCATAATCCTGTATGGCGAGGGACGTTCCCCGTCAAGCAGAAGGCTCAGCAGTTTGGCGTCCATCGCGGGTAACAGACGGTCAAGATGCAGCAACCTCGCCAGTATCTTCATATCCCGTTCCGTGCGGCGACGAAAGTAATGTGAGGCAAGCTGATACACGCCGTTGCTCTGTTCAATATCAAGGTACGTCAGACGGACGTTGAAATCCCGTCGCAGCGTTCGCGTCGTCACTCCAAATTCTTCTGCCAGCGTCCCGATATGCAGCTTTTCACCCTGAAACAAACGGCTCAGGATGATGGAAAGGCGGGTTGCCAGTCTGTCATGTTCGTTTTCTTGTGTTATCAGCGTCATACATCATTTCCGAATTTAGCCGGGAAATAATGCCAGCAGTAGCGGACAGGATTTGTCCGCCTTCTGAAGTTTTTTAAAGTCTGAATACCTTAAATGTAAGTGCTAAACGTCAGTATTCTCAGGTGAATAAAGATGCTTCTGGCGCATGTAGGCAATAAAAATGCAGGATGGTAGCGTCACCCGGTATGCGGGACCGGCTAAATCAATCAGCAGCCAGAGAGAACTGAGCACCCAGCCCACGGGACCGGCAAAAGCGCCCATGGTACGCGTCAGCATGGCATTTCCTGCAACGGTCAGCCCTCTGCCTAACAGGGCTTTCGCCACACCATTTGTGACAACAAGTGCCATCTGATAGGCCGCAAACCCGGATGTTTTTATCCCCGCCTGGATTGCCATGGTCAGCAACTCCGGCGTGGGGTTGCTGTAGCCTGTCTGCAATTCTTCCGCCACGGTCTTTAGCTGGTCAGGCGTCATCTTCTCAAGACTTTTCTCCAGGATCTTCATCAGCAGATTCATTTCAATGGTTTCAACACTGGATTTGTTGTTGTAGTTCACCTTCATTTTATCGCAGGCATCGGTGAGAATTTCCCGGTACAGCACCCCTTTACCCCAGCGGAGCAGCGTGGCAAAGCTGTTCGCCCCAAACGTCTGAACCTCGGCGGCAATGGCATCCCAGTAGCGCGGGTGGTTGGGCTTGTGTTTTTTATACTGAGGATCATAGGTCAGCGTTTCCGTGATGCGTGCCAGTCCGTCTTTCGGATCGCAGATAAGCACAGAAACCAGTAAATCCAGATCGTCACGATGGCAGTGGCGTAGAAACTCAAGGTCGGGGTCGTGTCGGTAGGTAGCCATATTTCACCTCATTGCAGATATTGGACCTGACAGTTTAAGGAAGCCACCGGACAGGGTTTGTCCGCCTGAAAACAAAAAAGTAAAAAAAAACCTGCCCGAAAGCAGGTTTCTGTTCACCGGATAGAGGTATAACGCGTCGGGATTACTTTCCGCGCCATTCCTTTTCCACTTTATCCGCAAAAGCATCGCACTGCCGGGCATATTCCGGGTTATACAGAAGCTCCGACTGCGAAAGTTGCATGGCGGTCATGCTGCCGTTACGGGCATTTGATTCGAGCCAGGTTCTGCCATAGGTCTTGTTCATCACCTGAAGTACCCTGTTGAATACCGGTCCGTTGAAGCGGGCATTGAGATTAACGCCTTTTACCTGAAGGCCGCTGTCACTGGTCTGGGTCAGGCGGGTGGAGTACATCGCGCAGAAGGTCGAGTTGGTTATCATCTGAGCGTCAGCCTGCTCGTCGGCGAACGCGCTGTGGCTGAAGGCGGAAAGCAGAATTGCGGCGGTTAACAGTTTTAAAATTTTCATCATGTTCCCTTATGGATTGAAAAGCGGAGACAGCCTGCCATACGGAGCGGTCAGGAGATGACCGGCAGAGAAAAAAGTCAGGGTTTCAGCGAGGGAGCCAGTCGCCAGCGGTGAGGTCCAGCAGATTCCAGCACAAAGGCCAGTTGAGCGAGGTCCCGTCTTGCGGTCCGGGGAGATACGTCAAACTGCCGGGTGATGTAGCGAACAGATATTGTCTGACCGTAAAACAGCACCATGGTCAGCCGGATAAGCCGTTCTCCCTGTCCGGTGACACGTTGCCTGCAACGGCTGGCTTTCATCGTTGCCATACGCGCCATCGGTCCCCTTTCTGAAAAGAATCGAGATGTCTGGCAAGCCAGATATCAGGGCACGAATCGCCGGTAACGCAGCGGGCAGTAAACCGGTGGCAGTTAAAGTCGAGCAGGCTGTAGGGATAGTGCTGACCCAATGCCGCCTTTGCCCGTTCAGCGGCCCGCGCACAACCCTGAGGCGTCAAATCCATACAGTCGGTATACACCGAGATAGCGGAGTTCCAGCCATCGAGCCGGTCAAGAAACCCTTTAGCCTTACTTTTGATAACGGTTCCATCTCCATCAAGATGAACAATATCGCCGTTACCTACATAGATACCGCTGTGTGCGGCAAGGCCAAAAAGCAGTTCGCACTGCACGATACCACCGTAAGCCGGTTCATCGACGCAGGAGAGAATGCAGTTATCGATAAATGAATCCACGAAGTTCAGCAGCAGAAGCCGGTACATAACATTCAGTTCCTTACTACGGGGGAGAGGGGGGATGCGGGGGAAACGTTGTGAACACTCAGCTTTCCCACAACGTACGGACCGTGAAAACCCCCATATCGTGGTAAGCCATAAAGTTACTTTCCCACAGCGACCAGAACTCACGGGCGTCGACATGAGAGATATCGCCACAACGGGAAAGCCACGTGTACTGATGCGTCCAGCTCACATCGACATCTTTTTCAAGCTCAGGCCATGGATGCCCTGCATAGTGAAAATCGGTGACGTAATCGAGCTGCCAGTCTTCTCCGGCAGGGATGAGGCGTATTTCGACCGGATGCCAGCCGCCCTTTTCCGGTGAGTATTCAGGGTCACGGAAGTTAATGGTTAATCCGGTGATGGGGTGACGATGAGGCGGTTTTTGCGCAACGATACCCAGAAGCAGTTGGGTGAACGACCGGGAGAGCGGCAGCACATAGCCGCCCTGCAATATAGCGGGTGATGACATAGTGAATTTCCTTTTTAAGGGGTATGGAACACAGAAAAAGCGGGGGATTAGTCCTGGCTGATTGCGGCAAGCTGCGTCAGACGGTGCTGCCAGTCGGTGTAGCAGCGGTGCATAAAGAGTCTGCTGCTGTCCGCTTCGATAAGGCAGATATCCGGACTTCTGAGTACGGCGGCAAGAAACCCGGCGTTGTTGGTGCTGCCCTGACCAAATAGTGGTCGAAACACACGCGACGGAAAGCTGTCCTGCTGCTGTTCCAGAATGGCGTGAATCGCATCAAGCGTTATCCATTCACGGGAGAACAGGCCCCCTTCGCCATTGGCGGTTAAACGCAGGGCAAGGCTGCCGGTATCACCCTCCTTACCCAGCTCATACGTCAGCAGTCCCTTACTGTGGGGGCTGATTTTCTCGGCGTCCCCACTGTAGAACACGGTATAGCTTTCGATGACGGTAGCTTCGGTAGCGATTTTTTTCTTACTCATGGTTCAGCGCCTCAATCAGGTTCTGGAGTTGAGTGATAACAGTCGAGTCCGGGAACACCAGATAGATACCCTGTCCGTTATCACAGACGATACCGAGAAGCAGATACCAGCCATCATCAAGTGCGGTGACGTATTCCGGGTTAGCCAGTGCGACTGCCAGCAGCGGGTCTTCGGGGAGCGTGTCATCGTGGTTGAGATGCCAGAGCAGGGTTCCCGTTTCGTTCCAGAAATCGGTAAACAGGTCGATATCATCGACGGGGCCGAGGATTTCATTGCTGAGGGACGCCAGTGCGGAGGCGGGCAGATTGAGAAGGGGAAGACTGGTGGGGGTCGTGAGTTTAAACATGATTATCTCCATAATGAATTGATTTACATGGAAATAATATGTGCATAAAAAGAGGTTTTTTACGGTCATGGTCGTTGGTGTGGGTGAGCTTTGTGAATGTACAAAATCAAAGCACCCGCAGGCGTGAAATGTGACGAGTGTCACAATAATAAAAAATGAATAGAGTGTGGTTTTGATTGTGGAAAGGTTGATTCACCCTTAAGTTGGGCTGCATATTGTCAAAACCATTACTTTAATCTATTGATTTAAAAAGTATTAATTTTAAATACCTTATGAGGTCGTTTTTCAGGCGAAAATCGGTGAGGTGTATCACCATTTTCTTATTTCAGAGCCTCAAAAGTTGACTTACTTTGGGCGACGCATCCGGAACACAATTTTTTTATATGGTTTAACGCTATTTTCACTTTTCCCTGAGCAGGAGTACTCCTGATGAATCATCATGGTCTTTCTGACTTGAGTATTAAATGTCAATGGGCATGTAAGAGCTGATTTTTCATGGGCTTGAAAGTGATGTCACGAATAAATAAGCTTATCCCATTGTTGGCCGACATATTAACTTACTCATTATCATCTGAATTTTCAGAGGACCATGTACATATTATGGATGTTAATTACCCTTTAAATAAAATAACGCAAGCGCTGGATGAAAAGAGCATCGCTGCTGCTCATAAAAATTCCTTCAATGTAGATGCGGAGATTCATGGATATTCCGACCAAGGAGTATCTAATGCTATAGAATATTCAGAGGTTGCACCTAAAAATACTGGAGGTGTTTTTACTAAAGCCTTTCTTGATGAATATAAAATCCGTGCAGTACAAACTGGCCGGACTATCGAAGCCAGCGATACAAAATGTACCGGGCTTAAGGCTATATTCCACTCATCCGGACGCATTAAGTTTATTGTCCGCAAAAGTATTCGCGGAAAAAATGTTTACGTTTCCGTAGGAAGTTACCCTGAATTTTCCATTAATAACGCAAGGGAGCATGCCTTTAAAATAATTCAGGAGCTTAAGGCTTCCGTTGAAACTTATGGTGAGCGTTTTCTTACTCACAGTAAAATGACGTTTAATGAGCTTGTGGATGAGTATGAGAAAAGCGTACTCAGCACGGGCGTTAAGCGTTCAGCTAACACCGATCTTTCTAAGATCCGTAAATACCTGCGCCCTCTTCTCGGTGCCAAAAAGCTGGCAGGTATGACGGAGGCAGATATTCTGAGCTATCTGCATAATCTCGATCTCAAGCCTGCCACCCGCAACCGCCATCTGGCGCTCATTAAAGCGGTGTTTACCAGGGCTATACGCATGGGATACATCAGCCGCTCTCCGGCGCTTTATATCAAAGCGCTGCCTGAAGTGACGTCAGATCGCCGTGCCATGGATGACTCCCAGCTTCAGCGCTGGGTGGACGTATGTGAGCGCTGGCGTAATGGTAAACCCGATCATGAAGCCCTTGCTCTGCTCATGTTCCTTGCCCTGACGGGGCTGCGTCTGGGGGAAACCCGTCATCTTCGTCTTGAGGATGTGGACTGGATCCGGAAGGTTATCACCCTTCGCCATACCAAAAACGGCAAACTCCGCCGTGTACCGGTATGTGATAAGGCTTTCGTTCTTCTGACAGAACAGCGTCAGCATCTGGGTGATGAAGGCTGGGTATTTCCGGGCAAGGGGACCGATAATCCGGTTTCTGAGCCGCGTCGCCTGCAAAAACGGCTTTGTGAGGCTGCGGGTATTCCACCGTTCACCATCCATGAGATGCGCCATACCTTTGCGACAAAGCTCATTGAGAGCGGGGCCGACATTCACACCGTCAAAGACTTACTGGGCCACAGCACTATCAAAGTGACGGAGCTTTACTTGCACGCTTCTCCGGCGCGTTACCACGAAGCTGTTAACCGGGCGATGAATGTTTTTCCGGCCTAAACAGAATTCCCCCTCAGGCAAGTGAGTTCTGCGCTTTACTGCCTGTGGTTCACATTCAAAAGGACCCTGTAAATGAATAATAAATCAACACCATCACCCTTGACTACAACGACCCCCGCTCGTTTTGCCTGCACGAAATTAAATGCATTTCTGGCTCGTCGTGCTCTTCATCTGAAGGTGGTAAGAAAAAACCTGAACAAGGCTGCTGCAATCGACATCGATCTCGATGACATTTCTAAGTGTGGATGCCGTGATGGTCTGCCTGAAGGCTTTGTCAATACTGCAAAAGGGCTTTTCTATTATGAAGGAAAAAAATGGTACCAGTTAAGCTCGACCCCCATTCTCCCTGTCTACAGGCATTATTCTGATTGTAAAACGCGCAATATGGGCGTCGAGTTGATGACTATCAACCATGCTGGAGAGTTCGCCTGTGCTGATGTCTCATTAAGTGATGCAATGGTAAAACCTGATCACGTCATGGCTTCTCTGGCGGGCAAAGGTTTTGGTATCTCCCTGACGATAAAGTCTAAAGAGCTGCTGGTGCAATTCTTACAGGTGTGTATGAAGAAATCGCTGGAATTGCCTACTTATCTTGTCGCAGATTCGATGGGTTTTGTGCCTGGCAACAAAGCATTTCTTCACGGCAGTATGCCTATCGCGCAGCACCTTTTGGGATTTGACTATTTGATTCCGGCTTACCGTGTTCCACGAGGGCTTGTCGAGTCGGGAGCGCTGGATGACTGGAAAACTATGGTAGCTGAGCTGGTTCATGGCTGGCCTCAGGTCTTTGCATTATCCACAGCTTTTGCTTCGATGCTGCTGTCGTTGTGCAAAATGGATGTCGCATTGTTTCATTTTTACGGGGGGTCAACGACCGGAAAAACAATTCTTCTTCAGCTTCCCATGTCAGTTCACGGGCATGGTGGAGAACCTGGCAGTGCGCCAGATGTGAACATTTTACGCTGGAATACTACAGCGAATGCGCTTGAGAAAAACCTGAGTCGATATTCAGGGATATTAGCCTGTATTGATGAGTTGGGTGCTTACAAACAGAAGGACTTTGCTTCCTTGCTGTACAATATTACTGCTTCGAAGGGTAAGGATAGAATGAATCAGCATCTGGAGATAGATGAGGCCTTTACCTGGAAAATGTTTATTCTTTCGTCAGGGGAAATGTCTATCCCTGAGAAGCTTGCCACGCAGAAAGAGCAAATTCAGGGAGGGCAGGAGCATCGTGCCATTAGTCTTAACATCCGCCCCGAAGATGCCCGTAAAGACGGCGAGACCTCTGAAGACGTACGTAATCGAGCTGAGAGACTGAAACATGGGTTGTGTGAGACTTACGGCACTGCGGGTAAGGAATTTATTGCCTGCCTTCTAACGTTGGAGGGTGAAAATGATGAGGCCTTATCTTATCAGGAGATGTGTAAATTCATCCAGGGTGCATCAAAAGATTGCTATGGCATTCTGATCGGTGAGTTGCAGAAAGAAGGCTATTCTCTCAGTGATATTCAGAAGCGTGCATTAGAACGTTTTGCTCTGTGCTGGTGCGCTGGGATTCTCGCAACTGAATGGAATATTCTTCCCTTTGGTGAGGATGTTATTGCAGATGCGGTAATGAGTGCCGCTCGCCGCTGGCTTGATGATAAGCCTAACCAGTATAACCCCGTGTTACTGGCTCTTATTGATATTCAGCGTGACCTTGTAAAGCGAGAGGGTGCGCATTTTATCGGTCTTAAAGAACCGGATAACCGTAAACCCGGAAATCACTGGGGCTATATTCACCATGCTACTGAGGATTTTTTAATCTTCGCACCTGTATTTGAAGAGTGGTGTCAGAAACATTCATTAAGCGCCAGTGACGTCGCTAAGGAGCTGGTACGACGAAAACTTCTGCGGGTAGAAAGTAAAGGGCATTACAAAAAGCGTCCTCTTACTGGTATGGACAGGTGTTACTACCACATTAAGCGAGGGTTTATCAGTGCTGATTTGAATTGTGCTTGAGCATTATCTGAATGTAGTTAACTAACTTATCTTTAAACTTATTATTCTGAATAAATTAACAGAAGGGGAACCCCATGACTGAATTCTGCGAATTAAATGAAACTCACACTTTTCCTGGTGCTATTACAGGCTGTGAAACTATTCGCCCACCATTTACGCCTCATGGTCTTATCATGACGCAGGCTAAATGCAATTTCTATGATATCTGTAGGGAAGTGACAGACAGTGAGTATCCTGAATTAAAAGCAATGATTAACCGAAATGAAAATATTCGTTTCTTTGCCAGTTATATTTTCAAAGGTAACGTTCGTTATGATTATCTTGGTGAATTTCCAACACTATCAATCGATCAGGCTCGCAATAAAGCCCGATATCTTGCCAGAAGTAATGGGGATGAGACCGCTTATGAATACATCCCATTCTAATTGATGAGTTTAACCTCAAAAAAAGCAGGGGCACTTGCCTCTGCTTTTCTGTTATCACAAGGACGGTAGCTGAGCCGTTATCCTTTCCGCCAGTAACTGACTGGTGTTCTGTAAGCGCTGAGGATGAAGGTGCGCATACCGTTGTGAAGACTGACTGCTGCGGTGCCCCAGTTGAGCCTGAACGTCATACAGTGTTCCGCCGAAGGACACGATGAGGGCGGCAACCGAATGGCGGCAGGTATGAATACACACTTCCTTGTCGAAAATTCCCGCCCGACGCACGATACGCTGAAAGGCTTTAACCGGGTTACTCAGCGGCATTCCCTGTTTTTTACCAATAAACAACCACGGATTTCCCCGCTGCGTTGGCAGCGTTCTGATTACGTCCATCGCCAGTGAGTTAAGGTGAACAATCCGTCCATAGCCATTCTTGGTTTCAGGGAGCCACAGGGTGCGTTTAACCGGGTCAACATGCTCCCACTTAGCCAGACGCAGCTCATCACGACGAAGGCCGGTCAGTAACAGCAGTTTGACATAGCGGGCAGCTACAGGGCTGGTATCGTTATCGGCGGAGAGAAAAATACGACGAATTTCGTCCTCGGTAAAATAACGCTGTCGGGCGTTGTTCTCCCTGAGTAGCTGTACCACCCTTGCCGGATGAACAGAGGTCATGCTTTGCCTTCCGGCCCATGTAAAGACGGCTTTAATGAGTACGATGACACGGTTACAGGTAGCCGCTGACAGGGAAGTACTTAACGTCTGCTGAAGGCGCAGAATGCTGGCTGGTGTGATATCGCTCAGCAGCCTCTGACCAATGGCGGGACGGATATGATCGCGGTAGCGCTGGAGATCCTTTCCCCAGCTACGTTTAGCAGACTTTGCCCAAACCAGATAATGCTGGTTAAAGAGTTCATCAAATGTCATCTCTTGTCTCTTGTTTTCGCGTTCCTGCTTAGGGTCAGTTCCGGTGGCAAGTGAGCGTTTATGTTCCATGGCAATCTTACGGGCTAAGATGACATCCACCTCAGGCCAGTGACCAATAGCGATGGCACGTTTTCTTCCATGGTAGAGGTAGCGGAGCAAAAACTTTTTACGTCCTTCACCTTTGCTGACCAGACACTTCAGACCCGAAATCTCGGTATCGCTGTATTCGGCATCGGTACTGCGTGAATCTGATGAGTTTGGGGGAAGGGATTTAATGAGCTGGTTAGTAAAACGGAAGCGTTTCGGACTGGACATATTACCTCCTGTGACTGGTGTAAAGAACTTCAGGGTTGACCCATCCCAGGCACGGCGTTGTAAATGGCTAAGTTGATTTTCTAGCGTGGCGAAGGGGATGCTGGTGTTACTTGAGATGATTGAAGGCGAGAAATGCCGCAAAAATAGGTGTTACGGTCTGTTTCTGGTCTTAATGGAAAAAATACCGGTGGGGGATGTATTCAAAAAAATAATATGTGCTTTGGTTGATTTTAATTACATATATGGGCGACATTATCCAGAAATACCTTATTGGAGAGTATGTGCTTATTTTGAGAGCATGCTTCTGCATTAATGATTAATCATTAATTTAGTAGGTGTTGTTTTTTATAGGGCTACATTTTTTAATTTTGGTGTTGTAGGTTTATTTCATGATCATGTGGAATACATCGTCTTTGTTCTGACCCCCCTATCTCAGTTGATATAGTTGTTTTTTTTGGGGGAAGGGAGGGCTTGTGGGTTGATTTTAAATTTAATTTTCATTATCTTCTTAAGGTAACCTCATATCATAAGGACAATGTCAATGAAGTTTTTCTCCACTGGTTTCTATGTTTCGAATGATGTTTTATTTGACGATGTATTCAATGAGTGCTTTTCTTGGATTCATGAATCACCACACACAAACTTTATACCTGCACAATTGGCGTGTGACTATCTTAGTGAAGATTTTTATGTAGAGTCAAGTAATGAAAGGATTGATGTAATTACTCATGGCAACCAAGATGTTCAGTTAGGTTGCTTCAGATATTCTAAAATTTCCGAACCACACAAATGGGTAACTGATATATCTATAAATAAGAACTTAATAAATAATACGGTATGGATCCAAGTTGAATCAAGTGTGGTTAGTCAGGAGGCTGCGTATTTAGCACCTCAACCTAAAAAACCTTTGATAGTAATTAGGTTGATAGATAAATTTTCTGGTGGTTTGGATGATGCCTTCAAAACATCAATAGAACCTGATTACCTTTCGAATTCTGAAGAGCATTTAAAGTTGGCGGCAAAAGTTATCAATGGAGAAACTGAAAACAGGCTGCCAATAATCTATGTCAGTTCGAAATATTTTTACAATGAACATCCTCATAACATTATTCCTGAGCGATTAGCAAGAAAGGTGTGTGGCATAGCTCATGTTCTAATTGAACCTCGTGAGAAAATGTTTTCAATAAAACTAAAAAATGAGACAAATTCTAAAAATGCTTACGCAGGTGCAGTCGGAATTTACTGGCCGCGAGGACAAAATATCTCCTTTTACCGTCGGGGTGAGAAAACAGCGAAGGAGTTTGAAGATGAATTATTTGATGATGTCGTAAAAGCCACATCTACAATGGCTCCCGTCTCTGAGGGGGGATGGAGTGAAATACAAAAAAGAAGAACTAAGGATTCTATTAATACACTTAAGATTAGAGGTGAATACACAAGTGAATTGATGGGTTTGTATGAGGCCGATAATGTTGCAAAAGATGAAACAATAGAAGAACTCAAAAGTAATATATTATCTTTAGAATATCGTGTTCGAATGCTTCAATCACAAGCTTCAGCTCAAGGAAGTATAGTAATGAATGCAGGGGAAGAAACTGACTTTTTCAATGGTGAGATCAAAGATGTAATAATAGAAGCACTGAAGGTTGCTATTGTGAATACGAAAGAGGGTAGTCGAAGTAATCATATATTATCTTCTTTAATTTCCAATAACCCTCAAACTATGGAAGCAAATTCGCGTCAAACTCATTTGAAAAGAGCACTTAATGGCTACAGGAGTATGGATAAGGCAACGTCAAGGCAGCTTAAGGAACTTGGGTTTGAGTTGTCTGAGGAAGGTAAGCATTGGAAGTTAGTATATAATGGTGATTCCAGATACTCTTACATTCTTCCTAAAACAGGGAGCGACTATAGAGGATCTTTGAATGCTATTTCTGATATAAGTAATATTATTTTCTAACAAAATCTAGCCCCTTATAAAGGGGCTGGGTTATGGCTATTTTAAATCGGTAATACACATTGTTTAATGTAAGTATTACAGTTCAAAGTTTATGTTCAGGTAAGGAATTCCGATGGGGCTGAGTCATTTTTTAATGACGTGGAAAGCGGGGGATTTTGCTGATGCGAAGAATCATAAGGTGAAAAACAGGAATATTACAGGTGGAGTAGATGGTGGAAACACCCGACTGACAAGGGGAGTTGATAACGCTGAGTTCTTCCCCCTTGCCTGAAGAGGAGTCTCCCCGGTCTTCCCCCGGGGGTAATGGAAGGTAATTTGTTGTTAAATAAAGTAAATTATGAAATCCCCCATTTCCCCCGTATTCTCTGCTTCATTATGAATAATCTAAAAGAAAGGAACCGTAGAGGACCGTAGAAAGACCGTAGCAGTGGGGTAAGGAAGAGACACATCAGAGGGTGTTGAGGTGTGTAAAAGTAACGAACATCTGCGAAAATGGCGAGAAATCCAGCAAACAAATAACGTGTTGCAACGACCAGAAATCTACCGTAGCTAAGAAAGGAAAAAGCCCCGCTTTGCAGCGAGGCCTTATGAATAGTGGTGCCCGGACTCGGAATCGAACCAAGGACACGGGGATTTTCAATCCCCTGCTCTACCGACTGAGCTATCCGGGCAACGGAGCGCATTAAACCGCAATCACGCTCGATCGTCAACATTATTTCGGGAAAAGCTGTTCAACTGCTTAAGTTTGCGGCAATCTGTCCGCTTTCGCCGTGAAAATGCACAAATCTTCCAGACACAACCAGCGTAATACGGCAATGCTGATAGCAAGAGGAGGACAGTATGGCGAATGACTGGCTTGAACTGCGTCAGCATGCAGATACGGGTATTGAGACGATTAAAGCGCATTTCGAAGGTCATGCCTTTGATCCGCACTGGCACGATAGCTATCTGGTAGGGATAACCCTCTCCGGCACGCAGCAGTTTCACTGCCGCCGTGAGCGTCATCGTAGCCAGCCGGGCGACGCATTTCTCCTCGAACCTGGCGAGATCCACGACGGTGATGCGCCTGTAGAGGGCGGCTTTACCTATTTGACCTTCTATCTGGATGAGCGCTGGCTTACCCGTGCGCTACAAGGGCTTTACGAATCTACTCCCGGGAGATATTCACTCCACTTTGCCCAAACGTTGACGCGGGAGCCGCAGCTGGTGCGTGCTATCGGTGAGACATTTTCCACCCTGCATAATGACGAGATGAAAATCGTTCAGCAGAGCACAATGGATAATCTGCTCTCCCGGATCACCGCCCACTGCCACTGGCGTAAAAAACTGCCGTCGCAGTTACAAAGCGCTGCCGTGGCGCACCGTGCGCGCGACTATCTCTTTGCTCATATCGGCGAGAACGTAGGGCTGTCAGACCTTGCGCGCGAGACGGGCACGGATCGCTTTACCCTGACGCGCTGTTTTAAGCGCGAGTTCAACCTGGCGCCACACGCATGGCTTATTCAGCTGCGCCTGGCAAAGGCCCGACAGCTGCTGGCGCGTGGTGACCAGCCTGTTGATGTGGCTGCCGCAGTGGGATTTGCCGATCAAAGCCATCTGGGACGTTGGTTTCAGCGTGCTTACCGTATCTCTCCTGCACACTACCGACGGTTGTGCACAAACCTTCCAGACGTTTCCAAAAAATAACGGCACATTCATGGCTCTAATAAAAAGGAGCCACCCGTGAGTTTGATACCCTTTCTGTTGTTCGCATTTGTCGCCTCCATTACCCCGGGGCCGACTAATATTCTCGTGCTGACGAACAGCCAGCACTTTGGCGTAAAAAATACCGTACCTGCTATTCTGGGCGGATGTATCGCGGCCAGTGCGATTGTGCTGGTATCAGGCGCGGGCGCGGGGGGGAAGTGCTACGTCAGTATCCTCTGATACGTCAGATAATGAGCTGGACAGGCGTGCTGTGGCTAAGCTGGATGAGCTGGCAGCTGTTTCGCGCCCCGGCAGCCCGTCTCTCCGCTGAGCACCGTATCCGATTCACCGCTCGGGCGGCGGCGCTGCTGCAGGTCGTGAACCCCAAAACCTGGATGATGGCGCTGGCCGTCGTCAGCCTGTTTGCCCCAACTGGCGACCATGCATTGCGGGATATTGCGCTAATGGCGCTATGGTTTCTGCTGATCTCGATAGCCTGTTTGATGTGCTGGGCGTGGTTAGGTAAAGCGGTGAACCGAATTTTTCGCACCACCGTGGCGATGGTGTGGTTTCAGCGCCTGATGGCGCTGTGTCTGCTTGTCTCCGCCTGGGTGGGCATGCTGGCTTAGGTCAGCGCTCCACCCATTCTGCATTGGGCAAAGCGTAGAATATCTTCCGCCAGGCGGTGCGCCGTATCCACATCGGCCTGGCTACGGTTCACCAGCATGCGGCTGAGGCAACCTTCCAGCACCAGCTCCATCTGTTTAGCCACCATCGCAGGGTCATCGACTTCCAGCGTGGTCAGCAGCTCGTGGGTAAAGTCATGCGCCGCCCGTTTTTGCTGATCCGCCAACTGGTGAATAGGATGGCCAGGGTCAGGAAAATAAGTGCAGGCGGCGATGAACAGACAACCCGGGTAGCGGTTGTTGCTGACGCATTCCGTCAGCGCGGTATAGCGCGCCAGCAGCTTTTGCTCCGCGGTCAGTTCTTCATTCAGCATCAGTTGTCTGCGCCAGACATCAACCTGCTGGCTGAGATAGCGCAGGGCATCATAGAGTAGCGCCTCTTTATCTGGCCAGAAGCGCTTAAGTTCATCCAGGGGATAATCGATACGGTCGGCTACCATCTCAAGCGTGGTGCTGGCGATCCCTTGAATCTCAAGTAGTTGCAGGGCTTGTCCCAGTACGTCTTCACGTTGCACGGTTATCTCCTCCGCTATTCCCAACGGTTTGTCCCGCTTAAAGTGTTGTTTACGGTTGGCGATTGCGCAAATGCGCGCTAAATGCCGCTGCATCCATAAACCCGGTTACACGCTGCTCAGGCTGCTCCTGGCCCTGTTGATTGAAGAACAGAATGGTTGGCAGCCCGAGTACGTTAAGCTGCTTCAGCAGAGCCTTATCCTGCGCATTATTGGCGGTCACGTTAGCCTGGAGCAAAACGGTCTCTTTAAGGGCGCTTTGCACCTGTGGATCGCTAAAAGTATATTTTTCAAACTCTTTGCAGGCGACACACCAGTCGGCATAGAGATCGAGCATCACCGGTTTGCCTTTCGCCTCTGCCAGTGCGCTGTTAAGTTCATCCACGTTTTTTATCTGGGTAAAGTGCAGATGCGCCTGGGTCTGACTCACCGGTGTGCCGAACGCCCAGTCCTGCAGAGGGCGTACGCTCACCAGCGCGGCAGCCAGCAGCAGGATTTGCACCAGGCGCATCCATGGCTTCTTCGCCCCCAGGCTGACGATAAACGCCCAGGCAAAGAATGCTACGCCGAGCATCGCCCACAGGCGCAGACCCCAGGCGTCGCCGATGATACGCTCAAGAAGGAACACCGGCAGCGCGAGGATGACAAAACCAAATGCGGTTTTCACCGTCTCCATCCACGGGCCGCTCTTCGGCAGAAGTCGATTGCCGAAAACCGTGACCAGAATCAGCGGCAGACCCATGCCGAGCGCGTAGAGGTACAGCGTACCCCCGCCGAGCCACATGTTACCGCTCTGGGCGATGTACAGCAGGATAGCGCTCAGCGGTGCGGTAGTGCAGGGAGAGCAAATCAGCCCGGCAATGGCACCCATCGCGAACACGCCGCCTGCGGAGCCGCCCTGCTGACGGTTGCTCATCAGCGTTAAGCGCGTTTGCAGCGAAGAGGGCAGCTGTAGCGTGAACAGGCCAAACATTGACAGCGCCAACAGGATAAACACCGCTGACAGGCCAATGAGAACATAAGGGTGCTGGAGTGCTGCCTGGAACTGTAACCCGGCAGCGGCAACCACAAGGCCAAGGGCTGTGTAGGTTAGCGCCATTCCTTGCACGTATATAAAAGCCAGCAGCAGGGCGCGGGCAGTAGAAAGACGCTGTTTGCCGCCCAGCACGATGCCAGAGATGAGCGGATACATCGGCAACACGCACGGCGTAAAGGCAATGCCGATACCAATCAGTAACGCCCACAGCGCTGAGAACGGAAGGTCAGCGCGGTCGTTGGTTTTCTCAACCGCAGGGACCGGCGTTACAGCAGCAGTCGCTTTCACTTCGCTAAGCGGCACGACTTTCGTTTCCGGTGGATAGCAGAATCCCGCGTCCGCGCATCCCTGATAGGTCACCGTCAGCGTCGCGCCTTTATCCGCCTGATTCACCGTCACGGGCACGCTTAAGCGCTGGCGGTAGATTTCACTCTTACCGTAGAACTCGTCCTCGTGCCACTCGCCAGCGGGCAATTGTAATGCGGCCACGTTTGCCTGGGCAGGGGTAATACTCACCTGCTTGCGATAGAGGTAATAGCCCTCTTTCACCTGCCAGGTGAGCGTCAGATCGTGCTGGTTCTGCTGAAAATCGAAAACAAACGCCTGGTCGGCAGGAATAAAGTTCGAACGGCCGGGCGCGTCAAACAACCCGGCAAAAGCTGACGTGCTGCACAGCAGCAGGATCAGCGTAAGGAAGCGTTGAGCCATGAGAGATAGTCGTTATCGCCATGAACCACTGGCAATACCAGCAGCTCCGGGGTTTGGTAAGGATGATGAGATTTGAGGCAGTCCAGGAGAGCCTGCTGATTCGCCAGATTGGTTTTGAGCAACATCTGGACTTCGTACTCTTGCTCCAGCTTGCCTTCCCAGTAATAAAGGGAGGTGGCACCAGGGAGGAGCGTCACGCAGGCAGCCAGTTTTTCGGCCAGCACTTTGGCGGCGAGATCCTGGGCAGAGGCTTCATCAGGGGCGGTACACAGTACGACAACAGCATCAGGCGTGTTCACAAGTCGACCTCCTCATCACGAAAGGCTTCACTATATCACGCAAGGCGGTTGGTCATTAATGAAACGGGCCGCAGTGCGGCCCGATTTTAACTATTTTTACAACCACTCACCGTTTACAGCACCACGCCGCCAATGATAAAGCCGAGGATCACGCAAAGTGAAATGGCGACCACGCCCGGGATCAGGAACGCGTGGTTAAACACATACTTACCGATACGGGTTGAGCCGGTGTCGTCCATCTCCACCGCCGCCAGCAGGGTTGGGTAGGTTGGCAGAACGAACAGGGCAGAAACCGCCGCGAAAGAGGCAATCGCCGTCAGTGGCGTCACGCCCAGCATCAGTGCCGCAGGCATCAGCGCTTTGGTGGTCGCAGCCTGGGAGTAAAGCAGGGTAGCGGCAAAGAACAGCACCACCGCCAGCAGCCACGGGTAGTTGTGCAGCAGGTCGCCAGCGATGGTCTGAATGTCGCTGATGTGCGCTTTCACGAAGGTATCACCGAGCCACGCCACGCCCAGTACGCATACGCAGGCGCTCATACCGGATTTAAAGGTGCTGGCGTTCAGCACTTCGCTGGTGTCGATTTTACAGGTGATGCTAATCAGCGTCGCGATGGTCAGCATAAACACTACAATCGCTTCGTTACGCGGCAGGACAGGGTTCTGGATCAGGCCCACGGTGTCGCTGATGGCGGTCGCGTAGAACATCACCGCGACAATACCGATCAGGAACAGCAGCACGGAGCGCTTTGCGTGCGGCTTCAGCTCGAAGACCTGGCTGCCGCGCAGCCTCACTTCACCCTTGGCGAGGCGTTCCTGGTAAACCGGATCGTCTTTCAGTTCGGCGCCGAGGAAGTTACACAGCACGGCAGTGATCATCACCGCGATCAGCGTCACCGGGATACAGATCGCCAGCAGCGTCAGGTAGCTCACGCCCATCGGCTCCAGAATACCGGCGAAGAAGACCACCGCAGCGGAAATCGGCGAGGCGGTAATCGCAATCTGGGACGCGACGACGGCAATTGAGAGCGGACGAGATGGACGGATACCCTGCTCTTTCGCCACTTCGGTAATCACCGGCAGCGTAGAGAAGGCGGTGTGGCCCGTACCGGCGAGAATGGTCATAAACCAGGTCACCAGCGGGGCAAGGAAGGTAATGTATTTTGGATGGCGGCGCAGCATACGCTCCGCCAGGCTTACCAGGTAGTCCATACCGCCTGCCACCTGCATGGCGGCGATAGCGGCAATAACTGCCATGATGATTTCGATAACGTCGAACGGGATTGCGCCGGGTTTAATCTGAAAGATAAGGGTAAGAACGAGCACCCCGAGACCGCCGGCAAAACCAATGCCGATACCCCCGAGTCTTGCTCCCAAATAAATCGCCAACAAGACGATGACGAGTTCTGCTCCAAACATAAGGACCTGCCTTGCTTATTAACAAGTTGATATTGAATTGTTGTATTTAGGTAACGCCTAAAAAGAAAAAAGGCACGTCACAAGTGACGTGCCTTAAGAAGCCTAGCCAGAACGGTTACTGTTCGCTTTCATCGGTATATCGTTTCGCTTTATATGCCGGGTGCATCAGGTTCTGGGCCGAGAAGATATCGTCCAGCTCAGCTTCGGTCAACAGCCCGCGCTCCAGCACCACTTCACGTACGCTCTTACCGGTTTCGGCGCAAATCTTACCGACGATATCACCGTTGTGGTGACCGATGAACGGGTTGAGGTAGGTGACAATCCCGATGGAGTTGTAGACATAACCCTCACAGACTTCTTTATTCGCCGTGATGCCGTTAATGCATTTTTCCAGCAGGTTGTAGCAGGCGTTCGTCAGGATGTGGATAGATTCAAACATCGCCTGACCAATCACTGGCTCCATCACGTTCAGCTGCAGCTGACCCGCTTCAGAGGCCATGGTCACGGTCGTATCGTTACCGATGACTTTGAAGCAAACCTGGTTCACCACTTCTGGCACTACCGGGTTCACCTTGGCTGGCATGATGGATGAACCGGCCTGCAGCTCTGGCAGGTTGATTTCATTCAGGCCAGCGCGCGGACCGGAAGAGAGCAGGCGCAGGTCGTTACAGATTTTGGACAGTTTTACCGCCAGACGTTTCAGGGCGCTGTGTACCATGACGTAGGCGCCGCAGTCGGAGGTGGCTTCAATCAGGTCTTCTGCAGGCACAACCGGCAGGTTAGAGACTTCAGCCAGCTTCTGTACCGCCAGCTGCTGATAGCCATCCGGGGTGTTCAGACGCGTACCGATGGCGGTGGCGCCCAGGTTCACTTCCAGCAGCAGCTCGGAGGTGCGCAGCAGGTTTTTGGTCTCTTCGTTCAGCAGTACGTTAAACGCGTGGAATTCCTGGCCGAGCGTCATCGGCACCGCGTCCTGCAGCTGGGTACGACCCATTTTCAGGATGTCCTGGAACTCAACCGCTTTACGCTGGAAGCCATCACCCAGCTGGTTGATCGCATCCACCAGTTTCACCACAGAGGCATACACCGCGATACGGAAGCCGGTAGGGTAGGCGTCGTTGGTAGACTGGCATTTGTTTACGTGGTCGTTCGGGTTCAGGTACTGGTATTCACCTTTCTGGTGACCCATCAGCTCCAGGCCAATGTTTGCCAGTACTTCGTTGGTATTCATGTTGACGGAGGTGCCCGCGCCGCCCTGATACACGTCAACCGGGAACTGGTCCATGCATTTGCCGTTGTTCAGCACTTCATCGCAGGCTGCGATAATCGCATTTGCCGCGCTTTTAGGAATGGTTTGCAGCTCTTTGTTGGCCAGTGCTGCGGCTTTCTTCACCATCACCATGCCACGGACAAACTCAGGAATGTCGCTGATTTTGCTGTTGCTGATGTAGAAGTTTTCAATCGCTCTCAGAGTGTGGACACCGTAGTAGGCATCCGCTGGAACTTCCCTGGTACCCAACAAGTCTTCTTCGATACGAATGTTGTTTAACATGTGAACCTTCTTTTCAAGCTGCCGATGGATTGTACTAAACACACAGTATTTATGTGGTTTTGAATATTTTCTGGCCGACGATTATTCCCTCAATCAGCCAGATGCTCGAGATCATATGCTGATGATAGCGAATTGCCGTAAGCTGGATCACTTATTATCGAGCCGATTCCATGATAATTATTAATCTGTGAAATGGGTCACCGCTTTATAATTTCCAAAAAAAATATCCGTGCAAACTGATTGAATTTTCGCTAACCGTCACCATTTCATACAAACGCGCGTCGCGAACACATTCAGACAGGGGCCCGATGGCCTCTGCCACACAGGAGATGCCAGTGCGCTGGATACCGTTTATTGCTTTCTTTCTCTATGTTTACATTGAGATTTCCATTTTCATCCAGGTTGCCCATGTGCTGGGCATCCTGCTGACGCTGATTCTGGTGATTTTCACCTCCGTCATCGGCATGTCGCTGGTGCGTAATCAGGGTTTCAAAAATTTCCTGATAATGCAGCAGAAGATGGCCGCAGGGGAAAGCCCGGCGGAAGAGATGATCAAAAGCGTGTCATTGATTATTGCGGGGCTGCTGCTGATCCTGCCGGGGTTCTTCACTGACTTCCTTGGCCTTCTGCTGCTTCTGCCGCCGGTGCAAAAACACCTGACCATGAAGCTGCTGCCGCATCTGCGCTTTAGCCGTATGCCGGGGGGCGGGTTCAGCACCGGGCCGGGCGATACCTTTGAAGGGGAGTATCAGCGTAAGGATGAACAGCACGACCGTTTAGACCATAAAGACGATCGGTGATTTTATTGCCCGGTGGCGCTTCGCCTACCGGGCCTCCGGGAGCGCACCGCGCTTCGGCAAAAACACCCACAGCCCTGCCAGCATGACAATCGCGTACAGACTCTTCCATCCCACCATCGCCAGCAACAGCAGGCAAAGCATACCCCCGACGACCGCCAGAGCTTTATAGCGACCTTTCAGTAAACGACATCCCGCCAGCATGCACAGCAGGTAGATCATGATGAAAATGCCGTTGGCGTAGACGATCAGCGCGTCCAGATTGATCTTCAGTGCGTAAATACACAGCGTGCTCACCACGCAGCAGCCCAGTACGGCATTCAGAGCATTCAGCGGAAGCTGGCGTTTAGACAGGCGCGCGAGGCGATTCTCTGGTTTGTCGAGCGCCTGCGACCACACCAGCCGGGCAAAGCTCTGGATATAAATATTCAGGCTGGCAAAACAGGCGAGATAGCCGATGACGCAGGCGATCCATAGCGCCTTCACGCCGAACAGTTCCACCACGATACCCGGCAGCGATGCCGCGGCGGCGAGATCCGCTCCGAACGCGTGGAAGTGTAAGACCAGCACGGTACACGCCCAATAGACCGTGCCAGCAAGCAGCAGGCCTATCATCAGCGCGCGGGGGAAATCACGTTCAGGCTGCTTAAATTCAGAGGCCAGATGGGCAAAGGCTTCCAGGCCGACAAAACACCAGAACATGACGGAGAGCGCGGCGAAAAGCTGGGAATGGTCGACGTCGGTCAGCGCCGGGAAGGGAATTTCCTTTATTGTGATATCGCCCGCCCACCAGATTGCGACAACGAGCGCGACAATCAGTACCGCAACCAGCGTCTGCAGGTTGGCGCTGGAGCTGGCGCCGCGAGAGCCCATCCACCAGACGATCGCCAGCGTACCCAGTTCGGCCAGCAATAACTGCTCGTTATGCCAGCCAAACAGCGCCTGACCAAAACCGGTCGCAATATGCAACGCCGCAGGAAGGCCAACCGGAATGACGGAGAGAAACAGCCAGCCGGTAACACGCTGCAGCCTCGGGCCAAAGGCCAGTCCGACAAAGTGCGCCACGCCGCCCGCGCTGGGGAAATGCCGCCCCAGAATGGCGAATACAATGGCTATCGGGAAAACCAATACAATCAGCGCCGGCCACGCCCACAGGCTGTTATTTCCAGCCACCAGCGCCGCCAGTGCGGGTACGGCAAACACGCCCGTACCTAACAAGGAGGTTGAGAGCAGTCCGACGCCCTGCGCCAGCCCCAGCTCCTGCTTGAGTCCACTCATTGACATCGCCCTGCCAGTACCAAAAGAGAGGCGATGGTAACACTTTCGCAAATTTTTTTTTCGACTCCCCCTTGAAGGGGGAAAAAGCTATCCCCATCTCTCAGGGCACTAGTCGGAAAACCGCATGCGGGCCGGCGTCATCCATAACTGATAATGACTTTCTCAAAGGAGAGCTATCAATGAGTATTCGTCCGTTACATGATCGTGTGATCGTCAAACGTAAAGAAGTTGAAACCAAGTCTGCTGGCGGCATCGTTCTGACCGGTTCTGCAGCAGCCAAATCAACGCGTGGCGAAATCATCGCTGTCGGTAAGGGCCGCATCCTGGAAAACGGAACTGTGCAGCCACTGGACGTTAAAGTTGGTGACATCGTAATTTTCAACGATGGCTACGGCGTGAAATCCGAGAAGATCGACAATGAAGAAGTGTTGATCATGTCCGAGAGCGACATTCTGGCAATTGTTGAAGCGTAATTTACGCACGAGAATTTGAGGAAATAAGAACATGGCAGCTAAAGACGTAAAATTCGGTAACGACGCTCGTGTAAAAATGCTCCGCGGCGTAAACGTACTGGCAGATGCAGTTAAAGTGACTCTGGGCCCGAAAGGCCGCAACGTAGTGCTGGATAAATCCTTCGGCGCGCCAACCATCACCAAAGATGGTGTTTCTGTAGCACGTGAAATTGAGCTGGAAGACAAGTTCGAAAACATGGGCGCGCAGATGGTGAAAGAAGTTGCCTCTAAAGCGAACGACGCTGCAGGTGACGGTACCACTACCGCGACCGTACTGGCGCAGGCAATCATCACCGAAGGTCTGAAAGCCGTTGCTGCGGGCATGAACCCAATGGATCTGAAACGTGGTATCGACAAAGCTGTCGCCTCCGCTGTTGAAGAGCTGAAAGCGCTGTCCGTACCGTGCTCTGACTCTAAAGCCATTGCTCAGGTTGGTACTATCTCCGCTAACTCCGACGAAACCGTAGGTAAACTGATCGCTGAAGCGATGGACAAAGTCGGTAAAGAAGGCGTGATCACCGTTGAAGACGGTACCGGTCTGGAAGACGAGCTGGACGTGGTTGAAGGTATGCAGTTCGACCGCGGTTACCTGTCCCCATACTTCATCAACAAGCCAGAGACTGGCGCTGTTGAACTGGAAAGCCCGTTCATCCTGCTGGCTGACAAGAAAATCTCCAACATCCGCGAAATGCTGCCAGTGCTGGAAGCCGTTGCGAAAGCAGGCAAACCTCTGGTTATCATCGCTGAAGACGTTGAAGGCGAAGCGCTGGCGACCCTGGTGGTTAACACCATGCGCGGCATCGTGAAAGTGGCTGCGGTTAAAGCACCTGGCTTCGGCGATCGCCGTAAAGCAATGCTGCAGGATATCGCTACCCTGACCGGCGGTACCGTGATCTCTGAAGAGATCGGTATGGAGCTGGAAAAAGCGACCCTGGAAGACCTGGGCCAGGCGAAACGCGTTGTGATCAACAAAGACACCACCACCATCATTGATGGCGTGGGTGAAGAAGCCGCTATTCAGGGCCGCGTGGGTCAGATCCGTAAGCAGATCGAAGAAGCGACTTCCGATTACGACCGTGAAAAACTGCAGGAGCGCGTAGCGAAACTGGCTGGCGGCGTTGCGGTAATCAAAGTCGGTGCAGCGACCGAAGTTGAAATGAAAGAGAAAAAAGCACGCGTTGACGATGCCCTGCACGCGACCCGTGCTGCGGTAGAAGAAGGCGTGGTTGCTGGTGGTGGTGTTGCGCTGGTGCGTGTTGCCGCTAAACTGGCAGGCCTGACCGCACAGAACGAAGATCAGAACGTGGGTATCAAAGTTGCGCTGCGCGCAATGGAAGCTCCTCTGCGTCAGATCGTTTCTAACGCCGGTGAAGAGCCATCTGTGGTTGCGAACAACGTGAAAGCGGGCGAAGGTAACTACGGTTACAACGCAGCAACTGAAGAATACGGCAACATGATCGACTTCGGTATCCTGGATCCAACGAAAGTGACCCGTTCTGCTCTGCAGTACGCGGCATCTGTCGCTGGCCTGATGATCACCACCGAGTGCATGGTCACCGATATGCCTAAAGGCGATGCACCAGACTTAGGTGCTGCTGGCATGGGCGGCATGGGCGGTATGGGCGGCATGATGTAATCGTGCGCTCTACGTCGTAGAATGTGAAAAACCCCCGGGCAGAAATGCTCGGGGGTTTTTCTTTTGGTCATCTTTTAGGTATAAGATTTACACACGGACAACTACTGTCCAGCTTATTGAAAACGAGGAATAACATGCGCGTAAAAGTCTGTGCAGGGATTGTAGGGGCAGCATTGCTGCTGGCGGGTTGTAGCTCCAGCAATGAGCTGTCGGCAGCGGGCCAGGGCGTTCGCTTTGTGGAAGATAAGCCTGGCAGTGAATGCCAGCTGTTAGGCACGGCAACCGGTGAGCAAAGTAACTGGATGTCAGGTCAGCATGGCGAAGAAGGTGGCTCGATGCGCGGTGCGGCGAATGCCCTGCGTAACCAGGCTGCGGCAATGGGCGGTAACGTGATTTACGGCGTGAGCAGCCCAACGCAGAGTATGCTGTCCAGCTTCGTGCCGACCGCCAGCCAGATGAACGGCCAGGTCTACAAGTGCCCGAACTGATTGCCTTTTTCCCTCTCCCTGTGGGAGAGGGTTAGGGTGCGGGGAAACTAGCGCTGCCGCAGCTGCAGATCCAGCGGCGTCTTGCTCGGCTCTCCGCCAATCTCGCGTGCCAGCTTCGGCACCATATAGCCTGAAACCAGCGTTAACAGTTCGCGCATAATCTGCCGGGCTTCTTCATCCGTCACCATGAAATGGGCCGCGCCCTGAACGCGATCCAGCACGTGCAGGTAATAGGGCATCACGCCCGCATCAAACAGGGCATTGCTCAGGTCGGCCAGCACGCGGGCGCTGTCATTGACGCCGCGCAGCAGCACGCTCTGGTTCAGCAGCGTCACGCCCGCTTTACGCAGACGCGCCATCGCCGCGCGAAAGTCATCGTCAATTTCATTCGCGTGGTTAATATGGTTCACCAGCAGCACCTGCAATCTTGACTGCTCCAGGCGTGACACCAGTCCGTCAGTGACACGTGCCGGAATGACAATCGGTAAACGGCTGTGAATACGTAGGCGCTTAACGTGCGGGATGGCTTCAAGCTGAGTCAACAGCCAGTCCAGCTCATGATCTTTTGCCATCAGCGGGTCACCGCCGGAAAAAATAATCTCATCCAGCTCCGGATGGGCGGCGATATAGTCCAGCGCGACCTGCCAGTTGCGTTTATTGCCCTGGTTTTCGGCATACGGGAAGTGCCGACGGAAGCAATAACGACAATTTACCGCGCAACCGCCTTTTACCAGCAGCAGGGCGCGGTTGAGATACTTGTGCAGTAAACCCGGCACCACGCTGTTCTGCTCTTCCAGCGGATCGGTGCTGTATCCTGGCGCGGTGACAAACTCATCCTGCGAAGTAAGCGTTTGTTTTAAAAGTGGATCGTCGGGGTTGCCTTTCTCCATTCGCGCCACAAACGCACGGGGAACGCGCAGGGCGAAAAGGCGTTTTGCCTCGCGGCCTGCAAGCAACTCTGGGTGCTGATCGAGGTCTAAAAGACGCAGCAATTCATCAGGACTGGTGATTACATCGGCAAGTTGCGATAACCAATCTTCTCTGGACGGGGTGTTTAGGGTTACAATATGCGCCATTTTGTGGCTTAGCTACCAGTTAACAAATTTAGAGGGCCTTATGGCAACGTACTATAGCAACGATTTTCGTGCTGGTCTTAAAATCATGATGGACGGCGAACCGTACGCGGTTGAAGCCAGCGAATTCGTTAAACCAGGTAAAGGCCAGGCATTCGCACGCGTTAAGCTGCGCCGTCTGCTGACCGGTACCCGTGTTGAGAAAACCTTCAAGTCTACTGACTCCGCTGAAGGCGCTGATGTTGTTGATATGAACCTGACCTATCTGTACAACGACGGTGAGTTCTATCATTTCATGAACAACTCCACTTTCGAACAGCTGTCTGCTGATGAGAAAGCGGTAGGTGATAGCGCTAAATGGCTGCTGGATCAGGCTGAGTGCATCGTGACCCTGTGGAACGGCCAGCCTATCGCTGTGACCCCACCAAACTTCGTAGAACTGGAAATCGTTGAAACCGATCCAGGTCTGAAAGGTGATACCGCAGGTACCGGCGGTAAACCAGCCAAACTGTCTACCGGCGCAGTGGTTAAAGTGCCACTGTTCGTCCAGACTGGCGAAGTGATCAAAGTGGATACCCGCTCCGGCGAATATGTATCCCGCGTGAAGTAATTTACGTCATGATTGAAGGCGCAGCGCCCGCTGCGCCTGATTTTTGCAGGCAGGGATGATGAAACGTACCGTTAAAATTCTGCTTCTGTTAGCGCTTTCCAGTGCATTGCTTTCTGGCTGTAACACCACCCGTGGAATGGGACAAGATATCCAGGATCTCGGTCATATCATTTCTCACGCCGCCAGCTAAGTTCGTCTAATTTTCCTAAAAATGCTTCCTTTTCCGTCAACCGGCGGGATCTTGTCTATTCTTAAGTTGCTATACACAAAACAACTTTGGCTATAAAAGGAAGATATTATGGTTAAGAAGACAATTGCAGCGATCTTTTCAGTCCTGGTACTTTCTTCAGTGTTAACGGCCTGTAATACCACGCGTGGCGTCGGTCAGGATATTTCTGAAGGTGGTAGCGCAATCTCTGGTGCGGCAACTAAAGCTCAGCAGTAATTAACATACGGTACGAGACCAGCGGGTTTCGTACCGTCAGCTTTCTGATTCCTGCAGGGATAAGAACGGAGAAAAACGCGTATCCATATGCAGTTTCATGCGGATATTGCGTTTGTAGGTATAGACCGTTTTTCCATTGATACTCAGGTGAGCGGCAATTTTTTGATTGCTTGCCCCGTCCATCCACAATGTCAGCACTTTCTCTTCCTGCCGGGTCAGCAAGGGGGCGGCTGCCGTTGGCCTTTCAGCGCTGGCGCGCGAGTTTAATGCGTCGTTGATAGTCGTTGCCACTTCTTCGAGACTGGCGTTTTTCAACAGCGACGACCACACCGGGAACTGTCCGAGCCAGTCGGTCATGCCGCGGTCCTCTCCCGATTGCAGCATAATAAACGGTAATCGTTCACTGGCGTTAAGCAAGGACGAGAGCTGCTGAAAATGATGAATATCCTGCCTGAAGCCGTACAGGTCGGCGATGACCAGCGTGGGTTTCCATTGCAGAATGTGCTCCCTGGCAAGGAACAGATTATTTAGCCCGGTCACAACGTAGTGTCCCGGGAACAAACCGGAATGATTGAGCCATGCTTCAAACCCCGTGCGGGTGAAGTGACAACGGTCAATCAAAAGAATTTTGAACATATTTTATTCGCAGTCGGCTAGTGGTTTGGCTTCCTGCCATCAGAAAGCACATCATCATAGAGAAGTCGGATGAGTGCTAAATGCCGGAACTACGCGCCATACTGAGGCTATTTCTTGCCTTAACGTGTTCAGCAAAAAATGATTGAAAAAAAATAGCACGCTAACCACAATATGGGGCGTAATCTCTGCCTTACGGGACGACCCGTAAGCGTTTCTTTCACCGGGGACGGCCCCAACTTGAATTAAGTTAAGGAGCCTGAAATGTCCTGGATCATTCTTTTTATTGCTGGCCTGCTTGAAGTGGTATGGGCAATTGGTCTGAAGTACACCCACGGATTTACCCGCCTGACGCCCAGCGTCATTACCGTCACCGCGATGATCGTGAGTATTGTCCTGTTATCCTGGGCGATGCGCTCGCTGCCTGTGGGAACGGCTTATGCCGTCTGGACGGGCATTGGTGCGGTAGGGGCCGCCATCACCGGCATTCTGCTGCTGGGAGAGTCAGCGAGTCTGGCGCGTATCGCCAGCCTCGCCTTGATTGTGGCCGGCATCGTTGGGCTGAAGCTCAGCACCCATTAATGGGGCTGTTTTACCCAGATGAGTTTTGACACATCAAACCCTTGTCGGGTCGCGACGTCCAGCATCTGCTGTTTCATTTCTGACGAAATAGTTGGCGTGCGGGAAAGTATCCACAAATAGTCGCGATCCGGCCCGCAGACCAGCGCGTGACGGTACTCTCTGTCGAGCGCGATCACGTTATAGCCGCCATAAAACGGGCCGAAGAAAGAGACTTTGAGCGCGGCCCGTCGCGGGTCGCCCGTGAAGTACGCTTTCCCAATCGACTGCTGCCACATCTCCCGATCGGGATTATAGCCCCGGTTGATCACCTGAATACCGCCATCATCCATCGGGCTGTAATTCGCAGTGACCTTCTCTAAGCCCTGCTCAAACCGATGGTCGAGGCGCGCGATTTCATACCATGTTCCAAGGAAGCGTTGTGCATCAAAAGGCGAGACGACGGTAACGCCTGGAGGTGGGGTAGGGGAACTGCAGGCAACCACTAAAAACGCGGCTGTCACCGCGGCGATAACAGGCAGAATGCGCATAGGAGTTTCCTTACTGTTTTTTGTTAAGTGTAGATGACGGCAAGGAAAATGTGGTTTTTGTGCGGTGTGTTTCGCCGGGTGGTCACCCCGTGAATTTTGTAGGCCGGGTTAGGCAAAGCCGGCACCCGGCAATGTTTTACTGCAGCGCGTCGAGGATACGGTATGCCGCCTCAACGCGTGCCGGGTTCGGATAGCTTTTATTCGCCAGCATCACAATGCCGAGCTGCTTTTCGGGAATAAACGCCACGTAGCTGCCAAACCCGCCGGTAGAGCCGGTTTTATGGACCCAGGATGCGTTGACCGGGGGCGCCGGTGGATTCACTTCTCTCGCAGGCAACGGTGCCAGCGCCACCTTATTGTCGCTACCTTCAACCACGGTTTTGGCATCGACCGGCCAGTTAAGCATTTCCCAGCCTAACCCCTGATACATGGCACCCACGCGCCAGTAGCGAGACTGCGCCAGGGTAAGGCCTTTCCTGAGTGAACTATCCTGAAGCGAGTCCGGCTTCATGTTGACCATCACCCAGCTTGCCATATCCTGCACGTTGGTTTTTACGCCATAGGCTTCAGCGTCCAGCATTCCTGGCGAAACGTGTACCGCCTTACCGTCGCGGTATCCCCAGGCGTAATGCGCCTCTTCCGCTTTCGGAACGTTAATCCAGGTATGGTCCAGCTTGAGCGGCTTAAAGACCCGCGTCGTTATGGTCTGCTCATAGCTCATGCCGGAAGGTTTGACCGCCAGCGCGCCAAAAAGACCGATGCTGGCGTTGGCGTAAAGACGCGTGGTGCCCGGCTTCCACTGCGGCTGCCAGTTTTGATAAAAGCGCAGCAGAGAGGCGTTATCCGTGACCTCATCCGGTACCTGTAACGGCAAACCTCCTGCGGTATAGGTTGCCAGATCCAGCATGCGGATCCCCTGCCACTGCTTGCCTGTCAGCTCAGGCCAGTATTTGGTCACCGGATCGCCCAGCGATATTTCACCCCGAGCAATGGCATCGCCGCCCAGTACGCCGGTGAAGGTTTTACTTATAGAGCCCAGCTCGAATAAGGTTTGTGGGGTGACGGGTTTATTCGCCGCGACATCGGCTTTACCGAAGGTAAAGTAGTGCGGCTGACCCTGATAAATCACCGCCACCGCCATACCCGGAATGACCTGAGCTTTCATCAGCGGCGTAACGGTACGTTCCACCACCTCAGCCAGCTGTTTTTCTGACATCGGGGCAGCCAATACCGAGCAGGAGGTGCTGAGCAGCAGGGCGCAGCAAAGGGATTTAGTCATCATCAGTTATCTTCCGTAATAGCAGTTCAAGGGAGTGTCCGGGCCCGTCAGACCGCTGTAGTCTGTTGGATTTGACTATGGCTGACAAACGGTTAAATTTAGCATTAGCTGTTAATTTTTCTAACGGACGAGACCATGACGCGCAGCTATCTCCCTCTTAATTCCCTTCGGGCGTTTGAAGCAGCCGCCAGGCATCTCAGTTTTACGCATGCCGCTATCGAGCTGAACGTCACCCATTCCGCGATTAGCCAGCACGTAAAGGCGCTGGAGCAGCACCTTAATTGCCAGCTGTTTGTCCGCGTTTCGCGTGGGCTGATGTTGACCACCGAAGGCGAGAATTTGCTGCCGGTGCTGAATGACTCGTTCGATCGTATCGCCGGAATGCTGGATCGCTTTGCCAGCCAGCGCGCTCAGGAGAAGCTCAAAATAGGTGTGGTAGGAACCTTTGCTACGGGGGTTTTATTCTCTGAGCTTGCGGACTTTCGCCGCTGCTATCCGCATATTGATCTTCAGCTTTCCACCCATAACAATCGCGTCGACCCGGCGGCTGAAGGGCTTGATTACGCCATTCGCTACGGTGGCGGCGCGTGGCATGGAACCGATGCTGAATTCCTTTGCCCTGCGCTGCTGTCTCCGCTCTGTACGCCCGACATTGCCTCCTGTCTAAAAAGCCCGGCAGATATCCTGAAGTTTACCCTGCTGCGCTCCTACCGGCGCGACGAGTGGGCTGCGTGGATGCAGGCAGCGGGTGAACATCCTCCCTCGCCGACGCACCGGGTGATGGTGTTTGATTCGTCCGTGACCATGCTGGAAGCCGCGCAGGTAGGCACAGGGATTGCCATTGCGCCTGTCGACATGTTTACCCATTTACTCAGCAGCGAGCGCATCGTGCAGCCGTTTGCAACGCAGATTGACCTCGGCAGCTACTGGCTCACAAGACTACAGTCACGGACAGAAACGCCCGCAATGCGCGAGTTTGCCCAGTGGCTGGTGGGGAAGATGCAGAAATAAAAGGCCCGCCGGGTGGCGGGCCTGAAGCGTCAGATGGTGACCACGGCAATCAGCGTCACCACGGTCAGGATGGTCGCCAGACCGTAGAACACCCATTTCCCGCTCGGTACATGAATTTTCAGGTCATGCATCGCATGGTGAATACGGTGCAGACCACACCACAGCGGCAGGACGATCATCAGGAAGATGAACACGCGGCCGATAAAGCTGCTCGCGAACGCCAGTACGCGCTCGTAGCTCAGCGCATCGCCCGGGAACAGCCCCAGCGGCAGCATAATGCCGACCAGCAGAATGATGACGGGGGCGATGATGGCACTCCACATGCCGCCTGCGCCAAACAGGCCCCAGAAGACCGGCTCGTCAGAACGTTTTGGATTTGGATTGATCACAGTAGTCTCCTTACCAGAACAGTGCGACAAACAGAATGACCACAGTGACCAGAATCGTCACTGCCCAGAGTCCTTTAATCACCGGCTCTGGCCCCATTTTCTCGTCTTTTATGATGATGTTCGCCGCTTTTGGCGCCAGCTCAAACCAGGTTTTGGTATGAAGCAGCGCGGCCGCGAGCACGATCAGGTTCAGAACAACAATGATCGGGTTTTGCAGGAAACCGACAAAGCTGGCCCAGGCTTCCGGGCCATGCTTGAGGGCAAAAACGCCGTACATCAGCTCAAGGCTGAACCAGACCGCCGGTACCGCCGTGCCTTCACGCAGCATGTAGAAGCGATAAAACGGCAGGTTTTTCCACCAGGTGGACGGCACAGGCCGCACATAGGCTTTGCGTTTAGTCGTCATCATGCACTCCTTAGCGTGGTTTCAGGGTAGCGATAAGAAAGTCTTTCGAGCTTTCTACTTTACCCTGCTGAATTGCGGCGGCCGGGTCGACGTGCTTCGGACACACTTCGGAGCAGTAACCCACAAAGGTACAGCTCCAGACGCCGTTCTGGCTGTTAAGCTGCGCCATACGTTCTTTTTTGCCGTGGTCGCGGCTGTCTTCGTTATAGCGGTGTGCCAGGGTAATGGCGGCCGGGCCGATGAACTCCTTGTTCAGGCCAAACTGTGGACAGGCTGCGTAGCACAGGCCGCAGTTGATGCAGCCGGAGAACTGATGGTATTTCGCCATCTGAGCCGGCGTCTGGGTGTTCGGCCCCTGATCCGGCGTGCGCGGATTACCGATGATGTACGGCTTAATGGCTTCCAGGCTTTCGATAAAGTGGGTCATATCGACCACCAGATCGCGTTCAATCGGGAAGTTGCCCAGCGCTTCGACCTTAATGCCTTTGGTGTACTCGCGCAGGAAGGTCTTACAGGCCAGCTTCGGCACCTTGTTGACCATCATGCCGCACGAGCCGCAGATGGCCATGCGGCAGGACCAGCGGTAGCTCAGGTCTGGCGCCAGGTTGTCTTTGATATAGCCGAGCGCATCCAGCAGGGAGGTTTGCTCGTCATAAGGGACTTCATAGAAAGCGCTGTGCGGTGCGGCGTCCACTTCCGGATTGTAGCGCACCACTTCAACCTTCATTTTTTGCATCTCAGCCATTCGCCTTCTCCTTCTTCTCGGCGGCTTCTGCTTCTGCACCGTACACGCGTTTAGCCGGCGGCAGCGTGGTGATTTTCACGTCGCTGTAGTCCAGACGTGTGGTGCCATCTGCATCGCGCCAGGCGAGAGTGTGTTTCAGGAAATTGACGTCGTCACGTTCGGTACAGCCTTCGTCCAGACGCTGGTGGGCCCCACGCGACTCTTTACGCGCCAGCGCAGAGTGCGCCATACATTCCGCGACGTTCAGACCGTGGCCCAGCTCAATGGTGTAGAGCAGGTCGGTGTTGAATACGCTGGAGGTATCGGTGATGCGTACGCGCTTGAAGCGCTCCTGCAGTTCCGCCAGCTTATCGACGGTTTTTTGCATCAGCTCTGGTGTACGGTAAATACCGCAGCCTTCTTCCATCGACAGGCCCATCTCGTCGCGGATCTTCGACCAGTTCTCGTTACCCTCCTGGTTCACCAGATCTTTCAGGCGTTTTTCAACGTCTGCGACCTGCGCATCCAGCGCGGCACCGTTGGCTTCGCCTGCGGTAGCTGCCCGCTCCATCGCGCGCTCGCCCGCCATGCGGCCAAAGACGACCAGCTCTGCCAGCGAGTTAGACCCGAGACGGTTGGCGCCGTGCAGACCCACGGAGGAACACTCGCCGACGGCGAACAGGCCTTTAATACGGGTTTCGCACTGCTGGTCGGTTTCGATCCCGCCCATGGTGTAGTGCGCGGTTGGACGCACCGGAATCGGCTCTTTCACCGGGTCGACGCCGACGTAAGCTTTCGCCAGCTCGCAGATGAACGGCAGACGTTCCAGCAGTTTCTTCTCGCCAAGGTGACGCAGGTCGAGATAGACCACATCGCCGCGCGGCGTGGAGATGGTGTTGCCTTTGCGCCACTCGTGCCAGAAGGCCTGAGAGACTTTGTCGCGCGGGCCGAGTTCCATGTATTTGTTCTTCGGCTCGCCGAGCGGAGTTTCCGGGCCCATGCCGTAATCCTGCAGATAGCGGTAGCCGTTTTTATTGACCAGAATACCGCCTTCACCGCGGCAGCCTTCCGTCATCAGAATGCCGGATCCCGGCAGACCGGTTGGGTGATACTGCACGAACTCCATATCGCGCAGCGGTACGCCGTGACCGAGCGCCATGCCCATGCCGTCACCGGTGACGATGCCGCCGTTGGTGTTATAACGATAAACGCGACCCGCACCGCCCGTCGCCATCACTACCGCGTTGGCGCGGATCTGGACAAGCGTGCCTTCCATCATGTTCATCGCCACCAGGCCACGCGCCTGTCCGTCATCAACCAGAATGTCGAGGACGAAATGTTCATCGAAGCGCTGAATTTGTGGGAACTGAAGGGAGGTCTGGAACAGGGTGTGCAGCATGTGGAAGCCGGTTTTATCGGCGGCGAACCAGGTGCGTTCAATCTTCATACCGCCAAAGCGGCGAACGTTGACGCTGCCGTCCGGGCGGCGGCTCCACGGACATCCCCACTGCTCAAGCTGGGTCATTTCCGTTGGACAATGATGCACAAAGTAGTCAACGACATCCTGTTCGCAAAGCCAGTCGCCCCCTGCAACCGTGTCGTGGAAATGGTATTCAAAGCTGTCATGATCCTGCGCAACGGCGGCGGATCCTCCTTCTGCTGCCACTGTGTGACTACGCATTGGATAGACTTTTGAAATCAATGCGATTTTAGCGTTGGGATTAGCTTGTGCTGCAGCAATCGCAGCACGTAATCCAGCCCCGCCAGCGCCTATTACGGCAAGATCGGCTTGAAAAGTTTGCACGACATTCCTCCAGATTTTTGTTATTTCGCAACGCGACAAACTAAAGGTAGTTCACCCGTCCAAAAGGACGATTGCGAAAGCGTTTCCACTGCTCCTTTATGGGTAAAACAGTATAACCGTGTAGATGTCAGGGAAATTTGACGTGTTCGATTTTTTTGCTGTTCTGTACGGCGATTTATCATGAAGATTGATGAAATACGTCACGAAAAAGTTCACCTAAATGAAATGCCCTTTTTTACTGCGCAAAATTTGTCTCTGCCCCTGCTAACGAGTAGACTTCGTGCCCTTGTCTGAAATCGGAGAACAACTCATGAGCGAAACGGCCACCTGGCAGCCGAGCGCATCCATCCCTAATCTGTTAAAACGCGCTGCAATTATGGCGGAGATCCGCCGTTTCTTTGCCGACCGCGGAGTCCTGGAGGTGGAAACGCCGTGCATGAGTCAGGCAACGGTAACGGATATTCATCTGGTGCCGTTTGAAACCCGTTTTGTTGGCCCCGGCCACTCTCAGGGCATAAATTTGTATCTGATGACCAGCCCGGAATACCACATGAAACGCCTGCTGGCGGCGGGGTGTGGCCCGGTGTATCAGCTGTGCCGCAGCTTCCGTAATGAAGAGATGGGGCGTCACCACAACCCGGAATTCACCATGCTGGAGTGGTACCGCCCGCATTATGATATGTACCGCCTGATGAATGAGGTGGACGATCTGCTCCAGCAGGTGCTGGACTGCTCGGAAGCCGAAACGCTCTCCTATCAGCAGGCTTTCCAGCGCCATCTGGAAATCGATCCGCTGTCGGCGGACAAAACCCAGCTGCGCGAAGTGGCGGCAAAACTGGATCTGAGCAACGTGGCGGATACCGAAGAGGATCGCGACACGCTGCTGCAGCTGCTGTTTACCTTCGGCGTAGAACCCCAGATTGGCAAAGACCGTCCGACGTTTGTCTATCACTTCCCGGCAAGCCAGGCGTCACTGGCGCAGATCAGTACCGAAGATCATCGTGTCGCAGAGCGTTTTGAGGTCTATTACAAAGGCATCGAACTGGCGAACGGCTTCCACGAACTGACGGATGCCCGCGAGCAGCAGCAGCGCTTCGAGCAGGATAACCGCAAGCGCGCCGCGCGCGGTCTGCCGCAGCAGCCTATTGATGTGAATTTGCTTGAAGCATTAAAAGCAGGTCTGCCGGATTGCTCCGGCGTGGCGCTGGGTGTTGACCGTCTGGTGATGCTGGCCCTGGGCGCAGAGCAGCTTGGCGATGTGATTGCGTTTACCGTAGATCGCGCCTGACGGCAGTTTACCCTCTCCCGCGGGAGAGGGTTGCCCCGCTTACCTTACAAACTTCCCGCCGGGCGCGTACGCGCCGCTGACGTCAGCGTTCTTCCCGTTTTACGCCCGTCCAGGCTTTCGAGACGCATCTGGAACGGTGGGAACGGCATATCAATACCGTGCTCGCGGAAGCCCGCCAGAATCAGCTGGTGGATCTCATGGCGCAGCGGCATACGGTGTCCCATTTCGGCGGCGTAGATGCGCAGCTCGAAAATCTGGATCCCCTGCTGTAAATCCACAAGGAATACTTCCGGCGCCGGGTTGTCGATTACCAGCGAACAGCGCTCAGCCGCAGTGTAGAGGATCTGGGTGACCTCTTCGCTGTTGGCGTCCGACGGCGCCGGTACCGTCAGCACCACGCGGGTAACGGAGTCTGACAGCGACCAGTTGATGAACTGCTCGGTAATAAACGCCTTGTTTGGCACGATGATCTCTTTGCGATCCCAGTCGCTGATCGTCGTCGCGCGGGTGTTGATCTTCGTGATGCTGCCGGTCAAATCGCGGATCGTTACGGTATCGCCAATACGGATCGGTTTTTCGAACAGAATGATCAGGCCAGAGATGAAGTTGGCGAAGATCTCCTGTAAACCAAAACCTAACCCTACACCAAGGGCCGCCACCAGCCACTGCAGCTTCGACCACTCAATACCGATCATCGAGAAGCCAACCAGCCCGCCAAACAGCATGATCAGATATTTGGTAATGGTCGTAATCGCATAGCCTGTACCCGGCGTTAAATCCAGATGCTGCAGCAGCGCCAGCTCCAGCAGCGCCGGGAAGTTGCGCACCAGCTGCGTGGTGATGATCAGCACCAGAATGGCAATCAGCACCGCCCCTAAGGTAATCGGCTCCAGGCTCTCAACACCCTGCACCGTCGACGTCACGTCCCAGAGAGAGATGTTCTCCAGGAAGCCGAATGCGGAGTGGATCTCTGACCATAGGAAGATCACCGACAGGAGGGCAATCAGCATCAGGATGGAGCGAACCAGGCGCAGGGACTGGGTACTGATGGCATCCAGATCCAGTTCGACTTCGTCCGCTTCCGTTGTGCCTTCCGTACTGTTGACGTGGTTTGGCTCTTCTTCACCACGCGCGCGCTGGGCGAGGATCTCCGCCCGACGATGCTTGGCTCGGTCAAAGGCCAGACGGCGGCGCTGGATCAGCATCCAGCGGCGGATCACGTGGTACACCACCAGCAGCAGGAACCAGATGGCCACCGAGGTTTCCAGCCGCGCCAGCAGCGCCTGCGCGGTTGCCAGATAGCCTACCGCGGCTGCCAGCATCGCAAACAGCGGCGCGCTAAGCAGCAGGTTCCAGAGCAGCCGGTTGAACATGTTTTCACCGCTGCCGGATTTATCGAGATAGAGCGGAATACCCGCGCGTTTCAGGCTGAGCGTGACGATGGCCAGCGCCCCGCATATCAGCATAAAGCAGAGGCGCCCCAGCGAGCCTGAGAACTCCCGGTCGTTGAGATTATCGAACATGATCAGCGCCATAATCAGCGGCACAATCAGCCCGATGCTCATCAGGTAGTAACGCATGGCGCGCGCAACGCGATTACGCGGCCAGCCAAAGTGGGTGATGAACAGGCCATTGGGGCGCGCGAAGGTGGCGCAAATCATGACCACCCACAGCAGCGGCACCGTGGCGGTGACGCCATCGCCAATCGCGACCGCGAGCGGATAAGGCCAGGCTTCCCGCAGGCCATACCCCAGCGTCATCCACAGCACCGGCAGCGGAGAGGCGACAAGAATCGACCAGAATACGGTGCGTAACGTCAGCCAGAAGTGATCCTGGGTGACTTTCCCGACCCGGGAGCTGGAACGCTCCAGGAAGCGGGTGAAATGTCTGCGCGAGTAAATGCTGAAGCCCACCAGAATCAACGCCCCCAGCAGCGGGAAAATGGTCTCTTTGCTGGTAAACATCATCACGCTGGCCTGTCCCAGCTGGCTGACGGTGTCCAGCGAAATCAGGCGGCGCAGGTCCTGGACAATCTCAATCGGCCACGAGAAGGTCATCGGACGCACGTCGGACGTCCAGAAGAGATAACGGTGCGTAGCCTCGTTCACCTCTTTCAGCGCATCTTCCAGCTGGCTGTTGGAGACTTTTAGCTTGGTCAGCTCCAGAATCAGCGTATCCCCGCCCTGGAGCAGAGAGTTCAGCAGCTCACGCTGGGTACGCAGCTGGGCTTCCAGAATGCGGTTTTGCTCGCTGGTCAGCGGCTGTCCGTCAGCCTGACGGATCTGGCGGATTTGCGGCTGTTTATTGAGAAGATCTTCAAAGTGCAGTCGCTGAACGCGCAGCTGGGCCATCTCGGTATCCAGCTGTTGCGGCTTCGGCATTTCAGGCAGGCGCGCGACCTGGGCGCGCAACGCTTCGCCCAGCAGGTTTGATGACCCGAGCCACTGGGACTGCTCGCGCAGGGTGTTGAGCGCCTGGCGAACCTGTAGGGTTTGATTGGTGGCCTGACGCTGCTGCGAGGCAACCAGATCCATGCGCTGCGCCTGCTGATTCAGCGCGGCAGAAAGCTCGCGGTTGACCCTGAATTGTTCGTTGATACCGGCAGGCAGGTTTTCGCTGTTTTCCGCCAGCAGTTCGGTGCTTTCAAGGGCACGCTCGGCTTCGCGCTGGCGCTGGCTGTTGAGCTGATTGCGCAGGGCCTGGAGATACGCATCCAGCTGCTCGCTCTGCTTCTGAGCGAGTTCAGAGCGCATCCGCGACAGCTCCTGGCGGTTATTGGCGGAAAGCTGCGCCAGCTCCAGCTCATCGACAAGGGCCTTCAGGCGAGCAGATTCTGCCTGCAGGCCCAGATTTTGAGCCTGAGCCTGTGGCGTATTGCCGCTTTGCGTACCCACGCGACGCTCAACTTCATTAAGCTGGCGGCGGGCATCGGTTTGCTGTTGCGGAAGCTGGCTGAGGGAGTCGGCAATTTCACGCGCTCGCTCCTGCTCCTGCTGGGCAAGGCGGCTCTTTTCCAGAAGCTGGCTGCTGACCTGCAGGATCTCCTGGTTCAGGGCGTCGGAGGTCATACCTGCTGGCACGTCGCGCGGTTCGTCACGCAAATTATTGAGCTGCGCGCGCAGCGTCTGCGAGAGTTTAGGGAAATTGTCGATAACCTGCTGATACTGCTGAGCGCGCTCAAGAGAGCCTTTTCGCTCCTCAAGCGCGTTCAGGGCAGCCTGGAGCGACTCGACGGTCTCTGGCTGAGCGGGTTTAGCCGCTTTTGCCTGCTCCAGTTCCTGGGTTATCTGTTTGGCGTCGGGGGCTGTCGCTGCGTACGCCCCCATGCTGAGGCACCAGGCCATCAGTAGAACGATAATCGGGCGCACGTCAGCGATCCTTCTGTTGTTAGCCTTCGTCTTTTTTGTCGTCAACCAGCGGGCTGGCGTCGTGCTCGGCGTTGATCTCTTCCTGCGGTAGCGGCGCTGGTTCTGCATCCGGCGTAACGAAGGTTTCGGTAGAGACCGCCAGCGGCTGGCCCAGTTTGGTGACCGACAGGCTTTCGAGCTGTTCAGCCAGCTTCACTTTGCCCGGCGCAAACAGGTTGATTACGGTAGAGCCCAGCTTAAAGCGACCCATCTCCTGACCTTTCAGCAGGGCCACCGAGCCTTCCGCTTCACCGGCAGGCCAGGTCCAGCGTTTGATCACGCCTTCGCGCGGTGGAGTGATGGTGCCCGCCCAGACGGTTTCGATGCTGCCTACGATGGTCGCACCCACCAGAATCTGCGCCATAGGGCCAAATTCAGTATCGAACAGACAGATGACGCGCTCGTTGCGGGCAAACAGGTTCGGCACGTTCTGCGCGGTCAGGTGGTTTACGGAGAACAGGTCGCCCGGGACGTAAATCATTTCACGCAGGATACCGTTACATGGCATGTGCACGCGATGGTAGTCGCGCGGTGAAAGATAGGTGGTGGCAAAGGTACCGTTACGGAACAGATCCGCCATCAGGTAGTTACCCGCCAGCAGCGCTTCCAGACTGTAGTTATGGCCCTTCGCCTGCAGGATTTTGTCGTCTTCGATATTACCCAACTGGCTGATCACGCCGTCTGCCGGCATCACCAGGACGTTAGGATCGGTGTTCAGCGGGCGCACTTCGTCACGCAGCGGGCGCACGAAGAATTCGTTGAAGGTGCGGTAGCTGGCGGTATCCGGCTTTTGCGCCTCTTTCATATCGACCTTGTAATATTTTACGAAAAGGTCGATGACCAGTTTGGTCAGCCAGCCCGCGCGTTTGCTTGCGCCCCAGCCCGCCAGGCGAGTGAGCCACAGTTTTGGCAGAATGTATTGAAGCGAAAGTTTAAATGCGTTTAACAAGGTAGCCTCCAGGCCATTGTTTTGTCGTTCCTGATCCGGCGTTAAGCCGCCGGAACCTGAAAAAAGGGGACGATTTTAGCGATGCTTAGCTTAGTTGTCAGTTATCAGAATCAGAAAAGTTTTTACGCGTCTTTACGTCTTCCATGCTCTCAAGAATGCGGTGGTAATTCTCGAAGCGGGTTTCCGCGATCTCGCCTTTCTCAACCGCTTCACGGATAGCGCAGCCTGGGTCGTTATCGTGCTTACAGTCGCGGTATTTACAGGCGCCTAAATAATCATGGAATTCGACAAATCCGTTAAAGATTTGTTCCGGCTCAAGGTGCCATAAACCGAACTCACGCACCCCCGGGGAGTCGATCACGTCGCCGCCGTGCGGGAAATGATACAGACGCGAGGCGGTAGTGGTGTGCTGGCCCAGGCCAGAGACGTTGGACACATCGTTGGTCAGGATCTCTTGCTGGAGGCCAAGCAGGTTGTTCAGCAGACTCGATTTACCTACGCCGGACTGGCCCGCAAAGATGCTGATGCGGTCGGTCAGCGCCTCTTCCAGCGGTTTAAGGCCATTTTTGGTGTGGCTGGAGACCATCAGCACGCGGTAACCAATCTTGCGGTAGATATCCATCTGCTCATTCACGAAGGCCATACCGTCGTCATCCAGCAGATCGATTTTGTTCAACACGATAATCGGTTCAACCTGCAGCGTTTCGCAGGCGACGAGGTATCGGTCGATAATGTTGAGCGAAAGTTCGGGCAAAATCGCCGAAACAATGACGATCTGGTTAATGTTGGCGGCAATAGGTTTGACCCCGTCGTAGAAATCGGGACGGGTTAACACGGACGTGCGCTCATGAACCGCTTCAACGATACCTTTTACCGTAACGCCTTCCGCCGCCTCTTTACCCGGTCGCCAGACCACGCGATCGCCGGTAACCAGTGAACGGATGGTGCGACGGATATTGCAACGGTGAATATCCCCGTCGGCGGATTCGACATCGGCATGCATACCGAAACGGCTGATGACTACGCCTTCTGTCGCTTCACCAAACAGGTTGTCGTCATAATCCGGCTTCTCCGAAGTGGTTTTAAGACGGCGCTGGTGGTTGGCGTTTACGCGGCGCTGCTGCCCTTTGGAGAGTTTATTTTTACTCAATCGCGCTGGCTCCTGGTCGCCCGTAAGGGGCAAAACCTCTATGATACACTCTAATTAATACTAGTTAACCTGCTACTGCCGGTTATGCGAGAAGGGTGGAAAATAACATGAGCGCGGATGAAAACAACCTGATTTGGATCGATCTCGAAATGACCGGGCTGGATCCCGAGCGCGATCGCATCATTGAAATTGCAACGCTGGTGACGGACGCTAACCTGAATATCCTGGCTGAAGGGCCAACGATTGCGGTGCATCAGTCCGACGACCAGCTGGCTTTGATGGATGAATGGAACGTGCGCACCCACACCGGCAGTGGCCTGGTAGAGCGCGTGAAGGCGAGCACGTTCGGCGATCGCGAGGCGGAGCTGGCGACGCTTGAGTTCCTGAAACAGTGGGTTCCGGCAGGCAAATCGCCTATCTGTGGGAATAGCATCGGCCAGGATCGCCGTTTCCTGTTTAAGTACATGCCGGAGCTGGAGTCATATTTCCACTACCGCTATCTGGATGTCAGCACCCTGAAAGAGCTGGCGCGTCGCTGGAAGCCTGAAATCCTCGACGGCTTCAAAAAGCAGGGGACTCACCAGGCGATGGACGATATCCGTGAGTCTGTGGCGGAGCTTTCCTACTACCGCGAAAACTTTATTAAGCTGTGATTTTGCGATCCGGCGCCTTGCGTGGCCGGGTTTTTGTCGTTAAATTGTTCAGCTTGCCGATTAATTAAGCATTTGAACTTAATTTCGAAAAAATCGCTTTAAGGGGGGTTGCAGCTAAAAGGATTTCTCGTATAATGCGCCTCCCGTAACGACAGAGAATTACACGTTACGACAGCAACAAAAGCAGTGCAGATTTGCGGGAATAGCTCAGTTGGTAGAGCACGACCTTGCCAAGGTCGGGGTCGCGAGTTCGAGTCTCGTTTCCCGCTCCAAAATTTGAAAAGTGCTTCCAAAGCACGGACCACCCAAGCGGGAATAGCTCAGTTGGTAGAGCACGACCTTGCCAAGGTCGGGGTCGCGAGTTCGAGTCTCGTTTCCCGCTCCAAAATTTGAAAGTGCTTCTAAAGCACGGACCACCCAAGCGGGAATAGCTCAGTTGGTAGAGCACGACCTTGCCAAGGTCGGGGTCGCGAGTTCGAGTCTCGTTTCCCGCTCCAAATTCTTCTTAATCTCTAAAATATCCACAGCGAAAAGAGTCGTTGGGGACGTTTTCTATTGTCTCTGAAATACTCTTGTGAACAGAGTTATCCACAGAAACTACGCTTAACCGTAACAGGGTTAAAACTTAGCAGGGTGAATAATATCTTTGTAACGCGCTGTATTTAGTAAATAAATTTTCATTTCAAAATGTTATTGAGATCACTTGACCTCTTCTCCAGCCCAGATGGCGCTTGAGTTTGTAATTTTATTCACAGGCTGTGAATAGTTCAGGCATCCCGCGTAAGCCCTTTTTCAATCACCCGCACCAGACGCTGTTTCTTCGGTAGCTGCACCTCGATCGTGCAGGCATTACGCTTCTCTATTTGCTGCGCAATCGCCCATTCTATGTGTTCATCAAGAAGTGGGTGCTCACCTTTACGGCTTTCAAGCGCCTGAATATTGGCTTCATCCCACGGGGCATTACCCAGCGCGACGGCAACATTACGCAGCCAGCGCAAATGACCGATACGGCGAATGGCCGAACCTTCCGTCACTTTCAGGAACCAGGCTTCGGTCCAGGCGAATAACTCAACCAGCTGCGGCGCATGCAGCGCCTTACGCGGGCTGAAATCCTCTTCGTCCGTGAGCTGCGAATAGCGGTTCCACGGGCAGATCAGCTGGCAGTCGTCGCAGCCGTAGATGCGGTTGCCGATAAGCGGTCTAAATTCCTCTGGAATGGCCCCTTCCAGTTCGATAGTGAGGTAGGAGATGCAGCGGCGCGCATCAACGGTGTAAGGCTCGACGATGGCACCCGTCGGACAGATGGTGATGCAGGCCACGCAGCGTCCGCAGCCTTCCTCTACCGGGCCGTCTACCGGCAGCGGTAAATCAATCAGCAGTTCACCCAGGAAGAAGAACGATCCGGCGTCGCGGCTGAGGATAAGTGAGTGCTTACCTGTCCAGCCAAGCCCGGCTTTTTCGGCGATCGGGCGCTCAAGAATAGGCGCAGAATCGACAAAGGGTCTAAAATTCAGCGAAACACAGTGCTGCTGAATAGTTTCCCCGAGTTTTTTTAAACGGTTACGCAAGAGCTTATGGTAATCACGTCCCAGGGCGTACCGGCTGACGTAACCCAGAGAGGGATTTTTTAGCGTGCGCGCAAAGGCCGCGTTGGCGGGCAGATAATTCATGCGCACGCTGATGACGCGTAATGTGCCCGGCAAAAGCTCGTGAGGGCGGGCGCGCATCATGCCATGACGCGCCATCCACTCCATTTCGCCGTGGTATTGTTTGTCCAGCCAGGCCTGCAGTTTTGGCTCGCTGGCGGAAAGGTCGGTATCGGTAATGCCCACCTTCTGGAAGCCAAGCTCAGCACCCCACTGTTTTATTTTTTGCGCTAATTCATTGAGATCGAGGGGCTGTGACATGACGGACCATACGGTGAAGAAAAACCCCGCAAGTATACCACATTCCATCTGGCATGCGGATGACCTCCGGCGCGCCGAAAAAGAGGCCGCAGACAGCCTCGGGATTACCCTTTATGAACTGATGCTGCGTGCGGGTGAGGCGGCGTTTAACGTTGCCCGCAGCGCGTACCCGCAGGCCGCCCACTGGCTGATTCTGTGCGGTCACGGCAATAACGGCGGCGACGGCTACGTTGTCGCCCGTTTGGCGGTTGCGGCAGGTATCCGCGTGACGTTGCTGGCCCTGGAGAGTGATAAACCGCTGCCGGAAGAGGCCAGCGCGGCGCGGGAGGCGTGGCTTAACGCAGGCGGTGTGATTCATGCGCCTGATATCGTCTGGCCGGAAGAGGTGGATCTGATTATTGACGGTCTGTTGGGTACCGGGCTACGCAGTGCGCCTCGCGAGAACATTGCCGCCCTTATTGAACACGCTAATAGACATTCCGCGCCGGTAGTTGCCCTGGATATTCCCTCTGGCCTGATCGCACAAACCGGCGCGACGCCGGGGGCGGTGATTCAGGCTGCACATACGGTAACCTTCATCGCCCTCAAGCCGGGGTTACTGACCGGTAAAGCACGAGACGTTGTTGGCGTGCTCCACCACCATGCGCTGGGGCTGGAGAGCTGGCTGTCCGGGCAGCAAACGCACCTCGCGCGTTTTGATGCGTCGCAGCTTGCAGTGTGGCTCCCGCCGCGCCGACCAACGTCCCATAAGGGCGATCACGGCAGGCTGGTGATTATTGGCGGCGATCATGGTACGGCAGGTGCGATTCGCATGACCGGCGAAGCGGCTCTGCGCTGCGGTGCCGGATTAGTGCGAGTACTCACTCGCATTGAGAATATTGCGCCGATCGTTACGGCCCGACCGGAGCTGATGGTCCATGAGCTTACGCCTCAGTCGCTTGAAGAAAGCCTGGAATGGGCGGACGTGGTGGCGATCGGCCCCGGGCTTGGGCAGCAGGCATGGGGTAAGCAGGCCCTGCAAAAGGTCGAGAATTTTCGTAAACCGATGCTGTGGGATGCCGACGCGCTTAACCTTCTGGCAATAAACCCCGATAAGCGTCACAATCGCATTCTGACGCCACACCCCGGCGAAGCCGCGCGCCTGCTTAACTGCAGCGTGGCAGAAATTGAAAGCGATCGCTTACTTTCTGCTCAGCGTCTGGTAAAACGTTACGGAGGTGTTGCTGTTTTGAAAGGGGCAGGAACCGTTGTTGCCAGTGACGAGACGCAGGGCATTATTGATGCCGGAAATGCGGGCATGGCAAGCGGTGGCATGGGCGATGTGCTTTCCGGCATCATTGGCGCATTGCTTGGACAGAAACTTCCCCTTTATGATGCAGCCTGCGCGGGCTGCGTGGCCCACGGTGTCGCGGCGGATAAACTGGCCGCGCGTTACGGTACACGCGGCATGCTGGCCACCGATCTTTTTTGCACGCTGCGGCGTGTTGTTAACCCGGATGTGATTGACGTAGAAAATGACTAATCGAGCGATTCCTTTACCTGATGAACAAGCCACTTTAGAACTCGGCAAGCGCGTGGCGCAGGCCTGTCAGGGGGCAACCGTCATTTATCTGTATGGTGATTTAGGTGCGGGTAAAACCACCTTCAGCCGGGGTTTTTTGCAGGCGTTAGGGCATAACGGGAATGTGAAAAGCCCAACCTACACGCTGGTAGAACCGTACACCCTTGAAAATCTCATGGTGTACCACTTCGATTTATACCGCCTTGCGGATCCTGAGGAGCTGGAATTTATGGGGATCCGTGATTATTTTGCCAACGACGCCATTTGCCTGGTGGAGTGGCCGCAACAAGGTGCGGGTGTGCTGCCTGACCCGGATGTCGAAATTCACTTAGATTACCAGGCACAAGGGCGTGAGGCGCGCATCAGTGCTGTTTCCTCATCAGGCAGTTCCTTACTGGCGCGACTGGCCGGTTAAGCGTAGGGATGACGGGATGATAAATCGCGTTAAAGGTTGGTTGTTGGCTGCCACCGTGCTGCTGTGCGCGCAGGCCGGGGCGGCAAACCTCTCAGATATTCAGGTATCAAACGGCGAAAGCCAGGCCCGGATCACGTTCAGCTTTATGGGCGATCCTGAATATGCGTTCTCACAGCCAGACAGCCACAGCGTGGCGCTGGATATCAAACAAACAGGCGTGATCCAGGGGCTACCGCTGCGGTTCAGCGGTAACAACCTAGTGAAAAGTATCCGTTCGGGAACGCCGCAGGATAGCCAGTCGTTACGCCTGGTGGTCGATCTGACCGAAAAGGGCAAAACGAAGGCGGTGAAGCAGCAAAACGGGGCGAACTATACGGTGGTGTTTACCATCAATGCCGACGCGCCGCCACCGCCTCCACCGCCGCCGGTCGTAGCGAAACGCGTGGAAGAACCGGTATATACGCCGCGTCCTTCTGAACCTGCGCGTAATCCGTTTAAATCGCAGAACGATCGCATTACTGCGGCAACCAGCAGCAATACGGTGACGCGTCCGGCGGCCAGCGCGCGACGCGCGACGGTCAGCGGTGACAAAGTGATTATCGCCATTGATGCGGGCCACGGCGGGGAAGATCCGGGGGCGATTGGCCCTGGCGGCACGCGAGAGAAAAACGTCACTATCGCGATCGCGCGGAAACTGCGTTCGCTACTCAATGACGACCCCATGTTTAAAGGCGTGTTGACCCGCGACGGAGATTACTTTATCTCCGTAATGGGGCGCTCGGACGTGGCGCGTAAGCAAAACGCAAACTTCCTGGTCTCTATTCATGCGGACGCCGCACCGAATCGTAGCGCCACCGGCGCCTCGGTTTGGGTGCTGTCGAACCGTCGCGCTAACAGCGAAATGGCCAACTGGCTGGAAGAGCACGAGAAGCAGTCTGAACTGTTAGGCGGCGCGGGCGACGTGCTGGCGAACAGCCAGTCCGATCCGTATCTCAGCCAGGCGGTGCTGGATTTACAGTTCGGTCATTCGCAGCGCGTCGGGTATGATGTCGCCACTAACGTATTGAACCAGCTGCAAAGCGTTGGCGTGCTGCATAAGCGCCGTCCGGAACATGCCAGCCTCGGTGTTCTGCGCTCTCCGGATATTCCGTCCATCCTTGTAGAGACGGGCTTTATCAGTAACAACGGTGAAGAGCGTCTGTTGGGAAGCGACAGTTACCAGCAGCAAATTGCCGAAGCGATTTATAACGGTTTACGCAAATATTTTGAGGCGCATCCTCTGCAGTCTGCGCCGCAGAACGGCTCAGCACAAACGGCCAGCGCAGCGCTGCCGGGTGAGATGACCGCGACCAACTAAGGAGCATTCATGCCGATTCAGGTTCTACCGCCGCAGCTCGCGAACCAAATCGCCGCCGGTGAGGTGGTGGAACGCCCTGCGTCGGTGGTGAAGGAGCTGGTGGAAAACAGCCTCGATGCGGGCGCAACCCGCATCGATATTGATATCGAACGCGGTGGCGCGAAGCTTATCCGTATTCGCGACAACGGCTGCGGCATTAAAAAAGAGGAGCTGGCGCTGGCGCTGGCTCGTCACGCCACCAGTAAAATTGCCTCTCTGGACGATCTGGAAGCGATTATTAGCCTCGGTTTTCGCGGCGAAGCGCTGGCCAGTATTAGCTCCGTTTCGCGCTTAACGCTCACTTCCCGTACCGCTGAACAGCAGGAAGCCTGGCAGGCTTACGCCGAAGGGCGCGATATGGATGTGACGGTCAAACCCGCGGCGCACCCTGTCGGCACGACGCTGGAAGTCCTGGATCTGTTCTACAACACCCCCGCCCGACGCAAGTTTATGCGTACCGAGAAGACCGAGTTCGGCCATATCGACGAGATCATTCGCCGTATCGCGCTCGCCCGATTCGATGTCGCCATCAACCTCAGCCATAACGGTAAGGTGATGCGTCAGTACCGCGCGGTGGCGGAAGGCGGACAGAAAGAGCGTCGCCTGGGCGCTATCTGCGGGACGCCGTTTCTGGAACAGGCTCTGGCCATTGAGTGGCAGCACGGCGATCTGGCTTTACGCGGCTGGGTTGCCGATCCAAACGCGAGCAGTGCTGCGTTCTCTGAAATTCAGTATTGCTACGTGAACGGGCGCATGATGCGCGACCGTCTCATCAATCACGCGATTCGCCAGGCCTGCGAAGACAAACTCGGGGCCGATCAGCAGCCAGCTTTCGTCCTTTATCTGGAAATCGACCCTCATCAGGTGGATGTGAACGTTCATCCTGCCAAGCATGAGGTGCGTTTCCACCAGTCGCGTCTGGTTCACGACTTCATTTATCAGGGCGTGGCCGCCGTGTTGCAGCAGCAGGCAGAGCCAACTTTGCCGCTGGAAAACGACGCGCCTGCGCCGCGTCCGCTGCCGGAAAACCGTCTGGCGGCGGGCCGCAACCATTTTGCTGAGCCTGCCGTCGCGCGTGAACCGGAAGCTCCGCGTTTCTCCCAGGCCGGGAGCGCACCGCGTCCAACGGGCGCGAACTACCCGAATGCACAGCCTGGCTATCAGAAGCAGCAGGGCGCGTTGTACCGCAAGCTGCTGGAAACGCCCGCCGTGGAGCGAAAAGAGCACATTCCCGCCGCTCAGCCTTCTCTGGACGGCCATAGCCAAAGTTTTGGCCGGGTGCTGACGATTATCGCGCCGGATATGGCACTGCTTGAACGTGACGGCAAACTGATGCTTCTGGCACTGCCGGTCGCCGAACGCTGGCTCAAGCAGGTGCAGCTTACGCCAGGCGAAAATGCAGCCTGCGCGCAGCCGTTATTAATTCCGGTTCGCCTGAAAATATCCCCTGATGAAACGAGGGTATTGCAGCGCGCAGAGCCGCAGCTGGCGCAAATGGGTATTGAAACTGTGCTCGAACCACAACATGTGACAATTCGTGCAGTGCCTTTACCCTTACGCCAACAAAATTTACAAAACTTGATTCCTGAACTGATAGGCTACCTGGCGCAGCAAACGTCGTTTGATGCCGCCAACACCGCGCAGTGGATCGCCCGCCATCTGGCAAGCGAACACGCGCCGTGGAGTATGGCGCAGGCCATTAGCGTGCTGGCGGAGGTGGAACGCCTCTGTCCGCATCTGGTGAAAACGCCGCCGGGTGGGTTATTACAACCTGTTGATTTACAAACGGCGATGAACGCCCTGAAACATGATTGACGCAAGTAAGGCGAGCCTGCCTAAGGCAATTTTTTTAATGGGCCCAACGGCCTCCGGCAAAACGGCGCTAGCCATTGAGTTGCGTAAAGTTTTGCCTGTAGAGTTGATTAGCGTCGACTCCGCCCTCATCTACCGGGGGATGGACATCGGCACGGCGAAGCCTGACGCAGAAGAGTTGCGTGCGGCACCGCACCGTTTGCTGGATATTCTCGACCCGGCTCAGGCGTACTCCGCAGCGGATTTCCGCCGGGATGCCTTAGCCGAGATGGCCGAGATAACGGCGGCGGGACGTATACCGCTGTTGGTTGGCGGAACCATGCTCTATTTCAAGGCGTTGCTGGAGGGGTTGTCACCTCTGCCATCCGCGGATCCGGAAATAAGAGCGAAAATTGAGCAGCAGGCGGCAGAGCAGGGTTGGGACGTTTTGCATCAGCAACTGGCGGAGATTGACCCGGTTGCTGCAGCACGGATCCATCCAAATGATCCGCAAAGGCTTTCCCGGGCACTGGAAGTTTTTTTCATTTCGGGTAAAACTTTAACGGAACTGACGCAAACGTCAGGAGACGCTCTGCCGTATCAGGTGCATCAGTTCGCCATCGCCCCGGCGAGCCGTGAACTGCTCCATCAGCGAATTGAGCAGCGTTTTCATCAGATGTTAGCTTCAGATTTTGAAGCAGAAGTGCGGGCGCTATTTGCCCGTGGAGATTTGCATACGGACATGCCTTCCATTCGTTGTGTGGGATACCGCCAGATGTGGTCGTATCTTGAAGGTGAGATTTCATACGATGAAATGGTTTATAGAGGTGTTTGCGCCACGAGACAGTTAGCGAAGCGCCAGATCACCTGGTTGCGCGGTTGGGAGGGGGTTCACTGGTTAGACAGTGAAAAACCGCAACAGGCGTTAAACGAAGTGATTGAGGTTGTTGGTGATATCGCTCACTGAATGTGTACAATTGAGACGTATCGTGCGCAATTTTTCAGAATCGCAAGGTTCTAAGTACAAAACAAGCATATAAGGAAAAGATAGAATGGCTAAGGGGCAATCTTTACAAGATCCGTTCCTGAACGCATTGCGTCGGGAACGTGTTCCAGTTTCTATTTATTTGGTGAATGGTATTAAGCTGCAAGGTCAGATTGAGTCTTTCGATCAGTTTGTGATTCTGTTGAAAAACACGGTCAGTCAGATGGTCTACAAGCACGCTATTTCTACTGTTGTTCCGTCCCGTCCGGTATCTCATCACAGCAATAACGCTGGCGGCGGCACTGGTAGTAACTACCATCATGGCAGCAGCGCGCAGGGTTCTTCAACGCCGGCGCAGGACAGCGACGAGACCGAATAAGGTTTCGCACTGTTATCCACACGGGGAGCCAGGGATCCTGCGTTCCCCGCTGATCTTTTTAGAGAGGTTTACGCTTGTTTGACCGTTATGATGCCGGTGAGCAGGCGGTGCTGGTACACATCTATTTTTCGCAAGACAAAGATATGGAAGACCTCCAGGAGTTTGAATCTCTGGTCTCTTCCGCCGGTGTCGAAGCAATGCAGGTGATTACCGGTAGCCGTAAAGCGCCGCACCCAAAGTATTTTGTTGGTGAAGGTAAAGCAGTCGAAATTGCGGATGCCGTAAAAGCAACCGGCGCGTCAGTCGTGTTGTTTGATCATGCGCTGTCTCCAGCCCAGGAGCGCAACCTGGAAGCCCTTTGCGAATGCCGTGTTATCGATCGCACGGGTTTGATTTTAGATATTTTTGCTCAGCGTGCACGTACCCACGAAGGGAAACTGCAGGTTGAGCTGGCGCAGCTGCGCCATCTGGCAACGCGTCTGGTGCGTGGCTGGACACACCTTGAAAGACAAAAAGGCGGGATTGGTTTGCGCGGCCCGGGTGAAACCCAGCTCGAAACCGACCGTCGTTTGCTGCGTGGCCGAATTACCCAGATCCTTTCACGTCTGGAACGTGTAGAGAAACAGCGCGAACAGGGGCGTCGGGCGCGAACCAAAGCCGATATCCCGACGGTGTCGCTGGTGGGCTATACCAACGCCGGTAAATCCACCCTGTTTAACCAGATAACCGAGGCCCAGGTGTATGCCGCAGACCAGCTGTTTGCGACCCTGGACCCTACGCTGCGCCGTATTGACGTTGCAGACGTCGGTGAAACGGTGCTGGCGGATACCGTAGGGTTTATCCGCCACCTGCCGCATGACCTGGTGGCGGCGTTTAAAGCCACCCTGCAGGAGACGCGACAGGCGACTCTGCTGCTGCACGTGATTGATGCGGCAGACGTGCGCGTGCAGGAGAACATCGACGCGGTGAACGTGGTGCTCGAAGAGATCGACGCCCACGAGATCCCAACGCTGTTGGTCATGAATAAGATCGATATGCTGGACGATTTCGAACCGCGTATCGACAGAGATGAAGAAAACAAACCGATTCGGGTCTGGCTTTCTGCCCAGACCGGTATTGGTGTGCCACTGCTTTTCCAGGCTTTGACAGAACGTCTTTCCGGTGAGGTAGCTCAGCACACGCTGCGACTGCCGCCACAGGAAGGCAGGCTGCGCAGCCGGTTTTATCAGCTTCAGGCGATAGAAAAAGAGTGGATGGAGGATGACGGCAGCGTGGGGATGCAGGTGCGTATGCCGATCGTTGACTGGCGTCGCCTCTGTAAACAAGAACCTGCGCTGGTCGACTACATCGTCTGATCAGAAAGGGGATGCCTGAATAATTCGCCCTTGCATAACAAATATGGAGCATATACATGGCGTGGAATCAGCCCGGTAATAACGGACAAGACCGCGACCCGTGGGGAAGCAGCAAACCTGGCGGCAACTCTGAGGGAAATGGCAACAAAGGTGGTCGCGAGCAGGGGCCGCCGGATCTGGATGATATCTTCCGCAAACTGAGCAAGAAGCTTGGTGGCCTTGGCGGAGGAAAAGGTTCTGGCTCGGGTGGCAATTCCACTCAGAGTTCGCGCCCGCCAATGGGTGGCCGCGTGGTGGGCATCGTGGCCGCTGCGGTAGTCATCATCTGGGCAGCCAGCGGGTTCTACACCATTAAAGAAGCAGAACGCGGCGTAGTCACCCGTTTCGGTAAGTTCAGCCATCTGGTTGAGCCGGGTCTGAACTGGAAGCCGACCTTCATTGACGATGTGACCGCGGTAAACGTGGAATCCGTCCGTGAACTGGCCGCCTCTGGCGTGATGCTGACCTCTGACGAAAACGTGGTGCGCGTTGAGATGAACGTGCAGTACCGCGTGACCGATCCTGAGCGTTATCTGTTTAGCGTGACCAGCGCCGATGACAGCCTGCGTCAGGCGACCGACAGCGCCCTGCGCGGTGTGATCGGTAAATACACCATGGACCGTATTCTGACCGAAGGTCGTACCGTTATTCGTAGCGATACCCAGCGCGAGCTGGAAGAGACCATTCGTCCGTACAACATGGGTATTACTCTGCTGGACGTCAACTTCCAGGCTGCGCGTCCGCCGGAAGAGGTGAAAGCCGCATTTGACGATGCGATTGCTGCTCGTGAAAACGAACAGCAGTACATCCGTGAAGCAGAAGCGTACACCAACGAAGTTCAGCCACGCGCTAACGGTCAGGCGCAGCGTATTCTGGAAGAAGCGCGCGCGTATAAGACGCAGACCATCCTGGAAGCTCAGGGTGAAGTGGCTCGCTTTGCGAAGATCCTGCCGGAATATAAAGCGGCACCGGAAATTACCCGTGAGCGTCTCTATATCGAGACCATGGAAAAAGTGCTGAGCCACACCCGCAAAGTGTTGGTTAACGACAGTAAAGGCGGAAACCTGATGGTTCTGCCGCTGGATCAGATGCTGAAAGGCGGTTCTGCACCAGCAGCGAAAGGCGACACCAGCGGCGCGAATAACCTGCTGCGTCTGCCGCCAGCCTCAACAGGCAGCGCCAGCACGAACACAACGCCTTCTTCGAACGATGGTGACATTATGGACCAACGCCGTGCTAACGCGCAGCGTAACGACTACCAGCGTCAGGGGGAATAAGGATGCGTAAGTCAGTTATTGCGATCATCGTCATCGTACTGGTCGCGCTTTATACCTCGATCTTTGTGGTGAAAGAAGGCGAGCGTGGGATTAAGTTCCAGTTCAGCAGCGTCGTGCGTGACGGCGACAAACGCCCGGTGATTTACGAGCCGGGTCTGCACTTCAAGGTGCCGTTTATTCAGTCCGTGAAAACGCTTGATGCGCGTATCCAGACCATGGATAACCAGGCCGACCGTTTCGTGACCAAAGAGAAGAAAGACCTGATCGTTGATTCCTATATCAAATGGCGCATCAGCGATTTCAGCCGTTACTTCCTGGCAACGGGCGGCGGTGACGTTTCTCAGGCAGAAGTGCTGCTGAAACGTAAGTTCTCTGACCGCCTGCGTTCCGAGATTGGTCGTCTGGATGTGAAAGACATCGTGACCGACTCCCGTGGTCGTCTGACCCTGGAAGTTCGCGATGCGCTGAACTCCGGTACAGCGGGCACTGAAGACGAAGTTTCAACGCCGGCAGCAGATGATGCGATTGCCAAAGCGGCTGAACGCGTTCAGGCGGAGACCAACGGTAAAGTGCCGGTGATCAACCCGAACAGTATGGCTGCGCTGGGTATCGAAGTCGTTGACGTGCGTATTAAGCAGATCAACCTGCCAGTAGAAGTGTCCGAGGCGATTTACAACCGTATGCGCGCCGAGCGTGAAGCGGTAGCCCGTCGTCACCGTTCACAGGGCCAGGAAGAGGCTGAGAAGCTGCGTGCTGCAGCGGACTACGAAGTCACCAAGACGCTGGCGGAATCTGAGCGCCAGGGCCGTATCCTGCGCGGTGAAGGCGATGCCGAAGCGGCGAAGCTGTTCGCGGATGCCTTCAGCCAGGATCCTGACTTCTACGCCTTTATCCGTAGCCTGCGCGCTTACGAGAATAGCTTCCAGAGCAACCAGGATGTGATGGTGCTCAGCCCGGACAGCGATTTCTTCCGTTATATGAAGACGCCGACTAACGCAACGCGATAAACTCAGGCCCGTTTGAGTATTCAAACCACCGCTCCCAACGGAGCGGTGGTTTTCTTTTATAAGGAATAAAAATGAATTCAACGATCTGGCTCGCACTGGCTTTGGTCCTGGTGCTGGAAGGTCTTGGACCGATGCTTTATCCGCGTGCCTGGCGCCGAATGATCGCCACGATGAGTCAGCTGCCGGATAATATTTTGCGTCGTTTTGGCGGCGGTCTTGTGGTTGCGGGCATCGTGATCTACTACATGTTGAGGAAAACGATTGGCTGATCAAAAAGTAGGCGCAATCGGCGTATTTTGAGGTCAAAAAGTGCTGTATATCTGAAAAAGCGATGGTAGAATCCATTTTTAAGCAAACGGTGATTTTGAAAAAAATGGGTAACAACGTCGTCGTACTGGGCACCCAATGGGGTGACGAAGGTAAAGGGAAGATTGTTGATCTTCTGACTGAACGGGCTAAATATGTTGTACGCTACCAGGGCGGTCACAACGCAGGCCATACTCTCGTAATCAACGGTGAAAAAACCGTCCTCCATCTTATTCCATCAGGCATTCTTCGTGATAACGTCACCAGCATCATCGGTAACGGCGTTGTGCTGTCTCCTGCTGCGCTGATGAAAGAGATGAAAGGTCTGGAAGACCGTGGTATCCCTGTTCGTGAGCGTCTGCTGCTCTCCGAAGCCTGCCCGTTGATCCTGGATTATCACGTGGCGCTGGACGTAGCGCGTGAGAAAGCGCGCGGCGCGAAAGCGATCGGCACCACCGGTCGTGGTATCGGTCCGGCTTACGAAGATAAAGTTGCACGTCGCGGTCTGCGCGTGGGCGACCTCTTCGACAAAGCAACCTTCGCTGAAAAACTGAAAGAAGTGATGGAATATCACAACTTCCAGCTGGTGAACTTCTACAAAGCTGACGCTGTTGACTACCAGAAAGTGCTGGATGACGTCATGGCGATCGCTGACATTCTGACCGGTATGGTTGTTGATGTGTCCGATCTGCTGGACCAGGCACGCAAGCGTGGCGATTTCGTCATGTTCGAAGGTGCGCAGGGTACGCTGCTGGACATCGACCACGGTACCTATCCGTACGTAACGTCCTCTAACACCACAGCAGGTGGCGTGGCGACCGGCTCTGGCCTGGGGCCACGTTATGTGGATTACGTACTGGGCATCATCAAAGCGTACTCCACTCGCGTGGGTGCGGGTCCATTCCCGACCGAGCTGTTTGATGAAACCGGCGAGTTCCTCTGCAAGCAGGGTAACGAGTTTGGCGCGACCACCGGTCGTCGTCGTCGTACCGGCTGGCTGGATGCGGTTGCAGTGCGTCGCGCAGTGCAGATCAACTCCCTGTCTGGCTTCTGCCTGACCAAGCTGGACGTACTGGACGGCCTGAAAGAAGTGAAAATCTGCGTAGGCTACCGTATGCCAGATGGACGCGAAGTGACCACCACTCCGCTGGCTGCTGACGACTGGGAAGGCATTGAGCCAATCTACGAAACCATGCCGGGCTGGTCTGAGACCACTTTCGGTGTGAAAGAGCGTAGCGGCCTGCCGCAGGCGGCGCTGGATTACATCAAGCGTATTGAAGAACTGACCGAAGTGCCGATCGATATTATTTCTACCGGCCCGGATCGTACTGAAACGATGATCCTGCGCGACCCGTTCGACGCATAATCTTCGTGACTGCTGGCCTGCGGGGAGACCCGCAGGCCGGATAAGCGTAGCGCCATCCGGCGACCGCTCCTGGATCTCCGCTTTTTCGCCCCGTCTGTCAAATAAATTAGCCGCTAACTATCTGGCTGGTTTATCATCATTAATGAATATCTCTGCGGTTTGACCGCGTTTTCCCTTTTTCCTGAGGTTGATGTGCAGTTAACAAGTTTCACCGATTACGGCTTACGTGCGCTGATTTACATGGCGTCGTTACCCGAGGGGAAGATGACCAGTATCTCTGAAGTGACAGAGGTCTATGGCGTATCCCGTAATCATATGGTCAAAATAATCAATCAACTTAGTCGTGCCGGATACGTTGCTGCCGTCCGCGGGAAGAATGGTGGGATCCGTCTCGGTAAACCGGCACAGAGTATTCGTGTTGGCGATGTGGTACGTGAACTGGAGCCGCTGTCTCTGGTGAACTGCAGCAGCGAGTTCTGCCACATCACGCCCGCTTGCCGCCTGAAAAAGGCGCTTTCAAAGGCCGTGCAAAGTTTTCTCATGGAACTGGATAACTACACGCTGGCCGATTTGGTTGAAGAGAATCAACCGCTTTATAAATTATTGCTGGTGGAATGAAGAAAATTTCCACCGGAGCTGACAACGGAGGAACCGACATGTCACATGATCCTTTCCAGGAACGCGAAGCCGAAAAATACGCGAATCCTATTCCCAGCCGCGAGTTCATCATTGAACACTTAACAAAACGCGAAAAACCCGCCAATCGTGAAGAACTTGCCGTTGAATTAAACATTGAAGGTGAAGAGCAAATTGAAGCCCTTCGCCGCCGCCTGCGCGCGATGGAGCGTGACGGGCAGCTGGTCTTTACCCGCCGCCAGTGCTACGCGCTGCCAGAACGCCTCGATCTGCTGAAAGGGACCGTCATTGGTCACCGCGATGGCTTCGGCTTCCTGCGCGTGGAAGGCCGTAAAGACGATCTGTACCTCTCATCTGAACAGATGAAAATGTGCATCCACGGCGACCAGATCCTGGCGCAGCCGCTGGGCGCTGACCGTAAAGGCCGCCGCGAAGCGCGCGTGGTACGCGTTCTGGTGCCAAAAACCAGCCAGATCGTCGGCCGCTACTTTACCGACGCGGGCGTAGGCTTCGTGGTGCCGGACGACAGCCGTCTGAGCTTCGACATTCTGATCCCACCTGAAGAGGTGATGGGCGCCCGCATGGGCTTTGTGGTGGTGGTTGAACTCACCCAGCGCCCAACCCGTCGCACCAAAGCGGTAGGTAAAATCGTCGAAGTGCTTGGCGACAACATGGGCACCACGATGGCCGTTGATATGGCATTGCGTACCCATGAAATTCCGTACATCTGGCCGAAAGCGGTTGAAGAGCAGATCGAAAGCCTGCGCGAAGAAGTGCCTGAAGAATCCAAAGTGGGCCGCGTGGATCTGCGCTCCCTGCCGCTGGTCACTATCGACGGTGAAGACGCCCGCGACTTTGATGACGCCGTATACTGTGAGAAAAAACGCGGTGGTGGCTGGCGTCTGTGGGTTGCTATCGCTGACGTAAGCTATTACGTCCGTCCGCACACCCCGCTGGATAACGAAGCCCGCAGCCGCGGTACCTCGGTCTACTTCCCGTCCCAGGTCGTGCCGATGCTGCCGGAAGTGCTGTCTAACGGCCTGTGTTCCCTGAACCCGCAGGTTGACCGTCTCTGTATGGTTTGCGAGATGACCATCTCCACCAAAGGGCGCTTAACCGGCTATAAGTTCTACGAAGCGGTGATGAGCTCGCACGCGCGTCTGACCTATACCAAGGTCTGGCATATGCTGCAGGGCGACCAGGATCTGCGCGAACAATACGCGCCGCTGGTCAAACACATCGAAGAGCTGCATAACCTCTACAAAACGCTGGATCAGGCGCGCGAAGAGCGCGGAGGGATCTCGTTTGAGAGCGAAGAAGCGAAATTCATTTTCAACGCCGAACGCCGCATTGAGCGTATCGAGCAGACCCAGCGTAACGATGCGCACAAGCTGATCGAAGAGTGTATGATCCTGGCGAACATCTCGGCGGCACGATTCGTCGAGAAAGCCAAAGAGCCTGCGCTGTTCCGTATTCACGATAAGCCGACCACGGAAGCCATTACGTCGTTCCGCTCCGTGCTGGCTGAACTGGGTCTGGAACTGCCCGGCGGCAACAAGCCAGAGCCGCGCGATTACGCTGAGCTGCTGGAGTCTATTGGCGACCGTCCTGACGCAGAAATGCTGCAGACGATGCTGTTACGCTCTATGAAGCAGGCGATTTACGATCCGGAAAACCGCGGACACTTCGGCCTGGCGCTGCAGTCTTACGCCCACTTTACGTCGCCGATCCGTCGTTATCCTGACCTCTCTCTGCACCGTGCGATCAAGTATCTGCTGGCGCAGGAGCAGGGCCATAAAGGGAACACCACCGAAACCGGTGGCTACCACTATTCGATGGAAGAGATGCTGCAGCTGGGTCAGCACTGCTCCATGGCCGAACGTCGTGCCGATGAAGCAACACGCGACGTGGCGGACTGGCTGAAGTGTGACTTTATGCTCGATCAGGTCGGTAACGTCTTTAAAGGCGTGATTGCCAGCGTGACCGGCTTTGGTTTCTTCGTTCGTCTGGACGAGCTGTTCATCGACGGTCTGGTGCACGTCTCCAGCCTGGATAACGACTACTACCGCTTCGACCAGGTCGGCCAGCGCCTGATTGGCGAATCTGGCGGCCAGACCTACCGTCTGGGCGACCGTGTGGAAGTGAAGGTCGAAGCCGTGAATATGGACGACCGTAAGATCGACTTCAGCCTAATCTCCAGCGAGCGCGCGCCGCGTAACGTCGGTAAAACCGAGCGTGAAAGGGCGAAAAAAACCGGTAACGGTAAACCGGGCGGCGGTAAACGTCGTCAGGCGGGCAAGAAGGTAAACTTCGAGCCGGACAGCGCGTTCCGCGGCGAGAAGAAACAGAAGCCGAAGGCGGCGAAGAAAGAAGCCCGTTCAGCGAAAAAACCTTCCGCGAAAACGCAGAAAATCGCTGCCGCCACTAAAGCGAAGCGCGCGGCCAAGAAAAAGCAGGCGGAGTAAATTCTCCCCTCAACCTGACCCTCTCCCCAGCGGGGGGAGGGGAAATACTTATTACGAGAACCATCAATGAGTGAAATGATTTACGGCATCCACGCGGTGCAGGCCCTTCTCGAGCGCGCACCGGAGCGTTTTCAGGAAGTGTTTATTCTGAAAGGGCGTGAAGATAAGCGTCTGATGCCGCTGATCCACGCCCTGGAAGCGCAGGGCGTGGTGATCCAGCTGGCGAATCGCCAGTTCCTGGATGAGAAAAGCGAAGGCGCGGTCCACCAGGGGATCATTGCCCGCGTGAAGCCGGGTCGTCAGTATCAGGAAAACGATCTGCCGGATCTGATTGCCGAGCTGGATAACCCGTTCTTCCTGATCCTCGACGGCGTTACCGATCCGCACAACCTCGGCGCGTGCCTGCGCAGCGCCGATGCGGCGGGCGTGCACGCGGTGATCGTGCCGAAAGATCGCTCCGCGCAGCTGAACGCGACGGCGAAGAAGGTGGCCTGCGGCGCGGCGGAAAACGTTCCGCTGATCCGCGTGACTAACCTGGCGCGCACTATGCGTCTGCTGCAGGAAGAGAACATCTGGATCGTCGGTACCGCCGGTGAAGCGGATCATACTCTGTACCAGAGCAAAATGACCGGCCGTCTGGCGCTGGTGATGGGTGCGGAAGGCGAAGGCATGCGTCGTCTGACCCGCGAGCACTGCGACGAGCTGATTAGCATCCCGATGGCGGGCAGCGTGTCGTCCCTGAACGTTTCCGTTGCGACGGGCATCTGCCTGTTTGAAGCGGTGCGTCAGCGCGGAGAATAAACAGCAAGGCCGTCCACAGGACGGCCTTTTGTGTTTTCTCCCTCTCCCCGTTGGAGAGGGGCTGGGTGAGGGCACCAGACGGTGACAACCTCACTCCTCCAGTGACCGCAAATGGTCGTCCTTCCTCAGCGTCATCAGCGCGAAAATACTCACTACCGCCGTCGCCATCACGTAATACGCCGGAATATCCAGGTTGCCCGTCTGCTTAATCAGCCCGGTAATAATTAACCCAGCGCATCCCGAGAAAATCGCGTTCGACAACGAGTAGGCCAGCCCCAGCCCCGTATAGCGCACGCGCGTCGGGAACATCTCAGACAGCATCGCCGGGCCCGGCCCCGCCAGCATGCCCACCAGACCGCCCGCAATCAGCACCACAACAGCCTTCACCGCCAGCGTACTCGACTCCGCCTGCAGGATTTTCAGCAGCGGCAGGGCGAGGATCAGCAGCAGCGCGGTGGCGAGAATCATCACCGTGCGGCGGCCGATCCGGTCGCTCAGGATCCCCGACGGAATGATGGTCAGCGCAAAACCAATATTCGAAATCACCGCTATCAACAGCGCCTGGTTGAACCCGGTGTGCAGCGCCGACTGAAGATAGGTCGGCATAATCACCAGGTAGGTATACCCCGCCGCAGACCAGACCATGACGCGCCCGATTCCCATCACGATGGCCCGGAGCGTGGCGGCAGTATCCGCCTGAGCGACAGCCGGTTTATCCTGCTGCTGCACAAAGCTCGGTGTCTCTTCCATACTGACGCGAAGCCACAGCGCCACAACGCCCATAGGCAGCGCCAGGAAGAACGGAATGCGCCAGCCCCAGTCGTGCAGGGCTTCAGGCGTGAGAAGGGTGGAGAGCAGCGCCACGATGCCTGCGCCCGCCAGCAGCCCCAGCGCCACGGTAAAGGACTGCCACGCGCCATAGAGCCCACGCTTGCCGCGCGGGGCGAATTCCGTCATCAGCGAGACCGCACCGCCGTACTCGCCGCCCGCGAACAGCCCCTGCAGGATGCGCAGCAGCGTAATAATCAGCGGCGCGGCAATCCCGATGCTGGCGTAGACCGGCACAATGCCGATAGCGGCGGTAGCGAGCGTCATTAGCACCAGCACGATGATGAGCGTCGGCTTACGGCCAATCCGGTCGCCGATGCGGCCAAACACCACCGCACCCAGCGGGCGGAAGAAGAAGGCGATGGCAAACGAGGCGTAGGTGAGGATCAGGCTGGTCAGCCCCGCCTCTCCTTCAAGCTGGAAGAAGTTTTTCGCAATGACGGTCGCCAGAAAACCGTAGACCGCAAACTCATACCACTCGATAAAGTTACCAATGGAGCCTGCAATTAATGCTCGCTTGTGCGCGTCCGGTTGCATAACGATCCTCACTTAAGGTTGTAAGAATAAATTATTCAACAAAAGCGGAGTCATGAAATAGTTTATTCTTATGTTCTGTGAGCTATTTCACGAATGATATCAGCGGGATCGTGAACGTGTGACTCCCCTCCCATGCAGCGTGCGCGCGGTCTGTCCATACTTATCGTCATTGCCACTGAAGGAGGGAGACAGCATGCACTGGCAGACCCATACCGTTTTCAATCAACCTGCACCGCTTTCCAACAGCAACCTTTTCCTCTCGGACTGCGCCCTGCGCGATGCGGTCGCGCGTGAAGGGGCCGAGTGGGATATTGAGCTGCTCGCCAGCATCGGACAGCAGTTGGGCACCGCGGAGTCTCTGGAGTTGGGCCGGCTGGCAAACGTTAATCCTCCGGAGTTACTACGCTATGACGCCACCGGAGAGCGGCTGGACGACGTGCGTTTTCATCCGGCATGGCACTTGCTGATGCAGGGGCTTTGCGCCAACCGCGTGCATAACCTGGCGTGGGAAGAGGAGGCGCGTAAAGGGTCGTTTGTCGCTCGGGCCGCACGCTTTGTGCTTCATGCTCAGGTAGAGGCAGGCACGCTTTGCCCGGTCACCATGACGTTCGCCGCCACGCCGCTGCTGCAGCAGGCGCTCCCCAAAGCATTTCACGACTGGCTGACGCCGCTGCTCAGCGATCGCTACGATCCGCATCTCGCCCCTGGCGCGCAAAAGCGCGGCCTGCTGATTGGCATGGGGATGACGGAAAAGCAGGGCGGCTCGGACGTGCTCAGCAACACCACCAAAGCGGAAAAATGCAGCGACGGCAGCTACAGGCTGGTGGGGCATAAATGGTTTTTCTCCGTCCCGCAAAGCGATGCGCACCTGGTGCTGGCCCAGGCGAAGGGCGGGCTATCCTGCTTTTTTGTGCCGCGCTTTTTGCCTGACGGACAGCGCAACGCCGTGCGTCTGGAGCGCCTTAAGGACAAGCTCGGTAACCGTTCCAACGCCAGCAGCGAGGCGGAGTTTCTCGATGCCTCCGGCTGGCTGTTGGGGGAAGAGGGCGAAGGGGTACGGCAGATCCTCAAAATGGGCGGTCTGACGCGCTTTGACTGCGCGCTGGGCAGCCACGGACTGATGCGTCGGGCGCTCTCGGTGGCGCTGTACCATGCCCACCAGCGTCAGACCTTCGGCAAAAACCTCATCGATCAGCCGTTAATGCGGGAAGCATTAAGCCGGATGGCGCTGGTGCTGGAGGGGCACACGGCGCTGCTGTTCCGCCTGGCCCGGGCGTGGGACAAGCGTGCCGATCCGCAGGAGGCCGCCTGGGCGCGGCTGTTTACCCCGGCCGCGAAATTTAGCGTCTGTAAAGCAGGTATCCCGTTTGTGGCTGAGGCGATGGAGGTGCTGGGTGGGAATGGATATTGCGAAGAGAGCGAACTTCCCCGCCTGTACCGCGAGATGCCGGTGAACATCATCTGGGAAGGGTCAGGAAATATTATGTGCCTGGACGTTCTGCGCGTGCTGGCGAAGCAGCCGGGTATTCACGACCTGCTTGCCGACGAGTTTGCGCAGGTGAAAGGGCAGGACAGACACTTCGACCGCAGCTGGCGACAGCTTCAGCAAAAACTGCGTAAACCGCAGGAGGCGCAGGGGCGAGAGATCGCGCAGCAGCTTTTCTTGTTGGGTGCCGGAAGCCAGATGCTGCGGCACGCATCGCCCCCGGTGGCGCAGGCGTGGTGCCGCATGATGCTGGATACCCGTGGCGGCACGCTGATGAGCGAGCAGGTGCAAAGCGACCTGCTGCTGCGTGCGACGGGCAGAGTCGGTTAGCCTTTTAGCTGGAACAGGCTCACCAGCTGAGTCAGGTGTGAACCCTTCTCGCGCAGCGTTTGAGCGGTTTGTTCGCTGCGTGAGATGCGGTCGGCATTGATATGCGACGCTTCGCCAATATGGGTCATGGCGAGATTCACCTGGCCGATCCCGGCGGACTGCTCGCGTGAGGCATGGTTAATCTCGGTGACCAGCTGGCTGATGTTATCGATATGAATGATGATGTCGTCCATCGCCAGGCGCGTCCGTTCAGACAGCGCATGACCCTCACTCACTTTTCTGAGCGTATCGCCAATCAGCTGCTCAATCTCCTTCACCGCGTTAGCACTGCGACCCGCCAGCGCGCGAACTTCCTGCGCGACTACCGCAAACCCTTTACCGTGCTCGCCCGCGCGAGCCGCTTCCACAGCCGCATTCAGCGCCAGAATATTGGTCTGGAAAGCGATGGATTCGATCACGCGCGTGATGTCTTCGATGCGTTTTGACGCTTCGCGAATGTCGTCCATGGTCGACACCGCATGGGTGACCGTCTCACCGCCCTGATGGACCGCGAGCGAGGTTTCACCCACCAGCTGCTGCGTTTGCTCCATGTTGGCGGCATTTTGCTGCACGGTGGCGGCCAGCTGCTCCATGCTGGCGGACGTCTCCTCCACGCTGCTGGCCTGCTTGTTGATCTGCTCTGAAATCTCGCCAGTGTCGGCGGCCAGCGCGTTGGTGCCCAAATGGATCTCGCCTGCAGCCTCACGGACCTGCAGGACAATTTTTTGCAGGCCGCCGCCGATGCCGTTGATGGCATCGATCAGCTGGCCGACTTCGTCCTGACGCGTCACGGGCAGGCTGGAACGGAGATCCCCTGCGGCATATTGACGGGCAAGATGGATCACGTTGCGCAGCGGTCGGGTCAGCACGCGGCGAATAATGACCACGAACAGGCCAGCAAAAAGGATGGATAAGACCACGCCGGCCAGCAGGAAGCGATCGCGCATGGCGGTAACGCTTGAGAGCAGCACCGATTTATCCACTTCGCCCACGATAGTCCAGTTCCAGCCCGGCAGCGGGGTATAGGCCATTTTCAGCGTCCGGCCGTCGTCGCTTGTACGCTCCAGCGTGCCGGGTTTGTCACTCAGAAGCTGTTGCTGCGTCGCGCCGTCCCATTTCGGCAGTTTTCCCTCTTCGCTGGCGTGGAACAGGTATTGCCCACGCGTTTTGCCGTTGCTGCGATCCAGCACGAAGAAGCGACCGCTCTCGCCAAGGCGGCGGTTGAGGATTTTCTCGCGCATGACGTTCCAGGAGTGGGTGATGTCCACCCCGACAAAGACAATCGCAATGACCTGCCCTTCGGCGTTTTTAACGGGCTGGTACTGGGTGATGTAGCGTTTGCCGAACAGCAGCGCCAGGCCGCGGTACACTTCACCTTTGTTGACGGCGGCAAAGGCCGGGCTGGCGTTATCCAGAACGGTACCCATTGCCCGATCGCCATTCTCTTTGCGCAGGGAAGTGGCTACTCGAACAAAGTCGTTACCGCTGCGTACAAACAGCGTCGAAATGGCTCCCGTACGGTTCAGGAACTCGTCCGAGAGCGTGTTGTTTTCATGCAGCCCGGTTTCTCCGCCTTTCAGAAGCGGAACGCTGAGCCCGTTAATCGTCTGGGTTTGGGAAGTATCAATGTTCAGGGGCTGCGGTAAAAAGGTGGTAAACAGACGGGTATAGCTCTCAACCTCTTCACTCAGGCTGGTGTTGAACATCTGCACCATGTCGACCATGCCGGTGGACTGATTATGCAGATCTTCGACCGCAAGGGCTTCAAGCTGCTGGCTGGCTTTTTGGCTGAGCAGAAAAGTGAATAGTAGAAACAGCGTGGCGACACTGACGCCAGTTAGCAGCGAGAGTTTCGACCCCAGGCCCGCACGGCGGAAAAAGTTGATCATAAATTGCTCATCATTGAAAAGTTATGGTTCTTCAACGGCAGAGCGGGGATTACGTTTACTGTTTTTATGTAACAAAATGTTATTTAATTGTTCTTTATTGGTTTTATATAAGATAAAAAATTTGCAAAAACGAAAAGCCACTAAAAATAAGTGGCTTTTATCAGGAGGGAGTTTACACGTAGAGAATGGCCTGTACCCGCCAGCGATCGATATGGTTATCTTCCTGCATCTGGATGATGCGATACCATGAAGCACCCTGCTCATCGGCCTTTAATGCCACGACACGTTCAACGTCTTGCGGGCTCCCCGATATATTATTCACGGAGATCTGGCCAATTTCATTCAGGCCAGTCACACAATCAGCACTGGCGAATTCTGCTGACTGCGCGGTGGTGCTCAGCAGGCCTGCTGAGAGCAACAGTGAGGTCAAAGCAAGAGTTCGTTTCATCGTCAGCTCCATTTCACATATATCCGGTATCCGCCGGGCAATCCTTCGCTAATAAACTCCCTTCCATTAACGCGGGCTTGGAGTTTATTGTGGACAGGAAAATGTCTATGGACGCAAAGCAGTGTAAATCTCGTTCAAAGGAAAACCATTATTTACGGTACAAAATGGCCTGTGAATACCATTGTCCCGTTATGATGGTTTCGTCGATCATAATGATGACGTAATAATCTGCTTTGGCAGCGACGGCCTGTGCTTTTATTGCCGATTCTGCGTCATCCGGAGAACCGCGAACCAGCGCGGAGATGGTGCCCATTCGTTGTAATCCTTCCGTCTGATTACGACGAATCTCCTGTGGATGATCGGCGACCGGTGGAGCGGGTTGCGGTGTTCCCTGCAGCGCGCTACAGCCACTCAGCAGAAACACCAGCAATAAAGCAGCAAACCTGCGCATAACCATATCTCGTTTCCTGATAGCCATAGTGTAGTTGGCTGTGAATTTAGTTTTGGGGGAATGTTCCCGAAGTGTTATCTGGGACGTATATTTCGAATGAAAATGACGCGAAAGCGTAACCCAGTTCTCAACATTATGAATCATAGATTCGCACAGGGTCGACAATGATTGAAATTGAAATACGCCACCTCGGCGACCATGAAATTTTACACGCGATGCCGGCGGGTAAACGTGATAAACCGCTGCCTGTTGTCGTTTTTTATCACGGGTTTACCTCATCGAAGCTGGTTTACAGTTATTTTGCGGTAGCGCTGGCGCAGGCGGGTTTTCGCGTGGTGATGCCAGATGCACCCGACCACGGCGCACGCTTTACGGGTAATGAACAGGCGCGGCTGGGTCAGTTCTGGCAGATTCTGCACGGGAGTCTGACCGAGTTTGCTGGGCTGCGCGATGCGCTTTATGGGGCAGGGCTGGTGGCCGACAATCGTCTGGCGGTAGCCGGGGCATCGATGGGCGGTATGACGGCGCTGGGGATTATGACGCATCATCCTGAAGTGAAGTCTGTCGCCTGTCTGATGGGCTCGGGCTACTTTACTTCGCTGGCGAAGACCCTTTTCCCCCCTCAGGATTTAACGGAAATGACGGCGACGCTGGCAGAGTGGGAAGTGACCCGGGCATTGCCGCGCGTGGCCGATCGCCCGCTGCTGCTGTGGCACGGTGACGCGGATGATGTGGTCCCACCTGAGGGAACCTTCCGTCTGCAGCAGGCGTTAATCAATGAAGGGCTGGACGGTAATCTGACCTGCCTGTGGGAACCGGGCGTCCGCCACCGCATCACGCCAACGGCGCTGGACGCTACGGTGGCTTTTTTCCGCCAGCACCTGTAAACGCGCAGCACTTTGACGCCCTGATCTTCCAGCATGTGGAGGATCTTAGGGGGCTCTTTTACCGGGAGTATTCCGGAGCTATTCACAAAAAAAGCCCCCGGGCAGGGGGCAACGTCAACTATGGTTATGTTCTCGTTGTTGGCTTTCCTGGTGCTAGCGTTAAAGCGTTATCGGTAAATATCTGCACTGGCGTGCATGTTGCCGTTGCTGCCGGGCTCACGGGTTAACATCACGTGATAATAGGTTGCGCCCTGCGCATCGGTTTCTTCGTTTAATGCCTGATCTGCTTCACTTTCCGTGGCGAAATTATGATTGATGTAAATTACGCCCAAGCTTTGCACATCATCCATGTTTCTGGCCTGTCGGCTGTCTATCTTGATGGCTGCCATCGCGTTTGCACTGAGCAAAAGCGCCGCCATTATGGCTAATGCGATTTTTTTCATGATATGCGCTCCACGACTACGTGCTGCGAGAGGGGGGATGCTCCTTCTTTAATTCAGGCGATCTCTGATTAAAGTGTAATCACTCATCCGGCGGGGATGCGTGACCATTTCTGATGCAGTTGTTCAAAAAAACAACGCTTCCGGGTGTGACCAATTTTAAATCACCCACTTAGACCCGCTTCGCGCTTTGTGCGAATTATTTGTGCAATCAGCTTGAGTTTCCAGGGGCGCGCAAGTATTATGACGCGTCAATTTTTCAGCCGACCTTTAACACGTTCCTTGCCTCCCCGGGCCTCGGCTGACCCAGACAGGAGGCTGAATAATCCGTAAGGAGCAATTCGATGCGTCATTACGAAATCGTTTTTATGGTCCATCCTGACCAGAGCGAACAGGTTCCGGGTATGATCGAGCGTTACTCTGCTGCCATCACTGGTGCAGAAGGTACGATCCACCGTCTGGAAGACTGGGGCCGCCGTCAGCTGGCTTACCCGATCAACAAACTGCACAAAGCACACTACGTTCTGATGAACGTTGAAGCGCCGCAGGAAGTGATCGATGAGCTGGAAACTACCTTCCGCTTCAACGATGCCGTTATCCGCAGCATGGTTATGCGTACCAAAAACGCAGTTACCGAAGCATCTCCGATGGTTAAAGCGAAAGACGAGCGCCGTGAGCGTCGCGATGATTTCGCAAACGAAACCGCAGATGATTCTGATGCTGGGGATTCTGAAGAGTAATTTCTGATGACCAACCGTCTGGCGTTGTCCGGCATCGTATGCAGGGCTCCCCTTCGAAAGGTCAGTCCATCAGGAATTCCGCATTGCCAGTTCGTGCTTGAGCATCGTTCTGTGCAAGAGGAAGCCGGGTTTCACCGGCAGGCGTGGTGCCAAATGCCCGTTATTATTAGCGGACACGAAAACCAGGCCATTACTCACAGTTTAACGGTCGGTAGCGCAGTAATCGTTCAGGGGTTCATCTCTTGCCACAAGGCAAAGAACGGCCTGAGCAAAATGGTTCTGCATGCCGAGCAGATTGATTTGATAGATTCTGGAGACTAGCCATATGGCACGTTATTTCCGTCGTCGCAAGTTCTGCCGTTTCACCGCGGAAGGCGTTCAAGAGATCGACTATAAAGATATCGCAACGCTGAAAAACTACATCACCGAAAGCGGTAAGATTGTCCCAAGCCGTATCACCGGTACTCGTGCAAAATACCAGCGTCAGCTGGCTCGCGCTATCAAACGCGCTCGCTACCTGTCCCTGCTGCCGTACACTGATCGTCATCAGTAATCGGGCACGGTCCATTAATACGACTTTAAGAGGATAAGGTAATGCAAGTTATTCTGCTTGATAAAGTAGCAAACCTGGGCAGCCTGGGTGATCAGGTTAACGTTAAAGCGGGTTACGCACGTAACTTCCTGGTTCCACAGGGTAAAGCTGTTCCAGCTACCAAGAAAAACGTAGAGTTTTTCGAAGCACGTCGCGCTGAACTGGAAGCCAAACTGGCTGACGTTCTGGCGGCTGCTAACGCTCGCGCTGAAGCAATCAACGCACTGGGCACCGTTACCATCGCGTCTAAATCAGGCGACGAAGGTAAACTGTTCGGTTCCATCGGTACCCGCGATATCGCTGATGCAGTTTCTGCAGCAGGCGTTAAAGTGGCTAAGAGCGAAGTTCGTCTGCCGAACGGCGTTCTGCGTACCACTGGTGAGCACGAAGTTGACTTCCAGGTTCACAGCGAAGTGTTCGCTAAACTGGTTGTTAACGTTGTAGCTGAGTAATTTTTTACTCTGCTCACGTTGAAACGCCGGCCTTGTGCCGGCGTTTTGCTTTTTACAGTTCCGGGTCTTAACGCGCCCTGATAAAACTGCCGTCTGGCTGGCGGGTAAACAGCACCTGTTGTCCATTTCCCGTATCAATCGTTAATCCTGTCACCACCCCGCTGGCATTCTGGCGAACCTGTACCATCTGTCCATTCTGCAGGTTACTGAGCGGTTTACCCGCACCTTCCACCTTCGCCATGGCATACACGTCGGTTGGCGGCAGATTGTGGTCGCGGAACAGCTGTGCCAGCGTTTTACCCGGCTCTACGCGATAGGAACGCCACTGTTGCTCAATGCCGGTAGGCTGTTGCGTCTGAGGCTGAGACGGGGCGGCGGCTTGAACCTGCGGCTGTTCATCCTGAATAGGTTCTGGCTCAACCGGCGCGACCTGACCCGGATCGTTAGACGGGGTCACAAGCTGCGTTTGCATCGGCTGTGCGTCAGGCTGCGGCCGCGTCTGCGACTGAATGTCCAGTTGGGCATTGCGGGTGACGGGTGCGGTATCGACATCATCGCCCCCGGAAGGAAGCAGGAAGCCCACGATCACCATCAGCGCGCCAATGATGATCCCTCTGCGATGCAGAGGAGGCAGCGGGTCCATGATGCGAAAATTGTCCGGCGCCTGCCAGATTTTCGCCAGGGTAGGTTTCAGTTCAAATCGCCCGGGCATGGCACTCCTCCTGCTCCGCGTATTTTTTATCCTGTGCCCCGAAGTATAGTTTGCTAACTGCCTGAACGGCGTAGTAAACCCGACATCCGTGACATCAGTTCGGGATTAATCCTGGTTATCTCTATTGTTTCTGTTTCGTCGCGGTTTGTCACCTTAACTTCAGACAAAGTTTTACCCATAAGGGCATGGCTGATATGCTGCCCGCTACTTTAAATGTGATGGAAGGAAAACCCATGACCACCCCGACTTTTGACACTATCGAAGCGCAGGCAAGTTACGGTATCGGCTTGCAGGTAGGACAGCAGCTGAGCGAATCCGGCCTGGAAGGTCTGTTACCTGAAGCGCTGGTGGCGGGTATCGCTGACGCGCTGGAAGGCAAACAGCCTGCCGTTCCGGTAGACGTTGTGCACCGTGCGCTGCGTGAAATCCACGAACGTGCTGACGCCGTGCGTCGCGCGCGCTTCGAAGAGATGGCGGCCGAAGGTGTGAAATATCTGGAAGAGAACCGCGAGCGTGAAGGCGTGAACAGCACCGAGTCTGGTCTGCAGTTCCGCGTGATCAATCAGGGCGACGGCGCAATCCCGGCGCGTACCGACCACGTTCGCGTGCATTACACCGGTAAGCTGATCGATGGTACCGTGTTCGACAGCTCCGTGGCGCGCGGCGAACCGGCTGAATTCCCGGTCAACGGCGTGATCGCAGGCTGGATCGAAGCTCTGACCCTGATGCCGGTCGGTTCCAAATGGGAGCTGACCATCCCGCATAACCTGGCCTACGGCGAGCGCGGCGCTGGCGCGTCCATCCCGCCATTCAGCACCCTGGTCTTTGAAGTCGAGCTGCTGGAAATTCTGTAATCGAATTTTCTTATTTCCTCTCCCCGGTTGGGGAGAGGAAAATAGTGTAAAAACCTATAGTTATGGTGCTATCAACATTTTATCTTGCAAACGAAACTGTTGCGTGTATTTTTGTGAGCTGTTTCGCGCTGTATGAGTGATATGACACTCACTTTCAACATATTATTAACATAATATCTAAATCATAGTATTCATCCCGCCGATTCTTACCTAATATCGATAAACCCTTACAAAGGGACCGTCATTTTTTTGACGTTTTTAAAGGCCAGAAGAGCCTTAACAACACAGACAGGCATAAACAGGAAAATTACATGGTAGATCAGGTCAAAGTCGCCGCTACAGAAGAGGCGACGTCTGAACAGTCGCTACGGCGCAATCTCACAAACCGTCATATTCAGCTCATTGCGATTGGGGGTGCCATCGGTACCGGGCTGTTTATGGGGTCAGGCAAAACCATCAGTCTCGCCGGGCCGTCGATCATCTTCGTTTATATGATCATCGGTTTTATGCTCTTCTTCGTGATGCGTGCAATGGGTGAACTGCTGCTCTCGAACCTCGAATACAAATCCTTTAGCGACTTCGCTTCTGACCTGCTCGGGCCGTGGGCGGGCTATTTCACCGGCTGGACCTACTGGTTCTGCTGGGTCGTCACCGGTATGGCGGACGTCGTGGCGATTACCGCCTACGCGCAGTTCTGGTTCCCGGGGCTGTCGGACTGGGTCGCCTCGCTGGCGGTCATTGTTCTGCTGCTGAGCCTTAACCTCGCCACCGTTAAAATGTTCGGTGAGATGGAGTTCTGGTTCGCGATGATCAAAATCGTGGCGATTGTCGGGCTTATCGTCGTGGGGCTGGTGATGGTGCTCACCCACTTCCAGTCGCCAACGGGCGTTCAGGCGTCGTTTACCCATCTGTGGAATGACGGCGGCTGGTTCCCGAAAGGCATTAGCGGCTTCTTTGCCGGCTTCCAGATCGCGGTTTTTGCTTTCGTGGGCATTGAGCTGGTGGGCACGACGGCAGCGGAGACCAAAGATCCCGAGAAGTCTCTCCCGCGCGCGATTAACTCTATTCCGCTGCGTATCATCATGTTCTACGTCTTCGCGCTGATCGTCATTATGTCCGTGACGCCGTGGAGCTCCGTGGTGCCAACCAAGAGCCCGTTCGTTGAGCTGTTCGTGCTGGTAGGCCTGCCTGCTGCCGCGAGCCTGATTAACTTCGTGGTGCTGACCTCTGCTGCCTCGTCTGCCAACAGCGGCGTATTCTCCACCAGCCGTATGCTGTTTGGTCTGGCGCAGGAAGGCGTGGCGCCGAGCGCGTTCGCCAAGCTGTCGAAGCGCGCGGTACCGGCAAAAGGGTTGACCTTCTCCTGCATGTGCCTGCTGGGCGGCGTGGTGATGCTCTACGTGAACCCAAGCGTGATTGGCGCGTTCACCATGATCACCACGGTCTCAGCGATCCTGTTTATGTTCGTCTGGACCATCATCCTCTGTTCATACCTGGTGTACCGCAAGCAGCGCCCGCACCTGCATGAAAAATCGATCTACAAGATGCCGCTGGGCAAGCTGATGTGCTGGGTGTGCATGGCGTTCTTCGTCTTCGTGCTGGTTCTGCTGACGCTGGAAGATGATACCCGTCAGGCACTCATCGTCACGCCGCTGTGGTTTATCGCGCTGGGGCTGGGCTGGGTGTTTATCGGTAAGAAACGTATGGCAGGCGTAAGGTAAAAGCAAAACGGCAACTTCGGTTGCCGTTTTTAGTTTTTGCACCCTCTCCCCGTGGGAGAGGGCCGGGGTGAGGGCATCAGGCCGCAGCGGCCTTTTTTATTCCCCAGCTAATGCCCGCGGGAACAGAACGTTGTTCTCAAGACTGATGTGTTCCATCAGGTCGTCAATCATCTCGTTAATGCCGTTGTACATCGCTTTCCACGTTGTGCACGCTTCTGGCGGCGGCGTGACGTTGTGGGTGGTGTGTTTGATCACTTCCAGCAGCTCACCCGCATCATCGTGCTCGCTTTCCATCACGCTGATAGGCCCCATCGCCTGGCTTCCCATTCCCTGTTTAATCATCGGGAAGAGGATCTGCTCTTCTTTCATCATGTGGCTGGAAAGCTCTTCATGCAGCAGGGTCAGGTATTTCGCCAGACCGCGCGGTACGGAAGGTTTGTCGGCATGAACGCGCTCAACTTTGGTCGCCTGCAGGATCAGTTCCGGCAGCTGCTCACGGTGACGGTCATGGTATCGCACGATGATATGGTCGATGATTTCAGCGAGCGGGGCGGTTCGCCAGTCTTTGTCGACGGGCTGCTCGGCCAGCTGCGCCAGCTCTGCTTCAATCACCTCAACGTCCAGTTCCATGCGTGAGGCCGCACGCGCCAGGGTTTGCTTACCGCCGCAGCAGTAATCCATATCGTATTTACGGAACAGCGCAGAAGCGCGAGGAATGGAGAGCGCCAGCTCGCCAAGGGGTTGGTCGCGAAAGGCCATAGCAGTTACCTCGTCATTAATAATATAAGATGCATATTAAATGCATCTTTAAGCCAGCGCTATAACCCTTTAGAGGGAAGGGGGAAAGTGAGATGCAGATCACAAAAAAATACCCCGTTTAACTCTCTGAATGGACTTAGGAAAGTGGTTTAGAAACTTTTTAAAGGTGTAGAAACAGTAAACAACCCGCCGCGCCTGCCGATATATCCACGTCAGACAAACCTGCATATAACAAAGGCAACGCATGTTTAAACGTATAAAAGTCATTACCCTTCTGATTTCGGTGCTGCTTGTGCTCGGCATCATGCAAGTGATTTCCGCGGGTATCTTTATCAACGCGCTGAATAACGATAAAGACAACTTCACCGTGTCGCAGCTCTCCAGCAAGAACGTGGCGGAGTTTACCGATGCGTGGATCAGCCTGAACCAGGCGCGCGTGACGCTGAACCGCGGGATGCTGCGTCTGCAAAGCAGCATGGCCTCTCAGATTAACGGTGGGCAGCTCAATGAGCTGGTCAACACGGCGAAAAATCTGCTCGCCGATGCGCAGGTCCATTACGATAAATACTATGCCCTGCCAAATACGCCGGGCCTGGACGAGAACCTGGCCAAGCGTCTGGAAGAGCAGTACCGCATTTACTCCTCAACGCTGATGCAAATGAACGTCCTGCTGAGCCAGGGCAATCTGGAAGACATGTTCAAGCAGAACGCGGAGCAAAAGCAGACCGCGATGCAGGCGGTTTACCGTGAATGGCGTGAAGCGCAGGCAACGCTCACCGATAAAGGCATCCAGGACAATGAAAGCGACTACAGGCGCATCCTGTGGATCCTCTCTGCGGTTATGCTGCTGGTGATTGTGGTGATTATCTCCAGCTGGGTAGCCATGCGCCGCGTGCTGCTGCTGCCTCTGGAAGAGGTGATTAACCATATTCGCGCCATTGCGGCGGGGGATTTAACCCAGCCGATTCAGGCTGAAGGTAAGAACGAAATGGCTATCCTGGCGCGTAACGTTCAGGAGATGCAGACCTCGCTGGCGAACACCGTGGGTGTGGTGCGTGAAGGCGCAGATACGATTTACACCGGTGCAGGGGAAATCTCTGCGGGCAGCAACGACCTCTCTTCCCGTACCGAGCAGCAGGCCGCGTCTCTGGAAGAGACGGCAGCCAGCATGGAACAGCTGACGGCGACCGTGAAGCAGAACGCCGATAACGCGCGTCAGGCTTCCCGTCTGGCGCTGGACGCCTCCTCTACGGCGAAGAAGGGCGGTAACGTGGTTGAAGGCGTGGTGCGTACGATGGACGAAATCGCCACCAGCTCCAGTAAAATCGCGCAAATTACTAACGTAATCGACGGTATTGCCTTCCAGACTAACATCCTGGCGCTGAACGCTGCGGTGGAAGCGGCGCGCGCGGGCGAGCAGGGCCGTGGTTTTGCGGTGGTGGCAGGGGAGGTCCGTACTCTCGCACAGCGCAGCGCCCAGGCGGCGAAAGAGATCAAAGCGCTGATCGATGATTCCGGCGAGCGCGTGAACGCGGGCTCTCAGCTGGTTAACGAAGCCGGCGCCACGATGGCAGAGATCGTCAATGCGGTCACCCGCGTCACCGACATCATGGGTGAAATTGCCTCGGCCTCTGACGAGCAGAGCCGCGGTATTGACCAGGTGGGCCAGGCGGTAGCCGAGATGGACCGCGTGACCCAGCAGAACGCCTCGCTGGTAGAGGAATCTGCGGCCGCGGCGGCGGCGCTGGAAGATCAGGCTGCCCGCCTGAACGAAGCGGTGGCGGTGTTCAAAATCACCCGCAACCAGGCGGTCAAAGCGGCGCCGGTGAAAACCTATGTACCTAAAGCGCAGCCCGTAGCGGCGGCGTCTGAAGGGAACTGGGAAACGTTTTAAGGGCTTGCCCGGTGGCGGCTACGCCTTACCGGGCCTACGATTTTGTAGGCCCTGCAAGCGCAGCGCCGCTGGGCAATGCTCACATCTCCGAAGCCGGAATGACCCTCGGTTTTTCCGGCTTCGCTCTTACCGCCATCACCACTCCCACCACCAGCAGCGCGATGCCGCAGGCCGTGAATAGCGGCGGCACGCTCTGGCGCATCAGGAAGGTATAAAGCAGTCCGGCCAGGGTTTCGAAGACAATCAGCGGCCCTAAAATCACCGTCGGCAGCTTCTGGCTGGCAATGTTCCAGCACAGCGCGCCCACCCATGAGCACAGCACCGCAATCGCAACCATTAAGCCAATAAACACCCAGGGTCTTGGCCCGAAGGGCTGAGCGAAGTCTGGCTGTTGATGGCCTAACCAGATGCACGCCCCGGCATAGCCCACCAGCGAGACGGGCAGCGTGACCAGCGCCTGCGCCGTCGCCCACATCATCGGGTGCTTGTCCGGGTTCTCCCGCAGCCAGCGCGCGTTGCGCAGGGCATACCATGCCCAGCACGCCACGGAAATGAACGCCAGCACAATGCCAGAGCCGTAGCGCCACAGGTCAACATCCGCCTGCCCGTGACGCAGCTCGGCAATATTGACGCATACCAGCCCCACGGCGGTGCATACCAGCGCCGGTGCCATTTTTGACCACGCCAGTTTGCCATCGCGGTGGCTGTAGAGCAGGTTAGCAAAGACGGGGATAACGACCGGCAGCGTGCCGATAATCATGGTAGATACCGGCGCACCGGTACGCTGAATGGCACTCGCGAGGCAAACGTAGTAGATAAGATTCCCCATCATGGTCAGCGCCAGCGCGGTGCCCCAGTCCTGACGGCTGAGCTGACGCAAGCGCGCGCGTCCCAGCCACGCCAGGGGCAGGGCAATCAGCCCGAGCGCCAGATAGCGTCCGGTCGACTGCAGTATTGCCGGATACTCGGGCACGATCAGCGGGCCGACAAAAATCAGCCCCCACATCATCCCGGCCAGCAGGGCATACAACACTCCACTAATCATTTTTCCATCCACAGGTATTTACGCTGCATGCAGTGTAGGAGGGGAAAATGCGCGCGTATTGTATGAGATTGCGCATTAGCGCCGGGTGACCTGCTTCTGGTAGCGCACGGGCGTAATGCCGTAGCGGCGGGTAAACGCGCGGGTTAAATGGGACTGGTCGGTCAGCCCGGTCGCGGCTGCCACTTCGGCGGCGGGCATGCCGTGGGTGAGGAACGCTTTGGCGCGCCAGAGGCGAATGGCCATCAGCATCTGGTGCGGCGTCACGTGAAAATGGGCTTTGAACTGGCGCTGGAAGTGGTACGGGCTGAGCGAAACGACGCTGGCCAGCTCGTCCAGCGTCAGGGAGTGCATGTAGTTGTCGTGCAGGTACTCGCGCACGCGTTCGAAGCGGTGCGCGCCTTCCTGAATCACCGGCGCGTGATGGGCCAGCGGCTGGAAGGTCTCAATCAGATCCAGCAGTAATCCTTTTTGCGCAAGCGGATCGTCCGTGTGCCACAGGCCGTAAATCAGTCTGCCGATTTGCTGCGAGCGCAGCGGGTCATGACGCGTGACATCGCTAAACCACCAGTGCCGGAGGCCGGTCACCTCTTCCAGCAGATCGGGTTCGATATAGACCATCCGGTAGCGCCAGCCGCCTTCGGTGGCGGATTCGCCGGTATGGATCTCGTCCGGGTTCATGGTGACGACGGATTTTTCCGCCGCGAGATGCTGGGTACCGCGATAGCGAAAGCGTTCGGCACCGGTTTCAATCGTGCCGATCCCGAAGGCTTCATGAGTGTGAGGCTCAAAGGCGTAGTCAGAAATATGCGCGTGATAAAGCTCCAGTCCCGGCAGCTGCGCCAGATGGCGAAAGCGCGCGCTGTCTCTTTCATCATTAAACTGTTCAGGTACGCCTTGCACGTTGAGCCTCCTCGTGGTCATCTTTTCATTATCAGAGATGACCGCAGTTTATGCACTAAACATCTTTGCCCGGACGGTCTTACGGTAATCCCCCGGTGAAACCGTTGTTTTATGCTTAAACTGGCGATTAAAGTGCGCAATATCCTGATATCCAACCGCATTCGCAATCTCCTGAATACACAGATTGGTGGATTGCAGCATTGTCATGGCGGATTCAATTCTGGCGGTTAATAAATACTGCAGTGGGGACATGTCGGTGGCATTTTTAAAGCGGCGATTAAAGTTGCGCAAACTCATGCCAGCCATATCTGCAAGATTCTGCATGGATATATCCGAGGCGCAGTTGGCTTTTATCCAGATTTGAATTTGAATAATATCTTCATCCGGATGGGGCTTGTTTTCTTCACTGTAACATTGGCGTTCAAACTGGCTACGAATTTCATGGAAAAATGTCCGTTGAGTATGTGTGGCTACACGTTTCCCGTATATCGTTTCTATAAAATGGATCGTCAGATCTGACAGGGCCTTAACGCTTGCAGCGCAGAAAATATTATCGGCCTGAGTGAGAAAATGCTTTGTCTGTAATTTTACGCTGGGGTAGTCACGCGAGAATTGTTTGAAGTAGTGCCAGTGGGTGGTGGCGGGCTTTCCGTTGAGCAATCCCGACTCCGCCAGAAAACAGCAGCCCGTTCCGACGGCGGCGATGCGGGTTCCTCGCGCGGCCTGCTCGGTCAGCCATTCCAGAAGTTCAGGCTGTTGTCTGACCACCGCGCGAGGGTTGCGCCACAGGGCAGGAAGATAGATCACGTCATAGTGCCTGTCTGCGGCAAGGGTGGTATCGGCGGTAATGCTAAAGCCACTGTGCGTCAGAATGGGCTCGCTGTTTATGCCAATGGTATTCACCTTCAGAATATTCTCCGGGCGACAGAGCCTGAAGGGTGACTTCTCCGGTTTGTGCGTGCCTGCGTGGGATGTTGTTTTTTGCTCAGCTAAATAGCTACTGGCTGCCGCTTTCCACATTTCAATCGGAAGACTGAGACCGGAACTTAGCATGCGTTCACATAACACAAATCCTATTTGTGTATTTGTCATTTTTGATTAATACCTGTTTTGACTATTATTTTTGGTAGCTCATCGTTGCCGTGGCCAAAAAAGTCAGCGTTTTGGCTGGATTTTCATATTAGCTTTTGTTGGTGATTTGTAAACTAATATCTGAAATTATCGCACTTGCTTAATAAAATAAATCCACGACCACGAGAGAATAAATTATGGTGAAATTACCCGTAATAACGGCTTTTGGCGGCTATGGTCCAGCTGGTCGTAGTTCTTCACATCATGCATTTCATCGAATGATTATTGAGTCATTATCGGAAGAGGAAAGGCAGGAAACATTATTATCGTTAGCTATCCTGATGGGCGTACTTAAATATGATGAAGGTGGATATCGCGATATTTCCGGTGAAAGGTTTACACCTGCTCAGGCTGCCGCGAGGATAAAAGACGAGGTGCTTGAGGGAACCCTTATCAGAAAAATTACGCGCGACTACTTTGATGTCGATGCTATTGCCGGCCATGCAAAATTGAATATGGCTTCAGGCGAAGAGGGATTCAGTTTTAATATATCTGCCAGGCAATTACCTCAACCCTTACCGGCGGGATGGCACGTTGAAGAATTAGCGGATCGGCATGTCCGTATTACCGTTCAGGGAGAGATGGACTGCAAAATTGAGGCGTTGCTGCGCACGGAGGTTCAGGCTGCAGGGCTGTTGCCGCAGGGATTCCGTCCGGGCGACCATTACAATTCGCAGTTCCATCCGCGGGCGTTACAAATGGCGATTGTCGGAGCGTCAGACGCCATCAACGCCCTAGGGATCCCGTGGCGAGAGGTACAGGCCAAAATCACGCCGGATCAGCTCGGCGTCTATTCGGGCAATATCATGGGGCAGCTCGACGATTATGGCTTTGGCGGAATGCTGCAGTCGCGCCTGAAAGGCCATCGCGTCAGCGCCAAACAGTGCCCGCTGGGCCTGAACAGCATGTGCGCCGATTTCCTCAATGCGTATGTGCTGGGTAGCGTCGGTCATACCAGCGCCACGCTGGGGGCATGCGCCACGTTTCTGTATAACCTGAATGCGGCAGTTGAGGATATCAAAGCGGGGCGCATTCGCGTAGCCGTCGTTGGCAGCGCCGAAGCGCCGGTCACCTCAGAAGTGATTGAAGGATTCGATGCCATGGGCGCCCTGGCAACGGAGAGCAAGCTTAAGCACATTGATGAAACGGAAACGGCCGACTGGCGCAACAGCAGCCGCCCGTTTGGCAACAGCTGCGGTTTTGTTATCGCAGAATCCAGCCAGTATGTCGTGTTAATGGACGACGAGCTGGCGCTGCAGCTTGGCGCAGAGATCCACGGTTCGGTGGGGAATGTCTTCATCAACGCTGACGGCTTTAAACGCTCTATTGCGTCACCGGGGCCGGGGAATTACATCACCGTGGCGAAAGCCGTAGCCTCAGCGGTATCGATGGCCGGGATAGAGACGGTGCAGAAGGGATCGTTTATTCAGGCGCACGGCTCAAGCACGCCGAAGAATTGCGTCTCCGAGGCGGATATTTTTGACCGCGTTGCGCAAGCCTTTTCGATTCGCGACTGGCCGGTGACGGCGGTGAAATCGTACCTCGGTCACTCCCTGGGCCCAGCCAGCGGCGACCAGCTGATCGGCTGCCTCGGCGTCTTCCGCTATGGTATTTTGCCGGGAATTAAAAGCGTGTCCCACATCGCACCGCGGGTGAACAACGCGCGCTTAACCATTCCTCTTCAGGACTGCAAATTAGAGGAAGACCAGGGACAAATTGCCTTTATTAATTCAAAAGGCTTTGGCGGTAATAATGCCACGGGGGTGGTTTACTCGCCAAAGCTTACCCATCAATGGTTGCGCAAACGCTATGGGGAAGCGGTGTTTGCGGATTATCAGCAGCGTAACCGCCAGGTGCGACGTCAGGCTAACGCCTACGACGAGGCGGCCTCGCAGGGTGAACTCAATGTCATTTATCTTTTCGGCCAGCAGGGGATAAATGAGGAAGATATTAAGATTGATACGAATGGCATCACCATTCCCGGATTTGAAAAACCGATAACGTACGCGACGGATAAAGAATACCCGGACTTTTAATCGTTATATCTGTTTTTATTATTAATAAATATGAGCGGGCCGGGTAAGGGAAATCACCCGGCCGCAGGAAAGAACGGTGACACCGTTAAAGAATGGCTTTAATACTCTGCGCCAGCGGCGTCGTTGCGCGCCCGATCAGTTTGCTCAGCGTATGGCTATCGTCAAAGAGTCCCCCTTTGGACGCGCCCACATCCGAGTCCGCCAGCATATCTGCCAGTCCGGCAGGCAGGCCGACGCTTTTCAGCGCGGCGGCAAAATCCGCTTCACTGAGATTCTGATAGGCTACCGGCTTCCCGCTCTGTTTGCCGAGTTCAGCCGCCAGTTCGCTCAGCGTCCAGCCGTGGTCGCCCGCCAGTTCGTAGACCTTGCCCGCGTGTCCCTCTTCTGCGATCACTTTGGCGGCCGCCGCGGCATAGTCTGCACGGGTGGCAGAGGCAATTTTGCCTTCGCCTGCCGCACCAATAAACACGCCGTGTTCCAGCGCAGGCGGCGCGCTCGCAAGGTAGTTTTCGGTATACCAGCCATTGCGCAGCAGGGCATAAGGGATGCCGGACGCCGCCAGCGCTTTTTCAGTGGCAACGTGTTCAACGTGCAGACCCAGCGGGGAGTTGTCCGCATGCAGCAGGCTGGTGTAGGCGATAAATTTCACGCCTGCTGTTTTGGCGGCGTTAATCACGTTCTGGTGCTGGGTTGCGCGCTGGCCGACTTCGCTGGAAGAGATCAGCAGCAGCTTATCCACGCCGCTCAGCGCGGCGGTGAATGCGGCTTCATCCGTGTAGTCCGCCTGGCGAACGACAATTCCCTGCTGGCTTAAGGCCTGCGCTTTCGCCGGGTTACGTACGATGGCCACAATCTGGCTGGCCGGTACGGTTTTCAACAGCTGTTCGATAACGAGATGGCCAAGCTGGCCGGTAGCGCCGGTAATCGCGATCATGATGAATCTCCTTCGTGTTTGTCTGGTGTTGTGGCACACTAGCACCATAGCTAACTTTTAGTAAGTACGTACAAAAAGGTAAGTATGAAAACAACGATACCGACGCTCAGCGAACAAATGCGCGATGGCAATCTTTTCGCGGAACAGTGCCCTTCACGCGAGGTGCTCAAACACGTGACCAGCCGCTGGGGTGTCCTGATTCTGCTGGCCCTGCGCCAGGGAACGCATCGCTTTAGCGATCTGCGCCGTAAAATGGGCGGGGTGAGCGAAAAGATGCTGTCCCAGTCACTCCAGGCGCTGGAGCAGGACGGGTTTGTCGATCGCGTGTCGTATCCGGTGGTGCCGCCGCACGTAGAGTATAGCCTGACGCCGATGGGGATTGAGGTCAGCGAGAAAGTCGCTGCGCTGGCGGACTGGATTGAGGTGAATACCCCGAAGGTGATGGCGAACAGGGACGATCGTGCGGCCTGATGTCTTCACCCTGACCTAATGCCTGCGTGGGCGACCCCCTCTCCCTTGAGGGAGAGGGCTGGGGTGAGGGGGGAACATATAACTCTGGTGGTCATTCCGTTCACTTTATGTTCCTTGCTTCTCTGTAACGACATGGCCTGTGAACGTGCCAGGGCGGCTCAATCGCCGCCGCCCTGGCGACCCGGGCTCCCGGCGGTAAATCGCCGCTTCGCGGATTGCTCGCCCCATCCCTGGGGCTCACCCTTTCAGGGCCAGCTCAGGCGCTGTCCAAAATTGCTCCCGGCAATTTTGTCCTCAGCTTATTCCTTCAGGCTATCGGGTCGGGCATGAGCCTGCATCCCTGCAGGCCACGCTCTCTCGGCGCATCCTTGCGCCTCGCCCCGGCCTTGCGGGAACGCTTCGGCGATTTACAGCCGGACCAGGGCATCGCTGCAATTCATTAATTTTTCTGAAGAAATATTCATCGCTTCGAGTTGGAAAATTACTGAGGACCCCTCTCCCATAGGGAGAGGGAACAAACACGAAAAACGGCAACGTATGTTGCCGTTTTGTTTTTACTTGCTCAAATCCACCTGATAAATCGCGAACCCGATATCATCCGTTGCGACCTGCTTCATCGGATACTGGGCTTTATCCTTGATAAACGCGGCTGCCTTATCGGACGGCGACGTTTCTATGCGGATATCCAGTTTCGTATCGCTGTGGATCGGCGCGAGGCGCCAGTTGTTGTCCACCGCCGGATGAATTTCGCCCGCCTTCTTCGACTCCGCGCTGATCCACGCCGCCAGCACCGAGCGGTTCTCGTCCGGCGAGGCAAAGGCGATGTGGCTATCTCCCGTACCGGCAAACTTACCGCCGTAGGCGCGGTAGTTATTGGTCACCACCAGGAAGGTGGCATTCGGGTCGATCGCCTTGCCGTTGAAGGTCAGGTTTTTGATGCGCTCCGCCTGCGGGTTGATCGCCTGACACTCGCCGTCATATTTCGCCGGCTGGGTGACGTCAATCTGGTAGTTTACGCCGTCGATCACGTCGAAGTTATAGGTACGGAAGCCGTCCCAGTTAATCAGCGACTGCGGCTTACTGCTGTGCGGGTCAATCTGGTTAAACTGTCCGGCAGAGCACTCCAGCCACTCTTTCACCTCCTGGCCCGTCGCTTTTACCACCACCAGCGTGTTCGGGTAGAGGTAGAGATCGGCGGCGTTACGGAAGGTCAGCTGGCCTTTTTCGACTTCAACATAGCTTGCCGGGTCGTTCTTACGCCCGCCCACCTTGAATGGCGCAGCCGCTGACAGGACCGGCAGTTTTGCCAGATCCGGATCGCCCTGCACAAAGTGTTCCGCATAGGCTTTCTGCGCCATGTTGACGACCTGAACGGTCGGGTCGTCCTGCACCAGCGCCAGGAAGCTGTACATGTTATCGGCGGATTTGCCGATCGGCTTGCTGACGAATTCGCGCGTGGCGTCGTGATCGTGCTTCAGCACGTCGACCAGTTTTTTATCTTCCGCCGCCAGAGATTTTTTAGCCGCAGCGTCGTAAATCGGGCGCGCTTCGGCTTTTGACTGCGTCACCTTCCAGCTGCCGCCGTCGTTATTCAGCACCAGATCCACCACGCCAAGATGGTCGCCCCACATGCCCGGCATCACCGACGGCACGCCGTTGAGCGTCCCTTTCTCAATGTCCGCTCCTTTTATGCTGGCGAAATCTTTGCCCGGGAAGACCGCGTGGGCGTGGCCGAACAGGATCGCGTCGACGCCCGGGACTTCACTCAGATAGTAAACGGAGTTTTCTGCCATGGCCTGATACGGATCGGCGGAGAGGCCCGAGTGGGCGACAACGACCACCAGATCGGCGCCTTTTTCGCGCATTTCCGGCACGTATTTCCGCGCGGTTTCGGTGATGTCGTTAACGGTCACTTTGCCGTCGAGGTTGGCCTTATCCCACGTCATGATCTGCGGCGGCACAAAACCGATATAGCCGATTTTCAGCGTCTGTTTTTTACCGTCCTGGTCGACGACGTTGGTCTCTTTAATCAGATAAGGGGTAAAGAGCGGCTTTTGGGTCTTAACGTCGATGATATTGGCGTTAACGTACGGGAATTTCGCACCGGCAAGGGCGTCATGCAGGTATTTTAGACCGTAGTTGAATTCGTGGTTACCGAGGTTGCCGACGGTATAGTCCAGGGTGTTCATCGCTTTATAAACAGGATGGATCTCGCCTTTTTTCAGCCCCCTGGTCGCCATGTAGTCCCCGAGCGGACTGCCCTGAATGAGATCGCCATTGTCGACCAGCACGCTGTTTTTCACTTCGCCACGCGCCGCATCGATCAGGCTTGCCGTGCGTACCAGGCCGAATTTTTCCGTCGGGGTATCTTTGTAGTAATCGAAGTCCATCATGTTGCTGTGCAGATCGGTCGTTTCCAGAATACGCAGATCTACCGTCGCCGCCTGTACGCTTGCTGCAATCAGCGTCGCCAGAAGCGTTGCACTAAACTTAATCATCAGAGGAGTCCTTTTTTCGATGCAGAGCACAAAAGAGTATGTATCTATAGCTTGTTGCTTACAGAAATGTGAATCCTGACAGAAAAAAGTCACCTGAAACCGGAATTGCTTCACAGATAGCGGAATTGTTCACATTACGATATAACTAAAACAAAGAGTTAACCTCACTGCGTTAACAAAGAGGTGGAAAATGCTAGATAAAATTTGTCAGCTCGCACGGGATGCGGGAGATGCCATCATGCAGGTGTATGACGGCAGTAAACCTATGGAGGTGGTCAGCAAGGCCGACGACTCTCCGGTCACGGCGGCGGATATCGCGGCGCATAAGGTGATCCTGAAAGGATTACAGGCCTTAACGCCGGACATCCCCGTTCTGTCAGAAGAAGCGCCGCAAAGCTGGGACGAGCGCCAGCACTGGCAGCGTTACTGGCTGGTCGATCCGCTGGACGGGACAAAAGAGTTCATCAAGCGCAACGGTGAATTCACCGTCAATATCGCCCTGATTGAGAAGGGCAAAGCGGTGCTGGGCGTGGTCTACGCGCCGGTAATGAAGGTGATGTACAGCGCTGCAGAAGGGAAGGCGTGGAAGGAAGAGTGCGGCGTGCGCAAGCAGATCCAGGTGCGCGATGCGCGTCCACCGCTGGTGGTGATTAGCCGCTCGCACAGCGACAGCGAGCTGCAGGAGTACCTGCAGCAGCTGGGTGAACACCAGACCACCTCGATTGGCTCATCGCTGAAATTCTGCCTGGTGGCGGAAGGCCATGCGCAGCTCTACCCTCGCTTTGGGCCAACCAACGTCTGGGATACCGCGGCAGGTCATGCCGTTGCCGCGGCCGCCGGGGCGCACGTTCACGACTGGCAGGGCAAGCCGCTGGACTATACCCCGCGCGAATCCTTCCTCAACCCCGGCTTCCGCGTCTCTATCTACTGAGCCAGCAGCTTATGCAGCAGGTCGACAACCTGCTGCACCTCTTCCTGGGTTAACGCGCCGTCTTTCGCCCACTGTACGCGGCCCTCTTTATCCAGCACGATAATCGCGGAGCTCTCTTCTTCCAGCTGCCAGGCCTTACGGGTTACGCCGTTGCTGTCGACGATAAACTGCGACCACGGGTAGAGCTTTTTATTGCTCTCAAGGCTGGAGCGCACAAACATCCCGGAGCCCGGAATGGCGTCGTCGGTGTTAACAATCGTGGTCGTCTGGTAGCGGTCGTGAGGGAATTTTGCGGCCTTGATCGCTTCCACCAGGGTAGCATTTTTCTCTTTTGCGGATGTACGACCGGCAATATGTTGTACAACTCTCACTTTGCCCGCGAGCTGCGCGCTATTCCAGGGTTTGTAGCTAAACTTATCATTGTCGAGAATCAATTCTCCCCGGTCAGCAATGCCGACTGGCGGTACACGTTGTCCTTTTTCAATGTTGTGAGCGGAAGCCCACAGCGGCAGCAGCAGGCAGGCTGCTGCAAGGATATTACGTAGGGTCATGGCGTTTCCTTATTGTTTGCAGGTGATCCGACCACTTGGTCTTGCGCTTTTAATCATAAGTGCGATCAATGGGGTTTTCCCGCAATCCCGATGCCAGTTTGCGGGCGAACGCACATATCCATGAAAAAACGACGGCTTATACTGCGCCCGGTCACGCTTTGCAAAGATTATTCTGAATAATTGTAATCAAACGGTAAATAAACTTATGCACACTGGGTAACACCGTAGTTCTGGTCTATAGTCATTGGGCATTAAAATTTGCGCTCAGGACAGTCGGGCCGATTGTGGCACCGCAAGAGCGTATGATTCGCAGGAGATACAAGAATGAAAATTTTCCAACGCTACAACCCGCTTCAGGTGGCGAAGTACGTGAAGATCCTGTTCCGTGGACGGTTGTACATCAAGGATGTTGGCGCTTTTGAGTTTGATAAGGGCAAGATCCTTGTCCCAAAAGTGAAGGACAAACAGCACCTGTCTGTGATGTCCGAAGTCAACCGTCAGGTTATGCGTCTGCAGACTGAGATGGCTTAACCAACGTGCTATGCAGTAGTTAAAAAAACGGCTCCCAATGGGAGCCGTTGATGTTTGTAGAGGCTGGCGCTTTACGCCGACACCTTCTCTTCCGCGTCCGGCAGCTTCGGTACCAGTACGGTCGGTTTATTGTCGATGCGGGTCACGAGCAGTTGGTCGATGCGGTAGTTATCAATATCCACCACTTCAAACTTGTAGCCGGAGAACTTCACCGAGTCGGTACGTTTCGGGATCTTACGCAGCATAAACATCATAAAGCCGCCAATGGTCTCGTAGTTACCGGACTGCGGGAACTCGTCGATATCCAACACGCGCATCACGTCTTCAATCGGTGTGCCGCCATCAATCAGCCACGAATTATCGTCACGCTGAACAATCTGCTCTTCCAGCCCCTGGCCAACCAGGTCGCCCATCAGCGTGGTCATCACGTCGTTCAGGGTGATAATACCCACCACCAGCGCGTATTCGTTCATGATAACCGCGAAGTCTTCCCCGGCGGTTTTGAAACTTTCCAGCGCTTCTGAGAGCGTCAGAGTGTCCGGCACAATCAGGGTATTGCGGATCTGCACGCCGCTGTTAAGCGCCAGGCTCTGGTTTGCCAGCACGCGGTTCAGCAGGTCTTTGGAGTCGACGTAACCGATGATGTGGTCGATATCTTCATTACAGACCAGGAACTTAGAGTGCGGATGCTGCGCCACTTTGTTCTTCAGGCTCTGCTCATCTTCATGTAAATCGAACCAGATAATGTTCTCACGGCCCGTCATGGAAGACGGCACGGTACGGGATTCCAGTTCGAATACGTTCTCAATCAGCTCGTGCTCCTGCTTGCGCAGCACCCCGGCCAGCGCGCCGGCTTCAACCACCGCATAAATGTCGTCAGAGGTGATGTCGTCTTTACGCACCATCGGCAGCTTAAAGATGCGGAAAATGACGTTCGCCAGGCCGTTGAAGAACCACACCAGCGGACGAAACACGTACAGACAGAAGCGCATCGGGTTGATGATACGCAAAGCCACAGCTTCTGGCGCAATCATACCGATGCGTTTCGGGGTCAGGTCTGCAAAGAGGATGAACAGGCCGGTTACCAGCGAGAAGGAGAGGATAAAGCTCAGCTGTTCGGCCAGTTCAACGGACATGTACTTAACAAACAGACTATAAAACGCCGGAGAAAACGCCGCATCACCCACGATACCGCCGAGAATGGCGACCGCGTTGAGGCCAATCTGCACCACGGTGAAGAACATCCCGGGGTTTTCCTGCATTTTCAGGATACGGGTAGCATTGATGTTGCCTTCATCGGCAAGCAGCTTCAGTTTGATTTTACGGGACGCGGCCAGCGAGATCTCAGATATCGAGAAAAACGCGCTGACGGCAATCAGACAAAGTATTACTAAAATACTGTTTAACATAGTTTATCCGGCTTCTCGCCAGATCCTCAGAAGGGGAGTTGATACCATTCGTGTGAAAACACATTGAAAATCAGCTCGTAGCGTTGAGCCGATTATTTCAGCGGGTAGTATAGCGTAAAGAGATGTAAATCTGCCAGAGGTCACAATTTGGCGAAGATGGCCGGAGGGGGCGGCTGGTGGATGAATGTTAAGCTGTGAGACAACGCTGTCGCTTCTTTGAGCGCCACGCGGCTCGCGTGGCGCTGGGTCGATAATCAGGCCAGCTGTGGCGGCAGGCAGACGCCGATGCCCCCGATACCGCAGTAGCCGTAGGGGTTTTTATGCAGATACTGCTGGTGATCGTCCTCGGCATAGTAGAACGGTTTCGCGGTGGTGATTTCCGTCGTCACCTCGCGCGTATCGCCCGCTTCACGCATGGCCTGCTGGAAACGCTCAAGGCTGGCGCGCGCGGCGGCATCCTGCTCGGGCGTGAGCGGATAAATGGCCGAACGGTACTGTGTGCCGTGGTCGTTGCCCTGACGCATGCCCTGCGCCGGGTCGTGGTTTTCCCAGAAGACCTGCAGGAGCTGCTCGTAGCTGATGACTGCAGGGTCATAGACCACGCGTACCGCTTCCGCATGCCCGGTTTCGCCGGAGCAGACTTCGCGATAGGTAGGATTCGGCGTGTAGCCGCCCGTGTAGCCAGCCGCCGTGCTGTAAACGCCGGGCAGCTGCCAGAAGAGGCGCTCAACGCCCCAGAAGCAGCCCATGGCGAACAGGGCGATTTCCATTCCCTCCGGCACGTTGGTCATGGAATGGTTATTGACGGCGTGTAAGGTCGCCACAGGCATAGGGGTGTTGCGTCCCGGTAATGCATCAGTTTGTGAAACCAGATGCTTTTTGTCGAATAAACTCACGATGGGGCCTCCCGGGGTGCGATGTTTCGGTTAAGGTTGTCACGAAGCGTTTAATTGAACACAATAAATGCGCTGAATGAGTCTAGATTTAATCATAAGAAATATTTGGGTGTTACACCCGTTTTCAACCCGTGATTTGGGTTTTTGGCCAACAGGCCGTATTTTGCCGCGGAGCGGTACTTCATTTGCTTCCAGGGTGGAAACAGGGATATTCAGGAGAAAACGTGACAAAAATCCGCCAGTTATGTTTAGTCAGTGTATTGCTGACAAGCGGGATTGCCAGCGCGGCGAATGTCCGTTTGCAGGTTGAGGGGTTATCCGGGGCGCTGGAAAAAAACGTGCGTGCGCAGTTGTCGACCATCCAGAGTGATGAGGTGACGCCGGACCGGCGTTTTCGCGCGCGCGTCGATGACGCCATCCGTGAAGGGCTGAAAGCGCTGGGGTATTACGAACCCACCATTGATTTCGATCTCCGCCCGCCGCCAAAGAAGGGGCGCCAGGTTCTTATTGCCCGCGTTTCGCCGGGTGAGCCGGTACTGATTGGCGGCACGAACGTCATTCTGCGCGGCGGGGCGCGTACCGACCGGGATTACCTGGACCTGCTCAGCACGCGGCCGAAAATCGGTACCGTGCTTAACCACGGTGACTACGATCATTTCAAAAAAGAGCTGACGAACGTTTCCCTGCGTAAGGGCTACTTCGACAGCCAGTTCAATAAAAGCCAGCTGGGGATTGCGCTGGATCGGCGTCAGGCCTTCTGGGATATCGACTACGACAGCGGAGAACGCTACCGTTTTGGCGATGTGACGTTTGAAGGTTCGCAAATTCGTGAAGAGTATCTGCAAAACCTCGTGCCGTTCAAAAAAGGGGATTACTACCAGTCGAGGGACCTGGCGGAACTGAACCGTCGTCTTTCCGCTACCGGCTGGTTTAACTCCGTGGTTGTCGCGCCGGAATTTGATAAGTCTCGCAAAACGAAGGTGTTGCCGCTGCATGGCGTTGTCTCGCCGCGCACCGAGAACACCATTGAGACCGGTGTTGGCTACTCGACGGATGTTGGACCACGCGTGAGAACCTCGTGGAAAAAACCGTGGATGAACTCGTACGGTCACAGCCTGACCACCAGCCTGAGCCTCTCTGCGCCCGAGCAGCAGCTGGATTTCAGCTACAAAATGCCGCTGCTGAAAAATCCGCTTGAGCAATATTACCTTGTGCAGGGCGGTTTTAAGCGCACCGACTTGAACGACACCAAGCAGGACTCAACAACGCTTGCGGTCTCCCGCTTCTGGGATCTCTCCAGCGGCTGGCAGCGCGCCATTAACCTGCGCTGGAGCCTGGACCACTTTACCCAGGCCAACGTCACCAATACCACCATGCTGCTTTATCCGGGCGTGATGATCAGCCGTACCCGCTCGCGCGGGGGACTGATGCCGACCTGGGGCGACTCACAGCGCTACTCCATTGATTATTCCAACTCCGCCTGGGGCTCCGACGTGGACTTCTCCGTCCTGCAGGCGCAAAACGTCTGGATCCGCACGCTGTATGACAAACACCGCTTTGTGATGCGCGGCAATCTCGGCTGGATTGAAACGGGAGACTTCGAGCGCGTTCCGCCGGATCTGCGCTTCTTCGCCGGGGGCGACCGCAGCATTCGTGGGTATAAGTACAAATCGATCTCACCTGAGAACGAAAAGGGCCAGCTGACCGGTGCGTCAAAACTGGCGACCGGATCGCTGGAGTATCAGTACAACGTCAGCGGAAAGTGGTGGGGCGCCATGTTTGTTGACGGCGGTGAGGCGGTGAACGATATCCGCCGCAGCGACTTCAAAACCGGCGCGGGCGTGGGCGTACGCTGGCAGTCACCCGTCGGGCCCATCAAGCTCGACTTCGCCGTGCCTGTCGGCGACAAAGAAGAGCACGGATTACAGTTTTACATCGGTCTGGGGCCTGAATTATGAGTTTATGGAAGAAAATAAGCCTCGGGGTGCTGATTTTTATCGTGCTACTGCTCGGTACGGTGGCGTTTCTGGTGGGAACGACGACCGGGCTGCATCTGCTGTTTAACGCTGCGAACCGCTGGGTGCCGGGGCTGGAGATTGGCCAGGTAATGGGCGGCTGGCGCGATCTGCGTCTGAAGAACATCCGCTACGAGCAGCCGGGCGTGGCGGTGAACGCCGGGGAGTTCCACCTGGCAGTGAAGCTGGGCTGCCTGCGCGACAGCAAGCTCTGCGTCAACGATCTGTCGCTAAAAGACGTCAACGTGGCGATAGATTCGAAAAAAATGCCGAAGTCTGCGCCGGTCGAGGAAGAGGACAGCGGCCCGCTGAATCTCTCCACGCCGTACCCGATCGCGCTCTATCGGGTCGCGCTCGATAACGTCAACATCAAAATCGACGACACCACCGTGTCCGTGATGGATTTCACCTCCGGCCTGCGCTGGCAGGAGAAAAACCTCACCCTGACGCCGACGTCCCTGCAGGGCTTGCTGATCGCGCTGCCGAAGGTGGCCGACGTGGCGCAGGAAGAGATCGTCGAGCCGAAGATCCAGAACCCGCAGCCGGAAGAAAAGCCGCTGGGCGAAACGCTGAAAGATCTCTTCTCGAAGCCTGTGCTGCCGGAAATGACCGACGTTCATCTGCCGCTGAATCTCAACATCGAGGAGTTCAAAGGCGAGCAGCTGCGCCTGACCGGCGATACCGATCTGACGGTCTACACCATGCTGCTGAAGGTCAGCAGCATTGACGGCAATATGAAGCTCGACGCGCTGGATATCGACACCAATCAGGGCTCGGTGAATGCGTCAGGGAATGCCCTGCTGCGCGACAACTGGCCGGTGGACATCACGCTTAACAGTGCCCTCAACATCGATCCGCTGAAAGGCGAAAAGGTGAAGGTCAAAGTGGGCGGTGCGCTGCGCGATAAGCTGGATGTCGGGGTCAATCTCTCCGGCCCGGTGGACATGGTCCTGCGCGCGCAAACGCAGCTGGCGGAAGCCGGGCTGCCGCTCAATCTTGAGGTCGTCAGCAAGCAGCTTTACTGGCCGTTCACTGGTGAAAAGCAGTTCCAGGCCGATGACCTGAAGCTGAAGCTGAGCGGCAAGATGACCGACTACGTGCTCTCGTTCCGCACCGCGGTGAAGGGGCAGGGCGTGCCGCCTGCGAATATCACGCTGGATGCGAAGGGCAACGAACAGCAGGTCAACCTCGACAAGCTGACCGTCGCGGCGCTGGAAGGTAAAACCGAGCTGACCGCGCTGCTCGACTGGCAGCAGGCGATCAGCTGGCGCGGCGAGCTGAAGCTGACGGGCATTAACACCGCCAAAGAGGTGCCGGACTGGCCGTCGAAGCTGGATGGCCTGATTAAAACCCGCGGCAGCCTGTACGGCGGTACGTGGCAGATGGACGTACCGGAAATTAAGCTCACCGGGAACGTGAAGCAGAACAAGGTTAACGTTGAAGGCTCGGTGAAAGGCAACAGCTATCTGCAGTGGGTTATCCCGGGGCTGCACGTGGCGCTGGGCCGCAACACGGCGGATATCAAAGGCGAGCTGGGGGTGAAGGATCTCAATCTGGACGCCACCATCGACGCGCCGAATCTCGACAACGCCCTGCCGGGTCTGGGCGGCACGGCGAAAGGTCTCGTGAAAGTGCGCGGTACGGTGGAGGCGCCGCAGCTGCTGGCGGACATTACCGCCAATAACCTGCGCTGGCAGGAGCTGAGCGTTGCCCGCGTCCGCGTGGAAGGGGATGTGAAATCCACCGATCAGATCGGCGGTAGCCTGAACCTGCGCGTGGAGCGCATTTCTCAGCCGGACGTGAACATTAACCTGGTCACCCTGGACGCCAAAGGGAACGAGAAGCAGCACGACCTCCAGCTGCGCGTGCAGGGCGAGCCGGTCTCCGGCCAGCTTCACCTCACCGGCAGCTTTGACCGCAAGGAAGAACGCTGGAAAGGAACGCTGGACAACACGCGCTTCAATACGCCGGTTGGGCCGCTGGCGCTGTCGCGCTCCATCGCGCTGGACTACCGCAACGCCGAGCAGAAGATCAGCATTGGGCCACACTGCTGGACCAACCCGAATGCGGAGCTGTGCGTACCGCAGACCATCGATGCGGGTGCGGAAGGGCGCGCGCAGATCAACCTCAACCGCTTCGATCTGGCGATGCTGAAGCCGTTTATGCCGGACACAACCCAGGCCAGCGGCGTCTTCAGCGGGAAAGCCGATGTCGCCTGGGACACCACCAAAGAGGGGCTGCCGCAGGGCAGCGTCACGCTGTCCGGGCGTAACGTGAAGGTGACGCAGGAGGTCAACGACGCGCCGCTGCCGGTGGCGTTCGATACCCTGAACCTGAGTGCCGATCTGCATAACAATCGCGCACAGCTGGGGTGGACGATCCGCCTGACCAACAACGGTCAGCTGGACGGGCAGGTCCAGATTACCGAGCCGCAGGGACGGCGTAATCTGGGCGGCAACGTCAACGTCCGTAACTTCAACCTGGCGATGGTGAACCCGATTTTCGCGCGCGGGGAAAAAGCGGAGGGCATGCTGAACGCTAACCTGCGCCTGGCCGGTAACGTGCAAAGCCCGCAGCTGTTCGGTCAGATACGGCTCAGCGGCGTGGATATCGACGGTAACTTCATGCCGTTTGACATGCAGCCCAGCCAGATCGCGATGAACTTCAACGGCATGAGCTCGACGCTGAGCGGCTCGGTATTGACGCAGCAAGGGCAAATCAACCTGAGCGGCGACGCGGACTGGAGCCAGCTCGACAACTGGCGCGCCCGTATTGCCGCGAAGGGCAGCAAGGTGCGCATCACCGTACCGCCGATGGTGCGCCTGGACGTCTCGCCTGATGTGGTCTTTGAAGCCACGCCAAGCCTCTTCACGCTTGACGGACGCGTCGACGTGCCGTGGGCGCGCATCGTGGTTCACGACGTGCCGGAAAGCGCGGTCGGCGTCTCAAGTGATGAAGTGATGCTCAATGAAAATCTGAAACCTGTCGAACAGAAGAGCGCGGGCATACCGATCAATAGTAACCTCATCGTGCACGTGGGGAATAACGTGCGGTTGAATGCGTTTGGGCTGAAGGCGAGGCTCACGGGCGACCTGAAAGTCGCGCAGGATAAACAGGGGCTTGGCCTGAACGGGCAGATCACTATCCCTGAAGGACGTTTCCACGCCTATGGTCAGGATCTGATTGTGCGCAAAGGCGAGCTGCTGTTCTCCGGTCCACCAGATCAGCCCCTGCTGAACATCGAGGCGATTCGTAACCCGGAAGCGACGGAAGACGACGTCATTGCTGGCGTTCGCGTCACCGGTTCCGCCGACGAACCGAAGGCGGAGATCTTCTCTGACCCGGCGATGTCGCAGCAGGAAGCCCTCTCTTATCTGCTGCGTGGACAAGGTCTGAACAGCGGACAAAGCGACAGTGCGGCAATGACCTCGATGTTAGTGGGTCTGGGGGTTGCACAAAGTGGGCAGGTTGTGGGTAAAATCGGCGAGACGTTCGGCGTAAGCAATCTGGCGCTGGACACCCAGGGCGTGGGTGACTCCTCGCAGGTGGTGGTCAGCGGCTATGTACTGCCGGGTCTGCAGGTAAAATATGGTGTGGGGATCTTTGACTCACTGGCAACTCTCACGTTACGCTATCGCCTGATGCCCAAGCTATATCTGGAAGCAGTGTCCGGCGTAGACCAGGCACTTGATCTGCTCTATCAGTTTGAGTTTTAGCAATGCGAATATTTGTCTACGGCAGTTTACGAACCAAGCAAGGCAACAGTCACTGGATGACCAATGCCCTGCTGCTGGGGAATTACAATATCGAGAACTACCAGTTGTACAGCCTGGGCCACTATCCAGGCGCGGTTCCGGGCGAAGGAACAGTACAGGGTGAAGTCTATCGTATTGATAACGCGACGCTTGCCGAACTTGATGCCTTGCGCACCAGGGGCGGTGAATACGCACGCCAGTTGATCCAGACGCCGTACGGAAGTGCGTGGATGTACGTCTACCAGCGTCCGGTCGAAGGGTTAACGCGGATTGTAAGCGGTAACTGGTTAGACAGAGACCAGTACTGAAAAAAACAACGCCACCGTGAGGTGGCGTTGTTTTTTTCGTCTCTTGCCGGGTGGCGCTGCGCTTACCCGGCCTACAATGAACATGTAGGCCCGTGCAAGCGTAGCGCCGCCGGGCGAAACTCTCCAACCATAAAAAAAGCCCCGACTTGCGGGGCCTTCATTAACAGCGGTAAGAATTACTTCTTAGCAGCGCGTTCGAAAGAGGCGATGATTTCTGCTTTCGCCGCTTCTGCGTTGTCCCAACCGTCAACTTTAACCCACTTGCCTTTTTCGAGGTCTTTGTAGTGCTCGAAGAAGTGAGTGATCTGCGCTTTCAGCAGCTCTGGCAGGTCGTTCACATCTTTGATGTGATCGTATTCTTTGCTCAGCTTGGTGTGCGGTACCGCAACCAGCTTCGCATCTTCACCGGATTCGTCGGTCATTTTCAGCACGCCAACTGGACGGCAGCGAATGACGGAGCCTGGCTCCAGTGGGTATGGCGTTGGGACCAGCACGTCAACCGGGTCACCGTCCAGAGACAGGGTGTGGTTGATGTAACCGTAGTTGCACGGATAGAACATCGCGGTAGACATGAAACGGTCTACGAACAGGGCGCCGCTCTCTTTGTCCACTTCGTATTTGATCGGATCTGCGTTAGCCGGGATTTCGATAACTACGTAGATGTCTTCTGGCAGTTCTTTACCCGCTGGGACGTTGAGTAAGCTCATGTCGGTGTCCTTTAAAATGGATGGTAAACAAGTGGCAGGTATTATAGCCAACTCGCGCTGAATGTCTCCGCCTGTTTTCGCTTTCTCTCCCCGCTTTCTCCACTTTTCAGACCGATTCCATGACAGAAAAATCCATAAACTCAGCCGCATTTTTCATGGTTAAATGAAAGCGATTACAAACTTGTGATTAACGTTTTATTCACTTTTCTGAAGTGTGATGTAACGCAATTCGTTACATATTTCATGGGCTATAGTCATTTCGCAGAACATCTTTTAACCAACAATAAACACCCCTACGAGGACGCTCATATGTGGAAGCGCTTACTTCTTGTCACAGCAGTTTCGGCAGCCATGTCGTCTATGGCGATGGCCGCTCCCTTAACCGTAGGTTTTTCGCAGGTCGGCTCTGAATCTGGCTGGCGAGCGGCAGAAACCAACGTTGCCAAAAGCGAGGCTCAGAAACGCGGCATTACCCTGAAAATCGCCGATGGTCAGCAAAAACAAGAGAATCAGATCAAAGCCGTGCGCTCCTTTATCGCCCAGGGCGTGGATGCCATCTTTATTGCACCCGTCGTGGCGACCGGCTGGGAACCCGTCCTGAAGGAAGCGAAAGACGCTGAGATCCCGGTCTTCCTGCTCGACCGTTCCATCGACGTTAAAGACAAATCCCTCTATATGACCACCGTGACCGCCAACAACGTGCTGGAAGGGCAATTGATTGGCGACTGGCTGGTGAAACAGGTCGACGGCAAGCCGTGTAACGTCGTTGAGCTGCAGGGCACTGTCGGCGCGAGCGTGGCCATCGACCGTAAAAAAGGCTTTGCTGAGGCCATCGCTAAAGCGCCAAACATCAAGATTATCCGCTCTCAGTCCGGCGACTTTACGCGCAGTAAAGGTAAAGAGGTCATGGAGAGCTTCATCAAAGCTGAAAACAACGGCAAGAACATCTGCATGGTTTACGCCCACAACGATGACATGGTGATCGGTGCGATTCAGGCAATTAAAGAAGCGGGCCTGAAGCCGGGCAAAGATATCCTCACCGGCTCTATCGACGGCGTGCCGGACATCTACAAAGCGATGATTGACGGTGAAGCGAATGCCAGCGTGGAGCTGACGCCTAACATGGCGGGCCCGGCATTCGACGCGCTGGAGAAATTCAAGAAAGACGGCACGATGCCTGAGAAGGTGACGGTCACCAAGTCCACGCTCTACCTGCCTGACACGGCGAAAGAAGAGTTAGAGAAGAAGAAGAATATGGGCTACTAAGAACCGCGCCCCTCACCCCAGCCCTCTCCCCGGAGGGGAGAGGGAGAAAGGCAGGGCGGAGCTGGATATTAACAATTGGCACGATCAATCCCCTCTCCCCTCCGGGGAGAGGGTCAGGGTGAGGGGGAAAACCATGACCACTGAACAACACCAGGAAATCCTCCGCACAGAGGGCTTAAGCAAATTCTTCCCCGGCGTAAAGGCGCTGGATAACGTTGATTTCAGCCTGCGGCGCGGTGAGATCATGGCGCTGCTGGGCGAGAACGGCGCGGGAAAATCGACGCTGATTAAATCCCTCACCGGCGTTTATCACGCCGATCGCGGCACCATCTGGCTGGAAGGCAACGCCATTTCGCCGAAAAATACCGCCCATGCCCAGCAGCTGGGGATCGGGACGGTGTACCAGGAAGTAAACCTGCTGCCGAATATGTCGGTGGCGGATAATCTGTTTATTGGCCGTGAGCCGCGACGTTTTGGCCTGCTGCGCCGCAAAGAGATGGAGGCGCGGGCGACAAAGCTGATGGAGTCGTACGGCTTCTCCCTTGACGTCCGCGAGCCGCTGAACCGCTTTTCCGTGGCGATGCAGCAGATCGTCGCCATCTGTCGCGCGATCGATCTCTCCGCGAAGGTACTCATCCTCGACGAACCCACCGCCAGCCTCGATACCCAGGAAGTTGAGATGCTCTTTACCCTGATGCGCCAGCTGCGCGATCAGGGCGTCAGCCTGATCTTCGTTACCCACTTCCTCGATCAGGTATATGAGGTAAGCGATCGCATCACGGTGCTGCGCAACGGCAGCTTTGTCGGCTGCCGCGAAACCCGCGAGCTGCCGCAGATCGAACTGGTGAAAATGATGCTGGGCCGCGAGCTGGAAACCAACGCCCTTCAGCGCGCCGGGCGCACGCTGCTCAGCGAGAAACCGGTCGCCGCGTTCAGCGATTACGGCAAGAAAGGGGTGATCTCACCGTTTAATCTGGAAGTCCGCCCGGGCGAAATTGTCGGGCTGGCGGGCCTGCTGGGCTCCGGCCGGACCGAAACCGCCGAGGTGATATTCGGGATCAAACCGGCCGACAGCGGCACCGCGCTGATCAAGGGCAAACCGCAAACCTTACGATCGCCGCATCAGGCCTCCTGCCTGGGCGTCGGCTTCTGCCCGGAAGATCGGAAAACGGACGGCATTATTGCCGCGGCCTCGGTGCGGGAAAATATCATTCTGGCGCTGCAGGCCCAGCGCGGCTGGCTGCGCCCGATCCCACGTAAAGAGCAAAACGCCATTGCCGAGCGCTTTATCCGTCAGCTGGGTATTCGTACCCCGAGCGCGGAACAGCCCATCGAGTTCCTCTCCGGCGGCAACCAGCAGAAGGTGCTGCTCTCCCGCTGGCTGCTGACCAAACCTCAGTTCCTGATCCTCGACGAACCGACCCGCGGCATTGACGTGGGGGCGCACGCCGAAATTATCCGGCTTATCGAAACCCTGTGCGCGGACGGTCTGGCGCTGCTGGTTATTTCGTCCGAGCTGGAGGAGCTGGTGGGCTATGCCGATCGCGTCATCATCATGCGCGATCGCAAACAGGTGGCAGAGATCCCGCTGGATAAGCTGTCCGTTCCGGCGATCATGAATGCCATCGCGGCATAAGGAGTAAATCGTGATGCCCCGTTCGCTTTCGCAAACCGGTGAGTCTAAGCGCCGCTTCAGCTGGCCAACCGGCACGCCGCAAATCGCAGCGCTGCTGGTGGTGCTGCTGGTTGATAGCCTGGTCGCGCCGCATTTCTTCCAGATTATCGTGCAGGATGGCCGCCTGTTTGGCAGCCCGATAGACATTCTAAACCGTGCCGCGCCCGTGGCGCTGCTGGCCATCGGGATGACGCTGGTCATCGCCACCGGCGGGATTGACCTCTCCGTCGGCGCGGTGATGGCTATCGCCGGGGCCACGGCAGCCTCCATGACCGTGTCCGGACACAGCCTGCCGGTGGTACTGCTGGCGGCCTTAGGCACCGGCGTGCTGGCCGGATTATGGAACGGCATTCTGGTGGCGGTGCTGAAAATTCAGCCCTTTGTCGCCACCCTTATCTTAATGGTGGCCGGGCGCGGCGTGGCGCAGCTGATTACCTCCGGGCAGATTGTCACCTTTAACTCGCCGAGCCTGGCGTGGATCGGGAGCGGCAACCTTCTGTTCTTCCCGACGCCGGTGATCGTTGCCCTGGTCACGCTCGTTGTCTTCTGGCTTTTCACCCGCAAAACGGCGCTGGGCATGTTCATTGAAGCCGTCGGGATCAACATCCGCGCCGCGCGCAACGCCGGGGTCAACACCCGGCTGATGGTGATGCTGACCTACGTGCTGAGCGGCGTCTGCGCCGCCATCGCCGGGGTCATCGTCGCGGCGGATATTCGCGGGGCCGATGCCAACAACGCGGGGCTCTGGCTGGAGCTGGACGCGATCCTCGCGGTAGTGATCGGCGGTGGATCGCTGATGGGCGGGCGCTTTAACCTGCTGCTCTCGGTGATTGGCGCGCTGATCATTCAGGGAATGAACACCGGGATCCTGCTTTCGGGGTTCCAGCCGGAACTCAACCAGGTGGTGAAAGCGGTGGTCGTGCTCTGCGTGCTGATCGTCCAGTCGCCGCGCTTTGTCAGCATCATTAAGGGGATCCGTGGCCATGATAAAACGTAATTTACCGTTGATGATCACGCTGGGCGTGTTTGTGCTGGGGTATCTCTACTGCCTCACCCAATTCCCCGGTTTTGCCTCGACGCGCGTGATCTGCAATATCCTGACCGATAACGCCTTTTTAGGCATCATCGCCGTCGGGATGACCTTTGTGATCCTCTCCGGCGGGATCGATCTCTCCGTCGGGTCGGTGATCGCGTTTACGGGCGTGTTCCTCGCGAAGGCGATCGGCTTCTGGGGGATCTCTCCGCTGGTGGCGTTTCCGCTGGTGCTGGCGATGGGCTGCGCGTTTGGTGCCTTTATGGGGCTACTGATCGACGCGTTAAAAATCCCGGCGTTTATCATTACTCTCGCCGGGATGTTCTTCCTGCGCGGAGTGAGCTATCTGGTGTCGGAAGAGTCGATTCCGATTAACCATCCGGTGTACGACACGCTCTCCAGCCTGGCGTGGAAAATTCCCGGCGGCGGCCGCCTGAGCGCGATGGGGCTGCTGATGCTGGGCGTGGTGGTGATTGGCATCTTCCTCGCCCACCGTACCCGGTTTGGCAATCAGGTTTACGCCATCGGCGGTAACGCCACGTCGGCAAACCTGATGGGGATCTCCACCCGCAGCACCACCATCCGCATCTATATGCTCTCGACCGGCCTGGCGACGCTGGCGGGGATCGTCTTCTCGGTGTATACCCAGGCGGGCTATGCCCTTGCAGGCGTGGGCGTTGAGCTGGATGCGATTGCTTCTGTGGTCATCGGCGGCACGCTGCTCAGCGGCGGGGTGGGGACGGTGCTGGGAACGCTGTTCGGCGTGGCTATCCAGGGGCTGATACAAACCTATATCAACTTTGACGGCACGCTCAGCTCCTGGTGGACGAAGATCGCCATCGGCATTCTGCTGTTTATTTTTATTGCCCTGCAGCGTGGCCTGACGGTGCTTTGGGAGAACCGTCAAAGCTCGCCTGTTACCCGCGTAAACACATCGGTAACAGAGCGATAACACGCTGAATTTGCTTAAAGTCTAAACATTTTCCGGTAGCGGCCGATACTCTTTTTTTATGCCCAGAAATATCTCGCTACCGGAAATAATATCATGCTTAAAACGCTATCGATTCGTACCGGCTTGCTCTCTTTACTGGCCGTTATGACCCTTCTGCTGCTGATTGTCAGCGGCATTGGCATTTATGCCCTCACACAGAGTTCTTCTTCACTGCAGCGTATTAATCACCTTCAGGGTGAGCAGATGGTGCAGCTTAATTCAGGCTATACGCTGATCCTGCGCGCGCGCAATGAGGCGGGCCAGGCCGTCCGCATGATGGAAATCGGCATGCTGGACGATGCGGCCAAAGCGGTAAAAAACATCAATCAGGAAGTTGCCCTGGCCCAGAAAACGCTGAAAGGCGTGATCGACGGCGGTGTGGCTGACGAGCAGGGGCAGCAGCTGCTGGATAAAGTGGCGGCCAGCCTGGCGACGTATAGCCAGCAGGGGATCAACCCGATGCTGAAAACCCTGAATGACCAGAGCGCGGACGGGTATTACGATCTGCTGGAGAAGACGCTGATTCCGGTGGCGAAGCAGTTTGATAACGACATGCAGGCGTTCCAGAAATGGAGCGAAGCGCGTGGTCAGGCGGAAGTGAGCGCCGTGCAGGCGAGTAAAACCCGCGTACTGATCCTGATTATCGTCGCAGCGCTGCTGACGGCGGGTATTATCGTGCTCGCGTGGCTGGTGCTGCGCCATATGCTGCTCAAGCCGCTCTCTGCATCGATCGCTCAGCTGGAGAACGTGGCGGCGGGGGATTTAACCCATACGCTGAATGCCCCCGCGAGCCAGGAGTTTAACCGCCTCAATGCGGTGATAGAGGAGATGCGGCAGTCGCTGATGAACTCGGTTATGCGGGTACGCGATGCCAGCTCGCAAATTGACACCGGTAGCCGCGAGCTGACGCTGGGAAACCGCGATCTTGCCGAGCGTACGGAATCCACCGCCACGTCGCTGGAGCAGACGGCGGCCAGCATGGAACAGATCACCGCAACGGTGAAGCTCAACGCCGATAACGCCGAGCAGGCGCACCAGCTGGCGAAGTCGGTGTCCGACACGGCCGATCACGGCAGCGAAATGGTCTGCTACGTGATTGAAAAAATGCGCGATATCTCCGGCAGCTCGGCGCGCATCGCCGACATCCTGAGCGTGATCGACGGTATTGCCTTCCAGACCAATATTCTGGCGCTTAACGCCTCCGTGGAAGCGGCGCGCGCGGGCGAGCAGGGGCGCGGGTTTGCCGTCGTCGCGGGAGAAGTGCGAAACCTCGCCAGCCGCAGCGCCGACGCTGCGAAAGAGATCCGATCGCTTATCAGTGATTCGCAGACCCACGTTAACGAGGGCAGCGAGCTGGCCCAGCAGGCTGGCGAAACGATGGACGAGATCGCAACAGAAGTGCTGCGCATGACCAAACTGATGCGTGAGATTGCGACCGCGTCTCAGGAGCAGAGCCGCGGCATTGAGCAGGTGAATATTGCGGTGAATCAGATGGACGAAACCGCGCAGCAGAATGCGGCGCTGGTGCAGCAATCCTCCGCCGCGACCCGCTCTCTTGAGGAGCAGTCGCGTCAGCTGATGGAAGCCATGTCATCATTCAAAGTGACGACTCAGACCGCTGCATAATATTACCCAGCCCCGGTACGTTCTGTGCCGGGGTTTTATTTTTTCCGGAATTAACTGCCGCAATATTATCGTGAATTTCACCCATTAATATTTCCAGTGAGCTGGTTAAGGCTAACGCTTTTTCCGTCGGTTCAAGATATAAACCTTTGCGGAAAAATAACGGTTCATCAAAGAGTTGATTAAAACGCTTTAGGGCCAGACTCACCGCCGGACGTGACATCTCCAGACGCAAAGAGGCTTTAGCCATGCTGCCGCAGCGGACGATTTCAATAAATACAGGGATAAGATTTAAATCAATGCCGGTATTAGCACGGGAATAATTGTTCATTGCGATTCTGCTCCACGAAATATCTGTCAAACTGTTATGGAAATAATGCAGGAGCAGTGGTGAATATTAAAGAATGTTTTTTATAAACACTTATACGGTAAAACATATAAATGACCAGGGGAGCCAGAACGGCTCCCCTGTAGAGAGGCATTACGCGTCCGGATACTCACGGATAAAACGTTCAACGTCTTCAACCATGTGGTTGTTGCCGACGAAGAATGAACGGCGCTGGTGAAGGCTTTCCGGCACGATATCCAGAATACGCTCTTTACCGTCGCTCGCCTTGCCACCCGCCTGTTCGGCGAGGAACGCCATCGGGTTGCACTCGTACAGCAGGCGCAGCTTCCCGTCCGGGTGGCTGGCGGTGCTTGGGTAGAGGTAGATACCGCCTTTCAGCAGGTTACGGTGGAAATCCGCGACCAGAGAGCCAATATAGCGTGACGTGTACGGGCGCTGGGTCGCTTTATCTTCTTCCTGGCAGAATTTAATGTACTTCTTCACGCCGTTCGGGAAGCGGATGTAGTTGCCTTCGTTGATGGAGTAGGTGTTGCCCTTCTCCGGGAAGCGCATGCGTTCCTGGCTCAGGCAGAAAACGCCCAGTGAAGGATCGTACGTAAAGGCGTGAACTCCGCAGCCGGTGGTGTACACCAGCATGGTGGAGGAGCCATAAACGACGTAACCGGCAGCAACCTGGTTAATGCCCGGCTGCAGGAAATCTTCTTCGGTCACCGGCGTGCCAACAGGCGTGACGCGGCGGTAGATGGAGAAAATGGTACCGACAGAAACGTTAACGTCGATGTTTGAGGAGCCGTCGAGCGGATCCATCAGAACAACGTATTTAGCGTGTTCACACCCTTCGAAAACAACAATTTCATCTTCTTCTTCAGAGGCGATACCCGCAACGATGTCGCGCGCGCGCAGTGCAGCTTTCAATTTTTCATTTGCGAACAGATCGAGCTTCTGTTGAACCTCGCCCTGAACGTTCTCGGCACCGCTGGCACCCAGGATATCGACCAGACCGGCCTTGTTGATATCGCGGTGGATGATCTTAGCGCCCAGCTTTATTGCCGACAGCAAAGCAGTGAGTTCACCGGTAGCATGAGAGAACTCGTGCTGCTTTTCGACAATAAATTCACCTAACGTTTTCATAACACTTTCCCTGCATCTTTGTGAGTAGAGCGATTGTATGTTCACTAAAACGACTAAAGCCCAACAATCTTAACAAACATTCAAATATTAGCGCAGAGGTGAATCGCGCCAGCAACATACGGATTTACCTGAAATGCGTTTCACAGCCGCTAACATGTGAGTAAAATGTGCGCCACATTGAAGAAGGATAGTGACGTATGCGCATTCATATATTGGGGATTTGTGGCACTTTCATGGGCGGACTGGCAATGCTGGCGCGCTCGCTGGGCCATGAAGTGACAGGTTCGGACGCCAATGTGTATCCGCCAATGAGCACACTTCTGGAGAAACAGGGCATCTCGTTAATTCAGGGCTACGATGCCAGCCAGCTGGATCCCGAGCCGGACCTGGTGATCATCGGCAACGCCATGACCCGCGGCAATCCGTGCGTCGAGGCGGTTCTGGAACGCAATATTCCGTTCATGTCCGGCCCGCAGTGGCTGCATGACTTCGTCCTGCGCGACCGCTGGGTGGTTGCCGTTGCCGGTACTCATGGCAAAACCACGACCGCGGGCATGGCGACCTGGATCCTCGAAGCCTGCGGCTACAAGCCGGGCTTCGTGATTGGCGGCGTACCGGGTAATTTCGACGTTTCTGCGCGTCTGGGTGACAGCCCGTTCTTCGTGATCGAAGCCGACGAATACGACTGCGCGTTCTTCGACAAACGCTCCAAGTTCGTGCATTACTGCCCGCGCACGCTGATCCTCAACAACCTTGAGTTCGACCACGCGGATATTTTTGACGACCTGAAAGCGATCCAGAAACAGTTCCACCACCTGGTGCGCATTGTTCCGGGCCAGGGGCGCATCATCCTGCCGGAGAACGACATCAACCTGAAGCAGACGATGGCGATGGGCTGCTGGAGCGAGCAGGAGCTGGTGGGCGAGCAGGGCCACTGGCAGGCGAAGAAGCTCAACGCCGATGCCTCCGAGTGGGAAGTGCTGCTCGACGGTGAAAAAGTGGGTGAGGTGAAGTGGGGCCTGGTGGGCGAGCACAACATGCACAACGGCCTGATGGCTATTGCTGCGGCGCGTCACGTTGGCGTTCTGCCTGCGGATGCGGCCAATGCGCTGGGCTCGTTCATTAACGCCCGTCGTCGTCTGGAACTGCGCGGTGAAGCCCACGGCGTGACCGTATATGACGATTTTGCACACCACCCGACGGCCATTTTGGCAACGCTTGCCGCCCTGCGCGGCAAGGTCGGCGGGACAGCCCGCATTCTGGCGGTGCTGGAACCGCGCTCGAACACCATGAAGATGGGTATCTGCAAAGATGATCTCGCGCCGTCGTTAGGACGTGCCGATGAGGTCTTCCTGCTGCAGCCGCAGCATATTCCGTGGCAGGTGGCCGAAGTGGCCGATGCCTGCATTCAGCCCGCGCACTGGAGCGCGGATGTGGATGCGCTCGCGGATATGGTGGTGAAAGCCGCTCAGCCTGGCGATCACATTCTGGTGATGAGCAACGGCGGTTTTGGTGGGATCCATCAGAAGCTGCTGGACGGTCTGGCGAAGAAAGCGGAAGCGGCAGCCGCAGAGTAAAAAAAAGCCCGGTGGCGCTTGCGCTTACCGGGCCTACATTCTTTCCTCCCTCGCCCTCCGGGGAGGGGGGAACTGATTACTCTTCGTTCTCAGACAGCTCGCGCAGATACTGGAAAATCAGGCGCGCAGACTTCGGCGGCTTATTCCCTTCTTTCTCTTTCTGCGCGTTGCGGATCAAGGAACGCAGCTGCTGGCGGTCGGCATCCGGCCACAGGTTCAGCACTTCCGGTACGGCATCATCACCCTGTTCAATCAGGCGATCGCGGATCTGCTCAAGCTTATGGAAAAACGCAACCTGCTGGTTGTGGCGGTTTTTCAGCTTGTCCAGCGCCTGGCGGATCGGATCGACGTCGCGCTGACGCAGCATTTTCCCGATAAGCTGAAGCTGGCGACGACGGCCTTCTTTCTTGATTTTCTGTGCCAGTTCAATGGCATCACGCAGATCCTGGTCGAGCGGGATCTTGTCCAGCGCGTTTTTACCCAGTTCTACCATTTCCGCGCCAAGCTGTTTTAACTCTTCGGCGTCACGTTTAATTTCACTTTTACTGACCCAGATGATCTCATCATCTTCGTCTTCGATGTCATCACCGGGAACGTCGTCGAGCCAGTCTTCGGGCTGCTTAGTCATGTCAGGCTCCTTAAAAAAAGAGGCTAATGTTACCAGTTAAGACGCGCACTGAAAAACGGTTCTCTGTTAGACTTCAGATAACTCTCTCTTACAGTATGGCATTTGCGATGAAAGTAACCTCACAAGTTGAAGCGCAGCGTAAGATTCTTGAAGAAGCCGTCTCCACCGCGCTGATGCTTGCTTCAGAAAAATCAGATGGCGCCGAAGTGGCGGTCAGCAAAACCACCGGCATCAGCGTGAGCACCCGCTATGGTGAAGTGGAGAACGTAGAATTCAACAGCGATGGCGCGCTTGGGATCACGGTGTATCACCAGAATCGCAAAGGCAGCGCGTCATCTACCGATCTCAGCCCGGATGCCATTGCCCGTACGGTGCAGGCGGCGCTGGATATCGCCCGTTATACCTCTCCGGATCCTTACGCAGGCGTGGCGGATAAAGACCTGCTGGCGTTTGACGCGCCGGATCTCGATCTTTTCCACCCGGCGGAAGTAACCCCGGACGAAGCGATCGAACTCGCCGCGCGCGCCGAGCAGGCTTCCCTGCAGGCCGATAAGCGCATCACCAATACCGAAGGCGGCAGCTTCAACAGCCATTACGGCATCAAAGTCTTCGGCAACAGCCACGGCATGCTGCAGGGCTACTGCTCTACCCGTCATTCGCTCTCCAGCTGCGTGATCGCCGAAGAGAACGGTGACATGGAGCGTGACTACGCCTATACCATTGGCCGCGCGCTGGGGGATTTGCAGTCTCCTGAGTGGGTGGGTAAAGAGTGTGCCGAACGCACGCTGTCACGCCTGTCGCCGCGCAAACTCTCCACCATGAAGGCCCCGGTTATTTTTGCCAACGAAGTGGCGACCGGTCTGTTTGGCCATCTGGTGGGCGCTATCGCAGGCGGCTCGGTTTACCGTAAATCGACCTTCCTGCTCGACTCGCTGGGCGAGCAGATCCTGCCGGAATGGCTCACCATTGAAGAACATCCACACCTGCTGAAAGGGCTGGCCTCCACGCCGTTCGACAGCGAAGGCGTGCGCACCGAACGTCGCGATATCATCAAAGACGGTATTCTGACCCAGTGGCTGCTGACCAACTACTCCGCGCGCAAGCTGGGGCTGAAAAGCACCGGACACGCTGGCGGCATCCACAACTGGCGCATTGCCGGACAGGGCCTGAACTTTGAGCAGATGCTGAAAGAGATGGGCACAGGTCTGGTGGTCACCGAGCTGATGGGCCAGGGCGTAAGCGGCATTACCGGAGACTACTCGCGCGGTGCGGCGGGCTTCTGGGTGGAAAACGGCGAAATTCAGTATCCGGTGAGCGAAATTACTATCGCCGGCAACCTGAAGGACATGTGGCGCAATATCGTTACGGTCGGTAACGATATTGAAACACGTAGCAATATACAGTGTGGTTCTGTACTTCTGCCGGAAATGAAAATCGCCGGTCAGTAATACCCGTAAAGGCGTTTTAATAATAAAAAAGGAAGTGAGCAATGCGTAAACATCTGTTAGCGATCGTCGCGGCTTCAACGCTGGTTCTTGGCTCTTCTGCGTTTGCTGCCGATCTTGAAGACGACATGGGCATCCTCGGTCAAAACCTGAAGGTGGTGCAGAAAACCGACAATGCGGCTGAAATGAAAGACGCGCTGACCAAAATGCGTGAAGCGGCGCTCGACGCACAAAAAGCGACGCCTCCGAAGCTGGAAAGCAAAGCGGCAGACAGCGCAGAGATGAAAGACTACCGCCACGGCTTTGACGTGCTGGTCGGCCAGATCGACGGCGCGCTGAAGCTGGCTAACGAAGGCAAAGTGAAGGAAGCCCAGGCGGCGGCCGAGCAGTTTGTGACGACCCGTAACACGTATCACCAGAAATACCGTTAACCGATCGCGCATCTGACAAACAACCAGCGGGGGCCAGCGGCCCCCGTTTTTTTTACGCGGTAATAAGTAAACCCTATCGCCATCACATTTTTGCGTCACCACGCCTGAACGTTTCGTTTCCCCGGCGCGCGTTTTGCCGCTGGAATACGTGATATTCATCACGCAAATACCGTCATTAATTCAGATTCACCGCATTTATGTGGCACAGATCACTGCTGCGGCTCGCCTTTCCACTTCGAAGTGGAAAACAACTCGCTACAAACAATTCCCCCCCAACGTTAGTTTTATTCCAGAGCCATTAACGGGGTAAGACCAGTGATTAACGGAGCGGTAATGAACGACGTTGGGGAACAGGCAGAGCAAACAGAACAGCTCGCGAACACCATGCTGCAGCAGGTTTATGCCCTGCTGGCCCGAAACAACATCATCCCCAATGCGGTACAGGAGCAGATGCTCACCTCCCACGTGCGCGCAATGGCGCACCGGTCCGTGACCGGCGAGCCGCTGCCGGAGGTTGAAGCAGAGCTGTTTGACGAAATTTCACCGGATTCAATGCGGCTCGCCCGTGAAGTGGTCGCGCAGTTTGGCAATCTTCCTGATGAAGAAGCCTGGCTGCTCTCCGTTCACTTCGAAGTCGCGAAAGACAACCTTTAAGGAGCAACACATGGAACAGATTACAGTCGTGATTGGCGATCGCCTGGGTAAAGGTCAGAAAGTGGCTGCCGGTGTGGAAAAAGCAGGTGGACGCGCGGTGGTTGTACCGGGCATGGCGGCGGACATGAAGCTCGGCGACGTGATGAAAGCGGAAAACGCCACCTTCGGCATCTCCTTCTGCGGCAGCGGCGGCGCGGGTGCCATCACTGCCCAAACCAAATATGGCTACAAAGCCAAATACGGCATGCGTTCGGTGGAAGAGGGCGTGACCGCCATCAACGAAGGCTGCAACGTGCTGGGCTTCGGCTTTATGGATAAAGAAGAGCTGGGCGAGCGTCTGGTGCAGGCGTGGCAGAAGAAATACGGCGCATAAGCATGAAAGAACAGTTCACAACCACGGTGAGAGTGAAGGGCAAAGGCGACGCCAAAGCGCGCGCCTTTGCCGACGCGCTCAACCACGTTCAGGCCGCGGTGATGAAAGCCTCACCGCATATCTTACTGCGTATTGAGCCACAGGATGTGCAGGTCGTTCAGGCGCAAGAAGCGGTGCGAAAAGAAGCGTTTCTGTTCTTCTTTCTGCGCCGGGAAAGACGCACCTACAGCGTGGAGCTGGATGTGACCGTCAACGTGACCGCTATCAATCTTGACCAGGTGGATTTCGTCACGCAACGCTGATTATTCATAAAAGGGCAGACTGATGTTCTTAATTATATTAATAAAATCGCTCATCATTGGCGGCCTGGTTGGCGTCGGTGTCGGAGCCGGGGCTGCACGCATGTTTCATGCGCCTACCACTCAGGGTATGGGCGCGTTTCGTACGTTGGGGGAACTGAACTCCTGCGAAGGGGATCCGGCGTCCCACTTCTCCTTTGGGTTAGGTTTCTTCTTTAACGCCTGGGCCTCTTCCGTGGCCGCAGGGGCTTTCACACAGGACGTTGACCACCGCATCATCCCGAACTGGGGTGCTGCTGCGCTGATGATCAAAAACCGTAACGTCGGCGAAACGCTGCACGACCCGCGCAAAATGGCGATTGCCTGCGGCGTGATTGGCATGCTCGTCGTCACCTTCCTGAACCTGACCGCCTCCTCCGTGCCGGCAGCGCTTCAGGTCACCGCCGTGAAGGTTCTGGTACCGGCGGCAAACCTGCTGGTGAACACCGTGATGCCGGTGATCTTCTGGCTGGCAGCTATCGACGCGGGTAAAAAATCGGGCTTCTGGGCCACCATCTTTGGCGGCGCGGCGCAGCTGATTATGGGGAACGCCGTACCGGGCCTGGTGCTGGGGATCCTGATCGGTAAAGGCGTGGAAGAGAGCGGCTGGAACCACGTCACCAAAGTGATGATGGCGGCGATCGTCCTGCTCTTCGTGCTGAGCGGCTTCTTCCGCGGCTTCGACATGAAGATGATCGAATCCTTCCATCTGACCGTGCCGAACTGGCTCGACATGATCCACAACTCGCTCAGCGGTAAATAACAGGAGCCTCTAAATGGAACAGAATAAAGGTTTTTGGTATGCCGACTGGTCGTTCCCGATCTTCGTTGGCCTGCTCTCCTCCGGCGTTTTCGCCGGGACGCACATGTACTACCTCTACGGCATCGGCGCGTTTAACGAAGTGGCCTTCGTGGCGATGCTGAAAGCGGGGATCGATACCGGGGTTTACGGCGCGGTGGCGGCGTTCGGCGCGAGCTTCCTGTTCGCCCGTATTATCGAAGGGTCGCTGGTGGGTATTCTCGACATCGGCGGCGCCATCCAGACCGGCGTGGGCCTCGGCGTTCCGGCGCTGCTGCTGGGCGCGGGCATCATGTTCCCGGTGACCAACTTCATTGCCGCGCTGATTACCGGCCTGGTGATTGGTCTGGCGATTGGCTACGTCATCATCCTGGCGCGTAAGTTCACCATCAACCAGAGCAACTCCACCTACGGTGCAGACGTGATGATGGGCGCGGGTAACGCCTCCGGCCGCTTCCTCGGGCCGTTGATTATCCTCAGCGCCATGACCGCCTCCATTCCTATTGGCGTCGGCTCCCTGCTGGGTGCGCTGGTGTTCTACATCTGGCAGAAGCCGATCACCGGTGGCGCGATCCTCGGCGCAATGCTGTTGGGCTGGCTGTTCCCGGTCGCCCTTTAATACCCGCGGGCGCTCAGGCGCCCGCCTTATCAGGAGATTCTCATGTTTGATTTACTCCTGCGCCGTGCGCGCCTTGCCGACGATACCCTGACTGATATCGCCATTCAGGACGGGAAGATCGCGGCGCTGGGCAAGATTGACGCCCCCGCGTATAAAACGGTTGAGCTGAACGGCGACGTGTTCGTCAGCGCAGGCTGGATTGACTCCCACGTTCACTGCTACCCGAACTCCCCGATTTACCACGACGAGCCGGACAGCGTGGGCATTGCCACCGGCGTCACCTCCGTGGTGGACGCGGGCAGTACCGGTGCCGACGACGTGGACGATTTCTACGAAATCACCCGTAAAGCCTCCACCGAGGTGTTTGCCCTGCTGAACATCTCCCGGGTGGGGCTGATTGCCCAGAACGAACTGGCCAACATGGCGAATATTGACGCCGACGCGGTGAAGCAGGCGGTGAAGCGCCACCCTGATTTTATCGTCGGCCTGAAGGCGCGCATGAGCAGCAGCGTGGTCGGTGAAAACGGCATTACGCCGCTGGAGCGGGCGAAAGCCATTCAGAAAGAGAACGGCGACCTGCCGCTGATGGTGCACATCGGCAACAACCCGCCGAACCTCGACGAAATCGCCGAGCTGCTGAGTTCCGGCGACATCATCACCCACTGCTATAACGGCAAACCCAACCGCATTCTGACGCCCTCCGGCGAGCTGCGCGCCTCCATCACCTCCGCCCTGAAGCGCGGCGTGCGCCTGGACGTTGGCCACGGTACGGCGAGCTTCAGCTTTGAGGTGGCGAAACGCGCCATCGCGATGGGCATTCTGCCGCACACCATCAGCTCGGATATCTACTGCCGCAACCGCATCAACGGGCCGGTCGGCTCGCTGGCAAGCGTGATGTCGAAGTTTCTCGCCATCGGCATGTCCTTGCCGCAGGTGATTGACTGCGTGACCGCCAACGCCGCCGACGGCCTGCGCCTGGCGCGCAAGGGCCGCATCCAGCCGGGTCTCGACGCCGACCTGACGCTGTTCACGATTAAACGCCAGCCGACGGTGCTGACGGATGCCGAAAACGACAGCCTGCAGGCTGAACACATTCTGGTGCCGCTTGCCGCGATCCGCGCGGGCAAGGGCTATATGACCGAACAAGGGAGCACGGAACATGCCTTCGATTTATGAGAAGTACCATTTAAAGCAGGTTATCAACACCTCTGGCCGCATGACGGCGCTGGGCGTCTCCACGCCGCGCCCGGAAGTGGTGCAGGCGGCGATGGACGGCATGAATCACTATTTCGAGATGAAGGATCTGGTCAACAAAACCGGGGAATACATCGCGAAGCTGCTGGATGTGGAAGGCGCGACGGTAGTTTCCTGCGCGTCTGCGGGCATTGCCCAGTCCGTGGCGGCGGTGCTGGTCAAAGACAGCGACTGGCTGCTGGAAAACCTGCACGTGACCCCGATTGAGAACAACGAAATCGTCCTGCCGAAAGGCCACAACGTAAACTTTGGCGCGCCGGTGGGCACCATGGTGGCACTGGGCGGCGGCAAGCTGGTGGAGGCGGGCTACGCCAACGAATGCTCCGCCGATCAGCTGGCGGCGGCGATCACCCCGCGCACGGCGGCGATCCTCTACATTAAATCGCACCACTGCGTGCAGAAAAGCATGCTCAGCGTCGAGCAGGCGGCGGTGGTGGCGCGCAAGCACGATCTCCCGCTGATCGTCGATGCGGCGGCGGAAGAAGATCTGCACGCGTACTACCGATCCGGTGCCGATCTGGTGATCTACAGCGGCGCGAAGGCGATTGAAGGCCCAACCAGCGGGCTGGTGATCGGCAAAACCCAGTACGTTGAGTGGGTGAAGCGCCAGACCGCGGGCATTGGCCGCGCGATGAAGGTGGGCAAAGAGGGCATTCTTGGCCTGACCTGCGCCATCGAACACTACCTGACGGCGACCAAAGAGAGCGGGTCTGAAATGGTGGCGAAGATGACGCCGTTTATCGAGGCGCTCAACACCCTCAACGGCGTGACCGCGCGCGTGGTCTGGGACAGCGCCGGTCGCGATATCGCGCGCACCGAGATCAAGTTCGACGAAGCCACGACCGGCGTCGGCACGGGCGATCTGGTGGCGAAGCTCAAGCAGGGCGAATACGCCATTTACTTCCGTGGCTACAAGGCCAACGAAGGGATTATCGAGGCGGACGTGCGCAGCGTGAATGCTGACCAGCTGAACATCGTGTATCGCCGCATTAGCGAAGTATTAGGACAGGAGAAAAAAGCATGAAACTGACCCCCAACTTTTACCGTGACCGCGTCTGCCTGAACGTGCTGGCAGGATCGAAAGCCAACGCCAGCGCCATTTACGAGGCGGCGGAAGGTCACGTGCTAGTGGGCGTGCTCTCCAAAAATTACCCGGACGTGGCGAGCGCCGTTGCCGATATGCGTGAATATGCCGCGCTGATCGATAACGCACTCTCCGTCGGCCTCGGCGCGGGGGATCCGAACCAGTCGGCGATGGTAAGCGAGATCTCCCGTCAGGTGCAGCCGCAGCACGTCAACCAGGTCTTCACCGGCGTGGCCACCAGCCGCGCGCTGCTGGGGCAGAATGAGTCGGTGGTCAACGGCCTGGTCTCTCCGACCGGCACCGTGGGCATGGTGAAAATCTCCACCGGACCGCTGAGCAGCAACGCACCGGACGGCATCGTACCGGTTGAAACCGCGATTGCCCTGCTGAAGGATTTCGGCGGCAGCTCCATCAAATACTTCCCGATGGGCGGCCTCAAGTGCCGTGACGAGTACAACGCGGTGGCGGAAGCCTGCGCCCGTCACGACTTCTGGCTGGAGCCGACCGGAGGTATCGATCTGGAAAACTATGAGGAGATCCTGCAGATCGCCCTCGACGCGGGCGTGAGCAAAATCATCCCGCATATCTACAGCTCGATTATCGACAAAGCCAGCGGCGATACGCGCCCGGAAGATGTGCGCACGCTGCTTGCGATGACGAAGAAGCTGGTGAAGTAGTATCTGCCCTCACCCTAACCCTCTCCCAAAGGGAGAGGGTAACTTTACCCCCTCTCCCTTTGGGAGAGGGCCGGGGTGAGGGAAAAAAAACACACAAACCTGAAGGAGCCACCATGCACACCCGTACCCTGCTTGTTGCTTCACTCTCAATGCTCGCCACCGCCGCTATCGCCCAGCCGCAGTACGCCTGGGTGGGCACCTACAACCCCAACGGCGAAGGGCTGTACCGCTTTACCGTTGACCCGCAAAGCGGCGCGCTGGCGAATAAAACGCTGGTGAGCAGGCTGCCGAACGCCGCGCAGCTGGCCGTCTCGCACGACGGCAAAACGCTCTATCTGGCAAGTGAAGTGGAGCAGGGCGTGGTGCAGGCGCTGCGGGTGGGGGATAACGGCGCGCTGAACGAGCTTAATCAGGTGGCCTCCGGCGGCGCGGGGCCGGTTTACCTGTCGCTGACGCCGAACGGTCGACATCTGCTGGTGGCTAACTATGTCAGCGGATCGATCGCCGTTTTGCCAGTCAACGCAGACGGCAGCCTGGGTGAGGCTACGGATAAACGTCAGGATCAGGGCGAACCGGGCGCGGCGAAGCCGGAAGCGGCAGCGGAGGGCAGCTTTGCCATCAGCGATCATAACGGCCCCCACGCGCACATGATCGCCGCCGATCCGAGCGGGAAGTACGTGTTTTCCACCGATCTTGGGCTGGATCGCCTCTACCAGTACCGTTTTGACGATCGAACAGGGAAGCTGACGCCGAACGATCCGCCGTTTATCAGCGCCTCCTCAAAAGGCGCCGGGCCGCGCCACTTTGTCTTTACGCCAAAAGGCGATGCCCTGTGGCTGATTAACGAAGAGGCGTCTACGCTCACCCATTATACCGTGAGCGCCAACGGCACCTTAAAAGAGGGCAAAACGCTTTCAGCCCTGCCGGAACGTTACAAAGGCACCAGCTTTGCTGCCGGGCTCGCATTAAGCGCCGACGGTAAACAGCTGTATGTGGCTAACCGTTTGCATAACAGCATCGGGCACTTTACCGTAACAGCGGAGGGCACGCTGACGCATCAGGACGACGTGTGGACGCGCGGCGACTACCCGCGCACCCTGACGCTCGATAAGCAGGGACGCTGGCTGTACGTCATGAACCAGCGCAGCGACAACATCACCCGTTTCCGCGTGGCACAGGACGGCAAATTGAGCTTCGAGCCGGACTATACCCCGGTCGGCAGCCCATCCCAGATGGTCATTTCACCTTAAGCTGTAAGAGGACAAACCCGTGCGATTTCCGAACCAACGTTTAGCGCAACTGTTCGATCTGTTGCAAAACGAGACGCTGCCGCAGGACGAGCTGGCGCAGCGGCTGTCGGTCTCCACGCGAACCGTCCGTGCCGATATCACCGCCCTGAACGCGCTGCTGGCAGGCCACGGCGCGCAATTTATATTGAGCCGGGGCAACGGCTATCAGCTCAAAATTGATGATGCCCAGCGCTACCAGCAGCTGCAGGCATCCCACCCGCGCGCGCTGCGTATTCCCCGGACCGGGCCGGAGCGCGTGCACTATCTGGTGGTGCGTTTTCTCACCTCGGCATTTTCTCTTAAGCTCGAGGATCTGGCGGACGAGTGGTTCGTCAGCCGCGCCACGCTGCAGAGCGACATGGCCGAAGTGCGCGAGTGGTTTCACCGCTATAACCTGACGCTGGAAACGCGTCCTCGCCACGGCATGAAGCTGTTTGGCAGCGAGATGTCGACCCGCGCCTGCCTGACCGATCTGCTCTGGGAGCTGGCGCAGCAGGACAGCCTGAACCCGCTGGTGACCGACGTGGCGCTGAATGCAGGCGTGGCGGAGCAGATGGTGCCCGTGCTACACGAGGCGCTGACGCGTCATCACATCCGTCTGACCGACGAAGGCGAGCTGTTCCTGCGCCTGTACTGCGCAGTGTCGGTGCGGCGCATCAGCGAGGGCTATCCGCTGCCGGAATTCCATGCCGAAGACGTGGAAGAGAACGTGCGCGAGGCGGCGAAGGATATCGCCGTCACTATCCAGCAGCTGGCGGGCAAAGCGCTTTCACCTTCAGAGGAGAGCTGGCTCTGCGTGCACATTGCGGCGCGGCAGATCCAGGAGATTGCCCCGAGCGCCATTAACGCGGATGACGACGAAGCGCTGGTCAACTACATCCTGCGCTACATCAACACCCACTATAATTACAACCTGCTCAGCGACGCGCAGCTGCACGCGGACCTGCTCACGCACATCAAAACCATGATCACCCGCGTGCGGTATCAAATCATGATCCCCAATCCGCTGCTGGATAACATCAAGCAGCACTACCCGATGGCGTGGGATATGACCCTCGCGGCGGTGTCGAGCTGGGGAAAATACACGCCGTATGTGATCAGCGAAAACGAAATCGGCTTCCTGGTGCTGCATATCGGCGTCGGGCTGGAGCGCCATTACAACATCGGCTACCAGCGCCAGCCGCGGGTGTTGCTGGTATGCGACGCCGGGAATGCTATGGTCCGCATGATCGAGGCGGTGCTCCAGCGCAAGTACCCGCAGATTGAGGTGGCCCGCACGCTCACCCTGCGCGAGTACGAGCTCGCGGATTCCATCGGCGAGGACTTTGTCATTTCCACCGCCCGCGTGAGCGAAAAATCCAAACCGGTGGTGACGATCGCCCCGTTCCCGACCGATTACCAGTTAGAACAGATAGGCAAGCTGGTACTGGTGGACCGCACCCGCCCGTGGATGCTGGATAAATACTTCGACGCGGCCCATTTCCGCATTATCGACAAGCCCGTTGACCAGCAAACGCTGTTCCGTGAACTGTGCGCGCAGCTTGAAGGCGAGGGGTTTGTCGGCGCGGAGTTCCTGGATTCTGTCGTCGAGCGTGAAGCCATCGTCAGCACCATGCTCGGCGACGGCATCGCGCTGCCGCACTCCCTCGGCCTTTTAGCGCAGAAAACCGTGGTCTATACCGTGCTCGCCCCGCACGGCGTTCAGTGGGGAGACGAAACCGCGCACGTCATCTTCCTGCTCGCCATCAGCAAAAGCGAATACGAAGAGGCGATGGCGATTTACGATATCTTCGTCACCTTCCTGCGTGAACGGGCGATGTCGCGGCTCTGTAGCTGCGGAGATTTTGCCGGGTTTAAGGCGGTGGCGATGGAGAGTTTGAGCCGGTTTTGAGAGGCGTTATCCAGAATTCGATGTAATGCGAATGTAATGCTAAACTGCATTACACATTCGATTTTACTGGAGGCATAATGGCCACGCTGAACGTCCGTCTGGATGACAAACTCAAAAACGAGGCTTATGCCGTGCTGGAAAAACTCAATATCACCCCAACGGAAGCCGTGCGATTATTGTTTCAGTACGTCGCGGAGACGGGACGTATGCCGGTGAAAACGGTCACCATTAGCGACAGCGAAGATGCGCTGATACAGACGGTCCGGGAGCGACTGGCGAATCCGCAAAAGGGAATCAAGGTTAGTCTGGATGACTTATGAACTGGCATTTGACCCGAGGGCGTTAAAGGAGTGGAGCAAGCTGGGGCAGACTGTAAAAGACCAGTTTAAGAAGAAACTTGCGGACGTGCTGGTGAGCCCCAGGGTCGAATCGGCCCGCCTGCATGGTCTGCCGGATTGCTACAAAATAAAACTCAGATCGCAGGGTTATCGTTTGGTCTATCAGGTTCAGGACAACGTTGTAACGGTATTTGTTATCGCTATCGGTAAGCGAGAGAAATCAGCCGTTTATCATGATGCAAACAAACGGCTTTAGCGTTCATCGCAAATGGTGCACAACCTGGTTGCTGCTGCCGCGCCAGATCAGGGCTGGGTCTTTTAAATCCTGCACGAACTTGCCGTCGACCAGGACGTTAATCAGATCCACTACTTCTCTTTGCTGCGCATTGAGTTCATCCAGCTTATATCCCGTCCAGACCCAGATATCTTTGCCTGCACATTCGCGGCGAATGCGCTTCACCAGCTTCAGGATCTCCGGCACGTTTTGCGGGTGCAGCGGATCGCCGCCGGAGAGGGAAATCCCCTGACGTTTGATGCGCGAATCGTTCAGGTCGTTGACGATCCGGTCTTCCATTTCGGCGGTGAACGGCATGCCGGAATTTAAGCGCCAGGTGCTTTTGTTATAGCAGCCGGGGCATTCGTGGACGCAGCCTGAAACGAACAGGGTGCAGCGGGTGCCGGGGCCGTTGACGATGTCGACGGGGTAGTATTGATGATATCGCATAGAAAATGTCCAGAGAATTTGTGCGCGCTGATGCCCTCACCCCGACCCTCTCCCACAGGGAGAGGGGGAAGAGTTCCCTCTCCCTTGAGGGAGAGGGGTAGGGTGAGGGGGAGAACCCTGCGCAGAACTTACCCGATCTGCCCATTCCCCAAATGCTTCACGCGACGCTTCACCTCTTCCTGCTTGCCGGCGTTAAACGGACGCGCGTCCGGGCTGCCGAGATAGCCGCACACGCGACGGGTCACGGAGACGCGAGCCGCATCGTGGTTGCCGCATTTCGGGCAGGTAAAGCCTTTGCTCGTACACTCGAACTCACCGGTAAAGCCGCACTCGTAGCACTCGTCGATTGGCGTGTTGGTCCCGTAATACGGCACGTGCTGATAGCTATAATCCCACACGTCTTCCAGCGCCTTCAGGTTGTGCTGAATGTTCGGGTACTCGCCGTAGCAGATGAAGCCGCCGCTGGCGATCGGCGGATAGGCCGCTTCGAAGTCGATCTTGTCGTACGGGTTCACCTTTTTCTCCACGTCGAGGTGGAAGCTGTTGGTGTAATACCCTTTGTCGGTCACGCCTTCCACGATCCCGAATTCGGCGGTATCCAGACGGCAGAAGCGGTCGCACAGGTTCTCGCTCGGCGTGCTGTAGAGGCTAAACCCGTAGCCGGTTTCCTCTTTCCACTGGTCTACCGCGTCGCGCAGGCGCTGAACGATGGCGATGCCTTTCTCACGCAGGGCCTCGCTGTCGTACATATGCGTATCGCCCGCCAGGGCGTTGATGGTCTCGTGAATACCGATATAGCCCAGCGAAATCGACGCGCGGCCGTTTTTGAAGATCTCAGACACGTCATCGTCCGCTTTCAGACGTACGCCGCAGGCCCCTTCCATATAGAGGATCGGCGCGACGCGGGCTTTGACCCCTTCAAGGCGCGCGATGCGGGTCATCAGCGCCTTACGCGCCAGCTGCAGGCGCTCGTCCAGCAGCGTCCAGAATTCCGCTTCATTGCCTTTCGCCTCCAGTGCGATGCGCGGCAGGTTCAGGCTGATGACGCCCAGGTTGTTGCGCCCGTCGTGGATCTGCTCGCCGTTTTCATCTTCGTACACGCCGAGGAAGCTGCGGCAGCCCATTGGCGTTTTAAACGAACCGGTCACTTTGACGACCTGATCGTAGTTCAGGATGTCCGGATACATGCGTTTGCTCGCGCACTCCAGCGCCAGCTGTTTGATGTCGTAGTTCGGATCGCCAAACTTGTGGTTCAGGCCGTCGCGGATGGCGAACACCAGTTTCGGGAACACCGCCGTTTTGCGGTTTTTGCCGAGGCCGGAAATGCGGTTGCGCAGAATGGACTGCTGGATCAGGCGCGATTCCCAGCTGGTGCCCAGCCCAAACCCGAAGGTCACAAACGGCGTCTGGCCGTTGGCGGTATGCAGCGTGTTCACTTCATACTCCAGCGACTGGAAGGCGTCGTAGCACTCTTTCTCGGTGCGGGAGTGCGCATAGCCGTCGGCGTCCGGGATCTGCCACTCTTCGGCCGTTTTACGATGCTTGTTGAAGCTTGCCGTCACGAACGGAGCCAGCACTTCATCAATGCGGTTAATCGTGGTGCCGCCGTAAATATGGCTGGCGACCTGGGCGATAATCTGCGCGGTGACGGCAGTGGCCGTGGAGATTGATTTAGGCGGTTCAATCTCGGCGTTACCCATTTTAAAACCGTGGGTCAGCATGCCTTTCAGGTCGATCAGCATGCAGTTGAACATCGGGAAGAACGGCGAATAGTCGAGATCGTGGTAGTGAATTTCACCGCGCTCGTGCGCCGAGACCACGTCGCGCGGCAGCAGATGCTGACGGGCATAGTGTTTGGCAACGATACCGGCCAGCAGGTCGCGCTGAGTCGGGATCACTTTACTGTCTTTGTTGGCGTTTTCATTGAGCAGGGCGGAGTTGGTCTGCTCCACCAGGCCACGGATCTCCTGGTTCAGACGACCGCGCTTCTCACGCTGCACGTCACGATCGTGACGGTACTCAATGTAGGCGCGCGCCAGCTGCTTGTAAGGCCCCGCCATCAGCTGGTTCTCAACCGCGGTCTGGATCTCACTGATATCGACCTGGCTGCGTTCGTTCATCTGGCTGCTAACGACTTCTGCGACGGTGGCGCAGTAATCTGCGTCATCGACTCCCGCTGCTTTAGCTGCACGCAGAATGGCTTCCTGGATGCGCTCTGATTTAAACGGCACTTTACAGCCATCACGTTTCATCACATGCGGTGTCATGATCACTCCATTTTTTGAAAACAGGTTATCCACAGAGGTGGAGAAGTCATAACCGGGCGTATTCCCCGCCGGGCCAAAGACTTCCCGCGTTCCCAGCTCGTGTTATCCACAATTCCGGCCAGCGTAAGCGCCGTCTTGTTGTTGGAATAGTAGACGATAAATACAAGATGTTGGGTCGGCGTGCATTTTAAGTGCTACATATAGTGATTTGCATCAAACATGTTTGCGATTTATTTGATGCAGAACAAAGTAAAAAGACGAGAGTACAAACGACGGGCGCTTCAGCGATTGTAAAGGCGCGAGAGAAAAATCTGATTATTTACTCAACAAAAACAGTAAAGTAAGCCGGGTGCTGAGCCGCACCCGGTAGAGAGAGTTACTGCTGCAACCACCAGACGGCTTCAAACGGACGCAGCGACGTCGTTTGCGGTGCCGGGTAGTTACTCATCAGCACCTGCGACCTATCGCTGAGAGCGTCTGTCTGCCATTCCTGCGGCGTAGGACTCAGGTTCGCCGCCACCATCAGCGTCTGCCCCTGCCACTGACGACGGTAGCACCAAAGAGAAGGATGTTCCGGCAGAAGATCCTCATAATCACCCCACGTCAGCACCGGCAGGGTTTTACGCAGGCCGATCAGCGACTGGTAGGTGTAGAACACCGAATCCGGGTCGTCGAGCGCGGCGCGGGCGTTCACCGTCTCGTAATTGTCGCAGACGCCAATCCACGGCTCGCCCTCGGTAAAGCCCGCATTGTGCGAAGCGTCCCACTGCATTGGGGTTCGCCCGTTATCGCGGGACTTACTCGCCAGAATCGCCAGTAGTTCATCCGGTTCGCGGCCGTTGGCGCGCAGTTCGGCGAACATGTTCAGGCTTTCCACGTCGCGATAGTCGGTGATGCGGCTGAAGTGCGGGTTGGTCATCCCCAGCTCTTCGCCCTGGTAGATATACGGCGTGCCCTGCATGCCGTGCAGCACCATGCCGAGCATCTTCGCGGCCTGAACGCGGTATTCCCCTTCGTCACCAAAGCGCGACACGATGCGCGGCTGATCGTGGTTACACCAGAACAGCGCGTTCCACGCCCTGTTGTGCATCCCCTGCTGCCAGTGGCGGAAGAGGGTTTTCAGCGCCACGAAGTCCGGCTTGGCCTTCGTCCACTTTTCGCCGCCCGGGTAATCTACCTTCAGGTGGTGGAAGTTAAAGGTCATCGACAGCTCGCTGCCGTCGAGCGAGGCGTACTGCTGGCAGTTCTCCAGCGAGGTCGAGGACATCTCGCCCACCGTCATCAGGTTGCGCGGGGTGAAGACGTCGCGGCTCATCTCCTGCAGATATTCGTGAACGCGCGGTCCGTCGGTGTAGAAGCGGCGGCCGTCTCCGGTGTTGTCGTCCGGGAAATCCTGGTCTTTTGAAATCAGGTTAATCACGTCGAGACGCAGGCCGTCCACGCCGCGATCGGCCCAGAACTCGCACACTTTTTTCAGCTCGGCGCGCACTTCAGGGTTCTCCCAGTTGAGGTCCGCCTGCTCCGGAGCGAACAGGTGCAGGTAATACTGCTCGCTCTCGGCGTGCCAGCGCCAGGCGTTGCCGCCAAACTTGGAGCGCCAGTTGTTGGGGAGCTGCTCCGGCGTGCCGTCGCGCCAGATGTAGAACTGGCGGTACGGGCTCGCTTTGTTCAGCGATTCGCGGAACCAGGCGTGCTGCGTGGAGGTGTGGTTAAACACCATATCCAGCACGATGCGAATGCCGCGCTCGTGCGCCCGGGCAACCAGCTCGTCGAAATCATCCAGCGTGCCGTAGGCCGGATCGATGGCGGTGTAATTCGCCACGTCGTAGCCGTTATCCACCTGCGGAGAGATATAAAACGGCGTCAGCCAGATGGCGTCGATGCCGAGGGTTTTCAGGTAGTCCAGACGCTGCGTCACGCCGCGCAGATCGCCGGTGCCGCTGCCGGTGGTATCCTGGAAACTCTTTGGGTAAATCTGATAGATGACGCCGTTCTGCCACCAGTGAGGAAGGGTATTCATAGTGCGTTCCTGCAAATGCGAAGGGGCGCAACTGCGCCCCGAAAGAAGAAGTTAAACAATCTGCAGCGAGCCCTGACGGAACTTACGCTGGTAAACCACGGTGGTGAGCGCCATAGGGACGATGATCGCGATGGCCATCGCCAGGGCAAACACCTGCCAGTAAGCCGGCTGGATGGAGAGAATGCCCGGCAGGCCGCCGACGCCAATTCCGTTCGCCATCACGCCGTTCAGACCACACACCAGGCCCGCCAGACCGGAACCGATCATCGCGCAGAGCATCGGGAAGCGGTACTTCAGGTTGATACCGTACATCGCCGGTTCGGTGACGCCGAGGTAGGCAGAGATGGCTGCCGGAACGGAGATCTCACGCTCGTTGTGCTTGCGGCTGACGATGATGATGCCAGTGACCGCCGACGCCTGTGCAATGTTAGACAGGGCGATAATCGGCCAGACCGGCGTGCCGCCGAGGCTCTGGATCATCTGCATGTCGATAGCCAGCGTGGTCTGGTGCACGCCGGTGATCACCAGCGGGGCGTACAGGAAGCCAAACAGCGCGGCTCCAATCGGCGCGAAGCTGCCGGTCATCAGGTGACGCACCGCGAAGGCCACGCCGTCGCCGATCATGCGGCCAAACGGACCGATAAAGGCGTGCGCCAGGAACACCGCCAGAATCAGCGAGCAGACCGGCACCACCACCAGATAGAGGTAATCCGGCACGATGCGTTTCAGGCGCGTTTCAATAAAGCCCAGCGCCAGACCCGCCAGCAGGGCCGGAATGACCTGCGCCTGATAGCCCACTTTGGCGATGGTAAACAGGCCGAAGTTCCACACCTCAGGCACCTGCTGACCAAGTAAGTAAGCGTTCATTAACTGTGGAGAGACCAGCGTGACGCCCAGCACGATACCGAGAATCGGCGTGCCGCCCATCTTGCGCACCGCGGACCAGCAAATCCCGACCGGCAGATAGAAGAAGATCGCCTCGCCAATCAGCCACAGGAAATCGTAAACGGTTTTCAGCGCCGGATACATCTGCGCCAGGGTTTTGCCGTCGCTCATCGGCACATCACCGATGACGTTACGGAAGCCTAAGATTAAGCCCCCGCTGATCAGCGCGGGCAGCAGCGGGAAGAAAATTTCCGCGAAGTGGGAAATCAGCTGCTCGTGCCACTTCATATTCTGGCGCGCGGCCTTCTTCGCCTGCTCTTTATCGGCAGAAGAGTGCCCGGTTGTCGCCAGCAGAGCCTGATAGTAATCGCCCACTTCGGTACCAATAACGACCTGGAACTGCCCGGCGTTGGTGAAGCAGCCTTTGACCATGGAAAGTTCTTCAATGGCCTTCGGGTTGGCTTTGGCCGGATCGTTCAGCACGAAGCGCAGGCGGGTAATGCAATGGCTGACGGTAGCGATGTTTTCGCGTCCGCCGACCAGGACGATCAGCCGATCGATATCTGCTTGTTTGACTTTACTCATCATGAAACCTCATGACAGATGGTGAGGGGTGTAATGACCTGAGCGCAAGCCTACTCCTTCAGCGTGACGGCGAAAATGGGAACGTTCCCGAAATCAGGCGAAGATCACAATAATCTGTTTTAGAGGGGTTACGAAAGGTGAGCGGGAATGACGATCTGACGAGGCTCTGAACGCCCGTTTATCTGCTCGATCAGCTGCGCGGCGGCCTGTCTGCCGGACTCGGCGTAGCCCGGATCGACGGTGATGATCTCCGGGTGCAGGAACTTCATCAGCGGCGTGCTGCCGACGCTCGCCACCTGCAGATTATCGATGCGCTGCTCCTGCAGATATTTGCTGGCACCCAGCGCCAGGGTATCCGTGGCGCACACCAGCGCCGTGGTCTGCGGCGTCAGAACGCTGGCGACCTGCTCGTAGCCCTGCTTCATGCCCAGCCCCGGCAGGGAGGCCACGGCGGAGAGGTTGTGCTTTTTGCAAAAGGCCAGATAGGCCTCATGCCGACGCTTGCCGGTGGTGACGTCCGCGTGCGGGACGCCGAGGAAGCTGATGTGACGATGGCCCTCGTCAAACAGGCGCTGCATCAGGGTAATGATCGCGCCCTCGTCGTCGTAGCAGACGGAGGCAAACCCGTGTGCATCGCGCGCCAGCAGCACCAGCGAAGGCTGCCAGGGTTTCAGCATCTCGTCCTTAATGCCGGTAAAACCGAACAGCACCACGCCATCAATGTTGCGCCGCTGGAGCATCCCCAGATGCTCTTCAACCAGCTGCACAGAGAACTGGCTCTCCATCATGATCGGATCATACCCCTGCTCGTAGAAGGCGGGCAGCATGGTCTGCACGGCGAGATTTTCAGACAGAGAGTCCAGACGAGAAACAATGATGGCGACGACTTTGTCACTCTGCCCGCGCATGGCGCGCGCGGAGCGGGAAGGGGAAAAACCGTGCTGATTCATGACCGCCTCAACGCGCTCGCGGGTGCGTTCGCTGACGCCGCTTTCGTTGTTCAGCACGCGTGAGACGGTCGATTTCCCCACGCCGCTTAAACGCGCGATGTCTTTAATCGTTAGGCGGTTCTGCATGCTGTATTCCCTGTAACAACGACAATGTAGTGAATTGAGCCTAATGCTATAGCGCGATTTCGCTATGGGCAAAGTCTGGTTTACGTTCGGTTTATTTGCAGGGGGGTATAATACCGCCCGAATCGTCATAAAGGGTATGCCTAAATCCCCGTACTGCGCGGCGACACCCTGTTTTTTTACTTACCGGAGGCTTCATGGATCCCGATCCCACACCTCTCCTGAACGGGAGAATGCGTTCTTTCCGGTAAGCCAGCTTTTGCTGTCTCACCGGCGTGAGGCAGCAACGTCTTAAACGTTCCTGCTTGAAAAATTAAGTGCCTCTCAGGTACGGCTTTGCCACGCCTGAAGGAATTGCTGCGTCCGCCCAGGCGGATGCGGAGGAATGACTATGTTTAAAAATATCACCCGGCAGCTGCAGGCCCTGCTGAGTCGCCACCTGCCACACCGTCTTGTTCAGCGCGACCCGCTGCCAAACGCCAAAAACATGGCGGGGGCGGCGATCCCCGCGTCCCTGACCGAACGCTGCCTGAACGTGGCGGCGATGGATGAAAACGAAGTCTGGCGCGCGTTCGGCGGACACCCGGAAGGGCTAAACGCGGCCGAAGTGGAAAAAATCCGCGCCGTGCACGGCGATAACCAGATCCCGGCGCAAAAGCCGTCTCCGTGGTGGGTGCACCTGTGGCTCTGCTACCGCAACCCGTTCAACCTGCTGCTGACCGTGCTCGGCCTCATCTCCTACGCGACGGAAGATCTGTTTGCCGCAGGCGTCATTGCCCTGATGGTGGGTATCTCCACGCTGCTGAACTTTATTCAGGAAGCCCGCTCCACCAAAGCGGCGGACGCCCTGAAGGCGATGGTCAGCAACACCGCGACCGTCTCGCGCGTGATTAACGATCTCGGCGAAAACGCCTGGGTGGAGCTGCCTATCGACCAGCTGGTGCCGGGCGATCTGGTGAAGCTGGCCGCGGGGGACATGATCCCGGCGGATTTACGCATTATCCAGGCGCGCGATCTGTTCGTCGCTCAGGCCTCCCTGACCGGGGAATCCCTGCCCGTTGAAAAGGTAGCGCGCAGCCGCGACCCGCAGCAGATGAACCCGCTTGAATGTGACACCCTGTGCTTTATGGGCACCACGGTGGTCAGCGGCACCGCGCAGGCGATTGTCACCGCCACCGGGGGCGACACCTGGTTTGGTCAGCTTGCCGGGCGCGTCAGCGAGCAGGAGAGCGAGCCAAACGCCTTCCAGAAAGGGATTGGCCGCGTCAGCATGCTGCTGATTCGCTTTATGATGGTGATGACGCCGATCGTGCTGCTGATCAACGGCTACACCAAGGGCGACTGGTGGGAGGCGGCCCTGTTCGCGCTCTCCGTGGCCGTTGGCCTGACGCCGGAAATGCTGCCGATGATCGTCACCTCCACGCTGGCGCGCGGGGCGGTGAAGCTCTCTAAACAGAAAGTGATCGTCAAACACCTCGACGCCATTCAAAACTTTGGCGCGATGGACATCCTCTGCACCGATAAAACCGGCACCCTGACGCAGGACAAAATCGTGCTGGAGAACCACACCGATATCTCCGGCAAAACCAGCGAGCGCGTCCTGCACAGCGCGTGGCTGAACAGCCATTACCAGACCGGGCTGAAAAACCTGCTCGACGTCGCGGTGCTGGAAGGGGTGGACGAGGAATCCGCCCGCTCGCTCTCCGGCCGCTGGCAGAAGGTGGATGAGATCCCGTTCGACTTCGAGCGCCGCCGCATGTCGGTGGTGGTGAGCGAGCAGACGGACGTGCATCAGCTGATCTGCAAAGGGGCGCTGCAGGAGATCCTCAACGTGTCGACGCAGGTTCGCTATAACGGCGACATCGTGCCGCTGGACGACACCATGCTGCGCCGCATCAAGCGCGTCACCGACAACCTGAACCGTCAGGGGCTGCGCGTGGTGGCGGTCGCGAGCAAGTTCCTGCCCGCGCGCGAGGGTGACTATCAGCGTATCGACGAATCCGATCTGATCCTCGAGGGTTACATCGCCTTCCTCGATCCGCCGAAAGAGACCACCGCGCCGGCGCTGAAAGCGCTGAAGGCGAGCGGTATTACCGTCAAAATTCTCACCGGCGACAGCGAGCTGGTGGCGGCCAAAGTGTGCCATGAAGTAGGGCTGGACGCGGGCGACGTGGTAGTGGGGAGCGATATTGAGCACCTGTCCGACGATGAGCTGGCGAAGCTTGCCCGACGTACCACGCTGTTTGCCCGCCTGACGCCGATGCACAAAGAGCGGATCGTCACCCTGCTCAAGCGCGAAGGGCACGTGGTGGGCTTTATGGGCGACGGCATCAACGACGCGCCCGCGCTGCGTGCGGCGGACATCGGTATCTCCGTCGATGGCGCGGTGGATATCGCCCGCGAAGCGGCGGATATTATCCTGCTGGAAAAAAGCCTGATGGTGCTGGAGGAGGGCGTTATCGAAGGGCGCCGCACCTTCGCCAATATGCTCAAGTACATCAAGATGACCGCCAGCTCCAACTTCGGTAACGTCTTCAGCGTGCTGGTGGCGAGCGCGTTTCTGCCGTTCCTGCCGATGCTGCCGCTGCATCTGCTGATCCAGAACCTGATGTACGACGTGTCTCAGGTGGCTATCCCGTTTGATAACGTGGACGACGAGCAGATCCAGAAGCCGCAGCACTGGAATCCGGCGGATCTCGGGCGCTTTATGCTGTTCTTTGGGCCGATCAGCTCCATCTTCGACATCCTGACCTTCTGCCTGATGTGGTTTGTGTTCCACGCCAACACCCCGGAACACCAGACGCTGTTCCAGTCCGGCTGGTTCGTGGTAGGTCTGCTGTCGCAGACGCTGATTGTGCACATGATCCGCACCCGCCGCATTCCGTTTATCCAGAGCCGCGCCGCGTGGCCGCTGATTGTGATGACGGGGATTGTGATGGCGCTCGGCATCGCGCTGCCGTTCTCGCCGCTGGCAGGTTACCTGCAGCTTCAGGCGCTGCCGCTGAGCTATTTCCCGTGGCTGGCGGCGATCCTCGCGGGCTATATGGTGCTGACGCAGATGGTGAAAGGATTCTATGCGCGTCGGTATGGATGGCAGTAATTTTTTACCCTCACCCTAACCCTCTCCCTGAAAGGGAGAGGGGACCGCTCGGTGTCGCCTTTCACCCTCGCTCATTTGGGGAGAGGGGGCTGGCTTTCCTCACAAATTCAACAACCTGTGATCTCCGTCGGCGCATTCGCTTGACGACAAATTGAGCGCATGTTAACAGAATGTTTTGTCTTTATACCCTAAATAATTCGAGTTGCATGAAGGCGGCAAGGGAGTGAATCCCCGGGAGCTTACATAAGTAAGTGACCGGGGTGAACGAGTGCAGCCAACGCACAGGCAACTTGAAGTATGACGGGTATATTTGGCCCGTCAGATAAGGAACATTCATGTTACGGTACAGTCTCTTAACCGCCGGGCTGATGCTCGGCGCCTCTGCGTTTGCCGCCCCGGCAGGCGATCTCCCTTTGATGCCCTGGCCTGCCAAGGTTGAACGCCCGACGACCCAGGGCGCGCTGGTGCTCAGCAACAACGTATCCATTAGCGTCAGCGGGGACGATCTCGGCGACGCCGTCAACCGCCTGCGCCAGCGCATGGCCCTGCAAACCGGCTGGACGCTGCAGCCTCAGGCTGAAAAACCAGATAAACCGACCATCCGTATCGCGATTACCAAAAAGGTCAAGCCGCTGCCGCTGCCGGACAGCGATGAAAGCTATAGGCTCACGGTGGATGCTAACGGCGTCGATATCTCCGCCAACACCCGCTTCGGCGCGCTGCGCGCCATGGAAACCCTGCTCCAGCTGATGCAGAACGGGGCGGAAAACACCTCGCTGCCGTGGGTCACCATTGAAGATTCGCCGCGCTTCCCGTGGCGCGGGCTGCTGCTCGACCCGGCGCGTCACTTTATTCCGCTGCCGGATATCAAGCGCCAGATCGACGGCATGGCCGCGGCGAAGCTCAACGTCCTGCACTGGCACTTAACCGACGATCAGGGCTGGCGCTTCAGTTCGAAGCGCTACCCTAAGCTGACGCAGCTTGCCAGCGACGGGCTGTTCTATACGCCGGAACAGATGCGCGAGGTGGTGCGTTACGCCGCCGAGCGCGGTATCCGCGTGGTGCCGGAAATCGACATGCCGGGCCACGCCTCGGCGATTGCCGTAGCCTATCCGGAGCTGATGAGCGCCCCGGGGCCGTACGCCATGGAGCGCCACTGGGGCGTGCTGAAGCCGGTGTTAGATCCCACTAAAGAGGCAACCTACGCCTTTGCTGACGCGATGGTCAGCGAACTGGCGGCGATCTTCCCCGATCCGTATCTGCATATCGGCGGCGATGAGGTCGACGACAGCCAGTGGAAAGCGAATGCCGCGATCCAGAATTTCATGCGCGACAACAGGCTGGCGGACAGCCACGCGCTGCAGGCGTATTTCAACCGCAGGCTGGAAACGATCCTTGAGAAGCATCACCGTCAGATGGTCGGCTGGGACGAGATCTACCATCCCGACCTGCCGAAAAGCATTCTGATCCAGTCCTGGCAGGGGCAGGACGCGCTGGGGCAGGTGGCGCAGAACGGCTACAAGGGCATTCTCTCGACGGGCTTCTATCTCGACCAGCCCCAGTCCACCGCCTATCACTACCGCAACGAAATTGTCCCGCAGGGGCTGAACGGCGTGGATGTGATTGCAGACAGCGACAGCGTCCAGAGCTGGGCCTTCTCCATGCCGCGCCTGAAGGGCAAGCCGGTGGAGGGGAGCTTCACGCTGGTGAAAGGGGAGGCAGGCTGGCGCGGGTTTATTGATTTTGCCGGGAAATCGCGCCGCGCGGTGCAGGATATTGAATGGCGCGATGACAGCCAGGTGACGTTCACCGTCGACACCTGGATGGGCGAGACGCGCCCGGTGGTTTCCGTTGATAACGACAAACTCACCGGCTATTTCCTGGTGGGGAATACGCGTTACCCAATCAGCGGCACGCGTCTGGACGCGGTGCCGAAAGGCGTTCCGCCGGTCGTGCCGGACGTGGCGAATCAGGCCAACCTGCTCGGCGGGGAAGCCGCGCTGTGGGCGGAAAACGTGGTGGCGCCGGTTCTGGATATCCGCCTTTGGCCGCGCACCTTTGCGGTGGCGGAGCGGCTGTGGTCGGCGCAGGACGTCAACGACGTCGACAACATGTACACCCGCCTGCAGGCGATGGACAGCTGGTCGACGGTGTCCGTCGGGCTGCAGCAGCATACCCAGCAGCAGGTGCAGTTCACGCGCCTTGCCGGTAATGCCGACACGCTGCCGCTGCAGATCCTCGCTCAGGCTGTAGAGCCCGCGCAGTATTACACCCGCCAGCACCTGAAGTTTCAGGCGGGAAATTATCATCAGTTCGAACCGCTCAACCGCTTCGCCGATGCGCTGAATGCCGAAAGCGCCACCGTGCGCCAGATGAACAAATGGGCGGACCGCCTTGTGAGCGATGCGGAAGACGCGGAAAGCGCCGACGCGCTGCGCCACGTCTTTAACCGCTGGCAGAGCAACACCAGCGACGCGCTGGCGCTAAGCGAAAACAGCTATCAGCTTAAGGCGATGAAGCCGGTGATCCAGGAGGTGGATAAGCTGGCCTCCATTGGCCTGAGGCTGACGGATCTGGTGGCGCGGCAGGGCACGCTGGATGATAAAGAAATAGCGTCAATTCAGAGCGAGCTGGATAACGCAGCGAAGGTTAAGGACGAGGTGGTGATTGCGGCGGTCTATCCGCTGGAGACGCTGCTCAGGGCGACGCGGAATCAGTAGCAAGCAACAAAAAAGGCAGCCTGGGCTGCCTTTTTTTATCGCCAACGCGAATTAGCGACGTACTGCAATCGCTTCGATTTCAATTTTCACGTCTTTTGGCAGACGGGCCACTTCCACGCAGGAGCGCGCCGGGAAGGTGGCGTTGTGCTCGGTGAAGAACGCTTCGTAAGTGGCGTTAACGGTCGCGAAATCGTTCAGATCCTTCACGAAAACGGTGGTTTTCACGATATCGCCCACTTTCAGACCGGCAGATTCAACGATAGCCTGCACGTTTTCCAGCGACTGACGCGCCTGTGCCGCGACGTCTTCCGGCACCGCGCCGGTTTTTGGGTTCACCGGGATCTGACCGGAAGTGATGATCATGCTACCCAGATCAACGCCCTGAACGTAAGGGCCGATAGCCGCTGGTGCATTTTCCGTCGCGAGTACTTTGCTCATGTTTTCTCCAGAATTACAGCGTTAAGAATGTTCCCGGCCATTATAACAGCCGGGATTTCATTACCAACCTCAATTAGTTGGCCAGCACCACATAATGAGAAAACTCTTTTTCGCAGTATTTGCATTTGAGCGCGATGTCATCGGCGCGTTTTTTCACTGCAAAGCTGGAAGAAACCGGCTCAGCATGACTGATGCAGTTGCTGTTCGGGCAGACCAGCACGCTTTCAATGCGATCCGGCAGGCTCGGACGGGATTTGCCGACCACTTCATACTCGTCGATGCGGTTGACGGTGGCGTCCGGCGCGTACAGCGACAGCTGGTTGACCTGCTCGTCGGTCAGGAAGGTGTTCTCGATTTTGATCAGGTCCTTGCGGCCCATCTCGCCCGACGGCAGGTTCAGGCCGATGGTGATGCGCTGGTCGGTTTCGGTCAGTTTGAACAGCGTCAGCAGCTTAAAGCCCACCTGCGCAGGGATGTGGTCAATCACGGTGCCGCGCTTGATGGCTTCAACCTGGAGTTTGTTATCGTGTGTCATGGTCGTTTCCCCTTACAGTGCCAATTCGCGATTCAGAACCAGTGCCAGTAACGCCTGGCGGGCGAAGATGCCGTTTCCGGCCTGCTGGAAGTACCAGGCGTGCGGCGTCTTATCCACGTCTGTGGTGATCTCATCGATGCGCGGCAGCGGATGCAGCACCTTCATGTTGTCGCGCGCGCCCTCGAGGTCGCTGGCGCGCAGTACGAACTGTGCCTTCACGTTGGCGTATTCGGACGGATCCAGACGCTCTTTCTGCACGCGGGTCATGTAGAGAATATCCACGTGGCTCATCACCTCTTCGATGCTGGCGTGCAGGCTCCACTGAATGCCTTTTTCGTCCAGCATGTCGAGAATGTACTGCGGCATCGCCAGCGCGTCAGGCGCGATGAAGAAGAAGCGGTTGCCGTTAAATTTCGCCAGCGCCTGGGTCAGGGAGTGGACGGTGCGGCCATACTTCAGGTCGCCGACCATGGCGATATTCAGGTTCTCGAGCTTGCCCTGCGTCTCCTGAATGGTGAACAGATCCAGCAGGGTCTGCGTTGGGTGCTGGTTGGCACCGTCACCGGCGTTCAGTACCGGAATGCCGCCGGAAAATTCGGTCGCCAGGCGCGCCGCGCCCTCCTGCGGGTGACGCATCACAATCGCGTCGACGTAGGTGCTGATCACTGAAATGGTGTCCGCCAGGGTTTCGCCTTTTTTACCCAGCGACGTGTTGCTGCTGTCCGAGAAGCCCACCACGCTCGCGCCCAGGCGGTGCATGGAAGTTTCAAAGGAGAGGCGGGTGCGGGTCGAGGCTTCGAAGAAGCAGCTCGCAATCACCTTGTGCTTCAGCAGCTCCGGTTGCGGATTAGCCTTCAGTTTTGCCGCGGTTTCCAGAACCAGTTCCAGCTCTTCGCGGCTGAGGTCGTTTATGGAAATGATGTGTTTTTGATAAAGCGGATTCATGTTTATCTCCTGACGCCGGGCAAAAAAAAGCCCCTCAAATGAGGGGCTCTGGGAATAGGTTTAGCAACGGGAAGAAAAACGGCAGGCCAGCGTCTGATTTCAGACGCGGTAAGACGTTATGTCGTACACGCTTGACCATGCTTCCTCCCGGCAAATTGTCGGGCATTATACGCAGCTCGCTTTTCGGATCAAGCGATTTAATGCACGCTTTACTCAATGCAAACGGTTCTTTATGAATATTAATGCGTTCTGAGTAAATAATTAATTTGCTTATGCACCAGTGCGGTGCGCTTCACGACCCGGGGAGCGACCCAGACGATACTGCTGCCGGCCACCACGCCTAAAATGTCCGGCAGCTGGTGATAATCCAGAATACGCGCCACCGCGCGGCCATATCCGGCGACGGTATGAACAAGGATAAACTCGCTATTGTGCTCGACGCTGACCACCATTTCGGACACGGTACGCGCGGCGTCGGGGGCAGGGCGCAGCTGGGGATTCAGCGAATAAATCTTTAGCCCTTTGGCATTTCGAATTTTTATGACGCCGAGCAATTTAAGCAGACGTGAAACGGTGGACTGGCTGATGGTCTCAAAACCACGCTCCTGCAAATCCCGGCGGATCTCCTCCTGAGAGAGATAGCTCTTTTCTGCGATCAGGCGCTGGCAAACCGTCAGCTGTAGTTGCTCTTTGGGAGAGTACTCTTCGTAATCCATCATAGTTCCCATATCAGTTCCTGAAATAACCGGTGGCACCGCACCGATCCGTAGGCCGGATAAGCGCAGCGCCATCCGGCAAATCACAACAAGGCACCCAGACTTAACGCCACCATAATCACCACCGTTAAAATGCCCAGCAGCGGCGCCACCCATTTCAGATAGCGCACGTAGGGCACGCGGGCGATGGCCAGCCCGCCCATCACGACGGCAGAAGTGGGCGTGACGAGGTTAACGATGCCGGAGGCCGACTGGTAAGCCGTCACCACCAGGTCGCGGTTGACGTTAGCGAAATCGGCAAGCGGCGCCATGATCGGCATCGTCAGAACGGCCAGGCCGGATGAAGAAGGCACAAGAAACGACAGCACGACCTCCAGCCAGTACATCACGTTGATAAACGCTACCGTGGACAACCCGCTGACCAGCCCTTCCGCGCTGTGCAAAATGGTGTGGGTAATCATGCCCTTATCCATGATGACTACGATACCGCGCGCGATGCCGATAATCAGCGCGACGCCCAGCAAATCTCGCGCGCCGTTGATAAACGTCGACGTCAGCTCCTCTTCGCTCATGCGGGCAATCAGGCCGACGATAATCGCGCTGGCGAGAAACACCGCTGAGATCTCCGCCATCCACCAGCCCAGCACCGCCACGCCGTAGATCATCACCGCGAAGGCGAGGGCGAAAATCACCAGGATGATTTTGCGCACCGGGGTGAATTCCAGCGACTGTTCGCCCTTGTCGCCGAGGAAATGGGCGCGGTTCTCTTCCTGTTTGTCTGCGACGATCGACAGCGACGGATCCTGGCGCACCTTACGGGCGTAGCGCATCACCCACGCCACGCAGATGACCCAGCCGATGACCAGCAGCGCCACGCGCAGGGCGATGCCGTTAGTGAAGGGGATCCCGGCGGCGTTGGCGGCGATCACCGTGGCAAACGGGTTAATGGTAGAGCCGAGCGTGCCGATCCCCGCCCCGAGCAGCACGGTAGAGGCGGCGACAACCGGATCGAACCGGGCGGCCAGCATCACCGGTACCAGCAGGGTGTAGAACGGCAGCGACTCTTCGGCCATGCCGTAAATCGTGCCGCCTGCGGCAAACAGCGCCATCAGGATCGGGATCATCCACTCTTCGCGTCCGCGCAGCCGGGTGGTTACGCGTTCGATCCCGGCGTCAATCGCCCCGGTTTTGGTGACGATCCCGAGAAAACCGCCGATGATCAGGATAAACAGCGCGACGTCGATCGCCCCGGCCTGGCCGGAGACCGGATCGTACAGCCCGGCGATGGGCGCCATCAGGACGGAAACCAGCCCCTGCGGATGCGCCGCCACGTGCGCGTAAGTTCCGGCAATCGGGACTTCTTTACCGAGGGTTTCGTTCAACGCCATCTGGTACTGACCGGCGGGGACGACCCAGCTCAGCGCCGCCACAACGGCAATCAGGAAAAAGAGAATGGTGTAAGCGGAGGGAAACTTAAACTTGCCCATGATGTTCTCCTTAAACCCGGCGCACCCCGCGGCGCGCCGGGCGGTGATTAGTCGCCGAGTGTCGCCACCATGACCGCTTTAATGGTGTGCATGCGGTTCTCTGCTTCGTCGAAGACAATGGAGTTCGGTGATTCGAAGACCTCTTCCGTCACCTCCAGCCCCTTCAGGCCGTACGCCATCTCGATCTCGCGGCCCACCTTGGTGTGCTCGTTGTGGAACGCCGGCAGGCAGTGCATGAACTTGACGTTCGGGTTACCGGTGGCCTTCATCACGTCCGCGTTGATTTGATACGGTTTCATCAGGCTGACGCGCTCGGCCCAGGCTTCCTTCGGCTCGCCCATGGAGACCCACACGTCGGTGTAGAGGAAATCGGTCCCCCGCACGCCTTCTTCCACGTCGTCGGTGAGGGTGATGCGCGCGCCCGTCTCTTTGGCGATGGCGCGGCACTGCTCAACCAGCCCGGCTTCCGGCCAGAAGGATTTCGGCGCGACGAGGCGGATATCCATCCCCATCTTGGCCGCCCCGACCATCAGCGAGTTGCCCATGTTGTTGCGCGCGTCGCCGAGATAGGCAAAGCTCAGCTCCGGCAGGGTTTTGCCCGGCGCGTGCTCCAGCATGGTCATCAGGTCGGCGAGGATTTGCGTGGGGTGGAACTCGTCGGTCAGGCCGTTCCACACCGGCACGCCCGCGTACTCGCCCAGCTCTTCGACGATGGCCTGGCCGTAGCCGCGGTATTCGATGCCGTCATACATGCGGCCCAGCACGCGGGCGGTGTCTTTCATCGACTCTTTATGGCCGATCTGCGAGCCGCTTGGGCCGAGATAGGTGACCTGCGCGCCCTGGTCGAACGCGCCCACTTCAAAGGCGCAGCGGGTGCGGGTGGAGGTTTTTTCAAAAATCAGGGCGATGTTTTTCCCGACCAGGGTTTGCTTTTCACGTCCGGCTTTTTTGGCCGCTTTCAGCTCGATGGCGAGGTCGATCAGGTACTGGATCTCCGCCGGGGTGTAGTCCAGCAGTTTCAGGAAGTTGCGGTTTTTCAGGTTGATGGTCATGGGTAAATCCTTTTTAAAATTTGCTGTTTGATGCCCTCACCCCGGCCCTCTCCCACGGGGAGAGGGTGTAATCGTCTTCTCTCCCTTAGGGAGAGGGTTAGGGTGAGGGGAAAACGACTCAGTTACGAATCAACGTGCCTTTCTCGCCCGCCAGGATCTCAGCGCCGTCGGCCAGCGCGCCGATCCCGGCAATGCCGTTGCAGGCTTCTACAAACTCGCGGCAGGCGGCCACTTTCGGCCCCATCGATCCGGCGTCGAACTGCATGCCTCTGAGCAGCTCCGGCGTTACCTGCGCCAGCGGGCGCTGGGTCGGCTTGCCCCAGTCGAGGTACACCGCGTCGGCATCGGTCAGGATCAGCAGGGCGTCGGCCTCGATCTGGCGCGCCAGCAGGGCGGCGGAGAGGTCTTTGTCGATCACCGCCTCAATGCCGCGATAGCCGTTGGCGTTCTCCACTACCGGCACGCCGCCGCCGCCGTTGCAGATCACCAGGTGATCGCGCTGGATCAGCGCCGTGATGGCGTCGCTCTCGACGATGCGCTTCGGCTGCGGTGACGGCACCACGCGGCGGACGTAGCTGCCGTCGGCCTTGAACATCCAGCCTTTTTCCGCAGCGAGCGCTTTCGCCTGGGCTTCGCTGTACACCGGGCCGATGTATTTGGTCGGGTTGCTGAAGGCCGGGTCGGCAGCGTCCACTTCCACCTGCGTGAGCAGGACGCTCACCTCGCGCTGCGGCAGATGGTTTTTCAGCGCCTGCTGGAGCATGTAGCCGATCATTCCCTGGCTTTCGGCGCCGAGAACGTCCAGCGGGTAGGGCGTGACTTTGTCGTAGGCGCTGTTCTGCAGCGCCAGCAGCCCGACCTGCGGCCCGTTGCCGTGCACCAGCACCACGCGCCACTGTTCTGTTAATCCGGCGATGGTGCGCGCGGCCTGCTCGATGTTCTGGCGCTGGATTTCGGCTTCCAGCGGCTCGCCGCGCTTGAGCAGCGCGTTGCCGCCGAGGGCCACAACCAGAGTGGGTTTTCGTTCCATGATGGCTCCTTTAAATTCCGTCGCGTTCCAGCGGGCAGCTCATGCAGCGCGCGCCGCCGCGACCGCGTCCGAGCTCATCGCCCGGGATAGGCAGCACGGTGATGCCCGCTTTGTCGTACTTCTCGTTGGTCCAGACGTTGCGCTCGTAGCCAATCACCACGCCCGGGCGAATGGTCAGCACGTTGTTGGCGTCGTTCCACTGCTCGCGTTCGGCTTCAAAGGCGTCGCCGCCGGTGGTGATCAGGCGCACCTGGTTAATGCCGAGCGCTTTCTCGATGGCGTGCAGCAGGTCGGTTTCCTGAGTGCGCAGCAGGCCGCCGCGTCCGTCCGGGGTGAGCGTCCAGCACTGGGCGTCCTTGCGCACCACTTCCGGGTAGACGGAGAAGGTGTCCACGTCGATGTGGGTCATCACGGTGTCGAGGTGCATGCAGGAGCGGTGTTTTGGCAGCTCAACGGCGATCACGCGCTCGGCCTGGCGGTGTTTGAACAGGCTGTTGGCGAGGAACTCCACGCCCTGCGGCGTCGTGCGCTCGGACATGCCGATTAATACCGCCCCGCGGCCAATCACCAGTACGTCGCCGCCTTCTAGCGTGGCGTGGTCGTAATTAATATTCTCGTCGCCGAAATACTTAATAAAATCGCCGTCGGCAAACGCCGGATGCCAGCGATATATTGCCCGCAGGTTATTGGTTTCACGCTGACGGGCCGGTTTCGCCATTGGGTTAATAGAGACGCCGTTATAAATCCAGCACGAGGTATCGCGGGTAAATAAATGGTTCGGCAGCGGCTTCATAATAAAATCATTCGCCGTGTGGGTATCCACCACCATATTTTTAATGGCCGCCGGAATTTCGCCGTAGGTTAATCCGCCGCTTAATCTGCGCGCCAGTTCGCGGTGCGGCATATCCGCCAGCCAGCCGCGCACGTCGCCGGCAAAGGTTGGGCCGAGGCGATAGTCAGAGATTTGGGTATCCAGAAGCCAGGCTTTCGCTTCTGCAATATCAAGGGTTTGTGTCAGAAGGTCGGTCAATAGCAGGACTTCCACACCCTGCTCGCGCAGCGTGTTGGCGAAGATGTCATGCTCCTCACCCGCCCGCTCAACCGAGAGAACGTCATCGAAAAGCAGCTCCTGACAGTTTGATGGCGTTAAACGTTTCAGACTTAAATTAGGACGATGCAGCATAACGCTACGCAATTGACCAATTTCAGAACCGACGTAATGCTTTTCCATAATTATTCCTTTAACTTTTTTTTTCAGAATAAAAAGGGCATGCGCCATGTGATGCATTTAATTTCATGGCGGCTAAGCTCAATTGATTTCGTGATTCATACTAGGCAGTTAAATAATCCGTATTGTGATATTGCTCACGCGAAACCGGATATTAAGGGGTTTGTTTTCATTTGCATGATTCGCATCAGATAATGATTGATTTCATATTATTGAGGGGTGAATAGCTAAGCAGGATCCGCTGGCATTATTCGAGGTTGTTATTATTTTGTAGATTTTAATCTTTTGAAATACATTGTTATGTATCTGATTTTAAATGAAAAATATCATGAGCAAGAATGGCTATGCAATTAACGTAATTAACTATTTTCGACTTAAGGAAAATCAATAAATAATTATGGTTTTTTAGAGCAAATTATCAAAACAGTAAAGTGTGAGACGGCAACGGGTTTTGTTAATTAGAGAGCATGATCAAGAGGTTAGAAGAGTCGTCCGATAAGCGTTGATCGAGGTTATGCATAACCCCTGCATAATTGCCTGGACAGGATTAACAGTGAATTAACACCTTTCCCGATAAACATGCGCTCGCGTAAACCTCTTCGAAAAAGGGCTGGTATGGCAGTCTTAACTCTCGTATAAAAGATAAAAATGAAACGTTGTTTTACATAGAGGGATTTCACATGATTATCGGCAACATCCACCATCTGCAGCCCTGGCTGCCTGACGCGCTGCGCCAGGCGATTGAGCACGTTAAAGCCCACGTCACTGACGCCACGCCGCTCGGCAAGCACGACATCAATGGCAACAGCCTGTTCTATCTGGTCTCGGAAGATATGACCCAGCCGTTCGCCGATCGCCGCGCCGAGTACCACGCGCGCTATCTGGACATCCAGATAATCATGAAGGGCCAGGAGGGGATGACCTTCAGCACCCTGCCGCACGGCACGCCGGATACCGACTGGCTGGCGGACAAAGACATCGCGTTCCTGCCGGAAGGCGAGCAGGAGAAAACCGTGGTGCTGAGCGAAGGGGATTTTGTGGTGTTCTGGCCGGGTGAAGTGCACAAGCCGCTGTGCGCGTTGGGCGCGCCTGCGCAGGTGCGCAAGGTTGTGGTGAAGATGCTGATTAGCTAATCGGGTTTACTCCCTCTCCCTGTGGGAGAGGGCCGGGGTGAGGGCATCAGACCGCAGAAGAGTCCATCACTCCCCAAGCGTCGCCACCATCACCGCCTTAATCGTATGCATCCGGTTTTCCGCCTGGTCGAACACGATGCTCGCCGCCGACTCAAACACCTCGTCCGTCACTTCCATCCCGCCGTGCAGGTCGAACTCTTTCGCCATCTGCTTGCCGAGCGTGGTCTGGTCGTCATGGAACGCCGGCAGACAGTGCAGGAACTTCACGTTCGGGTTGCCGGTCAGCGCCATCATCTGCGCATTCACCTGATACCCGCGCAGCAGCGCAATCCGCTCCGCCCACTTCTCTTTGGCTTCGCCCATCGACACCCAGACGTCGGTATAGATAAAGTCCGCGCCCTTCACGCCTGCCGCCACGTCTTCCGTCAGGACAATCTTCCCGCCGTGCTTCTCCGCCAGTGCGCTGCACTCCGCCACCAGGCTCGCTTCCGGCCAGCAGGCTTTCGGAGCCACCAGACGCAGATCCAGCCCGGTCAGCGCTGCCGCTTCCAGCATCGAGTTGCCCATGTTGTTGCGCGCATCGCCCGCGTAGACCAGCGTCATCTCGTTAAACGCCTTGCCCGGCAGGTGCTCCTGCATGGTCAGCAGGTCCGCCAGCAGCTGGGTCGGATGGAACTCGTTGGTCAGCCCGTTCCACACCGGCACGCCCGCGTACTGCGCCAGCGTTTCGACTACTTCCTGGCCGTGACCGCGATACTGAATGCCGTCGTACATCCGCCCGAGCACGCGCGCGGTGTCCTTAATTGACTCTTTATGCCCAATCTGGCTGCCGCTCGGCCCTAAATAGGTGACGCGCGCGCCCTGGTCAAATGCGGCAACTTCGAAAGAGCAACGTGTGCGGGTCGAGTCTTTTTCGAAGATGAGCGCGATGTTTTTACCGGTAAGCTTCTGTACTTCCTTGCCATTTTTTTTATCGGCTTTGAGCTGTGCGGCAAGGGTCAGCAGAGAAGTGAACTGTGCAGGGGTAAAGTCGAGCAGTTTCAGAAAGTGTTTCTTGTATAAATCGGACATTTTATCCTCGCATGGCGAACGCCACTTATTGAATTAAAATTCACTTTATATGTGTAATTATTCATTTGCAACCCCGTTTCACAATTCTTTCTTACAAAGGTGGAGGCAAACCCGTCCGTGTGTGAAAATAGAAGTATCTGCCGCACTTTAAAGAGGATTGAGCCATGGCAAACCCGGAACACCTGGAAGAGCAACGCGAAGAGACGCGTCTGATTATTGAAGAACTGCTGGAAGACGGTAGCGATCCGGACGCGCTGTACACCATCGAGCACCATTTCTCTGCGGATGATTTCGACGCGCTGGAAAAACTGGCCGTGGAAGCCTTCAAGCTGGGTTACGAAGTGACCGAGCCGGAAGAGCTGGAAGTGGAAGAGGGCGACACCGTCATCTGCTGCGACATCCTGAGCGAAGGCGCCCTGAAGGCGGAGCTGATCGACGCCCAAGTAGAACAGCTGATGAACCTGGCCGAGAAGTTTGAAGTGGAATACGACGGCTGGGGAACCTACTTCGAAGATCCTAACGGTGAAGACGGCGAAGAAGGCGACGACGAAGATTTCGTCGACGAAGACGACGACGGCGTGCGTCACTAAGCGTTTCAGGCGGTGGCCCGCGCCACCGCTTTTTCAAGGCAGAACCATGGATTACCCGCAGATACTCGCCCCCGTACTCAACTTCCTCCAGTGCCCGACCCCGCAAGCATGGATTGATAAAGCCCGCGACCCGGCGAACCTGCCGCTGCTGCTCACCGACCACATGGTGTGCGAGCTCAAGGCCGCCCAGACCGCGCTGCTGCTGGTGCGTAAATACGTCGCCGACGAAAGCGGTGCCGACGCGCTGCTCGACTGGCTCAAACCCTACGAACAGTTCACCTTCCGCGACGGCCCGGAGCCGGACTTCATCGCCCTGCATAAGCAGATTGGCAAAAGCGTGATGCCCAAAACCGACGATCCGTGGGGCCAGGCGCTCATCGACAGCATGGTGCTGCTGATTAAAGAGGAGCTGCACCACTTCTGGCAGGTGCGCGAGGCGATGCTGGCCCGCGATATTCCGTACGTCAAAATCACCGCCAGCCGCTACGCCAAAGGGATGCTGAAGGACGTGCGCACCCACGAACCGCTGACGCTGATCGACAAGCTCATCTGCGGCGCCTACATCGAAGCCCGCTCCTGCGAACGCTTCGCCGCTCTGGCCCCGTTCCTCGACGATGACCTGCAGAAGTTCTATCTCTCGCTGCTGCGCTCGGAAGCGCGCCACTATCAGGACTACCTGACGCTGGCCCGGCAGGTGAGCGACGACGATATCTCACCGCGCATAAAGCTTTTTGGCGAAATTGAAGCCACACTTATCTCGACACCGGACCACGAGTTTCGCTTCCACAGCGGCGTGCCGGTGTAAACCGGCACAATTCAAGGATAAGGATGCGAGATGAATAAAACGTGGACCCGTACCGTGATGGTTGTTGTTGTGGCCGCCGCCGTGGCGTTCTGGGTGTTCTTCGACAGGCAGCGCGCTCCGGAACGGCAGATGGATTCCGCCCTTAACGCAATGCCCGCCTGGCAGGTGATTAAGGAGCAGGAGCCCGCGCTGCATCAGCGCATCCTCGACCAGATGGCCGCCCTGCAAAAAGCGGGCGAGCCGGAGCAGCAGATTATCGACACCATCCAGCCGCAGATCCTGCATCTGCAGATGTCGCGCCTGCAAAACGCCCCGGACGCCAACGTGGTGAACTACATGACCATCAACATGGAGCAGACTGCCGCCATCCAGAAGGTGAGCGACGACGCCTGCTTCCGCTTCCTCTACCCGACGGTGAAGGGCGGCGTGAACCCGATGCGCATGCTGGATAAAGACCTGATGGCGCGGCGCATGCAGGCCGACGCCGACATGATGCGCGCGGCCTACGGCAAAAACCGCCACACCGTGACAAAGGCAGAACGCGAGGCGGCTGTCGAGGACGTGCGGCCGATTATGAAGGCACTTGCCGATAAGTACGGCGAGGACATCCAGCTGCTGCAGATGCCGGAGAAGGCGGCGGGCAAAGAGAAGCTCTCCTGCGATATGGTGCAGGAGATGTGGGCGAAGGTGCTGGCGCTGCCGGAGCAGAAGGCGGCGGGGGTGATTCGGCTGGCGGTGTCTGAGCTGGAGTGACAAAGGGCGCTGGTTTTTTGGGCACTTAGCGCGGGTTTCGCGCGTCGTCGCTTGCATGGCGGCGCGCGACAGGTATAATCCACAACGTTTCCGCATCCCCTTCAGTGCCGAAGTGGCGAAATCGGTAGACGCAGTTGATTCAAAATCAACCGTAGAAATACGTGCCGGTTCGAGTCCGGCCTTCGGCACCAAGTGATGCAATAATTAGCTACCTAAGGGTGGCTTTTTTTGTGTCCATTCTCATCCGAATTCGTCCATATCCGTCTGTAATTCAAAGATAATTTATTTTTGAACAATAACCATATTTATTTTGTGGTCTTTCCATGTTGGTCGTTTTTCATCCATTGACATCCACGCGATTTGGGGGCAAAAAAGGGGGCAAACCCGGTTCGATAGAGGAGTGACCCCCAAATGGCGCTTACAGATCTCGCAATCCGGCATGCCAGGCCGCTTGGCAAGGCATACAGGCTCTCTGACTGTCACGGTCTTTACATTCAGGTGAACCCCAGCGGATCTAAGCTGTGGTATTTGAAATTTCGCTTTGGAAACAAAGAGAACCGTATGGCATTAGGCCCTTATCCGCTCATTTCTCTGGCACTGGCAAGGGAGAAGCAAGCGGATATAAGAAGGCTTATTTTAGAAGGCATTAATCCGGCGGAAAAACGCAGAGAGGAAAAGCGAGGTGGAGAGCCCCTTTATACGTTCGAGTCCGTAGCGCGCGAATGGGTCTCCAGCAACGTGAACTGGTCGGTAGAACATAAAAAGCGGGTGCTGCGTTATTTCGAGCTTTACGTCTTTCCCACGAACGGCAGTTGTGACATCACTAAGATGAAGGTCAAAGACCTGCTGGTACCCATCAAAGAGGTGGAGAAAGCTGGCAAACTGGATGTCGCTTCTCGTCTCCAGCAGCGTACCGCCTGTGTGATGCGCTACGCTGTCCAGAACGGCATTATCGATCATAACCCTGCATCCGATTTAACCGGCGCGGTCTCCACGCCCAAAGTACGTCACCATCCAGCGCTGGATTTGAATCTTATCCCTGATTTCCTGGAAAGAATCGACGATTTCAAAGGACGTAAGCTGACTCAACTGGCGGTAAAGCTGGCGTTGTTGTTATTCATCCGCTCCAGCGAACTGCGCTTTGCCCGCTGGGATGAAATAGACCTGCATAACGCCATGTGGACAATCCCCGCCGAGCGTGAGCCGATCCCCGGCGTTAAGTACTCTGCGCGCGGTGCGAAGATGCGATCTCCACACCTGGTGCCTCTATCACATCAGGCCATCGAACTGCTCCACGAGGTGCGACAGCACTGCCGACCGGGAACTGAATTGGTGTTCCCCGGCGATCATAACTACCGCAAACCGATGAGTGAAAACACTATCAACAAAGCGCTGCGGGTGATGGGCTATGACACCCAGAAAGACGTCTGTGGCCACGGTTTTCGCACCATGGCCTGTAGCGCGCTGGTGGAGTCGGGTCTGTGGTCAAGTGACGCGGTCGAACGCCAGATGAGCCATCAGGAGCGCAAGCGCGTACGTGCGGCGTATATCCATAAGGCGCAGCATCTCGAAGAACGTCGGGAGATGATGCAGTGGTGGGCGGATTATCTGGATGCAAACCGGTTCAGGCATGTGGTGCCGTATGGCTTTAAAAAGTCGCCGGGAGGCGCACTCGACCATATGAGCTTCCAGGAACGCAATGACCGGCAGCTAGAAGAGCTGAAAGCCAGAATACTGGCCGACTCGGAATGGCTGACAGCGTCTGAGTTATCGGCAAAAGCGGCCTTTCGTTCCGCCGATCCTGATGCTGGTCCGAAAGGCTGGAAAGCGGCTGGGAAGATATTCTCGCTGAAGGTCGACGGGGAGGATTTGTATCCGGATTATGTTCTGGATGAGAAAGCGCGGCCTCTCAAGGTTGTCAGGTTGATACTCTCGCTGTTCAAGGAACGCAAAACGCCGTGGGGACTGGCTATCTGGTTTGGCTCGGCTAATCGCAGGTTGAGAGGAGGGAAGCCGAAAGATCTGCTGATTTCAAAGTCAGAGTTGGTTCTGATGGCCGCGCAGGATGAGGTGGAGTCGGGGGATGCTGGCATTTAGGCATTATTGGAGAAGAAATGTTTATAACAGAGGATTATAGGGATAAAACAACTCGGCATTTATGTAAACTAAAATAATGGCTATGGCCTAGCTTAGCCCTCCCATGAGTAGTTAAATTTGACCATCAACTAAGAGCGCGGAGTTGATAGGTCGACTAGTAACAGATTCATAATCTACTAAATTGGCATATTGAAATATTTGATATTCTATTTGCCTAAATTCACTCCTATAGGAGTAGAGTATATTGGTTTCAAATTTAAATATTTATAACATCAATAATATTTATGCCAGAAAGGTCATTAACACATAAAACAGTACTATTTGGATAGCTTGACTCTAATGCAAGTTTTCTTTGGTGATAATTCTTTATATAAACATTATGTATAATTACTTTATAATTTAATGTCTGCTGTAAGATATCCATAATAGTACAATCATCTACTCTGGTATCTTTTCTTTTTTTTATAGTGATGTCACGTCTCTTAGCTAATACATCATAGTAATTATCAATGATACTATCCCTATGAAAATTATATACATTTAAACCTTTGGTGGTTCTCAAATCTAAAACTTCTGAATCATCGACTTTTACCTTAACTTTTATTATGCAGATATCATCGTTTTTACTTTTATTTTTAGACCATTCAATTGCATTTTTTAAAGGGTCTGATATACCATCAGTAAAAAAATATACGCCATGCCCTAACCAATCCTCATTTGATTGACTCAAATTAAATCCATTATTTATTATGGACGGAATGGCGCTCAATGTGGTACCATGATAACATGTAAATTCCTTTGAAGTTAACATCTTATGCTCACTTATTGTGTTTTTATTACTCTGTTAATTATCTTATTGTCTATTATACTATATAAAATAAATCCTAAATACATCTATTATTCTTTTTTATTCTATAAGAAAAAAATAAGTCAAGATAAGAATTTATTTGGTAAATGCATTCAGTATATAACCACCACTTTTTTGTTTACAGTTCTCTATTTTTTTATTGAATATGTTCCATTCTCGGATTTTCTTGGCAAAGTTATGCCATTATTGCCCGACTATGTTAGTGCTTTATTACTGTCTCTAAAAGGGAAAGGTGCGTCAATAACAATTATATTGGCATCAATAGAACTTATTGGTTTGTTATTTTTGTTTTTTATTTTCATGAAGATGCCAGCATCGTCAAAAAATAAAATAGTCAATGAGGTAAGTGTTGATAAGATTCTAAGCTATAGAAATATAAATATATTCTCATATTTTGGATCGATAGAAGATACAAGGGATATTCAAGTAATTGTAACGTCTGAGAATAGTGATTTAGAATTAGCTAGCTTTTCAAGTACATCAATATCTGGCAGGGTAAGAAATATGGCATCATCAAAGGATGATGTTGGGAATGTTATATCTGATCCATTGTATGAAAATATTGTTCGTTTTAAAAGAGCACATAACAAATATAATGATTTTAATCTAGGGACATGCATTTCCTCGCAACCTTTGAAGTTACAAAAACATGGTGTGAAGCGTGTTATTCACGCGATCGCGATCAAAAAAAATACAGACAATACAATAAGTTACGACGCTATTGCTATAAAAAAAATAATTTCCTATTCAATAAAGAGTTGTATCAACGACTCTTTTGAAAGCATTTTTATTCCTATCTTTGGTATCGGAAGCGCTCAACAAGACCCTACGGATTTAATTATTACACAGTTAGAATCAATAAAATCCGTGCTGGATGATGAGTTAATGTGCACCACATCCACGTTGAGTTTGAATATTTATTTGGGCGTTTATCGCGAATTGGATTGTTTATTTTTAAAAAAATCAGCAATAAAAAATTTAGGTAGCATATGATAATTGGATATACGTCTGGAATTTTCGATCTTTTTCATAAAGGTCACAGGAACTATTTACTAGCTTGTAAAGAATCATGTGACTTTCTAATTGTCGGAGTCGATTCGAATTATAGGGCAAAAATATTAAAAGGTGACATCAGACCTATTAACGATATTTCAACTCGCCTAAAGCACGTTAGCGTTTATTGTGATTACGCGTTCGAAAAAATAGAAAAATCTGGTGTATACATCAACAAATACCACCCTGATGTTTTTTTTCGCTCGAGAGATAACATGTTAAAAATGCACAAAGAAAATGACAAAATCATATACATACCTTATACCGAAGGCGTTTCTACATCTATGTTAATATCCCAAGGTATCATATCAAACTGATGTCTTATAATATTTTTGCGTTTTTTAATAAATATGGATGTTGGTATTTCAGAAGCTAAAATAAAAAGGTGATACAAGTGAATAATTCCGTTAATAAATAATTTCATAAAGGCCCTTGAATTTTAAGATTATATAAATAATCACACCCAAGTTTTAACTTTATTTAGTGGCAGTAACGTCAGTTCTTGCCACAAAATGGCTTGAAGGAAACTGATCGCTCTGCAATGAGCGAAGAAACATATATCTTTCTTCTGAGTAAGGTCGGGTTACTTACTGCTGGGCAGTGTAAAGTGATTTGTCAGACAGGAATAGCCTTCAACCATAAAAATGTTAGATCACATCGGCGTGAAGACAGGGGACACGTTTTCAGCATCCCGCTCATATGTTATGTAAACAGTTTTTATCAAAATATAGCCAATACATTCGATGCCATAAGCATATTTTCGCCATATGTTAAAGAAAGGAATTTATCACCATATTTGGGAGCATGTCGATAGGTTTTTTGGCGGTCAATCTCAGTTTTCAGCGCAGTGCCGTTAACGATGTCTTTTGAGATGATACAGATGTATATGGATACGACAGTGAATCTGTGCGCATTTAAAAATTTATCCCCCAAAGGGGATATACTCAAAATATCAGTCGTGGGGGATAAAATGAACGTAACCTCACCCAAAATTCTGGCTCAGGCAGTCAAGAATGCACGCAAGCAACGTAAGCTGACCCAACGTGAAACTGCATAAAGTATGGGCACGAAACAATCAACGGTTTCAGAGTTTGAGAACCATCCTGAGGGGACCCGTCTAGGTACGCTCTTTAAGATGCTTGCCGCTCTGGATCTTAAGCTTCAGGTCGTAAGCCGGAGGGGCTAAAACAAATCGTCTGATAGCTGGGACCAGGAGTGGTGATCTGTGGAACCAATAAGCTTTACTGATTCAATTCCTGTACCAACCTGGTGTTGATATACAGCTTTTCGCGACCAACGCTCATTTCTTCCAGCACGCCTATCTCGACTAACTGTTTGAGATACGCTGATGCCGTCTGGCGTTTAGCGATACCTCGTTCAACAAGGTTATCGATCCGGCAATACGGTTGCGCGTAGAGCACCTGGATAAGTTCATAGGTATAAATTTTTGGTAGTTTCTCACGTACATACTCGGTCGTTTCTGCCATCAATGCCCGAACAACCGCAATCTTGTCAGTCGTCCATCGGGACGTGTTTTCTACGGCCTCCAGCATAAATAATATCCACGATTCCCAGTCTCCTTCCTCTGTTACCCTACGCAAGAGCGTGTAGTAATCACTACGTCTCTCCAGAATAAAGCGGGACAGGTACAGGATAGGTAGTGAAAGTAATTCATTTTGAATCAGGTAAAGAATATTCAGGATACGACCTGTTCGTCCATTCCCGTCCGGAAAAGGGTGGATGCACTCAAACTGATAGTGTGCAATAGCCATTTTCACCAATGGATCTAAATCATCATCGCCATGTATGAACTGCTCCCAGTTCGCCAATAAGTTACGGATAGTATCTTCACCCACTGGGGGCGTATATACCACGCTGTTATTCTGATCGCGCAGTACCGTGCCCGGTGTTTTTCTTATATCGGTCTGAACTGCGCGTAATTTGGTACAGATAGCGATTGCGGTGTTTGTGCAAAGTGGATAGGTCACAAGATGGGTATAACCATCATAAAGCGCCGTACGATAGCGCAATGCTTCTTTGGTTGCTGGATCTGCTCCGTCTGCACGATCAGCATACTGAAAGAGCTGATCGCTGGTCGTTACGATGTTCTCAATGCGTGAGGAATCTTTCGCTTCCAGCATCGGGAGAATGTTAATCAACAATCCCTGATCGGGGATCAACTCACCCGCCGTTTTCAGCTCTGCAATTGCCGCGCGCGCATTTATACAAGCTTTTAGTACATTGCGTGTTTCTATCTGCTGCAGATCAGGCGGCAGTTTTGGCAGATCGTTGTAAGGGGCTTCGGGATTCCAGTTCATATGTTTATAAAAACCGATTTCATCGACATATAGACATCATATGTCGATGCTATAAGCATGTCACGGCATCATGTTTAAAAAATCGTGTTTTATCGACATATCGCCGCAACGTGTCGATGGCATAATCATGTTTTGGCTATATGTTTAAAAAAATGCTTTTTATCGACATATCCTCAGGCGCTTGGTGCAGACTATCTGGATTTGTCTGGGAAGAGACTTCACTACCAGAGACGTATCGACCTTTAAGTGGGGCTCTCGGCAAAACTTGCAAATGTGAAAAACGTCCCTATTTCATGGCTAATTAACCGCGAAATTCTAGCCATGGAGGAAACTACCGATGTTACCCCGGACACACCGCCAGCTCGTAAGCGTTGAAGTGATGTGGCCTGCTCAGACGCTACCACTTCCCCTGCAACAGGTAGTCGAAGCATTGAATCAGGGCGAAACGCCCGATCAGATTATTATCCGCATGAACCAACAGGGCCTGCTGGCGTGGCGTGAGGATGCATCCGCGCAGGATACACACGATATCTTTCAGGTACGGCTGGACAATCAGCATGAGGCGCGGTTTCTCTGCCGCTACGTTACGCTGCCGCTGCACTGATGCTTTCAAATCTCCTAGAGAGATAAGTGCTTTGAGAAGCAAACAGCCTTATCTTTACCCACATACGGGCCATAGTTAGCGATGCGTTGATAGTTATGCTTTACATAAAAAGCAACTGCGCGGGTATTAACTTTACGGGTTTCTAGCCTGATTTCGTTATATCCAAGCGACTTTGCTTCACCTTCAAGATACCGGAGCAATGCTGTACCTGTTCCGGATGCTTTATTGACGGAAAACATTCTTTTCAATTCAGCAATATCTTCAGATATTGGCCGGATCGCCCCGCAACCGATAGCCTCGCCATTTTCATCTTTTGCCACTACCCACAGCGCTCGATCAGATTTCATGGTATCGACGTTAAAGTTAGTCTTTCCGCTATCGCCAGTAATCTCAGCCAGCGTCGCGGATAACATTTCGATAAGATACAAAGATTCTGGCGTGTCTGGGCTGGATTTTTCTATCAATATCATTTGATTAGCTAGTGGTGTTATTAATATTTATTCGTACTGCTAACCTAATTTAATCCTCGGAAATTAAATAATACGAAATAATTATTACGCTCGCTCTGGTGTTATTGCGTTTTTGGCCGTTGTGCATACAGTTTTGCAAGGAGCAGCGAAGACCCTATGAGGGCATCATGGTTATTCCTGAGCGGGTACCAGCTTCAGCCACGGATTATTCACCGGCACTTTCTCTCCAAGCACCAGCCCAGGATCCTCCATCAGAAACCCTTTCAACTGACTACTTTTCTTTTGTGGAACCCGAACCTCGCAGGTCCAGATAAAACTGTCATCATTACAGCGCAGGGCCAGCCCTGACTCCTGAAACATTCGCTGTGCCAGTTTCCAGCCGTCGCCGGTATCCGCGATTGGGAGAAGCGAGACGTGAGCAAGATAAGCTGATTTTGCGTATTGAACTGGCGGAGATGGTGCAATGATGATGAAAGCCAACCAGCGCCAGATTTTCCTCCATGGTGCAACTGGGCAGAGAGTCCTGAGAGAGGTGCTTAGTGCCCAGTTGGTGGGATTGATTCTGCAACCAGAGCCGATCTGGTTGGTATCTCCATGGGTAAGCAATTTTACGCTTCTTGATACCGAACATGCTGCAATGGCTCATTGAGTATGACATCAACGTCTCGTCTTCTTTATGGTCTGAATGGTTGATGCTGCTTGCTCTAGAGGGGGTTAGTTCAGTAGAGGATGTCCGCTTAGGTGGTATTATCCTCGATGCACTACTCTCTGGTACCTTCAGCCATAAGGAATATCACGACGCTCTTGAAGCCATCGAGATGCTGTGTGCGAAAAATGAATCATCACAAACGCTGGAATATGCGCTTGATATCGCAGAGATTTTGTTCGATCGTGTGTGTGGTGATGATGCTCGTAGATTACAGTATTGGGTTAACATCCAGGAGATGTTGGTGCGTCGCTGGGAGCGACTGGATACCAGTATGCAACTTCTGGCGCGCATGGTTGAACGGCTTTATCTAGGGCAGAATGCAGGCAATACTTTCCCGACAGAAAACACGCCAGCAGGTGTGGCTTCTCCGTTACATCGCGATCTCAGCGGGAAAAAACTGGTGATTTACAGTCTCACGGAAAGCGCGGCTCGGCGTGGTAAAGACGCTTTGATAAAACTGTATCCGGAACTGTCAATTGAGCTCAACAATGATCATGTTGCCACTGATGCATTGATGAATGCCGCCAGAAAAGCGGACTATTTTATCTTTGCTAGTAGCAGCTCAAAGCATCAGGCATTTTATGCGGTGGCTAGTTGTCGCAAGGATATTATTTATCCTGCGGGCAAGGGAGCCTCAAGTATGGTTGCAGCCTTTATTCGCGAGTTGGCCTGATTTAGCAAGGAATAGCACCTGCTATTCCTTGTCTACTATTCACCGCGATAAATGCATCCTGCAGTACATGTCTCTTTCACCACGACTGCACTTAGAATTGATAATTGTGGCTTAATCTGATTCCAGATCCATTGAGCCAGTACTTCGCTTGTTGGGTTCTCAAGGCCAGGAATATCGTTTAGATAATAGTGATCCAGGCGATCCAGAGTCGGTTTGAAGATAGCTTTCAGTTCAGCGAAATCAATAATCCAACCAGTGTGCTTATCCACCTCTCCGGTGATCTCAAGGCGAACAACGAATGAGTGCCCGTGTAAGCGTCCGCACTTATGCCCATCAGGGACGTTAGGCAACCGGTGTGCGGCTTCGAATGTGAAATCTTTATACAGAGTCGTTTTCATGATTACCTCATATTTTGTTATAATGTAACAAAATAGGTTGTGATTGGAAAGTACTTTAACAACCCTTTGATAATATCGGGTGGTAATGAATTCATTATGCCTGGTTGATTACTCGAATGAGCGATAAGGAAATGTATGATAGATGATTCTGATGTGTCAATTCATTGGTTTTAGGTCGTGGTTATTCTAAGTAGCTAATTTATAATGAAACTAATGATTTCTCGACTAACTTAATGAAAGCGGATGGAGTTATAAAACATTATGAGCGAACTAAGGATTTCGCTCATAACGGATATATTAGATTAATTTTATAAAATAAAGTTTTTTCTAATTACGATTCAATACATCTACTAATGTTATTATTTTTTTGCAGGTTTTATCGATATCTTCACAAAATATTGTTTCTAAAACGTTAGGTAGTCCTAAGGCCATATGTGAAATATATCCTTCACCAACTTGTAACTGATGAGATGAGTGATCGGGGTTCTCATATTTAACAGTTTTAGATCTATTAATTACATAATCTTTATAACACAAAATGATAGGTATGTTTTTATGTTCCGCAATCTGAAGTTCAATACCTAGACCTGTCGATGGGAAACTGCTTTCTGCAATTACTAGTTCGGCATTTTCAACCATTTCTCTATCCCAAATATAGCAAAGACGAGATTTGTTACTTTCTGGTTTTGCTGCTAACTGAGGATCACTGTTTAGTAAAGCATATTGAACATTATGGTTTGGGGATAATGCCTGAGCTATATAATGTATCCAATTGCAATACTCTGTAAATAGTTCTCTAGGCACATGAGTCAAAGCGCAGGCTATATATATATTCATTATTTTGCAGACCTTACGTTAGGTATTAAAAATTGATGACCAGTGATTTCTGAAGATATCTCATCGATAAATTGTGTGGGAGATTGCTGTATGAATTCAGCAAGAATCCAGTTTTCCTCCCCATTTAAAATTTCCATTAATTTTAATGGATTATACCTACTCAATTCACTTAAGCAGTGCATTGCCGCTAAAGTAATGGTTATAGGTGAGCGTTTTATTTGCTGGTTCATACTGGCTGTGCCTTTAATATACCAAAGTGTCTCAGTTCCGTTTATATAGAATAAATCCTTTCTAATGCGCTTATGAAAATGTGACAGAGTATCTAATTCTATAGAATTTGTGCATTCAGAGAATGTACATTCTATTGAGTCGGATGATCTAATATTAAATTCTCTATTTTCATTGCTTCCATATAACTGAAAATGATCAGGTAATTGTTCTGCAATGCCGTCATATGAAAAATCTTTAGATAATGTCGCAATGAAAAAAGCATTTCCAGATGGGGCGTCTCGAACAAATTGAGCGTTTTTTATAGGTATAAACATATCATTTTCTATTTGATATGTTAAGCAATATGTTCGATGAATATAAGGCAGGTTATAAAAAAGATCACGAAGACTATATTTTATTTCTGTATCCTCATCGCAGAAATAATCTGAAATTGACGGTGTAATTCCAGAGTTTTTAATATGCACACCGATTGTTGATAAATCGGTGTTTGTATATGAATCGCCTCTTGCTTTACATACCCCATGATGAGAAGAAAAGGATATTCCTTTTGACGAAAGTAATGCTTTTGCAGCATTCATAAATGAGTAATAATGTAATAAAGGTGCGGAGAGGCTAGGTAATCCTAATGATGCTTGATTAAATATTCTTGCTTGATTCCAATAAAATAAAGCTTCGTCTTTTTCATTTCTTTTTAACCATAGTTCCACAAAATCCCAATGACTTGACGTCAATACGTTTCGCGCACACAGTTCAGGAGAGATTGATGATTTATGGGGTTTCATTATTCTTTTTTTTATAAGTATGGGTGTTATATTATTCATGGGCTATCTCTCAATTATTTTGAAATTAATATTTGATATCATCATTTTAAATTTAATTTCTTATAAAGCAAGTAAATAAATAACTTTATTAAATTTAAATATACACCGCGGAATGTATAAGCAAGTATTTATATAATAAATGTCGTAGAATGAAGGTTTGTAGAAATTGGTGCTTCGGCCAGAATATGACAACAAGGAGGCGTAGTACATGTATTGGGTTGCGTCAAAGTATTCCATTTTAATTCGGCAAGTGGAAGATAACAATCTTAATCATCTGTGATATGACTATAGTGCTGGTGGAGTTCCAGAACCACTCCGGTGAGTTGGGAAAATGGAATAAGTACCGGTGGTCTTTTGATTGCCATGTCGCTATCTCAAAATTTGATGAATTTGAGATAGTATAGATCATCACTTAAAACTATCTCAATTTTTATTGTTTTTGAGATAGGTTGCTTCCATGTTAAGACATGATAATTTATAGGTAGGCCACGTACCCAGCGGCTAAATCGACAGATGCCAAAAAAGTCTATGCCTTCACCCGTAAACAGATACTCATTCTCCGCGAGAGAGAACGTTTTCCTGTAGCCATCTTCTTCCGTAGCAAGCTGAACGCCAAACGCTTCTTCGCAGTCTTCCAGTAGGTCTTCCCCGTCGATACCGCAAATATGCAAATCGGCCTCAATCAACGTATTGCTATCGATAGGTTTACGATGCTCACCTGAGGAGTTTCGAACAACCTCAATGACTTGAGAGAGAGTGGGTTCCATAATGATGCTCTCCTTTAAAGCGGTAGAAATCATCGCTAGCGCTTCCCGGCGGTGCTCCGCTTGGTCGGACCGGCAGGCACAACGTTACCTCGGCCCGAGAAATGTTAAAGTCGGTTCAGGCTATCGCCATATGATTCCAGGCATCTCTGTAAACTATATTTCCGTCACAGTGTTTCCAGGTGATTGCCTCATATCTTAGCTCGATCGTCTCTGTATGTGTTCCTGTTCCAGAACCCGGGAACAGATTGGGCGTGATACCCGTGATTTTTACATTCTCCAGAATAATGTTGAAATATTCTCTCTCGATTCCTGCATCATCAATTTGATACATTTTGATCGTAGCCGATTTTAGCGTTTGGTTTTCACACAGTGCCCTAATGAGAACTGGTGTTGTTTTATCAAACTCTTTCTGAACGGCAATCGGTGTATGTACACGGGTACCTGTTAGTCGGCCTGTATTTCCACTCACAGGAATGGTGAGGTGATGAGCGACCGCCTTTAATTCAATAGCGCCTAACCTACCGGACACCATGGAACTTCCTGGGACTGGTGAGCCATTAGCATCGGTTAACCAAAGATATGCTGGATTTGACATGATTATTCCTCATCTTTTTTTACAAAAGAAGGTAGGTGCAACATCGCCACGACCCATATGAACAAGCCAATAATTTTCAGCGGCCATGGTTCAAGGACAGCTATACAAGCAAATGCACCGATGATCAGTAAGGGGCCTGATAACACATCCAGGAACCCGCCAAAAATATGTATCTTTCCTGGCAGTAATTTATTCATTACTAATGAAATAATGTAAGCGCTTATGGTAATGATGCAAAAGGCGATTGTTTTATCATGCCAGGTTTCGAACTCAACCCAGCAAAGGATATAGGCTAATACTAAATATGAGCAAAGAAGCAGGTTTATAATTGGGATGATAAACTTATTCATACACACCTGCCGTAGTGTGTGTATTTAGTTTTTCATTAACTTTTTTCATGATTTGATTAAATACAGGCTTTCCTTCTGAATAACCTGCATGGATAGCATCTACAAAGGGTTGGACGGCATCAGCGAACAGAAAATAAAGTAGGTCATAGTCTCTGTGTCTCAGAAGTTCATATACCTCCGGTGCATCTGATTTGAGTCTGTCAGATGTTCTAATTGATCGTTCAGCCATTCCCCCAAACAAAAGGAGTGTGCTCAGTGCCGTGATTGGGTTGCCTTTCCCTTTAAAAACAACAAACGTAAAAGACGTTCTTTCAATAACATGTTTCGCGATAGTTGATGCAATAATATTTGTTGATATTCTACCTGCAATTGAAGTTGTTACAGTTCTGTATAATTTATCCTGCTCCGCTTCAGTTAAATATCTATTGAATTCTTTAAATATGATTTTTACAGCGTTGACTATATTCTCATAATTCAAGATGTCGTTTTTTATGGCAGTGAACATTCGTATTCTTTGAGTTTCACGAGCATATCTTGTATCCGTGTCAAAGATACCATAAACCAGATATCCATAATCTAACGGTACAGATAGCCCTCCATTTATAAGCCCAGTAACTGTATCAGGAGAAGCGATTATGTTGCATAACCTTCGGGCTATATCTTCTACATCAGCCATAGTATCCCTTTAATTGTATTATAAAGGATAATATCAATGTGATATTTATGCGATTAAAGCAATTTATTTTATCTAAACGATAGATTAAGAATTATTAACGGCATTAATATTATCTAAATGAGATAATACGCGGCTTCATGCCTATCCCACGCACTCCACCGCTCAATCTCAATCAACTCACTTTATCAAAACACCGGCACCCCCAGCCCAACCTTCACCTCCCTCAACGTCGCCTGCGTCACCCCCTGCGCCCGTTCCGTCCCGCGCTTCAGCATCGCCATCAGCTCTCCCTTATCACGCATATACATCGCCCTCCGCTCCCGCATCGGCGCAATCAGCTCCTGCAGGCACCCCTCCAGCTCGTTCTTGCAAACCCGGTCACCCAGCCCGCCTGCCTGATAGCGCGCCTTCATTGCCGCCACTTTGTCCTTGTCCGGATGAAACGCGTCGAGATAAGTAAACACCACGTTCCCCTCAATCTGCCCCGGGTCGCTCACCTTCAGGTGGTTCGGGTCGGTGTACATGGCGCTGACCGCACGATGGATCGTCTCTTCACTGGCCGAAAGGTGCAGCGTGTTGCCCAGCGATTTCGACATCTTGGCGCTGCCGTCGATGCCGGGCAGGCGGCTGGTGTCGCTCAGCATCGCCTTGCAGTGGCGCAGCACCGGAGCGGGCAGCAGGCTGTTCATCTTGTGCACAATCTCGTTGGTCTGCTCAATCATCGGCAGCTGGTCGTCGCCGACGGGCACGCACTCGGCCTTGAACGCGGTGATGTCCGCCGCCTGGCTGATGGGGTAGGCCATAAACCCGACCGGCAGCGAGCGGGCGAAGCCCTTCTGCGCAATCTCGTTTTTCACCGTCGGATTACGCTCCACGCGGGCGACGGTAACGATGTTCATATACAGCATCGTCAGCTCGGCGAGGGCGGGCAGGGCGGACTGCAGGCAGATCGTGGTCAGGTTCGGGTCGATGCCGGCGGCGAGGTAGTCGGCCAGCACTTCGGGGATGTTGTCGCGGATCTTCTGCGGGTTGCTGCCGTTGTCGGTCAGCCCCTGCAGGTCGGCAATCAGCACAAACTGGCTGTGCGTCTGCTGGAGCGCCACGCGCTGGCGCAGCGATCCGACGAAGTGGCCAAGATGCAGCGGGCCGGTTGGGCGGTCGCCGGTGAGGATGGTTTGCGTGTTCATAAAGACTCCTTAACGTTGTAATGCCGAAAGGGGTCTTAGATGTGAGAAAGCCGCCTTTCGGCGGCTATCTGAAAATGGGGAAAACTACTCCGTGCCGCCTTTAAGAAGGCAGCCACCAGCGGTTTACGGTGAGCACGGCGTGGTTTATGTTCATGCTTTTACCGTATCACGTCCGGCGAGAAAAACAAAAGGGCACGTCATGCTGCAATCTCTCAACCATCTGACCCTCGCGGTCAGCGACCTGCAAAAAAGCGTCACCTTCTGGCACGAGCTGCTGGGGCTGACGCTGCACGCCCGCTGGAATACCGGGGCCTATCTCACCTGTGGCGACCTGTGGGTCTGCCTGTCGTACGATGAGGCTCGCGAGTACGTGCCGCCGCAGGAGAGCGACTACACCCACTACGCGTTTACCGTGGCGGAAGCGGATTTTGAACCGTTCTCGCAAAGGCTGGAGCAGGCGGGCGTCACCGTCTGGAAGCAGAACAAAAGCGAGGGGGCGTCGTTCTATTTTCTCGACCCGGACGGGCACAAGCTGGAGCTGCACGTGGGCAGCCTCGCCGCGCGGCTGGCGGCGTGTCGGGAGAAGCCCTACGCGGGTATGGTGTTTACCTCAGACGAGGCTTGAGGCGCGCACCTTCAGCCTGCAGGTCCTGTCTCAGCGATCACTGGTTACGTGCCGCTGGCGGAGCGAAAGCGCCGGGTGGCGGCTGCGCCTTACCCGGCCTGGAAAAAATTACAGCGACTTCACAAACGCCAGCAGATCTTCGTTGAGCTGGTCCTGGTGGGTCAGCGCGAAGCCGTGCGGCGCGTTGTCGTACACCTTCAGCGTGGCGTTTTTGATCATCTCCGCCGCCAGCTTGCCGGTGCTTTCAAACGGTACGATCTGGTCGTTGCTGCCGTGGATCACCAGCGTCGGCACGTCGATTTTCGCCATATCCGGGCGGAAGTCCGTTTCGCCGAACGCGGTCACGCAGTCGATGGTGCCCTTCAGCGACGCCAGCAGGGCGATGTTCAGCGTCTGGGTCAGGGCTCCGGCGGAAACGGTCTGTCCGGCGTTGATGCCGTAGAACGGCGTCGCGAAGTCGCTGATGAACTGGGCGCGATCTTTACGCAGTCCGTCGCGAATGCCGTCGAACACGCTCTGATCCACACCCTGCGGGAAGGAGTCGGATTTGCCGAAGATTGGCGTCACCGCGCCCAGCAGCGCCAGGCCGGCCACGCGCGCGCTGCCGTAGTTGTTAATGTAGCGGGTTACGTCGCCGCCGCCCATCGAGAAGCCCACCAGCGTCACGTCGCGCAGATCCAGCGTGGTAATCAGGTCGTTGATGTCGGACGCAAAGGTGTCGTAGTCGTAGCCGTTCCACGGCTGATCCGAGCGGCCAAAGCCGCGACGGTCAAAGGCGATGGCGCGGAAGCCGCGCTCGGCCAGGTAGTTCAGCTGGCTGTCCCACATGTCGCCGTCCAGCGGCCAGCCGTGGCTGAAGAGAACCGGTTTGCCCGCGCCGCCGTCCTTGTAGTAAATCTGCGTGCCGTCTTTTGCCTTAAACGTTGCCATAGTGTGTTCCTGTGCAGGTGATGGTTAGGGTTATACCGGCGCGACCAGGTAGCGAATTGCCGGTGATGTTGTGCCCTGATGAAAAGCCAGAACGCGGCTCTGCAGCAGGAGGTCATTCATGGTGTGGCGCTCCTGCTGGCGCAGATGCTCGATCCACGAGCCCATCAGGAAGGTCTCGATAAACAGGCCGGGGCGCTCGATATCCTCGTACACCGCCCAGCTCATCGCCCCGGCGCGGCGGCGCACCCGGCGCAGCTCGTGTACGGCTTCCAGGAAGGCCTTGGTGTTGTTCGGGTCGATGATGTACTCGTGCGATACAAGCACCGGGCCGCGCTCGTTGGGCAGATCGATCTCCACGCCGTCCAGCGGCTGGCCGCTCAGGTCGAGGTTCAGATCCGGATCTTTCCCCAGCTTCCAGCGGAACACCGTCGCGCTCGCCAGCACCATCCCCAGCGTGGCGACCACCAGCGAGGTCGGGGTGCCGAAGCGGGAAGCGATCTGCCCCCAGATGGCGCTGCCCGCGGTCATCGAGCCGAAGAACACCGTCAGGTACACCGCCAGCGCGCGGGCCTTCACCCAGCGGGCGGCGCTGCGCTGCGCGCCGAGGTTCAGCGTTGAAAGCACCGCAATCCACGCGAAGCCGGTGAAGAACTCAAACAGGTTGAGCAGCCAGACGTGGCGCACGAACGCCAGCGCCAGCATGGTGAGGGCAAAGGTCAGGCTGGCGGCCACCATCAGGCGGTCGGCGTCGAGCCGCTGGCGCAGGCGCGGCAGCAGAATGGCCCCGGCAATCGCCCCCAGGCCAATGCACGCCAGCATCACGCCGTAGCCCGCCGGGCCTAAGCCCAGCTCGCGGCGCGCCACCAGCGGCAGCAGCGCCCAGCCCGCGCTGCCGAAAACGAAGAAGGCCACGGTGCGCACCAGCACGTTGCGCAGCACCGGCGCGGCGTGCACGTAGCGAATCCCGGAGCGTACCGCGGAGAAGAAGTGCTCCGGCGGCAGACGCTGAATGGACGGCGCCGGACGCCAGCGCAACAGCACCCACGCCACGCCGACCACGGACAGCGCGTTCAGGGCAAACACCATCCACGGCCCGGCGAGCGACAGCAGGAAACCGCCCAGCGCGGGGCCAATTGCCCGGCTGATGTTCACCCCGAGCGAGTTCAGCGCCACGGCGGCGCCCAGCTCCGGCTTGCTCACCAGATCGGGCACCACGGCCTGAAACGGCGGCGAGCTCATCGCCGCGCCCACGCTCAGCAGAAACGTCGCCACCAGCAGCACGGTGGGGGTGACGTGTCCGGTGAAGGAGTGCACCGTCAGCCCAGCGGCGGCGATGAACACCCACAGCTGGGAGAAGAGCAGGTATTTACGTCGGTCGACGATGTCCGCCATCACCCCGGACGGCAGGGCGAAGAGGAACATCGGCAGGCTGCTGGCCGCCTGCACCAGCGCGATATCCAGCGGGTCGGCGCTCAGGGTCAGCATGCTCCAGTTGATGCCGACGTCGCTCATCCATGAGCCGACGTTAGAGACCACCGTGGCGATCCACAGCATGCGGAACACCGGCTGGCTCAGCGGCTGCCAGGGCGAAACCGTCGGTGCGGGCGTCGTCTCGACGTGTGCGTCGCGAACGTCGTTAACCTGGGTCATGCGAACCTCTCCGCTGTCTTACGCTGCAGCCGCCACTGGCCCGGCCCGGTGAGGGCGAGGGTGGTGAAGATAATCAGCAGCAGCCAGCCAAACTGCCCTTCGGCAATCGACCAGTTCGGGTGGACCGCCAGCATCGCCACCAGCAGCACGGCGATAATCGGCAGGCACGCCAGGCGGGTGTACACGCCCGCAATGATAAACAGCGGGCAGACCACCTCGGCGACAATCGCCGGGATCAGGCTGGCGTAAGGCCCGAAGCCGAACGGATCTTCAATGCGCGTCAGCTCTTCGCTGAAGTGCAGCACCTTCGGCAGGCCGTGCACGTACAGCAGCAGCAGGCTGCCGGTGAGGCGCAGGAAAAACAGCCCCAGGTCGACCCGGGGCAGAGCAAAGGTGTTTTTCATCAGAATGCAAAGCAGCTGCAGCCCAGCGCCCCCCAGAAAGCGTTATCGTCGGACACCGGCATCTCTGACGTGCGGGCAAAATCATGCTGGTGGCTGTGAACCCCGCACGGGCCGCTGCAGTGATGGATGGCGCTCATCCCGACGCGTGCGGCCTGCGGCGGCGCGCTGCGGTAGTGGCCCGGCACCTTCACCACCGGGGACCACTCGGGAAGAACCGGAATGGCCGGCGGCGCGAGCGGGCCAAAGCTGCCTGCGGCGTAGACGATGTCGCCGTTGACCACCGTCAGGACGGACTCGATGCCCTTGATCTCCTCTTCCGGCACGCGGAAGTAGTCTTTGCTCAGCACCGCCAGATCGGCGAGCTGGCCGACCTTGATCTGCCCCTTCTGGTTCTGCTCGCTGGAGAACCACGCGCTGCCCTGGGTCCAGAGCATCAGGGCGGTATCGCGGTCCAGACGGGCGCTGTGGTCGTACATCTGCATCCCGCCGACGGTGCGGCCGGAGACCAGCCAGTAGAGCGCGGTCCACGGGTTGTAGCTCGCCACGCGGGTGGCGTCCGTTCCTAAGCCCACCGGCACGCCGGTCTCGAGCATTTTCGCCACCGGCGGCGTGTGGCGGGTGGCTTCGAGGCCGTAGCGCTCGGCAAAGTACTCGCCCTGGAAGGCCATGCGGTGCTGCACGGCAATGCCGCCGCCGAGCGCTTTGATGCGGTCGATGTTGGCCTGGGTAACGGTTTCCGCATGGTCGAAGAACCAGTGCAGGCCGTTGAACGGAATGTCGCGGTTCACCTTCTCGAAAACGTCCAGCATGCGGCTGATGGATTCGTTATAGGTGGCGTGCAGGCGGAACGGCCAGCGGTGCTCCACCAGATGGCGCACCACGCGCTCCAGCTCGTCCTCCATGCCCGGCGCGAGGTCCGGGCGCGGTTCGAGGAAGTCTTCAAAATCGGCGGCGGAGAAGACCAGCATCTCGCCCGCGCCGTTGTGGCGGAAGAAGTCGCTGCCCTGGCCCGGCGTGAGCATGTCGGTCCATTTTTCAAAGTCTTCCAGCTCGTGGCCCGGACGCTGGGTAAACAGGTTGTAGGCGATGCGGATGGTCATCTGCTTTTTCTCGTGCAGCTCGGCAATCACCTCGTAATCTTCCGGGTAGTTCTGGAAGCCGCCGCCCGCGTCGATGGCGCTGGTCAGCCCCAGACGGTTCAGCTCGCGCATGAACTGGCGCGTGGAGTTGACCTGCTGCTCCAGCGGCAGCTTCGGCCCTTTGGCGAGCGTGGCGTAGAGGATCATGGCGTTTGGACGGGCGATCAGCATCCCGGTCGGGTTGCCGTTGGCGTCGCGCTGGATCTCCCCGCCCGGCGGGTTTGGCGTGTCTTTGGTGTAGCCGACCACCTTCAGTGCGGCGCGGTTGAGCAGGGCGCGGTCGTACAGGTGCAGGATGAAGACCGGGGTGTCCGGCGCGGCGTCGTTGATCTCGTCGAGGGTCGGCATGCGGCGCTCGGCAAACTGGAACTCGGTCCAGCCGCCCACCACGCGCACCCACTGGGGCGACGGCGTGCGCAGGGCCTGCTCTTTCAGCATCCGCAGGGCGTCGGCCAGCGACGGCACGCCTTCCCAGCGCAGCTCGAGGTTGTAGTTCAGCCCGCCGCGGATCAGGTGCAGGTGCGAGTCGTTCAGGCCGGGGATGGCGGTGTGGCCTTTTAGGTCGACCACTTTGGTGCCTTCGCAGTGGTGTTGCATCACCTCGGCGACGGTACCCACTTCCAGAAATTTTCCGTCGCGCACGGCAACGGCTTCCGCGACGGGGTTCTCGCGATCGACGGTGTGAAACTGGCCGTTAACCAGAATGAGATCGGCTTTACCAAGGGTAACCATAAACTGCTCCTGACTGAGAGGGGAATGGTCAGGATTATGGGAACCGGTTTCGGCAAAGATCCAGTTATACAATAGGATAGGTATACCAAAGTATAACTATACCTAAGGTTAACTATACGAAGAGATAATTACGCCCAAGGACGGAAAACCGCAGGATGAGGGTGATTTTATCGTCGCGGCGCTCGCGGCGATTTCACCCTTAACCACTGGAAAATGCTATGACCTCTTCAAAGCTCGAAGTGTTAACCCCTGCGAACTGTCAGGTAATCTTTATCGATCACCAGCCTCAGATGGCGTTTGGCGTGCAGTCGATTGACCGCCAGGTGCTGAAAAACAACACCGTGGCGCTGGCGAAAGCGGCCAAAGTGTTCAACATCCCGACCATCATCACCACCGTTGAGACCGAAAGCTTCTCCGGTAACACCTATCCGGAGCTGCTGGACGTGTTCCCGGGCCAGGACATTCTGGAGCGTACCTCCATGAACTCCTGGGACGACCAGAAGGTGCGCGACGCGCTGCAGGCCAACGGCAAGAAGAAGGTGGTGGTTGCCGGCCTGTGGACCGAAGTGTGCAACAACAGCTTTGCCCTGTGCGCGATGCTGGAAGGCGACTACGAAATTTATATGGTGGCGGACGCGTCCGGCGGCACCTCCAAAGAAGCCCACGACTACGCGATGCAGCGCATGATCCAGGCGGGCGTGATCCCGGTGACCTGGCAGCAGGTGATGCTGGAGTGGCAGCGCGACTGGGCGCGTAAAGAGACCTACACCGCGGTGATGGATATCGTGCGCGAGCACTCCGGCGCGTACGGCATGGGCGTCGATTACGCCTACACCATGGTGCACAAAGCGCCGTCTCGCCAGAAGAGCGAGCACCGCACCTTAGCGCCGGTCCCGGCACGCTAAGTTCCGCTGGCGGGCTGGTCCCTCATCCGGCTCGCCGCTGCCTCTTTCTCTGGAGTTCACAATGAGTACTGGGCTGATATCCCTTGCGGCAGGCGTGTTGATTGGCCTGATGTATGCCGTGCTGAAGGTGCGCTCCCCCGCGCCGCCCGCGCTGGCGCTGATTGGCCTGCTGGGGATGCTGGCGGGTGAACAGGCGACGCGACATCTGTTATCCCGTGACGGCGCGCCGCCGCCTCCGGTGACCGTTCCGCAGGTCAAATCGCAGACGGGAGCATCGTCATGAAAGCATGGATAATTTCGCTGGTGTGCGGCGTGGTTGCTGGGGTAATTTACGCCCTGCTCGACGTGCATTCCCCGGCGCCGCCGGTTGTCGCCCTGCTTGGCCTGTTTGGCATGCTGGTGGGCGAACAGCTCATCCCGGTGGGACGGCGTTTACTGAGTCGCGAACCGCTTACCCTCGCCTGGTTTCGTCACGAATGCGTGCCGAAAATCAGCGGCACGGCGCCCCCTGCGCCCGCGAAGGACGATCGAGACGTTTAATGATTTGTGAGAGGAAAGAGAGCATGACGCTGCCGTGGCGCATTGCCATCATTGATGACGAACGATCCGTCCGCAGCGGGCTGAGTAATCTCCTGGAGTCGGAAGGCTATGCCGCCGATACGTTTGATTCGGCAGAGGTGTTTCTGAGCCATCCTTTCGCCCTGTCCGGCGCGGCGCTGGTGATCACCGACATCAAGCTGCGGGGCATGAGCGGCCTGGAGCTGTTTGAAAAGCTGCGGCTGCTGGCGGTACCGCCTCCGCCCGTGCTCTTTATCTCCGGTCATGCTGATGAAAATATGCAGCGGTACGCTCTTGATCTGGGCGCCGCTGCATTTTTGCGTAAGCCTATTAACATCGATATTCTGCTGGATCATATTCAGCGGGAGATGGCCCGCCGACAATAAGGATCGCGGATGAACGAACACGAGCAGCCTGCATTCTGGCCCGCCCAGGGGAATCTTCACCAGGGGCGGGTTTTTGTCCTTAAAGAGGATGTGATTTTTACCGTGCTGGCGCAGGAGGGCGGAATCGCCTGGATGCACGCGCGACATCCTCATTCCGGCGGCTCGTTCATTATCGCCACCGCGGTCAGCGACGAAGAGGAAGAGCGGGCCACCCGGCTGCTTAAAAACGAGTTTGCGCTGCGCGACGCGCTGCAGGACAGCTGGGCCATTCGCGCCGTCGCGTCCACCCAGTATCGGGGGCGCTTCGCGCTGGTGTACGCCCCGTTTGCGTTTGAGCTGCTGGCGCGGCGCGCGGGCAGGGCGATCTCGGGCATCACGCGCTTTATCGAGATGGCGATCCAGATCTGCGTTCCCCTGCGCCAGATGCATCTACAAAACCTGATCCACGGCGATATCAAGCCCGGCACGATTTTTGTTCATCACGATGCCACCTGCCGTCTGGGGAGCTTTGGCCTTTCCAGCAGTCTCTCCGATGCCATCACCCAGACCCGGCTTGCCGTTTCAGGCGGTACGCCCGCGTATATGTCGCCGGAGCACACCACCCGGACCCAGCGCCCCGTCGACGGCCGCAGCGATCTCTACAGCCTCGGCATGGTGCTGTACGAACTTCTGACCGGACGCCTGCCGTTTGAGCTGGGGGAGGACGATCGGGCCAACTGGGCGCACTATCATATTGCCTCCGCGCCGCTGGCCCCGGACGCGATCCGCCCGGACGTGCCGGGAATGCTGTCGACCATCATCCTCAAGCTGCTGGAAAAGCACCCCGATAACCGCTACCAGACGGTCGACGGGCTGATTGCCGACCTCCGCCGCTGCCAGGCGACGCTGACCTGCGAGGGCGAGATCGTCGCCTTTACCCCCGGCCAGCAGGACCGCACCCCGGCGATCCATCTGGCGGACTCCCTCTTCGCGACGCATCCGCAGGCGAATGACGTTATTGCGGCGTTTGAGCGGGTGGGGCAGAGCCTGATGCCGGAGCTGGTGACGATCGGCGGGCCGTCGGGGAGCGGCAAATCTTCGATCATCGCGACGGCGCTCAAAACGCTGCAGCAGCGCACGGTGCTGCTGGCGGTGGGCAAAGTCGACCAGTTTTCGCCATCGCTGCCCTACGGCGTATTAAGTTCCGCGTTCCGCACCCTGACGCTGCACCTGCTGGGGCTGCCCGCAGACGAGGTGGCGAAGTGGAAAATCCGCCTGTCTCGCGCCCTGGAGGGGCACGAGGCGCTGGCCGTCAGCCTCGTGCCCGAGCTGGGCCTGCTGCTTGAGAGCAAGCCGCGCTTCTCGGCCGATACGTTTTCCATAGATGCCCGGGCGCGCTTCAGCCATATGGTGCTGGCGCTGGTAAAAACCTTTGCCTCGCAGGGTTGCCCGCTGGTACTGGTGCTCGACGATCTCCAGTGGAGCGACGCCGCCAGCCTGCACACGCTCAAATATCTGCTGATGAACTGCGGCGCTGTTCCGCTGCTGGTGGTCGCGGCCCACCGGGATATCAGCGCCGTGCCCGACGCCGCCCTGCAGGCGCTGCTTGCGGGCCTGCCGGAAGCGGCGCAAAACGCGAGCGAGATTGTCCCGCAGGCGCTTTCCGTGAAAGCGGTGGCGCGCTGGCTGGCGACGGTATTTCGCACCCGCAGCGCGGCGACGACCGACCTCGCCACGCTGATCCACGAGAAGACGGGCGGCAACCCGCTCTTTGTGCACGAGTTTTTCCGCCGCATCGTGGATGACGGCCTGGTGGTGCACAACAAATATCAGGACAAGTGGCACTACGATCTGCAGGCGATCCGCGCCAGGCACTACACCGAAAACCTCGTCACCCTGGTGCTGGAGCAGCTTGAAGAACTTCCCGACGAGACGCGCCGCCTGCTGGGCAGCATCGCCTGCCTCGGCGGCACGGGCGAGATGGAGATGATCTGCCGCGTGGTCGGCATGTCGATGGCGGAAATGCGCTATGCGCTGCACCCGGCGGTGATGGCCCAGCTCATCGTGCTGGCGGAAAAAAAGTATGCCTTCACCCATGACCGGGTGCAGGAGGCCGCCTTTGCGCTGCTGGATCGGCATGAGAGAAGCCATATTCACCTGACCACCGCCAGCCTGCTGGCCGACGCCGCGCGTCAGGCGGCGGGGAACGAGCTGCTGTTCCGCGCCGTTCACCACGTCACGGCCGCGCTGGACAGCATCCAGCCCGCCCCGCAGCGCGAGATGTTCCGCGAGCTGAGCCTGCTGGCCGCGCGACGCGCGAAGCGCTCGGGGGATTATCCTTCGGCGCTCGGCTATATCCAGACCGCCAGAGCGCTGGGCAACGCCGGGACGGTGTCGGACTTTATGCTCGATATCGAAGAGGCGGGCTGCGAGTTTGCGCTGGGGCACCTGGAGCGCACCCGCGAGCTGTGCGACGCCATTCTCGGCTGCCCCGGCGGGCTGACCGAAAAGGCGCTGGCGGCCAACCTGCTGGTGGAGGTGTACATTCGCCAGTCGGACAGCCGTCTGGCGCTGGAGGCGGCGCTCTGCTGGCTGGGGATTTTCGGGATCCAGATTAGCCGCTATCCGGAAGATGCCGACTGCGACGAGGCCTGGGAACACTTCTGTAACCGCGCGGGTGACGCGCCGCAAACCCTGTTTGCCCAGCTGTCGCGGATGGACAACCCGGAAACCGAAGCGGTGTTGAACCTGCTCTACAGCGCCAGCATTTGCGCCAGCTTCATCTGCCCGCGACTGCACTTTTTGCTGCTCTGCCGCATGATGCACCTGACTCTCGACCACGGCATTACCGGCGCCTCCACCACGGCGATGGCCTGGTTTGGCGTGCTGATTGGCCACCGCTACGCCGAGTATCGCCTCGGGTTTCAGTACGGCACGCTGGCCCGCGAGCTGGTCAATCGCCACGGCTACGACGCCTTTGAAGCCAAAACCCTGCTGCCGCTCGACCAGCTCAGCGTCTGGACCCAGCCTTTATCGTTTACCATCGAGTGCGCGAAGGCCTGCTTCACCTCGGCGGTGACCCACGGGGATATGACGATGGCCTGCTTTGCGGCCTGCCACCAGGTGATTAACTTCCTCTCGCGGGGCGATCACCTGGACGGGGTGCTGACCAGCATCGATCGCGGCCTGGCGTTCGTGCGTAAAACCCACTTCCAGGACGTGGAGACCATTTTGATGGTCCAGCGCGGCTACGTTGAGTTTCTGCGCACGCCGGTCATCGGCACCTGGAGCGCGTCGCAGGTGCTGCCGGAGGCGCTGCTTCCCGCGTCGCCGGAGCAGGCGCCGGAGAAGAACTCCACCATGCTGTTCTGGTACTGGCTGTATCGCGGCATGGCGCACTTTACCTGCGGCGAATATGCCGACGCGCAGGCGGATCTCGAGATGGCGGGCTGGTACGCGTGGTCTGCGCCGGGCCACATCCATCTGCTGGATTACCATCTCTACAGCGCCCTCGCGCTCTCCCGTCAGCTGACGCCGGAGACCTTCTCGGCGAATCACCGCCGCAGCATTCACGCCCACTACGACAAAATCGCCCTCTGGGCGCGCGTTAATCCCGGCACGTTCGCGGATAAAGAGGCGCTGATTTACGCCGAAATCGTGCGTCTGGACGGAATGAACAGCATTGCGCTCGAGCAGTATGAGAAGGCGGTCCGGCTCTCCCGCGAGGGCGGCTTTAACCCGATCAACGCTCTGGCCCACGAGCTGGCGGGCCGCTTTGCGCTGTCCTGCGGTTACCCGACCGCCTCAGACGCCCACTTCCGCGGCTCGATTGCCGCCTGGGGCCGCGCGGGCGCGCAGGCCAAGGTGCGCCAGCTGGAGCAGGATTTCCCGCACCTGCTGGCCTCCGGGCAGGCCAGCGCCTACGACACGGTGGCGTTCGCCCAGAATGAGACGATCCGCGATCTCCAGAGCGTCATCAAAGCCTCCCGCGCGCTGTCGGAAGAGATTAACCTTGAGCGCTTAATCGAAAACCTGATGACCATCCTGCTCGAACGCGCCGGGGCGCAGCGCGGCCTGCTGCTGCGCGTGAGCGAGAGCCTCATCCCGGAGATTGAGGCCAGCGCCTGGACCAGCACCGAGGGCGTGCGGGTGCGGATCCTGAAAGACGTGCCGACGGCGACCGACCTGCCGCTGTCGGTGCTGGCGGCGGTGATCCGCACCGGGCAGGAGATCCGCACCGGCAGGCCGGAGGAGTTCCATCCCTTCAGCCAGGACCCTTATCTGGTGACCTCGGGGGCGGCGGTCATGTGCGTCCCGATGTTCAAACAGGCGCGGCTGGTGGGCGTGCTCTACCTCGAAAACCGCCTGATGCCGGAGGTCTTCACCGCCGAGCACTCGCGCGTGGTGAGCCTGCTGGGCGCCCAGGCCGCGGTATCCCTGGAGACGGCGCGGCTGTACGCCGAGCTGCTGGCGGAGAACATCCAGCGCCGACGGGTGGAGAAAGAGCTGCGATCCAGCCAGACCTCGCTGATGCTCGGCGAGCAGATCAGCCACACCGGCAGCTGGCGCTGGGAGCTGGAGCAGGATCTGATGTTTGTCTCGGAAGAATACGCCCGCATTCTCGGCCTGCCCGGGCAGCAAAAGACGATCTCCATGGCGGAGTTTTTGACCTTCGTCCATGAGGACGATTACGCCCGCATCAGCGCCATCGTCACCCAAAGCGTGCGCGACGGGCTCTCCATGCGCGCGGAGTTTCGCGTTAAGCGTACCGACGGCTCAACGCGCTACATCCTCGGGATTGGCGATCCGGTGGGCGTGGGCAGCGAGGTGAACGAGTATTACGGCATCATCACCGATATCACCGGCCAGCGCGCGGCGGAGGATGCCATGCGGGTCGCGCAGGCGGATCTGGCGCGGGTTTCCCGAGCCACCACCGTCGGGCAGCTGACCTCCTCCATCGCCCATGAGATCAACCAGCCGCTGATGTCGATCGTCTCGAACGCCGGGGCGAGCCTGCGCTGGCTCAACCGCGAGCCCGCCCGGCTGGATAAAGTGCGTGAGGGGCTGGAGGAGATCGCCGCGGAAGGCGCGCGGGCGGGGGAGATCATTCGCAGCATCCAGTCCCTGACGCGCAAGCAGGATCCCACCTTCTCGCGCATCGACATGCACTACCTGATCCACCATATCATCACGCTCTCCCGCAGCGAGCTGGAGCAGAGACACATTAGCGTTGATTATCTGTTACAGGCGCAGAACAGCTTTATCACCGGCGATAGCGTGCAGATCCAGCAGGTGCTGTTGAACCTGGTGATGAATGCGGTAGAGGCGATGGCCGAGGTGAAGGATCGCGCCAGCACCATTACCCTCAGCACCGCCAACGCGGACGGGAAGGTGATCGTCGAGATCGCCGATACCGGGAGCGGCATTGAGCCCGAGCGGCTGGAGCAGATTTTTGACTCGTTCTACTCCACCAAGGCGCAGGGGATGGGGATGGGGCTGACCATCAGCGCCAGCATCATCGAGCGTCACTGCGGGAAGCTGAGCGCGCGCCGCAGGGAGCCGTACGGCACGGTGTTCGCGTTTGCGCTGCCGCTGGCGGCGCAGGAAGGGTAAAGGTTACTCCGCAGGCTGGCTATTGGTCAGGCGCTCAACGGCCCTGACCAGCTCCGCCACGGAGCGCACCTGCATTTTCTCCATCACGCGGCGACGGTGCACCTTAACCGTGATCTCGCTGACGCCCAGCTCGGCGGCAATCTGCTTGTTCAGCATGCCGCTTATCGCCAGCGTCAGCACCTCGTGCTCGCGCGGGGTGAGGGACATGTGGCGCTGCTTCAGAGCATAGTGCTCTTTATTGCGCACGGCGTTGTGTTCCGCCAGCTGAAGCGCGGACTCGATGGCGTCGATAAGCGCGGTGGATTCGACGGGCTTGGTGAGAAATTCGTACGCGCCGCCTTTAATGGCGCGCACCGACATCGGGATAGTGCCGTGGCCGGTAAGAAAAATAATCGGGATTTCGCGCCCGCTGTCCTTAAGGGCATCAGCCACCTCAAAGCCCGAGATGGCGGGCATTTGCATATCGAGGACCACGCACGACGGGAGCTCTTCAAAGCGGTGTTGAAGAAACGCTTCTGCCGATGAAAAGCCGACGGCGTTCAGGTCCGCCGAATCCAGCAGCCCGATCACGGACTGCCTGACCGCGTCATCGTCATCAACCACATACACAATGTGTTCCATTCACCGCCCCGGTGCTGATTTACATGTCGAGGATGCAAACAATCCCGCCGGTTACGTAAGGGACTGTTTATGCTGACTTTCATCTTAACACATTAACTATCATTATCATTTAACAATATGATAACCGTATGAAGATGAAGTATAGCGATCCGTGACCGGAGCGGTGAAGGAACGAAACGCTGATTTTATGCACCCACAAGCTCAATGCGGTTGCCGTCCGGATCCGCAATTACCGCTTCATAGAAGCCGTCCCCGGTCATGCGAGGGGCGCTGAGCAGCGTGCCGTTGGCCTGTGCCCGCTCCGCCATGCTGTCGACCTGCGCTTTGCTGCCGACGTTGATGGCGATATGCGCCCAGCCGATAAACTCCGGGTGCGCAGGGGCGTCGGGCAGATCCGGCAGCGTCATCAGCTCGATGGTCGGCCCGTCATCCAGCGTAATAAAGTGTGATTCGAAACCGGGGCGATTTTTACTGACGTAGCGTTCGTTACTGCGGCCACCAAACACCGTTTCCCAGAACTGAACCTGCGCGTTCAGGCTACGGGTCCAAAGTGCGACATGGGCAATATTCATAAGATCCCTCGTTATTTGTCTGTGAGGACTTTCACCGGTAAAACAGGCTACACTCTGGTTTTGAGCGCGACAAGCTGAGGAAATAACAATGCACTACACACTGAAAGATAGCGACAAGGAAAAAGCGGAAGGGTCAAACGGCGCGGGCGCTCTGCAGCAAAAACTGCTGGAGTCTCGTTCGATTGTGATCTCCGGTGAGATCAACCAGGAGCTGGCGCAGAAGGTCATCACCCAGATGATCCTGCTGCAAAGCGTCAGCAACGATCCGATCAAGCTGTACATCAACAGCCAGGGCGGCCACGTGGAAGCGGGCGATACCATCCACGACTTCATCAAGTTCATCCGCCCGGAAGTGCACGTCATCGGCACCGGCTGGGTGGCGAGCGCCGGGATCACCATCTTCCTGGCGGCGAAGAAAGAGCACCGCTACTCGCTGCCAAATACCCGCTTTATGATCCACCAGCCGCTGGGCGGCGTGCGCGGTCAGGCAACGGATATTGAGATCGAAGCGCGCGAGATCATCCGCATGCTGGATCGCGTGAACAAGCTGATCGCCGACGCCACCGGCCAGCCGCTGGAAAAAGTGAAAAAAGACACCGATCGCAACTTCTGGATGTCTCCGGCAGAAGCGCTGGACTACGGCATTGTGGGTAAACTGATTACCCATTATGACGAGCTGAAGCTCGATTAAGTTTTCGCGGCGTGTTTGAGTCGGGTGGCGGCTTCGCCTTACCCGACCTACACGCCCTCGTTTGACCCATGACAAGTTCCCCCTCTGCCTTCTTGCCTATAATCGCGCCTGTTTCCCCTCTCACTGGTGCTACCCATGGCGTATCAACTGAACCTGAACTGGCCGGAATTTCTTGAGAAATACTGGCAAAAACAACCCGTAGTGCTGAAAAATGCCTTCCCGAATTTTGTCGACCCGATTACTCCGGACGAGCTGGCAGGGCTGGCGATGGAGCCGGAAGTCGATAGCCGTCTGGTGAGCCATTTCAACGGCAAATGGCAGGCCAGCAATGGTCCGTTTGAGCATTTTGACGATCTGGGCGAAACCGGCTGGTCGCTGCTGGCGCAGGCGGTGAACCACTGGCATATGCCCGCCGCGGAGCTGGTGCGTCCGTTCCGCGTCCTGCCGGACTGGCGTCTGGACGACCTGATGATCTCCTTCTCCGTGCCGGGCGGCGGCGTGGGTCCGCATATCGATCAGTACGACGTGTTCATCATTCAGGGGATGGGCAGCCGCCGCTGGCGCGTGGGCGACAAGCTGCCGATGCGTCAGTTCTGCCCGCATCCTGCGCTGCTGCATGTCGATCCGTTCGAGCCGATCATCGACGAAGATCTGGCCCCGGGCGATATCCTCTACATCCCGCCTGGATTCCCGCACGACGGCTTTACCCATGAGACGGCGCTCAACTACTCCGTCGGCTTCCGCGGGCCGAACGGTCGCGATCTGATCAGCAGCTTCGCCGATTACGCGCTGGAAAACGATCTGGGCGGCGAGCACTACAGCGATCCGGATCTGAGCTGTCGCGAACACCCGGGCCGCGTGGAGCAGTACGAGCTCGATCGCATTCGCCAGATGATGTTCGACATGATTAGCAAGCCGGATGATTTCACAAAATGGTTCGGCAGCTTTGTCTCCACGCCGCGCCACGAGCTGGATATCGCCACCGCCGAGCCGCCGTACGCGCCGGAAGAGGTGCTGGACGCGCTGCAGGGCGGCGAAACGCTGTCTCGCCTGAGCGGCCTGCGCGTGCTGAACGTCAACGGCAGCTTCTTTATCAACAGCGAACAGCTGGAGACGGTAGACGCGAAGGCGGCGGATGCGCTGTGCCGCTACACCGAACTCGGCCAGGCCGAGTTGGGCGATACGCTGAATAACCCGGCGTTTGTTGAAGAACTCACCGGGCTGATTAACCAGGGATACTGGTACTTCGACGAGTAACCTGCCTGTTGCCCGGTGGCGCTGCGCTTACCGGGCCTACAGGATCGGTTTTCTCCCTCTCCCTGTGGGAGAGGGTCGGGGTGAGGGCATCAGGCCGCACTACTCCTCCATTGCAATCACAATCGCTTCACCCATCTTCTTCAGCGCCTCGCGATTCTTCTCCGTCGGCGGAAGCGCCACGTTGATCCGCAGACAGTTGCGGTACTTCCCGGAGGCGGAAAACAGCGATCCGGCCGCGGCCTGGATCTTCAGCCGACACAGCTGCTTGCTGACGCACACCATGTCGACCTTCTCCGGCAGCTCAATCCACAGCAGGAAGCTGCCCTGCGGGCGCGTGACGCAAATCTCCGCCGGAAAATACTGCCGCACCCAGCAGGTGTAGGTTTCCATATTCTGCTGATAAATCTGACGCATACGGCGCACGTGGCGATGGTAATGGCCGTCGCGAATAAACGCCGCCACCGCCATCTGCGTGCCCGGCACGTTAAACCCGCCCGCGGCGTATTTCATGTGCATTACCCGGTCGTAATAGCGCCCCGGCACAATCCAGCCGACGCGCAGGCCCGGCGCCACGGTTTTGGTAAACGAGCTGCAGAGGATCACGCGGCCGTCGATATCCATCGAATGAATGGTGCGCGGGCGCGGGTACTCTGCCGCCAGCTCGCCGTAAATATCGTCCTCGACAATCACGATATCGTGCCGCTGGGCCAGGGCTAAGACCTGCTTTTTCCGCGCTTCCGGCATGATAAACCCGAGCGGGTTATTGCAGTTGGGCACCAGAATCACGGCCTTGATCGGCCACTGCTCCAGCGCCAGCTCTAACGCCTCGATGCTGATCCCGGTCTCGGGATCGGTAGGAATTTCAATCGCCTTGATGTCAAACCCGCGCAGCATCTGCATGGTGCCGTGAAACGACGGCGACTCCACCGCCACGATATCCCCCGGCTTGCACACCGAGAGCAGGGCAATCGACAGCGCGCCGTGGCAGCCGTTGGTGATGACAATCTCGTTCGCCGCTACGGTGGAGCCGCCGTCCAGCATCAGGCGGGCGATCTGCTCGCGCAGCTCCAGGCGGCCGTCGAGCACGTCATAGCTCAGCATCTCGGCAGGATTATGCTGCGCGATGCGGCTCATCTCGCGCCACAGGGGCTTCAGGCTCGGCTGGTTAATATCCGGCGAGCCGCCGCCGAAGGAGATCATCTCTTTGTCGGCGCGGGCGTCCAGCAGCATCATCACCTCATCCCACTGGGTGACGTCCACGGGGCGCTGCACCGGGCGCGTCATGGCCGGAACCGGCGGCTGGGCCTTGCGCTGCGAGACAAAATAGCCGGAGCGCGGCTGAGGGGTGATCAGCTGGAGATTTTCGAGGATCTGATAGGCCTGCTGTATGGTGCTGATGCTCACGCCGTGCTCCTGGCTCAGCGTGCGCACCGACGGCAGACGTTCGCCGCTGCGATACAGCCCTTGTTCAATACGTTCTGCCAGAAGGTTGGCCAGATGTTGATAGCGCGTCATGCTGTATCCTTTGTTTTCACCATACAGATTACAAAACCAGTACAGATTGCCGTAAAAATTGGCATGCAGATACTGTTTTAGCGGATCTGTATGTTAAACAAAAGGTGTTTTTGAGTCTGTATTGCACAGGCCGATTTCCAGGATGATAACCCCACTGGTACAGTGAGGAGAGCATCATGGAATTCTATGAGAATCGTTCAAAACGTCCGTTCGTCGTGTTTGTCTGGATCGGCAAAACGATCTGCAACTGGTATCGCATCAACCGCACTCGCCGCATCCTGAGCCAGATGAGCGACGAGCAGCTCAAGGACGTTGGTTTATCCCGCAATGATGTTTAAACCGTAGGCCGGGTAAGGCGTAGCCGCCACCCGGCGATTTCAGCTCAACAGCGCAAGCGTCTGCCGCTTCGGCCTCTCCAGCAACGCCAGCGCCTCTTCATACGACCGCACGTTGTTATAGCCCATCACCAGCCCGTAGCGTTTGCCCGAGCCGCGATACCACTCCGAAAGCGCATTCACCTGCAGCTGCTGTTCCTGCCAGCAGCGCGCCACTTCCCGGTCACCGCTGCCTCTGGTCAGGAACGCCACAATATGCATCCCGCCGTCGTTTTGCTCGGTGAAAAACAGATCGCCATACACCTCGCGGAGAGCCGCAATCATCCAGTCGCGGCGGGTCTGATACAGCGCGCGCATCTTTTTCAGGTGACGGAAAAAATGCCCTTCGTTGAGAAACGCGGTGAGGATCTTTTGCGTCAGCACAGGCTGGCCGCTGGTGGTAATGTCCGCGCAGTCGGTAAAGGCCCCGACGGTGCTGGCGGGCATCACCACGTAGCCCATGCGCAGCGACGGCATGATAATTTTACTGAAGGTGCCCATAAAAATTACCCGGTCGTGCTGGTCGAGGCTTTTCAGCGACGGCAGCACCTTGCGGGTGTAGTGAAACTCACCGTCGTAATCGTCTTCGATGATCCACGCCTCGTTCTGGCTGGCCCAGTCGAGCAGCTGCTGCTTGCGCGGCAGCGATAGCGTGACCGCCAGCGGGCTCTGGTGCGACGGGGTGACGATGGCAAAACGGGCATCGCGATGGTGACGGAGCAGGTAGTCCGTGTCGATACCTGAACGGTCGACCGGCACCGTGTGCAGGCGCGGCACGATCCGCTTGAGCAGCTGCTGGCCCATAAAGTAGCCCGGATCCTCAAACACCACCTTGTCGCTGCGGCTGGCGAGGGTGTCGAGGATCAGCCGCAGGCTGCCGCTGTAGCCGCTGGTGATCAGCACCTGTTCGGCGCTGCAGGACAGCCCGCGTGAAATATTGAGATAGCTGGCGATGGCCTGGCGCAGCGGATACCAGCCCAGAACGGGCGGATTGAGCATCTCCTCCTGACGCATGGCGCGCGTCGCCTGTCCCGCCAGCAGCAGCCATTTTTTATACGGAAAGCTGTCAAGGGCCGGGATGCCGGGGCGCAGAAACCCGGCCCGCTCGCGCTGGCTGATGAGCGATGCCGGAAGCGCGCCGGTGGGCTGTTCCGCAGGGGCACTCTTATCCGGCAACAGCAGATCCGGGTTGACCCGCGTGCCGCGCGCCCCCTGGCTCACCAGATACCCTTCCCCCGTCAGAATGGCATACGCCGTTTCGACCGTTTTACGCGCCACCTTCAGCTCTTCCGCCAGCACGCGGATGGCGGGCACCTTATCGCCCGGCTTCAGCACGCCGCGCGTGATGTTGTCGCGATAGCGGGAATAAATCTCGTGATAGCCCGGCTTCATGTCCTACCTCGTTTCACGCTTTTTGTGTCTTTTTACTATGTCATGAACGGCGTAGATTTGCCTCATCGCATGGCATATGCCGCACAAAAAGAGGAAAGACCATGAGCACTCGCGTCAACCACCATAAAGTTACACCTGCCCTCGCCAACGCCCTGTCCGCCCTGAGCATGGAGGTGGCAAAAACCTCCATCGACCCGGCGCTGAAGCACCTGATCGACATTCGCGTGTCGCAGCTGAACGGCTGTACCTTCTGCCTGGATATGCACTCGAAAGAGGCCAAAATTGCCGGCGAGCGCGAGCTGCGCCTGTACCATCTGGCGGCCTGGCGCGAGTCCCCGCTGTTCAGCGCCCGCGAGAAAGCCGCGCTGGCCTTCACCGAAGCGCTGACCCAGATTGGCGTTCACGGCGTGAGCGACGCGCTGTACCGCAGCGTGGCGGAGCACTTCTCGGACGTGGAGATTTCAGAGCTGAACTTCGCCATCGTGGCGATCAACGCCTGGAACCGTCTGGGGATCACCTCCCGCATGGCGCCGGGCTCGCTGGACGCGGCTTACGGGCTGAACAAGGCTAACCTGGAATAATCCCGCGCTCGCGGATCGTTGCCACCAGCGCCCGCAGGCCTGGCGGAACGTGGCGATGGCCGGGGTAGTACAGGCGCAGTCCGGCAAAGGGCTGCGCCCAGTCGTTTAGGACGCTCACCAGTTCTCCACGCTCCAGCTCTTCACGGATATACAGTTCCGGCAAAAATCCCACCCCTAATCCCGCTTTTACGGCGCGGATCGAGGCAAAAAGATCGGACGTCGCAAAGCGCGGTGGCACGGCAAGGGCGTACGTTTCCCCCCGACGCGCCAGCTCCCAGCGGTAGATCCCACCGTGGGCCATACGCATGCCGATCCCCTGATGCGAAAGCAGATCGTCCGGCGTCTGCGGAATGCCGTGACGGGCAAAATAGTCCGGCGTGGCGGTAACCAGCTGGCGGATCTCCCCGGTCAGCGGCACGGCGATCATGTCCTGCGGCACGGACTCTTCAAGGCGGATCCCCGCGTCGTAGCCTTCCGCGACGATGTCGATCATTCGCGCTTCGCTGACGGTCTCTACGCGCATCTTCGGGTAGCGGATCATAAAGTCGATCAGCAGCTGGTCCAGAAACAGGGTGCCGATATGGTTCGGCACGTTCAGACGCAGCGTGCCGGCGGGTTCCCCGGTGTCGCTGTGGATCTCCTCGCTGGCGAGACGGATCTCCTGCAGGGCCGGGCCGATACGCGCCACATAGCGCTGTCCGGCGTCGGTGAGCGCCACGCTGCGGGTGGTGCGGTTAAAGAGGCGGGTATCAAGGCGGCTCTCCAGCCCGGCGATGGCGTTGCTTACCGCCGTGGCTGACATGCCCAGCTCCTGCGCGGCGGCGCGAAAGCTGCCGCGTCGCACGACCGCCATCACCACTTCCAGCTCTGTCAGACCTGAACGATGCATAGATTATCCTGAAAATCGAAACAACCCTTGCAGCATAGCGTGGATTATCGCAACAGAGAAGCCGTGACAGACTGTGCTCACACAGCCTGAGGAGGTTTATATGCACACCATCGAACAGATCTTTATTAATGGCGAATTTGTTACCCCGCACGGCAACGAGTGGTTTGATTTGTACAACCCGGCGACGGCGCAGGTCATCGGCCAGGTTCGTCTGGCGGATGAGATTGACGCGGAGCGTGCCGTTGCGGCGGCGAAAGCGGTGTTCCCGGCGTGGTCGCAGACCACTAAACAGGAACGCCTCGCGGCGCTAAAACGTATGCACGCCGCCGTGGCCGCCCGTCACGACGATCTGCTGGAAGCGGTCATTGAAGAGTACGGCGCGCCCGCCTCGCGCTCTGCGTGGATGGCTAGCTATCCGGCGGAGGTGATTGCTCAGGCCATTGAGGCGCTGGAGGCGTTTGAATTTATCACCCCCGCAGGCGCAGCGACGGTGCAGATGACGCCGCTTGGCGTGGCCGGGCTCATCACGCCGTGGAACAGCGACGCGGGGTTTATCTGCGGCAAGCTGGCGGCCGCGCTGGCTGCGGGCTGTACGGCCGTCATCAAGCCGAGCGAAATGAGCGCCCTGCAAACCCGGATTGTCACCGAAGCGCTGCGAGATGCCGCGCTGCCGGCGGGCGTGTTTAACATCGTCACCGGACGCGGCGAAACCGTCGGTGAAACCATCAGCCGTCATCCCGACGTGGCAAAAATCTCGTTTACCGGCTCGACGAATACCGGCAAGGCGATCCTGCGCAACGCGGCGGAGAGCTTTAAGCGCGTTACCCTGGAGTTAGGCGGTAAATCGCCGACGATCCTGCTGGATGATGTGGATCTGGCGCAGGCGATCCCGCTGGTGATTCAGGCCGGATTTATGAACAGCGGGCAGGCGTGCGTGGCCGGAACGCGCATTCTGGTGCCGCAGGCGCGCAAGGCGGAGATCGAAGCCGCATTGGCGCAGGCCGTGGCGGCGGTGAAATCGGGCGATCCGCGCGATAGCGCGACGGACGTCGGCCCGATGGTCAGCGAAAAGCAGTGGCAGCGGGTGCAGGGCTATATCCGTAAAGGAATCGAAGAGGGAGCGCGCCTGCTGGCGGGTGGTGAAGGGAGACCAGACGGCACGCGAGACGGCTGGTTTGTGCGCCCTACGCTGTTTGCCGACGTGAACAACCAGATGACGGTCGCCCGTGATGAGATTTTCGGCCCGGTGCTGTGCGCGATCCCTTATCGTGACGAGGCGGAGGCTGTCGCCATTGCCAATGATACCGACTACGGACTGAGCGCGATGGTGCTGGGCGGCGATGCGAACCGCGCGCGACGCGTGGCGCAGCAGATTGTTTCCGGTCGCGTGCTGGTGAATACCCTTGCCCATGAGCCGAAGGCGCCGTTCGGCGGGTTTAAGCACTCCGGCGTGGGGCGCGAGATGGGCGAGTGGGGGATTCGGGCGTTTATGGAGCCCAGGTCGATTCTGAGCTAAAACCTGCCCGGTGGCGCTGCGCTTACCGGGCCTACAGGAGCCCACAGGCCGGATAAGCGCAGCGCCATCCGGCACAACATTTCGCTCTTTGCCGAAGCATCATTCCTCTCTACCCTGCATCCTCTCCCCGACATCACAACGGAGAGACCATCATGATTGCAGTCATTTTCGAAGCCAAAGCCGCGCCCGCCCATCAGGCGCGCTACCTACAGCTCGCTGCCGAACTCAAACCTCTGCTGGCGGACATCGACGGCTTCATTGATATCGAACGTTTTCAGAGCCTGACGACCGACGGCAAAATCCTGTCGCTTTCCTGGTGGCGCGACGAAGAGGCCGTCCGCCGCTGGAAGCAGAACGTCTTCCATCAGGCGGCGCAAGCCGAAGGGCGGGAGTCGATTTTCGCGTACTACCGTATCCGGGTGGCGCAGCTGGTGCGGGAGTACAGTTCCGAAACCGGAGGGCACGCGGATGTATGACGTTCACCTTATTCTGCTGACGGATGATGATAAGCTGGCCGCAGAGATCACCGAACCCTGGGCGACACATGTTAAAAACGAGCCTACCTCCTGATAACGGCGCGGCGCTGGAACAGGCCATTGCCGCGGTGGCTGCCGCAATGGCCGATCCGTCGCGTGTAAAGATGCTGTGCGCGCTGATGGACGGGCGGGCGTGGACCGCTACCGAGCTGAGCGCGGCGGCAGACGTTGCGCCGTCGACCGCCAGCGGGCATCTTGCCCGGCTGGTGGAAGGGCAATTGGTTACCTGCCTGTCGCAGGGGCGGCACCGCTATTATCGTCTGGCGGGGCACGACGTGGCGGCGCTGGTGGAGCAGATGATGGGGCTCTCCTGGAGCCGCATCACCCCGCCGGAAACAAGCGCGCCGAAAGCCATGCGCGAGGCCCGAACCTGCTACGACCATCTTGCCGGAAGGGTTGCGGTGCACATCTACGATTTTATGCAGGCGGAAGGCTGGCTGGAGGCAGACGGTTCAGCGCTCACGCCGTATGGCCGCGAGCAGTTTCTGAAGCTTGGTATTCCGTTAAATCCCAATACACGTCGCAAAGCCTGCTGCGCCTGTCTGGACTGGAGCGAGCGGCGGTTTCATCTGGGCGGTGAGGCGGGCGCGGCGCTGCTCATTCATCTGGAAAGCAAAGGGTGGATCCAGCGGGTGGCTGGGTACAGGGAGGTGGTGGTGACGGCTTCGGGGAAAAGTGCCGTTCAGAGACTTTTTAGCCGCTAAACTCTGCTGCGGGCTGGTGCCCTCACCCCGACCCTCTCCCATGGGGAGAGGGAGAAAATCGTTTCGCAATTCCTGCTCTTTTACCTCTCGTTTCTTGATACTTACCCTGATAACTATTATCGTTACCGCGTGTGACGAGAGGTTTCCCCATGAGCGAAGAAGAACTGTTTAGCCGCAGGCCGATGGGCATGCGGATGGCGATGATCGTGCGCCAGTGGCGTGCCGTCATCGACGACGCCATTCTCGATACCGGGTTAACCCAGTCGAGCTGGACGGTGATGATGCAGCTTCATCAGCTCGGGGATAACGTCTCCGTGAGTGAGCTGGCGGAGGTGCAGGGCATTGAACTGCCGCCGCTGATGCGCACCCTGACACAGCTGGAAAAGCAGGGTTACCTGCTGCGCTCCGTATCGCCTTATGACAAGCGCATCCGGCTTCTGACGCTGACGCCTGAGGGAAAAGCCATATTAAAAAGGCTCACTCAGGTGATTGAGACCTATCAGGCGCGCGTATCGCAAAACATCGCGCCGGAACATATCGACATTTTCAGCGCCACCCTGAATCAATTCGCCTGCAATTTGCGGACAATCCGCGAAGAAGATAACAAGACCGAAAAATAATGACCCCTGAACAAAAGTTTGCCCGCTGGGTAAGGGTGAGTATTGCCTCTTTCCTGCTGATGTTTGTCTACTTTATCGTCGCGGATATCTGGATCCCGCTGACGCCGGACTCCACCGTGATGCGCGTGGTGACGCCGGTTTCTCCGCGCGTCTCCGGCTACGTGGCGGCGGTACATGTCCACAACAACAGCCAGGTGAAGAAAGGCGATCTGCTGTTTGAGCTCGACGACACGCCGTTTCGCAATAAAGTGGAAGCGGCGCAAATCGCGCTTGAGCAGGCACGCCTTTCCAACGACCAGCTGGATGCGCAGATCGCTGCCGCGCAGGCCAGCCTGAAAACCGCCGTGCTGACCGCGCGTAACGACAAAGTGACCTTCGATCGCTACCAGAAGCTGAGCACCCTGCAGAACGTCTCGCAGGCGGATCTGGATAAGGTTCGCACCACCTGGCAGAGCAGCGAGCAGTCCGTCAGCTCTATCCAGGCCAATATCCATAACCTGCGCATTCAGCGCGGCGAGCGGGACGAGCATCGCAACGTGACGCTGCAAAAATACCGTAACGCGCTGGATGAGGCGGAACTTAACCTCGGCTGGACGAAGGTCTATGCCCAGGCGGACGGCACGGTCAGTAACCTGCAGTTAAGCCCGGGCTTTTACGCTTCCTCGGGTTCAGCCGCGCTGGCGCTAGTGAACAACCAGACCGATATCGTCGCCGATTTTCGCGAGAAGAGCCTGCGCCACACCCATCAGGGCACCGACGCCGCCGTGGTGTTCGACGCCTTCCCGGGGCACGTTTTCCGCGCCCACGTGACCAGCAGCGACGCGGGTATACTGGCGGGTCAGGAGGCCGTTAACGGTCAGCTGTCCGAGCCGGAAACCTCCAACCGCTGGGTGCGCGATGCCCAACGCATGCGCATTCACGTGACGCTGGACGAAGAATTGCCGAAGCACCTGCCGACCGGCGCGCGCGCCACCGTGCAGCTCTACAACAGCGAGGGGCCGTTTGCGCGCTTCTTCTCGGGGATGCAGATCCACCTGGTGAGCCTGCTTCACTATGTCTATTAGCACCCTGGCGCGGGTGTTTACCCCGCACGGCAACATCGTCTATACGGCAAACGACTTTCGCCAGACCCTGCGCATCGTCTTCGCCGGGATGATTGCGCTGAGCATCTCCAGCTTCTACAACACCAGCTACGGCGTATTTTTCGTAGTCTATCCGATCATGCTCCTGTCGCTGGTGCCGGTGTTTAACCGCCACGTGGCGAAGCAGTTTATCTTCAGCGCCGCGCTAAACTGCGTCGAAATGATCTTCATTATCGGCTATCTGTCGCAATGGCCGGTCATCATGACGCTGGTGGTGTTTGCCCTGTACGTGATGCGTTTTCGCTTTATGAGCAAGGGGCCGCTGTTCCTGTTTGGCTCAATGGGCGTGGTGTGCCAGAGCGTGATGCTCAACTTTATGAGCTACCCCACTACCAGCTGGCACACGCTGCTGTTTTCCAACATCGAAGCGAGCGTGATGGCGGTGTGCCTGAGCGCGCTGATGAACTATCTCCTGCCGGACGTGGAGCCCCGCAGGCCGCCGCCGCTGATTGAGAAAGACGATGCCCGCGTGCGCCACGAGTCGCTGCTCTCCGGCACCGTCGCGACGCTGATATTCGTGGTGTTTCAGATTAGCGACTTAAGCGATTCGCTTTCGGCGCTGATGGCGGGGATTTTAATTCTGTTCCCCATGCACTACCGCGGTTCGGTGATGAGCTCGATCTGGCGCGTGGTCGGCGTGGTGCTGGGCTGCCTCTACATTCTGGTGGTGCAGCTGATCCTCTACGATCACAGCAGCCATATGCTGTTGATGATGCCGCTGATCGGCCTCGGGCTGGCGTTTGGCGCGCGTCTGCACGTGATGGAAAAGGTGGGGGCGGGCGTGGGGTTTTCCAGCATCACCACCATCGGCATTATGTTCGGGCAGAACATGCACCCGGACACTGACCTGGTGTTCAGCGATCTCTACCGCATCACCTCCGTTACCTTTTCGCTGGTCGCAACGCTGACGATGGTCTTCCTGGTGCACCTGATCCTCAACCGCTTTGAGGCGACGCGCTACGTCATCGCGCCGCCCAAAGTAGATTAATGCCCCAGCACGGCAGGCAGCTGCGAGAGTAAAAACAGGATCAGGCCTATCGTCCCGCCCACCAGCGTGCCGTTGACGCGGATGAACTGCAGGTCTTTACCGATATTCAGCTCTATCTGGCGTGACATGTCTTTGGCGTCCCAGCTTTTGACCGTGTCGCTGATGTGGCGGGTCAGAAACGCCGCGAAATCCGGCGCGAGGCGGTGCGCGGCCTGCTCCAGATGCTCGTTCAGCGACGCCCGCAGGCTGGCGTCATTAGAAAGCGTTTCGCCAAACCACAGCCCTGCGTTGGCGATGCGCTGCTTCACCCGCGAATCCTCGCTTTGCATATCTGCTTTCAGCCACTGGCGCAGGTCAGCCCACATCTCTCCCAGATAGCGGTTAAACGCCTCATCGTTTTTCAGGTAGTGCTTGATGTTGTCGGCTTTCGCCGCCATTTCCGGATCGTTTTTCAGGTTGTCGATAAGCTTCAGCGTGGCGCGGTCGAACGCCTGGCGGATCTGGTGCGTGCGGTCGTGGCTGATATCGTCCAGCAGCGCGTTCACCGCGTTCGACACCATCTCCGCGCTTTGATCGCCCAGCCACTCGGTGGGCAGCACCATCGCTTTGCGCGGGTGTTCGGTCTTCAGCCAGTGGACAATCTGATCGGCAATAAAGTCCCGCGTGCTCTCCCGCTGAATCAGGGTAATCAGACGGTTGATGATCGCATCCAGCAGCACCTGGTGGCGGTTGTTTTTGGTCATGCTCTCCAGCATCACGGCGCTGGTTTCGGTGAAATCGACCTTGTCGATGGCCTTATGCACCGCCCGTTTGAGCAGCCGCTGGATGCGTCCATCGTCGGTGAGTTCGAGAAAACCGCTCATCACCTGCATCAAATGCAGCCCGACGCGCTGGGCGTTGTCGGGCTTGCTGAACCAGGCGCCGATCATCTGGGCAGGTTCATAGCGGCGAATCAACGCGACTAGCGATTGCGTGTCGAGAAACTTCTCCTGCACAAACTGGCCGAGATTGTCGCCGATCCGGTCTTTATTGCGCGGGATAATCGCCGTATGGCGCGAGATAAACGGAATGGGCACCCGTCGGAACAGCGCAACTACGGCAAACCAGTCTGCCAGCGCACCGACCATCGCCGCCTCGGCAATGGCCTTCACGCCGCGCACCCAGAAGGTCTGCGGCAGGAACAGGGTGGTGATAAACGCCGCGGCGGCAACCAGCAGCAGCGACAGCGCCAGCAGCTTGGCGCGTTTGAGTTCAGCTATTTTTTCCATGGGTTAAGGATAGAGGGAAGTTCACTAAAAGTGCAAAACTGGTGTAAGAGGAGGGGATGCATAATCTGAGCGAACAGACCGCTATTATATTAAAAAATATATGTATTAAAATTACCTATTATTCATTTTTATATATTTTTTGTGCTTGTCTATTCTCGGCAGTAAGTTTTTGTGATCTTCATGGTAATTTCTATTTTCTTGTCCATCATAAGATAAAGAACTATTCGTAAAAGGAGGTGGTATTAATGACATGGGAATATAAAGTCTCGACAGGAGTATTGAGCCATAACGGTGAGTTTGTCGCTAACTGCTACAGCGGCGCTGGTGAATCGAAAGATAAACCCGAGTGTGAAAGTCAACGAAACAGAGGGCCCATCCCCAGAGGTATTTATTTTATTGCCGGATGGAATAATCATAAAAGTGCAGAGGCCATAATTCTTGAGCCTATAGCCGGAACCAATACCTTTGGTAGAGATCACTTTCAAATTCATGGTGATAAAAAAGGACTGCCGCCAGGTACTGCGTCAGCAGGTTGCATCATTATGAACGGCCAGGACAAGCGCCATATAATTTATGATTCTGGTGACACAATACTGGTGGTACGATAATGAAATATATTATTGCGCTATTCTTTTTGTCCTTACCGATGGGCTTATTTGCCAAAAATCATACGCCTGAACAGATTTTACAAATGATAAACGACAAGGGGGCCAGCACTGTTGTTGGTGAAATGAACTCAAATGATAACGGTGAGTCGGAATGGTGGAACCATGTCATCCCGAAAATCAGGAGCGGAACACAAGCATGGTTAGCGGTGGCGAGTGCCCTGGAACCCGGAGTAAACGCCAGTACGGCTGAAGATTTAAAGGCGGCGCTTTCAGAAGCCATCCCGCATAACCCTGAGGGTGTCTTAGCAATATTAAAAGACGATAAACCGTTGCTCACTATTGAACAAGTCTGCGCTTTTGCTAATTTCCCTGAGACGGAAGCAGAGAGCAATAAGCTTTATGTAGATTCCATCAGGGAGATGTTTAAAATAAAAAGCCCTGAGGGTAAAAGATGTCTCGCCGTCATGATCGCCACCGTTGAACACTCTGTTCCATTCGATAAGGATATTTAAATGGCCATTCCGGGATATATGTCATTAACTGACGATGCGGGTAATACTATAAAAGGGAGCGTGAAAGTCACAGACCGTGAAAACCAGATTGAGGTTTTAGGGCTCTATCATAACGTAAGCTATAATTCTGACCTGCATAATGGCAGAGTGTTGAGCAAACGCCAGCATCGCCCCTTTCTCATTGAAAAGGAAATTGATGCCTCCAGCGTTTATTTATATAAAGCGCTTAGCACGGGCGGTACGCTCAGGAAAGCGACTATCGACCTTTACAGAATCAATGATGCCGGTCAGGAAGAAATCTATTTCACGATAACGCTGGAATCGGTAAAAGTCGTCACACTGTTTTCATTAATGCATGACGTGAAAGAGACTTATCATGAAAAACAGGGGCATCTTGAGCTTGTTCAGCTTCGTTATGAAAAGATTACCTGGCATTACCGTGACGGTAACGTTATTCATTCGGATGACTGGGATTATCGGTTAGGGGCTTGATTAACTGTCTCCGGGATACGGGCGGTTTCCCGGAGACAGAGCGCGATAACGTTAAATTTCGCCTTTTAATCCCTCTTCCAGCTCATCAAAAAGCTGTAAATCCACGTCCAGCAGCTCGACCGCATTGCTGCGTCGGATGCCGACATTATTCTCAATCAGCAGTTCTAGCAGCCGGTCACCATCTATCAAGGTAATAGGGGCAGCTCCGGGATGCAGAGCCGCTTTTTCACAGTTCCCGGCAAAACGCCCCGTGGTGATGAGTGTGCCCCGGATCGCGCTGTGATAAGGCAACGCACCACGTAACTGGTCGATAACAGGGCGGGTGATATTGCTCTGCATACGCTTAACCTGCACCACTTCCGTGATGGTGGTAATGCCCACCTGTACTCTGCCGACGACATCAACACCCTTATCGCCCGACGCTTTGGTTACTTCCACCTGTTCATAACCCATCGCCTCGAGAAGTTGACCAATCAGATGCTCAAACTTGTAGGGATTCATTGTGCTTATTTGTTCGCGAAGCTGCTCTTTTTGCTGCTGGTTGTAACGCTTCACTGCGTCCAGAAGTTCTTTTCGTGGGTCGGCTTTGCGGGCCGGTAAGGCATTCGCTAACCATGCGCGGCCCTTATCGGTGATGTAGTAGCTCATTCCTTCTCGGGCGACCATATCGCGATCGATCAGGTTATAGAGGCGCGAGTAGAGCGTGCTTTTGATGGAGCTGGTAGAAGCGAATTTTGAATGCAGGTGTAAAAAAGCCTGCCATTCCGGGAGTAAGTCAGCACGACGGGACATTTCACGTCCAGCCAGCAGTTCAAGAAGATGCAGTAACCCTTCTTTATCGTCCAGCGAGCGTAACGTGACATCTTCATTATTCAGAAATTGCTGCCCGCCCTCGGTGGGTACCCAGGTATCTTTCGGCGTCGTTTCCATCAGTGCGAAGACTGAAGAGTTTAGAAACAAATAGCTACCGTAACTATGGCGCGGATTGAGGATGTGATTATCCTGATTCCAGATCCGCAGCGCGATCTCAGCGTCTTCACCTTTGAGGCGTTCGTTGATCCACATATCAGGTTCGGACCAGTCAACCGGGTTTTGCGGCGTGCCGGTTTGTTCCTGAATTGCAGTGATCATGTTACGTACAGAATTCACTGAATAGCCGGAGACGGCTTTCATCATTGCCTGAACCTGCGCATAGGTTGGAAAAAGTGGCGTAATAACTTTGTAATTTTTCACGTTGTTCCCTTAACGATTGCTTTGGCTTTAGCTTGCCACGTCAGGGAATAAATACTCATAACTAAGTCACTTATTTTGTAAGGTAATAATGTTCTTGTAGGTTTTCTATATAGGCAAAACACTTTCTGCCACCAATCGCCACAGCACCCACCCGCCAAATCCCATCAGCACCACCCCCGCCGTGCGCTCAATCCACCACAGCGAACGGCTGAGCTTCTGTTGTACCGCCGATAGCCCCATCAGCGACACCAGCGCGACATCCCACGCCAGCACCACCATCACCATCCAGACGCCGCAGGTCGCCTGCTGAAGCAGCGTGACGTCCGGCCCCAGCAAGGCCGTCATCAGCGCCAGATAGAACAGCGCGTTCTTCGGGTTTAGCAGCGCCGAACCGAGCCCCAGCAGGATCTGCTTTTGCCGTGAGGGAAAGCGCTGGTGGGTTTCATTCAGCGCCAGCGCCTGCTGGCGGCTGCGAATCAGATGCGAGCCGATCCACAGCAGGTACAGCGCCCCGCAAAGCTCGATAAGCGTAAACAGCCACGTAAACTGGCGCAGCGCGCTCCAGCCGATAATCACCAGAAGAATATAAAGCGCGTTGCCCGCGGCAATGCCGAGGCACAGTCCGGCGCTGCCGCGCAGCCGATAGCGCGCGGCGTAGCCCACCAGCAGGAAGAAATCCGGGCCCGGGCTTAACAGGGCGACAAAGTGCGCCAGCGCCAGGGCGAGAAAAGCGGAAGGGAAGAACAGTTCCATAGCGACCTCAGTTAACAATCTGCGGTCAGACTACGGCGCTGCAGAGCCTATTTATTGTCTGATATTGATCGGCCGGTGGCGTACTGGCGCGGCGTGGCGGCGGTATAGCTGACGAAGGTCTTATGAAAATGGCTCTGGTCGGCAAAGCCGCTCTGGTAGCCGACGTCGGCAATATCGTCCCCGGCACGCAGCCGCACCTTGGCGTACTCCACGCGGGAGATGTTGAGAAAGCTGCCCGGCGTCAGGCCGGTGTCCTGCCTGAAGGTGCGAATCAGCGTTTCCTTGCGCAGCGAGAAGCGTTGGGCAAGCTCGTCGAGGGAAGGCGGGCTGGTGAGATCGGAAAGAAACGCCTGCTGAATCTGCTGGCTGGTTCCGCGAAGCGCGTCAGCGTTATCCGCGGCGCGGGGAAGGGAAGAAAGCAGCGTCTCAAGGGACGCCGGAGACAGGGTCTCGACAACGTCCAGGTAATGGGCAAAGAGGGTTGGGCTACGAATCACCTGTAGCGCCAGCGGAAGCCCGGTGTCGATATAGAGCATATGGTAGCTGCGCGGTTGCCCGGCGACGGGGTTGCAGCTGTGCGGCGCACCGGCCGGGATCGCGATGAGGTCCCCTGGATGAAGGATGTACTCTCTGTCATGACATACGCAGCAGGTCTGGCCCTCCACAATCGCGCCGATGGAAAGCTGAGGGTGACTGTGGCGTTTGTACGCCTGCGTGCTCTGCCAGGTGCTGCGCAGCTCAAGGCCTGAGGCGCGGTGAAAAGTCTGGCGGATATGTCGGGTATCGGTCATGGGCGCTCCTTCTGAAGATTTTTTATACCACGTCAGCGAACCGTCCGGCAGCGCTTCATTAAGAACCTTCCGGATATACCCAACTTTACGTCCACAGCCAGTCATGTTGACTACCCTTAATACCCTAAGCGGTAAAACAAGGAGATTCGACATGGCTTATCAGACAGTAAATCCTGCCACTAACCAGCTCATCAAAGAATACCCCTCACATACCGACGCGGATATCGAAGCGGCGCTCAGCGCGGCCGATGCGCTTTATCATTCGGACTGGGCGAAAGGCGACATCAGCCAGCGCCTGCCGGTGCTTTATAAGCTTGCCGATCTGATCGACGAGCGCGTGGAGGATCTTGCGAAAATCGCCAGCCAGGAGATGGGTAAGCTCATCGAACAGAGCCGCGGCGAGGTGAAGCTGTGCGCGCAGATCGCCCGCTACTACGCCGACAACGCGCAGCGGTTCCTTGCCCCGGTGAAGTACGACTCTGAGCTCGGTGAAGCCTGGGTGGAGCATCACCCCATCGGCGTGCTGATGGCCGTTGAGCCGTGGAACTTCCCGTACTACCAGCTGATGCGCGTCCTGGCGCCAAACCTGGCGGCGGGTAACCCCGTCATCGCCAAACATGCCAGCATCGTGCCGCACTGCGCCGAGACCTTTGCCCATCTGGTGCGCGAGGCGGGCGCGCCGGAAGGGGCGTGGACCAACCTGTTTATCTCGTCCGAGCAGGTGGCGAATATCATTGCCGACGATCGCGTGCAGGGCGCCGCATTAACCGGCTCCGAAAAGGCCGGCAGCGTGGTGGCGGCGCAGGCGGCGAAGCACATCAAGAAATCCACGCTGGAGCTGGGCGGTAACGACGTCTTCGTGGTGCTGGATGACGCAGACCTTGAGAAGGCCGTGAAAATTGGCGTTAACGCGCGGCTCAACAATGCCGGGCAGGTCTGCACCGCGGCGAAGCGCTTTATCCTGCATGAAAAGATTGCAGAGGCCTTCCTGAGCAAATTCACCGAGGCGTTTAAGCAGGTGAAGATTGGCGATCCGCTGGACGAAAGCACCACGCTGGGGCCGCTGTCGTCTAAAGATGCGCTCGAAACGCTGACCAGACAGGTTAACGAGGCGGTGAAAAACGGTGCGACGCTGCACTATGGCGGCAAACCGGTACAGCGCGACGGGAGTTTCTTCGAACCGACGATCCTGACGAATATTTCCCGCGATAACCCGGCGTATTTCGAAGAGTTTTTCGGCCCGGTGGCGCAGATGTACGTGGTGAAAAACGACGACGAGGCGGTGGCGCTGGCGAACGACTCCCACTACGGCCTGGGCGGGGCGGTATTCAGCCAGAATATCGAGCGCGCGAAGAAAATGGCGTCGCGGATTGAGACCGGGATGGTGTACATCAACTGGCTCACCGATACCGCGCCAGAGCTGCCGTTCGGTGGCGTGAAGCGCTCCGGCTACGGGCGCGAGCTGTCGGATCTGGGGATCAAAGAGTTTGTGAACCAGAAGCTGGTGGTGGTGCATAAGTAAGAGGTCATAAAAAAACCTGCCAGCCGGCAGGTTTTTTTAAAGGGATTATTGCACTTCGATCTTGTCCCAGCCGCTTTTGAACATGCAGCTGTCAACTAACGTATCCCGGCGATATTCATTCGCGTCTTCAACCGTGTAGCTCGTGGAAATATCCTTTTTCTTGTTCTTTTTGTCCGTTTTTTCCGAGCTGGATCCGGTCACGACGTTATCCGGGGGCAGATCGATCAGCGCCTGCGCTTCGCATTCCGTGAGCTTTTTATTCATTTCCGCATCGCTGACGCCCGGTTTCACCCATTTGTACTGGACGCAGCCGGCGAGCATCAGCGTGAGGCTCAGAACGCAAAGCGCGGTCATGCGGTGTTTCATCAGAAGGTGACTCCACCGCCTACGTATGCGCCGTCAATCAGCGTGTGGCCAGGACGACCGTCTTTGCCGTCCACGCTCACGTGGCGGTAGCCCACTTTCAGGGTCACTGGCGTAATTGGCGTCCAGCTTACGCCGCCGTTGGCTTCGACGTAGTTTTTCACGCTGTTGTTCAGGCCTTCTGGTGCGACATAGCCTTCACCGTACACGTGGATGCTGTCGGTCAGGGCAACGTTTACGCCGCCGCCAATCGGGAACGCCACGCCGTTATCGCCTTTTTTCGGGCCGAGGTAGATGGCTTTTGCGCCCGCGTTCAGCATCACCGGGCCAAGACCCAGGTTGTAGCCTGCGCCCACGCCGCCGGTCTGGGTACCGTCGTCGGTGTTTTTGAGCCAGTTACTTTCCAGATAAACACCGGATGAGGATTTCCCCATTTCCAGATTGAGGTTGGTAAAGTTTTTACCCTGCTCAACGGTGCCGCCCATCGCCAGTGCGGAACCCGATACGGCAGCCAGAGCAGAAAGAAGAAGGATATTCAGTTTTTTCATGTTTTATGCCTCGTCATTAAATTCATCTGGGCGCACCTTAACAAGCGATGTTAATGACTGCAAATGTGATATAAATCGCGGTTTTATACTGATATTGTTAACTTTTTTATTGAAGTTGTTGCAATGATGTTTGATTGTCGGGGTGTCAACAGGGGATGTTTTTAGCGTTTAGGAACCGTTTAGTTTTTTGACTAAACATAAACTGAACGAGGCGGGGATAGTGATTTGAGATGAATTAATTGGGTTTCTAATAATTTCCAAAAATGTTTCGCCTGTCACACAAAACAACAAAGCCTTACATTTCGAGCGATGAATATACGTTCAATCGCGCAGGCCGTTTTCCCTTCCATGTCATTTTTCTGACACGTTTATTCTTTACGTTGTTGGCTTCACTAACTGGATGCTAACAATATGAAAAGAAAAATTATTCCTGTGCTAATCGGCTGTGCGCTCTCTTTCTCTGGCCTGGCGGCGCAGCCCACTGCTGAGCGCTATGTCGTCAGCTTCCCTGAAGGCTCCCACGTGAGCTACAGCGGCGCGTTTGCCAGCGCGTTTCCAAACGGACTCCCTGTGGGAATCGGTTCTGGCCTGCTGTTTACGGGCAAGCAGGGCGACGCCCTGACCTTTGCGACCGTGACCGATCGCGGTCCAAACGCCGATGCGCCCAAAATGGGTAAAAACGAAGCCAAAATATTTGTCACGCCAGATTTCGCGCCGCTGCTGATGACCATCCGCGTTCAGAACGGCAAAGCGGAGGCTGTCGACGCCCGCCCGCTGCATGATGATAAAGGCGAGATCAACGGTCTGCCGCTGCAAAGCGGCGTGATTGGCTCCACCAATGAAGTGGCGTTCAGCGACACCCTCAAGATCCTGAAGGGTGACAACCGTGGGCTGGACACGGAAGGCATCACCCCGGACGGCAAAGGCGGCTACTGGCTGTGCGACGAATATGGCCCGTTCCTGATTAACGTCGACAGCAAAGGGAAGATCCTGGCGATCCACGGGCCGCAGGCCGCGGAAGGGGAGAAATCCATCGCGGGCGGCCTGCCAAACATCATCAAATGGCGCCAGGCGAACCGGGGCTTTGAAGGCCTGACCCGGATGCCGGACGGGCGTATTATCGCGGCCGTGCAAAGCACGCTGGATATCGACGGCAAGAGCAAAAAGCAGGCGCTGTTTACGCGTCTGGTGAGCTTCGACCCGGCGACCGGGAAAACGGCGATGTACGGTTACCCTATCGACAGCGCGGCCTACAGCAAAAACAGCGACGCCAAAATCGGCGACATCGTGGCGCTCGATGACCAGCACATCCTGCTGATTGAGCAGGGAAGCGATAAAAACGACGGGATGCGTAACCTGATTTATAAGGTGGATCTCAGCAAGGCGAGCGACCTTTCCGCCTTCGACAAGCCGGGCGAATACCCGGAGTTTGATGATGAGAAAACCCTGGCGCAGCGCGGCATTACCCTTGCGGCTAAAACGCAGGTCGTCGATCTCCGCGCGCTGGGCTGGCAGCAGGAGAAGGCTGAAGGACTGGCGCTGATCGACAGCAAAACGCTTGCGGTAGCGAACGATAACGACTTTGGCGTAAAGGTTGCGATGCAAAACCCGGTCGAGGGCAAGAAGCTCAAGGATTATCGGGTGAACGCGGAAGGCAAGCTGACGCTGGATGATAAGCCGGTGGAAACCACGCTCAGCGTGAAGCCGCTGAAGAAGCCGGAGTCGGACAGCGAGCTGTGGATTGTGACGCTGCCGGAGGCGGTGAAATAAGTTTACCCTTCTTGCTAAAGGCTGGGGTATCCCCACAAGATAATGCCTGCACAGACGGCTCCCTCTCCCTTGAGGGAGAGGGCTGGGGTGAGGGGGAACATACGGCTGTGGAGGTTATTCCGTTCACTCTATGTTCCTTGCTACTCTGTAACGGCATGACCTGTGAACGTGCCAGGGTGGCTCAATCGCCACCACCCTGGCGACCCGGGCTCCCGGCGGTAAATCGCCGCTTCGCGGTACCCTCAGCTTATTCCTTCAGGCTATCGGGTCGGGCATGAGCCTGCATCCCTGCAGGCCACGCCCTCTCGGCGCATCCCTGCGCCTCGCCCCGGCCTTACGGAAACGCCTCGGCGATTTACAGCCGGACCAGGGCATCGCTGTGAGCCACTAATTTTTCTGAAGCAACATTCATCGCTTCAGGTTAAAAAATTACCGGGGATCCCTCAGCCCCACAGGGGAGAGGAGATGCATAGCGGTTATTTCTTCAGGCCCGCAAACGCCGCCCGAATTTCCTCTTCCGGCAGCTGTATGCCTATAAATACCATCACGCTGTGCGGTGCTTCCTCGCCCCAGGGGCGATCCCAGTCTGCGCTGTACAGGCGCTGCACGCCCTGGAACAGCAGGCGGTTCGGCTCGCCGTCAATCCACAGCATCCCTTTGTAGCGCAGCAGCTTGTCGGCAAACGACAGCAGCAGGTTTTCCATCACGCGCGAAACCTCGCCGATGTCCACCGGGTAGTCCAGCTCCACCACAATCGATGCCACGTCGTTTTGCCTGTCTCCCATAAAGTGGAAGCGCGGTTTTGCGGTGACGTTCTCCTCCAGCATAAAGCCGTTGGTGTTGAACAGCTGAGACAGATCGATGTCGCCATGCGTCACCGTGTAAACCGGCGCGCGGGAGTTAATGCGCGTCAGGCGCTCGCGCAGTTTTTCGCTTTCGCCCGCCACGTCGGTTTTGGTCAGCAGGATGCGGTCGGCGTAGCCCACCTGAGACTGGGCGATGGTGAACTGGTTCATCTGCTCGTCGGCGTGAACCGCGTCGACCAGGGCAATCACGCCGTCCAGCAGGTAGCGCTGGCAGAGGATTTCGTGAGAGAAAAAGGTCTGAATAATCGGGCCGGGGTCGGCCATGCCGGTGCACTCGATCACCAGGCGGTCAAAGTCGATCTCGCCGCGATCGCGGCTGTCGAGTAGATCCAGCAGGGCGTCTTCTAATTCGTTAGAGCGGGTGCAGCAGATGCAGCCGTTGGTCAGGGTTTTGATCTGGGTGGCGCGATCGCCGATCAATTGATCGTCAACGGAGACCTCGCCGAATTCGTTTTCGATGACGGCGATTTTGAAGCCGTGCTGTTCGTTCAGGATGTGGCGCAGCAGGGTGGTTTTACCGGCGCCGAGGAAACCGGTCAGCAGGGTAACGGCAATCGGGGTCATGGTCTCTCCTTTAGCAGCAGCGAACGCCGCCTTCTCCACTTCCGCCGTAGCGCGCTTCCTGACGCTCGCGGAAGAATTCGGTGTAGGTCATGTACGGCTTATCCGGATGGTTGGTCTTCATGTGCTCAACGTAGTTGTCATAGTCCGGAATGCCAATCAGCATTTTCGCCGCCTGACCGAGGTATTTTTTTGCTTCGCCTAAGTTACCAAACATTGTGGGTTCCAGACAGAAAAAGCCCGGCGATGTGAGTCCGCTGGGCTTATGTTCCCCTCACCCCAGCCCTCTCCCAAAGGGAGAGGGGGAGGATTGCGGATTAATGGTGTGAAGAGGTCTTCACGCCGCCTTCCGGCACCGGCACGTACGGGGTTTCTTTATCCGTACGGCCGTCGGCGTTGCGCACGTTCAGCCAGGTTTTGATGCCGTAGAAGATGATGCTGTACACCACCACCAGGAACAGAATGCTCAGACCCGCGTTGGTGTAGTTGTTCACCACGATATGGTTCATGTTGGCAATCTGCTGCGCGGTCAGGTCCGCGCCGCCTGCGGCAATCTTCTCTTTGTACTGGTTAGCCATGAAGAAGAAGCCTTCCAGCTGCGGGTTGGCGCTGAACAGCTTCAGGCCAAGCGCCCAGGTGGTGCAGAGCAGCAGCCACAGCGCAGGAACAACGGTTACCCAGATGTATTTGGTGCGCTTCATCTTCACGAGGACCACGGTACCGAGCACCAGAGCAACGGCTGCGAGCATCTGGTTAGAGATACCGAACAGCGGCCACAGGCTCTTCACGCCGCCGAGCGGGTCGACAACGCCCTGATACAGCAGGTAGCCCCACAGGCCGACGCAGCCCGCAGTACCCAGAATGCCCGCCACCAGAGAGTCGGTTTTCTTCAGGAACGGCACGAAGTTACCGAGCAGGTCCTGCAGCATGAAGCGGCCCGCACGGGTACCGGCGTCCAGCGCGGTCAGGATGAACAGCGCTTCGAACAGAATACCGAAGTGGTACCAGAAGCCCATGTCCGCCCACGGCAGCACCTTGTGGAACACGTGTGCGATACCGACGGCCAGCGTCGGCGCGCCACCGGCGCGGTTCAGTACGGACGGTTCGCCGATGTCCTTCGCGGTTTGCATGATCTGCTCAGGCGAAATCACGAAGCCCCAGGAGCTGACGGTCGCCGCCGCGTGTGCGCTCGCGTCCTTCAGCTGCGCCATAATCAGCGCCGCGTTGTCACCGCCCATCTCGTGCAGGTTTGGCATGGTGATGCCGAGGCCCGCAGGCGGGGTGTTCATCGCGAAGTAGAGACCCGGTTCGATGATAGACGCGGCAACCAGCGCCATGATCGCCACGAAGGACTCCATCAGCATCGCGCCGTAGCCGATCAGACGCGCGTCTTTCTCGTTCGCCAGCAGCTTAGGCGTGGTGCCGGACGCAATCAGGGCGTGGAAGCCGGAGACCGCACCGCAGGCGATGGTGATGAACAGGAACGGGAACAGGGCGCCTTTCCACAGCGGGCCGGTACCGTCGATGTACTGGGTTACCGCAGGCATTTTCAGATCCGGGTTAATCACCAGGATACCGATCGCCAGACCGACGATAACGCCGATTTTTAGGAAGGTCGCGAGGTAGTCACGCGGGGCCAGAATCAGCCAGACCGGCAGCAGCGCGGAGATAAACGCATAGCCAATCAGCGCGAAGGTAATGGTAGTGTCCTTGAAGGTCAGCGCCGGGCCCCAGTAAGGGTCGTGCGCAATCACGCCGCCGAAGTAGATGGAGGCTACCAGCAGCACGATACCAATCACCGACACTTCACCCACGCGTCCCGGACGCAGGAAGCGCATGTAGATACCCATGAACAGCGCAATCGGCACGGTTGAGCAGACGGTGAAGACGCCCCACGGACTTTCGGCCAGCGCTTTCACCACGATCAGGGCCAGCACCGCTAGGATGATGATCATAATCAGGAAGCAGCCGAACAGAGCGATCGTCCCCGGCACGCGGCCCATCTCTTCTTTGACCATCTCACCCAGAGAGGCGCCGTTACGGCGAGAAGAGATAAACAGCACCATAAAGTCCTGCACCGCACCCGCCAGCACCACGCCGGCGAGCAGCCACAGGGTACCCGGCAGGTAGCCCATCTGCGCGGCCAGCACCGGGCCCACCAACGGGCCCGCGCCCGCGATAGCGGCAAAGTGGTGACCAAACAGCACGTAGCGGTTGGTTGGCACGTAGTTCAGGCCGTCATTGTTAATGACCGCCGGAGTGGCGCGCGTCGGGTCGAGCTTCATGACCTTCTGCGCGATGTACAAGCTGTAGTAGCGATAAGCAACAAGATAGACGGAAACCGACGCGACCACGATCCACAGGGCGCTTACGTGTTCGCCCCGGCGTAATGCGACAACCGCCAGACAAAAAGCGCCGAGGATCCCGAGTAAGGCCCAGGGCACGTGCTTCAGTAGTTTTTTAGTATCCATAGTAAGACCTGGTTTTTTATGTAAAGAAAAAAGGGTCAGGGTTCGTTGTGAGGAGGTATTGATTAATGCTGGAGCGATCGTGCCAGATCCTCGCGCGTGTAAAGGACGGTAAATGAATGAGTGGTTGAAAGTGCCGGGTGAGCGGTCAAAGGGGGCGACGAGCGGTTCCGGCTCGCCGCCAGGGGACGAAATTATGTGATTGAGATCACTTGATTATTCGGGTTACGCTCCACCGCCAGATAGTTCTCCAGCGTTCTAATCAGTTTTTCCTTCAGCCAGTTCGGTTCCAGAATCTGAATGTGGGGCAGCCAGTAGAACAGCAGCGGCAGGATCTGGTTTTCGTGCGCCGCCTGGCAGCGCAGCGTGACGCCGCCCTGTTGCTCCTCCAGCAGCTCCTGTTCCGGCAGAAGATCGCGGCGCAGGAAGTAATGTGAAATATTATCTTTGATAAATATTTTCACCGCGAAAGTATTTTCAGACACCCAGGGGTCGAGGCTTTTCTCCAGCAGCTCAAGGACATTTTCTTCGGGCGTGAAGGTCGTTTTCTGAATATCAAACCAGCTAATCTGGCTCAATGAGAAGGATTTCAGGCGGCTATTTTCGGTGGCTTGTAAATACCATATATTTTTTTTGTTAATGAGTTTATAGGGATTAATCAGACGGGTTTTTCCCTTATAAACGATCTGACATACATTATGGTTTTTAATCGATTTCTCGATTTTCGTTAAATGACGGCGAATATCACGTTCTACCGTGTGTTCTGCCTCATTGCCAAGAATGAGAATATGGTTTTCGTCAACGCGCGTTTCAAGCTTTTGCCAGAATTCCATGTTTCTTTCAGGGAAAAAGCTGTCAGCATTCAGGAAGTTAGCAAGGGTGTGATGTAAGCCTTGTCCGCCGGGCGATTGTGCAGAATGGATCAGCCGATATAGCCCGTTACCGGTATGCTCAACAATGGGAGAGAGGGCATTTAAATCCCGGTAGACGGTACGCTCGGTAATTTTAAATTTTTCCATTAGCGCACTGCGGTTTACCACACCGTTTAAATGTAGCTCAACCAGAATATCGACCAGACGTTCAGCCGAGCGGCTCCGCGTCGTTTTAGCCATAAGGTCATCCTGTATATTTAGGTATGCGCTGAATGATGCGGATGCACTGACAAAAGGTGTCAGTATTCAGTCACAGAAAATTTCTCTTATGGGTATATAACGGCGTGATTTAGCGGAAACCTTAGGAGTTTTTGTAGAAAGCGGCGCTGGCCGGAAAAAAAGGCCAGCGCGAGGGGGGATCACACGGCGGCTTCCGCCTCCAGCATGACCGGATGGAAACGGCGCTTGAAGTAGATCAGACCGTGTCCCGCGTCACTCAGAATAATGTTCTTAACTTCAACAAGGTAGACAAGATGCGTGCCGATGGTTTGCACCTGGCTAATCTCGCCCTCAAGGCTGGCGAGCGCGCCCTTGAGCACCGGCTGCGCCAGCGGTCCTTTCTGCCAGCAGGAGAGGGCAAAGCGCTCCTCCATCGTCATACCGGTCATCCCCGCAAAATGGCGAGCCATGATCTCCTGTTCGTGGTTCAGCACGTTAACGCACAGCCTGCCGTTGCCCTGAAATACCGGGTTCATGGCGCTGTTGGCGTTGATGCACACCATAACCGACGGCGGGGTGTCCGTGACCGAACAGACGGCGGTAGCGGTAATGCCGCAGCGGCCCGCCTCGCCCTCGGTGGTGACCACATTGACCGCCGCCGACAGGCTACTCATTGCGTCGCGAAAACGCAGGCGTTGTTCATCTGAATGCATTGCAACCTCCCGCTGCGCTATTTCAGCAGCTTGTCGAGCATGTTGATATCGCTGTTGTTGTGCAGGTGCGGCACCGTCCAGCCGTGCTGGTCGTACTCGGACATGCAGCGGTCGACCATCGCCATCATTTTGTCCATGTTGCCGGAGCTCTGCGCCTGGCGCAGACACTGCAGGCGGATCTCATCCTGGCTGCCGGAGTAGTTGATTTCGTACAGCTCGTGACGGCCGCCAAACTCGCTGCCGATGGCGTCCCACATCAGCTTCAAAATCTTGATGCGCTCGACGTGATCCATGCCGTTGGAGCCGCGCACGTACTTCGCCAGATACTGGTCGATCTGCGGGTTGTTCAGATCCCGGGCGCTGGACGGCAGGTAGATCAGCCCGGACGTCACGTTACGCTCGATGATGTTCTTGATCTTGGCGTAGGCCATCGGCGCCATCACGCGGTAGGTTTGCAGCGCGGCGTGATCCGGCAGATACGCGCCGTTGACCCACGGGGTGGCTTCGGAGCACATGGAGTCGCTCAGCGCCCAGAACATGTTGCGCCAGGCCACCACTTCGCCGAGATCGGCCTGCACGCCGCGGAACTCCAGGGTGCCGGTGCACTCCAGGGATTTCTTCAGCAGGGCGGTGATGAAGTCGAGCTTCACCGCCAGGCGAACGCAGGCCTGCAGCGGGTACATCCGCGCAAAGCCGCCTTCCATCGTCCAGCGACGGCAGCGGTCGAAATCGCGGTAGATCAGCACGTTTTCCCACGGGATCAGCACATGATCCATCACCAGGATCGCGTCGTTCTCGTCGAAGCGGCTGGAGAGCGGGTAATCGTACGGGGATCCGGTTGCGCCTGCCACCATCTCGTAAGAGGCGCGGGAGATCAGCTTCACGCCTTCGGCATCCATCGGCGCGACGAACATCAGCGCGAAGTCCGGGTTTTCGCCCATCACCTGCGCGGAGCCGAAGCCGATCATGTTGTAGTGGGTCAGCGCCGAGTTGGTTGCCACCACCTTCGCGCCGCTGACGATAATCCCGGCGTCGGTCTCTTTCTCCAGCTTGATGTAGACGTCTTTCACCTCGTCCGCCGGCTTGTGGCGGTCGATCGGCGGGTTAACGATGGCGTGGTTGAAGTACAGGCCGGTTTCCTGAATGCGGGTGTACCAGTTGCGGGCGTTCTGTTCGAACTGGCCGTAGAAGGCCGGGTTGGCGCCGAGCGCGCAGCCGAACGCGGCTTTGTAGTCCGGCGTGCGGCCCATCCAGCCGTAGCTCAGGCGCGACCACTCGGCGATGGCGTCGCGCTGCTGGCGCAGGTCGTCGGCGCTTTTCGCCACGCGGAAGAACTTGTGGGTATAGCCGCCGCTGCCGGTGTCGGTGCCCCAGCAGAGCGTGTCCTGCATCTCCGGCTTGTGCAGCGCGTCGTACATCTGTGCGATGGAGGCCGCCGCGTTGCGAAACGCCGGATGGGTGGTGACGTCTTTGACGCGCTCGCCGTAGATATAAATCTCACGGCCGTCCTGCAGGCTTTTTAAATACTCTTCGCCGGTTAACGGACGTTTGGCATCAGCGCGGAAATCTTCAGGCTTCATAGGGACCTCGTATCGGAATAAGGTTGTTAAATTTATGTTTTGTTTTTGTTGTTTAATTGAAGCCTGAGAGGGGCGGAACGTGAAGGGACGATTGGGACAACGACGGGTACTTTTCGCGAGAGATCGCAGAGTGTGATTTCCCTCACCCTAACCCTCTCCCAAAGGGAGAGGGGACGGTTACTTCCTCTCCCTTTGGGAGAGGGCCGGGGTGAGGGGAACAGGCGACACCGGTACTTTCTGCGCCCGATACGCGCTCGGCGAACACCCCACTAAGCGATTAAAAAACCGGGCAAAATAGGCCGGGTCCTTAAACCCCAGCTGCCAGGCAATGTCGCTGACCGCGCTGTCGGAGAAGAGCAGCAGCCGCCTGGCTTCCCGCAGCTGGCGGTCGAAGATCAGCCGCTTCGGCGGGCGGTTGGCGAAGCGGCGGCAGATATCGGTCAGGCGGGATTCGGTCAGGTGCAGCTCGCTGGCGTATTCCGGCACCGTCCAGTGCTGGTGGTAATGAACGTCAATCAGCTGGGTAAAGCGCTGGAACAGCTTCAGCTCGCCGCGCATGCCGCCCGAAGCGTGGTCGTCGAGCTTCGCGTTGCGCAGCAGCAGGGTAAACACCGCCTGCGCCAGCAGGACCAGAGTATGTTCGCGACCCGGCAGCTGTTCCGTGGATTCCCGGGCAATGAGCTGCCAGTAGTGCTTCAGCGCCGCCAGCTCGTCCGGCCTGTCGGCCAGCGAGAGGCAGATCCCCGGCAGGCCAAACGCTTCCCGCGTGCCGGGATAGAGCACCTCCAGCAGCGGCCAGATCAGATCCTCGCGCACCGTCAGCACGTGTCCGTCGCTGTCGGATTCGGTGATAAACGCGTGCGGCACCGACGGCGGCGTGAGGACGAACAGCGGGGCCTGCACCGAGTAGCGGTGATCGTCGAGCTGGAGCTCAATCTGCCCGGTATCGAGAAAGTGCATCTGAAAATACTGGTCGTGACGGTGCGCCTGCATGTCGCGGCCAAAAAAGGCCGCCATGCGCGCGAACGACTGGTAGTGCACGTCGTCGGTGCCCAGACTTTCGTCGTACTCCTTGCTGATATCAATGTTGGCGATAGGGCTCTGGCACATGCTCGTTCCTCTGTTGATCCCGCTGCGTCATCGGGATGCGCGTCAGCACAAGCGCGCCGACCACCAGCAGCCCGGCCACAAACCACAGTCCGGAGCTGAAGCTGCCGGTCGCATCACGCAGAATGCCGATCAGCAGCGGGCTGACGGCGGATCCGACGTTGCCGATCGCGTTGATCACCGCCAGCGCCACCGCGCGGGACTGCAGGCTAATCACCCGATCCGGCGTGGTCCAGAATATCGCCATGGCGGTAAAGGATCCGGTTGAGGCCATAATGATGCCAAGCAGCTGGATCAGGCTGTGATCGGTGGCCGAGGCCAGCATCCATCCCGCCGCGGCGAACAGGTACGGCAGGATGGTGTGCTTTTTTCGCTCTTTCAGCCTGTCGGAGCGTCGGCTCCACCAGATCATCCCGAGAATGGTGCAAAACTGCGGGATCGCCGCCAGCAGACCGATGACGATATTGCTGCTTCCCGTGTTGAAGCTTTGCAGGATCTGCGGCGTCCAGATGTTGATGGCGCTGAGCGTGTTGGTCAGGCAGAAGTAGGCCAGCGTGTAGAGCAGCACCGCCGGGGTCAGCACTTCGCGCAGCGTCGATCGCGGCGTGACGGACTGGGCAATGGCGACCTCCTGCTCGCGGGCGATCATCGTTTTCAGCGCCTGCTTTTCGTCGTCGTCGAGCCAGGTAGCTTGATCCGGCGTGTCGTTGAGGTAAAACCAGGTCACCACGCCGAGCACCACCGACGGCAGCCCCTCCAGCAGGAACAGCCACTGCCAGCCCTTCAGGTTCCACAGCCCGTCCATCGCCAGAATGTAGCCGGAGAGGATCGAGCCGAGCATCATGGTCACCGGCATGGCGATCATAAACAGCGCGTTGGCGCGGGCGCGGTGATAGGCCGGGAACCACCAGGTGAGGTAGACCAAAATCCCCGGCAGGAAGCCCGCTTCGGCAATGCCTACCAGCATGCGCAGGACGTAGAGCGTTTCAGGGCTGGTGGCAAACATGGTGCAGGTGGAGGCGATGCCCCACACCACCATGATCCCGGCGATCCAGCGCCGCGCGCCGATCTTCGCCAGCATGATGTTGCTCGGGATCCCGCACAGCACGTAGGTGACGTAAAACAGCGTCGCGGCCAGGCCAAACATGGTCGACGTGAGGCCCAGATCTTTGCCCATCGTCAGCCCGGCAAAGCCGATGTTGATACGATCGAGAAACGAAAAGACAAACAGGATAAAGAGAAAGACGATCAGGCGTCGGAACAGCTTGTTAATGGCGCGATGTTCAACAGATTTATTATCATGGGTTTGCAGGGTAGAGGTCGTCATGGTGCGCTCCAGATCTTACGTTTAGTAGACGGATTTATTGTTATTAACTGACGTAACCGGTTGTTCGATAAAGCGTGCCGCCAGCGCTTCGGCGCCGCGGGCGAGCAGGGTGGTGTCGACGCCGACGGCGACATACAGCGCGCCAAGCTCGAGGTAGCGTTTCGCCAGCGGCTCGTTCGCCATCAGGATGCCGGGGGCTTTGCCCGCGCTGAGGATGTGCGCGATAGCCTGCTCGATGGCGGCCTGCACCTCCGGGTGCTGCGGATTGCCGGCAAAGCCCATGTCGGCGCTCAGATCCGCCGGGCCGATAAACACGCCGTCGACGCCTTCCACGTCGAGGATCTGCGGCAGATTTTTTAGCGCCTCGCGGGTTTCAATCTGCACCAGCACGCACATGGCGTCGTTGGCCTGCTGCAGGTAATCCGGGATGCGGTTCCAGCGCGAGGCGCGCGCCAGGGCGCTTCCGACCCCGCGAATGCCCGCGGGCGGGTAGCGGGTGGCACGTACCGCCAGCCGCGCTTCGTCGGCGTTTTGCACCATCGGCACCAGCAGGGTTTGCGCGCCCACGTCCAGCAACTGTTTGATCTGCACCGGGTCGTTCCACGACGGGCGCACCACCGGCTGGCTGGGATAGGGCGCGATGGCCTGTAATTGGGTTAAGACGGTTTGCACGCTGTTCGGCGCGTGCTCGCCGTCGATCAGCAGCCAGTCGAAGCCTGCCCCGGCCAGCAGCTCGGCGCTGTAGCCGCTGGTGAGCCCCAGCCATAAACCGATTTGCGGGCGGCCCGCCTTCAGCGCCGCTTTGAATGCGTTTTGCATGGTTATCTCCTTACACAAAGCGGCAGCTGATGGAGCCCATGTTGCCGTAGTCGACGTGGAAGGTGTCGCCTCTGCTGGCGGGCACCGGGCGGGTAAAGGAGCCGCCGAGAATAATCTGGCCAGGCTCAAGCTGCACGTCGTACGGTGCCAGCTTGTTCGCCAGCCACGCCACGCCGTTCGCCGGGTGGTTAAGCACGCCTGCGGCGACGCCGGTCTCTTCGATCACGCCGTTGCGGTAGAGCAGGGCGGAGATCCAGCGCAGATCCAGCTCGTCGGGCTTAATCGGACGGCCGCCGAGGATCACCCCCGCGTTGGCGGCGTTATCGGAGATGGTATCGAACACCTTGCGCGGGCGCTGGGTTTCCGGGTCAACGTTGTGGCAGCGGGCGTCGATCAGCTCCAGCGCGGGGATGACGTAGTCCGTGGCGTTGTAGACGTCGAAGATGGTGCAGTTCGGGCCGCGCAGCGGTTTTGCCAGCACGAAGGCCAGCTCCACTTCGATGCGCGGGACGATGAAGCGATCGACCGGGATGTCGCTGCCGTCGTGGAAGAACATGTCGTCCAGCAGCGCGCCGTAGTCCGGTTCGCTAATCTGCGAGCTGGCCTGCATCGCTTTGGAGGTCAGGCCGATCTTGTGGCCCTTCAGCACGCGGCCTTCGGCGATCTTCAGGCTGACCCATTCGCGCTGGACGGCGTAGGCGTCGTCGATGGTGATCGTCGGGTAGTCAAGGGAGATCTGGCGGATCTGCTCCCGGGACTGTTCCGCCTGATGCAGACGATGGGCGATCAGGGTATGGGTATGTTTGTCGAGCATGGCGATATCCTGTTTTACGTTTGTTTTCTCCCTCTCCCCGTGGGAGAGGGACGGGGTGAGGGCATCAGGCCGCAGAGATTTCCCCTCACCCTAACCCTCTCCCAAAGGGAGAGGGGACGGTATTACTTAAACAACGCGTGCACGTTGTTTTGTTTGTAATTGAGCGTCGGATGCAGCTCCTCGAGCTCGAACGACAGCGCCAGATAGCGGTTCGCCATTAGCGCCGAGAAGTGCGTTTTGATCAGCGCAAACAGCATCTCCCCCACGGCTTCCCGGCTCTCCAGGCTGCGCCCGGAGCCAATCTTCAGCGTCATATGCACAAAGGCGTAATCGTGCCTGCCGTCGGCCATCTGCCAGGTGTCCAGCCAGTGGGCGCGGCTGCGGATGCCGCCGATGGGGAAGATGCCCGTGGCGGCCAGCGCCTCATTCACTTTGGCAAACAGCCCCGGCAGGTCGGCCTGCTCGCGGATGTTGTCGGTACATTCAGCAATAAAGTGCGGCATGGTGGCTCCTTACGCGGGCAGCGGGAAAACGGCGTTAACCTGGCCGGTGCCGGAGCTGGCGAACAGCTCGGTGAGGAACTCCACCTTGCCGTCGTATTTGTCCCAGCCGAGCATCCCCAGCAGCATCACCGTGTCGTGCATGTTGCCCTCGCCGTAGCAGTAGTCGGCGTACTCCGGCAGCATGCTGCAAAACTCTTTGAACTGCCCCTCGCGCCACAGCTTCACCACGCGCTCGTCCATCTGGCGGTCGAACTCGCGGGTGTAGCTGTTCATCCCTTCCTCCGCGCGCTGGTCGTCGATAAAGCGGTGCGACAGCGAGCCGCTGGCGAGCACCGCCACGGTGCCGTCGTATTTTTCGATGGCGCTGACGATGGCCTCGCCCAGCCTGCGGCTGTCGGCGAAGTCGTGGACCGTGCAGAACGCCGAGATGGAGACCACTTTGAAGTGTTTATCCGCGTTCATGTAGCGCATCGGCACCAGCGTGCCGTACTCCAGCTTGAGGCTCGGGATGTTGTGCGCTTTGGCGCGCACGCCGAGCTTCACCGCCTCGTCGGCAATCAGCTGGCCGAGCGCCGGGTTGCCGTCGTAGTCGTAGGTCATGTCGCGGATAAAGTGCGGCAGCTCGTTGCTGGTGTAGACGCCCGCAAAATGGTCCGCACAGTTGATGTGGTACGCGCTGTTCACCAGCCAGTGGGTGTCGAACACGATGATGGTGTCCACGCCCAGCTCGCGGCAGCGCTTGCTGATTTCTTTATGCCCGTCGATGGCCGACTGGCGGCAGCCGTGGTTTTTCCCCGGCAGCTCGGAGAGGTACATCGACGGAACGTGGGTGATTTTTGCCGCTAACGCTAATTTACCCATGGTCAGATCCCCCACTTTGGAATCGGATGGTCGCCCATGGAGATGCAGACGTTCTTCATCTCCGCGAACACTTCGAAGCTGTACTCGCCGCCCTCGCGGCCGGTGCCGGAGGCCTTCACGCCGCCAAACGGCTGGCGCAGGTCGCGCACGTTCTGGGTGTTGACGAACACCATCCCCGCTTCGATATTCCGCGCCAGGCGCAGCACTTTGCTGACGTCCTGGGTCCAGATGTATGACGCCAGGCCGTACTCCACGTCGTTGGCCAGCCGCAGGCCTTCCGCTTCGTCCTTAAACGGCAGCAGGCAGGCCACCGGCCCGAAGATCTCCTCCTGCGCCACGCGCATGCGGTTGTCGACGTCCGCCAGCACGGTCGGGCGCAGGAAATTGCCGCCCTTCAGGTGTGCAGGCAGGTCGGTCGGTTTGTCCGGGCCGCCCGCCAGCAGGGTTGCACCCTCTTCAATGCCGAGGCGGATGTAGCCGGAGACTTTCTCCCAGTGCTGCTTGCTGATGAGTGCGCCGATCTGGGTGTTCGGATCGGTCGGGTCGCCCACGCGCAGGCGGTTGGCGCGCTCGGCAAAGCGCTTCACGAATTCCGGGTAGATGCTCTGCTGGATGAAGATGCGCGAGCCGGCGGTGCAGCGCTCTCCGTTGATGGAGAAGATGGTGAACAGGGCGGCGTCCAGCGCGCGCTCGATGTCGGCATCTTCAAAAATCAGCACCGGGGATTTGCCGCCCAGCTCCATGGAGTATTTCTTCAGCCCGGCGTTTTTCATGATGTTGCGCCCGGTGGCGGTGCCGCCGGTGAAGGAGACGGCGCGCACGTCGTGATGGCGCACCAGCGCGTCGCCTGCCGTCGCGCCGTAGCCCTGCACCACGTTGAGCACGCCCGCCGGAATGCCCGCCTCCAGCGCCAGCTCGCCCAGACGGTCGGCGGTCAGCGGGGAGAGTTCAGACATCTTCAGCACCGCGGTGTTTCCGAGTGCCAGGCACGGTGCGACCTTCCAGGTGGCGGTCATAAACGGCACGTTCCACGGCGACACCAGCGCGCAGACGCCCACCGGCTGCACCAGGGTGTAGTTGAGCATCTTGTCGTCGACCGGGTAGGTTTTGCCGTTCATCTGCTGGCACACCTCGGCGAAGAACTCGAAGTTGTGTGAGGCGCGCGGGATCAGCACGTTTTTGGTCTGGTGGATCGGCAGGCCGGTGTCGGCGGTTTCCATGGCGGCGATCTCGGGCACGTTCTGGCCGATCAGGTCGCCCAGACGACGCATCAGGCGCGCGCGCTCCTTCATCGGCAGGTTGGCCCATTTCGGGAACGCCTCTTTGGCGGCGGCGACGGCCTGGTGAACTTCAGCTTCACCGCCGGCGGCGACTTCCGCTAATACCTCGCCGGAGGCCGGGTTGGTAGTGTGGAAGTACTCGCTTCCGGCGACGTTTTTACCGTTGATCCAGTGGTTAATCTTTTTCATTTTGCAGTCTCCTCGCTGACAATCCGGTTCACCAGGCGTCCCACGCCTTCCACTTCCACCACCACTTCATCGCCCGGCACCACGTCGGACAGCCCCTTCGGCGTGCCGGTGGCAATCATGTCGCCCGGCTGCAGGGTCATAAAATCGCTCAGGTACGCAATCAGGTACGGGATGCTGAAAATGAGATCGGCGGTGGTGCCTTCCTGGCGCAGCTCGCCGTTGACGAAGGTGCGCAGGGCGAGGTTGTGCGGATCGGGGATGGCTTCTTTTGGCACGATGTTTGGGGAAATGGGGGTCAGCCCGTCCCGGTTTTTCACCCTCAGGTTCGGTCGGTAGTAGTTTTCCAGGTAGTCGCGGATGGCGTAGTCGTTGCAGACCGTATAGCCCGCAACATAGTCCATCGCCTCGGCTTCGCTGACCTTACGCGCGGTTTTACCGATGACCACCACCAGCTCCGCTTCGTAATGCATGTATTCGATATTGTTCGGGCGCACCGACGTCTGGCCGTCGCCGTTGAAGGTGTTTGGCGCTTTGATAAATACCAGCGGCTCGGTTGGCGGCTTAAAGTCCAGCTCGCTGGCGTGGTCGGCATAGTTCAGACCGAGGGCAAACAGCGTGGCGTGCGGCGGCGTGCTGTGCGTGAAAGCGACGTCGCGTTCATCTACCACCGGGTTTTCCAGCGGCGGAAAACCTTCCGCCAGAATACGCACGCGATCGCCCGGGCGGATCTCAACGCGGCTTTGCGGGGTGCCGAGCAGGATCGCATCGCCGGGATTGAGGGTGGCGAACTCGCTGAGGGCGCTCAGCAGTTCGGCGGCGCTGCGCTGAAGATCGGCCGTGTTCCAGTGGTCCGCTTCGCGGCCGTTGATCTCGGTGATGATGGTCAGGTTATCCACGTTATCAGCGGCAACCAGCTCGCCGAGCGGGCAAAATCCGTCCCGGCATTTGGCCTTGATGGCCGGGCGGTAGAAGCTCTCTTCCGGCAGGCTCACCTCGTTGGCGAGCGCATATCCCGCGATGTACTCCGCGGCGTCCTCCACGCGAACCTTGCTGGCGGTTTTGCCCACGACCAGTGCCACCGTCGCGCCGCTTAATACCGTTTCCCCGTGCGGGAAGGGGATCGGCTCGCCCGCGCGAATCACCGTGTTATGCGGTTTGATAAACCACACCGCCGTTTTCGGCGGCGTGTTGTAGGGAGCTTTTTCAAAGGCCTCACGCCAGGCTTCACGCTGGCTTTGATGGTTGAGGGCGACGGCAAAAACGGTACCTTTCATTCATATACTCCTCACCCCGGTGGTCCGGGTTGTGATTTCATTAATATGTTAATGATCTGGTTTTATGCTTTTGCTGTTTATTTCGCAATCAGAAGTGAAAGATTTGTGATGTGAATAACAATAAATTTACATACTGGGTTTTATTGATAATAAAATCATACACTTAATAAAATTGATGGGTTTCTGTTAGACTTTTTGACGGAAAACGTGTTGTTTATAAAAGCATCTTTTAGGGATTGTTTACTTGTTAATGATGGGAAGGGGAAAGGCTATGCATGATTCATTAACCATCGCGCTGCTGCAGGCGCGGGAAGCGGCGATGTCGTACTTCCGCCCGATCGTGAAGCGCCATAACCTGACCGAGCAGCAGTGGCGCATCGTGCGCGTGCTGGCTGAACATCCGTCGATGGATTTTCACGATCTGGCGTTTCGCACCTGCATCCTGCGCCCGAGCCTGACGGGCATTCTGACGCGAATGGAGCGCGACGGCCTGGTGCTGCGCTTAAAGCCGGTGAACGACCAGCGCAAGCTGTACGTGTCGCTGACCAAAGAGGGGAATGCGCTGTATGAACACGCCCAGGCACAGGTCGAAGAGGCGTATCAGCAGATCGAGGCGGAATACACGCCGGAGAAGATGAAACAGCTGACGGCGCTGCTGGAAGAGTTTATTGAACTCGGAAACCGGCATAACGCAGCGCGGGAAGAAGAGTAAAAACCACAAATTCCAGGATGATTTTCGTAAAGTTTTCCCTTTCCAGGCCGAAAATTCTGTATCTGTCTGAGGAATGAGAAAACATGTTAAACCGTATCAAGATTGTCACCAGCTTAATGCTGGTTTTAGCGATATTTGGCCTTTTACAACTCACGTCCGGTGGTCTTTTCTTTAATGCCCTTAAGAATGACAAAGAGAATTTCACCGTCCTGCAAACCATTCGCCAGCAACAATCCACGCTGAACGCCAGCTGGGTAGCGTTGCTGCAAACCCGTAATACCCTGAACCGTGCGGGTATCCGCTACATGATGGATCAGAGCAATATCGGCAGCGGTGCGACCGTTAACGATTTGATGCAAATCGCGTCTACGTCTCTGAAACAGGCGGAAAAAAACTGGGCTGCCTACGAAGCCCTGCCGCGCGATCCGCGTCAAAGCGATGCGGATGCCATGGAGATCAAGCGTAACTATGATATTTACCACGGTGCGCTGGCGGAGCTGATTCAGCTGCTGGGTGCCGGCAAAATCAACGCCTTCTTCGACCAGCCGACCCAGAGCTATCAGGACGGTTTTGAGAAGCAGTATGTGAGCTACCTGCAGCAGAACGACAAGCTGTATCAGACGGCGGTCGAAGACAGCAACAGCTCCTACAGCCAGGCTATCTGGGTGCTGATCAGCGTCCTGATTGCCGTGCTGGTGGTGATCGTGGCCGTCTGGCTCAACATCAAGCAGACGCTGATCTCTCCGCTGAATCGTCTGATCGACAACATTCGCCATATCGCCAGCGGCGACCTGGTGAAGCGCATTGAGGTTCAGGGCACCAACGAGATGGGTGAACTGGCCGACTCGCTGCGCCATATGCAGAGTGAGCTGGTGCGTACCGTCGGCGACGTGCGTAACGGCGCGAACGCGATCTACAGCGGCGCGAGCGAAATTGCGATGGGCAATAACGACCTCTCTTCCCGTACTGAACAGCAGGCCGCTTCCCTGGAAGAGACCGCTGCCAGCATGGAGCAGCTGACGGCAACCGTTAAGCAGAACGCCGAAAACGCCCGTCAGGCGAGCCACCTTGCGCTGAGCGCCTCTGAAACCGCGCAGAAAGGCGGCAAAGTGGTGGATAACGTGGTGCAGACCATGCGCGATATCGCGGGTAGTTCGCAGAAAATTGCCGACATTATCAGCGTGATCGACGGCATTGCCTTCCAGACCAACATTCTGGCACTGAACGCGGCGGTAGAAGCGGCGCGTGCGGGCGAGCAGGGCCGTGGTTTTGCGGTGGTGGCAGGTGAAGTGCGTAACCTGGCCCAGCGCAGCGCCCAGGCGGCTCGCGAAATCAAGAGCCTGATTGAAGACTCCGTGGGCCGCGTGGAAGTGGGCTCAACGCTGGTAGAAAGCGCCGGTGAAACCATGGGTGAGATCGTGAACGCGGTGACCCGCGTAACGGACATCATGGGTGAAATCGCCTCTGCGTCTGACGAGCAGAGCCGCGGTATCGACCAGGTGGGTCTGGCGGTCGCTGAGATGGATCGCGTGACCCAGCAGAACGCCTCGCTGGTAGAGGAATCTGCCGCAGCGGCGGCCGCACTGGAAGAGCAGGCGAGCCGTCTGACTCAGGCCGTGGCGGTATTCCGCATTCAGCAGGAGCAGATGAAAGCGCGCGAATTCGCTGCGGCTAAAGCGGTTTCCACGCCGGTGATGGCGCGTAAAACCGCGACGGCCGATTCAGGCGATAACTGGGAAACGTTCTAACCCTGTGCGTTGTGCCGGGTGGCGGCTACGCCTTACCCGGCCTACGGAAGGTTGTTGCAGGCCCGGTAAGCGCAGCGCCACCGGGCGATATCAAAGCGGCAGACGCATGGCACAGCGGGAGTTATACGCTAAGCCGTGCGCTGCTTCTTCTTCACGTTTTTCACGCAGTTCAGGCGTGAGTTCAGCTACGTATTCAAACCCCAGCTTTGCATAGAACGGCGCGTTCCACGGTACGTCCCTGAACGTCGTCAACGTCAGCGACGCCAGCCCCAGCGTGCGGGCATGGTCTGCCACGCAGGCGATAAGCTGCCTGCCGATCCCTTTTCCCTGCCAGTCCAGATCAACCGAGAGTTCGACAATAAACAGTGATGAAGGGTGGGCCTCGGCAAGGATAAACCCGACGGGCTGGTCGTTCGCCAGCGCCAGCCAGCTTAGCCCACGTTCGGTATATTCAAGGTGCTGCTCAGCGGAAATGACCTCACCGTCGGCAAGCCAGGCGAGCTCCGGGTCTTCACGAAAGCGCTCGCCCGCCGCGCGTTCAATGGCGGGCAGGGAGGCAACGTCGCCGGGACGCGTGGGGCGGACGGTGAGGTTAAGGTCGACCATTAGCCTGCGCGACTCACAATTTTAATTTCGACCATGCCAATGCCGAGCTCTCGCGGTGAATGGCCGAGAATATTCCCTTCATTGGTGGACTGCGGTTCCGGCGGCACGATCACCAGGGTATTGCTGCGGGATGGGTTCTCAAAATGCAGCGTGTGCGTGCTCACGTCGTTCCCGAGCGTCAGTATCTGCTCCTGGCTGCCCACGCGAACCGGTACGGGCTTGTTAGCGTTGGGGCCATACGCTCTGGCGGTGATCACCAGGTCGAATTGTTCCGGCAGGGGATGGGCGTACTCAATTTTCACCTCATTGCCCAGCTGCGCGTTGGACCAGCGCCCCCAGGACTCCGGACGCGAGATGCCGCTAAACTGCTTCACTTCCTCGGGCGCGCCGGCCACGTTAAAGATAAAGCTGTCCGCTTTGTAGCGAATGTCGTTATCGCTGATTTTCAGCATGTCGACGTTACGCTGATAGCGCGCGGTATCAATCACCGTATCGTTAAACGCGGTTTTGCCTTTCCACTGGGCTTTATCCACGTGCTGTACGGTTTGCTCCCCACCGAGCTGACCCTGAGAGACGCACCAGTCGGTAGAAAGCGCCAGCGGCTGCGACCAGAGCTGGCCCATCTTGTAACATCTGTCGACCCAGACGAAGTTATCGCGTGGGGCAAAATCGGCCAGCTGATAGCGCAGCGGCGCGGAATATTCGCTTTCCGGCAGCGGCTCGACGCGCCCCGCCGACACGCGCACCAGCAGCGGCAGACGGAAGCTGCTGCCCGAGAAGGAAATCGTGTTTTTATCCCGATCGACGGTGAAGTCCTTCATCTCTTTCGGGAAGTTCCACAGGCGGATGATGTCTGGCTTCCAGGCGAGGATTTTATCCTTCATGTTGAGGAAGACTTCCGACAGGGATTGCCCCGACAGCGTGCTGCGGCCCAGGCCAATAAAGTTGTCGCCTCCCAGAATGTCCAGCACGGTTGCGCCGTTATCCATGGAGTTGCGTTTGGTGGCAATGACCTCCTGCTGCGGCTGGTCGCCGCGCAGGACGAAGAACAGGTTGCTGCGATCCTGCTTGTTGAGCCGATCCCAGGCGCTGTTTTTCATCGCCAGATGGTCAGACGAAACGACGATGACCGTGTTTTTGAACCAGGGCGAGGCTTTGATTTTATCGACCAGCGCGGCAATGTGCTCCTGGCTGCAGGTCACGGCGCTGAAAGACGTGTTGTTTTTGCCATCCACGTCATAGCTTTTGCGTTTGCAGCTGCGCGAGACGAACCCGTCCGGATGGTGGGTGTCCACCGTCAGCGCAAAGAGGGAGAAACGCTTGCCCGCGCGGGAAAGCTCCTCGAATTTCTTCCAGGTTTCGTCGAGTACCGTATCGTCATAGAAGCCCCAGTCGTTGCGGTAGTTCGGATCGGCAACCGTCGTTTTTAACTCCTCTGAGCCATACAGGTGGTCAAAACCGTGGGATTTCAGGAACACGTCTTTTCCGGCAAAGCGCAGGTTTGCCCCCTGCACAAAATAGTTTTCGTAGCCGGAGTTTTTCAGGATATCGCCGAGGCAAATATTCTGTGGGAAGAACGTCGACATCGAGGCTGAGGCGTTACCTTCAAAAGGCGCGAACAGCGGGATACCGCACTGTGAGGCAACCATCCCGGCAATCGTATAATCCGTACCCGGCAGCTGCATGGTGTGGCTGAAGTCGAGACCTTCGTTTTTCAGCGCGCCCAGGTCCGGCGTCAGGTTCGGGAAAGCATCGTTATCAAAGTACGTGCGTTCCAGGCTTTCGCCGTAGATGTAGACCAGGTTGAGCTTCGGGCTGGCGATCGTTTTGGACGGTTCTTTGTAGTAAGCCGCGAAATCCGGATCGCCGTCGCGCGACTGGGATTTCACCAGCTCGGTGATCTGATGGAACGCCGGGCTGGCGTCGACGGAGGCCAGCGCCAGGAATAACGCCAGCAGGCTGTAGCCATGATGGTGCGGAAGATGGCGACGTCGACGCAGCACCCAGGCCAGCGCGCCAAAAATCGTCACCAGCGCGACGATAAGGCCGAGCCCCGGAAGAATGTACTTGCCCACACCCGCGCCCGTCAGGCTGTTCGTTAGCGTGTAGAGCACCGCATCGTTAATACCGTCACCGGTAAAGTAGTCGCTGGCGTATAAGGTAATGTTTAAAATAATAAAAATGCCGAGTACCACCAGCGTGGCGATAAACCACCAGGTGTGACGGCCGGCTTTCCAGGCGTAAACGCCGACAGAAGCCAGAAAAAGGATAAGAGACATGAATTCTGACAACAGCATATCCTCATGACGCCAGGTGCTTCGCTGGCTAACTGTTTATTTTTTGGGTCATACAATGTAATTGCGATGTCGTTAAGCTGCAATTTTAGTGTCACGAAAGTGTGCTGTTGTTAGGATTTGGTTTAGAAAATCGTTTTTATGAAGAAGGTCGCATCCTGACAAACGGACGCTGAGACGGTGGCAGGTGGGAAAAACGCTCGTTTAGCGCCGCGTTGTAAGACTATCGCATTAAACGCGGCGTGTTGTGGCAGAAAAAGGGGTGGATCAGGAGATGAAATTAACGCCTTGTTTCAGCACCAGATCGCAGGCCTTGGTTTTCACCTGTTTTGCCAGAGAAGAGTTGCCGAGGGTGCTCAGGTTAAGCTGCTGCCCGTTTTGCGCGTTAAGCAGGCCCTGAATGCCGTCCATATAGTTGGTGTCCGCTTTTTGCTCCTGGGTATCCAGACCCAGTTTACCCAGCACCTGGTTTTTCACGTTTTGCGCGTCGGTCACGGAGGCCAGCTTTTGCTTCGCGCAATATTCCAGAATCCCCGCCGCGTTGTTCATCGTGCCCGCGCTAAGGCTCTGAGAGCTGTTGCCCAGCAGGCTGGTGAGGGAAGAGGCGGAGAGTCCACCCTGAGAGCTGCTGCTCTCTTTGGTCAGCTCATTTGCCGCGCTTGACAGGGACTCCTGCCAGGACGCCGCTTGCGCTGCGCCGGTCACCAGCAGCGCGCCTAAAAAGGTGCTGATTAGAATGTGTTTTTTCATCATGGCTCTCTCAAAAAGGTCCGTTTTGGGCCGAAGGGGTTCCAGTATATACCTGTGCCCAGGCGGCGATTCCTGGAACTGTCTTAATACTCTTTGCCGGTAACGCGGCTGCGGTAACTTTCCCAGTCGAAGATGACATAAAGACTGTTACCCAGCTTCATGCGGTCCATGACGCGTTCACCCAGTAAGCGGGTCATCTCGTCGATATTGTGGTTCGTCAGCATGCCGGTGGGGCGTTTGGACGAGGAGCGGCGGTCGACAATCTGGTTGATGATCACTTTTTCATAGCGGGATTCTGTCTGAACGCCAATCTCGTCGATGACCAGTAAATCGACATTGCTCAGATCGTTGAGCAATTGCTCTTCGCTGGTTTCGCGGTTGCTGAAGGTGTCTTTCATCGCGGACATGATATCGGCCACGGTGATGATAAGAACCGATTTACCCCGCAGAAGCAGCTCGTTGCAGATGGCGGCTGCAAGGTGGTTTTTTCCGGTACCCGGCTTGCCGCTAAAGATGAAGCTGGCGATATTGCCGTCGAATTCATCCACGTACTGACGGGCGGCGGCAAGGGCGTTCATTTGTCCGTTGGTTTCGACTTTATAGTTATCGAACGAGCAGTTCTGGTGGAGGGGACGGATACCGGAGCGGTTAAAGGTGCGCTGCATTTTCATCGCCCGGTTTTCCCTGGCGAGCGCGGCGGCGCGGATCTCACCTTGCTCTTTTTGCCACGCCAGCAGCTCTTCACCCGTGGTGAAAGCGGGCTTCACGTTGGCAGGCATCATTTTTTGCAGACGTTTCATCAGGTCGCCGACGTTCTTCATTTCGCACCTCGGAATCCGCTGGGGATCTGTTTATCCGGTTCGGAAAACGCGTTGATATCGCGTTTGGGCTGGCCGTTGTTGCCGGCGCGGGTAATTTGAAGATGACGCGCGAGCTTTTGCTGCCACTGAATGTGGGTGAAGACTTTCCCTTCCGCCTGCCACCAGGCGGTAAACGCGGCGAGCTCTTCCGCGGTGGCCGGCTGGGTTAGCGCAATGCCCCACAGCGCGGCCTGCCGCTGAAAATCCGTATCCGGCTGCCAGCCCGCGTACAGGGCAAATTTTCCCATCGGAACGGTCACGGGAACGTTGACCGGCTCATCAAAGAACTGGTTGTCCAGCGTGATATCGCTCGCCGGGCGTGACAGTTGCGCTTCAATCTCCAGAAGCTGTGCCAGACGTTCCGGCGTGATTGCGTAAAACGCCGGCGCGTTGTCGGCAAAAACCGCAACCGTGCCGCCTTCGGCATGGGTCAACACACCGCGTGGGTCGCGCATAAAGGCATCAATGCCAGCAATGCTGGTGGTCAGAATTCTGGAGGACATAACGCTTACTCTACTGATTACTACGGGCGTGATATGGGCTTATGGTAGCACAGAGAGAGGAAAGGGAAGGAGGGGATTTCCCCGGTGGCGCTGCGCTTACCGGGGCTACGGTCGTAGACCTGAAAAGCACAGCGCCATCAGGTATTTATCACGCGATGATATTCAGGGTCACGTCGATGTTGCCGCGGGTCGCGTTAGAGTACGGGCAAACAATGTGCGCCGCATCGACCAGCTTTTTGGCTTCCGCGGGATCCATACCCTCAACGTGGATGTTCAGTTTTGCCTCGATACCAAAACCGGTAGGCAGCGGTCCAATACCCACTTCGCCTTCAATAAAGGCATCTTTTGGCAGGGTGAATTTGTCGCGTGCGGCCACGAACTTCATCGCGCCCAGGAAGCAGGCAGAGTAGCCCGCAGCAAATAGCTGCTCAGGGTTCGTCACTTCTCCGCCCATGCCGCCCATCTCTTTTGGCACGCCCAGTTTTACGTCCAGTACGCCATCGGAAGAGGTCGCGCGGCCGTCACGGCCACCGGTTGCTTTTGCTTTGGCGGTATACACTACTTTTTCTAAAGACATGGCAGGTTCCTCATCTTGCTTTAATGTGTGCTATTAAATAGCGTGCGATATATATGGGTAATAATCACGCGTAAAGTATAGCTTTACGCGCGGTGTAGCTGTTGTCGCAAAAGTTCGAGCTGCTGTTTGAGCGCCAGCAAAGTGTCGGTATCACACTGCGCTGCGCAACCCACCGCATGGGGAATACCCAATGCCTGCTGCTGCAGTTCACGTCCCGCTTCGCTCAGGGTAACGGCGACCTGACGTTCGTCTTTACGCGAACGGTGACGGTTGATTAACCCACCGCTTTCCAGCCGTTTTAACAGCGGCGTCAGTGTCGCAGAATCCAGAAACAGGCGTTCGCCGATGTCCGACACCGTGACGTCATCCTGCTCCCACAGCACCAGCATCACCAGATATTGCGGGTAAGTCAGGTTCAGCGGTGCTAGCAGTTGCCGGTATAGCTTATTAAGCGCCAGATTTGCCGAATAGAGAGCAAAGCAGAGCTGGTTATCCAGCTTGAGCGCAGCGGTTGCGTCGTTCGTTTTCGCGTTCATAAGATGAATATAGATAGTGTGCGATTTAATTGCAAGCAATTTTATGGGCAGGTGTAGCGGAGCGCCACCTGAACGGCCATTTTGCGGTAGTGCTGGCGCTGAGCCTGTTCGTCCGCCCCGTCTTCAAACAGGAGCGTGAAGGTGTAGCTGTTGGCAACGTAGTGAAAGCTGAAGCTGCTTATCAGGCGGTGAAGATCGCGGGCGTCAACCGTCTGGCTGAAGAGCTGCTTTTCTTTGCCCCGGAGCAGGATGCCCTCCAGCAGGTCTAGCGCGCTACGGTTAACCTGGCGAAGATAGCTCGACTGCTGCATAAAGCGGCCCCGCTGCATGTTTTCCATGCAGATAATCCGGATGTAGTCCGGGTGGTCGGCATGATAGTCAAAGGTGGCTTCAACCAGGTTGACCAGCGCTTCGACGGGGGGCATTCCCGCCAGGCTTAGCGCTTTTTCACTGGCGCGAATCTGGGTGTAAACATGTTCCAGAACCAGGAGATAGAGATTCTCTTTATTCTTAAAATGATAAACCACCATGCGTTTGGTGGTACCCGCTTTCTCCGCGATCTGCTCCATGCGGGCACCGTTCAATCCATACTCGGCAAAAAGCGCGATGGCGCTCTGAAAAATTTTCTCTTTCAGGCTGGATTCTTCGCTGTGCTCGGGGTGTTCGCTGCCAGGGTTAGCCACATCCTTTCCTTATTTTCACCAAACGGACCAGAAAGATTATCTCCATGGCAGCGAAATAACACAAATATCAAACGCGTGGGCGTTTGCGGTACAGCCACAGCCCGGGGATCGACAGCCCGATAGAGAGCGCGCCGACGATGGACGACGCCTTAAGAAAGTTGCTCAGGAGAAGGATCATCTGAGGCTCGGTGTAGCCAAAGTGGCTGATTTTCACCGCGGAAATCATCGCCGTATAGGCAGATATGCCGGGGAACATTGGGATCACGGCGGCGACGGTGAACACCTTGGGATGCGCCAGATACCAGCGCGACCACTGAATGCCGATACTGCCAACCAGCATGGAGGCCATAAATGTCGACCATTCGATGTTAAATCCTGCGGTCATCATCACCATTCGCGAGCCATGGCCAATCGCGCCCAGCAGCGCACACCATCGCAGAGCGCGTTGCGGAACGTTAAACACCATCGCAAAGCCGACGGCAGGAATGGCGGCCAGAAGCATGTCCTGTGCCAGCGCCAGCAGAAAACCTATCACGCCCATCCGCGTAACCCCCAGAGTGTCATGGCCATCACAACGCCGATGCAGGTCGCCAGCGTCAGCAGGCTGGCAATAGCCCAGCGTGCCAGACCGGTATTGATGTGTCCTTTAAACATGTCGGCGACGGCGTTAATCAACGGAAAGCCCGGAACCAGCAGAAGCACGCTGGCGGCCATGGCAATTGTCGGGGTAGTGGCAAACTGCGGCAGGCGCAGCAGCAGGCCGGAAACCGTGGTGGCGACAAACGCGGTAATGCAGAAGTTAATTTGCGGATGCAGCTGCCGGTGCGTCAGCAGCTGGCGAACATACATGGCGATACTGCTGGCGAAAAAGGTGACGATCGCGCCGTCCCAGCCGCCTTTATTGAGCTTACAAAAGCAGGCGCAAGACAGCCCTACCATCACTACGACAAGCCAGCGCGGATAACGCAATGGCTTAATTTGGCTGAACCGTTTTTCAATCTCCCGAAGATCGAGAAGCTTATGTTCAGCAAGGATGACGATGTGCTGCACTTCGGTCACGACATGCATGTTAATGCCGCGATCATGGTTTTTGCGGGTGGAGGTCAGGCACTGGCCGTCTTTGATCGTGGTCAGCACGATGGCATTAGATGAAATAGCGCTTTCAACGCTATCCATACCCAGCGCCAGTCCCAGCCGGGTGGAAAGCTCCTCAACCAGCGCGCTTTCCGCGCCGTGCTGGAGCAGAAAAAGACCGCACTGAATACATAGCCGCGTGATAGCACGCTGCGTTGACCGATCTGCCTGCATGTATTGTCCTGAAGAAGGTGGAAAGTTGCCGGTTGGCCCATAGCGATTACTTTTAGCACAAAGTGCAGTGCCTCTTGCTGTGGGCCAGATCAAGGTTTATGCAAACAGTTGCAGCCCCTACGTGCGGAAGGGGTTGGGATTAATTCATCATTCTGGTGAATTATAATTATTGAAAGATAAGTTATATATATTTAGTTATTCTAATTTTATATTGTAGTTATTTTAATGACACTGCAATTAAATTTAATTTCGCTTTGTGAGATATTACTGCTGTTTAGGTATTTCTTAAACTAAGAATACATCTCATCTTCTGCTTGTATTAACCTGCTTTACACTCAGGGACGAAAATACTCATACGTTGATGCATTTTAACGTTACTCATCACATGAAGAATGGACACGGAGGGTCTATGTTGTCTTTGCACGGTAAGCATAGCGTTATCATTAGCCGGATACCGGTCATGCAAAACGGGTTGGGGGGCGTAATGACTCGCCATTTTCCCGATTTTGAATTGACCTATTGCAGCTCATTGCAGGAGTTAACACTGCTCCAGCTACGCCGCGCTGACGTCATCATTGCCGATATTACAGGCGAATACTGGAATCCTCGGGGCGCGCTCGAAGAGTATTTCAATTTATTGAATCAATACCGGAACATTCACTGGATCTTTTTAGTTTCGCGGCCGCTTAACCCTATTGCCGTTGAGCTACTTGTGCGCCCGGAAAGTACGTTGCTTTCTGATATGGAACCCATTGAAGGCCTGGTTAACGCTATTCGGGCAGGTAGTGAACGCGCAGAGCGGGTAAGCCAGACGTTGTTAGCCCCTGAACCTCAAAGTACGGAGGACGAAGACGAAAACGTTATTGCCCTTACGCACTCCGAACGCAAAGTTTTGCGACTGTTAGGTAAAGGATGGGGGATTAACCAAATCGCCACATTGCTCAAGAAGAGCAATAAAACCGTCAGTGCGCAGAAAAACAGTGCGATGCGACGGCTGTCATTACGCAGTAATGCCGATATGTACGCCTGGATAAACAGTACACAGGGAATGCGAGAGCTGAGTTTGATGTCAGCCTATGGAGAGTTCGAGGAATGGAAAAAACCGATTCAACAAGACATATCGCCATCGTCGAAAATTGCACGATGAGTGCTGTTGGGCTGCAGCATCTTTTTGCGATGCCCGGCCTGAATCATTATCAGCTGCATCTGTTTAGTGAATTTGACAGCTTTAAGAAAGCACTTCAGCACATCAATTTTTTCTCGCTGATCTATTCATATTCCGATGCGCGAGAAGAGCGTCGTAGCTGCCTGGCGCACCTGCGGGATTTTGCGTTTACGCATGGCCATATCCAGCGCATTATCCTGGTCGCTGATGAGATGGAAGCAAGATTGATTAGCCATCTTTCCCCGTCACGCCTTCACGGTGTGGTCAGTAAATCGCTGAAGCTTGAGCTCCTGCAGAAGGAACTCATGGTGTTGCTGAGCGAAACCCTGCGCATCAATGACAATATGATGAATCACTGGTACCAGAGTCAAAGCAGAATGTTAAGCCCAACGGAACGGGCAATATTGTGTTATATGTCTTGCGGCTATTCCATTCCTCAAATCGCGGCACAGCTTGAACGCAATATTAAGACCATCCGGGCGCATAAGTTTAATGCGATGGTCAAGCTGGGGGTGAATTCTGACGTAGGGCTGCTCGATGCGGCGGATATTATTACCCACCTTTCGGCAAGAGAACCGCGAAGTTCGATACTCAGCAAGCCGACTTTTTTATAACCTGCCTGATGAGCGCCAGACAGGCTCTGGCGCATCAATCAGATGCAAACATCAACCCATTTTGCGGAAGTCAGCTCTGCCATTCTGTCAGGTGAAATACGCACGGCACTATGAATTGCGCCTGCTGCGGGCAGAACTTCGGCGTACTGCTTTAATGAGATATCGCAGTAAACCGCGAGCGGGTTTTCAAGGCCGAACGGGCACACGCCGCCAACGGGGTGACCGGTGATGGTCACCACTTCATCACTGCTGAGCATGCGCGCTTTTGCACCAAACGTATCTTTCAGCTTTTTGTTATCCAGGCGCGCATCGCCTTTCGCCACCACCAGTATCACCTCATTTTTCACCTTTAATGACAAGGTCTTGGCGATTTGTCCCGGTTCAACACGATGGGCGGCAGCAGCCAACGCAACGGTAGCAGTACTCTGGCTAAGTTCAATAACGTCTATATCCGGCGCGTTGTCGGCAAAAAACTGCTGTACAGACTGCAAACTCATTGTTTCCTCCTGACAAATATCCTGCGTAATCTGTCATAAGAATTTATGCTCTGTAAATATCTCTTCAGTAACAAATATCCCGAACGGCTGATTTCTGGATCCTCTTCACAATCACAGAAACCGGTTACAGTAACCGGTTGCAGAGCGTGATGCGTCGATTAATACTGAGTACGTAACGTCCCCTGTATCCAATAATAAGAGCAAATTATGAAACCATTCCGTCTGAGCAGTACCACTGGTCCACAAGCCAGCAAGGTTGTGAAGGTGATTTATGGAACAACGTGCGGCGCAAATGTGCCCGTAACAAACGTCTGACAGGAGATCTGCCATGTCTGCCAACCATGCTGCGTTTAACCTGATATTCCGTTTTGTTGAAAATTACGTGAGCCCGATTGCCGGGCGGATCTCTTCCCAGCGTCATGTCATGGCTATCCGTGATGGGTTTATCTCTGCGATGCCATTTATGATTGTGGGTTCGTTTCTGTTAGTGTTCGCATACCCGCCGTTTTCGCCGGATACCTCCTGGGGTTTCGCCCGAGCCTGGCTGGATATGGCGAAGCAGTTTGAAGGCCAAATCCTGACGCCGTTTGATATGACGATGGGCATTATGTCCATTTATATCTGTGCGGCCATCGCCTATAACCTTGGCAAACACTATGTCAAATCGCACCAGTTAGACCCGTTTATGTGCGCCATGCTGTCGCTGATGGCGTTTCTGCTGGTCGCGGCACCGAAAACCAAAGGCACGCTGCCTGTCGATAGCCTGGGTGGGACGGGCATTTTTACCGCGATCCTGGTGGCGATCTACTGCGTTGAGATGATGCGTTTCCTCAAGGCGCATAACATCGGTATTCGCCTGCCAGATCAGGTTCCTCCGATGATCAAAAACTCTTTTGATCTGCTCATCCCGGTGCTGGTAGTGGTGTTGACGCTTTATCCTCTGAGCCTGCTCATTCAGTCTCAGTTCGGCATGCTGATCCCGCAGGCCATTATGTCGGTCTTTAAACCTCTGGTTTCCGCAGCGGATTCCCTGCCTGCGATCCTGCTGGCCGTGTTGATTGGCCATCTGCTGTGGTTCGCCGGGATCCACGGCGCCGCCATCGTCTCCGGGATGCTGCAGATGTTCTGGCTGACTAACCTGGGTGCGAACCAGACCGCGCTGGCCGCCAGCCAGCCTCTGCCACATATTTTTATGGAGGCGTTCTGGACGTTCTTTATCGTGATTGGCGGGTCGGGCGCCACGATGGGGCTGGTGATTTGCTATCTGCGTAGCCGTTCAGCGCATTTACGCTCTATCGGGCGTTTGAGCGTGGTACCCAGCTTCTTCAACATCAATGAACCCGTTATCTTCGGTACGCCAATCGTGATGAACCCGGTGTTCTTTATTCCGTTCCTGCTGGCACCGATGGTAAATGCCGTGCTGGCCTGGGCGGCGATGACGTTTGACCTGATTGGCCGCGTCATCTCAGTGGTTCCCTGGACGGCACCAGCGCCAATAGGCGCAGCGTGGGCTCTGGGCTGGGATTTCCGCGCGGCTATTCTGGTTGTGGTTCTGGCCTGCGTATCGGCAATCATCTACTTCCCGTTCTTCAAAGTGTACGAGAAACAGCTGCTGGAGCAGGAAGCGGAAGAGGCACAGCGTAACGCGGAAGAGGACAATCAGCAGGTGGCTTAGGTTAAAGCAAAACGGCAACTTAGGTTGCCGTTTTTAGTGTTTGTTCCCTCTCCCTGAGGGAGAGGGGCAGGATGAGGGCATCAGGCCGTGGCCGATTATTTCAGCGTGCAATCCCCGCACTGCTTAACGTCCGGCAGGCGATAGCGCTGGCAGCAGGTGCGGCGAACCAGAAGCCCATCACGGAGCACGACGGTACGGAATAACGGGTTGTCACGGCCATCGGAAAGCTGTTTTGCAAAGAAACAGGACTGACGCAGGGCATCAACGTTCTCATCACCAAGCAGAGGCTTCATTTCCGTTAAATACCAGTGGATTAAATAGCCCGTATTGCTCCAGATAAGCTTCGCGTTAATCTCTCCCGTCGCTTCAAGCGCGTCCACGACCGGGATCAGGGCCTGGGTGATAAGCTGCTCCATGCGTTCCTGAGCCGTCAGGCGTTCCGCGTTCTGGTCTTCGTGCAGATCAATCCAGAAACAGGCTGCGCGCCCGGTTTCGTGAAACTCGACGTGGAAATTATCCGGCGAAAGTTCCAGCATGCTCTTCTGGGTTAACAGCGCCAGCATGAGGGGAGGCACCATCAGCCCGATATACCACTGCGCCCAAAGAGAAAGCAGTGGTTTATTTTCCCGCGTAAGAGTGGGCTGATTGCGATAGATATGGTCGGAATAGGTGGCCAGCAGCGACTGCAGTTTTGTCGGTTGACGCCACTCTGAGAGCGTCATGGCGTGGTTCGGGTGCGCTTCATCAAGGCGGATAAAGTCCAGCAGGTGGGCGCGCGTCTCCGCAATCTTATCCCGTATGGCATCCGCAAGCGAAGCATTCCCGCTGGTGAGGGGCGCTCGCCAGAGGAGGGGCTCGACGATGTGTGCGGTATGCGTAGCCATAGTATAGATAGAAATCTAAATGATAATGATTGCCAATCCTAACTATTGCTCATATCAATGGCAAGACTTTTGTCTTTAAGACACCGCCGTGATGTTTATGCCGTCTGCAGCTCTTCACTTAACAGAATGTTATTGCGCCCCATATGCTTTGCTTCGTAGAGGGCTTTGTCCGCTTTTTCCAGCGCGCCTTCCACGTCTTCATCCTCGAAAATGGCAATACCAATGCTGATGGTGACGTTTGTCGCGACACTCTCGTTAAACAGATGCGGGATTTTCAAATCGTAGACTTTCTGACGGATCCGCTCGGCCGTCTGGCGAGCATGTTCGAGTGAAATATTGGTCAGCAGCACCATGAACTCTTCTCCGCCAAAACGCGCCACAATATCGCGAGAACGCACGGCGTCGCGGATTGCCGCAGAGACGCGCTTCAGCGCCTGATCGCCCATCATATGGCCATAGTGATCGTTATAGGCTTTGAAGTGATCGATATCCATCAGCAGGACAAAGTGCTCGCCATTTTCTACCGTCGGCAGGTTCTCCAGACGGCTTTGCAGACCGCGACGATTATAGAGCCCGGTAAGCGGGTCCATCATGCTGAGATCGGTAAGGGTTTCTCGCTCTTCCAACAGGCGCGAGAGCAATTCCTGAGCGAAACGGTCGTTACGCGTTTGCAAAATGTTATGAATAGCAATTGCCACCACAGGAAGTGCGAAAGAATAGGTCATTCTCAGCCATATATCGTGATCGCTTAGCCACAGGCAGACAATAAAGGTGGGCAATGAGTGCAGCGTAAATGCTTTGATATTACTCGCGAATGCCAGCGTTCCGATAAAAAGTACCGTTAATAGAGCGATTAACAAATACGTCGCGTGGTCGTGGGGAATTAAGGCGAATTTAGACTCAATTTGCCAGGCCCACAAAATACCGAAGATCCCTGAAACAACGGGAATATTTATCTTCCGCGCGCGCTTTCTCCAGTGCCAGACGAACAGGCCGGTGCTGATGGAGAAAATAGCAATAAGTGGGGCAGATAATAGGCGTACAGAATTGAGCGGATTTGTTACCGAGAACACTGCCGAAGTTGCGTTCAGAAATAAAAATAAACGTAACGACAATTGATATTTTCTGTGAACCAAAGACCGCCAGGATTGTGATGTCATAGTCGTGCGTTTTTATTAAAATTTAATTAAAACAAATAAGTAGGTGCTGTTTCGCAATAAAACATGCAAAAAACTCAAAGAGTAATTATCAGAAAATCTTTAGATGTTGTTAACAGGTGTGCAATTTATCACCTTAGGCAATTCCTGTCATTACGGGAAAGGTAAAGGTCGATGGATTTTGATTCATTCAGCTGACAAATGATAACTTGTGTCATATGATATTGGTTATCATTATCGTTGCGAGAGGGCAGATCATGTTGAACAGGGCGCTTGGCAGTGGTTGGGGGGTATTGCTACCGGGAGCCATTCTCGGCGGGTTGATGTTTGCCGATCTCTCCCTTGATACCTGGAAAGCGATCATTGTGTCAGGACTGTTAGTCACGTCAGGCATGATCTGGCATAAGCAGCTTCGCCACTTTGTTTTGCTGCCATCATGCGTAGCACTGGTCAGTGGAATTCTGGTGATACTGATGAGTTTGAAATAACAGGGAAAAACAAGGGAAACTTCAGAAGGGATGTAAGATAATTGGTGCGAGGGGGGGGACTCGAACCCCCACATCCTAAGGACACTAACACCTGAAGCTAGCGCGTCTACCAATTCCGCCACCTTCGCACAGTCATCTTACTATTGTTGATATCGCCTCGTTGGTGCGAGGGGGGGGACTCGAACCCCCACATCCGTAAGGACACTAACACCTGAAGCTAGCGCGTCTACCAATTCCGCCACCTTCGCCCAGTGCGAGCAATATCATTGTGATTTATGGTGCGAGGGGGGGGACTCGAACCCCCACATCCGTAAGGACACTAACACCTGAAGCTAGCGCGTCTACCAATTCCGCCACCTTCGCATACCATCGATACTGTAAAAGTATCGTAACCACGGAGGCGCATTCTAGATGTTTTCAGCTTTACGTCAACAGAAAAGTGCGCGCGACGCCTTGATTGCTGCAAAAATGGCCGATGCAGGCGCCATGCGGAGCCGGATGGCGCTTGTGCTTATCCGGCCTGCTGGAGCGGAGATTACTTTTTGGCCTGGCGCGTCATGACGGTACGGTAGACCTTAAAGCGGCCGGTCTGGGCGATCACTTCGTGGAAGCCGAAGGTTTCGTCCAGCACTTTCGGGTACGCCAGGAAGGCGTTCGCGACAATACGCAGCTCGCCGCCGCTGTTCAGATGACGGGTTGCGCCGCGGATCAGCGTTTGTGCCGCTTCAAGGCTGGTCTCCATACCGTCGTGGAACGGCGGGTTGGAGATAATCATGTCGAAGCGACCGGTGACGTCGGAGAAGACGTTGCTGGCAATCACCTCGCCTTCAATGCCGTTTGCGGCAAGCGTTGCGCGGCTGGCTTCAACAGCCGGGGCGCTCACGTCACAGAGGGTTAAGCGCACTTTGGGTGAATGGCTGGCGAGCACGGTAGAGAGCACGCCCGCGCCGCAGCCCACGTCCAGCACTTTGCCTTTGGTGTGCGGCGTCAGGGTGGAGAGCAGCAGCTTGCTGCCCGTATCCAGCGCGTCGCGGCTGAATACGCCCGGCAGGGTTTTGATGGTCAGGCCGTCAAGCTGGTACTCGTCCCAGTATGCCTGTGGATCGAACGTTGTCTGTTTTTCCAGACGGCCATGATAAAGACCACAGCGGCGTGCGCTGTCGACTTTATTCAGCGGCGCGTAGCCTTCCAGCATCTGTTCAGCGCTACGCACGCCGCTGCGGTTCTCACCCACCACGAAAATATCGCAGCCTACCGGCAGCAGGGAGAGCAGGTTCATCAGCTGAAACTGGGCTTCAGGCTTGTTCTTCGGCCAGTAGTAAATCAGCGTATCGCAGTCGGCGATATCGCTCTGCTCCGCCACCAGGCTAAAGCGCGCGCGCTCGCCCATCTGGCGGCTCAGCACCTGCCAGTGGTGGTAGTATTGGGTGTGGGCACGGCTTTCAGCACAGTCGAAACGCGCAGGCAGGTCATCCTGCATATCTCCGGCAAACAGAATACGGCTTTCTTCGAAATCATCACTGTGACGCAGCAAGACTTCACTTGCCGGGGTAAATGCAGACATGAATTGTTCCTCAATAAACTCAGGCGGGGATTATAGTAGGTAGATGGCGCACTTTCGACACATTTGCTATATTTGCGCGCCTGAGAGACAGGAGTTTTCCCTATGACATCCCGACGAGACTGGCAGTTGCAGCAGCTGGGCATTACCCAGTGGGCTTTGCGTCGCCCGACGGCGTTGCAGGGCGAAATCGCCATTTCCATCCCTGCGCACGTTCGTCTGGTGATGGTGGCGGAAGAACTGCCTGCCCTGAATGAACCCCTGATCGATGATGTCCTTCGCAGCCTGAAGATGACGGCCGACCAGGTTTTACAGCTGACGCCAGAGCGTGTCGCGATGCTTCCTCCTGATAGCCGCTGTAACAGCTGGCGTATCGGAGAGACAAACGAGATCCCCCTCCAGGGGAGCCAGATCTGCTCGCCAGCGCTGGACGAACTGAAAGCCAACCCAAAAGCGCGCAGCGCGCTATGGCAACAAATCTGCGAATATGAACACGATTTCTTCCCTCACGACGCCTGACCTGACCACAGCGTTTGCGATTGAAACACGCGCCCACGCCTTTCCGTGGAGCGAAAAAACCTTCGCCAGCAATCAGGGCGAACGGTATCTGAACTTCCGTCTGGACGTTGACGGCACCATGGCCGCCTTCGCGATCACGCAGGTTGTTCTTGATGAAGCGACGCTGTTTAATATTGCGGTTGATCCCGCGTTCCAGCGCCGTGGGCTGGGAAGAGAACTGCTCGAGCACCTCATTCGTGAGCTCGAAACCCGTGACGTTTTCACCCTGTGGCTGGAGGTGCGCGCGTCGAATGTCGCCGCCATCGCGCTCTATGAAAGCTTAGGCTTTAACGAGGCGACGGTCCGCCGTAACTACTACCCCACCGCAGAGGGACGTGAAGACGCCATCATAATGGCTCTGCCGATTGGATAACGAATATAAGGTTGTAACGATGAAATGGGACTGGATTTTCTTTGATGCCGACGAAACGCTGTTTACGTTTGACTCGTTCGGCGGCCTGCAGCGGATGTTTCTCGACTATAGCGTGACCTTCACCGCTGAAGATTTTCAGGACTATCAGGCGGTAAACAAGCCGCTGTGGGTGGATTACCAGAACGGTGCCATCACCGCGTTACAGCTTCAGCACCAGCGTTTTGACGTCTGGGCGGAACGCTTAAAGGTCAGTCCGGGAACGCTGAACGATGCCTTCCTGAACGCGATGGCCGATATCTGTGCGCCACTGCCGGGTGCGGTTTCCCTGCTGAATGCGTTGAAAGGCAAGGTGAAGCTGGGGATCATCACCAACGGTTTTACCGCCCTGCAGCAGATCCGCCTCGAGCGCACCGGCCTGCGCGATCATTTCGACGCGCTGGTGATCTCCGAAGAGGTGGGCGTACCTAAACCGGATCCGCGTATTTTCGACTACGCGCTGGCCCAGGCCGGTCATCCTGACCGCGATCGCGTCCTGATGGTGGGTGATACGGCAGAGTCAGATATCCTGGGCGGCATGAAGTCAGGTTTGTCGACCGTCTGGCTCAACGCGCATGGCCGCGTGAAGCCTGAAGGCATCGAGCCGACCTGGACCGTGACGTCGTTGAACGAACTGGAGCAACTCCTGTGTAAACAATGATTGCCTGCCCCCCATTGATGGGTAAAATAGCCGCAATTTTGTATTCCATGATGCGTGGCGTGCTGCCGCGCTTATAAAAGAAGATTTAATTATGACGTTGTCTCCTTATCTGCAAGAGGTGGCCAAGCGCCGCACTTTTGCCATTATCTCGCACCCGGATGCCGGTAAAACGACCATCACTGAGAAGGTGTTGCTGTTCGGACAGGCGATCCAGACTGCCGGTACCGTTAAAGGCCGTGGCTCCAGCCAGCACGCAAAATCTGACTGGATGGAGATGGAAAAGCAGCGTGGTATTTCGATTACCACCTCAGTGATGCAGTTCCCGTATCACGACTGCCTCGTGAACCTGCTGGACACCCCGGGCCACGAAGACTTCTCCGAAGATACCTACCGTACCCTGACGGCGGTGGACTGCTGTCTGATGGTGATCGACGCCGCGAAAGGTGTAGAAGACCGGACCCGTAAGCTGATGGAAGTTACCCGTCTGCGCGATACGCCGATCCTCACCTTTATGAACAAACTCGACCGCGACATCCGTGACCCGATGGAGGTGATGGACGAAGTGGAAAGCGAGCTGAAAATCGCCTGTGCGCCCATCACCTGGCCAATTGGCTGCGGTAAGCTGTTCAAAGGGGTGTATCACCTCTATAAAGACGAAACCTACCTGTATCAGACCGGTAAAGGCCACACCATTCAGGACGTTCGCGTGGTGAAAGGTCTGGATAACCCTGAGCTGGACGTGGCAGTCGGCGAAGAGCTGGCCGCGCAGCTGCGCGACGAGCTGGAGCTGGTGAAGGGGGCGTCTCACGAGTTCGACAAAGAGCTGTTCCTGAGCGGTGAAATCACCCCGGTCTTCTTCGGTACCGCGCTGGGTAACTTCGGCGTTGACCACATGCTGGACGGTCTGGTGGAGTGGGCGCCGCGCCCGATGCCGCGTAAAACCGACACCCGTGAAGTGGAAGCGAAGGAAGAGAAATTCACCGGCTTCGTGTTCAAAATTCAGGCCAACATGGACCCGAAACACCGCGACCGCGTGGCCTTTATGCGCGTGGTGTCCGGTAAGTATGAAAAGGGCATGAAGCTGCGCCAGGTGCGTACCGGGAAAGACGTGGTGATCTCCGATGCGCTGACCTTTATGGCGGGCGACCGTTCGCACGTTGAAGAGGCGTATCCGGGCGACATCATCGGTCTGCACAACCACGGCACGATTCAGATCGGCGATACCTTTACCCAGGGTGAAATGATGAAGTTCACCGGTATTCCGAACTTCGCGCCGGAGCTGTTCCGTCGTATCCGTCTGCGCGATCCGCTGAAGCAGAAACAGCTGCTGAAAGGCCTGGTTCAGCTCTCCGAAGAGGGCGCCGTGCAGGTGTTCCGCCCAATCGCGAACAACGATCTGATCGTGGGTGCGGTCGGCGTGCTGCAGTTCGACGTGGTTGTCGCGCGTCTGAAGAGCGAGTACAACGTGGAAGCGATTTACGAGTCTGTGAACGTCGCGACCGCGCGCTGGGTTGAGTGTTCTGACGTGAAGAAATACGAAGAATTTAAGCGTAAGAACGAAATTCAGCTGGCGCTGGATGGCGGCGATAACCTGACCTATATCGCGCCAACGATGGTGAACCTGAACCTGACGCAGGAACGTTACCCTGACGTTCAGTTCCGTAAAACCCGCGAGCACTAATCCCCTCTCAGAGCACGGCTGCCGCCGTGCTCTTCTTTAATTCCTGTCTTATTAATCCCTTGCGGAATGTTCTTAATTCAACGCAATTTCACGCTATTCGCGCGTTTTTTACCCAATTCTGAAAGCGGCTCTGTGAGAGTGATCTATATTTAACTCAGTGTTTAACACCGGGCGTGGATAAATTAACTGTTCAATGCATGACTTTAGGTTATCCATTTTACCCGTGTGTTTATTCGCAATATATAAAACTACTAAGGAAGTATGTAGCCCGAATAACGGGTAAACACAGGAATAGATCGATGAATATGACAAGACTGAAGATTTCGAAAACTCTGCTGGCTGTAACCCTGGGTAGCGTTCTGGTGAGCGGTTCCGCTCTGGCGGAAAGCAGCACAATGGATAAAGCCCAGTCCACGGCTGATAACGCAGGGCAAAAAATCGATAGCTCTATGAATAAAGTCGGCAACTTCATGGATGACAGCTCAATCACAGCAAAAGTGAAAGCCGCACTGGTGGATGATGAAGCCATCAAAAGTACCGATATTTCCGTTAAGACCGACAAGAAAGTGGTCACGCTGAGCGGCTTCGTGGAAAGCCAGGCTCAGGCCGAACAGGCGGTGAAAGTCGCGAAAGGCGTTGAAGGCGTTGCGTCCGTCAGCGATAAGCTGCACGTACGTGACGGTAAAAACGCGTCGGTGAAAGGTTATGCCGGTGATGCAGCCACCACCAGCGAAATCAAAGCTAAACTTTTAGCAGATGACATCGTGCCGTCCCGCAAGGTGAAAGTGGAAACCACCGATGGTGTGGTTCAGCTCTCCGGTACGGTAGATTCGCAGGCGCAAAGTGAACGCGCCGAGTCCATCGCGAAAGCGATTGACGGTGTGAAAAGCGTTAAAAACGATCTGAAAACGAAGTAAATCTGGACCATTCGCCCGTCTGGTTAAAACCTGCGGGCGAAATAAGAACGACTCTGGAAAAACGCCGGTGAGTGACCTGAGCGCTCACGTTTAGCGGCCGACATTAACTATGGTAAAGGAGAAGCTTATGTTTCGTTGGGGCATTATATTTCTGGTTATCGCGTTAATTGCCGCCGCATTGGGCTTTGGTGGACTGGCAGGTACAGCGGCATGGGCAGCAAAAATTGTCTTCGTTGTGGGTATTATTCTGTTCCTGGTCAGCCTGTTTACGGGTCGTAGACGTCCGTAGCAAACGCAATATTCCTTCAACAAAATAAAGCCAGTCACTGCGACTGGCTTTTTCTTATTTGCGGAACAGGTCGGGTGCGTTACTGTGGTGTTATAAAATAATCAAAAACAGGAAAGCAGAGGTGGGGCAACGAATTCCCGTTACGCTTGGCAATATTGCGCCGCTGACGTTAAAACCGTTTCGCGCAGGTCAACTCGCACTGGTTTGCGAGGGGGGAGGGCAGCGCGGCATCTTCACCGCCGGCGTGCTGGATGAATTTATGCGCGCGCAGTTCAACCCGTTTGACCTTTACTTCGGCACCTCTGCCGGGGCGCAGAACCTCTCTGCCTATGTCTGTAACCAGCCCGGCTACGCGCGAAAGGTCATCATGCGCTACACCACGGCGAAAGAATTTTTTAATCCGGTGCGCTTTGTGCGCGGCGGCAACCTGATCGATCTTGACTGGCTGCTGGAATCGACCTCCAGCCAGATGCCGCTGGCCATGGATACCGCTGCCCGTCTGTTTGATAGCGGCAAAGAGTTCTGGATGTGCGCCAGCCGGGGCGATGACTATTCGCCGGGCTATTTTTCTCCGCAGAAGGAGAACTGGCTGGACATCATCCGCGCCTCCAGCGCGATCCCCGGCTTTTATCGTACGGGAGCCCTGCTGGACGGTATTAGCTATCTGGACGGGGGGATCAGTGACGCGGTGCCGGTGCAGGAAGCCGCCCGGCGCGGGGCGAAAACCATTGTGGTGATCCGTACCGTACCGTCGCAAATGTATTACACGCCGCAGTGGTTCAAACGGATGGAGCGCTGGTTGGGCGACAGCAGCCTGCAGCCGCTGGTGAACATCGCGAAGCAGCATGAAACCACCTACGGCGCGATGCAGCGCTTCATTGAAAAACCGCCGGGCAAGCTGCGTATTTTTGAAATCTATCCGCCTAAGCCGCTGCTGAGCATGGCCCTGGGCAGCCGCGTCCCTGCGCTGCGCATGGATTACAAAACGGGGCGGCTGTGCGGACGTTACTTCCTGGCGACGGTGGGGAAAATGCTGGCGGAGCAACCGCCGCTTCATCGCCATAAACGCATTATTTTGCCGCCTGCGATTGTCGCCAACGACGCCCTGACGACGCCGCTGGTGGATATTCCGCAGGCGAATGACGCTTTACTGGATAACGAGGATCTGGCGTGACGCTGCGCTTTGTCGATACCCACTGCCACTTTGATTTCCCGCCGTTTACCGGGGATGAAGCGCAAAGCATAGCGAAAGCGGCTGAGGCAGGCGTTCAGGCTATCATTGTGCCGGCAGTGGAAGCGGCCTATTTTTCCCGGGTGCTGGATCTTTCCATGCGGCACCCCGCGCTCTATGCCGCGCTCGGCCTGCATCCGATTGTGATTGAACGGCATCTTGATGAGCACATTGAGAGGCTTGATGAGGTTGTGCAAACCGCAGGAGACAAACTTGTCGCCATCGGTGAGATCGGCCTCGATCTTTATCGTGAGGATCCGCAGTTTGAGCGCCAGCAGACGATCCTCGACGCGCAGCTCAGGCTGGCGAAGCGCCACGATCTGCCGGTGATCCTCCATTCAAGACGCACGCACGATAAGCTGGCGATGCACCTGAAACGCATCGATCTGCCTCGCAGGGGCGTAGTGCACGGTTTTTCCGGCAGCCTGCAGCAGGCGCAGCGTTTTATCGAGCTGGGCTATAAAATCGGCGTCGGCGGCACCATCACCTATCCGCGTGCCAGTAAAACCCGGGACGTAATGGCACAGCTGCCGCTGTCGGCGCTCCTGCTGGAAACCGACGCGCCGGATATGCCGCTGAATGGTTTTCAGGGCCAGCCGAATCGCCCGGAACAGGCGGCGCGCGTGTTTACCACCCTGTGTGAACTGCGAAAAGAGCCTGAAGAGGTGATTGCCGATGCGCTGCTGGAAAATACCCGTTCGGTTTTTGGCATCACGCTATAGGTAAAGCGCCGGGCGGATCACCGTTATCTTCTGTTTTTCCAGCGCCCGCGCCAGCGGTTCAACGTCCTCGGGCGTGGCGCTGCGCCATGAGGCCGCCTCACCGTAAACGCCCTGCGCATGAAACGCGTTGATGCGCACCGGCACATTTCCAAGCCCGTGGATAAAGGTCGTTAGCGGCTTGAGATGTTCCAGGTAATCACACTGCTCCGGAATCACCAGCAGGCGGAGCTCAGTCAAACGGTGACGATCTGCCAGCCAGCGGATGCTCTGCTTAATCTGCGGGTTTTCGCGCCCGGTCAGGAAGCGGTGATGCTCGTTCCCCCACGCCTTCAGATCCAGCATTGCGCCATCCAGTACCGGCAGCAGCTTTTGCCAGCCGGTTTCGCCTAACAGACCGTTGCTGTCTACCAGGCAGGTGAGGTGACGCAGGGAGGGATCGGCTTTGATCGCGGTAAACAGGGCGATCAAAAACGGCAATTGCGTTGTGGCTTCGCCGCCGCTGACGGTGATCCCTTCGATAAACGGTGCGGATTTGCGGACCTGGGTGAGGATCTCTTCCACGCTGAAGCGGTGCGCCATAGGCGTTGCCTGCTGCTGGCACAGATGCAGGCAGGTGTCGCACTGCTGGCAGTCACTCTCCTGCCACCAGACGCGTCCGGCCTGAATCGTCAGCGCGTCGTGCGGGCAGTGGGGCACACAGTCCCCGCAGTCGTTGCAGCGGCCGATCGTCCACGGGTTGTGGCAGGTTTTACAGCGCAGGTTGCAGCCCTGCAGGAACAGCGCCAGGCGGCTGCCCGGCCCGTCCACGCAGGAAAAAGGAATGACCTGACTAACTAAAGCGCATCTGCTGTTCATGGCTTATCACGCGCGGCTGACGTTCCAGAATACGGGTATTGCGTGCGGCCTCTTCCCCCAGCCACGTTGTATTGGTGCGCGATCCGGCTTCCCGGTATTTCTCCAGATCCGACAAGCGAACCATGTAGCCTGTCACGCGGACCAGATCGTTACCCGCTACGTTGGCGGTAAATTCACGCATTCCCGCTCTGAACGCCCCCTGGCAAAGCTGAACCACCGCCTGCGGGTTGCGTTTGACCGTCTCCTCCAGGGTGAGAATATCGCTGATTCCGGAGTGATAGTGTTTGTGATGCGGCGCAACGGCCAGCAGATGGCTGATGGGATCCGGCTCGTCGCCGTAAGGCAAGCGCGCGCCCGGCGTGGTGCCCGAATCGGAACTGATCCCCGACTGCGCGTGAAGCATCGCGCGAAGCTTCCAGCCGTGCTTCACCGGCGTGCTTTCAACGAACGCTGCAAGCTGTTCGCTGATGCGATAGCCCAGCGCGTTGGCCTGTTCATCCTTTCCGTAGCGTCCCGCTATTCCTGCTTTCTCACAGAGCGCGTTTACCGCTTCCGCCAGGCCGTACATGCCAAACATGGGTACAAACCGTTCCGCATCAATCAGCCCCTCTTTTACCAGGAAGCTATTCTCAAAGAAGCCAGATTGCCCGTACAGAAAATCGCAGCGTGCATCGATGATGGCAATTTGCTGCTGGCAGTAGTGCGGGAGCGTGCGGGTGAAGAAGTCGTCAATGGATGCGCTGCGTTCAGCAATGGCTTTGAGGTTAAGGCGCACCAGGGTGCTGCCGCCGCCTGCAAGCGGCAGGGAGTTGTAACAGCTCACCACGCCGTAACGGCCTTTTGTGAAAATTTTATCATTCATCGGGCCATTAGAAATATGCGGTTTGCTGCATTCACAAATGTTTTTCGCCACCTCAAGCAGCAAATCATCTGGGGTGATATCGGGATCGTAGATAAAGGTCAGGTTCGGCGCGACCTGCTTCAGCTCTGCATCGGCACGCAGAATGGCGCGCGTGACTGGCGTATCTTCAGGCCCGATGTTTGCGTGCATAAACGCATCCGGCAGCGTACGGTCGAGATAGCGCCAGAAACGTTTTATTCGGCTATCGATCTCTTCTTGTGTTAGAATTCTAACATATGGGGTCAATATCGCATCAAGCTGACCGAGATAGACCGGCATCGATGTGACGGACGGAACATGATGGTAGAGGATGGTTAACAGCGAGAGGGCGTCGTCGAGATCTTTCGCGCCTTCCAGCTCCAGCCACTCTGAACCGTTAGCCAGAAATTTTGCGTAATCCGGCAGAACGTAACGGGGTTTGTAAGGCGAATGGCCTTCGAACATGTCGCAGATAAACCCTTCGTCCAGTGCGGCTCGTGCGGCCTCAGGAAGTGCCGGGTAAGGCAGGTTGTTTTCCGCTTCCAGCGCCAGAAAATGACGTTTTTGTTCCGGGGTTAACACCGGGCTTGTCACAATGTGCTGGCAACGTTGTTGCAGGGCGTCGGGGCTGGAGTGGGGCATAGTCGCTTCCTTGAGTGTTCTGCGGATGATGAACGGATTGTAGGAAGCCAGCCTGTCGGGGCTTTTGATCCGACAGGGGGTATCGCTGCTTTAGTCAGCAATTTACGCGCTAAAGTTTGAAGAAGATCTCATTACAGTAATGCAAATTTGTATGCAGTTTTCATTAACTGTGATGAATGTCGAAGTGTGGATGCGGGTGAATGTTAGAATACTCACAGACCCGCAAGGTAAAATTTATACGGCACTGCCGTTGGAGAATGTTATGACCGATTTAACTGCAAGCAGCCTGCGCGCGTTGAAACTGATGGACCTGACCACCCTGAACGATGACGACACCAATGAAAAAGTCATCGCCCTGTGCCATCAGGCGAAAACGCCGGTGGGTAACACCGCAGCCATCTGTATCTACCCGCGCTTTATCCCGATTGCCCGTAAGACGCTGAAAGAGCAGGGTACGCCGGACGTGCGCATTGCAACCGTAACTAACTTCCCGCATGGCAACGACGATATCGAGATCGCGCTGGCAGAAACCCGCGCGGCGATTGCTTACGGCGCAGACGAAGTTGACGTGGTGTTCCCGTACCGCGCGCTGATCGCCGGCAACGAGCAGGTCGGTTTTGACCTGGTGAAAGCCTGTAAAGACGCGTGCGCGGCGGCAAACGTGCTGCTGAAAGTGATCATCGAAACCGGCGAGCTGAAAGAAGAAGCGCTGATTCGTAAGGCGTCTGAAATCTCCATCAAAGCCGGTGCGGATTTCATTAAAACCTCTACCGGTAAAGTGCCGGTGAATGCGACCCCGGAAAGCGCGCGCATCATGATGGAAGTGATCCGCGACATGGGCGTATCCAAAACCGTTGGTTTCAAACCTGCGGGCGGCGTGCGTACCGCTGAAGACGCGCAGCAGTTCCTGGCGATTGCCGACGAGCTGTTTGGCGCCGACTGGGCCGATTCCCGTCACTACCGCTTCGGTGCGTCCAGCCTGCTGGCCAGCCTGCTGAAAGCGCTGGGTCACGGCGACGGTAAGAGCGCAAGCAGCTACTGATTGCCAGACAATGCCGGATGACGCTTCGCTTATCCGGCCGACAGGATCGTAGGGCGGGTAAGCGTAGCGCCACCCGCCACAACTCCCCCGATTCCGCATGGAGGTTACCGTGTTTCTCGCACAAGAAATTATTCGTAAAAAACGTGATGGTCATGCATTAAGCGATGAAGAGATCCGCTTCTTCATCAACGGCATTCGTGATAACACCGTCTCAGAAGGGCAGATTGCAGCTCTGGCGATGACCATTTTCTTCCACGATATGTCGATGCCTGAGCGCGTGTCGCTGACCATGGCGATGCGAGATTCAGGAACCGTTCTGGACTGGAAAAGCCTCAACCTTAACGGCCCGATTGTGGATAAGCACTCCACCGGCGGCGTGGGCGACGTGACGTCTCTGATGCTCGGCCCAATGGTGGCAGCCTGCGGCGGTTACATCCCGATGATCTCCGGGCGCGGCCTGGGCCACACCGGCGGTACGCTCGACAAACTGGAAGCCATTCCGGGCTTCGATATCTTCCCGGACGACAACCGCTTCCGCGACATTATTAAAGACGTTGGTGTGGCGATTATCGGCCAGACCAGCTCTCTTGCTCCGGCAGACAAGCGTTTCTACGCCACCCGCGACATCACCGCGACCGTTGACTCCATCCCGCTGATCACCGCCTCTATCCTGGCGAAGAAACTGGCAGAAGGGCTGGACGCGCTGGTGATGGACGTGAAGGTGGGCAGCGGCGCGTTTATGCCGACCTATGAACTTTCTGCTGCGCTTGCGGAAGCGATCGTTGGCGTCTCCAACGGCGCGGGCGTGCGCACCACCGCGCTGCTCACCGACATGAACCAGGTGCTGGCGTCCAGCGCCGGTAACGCCGTCGAAGTGCGTGAAGCGGTGCAGTTCCTGACTGGTGAATACCGCAACCCGCGTCTGTTCGACGTCACCATGGCGCTGTGCGTTGAGATGTTAATCTCCGGCAAGCTGGCTAAAGACGACGCAGAAGCCCGCGCGAAGCTGCAGGCGGTGCTGGATAACGGCAAAGCGGCGGATATTTTCGGCCGCATGGTTGCAGCCCAGAAAGGCCCGACCGATTTCGTCGAAAACTACGCGAAATACCTGCCAACCGCGACGCTTAGCAAAGCGGTGTATGCCGATAGCGAAGGGTATGTCTCTGCAATGGACACCCGTGCGCTGGGTATGGCGGTGGTCTCGATGGGCGGCGGCCGTCGTCAGGCGTCAGACACCATTGATTACAGCGTCGGCTTTACCGATATGGCCCGTCTGGGCGACAGCGTTGACGGTCAACGTCCGCTTGCGGTGATCCACGCGAAAGACGAAGCCAGCTGGCAGGAAGCGGCTAAAGCGGTGAAAGCGGCAATTACGCTTGACGATAAAGCGCCGGAAACCACACCGACTGTCTATCGCCGTATCACCGAATAGCGGTATACTGATCTGATCGATAATTTTTGAAGCACTACGTACGGAGAACAATTATGAAACGTGCATTTATTATGGTGCTGGACTCATTCGGCATCGGCGCAACCGAAGATGCAGAACGTTTTGGTGACGTGGGTTCCGATACCATGGGTCACATCGCGGAAGCCTGTGCGAAAGGCGAAGCGGATAACGGTCGTAAAGGCCCTCTGACTCTACCTAACCTGACCCGCCTTGGTCTGGTGAAAGCGCATGAAGGTTCTACCGGTAAAATCGCAGCCGGTATGGACGGCAACGCGGAAGTCGTGGGCGCCTACGCCTGGGCTCACGAGCTCTCCTCCGGTAAAGACACCCCGTCTGGCCACTGGGAAATCGCCGGTGTGCCTGTGCTGTTCGACTGGGGTTACTTCTCCGATCACGAGAACAGCTTCCCGCAGGAGCTGCTCGATAAGCTGGTGAAGCGCGCCAACCTGCCGGGCTACCTCGGTAACTGCCACTCTTCCGGTACCGTGATTCTCGATGAACTCGGCGAAGAGCACATGAAAACCGGCAAGCCGATTTTCTACACCTCTGCTGACTCCGTGTTCCAGATTGCGTGCCATGAAGAGACGTTTGGCCTGGATAAACTCTACGAGCTGTGCGAAATCGCCCGTGAAGAGCTGACCGAAGGCGGCTACAACATCGGCCGCGTGATCGCGCGTCCGTTTATCGGCGACAAAGCGGGTAACTTCCAGCGTACCGGTAACCGTCACGACCTGGCGGTTGAGCCACCGGCGCCAACCGTGCTGCAGAAGCTGGTTGAAGAGAAAGACGGCCACGTGGTTTCCGTGGGTAAAATCGCGGATATCTACGCCAACTGCGGCATCACCAAAAAAGTGAAAGCCACCGGTCTGGATGCGCTGTTCGATGCCACCATCAAAGAGATGAAAGAAGCGGGCGACAAGACCATCGTCTTCACCAACTTCGTGGACTTCGACTCCTCCTGGGGCCACCGTCGCGACGTAGCGGGCTATGCGGCTGGTCTTGAGCTGTTCGACCGCCGTCTGCCGGAGCTGATGGAGCTGGTGGGCGAAGATGACATTCTGATCCTGACCGCAGACCATGGCTGTGACCCAACCTGGACCGGTACCGACCACACCCGTGAGCACATTCCGGTGCTGGTGTACGGCCCGAAAGTGAAGCCGGGCTCGCTCGGTCACCGTGAAACCTTCGCGGACATCGGCCAGACCCTGGCGAAATACTTTGGTACGTCTGACATGGAATATGGCAAGGTCATGTTCTAAACGGATTGGGTGCGGCCTGATGCCCTCACCCCGACCCTCTCCCACAGGGAGAGAGAGAACAGAATGTAGGCCGGGTCAGGCGTAGCCGCCACCCGGCAAAAACAACAATGTAAAAGGAACTGAAGATGGCAACTCCTCACATTAACGCAGAAATGGGTGATTTCGCTGACGTCGTATTGATGCCGGGCGACCCGCTGCGCGCGAAGCACATTGCAGAAACCTTCCTTGAAGACGTGCGTGAAGTGAACAACGTTCGCGGCATGCTGGGCTTCACCGGTACCTATAAAGGCCGCAAAATTTCCGTTATGGGCCACGGCATGGGTATCCCATCCTGCTCTATCTACACCAAAGAGCTGATCACCGACTTCGGCGTGAAGAAAATCATCCGCGTTGGCTCCTGCGGCGCGGTCCGTATGGACGTTAAGCTGCGCGACATCGTTATCGGTATGGGTGCCTGCACCGATTCCAAAGTTAACCGCATGCGTTTCAAAGACCATGACTTCGCGGCGATTGCTGACTTCGGCATGGTGCGTGACGCGGTTGACGCGGCAAAAGCGCTGGGCGTTGAAGCGCGCGTGGGTAACATCTTCTCTGCTGACCTGTTCTATGCCCCGGACGGCGGCGAGATGTTCGACGTGATGGAAAAATACGGCATCCTGGGCGTGGAAATGGAAGCGGCGGGTATCTACGGCGTCGCGGCTGAGTTTGGTGCGAAAGCGCTGACCATCTGCACCGTGTCTGACCACATCCGTACCCACGAGCAGACCACCGCTGCCGAGCGTCAGACCACCTTCAACGACATGATCAAAATCGCGCTGGAATCCGTTCTGCTGGGCGATAAAGAGTAATTCTGTCTCTTCCCTCCCTCTCCCTGTGGGAGAGGGCAGGGGTGAGGGCACCAGACCGTACCTAGCGCACGGCCTGTGCAATCCACGCCGACAGCTCCCGCAGCTCTTTTTCCTGCTCCGGGAAATCCCCAATCATCGTGTCGCATTCCTGCTGCAGCATATCCGCCCTGTACAAACAGCCCTGCAAACGTGCCGCCAGCGCCTCTAACGGTGCCGGGTTCAGGCTATCGGTAAACACCTGCGTGCGGGTGATATGGCCTTTCTCCACGTCAAAATGCAGCTCCACGCCGCCCCAGGTGAAACGCTCGTCCAGCAGATGGGAAAAGGCAGGAGCCTGACCGAAGTTCCATTCCCAGCTGCTCTGGCGGGCGAAGGTTTCGGCGAAGTTGGGCAGGTCCGGGGTTTTGTCAGGGGAGATGACTTCTGCTTCCACGCGCTCGCCGTAATGTTCAAAGAACGCGTCACGGATCGCATCGCAAATCTGCTCGTGCGTAATTCCCGGCAGCAGTTCCACCAGATTTGCCACGCGGCCGCGCACGGAGGTAATTCCTTTGGCCTGGAGCTTTTTCTTATCCGGATTCAGGTAGTTCGCCAGACGGCTGAGGTCAGCGTTCAGCAACAGGGTGCCGTGGTGGAACCCGCGATCCATCGTTTCGCGGTAGGCGGAGCCGGAGACCTTCCGGTCGCCCTCGGGGGTTTTCACCACCAGATCGTTACGCCCGGACGCTTCCGCCGTTACGCCGAGTGAATTGAGCGCGTTGAGGACGATGGACGTTGAGATGGTTTTGTCGTATTCCGGTTTGCCCGCCATAAAGGTAAAGCAGGTATTGCCCAGATCGTGAAACACCGCGCCGCCGCCGCTGCTGCGACGTGCGAGACGGACGTTGTCCTCTTCCATACGCCGCGTATTGCACTCTTTCCAAGGGTTTTGCGCGCGGCCGATGACCACCGTATCGGCGTTCCGCCAGAGAAACAGTACGCGCTGGGTGGCGGGCATCTGGCGGAAGATGCACTCTTCTACCGCGAGATTAAACCAGGGATCGTAAGAGTCAGAGATAAGCAGGCGTAACGTCGTCATGGCAAAGTTCCTTTTCCGAATCGTTCGCCTACTTTATCACTAATCTTTCTTCTCGCTCTCTTCGTCTTCGGGGACGGATTTGCTGGCGGTCAGCAGGAACGGGGATTGCTGCCAGCGCGAGCGCTTGCCGCGAAGCAGGGTGCGCGCCAGCACAACGCCGATGGCGAGTGAAAGCAGCAGCATCAGGCGCAGAATATTGGTGGTATTATCGACCTGTTTGGCTTCAGTAGGCAGGGTGTGGGTATCGAGGGTCAGGCGCAGATAGCCCAGCGGGCCATTCTTCCCCTGAATAGGTTCGACAATCTGCTGGTTAAAGTAGCCCCCGGCTTTTTTCCCGTCCAGCGCCAGCCTGTCGCGCACGTCGACGTGTTCGCCCGCGCGGGCAATCAGGTTGCCTTGCTCATCATAGACGCCGGCATCAAGAATGCGGCTATTCTCCGTGAGCAGGCGTAAAACCTGGCCTATCCGCTTCTCGTCCGGCGTTTCGGTACGCATGGACGGCGCGACGTTGAGCGTCACCTGGCGTGCCAGCGTGCGGGCCAGCTCTTCAAACTGCGGGTTGCGTTGCCGTTGATGGTTCTGGCTAAACCACGATGCCCCTTGCATCAGCACCACTAATAGTGCGAGACAGGAAAGGACAATCACGGCGCGATGGAGCCGGAATTTCAGTTTTGCGCGAGCCATATTCCACCTGCTGAAAATTTACGGCTTAATGTTGCCAGAAGTGATGGTTACAGGGTAGCCTCATGCGTTATTTTCCCTCTGCAACCTTCCGGCGCGAACGAAATTACAGGAGCTTTAATGCCGAACATTACCTGGTGTGACCTGCCAACGGATGTCTCTTTATGGCCAGGATTGCCGCTCTCTTTAAGTGGCGATGAGGTGATGCCTCTGGATTACCACGCCGGTCGTAGCGGCTGGCTCCTCTACGGACGCGGTCTGGATAAGCAACGCCTGACCCAGTATCAAAGCAAGCTGGGTGCGGCAATGGTCATCGTCGCCGCCTGGTGCGTGGAAGACTACCAGGTTATTCGCCTGGCGGGTTCCCTGACGCAGCGCGCAACGCGTCTGGCGCATGACGCCGGGCTGGACGTCGCGCCGCTGGGTAAAATTCCGCATCTGAAAACCCCGGGCCTGCTGGTCATGGACATGGATTCTACGGCGATCCAGATCGAGTGTATTGACGAGATTGCGAAGCTGGCGGGCAGCGGCGAGCTGGTGGCGGAAGTCACCGAACGTGCGATGCGCGGCGAGCTGGACTTCACCGCCAGCCTGCGCCAGCGCGTGGCGACCCTGAAAGGGGCCGACGCCAACATTCTGCGCCAGGTGCGCGACGTGCTGCCGCTGATGCCAGGGCTGACGCAGCTGGTGCTGAAGCTGCAGTCCCTCGGCTGGAAGGTGGCGATCGCCTCCGGTGGCTTCACCTTCTTCGCGGATTACCTGCGGGAAAAACTGCATCTGACCACCGTGGTGGCCAATGAGCTGGAGATCATGGACGGCAAGCTGACCGGCCAGGTGATTGGCGATATCGTAGATGCCCAGTACAAAGCCAATACGCTGACGCGTCTGGCGGAAAAATATGAAATTCCGGTTGTCCAGACCGTCGCCATCGGCGATGGCGCGAACGACCTGCCGATGATCAAAGCCGCCGGTCTGGGCATTGCCTACCATGCCAAGCCAAAAGTGAATGAAAAGACGGAAGTCACTATCCGTCACGCTGACCTGATGGGAGTGTTCTGCATTCTCTCCGGCAGCATTAATCAGAAATAACGGCCTGCTTTGTAGGCCGGGTAAGCGTAAGCGCCACCCGGCACGCAGGCCGCACAGAAATAACGAGGTAAACCGTGGCGAAAGCTCCAAAACGCGCATTTGTCTGTAATGAATGTGGTGCGGATTATCCGCGCTGGCAGGGGCAATGCAGCGCCTGTCATGCCTGGAACACCATCACCGAAGTGCGTGGTGTGGCGGCTTCGCCGAGCGTGGCGCGCAATGAGCGCCTGAGCGGCTATGCCGGTAACGCGGGCGTGGCGAAGGTGCAAAAACTTTCGGACATCAGCCTCGAAGAGCTGCCGCGCTTCTCCACCGGGTTCAAAGAGTTTGACCGCGTGCTCGGCGGCGGCGTGGTGCCGGGCAGCGCGATCCTGATCGGCGGTAACCCGGGCGCGGGTAAATCGACCCTGCTGCTGCAAACGCTCTGCAAGCTTGCCGAACAGATGAAAACCCTGTACGTCACGGGCGAAGAGTCTCTGCAGCAGGTGGCGATGCGCGCGCACCGTCTGGGCCTGCCGACCGGCAACCTGAACATGCTCTCCGAAACCAGCATCGAGCAGATCTGCATGATTGCCGAAGAAGAGCAGCCGAAGCTGATGGTGATCGACTCCATCCAGGTGATGCACATGGCGGACATTCAGTCCTCGCCGGGCAGCGTCGCGCAGGTGCGTGAAACCGCGGCTTACCTGACGCGCTTTGCCAAAACGCGCGGCGTGGCGATTGTGATGGTCGGCCACGTGACCAAAGACGGCTCGCTGGCCGGGCCGAAGGTGCTTGAACACTGTATCGACTGCTCCGTGATGCTCGACGGCGATGCGGATTCCCGTTTCCGTACCCTGCGCAGCCACAAGAACCGCTTTGGGGCGGTGAATGAACTGGGCGTGTTTGCCATGACCGAACAGGGGCTGCGCGAAGTCAGCAACCCGTCGGCCATCTTCCTGAGCCGCGGCGATGAGATCACCTCCGGCAGCTCGGTGATGGTGCTGTGGGAAGGGACGCGCCCGCTGCTTGTCGAAATTCAGGCGCTGGTGGACGTGTCGATGATGGGCAACCCGCGGCGCGTGGCGGTCGGTCTGGAACAGAACCGTCTGGCGATCCTGCTGGCGGTGCTGCACCGTCACGGCGGGCTGCAGATGGCGGATCAGGACGTCTTCGTTAACGTGGTCGGCGGCGTCAAAGTCACGGAGACCAGCGCAGACCTGGCGCTGCTGCTGGCGATGGTCTCCAGCCTGCGAGACAGACCGCTTCCGCAGGATCTGGTGGTCTTCGGCGAAGTGGGCCTCGCCGGGGAAATCCGTCCGGTACCCAGCGGCCAGGAGCGTATCTCCGAGGCGGCAAAACACGGTTTCCGCCGGGCGATCGTTCCCGCTGCCAACGTGCCGAAAAAGATCCCGGAAGGGATGCAGGTTTTCGGCGTGAAAAAACTCGCTGATGCGTTAAATGTCTTTGACGACTTATAATTACGTAAATTTGATTTTGCAGGAGGCACCGTAATTTATGTCATCATTTGACTACATCAAGACCGCAATCCGCCAGAAGGGCTGCACGCTGCAGCAGGTGGCGGACGCCAGCGGCATGACCAAAGGCTACCTGAGCCAGCTGCTGAACGCCAAAATCAAAAGCCCCAGCGCGCAGAAACTGGAAGCGCTGCATCGCTTTCTGGGGCTGGAGTTCCCGCGCATGCAAAAGAACATCGGCGTGGTGTTCGGCAAGTTTTACCCCCTGCATACCGGGCATATCTATCTGATCCAGCGCGCCTGTAGCCAGGTGGACGAGCTGCACATCATCATGGGCTACGACGAAACCCGTGACCGTCAGCTGTTTGAAGACAGCGCCATGTCGCAGCAGCCGACCGTGCCGGACCGCCTGCGCTGGCTGCTCCAGACCTTTAAGTACCAGAAAAATATTCGTATTCATGCCTTTAACGAAGAGGGCATGGAGCCGTATCCGCACGGCTGGGACGTGTGGAGCAACGGCATCAAAGCGTTTATGGAAGAGAAGGGCATTGCGCCGAACTGGATCTACACCTCTGAAGAGTCCGACGCGCCGCAGTTCCGCGAGCATCTGGGTATCGAGACGGTGCTGATCGACCCGAAACGTACCTTTATGAACATCAGCGGAGCGCAGATCCGCGAGAACCCGTTCCGCTACTGGGATTACATCCCGACTGAGGTGAAGCCGTTCTTCGTCCGTACCGTCGCGATCCTGGGCGGCGAGTCGAGCGGTAAATCAACGCTGGTCAACAAGCTGGCGAACATCTTCAACACCACCAGCGCGTGGGAGTACGGCCGCGATTATGTCTTCTCGCACCTTGGCGGCGACGAGATGGCGCTGCAGTATTCCGACTACGACAAAATCGCGCTCGGTCATGCCCAGTACATTGATTTTGCGGTCAAATACGCCAACAAAGTGGCGTTTATCGATACCGATTTCGTCACCACACAGGCGTTCTGTAAAAAATACGAAGGGCGCGAGCACCCGTTCGTGCAGGCGCTGATTGACGAATACCGCTTTGACCTGGTGATCCTGCTGGAGAACAACACCCCGTGGGTCGCTGACGGCATGCGCAGCCTCGGCAGCTCCGTGGACAGGCGTGAGTTCCAGTCCATGCTGGTGGAGATGCTCAACGAAAACAACGTTGAGTTTGTCCATGTGGAAGAGTCGGACTACGACTCCCGTTTCCTGCGCTGCGTCGAGCTGGTGAAGGAGATGATGGGGGAACAGGGGTAAGCGTTAACCGCCCTCTCCCTGTGGGAGAGGGCATCAAGCCACTCAGAATTCAACCACCACTTTCCCACGCATATGTCCCTCCAGCACTTTACGGTGCGCCTCGGTAATGCTTTCCACGCTCAGCCCGTGCAGCGTTTCGCTGAGCGAACTTTCAACCACGCCGTTATCCACCAGTTTTGCCACCTCATTGAGGATCTCACCCTGACGCGCCATATCCGCGGTCTGGTACATGCTGCGGGTGTACATAAACTCCCAGTGCAGGGCGGCGGATTTGGACTTCAGCTTGTCCTGGTTCAGCGGACGTTCATTCTCAACGATGGAACAGATATGCCCCTGCGGCGCAATCAGTTCGCTGACCGCATCCCAGTGCCCGTCGGTGTCGTTGAGGATGAAAATGTAATCCACAAAGGTGAGCCCCTGTTTCGCCAGCTCGCCTTTCAGATCGCGGTAGTTGACGACAATATCAGCCCCGCGATCGCGGCACCACCGGGCGGAATCTTCTCGTGAAGCCGTTGCGACGATCTTCACCTTGCTGTTGTGCTTCGCAAAGGGGATCGCCAGCGATCCCACGCCGCCAGCGCCGCCGATGATCAGCAGCGTTTTGTCCGCCCCGGCATCCTGAATGTTCAGGCGTTCAAACAGACCTTCCCACGCGGTGAGCGCGGTCAACGGCAGTGCAGCGGCAGCCGCCCAGCCGAGGCTGGCAGGCTTGTGGCCGACTATGCGTGCATCAATCAGCTGGTGCGTGGCGTTGCTGCCCGGGCGGGTGATGTCGCCCGCGTACCACACCTCGTCACCTGGCTTAAATCCAGTTACGCCAGCCCCCACCGCTTTGACGATCCCGCTGGCATCCCAGCCGAGGATGCGCGGCTCGTTCAGCCCGTTTTTAGCAATGCCCGCGTGGACTTTGGTATCGACCGGGTTAACGGAGACGGCCTTCACCTCTACCAGCAGATCGTGCTCGCCGGGCTGCGGCATTGGCGGGGTGATTTCAATGAAGATGGACGGATTTTCTGGGTTAACGGCAATAGCTTTAACAGACATGGTGTGTTCCTCAATAGCATGCGTTTTGTTGAGGCTAGTCTATAAAGTGGTCAGCTGCGTGATAAGATGGACAATCAAGAACTCAGCGTTCGTACAGGATGAACAATCATGTTTAAGCAGCTGCAGGATATGGCGCTGTTCGCGCTGGTGGCGGAGATGGGCAGCTTTACCGCTGCCGCGCAGAAAGCTGAACTGCCGAAATCCAGCGTTAGCCAGCGAATTAGCCAGCTGGAGCAGCAGGTGGGGATCCGCCTTCTGAACCGCACCACGCGCAGGATCAGCCTCACGTTTGCGGGCGAGCACTATCTGGTGCACTGTCGCGAGATGCTGGCGGCCAGCGAGCGGGCCGAGTACGCCATTCAGCGGCTGCGCGAAAATCCCAGCGGGCGGCTGCGGATCACCTGTCCGGCGGGAATTGGGGCGACGCTGCTGGCGCACATGAATGCCGAGTTTCAGCTTCGCTATCCTGACGTTTCGCTGGATGTGTCGATCTCTGATGACGTGGTGGATCTGGTCGAGGCCGGTTTTGACGTGGCGCTGCGCACCGGCAAGCCGCAGGACTCCTCCCTGATTGGCCGGATGATCGGGCACTGCCCGCGCTACATGCTGGCCTCACCGGACTATCTGGCGCGTCGGGAGCCGCTGACGCATCCCCGTCAGCTGGTGGAGCACCGCTGCATTACACACCGGGCGTGGTCGGAGTGGCTTCTGCGAAGCGAGAGCGAGGATTACCGCTACCTGCCGGATAACGCGCACATGACCGATAATCTGGTCTACGCCCGCGAATGTGCAATTGCCGGTGCGGGTATCACGCTGCTTCCCGCCTTCCTGGTAGAAGATAAAATTGAAAAAGGGGCGCTGGTTCAGGTGCTGCCGGAGTGGAATGTTGAAGGTAACGATCTGTGGCTGGCCTACCCAAGCCGCAAGCTGAATTCGCCTGCGCTGATGAGCTATATCGACTTTGCGATGCAGTTTGACGAGGTGAAGCGGTATTACGTGGGTGGGTGATTTTGTGCGGCATGATGCCCTCACCCTGGCCCTCTCCCACGGGGAGAGGGTACAAACATAAAAACGGCAACCGAAGTTGCCGTTTTGCTTTTATTTCGCAATACGCTTGTACTTAATACGCTTCGGCTCCAGCGCGTCGGCGCCCAGCGTGCGTTTCTTGTACTCTTCGTATTCGGTGAAGTTACCTTCGAAGAACTCCACTTTACCTTCGTCCTGATAGTCCAGGATGTGGGTCGCGATACGGTCCAGGAACCAGCGGTCGTGCGAGATAACCATCACACAGCCCGGGAACTCCAGCAGGGCGTTTTCCAGCGCGCGCAGGGTTTCGATATCCAGGTCGTTTGTTGGTTCATCGAGCAGCAGAACGTTACCGCCCACCTGCAGCAGCTTCGCCAGGTGCAGACGACCGCGCTCGCCGCCGGACAGTTCGCCCACGCGTTTGCCCTGGTCGGTGCCTTTGAAGTTAAAGCGGCCAACATAGGCGCGGCTTGGCATCTCGGTGTTGCCGATACGCATGATATCCAGACCGCCGGACACTTCTTCCCACACGGTTTTGCTGTTGTCCATCGCGTCACGGAACTGGTCAACGGAGGCCAGCTTCACGGTTTCACCCAGGGTGATAGAGCCGCTGTCAGGCTGTTCCTGACCGGACATCATGCGGAACAGGGTCGATTTACCCGCGCCGTTCGGACCGATGATGCCAACGATAGCGCCTTTCGGTACGGAGAAGGTCAGGTCGTCGATCAGCAGACGGTCGCCGTAGGACTTACGCAGGTTGGTCACTTCAACCACTTTATCCCCCAGACGTGCTCCAGGTGGAATAAACAGTTCGTTGGTTTCGTTACGTTTCTGGTATTCGGTGTTGTTCAGCTCTTCGAAGCGTGCCAGACGGGCTTTGCCCTTAGACTGACGGCCTTTCGCGCCCTGACGAACCCACTCCAGCTCTTTCTCGATAGACTTACGACGCGCCGCTTCCTGAGAAGCTTCCTGCGCCAGACGCTGATCTTTCTGCTCCAGCCAGGAAGAGTAGTTGCCTTCCCACGGAATGCCTTCACCGCGGTCCAGCTCCAGGATCCAGCCGGCGACGTTGTCGAGGAAGTAACGGTCGTGGGTAATCGCCACAACGGTGCCTTCGAAGTCGTGCAGGAAGCGCTCCAGCCACGCCACGGATTCTGCGTCCAGGTGGTTAGTCGGTTCGTCGAGCAGCAGCATGTCTGGTTTTTCCAGCAGCAGGCGGCACAGCGCCACGCGGCGGCGTTCACCCCCGGAGAGGTTCGCGATTTTCGCATCCCAGTCCGGCAGACGCAGGGCATCAGCCGCGCGCTCCAGCTGCACGTTCAGGTTGTGACCGTCGTGCGCCTGGATGATCTCTTCATACTTGCCCTGTTGCGCGGCCAGCTTGTCGAAGTCCGCATCCGGCTCAGCGTATTTGGCATACACTTCATCCAGACCTTTCAGCGCGTTGACCACTTCGGATACCGCTTCTTCAACGGATTCGCGAACGGTGTGTTCCGGGTTCAGTTGAGGTTCCTGCGGCAGGTAACCAATCTTGATGCCAGGCTGCGGACGGGCTTCACCTTCGATGTCTGTATCAATGCCGGCCATGATGCGCAGCAGGGTGGACTTACCGGCACCGTTGAGACCCAGAACACCGATTTTTGCGCCCGGGAAGAAGCTCAGCGAGATATTTTTAAGAATATGACGTTTCGGCGGGACAACTTTGCCGACACGATGCATGGTATAAACGAATTGAGCCACGTTGGACTTCGCCTCTTTTATCGTAATGAGAAGGAATTTCAGCCTCGAAGTGTAGCCTTTTTCACGTCCTAATCCCAGCCAGGAACGTCGGGAGTGTTAAAACGCGCAAGAAAGGTAAAAAAGTGTCCATGACGTGGCGCGTTGAAGGATGCCTGGTTAGCATAAGTTAATTAGACTTTGACGTGGCAAGACGCTGCAATTGACGAAAAAACAATGAGGAAGAGCTTGTGGAAAAAGCCAAACGGGTGGTCTGGCGTCTGCTGGCTGCCAGCGTATGCGTAATGGCGGTAAGCCAGGCGGTGCATGCCGATTCACTGGATGAACAACGTAACCGCTACGCCCAGATTAAACAGGCGTGGGACAACAAGCAGATGGATACCGTGCAGGCGCTGATGCCGACGCTAAAGGATTATCCGCTGTATCCGTATCTGGAGTATCGCCAGATAACCGACGATCTGATGAACCAGCCTACCGTCACCGTGAATAACTTCATTCAGGCGAACCCAACCCTGCCGCCAGCCCGAAATCTGCAGTCTCGCTTTGTGAATGAGCTGGCGCGTCGCGAAGACTGGCGCGGACTGCTGGCGTTTAGCCCTGAAAAGCCGAACGCCACCGAAGCGCAGTGTAACTATTACTACGCAAAATGGGCGACCGGCCAGCAGGAAGAGGCCTGGGCCGGAGCGAAAGAGCTCTGGCTGACCGGAAAAAACCAGCCGAACGCCTGTGATTCCCTGTTTAGCGCGTGGCGTGCTTCCGGCAAGCAGGATCCGCTCTCCTACCTTGAACGCATCCGTCTGGCGATGAAAGCCGGCAACACGCGTCTGGTGACCACGCTGGCGGGGCAGATGCCGTCCGATTACCAGACGATTTCCACGGCGGTTATCTCGCTGGCTAACGATCCAAACAGCGTCCTGACCTTTGCCCGCAGCACGGGCGCGACCGATTTTACCCGCCAGATGGCGGCGGTGGCCTTTGCCAACGTGGCGCGTGACGATGTCGAAAACGCGCGGCTGATGATCCCGCAGCTGGTGCAGGCGCAGCAGCTTAATGAGGAGCAAACCCAGGAGCTGCGCGACATCGTGGCGTGGCGACTGATGGGCACCGATGTGACCGATGAACAGGCGCGCTGGCGTGACGATGCCATTATGCGTTCGAATTCTACGTCGCTGGTGGAACGCCGCGTGCGCATGGCGCTGGGCACGGGCGATCGCCGTGGGCTGAATACCTGGCTCGCGCGGTTGCCCATGGAGGCCAAAGAGAAAGACGAATGGCGCTACTGGCAGGCCGATCTGCTGATGGAGCGCGGTCGTGATGATGAGGCCAAAGAGATCCTCCATTCGCTGATGCAGCAGCGCGGGTTTTACCCAATGGCTGCCGCGCAGCGTCTGGGCGAGGAATACACCTTCCGTATAGATAAAGCGCCTGCCAACGCGAACCCGGCGCTGACGCAGGGGCCAGAAATGGCGCGCGTTCGCGAGCTGATGTACTGGAATATGGATAACACCGCGCGCAGCGAGTGGGCGAATCTGGTGACCAGTCGCACCACCGATGAGAAAGCCCAGCTTGCCCGCTATGCGTTTGATAATCACTGGTGGGATCTCAGCGTGCAGGCGACGATCGCAGGCAAGCTTTGGGATCATCTGGAAGAGCGTTTCCCGCTGGCGTACAAAGATCTGTTCGATCGCTACACCAGCGGCAAAGATATCCCGCAAAGCTACGCGATGGCGATTGCCCGTCAGGAGAGCGCGTGGAACCCGAAAGTCCGTTCCCCGGTGGGCGCCAGCGGCCTGATGCAGATTATGCCGGGCACGGCGACGCACACGGTGAAGATGTTTAATATTCCTGGCTACAGCAGTCCGTCGCAGCTTCTGGATCCGGATACCAACATCAACATCGGTACCAGCTATCTCCAGTACGTGTATCAGCAGTTCGGCAATAACCGCATCTTCTCTTCGGCGGCGTATAACGCGGGTCCTGGGCGCGTACGCACCTGGCTCGGCAACAGCGCCGGACGCATCGACGCGGTAGCGTTTGTGGAGAGCATCCCGTTCTCGGAAACGCGCGGCTACGTGAAGAACGTGCTGGCCTATGACGCTTACTATCGCTACTTCATGGGGCAGAAAGATACCCTGATGAGCGATGCCGAGTGGCAGAGACGTTACTGATCGGCGTGGGTTGTGTTATGCTGTACTCGCTAAAGAGTACAAGAGGCAGCATAACATGACCCAGCATTCCCCGTATTCCTCGGCAATGGCCGAACAACGTCATCTGGAGTGGCTTCGTTTTGTGGAGCTGCTGCGTCAGTCTTACGAACAGGATCTGCACTTACCCCTTATGCAGCTGATGCTCACGCCGGACGAGCGCGAGGCGCTGGGCACCCGCGTGCGGATCATTGAAGAGCTGCTGCGCGGAGAGATGAGCCAGCGCGAGCTGAAAAATGAGCTCGGCGCGGGTATTGCAACGATCACCCGCGGCTCGAACAGTCTGAAGTCGGCCCCGGTTGAGCTGCGCCAGTGGCTGGAAGCGGTATTGCTGAAAGACGCCGGATGACGGCTTTGCCTTATCCGGCCAAAAAAACTTACCGATAAATCGCGTTATGGAACGGGCTTAAGGCCAGAATCACGGCCTGATGATAAACGCCTGAACGCGTCAGCGCGCCTGCGGTAAAGACGCCAATCGCCCCTTCTTTACGGCCAATCTCATCGATTCCGGTGTACTGCGACATCACTGGCCCGAGCGCTTCACCCGCACGGACTTTTTCCAGAATGATCTCCGGCAGCGGCAGGGTGGCCGAACGCGCTTCACCGCGCTGCTCGCGGCTTTCGATGACAACCCAGCTAAAGGTTGCGCCTTCGTCGATACCTGCTTCAATCGCTACCCAAAAATCAGCATTCGGTGCTGCGGCCTTAGCGTTTGCCACGCGATTTCGTGCGCCAGCGCGCGTTTCCTCGCTGCCAAACGGCTGTTCAGGTACGCCACTCTCGACGCCGATGGCCTCAATATGGCAGGATCCTGCGCCGAAGATCTCGTCAAATGCCCTTAGAATTGCCTGAATTTTGGCAGGATTAGTGGTAGCAGAGACAACATGGTGCATAATTAAGCTCGATTCAAAAAAAACTCATCGCAGTATAACGGAAAAAAAGCATGTTACAGGTATACCTTGTTCGCCACGGTGAAACGCAGTGGAACGCCGAGCGACGTATTCAAGGCCAGTCAGACAGTCCTCTCACCGAGAAGGGTGTGCAGCAAGCGTGGCAGGTGGCGGAACGCGCCAGAACGCTGGGCATTACCCACGTGATTACCAGCGATTTAGGTCGCACACAGCAGACGGCGCGCATCATCGCAGATGCCTGCGGCTGCGACGTCATGCTGGAGCCGCGCCTGCGCGAGCTGGATATGGGCGTGCTGGAGAAACGTCATATCGATACGCTGACGGAAGCGGAGGAGGGCTGGCGCCGCACGCTGGTGAACGGTACCGAAGATGGCCGTATTCCTGAAGGCGAATCCATGCAGGAGCTTAGCGTACGCATGCATGCCGCCCTGGCGGAATGCCTGAAGCTGCCGGCGGGAAGCCGTCCGCTGCTGGTGAGTCACGGGATTGCGTTGGGTTGCCTGGTGAGCACCATTCTGGGGTTACCGGCTTACGCTGAGCGCCGTTTGCGCCTGCGCAACTGCTCCATTTCCCGGATTGATTATCAGGAAAGCGCGTGGCTGGCGTCGGGCTGGGTAGTGGAGATGGCAGGGGACATTTCGCATCTTGATGCCCCTGCGCTTGACGAACTGCAGCGTTAACGACGTATCGGAATCAAGAATTCCATACGCAGATTGATTGGGCCTTCTTCCGGTTTGGCATCCTGCGCCGGGTAGTAGCGCTCAATGTCCTGACCTTTACGGCGATTCAGATTCAGCATCGGCATGCAGGTTCCGTAAACGGTCAGGATAAACTCCTGAACCCCCGTTCCCAGCCCTTCATAGGCGAACATCACGTATTCGCCGCCTTCCAGCACGACTGGCTTCGAACCCTGAATATACCCATTGGCCATCTCTGGCGTCAGCGCGGTGGTGTAGAACACCTCCTGCTCGTCGTCTTTTTCCTGGCTTGGGTGCGTTTCGTTGAGGCCATACAGGATTGGCGGGATCGTCGGTGCGTGGCTCAGGAAGTCGCGCCAGAACTGGACGCGCATCTGATGACGGAACTCTGAAATCTGCTCCAGGGAGCACGAGTAACTCTGTGTCGTGCCGATCAGATGGGTTTCAGGCAACGTGACAATTTCGTATTTTGGCATCGCGAACTCGCCCAGACGCAGCGGCGGACGCATGCCAAACGAGCTCCAGTCAGGCGAGCGACGATAAAGCGCTGGCGTCAACGAGAACTGTTTTTTAAAGGCGCGGGTGAAGGTCTGCTGTGAATCGAAACGATATTGCAGGGCAATATCCAGAATAGGCCGCGCGGTCAGGCGCAATGCCACAGCAGATTTTGATAAACGACGTGCGCGAATATAGGCCCCGATAGCATGACCGGTGACATCCTTGAACATCCTTTGCAGATGCCACTTGGAATAGCCTGCTTTAGCCGCCACATTATCCAGTGACAAAGGCTGGTCGAGATGACCTTCCAGCCAGGTGAGCAGGTCGCGAATAATTCCAGCCTGATCCATATACTATCCTCATCCTTAAAACAGCAGGTGCCTGATAACAGGTTAGCGGATAATAGCATTTTTTGATGTTTTAGCATTCAGTGTTTTTTTTGCGCATTCATGCTTTTTAGAGCACATTACAGGCAGATATATTCTAATCCTGTGATCTTGCTACATTTTTGTCTAAAGTGTTGAATAATCGCTCAGTGTAATTTTAAAGAATGGTAACAATATGAAATACAAGACTTTGATCTTCACCGCGTTGATGTTGATGGTTGGGCGTGTGGCGCAGGCAGAACAGATTGGCTCCGTCGATACCGTGTTCAAAATGTTCGGCCCGGACCACAAAATCGTGGTGGAGGCGTTTGACGATCCGGACGTGAAAAACGTCACCTGCTACGTCAGCCGCGCGAAAACGGGCGGTATCAAAGGCGGGCTGGGACTGGCGGAAGATACCTCCGATGCGGCGATTTCTTGTCAGCAGGTGGGGCCGGTTGAGTTGAGCGATAAAATTAAAAACGGCAAAGCGCAGGGCGACGTGGTGTTCCAGAAACGGACTTCGCTGGTGTTCAAAAAACTGCAGGTGGTGCGTTTCTATGATGCCAAACGCAACACTCTGGCGTACCTTGCCTACTCTGACAAAGTGGTGGAAGGCTCGCCGAAAAACGCGATCAGCGCGGTGCCGATTATGCCGTGGCATTAATTCAGGGATGAACTATGCAACAACCTGTGGTCTGGCTGGTTGAAGACGAAACCAGTATCGCCGATACGCTGATCTACATGCTTCAGCAGGAAGGATTCGCGGTAAAGGCGTTTGAACGCGGTTTACCCGTGCTGGAGGAGGCGCGGCGGCAGGCTCCGGCGCTCGCCATTCTGGACGTCGGGCTGCCGGACATCAGTGGATTTGAGCTTTGCCGCCAGCTGCTGGCGCAGCATCCCTCACTGCCCGTGCTGTTTCTGACGGCGCGCAGTGATGAGGTAGACAAGCTGCTTGGCCTGGAAATGGGGGCTGATGACTACGTTGCGAAACCTTTCTCCCCTCGTGAAGTCTGCGCCCGGGTGCGGACGATTTTACGGCGCATGCAGAAATCCGTCGCACCATCAGCAACGTTGCGTATCGGGCAGTTTGAACTGAACGAGCCTGCCGCGCGAATTAGCTGGTGCGGTGAAGCACTGCCCCTGACCCGCTATGAATTCTTGCTGCTCAAAACCTTGTTGCAGGCCCCCGGGCGGGTCTTTTCTCGTCAGCAGCTCATGGACAAGGTATGGGGTGAAGACGGCGACAGCTTCGATCGTACCGTGGACACCCACATCAAAACCCTGCGCGCCAAACTGCGGGCGGTTAACGAGGAAATGTCACCCATCAGCACCCATCGCGGTATGGGCTACAGTCTGGGCCTTTACTAATGCGCATTGGGATGCGGCTATTGCTAGGGTACTTCCTGATCGTGGCCATCGCCGCGTGGTTTGTGCTGTCGATCTTTGTTCAGGAAGTAAAGCCCGGCGTGCGCAGGGCAACCGAGGGCACGTTAATCGATACCGCGACCCTGCTGGCTGAAATTGGGCGTGATGATTTGCTTTCGGGCCATGCGCAGCAGGGTAAACTGGCGCAGGCCTTTTCTCAGCTTCATCAGCGCCCCTTCCGCGCCAATATCGGCGGGATTCATAAAGTGCGTAACGAGTACCACGTCTACATGACCGATGCGCAGGGTCGCGTCGTGTTTGATTCCGCCGGTCTGGCCGTGGGGCAAGATTACTCGCGCTGGAACGACGTCTGGCTGACGCTTCGCGGCGAATACGGCGCGCGCAGTACGCAAAGCCATACCGACGATCCGGAAAGCACGGTGATGTATGTTGCCGCGCCAGTTGTGGAGCAGGACAAGATTATCGGCGTGGTGTCGGTCGGGAAACCTAACAGCGCGATGGCACCGGTTATCCATCGCAGCGAGCGGCGGATCCTGTGGGCAGGCGGGGCGCTGCTCGGCATTGCCCTGCTGATTGGCCTCGTTGTGGCGTGGTGGATCAATCGATCTATCGCGACGTTATCGCGCTATGCCGACTCGGTGACCACGGATACGCCTCTCCCGCTGCCTAATCCTGGCAGTAGCGAACTGCACAAGCTGGCATTGGCGCTGGAGAGTATGCGCATTCGCCTTGAGGGGAAAAACTACATTGAACACTATGTCCATGCGCTGACCCACGAGCTGAAAAGCCCGATCGCCGCCATACGCGGCGCGGCGGAAATTCTCGCCGAGCAGCCGCCGCCGCAGGTGGCCGCGCGGTTTATCGATAATATTCTGGCGCAAAACGCGCGTATGCAGTCGCTGGTTGAAAAACTGCTCACTCAGTCGCGTCTTGAAAATCGGGTCGAAATTACGCCTCAGATCGTCCGTGTCGACCTGCTGTTTACGCGTCTTGCTGACGCCCGCTCGGCGGTGCTGGCGGCAAAAGAGATTAGGCTGACCCTCCAGCCCGCTTCGCTTCATGTTGAAGGCGATCCCGACCTGCTCGAACAGGCGCTCGGTAATTTGCTGGATAACGCTATCGATTTTACGCCGCAGGGCGGCGCCATTGAACTGGCGGCCCGGGAAGAGCAGGGGCAGATACAGCTGATCGTCACCGACAGCGGAAGCGGGATCCCGGATTACGCGCTGGATCGTATTTTTGAACGCTTTTATTCTCTGCCGCGCGAGAACGGATTGAAGAGCAGCGGGCTCGGGCTGGCGTTTGTTCAGGAGGTGGCGCGTCTGCATCAGGGAGAGATTATATTGCGTAATCGTGATGAAGGTGGCGTGAAGGCCACGCTGATACTTCACCGTCCCTTCACATAACTTCAAACTGACCCCACACAGCCTGGTTACGCTCTCCTCATCATAAAGGAGACGTAATGATGAAATCCCCACTGTTCTGGAAAATTAGCACCCTGCTGGGGTGCATCCTGCTGCTGTTAGTCCCGCTTTTTATGGTCAGTAACCTGATATCAGAGCGGGAGAGCTACCGCAATGATGTCGAAAATACGCTTCGCCAGAGTACCAGCGGACCGCAAAAACTGGTCGGCCCGATGATTGCGATTCCGATGACGGAGATCTTTTACAAGATAGAGGACGAGAAGAAGGTCGAATACAAGAAAAGCTATATGCATTTCATTCTGCCGGAATCTCTGGTTGTTGAAGGTAACCAGCGCGTTGAGTCGAGAAATATTGGTATCTATGACGGGCAGATCTGGAACACGGACCTGAAGATAAAAGCGCAGTTTAATACCGAAGAGCTGAAGCAGTTGAAAGGGGAAACGATCGCGACAGGGCAGCCGTTTATCGTGACGGGCGTTGGCGACGCGCGGGGTATTGGCACGGTCAGTATCTCTAAAATCAATGGTGAGACCCTAAGCGTGGAACCCGGTTCAGGCGTCTACGGTGCGCTTGCTGGGATCCACATCCCGCTGACCGACAAAGCGCTGGAAGCCAAAACGTTTGCGCTTGATATGTCCCTCAGCCTGGCGGGAACCGGCAGTTTTGCGGTGGTGCCGGTAGGGCGTAATAGCGAAATGACGCTCAACAGCAACTGGCCGCATCCGGGTTTTATGGGCGATTATCTCCCTGTTAAGCATCAGATAGGCGAGTCTGGTTTCCAGGCGAACTGGCAGAGCAGCTGGTTTGCAAATAACCTTGAGAGCTGGTTCTACGGCAAGGAGTCGCCGGAGTGGGAGGCGCTCCCGGCCTTTAGCGTCACGGTAGCGACGCCAGCCGACCAGTATCAATTGACCGACCGGGCAATTAAATACGCTATTTTGCTGATTGCGCTGACGTTTATGGCTTTCTTTGTCTTCGAAACCTTAACCGGATTACGCCTTCATCCGATGCAGTATCTGCTGGTGGGGCTGTCGCTGGTCCTGTTCTATCTGGTGTTGCTGGCGCTGTCTGAACACGTCGGGTTTACGCCAGCCTGGGTTGTTGCAAGCCTGGTTGGCGCAGCGATGAACGGAATGTACCTGCAGGCCGTGCTGAAAAGCTGGAAACGCAGCGGACTGTTTGTGCTGGCACTACTCGGACTGGATGTCGTGATGTGGTTCCTGCTGCGCTCAGAGGACAGCGCATTGCTACTGGGCTCTGCTGTTCTTGCCCTGGCGCTGTTCGCGGTGATGTACCTGACCCGGCATTTCGACTGGTACTCGCTCTCTCAGCCGAAGCGACCAGAGCCACCCGCAGCATCTGATAACGATACGATGCGGATCTGGAAATAAAAAAACGGCGCAAATGCGCCGTTTTTTAATGCGTTAACTGCGGGATTACTCCTGCAGATCGCCGCAGAAACGATACCCTTCGCCGTGGATCGTGGCGATGATTTCCGGCGTATCTGGCGTAGATTCGAAATGCTTACGAATACGACGAATGGTCACGTCTACGGTACGGTCGTGCGGTTTCAGCTCACGGCCGGTCATTTTCTTCAGCAGCTCTGCACGGGACTGAATTTTGCCCGGGTTTTCGCAGAAGTGCAGCATCGCGCGGAATTCACTGCGCGGCAGTTTATACTGCTCACCGTTCGGGCTAATCAGCGAACGGCTATTGATATCAAGTTCCCAGCCGTTGAATTTGTAGCTGTCTACGCTACGACGCTCTTCGCTGACCGTACCCAGGTTCATGGTGCGGGACAGCAGGTTGCGTGCACGAATGGTTAACTCGCGAGGATTGAACGGCTTGGTGATGTAGTCATCCGCACCGATTTCCAGGCCAAGAATTTTATCAACTTCGTTATCACGGCCCGTCAGGAACATTAACGCGACGTTCGCCTGCTCGCGCAGTTCGCGCGCCAGAAGAAGACCGTTTTTGCCCGGCAGGTTAATATCCATGATCACCAGGTTGATATCATTTTCAGAAAGGATCTGATGCATCTCTGCGCCATCGGTCGCTTCAAAGACATCGTAGCCTTCTGCTTCGAAAATGCTCTTTAACGTGTTGCGTGTTACCAACTCGTCTTCAACGATAAGAATGTGCGGGGTCTGCATGTTTGCTACCTAAATTGCCAACTAAATCGAAACAGGAAGTACAAAAGTCCCTGACCTGCCTGATGCATGTCGCAAATTAACATGATCGGCTTAACGTGACTAAAGTACGTAATTGCGTTCTTGATGCACTTTCCATCAACGTCAACAACATCATTAGCTTGGTCTTGGGTACTTTCCCTTTGGACCCGACAGTGTCAAAAACGGCTGTCATCCTAACCATTTTAACAGCAACATAACAGGCTAAGTGACACCAGACACCCAATAAAACTACGCTTCGTTGACATATATCAAGTTCAATTGTAGCACGTTAACAGTTTGATGAAATCATCGTAGCCGAATGCTAGCCTTTGTCACAATTTTTCAATAAACCAACTAGTTGCGGACATTGATTTATAAACGAAGCGAATCCAATCAGAATAGGGTATTCATGTCGCTATTATCATTATAAAACATGGGGATAATAGTGTTCTGTTAACATTCTAACTGATTGTTCAGACAAGGAATAGTTTAGCGTTTTTAATTTGTTATGAAACGCTATTTCGGTGATTTGTGTTGCATTTTTGTAAATTCGCGCCGCGTAATATGTTGAAGTGCATCACATTTTTGCCCGCTAACTGATTAAAAAGAGAGCATAAATGCATCTGTCGATTGTACTGGTTGCCCCAGCCAGAGCCGAAAATATAGGCGCTGCCGCGCGCGCCATGAAGACCATGGGATTCACCGATTTACGTATCGTGGACAGCGCTGCCCACCTGGAGCCTGCGGCTCGTTGGGTCGCGCACGGATCGGGCGATATCCTCGATAATATAACCACTTACGCGACGCTTGCTGATGCGCTGCACGACATTTCGTTTACCGTTGCGACCACCGCGCGCAGCCGTGCGAAGTTCCATTACTATGCCACGCCAGCGGAGCTGGTGCCGATGTTGAGCGAGAAAAGCCAGTGGCTGGATAAAGCCGCGCTGGTGTTTGGTCGTGAAGATTCCGGATTGACCAACGAAGAGCTGGAGCTGGCGGACGTTCTTACCGGTGCGCCGATGGTCGCCGATTATCCCTCCCTGAATTTAGGCCAGGCGGTCATGGTCTATTGCTATCAATTAGCCTCCCTAATACAAATCCCTCAACCACCGGCAGAAGGGGCAAATGAAAATCAGCTGGCTGCCCTGCGCGCTCGCGTTGAGCAACTGTTGTCTCAGCTGGGTGTGGCGGACGATCAAAAAATGGCTGACTGGCTGCAGCAGCGTTTGGGGCGTCTTGAGCAGCGGGACACCGCAATGCTGCACCGTTTGCTGCACGATATTGAAAAAAAATTGGCGGAGTAAAATCCTGTCATAAGTTTTTACTATGGTGAATAAGTCTGTACTGATGGGTTGCACTTGGGCGAATCGGATGAAAATAAATCTGCAAACAGCGGGACGTGAGAGTCTCCCGAATTGTGATCAAATTAAAAATTCGTTGACTTAAGGTGCCCGATCCTTTAACCCTAAAAGAATACAGGACAGACAGATAATAATGACAGAGTACACAACATCCATGAAACGCATCAGCATCACCACCATTACTACAACCATCATCATTACCACAGGTAACGATGCGGGCTGACGCGTACAGGAAAAACAAAAAAAAGCCCGCACCTGAACAGTGCGGGCTTTTTTTTCGGCTAAAGGAAACGAGGTAGAACCATGCGAGTGTTGAAGTTCGGCGGTACATCAGTGGCAAATGCAGAACGTTTTCTGCGTGTTGCCGATATCCTGGAAAGCAATGCCAGGCAGGGGCAGGTTGCTACCGTGCTCTCTGCCCCGGCAAAAATCACGAACCATCTGGTGGCGATGATTGAAAAAACCATCGGTGGCCAGGATGCACTCCCGAACATCAGCGACGCAGAGCGTATCTTCGCTGACTTGCTGCAAGGGCTGGCAGAGGCGCTGCCAGGCTTCCCACACGCTCAGCTGAAGTCCTTCGTTGAGCAGGAATTCGCGCAAATCAAACATGTCCTGCACGGCATCAGCCTTCTCGGCCAGTGCCCGGACAGCGTCAACGCGGCGCTGATCTGCCGGGGCGAAAAACTCTCTATCGCCATCATGGCCGGCGTGCTGGAAGCGCGCGGACATAGCGTGACCGTGATCGACCCGGTTGAAAAACTGCTGGCGGTGGGCCACTACCTCGAATCCACCGTTGATATTGCCGAATCAACCCGCCGTATCGCCGCAAGCAAAATTCCTTCTGACCATATGATCCTGATGGCAGGCTTCACCGCCGGTAACGAGAAGGGCGAGCTGGTGGTGCTGGGCCGTAACGGCTCCGACTACTCCGCCGCCGTGCTGGCCGCCTGTTTACGCGCGGACTGTTGTGAGATCTGGACTGACGTCGACGGCGTTTATACCTGCGACCCGCGCCAGGTACCGGACGCCAGGCTGCTGAAGTCGATGTCGTACCAGGAAGCGATGGAGCTTTCCTACTTCGGCGCCAAAGTGCTTCACCCTCGTACCATCTCCCCGATTGCCCAGTTCCAGATCCCTTGCCTGATTAAAAACACCGGTAACCCGCAGGCGCCGGGTACGCTGATTGGCGCGAGTACCGATGAAGACGGTTTGCCGGTCAAAGGCATCTCCAACCTGAACAACATGGCGATGTTCAGCGTCTCCGGCCCGGGGATGAAGGGGATGGTCGGCATGGCGGCGCGCGTCTTTGCGGCTATGTCCCGCAACGGTATCTCGGTGGTGCTGATTACCCAGTCTTCTTCCGAATACAGCATCAGCTTCTGCGTGCCGCAGGCTGACTGCCTGCGCGCCCGTCGCGCGCTGGAGGAGGAGTTCTATCTGGAACTCAAAGAAGAGCTGCTGGAGCCGCTCGCCATTCAGGAACGCCTGGCGATTATCTCCGTGGTCGGCGACGGCATGCGCACGCTGCGTGGTATTTCCGCCAAGTTCTTTGCCGCGCTGGCGCGCGCCAATATCAATATCGTGGCGATTGCCCAGGGCTCGTCAGAGCGTTCAATTTCCGTTGTTGTGGACAACGATGACGCCACCACCGGCGTACGCGTGGTTCACCAGATGCTGTTCAACACCGATCAGGTTATCGAGCTGTTCCTGATTGGCGTCGGCGGCGTGGGCGGCGCGCTGCTGGAGCAGGTGAAGCGTCAGCAGGAGTGGCTGAAGAAGAAACATATCGATCTGCGCGTCTGCGGGATTGCCAACTCCAGAGCGTTGCTCACTAATGTTCACGGTCTGAACCTGGAGAACTGGCAGGCCGAGATGAACGAGGCGAAAGAGCCGTTCAATCTGGGCCGCCTGATCCGTCTGGTGAAAGAGTATCATCTGCTTAACCCGGTGATTGTCGACTGTACCTCTAACCAGGCGGTGGCCGACCAGTACGCCGACTTCCTGCGCGAAGGGTTCCACGTGGTGACGCCGAACAAAAAGGCCAACACCTCGTCGATGGATTACTATCACCAGCTGCGTCTGGCGGCGAGCAAGTCGCGCCGCAAGTTCTTGTACGATACCAACGTGGGCGCGGGCCTGCCGGTTATCGAGAACCTGCAGAACCTGCTGAACGCGGGCGACGAACTGCAGCGTTTCTCCGGCATTCTCTCCGGCTCGCTGTCGTTTATCTTCGGCAAGCTGGATGAGGGGATGAGCCTCTCGGACGCGACCCGCGCCGCGCGCGAGCTGGGCTATACCGAGCCGGATCCGCGTGACGATCTCTCTGGTATGGACGTGGCGCGTAAGCTGCTGATTCTGGCACGTGAAACGGGCCGTGAGCTTGAGCTTTCCGATATCGTGATAGAACCCGTGCTGCCAGCAGAATTTGACAGCAGCGGTGATGTCGCTGCATTCATGGCAAATTTGCCGCAGCTTGACGATGCTTTTGCCGCGCGCGTTGCGAAAGCCCGTGATGAAGGTAAGGTATTGCGCTATGTTGGCAACATTGAAGAAGATGGCGTGTGCCGGGTGAAGATTGCCGAAGTGGATGGCAACGACCCGCTGTACAAAGTCAAAAACGGCGAAAACGCCCTCGCGTTTTACAGCCACTATTATCAGCCATTGCCGCTGGTGCTTCGCGGCTATGGCGCAGGGAACGATGTTACGGCGGCGGGTGTGTTTGCCGATCTGCTGCGTACCCTGTCATGGAAGTTAGGAGTTTAACATGGTCAAAGTTTATGCCCCGGCTTCCAGCGCGAATATGAGCGTCGGATTTGACGTGCTGGGCGCGGCGGTGACGCCGGTGGATGGTTCACTGCTGGGCGATACGGTCACGGTGGAAGCGGCAGACAGCTTCAGCCTGAACAACGTCGGCCGCTTCGCCAGCAAACTGCCGTCTGAGCCGCGCGAAAATATCGTCTATCAGTGCTGGGAACGCTTCTGTCAGGAGATCGGCAAAAACGTGCCGGTTGCCATGACGCTGGAAAAAAGTATGCCGATTGGCTCGGGGCTGGGTTCCAGCGCTTGTTCGGTGGTCGCCGCGCTGGTGGCGATGAACGAGCACTGCGGCAAGCCGCTGAACAACAACCGCCTGCTGGGGTTGATGGGCGAGCTGGAAGGGCGCATCTCCGGCAGCATTCACTATGACAACGTGGCGCCGTGCTTCCTCGGTGGCATGCAGCTGATGATCGAAGAAAATGGCATCATCAGCCAGCAGGTGCCAGGGTTTGATGAGTGGCTGTGGGTGCTGGCCTATCCGGGCATTAAGGTCTCTACCGCGGAAGCGCGTGCGATCCTGCCCGCGCAGTATCGTCGCCAGGACTGTATCGCCCACGGGCGTCATCTGGCGGGCTTTATTCACGCCTGCTACACCCGTCAGCCGCAGCTGGCGGCGAAGCTGATGAAGGACGTCATTGCTGAGCCGTACCGCACGAAGCTGCTGCCCGGCTTTAACGAGGCGCGACAGGCATCGATGGATATCGGCGCGCAGGCGTGCGGCATCTCCGGCTCCGGCCCGACGCTGTTCGCCCTGTGCGACAAGCCTGACACCGCGCAGCGCGTGGCGGACTGGCTCTCTAAACACTACCTGCAAAATCAGGAAGGCTTTGTTCATATTTGCCGTCTGGACACGGCTGGCGCACGAGTACTGGGATAATTAATGAAACTCTATAACCTTAAAGATCATAACGAGCAGGTCAGCTTCGCGCAGGCGGTAACTCAGGGGCTGGGCAAAAATCAGGGGCTGTTCTTCCCGCATGACCTGCCGGAATTCCAGCTGACCGAGATCGACGAGCTGCTGAAGCAGGACTTCGTCACCCGCAGCACCAAAATTCTGTCTGCGTTTATCGGCGACGAAATTCCGCAGGAGCTGCTGGAAGAGCGCGTGCGTGCGGCGTTCGCTTTCCCGGCGCCGGTGAAGCAGGTTGAGCCTGACGTTGGCTGCCTGGAGCTGTTCCACGGTCCGACCCTGGCGTTTAAAGACTTCGGCGGCCGCTTTATGGCGCAGATGCTGACCCACATCAGCGGCGACAAACCGGTGACCATCCTGACCGCGACATCCGGCGATACCGGTGCGGCGGTGGCGCATGCCTTCTACGGCCTGAAAAACGTCCGCGTAGTGATCCTCTATCCGAAAGGCAAAATCAGCCCGCTGCAGGAAAAACTGTTCTGTACGCTCGGCGGCAACATTGAAACCGTGGCAATTGACGGCGATTTCGATGCCTGCCAGGCGCTGGTCAAGCAGGCCTTCGACGACGAAGAGCTGAAGGTGGCTTTGGGTCTCAACTCTGCCAACTCCATCAACATCAGCCGTCTGCTGGCGCAGATCTGCTACTACTTCGAAGCGGTGGCGCAGCTGCCGCAGGAAGCGCGCAACCAGCTGGTGATCTCCGTGCCGAGCGGTAACTTCGGTGACCTGACGGCGGGTCTGCTGGCGAAATCCCTGGGTCTGCCGGTGAAACGCTTTATCGCGGCGACCAACGCCAACGACACCGTGCCGCGCTTCCTGAAAGACGGAAAGTGGGCGCCGAACGCCACGCAGGCGACGCTCTCCAACGCGATGGATGTGTCACAGCCGAACAACTGGCCGCGCGTGGAAGAGCTGTTCCGCCGTAAGATCTGGCGTCTGGGTGACCTGGGCTACGCCGCGGTGACGGATGAAACCACCAAAGAGACCATGCGCGAGCTGAAGGCGGTGGGGTATACCTCTGAACCGCACGCGGCGATTGCCTACCGCGCGCTGCGCGACCAGCTTAACCCGGGTGAATATGGCCTGTTCCTGGGCACCGCGCATCCGGCGAAGTTCAAAGAGAGCGTGGAAGCGATCCTGGGCGAAACGCTGCCGCTTCCGAAAGAGCTGGCCGAGCGCGCCGACCTGCCGCTGCTGTCACATGAGCTGCCCGCAGATTTTGCCGCGCTGCGTAAGCTGATGATGACGCGCGCGTGATTGTGTTGCCCGGTGGCGGCTACGCCTTACCGGGCCTACAACGACCACGACGACCTGATCGTAGGCCGGGTAAGGCGAAGCCGCCACCCGGCTTTTTTGTGGAGAAATTAAGGAGAGAAAAAGCAGGAAAAAAGCAGAAATTCCCAATAAATGCGGTCACTTAGCGTTTAGGATTGCAGAGAATAACATCCCCCGTTCCCCTCGCGTACTCTCCTTACATCGGCCCACGTTGGGCAAGAAGAATAAGGAGTCACCTGTGTCTACACTGAAACCTGCACTCATCGCGCTTTCACTGGTGCTGGCCGCCCCCATGGCGGTTCAGGCATCTGAAATTACCCTCGTACCGGCGGTCAAACTGCAGATTGGCGACCAGGATAACAACGGGCATTACTGGGACGGCGGCCGCTGGCGCGACCACGACTGGTGGAAGGCGCATTATGACTGGCGTGATAACCACTGGCGTCCACATGATGAGCACCGTAAACACGACGATCGTCACGATGACCATCACCACGATGACCGCCGCGACGATCGCGGCCCGGACTGGAAACACCATTAATGCAAAACCCCGCCAGCTGGCGGGGTTTGTTTTTACTGCTCGTGGCGCTTAAACACCAGCTCGCCTTTCCCCGACGACGCCTCGTCAAAGAAATAGCCTTCGCTGTTAAATTTGGTTAACTGCTCCGGCTTCGTCAGGCGGTTCTGGATGATGTAGCGGCTCATCAGGCCGCGCGCTTTCTTAGCGTAGAAGCTGATCACTTTGAACTTACCGTTCTTCTCGTCGAGGAACACCGGTTTGATAATCTCCGCATCCAGCTTTTTCGGCTTCACCGACTTGTAGTATTCGTCGGATGCCAGGTTAATCACCACGTTATCGCCCTGAGCGTGCAGCGCCGCGTTCAGCTTGTCGGTAATGATATCGCCCCAGAAATGATACAGGTCTTTGCCTTTGGCATTTTCCAGGCGAATCCCCATCTCCAGACGATACGGCTGCATCAGATCCAGCGGGCGCAGTACGCCGTACAGACCCGACAGCATGCGCAGATGCTGCTGGGCAAAATCGAAATCGGCTTCGCTAAAATCTTCCGCCTGCAGGCCGGTGTAGACATCACCTTTAAACGCCAGAATCGCCTGGCGAGCGTTAGCCGGGGTGAAATCCGGGTGCCACTCGTGAAAGCGGGTCGCGTTAAGATCGGCCAGCTTGTCGCTGATGCTCATCAGCGAGGCGATTTGCGGCGCAGAGAGCTTACGCGCTTCGCGGATCAGCTGTTGCGAGTAGTCCAGCAGTTCAGGCTGGGTATAGCGCTCGGTGGCGAGCGGGCTCTGGTAGTCGAGCGTTTTTGCAGGTGAAATCAGAATCAGCATATCCAGTCCTTGCAGGAAATTTAGAGCGACTTTAGCAAAAAATCGCCCTGAATTGATCGATAGCTGTTATTGCCGCGGCAAATCATCCCACGTGCCGGGGGCAAGCTGCGCCTTAATATCGGGATAGCGGGCGGGATCAAATACCGGCGGAACGCCGAGTTTGCGCTGACGCAGATAGTCCCTGGCAATCAGGGTCACAACGGGCGAGAGCAGTAGGATAGCGGTGAGGTTCGTGATCGCCATCAGCGCCATAATGATATCGGCCAGCTGCCAGACCAGCGGCATACTGAGGAAGGAGCCAGCGATGATCATCAGTATGACCGCGAGCCGCAGGGTTCCGATTGCGGCGCGCGAGTCGAGCTTCAGGAAAATAAGGTTATTTTCGGCGTAGAGGTAATTCACTACAATCGAGCTGAAGGCAAACAGCACCAGGACGAGCGAGACAAAACCTGCACCCCAGCCGCCGGTCAGGTTCACCAGCGCCTGCTGGAGAAGCTGTATCCCGGCGGTTCCAGAAGAATGCGGGACGGGGCCTGCCAGCAGCAAAATCATGGCGCTGGCGGAACAGATGATAATGGTATCGGTAAAGACGCCAATCATCTGCACAATGCCCTGTGCGGCCGGGTGTGGCGGCCAGGAAGAGGCGGCAGCGGCCGCGTTGGGGGTTGATCCCATACCGGCTTCATTGGAGAACATGCCCCGTTGAAAACCCGCCATCAGCGCCTGGCTAAAGGTGTAGCCCAGCGCCCCGGAGGCTACCTCGCGCCAGCCAAAAGCGCTTTTGATGATGGTCGCAATCACGCCAGGCACCTGGTCGATATGCCGTGCGGCGACGAACAGGCTCGCGACCACCCAAAGCAGCGCCATAACGGGAACCAGCCACTGCATCAGGCGGGCAACGCCCCTGAGACCGGCAGAAATGGTGAGCAGAACGACGAGGGCTAAAGCAATACCGGCGACCCACTCCGGGCAGGAGAAGGCATAGCGCAGGGCATTGGCGACAGAATTTGCCTGGACGGTATTAAAAATAAGGCCGTATGCGAGCAGTAAAAAAAGCGAGAACAGAACGCCCATCCAGCGCATCCCCAAACCACGCGCCATGTACCAGGCAGGACCGCCGCGAAACTGGCCGTTTTTATCTTTCTCTTTATACAGCTGGGCGAGCGAACTTTCGGCAAAGGAGGTGGCCATTCCGAGTAGCGCCGTCACCCACATCCAGAAGACCGCGCCTGGCCCGCCGGCGCTGATGGCCAGCGCAACGCCCGCCAGATTCCCGCTGCCGAGGCGTGCCGCCAGGCTGGTACAGAGTGCCTGGAACGACGTTAATCCGCCCTGCTGGGGCGTAACGCTGTTTTTCAGACTTCTGCCAAACTTGCAAATATAACGAAACTGGATAAACCCACTGCGTAGCGTAAACCAAATACCTGCTCCCAGAAGCAGGTAAATCATTATCGAACCCCACAGGACTTCGTTAATAAAGAAAAAGAAATCAGGCATTAACGTCCCTCTTGTTGATGCCAAAGTGAATATGTAAGCGCTACCACTGATTGGGCATGCTGTTGCTTAGCAGCCTGTTAATCTTCCGAGTTTACCATACTCTACCTAAGCGCACTGTCTGCGGTTGCGCTACCCCTCCGTCGTGTTATCATCAGGGCAGACCGGTTACATCCCCCTAACAAGTAAACCTGTCATTTTTCCGCTGCAGACATGCTGTCGGTAGCGTGAATTATCCAGGGCACGTTAAAAGAGAAACACTATCATGACGGATAAATTGACCTCCCTTCGTCAGTTCACCACTGTCGTAGCTGACACCGGAGATATCGCGGCAATGAAGCTGTACCAGCCGCAGGATGCCACAACTAACCCTTCTCTGATCCTTAACGCCGCACAGATCCCTGAGTATCGCAAACTGATTGACGACGCAGTGACCTGGGCGAAAGCACAGAGCAACGACCGCGCGCAGCAGGTTGTGGATGCCACCGACAAACTGGCAGTGAACATCGGTCTGGAAATCCTGAAGCTGGTTCCTGGCCGTATCTCTACCGAAGTGGATGCACGTCTCTCCTACGACACCGAAGCGTCTATCGCCAAAGCGAAACGTCTGATCAAAATGTACAACGATGCAGGCATCAGCAACGACCGTATCCTGATCAAACTGGCTTCTACCTGGCAGGGTATCCGCGCGGCAGAGCAGCTGGAAAAAGACGGTATCAACTGTAACCTGACCCTGCTGTTCTCCTTCGCGCAGGCGCGTGCATGTGCAGAAGCAGGCGTATACCTGATTTCTCCGTTCGTGGGCCGTATTCTGGACTGGTACAAAGCCAACACCGATAAGAAAGAGTACGCGCCGGCTGAAGATCCAGGCGTGGTTTCTGTTACTGAAATCTACGAATACTACAAACAGCACGGCTATGAGACTGTGGTTATGGGCGCAAGCTTCCGTAACGTCGGTGAAATCATCGAGCTGGCTGGCTGCGACCGCCTGACCATCGCCCCTGCGCTGCTGAAAGAGCTGGCAGAAAGCGAAGGTACCATCGAGCGTAAGCTGTCTTACACCGGTGAAGTGAAAGCACGCCCAGAGCGCATCACTGAATCCGAGTTCCTGTGGCAGCACAACCAGGATCCAATGGCTGTAGATAAGCTGGCGGACGGTATCCGTAAGTTTGCTGTTGACCAGGGCAAACTGGAAAAAATGATCGGCGACCTGCTGTAATCATTCTGCGTGACCGGGCTTCCGGTCACGCGACTTCTTTCGTACCCTGTCTGAATCTCCTCTCTGCGTGTATCATTCCCTTTAATCAGTACTTTTTGAATGGAATGGATATGAATACCTTACGCATCGGCCTAGTGTCGATTTCTGACCGCGCCTCCAGCGGTGTTTACCAGGATAAAGGCATCCCCGCTCTGGAAGAGTGGCTTGGCAGCGCGCTGACCACCCCCTTTGACATTCAGACCCGCCTGATCCCTGACGAACAGCCGATCATCGAGCAGACGCTCTGCGAGCTGGTGGATGAGATGAGCTGCCACCTTGTTCTGACGACGGGCGGAACCGGCCCCGCGCGCCGCGACGTGACGCCGGACGCAACGCTGGCGATTGCCGATCGTGAAATGCCGGGCTTTGGCGAGCAGATGCGCCAGATAAGTCTACACTTTGTCCCGACGGCCATTCTTTCCCGCCAGGTGGGAGTGATCCGCAAGCAGGCGTTAATTCTGAACCTGCCGGGGCAGCCGAAGTCGATCAAAGAGACGCTGGAAGGGCTGAAAGCGGAAGATGGCAGCGTCCTCGTTCACGGCATCTTTGCAAGTGTACCGTATTGTATACAGCTGCTTGACGGCCCCTATGTGGAAACCGATGAGAAAGTGGTAGCAGCTTTTCGCCCGAAAAACGCACGTCGCGAAACAATCTCCTGAAATTAACCAATATGTGACATTAGCTGAAGCGGCGATAGCGTGGTAAAGCTTTTACGGTATAGTAATTTTTTCTTTACGACTGCTGTAAAAATAAATCCACAACAAACGCAAAATGGTTCGCTATGTCACATAACACCCGACCTCTGAATCGACAGGACTACAAAACTCTCACGCTCGCGGCCTTAGGCGGTGCGCTGGAGTTTTACGACTTTATCATCTTCGTCTTCTTCGCCGCCGTCGTGGGAGAACTCTTCTTCCCGGCGGATATCCCGGATTGGCTGCGTCAGGTGCAAACCTTCGGCATTTTTGCCGCCGGGTATCTGGCGCGTCCGCTGGGCGGCATTATCATGGCCCACTTTGGCGATCTGGTCGGGCGCAAGAAGATGTTTACCCTTAGCATCCTGCTGATGGCCGTGCCGACGCTGGCTATTGGTCTGCTGCCCACCTATGCCTCGATGGGCATTCTCGCTCCGTTGCTGCTGTTGCTGATGCGCGTTCTTCAGGGCGCGGCGATTGGCGGTGAAGTGCCGGGCGCGTGGGTGTTTGTCGCGGAGCATGTTCCGGCGCGCCGCATTGGAATCGCCTGCGGAACCTTAACCGCGGGCTTAACGGTAGGGATTTTGCTCGGTTCCGTCGTCGCGACAATTGTCAACACCAGCATGACGCAGCAGGCCGTGCACGACTGGGGCTGGCGTATTCCGTTCCTGCTGGGCGGGGCGTTTGGTCTGGTCGCGATGTACCTGCGCCGCTGGCTGCAGGAGACGCCGATTTTCCTCGAGATGCAGCAGCGCAAAGCGCTGGCGCAGGAGCTGCCGGTGAAGGCGGTCGTGGTACGTCATAAAAAAGCGGTGGTGGTGTCGATGCTGCTCACCTGGCTGCTTTCGGCGGGCATTGTGGTGGTGATATTGATGTCCCCGGTGTGGCTGCAAAAGCAGTACGGTTTCGCCCCTGCCGTGACGTTACAGGCGAACAGTATCGCGACAATCATGCTCTGCTTTGGCTGTCTGGCCGCCGGGCTGGCGGCAGATCGTTTCGGCGCCAGCGTTACCTTTATCGTCGGCAGCCTGTTACTGGCCGCATCAAGCTGGGCGTTTTACCATCTGGCGGGCAGCCATCCTGAACAGCTGTTCCTGCTGTACGGCGTGGTGGGGCTGTGCGTGGGCGTAGTGGGTGCTGTGCCTTACGTCATGGTGCGAGCTTTCCCGCCGGAGGTACGCTTCACCGGGATCTCATTTTCCTACAACGTGTCGTATGCCATTTTCGGCGGGCTGACGCCGATTGCGGTGACGGTGCTGATGGGTGTTTCGCCGATGGCGCCAGCCTGGTATGTGCTCGCGCTCTCGCTGATGGGGCTGGTATTAGGAATTTGGCTGGGGCAGATGAGGGGATGTCGTGCCCGCGAAGCGGACACGACAGAGGGATCAGTGTTTTTCACCAATCGGTAGAACGGTGCGGTCAAACTGCTCGTTCAGCACTTCACCCATTGCGAGGTAGATAGCGCTTGCGCCGCAAACCAGACCAATCCAGCCTGCAACATGAACGATGCCTTCGTTATCCACCAGGTGACCGATCGCCAGCAGGGCGAACAGCACGGTCAGGCTCAGGAAAACGAACTGCAGCATGCGGTTACCTTTCAGGGTACCGAAGAACATGAACAGGGTGAAGACGCCCCACAGGCCCAGGTAAACGCCCAGGAAGTGGGCGTTTGCCGCGTCTGCCATGCCCATTTTAGGCAGCAGCAGAATGGCAACCAGGGTCAGCCAGAAAGAACCGTAAGAGGTGAAGGCGGTTAAGCCGAAGGTATTGCCTTTCTTATATTCCAGCAGGCCCGCGAAGATTTGCGCGATACCGCCGTAAAAAATGCCCATCGCCAGGATGATGCCATCCATCGGGAACATCCCGATATTGTGCAGGTTCAGCAGGATAGTGGTCATGCCAAAACCCATCAGGCCCAGCGGAGCCGGATTAGCCAACTTAGTGTTGCCCATAAGTCCTCAAAAAAATCATCATTAATATGGTGAAATGGTTAAACCCGCGTCAGTTCTCCCTGACTGGGCGCGGCATCATAATGGGCGCAATCGGTGGCGTCTATGATCTCATCAGGGTGAAATTAAAATTTTTTTTATGCTTGCCCCTTGATGGATGCCGTCGCGACCCCATCTTGTAGTCAACCGCAGTGTGTGGACCTGAAAAAAATCAAATCTGGGCAGTTGAAAAAGCACGTTCTGCCCTTATTACAGGTACACAACCACATGTTGACTGAATTTTTAGTGGAGACGTTTAGATGGGTAAAATTATTGGTATCGACTTGGGTACTACCAACTCTTGTGTAGCGATTATGGATGGCACTACTGCACGCGTGCTGGAGAACGCCGAGGGCGATCGCACCACGCCTTCTATCATTGCTTATACCCAGGATGGTGAAACTCTGGTTGGTCAGCCGGCTAAACGTCAGGCAGTGACAAACCCGCAAAACACCCTGTTTGCGATTAAACGCCTGATCGGCCGCCGCTTCCAGGACGAAGAAGTTCAGCGTGACGTTTCCATCATGCCTTACAAAATCATCGCGGCAGATAACGGCGATGCATGGCTTGATGTGAAAGGCACCAAAACTGCACCACCGCAGATTTCTGCTGAAGTGCTGAAAAAAATGAAGAAAACCGCTGAAGATTACCTGGGTGAGCCGGTAACTGAAGCTGTTATCACCGTACCTGCCTACTTCAACGATGCTCAGCGTCAGGCAACCAAAGATGCTGGCCGTATCGCAGGTCTGGAAGTAAAACGTATCATCAACGAACCAACCGCTGCTGCCCTGGCTTACGGTCTGGATAAAGAAGTTGGCAACCGTACTATCGCGGTTTACGACCTGGGTGGTGGTACCTTCGATATCTCTATTATCGAAATCGACGAAGTTGACGGCGAAAAAACCTTCGAAGTTCTGGCAACCAACGGTGATACCCACTTGGGTGGTGAAGACTTCGATACCCGTCTGATCAACTACCTCGTTGACGAGTTCAAGAAAGATCAGGGCATTGACCTGCGTAACGACCCGCTGGCCATGCAGCGCCTGAAAGAAGCCGCTGAGAAAGCGAAGATCGAGCTGTCTTCCGCTCAGCAGACCGACGTGAACCTGCCGTACATCACTGCAGACGCGACCGGTCCTAAACACATGAACATCAAAGTGACCCGTGCGAAACTGGAAAGCCTGGTAGAAGACCTGGTGAACCGTTCAATCGAGCCGCTGAAAGTTGCTCTGCAGGACGCTGGCCTGTCCGTATCCGATATCCAGGACGTTATCCTGGTCGGTGGTCAGACGCGTATGCCAATGGTTCAGAAGAAAGTGGCTGAGTTCTTTGGTAAAGAGCCACGTAAAGACGTTAACCCGGACGAAGCGGTCGCAATCGGTGCTGCGGTTCAGGGGGGCGTACTGACCGGTGAAGTTAAAGACGTACTGCTGCTGGACGTTACCCCGCTGTCTCTGGGTATCGAAACCATGGGCGGTGTGATGACTGCGCTCATCAACAAAAACACCACCATCCCAACGAAACACAGCCAGGTGTTCTCTACCGCTGAAGACAACCAGTCTGCGGTAACCATCCATGTGATTCAGGGTGAGCGTAAGCGTGCGGCGGATAACAAATCTCTGGGTCAGTTCAACCTGGACGGTATTAACCCGGCACCGCGCGGCATGCCGCAGATCGAAGTCACCTTCGACATCGATGCTGACGGTATCCTGCACGTGTCTGCGAAAGACAAAAACAGCGGTAAAGAGCAGAAGATCACCATCAAGGCATCTTCTGGCCTGAACGAAGCGGAAATCGAAAAAATGGTTCGCGATGCCGAAGCTAACGCGGAATCCGACCGTAAGTTCGAAGAGCTGGTTCAGACCCGTAACCAGGGTGACCATCTGCTGCACAGCACCCGTAAGCAGGTTGAAGAAGCAGGCGATAAACTGCCAGCGGAAGACAAGACTGCTATCGAAGCTGCACTGAGCGCGCTGGAATCCTCACTGAAAGGTGAAGACAAAGCGGACATCGAAGCGAAGATGCAGGAACTGGCGCAGGCTTCTCAGAAGCTGATGGAAATCGCTCAGCAGCAGCACGCTCAACAGCAGGCGGGCGCTGACGCTTCGGCGAACAACGCGAAAGACGACGACGTTGTCGACGCTGAGTTCGAAGAAGTTAAAGATAAAAAATAATCGCCCTGATGCAGGGTAATTAATCGGCACGGGCGTAGGAGAACTCTCCACGCCCGTGCTCGCATGTTAAGGGGCTTAAAAAAACCAATGGCAAAGCAAGACTATTATGAGATTTTAGGCGTTCCGAAAACTGCGGAAGAGCGTGAAATCAAAAAGGCGTACAAGCGCCTGGCCATGAAATTCCACCCGGACCGTAACCAGGGTGACAAAGAGGCTGAAGCCAAATTTAAAGAGATCAAAGAAGCCTACGAAGTCCTGACCGATGCACAAAAACGTGCGGCCTATGACCAGTACGGTCACGCTGCCTTTGAACAGGGCGGCATGGGCGGCGGTGGATTCGGCGGCGGCGGCTTTGGCGGCGGCGCTGACTTCAGCGATATCTTTGGCGATGTATTTGGCGACATTTTCGGCGGCGGCCGTGGTCGTCAGCGCGCGGCGCGCGGCGCGGACCTGCGCTACAACATGGAGCTGACGCTGGAAGAGGCCGTTCGCGGCGTAACCAAAGAGATCCGTATCCCGACGCTGGAAGAGTGTGACGTTTGCCACGGCAGCGGCGCGAAAGCGGGCACACAGCCTCAGACCTGTCCAACCTGTCACGGCTCTGGTCAGGTACAGATGCGCCAGGGCTTCTTCGCGGTACAGCAGGCCTGTCCGCACTGTCACGGTCGCGGCACGCTGATTAAAGATCCGTGCACCAAATGCCACGGCCACGGTCGCGTTGAGAAAACCAAGACCCTGTCCGTTAAAATCCCGGCTGGCGTCGATACGGGCGACCGCATCCGTCTGGCCGGTGAGGGCGAAGCAGGCGAGCACGGCGCACCGGCAGGCGATCTGTACGTTCAGGTGCAGGTGAAACAGCACGCCATCTTCGAGCGTGAAGGTAATAACCTGTACTGCGAAGTGCCGATCAACTTCGCGATGGCGGCACTCGGTGGCGAAATCGAAGTGCCAACGCTGGACGGTCGCGTGAACCTGAAAGTGCCTGGGGAAACCCAGACCGGCAAGCTGTTCCGCATGCGCGGGAAAGGCGTTAAATCCGTTCGCGGTGGCGCGCAGGGCGACCTGCTGTGCCGCGTCGTCGTCGAAACGCCGGTTGGCCTGAACGACAAGCAGAAACAGCTGCTGAAAGAGCTGCAGGAGAGCTTTGGCGGCCCGACGGGCGAGAAAAACAGCCCGCGTTCCAAAAGCTTCTTCGATGGCGTCAAAAAATTCTTCGATGATTTGACTCGCTAATTCGTTAGCTGGTTTTCATCTTCTCAAAGCCCGGAAGCGATTCCGGGCTTTTTTATTTGCGCGTATAGCTCGGTTAAACTGAGTCTATACTCAACATTAATCTGTTTTTGCCGAGCTATTTGGCTTGGTATTATGGTTTTATCGAGGTATTGTTGTAAAAGAGAGAACTTAAATGAAATTACTACACCGTTTCTTTAGCAGTGAGGCGTCCGGTGGCGTGATCCTGATTATTGCCGCAGCGGCCGCGATGGTGCTGGCTAACCTTGGCATCACGCAGGATCTCTACCATGCATTTCTGGAAACGCCCGTTGAGCTGAAGGTCGGGGCGCTGGAAATTAATAAGAACATGCTGCTGTGGATCAACGATGCGCTAATGGCGGTGTTCTTCCTGCTGGTGGGTCTTGAGGTTAAGCGTGAGCTGGTTCTGGGCTCGCTTGCCAGCCGCCAGCGCGCGGCGTTTCCGGTGATCGCAGCGATTGGCGGAATGGTCGTTCCGGCGTTGCTCTTCCTGGCGTTCACCTGGCAGGATCCTGTTGCGCGTGACGGCTGGGCGATCCCGGCCGCGACGGATATCGCCTTTGCGCTCGGTGTCTTAGCCTTGCTCGGTAGCCGCGTGCCGGTGGCCCTGAAAATCTTCCTGATGGCGCTGGCGATCATCGATGACCTGGGCGCCATTGTGATTATCGCGCTGTTCTACACCAGCGATCTGTCGATCCTGTCCCTGAGCGTCGCCGCCGGGGCGATTGCGGTGCTGGCGCTGCTGAACATCTTCAATGTTCGCCGCATCGGTATCTATATCCTGGTGGGGATGGTGCTGTGGACGGCGGTGCTGAAATCCGGCGTGCACGCCACGCTGGCAGGCGTGATTGTGGGCTTCTTCGTGCCGCTAAAACCGCAGGACGGCAAGTCGCCTGCCAAACAGCTGGAGCACGTGTTGCACCCTTGGGTTGCTTTTATGATCCTGCCGCTGTTTGCGTTTGCCAACGCGGGCGTTTCCCTCGGCGGCGTGACGCTGGACGGGCTGACGTCCGTGCTGCCGCTGGGCATCATTGCCGGGCTGTTTATCGGTAAGCCGCTGGGCATTAGCCTCTTCTGCTGGCTGGCGACGAAGCTGAAGCTGGCGTCATTGCCGCATGGCACCACGTTTTCGCAAATTATGGCCGTCGGCGTGCTGTGTGGAATCGGGTTTACAATGTCGATCTTTATTTCGACACTGGCGTTTGGTACGCATGCGCCTGAGCTTATCGTCTGGGCTAAACTCGGCATTCTCATCGGGTCATTACTGGCCGCGGTAATCGGTTATACCTTGTTGAAGGTGAAGTTGTCCGGACAGGCTGTCCAGGCATAACGGAACACCGGGAGAAGGCGATCCTTCTCCCGATACACACTCAGGGAGAGAAGACGCGATGTCTCATTTAAATTACAACCATCTGTACTACTTCTGGCACGTCTATAAACAGGGCTCGGTGGTGGGGGCGGCAGAGGCGCTCTACCTGACGCCGCAAACCATCACCGGGCAAATCAAGGCCCTGGAAGAGCGCCTGCAGGGCAAGCTGTTCAAGCGTAAAGGGCGTGGGATTGAACCCAGCGAATTGGGTGAACTGGTGTTCCGCTATGCGGACAAAATGTTCACCCTGAGCCAGGAGATGCTGGATATCGTCAACTACCGCAAAGAGTCGAACCTGCTCTTTGACGTGGGCGTGGCGGATGCGCTGTCCAAGCGGCTGGTGAGCGGCGTGCTGGATGCGGCGGTGGTGGAAGATGAGCAAATCCATCTGCGCTGCTTTGAATCCACCCACGAGATGCTGCTGGAACAGCTGAGCCAGCACAAGCTGGACATGATAATCTCGGACTGCCCGATCGACTCCACCCAGCAGGAAGGGCTGTTCTCGGTGAAAATTGGCGAATGCGGCGTAAGCTTCTGGTGCATTAACCCGCCGCCGGAAAAACCGTTCCCCGCGTGCCTTGAAGAGCGCCGCCTGCTGGTGCCGGGAAGACGTTCCATGCTCGGACGCAAGCTGCTGAACTGGTTTAATTCGCAGGGGCTTAAGGTAGAAATCCTCGGTGAGTTCGACGATGCGGCGCTGATGAAAGCCTTTGGCGAAGCGCATAATGCGATCTTCGTTGCGCCGACGCTGTACGCGCACGATCTCTATTCAGACGACAAGATTACGGAGATAGGCAGAGTGGATAACGTGATGGAGGAGTATCACGCCATATTTGCCGAAAGAATGATTCAGCACCCGGCGGTGCAGCGAATCTGCAACCGTGACTACTCGGCGCTGTTTACGCCACCGGCAATCTGAAGGCATAAAAAAACCCGCGTTAAGCGGGTTCTTTAAACAAGCAACAACAAGTAGCGATTAAGCCAGTTTGTTGATCTGCGCGGTCAGGTTTGCTTTATGACGCGCTGCTTTGTTTTTGTGGATCAGACCTTTAGCAGCCTGACGATCCACGATTGGTTGCATTTCGTTAAATGCGTTCTGCGCTGCAGCTTTGTCGCCTGCTTCGATTGCTGCGTATACTTTCTTGATGAAAGTACGCATCATAGAGCGACGGCTTGCGTTGTGCTTACGAGCCTTTTCAGACTGAACGGCACGTTTCTTAGCTGATTTGATATTAGCCAAGTCCAACTCCCAAATATGTTCTATGTGGACAATTCAAAGGCCGAGGAATATGCCCTCTTTGCCTTCTTTTGTCAATGGATTTGTGCAAATAAGCGCCGTTAATTAGCGACGCTACGTTACGTAGTGATGGCGCAGGATTCTACCAGCTTGTCTTCCCTGAATACAGCCTTTCGGCATAAAAATCGCAGTTCACGAGCAGATTTTTTCGCTGCGAAAGGTCAGCCTGATGAAATCATTACGGCTTTCTGTTTTGCGCGAACAATCGCCGGTTAACCTTAACCGCTGTACAAGGTATACTTTGGCGATTTTCACTGTTTTGAGCCAGACATGAAGCTGATACGCGGCATACATAATCTCAGCAGCGCGCCACACGGGTGCGTGCTGACTATTGGTAATTTCGACGGCGTGCATCGTGGTCATCAGGCGCTGTTGCAGGGATTGCGGAAAGAAGGGGAGGCCCGTGGCCTGCCCGTTGTAGTGATGATTTTCGAGCCGCAGCCGCTGGAATTGTTCGCGGGCGATAAATCTCCCGCCCGACTCACTCGCCTGCGCGAGAAATTGCGCTATCTGGCGGAGTCCGGCGTGGACTATGTATTGTGTTTACGTTTCGATCGTCGCTTTGCCGCGCTGACAGCACAAAATTTCGTCAGCGACCTGCTGGTTAAGCGTCTTGGCGTACAGTTTCTTGCCGTGGGCGATGATTTCCGCTTTGGCGCTGGTCGTCAGGGCGATTTCTTGCTATTACAGAAGGCTGGTCTGGAGTACGGATTTGACGTCACCAGCGCGATGACCTTCTGCGAAGGCGGCGTGCGCGTCAGCAGCACGGCGGTGCGTCAGGCGCTGGCTAATGATGACCTGGACACGGCAGAAACCCTGCTGGGCCATCCGTTCACCATCTCTGGCCGCGTGGTCCATGGCGATGCGCTGGGCCGCACGATTGGCTTCCCGACGGCGAATATACCGCTGCGTCGTCAGGTTTCCCCGGTTAAAGGGGTGTATGCGGTGGAAGTGGCAGGACTGGGCGATAAGCCGTTCTACGGCGTCGCCAACATTGGCACGCGTCCGACCGTCGCCGGTGTGCGTCAACAGTTAGAAGTGCACCTGCTGGACGTTGTAATGGACCTCTATGGTCGCCATATAGATGTGATACTGCGTAAAAAAATACGCAACGAGCAGCGATTTGGTTCGCTGGATGAACTAAAAGCGCAAATTGCGCGAGATGAATTGACGGCCCGCGAGTTTTTTGGGCTTTGAACCCGGCTTAACTGCCTACGTGATAAATACGGAACCGAGAATCTGATGAGTGACTATAAATCAACCCTGAATTTGCCGGAAACAGGGTTCCCGATGCGCGGCGATCTCGCCAAGCGCGAACCGGGAATGCTGGCGCGTTGGACCGATGATGACCTGTACGGCATCATTCGTGCAGCCAAAAAAGGCAAAAAAACCTTCATTCTGCATGATGGCCCTCCATATGCGAATGGCAGCATTCATATTGGTCACTCGGTTAACAAGATTCTGAAAGACATTATCGTGAAGTCCAAAGGCCTCACGGGATATGACTCGCCTTACGTTCCGGGCTGGGACTGCCACGGTCTGCCAATCGAGCTGAAAGTGGAGCAAGAGTTCGGCAAGCCGGGTGAGAAGTTCACCGCCGCCGAGTTCCGTGCGAAGTGCCGCGAATACGCAGCCACGCAGGTTGACGGTCAGCGCGCTGACTTCATCCGTCTGGGCGTGCTGGGCGACTGGTCGCACCCATACCTGACCATGGATTTCAAAACTGAAGCCAACATCATCCGTGCGCTGGGTAAAATCATCGGTAACGGCCACCTGCACAAAGGCGCTAAGCCGGTGCACTGGTGCGTGGACTGCCGCTCTGCGCTGGCAGAAGCGGAAGTTGAGTATTACGACAAAACCTCTCCGTCTATCGACGTGGCGTTCAACGCTGTCGATCAGGATGCGGTGAAAGCTAAATTTGGCGTCTCCTCGGTAAACGGCCCGATCTCTCTGGTGATCTGGACCACCACCCCGTGGACCCTGCCGGCCAACCGTGCGATCTCCCTGTCCGGTGAGTTCGAATACGCGCTGGTGCAGATTGACGGTCAGGCGGTTATCCTGGCGAAAGATCTGGTTGAGAGCGTGCTGAAGCGCGCCCATATCAGCGACTACACCGTGCTGGGCACCGTGAAAGGCGACGCGCTGGAGCTGATGCGCTTCAAGCACCCGTTCCTGGACTTCGACGTTCCGGCGATCCTGGGCGACCACGTGACGCTGGAAGCGGGTACCGGTGCGGTGCATACCGCCGGTGGCCACGGTCCTGATGACTACAACATCAGCCTGAAGTACGGTCTGGAAATCGCTAACCCGGTTGGTCCGGACGGATCTTACCTGCCAGGCACCTATCCGGCGCTGGACGGTATCAACGTCTTCAAGGCGAACGACATCATCGTCGACATGCTGCGTACCAGCGGCGCGCTGCTGCACGTTGAAAAAATGCAGCACAGCTATCCGTGCTGCTGGCGTCATAAAACGCCGATCATCTTCCGTGCGACCCCGCAGTGGTTCGTCAGCATGGATCAGAAAGGCCTGCGCGAGCAGTCTCTGAAAGAGATCAAAGGCGTGCAGTGGATCCCTGACTGGGGCCAGGCGCGTATCGAATCCATGGTGGCTAACCGTCCTGACTGGTGTATCTCCCGTCAGCGTACCTGGGGCGTGCCGATGTCTCTGTTCGTGCATAAAGAGACGCAGGAGCTGCACCCAAACACCCTGGAACTGATGGAAGAAGTGGCGAAACGCGTCGAAGTTGACGGTATTCAGGCGTGGTGGGATCTCGACTCCCGCGACATCCTGGGCGCTGACGCAGACAACTACGAGAAAGTGCCGGATACCCTGGACGTGTGGTTCGACTCCGGGTCTACCCACTCTTCCGTGGTTGACGTGCGTCCGGAATTTGCCGGTCACGCTGCCGATATGTATCTGGAAGGGTCTGACCAACACCGCGGCTGGTTCATGTCATCTCTGATGATCTCCACCGCCATGAAGGGTAAAGCGCCTTACCGTCAGGTACTGACTCACGGCTTCACCGTGGATGGTCAGGGCCGTAAGATGTCCAAATCTATCGGTAACACCGTTTCTCCGCAGGATGTGATGAACAAGCTGGGCGCAGACATTCTGCGTCTGTGGGTAGCCTCTACCGATTACACCGGCGAAATGGCGGTGTCTGACGAGATACTGAAGCGTGCTGCCGACAGCTATCGTCGTATCCGTAACACCGCGCGCTTCCTGCTGGCGAACCTGAACGGGTTCGATCCGGCAAAAGACATGGTGAAACCGGAAGAGATGGTGGTGCTGGACCGCTGGGCGGTAGGCTGCGCGAAAGCGGCGCAGGAAGATATCCTGAAAGCCTATGAGTCTTACGACTTCCACGAAGTGGTGCAGCGCCTGATGCGCTTCTGCTCCATCGAGATGGGCTCGTTCTACCTCGACATCATCAAAGACCGCCAGTACACCGCGAAAGCGGACAGCGTGGCGCGTCGTAGCTGCCAGACCGCGCTGTTCCACATCGCAGAAGCGCTGGTGCGCTGGATGGCGCCGATCATGTCCTTCACCGCGGATGAAATCTGGGGCTACCTGCCGGGCGACCGTGAGAAGTATGTGTTCACGGGCGAGTGGTACGAAGGTCTGTTCGATCTCTCCAGCACCGAAGCGATGAACGATGCCTTCTGGGACGAGCTGCTCAAAGTGCGTGGCGAAGTGAACAAGGTTATCGAGCAGGCGCGCGCGGACAAGAAAGTCGGCGGCTCTCTGGAAGCGGCAGTTACGCTGTATGCCGAACCGGAGCTGGCGGCGAAGCTGACGGCGCTGGGCGATGAATTACGATTTGTCCTGTTGACCTCCGGTGCGAAAGTTGCGGATTATGCCGATGCTTCTGCTGATGCTCAGCAGAGCGAGCTGCTCAAAGGACTGAAAGTCGCGCTGAGCAAAGCCGACGGTGAGAAATGCCCGCGTTGCTGGCATTACACCACCGATGTTGGCCAGGTGGCGGAACACGCAGACATCTGCGGACGCTGTGTAAGCAACGTCGCCGGTGACGGCGAAAAACGTAAGTTTGCCTGATGAGTAAAACTCTCTGTTCAACAGGACTGCGCTGGCTGTGGCTGGTTGTGGTGGTGCTGATTATCGATCTGGGCAGCAAGTTCCTGATCCTCCAGAATTTTGCTCTGGGGGAGACGGTTCCGCTGTTCCCGTCGCTTAACCTGCACTACGCGCGTAACTACGGCGCAGCGTTTAGTTTCCTTGCCGACAGCGGTGGCTGGCAGCGCTGGTTCTTTGCGGGTATCGCTCTCGGTATCTGCGTGATCCTCGCGGTGCTGATGTACCGCTCGAAGGCCACGCAAAAGCTGAATAACATTGCCTACGCGCTGATCATTGGCGGCGCGCTGGGCAACCTGTTTGACCGTCTGTGGCACGGCTTTGTGGTCGATATGATCGACTTCTACGTCGGCGACTGGCACTTCGCGACCTTTAACCTGGCCGATACGGCAATTTGTATCGGTGCGGCGTTAATCGTGCTGGAAGGCTTCTTGCCTAAACCGGCCGCGAAAGAGCAGGCGTAACACACTCGCCCGGTGGCGTAATGCTACCGGGCAAAACAAGCGAGCAATTTGCATGTCTAAATCCGTACAGAGCAACAGCGCGGTTCTCGTTCACTTCACGCTGAAGCTGGATGACGGCTCCACGGCCGAATCCACCCGCAATAACGGCAAACCGGCCCTGTTTCGTCTTGGCGATACCTCCCTGTCTGAAGGTCTTGAGCAGCAGCTTCTGGGCCTGAAAGAGGGTGAGAAAAAAGCCTTTTCGCTGGAGCCGGATGCCGCGTTTGGCGTGCCGAGTCCGGACCTGATCCAGTATTTCTCGCGCCGCGAGTTTATGGACGCGGGTGAACCGGAGATCGGAGCGATTATGCTCTTTACCGCTATGGACGGCAGCGAAATGCCTGGCGTGATCCGCGAGATCAACGGCGACTCTATTACCGTTGACTTCAACCATCCGCTTGCCGGGCGTACCGTTCATTTTGATGTTGAAGTGCTGGAAATCGATCCTGCACTGGAGGCCTGAAATGCAGATCCTGTTGGCTAACCCGCGCGGCTTCTGCGCCGGTGTAGACCGCGCTATCAGCATTGTTGAAAACGCGCTGGAGATTTACGGCGCGCCGATTTATGTGCGTCACGAAGTGGTGCACAACCGCTACGTGGTCGACAGCCTGCGCGAGCGCGGTGCCATCTTTATTGAACAAATCAGCGAAGTGCCGGACGGTGCGATCCTGATCTTCTCCGCGCACGGCGTCTCTCAGGCGGTACGTAACGAAGCGAAAAGCCGCGATCTGACCGTATTCGATGCCACCTGTCCGCTGGTGACAAAAGTGCATATGGAAGTGGCGCGCGCCAGCCGCCGTGGTGAAGAGTCGATTCTGATTGGCCATGCCGGTCATCCGGAAGTCGAAGGCACCATGGGCCAGTACAGCAACCCGGAAGGGGGGATGTATCTGGTTGAGTCGCCTGAAGATGTCTTTACGCTGAACGTGAAAAATGAAGCCCGTCTGTCGTTTATGACCCAGACGACGCTCTCCGTAGACGATACTTCAGACGTGATTGACGCGCTGCGTCAGCGCTTCCCGAAAATCGTTGGCCCGCGTAAGGATGATATCTGCTACGCGACCACTAACCGTCAGGAAGCGGTGCGCGCACTGGCTGAAAAGGCGGATGTGGTGCTGGTAGTCGGCTCCAAAAACTCGTCTAACTCCAACCGTCTGGCCGAACTGGCGCAACGCATGGGGAAAGCGGCTTTCCTGATTGATGACGCGTCGGATATTCAGGAAGCGTGGGTTAAGCACGCGGCCTGTGTCGGCGTGACGGCCGGGGCGTCTGCGCCAGATATTCTGGTACAGAACGTCATTTCTCGTTTGCAGGAACTGGGCGGTGGCGAAGCGGTGCCGCTGGAAGGGCGTGAAGAAAACATTGTTTTTGAAGTCCCGAAAGAACTGCGCATCGACGCCCGCGAAGTCGAATAGTCCTTTTTCTGATGAAAGGCCAGCACCTCCTGTGCTGGCCTTTTTTTTACCCGTTACTTTATCGTGACGACAAAATCATGTCTTTTACTGATATTTAAGTCGGTTTCACGTTAAATTCTAATTATCGGTGTTTTCAGTTGGCAGTGCTTCTCAAGGCTGGTTAATCTGAAAACGGTTTACATCATTTTAACGTAAGAGAATAACTATGCATGATGCACAGATCCGTGTCGCCATTGCGGGCGCGGGTGGACGTATGGGCCGTCAGCTTATTCAGGCGGCACTTCAGATGGATGGCGTCGCGCTTGGCGCGGCACTGGAACGTGAAGGTTCTTCACTTCTGGGGACCGATGCCGGTGAGCTGGCGGGCGCAGGCCACACGGGCGTTACCGTGCAAAGCAGCCTGGAGGCGGTAAAAGAGGACTTCGATGTATTCATCGATTTTACCCGCCCGGAAGGGACGCTCGCGCATCTGGCGTTTTGTCGTCAGCACGGCAAGGGGATGGTGATTGGCACCACCGGTTTTGACGATGCGGGCAAGCAGGCTATCCAGGATGCATCAAAAGAGATTGCGATTGTCTTCGCGGCAAACTTCAGCGTGGGCGTTAACGTCATGCTGAAGCTGCTGGAGAAGGCCGCGAAGGTGATGGGTAACTATACCGATATCGAGATCGTAGAAGCTCACCACCGTTACAAAGTTGATGCGCCATCAGGTACGGCGCTGGCGATGGGCGAAGCGATTGCTCATGCACTTGATAAAGATTTAAAAGACTGCGCGGTCTATACGCGTGAAGGTTACACCGGCGAACGCGTTCCTGGCACTATTGGTTTCGCAACCGTTCGAGCGGGTGACATCGTCGGCGAACACACGGCGATGTTCGCCGATATTGGCGAACGCGTCGAAATTACGCATAAAGCCTCCAGCCGAATGACGTTCGCCAACGGCGCCGTACGTTCCGCCTTGTGGCTTAAAAACAAGAAAGATGGCCTTTTTGATATGCGAGATGTGCTCGATCTCAACAATTTGTAAGCATTATTACCCATCGTGATGTGGTTATTGCAGTCGTAATTGTTTGATTGCATAGGGCAATATTTTATTGCCCTTTTATTTTATCTGTTTCATAGCGTATTTTTACTTAATGCTCTAAATATCTATCTATTATAGCGTTTTAACGTTACTGAAATGTAAATTTTGACCATCTGGTCCACTTTATGGTGCTGCGCTAGCTCATTTTTCATTAAACCTGGCACGCAAGCGTTTTCCGCAGTGATTTACCTGATCTTTTTGTCGCTTAAGCCGCATTCCACTCGCCAGGCTTGCAAAAGAGTAAACAAAATATCCGTTTTAAGTTGACTTTTACCCACCAAATCCCCAGAATGCCGCCGTTTGCCAAAAATCCGCTGGCAACACATTTGCATTGATCCATGACATGCTATGAATTAATATGCAAATAAAGTGAGTGAATATTCTCTGGAGGGTGTTTTGATTAAGTCAGCGCTATTGGTTCTGGAAGACGGAACCCAGTTTATCGGTCGGGCCATAGGGGCAACGGGTTCGGCGGTTGGGGAAGTCGTTTTCAATACTTCAATGACCGGTTATCAAGAAATCCTCACTGATCCTTCCTATTCTCGCCAAATCGTTACTCTTACTTATCCTCATATCGGCAATGTCGGCACCAATGCGGCTGACGAAGAATCTTCTCAGGTACATGCGCAAGGCCTGGTCATCCGCGACCTGCCGCTGATTGCCAGCAACTTCCGCAATACCGAAGACCTCTCTTCTTACCTGAAGCGCCATAACATCGTGGCGATTGCCGATATCGATACCCGTAAGTTAACGCGTCTGCTGCGCGAGAAGGGTGCACAGAACGGCTGCATCATCGCGGGTGATAACCTCGATGCGACGCTGGCGCTGGAAAAAGCGAAAGCCTTCCCGGGCCTGAACGGCATGGACCTGGCGAAAGAAGTGACGACCGCTGAAGCCTACAGCTGGACTCAGGGTAGCTGGACGCTGGAAGGCGACCTGCCTGAAGCGAAAAAAGAGAGCGAGCTGCCGTTCCACGTGGTGGCCTACGATTTCGGCGCCAAGCGCAACATCCTGCGCATGCTGGTTGACCGCGGCTGCCGCCTGACGGTGGTTCCGGCACAAACGTCTGCCGAAGACGTGCTGAAGATGAATCCGGACGGTATTTTCCTGTCCAACGGCCCTGGCGACCCGGCGCCGTGCGATTACGCCATCGCCGCCATCAAGTCCTTCCTGGAAACCGACATCCCGGTATTCGGCATCTGCCTTGGCCATCAGCTGCTGGCGCTGGCGAGCGGTGCGAACACCGTTAAGATGAAGTTCGGCCACCACGGTGGTAACCACCCGGTGAAAGACATCGATAACAACACGGTGATGATCACCGCGCAGAACCACGGCTTTGCTGTCGATGAATCCTTGATGCCGGCTAACCTGCGCGTGACCCATAAGTCGCTGTTCGATGGCACCCTGCAGGGAATTCATCGCACCGATAAGCCAGCATTCAGCTTCCAGGGTCACCCGGAAGCCAGCCCGGGCCCACACGACGCCGCGCCGCTGTTCGATCACTTCATCGAACTTATCGAGCAATACCGTAAGACCGCTAAATAATCAGGAGCCGAGAAGACAATGCCAAAACGTACAGACATAAAAAGCATCCTGATCCTTGGCGCTGGCCCGATCGTCATCGGCCAGGCCTGCGAATTCGACTACTCCGGCGCGCAGGCGTGTAAAGCCCTGCGTGAAGAGGGTTACCGCGTAATCCTGGTAAACTCTAACCCGGCAACCATCATGACCGACCCGGAAATGGCCGATGCGACCTATATCGAGCCGATTCACTGGGAAGTGGTACGTAAAATCATCGAGAAAGAGCGTCCGGACGCGGTGCTGCCAACCATGGGCGGCCAGACGGCGCTGAACTGTGCGCTGGAGCTGGAGCGTCAGGGCGTGCTGGAAGAGTTCGGCGTGACCATGATTGGTGCGACCGCCGACGCGATTGATAAAGCAGAAGACCGTCGCCGCTTCGACGTGGCTATGAAGAAAATCGGCCTCGACACCGCGCGTTCCGGTATCGCACACAATATGGAAGAAGCGCTGGCCGTCGCGGCTGACGTGGGCTATCCGTGCATCATCCGTCCATCGTTCACCATGGGCGGCACCGGCGGCGGTATCGCCTATAACCGCGAAGAGTTCGAAGAGATTTGCGAACGCGGTCTGGATCTCTCTCCAACCAAAGAGCTGCTGATTGATGAATCGCTGATTGGCTGGAAAGAGTACGAGATGGAAGTGGTGCGTGATAAAAACGACAACTGCATCATCGTCTGCTCCATCGAAAACTTCGATGCGATGGGTATCCACACCGGTGACTCCATCACCGTTGCGCCAGCCCAGACCCTGACCGACAAAGAGTATCAAATCATGCGTAACGCCTCGATGGCGGTACTGCGTGAAATCGGCGTGGAAACCGGCGGTTCTAACGTGCAGTTCTCGGTGAACCCGAAAACAGGCCGTCTGATTGTTATCGAAATGAACCCGCGCGTGTCCCGTTCCTCCGCGCTGGCCTCTAAAGCGACCGGCTTCCCGATTGCGAAAGTGGCGGCGAAGCTGGCGGTGGGTTACACCCTCGACGAGCTGATGAACGACATCACCGGTGGCCGCACCCCTGCGTCCTTCGAGCCGTCCATCGACTACGTTGTGACCAAAATTCCACGCTTCAACTTCGAGAAATTCGCGGGCGCGAACGACCGTCTGACCACCCAGATGAAATCTGTCGGTGAAGTGATGGCGATTGGCCGCACGCAGCAGGAATCCCTGCAGAAAGCGCTGCGCGGCCTCGAAGTCGGCGCGACCGGTTTTGACCCGAAAGTGAGCCTGGACGACCCGGAAGCGCTGACCAAAATCCGCCGCGAGCTGAAAGACGCGGGCGCAGAGCGTATCTGGTATATCGCCGATGCCTTCCGTGCGGGCCTGTCCGTCGACGGCGTGTTCAACCTGACCAACATCGACCGCTGGTTCCTGGTGCAGATTGAAGAGCTGGTGCGTCTGGAAGAGCAGGTAGCGGAGCTGGGCATCAACGGCCTGGACGCTGACTTCCTGCGCGTGCTGAAGCGCAAAGGCTTCGCCGATGCGCGTCTGGCTAAGCTGGCGGGCGTGCGTGAAGCGGAAATCCGCAAGCTGCGCGACCAGTACGACCTGCACCCGGTCTACAAGCGCGTGGACACCTGTGCGGCTGAATTCTCGACCGACACCGCCTACATGTACTCCACCTATGAAGACGAGTGCGAAGCGAACCCGTCCGTCGACCGCGACAAGATTATGGTGCTGGGCGGCGGTCCAAACCGTATCGGCCAGGGCATCGAGTTCGACTACTGCTGCGTACACGCCTCGCTGGCGCTGCGCGAAGACGGTTACGAGACCATCATGGTCAACTGTAACCCGGAAACCGTCTCTACCGACTACGACACCTCTGATCGCCTCTACTTCGAGCCGGTTACCCTGGAAGACGTGCTGGAAATCGTGCGCATCGAGAAGCCAAAAGGCGTTATCGTGCAGTACGGCGGCCAGACCCCGCTGAAGCTGGCGCGCGCGCTGGAAGCAGCAGGCGTGCCGGTTATCGGCACCAGCCCGGACGCGATTGACCGTGCGGAAGACCGCGAGCGTTTCCAGCAGGCGGTTGACCGTCTGAAGCTGAAACAGCCGGCGAACGCCACCGTCACCGCCATTGAAATGGCCGTTGAGAAGGCGAAAGAGATTGGCTACCCGCTGGTGGTGCGTCCTTCCTACGTGCTGGGCGGCCGCGCGATGGAAATCGTGTATGACGAAGCCGACCTGCGTCGCTACTTCCAGACCGCGGTGAGCGTCTCCAACGATGCGCCTGTGCTGCTCGACCGCTTCCTCGACGACGCGGTAGAAGTGGACGTTGACGCCATCTGCGACGGCGAAATGGTGCTGATTGGCGGCATCATGGAGCACATCGAGCAGGCGGGCGTGCACTCCGGCGACTCCGCCTGTTCTCTGCCAGCCTACACGCTGAGCCAGGAGATTCAGGACGTGATGCGCCAGCAGGTGCAGAAGCTGGCCTTCGAGCTGCAGGTTCGCGGTCTGATGAACGTCCAGTTTGCGGTGAAAGACAACGAAGTCTACCTGATTGAAGTCAACCCGCGTGCGGCACGTACCGTACCGTTCGTCTCCAAAGCCACCGGCGTACCGCTGGCGAAAGTGGCGGCGCGCGTGATGGCGGGCCAGACGCTGGCGCAGCAGGGCGTGACCAAAGAGATCATTCCACCGTACTACTCGGTGAAAGAAGTGGTGCTGCCGTTCAACAAATTCCCGGGCGTTGACCCGCTGTTAGGGCCAGAAATGCGCTCTACCGGGGAAGTGATGGGCGTGGGCCGCACCTTCGCAGAAGCGTTCGCGAAGGCGCAGCTGGGCAGTAGCTCCACCATGAGAAAATCAGGCCGTGCGCTGCTCTCCGTTCGCGAAGGCGACAAAGAGCGCGTGGTTGACCTGGCCGCCAAGCTGCTGAAACAGGGCTTCGAGCTGGACGCGACCCACGGTACCGCGATTGTGCTGGGCGAAGCCGGCATCAACCCGCGTCTGGTGAACAAGGTGCATGAAGGTCGTCCGCACATTCAGGACCGTATCAAGAATGGCGAATACACCTACATCATCAACACCACCGCAGGCCGCCAGGCGATTGAAGACTCCAAGCTGATTCGCCGCAGCGCGCTGCAGTACAAAGTGCACTACGACACCACCCTGAACGGCGGTTTCGCGACGGCCATGGCGCTGAACGCGGATGCCACCGAGAAGGTGATTTCAGTGCAGGAAATGCACGCGCAGATTAGCAAATAAGTAAAAATGCCCGGTGCCGTTCGGCTGCCGGGCATTCTCCCATCTTCAGAACCTTCTGGTTTTTCATCCGCTTTCAGTCAGTTAGCCTAAAATAGTTAGGTCGATAACGAAATTCAACTGAGAGCAGGGGAAAACACCATGCAAAATAAATTACTGATCGCTTCCGTTCTGGCTGCCACGACAATGTTTACCGTTGCGGGCTGTTCGTCTAATCAGGCCGTAAAAACCACCGATGGCAAAACCATTGTCACCGACGGCAAACCTCAGGTGGATGACGATACCGGTCTGGTGTCGTACAAAAACGCCGAAACCGGTCAAACCGAGCAGATCAACCGTGACCAGGTGAAATCCATGGGCGAGCTAGATAACTAATTCAGAATTCTGACGTAAGCCCGTCAATAATATTCACTATTAGCCTGTTGAATTACTGACTACACTCTTTTGTTAAAAGAAAGCAGTAACAACAGGCTAATCAATGATTCTGATAATTTATGCCCATCCTTATCCGCAGCACTCGCATGCGAATAAGCGGATGCTTGAGCAGGTAAGGACGCTTGATAACGTAGAGATACGTTCCCTCTATCAACTTTATCCCGATTTTAATATCGATATCGCCGCCGAACAGGAGGCGCTCTCCCGTGCCGATCTGATTATCTGGCAGCATCCAATGCAGTGGTACAGCACGCCCCCGCTCCTGAAACTGTGGATTGATAAAGTCTTCTCCCACGGCTGGGCGTATGGCCACAACGGCAATGCGCTAAAAGGAAAAAGCCTGATGTGGGCGGTTACCACCGGCGGTGGGGAAAGCCATTTTGATATCGGTTCCTTCCCGGGGTTTGACGTCCTGGCGCAGCCGCTGCAGGCGACCGCGCTCTATTGCGGTCTGAACTGGCTCCCGCCGTTTGCGATGCACTGCACGTTTGTTTGCGACGATGAAACGCTGCAGGCGCAGGCTCGTCATTATAAACAACGCTTACTTGAGTGGCAGGAGACGCACCATGGATAGCCATACGCTGATACAGGCGCTGATTTACCTCGGCGCGGCGGCGCTGATTGTGCCCGTGGCGGTACGCCTGGGGCTGGGTTCGGTGCTCGGCTACCTGATTGCAGGCTGCGTCATTGGGCCGTGGGGCTTTAGACTGGTCACGGATGCCGAGGCGATTCTCCATTTCGCTGAGATTGGCGTGGTGCTGATGCTGTTTGTGATTGGCCTGGAGCTCGACCCGCAGCGGCTGTGGAAGCTTCGCGCCTCGGTATTTGGCGGTGGTGCGCTGCAGATGGTGGCCTGCGGCCTGCTGCTGGGTGGGTTCTGCATCCTGTTGGGTATGGACTGGAAAGTGGCAGAGCTTATCGGCATGACGCTGGCGCTCTCCTCGACGGCGATTGCCATGCAGGCGATGAACGAGCGAAATCTGACGGTCTCCCAGATGGGACGCAGCGCGTTCTCGGTGCTGCTGTTCCAGGACATTGCCGCTATCCCGCTGGTGGCGATGATCCCGCTGCTGGCGGCCAGCGGTTCCTCTACCACGCTGGGCGCTTTCGCGCTGTCGGCGCTGAAGGTGGCGGGCGCGCTGGCGCTGGTGGTGCTGCTTGGCCGCTACGTGACCCGCCCGCTGCTGCGGTTTGTCGCTCGTTCTGGTCTGCGCGAAGTGTTCAGCGCCGTGGCGCTGTTCCTGGTGTTTGGCTTCGGTCTGCTGCTGGAGGAGGCCGGGCTGTCGATGGCGATGGGGGCGTTCCTCGCAGGCGTGCTGCTGGCGAGCTCTGAATACCGTCACGCGCTGGAAAGCGATATCGAGCCGTTCAAAGGGTTGCTGCTGGGACTGTTTTTCATCGGCGTCGGGATGTCCGTCGACTTCGGCACGCTGGTGACGCATCCGCTGCGGATCGTCATCCTGCTCGTCGGCTTCCTGGTCATTAAAATGGTGATGCTGTGGCTGATTGCTCGCCCACTGAACGTGCCGGGCAGGCAGCGCCGCTGGTTCGCCGTGCTGCTGGGGCAGGGGAGTGAATTTGCGTTCGTGGTGTTTGGCGCCGCGCAGATGGCAAACGTGCTCGATCCCGAGTGGGCGAAGGCGCTGACGCTGGCGGTCGCCCTGTCGATGGCGGCGACGCCGGTGCTGCTGGTGGTGCTGACGCGTCTGGAAAAATCGGACAGCGGGCAGGAGCGCGAGGCCGACGAGATCGACGAGGAGCAGCCGCGCGTCATCATCGCCGGATTTGGCCGCTACGGGCAGATCGTGGGTCGTTTACTGCTGTCGAGCGGGGTGAAAATGGTCATCCTCGATCACGACCCCGACCATGTCGATACCCTGCGTAAATTTGATATGAAGGTGTTTTACGGGGATGCAACCCGCGTCGATCTGCTGGAATCCGCCGGGGCGGCAAAAGCCGAGGTGTTAATTAACGCCATTGACGATCCGGAAACCAGCATGCAGATGGTGGAGCTGGTAAAAGAGCATTTCCCGGCGCTGACTATTATCTCCCGCGCGCGCGATGTAGATCACTACATCCGGCTGCGGCAGGCGGGCGTAGACGCGCCCGAGCGTGAAACCTTCGAAGGTGCGCTGAAGTCTGGCCGCATGGCGCTGGAAAATCTTGGACTTGGCGCGTATGAAGCACGCGAACGGGCAGACCTGTTCCGCCGCTTTAATACCGAGATGGTCGAAGAGATGGCGGCGATGGCTGGCAGTACCGCCACCGAGCGTGCGGCGGTGTTCAAACGCACCAGCGCGATGCTGACGGAAATCATTAACGAGGACCGTAACCACCTGTCGCTGATCCAGCGCCATGGCTGGCAGGGCACGGAAGAGGGCAAGCATACCGGTGATCCGGCTGACGAGCCCGAGAGTAAACCTTCCGCGTGAAGTGGAGTTGCCAGCAATATTAAAAAATTTCTTTATCTTTACCCTGCCGCCAGTCGACGAAAGATTAAGCTTTCCGTATAGTGGCGGCAATTTTTTGCATCCGGGAAATTTTCAATGATCAGTCTGATTGCAGCGCTGGCGGTGGACCGCGTTATCGGTATGGAAAATGCCATGCCGTGGAACCTGCCTGCCGATCTTGCATGGTTTAAACGTACTACGTTAAACAAGCCGGTAGTGATGGGCCGCCTGACCTGGGAGTCGATTGGTCGTCCATTGCCGGGCCGTAAGAATATCGTTATCAGCAGCCAGCCGGGCACTGACGATCGCGTCGAATGGGTAAAATCAGTCGACGAGGCGATTGCTGCATGCGGTAATGCCGAAGAGATCATGGTGATCGGCGGTGGGCGCGTGTACGAGCAGTTCCTGCCAAAAGCGCAGAAGCTGTATCTGACCCACATTGATGCAGAAGTGGAAGGGGATACTCATTTCCCGGACTACGATCCGGACGAGTGGGAATCGGTATTCAGCGAATTCCACGACGCGGATGCACAGAACTCCCACAGCTACTGCTTCGAGATTCTGGAACGTCGTTAAGTGATTTTCCCTCTCCCGGCCGGGAGAGGGAATTACGTATCAGGAGGCAACGGCCTCGCTTTCCCCCAGGTCCAGCTGTCGGTTGGACGGCTGCACAAAGTAAGCTTTATCTTCCCAGCGTAAGCAGGTTAACTCTCCGCCCCAGCAGCATCCGGTATCCAGACCGTAAATCCCTTCCGGTGTTCCTTTTCCTTCCAGTGCAGCCCAGTGGCCAAATACCACGCTGTACTCGCTTGTCACCGGTCCCGGAATGGCAAACCACGGTTTCAGCGGAGCGGGCGCGCTTTCCGGCGTCTCTTTGGAATACATATCCAGCTGTCCGTTCGGGAAGCAGAAGCGCATGCGGGTGAACGCGTTGGTGATAAAGCGCAGACGGGCCAGACCGCTGAGATCCTCGCTCCAGTGGTTCGGCATATCGCCGTACATGGCATCGAGGAAGAAAGGATACGAGTCGCTTGCCAGCACCGCCTCAACGTCACGCGCGCAGGTTTTCGCCGTCTCAAGATCCCATTGCGGGGTGATTCCGGCATGCGCCATGACCAGCTTTTTCTCTTCGTCGATCTGCAGCAGGGGCTGACGGCGCAGCCAGTTAATCAGATCGTCCGCGTCCGGCGCATCCAGCAGTGGGGTGAGGCGATCTTTAGGTTTGTTGCGGCTGATCCCGGCGAAAACCGCCAGCAGATGCAGATCGTGATTGCCCAGCACCATGCGGACGCTGTCGCCCAGCGATTTGACGAAACGTAATACTTCAAGGGAGCCGGGGCCACGCGCGACTAAATCGCCCGTCAGCCAGAGCGTGTCCTGTCCTGGCGTAAAGTCGACCTGTTTTAATAATGCGATCAGTTCATCGTAGCAACCGTGAACGTCGCCAATCAGATATGTAGACATTAGATTAATGAATGAGTGTGGTTACGGCGAGACGGAACACAGGAATGGCAACGCGGAAATCATTGCCATCGACGTCGACCATTTCATAATGGCCCTGCATGGTACCCATCGGCGTTTCAATCACCGCGCCGCTGGTGTACTGATACTCTTCGCCAGGGGCGATGTGGGGCTGTTCACCGACCACACCTTCGCCCTGAACTTCGATTTCGCGGCCATTGCCGTTAGTGATAAGCCAGTAGCGCCCGCGCAGCTGCACGGGCATCCGCCCCAGATTGCGAATGGTCACGGTGTAAGCGAAAACAAAACGTTCTTCGTCCGGTGAGGACTGTGATTCAACATAGACGCTTTGTACATGGACACATACGCGGGGCGAATCAATCATGGCTTAACTCTCCTTCGGCGGCGCATTATCGCTGATGTAATTAGCCAGCTTGCAGTACTGCTCTACGGAAATGTTCTCCGCACGCATTGCCGGGTCAATCCCCAGCTCGGCTAACACCTCAACGGTAAACGAATTGCTCAGGCTGTTACGGATCGTTTTACGGCGCTGGTTAAAGGCTTCTGTGGTAATGCGGCTCAGTACGCGCAGATCTTTAACCGGATACGGTTTCGTCTTGTGCGGCACAAGGCGCACAACCGCTGAATCCACTTTTGGTGGTGGTGTGAACGCTGACGGCGGTACTTCGAGTACCGGGATCACGTTGCAGTAATACTGTGCCATCACGCTTAAACGACCATACGCTTTACTGTTCGGGCCTGCAACCAGACGGTTAACAACCTCTTTTTGCAACATGAAGTGCATGTCGGCAATGGCATCAGTATAGCTAAAGAGGTGGAACATGAGCGGCGTGGAGATGTTGTACGGCAGATTGCCGAACACGCGCAGCGGCTGGCCCATTTTTTCGGACAGTTCGCCAAAGTTCATGGTCATGGCGTCCTGCTGATAGATGGTCAGCTTCGGCCCGAGGAACGGGTGCGTTTGCAGGCGTGCGGCCAGATCGCGGTCCAGTTCGATGACGGTCAGCTCGTCGAGGCGTTCGCCTACCGGCTCGGTCAGCGCGGCAAGGCCCGGGCCGATTTCGACCATCGCCTGGCCTTTTTGCGGATTAATAGCCGAGACAATGCTTTCGATCACGAACTGATCGTTAAGGAAGTTTTGCCCGAAACGTTTACGGGCTAAGTGGCCCTGATGGACTCGATTAGTCATTGAGTATTAACAATCATTTTGATGGCGAGATTAAGCGCCGTAATAAAACTGCCGACATCCGCTTTCCCCTGGCCTGCCAGATCCAGCGCAGTACCGTGGTCAACGGACGTTCGAATAAAGGGTAAACCGAGGGTGATATTCACCCCGCGGCCAAAGCCCTGGTATTTTAGCACGGGCAGGCCCTGATCGTGGTACATCGCGAGCACGGCGTCGGCATTATCCAGGTATTTCGGCTGGAAAAGGGTATCTGCAGGCAGCGGCCCGCTGAGGTTCATCCCCTTCGCCCGCATTTCGTTGAGTACCGGAATGATGGTGTCGATCTCTTCGGTGCCCATGTGCCCGCCTTCACCGGCGTGCGGATTCAGGCCGCAGACCAGCACGTGCGGCTGCGGGATCCCAAACTTTGTCTGCAGATCGTGGTGCAAAATCCCGATGATCTCGCGCAGGAGTTCAGGGGTGATCGCATCAGGAATGGCTTTGATCGGCAGATGGGTAGTCACCAGCGCAACGCGCATTTCCTCCGTCGCCAGCATCATCACCACTTTCGGGCTGTGCGAGCGCTCTTCGAAGAACTCCGTATGCCCGGTAAAGGGTATACCCGCTTCGTTGATGACGCCTTTGTGGACGGGGCCGGTGATCAGGGCGGCAAATTCGCCCTTCAGGCAACCGTCGCAGGCGCGCGCCAGGGTTTCAACGACATAGTGGCCGTTTTCCGTGCTGAGCTGGCCCGGAATAACCGGCGTACGAAGGGGAACTGAAAGAAGGGTGAGGGTACCGGCTTGCTGAGGTGCAGGCTGTTGGCCTTCAACGTAAGGGATGAGCGTTAAAGGCAGACCGAGCAGCGTTGCCCGGTCTTGTAACAGTGTTGCATCGGCGCAGACAACCAGCTCTACCGGCCAGCTGCGCTGGGCGAGCTGGACAACGAGGTCAGGCCCAATCCCGGCGGGTTCGCCGGGCGTGATAACAACACGATGCTGTTTCATTAGTTGCTCAGAACTTTCACGTAAGCGCTGGCGCGTTGTTCCTGCATCCAGGTTGCGGCTTCTTCAGAGAACTTACGGTTAAACAGCATACGGTAGGCTCTGTCTTTCTGTGCCGCATCCGTTTTATCAACGTTACGGGTGTCCATCAGCTCGATCAGATGCCAGCCAAATGAAGAGTGGACCGGCGCGCTGATCTGGCCTTTGTTCAGCTTCATCAACGCGTCGCGGAAGGCAGGATCGTAAATATCCGCAGCCGCCCAGCCCAGATCGCCGCCCTGGTTAGCAGAGCCTGGATCCTGAGAGAACTCTTTTGCTGCCTTCGCAAATGAGGTTTTACCGCTCTTAATGTCAGCTGCGATCTGTTCCAGCTTCACACGCGCCTGATCGTCAGTCATGATCGGTGACGGTTTCAGAAGTATGTGGCGAGCGTGAACTTCGGTGACGGAGATATTTTGGCTCTGGCCGCGCAGATCGTTCACCTTCAGAATGTGGAAGCCCACGCCTGAACGGATAGGACCAACGATATCCCCTTTCTTCGCCGTGCTCAGCGCCTGGGCAAAGATAGATGGCAGCTCCTGAATACGTCCCCAGCCCATCTGGCCGCCTTTCAGCGCCTGTTGGTCAGCGGAGTAGGTGATTGCCAGCTTGCCAAAGTCGCCGCCGTTACGCGCCTGTTCAACAATCGAACGCGCCTGGCTTTCTGCTTCCGCAGCCTGATCTGACGTTGGGTTCTCTGGCAGTGGGATCAGAATGTGGCTCAGGTTCAGCTCTGTGCTCGCATCGTTCTGGTTGCCCACCTGTTTTGCCAGCGCGTCCACTTCCTGAGGCAGGATCGTGACGCGGCGACGCACTTCGTTGTTACGCACTTCCGAAATCAGCATCTCTTTACGGATCTGGTTCCGGTAAGTGGCGTAGCTGATGCCGTCATAGGCCAGACGGCTGCGCATCTGGTCTAAAGACATATTGTTCTGCTTCGCGATGTTAGCGATCGCCTGATCGAGCTGCTCGTCAGTGATCTTCACACCCATTTTCTGCCCCATCTGCAGAACGATCTGATCCATGATCAGACGCTCCAGGATCTGGTGGCGCAGCGTAGCGTCATCCGGAAGCTGTTGACCGGCTTCGCCCGAATTGAGCTTCACCGATTTCATCAGACCGTCAACGTCACTTTCAAGCACGACGCCGTTGTTAACCACAGCAGCGACTTTATCAACAACCTGGGGGGCGGCGAAGCTGGTATTCGCAACCATAGCGACACCGAGCAGCAGCGTTTTCCAGTTCTTCATACTTTTTCCATTTCAATTAACCGCAAAGCGGATTACGTTGCAAATCAAGCACATTACAAGGCGCTACTGTACGGCAGAATATTCGAGCGCAGCATTTTCTGCGTACCCAGACCGTAGTTGGAACTCAGGCCGCGTAACTCGAAGTTAAAGCCAATCACGTTATCGTATTTGCTCTGATTGTTTTCACTGTTCCAGCCGTTAAGCTTGCGTTCGTAGCCGACACGCAGCGCGTAACAGCAGGAGTTATATTGCAGACCCACCATCTGGTCAGCAGGTTTATTGGCGTTAGTGTCAAAGTAGTAAGCGCCTACGATTGACCAGCGGTCGGCAATTGGCCAGCTCGCTGCGCCACCCACCTGCGAAATACCGTCTTTATACTGCTCTGCAGTACCATAGTTTGGTAACGTCGCCTGAATATATTCCGGGCTGGCATAACGATAGGTCAACTGCAACATACGATCTTCATCCCGGCGGTACTCAATCGCCGCCGTACTGTTGGCGATATTGTCGAGACGGGTGTCATATTGCACGCCACCGCGAAGACCCCAACGATCGGTCATACGCCAGTAGGTATCACCAGCCCAAATCAGCGAACCTGTCTTGTTATCTTTCTCCCACTTAATATTGTCATCGCCGGTGCGAGACTCGGTGAAATAGTAGATTTGACCAACAGAAACGTTAAAACGTTCAACGGCAGCGTCATCATAAACGCGTGATGTGACCCCGGTCGTTAACTGGTTCGCTGAGGCGATGCGGTCAAGGCCACCGTAGGTACGGTCGCGGAACAGGCCGCTGTAATCAGATTGCAGTAAAGAGGAGTCATAGTTATTGATGTTGCTCTGATCGCGATAAGGCACGTACAGGTACTGCATACGTGGCTCCAGCGTCTGGGTATAGCCATCCGCCAGAAGTCCCATATTGCGTTCGAAGATCAGCTTACCGTCCATTTTGAACTGTGGAAGCGTACGGTTTACGCTTTCCTCAAGATGAGCGTTGTTGCTGGTGTTGTAATCATCAATATTTTTTTGCTGATAGTGTGTCGCCATCAGCTTGGCTTCCGTATTCAGGCTTGCCCAGTCATTCGACCATGGCAAGTTGATGACGGGCTCCAGGTGAACTCGGGTGGCTTCCGGCATATTGGAATTGGTGTTTACAAAATGCACCGCCTGACCATAAATACGGGTGTCGAACGGACCCACGTCATTCTGGTACCAGTTAACGTCCAGCTGCGGCTCGGCACCATAGGTACTCGCGGTCTGGCTGGAGAACACCTGGAACTGCTTGTTGGTTACCGTCGCATCGAAGTTCTGCACCGCATAGCCAACGCTGAAGATCTGCGTGGCATAACCGTCGGTACTCGAACCGTATTTTGACGAGAAATCGTTAAAGTAGTTCGGGTCACTGACCTTGGTGTAGTTAACGTTAAAACGCCAGACCTGATCCATCACCCCAGAATGCTGCCAGAAATACATCCAGCGGTGTTTATCGCCTTCGGTCGGATGCTCGTCCTGGAAGACTTTATCCGACGGCAGATAATCCAGCTCCATCAGACCCGCACCGGCGTGGGTCAGATAGCGGAACTCGTTCTCCCACATGATGTTGCCGCGCTTGTGGATATAGTGCGGCGTGATCGTCGCATCCATGTTTGGCGCGATGTTCCAGTAATACGGCAGGTAGAACTCAAAGTAGTTCGACGTGCTGTATTTGGCATTCGGGATCAGGAAACCGGAGCGGCGTTTGTCACCCACGGGTAGCTGTAGATAAGGGCTGTAGAATATGGGAACAGGGCCCAGCTTGAAGCGGGCGTTCCAGATCTCTGCGACCTGTTCTTCGCGGTCATGGATAACTTCGCTACCGACCACGCTCCAGGTATTGGAACCCGGCAGACATGACGTGAACGTGCCGTTTTCCAGGATCGTATAGCGGTTTTCACCGCGCTGTTTCATCAGGTCAGCGTCGCCGCGCCCCTGGCGACCCACCATCTGGTAATCACCTTTCCAGACGTTAGTATCTTTAGTATTCAGGTTTGACCAGGCTTTCGGACCTTTCAGGATGACCTGATTGTCGTCATAGTGCACATTACCCAGCGCATCCACCGTTCGTACCGGCTCGGCCGCACCTTCCGGCTGTTTCTGGTGCAATTGCACTTCATCTGCCTGCAGGCGGCTATTGCCCTGGTTAATATCGACATTGCCCGTAAAGGTGGCATTGTCAGGGTAAGTCCCTTTCGAACTGTCGGCAGTAATGGTTACCGGCAAGCTATTTGTATCGCCACTCACCAGTGGGCGATTATAACTTGGAACGCCAAGCATACACTGCGAGGCGAGATCGGCCGCCAGCCCCTGTTGACTGTACAGGGCGGAGCCAATCATTGTGGCCAGGAGGGTGGGGATACGTTTTTTCATACGTTGTATTTTATTGTTCCGTCATCAGTGGCTACGGCTTACAAACGCTCAGAGACTATCTTACTCATCTGCGCAGTACCAGCGTTAATCCTGCCCGTTTGCGTGCCAGAGTGTTAGGCTCGCTATCGAATGACGAGTATGATAAAGCAAATTATAGGCGATGTCCTTCAATTGACCGTGACTTGAACACAGTGATGATGACGTTGCGTCGGCCAGGAATATGACTATCCGGGGAGTATATGCAGTATTGGGGTAAAATAATCGGCGTTGCGTTCGCCATCATCATGGGTGCCGGGTTCTGGGGGATTGTGCTTGGGCTTATTATCGGCCATATGTTTGATAAGGCGCGCAGCCGCAAAATGGCCTGGTTTGCCAATCAGCGCGAGCGTCAGTCACTCTTTTTCTCCACCACCTTTGAGGTCATGGGGCACTTAACCAAATCCAAAGGGCGTGTCACAGAAGCCGATATTCAGATTGCCAGCGTCTTTATGGATCGCATGAACCTGCACGGCGACTCCCGTCTGGAAGCGCAAAATGCGTTTCGCATCGGTAAGTCGGATAATTATCCGCTTCGCGAAAAAATGCGTCAGTTCCGCAGCATCTGCTTTGGACGTTTTGATTTAATTCGGATGTTTCTGGAAATTCAAATCCAGGCGGCTTTCGCAGACGGTTCACTTCACCCTAATGAACGTGACGTGCTGTACGTCATTGCGGAGGAGCTGGGCATCTCCCGCATGCAGTTCGACCAGTTCCTGCGCATGATGCAGGGCGGGGCGCAGTTTGGCGGCGGCTATCATCAGCAGTCGTCCGGCGGTTCCTGGCAGCAGGCGCAGCGTGGTCCGACGCTGGAAGACGCCTGCAACGTGCTTGGCGTTAAGCCCTCTGACGATCAGACCACGATTAAACGTGCCTATCGTAAGCTCATGAGCGAACACCATCCGGACAAACTGGTCGCGAAAGGCTTACCGCCAGAAATGATGGAGATGGCGAAGCAAAAAGCGCAGGAAATCCAGAAGGCGTACGAGCTCATTAAAGAGAAGAAAGGTTTTAAATAAGAAAAAGCCCGACGATGTCGGGCTTTTTTTTAGAAGTCCACCGGGGCTTTAAACGTCATCGCGTTACCGAAGGCCGGATGGGTGATGGTGAGCGTCTGCGCGTGCAGCTGCAGACGTGGCGCTAAGGCCAGCGCTTCAGGTGGCGCGTAGAAGCGGTCGCCCAGAATCGGATGACCCAGGGCGAGCATATGCACGCGCAGCTGGTGCGAACGTCCGGTAATCGGCTTAAGCAGGACGCGCGCGGTATTATCCGGCGCGTACTCCAGCACTTCGTACTCGGTCTGCGCGGCCTTGCCGGTTTCGTAACACACCTTCTGCTTAGGCCGGTTCGGCCAGTCGCAGATCAGCGGTAAATCCACCAGCCCTTCCGCCTGCGCGGGGTGGCCCCAGACGCGGGCGACATACTGCTTTTTCGGCTCGCGCTCGCGGAACTGGCGCTTTAACTCGCGTTCCGCCGCTTTGTTCAGCGCCACCACAATCACGCCGCTGGTGGCCATATCCAGGCGATGGACAGACTCCGCCTGCGGATAATCGCGCTGAATGCGCGTCATCACGCTGTCTTTGTGCTCGTCCAGACGCCCCGGCACGGACAACAGGCCGCTGGGCTTGTTGACCACCATAATATGTTCATCCTGATACAGAATGACCAGCCAGGGATCCTGAGGCGGATTGTAAGGCTCCATCACCATCTTGCGCTCCGTTTACTGATGCGTCACAACGATAAGACGCAGGGCATCCAGACGCCAGCCAGCCTGATTCAGGCTTTCCAGCACCTGCTGACGGTTGCTTTCAATCGCCGCCAGCTCGTCGTCACGGATGTTCGGGTTGACGGCTTTTAACGCCTCCAGACGGGACAGCTCCGCAGACAGTTTCTCGTCTGCTTCACTGCGCGCGGCGTCAATCAGCGCTCTGGCCGCTTTTTCAATCTGGGTTTCGCCCAGTTGCAGAATAGCGTGCACATCCTGCTGTACCGCGTTGACCAGCTTGCTGCCCGTGTGGCGGTTTACCGCGCTCAGCTGTCGGTTGAAACTCTCGAATTCAACCTGTCCCGCCAGGTTCGTGCCGTTTTTGTCCAGCAGCAGGCGGACGGGCGTTGGCGGCAGGAAGCGGGTGAGCTGCAGCTGTTTCGGCGCCTGCGCTTCCACAACGTAGATCAGCTCCACCAGCAGGGTGCCCACCGGCAGCGCCTTGTTTTTCAACAGGGAGATGGTGCTGCTGCCGGTATCGCCGGAGAGGATCAGGTCCAGCCCGTTGCGGATCAGCGGGTGTTCCCAGGTGATAAACTGGGCATCTTCGCGGGACAGCGCCACGTCACGCTCGAAGGTGATGGTACAGCCATCTTCCGGCAGGCCCGGGAAATCCGGAACCAGCATGTGATCGGACGGAGTCAGGACAATCAGGTTCTCGCCGCGGTCGTCCTGGTTGATGCCGACGATATCGAACAGGTTCATGGAGAAGCCGATCAGGCTGGTGTCATCATCCTGTTCTTCAATACTCTCAGCCAGCGCCTGCGCTTTTTCACCGCCGTTGGAGTGGATCTCCAGCAGGCGGTCGCGGCCCTGCTCCAGCTGCGCTTTCAGCGCGTCGTGCTTCTCACGGCAGGACTTGATCAGCTCATCAAACCCTTCCGCGTTTTCCGGCGCGGCCAGGTAGCCGATCAGATCGCCATGCACTTGATCATAAATGGTGCGGCCCGTCGGGCAGGTATGTTCAAACGCGTCCAGACCTTCGTGGAACCAGCGTACCAGCACGGACTGCGCGGTTTTTTCCAGATACGGCACGTGGATCTGAATATCATGCGCCTGGCCGATACGATCCAGACGGCCGATACGCTGCTCCAGCAGATCCGGGTTAAACGGCAGATCGAACATCACCAGGTTGCTGGCGAACTGGAAGTTACGGCCTTCAGAGCCGATTTCCGAGCACAGCAGAACCTGTGCGCCGCTGTCCTCTTCCCCGAACCACGCCGCGGCGCGGTCGCGCTCAACGATGGACATGCCTTCGTGGAACACGGCGGCGCGAATGCCTTCACGCTCGCGCAGAACCTGCTCCAGCTGCAGCGCGGTGGCCGCTTTGGCGCAGATCACCAGCACCTTCTGGGAGCGGTGCGCGGTCAGGTAGCCCATCAGCCACTCCACGCGCGGATCGAAGTTCCACCAGGTGCCGGTATCGCCTTCAAACTCCTGGTAGATTTGTTCCGGATAAAGCATGTCGCGGGCGCGCTCTTCCTGGGTTTTGCGCGCACCCATAATGCCGGAGACTTTAATCGCCGTCTGATACTGCGTCGGCAGCGGCAGTTTAATCGTATGCAGCTCGCGTTTCGGGAAGCCTTTGACGCCGTTACGGGTGTTACGGAACAGCACGCGGCTGGTGCCGTGGCGGTCCATCAGCATGTCGATCAGCTCTTTACGCGCGGATTCCGCGTTGTCGCTGTCGCTGTTCGCAGCCTGCAAAAGCGGCTCGATATCCTGCTCGCCAATCAGGTCGCTCAGGGTGTTGAGTTCGTCATCAGAAAGACGCTTGCCCGCCAGCAGCATGGCGACGGCATCGGCGACCGGACGGTAGTTATTCTGTTCTTCCACGAACTGCTCAAAGTCGTGGAAACGGTTTGGATCGAGCAGGCGCAGACGGGCGAAGTGGCTTTCCAGACCCAGCTGCTCCGGCGTTGCGGTCAGCAGCAGGACGCCAGGCACGCGTTCGGCAAGCTGCTCGATAGCCATGTATTCGCGGCTCGGCGCGTCTTCGCTCCAGACCAGGTGGTGCGCTTCGTCAACAACCATAATGTCCCACTCGGCATCGCACAGGTGCTCAAGACGCTGCTTGCTGCGGCGCACGAAGTCCAGGGAACAAATCACCAGCTGTTCGGTTTCAAACGGGTTGTCGGCGTCGTGCTGCGCTTCGGCATAGCGTTCGTCATCGAACAGGGAAAAACGCAGGTTAAAGCGGCGCAGCATCTCAACCAGCCACTGGTGCTGCAGGGTTTCTGGCACCACGATCAGCACGCGTTCGGCAGCGCCGGAAAGCAGCTGTTGATGCAGGATCATGCCCGCTTCGATGGTTTTACCCAGACCCACTTCATCTGCCAGCAGCACGCGCGGCGCGTGGCGACGGCCCACGTCGTGGGCGATGTTCAGCTGGTGGGGGATCAGGCTGGTGCGCTGGCCGCGCAGGCCGCTCCACGGCATGCGGTACTGTTCACTCTGGAACTTACGCGCGCGATAGCGCAGGGAGAAGCGATCCATACGGTCGATTTGCCCGGCAAACAGGCGGTCCTGCGGCTTGCTGAACACCAGTTTGCTGTCGAGCAGCACTTCACGCAGGATGACATTGGCTTCATCCGTATCAAGACGAGTACCAATGTAGGCGAGCAGTCCATTCTCTTCTTTTACGTCTTCAATCTTGAGCTGCCAGCCGTCATGGCTGGTCACGGTGTCACCCGGATTGAACATCACGCGGGTAACAGGGGAGTCATTGCGAGCGTACAGACGGTTTTCACCGGTGGCAGGGAAGAGGAGGGTAACCATACGCGTATCGATTGCTACGACGGTTCCTAGTCCAAGTTCGCTTTCTGTATCGCTGATCCAGCGTTGACCAAGTGTAAAAGGCATAGTTGTTCGGCTCTAATCTTTAATTGCAGGCAATAGTTCGACTACCGTCAAAAAAGACGGTCAACGAAAAATGGGTCCAGGAATGGAAAGGGCGCTATGGTACTGGATGGCAGCCATTTCGTCACGCGTCAAAATAGGCCAAGTTGCCCTGTAACCAGTGTAGCAAAATCATCGTCGATGAAGGGCAAAATTCCGTCGGCAACCGGCTGAAGCTGGCGCGTCAGATAGTGTTCGTAATCCAGCGGAGAGTGCTGATAATCCACGGGTTCCGGGCCGCTAATGGTCCAGACGTATTTGATGGTTCCCCGGTTTTGATACTGCGGCGCACGGCCACGGCGTACGTTTTCTTCATCCGCCAGGCGCGCGGCGCGAACGTGCGGAGGAACGTTGCGCTGGTACTCCGCGAGCGGGCGGCGCAGGCGCTTGCGGTATACCAGCTGCGCGTCAAGTTCGCCCGCCATCAGGCTGGCTATCGTCTCGCGCACGTAGTCCTGATAAGGCTCATTGCGAAACACCCGCAGATAGAGCGTCTGCTGGAACTGCTGCGCCAGCGGCGTCCAGTCGGTACGTACCGTCTCCAGCCCTTTAAAAACCATCCGCTGCGCGTCGCCTTCCTGAATCAGCCCGGCGTAGCGCTTCTTGCTGCCCTGATCGGTGCCGCGAATGGTGGGCATTAAAAAGCGGGCGAAATGGGTTTCAAATTCCAGCTCCAGCGCGCTGGTTAACCGCTCTTTCTGCAAATGTTCCTGCCACCAGTCGTTCACGAAGGCGACCAGCGTTTTGCCGATTTGCGCGGTGTCGTCTTCTGAATGCGCGCCCTTAAGCCACACAAAGGTGGAGTCCGTGTCGCCGTAGATGACGTCATAGCCCCGGGACTCAATCAGCGCTTTGGTCTGGCGCATGATCTCGTGCCCGCGCATGGTGATTGAGGAGGCCAGACGCGGATCAAAGAAGCGGCAGGCGCTGGTGCCCAGCACGCCGTAAAAGGCATTCATAATGATTTTCAGCGCCTGTGATAGCGGCTTGTTGCCGTGGCGCTTGGCCTCATCGCGGCCGTGCCAGATGTTTCCCACGATTTCAGGCAGGCAGTGTTTTTCCCGCGAGAAGCGTGCGCCGAGGAAACCTTCGGTGCTGTGCTCATCGTCCGGCTGGGCCATGCCCTCAATCAGCCCGACGGGATCAATCAGGAAGGTACGGATAATCGACGGGTAGAGGCTTTTGTAGTCCAGCACCAGCACCGAGTCATACAAACCTGGCCGGGAGTCCATCACGTACCCGCCGGGGCTTGCCTGCGGCGGTACGTCCCCGAGGTTGGGGGCGACGTATCCCGCCCGGTGCATGCGCGGAAAATAGAGGTGGCTAAAGGCCGCCACGGAGCCGCCGTGCCTGTCTGCCGCCAGGCCGTTTACCGTCGCGCGCTCCAGCAGGAACGGCATAATCTCGGTTTTGTGGAAAATCTGCGTGACCAGCTCGCAGTCTTTCAGGTTATAGGTGGCAAGCGCCGGTTTATCTTCATTAAAGCGCCGGTCGATCTCGTCCATTCTGTCCCAGGGGTTGTCGATGGATTTGCCTTCGCCAAGCAGCTCCTGTGCGACCGCTTCGAGGGAGAATGAAGAGAAATTCCAGAAGGCGGACTTAAGCGCCTCAATGCCGTCGATAATCAGGCGACCGTTGGCCTGCGCGAAAAAAATACCGTTCTTAAAACCGTGTTCGCGCCATTCCAGCTCGCTGTTTCCGCGCCCCAGCATCAGCGGGATGCGGTAGCGCTCGGCGTGCTTTTGCAGCACGCGCAGGTCGAACTGCACCACGTTCCAGCCGATCAGAACATCGGGATCGTTGTCGGCAAACCACTGGTTAAGCTTCTCCAGCAGCTGCGGGCGGCTGTTGACGTACTCAAGCCGGAAATCCAGCGCGGACGCATCGCCATTCGGCGGCCCGAGCATATAAACAACCCGATCGCCGCAGCCTTCCAGACCGATGCAGTACAGTTCGCCGTGACGGGTGGTTTCGATATCCAGTGAGACCCACTTCAGCGGCGGGCGGTAGTGCGGATTCGGCTTCAGGCGCGCGTTAACGAGGCTGCCGCTCTGCGCGGTGCCGTCGGCCCAGACGGGGGCGGTGATGAACCGCTCCATCAGAAAGCGTTCCGGTGGGCGGATATCCGCCTCGTAGAGCGTCACGCCCGCCTCGCGGAGCAGCTTTTCATAGCGCATCAGCTGGCGATGTGCGCGACAGTAGAGGCCGTAAACCGGCTGACGGTGGAAATCCTTCAGCTCAAGCGGGGTGATGCGCCAGCCGTTTTCGCCGCGCAGCAGCTGCTTCACCTTTTCGACGTGGGCTTCAGGAATAAAGGCCACGGATTCCTGCGGGGGCAGCGTAACGTGTAGCGGACCGCTGTCGGTTGCCAGCCAGAACGCGACCTCGGTGCCCTGAGGGGTATCCCGCCAGTGTCGGGTCAGTAAAAAGCCTTCTTGCGCCTGCGCCACGCCGTTATCCCAGAAAACAAAACCAGGCCTGATTATAGCCTGGTTAAGATTTTAATGCTGGGTTTATATACAGTTTACTGCCCGTAATAGGCCTTCGCGCCGTGCTTGCGCAGGTAATGCTTATCCAGCAGGGTTTGCTGCATATCCGGCAGCTGCGGCGCCAGCTGGCGACAGAAGATCCCCATATAGGCGACCTCTTCGAGCACGATGGCGTTATGCACCGCGTCTTCCGCGTTTTTACCCCAGGCAAACGGGCCGTGGGAGTGCACCAGCACGCCGGGCATCTGCGCGGCGTCGATCCCCTGTTTCTCAAAGGTTTCGACAATCACGTTGCCCGTTTCCCACTCGTACTCACCGTTAATCTCCGCATCGGTCATCAGACGCGTGCAGGGAATGGTGCCGTAAAAGTAGTCCGCGTGCGTGGTGCCGGTCGCCGGGATGGACTGGCCCGCCTGCGCCCAGATGGTGGCGTGGCGCGAATGGGTATGCACGATGCCGCCGATGGTCGGGAATGACCGATACAGCAGGCGGTGAGTCGGCGTATCGGAGGACGGTTTTTTCTTACCTTCGACCACTTCGCCGGTCTCAAGGCTGACAACGACCATATCGTCTGCGGTCATCACCGTGTAATCCACGCCGGAAGGCTTAATCACGAACACGCCTTTTTCGCGGTCAACGGCGCTGACGTTGCCCCATGTCAGGGTGACCAGATTATGTTTCGGCAGCGCCAGGTTGGCTTCGAGCACCTGACGTTTGAGATCGTCTAACATCGTTATCTCCCTGCCCGGTGAGCGTAGCGTCACCGGGCATTCCGTACTTAGCGTTTTGAACCGTAATAGACTTCGTTCCAGCGCAGCGCGTCTTTGAAGGCGGGCAGGCGGGTATCGTTATCAATCACGGTCAGCTCGATGTCGTGCAGCTCGGCGAACTGACGCATGTCGTTCAGATCCAGCGCGTGGCTGAACACCGTGTGGTGCGCGCCGCCGGCCAGGATCCAGGCCTCTGAGGCGGTTGGCAGGTCAGGCTGTGCTTTCCACAGGGCGTTGGCCACCGGCAGTTTCGGCAGAGAGTGCGGCGTTTCAACCGCATCGACGCAGTTCACCAGCAGGCGGAAGCGATCGCCCAGGTCGATCAGGCTGGCGTTGATGGCCGGGCCCGTACGGGTGTTGAAGATCAGACGCGCCGGATCGGCTTTGCCGCCGATGCCGAGGTACTGCACGTCGAGGATCGGTTTCTCTTCCACGGCGATCGTCGGGCACACTTCCAGCATGTGCGAGCCGAGTACCAGGTCATTGCCGTTTTCGAAGTGATAGGTGTAGTCCTCCATAAAGGAGGTGCCGCCCTGCAGACCGGTCGACATCACCTTCATGATGCGAAGCAGAGCGGCAGTTTTCCAGTCGCCTTCGCCCGCAAAGCCGTAGCCCTGCTGCATCAGACGTTGTACCGCCAGGCCCGGCAGCTGTTTCAGGCCGTGGAGGTCTTCAAAGGTAGTGGTAAAGGCGTGGAAGCCGCCCTGTTCCAGGAAGCGCTTCATGCCCAGCTCGATGCGCGCCGCGTCCAGCACGTTCTGGCGCTTGTCGCCGTTGATTTGTGCCGCAGGCGTCAGGCGGTAGCTGCTTTCGTACTCGTCCACCAGCGCGCTCACGTCGCCGTCGCTGATTTCATTCACTACCTGCACCAGGTCGCCCACGGCCCAGGTATTCACGGAGAAGCCGAACTTGATCTGCGCGGCCACTTTGTCGCCGTCGGTGACCGCCACTTCACGCATGTTGTCGCCGAAACGCACCACTTTCAGATGGCGGGTATCCTGTTTGGATACTGCCTGGCGCATCCAGGAGCCGATACGCTGTTGCGCTTTGCCATCCTGCCAGTGGCCGGTGACCACCGCGTGCTGCTGGCGCATACGCGCGCCGATGAAGCCGAACTCGCGGCCGCCGTGCGCGGTCTGGTTCAGGTTCATAAAGTCCATGTCGATGCTGTCCCACGGCAGGGAGGCGTTGAACTGGGTATGGAACTGCAGCAGCGGTTTGTTGAGGATAGACAGGCCGTTGATCCACATTTTGGCGGGTGAGAAGGTGTGCAGCCACACCACCAGACCGGCGCATTTATCGTCGTAGTTGGCGTCGCGGCAGATGTGGGTAATTTCGTCAGGCGTCGTGCCCAGCGGTTTCAGCACCAGTTTGCACGGCAGTTTAGCTTCCGCGTTCAGCGCGTTAACGACGTGCTCCGCGTGTTTCGTCACCTGCTGCAGCGCTTCCGGTCCGTACAGATGCTGGCTGCCAATCACAAACCACACTTCATAGTTATTAAAAATGGTCATCATCGTGTCCTTAATGGGTCAGGGTTGCCGTAGTGTCCGCGGTGCTTTTGGCCGGGGCGGCGACAGGGAGATAGTGAAGTTCGGCGCTTTTTGCCCATTGCTGGTAGCGCTGATAAAGCTGTTCAAAGCGTTGCGCCTGCTGGGCGCGCGGCTGGAGCGTGTTTTCGACGGCGCTCGCCATATGCTTCTGCGCGGTCGGAATGTCGGCGTGAACGCCTGCGGCCACGGCGGCGAAAATCGCCGCGCCCAGCGCGCAGCACTGATCGGAGGCCACAATCTGCAGCGGACGGTTCAGCACGTCGCAGCAGGCCTGCATGATCACCGGGTTTTTACGGGCGATGCCGCCCAGCGCCATCACGTTGTTCACGTCGATGCCCTGCCCGGTGAAGCACTCCATAATGGCGCGGGCACCGAAGGCCGTTGCGGCAATCAGACCGCCGAACAGCGCAGGGGCGTCGGTCGCCAGGTTGAGATCCGCGATCACCCCTTTCAGACGCTGGTTGGCAAACGGCGTGCGGCGGCCGTTAAACCAGTCCAGCACCACCGGGAGGTGATCGAGAGACGGATTTTTTGCCCAGGCTTCGGTGAGCTGCGGCAGAAGCTGTTTTTTGCTGTCGGCTATCTGGGTTTTCAGTTCAGGATGCGCCGCCGCCAGCTGGTCCAGCGGCCAGCCGAGCACGCGACCAAACCAGGCATAGATATCGCCAAACGCGGACTGACCGGCTTCCAGACCGATAAAGTCCGGCACCACGCTGCCGTCAACCTGGCCGCAGATGCCTTTCACCGCGCGGTCGCCGACGGTGGCTTTATCCGCCGTCAGGATGTCGCAGGTGGAGGTCCCGATGACTTTGACCAGCGTGTTTGGCTGTGCCCCCGCGCCCACGGCGCCCATATGGCAGTCAAAGGCACCGCCCGAGATCGCCACGTTCTGCGGCAGGCCGAGGCGCGTCGCCCACTCTTCGCAGAGGGTGCCGACCGGAATATCGGCGGTAAAGGTGTCGGTAAACAGCGGGTACGTCAGGCTCTTGTTGAGGATCGGGTCGAGCTCATCGAAGAACGTGGCCGGAGGCAGGCCGCCCCAGCTTTCGTGCCACAGGGATTTATGCCCGGCGCTGCAGCGGCCGCGGCGGATATCCTGCGGGCGAGTGGTGCCGGAGAGCAGGGCAGGCACCCAGTCGCACAGCTCAACCCATGACGCCGCAGCCTGCGCAACGGCTGCGTCGGCACGGGTGACATGAAGGATCTTGGCCCAGAACCATTCGCTGGAATAAATCCCGCCGATGTAGCGCGAGTAGTCTGTTTTGCCCGGCTGGTGGCACAGGCGCGTAATGGCTTCGGCCTCTTCGACGGCGGTGTGGTCTTTCCACAGCACGAACATGGCGTTCGGGTTGTCGGCAAACTCCGGGCGCAGCGCCAGCACGCGGCCTTCGGCATCGACAGGAGCAGGCGTGGAGCCGGTGCTGTCGACGCCAATTCCGACAATCTCAGCCCGCTGGGCGTCAGTCAGTTCGGCAAGGACGGTTTTGATCGCCGCTTCCATCGACTCGATATAGTCACGCGGGTGGTGACGGAACTGGTTGTTCGGCGCATCACAGTAGCGCCCCTCTTGCCAGCGCGGGTACCACTCAACGCTGGTTGCTATCTCCTGGCCGGACGTACAGTCCACTGCCAGCGCGCGAACCGAATCGCTGCCAAAATCGAGGCCAATCGCAATTGCCATGGTGTTGCTCCATCGAAAAAACAGGTATGGAAGAACATTAGAGACTGGGGAAAAAAGTCGTCAGGCAGGATCCGCTAATCTTATGGACTAAATTGCTGTTACAACGGAAAGTGTGACGCCGTGCAAATATTCAATGTGGACATTTCTGCCGCACTTATAGACACTTTTGTTACTGGTTATCTGCCTGCTCTGGCGGAGAAATCAGGGGGAAAGGCTGAAACATGGCGGACGTAAAAGCGGCGTGATGCTTTTTGGATCTTTTCGCGGGCCATTTTAAAGCTGCTTTTAGTGATATGGACAATTGGTTTCCTTCAGGACCCTTGGGAGAACTGAATCTATGGCCGAAACGCAAAACGATCCCCTGCTGCCGGGATACTCGTTTAACGCGCACCTTGTGGCGGGACTGACCCCTATCGAGGCTGAGGGATACCTCGACTTTTACGTCGACCGACCGCTCGGCATGAAAGGGTATATCCTCAACCTGACCGTGCGAGGAGAAGGGATCATCAAGAACGGCGACCAGCAGTTTGTCTGCCGCCCCGGCGATATCCTGTTGTTCCCGCCGGGGGAGATCCACCACTATGGCCGTCACCCGGATGCCAAAGAGTGGTATCACCAGTGGGTCTATTTTCGTCCGCGCGCCTACTGGCAGGAGTGGCTTTCGTGGCCCGCCATTTTTGCGCATACCGGTTTTTATCGCCCGGATGAGGTTCATCTGGCGCAGTTTCGCGAGCTTTTTGCGCAGATTATCGAGGCGGGACAGGCCGGTGGTCGCTACGCTGAACTGCTGGCGATTAACCTGCTTGAACAGCTGCTGCTGCGGCGGATGGAGGCGATTAACGAATCGCTTAACCCCCCGCTGGACAACCGCGTGCGCGACGCCTGCCAGTACATTAGCGACCACCTGGCCGATAGCCAGTTTGATATCGCCAGCGTTGCTCAGCACGTCTGCCTGTCGCCGTCGCGGCTGTCGCATCTGTTCCGCCAGCAGCTGGGCGTCAGCGTATTGAGCTGGCGCGAGGATCAGCGCATCAGCCAGGCAAAGCTGCTGCTTAGCACCACCCGGATGCCGATTGCCACCGTCGGACGCAACGTGGGCTTTGAGGATCAGCTCTATTTCTCCCGGGTATTTAAAAAATGCACCGGTGCCAGCCCGAGCGAATTCCGCGCGGGATGTGAATAAACGGTAAAAAAAGATAAACAAACAGGTGAATGCAGAAAGCAACCTGTAAACTATTCAGACAATTGTTGCCTTGACGCGGTGCGGGGCGCTAAGCAGAATCGCTGATTCGTTTTCTGACCGGAATAGTTATGCAGGCATTGCTGGAACACTTTATTACCCAGTCCGTTATGTACTCGCTCATCGCCGTAGCGCTGGTGGCGTTTCTGGAATCGCTGGCGCTGGTTGGGCTGATCCTGCCCGGCACCGTGATGATGGCAGGGCTTGGGGCGCTGATTGGCAGCGGCGAGGTTAATTTCTGGCAGGCGTGGCTGGCCGGGATTATCGGCTGCCTGCTCGGCGACTGGATCTCCTTCTGGCTGGGCTGGCGCTTTAAGAAGCCGCTGCACCGCTGGTCGTTCATGAAAAAGAACAAAGCCCTGCTGGATAAAACCGAGCATGCGCTGCATCAGCACAGCATGTTTACCATCCTCGTCGGCCGCTTTGTCGGGCCAACGCGTCCGCTGGTGCCGATGGTGGCGGGGATGCTGGATCTGCCCGTCGCGAAATTCGTGGTGCCGAACATTATCGGCTGCATCTTCTGGCCGCCGTTCTACTTCCTGCCGGGGATCCTGGCCGGCGCGGCCATCGATATTCCTGACGGAATGCAAAGCGGTGAGTTTAAGTGGCTGCTGCTGGGCACGGCTGTGCTGCTGTGGCTGGCGGCATGGCTCTGCTGGCGGCTGTGGCGCAGCGGGAAAGCCAGCGTCGATCGCCTGACGCGCTATCTTCCGCGCTCTCGCCTTTTGTGGCTGGCCCCGCTGACGCTGGGTGTGGCCGTGGTGGCGCTGGTCGCGCTGATTCGTCACCCGCTGATGCCGGTGTACGGCGAGATTTTATTGAAAGTGGTCAGCCGTTAACGACGATTTCCCTCTCCCTGTGGGAGAGGGTCAGGGTGAGGGCATCAGACCGCACGAATGCCCAACAGTGAAGACGCCCCCGCTTTACCGTTCAGCAGTTCTTCTGTTTTTCCATCCCACAAAATACGCCCTTCGGCAATCACCACCGATCGCGGCGCGATGCGGGCGGCATCCTCAATACTGTGTGAAACCATCAGCATCGTCAGCTGCTGGCGCTGGCAGACGTCCTGAACCAGGGCGAGCATCTCCTGGCGCAGCGCGGGATCGAGCGCCGAGAACGGCTCATCCAGCAGCAGTATCGGCTGCTCGCGCACCAGGCATCGCGCCAGCGCCACGCGCTGACGCTGGCCGCCGGAAAGCTCGCCCGGCAGCCTGTCGATGAACTCGTTGATCCCCATCTGGGCGGCAATGATCTCCAGCTTCTGACGCTGGGCATCGTTCAGCCTGAGTCCCGGATGCATTCCCAGCGCGATGTTTTGCCGCACCGTCAGGTGGGTAAACAGGTTGTTTTCCTGAAACAGCATTGAGACCGGACGTTTCGCGGGCGGCGTGTAGGTATGATCTTGATTGTTAATGACGATCGCGCCGCTTGCCGGCTGCAGAAAACCCGCAATCAGATTAAGCAGCGTGCTTTTTCCCGCGCCGCTTGGGCCAAGCACGGCGATCATCTCCCCCTGGCGCGCGGAGAGCGTGAAGCGCATCGGCAGATGCTGGTAAAGCCAGGTTACATCAGTCAGTTTTAACATCACGCCCCGGAAGTTTTTCGATAACGGTAAATAAGGTAAAGCACAGCAGCAGCAGTAACAGCGCGGTGACCGCGCCGTCCTGACTGCGGTAAGAGCCGATTTGCTGATAGAGCCAGTATGGCAGCGTGCGGAAATCGTCATTGCCGAAAAGCGCCACCACGCCAAAATCCCCAATCGACAGCACGCAGGCAAACGCCAGCGCCTGCGCCAGCGGACGTTTCAGCGCGCGGAGTTCCACCACCTTCAGCCGCTGCCAGCCCTGCATGCCCAGCGACTGGCACAGCAAACCGTAGCGGCTGTTGACGTCGCGCATCGGGTTTTCCAGCACTTTGAGCGCGTAAGGAATGGCCATCAGGGCGTTGGTGAAAATCACAATGCCGTCGGCCCTTTCCGGCAGGCCGATGGTGCTGTTGAACAGTAAAAAGAAGCCCGTCGCCAGTACGATGCCCGGCATCGCCAGAATCAGCATCCCTGTCAGCTCCAGCGTCTGCCCGGCCTTTTGGGCCTGCCGGGCATAGAGTTCACGGCTGCTCCACAGCAGCATCATGGTTAGCACGACGCACAGTAACCCTGCCGCCAGCGCGATACGCAGCGAGGTCCATGTCGCCTGCCAGAGGACGGGCTGTTGCAGGACGGAGATGAGATTGAGGTTCAATCCGTCAACGATAACGGCCATTAGCGGCGGCAGCAGAAGCAGGAGCGCCAGCGCGATCAGGATAAAATCGGTAACGCGGCTGTGCAGGCTGTCCTGCGGATCGCGCCAGCCGGTTATTTGATTACTGCCAGCAGGAATGGCTTTACTCAGCCGCTGGCTCAGCAGCACCAGCGCAAGGCAGCACGCCATCTGCACCATCGCCAGCAGCGCGGCGCGACCGGGATCGTAGTCGTAACTCAGCGCCTGGTAAATCGCCAGCTCAATGGTGGTGGCCTGCGGCCCGCCGCCGAGCGACAGCACGGTGGCAAAGCTGGCAAAGCAGAGCATAAAGATTAACGCCGCGACGGGCGGGAGCTGGCGGCGCAGCCACGGCCATTCGACAAAGCGGAAGAACGACACGCCGCGCATGCCGAGCTGGGCGGCAATCTGCCGCTGCTCGCCGGGAATGTTCTCCAGCGCCTGTAAAAAAAGGCGCGTTGCCATCGGCATATTGAAAAAGACGTGCGCGAGCAGAATGCCCTGCAGGCCGTAAGGAGAGAATGACCATTCCAGACCAAGCTGGCCGAACAGCGAAGCCAGCCAGCCCTGGCGACCGTAAACGCTGAGGATGCCAAATACCGCCACCAGCACGGGCAGGATCAGCGTCATGGCGCACAGGCGCAGCAGTGCCAGCCTGCCGGGAAAACGGCGCCGATACAGGGCGCGCGCAAGAAAAATAGCCGGGAGCACCGACAGCAGGGCTGAGAGAGACGCCTGCCAGAAGGAGAAACGGATAACGTGCCAGAGGTAGCTGTCGTGCCAGAGGGCGAGCAGGTCGCTCTCTGGCGCGTTGAACCACAGTGCAAGAAAAGCCCCCAGGCTGACCGCCACCATCACTGTGGCGGCGAGCAGCCCGGGAAGTAACCAGCCGGGAATCAACGGCTGACGGCGCGTTGCCATTCACTTACCCATGCTGCACGCTGCGCGGCGACCTGCTGCGGCGTAAACTCCAGCGAGGTGTTTGGTTTGGTCAACTGCTCGAAACCTGCGGGCAGCGCAACGTTCGTGACCGGATACATCCAGTTGCCTGCGGGAATCGCATTCTGGAACGCCGGTGAAACCATAAACTTCAGGAACTTCTCGGCCAGCTCCGGCTGTTTGCTGGCGGCGGTACGCGCGGCGACTTCCACCTGCAGATAGTGCCCTTCAGCAAAATCAGCGGCAGCATAGTTATCTTTCTTCTCGGCGATGATGTGGTAGGCCGGAGAGGTGGTGTAGCTCAGCACCAGATCGCTTTCACCTTTCAGGAACAGGCCATAGGCTTCGCTCCAGCCTTTGGTGACGGTGACGGTTTTGGCGGCCAGTTTCTGCCACGCCTCCGGCGCTTTATCCCCGTAAACCTTTTGCATCCACAGCAGCAGGCCCAGGCCTGGCGTGCTGGTGCGCGGATCTTCATAAATCACGCGCCATTTCTGGTCACTCTCAACCAGCTCTTTCAGGCTCTTCGGCGGGTTTTTCAGCTTATTTTTGTCGTAAACAAAAGCAAAGTAGCCATAGTCGAACGGAACAAAGGTGTCGTTTTTCCAGCCGCCCGGCACGTTAACGGCCTCTGCCGCTACGCCGCTTTTGGCAAACAGTTTGGTTTGCGAGGCGGCTTCCAGCAGGTTGTTATCCAGCCCGAGCACTACGTCGGCCTTGCTGTTTTTCCCTTCCATGCGCAGACGGTTGAGCAGCGATACGCCATCTTCCAGCGCCACGAACTTCAGCTCGCAGTTACAGTCAGCTTCGAAGGCTTTTTTAACCACCGGGCCAGGGCCCCAGTCGGCAGAGAAGGAGTCATAGGTGTAGACCGTCAGGACGGGCTTGGCAAAAGCAGGCAGCGCAAACAGCGCCAGCAGGGGGAGAACTTTTTTTAACACTTTGCACCTCAAAGTTGAGTGGCAAAGGATTTTGAGAGACAGCCTCAAATCCCTTCGCCGGCGTTATCCGGATCAGGTTCGACGGGTATTATCTCAGCGCACATCTGTGATGCAGCACCCCGTTGAGAACGGCGCTATTGTAATGATTTGGTGAATATTACGAAAGCGTTATGGCTCCGGCGGCGCAAACCAGGCGGATTTAAAATCAAACCAGCCCAGGGGGTTCATCCGCAGGCCGCGCATGCTGCGCTGGCCCTGGATCATCAGCCAGTGGTGGATCAAGGGTACGATCGCCTGCTCGGCCAGAAGCTGCTGGCACCACGCTGCAAGATTCATTTCGCCCGCGCGCCACAGGGCGGCATCCTGCTGCCAGTCACGGTCGATGCAGTGCTGGATCAGCGGGACTTCATACAGATGCGAGAAAAGGGAAAAATCGAGCGGCAGGGTAAAGTTGGCGCTGTTGAGCCAGATATCACTGGCTATCTCCCCCTGATGCCATTCGTCATAGTCCACTTCCCTGACCTCTAACGTGACCCCCTCGGCTGCCAGCAGCCGGGTCATGATTCTGGCGATAAAACGATGCTCCACGTGTTCGCGGTAGTAGGTCAGGGTGATGGACTCCAGCCCTGCGGGTTTGTCGCAGTGCACCGGGCGGGCGTGGTGCCAGCGCGGAAGCAGGCCGTACGCCGGGAACCAGTATGTCTGGTACTGCTCTTCCGCATGGTAAATCAGATTGGAAGGGGACAAAACGTGGCTGACCCACTTGCGGACGGCCTGGTTTGCCCCACGGTGGGTGCGGCGGTCAAACAGGAGATAGTAACACCCTTCCTCGAGGCGACTCTCCACGGCCTTTTCTCCCGTGGTGGGGCCTTCCAGCGTTAGCCCGCAGCTCAGGTCTTCATTGAGATCCGGCAATACCCAGACGTTCACTTCGTCGATGAGCGCCCGATAGCCAAAGTAGTCGTCGAACGCGCGGATTTTCAGCTGGTTGCTGTTATTGCGGGACACGGAGTAGGGCCCGGTGCCAATCGGCAGGCTGGCAAAATTGTTCATTGATTCCCACTCGCCGGGCAAAATCATCGACGGCACGTAGCCCAGCAGCCAGGGAAGCCACTTATCCTGCTGCGACAGCTCAATATCCAGCGTCCAGGCCGTGGGGGAGTGGATGCGGGAGATATGCGAGTAGAGCGGTAGCCTGCGGGCACGTTCCAGGGAGGCGATGACGTCGTGCATTTCCAGCTCGCGGCCGTGGTGAAAGTGGATGCCGGGGCGTAAAAAGAAGCGCCAGTGGCGCGGGGAAAGCTGCTGCCAGTGGTGCGCGATATCCGCCTCCAGTTCCCCGTTTTCCTCATTTATCCGCGTCAGGCCGCTGAAGATTTGCCGGGCCATGTGGGTTTCTGAGCGGCGTAAGGCCGTGCCGGGCAACAGATTTTTCATCGGACGGTAGTAGAGCACCCGCAGAATGTGGCGGCCCTGACGAAAGCTGCGCCCGAGATGGGAAACCAGCATCTGGCGCACGGCGGCTTTGTCGCCCACCAGCTGGACCAGCTGATCGATGCGGTCCTGCTCGAGCAGATCTTCCGCGCGCTGCTGCTGCAGCGCCAGTCCGGTATAGAGGAAGGTCAGCCGCGAACGTTTGCCGCGTCCCGCCTCCGCTTCCCAGCTTAACCAGCCCTGTTGCTGCATGGTATTGAGCAGCGTGCGCATATGGCGGCGGGAGCAGCTAAGCAGGTCAGCCAGCTCGTTGAGCGTAGTCTCCTGCGATTGCCCCTCGCAGCACTGCCAGAGGCGGATAAACTGTTGTTGCAGACGACCGGAAGGCATAAAAGGGGAACTCCTGACAAAAAACCAGCAATTTATTTATCCCTATATTAGGCCAATAATTCTCCCCGATGAAGCGAGGAGGTAAATTATGAAGAGGTCTACCGCACGTCAGTTTTATCAGCAGTACTTTTCAGCGACAAAAGGATCGTCCTGGCTGGCCCGCCGGTGTGCAGAGCAACGGCTGAAAACGTTAGAAGAATTGATGCAGTGGGACGTTACAACACCGACCTCTTCCCGCTAACTCGCCTCGATCATGTGTGACTGAGTATTGGTGCTTATCACCCGCCAGCAAAATGTTTTTGCTGGCTTTTTTCGTTTACTATTCACCCAATTTCGATTCGCTTTCACAAGGACTTGCGCATGCTCTGGTTGATGACGATGGGGCGACGCCTGAACGGCGTGTATGCCGCTTTTATGCTGGTGGCCTTTATGATGGGCGTGGCGGGGGCGCTGCAGGCGCCGACGCTGAGCCTGTTTCTCAGCCGTGAGGTGGGGGCGCAGCCGTTTTGGGTCGGCCTGTTTTACACCGTTAACGCCATTGCCGGGATCCTGGTCAGCCTCGCGCTGGCGAAACGATCGGACAGCCAGGGCGATCGCCGCAGGCTGATCCTCTTTTGCTGCGCCATGGCCGTGGGAAACGCGCTGCTCTTTGCCTTCAACCGTCATTATCTGACGCTCATTACCTGCGGCGTGCTGCTGGCGTCACTGGCGAACACCGCCATGCCGCAGCTGTTCGCGCTGGCCCGTGAATATGCGGATAACTCGGCGCGTGAAGTGGTGATGTTCAGCTCGGTGATGCGCGCCCAGCTTTCGCTGGCGTGGGTCATTGGTCCGCCGCTGGCCTTCATGCTGGCGTTGAACTACGGCTTTACCACCATGTTTTCCATCGCCGCCGGGATTTTTGTCATCAGCCTGGCGCTGATTGCCTTCGCGCTGCCGTCCGTGGCGCGCGTCGAACAGACGACGGATAAACCTGTCACCGAGGTGAGCGGCTGGCAGGACAAAAACGTCCGCATGCTGTTTATTGCCTCCACGCTGATGTGGACCTGCAACACCATGTACATCATCGATATGCCGCTGTGGATCAGCAGCGATCTGGGCCTGCCGGACAAGCTCGCGGGGATCTTAATGGGAACTGCCGCCGGGCTGGAAATTCCGGCAATGATTCTGGCGGGTTACTACGTTAAGCGCTTTGGAAAGCGCAGGATGATGATTGTCGCCGTGGCGGCCGGGGTGCTGTTCTACGCGGGGCTGATCCTTTTCCATTCGCGGGAAGCGTTGCTGGTGCTGCAGCTGTTTAACGCCGTGTTTATTGGGATTGTTGCCGGGATCGGCATGCTCTGGTTTCAGGATCTCATGCCCGGTCGTGCCGGCTCGGCGACCACGCTTTTTACCAACAGCATTTCAACCGGGGTGATTCTGGCGGGCGTGATTCAGGGGGCGCTGGCGCAAAGCTACGGGCATGCGTCTGTCTACTGGATGATTGCGGCGCTATCCGTCGTGACGCTTCTGCTGACCTGCCGCGTAAAAGACGTGTGATCGGATGAACGAAACGGAGCCCGGGAACGCCGGGCTCTGTGAACCGTTTTATTCTGAATACTGATATTTACGCTGCGCGCGTAGCGTCAGGTACATATGAACGAGGCCCATGAAGCCGTGTGCCCAGAAATATGTCTCAATAAAGACCGTCAGGAATTTATGCAAATCCAAGACGGATTCCGTCACGGACGAAACCGGCCCGAGCGTGGCGTTCAGCACGAACCAGGCCGCGCCGCAGAGTGCAACGCCCAGCAGCGCCAGCACGCCCAGACCTTGCACCGTTGCTGCCATACCGCCGGCATGCGCGTCAGGAAGCTGACGCTGCGCGAGGGTGCGAATATCGTCAACAATTCCGCGAAAATCCAGCGCCAGCCAGGCGAAGTAATACTTAAATCCGCGCTGGGTTAACATCCATGCCATCATGGCAATGCCACAAAAAATTAAACCAAATCCGGAGATAACATGGATCCAGGTGACAATTCCGTTCAGCCCGGATTCGTGGAGGGCTTCACTTTCGGTGAAATTAGAATTGATAATCTGGGCGAGGACCAGTACGGCCACAAGAATGTGCAGTATGCGAAGAAAAGGCGTTTCTTTATGGGGAAGCGTATCGCGTAATGTTGGGTTCATCGCTTTTTACCTCAATAATGAGAGAGCTGATGCGTTGCAGTGTGACGCAGATTAATTAACGAAACCTTAACGGTCGGTTGCGTCACGCTGTATTTATGCGTTTCGATTAGCGGGCAGGATCAATATGCGTCATCACGTTCAGCACATTGAATTTTTGCATCACATTATTTCTGGCATTCACAGCAATCTGATGTCCTTCTTTTACGCTTAATTCGCCGTTTACTTCAAGATGAACATCGACAAGAGCTAAATCACCCATCTTGCGGGTTTTTAAATCATGGAGTCCGGTGACGCCCTCGGTTGCGAGAAGACACGTTTTGATGTCGTGCTCCAGCTCGGGCTCAAGCGAGCGGTCCATCAGATCGTGCAGGGCATCGGCAGCAAATTTGTAACCCATATGGGCGATGAACACTCCGACAATCAGGGCCGCAATGAGGTCCATCGCGTGAAAGCCCACTAAATTCCCGGCAATGCCGATGGCGACAACCACTGACGACGCTGCGTCAGAGCGGGCATGCCAGGCATTGGCTATCAGCAGAGAGGACTGAATACGTTTTCCCGTGGCAAACATGTATCTGAACAGGCTTTCCTTTACCACCAGCGCCAGAATCGCCACCCACAGCGCGGCCCCTTTCACCAGCTGATGCGTCTCGGGGTGAAGCAGTTTATTGCCTGCGGACCAGAGCATCCCGACCCCCACAAGCAGCAGAATAGCGCCAATAATGAGCTTTGCACCGTTTTCGAAACGCAGATGACCATAATGATGATCGATATCAGAGGCTTTCTGACTCTTTTTATTCGCAATCAGAACGACAAAGTCGGAGGATAAATCGGAAAGAGAGTGAATCCCATCAGCAATTAAACCTTGTGAGCCGGAGAATATCCCTGCAAGTATCTGAAAGGCGGTGAGTAAACTATTTGTTATTACGCTCACTAATGTGCATTTATGTATTTCCCGAGAACGGATATGAGACTTGTTTCCATTTTTCTTTTCCATGATTATTTCCGCTGCCAGCTGATTGAGCGGTTATTCTGCGCAGGAAACATTAAATTGACATTAAATATAACGTCATTATTGGCTGGGTTTGGGAAGTATTTACAGAAGGAGGGGGGATCGGGATAAAACGCGGCCTGCAGAGTGGACTGCAGGCCGGAGGGTTATTTCATAAATGCAGGTTGTTTGTTTTCGTAAGCGGCAATCGCCGCGTCGTGCTGGAGAGTTAAACCAATGCTGTCCAGACCGTTAAGCATGCAGTGACGGCGGAACGCATCAATGCTGAAGCTGTAGGTCTTATCCCCGGCTTTCACCACTTCTGCTTCCAGATCCACTTCAAACGAAATGCCCGGATTCGCCTTAACCAGCGCGAACAACTCATCGACCTGTTCATCGCTCAGCGTGACGGGCAGCAGCTGGTTGTTGAAGCTGTTACCGTAAAAAATATCCGCGAAGCTTGGGGCAATGACCACTTTAAAACCGTAGTCGGTGAGCGCCCACGGCGCGTGTTCACGGGATGAGCCGCAGCCAAAGTTTTCGCGTGCCAGCAAAATGGAGGCGCCTTTATATTCCGGGAAGTTCAGAACGAATTCCGGATTAGGCACTTCTCCCTTATCGTCCAGGAAACGCCAGTCGTTAAACAGATGTGCGCCGAAACCGGTACGCGTCACTTTCTGCAGAAACTGTTTTGGAATAATAGCGTCAGTATCGACGTTAGCGGCGTCCAGCGGGACAACCCGGCCCGTATGTTGGGTAAATTTCTCTGCCATGATTGTCTCCTTATTTCAGGCTGCGAATATCGGCGAAATGGCCGGTGACTGCCGCAGCGGCGGCCATTGCCGGGCTGACCAGATGGGTGCGCCCACCGCGGCCCTGACGGCCTTCAAAGTTACGGTTGCTGGTGGAGGCGCAGCGCTCGCCCGGATTCAGGCGATCGTTGTTCATGGCCAGACACATGGAGCAGCCGGGCAGACGCCACTCGAAGCCCGCTTCGATAAAGATCTTATCCAGACCTTCGGCTTCCGCCTGGGCTTTCACCGGGCCGGAGCCAGGTACTACCAGCGCCTGCACGCCTGGCGCCACTTTGCGGCCTTTGGCAATTTCGGCGGCGGCACGCAAATCTTCGATACGGGAGTTGGTGCAGGAACCGATAAAGACTTTATCAATGGCGACATCGGTCAACGGCACGCCGGGCTTCAGCCCCATGTAGGCCAGCGCTTTTTCCGCACTGGCGCGCTCGACCGGATCGGTAAAGGATGCCGGGTCAGGGATATTGTCGTTAACGGAAATCACCTGGCCCGGATTGGTGCCCCAGGTCACCTGAGGCGCAATCTCTTCTGCCTGCAGCGTGACGACGGTGTCAAAGGCTGCGCCATCGTCGGTTTTCAGGGTTTTCCAGTACGCGACCGCGTCGTCAAAATTCTGACCTTTCGGCGCGTGCAGACGACCCTTCACGTAGTTGAAGGTGGTTTCGTCCGGCGCGACCAGACCGGCTTTTGCGCCCATCTCAATGGCCATATTGCACAGGGTCATGCGTCCCTCCATGCTCAGCGCCTGGATGGCTTCCCCGCAGAACTCAACAACATGGCCGGTGCCGCCTGCGCTGCCGGTTTTACCGATGATGGCCAGCACGATGTCTTTTGCGGTAATACCCGGTGCGGCTTTACCCTTCACTTCAATCTTCATGGTTTTGGCGCGGCCCTGTTTCAGGGTCTGCGTTGCCAGCACATGTTCCACCTCGGAAGTGCCAATCCCGAAAGCCAGAGCGCCAAACGCGCCGTGGGTCGCGGTATGGGAGTCCCCGCAGACGATGGTCATGCCCGGCAGGGTGATCCCTTGTTCAGGCCCCATCACGTGGACGATGCCCTGATACGGATGGTTCAGGTCGTACAGCTCAACGCCAAATTCATTGCAGTTCTTAATCAGCTCCTGCATCTGGATACGCGCCATCTCACCCGAGGCATTGATGTCTTTGGTCTGGGTGGAAACGTTGTGATCCATCGTCGCGAAGGTTTTACCCGGCTGACGTACCGGACGCTTGTGCGCGCGCAGGCCGTCAAATGCCTGAGGAGAAGTCACTTCGTGTACCAGATGACGGTCAATGTACAGCAGCGGGGTTTCGTTCGGTGCCTCGTAAACAACGTGCGCATCAAACAACTTTTCATATAACGTCTTAGCCATGATTACACCCCTTCAGCGACATAGCGGGCAATGATGTCGCCCATTTCATCGGTACTGACTGCCGCCGTGCCGCGTGCCAAATCACCGGTACGGACGCCTTCTTCTAACGCCCGGTTAATGGCGTTTTCAATTGCGGTTGCCGCATCGCCTGCATCCAGGCTGTAGCGCAGCAGCAGGGCCAGGGAGAGGATCTGCGCAATAGGGTTGGCAATGTTTTTGCCTGCAATATCCGGCGCGGAGCCGCCCGCAGGCTCGTACAGGCCAAAGCCTTCTTCATTCAGGCTTGCGGAGGGCAGCATGCCCATCGAGCCGGTGATCATTGCGCACTCGTCAGAGAGGATATCGCCGAACAGGTTGGAGCACAGCAGCACGTCAAACTGGGACGGATCTTTAATCAGCTGCATGGTCGCGTTGTCGATGTACATGTGCGACAGCGCGACGTCCGGGTACTGCTTAGCGACTTCGCTGACGATCTCGCGCCACAAAATGGAAGACTGCAGCACGTTCGCTTTATCAATGGAGGTCACTTTATGGCGGCGTTTGCGCGCCGACTCGAACGCGATGTGGGCGATACGCTCGATTTCGAAACGGTGATACACCTCGGTATCGAACGCTTTCTCGTGTTGTCCGCTGCCTTCGCGTCCTTTTGGCTGACCGAAATAGATCCCGCCGGTCAGTTCACGCACGCACAGAATGTCGAAACCATTGGCGGCGATATCCGCGCGCAGCGGGCAGAACTCTTCCAGACCCTGATACAGCTTCGCCGGACGCAGGTTGCTGAACAGTTTGAAATGTTTACGCAGCGGCAGCAGCGCGCCGCGCTCTGGCTGCTCTGCCGGCGGCAGGTGTTCCCATTTCGGGCCACCGACGGAACCAAACAGCACGGCATCGGCATTTTCGCAGCCTTCCACGGTTGCTTTTGGCAGCGGCGTACCGTGGTTATCAATCGCAATACCGCCCACGTCATAGTGGCTGGTGGTGATTTTCATCGCAAAACGCGCGCGAACGGCTTCCAGTACTTTCAGCGCCTGTGCCATCACTTCCGGACCAATACCGTCGCCCGGCAACACAGCAATATGGTAATTCTTCGACATTACACGGTTTCCTTGTTGTTCTCTTTATTCTGAGCTTTGCGTTGCAACTCTTTTTCGACTTCGGCGGCGCGCCAGATGTTGTTCAGAACATGCACCATCGCTTTCGCGGAGGATTCAACGATATCGGTCGCCAGGCCCACGCCATGGAAGCGGCGGCCATTATGGGTAACAACAATGTCGACCTGACCCAGTGCATCTTTGCCGTGGCCCTTGGCCGTCAGGTCATATTTCACCAGCTCAACGTCGTACTCGGTGACGCGATTAATCGCCTGGTAGATGGCATCGACAGGGCCGTTACCGTTAGCGGCCTCTGCTTTAATTTCATCGCCGCAGGCCAGTTTGACCGAGGCGGTGGCGATGTCGCTGGAGCCGGACTGTACGTTGAAGTAATCCAGACGGAAGTGCTCCGGCTCTTCCTGCTGCTTGTTAATAAAGGCCAGCGCTTCCAGGTCATAGTCGAACACCTGGCCTTTTTTGTCGGCCAGCTTCAGGAACGCGTCGTACAGCTGATCCATGTTGTAATCGCTGTCCTTATAACCCATCTCTTCCATACGGTGTTTAACCGCCGCGCGACCGGAACGGGAGGTCAGGTTCAACTGCACCTGATTCAGGCCGATGGATTCCGGGGTCATGATTTCGTAGTTTTCGCGATTTTTCAGGACGCCATCCTGGTGGATACCGGAGGAGTGCGCGAAGGCGCCGGTACCGACAATCGCTTTGTTAGCCGGAATGGGCATGTTGCAAATCTGGCTGACGGTCTGGCTGGTGCGCCAGATTTCGTTGTGATTGATGCGGGTGTGCACGTCCATGATGTCTTTGCGCACTTTGATCGCCATGATCACTTCTTCCAGCGAACAGTTGCCCGCGCGTTCGCCGATACCGTTCATCGCGCCTTCTACCTGACGCGCGCCAGCGTGGACGGCGGCGATGGCATTGCCTACGGCCAGACCCAAATCATCGTGGGTGTGGACGGAGATAATTGCTTTATCAATATTCGGCACGCGGTCATACAGGCCGGTGATGATGTTGGAGAACTCAAACGGCATGGTGTAGCCGACGGTGTCCGGGATGTTGATGGTTTTCGCGCCCGCGTTGATGGCGGCTTCCACAACGCGCGCCAGGTCTTCGATTGGCGTACGGCCCGCATCTTCACAGGAGAACTCAACGTCATCGGTATAGTTGCGTGCGCGTTTAACCATGTAGACCGCGCGCTCAATCACCTCATCCAGCGTGCTGCGCAGCTTGGTTGCGATGTGCATAGGCGAGGTAGCAATAAAGGTGTGGATACGGAACGCTTCGGCGACCTTCAGCGACTCGGCGGCGACGTCGATGTCTTTCTCTACGCAGCGCGCCAGGGCACAGACGCGGCTGTTTTTAATGGTGCGCGCAATGGTCTGTACGGATTCGAAATCACCTGGGGAAGAGACAGGGAAACCGACCTCCATCACGTCAACACCCATACGTTCGAGAGCCAGCGCGATCTGCAGTTTCTCTTTTACACTCAGGCTTGCCTGTAATGCCTGTTCACCGTCACGTAAAGTTGTATCGAAAATAATGACTTGCTGGCTCATGGGTTAGGTCCTTGTCAGTCTTAGGGCGCCTTGCTACGAGCATAAAAAAACCCGCGCAGTGGCGCGGGTTTCTAGTCTTACTGGTGACGATTCAACGCTGAATTTCGCCCGCCAGTCTACCGCGCACAGTGGATGCGTTTAGTAGTAGTAGACCGGTGAAACGAATGGTGCGTGTCATGAATCGTGCTCCGTTAAATTCAATATGCTTTTAGTGGTACTGGATACGGTTGTTCATGTCAACCCCTGAGGATGAAAACGGGCCCGACAGATGGAATCAACCGGGTATTCACTTTAGCTAATTGTGCTGGTTTTAGCTTTTTTGACCCGATTAATTGTCTAATTTTGGACTTGAGAAAAGAGTTGCAGATACCAATAAATATAAATGTTTAAAAATGAGTGAAATGTTTTGAAGAGGATGCCTGGTGCTTAAAGGGTTTTGATATCATAAAGTTATAAATGCAGTGAATCTATTTCGAAACGCTGAAAAGCGAACAGAGATAACAGGTTGTTAACTAACTGTAGGGCGATAGTAATAATAGTTTAATAATGCTTAAGTCATCATTAACCTGACGGCAATTGTATATTGGTTTGATTTATGGTTTCATTTAAATCCTAAAGTCAAACATATCAGTTTTTTTCATTAATTTTCGTTAATATAAAGTCTTTATTTATTCCGAATTTTAAATAATTCTCTTTCGCTGATCGTATTTGCATGATAAATGATATTTTTCAGGATTATTACCGTACGTTGGCAAAGGGGTGTAGCGTGACAGTGGAGTCAGAAGTGCCAGAAAATAATATTAAACAACCTCAAGCTACTGATGGGATTAAACCACAGTTACGCACGGTGGATCTGAATCTTCTGACGGTGTTTGATGCTGTCATGCAGGAACAGAATATCACCCGCGCTGCCCAAACCTTGGGGATGTCACAACCTGCCGTGAGTAATGCCGTTGCCAGGCTTAAGCTTATGTTTAACGACGAATTATTTGTTCGATACGGGAGGGGGATCCAGCCTACGGCGCGCGCATTCCAGCTGTTTGGCTCCATTCGTCAGGCGTTGCAACTGGTCCAAAATGAGCTGCCGGGATCGGGCTTTGAACCCTTAAGCAGCGAGCGCGTATTCCATCTTTGTGTCTGTAGCCCTTTAGATAATTATTTAACGTCGATTATCTATAATAAAGTTGAGGAGATCGCCCCCAATATCAATCTTGTTTTTAAATCATCCCTGAATCAAAACACGGAACATCAGTTGCGTTATCAGGAGATCGAATTCGTTCTGGGGTATGAAGAGTTCCGTCGTCCGGAATTTTCCTGCGTGCAGCTGTTTAAAGATGAAATGGTTTTGGTCGCCAGTAAAAAACACCCGCGCCTGAATTCTCCGCTGCGAGAAAACGATGTTTATAACGAGCAACACGCCGTTGTTGCGCTCGACAGATATGCTTCCTTTAGCCTGCCGTGGTATGACACTGCGGATAAACAGGCGAGCGTGGCTTATCAGGGCATGGCCATGGTCAGCGTATTAAACGTGGTTTCCCAGACACAGCTGGTGGCAATTGCGCCGCGCTGGCTGGCAGATGAGTTTTCTGACCCTTTAAATCTGCAAATTTTACCTCTGCCGCTCAAGCTAAATAGCCGTACCTGTTATCTTTCCTGGCATGAAGCAGCGGGCCGGGATAAAGGACATCAGTGGATGGAAGAGTTGCTGGTTGGCATCTGTCGCCGATAAACGCATCAGGATAAATCGCATCGGTTTATGTGATTTATCCTGAGTTTTTTTAGATAACTGCTATTTTCTTCTGTGATGATTTTTTTTTGGCTGCTCTACGGCACGCAAAAATAGATGATTTCCTGCATTGTCGCGCTTTTCAGCGATGATTTATCACCTCACTCTCTATTCCCAGAGGAATTAACCATATCTTCTGTGAACGGCTGCTTTTTCTGCTTTACGCACCGTTTATCTCCCCGGGTTTGCTAATTGCCTGCCTCATAACGAGCGGTTAAGGTAAAGAACACTCTGCAAAATATAAGATTGGTTCATCCCAATCGTAAGACGGTGCGGAAATGAATTCGGCAGTCCGTCTATAACAAAATGCCTGGAGGCAAAGCATGGAGATGTTGTCTGGCGCGGAAATGGTCGTTCGGTCGCTGATCGATCAGGGCGTAAAGCAAGTGTTCGGCTACCCTGGCGGTGCGGTCCTCGATATTTATGATGCGCTGCATACGGTTGGGGGCATTGACCATGTTCTGGTACGTCACGAGCAGGCGGCGGTACACATGGCTGACGGCCTGGCACGTGCGACGGGTGAAGTGGGCGTGGTGTTAGTCACGTCTGGCCCCGGCGCGACAAACGCCATTACCGGGATTGCGACGGCCTATATGGACTCTATCCCGCTGGTGATCCTCTCCGGGCAGGTGGCAACCTCACTGATTGGCTACGATGCGTTTCAGGAGTGCGACATGGTTGGGATTTCGCGTCCCGTTGTGAAGCACAGCTTCCTGGTCAAGCAAACAGAAGACATTCCCGGCATACTGAAAAAAGCCTTCTGGCTGGCGGCGAGCGGACGCCCGGGACCGGTGGTGGTCGATCTGCCTAAAGATATTCTCAATCCTGCAAACAAGCTGCCTTATGTCTGGCCGGAATCGGTCAGCATGCGCTCTTATAATCCCACAACGCAGGGGCATAAAGGTCAGATCAAGCGAGCGTTGCAAACGCTTCTGGCAGCCAAAAAACCGGTGGTCTATGTCGGTGGCGGGGCGATCAACTCTGCCTGTGAAGCCCAGCTTCGTGAACTGATTGAAAAGCTTAACCTTCCCGTTGCGTCGTCGCTGATGGGGCTGGGGGCGTTCCCTGCCACCCATCGTCAGGCGCTGGGAATGCTGGGTATGCACGGTACCTATGAAGCCAACATGACGATGCATCATTCCGATGTGATCTTTGCCGTCGGCGTGCGCTTTGACGATCGCACCACCAACAATCTGGCGAAGTATTGCCCGAACGCTACCGTGCTGCACATTGATATCGATCCAACGTCAATTTCAAAAACGGTGTCGGCTGATGTGCCGATCGTCGGTGATGCCCGGCAGGTTCTGGAGCAAATGCTGGATCTGCTGACCCAGGAGAGTGCAACCCAGCCGCTGGATGAGATCCGCGACTGGTGGCAGCAGATTGAACAATGGCGCGCGCGTCAGTGCCTGAAATATGACACGCAAAGTGAAAATATTAAGCCGCAGGCGGTCATTGAAGCGGTGTGGCGACTGACGAAAGGTGAGGCGTACGTGACCTCAGACGTGGGGCAGCATCAGATGTTTGCCGCCCTGTATTACCCGTTTGATAAACCGCGACACTGGATCAACTCCGGTGGTTTAGGAACCATGGGCTTTGGTCTGCCTGCCGCGCTGGGCGTGAAGCTGGCGCTACCGAACGAAACCGTCGTCTGCGTGACGGGGGACGGCAGTATTCAGATGAACATTCAGGAGCTTTCTACCGCGCTGCAATATGAACTGCCGGTACTGGTGCTGAACCTGAATAACGGGTATCTCGGTATGGTGAAGCAGTGGCAGGATATGATCTACTCTGGCCGCCACTCTCAGTCCTACATGAAATCGCTGCCGGATTTTGTTCGTCTTGCTGAAGCTTATGGTCATGTAGGCATGCGGGTGACCGATCCGGCTGAGCTGGAAACGAAGCTCGCACAAGCGCTTGAGCACGTAAAAAACAACCGCCTCGTCTTTATGGATGTGATTGTTGATGGGACCGAGCACGTTTATCCGATGCATATTCGTGGTGGTGGTATGGATGAAATGTGGTTAAGCAAAACGGAGAGAACCTGATATGCGCCGGATATTATCTGTTTTACTGGAAAACGAGTCTGGCGCACTGTCGCGCGTCATTGGCCTTTTTGCGCAGCGCGGCTATAACATTGAAAGCCTGACCGTTGCCCCGACGGAAGACCCGACGCTGTCGCGTATGACGATCCAAACCGTCGGCGATGCCAAAGTGCTTGAGCAAATTGAAAAACAGCTGCATAAGCTGGTCGACGTACTGCGCGTGAGCGAGCTGGGGCAGGGGGCCTACGTTGAGCGTGAGGTCATGCTGGTGAAAATCCAGGCCAGTGGCTACGGGCGTGATGAAGTCAAACGCAATGCGGATATTTTCCGCGGACAAATTATCGACGTCACGCCTTCTCTTTATACTGTGCAGCTGGTCGGGACAAGCGACAAGCTGGATGCTTTCCTCGCGTCCGTGCGGGACGTTGCAAAAATTGTCGAGGTGGCGAGATCGGGTGTCGTAGGTCTGTCACGCGGCGAGAAAATCATGCGTTAGTTGTCAAAAAGGTTCGCCTCTTTCTGCCCGGTCACCAAAGCCGGGCTTTTTTTTGCGTAATCAGCCGACAACGCAGATAAAAGCGGTTGCCGCGAAGTCTTTTCTGCGTTTAGATGTTAAAAGATTTAACCATAACCTTGACAGGGCCATGGACTCTTTTCTTTTTTTAAGGGGCAATTGTGAAACTGGATGAAATCGCCCGGCTAGCCGGCGTCTCACGAACAACGGCCAGCTATGTGATTAACGGTAAAGCAAAGCAGTACCGTGTCAGCGACAAGACCGTTGAAAAAGTTATGGCGGTGGTTCGTGAGCATAACTACCATCCGAATGCTGTCGCAGCCGGTCTGCGTGCCGGGCGTACCCGCTCTATTGGTCTGGTGATCCCTGACCTGGAAAACACCAGCTATACCCGTATCGCCAATTATCTTGAACGTCAGGCGCGCCAGCGCGGCTATCAATTGCTGATTGCCTGCTCGGAAGACCAGCCCGACAACGAAATGCGTTGCATTGAGCATTTGCTCCAGCGCCAGGTGGATGCCATCATCGTGTCGACCTCCTTGCCGCCAGAGCATCCGTTCTACCAGCGCTGGGCGAACGACCCGTTCCCAATCGTTGCGCTGGACCGCGCGCTCGATCGCGAGCATTTCACCAGCGTCGTGGGTGCGGATCAGGATGATGCCGAAATGCTGGCCGCAGAGCTCAGAACGTTCCCCGCTGAAACAGTGCTATATCTTGGCGCGTTGCCCGAGCTTTCCGTGAGCTTCCTGCGTGAGCAGGGATTCAGAACCGCCTGGAAAGACGATCCGCGCGAGGTTCACTACCTCTATGCCAACAGCTACGAACGCGAAGCCGCAGCGCAGCTGTTTGAGAAATGGCTGGAAACGCATCCGATGCCTCAGGCGCTGTTCACCACGTCATTTGCGCTGTTGCAGGGTGTCATGGATGTGACCTTACGTCGTGAAGGTAAACTGCCCTCCGACCTGGCAATTGCCACGTTCGGGGATAATGAGCTGCTCGACTTCCTGCAGTGCCCGGTGCTGGCGGTAGCACAGCGTCACCGCGATGTGGCTGAACGCGTGCTTGAGATTGTGCTGGCAAGCCTGGATGAGCCGCGCAAACCGAAGCCGGGTCTGACGCGTATCAAACGTAATCTCTACCATCGCGGAATTTTAAGCCGCCAAAAATGAAATGACGGGGCGGAGAAATCTGCCCCATTTTGCTGTGATTATTCGTGCAGATAATTCCCGGAGAGAAATTAGGATAATTCTTGCGGGATCGTAATCGCCTATTTTTTTAATTCATTCTGGCTTTTAAATTGTCCTTTTAAAGAACATGCGGGCGATTTTAAACAGCTATCTTTGTATTATTTTGTTACAAACCCTCTTCGGTCGATGAATATTCAGACGTTTTTCCTCTTACTGCTTCAGCTTACGTGGCAACCTCCGCGCTTACCGGGCACCTGGATGAATCTGGCGCTGTTATCCCCTGAGAATCTGTCATAAAATGCTGCCCGCGTCGCAAACTGACACTTTATATTTATCTGCGATGATATTGAGTGAGCTTTAACGCTAGTGTGCATATTCGGTTTTTTTCTTACAAATATTCATAACGTTAATTTTGCCTCGCCAGTTGTGCAGTTATTAACCAGGACTGTTTATCTCTGTAAATAGAGGGCTTTCGGGTCCTTATAGGGAGAGTCCTGGCTTGACAAGCTTTTCCCTCGCTCCGTAAACTCCTTTAGGTGGGAATTTGTGGGTTAAAGTGGTGAGGAGGGGTGAGACTGGCATGTTCCGTGGAGCTACGTTAGTCAATCTCGACAGCAAAGGGCGTTTATCGGTACCAACCCGATACCGCGACCAGCTGATTGAGAACGCTGCGGGTCAAATGGTTTGCACCATTGACATTAACTCCCCCTGCCTGCTGCTTTACCCCTTGCCTGAATGGGAAATTATTGAGCAAAAGCTGTCGCGACTGTCGAGCATGAACCCGCAGGAACGCCGCGTGCAGCGGCTGTTATTGGGACATGCCAGTGAATGTCAGATGGATAACGCAGGGCGGTTACTGATTGCCCCTGTGTTGCGGCAACATGCCGGTCTGACCAAAGAAGTGATGCTGGTCGGGCAGTTCAACAAGTTTGAACTGTGGGATGAAACGACCTGGTATCAACAGGTCAAGGAAGATATCGACGCTGAGCAGTCTGATTCCGCGACATTATCGGAACGGCTGCAGGACTTGTCTCTATAAATATGATGGAAAATTATAAACACAAAACGGTGTTACTGGACGAGGCCGTAAACGGTCTGAATATTCGTCCGGATGGCATCTACATTGATGGCACGTTTGGTCGCGGTGGTCACTCGCGTTTGATTCTCTCCCAGCTTGGAGAGGAAGGACGTCTGATGGCAATCGATCGCGATCCGCAGGCAATTGCCGTTGCACAAACCATCAATGACCCACGCTTTTCCATCGTGCATGGACCTTTCTCTGCGCTCGCGGATTATGTTGCCGAGCGTGGCCTGACGGGCAAGATCGACGGGATTCTTCTCGATCTTGGCGTCTCTTCACCCCAACTTGATGATGCTGAACGTGGTTTCTCCTTTATGCGTGATGGTCCGCTGGACATGCGTATGGACCCGACGCGCGGTCAGTCTGCCGCTGAGTGGTTACAGACCGCTGACGAAGCCGATATTGCATGGGTCATCAAAACGTTTGGCGAAGAGCGCTTTGGCAAACGTATTGCGCGCGCCATCGTTGAGCGCAATCGCATTGAGCCCATGACCCGCACCAAAGAGTTGGCCGAAGTGATCGCGGCGGCGACACCGGTGAAGGATAAGCACAAACATCCCGCGACCCGTACCTTCCAGGCGGTTCGCATCTGGGTAAACAGTGAACTGGAGGAAATAGAGCTGGCGCTAAAAAGCTCGCTCGACGTGCTGGCCCCGGGTGGGCGGTTATCCATCATCAGCTTCCATTCGCTGGAAGACCGTATTGTGAAACGCTTTATGCGTGAACAAAGCCGCGGTCCACAGGTGCCAGCGGGGCTGCCGATGACGGAAGAACAACTCAGGAAGCTGGGTGGCCGTCAGTTGCGAGCATTAGGCAAGTTGATGCCGGGCGAAGAAGAAGTGGCAGAGAATCCACGCGCCCGTAGTTCAGTGCTGCGTGTTGCAGAGAGGACGAACGCATGATCGGCAGAGTGACAGAGACCCTAAGCAAAGTTAAGGATTCGTTAGGAAGCAACGAGCGCCATGCCTTGCCTGGCGTGATCGGCGACGATCTTTTGCGGTTTGGGAAACTGCCACTCTGTCTGTTCATTTGCATCATTGTCACGGCAGTTACGGTGGTGACCACCGCCCACCATACACGTTTATTGACTGCGCAACGCGAGCAGATGGTACTGGAACGCGATGCGCTGGATATTGAATGGCGAAATCTGATCCTTGAAGAAAACGCGCTCGGCGATCACAGCCGGGTTGAACGGATCGCAACGGAAAAGCTGCAGCTGCAGCATGTTGATCCTTCGCAGGAAAATATCGTAGTACAAAAATAAGGGAAAACGCGACGCATGAAAGCAGCGGCAAAAACGCTAAAACCAAAACGTCAGGAAGAACAGGCCAACTTTGTTAGTTGGCGTTTTGCGTTGCTTTGCGGCTGCATTTTACTCGCTCTGGGTTTCCTGCTGGGACGCGTGGCCTGGCTGCAAATCATCGCCCCTGACATGCTGGTACGCCAGGGCGATATGCGCTCTCTGCGCGTCCAGGAAGTGTCGACATCTCGCGGGATGATCACCGACCGCTCGGGTCGTCCGCTGGCGGTGAGCGTGCCGGTGAAGGCGATCTGGGCCGATCCTAAAGAACTGCATGATGCTGGCGGGATCACGCTTGATAACCGCTGGAAGGCGCTTGCGGATGCGCTGAAGATGCCGCTGGACCAGTTAGCTTCGCGCGTAAATACGAACCCGCGAGGGCGGTTTATCTATCTGGCGCGTCAGGTGAACCCTGACATGGCGGACTACATCAAAAAATTGAAGCTGCCGGGGATCCATCTGCGTGAAGAATCCCGTCGTTACTATCCATCCGGCGAAGTGACTGCTCACCTCATTGGCTTTACTAACGTTGATAGCCAGGGGATTGAAGGCGTTGAAAAAAGCTTTGATAAATGGCTCACCGGCCAGCCCGGCGAGCGCATTGTGCGTAAGGACCGCTATGGTCGCGTGATCGAGGATATTTCCTCTACGGACAGCCAGGCCGCACACAATCTGGCCCTGAGTATTGATGAGCGACTACAGGCGCTGGTTTACCGCGAGCTGAACAATGCCGTGGCCTTCAACAAAGCGGAATCGGGCAGTGCCGTGTTAGTCGACGTCAACACGGGTGAAGTGCTGGCGATGGCCAATAGCCCGTCCTACAACCCTAACAATCTCACCGGTACGCAGAAGGATATTATGCGTAACCGTACCATCACAGACGTGTTCGAACCGGGTTCGACCGTTAAGCCGATGGTGGTCATGACTGCCCTTCAGCGCGGTATCGTCAATGAAAACACCGTCCTGAATACCATTCCATACCGAATTAACGGCCACGAGATCAAAGACGTGGCGCGCTACAGCGAATTGACCCTGACCGGGGTGTTACAGAAGTCGAGTAACGTCGGTGTTTCAAAGCTGGCGTTAGCGATGCCGTCCTCAGCGTTAGTAGAGACTTACTCACGTTTTGGACTTGGAAAGGCGACCAATTTGGGGTTGGTCGGAGAACGCAGTGGCTTATATCCTCAAAAACAACGGTGGTCTGACATAGAGAGGGCCACCTTCTCTTTCGGCTACGGGCTAATGGTGACACCGTTACAGTTAGCGCGAGTCTACGCAACGATCGGCAGCTATGGCGTTTATCGTCCGCTGTCGATTACCAAAGTTGATCCACCGGTTCCCGGCGAGCGTATCTTCCCGGAATCAACCGTCCGTACGGTTGTTCATATGATGGAAAGCGTAGCGCTGCCCGGCGGCGGCGGCGTGAAGGCGGCAATCAAAGGTTATCGCATCGCCATCAAGACCGGTACGGCGAAAAAAGTAGGGCCGGACGGCCGCTATATCAACAAATACATTGCCTATACCGCAGGCGTTGCGCCTGCAAGCAATCCGCGTTTTGCGCTGGTGGTCGTGATAAACGATCCGCAGGCGGGTAAATACTACGGCGGCGCCGTCTCCGCGCCTGTGTTCGGGGCTATCATGGGCGGCGTGTTACGCACCATGAACATCGAACCGGATGCGCTGGCGACGGGCGAAAAAAGTGAATTTGTAATTAATCAAGGCGAGGGTACAGGTGGCAGATCGTAATTTGCGCGACCTTCTCGCTCCGTGGGTGCCAAATGCACCGGAGCGAGCACTGCGAGAGATGGTACTGGACAGCCGCGTGGCTGCTTCTGGCGATCTTTTTGTGGCGGTGGTCGGTCATCAGGCGGACGGGCGTCGTTATATCCCGCAGGCGATTGCGCAAGGTGTGGCTGCCATTATTGCTGAGGCCAAAGATGAGGCAACCGACGGTGAGATCCGTGAAATGCACGGGGTGCCGGTCATCTATCTCAGCCAGTTAAACGAGCGTCTTTCCGCGCTGGCAGGACGTTTTTATCACGAACCTTCCGACCAGCTGCGCCTGGTAGGCGTCACGGGTACGAACGGTAAAACCACTACCACTCAGCTGATGGCGCAGTGGGCCCAGCAGCTGGGAGAAACCGGTGCGGTGATGGGTACCGTGGGTAACGGCCTGCTGGGCAAAGTGAGCCCGACGGAAAACACCACCGGCTCGGCGGTAGACGTACAGCATGTGCTTGCCGGTCTGGCAGGGCAGGGGGCAACCTTTGCTGCGATGGAAGTCTCTTCGCACGGTCTGGTTCAGCACCGCGTCGCGGCGCTGAAATTTGCCGCTTCCGTGTTTACCAACCTGAGCCGCGATCATCTTGATTATCATGGAGATATGGAGCATTACGAAGCCGCGAAATGGCTGCTGTTCTCTACTCACCATTACGGACAAGCCATCATCAACGCCGACGACGAAGTGGGCCGCCGCTGGCTGGCGAAGCTGCCGGATGCGGTTGCGGTGTCGATGGAAGACCATATCAATCCGAACTGCCACGGCCGCTGGCTGAAGGCGGTTGAGGTGAATTATCACGACAGCGGGGCGACAATCCGCTTTGCCTCTTCCTGGGGTGAAGGCGAAATTGAAAGCCGCCTGATGGGCGCGTTTAACGTCAGCAACCTGCTGCTGGCGCTGGCAACGCTGCTGGCGCTGGGTTATCCGATGGCTGAACTGCTGAAAACCTCAGCGCGTCTGCAGCCTGTTTGCGGCCGTATGGAAGTGTTCAGCGCGCCGGGCAAACCGACCGTTGTGGTTGATTATGCCCACACGCCGGACGCGCTGGAAAAAGCGCTGGAAGCGGCGCGCCTGCACTGCGCCGGTAAGCTCTGGTGCGTGTTTGGCTGCGGCGGCGATCGCGATAAAGGCAAACGCCCGCTGATGGGGGCTATTGCCGAGCAGTTCGCAGATATTCCGGTTGTGACCGATGACAACCCGCGTACCGAAGAGCCGCGCGCCATCATTAATGACATTCTGGCGGGCATGCTGGACGCGGGCCGCGCTCGCGTGGTGGAAGGCCGTGCGGAAGCCGTGACCAACACCATCATGCAGGCGCAGGAGAATGATGTTGTCCTGCTGGCGGGCAAAGGCCATGAAGATTATCAGATCGTTGGCAATCGCCGTCTGGACTACTCGGACCGCGTAACGGCAGCTCGTCTGCTGGGAGTCGTGGCATGATTAGCATCACGTTAAGCCAGGCCGCTGCCATCCTGCAGGGCGACCTGCGCGGGCAAGACCTGACCATTGATGCCGTAACGACGGACACCCGCAAAATCACCGCAGGCTGTCTGTTTGTGGCGCTGAAAGGCGAGCGTTTTGACGCGCATGATTTTGCGGAACAGGCCAAAGAGAACGGCGCCGGTGCGCTGCTCGTCAGCCGCAAGCTTGATATCGATCTGCCACAAATTGTGGTGAAAGATACGCGTCTCGCGTTCGGTGAGCTGGCCGCCTGGGTTCGCCAGCAGGTCCCTACGCGCGTTGTCGCCTTGACCGGTTCATCAGGCAAGACGTCGGTGAAAGAGATGACGGCGGCGATCCTCAGCCAGTGCGGGAATACGCTTTATACCGCGGGCAACCTCAATAATGACATCGGCGTGCCGATGACATTACTCCGCCTGACCAAAGAACATGAATTTGCGGTGATCGAGTTAGGGGCAAACCACCAGGGCGAAATCGCCTGGACCGTGAGCCTGACTCGCCCGGAAGCCGCGCTGGTGAATAACCTTGCGGCTGCGCATCTGGAAGGCTTTGGCTCGCTGGAAGGCGTAGCGAAAGCCAAAGGTGAGATTTACACCGGCCTGCCGGATGACGGTATCGCCATTCTGAACGCCGACAACAACGACTGGCTGAACTGGCAAAGCATTATTGGTTCGCGTAAAACCTGGCGCTTCTCGCCGAATGCGGCCAACAGTGATTTTACCGCGACCAATATCCATGTGACGTCGCACGGTACGGAGTTCACCCTCACCACCCCAACGGGTGGCGTAGATGTGCTGCTGCCGCTGCCGGGTCGCCATAATATCGCCAATGCGCTTGCGGCGGCGGCGTTGTCGACGGCAGTGGGCGCGTCGCATGAAGCGATTAAGACCGGGCTGGCGAACCTGAAAGCCGTGCCGGGACGTCTGTTCCCGATTCAGCTTTCGGAAAACAAGCTGCTGCTGGACGACTCCTACAACGCGAACGTGGGCTCAATGACGGCGGCGGTGCAGGTGTTATCTGAAATGCCGGGCTACCGCATCATGGTGGTGGGCGATATGGCAGAGCTGGGCGACGAAAGCGAAGCCTGCCATACCCAGGTCGGTGAAGCGGCGAAAGCGGCGGGGCTGGACTGCGTGCTGAGCGCAGGAAAACTGAGCCAGGCGATTAGCCAAGCCAGCGGCGTTGGCGAGCATTTTGCTGATAAAGCCGCGTTGATAGCGCGCCTTAAAGCGTTGATTACTGAAAAACAAATTGTGACTGTGTTAGTGAAAGGTTCACGTAGTGCCGCCATGGAAGAGGTTGTGCACGCATTACAGGAGAACGGGACATGTTAGTTTGGCTGGCCGAACATTTGGTCAAATATTATTCAGGCTTTAACGTCTTTTCGTATCTGACGTTTCGCGCCATCGTCAGCCTGCTGACTGCGCTGTTCATCTCGTTGTGGATGGGCCCGCGCATGATTGCCCGTCTGCAAAAACTCTCTTTCGGCCAGGTTGTGCGTAACGACGGCCCGGAATCGCACTTCAGCAAGCGCGGCACGCCGACCATGGGCGGGATCATGATCCTGACCGCCATCGTCGTTTCCGTGTTGCTGTGGGCCTATCCCTCCAACCCTTACGTCTGGTGCGTTCTGACGGTACTGGTGGGTTACGGGATCATCGGTTTTGTGGATGATTACCGCAAAGTCGTCCGCAAAGATACCAAAGGCCTGATCGCGCGCTGGAAGTATTTCTGGATGTCGGTGATCGCGCTGGGCGTGGCCTTTGCGCTGTATCTGGCAGGCAAAGACACGCCTGCCACCGAGCTGGTCGTGCCGTTCTTTAAAGACGTGATGCCGCAGCTGGGGCTGTTCTACATCCTGCTGGCCTACTTTGTGATTGTCGGTACCGGCAACGCCGTTAACCTGACCGACGGTCTGGATGGCCTGGCCATTATGCCAACCGTCTTTGTGGCCGCCGGTTTTGCGCTGGTGGCGTGGGCGACCGGTAACATGAACTTTGCGAACTACCTGCACATCCCTTATCTGCGCCACGCGGGTGAGCTGGTGATCGTCTGTACGGCGATTGTCGGCGCGGGGCTGGGCTTCCTGTGGTTCAACACCTATCCGGCACAGGTCTTCATGGGTGACGTCGGTTCCCTGGCTTTGGGCGGAGCGCTCGGCATTATCGCTGTGCTGCTGCGTCAGGAGTTCCTGCTGGTGATCATGGGCGGCGTGTTTGTGGTTGAAACCCTGTCGGTGATTTTGCAGGTCGGTTCCTTCAAGCTGCGCGGTCAGCGCATCTTCCGTATGGCGCCGATTCACCACCACTATGAACTGAAAGGCTGGCCGGAGCCGCGCGTGATTGTGCGCTTCTGGATTATTTCGCTGATGCTGGTGCTGATTGGCCTGGCAACGCTGAAGGTACGTTAATCATGGCAGATTACCAGGGCAAAAAAGTCGTTATCATCGGGTTGGGCCTCACGGGGCTCTCCTGCGTGGACTTTTTCCTCGCACGCGGCGTGACGCCACGCGTGATGGATACGCGTGTCTCTCCGCCGGGTCTGGACAAACTGCCGGAACAGGTTGAACGCCACCTTGGTGGTCTGAATGATGACTGGCTGCTGGCAGCCGATCTGATTGTCGCCAGCCCGGGTATGGCGCTGGCGCATCCTTCGCTGAGCGCTGCTGCGGATGCGGGCGTTGAGATTGTCGGCGATATCGAGCTGTTCTGCCGCGAAGCGCAGGCACCTATTATCGCCATTACCGGTTCTAACGGTAAAAGCACCGTCACCACCCTGGTGGGTGAAATGGCGAAAGCGGCGGGCATGAACGTCGGCGTTGGCGGTAACATTGGTTTACCCGCTCTGATGCTGCTGGATAAAGGCTGCGAGCTGTATGTTCTCGAGCTTTCCAGCTTCCAGCTGGAAACGACCTCCAGCCTGCACGCTGCGGCGGCGACGATCCTCAACGTGACTGAAGATCATATGGATCGGTATCCATTTGGTCTGCAGCAGTACCGCGCCGCCAAGCTGCGCGTTTATGAAAATGCCAAAGTCTGCGTTGTAAACGCCGATGACGCGCTGACCATGCCCGTACGCGGTGCAGACGATCGCTGTATCAGCTTCGGTATCACGATGGGGGATTACCACCTGAACCGTCAGCTGGGCGAAACCTGGCTGCGCGTGAAGGGTGAGAAAGTGCTGAACGTGAAAGAGATGAAGCTCACTGGTCAGCACAACTATACCAATGCCCTGGCGGCGCTGGCGCTGGCGGATGCAGTAGGGCTGCCGCGCTCCTCCAGCCTGAAAGCGTTAACCACGTTTTCTGGTCTGGCGCACCGTTTCCAGCTGGCGCTGGAGCACAACGGCGTGCGCTGGATTAACGACTCCAAAGCTACCAACGTCGGAAGCACGGAGGCCGCGCTGAACGGTCTGCACGTTGACGGCACCCTGCATTTACTGCTGGGCGGCGACGGTAAATCAGCTGATTTTTCCTCCCTGAAGCCGTATCTCGCCGGAGATAACGTCCGCCTGTACTGCTTCGGCCGTGACGGCAGCGAGCTGGCTGAACTGCGCCCTGAGGTTGCCGAGCAAACCGAAACCATGGAACAGGCGATGCGGCTGATTGCCCCTCGCGTGAAGCCAGGCGATATGGTGCTGCTCTCTCCGGCCTGTGCCAGCCTCGATCAATTCAAGAATTTCGAACAGCGTGGTGATGTCTTTACCCGCCTGGCGAAGGAGTTAGGCTAATGCGTTTATCTCTCCCTCGCCTGAAAATGCCGCGCCTGCCAGGATTTGGGATCCTGGCATGGGTATTTGCGGCGCTCAAAGGCTGGGTGATGGGCTCTCGTCAAAAAGATAACGACAGCCTGGTCATGTACGATCGCACGCTGTTCTGGCTCACTATGGGGCTGGCGGCGGTCGGCTTCATTATGGTGACGTCAGCCTCAATGCCCGTCGGGCAGCGTCTGGCGAACGATCCTTTCCTGTTTGCCAAGCGTGATGGTCTTTACATCATCCTGGCGTTCTGCCTGGCGCTGGTGACCCTGCGTCTGCCGATGGAGTTCTGGCAGCGCCACAGTACGGCGATGCTGATCGCCTCGATTATTATGCTGCTGATCGTACTGGTGGTGGGGAGCTCTGTTAACGGGGCTTCACGCTGGATCGCCTTTGGCCCGCTGCGCATTCAGCCTGCGGAATTTACCAAGCTCTCCCTGTTCTGCTACCTGGCTAACTACCTGGTGCGTAAGGTTGATGAAGTGCGTAACAATCTGCGCGGCTTCTTAAAACCGATGGGCGTGATTCTGGTGCTGGCGGTATTACTGCTGGCGCAGCCTGACCTCGGTACCGTTGTCGTGCTGTTCGTTACCACTCTGGCCATGTTGTTCCTGGCGGGCGCGAAGCTGTGGCAGTTCATCGCTATCATCGGGATGGGGATTTCGGCGGTTGTGCTGCTGATCCTCGCCGAGCCTTACCGTATTCGCCGTGTGACCTCGTTCTGGAACCCGTGGGAAGATCCGTTCGGCAGCGGCTATCAGCTGACGCAGTCGCTGATGGCCTTTGGTCGCGGTGAAGTCTGGGGGCAAGGGCTGGGTAACTCGGTACAGAAACTGGAGTATTTACCGGAAGCGCATACTGACTTCATCTTCTCCATTATTGCGGAAGAACTGGGTTATATCGGTGTGGTACTAGCGCTTTTAATGGTATTCTTCGTCGCTTTCCGCGCCATGTCCATCGGCCGGAAAGCGCTGGAGATCGATCACCGCTTCTCAGGATTCTTAGCCTGTTCAATTGGTATCTGGTTTAGCTTCCAGGCATTGGTTAACGTCGGGGCCGCAGCGGGTATGCTGCCGACCAAAGGTCTGACGTTGCCGTTGATCAGTTATGGTGGTTCGAGTCTGTTGATTATGTCGACGGCCATCATGTTTTTGTTGCGTATAGATTATGAGACGCGTCTGGAAAAAGCCCAGGCGTTTACACGAGGTTCACGATGAATCAACCGAAGCGGTTAATGGTGATGGCAGGCGGTACCGGCGGACACGTGTTCCCGGGGCTGGCGGTTGCGCACCATTTAATGGATCAGGGCTGGCAGGTACGCTGGCTGGGAACCGCAGACCGCATGGAAGCCGATCTGGTGCCGAAGCACGGTATCGAGATCGACTTTATTCGTATTTCCGGCCTTCGGGGCAAAGGCCTCAAGGCAATGCTGCTGGCACCGGTGCGTATTTTTAACGCCTGGCGCCAGGCGCGCACCATCATGAAGCGCTTTAAGCCAGATGTGGTGCTGGGCATGGGCGGCTATGTCTCTGGTCCTGGCGGGCTGGCGGCGTGGTCGTTAGGCATTCCCGTTGTGCTACATGAACAAAACGGTATTGCCGGTCTGACCAACAAGTGGCTGGCGAAAATCGCTACCAAAGTTATGCAGGCGTTTCCCGGTGCGTTCCCGAAAGCGGACGTGGTGGGTAACCCGGTGCGTGTGGACGTGCTGGCTCTCCCGCTGCCGGACGCTCGTCTGACGGGCCGTGAAGGGCCGGTTCGTGTACTGGTCGTCGGCGGCTCTCAGGGCGCACGCATTTTAAACCAGACGATGCCGCAGGTTGCCGCAAAGCTGGGGGATACCGTGACGATTTGGCACCAGAGCGGAAAAGGCGCTCAGCAGACCGTTGAGCAAGCTTACGCAGACGAAGGCCAGCCGCAGCATAAAGTCACAGAGTTTATCGACGACATGGCGGCAGCGTATGCCTGGGCCGATGTCGTGGTCTGTCGTTCAGGCGCGCTGACGGTGAGCGAGATCGCCGCCGCGGGTCTGCCGGCCCTGTTTGTGCCGTTCCAGCACAAAGACAGACAGCAGTACTGGAATGCGCTGCCGCTTGAGAAAGCCGGTGCCGCGAAGATTTTTGAACAGCCACAATTTACCGCCGACGCGGTCGCCACCACCCTGGCGGGCTGGAACAGAGACGCACTGCTGGAGATGGCGCAACGCGCACGCGCGGCCGCTATCCCTGATGCGACAGAACGGGTGGCAAAAGAAGTGAGCCTGGCAGCCCAGGCTTAACCCTCGCAGCGCGTGTTGCGCTGCACGAATTTTAAGTAGTCGATGGCGTTTAGAGAATGAATACACAACAACTGGCAAAACTGCGTTCAATCGTGCCCGAGATGCGTCGCGTCCGGCACATTCACTTTGTTGGCATCGGTGGTGCTGGCATGGGCGGTATTGCCGAAGTGTTAGCTAACGAAGGTTATCAGATCAGCGGGTCTGACCTGGCGCCAAACCCTGTAACGCAGCAGCTGGCGTCGCTTGGGGCGACTATCTATTTCAACCATCGTCCGGAAAACGTGCGCGATGCGAGCGTGGTGGTGGTCTCGAGCGCTATCTCCTCTGACAACCCGGAAATCGTTGCCGCGCATGAAGCGCGCATTCCGGTGATCCGCCGTGCAGAAATGCTGGCGGAACTGATGCGTTTCCGTCACGGCATCGCCATTGCCGGGACTCACGGTAAAACCACAACCACGGCGATGGTTTCCAGTATTTATGCGGAAGCGGGTCTCGACCCGACGTTCGTCAACGGCGGTCTGGTCAAAGCCGCAGGCGTACACGCGCGTCTGGGCCACAGTCGTTATCTGATTGCCGAAGCGGATGAGAGCGACGCGTCGTTCCTGCACCTGCAGCCGATGGTGGCGATTGTCACTAACATCGAAGCTGACCATATGGATACCTACCAGGGCGACTTCGAGAACTTAAAGCAGACCTTCATCAACTTCCTGCACAACCTGCCGTTCTATGGACGCGCGGTGATGTGCGTAGACGATCCGGTGATCCGCGAGCTGCTGCCGCGCGTGGGTCGTCAAATCACCACTTACGGCTTCAGCGAAGACGCTGACGTCCGCGTGGAAGAGTACAAGCAGATTGGTGCGCAGGGGCATTTCACGCTGGCGCGTCAGGACAAAGAACTGCTGCACGTCACGCTGAATGCGCCAGGTCGCCATAACGCCCTCAATGCCGCAGCGGCTGTGGCCGTCGCGACGGAAGAAGGCATTGATGATGATGCCATTCTGCGCGCGCTGGAAAGCTTCCAGGGCACCGGCCGTCGCTTCGACTTCCTCGGTGAATTCCCGCTGGACGCCGTGAACGGTAAAGCAGGCACTGCGATGCTGGTGGACGACTACGGCCACCATCCGACCGAAGTTGACGCCACCATTAAAGCCGCACGCGCAGGCTGGCCGGACAAAAATCTGGTGATGGTCTTCCAGCCGCATCGCTTCACGCGTACGCGCGATCTGTACGACGATTTCGCCAGCGTCCTGTCACAGGTAGACACCCTGTTAATGCTGGACGTGTACGCCGCAGGCGAGACGCCGATTCCGGGTGCTGACAGCCGTTCCCTGTGTCGTACCATCCGTGGACGCGGTAAAGTTGACCCTATTCTGGTTTCTGACCCAGCACAGGTGGCGGAAATTCTGGCACCGGTTCTGACAGGTAACGATTTGATTCTGATTCAGGGCGCGGGAAATATCGGCAAAATCGCCCGTACCTTAGCTGAAATCAAACTGAAGCCGCAAACCCAGGAGGATGAGCATCATGGCTGATAAGATTGCTGTCCTGTCTGGCGGCACCTCCGCCGAGCGCGAGGTTTCCCTGAATTCCGGCGCGGCTGTGCTGGCGGGCCTGCGTGAAGGTGGCGTCAATGCGCACCTGGTCGACCCAAAAGAGGTCGACGTGACGCAATTAAAAGCCATGGGCTTCGATAAAGTCTTTATCGCTTTGCATGGTCGCGGCGGTGAAGACGGCACCCTGCAGGGGCTTCTGGATTTGATCGGCATGCCGTACACCGGCAGCGGCGTGATGGCCTCCGCTATCTCTATGGATAAACTGCGCAGCAAGCTTCTGTGGCAGGGCGCGGGGTTACCCGTTGCGCCATGGGTAGCACTGACGCGTCGCGAATTTGAATTGGGCCTGCCGGATAGCGTTAATACACGCATTGCTGAGCTGGGCTTACCGGTTATTGTAAAGCCCAGCCGGGAAGGTTCGAGCGTGGGAATGTCCAAAGTCGAGAAAGCTGAAGATCTTTCGTCCGCTTTAGCACTGGCATTTCAACATGATGAAGAAGTTCTGGTTGAAAAATGGCTCAGCGGGCCGGAATTTACCGTCGCGATGCTTGGCGAAGAAATTTTACCGTCAATTCGTATCCAACCGGCCGGAACCTTCTATGATTATGAGGCGAAGTATCTCTCTGATGAGACGCAATATTTCTGCCCTTGTGGTCTTGAAGCTGAGCGTGAAGCAGATTTACAGTCCCTGGTGCTTAAAGCCTGGCATATTCTGGGTTGTCAGGGCTGGGGACGCATCGACGTGATGCAGGACAGTGACGGACAATTTTATCTGCTGGAAGCGAATACCTCTCCGGGAATGACCAGCCACAGCCTTGTGCCGATGGCCGCGCGTCAGGCGGGGATGAGCTTCTCGCAGTTAGTCGTACGCATTCTGGACCAGGCGGGCTGATATGTCTCAGGCTGCATTGAACACGCGCAACCGCGATGACGAGGACGAATACGCCTCTTCACGCCGCAGTAATGGAACGCGTCTTGCAGGCATCATTTTCCTGCTCGGGGTGCTGTGCACCGTGTTTATCAGCGGCTGGATGGTCCTGGGCTGGATGGAAGATGCGCAGCGGTTGCCGCTTTCTAAGCTGGTGGTCACCGGTGAGCGTCACTACACGCGTAACGACGATATTCGCCAGTCAATTCTGGCGCTGGGCTCGCCTGGCACTTTTATGACGCAGGACGTCAACATTATTCAGAGCCAGATAGAACGTCTGCCATGGATAAAACAGGCGAGCGTAAGAAAGCAATGGCCTGATGAATTGAAGATTCATCTGGTTGAATATGTGCCCATTGCGCGTTGGAATGATCAGCACATGGTTGACGCAGACGGAAACTCCTTCAGCGTCCCGGCCGATCGTGTCAACAAGCAAAATTTACCGATGTTGTATGGCCCGGAAGGTAGCGAAAACGAGGTGTTACAAGGTTTTCGCGAAATGGGTCAGGTGCTGGCTAAGGACAGGTTTACGTTAAAAGATGCTGCCATGACGGCGCGCCGTTCCTGGCAGCTGACGTTAACGAACGGCATTAAGCTCAACCTGGGACGCGGCGACACAATGAAGCGTCTGGCGCGTTTTGTCGAACTTTACCCGGTTTTACAGCAGCAGGCACAGACTGACGGCAAACGGATAAGCTACGTTGATTTGCGCTATGACTCAGGCGCAGCAGTCGGTTGGGTACCGGCTCCGGTCGAGGAACCTAATCAGCAACAGAATCAGGCACAGGTACAGGCAGAACAACAATGATCAAGGCGACGGACAGAAAACTGGTAGTTGGACTGGAGATTGGCACCGCGAAGGTTGCCGCTTTAGTAGGGGAAGTTCTGCCCGACGGTATGGTCAATATCATTGGCGTAGGCAGTTGCCCGTCTCGTGGTATGGATAAAGGTGGGGTAAACGATCTTGAATCGGTGGTGAAATGCGTTCAGCGCGCCATCGATCAGGCTGAACTGATGGCAGATTGCCAGATTTCTTCTGTCTATCTGGCCCTTTCTGGTAAGCACATTAGCTGCCAGAACGAAATCGGTATGGTGCCGATTTCCGAAGAAGAAGTGACGCAGGAAGACGTTGAAAACGTCGTGCACACGGCGAAATCCGTGCGTGTCCGCGACGAGCATCGCGTGCTGCATGTCATTCCGCAGGAATATGCGATTGACTACCAGGAAGGGATCAAGAACCCGGTCGGCCTTTCTGGCGTACGTATGCAGGCAAAAGTGCACCTGATCACATGTCACAACGATATGGCGAAGAACATTGTAAAAGCCGTTGAACGTTGTGGCCTGAAAGTTGACCAACTTATTTTCGCCGGTCTGGCGGCAAGTTATTCCGTACTGACCGAAGATGAACGTGAACTGGGTGTCTGTGTGGTCGATATTGGTGGTGGTACAATGGACATCGCCGTGTATACCGGCGGTGCGTTGCGCCACACGAAAGTGATCCCTTATGCCGGGAACGTTGTGACCAGCGATATTGCTTACGCTTTTGGTACGCCGCCGAGCGATGCAGAAGCGATTAAAGTGCGCCACGGCTGCGCGCTGGGGTCTATCGTTGGCAAAGATGAGAGCGTTGAAGTGCCGAGCGTCGGTGGTCGTCCACCTCGTAGCCTGCAGCGCCAGACGTTGGCAGAGGTCATTGAGCCGCGCTATACCGAGCTGCTCAACCTGGTCAACGAAGAGATTTTACAGTTACAGGAACAGCTTCGTCAGCAGGGCGTTAAACATCATCTTGCGGCGGGGATTGTATTAACCGGCGGTGCAGCGCAAATTGAAGGTCTTGCGGCCTGTGCTCAGCGCGTATTCCATACGCAGGTGCGTATTGGTGCGCCGCTGAATATCACCGGTTTAACGGATTATGCTCAGGAGCCGTATTATTCAACGGCTGTGGGCCTGCTCCACTACGGGAAGGAATCTCATCTCAGTGGTGAAGCAGAAGTGGAAAAACGCGTCTCAGTGGGGTCGTGGGTCAAACGACTGAACAACTGGTTGCGAAAAGAGTTTTAATTTTTTTAAGAGACCGGAGAGAATTAGCGGTCTCGGGCGACAGGCACAACGGAGAGAGAAATTATGTTTGAACCTATGGAACTGACCAACGACGCGGTGATTAAAGTCATCGGCGTCGGTGGCGGCGGCGGTAACGCCGTAGAGCATATGGTGCGTGAACGCATTGAAGGTGTTGAATTCTTCGCAGTTAACACCGATGCGCAGGCACTGCGTAAGACGGCTGTTGGCCAGACTATCCAGATCGGCGGTGGTATCACCAAAGGGCTGGGAGCAGGGGCTAACCCGGAAGTCGGCCGTAATGCGGCTGAAGAAGATCGTGAAGCGCTGCGCGCTGCACTGGAAGGTGCGGACATGGTCTTCATCGCAGCAGGCATGGGTGGCGGTACCGGTACCGGCGCAGCACCTGTTGTGGCTGAAGTGGCTAAAGATTTAGGTATCCTGACCGTTGCTGTCGTGACCAAGCCTTTCAATTTTGAAGGCAAGAAGCGTATGGCCTTCGCGGAGCAGGGTATCACCGAGCTGTCCAAGCATGTGGACTCGCTGATCACCATCCCGAACGACAAGCTGTTGAAAGTTCTGGGTCGCGGTATTTCCCTGCTGGACGCATTCGGTGCAGCAAACGACGTGCTGAAAGGCGCGGTTCAGGGTATCGCTGAACTGATTACCCGTCCTGGCCTGATGAACGTTGACTTTGCAGACGTTCGCACCGTGATGTCCGAAATGGGCTACGCGATGATGGGCTCTGGCGTGGCGAGCGGTGAAGACCGTGCTGAAGAAGCGGCTGAAATGGCTATCTCTTCTCCACTGCTGGAAGATATCGATCTGTCTGGTGCGCGCGGCGTGCTGGTCAACATTACCGCTGGCTTTGACCTGCGTCTGGATGAGTTCGAAACCGTGGGTAACACCATCCGTGCGTTCGCCTCTGACAACGCTACCGTGGTAATCGGTACTTCCCTTGACCCTGAAATGAACGACGAGCTGCGTGTTACCGTTGTTGCGACCGGTATCGGTATGGACAAGCGTCCTGAGATCACCTTAGTGACCAACAAGCAGACTCAGCAACCGGTAATGGATCGTTACCAGCAGCACGGTATGTCTCCTCTGACTCAGGAGCAGAAACCGGCCGCGAAAGTGGTGAACGACCCAACGCCGCAAACGGCGAAAGAGCCAGATTATCTGGATATCCCGGCGTTCCTGCGTAAGCAAGCTGACTAAGAATTGGCTGGAATTAGGGGATTTGCGCTCTTTGTGCTAAACTGGCCCACCGTTAGTGATATACACTCTCGGTTGGATAGTTAATTTGGCGAGATTATACGATGATCAAACAAAGGACACTTAAACGTATCGTTCAGGCGACTGGTGTCGGTTTACATACCGGCAAGAAAGTCACGCTGACGTTACGCCCTGCGCCGGCCAATACCGGGGTCATCTATCGTCGCACCGACTTGAATCCACCGGTAGATTTTCCGGCCGATGCCAAATCTGTGCGTGATACTATGCTCTGTACTTGTCTGGTGAACGAGCATGACGTGCGGATTTCTACCGTAGAGCACCTTAACGCCGCCCTGGCGGGTTTGGGTATCGACAACATTATTGTTGAAGTCGATGCGCCAGAAATCCCGATTATGGATGGCAGTGCTGCACCGTTCGTCTATCTGTTGCTGGATGCCGGCATCGAAGAACTGAACTGCGCGAAGAAATTTGTACGCATCAAAGAGACCGTTCGCGTCGAAGATGGCGACAAGTGGGCTGAATTCAAACCGTACAATGGTTTCTCGTTGGACTTTACCATCGACTTTAACCATCCGGCGATTGACTCCAGCACCCAGCGCTATGCGATGAACTTCTCTGCCGATGCGTTTATGCGCCAGATCAGCCGAGCCCGTACATTTGGCTTCATGCGTGATATCGAATATCTGCAGTCCCGCGGCCTGTGCCTGGGCGGCAGCTTCGATTGTGCCATCGTTGTTGACGATTATCGCGTACTGAACGAAGACGGCCTGCGTTTCGAAGATGAATTCGTTCGTCACAAAATGCTGGATGCTATCGGCGACCTGTTCATGTGTGGTCACAACATCATTGGTGCATTTACCGCGTTCAAATCCGGTCATGCGCTGAACAACAAACTGTTGCAGGCCGTCCTGGCAAAACAGGAAGCTTGGGAATATGTGACCTTCGAAGACGAAGCTGAACTGCCGCTGGCTTTCAAAGCGCCAAGCATGGTTCTGGCGTAACGGTTCAAACCGTTTCGTAAAAAAAATCGACTGGTTAACCTGGTACTCTCTCCGACCAGGAAGACCAGTCGTTTTTATTTTTACCCTTCTCCGTTTACCCCTGCGGTATCTCTCGTTTGTCTTACTCAGAAAATATGTGCGTTAGCTGCATTCTTGACCGTTTTTCTCCGCGGCGGCACCTCATTCCTGCTGATGTATATTGGCTTTAGTGGTACTATCTGGGCGCTAAAATGAATAACTGAACTCAGCCTCTGAAAGGCTGGCTTATTGGGTGGAGCAGGTGAGCGGAATACTGACGCGCTGGCGACAATTTGGCAGACGTTACTTCTGGCCGCATCTCTTATTAGGGATGGTCGCGGCGAGTTTCGGCTTGCCTGCGCTCAGCAACAGTGCCGAAGCGGCGACGCCCGCAAAAACCTCCACCACTAAACACGATCTCAGCACGCGGGTTAACTTCACTAACCTCGCGTGGCTTGAAGCCAGTCGCCGCCCAAACTTCACCGTCGATTACTGGCACCAGCACGCTATCCGCACCGTTATCCGCCATCTGTCCTTTGCGATGGCACCGCAGGCCATGCCTGTTGCGGAAGAGGCGCTGCCGGTGCAGGCTCAACATCTTGCCCTGCTGGACACGCTCAACGCGCTGCTCACGCAGGACAGCCAGCCGCCGGTCATGGTTCGTCAGACAACGCAGCGTGCGTTTGTTTCACCAGCTTCATTCTCTGTTTCAACCTGGATTAGCCAGGCTCACGGCATTCGCGCCGGGCCGCAACGCCTCAGCTAAATTAACTTTTTCAATACCTTAATTTATCTGCCCACAATGGGGCGTTTGAGAATTTATTATGCTAATCAAATTGTTAACTAAAGTTTTTGGTAGTCGTAACGATCGTACCCTGCGCCGTATGCGCAAAGCTGTTGCCGTCATCAACGGTATGGAACCAGCGATGGAGAAGCTCTCTGATGACGAGCTGAAAGCGAAAACGGCGGAATTCCGTGCGCGTCTGGAAAAAGGTGAAACCTTAGAAAGCCTGATCCCGGAAGCGTTTGCTGTCGTGCGCGAAGCGAGTAAGCGTGTATTCGGCATGCGTCACTTCGACGTTCAGCTGCTGGGTGGTATGGTGCTCAACGAGCGCTGCATCGCGGAAATGCGTACCGGTGAAGGTAAAACCCTGACCGCAACGCTGCCGGCTTACCTGAACGCGCTGACTGGTAAAGGCGTTCACGTGGTTACCGTCAACGACTATCTGGCGCAGCGTGACGCCGAAAACAACCGCCCACTGTTCGAATTCCTCGGTATGACCGTCGGCATTAACATGTCCGGCCTGCCTGCGCCAGCCAAGCGCGAAGCGTATAACGCGGACATCACCTACGGCACCAACAACGAATACGGCTTCGACTACCTGCGTGACAACATGGCGTTCAGCCCGGAAGAGCGCGTACAGCGTAAGCTGCACTATGCGCTGGTGGATGAGGTTGACTCCATCCTGATCGATGAAGCACGTACTCCGCTGATCATCTCCGGCCCGGCTGAAGACAGCTCAGAGATGTACCGTAAGGTCGACAAAATCATTCCACACCTGCTGCGTCAGGAGAAAGAGGACTCGGATACCTTCCAGGGTGAAGGTCACTTCTCCGTAGATGAAAAAGCGCGCCAGGTGAACCTGACCGAACGTGGTCTGGTGAAAATTGAAGAGCTGCTGGTAGCTGAAGGCATCATGGAAGAGGGCGAGTCCCTGTACTCTCCGAGCAACATCATGCTGATGCACCACGTGACCGCTGCACTGCGCGCCCACGCGTTGTTCACCCGCGACGTCGATTACATCGTTAAAGACGGCGAAGTGATCATTGTCGATGAACACACCGGCCGTACCATGCAGGGACGTCGCTGGTCTGACGGTCTGCACCAGGCTGTCGAAGCCAAAGAAGGTGTGGATATTCAGAATGAAAACCAGACGCTGGCGTCTATTACCTTCCAGAACTACTTCCGTCTGTACGAGAAGCTGGCGGGGATGACCGGTACTGCTGATACCGAAGCATTTGAATTCAGCTCCATCTACAAGCTGGATACCGTGGTCGTTCCAACCAACCGTCCAATGATCCGTAAGGATATGCCGGACCTGGTGTACATGACCGAAGCGGAAAAAATTCAGGCGATCATCGAAGATATTCGCGACCGCACTGCCAACGGCCAGCCGGTTCTGGTGGGGACCATCTCCATCGAGAAATCTGAAGTGGTTTCTCACGAGCTGACTAAAGCAGGTATCAAACATAACGTTCTGAACGCCAAATTCCACGCCAAAGAAGCGGACATTGTTGCGCAGGCGGGTTATCCCGCTGCCGTAACCATCGCCACCAACATGGCGGGTCGTGGTACCGATATTATGCTGGGCGGTAGCTGGCAGGCTGAAGTGGCGGAGCTGGAAAACCCAACGCCAGAACAGATTGCGCAGATCAAAGCTGACTGGCTGGTTCGTCATGACGCCGTCCTGGCTTCCGGCGGTCTGCACATCATCGGTACAGAGCGTCACGAATCTCGTCGTATCGATAACCAGCTGCGCGGCCGTGCGGGTCGTCAGGGTGATGCCGGTTCATCCCGCTTCTACCTGTCTATGGAAGATGCGCTGATGCGTATTTTCGCCTCCGACCGCGTGTCCGGCATGATGCGTAAGCTGGGGATGAAGCCTGGCGAAGCCATCGAGCACCCGTGGGTGACTAAAGCGATCGCTAACGCACAGCGTAAAGTGGAAAGCCGCAACTTTGATATTCGTAAGCAGCTGCTGGAATATGATGATGTGGCTAACGATCAGCGTCGTGCAATCTATACTCAGCGTAACGAACTGCTGGACGTGTCCGACGTGAGCGAAACCATCAACAGCATTCGTGAAGATGTGTTTAAAGCCACCATCGACGCGCATATTCCACCGCAGTCTCTGGAAGAGATGTGGGATATCGAAGGCCTGCAGGAACGTCTGAAAAATGACTTTGACCTCGATCTGCCAATCAAAGAGTGGCTGGATAAAGAGCCTGAGCTGCACGAAGAGACCCTGCGCGAACGTATCTTTGAAACCGCGCTGGACGTCTACAAGCGTAAGGAAGAGGTTGTTGGCGCTGAAATGATGCGTCATTTCGAAAAAGGCGTAATGCTGCAGACGCTCGACTCCCTGTGGAAAGAGCACCTGGCGGCGATGGACTACCTGCGTCAGGGTATTCACCTGCGTGGCTATGCGCAGAAAGATCCGAAGCAGGAATATAAGCGTGAATCCTTCTCCATGTTTGCCTCGATGCTGGAATCACTGAAGTACGAAGTGATCAGCACCCTGAGCAAGGTTCAGGTGCGTATGCCTGAAGAAGTGGAAGCGATGGAGCAGCAGCGTCGTGAAGAAGCCGAGCGCCTGGCACAAATGCAGCAGCTGAGTCATCAGACCGACGACAGCGAAGCCGCAGCGGCGATCGCCGCGCAGACCGGCGATCGTAAAGTGGGTCGAAACGATCCTTGCCCGTGTGGTTCCGGTAAAAAGTACAAGGCGTGCCACGGCCGCCTGAGCTAAGTTCATAAAAAAACAAAAAGGCGCAGAAATCTGCGCCTTTTTTATGGAAGTGACAATATGAAAATACTGCAAATTGCCGTCGGGATTATTCGCAACCCGCAAAACCAAATCTTCATCACCCAGCGCGCTGCCGACGCCCATATGGCGAACAAGTGGGAGTTTCCAGGCGGTAAAATCGAGTCAGGTGAAACGCCGGAAGAGGCGCTGGTTCGGGAGCTTCAGGAAGAGGTGGGGATCACCCCGCTTGGCGCAACGCTGTTTGATAAGCTTGAATACCAGTTTCCGGACAGGCACATCACGCTGTGGTTCTGGCTGGTGGAAAACTGGGAGGGAGAACCCTGGGGAAAAGAGGGACAGCCGGGTAACTGGGTGGAACTTCAGGCAAGTGACGCCGAAAAATTCCCGCCAGCTAATGAACCCGTGATCCTGCGGTTAGTCGCACAACCGTAGGCCTGCTGAGCGAAGCGCCAGCAGGCTTTACAGATTACTGCTGGGTTTCACTCCAGTCATCGCTGTCCGAGAGATCGCCTTCGCTAGGTATGCGTTTCTCTTCCGCCGCCCATTCGCCCAGGTCAATGAGCTGGCAGCGCTTGCAGCAGAATGGGCGGAACGGACTGACTTCGCCCCAGACAACGGTTTTGCCACAGGTTGGGCAGCTTACGGTGGTGACATCAGACATCGGCACTCCTTAACAACAGGCCAGTTCAAAATCGAGACGTTCCGGCACGGTGCCATTTTCACTGTCCAGCGGCATAAAGCGAATCGCAAAGCGGCTCTTATGCCCGGAAATCTGTGGGTAAAGCTGTTCGCCGAGAGATAGATTGAGACGCAGAAGATCGGCATCATCACCGTTATCCTGGAAGAAACCATTCAGGCTGGTTTGCTTGCGGAACGGCGCAGAGTTACGGATCAGATCGAGGATCAACGACAGCGTCTGGTGCATTGGCTCCAGGCTTGCCAGCCAGCTGTTCACCTGTGCGTCACGCTGCGCCTGTGGCATATGTAGCCACATATGCAGCGTCGGCAGGTCGAAGCTGCAGCAGCCGCCAGGGATGCTCAGACGCTGGCGCACCAGGCCAATCAGGCGGTCTTCACGCAAAAACTGCCCTACGCGCGGCGCGGCCATCAGGACGGCACTGCTGCTTTTCAACTGCTGGCGGAGCGCGTCGATACGGCTCTGATCTACGCCGGGGACCTCCGTCCATGCCTGCAATTTACGCTGCTGGCGCTCCAGCTCTTTGAGTAATTCTGTGCGGACATCGCCGCGTTCAATCACATCCAGCAGATCGCCTACGTTGCGGAAGAAGTGCAGCGCGGTGGCATGATCGTTAACAGGCAGATGTTGTGAAAGTTGTTGAATAAGGAATTCGATGCGCAGCCAGGTGCGCATTTTTTCGTTGAGCGGATGCTCAAAAAGGATGTGTGTCGACATTATGGTTTTTCCTGTGCAACGGCCTGCGCGGCGAACGTCAGATACTGCGCGTGCAGGCGGGCAACATCCGATGCAATGGCATCTGGTGCGCCGTTATTATCAATAACATCATCCGCCACGGCAAGGCGCTGAGCGCGCGTAGCCTGAGCGGCAAGAATTTGTTCAGCATGCTCCCGAGAGACGCGATCGCGCGTCATGGTTCTCTGGATTTGCGTTTCGGGTGCGACATCAATCACCAGCACACGATCGGCTTTCTTCTGCAGCTGATTTTCAACCAGTAGCGGAACCACCCACAGGACATAGGGCGAGCGGGCTGCGGCTATCTGACGTTGAGTTTCCTGGTGGATGATGGGGTGGAGCAGGGCATTAAGCCAGTCTTTTTCCGCAGAATCAGAAAAAATACATTCGCGAAGCTGACGGCGATTCAGTGTGCCATCGGCACTGATGACTGCCTGACCAAAATGTTCTGCGATGGCCTTTAGCGCGGGTGTATTGGGCTCTACCACCTGGCGGGCAATGATATCGGCATCAATAATCGTGATACCCAAACGAGAGAACGCGTCCGCAACGGTACTTTTGCCACTACCGATGCCGCCGGTTAATGCGACGATATACCCCATTAATTCAAATCCTGGGAATTATTCATTATTAAAATCAGTTGATTAAAACTCTTAGGTGCGCTGGCAACTGTTTGGCCCTGTTTACCGGCTTTTTACCAGGTAAATTTATAGGATTGTAGCGTAAAAAAAGAGAATTTCGCAGTCTTGCGGAGCAGGTATTAGTGCGTATGATAACGTCACTGGAGTTGTGCTTTTAACATATTTGCCTCTAACCCCAGGAATCCGCACATGCGTATCGAAGAAGATCTGAAGTTAGGTTTCAAAGACGTTCTTATCCGCCCTAAACGCTCTACACTGAAAAGTCGCTCAGACGTTGAACTCGAACGTCAATTCATCTTTAAGCATTCCGGTCAGACCTGGTCTGGCGTGCCGATCATCGCCGCCAACATGGATACTGTGGGAACCTTTGAGATGGCAACCGCCCTGGCACAGTTCGACATTCTCACCGCCGTGCACAAACATTACAGCCCTGAAGAGTGGAATGCGTTTGTTGCGTCCGCGCCTGCTGACGTGGTGAAGCATGTGATGGTTTCTACCGGCACTTCCGATGCGGATTTCGAGAAGACCAAACAGATCCTGAACGCTAACCCGGCGCTCAACTTCGTTTGTATTGACGTGGCGAACGGTTACTCCGAGCACTTCGTGCAGTTCGTCAGCAAGGCGCGTGAAGCCTGGCCGACGAAAACCATCATTGCGGGCAACGTGGTGACCGGTGAAATGTGTGAAGAGCTGATCCTTTCCGGTGCAGATATCGTGAAAGTGGGTATTGGCCCGGGCTCCGTGTGCACGACCCGCGTCAAAACCGGCGTCGGTTATCCGCAGCTCTCTGCAGTCATTGAATGCGCCGACGCGGCGCACGGTCTGGGCGGCCAGATCATCAGCGATGGCGGCTGTACCATGCCGGGCGACGTTGCGAAAGCTTTCGGCGGCGGCGCAGACTTCGTAATGCTCGGCGGTATGCTGGCTGGACACGAAGAGAGCGGTGGTACCGTTGTGGAAGAAAATGGCGAGAAATTTATGCTCTTCTACGGCATGAGCTCTGAATCCGCGATGACCCGTCACGTCGGTGGCGTGGCAAAATACCGTGCGGCAGAAGGTAAAACCGTGAAGCTGCCTCTGCGCGGCCCGGTGGAATACACCGCGCGCGATATCCTCGGTGGCCTGCGCTCGGCCTGCACCTACGTTGGGGCATCCCGCCTGAAAGAGCTGACGAAACGTACGACGTTTATTCGCGTTCAGGAACAGGAAAACCGCGTATTCAATAGCCTGTAATGGCTTCTGCTGGCGCATGCCCGTGCGCCAGCATTGTTTAGCCCTAACCCGCGCTCATCGCATCTCCCAGATGGAAAATCGGTAGGTACATTGCCACCACCAGCGTGCCGATGATGACCCCTGTCACAATCAGAAGCACTGGCTCGAGAAGTGCCGCCAGATTATCTGCCCGCTGAAAGGTCTGTTCCGTGTGGTGCCGGGCGAGATTTGCCAGCATGATGTCCAGCGCACCTGACATTTCACCGGTTCGTAAAAGCTGAATACACAGCGGGGTAAAGATGGCCGCTTTCTGAAATGATGACCAGACGGGGAGACCTTTTTCAATGTCCTCCCGAACGCTGTGGAGTATCCCCCGCCAGTAACAACTTTCAACGGTCTCCTCTGCGCTCTCCAGTCCCTGTAAAAAGGGGATACCTGCCTGCTGCGTAAGTGACAGTACGGTAAAGATGTGTCCCAGTTTTTGGCCTTTTGCCAGCGCGCCCATCACGGGCATGTGCATCAGCATGCGCTGCCAGCGAGGGTTCTGTCGCAGTGCCCAGGCGGCGGCTAAGGGCGTTAATAACGCGGCGAACAACGCGAGGGCATAGGACTGGATAAATGCGGCCATCCCCATGACCATTTGCGTCAGCATCGGGAGCGGCGTGTTAAACGTTTTGTAGATCGCGGCAAACTCGGGCAAGACCAGAATGACCATCGCCAGCACCACGAGTACGGCCAGCGTCAGGACGATCGCCGGGTAGCGCAGGGCCTTTTTCACCTTCTCTCTGAGCTGCTGCTGCGCTTTTTGCTGCTGCGCGAGCTGACGGCAGCACTCATCCAGTTTCCCTGTGAGCTCACCGGTTTTCACCATAGAGACATGCAGTGGGCTAAACACCGCTGGCCACTTTTTTAGCGACTCAGAAAAGGGGGATCCCTCACTGAGCTCATCGGCAATGCTTTGCAGCAGCGCCTGCCACGGTTTTAACGGATGTTGCTCTGCCAGCATCTGCAGGCTGTGGGACAACGTCAGCCCCGCCTGCAGAAGCGTTGCGAGCTGGCGAAACATCTCGCAGCAGTGATGCGGCCGCCAGCGGTGTCGCTGAGCGCATCGGGTCAGCGCAAGAGGATGGAGATCGCTACGCATCAGCCTGGTGAAGGCGGCAGTGTGGTCTGTGGCCCAGAGCGTCCCGCTTCGGGGTTCTCCTTCTTTGGTGAGCGCTCGCCAGCGCCAGAGCTGATTAGCAGCCATCCGGCATTCCCAACACGCGTATCAGCTCTTCGATCGTGGTCAGCCCTTGTTCGACGGCCATGCAGCCGTGCTCAAAAAGAGAAATCATTCCCGCCTGCCGGGCGCTCGACTCGATCACTTCGATTCCTGCCCCGCTGGCAATGGCCTGACGCAGGGGATTGTCGATCGCCAGCACTTCAAAAATGGCCACGCGGCCATAAAAACCGTGATAACAGCGATCGCAGCCGGTGGGCTGCCAGCGTGGAAGCGGTCTGGACCATACGGCGCGCGGTAATTCAGCATGCTCGCTGGCTTCCCGACGACAGTGCGGACACAAACGCCGGACCAGCCGCTGGGCAATCACCATCGACAGCGCGGAAGATATCATCCAGCGCGCGACGCCCATCTGCTCCAGGCGAATCAGGGTTTCCGTCGTCGAGTTGGTGTGCAGCGTTGATAGTACCAGATGACCGGTCTGAGCGGCATTAATGGCAATTTCTGCCGTTTCGCCGTCACGGATTTCGCCGACCATAATGATGTCTGGATCCTGACGTAGTAGCGCCCTCAGCACGCTCTGGAATGTTAAACCTGCCCGGGGATTAATCTGCGTCTGGTTTAATCCCGCAAGGGGGATCTCAATTGGATCCTCCACGCTACAGATGTTGACGTCGGGGGTGTTACGCGCCTGCAGCGCGCTGTACAGCGTCACGGTTTTGCCGCTGCCGGTAGGGCCGGTTACCAGAATCAGCCCCTGCGGCTGGTGGAGGATCTCATTAAAACAGGACAGTTGTTCTGCGCTCATACCAAGCGCTTTCGGCTCAAGAGCCTGCTGAACCTGATGCAGCAGACGCAGCACAATTTTCTCGCCACCGCTGCAGGGAAGCGTTGAGATCCGAAACGAGACCGGCGCGTTTGCCAGCTCAATCGTAAACTGACCGTCCTGAGGTAAACGACGTTCTGCAATATCCAGATTACCCAGCACCTTTAAACGAGCGCTGAACAGGCTGGCCAGCGAGGCGGAAAGCGGAGGCTGGGGGCAAAGAACCCCGTCGATGCGTAAACGGATCTGGCATGCGTGCTCCATCGGTTCGATATGAATGTCGGAGGCGCGCTGGCTGATTGCCTGCTGCAGCGTGTGGTTGAGGATATCCACCGTCGAGTGTGTTTGCGAAACGACGGGCAGATGCGATTGTGACGTTAGCTGCCGGTGTTTTTCCATGCGCTCAGCGTTCCAGCACTCAATATCAATCCGTTTCTGGGTCGCGAAGCGCAGCGCCTCCATGAGTTCAGCCGCGGGGCTGCCCACGACGGCGATGCTGACCATCTCACTGTCGCTGGTGAGCAGCAGAGCGTGATGGCGCTGACAAAGCGCCACGAGTTGATCGGTATTCATTATCCGCTCCTCAGTTATTGTCGAAGCGGAAAACGTCTTCGCAGGCCAGTTTCAGGGCGCTGTCCGCGCTGATGTTGCAGTCGCGCGTCCAGCCCGTCATACCGTTGCCGTCGCTCCACCGCGGCGTCATGGTTACCGTCAGCCCGTTAAGACTCTCCTGTCCTGTTAAGGTCACGGTCCCTTTCGCCACGCTCATTCCTGAAACGTAGCGTGTCGTGGTGGGGGAAGGAATACCGTTACTGCCGGCGTCGCAGCTCTCCACGCCACCGTGATCCAGCGCGCAAAGCTCGATGGCCGTGCGGTAGGGAACGAAGGTTTGCAGCATATCGGTCAGCGCCGCCTTGCGCAGGTAGTTCTGATAGGCGGGAACGCCGATGGCGCTCAGAATCGCAATGATGCCAATGACCACCATCAGCTCAATGAGGGTGAAGCCTTGTTGTCTGTTCATATCTGCTCCTTATGCAAAGTGGCGCTACTTTGTCAGCGGGAAAGAGCAGAAACGAGAGGTAAAAAAGGGAACGGGAAGGAGGCTTCCGAGAATTTTTTCAGTGTTGCAGGGCTGAACAGCGGATCTGCGAGCGGGGCTGAAACTCCCCTCTCCGGGTGGAGAGGGGAGAATGCGTTATTTGAAGCGCATTGAGAGGTCGAGGGCGCGAACGTGTTTGGTCAGCGCACCGACGGAGATGTAATCCACGCCGGTTTCGGCGAATTCACGGATCGTTTCGAAAGTGACGTTCCCGGACACTTCAAGCTGGGCCCGGCCGTTTGTCAGTTTTACCGCCTCGCGCATCTGCTCTGTTTCGAAGTTATCGAGCATGATGATATCGGCCCCGGCCTTAATCGCCTGCTCCAGCTCTTCCAGGCTTTCGACTTCCACCTCGACAGGCACATCCGGGTGCAGCCAGAAGGCTTTCTCCACCGCCTGACGCACGGAGCCAGAGGCAATAATGTGGTTCTCTTTAATCAGGAAGGCGTCGGATAAGCCCAGGCGATGGTTTGCGCCGCCGCCGCAGAGCACCGCATACTTCAGCGCGGTGCGCAGGCCCGGCAGCGTTTTGCGGGTATCCAGCAGCTGGGTGCGGGTACCGGCCAGCAGGTCAACGTAGCGACGCACTTCGCTGGCCACGCCAGAGAGCGTTTGTACAAAATTGAGCGCGGTACGTTCGCCGGTCAGCAAGACGCGGGAAGGACCGTCCAGTTCAAACAGCGGCTGGTTTGACGTAATTGCATCGCCGTCTTCAACGTGCCAGATAATCTGCACATCATCACCCGCCAGCTGGGTAAAGACCTCTTCAACCCAACGCTTGCCGCAAAAAACGCCCTCTTCACGGGTGATAATGACCGCGTGCGAGCGCGTCTCTTTTGGCAACAATTGTGCGGTAATATCCTTATCAGCGTTAACGTCACCGCCCAGATCTTCTTTCAAAGCATGGGAGACGCTTGCCGGAATATCCATATTAATACGTTCCAGAAGCGCTTCACGTCGGTGGTCGGGGTTGTAGCGGCGAGGCGGCATGATAAAACTCCAAATTGGTAACGAATCATAATATTGAAACATGCTACTCTGAACCGAGTCATTGCACCATACAGAAGGAGTTCCAGCATGTTGTTAGAAAACGGATGGCTGGTGGATGCGCGGCACGTGCCCTCGCCGCACCACGATTGCCGCCCGGAGGATGAAAAGCCCACACTGCTGGTGGTTCATAATATTAGTCTCCCGCCGGGTGAATTTGGCGGCCCGTGGATCGATGCGTTATTCACGGGAACGATTGATCCCGATGCTCATCCCTTCTTTGCTGAAATTGCACATCTGCGCGTATCGGCTCACTGCTTGATTCGTCGCGATGGTGAAGTGGTTCAGTATGTTCCCTTTGATAAGCGCGCCTGGCATGCCGGCGTGTCGATGTATCACGGGCGCGAACGGTGCAACGATTTTTCTATCGGAATCGAACTGGAAGGCACAGATACGACGCCCTACACCGATTCACAGTATCAACAGCTAGCGGCTGTGACCCGCACGCTTATCGGACTCTACCCGGCTATCGCCGAAAATATCACGGGACACAGTGATATAGCCCCGGAGAGAAAAACCGATCCCGGCCCGGCCTTTGACTGGCCCCGGTTTCGCGCCACGCTCACCGCGTCGTCAGAATAAGGAGATACCATGACGTTGTTTACCATGCTGCTGGTTATCATCGCTGAACGCCTGTTTAAGCTCGGCGAGCACTGGCATCTGGATCACCGGCTGGAGGTATTATTCCGCCGTATCAAACATTTTTCCATGCTGCGCACGCTGCTGATGATGGCAGGGGTGATGGTCATTACGTTCCTGCTCCTGCGTTCGCTGTACGGACTCTTTTTCAACGTGCCGCTGCTGGTGGTGTGGATCCTGCTCGGCGTGCTGTGCATTGGCGCAGGCAAGGTGCGTTTACACTATCACGCATACCTGAAAGCCGCCTCCCGTGACGATGCCCATGCGCGCGGTGCCATGGCGAGCGAGCTGACAATGATCCACGGCGTGCCGCCGGACTGTGACGAGCGCGAATTCCTGCGCGAGCTGCAAAACGCGCTGCTGTGGATTAACTTCCGTTACTACCTTGCGCCGCTGTTCTGGTTTGTAGTGGGTGGTCCGCTGGGGCCGGTACTGCTGATGGGATATGCGTTCCTGCGCGCCTGGCAGACCTGGCTTGCCCGTTATCTGACGCCGCATGAACGCCTGCAGTCCGGTATTGACGCCATCCTGCACGTGATCGACTGGCTCCCGGTGCGTCTGGTCGGCGTGGTGTACGCGTTAATTGGTCACGGTGAAAAAGCGCTGCCCGCATGGTTCGCTTCTCTTGCCGATCGCCATACGTCGCAGTACCAGGTGCTAACGCGTCTGGCGCAGTTCTCGCTGGCGCGTGAGCCGCATACCGACAAGATTGAAACGCCGAAAGCCGCTGTCTCCATGGCGAAGAAAACGTCGTTTGTGGTGGTGGTTATCGTGGCGCTGCTGACTATCTACGGCACGCTGGTGTAGGCCAGCGCGCCGCAAAGGCTAAATCGTATCCGCGGGCGGGATGCCGAAATCAGGCATCCCGCTTTCATTCCAGCGGACAAGCTTCAGTCGGGTATGGCGATTCGGATCGTACAGCGGGTCGCCCTCAATTTCGGTGTAATTCCGCGCGTGATACACCAGCACATCTTCCCCTTCCGGCGTTTGCGTAAAACTGTTGTGGCCCGGGCCGTACTGACGATTTTCGTAGCTGGTAACGAACACCGGACGCGGGGATTTGTGCCAGTTTGCCGGGTTTTGCGGATCGGCATTCAGGTCTATCCACAGTAAACCCATGCAGTAGTTCTCGTCGGTGGCGCTTGCGGAATAGCTGATAAACAGCTTATCGCCATGAACCAGCACCGCCGGGCCTTCGTTAACCCAAAACCCGCGACGCTCCCAGTCGTGGTCAGGCTTGCTGAGCATCACCGGCTCGCCTTTCAGCGTCCACGGGTTCTCCATTTCACACAGATAAAGATTGGAGTTTCCGGTGATGTCCGGCGCTTTTTGCGCCCACAGATACCAGCGTTTCCCCTGATGAACAAAGGTGGTGGCGTCCAGAGCGAAGGTATCGAAAGGCGTTTTGATTTGCCCTTTCTGCACCCACGTGCCGGTGAGCGGATCGCCGTCGGCACATTCAATGGCGAACATACGGTGCTGGAACATTCCGAGCGCGTCGAGCGCCTGGGTGTGCGTCGCAGCAAAATAGATGTACCACTTCCCGTCGATGTGGTGCAGTTCCGGCGCCCAGATCAGCTGGCTCATCGGGCCGGTGTTGGGTTTGCGCCAGACCACCACTTCTTCGGCATTACGTAAGCCTTCCAGAGACTCTGCGCGGCGGATCGCCAGCCTGTCGTACTCCGGCACGGAGGCGATAAAGTAGTACTGCCCCTCGTGGCGTAAAATGTACGGATCGGCGCGTTGTTCAATAAACGGGTTTGGCCAGGCTTGCATTTGGCTTTCCTTATTTCGTCTCAGCGACTTTGAGTTCCTGATAATCATTCAGCTCGCGGTAGTTATTGCGACGCTTTTCCAGATCGGACTGGATCTGCTTCATGGTTTCGCGGTCCACTTTCAGCAGGCGCACTACGCCAGCGGTAACTAAGTATCCAATGCCGGGAATGACGGTAAAGAGCAGCACGATCCCATTAATGGCGTCCGCGCTCTGCGCTTTTGCGCCCGCGTCATAGCCGTACCAGGAGAGCAGGAAGCCGACCATCGCCCCGGCAATCGCCAGCCCCAGCTTCAGGAAGAAGATGTTGCCGGAGAAGCTGATCCCGGTGATGCGCTTACCGGTCTTCCACTCGCCGTAGTCGTCCACGTCGGCCATCAGCGACCAGTGCAGCGGAGACGGGATCTGGTGCAGGATGTTCAGCAGGAAGTAGAGCACCACGATGGTGACGGTGGCTTTCGGGTCGAAGAAATAAAAGGCGGTTGAGAAAATCGCCAGAACGATATTGGTCCAGAAGAAGACCTTGAGCTTACACCAGCGGTCGGTCAGCACTTTTGCCAGCACGCTGCCGAGCATCATGCCGACCACGCCCAGGCTGATAAACAGCGTGGCGAAATGGGTGCTCTGGCCCATCACCCAGGTGACGTAATACATGGTGGCCGCCATGCGGATAAAGCCCGGGCAGACGTTGCACAGGGTCAGGAGCAGAATGCGTACCCACTGGTCGTTCTTCCACACGTCTTTCAGATCGTTTTTCAGCTCGTCGTTGGTCTGTACCGCCGGGCGCACGCGCTCGCGCACGGTGGCGAAGCAGAACAGGAACATGCAGGTTCCAATCAGCGCCAGAACGGTCATCGCCATCTGATAGCCTTTGGCTTTGTTATCCCCGCCAAACCAGTCGGCCATCGGCAGCAGCGTTAATGAGAGCAGCAGCGTGGCGATGCCGACCAGCACGAAGCGATACGACTGGCAGGCCACGCGCTCCTTTGGATCGTTGGTGATCACCCCGCCCAGCGAGCAGTAGGGAATGTTGATGGCCGTATAGGTTAAAGAGAGCAGGAAGTAGGTGACAAACGCATAGATAACTTTGCTGTTATAGCTCCACTCCGGCGTGGTGAACATCAGAATGCTGAACAGCGCGTAGGGGAAAGCGATCCACAGCAGCCATGGACGAAACCGACCATATTTGCTGCGGGTACGGTCAGCAATCGCGCCCATGATCGGGTCCGTTACGGCGTCAATCACGCGCACGGAAAGCAGCAGCACGCCGACCAGCGCAGGGGCGAGGCCAAAAATATCCGTATAAAAATAGTTAACAAACAGCATGATGGCGCCGAAGATGATGTTGCATCCCGCGTCTCCCATCCCATAGCCGATCTTTTCTTTTACTGACAGTGTGTTGTTATCCATCGACAGCTCTCCGGTTTACGGTATGGAGAGAATTATTTGCTGGCAAAGGAATATATGCGTTGCAGTATCAGGGCGGTGATATGGATAAATGCGCTGTGGGCGTGAAAGTGTGAGGGAGGTAACAACGCGCGGCACCCGCAAAAGCAGGCGCCGCGGAGAGAGGCTTAGTGTGCTTTCATGGCATTACGGCTTTTCTGGCTGAAGAGATAGCCTACGCCAAGGATCGCAATCCAGACCGGGATCAGGTAGACGGAAATCGCCATACCCGGGGTGATCAGCATGATCACCAGCACGGCCGCCATGAACACCAGGCACACCCAGTTGCCCAGCGGATAGAGCAGGGCAGGGAAGCGGGTGGTGACGCCCTGCTGCTGCTTGGCGCGGCGAAACTTCATGTGCGCCAGGCTGATCATCGCCCAGTTGATGACCAGGGCAGAGACCACCAGTGCCATCAGCAGGCCAAACGCCGATTCCGGTGCCATATAGTTAATGAGCACGCACAGCGCGGTCACAACCGCCGAAACCAGAATTGTGTTTACCGGCACGCCGCGTTTATCGACGTTGAGCAGCGCTTTAGGCGCGTTGCCCTGCTGGGCCAGGCCGAACAGCATGCGGCTGTTGCAGTATACGCAGCTGTTGTAAACGGAGAGCGCTGCTGTCAGAACAACCACGTTGAGTGCGTTTGCTACAAAGGTATCGCCCAGCTCGTGGAAGATCAGCACAAACGGGCTGGTGTCGGCGGTCACGCGCGTCCACGGCAGCAGGGAGAGCAGCACGGCCAGCGAGCCCACATAGAAGATCAGAATGCGGTAGATAACCTGGTTAGTGGCTTTTGGAATGCTCTGCTCCGGGTTGTCGGCTTCAGCAGCGGTGATGCCCACCAGCTCCAGGCCGCCGAAGGAGAACATAATGATAGCCATCATCATCACCAGACCGGTCATGCCGTGAGGCAGGAAGCCGCCCTGTTCCCAGAGGTTGCGCACGGTTGCCTGCGGGCCGCCGTTGCCGCTGAACAGCAGCCAGCCGCCAAAGATAATCATCGCCACAACGGCAATGACCTTGATGATAGCGAACCAGAACTCCATCTCACCGAACACTTTTACGTTGGTCAGGTTAATGGCGTTAATAATGACGAAGAAAGCCGCTGCGGAGGCCCAGGTTGGGATCTCGGGATACCAGAACTGAATGTATTTCCCGACGGCGGTAAGCTCGGCCATGGCAACCAGAACGTACAGCACCCAGTAGTTCCAGCCCGAGGCGAAACCGGCAAAGCTGCCCCAATATTTATAGGCAAAGTGGCTGAAGGAGCCTGCGACCGGCTCTTCAACGACCATTTCACCCAGCTGGCGCATAATCAGAAAGGCAATAAAGCCGGCAATCGCGTAACCCAAAATAATGCCGGGACCGGCTGACTGGATAACGGATGCGCTGCCCAGAAACAGGCCGGTACCAATCGCACCGCCCAGTGCGATGAGCTGTATATGGCGGTTTTTAAGCCCGCGCTTTAGCTGATCGCCGTGCTGTTGAGCTTCCATTTGAAACCTCGTGTGTGGTTGTTATGTTCACGCTGTGCGTGTGTAATTATGAAAATCCATATTCTGTATTTATTTCTTTACGGTTAACGAGACCGAAAAAAGCGGACATGACTTCCGTAAGCGCAAGAATAGTGGTAAGCGCCTGCGAATGCACCTGCTTTATGAAGGGGTGATGACGACTTGAATAAAAAGAAAGCATTTGTTAATCGGCCCGCTCATTCTTCCTAACCCAACCTATAGAATAGAAATGCTCCGTAAGTGGGCGAATTTTCATTATTTGCCTTGTTGAATCGCTTCAGATTGCAAAAACCCTCGTTTCATTATGGTTAAAACTCCCTCTTAAGGAGTAATCAACTCATTTGTGCAAAGTTACATTTCTGAAACGTTATTTCTGTAAGGTTGTTAAAATGTGCAGGGTTTACTGATTTCAATCAAAACCAATATGGACAGAAGGTGAATACTTTGTTACTTTAGCGATACGAAATAGAAATTGGTAAGACCAATTGACTCCGGGCAAAAAGGCGTAAGACAGGGAATATGGCCTACAGCAAAATTCGCCAACCAAAACTATCTGATGTGATTGAGCAGCAGCTGGAGTTTTTAATCCTCGAAGGGACTCTGCGCCCGGGTGAGAAACTTCCGCCAGAACGCGAGCTGGCAAAACAGTTCGACGTTTCACGTCCCTCTCTGCGTGAGGCGATTCAACGTCTCGAAGCAAAGGGCTTGCTGCTTCGTCGCCAGGGCGGCGGAACCTTTGTGCAAAACAGCCTGTGGCAGAGCTTCAGCGATCCGCTGGTAGAACTTCTCTCTGACCACCCAGAATCCCAGTTTGACCTGCTTGAGACCCGTCACGCGCTTGAAGGTATTGCGGCCTATTACGCCGCCCTTCGCAGCACTGATGAAGATCGCGTGCGTATCCGCGAACTGCATCAGGCCATTGAACGGGCACAGCAGTCCGGCGATCTAGACGCCGAGTCCAGCGCCGTCGTCCAGTATCAAATCGCCGTCACCGAAGCGGCCCACAACGTGGTGCTCCTCCATCTGCTACGCTGCATGGAGCCGATGCTGGCCCAGAACGTTCGTCAGAATTTTGAATTGTTGTATGCCCGTCGGGACATGCTCCCACTGGTAAGCAACCATCGCACCCGAGTATTCGAGGCGATAATGGCCGGGGAACCGGAGCAGGCGCGCGAAGCGTCGCACCGACATCTGGCTTTCATTGAGGAAATCTTGCTGGACCGCAGCCGTGAACAATCGCGTCGCGAACGTTCATTACGCCGCATACAGCAACGAAAGGATTAAGCGCCAGGTACTTTTAGAGCGCGGCAACTAAACGCAGAACCTGTCTTATTGTGCTTTTGGTTGTTCAAATAGTTCGGGTTATATCGCGGCGGCAAGCGCGCGAATCCCCGGGAGCATAGCGAACTATGTGACCGGGGTGAGAAAGTGCAGCCAACAAAGAGATAACCCGAAATATTAAGAACAAAGAGCACAATGGGACAGGTTCCAGACAAATCAACGTATTAGATAGATAAGGAATACCCCCATGTCAGAACGTCTCCAAAATGACGTGGATCCGATCGAAACTCGCGACTGGCTACAGGCGATCGAATCGGTCATCCGTGAAGAAGGTGTTGAGCGCGCTCAGTATCTGATTGAACAGCTGCTTTCTGAAGCCCGCAAAGGCGGTGTGAAGGTTGCTTCAGGTGCAGGGGCTAGCAACTACGTAAACACGATTGCCGTCGAAGACGAACCGGAATACCCGGGCAATCTGGATCTGGAACGTCGTATCCGTTCTGCAATCCGCTGGAACGCCATCATGACCGTTCTGCGCGCATCCAAGAAAGACCTGGAACTGGGTGGCCACATGGCGTCCTTCCAGTCTTCTGCAACCGTTTACGAAGTGTGCTTCAACCACTTCTTCCGTGCAGCGAACGAGAAAGACGGCGGCGATCTGGTGTACTTCCAGGGCCACATCTCTCCGGGCATCTATGCACGTGCATTCCTGGAAGGTCGTCTGACTGAAGAGCAGATGAACAACTTCCGTCAGGAAGTTCACGGTAAAGGTCTGTCTTCTTACCCGCACCCTAAACTGATGCCTGAATTCTGGCAGTTCCCGACCGTATCTATGGGTCTGGGCCCAATCGGTGCGATCTATCAGGCTAAATTCCTGAAATACCTGGAACACCGTGGTCTGAAAGACACCTCTGAGCAGACCGTTTACGCCTTCCTGGGCGACGGCGAAATGGATGAGCCAGAATCCAAAGGTGCGATCACCATCGCAACCCGTGAGAAGCTGGACAACCTGTGCTTCATCATCAACTGTAACCTGCAGCGTCTGGATGGTCCGGTAACCGGTAACGGCAAGATCATCAACGAACTGGAAGGCATCTTCGCAGGTGCTGGCTGGAACGTGATCAAAGTCATGTGGGGCGGTCGTTGGGATGAGCTGCTGCGTAAAGACACCAGCGGTAAACTGATCCAGCTGATGAACGAAACCGTTGACGGTGACTACCAGACCTTCAAATCCAAAGACGGTGCCTACGTTCGTGAGCACTTCTTCGGCAAATATCCTGAAACCGCAGCACTCGTTGCAGACTGGACTGATGAGCAGATCTGGGCTCTGAACCGCGGTGGTCACGATCCGAAGAAAGTCTACGCTGCACTGAAAAAAGCGCGTGAAACCAAAGGTAAAGCGACTGTAATCCTGGCCCATACCATTAAAGGTTACGGCATGGGTGATACCGCAGAAGGTAAAAACATCGCTCACCAGGTTAAGAAAATGAACATGGACGGCGTGCGTTATATCCGCGACCGTTTCAACGTTCCAGTGACCGATGAGCAGGTAGAAAACCTGTCTTACATCACCTTCCCGGAAGGTTCTGAAGAGCACAAGTACCTGCACGAACGTCGTCAGGCGCTGAAAGGCTACCTGCCAGCTCGTCAGCCTAACTTCACCGAGAAGCTGGAACTGCCGGCGCTGGAAGACTTCTCTCAGCTGCTGGAAGAGCAGAACAAAGAGATCTCTACCACTATCGCTTTCGTTCGTGCCCTGAACGTGATGCTGAAGAACAAGTCGATCAAAGATCGTCTGGTTCCAATCATCGCCGACGAAGCGCGTACTTTCGGTATGGAAGGTCTGTTCCGTCAGATCGGTATCTACAGCCCGAACGGCCAGCAGTACACCCCGCAGGACCGTGAGCAGGTTGCATACTACAAAGAAGACGAGAAAGGTCAGATCCTGCAGGAAGGTATCAACGAGCTGGGCGCAGGCGCATCCTGGCTGGCTGCTGCGACTTCTTACAGCACCAACAACCTGCCGATGATCCCGTTCTACATCTACTACTCCATGTTCGGGTTCCAGCGTATCGGTGACCTGTGCTGGCAGGCAGGCGACCAGCAGGCTCGCGGCTTCCTGGTAGGCGGTACGTCCGGTCGTACGACTCTGAACGGTGAAGGTCTGCAGCACGAAGATGGCCACAGCCACATTCAGTCTCTGACTATCCCTAACTGTATCTCTTACGACCCGTCTTACGCGTACGAAGTGGCAGTCATCATGCATGACGGTCTGCAGCGCATGTACGGTGAAGCGCAAGAGAACATTTACTACTACATCACCACCCTGAACGAAAACTACCACATGCCGGCAATGCCAGCAGGTGCCGAGGAAGGTATCCGTAAAGGTATCTACAAACTCGAAACCATCGAAGGTAGCAAAGGTAAAGTTCAGCTGCTGGGCTCCGGCTCTATCCTGCGTCACGTACGTGAAGCAGCGCAGATCCTGGCGAAAGACTACGGCGTGGGTTCCGACGTGTACTCTGTGACCTCCTTCACTGAACTGGCGCGTGATGGCCAGGATTGTGAGCGCTGGAACATGCTGCACCCACTGGAAACTCCACGCGTTCCGTACATCGCTCAGGTGATGAACGACGCGCCAGCGGTGGCGTCTACTGACTATATGAAACTGTTCGCAGAGCAGGTTCGTACTTACGTTCCAGCTGATGATTATCGCGTACTGGGTACTGACGGCTTCGGTCGTTCTGACAGCCGCGAAAACCTGCGTCACCACTTCGAAGTTGATGCTTCTTACGTGGTTGTAGCAGCACTGGGCGAACTGGCTAAACGTGGCGAAATCGATAAGAAAGTGGTTGCGGACGCAATCACCAAATTCAACATCGATGCAGAAAAAGTTAACCCGCGTCTGGCGTAAGAGGTAAAAGAATAATGGCTATCGAAATCAATGTACCGGACATCGGGGCTGATGAAGTTGAAATCACCGAGATCCTGGTCAAAGTAGGCGACAAAGTTGAAGCTGAACAGTCGCTGATCACCGTAGAAGGCGACAAAGCCTCTATGGAAGTCCCGTCTCCTCAGGCTGGCATCGTTAAAGAGATCAAAGTCTCTGTTGGCGATAAAACCGAGACTGGCAAACTGATCATGATTTTCGATTCCGCCGACGGTGCAGCAGCTGCTGCACCTGCGCAGGAAGAGAAGAAAGCCGCTCCGGCCGCCGCTGCTCCAGCAGCTGCCGCGAGCGCGAAAGAAGTGAACGTGCCTGACATCGGCGGTGACGAAGTTGAAGTCACTGAAATCCTGGTGAAAGTGGGCGACACCGTTGCGGCTGAGCAGTCACTGATCACCGTAGAAGGCGACAAAGCCTCTATGGAAGTGCCGGCTCCGTTCGCGGGTACCGTTAAAGAAATCAAGATCAACACCGGCGATAAAGTGTCTACCGGCTCCCTGATCATGGTCTTCGAAGTGGCGGGTGCTGCACCTGCTGCAGCGCCAGCGCAGGCCGCTGCTCCGGCTCCGGCTGCTGCACCAGCAGCTGCTGGCGGCGCGAAAGACGTTAACGTACCGGACATCGGCGGTGACGAAGTTGAAGTGACCGAAGTGATGGTGAAAGTGGGCGACAAAGTTGCCGCTGAACAGTCACTGATCACCGTTGAAGGCGACAAAGCTTCTATGGAAGTGCCAGCGCCGTTCGCGGGTACCGTTAAAGAGATTAAGATCAGCACCGGCGACAAAGTGTCTACCGGCTCTCTGATCATGGTCTTCGAAGTGGAAGGCGCTGCGCCTGCCGCAGCTCCGGCTGCCGCGGCTGCTCCAGCACCGGCTGCTGCACCGGCTCAGGCTGCTAAACCCGCCGCTGCCCCTGCTGCTAAAGCAGAAAAATCAGAGTTCGCTGAAAACGACGCTTACGTCCACGCTACCCCGCTGATTCGTCGCCTGGCGCGCGAGTTCGGTGTGAACCTGGCGAAAGTGAAAGGGACCGGCCGTAAGGGTCGTATCCTGCGCGAAGACGTTCAGACCTACGTGAAAGACGCGGTGAAACGCGCCGAAGCTGCACCAGCTGCAGCCGCCGGTGGCGGTATCCCGGGCATGCTGCCATGGCCGAAAGTGGACTTCAGCAAGTTCGGCGAAATCGAAGAAGTGGAGCTGGGCCGTATCCAGAAAATCTCTGGTGCTAACCTGAGCCGTAACTGGGTGATGATCCCGCACGTTACGCACTTCGACAAAACCGATATCACCGATCTGGAAGCGTTCCGTAAACAGCAGAACGCTGAAGCTGAGAAGCGCAAACTGGACGTGAAATTCACCCCAGTGGTCTTCATCATGAAAGCCGTTGCCGCTGCCCTTGAGCAGATGCCACGCTTCAACAGCTCCCTGTCCGAAGACGGCCAGAAGCTGACGCTGAAGAAATACATCAACATCGGTGTTGCGGTTGATACGCCAAATGGTCTGGTTGTTCCGGTCTTCAAAGACGTGAACAAGAAGAGCATCACTGAGCTGTCCCGTGAACTGACCGTGATCTCCAAGAAAGCGCGTGATGGTAAGCTGACTGCCGGCGAAATGCAGGGCGGCTGCTTCACTATCTCCAGCATCGGCGGCCTGGGTACCACCCACTTCGCGCCGATCGTTAACGCGCCGGAAGTGGCTATCCTCGGTGTGTCCAAGTCCGCGATGGAGCCGGTGTGGAATGGCAAAGAGTTCGTGCCGCGTCTGATGATGCCAATCTCTCTGTCCTTCGACCACCGCGTGATCGACGGTGCTGATGGTGCGCGCTTCATCACCATCATCAACAACATGCTGAGCGACATTCGCCGCCTGGTGATGTAATCGAAAAGCCGGCCAGTCGGCCGGCTTTTTTCTGATAATCTCATGGTGTTTGTGAGGTTATTGGCGAAAGCGACAATTCGTGAGCCGTTTGTTGTTTCAAAATTGTTAACAATTTTGTAAACTGCGGGCGGATAGAACGACCCGGTGGACGACGGGTATAAATTAAGAGGTCATGATGAGCACAGAAATCAAAACTCAGGTCGTAGTACTTGGGGCAGGCCCGGCAGGTTACTCCGCAGCATTCCGTGCAGCGGATTTAGGTCTGGAAACCGTCATCGTAGAACGTTACAGCACCCTCGGCGGTGTTTGTCTGAACGTCGGCTGTATCCCTTCTAAAGCGCTGCTGCACGTAGCGAAAGTTATCGAAGAAGCCAAAGCGCTGGCTGAACACGGTATCGTCTTCGGCGAGCCGAAAACCGATATCGACAAAATTCGTACCTGGAAAGAGAAAGTTATCACTCAGCTGACCGGCGGTCTGGCGGGTATGGCCAAAGGCCGTAAAGTGAAAGTGGTAAACGGTCTGGGTAAATTCACCGGTGCGAACACCCTGGAAGTGGAAGGCGAAAACGGCAAAACCGTGATCAACTTCGACAACGCGATCATCGCGGCAGGCTCTCGCCCAATCGAACTGCCATTCATTCCGCATGAAGATCCACGCGTGTGGGATTCCACCGATGCGCTGGAGCTGAAAACCGTTCCTAAGCGTCTGCTGGTCATGGGCGGCGGTATCATCGGTCTGGAAATGGGTACCGTATACCATGCGCTGGGTTCAGAGATCGACGTGGTTGAAATGTTCGACCAGGTTATCCCGGCTGCCGACAAAGACATCGTTAAAGTCTTCACCAAACGCATCAGCAAGAAATTCAACCTGATGCTGGAAACCAAAGTGACTGCCGTTGAAGCGAAAGAAGACGGTATTTACGTTTCCATGGAAGGCAAAAAAGCTCCATCCGAACCACAGCGTTACGACGCCGTGCTGGTGGCTATCGGCCGTGTGCCGAACGGTAAAAACCTCGACGCGGGCAAAGCTGGCGTGGAAGTGGATGACCGTGGCTTTATCCGCGTTGACAAGCAGCTGCGCACTAACGTGCCGCACATCTTTGCTATCGGCGATATCGTCGGTCAGCCAATGCTGGCGCACAAAGGTGTTCACGAAGGTCACGTTGCCGCTGAAGTTATCGCCGGCATGAAGCACTACTTCGATCCGAAAGTCATTCCATCTATCGCGTACACCGAGCCAGAAGTGGCATGGGTGGGTCTGACTGAGAAAGAAGCGAAAGAGAAAGGCATCAGCTACGAAACCGCCACCTTCCCGTGGGCTGCTTCTGGCCGTGCTATCGCTTCCGACTGCGCTGACGGTATGACCAAACTGATCTTCGACAAAGAGACTCACCGCGTCATCGGTGGTGCGATTGTCGGTACCAACGGCGGCGAGCTGCTGGGTGAAATCGGTCTGGCTATCGAAATGGGCTGTGACGCTGAAGACATCGCGCTGACCATCCACGCTCACCCGACTCTGCACGAGTCCGTGGGCCTGGCGGCAGAAGTGTTTGAAGGCAGCATCACCGACCTGCCAAACGCGAAAGCGAAGAAGAAATAAGTTTCTTCAGATGAAAAAAAGCGGCCAATGGCCGCTTTTTTTATGCGCTGCGTTCAGGGGGCCACAGGCTGCCAGGTTTTATCAGGGTTATACGCGGCTAGCGCCCGGGCTTTCTGCTCTGAATCGCTGCCGAGATCGGACTGATACACCTTGTCGTCCTGGTTTATCACAAAGCTCATTACGCCCGTCTGACCATAGCTGACCGGCCAGGCCACCATCGCGAAACCGTTGTTATCCGGCAGGATGCGGAAGCGATAGCCGTGATAGCCGGTACCTGGCTCTTTCGGGCTAAATGCCGGGCCGAGCGGGCTGGGCGCTTCGCCGGGCGAGGCAGGCCAGTACAAACCGTCTTTTTTGCCTTTCGAGCTGACAATCTTCTGCGCGTATTTCTGGTTCATCGCAAAATAGCTTTGCTGAGCATCAACATAGGCATGCAAGGCTTCAATGGCGGCGAGCTCATTACGCCCGATTTCACGGGTCAGGATCTCTTCAGCGCCTTCTTTGATGTCGAACTGCCAGCCTGCAGAGGTTTTGATCACCGGGATGGGAAGCTGCCAGCCGCTGTCTCCGACAACCAGGTGTGCCGTATCCCCTTCGACAACCGTGGTATGACGGACGTTCCAGTCGCGCAGGAAGCGATCGACAGCATCCGGATCAACGCCTTCGGGGGGCAGAAAATCGCGCCAGTTCTCTCCAAGCAGGTTGGTCATCGCGCTCTCATTATGCTCACTGATGGCTTTGGTCAGCGCATCGGTTGCCCGATCGGGCGTGCTAAAGGACTGCTGCGCCATCACCGGGGCCGAAAGCATGAATAACACCATTCCGCTCAGTAGTTTACGTTTCATGTCGGTTCCCTTAGCGATGTCGAATTTCACGACGTTCAGCACGTCCACCAGACGCCTGACGTGGCTGCTGCTGGCGCGCAGCGAGCTGTCTGCTTTGCGCACCGCGCTGCTGCTGCGCCTGCCAGTTCGCCGAGCGGCTGTCGTTACCGCTCAGCGCATTGGCCCGGGGCTGGCTGCTTCGCTGCTGGAGAGAGCGTTGCTGCGCGGGCTGCGAAACCCGCTTCTCTTGTCTCTGCGCGGTGGTCTGGCGGTTTTCTCGCTGCTGCGCGGTGCTCCGCTTCGCCGTCTGCGGTTTGGTGTCGTAGCCGCGGTAGTTATTGCGCTGCGAAATCTGCTTCAGCTGTTCGCCTGAGGCCTGACGCTGCACGTCTTTCGTTCCGTAGCGCGCCGTTTGGGGGAAGGTTTTGCCCGTGGATTTCTCCATCTGGCTTAGCGCGGCCTGACGCTGGCTATCGCGGTTAACCGGTTTTTGCTGCGCTGAGCTGAGCCCTGTGGCCGTGTTGGTGGAGTGGAAGCGAGTGTTAAGCTGGTTAGTCGGATAGGGCACGCCTTCCCGATAGGCCGGGTTGTGCTGCCAGGTGCGGTTGGCGTCCGTCAGGCGCTGTCCGCTGATTTTATTGAAGTTCTCAACGTTGATATTGATATTGTTATCGCCGTTGCGGTTATAGCCGCCGTGATTATCCCAGTCGCCATGGTGATGATCCCAGTCATCGTCATCATCCCAGTCGATGTTGCTGAAGATGGCATAGGTTGTGGCGACGCCCAGGCTGAAGCCTAAACCGTTTACGAAGCTGTTGCCAAACTGCTCCCCGGGTGTAGGCGGAAGATAGGTGGGCGGATAGGCGGCGTTTGGCCAGGTACCGTAAACCGTATTGGGGTTATAGGTCGGGACGTAAACAACCTGCGGATCGGCAGATTCAATTTTGATTACCGTTGGGGCGGGCGCGGACGTCGTGGTTGTTGTTGCCTCGGCGGTGCTGGTTTTCGCTGGCGCCGGTTTTGTCACGGTGGTGACCGTCTGCTGGGGCGTGGATTGTAAAGCGCCGGTCTTCTGCGCCAGCGCGCGCAGGCGCTGAACGGAATCCATCACGTCCTTCGGCTGCGCGAGAAACGCATCACCAAGATTTTGTACCCACGGCGGGTTTTCACCCATCAGGGACATAAGCTGAGGAAACGCGACCAGCGATTTTACGCTGGGATCCCAGGGCTGGCTGGCAACGGCCTGAATCGCGGCGTCCCCTTCCATTTTAGGGTTGTCTTTGGACCACTGCGCCGCCTGGATCACGTTGGCCGGATAGGTCGACGCCATTAAAATTTGCGACAGCAGGGCATCCGGGTAGAGCGCGATGGGAGCAACCCATTGATCGATTTGCGCGGCAGTGTAGGCTGGCGCGACAACAGGTGCGGGCTGGGCTGCGGCAGGCGCAGGTGCAGCCGGTTGTTGTGCGACGGGGGCCGGCGCGGCGGGCTCCGTGGCGCGGCCTTTGACAAACATGACGCCCGAGGCGGCAAACAGCCCGGCACTGCACACAAGGACGAGCAGATGTGGCTTAAAGGGCAACTTCATAAAATGACTCCAACGAGACAAGCGCTGTGCCGTGAGGCGTTACGGTTGGCGTGAGTATTATTCACCCGTCTTTTACAGTTTTGACTTTTATTGGGAAGCGTCCGGGACGTCCGGATAAAGAGTGTGAGTATTTATTACACAATTATATCTGATGAAGAAAAAACTGAAGCGTCACGGTGCAGAAGATACCGCAAAAAGATGCCCTGAATCCCCGCTACACCATGCTTAACGATTCAGCAAATTTTTTAATGTTGCTTTTTTGTAAACGGATTAACACTGTGCAGAAATCCTGCTATGCTGCCCGACGCGGTATCGGGCATTTACCCTACAAACTGCTGTCTCACAGGAGCGTGAAGAGAACGCCCGCCGCATATGACAATGAGAGCGAGGAGAACCGTCGTGCTAGAAGAATACCGTAAGCACGTAGCAGAACGTGCCGCCGAGGGAATTGTACCCAAACCTTTAGATGCAACCCAAATGGCCGCGCTCGTCGAGCTGCTGAAGAACCCGCCTAAGGGCGAAGAAGAATTCCTGTTAGATCTGCTGATCAACCGCGTACCGCCTGGCGTAGATGAAGCTGCCTACGTAAAAGCCGGATTCCTTGCTGCTATCGCCAAAGGCGAAGCCACCTCCCCACTGGTTACTCCTGAAAAAGCCATTGAACTGCTCGGCACCATGCAGGGTGGTTACAACATTCATCCGCTGATTGACGCGCTGGATAACGACAAGCTGGCACCGATTGCCGCTAAAGCGCTCTCGTCCACGCTGCTGATGTTCGATAACTTCTACGATGTGGAAGAAAAAGCCAAAGCAGGCAACGTCTATGCGAAGCAGGTGATGCAGTCCTGGGCTGATGCCGAATGGTTCCTGAACCGCCCAGCGCTGGCTGAAAAAATCACCGTTACCGTCTTTAAAGTGACCGGTGAAACCAACACCGATGACCTCTCTCCGGCACCGGACGCGTGGTCTCGCCCGGATATCCCTCTGCACGCCCTGGCGATGCTGAAAAACGCCCGTGAAGGTATTGAGCCGGATCAGCCGGGCAGCGTCGGCCCGATCAAACAGATCGAAGCCCTGCAGAAGAAAGGGTTCCCGCTGGCTTATGTGGGTGACGTTGTGGGTACCGGTTCTTCCCGTAAGTCCGCAACCAACTCCGTGCTGTGGTTCATGGGCGACGACATTCCGCACGTGCCGAACAAGCGCGGCGGCGGCCTGTGCCTCGGCGGCAAAATTGCGCCAATCTTCTTCAACACCATGGAAGATGCGGGCGCCCTGCCGATCGAAGTGGACGTTTCTAACCTGAACATGGGCGACGTGATTGACGTTTACCCGTACAAAGGCGAAGTGCGCAACCACGAGACCAACGAGCTGCTGGCAAGCTTCGAGCTGAAAACCGACGTGCTGATCGACGAAGTGCGTGCTGGTGGCCGTATCCCGCTGATCATTGGTCGTGGTCTGACTACCAAAGCGCGTGAAGCGCTGGGTCTGCCGCACTCTGACGTGTTCCGTCAGGCGAAAGACGTTGCTGAAAGCAACCGCGGTTATTCTCTGGCACAGAAAATGGTGGGGCGCGCGTGCGGCGTAGCCGGTATTCGTCCTGGCGCGTACTGCGAGCCTAAGATGACCTCCGTGGGCTCTCAGGACACCACTGGCCCAATGACCCGTGACGAACTGAAAGACCTGGCGTGCCTGGGCTTCTCTTCTGATCTGGTGATGCAGTCTTTCTGCCACACGGCGGCCTATCCGAAGCCGGTTGACGTGACCACGCACCACACGCTGCCAGACTTCATCATGAACCGCGGCGGCGTTTCCCTGCGTCCGGGTGACGGCGTAATCCACTCCTGGCTGAACCGCATGCTGCTGCCGGATACCGTCGGTACCGGCGGTGACTCCCATACCCGTTTCCCAATCGGTATCTCCTTCCCGGCGGGCTCCGGTCTGGTGGCGTTTGCTGCTGCGACCGGCGTGATGCCGCTGGATATGCCGGAATCGGTGCTGGTGCGCTTCAAAGGTAAAATGCAGCCGGGTATTACCCTGCGCGACCTGGTTCACGCGATCCCGCTGTATGCGATTAAACAGGGTCTGCTGACCGTTGAGAAGAAAGGGAAGAAAAACATCTTCTCTGGCCGCATTCTGGAAATTGAAGGTCTGCCGGATCTGAAAGTGGAGCAGGCGTTCGAGCTGACCGATGCTTCCGCCGAGCGCTCTGCGGCTGGCTGTACCATCAAGCTGAACAAAGAGCCGATTATCGAGTATCTGACCTCCAACATCGTGCTGCTGAAGTGGATGATTGCAGAAGGCTACGGCGACCGTCGTACGCTGGAGCGTCGTATCCAGGGCATGGAAAAATGGCTGGCCGATCCGCAGCTGCTGGAAGCCGATGCTGACGCAGAGTACGCGGCGGTGATCGACATCGATCTGGCGGATATCAAAGAGCCAATCCTGTGTGCACCTAACGATCCTGACGACGCGCGTCCGCTGTCTGAGGTTCAGGGCGAGAAGATCGACGAAGTGTTCATCGGATCCTGTATGACCAACATCGGTCACTTCCGTGCTGCCGGTAAGCTGCTGGATACCCACAAAGGCCAGCTGCCAACCCGTCTGTGGGTGGCGCCGCCAACCCGTATGGACGCGGCACAGCTGACCGAAGAGGGCTACTACAGCGTGTTTGGTAAGAGCGGGGCGCGTATCGAAATCCCTGGCTGTTCCCTGTGCATGGGCAACCAGGCGCGCGTAGCCGACGGTGCGACGGTGGTTTCCACCTCTACCCGTAACTTCCCGAACCGTTTAGGTACCGGTGCGAACGTCTTCCTGGCCTCTGCGGAGCTGGCGGCGGTTGCGGCGCTGATTGGCAAACTGCCAACGCCGGAAGAGTACCAGACCTTTGTGGCTCAGGTGGATAAGACCGCGGTGGATACCTATCGCTATCTGAACTTCGACCAGCTTTCTCAGTACACCGAGAAGGCCGACGGGGTTATCTTCCAGACGGCGGTATAAACAGCAAAACCGTCTCCATGAGACGGTTTTTAGTGTTTGCACCCTCTCCCGTGGGAGAGGGACGGGGTGAGGGCATCAGGCCGCAGGGTCTTGCTCTCACCTTTTTATTTTCATTCCTCCCACCTCTCCCGCTTTTTTTCTTCCTCGCTGCTGCGATAATTACCGTAATGGCTTTGCAGAGGAAAACACTATGGATTACGAATTTCTGCGCGACATCACCGGAGTGGTGAAAGTGCGTATGTCGATGGGCCACGAAGCCGTTGGACACTGGTTTAACGAAGAGGTGAAAGAAAATCTCGCACTTCTTGATGAGGTTGAACAGGCGGCAAATACGGTGAAAGGCAGTGAACGATCCTGGCAGTGCGCCGGGCATGAATATACGCTGTGGATGGACGGTGAAGAGGTCATGGTGCGTGCCAACCAGCTCGAGTTTTCAGGTGACGAGATGGAAGAGGGGATGAGCTACTATGACGAAGAAAGCCTGTCGATGTGCGGCGTAGAGGATTTCCTTCAGGTGGTAAATGCCTACCGCGACTTTATGAAACAGAAATAACAGCCCGGAGCATCCCTGCTCCGGCTTGCTTTTACACGGCCGGAATATTGCGGCCGTAGTAAATCTCGCGCATTTCTTTCCAGAGCAGGTCAGTAATCGCCTTACGCTCTTCTTCGCTCAAATCTTCCGGCTTCGTGTGGAACATATAGTGCTTAAGGTCGAATTCCTTAAGTAACATCTTGGTATGGAAGATATTTTCCTGATACACGTTCACGTCCATCATGTCGTACAGCGATTTCATGTCCTCGGACATAAAGTTCTGGATGGAGTTGATCTCGTGGTCGATGAAATGCTTCATGCCGTTGATATCGCGGGTAAAACCACGCACGCGATAATCAATGGTGACGATGTCCGATTCCAGTTGGTGGATTAAATAGTTCAGCGCGTTCAGCGGGGAAATCACGCCGCAGGTCGACACTTCAATATCGGCGCGGAACGTGCACAGCCCGCCTTCCGGGTGACTCTCCGGGTAGGTGTGCACGCAGATATGGCTTTTATCCAGGTGGGCCACGACCACTTCCGGCAGCGGGCCCGGATGTTCAGTTTTGTCGATTAGCTTCGGGTCGACCGGCTCTTCGCTGACCAGAATAGTCACGCTGGCGCCCTGAGGTTCATAATCCTGTCGGGCGATGTTCAGGATGTTTGCGCCGATAATGGAACAGGTTTCTGACAGGATCTCGGTCAGACGGTTGGCGTTGTAGAGTTCGTCGATATAGGCGATGTAACCATCGCGTTCTTCCGCTGTTTTGGCATAGCAGATATCGTAAATACAAAAACTCAGGCTTTTCGTCAGGTTGTTAAAGCCATGCAGTTTAAGCTTTTTCAATTAGCTCACCCCCTTAGTGGATAATGCGTCTTGCAGGTACTGCGGCAGAGCAAACGCTGCGGTATGGATAGCCGGATTGTAGTATCGGCACTGAAGACCGGCCTGATGGAAGCGGGCCTGAATAATTTCGGTGGAGAGATGGCGTAATACGTCGTTATCGGTCGCCCAGGCAAAGGTCATGATCCCGCCGTAGTATGTCGGAATGGCCGCCTGATAGAAGCTGACGTCATCGAAATAGGTGCTCAGCTTACGATGGCTGTCGAGCGCTTCATCCTGCTGCAGGAAGCAGACGCCATTTTGTGCGACGAAGATCCCGCCCGGGTTCAGGCAGCGCTTGCAGCCTTCGTAGAAGGAGGAGGTAAACAGCGACGCGCCGGGGCCGATAGGGTCGGTGCAGTCGGAGATAATGACGTCAAAGGTCTGCGAGGTCTGGTTAACAAAGTTAACGCCGTCGTCAATTACGAGGCTAAAGCGCGGATCGTCATAGCTACCGGCATTGTGGTTGGGCAGGTACTGGCGACAGAAAGAGACGACGCCCGCGTCGATTTCCACCATGGTGATGGTTTCAATGGAACGATGGCGGGACACTTCACGCAGCATTGCGCCGTCGCCGCCGCCGATAATCAGGACATGCTTCGCGTGTCCGTGCGCCAGCAGCGGAACGTGGGTCATCATTTCGTGATAGATAAACTCGTCGCGCTCGGTGGTTTGCACCACGCCGTCCAGCGCCATCACGCGGCCAAAGGCGGCGTTTTCGAAGATGATGAGATCCTGGTGATCGGTTTTCTCATGATAGAGCACGTTATCAACGGCAAAGTACTGACCAAACTGGTCATGCAGTGTTTCATGCCACAACGTGTGGTCGGCCATACGCGGACTCCTCCTTTGTTAACATCCGTTACGCTCACAAAAAATGAGCGAAACATGATAGCTAACTATAACCGTGGTTGCACGGCTATAGGTTCAACAGGGGGCGTCGGGAAGGTTATTTGACGTAGGCGAGCAGGCTGAGTGAGTCGCGAGCCAGCGCTTTACATTTTTTGGCAGTGGGAATACCAATACCGCTCAAGTCACGGTAGCTGTCTTCGCCGAGCGCCTTCATGTCGAAGCTGTCGTAGTTGCTGAGATCCCACTGGTTTTGCTGGGCAAAAAAGACCAGCGCGCGGCGAATCTGCCCGTTGGGTAAATTCTGGTAGCCACAATCATTTTTCAGGAATACAAAAACCGCCGTTAAATCGGCCATATCTTCCGCTTCATTTTCACTTAGCGCATAGCTGTTCGCACACATTGCCATCAGGCTTCCGAACAAAATTGTCCTGAAAAACGTCTTCATTGCTTCTACCACTTCTTCACGGAAAATTAACGTTAGCATACTTGATGCCGGTGCGACGATCTTTATTATTGCCGCTTGACTTGACCTTCCGGTAAGGGGAGGGTTTATGCTCAAAAGATCGCCTGCTGGAAATAAGGAAATGAACATGCAACGTCGTGATTTTTTAAAATATTCCGCTGTGCTGGGGGCTGCCAGCGCATTACCTCTCTGGAGCCGTGCGGTTTTCGCGGCCGACAGGCCTGCCTTACCCATTCCTGACTTACTGACCGCTGACGCCCGCAGCCGTATCCAGCTTGTGGTTCAGGCCGGTAAAACGACGTTCGGCGAGCACAACGCCACGACGTGGGGCTATAACGGCAATTTGCTCGGTCCGGCGCTTCAGCTACGTAAAGGGAAAGCGGTGACGGTGGATATCCACAACACGCTCGCCGAAGAGACGACGCTGCACTGGCACGGGCTGGAAGTGCCGGGCGAGGTGGACGGCGGGCCGCAGGGCATCATCAAAGCGGGCGGTACGCGCAGCGTCACTTTTACGCCCGATCAGCGCGCGGCGACCTGCTGGTTCCATCCGCATCAGCATGGCAAAACGGGCCATCAGGTGGCGATGGGGCTGGCGGGGCTGGTGCTGATTGAAGACGACGAAAGCCGCCTGCTGCGCCTGCCGAAACAGTGGGGCATCGACGATGTACCGGTGATTGTGCAGGACAAGAAATTCAACGCTGACGGGCAAATTGACTATCAGCTGGACGTGATGAGCGCGGCGGTAGGCTGGTTTGGCGACACGTTGCTGACCAACGGCGCCATTTACCCTCAGCACGCCGCGCCGAAAGGCTGGCTGCGCCTGCGCCTGCTCAACGGCTGTAACGCGCGCTCGCTCAATTTTGCCGCCAGCGATAAACGCCCGCTGTACGTGGTAGCCAGCGACGGCGGCCTGCTGCCGGAGCCGGTGAAGGTGAGCGAGCTGCCGATGCTCATGGGCGAACGCTTTGAGGTGCTGGTGGATATCAGCGACGGCAAGCCGTTTGACCTCGTGACGCTGCCGGTGAGCCAGATGGGAATGGCGGTCGCACCGTTTGATAAGCCGCATCCGGTGCTGCGTATTCAGCCGCTGCTGGTGGCCGCATCCGGCACGCTGCCTGATACGTTAACCACTTTGCCAGCCCTCCCGTCGCTGGAGGGGCTTACGCAGCGCAAGCTGCAGCTCTCCATGAACCCGATGCTCGATATGATGGGCATGCAGGCGCTGATGGCGAAATATGGCGATAAGGCGATGGCGGGGATGCAGCACGGCCAGATGATGGGCCACATGAATATGGACCACGGCAAAATGGGCGGCATGGGGAATATGAATCACGGCGACCATGGCTTTGATTTCCACAACGCCAACATGATCAACGGCAAAGCGTTCGACATGAACACGCCGATGTTTGCTGCGACAAAGGGTCAGCTTGAGCGCTGGGTGATTTCAGGCGAAGGGGACATGATGCTGCACCCGTTCCATATCCACGGCACCCAGTTCCGTATTCTCACAGAGAACGGCAAAGCGCCGGATGCGCATCGCGCGGGCTGGAAAGATACGGTGAGAGTGGAAGGCGGCGTCAGCGAGGTGCTGGTGAAGTTTGACCACGAGGCGCCGAAGGAGTTTGCCTATATGGCGCACTGCCACCTGCTGGAGCATGAGGATACGGGGATGATGCTGGGGTTCACGGTATAAAAAAAGCCGGGTGATCGCAGGTGCGGCCTGATGCCCTCACCCTGACCCTCTCCCACGGGGAGAGGGAACAAACACAAAAACGGCAACCGAAGTTGCCGTTTTGCTTTTATTTGCCTTCGTCAGGCAACGCATACGCGACGATATAGTCGCCCATCTTCGTGCCAAACGAACCGTGACCACCCGCTGAGATGACAACGTACTGCTTGCCATTCACTTCATAGGTCATCGGCGTGGCCTGGCCACCCGCCGGCAGACGGCCCTGCCACAGTTTTTCACCGTTGGTCATGTTGTACGCGCGCAGGTAGTTATCTGCGGTTGCCGCGATGAACAGCACGTTACCGGCGGTGGAAATTGGGCCACCCAGCATTGGCATACCCATATTGAACGGCACCGGAACAGGCATCGGGAACGGCATGCTGTCCTGTGGCGTACCAATACGTTTTTTCCATACGATCTGGTTAGTCTTCAGATCCAGACCGGAGATATAACCCCAGGCAGGCTGTTTACACGGCAGACCAAACGGCGACAGGAACGGGTTCAGCGTTACGCCAAACGGTACGCCGTACTGCGGCTGAATGCCGGCTTCGGTACCGCTGCCTTTCGCGTCTTTCGGCTGCTCCATTGGGTTGCCCGGACCGCGTGGGATCAGGCGGGAAACGAACGGCAGCGCCATCGGGTTGGCAATTGCCACCTGACGGTTAGGGTCAACGGAGATCCCGCCCCACTCGAACATCCCCAGGTTACCCGGGAAGACCAGCGTGCCCTGCTCAGACGGCGGCGTGAAGATGCCTTCATAGCGCAGCTGGTGGAACATCACGCGGCACACCAGCTGGTCAAACATGGTGGCACCCCACATGTCCGCACCGCTGAGGTCTTTCTTCGGACGGAAGCTCAGGTCAGAGAACGGCTGGGTTTTGCTGACGTAATCGCCTTTCGCCGCGCCCTGCGGAACCGGTTTTTCCGGTGCTGGCACAACCAGCTTACCGTTGCTGCGATCCAGCACGAAGATGTTGCCCGTCTTGGCCGGCGCGTAAATCACCGGAACGGTTTTGCCATCAACGGTAATGTCCGCCAGCGTCGGCTGGGACGGCATATCCATATCCCACAGATCGTGGTGAACGGTCTGGTAGCTCCATGCCAGCTTACCGGTGGTCGCATTCAGCGCCACGATAGCGCTCGCATAACGCTCCTGCTCCGGCGTGCGGTTACCGCCCCAGATATCTGGCGTGGTCACCCCCATTGGCAGATAGACCAGGTCCAGCTTCGCGTCATACGCCGCGGGCGCCCAGGAGTTTGGCGAGTTAAAGGTAAAGGTGTGCTCGTCCGACGGGATCGCGTTGGGATCTTTCGCGCCCGGGTCGAAGGCCCACAGCAGTTTACCGGTGTTCACGTCGAAACCACGGATTACGCCGGAGGTTTCACGCGTGGAGAAGTTATCCGTTACCGAACCGGCAATCACGATGGTTTTATCGGTGATGATTGGTGGTGAGGTTGGCTCATACAGACCCGGCGTGGTGTCCGGCATGTTGGTCTGCAGGTTCAGGATACCTTTGTTGGCAAAGGTTTCGCACAGCTTGCCCGTTTCGGCATTGATGGCGAACAGACGGCCATCGTTCACCGGCAGCATGATGCGGCGAGGACAGTCAGCAACCACTTCCGGGCTCGCATTATCGGCGCGCGCTTCATGGTAAGAGACGCCGCGGCAGGTGACGTGCTGGAAGGACGGGTTGGAGTTCAGCTGCGGATCGAAGTGCCATTTCTCTTTACCGGTGGCCGCGTCGAGCGCGAACAGACGCTGGTGCGCCGTACACAGGTAGAGCATATTGCCGACTTTAATCGGCGTGACTTCGTTGGTCAGTTCACCCGGATCGTTCGGCATCTTCAGGTCGCCGGTACGGAATACCCAGGCTTCCTTCAGGTTTTTAACGTTGTCCGCGTTGATCTGCTTCAGCGGAGAGTAGCGTTGACCTTCCTGGTTACGACCATACGCTGGCCAGTCGCCGTCAGCGACCTGCGAGATAGCCGCAGCAGGCGTGGATTCCGCGTTCAGCGTACCGTTGATCTCCTGCGGGTCATTAAAGCCGGCCCAGGTCAGAATGCCGCCGGTAATCAGCAGGGCAACAACCAGGCCTGCCACCGCACCGCTGGACGGCACAATCAGGCGACGCCACACGAACGGCAGGATCAGCCAGATACCGAAGAAGACCAGGATGTCGCTGCGCGGCGTCAGTGCCCAGAAGTCGAACCCGACTTCCCAGACGCCCCAGATCATGGTGGCAAGAAGGAGGGCGGCATACAGCCACAGTGCAGATTGTTTTCTACGCAACAGCAGGACGGTTACGCCAACCATAACCAGACCCGCAATCGGGTAGTACCAGGAGCCGCCTAAAGCGACCAGCCAGACGCCACCGATTAACAGATACAGCGCGCAGAAGGCTGCGAATGCGGCTGTTAATGTCACCAGTAGACGCGGCTGTTTAGAGTTTGTTTCAGCCATAGAAAGTGTACTCGTCAGTTTTTGTTAATAATTTGCTAGCAACTAATTATAGGTATTAACAAGTGTGATCGGAATCACAATATTTGCTTTTTATAACTCATACGCCAGGGTTATCCATTTGCTGATATAATGGCTGGCTTGCGTATCGATGCCGGAGATGAATTCACCAGCATTGAGAGATTTTCATTAAAATCATTTGGTTAGTAATATGAAACATACTGTTGAAGTGATGATCCCGGAAGCCGAGATCAAAGCGCGTATCGCCGAACTGGGTCGTCAAATCACCGAACATTACAAGGACAGCGGCAGCGAAATGGTGCTGGTCGGTCTGTTGCGCGGCTCTTTCATGTTCATGGCAGACCTGTGCCGTGAGGTGCATGTGCCCCATGAGGTCGATTTTATGACCGCCTCCAGCTACGGCAGCGGCATGTCCACTACCCGTGATGTGAAAATCCTGAAAGATCTGGATGAAGATATTCGTGGCAAAGATGTGTTGATCGTTGAGGACATCATCGACTCCGGCAACACGCTGTCAAAAGTGCGCGAGATCCTGAGCCTGCGCGAGCCAAAATCTCTGGCGATTTGTACGCTGCTGGATAAACCCGACCGTCGTGAAGTGCAGGTGCCGGTAGAGTTCGTGGGCTTCTCGATTCCTGACGAATTCGTCGTCGGTTACGGCATTGACTACGCGCAGCGCTATCGTCATCTGCCGTATGTGGGGAAAGTGGTACTGCTGGACGAGTAATCGAGGGCTGATGTCCTCACCCCGGCCCTCTCCCACAGGGAGAGGGAGAAAATCCCCGGCTTTATTTATGATTTACATGCTTAAGCTGAAGGTTGGCAATCCCCGAACGGTAACGCTGCTCCAGCGTTTCGCGGTTGGTGGCGGTCACTTCCAGATTGCGCAGCAGGCCATCGTGAATCCCGTACGCCCAGCCGTGGATAGAGACCTTCTGCCCGCGTTTCCACGCTGATTGCATGATCGTTGAGTGGCCCAGGTTATACACCTGCTCCATCACGTTGAGTTCGCAAAGGGTATCCATACGACGCTCCTGCGGCATTTCGCCCAGCAGTGAGCTATGTTTGAACCAGATATCGCGGATGTGCAGTAGCCAGTTATCAATGAGCCCCAGTTCCGTGTTTTCAACCGCCGCCTGCACGCCGCCGCAGCCATAATGGCCGCAAATGATGATGTGCTCGACTTGCAGAACGTCCACGGCATACTGAACAACAGAAAGACAGTTGAGATCGGTGTGAATCACGAGATTGGCGACATTGCGGTGAACAAACAGTTCGCCGGGTTCAAGGCCGGTCAGGCGCTCCGCCGGTACGCGGCTGTCGGAACATCCAATCCAGAGAAAGCGTGGGTTCTGCGCCTGCGCGAGTTTTCCAAAAAATCCGGGGTCTTCCTCCACCAGCATTTTTGACCATAGTGCATTGTTGCTGATGAGTGTATCTATGTTGTTCATGGAGGTTAGCGACCTGTAACCGAGTTATTGCGTTGCGCTACTATAGGGTAACCCGACTTTTAATGAAACCACACAACGTGTGTAAGAACTGAAGGTAAGTTAATTTCATGGCAATTGCACTGGAGCTTGAGCAGCTTAAAAAAACCTATCCGGGTGGCGTTCAGGCGCTACGCGGAATAGATCTGAAAGTAGAGGCCGGCGATTTTTACGCGCTTCTGGGGCCGAACGGGGCCGGGAAATCGACCACCATTGGGATTATCAGCTCGCTGGTCAATAAAACGTCCGGCCGGGTGAGCGTCTTTGGGTACGACCTGCAAAAAGATGTGGTGAACGCCAAGCGCCAGCTGGGGCTGGTTCCGCAGGAGTTCAACTTCAACCCGTTCGAGACGGTGCAGCAGATTGTGGTTAACCAGGCGGGCTATTACGGCGTTGAGCGTAAAGAGGCCCTGGAGCGTAGCGAAAAATACCTTAAGCAGCTCGATCTGTGGGAAAAGCGTAACGAACGTGCGCGCATGTTGTCCGGCGGGATGAAGCGCCGCCTGATGATCGCCCGTGCGCTGATGCACGAGCCAAAGCTGCTGATCCTCGATGAGCCGACTGCGGGTGTCGATATCGAACTTCGTCGTTCCATGTGGGGCTTCCTGAAAGATCTCAACGACAAAGGCACCACCATTATTCTGACCACCCACTACCTTGAAGAGGCTGAAATGCTGTGCCGCAATATCGGCATCATTCAGCACGGCGAGCTGGTGGAAAACACCTCGATGAAGAATCTGCTCTCCAAGCTGAAATCCGAAACCTTCATTCTCGATCTGGCGGCGAAAAGCGCGCTGCCAAAACTTGAAGGTTACAACTATCGTCTGGTGGATACCTCGACGCTGGAAGTGGAAGTGCTGCGCGAGCAGGGGATTAACAGCGTGTTCTCACAGCTGAGCGCGCAGGGGATTCAGGTTTTAAGTATGCGTAACAAAGCGAACCGACTGGAAGAGCTGTTTGTCTCTCTGGTACATGACAAACAAGGAGACAAGGCATGACGCATCTTTACTGGGTCGCGCTGAAAAGTATCTGGGCGAAAGAGATCAACCGCTTTATGCGTATCTGGGTGCAAACCCTGGTGCCGCCGGTCATCACGATGACGCTCTATTTCATCATCTTCGGTAACCTGATTGGCTCCCGGATTGGTGAGATGCACGGCTTTACCTATATGCAGTTTATCGTGCCGGGCCTGATCATGATGGCGGTGATCACTAACGCCTATGCCAACGTGGCGTCGTCGTTTTTCAGCGCCAAGTTCCAGCGCAATATTGAAGAGCTGCTGGTCGCGCCGGTGCCGACGCACGTCATTATCGCGGGCTATGTCGGCGGCGGCGTGGCGCGCGGGCTGTGCGTGGGGATCCTGGTCACGGCGATTTCGCTGTTCTTCGTGCCGTTCCAGGTCCACTCGTGGCTGTTTGTCGCGCTGACGCTGCTCCTGACGGCGATCCTCTTCTCGCTGGCCGGTCTGCTGAACGCCGTGTTCGCCAAAACGTTTGACGACATCAGCCTGATCCCGACCTTCGTGCTGACGCCGCTGACCTATCTCGGCGGGGTGTTCTACTCCCTGACGCTGCTGCCACCGTTCTGGCAGGCGCTGTCGCACCTGAACCCGATTGTCTACATGATCAGCGGGTTCCGCTTTGGCTTCCTCGGCATCACCGATGTGCCGCTGTTTACCACGGTGGCGGTACTGGTGGTGTTCATCATCGCCTTCTACCTGCTCTGCTGGTCGCTGATCCAGCGCGGACGCGGGCTGCGCAGCTAATCTTTTGCCCGGCGACGCTCTGTTTGCCGGGCACTTTCTTTGACAGTTATCACCGTAAGCTAACCTTCACTCCGCTAAACTACTTGCCTGCTAAGGAGGGAGTTATGCTGGGATGGGTTATCACCTGCCACGATGAACAGGCGCAGGAAATGCTGGATAAGCTTGAAGCCAGATTTGGCCCGCTGGTGCAATGCCGGGCGGTAAACTACTGGCGCGGGTTGAGCACCAACATGCTGAGCCGCATGATGTGCGATGCCCTGCATGAAACGGACACCGGGGATGGCGTGATTTTTCTTACCGATAAATCGGGCGCGGCGCCTTACCGCGCAGCCGCGTTGCTGAGTCATAAGCACGCGTGCTGTGAAGTGATCTCGGGTATTAACTTTTCCCTGCTGGCGTTAATGTATCCGCAGCGTGGATCCTTAAGCAGCGCAGAGTTTCGCCAGGCCATCGTGGCGCAGGGCGTTCCGGGCGTCAGCAGCTTGTGGCATCAGCAGCAAAAAAATCCTCCCTTCGTCCTGCTCCACGATTTGTATAAGAATTAAACGTGGGTATTGATGTCTCATTTGTTACAATAGCGGCAGTTTTCCGCACCGATTAAGACACCATGCTACCGCGCATTCTTTTCTTGCTATTGATGCTCATTTCCGGCCTCAGCTCAGCCAGTTTACTCAGTCAGCACACGCTGCCTGCCCAGTACATGCAAACCACCGAAGACGCGGCGATCTGGGCGCAGGTGGGGAACAGCGTGATCAACGTCGGTAACGTGCGCGCCGGGCAGATCCTGGCCGTTGTGCCCGCGGCGGCGGACTACTACGAATTTCGCTTCGGTTTTGGCACGGGGTTTATCGACAAGGGCCACCTGGAGCCGGTTCAGGGGAAACAGCGCGTCGAGGACAGCCTCGGGGATCTCAATAAGCCCCTGAGCAATCAGAACCTTATTACCTGGAAAGACACGCCGGTGTATAACGCGCCGTCGAGCGGCAGCGCGCCGTTCGGCACGTTAAGCGCCAATCTGCGCTATCCCATACTGAATAAACTGAAAGACCGTCTGAATCAGACCTGGTTCGAGATCCGCATCGGCAATCGTCTGGCATGGATCAGCAGCCTGGACGCGCAGGAAGATAACGGCCTTCCGGTTCTGACCTACCATCATATTTTGCGTGATGAAGAAAACACGCGCTTTCGACATACGTCCACAACGACCAGCGTACGTGCGTTCAACAACCAGATGGCCTGGCTACGCGATCAGGGCTATACCACCCTGACGATGTACCAGCTTGAAGGGTACGTGCGTAACAAAATGAACCTGCCTGCAAAATCGGTGGTGATTACCTTTGACGACGGCCTGAAATCCGTCAGCCGCTATGCCTATCCTGTGCTGAAAGAGTACGGCTTCAAGGCTACCGCGTTTATTATCTCTTCCCGTATAAAGGGCCATCCGCAGAAGTGGGATCCAAAATCGCTGCAGTTTATGAGCGTGCAGGAGATTAAGGGGATTCAGGATGTGTTCGATATTCAGTCCCACACCCACTTCCTGCACCGCGTGGATGGGTATAAGCACCCGATTTTACTGAGCCGCAGCTATCACGTGATTTTGTTTGATTTTGAACGCTCGCGTCGCGCGCTGGCGCAGTTTAATCCACGCGTGCTCTATCTTTCCTATCCGTTTGGCGGCTACGACAATAAGGCGATAAAGGCGGCGAATGATGCCGGTTTCCATCTGGCGGTGACGACGGTGAAAGGGAAGGTGAAGCCGGGGGATAATCCGTTCTTACTGAAACGCCTGTACATCTTAAGGACGGATTCGCTGGAGACCATGTCGCGGCTGATCAGCAATCAGCCGCAGGGATAGTGCTTAAGCAACCTGAACCGGAATCGCCTTCGCGGTACGTTTCATGTCGTTGTCGCCTTCAAAGTAGGCAACTTTCGGCTGCCAGCGGCGCGCTTCTTCATCAGACATCATCACGAAGCTGGCGATAATCACAATATCGCCCACGTCCGCGCAGTGCGCTGCCGCGCCGTTAACGGAGATGATTTTAGACCCGCGCTCGGCGGCGATGGCGTAGGTGGAGAAACGTTTGCCGTTGTTAACGTTCCAGATATCAATCGCTTCGTTTTCAAGGATGCCCGCAGCATCAAGGAAATCCTGGTCGATGGCGCAGGAGCCTTCATAGTGCAGGTCGGCCTGGGTGACTTTCACACGGTGAAGCTTACCTTGCAGCATTTTGCGAATCATTACGTTTACCTTTCATCTTCCGGGTAGAGAAACCTACGCCAGTTCAACCACTTTGTTGTCGATTAGGCGGGCCTGACCAAGCCATGCCGCCACCAGAATGACCGCACGTTTGCTGGTCTGTGTAAGCTCCAGAAGCGTGTCGGCATCGCGAATTTGAATATCATCAGCGCGGAAGCCTTTATCGTTCAGCGCCTGTTCAGCCAGAGCAATAATCTCTTCGGCAGTTAACTCTTTCGCCAGCAGCTGTTCTGCCATGGTGTTCATGACCTTGCTTAAGCCCGGCGCGATTTTACGCTGGTCGGCGGTCAGGTAGCCATTTCGCGAGCTGAGCGCCAGACCGTCTTTCGCGCGTACAATCGGTACGCCGACAATCTCGATATCGTAGCCCATATCCGCAACCATCTTGCGGATCAGCGCCAGCTGCTGGAAATCTTTCTCACCGAAGCAGGCAACGTCCGGCTGCACCAGGTTGAACAGCTTGCTGACGATGGTCGATACGCCGCGGAAATGACCCGGGCGGCTTGCGCCTTCCAGCATGGTGGAAATGCCCGGTACGTCAACGTAAGTGGCCTCATCGGTACCCTGAGGATAGACATCCGCCGGTGCCGGAGAGAAGACAATATCCGCATGGCGTTTTTTGAGCTTCTCGCAATCTTCCTGCAGGGTGCGCGGATAGCGTGCCAGATCGTCGGCGCGGTCAAACTGCATTGGGTTAACGAAGATACTGACCACCACGATATCTGCACGGGCTCTTGCTTCGTCAACCAGCTTCATATGGCCGTCATGCAGGTTGCCCATGGTCGGGACCAGTGCGATACGTTTACCTTCCTGACGCGCACGACGGATATGCTGGCGCAGCAGCGGCAGGGTTTCAATGATTAGCACAACGAGACTCCTTAATGGAAACTGTGTTCTTCACCCGGGTAAACACCGGATTCAACGTCGGCAATATACTGCCTGACCGCAGCGCGCATGTCGCCCGCTTCGGTGAGGAAATTTTTGGCAAACTTCGGAATATGCCCGCCGGTGATGCCAAAGGCGTCGTGCATCACCAGGATCTGACCGTCGGTCACGTTGCCTGCGCCAATACCAATCACCGGAATCGACAGGGCTTCAGTAATACGCTTCGCCAGCTCAACCGGCACGCACTCCAGCACCAGCAGCTGGGCGCCTGCGGCTTCCAGCGCCAGGGCATCATCAAACAGCGTCTGGGCGGCGTCACCGCGGCCCTGCACTTTATATCCACCAAAGATGTTGACGGACTGCGGCGTCAAGCCCAAATGGCCGCACACCGGCACGGCGCGCTCGGTGAGCATCTTCACCGTATCCACCAGCCAGGCGCCGCCTTCAATTTTGACCATGTTAGCGCCAGCACGCATGACCGCTGCCGCGTTTTCGAATGCCTGCTCCGGCGTGGCATAGGCCATAAACGGCAGATCGGAAAGCAGCAGGCAGGCTGGAGCCCCGCGGCGCACCGCACGCGTGTGGTAAGCGATATCCTCAACCGTGACCGGCAGGGTGGAATCATGTCCTTGTACCGTCATCCCTAACGAATCTCCGACCAGCATGACGTTGATACCCTCTTCGGCAAAGAGTTTGGCGAAGCTGTAGTCATACGCGGTGATGGTGGCGAAGCGTTTTTTTTCCTGTTTGCATTTCTGCAGTAAGGAGATGGTGGTTGGTTTCATACTGTTTCCTGATAGCCCAAAAGCGAATCTTTGCGCATTCTAACAGTAACATTCGGGGGAACAATGATTTTAGGTAACCGATTAGCCACAATTATTTTGAGGTTAATCGGCAGGGGAACCGGATCACCAGCGGGCGGGTCTTTCCGCGTTGAGGTTGTCCAGAATGGTCCTGAGTGGGATGCCATCCGGGAAGATGAGATCGGGGGCGACTTCAAACAGCGGCCAGAGCATAAACCCGCGGTTTTTCATGTCGTAATGCGGAACGGTGAGACGTTCAGTGTTAATGGTTTCGTGACCAAACAGCATAATGTCGAGGTCCAGCGTGCGCGGTCCCCAGCGCTCGGCTTTGCGTACGCGTCCCTGCTGCAGTTCGATGCGCTGGGTGTTATCCAGCAGCGTTTCGGCATCAAGGGCAGTTTCCAGCACCACGGCGGCATTGAGATAATCAGGCTGATCCTGCGGGCCCAGCGGCGGCGTGCGGTAGAAAGAGGAGACCGCCACGATCTTGCTTTGCGGGATCTCCCCCAGCGCCTGTACGGCAGCGTTCACCTGCTCCAGCGGAGAGGCTAAATTGCTGCCGATGGCGATATACGCGAGGGTCATGCTGTCCCTTCACGACGCGGCGCGCGTTTGCGCGGACGGCGATGGCGGCGACGCGGTTCCGGCTCTTCATCCAGCCCGGTGAGCATATCTTTTTGCTCCGGCGGTGCGGAAACCTGGAATTCGGCCCACCACTGCGCCAGGCGCTGCAGCTCCTGGTTGCGTTCAATTTCAGCACGCAGCGACAGCAGATCGAAGGCGGCGCGGAATTTTGGATGCTCCATCAGCTTCCAGGCGCGTTTGCCCTGACGACGGGACATGCGCAGCTGAAGCTGCCAGATATCGCGCACCAGCGTGGTAATGCGTTTTGGAATAGCGAGCGTACGGCATCCTTCGTCCAGCACGTCGTTTGCGGCCAGCGCGAAGGCGTCATAGTAGGCAAGCCCGCTCTCCTGGGTAATTCGCTGGGCCGTTTCCAGCAGCGGATACCAGAACATCGCCGCAAACAGGAACGCCGGATTGACGCGCATGTCGTTGCGAATACGGGTATCGGTATTTTTCAGCACCTGCGCAATCATCCGCTCCATTGGGCTGTCACCGCTTTCGGTGAAGTAGCGGGTAATGGTCGGGAAGAGGGGCTGGAACAGGTTGTATTCGCGCAGCAGGTTGTAGGTTTCAAAGCCGTGGCCAGCCTGCAGCAGCTTCAGCGCCTCTTCAAACAGGCGGGCAGGCGGCACGTCGTTAATCAGCGTCGCCAGGCGCGGAATCGGCTCTGCCGTTTCCGGGCTGATGCGCATATTGAGCTTGGCGGCGAAACGCACGGCGCGCAGCATACGCACGGGATCTTCGCGATAGCGCGTTTCCGGCGTGCCGATCAGACGGATCAGACCTTCTTTCAGGTCCTGCATGCCGCCGACGTAATCGCGCACAGTGAAATCCGCCACGCTGTAATAAAGGCTGTTGATGGTGAAGTCACGACGCTGGGCATCTTCTTCGATAGAGCCGAAGATATTGTCGCGCAGCAGCATGCCGTTCTGGCCGCGCTGTGACGTGGTGCGATCGGATGCGCCCGCTTCGTGGTGGCCGCGGAAGGTCGCCACTTCGATAATTTCCGGGCCAAACATCACGTGAGCCAGACGGAAACGGCGGCCAACGAGACGGCAGTTGCGGAATAATTTGCGCACCTGCTCAGGCGTGGCGCTGGTCGTCACGTCGAAATCTTTTGGTTTTTTGCCCAGCAGTAAATCACGCACTCCACCGCCCACGAGATAGGCCTCGTAGCCCGCTTTATTCAGACGATAGAGCACCTTGAGGGCATTTTCACTGATATCTTTGCGGGAAATAGTGTGCTGCTCACGCGGAATAACCGACATGTGTGGCTGTGCAATAGCATCGTTCGCCATGCTCTCTTCGCGGCTTAGCACTTTACGGCAAAAATTAGCGACTCGGGTAAAAATGGTACACCTCGTAGTGTGTTTTGTTATGAAAAAAGCGGCTAATCATAGCTCAGCGCAACGCATTTGAGAATGCTGGATTTTTGGCACTGCCGCGAGCGTCCAGTTGGCAACGGCCATTTTCAGCAGTTCGTCAATACGCAGATCCTGCCATTCGTTGGTTACATTCTGGTTGAGAAATCGCAGCGCGTCGATCAAAACAGGACGCGGATCGCCGTCTGGCAGGGCCGGGGCGTGGTTCTGCTTTGACAATTTAAAGCCCTGCGCATTGACCGCCAGCGGCAGATGAATGTAGTCCGGGGCCGTCCAGCCAAACTGGCGATACAGCGATATTTGTCGCACGGTCGGCTCGACCAGATCCGCCCCGCGCACAATTTCCGTCACGCCCTGGAAACGATCGTCGACGACCACCGCCAGGTTATAGGCAAACAGGCCGTCACGGCGGTGAATAATAAAATCCTCACGCGCCAGACGTTCATCGGCATGAATCTCACCGGAGAGGAGATCGGTAAAGCGCGTCACCGGGGAGCGCTGCTTTATACGTACGGCGGCATTTTCCGGGGGAAGATTAAGCGTGCGGCAGTGGCCGTCATAGACCCCTCCCACGCTCTGGATACGCGCGCGGGTGCAGGTGCAGTTATATGAAAGCCCCCGATCGCGAAGCCAGGCCAGACGTTCCCGATAGGCATCGTGACGTTTTGACTGCCAGAGCACCTCGTCATCCCAGTGAAGACCGTAATGTTCCAGCTGACGCAGAATAGTGTCTGCAGCACCGGGAACTTCACGAGGAGGGTCAATATCTTCAATGCGTACGAGCCATTTTCCCAGGCGGGCGCGAGCCTGCAGGTAGCTGCCGAGCGCGGCAATCAATGAGCCGAAGTGTAATTCACCGGAAGGAGATGGCGCGAAGCGCCCAATATAGTGTGATTCAGACATATCAACAGTAACAAGGCGGGAGAGACTCCCGCCTTTGGAGTGTGTAAACAGCGCTGGTATTAACCGGCCATCTGTTTTTCGCGGATTTCGGCCAGCGTTTTACAGTCGATGCACAGATCGGCGGTTGGACGCGCTTCCAGGCGACGAATACCGATTTCAACACCGCAGGATTCGCAGTAGCCAAAATCTTCGTCTTCGACTTTTTTCAGCGTTTTCTCGATCTTTTTGATCAGTTTGCGTTCGCGGTCACGGTTACGCAGTTCGAGGCTGAACTCTTCTTCCTGAGCGGCACGGTCTACCGGATCCGGGAAGTTGGCAGCTTCATCCTGCATATGAGTAACGGTGCGATCGACTTCATCCCTGAGTTGATTACGCCATGCTTCAAGAATACGCTTGAAGTGCGACAGCTGGGCTTCGTTCATATACTCTTCGCCCGGCTTCTCTTGATACGGCTCCACCCCAGCGATGGCGAGAATACTCAGGGACGATGTTTTACGGTTTTGCCCTTCTTGCATGTTGCTTCTCCTTAACACGCACTATCGATCCCCGTGTTGGGGGAAAAATCAGGTCGCTATAAATAGCAGATGCTTTTCCGTAAGGCAATTATCTAAACGTAACACTTGACAAGCCTGTGAGGAAAAGCGTATTTGCGCACGCGGCCAGAACACTTATTCGACAATCGTCTAATCCCTTACAAGACAATGGGAAGAGAGGATCTCAGAGTCATATTATCGGCAGAAAGTTCCGCTTTATAAGCGAAAACCTCTACCCCCTGCTTTTGTGCCTCATTCAACAATTGCGCGTATTTAGGATCAATATGGCGGGCAGGGGAGAAACGTTCAATGGCTGAATGCAACACCGCAAACAGCAATACGGCGCGTTTGCCCGCCGCCGCAACACTCATTAGCTCTCGCAGATGCTTCTGGCCACGCAGCGTTACCGCATCCGGGAAGTAGCCATTTTCCTGTTCCGCTAACGTCACTGATTTTACTTCAATATAGCACTCGGGCCTGTCTTCCGCCTGTAACATGAAGTCAATTCTGCTGCCTTCATCGCCATATTTCACTTCACTTTTATGCGTGCCATATCCCACCAGTTCGGGAATGGCGCCAAGGGTCAGCGCTTCCTTAACCAGCTGATTTGCGCGCTGGGTATTAACGCAAATAAATGCCCCGTTTTGGGTTTCGGTCACTTCCCAGGTATGGGCATATTTGCGTTTACTATTTTCTGAAGTGGAATACCAGACCCTGTCACCCGGCGTCGCACACCCCGTCATGGCGCCGGTATTGGGGCAGTGCAGGGTGAGCTGAACCCCTTCGGGGGTGATCACGTCGGCGAGGAAGCGTTTGTAGCGTTGGATAAGCGTAGCGTGTTGCAGGGGAGGACTAAACTTCATCAGAATTCCTTTCGGTGTTGCCCAGCGTCCAGCGCTGTAGCGGCGTATAGCGGGTGCGTCCCTGTGCAAAGACGGATTCGTAAAGCGCGAATGCGTTGACCGGAAAGGCCCAGTGAAAACCCGGCGGCGGGATAGCAACGGCCTGACCGGCATCGCGCAGCAGCGTGATATGTGGATGAAACGGCTGTGGGCTCTGATAACAGCCGCTGCGCGCCGCCTGGGCGCGCAGCATATTCGCCAGCTGCAATAATCCGCGCGGCGGCTGGCGCGTTCCCAGCCACACCACGCGCGAACGCGGCCACTGGCCCGCGTCGTCGAGGTGCAGCGTAAATTCCGGCTGGGCAATACGCCCGGCCATTGCGGCTAACGCCCGCTGTTTTTCGGCACTGACGTCGCCCAAAAAGGCCAGCGTCAGGTGCAGGTTGGCCGCCGCGACAGGGCGGCCCGCTTCCGGCGAAAAGCAATCGGCGCGCCAGCGAACAATTTGACGCTGTATGGTGGTGGGCAATTCAATGGCAAAAAACAGCCGTTTCGACTCAGGCATACGGAGGACTCGGTAATGATATGCGCCGATGCTACAATGTACGCCGACTAATGTTAACCCTCTGGAGCTGTTAGTGTCCTCATTGCCGGTCGCCGTCATTCTTCCTGAGCTTCTCGCTGCCTTACACCATTCCCCACAGGTTTTGCTGAATGCCCCTACGGGCGCGGGCAAGTCCACCTGGCTGCCGCTGCAGATTCTGAAAGACGGAAATATCCGCGGGAAAATTATCCTACTGGAGCCGCGCAGGCTGGCCGCGCGCAACGTGGCGCAGCGTCTGGCGGAGCTGCTGAATGAAAAACCGGGCGAAACGGTAGGTTACAGGATGCGTGCCGAGACCTGCGTTGGCCCGACAACGCGTCTTGAAGTGGTCACCGAGGGTATTCTCACCCGCATGCTGCAAAACGATCCGGAGCTGACCGGCGTCGGGCTGGTGATCCTCGATGAGTTCCACGAGCGCAGCCTGCAGGCGGATCTGGCCCTCGCGCTGTTGCTGGACGTGCAGCAGGGGCTACGCGACGATCTCCGGCTGCTTATTATGTCGGCCACGCTGGATAACGAGCGGCTACGACAGGCATTACCCGATGCGCCGGTCATCAGCTCGGAAGGGCGGGCGTTTCCGGTTGAACGCCGCTATCAGCCGCTTCCCTCCCACCAGCGTTTTGACGAGGCCGTCGCCATTGCCACCGCTGAGCTGCTGCGCCAGGAAGCCGGTTCCCTGCTGCTGTTTTTACCCGGCGTGGGCGAAATCCAGCGCGTGCAGGAGCAGCTTTCTACCCGCGTAAGCGGCGACGTGCTGCTTTGCCCGCTCTACGGCGCGTTGTCGCTACAGGATCAGCGTAAAGCGATTGATCCCGCACCGGCGGGGCAGCGCAAGGTGGTGCTGGCAACCAACATTGCTGAAACCAGTTTGACCATTGAAGGGATTCGCCTGGTGGTGGATAGCGCGCAGGAGCGGGTGGCAAGCTTTGACCCTCGTACCGGGCTGACTAAACTCCTGACGCAGCGCATCAGCCAGGCGTCGATGGTGCAGCGCGCGGGCCGCGCGGGGCGTCTTGAGCCGGGCATCTGCCTGCATTTGACCAGCGCGGAACAGGCTGAACGCGCTGCACAGCAAAGCACGCCGGAAATTTTACAAAGCGATTTGTCTGGTCTGGTGATGGACCTGCTCCAGTGGGGCTGCCCGAACCCTGAGCAGCTCACCTGGCTTAATCCTCCTCCTGTCGTAAACCTCACCGCTGCGCGCACGTTGCTGACCCAGCTTGGCGCGCTGGAAGGCGAGCGTCTGACGGCGCGCGGCCAGAAAATGGCGGCGCTGGGCAACGATCCGCGTCTGGCCGCGATGCTGGTGGCCGCGCAAGGGGATGATGAAATTGCCACGGCGGCAAAACTGGCGGCTATTCTTGAGGAGCCGCCTCGCGGTGGCAGCAGCGATCTGGGGCAGGCGTTTTCGCGCAGCCAGGGTAACTGGCAGCAGCGGGCGCAGCAGCTGGGTAAACGCCTGAATAGCCGGGGAGGAGCGCCTGACAGCGACAAGATTGCCTTCCTGCTGGCCCAGGCTTTCCCGGACAGGATTGCGCGTCGGCGCGGGCTGGACGGTCGCTACCAGCTGGCAAACGGCATGGGGGCGATGCTGGACAGCGATGATGCGCTGACGCGTCACGAATGGCTGATCGCCCCGCTGTTGCTGCAGGGCAGCCATTCTCCGGATGCGCGTATCCTGCTGGCGATAGCCGTAGAGATTGACGCCCTTACGCGTGCCTGTCCGCAGCTGCTTCAGCAATCTGATACCGTGGAATGGGATGACGCCCAGGGCACGCTGAAGGCCTTTCGTCGCAGCCAGATTGGCAAGTTGACGCTTGGGACGAAGCCGCTGGCGAAGCCGTCGGAAGACGAGCTTCATCAGGCGATGCTGAACGGTATTCGGGAAAAAGGGCTGAGCGCCCTGAACTGGACGCCGGAAGCGGAGCAGTACCGCATTCGTCTGCACTGCGCCGCGAAGTGGCTACCGGAATACGGTTGGCCTGCGGTGGATGACGAGACGCTGCTCGCTACGCTTGAGCGCTGGCTACTGCCGCAAATGAGCGGCGTACACTCTCTGCGAGCCCTTAAGGCGCTTGATGTTAAGACCGCGTTACAGAATTTACTGGACTGGTCATTACGTCAACGTCTGGATAGTGAACTGCCAGGGCATTACACTGTGCCGACCGGAAGCCGGATTGCCATCCGTTATCATGAGGATAATCCGCCGGCGCTGGCGGTTCGGATGCAGGAGATGTTTGGTGAAGCCACCACGCCGTCCATTGCGGAAGGGCGTGTGCCGTTAGTGCTTGAGCTGCTGTCGCCTGCGCATCGTCCATTACAAATCACCCGAGATTTGGGAGCGTTCTGGGCGGGAAGCTACCGTGAAGTGCAAAAAGAGATGAAGGGGCGATATCCCAAACATGTCTGGCCGGACGATCCGGCGAATACGGCGCCGACGCGGCGAACGAAGAAATATTCGTAGGTTAGGTGAAAGAGGGAGTGCGGCCTGATGCCCTCACCCCGGCCCTCTCCCACGGGGAGAGGGAGAAAACACTAAAGACTTTCCTGACAGGAAAGTCTTGCTGTTTATTTTGAGAGATTTCTTCTTTCACAGGCCTGTGAAAGAAAAGAAAATCTGGCCTTTGCGCCTGAAAGTTGCGGAGAAAAAGCATGGCGGGGAATGACCGCGAGCCAATAGGACGTAAGGGAAAACCAACGCGTCCGGCGAAAGAAAAGGTAAGCCGTCGTCGCCTCAGAGATGAGGACTATGACGATGACTATGAAGACGATTATGAGGATGAAGAACCGATGCCGCGTAATGGAAAAGGCAAAGGGCGTAAGCCTCGGGGCAAGCGCGGCTGGTTCTGGCTGCTGCTGAAGCTGTTTATTGTTTTTGTTGTCCTGATGGCGATTTACGGCGTGTATCTGGATCAGAAGATCCGCAGCCGTATCGACGGTAAAGTCTGGCAGCTCCCTGCGGCAGTGTATGGCCGTATGGTGAACCTTGAGCCAGATATGTCCATCACCAAGAACGAGATGGTTAAACTGCTGGAAGCCACCCAGTATCGTCAGGTATCAAAAATGACGCGGCCTGGCGAATTTACCGTGCAGTCCAACAGCATTGAGATGATTCGTCGTCCGTTTGATTTCCCGGACAGCAAAGAGGGGCAGGTGCGCGCGCGTCTGACCTTTGACGGCGATCGTCTGGACACCATCGAGAACATGGATAACAACCGTCAGTTCGGTTTCTTCCGTCTCGATCCGCGTCTGATCACCATGCTTTCGTCAGCAAACGGCGAGCAGCGCCTGTTCGTGGCGCGTAACGGCTTCCCGGATCTGCTGGTTGATACCCTGCTGGCAACCGAAGACCGTCACTTCTACGAGCACGATGGCATCAGCCTCTACTCGATTGGCCGTGCGGTACTGGCTAACCTGACTGCCGGTCGCACCGTGCAGGGAGCGAGTACGCTGACCCAGCAGCTGGTGAAAAACCTGTTCCTCTCCAGCGAACGCTCTTACTGGCGTAAAGCGAACGAAGCCTACATGGCCGTGCTGATGGATGCGCGCTACAGCAAGGATCGTATCCTTGAGCTGTACATGAACGAGGTGTACCTCGGTCAGAGCGGCGATAACGAAATCCGCGGCTTCCCGCTGGCGAGCCTGTACTACTTTGGTCGCCCGGTAGAAGAGCTGAGCCTGGACCAGCAGGCGCTGCTGGTGGGCATGGTGAAAGGGGCGTCCATTTATAACCCGTGGCGTAACCCGAAACTGGCGCTGGAGCGTCGTAACCTCGTTCTGCGTCTGCTGCAACAGCAGCAGGTGATTGACCAGGAGCTGTACGACATGCTGAGCGCGCGTCCGCTGGGCGTTCAGCCGCGCGGCGGCGTGATTTCGCCTCAGCCTGCGTTTATGCAGCTGGTGCGTCAGGAGCTGCAAAGCAAGCTCGGTGATAAGGTCAAAGATCTCTCCGGCGTGAAGATCTTCACCACCTTTGACTCCGTGGCGCAGGATGCGGCCGAAAAAGCGGCTGTGGAAGGCATTCCGGCGCTGAAGAAACAGCGTAAGCTCTCCGATCTTGAAACCGCGATGGTGGTGGTTGACCGTAACACTGGCGAAGTGCGCGCGATGGTGGGCGGGGCCGAGCCGCAGTTTGCAGGCTACAACCGTGCGATGCAGGCGCGTCGCTCAATCGGCTCTCTGGCAAAACCGGCAACCTACCTCACAGCCCTGAGCCAGCCAAATCAGTATCGCCTGAATACCTGGATTGCGGATGCGCCGATCTCCCTGCGCCAGCCTAACGGCCAGGTCTGGTCACCGCAGAACGATGATAAACAGTTCAGCGGCCAGGTCATGCTGGTGGATGCGTTGACCCGTTCCATGAACGTGCCAACGGTGAACCTGGGCATGTCGCTGGGACTGCCGGCGATTGTCGATACCTGGCAAAAACTGGGCGTGTCGAAAGATCAGCTGCACCCGGTGCCGGCGATGATCCTCGGCGCGCTTAACCTGACGCCGATCGAAGTGGCGCAGGCGTTCCAGACCATTGCCAGCGGGGGCAACCGCGCGCCGCTGTCTGCCCTGCGCTCAGTGATTGCCGAAGATGGTTCCGTGCTTTATCAGAGCTTCCCGCAGGCGGAGCGTGCCGTTCCCGCTCAGGCCGCCTATATGACGCTGTGGACGATGCAGCAGGTCGTGCAGCGCGGTACCGGCCGTCAGCTGGGCGCGAAGTATCCGGGTCTGCATCTGGCGGGTAAAACCGGGACCACCAACAACAACGTCGATACCTGGTTCGCCGGTATTGATGGCCGTGAAGTGGTGATCACCTGGGTAGGCCGCGACAACAACCAGCCGACCAAGCTGTACGGCGCGAGCGGGGCGATGTCGATTTACCAGCGCTATCTGGCGAATCAGTCTCCTGTGCCGCTGAATCTGGTTGCGCCGGAAGATATCGTCGATATGGGCGTGGACAGCTCCGGTAACTTCGTCTGCGGCGGCGGGATGCGTACGCTGCCTGTCTGGACCGCAAATCCGGACTCGCTGTGCCAGCAAAGCCAGCCAGAACAGCCAACGGGTAACCCGTTCGACCAGTCTTCTCAGCCACAGCAGCCGCAGCAGCAACAGCCGCAGCAGCAGAATGAGAAGAAAGACAGCGACGGTGTCGCGGGCTGGATTAAAGACATGTTCGGCGGTAACTAAGCTTTTAAAGCCCTCTTCCCTGGAAGGGGGCTTTTTTTACCCGTAAACCTCATTTCGTTAACTCTCGCTTTAACTCTGATTAACCCTTCGTTTTCTCTTGATGATTTCTTAAACCCTTAATTCTCATAGGGCCGCTTACTGCTTGCTATGCAACCAGCGTTTCGCATATTATTCTGGCGCTCATAATAATAATTCTCGTTTACGTTATCATTAACTTTCACATCAGAGATTCAACATGGCGCTTTCCAATACTGCTCAGCCAATGAACACGTCGCTGCGTAAGCTCGCGGTCGTCGTCGCCACAGCGGTTGCCGGCATGTCTGCGTATGCTCACGCGGCCGAAACCCCGAAAAAAGAAGAAACCATTACGGTTACCGCAGCACCTGCGGCACAGGAAAGTGCCTGGGGGCCTGCTGCGACCATCGCCGCACGGCAATCCGCGACCGGAACCAAAACGGATACCCCTATTCAAAAGGTTCCGCAGTCTATTTCTGTGGTCACTGCCGAAGAGATGGCGCTGCATCAGCCGCGCTCGGTGAAAGAAGCCCTGAGCTACACGCCGGGCGTTGCGGTAGGCACGCGCGGCGCGTCTAACACCTATGACTATTTGATCATTCGCGGCTTCGCGGCCGATGGCCAGACGCAGAATAACTACCTCGACGGCATGAAAATGCAGGGGAACTTCTATAACGACGCGGTGATTGATCCTTATATGCTGGAGCGCGCCGAGATCATGCGCGGTCCGGTTTCCGTTCTGTACGGCAAAAGCAGCCCGGGCGGTTTGCTGAACATGGTCAGTAAGCGCCCAACAACCGAGCCGCTGAAAGAGATCCAGTTCAAAGTCGGCACGGATAGCCTGTTGCAGACCGGGTTCGACTTTAGCGATGCGATCGACGACGACGGCGTTTACTCTTATCGCTTAACGGGCGTTGCGCGTTCTAATAACGCTCAGCAGGAGCGTGCGGAAGAGCAGCGTTACGCCATCGCGCCATCGTTCTCCTGGCGTCCGGATGATAAAACCACCTTCACGTTCCTCTCCTACTTCCAGAACGAGCCTGAAACGGGCTACTACGGCTGGCTGCCAAAAGAGGGAACGGTTGAGCCGCTGCCGAACGGCGATCGTCTGCCGACGAACTTCAACGAAGGCGCGAAGAACAATACCTATTCCCGTAACCAGAAAATGGTGGGATATAGCTTCGACCACGAGTTCAACGATACCTTTACCGTGCGTCAGAACCTGCGCTTTGCCGAGAACAAAACCTCGCAAAACAGCGTATATGGTTATGGCGTCTGTACCGATCCGGCAAACAGCGGCAACAAACAGTGTGCCGCGTTAGCGCCATCGGACAAAGGCCATTATCTGGCGCGTAAATACGTTGTCGATAACGAAAAGCTGCAGAACTTTACCGTTGATACCCAGCTGCAGAGCAAATTCTCAACCGGCGAGGTGGACCACGTCCTGCTGACCGGCGTTGACTTTATGCGCATGCGGAATGACATCAACTCCTGGTTCGGTTACGACGACTCTGTTCCGCTGCTGGATCTCTACAACCCGGTGAACAGCGATTTTGATTTCGGCTCAAAAGATCCCGCGACCTCCGGCCCATATCAGATCCTCAACCGTCAGAAACAGACGGGGCTGTACGTTCAGGATCAGGCGCAGTGGGATAAAGTGCTGGTAACCCTGGGCGGCCGTTATGACTGGGCCGATCAGGAATCCTACAACCGCGTGACGAACACCACCTCCAAACGTGATGATACCCAGTTCACCTGGCGCGGTGGCGTTAACTATCTGTTTGATAACGGTGTAACTCCGTACTTTAGCTACAGCGAATCGTTTGAACCGGCTTCGCAGACCGATGCCCAGGGCAAGCTGTTCTCCCCGTCTAAAGGCAAACAGTACGAAGCGGGCGTGAAATACGTGCCGAACGATCGTCCGATCGTCGTCACCGGTGCGTTGTACCAGCTGACCAAAACCAACAACCTGATGGCGGACCCGGCGGGCTCCTTCTTCTCGGTTCAGGGCGGTGAAATCCGCGCGCGTGGCGTAGAACTGGAAGCGAAAGCGGCCCTGTCTGCAAGCGTCAACCTGGTGGGTTCTTATACCTATACCGATGCGGAATACACCACGGACACCACCTACAAAGGCAACACGCCTGCTCAGGTGCCAAAACACATGGCATCGTTGTGGGGCGATTACACCCTGTTTGACGGTGCGCTGTCGGGTCTGACGCTGGGTACCGGCGTTCGTTACACGGGCTCAAGCTATGGCGATCCGGCGAACTCCTTCAAGGTGGGCAGCTACACCGTTGTCGATGCGCTGGTCAGATACGATCTGGCACGCGTTGGCATGGCGGGCTCAAACGTGGCGCTGCACGTGAACAACCTGTTCGATCGTGAGTACGTTGCCAGCTGCTTCAATACCTACGGCTGCTTCTGGGGTGCTGAACGTCAGATTGTTGCCACCGCGACCTTCCGCTTCTAATCTCTCTTCGGGCACGGTTCGCCGTGCCCTTTTTATTTAAGTTGGCTGATATGCAGGATATTCAAACGCAACCCGACACCACCTTTACGCTCAATCATCTCTCCTTTCGCGTACCCGGGCGCACGCTGCTGCATCCGCTCTCTCTGACGTTCCCTGCCGGTAAAGTGACGGGCCTGATTGGTCACAACGGTTCCGGTAAATCCACGCTGCTCAAAATGCTGGGGCGCCATCAGCCGCCTTCAGAAGGCGATATTCTGCTGGATGACCAACCGCTGGAGAGCTGGAGCAGTAAAGCCTTTGCCCGCAAAGTGGCCTATCTGCCGCAGCAGCTGCCGCAGGCGGAAGGGATGACGGTGCGCGAGCTGGTGGCGATTGGGCGTTATCCGTGGCACGGTGCGCTTGGGCGCTTCGGCGTCGCCGACAGAGAGAAGGTGGAAGAGGCGATTGCGCTGGTCGGGCTAAAACCGCTGGCGCACCGTCTGGTGGATAGCCTGTCCGGCGGCGAACGTCAGCGCGCGTGGATCGCGATGCTGGTGGCGCAGGACAGCCGCTGTCTGCTGCTGGATGAACCGACCTCTGCGCTGGATATCGCCCATCAGGTCGACGTCCTGGCTCTGGTGCATCGCCTGAGCCAGCAGCGTGGCCTGACGGTCATCGCGGTTCTGCACGATATCAACATGGCCGCGCGCTATTGTGACTACCTCGTCGCGCTGCGCGGGGGCGAGATGATTGCCCAGGGGACACCGGCAGAGCTGATGCGCAGCGAAACGCTGGAACATATTTACGGTATTCCGATGGGTATTCTGCCTCACCCGGCCGGGGCTGCACCGGTGAGCTTTGTCTACTGATGCTGAATAACACACGCATTAGCCGCCGTCGCCTGCTGACGGCGATGGCGCTCTCGCCGCTGCTGTTAAAAATGAATACGGCGCGTGCCGCCGCCGTCGATCCGCACCGTATTGTGGCCCTGGAATGGCTGCCGGTCGAACTGATGATGGCGCTCGGCGTCACGCCCTATGGCGTGGCGGACATTCCTAACTATAACCTCTGGGTGAACGAGCCAAAGCTGCCGGACTCGGTGATCGACGTCGGCCTGCGAACGGAGCCAAACCTTGAGCTGCTCACCCAGATGAAACCCTCGTTCCTGTTCTGGTCCGCGGGCTACGGCCCGTCAGAGGAGACCATGGCGCGCATTGCGCCGGGACGTGGATTTGCTTTCAGCGACGGTAAAAAACCGCTGGCCGTGGCGAAAAACTCGATTAACGAGATGGCGCATTTCCTCAACCGCGAAGCGGAGGCCAAAAAGCATCTCGACGAATTTGATGCCCTGATCGACTCCCTGAAGCCGCGCTTTGCTCACCGGGGCGATCGTCCGCTGCTGATGGTGACGCTGCTGGATGCCCGCCATATGCTTGTCTTCGGTAAAAACTGTCTGTTCCAGGAGGTGCTGGACAGCTTCGGCATTCGCAACGCCTGGGAAGGGGAGATGACCTTCTGGGGCAGTACCGCCGTGGGTATCGACCGCCTGGCGGCGTTTCGCGATGTGGACGTGCTCTGTTTCGACCACGGTAACGAACGCGACATGCAAACCCTGATGGCGACCCCGCTCTGGCAGGCGATGCCGTTTGTGCGCGAGAGGCGCTTCCAGCGCGCCCCGGCTGTCTGGTTCTACGGCGCGACGCTGTCGGCCATGCATTTTGCCCGCGTGCTGGATAACGCCCTGGGAGGTAAAGCATGAGTACGCGTATCGCCCGCTTCCCGGCGCTGCTGTTATCTCTGCTTTTTCTGGTTGCGCTGGTATTAACCGGGTTCAACCTCTCCGCGGCCTTACCGCGCGCGCAGTGGGGGGCCGCTCTGGCCTCGCCGGATATCGACAATATTCAGCAGATGCTGTTCCACTACAGCCTGCTGCCGCGTCTGGCGATCTCCCTTTTGGTCGGGGCCGGCTTAGGGCTGGTGGGCGTGCTGTTCCAGCAGGTTTTACGTAACCCGCTGGCAGAGCCAACCACGCTCGGCGTCGCGACCGGCGCGCAGCTTGGGATCACCATCACCACGCTGTGGGCGCTGCCGGGAGCGTTAACCTCGCAGTTTGCCGCACTCGCGGGGGCGTGCGTGGTGGGCGCGCTGGTCTTTGGCGTGGCCTGGGGCAAGCGCCTTTCTCCTGTGACGCTTATTCTGGCCGGGCTGGTGGTGAGCCTGTACTGCGGGGCGATTAACCAGCTGCTGGTGCTGTTCCATCACGATCGGCTGCAAAGCATGTTCCTGTGGAGTACCGGCACGCTCACCCAGACCGACTGGAGCGTTGTAGAGCACCTCTGGTCGCAGCTGGCTGGCGGCGTCGTGCTGACGCTGCTGCTCCTGCGCCCTCTGACGCTCATGGGGCTGGATGATGGCGTGGCGCGTAACCTGGGGCTGGCGCTGTCGCTGGCTCGTCTGGCGGCGCTGACGCTGGCGATTGTATTGAGTGCCCTGCTGGTCAACGCGGTCGGCATCATCGGGTTTATCGGCCTGTTTGCGCCGCTGCTGGCGAAAATGCTCGGGGCGCGTCGCCTGCTGGCGCGTCTGATGCTGGCGCCGCTGATTGGGGCGCTGATCCTCTGGCTTTCCGATCAGCTTATTCTCTGGCTGGCGCAGGTCTGGAGGGAAGTGTCCACCGGCTCTGTGACCGCGCTTATCGGGGCGCCGCTGCTGCTGTGGCTGCTGCCGCGCCTGCGCAGCATGAGCGCACCGGCGATGGACGCCGGCGATAAAGTCTACGCTGAACGTCAGTCGGTGCTGTGGTTTAGCCTTGCCGGTCTGGCGGTGCTGATTATCGCCTCGTTCGCGGCGCTCTCATTCGGACGCGATGCCATGGGCTGGCACTGGGCAACGGGTGATTTACTCAATGAACTGGTGCAATGGCGCTGGCCGCGTATCTTCGCTGCGCTGATCGCAGGGGTGATGCTGGCGGTGGCGGGGTGCATTATTCAACGTCTGACCGGCAACCCGATGGCAAGCCCTGAAGTGCTCGGGATCAGCTCTGGCGCCGCCTTTGGCGTGGTGCTGATGCTGTTCTTTGTGCCGGGGAATGCATTTGGCTGGCTGATGCCTGCCGGCAGTATCGGCGCGGCAATCACGCTGATGATTATCCTGATTGCCGCCGGTCGCGGCGGGTTTTCGCCGCACCGCATGCTGCTGGCCGGGATGGCGCTCAGCACCGCATTTACCATGCTGCTGATGATGCTGCAGGCCAGCGGCGATCCGCGTATGGCGAAGATCCTGACCTGGATTTCCGGCTCGACGTACAACGCCACCGGCAGCCAGGTGGTCTGGTCCGGGATCGTGATGCTCGTGCTGCTGGCGATGGTGCCGCTGTGCCGCCGCTGGATGACCATTCTGCCGCTCGGCGGCGAAACCGCGCGTGCGGTGGGAATGGCGCTGACGCCAGCGCGCGTGGCCCTGCTGCTGCTGGCGGCGTGCCTGACGGCTGTGGCAACCCTGACGATTGGACCGCTGAGTTTTGTCGGATTAATGGCGCCGCACATTGCCAGAATGATGGGATTCCGCCGGACGATGCCGCATATCGTCATGTCGGCCCTGACGGGCGGGGTGATGCTGGTGTTCGCGGACTGGTGCGGAAGAATGGTGCTGTTCCCGTATCAGATCCCGGCGGGTCTGCTGTCGACCTTTATCGGTGCGCCGTACTTTATTTATCTGTTGAGAAAGCAGAGTCGGTAGTCAGGTGCGGCCTGTTGCCCTCACCCCGACCCTCTCCCATGGGGAGAGGGAGAACATCGTAGGCCGGGTAAGCGTTAGCGCCACCCGGCAATGCCCTTAGAGCTTCGCAAATACCTTGCGCGCCGCGTCGATGGTGTTGTTGATATCTTCTTCGCTGTGCGCCACGGACATAAAGCCCGCTTCGAACGCGGACGGCGCGAGGTACACGCCTTCGTCCAGCATCAGGTGGAAGAAGCGCTTGAAGCGTTCAACGTCGCACTTCACCACGTCCTGATAGCAGGTCACGGTTTTCGCATCGGTGAAGAAAATCCCGAACATCCCGCCCACGTGGTTAACCACCAGCGGAATACCCGCTTCTTCTGCCGCTTCCAGCAGACCGTTTGCCAGCTGCGAGGTCAGGTCGGTCAGGGTTTCGTGAATACCCGGCTGTGCCACTTCGGTCAGGCAGGCAAAGCCCGCCGCCATGGCGATAGGGTTACCGGAAAGCGTGCCCGCCTGGTAAACCGGGCCGGTTGGCGCCAGGGCTTCCATCACGTCCTTACGACCACCGAATGCGCCGACCGGCATGCCGCCGCCGATGATTTTGCCGAGGCAGGTCAGGTCCGGCACGACGTCGTAGTAAGACTGGGCACCCGCCAGCGCCACGCGGAAGCCGGTCATGACTTCATCGATGATCAGCAGCGCGCCGAACTCGTCGCACAGGGCGCGCAGGCCCGGCAGGAAGTCAGGCTGCGGTGGGATACAGTTCATGTTGCCGGCAACCGGCTCAACGATGATGCAGGCGATCTCCTGCGGATACTGCTCGAACGCCGCGCGAACGGTAGCAAGATCGTTGTAGGTGCAGGTCAGGGTGTGCTTCGCGAAATCTGCCGGTACGCCCGGGGAGTTCGGCTGGCCGAGCGTCAGCGCGCCGGAACCGGCCTTCACCAGCAGGCAGTCCGCATGGCCGTGGTAACAGCCTTCAAACTTGATGATTTTATCGCGACCGGTAAAACCGCGCGCCAGGCGGATGGCGCTCATGGTCGCTTCGGTACCGGAGTTCACCATACGCACCATGTCCATGGTAGGCACCAGTTCGGTCACCAGCTCCGCCATTTTCACTTCCATTTCGGTTGGCGCACCGAAGCTCAGGCCGCGCTGGGCGGCTTCAATTACCGCGTTACGAATGGCCGGATGGTTGTGCCCCAGCACCATCGGCCCCCAGGAACCCACATAATCGATATAGGCTTTGCCATCGACATCATACAGATACGCGCCGTCAGCACGTTCGATAAACAGCGGCGTACCGCCCACGCCGGTGAAGGCGCGCACAGGTGAGTTCACGCCACCCGGAATAAGCTCGCGGGCTGCACTGTAGAGGTTTTCAGACTTGCTCATGGCGTCGTTCCTGGTTCGAATAAAATGGTTAAGCCCACTATTCTATGTGATTCGGGGAAGGTTATGAAATTTTTAGCCGGGCAATGCTTTAAGATTTGTTAAGTAATTTTCAGGAGACGGTGGGGCCGTCTCTGGTAAAATCCTCGCGGCTTTTTGTGTGACAAATAAGAACAGGACATGAAATCAGATTCTCCGTCTTTTGAAGAACAACAGTTTACGCGCGCCCAGCACCGAATCAGCATTCGGCGGCTGCTCAATCGCGATAAAACGCCGCTGGCGATCCTGCTGGCCGCTGCCGTGGTGGGTACTCTCGCGGGCCTGGTTGGCGTGGCGTTTGAAAAAGCGGTTAATGCCGTACTCAACTGGCGAGTGGGCACCGTGGCCGGTTTCGCCGACAGCGAATGGCTGGTCTGGGTGTGGGCATTCGGGCTGTCCGCGCTGTTTGCCATGGTGGGGTATTTTCTGGTGCGAAAATTCGCGCCGGAAGCGGGGGGATCGGGCATCCCGGAAATTGAAGGCGCGCTGGAGGAGCTGCGTCCGGTGCGCTGGTGGCGGGTGATTCCGGTTAAGTTCATCGGCGGCATGGGGACTCTGGGCGCGGGAATGGTGCTTGGACGGGAAGGACCCACGGTACAGCTGGGGGGGAACGTCGGCCGCATGGTGGGCGATCTGTTTCGGATGCGAAGCGCCGAAGCGCGCCATACGCTGCTGGCAACCGGCGCGGCGGCGGGACTTTCCGCCGCGTTTAACGCGCCGCTGGCGGGCATTTTATTCATTATCGAAGAGATGCGCGCGCAGTTCCGCTACAACCTGATCTCAATTAAAGCGGTATTCACCGGCGTCATTATGTCGAGCATCGTGTTTCGCATCTTTAATGGCGAGGGAGCGGTCATTGAGGTGGGTAAACTGACCAACGCGCCGGTCAACACCCTGTGGCTTTACCTGATCCTCGGCATGATTTTTGGCGTGGTGGGGCCGCTGTTTAACACCTTTATCCTGCGCGCTCAGGATATGTTCCAGCGCATTCACGGCGGGAACACCACGAAATGGGTGCTGATGGGCGGTCTGCTGGGTGGAATGTGTGGCGTACTCGGGTTTATCGAGCCGAATGCCGCAGGTGGCGGGTTCGGGCTGATTCCCATTGCGGCGGCGGGGAATTTCAGCGTGGGTCTGCTGCTGTTTATGTTTATCTCCAGGGTTATCACGACGGTACTGTGCTTCTCTTCCGGCGCGCCCGGGGGGATTTTTGCCCCGATGCTGGCGCTGGGTACGCTGCTCGGCACCGCGTTTGGTATGGCGGCTGAAGTGGGCTTTCCCGCCTATCACCTTGAAGCCGGGACCTTTGCGGTGGCCGGAATGGGGGCGCTGCTGGCCGCGTCCCTGCGTGCGCCCTTGACCGGGATCGTGCTGGTGCTGGAAATGACGGACAATTACCAGCTCATTTTGCCAATGATCATTACCTGTCTCGGCGCGACACTATTAGCCCAGTTCCTGGGTGGAAAACCGCTATACTCCACCATCCTCGCGCGTACCCTGGCGAAACAAGAGGCTGAACGGGCCGCCACGCAGAATACTTGAATGAATTACCAGGGTATTAGATAATGAGACAAAGAATTGGGTGAATTTTACCCAATAGCAGTATTCATGGGAGCATAAGATGAGTGATGACGTAGTAGCTGTACCGCTCGAATTTACCGAAGCAGCAGCCAACAAAGTGAAAGTCCTGATTGCCGACGAAGACAATCCGGATCTGAAACTGCGTGTTTATATTACCGGTGGCGGCTGCAGCGGCTTCCAGTATGGTTTTACCTTTGACGATCAGGTTAACGATGGCGATATGACCATCGAGAAACAGGGCGTCGCGCTGGTGGTTGACCCGATGAGCCTGCAATATCTGGTGGGTGGTTCGGTGGATTACACCGAGGGTCTGGAAGGTTCGCGCTTTGTGGTCACGAACCCGAATGCGACAAGCACCTGCGGGTGTGGATCTTCGTTCAGCATCTAAGAGGGTGCGGGCTGATGCCGTTACTCCGGCCCTCTCCCACAGGGAGAGGGAGAAAAGACTAAAAACGGTAACCTTGCGGTTACCGTTTTGCTTTTACCTGCCATTATCATCCAGCGCAAACGTCGGCAGCTTCAGGTGCCAGCGTATCGCCGCTAAACGTATCACCAGCGTCACGACCATCCCCAGCATCGCGGCATTTTCCAGCGGGAGGGCAAAGGTGTAGTACGCGGTAGCGTGAACAATCCCGCCCACAATGCAGGCCGTCGCGTAAATTTCAGTACGCAGGATCATCGGCACTTCACGCGCCAGAATGTCGCGAATGATCCCACCGCCCACGCCGGTTAATACGCCCATGCAGATTGCCACCATCGGACCGGTACCGGCATTAAACGCCTTATTGACGCCAATACCGACAAACACGGCCAGACCCACGGCATCCAGTACCGGCAATATCCACTTGGGTAACCGGCGGGGCTGGCGAACCAGCACAATGGTTAACAGGCAGGTGACCATCGCGACCACCAGATCGGTAGGATCTTTCACCCAAAACACCGGGCCATTTGCCAGCGCCATATCGCGGATAGTCCCGCCGCCGACGGCGGTCACGACGCCCAGCACCAGCACGCCAAACGGATCCATGCGTAGTTTTCCGGCGAGCAGAACGCCGGAGATAGCAAAAACGGCTGTGCCAAGAATATCCAGCCAATAAACGAGCATCGTTAAATCCTCGAAAAGGGTCTTATGTTAGTGACTCTCTGCCAGCGCGGCACAGAGCTGTTTTGCGGCGAGGATAATACGCGGGCTGGCGCGTTCAAACCAGTCGCTGTTGAGCGGGATCACCGGAATTTTTAGCTGCTTTTGCCAGAATTGTTCAATTTTAGGAATCTCGCTCGCATTTCCGACCACGACGATGGCCTGCGGCTGGCGTGCCAGCACCTGTTCGCGGCTCACCTGAGGCCACGGCACCCGGCTGGCAGCAAAGATGTTTTCACCACCACAGACTTCCAGCACCTGGTTCTGAATCGACCCTTTTCCGGTGGTGAACAGCGGCTGGCTGCCAAACTGCAGGAAGATGCGCTTTTTAACAGGGGTATCGTATCGGGATTTCAGCGCGGCATAGTCGCTCAGCATCTGTTTCGCCGCAGACTCGGCTTTTTTGGGCGTCGGGCTGTAGGGTGCCAGGGCGCGTAGCGCCTGAGCGACCTGCTCAATGCTGACGGCATCAATCCACATGACCTTTATGCCAAGCGAGGTGAGCTGGTTGACCTGCCGCTCGGCGTTGCCGCCGCGCCAGGCCAGCACGAGATCCGGTTTAAGCGCCACGATGCGCTCAAGGTTCATCCCCTGCCAGGTTGCCACCTGTTCAATACCCGCGGCTTGCGGTGGGTAATCCGAATAGCTACTCACGCCAACGGGCGTGATCCCGGCGGCAAACGCCAGTTCCGTATTTGCGGGAGAGAGGGTAATCACGCGCGGTAACGCATAGAGCCACAGCGGTGCGAGAAGAAGCAGGGCGGCCAGCGCCCTGACGGTATGTTTAGCCACGTGCCAGATTCTGCACCAGGCGCTCCACCATCACGGTGGACTGTTTTGCCGCAACGGTCAGGAACTCGTCGAAGCTGATGTGGGACTGCTGGTCTGCCACGTCAGAGATGGCGCGAACCACCACGAACGGTACGCTGAAGTTATGGCAAACGTGAGCGATCGCGGTCGCTTCCATCTCAACGGCAACCGCCTGAGGGAAGTTATGACGGATTTTCGCCAGCCCAACGGAGCCGTTGATGAAGGCATCACCGCTGACAATCAGACCGCGCACCGCGTTGAGGTTGAGTTCTGCGATGCAGGTCTCTGCCGCCGCAATCAGTTTGTCGTCAGCTTTAAAACCAGCAGGGCAGCCCGGGAGCTGGCCGTACTCGTAACCGAACGCGGTGACGTCGGCATCGTGGTAACGCGCTTCGTCGGAGACAACGATATCGCCCACTTTCAGCGTCGGCGCCAGGCCGCCCGCAGAGCCGGTATTCACGATCACGTCCGGCTTGCAGCGCTCAAGCAGCAGGGTTGCACCCAGCGCAGCAGCCACTTTACCGATGCCTGATTTCAGCAGAGCCACGTCAACACCGTTCAGCTGGCCGGTGTAGATCTCACAACCTCCCAGAGAGAGGGTCTGACGGTTCTCAATTTTGTCACGCAGCAGCGTAACTTCTTCTTCCATTGCACCAATAATGCCGATTTTCATAGATTTACTCGCGATGTGCCTTGTTAAGATGCATAGTCTATCATGCGGTTAAGGGGAAACGCATTCTCACGCGGGGGAGCACATGTCACCAATCGATTTTCGCACCAAAATAAACTGGCACCGACGTTTCCGTTCGCCGCAGGGCGACAAGAGCGAACATGAGATCCTGCGTATATTCGAGAGCGATCGCGGGCGGATCGTTAACTCGCCAGCTATCCGCCGTCTGCAGCAAAAAACTCAGGTGTTCCCGCTGGAGCGTAACGCCGCGGTGCGCACGCGCTTAACCCACTCGATGGAAGTGCAGCAGGTCGGGCGCTACATTGCCAAAGAGATTTTGAGCCGTCTCAAAGAGCAGCGTTTACTGGAAGCCTATGGTCTGGACGAGCTGACGGGCCCCTTCGAGAGCATCGTTGAGATGGCCTGCCTGATGCATGACATCGGCAACCCGCCTTTCGGCCACTTTGGTGAGGCGGCTATCAATGACTGGTTTAAGCAGCGGCTTTATCCTTCGGATGCGGTAAGCCAGCCCCTCAGCGATGACCGCTGCATCGTACGCGATTTACGCCTGCGTGAAGGTGAAGAGGGGCTGAACGATCTGCGTCGCAAAGTGCGCCAGGATTTGTGTCACTTCGAGGGCAACGCGCAGGGGATCCGGCTGGTCCATTCCCTGATGCGCATGAACCTGACCTGGGCACAGGTCGGCTGCATTCTGAAATATACGCGCCCCGCGTGGTGGATGGGGGATACGCCCGCGTCCCACAGCTATTTAATGAAAAAACCGGGCTATTACCTTTCCGAAGAGGTCTATATTGAACGGTTACGTAAAGAACTTTCATTGACGCCAAACGGCCGCTTTCCATTGACCTGGATTATGGAAGCCGCCGATGATATTTCCTATTGCGTGGCCGATCTGGAAGATGCCGTGGAGAAAAGAATCTTCAGCGTCGAGGAACTTTATCAGCATCTTTATACGGCCTGGGGTACCCATGAAAAAGGCTCGCTGTTTGCGCAGGTTGTCGAAAATGCCTGGGAAAAATCGCGCTCAAATACATTAAGCCGCAGTACGGAAGACCAGTTCTTTATGTATTTGCGGGTCAATACATTAAATAAACTGGTGCCGTATGCGGCGTCGCGTTTTATTGATAATTTGCCGCTCATTTTCAGCGGGGAATTCAACCACGCGCTGCTGGAAGATGACAGCAGTTTCAGTCAACTCCTTGAGCTTTATAAACATGTGGCGATGCGGCATGTATTCAGCCATCCGGATGTCGAGCAGCTGGAACTGCAGGGCTATCGGGTAATCAGTGGGTTACTGGAAATTTATTCCCCGTTGCTTCAGCTGTCGGTCGATGAATTCAGCGAACTGGTGGAACACGAGCGCGTGCGCAGAATACCCATCGAATCGCGGCTTTATCAGAAACTTTCTACCCGGCATCGTCTGGCGTATGTCGAAGCGATTGGCAAGCTGGAACGCAACTCTCCCCAATGGCCGGTGATGGAATATTATTATCGCTGCCGTCTTATCCAGGACTATATCAGCGGCATGACGGATTTGTATGCCTGGGATGAATATCGCAAGCTCATGGCGGTGGAATAATTCCGGAGTTTTGTAAAGACGGCCAATAAATTTTTACCTTTTCCATAAACTTATCGCCGGAACTAAGCGGTATAAAATGAATCTGAGTTACACAGCAATTTTGCGTTACCTGTAAATCGAGATTGAGAAACATGAAAAAAACCACATTAGCAATGAGTGCACTGGCTCTGAGTTTAGGTTTAGCGCTGTCTCCTCTGACTGCTACTGCAGCCGAGACCGCGTCGTCGGCAGCAACCGCGCAGCAGATGCCAAGCCTGGCACCGATGCTCGAAAAAGTGATGCCATCGGTGGTGAGTATTAACGTTGAGGGCAGCACGACCGTCGATACGCCGCGTATGCCGCGTAACTTCCAGCAGTTCTTCGGCGACAACTCGCCGTTCTGTCAGGACGGTTCGCCATTCCAGAGCTCTCCGTTCTGTCAGGGCGGCGGTGCCGGGGATGACAGCCAGGGCGGCGGCCAGCAGCAGAAATTCATGGCGCTTGGCTCGGGGGTAATTATTGATGCGGCGAAAGGCTACGTCGTCACTAACAACCACGTTGTCGATAACGCGAACAGCATTAAGGTTCAGCTGAGCGATGGCCGTAAGTTCGACGCCAAAGTAGTGGGTAAAGACCCGCGCTCCGACATTGCGCTGATCCAGATTCAGGATCCGAAAAACCTGACGGCCATTAAAATTGCCGACTCCGACGCGCTGCGCGTGGGCGACTATACCGTGGCGATCGGTAACCCGTTCGGTCTGGGTGAAACCGTGACCTCGGGTATCGTCTCTGCGCTGGGCCGTAGCGGCCTCAATGCTGAGAACTATGAAAACTTCATCCAGACGGATGCGGCTATCAACCGCGGTAACTCCGGCGGTGCGCTGGTGAACCTGAACGGTGAGCTGATCGGTATCAACACCGCTATCCTGGCACCGGACGGCGGCAACATCGGTATCGGTTTTGCTATCCCGAGTAACATGGTGAAAAACCTGACCGCGCAGATGGTGCAGTATGGCCAGGTGAAACGCGGCGAGCTGGGTATCCTCGGTACGGAGCTGAACTCCGAACTGGCTAAGGCGATGAAAGTTGACGCTCAGCGCGGGGCATTCGTCAGCCAGGTGATGCCAAATTCCTCTGCGGCGAAAGCGGGCATTAAAGCGGGGGATGTGATCACCTCCCTGAACGGTAAACCGATCAGCAGCTTTGCCGCCCTGCGTGCCGAAGTGGGCTCGATGCCGATTGGCAGTAAAGTGACCCTCGGCCTGCTGCGCGACGGTAAGCCGGTTAACGTGAGCCTGGAGCTGCAGCAGAGTAGCCAGAATCAGGTGGATTCCAGCACTATCTTCAGCGGTATTGAAGGTGCCGAGATGAGCAATAAAGGCGCAGACAAAGGCGTGGTGGTGAACAACGTGAAAGCGAATTCACCGGCAGCCCGTATCGGCCTGAAAAAAGGCGATGTGATCATGGGCGCTAACCAGCAGCCGGTGAAAAACATCGCTGAACTGCGCAAAATTCTCGACAGCAAGCCTTCCGTGCTGGCGCTGAATATCCAGCGTGGTGATACCTCTCTTTATCTGCTGATGCAGTAATCCTCTGAAGCCCCTGTTCGCAGGGGCTTTCTCGTTTTTGTGATTCTTGCCACAACTCCATACTTCTCCCTCTCTCTTTGTGCATTCGCACAATGCAGCCGTCGCTGAACTTCCCTATGCTTGAGCTCTGCTCACGGGAGGGTTACATGGCTGGCTGGCATCTTGATACCAAAATGGCGCAGGATATCGTGGCGCGCACCATGCGCATCATTGATACCAATATCAACGTAATGGATGCCCGTGGGCGCATTATTGGCAGCGGCGATCGCGAGCGTATTGGGGAATTGCACGAAGGCGCGCTGCTGGTGCTTTCTCAGGGGCGGGTCGTGGATATCGACGATGCGGTAGCGAAACACCTGCACGGCGTACGTCAGGGCATCAATTTACCGCTGCGCCTTGAAGGCGAAATTGTGGGGGTAATCGGCCTCACCGGCGAGCCCGAGTCACTGCGAAAATACGGTGAGCTGGTCTGTATGACGGCTGAGATGATGCTGGAGCAGTCGCGCCTGATGCACCTGCTTGCCCAGGACAGCCGCCTGCGTGAAGAGCTGGTGATGAACCTTATTCAGGCGGAAGAGCATACGCCTGCGCTCAGCGAATGGGCGCAGCGTCTGGGGATCGATCTCAACCAGCCGCGCGTGGTGGCGGTCATTGAGGTCGATAGCGGCCAGCTTGGCGTGGACAGCGCGATGGCCGAGCTGCAGCAGCTGCAAAATGCGCTGGCGACGCCGGAGCGCGATAACCTGGTGGCGATCGTTTCTCTGACTGAAATGGTGGTCCTCAAACCAGCGCTCAATGCGTTCGGCCGCTGGGATGCCGACGATCATCGTCGTCGCGTGGAGCAGCTGATCTCCCGGATGGAGGAGAACGGCCAGCTGCGTTTTCGCGTTGCGCTGGGCAACTACTTTACCGGGCCGGGTAGTATCGCCCGCTCCTGGCGTACCGCGCGCACCACCATGATGGTGGGCAAGCAGCGGATGCCGGAGAGCCGCAGCTATTTCTATCAGGATCTGATGCTGCCGGTGCTGCTCGACAGCCTGCGCGGGGGCTGGCAGGCCAATGAGCTGGCGCGGCCATTAGCGCGTCTGAAAGCCATGGACAACAACGGCCTGCTGCGCCGGACGCTGCAGGCGTGGTTCCGCCATAACGTGCAGCCGCTGGCGACCTCGAAGGTGCTGTTTATTCACCGCAATACGCTTGAGTATCGGTTAAACCGGATTTCAGAGCTGACGGGTCTGGATCTGGGAAACTTTGACGACAGGCTGCTGCTGTATGTGGCGCTGCAGCTGGACGAACAGAGATGACTGAGTGCGGTCTGGTGCCCTCACCCCATCCCTCTCCCACGGGGAGAGGGCGCAAACACTAAAAACGGCAATCAAAGATTGCCGTTTTGCTTTTATTTCCGAGTTAATTTCTCAAGATCCGCTTCAATCTCGCTGATCTTATTTGTTACAACGCTTTCAAGGTGACGCAGATCGTCAAGGATCTTACGCTTGAGATCGACTTCGGTGCGGTCGCGCTGGCAGATCTGATCGAGTTCATCGATCACATAGCGCAGGTTAGGGCTGATTTCCTGTACTTCTTTGTAGCCCTGTCCTACACCGTCAGCCACAACGGTCTTACGCTGGCGTGGATATTTAAACTTCACGCTTTTGGCGAAAAACTCTCCTTTGTCCTTGTGAAAATAGATTTTCAGAATATCGTTATTGGCTTCCTGACGGAGGCTGTAACGATCAATTTCATCAGGATTGGTAATGCCCAGACTTTTCAGATTATCGTACATAGCGGTACCCTTGATCTCAACATAACCTTTGAATAATTAACGAAAAAATCTATTTTCGCCACCCTCAGATATAAAAAAAGCGGGGTTGCCCCCGCTTTTTGTTATACCCGATTAATCGATGGTGCGCAGCAATTCGTTGATGCCCACTTTACCGCGCGTTTTCGCATCCACTTTCTTCACGATAACCGCACAGTACAGGCTGTATTTGCCATCTTTTGACGGCAGGTTGCCGGAAACCACCACGGAGCCTGCCGGAACGCGACCGTAGTGAACTTCACCGGTTTCACGGTCGTAAATACGGGTGCTCTGACCGATGTAAACGCCCATCGAGATCACGGAGCCTTCTTCAACGATCACGCCTTCAACCACTTCAGAGCGCGCGCCGATGAAGCAGTTGTCTTCGATGATGGTCGGGTTAGCCTGCAGTGGCTCCAGAACACCACCGATGCCCACGCCGCCGGACAGGTGAACGTTTTTACCGATCTGCGCGCATGAACCAACAGTCGCCCAGGTGTCAACCATGGTGCCTTCGTCAACGTAGGCACCGATGTTCACGTAGGATGGCATCAGCACGGTATTGCGTGCGATAAATGCGCCCTGGCGTACTGCCGCAGGCGGTACTACGCGGAAGCCTTCTTTCTGGAAACGCGCTTCGTCGTAGTCAGCGAATTTCATTGGCACTTTATCGAAGTAGCGGCTTTCTGCTCCGTCGATAACCTGGTTATCGTTGATACGGAAAGAGAGCAGCACGGCTTTCTTCAGCCATTGATGAGTGACCCACTGACCGTCGATTTTTTCTGCCACGCGCAGCGCGCCGGAATCCAGAAGGGAAATCACCTGGTTTACCGCTTCACGGGTCACGGTATCCACATTTGCCGGGGTAATCTCGGCGCGACGCTCAAAAGCGGACTCAATAACGTTCTGTAACTGCTGCATTGTTTACTCTTTCCATTTCACTAAAAAACATATCACCCTTTATCGTTTGGATTGAGGGCTGCTGTCAACCGTTGTTGCACTTCAAGCTGCAGGTCATTATTAAGGGCACGCCGGTCCGCTGTCGCGATTATAAATAAATCTTCTACTCGCTCGCCAATCGTTGTAATTCGGGCCCCATGGAGCGAAATTCCCAGATCGGCAAAAACTTGGCCGACGCGGGCAAGCAGCCCTGGCTGGTCGAGCGCGATCAGCTCCAGGAACGATTTACGGTCGGTGTGGGTCGGCAGGAAATTGACCTCGGTATCGACGGTAAAGTGGCGCAATTTCGCCGGCTGGCGACGCGGCTGCGGGGGCTGCCAGCTGCGCTGGGTAATCGCCTGTTCCAGACCAAAACGTATCCCTTCATGCCTGTCCGACGAGAGCGGGCTGCCGTCCGGCTCAAGCACGATAAAGGTGTCCATCGCCATGCCGTCGCGGGTGGTGAAAATCTGCGCGTCGTGAACGCTCAGGTTACGCCTGTCCAGTTCGGCGCAGACCGCAGCAAACAGATAAGGTCGGTCCGGGCTCCAGATGAAAATCTCCGTCCCGCCGCGGGTAGCCTGCGGGCTCAGCAGGATCATCGGCTGGGACAGATCGTGCTTCAGCAGATGCCGCGCGTGCCACGCAAGCTGGTTTGGGCTATGGCGGACAAAATAGTTGGCGCGGCAGCGGGCCCAAATCTGATGCAGTGCCTCTTCATCAATATTGTCCATCCGCAGCAGCGCCAGCGCCTGCAGCTGGTGATGGCGCACGCGCTCGCGCATGTCCGGGGTGTTTTGCATCCCGCGACGCAGCTGTTTTTCGGTGGCGAAGTACAGCTCGCGCAGCAGGCTCTGCTTCCAGCTGTTCCACAGGGTCTCGTTGGTGGCGCAGATATCGGCCACCGTCAGGCAGACCAGATAGCGCAGACGGTTTTCCGTCTGAACCTCTTCAGCGAACTGCTTGATCACTTCCGGATCCTGAATGTCACGACGCTGCGCGGTGACCGACATCAGCAGGTGATGGCGCACCAGCCAGGCCACCAGCTGCGTTTCACGCGAGTTCAGGCCGTGCAGTTCGGCAAATTTCAGCACGTCCTGCGCGCCCAGCACCGAATGGTCACCGCCGCGACCTTTGGCGATATCGTGGAACAGGGCGGCAATCAGGATCAGTTCCGGATGGGTCAGGCGCGGCCACAGTTCGACGCAGAGCGGGTGGCGGGAGCGCGTCTCTTCTCTCGCAAAGCTTTCCAGCTTTAGCATCACGCGGATCGTGTGTTCATCCACCGTGTAGGCGTGGAACAGATCGAACTGCATTTGCCCGACAATGTGCGACCACTGCGGCATATAGGCCCACAGCACGCTGTGGCGGTGCATCGGCAGCAGGCCGCGGCTGACGGCGCCCGGGTGGCGGAGCATGCTCAGGAACAGCGAACGCGCTTCCGGGATATAGCACAGCGGCTGCGTCAGATGACGGCGCGCATGGCGCAGATGGCGCAGAGTGGTGGAGTAGATCCCGGTGATGGTGCTGTTGCGCACCATGGTATAGAACATCCGCAGAATCGCTTCCGGCTCGCGGATGAACAGCGTTTCGTCGCGCAGGTCGATAAGCGTGCCGCGCAGCTGGAATTCGTCATCAATCGGGCGCGGTTTTTCGTCCGCCGTCAGAGCCAGAATGGCCTCGTCGAACAGCTGCAACAGCATCTGGTTCAGCTCGGTCACCCGGCGGGTGACGCGGAAGAAATCCTTCATCATGTGCTCAACCGGCTCGTTGCCTTCGCCCTGATAATTCAGGCGCTGAGCCACGCTGAGCTGACGGTCAAACAGCAGGCGGTTATCGTAGCGGGTGACTTCCAGATGCAGGGCAAAACGGATGCGCCACAGCAGGTGCAGGCACTCGTTCAGCTCGTTACGCTCGGCCTCGGTTAAAAAGCCGAAGCCGACCATCTCGTCCATCGAGGTGGCACCAAAATGGCGGCGGGCGACCCACTGCAGGGTGTGGATGTCGCGCAGGCCGCCGGGGCTGCTTTTAATATCGGGTTCAAGATTATAGCTGGTGCCGTGGTAGCGCTGGTGGCGCTGGTTTTGCTCCTCGACCTTCGCGGCGAAGAACTTTTCTGACGGCCAGAAGCCGTCGCTGAAGATGTGTTTTTGCAGCTCCAGGAACAGGGCGACGTCACCAATCAGCAGGCGGGTTTCAATCAGGTTGGTGGCGACGGTCAGGTCCGATAACCCTTCCAGCAGACACTCTTCCAGGGTACGCACGCTGTGGCCGACTTCCAGCTTTACGTCCCAGAGCAGCGTCAGCAGTTCGCCAATTTTTTGCGCCTGTTCGTCCGGCAGCTTTTTGCGGCTTAAGATCAGCAGATCGATATCGGAAAGCGGATGCAGCTCACCGCGGCCATAGCCCCCGACGGCAACCAGCGCAACATCACTGATTTGCCCAAACCCGTAATCGATCCACAGGCGCTGCAGCAGCTGGTCGATAAATTCGGTGCGCGCTTCAATGAGCTGCTCGGCCGACACGCCTGCGTCAAACGCGCTGCCCAGCCAGCGATGGAAAACATCCATATGGGCTTTAATATGCGCGCAGGTCAGCTCGTGCGACGGCCAGACTCCCGGGTTATCGGGCTGGTCGGGGAGGGTGGGAAGTGCTGTGTTAGCATACTGTTCGGGTAAAAGATTACTCATCGTGCGCCACCCATAAGAAAAAGCTATAGCCATTAAAAAAGCCGGCATTTGCCGGCTTTTTTATCATTCATCGTGCGTCAGTATCGCCGGGATGGTATCATCCTTGCGCAACGTCATAATTTCGCAGCCGTTGTCTGTTACCACAATAGTATGCTCGTACTGCGCAGACAAGCTTCTGTCTTTGGTTTTCACCGTCCAGCCGTCTTTCATGGTACGGATGCGGTAATCACCCGCGTTGACCATCGGCTCAATGGTAAAGGTCATGCCTTTTTGCAGCACCACGCCGCCGTCATCTGCATCATAGTGCAGGACCTGCGGTTCTTCATGGAAGACGCGACCAATGCCGTGTCCGCAGTACTCGCGCACCACGGAGAAACCTTCTGCTTCCACAAACTTCTGGATTGCCGCACCGAGGGTACGCAGGCGAATACCCGGTTTAACCATTTTCAGCGCCAGGTAGAGGCTCTCTTGCGTCACTTTGCACAGACGCTCGCCAAGAATAGTCGGCTTGCCAACGATGAACATTTTTGAGGTGTCACCGTGGTACTCGTCTTTAATGACGGTCACGTCGATGTTGACGATGTCGCCATCTTTCAGCAGTTTTTCATCGTCCGGAATGCCGTGACACACCACCTCATTAATAGAGATGCAGACGGATTTCGGGAAACCGTGGTAGCCGAGGCAGGCGGAAACCGCGTGCTGCTCGTTCACGATATAGTCGTTACAGATACGGTCCAGTTCACCGGTGCTGACGCCCGGCTTCACGAACGGCTCGATCATTTCCAGTACTTCCGCGGCCAGACGACCGGCGATGCGCATCTTTTCAATTTCTTCAGGTGTCTTAATAGAGATAGCCATGTAATCTGTCCATCGGTGTCGATTTTTTCAACAATACTAGTCTAAGTGTCGTCAATGGTATCAGTCAGGCACGCTCCGTGCCAAATTGAGAATCATTAACAGCACACTCCGCCAACAACTGTTGGTTTCTGGTCGTGTTTTGTGGTATAAAGCGCGCCGGACTTCCGATCCATCTCAGATACACAGGCTGGACGGAAGCGACAAATCTCACTTTGTGTAACAACACACACGTATCGGCACATATTCCGGGGTGCCCTTCGGGGTCGGTAATATGGGATACGTGGAGGCATAACCCCAACTTTCAATATAGAGGTTTTAAACATGGCAACTGTTTCCATGCGCGACATGCTCAAGGCTGGTGTTCACTTCGGTCACCAGACCCGTTACTGGAACCCGAAAATGAAGCCTTTCATCTTCGGCGCGCGTAACAAAGTTCACATCATCAACCTTGAGAAAACTGTACCAATGTTCAACGAAGCCCTGGCTGAGCTGAACAAGATCTCTTCCCGTAAAGGTAAGATTCTGTTCGTTGGTACTAAGCGCGCTGCAAGCGAAGCTGTGAAAGATGCTGCTAACAGCTGCGACCAGTTCTTCGTGAACCATCGCTGGTTGGGCGGCATGCTGACCAACTGGAAAACTGTTCGTCAGTCCATCAAACGCCTGAAAGATCTGGAAACCCAGTCTCAGGACGGTACTTTCGACAAGCTGACTAAGAAAGAAGCGCTGATGCGCACTCGTGAACTGGACAAGCTGGAAAACAGCCTGGGCGGTATCAAAGATATGGGCGGCCTGCCAGACGCGCTGTTCGTAATCGATGCAGACCACGAGCACATCGCAATCAAAGAAGCTAACAACCTGGGTATCCCGGTATTCGCTATCGTTGATACCAACTCCGATCCGGACGGTGTTGACTTCGTTATCCCGGGTAACGACGACGCAATCCGTGCTGTTAGCCTGTACCTGAGCGCTGTAGCTGCTACCGTTCGTGAAGGCCGTTCCCAGGATCTGGCTTCTCAGGCGGAAGAAAGCTTCGTAGAAGCTGAATAATAAGGTTTTACCCCTTATTAGTACCGTGTATGAATAGGGGCCCATTACCGGCCCCTTTTTTCAATTTACACTGTTTGGCCCCCGGCCGGGCAGTTCACATCTCCCGAGGATTTAAGAATGGCTGAAATTACCGCATCCCTGGTAAAAGAGCTGCGCGAGCGTACTGGCGCAGGCATGATGGATTGCAAAAAAGCGCTGACTGAAGCGAACGGCGACATCGAGCTGGCAATCGAAAACATGCGTAAATCCGGTGCGATCAAAGCAGCTAAAAAAGCAGGCAACGTTGCTGCTGACGGCGTGATCATCACTAAGATCGACGGCAACTACGGCATCATTCTGGAAGTTAACTGCCAGACTGACTTCGTTGCTAAAGATGGCGGTTTCCAGGCATTTGCTAACAAAGTTCTGGACGCAGCTGTTGCTGGTAAAATCACTGACGTTGAAGTTCTGAAAGCACAGTTCGAAGAAGAACGTGTTGCGCTGGTTGCTAAAATCGGTGAGAACATCAACATCCGTCGCGTATCTTCTCTGGAAGGCGACGTTCTGGGCTCTTACCAGCACGGTGCACGTATCGGTGTTCTGGTTGCGGCTAAAGGCGCTGACGAAGAGCTGGTTAAACAGCTGGCTATGCACATCGCTGCAAGCAAACCAGAATTCGTTAAGCCAGAAGACGTGTCTGCTGAAGTGGTAGAAAAAGAGTACCAGGTTCAGCTGGACATCGCGATGCAGTCTGGTAAGCCAAAAGAAATCGCAGAGAAAATGGTTGAAGGCCGCATGAAGAAATTCACCGGCGAAGTTTCTCTGACTGGCCAGCCATTCGTAATGGACCCAAGCAAGTCTGTTGCGCAGCTGCTGAAAGAGCACAACGCTGACGTAACTGGCTTCATCCGCTTCGAAGTGGGCGAAGGCATCGAGAAAGTTGAGACTGACTTCGCAGCAGAAGTTGCTGCAATGTCCAAGCAGTCTTAATGATTGAAAAGGAGCCGCCTGAGGGCGGCTTCTTTTTGTCACCCGTCACTGGAAATCAGACAGGCTCCAGTATCGCTGTGCTGATTTGCGGCATATCATGTCGCCAGAATTAACCCCCATCTTAATCGTTGACAGTCTCAGGAAAGAAACATGGCTACCAATGCAAAACCCGTGTACAAACGCATTCTGCTTAAGCTGAGTGGCGAAGCGCTGCAGGGATCGGAAGGCTTCGGTATTGACGCAAGCATCCTTGATCGCATGGCACAGGAAATCAAAGAACTGGTCGAACTGGGTATCCAGGTTGGCGTGGTCATTGGCGGTGGCAACCTTTTCCGTGGTGCTGGTCTGGCGAAAGCGGGGATGAACCGCGTTGTGGGCGACCACATGGGTATGCTGGCAACCGTCATGAATGGCCTGGCAATGCGTGATGCACTGCACCGCGCCTATGTGAATGCCCGCCTGATGTCCGCGATCCCGCTGAATGGCGTTTGCGATAATTACAGCTGGGCAGAGGCCATCAGCCTGCTGCGCAATAACCGCGTGGTGATCCTCTCCGCCGGTACGGGTAACCCGTTCTTTACAACCGATTCCGCTGCCTGCCTGCGCGGTATCGAGATCGAAGCCGATGTGGTACTGAAAGCGACCAAAGTAGACGGCGTGTTTACTGCCGACCCGGCAAAAGATCCTTCTGCCACCATGTACGATCAGCTGAGCTACAGCGAAGTGCTGGATAAAGAGCTGAAAGTGATGGATCTTGCCGCCTTCACGCTGGCTCGCGACCACAAACTGCCGATCCGTGTCTTCAACATGAACAAGCCTGGCGCACTGCGTCGCGTGGTCATGGGCGAAAAAGAAGGCACTTTGATCACGGAATAATTTCCGTTGACGATAAATACAGGTAAGATTCCGCTTTATTTTGTAGTGGTATCTTTACCCGGGCGCGCCTTTGGCGTTGTCATGAATTAAACGCGACTATACTTAGCACACCTGTAGCGCTGTGCTGGCGGATAGTCTGCCTGAGACAAGTTTTCAAGGATTCGTAACGTGATTAACGACATCAGAAAAGATGCTGAAGTACGCATGGACAAATGCGTAGAAGCGTTCAAAAACCAAATCAGCAAAATCCGTACTGGCCGTGCTTCCCCAAGCCTGCTGGATGGCATCATCGTAGAATATTACGGTACGCCAACCCCTCTGCGCCAGCTGGCGAGCGTGACGGTTGAAGATACCCGTACGCTGAAAATCAACGTCTTCGACCGCTCTATGAGCCCGGCCGTTGAGAAAGCGATTATGGCCTCTGACCTCGGACTGAACCCAAGCTCTGCGGGCGCAGATATCCGAGTTCCACTGCCTCCGCTGACGGAAGAACGTCGTAAAGATCTTATCAAAGTGGTTCGTGGCGAAGCTGAGCAGGGTCGTGTATCCGTGCGTAACGTCCGTCGCGACGCGAACGATAAAGTGAAAGCACTGCTGAAAGAAAAAGAGATCAGCGAAGATGACGATCGTCGTTCTCAGGACGACATTCAGAAAATGACCGACGCGGCCATCAAGAAAATTGATGCGGCGCTGGCAGAAAAAGAAGCGGAACTGATGCAGTTCTGATTTCTGTCGTACACTGATAAACGCCGTTCAGAAGGACTTCGGGTCTTGCTGGCGGCGTTTTGCTTTTATCTGGTCTAACTTTTTTCGGGCATCTCATGAAGCATTTAACACTCCTCGGCTCAACCGGCTCTATCGGTTGCAGCACTCTCGACGTCGTTCGCCATAATCCTGAACTTTACACCGTGACAGCGCTGGTGGCCGGTAAGAATGTGCAGCGAATGGTCGAGCAGTGCCTGGAGTTTGCGCCCCGCTATGCGGTGATGGATGACGAAGAGAGCGCACGTCTGCTGAAAACACAGTTGCGTGAAAAGGGCAGCCGAACCGAAGTGCTGAGCGGCCAGCAGGCGGCCTGCGAGATGGCGGCGCTGGATGAGGTGGATCAGGTGATGGCGGCCATTGTCGGCGCGGCAGGGCTGCTGCCGACGCTTGCTGCGATTGATGCCGGTAAGGATGTTTTGCTGGCCAATAAAGAGTCGCTGGTCACCTGCGGACGCCTGTTTATGGATGCGGTGAAGCAGCGCGGCGCGCGTCTTCTCCCGGTCGACAGCGAACACAACGCGATTTTTCAGAGTTTACCGCAACCTTTTCAACAGAACCTGGGGTACGCTGACCTGGAGCAGAATGGCGTAGTGTCTATTCTGCTTACCGGGTCTGGTGGCCCGTTCCGTGAAACGCCACTGTCTGAACTGCGTGCGATGACACCGGATCAGGCGTGCCGTCATCCGAACTGGTCGATGGGGCGTAAAATCTCCGTTGATTCTGCCACCATGATGAACAAAGGTCTGGAATACATTGAAGCACGCTGGCTGTTTAATGCGTCAGCGAAACAGATGGAAGTACTGATTCACCCGCAATCGGTGATTCACTCGATGGTGCGTTATCAGGATGGCAGCGTGCTGGCACAGCTGGGCGAGCCGGACATGCGTACGCCGATTGCCCATTCAATGGCGTGGCCAAATCGAGTGAAATCCGGCGTGACGCCGCTTGATTTCTGCAAGCTAAGTTCCCTGACGTTCAGTGAACCAGACTACGACCGCTATCCTTGTCTGAAGCTTGCGATGAATGCCTTTGACCAGGGGCAGGCGGCGACGACGGCACTTAATGCAGCCAATGAAATTACCGTTGAGGCATTTCTGAATCAGCAAATTCGTTTTACCGATATCGCGTCGTTAAATTTATCGGTACTGGAGATGATGGATTTGCGCGAACCACAAAGCGTGGAAGAGGTGCTGGCGGTGGATGCAGCTGCGCGTAATATTGCACGCCAACGGGTGACACGTCTCGCAAGCTGGTGATAAAGCAAGCACTAGTCGTCGTGCTATTTGTTAGCGTTGGGCTTCAGTGATATAGTCTGCGCCACCTGATCGCAGGTATTTGACTTAATGTGGTCAGGTGAGCCGTGGTTTGACACGGCTTTTTTATGTATAGGCTTCAGTATTCCTGAGTACCGTTAAATCCTTTTCAGGGACAAAAAACGCGTTATGTTGTCTGCGAATCAACCAATAAGCGAAAATTTGCCAGCTCATGGCTGCCGTCATGTAGCAATCATTATGGATGGCAATGGCCGCTGGGCGAAAAGACAAGGGAAGATACGAGCCTTTGGGCATAAAGCGGGGGCGAAATCCGTTCGCCGCGCCGTTTCTTTTGCCGCCAACAACGGCATTGATGCGTTAACGCTCTATGCTTTTAGCAGTGAAAACTGGAATCGACCTCTGCAGGAAGTGACTGCGTTGATGGAATTGTTTGTGTGGGCGCTAGACAGCGAAGTAAAAAGCCTGCACCGCCACAACGTCCGCCTGCGTATCATTGGCGATACCAGTCGTTTTAACTCACGTTTGCAGGAACGGATCCGCAAAGCTGAAGCGCTGACGGAAAATAATACCGGTTTGACGCTGAATATTGCGGCGAATTACGGCGGACGCTGGGATATTATCCAGGGCGTTCGGCATCTGGCCGAACAGGTTCAGGAAGGGCTGTTGAGACCCGACCAAATTGATGAAGAGGCGCTGAGCAAGCAAATCTGCATGAATGAACAGGCACCTGTGGATTTGGTAATTAGGACAGGGGGGGAACATCGCATAAGTAACTTTTTGATATGGCAAATTGCCTATGCCGAACTTTACTTTACGGATGTTCTTTGGCCCGATTTTGATGAACAAGACTTTGAAGGTGCGCTGCATGCCTTTGCCAATCGAGAGCGTCGTTTCGGCGGCACCGAGCCTGGTGGCGACAAAGCCTGATGGGGGTAGCTTTTGCTGAAGTATCGCCTGATTTCCGCTTTTGTATTAATACCCATTGTCATTGCGGCGCTGTTTTTACTGCCCCCGGTGGGATTCGCTATTGTCACGCTGGTGGTGTGCATGCTCGCCGCGTGGGAATGGGGACAGTTTAGCGGCTTTACCTCGCGCACTCAGCGAGTATGGCTTGCGGTACTTTGTGGCTTTATCCTGGCCATAATGCTGTTTACGTTGCCTGAATATCACCATGATATTCATCAGCCCCTGGTTGCCGGTTCCTTGTGGATATCGCTGGCCTGGTGGGTTGCCGCGCTGTTGCTGGTTCTTTTTTATCCGGGTTCCGCGGCATTGTGGCGTAATTCAAAAGTGCTGCGACTGATTTTTGGCTTGCTCACAATTATTCCTTTTTTCTGGGGTATGGTTGCGCTGCGAGCCTGGCACTACGACGAAAACCACTACAGCGGTGCGATCTGGCTGCTTTATGTGATGATTCTGGTCTGGGGGGCTGACTCCGGGGCCTATATGTTTGGTAAACTGTTTGGCAAACATAAGCTGGCACCGAAGGTTTCTCCGGGCAAAACCTGGCAAGGATTCATCGGCGGCCTGTTTACGGCAGCGATCATCTCCTGGGGCTACGGCGTCTGGGCGAATCTTGAAGTGGCACCGTCAATACTGCTGGTGTGCTCGATTTTTGCTGCGCTTGCCTCCGTGCTCGGTGATTTAACCGAAAGTATGTTTAAGCGTGAAGCAGGGATTAAGGACAGCGGACACCTGATTCCAGGGCATGGCGGTATACTGGATCGCATTGATAGCCTGACAGCGGCTGTTCCAGTGTTTGCGTGTTTGCTTTTACTGGTATTCGGGACGATTTAACGGAAGGTTTTATGCTGAGCATTCTCTGGAATCTGGCGGCGTTCATTGTTGCACTGGGTGTACTGATTACCGTGCATGAATTTGGCCATTTCTGGGTTGCTCGCCGCTGTGGCGTGCGCGTTGAGCGATTTTCCATCGGTTTTGGTAAATCACTCTGGACGCGCACCGACCGCCACGGCACGGAATTTGTCATCGCCCTTATCCCGCTGGGCGGCTACGTCAAAATGCTCGACGAACGCGTCGAGCCTGTTGCTCCTGAGCTGCGACACAGCGCATTCAACAATAAAACCGTTGGACAACGCGCCGCCATCATTGCTGCCGGACCGGTAGCCAACTTCATCTTTGCGATTTTCGCTTACTGGCTGGTGTTTATCATCGGCGTCCCTGGCGTACGTCCGGTGGTGGGTGAAATTGCCCCCAATTCCATCGCGGCGAGTGCGCAAATTACATCCGGGATGGAACTTAAAGCGATTGATGGCATCGAAACCCCTGATTGGGATGCCGTGCGACTGCAGCTGGTAGCCAAAATCGGCGATCCGCAGACCACCATCAGCGTATCGCCGTTTGGTTCAGATACGCGTCAGGACAAAGTACTCGATTTACGTCACTGGCGTTTCGAGCCAGACAAAGAGGATCCCGTCGCTGCGCTGGGCATTCGTCCACGCGGCGCGCAGATTGAGCCGGTATTAGCCGAAGTACAGGCAAATTCGGCGGCGAGCAAAGCGGGTTTGCAAGCGGGCGACAGGATCGTTAAAGTCGATGGTCAACCATTAACAGAGTGGATGACCTTTGTTACTCTGGTGCGCGATAATCCGGGAACGTCTCTCGCGCTGGAAGTTGAAAGGCAGGGCAGTCCGCTTTCGCTGACGCTGATCCCGGATACGAAGTCGGTCGGCAAAAAGGCAGAAGGGTTTGCAGGCGTTGTGCCAAAAGTGATCCCGCTGCCAGATGAGTACAAGACAATACGCCAGTATGGGCCGTTCAGCGCCATCCTTGAAGCCACGGATAAAACATGGCAACTGATGAAGCTGACGGTCAACATGTTGGGGAAATTGATAACCGGTGATGTGAAACTGAACAACCTCAGTGGGCCAATTTCGATTGCTCAGGGGGCTGGGATGTCAGCGGAATTCGGGGTGATTTACTATCTCATGTTCCTCGCGCTCATTAGCGTGAACCTTGGGATAATCAACCTGTTCCCGCTTCCCGTTTTAGACGGGGGTCATCTGCTGTTTTTGGCGATTGAAAAGCTAAAAGGCGGACCGGTATCCGAGCGAGTTCAAGACTTTAGTTATCGCATTGGCTCGATTTTGCTGGTGCTGTTAATGGGGCTTGCACTTTTCAATGATTTCTCTCGGTTGTAAGAGAGTGTTAGGAAGAACGCATAATAACGATGGCGATGAAAAAGTTGCTCATAGCGTCGCTGCTGTTTAGCAGCGCCACCGTATACGGTGCTGACGGGTTCGTAGTGAAAGACATTCATTTCGAAGGCCTCCAGCGTGTCGCCGTTGGTGCGGCCCTCCTCAGTATGCCTGTACGCCCCGGCGATACGGTTAATGATGATGATATCAGTAACACCATCCGTGCTCTGTTTGCCACCGGCAACTTTGAGGACGTCCGCGTCCTGCGCGATGGTGATACGCTGCTGGTACAGGTAAAAGAACGTCCGACGATCGCCAGTATCACTTTCTCCGGTAACAAGTCGGTGAAAGATGACATGCTCAAGCAGAACCTTGAAGCATCTGGTGTTCGTGTGGGTGAGTCCCTGGACCGCACAACCCTTTCAGACATTGAAAAAGGTCTGGAAGACTTCTACTACAGCGTCGGTAAATACAGCGCCAGCGTGAAAGCGGTTGTCACTCCGCTGCCGCGTAACCGTGTTGACCTGAAGCTGGTCTTCCAGGAAGGTGTTTCTGCGAAGATCCAGCAGATCAACATTGTCGGCAACCACGCGTTCAGCACCGACGAACTGATCTCCACCTTCCAGCTGCGCGATGAAGTGCCATGGTGGAACGTGGTGGGCGATCGCAAATACCAGAAACAGAAACTGGCGGGCGATCTTGAAACCCTGCGCAGCTACTATCTCGATCGTGGCTATGCGCGTTTCAACATCGACTCGACTCAGGTCAGTCTGACTCCGGACAAGAAAGGTATCTACATTACGGTTAACATCACTGAAGGCGAGCAGTACAAGCTTTCTGGCGTTGAAGTGAGTGGTAACCTGGCGGGGCATTCTGCTGAAATCGAATCGCTGACCAAAATTCAGCCGGGCGATCTGTATAGCGGTTCCAAGGTAACCAAAATGGAAGACAGCATTAAGAAGCTGCTCGGCCGCTACGGTTATGCCTATCCGCGCGTACAGACTCAGCCGGAAATCAATGACGCGGATAAAACCGTTAAGCTGCACGTGAATGTTGATGCGGGCAACCGTTTCTATGTGCGTAAGATCCGCTTCGTTGGTAACGACACCTCCAAAGATTCCGTTCTGCGCCGCGAAATGCGTCAGATGGAAGGCGCATGGTTGGGAAGCGACCTCGTTGATCAGGGTAAAGAGCGTCTTAACCGTCTGGGCTATTTTGAAACGGTGGATACCGATACCCAGCGCGTACCGGGCAGCCCGGATCAGGTTGATGTCGTTTATAAAGTGAAAGAGCGCAACACCGGTAGCTTCAACTTTGGTGTGGGTTACGGTACTGAAAGCGGCGTCAGCTTCCAGGTCGGCGTGCAGCAGGATAACTGGCTGGGTACGGGTTACTCTGTCGGTATTAATGGCACCAAAAACGACTACCAGACCTACTCTGAGTTCTCTGTGACTAACCCATACTTCACCGTTGACGGTGTAAGCCTGGGCGGTCGTATCTTCTATAACGACTTTAAAGCAGACGACGCGGACCTGTCTTCTTACACCAACAAGAGTTACGGTGTCGACGGTACGCTTGGCTTCCCGGTTAACGAATACAACACCCTGCGTGCAGGCTTGGGTTACGTGCATAACGACCTGTCCAACATGCAACCGCAGGTGGCGATGTGGCGTTATCTGGACTCTATCGGCCAGTCAACCAGTAAAAATGGTAATGACAATGGCTTCGCGGCGGATGACTTCACCTTTAACTACGGCTGGACCTATAACCGTCTCGACCGTGGTTACTTCCCAACGGAAGGTTCTCGCGTCAACCTGAACGGTAAAGTTACCGTGCCGGGTTCCGATAACGAGTTCTATAAGGTCACGCTGGATACCGCGTCCTACTTCCCGATCGATGACGATCATAAGTGGGTGGTTCTGGGTCGTACCCGTTGGGGCTATGGCGATGGTCTGGGTAGCAAAGAACTGCCGTTCTATGAAAACTTCTATGCGGGTGGCTCCAGCACCGTTCGTGGTTTCCAGTCCAACAACATTGGTCCGAAAGCGGTTTACTACGGCGGAAACGACAAAGATAACTGTGATAAGTCTTCCTCGTCAGAAGTCTGTAGCTCCAATGACGCGGTGGGCGGTAACGCCATGGCCGTTGCCAGCCTGGAGTTCATCACGCCAACGCCGTTTATCAGTGATAAATACGCGAACTCGGTCCGTACGTCCTTCTTCTGGGATGCCGGTACCGTGTGGGATACCAACTGGCAGAATACTGCCCAGATGCGCGCAGAAGGCATTCCTGACTACAGCGATCCGAGCAATATTCGCATGTCTGCCGGTATCGCATTACAATGGATGTCACCGCTGGGGCCGTTGGTCTTCTCCTACGCCCAGCCGTTTAAGAAATATGATGGAGACAAAGCGGAGCAATTCCAGTTTAACATTGGTAAAACCTGGTAATAATCCGCTGCAAAGGAATGCGTTGGCAGTGTAGCGCTGACAACTGGCGATCGGTAACACGGTCGCCTTGCCACGCAAAGAACGGTACCTTCTGGTGCCAATGGGATGGTAAGGAGTTAATTGTGAAAAAGTGGTTATTAGCTGCAGGTCTCGGTTTAGCGATGGCAACTTCTGCTCAGGCAGCAGACAAAATTGCAATCGTCAACATGGGTAATTTGTTCCAGCAGGTTGCACAGAAAACGGGTGTTTCTGCGACTCTGGAAAACGAATTCAAAGGCCGTGCAAGCGAACTGCAGGGTATGGAAAACGATCTTCAGTCCAAAATGCAGCGTCTGCAGCGTGATGGTTCTACCATGAAAGCAAGCGACCGCAGCAAGCTGGAAAAAGACGTAATGGCTCAGCGCCAGACGTTCTCCCAGAAAGCGCAGGCTTTCGAGCAGGATCGTCAGCGTCGTTCTAACGAAGAACGCGGCAAGCTGGTAACTCGCATTCAGACTGCTGTTAAAGCAGTGGCTGCCGATCAGAGTATCGATCTGGTTGTAGATGCGAACGCCGTTGCTTATAACAGCAAAGATGTTAAAGACATCACTGCTGATGTTCTGAAACAGGTTAAATAAGTAATGCCTTCAATTCGACTGGCTGATTTAGCTCAGCAGTTGGATGCAGAATTACACGGTGATGGCGATATCGTCATCACCGCTGTTGCGTCCATGCAATCTGCTAAAGCTGGCACGATTACCTTCATGGTAAGCCCTAAGTACCGTGAGCAACTGGCTCAATGCCAGGCGTCAGCTGTTGTACTGACGCAGGACGATCTTCCATTTGCCACTGTAAGCGCGCTGGTAGTGAAAAACCCCTACCTGACGTATGCACGCATGGCTCAAATTCTTGATACCACGCCGCAGCCGGCCCAGAACATTGCGGCCAGTGCAGCGATTGATGCGACGGCCAGGCTTGGTAACAACGTCGCCGTTGGCGCGAATGCAGTTATCGAATCCGGCGTTGTGCTGGGCGATAACGTCGTCATTGGCCCGGGCTGCTTCGTTGGGAAAAATACGAAAATCGGCGCCGGAACCCGTTTATGGGCCAATGTGTCCGTTTATCATGATGTTGAAATTGGCGAAAATTGCCTCGTCCAGTCCAGCACCGTTATTGGTTCTGATGGCTTTGGTTACGCTAACGATCGTGGTAACTGGGTTAAGATCCCGCAGCTTGGTCGCGTTATTATTGGCGATCGCGTAGAGATCGGCGCCTGTACCACCATTGACCGTGGCGCGCTTGACGACACGATCATTGGCAATGGTGTTATCATCGATAACCAGTGCCAGATTGCGCATAACGTTGTGATTGGCGACAATACCGCGGTTGCGGGTGGCGTCATCATGGCAGGCAGCCTGAAAATTGGCCGTTATTGCATGATTGGCGGCGCGAGCGTGATTAATGGCCATATGGAAATATGCGACAAGGTGACTGTGACGGGAATGGGCATGGTAATGCGTCCTATCACTGAACCTGGCGTCTATTCCTCAGGTATTCCGCTACAACCCAACAAGGTATGGCGTAAAACAGCAGCTCTGGTGATGAACATTGATGATATGAGCAAGCGCCTCAAGTCTCTTGAGCGTAAGATCGATCAACAAGATTAAGCGTCATCCGTTGAACGCTATTTTTCCCGGCCTGTCGGCTTTCTAATAAACCGGCAGGCCGTGTTATTATTGTTATCAGTACATTTTGACAGGAAGAGTATTTTGACTACTGACACTCATACTCTGCATATTGAAGAGATTTTAGAACTTCTGCCGCACCGCTACCCGTTTCTGCTGGTAGACCGTGTGCTGGATTTTGAAGAAGGTCGTTTTCTGCGCGCAGTGAAAAATGTTTCCGTGAACGAGCCGTTTTTCCAGGGACACTTCCCTGGTAAGCCTATCTTCCCGGGTGTGTTGATTCTGGAAGCGATGGCTCAGGCTACCGGTATTCTGGCGTTTAAAAGCGTCGGCAAACTGGAGCCAGGTGAGCTGTATTACTTCGCGGGTATTGATGAAGCGCGCTTTAAAGCGCCCTGTCGTGCCTGGTGATCAGATGATCATGGAAGTCACTTTACTTTTTTGCGCAGCAGGCCTGACTCGCTTCAAAGGCGTAGCGCTGGTTGACGGCAAAGTTGTTTGCGAAGCGACGATGATGTGTGCTCGTAGCCGGGAGTCCTGATACGTGATTGATAAATCCGCCTTTATTCATCCTACCGCTATTGTGGAAACCGGTGCCATCATTGGCGCTAACGTCCACATAGGCCCGTTTTGTATTGTTGGACCCCATGTCGAAATTGGTGAGGGTACAGTACTGAAATCTCACGTTGTCGTGAATGGTCACACGACCATTGGCTGCAATAACGAGATCTATCAGTTCGCTTCCATCGGCGAAGTTAACCAGGATCTGAAATATGCTGGTGAGTCGACCCGTCTGGAAATTGGCGATCGTAACCGTATTCGCGAAAGCGTCACTATTCATCGTGGAACAGTACAGGGTGGTGGGTTGACGAAGGTGGGCAGCGATAACCTGTTTATGGTTAATGCGCACATCGCGCACGACTGTACCGTGGGTGACCGCTGTATTCTTGCCAACAACGCAACGCTGGCAGGGCACGTATCGGTTGATGACTTCGCAATTATTGGCGGCATGACCGCAGTCCATCAGTTCTGCATCATTGGTGCGCACGTGATGGTTGGCGGATGCTCCGGTGTGGCGCAGGACGTCCCACCGTATGTGATTGCGCAGGGCAACCATGCCACGCCGTTTGGCGTGAACATCGAAGGCCTCAAGCGTCGTGGTTTTAGTCGCGAAGCGATTACTGCCATCCGCAACGCGTACAAACTGCTGTACCGTAGCGGTAAAACGCTGGAAGAGGCGAAGCCGGAAATTGCCGAGCTGGCGAATAAGCACCCGGAAGTGAACGCGTTCATGGAATTCTTTGACCGTTCAACAAGGGGTCTGATTCGTTAATGGTTGACAGTCGTCCGCTTACGATAGCCCTGGTCGCCGGAGAAACCTCCGGCGATATTCTTGGTGCCGGTCTCATTCGCGCGCTTAAGGCGCGTGTACCCAATGCTCGCTTTGTCGGCGTTGCTGGCCCGCTGATGCAGGCCGAAGGCTGTGAAGCCTGGTATGAAATGGAAGAACTCGCCGTGATGGGCATCGTTGAGGTGCTGGGACGGCTACGCCGTTTGCTGCACATCCGCGCCGATCTCACCCGCCGTTTTACTGAACTCAAACCCGATGTGTTTGTCGGTATCGATGCGCCTGATTTCAACATTACCCTCGAAGGGAATCTGAAAAAGCAGGGTATCAAAACGATTCACTACGTCAGTCCGTCCGTCTGGGCGTGGCGACAGAAACGCGTTTTCAAAATCGGACGGTCCACCAACCTGGTGCTGGCTTTCCTGCCTTTCGAAAAAGCGTTTTACGACAGATTTAATGTTCCGTGCCGTTTTATCGGTCATACCATGGCGGATGCGATGCCATTGGATCCGGATAAAAACGCGGCGCGCGACGCGCTGGGCATCCCGCATGATGTGCACTGTCTGGCACTGCTGCCAGGCAGCCGTGGTGCAGAAGTTGAGATGCTGAGCGCCGATTTCCTCAAAACAGCGCAAATTCTTCGCCAGACCTATCCGGATCTTGAAGTGGTTGTTCCGCTGGTAAATGCGAAACGCCGTGAGCAGTTTGAGCGCATCAAAGCGGAAGTCGCCCCGGATCTTCACGTCCGTCTTCTGGACGGGAAAGGGCGGGAAGCGATGTATGCGAGCGATGCCGCGCTGCTGGCCTCCGGCACGGCGGCGCTGGAATGCATGCTGGCGAAATGCCCGATGGTGGTCGGTTATCGCATGAAGCCGTTCACTTTCTGGCTGGCAAAACGTCTGGTTAAAACGGATTATGTCTCCCTGCCAAACCTGCTTGCCGGGCGCGAGCTGGTGAAAGAGCTGCTGCAGGATGAGTGCCAGCCGCAGGCGCTTGCCGATGCACTGCTGCCGCTGCTCGCGAACGGCAAGACCAGCCACCAGATGCACGATACCTTCCGCGAACTGCATCAACTGATCCGCTGTAATGCTGATGAGCAAGCGGCTGATGCGGTGCTGGAGTTAGCAAAATGATGGAATTTGTTTATCCTCACACTCGCCTTGTGGCGGGCGTGGACGAAGTGGGTCGTGGCCCGTTGGTCGGGGCTGTGGTGACTGCCGCGGTGATCCTCGATCCGGCTCGCCCGATTATCGGGCTGAACGACTCAAAAAAATTGTCTGAAAAACGCCGTCTGGCGCTGTTCAGTGAGATTCAGGAGAAGGCGCTGGCCTGGAGCCTGGGGCGCGCTGAACCGCATGAAATAGACGAGCTGAATATTTTGCATGCCACGATGCTGGCGATGCAGCGTGCGGTAGCAGGTCTGAAAATTTCCCCGGAATATGTCCTGATTGACGGCAACCGCTGTCCGGCATTGCCCATGCCTTCAATGGCGGTCGTCAAAGGCGATAGTCGGGTCGCAGAAATTAGCGCCGCTTCTATCATTGCCAAAGTGACGCGCGACGCCGAAATGGCCGCGCTGGACCTCACTTATCCTCAGTATGGTTTCGCCCAGCATAAGGGTTATCCCACACCTTTCCATCTGGAAAGGCTGGCTGAACATGGCGCAACCGAACATCACCGGCGCAGTTTTGGCCCGGTGAAACGCGCGCTGGGACGGGTGTCCTGAATCAATACGCAAGCAATTAAGTAACGCGGAATCTGAAGATGGCTGAACCACGTTTCGTACACCTGCGGGTGCATAGCGACTACTCCATGATCGATGGGCTGGCGAAGACCGGGCCGCTGGTAAAAAAGGCGGCCTCCCTTGGCATGCCCGCGCTGGCGATCACCGATTTTACCAACCTGTGTGGCCTGGTGAAGTTCTACGGAACGGCGCACGGTGCGGGAATGAAGCCTATCGTCGGCGCAGATTTTCATGTCCAGAGCGATCTCGTCGGCGATGAAATGACGCAAATCTCCGTGCTGGCGATGAACAACACGGGCTATCAAAACCTCACTCTGCTTATCTCAAAAGCCTATCAGCGCGGATATGGTGCGCTGGGCCCGTGGATCGACAGGGACTGGCTGGCTGAGCTGAACGAAGGGCTGCTGCTGATCTCTGGCGGCCGTATGGGCGATGTCGGTAAATGTCTGCTGCGCGGCAATAGCGCGCTGGTGGATCAGTGCGTCTCGTTCTATGAGGAGTATTTCCCGGATCGTTATTATCTGGAGTTGATCCGCACCGGTCGCCAGGACGAAGAGAGCTATCTCCATGCGGCGGTCGCACTTGCGGAAGAACGCGGGCTGCCCGTCGTCGCGACAAACGATGTACGCTTCCTCGAGCCGGGAGATTTTGACGCTCACGAAATTCGCGTGGCGATCCACGATGGCTTCACGCTCGACGATCCGAAACGGCCGCGTAATTACTCCGCTCAACAGTACATGCGCAGCGAGGAGGAGATGTGTGAACTCTTCTCCGATATCCCCGAAGCGCTGGAAAACAGCGTAGAGATCGCCAGGCGCTGTAACGTTACCGTCCGCCTCGGCGAATACTTCCTGCCGCAGTTCCCGACGGGTGACATGACCACGGAAGATTTCCTGGTCGTGAAATCAAAGGAAGGTCTGGAAGAGCGTCTGGAATTCCTGTTCCCGGATGAGGCCGTTCGCAAAGAGAAGCGGCCGCCGTACGATGAGCGCCTGGATATTGAACTCCAGGTCATCAACCAGATGGGCTTCCCGGGCTACTTCCTGATCGTAATGGAGTTTATCCAGTGGTCAAAGGATAACGGCGTACCGGTCGGACCGGGGCGTGGCTCCGGTGCGGGATCGCTTGTGGCCTATGCGCTTAAAATTACCGACCTCGATCCGCTGGAATTCGACCTGCTGTTCGAACGTTTCCTTAACCCGGAACGTGTTTCCATGCCCGACTTTGACGTCGACTTCTGCATGGAGAAACGCGACCAGGTGATCGAGCACGTTGCCGATATGTACGGCCGTGATGCGGTATCGCAGATTATTACGTTCGGTACGATGGCGGCGAAAGCGGTTATCCGCGACGTCGGCCGCGTGCTGGGCCACCCGTACGGGTTTGTCGATCGTATTTCGAAGCTGGTGCCGCCCGATCCGGGCATGACGCTGGCAAAAGCGTTTGAAGCCGAACCTCAGCTGCCGGAAATCTACGAAGCTGACGAAGAAGTGAAAGCGCTGATCGACATGGCGCGCAAGCTGGAAGGCGTCACGCGTAACGCCGGCAAGCATGCGGGGGGCGTGGTTATCGCCCCGACCAAAATTACCGACTTCGCGCCGCTCTACTGCGATGAAGCGGGTGAGCACCCGGTTACTCAGTTTGATAAGAACGACGTAGAATACGCCGGGCTGGTGAAGTTTGACTTCCTCGGCCTGCGTACGCTGACGATCATCGACTGGGCGCTGAAGATGATCAACCCGCGCCGGGAAAAGCAGGGCCTTGAGCCGATAGACATTGCCGCCATCCCGCTCGATGACAAGAAAAGTTTCGACATGCTGCAGCGCTCGGAGACGACAGCCGTCTTCCAGCTTGAATCCCGCGGCATGAAAGATCTGATTAAACGCCTGCAGCCCGACTGCTTCGAAGATATGATCGCACTGGTCGCCCTGTTCCGTCCGGGCCCACTGCAGTCAGGGATGGTAGATAACTTTATCGACCGTAAGCACGGTCGCGAAGAGATTTCTTACCCGGACGTTCAGTGGCAGCATGAAAGCCTGAAGCCGGTGCTGGAGCCAACCTACGGCATTATCCTGTATCAGGAACAGGTCATGCAGATTGCTCAGGTGCTTTCCGGCTATACGCTCGGCGGCGCGGACATGCTGCGTCGCGCGATGGGTAAGAAAAAGCCGGAAGAGATGGCCAAGCAGCGTTCCATCTTTGAAGACGGGGCGAAGAAAAACGGCGTTGACGGCGAGCTGGCGATGAAAATCTTCGACCTGGTGGAGAAATTCGCCGGGTACGGATTTAACAAATCCCACTCCGCCGCCTATGCTTTGGTGTCGTATCAAACGCTGTGGCTAAAAGCGCACTATCCTGCTGAATTTATGGCGGCGGTAATGACGGCCGATATGGACAACACCGAGAAGGTGGTTGGCCTGGTGGACGAGTGCTGGCGCATGGGCCTTAAGATCCTGCCGCCGGATATTAACTCAGGGCTCTACCACTTCCACGTCAACGACGACGGAGAGATCGTTTACGGGATCGGCGCGATCAAAGGCGTGGGCGAAGGTCCGATCGAGGCGATCATCGAAGCGCGTAACAACGGCGGGTATTTCCGCGAGCTGTTCGATCTTTGCGCCCGTACCGACACCAAAAAACTGAACCGTCGCGTGCTGGAAAAACTGATCATGTCAGGCGCGTTTGACAGGCTGGGGCCGCACCGCGCCGCGCTGATGAATTCCCTCGGCGACGCGCTGAAAGCGGCGGATCAGCATGCAAAAGCGGAAGCCATTGGTCAGGCGGATATGTTCGGGGTGCTGGCGGAAGAGCCAGAGCAGATCGAGCAATCTTATTCCAACTGCCAGCCGTGGCCAGAACAGGTGGTACTGGATGGGGAGCGTGAGACGTTAGGCTTGTACCTGACGGGGCACCCGATCAACCAGTACATCAAAGAAATTGAGCGCTATGTCGGTGGCCACAGGCTTAAAGATATGCATCCGACAGAACGTGGTAAAATCACCACGGCTGCGGGGCTCGTGATTGCCGCAAGGGTTATGGTCACCAAGCGCGGCAATCGTATCGGCATCTGTACGCTGGATGACCGTTCCGGGCGTCTGGAGGTGATGTTGTTCACCGACGCGCTGGATAAATACCAGCAATTGCTGGAAAAAGACCGCATACTTATCGTCAGCGGACAGGTCAGCTTTGATGACTTCAGTGGGGGGCTTAAAATGACCGCCCGCGAAGTGATGGACATTGACGAAGCCCGGGAAAAATATGCTCGCGGGCTTGCTATCTCGCTGACGGACAGGCAAATTGATGACCAGCTTTTAAACCGACTCCGTCAGTCTCTGGAACCCCACCGCTCGGGGACAATTCCAGTACATCTCTACTATCAGAGGGCGGATGCACGTGCGCGGTTGCGCTTTGGTGCAACGTGGCGTGTCTCTCCGAGCGATCGTTTACTGAACGATCTCCGTGGCCTCATTGGTTCGGAGCAGGTGGAACTGGAGTTTGACTAATACAGGAATACTATGAGTCTGAATTTCCTTGATTTCGAACAGCCGATTGCTGAGCTGGAAGCGAAAATCGATTCTCTGACAGCGGTAAGCCGTCAGGATGAAAAACTGGATATTAACATCGACGAAGAAGTGCATCGTCTGCGCGAGAAAAGCGTAGAGCTGACGCGCAAAATCTTTGCCGATCTCGGCGCATGGCAGGTGGCCCAGCTGGCCCGCCATCCACAGCGTCCGTACACCCTGGATTATGTCCGCCTGGCGTTTGACGAATTTGACGAACTGGCAGGCGATCGCGCATACGCTGACGATAAAGCTATCGTTGGCGGTATCGCGCGTCTGGACGGACGCCCGGTGATGATCATTGGTCATCAGAAAGGTCGTGAAACCAAAGAGAAAATCCGTCGTAATTTCGGTATGCCAGCACCAGAAGGCTACCGTAAAGCCCTGCGTCTGATGGAGATGGCTGAGCGTTTCAACATGCCAATCATCACCTTCATCGACACCCCGGGTGCATACCCTGGCGTGGGCGCGGAAGAGCGCGGTCAGTCTGAAGCTATCGCGCGCAACCTGCGCGAGATGTCTCGTCTGAAGGTGCCGGTCATCTGTACCGTTATCGGTGAGGGTGGTTCCGGCGGTGCGCTGGCGATTGGCGTGGGCGATAAAGTGAATATGCTGCAGTACAGCACCTATTCCGTTATCTCCCCGGAAGGCTGTGCGTCCATTCTGTGGAAAAGCGCCGACAAAGCGCCGCTGGCTGCAGAGGCAATGGGCATCATTGCGCCACGCCTGAAAGAGCTGAAGCTGATCGACTCCATCATTCCGGAACCGCTGGGTGGTGCGCATCGTAAGCCGGAAGTAATGGCGGCTTCTCTGAAAGCGCAGCTGCTGGCTGACCTGGCAGATCTGGACGTGCTGAGCAAAGACGATTTGCTCAACCGCCGTTACCAGCGTCTGATGACCTACGGTTACGCGTAAGCTTCACAATTATCTGAAAAGCCGCACAATGTTGCGGCTTTTTTTATACCTGCGGTTTAGCCGGACTATGCTTAGCTAATGTTTTTTAAGGAGGAAGCCCATGAATATCATTGCCATTATGGGGCCACACGGCGTCTTCTATAAAGACGAGCCCATCAAGGAGCTTGAGCAAGCCCTGCAGTCGCGCGGGTATCAGCTAATCTGGCCGCACAACAGCGCCGACCTGCTGAAGTTCATCGAGCATAACTCGCGTATCTGCGGCGTGATCTTCGACTGGGACGAATACGATCTCGAACTGTGCAGCGACATCAACAAGCTGAACGAATACCTCCCGCTGTACGCGTTTATCAATACCCACTCAACCATGGACGTCAGCGCCAATGATATGCGTATGGCGCTGTGGTTCTTTGAATATTCCCTCGGCGTGGCGGAAGATATTGCGACCCGCATTCAGCAATACACGAATGAATATCTCGATAACATCACTCCGCCCTTTACCCGCGCGCTCTTCACCTACGTGAAGGAGGGCAAATATACCTTCTGTACGCCAGGTCATATGGCGGGAACGGCCTATCAAAAAAGCCCGGTGGGCTGCCTGTTCTATGATTTCTTCGGTGGCTACACGCTGAAAGCGGACGTGTCGATTTCAGTCACCGAACTAGGCTCCCTGCTGGATCACACCGGCCCGCATCTTGAAGCCGAAGAGTATATCGCCCGCACCTTTGGCGCCGAGCAGAGCTATATGGTGACCAACGGCACGTCGACCTCGAACAAAATCGTCGGGATGTACGCTGCGCCTGCTGGCAGCACCTTGCTGATTGACCGTAACTGCCATAAATCGTTGGCGCACCTGCTGATGATGAGCGACGTCGTACCGCTCTGGCTCTCGCCCACGCGTAACGCGCTCGGTATTCTTGGCGGCATTCCGCGCCGGGAGTTCACCCACGAAGCCATTGAAAGTAAGGTCGCGGCAATTCCGGGCGCAAGCTGGCCTGTCCATGCGGTGATCACCAACTCGACCTACGACGGTCTGCTGTACAACACGAACTGGATCAAAAAGACGCTGGACGTGCCGTCGATCCACTTCGATTCCGCATGGGTGCCATACACTAATTTCCACCCGATTTACGCCGGTAAAAGCGGCATGAGCGGTGAACGGGTGCCGGGTAAAGTGTTCTTCGAAACGCAGTCGACGCATAAAATGCTGGCGGCGTTTTCCCAGGCTTCGCTTATTCACATCAAAGGCGAGTACGACGAAGACACGTTCAACGAAGCCTTTATGATGCACACCACCACCTCGCCGAGCTATCCGCTGGTAGCCTCCATAGAAACGGCCGCAGCGATGCTGCGCGGCAATCCGGGCAAACGACTCATCAACCGTTCGGTAGAACGCGCGCTGCATTTCCGCAAAGAGGTTCAGCGGCTGAAAGATGAAGCCGACGGCTGGTTCTTTGATATCTGGCAGCCGGAAGAGATTGATGAAGCAGAATGCTGGCCCGTCTCGCCCGGAGAAGACTGGCATGGCTTCCGGGATGCCGATAGCGACCATATGTTCCTCGACCCGGTAAAAGTGACGATCCTGACGCCGGGCATGGATGAGCAGGGCAAGATGAGCGATGAAGGTATTCCGGCCGCGCTGGTCGCGAAATTCCTTGATGAACGTGGCGTGGTGGTGGAGAAAACCGGTCCCTATAACCTGCTGTTCCTGTTCAGCATCGGAATCGACAAAACCCGCGCGATGGGGCTGTTGCGCGGCCTGATGGAGTTTAAGCGGGCCTACGATCTCAACCTGCGGGTGAAGAACATGCTGCCGGATCTCTACGCGGAGGATCCTGACTTCTATCGAAATATGCGCATTCAGGATCTGGCCCAGGGGATCCACAGGCTGATCCGTCAGCACGAGCTGCCGCGTCTGATGCTTCAGGCGTTCGATGTCTTACCGGAGATGAAGTTTACCCCGCACAAGGCATGGCAGCGCCAGGTGAAAGGGGAGGTCGAAACCGTCGAGCTGGAAAACCTGGTCGGGCGCGTATCGGCTAACATGATCCTGCCTTACCCGCCGGGCGTTCCGCTCCTGATGCCGGGAGAGATGATTACCGAAGAGAGTCGGGCGGTGCTCGATTTCCTGCTGATGCTCTGTTCGGTAGGACGCCACTATCCCGGTTTTGAGACGGATATCCACGGTGCGAAGCGCGACGAGAGCGGCGTTTACTGGGTGCGAGTCCTAAAATAAGGGGGACCGCTTGCCAGGCGTGGGTTTTCGGTTGTAACGTTCAGGCATCATAAAAAGGAGAAGCTATGCTGGGTTTAAAAGCTGTTCATCATATTGCGATCATTGCGACCGATTACGCGAAAAGTAAGGCCTTCTACTGCGACATCCTGGGCTTTACGCTCATGAGCGAGGCCTACCGCGAGGAGCGCGACTCCTGGAAGGGCGACCTGGCGTTAAACGGGCAATATGTGATTGAGCTGTTCTCTTTTCCTTTTCCACCTGCGCGTCCGTCCCGCCCGGAAGCCTGCGGCCTGCGTCATCTCGCCTTTAGCGTTGATGACCTGGATAGCGCAGTAAAACATCTGGAGGCGCACGGCGTGACGTGCGAAGCGATACGCGTCGATCCGTTCACCGACAAGCGTTTTACCTTTTTCAACGATCCGGACGGCCTGCCGCTGGAGCTTTATCAGCAGTAATGGTTGTCCTGTGTGATAATGCCCGCTCAGTTCGGGCATTTTTTATGTGTAATCTCCTATGACCTTACCCGCTATCGCACAAGCCGTTTCACCGTACCGCCAGCTGCTGGTGGGGTTTAGCGGTGGCCTGGATTCTACCGTGTTGCTGCATCGCCTTAAGCTTTGGCGCGATCGAGAACCTGACGTCCAGCTTCGGGCGATGCATATTCACCACGGATTAAGTCCTCACGCAGAGGCGTGGGTGGTGCACTGTGAAGCCTTGTGTGCGGCCTGGGCGATCCCGCTCATCGCTGAGCGAGTGACGCTTGCGAAGGAAGGACTGGGCATCGAGGCGCAGGCGCGGAAAGCCCGCTATGCCGCATTTGCCGGGGCATTACGTCCTGGAGAAGCGCTGGTCACGGCCCAGCATCTGGACGATCAGTGTGAAACCTTTCTGCTAGCCCTTAAGCGGGGCAGCGGCCCGGCGGGACTTTCTGCCATGCCGACGCGTTCTGAATTTGCCGGCACAACGTTACTGCGTCCGCTGCTTGGCGAGACGCGTGCCTCACTGGAAGCCTGGGCGCGAGAACATCAGCTGAACTGGATCGAAGATGAGAGTAACCAGGATGACGGCTATGACCGTAACTTCCTGCGTCTGCGCGTCCTCCCGCTTTTAGGCGAACGCTGGCCGCATTTCGCCGACGCGACGGCAAGAAGCGCCATGCTGTGCGCCGAACAGGAATCGTTGCTGGATGAACTGTTGAGCGACGAGCTGGCTGCACTCATTTCTGCCGACGGGGCGTTGGCGATCGCACCGATGAAAGCGATGAGCCCGGTACGTCGCGCCGCGCTGTTACGGCGCTGGCTGGCCTTTCATCGCGCTGCGATGCCGTCGCGGACAATGCTGAGCCGCATCTGGGACGAAGTCGCACTGGCGCGGGATGATGCTTCCCCGTGCGTCCACCTGAACGGTTTTGAGGTGAGACGCTATAAAGAGGAGCTCTGGTGGATAAAATCCATGCCCTCGCTGACCGATGTGGTGCTCGACTGGTTTTCTCCTGACACGCCCCTGATATTGCCCTGTGAGGCAGGACGCGTCTCTCTCCTGTCGTCTGGTCATGTGCGGCTGCCGAAGCCCGATGAACCGGTCACCGTGCGCTTTAAGGCTGGCGGCATGCTGCATATCGTCGGGCGCAACGGGGGACGGAAGCTGAAGAAAATATGGCAGGAGTGTAACGTGCCGCCGTGGCTGCGCGACACCACGCCGCTACTCTTCTACGGAGAAACGCTTATCGCTGCGGCAGGGATGTTCATCACGGAAGAGGGGTGGTCAGAAGAGGGTGTCCGTTTTGAGTGGCAGAAAGCGTAACGGGCAGCCAGGCTGCCCGTTAGTGTCATCAGGATTCGCTCACCACGACGGTGCCGATTTGCGGGTGGCTGAAGCTGGCTATTTTGTCCAGACGCAGCTCACGCGTCGCACCGGCGTCTTCCACTATCAGGTATTCCACATTCTTTCGTGAAACCAGATCGCTGGCTTTCGCCTTCAACACTTCGCCATCTTTTAGCTCCAGCGTCAGTAATAAATGATGCTGGCAGGCGAGTTCGAGGTTGTCATAGTCATCACAATTGATGGGTTGATAAGTATCATTCATCGACATAATCGCTCACCAGTAAATTCGCCGCAGCATACGCTGCTTTTTCCCTGACCGACTCTGAAAGGCTCTCATCAGAGGCCACTTCATTAAGCACCTTCAATACACAGCCCAACGCGTCCGGGACATACCCCAGATCTCCGCTGGCGATTTCCGCATACCGTTTGCGAATTAACTCACAATAATTATTCACATCCCCTCCCGCCAGCGCACTGACTTACTGTGAGATATCATTAAGCCTACGAAGATAAACTCGGTTTAGCAAGGTGACTATACCATACTCATTTAAGCAATATCAGGGCCTTGATAGCGGTGTATTTAACACCCTGTAACAGCCTTTTGCCGCGGTTTTCGCTACAATGTTCGCCTGATTCGAATGGAGTTCTCTCATGGCGCTGAAAGCGACAATTTATAAAGCTGTGGTCAATGTGGCCGATCTGGATCGCAACCAGTTCCTCGATGCGTCGCTTACGCTGGCACGCCACCCCTCCGAAACCCAGGAGCGCATGATGCTGCGCCTGCTGGCGTGGATTAAGTATGCCGACGAGCGTCTGCAGTTTTCCCGTGGTTTAAGCGCAGAAGACGAGCCTGAAGCTTGGCTGCGCAACGATCATCTGGGTATCGATTTGTGGATCGAACTCGGCCTGCCTGACGAGCGCAGAGTTAAGAAGGCCTGCACCCAGTCCGCTGAAGTGGCCTTATTCGCGTATAATCAGCGCGCGGCGGAGATCTGGTGGCAGCAAAACAAGAGCAAGTGCGGACAGTTTAAAAATCTCACGGTCTGGTATCTGGATGATGAGCAGCTGGCGCAGTTGAGCGAGTTCGCCAGCCGGACCATGGTTTTGCAGGCGACGATTCAGGATGGCGCCATCTGGCTCTCTGATTCTCAGAATAATCTGGAAATTCATTTAACGGCGTGGCAACCCGCGTCATGATCGTCTTGTCCCGAAACGTCAGCATCCCTGACAGCGAGCTGGAGATCACCGCCATTCGTGCGCAGGGAGCAGGCGGGCAGCACGTCAACAAGGCGTCGACGGCTATCCATTTGCGTTTTGACATTCGGGCCTCAAGCCTGCCAGAGTATTATAAAGAAAGCCTGCTTGCCGCCAGCCATCACCTGATCACCAGCGATGGCGTGATTGTGATCAAAGCCCAGGAGTACCGCAGCCAGGAGCTCAACCGGGAAGCGGCGGTAGCCAGGCTGGTGGCGGTCATCAAAGAGCTAACGGCAGTACAAAAAAGCCGCCGGGCAACGTGGCCGACCCGCGCATCGAAAGAGCGTCGGTTGTCCTCGAAGGCCCAAAAATCCACAGTGAAAGCACTACGCGGTAAAGTTCGTCGCCCGACAGAGTGACGAAAGGGAACACACTTTTCATAAGGAATTCATTGTGAAAAAAGCATTATGGTCAGCGCTGGCAGTGAGTACGCTGTTTGCGCTTTTTGGGTGTAACAACCGCTCCGAAACGCAGGTTTTACAACCCACGCAAACGGAAGAATTAAAACCGATGCAGCAAAGCTGGCGCGGCGTATTGCCTTGCGCGGACTGTGAAGGCATTGAAACGTCTCTGTTCCTGCAAAAAGATGGCACCTGGGTGATGAATCAGCGCTATCAGGGCGCTAAAGAGCCTTCTTCTTTTGCCACTTATGGAACATGGGCGCGTACGGCAGAGAAGCTGGTCCTGACGGATACCTCCGGTGAGAAAACCTTTTTCCGCGCCAAAGGCGAGGGGATGGAGATGCTCGACCGCGAAGGCAACCCGATTGAATCCCAGCTCAACTACACGCTGGCGCCGGTAAAAGCGGCTCTGCCTGCCACGCCGATGGCAATGCGGGGGATGTACTTCTATATGGCGGATGCGGCGATCTTTACCGACTGCGCAACCGGCAGGAAGGTCAGCGTGGCAAACAATGCGCAGCTTGAACGTGATTACGCTGTGGCACGCGGCAATGACAGTAAGCCGGTACTGCTGACGGTTGACGGTCACTTTACGCTGGAGCCAAACCCGGATAGCGGGGAGATGGTGAAAACGCTGGTGGCAGATAAAGACGCGAAGTTTGTTGCGGGTAAAGACTGTAACAGTAAATAAGCCGACGCTGAGCCATTAAAAAACCCCGCCTGAGCGGGGTTTTTGTTTAGCCTTTGATGGCTTTCACCAGGTAATCAAGAATGTCGCCTGTCTTGATCATCTGTTTCTCGCCGCTGCGACGGTATTTGTATTCAATCTCATCGCTGTCGAGGTTACGGTCGCCGATGACGACGGTGTGCGGGATACCGATCAGTTCCATATCGGCAAACATCACGCCCGGACGCTCTTTACGGTCATCCATCAGCACTTCGATACCCTGAGCGCGCAGCTCGGCATACAGCTTCTCGGCCAGCTCCTGCACGCGGTAAGACTTGTGCATGTTCATTGGCAGAATGGCCACCTGGAACGGCGCAATATTGTCCGGCCAGACGATGCCGCGTTCGTCGTAGTTCTGCTCAATCGCCGCAGCCACCACGCGCGTCACCCCGATACCGTAGCAACCCATGGTCAGGATCTGGTTACGGCCATCTTCACCCTGAACGGCCGCGTTCAGCGCGCGAGAGTATTTATCACCCAGCTGGAAGATATGACCCACTTCGATGCCGCGCTTAATCATCAGGGTACCCTGGCCGTCCGGGCTTGGATCGCCTGCAACCACGTTACGGATGTCAGCCACTTCCGGCGTCGCCACGTCGCGATCCCAGTTGATGCCGAAGTAATGTTTACCGTCGATGTTCGCACCTGCGGAGAAGTCGCTCATTGCCGCAACCGTGCGGTCAATGACAACAGGCACCGGCAGATTGACTGGACCCAGTGAACCTGGACCCGCATTCACCACGGCGCGGATTTCCGCTTCCGTTGCGAAGGTCAGCGGGCTGGCTACCTGCGGCAGCTTCTCGGCTTTCACTTCGTTCAGCTCGTGATCGCCACGCACCAGCAGCGCAACCAGCGGGTAAGCGCTACCTTCGGTGGATTTCACCAGCAGCGTTTTCACGGTTTTTTCGACAGGCAGATTGAACTGCTCAACCAGCTCGGCAATGGTTTTCGCGTTTGGCGTATCAACCAGCGTCATCTCTTGCGTTGCCGCGCCGCGTGGCTCTTTTGGCGCCAGCGCTTCTGCAAATTCGATATTCGCCGCGTAATCTGAAGAGTCAGAGAAGATCACATCGTCTTCACCGCTCTGCGCCAGAACCTGAAACTCATGGGAGGCGCTACCGCCGATGGAGCCGGTATCAGCCTGCACAGCACGGAAATCCAGACCCATGCGGGAGAAGATTTTGCTGTACGCCGCGTACATTGCGTCGTAGGTCTCTTGAAGTGATTCCTGAGAGGTGTGGAAAGAGTAAGCATCTTTCATCAGGAATTCGCGAGAGCGCATAACGCCGAAACGCGGGCGAACTTCGTCACGGAACTTGGTCTGGATCTGGAAGAAGTTCAGCGGCAGCTGTTTGTAAGAGCTCAGCTCATTACGAATCAGGTCGGTAATGACTTCTTCATGCGTTGGGCCGAGAACGAACGGACGCTCGCCGCGATCGACAAAGCGCAGCAGTTCAGGACCATATTGCTCCCAACGGCCGCTCTCCTGCCACAGGTCAGCGGGCTGAACCACAGGCATGGACACCTCGATAGCACCGGCGTTGTTCATCTCTTCACGCACGATGTTTTCGACTTTTTTCAGGACGCGCACGCCGGTCGGCAGCCAGGTATATAACCCGGAGGCCAGCTTGCGGATCATCCCGGCGCGCAGCATCAGCTGATGGCTGATCACTTCGGCGTCGGCAGGCGTCTCCTTCAGAGTGGAGAGCAGATATTGGCTAGTACGCATGTTGTTACGGTTCCATTTCGACGATTGGAACAGGCTGAAACACCAGCCTGACACAAAAAAAGTGGTTTAGTTTACCAGTGTGGCAAAGATGCCAAAAGAGAGGAGAACAAAATTACCTGGGTTCAAGGGCAAACACTTCAAAACCTGCCCCGGTGACGCGCCAGCGAACGTTGAAATCGAGCAGCCAGACGGCGTACGTTTTTCCTTCTTCCTCTTCTTTACGGTAGGCCGGACGCGGGTCCTGTGCCAGAACTTCAGTGATGAAATCCCGTAAGCGAGGATAGCGTTTCTCCAGCTGACCGAGCTGAGCGGTTATCTCTGGCGTAAAATAAACAGGCATGTCCGCCTGCGGCGCGTCCTGAGCATAACTTGCACGCGCGTCCGGGAGCGCTTCGGCGAAGGGCAAATAGGGTTTGATGTCGATTACCGGCGTGCCGTCCACCAGGTCCAGGCTACCTAACTCCAGTATCACCCGATCTTTCTGGCAGCGTATGCCTTTCAGTTCAACCAGCGACATGCCAATCGGGTTTGGGCGGAAGGTCGAGCGGGTCGCAAACACGCCCATTCTCGCATTTCCGCCAAGACGAGGAGGCCGCACGGTAGGCCGCCAGCCGCCTTCCATCGTCTGGTGAAACACGAACACCACCCATAAATGGCTGAAAGCCTCAAGCCCGCGTACCGCATCGGCCTGATTGTAAGGCGCAATCAGGTGAAGCTCACCGCTTCCGCTGGTGACCAGACCGGGCTGGCGGGGGACGGCGAACTTCTCTTTATAAGGAGAGTGGATAACGCCTATCTGCTCGAACTGAAATGCACTCATTTCGCCGTGATGTTCAGCGCAGAACCGATGCAAACCGCCTGACGGTAGCAGCCCGGCGTGCCGCTGGTGACTTCGCAGCTGTGCAGCAGAACCGCGTTGGCTTTCATTTTTGCGGCATTAATCTGCATACGTTTACGCGCTGTCGGAATATTCGGTGGTGAGTCCTGATTGGTTGCCTGACAGGATTCGCCGCTCACTTCGCCCAGTTCACGGAACGGTTTACCGACGAGTTCGTCTGCTTTCGTGATAATGCGAACCGGCGCAGGGCGAACCACTTTCGGTTTTGCAGGCTCGGTTTTTGGCGGGGTTGCCGTGCTTTGAACAGGTTCAACGGGAGATCTGCTTAGCATAGAACAGCCGCTCAGCATGAGTGCTAAAAGACAGATCGGTAAAGCACGCATAATAGTTCCTCAATGGATAATCAAAACGTCAGATATTGAATCAGTTGACTGCACAAATGACAAGACGGGCATAAGCCCGTCCTGATGATATTACACTGAGGTGAGATTACCAGCCTTTAACAGCGCCGCCGTTAAACACTTTGTTGGCTTCCTGGTAAACTTCATCAGACTGATAAGCCTGAACGAATTTCTTCACGTTTTCCGCGTCCTTGTTGTCTTCGCGAGTCACGATCAGGTTAACGTACGGGGAGTCTTTATCTTCTACGAAGATACCGTCTTTGGCTGGCGTCAGGCCAATCTGGCTGGCATAAGTGGTGTTGATCACGGCCAGGGCAATCTGCGCATCGTCCAGAGAACGTGGCAGCTGCGGTGCTTCCAGTTCAACAATTTTCAGATTTTTCGGGTTCTCGGTGACATCCAGAACGGTTGGCAGCAGGCCAACACCGTCTTTCAGTTTGATCAGGCCCACTTTCTGCAGCAGCAGCAGGGAACGGCCAAGGTTGGTTGGGTCGTTAGGCACGGCAACCTGAGAGCCCGGCTGCAGCTCGTCCAGCGATTTAATTTTCTTAGAGTAACCGGCAATTGGATAAACGAAGGTGTTACCAACACCCACCAGTTTATAGCCACGATCTTTGATCTGCTGATCCAGGTATGGCTTATGCTGGAAGGCGTTAGCGTCGATATCGCCTTTGCTCAGCGCTTCGTTCGGCAGAACGTAATCGTTGAAGGTCACCAGCTCAACGTCCAGGCCATACTTCTCTTTCGCCACTTTCTGAGCAACTTCAGCAACCTGTTGTTCTGCACCCACGATAACGCCCACTTTAATGTGGTTTGGATCTTTTTCGTCCTGACCGCAACCCACCAGTGCCAGAGAGCCGATCAGCGCGCCTACTGCTGCAAAGGTCTTTAATTTAAACGCCATGTTTTATCCTTAACTCGTAGAGTTTGTGTTGTGTGTAACGTTATTTGTGAGTAACGGTCCGGACGATGCGATCGCCGGAGAACTGGATTAAATAAACCAGAACAACCAGCAATACCAGAACGGTATTCATCACGGTAGCGTTATATCCAATATAGCCGTACTGGTAACCAATCTGGCCTAAACCGCCAGCGCCAACTGCGCCACCCATTGCGGAATAACCGACCAGCGTGATGAGCGTGATGGTTGCCGCGTTCACCAGGCCTGGCAGTGCTTCCGGGAGCAGGACTTTGCGGACGATCTGCATCGGCGTTGCGCCCATCGCGCGTGAGGCTTCGATCAAACCGGTTGGGATCTCCAGCAGGGCGTTTTCCACCATACGGGCGATAAACGGCGCAGCCCCCACGGTCAGTGGAACAATGGCCGCCTGCAGACCGATAGACGTTCCGACGATCACGCGGGTAAACGGAATCATCCACACCAGCAGAATAATGAAGGGAATAGAACGGAAGATGTTCACCAGCGCTGAGAGCGTACGGTACAGTTTCGCGTTCTCAATGATTTGACCCGGACGCGTCACGTACAGCAATACGCCGACCGGCAGGCCAATCACAAAACCAAAGAAGCCAGAGACAAAGGTCATTGCCAGCGTTTCCCAAACGCCGCGAACCAGCAGCCACATCATCGGCTCAGACATAACCCAGTACCTCTACTTTTACATGGTGTTCTTGCAGCCAGGCAATCGCGGCCTGGGTTTCTTCTTGTGTGCCGTGCATTTCTGTCAGCATGATGCCGAACTTCACGCCACCGGCGTAATCCATCTGCGCGCTGATGATGTTGTTGTTCACGTTAAAGCGACGCGCGGTTTCGGAAAGCAGGGGAGCGTCAACGGACTGACCGGTGAACTCCATGCGCAGCATCGGGACGCTGTCTGCTGCGGGTTCGGTTTTCAAACGCTCCAGATAATCTTCCGGAATATCCAGATGCAGCGTGGACTGGATGAACTGCTGTGCCAGCGGCGTCTTCGGATGCGAGAAGACTTCACTTACCGTGTCCTGCTCGATCAGTTCACCGTTGCTGATGACCGCCACGCAGTCGCAGATGCGTTTCACCACGTCCATCTCATGCGTAATAAGGAGGATCGTCAGGCCCAGTCGACGGTTAATGTCTTTCAGCAGTTCCAGAATCGAACGCGTGGTTGCCGGATCCAGTGCGCTGGTGGCTTCATCGCACAGCAGTACCTTAGGATTACTTGCCAGCGCGCGGGCAATGGCCACACGCTGCTTTTGCCCACCGGACAGATTTGCCGGGTAGCTATCATGCTTGTCGCCCAGACCCACGAGGTCGAGCAGTTCGGTCACGCGACGCTTCACTTCTTCTTTTGGCGTATTATCCAGCTCAAGCGGCAGGGCAACGTTGCCGAACACGGTGCGGGAAGCCAGCAGGTTAAAGTGCTGGAAGATCATGCCAATCTGACGACGCGCTTTGGTGAGTTCTTTCTCTGAGAGGGCGGTAAGTTCCTGGCCGCCAACTTCTACGCTGCCCTGGGTTGGGCGCTCAAGCAGGTTAACACAACGAATCAGCGTGCTTTTACCTGCACCCGATGCGCCAATGACGCCATAAATTTGACCAGCAGGAACATGCAGGCTGACGTTGTTCAGCGCCTGAATGGTTCGGTTCCCCTGCTGGAACACTTTGGTGATATTGGAAAGTTTAATCATTAGATTATTTTTATCGTATGTAAGTTAGTCGTGGCATTTTCTTCTGCCAGATACGGGTGATGACCGTAAACAAAACGGATGTTAAGGCATCCAGACGTCTAAATCAATCCAACTCTGTACGATGAGCACTTTATTGCGCTGCGATTCATGAGATACTAGTCGAACATGCCTTTTTCAGGAGCAAACCGGTGGCAAAATCAGTACCCGCAATTTTTCTCGATCGTGACGGCACTATTAATGTGGATCACGGTTATGTCCATGAAATTGATGAGTTCGAGTTTATCGAGGGCGTAATAGATGCCATGCGCCAGCTGAAAGAGATGGGTTATGCGCTGGTGGTTGTGACGAACCAGTCCGGTATTGCACGCGGTAAATTTACCGAAGCGCAGTTCGAGACGCTGACGGAATGGATGGACTGGTCGCTAGCCGACCGCGGTGTGGATCTCGACGGCATCTACTATTGTCCGCACCACCCGCAGGGTACCGTTGAAGCATATCGTCAGACCTGTGACTGCCGTAAGCCGCATCCTGGGATGTTCATCTCTGCACAGGAGTTCCTGCACATTGATATGTCTGCTTCTTATATGGTGGGCGATAAACTGGAAGATATGCAGGCAGCAGCGGCGGCGGGTGTAGGAACCAAAATATTAGTTCGCACCGGTAAGCCAGTGACGCCAGAAGCAGAAAATGCAGCGGATTGGGTAATTAATAGTCTGGCCGAACTGCCAAAAGAGATTAAAAAGCACCAAAAATAACCTTTTTGGCGAAAAGATGAGCGGTTGAAATAAAAATGCATTTTTCCGCTTGTCATTCCTCGGCCGCCCCCTATAATGCGCCTCCATCGACACGGCGGATGTGAATCACTTCACAAACAAGCCGGTCGGTTGAAGAGAAAAATTCTGAAATAACGGGTTGACTCTGAAAGAGGAAAGCGTAATATACGCCACCTCGCAACGGTGAGCGAAAGCCGCGTTGCAACTGCTCTTTAACAATTTATCAGACAATCTGTGTGGGCACTCAAAGTGACATGGATTCTTAACGTCGCAAGACGAAAAATGAATACCAAGTCTCTGAGTGAACATACGTAATTCATTACGAAGTTTAATTCACGAGCATCAAACTTAAATTGAAGAGTTTGATCATGGCTCAGATTGAACGCTGGCGGCAGGCCTAACACATGCAAGTCGAGCGGTAGCACAGGAGAGCTTGCTCTCCGGGTGACGAGCGGCGGACGGGTGAGTAATGTCTGGGAAACTGCCTGATGGAGGGGGATAACTACTGGAAACGGTAGCTAATACCGCATAACGTCGCAAGACCAAAGAGGGGGACCTTCGGGCCTCTTGCCATCAGATGTGCCCAGATGGGATTAGCTAGTAGGTGGGGTAACGGCTCACCTAGGCGACGATCCCTAGCTGGTCTGAGAGGATGACCAGCCACACTGGAACTGAGACACGGTCCAGACTCCTACGGGAGGCAGCAGTGGGGAATATTGCACAATGGGCGCAAGCCTGATGCAGCCATGCCGCGTGTATGAAGAAGGCCTTCGGGTTGTAAAGTACTTTCAGCGGGGAGGAAGGTGTTGAGGTTAATAACCTCAGCAATTGACGTTACCCGCAGAAGAAGCACCGGCTAACTCCGTGCCAGCAGCCGCGGTAATACGGAGGGTGCAAGCGTTAATCGGAATTACTGGGCGTAAAGCGCACGCAGGCGGTCTGTCAAGTCGGATGTGAAATCCCCGGGCTCAACCTGGGAACTGCATTCGAAACTGGCAGGCTAGAGTCTTGTAGAGGGGGGTAGAATTCCAGGTGTAGCGGTGAAATGCGTAGAGATCTGGAGGAATACCGGTGGCGAAGGCGGCCCCCTGGACAAAGACTGACGCTCAGGTGCGAAAGCGTGGGGAGCAAACAGGATTAGATACCCTGGTAGTCCACGCCGTAAACGATGTCGACTTGGAGGTTGTGCCCTTGAGGCGTGGCTTCCGGAGCTAACGCGTTAAGTCGACCGCCTGGGGAGTACGGCCGCAAGGTTAAAACTCAAATGAATTGACGGGGGCCCGCACAAGCGGTGGAGCATGTGGTTTAATTCGATGCAACGCGAAGAACCTTACCTACTCTTGACATCCAGAGAACTTTCCAGAGATGGATTGGTGCCTTCGGGAACTCTGAGACAGGTGCTGCATGGCTGTCGTCAGCTCGTGTTGTGAAATGTTGGGTTAAGTCCCGCAACGAGCGCAACCCTTATCCTTTGTTGCCAGCGGTTAGGCCGGGAACTCAAAGGAGACTGCCAGTGATAAACTGGAGGAAGGTGGGGATGACGTCAAGTCATCATGGCCCTTACGAGTAGGGCTACACACGTGCTACAATGGCGCATACAAAGAGAAGCGACCTCGCGAGAGCAAGCGGACCTCATAAAGTGCGTCGTAGTCCGGATTGGAGTCTGCAACTCGACTCCATGAAGTCGGAATCGCTAGTAATCGTAGATCAGAATGCTACGGTGAATACGTTCCCGGGCCTTGTACACACCGCCCGTCACACCATGGGAGTGGGTTGCAAAAGAAGTAGGTAGCTTAACCTTCGGGAGGGCGCTTACCACTTTGTGATTCATGACTGGGGTGAAGTCGTAACAAGGTAACCGTAGGGGAACCTGCGGTTGGATCACCTCCTTACCTTAAAGAACCTGCCTTTGTAGTGCTCACACAGATTGTCTGATGAAAAACAGCAGTAAAAAATCTCTGCAGGCTTGTAGCTCAGGTGGTTAGAGCGCACCCCTGATAAGGGTGAGGTCGGTGGTTCAAGTCCACTCAGGCCTACCAAACTCCTTTTAAAGGATGAGCGGTACAGAGATTGCAAACGATGGGGCTATAGCTCAGCTGGGAGAGCGCCTGCTTTGCACGCAGGAGGTCTGCGGTTCGATCCCGCATAGCTCCACCATCTTTTACTGCGAACACAAGAAAACTTCAGAGTGAACCTGAAAAGGTGCACTGCGAAGTTTTGCTCTTTAAAAATCTGGATCAAGCTGAAAATTGAAACGACACACATGTTATGTGTGTTCGAGTCTCTCAAATTTTCGCAATCAGAAGTGAAACATCTTCGGGTTGTGAGGTTAAGCGACTAAGCGTACACGGTGGATGCCCTGGCAGTCAGAGGCGATGAAGGACGTGCTAATCTGCGAAAAGCGCCGGCGAGGTGATATGAACCTTTGACCCGGCGATGTCCGAATGGGGAAACCCAGTGTGATTCGTCACACTATCGTTAACTGAATACATAGGTTAACGAGGCGAACCGGGGGAACTGAAACATCTAAGTACCCCGAGGAAAAGAAATCAACCGAGATTCCCCCAGTAGCGGCGAGCGAACGGGGAGCAGCCCAGAGTCTGAATCAGCTTGTGTGTTAGTGGAAGCGTCTGGAAAGTCGCACGGTACAGGGTGACAGTCCCGTACACGAAAGCACACAGGCTGTGAACTCGAAGAGTAGGGCGGGACACGTGGTATCCTGTCTGAATATGGGGGGACCATCCTCCAAGGCTAAATACTCCTGACTGACCGATAGTGAACCAGTACCGTGAGGGAAAGGCGAAAAGAACCCCGGCGAGGGGAGTGAAAAAGAACCTGAAACCGTGTACGTACAAGCAGTGGGAGCACCCTTGTGGTGTGACTGCGTACCTTTTGTATAATGGGTCAGCGACTTATATTCTGTAGCAAGGTTAACCGTATAGGGGAGCCGAAGGGAAACCGAGTCTTAACTGGGCGTTAAGTTGCAGGGTATAGACCCGAAACCCGGTGATCTAGCCATGGGCAGGTTGAAGGTTGGGTAACACTAACTGGAGGACCGAACCGACTAATGTTGAAAAATTAGCGGATGACTTGTGGCTGGGGGTGAAAGGCCAATCAAACCGGGAGATAGCTGGTTCTCCCCGAAAGCTATTTAGGTAGCGCCTCGTGAACTCATCTTCGGGGGTAGAGCACTGTTTCGGCTAGGGGGCCATCCCGGCTTACCAACCCGATGCAAACTACGAATACCGAAGAATGTTATCACGGGAGACACACGGCGGGTGCTAACGTCCGTCGTGAAGAGGGAAACAACCCAGACCGCCAGCTAAGGTCCCAAAGTCATGGTTAAGTGGGAAACGATGTGGGAAGGCACAGACAGCCAGGATGTTGGCTTAGAAGCAGCCATCATTTAAAGAAAGCGTAATAGCTCACTGGTCGAGTCGGCCTGCGCGGAAGATGTAACGGGGCTAAACCATGCACCGAAGCTGCGGCAGCGACGCTTAGGCGTTGTTGGGTAGGGGAGCGTTCTGTAAGCCGTTGAAGGTGTGCTGTGAGGCATGCTGGAGGTATCAGAAGTGCGAATGCTGACATAAGTAACGATAAAGCGGGTGAAAAGCCCGCTCGCCGGAAGACCAAGGGTTCCTGTCCAACGTTAATCGGGGCAGGGTGAGTCGACCCCTAAGGCGAGGCCGAAAGGCGTAGTCGATGGGAAACAGGTTAATATTCCTGTACTTGGTGTTACTGCGAAGGGGGGACGGAGAAGGCTATGTTAGCCGGGCGACGGTTGTCCCGGTTTAAGCATGTAGGCGGAGGTTCCAGGTAAATCCGGTACCTTTTAACGCTGAGGTGTGATGACGAGGCACTACGGTGCTGAAGTAACAAATGCCCTGCTTCCAGGAAAAGCCTCTAAGCATCAGGTAACATCAAATCGTACCCCAAACCGACACAGGTGGTCAGGTAGAGAATACCAAGGCGCTTGAGAGAACTCGGGTGAAGGAACTAGGCAAAATGGTGCCGTAACTTCGGGAGAAGGCACGCTGATATGTAGGTGAAGCCCCTGCGGGTGGAGCTGAAATCAGTCGAAGATACCAGCTGGCTGCAACTGTTTATTAAAAACACAGCACTGTGCAAACACGAAAGTGGACGTATACGGTGTGACGCCTGCCCGGTGCCGGAAGGTTAATTGATGGGGTTAGCGGCAACGCGAAGCTCTTGATCGAAGCCCCGGTAAACGGCGGCCGTAACTATAACGGTCCTAAGGTAGCGAAATTCCTTGTCGGGTAAGTTCCGACCTGCACGAATGGCGTAATGATGGCCAGGCTGTCTCCACCCGAGACTCAGTGAAATTGAACTCGCTGTGAAGATGCAGTGTACCCGCGGCAAGACGGAAAGACCCCGTGAACCTTTACTATAGCTTGACACTGAACACTGGTCCTTGATGTGTAGGATAGGTGGGAGGCTTTGAAGCGTGGACGCCAGTCTGCGTGGAGCCAACCTTGAAATACCACCCTTTAATGGCTGGTGTTCTAACGTAGACCCGTGATCCGGGTTGCGGACAGTGTCTGGTGGGTAGTTTGACTGGGGCGGTCTCCTCCCAAAGAGTAACGGAGGAGCACGAAGGTTAGCTAATCCTGGTCGGACATCAGGAGGTTAGTGCAATGGCATAAGCTAGCTTGACTGCGAGAGTGACGGCTCGAGCAGGTGCGAAAGCAGGTCATAGTGATCCGGTGGTTCTGAATGGAAGGGCCATCGCTCAACGGATAAAAGGTACTCCGGGGATAACAGGCTGATACCGCCCAAGAGTTCATATCGACGGCGGTGTTTGGCACCTCGATGTCGGCTCATCACATCCTGGGGCTGAAGTAGGTCCCAAGGGTATGGCTGTTCGCCATTTAAAGTGGTACGCGAGCTGGGTTTAGAACGTCGTGAGACAGTTCGGTCCCTATCTGCCGTGGGCGCTGGAGAATTGAGGGGGGCTGCTCCTAGTACGAGAGGACCGGAGTGGACGCATCACTGGTGTTCGGGTTGTCATGCCAATGGCACTGCCCGGTAGCTAAATGCGGAAAAGATAAGTGCTGAAAGCATCTAAGCACGAAACTTGCCCCGAGATGAGTTCTCCCTGACCCTTTAAGGGTCCTGAAGGAACGTTGAAGACTACGACGTTGATAGGTCGGGTGTGTAAGCGCAGCGATGCGTTGAGCTAACCGATACTAATGAACCGTGAGGCTTAACCTTACAACGCCGAAGCTGTTTCGGCGAAGAGACAGAGACGATTTTCAGCCTGATACAGATTAACAGAATTTGCCTGGCGGCTTTAGCGCGGTGGTCCCACCTGACCCCATGCCGAACTCAGAAGTGAAACGCCGTAGCGCCGATGGTAGTGTGGGGTCTCCCCATGTGAGAGTAGGGAACTGCCAGGCATCAAATTAAGTAGTAAGCCGGTGCATAAATCCGGTGGTTACAGCAGTCTTCGGTGGAGCGGTAGTTCAGTCGGTTAGAATACCTGCCTGTCACGCAGGGGGTCGCGGGTTCGAGTCCCGTCCGTTCCGCCACTTATTAAAAGCCCTGAGCTCACGCTCAGGGCTTTTTTCTTATCTGTCGTTTAATTATTGCGAAATTAGCAAAAATCCTCTGCGTTTTGCGATCTTTTTCTCTATAACAACGCCAGCGATAATCTTCCTCAGTTTACGAACATAATGATTGAGGAATAGTATGACTCTCCCTGCATTTGGTCTGGGCACTTTCCGCCTGAAAGACGACGTTGTTATCGCATCGGTTAAAACCGCACTCGAACTGGGTTATCGTGCAGTTGATACGGCACAGATCTATGAAAACGAAGCTGCCGTTGGACAAGCTCTCGAAGAGAGTGGTGTACCGCGTAACGAACTGTTTATCACCACGAAAATCTGGATTGAGAATCTCAGCAAAGATAAGCTGATCCCTAGTCTGAAAGAGAGCCTGAAAAAACTGCGTACTGACTACGTAGATCTGACGCTGATCCACTGGCCATCACCGAATGATGCCGTCTCAGTAGAAGAATTCATGCAGGCGCTGCTGGAAGCGAAAACACAGGGCTTAACCCGCGAAATTGGGATCTCCAACTTCACCATTCCGCTGATGGAAAAAGCCATTGCCGCTGTTGGCGCAGAAAATATTGCGACCAACCAGATTGAGCTGTCTCCATACCTGCAAAACCGCAAAGTCGTGGACTGGGCAAAACAGCACGGGATCCACATCACCTCATACATGACGCTGGCCTACGGTAAAGCGCTGAAAGATGAAGTGATTACGCGTATCGCAGAGAAACATAACGCCACTGCTGCGCAGGTGATTCTGGCATGGGCAATGGGTGAAGGTTATGCCGTGATCCCATCTTCAACTAAGCGTGAAAACCTGGCCAGCAACCTGTTAGCAACGGATCTTCAGCTGGATGCTGACGATAAAAAAGCGATCGCAGAACTGGAGTGCAACGATCGCCTGGTAAGCCCGGAAGGTTTAGCTCCTGACTGGGATTAAGATTGACCCGCCCTCTGTAACCTGAACCCTCACACAGCTCCTCCGGGAGCTGTTTTTATATGTTCACTCAGGAAGTCAATAAAGGCACGAATGCGCGTGCTTACCGCTCTGTCACTGTAATACACTGCGCTAAAAGGCATTTCGACCGGCAGACGTTTGTCGGCCATCAGCTCCACCAGTTCACCCCGCGCTATCTCCTTATCAATCATATAGTCGGACAAGCAGGCGATACCATTTCCTTCGAGACAAAGCTGCTTCAGCGTTTCCCCGCTGTTTGAGGATAACCCGCAGGTAATTTCATAAAGTTGACCATCATGACAGGCCACAGGCCAGGTGTTCAGCGACACCGGCTCCGTAAAGCCCAGGCACAGATGCTGCTTCAATTCTTCAACCGTCTCCGGTTTCCCATGCTCGGCAATATACTCTGGCGATGCGATAATTTTGCGGTAGCTGGCAAACAGAGGGCGGGCACGCAAGCTTGAATCTGTCAGGGTTCCCGCCCGGATAGCCACATCCACTTTCCGCTCGATGAGGTTGATAAACGTCTCTGAGGAGACCAGAGAAAGCGTCATCTCCGGATAGCGTTCGCGGAAAGGTTTGATCAGCGGCATCAGAAAATGGAGCACAACCGGCGTGGCCGCATCAATGCGCAGCAACCCACGCGGCGTGCTGCGGGTCTCCATAATCTCCGTCTCCGCTGCAGCCATCTCCTGCAATACCGACTGCACGCGGCGGAAGTAACGCTCTCCCTCTTCCGTCAGGCTCAGCTGCCGCGTCGTTCGGTTAAGCAGACTCACTCCAAGCTTCATCTCCAGTTTTTTTACCGAACGGCTGATGGCTGAGTTAGCCTGACCCAGCTGTTCGGCCGCGCGGCTAAAGCTACCGCTTTCAACGACGGCGACAAAGATTGTCAGCTCTTCCGATGTTGCTTTCATTTTTGCATCACCTGCAAAATTCTATTGAGATTTTGACCATTTTTGTTATTTAAGCACTGGCGCATACTGCCTGTCATCTTAATCCTGATGATACGGAGTATTTTATGCCACTGGCGCTACTTGCCCTGACGATCAGTGCCTTTGCAATCGGCACGACCGAATTTGTTATCGTTGGCCTGGTTCCCACTATTGCTAACCAGCTTGCGATCTCGTTGCCCTCTGCGGGGTTGCTGGTATCAATCTACGCCCTGGGCGTCGCCGTCGGTGCGCCAGTGCTGACGGCCCTGACCGGACGTTTTCCGCGTAAGCAGCTGTTAGTCGCGCTGATGGTGCTGTTCACCGCCGGCAACGTTCTGGCCTGGCAGGCGCCGGACTACACCACGCTGGTGATTGCGCGTCTGTTAACCGGCCTTGCACACGGTGTGTTCTTCTCGATTGGTTCCACCATTGCAACCAGCCTGGTGCCCAAAGAGAAAGCGGCTTCAGCTATTGCGATCATGTTTGGTGGGCTGACCGTCGCACTCGTTACGGGCGTACCGCTGGGAACGTTTATCGGACAACACTTCGGCTGGCGTGAAACGTTCCTGGCCGTCTCCTTACTGGGCGTCATCGCCCTGGTGACCAGCCTGCTGCTGGTACCGTCGAACATCCCTGGCCGGGCGAGCGCCAGCCTGCGCGATCAGCTGAAGGTGCTCACGCATCCCCGTTTGCTGATTATCTACGCGGTAACTGCATTGGGCTATGGCGGCGTCTTCACGGCTTTCACCTTCCTGGCGCCGATGATGCAGGACCTGGCAGGCTTTTCACCCAATACCGTGAGCTGGATTTTGCTGGGATACGGTATTTCCGTTGCCGTTGGCAATATCTGGGGCGGCAAGCTTGCGGATAAGCATGGTGCGGTACCGGCGCTGAAATTCATCTTCGCCGCCCTGGTGGTTCTACTGATGATTTTCCAGTTCACGGCTTCGGTACACTACGCCGCGCTGGTCACGGTGCTGGTCATGGGGATCTTTGCCTTTGGTAATGTCCCCGGGCTTCAGGTTTACGTTGTCCAGAAAGCCGAGCTCTATACGCCAAATGCGGTGGATGTGGCGTCCGGTCTGAACATTGCCGCATTTAATATCGGCATTGCGCTGGGCTCCATCATTGGCGGACAAACCGTAGCGCATATTGGATTAGCCCAGACCCCGTGGATTGGCGCGGTGATTGTCCTGGTCGCCTTCCTGCTGATTGGCCTGAGTGGACGTCTCGATAAGCCAGCCCGGGTCGCGCTGGGTTAACATCAGTAAGTGCTTGCTTACAAAACTGGAAAGCGGTTTCTCAGAAATTGCGTTGAAAGTATGACCTAAAGTCCCTATAACATTAGAACCAGTCCGTTTTCCGGGCTGGTTCATGTTACAGAGGCTGTTTCCAAAAGTGCGAAAAAATACCTATGCCATGCGTTATGTTGCCGGAATGCCCGCGGAGAGGATCTTGCCTCCGGGGTCATTTGCGAGCATAAGCCAGGCATTACCCGCCGGCACACCGTTAAGCAGCGATGAGAAAATCCGTGTACTGGTGTGGAATATCTTTAAGCAGCAGCGTGCCGAATGGTTATCGGTACTCAAGAATTTTGGAAAAGATGCCCACCTGGTTCTACTCCAGGAGGCACAAACCACCCCTGAACTGGTACGCTTTGCCACCACGAACTATCTTGCCGCCGACCAGGTGCCTGCGTTTGTCCTGCCACAACACCCCTCAGGTGTGATGACGCTTTCAGCAGCACATCCGGTCTATTGCTGTCCGCTGCGCGAACGTGAACCTATCCTGCGTCTGGCAAAATCGGCGCTGGTGACGGTCTATCCGCTGCCGGATACCCGAATGCTGATGGTCGTGAATATCCACGCGGTAAACTTCAGCCTGGGCGTGGATGTTTACAGTAAACAGTTACTTCCGATCGGCGATCAGATTGCCCATCACAGCGGTCCCATCATTATGGCTGGCGATTTCAATGCCTGGAGTCGTCCGCGCATGAATGCGCTGTATCGCTTTGCGCGCGAAATGTCGCTGCGTGAAGTTCGTTTTAGCGATGACCAGCGCAAAAAAGCCTTTGGTCGTCCTCTCGATTTTGTCTTCTATCGTGGTTTGAGCGTGCACGACGCCTCGGTTCTGGTGACGCGCGCCTCCGATCACAATCCTCTACTAGTCGAATTCAGTCCCGGCAAACCTGATAAATAATGGTGTGTCAGGTCTGCCGTGGGGCAGGCCTGTGCGGGTGCTGCCCTTTATTTTTCACTCACAAAGGACAGTACGATGACAACAACACGCTCCCATCATGACAACGTAGAAAAACAGTTTGGTTCTCAGGCAAGTGCCTATCTGAGCAGTGCCGTGCATGCTTCTGGCCGCGATCTGGTGCGTCTCGGTGAACGTCTGGCGGCGTTCCCGCAGGCATACGTGCTGGATTTAGGCTGCGGGGCAGGGCATGCCAGCTTTACGGCTGCGCAGCGGGTCGCGCACGTTACCGCGTATGACTTATCCAGCCAGATGCTGGACGTCGTTGCCGGGGCGGCAAAAGCGAAGGGACTGGACAACATCGATACGCAACAGGGCTATGCCGAATCCTTACCGTTCGATGATGCGTCGTTTGAGGTGGTGATCAGCCGTTATTCCGCGCACCACTGGCACGATGTCGGCCAGGCATTACGCGAGGTCAAACGTGTTCTGAAGCCGGGCGGCACCTTCATCATTATGGATGTAATGTCTCCTGGACACCCGGTGCGCAATATCTGGCTGCAGACGGTCGAAGCGCTGCGCGATACCTCGCACGTGCAAAATTACGCCAGCGGAGAGTGGTTGTCGCTTATCACTGAAGCGGGGCTGATCGCGCGCGCGTTGATTACCGATCGTTTACCGCTGGAGTTCAGCTCCTGGATCGCGCGTATGCGCACCCCGGAAGCATTGAGCCAGGCGATCAGACTGTATCAGGAGAGTGCGTCCGCGGAGGTAAAGGCGTACTTTGAACTGCAGGACGATGGCTCGTTTACCAGCGATACCATCATGGCTGAAGCGCAAAAAGCGGAATAAACAAAAAAGGCACCGAGGGGAATCGGTGCCTTTTTATCTTTCGATCGTGCTATCAGGAGTCTGGCGTCGCGCTGTTCTTCACAAACAGCGTCAGCTGGTCGCCAGGTTTCAGATTGTCAGTATCATTGTTCCAGCGCATCACATCCTTGATGTTCACGCCGTGCCGTTTTGCGATACTGGACAGTGAATCGCCCTTGCGCACGCGATAGGTAATGCTATCGCTGTTGCTGGCGAGACGCTGTGCGCTGCTACCTGCACCTACCGTCAGAGTCTGACCCACTTTCAGGCCGGAACTGCGCAGATTATTCCACTGCTGCAGATCTTTCGCATTCACGCCAAGACGTGACGCGATGCCCGAAAGCGTATCACCTGAACGAACCTTATAGCTGCGGCTGTTAACTGATGATGCATCCGCGATCAGCGTTGACTGAACGGCGGCGATTTCACCAGAAGCTAAAGACTCACGTAACTGCTCGGCATGTTTCTGCGGAACCATTACATACTGCGGGCCACTTGCCCCCAGGGTTGAGCCTTTAACGCCAGCATTAAAGGTTTTCAATTTACTTACCGACATACCCGTCATATCAGCAACCTGTTGAATATCAACTGGATTGCTGAGGCGAACACGCGCCAGTGCACGACTTTCGTCTGGTGTTGGCAGTTGTACACCGTAACGCTTGCTGTTCTTGAAAATATCGCTCAATGCCAGCATTTTCGGTACGTAAATCTTTGTTTCCTGTGGCAGTGAGAGCGACCAAAAATCGGTGGATTTACCCCGTGCTTTATTCGCTTTCATTGCCTTCAGTACACGACCTTCGCCACTATTATACGCTGCGACCGTTAACAGCCAGTCGCCGTCAAACATCTTGTTCAGACGTTGCATCATGTCGAGAGCGGCTGTCGTTGAAGCGACAACATCGCGACGCGCATCATAGTTGCGGGTCTGTTTCAGACCATAGTTTCGCCCGGTGCTCGGAATGATCTGCCAAATGCCTGCGGCATTGGCGCCAGACGTCGCGTGTGGGTCAAAAGCGCTCTCCACTATGGGTAGGAGTACCAGCTCCATAGGCATGTTACGTTTCTTAACTTGCCCGGCTATCCAGTACATATACGGCTCTGCCCGTAACGTTACATCGTGGAGATAGCTCTTATTACTTAAATACTTCTGTTTCTGTTCGCGAATCCGGGGATTTTCCGGAATTCCCATCTTTAGCTCGTCGCCAATAGAGGTCCACAAGTCTTGATCCTGCGCGTAAGATGTTCCATCGTCCATCCAGCGCGCCGAACTTGCAAACTTCCCTGCTTCCCCTTGACCAGCTGCAGAAAGGCTCTGTGCGTGCTGTTGTACGTTGCTGCCGTTTTGCGACTGGCAACCTACAAGCAGGACAGAGGCGAGTAATATCGCTTTTGCCTTCATGTGTGTGTCAATAGTTGCTTAAAAGACGAGCGATGATAACGGCGAAATTTTGAAAAGGCAACCCGCAATTATCTGAAGTTATCTTTCTTTGACCTTAACCATGCAAATCGTTGTTCTGGTTGTTGCAAATTTGTTTCTTGGTTAATTTTATTAATTAAATCAATATCATCTGTGCGTAAAAATAAATTAATTTGGCGCTCATTTTTCAGAATTACGGGGAGTGTTTTTTGGTTTTTTGCACGTAACTCCTTCACTTTGTGATAATAATCCTGAATCGCTCGATCCTCGGGAAAGAGGCTCACTGCAAACTTCATATTTCCTAATGTATACTCATGGGCGCAACAAATGAGCGTCTCATCGGGTAGCGCGTTAATCTTCTGTAAAGACTGATACATTTGAGCTGGCGTGCCTTCAAACAGTCTTCCGCAGCCTCCGGAGAAGAGCGTATCGCCGCAAAAAAGATAAGGCTTACTGTAGAAACACAGATGTCCCAAAGTGTGACCTGGTGTGGCAAATACGGAAAACTCCCACTCGCGTATGAGGATATTTTCGCCTTCTTCGACTACATGCGTGATTCCCTTATCTTGTGCCTCTGCCGGTCCGTAAACCACAAGATGCGGAAAATGAGCGCGTAGTTCAGGCACGCCGCCAGTGTGATCGTTATGATGATGCGTCAACAGAATGGCTTCTGGCTGCCAGCCGTTCTCTTTTATGGCGTGCAGAACAGGGGCGGATTCTCCGGGATCGACAATGACGCATCGGCGATCGTCGTCAACCAAAACCCAGATGTAATTGTCCTGAAACGCTGGAATACTGATAAGATTCATACATTACCTCTTAGAGCGTGGCGGGTGTTTTGATGAAACCGGCAAGGATACCTCAGACTGTCGCAGCACCGGAACGTTGGGCGGAATTGCCCTGGGGTGAATACTATCGCGAAGCGTTAGAACAGCAGCTGAAGCCCTGGCTCGCGAAAATGTATGGCTTTCACCTGCTTAAGATTGGCAATCTCAGCGCGGAAATCAATACCGAAAGCTGCGCTATCTCGCATCAGGTTAACGTCTCTCTCGGCGGATCGCCGGTTCAGGTGAAAGCAGACCCGTTGCATCTGCCGTTTGCGGAAAAATCCGTCGATGCGTGTTTGCTCGCACATACGCTACCCTGGTGCAGCGATCCGCATCGTCTGCTTCGCGAAGCCGATCGCGTGCTGATTGATGACGGCTGGCTGGTACTTAGCGGATTCAATCCGCTAAGCCTGATGGGCCTGCGTAAGCTGGTACCGGTGCTACGCCGGACTCCACCTTACAACAGCCGGATGTTCACCATGATGCGTCAGCTCGACTGGCTTTCACTGCTGAATTTTGAAGTGCTCTGCTACGGTGGTTTTCAGGTGCTGCCCTGGGCGCGGCAGGGGGGCGTGGTACTGAGCACCCATCTCCCCGCGTTGGGCTGTTTGCAGTTTATCGTTGCGCGTAAGCGAACCATTCCCCTTACGCTTAACCCCATGAAGCAGAGCAAGTCGAAAACGCCCATCCGCCAGACCGTGGGGGCCACGCGGCAGTACAAAAAAACCGATTAGACGTCGGGCTGATAGCCCGCATCTTCATGTGCGGGATTGGATGCCGCAGCACGCGCCAGTTCGTCGCAGCGTTCGTTTTCCGGGTGGCCTGCGTGGCCTTTAACCCACTCCCACTTAATCTGGTGCTGGCCCAGCGCAGCATCAAGACGTTTCCAGAGATCGACGTTCTTGACCGGCTTCTTATCGGCGGTCTTCCAGCCGCGTTTTTTCCAGTTATGGATCCACTGGGTGATCCCCTGACGCACGTACTGACTGTCGGTGCTTAGCACCACGTCACAATGTTCTTTTAACGCCTCCAGCGCCACGATGGCCGCCATCAACTCCATTCGGTTGTTGGTGGTCAGAAAATAGCCTTCGCTAAAGGTTTTTTCGTGCTGGCGATAGCGCATAATCGCGCCGTAGCCGCCGGGTCCTGGGTTACCGAGACAAGATCCATCGGTGAAAATTTCTACCTGTTTACGCATCTCTGGTAGACTTCCTGTATTCGAAACGTTCAGTTAAACGATAAGTCTGACATAAATGACCGCTATGAGCACTGCAATTACTCGCCAGATTGTCCTCGATACCGAAACCACCGGTATGAACCAGATCGGCGCGCACTACGAAGGGCATAAGATCATCGAGATCGGTGCCGTTGAAGTGGTGAACCGTCGTCTTACGGGGAACAACTTCCACGTCTACCTCAAACCCGATCGGCTGGTGGATCCGGAAGCATTCGGCGTTCACGGGATTGCCGATGAGTTCTTGCTGGATAAGCCGACTTTTGCGGATGTCGCTGACGAGTTCCTGGAATACATCAAGGGCGCCGAGCTTGTCATCCATAACGCATCGTTCGATATCGGCTTTATGGATTATGAATTCAGCAAGCTTAATCGTGATATTCCGAAGACGAACACCTTCTGTAAGGTGACGGACAGCCTGGCGCTGGCAAGGAAGATGTTCCCCGGCAAGCGTAACAGCCTGGATGCACTCTGCTCGCGCTACGAGATAGACAATACCAAGCGAACGCTCCACGGGGCGTTGCTCGATGCCCAGATCCTGGCCGATGTCTATCTGACGATGACCGGCGGGCAGACGTCAATGAAGTTCAGTATGGAAAATGAATCCCAGCAGACGCAAGGCGAAGCGGGCATTCAGCGTGTTGTCCGTCAGGCCAGTCGGTTGCGGGTTATTTTAGCCAGTGACGAAGAGCTTCTTAACCACGAATCCCGGCTTGATCTGGTCCAGAAGAAGGGCGGCAGCTGTTTGTGGCGCGCCTGAAAAAACGCCTTAATGCCTGTAAAATCATCGTTTGGGCGATTTTTGCAGCAAACGATTCAAAACGTGAGAAAAAGCGTTGACGAGATCGGAGGCGCACCGTAATATGCGCCTCGTTCCCCAAACGGGAACAGTGGAGCGGTAGTTCAGTCGGTTAGAATACCTGCCTGTCACGCAGGGGGTCGCGGGTTCGAGTCCCGTCCGTTCCGCCACTATTCAGAAAGCCTGAATCAGAAATGATTCAGGCTTTCGTCGTTTCAGCCTGCAGTAATCTCATTCTCTCCCTTATCGTTAACAAAAAGTTAATACTCATAGTGCAATTTATTAACAATTGCACGGATATAGTGCATTATTTGCACTGCAATTGTGCATTTCTCCATCACTCCTCTCTTCGCACCTCATTCAGAATGTTTCTTTCTGTAAAAATAATTCACGCAGAATCATCTGGTTATCTCCTGCTTTCCAAAAATATACCGAACCAATTTCGTATTGGTTTGGTTATTGCTTAATCATTAGCACGATAAGCTTCATTCCATATCAATAACTTATCGTTAATAAAAATAAAGTCATGATGAAAGCGAGCGAACCAATATGGAAAAACCGTCACGGTTTCTGGCCAATTCCAGCACCGCGCTTGAGCAGTTGCGCGGGCTTATCAACCAGCATGAGTCAACACCAGGCATACCGCTGCCCACGGAACGTGAGCTGTCGGACACTCTCGGCGTAGGACGACGTGAAGTACGTCGTGCGCTGGACGTGCTGGAAGAAGAGGGGCGCATCTGGCGTAAGCAGGGCAAAGGGACCTTTATTGGCCCGGCGGCACCTGTTGAACCGCTGGCCCTTCAGGGATTGGTTCAGCAAACCAACCTTCTGGAAGTGATGGAAGCTCGTCTGCAGCTCGAACCCGGCTTAGCCCGGCTTGCGGCACTGCGTGCCACCAGGGAAAACCTCGCGCTCATGCAGCGCATGCTGGAACGCATCGACAAGGTCAGTCCGGACGACCGCGATCTCAACGAACTCTGGGACAGCGCCTTTCACCGGGCGATTGCCGAGGCGGCGGGTAACCGTCTGATGCTCGGCCTGTTTGATGCCATTGATGCCGTACGGCGCGAACCGGGCTGGCAGCATCTGCGCGAGCTGGCACGCACCCCCGAACGTGTCGACAGCTATAACGACCACCACCATAAGATCATGTCTGCGATTATCCATCGCCAGCCTAATGAAGCCGCAGCCGCCATGCGCGAACACCTGCTCAGCCTGCAAACCGCCCTGATTCAGGCGATTCACCTTGAGGACGACTTCACGCCATGACGACAATACCCTTTAAGGACGCCGCGCCCGTATTGCGGGTGCAAAACCTCAACGTTACGTTTGCTGGCTCGCCGGTTAGCGTGCTTGATGGTATCTCGCTGACCGTCAGGGCGGGCGAAACGCTGGCGCTGGTGGGGGAGTCCGGCTGCGGGAAAAGTATCACCTCCCTGGCGCTGATGGGATTACTGCCCGCCAGCGCGCAGATTGTCAGCGGTGAGATGCAGTTTCGCCGCCACAATCTGCGAAAGCTCTCACCGCGGGAGTATGCCGATCTGCGCGGCAGCGAGCTGGCGATGATTTTCCAGGAGCCGATGACCTCGCTCAATCCGGCGTTCACGCTGGGGGATCAGCTGAGCGAAGCGGTCATGCGGCACCAGAACGTCTCGCGCGCAGAGGCGATGAAGGCCGCGCTGCAGATCCTCAAGAAGGTGCAGATCCCGGCGGCAGAGATGCGCCTGAAAGCATATCCCCACCAGCTTTCCGGCGGCATGCGCCAGCGCGTGATGATTGCGATGGCGTTGATTAACCACCCCAAACTGCTGATTGCCGACGAGCCGACCACAGCGCTCGACGTCACCATCCAGGCGCAAATCCTCGCCTTGCTCAACGCCTTAAAAGAGGAAACCGGCACGGCGGTGCTGATGATCACCCACGATTTAGGCGTGGTGGCAGAAGTCGCCCAGCAGGTCGCGGTGATGTATGCCGGGCAGGTGGTGGAGCAGGGGAGCGTGGAGGCAATATTCGCCGACCCGCAGCACCCGTACACCATCGGCCTGATGGGGTCGATCCCCTCGCTGGGCGCACGCAAGGGCCAGCTCTCCACCATTCCCGGCGCGGTCCCGCTCCCGGAATCCATGCCGAAAGGCTGCCGTTTTGCCACCCGCTGCCCGTTTGCGCAGTCGCGCTGCCATGCTGAAAAACCGCCGCTCACCGCGCTCGGCGCGGGCCATCAGGTCGCCTGCTTCCGCGTACCGCTCGAACAGCACATTGCCCTGGGAGAAATCGCATGACCACGCCCATTCTTGAAGCCCGTGACCTCAGCAAGCTTTTCCCCGGCCCCAAAAAGCTCTTTACTCCGGCACGGTTTGTCACGGCGGTCGATCGCGTTTCGCTTGCCGTGATGCCGGGCGAAACGCTGGCGATCGTCGGCGAGTCCGGCTCCGGGAAATCTACGCTCGGCCGCCTGCTGCTGCGCCTGCTGGCCGCCAGCGAAGGGCGCGTGTTTTATCAGGGGGAGGAGATCACCGACGCCTCCGGTGCCCGCCTGAACCAGCTCCGGCGCGAGCTGCAAATCATCTTTCAGGATCCCTTCGCCTCGCTCAACCCGCGCATGACGGTGGAGCAAATCGTCGGGGAGCCGCTGTGGCTGCATCAGAACATGAAAAAAGCGGATCGCCAGTATCGCGTTGCCGAGCTGCTTAAAACCGTGGGCCTGCCTGCCGCCTGGGCCGGGCGCTATCCGCACGAGTTTTCCGGCGGGCAGCGCCAGCGTATCGGCATTGCGCGCGCGCTGGCCTCGGGACCGAAGCTGCTGCTGGGCGATGAGCCGGTATCCGCGCTGGATGTGTCCGTTCAGGCGCAGGTGGTCAACCTGCTGGAGAGCCTGAAGCACCAGCTGGGGCTGACGATGGTGATTGTCGCCCACGGTCTGGCGGTGATCCGCCATATGAGCGACCGAGTGGCGGTCATGTATCTCGGGCAAATCGTCGAGCTTGCCACCGTCGACGAGATTTTTGACGCGCCGCTGCACCCCTACACCCAGGCGCTGATTGCCTCGGCACCGCAGATGCAGCCGGGCGTTGAGCGCGACGCGCCGCTGCTGCAGGGGGATCTGCCCAACCCGGCCAGCCCGCCGTCCGGCTGCCGTTTCCACACCCGCTGCCCGTACGTCACCGATGAATGCCGCCAGGTTGAGCCGATCAATCAGGTGCTCGACGGCGGACGTCAGGTTGCCTGCCACCGCTGGCAGGAGATCAACCGCGATCGCAGCGTTATTCAGATCGCACCGCCATCCGCCGCCTTTCTGCGCCGCCGCGCGCTGTTTGAACACGCGGCCACTCACTCGTCCCTTCCTTCAAGGAACTCATGATAATGACAATGCGTAATTCTCTTTTGACCGTACTGGGAAGTGTTATGTTGCTTGGCGCGGCGCTGCCCGCCCATTCTGAAAGCGTGCTGCGAATCGGCCTGGGCGCTGACCCGGACATGCTCGACCCGCATCTGGCGCGCACCTACTATGGCCGCTTCGTCTTTGCCTCCCTGTGCGACAGGCTGGTGGACGTGGATGAAAATCTGAAGGTCGTCCCCGGCCTGGCTAAAGACTGGGCGTGGAGTGACGACGGTAAAACCCTGACGCTCAATCTACGCGAAGGCGTCACCTTCCACGACGGTGAGAAATTCGATGCCGCCGCGGCAAAATACAACCTCGTCCGCGCCCTGACCCTGAAAGGATCCCTGCGTAAGAGCGAGATCTCCTCCGTTGAATCGGTCGAGGTCACCGGCCCGATGCAGATTGCGCTGCACCTGAAGACCCCCGATGCCGCGCTGCTGATGCAGCTCACCGACCGCGCCGGGGCAATGATGGCCCCGGAGGCGGCGAAAAAGCCGGACTTTGCCGCCCACCCGGTCTGCTCCGGCCCGTATAAATTCGACAGCCGCGTGTCCCAGGACCGCATCGTTCTGACCCGCTTCGACAACTACTGGAACAAAGACGCTTACCACTTCGACAAAATTATCTATCTGCCGATCCCGGACGCCTCCGTGCGCCTCGCGAACCTGCGCGCGGGCGATCTTGACCTGACCGAAGGCATCGCCGCCAGCGACGTTAAAACGGTCGAAGCCGACAGCAAGCTGGCGCTGGCGAAGGTAACCGGTCTCGGCTATCAGGGCATTACCTTCAACATCAACAACGGCAAGGTGCCGGCCAACGATCCGTTCAAGGACGCCCGCGTGCGCGAGGCGTTTTCTCAGGCCATCGACCGCGATGCGTTAAACCAGGTGGTCTTCGAAGGGCTTTACACCCCGGCAAACCAGGCATTTTCCCCGGTCAGCCCGTATCACGTTAACCTGCCGGTCCCGCCGCGTGACGTTGACAAAGCCAAAGCGCTGCTGAAGGCGGCAGGCGTCGCCGCGCCGCTGACCGTCAACCTGCTGGTGCCGAACAACCCAACCTCGCAGCAGGTGGGCCAGGTGCTGCAGGCGATGGTCGCCGAGGCCGGATTTAACCTGAACCTGCAGATGACCGAATTCGCCACGCTGCTCGACCGCCAGCAGAGCGGCGACTATCAGCTGAGCTTCTCCGGCTGGTCGGGACGCCCGGATCCGGACGGCAGCATCTACGGCTTTATCAACAGCAAAGGCACGCTCAACGACGGCCGCTACAGCAACGCGCAGGTCGATGAGTGGCTGACCCAGGCGCGCCAGAGCACCGACCAGGCCGCACGCCAGCCGCTGTACGACAAGGTGGTGAAGCAGCTGCAAACCGACATGCCGATTGCCTACCTCTACTTCGAGCCGCGCATTTTCGGGCTGAACAAAAGCGTGCAGGGCTTTAAGCCGTACCCGGACGGCATCGTGCGTCTGGCGGGTTTGACGCTGGCGAAATAAAGGTCCCGAGGAGAACCCATGCTGGAACTGATTTGCAAACGTCTGCTGCTGGCTATACCAACCCTGCTACTGGTGAGCATGATGGTGTTCGGGCTGCAAAAGCTGCTGCCCGGCGACCCGCTGATTGCCATGGCCGGGGAGGAGCGCGACCCGGCGGTCATCGCCCAGCTGCGCGCGGAGCTGAACCTCGATGCGCCAATCCCCGTGCAGTATTTCCACTGGCTGACGCGCGCGCTGCAGGGCGATCTGGGCGTCTCCTTACGCACGCACGAACCGGTGACGCAGCTGATCGCCAGCAAGCTGCCGGTCACGCTGGAGCTGTCTCTGCTGGCGATGATTATCGCGCTGGTGTTTGGCATCAGCATGGGGATCCTCGCGGCGGTGAACAAAAATAGCTGGGTCGATCACGGGGCGAATTTCGTGGCGATCTCGGGGATCTCGATCCCGCACTTCTGGCTGGGGATCCTGCTGATTCTGGTCTTTTCGGTGAACCTGCAGTGGCTGCCCGCGTCCGGCTACGTGCCGTTCAGTGAAGATCCGCTCCAGAACCTGCGCACGCTGCTGCTGCCCGCGTCCGTGCTCGGAACGGGCCTCGCGGCGACGCTGATGCGCCATACCCGCGCCTCGATGATTGCGGTCCTGAAGGCGGATTACATCCGCACCGCGCGCGCTAAGGGGCTGCTGCCGAAGGCGGTGATCCTGAAGCACGCGTTTCGCAACGCGCTGGTGCCGGTCATCACCCTCACCACGCTGCTGTTCGGCGAGCTGCTGGGCGGCGCGGTGCTGACCGAGCAGGTCTTCACCATTCCGGGCTTCGGCAAGATGATCGTCGACTCGGTATTTAACCGTGACTACGCGGTGGTGCAGGGCGTGGTGCTGATCGTGGCGATCGGCTTCCTGATGCTCAACCTGCTGGCAGACGTGCTCTACGTCCTTATCAACCCGAAAATGCGAGGTTAACCATGGCGGAACTGACGACGCAAACCGTTACGCCCGCGCTGCCGCGCGCGCAGAACCGGGTGCTGAAGAAATTCCTTGCCAACAAAAGTGCGGTGATTGGCGCGGTGGTGGTGGGATTCTTTGTGCTGGTGGCGCTGCTGGCGCCGTGGATTGCCCCGTTCGACCCGGTCAAAGCCAACTTCCTGGCGGTGCGCAAAGCGCCGTCGGCGATGTACTGGTTCGGCACCGACGAGCTGGGGCGCGACATTTTATCCCGCATTATCTGGGGGGCGCGCACCTCGCTGATGGCAGGCTGTATGTCGGTCGTTATCGCGGTGGTCATCGGCGTGCCGCTGGGGCTGGTGGCGGGTTACTTCCAGAAGATGTGGGACGGGGTGATCTCGCGGTTTATCGAGGCGCTGCTGGCCTGTCCGTTCCTGATCATGGCGATCGCGCTGGGGGCGTTTTTGGGGCCGAGCCTGACCAACGCGATGATCGCCATCGGTCTTTCGGCGATGCCGATCTTCGCCCGCCTGACGCGCGGGCAGGTGATCGCCATTCGCAACGAAGAGTACATCGACGGCGCGCGGGCGATTGGCCTGCCGGACCGCTGGATCATCATCAAATACGTCCTGCCAAACGTGATGTCGCCGATCCTGGTGCAGGCCACGCTGGCCATCGCCTCGGCAATTATCGCCGAAGCCAGCCTGTCGTTTTTGGGGCTGGGGCAGCAGCCGCCCAATCCGTCCTGGGGCTCTATGCTCAACACCGCGAAAGGGTTTCTGGAGCAGGCGCCGTGGATGTCCGTTTTCCCCGGCGTGGCGATTTTCCTTGCCGTGCAGGGCTTTAATTTACTCGGTGACGGGCTGCGCGATGCGCTCGATCCGCGCCACGACTAAGGAGTCATGATGACCAAAGCGCTTGATTTTACATCCGGTTACGCTTCACGCCGCCCGCCAATGATGGGCCGTAACGCCGTCGCCACGTCGCAACCGCTGGCGGCGCAGGCGGGAATGAAAATGCTGCAGCTGGGCGGCAACGCCGTGGATGCGGCCATTGCCACCGCGATGGCGCTGACGGTGGTTGAGCCGACCGGCAACGGGATCGGCAGCGACGCCTTTGCCATCGTCTGGGACGGTGAAAAGCTGCACGGCCTGAACGCGTCCGGTCGTTCGCCTGCAAGCTGGCATGCGGATCTGTTTGCCGGTAAAACCGCGGTGCCGGAAATTGGCTGGGACGCGGTGACCGTGCCGGGCGCGGTCTCCGGCTGGGTTGCGCTGGCGGAACGCTTCGGCACGCTGCCGCTGACCACGCTGGCGCAGCCTGCCATTGACTACGCGCGCAACGGTTTTCCGGTTTCTCCGCTGATCGGCCATCTCTGGCAGCGCGGCTATAGCAAGCTGAAAGATCAGCCGGGCTTCAGCGCCTGCTTCGCGCCGGAAGGCCGCGCCCCGCGCGTGGGGGAAATCTTCCGTAACCCGGCGCAGGCGAACTCGCTGGAGCTGATTGCCCGCACCAACGGTGAAGCCTTTTACCGCGGCGAGCTGGCGCAGAAAATTGCCGCTTTCGCCAAAGAACACGGCGCGCACCTGACGGCTGAAGATCTGGCAAACCACCGCGTGGACTGGGTAGAGCTGCTGTCGCGCGACTTCGCGGGCGGTTCGGTGCAGGAACTGCCCCCAAACGGCCAGGGGATCGCCACGCTGATTGCGCTCGGCATTCTGGAGCAGTGCGGCATTGAGAAGCATCATCCGGATTCCGTGCAGTCCCTGCACCTGTCCATTGAGGCGATGAAGCTGGCGCTGGCGGATCTCGACCGCTACGTGGCGGATGAAGACCATATGGCGTTCGCGGCGAAAGAGCTGCTGAGCGACCATTATCTGAAGTCGCGCGCGGCGCTTATCAATCACGAGCACGCCTCTGATTTCGTTTACGGTTCCCCGACGCAGAGCGGCACGGTCTACATCAGCACCGCCGACGCCAGCGGGATGATGGTTTCGTTTATTCAGTCCAACTACATGGGCTTTGGTTCAGGCATTGTGGTGCCGGATACGGGGATCAGCCTGCAAAACCGGGGCTGCGGGTTTGTGCTGGATCCCAATCACCCGAACGCGCTGGCGGGCAGCAAGCGACCGTTCCACACCATCATTCCGGGCTTTGCGATGGACGGCAGCGGCCAGCCGCTGATGTCTTTCGGCGTGATGGGTGGGCCGATGCAGGCGCAGGGGCACATGCAGATGGCGCTGCGCATTATGCTGCACGGGCAAAACCCACAGGCGGCAATCGATGCCCCGCGCTGGCGCGTGGTGCAGGGCAGGGAGGTGATCGTTGAATCGACCTTCGATCGCAATACCATCGCCGCGCTGCGCGAGCGGGGTCATCAGATCGTGGTGGAAGATCCGCTTCAGGATTACAACTTCGGCGGGGCGCAGGTGATTTACCGTCTGCCGGAAGGACACTACGTGGCCGCAACGGAAAGCCGCAAAGACGGGCAGGCGCTGGTGAGTTAATGTTTTATCCTCCCTCTCCCGTTGGGAGAGGGGCGGGGTGAGGGGAAAATTTCAGCCAATGCTAAACGGATCCGCATCCTGCCAGGCCGGAAACTTCTCGCGATACTCCTGCAGCGCCGTCAACGACAGCTCGGCATCAATGCGCGTCGCCTGATGCGGCTCGGCGGTGGCAATGATCTCGCCCTGCGGATTCACCACCCGGCTGTCGCCGCGGTAGTGATGCCCGTTGCCGTCGGTTCCCACGCGGTTACAGCCCACCACGTACGCCTGGTTCTCAATCGCGCGCGCTACCAGCAGCGACTGCCAGTGGAGGGAGCGCGGTGCAGGCCAGTTGGCAACATACAGCGCCAGGTCGTAATCGTTGCGGTTGCGCGACCACACCGGGAAGCGCAGGTCGTAGCAGACCAGCGGCAAAATACGCCAGCCGCGCCACTCGAACACCACGCGCTCGTGACCCGCTTCATAGTGATGATGCTCATCCGCCATGCGGAACAGGTGGCGTTTATCGTAAAAATGCACTTTCCCTTCCGGCTCCACCAGCAGGAAGCGGTTCACCGGCCCGCGATCCGTTTGCAGGGCGGCGCTCCCGGCGATCAGCGCGTTGGTCTGCTGCGCTTTGGCATGCATCCAGGCCACCACCTCATCCTGCGGCATTGATTGTTGTGCCGCTTCCATGGCGAAGCCGGTGGTGAACATCTCCGGCAGGACAATCACATCACGCCCGGTAATCTCTTCCAGTTGACGATCAAAGTGGCGCAGGTTGGCGGGGCCATCCATCCACACTAAAGGTTGCTGCAAAATAGAAATCTTCAAACCAGGCACGATACAGACTCCTCAAAAGACCGCTTTTTGACACTGTAGCACGTCATTACGAGAAAATGTGGCAATAAAAAACCCCGCGCGAGGCGGGGTTTGTATAAGCGAAACGCGTTACGCCGCTTCAGGTTTGCGGTGCTTCTCCGGCAGCTTTACCGGCTGCGTCGCCAGCTCGTCCGGTTCGAAATCATCCACGTTAATGCTGCGCAGACGGCTCTCTTCGGCTTTCACCAGCAGAGCGGCTTCATCTTTATTGATAATGCCACCGGCCAGCGCCTGTTTTGCCAGTTCGTCCAGACGGGTAAACGGCAGGTTTTTGCCCAGCTGTTTACAGATCTTCTGGTGAATCGGATCGGCAGCCATCACGTCCAGCAGCGCCTCTTCCAGCAGTCCCACCGGGTTATGCGGCGTTGGCGTCAGATACTGACCACGACCGATACGGGAGCGGGTTGCGCTCGGTACCTGCAGGATCTTCGCTACCTTGTGGTCCAGCTTGTCGGACGGCGCAAGGTGGTGACGTCCGGTCGGGAAGATCACCGCGCGCAGGGCTCCCGCCACGAAGCGGTTCGGGAAGTTCGCCAGCAGGTCGTCAATCGCCTGTTCAGCCTGATACATCGCATCCTGAACGCCCCAGTGCACCAGCGGCAGATCCGCTTCCTGACGGCCTTCGTCGTCGTAGCGCTTCAGGACCGCAGAGGCCAGGAAGATCTGGCTCAGTACATCCCCCAGACGGGCAGAGATACGCTCGCGACGCTTCAGGCTACCGCCCAGCACCGCCATGGAGACGTCAGACAGCAGAGCCAGGTTGGCGCTCAGACGGTTCAGATGCTGGTAGTAACGTTTGGTCGCATCGCCGGTCGGCGTCGCGCTGGTAAGACCGCGCGTCAGGCCCAGCCAGAAGCTGCGCACCTTGTTGCTGCCCACGTGACCGATATGTTTGAACAGCAGCTTATCGAAGGCATCCACGTCGTTGTTCTGCGCGGCAGCCATCTCTTCCAGCACGTACGGATGGCAGCGAATTGCGCCCTGACCGAAGATCATCATGCTGCGGGTCAGGATGTTTGCCCCTTCCACGGTGATGGCAATCGGTGCGCCCTGATAGCCGCGCGCCAGGAAGTTGCCTTCGCCGAGCATAATGCCTTTACCGCCCGCGATATCCATCGCGTCAATGATCGACTGCTGCGCGCGGTGGGTACAGTGGTACTTCACAATCGCGGACAGCACGGCCGGTTTTTCGCCCAGCATAATGCCGTAGGTAATCAGAGAAGCCGCGGCATCCATCACGTAGGCGTTGCCCGCGATACGCGCCAACGGCTCTTCGATACCTTCCATCTTGCCGATGGAGATTTTGAACTGACGGCGGATGTGGGCGTAAGCGCCAATCCCCATCGCGACCGACTTCAGACCGCCGGTTGAGTTCGACGGCAGGGTAATGCCGCGGCCCACAGACAGACATTCCACCAGCATACGCCAGCCCTGACCGGCCATTTTCGGACCGCCGATGATGTAGTCAATCGGCACAAAGATGTCCTGACCGCGGGTCGGACCGTTCTGGAACGGCACGTTCAGCGGGAAGTGACGGCGACCAATTTCAACGCCTGGGGTAGAGGTTGGGATCAGCGCACAGGTAATGCCCAGATCTTCTTCGCCGCCCAGCAGTTTTTCCGGGTCAGAGAGCTTAAAGGCCAGACCCAGCACGGTGGCGATTGGCGCCAGGGTGATATAACGCTTGTTCCAGGTCAGGCGCATGCCCAGCACCTGCTCGCCCTGCCACTCACCCATGCAGACCACGCCGGTATCCGGGATCGCGCCTGCATCGGAACCCGCTTCCGGGCTGGTCAGCGCGAAGCAAGGGATTTCCTGACCGCGTGCCAGACGCGGCAGGTAGTGATCTTTCTGCTCTTCCGTACCGTAATGCTGCAGCAGTTCGCCCGGGCCTAAGGAGTTAGGCACGCCAACGGTAATCGCCAGGATCCCGGAGACGCCCGCCAGCTTTTGCAGGACGCGAGCCTGAGCGTAAGCGGAGAACTCCAGACCGCCGTACTCTTTCTTGATGATCATCGCGAAGAAGCGATGTTCTTTCAGATACGCCCACAGCTCCGGCGGCAGATCGGCCATTTCATGGGTGATGGCAAAGTCGTTTGCCATGCGGCACGCTTCTTCCACCGGGCCGTCAATAAAGGCCTGCTCTTCAGCGGTCAGACGCGGCTGCGGATAGTTATGCAGCTTTTTCCAGTCCGGGTTGCCCTGGAACAGATCGCCTTCCCACCAGGTGGTGCCCGCGTCAATCGCTTCTTTTTCAGTACGCGACATGGGCGGCATCACTTTGCGAAAGCCCTTGAACACCGGCGCAGAGATCATTGATTTACGCATCGGGGCCAGGTTAAACGGCAGAAGGATGATGGCAAGAGGGACTAAAAGCCAGATATTCCAGAGACCTGCGACGCCAAGCGCAGCCGTCCAGGCCAGAAGAATCAGGCTGCTCAGGAATAAACTTACGCGGTGATAGAACAACACACCGAGCAGAACAACGGTTGCGAGAATGCTCAAAATCATCATAAAGAAAAGCTCCCTTGCTTGTAGGAGGTCTGACCACTTGTGATGATATGGTTGTAGTTGATGTTATTTCCTTTAGCAATGTGTTTACAAAATAATTACAACCTGGTTCACATTGTTCGCGTTTTAGCCGGCACAAAAAATCAAAACGCCGGACGATTCGCATGGCTTTAGCTTCTCGCTTTTCCCGCTATCCGGTACACTCCACTGTGTTATTTCATCAATACTGAAGGATTATCCTCATGTACCAGGATCTTATTCGTAACGAACTGAACGAAGCGGCGGAAACGCTGGCGAACTTTCTGAAAGATGATGCCAATATTCACGCTATTCAGCGCGCAGCGGTCCTGCTGGCCGACAGCTTCAAAGCCGGTGGCAAAGTGCTTTCCTGCGGTAACGGCGGTTCCCACTGCGACGCTATGCACTTCGCAGAAGAGCTGACCGGACGCTATCGCGAAAACCGCCCGGGCTACCCGGCGATCGCGATTTCAGACGTGAGCCACATCTCCTGCGTAGGCAACGACTTCGGTTACGACCACATCTTCTCCCGCTACGTTGAAGCGGTAGGCCGTGAAGGCGACGTGCTGCTGGGGATCTCTACCTCTGGCAACTCCGGCAACGTGATCAAAGCGATCGCTGCCGCGCGTGAAAAAGGGATGAAGGTCATCACCCTGACCGGTAAAGATGGCGGTAAGATGGACGGTACGGCGGATGTCGAAATTCGCGTTCCGCACTTCGGTTATGCTGACCGTATTCAGGAAATTCACATCAAAGTGATCCACATCCTGATCCAGCTGATCGAAAAAGAGATGGTTAAGTAAGACTTCGCTGGGGGGCTCCGGTGCCCCCCGCTGTTGTGGAGGTGTTGTTATGTGCGAACTGCTCGGGATGAGCGCCAATGTGCCAACCGATATCTGTTTTAGCTTCACCGGGCTGGTTCAGCGCGGTGGAGGAACCGGGCCGCATAAAGACGGCTGGGGCATCACCTTCTACGAAGGCAAAGGATGTCGCACGTTCAAAGATCCACAGCCCAGCTTTAACTCACCGATTGCCAAACTGGTGCAGGACTATCCCATCAAGTCCCGCTCGGTGATCGCCCACATCCGTCAGGCTAACCGTGGCGAAGTAGCGCTGGAAAATACCCATCCGTTTACCCGCGAGCTGTGGGGCCGTAACTGGACCTATGCACACAACGGGCAGCTCACGGGCTATAAGTCGCTGGAGACGGGCAATTTCCGCCCGGTCGGGGAGACGGACAGCGAAAAAGCCTTCTGCTGGCTGCTGCACAAGCTGACGGAGCGCTATCCCCGCACGCCCGGCAACATGACTGCCGTGTTCAAATACATCGCGACGCTGGCATCTGAACTGCGTGAAAAAGGCGTGTTCAACATGCTGCTCTCTGATGGCCGCTATGTGATGGCGTTCTGCTCGACGAATCTGTTCTGGATCACCCGCCGTGCGCCGTTTGGCGTTGCGACGCTGCTCGATCAGGATGTGGAGATAGACTTTCAGAAGGAGACCACACCGAACGATGTGGTCACTGTTATCGCAACGCAGCCGCTGACGGGCAACGAAACCTGGCAAAAGATTATGCCAGGCGAGTGGGTGCTATTTTGTCTCGGGGACCGTGTAATTTGACGCCAGCTGCGGGTGGACGACTTCGTGGCTCAGCGGTTTGCTGACCACGTAACGGCCATCGACGATAGAGACCACGGGTGGCTTGTGGGTCTGCTCAAAGTAGTCGTAACCCGGCTTCAGCTGTTTCCAGAAATCCGCGTAGTATGAGTACTTGTGACGCGTCATGTTGGCGTCCGTCATGCGGAACGGATAGATGCTGACCTGTACGTTAGGCTGCCCAAAGACCAGCGCGCCCGTCACGAACTGGAAAATCTCATCAATGCCGGAGTCGGTCATCGCATAACAGCCGATAGACACGCAGGCACCATGGATCATCAGATATTTACCTTCATAACCGTGTGCACGGTCATAGGCATTCGGGAAGCCGATGTTAATGGCTTTATAGAAGCGGCTGTCAGGCTTGAGCTGGCTGCGCTGAACGTTGTAGAACCCTTCCGGACTTTTGAAGTCGCCCTGACGCTGTTTTGGCCCCAGTCCGCCGGAGTAGTTACAAATTTTGTAACTATCAAGCAGCTGATATGTCTCGCCCATTTTGACAAACAGATCGAGAGTGCGCTCTTCCTTGAAGATCTGAATATAAACCGGCGATCCCATTAACTGCTGTTTATATTCCTTGCTGACCGGCGTCGTTGAGCTATTACTGCTGAGCAGTCCGGCAAACGACATGCACGGCATCAGAAGCATCGCAATGAACAATGCGATTTTACGCATACTACTAGTTCCTTGATAAAACCATGACCAACTTGCCAGGACGGCAAAAGAGACCCGAAATCAGATTATTCTGTTAGGAGCGCTCACATTAGCACCGCTATAGATTTTCGCAAGAGCCGGGCGGTGAGTTTACAAATTAGTTTTACTTTATAAACCATCAAAATTGCGATGGCTCCAGGAACTTTGCGCATTAGCTCGCAATTTGGCGCGCGCGACGGCGGATTCCCTGCCCGCGTGAAGGGGAAAATGCTACACTTCGCGCCCACTGGATTGTTGTTCATGGAAACCTGCTAACCACATGTTTAAAATTAAAAAAGGACTTGATCTGCCGATTGCAGGCGTGCCAGCGCAGCACGTTTCGACAGGCGAAAGTGTCCGTCATGTCGCCATTTTGGGCGAAGACTACCTGGGTATGCGTCCTTCAATGCTGGTACAGGAGGGCGATCGCGTTATCAAAGGACAGACGCTCTTTGAGGACAAAAAAAATCCCGGCGTGATGTTCACAGCCCCCGCGAGCGGCACCGTTGTGGCCATCAACCGTGGCGAACGGCGCGTTCTGCAGTCGGTGGTTATCCGCATTGAGGGCGATGAAAAGCGTGAATTTGCCTATTACGACATAGCAGAACTCCCGTCGCTGAACCGTGACGCCGTTCAGGATCAGCTCCTGGCATCCGGTTTATGGACCGCGCTTCGTACGCGCCCCTTCAGCAAATCCCCTGTTCCTGGCACGGAACCGGCCGCGATTTTCGTCACGGCCATCGACACCAACCCGCTCAGCGTGGACCCGGAACCGATTATCCTGGCGCAGCGAAAAGCTTTTGATGCTGGTCTAACCGTTTTAACCCGCCTCACGTCCGGAAAAGTGCACGTTTGCCAGGCTGGCGGCGGCAAGCCTGGCGGGCATCCGCTGGGGCAGGTCACGTTTAATGAATTTTCTGGCCCGCATCCGGCGGGGCTGGTCGGGACGCACATCCATTTCCTTGAGCCAGTCAGCCTGACGAAACAGGTCTGGCACCTTAACTATCAGGACGTCATCGCCATCGGTAAGCTCTTTACTACGGGTGAGCTCTGCGCTGAACGGATAATCGCCATCGGCGGACCGCAGGCTGCAAATCCGCGCCTGGTGAAGACGCTGCTGGGTGCCGACATCAATGAACTGCTGGTGGGGGAAACGAAAGAGGGCGAAAACCGCCTGATTTCCGGCTCGGTCCTCAGCGGCCGCCATGCGGCCAATGCGCACGCGTACCTGGGACGCTTCCATTTGCAGGTCAGCATTGTGCAGGAAGGGCGTGAGAAAGAGCTGTTTGGCTGGGTTCTGCCAGGCGCGGAAAAATACTCCGTCACCCGCACCACGCTGGGCCATTTCCTGCGTAATAAGCTGTTTAGCTTCTCAACCAGCACGCACGGCGGCGAGCGCGCCATGGTCCCGATTGGCAACTACGAGCGCGTCATGCCGCTGGATATTCTGCCCACCGTGCTGCTGCGCGATCTGCTTGCTGGCGATACCGACGGCGCGCAGGCTCTGGGCTGTCTGGAGCTTGACGAGGAAGATCTGGCGCTCTGTACCTATGTCTGTCCGGGCAAATATGAGTATGGACCGGTATTGCGCGAGGTGTTAACCCGCATTGAGCAGGAAGGATAACCGATGGGCTTAAAACACCTCTTTGAAAAAATTGAGCCGCACTTTACCGAAGGAAAGCTCAAAAAGTACTACCCGCTGTATGAAGCAACGACGACCATTTTCTACACGCCGGGGCTGGTGACGAAAGGGGCGGCGCACGTTCGCGATGCCATCGACCTGAAGCGCATGATGATCCTGGTGTGGTTTGCGGTCTTCCCTGCGATGTTCTGGGGAATGTACAACGTCGGCCTGCAGACCATTCCGGCACTGCACCACATGTACGATGCACAGCAGCTGGCGCAGGTGATCCAGTCCGACTGGCACTACCGTCTGGCCCAGTCGTTAGGGGTGAGCTTCGCCGCAGACGCGGGCTGGCTGAGCATGATGACGCTGGGCGCGGTGTTCTTCCTGCCGATTTACATCACGGTATTTGTCGTGGGCGGCTTCTGGGAAGTGCTGTTTGCCATCATCCGTAAACATGAGATCAACGAAGGCTTCTTCGTGACCTCTATTCTGTTTGCCCTGATTGTTCCCCCGACGCTACCGCTCTGGCAGGCGGCGCTTGGCATCAGCTTCGGCGTGGTGATTGCCAAAGAGATCTTCGGCGGCACCGGGCGGAACTTCCTCAACCCGGCGCTGGCGGGACGCGCGTTTCTGTTCTTTGCTTATCCGGCGCAAATCTCGGGCGATCTCGTGTGGACGGCGGCAGACGGTTTTTCCGGCGCGACGCCGCTTTCACAGTGGGCGGCACACGGCGGCGAAACGCTGGTTAACAACGCGACAGGTCAGCCAGTCACCTGGTTTGATGCCTTTATTGGCAACATTCCGGGCTCCATCGGAGAAGTCTCCACGCTGATGATTTTGCTTGGCGGCGCGATCATTCTTTTTGGTCGCGTGGCCTCCTGGCGGATCGTTGCGGGCGTGATGATCGGCATGGTGCTGACCGCCACCCTGTTCAACGTTATCGGTTCGACCACCAATCCGATGTTCTCCATGCCGTGGTACTGGCATCTGGTGCTGGGTGGCTTCGCGTTCGGCATGATGTTCATGGCGACGGACCCCGTCTCTGCCTCGTTTACAGACAAAGGTAAATGGAGCTATGGCGTGCTCATTGGCGCGATGTGTGTCCTGATCCGCGTGGTCAACCCGGCGTACCCGGAAGGGATGATGTTGGCCATTCTGTTTGCCAACCTGTTTGCGCCGCTCTTCGATTACCTGGTGGTGCGGGCCAATATCAAGCGGAGGAAGGCGCGTGGCTGAGGTTAAAAATAACGACAGCATCAGCAAAACGCTGCTGGTGGTGCTGGTGCTCTGTCTGGTCTGTTCTATTGTCGTGGCCGGTTCTGCCGTGGGGTTAAAACCCCTGCAGCAGGAGCAACGTGCGCTGGATAAACAGCGCAACATCCTGGCCGTCGCCGGGCTGATGCAGGAAGGAATGAGCGCGGACGACGTTTCGGCCGTCTTTGCTGAACGTATTTCGGCGCGTCTGGTGGATTTAAAAACGGGTGAACTGCTGGATAAAGACCCGGCAAAATTCAACCAGGCGCTGGCGCTGAAAGATCCGCAGATGAGCCTGACGCTGGAGGCATCGCAAGATCCCGCCGGGATTAAGCGTCGCAGCAACCTGGCCGAAATCTATCTGGTTCGCGATCCCCAAAAACGCATTCAGGAAGTGGTACTGCCTGTTTACGGTAACGGTCTGTGGTCAATGATGTACGCGTTTGTGGCCCTTGATACCGATGGGCGCACGGTCAAAGGCATTACGTATTACGACCAGGGTGAAACGCCGGGGCTGGGTGGCGAAGTTGAAAACCCTAACTGGCGGGCACAGTTTGTCGGCAAAAAAGTGCTCGACGATAACGGCCTGCCTGCGCTGAAGGTGATGAAAGGGGCGGCACGTCCCGGTGACGACTACGCCGTTGACGGGCTTTCCGGCGCCACGCTCACCTCAAAAGGCGTGCAGCACAGTTTTGATTTCTGGATGGGCGAGCTGGGCTTTGGTCCTTTCCTGAAAAACGTACGTGAAGGAGCGCTGAACAATGGCTGATACCGGTGAACTGAAAGAAGTAAAAAAGGTGCTCATTGGCCCACTGTTAGCCAATAACCCGATCACGCTCCAGGTGCTGGGTGTCTGTTCTGCTCTGGCGGTGACGACCAAGCTGGAAACGGCGGTGGTAATGACGCTGGCGGTCACGCTGGTCACGGCGTTCTCCAGCATGTTTATCTCGATGATCCGCCACCACATCCCCAACAGCGTGAGGATCATCGTACAGATGGCGATCATCGCCTCGCTGGTGATCGTGGTCGATCAGCTGCTGCGCGCCTTTGCCTATGAAACCTCCAAACAGCTCTCGGTGTTTGTCGGGCTGATTATCACCAACTGTATCGTCATGGGGCGTGCGGAAGCCTACGCCATGAAAATGCCGCCGCTGGCGAGCTTTATGGACGGCATCGGCAATGGCCTGGGCTACGGCGTGATCCTGCTGACCGTGGGGTTCCTGCGCGAGCTGATTGGCAGCGGCAAGCTGTTTGGCATCACGGTGCTGGACACGGTGCAGAACGGCGGCTGGTATCTGCCAAACGGCCTGTTCCTGCTGGCCCCTAGCGCATTTTTCATTATCGGTTTGTTGATCTGGCTGATTCGTACGCTGAAGCCAGAACAGCAGGAAAAGGAGTAACCGACGATGGCTCATTACCTGAGTTTGTTTGTGCGGGCGGTGTTTGTTGAAAACATGGCGCTCGCGTTTTTCCTCGGCATGTGTACGTTCCTTGCGGTTTCCAAAAAAGTGTCGACGGCATTTGGTCTCGGTATCGCGGTTACCGTGGTGCTCGGCCTATCTGTACCGATCAACAATCTGGTGTACAACTTTGTGCTGCGGGACGGCGCGCTGGTGGAAGGGGTTGATCTCAGCTTCCTGAACTTCATCACCTTTATCGGGGTGATCGCGGCGCTGGTGCAAATCCTCGAGATGATCCTCGATAAGTATTTCCCGTCGCTCTACAACGCGCTGGGGATCTTCCTGCCGCTGATCGCGGTGAACTGCGCCATCTTCGGTGGCGTTTCGTTTATGGTTCAGCGTGATTACAACTTCAGCGAATCCGTGGTGTACGGTTTTGGTTCCGGCATCGGCTGGATGCTGGCGATTGTCACCATGGCGGGGATCCGCGAGAAAATGAAATATGCCAACGTGCCTGCGGGTCTGCGTGGCCTGGGGATCACCTTTATCACCACCGGGCTGATGGCGCTGGGCTTTATGTCCTTCTCCGGTGTGCAGCTATAAGGGCAAACAGATGGAAATTATCCTTGGCGTGGTGATGTTCACGCTGATTGTACTGGTGCTGTCAGGGCTTATTCTGGCGGCGCGCGCGAAGCTGGTGAATTCCGGCGACGTGGTCATTGATATTAACGACGAGCCGCAGAATCAGATCCGCACGCCGGCGGGAGACAAGCTGCTCAACACGCTCTCCGGTAACGGCATTTTTGTCTCCTCAGCCTGCGGCGGCGGCGGTTCCTGCGGGCAGTGCCGCGTGACGGTAAAAGAGGGCGGCGGCGATATTCTGCCAACCGAACTGGCGCATATCACAAAGCGTGAGGCAAAAGAGGGCTGTCGTCTGGCCTGCCAGGTCGCGGTGCGCCAGAACATGAAGATTGAGCTGCCGGAAGAGATCTTCGGCGTCAAAAAATGGGAGTGCGAGGTTATCTCTAATGATAACAAAGCCACCTTTATTAAAGAGCTGAAGCTGCGGGTGCCGGAAGGCGAGCATGTCCCGTTCCGCGCCGGAGGATACATTCAGATTGAGTGCCCGGAGCACGCTGTGGCCTATGCGGACTTTGACGTGCCGCATGAGTACCGCGCCGACTGGGACAAATTCAATCTCTTCCGCTTTGTATCTGAGGTGAAAGAGCCGACGCTGCGCGCCTACTCAATGGCCAACTATCCGGAAGAGAAGGGCATTATCATGCTCAACGTGCGTATCGCCACGCCGCCACCGAATGTGCCGGATGCGCCGCCGGGCGTCATGTCGTCATACATCTGGTCCCTGAAGCCTGGCGATAAGGTGACGATCTCCGGCCCGTTCGGGGAGTTCTTCGCGAAAGATACCGATGCGGAAATGGTCTTTATCGGCGGCGGTGCCGGTATGGCCCCGATGCGCTCGCACATCTTTGACCAGCTCAAGCGGCTGGGGAGCCAGCGTAAGATCAGCTTCTGGTACGGGGCGCGCTCGCTGCGCGAGATGTTCTATGAAGATGAGTTTGAACAGCTGGCGCGTGAAAACCCGAACTTTACCTTCCATGTGGCGCTTTCCGATCCGCAGCCGGAAGATAACTGGACGGGCTATACGGGGTTCATCCACAACGTGCTGTATGAAAACTACCTCAAACAGCACCCGGCGCCTGAGGACTGCGAGTTCTATATGTGTGGTCCGCCGATGATGAATGCCGCCGTGATTAAGATGCTGAAAGATCTCGGTGTCGAAGATGAGAACATCTTGCTCGATGACTTTGGAGGCTGATGATGCTGACGTTTCTGGCAACCTTTGTGGTGTTTGTGCTTGTCATCTTCGGCATGTCGTTAGGCTGGATCGTTAAGCGGAAAAGCATTCAGGGCAGCTGCGGCGGTATTTCCTCTATTGGGATGGAAAAGGTTTGCGACTGTCCGGAACCGTGCGATGCGCGGAAGAAAAGGATGGCCCGCGAGCAGCAGCGCATTATTTAATTTTTTTGTAGGCCGGGTAAGGCAAAGCCGCCACCCGGCGTTCTCACATCTGCTTCTCAACCCTCATTTGTTTACTGTATACTTATCCAGTGATGAGTGAGGGCTTACTATGCGCAAAATAATCCATGTCGATATGGACTGCTTTTTTGCCGCAGTGGAGATGCGTGACAACCCGGCGCTGCGGGACATTCCCATCGCCATTGGCGGCAGCCGCGTTCAGCGTGGTGTCATCAGCACCGCCAACTATCCTGCGCGCAAATTTGGCGTGCGCAGCGCGATGCCAACGGCGATGGCCTTAAAGCTTTGCCCTCATCTCACGCTTCTGCCCGGCCGGTTTGAAGCCTATAAAGAGGCTTCCCTCCATATTCGGGAAATCTTCTCCCGCTATACCTCTCTGATAGAGCCGCTGTCGCTGGACGAAGCCTATCTGGATGTGACCGACAGCGTGCACTGCCACGGCTCCGCCACGCTGATGGCGCAGGAGATCCGCCAGACGATTTTCAACGAGCTGAATCTGACGGCATCGGCGGGCGTCGCGCCCGTTAAATTCCTCGCCAAAATCGCCTCCGATTTAAATAAGCCCAACGGTCAATACGTCATCACGCCTGACGAGGTGCCGGCGTTTTTGAAAACGCTGCCGCTCGGCAAAATCCCCGGCGTGGGAAAAGTCTCCGCCGCAAAGCTGGAAAGCATGGGGCTACGGACCTGCGAAGACGTGCAGCGAAGCGATCTCGCCATGCTGCTCAAGCGCTTTGGAAAGTTTGGCCGCGTGCTGTGGGAGCGCAGCCAGGGAATTGACGATCGCGATGTGAACAGCGAGCGGCTGCGGAAATCCGTCGGCGTTGAGCGCACCCTCATTGAAGATATTCATGACTGGTCCGAATGCGAAACCATTATCACGGAACAGCTTTACCCGGAGCTGGAACGACGCTTAAGCAAGGTAAAGCCGGATCTGCTCATCGCCCGTCAGGGCATCAAGCTTAAATTCAACGACTTCCAGCAGACAACGCAGGAACACGTCTGGCCGCGTCTGAATAAAGACGATCTTATCGCGACGGCGAAAAAGGCATGGGAAGAGCGCCGGGGCGGGCGAGGGGTGAGGCTGGTGGGGTTGCACGTTACGCTACTGGATCCGCAGCTAGAGCGCCAGCTGGTTCTGGGATTGTAAAAAAGCCCGGTGGCGCTATGCTTGCCGGGCCTACGTTTTTCACCCTCTCCCTGTGGGAGAGGGCTGGGGTGAGGGTATTACTTAACTGGGATCGCTTTCAGCAGCTCAGTCAGCAGCGTCCAGTAGTGACCGACGCTTTCGATATGAACCTGCTCATCCGGCGAGTGCGGACCGGTAATGGTTGGCCCGATGGACACCATGTCCATGTCCGGATACGGTTTCTTGAACAGACCACATTCCAGACCGGCGTGGATCACCTGAATGTTCGGCGTGCTGTTGAACAGACGCTGATAGGTTTCGCGCACCAGCGCCATCACCGGAGAACTTGCATCCGGCTGCCAGCCCGGGTAGCTGCCTTTGGCAGACGTTTTTGCGCCCGCCAGCGTGCCCAGAGATTCCAGCATGCTCACCACGTACTCTTTACCGCTGTCGATAAGCGAGCGGATCAGGCAGATGATTTCCGCGCTGTCGTCGCTCATGGTCACCACGCCCACGTTCAGCGAGGTTTCCACCACGCCTTTCGCCACGTCAGAGTTGCGGATCACGCCGTTTGGCGTCGCGTTTAACAGCTGAACGAAGGTGTTACGAGACTGCGCGGTCAGCGCGTCTTTATCCGTAGATACGGATTCCAGCACCACGGTCAGGTTTTTCTCTTTCGCCGACAGTTCGTTTTTCAGGATATCCAGATATACGGTGGAGAGTTTTTTCAGCTCGTCCGCTTTTGCCGCTGGAACCGCTACGGTGGCGAAGGCTTCACGCGGGATCGCGTTACGCAGGGTACCGCCGTTGAAGTCCACCAGACGCAGATCCAGCTCGGCAGCATGGCCTGCCAGGAAGCGCGCCAGCAGCTTGTTGGCGTTACCCAGACCCAGGTGAATATCGCCGCCGGAGTGGCCGCCTTTCAGCCCTTTCAGCGTCAGCTTGAAGGTCTGGAAGCCAGCAGGAATCGCTTCGCGCGAGAGCGGCAGGGTAGAGATGAAATCAATCCCGCCCGCGCAGCCCATGTAGATCTCGCCTTCTTCTTCAGAGTCGGTGTTGATCAGGATGTCCGCCTGCAGCCAGTTCGCCTGCAGACCGAACGCGCCGTCCATGCCCGCTTCTTCGGTCATGGTCAGCAGCACTTCCAGCGGACCGTGCTCAACGCTGTCGTCGGCCAGCACGGCCAGCGCAGAGGCCATACCGATGCCGTTATCCGCGCCCAGCGTAGTGCCGCGTGCTTTCACCCAGTCGCCGTCGATGTACGGTTGAATCGGGTCTTTGGTGAAGTCGTGAACGGTGTCGTTGTTCTTCTGTGGCACCATGTCCAGGTGCGCCTGCAGCACAACCGGTTTGCGGTTTTCCATGCCTGCGGTAGCCGGTTTGCGGATCAGAATGTTGCCAACCTGGTCACGTTCAGCATGCAGACCTTTTTCCTTCGCCCAGCCCATAATATGTTCGGCAAGCTGTTCTTCGTGGTAGGAAGGGTGTGGAATGGAGCAGATTTTCGCAAAAATATCCCACAGCGGCTGCGGAGATAATTGAGACAGTTCAGACACGATAAGTCTCCTTGTCGAGGCGCTGCAAACAGGGTTGCAGGTCACAGGGTTAGCAGGTTAATAGTTACCACAAGTCAGGCTTGCGAGATGAAACTGAGAATACCACTTTCTCTGCTGGCTGGTAGCATAAAGCATGTAAAAACTCAGGCAGAGGGCGCTAAACACTGGTTTTTAGTGCGTCAGATCTCTATAATCTCGCGCAACCTATTTCCCCCTCGAACACTTTTTAAGCCGTATAAAAACAGGCTGGGACACTTCACATGAGCGAAAAATACGTCGTCACCTGGGACATGTTGCAGATTCACGCACGCAAACTGGCTGCGCGTCTGATGCCTTCCGAACAGTGGAAAGGCATTATTGCCGTCAGCCGTGGCGGTCTGGTACCGGGGGCGCTGCTGGCACGTGAGCTGGGTATTCGTCATGTCGATACCGTTTGCATCTCCAGCTATGACCATGACAACCAGCGCGAGCTGACCGTGCTGAAACGTGCGGAAGGCGACGGTGAAGGCTTCATCGTTATTGATGACCTGGTAGATACCGGTGGTACTGCGGTCGCTATCCGCGAAATGTATCCGAAAGCACATTTCGTCACTATCTTCGCGAAGCCTGCTGGCCGCCCGCTGGTTGACGATTACGTGATTGATATCCCGCAGGATACCTGGATTGAACAGCCATGGGATATGGGCGTGGTCTTCGTACCGCCAATCTCTGGTCGTTAATCACGTTCCGCAATTATTTTAACGCCCGGTGATGCCGGGCGTTGTTTTTTTTAGTCTGACGCGCGTTACAATAGTCTCTATACGACGTATTCATGGAGGCAACGCAATGACGCAGGCGAATCTCACCGAGACTCTCTTCAAACCCCGTTTCAAACACCCTGAAACGTCGACGCTGGTGCGTCGCTTTAATCCGGGTACCCAGCCTGCCGTCCAGTCCGCGTTAGACGGTAAAAACGTGCCTCACTGGTATCGCATGATTAACCGCCTGATGTGGATCTGGCGCGGTATCGACCCCCGTGAAATCCTTGATGTGCAGGCTCGTATCGTGATGAGTGAAGCCGAACGTACCGACAGCGAACTCTACGATACGGTGGTGGGCTATCGTGGCGGAAACTGGATCTACGAGTGGTCTAAACAGGCGATGCTCTGGCAGCAAAAAGCCAGCCAGGAAGAGGATGCCACGCGCAGCGGCAAGCACTGGCTGCACGCCGCTAATCTTTACGGCATTGCCGCTTACCCCCATTTAAAAGGGGATGAACTGGCGGAGCAGGCTCAGGCGCTGGCGAATCGCGCCTATCAGGAGGCGGCTCAACGCCTGCCGGGCCGGATGCGTGAACTTGAGTTCACCATTTCAGGGGGCGCGTCCGTTACCGGATTCCTGCATATGCCTGAAGGTGAAGGTCCGTTCCCGACCGTCCTCATGTGCGGCGGGCTGGATTCGCTGCAAATTGATTATTACAGCCTGTATGAGCGTTACTTCGCACCAAAAGGGATCGCGATGCTGACGCTTGATATGCCTTCAATTGGTTTCTCATCCAAATGGAAACTGACTCAGGATTCCAGCCTGCTGCACCAGCATGCGCTAAAAGCGCTGGAAAATATTCCGTGGGTTGACCACACCCGCGTGGCGGCATTCGGCTTCCGTTTCGGCGCGAACGTCGCGGTGCGTCTGGCTTATCTTGAATCTTCTCGTCTGAAAGCCGTCGCCTGCCTCGGCCCGGTCGTACACGCTCTGCTCAGCGATCCTGCACGCCAGGGGAGCGTACCTGAAATGTACCTTGATGTGCTGGCCAGCCGCCTTGGCATGCATGATGCATCAGACGAAGCGCTGCGCGTTGAGCTCAATCGCTACTCGTTAAAAACGCAGGGGTTGCTGGGACGTCGCTGCCCAACGCCGATGCTCTCTGGGTTCTGGAAAAACGATCCGTTCAGCCCGGAAGAAGAGTCGCGATTAATCACTTCGTCATCTGCGGATGGCAAATTGCTTGAAGTGCCGTTCAGCCCGGTCTATCAGAATTTCGACAAATCGCTGAAAGAGATTACGCGCTGGATCGCTCAGAGATTGTGTTAATAGATTGCTAAATTTCGCTGGTTTGGTAAAACAGTGGCTTCACAAAAGGAGATCGCAATGACGTTACCGAGTGGACACCCGAAAAGTAGACTGATTAAGAAGTTTATGGCTCTCGGCCCGTATATTCGAGAAGAGCAGTGTGAAGAGAATCGCTTTTTTTTCGACTGCCTGGCTGTATGCGTCAACGTGAAGCCTGCACCCGAAAAACGTGAATTCTGGGGCTGGTGGATGGAAATGGAAGCAGAGGAAAAACGCTTTACGTATAGCTACCAGTTTGGCCTGTTTAATAAAGACGGCAACTGGCAGGCGACCACGATTAAAGATCAGGAAGTGATTGACCGCCTGGAATATACGCTAAAAGAGTTTCACGATAAGGCACGCGCACTGCTGGCTACCCTGGATCTCAAGTTCGAACCCGCGGATGACTTTTCCAGCGAAGCGGTGAAGCTGACTGCCTGATGGTCTTCTCCCTCTCCCCGTGGGAGAGGGTCGGGGTGAGGGCACCAGACCGCAAGAATCCCCGACAAAAAAAACCGGCATCAAGCCGGTTTTTTTATTTCACATCATCAGAACTGGTAGGTCATACCTACAGCAACGATGTCATCGCTGCTCACGCCCAGTTTATTTTTGTCGTCAATCTGGTTGATTTTATAATCAACAAAGGTGGACATATTTTTGTTGAAGTAATAGGTCGCGCCAACGTCAATATATTTCACCAGATCTTCGTCGCCAATACCTTCGATATCTTTGCCTTTAGACTGGACATAGCCCAGGGACGGGCGCAGACCAAAGTCGAACTGATATTGTGCGACAACTTCAAAGTTCTGCGCTTTATTTGCAAAGCCGCCGGAAATTGGCGTCATATTGCGGGTTTCAGAATACATTGCAGCCAGATAAATATCGTTCGCATCATATTTCAAACCGGTTGCCCAGGCTTCTGCTTTCTGACCCTGGCCACGCGCCAGCAGGTTCTGAGCATTGGTGCGGTCAGAGTTGGTGTAGGCGCCGCTGACGGCGAAATCGCTGCCGCCGAAGTCATAGGTCAGAGAGGTACCAAAACCGTCACCGTTCTGTTTCTTGGCGTCACGGTTCTCGTTTTTGCCCTGGTACTGCAGCGTCATGTCCAGACCGTCAACCACGCCGAAGAAATCGGTGTTACGGTAGGTGGCCAGGCCGGTAGCGCGCTTGGTCATGAAGTTATCGGTCTGCGCGGAAGAGTCGCCGCCGAACTCAGGGAACATATCGGTCCAAGCTTCGACGTCATACAGGGCGCCCAGGTTACGACCGTAATCCAGTGAACCAAAGTTTTTCAGCTTCAGGCCCGCAAACGCCAGACGCGTTTTCTGAGTAGAGTCGCTCTCGGCTTTGTTACCTGCAAATTCAGATTCCCAACGGCCATAGCCCGTCAGCTGATCGTTAATCTGCGTTTCGCCTTTAAAACCGAAACGAACGTAAGTCTGATCGCCATCTTTGGTGGCATCATCACTGATGTAGTGCATGGCTTTCACTTTGCCGTACACATCCAGTTTATTACCATCTTTATTATAAACTTCAGCTGCGTGAACGGATGCAGAAGCCACTACGCCCATAACCACTAATGCCAGAGTGCTCTTTTTCATTTTCGATCCTGTCTTATAAACGCGCTAAAAAATTCGCTGGACGATAAGCTCATGCTTAAGTCCCGTGAAAAAACAGGAAGGGTTTTATCGTTCTGGAATGAAACTTTTATGACAAACTAAGAATAATTTTAAAAAACTGTGATTTATTATTTCGGTAATAAAATTGTCAAAATTTCCCGCTAGGCTTCCTGATCCCGCGCAACAAAGTGTTTCGCGATGTGCTAAGGCAGTTGGCAACGGGGCTGACTCCTGTTAAAACGTTCGTTCGACATTACTTTCCCTTATCGTTGAACGGCAGAGAATCATGAGTGACAGCCAGACGCTGGTGGTAAAACTCGGTACCAGTGTTTTAACAGGCGGATCGCGCCGCCTAAATCGCGCCCACATTGTTGAGCTTGTACGTCAGTGCGCTCAGCTGCATGCCGCAGGGCATCGTATTGTGATTGTGACCTCCGGGGCGATTGCCGCCGGGCGTGAACACCTGGGTTACCCCGAACTCCCCGCGACGATCGCCTCCAAACAGCTGCTGGCCGCCGTGGGGCAAAGCCGACTCATTCAACTCTGGGAACAGCTGTTCTCCATCTATGGTATTCACGTCGGGCAGATGCTGCTGACGCGTGCGGATATGGAAGACAGAGAGCGCTTCCTGAACGCCCGCGATACCCTGCGCGCGCTGCTGGACAACAACATTGTTCCGGTCATTAACGAGAACGATGCCGTTGCTACCGCTGAAATCAAAGTGGGTGATAACGATAACCTCTCGGCGCTGGCTGCGATTCTGGCCGGTGCCGATAAATTACTGCTTCTGACCGATCAGCAGGGGCTATTCACCGCCGACCCGCGCTCCAATCCGGAAGCCGAGCTGATTACCGACGTTCACGGTATCGACGATGCGCTGCGCGCCATCGCCGGTGACAGCGTTTCAGGTCTCGGAACGGGCGGTATGGGGACCAAGCTGCAGGCCGCTGACGTCGCATGCCGCGCCGGTATCGACACCATCATTGCAGCGGGCAGCCGCCCCGGCGTGATTGGCGACGTGATGGAAGGCATCTCCGTCGGTACCCGCTTCCACGCCCAGGAATCCCCGCTGGAAAACCGCAAACGCTGGATATTTGGCGCGCCTCCTGCTGGTGAACTCGTCGTCGATGAAGGGGCAACCGCCGCGATTCTGGAACGAGGAAGTTCATTACTTCCTAAAGGAATTAAAAGCGTGACAGGTAACTTCTCCCGTGGTGAAGTGATCCGTATCCGTAACCTCGAAGGCCGCGACATCGCCCACGGCGTAAGCCGTTACAACAGCGACGCGCTGCGCCGCATCGCGGGTCACCACTCGCAGCAGATCGACGCCATTCTGGGCTATGAATATGGCCCGGTTGCCGTGCATCGCGATGACATGATTATTCGTTAAGGAGCCAGAACATGCTGGAACAAATGGGCGCTGCCGCGAAGGCTGCCTCTTACAAACTGGCGCTCCTTTCCAGCCGCGAGAAAAACCGCGTGCTGGAAAAAATCGCTGATTATCTGGAGTCCCAGTCTCAGGAGATTTTGCTCGCCAACGAGCAGGATTTACTGGAAGCGCGTCGCAACGGCTTGAGCGAAGCGATGCTCGACCGTCTGGCGCTGACGCCGGCACGCCTGAAAGGCATCGCCGACGATGTGCGTCAGGTCTGCAATCTGGCCGACCCGGTAGGGCAGGTGATCGACGGCGGGCTGCTCGACAGCGGTTTACGCCTGGAGCGCCGCCGCGTGCCGCTCGGCGTCATCGGCGTTATTTATGAAGCTCGTCCAAACGTGACGGTGGATGTTGCCTCCCTGTGCCTGAAAACCGGTAACGCCGCTATTCTGCGCGGTGGGAAAGAGACCTGGCGCACCAACGCCGCCACGGTGAAAGTCATTCAGCAGGCTCTGGAAGAGTGTGGCTTACCGGCGGGGGCCGTACAGGCGATCGAGAGCCCGGACCGCGCGCTGGTCAACGAAATGCTGCGCATGGACAAATACATCGACATGCTGATCCCACGCGGCGGCGCGGGCCTGCACAAGCTGTGCCGCGAGCAGTCGACGATCCCGGTTATCACCGGCGGTATCGGCGTGTGCCATATCGTTGTTGACGACAGCGCTGAGATTGAACCGGCGTTGAAGATTATCGTGAACGCGAAAACCCAGCGTCCAAGCACCTGTAACACCGTTGAAACGCTGCTGGTGCATCAGGATATTGCAAACACCTTCCTGCCGGCCCTGAGCAAACAGATGGCAGAGAGCGGCGTGACGCTGCATGCTGACGCCAATGCGCTCGCACTGCTTCAGGAAGGCCCGGCTAACGTTGTTCCCGTAAAAGCGGAGCAGTACGACGACGAGTTCCTGTCACTGGATCTAAACGTGAAAATCGTTGCCGATCTCGACGACGCCATTGCGCACATTCGTGAACACGGCACGCAGCATTCTGACGCGATCCTGACGCGCACCCTGCGCAATGCCGATCGCTTCGTGAACGAAGTGGATTCTTCAGCAGTATATGTGAATGCCTCCACCCGCTTCACCGACGGCGGCCAGTTCGGCCTCGGCGCTGAGGTGGCGGTCAGCACGCAGAAACTTCACGCGCGCGGTCCGATGGGGCTGGAAGCGTTGACCACTTACAAGTGGATCGGCTTCGGTGACGATACGATTCGTGCGTAAATAATCACGGGTGATGCAAAAATAGCCGTTTGATTCAAAAGGGCATTGACGCATCACCCGGATAGATCTAACCTTTTGCCCCGTGGTTACGCTCGTAACCGGCCTCTCAGGGCCGATATAGCTCAGTTGGTAGAGCAGCGCATTCGTAATGCGAAGGTCGTAGGTTCGACTCCTATTATCGGCACCATCCTCAATTCACACACGATTTGCCCCAGCGCTTTGAGCGGCCAAGGACGGATTAAAGATCTAATGGATGCCTTGCCACCGGACGAGCGACAAAAAGCATTAGAACTTCTACTGGCAGCCAAAGAGAGCCACTGAACGGTTCGCCGGGAGTAACTTAAAATTTTCCCGGCTTCGGTTCATTAAATTTCAGCTGCTTAAGAAAAAATGTATATAAGAATCAGTTTGTTAACTTTTAAGTGTGCCGTTAGTTATCATGAATAATCTCACTTAAAATTTTATATCTCTTTACTATCAATATCTTAACTCAATTGATGAAGATGTTGGAGTAAAGCTAAACTGAAAAAAGCTGAAATTCTTTTCACTCTTTTCAGTTCCCTGCTCGCTGTATATCCCCAGTTGTGGCACGGCCTCGCGCTATCATTTGTAAAAAATCCCAGCTGAAAAATTTTTGCGATCTGAAAACCGCAGGCGGGTGCGGTGTAGTGCGATTTTGGTGGGTTACGCCTTTTTCAAGTATGCACTCGTTAAAGGAGAACCATGTAAAAAACAAGAGACTGATAGAAATTTACGCTCAAAACCACCTCATCTGGTTATTATTTGGAGTAGAATTTGTGGATATTGACTCACTTAAAAGGTAAGAGAAATGACCTTAACTCCAAAGCAAATTGGTAGAGCAGCGGGAAGAATTTTCCAATCCAGTATTCCGATTAACTGGGCATATCGTTGCCAGGAAGATCAGGAGGACTATGGAGTTGATGCAGAGATTGAAATAATAGGTGATGATGAAAAAGCTACAGGTTTTATATTTAAAGCTCAAATTAAAGGGCAGGAGAATGTTTCTATAATTAATGGGGGTGATATTGCTTCGTTTAGCCTTTCAACAGAGAGATTAAACTATTACATGAATCAACTGGATGTTCCAATTATTTTGGTTGTTGTAGATGTTACTACAAAAAAAGTTTATTGGTGTAGTTTGCAAGATGATCAAAATTTAAGTGGCAGATTGGCAATAGCTAATGGTGAAGGAAAGAAGAGCATCACAATTCATATCCCATGCGGAAATAATTTGCCTGACGGTAGTAATGCACTTATACGCGCCGTAATGGATAATATGACATGGATGAAAATAAACTCGTTAAATAAAATAAACACGCCCATTAACCAAATGCTAAAAAATAGCCCCACTAAGCTCATCGATGATTTAATTAAAAGGAATAAAGAGTTTAATTTTTATCTATATATTGAACAATATGATCGGTTATTAAAATCGAAGAGTTATAAGGAGCTTTTCAATAAGGCTAAAATTACTTTCGAGTCAGCTTCAGAGTTGTTCGATACAAGATTTAACTCTGCAATATATATAGAGCAGGCTTATATACATGCATTACAGAACGAAGAAATGAAAGATGAACATTTATTCAATCTTTATAATGCATTAATTGGACTTGTGCGTAATGAAAGGAAAAACGGAAATTACAGAATGTATGTTGTTTTCTTAATGAGATCTTTCATTATAGATAAGTTGATTGAGACAGATTATCATGCTGTTATTACAAAGAGAAATACTTCGCATGATGAATTGACTTCATGGATGCTTAACCATGAGAACGATAGAATTGCAACTGCGACTGCAAATCATGTACAAAAAACAATCTCTTCAATTAATAAAATGGTGTTGCAGGGCAATGACAATTTTTTTACCGATGCTATATCACGCGTTGCTATTAAATTAGGGGTGTATGCGCAAAGACTCAAAATAGATGAACGAATTGAATCTTCGGAATATTTGTTTAATTGGATAGATTATTGTTTGGATTTGGCAATGGAAATATGTAAGGTGCAAGGGAATGAAGCCTTATATGGGAAGTTTATATTAATCTATGCTACTGTTAGCACTAATCGTGATGATTATGAAAAATATTTTCGTGAAGCAAGGGCAAAATTAGAATTTATTAACAATGAGGACATAAAGTCCAGCTTAAATTTAGCACTTGAGAAAATCTCTAAGCACAAGACTACTTTCATGGAACGGAGTGATCCTGATAGTGAAATTGATTTTTTCACAAGCCGTGCAAAGCAGTTGGGATTCAAGATAGATGATCCTGAAGATGAGATGGGACGGATTATAAAACAGGGATTACTTGATTATAATCCCGAACGCGTTATAAAAAATTGTGAACATTTAATTATGATGGGTTCACGCTCCGTTGGCATTCCTGCCATGATGGTTGGCTTATACTCGGCTGCTATGAAATATCTTGTATGCTTGAAAAAAAATCATGTAATGGGCGGTTGGAGGTTAGACGACATTTATAATTCAAAACCCTTAGGTGGATTCCAAAGTGAATTCTGTAAAGATTGCCAAGACTGTAAACCAAGAAGTCCTGAATGGAAATGGACGAGTGCATGGCAAGAAGAACAAATGGAGCTTCATAAAGATCTAACAAGCCGCCTTGAACGCTGGTAACAATCGTAAACAGTTAAAAGCATCCTTCAGAGATGCTTCTACACGGTGATTAGTTGTGGGGGCATTTTTGGGGGCATGTTTAGGTTTTTGTTTTATTTTTATTATTTAAAATCAATGTTTTAGTGTTTTGTTTTATTCTTATTATCGCACCTTCTTTTAAAATTGCCTTCGGCGTATCAGCTATTTAGTCCCTCCGACAGCTCCGGCAAACCATCACACATCTCCTGCAACTCATTAAAAATTCTTGCCACATGGAAACCATCGCACACCGAATGATGGACCTGCACCGCGAGCGGCAACAGCACTTTCCCATCCTGCTCGTAGTATTTTCCAAACGTGAACATCGGGGAAAAGAAGTTCTTCATGTGCGCAATGTTCATCGTAAAGTTCGTAAACGTTACCCAGGGAATAGACGATACGAAAAAGACATTTTCCCGGGACTCTTCCTTAGGCCAGTAAGAAAGGTTATTACCATAGCGCGCAATGTCTTCTGCATAAGTGTTCTGGAAGTGATGAATATTGCCGTCGAAATGGCTCCACAATGACGAAAAGGTCTCTGTTTCAGGGTGGAAAATGGTATAGCTCGGATGAATTTCATTCCATATGACAAGCTCATTATCCTTCATGGCCATACGGAATTCCGGATGCCGGTTCATGATTTTAGAGAGGAGGAAAATAATCGTCGGGTAAAATTTCCAGCCGACCTTTTTGATATGTTTTCGCAGCGCGGTGATGTCGATCAGAACCGTTTGGTTAATTGTACACTCAGCAAATGACTGGAATACTTCAAAATGCTCCTTCCTGGCCCAACGAGATAAATCAACAGGCGTATATTCCGGGGCTGTTTTTTTCATTGTTTAACCTTTGATTATCAATCGACTAAAGGGTTTTAGGCCAGAAAAAGCCGCGCAACCATTTCAACCGTATCTAATCTTCCTGTCAATCTCAGCCTGTGGTTTTCCGAACAGATATCCCTGCACGAGATCGCAGCCTAGCGCCTGAAGACGTTCAAGCTGCGCTTCGGTTTCAACACCTTCTGCAATGACCCTCATATTGAGGCTCTTCGCCATGCCGGTTATCAATTTAACGATATTAAGGGCATCATCCTGCGTGGATATCGGGTTCACAAAGGATTTGTCGATTTTAATTTTATCAAAATTCAGTTCACTCAGACGTGAGAGCGACGAATAACCCGTCCCGAAATCATCGATTGAAATTCTTACACCCAGCGTTCTCAGCTTTTTGAGAATAGTGATCGGCGTGTTGCTGTCGCTGAAGAGCGATGACTCCGTAACCTCTAATTCAAGACGGTTTGCCGGAAGTCCAGTCTCCTTCAGGATGGACTGTACCATTGCCGTAAAGGATTTCGTGCCCAGCTGAACGGGTGAGACGTTCACAGAGATCCTTGCCGGAACCGCCCAGGAAACCGCTTCCCGGCAGGCAAGCTCCAGCACGGTTTTGCCGATCTGGTTGATCATCCCCGTTTTCTCAGCGACGGAAATAAAGTAATCGGGTGACAGTATCCCCTTCACCGGGTGTATCCAGCGAATAAGCGCTTCATAGCCGTAAATTTCATTGCTGAATGAATCGACAATAGGCTGGTAATAAACAACGAATTCATGGTTATCGATCGCCAGTGCCATATCATGTTCAAGGGTTCTGCTTTCCTGTAACTTTTGCAGCATCCACTGACGGAAGACTTTTATCTGCTGTGAGCCCTCTTTTTTGGCTTCGTAGAGCGCCAGATCGGCAAATTTATAAAGGTAGTCAGAGCGCCGTTCATTATCAGATAAAACGATACCCACACAGGTGGCGATTTTTATCAGCTGGTTATTAATCGTATAGGGCTGGCTGATATGTTCGCTGATTTCTTTGGCACGCGAAACGGCGGCAGCTTCAGTGAGGCCACTGGACAAAAGGGCGAACTCGTCTCCGCCCAAACGGTAAAAGGTATCAGTGGCGCTGCTCATTGAGGTGAGGCGTCTGGATACCTGATTCAACAGCAAATCTCCGGCATCATGGCCATAGGTATCGTTGACCTCTTTGAAGCGGTCTAAATCAAATAACATCACCGTGACGGGGATGTGGTTTTTATCTGCCTGAAGATTAATTTTGTTGAGATCGTCCCAGAAGAAAAGACGGTTTTTCATGCCGGTGAGGGAGTCATGATAAACATCATATTCCAGCTTCGAGTTCTGAATTTGCAGCGTTTCTTTTGATATCTGAAGCTCGTCAGCAAGGCTTTTAACCTGCATGTGCGCTTTGAGAATGTTTTTATTCTGGTAGATCATTAAGAAACCCAGAATAAAGCTTAATATCACCAGTAATAATGAAAGCACCGAATAAATATAATAAAGAATCTGTATTTTATGGTTGGATTCATTAACCGTGTTAATATCTTTCGTCAATGCCGTTGCTGAAAGCTGGCTCAGTGGCGCATCAAGGTCATGCATATTTTTCAGGTATGCCTGTAGCTCTGAGTGGCTCATTTTTTCAAGATGGTTATCCAGATAGGCCAGTATTTTCTCTAAGCGCAAAGCGAGCTCCTGATGCGCTTTATCACTGTCAATATAGCGACCTAAATCTCCCCCTTTCATTAAATCGCTCTGGCTTAGCATAATTTCAAGACGCATGCGGACCTGGTCTATCGTAACGTCATCGGTATCGGTTGCGTATAGACCAAGCCATGATTCAAAACGGTAATACTCTGATACCAGTTGTGCCACGGACCAGGACTCAGTGTATTGAGTCAGTTTTTGCAATTCCTGCTGTCGATCGTAAACAAGGAATGCAATATATCCTGTCGTGATAAAAAGAGAAAAAATGATACCAACCAGTATCCTGTTCATTATGTTCTCCTGAACGACTACTCAATCTTCATTTTGCTAACCTGCCATGCTGATCGTGAGTAATAAATCTGATTATTCAACTCAGGAAGACTGTCATAGGGGTATACAATGAACGATGGGCCTTTATCGCGGATGCGCATATATTCGCCATTGACCTTTAAGGCAAGTATGGCGTTGTATTTTTTAAAGTCGCTGAGAGGGATCACGGTAGAGTAATCATTGAGCGCAATAACATTAACGTTAGTTCCCTTCGCACCCACATACTCCATGAGTTTGTTCATTGGAACACCCTCAAACTTCGTACGACCATTATACCAGGGAGATGTCGTCTCGAAACTCACTACTCCGAGTTTTTCAAGGCTGGCGAGATCAAACACTGCTTTTCCATTTTCATTGGTATTTTCTATATTACCGTAAATCGTTAAAATGGGTTTACCAACTGGTTTTGGCAGGTCGCCAGCCCAGGTTACACTTTGTACGAGACAGCATAACAGCAGTAGGGTTAATCGCATTTTGACCTCCACCTTTTGAACATAAGTATAAGAATTATAATTTAGATATCACACGAGTTTATATATTTTGTTGAGGAGTAAGGGGTTTTATCGTTTTTGTTGATATAAACCCATTTTAATCAATGGGTTAGGCGTTGCGGGTGACAGGGTGTTTGATACTAGAGCGACGCTTAACTTTTTGATAAAAGCTAAAATTGCGGGCATAAATGCTCTTCTGTTTAAAAAATAATCGCTTTAATTGATGGATATGAACTTCCGCGACAATTTTAGGATGTCCTTGGCTTTTTGGGGCGCGAATCTGGAGACTAAATACGCACCCCGGTTGTGTCCGTTGTTTCAGGATGACGACGATAAGCGAGGACACGACCATTCTGATGGTGCGTGTCCCATATCGCTTGCCTTACTTCATGTCATCCTGGATGGCTGACGCCGACTTCCCCCCTTTCGCCATGCTGGAAAACACTGCGTCCCGGTAGATCCACGCATGAACGAGTGCGGCAGAGATATGGACCAGCACCACAGCAAAAAGCAACTTTGCCAGAAGGCTATGGGCGTCGTGACACCAGGCATACAGTGCTGGACTGTTCGGGGCAATCGCCGGCAGGTTGACGCCACTAAACATCACAATCGGCAGCCCGGCTGCCGACAGTTGCGCCCAGCCCAGCAGCGGCATTGCCAGCATTAACCCATACAGCATCCAGTGTGATGCCTTTGCTGCAAGCACCTGCCAGACGGGCAAATCAGCAGGAAGTGGGGGCGTCCGGCTAAGGAGCCGGTTGACCAGACGCACCAGTGCCAGCAGTAAAATGGCGACACCCAGCGGCCGGTGCAGGTCGATTAACCAAATCCGGTGATGTAACGACGTCATCATTGCGGCACCGATGAAAAGCATGGCCAGGATCATCACCGCCATCAGCCAATGCAGGCTTCGCGCCAGGATATTGAAATGCTGCGGCGCGTGCTCTCGCATATCTTTATTCGAGCTCATTTTACCTCCTGCTTTTGCACAGCTTCGGTGGCCTTGCCGTAGCCGATTTCCCGCTCACGGCGACTGAAAGAGTGGGAATAGGCAGCGGAACGGGCGTTTAAGATGGGATCATCAGACACTGCAACGCCTGCAGGAACAATCGAAGGGTCAAAGTTAACGTCGCGGCACGCGCCCTCGGATTGTGCTTCGACACGCGTCACTTCCAGCGTGCCGGCAACCATCTGTTTGCGATCGTCCGGCCATGGCTGGGAAGGGTCATCCACCGGATCGCCCCGCTGTGCGAGCTGCAAAACGTAATCCCAATAGAGTGGCTTCTGCGCCAGGCGCTGACGCAGGTTTTCGAACAGGAAGTTGTCATTGGCTTTCTGTCGTTGTTCATCGCTCATAGAAAGGAAAGGCTCGTGCGGACGCATCATCCAGCGAACGGCCTGGCGATCTCCCTGCGAGTTCACAAGATAAAAGGCGTTAATGCTGTAAAACGTCGCGCCCGCGAAGCTGCCGGGCGCGGGTTTTTGTGCCGCCCATTTAAGGTATTTCTTCGCCTCCGGGTACGCTTTCAAAAAGTCTGCGAGACGCTGTGGATCCGGTTTGCCAGTGGCTGCATCGACAGCCGTGGCTTTTCGCAAGGCCAGAAAACCTTCCGGACTGTGCGTGGCGAAGAAAGGCTCGTTGTTCATCGCCATTCGCCATTGCTGCTTGTCATCTGTCTTCAGCAGCAGCGCCATGCTCAGGGTTTTGGTCGTACTATCCGGGGCATGGGGATCGCCAGTACCAATAGAGAATCGGCCCACCACGGGCACTTCCTGCTGTGAGAAGAGGCGGGAGGTTGAAAGAGAATTTGCCGAGCCGTTTGGCGTAAAGGTGCCAGCAAAGCAGATGCCTTTTCCATGCGCGCGGCGAAAACCCGGCGGGAAGGGTTTCGGTGTTTCACCCACCAGTGCCTGGCTGACCGTGCGTGAACCAAGCCAGCCCGCCGTCCATGCAAAAGCAAATGCCAGCGTACCGGCGACAACGGCGATCGATGCCAGCGCGCCCCAGGTTTTTTTGGATCTCAAATCCAGTTTCGACATAGACGTTTTTCCATAACAAAATATCTTCACATGTCATGCACAACGTATTGCGCGTGACATGTGTTAATACAGTGGCGAATATGGTTTGAGTATAAAAATTAAGGGGCGTAAAGAAAGAATATCACGAAAAGTTTAAACCTTTTCGCCGTCACAAAGGAGGGCTACTTATCACAACGGTAATTGTGGCAGGACAGGTTCTTACTGAGAAATAGTGACGAAATATGTAATTTAAACTTTTCTATTTCTCAAGCGAGAACGTGTAAGGTTTGTTGTTCCTGACGAATTAGATTCATTGATGTAAATCAGATTATCTCTTTCATTCGCCGCTTATCGTGTGCACACCTTTCCTTAAAACGAATCAAAAAATGAAAAAAAGACCATTCTTGATGGTGCTTTGCGCTGTGTGCTGCTTTTTTGTTGCGGACATCGCTATGGCAAAAAACAGTTCAGTTTCCAGTGAACAGGTTAAAGAGAACGTTATTGCAGAGTCGATCGCATCTTATCCCGGAGTATGCGCCTGTCCTTTTAACCGGGCCAGAAACGGAAGCGCCTGCGGCAGACGCAGCGCATGGAGTAAAGCGGGAGGCTATGCTCCCATTTGTTATAAAAATGAAGTTACGGATGAGATGGTAAAGCAGTGGCGTGAAAATAATAGCTAACCCGCCTCCAGCATCCCAAAGCTCACAATCCGCGCGCGGCCCAGCTCTTTCGCCCGGTACAAGGCCACATCCGCGGCGCGCAGCAGGTTGTCAGTCTGGGCATGTTGCGGGTAGCTGGCAATGCCAATCGACACATCCACCGGCCCAATCTCGGTCAGCCCGTAGCGAAGCGACAGCTCATGCACGCTATTGTAAATCTTCTGCGCGCAGGCGTGCGCTTCTGGTTCATCGGCACCGGGAAGCAGGACCAGAAACTCCTCGCCCCCGTAGCGGAATGCGAGTCCGTTGTCATGGGCGGCACGCTGGACAATTGACGCCACGCTTTTAATCACCTGATCGCCCGCTTCATGGCCGAAGCGGTCATTGATGCTCTTGAAGTGATCGATGTCGATCATCATGCAGCTTAACGGCTCGCCGGTGCGCATCGCCTGTGCCGTTTGGGTTTGCAGGGTATCTTCCAGATGATGACGATTACGCAGGCCGGTGAGCGGGTCGAACAAGGCTTTTTCCAGCAACGCGTCGCGCAGACGCTGGTTGGCCAGCGCCAGCCCGAGCGCTTCGGCCATCAGCTCCAGATAGGCGCGGGAAGGGGCGTTGTCCGCCGTAATATTCTGGAAGGAGAGCAGGCCAATGGCCTCGCCCTGGGCGATAAGCGGCACGCACAGCGAGCTTTCAGCTTGCGATGCCGGAAGATGGTAGCAGGCGATATCCGGCTCACCGTTTACCGGCGGGTGGCTCTGCCCGCGACGCACGGCCCAGCACTCGTCCGGGTGGAAGCTCGTCTCTTCACCAACAGGTGAAAGCCAGTGTGCGACGCAGCGCATCTGCCATGGCTCCCGGTCAAGGACGTAAAGTCGCCCCGCGATCCCCGGCGCGATATTAGGCGCAAACAGCTCCGCCACGTTAATCACATCGTTAAAGTTCTCACACCCCTGCAGCCGCTGGGTCATGCGCGCCAGCAGCTCGCGGATGGCCCAGTCGGCATCGCGCTCTTTTTCCAGACGCTGTCGCGCCAGGCCGTTTTCGCGGAAGATGCGGATGGCCTGGGCCATGTCGCCAATCTCATCTATCTGGTTGAAATTGGGCGTTTCAACCGCGTAATCCTGGGATGCCAGGCGATGCACCACGTCGCTCAGGCGCACCACGGGGCGCAGCACGCGGCGCTTTAATATAAAGCCGAGAACAAACAGGAACAGCAGGGCGGTCAGGCCGACCATCAGCTCAGAGGCCGTACGCAGCGCTTTCGATTTTTTTGTCGCGTCCTGAACGGAGGCGATGACGCGTTTGTCGAGTATCTGGCGGAAGTGATCGAGCTGGCTCTGCGCGCGCTCCAGCTCCTGCTCATAGGGCGCACCGTAGAGCAGCGCAACGGCCTGCGCGTCTTCTCCTCGCTCAAGGCTGGAAAGGGCGGTTTGCTGCTCGTCCTGCAGCTCATCGACGATCTTTATCCCTTCATGCAGCAGGGCCAGTTCTTCATCCGATGCGCCGTTATCCTGCAACTTTTCCAGCCGAAGCTCGATGCTCTTCAGGCTGTTTTCCGCCTGGTTATATTCCTTGAGAACCTGAGGATCTTTTTTAATGACGTACAGCCGTGCTAAATCAGACTGGGCCCAGATATCGGTTTCGATATCTTCCGTGAGCTGATCAAATTTCTGCCGTTGTTCAACGGCCTGACGCTCGAGGGTATCAGCGCTGGACGCCATCAGCATGATGATGCCGGAGGCGATGGTCAGGCAGACCGTGGCACCATAGGCCCAGTTTGTTATCGTCGCGATTCGCACCTGATGATCCTTTTACGACATGAGTAGGATGGCGTTCTTTCAAATTATAGAAAACGTTTGATTTAAGGCGAAAAAAAAGGCGGCACAGCGCCGCCTGGTGTGGTCTATATCGTCACATCCTCACAATTCTGGAGGATTTTTTCCTTCTTCGATGAAGTCGGGGTCCAGCTCTTCGGCGTTACCTTCGTGATCGCGCCCTGAGAAGAGGTTCCAGCAGGCGATAAACAGCGCGGCAATGAGCGGCCCAATCACAAAGCCGTTAATGCCGTACAGCTCCATGCCGCCGAGGGTGGAGATCAGAATCAGGTAGTCCGGCATTTTGGTGTCTTTCCCGACCAGCAGCGGGCGCAGGATATTGTCCACCAGCCCGACGATAATCACGAAGAAGCCGACAATAAACAGCCCTTGCCAAAGCTGATGGGTGGCGAACAGGAAAATGGCGGCCGGCACCCAGACAATCGCCGAGCCGATGGCGGGAACCAGCGAGAGGAAGGCCATCAGCGCGCCCCAGAGCACGCTGCCGTCAATACCGGCAATAGCAAACGCAATCCCGCCGAGGATGCCCTGAACCACCGCCACCGCCGCCGTACCTTTTACCGTGGCACGCGACACGCCGACGAATTTGGCGAACAGGTGCTGCTTGGCGAAATCAGACAGCGGCAGGGAGTCGAGGATTTGGCGCACCAGATACGGGCCGTCTTTCAGCAGGAAGAACAGCAGATAAAGCATGATGCCGAAGCTAATCGCAAAGCCAAACGTGCCCTTGCCAATCAGAAACGCGCTGCCGGCGAGATATTGCCCGCCCTGCAGGGCGACATCAGAGAGTTTTTTCTGGATCTGCGCCGCGTTGGTCAGGTTGTGATCCGCCAGGAAGCCGCTGGCCCAGTCAGGCAGATGGTTAAAGATGCTCGCCACCACTTCCGGGAACTGGGTGTTGTTCTCCTGAAGCTTCGTGTAAACCATGTTCAGCTCAATGGCGAGCGAGGAGAGGATAACCATCAACGGTATAAAGACGATCAGGCAGATAATGCCAATGGTCAACAGCGAGGCAAGCCCGTTGCGATCCCCCAGCGCGGCGCGCAGCCTGTTTTTTACCGGGTTAAAGATGACGGTCAGAATGGCGGCCCAGAGTATCGCGGAGAAGTAGGGCGACAGTATGTCGAAGAAGGCCCAGGTGACGAGGGCGAGAATAAAAATGAAGAAACCTTTGGTCAGTCCATTAAAGCGCATAGTGATTCCTGGTAACGAATAAGCAGAGTCGACTATAGAACTGATTTGAGGATTTACCAATAATTCTGCCGCTGGCGTGCCGGGCGATGGCTTCGCGTCTGACCCGGCATACAGACCTCAATAATGTGTTATGTTTTGATGAGATTTTAAACAGCTCAGGACGACAGCATGGAAAAGGTCTTTTCAGGTGGGTGCTTATGCGGCTCGGTTCGCTTTACCGCTGCGAATGGGGGCAATGTGCACACCTGCTCGTGCGATATCTGTCAGAAACACACCGGCGCACAAACCGTCGTATGGATTGAGTTTCCGGCGGAAAACGTGCAGTGGATCGGTCCGGGCGGACGTCCGGCGACATGGCGATCGTCGGACTACTCCAGCCGGGCGTTTTGCCCCACCTGCGGCAGTTCAATTGGCGCGATTGATGATTCACCCACCGTTGCCTTATTTACTGGCGTGTTTGACGATCCGGACCAGTCGGAGTTTGCCCCGGAAAATCACTCCTTCGACGACATGATGCCTGCCTGGTGGCGACATACCATGAGGGAAGCGTAAAAGTATGATCCGAGGGTTCATCGTTACCACTTTCGGCTGACCGAAGATCGCCGCTTCCCGCACCATGCTGTAAGTATCTGCTTGCGGAGGTGCTTATGGCCTGGCGTCCGATTCTCTATGTGATCCTCACGACCCACCCCAGACTCAGCGCGAGGCGTGCCCGTTTGCGTCTGGTCATCTAGCTTTTTATTAACAATCGCGGTATAACACACCTTCTTTGGATGTTTAGATGTCCATACGTATAGAAGGTAATATGCAAACACAACAAGAAAATGGGCAGCTTAAGCGCACCATGAAAACGCGCCACCTGATTATGCTCTCGCTGGGTGGCGTGATTGGGACAGGGTTATTCTTCAATACCGGATACATCATTTCAACGACCGGGGCGGCGGGCACGCTGCTGGCGTACCTGATAGGCGCGCTGGTGGTCTGGTTGGTGATGCAGTGTCTGGGCGAGCTTTCCGTGGCGATGCCGGAAACCGGCGCGTTCCACGTTTACGCCGCCCGCTATCTTGGCCCGGCGACGGGCTACACCGTGGCGTGGCTCTACTGGCTCACCTGGACGGTGGCGCTCGGCTCCAGCTTCACCGCCGCGGGGTTCTGCATGCAGTACTGGTTCCCCCAGGTGCCCGTCTGGGCCTGGTGCGTGGTCTTCTGCGTGGTGATTTTTGGCCTGAACGTCATCTCTACGCGCTTTTTTGCGGAAGGCGAATTCTGGTTCTCCCTGGTGAAAGTCATCACCATTATCGCCTTTATTATCCTTGGCGGGGCGGCGGTCTTTGGCTTTATCCCGATGCAGGACGGTTCCCCCGCGCCGGGCTTAAGCAACATCACCGCCGAAGGCTGGTTCCCGCACGGCGGCCTGCCGATCCTGATGACCATGGTGGCGGTGAACTTTGCCTTCTCCGGGACGGAGCTCATCGGCATCGCGGCGGGCGAAACGGAAAATCCGCACAAGGTGATTCCGGTTGCGATCCGCACCACCATTGCGCGCCTGATTATCTTCTTCATCGGCACCGTGTTTGTGCTGGCGGCGCTGATCCCGATGCAGCAGGCGGGCGTGGAAAAGAGCCCGTTCGTGCTGGTGTTTGAAAAGGTCGGTATTCCTTACGCGGCTGACATCGTTAACTTCGTGATCCTGACGGCGATCCTCTCGGCGGCGAACTCGGGCCTGTACGCTTCCGGGCGCATGCTGTGGTCGCTGTCGAACGAGAAAACGCTGCCGCGCTGCTTTGCCCGCGTGAACAAAAACGGCGTGCCGCTGACGGCGCTCTCGGTCTCTATGCTCGGCGGCGTGCTGGCGCTGTTCTCAAGCGTCGTGGCCCCGGACACGGTGTTTGTCGCGCTCTCGGCGATTTCTGGCTTTGCGGTGGTGGCGGTGTGGATCAGCATCTGCGCGTCGCACTTCGTTTTCCGTCGCCGTCATCTGCAGTCCGGCCAGCCGCTCTCTGCGCTGCAGTACCGCGCGCCGTGGTATCCGCTGGTGCCGGTGCTCGGTTTTATCCTCTGCGTGGTGGCCTGTGTCGGCCTGTGGTTTGACCCAAGCCAGCGCATTGCCCTTTATTGCGGGCTTCCGTTTGTCGCCCTGTGTTATGGTGCGTACTACCTGACCCGAAATATGACATCGCAGGAGCCTGAACATGTCGCAGAATAACCCGCTTACCGCCATCCTTGAAAAACAGCCGTTTGTGGTGCTGGATGGCGCGATGGCGACGGAGCTGGAAGCGCGCGGCTGTAACCTGGCAGACAGCCTCTGGTCAGCCAAAGTGCTGGTGGAAAACCCGGAACTCATTCGCGAAGTGCATCTCGATTACTACCGGGCGGGCGCGCAGGTGGCGATCACCGCCAGCTATCAGGCCACGCCTGCGGGGTTTGCGGCGCGCGGTCTGGACGAAGCGCAGTCCCGCGCGCTGATCGGTAAAAGCGTGGAGCTGGCGCGTAAGGCGCGCGAAGCGTATCTGGCTGAAAACCCGCATGCGGGCACGCTGCTGGTGGCGGGCTCCGTGGGGCCGTACGGCGCGTATCTGGCGGATGGCTCAGAGTATCGCGGCGACTACGTGCGCAGCATCGAGGAGTTTACTGCCTTCCACCGTCCGCGCGTGGAAGCGCTGCTGGATGCGGGCGCTGACCTGTTGGCCTGCGAAACGCTGCCTTCGTTTGTGGAGATCAAGGCGCTGGCGGCGCTTCTGGCCGGGTACCCCCGCGCCCGGGCGTGGTTCTCGTTCACCTTACGCGACAGCGAGCACCTGAGCGACGGCACGCCGCTGCGCGAGGTGGTCAGCGCGCTGGCAAACTCTCCGCAGATTGTCGCGCTGGGCATTAACTGCATCGCCCTGGAAAACACTACCGCGGCGCTGAAGCATCTGCAAAGCCTGACGTCGCTGCCGCTGGTGGTCTATCCGAACTCGGGCGAGCATTATGACGCGATAACCAAAACCTGGCACCACCACGGCGAAGCGTGCGAGACGCTGGTAGGGTATCTGCCGCAGTGGCTGGAAGCCGGCGCGAAGCTGATTGGCGGATGCTGTCGCACCACGCCGAAAGACATTGCTGAGCTGAACGCGCAGCGCTGATGCCCTCACCTTGATCCCCTCCCACGAGGCTGAGGGATCCCCACATAATAATACCTCCACGGACGGCTCCCTCTCCCTCAAGGGAGAGGGCTGGGGTGAGGGGGAACATACGGCTGTGGTGGTCATTCCGTTCACTTCATGTTCCTTGCTACTTTGTAACGACATGGCCTGTGAACGTGCCAGGGCGGCTCAATCGCCGCCGCCCTGGCGACCCGGGCTCCCGGCGGTAAATCGCCGCTTCGCGGTGCCCTCAGCTTATTCCTTCAGGCTATCGGGTCGGGCATGAGCCTGCATCCCTGCAGGCCACGCCCTCTCGGCGCATCCGTGCGCCTCGCCCCGGCCTTACGGAAACGCTTCGGCGATTTACAGCCGGACCGAAACATCGCTTTAAGCCATTTATTTTCCAGATACCACATGCATCGCTTCAGATGAAAAAATTACTGGGTAACCCTCCGCCCACGGGGAGAGGGAAAAAAACGAACCGCACAAAATTCGCTATCCTTTCCCGCTTTTTATCTAAAAACGAATCGTTATGAGCGATTCATTTTTATTCCTTTATCAAAATTCCCGCGCCGGAAATACTGCCCTCATAACAACAAGGGGAGCAGACATTATGGCAATTTCATCGCGAATCACACTTCTCGGCGCACTGGCGCTGTGGGCATTTCAGGCGCAGGCGGTGGACGTCACCGTCGCGTATCAAACCTCTGCGGAACCGGCGAAAGTCGCGCAGGCGGACAACACCTTTGCGAAAGAGAGCGGCGCGAAAGTCGACTGGCGCAAGTTCGACAGCGGGGCGTCCGTCGTGCGTGCGTTAGCCTCCGGCGACGTGCAGATCGGCAATATCGGCTCCAGCCCGCTGGCGGTTGCGGCCAGCCAGCAGGTGCCGATCGAGGTTTTCCTGCTCGCCTCGCAGCTCGGTAACTCTGAAGCGCTGGTGGTGAAGAAGAACATCACCAAACCGGAAGATCTGATCGGCAAACGCATCGCCGTGCCGTTCATCTCCACCACCCACTACAGCCTGCTGGCGGCGCTAAAACACTGGGGCATCAAGCCGGGTCAGGTACAAATCATCAACCTGCAGCCGCCGGCGATTATCGCCGCCTGGCAGCGCGGGGATATTGACGGGGCTTACGTCTGGGCTCCGGCAGTGAACGAACTGGAAAAAGACGGCACCGTGCTGACGGACTCTGAAAAAGTGGGCCAGTGGGGCGCGCCAACCCTCGACGTGTGGGTCGTGCGCAAGGACTTCGCCGAGAAACATCCTGAAGTGGTGAAAGCCTTCGCCAAAAGCGCGATTGACGCCCAGCAGCCGTATATCAGCAACCCGGATGAATGGCTGAAGCAGCCCGCCAACCTGGAAAAACTCTCCCGCCTGAGCGGCGTGCCGGAAGCGGACGTGCCGGGGCTGGTGAAAGGCAATACCTATCTGACGCCCGCGCAGCAGGTGCAGCAGCTGACCGGGCCGGTGAACAAAGCGATTGTGGATACCGCCACCTTCCTGAAAGAGCAGGGCAAAGTGCCTGCGGTAGCGGCGGATTACAGCCAGTACGTGACCGATCGTTTTGTGAAATAAGGAGTACGCCATGCTGAATATTACGAACCTGTACGCCGATTACGGCGGGAAACCCGCGCTGGAGGACATCAACCTGACGCTGGACAGCGGTGAGCTGCTGGTGGTGCTGGGCCCGTCCGGGTGCGGAAAAACCACGCTGCTGAATCTGATCGCTGGGTTTGTCCCTTATCAGCATGGCACCATCCAACTGGAAGGCAAAAAGGTGGAAGGCCCGGGCGCCGAGCGCGGCGTGGTCTTCCAGAACGAAGGATTGCTTCCCTGGCGCAACGTGCAGGAAAACGTGGCGTTTGGGCTACAGCTTGCGGGCATCAACCGCGAACAGCGGCTGGAAACGGCGCGGGCGATGCTGAAAAAAGTGGGGCTGGAAGGGGCGGGAAAACGCTTTATCTGGCAGCTTTCCGGCGGCCAGCGGCAGCGCGTCGGTATTGCCCGCGCGCTGGCAGCGAATCCGCAGCTGTTGCTGCTGGACGAGCCGTTCGGGGCGCTGGATGCCTTCACCCGCGAGCAGATGCAAACCCTGCTGCTGCGCCTGTGGCACGAGACGGGCAAGCAGGTGCTGTTGATTACCCACGATATCGAAGAGGCGGTGTTTATAGCGACGGAGCTGGTGCTGCTCTCGCCGGGGCCGGGCCGCGTGCTGGAGCGCTTGCCGCTGGATTTCGCCCGCCGTTACGTCGCGGGAGAGCCCGTGCGCAGCATCAAATCCGATCCGCTGTTTATCGAACAGCGTGAATACGTCTTAAGCCGCGTGTTTGAACAACGGGAGGCTTTCTCATGAGCATCGTCTTCAGTGAAAAAACGCGCCGCACGCGTCTGGCGCTGCGCTGGCCTTTCTCGCGCCAAATCACGTTGAGCGTCGGTACGCTGCTGGTGCTGCTGGCGGTGTGGTGGGCGGTTGCTGCCCAGCAGTGGGTCAGCCCGCTGTTTCTGCCGCCGCCGGGCCAGGTGCTGGCCAAACTCATTACCATCGCCGGGCCGCAGGGCTTTATGGATGCCACGCTCTGGCAGCATCTTGGAGCCAGTCTGGCGCGTATTCTGGTGGCGCTGCTGGCAGCGGTAATTATCGGGATACCGGTCGGGATCGCGATGGGCTTAAGCCCGACGGTGCGCGGTATTCTCGATCCGCTGATTGAGCTTTACCGTCCGGTGCCGCCGCTGGCCTATCTGCCGCTGATGGTGATCTGGTTTGGCATCGGTGAAACGTCAAAAATCCTGCTGATTTATCTGGCCATTTTCGCTCCGGTTGCCATGTCGGCGCTGGCTGGCGTGAAGAGCGCCCAGCAGGTGCGGATCCGCGCGGCGCAGTCGCTGGGGGCCAGCCGCACGCAGGTGCTGCTGTTCGTGATTTTACCGGGCGCGCAGCCGGAGATTTTAACCGGGCTGCGCATCGGTCTCGGCGTGGGCTGGTCCACGCTGGTGGCGGCAGAGCTGATTGCGGCCACGCGCGGCCTTGGGTTTATGGTGCAGTCGGCGGGAGAGTTCCTGGCGACTGACGTGGTGCTGGCAGGGATCGCGGTGATCGCCGCGATCGCCTTCGGATTAGAACTGGGGCTGCGCGCGTTACAGCGCCGCCTGACGCCCTGGCATGGAGAAATACAATGAGTGAACGTCTGACTATTACCCCGCTGGGGCCGTACATTGGCGCGCAGGTGTCGGGCCTGGATGTGACCCGTCCGCTGAGCGATAACCAGTTCGAGCAGCTGTACCACGCGGTGTTGCGCCATCAGGTCGTTTTCCTGCGCGAACAGGCGATCACCCCGCAGCAGCAGCGTGCGCTGGCCCTGCGCTTTGGCGATCTGCATATCCACCCTGTCTATCCGCATGCGGAGGGGGTGGAGGAGATTATCGTTCTGGATACCCACAACGATAACCCGCCGGACAACGACAACTGGCATACCGACGTGACCTTTATCGAGACGCCGCCCGCCGGGGCGATTCTGGCGGCGAAGCTGCTGCCGGAAACCGGGGGGGATACGCTGTGGACCAGCGGGATTGCGGCGTATGAGGCGCTCTCCGCGCCGTTCCGGACGCTGCTGAGCGGGCTGCGGGCGGAGCACGACTTCAAAAAATCGTTCCAGGAATACAAGTATCGCAAAAACGAAGAGGAGCATCAGCGCTGGCAGGAGGCGGTTGCGAAACATCCTCCGCTGCTGCACCCGGTGGTGCGGACCCATCCGGTCACGGGCAAGCAGGCGCTGTTCGTGAACGAAGGGTTCACGACGCGCATTGTGGACGTGTCCGAGAAAGAGAGCGAGGCGCTGTTGAGCTTCCTGTTCGCGCATATCACCAGGCCGGAGTTTCAGGTGCGCTGGCGCTGGCAGGAGAATGACCTGGCGATCTGGGATAACCGCGTGACGCAGCACTACGCCAATGCGGACTATCTTCCGCAGCGCCGGATTATGCAGCGGGCGACGATCCTGGGGGATAAGCCGTTCTACCGTGCGCCTTGATCCTCTCACCCTAACCCTCTCCCCAAAGGGGCGAGGGGACTGCCCGGTGCGGTTTTCACCCTCTCCCTTTTAGGGAGAGGGCTGGGGTGGGGGTATTAAATGCGCCTCAATATACCGCTGATAGCGGTTCGCCTTCAGGTAACACAAATCCACCAGCACCAGTCCGTCGACGCAGTCGTTAAACGCCGGGTCGCTGCCAAAATCAATAAACTGCACGCCGCCGGGTTCGCAAAGCTCGGAATACTGCTTGTAGAGCGGCGGAATGCCGCAGCCCAGATTGCCGAGCAGGGATTTGAGCTTTGTCAGATCGTCCACGTAATCCACGCCGCCAAACTGCGCGAGCACGTCCGGCAGCGATGCGGGATACGGCTGACGTGACGCGGCGAGCGGATGCGTTGCCGGGAACCACAGGCGGTAAAAGGCCACCAGCAGATCCCGCGCGGCAGGCGGTAAGCCGCCGGAAATGGAGACCGGGCCAAACAGGTAGCGGTAGTTCGGATAACGCGCCAGGTAAGCCCCAATGCCGGACCATAAATAGTCCAGGCCGCGGCGTCCCCAGTAGCGGGGCTGAATAAAGCTGCGCCCCAGCTCAATGCCGTGTTCCAGCACGTCCTGCATTTTGTCGTCGTAGTGGAACAGGCTATAGCTATACAACCCTTCCAGACCGCGACGTTCAACCTGTCTGGCGGTCGGCATAAAGCGATACGCGCCGACGATCTCCAGATCCTCATCATCCCACAGGATCAGGTGCAGATAATCATCATCGTAGCAGTCGGTGTCACGGCGTTTGCCGCTCCCTTCCTCGACCGCGCGAAAGGCAATCTCGCGCAGGCGGCCCAGCTCGCGCAGCAGCGGGGCGTCTTCCTGACCGTTGCGCTGCCAAAGATAGATGGTTTTACCGTCGCTTGTATTGCCCAGACATTCGGCCTGCGCCAGCGCGCGTTTCAGGGTGGCCCGGTCTTCCGGACGGGCAATGGCGCACTGGGTTTTAAAGACGCCAGGCAATCCCTTGCCAAGACGCATCACGTGCTGACGGCACTGTTCGGCCATCTCACGCGACGAAAGGGTGGCGCTGTGCCAGTGATGCCAGGCGATCTGCTGGCCGATTTTAATCGGCAGCTGGCTATGGCGGCGGCGGAACATCTGCTGCATCAGCAGCAGCATCGACAGCGTCGGGGAGACCAGCGTGCTGGCATAGAAGAGCAGGCTGTTATGCGCCTGAATATGCACCGGCAGCAGCGGGGCGCGCAGCTTGCTGGCGAGTTTGATAAAGCCAGAGTGCCACTTTTTGTCGCGAATGCCTTTGCGCGTGGGGCGGGAAACTTCTCCGGCCGGGAAGAAGATCAGCACGCCTGCGTTTTGCAAATGCTGTTCCATCTGAACCAGGGACGATTTCGCCGTCCTGCCGCCCATATTGTCCACCGGAATAAACAGCGAGCTGAGGGGCTCAAGGTGGGTTAGCATCCGGTTGGTCACGACTTTAACGTCGCGTCGCACGCGGGAGACGGCGTACATCAGCGCCAGGCCGTCCAGCGTACCCGTCGGATGGTTGGCAATAATGACCAGCGGGCCATGTTCGGGGATTTGTTCAAGATCGCGGGCGGAAACGGTGCAGAGAATATCAAGGTGTTCAAGAACTTGCTCCACCATATCCAGTCCTTTCAGGTGGCGGTGTGCTGCGGCAAATTGCTGAAATTCGTCTTCGTAAAACAGTCTTTTTAACAGACTTTTTTGCCAGGGTGCAGGCCTCGCCTGAGGCCAAAGATCGTCGAGAACGCTATCGAGGCTAAACATGGTTACTCCTCCTGCCGTCTTGCGAAGACAGTAGAAGGAGCAGATGTCGGTTATATTGCAGTTTGGTGAAGATTAGCGCAGAGAGCAGGCCGGGTAAGGCGAAGCCGCTACCCGGCGCTAGAGCGGATTAACGCAGGATTTTCTTCTCGGCCAGATCCAGCGCGAAGTAGCTGAAGATCAGATCCGCGCCTGCGCGTTTGATGGCGCCGAGGCTTTCGAGGACCACTTTCTCTTCGTCAATCGCACCGGCCAGCGCGGCGAATTTGATCATCGCGTACTCGCCGCTGACCTGGTAAGCGCCCAATGGCAGCTCGGTGCGCTCGCGGATGTCGCGCAGGATATCGAGATACGCGCCCGCTGGTTTCACCATCAGGCAGTCTGCGCCCTGGGCTTCGTCGAGCAGGGATTCGCGAATCGCTTCCCGACGGTTCAGCGGGTTCATCTGATAGGTTTTACGATCGCCCTTCAGCGCCGTACCGGCCGCTTCGCGGAACGGGCCGTAGAATGAGGAGGCAAATTTGGTGGAGTAAGACATGATTGCGGTGTCGGTAAAGCCCGCCGCGTCCAGCGCCTGACGGATCGCCTGAACCTGTCCGTCCATCGCGGCAGAGGGCGCGATGAAGTCCGCACCCGCAGCAGCAGCCACGACCGCCTGTTTGCCGAGGTTCAGCAGGGTGGCATCGTTATCGACACCGTGATCGCACAGCACGCCGCAGTGGCCGTGAGAGGTATATTCGCAGAAGCAGGTGTCTGACATAACCACCATTTCCGGCACGGTCTCTTTGCAGATGCGCGACATGCGGGCAACGAGGCCATCTTCTTTCCACGCGTCGCTGCCGGTGGCATCGGTATGGTGAGAGATGCCGAAGGTCATCACCGAGCGGATCCCCGCGTTGGCGATGCGTTCAATCTCACGCGCCAGATATTTCTCCGGAATGCGCATTACGCCCGGCATGGCTTCGATGGCTTTGTAGTCATCGATCTCTTCTTCGACAAAAATCGGCAACACCAGATCGTTTAAGGTCAGGGTTGTCTCTTCAAACATAGCGCGCAGTGCAGGTGACTTGCGCAGGCGGCGGGGACGTGCAATTAAATCGGTCATGGTATGCCTGATGTTTGTGGAACAAAGAAGGCTAGTGTACCTCAAAGTGAAGACCGGTGTTTTGGTAAAAGTGGGCATTTTATTTTTGTAAAATGTGATGGGGCTGGCTTTCTGGCATCAATATATAATGCAGGGCAGTATAACGCCGAAATGGAGATGAGTTATTCATATTGTTTTTATATTAAATAGAAAACATCATTGAAAATGATTCATTATATATTTTTATATGTGTCTTATTGTTGTGTCTGTATTTTAATGCTTTGTTTTTATAATATTTATCTGTAGTGACAGATGCTTTCTCTGTTTTGATGTGTTATTAGTCTGGATACGGACTTAATGGAAACATTCATTGAACCTTTTCGAAATGAAAATGCATAATTCCCTCCGCAATTAAACATTGCAAAATCATTGATGGACAAACTTGCTTACGTCCCTGAGGAGGGATGACCCAATGCAAACATGGAAAAAGAAACTCGTTGTATCTCAACTTGCATTAGCCTGCACCCTGGCTATCGCTTCTCAGGCCAATGCGAAGGATATTTCCGGTACGACATATAATACATTCGGATACGATAATACCGCTTCCACTCCCTGGTATTATGGCTATGCCGACTGGGATTACTCAGACGCGACCCACGACGGTGATATTTATCCGGTGATTAATAAAAGCACCGTGAATGGTGTTATTTCAACATACTATCTGGATGATGGCATCAATGGTCGGGCGAATGCGTTAAGCATTTCCAACAGCACCATTAATGGCATGATTACCTCTGAATGTATGACCTCCTCATGTGCTGACGGCCTGGATACCGATGGCACCAACCATTCTCAATACGATCGTTTTAGCCTGACCGTAGATAATTCCACCATTAACGATACCTATGAGCATTATGCGTATGACGTCGTGAATGGGGAAAATACGGAAAGACATTATCTGGACACATATAATCTGGGTAATGCGATTACCCTGGATGTGGAGTCCGATATTGTCATCCAGAATAATTCCCACATTGCCGGTATTACCCTGACGCAGGGTTATCAGGAGTTGGATAACACTCCTTACGACGGTGTTGAAGGCGTAGCCAACAGCAGCAAAGTATTTACCGACACGCTGGTGGTGAAAGACTCCGTTCTGACCTCAGGGGCATACAGCGATCTGGGGACCAGCGGGTTCTACGGTCAAACCGCGAAACCGAGCGACTACGGTGAAACGAATGCCACGGGAGCGGATGATGCGGCGCTGATCGTTGCCGCTAGCGCGTCTGATAACGCGATGCAGACCACTGCCACGTTCGATCATTCCACCGTTACTGGCGATATTCTGTTCTCCAGCACCTTCGACAACAACTTCTATCCGAACGGCGATCCGGCAACGGATACCAGTGCGGACGGTGTCTATAACCCAACCACCAACGGCTGGGATGGCACCGATAAGCTGGATGTCACCCTGACCAACGGCAGCAAGTGGGTCGGTGCAGCACAGTCCAGCGTCGAGGCTATCGGCCCAGCGCAGATGTATGGCCTGGGCTACAGCAACGTAGACTGGAGTAGCTTATCCCCTAACAGCATTTGGCCGGATTCCGTTTATGACAGCAACGGACACGTTGCGGGTGAAGCGGTGTATCAGAGCGGGCTGTTTAACATCGCGCTGGATAACGGCTCAGAGTGGGATACCCGCAAGCTTTCTAACATCGACACGCTGACGGTAAACAACCAGTCTCAGGTTAACGTTGAAGACTCTGGTCTGCTGGCGGACTCCATCACCCTGACCAATGCTTCATCAATGAATATTGGAGACAGCGGTGCTGTGGCGACCGACCATCTGTATCTGGACAGCTATAGCCGTGCGGCACTGACGGAAGAAACGGCCGAACTGTATGCCAACACCATCACCGTGGATAACGGTGCTGAGCTGGCGCTGGGGCTGGGTCAGGTTGATACGCACAATATGGAACTGACCGATGGCGGGGTGCTGAACGTTGCCAGCCGTGATTACGTCCTGAACAGCGATCTGAACAACGCACGCTATATCACTAACGATAAGTACAGTGCCGATTACGACTACGGTGTTGTGGCGATTAACTCTAATGGCCATCTGTCAGTAAACGGTGACGTTGCAGGTAACTACCAGGTGCGCATCGACGATGCGACCGGTGCCGGTTCCGTTGCTGATTACAAAAACAAAGAGATTATTCGCGTCTATGACAATAACGCGGATACCACAGCCAGCTTCACTGCCGCAAACAAAGCCGATTTAGGTGCTTACACCTACCAGGCGCAGCAGCAGGGTGATTCCGTTGTCCTTCAGCAGAAAGAGTTGACCGATTCTGCCAATATGGCGCTGAGCATCCCTTCTGCCAATACCAATATCTGGAATCTGCAGCAGGATACCGTCGGCACGCGTCTGACCAACAGCCGTCACGGCCTGGCGGATAACGGCGGGGCGTGGGTGAGCTACTTCGGTGGCAACTTCGACGGTGACAATGGCGTTATCAGCTACGATCAGGACGTGAGCGGTATTATGGTGGGTCTGGACACCCAGATTGACGGTAATAACGCGAAGTGGATCGTCGGTGGTGCGGCAGGTTTCGCGAAGGGTGATACCAGCGATCGTACCGGTCAGGTCGATCAGGATAGCCAGACTGCGATGATCTATGCGTCAGCGAAGTTCATGAACGATCTGTTCCTCGACAGCTCTCTGAGCTACACCCGCTTCAACAGCGATCTCTCCGCTAACATGAGCAACGGTCAGTACGTTGACGGCAATACCACGAATGATGCTGTTGGTTTTGGGCTGAAGCTGGGCTATGACTGGAAGCCAAACCTCTCTGGCTACGTTACGCCATATGCAGCCGTATCTGGCCTGTTCCAGTCTGGCGATGATTATCGTCTGAGCAATGACATGCGCGTCGATGGGCAATCTTACGATAGCCTGCGTTATGAACTCGGCGTTGATACGGGTTACACCTTCAACTACGGCGGCGAACAGGCTCTGACGCCTTACTTCAAACTGGCCTACGTCTATGACGACGCCGATAACAATGCCGATATTAACGGTGACAGCATTGATAACGGCGTGAAAGGCTCTGCTGTGCGGGTAGGACTGGGCACCCAGTTCAGCTTCACGAAGAACTTCAGTGCGTACACCGATGCCACTTATCTGGGCGGCGGCGACGTTGATCAGAACTGGGGCGCAAATCTGGGCGTGAAATATACCTGGTAATGAATAAAAGCGGGGGGAGTGGTTATCTCCCCCGCTTTTTATAGAAGCAATAAAAATAATATTGAACCGACAAATACGGATGACTTGAGGTCTGCATGAACGTTAATGCGAAACCGCTTTCTGAATTACGCCGGCTCGAACAGTATTTAACAGCGGCCAGTACCCCTTTTACATGTGCGCCCCAGCAATTAATTACGTCAGGGGAATGGAATGAGCCTTGTACGATCGTATTACAAACCGGCGTTATTGAGGTTTATCGCACTTCTGATGAATTACTGGTGGGGATTGCGACTGCCCCTTTTATATTCGGGCTATCTACGGTGGTGATTAATCACTCTCACGAATACAGGGTAATTGCTAAAACGGCCTGTACCGGTTTTTATTTGCCCACGGAAACCACCCGTCAACTCATCCAGCAGTATTCACTCTGGAAAGAGGCCTTCTGCTGGTTATCCTGGATAACTTACATTCTTGAGAAACGCGATAAGCAGCTGGTGGGAAATAACTCCTATCACCAGATCCGCTCGATGCTGCTGAATATGGCGGAATGGGATGAAACGCTGCGTTCAAAAATCGGTGTGATGAATCATATTCAACAGAGCACTCGAATTTCACGATCCGTTGTTGCCGAGGTGCTTGCCGCCCTGAGGCAGGGAAACTATATCAATATGAGCCGGGGCAAGCTGGTCAGCATCAACCGCTTGCCCACGGAATATTAAAATTAGTTAGACGCGGTGAGAACCTGGGCTTTATTGGCGCTCAGTTCAGCCACTAAGTTATTAATCCCGTCACTCATATTGACGAAACGCGTATGCGGGGAGCGGGTGACCACCACAAATGCGCCCACGTTTGACTGCGGGATCATGGCCATATAGGTGATGAATCCGCCGCCGCCGCCGGTTTTCTGAATAATACCCGGACGGCCATTTTTCGGAGCCATATAGACCCAGCCCATACCGAGCGCGTCGGCTTTACCCGGCACGTCCATCCCGATGACGCGTTGCAGCTGAGTGCGCTGATAAATCAGGGTCTGCATGCGATCGGCCTGGCTGCTGCGTGCGTAGAAATCTGAGGAAAGGAACTGTTGCATCCAGCGCATCATGTCGCCAGGTGTGGAATAGACCCCGCCGCTGCCCACGGCCGCCAGCGTATTATTACAGGGGCTAGCGCCTTTCTCCGCCACCATCAGGCGACGGCACTGATCCGGAGATGGGGTAAAGGTGGTGTCTTTCATACCCAGCGGACGGGTTATCTGCTCTTCAAACAGCTGCGTGTAGGGTTTGCCAGCCGCCGTTGAAAGGGCGTCCGCCAGCAGGTCAAAGGCCAGGTTTGAATAAGAGGCCTGCGAACCCGGCGCCGCCTTCAGCGTGGCGGTACTCAGGTAGCTCCAGCGCTGGTCGCGCGTTGGCCAGACAAATACGTCACGGTGCGCCGCCCCGCCTGGCTGCTCACGCGGCAGGGCGCTGGTGTGGGTGGCAAGGTTCACAAGCCGAATCGGCGTACCCTGCCAGGTTGGAACCCGGGCGCCGGGAGGCGCGTATTTGCTGAGCGGGTCGTCGAGTTTTACCACGCCCTGATCGAGCAATTTCACCAGCATTTCGCTGGTCATCAGCTTGGTTAAGGACGCGATGCGGATAACGGAATCCAGCTGTGGGTGAACGTTATTTCCTGGGCGCGTCTCGCCAAAGCTGCGGAACACACGCTGGTTGCCGTCGATGACGACCATCGCCATCCCGGTCGCGCCGCTGCCGTAATAGATAAGGTTCGCGTAGCGGTCGGCAATATCTGAAGCTAAAACGGGCGCCGTCAGCGGTTGGGCTGCCTGGGCGGTAGAAAAGCTCACCGCACACAGCGCGGCAAAAGAGAGCAGACAACGTTTCAACGAAAAGCATCCATGAAGTGAATGAAGAAAGTAATGGGTATTTATACTACTAATCGGTACCGCGCAATGCCCCGAATTGCATAACGATAGCGAGAAAAACGTAACCATGGGTAAATATGAACAATTTACTTACGAGCCATCTCCCATTTTGTGACATCGGGCTTATGATAGGCACCAGTGTCACTTAATCTTACGGAGAACGGTATGTCTGAGAAGCGTGTGGTTATGGTTGTCGATATGCAGAACGGGGTATTTGAAACCCCTCGTCATCAGCGCGAAAAATGTGTCTCTCTGATCAACCAGCTTACGCAGGCAGCCGACAAGGTCATTTTTATTCAGCATACCGAGGCAGGGGGCCTGGAAGAGGGAAGTGAAGGGTTTGCGCTACTGCCTGAACTCCATCAGCCAGCTGACGCGCTATATGTGACCAAAACCGCCTGTGATGCCTTCTATAACACCGTGCTTGAGGCGCTGCTGCGTGAGCAGGGCATTCGCGAGTTTGTCATCTGCGGCTGCGCCACCGATTACTGCGTCGATGCGACGATCAAGAACGGCGTTAGCCGGGGTTATCACATCACCGTGGCGGAAGATGCCCATACTACCGCCAATCGCCCGGCGGCAGATGCGCAGATCCTGATTAACCACCACAACGACGTCTGGCGTAACTTCATCGCGCCGGCGAATCCTCTCGCGGTGAAACGCACCGAAACAATTCTCGAAAACTGGAAAGCGAACTAATAATCAACCCTCGGGTCTGACCTTTTTGCCTGAGCCGGGAGGCTGGCCTGGGCAGGTTTTTCGTGTGGTAACGTGTTGTGCACAGCAACAGCCATAACAACAAGAAGGAAGCATTATGTTTAAGTCTTTTTTCCCAAAGCCGGGGCCTTTTTTCCTGTCGGCATTTATTTGGGCACTCATCGCTGTCATTTTCTGGCAGGCGGGCGGCGGCGCATGGCTGACGCGCATCACGGGAGCAACGGGCGAGGTGCCGATTAGCGCGGCGCGCTTCTGGTCGCTCAGCTATCTGCTGTTTTACGCCTACTACACGGTGTGCGTAGGGCTGTTTGCCCTGTTCTGGTTTATGTATTCTCCGCACCGCTGGCAGTACTGGTCTATCCTCGGCACATCGCTAATTATCTTTGTCACCTGGTTCCTCGTGGAGGTGGGCGTGGCGGTTAACGCCTGGTATGCGCCGTTCTACGATCTGATCCAGACCGCGCTGAGCTCGCCGCATAAGGTGACCATCAACCAGTTCTATCATGAAGTCGGCGTCTTCCTCGGTATCGCCCTTATTGCGGTGATTATCGGCGTGATGAACAACTTCTTCGTCAGCCACTACGTTTTCCGCTGGCGTACCGCGATGAACGAACATTATATGGCGCACTGGCAGCACCTGCGCCATATCGAAGGTGCCGCACAGCGTGTGCAGGAAGACACCATGCGTTTTGCCTCCACCCTTGAAGACATGGGCGTCAGCTTTATCAACGCCGTCATGACGCTAATCGCCTTCCTGCCGGTGCTGGTGACGCTCTCGGCGCACGTGCCGGATCTGCCGATTGTCGGCCATATTCCTTATGGTCTGGTGATTGCCGCGATCGTCTGGTCGCTGATGGGCACGGGCCTGCTGGCGGTGGTCGGGATCAAACTGCCGGGCCTGGAGTTTAAAAATCAACGCGTGGAAGCCGCTTACCGTAAAGAACTGGTTTACGGCGAAGATGACGCCAACCGCGCCTCGCCGCCAACCGTCCGCGAGCTGTTTGGCGCCGTGCGTCGTAACTACTTTCGACTCTACTTCCACTATATGTATTTCAACATTGCCCGTATTTTGTATCTGCAGGTGGATAACGTTTTCGGTTTGTTCCTGCTGTTCCCGTCGATTGTTGCGGGTACGATTACGCTCGGTCTGATGACGCAGATCACCAACGTTTTCGGTCAGGTTCGCGGGTCGTTCCAGTACCTGATCAGCTCCTGGACCACCCTGGTAGAACTGATGTCCATCTACAAACGTCTGCGCAGTTTTGAACGTGAGCTGGACGATCGTGACCTGCAGGAAGTCACCAACACATTTAGCTAATACAGGAAGTTGCTATGTCTTTTGCCGTACCGCGCGCGTTACCGTTGTCCTTGCTGGCCGCTCTTGTGCTGGCAGGCTGTGCCGAAAAAGGGGCCGCTCCGCTCAAAAAGGGGGAGAAGCCCGTCGATGTGGCGAGCGTTGTGCGGCAGAAAATGCCCGCCAGCGTGAAGGATCGCAACGCGTGGGCAGATGCGCTGGCAAAAACCTTTGAAAGCCAAAAGATCGCGCCGACCGAGGAGAATATCTGCTCGGTGCTGGCGGTGGCGCAGCAGGAGTCAATGTACCAGTCAGACCCGGTGGTGCCGGGGCTGAACAAAATCGCCTGGAAAGAGATCGACCGCCGCGCGGAATCCATGCATATCCCGGTTTTCCTCGTGCATACCGCGCTTAAAATCACCTCGCCGAACGGCAAAAGCTACAGCGAACGGCTGGATGCGGTGAAAACCGAAAAACAGCTCAGCGCCATCTTTGATGATTTCATCAGTATGGTCCCGATGGGGCAGAAGCTGTTTGGCTCGCTGAATCCGGTGCACACCGGTGGCCCGATGCAGGTGAGCATTGCGTTCGCGGAGAAGCATACCGACGGCTACCCGTGGAAAATCGACGGTACGGTACGTCAGGAGGTCTTCTCCCTGCGCGGTGGGCTGTGGTTTGGCACGTATCATCTGCTGAACTATCCGGCGAACTACAATGAGCCGCTGTACCGCTTTGCCGACTTTAACGCGGGCTGGTACGCCAGCCGTAACGCGGCATTCCAGAGTGCAGTCAGCCGCGCAACCGGCGTCAAGCTCGCGCTGGACGGCGATCTCATCGCTTACGGCAGCAGCGAGGCGGGAAGCACCGAGCTGGCAGTACGGAAATTATCCACCACGCTTGGCTTGAGCAATAGCGACATTCGTCGTCAGCTTGAGAAAGGCGATAGCCTGGCATTTGAGAAAACGGATCTGTACAAGAAGGTGTTTGCGCTTGCAGAGAAGAAGAGTGGGAAAGCGTTACCGAGGGCTATCCTGCCGGGGATCCAGCTGGAAAGCCCGAAGATCACGCGTAACCTGACCACCGCATGGTTCGCAAAACGCGTGGACGATCGCCGGGCGCGCTGTATGGGGCTTTAACGGCGACGGCGAAAGCGCAGAACTAACGCCACAACGCCCAGAATCATACATCCCGCGAGGAAGGGGATCAGGCCGAACAGGGTGCTGACGCCAAAGCCAATCTCTACTCGCGGGCGTCCGTTATCCTGCACCTGCATCAGGTGTTCATAAACGCCCGGCGCATGGACCAGCATATTGAGCAGCTGTGAGCCGGCCCAGAAGCAGAACAGGACAAACAGGGCATAAGCGATATTACCCGCCGTGGAGGTTTTTGGTTTGCCGCCAAAAATCGGTTTCGACAATGTAAAGTCAGCCATGTTGACCTCCCGTGGTATCACTCTGTTTTAATACGCGTCTTACGGGGTGAGTTTGACAGGTCATCGCATTTGTCAATATCAGAATCGTGGTAATTTACGCGCCGGAATCCTCCTGGATTGTCGATTTCTGCAGCACATCACAATTTCATCACTTAAGTGAAATTGCGTCGCGTTTCAGAATTTCCGTATCTGCCACAGACCTGGCCGTAAAACTGTGAGAGGATGTCTTTTTTTCCTGCCGGAGTTGTTATGAAGCTCACGTCCAAACTACGCCGTGACTGGCATTACTACGCCTTTGCTATCGGGCTAATCTTTATTCTTAACGGTGTCGTGGGCCTGTTGGGGTTTGAAGCAAAAGGATGGCAAACCTATGCCGTCGGGCTGGTGACCTGGGTGATAAGTTTCTGGCTGGCGGGGTTGATTATCCGCCGTCGTCCTGAAGAGACGACAGCGGATGAGGCGAAGCGCGCCGATTAACCGTTTACGGAACTTTTAAGCGCGCTGTCGGCGGCGTGACGCTCCAGCGCCAGTTCGATCAGGCGGGTGATCAGTTCCGGGTAGCTCAGGCCGCTGGCCTGCCACAGTTTTGGATACATGCTGATGTTAGTGAACCCCGGCAGCGTGTTGATTTCATTGATCACCACTTCGTTTTCCGGCGTCAGGAACACATCCACGCGCGCCATGCCGCAGCAGCCGAGCGTCTGATAAGCGCGAATGGCGATCGCCCGGATCTTATCGTTAATCGCCGGATCGATATCCGCAGGAACGACAACCTGCGCGCCTTTGTCATCAATGTATTTGGTGTCGTACGAGTAGAAGTCGCTGTTTAAGACCACTTCGCCGCAGGTGCTCGCCTGTGGGAAATCGTTGCCCAGCACGGCGCATTCAATTTCACGGCCTTTGATGCCCTGCTCAACCACCACTTTATGGTCGAACTCAAACGCCAGACGGACAGCCTGCGTGAACTCTGCTTCGCTGGTGACTTTGCTGACGCCCACGGAGGAGCCCTGGTTTGCAGGCTTCACAAACAGCGGCAGACCCAGTTCTCCGCTAATTTGCGCGAAGCTGTGCTTGTCGCGGTTGGCGCGGGTGAGGGTCACGAATGGCGCAATATTCAGCCCGGCATCGCGCAGCAGGCGTTTGGTGACGTCTTTGTCCATGCACGCTGCAGAGCCGAGGACGTCCGAGCCGACGAACGGCAGGTTGGCCATGCGCAGCATGCCCTGCAGGGAACCATCTTCGCCCAGGGTGCCGTGAACGATAGGGAAGACAACGTCGATCTGGGCGAGAGCCTGTGCGTTGCCGGCGTCGATGAGCTGTCCCTTCACGACGCCGGGTACGGTGGCGACGCTCACTTCCGAAGGATTAAGGGCGATATGCGCCGGATCGTGAGCATTCAGCAGATACTGGCTGGCATCGTTAACGTGCCACTGGCCCTGTTTATCAATGCCCAGCAGCACCACGTCGAAACGGCTTTTATCGATCGCATCGACGATATTTTTGGCCGATTGCAATGACACTTCGTGCTCCGCTGATTTTCCCCCAAAGACAATACCTACGCGCTGCTTAGCCATCTCACTCTCTTCCAGTCTGACGAAAAGCCAATAACATACCACGATGCCCGGCGGGTTTCGCGGCCTTCTGCCATAATGTTTTGGGGAATGTTGAGGGGGGAGAGTGAAAGGAAAAACGCTGCTGACCATTTTCATCATTGTGGCCGTTGCAACGGTGGGTTACCGCTGGTTGCCGCCTTACTACAACCCTTTCATACCGCTGACGCTTGACGACCCGCCGGGCCGAATCGCCCAGTATAAGCTCCGGCGCTTAACTCCCGAGGCGTGCGCGAGCCTGCTTTCGCAGGCTAACCAAAGAGATCTCATCCGCACCCAGCCGGTGGCCGACAGCGGCGGCGCGTGCCCGCTTAACAACGTCGTGCGCGTGCGTGACTTCGGCCCGGTCAGCCTGAACAGCAGTTTCCTTGCCAGCTGTCCGCTGGCGCTCAGCTCTGCGCTGTTTATCAGCCAGCAGGCCCGGCCGCTGACAAAACGCTATACGGGCAACGACCTGGCGCGTATCGATCATCTCGGCAGCTTTGCCTGCCGCAACATTTACCACCGCCCTGACGCGCGACGCAGTGAGCATGCCACGGCGGAGGCGCTGGATATCGCCGCCTTTCGGCTGGCGAACGGGGAGCGCATCACGGTACTGAACGGCTGGAAGGCGGCAACAACGCAGCCATGGCTGAAGGCCATGCTGGCGGCAAGCTGCGGCTACTACGGAAACGGCCTGGGGCCGGAGTATAACGCGGCGCATGCCAACCATTTTCATCTGGGAATGCGCGGTTTCGGACTCTGCCGGTGAAGCATAATATTCCGCCAGAAAATGGATGAATTGTGACTTATTTCACAAATATGATGACTGGGAAGATAAAACACCAAAGTCAGTCTGGCCGCATCTCTGGTGCGACGTCAAAACTCGTAACTTGCTAATCTGTAGGCGAATTCGCCTAAAAATGAAGACTATTTCTTTATGGAATCCTGGAAAGTTAATCTCATCTCGGTCTGGTTCGGCTGCTTCTTTACCGGGCTGGCCATTAGCCAGATCCTGCCGTTCCTGCCGCTGTACGTCTCGCAGCTGGGGGTGACCTCGCATGAAGCGCTCTCCATGTGGTCCGGCCTGACGTTCAGCGTCACGTTTCTGGTCTCCGCCATTGTGTCACCGATGTGGGGCAGCCTGGCGGATCGTAAAGGCCGAAAACTGATGCTGCTGCGCGCCTCGCTCGGGATGGCGATTGCCATTCTGCTCCAGGCCTTCGCCACCAACGTCTGGCAGCTGTTTTTCCTGCGTGCGGTGATGGGGCTGACGTCCGGGTACATTCCAAACGCCATGGCGCTGGTCGCCTCTCAGGTGCCGCGCGAGCGTAGCGGCTGGGCGCTGAGTACGCTCTCCACGGCACAGATCAGCGGCGTCATCGGCGGTCCGCTGCTGGGCGGTTTTCTGGCGGACCACGTCGGGCTGCGCGCGGTATTTATCATCACCGCGATCCTGCTGGTGGTCAGTTTTCTGGTCACGCTCTTTCTTATCAAAGAGGGAGGCCGCCCGGTTATCAGTAAATCTGAACGCCTGAGCGGCAAGGCCGTCTTCGCCTCGCTGCCCTATCCTGGACTGATGATCAGCCTGTTTGTGACCACTATGGTTATCCAGCTTTGTAACGGTTCGGTCGGTCCGATTCTGGCGCTGTTTATCAAGTCGATGGAGCCGGAAAGTACAAATATCGCTTTTCTGAGCGGCATGATCGCCGCCGTGCCGGGCGTCTCCGCCCTGATTTCCGCGCCGCGCCTGGGAAAATTGGGTGACAGGATCGGCACGGCGCGCATCCTGATGGCGACGCTGATCTTTGCGGTCGTGCTCTTCTTCGCGATGTCGTTTGTCACCTCTCCGCTTCAGCTTGGCGTATTGCGATTTCTGCTCGGGTTTGCTGATGGTGCAATGTTGCCTGCGGTCCAGACCCTGCTGGTTAAATATTCCAGCGACCAGGTGACGGGGCGTATTTTTGGATATAACCAGTCATTTATGTATCTGGGGAATGTTGCCGGTCCGCTTATTGGCGCATCCGTTTCCGCGATGGCCGGTTTTCGTTGGGTATTTGCCGCCACGGCGATTGTCGTTTTAATCAATATTATCCAGCTGGCTATTGCGCTGCGTCGCCGCAGACAAATGGCGGAAGCGAAATCGGCGAGATAATCGTTTCGTTGATGTATTATATATTCTTATGGTAGCCGCATTTTTATATAACAAAATGAGGCGCTTCTTTATAGAAAAACGTTTCGCTCACCGCGGCGGTCCTTTATTTTCATTCCTGCATCACTTTTGCATACCATAATAAATTTCTTCTCTTTGCATTATGGATTCAGAATGCTAACTTCAGACAAAACTGAAAAAGGAACTGGCACGATGAAAAATCTCATTGCTGAATTGCTGGTCAAGCTGGCGCAAAAGGAAGAGGAGTCAAAAGAGCTGGTTGCTCAGGTCGAAGCGCTGGAAATTGTGGTCACCGCGCTGCTGCGACAAATGGCGAAAACCGATCAACAGGCGTTGATTGAGAGCGTGGAAGGCGCGCTGGACAGCGTCAGGCCTGAATCGCAGGTTCCGGTTGAGGATGCCGAGATGCTCCACCAGTACGTAAAGAAGCTGTTAAGGCATCCGCGCAGCTAAACCGTCACAGGACGTAACGACGTGTCATAGAATTGTCATGCAGGATGCCTATAGTCGCTCTGTTTTTATTTTTATGTATTTGTACATGGAGAAAATAAATTGAAACAGAGCGCACTTTTCATCGCATTACTTCCCCTGTTAATTACCCCTGCCGTTTATGCCGATACTGCCCAAACCAGCGTGCTGGATAATCGCGCGGCAAAAGGGGATATCACCCAGCCTGGCGGCGCACGCCGTTTATCAGAAGATCAAACTGCCGCTATTCGCGCTTCGCTGAATGATAAGCCAGCGAAAAATATTATTCTGCTTATTGGCGATGGAATGGGGGATTCCGAAATCACGGCGGCGCGAAATTATGCCGAGGGTGCGGGCGGCTTTTTTAAAGGCATCGACGCATTACCGCTGACCGGACAATATACCCATTACGCGCTGGATAAAAAAACCGGTAAACCGGATTACGTCACGGACTCCGCGGCCTCTGCTACGGCGTGGTCCACCGGCGTGAAAACCTATAATGGCGCGCTGGGTGTGGATATTCACGAAAAAGATCATCAAACCCTTCTGGAGATGGCAAAAGCGGCGGGCCTGGCGACCGGCAACGTCTCCACCGCTGAACTTCAGGATGCAACGCCCGCGGCGCTGGTGGCGCACGTGACCTCGCGTAAATGCTACGGTCCGTCAGTGACCAGCGAAAAATGCCCGACGAACGCGCTGGAAAAAGGCGGCAAAGGCTCGATTACGGAACAGCTGCTGAACGCGCGTCCTGACGTGACCCTCGGCGGCGGCGCGAAAACCTTCGCAGAAACCGCAACGGCAGGCGAGTGGCAGGGCAAAACGCTGCGCGAGCAGGCGCAGGCCCGCGGCTATCAGCTGGTGAGTGATGCAAATTCGCTGGCAGCCATCACCGAGGCGAACCAGGACAAGCCGCTGCTGGGGCTATTCTCTGACGGCAACATGCCCGTGCGCTGGGAAGGACCAAAAGCCTCTTATCACGGCAATATCGATAAACCTGCCGTGACCTGTACGCCTAACCCGAAACGCACGGACAGCGTACCGACGCTGGCGGCGATGACCGATAAAGCCATCTCTCTGCTGAGCAAGAGCGAAAAAGGGTTCTTCCTGCAGGTTGAGGGCGCGTCGATCGATAAGCAGGATCATGCGGCGAATCCGTGCGGCCAGATTGGCGAAACCGTCGATCTGGACGAAGCGGTGCAGAAGGCGCTTGAGTTCGCGAAAAAAGACGGCAACACCCTGGTGATCGTCACCGCGGACCATGCCCATGCCAGCCAGATCATCCCGCCAGATACCAAAGCCCCGGGCCTGACGCAGGCGCTGAATACCAAGGATGGTGCCGTTATGGTGTTGAGCTACGGCAACTCTGAGGAAGAGTCCATGGAGCACACCGGCACCCAGCTGCGCATTGCAGCCTACGGCCCGCACGCGGCAAACGTGGTAGGCTTGACCGATCAAACGGATCTGTTCTACACCATGAAGGCGGCGCTGGGTTTTAAATGATAAAATCCCGGCGGAAATCACATCTGTCGGCTGGTTTTTTTCCTGTCACGAACCAGACTTACAGGGAATGTTCACAAAAGGATGGTGCAATGAAAACAACATTACTGGTTACTCTGCTCTCCGGCCTTTTCCTGGTCGCATCGGCGAACGCGGAAGAGAAGACGCTAACGCCGCAACAACAGCGTATGACCACCTGTAATCAACAGGCGACGTCGCAGAGTCTGAAGGGAGATGCCCGCAAGACCTACATGAGCGACTGCCTTAAAAATGGCGCCGCGAAGCCGGCTGAAAAAAGCCTGACGCCGCAGCAGCAAAAAATGCGCGAGTGTAATGCGAAAGCGACCGAGCAGTCCCTGAAGGGGGACGACCGCAGCAAGTTCATGAGCGCGTGCCTGAAGAAAAAAGTGTAGTTCAAACGGGTGAGCGGCTCCGGCGGCTCACCCGAAATTTCATACTTTCCCCGCAGACCCCCTCTCTATAATTTGGGAAAATGTTTCAGAATATTCCCAAAAATGATGAATGATGAAACGTATTACAACAAAAAGCGCATTCGGGAAGAGTGGAATTTAACCCTTTCTCAGGATGACCCTCACCGCGCCGGCATTCAGTTTGCCCGGCGAGTTCGGCTGGCGCGCGCCGTCGGGCTGGCGGCGATGTTTTTCCCCGTTGCGGGGATGCTGGTCACCCATTTTTTACCCGGTGGCTGGTGGCTTTTACTGGTGGGATGGTCGTTCGTCTGGCCCCATTTTGCCTGGCAGCTGTCCTGCCGCGCCGCTTCACCTCATCAGCAGGAAATTTTCAATCTTAAAATCGATGCCATTATCGCCGGGCTCTGGATAGGCGTGATGGGGATGAATGCATTACCCACCGCAGCGCTGGTGATGATGGTGGGGATGAATATGATGGGTTCCGGCGGCTGTCGCCTGTTTCTCCCGGGGATGGCGTTGACGCTGCTCTCCGCGCTGGTGACCCTGCCACTCGTCGGGAAAGTGGCCGTCTTCAACCCCGACCTCGTGGAGTGGGGCTTAACGTTACCCGTGCTCGTGCTGTATCCCATGCTGTTTGCCTGGCTCAGCCACCGAACCGCCGTCAGGCTTGCGGAACATAAGCAGCGGCTGGAAATGATGAGCACCCGCGACGGGATGACCGGGGTCTTTAACCGTCGGCACTGGGAAATGCTGCTGCGAAATGAATTTGAGCATTGTCGGCGCGACCACAGCACCGCCACGATATTGCTGATTGATATCGACCACTTTAAAAACATCAACGACACCTGGGGGCACGACGTGGGCGACGAGGCGATCATCGCTATTACGCGTCAGCTCCAGCGGTCGGTACGGTCAGGCGATGCGATCGGTCGGTTTGGCGGGGATGAGTTTGCGGTGATTATGTCGCAGACCGCGGCGGAAAGCGCCATCGCCGTGATGTCGCGACTGCATGAGCGGCTGGAAAAACTGACGTTACCGTGCGCGCCAAAAGAAGCGCTGCGCATCAGCGTAGGCGTTGCCCCCTGGGGGCCGCAGTTTGGACATTATCGGGAGTGGCTAAAGGCGGCGGACGTGGCGCTGTACAGGGCGAAAAATGCCGGGCGCGGCCGCACCGAAGTGGCCGCCTGACGCCCGGTCAGAAATCAGGATTTACTCAGCTTCTCTGATTTTTCCATGCATTTTGCCATCGCTTCAATGACGGCCGAGCGGAATCCGCGCTCTTCCAGCACCCGCACCGCTTCGATGGTGGTACCGCCCGGGGAGCAGACCATATCTTTCAGTTCACCCGGGTGTTTGCCGGTTTCCAGCACCATTTTGGCGGAGCCCATGACGGCCTGCGCGGCGAACTTATACGCCTGCGCGCGCGGCATTCCGCCAAGCACGGCGGCATCGGCCATCGCTTCTAAAAACATGAACACATAGGCAGGGGCTGAGCCACTCACGCCGACCACCGGATGGATCATCGATTCGGCAATCACTTCTGCCTCACCGAAGCAGCGGAAAATATTCAGCACGTCGGCCACTTCTTCTGTGGTCACCAGCGCGTTAGGCGTGACGGAGGTCATGCCGGCATTGACCAGCGAGGGGGTGTTGGGCATCGCGCGGACGATTTTACGATCGTGACCCAGCGCGCGCGCCAGCTGATCGAGCGTGACGCCCGCGGCAATCGACACGACCAGCGTCTCTTTATTCAGGCTGGAGGTGATATCGCTCAGCACTTTGATCATGATGTTCGGCTTGACGGCGCCAAAGACGATATCGGCGACCTGGGCGACTTCCTGCGCGCTTTCGGCGGCGTTGATCCCATATTGATCGCGCAACTCGGCGACTTTGTCCGGTGACGGGGTATAGACCCAAATCTGACCCGGCAGCACCTGCCCGCTGGCGATCAGACCGCCCAGGATGGCTTTGCCCATGTTACCGCAGCCGATAAACCCGATTTTCTTGTCCATCACGATTCTCCGTCATTATGCGTTGTTTTCTCTGATTGATAGCTTAACAACGAAATGCAGGCGACAATAGTCGGCAGAGTCATTATGGGGAGACAATATGGCGATTTGGGTTGATGCGGACGCGTGTCCGAACGTGATTAAAGAGATTTTATTTCGCGCCGCCGAGCGCGTTCAGATGCCGCTGACGCTGGTGGCGAACCAGAATATTCGCGTACCGCCTTCGCGGTTCATCCGCTCCTTGCGCGTGCCGGCCGGGTTCGACGTGGCGGATAACGAAATTGTTCGCCTGTGCAGCGCGGAGGATCTGGTGATCACGGCGGATATTCCGCTGGCTGCCGAAGTGCTGGAGAAAGGGGCGGCGGCGCTCAATCCGCGCGGGGAGCGTTACTCGCCTTCGACCATTCGCGAGAAGCTCACCATGCGCGATTTTATGGATACGATGCGGGCCAGCGGCGTGCAGACCGGTGGACCGGACAGCCTGTCCCAGCGCGATCGCCAGCAGTTCGCTGCCGAGCTGGATAAATGGCTGCTGGAAGTGAAGCGCCGCACAGCGTAATGATAATTATTGTCAATTTGTGGTACAGTGTGGCCTCCACAGGGTTGTCATCCCGTACCGCTTTGCAGTAAAGTAATCGCAACATCTTCTGCAATTATTTCTTTACACTCTTCAGCCATTCGGCATCAAGGGGAACACCTGGCATGACCCAACCCATCTTTTTAGTTGGCCCCCGCGGCTGTGGGAAAACCACCGTTGGCCTGGAGCTGGCACGCGTGTGTCATCGCCAGTTTGTTGATACCGACCACTGGCTGCAAACCGAGGCCGGAAAAACCATCGCCGAGATTGTTGAGCAAGAGGGATGGGAGAGCTTTCGCGCGCGCGAAACCGCCGCGCTGAAAGCGGTCACGACCCCGTCTGCCGTGATCGCGACCGGTGGCGGCATCGTTCTGGCGGAGTGTAATCGTCACTTTATGCGCGAAAAGGGGATTGTGATTTATCTCAGCGCGCCGGTGTCGGCTCTGGTAGGACGTCTGGAAGCCTTTCCGGAAGAGGGGCAACGCCCTGCGCTGACTACCAGGCCGCTCAGCGAAGAGGTGAGCGAAGTGCTGGCCGAACGCGATGCGTTATACCGCGAAGCGGCTCACCACGTGGTGGATGCGTCAGCCTCTCCCGAAGACGTTGTGATTCAGATTATTACCGCCCTGCGTTTGGCTTGTGCCAGCTAACCGGCGTCTATACTTATAGCTCAGACATAAAAAAAGGATGAGCTATGCCAACCAGACCTCCCTATCCGCGTGAAGCACGCATTGTTACCGTTGAAAAAGGCCAGACGGGTCATACCGTGACCTGGTATCAACTGCGTGCCGATCACCCCAAGCCGGACTCGCTGATCAGTGAACACGAGACTGAACAGGAAGCGCTGGACGCGAAACGGCGCTATGAAGATCCCGACATAACCTGAATGTTTTCCTAAACGTTCCAGTATCGTGCCTGAATCACACTTTTTACTCATCGGGAAAGTTAAGCAGGAGTTAATATTTAGTTATTACAAGTAACTCCGGTATTGGCAGGCGATCTTTACATTTCGATGTCGGGATCACCTGCTACGCTTGGTGCTGTTTTGTTGAAAAAATGAACTGTGCAGCGTAGTGAGCCTGTACCTGTGTGCACGATGTTGGAGTAATGGAAGGCGATCAAGATGAAGGCAACGTTGGCGATCCTCACCATTGGTGTGGTCCCTGTAAGCGAAGTGTTACCGCTCTTAACCGAGCATGTATCTGAACAACAGATAACGCATCTTAGCCTGCTGGGGAAGATGAGTCGGGAAGAGGTCATGGAAGACTACGCTGTCGAGGCGGGGGAGGATCCCCTGGCGACGTTATTAAGCGACGGTAAACTGGCGCACGTTTCGCGTCAGAAAATCGAGCGCTCGCTGCAGGGCGTGATAGAAGTGCTCGATAATCAAGGTTATGACGTTATTTTGCTGATGAGTACCGCGCCCATTAAGGGCCTCACGGCGCGTAATGCGATTTTGCTGGAGCCGATGCGGATCATTCCACCGCTGGTGGCCTCCATCGTGGATGGTCATCAGGTGGGGGTGATTGTGCCCATTGAGGAGCTCATGGATAACCAGGAAGCAAAATGGCACGTGCTGGAAAAAGTGCCCTTGTATGCGCTGGCAAATCCGTTCTGGGACAGTGAGGCCAAGCTCATTGCTGCCGGGAAGGAACTGCTTGAGAGAGGAGCAGATGTCTTGATCTTGGACTGCCTCGGTTTCCATCAGCATCATCGTGATCTGCTGCAAAAAGCGCTGGATGTTCCCGTGCTGTTATCCAACGTTCTGATGGCTCGCCTGGCCTCGGAACTCCTCATGTAATGATTTTGCGTGACAGGTGATGAGCATGGCCCCTATAGTGAATTTTTATCTATAAATATAAGGGCCAGTTCATGCTTCAAAGTAACGAATACTTTTCCGGTAAAGTGAAATCCATTGGTTTTACCAGCAGCAGCACTGGCCGCGCCAGTGTCGGCGTTATGGCGGAAGGGGAATACACCTTTGGCACGGCGGAAGCTGAAGAAATGACGGTCGTCAGCGGTGCGCTGAACGTCTTACTGCCGGGTGAAACGGAATGGAAAGTTTACGCTGCCGGGCAAGTTTTCAACGTCCCTGGCCACAGCGAGTTCCATTTGCAGGTCGCTGAACCTACCTCTTATCTATGCCGCTACCTGAAATAAAAAATAAGCCGGGTGGCGCGAACGCTTACCCGGCCTGCGTTTTGCCTGTTATCTCTGCGCTTCGCCGCCGAGACCTTCCACCAGATTCTGAATCAACGCGGCCAGCTCGCCGGTCATCAGGATGAAGTCCGCGTCAAAACGCTGGGCGTAATCTTCCCTGTCGATATCTTCGTTCTGATCGCGCAGCTCGTCGCAGAACTTCAGACGCTTCACGGAGCCGTCGTCGCACATCACGAACTGAATGCGCTGCTGCCAGTCGAGCGCCAGTTTAGTGACCACTTTACCCGCTTCGATGTGGACGGCGATCTCGTCGCTCACCAGATCCTGCTTCTTCGCGCGGATCACGCCGCCATCTTCCAGCAGGGCTTTCAGCTCGGCTTCATCAAGGATCTGGAAACCCTGAGCCGCAGCGCCGCTGCGTACCCATTCGGTCAGCGTCAGCTCGATCGGCGTTTCCAGCGCCAGCGGAACGACCGGTAAAGATCCGATGCTTTTACGCAGCAGGGCCAGCGTATCTTCTGCTTTCTTGGCGCTGGCGCAGTCCACCATGATCAGCCCGTTGACGGTGTCGATCCACATCATGGTCTGGCTGAAGCGGCTGAAGGCGCGCGGCAGCAGGGAGTGCAGCACTTCGTCTTTCAGCGAATCTTTTTCGGTCTTTTTCAGCTTGCGGCCCTGTTCGGCTTCCAGCTTGAAAATTTTCGCTTCGAGCGCCTGCTTAACCACCGGCGTCGGCAGGATTTTCTCTTCTTTACGGGCGCAGACGATGATTTGACCCGTGCTGCTGGCGTGGGTCAGTGCATCGCTTTGTGAACCCATTGGCGGAACCCAGCCGGTTTTCGCCATATCCTGGCTACCGCAAGGGGAAAAGGTATAAGCGGCTAACTGTTTTTCCATCTCTTCTGCACGCAGCGAAACGTCGCGGCTGAGACGGTAAACCATCAAATTTTTGAACCACAGCATGATAATTTCCACGGCCTTGTCGTTAAATCAGCGGGCATGATAACGAATTGTCGCATCGCTTGCATTGCTAATCGGGAAGCGTGCTTCTACTCTGTTGATAATCAAAATAATGAGGAGAGCCTTGTGCGTATTGGGATCGATTTGGGCGGCACCAAAACAGAAGTCATCGCACTGAGCGAGCAGGGGGAGCAGCTGTTTCGCCATCGTCTGCCGACGCCGCGCGATGATTATCACCAGACTATCGAGACGATTGCCAGCCTGGTTGAGATGGCAGAGCAGGCGACAGGGCAAACCGGCAGCGTCGGGATGGGGATCCCGGGGTCGATCTCGCCGTATACCGGGGTGGTTAAAAATGCCAACTCCACCTGGCTCAACGGTCAGCCGTTTGATAAAGATTTGAGCCAACGTCTGAACCGGGAAGTGCGTCTGGCCAACGACGCCAACTGCCTGGCGGTCTCTGAGGCCATCGACGGCGCGGCGGCCGGTGCTCAGACCGTGTTTGCCGTGATTATCGGTACCGGCTGCGGCGCGGGCGTGGCGTTCGGCGGGCGCGCCCATATCGGCGGCAACGGCACAGCAGGCGAGTGGGGACACAACCCGCTGCCGTGGATGGATGAAGACGAGCTTAAATACCGCGCTGAGGTGCCGTGCTACTGCGGAAAGCAGGGCTGTATCGAGACGTTTATCTCCGGCACCGGTTTTGCGACCGACTACCACCGCTTAAGCGGCCAGCCGCTCAGGGGCAACGAAATCATGCGTCTGGTCGAAGAACAGGATCCGGTCGCCGAGCTGGCCCTTAGCCGCTACGAAATGCGGCTGGCGAAATCCCTGGCGCACGTGGTGAATATTCTCGATCCGGACGTGATTGTGCTCGGCGGCGGCATGAGCAACGTCGACCGGCTGTACGCCACGGTACCGAACCTGGTGAAACAGTGGGTGTTTGGCGGCGAGTGTGAAACCCCGATCCGCAAAGCTGTCCACGGTGACTCCAGCGGCGTGCGCGGCGCGGCGTGGCTGTGGCCGGAATAAAAGCAAATAATGTTTATTCCCTCTCCCTGTGGGAGAGGGTCAGGGTGAGGCAAGGTAAAAGCAAAACAGCAACGCAAGTTGCTGTTTTTGGTGTTTTTACCCTCTCCCTGTGGGAGAGGGCTAGGGTGAGGGCATCAGACCGCACCGACCTACCATTCAGCCCACCGCAAATTCCTTATCCAGCCTGCTATAACCCAGCCCGTTGATTTTCTTCACCTTGATCTGCACCGGAATGCGCTCTTTCATCGCCTCAACGTGGCTGATCACGCCGATGGTTTTCCCGGTGGCGTTCAGCGCGTCTAGCGCATCCAGCGCGGTATCCAGCGTTTCACTGTCGAGCGTGCCGAACCCCTCATCCAGGAACAGGGAATCGATCCGCGTCTTATGGCTCACCAGATCGGAAAGAGCCAGCGCCAGCGCCAGGCTGACCAGGAAGCTCTCGCCGCCCGAGAGCGTTCGGGTATCGCGAACCGCATCCGCCTGCCAGGTATCGACCACTTCCAGCTCCAGCGCGTCGCTGGCCTTGCGCTGCAGCAGATAACGCCCGTGCAGACGGTTAAGCTGCTGGTTAGCAAGCCAGACGAGATTATCCAGCGTCAGCCCCTGCGCGAACTTGCGGAACTTGTCGCCGGTGCTGGAGCCGATCAGCGCGTTCAGATAACCCCAGTCGTCCGCCTGGCGCGCGGCCTCTTCAATTTGCTGCATCAACGCCAGCTGGTGCAGACGGTTATCGCTGTCCTGCTTAAGCTGCTGGCGGATCTCGCCCTGATGCGTCGTGTTCTCGCGAAGCCGTTGCGCCAGCTGCTGCAGCTGGCTTTGCAGCGCAGGAGCATCTGCATCGAGACCTTCCGGCCGCAGCGCCAGATGAGCCTGCAGCTGCTGGTTAGCCTGGCCGGAAAGGGCCGCGGCCTGCTGTATCTGGCTTTCCAGCGACTGCTTCAGCTGTTCGAGGCGACGAATAGCGTCGTCATCCAGCAGCGCGGCAAGGAAGGCGTCCCGATCGGCAAAGCAGCTCGCTGCGAGCGCCGTGGTGAACTGCGTCTGCGACTGCTGCAGGCGCTCTTGCTCCAGCTTTTCCTGCTGCTGCTGCGCGCTGAGCTGGCTTTGTAGCGACACGCATTCGTCATGCACGTCGCGCCAGCCGTCAGGAATGGCCGGTTCGGCCTCTTCGCTTTTCGTTTCCGGAAGCGTGTCGAGCAGCGGCTTCAGCGCGTTTACGCGTTCCAGAAGCACGCCGTGCTGCGTTTGTTTCTCCTGCCACTGCGCGAATTCCGCTTCGCGGGCGTGCAGCCAGGCGGCTTCATTACCGTCTTCAGGTACGTTAAGCGATAGCGAAAGCAGGGTGTTTTCCAGCGCCTGGCGCGCGGCCGTCAGCTGCTGCTGATACTGTCGCTCCTGCACTTCCTGCTCGTTTAGCTGGTTTTGCAGGGTCAGACGCTGGCTGAGCTGATAAAGCTGGCGCTCGTACTGTTCCTGCTCGTTCATCCATGGCGTGATATCTTCCTGAATATTCAACGCGATGTTCAGGGAAGCGCAGGCCTCCATCCACTCTTTAGTGAGCGCTTGCTCTTCCTGAGAGAGCGTCTGCGCTTCGTCTGTCTCGCGCTGGATCTGCTGCGTCAGGGCATTAACCTGCCCCAGCACCAGCAGGCCTTCCTCTTTAAGCGCGGCGACCTCTTTTTCCAGGAGATCGCGGCGGCGCTGGTTATCCGTCAGCTCAAGCGACTGGTATTGCGCAACGGCGGGATGCTCGCTGGAGCCGCACAGCGGACAGGGTTTGCCTGCCTCAAGCCGGGAACGATAGCTTTCCAGGTCTTTAATCGTCGCTTCGCGTTCGCAGAGGGCTTTAAGATCCAGAAAGTGCTGGTGTTTCTCTTTGTACTGCTGGCGACGCAGCGTCAGCGTTTCATTGAGTTTGTTTTGATCGGCCTGGGCCTTCTGCACGCTTTCACCGCTCTGGCGCAGGCGCTTTTGCAGCGGCTGATAGCGGGCATGCAGCGACGTCAGCCGCTGGCGCAGCGCGCGTGACCGGGACTGCTGCTCCATGGCCGCGCTGACCTCATCCGCCGTCAGCGTCAGCGCATTTTTCGGCATCTCGGCCAGCCTGTTGCGTAATTCACCCATCCGCGCAGCAAGCGAGGCTAACTGCGTTTTGTCGCGGTTAAGCTGCGAGAACTGGGCACGCCAGCCGGCAATCTCCTGCCCCAGCAGGCGATAGCGCTCGTGCTCCGCCAGCCACTGCGCCAGCGCCGTCAGTTCGGTCTGAAGCTGCTCATGATTACGCTGGGCGGTATGACGGATCCGCGCGCGCAGTGCGGTTTTGGCTTGTAAGCGAGTATTTACTTCAATAATTCGCTGCTGGGTTTGCGTCAGGCGCGCGGTTTGCTCCTGCTGGTGCTCCCAAAGCGGTCGAAGCTGGGCGGCGGGCAGGGCAAGCTGGAGCTTTGCCAGCTCTGGCGCAGCGTTCGTCAGCGCCTGTTGCGCCTGCTGCTGCATCGCGGTGACGCGCTGTTGCTCAAGCACGAGTTCATCATGGCGCGTAAGCCACTGAAAATCTTTCTGTTGGCTTTGCTGCTGAACCAGCAGGGTTTTCTCTTCGTCAGTAAGCGCCTGCAAACTTTGCTGCAACTGCTGCTGCTGTTCTTCGCTCAACAGCACGACGCCCGCCGCCTGCGCCTCGCACTTTTCAAGCACGCTGCGGGCGGCTTTGTGTTTCTCAAACACCATGGCGGAAATCTGGCCGTAGATCTCGGTGCCGGTCAGCTCTTCCAGCAGCTCGGCGCGATCGCTCGGCCTGGCATTAAGGAAGGCGGCAAACTGCCCCTGTGAGAGCAGCATCGAGCGGGTGAAGCGGCCATAGTCCAGCCCGGTGAGTGCCGCGGTTTGCTCGAGTTTATCCGTCACTTTGTCGGCCAGGATTTTGCCATCTTCGCAGCGCGCCAGCTCCACGCGCGGCGCCTGCAGGTTGCCGTCCGGCTGGTTGCGCGCGCGGTTCTGGCTCCAGAATGCGCGATAGGCGGTGCCTTTTACCTCGAACTCCACTTCCGCCAGGCACTCGGCGGTGTCGCGCGTCATCAGGTCGTTTTGCGCCTGAGAGACCTTCTGCAGTCGCGGCGTTTCGTGATAAAGCGCCAGACAGATGGCGTCGAGCAGGGTGGTTTTACCTGCCCCGGTCGCGCCGGTAATGGCAAACAGCCCGTTGCTGGCAAACGGCTCCGCGGTAAAGTCAATTTTCCACTCGCCCTTGAGGGAGTTGAGGTTTTTCAGGCGCAGGCTCAAAATTTTCATGCGTTTTCTTCCTCATCATTGAGCGCATGCAGGGTATGGCTGAACAGTTCGCTGAGTCTTGCGCGCTTCGCGTCGTCAATTTCCTCCTGCGAGAGCCTGCGTTCAAACACCTCTTCAACCCGCAGTTCACTGAGCGTTTCGCGTTGAGCGCTTAACAGAATTTTCTCGCGCTGCTCGCGGCTGCGGCGTACCAGTAAGACCTCGACGGGTAAATCTTCCGTTAGCGCCTGAATTTTACGCTGCATATCGTGCAGGTAGTCGTCGGTGGTGATTTCGATATCCAGCCAGACGGGCGGGTTAAGCGCTGTTCCGCGCCACTGCTCAAGCTGGGCGGTAATGGCGTCAAGATCGCCTTTCAGCACCGCCAGCGGCTGGGTGACCGGGACCTCCAGCGTCTCGACGGCGTGAAGTTTTCCCTCGGAGAAGCTCACCAGATGGACGGACTTGGCTTTGCCGGTTTCATCGAAACTAAGCGAAAGAGGCGAGCCGCAGTAGCGGATGTGCTCGCTGCCACCGACGATCTGCGCCCGGTGTATGTGTCCGAGCGCAATGTAGTCGGCTGGCGGGAAGTTCTGCGCCGGAAAGGCATCCAGGGTGCCGATATAGATGTCACGTACGGCGTCACTTTTACTGGCCCCGACGGTGGTGAGATGGCCGGTCGCAATCACCGGAATCGGCTGGTCGCCGCGCAGGGCGCAGGCATCGGCGTGCTGCTGGTGATAATAATCGGTGATGGCCTGCAGGAGATGCTGCTGTTTTTCCACGCCCGACAGCCCCGCCTGGCTTTGCACGATGTCGCGCGGCCGTAAAAAGGGAATGGGGCACAGTACTGCCCCCGGCGTTCCGTCGCGTTTTTTCAGGATCTGCGGGGGCTGCCCGGCGCTGGCGACGACGGTGGTATTCAGAAATGCCAGGATGTCGCGGGATTCATTGAGCGTCGCGACGGAATCATGGTTGCCGGCGACAATCACCAGATGACAGCCGGTTTGCTGCAAATTCACCACGAAGCGGTTGTACAGTTCACGCGCATAGCTGGGGGGCGAGCCGGTATCAAAGATGTCACCCGCCACAATAATCGCGTCCACCTCGTGCGTCCGGGCCGTTTCCAGCAGCCAGTTCAGGAAAGCTTCATGTTCAGCCGCACGGCTTTTGCTGTAAAAATTTTGACCCAGATGCCAGTCCGAGGTGTGAAGTATGCGCATAGCTGATCCGTGGCAAAAAAGAGAAAGCAGGATTATAAACGTTCAGAGACGGGAAAATAACCGCTGTAATAAAACAACGGTTTGCCCGTTATCGTGGTACTGTTTTTCATAAATCTGTCATAAATCTGACGCATAATGGCGCCGAATTACAAACTTGTAACTTAAATAAGATAAGACAGGGCAAAGTATGGCGAGACGTATTCTGGTCGTAGAAGATGAAGCTCCAATTCGTGAAATGGTGTGCTTCGTGCTCGAGCAAAACGGCTTCCAGCCGGTTGAAGCGGAAGATTATGACAGCGCAGTGAACCAGCTGAATGAACCCTGGCCCGATCTGATTCTGCTGGACTGGATGTTGCCCGGCGGCTCCGGACTGCAGTTTATCAAACACCTGAAGCGTGAAGCGCTGACCCGCGACATCCCGGTTGTGATGCTCACGGCGCGCGGAGAAGAAGAGGATCGTGTGCGCGGTCTGGAGACCGGCGCGGACGATTACATTACTAAACCGTTCTCTCCAAAAGAGCTGGTTGCCCGCATTAAAGCCGTGATGCGCCGTATTTCGCCGATGGCGGTGGAAGAGGTGATAGAGATGCAGGGGCTGAGCCTTGACCCCACCTCACACCGCGTCATGACCGGTGAAAATCCCCTCGACATGGGGCCTACCGAATTTAAACTCCTGCACTTCTTTATGACCCACCCGGAACGCGTTTACAGCCGCGAGCAGTTGCTGAATAACGTCTGGGGAACTAACGTGTATGTCGAAGACCGGACGGTTGACGTACATATTCGCCGCCTGCGAAAAGCACTGGAACTGAGCGGCCACGATCGCATGGTGCAGACGGTCCGCGGCACGGGTTATCGTTTTTCTACCCGTTTCTGAACAATGACAGGAGTGTGACGCGTGCTGGAACGTCTGTCATGGAAAAGGCTCGTCTTTGAACTGATCTTATGCTGTATTCCGGCCTTCCTTCTGGGGGCCTTTCTTGGACACCTGCCGTGGTTTCTGCTGGCGTCGGTCACCGGGCTGCTGATCTGGCATTTCTGGAACCTGCTGCGCCTCTCCTGGTGGCTGTGGGTTGACCGAAGTATGACGCCGCCGCCGGGAAGCGGCAGCTGGGAGCCGCTGCTGTACGGACTGCATCAGATGCAGATGCGTAATAAAAAGCGTCGCCGCGAGCTGGGAAGCCTGATTAAGCGTTTTCGCAGCGGTGCAGAGTCGCTGCCGGATGCCGTTATTCTGACGACCGAAGAAGGGACGATCTTCTGGTGTAACGGCCTTGCGCAACAGCTGCTGGGCCTGCGCTGGCCCGATGACAATGGCCAGAATATCCTCAACCTTCTGCGCTATCCCGAGTTCACGCTGTATCTGAAAAAGCGTGATTTTACCCGCCCGCATAATCTGAAGCTCAATAATGGTCGCCATCTGGAAATCCGCGTGATGCCCTACAGCGATAAGCAGTGGCTGATGGTGGCGCGCGATGTCACCCAGATGCACCAGCTGGAAGGGGCGCGTCGCAACTTCTTCGCCAACGTCAGTCACGAACTGCGTACCCCGCTGACCGTGCTTCAGGGCTACCTGGAGATGATGCAGGAGCAAACGCTTGAAGGCGCGCCGCGTGAAAAAGCGCTGCACACCATGCGCGAGCAAACGCACCGGATGGAAGGGCTGGTGAAGCAGCTGCTGACGCTCTCGAAGATTGAAGCGGCGCCGACGCTCGCGCTAAATGACACCATTGATGTCCCGATGATGCTGCGGGTCGTTGAGCGTGAAGCGCAGACGTTAAGCCACAAAAAGCATCACCTGACTTTTGAGGTCGACAATACGCTGAAGGTGCTGGGCAGCGAAGATGAATTGCGCAGCGCCATTTCCAACCTGGTGTATAACGCGGTGAATCATACGCCGGAGGGGACGAATATCGTGGTGCGCTGGCACCATGCCCCAACGGGGGCTGAGTTTAGCGTGGAAGACAACGGGCCGGGGATCGCGCCTGAGCATATTCCGCGTCTGACCGAGCGCTTTTACCGTGTGGATAAAGCGCGATCCCGGCAAACAGGCGGAAGCGGCCTGGGGCTGGCAATTGTGAAACACGCGGTGAATCACCATGAAAGCCGTCTCGATATTCAGAGTACGCTGGGTAAAGGAACCCGTTTCAGTTTCGTTATTCCGGAACGATTAATTGCCAAAAAGATCGCCTGACGGCAGGCGTGTCATTTTACCTTTCCACGGGTCAGCGTCTGCTGGCCCGTTTGCTTTGCAGTCAAGCGAAACGCGGATGAATTTTATACGGCTGACTGTTTTTTGTTCGCATGATTAGCCATGGGTTTTTCTTATAAATAGCGTATTGTTCTGACGTGTATTTTCATGCTGGCATATTGTTCTGGTTTTACGATCCCACCTTGCCTTTAAACGTTATAAGCGTTTAAATTGCGCCCCAGATACTGTCAGACCGACTGTATTTGCGTGGTAAATCGAAAAACTATTCTTCTCCACGCCAGGACGGGAGCATTTCCCGCTGAAATTGAGCAAATTTTCGGCTGCATCGTCCCGTCAGGGATATCGAAAATCTCAATGTTTTCAACACCACATCCACAGGCAGTAAGGTTTTATGACCCATCACTTAAAATCGCGTGACATCATCGCGCTGGGCTTTATGACATTTGCGCTGTTCGTTGGCGCAGGCAACATCATTTTCCCTCCAATGGTTGGCTTACAGGCGGGTGAACACGTCTGGACCGCCGCGTTTGGTTTCCTGATTACTGCCGTGGGTCTGCCGGTTCTGACCGTCGTCGCGCTGGCGAAAGTCGGCGGCGGTGTGGATAGCCTCAGCACCCCGATTGGCAAAGTGGCGGGCGTTCTGCTGGCAACCGTCTGCTATCTCGCCGTTGGCCCGCTGTTTGCGACCCCGCGTACGGCAACCGTTTCCTTTGAAGTGGGGATCGCTCCGCTGACGGGTGACGGCGCGATGCCGCTGTTTATCTACAGCCTGATCTACTTCGCGATCGTGATTCTGGTTTCCCTCTATCCGGGCAAGCTGCTGGATACCGTGGGTAACTTCCTGGCTCCGCTGAAAATTGTGGCGCTGATTGTTCTGGCGGTTGCGGCCATCGTCTGGCCAGCGGGCCCGATTAGCGACGCGATGGACGCCTATAAAAACGCCGCGTTCTCTAACGGCTTTGTGAACGGCTACCTGACGATGGATACGCTGGGCGCCATGGTGTTTGGTATCGTTATCGTTAACGCCGCGCGTTCCCGCGGTGTGACCGAAGCGCGTCTGCTGACCCGCTATACCATCTGGGCTGGCCTGATGGCCGGCGTGGGGCTGACGCTGCTTTATCTGGCGCTGTTCCGTCTGGGCTCCGACAGCGCCATGCTGGTCGATCAGAACGCCAACGGTGCGGCTATCCTGCACGCCTACGTTCAGCACACCTTCGGCGGTGCGGGCAGTATGCTGCTGGCAGCGCTCATCTTCCTTGCCTGTCTGGTGACGGCGGTTGGCCTGACCTGCGCCTGCGCAGAGTTCTTTGCACAGTATCTGCCGCTCTCTTACCGCACCCTGGTGTTTATCCTCGGTATCTTCTCCATGGCGGTGTCCAACCTCGGTCTGAGCCACCTGATTCAGGTCTCTATTCCGGTGCTGACGGCGATTTACCCGCCGTGTATCGTGCTGGTGGTGCTGAGCTTTACTCGCCCGTGGTGGAACAACTCTTCACGAATTATTGCGCCAGCCATGTTTATCAGCCTGATTTTTGGTATCCTTGACGGGATTAAAGCATCAGCTTTCGCGCACATACTGCCGGCATGGACACAGCGTCTGCCGCTGTCCGAGCAGGGTCTGGCCTGGCTGATGCCTACCGTTGTTGCACTGGTTCTGGCGATTATCTGGGACCGTGCTGCAGGGCGTCAGGTTGCATCGAACGCTCATTAATCAACGGCAACAAACTGTTTAACCACGGGGCTTAAGGCCCCGTGGTTTTTTGTTTTTTTCGTGTTGAATGGCAAGATTTAAATGGAAAGCACTAACAAACTTAAACGTGGATTGAGCACGCGCCACATCCGCTTTATGGCGCTGGGCTCTGCTATCGGCACCGGTCTTTTTTATGGCTCGGCAGATGCCATCAAAATGGCCGGTCCCAGCGTTCTGCTGGCGTACATTATCGGCGGCGTGGCGGCGTATATCATCATGCGCGCCCTCGGCGAAATGTCGGTTCACAACCCGTCCGCCAGCTCCTTCTCCCGCTACGCGCAGGAAAACCTCGGCCCGCTGGCCGGGTTTATCACCGGCTGGACCTACTGCTTTGAAATCCTGATTGTGGCGATTGCCGACGTGACGGCGTTTGGCATCTATATGGGCGTCTGGTTCCCGGCGGTGCCGCACTGGATTTGGGTGCTGAGCGTGGTGCTGATCATTTGCGCCGTCAACCTGATGAGCGTGAAGGTGTTCGGCGAGCTCGAATTCTGGTTCTCCTTCTTCAAGGTCGCCACCATCATCATCATGATCGTGGCCGGTTTCGGCATCATCATCTGGGGAATCGGCAACGGCGGGCAGCCGACCGGTATTCACAACCTCTGGAGCAACGGCGGCTTCTTCAGCAACGGCTGGCTCGGAATGGTCATGTCGCTGCAGATGGTGATGTTCGCCTACGGCGGTATCGAGATTATCGGTATCACCGCCGGGGAAGCGAAAGATCCGGAGAAATCCATTCCGCGCGCCATCAACTCGGTGCCGATGCGTATTCTGGTGTTCTACGTGGGCACGCTGTTCGTGATTATGTCCATCTACCCGTGGAATCAGGTCGGCACCAACGGTAGCCCGTTTGTTCTGACCTTCCAGCATATGGGAATTGCCTTTGCGGCCAGCATTCTGAACTTTGTGGTGCTCACCGCGTCACTCTCCGCGATCAACAGTGACGTCTTTGGCGTGGGCCGTATGCTGCACGGCATGGCGGAGCAGGGCAGTGCGCCGAAGGTGTTCGCCAAAACCTCACGCCGCGGCACGCCGTGGGTAACCGTTGTGGTGATGACCGTAGCGCTGCTGTTCTCGGTTTATCTGAACTACATCATGCCGGAGAACGTCTTCCTGGTGATTGCATCGCTGGCGACCTTTGCGACGGTGTGGGTGTGGATCATGATCCTGCTGTCGCAGATCGCGTTCCGCCGTCGTCTGTCGCCGGATGAGGCGAAAGCGCTGAAGTTCAAGGTACCGGGCGGCGTTGCGACGACCGTCGTCGGGCTGATCTTCCTGGTGTTTATCATTGCCCTGATTGGCTACCATCCGGATACCCGCATTTCCCTGTACGTGGGCTGCGCGTGGATCGTCCTGCTGCTGGTGGGCTGGGTGTTTAAATGCCGCCGCGACCGTCAGTTGGCGGAAGCGCAGTAATCTTTTTTCTCCCTCTCCCTGTGGGAGAGGGTCGCACTGATGCCTCATCCTCCTTTCTCCTCCCCCAATAATCCCGAACGTGATGAGCTATCCTTAACCACCCTGTGGCAAGGTGACGTCAATTTCATCAAAGGGGATTCGTGATGTTAAACGCCTGGCACCTTCCGGTTGCCCCATTTGTTAAGCAAAACAAAGACAACCTTGTGATTACGCTCTGGCTGGCGGGGGAAAATCAGCCTGAACGCGTGACGCTCCGCGCCGAAATAGATAACGAAGAGACCGGCCTGAAAATGCACAAGCTGCGCAGCCAGCCGCAGCCGGGGATCACGGCGTGGCGGGCGAATATCGACCTGAATAGCGGGCAGCCGCGCCGTCGCTACAGCTTTAAGCTTTTGTGGAATAACCGCCAGCTGTGGTTTACCCCGCAGGGGTTTAGCCGTTTCCCGCCCGCACGGCTGGAGCAGTTTGCGGTCGATTACCCGGATAACGGCCCGCAGTGGGTTAACGATCAGGTGTTTTACCAGATTTTCCCGGACCGTTTTGCGCGCAGCGAAAAACGCACAGCCGACCAGGATAAGATCTATCACCACCATGCGGCGGGCCACGACATTATCCTGAAAGCGTGGGACGAGCCGTTAACCGCGCAGGCGGGTGGATCCACTTTTTACGGCGGCGATCTCGACGGCATCAGCGAAAAGCTGCCGTACCTGAAAAAGCTCGGCGTGACGGCGCTGTATCTCAACCCGGTGTTTAAAGCCCCGAGCGTGCACAAATACGATACCGAAGATTATCGCCACGTTGACGAACAGTTTGGTGGTGACGAGGCGCTGCTGCGCCTGCGAAAGAATACCCAAAACGAAGGCATGCGCCTGATTCTGGACGGCGTGTTCAACCACAGTGGAGATTCGCACGCCTGGTTTGACCGCCATAACCAGTCGATGGGCGGGGCATGTCATAACCCGGACTCGCCGCAGCGCGACTGGTACAGCTTTAACGAGGAGGGCCGTGCGCTGGACTGGCTGGGCTACGCGAGCCTGCCGAAGCTGGATTTCCAGTCGCCAACGCTCGTGAATGAAATCTACGGCAGTGAAGACAGCATCGTCCGTCACTGGCTGAAGGCGCCGTGGAATATGGACGGCTGGCGCCTGGACGTGGTGCATATGCTCGGTGAATCGGGCGGGGCGCGGAATAACCTTCAGCACGTCGCCGGGATTACGCGCTCGGCGAAAGCGGCCCAGCCGGAGGCGTTCGTCTTTGGCGAGCACTTTGGCGACGCGCGCCAGTGGCTGCAGAACGATGCGGAAGATGCGGCGATGAACTATCGCGGCTTTACCTTCCCGCTGTGGGGATTCCTCGCTAACACCGACATCTCCTACGATCCGAATCATATCGACGCTGAAACCTGCATGGGGTGGATGGAGAACTATCGCGCCGGTCTGTCCCATCAGCAGCAGCTGCGGATGTTCAACCAGCTCGATAGCCACGATACCGCCCGCTTTAAATCCCTGCTCGGCAAGGATGTGGCGCGTCTGCCGCTGGCGGTGACCTGGCTCTTCACCTGGCCGGGCGTGCCGTGCATCTATTATGGAGACGAAGTGGGGCTGGACGGCAACAACGATCCTTTCTGCCGCAAAACCTTCCCGTGGGAGCCAGAGAAGCATGACAAGGTGCTGTTCAGCCTGTATCAGCGGCTGGCAAAGCTGCGTAAGCAGAGTCTTGCCCTGCGCTACGGCGGCTGTCAGGTGGTCTATGCGCACGATAACGTCGTGGTGTTTGCTCGCGTCTATAACCAGCAGCGCGTGCTCGTGGCGATCAACCGGGGCGAGGCCTGCGAAGTGGTGCTGGATGATTCACCGCTGCTGAAGGTGGCTACGTGGAAGAATAAAGAGGGCAAGGCGACGATACAGGACGGCGTGCTGGCGCTGCCTGCGGTATCCGCGACAATCTGGTTCGGCAGTTAAGACCTGTTAATGTTTCCACCTTTTAAGATGGCGCAAATGCAACTATTTGTGTCAATCTTAACGGATCGTTTACGGTGAAGGTGGAAACATGGACGAGCTTTACATCCTTGGCTGTTTGTTCCTGGTTTTTGCGCTGGTGGTTGCGCCCGTGCTTGCGGTTATTGGCTTTAATCGAAGTACGGCGGCGCGACAGGAGATCGCCCGGCTACGCCAGCGCATTGAGGCGCTTGAGCAGCGCGGCGCGAATGAAATAGCGCCAGAGCCGGCGCAGGCCACCGCGCCGGTGGCTGTGACCGCGCCGGTGGTTGAGGATGCTTCCGCGCCTGTCGACCCCTGGCGTTCCGATACTCCCGCAGCCGTGGCAGAACCCGCTCCGGCCCCGACGCCTGCGGCAAAACAGCCTTCTGCCTTTGGCGGTATCCTGACGTCGCTGGCGCGCTGGTTTATGCAGGGTAATCCGCTGGCGAAGCTTGGGATCCTGCTGCTTTTCCTCGGTCTTTCATTCCTGTTGCGCTATACCGTTGAACATTCCCTGTTCCCGCTTGAGCTGCGCCTCGTGGCAACGGCGCTGTTTGCCATCGTTCTGCTGGCGGTGGGGTGGCGGCTGCGGCATAAGCAGCGTGTCTATGCGCTGATCCTCCAGGGCGGGGCGACCGGCGTGCTCTACCTGACGGTGTTTGGCGCATTCCGGCTCTGGCAAATGCTGCCGATGACGCTGGCCTTTGCGCTTCTGGTGGTGATTTGCGCCGCGAGCGTTGGGCTGGCCGTGTTGCAGAAAGCGCTGAGCCTGGCCATGCTGGCGAGCCTCGGCGGGTATCTTGCGCCGCTGCTGTTGTCCACCGGGGGCGGCAGCTTTGTGGCGCTGTTCTCATTCTATCTCCTGCTTTCCATCGGGATTCTCGCTATCAGCATCTGGCAGCACTGGCGCGAGCTGAACCTGCTCGGGCTGCTGTTTACGTTCGGCGTGGGCGGCCTGTGGGGGCTGAATGACTACCAGCCTGAAGACTATTGGGTCTGCCAGCTGTTCCTGATTGCCAATACGCTGATATTCGGCGTCCTGAGCGTGGCGCTGTCGCTGCGGGCGCAGGAGAAAGGGAAGCAGATTATCGACGGCGTGTTGCTGTTTGCCCCGCCGCTGATCGGTTTCGGGATGCAGTACGGCATGACCCGGCACTGGGAGTATGGCCCGGCCCTGAGCGCGCTGGGATACGGCGCATTTTATCTTACCCTCGCGTTCCTTGCGCTGCGGCGCTATCCCTCCATCGGACGACCGCTGGTCATGGCAGCGCTGGCAATCGGCGGCGGATTTGCCACGCTCGCCATTCCGCTGGCGCTGTCGGCGCGCTGGACGGCGATGGCCTGGGCGCTGGAAGGGCTGGGTATCCTCTGGCTGGGCGTACAGCAGCACCAGCGTCGCATGTGCTATAGCGGGACGGCGCTGCTGGTGCTGGCGCTCGGCAGCGCGCTGTGGGCGCAGACGAACGGCGTTACGTCCCTCAGCCTGCTGCTGATCTTCACCATCCTCAGCCTTTGCTGGCTGGCTGCGGCCTGGCTGTGGCGGACTCTCTTTCTGCCGGTCAGCCGGGCGCTGCTGGCAGGCGGGCTGCTGTTCTGGCTCGTGGCGCTATTGGGCGCATCGCGGCTGGCACTGACGAAGGAATTACCCATTCTGGCGGGCGTGCTGGCGCTGACGGCGGCGTCGGTCTGGGGCTGGCGGCAGGCGGCGGCTCGTCTGGCGTGGCGGGAGCTGGATGCCAGCAAATGGCTGCTGTGGCCGGTTATGCTGCTGATGGTGGGTTATCAGCTCTGGCACCAGCAGGTCGTTGCCGCCGGCTGGTCAAATCTCGCCTGGTGCGTAGCGCTTCCTGCCGCGCTGATGCTGCTGCGGCGCGACGGTGAAAGACTCCTGCCGCGCATCGCGATGGGGCTGCATTTGTCGCTGTTCTGGATGATTTTGCTGGCGCTGGCCGCGGAGCTTTACTGGTTTGCCCGTTCATTGCCGTGGGGCATGGCGGCCTGGGGCAGCGGACTGGCGATGGCAGCAGGCGGCGGGATGATTATGGGGCTCTCTGCAGCCGTACGGCGTCGGGGGTGGCCGTTCCGGGAGTGGCCTGCGCTCTACGCCTGCCTGGCACCGATCCCCGTGGTCGTGGCGCTGCTGGTACTGCTGGTGGTGACCAATTTCCAGGACGGCGTGGTCTATCGTCAGACCTGGCTGCCGCTGATAAACCCGCTTGAGGAAGGCGCGGCGTTCGCATTGCTGGGGCTGGTGGTCTTTTATCGGGCAGTGGATCGCTACTACCCGGCGTGGCTCTCGCAGGCCCGCCCGTGGCCTGCCGTCGCGATTATGGCGTTTGGCTTCTGGTGGCTTAACGGTGCGCTGATGCGCGCCCTGGCCTGGTACGGCGACGTGGCCTGGAATATGGCATCGCTGTGGGATTCGCGGCTTATCCAGACCAGTTTTGCTCTGTTCTGGATGCTGAGCGCGCTGGTGGTCATGATCCATGCCACCCGTCGGGCTTCCCGGCAGGAGTGGCTCTGCGGTGCCGCGCTGCTGGGCGTGGTGATGGTTAAACTGATGCTGGTGGACAGCGCGGGCGGAGGCGGTTTGTCGCGCGCGGTGGCGTTTATCGGCGTGGCGATACTGGTTCTGATCGTGGGGTATTTCTCCCCGCTGCCGCCCAAAACAGGAGATGAAAAATGAAATGGATGAAAGCGGTAGCCTGTACCGCGCTGCTGGCGCTTTCCGGCCCGGCGTTCTGCGACGAAGGACAAACGGAATCGCCACGGGACTATGCCTTTGGTCTTTCACTGGATACGTCTGTTCCTTCCCAGTGGTATCGGGTGATGCTGCCGCTCGCCGTCTATGAGCAAAGCACGTCGCCGGATCTGCATGATGTCCGCGTCTTTAACCAGTCGGGCGAGCCGGTTCCCTTCAGCCTGGTCAGTGCGACGCGTCCGCAGATGCCAGCGCAATCCACCGCGCTGCGCCTTTTCCCGCTGGACGCCTCGCCGCTTGCGGCTTCTCGAGGATCCGGTGATAGCGATAAGATCCTGCTTCGTTCCGGAAGCGGCGTTGAGATTGTGCTGGAGGGGCAAAAAGCCGCCGCAGCCGGGCAACATTATCTGCTGACCCTGCCGGAACAGGCGACGGGCGAGATCGCTATATCCCAGCTGCAGCTGCTCTGGAATACCCCGCAGACGCCGTGGCAGGGAACGGCGTCGGTCTATTACAGCGAGGATCTTAAGCGCTGGTATACCCTGCGCGAGGATATGCCATTGCTGGACGTCGTCAGCGGTCAGGATCGTCTTAAGCTCGATCGGATCGATACCGATACGGTTTTATCTCCCGATGCGAATCGCTATCTCATGGTGGTGCTGAATGCGCAGAGACAGGGGATAACCTTGACCGGCGTAAACGCAATCAGCGCACCTGCGCAGGCGGCCCCGGAAGCTATCGACCTTGAGGGGGAAGGGGAGCAGCTATCGACAAGCGAAGCACAGTGGCACTGGGCGCGCCCGCAGCCGCTGAGTGCTGTCAGCCTCTCACTGAATGGCGATGGCGTCCTTCCCGTGGAGATCGCGTGGCGGAGTACGGAAAAAGACGCATGGCATCCTCTGAAGAAAGAGGTCCTTTACCGTCTTGAGGGAAAAACGTCGCCACCGGTTTCGCTTAACGGGGGGCTGGTGCAGGCCGTGAAAATCACGACGCTGAATGCGCGTCTGCCAGAATACCTGCCGGGCGTCACGGGACATCGCGACCGCTATGACCTGGTGTTCAACGCGCAGGGGAAAGCGCCGTACGTACTCGCCTGGGGCAACGGTGCCGCGAAGCCTGCCAGCGTGGAGCCCGGCATGCTGATCCCGTCCGACCTGCGCAAGACTTATGATATGGCGAACCTGCCGCAGGCCGACATGCTGGATGATGTCGCATTAGGCGGCCAGGAGCGTCTGACCGCTACCTCTGCGGCCGAGCGGGAGAGCAGGATGAACACGCTGCTGGTATGGGGCGTGCTGATTGCGGGAGTGATTCTGCTGGCGGGCATGGCCTGGCGTATCTGGCGAGAGACGCAGCGTAAGGCATAAAAAAAGGCCCGCATAAGCGGGCCTTTTTCGTAAACCGTGCCGATTACAGGCTGGATACGTTCTCAGACAGGTATTTAGCAACGCCGTCTGGAGACGCGTTCATGCCTTCTTTACCTTTTTCCCACTGAGCCGGGCACACTTCGCCGTGCTCTTCGTGGAACTGCAGCGCGTCAACCATGCGCAGCATTTCGTCGATGTTACGACCCAGCGGCAGATCGTTCACAACCTGGTGACGAACGATGCCGTTTGCGTCGATCAGGAAGGAACCACGCAGCGCAACGCCAGCGTCCGGATGTTCGATACCGTAAGCCTGCTGGATTTCGCGTTTGATGTCCGCAACCATTGCGTATTTCACCGCACCGATGCCGCCTTTGTCGACAGGGGTGTTACGCCATGCGTTGTGTACAAATTCAGAGTCGAAGGAGACGCCAACAACTTCCACGCCACGCTTCTGGAATTCTTCATAACGTTTGTCGAAGGCAATCAGCTCAGACGGGCAAACGAAAGTGAAGTCCATTGGCCAGAAGAACAGAACGGTCGCTTTACCGTTGGTGTGCTGTTTGAAGTTGAAGTTTTCAACGATTTCACCGTTGCCCAGAACTGCTGCAGCTGTAAAATCCGGAGCCGGACGAGTTACCAGAACCATATGATTCTCCTGTAGATACTAAGGTTATTTGGAACGCAACGCGAGCCAGTATAGAGAGTGTTCATGGATAAGACAAAGAGGTGGTGACAATCGTTCCGCCAGCTTTTACCTATCAATGTGAATTCTGTCAGAGCTGTTTGTTTTTCGCCTGCACCATCATCCGCGGGTAAAACTGCCAAAAACGCGCTTCCAGCGCATCGTAATGTTCATCCAGGTCATACCAGGAGTCGCGCAGCGCATCCAGTCGCGGTCGGCGGCTTGCCATTCCATTCAACACGTTCTGGATGAAATCCATCTCGCGATAGCGCTCCAGCCAGCGTTCCGACCACAGATAGTTATTCAGATTCACAAAGCGCGGCGGCGAGTCGGGCAGAATGATCGACACCTGCTGGTGGGCATAGCGCACAAACGCCGGCAAGGGCATCTCCGGCGACAGCTGTTCCCAGTGGCGCGACAGAAAGTGATCCCACATCACGTCGAGCGTGATCGGCGCAACGCGGCGCGTTTCAGGGCGAAACCACGCTTTGGCTTCCGTCACTTCCGGTAGCTTATCCGTCAGCACGTCGATGCGGCGGTGCATGAAAATCCCGTCGACAACCTCCGGGGAATAGTCCTCAGCGGGGTTGCCGCGTACGAAATCGGCCAGCAAATTGCCGGGCAGGGAGCTGTCAGCGAGGTGAGCGAGATGCAGGTGAGCGAGAAAATTCATGCGTTTTATTTGTCCGGGGGCGGCTAGTTGTTGCAGCAAAAGGGTGTGAGCACTAGACTATGCCGCCTGTTTTTAAGTCACGAGTATACGTCATGCGCGTCGCCGATTTCTCCTTTGAACTACCTGAATCCCTGATTGCTCACTATCCCATGCCTGAGCGCAGCAGCTGTCGCTTACTGTCACTGGATGGGCCAACGGGCGAGCTGACGCACGGTACTTTCACCGATTTGCTCGACAAGCTCAACCCTGGCGATCTGCTGGTCTTTAATAATACCCGCGTGATCCCGGCGCGCCTGTTTGGCCGTAAAGCCAGCGGCGGCAAGATTGAAGTGCTGGTCGAACGTATGCTCGATGATAAACGTATTCTGGCACATATTCGCGCGTCTAAGGCGCCGAAGCCGGGCGCTGAACTGCTGCTGGGCGATGATGAGAGCATCAAAGCGACCATGACCGCGCGCCACGATGCGCTGTTTGAGGTGGCGTTCGATGACGAACGCACGGTGCTCGATATCCTGAACGCCATCGGCCACATGCCGCTGCCGCCGTATATTGAGCGTCCGGACGAAGAGGCCGACCGCGAGCTGTACCAGACCGTCTACAGCCAGAAGCCTGGCGCCGTCGCTGCGCCGACCGCGGGCCTGCATTTTGATGAGCCGCTGCTGGAGAAACTGCGCGCGAAGGGCGTGGAGATGGCGTTCGTGACGCTGCACGTCGGCGCGGGAACCTTCCAGCCGGTGCGCGTGGACAGCATTGAAGATCACATCATGCACTCTGAGTATGCCGAAGTGCCTCAGGATGTGGTGGATGCGGTGCTGGCGGCGAAAGCGCGCGGTAGCCGCGTCGTGGCGGTCGGTACAACGTCCGTGCGCTCACTCGAGAGCGCCGCGCAGGCGGCGAAGCGCAATCTTATCGAGCCGTTCTTTGGCGATACGCAGATCTTTATCTACCCGGGCTATCAGTACAAAGTGATTGACGCGCTGGTGACCAACTTCCATCTGCCTGAATCGACGCTGATTATGCTGGTGTCGGCATTTGCCGGTTATCAGAACACGATGGCGGCCTACAAGTCTGCGGTAGAACAAAAATATCGCTTTTTTAGCTACGGGGACGCGATGTTTATCACGTACAATCCGCTGGCTTTGAATGAGCGTGTCGGGGAATAAGTCCGCGGCACCGTTTTACAACGTTGGACTGTTTTTCTGACGTCGGAGAAAAAATGAAATTTGAACTCGATACCACCGATGGCCGCGCGCGTCGCGGTCGCCTGGTGTTTGATCGCGGCGTGGTGGAAACCCCCGCGTTTATGCCTGTGGGCACGTACGGCACCGTAAAAGGGATGACGCCGGAAGAAGTAGAAGCCACTGGCGCGCAGATTATCCTCGGCAACACCTTCCACCTGTGGCTGCGTCCGGGTCAGGAGATCATGAAGCTCCACGGCGACCTGCACGATTTCATGCAGTGGAAAGGCCCAATCCTGACCGACTCCGGCGGCTTCCAGGTCTTCAGCCTGGGCGATATCCGCAAGATCACCGAGCAGGGCGTACACTTCCGTAACCCGATCAACGGCGATCCGATTTTCCTCGATCCCGAAAAATCGATGGAGATTCAGTACGATCTCGGCTCTGACATCGTGATGATCTTCGACGAATGTACGCCGTATCCGGCCGACTGGGATTACGCAAAACGCTCCATGGAGATGTCTCTGCGCTGGGCGAAGCGTAGCCGTGACCGTTTTGACTCGCTGCAGAACAAAAATGCACTGTTCGGCATTATCCAGGGCAGCGTTTACGAAGATTTACGCGATATCTCTGTTAAAGGTCTGGTAGAGATAGGTTTTGATGGCTACGCTGTCGGCGGTTTGGCTGTGGGTGAACCGAAGGAAGACATGCACCGCATTCTTGAGCATGTCTGCCCGCAAATCCCGGCGGATAAACCACGATACCTGATGGGCGTGGGTAAACCAGAAGATCTGGTTGAAGGCGTACGCCGCGGCATTGATATGTTCGACTGCGTCATGCCAACCCGCAACGCGCGTAACGGTCATTTGTTCGTTACCGATGGCGTGGTGAAAATCCGTAACGCGAAGCATAAGAGTGACACCAGCCCGCTCGATTCCGAGTGCGATTGCTATACCTGTCGCAATTATTCTCGCGCGTATCTGCATCATCTCGATCGTTGCAACGAGATTTTGGGCGCGCGTCTCAATACCATTCATAATCTTCGTTATTATCAGCGCTTAATGGCTGGTTTACGTAAGGCTATCGAAGAGGGTAAATTAGAGAGCTTCGTGACCGATTTCTACCAACGTCAGGGGCGGGATGTTCCACCGTTGAACGTTGATTAATTTTAATAATGAGGGAATTTGAATGAGCTTTTTTATTTCTGATGCGGTAGCGGCAACAGGTGCTCCAGCGCAGGGCAGCCCGATGTCTCTGATTCTGATGCTGGTTGTGTTCGGTCTGATCTTCTACTTCATGATCCTGCGTCCACAGCAGAAGCGCACCAAAGAGCACAAAAACCTGATGAACTCCATTGCCAAAGGCGATGAAGTACTGACTAACGGTGGTCTGGTGGGTCGCGTAACCAAAGTGGCTGAAAACGGCTACATTGCTATCGCCCTGAACGACACCACTGAAGTGGTCATCAAACGTGACTTCGTAGCTGCCGTTCTGCCGAAAGGCACCATGAAGGCGCTGTAATCCCAACTTTTCCCAAAGGGAACTGCCGTGTTAAACCGTTATCCTTTGTGGAAGTACATCATGCTGGTCGTCGTGATTCTCGTCGGCCTGCTGTATGCGCTTCCCAACCTGTATGGTGAGGATCCGGCTGTTCAAATCACTGGCGCGCGCGGTGTCGCCGCCAGTGAGCAAACGCTGATCCAGGTCCAGAAAACGTTACAAGAAGAAAAAATTACCGCTAAGTCTGTGGCTCTGGAAGAGGGTGCAATTCTTGCTCGCTTCGACACCACCGACACGCAGCTCCGCGCTCGCGAAGCGCTGATGGGCGTGCTGGGTGACAAATACGTCGTGGCGCTTAACCTTGCCCCTGCAACCCCGCGTTGGCTGGCTGCGATGAAAGCAGAGCCAATGAAACTCGGTCTTGACCTGCGTGGCGGCGTTCACTTCCTGATGGAAGTAGATATGGATACCGCGCTTGGCAAGCTGCAGGAACAGAATATCGACAGCCTGCGCAGCGATCTGCGTGATAAAGGCATCGCTTACACCACCGTGCGTAAAGAAGATAACTACGGCATGAGCATCACGTTCCGCGACAGCGCGGCGCGCGATCAGGCTGTAGATTACCTGACTCAACGTCACCGTGACCTGGTGATCACCTCTCAGGGCAGCAACCAGCTGCGCGCGGTGATGACCGATGCGCGTCTGAAAGAAGCGCGTGAATATGCCGTTCAGCAGAACATCAACATTCTGCGTAACCGTGTAAACCAGCTGGGCGTGGCTGAGCCGCTGGTACAGCGTCAGGGTGCTGACCGTATCGTGGTTGAACTGCCGGGTATCCAGGATACCGCGCGTGCGAAAGAGATTCTGGGTGCGACTGCAACCCTGGAATTCCGTCTGGTGAACTCCAACGTCGATCAGTCCGCTGCTGCCGCAGGGCGTATTCCGGGTGACTCCGAAGTGAAACAGACCCGCGAAGGTCAGCCAGTTGTGCTGTACAAACGCGTGATTCTGACCGGTGACCACATCACCGACTCCACCTCGAGCCAGGACGAATACAACCAGCCGCAGGTTAACATCTCGCTGGATAGCGCGGGTGGTAACATCATGTCTAACTTCACCAAGGACAACATCGGCAAACCGATGGCGACCCTGTTCGTGGAGTACAAAGACAGCGGTAAGAAAGATGCAAACGGTCGTGCGGTGCTGGTGAAAGAGGAAGAGGTGATTAACATCGCCAACATCCAGTCTCGTCTGGGTAACAGCTTCCGTATTACCGGTATCAACAACCCGAACGAAGCGCGTCAGCTTTCTCTGCTGCTGCGTGCCGGTGCGCTGATTGCGCCAATTCAGATTGTTGAAGAACGTACGATTGGTCCAACTCTGGGTATGCAAAACATCCAGCAGGGTCTGGAAGCGTGTCTGGCCGGTCTGGTGGTCTCTATCCTCTTCATGATCTTCTTCTATAAGAAGTTTGGTCTGATTGCGACCTCCGCGCTGATCGCCAACCTGGTGCTGATCATCGGCATTATGTCCCTGCTGCCGGGGGCGACGCTGACCATGCCGGGCATTGCAGGTATCGTTCTTACCCTTGCGGTGGCGGTCGACGCCAACGTACTGATTAACGAACGTATCAAAGAAGAGTTGAGCAACGGTCGCTCTGTTCAGCAGGCGATTGACGAAGGCTATAAAGGCGCGTTCAGCTCCATCTTCGATGCGAACGTAACAACACTGATTAAGGTTCTTATCCTGTATGCAGTGGGTACTGGCGCGATCAAAGGCTTTGCGATTACAACCGGTATCGGTGTCGCAACGTCAATGTTTACCGCTATTGTCGGCACCCGTGCCATCGTGAACCTGCTGTACGGCGGCAAGCGCGTCAAAAAGCTGTCTATCTGAGGAGTGCGTTGTGGCACAGGAATATACTGTTGAACAATTGAACCACGGCCGTAAAGTCTGGGACTTTATGCGCTGGGACTACTGGGCCTTCGGCATTTCAGGTTTCCTGCTGATTCTGTCCATCGGCATTATGAGCGTGAAAGGCTTTAACTGGGGTCTGGATTTCACCGGCGGTACGGTCATCGAGATCTCCCTGGAAAAGCCGGTCGATATGGACCAGATGCGCGAATCGCTGCAGAAAGCGGGCTTTGAAGAGCCGCTGCTGCAGAACTTCGGCAGCAGCCGCGACATCATGGTGCGTATGCCGCCGGTGCACGATGCCAACGGCAGCCAGGAGCTGGGCAGTAAGGTTGTTAGCGTGATTAACGAAACAACCAGCCAGAACGCGGCGGTCAAGCGTATTGAGTTCGTCGGCCCAAGCGTGGGTGCTGACCTGGCGCAGACCGGTGCGATGGCGCTGCTGGTAGCGCTGATCTCCATCCTGGTGTACGTCGGTTTCCGCTTTGAGTGGCGACTGGCGGCCGGTGTGGTTATCGCTCTGGCGCACGACGTGGTGATCACCATGGGCATACTGTCGCTGTTCCACATTGAGATTGACCTGACGATTGTGGCATCCCTGATGTCCGTTATCGGTTACTCACTGAACGACAGTATCGTGGTATCTGACCGTATCCGTGAAAACTTCCGTAAGATCCGTCGCGGTACGCCTTACGAAATCTTTAACGTGTCGTTGACCCAGACGCTGCACCGTACCTTGATAACATCCGGTACCACTTTGATGGTGATCCTGATGCTGTTCCTCTTCGGTGGTCCGGTACTGGAAGGCTTCTCGCTGACCATGCTTATCGGTGTCACCATCGGTACGGCGTCGTCTATCTACGTCGCATCCGCTCTGGCACTGAAACTCGGCATGAAGCGCGAGCACCTGCTCCAGCAGAAAGTCGAGAAAGAAGGGGCGGATCAGCCGTCCATTCTGCCGTAAGGCGACGTTTAGCGCGTTATCGAAATCCCGGTCTGTTGACCGGGATTTTTTTTATCTGCTCCTGACAAACACTCCTGACAGTATGCTGTCAGGAGCCCTGTCGTAGACTTCTTCTGAACCCAAACAACAGCAGGAGAATATATGAAAAGCGTCATTAACTGGTTTGAAATTCCGGTCGCGGATATGGATCGCGCCATCAAATTTTATGAGCCGGTGATGCAGCTCGCGCTGCGTCGCGAGAAAATGGACTGTGCGGAGCTGGCCGTTTTCCCGCATGAGGATCCGTATACCGGCGGGGCGCTGGCAAAATTTGACGGCGTTACACCGTCTTTGCAGGGCGCTATTATCTACCTGCATACTGACAATCTGGCGGCCACGCTCGATCGCATCGCCTCCGCGGGCGGCGAGTGCGTGTTTGGCCCGCTGGAACTGCCGCATGGCATTGGCACTATCGCATTGTTTACCGACAGCGAGGGTAACCGCGTCGGCCTCCATCAACCTGCCTGAGAGCGGAATAAGATATGACCCGACGCGCTGACCGTTTGTTTCAGATTGTGCAGATCCTGCGGGGCAGGCGTCTGACAACGGCAGCGCATCTGGCGGACCGGCTTGGCGTGTCCGAGCGCACGGTCTACCGCGATATCCGCGATCTGTCGCTTTCCGGCGTGCCGGTGGAAGGTGAGGCGGGGAGCGGATATCGGCTGATGTCGGGTTTTGACCTGCCGCCGCTGATGCTGACAAATAAGGAGTCAGAGGCGCTGATCGTCGCGATTCGCCTGCTCAAAACCTGGGGAGGGGAATCTCTGTCGCGCGAGCTGGAGTCGGCTCAGGAGAAGGTGCTGGCTATCCTGCCCGAGGAGAGTCGTCGAAAGGCAGAGCAGACGCGGATCTACGCCCCGGATTTTTGCATGCAAAGCCACTCCCGCAGCGATTTTGACAGGATCCATCAGGCGATTTCCGCCCAGCGCGTGCTGGCGCTGCATTACCGTGATGAAGCCGGACAGCTCTCAAAGCGCGAGGTTCAGCCGCTGGGCTTGTTCTTCTGGGGGGAGCGCTGGCTGCTGGCGGCGTGGTGCGAACGGCGCGACGACTATCGCTGTTTCCGGCTCGACCGCTGTCTCAATATTGTGCAGACGGAGAGGCGGTTTAGCGAGAGTGCGGACAGATCGCTGGCGGATTTTTTGCGGAAGGTTAAGCAGTAAAAAGCCAGCTCTTGAGCTGGCTTTTTTTGCCCGGCGGCGAGGTAAAAGTAAAACGGCAACGAATGTTGCCGTTTTTTGTATTTGTTCCCTCTCCCTGTGGGAGAGGGTCAGGGTGAGGGCATCAGCCCGCACAGTCCCGAACAGGTTAGAAGTTATAACCTACAACCAGGTAGCCACCCCAACCGGTAGAACGGACGTTTTCGTTCATCCATACCAGTTTCGCGTCGTCGTTCCACTGACCGCCGTTGTGCCAGTAACGCGCAACAACAGAGTAGTGCCAGTGATCGTAGTTCAGCGCCAGGATGTGGCTGGAGGCGATGGAATTGTTGGTACGCTGCTTGATACCGTTCTCTGCGTAACCGCTCTTATCGCCCAGCTCTGAACCCCAGTCGAAGTTGGTGAAGCCGATATAGCTCAGGTTACCGCCCCACAGCTGAGTGATTGGCACAAAGTATTTCACTTTGAAACGGTAGCCATCCCACTCATTCTGGTTTTCGGCACCGTAGTTCTGCCACTGGTATTTCGCGTACACGTTCAGGGACAGGCTCATTGGCAGGCCGGTGTCAACGTCGGTACCCAGACCCATATACCAGGTGCTCTGACGACCGGACTCGTTGCGGCCCATGTCGTAGATATAGTTGTTCGCGAAGTACCACTCTTTGAACGGGCCGAAGCTCAGGTCTGTGCCGGTCAGCTTGTCGATGGAGAAGCGCGGTTCGATCTCCATGAACAGTGGAGAACCGTGGTTCCAGATACCTTTAGCCTGCGAGTTACCGCCGAAGAAGACCGGTGCATCCATATAGCCGTAGAAATCAAACCAGTCTTTCTTGGCGAATGCTTCGTACTCCAGGTAGGTATCGTTGCGGATCTGAGGTCCGAAACGGGTGTGGTAGCTGCCGACCACGTTAACGCTCTGGTGCCACCAGTCGGAGAGGTATTGTGGTTTATCGTTTTCCGCTGCGTTAACAGTGAAAGAGGAAGAAAGTGCCAGCACGGCGCCGGCTGCGAGTAATGTTTTTTTCATAATCATGCCACTGATTGAAATTCCCTTCCGGGAGTGAAAAATGCGCGAATTGCGTTTCTAAATATTTCGTGTTTCTGCGGTGCCTATTATAGGAATCCCTGCTCACAAAAATATGTGTTGTTTCACATATCTCTCACACGCGTAATCGATTGCGTTCACGTTTGCGTACTTTAAACGGGCGGGATTGTAGCGGCAATCATTTATGTTGCCAATCCATACGAAATGTAAATGTTAGCGGAGTGACATTTCACTCCGCTAAAGGGAGGGTTATTGCGCGGCGGGCTGGATATCGTGAATGCGGATGAAACCTAACCGATCCGGAGTGAGTCCGTTAAGCTGCAGCGGAATGTCAACATCGCTCGGAGCCAGCACGCTGGCCGGTGCGGTGAACAGCTGACTGTTAACATTCACCTCCTGGTAGCTCTCAGTGGTGCCCTGGATCTGTCCCCATTCGACGGTACCACTGAAGGCAGGCAACGGATCGTTGGACTCGCCCTGAATGCGTAATGTTGCGCGAGTACCATTTGCATTCGCCGCCACATTCACCAGAGACATTTTTAGCGTGCCAATCTGGCTATTGAGCCGCGCAGGCGTATTCGCTCCCGGGAGCAGATAAACCCCGCTGCTGGATTTGGCATTTAGCGCGTTTTGCTGGGTGATCTTCACCGTTTCTTTGTTCAGTTTGTCCATCGCCGCATTGAGCGTGTTCACGCTCTGTTTCATCTGACGGACTTCGGTTTGCTGTGCACAGGCGCTAAGGGTGAAGAGGCTCCCCACCAGCAAAATTTTAAGGTAACGTCTTGTCATTGCGTTTATTTCCTTGAAATAACGGATCGCCTTAATGGTAGCCATCCTCGACGTGTCAGACATAGATCCTTTGTCTCAAAAAGCTCTTCCTTTGTTGTCAGGCCAGATCAGGGTAAAATGAAAATTAGTTAACCACATAACAGGGATACCGTATGCATTGCCCATTCTGCTCCGCTGTGGATACCAAAGTCATCGACTCTCGTCTTGTGGGCGAAGGGTCATCCGTACGCCGTCGTCGGCAGTGTCTGGTGTGCAACGAGCGTTTCACGACCTTTGAGGTTGCAGAGCTGGTAATGCCGCGCGTGGTGAAAAGCAACGACGTGCGCGAGCCGTTTAACGAAGAGAAACTGCGCAGCGGGATGCTGAAGGCCCTGGAAAAACGTCCCGTCAGCGCGGATGACGTTGAGATGGCGTTAAACCACATAAAATCTTACCTTCGTGGTTTGGGTGAGCGTGAAGTGCCGAGCAAAATGATCGGTAACCTGGTGATGGAGCAGCTGAAAAAGCTCGATAAGGTCGCCTATATCCGCTTCGCCTCGGTCTACCGCAGCTTCGAAGACATCAAAGAGTTTGGCGAAGAGATCGCCCGCTTACAGGATTAAGCTCATGCAGGATGAGATTTATATGGCGCGAGCCATGAAGCTGGCGCAGCGCGGTCGTTTTACTACCCATCCCAACCCGAACGTCGGGTGCGTTATCGTTAAAGATGGCGAGATCGTAGGGGAGGGGTTTCACTATCGTGCTGGCGAGCCGCATGCCGAGGTTCATGCGTTGCGCATGGCCGGTGAGAAGGCGCGCGGTGCCACAGCCTACGTCACGCTGGAGCCCTGCAGCCATCACGGGCGTACGCCGCCGTGCTGCGAAGCGCTGATCGCGGCAGGCGTTTCACGCGTGGTCGCATCGATGCAGGACCCGAATCCGCAGGTTGCCGGACGCGGTCTGTATCGCCTGCAGCAGGAAGGCATCGACGTCAGCCATGGGCTGATGATGCAGGACGCGGAAGCGATCAACAAAGGCTTTCTGAAGCGCATGCGCACGGGGTTCCCGTATATTCAGCTCAAGCTGGGCGCCTCGCTGGACGGTCGTACGGCGATGGCAAACGGCGAAAGCCAGTGGGTAACCTCACCACAGGCAAGGCGCGATGTGCAACGTCTGCGCGCGCAAAGCCATGCTATTCTCACCAGCAGTGAAACTGTTCTGGCTGACGATCCGGCCATGACCGTGCGCTGGGACGAACTGAATGCCGATACCCAGGCGCTGTACCCGCAGGAGAACCTGCGCCAGCCGCTGCGTATTATCATTGATAGCCAGAACCGCGTGACGCCGGAGCACCGCATCGTGCAGCAGCCGGGTGAAACCTGGATTGCCCGCACTAAAGAAGATGCGCGCGAATGGCCGGAAGGCGTGCGCAGCATTATGGTGCCGGAGCATAACGGTCATCTGGATCTGGTGGTGCTGATGATGCTGCTCGGCAAGCAGCAGGTGAACAGCATCTGGGTGGAAGCGGGGCCAACGCTCGCCGGTGCGCTCTTACAGGCCGGGCTGGTGGATGAGCTGATTGTTTACGTTGCGCCTAAACTGTTAGGTCACGACGCGCGCGGCCTGTTTGTGCTGCCCGGCCTTGAAAAACTGGCCGACGCACCGCAACTCAAATTTAGCGAGATTCGTCCGGTAGGCCCGGATGTCTGCCTCCACTTAACGACAGCGTAATTGCTCCTGAAATAGGGAAGCAGTGCGCAAAGTATTATGATAAAATCCGCCCCCCTGCGGGGCCAAATGAACCCGTAAAGGAAGAGTATGAACATTATTGAAGCTGCTGTAGCTACCCCGGACGCTCGCGTCGCCATCACCATTGCGCGTTTCAACAACTTCATCAACGACAGCCTGCTGGAAGGTGCGATTGACGCCCTGAAACGTATCGGCCAGGTTAAAGATGACAACATTACCGTTGTTTGGGTTCCAGGCGCTTACGAACTGCCACTGGCGGCGGGCGCGCTGGCGAAAACCGGTAAATACGACGCGGTGATTGCGCTGGGTACCGTTATTCGTGGCGGCACTGCGCACTTCGAATACGTTGCGGGCGGTGCAAGCAACGGTCTGGCACACGTTGCGCAGGATGCTGAAATTCCTGTCGCGTTCGGCGTGCTGACCACCGAAAGTATTGAACAAGCCATCGAACGTGCTGGCACCAAAGCCGGTAACAAAGGTGCAGAAGCTGCACTGACCGCGCTTGAAATGATCAATGTATTGAAAGCCATCAAGGCCTGATTTTTTTGTAAGGGGAATTCCGTGAAACCTGCTGCTCGTCGCCGCGCCCGTGAATGTGCCGTCCAGGCACTTTACTCCTGGCAGTTGTCCCAGAACGACATCGCTGATGTCGAATACCAGTTCCTGTCAGAACAGGACGTAAAAGACGTTGACGTTCTGTACTTCCGCGAACTGCTGTCGGGAGTGGCGACTAATAGCGCGTATCTCGATGGCCTGATGAAGCCATACCTGTCCCGTCTGCTCGAAGAGCTGGGCCAGGTGGAAAAAGCAGTGTTGCGTATCGCGCTGTTTGAGCTGTCTAAACGTGATGATGTGCCGTATAAAGTGGCCATCAACGAAGCGATCGAGCTGGCGAAAACCTTCGGCGCTGAAGACAGCCACAAGTTTGTAAACGGCGTACTTGATAAAGCTGCACCTGCGATCCGTCCCCACAAAAAGTGATCCGCAAACCGGAGTCCTGCATTGCCTGACGGGCAGTGCGGCTCCGGTTTTTTCTTTTATTTGCTGAGGCATAACGTATGGCATGCGGCGAATTCTCCCTGATTGCCCGTTATTTCGACCGTGTCAGAACCTCTCGTCTTGATGTTGAAACCGGCATTGGCGATGACTGTGCACTTCTCAATATTCCCGAAAAACAGACGCTGGCAATCAGCACCGACACCCTGGTGTGCGGCCGTCATTTCTTACCGGATATCGATCCTGCCGATCTGGCGTATAAAGCCCTGGCGGTTAACGTCAGCGATCTGGCGGCGATGGGTGCCGATCCCGCGTGGCTGACGCTAGCTCTGACCCTGCCAGAGGTGGATGAAGCCTGGCTGGAAGCCTTTAGCGATGCGCTGTTTGAGCAGCTTAGCTATTACGATATGCAGCTGATTGGCGGCGACACGACTGCCGGTCCGCTGTCGATGACGCTGGCGATCCATGGCTACGTGCCGCTCGGCCGCGCGCTAAAGCGCTCGGGCGCAAAACCCGGCGACTGGATCTACGTAACCGGTACGCCGGGCGACAGCGCGGCAGGGCTGGCGGTCCTTCAGAATCGTTTAACGGTTGATGATGCTGACGACGCGGCGTATCTGGTGAAACGCCATCTGCGGCCAACGCCGCGTATTTTGCACGGCCAGGCGCTGCGCGAACGGGCAAGCTCGGCTATCGATCTCTCTGACGGGCTGATCTCGGATCTCGGGCATATCCTGAAGGCCAGCGGCGTCGGTGCGCGCGTTGACCTGGATCTCTTCCCGCTGTCGGAGCAACTGCTTCGCCATGTAGAGCCTGAGCAGGCCCTGCGCTGGGCGCTGTCCGGTGGTGAAGACTACGAGCTGTGCTTCACGGTGCCTGAGCTCAACCGTGGAACGCTGGACGTGGCGTTAGCGCATCTCGGCGCGAAGTTTACCTGCATCGGTCAGATCATGCCGGAGAGCGAAGGGCTGAAGTTTGTAAAAGACGGTGCGCCCGTTACGCTGGACTGGAAAGGGTACGATCACTTCGCGTGATGTTGTGCGCGCTGTACTGCCGGGTTGCGGCTTCGCCTTACCCGGCCTACAAGAGATGGGCTTACTTAAACCCCACCACCGGATGCGGCTGATACGGTGTTTCCAGCTCGGCAATCTGCTCCGGCGTCAGCGTGATATCCACCGCATTCAGCAGCTCATCAAGCTGTTCTTCCCGCGACGTTCCAATAATCGGTGCCGCGATCCCGCGCTTGCCCAGCAGCCACGCCAGGGCCACCTGAGCGCGGGTTGCACCGGTATCGTCGGCGATCCCGGCTAAACGTTCGGCAATCAGCGCATCGCTGGCTTCTGTACCGGAATAAAGATTTTTCCCCACTTCATCCGATACCAGCCGAGCCGTGGTTTCACCCCACGGACGGGTCAGGCGACCGCGCGCCAGCGGGCTCCATGGGATCACCGCCACGCCCTCCTGATGGCATAGCGGCAGCATCTCGCGTTCTTCTTCACGATAGATCAGATTGTAGTGATCCTGCATGGTGACAAAGCGCGCCCAGCCGTGCTGCGCCTGGAGATCCAGCGCCTGAGCAAACTGCGACGCGTGCATAGACGATGCGCCGATGTAGCGTGCTTTACCGGCTTTGACCACATCATTCAGCGCTTCAAGCGTCTCCTCGACTGGCGTGTTGTAATCCCAGCGGTGAATTTGCAGCAGGTCGACGTAATCCATGTTCAGGCGTCTGAGGCTGTCATCAATGGAGCGCAGGATCTGCGCGCGAGAAAGGCCCTCAGCCAGGTCGCCCACCGGGTAGTAGACCTTGGTGGCGACGACGACGTCATCACGGCGGGCAAAGTCGCGCAGTGCGCGGCCGACAATTTCCTCGCTGCTGCCGTCGGAGTAGCTGTTGGCGGTGTCAAAGAAGTTAACGCCGCCCTCGATGGCGCGTTTGATAATCGGACGGCTGCTCTCTTCCGGCAGCGTCCAGGCGTGGTTTCCCCGATCGGGCTCGCCAAAGGTCATGCATCCCAGACAAAGTCGGGAAACCTTAAGGTCCGTTCTTCCTAATGTTGTGTATTGCACGGTTCCGCTCCTGCTGTTTAAACACCAGGTTTAAGCATAGCAGGAGCGGAAAAGGGGGAGGGGTCAGTCCAGCCAGGTACGGATTTTGGCTTCGATACCGGCGGCGTCCAGGCCAATCGCCGCACGGGCTTCGTCCTGAGTACCTTGCGGAATGAAGCGATCCGGCAGGCCGAGGTTCAGCACCGGCACGGCTTTACGGTTCGCCATCAGCACCTCATTCACGCCGCTGCCCGCGCCGCCCATGATGGCGTTTTCTTCCAGCGTGACCAGCACGTCGTGGGTCTCAGCCATACTCAGGATCAGAGAGTCGTCGAGGGGCTTCACAAAGCGCATGTCCACCAGGGTGGCATTCAGCGCTTCAGCCGCTTTAGCCGCCTCTGGCATCAGCGTGCCGAAGTTCAGGATTGCCACTTTCTCACCGCGACGCTTCACCAGACCTTTACCGATCGGCAGTTTTTCCAGCGGCTGCAGCTCAACGCCTACCGCATTGCCGCGCGGGTAGCGGACGGCGCTTGGGCCATCCTGATAGTGATAGCCGGTAAACAGCATCTGACGACATTCGTTCTCGTCGCTTGGCGTCATGACAACCATATCCGGAATACAGCGCAGGAAGGAGAGATCAAACGCGCCCTGGTGCGTCTGGCCGTCGGCACCGACGATGCCCGCACGATCGATAGCAAACAGTACCGGCAGCTTCTGAATCGCCACGTCATGGATCACCTGATCGTAGGCGCGCTGCAGGAAGGTGGAATAGATAGCGACAACCGGCTTGTAGCCGCCAATGGCCAGGCCCGCAGCAAACGTCACCGCATGCTGCTCGGCAATGGCAACGTCAAAATACTGGTCAGGGTATTTTCTGGAGAACTCCACCATGCCAGAGCCTTCACGCATGGCCGGGGTGATCGCCATCAGCTTGTTGTCTTTGGCTGCGGTTTCGCACAGCCAGTCGCCGAAGATTTTGGAATAGCTCGGCATGCCGCCGCTGCTTTTTGGCAGACAGCCGCTGGACGGGTCAAATTTCGGTACCGCGTGGAAGGTGATCGGATCTTTTTCCGCCGGTTCGTAACCGCGCCCTTTTTTGGTCATGATATGCAGGAACTGCGGGCCTTTCAGGTCGCGCATGTTCTTGAGCGTGGTCACCAGTCCCAGCACGTCGTGACCGTCAACCGGGCCAATATAGTTAAAGCCCAGCTCTTCAAACAGGGTGCCCGGCACCACCATGCCTTTGATGTGTTCTTCGGTACGCTTGAGCAGCTCTTTAATCGGCGGTACGCCGGAGAAGACTTTCTTGCCGCCTTCGCGCAGCGAGGAGTAAAGCTTGCCGGAGAGCAGCTGGGCCAGATGGTTGTTAAGCGCGCCGACGTTCTCGGAGATCGACATTTCGTTATCGTTGAGGATAACCAGCATGTCCGGCTTGATATCGCCCGCGTGGTTCATGGCTTCGAAGGCCATACCGGCGGTAATGGCGCCGTCGCCAATCACGCAGACGGTGCGGCGCTGCTTGTTCTCTTTCTCGGCGGCAACGGCAATACCGATGCCCGCAGAAATGGAGGTGGAGGAGTGGCCGACGCTCAGCACGTCATACTCGCTCTCACCGCGCCACGGGAACGGGTGCAGGCCGCCTTTCTGACGAATGGTGCCAATTTTATCGCGACGTCCGGTCAGAATTTTGTGCGGATAAGCCTGGTGGCCCACGTCCCAGATGAGCTGATCGAAAGGCGTGTTATAGACATAGTGCAGCGCCACGGTCAGCTCAACCGTGCCAAGCCCGGAGGCGAAATGGCCGCTGGAGCGGCTTACGCTGTCGAGCAGGTAGCGACGCAGCTCGTCGCACAGCTTCGGCAGGCTCTCTTTCGGCAACAGACGTAACTCCTGGGTGGAGTCAACTAACGCCAGTGTCGGGTATTTGGCAATATCAAAACTCATCAAAGGCTCATCGAGATATATAGTTTATTTATCACGCTGGATTATATAGTCCGCTAGCGCTTCCAGTGCCGAGGTATCCAGCGATTGCGCGGCCAGTTCATTTAGCGACTGGCGGGCATCGTCAATCAGATCCCGGGCTTTACGTTGGGCTTGCTCAAGGCCCAGCAGGGCGGGGTAGGTACTTTTGCCAAGCTGCTGGTCCGCACCCTGACGTTTACCCAATGTTGCAGTATCGCCCACCACATCCAGAATGTCATCCTGAACCTGGAATGCCAGACCGATACTTTCTGCGTATCTGTCCAGAATTGGCAGGGCTTTGCGCCCTTGTTCACCCGCGCTCAGCGCGCCCAGGCGAACGGCGGAACGAATCAACGCCCCGGTTTTATGGCGGTGAATACGCTCCAGCTGTTCCAGATTAACCTGACGTCCTTCCGCTTCAAGATCCAGCGCCTGTCCGCCGCACATGCCGGCCACGCCGCTGGCCATTGCCAGCTCGGAGATCATCGCCAGGCGGTCGCGGTCGGCCACTTCCGCCATCGGCGCATCGCTCAAAATCGAGAATGCCAGCGTTTGCAGGGCATCACCCGCCAGAATGGCATTCGCCTCGCCAAACTTGATATGGCAGGTGGGTTGACCCCGACGCAAATCGTCGTCGTCCATGGCCGGGAGATCGTCGTGGATCAGCGAGTAGGCATGGATGCACTCAACGGCGGCTGCCGGGGCGTCCAGCGTGTTATCGCTGATGCCAAACATATTGCCTGTGGCGTACACCAGAAACGGGCGCAGGCGCTTTCCACCCAAGAGTGCGCCATAGTGCATGGCTTCAACCAGTGGAGTGTTCTGAAAAGGCTGTGGCGCAATAAAACGGCGCAGGGCGTCGTTGGCGCGTACGACACGCGCCTGAAGCTCGTTGGCAAAATCCATTTACTCGGCGTCCGGTGTGAAAGGCGTGGTTTTCGCGTCTTCGCTGTCGGAAAGCAGGATCTGCACGCGCTGCTCGGCCTGCTGCAGTTTGACCTGCCCCTGGCGCGCCAGCTGCACGCCACGCTCGAATTCATTGAGCGCCTCTTCCAGCGGGAGATCGCCGCTCTCAAGACGGGTAACGATTTGCTCCAGTTCACTCAGCGCAGTTTCGAAACTGGCCGGTGCGTCGTTCTTCTTCGGCATAGTGAATTGACTCTTATATTCTCAGCCCCGACATGGTAACGGACTCAGGGCAATTATCAAATAACGCGCAATGTGCACAGGAGCGGCGCGATGGTGGTATACTTGCGCGCCTGGATGCAGCCACGGGTGTGGGCTGCTGTACTCTTTTCCATTACAAGCCTTAATACGCTTGCCTAAGAAACATTGCCGCCATGAAGTTTATCATTAAATTGTTCCCTGAAATCACCATCAAAAGCCAATCTGTGCGTTTGCGCTTTATTAAAATTCTCACCGGGAACATTCGTAACGTATTAAAGCACTACGACGAAACCCTCGCCGTGGTGCGCCACTGGGACCACGTTGAAGTGCGCGCCAAAGACGAAAACAAACGTCAGGATATTCGCGACGCGCTGACCCGTATTCCGGGGATCCACCATATCCTGGAAGTGGAAGATGTTCCGTTCAGCGATATGCACGACATCTTCGAGAAAGCGCTGGTCCAGTACCGCGACCAGATCGAAGGCAAAACCTTCTGCGTGCGCGTGAAGCGTCGCGGTAAGCACGAGTTCAGCTCTATTGAAGTGGAACGTTACGTCGGCGGCGGTTTGAACCAGCACGTTGAAACGGCGCGCGTTCGTCTGACCAACCCGGACGTAACCGTGAACCTGGAGATCGAAAACGATCGCCTCCTGCTGGTGAAAGGGCGCTATGAAGGTATCGGCGGCTTCCCGATTGGCACCCAGGAAGACGTATTGTCCCTGATCTCCGGCGGCTTCGACTCCGGCGTCTCCAGCTATATGCTGATGCGTCGCGGCTGCCGTGTGCACTACTGCTTCTTCAACCTGGGCGGCGCGGCGCACGAAATCGGCGTTCGTCAGGTCGCGCATTACCTGTGGAACCGCTTCGGCAGCTCCCACCGCGTGCGTTTCGTGGCGATCAACTTCGAACCTGTGGTCGGCGAAATCCTCGAAAAAGTGGACGACGGCCAGATGGGCGTGGTGCTGAAACGCATGATGGTGCGTGCGGCGTCCAAAGTTGCCGAGCGCTACGGCGTGCAGGCGCTGGTCACCGGTGAAGCGCTGGGCCAGGTGTCCAGCCAGACGCTGACCAACCTGCGTCTGATCGACAACGTGTCTGATACGCTGATCCTGCGCCCGCTGATCTCCCACGATAAAGAGCACATCATCGATCTGGCGCGCGAAATCGGCACCGAAGATTTTGCCCGCACCATGCCGGAATACTGCGGCGTGATCTCAAAAAGCCCAACGGTGAAGGCGGTGAAGGCGAAGATCGAAGCGGAAGAAGAGAACTTCGATTTCAGCATTCTGGAAAAAGTGGTGGAGGAAGCATCCAACATCGACATCCGCGAGATTGCCCAGCAGACCGAGCATGAAGTCGTTGAAGTTGAAACCGTGAGCGGTTTTGGTGCCAGCGATGTGATTGTGGATATTCGTTCTATTGATGAACAGGACGCCAGCCCGCTGAACGTCGAAGGCGTGGAGGTAGTTTCTCTGCCGTTCTACAAGCTGAGCACGAAGTTTGGCGATCTCGACCAGAGCAAAACGTATCTGCTTTGGTGTGAGCGCGGGGTGATGAGCCGCCTGCAGGCGCTGTATCTGCGCGAGCAGGGCTTTGCGAATGTGAAGGTGTATCGCCCGTAGTTTCTTGCGGAAGTGTGCGGCCTGATGCCCTCACCCCGACCCTCTCCCACAGGGAGAGGGCGCAAACATTAAAAACGGCAACCTTTGGTTGCCGTTTTGCTTTGACCTCGCGCCACCCGGCTTTTTTATGCACTACTCTTCATAGTAATTATAAATCCCCGCCGGCATCACCAACGACGACGCCACTTCGTACGCTTTCTCGCGCCCGACCAGCAGGTCAATAATCTTTAAGCCAAAATCAATCGCGGTGCCTGGCCCCTGGCTGGTCAGCAAGTTGACGCGCGGATCCCAGACGACGCGTTTATCCACCCAGTGCTCTTCCGGGATCGTATCCTTCAACCCCGGGAAGCCGGTCATGTTGCCGATGGGGAAGATATCGTGCGGAACCAGAACCGTTCCTGCTGCGGCACAGATTGCCGCGACGATGCGGCCGGATAAATGAAACTGACGCACGGTCTCGACCAGCAGCGGGCTGTCGCGAAAACATTCCGCGCCTTTTAAGCCGCCGGGCAGCACGATGATGTCGTAATCGCCGTCAGCCACCTGAACAAGGGGGGCATCCGCGAGGATTTTCACCCCGCGTGAACAGGTGATTTCCAGATTACCGTCGCTGGCGACGCTGGCGGTGGTGACCTTAATGCCGCCGCGCACCATCAAATCAATGGTGGTGACCGCTTCCATCTCTTCGCTACCAGGGGCGAGGCAGATCAGGGCTGACGCGCTCATATTCACTCTCCTTACGTTTAACCAGGTCATACAGACGGGCGTTTTCCGGCACGGCGATGCCGTGCGCGCGGGCGCGTTTTAGCAGATAGCCGGTGATGTAGTCGATCTCCGTGTGGCGTAATGCCCGAACATCCTGCAGCATCGAGGATATGTTTTCTGCCGTGCTCTCAATGACCTGCTCGACATAGCAGCGTAGATCGTCGGCCGAGGTATGCAGGCCTTCCCGCTCAACGACCGCCGCGACTTCCGCACACAGCATGGCAACGTCCTGCGGATGATTTTTCAGCTCTCCGTTCGGGCAGTTCCACAGCGCCGTCAGCGGATTGATCACGCAGTTTACCGCCAGCTTGCGCCACAGCTGAGGGCGGATGTTGTTGTGCCAGGCGACGTCCGGCAGCACCTTCTGCAGCACATCGGCAAGATAGCTGTAATCTCCATCCTGTGTTCTGGCCGGGCCGATATGCGTTACGCCGCTGGCAACATGCACGATGATGTTGCCGTCGCGACGTGCAGCGTGCGTGGTTGTCGCCATCAGCAGGGGCTGCGGGACGCTTTTCAGCTCATCAAGCGTCCCCATGCCGTTATGCAGCAGTAGCATGGGCGAAGTGGGGGGGAGCTGCGCGGCCAGCGTTTTTACCGCGTCTGAGACCTGCCACGCTTTGAGCGTCACCAGTAAAAGGTCGCTTTGCGCCAGGAAGTCAGGATCGTTCGCGGTGAGGGATTCGTTAAAGATGCTTCCGTCTTCACCAATCAGGTTTACACTGCAATAGGGCTGGGGCACGCGCAGCCAGCCCTGAACCTCATGTCCGTGCTTGCACAGCGCGGTCAGCCACAGCTGACCAAGCGCTCCGCATCCGAGCACCGTAATTTTCATTGTTCCTCCTCACCTGCAACTGCGCCAGGTGTTACAGCTTAATTATACAGCTAAGCTTCTGTTGAGTTATGCCTCGTAGCGGGTATTATGCAACGCAACAAAAGTGAAGGGAGAAGAAAAGATGCCATCTTTCGATATTGTTTCCGAAGTTGATATCCAGGAAGTTCGCAACGGCGTTGAGAACGCAACCCGTGAAGTTGAGTCACGTTTCGATTTTCGTGGCGTTGAGGCGTCGTTTGAGCTGAACGACGCAAATAAGACCATTAAGGTGCTGAGCGAGTCTGATTTCCAGGTGAATCAGCTGCTCGACATTCTGCGCGCCAAGCTGTTAAAGCGCGGCATCGAAGGGACGTCTCTGGACGTGCCGGAAGAGTTTGTGCACAGCGGTAAAAACTGGTTTGTTGAAGCCAGGCTGAAGCAGGGCATCGAGAGCGCGGTGCAGAAGAAGATCGTTAAGCTTATTAAAGACAGCAAGCTGAAGGTGCAGGCGCAGATCCAGGGCGAAGAAATTCGCGTGACCGGTAAGTCCCGCGATGACCTCCAGTCCGTAATGGCGCTGGTGCGCGGCGGCGATCTGGGGCAACCGTTCCAGTTTAAAAACTTCCGCGATTGATATAAAAAAGCCCGGTTTAACCGGGCTTTTTTTCACGCTTTGAGCGCCTGCTCGACCTCGAAGCGGTTGGTCATTTTACTGTCTATTTTGACGTAAGCGCTGCGCTCTTCCGGGACGATGAGCACCTCTGTCACACCCTCTTTGGCTTCCAGACGCTGTTTCAGCGTATCGCTAATCTCAACATCATCCGGGATTTCCACGCGCAGGCTGCTCACGTAGCGCGGCTCTTTCATGGTGCTGGCGACCAGCAGCCAGACTGTCGCCAATAGCGCACCGGCGAGAAACACGGTTTGTGAATCAAACAGGCCGTCCACCCAGCCGCCGAGCGAGCCGCCGATCGCCACGCCGAGAAACTGGCTGGTGGAGTAGATGCCCATCGCCGTGCCTTTGTAACCGGCGGGGGACTCTTTGCTGATCAGCGACGGCAGCAGCGCTTCCATCAGGTTAAAGGCCAGGAAGAACAGCTGCACGCCGGCAATCAGCTCCCAGAAGTGCGGGCCAGCACCCCAGAGCACAATTTCGGCAATCAGCAGGACCGCCACGCAGCCCACGAAGACGCGCTTCATTTTGCGCTTCACTTCGGCGTAGATGATGAACGGCACGACGGAGACAAACGAAATCAGCATCGTGACCAGATAGATTTTCCAGTGCTCAGCCGCCGGGAAACCCGCTGCGGCAAGCTGGCCGGGCAGGGCGACAAAGGTCGACATCAGCAGGATGTGCAGACACATAATGCCAAAGTTCAGCTTCAGCAGGCGCGGTTCGACAATCACTTTGCTGAAGCAGCCTTTTACCATCCCCGACTCACGGTTCAGGACGTGGTTCGTGCTGTCCGGCACGACCCACAGGGTTAAGGCAATACCGATGGTCGCCAGCACGGCAATCATCCAGAACAGGGCGTGCAGACCCAACGTGTGCGTAATGATGGGGCCCAGCACCATCGCAATCGCAAAGGTCACGCCAAAGCTCACGCCGATGAACGCCATTGCTTTGGTACGGTTCTGCTCACGGGTTAAGTCTGACAGCAGCGCCATCACCGCGGCGGCAATCGCGCCGGAACCCTGCAGGGCGCGGCCGAGAATAATCCCCCAGATGGAGTGGGAGAGGGCGGCAATCACGCTTCCGAGCACAAAGACCAGCAGCCCGCCGACGATCAGCGGCTTTCGACCTACCCGGTCAGAGAGCAGGCCAAAGGGGATCTGAAAGACCGCCTGCGCCAGGCCGTAGATGCCGATCGCGAGCCCAATCAGCGCCTCGCTGGCCCCCTGCAGCGCCATACCGTACGTGGTCAGAACAGGCAGGACCATAAACATGCCAAGCATCCGTAGCGAGAAGACAGTCCCTAAGCCCCAGGTCGCGCGTAGCTCGCCTGGCGTCATTTTATAATCGTTCATTACCACCTCAGTTCAAAAGCAGGCCATAGTGTAGTGCGGGGAAGGGGCGGGGTAAATAAAGGGTTATTTAACAAATATTACATGCGTTATTAGTAAATTCAGTGAATAAAAAAGGGTGCCGAAGCACCCTTTTATTGACCTGTTTGGCTTACCAGACGTAAGTCAGCAGGTTGTGTGAATCTGGCACCATGAAGTCCACGGACATCATCACGGACAGCGAGGTGATGGCCACAATCGAGAACACAAACAGTTTGCGCGCCCAGACTTTGTCATCTTCCACTTTGTAACCGCGCAGCGCCATACCGAGCCACCAGACGCTCACCGCGGCCGCTACAGCCAGATATTTATACCCAGCGTAACCACCCAGAGAGAGCATCAGCGTTGCCACGGCAAAGGCGATGATGTACAGCGTGATGTGGTTCTTAGCAACAGAAATGCCTTTCACGACCGGCAGAACCGGGATGTTCGCTGCCTGATAATCCTTAAAGCGGAAAATCGCGATGGCATAGGAGTGCGGCATCTGCCACAGGCTAAAGATAGCCAGCAGGATCAGCGCACCGCTGTCGAACTCGTTCGTGACCGCGCAGTAGCCAATCACCGGCGGCGCAGCGCCGGAGAGAGAACCAATCAGCGTGCCGTAGACGGAGTGGCGTTTCATATACAGGCTGTAGACGCCCACATACACCACGAACCCCATCACCCCCAGCCAGCAGGCCAGCGGGTTAGCACCAAACCACAGCAGCATAAAGCCAGCAATACCCAGCAAGGTGGCGTACACCAGCGAGACGGAAGGGGCGATCAGGCCTTTCACCAGCACCCGATTTTTGGTCCTTTCCATCTTCTTGTCGATATCCATGTCGATGTAGTTGTTAAATACACAACCGGACGCAACAACCAGTGACACACCGACCAGCGTGTAGATAAAGAGGGTGTAATCAATGCTGCCCTTAGAGGCCAGCAGGAACCCTCCGATCACGGAGATCAGGTTGCCAAAGATGATGCCTGGTTTCGTTACTTGCAGGTATTGCTTAAACATACTCGCCGCTCTTAGTGAACCATCATGTTGTAGTTGAGGTTCCACATAATCCAGATGGAACCGACTACCAGGATAGCGATGATAATCACGGTAAAGATAAAGGCGGTCATATTCCAGCCTTCATCGGACTTGGTGTTCATGTGCAGGAAGCAAACCAGATGCACCAGAATCTGAATCACCGCGGTCACCAGGATTGCACCCAGAATAACCGGCTTAGACGCAGAACCGCTCATCACCATCCAGAACGGGATCACCGTCAGGATGATCGACAGGATGAAACCTGTCATGTAGGTTTTTACGCTACCGTGGGAAGCGCCATGATCGTTTGAATGACTCATTACATCGCCCCCATCAGATATACAACAGAGAACACACAGATCCACACCACGTCCAGGAAGTGCCAGAACAGGCTCAGGCACATGATACGGGTACGGTTAGTGCTGGTCAGGCCGCGACGGGATACCTGGAACATCAGTACCGCCATCCAGATCAGACCAGAGGTCACGTGCAGACCGTGGGTACCGACCAGCGCGAAGAACGCTGACAGGAAGCCACTGCGATCCGGACCGAAACCTTCCAGAATCAGGTGATGGAATTCATAGATTTCCATCCCGATAAATCCAGCACCAAACAGCCAGGTCAACGCCAGCCAGGACACAACCTGGCTCTTGTTGTTTTTGTACATGGCGATAGCCGCCATGCCGTAGGTGATGGAGCTGAATAACAGCAGTGCGGTTTCAACCAGAACGAACGGCAGTTCAAAGATGTCCTTGCCAGCCGGGCCGCCCGCCGTGCCGTTCACCAGAACGGCATAGGTCGCGAACAGACAGCAGAACAGAATGCAGTCGCTCATCAGGTAGATCCAGAAACCGAAGACTTTGGTCGGTCCTGTATCGTGGTGCGCATGCTCATGCGCGTGGGCAGTTGAGTGCGCCAGAGTATCAGTTGCCATTTTTCAGCCCCGCTTTAGAAATCTCGTCGAAATGCTGATTTTCCAGCTTCTCAACTTCACGGACTGGTACGTAGTAGTCCACGTCCTCGTCAAAGCTCTTCACAATCCAGCTGATTACGATGCCGGCGAAGCCAACAATCGCCATCCACCAGATGTGCCAGATCATTGCGAAACCAAATACCGTTGCGAAGGCGGCAATCACAATGCCCGCACCGCTGTTTTTCGGCATGTGGATTTCTTCGTAATGAGCAGGTTGCTTGTACGCTTCACCTTTTTCTTTCATTTCCCAGAATGCGTCGCGTTCATGAACCTGCGGCACGATGGCAAAGTTATAGAAAGGAGGTGGAGAAGAGGTCGCCCATTCCAGCGTACGGCCACCCCATGGGTCACCGGTCAGGTCACGGTTCTGGTCGCGGTCGCGAATAGACACGTAGAACTGAATCAGCTGAGACGCGATACCGCAGGCAATCAGCACCGCACCGCCCGCTGCAACCATCAGCATTGGGTGGAACTGCGGATCGATCTGCTGGCTCAGACGACGGGTCATACCCATGAAGCCCAGCACGTACAGCGGCATAAATGCCACGAAGAAGCCGATGATCCAGAACCAGAACGCGCGTTTACCCCATTTTTCGTTCAGCGTGAAGCCGAACGCTTTTGGCCACCAGTAGGTTACGCCAGCGAAGCAGCCGAAGACCACGCCACCGATGATAACGTTATGGAAGTGCGCAATCAGGAACAGGCTGTTGTGCAGAACGAAGTCAGCACCTGGTACCGCCAGCAGTACGCCGGTCATCCCACCTACGGAGAAGGTCACGATGAAGCCGATGGTCCACAGCATCGCTGAGTGGAACACGATACGGCCCTGGTACATGGTGAACAGCCAGTTGAAGATCTTCACCCCGGTAGGGATGGCGATAATCATGGTGGTAATACCGAAGAAGGCGTTTACGTTCGCGCCCGCACCCATGGTGAAGAAGTGGTGCAGCCAAACGATGAACGACAGAACGGTAATACACACGGTTGCCCACACCAGAGAGGTGTAACCAAACAGACGTTTACGCGAGAAGGTTGCCGCGATTTCGGAGAACACACCGAACACAGGCAGAACCAGAATGTACACTTCCGGGTGACCCCAGGCCCAAATCAGGTTGATGTACATCATCATGTTGCCACCCATATCATTCGTGAAGAAATGGGTGCCCAGGTAGCGGTCCAGGGTCAGCAGCGCGATGGTGACGGTCAGAATTGGGAAGGAGGCAATAATCAGGATGTTGGCGCACAGAGATGCCCAGGTAAATACCGGCATCTTGAACATGGTCATGCCAGGGGCACGCATCTTGATAATGGTCACGAAGAAGTTGATACCGGTCAGGGTAGTACCGACACCGGAGAGCTGAAGCGCCCAAATCCAGTAGTCGACGCCAACGCCCGGACTGTACTCAATTCCTGACAGCGGCGGGTAAGCCAGCCAGCCGGTCTGCGCGAATTCGCCCACACCCAGTGACAGGTTAACCAGGATAACGCCGACAACCGTGAACCAGAAGCTCAGGTTGTTCAGGAACGGGAACGCCACGTCGCGCGCGCCGATTTGCAGCGGAACGACAACGTTCATCAGACCGATAACCAGCGGCATCGCCACGAAGAAGATCATGATAACGCCGTGGGCGGTAAAGATCTGATCGTAGTGGTGCGGTGGCAGGAAGCCGGCTTCACCCGCAGAAGCGAGTGCCTGCTGGCTACGCATCATGATCGCATCCGCAAAGCCACGAATTAACATGACGATACCGACGATGCAGTACATGATACCGAGTTTTTTGTGGTCAACCGAAGTCAGCCACTCGTTCCACAGGTAGCTCCACTTACCGAAGTAAGTGATCAGGGCCAGTAAGGCCGCGCCACCAATGATAATTGCAGCCACCGTAACCACGATAATCGGTTCATGGTAGGGCACTGCATCCAGTGTCAATTTTCCGAACATTTTCTTCCTCGGCCCCTTAGTGAGCGGTTTCCGCGTGGCTCATGTCCATGCCTTCCATACCTTCGTGCGCGCTGTGCTCGCCTTCAGGCTGGGTCATGTCCATGCTCTTGCCGTGATCCATAAATTTGCCAATAACGTCTTTGAACAAATCAGGTTTCACATTAGAGAAGTACTCCACCTTGTTGTATTCGCTTGGTGCAGCCACTTTTTCGAACGCCGCCATGTCAGACATGGTGTTTGGAGACTGCTTCGCTTTTTCAACCCACTGGTCGAAAGCGGCACGGTCTGGCGTCGCAATAGCTTTGAACTTCATACCTGAGAAGCCCGGGCCGCTATAGCTGGCGGAGATACCATCATAGGTGCCTGCTTCATTCGCGATCAGGTGCAGGTTGGTCTGCATACCGGCCATCGCGTAAATCTGGCTACCCAGACGTGGGATGAAGAAGGAGTTCATTACGGAGTTGGAGGTCACTTTGAACTGAACCGGAGTGTTCGCCGGGAAGGCGATTTCATTCACGGTAGCAATACCCTGCTCTGGATAGATGAAGAACCATTTCCAGTCCATGGAGACCACTTCAATGGTAATAGGTTTCTCATCGTGAACCAGCGGTTTGCTTGGCTCAAGTGCGTGAGTGGTTTTCCAGGTCAGTACGGCAAGGAACAGGATGATCAGAATAGGTACCGTCCAGACCACAGCTTCCACTTTATTGGAGTGTGACCAGTTAGGGCTATACTTCGCATCTTTATTGCTCGCACGATACTTCCAGGCGAAACCAACAGCCATCAAAATGGCAGGAATAACCACAATCAACATCAGGCCAAAAGCCGTCAATATCAGTGAACGTTGTTCCAGTCCAATCTGTCCTTTGGGGTCTAGTAGTGCAGAATCGCAGCCACTGAGTAATACAGTGCCCGCGAATAATGACAACCATCCCAAACTTTTATTGTATTTCCCGAGTCTCATTTAACGACCTCAATTCCACGGAGTCTGGTGGCGTTTAAAGTGTGCGGGCATTTTACGGGAAGGTTACATTACTGTAAACATCATTAGGCCTGTGTCAGGAAGGTGTTACCGGGTTCTGCCGCACGTGTCACAAGTGTTGCAAATTATGTCGGTTTTTATGACCGAAGCCGCATGGCAAGGGCTTTATAACGAAAGGACCCCCAAGCATACCCTAAAAGGGGCAATTGGTATAACCATTGTTGAAAATAAACAAAAAATTAACAATTAATTATCAATAAAAAGACATCTGAAAAACGAAAAATCAAACTCTCGTATGCTGAATCGTTTAATGAAAAATAGCGTTTTGGAATGGGAGCCAATAATTTCCAAATCCTATCCCGCACAAAACAACAAATATTTTTTTTGCGCCTGGCGGCTATTTCGCCGTTATAATTTCGGTTAGTGATTACAACGGGAAATAACCTTTCGCATTTTTCTTCAGGTCATCTGCGTTTTACGCAACGCCATGAAATCAAGCAGACCTCCGGTCAGGATCCCGGCGATAGCCAGCAGGGCGCCTGCGTCCAGCAGAAGGGCTTCGAAAGGGAGTACCAGAGAGGTGCTGGCATTGATAATAAGCACCACAAGCCAGAGCGCCAGAGCAATGCAACCCGCCATTAACAGACGCAGCGCAAAACGGTAGGCGCGGCGATATTCGGTGCGCGGCATAAAATGTTCTGTCCGCTGGGTATATTCCAGCGTCTGACGGCAGACCAGCAGCAATAAAATCCCCGGCACGGCAGCCACGACCGAGAAGAGATAAAATGTTGGCCAGCCGTGGGCTTCCACGAACCAGCCGGCAATCGGGCCAACGTACACGCGGCCAACTGCGGAAAGCGCCGAGAGCAGAGCGAACTGGGTAGCGGAAAACGACTTATTGCACAGGGTCATCAGCAGGGCGACAAACGCTGCTGTTCCCATGCCGCCGCAGAGGTTTTCGAAGAACACCGCCGCGGCCATGCTGATCGTATGTTTGTCGGTAATAGACAGCAGCCAGTAGCCTGCGTTAGAGGCGCCCTGAAGGATGCCGAAAATCAGCAGCGCGCGAAACAGCGTCAGGCGCTGCATCAGCACGCCGCCATAAAGCGCGCCGACAATCGTCGCAAACAGCCCCAGCGTTTTATTCACCACACCCACTTCACCGGCGTCAAAACCGACGCCCCGGATCAGGAAGGTGGTGGTGAGGCTCATGGCAAAGGCATCACCCAGCTTATAAAGGACGATGAGCAGCAGGATCAGCCAGGCGTTGTTGCGGCCAAAGAAGTCACGGAGCGGTTCGGCGACGGCCTGCTCCAGCGAGCGGGGAACCGGGATGACGTCACTCGGTTCGGGCGCGAACAGCGTCGCGATGATGCAGGGGATCAGCAGGGCGGCCATCAGCCAGTACATGCCCTGCCAGCCGAGGTAACGGTCGGCCAGCCACAGCGCCAGCCCGCCGGAGACCAGCATCCCGAGGCGATAGCCCAGCACGCTGATTGCTGCACCAGCACCGCGCTCTTCAGCAGGTAACACGTCCGTCTTCCAGGCGTCGAACACGATATCCTGAGAGGCGGAACAGAAGGCAATCACCACCGCAAGCGCTGCCATCCAGCGAAGCTGGGTGGTGGGTTCAAGAAATCCCATTGCCGCAATAGCCAGCAGCAGCAGGATCTGCGTCATCACTAGCCAGCCGCGTCGACGTCCGAGGAAAGGCGGCGTGTAGCGATCCATGACCGGAGACCACAGGAACTTAAAGACATAGGCCTGGCCGACAAGCGAGAAGAAACCAATGGTTTTAAGATCGATGTTCTCAACCGTCATCCACGCCTGAAGCGTGCCGGAAGTAAGTGCGAGGGGTAAACCCGAGGCGAAGCCGAGGATCAGCAGGATCGCTGATTTCGGTTGCTGGAAAATGCGTAAGTAATGGCTGGACATGTTCTTATAAAACTGACCCGGTGATACACCGGGTCAGAGAGCGGGATTAACGCGCGTTCTGCTTGATGAAGTCGTGAATGCTGGTGTCCTGCGCCATATCGGCGATGGTATCGGTCAGCACGCTGTTCACGGCGTTAGCAATGTTCTGGTTAGAAGCCTGGAAGGCACCTTCAACAGAGTAGCTGGCGCGGTAGTTTTTGGTCATCTTGTTGCCATTCTTCGCGGTGGCAATGATGGCGATATCCGCTTTGGTCGCAATGTTGTAGCGCACGTTGCCCTGAGACACGTCAGCGTACAGGTTATTCACGATAATCTGCAGATCAACCGCGCCGCTTGGGCCAATCATGTAGCCGCGAGCGGTCATCTGTTTCTCCAGCACTTCCTGGAGCAGGAAGCGCAGGTCGCGGGAGGCGGTGAGAGTAACCTGCTGGTTATCGCGGGTCACTTTAGCCAGCGCCTGATCCTGACGCTGATCGGCACCGTTAATGCTCACGGTGACGCCCATCAGGCTTGGATCCTGCTGAGGCAGGGTGATTTTTGGTGAGACATCAATGGTGGTAGGCGGGGTAGCACAGCCTGCCAGCATAAAAAGGGCTACCAACGGAAAGAAGAGTTTTTTTAACATTTTCGGGTTCTCAACGAATCGTAAGCATATAAAGAGAAAAATTGCCGCCATCATAACATCGCCAACGGCGAGGGGAAGTGGTCAACGCATGTAAATTCATCGCCTTGTCCGAAAACTGACCAGTTCACCGTTTTTCCCAATCCGTGTATGACAAAAGGTATGAGTCTCACAGTGAACTTCATTCGTTTGAATGAGAAAATCAGACGAAAGCTAAATATTTGTTGTCAAGGTGTAATGGAAACGGTAAAAGCGGCTAACATTTAAAGGGATGGGTGACATCCTGGCGTTGTCGGAGGAGTAATTTCATGATGATACGTGAGCATATAGAAGATAAATTAAGGGCAGCGTTCAACCCTGTGTTCCTCGAAGTCGTCGACGAAAGCTATCGTCATAACGTGCCGGCAGGTTCTGAAAGCCACTTTAAAGTGGTTCTGGTTAGCGATCGCTTCACGGGAGAACGTTTCCTGAATCGACACCGCTTGATCTACAGCACCTTGACGGAAGAGCTCTCCACGACCGTGCATGCGCTGGCACTGCATACCTACACCATTAAGGAATGGGAAGGCCTGCAGGATACGGTTTTCGCATCGCCGCCCTGTCGCGGTGCAGGCACTATCGCCTGATAAATCGGATTTGCAACGGCTGGAGCTTTTCCAGTATGTTGCTTACAGATTTCCTCAAAACGGCCTCCGGGCCGTTTTGTTTTGTCTGAGTTTTGAGCGAATGGAGCGATTTTAAGACTAAAAATAGCCTTAAAGTGTGAAAAAAGCCGCAGCAACATGCCCCAACCGTTCTCGACTCACCTAAGTGATGCCGCTATAATGCCGCGTCTTATTGAATGTCTTCGGGATGATTCTGGCGACAGGGAATGTGAATCTGCACTAAGAGAGCATCCCGGTATAACAGACAGATTCAGAGTTGACCGAGCACTGTGATTTTTTTGAGGTAACAAGATGCAAGTTTCAGTTGAAACCACTCAAGGCCTTGGCCGCCGTGTAACGATTACTATCGCTGCTGACAGCATCGAAACTGCTGTGAAAAGCGAGCTGGTCAACGTAGCAAAAAAAGTACGTATTGACGGCTTCCGCAAGGGCAAAGTACCAATGAATGTTGTTGCTCAGCGTTATGGCGCTTCCGTGCGTCAGGATGTGCTGGGTGAACTGATGAGCCGTAACTTTATTGATGCGATCATCAAAGAAAAAATCAATCCGGCCGGCGCGCCTAACTACGTTCCAGGCGAATACAAACTGGGCGAAGACTTCACCTACTCCGTTGAGTTCGAAGTGTACCCGGAAGTTGAGCTGAAAGGTCTGGAATCTATCGAAGTTGAAAAACCAGTTGTTTCCGTGACTGACGAAGACGTTGACGGCATGCTGGATACCCTGCGCAAGCAGCAGGCTAACTGGAAAGAGAAAGAAGGCGCTGTTGACGCTGAAGACCGTGTCACCATCGACTTCACCGGTTCTGTAGACGGCGAAGAGTTCGAAGGCGGTAAAGCGTCTGACTTCGTACTGGCTATGGGCCAGGGTCGTATGATCCCAGGCTTCGAAGACGGTATCAAAGGCCACAAGGCTGGCGAAGAGTTCACCATCGACGTGACCTTCCCGGAAGAATACCACGCTGAAAACCTGAAAGGGAAAGCAGCGAAGTTCGCTATCAACCTGAAGAAAGTTGAAGAGCGCGAACTGCCAGAACTGACTGAAGAATTCATCAAGCGTTTCGGCGTGGAAGATGGTTCCGTAGCGGGTCTGCGTACCGAAGTGCGTAAGAACATGGAACGCGAACTGAACGGCGCGGTGCGTAACCGCGTGAAATCTCAGGCGATCGAAGGTCTGGTGAAAGCCAACGAAATCGACGTTCCAGCTGCCCTGATCGACAGCGAAATCGACGTTCTGCGTCGTCAGGCTGCACAGCGTTTCGGTGGCAACCAGCAGCAAGCGATGGAACTGCCACGCGAGCTGTTCGAAGAGCAAGCGAAACGCCGCGTTGTTGTTGGCCTGCTGCTGGGCGAAGTAATTCGTACCCACGAGCTGAAAGCTGACGAAGAGCGTGTGAAAGGCCTGATCGAAGAGATGGCTTCTGCATACGAAGATCCATCAGAAGTGATCGAGTTCTACGGTAAGAACAAAGAACTGATGGACAACATGCGCAACGTTGCCCTGGAAGAGCAGGCTGTTGAAGCGGTACTGGCGAAAGCGAAAGTGACCGAAAAAGCGACCTCTTTCAACGAACTGATGAACCAGCAGGCGTAATTTCGCCCCAACGGTTTAAAGTTTGAACAGAAAACCCGTTGCCTTGCGGCAGCGGGTTTTTTTTATCGCAGCGATAGCCCAGGAAGAGTGCTAAAACGCCCTTTCGGTGTTAGCGTAACAACAAAAGGTTGTTATGCTTGAAATAGGGCACTGTGAACCCCATAAGTACGTAATCATGATGAATGAGACTGGCTGATAATCCGTCCGTAAGGTTACAATCAGTACAGCAGGTGTTTTCAATTTTGATCCAGGAGACGGAAATGTCATACAGTGGCGAACGAGATAACTTTGCACCCCATATGGCTCTGGTGCCAATGGTTATTGAACAGACCTCACGTGGTGAGCGTTCTTTTGATATCTATTCCCGTCTGCTCAAGGAACGCGTTATCTTTCTGACCGGCCAGGTGGAAGACCACATGGCTAACCTGATCGTGGCGCAGATGCTATTTCTGGAAGCGGAAAACCCGGAAAAAGACATTTACCTGTACATTAACTCCCCGGGTGGCGTGATTACAGCTGGAATGTCGATTTATGACACCATGCAATTCATCAAGCCTGATGTAAGCACTATCTGTATGGGTCAGGCTGCATCAATGGGCGCGTTCCTGTTAACAGCAGGGGCGAAAGGTAAGCGTTTCTGCTTGCCAAATTCCCGCGTGATGATTCACCAGCCGCTGGGCGGTTACCAGGGGCAGGCGACGGATATCGAAATCCACGCCCGTGAAATTCTGAAAGTAAAAGCGCGCATGAATGAACTTATGGCGCAGCATACGGGTCAACCACTCGAGCAGATCGAGCGCGATACCGAGCGCGATCGCTTCCTCTCTGCTCCAGAGGCAGTTGAGTACGGCTTAGTCGACTCCGTGTTGACCCATCGTAATTGATGCCCGCGACGCGAGTGTGCCGCTATACTAAGGTAGGGCGGCACGCTGCTGATTGCAGCTTGCGTCTTAGAATGGCATTTGCGTCGTCATGTGCGGCACAAAGAACTTAAAAAGAGGTTTGGACTCATGACAGATAAACGCAAAGATGGTTCGGGCAAACTGCTGTACTGCTCTTTTTGCGGCAAAAGCCAGCATGAAGTGCGTAAACTGATTGCCGGGCCGTCCGTGTATATCTGCGACGAATGTGTCGATTTATGTAACGACATCATTCGCGAAGAGATTAAAGAAGTCGCACCGCACCGTGAGCGCAGCGCGCTGCCAACGCCGCATGAAATTCGTCATCACCTTGACGACTACGTCATCGGACAGGAGCAGGCCAAGAAAGTGCTGGCGGTAGCGGTCTATAACCACTACAAACGTCTGCGTAACGGCGACACCAGCAATGGCGTAGAACTGGGTAAAAGTAACATTCTGCTGATCGGCCCAACCGGTTCCGGTAAAACGCTGCTGGCTGAAACCCTGGCGCGTCTGCTTGATGTTCCGTTCACGATGGCGGATGCCACCACCCTGACCGAGGCCGGTTATGTGGGTGAGGACGTCGAAAACATCATTCAGAAACTGCTGCAGAAGTGCGATTACGACGTACAGAAAGCCCAGCGCGGGATTGTTTACATCGATGAGATCGACAAGATCTCCCGTAAATCTGACAACCCGTCCATTACCCGTGACGTATCGGGTGAAGGCGTACAGCAGGCACTGCTGAAGCTGATTGAAGGTACGGTTGCTGCCGTTCCGCCACAGGGTGGTCGTAAACATCCGCAGCAGGAGTTCCTGCAGGTTGATACCTCCAAGATCCTGTTCATCTGTGGTGGCGCGTTTGCTGGTCTGGACAAAGTCATCTCCCACCGTGTTGAAACCGGCTCCGGCATTGGTTTTGGCGCAACGGTGAAATCGACGTCCGAAAAACCAAACGAAGGCGAACTGCTGTCTCAGGTTGAACCGGAAGATTTGATCAAATTCGGTCTGATCCCTGAATTCATCGGCCGTCTGCCGGTTGTGGCAACGCTGAATGAGCTGAGCGAAGACGCGCTGATCCAGATCCTGAAAGAGCCGAAAAATGCGCTGACCAAGCAGTATCAGGCGCTGTTCAATCTGGAAGGCGTTGATCTGGAATTCCGCGACGAAGCGCTGGATGCTATTGCCAAGAAAGCGATGATCCGTAAAACCGGTGCCCGTGGTCTGCGTTCAATTGTTGAAGCGGCACTGCTCGACACCATGTACGATCTTCCGTCGATGGAAGACGTTGAGAAAGTGGTGATTGACGAGTCCGTCATTAGCGGTCAAACCAAGCCGCTGCTGATTTACGGCAAACCGGAAGCGCAGCAGGCATCTGGCGAATAATTAACCAAATCATACAAGCAGTTAATCAAAAAGGGGGGATTTTATCTCCCCTTTACTTTTTCCGTATTCATAGCGTTGAATGTGTGGGAAACATCCCCATATACTGGATACATGTTAATGGTTATGTGAAGCACAGTGACATGACCAGCTTACCTGGCGGACACTAACTAAGAGAGAGCTCTATGAATCCTGAGCGTTCTGAACGCATTGAAATCCCCGTATTGCCGTTGCGCGATGTGGTGGTTTATCCGCACATGGTCATACCCTTATTTGTAGGGCGGGAAAAATCTATCCGTTGCCTCGAAGCCGCCATGGATCATGATAAAAAAATCATGCTGGTGGCGCAGAAAGAAGCATCAACGGATGAGCCGGGTGTAAACGATCTTTTCACCGTCGGGACCGTGGCCTCTATTTTGCAGATGCTGAAGCTGCCTGACGGCACCGTGAAGGTGCTGGTAGAAGGCCTGCAGCGTGCGCGTATTACCACTCTGTCAGATGACGGCGAGCACTTCTCTGCAAAGGCAGAGTACCTTGATTCGCCTGAGCTTGATGAGCGTGAACAGGAAGTGCTGGTTCGCACCGCGATTAGCCAGTTTGAAGGCTATATCAAGCTGAACAAGAAAATTCCACCAGAAGTGCTGACGTCGCTGAACAGCATCGACGATCCTGCGCGTCTGGCGGACACCATCGCTGCACATATGCCGCTGAAGCTGGCTGACAAGCAGTCCGTGCTGGAAATGTCCGACGTTAACGAACGTCTGGAATACCTGATGGCGATGATGGAGTCTGAAATCGATCTGCTGCAGGTTGAGAAGCGCATTCGCAACCGCGTCAAAAAGCAGATGGAGAAATCTCAGCGTGAGTACTATCTGAACGAGCAAATGAAGGCCATTCAGAAAGAACTGGGCGAGATGGACGACGCGCCGGATGAAAACGAAGCGCTGAAGCGTAAGATCGACGCGGCGAAGATGCCGAAAGAGGCGAAAGAGAAGGCCGAAGCAGAACTGCAGAAGCTGAAAATGATGTCTCCAATGTCGGCTGAAGCGACCGTTGTACGCGGCTACATTGAGTGGATGGTGCAGGTTCCGTGGAACGCCCGCAGCAAGGTCAAAAAAGACCTTCGTCAGGCGCAGGAAATCCTGGATACCGACCACTATGGCCTGGAACGCGTGAAAGACCGCATTCTTGAGTACCTCGCGGTACAAAGCCGTGTAAACAAAATCAAGGGCCCGATTCTGTGCCTGGTTGGACCGCCGGGGGTGGGTAAAACCTCTCTGGGTCAGTCCATCGCCAAAGCGACCGGACGTAAGTATATCCGTATGGCGCTGGGTGGCGTACGTGATGAAGCGGAAATCCGTGGTCACCGCCGTACCTACATTGGTTCTATGCCGGGTAAACTGATCCAGAAGATGGCGAAAGTGGGGGTTAAAAACCCGCTGTTCCTGCTCGATGAGATCGACAAGATGTCGTCGGACATGCGTGGCGACCCTGCGTCTGCACTGCTGGAAGTGCTTGATCCAGAACAGAACGTAGCGTTCAGCGATCACTACCTGGAAGTGGACTACGACCTGAGCGATGTGATGTTCGTGGCGACCTCCAACTCCATGAACATTCCGGCCCCGCTGCTGGACCGTATGGAAGTGATCCGTCTCTCCGGTTATACCGAAGATGAGAAGCTGAACATCGCTAAGCAGCACCTGCTGCCTAAACAGATTGAGCGTAACGCGCTGAAAGCCAACGAGCTGACCGTCGAGGACAGCGCGATTATCGGCATCATTCGCTATTACACCCGTGAAGCGGGCGTGCGTAGCCTTGAGCGTGAAATCTCTAAACTGTGTCGTAAAGCGGTGAAACAGCTGCTGCTGGATAAGAGCCTTAAGCACATTGTGATTAACGGCGACAATCTGCATGCCTATCTCGGCGTTCAGCGCTTCGACTACGGTCGCGCGGACAACGAAAACCGCGTTGGTCAGGTGACCGGCCTCGCATGGACGGAAGTGGGCGGCGATCTGCTGACCATCGAAACCGCCTGTGTCCCGGGTAAAGGCAAGCTGACCTACACCGGCTCTCTGGGTGAAGTGATGCAGGAATCCATCCAGGCAGCGCTGACCGTGGTGCGCGCGCGCGCGGAGAAACTGGGTATCAACCCTGATTTCTACGAAAAACGCGACATCCACGTGCACGTTCCGGAAGGGGCGACGCCGAAAGATGGCCCAAGCGCGGGTATTGCGATGTGTACCGCTCTGGTTTCCTGCCTGACAGGTAACCCGGTGCGTGCCGATGTGGCAATGACCGGTGAAATTACGCTGCGTGGTCAGGTTCTGCCGATTGGTGGTTTAAAAGAAAAACTGCTGGCGGCACACCGCGGTGGGATCAAAACCGTATTGATCCCTTACGAAAACAAACGCGATCTGGAAGAGATTCCGGACAATGTGATTGCCGACCTGCAGATCCATCCTGTGAAGCGAATTGAGGAAGTTCTCAGTCTCGCACTGCAGAATGAACCCTCCGGAATGCAGGTTGTAACAGCAAAATAGTGACCTCGCGCAAAGAGCGTCAATAAAAACAAGGCTGGTAAGTCATTTCGCACTTGCCAGCCTTTTTTTGTATAGCTAATTTAGATTGCTGATTAGGTCCGTCATCAACAACGGGTGTTGTAAGGTCATGGCAGGCCTGATATAACTGCTGCGCGGTCGCGTTGTGAAGGATTCAGGCGCGATATAAATTATAAAGAGAGGAAGAGAACAGTGAATAAATCTCAACTGATTGACAAAATTGCTGCGGGTGCTGATATTTCTAAAGCTGCAGCTGGACGTGCGTTAGATGCCTTAATTGCTTCTGTTACTGAATCTCTGCAGGCTGGGGACGACGTTGCACTGGTAGGTTTCGGTACTTTTGCTGTTAAAGAGCGTGCTGCCCGTACTGGCCGCAACCCTCAGACCGGTAAAGAGATCACCATTGCTGCTGCTAAAGTGCCGGGTTTCCGTGCAGGTAAAGCGCTGAAAGACGCAGTAAACTGATTGCTTTCCCGTTTCAGGGAAGCCGGAAAGTACAAGGGCGCATCATTTGATGTGCCTTTTTTGTTTGTCCAGACCTGATTTGTGCGAGTTTATGCGAGTTGTGGGCTGACAATCGCCCCGTTTTCTTGTCACAATACGCCTTCACGCGCGACGGGCAGGATTTTCCGTCAGCGTCAGGTAACCAGTCACCTACAGCGGAGTGTTGTTACACCATGATGGACAGCTTACGCACGGCTGCTAACAGTCTCGTGCTCAAGATTATTTTCGGTATCATTATCGTGTCGTTCATATTGACCGGCGTGAGCAGTTACCTTATTGGCGGTGGCGCAAACTATGCCGCAAAAGTGAATGGCCAGGAAATCAGCCGTGGTCAGTTCGAGAATGCTTTTGCCGGTGAACGTAACCGTATGCAGCAACAGCTGGGCGACCAATTCTCTGAACTGGCGGCGAACGAAGGGTACATGAAGACCCTGCGCCAACAGACACTGAACCGTCTTATCGACGAAGCGCTGCTTGATCAGTATGCCAAAAAACTGGGCCTTGGCATCAGCGATGAGCAGGTGAAAAAAGCCATCTTCTCCACGCAAGCCTTCCAGTCTAACGGTAAATTCGACAATGCGCGTTACAACAGCATCGTCAATCAAATGGGAATGACGGCCGACCAGTACGCTCAGGCGCTGCGTAACCAGCTGACCACCCAGCAGCTCATCAATGCCGTCGTGGGCACCGATTTCATGCTCAAAGGTGAAACGGATGAACTGGCCGCGCTGGTGGCGCAGCAGCGTGTTGTACGCGAAGCGACCATTGATGTGAACGCCCTGGCGGCGAAACAGCAGGTGAGCGACGCTGACGTCAACGCTTACTACGAGCAGAACAAGAATTCCTTTGTTTCTCCAGAGCAGTTCCGCGTGAGCTACATCAAGCTGGATGCGGCCGCGCTGCAGGAAACCGCGTCTGATGCTGAAATCCAGTCTTACTACGATCAGCATCAGGATCAGTTCACTCAGCCGCAGCGTAACCGCTACAGCGTAATTCAGACGAAAACCGAGGCTGATGCGAAAGCGGCGCTGGATGAGCTGAATAAAGGCGCTGATTTCGCGACCGTTGCGAAAGCGAAATCCACCGACATTATCTCTGCGAAAAACGGCGGCGATATGGGCTGGCTGGAAGATGCGACCACCCCTGACGAGCTGAAAAATGCCGGTCTGAAAGAGAAAGGCCAGCTTTCTGGCGTCATTAAGTCTTCCGTTGGTTTCCTGGTCGTGCGTCTGGACGACATCACCGCGGCGAAAACCAAGCCGCTGGCTGAGGTTCGTGATGATATCGCGGCGAAAGTGAAACAGGAAAAAGCGCTGGATGCCTACTACGCGCTGCAGCAGAAGGTAAGCGATGCTGCCAGCAACGACAACGAATCTCTGGCAGGTGCAGAGCAGGCGGCGGGCGTGAAGGCGGTTGAGACGGGCTGGTTTGGTCGTGACAACCTTCCGGAAGAGCTGAACTTCAAACCGGTTTCCGATGCCATCTTCAACGGTGGCCTGGTGGGCGAAAACGGCACGCCGGGCAGTAACTCTGACATCATTACCGTCGACGGCGATCGTGCGTTTGTGTTGCGCGTCAGCGAGCACAAGCCAGAAGCGGTCAAACCGCTGGCGGAAGTGAAGGATCAGGTCGTCGCTCAGGTTAAGCACAACAAAGCGGAACAGCAGGCGAAACTGGATGCTGAGAAGATTCTGTCCGATCTGAAAGCGGGTAAAGAAGACGCGCTGAAAGCGGCTGGCCTGAGCTTCGGTGAAGCGAAAACGCTGAGCCGTACCGGCCAGGACCCAATCAGCCAGGCCGCGTTTGGTCTGACTCTGCCTGCGAAGGACAAGCCAAGCTTTGGTACCACCACCGATACGCAGGGTAACGTCGTTCTGCTGGCGCTGGATGAAGTGAAAGCCGGTACCCTGCCAGAAGCGCAGAAGAAAGCGATGGTTCAGGGGATTACCCAGAACAATGCTCAGATTGCCTTCGAAGCCATGATGAGCAACCTGCGTAAAGAAGCCAAAATCAAGCTGGGTGATGTAATGACTCAGCAGCAGTAATTACGTGTCTGCTCGCAGATTTTCGTAACGCTCTGCAAAAACTAAAGGCCGCTTTCGCGGCCTTTTCCATTTCTGCAATCTGCTGTTTGTGCCGGTTTTAACTGGCGGCTATTGTGACCTGGCTGTCAACAAACAAGGAGATAACAGCATGAAATGTGGAATCAAAGCACTGTTAATTACGCTGGCTATTGCCACCACCGGGATGAGCGCGGGCGCGCTGGCGGCGACGCCTGCTGCCAAAGCACAGGCTACGCAGAGCAAGTCCGATGCGGCAGCGCCGGTGCAGGGGCAAACCAAAGCGACAGATGCCGGTAAAAATGCGGATGATGAAGGTACGCGGGTCAGTATCAATTCGGCCTCAGCGGAAGATCTCGCCCGTGCGTTGAACGGCGTGGGCCTGAAAAAAGCGCAGGCCATCGTCAGCTACCGCGAAGAGTATGGTCCTTTCAAAACGGTCGACGATCTCAAGCAGGTGCCGGGCATGGGCAGCGCGCTGGTTGAGCGCAACCTCTCACACCTGACGCTGTAATTACGCAATTTCTTGCACTGCGGCAAAATTTTGCCAGGATAAAGAGGTCATACCAGTTATGACCTCTCTTCCTACAATAACAGTAAAGGCTATTGCGCTATGCAGACAAAAATCAAAGTACGCGGTTTTCATCTCGACGTTTATCAGCATGTGAACAATGCTCGCTATCTTGAGTTTCTTGAAGAAGCGCGCTGGGACGGGCTGGAAAACAGCGAAAGCTTTCAGTGGCTGACCGCGCACAACATCGCGTTTGTGGTTGTCAATATCAACATCAACTACCGCCGTCCGGCCGTGCTGGGTGACGTGCTCACGGTAACCAGCCAGGTGCAACAGATCAATGGCAAAAGTGGCGTATTAAGCCAGGTGGTGACGCTCGATCCAGAAGGGCAGGTGGTCGCAGATGCGTTGATCACGTTCGTCTGTATCGATCTGAAAACGCAGAAAGCGCTACCGCTGGAAGGGGAGTTGCGGGAGAAGCTGGAGTTGATGATCGCTTAGAAAGGTTGTCTTTTATAAAAGACAAAAGGATTTTTCAGGGATAGAATAATGGACAGGGACTATGTCGTTGAACGCTACCGGACCCGTGACGGGAAAGTACCGTTTGAGGAGTGGGTAGCCAGAATGAATCGAAGGGATCCGGATATGGTTTTCCGGATCCTTATGCGGATTAACCGCGCGATAAAACGTAATTTTGGCGATTACAGGTATCTCAGGGAAGGTGTTTGGGAGATGCGAGTCGACAGTGGCCCCGGCTACAGAATCTATTTTTCAGTAGAGAATCGGCAGGTTTTATTGTTACTGATCGGTGGTGACAAAAAGAGCCGAAAAGCGGATATCAAACTGGCAATAGATTACTGGAAAGATCATCAAACAAAAGGACATTCCTATGAGCGCCACTGAACGAAAATATTCGAGCTCCGTTAGCCACCATGATGCTGTAGTGAAAATGCTGCGAGAGAATCCTTCCTACGCTCAGCGTTATCTACAAACAGCCCTGGAAGAGATCTATGAAGATCAGGGAATCCCTGCCTATCTCATTTCACTCCGTCAGGTCATTGAAGCGCGAGGCGGTATTGGAGAAATTTCTGCCAAAGCAGGTCTGTCCCGTCAGCAGCTATACCGAACCCTATCAGACAACGGCAACCCAACGCTGACAACGCTGATGAAAGTCACCCGTGCTGCCGGTGTGAAACTGTTCGACAGCACGGTCAAGTAGCCCTATTTAAGACCGGTCTTTTTCTGCATCGCGGCCATCACGCCGGATTTATCGGCAAGATAGTGGTTCAGCCCGTTAGCGCGCAGATTACAGGCCGCACACTGGCCGCAACCGTCGCCTTTGATGCCGTTATAGCAGGTGAGCGTTTCGTTGCGAACAAGGTCCAGCTTGCCCCAGTAGTCCGCCAGCGCCCAGGTTTCGGCTTTATCCAGCCACATGAGCGGAGTTTCAAAGCGCGTCTCTTTCGCCATCCCCAGATTGACGGCGTGGTTTAACGCTTTTACGAACTCATCACGACAGTCCGGGTAGCCGGAGAAGTCGGTCTCGCACACGCCCGTGATCACCGCTTCGGCTTTTACCTGGTAGGCGTAGATCGCCGTCAGAGTCAGGAACAGGATATTACGGCCCGGCACGAAGGTATTTGGAATGCCGCTGGCATCGGGTTCATAGTCTGGCACAGGAATACTGTCGCGGGTGAGGCTGCTCACGGCCAGTTCATTTAACAGCGTAACGTCCAGCACCTTGTGCGCGCGTGCGCCCAGTTTCAGGGCTAGTTCAAGGGCAACGTCGATTTCAGCGCGATGACGCTGACCATAATCGAAAGTGACACAGTGAACTTCATCGTACTGATGAAGGGCCTGGACCAGGCAGGTAGTAGAGTCTTGTCCTCCGCTGAACACGACGACGGCACGTTTCATAAATCATCTCGACTGTTACGGTAAAAACGTTATGTTACCGTCTGACCACGACGGCGACCAGCTTCTTCACGATTTGGGCGCGGGCAACCAGGCTTCGGTAAAGTCAAACCAGCCGCGGGTGTTGAGGCGTATACCATTCACGCCAGGCGGAGCACTGATTTGGTATTGATAATTAAAGAGTGGCGTCAGCACCGCACTCTCCATTAACCGGTTAAAGATGGCTTGCAGTCCCGCGTGTCTATCCCGAGCCTCGGCCTGAGTCTGTACCGCATCCAGCGTGGCTTGCAGATGGGCGTAAGCCGGTGCGCTAAGAACGTGCGGCCAGAGGGCATCGCAGCGCAGCCACTGTTCAAGCGTATATTCCGGCGCTTCGCCAATCAGCCTGTCCCCCATCATGATGTCTGCATCGGCAAGCTCCAGGCATCCGTCCCACGTCTTGGCGTCGTGAAAGATGACGGTCAGTTCACACCCCTGTAGCGCCAGGTATGCCTTCAACTGGCTGGCCATGGTGTGAAGCTCAACAGGGAGATGGTAAACCAGCGTCAACGCTTCAGGGAGGGTGACGTCCGATAAATCAGGCCATTCGGGGATGGTCCAGCCGGGAAGCAGTTCCTGAGTGGGCGTGATGAGCCCTTCGTTTAGCGGAAGTGTGTGGAGAAGCCTTGAGAGATGAATGATATTGATAAGCCGCTTTGCCTGAATCTCACTCAGGCGCGCGCTTTGTTTTAGCGTGAGGTAACAGAACCCCAGGCTGGTGCTGCTGCTTACCAGCCGCAGACTTTCCAGCTCGTCGGCCTCGCCAATCGCGATTTGCACCGGGTGACGACAGCTGGTGCCCAGGCTGTAATCAAAAAGCTGGGGAGTGATCCAGTATTCGATGGCTTTGAGCAGCGGATGGCTCAGGTGATACTGCTCATGGCTTTCCAGACGAACCAGGTCGGGCTCAAAGGCGGCCAGCCGAAACGGGCCACTGCCAACCACAGGATGGTCGGGATGCGCCAGACGGCTACAGTAGGTTGCCAGCCTGTGCGGCAGCCAGTAGTCCGGTTGATGCAGCGTAAACGTCAGACACTGTGGATGCGTTGTTTCAATACATAAGACGCTCTGAAACAGAGTGCGCAGGGCGGGAAGCGTCAACAGCGCTGTGAGACTTCGCTGGAGTTGCGCCGTTTCTATTTTATCGCCGTTATGCCAGTGCAGGGTGGAGCGAATGTAGAAATGCCAGCGCAGGCCGTCAGCAGAGACATCCCAGTGATGCGCCAGATCGCCCGTAGGTTCACTGCTGTTACCGTTAAAACGCGTCAGGCCTGAGAACACCTCTCCCGCCAGATGCTGCTCCGCCCGGCCCGGTAAAAAACCCGGCTGAAGCGGTTCCAGCGAGCGATAGTAGGGGATGCGCAGCGTCGGCGTGTCGTTTTGCCACTGCCCGCCCAAAAAAGGATGCAGTAATGACCGCAGCGCTTCAGGGGCAAGCTGCGCCAGTTCCAGCGCGTTATGCTGCTGCCCGCTTTTCAGCGCCTCTTCCATCATCGCATTGCGCAGTGACTCCGGGGCGACATGGAACGTTAGCTCACCGCGCTTACCGCGGCCAGACTGCGATCGCCAGCTGAGCCAGCCCGCCTCCTGGGCCTGGCGCAGCAGGGTTCGGACATGCCGCTCGCTACAAAAACAGCGGGCGGCCAGCTCGCTGATGGTGACCTGTTGCGTTGCGCCCTGAGAAGGCTGCCAGAGGCGGTGATACTGGTTGAGTCGATTGAGCTGGCGCATAAGAAACCCGGAACAATAATTTTCATCTATTCACTATTACTTCCGTATATCTCACACGATACTGTTGCACAAGTTAACCGCATCACATTTCGGGAGTAATCATGGCTCGGCTCGCTGCATTTGATATGGACGGTACGCTGTTAATGCCGGATCACCGTTTAGGGGAAAAAACCCTGAACACGCTGAAGCGCCTGCGCGAGCGTGATGTCACCCTGACGTTTGCCACTGGCCGCCATGTGCTGGAGATGCGCCATTTGCTGGGCGCGTTTTCCCTCGACGCCTTTCTAATCACCGGCAACGGGACGCGAATTCACTCCGTAGAAGGTGATGTGCTGCACCGGCAGGATCTCAACCCGGAAGTGGCGGACATCGTGCTGCACAGCACCTGGGACACGCAGGCCAGTATCCACGTCTTTAACGATCGGGGCTGGTTTACCGGACGTGAAATTCCTGAACTGCTGCACGCGCATGTATACAGCGGTTTCAAATATCAGCTTATCGATCTGCGTCGGATCCCCGCCCATGCGGTAACCAAAATCTGCTTCTGCGGCGATCATGACGATCTGTGCCGCTTACGGATTCAGCTGAATGAGGCGCTGGGCGACCGGGCGCACCTGACCTTCTCGGCGGTGGATTGTCTGGAAGTGCTGCCGGTGGGCTGTAACAAAGGCTCCGCACTGGCGGTACTCAGCGACCACCTGGGCTTAACGCTGCAGGAGTGTATGGCGTTTGGTGACGCCATGAACGACCGCGAAATGCTGGGTAGCGTAGGTCGCGGTCTGATCATGGGGAATGCGATGGCGCAGCTGAAAGCAGAACTTCCCCATCTGCCGGTTATTGGCCACTGCCGCAATGAAGCAGTGTCCCATTTTTTGACGCATTGGCTGGACAACAACAATCTCCCGTATTCCCCCGAATAGTGAGACCCTTCCAGCAAGCCAGACTTCGGTCTGGCTTTTTTTATTTCACCAGTTCTGCAATCTGCGCTTTCCACGGGGCAATATCGCCGATGTTGGCCTGCACCCACTCCGCGTTGTAGTAAGTTTCAAGGTAGCGTTCGCCGCTGTCGCACAGCAGCGTGACGATGGAACCGGTACGGCCCTCTTCGCGCATACGGGCGGCAAGCTGCAGTGCGCCCCACATATTTGTGCCCGTCGATGCGCCCACTTTGCGGCCCAGCTGCGTTTCCAGCCAGTGCGCCGTTGCCACGCTTGCGGCATCCGGCACGCGCATCATCTCATCCACGACGTCGGGGATGAAAGAGGGCTCCACGCGCGGGCGGCCAATCCCTTCAATTTTACTGCCCACCGGGCTGCGCAGCTCCGCATTGCGGTTTTGCCAGTAGTCGAGGAACACGGAGTTCTGCGGGTCAACCACCATCAGTTGGGTATCGTATCCCTGACAGCGGATGTAGCGTCCAATCGTGGCTGACGTGCCGCCGGTACCGGCGCTCATGACGATACAGGACGGAACCGGATGTGGTTCGTGGGTCATCTGGCGGAAAATACTGTCGGCAATGTTGTTATTGCCGCGCCAGTCGGTCGCGCGCTCGGCGAAGGTGAACTGGTCCATATAGTGACCGTTCAGCTCACGGGCCAGCATTTCGGAGGCGGCGTAGATTTCGCAGGCGCTTTCCACAAAGTGGCAGCGTCCGCCGTAAAATTCGATCTGTTCGATTTTGCGTTTTGCGGTGCAGGACGGCATTACCGCGATAAACGGCAGGCCCAGCAGGCGGGCGAAATAGGCTTCGGACACCGCCGTTGAACCGGACGAAGATTCAATAATAGTGGTGCCTTCTTTAATCCAGCCGTTACATAAACCGTATAAAAACAGCGAGCGCGCCAGGCGATGCTTCAGGCTACCGGTGGGATGGGTGCTTTCATCTTTCAGATAGAGCTGAATGCCGTCAAATCCCGGCAGGGAAAGGCGAATCAGGTGCGTATCCGCCGAGCGCTGATAGTCGGCATTGATTTCGCTGATCGCATGTTTAACCCAGGTGCTATTCATCATCGTTATCCGTTTGTCATTTTGTGCCTAGGATAGCGAAAAGCACAGAAAAAATTGTTGCTATCTGGCCTTTAAAATAGAATGAAGAGAGAAAAATTTTCTCTGTGAGGTGGGTATGCTAGATAAAATTGACCGCAAGCTCCTTTCATTGCTGCAAAATGACTGTACCCTCTCTTTGCAGGCGCTGGCAGATGCCGTTAATCTGACCACCACCCCGTGCTGGAAGCGGCTTAAGAAGCTGGAAGATGACGGCATTCTTCTGGGGCGCGTCGCGTTGTTAGATCCCGAAAAACTGGGGCTTGGGCTGACGGCATTTGTGCTGATAAAAACCCAGCATCACAGCAGCGAGTGGTATTGCCGCTTCGTCACTCAGGTGTCTGAGATGCCCGAGGTGCTCGGTTTCTGGCGTATGGCCGGAGAGTATGATTACCTGATGCGCGTCCAGGTGGCCGACATGAAGCGCTATGATGATTTCTACAAGCGGCTGGTGAACAGCGTTCCGGGTTTGTCGGACGTCACCTCAAGCTTTGCCATGGAACAGATTAAATACACCACAGCATTACCCATTGAATAACTTCGTAAAATACCTTCAGGAACAAACCGCGTGCGATTATTTGCCCAACTAAGCTGGTACTTTCGTCGGGAGTGGCAACGCTACCTCGGTGCAGTCGCCCTGCTTATTATTATTGCCATCCTGCAGCTGATCCCGCCGAAAGTGGTGGGGTACGTCGTGGATGGCGTCACCGAGCAGCATTACACCACCGCACGGGTGTTGATGTGGGTCGGCACGCTGGTGCTGACGGCGGTCATTGTTTATCTGCTGCGCTACGTCTGGCGCGTGCTGCTGTTTGGTGCGTCCTATCAGCTGGCCGTTGAGCTACGTGAAGATTTTTACCGCCAGCTGAGCCGACAGCATCCCGAATTTTATCTTCGTCATCGCACCGGGGATCTCATCGCCCGCGCGACGAACGACGTCGATCGCGTGGTCTTTGCCGCCGGGGAAGGAGTGCTGACGCTGGTGGACTCGCTGGTGATGGGCTGTGCGGTGCTGATCGTTATGTCCACGCAGATCAGCTGGCAGCTGACCCTGCTCGCCCTGCTGCCGATGCCGATCATGGCGCTGGCGATCAATCGCTATGGCGAACAGCTGCACGAGCGCTTCAAGCTGGCGCAGGCGGCGTTTTCGTCGCTGAACGATCGCACCCAGGAGAGCATGACCAGCATCCGCATGATCAAAGCGTTTGGCCTGGAAGACCGTCAGTCTGCGCTGTTTGCCGCCGATGCGGCAGACACGGGGGCGAAAAACATGCGCGTCGCGCGTATCGACGCCCGTTTTGACCCGACGATTTATATCGCAATCGGCATGGCAAATATGCTGGCGATTGGCGGCGGAAGCTGGATGGTGGTGCAGGGCACGCTTACCCTGGGGCAATTGACCAGCTTTGCGATGTATCTGGGTCTCATGATCTGGCCGATGCTGGCGCTGGCCTGGATGTTTAACATCGTGGAGCGCGGCAGCGCTGCCTACAGCCGCATTCGCGCCATGCTGGCCGAAGCGCCGGTGGTCATCGACGGTAGCGAGGCCGTACCGGAAGGGCGCGGCGTCATGACCGTCGACGTCCGCAAGTTTGTCTATCCGCATACGGAGCATCCGGTGCTGGAGAACGTTAGCTTTACGCTTCAGCCAGGCCAGATGCTGGGGATCTGCGGCCCGACGGGATCCGGCAAAAGTACCGTGCTCTCTCTGCTTCAGCGCCACTTTGACGTCACCGAGGGCGATATCCGCTTTCACGATATCCCCCTGACCAGACTGCTGCTGGACGAGTGGCGCGGTCGCCTGGCGGTCGTCAGCCAGACGCCGTTTTTATTTTCGGACACCGTGGCGAACAACATTGCCCTGGGACGCCCCGGGGCGACGCAGGAAGAAATTGAACATGTGGCGCGTCTGGCCAGCGTTCATGATGATATTTTGCGTCTGCCGCAGGGGTACGAAACGGAAGTCGGGGAACGCGGCGTCATGCTGTCCGGCGGGCAAAAGCAGCGTATATCGATTGCCCGCGCGCTGCTGCTGAATGCTGAAATTCTGATCCTGGATGATGCGCTTTCTGCCGTGGACGGCCGTACCGAGCATCAAATTCTGCATAACCTGCGCCAGTGGGGCGACGGACGCACGGTGATTATCAGCGCCCACCGCTTGTCGGCGCTCACCGAAGCCAGCGAAATTGTGGTCTTACAGCACGGGCACATTGCCCAGCGCGGGCAGCATGAAACGCTTGCCGAGCAGCCGGGCTGGTATCGCGATATGTACCGCTATCAACAGCTTGAGGCGGCGCTGGACGATGCGCCGGAGCAGGATGAGGAGGCCGCTAATGCGTAAGCTCGGAACGATGTGGCCGACGCTCAAACGTCTGCTGGCCTACGGCTCGCCGTGGCGTAAACCGCTCTCCGTGGCCGTGCTTCTACTCTGGATTGCGGCGATTGCTGAAGTGAGCGGTCCGCTGCTCATCAGCTATTTTATCGACAACATGGTCGCCAAAAGCTACCTTCCGCTGGGGCTGGTGGCGGGCTTAGGCGTGGCCTACGTTGGCCTGCAGCTGGCGGCGGCAGGGCTGCACTATGCGCAGTCGCTGCTGTTTAACCGCGCAGCCGTGGGCGTTGTTCAGCAGCTGCGTACGGATGTGATGGACGCGGCGCTTCGCCAGCCGCTCAGCGAGTTTGATATCCAGCCGGTCGGGCAGGTGATTTCGCGCGTGACCAACGATACCGAGGTAATCCGCGATCTGTACGTTACCGTGGTCGCGACGGTGTTACGCAGCGCGGCGCTGATTGGCGCGATGCTGGTGGCGATGTTCAGCCTCGACTGGCGCATGGCGCTGGTGGCGATCACCATCTTCCCGGCGGTGCTGATTGTCATGGTCATTTACCAGCGCTACAGCACGCCGATTGTGCGTCGGGTGCGCGCGTATCTGGCCGACATTAACGATGGCTTCAACGAAGTGATCAACGGCATGAGCGTCATCCAGCAGTTCCGCCAGCAGGCGCGCTTTGGCGAACGCATGGGGGAAGCCAGCCGTTCGCACTACATGGCGCGTATGCAGACGCTGCGGCTTGATGGTTTCCTGCTGCGTCCGCTGCTGAGCCTTTTCTCGGCGCTGGTGCTTTGCGGGCTGCTGATGCTCTTCGGGCTGAGCTCAAACGGTACGATTGAAGTGGGCGTGCTGTACGCCTTTATCAGCTATCTTGGGCGTCTTAACGAGCCGTTGATCGAGCTTACCACCCAGCAATCGATGCTGCAGCAGGCGGTGGTCGCCGGTGAGCGCGTGTTTGAGCTGATGGACAGGCCGCGCCAGGCCTACGGCAATGACGAGCGACCTCTGCAAAGCGGGACTATCGCCTTTGATAACGTCTCGTTTGCCTATCGCGAAGACCGGCTGGTGCTGCAGGACATCACGCTTGACGTTCCGTCGCGCGGTTTCGTGGCGCTGGTGGGGCATACCGGCAGCGGTAAGAGCACGCTTGCCAGCCTGTTGATGGGCTATTACCCGGTCACGCACGGCGAAATCCGCCTCGATGGGCGCCCGCTCGCGTCTCTCAGCCACACCGTGTTGCGTAAAGGCGTCGCGATGGTGCAGCAGGATCCGGTCGTGCTGGCCGATACCTTCTACGCCAACGTGACCCTGGGGCGAGACTACTCTCAGGAGCAGGTCTGGGACGTGCTGGAAAAAGTGCAGCTGGCAGAGCTGGCGCGCGGGTTTAGCGATGGGATCAATACCAAACTGGGCGAGCAGGGGAACAATCTCTCCGTCGGGCAAAAGCAGCTCCTGGCGCTGGCGCGGGTGCTGATTGAAACGCCGCAGATACTGATTCTGGATGAAGCCACTGCCAGTATTGACTCCGGCACCGAACAGGCCATTCAGCAGGCGCTGGCCGCCGTACGCGACCATACGACGCTGGTGGTGATTGCCCACCGTCTTTCCACCATCGTCGATGCCGATACCATTCTGGTGTTACATCGCGGACAGGCCGTTGAACGCGGTACGCACCGTGAACTGCTGGAAGCCAAAGGGCGCTACTGGCAGATGTACCAGCTGCAGCTGGCGGGCGAAGAGCTGGCGGCCAGCGTGCGTGATGAAGAGTCGCTTAGCGCCTGATGCACCAAAATGAGGCGACGCGCTAACAGTCATTCCTGTTGGTGCAAAACTGAAACGCACCCTGCACCGGCATGGTGCGTTTTTTTTCACCTGTTTGTTTATTACGGCCGCGTAATGCTCTGTGCGCCGCCGTTCCCCCTTGTTTTCATTTCTGGCACACCCCTTGCAATACCTTCTGCGTAAGCTGCGGCCATTACCGAATTCTGACTGGAGGGGATCTATGAAGCTGGTTACGGTTGTAATCAAACCATTCAAACTCGAAGACGTGCGTGAAGCGTTGTCTTCAATGGGTATTCAGGGACTGACTGTCACCGAAGTGAAAGGCTTTGGTCGTCAGAAGGGTCATGCCGAGCTTTATCGCGGGGCGGAATACAGCGTTAACTTTCTGCCAAAAGTAAAAATTGATGTCGCGATTGCTGACGATCAGCTTGATGAAGTCATTGATGTCATTAGCAAAGCGGCCTATACCGGCAAAATTGGCGACGGCAAAATTTTCGTTGCCGAACTGCAGCGCGTCATTCGCATCCGTACCGGCGAATCTGACGAAGCGGCATTGTAAATAACGCCTGGCACACAGTGATAGGGATCGAGAAAATGAAGATAGCAACACTTAAAACGGGTCTGGGTTCGCTGGCTCTGCTGCCGGGCCTGGCGCTGGCTGCTACCCCTGCGGTGGTCGACAAAGCCGATAACGCCTTTATGATGATCAGCACCGCGCTGGTGCTGTTCATGTCAATTCCGGGCATTGCGCTGTTCTACGGCGGCCTGATCCGTGGCAAAAACGTTCTCTCCATGCTGACGCAGGTTGCCGTGACGTTCGCACTGGTCTGCGTGCTGTGGGTGGTTTACGGTTACTCTCTGGCGTTCGGTACGGGCAACGCGTTCTTTGGTAACTTCGACTGGGTGATGCTGAAAAATATTGAGCTGACCGCGCTGATGGGCAGTTTCTATCAGTACATCCACGTTGCGTTCCAGGGCTCCTTCGCCTGTATTACCGTCGGGCTGATTGTGGGCGCGCTCGCCGAGCGTATTCGTTTCTCTGCCGTGCTGATCTTCGTGGTGGTCTGGATGACGCTCTCCTATGTGCCGATTGCGCACATGGTCTGGGGTGGCGGTCTGCTGGCAACGCACGGCGCGCTGGACTTCGCGGGCGGTACCGTTGTACACATCAACGCCGCGGTAGCGGGTCTGGTGGGTGCCTACCTGATTGGCAAACGCGTGGGCTTCGGTAAAGAAGCGTTCAAACCGCACAACCTGCCGATGGTGTTTACCGGTACGGCTATCCTCTACTTTGGCTGGTTTGGCTTCAACGCCGGCTCGGCAAGTGCAGCAAACGAAATCGCCGCGCTGGCCTTCGTGAACACCGTTGTGGCCACGGCGGGTGCAATCCTCTCCTGGGTGTTTGGCGAGTGGGCGGTACGCGGTAAACCGTCACTGCTGGGTGCCTGCTCGGGTGCCATTGCTGGTCTGGTTGGCATTACGCCAGCGTGTGGTTATGTCGGCGTGGGTGGCGCGCTGCTGGTCGGCCTGGTGTCCGGTCTGGCTGGTCTGTGGGGCGTGACCGCACTGAAACGTGTGCTGCGCGTTGACGACCCATGCGATGTGTTTGGTGTTCACGGCGTGTGCGGTATCGTGGGTTGTATCATGACCGGTATCTTCGCCGCGAAATCGCTCGGTGGCGTGGGCTACGCAGAAGGCGTGACCATGGTTCATCAGGTGCTGGTGCAGCTGGAAAGTATTGCTATCACCGTTGTCTGGTCTGCCGTTGTGGCCTTCATTGGCTATAAGCTGGCGGATATGACGGTGGGTCTGCGCGTACCGGAAGAGCAGGAGCGCGAAGGCCTGGACGTCAACAGCCACGGCGAGAATGCGTATAACGCCTGATAAACAGCAAAACGGCAACTTCGGTTGCCGTTTTTAATGTGTATTCCCTCTCCCCGTGGGAGAGGGTCAGGGTGAGGGCATCAGGCCGCACAAGGCAAAAGCAAAACGGCAACCTTTGGTTGCCGTTTTTAATGTGTATCCCCTCTCCCCGTGGGAGAGGGTCAGGGCATCAGGCCGTACACAATCACCCGCGATTACGCATTACCCCTTCCTGCACCGTAGACGCGACCAGCACGCCATCCTGAGTATAAAACTCCCCGCGCACAAACCCGCGCGCGCTCGACGCTGACGTACTCTCCACGCTGTAAAGCAGCCACTCATTCATGTTGAACGGACGGTGGAACCACATGGAGTGATCGATCGTCGCGACCTGCATCCCTTTTTCCAGGAAACCAACCCCGTGCGGCTGCAGCGCCACCGGCAGGAAGTTGAAATCTGACGCATAGCCGAGCAGATACTGATGCACGCGGAAATCTTCCGGCACGGTCCCGTTGGCACGGATCCAGACCTGGCGTTTCGGCTCGGCGGCATGGCCTTTCATTGGGTTGTGGAACTCAACCGGGCGGATCTCCAGCGGCTTATCGCAGAGAAACTTCTCTTTGACCTGCGGCGGAAGCAGATGCGCCAGCGCGCGGGCGATATCCGTCTCTGATTTTAAAGAGTCGGGCGACGGAGCCGGGGGCATCACTTTTTGATGTTCGTAGCCGGGTTCCGGCGCCTGGAAAGAGGCGGTCATGTAAAAGATCGGCTTGCCGTTTTGAATGGCCGCTACGCGGCGTGCGCTGAAGCTGTTGCCGTCTCGCAGGACTTCAACGTCATACACAATCGGTTTTGCGCTATCGCCAGGGCGTAAGAAGTAGCTGTGGAATGAATGCACCAGACGGTCTGCCGGGACAGTCTCCTTTGCTGCGTACAGAGCTTGTCCAACGACTTGCCCCCCGAAGACCTGGCGTAAGCCGAGATCTTCGCTCTGTCCGCGAAAGAGTCCTTCCTCAATTTTTTCCAGATTCAGTAATGTCAGCAGATTGTTCAGTGCCTGACTCATAGTTGTCCTCAATAAACGCCGTAGCGAAAGATAGGCAGAGTATAACGCAGAAATGAAAGTGGTCCGATGGGTAGAATAATCTGAATATCGGCACGTTTTCAGGCATAAATCGGTGATCTGTGCCACACTTGAATACGTTATGTGATTGAAACGACATCGGATGGGATCGATCCCGCTGGTGCATTGATAAGGAGACTTCAATGAAACTCGTGCCCATGCTAAGTGGTGTAGCTATTGCGGTGGCTTTGTCCGCCTGTGCCGGTAAAAGCGCCCAAGTGCCAGTACCAGCAGCCGACCCGAACGGGATTAATACCCTTTCGCAGCAATCCATTCAGCAGCCTAATGTTTCCGGTACCATCTGGATTAAACAGAAAGTGGCGTTGCCGCCGGATGCGGTATTAACCGTAACGCTGTCTGATGCTTCTCTGGCCGACGCGCCGTCGAAAGTCGTTGCCCAGCGTGCCGTTCGTACTGAAGGCAAGCAGGCGCCGTTTAGCTTCGTATTGCCGTATAACCCGTCGGACGTGCAGCCTAACGCCCGTATCCTGCTGAGCGCAGCGGTAACCATCAACGGCAAGCTGGTCTTTATCACCGATACGGTCCAGGAAGCGATCAACAACGGTGGGACAAAAATCGATCTGAACCTGGTGCCGGTGCAGCAGACCGAAGTGCCGGTCGCACCGCAGACCAATCAGCCGTCTCTGCCAACTCCACCGACTCAGATGTAATTTCTGCATTTCCCCTCTCCTCCGGGAGAGGGGTCAATACACCCAGCGAAACTTCTGCAAATCGATCTGACCCGACCCTGACACCTGCACACCCTCTGAAAGTAACGCCTGACGCTGACGCTGAAGATCCGGCCCGGTGAGTGAAATGGCGCCATGACGGTTCACCACCCGATGCCAGGGCAGCGTGCTGCCTTCCGGCAGCCGTTTCAGGACGCCTCCAACCTGTCGCGCCGCGCGCGGGGAACCGGCCAGACGCGCGACATCACCATAGGTGGTGACGTAGCCTTCCGGGATTGAGGCCACGATTTGCCATACGCGCTGTGGAAAGGAGTCGTGTTCGTCCATACCTTTACCTGTGGGGAGTTTCTGGAAAGCTATGGTAAACGAAGATCTTCATGATTGCTGCGCCTGTTTGCGCAAGAAACCAGCATCCGGTTGCTGGTCGCTTGCAATTGGGCTTTAGCACAGGGATAATGCGCCAGCGCGTTGGTTATCAACGCTCTCAATGGGGGCTCTGTTGGTTCTCCCGCAACGCTACTCTGTTCACCAGGTCAGGTCCGGAAGGAAGCAGCCAGGGCAGACGACGTGTGTGCCGGGATGTAGCTGGCAGGGCCCCCACCCATTTGTGGCCTCATAAGATTCTTCTGCTTCACCTCTCCCTTACATCATTACTCCACAATAAAACTACGCCTGTATTGTGTAATATATATTTCATTACACTGAAATATTATTGTCATAAACCTGTAATAATAGACTGTCATTTTATAATCGGACGGTTGTTTTCTTCCATAACTCAAAAAAATATATGTCTGGATAACATTGTTAAGTTCGTGTATTAAATAAAGTACTTATTCCGAAGGGAAGTGACAAACATGGCTACAGCGGTATTAAACGTTAAGATTGATGACGCGCTAAAAGAAAGGCTTCGCCACTATGCGGAAGTCAATAACGAGAATTTAAGCGTGACGACAGAGAAACTGCTGCTGCTGGCGTTCGAAGCAGTAGAAGAGGCGGGAGTATCGGAAGAGGATATTGATAATCAGCATACGGAAGAAGAGAGCGTTTCTCCTTTTACTCCTAAAGAAATCAAGGCTCTACGTAAACTTCTGAAGAAGAGAAAATGAAACAACAACTGTCAACCGCCAGTGACTACAACGAGGCCTGCGATCTGTTGCGTTCAGGCTACGTGAAGCATGTACGTCTTGGCTGGAATGTTGGAAGCGATGAGTTCTTTCGTATTGCGTCTGACTGGTGTGATACCGGTGCAAAAATAAAGAAAGACGGTGATAACTTCGTTATTTCACTAAAAGGCTTTCCTATTCCTCCTCAGCATTAAACCCTGACCAGTGAAAACTGCTGACTGCATATATTACAGTCAGCAGTTTTTATTTTATGATCTGCTTCAAATATTTAAATATCAGATGACGCTGCGTTTTAACGATGGCACGTTTTTATTCAGGGCGAGCCATAACGGTTTGATCCTCAGCAACGCCTGCTCAAGCTCTGTCGATTCCAGCGAGAAGGGCATACGTAAATAGCGGTCAAACGCCCCCGATAAACCAAACCGCGTCCCGGTTCCCAGGTTAATCCCGATTATTTCTGCCCGTGCGGCAAGCTGTGTCGCCAGCATGCCCGGGAGCTCTATCCAGTAAGAGAGCCCGCCTTCCGCCTCGTGGAATTTCCACTCCGGGAAATGTTCGCGCAGCAGATCACCACATCGATCGCGCCGTTCCGCCAGCATCTTCCGGCGTGCGGGCAGAAACGTCTCGCTGTTGTTAATGAGCCACTGCATTGCCAACTGTTCGAGCAGCGGCGAGCCTAAATCCAGAGTATCCCGCGTCTGGGCAAGGGTGGCGATGATGCGCGATGAGGCGCGGATCCAGCCGAGACGCAGCCCGCCCCAGAAGCTTTTTCCGGCAGAGCCTAAGGTGATGACGGTGGCCTGCGGGTTAAAGGCGGCCAGCGGTGGCGGGGGAGGCGCATCAAACCAGAGATCCACCATCGTTTCATCCACCACCAGCGCCGTGCGGGTTTGGGCTGCAATATCCGTGATGGCCTGACGGGTGGCGATATCCATACAGCGCCCGGTCGGATTATGAAAATCTGGCATCAGGTAGGCCAGACGCGGCGCCGTCTGGGCAAGCGTTGCGGCAAAGCCATCCGTATCCCAGCCGGTTTCCGGCAGCGACACCCCGACTGGCCGACACTGCGCCCCCTGAATGGCGGCAATCGCCAGCGGATAGGTGGGATGATCGACCACGACGCGGTCCCCCGGCCCTGTCATCATCCGCAGCACCAGCGCAAAGCCGCTGACGGCGCCATTAACCACCATCACTTCATCTGCGCGGGTGGGAAGGCCCCGCGCGGTATAGCGCGCAGCGATGGCCTCCCGCAGCGTCGGTAGCCCCAGCTGATCGTAGCCCGTCAGCGAGAGATGCGGGGTAATGGCCGTGAGCGCATGGGCATAAGCCTGATGGATCTCCGGGCCGGCATTTAGGGCGGCAGTAGAGAGATCCAGTGCGGCGCTCGCCGCGGAAAGGGTGGGAACGGCGCGCGTGTCCGGGAGAATGACCCGCGACCCGCTGCCGTGGCGGCTTTCAAGGTACCCTTCTTCACGCAGGTGGGCGAGCGCGCTGCTGATGGTGGTTCGGCTCACGTCCAGCGCCGTGGCCAGCTCACGCTCGCCCGGCAGCCGCGTATTCAAAGCCAGACGTCCATCAAGAATTAACAGACGCAGCGCGTCGGCCAGCTGTCGCCAGAGCGGGGTGCGGGATGAGGCTTGCTGCCAGTGTCCTAAAAGGCGTACCAGAGACTGGCTTCCGAAGCGACGTGATGACATATGCAGTCCACTATTTGAAAACTGGACATTAATCATAGTGCCATTTTAGGTCAGGATGAAAGCCTGGTTCACTGGAGAAGATAAAAATGGTACGTCGTCTGCTACAACTCTATGTCGGTTTAGGACTGTATGGCCTTTCCACCGCAATGTTTATTCGTTCCGATTTGGGTGTCGATCCCTGGGATGTGTTTCACCTCGGGGTGGGGATGCAGCTGGGGATGACTATCGGGACGGTGATCATTGTGACCGGCGCGGCGGTGCTGCTGCTGTGGATCCCGCTGCGCCAGATGCCGGGCCTTGGCACGATCAGCAACGTGATTTGTATCGGTCTGGCGGCAGACGCCAGCATGGCGCTTATCCCGGAGCTGGATTCGTTACCCGTTCGAATTGCTTTCCTGGTGTCGGGCATCGTGATGAACGCGATTGCGACCAGCATGTACATCGGGGCCGGTTTCGGGCCAGGCCCGCGCGACGGCCTGATGACCGGCATTCACGCCCGGCTGGGGTGGTCCATTCGCAGCGTGCGTACCTCAATTGAGGTGTCCGTTCTGCTGATTGGGTGCGTGCTTGGCGGCACGTTTGGGGTGGGAACCGTACTGTATGCCCTGACCATTGGCCCGCTTATCCAGCTCTGCCTGCCCTGGTTCCGCCAGAAGCCACGCATTGCGGAAATACCCCAGCCGGAGCGGGTTGTTTAATTTTGCGAAGCGCTCACATGTTTTAACGGCGTCGCTGTGCCAGAATAGACGCTTCGAAAATCGCGATGCCAGAAAGCATGAAAGCAATCACTCTCTATGATGTCGCCCTCCTTGCGGGGGTTTCTTATCAGACCGTTTCCCGCGTCATTAACGACGCGGAACATGTGTCTGCCCGCACGCGAGAAAAGGTGCAGCAGGCGATGGCGGAGCTGCACTACGTTCCTAACCTTCGGGCGCAGCAGCTGGCGGGAAAACGCACCCGTACCCTGGGCCTCATCACCACCGACCTGGCCCTGCACGCGCCTTCGCAAATTGTGTCGGCGGTCAAATCGCGTGCGGCGGAACAGGGGGCGAGCGTCCTTATCTCCATGGTAGAGCAACCCCGGCAGTGTCAGGCCGAGCTTCAGGCGCTGCTGGCACAGCGGGTGGACGCGCTGCTGGTGAATGTGCCGCTTGACGATCCGCACGCCGAAGAGCTCGGGTCGCTGGCGTCGCCCGTCCCGGTGCTGTTCCTCGATGTATCGCCCTCAGCGCGGGTAAACAGCCTCGTGTTTAACGCGGAGCAGGGGGCGCGTCTGGGCGTTGAGCATCTGCTTTCTCTGGGGCATCAGCGCATTGCCCTGCTGAGCGGGCCGGAAAGCTCGGTCTCTGCGCGGGCGCGTCTGGCGGGCTGGAAAGCGACGCTGGCGCAGGCGGGTCTTAACGCGACGGCTGTGGCCTACGGTGACTGGAGCGCGGCCAGCGGTTATGAGAAGGGACACGTGCTGCTGTCGGGTGCGGCATTACCGGACGCGATTCTGGTGGCGAACGATCAGATGGCGCTCGGGGTGATGCGCGCCTGCGCGGAAAAAGGGATCGCGATACCTGGCCAGCTTTCGGTGGTAGGGTTTGACGATACGGCCGACAGCGCCTGGTTTTCCCCGCCGCTGACAACCATTCGTCAGGCGTTTCGCGAGGCGGGCGAACGCAGCGTGGAGTGGCTGCTGGCGCCTTCCGGGGGCGAAGCGTGCCGGCAGGTTCAGCTGCCGGTGACGCTGGTTACCCGTCATTCCAGCGCGCGGCGCAACCCTAAGCAGGCCGAACGTGAGGATCTGGCGCAGCAGCTCAGAAGCCTGGCACTCCTTGCCGAGCAGATTGCCCGCAAATAAAACTTTGTGATCGGACTCGCTACCCCGCGATTGAACGCTTTACCGTTGCCGGGTGCCAGGGCATGTTAACCAAAATTGTGAGCGCTTCGCAAAGAGGTTACTATGTCCACCACTTCACCGCTGACACTCAGCGCCATTCTGGCCCGTCGGGACTGGGAAAATCCTGGCGTCACCCAGTGGAACCGTCTGGCCGCACACGCGCCGTTACACAGCTGGCGCAATGAGCCCTCTGCCAGAGAGGACGCTGGATCGACCAGCAGGCACTCTCTGAACGGAGTGTGGCAGTTTAGCTTCTTTACCGCGCCGGAACGGGTTCCTCAGGCATGGGTAACCGAAGATTGCGCGGATGCCGTTGCGATGCCCGTGCCGTCTAACTGGCAGATGCAGGGTTTCGACACGCCCATCTATACCAATGTCACCTATCCCATTCCCGTTAACCCGCCTTTCGTGCCGCAGGAAAATCCGACCGGTTGTTACTCGCTCACATTTGAGGTGGATGACGCCTGGCTTCAGAGCGGGCAGACCCGCATCATCTTCGACGGCGTGAACTCTGCGTTCCATCTCTGGTGCAACGGGCAGTGGATGGGCTATTCCCAGGACAGCCGATTGCCCGCCGAATTTGACCTCTCGGCGGCCTTGCGCCCCGGGCAGAACCGGCTGGCGGTCATGGTATTGCGCTGGTGCGACGGCAGCTATCTGGAAGATCAGGACATGTGGCGCATGAGCGGCATCTTCCGCGATGTGGCGCTGCTGCATAAACCCGAGACGCAGATTGCCGATTATCACGTGGTGACGGACCTGAATGCGGAGCTGGACCGCGCGGTGCTGAAGGTGGATGTCGCGCTGGCAGGCGCTGGCTTTGCAGACTGCGAGGTGGTCATGACCCTGTGGCGCACGGGTGAAAAATGCGCCAGCGTTTCCCGGCGTCCAGGATCTGCCATCGTCGACGAGCGCGGCAGCTGGGCAGAGCGCTTAACGGCAGCGATCCCCGTCGACCAGCCCGCGCTCTGGAGCGCTGAAACGCCAGAACTGTATCGCCTGACGATTGCGCTTCTTAACCCGCAGGGGGAGGTGCTGGAGGTTGAGGCGTGCGACGTGGGCTTCCGCCGCGTTGAGATTGGCAATGGCCTGCTGAAGCTTAACGGTAAACCGCTGCTGATCCGCGGAGTTAACCGGCACGAGCATCACCCGGAAAACGGCCAGGTGATGGACGAAGCGATCATGCGCCGCGATATCGAAATCATGAAGCAGCACAACTTCAACGCCGTGCGCTGCTCGCACTACCCGAACCATCCGCTGTGGTATCGGCTTTGCGACCGCTACGGGCTGTACGTCGTTGACGAAGCCAATATCGAAACGCACGGCATGGTGCCGATGAGCCGCCTTGCAGACGATCCGCGCTGGCTGCCCGCCATGAGCGAACGCGTGACCCGCATGGTGCAGCGCGATCGTAATCATCCCTCGGTTATCATCTGGTCTCTGGGCAATGAGTCGGGCCACGGCGCGAATCACGATGCGCTGTACCGCTGGCTGAAAACCACCGATCCTACGCGTCCGGTGCAGTATGAAGGCGGCGGCGCGAACACGGCGGCGACCGATATTGTCTGTCCGATGTACGCCCGGGTCGATCGGGATCAGCCCTTCCCGGCAGTGCCTAAATGGTCAATCAAGAAATGGATCGGCATGCCGGACGAAACGCGCCCGCTGATCCTCTGTGAATACGCCCACGCGATGGGAAATAGCTTTGGCGGGTTTGCGAAATACTGGGAAGCGTTTCGCAGCCATCCTCGCCTGCAGGGTGGGTTTGTCTGGGACTGGGTCGATCAGGCCCTGACGAAACGGGACGAAAAGGGCAACTTGTTCTGGGCCTACGGCGGAGACTTCGGCGATAAGCCGAACGATCGGCAGTTCTGTCTTAACGGGCTGGTGTTCCCCGATCGCTCGCCGCACCCGGCGCTGTTCGAGGCGCAGCGCGCCCAGCAGTTCTTTACCTTTACGCAGGTCAGCACTTCTCCGCTGGTGATTGAGGTGCAAAGCGGCTACCTGTTCCGCCACACCGATAACGAAGTGCTGAACTGGACGGTTGCCCGGGACGGGGACGTGCTGGCCGCGGGCGAGGTGACGCTCTCGATGGCGCCTGAAGGCACCCAGCGTCTGGAAATTGACCTGCCGGCGCTGAACGCCGGGCCGGGTGAGATCTGGCTGAACGTTGAAGTACGCCAGCCGCGGGCAACGCCGTGGTCTCCGGCTGACCATCGCTGCGCGTGGGAGCAGTGGCCGCTTCCGGCTCCCCTCTTTATTGCTCCGCCAGTCCCGGCGGGCGAGCCGCCGGTGTTAACGCAAAGCGATCGCATTCTGGAGATCGCCCATCGTCAACAGCGCTGGCAGTTCGATCGCGCAACCGGAAACCTGTCCCAATGGTGGCGAAACGGCGTTGAAACGCTGCTTTCACCTCTGACGGACAACGTCAGCCGCGCGCCGCTGGACAACGATATTGGCGTGAGTGAAGCGACGCAGATCGATCCGAACGCCTGGGTTGAACGCTGGAAAGCGGCGGGCATGTATGAACTCACCTCGCGCGTTCTGCACTGTGAGGCACGGCAGCACGCAGGCGACGTGGTGGTCACAACCCAGCACGTGCTTGAGTATCGCGGCAAAGCCCTGTTCATGAGCCGTAAAGTCTGGCGGGTGGACGATCGTGGCGTTCTGCATGGCGATATTCAGATTGACGTTGCGTCTGATATCCCTGAACCCGCGCGCGTTGGCCTGAGCGTTCATCTTGCCGAAACGCCGGAAAACGTTCACTGGCTGGGGCTGGGGCCGCATGAAAACTACCCGGACAGAAAGCTGGCGGCGCAGCAGGGGCGCTGGACATTACCTCTCGAGGCCATGCACACGCCGTATATCTTCCCGACGGAAAATGGTTTGCGCTGCGATACCCGGGAACTTGTGGTGGGAACGCATCAGCTGAACGGCCGGTTCCATTTCTCGGTGAGCCGCTACGGCCAGCAGCAGCTGCGTGAGACAACCCATCATCATCTGCTGCGCGAAGAGCCGGGATGCTGGCTCAATCTCGATGCGTTCCATATGGGCGTGGGCGGCGACGACTCCTGGAGCCCCAGCGTCTCTCCGGAATTCCTCCTGCAGACACGCCAGCTTCGCTATACCTTCAGCTGGCAGCAGAACCCTTGACTGACCATAAAGATGCGGCCACAGAGCGTGGCCGCAGTCTTACGCCAGAATGCCGCTCAGGCCATGCAGGCTCATGTAAATCCCTACTACGGTAATCAGCGCAGCGGAGATCCACGGCGCTTTACGGGAGAATTCGCTAAACCCGGGCCAGCGTTTGGTCGCGTGCTTGAGGCTTAAGGCGGCAATCGCGCCGGAAGCGACCAGCGTTAACGCCAGACCAATACTGAAGCTGAACACCAGCGTCGCGCCGAGGGCGAAATGCTTCAGCTGCAGGCAGAGCAGCAGTACGGTGATGGACGCCGGGCAGGGGATAAGCCCGCCGGTCAGGCCAAACATCACGATCTGTCCGGTGGTGACGTTTTGACCGCTGAAGCGCCGGTTAATATCCTGCGCGTGAGCGCGCTGGTGGGCATCCTGCCACTCTTCTTCAACCAGCGAGTGTTCGTGGTGGTGGTGGTGATGATCATGATGGTGGTCATGGTCATGGTCATGGTCATTGTGGTGGTGATCATGGTCGTGATGATGATGATCGTGCGGCTGGCTCTCTTTCCAGGTTCGCCACGCCATCCACAGGGCGATCGCAACGATCAGCACTCCGGAGATCAGCTGGAACCAGGGTTCGGACGTGTGTGCATCCCAGCCCCGACCAAACCATAATCCCGCCATCGCAACGAGCCAGACCACCGCCGTATGGGAGAGCGTGGCTGCCAGGCCGAGCAGCACCGCCTGTTTCAGCGTGCCGCGGATGGCCACGATAAAGGCGGCCATCATTGTTTTTGAATGGCCCGGTTCCAGGCCATGTAGCGCACCGAGCAGGATAGCGCTGGGAACAAACAGCCAGGCGTTGCCCTGCTGAAGGAGTGAAGCAAAATCGGTCATGGGAAATTCCGGAGTGGAAAGCGTGTGGAGATACTACTCCCCCCCAGTAGTTCAATACTACCCCCCAGTAGAAAAATACTCAGGGGGAGTAGAGCGTGATATGCTTTAAAAGCCAAAAAATAAGGGATACAGAGATGTCACATACCGTTCGAGACAAGAAGATGTTACTGACTCGCCTGAAGAAAATTCAGGGGCAGAGCACCGCGCTGGAGAAAATGCTCAACAGCGATCACGAATGCGCCGAGGTGTTACAGCAGCTGGCGGCGATCCGCGGGGCGGTCAATGGCATGATGATGCAAGTGATCGAAGGGCATTTAACCGATCATGTGGTGAAAGAGCCTGAAGAAGCGCAGCGTGAAGCCGATCTTGGCGTGGTGTTGCGGGTGATGAAATCCTATCTCAAGTAGCGTGCGTGCCGAGGTTATTTTCTGCCCAGAGAATAAATTCCGTTTTTGGCAGCGCTTTGCTGTAGTACCACCCCTGCCCGTACTGCACGCCGTGGCGGTGTAGCCAGGCGAGCTGCCCTGCGGTTTCGACGCCCTCCGCCACCATCGCCAGCTTCAGCGACTTCGCTATTTCAATGATGTGCGGCGTCACGTTTTTATACTCCAGCGCATCCACGAACGATTTATCAATTTTTAGCGTGTCGACGTCCAGATCCTGCAGATAGCTCAGGCTGGAATAGCCCGTGCCAAAATCATCAATATAGACAGGGTGGCCTGAACGGCGAAATGCGGCGATAGCCGGTGCGCTAATTTTGGGATCGGCAAAGCCGCGCTCGGTGAGCTCCAGGGCGATTTGCCGGGGGTGGATCTGCCACTTGTTCAGGAGCTGGCTCAGCAGAGGCGGCAGGATGCCGGAGGTTAAATCGGCAGGGGCGAGGTTAATGGAGATATGCTGATCCGGATAGCGTTGCAGCCAGTGGCCCATATCTTCAAACACCTTTTCGATGACTAACTGTGTCAGCTTCGAGATGAGCCCCGTTTGCTCGGCAAGGGGGACAAAAATATCCGGCGAGAGGCAGCTTCCGTCCGGCTGAGGCCAGCGCGTCAGCGCCTCAGCGCCCACAATTTTTCCGCTACAGAGCGCCACGATGGGCTGATAGTGCACCACAAAATCCCGGCTGTTAATGGCGTCAAGCAGGCGATTGCGCGGCGACTGGATACGCCGCAGGATCCGCAGGACAAACAGTGCGGCGAGCAGGCTTATCAACATGCCGAACGGTAACCAGAAAAGAAGCTGCCGGTGCCAGGTTTCAGCCAGCGGTTTGAGCGTTGCCCATGCGACGACGGTAAATCCAAGCTCAGGTACAGACTTCATGACGTACATTGAACCGTTGTACTGCACGCTTTTCACACCCCGCTCCTGAACCATGTCGCGGATGTGAGAGTCGAGCTTGCTGCTGCTGGCAAATATGCGGTGCGTTGCGCTTCCTACCAGGGCGGCATCAATCGCTATCTCGCCGAAAGGGATCACGTCCACCAGCGAGGCAGGATCGATCATGACAAGGTAGTGGCCTTTTCCCAGCACCGTCATGTAGCGGTTAAACCCAAGATCGTTTTGCGTGGTCAGCCACGCGCTGTAACCGTCTTCGGTAATGCGCATTGGAGGAGGGAAAGGGGACGCATGGCTGGTTTGCTCCAGGGAGGAGCAGAGCGGTCGAAGGTTGTCGATATAAATCACTTCCTGGACATATCGCCACGAGAAAGCGACCCGGCGCATTTCCCGCAATTGCAAGGGGCTACACGGCACTCCCTCAAAGGCCTGCAGGTGATCGAGCGCTTCTTTTGCCTGATCCACAACCCTGTCGGTGCGAACCAGCACGCGGGAGGCATAATTATCCAGCGCATCGGCGAATTTATCTTCCGCCTGGCGATGGGCCAGCCAGATGCTCAGGCAAATGGGGACCAGCACAGAAAAGATAAGTACGCCAGTCACCAGACTGACCAGATGTCGGGTTTTCATGCTGTCGTGTCCTTCCTCGTATGCCCGTTCCTGGGCATTGAGTTCCCTGCCTGAAAAGAAAGATTTTACCGCGAAATGATATAGTTATAGCACGTGGTTGGCATGGTTTTCATTTTATCTCAGGCATACGAGAAATTATCGTCAGAAGAGAGGGGTTGTTTTTTCAATCTTGCCTGGATATTATTTTGTTATGTTATAACAAAACATAAAGGATTTACGATGAAACCCGATATCCACCCAGCCTATCGCACCGTGGTATTCCACGACACCAGCGCTAATGAGTACTTCAAAGTCGGCTCAACCATTAAAACCGACCGCGAAATTGAACTCGACGGTGAAACGTATCCGTACATCACCATCGAGGTTTCTTCAAAATCGCACCCGTTTTATACCGGTAAGCAGAAAACGTTCTCCACGGACGGCAGCGCAGCGCGCTTCCGTAAGCGTTTTGGCGGTTTTCTCAATGCGAAGCGGGGCTAACCATGCAGGTACTTAACTCATTACGCAGTGCAAAGCAGCGTCACCCGGATTGCCAGATAGTCAAACGCAAGGGACGCTTATACGTGATTTGCAAATCTAATCCGCGCTTTAAGGCGGTTCAGGGACGTAAAAAAAGACGCTAAACGCGCGTTTCTCGCCAGCTTTCCAGGGATCTTTTCTGTTTGCCATCGGCAGTAAAATTGTCGGTGGCAAGCCAGCTTTCAAAGGCGCTCGCCAGCGCCGGCCACTCTTTGTCGAGAATCGAAAACCAGTCGGTATCCCGGTTACGGCCTTTTATCACCAGCGCCTGGCGAAAGCGTCCTTCAAACTGAAAGCCCAGACGCAGCGCCGCTTTGCGGGAAGGCTCGTTCAGGCTATTGCACTTCCATTCATAACGCCGGTACCCCAGGGTATCGAATACGTATCGCATCAGCAGATACTGCGCTTCTGTCGACCCTGGCGTGCGGCTTAACAGAGGAGAGAAGTGAACGTGCCCCACTTCCACGACCCCGTTTTTAGGATCGATCCGCATCAGGGATAGCGTCCCGACAGGAGACTGGGTCCGGTTATCCATAACGGTAAAGTGGATGGGATCGGATAACTCACTTACGCTCGCCACCCAGTCGGCAAACTCCTCTGCGGTGGCATCGGGTTCACGCAGCAGCCACGTCCAGCTGCGGGTATCTCCGGCCAGGGAGTAGGCGGAGAACAACGCGTGGGCATGCTCCACGCGCAGCGGCTCAAGCCGACAATAGTGACCCTGAAGGACCACCCGGGACGGGTGCTGACGAGGCTGCCAGTCGATAAGGGCTTCGCCTACAGGCTGTCCAAACGCATTGAATGTATTCATCTTTATTTCCGTGACGTTGAAAAGATTTCCAGATTAGTGAATTGCTGGTTCCTTAAAAAGAACCACCAGGCTATGTTTTTCTGGTACCACAAGGAGGGAAGATGAATATACCGGGTGATGAGCTTTACACTTTGCTACATGCTGCGCTGAATAAGCGTGGGCAGGAGACGCTCCAGCGCGCGCTCTATCTTGCTTTGCGGGGGGCCATACTGGGCGGAAGGCTTCGGTCCGGCAGCCAGCTGCCCGGCTCGCGAACGCTGGCGCAGCAGATCTCGGTTTCCCGAAACACCGTCAATGCGGCGCTGGACCAGCTCACGCTCGAAGGCTATTTGCTGCGTAACCGTCAGGGTACGCGGGTGGGGCAATTCGCTCATCGTACGATTGCCCGGGCATTGCCGGATCCTGACGTCAGGCTGACAAAACGGGTCGCCCTGCTGCCCGCGCCCGTGCCGCGCGACACCCCGGTGATGGCATTTACGCCGGGAACGCCTGCCATTAACTATTTCCCCTTGCCGCTGTGGCGGCGATTGTACGATCGCGTCCTGCGCGAGGACGGGAGTGCCCTGTTAGGCTATGGCGACCCGGCCGGCGAGCCGTCGCTGCGGGCCGCGATTGCCCGGCATCTCGCCCTGTCCCGCGGTATCGACTGCGACGCCAGCCAGATTGTGATAACCGAGGGAGCGCTGGAGGGCGTCAACCTCTGCACGATGCTGTTAAGCGAGCCTGGCGATGTCGCCTGGGTAGAAAACCCCGGCTATAGCGGGGCAAAGAGTGCGTTTGTTAAAACTGGCCTGGCAATGACGGGAATACCGGTAGATGACGAGGGAATGTGCTGGGAAGGGCTGGATGCGCCTGCGCCCTCAATGATTTTTACCTCACCTTCGCATCAGTTCCCTTACGGGAGCGTGCTCAGCGCGCGGCGGCGGCTGGCGCTGCTGGAGCTGGCCCGACAGCATAACGCGTGGATCATTGAAGACGATTACGACAGCGAGTTCCGCTATGCCGGTGAGCCCGTACCGGCGATGCTGGGAATGGTCAACAATGCGCCCGTTGTGTATCTGGGGACGTTCAGTAAAACGCTGTTTCCCTCGCTCAGAATGGGGTTCATGGTGCTACCGCCAGCGCTGGCGAAAGCGGCTCGCCCGGCCATCGGCTCGCTGTTGCGCGGAGGGCATCGTGCGGAGCAGCGTACCCTGGCGCTGTTTATTGAAGAAGGTTATTACGCCCGTCATCTTGCCGCCATGCGTCGGCTCTACCGTAAACGCTACCGCCAGCTGCGTGAGGTGCTGGGCGCAGAGCTTTATTCTCCGCACCGCATTCTGGCAGGCGAAGGGGGAATGCATCTGACGCTGGCGATAGACGATATTGACGACCGAAGGCTGGTGGAGCAGGCGAGGGCGTTTCAGCTGGCACCCGCTGCGCTGAGCGGGTACTACCTGGAGGCGAAGCAGGGGCAAACCGGTCTGGTTTTAGGTTACGGCAATACCTCTGCTTCTCAGTTTGCGCCGGGGATCCGACGTCTGCAGGCGTTAATTACGCAGCAGCAGGGCGGGAAAGGGTAAAAACATCATAGAATGAGAGCTGACCTTTGGTGGAGACCATTTTCTGCAGCTTCTCTTTTTGCCCGGCTTCAACCGCCGGTGAGTGCATGATGTTTTCGATCAGCTCCTCTGGCACGTAACGCGTGTTGTACCATTCGCCGTTATAGCAGACCCGGAAATCGAGCACGTCGATATCTTCGTAACGGTAGCGCGGATTCACGTCGAAAAAGAAAAAGGCGTTAAAGACGACAAACAGTACAACCAGCAGCCAGACGGAGTCCACCAGCGTTTCGGACTTCAGCATCACAATAAGCGTCGCCAGCCAGGCGGCATACATGGCGACAAACAGTCCAGGATGTTTGCGAATAAAGCTAATGCTAAAGCGCGGGCGATTGTCGCGCTTTTCGCGGAGGTTAAGATCGTCGATGGTGGCGGTAAGCAGGCGCTGTATCTCGGTCATTTTTTGCCTTCATAAGAGTTGACAATACAGGGGGTCTGCCAATTTTAGGGGAGCCATCAGGCTGAAAAAAGTAACAGTCTGGCGCTAAAAGACTATAACAGTTGACTCCCCGCAACCTCACAGCGTTTTGATGATTTTTGCCGGATTGCCGCCAACGACGACGTTAGCCGGGACGTCTTTCGTCACGACGGCGCCGGAGGCCACGACCACATTATCACCAATGGTGACGCCAGGGTTAATGACAGCCCTGCCGCCAATCCAGACGTTATTGCCAATATTGACGGGTTTTCCAAACTCCACGCCGCTGTTTCGTTCTTCCGCGTCCAGGGGATGGGTAGCCGTATAAATATGAACACCCGGTGCGAGCATACAGTTATCGCCAATATGAACAGGGCAGACATCCAGCATCACGCAGTCGAAGTTAGCGTAAAAGTTTTTGCCCAGATAAATGTTATATCCGTAGTCGCAGCGGAAGCTCGGCTCAATATAAGCGCCTGCGCTTTGTCCCAGAAGTTCCGCCAGAATGTTCTGGCGTTCTGTTTTTTCATCAGGCGCGGTGTGGTTATAGCGGTAAACCAGATGGCGGGCGTGCAGTCGGTCAGCCCGTAACGCCTCATCGCCGGGGCGGTAATGTTCACCGGCAATCATTTTCTGTTTTTCTAAGCTCATTGGAAACCTCTCTGGATGTTATTACCGAAGGGTAATCGGAACAGGCCAGAAGGGGAACGTTCCCGAAAAGCCGATGTGACTGACGTCACAACATTGCTGTTGATGAACACGTTTTACACGGAGACCTGGCTTACGCACAGGGAGCATAACGGGACAGGTAAATACTCAGAACGAGGCGTAGAACTCTACAGACACCCTTCAAAGATTAACGGACAAATTTCCACACAGAAGTAGGGATTTTGTCATACAGTTTATTCATTGTCAGTTCAGCAAGACGATGGTCAGCGGCTGAATAAAATACCGCCAGCTCATTATCAGAAAGCTCGTATTTATTCTTTTCAATGACGCGCTCAAGCGTGTCAATTGACTGACAACGTCGTAAGCGCATCAAATAATCGATTTTTGTGAGTGGTTTATCAGACATAAATTCACCTTAGTAATTGTAATAATTTTAACAGGAAAGACTCACCGGGTTAGCTCTGCTCACGTTGACGAAACAGCGGAATAGCCGATTTCCCGATTTACGCCATTTTTGCAAATCCTGAGCGTTAATGCCGTAACTGCTGAACAACATAAAGGTGTCGTCCAGGTATTCATCAATTTGCTCAATGAGCTTATTATCTTCATTGTACTTAATTTTATAATTAAGTGCGAAGGTTGCGATATGCTCTATCAGCTCATTCAACTGTAAATTGATGGCAGACGTTGGGTCATTTACCCAGCCATGGTTACTTTCATCAAGATTGGCAAGGCAGTCATGGTACAAGGATTCGCAGAGAAATTTCAACTGCGCGATATCATGCCTTTTTGGCGAGTACTCGTCCATAGCGCATCCCCTTCTGAGTGATTTCTTACTCACCGAACATCATTGTCGGGATGGATACAACTGACTTAGCTACATGAGTGCTGTGTTCCTGATAACCTAACTATAAGCCACTCCTTCCTGGATTTCACCGCGCTATTACGAAAAATTACAAATAAAAACCGCAGGCTGGGAGCGTGTACGCAAATGGTCACCCTGGACTCAACGTTTTTATCCAAATTAACGACGGGGTTTTATCGCTTCCTTACGTTTCATCGGCTTAGCAAAAATGATGAGAAAAGTTCAGATTCAGACTTATCTTTGTAAGAACTTCTTATTAGGAATATTCCTAATAGCTTAAGCGGGGAAATGAAATTAAAAAAATCCTGAATTCACCGATTAAGGTATCAGTTAATTATGATATGTCTATTTGAGATGGCAGAAAATAAATAGAGCCACAATAAGCGTAATTTATGATTTTTTCTGAAAATGAAAAAGGCCGCTAATGCGGCCTTTTTATCATGTGGAACCGGTATCAGTGAGGTTCTACCGAATGACTGTGTTCAACATCTTCATTCTTGCGGCTAAAGCGGCGGCGAACCACCACGAAGAACACCGGTACGAAGAAGATAGCCAGTACGGTCGCGGTAACCATACCGCCCATTACGCCTGTACCTACCGCGTTCTGCGCGCCGGAGCCTGCACCGGAGCTGATAACCAGCGGCAGTACGCCGAGGATGAACGCCAGCGACGTCATCAGGATTGGGCGCAGACGCATACGAACCGCTTCAAGCGTCGCCTCAATAAGACCTTTGCCTTCTTTCTCCATCAGATCTTTGGCGAATTCAACGATAAGTATCGCGTTCTTCGCCGACAAGCCAATGGTTGTCAGCAGGCCTACCTGGAAGTAAACGTCGTTGGTCAGTCCGCGGAACGTTGCCGCAAGCAGCGCACCGATAACACCGAGTGGAACCACCAGCATAACGGAGAACGGAATCGACCAGCTCTCGTACAGTGCCGCCAGACACAGGAAGACCACAATCAGTGAAATGGCGTACAGGGCAGGGGCCTGGTTACCGGACAGACGTTCCTGATAGGACATACCGGTCCAGTCATAGCCGATACCCGCAGGCAGTTTGCTTGCCAGTTCTTCCATCAGGTTCATGGCTTCACCGGTGCTTCGGCCCGGAGCAGCCTGACCCAGGATCTCCATCGATGGCAGACCGTTATAGCGTTCCAGACGCGGCGAACCGTATTCCCAGCGTGAGGTTGAGAACGCCGAGAACGGTACCATCTGACCATTGCTGCCGCGCACGAACCAACTGTTGATATCGTTAGGCAACATACGGTACTGCGCCTCTGACATCACGTACACTTTCTTCACACGACCGCGGTCGATGAAGTCGTTAACGTAGCTACCGCCCCAGGCTGCGCCCAGCGTGGTATTGATGTCACTGATGGATACGCCCAGCGCCTGGGCTTTCTCCTGGTCGATATCGATCTTGTACTGCGGCGTATCTTCCAGGCCGTTTGGACGCACGCCGACCAGCAGGTCAGGGTGTTTAGCGACTTCACCAAACAGCTGGTTACGCGCCTGCGTCAGTTTTTCGTGGCCCAGACCGCCCTGGTCAATCAGCTGGAAGTCGAAACCGGTCGCCGTACCCAGTTCAACAATCGCTGGCAGGTTAAAGGCGAAGACCATCGCATCTTTAATCTGCGAGAAGGTGCCCATTGCACGACCGGTGATGGCTTCAACCTTGTTCTTTTCGCCCGGACGTTCAGACCAGTCTTTCAGAGAAACGAAGGCAATACCGGTGTTCTGACCACGACCCGCAAAGCCAAAGCCGTTAACCGCAAACACGGACTCAACGTTGTCTTTCTCTTTGGTGAGATAGTAGTCCGTCACTTCATCCAGCACTTTCTGGGTACGCTCTTGCGAGGCACCCGCCGGAAGCTGTGCCATCGTCAGGAACACGCCCTGGTCTTCATCTGGCAGGAACGAGCTTGGCAGACGAACGAACAGGAAGGCCATGCCCACCACGATGATGATATAGAGCAGCAGGTAACGACCGGTGCTGCGCAGGATGTTGCCCACGCTGTCGGTGTAGTGATGCGTGCTCTTATCGAACATGCGGTTAAACCAGCCGAAGAAGCCTTTATGCTCGCCGTGACCGCCTTTCTGAATTGGCTTCAGCATGGTGGCACACAGGGCAGGCGTCAGGATCAACGCGACCAGCACCGACAGCGCCATCGCGGAAACGATGGTAATGGAGAACTGACGGTAAATCGCACCGGTAGAGCCTCCGAAGAAGGCCATCGGGATAAATACCGCAGACAGCACCATCGCGATACCGACCAGCGCGCCCTGGATCTGGCCCATTGATTTACGGGTCGCTTCCTTCGGCGGCAAACCTTCTTCCGCCATCACGCGCTCGACGTTCTCGACCACGACGATAGCGTCATCCACCAGCAGGCCGATGGCGAGCACCATCCCGAACATCGTCAGGGTGTTTATCGAGTAGCCGAATATCGACAGGATCGCAAAGGTCCCGAGCAATACCACCGGCACGGCAATCGTTGGGATAAGCGTCGCGCGGAAGTTTTGCAGGAACAGGTACATCACCAGGAATACCAGGATGATCGCCTCAACCAGCGTCTTAACCACTTCATGAATCGAGATTTTGACGAACGGCGTGGTGTCGTACGGGTAAACGATTTTCAGACCTGACGGGAAGAACGGTTCCATCTTCTTCAGCTCTGCGCGGATCGCCGTGGCGGTGTCCAGGGCGTTAGCGCCTGTCGCCAGTTTGATACCCAGACCGGAAGCCGGTTTACCGTTGAACTTCGCGATGATGTCGTAGTTCTCACCGCCCAGCTCAACTTTCGCCACGTCGCGCAGGCGAACCTGCGAACCGTCCTGATTCACCTTCAGCAGAATTTTGCTGAATTCATCGGCAGAGGTCAGACGGGTCTGCGCGATGATCGAGGCGTTAAGCTGCTGGCCTTTCACCGGCGGCGTACCGCCTAACTGACCGGCCGCTACCTGGGCGTTCTGCGCTTTAATCGCGCTGATCACGTCAACCGGCGTCAGCTGGAAGTTGTTCAGCTTGTTCGGATCCATCCAGATACGCATCGCGTACTGGGAACCGAACAGCTGCACGTCACCCACACCGGAAGTACGGCTGATGGCGTCCTTCATGTTGGCGCCCACGTAGTCGGAAATATCCTCCTGCGTCATGGTGCCGTTGGTGTTGATAACGCCGACAACCATCAGGAAGCTACTGGACGATTTCTCGACACTCACACCCTGCTGTTGTACTTCCTGCGGCAGCAAAGGCATTGCCAGCTGCAGTTTGTTCTGCACCTGAACCTGCGCAATGTCAGCATCCGTACCTGACTGGAAGGTCAGGGTGATCTGCACCGTACCGGTGGAGTCACTGTTTGAGGACATGTACATCAGGTTATCGATACCGTTCATGTTCTGTTCGATAACCTGGGTGACGGTGTCCTGCACCGTTTTCGCATCAGCCCCCGGGTAGGTTGCGGAAATTGTCACCGCCGGTGGCGCAATCGTTGGATATTGCGCAACAGGCAGCTTCAGGATCGCAAGTCCCCCGGCCAGCATGATGATTATGGCGATCACCCACGCAAATATGGGGCGATCGATAAAGAAATTAGGCATGTCTTAACGGCTCCTGTTTAAGTTAAGACTTGGTTTGTTCTGACTGGCCAGCGGCCGAAGCTTGTTGTTTATCGTCAGATTTCACTTCCTGTGCTTTAACCTGCGCGCCAGGACGAACTTTTTGCAAACCAGTAACAATCACGCGATCGCCATCTTTCAGACCTTCCGTCACCAGCCATTTATCGCCAATCGCCTGAGTGGCGGTGATATTGCGCGTTTCGACTTTGTCATCAGCCCCAACAACCAGCGCGCTCGCATCGCCGCGTGGCGTACGAGTCACTCCCTGCTGTGGAACCAGAAGTGCGGTTGGATTCGTTCCTTCTTCCAGACGCGCGCGAACGAACATACCTGGCAGCAGATTTTTGTCAGGGTTCGGGAAAATCGCACGTAAGGTGATGGAACCGGTAGTCTGGTCGACCGTCACGTCAGAGAATTCCAGGGTTCCTTCCTGCGGGAACTTGATACCGTCATTGGTAATCAGTTCCACTTTGGCTTTGCCGTTTTCCTGTTTCAGGGTGCCGTTAGCCAGCTCTTGTTTCAGGCGCAGGAAATCGTTGCTGGACTGCGTCACGTCAACGTAGATCGGATCAAGCTGCTGCACGGTTGCCAGCGCATTGGTCTGACCGTTCTGCACCAGCGCCCCTTCCGTGACGGAAGATTTACCAATACGACCGCTGATAGGGGAGGTCACTTTGGTATAGGCCAGGTTAATGCGCGCGGTTTCGACGGCCGCTTTGGCTGCCACCACGGCCGCGTTAGCCTGCTGTGCATCGGCCAGAGCGGTATCGTAATCCTGTTGGCTGATGTACTTGGTGCCGAGCAGCTTTTGGTAGCGGTTCAACGTCAGCTGAGCAATTTTGGCCGCGGCTTGTGCTTTCGCCAGGTCGCCTTTCGCACTTTCATAAGAGGCCTGATAGGTTGCTGGATCAATCTGATACAGAGACTCACCGGCTTTCACATCACCACCTTCGGTGAAGTTACGCTTCAGGATAATGCCGCTGACCTGAGGACGCACTTCCGCAATGCGGTAAGCATTGGTACGGCCTGGTAATTCGGTGGTGATTTGTAGAGGTTCAGATTTGAGCGTCACGACGCCTACTTCTGGCGCCTGCTGAGCTCCTTGTTGAGCTGGTTTGTCGTCACATCCTGTTAGCGCTAAGCTGCCTGAGAGCATCAGAACGACCGCCAGAGGCGTTAACCCTCTGTTTTTGTTCATATGTAAACCTCGAGTGTCCGATTTCAAATTGATCAAGGGTCCTGAGTCTAAAAACCCATTGCTGCGTTTATATTATCGTCATGCTATGGTACATACATTCACAAATGTATGTAAATCTGACTCCTGTAAATTCACCCACCTATGGCACGAAAAACTAAACAACAAGCGCTGGAAACCCGACAACACATTCTGGATGTGGCAATACGTTTGTTCTCGCAGCAGGGTGTTTCATCCACCTCGCTGGCGCAGATTGCTCAGGCTGCCGGTGTGACGCGAGGAGCGATTTACTGGCATTTTAAAGATAAGTCAGATCTGTTCAGTGAAATCTGGGAGCTTTCAGAGTCCAGCATTAGCGATCTCGAGAGTGAGTATCGGGCAAAATTCCCTGACGATCCACTCTCAGTATTGAGAGAAATATTAGTATATATCCTTGAAGCAACGGTAGTTGAAGAACGTCGCAGATTAATGATGGAGATTATTTTTCATAAATGCGAGTTCGTGGGCGAGATGGCGGTGGTGCAGCAGGCGCAACGCAGCCTTAGCCTGGAGAGCTATGATCGTATTGAACAGAATCTGAACCTGTGTATGCAGGCAAAACTATTACCGGCCAATCTCTTGACCCGACGGGCGGCAATCCTGATGCGCAGCTACATTTCCGGTCTGATGGAAAACTGGCTTTTCTCGCCGCAATCCTTTGACCTCAAAGAGGAAGCCCGCAGCTACGTGGCGATTTTACTGGAAATGCTACAGCTCTGCCCCACGCTGCGCAGCGACGCGCCTTCGCTAACGGCCTGATCCCTTTCCAGGATTTATCTCAGAGGATAACGTTCGCGCTATTCTGCTTTCAGCGAGCGTGATATTCTTCACGCCGGACTATTTTCGGTCATCTTCTGACATCATTCACAACTATGCTGCCCATCAATCGCTCGCAACATCCTGTTTTTGCATTGCTCTTTGCGATGCTGTTTTTCTTCGCCACGGCGCCGCTGACCTGGGCCCGCGCCGATAACAGCAACGATATTCCCTCGCGCAGCGATGTTCAGTCGCAGCTCGACACGTTGAATAAACAAAAAGATCTCTCCCCTCAGGAGAAACTCGTCCAGCAGGACCTGACGGAAACGCTGGAAACGCTGGATAAAATTGAACGCATCAAAGCGGAAAACGTCCAGCTTCGCCAGAAGGTGGCGCAGGCGCCTGAAAACATGCGTAAGGCCACCGACGCGCTGAATGCCCTCAGCGATGTGGATAACGACGACGAGACGCGCAAGACGCTCTCGACGCTCTCCTTACGCCAGCTGGAGTCCCGCGTCGCGCAGCTGCTCGACGACCTGCAAACCGCGCAGTCGGATCTCGCAACCTATAACAGCCAGCTTGTCTCGCTGCAGACCCAGCCCGAGCGCGTGCAAAACGCGATGTACGCCGCGTCTCAGCAGCTGCAGCAGATCCGCAACCGTCTGAACGGCACGACGGTGGGTGAAGGCACGCTGCGCCCGACGCAGCAAACCCTGCTGCTGGTTCAGCAGACCTTGCTCAACGCACAGATTGAACAGCAGCGTAAAAGCCTGGAAGGGAATACGGTGCTGCAGGACACGCTTCAGAAACAGCGTGATTACGTCACCGCGAATATTAACCGCCTGGAACACCAGCTTCAGCTGTTGCAGGAGGCGGTAAACAGCAAACGCCTGACCCTGACGGAAAAAACCGCCCAGGAGGCCGTATCGCCTGACGAAACCGCCCGCATTCAGGCGAATCCGCTGGTGAAACAGGAGCTCGAGGCCAACCACCAGCTTAGCCAGCGCCTGATACTGGCGACGGAAAACGGCAACTCGCTGGTTCAGCAAAATATCAAAGTGAAGAACTGGCTGGATCGCGCGCTGCAGGCTGAGCGCAACATCAAAGAGCAGATTGCGGTCCTGAAGGGCAGCCTCCTGCTGTCGCGTATTCTCTACCAGCAGCAGCAGACGCTCCCGTCCGCCGATGAGCTGGAGGACATGACCAACCGCATTGCGGATTTACGTCTGGAACAGTTTGACGTCAACCAGCAGCGCGATGCCCTTTTCCAGAGCGATACCTTTGTCGCCAAAATTGAAGAGGGGCATTCCAGCGACGTGAACCCGGAAGTGCACGACGCGCTGCTCCAGGTCGTCGATATGCGTCGCGAGCTGCTGGACCAGCTCAACAAACAGCTGGGCAACCAGCTGATGATGGCCATTAACCTGCAAATCAACCAGCAGCAGCTGGTGAGCGTCTCGAAAAGTCTGCAGGAGATCCTGACCCAGCAGATTTTCTGGGTGAACAGCAACAAACCGATGGACTGGGACTGGGTCAAATCCTTCCCGGAGACGCTGAAAACGCAGATTAAGAGCATGAAGATCACCGTAAACTGGGAGAAAGCCTGGCCTGCGGTGACGATTGCCCTGCTGGCGGGATTACCGCTGCTGCTGATTGCCGGCCTGATCCGCTGGCGTCTGGGCTGGCTGAAAAAATATCAGGCGAAGCTGGCCTCCGAAGTGGGGCAGCTGCGCAACGATAGCCAGCTCCATACGCCAAAAGCGATTCTCATCGATCTCATCCGCGCCCTGCCGGTGTGTCTGATTATTCTGGCGGTGGGCCTGATTCTGCTCACGATGCAGCTCAACGTCAGCGATCTGCTGTGGGCGTTCAGTAAAAAACTGGCGCTGTTCTGGCTGGTCTTTGGCGTGTGCTGGAAGGTGCTGGAAAAAGACGGCGTGGCGGTGCGTCATTTCAACATGCCTGCGCAGCTGACCAGCCACTGGCGTCGTCAGATTGTGCGCATTAGCCTGGCGCTCCTGCCGCTGCACTTCTGGTCGGTTGTCTCTGAGCTTTCCCCGCTGCACCTGATGGATGACGTGCTGGGCCAGCTGGTTATCCTGCTGAACCTGCTGCTGATTGCGATCCTGATGTGGCCGATGTGCCGCGACAGCTGGCGTGATAAAGAATCCCACAATATTCGCCTGGCCACCGTGACGGTGCTGGCGATCATTCCGCTGGCGCTAATGGTGCTGACGGCAACGGGCTACTTCTATACCACGCTGCGCCTGTCCGGGCGCTGGATTGAAACGGTCTATCTGGTGATCGTCTGGAACCTGCTCTATCAGACCGTGCTGCGCGGCCTGAGCGTGGCGGCTCGCCGCATCGCCTATCGCCGTGCCATCGCGCGTCGTCAGCATCAGGTGAAAGAGGGGGCCGAAGGCGCGGAGCCGCAGGAAGAGCCGACCATCGCCCTGGAGCAGGTTAACCAGCAGACGCTGCGCATCACCATGCTGGTGATGATCGCCCTGTTTGCGGTGATGTTCTGGGCTATCTGGTCCGATCTTATTACCGTTTTCGCCTATCTCGACAGTATTACCCTCTGGCAATACAACGGTACCGAAGCGGGCGCGGCGGTCATGAAAAGCGTGACCATGGGCAGCCTGCTGTTTGCGCTGGTGTCGTCGGTGGTGGCCTGGGCGCTGATTCGCAACCTGCCAGGCCTGCTTGAAGTGCTGCTCCTGTCACGTCTGAATCTTCGCCAGGGGGCGTCCTACGCCATTACCACGATCCTCAACTACGTGATCATTATTGTTGGGGCGATGACGGTCTTTGGCTCGCTTGGCGTCTCGTGGGATAAACTGCAGTGGCTGGCGGCCGCCCTCTCGGTCGGTCTTGGTTTTGGCCTGCAGGAGATCTTCGGTAACTTCGTGTCCGGCCTGATCATCCTGTTCGAACGTCCGGTACGAATCGGCGATACCGTCACCATCGGCACCTTCTCCGGTACGGTCAGCAAGATCCGCATTCGTGCCACCACCATCACCGACTTCGATCGCAAAGAGGTGATCATCCCGAACAAAGCGTTCGTGACCGAGCGTCTGATCAACTGGTCGCTCTCCGATACGGTGACGCGCGTGGTGATCCGCCTGGGCGTAGCCTATGGATCGGATCTGGAGAAGGTGAAAGAGGTGCTGCTCAAGGCGGCGTCAGAACATCCGAAAGTGATGCACGATCCGGCGCCGGCGGTCTTCTTCACCACCTTTGGGCCGAGCACGCTGGATCACGAGCTGCGTTTATACGTGCGCGAGCTGCGTGACCGCAGCTACACGGTGGATGAACTCAACCGTTCTATCGATCGTCTGTGTCGTGAAAACGATATTAATATCGCCTTCAACCAGCTTGAGGTTCACCTGCGTAACGAGAAAGGTGATGAGCATACGGAAGTGAAGCGCGACATCAAGGGTGACGATCCGACTCCGGCGTAATCTATTATTTTCCCTCTGCCCTCAGGGGCGAGGGAACGATTTTCCCCCTCTCCCTCAGGGAGAGGGCCGGGGTGAGGGTAATTTTCCCTCAAAATCCCGCCGCACAATCTCCAGTGCCTTAAGCACCGTTTCGGCGGGGATCTCATGATTCTCCAGCAGCATAATCAAATCGACGGCCAGCTTGACCTCATCGGGTGCATTTTCCAGTGACATGGGTGTGGCTCCTGTTAACGGGTCAAACGTTCTATGACGCGCTCAATCTCATCCCGCGCCTGTCGGCAGCGGACGATACGTCCTTCCAGCGCGCTAATCTCGCGCATCAATAGCTGCTGCTCTTCCAGCGTCTCGCTGTTGTTCAGCCGCGTCTCGCGCTCGCGCTTCATCTCAAACAGCCGGCGCTCAAACTCCTGGTTCTCCAGCCGCTTGCGCTGCCATTTACAGAGCCCCGGCGAGGCGCTGTCCCAGGCGCGCAGCGGCCAGGCGGCGATTTCGCGATGCAGAGCGGTGATCTGCTCTGTCAGATGCTCTGCGAGCCACGCCACCTGTTCCTGCTGTTCACTCTCAACCGCATGGCGAAGCTCGTCGAGGTTGGTCTGCGCTTCCGCCAGGTAATCCTGAATGACGGTGCTGCGGGTACGAAAAAGCTGCCGATCAAAGCGCGGTTTCAGCGTGGCGTGGCCCATCAGCGGTGTAGCCTGCTCCCGCAGAGCACTAAGCTGATTTTGCAGCCTCTCAAGAAGCAGTGCTGTTTTCAAGGCGCTCTCCAGTGGTAAAGTAGCCGTTCAGTTTGATAACGATTCGCATTATGAAGCGTACTATTTTAATCATCATTGGCTGGCTCGCGGTAGTGCTTGGCACGCTGGGCGTGTTTTTACCCTTGCTGCCGACCACCCCGTTTATCCTGCTCGCGGCCTGGTGCTTCGCTCGCTCGTCGCCGCGTTTTCACCACTGGCTGCTCTATCGCTCGTGGTTTGGCGGCTATCTGCGGCACTGGCAAAAACACCGGGCCATGCCGCCCGGCGCGAAGCCGCGCGCGATCGCGGTGATCCTCATTACCTTCGCTATTTCATTATGGCTGGTGAAAATGATGTGGGTACGTATTCTGCTGCTGGCGATCCTCTCCTGCCTGCTTATCTTCATGTGGCGGATCCCCGTGGTTGATGAAAAGCAACAAAAGCACTGAAGCCTCATCATGGCTGTTGCAATTATCACGCGCAGCCAGTAAATTCGACCGTTTTCGAGCACAGGTGCGCCTGGTCAAAGGTTAAACAATTGTTGCCTTGGCCGACTCGTTGCGCGCTGTGAGTAACACTGTTTCATTTAGGCAAAACCGATGACCGCAACTGCACAGCAGCTTGAATATCTGAAAAACAGCATCAAAAGCATCCAGGACTATCCAAAGCCTGGCATTCTTTTCCGTGATGTCACCAGCTTGCTGGAAGACCCGAAAGCGTACGCGCTCAGCATTGAACTGCTGGTCGAGCGTTATAAAAACGCCGGGATCACCAAAGTAGTAGGTACCGAAGCCCGTGGCTTCCTGTTTGGCGCACCGGTTGCGCTGGCAATGGGCGTGGGTTTTGTGCCGGTGCGTAAGCCGCGCAAACTGCCGCGTGAAACCATTGCTGAGAACTATGAGCTGGAGTACGGCACCGATCAGCTGGAGATCCACGTTGATGCGATCAAGCCTGGCGACAAAGTGCTGGTGGTGGACGATCTGCTGGCAACCGGCGGTACCATTGAAGCGACCGTGAAATTGATCCGTCGTCTGGGTGGTGAAGTGACCGACGCGGCATTCATCATCAACCTGTTCGATCTCGGCGGTGAACAGCGCCTGGAAAAACAGGGCATCACCAGCTACAGCCTGGTGCCTTTCCCGGGTCATTAATCCCGGTTTTCACAACCTCGCTCAATGGGTGAGGTTGTGATAGCATTCCCCTCCATAAATTCACCTTCCAGCGTTGCAGAGCCTGCCCATGAGTTATCAGGTGTTAGCCCGTAAATGGCGACCACAAACCTTTGCTGACGTTGTCGGTCAGGAACATGTGCTGACGGCCCTGGCGAACGGCTTGTCGCTAGGTCGCATCCATCACGCCTATCTTTTCTCCGGCACCCGCGGCGTCGGTAAGACCTCTATTGCCCGTTTGCTGGCAAAAGGTCTCAACTGCGAAACCGGGATCACCGCCACGCCGTGCGGCGTATGTGATAACTGCCGGGAGATCGAGCAGGGGCGTTTTGTCGATCTGATCGAGATCGACGCCGCCTCGCGTACCAAAGTGGAAGATACCCGCGATCTGCTCGATAACGTGCAGTACGCCCCGGCGCGTGGCCGCTTCAAGGTCTACCTGATCGATGAAGTGCACATGCTGTCGCGCCACAGTTTCAACGCCCTGCTGAAAACGCTGGAAGAGCCGCCCGCGCACGTGAAGTTCCTGCTGGCGACCACCGATCCGCAAAAGCTGCCGGTCACGATCCTGTCGCGCTGCCTGCAGTTCCATCTGAAGGCGCTGGACGTTGAGCAGATCCGCGCGCAGCTTGAGCACATTCTTGATGAAGAGAAAATTGTCCACGAACCGCGCGCCCTGCAGCTGCTGGCCCGCGCGGCGGACGGCAGCCTGCGTGATGCGCTCAGCCTGACCGACCAGGCGATTGCCAGCGGTGACGGCAAGCTCTCCACCGAGGCGGTCAGCACCATGCTCGGCACGCTGGATGACGATCAGGCGCTGTCGCTTATCGAGGCGATGATTGCCGCCAACGGCGAACGCGTGATGTCGCAGGTGAACGCGGCCGCTGCCCGGGGTATCGAATGGGAAGGACTGCTGGTTGAGATGCTCAGCCTGCTGCACCGCGTGGCGATGCTGCAGCTTTCACCGTCCGCCATCGGAGCGGATATGGCCGCCATTGAACAGCGGATGCGTGAACTTGCCCGCACCGTGCCGCCTGCCGACGTGCAGCTGTACTACCAGACGCTGCTGATTGGCCGCAAAGAGCTACCGTTCGCGCCGGATCCACGAATGGGCGTTGAAATGACGCTGCTGCGCGCGCTGGCGTTCCACCCGCGCATGCCATTGCCGGAGCCGGAAGCGCCGCGGCAGTCTTTCGCGCCGGTCGCCCCTACGGCGGTGATGTCGCCGCAGCAGGTGCCACCGCAGCCGACACCGCCGCCGCAGCAAAACGTGCCGCTGTCGGATGCCACCAGTTCGGTGCTTGCCGCACGCAGCCAGCTGCAGCGTGCGCAGGGAGTAACCAAACCAAAAAAGAGTGAACCGGCAGCGCCAGGAAGAGCGCGGCCGGTGAACAACGCCGCGCTTGAACGACTGGCCTCGGTAACGGAGCGCGTACAGTCGCGTCCGGCACCGTCCGCGCTTGAGCAGAAAGCCCCGGTGAAAGAAGAGGCTTACCGCTGGAAGGCAACCACCATCACCGAAGAGGTGAAGGAAGAGGTCGCCACGCCGAAAGCGCTGAAAAAGGCGCTGGAGCATGAGAAAACGCCGGAGCTTTCCGCGAAGCTTGCTGAAGAGTCCATTGCGCGCGACGCCTGGGCCGCCGAGGTCAGCAAACTCCAGCTGCCGAAGCTGGTCGAGCAGGTCGCGCTGAATGCCTGGAAAGAGCAGGACGGCAATCAGGTGCGTTTGCACCTGCGTCCGGGCCAGCGGCACCTCAATTCCCCTGGCGCGCAAAAGGCGCTGGCCGAGGCGCTCACTGCATTACAGGGTGCGCCGGTTGAATTGACTATCATTGAAGATGATAATCCGGCAGTGAAAACGCCGCTCGAGTGGCGTCAGGCCATTTATGAAGAAAAGCTCGCGCAGGCGCGCGAGGCGATTATTGCGGATAACAACATTCAGACCCTGCGCCGGTTCTTCGACGCCGATCTGGATGAAGAGAGTATTCGCCCCATTTGATCGTGAGTCTGACTTACGGTTGTAATCCTTAAACGTGAAAGAAGAGAGAAGCCTATGTTTGGTGGAAAAGGCGGTCTGGGTGGCCTGATGAAGCAGGCTCAGCAGATGCAGGAAAAAATGCAGAAGATGCAGGAAGAGATCGCTCAGCTGGAAGTCACGGGTGAGTCCGGTGCCGGTCTGGTCAAAGTGACCATCAACGGTGCGCACAACTGCCGTCGCGTGGAAATCGACCCGAGCCTGCTCGAAGACGACAAAGAGATGCTGGAAGATCTGGTTGCAGCCGCGTTTAACGATGCCGCTCGCCGTATCGACGAAACTCAGAAAGAGAAAATGGCCTCTGTTTCCAGCGGTATGCAGCTGCCGCCTGGCTTCAAGATGCCATTCTGATGCAAACCAGTCCGCTGCTCACGCAGTTAATGGAAGCACTGCGCTGCCTGCCGGGCGTTGGCCCGAAGTCGGCGCAGCGCATGGCGTTTACGCTATTGCAGCGCGACCGCAGCGGCGGGATGCGCTTGGCGCAGGCTTTAACCCGCGCCATGTCAGAAATTGGTCACTGTGCGGATTGCCGCACCTTTACCGAGCAGGACGTGTGTAACATCTGTACGAACCCGCGTCGTCAGGAAAACGGTCAGATTTGCGTGGTGGAGAGTCCGGCGGACATCTACGCCATCGAACAAACCGGGCAGTTTTCCGGCCGCTACTTCGTGCTGATGGGGCATCTCTCCCCGCTGGACGGTATTGGCCCGGATGATATCGGTCTTGACCGCCTTGAACAGCGTCTTGAGTCCGAAACCATCAAAGAGGTGATCCTCGCCACCAACCCAACGGTGGAAGGGGAGGCAACCGCCAACTACATCGCCGAACTGTGCTCGCAGTACGGCGTTGACGCCAGCCGCATCGCCCACGGCGTGCCGGTGGGCGGCGAGCTGGAAATGGTCGACGGCACCACGCTGTCGCACTCTCTGGCAGGGCGTCACAAGATTATTTTCTGACCAAACGGAGGCTGCGCGCGCGGCCTCCGCTTGAAAATTTCCCCCCTTATCCCCATCTCTCACTCAACGTTTTAAAACCCCATTAAATGGCATTGTTGAGGTCGACATAGATGAAAGGACAAGAAACCCGTGGTTTCCAGTCAGAAGTAAAACAGCTTCTGCACCTGATGATCCATTCCCTGTATTCCAACAAAGAAATTTTCCTGCGTGAGCTGATTTCCAACGCCTCGGACGCGGCGGACAAGCTGCGCTTCCGCGCGCTGTCCAACCCGGACCTGTATGAAGGCGACGGCGAGCTGCGCGTGCGCGTCTCGTTCAATAAAGAGAACCGCACCCTGACCATCGCCGATAACGGCATCGGGATGAACCGCGACGAGGTGATCGACCACCTCGGCACCATCGCCAAATCCGGCACCAAAGCGTTCCTTGAGTCCATGGGCTCTGACCAGGCGAAAGACAGCCAGCTGATCGGCCAGTTCGGCGTCGGTTTTTACTCGGCGTTTATCGTGGCCGACAAAGTTACCGTCCGTACCCGTGCGGCAGGCGACAGCGCCGAGAACGGCGTCCTGTGGGAATCCAAAGGGGAAGGCGAATACACCGTTGATGACATCACCAAGGCGGATCGCGGGACCGAAATCACCCTGCACCTGCGTGAAGGGGAAGACGATTTCCTGAACGACTGGCGCGTGCGCTCCATCATCAGCAAATATTCCGATCACATCGCCCTGCCGGTAGAGATTGAAAAACAGGAAGAGAAAGACGGTGAAACCGTGGTTTCCTGGGAGAAGATCAACAAGGCGCAGGCGCTGTGGACGCGCAATAAGTCTGAAATTAAAGACGACGAATACAACGAGTTCTACAAGCACATCGCCCACGACTTTACCGACCCGCTGACCTGGAGCCACAACCGCGTGGAAGGTAAGCAGGAGTACACCAGCCTGCTGTACATCCCGGCACAGGCGCCGTGGGACATGTGGAACCGCGATCACAAGCACGGCCTGAAGCTGTACGTGCAGCGCGTATTCATCATGGACGACGCCGAGCAGTTCATGCCGAACTACCTGCGCTTTGTGCGCGGTCTGATCGATTCCAACGATCTGCCGCTGAACGTCTCCCGTGAGATCCTTCAGGACAGCACCGTCACCCGTAACCTGCGCAACGCCCTGACCAAACGTGCGCTGCAGATGCTGGAAAAACTGGCGAAAGACGATGCGGAAAAATATCAGACCTTCTGGAAACAGTTTGGCCTGGTGCTGAAAGAAGGCCCGGCAGAAGACACCGCGAACGTTGAAACCATCGCCAAACTGCTGCGCTTCGCCTCTACGCACACCGACTCCTCCGCGCAGACCGTGTCGCTGGAAGAGTACGTCTCCCGCATGAAAGAAGGGCAGGAGAAGATTTACTACATCACCGCCGACAGCTACGCGGCGGCGAAGAGCAGCCCGCACCTGGAGCTGCTGCGTAAGAAAGGCATCGAAGTGCTGCTGCTTTCTGACCGCATCGACGAGTGGATGATGAACTACCTGACCGAGTTCGACGGTAAATCCTTCCAGTCTGTCGCCAAAGCGGATGAGTCCATCGACAAGCTGGCGGATGAAGTTGATGAAAGCGCGAAAGAAGCCGAGAAGGCGCTGGAGCCGTTCGTTGAGCGTGTGAAAACCCTGCTGGGTGAGCGCGTGAAAGAGGTGCGCTTCACGCACCGTCTGACCGACACCCCGGCCATTGTCACCACCGATGCGGACGAAATGAGCACCCAGATGGCGAAACTGTTCGCTGCGGCGGGCCAGGCGATGCCGGAAGTGAAATATATCTTTGAGCTTAATCCGGATCATCCTCTGGTTAAACGTGCGGCGGATACCCAGGACGATGCCCGCTTTGCCGAGTGGGTTGAGCTGCTGCTGGATCAGTCCCTGCTGGCCGAGCGCGGCACGCTGGAAGATCCTAACCTGTTCATTAAACGTGTGAATGCGCTGCTGCTGGCGTAATTGAGCACGCCTCCCCTGGTCTTCTCCCTCTCACGTGGGAGAGGGCCGGGGTGAGGGCACCAGACCGCACTAACCCAAATAATCTCCCCCCGTTAACCGTTTCAGCCTTCCCGCCTTCCTTGAGCGATGCCCGTTCTGGTGGTATTGTTTAGCGCTTTTGAAAAATTGAAACGACTTTTGAGGGGATTTTCGCAATGCGTATTATTCTGCTTGGCGCTCCGGGCGCGGGTAAAGGAACTCAGGCTCAGTTCATCATGGAGAAATACGGTCTTCCGCAAATCTCCACCGGTGACATGCTGCGCGCCGCTGTTAAATCTGGCTCCGAGCTGGGTAAACAAGCGAAAGACATCATGGACGCAGGCAAGCTGGTGACCGACGAGCTGGTTATTGCTCTGGTCAAAGAGCGCATTGCGCAGGAAGACTGCCGTAACGGTTTCCTGCTGGACGGCTTCCCACGCACCATTCCTCAGGCTGACGCCATGAAAGAAGCGGGCATCAACGTGGACTACGTTCTGGAGTTCGACGTACCGGACGAGCTGATCGTTGACCGTATCGTTGGCCGTCGCGTACACGCTGCTTCTGGCCGCGTTTACCACATCAAATTCAACCCACCTAAGGTTGAAGGCAAAGACGACGTGACCGGCGAAGAGCTGACCACCCGTAAAGACGATCAGGAAGAGACCGTGCGTAAACGCCTGGTGGAATATCATCAGATGACCGCGCCGCTGATCGGCTACTACACCAAAGAAGCGCAGGCGGGTAACACCAAATACGCCAAAGTTGACGGCACCAAAGCCGTAGCTGACGTACGTGCAGAGCTGGAAAAAATCCTCGGCTAATCGCGCGCCTCTCACCCGGGCTCCCGGGTGAGAAATATTCTCATCTTACCTATTACAGCAATGGGTTTCGTTTAAACGCATTTCCGCTACAATTGACAACCTATCAAATGGTTAAGAGGCGTGAATGAGTCAGGCGAAAACCGGCATCCTGCTTGCCAATCTGGGCACTCCAGAAGCACCTACATCAGACGCGGTAAAACGCTACCTGCGACAATTTTTAAGCGACACGCGCGTCGTGGATTTCCCGAGACTGCTGTGGTGGCCGCTGCTGCGTGGCGTCATTCTGCCGATTCGTTCTCCGCGCGTCGCCAAACTCTATCAGTCCGTCTGGATGGAAGAGGGCTCGCCGCTGATGGTTTACAGCCGTCGTCAGGAAAAAGCGCTGGCCGCCCGACTGCCGGATATGCCCGTCGCGCTCGGCATGAGCTACGGAAAACCGTCCCTGCAAAGCGCGGTGGAATCACTGCTGGCGCAGGGCGTGGACCATATCGTTGTGCTGGCGCTCTACCCGCAGTACTCCTGCTCGACGGTGGCCGCCGTCTGGGACGAGCTGGCCCGCATTCTGGCGACCCGCCGCCGCATTCCGGGCGTGACCTTTATTCGCGACTACGCGGATAACGATCTCTACATCCAGGCGCTTGCCAACAGCGCGCGCGCGTCGTTTGAAAAGCACGGCGAGCCGGATCTGCTGCTCCTTTCCTATCACGGTATCCCACAGCGTTTCGCCAATGAAGGGGATGATTATCCGCAGCGCTGCCGCGATACTACGCGCGAGCTGGTTTCCGCCCTTGGCCTGCCGCCGGAGAAGGTGATGATGACCTTCCAGTCGCGCTTCGGTCGCGAGCCGTGGCTGACGCCGTACACCGATGAAACCCTCAAAATGCTGGGCGAGAAGGGCGTGAAGCACATTCAGGTGATGTCGCCGGGCTTCTCGGCAGACTGTCTGGAAACGCTGGAGGAGATCGCGGTGCAAAACCGGGAATTTTTCCTTGAGGCTGGCGGTGAAAAGTACGAGTACATTCCGGCGCTTAACGACTCGCCTGAGCATATTGACATGATGGTCTCGCTGGTAACGAACAGCCGCTGATCGCACTCCGGGCCGGGTTTGTGCTACCATTCCCGGCCCATATTCTTCGTACAGTTCAGACCATGAAATTTCCCGGTAAACGCAAATCCAAACACTACTTCCCCGTCGATGCCCGCGATCCGCTCCTGCAGCAAATCCAGCCTGAAAACGAAACCAGCGCGGCATGGGTCGTCGGTATCGATCAGACGCTGGTGGACATTGAAGCGAAAGTGGATGATGCGTTTGTCGCCCGTTACGGTCTGAGCGCCGGTCACTCGCTGGTGATTGAGGACGACGTTGCCGAAGCGCTGTATCAGGAGCTGGTGCGCGAAAACCTGATTACCCATCAGTTCGCCGGTGGCACCATCGGCAATACCATGCATAACTACTCCGTGCTGGCCGACGATCGCTCGGTGCTGCTCGGCGTAATGTGCAGCAATATCGAAATCGGTGGCTATGCCTACCGCTATCTCTGCAACACCTCCAGCCGTACCGATCTGAACTACCTTCAGGGCGTCGACGGGCCTATTGGCCGCTGCTTTACGCTAATTAGCGATTCCGGCGAGCGTACTTTTGCCATCAGCCCGGGCCATATGAACAAGCTGCGCGCCGAGAGTATTCCGGAAGAGGTGATCGCGGGCGCCTCGGCGCTGGTGCTGACCTCCTACCTGGTGCGCTGTAAGCCGGGCGAGCCGATGCCGGAAGCGACCATGAAAGCGATCGAGTACGCGAAGAAATACAACGTGCCGGTCGTTCTGACGCTGGGCACAAAATTCGTTATCGCCGATAACCCGGAGTGGTGGCAGGCGTTCCTGAAAGAGCACGTCTCGATTCTGGCGATGAACGAAGAAGAGGCCGAAGCGCTGACCGGCGAAAGCGATCCGCTGCTGGCGTCTGACAAAGCGCTGGACTGGGTGGATCTGGTGCTCTGTACCGCCGGCCCGGTGGGGCTGTACATGGCGGGCTTCACGGAAGAAGAGAGCAAGCGCAAAACCCAGCACCCGCTGCTGCCCGGTGCGATTGCCGAGTTCAACCAGTACGAGTTCAGCCGCGGCATGCGCTACAAAGATTGCGTGAATCCGCTGCGTATCTACTCTCATATCGCGCCGTATATGGGCGGGCCGGAGAAGATCATGAACACCAACGGTGCGGGCGACGGCGCGCTGGCCGCACTGCTGCACGACATCACCGCGAACGCCTACCATAAAACCAACGTGCCGAACTCCAGCAAGCACAAGTTCAGCTGGCTGACCTATTCCTCGCTGGCGCAGGTGTGTAAATATGCCAACCGCGTGAGCTATCAGGTACTGAACCAGCACTCCCCGCGCTTAACGCGTGGGCTGCCGGAACGGGAAGACAGCCTCGAAGAGGCTTACTGGGACAGGTAAAAGAAAACCCCTCACCCTAACCCTCTCCCCATAGGGGAGAGGGGATAGCACGAAGCCGTCTTTTCTCCCTCGCCCCTATGGGGAGAGGGCCGGGGTGAGGGGACCAGGCCGCACCAAACTTACCCCGTCACCCCTTCTTCAACCGGCGGATTCTCCAGCAGCGTCAGCATCGTATTCGCAATCTCGCGCTCGCCCATCACCACCTTATTCGCACCGCGTTCGGTAATGTACTCGACCTCGTCGTCATAGTGCGCCCGGGCGATAATCTCAATCGTTGGGCACTTCTCGCGCGCGGAGGCCACAATCTCGCCCGCTTCATAGCCGTTCGGGATGGTCAGCAGCAGCCAGCGCGCACAGTCCAGGTGCGCCAGATTCATGATCTCTTCGTTTGCCGCATTGCCCAGTACCGCACGAATGCCGCGCTCGCGCAGCTCGTCGACGCGGGTGCGTGAGGTCTCAATCACCACCAGCGGAATGCCCTGCGCCATCAGCTTCTCACCGAGCAGGCTGCCCACGCGGCCAAAGCCGACCAGCAGGGCGTGATTGCAAATATCCACCGGGATCTGCTTCTCTTCTTCGATGGCCTCTTCGAGCGTCTGTTCTTCCAGCGTTTCGGTTTTATCGAGGTATTTTTCCAGCAGGGCAAACAGCACCGGGTTCAGCATAATCGACAGGATCGCCCCCGCCAGCACCAGGTTTTGCCCCGCCTGCGGCAGCAGGTTCAGGGCCATGCCCAGACCGGCCAGAATAAAGGCGAACTCACCGATCTGCGCCAGGCTGGCGGCGATGGTCAACGCCGTGCGCGGGGAGTGGCCGAACATTCTCACCAGGAAGAAGGCGGCAAGCGACTTACCAAAGATGATGATCGCCAGCGTGCCCAGCACGGCCAGCGGCTGGTGAATCAGGACCATCGGGTCAAACAGCATCCCGACGGAGACGAAGAACAGCACGGCGAAGGCATCGCGCAGCGGCAGAGTGTCATGCGCCGCGCGGTGGCTCAGCTCGGACTCGTTCAGCACCATCCCGGCGAAGAACGCGCCCAGGGCAAAGGAGACATCAAACAGCTCTACGGCACCAAAAGCGATACCCAGCGCCAGCGCCAGCACGGAGAGGGTGAACAGCTCGCGGGAGCCGGTTGCCGCGCTGCGGGACATGATCCACGGCACCAGACGGCGTCCCACCAGCATCATGATGGCGATAAACGCCACCACCTTACCGATGGTGATGCCCATATCCAGCGCCAGCGAGGCAAAACCTACGTTGTCTTTTTCCATCATCCCGGCGACGGCAGGCAGCAGTACCAGCGTCAGGACCATGACCAGGTCTTCAACAATCAGCCAGCCTATCGCGATTTGCCCGCGCTGGCTGTCTATCAGCTGTCTCTCTTCAAGCGCGCGCAGCAGCACCACGGTACTGGCGGTTGAGAGACACAGCCCAAATACGATACCGGTCATTAACGACCAGCCCAGCACCGCCGAAAGCGCCATCCCCAGCAGCGTCGCCACCCCAATCTGGGCGATCGCTCCCGGTATGGCGATCGACTTTACCGCCATCAGATCCTTCAGGGAGAAGTGCAGGCCGACGCCAAACATCAGCAGAATCACGCCCAATTCCGCCAGCTCAGGGGCCAGCTTGGTATCCGCCACGAAGCCTGGCGTAAAGGGTCCCGCCAGTACACCCGCTAACAGATAGCCGACAAGAGGAGAAATACGCAGCTTATTGGCAATCATGCCGAGGATAAATGCGAGCACAAGTCCACCAACAATGGTGGTGATAAGCGGTGTGGCGTGGTGCATTCCGTCTCCTTTCGTTGTGGGTGTTCCTTTTTGGCGAAAACCAAAAAACCGAGTAATAGTTTATGACAATTTTTACCCTTATGTTTATGAATTATTGTTGAAGTTTGAATAAAACAGCAATATGCACGTAAAAAAGCGCATTTTGATAAATTCAGCGAGGGTAAGAAGAAGAAACCCTTATGGCATCAGGGTATCAGGTAGCCAAAGTAAAACTTTGGCTACCCGTAATTTACGCTTTATGACGGTTATCAGGCAGGAATATGGTCAACATCCCAAGAAGTGGCAGGAAAGCGCAGATTTTATAAACCAGGAAGATGCTGGTGTGATCCGCCACCATCCCCAACACCGCCGCGCCAAGCCCGCCCATGCCGAAGGCGAAACCGAAAAAGAGCCCGGAAACCATACCGATACGGCCAGGCAGCAGCTCCTGGGCATAGACCAGAATGGCGGAAAACGCGGATGCGAGAATAAAACCAATGATCACGGTTAAAATCCCCGTCCATTCAAGGCTGGCGTACGGCAAAATAAGGGTAAACGGCGCCACGCCGAGGATAGAGCCCCAAATGACATATTTACGCCCAATCTTATCCCCCACAGGCCCGCCAATGACCGTACCGGCCGCGACGGCGAACAGGAAGGCAAACAGGTGGAACTGCGCATTCTGTACCGATAATCCGAATTTTTGCATCAGATAAAAGGTGTAATAGCTGCTGATGCTCGCCATATAGAAGTATTTCGAGAAGATCAGTACCAGCAGCACGGAAACCGCCAGGATAACCTTGTTGCGCGGAAGGGGATTGATAACCTTCGCTTTAGGTTTCCCTTTATTCACGCGATGCTGAGCGGCATACCAGCGGCTGATCTGCGCCAGCACGATAATGGCTAGCAGTGCGGCCAGCACAAACCAGGCCACGTTGCCTTTACCGTAAGGGGCAATAATCACCGCGGCCAGCAGCGGGCCGAGAGAGCTACCAAAGTTACCGCCCACCTGGAAGAGAGACTGCGCCAGACCGTGACGGCCCCCTGAAGCCATACGCGCCACGCGCGAGGACTCCGGATGGAAGACGGACGATCCGGTGCCCACCAGCGCGGCGGCAACCAACACCGCTTCAAAACTCCCCGCCATGGCCAGCAGCACCAGCCCGCTTAAGGTAAAGCACATGCCGATCGGCAGCGACCACGGCATCGGGTATTTATCCGTCCAGTAGCCCACCACCGGCTGCAGCAGTGAGGAAGCCAGCTGGAAGGTCAGGGTGATCATCCCGATCTGCACGAACGTTAACGAAAACTCGGACTGCAGCAGCGGATAAATGGCCAGAATCAACGACTGGATCATGTCGTTGAGCAGGTGCGAGAGACTGATTGCGCCTAAGACTTTAAAGGAGGTGCGCGACGCCGGCGCGCCCGGAACGGGCTGGGTTGATTCACTGATTGCCATAGAGAGAAGTACCACGTTTTTCGTTATTAGAGATGCAGGGTGTAATTATTATCCGACTAACATACCCGTCCGGGACATTTGAAGAAAGTCGCAATTCTGAAAACTTATTTGTCTATTCTTGTTAGTCACTGTAATTTTTGCCTTTGTCTATTGGTCAGGGAGAGAGAAGATGAAGTTTATGAAGCGGGGCGTCGCGCTGGCGCTCATCGCCGCATGGGGCCTGGTAAGCCTGCCCGCGCAGGCGTATGAAAAAGACAAAACCTATAAAATCACCATTCTGCATACCAACGATCACCACGGTCATTTCTGGCGCAGCGAATACGGCGAATATGGCCTGTCGGCACAAAAAACGCTGGTGGACGGCATTCGTAAAGAGGTGGCTGCCCAGGGCGGCAGCGTGCTGCTGCTGTCGGGTGGTGATATCAATACCGGCGTGCCGGAATCCGATTTACAGGACGCGGAACCTGATTTTCGCGGCATGAACCTGATTGGCTACGACGCGATGGCCGTGGGTAACCACGAGTTCGATAATCCGCTGACCGTGCTGCGTCAGCAGGAAAAATGGGCCAAATTTCCCTTCCTCTCCGCCAATATTTACCAGAAAAGCACCGGCGAACGCCTGTTTAAGCCGTGGGCGCTGTTTAAGCGCCAGGAACTGAAGATTGCGGTCATCGGCTTAACCACTGACGACACGGCGAAAATTGGCAACCCCGAGTTCTTTACCGATATCGAATTCCGCAAACCGGCAGACGAAGCGAAGCTGGTGATTCAGGAGCTGCAGCAAAACGAGAAGCCGGACGTGATTATCGCCACCACGCACATGGGGCACTACGACAACGGCGAGCACGGCTCTAACGCGCCCGGCGACGTGGAAATGGCGCGCAGCCTGCCCGCGGGCTCTCTGGCAATGATTGTGGGCGGTCACTCACAGGATCCGGTGTGTATGGCATCCGAGAACAAAAAGCAGGTGGACTACGTGCCGGGCACGCCGTGCGCGCCGGACCGTCAGAACGGTATCTGGATAGTTCAGGCGCACGAGTGGGGCAAATACGTGGGCCGGGCGGATTTCGAGTTCCGTAACGGCGAGATGAAGCTGGTTCACTATCAGCTCATCCCGGTCAACCTGAAGAAGAAAGTCACCTACCCGGACGGGAAAAGCGAGCGTGTACTCTACACGCCGGAGATCGCTGAAAACCAGCAGATGCTCTCCCTGCTGACGCCGTTCCAGAACAAAGGCAAGGCGCAGCTGGACGTGAAAATCGGCACGCTGAACGGTCGTCTGGAGGGGGACCGCAGTAAAGTTCGCTTCGTGCAGACCAACATGGGCCACCTGGTGCTGGCGGCGCAAATGGCGCGCACCGGCGCTGACTTCGGCGTGATGAGCGGCGGCGGTATTCGTGATTCCATCGAGGGCGGAAACATTACCTATAAAGACGTCCTGAAGGTGCAGCCGTTCGGCAACGTGGTGGTTTATGCCGATATGAGCGGGAAAGAGGTGATTGACTACCTGACCGCCGTGGCGCAGATGAAGCCGGATTCCGGGGCCTATCCGCAGTTTGCCAACGTCAGCTTTGTGGCGAAAGACGGCAAGCTTAACGACCTGAAGATCAAAGGCGAACCGGTTGATCCGGCCAAAACGTACCGTCTGGCGACGTTAAGCTTTAACGCCACCGGCGGCGACGGCTATCCGCATATTGATAACAAACCGGGATACGTGAATACCGGCTTTATCGATGCGGAAGTGCTGAAGCAGTTTATCGAGCAGAATTCGCCGATTGACGTGAATGCCTACGAGCCGAAAGGTGAGGTGAGCTGGCAGTAGTGGTGTGCGGCCTGATGCCCTCACCCCAACCCTCTCCCACCGGGAGAGGGCGCTAACACAAAAAACGGTAACGCCTGTTACCGTTTTGCTTTTACCTCGCAGCCGCCACCGGGCAATTTTCTCAATCCCGGCGCGCAATATCCGCAAACTTCGCGTCCAGCATTTTCGCCAGGTCGCCCGCCGCCAGCTCGATATCCAGCCCGCGTTTGCCGCCGGATATAAAGATGGTTTCAAACTCCTGCGAAGGGGCATCAATCAGCGTCGGCAGGCGTTTTTTCTGCCCGAGCGGACTGATCCCGCCCACCAGATAGCCCGTGGTGCGTTGCGCCACCATCGGATCCGCCATATCCACCTTCTTCGCCCCCAGGGCTTTGGCGACTTTCTTCAGATCAAGCTGTCCCGCCACAGGGGTAACCGCGACGGCGAGGTGTTTCATATCGCCATTCACCGCCACCAGCAGCGTTTTATAAACCTGGTCAGCATTCAGCCCCAGCTTGCGCACCACTTCATCACCAAAGTTAGTCTCATTCGGATCGTGATCGTAAGTGTGGATCCGGAAAGAAATGTTGTTTTTTTCGAGTAATTTAACGGCGGGAGTCATAGCTATCCTTCTTACGACAGACAAATCATGCCATCAGCATACGCCTGACGTTTGTCTAAAAAATAGCACCATCTTGCGCAATAGTATTGGCAGTGATGGTCACTTTGAGCGACAATCGGCTCAACCGAAGGTCTCCTTCGGCATAATAAAAACGATGAAATTCCTCTTTGACGGGCCAATAGAAATATTGGCCATTTTTTTATTTCAACAGTGACGGCAAATTCCCTTCTCCGTACAAATGTAACGCCCCAACCGCCACCACGTAATGCCCCGCGGGCAAAGCATGCAGCGTCTGCCGCCAGGCTTTGTTGCGCGCATTCATCAGCACATCATACAGCGATTCGCTGAACGTCGACGGTAACGCCAGCTTACCGTCCTCAGGCGGCGCGTCCAGCCACCAGCCAATCATGGTCTGCAGCAGGCGCGCGTTGGTGTGCCAGTGGGTCAACGTATCATCCAGCAGCATCAGGCCGTCGTCGGGAAGCTGGCGCAGAAGCGCAATCTGGCTGTCCGTCCCTTCCAGCTCGATGACGGGCAGGCTGCGCGCCCTTGCCGCGTTCAGCAGCTGGTAATCAATGCCGTAGTCACCGCGCAGTCCCAGACGCTGCGCCTGCGTAGCCTGCAGCACCATCGCAATTTGCCAGAGCGGCAGGGTGTCAATCATGGAGAGCGACACGCCGGTTTCATCCGCGACGCGCGTCAGTTCGGCAAGCCGGGGATCATCCAGACGTTCCGCCAGAGTGAGATCGCTTTCCAGCCCGGCAAACGGCGACTCCTGACCCGAAATGTCCGCCTCAACGACCAGCGCGTCGGCGCGTTTCAGCAGTTTAATCAGCCCGGGTGGCAAGGGAGACATATCCTGCGTACCCATATGAATGCTGCCGACCAGGTGCAGGTGCTGCCCGCCGGGGAGAGAGATATCCAGACCGGGCCAGGCATAACGGCGAGGAAAGAGGGCGCGAAACGATGCTTTTATACGATTAAACAGACCCATACGCGCTCCATGAATGGAAAGGTTCATGCTAGCGCGTACGGGTACAAGGTTCAATCCTTCGGTTTAAAGCGCAGCAGCCGGTTGGCGTTGCTCACCACGGTAATGGAGGAGAGCGCCATCGCCGCACCCGCGACCACCGGGTTAAGCAGCGTGCCGGTCAGCGGCCACAGAATACCGGCCGCGATTGGGATACCGAGGGTGTTATAGACGAACGCTCCCAGTAAGTTCTGCTTCATGTTGCGCAGCGTGGCTTTTGAAATGGCCAGCGCGTCGGCAACGCCCATCAGGCTATGGCGCATCAGCGTAATGGCAGCGGTTTCGATGGCGACATCGCTCCCGCCGCCCATGGCAATCCCGACGTCCGCCTGGGCCAGCGCCGGGGCATCGTTGATGCCGTCGCCAACCATCGCCACCTGACGGCCCTGACTTTGCAGTTTCTTGATGGCGTCCGCTTTACCGTCCGGCAGTACGCCTGCAATGACCTCATCAATTCCGGCTTCTTTCGCGATGGCGTTGGCCGTTGTCGGATTGTCCCCGGTCAGCATCACCAGACGATAGCCGGCACGGTGCAGACGCTGCAGGGCGTCCACGCTGTCCTGGCGAAGCGGATCGCGCACGGCCAGCAGCGCGGCGGCTTTGCCATCCACCGCCAGCAGAACCGGCGTAGCGCCCTGAGACGCCTGCGCTTTCAGCTCGCTTTCCAGCGCGGCGGTATCAATACCGTTTTCATTAAGCAATGCCTGGTTGCCCAGCAGCAGCGCGTGGCCTTCTGCTTCACCGCTGACGCCGAGCCCGCGCAGGGTGCGGAAATTGCTGACCTGCGGCAGGGCAGAAGCATTTGCTTTATCGAGAATGGCGCGCGCCAGCGGATGGCTTGAGCCTTGCTCCAGCGCGGCGGCGAGGCGCAGCGCCTCCTCTTGCGCAATGCCTGCGGTAGTGACGGCCACCACCTGCGGTTTGCCTTCGGTCAGCGTGCCGGTTTTATCAAACACCAGCGTGTCGAGGGTGCTGGCCCGCTGCAGCGCGTCGGCATCCCGCACCAGTACGCCAAATTCGGCCGCGCGGCCTACGCCGGAGATAATCGACATCGGCGTCGCCAGGCCAAGGGCGCAAGGACAGGCGATGATCAGCACCGTGGTGGCGATCACCAGGGTGTAAACAATCTGCGGTGCGGGGCCGAAGAAATACCAGATCGCCGCGCTCAGCAGGGCAATGCCGACCACCACCGGCACAAAAATGGCCGAGATTCTGTCAGCAAGCTGGCCAATTTCCGGCTTGCTGCTCTGCGCCTGGCGCACCATGCGGATGATACGCGACAGCGTCGTGTGGCTGCCGACGGCGCTGGCGGTAAACAGCACGCTGCCGTCCTGCACCACCGTACCCGCATGAACGGCGTCGCCGTCTGATTTCTGTTGGGGAATGGGCTCGCCGGTCAGCATAGCTTCATCCAGCCAGGCTTCGCCCTGGGTTATCTTGCCGTCAACGGGAACGCGATCGCCCGTCGTCAGGCGCAGCGTCATGCCGGGCTGAACTTCCGCCAGCGGGACGCTTTTCTCCCCCTCATCCGTGACCACGCGCGCCGTCGGCGGGGTTAAATCAAGCAACCTTTCCAGCGCTTTCGAGGAGCGCTGACGGGCGCGGGCTTCCAGCATGTGGCCCAGGTTAATCAGGCCGATAATCATCGCGCTGGCTTCATAGTAGAGATGGCGCGCCTCCATCGGGAACCACTGCGGCCAGACGTTCACGCTCATCGAATAGAGCCACGCCGCGCCGGTACCGAGCGCCACCAGCGTATCCATCGTCGCGGTGCGGTTTTTCAGGCTCTTCCAGGCGCTGGTATAGAAATGCCCGCCTGCAAACACCATCACCGCAAGGGTAATCAGACCAATCACCAGCCACAGCGTGCGGTTGTCGTCGGTGACCATCATGTTGTCACCCATCATGCCCCACACCATCACTGGAATACCCACCAGCAGGGCGACAATCGCCTGCCAGCGGAAGCGTTTCATGGTGGCGATAGCCGTTTCCTGCTGGCGCTCGCGGCGCTCGGCATCATCTTCGATGGCCTCTGCGCCGTAGCCCGCTTTCTCAACGGCCTGCACTAATTCTGCGGCGGAAGCGCTGCCCATTACCAGCGCAGTGCGCTCCGCGAGGTTTACCCGTGCCTGCGCGACGCCCGGTACGGCCTGCAAGGCGTTTTGTACCCGGGAGACGCAGCTGGCGCAGCTCATGCCGTTGATCAGCAGCTGTTGGCTGTCGTCAATATCATCAGCTGCCGGAAGCTCAGGAGTGGCCGCTGTCAGTGCTTCCGACGGGGATGATGACTCTGCCAGCGGTTTAGCCTTTGGGTGGCTTAACTCCGCCCCGTAACCGGCCTGCTTGATGGTATCAATCAGCGCATCCGCGCTGGCGCTGCCGGTCACGGCGGCATGATCGATAGTCACGTCAGCGCTTTCAACGTCAGGGCGCTGTTCCAGGCTTTCTTTAACGCGTTTGACGCAGTGGCCGCAGGAGAGGCCGTCCAGCGTCAGGTCGATAGTGTGAGACATAGTAAAACTCCCGTATAATGATCTGGTCAATTGTTGACCGATACAGTGCTTTTCACTGACTGTTATAAAGGTTAAACCTTCCATCAAGGGGAAGGTCAAGGGGGAAATGTGAATATCAGTGACGTGGCAAAAAAAACCGGCTTAACCAGCAAGGCAATCCGCTTTTATGAAGAGAAGGGGCTGGTAACGCCACCGCTGCGCAGTGAAAACGGCTACCGCAGCTACACGCAGCTGCATCTGGATGAACTGACGCTGCTGCGCCAGGCAAGACAGGTGGGGTTTAATCTGGAAGAGTGCGGCGAGCTGGTGAACCTGTTTAACGATCCGAAGCGTCACAGCGCCGACGTGAAAAAACGCACGCTGGAAAAAGTGGCCGAGATCGAACGCCACATCATCGAGCTGCAGGCGATGCGCGAACAGCTGCTGCAGCTCGCGGAATCCTGTCCGGGGGATGACAGCGCCGACTGCCCGATTATCGATAATCTTGCCGGCTGCTGTCATCGTAAGGCCTCTGTCTAACAGGCCTTCACCCGCAGGGTAATGCCTTCCACCGCAATGACCTCAACCCGCGTGCCGGCGCTGAGGTCGTCGTCGGCGACTACCGGCCACGAGCTGTCGCCCACGCGCATGTGCCCGCGTCCGTTTACCAGCGCGGTGTCGAGCGTAAAACGCTTGCCGACAATCTGCTGTCCGCGCTGGTTGAGGTGCGCGTCCAGCGGCTTTTGCTCGGTAACCCGCCGGTTTAGCCAGCGCCACCACAGCCACGCGGCTACCAGCGTGAGCACGGCAAATAGCGCACCCTGCCACGCCCAGTCCAGGGGAAGGATCCAGACCAGAAGGCCCGTAATGACGGCGGCAACACCGCTCCAGAGCAGGTAGCCGTTGCCGCCCAGCATCTCCGCCGCCAGCAATAAGCCACCGAGGCTTAGCCAGAAGGCATGAGGATGTGCAGCGATCAGCTCAATCATTTTTTACGCTCGTTTCCGCTGTCTTTAATCAGTTCGGCAATACCGGCGATAGAGCCCATCAGGCTGCTGGCCTCCAGCGGCATCATCACCACTTTGCTGTTGTTCGCCGAGCCGATCTGTTTCAGCGCGTCGGTATATTTTTGCGCGACAAAGTAGTTCACGGCCTGGATATCACCGGCGGCAATCGCCTCGGACACCATCTGGGTGGCGCGGGCTTCCGCCTCGGCCGAACGTTCACGCGCTTCCGCCTGTAAGAAAGCGGACTGACGATCGCCTTCCGCTTTCAGGATCTGCGACTGTTTTTCCCCTTCCGCTTTGAGGATCTCCGCCTGACGCACCCCTTCGGCTTCCAGAATGTAGGCACGCTTGGTTCGCTCGGCCTTCATCTGGGCGTTCATGGAGGCGATCAGCTCAGCCGGCGGACGCACGTCGCGGATCTCAATACGGGTGACTTTGATCCCCCACGGGTTCGTTGCCTCATCGACAATGTGCAGCAGGCGGGTGTTGATGCTGTCGCGCTGGGAAAGCATTTCGTCCAGCTCCATCGAGCCGAGCACGGTACGGATGTTGGTCATCGTCAGGTTGACGATCGCCAGCTCCAGGTTGCTGACCTCATAGGCCGCTTTCGGCGCATCAATCACCTGAATAAAGCAGACGGCGTCAATGGTGACGTTGGCGTTATCCTTGGAGATGATCTCCTGAGAAGGAATGTCCAGTACCTGCTCCATCATGTTGATCTTGCGACCAATCCGGTCCATGAACGGAACAATCAGGCTTAAGCCTGGCTGGAGGGTATTGGTATATCGACCGAAACGCTCGACGGTCCACTGATAGCCCTGAGGGACAATTTTGACGCCTGCGCCCACAATAACCAGCGCAACGAAAATAAGGACAGGAACAACGATAAGCATAAAAACCTCCTGTTTTGCATGCTGTGATGAGTGAAAGTGTGTGTTTATTGCTCGTAAGTATAGGTAAAGTCAGAGATGAATCCATCACCCGCTTCGGCAATGGCTTTGGATAATCCCTGGTAGTACTTCTCCAGCCCCAGCGCTTCGATACGCTGGATCTGTTCGCGAATGGGGGCGCAGAACAGAACGGCATTCCCCGCTTCAACGCGCTTGTTATTAGGGGGAAGGTCGCCCGCGATGGCCTTGAACCACGTTCTGATACCCTGCTTTAAATTATGCGGCGCTTTAGTCAGGTTATCCATGCCCGTCAGAACCTGCAGGGTGGGAAACTCATCGGCCAGCACGGCGGTTTTCATGCGCACAAAGAACTGGCTGAACAATTCAAACGATCCCAGATCGGTGACGCGCGGTTTGGTCGTTTTACCGTTTTTATTGCCGATTTTCCCTGCGGTTGACGCTGCGGCCGGAACCGCATTCACCTTTTCCAGCTCCAGCCCGAATAACAAATTACAGTGCGCACGGCGCTCTTTCAGCGGGTAGGACATCAGCACGTCAATGAATTGGGTGGCCTTTACATCTGCAAGATCGTGGTTGATAAGCCACTGGGTACGAGAAAATTCAGCCGGAGAGACGAACCAGTCGGGTACCTCATTGAAACGTTTGGATTTTCCCTTGCCGTCAAATTCCAGGAAGTGTGTCCCGTTGTCGAAGGCGAAATAGCAATTTTTGAAACTGCCGATCGTGGTGTTCACGATAAGCGCCTTCTTAACAAAATCCACCACCTCTGCACCGATGACAAAACGCGTGAGTTCCGACGATTTGATGACTTCCATTAATGTTTCGACATCAGGAACACCAGGCTTCAGGGAAGGAAACTCATAAAAGATATGTGCCATGCTGCTTACTTCCTGTAGTGATGGTGGAGACAAATAACAAACAAAAAGTTTAACACTTGCTTTAGCGTGAGGCTATTCGCTCTGTGCGCACGAAAGGATTATGCTACAGGCGGTTATTACACGAAGCGGTTAACGGAAGCGTAATGAACGATAAAAAAGAACTATTACATCTCAGGGATATCGGATTTCGTGTTGGAGAAAACATTATTCTTCAGCACGTCGGGTTTAGCCTGTCGCCGGGCGAGTTTAAATTAATCACGGGCCCCTCAGGCTGCGGTAAAAGCACGCTGCTGAAAATTGTGGCCTCACTCCTCAGCCCGACGGAGGGCACCATTCTGTTTGAAGGACAGGATATCTCAACCCTGTCCCCGGAAAACTATCGCCAGCAGGTCTCCTACTGCGTGCAAACCCCCGCGCTGTTTGGCGATACGGTTTATGACAACCTGATTTTCCCGTGGCAAATCCGCAATAAAACGCCGGAGCCGGAAAAGTTTATCAGCGATCTGGCCCGCTTTGGCCTGGCGCAGGAGACGTTAACCAAATCCATCACCGCGCTGTCGGGCGGAGAAAAGCAGCGCGTCTCGCTGATCCGCAACCTGCAGTTTTTACCGAAGGTGCTTTTGCTGGACGAAATTACCAGCGCGCTCGATGACGTCAACAAGCGCAACGTTAACGAGATTATTCATCGCTACGTCCGGGAGCAGAATATTGCCGTGCTGTGGGTGACGCACGACGCTAATGAAATAACCCATGCTGATGACGTGATTACGCTTCAGCCGCACGGCGGGAAAATGCAGGAGGCTAACCGTGGGTGAGCATAACATTACCAATGAATCACTGGCGTTTTCGATGGTGCTGGTGCTGATTGCGATTGTAGTCAGCTATCGGGAAAAGCTGGGGCTGGAAAAAGATATTGTGTGGAGTATCTGCCGCGCGGTGGTTCAGCTCATCATCGTCGGCTATGTGCTGAAGTATATTTTCAACGTCAACCACGCGGTGCTGACGCTGCTGATGGTGCTCTTTATCTGTTTCAACGCGGCGTGGAATGCAAAAAAACGCAGTAAATACATTGATAAGGCGTTTATCTCGTCGTTTATCGCCATTACCACCGGGACGGCGCTCACGCTGGCGGTGCTGGTGCTCTCCGGCTCGATTGCCTTTACGCCGATGCAGGTTATCCCTATCTCCGGGATGATTGCGGGGAACGCCATGGTGGCCGTTGGGCTCTGTTATAACAATCTCGGCCAGCGCTTCAGCAGTGAACAGCAGCAGCTACAGGAGAAATTAAGCCTGGGAGCGACGCCTAAAGTGGCCTCGGCGCGGCTGATTCGTGAGAGCATTCGCTCATCGCTGATCCCCACGGTCGATTCAGCCAAAACGGTGGGGCTGGTGAGCCTGCCTGGCATGATGTCGGGGCTGATTTTTGCCGGTATCGATCCGGTCAAAGCGATTAAGTATCAGATCATGGTGACGTTTATGCTGCTCTCCACGGCAAGCCTGTCAACCATCATTGCCTGCTACCTGACCTATCGGAAGTTCTACAACACGCGCCACCAGCTGGTGGTGACGCAATTAAAGAAAACGGGTTAAGCCTGTTTTCCAGGCCCGGTAAGCGTTAGCGCCACCGGGCATTTTTTTGTTAGTAGAGCAACGCGTACAGCTGACGACGATACTTCGACGCCAGCGCGTCTCCGGTGCCCAGCGCGGCCAGAATTTCCTGGAACATCTTGCGCGCCTGACCGTCTGCGGCTGCCAGGTCTTTTTGCAGGTGGCTGAACAGCAGCTCCAGCGCCTCTTCGTTACGCCCCACCTGGTGCAGCTGCAGCGCCAGCTGGCTTGCCAGCGCGGCGTCGGCCGGGTTGTCGGCAACCTGCTGCTGCAGCTGCTGAATTTCCGGGGTGTCCGCCGCCTGTTTCAGCAGCTCAATCTGCGCGACCAGACCCTGATAGCGGGTGTCCTGATCCTGCAGCGGAACCGTCTTGAGTACGGCTTCCGCGTCTTCTGAACGGTGCAGGGCGATCTGCGTTTCCGCCAGCAGCAGGCCAATCTGGCTGTTCTGATTCGACAGCTGCCACGCCTCTTTGAGCAGCGGCAGCGCCTCGTCGTATTTACCTTCCTGCATCAGCGCCATGCCTTCCTGCGCTTTCAGCTCTTCTTCACGCGGCAGCACTTTATCCAGCAGGGCGCGGATAGCCTCTTCCGGCTGCGGCCCCTGGAAACCGTCAACGGGCTGGCCGTTCTGGAACAGATAGACGGTTGGGATGGCGCGCAGACCAAACTGAGACGCCACCATCGGCTCGGCGTCGCAGTCCAGCTTAGCGAGAATGAACTGACCGTTGTACTGCGCGGCAAGGCTTTCCAGCACCGGCGTCAGCTGCAGGCAGTGTTGGCTGCGTTCAGACCAGAAGTAGAACAGGACCGGTTTGGTCATCGACTGTTCAAGGGTCTGTTGCAGGTTAGCTTCTGTAATATTGACGATATTCTGTACGGACATGCGGCTTTCTCTTTTGTCGGTTTGTTCTTTACATGGGGATGAGCGTCGTCGCTTCAACTCAACCGTGCAAAATTTTGTCCATCATCCGGCCCGGCAGCAGGCGTTTTAACCAGCCTACGGCATGGGTGACCAGCGTCACCGGATAGCGCATTTTAGGATGTTCGCTCTCAAAAGCATGGCGCACTTTGGCCACCACCGCCTCTGGCCCGAGGGTAAAACGTGCGGCAATGCCGGGGTTCTCGACCGGCTTATCCGCCTGGGTCTGGTTCACGTTTTCGGTAAAGCGGGTGCGGATCGGGCCGGGCTCAATCAGGCTGACCTTGATGCCGCTGTGGCGCAGCTCCATGCGCAGGGCGTCGGACCAGGCCTCCAGCGCATATTTGCTGGCGGCGTAGGCGCCGCGGCCCGGGGTGGAAATCAGCCCCATCACTGACGATGTCATCACGATGCGCCCTTCACCGTGCGGCAGCATCGCGGGGAGCAGGCGCATGGTGAGCTGATGCACGCCGAAGAAGTTGGTCGAAAACTGTTTCTCCAGCGTTTCGCGGGAGAGTGTATCCAGCGGGCCATACACGCCGTAGCCGGCATTGTTAAAGAGCCCGTAGAGACGATTGTCGGTCAGCGCGATCACCTCATCGGCGGCGCGTTCAACGCTCTCCGGCGAGTCCATATCCAGCAGCACGCCGGTAAAGCCCAGCCCGTTCATGCGTTCGACATCGTCGGGTTTGCGACACGCCGCCAGCACCCGAAACCCCTGGCGCTTCAGTTCGAGCGCGCTTTCCAGGCCGATTCCACTGGAACATCCTGTAATTAAGACCGATTTTTGCATAACTTTACCTGTCAGGATCTCCGCTTAATCAGGAGTCATGTTTAACTAAAGGAGCCAGCCGCGTTGCCATCCAGTCGGCAATAAACGGCTGAGCATCGCGATTGGGGTGGATCCCGTCGTCTTGCATCCACTGGGGTTTGAGATAGACCTCTTCCATGAAAAATGGCAGCAGCGGAATATCAAACTCTTTGGCAAGCTTAGGGTAGATCGCGCTAAAGGCTTCATTATACCGACGACCGTAGTTGGCGGGCAGGCGAATTTGCATCAGCAGCGGCTGGGCGTTTGCCGCTTTGATATCCTGCAAAATGGTGCGCAGCGTATGCTCGGTTTGCTGAGGCTGAAAACCGCGCAATCCATCGTTACCGCCAAGCTCCACCAGCACCCAGCGCGGCTGATGCTGTTTGAGCAGTGCAGGCAGGCGCGACAGGCCCTGCTGCGAGGTATCGCCGCTGATGCTGGCGTTAATTACCGACGTCTTGCTCTGCCATTTGTCATTGAGCAGCGCGGGCCAGGCCGCGCTGGCCGCCATGCGATAGCCTGCGCTCAGGCTGTCGCCGAGAACCAGTAACGTGTCCGCTGCCGCCGCGCGGAAGGTCATCAGAATCAAAAACAGGAAGGGCAAATGCCAGCGGAAAACAGTGTTGAAGTTCATCATCTTAAGAAGTCCGTCGGTCAGGGGGAACACGAGCTTTCCATCCTTACTGGAGTTGAACTCGTTGTCAAACGCGCTGAAACCATCGCGCTGATTGGCGAATCCGGCTCCGGCAAGTCCACGCTGCTGGCGATTTTGGCCGGTCTGGACGACGGCAGCAGCGGCGAGGTCCACCTTGTCGGGCAACCGCTGCATCAGCTTGATGAAGAGGCGCGGGCCGCGCTGCGCGCGCGTCACGTTGGTTTTGTCTTCCAGTCCTTTATGCTGATCCCAACCCTGAACGCGCTGGAAAACGTCGAACTCCCGGCGCTGTTGCGCGGTGAAAACAGCCGTGAAAGCCGGGCGCACGCGAAGGCGCTGCTGGAGCAGCTCGGTCTGGGCAAGCGTCTCGACCACCTTCCCGCACAGCTTTCCGGCGGTGAGCAGCAGCGCGTGGCGCTGGCGCGGGCGTTTAACGGTCGTCCCGAAGTCCTGTTTGCCGATGAGCCCACAGGTAACCTTGACCGTAAAACCGGTGACCGGATTGCCGACCTGCTGTTTTCGCTCAACCGCGAGCACGGCACCACGCTGATCCTCGTCACCCACGATCCGCAGCTCGCCGCCCGCTGCGACCGTCGCCTGCGGCTGGTGAACGGTATTCTTCAGGAGGAGGCATGATTACCCGCTGGTTCTGGCGCGAGTGGCGCTCGCCCTCGTTGCTTATCGTCTGGCTGGCGCTAAGCCTGGCGGTGGCCTGCGTGCTGGCGCTCGGCAGCGTCAGCGACCGCATGGAAAAAGGGCTTAGCCAGCAGAGCCGGGAGTTTATGGCGGGTGACCGGGCGCTGCAAAGCTCCCGCCCGGTGCCGTCGGGCTGGATTGCAGAGGCGCGTAAACAAGGGCTGAAGGTGGGGGAGCAGATAAGCTTCCAGACCATGACCTTTGCGGGCGACACGCCGCAGCTCGCCAGCGTTAAAGCCGTCGATGATATCTACCCGATGTACGGCGAACTGCAGACCAACCCGCCAGGGCTGAAGCCAAAGCCCGGTACGGTGCTGCTGGCATCACGTCTGATGGCGCTTCTGAACCTGAAACCCGGCGATAGCATCGACGTCGGCGACGCCACCCTCAACATTGCCGGGGAAGTGGTGCAGGAGCCCGATTCCGGCTTTAACCCCTTCCAGCTCGCGCCGCGCCTGCTGATGAACACCGCGGATGTCGCGGCAACCCATGCGGTACAGCCGGGCAGTCGCGTCACCTGGCGCTATAAGTTTGGCGGCACGCCTGCCCAGCTTGACGCGTATGAAAAATGGCTTCTGCCGCAGCTCAAGCCGGAGCACCGCTGGTACGGGCTGGAGCAGGACGAAGGGGCGCTCGGTAAATCTCTTGAACGTTCTCAGCAGTTCCTGCTGCTTTCGGCACTGTTGACCCTGCTGCTGGCGGTGGCGGCAGTTGCCGTGGCGATGGGGCACTACTGCCGCAGCCGTTACGACCTGGTGGCGATCCTCAAAACCCTGGGGGCGGGCAGGGCGCAGCTGCGCAAGCTGATTGTCGGCCAGTGGCTGATGCTGCTGGTCCTCTCCGCGATTACTGGCGGAATAATCGGGCTGCTGTTTGAAAAACTGCTGATGGTGATGCTGAAGCCGGTGCTCCCGGCCGCCTTGCCGCCGGCCAGCCTCTGGCCGTGGCTGTGGGCAATTGGTGCGATGACGGTGATTTCGCTGCTGGTGGGGCTACGCCCGTACCGCCTGCTGCTCGCGACGCAGCCGCTGCGCGTGCTTCGCAACGATGTGGTGGCGAACGTCTGGCCGCTGAAGTTCTACCTTCCGGTGATTATTGCCGTGGCGGTGGGGCTGCTGGCGTGGCTGATGGGGGGCAGCACGCTGCTGTGGGCGGTTCTGGCCGGCGCGGTTGTGCTGGCGCTGCTGTGCGGCGTGCTGGGCTGGATACTGCTCAACGTCCTGAAGCGGCTCACGGTGAAATCGCTGCCCGTGCGCTTGGCGGTCAACCGCCTGCTGCATCAGCCGTGGTCAACGCTCAGCCAGCTGTCGGCGTTTTCGCTGTCGTTTATGCTGCTGGCGCTGCTGTTAGTGTTGCGCGGCGATCTGCTCGATCGCTGGCAGCAGCAGCTTCCCCCGGAAAGCCCGAACTATTTCCTGATCAACATTGCCCCTGAGCAGGTCACGCCGCTGAAGGGCTTCCTGTCGGAGCATCACATTATCCCTGAGTCGTTCTATCCCATCGTGCGCGCGCGTCTGACGCAGATCAACGGCCAGCCAGCGGACGGAAACAAGGACGAGTCGCTGAACCGCGAGCTGAACCTGACCTGGCAGGAGAAACGCCCTGACCACAACCCGCTAACCGCGGGCACCTGGCCGCCGAAAGCGGGTGAGGTGTCGATGGAAGAGGGGCTGGCGACGCGGCTGAACGTGAAGCTCGGGGACAGCGTGACCTTTACCGGCGATACCCAGGATTTTACCGCGAAAGTCACCAGCCTGCGTAAAGTGGACTGGGAAAGCCTGCGGCCAAACTTCTTCTTTATCTTCCCGCCGGGCGCGCTGGACGGTCAGCCGCAGAGCTGGCTGACCAGCTTCCGCTGGGAAAACGGCAACGGCATGCTGACCCAGCTCAACCGGGAGTTTCCGACGGTCAGCCTGCTGGATATTGGCGCGATCCTGAAGCAGGTAGGGCAGGTTCTGGAGCAGGTGAGCCGCGCGCTGGAGGTGATGGTGGTGCTGGTGACGATCTGCGGCGTGCTGTTGCTGCTGGCCCAGGTGCAGGTGGGCATGCGCCAGCGCCATCAGGAGCTGGTGGTCTACCGCACGCTGGGGGCCGGAAAGCGGCTGCTGCGGATGACGCTCTGGAGCGAGTTTGCGCTGCTGGGGCTGGTGGCGGGTCTGGTAGCGGCCATTGGCGCGGAAACGGCGCTGGCGGTGCTGCAGACAAAGGTCTTCGACTTCCCGTGGGAGCCTGACTGGCGCCTCTGGCTGATCCTGCCTCTCAGCGGCGCGGTACTGCTTTCTCTTTGCGGAGGCTGGCTCGGCACGCGGCTGTTAAAGGGGAAAGCCCTGTTCCGTCAGTTTGCGAGTTGATTTAGTACGGTGATAGTTGCGCGCCGGGTTTTAATGCCGGTGCGCAGCGTTTAAATAGCACAAAGTGATAATACCCACTCATTTAGTAGCACAAAACATTAAAAACCCGACCACACGGCCCGATTATTTCCAGTTAATATTCACCCGCTAAATATTTAGCAGCGTGTCTATTAAGGAAAAATAATGACTATAAAAAAATCAGCGCTGGCGGCAACGATCGGCGCGGCAGTGGCATTGACTACCTTCGCTTCTCAGGCGGAAATCACCGTTCTTAAGCAGGATCCTCAGGCGGGTAACCCGCTGAGCCGCCTGAACTTTACCGTTGGCGGCAGTATTCGTCCTCAGTTCCAGAACATGACCGGCGACGACGGTAAAAACAGCTACAAGCGTAACGGCTTTGACGGCGGCACCCGTTTCCGTTTCGCGGCTGATTACTACCTGTTTGATGACATTAGCTGGGTAAGCTACTACGAGTTGGGCGTGAACTTCCCTGCAATGTTCAACTGGGACAACCACTACAGCGAAAGCGATCACGACACGACGCGTCGTATGCTCTACACCGGCCTGAAGAGCGACACCTGGGGTACGCTGACCTTCGGTCAACAGAACAGCGTTTACTATGATGTGGTGGGCGCGAAAACCGATATCTGGGACTACGACATGATCGGTCAGGCACCAGGTAACGGGATCAAAGGCGATTACGACGGTTCTTACCGTTCACGTAATATGCTGAAATATAAGAAAACCGTGGGCGATGCCGACATTTATGCATCCTACCTGTTTGAAGACAGCGAATACCTGCCGGGCAACGGCCTGCGCTACAAGCGTAAAGGCGGCGGCTCGCTGGGTCTGGATTACCACCTGACCACCGACCTGACCTGGGGCGCCGCGTGGAACTACACCCGTGCGGACATGCGTAACCCGGATAACGGCGACAGCAAAACCTACGACCAGAACATCCTCGGTACCGCGCTGAGCTGGACCCCGGACAACTGGACCTTCTCCGCAGGCGGCGGCTGGTACCAGAACTTCATGACCACCAAAAAAGTGTCGGTTAACGACTACTTTGCGGGTGATGCATGGGGTATTGAATACTTTGCGGGCTACAAGTTCCCGGTCGGCCAGTACGCGGTTAAATCCATCCAGCCTTACTTCATGGGCGACCGTATTGAGTACGTGAACGGCCGTAACTACCAGCGCATCGACAACGGCGTGGGTATCAGCTTCCAGCTGGATTACGGTTTCCGCGTGGATTACGAACACGTGTTCACCTCCAGCACCGACAACCTGGGTGACATGAACCTGGTGCGTCTGCGTTACGACTTCTAAGTCGTCTTGTTGGGTGCGGCCTGATACCCTCACCCTGGCCCTCTCCCACGGGGAGAGGGAATAAACATTAAAAACGGCAACCCAGGTTGCCGTTTTGCTTTTACCTCGCCACCCGGCTTTGTTTTAGCGATTAAGCCACTCAGCGACCTCTTCGTACGTCCCGCGATACACAATCTTCTCCGCTTTTTTCTCCAGCTGATAGCCGTACATCGGGTCGTAATAGTCCTTCAGCAGCGGCGCAAGCCAGCTAAAGTGCGCCTCTGTGCTGCCGGAGCGTTGCTGTTCCAGCAGCGCGGAATCTAACAGCGCGGTGAATTCTGCATACCGCTGCAGCCCCAGACGGCGGCGAATGGCGAACAGGCCGTGGTGCAGATACTCGCTGTATTCTTTCCAGCCCGCTTCCTCGCCGTATGCGGCAGAAAAGTCCGCCCACATGTGGTCGAAATACTCTTCGCGCAGGCGCTCAAGGCGGACGTCAAACGGGTCTTCGACGACAACGATAGGGGCTTCAGCCATGCGGTCGCGCAGGCACTCCGGCAGGTGGTTGGAGCCAATCATCCGGCCCTCGTCTTCCAGCACCCAGCGCGCGGCGTCTTTTTTCAGGAGCTCAACCGCAAGGTGGTTTTCAAAGCTGGCCTGGGAAAGCTGCGGCGTGAGCGTGCGGCCAAACGACGAACCTCGGTGGTGCGCCAGCCCTTCCAGATCGATACCCTGCGCGTGCTGCTTCACCAGCAGGGTTTTACCGTTTCCGGTACAGCCGCCAATCAGCACCATCGGCTTTTGCGACTGCTCGATGGTCACCTGAATCGCCGTCTGACGCAGGGCTTTGTAGCCGCCGCGGATCAGCGGGTAGTCAACGCCCGCCTCTTTCAGCCAGGCCTGCGAGATATGCGAGCGCTGGCCGCCGCGCGCGCAGCAGAGATAGCCCTCAGGATGGGCAAGGCTGGCTTCCCGCCAGGCGTTGATGCGTGCCTCACGCGTCTCGCCGCTTACCAGCTGATGGCCGAGCGCCAGCGCGGCCTCGGGACCCTGGCGTTTATAGCAGGTGCCGACGGCGGCGCGCTCGTCGTCGTTCATTAAGGGCAGGTTGATCGCCGCAGGCATCGCGCCCTGGGCAAATTCGATCGGCGCGCGAACGTCGATTAAAGGGGTATCAGACGCGAGGATCGCGCGATAGTCCGTTCCATCGTTCATGGTTGTTCCAGAAGAAAACTCAGCAGCAATGGGCGGGGATTGTACGCCGGGGAAGGGGAAGATCAACTCCCCGGCGCAGATGTCTTACTTGAGCTTTGACTGTGCCCAGACGATACCGCTCGCATATTCCGGCGGCAGGAGCGGGATCATCGCTTCCAGGGTGGCGCTCAGACGGCCCGTGTCGCTGTCGTTCAGGTTCAGGTGACCGACCTTACGACCCGCGCGGACCTCTTTGTCATACCAGTGCAGATGCACGAGCGGCAGCTTCAGCCAGTCGTAGTTCAGATCGGTGCCGATCAGGTTGATCATCACCGACGGGCTGTTCACCACCGGCTGCGGCAGCGGCAGGTCGGTGATTGCACGCAGGTGCAGCTCGAACTGGCTGATGGACGCGCCGTTTTGCGTCCAGTGGCCGCTGTTGTGCACGCGCGGCGCAAGTTCGTTGATCAGCAGACCGGACGGGGTGATAAAGCACTCCATCGCCATGACGCCGACATAACCGAGTTCGTGCATGATGGCAGAGAGCATATCTTCCGCCTGCGCCTGCTGGTCAGCATTGGCGTGCGGGAAGGCGACGCTGGTGCGCAGAATGCCGTCCTGATGCAGGTTATGCGTCAGCGGATAAAAGACGGTATGCCCGTCGTGCCCGCGCGCGCCAACCAGCGACACTTCACCGCTGAAGTTGATGCCCTGCTCAACGATGCACTCGCCGTAGCAGTCGTCCGGCAGTTCTGCCGTTTCATCTGCACGCAGGCGCCACTGGCCGCGGCCGTCGTAACCGCCCACGCGGCGCTTCACGATTGCCAGCTCGCCCAGCATCGCGAAAACGTCATTCCACTCGCTTTTATCGGACAGGAGCTGCCACGGCGCGGTCGGCAGACCGAGCTTGTCGAACAGCTGCTTTTGCGTCAGACGGTCGGCGATGATCGGGAACAGGTCGCGGTTAACGAAGGCGTTATGACGCGCCAGCTCGCGGGTCAGGGCCGTTTCCGGCCAGCGTTCGATCTCGGCGGTGATCACGCTCTGGTGGAACGGTACGGCTTCCGGTTCGGCGTCCAGCCCGACGGGCCAGACGGCAATACCCAGCGGCTCACCGGCCTGACGCAGCATGCGGCCTAGCTGGCCGTTACCGAGGACGCAAACCTGCTTCATGCCGCACCCCGCGGGTCCGGATTGTCCAGCACCTCGTCGGTCTGGGCTTTACGCCACTCCGCCAGACGCTGGTGTAATGCTTTATCGTGCGTCGCAAGAATTTGCGCCGCCAGCAGGGCTGCGTTCGCCGCACCCGCTTTACCAATCGCCAGCGTGCCGACAGGAATACCGCGCGGCATCTGGACGATGGAGTAGAGGCTATCCACACCGCTTAACGCGGCGCTTTGGACCGGAACGCCCAGTACCGGCACCAGGGTTTTAGCGGCAATCATGCCTGGCAGATGTGCTGCGCCGCCCGCGCCGGCAACGATCACCTCATAACCGTTCTCTTCGGCGCTTTCGGCGAAGCTGAACAGTTTGTCCGGTGTACGGTGCGCGGAGACCACTTCAACGTGGTGCGGAACATTCAGGATTTCAAACATTTCGGCGGCGAACTGCATGGTAGCCCAGTCGCTTTTGGACCCCATCACGATGGCGACACGCGCCGGATTATTGCGGGAAGACATGCGTCTTAAAACTCCTGTGGTGCGAAACACACTGCTTTCGAGGGCACAGAGAATAGCATGTTATACGGGCAAGGAAAACGGTTGCGCGGTTAAAAGGCGAGCAGTTATGGCGAGAAAGCGATAACAAAAAAGACCGCACGATGGCGGTCTTTTATGTGATGTTACTGAAGATCCCCTGCGGACAGGTTCTCGTTGTCGAACGCGCGGCTGACATCGATATGATTCACCATGCTGGTGTCGGCATTCGAGCCCGATTTTGGCACGGAGAAGCGATTCTCCGCGGCCTGTGCGCCAGTGGACACCACGACTGCCAGCAGCAGGGTACTTACGATGCTGATGTTTTTCATTCTCTGTTCCTTCCTCATCGTATTGTCGCTGTCGCACGTCTTCGCTGGCGGCACGGCAATCAGGGTTTTTATTTAGTCAGTTCTGCGGTCATGTACACGCGGTTGTTGACCTTCGCGCTCGTGATTTTATAAGAGGCATTCTGCTCGGCGGCCTGCGCGGCAATTTTCGCTTCTGCGCGGTCAAGGGTAGAGGCGGTTGCGCTCACGCTTTGAGCGAAAGAACCGAAAGAAACCAGGGAAAGAGCGGCAACTGCAACGAAAGTTTTGATAGATTTCATGGTCGTATTCCTTAAGTATTTTATCTGGGATAGGGCGTATTGCCCTGATGTGATAAATAATAGGCCGACCACGGGCTGATTAAAATCGAAACAATTTGCCGATATTGTTCAAAAAAATAGAATGATGGTGCGAGGGGTTAAAACGGAAAGGCGATCAGCTCCACGCCCTCTGGCGTGACTTTGACCATGGAGCCTTCGGTGTGCCAGGCACCTAATACCACGCGATGGGCCGGTTCGCCGTTGGCGATAAGGGAATGGACGTCAGGACGATGGGTATGACCGTGGATCAACCACTGAACGCCATGCTTTTCCATCACGCTCACCACGGCCTGCGGGTTCACGTCCATGATGGTCATTGATTTGCTGCTGTTGGCGGCTTTACTGCCCGCGCGCATTCTGGCAGCTATGCGGTTACGGATAAACAGCGGCAGCGCAAGGAACACCTTTTGGATCCACGGGGTGTGGACTTTGGCGCGAAACGCCAGGTAGCCGGTATCGTCGGTGCAGAGCGTGTCGCCGTGCATGATCAGAACCCTGCGGCCATAGAGGTCGAGCACCTGCTCTTCCGGCAGCAGCGTCATGCCGCTTTCGCGGGCGTAGCGCTTGCCGATCAGGAAATCACGGTTGCCGTGAATGAAGTAGCAGGGGACGCCGGAATCCACGAGCGCGTGAATGGCGGCGGCCATTTCACGGTGCAGCGGGTTAGGGTCGTCGTCGCCAATCCAGGCTTCAAAGAGGTCGCCCAGGATGTACAGCGCATCGGCGCTTTTCGCTTCACCGCGTAAAAAACGCAGAAAACCGGCGGTTATCGCCGGTTCTTCTGTTTGCAGATGCAGATCCGCAATAAAGAGTGTCGCCACGAATTACTCGCTGACGGTCACGCTTGTAATCACAACGTCTTCTTTAGGAACGTCCTGGTGCATACCGCTGCGGCCAGTAGCGACGGCTTTGATCTTGTCAACCACGTCCATCCCTTCAACCACTTCTGCGAATACGCAGTAGCCCCAACCCTGCAGGCTTTCGCCGGAGAAGTTCAGGAAGTCGTTGTCCGCCACGTTGATGAAGAACTGCGCGGTGGCAGAGTGTGGCGCCTGAGTACGGGCCATTGCCAGCGTACCGCGGGTGTTTTTCAGACCGTTGTTCGCTTCGTTTTTAATCGCTTCTTTGGTCTCTTTCTGGTTCATGCCAGGTTCGAAACCGCCGCCCTGGATCATAAAACCGTTGATCACGCGGTGGAAAATGGTGTTGTTGTAGAAACCTTCGCGGCAGTAGTCCAGGAAGTTTTTAACTGTTTCAGGCGCTTTGTCATCAAAGGTTTTGATTACGATATCGCCATGATTAGTGTGGAAAGTAACCATTTTTGCATCCTGTTCCGTTATTGTGGTACGTCGACCCGCGTTCGGGTCATCTATAGGGGCTTGTTATAGCATAACCACAGGATGCGATCACCTTGCATTGTGTGCTGCTTCAGGTTTGAATTACGGGTAGAATAGCCGGTTTTCAACCACACACGTGTTTACATGGAATCTTCGATGTTAAAAATCTTTAATACAATGACGCGCCAGAAAGAGGAATTTAAACCTATCCATGCCGGGGAAGTCGGCATGTACGTGTGTGGTATTACGGTTTACGATCTCTGTCACATTGGCCATGGCCGTACCTTTGTCGCTTTTGACGTGGTGTCACGCTACCTGCGTTTTCTGGGCTACACCCTGAAATACGTGCGTAATATCACCGACATCGACGACAAAATCATCAAGCGCGCTAATGAAAACGGCGAAAGCTTTGTTGCGCTGGTCGATCGCATGATTGTCGAAATGCACAAAGATTTCGACGCCCTGAATATTCAGCGCCCGGACAGCGAGCCGCGCGCGACCCACCATATTCACGAAATCATCGAGATCACCGAAAAGCTGATCGCACGCGGTCATGCCTACGTTGCGGACAACGGTGACGTGATGTTCTCGGTGCCGACGGACCCAACCTACGGTTCGCTTTCCCGTCAGGATCTGGACCAGCTTCAGGCCGGCGCGCGCGTTGACGTGGTTGACGTGAAGCGTAACCCGATGGACTTCGTGCTGTGGAAAATGTCCAAAGAGGGCGAGCCAAGCTGGCCATCACCGTGGGGCGAAGGCCGTCCGGGCTGGCACATCGAATGTTCCGCGATGAACTGCAAGCAGCTGGGCAAGCACTTCGATATCCACGGCGGCGGTTCAGACCTGATGTTCCCGCACCACGAAAACGAAATCGCGCAGTCCACCTGCGCCCACGGCGGCGAGTACGTGAACTACTGGATGCACTCCGGCATGGTAATGGTTGACCGCGAGAAGATGTCTAAATCGCTGGGTAACTTCTTCACCGTGCGCGACGTGCTGAAGTATTACGACGCGGAAACCGTGCGCTACTTCCTGATGTCCGGCCACTATCGCAGCCAGCTGAACTACAGCGAAGAGAACCTGAAACAGGCGCGCTCTGCGCTGGAGCGTCTGTATACCGCGCTGCGCGGTACCGACAGGTCTGTTCCTGCTGCAGGCGGCGAAGCGTTCGAAGCCCGCTTTGTTGAGGTGATGAACGACGACTTCAACACCCCGGAAGCCTACTCCGTGCTGTTCGACATGGCGCGCGAAGTGAACCGCCTGAAGTCAGAAGATATGGCCGCGGCGAATGCGCTGGCGTCCCATCTGCGTAAGCTCTCCTCCGTGCTCGGCCTGCTGGAGCAGGATCCGGACGCGTTCCTGCAGAGCGGTGCGCAGGCGGACGACGGTGAAGTGGCGGAAATTGAAGCGTTGATCAAAGCGCGTCTGGAAGCGCGTCAGGCAAAAGACTGGGCGGCGGCAGATGCGGCGCGTAACCGTCTGACCGAGATGGGCATCATTCTGGAAGATGGCCCGCAGGGCACCACCTGGCGCCGTAAGTAATTTTCCCCTCACCCTAACCCTCTCCCAAAGGGAGAGGGAATTATTAGGTTTTCTCCCTCTCCCCGTGGGAGAGGGCCGGGGTGAGGGCATCAGCGCCCACGTTTTCTCCACCACAGCAACCCCATCAGCACGACTCCCGGCAGCCACACCCACAGCAGCTCCGACACGATCACCTGATGCCCGTACGGCGTGGTATAGCGCGACAGCGCAAACGGCGCGACCTTAATCACCTGCCACGGCGCAAAGAAGCGTTCATCTGACCACGGCCACAGCCAGCCGACGCCTTTCCCTCCCGTGGTAATCGAATCCAGCAGGCTGTGCGACAGCAATGACACGGTTAAAAACAGCCAGCACCGCGTCAGGCTGGCCCGGAACCACCGTCGTCCAGTCAGCACGCAGAGTATCGGCACCACAAAGGCGAACAGCAGGGAGTGGGTAAAGCCGCGATGGCCGAAAACATTGCCGTACGCGACGCCGAACTTGAACGCCAGCACGTCGGCATCCGGCAGCATGGCGAGGACAATCCCGGCAAACAGCAGGCGGGGAGGAATCACTTTGGTTCCCAGGCCTAAGCCCAGACAAAGCGGAACAGCAGCGTGTGTAATAACGGTAGGCATTGCGATTATCCATGGCAAATCATGGAAATATAGCAGCAATCCCGCGCCGGCAGACCCGCGTCAAATTCTTATTTTTACGCCGACTCGCGCGCGATAAGCTGTCCGGAAAGCGTAATGCGCTGGGTTTGCAGCGTCGGCTCCTTCAGCGTGCGAATAATCAGCCCGGCAGCCTGACGCCCCGTCTCTTCGCTGGCGGACGACACGTAGGTAAAGGACGGCGAGGTAAGGTTAACGTGGAGCATATCTTCGAAACCGACCAGCGCGACCTGCTGCGTCAGAAACACATCTTTACCCACCGTTCGTCCAACCTGATGAATACCGGAGATGGAGCCGATCATGGCATCCGGCGAGTGGCAGAGCAGGGCGGTGATGGTATTGTTTTTTTCCAGCAGCTGGCGGGTGGCGAAACCCGCTGCCAGGGTGTCATCGCTGCAGGCCGGAGAGTATTCATCGCGCCAGACCAGCCCGTTCTGCGTCATCGCGCTGCGAAAACCAAGAAGGCGCTGCTCGCGGATAAGGCAGCCTTCACGTCCGCCAATGTAGGCGATATTGCGATGGCCGCGCTCGATAAGATAACGCACCGCCAGATTTGCCGCCTGGCGGTTATCGCGCATTACCAGATTGCATTTTTCATCCAGCAGCGACTGAGAAACCACCACCAGCGGCAGCGGGCAGCGGCGAATTTGCTCCGGCAGGGTGGAGGTGCGGGTATCCGAGGCCAGATAGATAACCCCGGCGACGCCCTGCTGCTTAAACGACAGCAGGCAGCGCTCAAGATGGTCATGGTCGTTCTGGGGCTGGCCGAGAAAAACCATATACCCCTGTTTTTCAAGATCCTGGACGATGCTCGCCATCACCTTGATGGAGAAACTGTCGCTAAAGTCGCGGAGGATCAGGCCAATCAGATTGGACGTATTGGCGCGGAGATTGGCAGCGGCAACGTTATGAACATAGCCCAGCGTATTGATGGCAGCGTTGACCTTCTCGATCGTTGCCTCTGAGATTTTCCCTTTCTGGCGCAAAACCAGCGAGACGGTTGAGACCGACACGCCCGCGTGCTTTGCGACATCAATAATGCTGACTTTCTTCAAAACCGCTCCCTGAAATTCACCGATTATCAGTCAGATACGACAATGCGTCTCCCAGACTACAGGAGACGCGTCGTTCAGGCATCTTATTATTTGCCGATCATGGTGGACATGGTCTGGGCGATAAACTGTGCTCTGGCACCGAAAATCACCTGAATACCGTTGTCGCCGACGAAGACCACGCCGCGCGCGCCGAGTCCGTTCAGGCCGTCCTTATCGACCACCTCGCTTTTTGCCACTTCCAGGCGAAGGCGGGTGATACAGGCGCCGACGGAGTCGATGTTGTGCGCCCCGCCCAGCAGGGTGATGATCTCGGTCGCGAGTTCTGAATCAGACTTATCATCCGCGTTGGCGGTCACTTCAGTGCGGCCCGGCGTTTTCACATCGAAACGACGGATCACAAAGCGGAACGTGAAGTAATAAATCAGGCCCATTGGAATGCCGATGATAATCGCATTCAGGAAGTTGGTCTTGTAGCCGTTAAAGGACGGCAGGATCCCGAATGACAGATAGTCGATAAAGCCCGCGGAGAACGACTTGGCGATATGCGCATGCAGCAGATACATGGTCATGTAGGCCAGGCCCGCCATGATGGCGTTAAAGACGTACAGGATCGGCGCCACGAAGATAAAGGTAAACTCGACCGGTTCGGTGATCCCCGTCAGGAAGCAGGTCAGCGCCGCAGAGAACAGAATACCGGCCGCGATTTTCTTATTCTTCGTATGGGCTTCGTGATACATCGCCAGGCACGCGGCGGGCAGCGCGAACAGCATCAGCGGGAATTCGCCCTGCATGAATTTACCGGCATTCTGGTAGGTGTCGCTGCTGAAGGACTTCACTCCTTCTTCCAGCATCTTAAACCAGATGGTCTGGTCGCCGTGGATCACCTGTCCAGCCTGGGTGGTGTAATCCCCGAACGAATACCAGAAGGACGGATACCAGATGTGGTGCAGGCCGAGCGGGATCAGCGCGCGCTCTACCAGACCGAAGATAAAGGTCGACGCCGCCTGATTATCGCCGTTAACCACCACGGAGAGCGCGTCGATACCGGCCTGGATATGCTGCCATACGTACGGCAGCAGCAGCCCCATCAGGAACGACAGAAACGCCGTTGCAATGGCCACGAAGCGCTTGCCGGAGAAGAAGCCCAGGAACTCCGGCAGCTGCATGGTGTGGAAGCGGTTATAGCACCAGGCCGCGAGAATACCGCAGATCAGGCCGCCGAAGACGCCCATCTGCAGCGTCGGGATGCCGACCACCATGGCGTATTTCCCACCCTGGGAGGCCATTTCCGGCGTGATGCTCAGCACGGTGCTGATGGTGATATTCGTGACAAACACCGACACCGCCGCAGACAGCGCCGCGATGCCGGATTCTGACGCCAGACCCACGGCGGAGCCAATGGCAAACAGCATCGGCAGGTTATCAAAAATAACCCCGCCCGCGTTCATCATCAGCGGCAGATGGAACTTATCGCCGAAGGCCAGCAGCAGGCCCGCAGCGGGAAGCAGTGAAATTGGCAGCATTAAGGCGCGACCAATCATCGATAACTTAGACAGCGATTTAACAAACCCTGATATCAGACTCATGCTGATTTCCCCCGAGTAGCGCTTTTTTGGCGCTGTTATTGTCAGTAGAACGTTTTAGTAGAACGTTCTACTTATCGTGGGCAAAGAGTGAAAAACGCGCAACAGAATTTTCATGTTTCAACAGATGAAATAGTGATTATTTGAAGTTGATCGATAAATAACCGCGATGGGTGTGAGGGGATTTTATATCCCCTCTCCCTGTGGGAGAGGGTTAGGGTGAGGGCATAATACGGCTCAGGCCGTAACGGTTACGCTCTGTCCTTCAAAGCTAACGGTCTGACCCGCGACAATCTTGCAGCGCTTGCGCGTTTCTACCACGCCGTCGACTTTTACCAGCCCGTCGGCGATAACGATTTTCGCCTGCGCGCCGCTTTCGCTCCAGCCTTCCAGCTTCAGCAGATCGCACAGCTCAACGTGCGGGTGTTTACCTAATGAAAAAGTCGCCATCTTACGCGTCCTCTACGTCGTGATATTCTTCGCACGCCTGCAGCGTGTTCTGAATCAGCGTTGCTACGGTCATCGGGCCTACGCCGCCCGGTACGGGGGTAATGTAAGACGCGCGCGCGGCGGCATCTTCGTACACCACGTCGCCGACCACTTTGCCGTTTTCCAGACGGTTAATCCCGACGTCCACGACAATCGCGCCCTCTTTGATCCACTCGCCCGGAATAAAGCCCGGCTTGCCGACCGCGACGATCAGCAGATCGGCGTTTTCGACGTGGTGACGCAGGTTTTTGGTGAAGCGGTGGGTCACGGTGGTGGTGCAGCCCGCCAGCAGCAGCTCCATGCTCATCGGGCGGCCCACGATGTTGGACGCACCGATAACCACGGCGTTCAGACCGTAGGTGTCGATGTTATAGCGCTCCAGCAGCGTCACAATGCCGCGCGGCGTGCACGGGCGCAGACGCGGCGCGCGCTGGCACAGGCGGCCAACGTTGTACGGATGGAAACCGTCCACGTCTTTATCCGGCGCGATACGCTCCAGCACCTTCACGTTGTCGATACCCGCCGGCAGCGGCAGCTGAACCAGAATACCGTCGATCTCTTTATCGGCATTCAGGGTGTCAATAAGTTCCAGCAGCTCTGCTTCGCTGGTGGTTTCCGGCAAATCGTAAGAGCGGGAGACGAAGCCCACCTCTTCACACGCTTTGCGCTTGCTGCCGACATAAATCTGCGATGCCGGGTTGCTGCCAACCAGCACAACGGCCAGCCCGGGGGCGCGTTTTCCGGCAGCTTTACGCGCCTTCACTTTTTCCGCGACCTCAGAGCGCACCTGCTGCGCAATCGTTTTACCGTCAATAATCTTTGCTGCCATCAGAGAGAAGATTCCGTCTGTAACGTTTGAAAGGGGGGATGGCGTGTATTTTGTCAGAAGCGAGCGTCGCTGTCAGTCACCCTTTACGCGTTTTTATCGGTGAGACGCAAAAACCCTTCTTAAGGGATGGTCAATTTCTTAGGCGGGATTAGGATGTGACCTGGCGAAATGGCAGCGTTTTGACATATTTAAAAAACGCGTCCTGAGCTACTTTGTCTCCTCCGAAATAAGCTTTCAATTAATCAATTGAACGTATTTCTTATTCCCGATTATTCGCGGGAAGGGTTATTTACATTTTAAAGGAATAGACATGAAACTCAGCAACATTGCTTCTACTGTTATTGCTACTTTGGCCCTGGTTGCAGGTGCCGCAAATGCAGCAGATCCTGCTGCGCCGGTTTCCGTAAATGGCGGTACCGTACATTTTAAAGGTGAGCTGGTTAATGCGGCTTGTTCAGTAAATACTGATTCTTCCGAGCAGACCGTTAATCTGGGTCAGTATCGCACCGCGAAATTTACCAAAGTGGGCGACACCACCTCTAATATTCCATTCAACATTGAACTGAATGATTGCGATCCGCTGGTTGCCAAAACTGCCGCTGTTGCGTTCACCGGTCAGATCGACCCAACCGACAAAACCCTGCTGGCCGTGACCTCCGGTAACAACGACAACACCGCGAAAGGCGTGGGTATCGAAATCCTCGACAGCAAATCCAGCGTTCTGACCCCAGACGGCGCGACCTTCTCTGCTGCGCAGACGCTGATCGAAGGGACCAACACCCTGAAGTTCACCGCACGTTACAAATCAACGGCTGCCACCACTGAGCCAGGCCAGGCAAACGCTGACGCCACCTTCGTAATGAAATACGAGTAATTCCTCCGCACAGGGATGTTCAGGCCTCACGGACGAGGCCCGTCATACGCTAATGCCAGGAACGAAGGATGACAAGGACTGGAACACTACTGCTATTAACCCTTGCGATGGCTTGCCCGGCATCGGCGCATACCGTGGTGATCGAAGGTGGCAAGGTTCATCTCAGAGGTGAACTGGTGAACGGCGGCTGCGCCGTGGCGCCCGACAGCCAGAATATGCGCATCGACATGGGGCAGTACCGAACCAATTCATTTTCCGGTGTGGGCAGTTTTTCCACGGTTAACGTGCCTTTTACCGTGCGGCTGCTGGACTGCAGCGTTGATGTTTCGCGCACCGTGGGGATCCAGTTTCAGGGCGTGACGCCCGCAGAAGATCCGCAGGTCTTTCTGGCGACCTCGCGGCCGGGTGAAACGCCCGTCAGCAGCGGCGTGGGGCTGGCGCTTTTTGACGAACAGCAGCGTCAGATTATCCCAAATGCCACGGCCGTCAGCTGGCTGCCGATCGATACCCGCGAGCTCGCGTTCCATTTTAGCGCCCGCTATCGGGCTATTTCCGAACACCTCGAGCCAGGCAAAATTCAGTCGGATGTCTGGTTTACGTTGATTTATCCATAACACCTGCGAACACATTATTAAAGGTACGGTTGTGATGAATACCCTAATTAAACCAGGACTTTTTTTATCGTTTATTTTGATGATGGTTTCTGCCTGCGCAAATGCTTCCGGCGGTATTGCGCTGGGGGCCACGCGCGTTATTTATCCCGCAGAGGCGAAGCAAACGTCGCTGGCGATCACCAACAGCAACAAACAGGAACGCTATTTAATTAACGCGTGGATCGAAAATGCGAGCGGGCAAAAAGAAAAAACCTTTGCCGTCACTCCGCCCCTGTTTGTCAGCGAGCCGAACAGTGAAAACACGCTGCGTATTATTTACGCCGGGCCAGCGCTGCCAGCCGATCGTGAATCGCTCTTTTACATGAACGTGAAGGCGATCCCGTCGGTGAATAAAGCGAAAACGGAAAACAATAACGTGCTGCAGCTGGCGATCCTCTCACGCATCAAGCTGTTTGTGCGCCCGAACAACCTGGCGATGCAGCCGGAAGAGGCGCTTTCCCAGCTGCGGTTTGAGCGCGCGGGCAGCCATCTCAAAGTCAGCAACGCTTCCCCGTATTACATCACCCTCGTCAATCTGAAGATGGGCGGGCAGACGCTGGAAAACCTGATGGTTGCGCCGAAAAGCTCGGCACAGCAGGTGCTGCCAGCCGGTGCCAGCGGCACGCTTTCCTGGCAGAGCGTGAATGACTACGGTGCCATCACCCCGGCGCGTAGCGTCAACCTGTGAGCAGAGTCAGGGCGATGAAAAACCACCAGGGACGTTACTGCCCGGTTGCACTGGCGCTGATGGCTGCGCTCTGGCCGCAGGCTGGCTGGAGCGAAAGTTATTTCAACCCGGCCTTCTTGTCGGACGACACCGCCAGCGTGGCGGATTTGTCGCGTTTTGAACAAGGACACCAGCAGGCACCCGGCGTTTATCGCGTGGATATCTGGCGTAACGATGAGTTTATCGGTACCCAGGACGTGCGTTTCGAGCAGGCCGAGAACACGCCGCCGGTGGCGGGCGGTTTGTCGGCGTGTATTACGCGCGCGATGCTCGATCGCTTTGGCGTCAACGTCGCGGCGTTTCCCGAGCTGGCTAAGGTGCAGGGCGACACCTGCGTTCCGTTGACCACGGCCATACCCGGCAGCGAAACGGTATTCAATTTTGCCTCTCAGCGTCTGGACGTCAGCCTGCCGCAGGTGGCGTTGCAAAACAGCGCCCGGGGCTACATTCCGCCTGAACAGTGGGATGAAGGCATTCCCGCTGCGCTGGTGAACTACAGCTTCACCGGTAACCGGGGAAGCGAAGACGACAGCTATTATCTGAACCTGCAGAGCGGGTTGAACTATGGCGCCTGGCGTTTACGTAACAACGGCGCATGGCGGTACACGCAGAATAACGGGCAGCGGCACAGCGAGTGGCAGAATATTGGCACCTGGGCGCAGCGCACCGTCATCCCGCTCAAAAGCGAACTGGTGCTGGGCGACAGCAATACCGGGAATGACGTCTTCGACAGCATGGGTTTTCGAGGTGGGCGGCTCTTCTCGTCTGACAGCATGTACCCGGACAGCCTGCAGGGCTACGCGCCGACCGTGCGCGGGATCGCCCGTACGCCCGCCAAAGTGGTGGTTCGCCAGAACGGCTACGTTATCTATCAAAGCTATGTCCAGCCGGGCGCATTTGCGATTACCGATCTTAACCCGACCTCCTCAAGCGGTGACCTGGAAGTCACGGTTGAAGAGAAAGACGGCACGCAGCAGCGCTATACCGTGCCGTACTCCACCGTGCCGCTTCTGCAGCGTGAAGGGCGCTGGAAGTATGACCTCGTTGCCGGGGATTACCGCAGCGGTAACAGCGATCAGGATACGCCGTTTTTCACTCAGGGCACCCTGATTACCGGCCTTGCCAACGGTTACACGCTCTACGGCGGGACGCAGCTGGCGTCACGCTATACCGCGGTGGCCGTCGGGGCCGGGAAAAACCTGGGCGACTGGGGCGCGGTCTCGCTCGATATCACCCACGCCCGCAGCCAGCTCGCAGACGACAGCAGGCACGAAGGGCAGTCTCTGCGCTTCCTCTACGCGAAATCCCTTAACGGCTTCGGCACCAACTTCCAGCTGCTGGGCTACCGCTACTCCACAAAAGGGTTTTACACCCTCGACGATGTCGCCTGGCGCTCAATGGAGGGCTATCAGTATGCCGATAGCCAGAACGATAACGATGTGCCGGACGTGCAGAGCTATCACAACCTGACGTGGAATAAAAAAGGCCGCTTCCAGCTCAACGTTTCTCAGTCGCTGGGTGACTACGGCTCGGTCTATATCTCCGGCAGCGAGCAGACCTACTGGGGAACAGACGAGACGAACCTCTGGTACCAGCTGGGCTACGCGGGAGGCGTGAAGGGGATCAACTACTCCGTCTCGTGGTCGTGGAACAAATCCGTTGGGATAGACGGCACCGATCGGATCGCGTCGTTTAACGTCTCCGTGCCGTTCAGCCTCTTTACCCGTCAGGGCTATCGCCGGGACAGCGCGATTGACCGCGCCTACGCTACGGCATCCGCGAGTCGAAACAGCGATGGCGACACAAGCTGGCAAACCGGTGTCAGCGGAACGCTGCTGGAGGATCGCAACCTGAACTACAGTGTGACCCAGGGACACGCCAGCACCAACGGCGCAAGCGGAAGCGCCAGCGCCAACTGGCAGGCGACCTACGGCACGCTGGGCGTGGGCTACAACTATTCCCGCGACCAGCACGATCTCAACTGGCAGCTCTCCGGCGGGGTGGTCGGCCACGCCGACGGCGTGACCTTCAGCCAGCCGCTGGGCGACACCAACGTGCTGATCAAAGCGCCGGGGGCATCGGGCGTCAGTATTGAAAACCAGACCGGCGTGAAAACCGACTGGCGAGGCTACGCGGTGATGCCGTATGCCACCGTCTATCGCTACAACCGCGTGGCGCTGGATACCAACACCATGAGCAACAACACCGATATCGAAAACAACGTGAGCAGCGTGGTGCCGACCAAAGGCGCGCTGGTACGCGCCAGCTTTGATACCCGCATTGGCGTGCGCGCCCTGCTGACGGTAACGCACGGTAACCAGCCGGTGCCGTTCGGCGCGGTGGTGCGTGAGACCAAAAGCGGCGTGACCAGCATGGTGGGGGATGACGGGCAAATTTACCTGAGTGGGCTGCCGCTGGAGGGCGAACTGCTGATCCAGTGGGGCGACGGGGCGCAGTCCCAGTGTCGCGCACCTTACAGCTTGTCTGAACAGAGCCTGCAACAGGCAATCACACTTAAGGGGATCGGCTGTGATTAAAACTCAACTCTTTGCCTTATCGCTGCTGGCGCTACTGCCCGCGACAAACGCATTAGCGACCGTGTGCGTCAATGAAAAAGGCGTACCGACGGAAGTGCATTACGACCTGACGGATAAATTCAACAGCTCGAATAACCAGATTGGGCAGGTCGTGACGCTCAGCGAGAAATCGCAGTGGGTAGGGGTGAATGCCGTCTGCCCGAAGGGCACGACCGGGAATACCACCAAGCGCAGCTATGTCACCGATTATACGGTCACGGGAACGAGCGATGGCTATCAGTATCTGAAGCTTAACGACTATCTGGACGGGGCGATGAAAATTACGGACAGCTATGCTGGCGTATTTTATCCGCCAAAAAGCTATATCCAGATGGGGAGCCATCCTAACGTCTCCAAAAACAAACCGTTTGGCGTTCAGGATTCCAGCCTGGTCTTCCGTCTTAAGGTGACCCGGCGTTTCATCAACATGGTGGTGATCCCGCGTGCCACCATGTTCCGCGTTTACGTCACCACTACCTCTTCCGATCCGTTAACCACGCCGGTCTATACCATCAGCTACAGCGGAACCATTCAGGTGCCGCAAAGCTGCGCCATTAATGCCGGTAACGTGGTGGAGTTTGATTTCGGCGACATTGGCGCCTCCTTGTTCAGCAAGGCGGGCGTGGGTAACAAGCCTGAAGGAGTCTCATCGCAAAGCAAAACCATCGCCATCAAATGCACCAACGTGGAGGCGAACGCCATGCTGACGATGCGCGTCGAGGCGGAAAAAGTCTCTGATAATGTGCTGGTGTCGGATAACCCGGATGTGGGGTTCATCATCGCCAACGAGAGCGGGGCGCCGCTGACGCCCAACAACCTGACGAGCAAAATTCCGTTCCGCCTCGACGACAGCGCGCAGGCGCAGGTGGGGATCCGGGTCTGGCCGGTGAGCGTGACGGGCAATAAGCCAGCGGAAGGGCGCTTCACCTCGCGCGGGTATTTGCGCGTGGATTACGACTAAGGAGCCGATATGCGAAACAGGATCCGTTTTCTCACCGTAGCGCTCTTTGCGCTTTGCACGCAGGCTCAGGCGGACACCGCGTTGGGCGAGATTAACATTCGGCTCTACGGCAATATCGTCGATTTTACCTGCGTTGCCGAGGGCAGCGACAGCGACAAGGCCGTCCCGCTGGGCACCTGGCCCACGAAACAGCTCAGCACCACCGGGAGCCGCACGCAGCCGATGCCGTTTACGCTGAAGCTGACCGGCTGCCCGCCGGGCGCGGCGTCCATTACGTTTTCGGGTAAAGCCGACGGAAGCAATAGCGGCCTGCTGGCGCTGAATGACGCCAGTACTGCAAGCCATGTCGCCGTTGAGATCAGGGATGCGGATAAAACGCGGCTGGCGCTTCAGCAGGCCAGCCAGCCGGTCTCGGTTGATGCGCAGGGGAATGCGATTCTGTCATTTTATGCCAATTATATTGCCACTGCCGATAACCCTCAGCCCGGACGGGCTGATGCGGATGCCACCTTCATGATTAATTATAATTAGCACTGACCGCACTCCCTGCAGCTCAGATAAGCTGCAGGGAGTGAATTCAGGTTATAGCAGCTCGTGGGCTTTAGCGTAATCAATTAATTCCACGATGCTTTGCACACCCAGCTTGGAATAAATATTGGATTTGTGCGCGCTAATGGTCTTGTTGCTTAATAGTAGCTGTTCAGCAATTTCCTTGTTGGATAATCCATTCGCCAGATACCTTAATACCGTGACCTCGCGATTCGATAATGGCATATCTACTGCCATCCCTTTCCCTGAACCCAGGTGGTTTATAAAGTTCAGCGTTTCCGACGGGAAAAAGGAATAGCCCATCAGGATCATTTCTACGGCGTTGTAGATCTCCCCTAAATCTTTTCGTTTACTGACGAAGCCATTTGCCCCGGCGCGAATGGCGCGACCCGCGTAAAATAACTCTGATTTAGACGAGAGGAACAGAACCTTAATGTTCTTGTTTAAGTTTCTGATTCTCTTAAGTAAAGCGAAAGCATCCGTGCCCGTGAGTTCAATGTCAAGGATCACCAGATCGATAGGGTGATTGCGGATACAGTCAAGGACTTCATGGCTATCGCCAGACTTGAGCTTGACTGTGATATTCTTATTTTTCTGTAGCAGGACTTCTATCGACATTCTGACGATAGGATGTTCGTCCATAATGATAACGGATGCCGGTTTCATTTTTAATGCCTCAGATTGTTAAAAGCGTTATGCAGAGTTTGGTAAAACTCTCGAAATGCCGGAAGGATATAATGTGCAGATCCCTATACCGTAGTATTTCCCTGGAAAGAGCGAAAGCATCCTTGTTTACGTAATGAAAAGAACTATGCCTCAGCGCGGTCATCTCATTAGGCTGGTGTTGGCAAAAAGGTTTTTCTTATTCATATTTGATACGCATCTTATTATACAGGGTAAGTTTTTTCCGAAAACCCTGTAAATTAATATGAGGGTATTGGTTTGTATTATCTTCTGGATCTGAATCGCTATTTTTTTAAATTTAGCGGAAATATCCTGTTATCTCATTTACCGCATATTTTCATCTTTATGTAATAACAAAAAATAACAGATATCTCTGTATGTTGATTAATTGTTAACAAAAATACGCCTCTTTGAAAGGGACGAACCCGCAAAAGTGAGGTTGAAAATTGCCCTCGCAGGCCGTCTGACCTTCATCTGAAAGTGCTTACGCCGATCCGGATAACGGCGTCTGGTGCACAGGAGAACGTGCTGCCCGCTTTGCTTTTTACTCCTGGCAGTTGTCGCTAAGCTGCTTGTTTTTACATCATTATCATCTTGTTAACGCCTTCTGTATTCGCTTAACGGATGGAGGAAAGTGCTGCCGTTCCGCTAATCTGTGGCATTTCACAAGGTTCGCGCCCATAAATTAGGAATAGTTATAAATTCGATTATATTGTTAAAAATTAACATTTTCGCAACGCAAGTGGTAAGTAAATTCTTAAACCGCTTTAGGAAATAAGGGGTTAGGAGGTGAGTGAAAACGTGCAGTCTGAGAGGTTATTAAGAAGATGCAGCAATTCCTGGCGATGGCTTAGCCCCAGCTTTAGGAGGATGCAGCTGAGACGATAGATAATGCGGCTATAGGGGCGATTCTGCATAAGGGCAATCTGACGCAATGTCTTGCCCCGGGAAAGCTCCTGCAGAATGGGCCATTCGTTGCGCGAGAACCAGTCTTTCTCGGTACCCGGCGGAGGGAGGGGATCCTGCAGGCTGTGCTGGAGCGCGGCGGCGTTCAGCTGACGTTCGAGCACATGAAAGGGACCTGCCGCTTTGCAGAAGAGGCGGGTGTCGTAATTATCGGCCCGGACCAACAGCCAGGGCGTCAGGAACGGAGAAAACAGGCTATGCCGTCTCAACTGATCCAGTTTCTCCAGAAGCCCCGTGGATCGGCTTTCAATATCCACGACCAGACGGGCTGAGGGCCACTGCGTCTGAGCGATAAGGGCGTCGTCCAGCGTGGCGTAGTCGCAGCAGCTGCTCAGGGGAAACTGCCCGTGGAGAAAACCGGTGCGCAGGTAGTGATCCTCTGTCACCAGAAGGATAAACGGGGCGTCTGTTTTGCGGGGCTGGCTGATGGACTGGCTCAAAAATTCGAGCCGGTCGAAAAAGGGGGGAGCAAAAGGTGAGCGCGTAAATCCCAGTGCATCACTTCCTGTACGCCGCCGCCGGTAACGGCGCACTGTCATTCGCATGGTCTCCCTCCTGGAAATGGCGTTTTAATCCTCCGGCCATGTCCAGGACGGCCAGTAATATCCCTGGCCGAGGTCTGCGCCTGCCTGCAGTGCCCAGGTACGATCGCGTTCAGTCTCAATACCTTCAATAAGCACTTTCCCGGCAAGCTGAAAGCAAAGGGAAACCAGTTGCCTCAGCGCAGGGGTGTCGCGTAAACGCCAGAATGCTTCCTTATCTATTTTGATGCCGCTTAACGGGAGTCGGCAGGATAAAAACGACTGCACTGTGACGTCATCCACGTCATCAAGCCAGATTGCGTGTCCCTGTCTGCAAAGTTGCCGCAAATTTTGAACGACATGCTGCTTCTCTACGAGGGAAAGCGCCAAAAAGGACGCGAGGCCGACAATCTCAATATTGAGCTGCACGCCTGTTAACCGGATAAGTCGCTGAAAAGACGCGGGCTCTGTCAGGACGGTTATCGGCAGATTAATAAAAAGATTATGACCGTGCGGCGTATTTTTTAACGCGGCAAGCTGCGCTTCAAGCAGCGTTATCGACCACTCTGCGGAGCGATCGCAAAAAAAGTTCTCGCTGTCCCGCGTGTCGGACAGAACGCTAAGGACCTCCACGCCAACCTGGCGCAAGGAGGAAAGGGCGACGATGGGCTCAAGCTTAATGCCGACGATGTCCTGAGAAATGTACTGTAACCGGGGGGGCGTATCGATCAGGTTTTGCGCTGTCACTCCATTGTCCTGTTGTCTGTCAGCCTCCAGGCGGCCGGGATACCTGACTCTAGTGTGACGAGCTGACGGTCAGGAAAACAGCAGGCGTTACTTAAATGCAACTAAGCCTTTTCGCAGCGCTAAATTTTACGGTGAAACAGGGCGAAATGTTGAGAAAATAGCCGTATTTACAATCGGCTAGCGGTAATTGGCCCTGAAAACGGAAAAGGCATTGACTCACCTGCCATTGACCGTATAATTCTTCGCGTTTCACCACCGCGAAGTACACGCATATCAGTGCGCCCTTAGCTCAGTTGGATAGAGCAACGGCCTTCTAAGCCGTAGGTCGTAGGTTCGAATCCTACAGGGCGTGCCATTTCATTTCATAGAGTTACGCCTCTTTCATATCCTCCTGATTTCCGTTGTGGGACATATTTGGAACATCGCCCCTAAAATTTACCGGTCAAGAAGGACATTTATGTGGTATCTACTCGCAACTTCGCTTGCCGCACTCTCCCTTAATAAAAGCCTGGCTTATCTAATGCTGGTATTAACGGCATTTCTCGGCTGGAAACAGGGCATTCTTGACGCCCCGGCGCTGCTGGTTATTGCATCGATCGTTGTTGGCTGGTCTGCTGTTGAATGGCTACGGAATAAAAATAATAAATATACGTATCTGGTCGAAGGCCTGTGCGTGGCCATCGCCGTTGCCCTGGTTTTGCATGTGATCCCGGGTTTTCATAACCCCAAAGTGCTGGATGCTGTCGTCGTTGGTCCGCAAAGCATACCGTTCAGTATGTACTTTAATATGGACAAGGCAGTGGTGCCGTTCTTTTTAATTACGTGCATGCCAACGTTATTCGTCGCAAAACCCCTCTATAAAGCGGGCAAGGTCGGCTGGGGAATATTGGTTCTTGCGATACCCGTGCTGTTACTTCTGGCTGTTGCGTTGGGCGGACTTAGAATTGAGCCGCATGCGCCTGAATGGTTCGCTCAATTTGCCCTTGCGAATATTTTTTTCGTCTCTTTGGCTGAGGAAGCCTTGTTCAGAGGCTACCTGCAGCAACGCTTGTCCCGGATTATTCATCCTGTTGTCGCGCTGTTGATTGCCTCAGTCATCTTTGGACTGATGCATTATAGCGGCGGTTTACTACTGATTATTTTTGCCAGCCTCTCCGGCATTATTTACGGCCTGGCGTGGATGTGGAGCGGCAGGCTCTGGGTTGCGACGTTATTCCATTTTGGGCTGAACTGCATGCATTTATTGTTCTTCACCTATCCTATGTATGCCCCTCATGCGGTTATGTGATGCTTTTTAAATTAGTCGCCTTATAAATTTAGCGACCTCCGGATAAGCATAAAAAGCCCCGCAAAATCGGGGCTTTTATATCTTCCGGGCGCATGAATAACAGATTTAACTTCGCGTCATAATGAATAGAAGGCTAATGAATTTCACTGTAGGCAGGCTTAAGGTTTTCTTAATCTAAAAATTATCTCTCATTAAAATTTGGATTTTTATCATTCTAAAATCTGCTAAAAAGAAATTTTACACTTTTACGACTAAACTCGATTGATACTAATTATCATTAGCGTTGTTGTATGCTTTAATCCTGTCCCACAAAGCTATGAGTTGTTAATCCCGTTGGTCTATAAAGGATATGTTCATGAATTCTCGCCTGCTGTCCTGCTTCTCGCTTGCCTTGTTGTCTTCATCCCTTTTCCTTTCCACACAAGCGGTTGCCGCCGATAACAACGAAGGTATCGTTGTTTATAACGCGCAGCACGAAAACCTGGTGAAGTCGTGGGTTGACGGTTTTACCAAAGAAACCGGCATTAAAGTCACTCTGCGTAATGGCGATGACAGCGAGCTGGGTAACCAGCTGGTTCAGGAAGGCAGCGCGTCCCCGGCAGACGTATTCCTGACGGAGAACTCGCCTTCTATGGTGCTGGTGGATAATGCCAACCTGTTTGCGCCGCTGGATGCAGACACCCTGAAGCAGGTACCGGCAGAATATCGTCCGGCGCACGGCCGCTGGATTGGCATCGCCGCCCGCAGCACGGTGTTTGTGTATAACCCGGAAAAGCTGAACGAAAAGCAGCTGCCTGAATCGCTGATGGATCTGGCAAAACCCGAGTGGAAAGGCCGCTGGGCGGCATCACCGTCAGGCGCGGATTTCCAGGCCATCGTGAGCGCGATGCTGGCGCTGAAAGGCGAAAAGGCCACGCTGGAATGGCTCAAGGCGATGAAAGCCAATTTCGTTGCCTATAAAGGCAACAGCACCGTGATGAAAGCGGTCAACGCCGGTCAGATTGATGGCGGCGTGATTTATCACTACTACCGTTTTGTCGATCAGTCCAAAACCGGTGAAAACAGCAAAAACACCCAGCTCTACTACTTCAAACACCAGGATCCGGGCGCGTTTGTGAGCCTCTCTGGCGGCGGTGTGCTGGCGTCCAGCAAACACAAAGCGCAGGCGCAGGCCTTCATCAAATACATTACCGGTAAAGAAGGCCAGGAAAGCCTGCGGACCAACAACGCCTTTGAATATGCCGTGGGCGTGAACGCGGCCTCAAACCCGAAACTGGTCCCGCTGAAAGATCTTGATGCACCGAAAGTTGAACCTTCAACGCTCAACAGTAAAAAAGTTATCGAGCTGATGACGCAAGCCGGTCTGCTGTGATCCTGAGAGTGAAGTGAACGTCTTATGTCTGGTCTGAGTCTCGACATCGGAAAAAACAGAGCGCAGGAGCCTGCCCGCAGGCGTCCTGCACTGCCGATGGTTGCGTTAGCTGTATTGTTTTCATTGATGGCGCTTCTGCCTTTGGGTTTTATCATTGCCATTGGCATTGAGACCGGCTGGGAAACCATTAAGGCGCTGGTGTTTCGCCCGCGTGTTGCTGAGCTGCTCAGCAACACGCTGTGGCTGACGGCTTTAGCGGTTCCGCTGTGTATCGTGACGGGCGTGGCAATCGCCTGGCTCACGGAGCGCACGCAGCTTGCCGGGCGAGGGATCTGGTCCGCACTGGCGGTCGCCCCGCTGGCGATCCCCGCGTTTGTGCAAAGCTATGCCTGGGTGAGCGCTGTCCCGTCCATGCACGGGCTCTCCGCGGGCGTGTTCCTCTCGGTTCTTGCCTACTATCCGTTTATCTATATGCCGGTTGCGGCGGTGCTGCGTCGCCTGGACCCGACGCTGGAAGATGTCGCCGCTTCGCTGGGTACGCCGCCGTGGCGGGTCTTTTTCCGCGTGGTGCTGCCCCAGCTTAAGCTCGCTATCTGCGGCGGCGCGCTGCTGGTGGCGCTGCACCTGCTGGCGGAATATGGCCTGTACGTGATGATCCGCTTTGATACCTTCACCACGGCAATTTATGACCAGTTCCAGTCTACCTTCAGCGGCCCGGCGGCGAACATGCTGGCGGGCGTGCTGGCCTTGTGCTGTCTGGCTATATTAATGCTGGAGGGCGTGACGCGCGGAAAAGCACGCTACGCGCGCATTGGCGCCGGGGCCGCGCGCGAGCAGAAACGCTGGCCGCTGAAGCCTGCGGCCGCCGCGCTGGGCCAGCTGTTTTTCATCGTGCTGATTGTTCTGGCGCTGGGCGTGCCGTTAATTGTCCTGTGTCGCTGGATTTGGCTCGGCGGCATGCAAAACTGGATGAGTGCCGATCTCTGGCACTCCCTGCGCCAGACGCTGATGCTCGGCGTGGGCGGTGCGCTTTTGACGACCGCGTGCGTGATCCCCATCGCGTGGCTCGGTATCCGCTATCCGCACCGCATCTTCCGGATGCTGGAAGGGTGTATCTATATCACCAGCTCGCTGCCGGGCATCGTCACGGCGCTGGCGCTGGTCACCGTCACCATTCATTACGCCCGTCCCATTTACCAGACGGAAATTACCCTGTTCCTGGCCTACCTGCTGATGTTTATGCCCCGCGCGCTCATCAACCTGCGGGCGGGGATTGCGCAGGCGCCGGTTGAGCTGGAAAACGTGGCGCGCAGCCTGGGCAGCACGCCCGCGAAGGCGCTCTGGAGCGTCACGATGCGGCTGGCCGCGCCGGGTGCGGCGGCAGGGGCCGCGCTGGTTTTCCTCGGCGTCAGCAACGAGTTGACCGCCACGCTGTTGCTCTCTCCGCTGGGCACGCGCACGCTCTCCACCGGATTCTGGGCGCTGACCAGTGAAATTGACTATGTTGCCGCCGCGCCTTACGCGATGCTGATGATCCTGATTTCACTCCCGCTGACCGCCATTCTCTATATGCAGTCGAAAAAAATTGCAGGGCTATGACATGCTTGAATTAACCGCCATTTCTAAATCGTTTTCTGATGTGCAGGTGCTCGACAGCTTAAACCTGAGCGTGGCGCCGGGGAGCAGGACGGCGATTGTCGGGCCGTCCGGGTCGGGGAAAACCACGCTGCTGCGTATTCTTGCCGGGTTCGAAACGCCTGACACCGGGCGCATTGTCATGCAGGGGAGAACGCTGTTCGATGAAAACAGTTTTGTTCCCGCCCACCTGCGCCGGATCGGTTTTGTGCCTCAGGAGGGTGCGCTGTTCCCGCACCTCAATGTGGCAGACAACATCGCCTGGGGGCTGGACGGCACTCGCCACGAGAAGCGCCAGCGCGTTGAGGCGCTGATGGAGATGGTTTCTCTGGACTGGCAGCTCGCAACGCACTGGCCCCACGAGATTTCCGGCGGACAGCAGCAGCGCGTGGCGCTGGCCCGTGCGCTGGCCCAGCGACCTTCACTGATGCTGCTGGATGAACCGTTCTCGGCGCTGGATACCGGCCTTCGCGCCATGACACGTAAGGCAACGGCCGATCTGCTGGCCGAAGCGGGCGTGGCCTCGATTCTGGTCACCCACGATCAGAACGAAGCGTTGTCCTTTGCCACGCAGGTTGCCGTCATGCGCTCCGGGCGCTTCACGCAGGTCGGGACGCCTTATGACGTTTACACCCGTCCCGTTGATGAAGAGACAGCGCTGTTTCTTGGCGATGCCGTGATCCTGCCTGCTCAGCTCGCTGCCGGGTATGCCGTGTGCGCGCTGGGTGAAGTGCCGACGGACAACGCGCAGGCGACAGGACAGGGCAGGGTAATGATGCGTCCTGAACAATTACGCGTGACGGCATGTGCAGCGCATGAAAGCCCGATCTCGATTCTCGACGTGGACTTCACCGGCCAGCTGTCGACGCTCACCCTTGCGTTAGCCGGGGAGAAACAACCCGTGATTCTGAAGACCGTAAGCCAGCCAGGATGGAACCCGGGCACGGCGGTACGCATTGATATTGCTGGCACCGCGCGGGTATTCGAATATTCTTAATATTCGTTAGTAATTTCATGCAACGGGTTGTTATAAAAGATTTTTCCCGAACACATGGCAATTCCTGAGATTCTCTACCATGCTCATAAAACCTCACCACAATGCGTGAGGTTTTTCGTAGTTGCTGATTAATCTCAAGGAAAAAGGTTATGAAAAAGACGACTGCTATTTTGTTGGGAACGGCGTTACTGTTTACGACCAATGCTTTTGCTGCCCAGCTGCTGACAAAAAATGAGTTCAAAAAAGTTGCTTCTCAGTATCAAAAGATCGGTACGGTAAGCACCTCGAATGAAGTATCGGTGGATGATGCGAAAAAAGAACTGATTGAGAAAGCCGATAAGCAAGGCGCGGATGTCCTGGTGCTCACTTCAGGGAACACCAACAATAAAATTCACGGTACGGCCAATATCTACAAGAAAAAATAACGTTATTGCAGCCATCCCCGAAACGGGGTGGCTGTTCCCCCTCTTTTCTCGCCAAATCTCCTTATGAACGCGGTTACACTTGCTAACGCATGGATAATGCGTATAGTTCTCATTTGCATTGCATTCAATACATTCTAAGGCCCGACAACGGGTCATTTTTGCGCGCACTTTAAAATGAGTTAACGATGAACAACACCATCATGCACAAAACGCTGCTGGCGCTCGCCGTTGGCGCGGCGACACATTCCGCCTTCGCGGCGGACAATCAAAAAGAGGACACCCTTGTTGTCCAGGCTGCTCCAGCCAGCGATTTCAAACCCGGTGGCGACCAGTTGGTACCGGCCTTCCTTGATGGACAGGTGGCGAACGGCGGGCGCATGGGGATGCTGGGCCAGCAAAACGCCATGGACGTGCCGTTCAACATCATCAGCTACACCTCGAAGCTGGTGGAAGATCAGCAGGCGAAAACCATTGCCGATGTCGTCGCGAACGACGCGGGCGTGCAGTTCGTTCAGGGGTACGGCAACAGCGCGGAGACCTACCGCATCCGTGGCCTGAAGTTCGACGGCGACGACATGACCTTTGGCGGCCTGTCCGGCGTGCTGCCGCGCCAGGTGGTGGATACCCAGATGGTTGACCGCATCGAGATCTTCAAAGGGGCCAACTCGCTGATGAACGGCGCGGCAAGCTCCGGCGTGGGCGGGATGATTAACCTTGAGCCAAAACACGCGGGCGAACTCCCGCAGGCGAAAGTCGGCGTGGACTACACCTCGGATTCCCAGATTGGCACCACGCTGGATGCGGGTCGTCGCTACGGTGACAGCGACCAGTTCGGCGCGCGGGTGAACCTGGTTCATCGCGAAGGGGAAACCGGCATACCGAATGACCGCCGCCGCACCACGCTGCTCTCTACCGGCCTGGATTACACCGGCGACCGCTTCCGCACCTCGCTGGATCTGGGCTATCAGAAGAAAACCTTCCACGGCAGCCCGACCAGCGTCAATATTTCCGCGGTGGATTTCGTTCCCGAGCCGCCGAAAAACGATCGCAACTTCTCGCAGAAGTGGGCCTACAGCAACATCGAAAACGAATTCGGGATGTGGCGCAGCGAGTACGACATCACCGACGGCTGGACCGCCTATACCGGTCTTGGCGCGCAGCACGCGCACGAGGAAGGCATCTACAGCGCGCCGAAGCTGGTGGATAAAAGCGGCAAGGCAACGGTCAGCCGTCTTGATACCAACCGCATCAGCGATTCCGTCAGCGGCATGGCGGGCGTTCGCGGTAATTTCAATACCGGCTTCGTCTCGCACAAGGTCAACGTTGGCTATTCGGCGATGACCAAAAATGAAAAAATCGCGTGGAAAATGTCGGCGACGAAGGATAACCCGACCACCAACATCTACCACAACACCGGCGTCGACATGCCGGACAGCACCAACTTCAACGGTTCCGGCGGAAAGTACAGCGATCCGCTGACCAGCGGGCGCACCCGTACCCAGGGCTGGCTGCTGAGCGATACGCTGGGCGTGCTGGACGACAAGCTGCTGTTCACCGCAGGCGCCCGCCATCAGAAGGTGGTCATTCGCGGGTATAACAAAGTCACCGGGGCGGAAAACGCGGCGGACGGTTTCGACGGCAGCCGCTGGATGCCCACCTATGGCGTGGTCTACAAGCCGTGGGAGGCGATCTCCCTTTATGCAAACCACACCGAAGCGCTGCAGCCGGGCAAAACCGCACCTAACACCGCCACCAACTACGGCCAGAGCACCGGTATCGTTCACTCTAAGCAGAACGAAGTGGGCGTGAAGGCGGACTTTGGCCGCGTGGGCGGATCGCTTGCGCTGTTCGAAATCAAAATGCCGTCGGCGATCCTCGACGACAGCGGCCACTACGGCCTGGACGCCGAGCAGCGTAACCGTGGCGTGGAGCTGAACGTCTTCGGCGAGCCAATGCTGGGGATGCGTCTGAACGCCAGCGCCACCTGGCTGCAGGCCGAACTGACCAAAACCAAAAATGGCGTGAATCAGGGCAACGATGCGATCGGGATCCCGAACTTTTACGCCGTGCTGGGCGCTGAGTACGACATCAAGCCGATTGACGGCCTGACCGCCACCGCCCGCGTGAACCACTCCGGCGCGCAGTACGCTGACCTGGAAAACACCAAAAAGCTGGACAGCTACACCACGCTGGATCTGGGGATGCGTTATCGCTTCGCGGTGAACCACAATGAAAACCAGATGACGGTTCGTGCGGGCATCGACAACGTGACCAATGAAAACTACTGGGCCAGCGTGGATGATTCCGGTACCTATATTACGCAGGGCGAACCGCGCACCTTTAAGGTTTCGGTTGGCTACGCGTTTTAAGCGTTCCATCTCGTTATCCGGGGCAGGGATGCCCCAATCCCTTGCTACCTCCAGCATGAAGTGTTAAAACGTGCCCCTTCTAAAAAAGAGACAGGGGTAGGACGTGAAAGACGCGTCATCCGCTTCAGGCCATGGTAGCGCTGAAGCCTCGTCGGATCAGATTCCGACGCTGCAACGTGGTTTGCAAAATCGACATATTCAGTTAATTGCCCTTGGCGGCGCGATCGGTACCGGGCTGTTTCTCGGCATCGGCCCCGCTATTCAGATGGCTGGCCCGGCGGTGCTGCTGGGTTACGGTATCGCCGGGATTATCGCCTTCCTGATCATGCGCCAGCTTGGCGAAATGGTCGTTGAAGAGCCGGTTTCAGGCTCCTTCGCGCACTTTGCTTATAAATACTGGGGCCCGTTTGCTGGCTTCCTGTCCGGCTGGAACTACTGGGTAATGTTCGTGCTGGTGGGGATGGCGGAGCTGACCGCCGCAGGCATTTACATGCAGTACTGGCTGCCGGACGTCCCGACATGGATCTGGGCGGCGGCCTTCTTCATCATTATTAACGCCGTTAACCTCGTCAACGTGCGCCTGTATGGCGAAACCGAGTTCTGGTTTGCGCTGATCAAGGTGCTGGCGATTATCGGGATGATCGGCTTTGGCCTGTGGCTGCTGTTCTCTGGCCACGGCGGCGAGCGCGCCACGATCGACAACCTGTGGCAGCACGGCGGCTTCCTGGCGACCGGCTGGAAAGGGCTGATCCTCTCCCTGGCAGTGATCATGTTCTCCTTCGGTGGACTAGAGCTGATCGGCATTACCGCCGCGGAAGCGCGCGACCCGCATAAAAGCATTCCCAAAGCGGTCAACCAGGTGGTGTACCGGATTCTGCTGTTCTACATCGGCTCGCTGGTGGTGCTGCTGGCGCTCTATCCGTGGGTGGAAGTGAAGTCCGACAGCAGCCCGTTCGTGATGATTTTCCACGATCTGAACAGCAACGTGGTGGCCTCGGCGCTGAACTTCGTCATTCTGGTGGCGTCTCTGTCGGTCTATAACAGCGGCGTTTACTCCAACAGCCGCATGCTGTTCGGCCTCTCCGTGCAGGGCAACGCGCCGAAGTTCCTCACCCGCGTCAGCCGTCGCGGCGTGCCGGTGAATTCCTTGTTACTTTCCGGCGCCATTACGTCGCTGGTGGTGCTGATTAACTATCTGCTGCCGAAAGAGGCCTTTGGCCTGCTGATGGCGCTGGTTGTTGCCACGCTGCTGCTGAACTGGATCATGATCTGCCTTGCGCACCTGCGCTTTCGCGCCGCGATGCGCCGCAAGGGACGCGAGACGCAGTTCAAAGCGCTGCTTTACCCGGCGGGGAACTACATCTGTATCGCTTTCCTCGGGCTGATTCTGGTGCTGATGTGCACTATGGATGAGATGCGTCTTTCGGCGATGCTGCTGCCGGTGTGGGTTATCTTCCTGTTTGTGGCGTTTAAGATTTCCCGCAAAAAGTGATCCGCTTTTCTCCCTCTCCCTGTGGGAGAGGGCCGGGGTGATGGCACCAGACTGCACCAGCCTTCACGCCCGGCAACCCACCTCACCGATGCTGTAGAGTCAACGAGCGAATATCGTTTCCGGTCGGGGACTGATGAATACGCAGCCCAAATTCATCCACCACCGCGAAAATATGGTCGAAGATGTCGGCCTGAATCTCCTCATATTCTGCCCAGACCACCGTGTTGGTGAAGGCATATATTTCAATCGGCAAACCATTCGCGTCAGGCGCTAGCTGGCGCACCATCAGCGTCATATCTTTGCGAATACGCGGATGGTTGCGCAGATATTCATTCAGGTAGGCGCGGAAGGTACCAATATTGGTCATCTTACGCAGATTTAATACCGATTCCCCTTCACCGTTCTTCTGATTCCACAGGCTAATTTCCTCATGTCGCGCGGCCAGATAGGGCTTCAGCAGCTTCGCCTGAATGAGTTTCTGCTGCTCCTGCTCGTCGAGAAAATGAATGCTGGCGGTATCAATATTCAGGCTGCGCTTAATGCGTCGCCCGCCGGAGGCTGACATGCCGCTCCAGTTGATAAAGGCGTCGGAGACCAGCGCCCACGTCGGAATGGTCGTAATCGTATTATCGAAGTTGCGCACTTTAACGGTGGTCAGACCGATGTCCGTTACCGTGCCGTTGGCACCGTATTTGGGCATCTCCAGCCAGTCGCCGAGCTTGAGCATGTCGTTGGCGGAAAGCTGGATCCCGGCCACAAGTCCGAGTATCGGGTCTTTAAACACCAGCATCAGCACGGCGGCCATGGCGCCCAGACCGCTGATCAGAATCGCCGGGGACTGGCCGATCAGCAGGGAGATAATCAATATCCCCACCAGGATGGCGCTCACCAGCTTGATGCCCTGGAAGATCCCCTTCAGCGGGAGCTGCGATGCGGTGGCCATTTTCTGCGACAGATTAAAAATCACGTCCAGCAGCGAGAAGAAGGAGAGCAGGGCATACACCATGACCCACAGCTTTGCGCAGGTAGTGAGAATTTCCGCCGCTTCGCTGCCCTTTTGCAGCCACAGTACCGCCTGAACGTTGACGATTATCCCCTGAAGGGTGAAGGCCAGACGGTGAAATAATTTATTCTGGGTAATGATCTGCAGCCATAAATGGCTGCTGGCCTGCGCGCGTTTTTCGAAAGCGCGAAGCACCACTTTGTGCAGAATAAAATGAACGATGATGGCGGTAAGAAAAATAATACCAAAGATAATCACTAAAGAGGTGGTGTGATTAATTTCAATGCCTAACTCTTCAACCTGAGCAATTAATTCCTGCATAACGTCTCCTGTATTGATGCAGCCCCATAATGGCGGCTGCGGATCTATTATGCAAATTCCCGGGCTTATTTGGTGGCCTGGCAGACCTTCACCACCGGCAGGCACAGGCTATGGCGGATGCGCAGCGTCGCCAGGGCGAGCACCACCATCATCGCCGTTTCCACCATCAGGAAGACGTTCACCGCCTGGGTGTAATCCCCGTGATGGTTTTGCAGCGCGTGGAGCAAAATCGCGCCAAAAATGGCCGGGCCAAGCCCCAGCGCGGCCTGCTGCAGCGTGCTGAGAATGGCGCTCGCGGCCCCCGCGTCGTCAGGCTGAATATCGCGCATCCCGATGCGGTAGAAGCTGTTCACGATCAGCGCCTGCCCGTAGCCGACCAGCCCGGTCGCGGGCGCCAGCGTCAGGGCGGTATTCTCCATTCCCCAGACGCGGAACGTAGCGATCAGCGCCAGCAGGCCGGCAATCTGGATCGTCAGACCCGTCAGCAGAATGGTACTGGTGCTGTAGCGAGCAATCAGCCGCGGCGCGAACCACGCCGAAATAAAGTAAGTTACGCCCAGCGCGATAAAACTGTTTCCGGACTGCCACGGTGCCATCCCCAGACCGGTTTGCATGGTCAGCGCCATACAGAACATAAACCCGGACCAGACGCTGAAAAAGAGCATCGCAATCAGAATGCCAAAGCGAACGCTGCGAAGCTGCAGCAGGCGCGGCGGGATCAGCGGGTGGGCATTCTCACGCTCCTTTTTGCGCGCATTCATCGCCGTCAGCCAGCCCAAAGGAATAATGGCGAGAAGCATAACCTTCAGCGGCCACGACCAGTGCCACTGTGGGCCGAGCGCCATCGGGAACAGCAGGCAGCAAAGAATGATCGCCAGCAGCACGGTTCCGGTCCAGTCGATGCGTGACGGCGTCTCGCGACGGGTTTCGGGTACGAAATGTCGGCTCAGCCCCAGCACCACCAGACAAATCGGCACGTTGATGAAGAAGGCGTTACGCCAGCCCAGCCCGGCGATATCCGCCGACACCAGCCAGCCGCCGCCCATCTGGCCGACGATAAACGCAATCCCACCGATGCCGCCAAACAGGCTGATGGCTTTAGCGTGCGCCGTACCTTTCAGCGTCACGTGCAGGGTAGCAAGAATTTGCGGCACGATCAGCGCGGCCCCCGCCCCCTGAACGATGCGTGCGGCCAGCAGCTGTTCAATGTTCCCCGCCATCCCGCACAGCAGCGAGGCCAGGCCAAAGCTCGCGACGCCCCACATGAACAGACGCCGACGGCCAAAGTTATCCCCCAGCTTGCTGCCGAGCGCGAGGCAGACGGCGAAGGCTACGCCGTAGAGCGCGACAATCAGCTCCAGCTCGGTGGCGGTCGCGTGCAGCGAGTGGGTGATGGCATCAAGCGCGACGTTGGTGATTGAGGTATCAATCATCGGCAGCATCTGGCCGGTTAGCAGCAATATCAGGCCAGCGCGGCCCGGTGAAACAACTGACGTATTCATGGTAACTCCATTGCGTCATTCAACAGATGGTCGTAGCATCAACCATCTGATAAACGGGTACCAGTTCTTGCTTATACTGGTACTGCCACTACCATGCAGGGGGATTTATGGCCTTGATGTCTGAACCCGTCGTCTCACTTCAGGATGACACCCGAAAACAGCTGGGGGCATTTTTACGCGCGCGACGCGAAAGCCTCGATCCGCAGCGTCTCGGCCTGCCGCGCAGCGGTCGTCGCCGCACGCCGGGTCTGCGCCGGGAAGAGGTAGCGATGCTCGCGGACGTGGGAGTGACCTGGTACACCTGGCTTGAGCAGGGCAGGGACGTCAATCCGTCCAGCGCGGTGATGGCGGCTGTGGCAAAAGCGCTGCAATGCACTCCGACCGAGGCCCGACACCTGTTTGTGTTAGCCGGGTTGCCGCCGGGTGAAGCGCCGCAGGCGGTTTGCTGCGAGGGTATCAGCGAGGGCACGCGCCGCCTGCTGGATACGCTGATGCCTAAACCCGCCAGCATTCAGAAACCGAATTTCGACATCGTGGCGTGGAACGACAGCTTCGGGCACCTGATGGGCGTCGATTTCAATGAAATCCCGCCGGAAGACCGCAACTGTATTTATCTGTTCCTCACCCATCCGGCGTGGCGCGCGCGTCTCGGCAGACGTGACGATGTGCTGCCGATATTTGTCTCCTATTTCCGGGCAGCGATGGCCGAGCACCGGGGCGATCCGCTGTGGGAGGCCAAACTGGCGCGCTTCTTTGCGGTGTCAGAAGAGTTTAAAATCCTGTGGCACCAGCGCAACGACGTGCGCGGCGTGGAGAACCAGCTCAAGCTGTTCACCCATCCCGAGCTGGGGGATTTTACGCTGCAGCAGATGTACTGGTACTCCGCGCCGCGAAACGGGTCGCGGCTGCTGGTGTATTTACCGGTGGATGAGGCGGGAGAAAGGGCAATGGCATGGTTGGCGGAGCAGAACAAATAAACCTGGTTTACCGGGTCAGTAGTTATCCGGAAGCCTGTTTATTGCCATTAAGAGCCCACGTTCAATTTTAATATAGTTGCCTGTTTTCAAATCGCTCAGGATCTTCATAATTCGACTGCGCGAAAGATGAGTTTTTTCCTGTATATAGTCACAGGCATTAATCGACAGACGAAGGTCCTCTTTTTCGGTCATTAGTGACACAAGGTTTAAACGAATCAACTCGTATGTAGACAACCCAACCGAAGTTTCGTGAGCTTGCAGTAACCGTTTTATGGCATACATATACGAATAGGCGGCTTCCTGCCAAAGATTGCGATTGTTAATAATTTCAAGTGTGGATTTTCGTGGTTTGATTTCATATCTAATCTCACCGCAGGCCTGCATATAAAAGCCCGCATTGGTATCAATAAGGTCATTCATGCCAACGATCATCGGGGCTTCGATAAACTTCAGCAGAAGCTGGTCTCTCGTACGGTAGACGGCGACGATGCCGGAGTGAAGAATGAACGTCATCGGTTCTTCAAGTTGATCGAGTGAGATGATTTGGCGTTGGCGGCCGACTCTTATACGCGCGGGTTCAGAGAGCTCACCAATAAGTTTTATAATGTAATTTTCAGGTTTCATAGCGCACAGCATTCCCAGAGAAATATCACTACGAGTATATCAGAGGCTGATAAAAGCGCTGCCAGTACGAAAAGGTTCGTGCTTACCCCACCAAATTACACAAGATATTAGGCGTTGTTTTGACGGAGACAAGAACGAGTAATGGGGGTAACGTTCAATAGAGGACGAAAGGGGATGAAGCAGGAAGTGAACGGCAGCGTGAGAAAAAATAAATCCCTTTCAGCACTCAACATCGAAAATATACCCGGAAACCGCCATCCACTGGCCGTTTCCGGATCAAGCATACGATAAGCCAGCCTGTCAGTTATAGGTGAACGACATGGTGATGGCGGCTTTAATGCTGCCTGGCGTCACGCCACCGGCTTTACTGAAGGCACGCGTTTGCATTTTAAAGGTGGGGGTTGCACCTGCTGAAGCAATGTCGATGGTCGCCGTTTTGCCATCGCCGTAAGGTTCGCTTTCCAAACCTTCCAGCTGAACCGCGACATTTTTCGCCGCTAAGTTTGTACCGTCATCGACCGCTGTATTGCTGTAGAGTGTTGTAGCATCGTCATCGTCAGCTGTTCCGTGGAATGTCGCGGTAATGCTTGAGGTACCCGCCGGGCAGCTTTTAAACTTAACGTTAATGGGTACCCATGCTGAGCTACTTCCTGCTGCGTTGAGGTCGGCGCTTTGCAATGTGCCAAGCGGAATAGTTAAGCCCGAGGCGGCGGAGTCATCAATCGTACAAGGTGAAGCGACAACCGTTCCGGTTACGTTAATGGCAACCGGGTCAGCTGCAAAAGCAGAATGGACCATACCAGCAGAGAGCAAAAGACATGCTACTGGTGACAAAAAAACGTATTTGAGATTAAACATAGTCATAACCATTTTATGCTGAATGAGAGTGCATATTGCCGACAGCGCCGAAGTCGCTGATGACGCTGTACTGGATATTTCCGCCATTCACACCTGCAGGCAGGGTAAACGAAGCGGTACTTCCCGGTGCTGCCCAGGTGACATTGGATAATTTTTTCCCGGCCACTGTAATTTCATTAAAATTAATGAAATACGGTGTCGGGTTTTTAACCTCCAGCTGGTTACCGGTTATCCGCCAGCTCAGTTTTTCGCTCTCTTTTTCCACATCAGCGCCTTTTAGCGCATCCGGGCGATAGATCAGCTTAATACTGGTGGCAACAGCTATCTGCAGAGTATTCTTTTCACGCGGTGCTGAAGGGATCGCTTTAACGCGCAGCCAGTACATTGACTCTTTATCCTGCGGCAGCGTACCTGCAAGGATTATGCGCATCAGGTTCTCCTTGCCCCCATTCAGACGATAAAGAGGCGGAGTGATGACAAACGGCGGTTTTTGCGCATCGTCGTTGAGATTGCTCACCACCGTCTGGATTAAATAGGGTGTGCTATCCGGATTACGTACGCTCAATGACACTTCTTTCTTCGCACCGTCATAAAGCAAACGTGTGCCGCCAATATTAACGGTGGCGTTAGCGTAAAAACAGCTGGACGAAATAACACAGCTAAGAAGTGCAGATAATATTTTTTTCAACGATAAACTCCAGGGTAAATAAATCACTCCATAATAAATTTGCAGGCATAATCCTTGCTTATTGCAACACTATATTCGTTATGTCTGTGTAATGTCTTTACGCTTTCTGTCCTGTTTGAAATCCTGAAAAGGACTTTTTTGAAGTTGAGAGATGGATTGATACCGGAAACAATATTCCTGTCAATAAAACGTGGTAACAACGTGGGTTATTGAAACATGGCAAGGATAATTTTAAGTTTGTTTATGGAGTTTTGAATAATGAAAAAGCAAGTTTTGGCTATTATTGCCGCGTCCTTTATCGCTGGTACTGCGTTTACTGCACAGGCAGCAAGTACGACACTGACGGTAAGCGGCGGCACAATCCAGTTTATGGGGTCTGTTGTGAATGCACCTTGCTCCGTGAGTGCTGATTCTGAACACGGTATCGTGATTCTCGATCAGGTTACTCTGGACAGCATGGGTGCTAAAGGTGAGACCTCTGGTCAGGCTAAGGCGTTCAATATCAGCCTGGAAAATTGCGATGTGACCACCTATACAAACGCGACAGTGACCTTCCATGGCCAGTCCAGTCCAGACCAGGCCGGCGTGCTGGCGAATACCGCGGGTTCTGGTGCGGCAAAGGGCGTTGCGCTGCAGTTGTTTGGCCCAGATGGTAACAAACTGAACGTGGAAAAAGAGTCCTCGAAGCAAATTCTGTCTACCGGAACGAACAAAATCCCGATGAGTGTGGATTACGTGACGACTGCTGATGCCGCTACTGCAGGGGCAGTGGAATCAGTAGCAACATTCCAGGTTACCTATTCCTGATCAAAACGCTCTCCCGGAACAAAGGGAGAGCGCGCATTTCGCGTCATATAATTATTCTTAATGAGCAAGAGAAAATGTTTCGTCTGTTTTTAATAATAATTATTACACCGTTACTCAGTTTCTTTGCTTGCGCCAGTAGTTCTAATAATCTGACGGGGGGCGATATGCATTTTTATGGTTCAGTGGTTAATGCCCCCTGTTCCATAGAAGCACAAAGTCTTCATCAAATCGTCATGATGGATCCAGTTTTGGCAGCAAGTTTCCCGTCGCCCGGCAGTTGGGCTGCACCGAAGACTTTTTGGATCAAATTGGTTAACTGCAGTAATAAGCTATTTCAGTTTGCCACGGTGGCTTTTACGGGTACAACCGATGCGAATGACCCACAGGTTTTTAAGGCCGGGTTTGGCCCAGATGCAGCGAAAGGCATGGGGATCGGTATTTTTGACAGTAAAGGAAATTTAATTATTCCTAACTCAGCACCGCTTTCACAATATCCACTTCTTGATGGAGAGTCCGTTTTATATTTTACCGCAAAATATCGGTCGGTTTCTGAAAAGGTTGTAGCAGGCGACGCCAGTGCGGCGGTAAACTTCTCAGTAATCTATCAGTAAGCAGCACAGGAAAAGGAACAAGGATTACATAACTTTTATTTCGGAATTTGCTATGAAATCTATTTTGACATTATCACACTATGTACGCGTTTTGTTAACCGTTGTTGGTTTAATGGCTTCTGTCATTTCCCTCGCATTGTCAAATAATGCTGCTGCTGCGGGTGTAGCTTTAGGGGCGACTCGTGTGATTTATCCGCAGGACGCTAAACAGGCCAGTATTAATGTGACTAACAGCGAACTGCATGAATCCTTCCTGGTCCAGTCCTGGGTATCAGACGATAAGGGTAATAAAGTGCCATCTTTTGTCGTCACGCCGCCATTATTTGTATTAAAACCCGGCAAGGTCAACATCCTGCGTATTATCTATAGCGGCCCGGCTCTGCCTGAAGATAAAGAATCCGTTTTCTATCTCAATAATAAAGCGATTCCATCGCTGGATAAAACCACCCTGACGGGTAACTCCTTGCAGATTGCTACCCAGTCTGTGATCAAACTTTTTGTTCGCCCGGCGCACCTCACTGTTAAGCCAGTCGATGCCGCTGCCATGTTGCGTTGCCAGTCAGAAGGCCCAAACCTCACTATTTCTAATCCATCGCCTTATTTCATCACCCTGGTCAATTTTACTGTTGCCGGTATAAAACAGCCGAACATGATGGTGCCGCCAAAAAGCAGCCAGACGATCAAAGGGGCTGGTGCCGTCAAATACCAGACGCTGAATGACTACGGCGCGGTGACCGCTGAGCTGAGCTGTAAAGCTTAACTGTGGTGGACACGATGGGTATCCGGAAAGAAAAACGCATGTTATCAGTAGTGCGCTGGCGCATTTCGCCGTTGGCGCTGATGATTGGCGCCAGCCTGTTTTCAGGCTGTGTACTGGCGGATGAGTATTTTAACCCGGCCTTTCTGAGCGACGGCAAAGGGCAAGTGGCCGATCTCTCGAGCTTTGAGGCGGGTGGCGGCCAGGCGCCAGGCACCTATCGCGTTGATATTTACCTGAATAATGATTTTGTGGTCAGCCGTGACGTGGAATTTAGGGCACAAAAAGAGGTTAATCCCAACGCCAAAACTGTGGATGACACGGGGTTGGTGGCATGTCTGTCAGCAAAAACGCTGTCAGATATGGATATTGAACTTAACATTCCTGACGATAAAAAGCAGGCTGCTGACGGGCAATGTATCACTATTGCTTCCCTGATTGACGGCGCGACAGCAAGCTTTGATTTTGGCCATCAGCGTCTGGATCTCAGCGTACCGCAGGTGGCGCTGAAGAACACCGCGCGAGGCTATATTGCACCAGAAAAATGGGATCAGGGCATTAATGCCCTGCTGATGAACTACAGCTTCAGCGGATCCAACAGCAAAGATCAGAGTGGTAAAAGCAGCAGCAACTTTCTCGGCCTGAACGGAGGGGTTAACGTTGGCCCGTGGCGCTATCGCGATTACTCTACCTTTAACCGTAATACCAGCAGTAATGGGCAAACATCAACCGAGTGGGAGCACGTCAGCGGCTTTATTGAACGCACCATTATCTCTATGAAAAGCGAGCTGACAGCTGGAGATAGCTATACCTCCGGTGAGGTCTTCGACAGCATCAGCTTTCGCGGCGTACAGCTGGCTTCTGATGACAACATGCTGCCGGACAGCCTTAAAGGGTTTGCGCCAACGGTGCGCGGCATTGCTAACAGTAACGCTCAGGTCACGATTAAACAGAACGGTTATATCGTCTACCAGACCTATGTTGCACCGGGTGCATTTGCTATTAACGATCTTTTCCCGACATCTTCGAGCGGAGACCTGATGGTCGAAGTCAAAGAGCAGGATGGGAAAACACAAACGTACAGCCTGCCGTACTCGGCGGTGCCGTTGCTACAACGAGAAGGGCGTCTAAAGTACTCTCTTACCGCCGCGAAGTACCGTACCAGCAACGATCAACAGGATCAGACTCCGTTTGGTCAGGGTACCCTGATGTGGGGTCTGTCGCACGGCATTACCCTTTATGGCGGCACGCAGTTCTCCAGCAATTACAAAGCCGTTGCGTTAGGAGCGGGGGTCAATATGGGAGACTGGGGCGCTCTGTCTGCAGATATCACTGGCGCGAAAAGTACGTTGATTGACGACACGCAGCATACCGGGCAGTCGCTGCGCTTGCTGTACGCTAAATCCCTTAACGACTTTGGCACTAACTTCCAGCTGTTGGGTTATCGCTACTCCACATCCGGGTATTACACCTTCGCAGACACTACCTATAAGCATATGGATGGTTATAACAGCGATCCGGAGAACGAAGATACCGATCCGGGCAATGACCATCCTCACTGGTATGACTATTACAACCTTTACTACACCAAACGTGGCAAGTTGCAGGTCAACATTTCCCAGCAGCTGGGAGAACTGGGTTCATTATATGTGAGCGGTAGTCAGCAGACCTACTGGCACACCGAGGGTAAGGATACACTGTTACAGGTGGGGTACAACACGTCGTGGCACGATATCAACCTCGGTCTGAGCTACAACTACAGCAAATCCTCTGGCCAGCCGGAGGCGGATAAAATAGTCGCTTTTAACGTTTCTCTGCCTATCGGCAAGTGGCTGTCGCCAAAAGACACGACTACGCCAAATAACGCCTTTGCCACCTACAGCGCAAACCATGACAACCACGGTAGCGCCACGCGTAATGCCGGTATCAGCGGCACCCTCCTGGAAGGTAACAACCTGAGCTACAGCGTGCAGCAAGGTTTTGCCAACAACGGAGCAGGCAATAGCGGCAATGCCAGTCTGGCTCATCAAGGCAGTTACGGCAGCTCTAACATCAGCTACAACTACAGCGATAACGGTGATTCCCAACAGGTTAACTACGGTATCTCTGGCGGCGTAGTCGCCCATCGTCACGGAGTGACCCTCAGCCAGCCGCTGGGAGAAACTAATGTACTGATTGAAGCCCCGGGTGCGAACCGCGTGCGCGTTGCAAATGCCACCGGCGTGAAGACTGACTGGCGCGGGTATGCCGTCGTGCCATACGCCAATACCTACCGCAAAAACCGCATTGCGCTGGATACCACAACGCTGGGTGACAAAGTGGATATTGATGATGCCGTAGTTGACGTGGTACCGACCAAAGGGGCACTGGTGCGTGCTTCATTTAAAGCCCATGTGGGGATTCGTGCACTGTTGACAATGCTGCACAACAGCGAGCCGATTCCGTTTGGCGCCACCGTCACGCGCGACGATGAAGGCACAGGCAGCATTGTCGGGGAAGACGGTCAGGTCTACCTCTCAGGACTTGCACCGAAGGGCAAGCTAAAGGTTCAGTGGGGTGAGGGGGCCGATCAGGCTTGTAGCGTAGACTATCAACTGCCTGTAGATGCAGAAAACGCCGCTATTACCCAGATGAACGTTATCTGCCGCTAACAGGGATGAACATGAAGAAGCCATTATTTTTGATGATGTTCTCAGGCGCTTTAATGATTTTTTTGCTGCCTTCAGGCGTGTCGGCTGCGGACTCAACGTTGGCGGTCACCGGCAACGTGATCGCCAGTAGTTGTGAGGTGGATACGGGAAGCGAAAATCAGAAAGTGAAGATCGGCACCTTTTCCGGCAAAGATTTCCCGTCTGTGGGAAGCACTTCTGCATTTAAGGCGATGAACATTAATCTCTCAAATTGCTACGACAAGCTGACGACGATTCAGGTGACATTTTCCGGCACGTCTGATGTAGATAACCCTACATTATTGGCGGTGACAGATAACGGGACTGGTGGGACGGTGGCAACAGGGGTTGGCGTAGAGTTACTGGACAACAGCGGTAAAACCATACCATTTAACGAGGAAGCCCCACAGACGTTTGAACTGGATGCAGGAAATAACACGCTTTCGTTCCTGCTGCGCTACAAATCTACACGTTATCCCGTCACTGCGGGTGAGGCCTCGGCTGTGATGTATTTCGATTTAACCTATCAGTGAGTATTACTTAATGACTTCTGGACAATGGAAAGGTGTGATTATTCTTCTGATGGTGTTATTTATTTCGGCGGCTCAAGCTCATGATGGTACGGTGAGTATTTCTGGAACCATTCAGGATAATACCTGCGAGCTGGCACCGGATTCAAAAAATAAAACGGTCAATATGGGGGCTGTCGCAGGGCCGCAGTTTAGACGGATTGGGGATATTTCTCCGGCTAAACCTTTTACGCTTAGCCTGGAGAATTGCGGCCCGGCGGCCAGCGAGGCGACGGTGACATTTTCGGGCATGGCAGATACGCAGAACCCTGGTCTCTATGCTCTCGACGCGGGTGCTGATTCAGCCAGCGGTCTGGCTCTGGGGATTTATGACAGTAAGGGTCAGCGCATCGCACCGGGAGAAACCAGCGCGGGCGTTGTTCTGAAGCCAGGGCAGGCTTCGGTGACGATGGATTTTTCAGCGAGATATGTGGCTGTTTTGGATAGTGTTATGGTGGGAAGTGCGAATGTGACGGTGACGTTTGTTGTAAATTATAATTAGCCACGGTCCTGTAAAAGACTAAATATTCATTTCAAATATTGATTTAGAGACCTATTCTTCGGGTAGTAATTTGGCTGATGGGCTTACAATCTCGTATGAAATACTGTGTTTTATTGATGTTGTTATTTATTTCGTTCTCACAGAGTTGTTTCGCTGTAGGATCGGATGAAAATGTATGCACCAGCAATCCCGTATCTGTCGTCCTTTCGGGTGATGTTCATTTTCAAAGGGACGATCCTGTTGGTCAGGAAAGTGATTTTATAAATCCTTTGATCGGAACAACATTGACATGCAATGGTATTCTGGATACCGGAGGGGCTGATAGAGATTTATGGTTCAAATTTTTAGTCGTACCTACTCAGAGTGTTTCTGGATTTGATGGTGTTTTTGCAACAAATCTTGCCGGAGTGGGTATAAAATATTATTTCACTATTAGTGATTTTTCTGGTTTTTCAGTATGTGGTGCAGAATCTTCACAGGATTATTTTAGGAATAATAATTCATATTACGGATTGAAATGTCATTGGGTGCATGGTACTCAAAATTCCTCAGTCACAGTCCAAATAAAAGCAAAGTTGGTAAAAATAGCCCAGTCTTTAAACCCTGGCGCTCTTTTGACTATTCCTTCAGTAATTAACACAAAGGTTGAATATAATTACACAGGTTATACGAAAAAAACCTCAGACATTAATCTGACATCATCAGTGAAGGTCTTTTCTGATAAATGTACGTTGATGAATGATAAGTTGCTGTTTGATATGGGAAATGTCAGCGTTGATAAATTCTCATCACAAATAGGCTTTTCACCGGACAACAGTGTCACTCAAAATATGGTACTTAGCTGTGATGCAAATGCAAATATTAATATTATGTTGACTGGGGTTAAAAATCCTGACTCATCTAAAGATTCAGTGTTGTCTTTAAGTAATCAAGGTCAGCCCGGAGTGGCGGATGGTGTGGGTATTGAAATACTGTATGATGGTCAGTCTCTGGAATTAAATAAACTGCTAAACCTTATGCGATCTAATGGAGGACAGGAAATCTTACCAATAACCGCCCATTATTATCAAACGAAGAGTCAGGTAAAACCTGGCAACGCTAACGGGATTGCAACGCTGAACCTAACCTATCAGTAAATTCATTTGAGATAAACCGGGCAGGATGCCCGGCCTCGTATTCTTCACCCGTGCTTCTTTTTAATTCTCTCGCCTCTCGCACCGCCAGAGCTAATTCCACTGCTTTTACCACGAGCTTCTCTGGCTTAAGCTGTGCCGTTATCACATCTGGGCGTCTTCCACTACGACCTAAATACTGATGAGAATTACAGATCCAGCTGGCAACGTAGAGTCCGTTTTAAATTACTTAAGTCTGTATTTAAATTATATCTTGAAATATATTAAGCCGCGTACCATCACGCGGCTTAATATTAATGAGCTATCTCTCAAGGTTTAAATCTGTCGTCCCACGGCATTAAGCGATGGGCTTCGGTTTTTAATTTTTCTGCTTCTGTATGCCGGTTTAAAAAATAAAGAATATTGATCTGATCGTTATACGCATCTTCTTCCATATGCAGCTTTATCCACTGGGCGTTACTACGCATGAACATTTCCAGTTCCGCCAAATCTCCGTGTTCATTGAAATTCGCCAGATGCAACAGTGTAATATCGCGCTGATAGCGCATCTGCATCAGCCATGGAACATGCAGACGAGTAATGCTCTGCCGATCCGCAAGCCGGGCAGTTTCAAAATTGCCGAGCGCGATGCTGGCAGAAAAGAGCTGGAAGGAGAGTACGATGCCGTATGACGCAATAGCAACCAGCGGCAGACGGATCAGGGCAGGGCGCATGGTGAAAGCAGTAGCATTCCCTTCTGAAGCCGCCATCAGCAGCAGCACGGCAAAGAAATGCGCCACAGAATAGTAAAGCGGAAACTCCACCTGCGTATGCAGCAGGATCGGCAGCGTGGTTAACAACGCCGCCCACTGCCAGAGGTTTTTGCGTCGGCGGCACAGTACCATCCAGCCCAACAGCAGCGCCACGCCCCCCGCCAGCGCCGGTACGCCGCCTTCAGCCCAGATAAAGAGCGTTTCGTTGTGCGGGTGCTGCATCATTTCGCGGCTCGGGTTGTCACCGGGTAACGCGGCCATAAAGAGCTGAAATGCAGATTCGAACATCCCCAGCCCCCAGCCCTGCCAGGGGTGGACGCCGATCATGCGCAACGTGTACGCCAGGGTCACCCAGCGCTGGTGGTTAGAACCTTCATGCAGGAGCGATGCCACAACCGACTGCTGAAGTATCATCGTGCTGAGCAGGCCGCCGAGTACGGGTAACAGGATTATCAGCGTGCGCCGCCAGCGTGTAGTGCGATGTCGAAAACGAGCCTGTGCGAACAATACCGATGCGCACCCTATGGCCGTGATTCCGCCCATCCAGCCAATACGGGAATGGAAGAGCACCAGCGTCGCCGTTATCACGATAATGGCGACGCTGATGGCCACGAATCGCACACGCTCGGCTTGCGGCAGATAAAGCGCGCGCCGCGTATCGGCAAGAAGATAGAGCAGGGCGGCAAGCCCGGTCGCGAGAAATGAGGCGGTCACGTTGAGCTGTTGAAAGATGCCGGGCGCGTGCCCGTCATATATTTCCGCCAGCGAATTGAGTGGAAAAGGCAAATATTGAGGACAGTAAAACCCGGCCAGAGAGAGGGTGCACTCAATAACAGCTGCGGCGGCCAACAGGTAAAAGAGGGCAACGGTTTCATTTTCGCGAATGGGTTGCTGCAGAAGCGTGATATAAACCAACGCTCCGCCCCAGATGCCGACAAGCCTCGGCAGAGCGATGGGTAAGGCCTCGTGCGGGGACCAGAAAGCCGGAACGGTAAACAGTATCGCGCTAGCCAGCATCAGCAAACCGGTAGGGGTGAAGCGCACCGTTTTTTCCCGCTGTAATAGCCAAACTATCAAACCCAGCAGTGAGATAATGCCCCAGCTCAGCAGGTTCATGGGCAAGTTCATGCCGTAATCGCCGCTGTTCGGCCAGGGAATATGGAGCAGCACCAGCCAGTAAAGGCTGAAAGTGGACAGTATCAGCACGCGAATCGTGCGGGCGTTTAGCAATGTATTTGCCAGCGTAATCAAAGAGAATGTCAGCGTGTTCATTAGAGCCTGAAGAGGGTAAATCATCATTGTATTTACCCTCTCCGACAAGGGTTAACGCTCCCGCGTCCTTTCTTAGACTTTCTCCGTCAGTACTGCCATTGCACCGAAAACCCAAGCGTGACGGGACTGGTATGCATCTCATCCGGTTTTGCCAGAGGCACACCCGCAAAAAGGTCATACCCCAGATAGCCTTTTATCCCGCGCGCGCCTGCGACCGCACCGGCAATGTGCGCCCCGCTCCAGTAATCATTTTCTGAGCCGCTGACTTCGCCATAGTCTGCGCCAATGTACGGCTGCATTCCCCATACCGGCAGATTCAGGTTGATATCGTTGCGCAGATACCACCCTTTGTCGGCATACAATGAGGACTCTCCGTCAAAGCCGCGCACCGTCCAGCGGTTGCCGATGGTGAACTTATCGGGCTGGGTCAGCCTGTCCGGAGTGGTCTGTTGCTTGAAATGCGGTTCATAGCTGAGGGAAAACTTGCCCAGTTTGAACGGGAAAGTACCGTCTGCACTCAGCGTAATGATGCGCGCCTGCGCGTCGGCACTGCCCACTATCTCTTCAGCATCGGGTTCTTCACCAAACCACGGTGCGGCATGTTGATAACCGAGGCTTGCCGTAAGCTGACCGAAGGGAAGATAGGCTAAATGTTCCAGGCTGAGCTGCCAGCTGCTGGTGTCCCGGTGCTGAACCTCCACTTCCACGTCGTTAAGATCGTAGCGGGAATCCCGCTTGATCCCTTTAAAGTCCAGCGTGGTTTTCTGGCTCGCGCTGCGGTAAACCACGCGGTTAAGCGCGGCGGTCATTAACTTTTCATCGCTACTGTACCGGTAGTTAAAATCACCGCTATGGAGAGTCTGCGTCGTTCTGTACTGACTGGCATAAAGTTCCAGCGCCCAGTATCCCCAGGGAACGGAGTAAAACGCCGAGGTATTATCGTTACGCTTGCCGTTTTCATTTTTGAAGCCACCGCCATACGCGGCATAAAACATATCGTTGAGCGAGGTGGGGTTATCCAGATACAGCGCCAGGCCCCCCTGGTACCGTCCGGTGTATTTACTACCGGAATCATCAAACCAGCTGCCCAGTCGCCAGGCTTTACGCTGGTCGCGCTTGATCTCAATGCGGGTATCGCCAGGATTTTCCCCCGGCACCAGACGAATACTGGCCTGCGAACCGGGAATACGCTGCAGGTTTTCCAGCCCCTGTTCCAGACCGCGTAAATCGAGGAGATCGTCCGGCCCTTGTGGGACGTTATTCCAGCGATGAACGGGGAGGCCGCTTTCATCCTGAATAATGACATCACTGACGCGTCCAGGCAGAATTCGCAGGGTTAACGTTCCCTTATGCAAATTTTGCTCCGGTATTAATACGCGGGTGGTAATAAATCCGTGGGATATTAATCGATTCTGCACGGCCGTATGTATGGCTTTAATTCCCTTCACGCCGATACAGTTATTCTCAGCCTGACGAATGATATCGCGAAAAGTGAGCCAGTGTGGAAGCGACTGCGTATTGTCGATGTTCAGATGCTGAATGTCGTAGCACACTGTCTCATGTGGCAGTGCAAGTGCATCAGTTACGAGCATGCCTTCTGATGAAAGGACTGACTTCCCAGGCGGTGCAAGCTGTTCGTGCCTCGCCTGATCCTGCTGCTGAGTGGTGGCCGGTTCAGCATGTACAGTGTCGGGAAGTGACGCGAGCAGTGATAGCAGAACGAGGCCAGATCGATAATTAGTCATGTAAATAACTTTATGGACCGCGAAGGATCCTGAATATAACGAAAAAATAGATAGCCCCATTCCAGGAATGGGGCTTTGGTTTATTTCAAACGATTACGCGGTATAAATGGAGTAGCCGCCTGGGTAATAAACGATATCCTGAATGGGATACCCGTAATACAGATCGCCCGGATAATAGACAACGCCGTTTTCCCAAACGCCATTACCTTCAGGTGTACCGTTTGGCTTAACGGTGGTATTTCCACTATTATTCGCCGTGGTATCTGAATCTGGGTTGGTATTATTGTTATCAGCAGTGTTACTACCGTTGTCTTGATTTGCTGTACCGGTCTCGTTAATCACACCCATGTTATTGACGTAACCCATGGTGTACACGCGATCGCCGGTAATATTACCGCTGGCTTCGTTGTTAATGCCGTTAGCCGTGTTCAGCGTAATACCGCTTGCACTGGTGATGTTACCGCTGTTGGTCAGGTAGTTGCTGACCAGGGTAATACCGTTATCAGCAGACAGCGTACCGCCGTTGATGAGGGTTACGCGGTCCATCTGTGCGTTCAGTTTATTACCCGCGGTCATCGTGCCGTAGTTATAGGCGGTACTCTGAGACCAGCCGTAGCTGCCCATTACGTCGAGATTAATGTCATGCGCCGCGCGGATGTCACCGCTGTTGTCCAGATTGTTCATGACAAACAGCATGGCATCAGAACCCGCGTTGATCTGGCTGCCTGCATCGGTCATCAGATAAGAGGCGGTAATGTTGATGTTATGGTCTGCGACGAGCGTACCGTTACCCCGGTTTTCCAGGCTAGTGGTGTTCAGGTTGATATCATTCTTGCTGACGATCGAGCCGCTGTTGGACAGGTCTGCCAGCTGAAGATCCATCTGATTAGCGGTAATGTCACCGCTGTTGTCGAACTGACTGCTGTTCATCTGCAGCGCCAGGCGACCGCCAGCCGCGATGGAACCGCTGTTCTGCGCCGGGCCGCCATAGTTATTCCAGCCATTAGAACCGATGGTTAACATCATATCCTGACCCGCTTTAAGGGTTCCGGCGTTCTGGAACGTACCGGTCACGGTCATGTCGATATTGCCGCCTGCTTCCATCTTACTGGCAAGGTCAGAATAGTAGGACGTGCCGTACATAAAGAGGTCTTTTTCGGCTGCGATGGTGCCGGACATATTATCCAGCGCGCCATTGATTGAAACAGAGCCGTCGCTGTGGATTGATCCATTGCGGTTAGAGAGCATGTTGTTGCCGCTCACCTGAAGCTGGCTGTCAGATCCCAGAGACTGAATCACACCGTTATCGTTATTCAGCATGGAGGCGCTAATCATGTTCCAGCCGTTCCCGGCGGAAATGAGACCGTTGTCGTTCGTCAGCGTGTCGACATTGACGCTCATCGCACCGTTGGTTTCTACGCGGCCAGCGGAGTTGTTCAGGCTGGCAGCGTCAACGCTGAGGGCACCCTTAGCAACAATGCGGCCATGGGTGTTATTCACGCCCTGCGCATTGTAATTCCAGGAGGCGCGGCCGATCGTCAAATCGCCATTGCTGAGAATTTCACCGTCGCTGTTGTCCAGCGAGTCAGCGGTAATAAAGGTATTCTGGCTGCCCTGAATGGAACCATGGCTGTTAACGGTATTTTTGCCGGAAACATTCACCATCGCGGCTTTAATGACGCCGTTAGTGTTGTCCAGCGTGTTGTCTGCGGTAACGGACACCATACCCTCAGAGGTAATCTGACCGTTATGGTTCAGGACATCACTTCCCATCACGTTAGCTGAATTTTTACCGCTGATACGTCCGCCGTTGTTTTCGACCACACCCTCAACGTTGATTGACAGCGTGTCGGATGCCGTCAGGTCAGCACGATCGATATGCACGCCAACACCGGCGTCAGTGCCTTCCATATAGATTTTATTCGCGTACATGGAGCCCAGCGCAGACACATCCAGCGCTACGTCCGGGGCATTGCTGCTGTCATACTTCTTCTGCACACGGCCATATTTATCAATGTGGTTATTACCCGTGACGATATTCAGTTCGTTAGCCTGAAGTTTCGCATTGACCTTCACTGAACGGGCAATAATGTCGGTGTACTGCGTAGAACGAGTATCCATCCCTTTACCGGTGATGGTCACCTGACCTTTGCTCACATCCAGACCGCTAACATCACCCTTGTTGTCGTAGGTGGCAGTACCGGTGGTCAGCGTAGCGTGGTTGGTATTGATAAAGCCGCAACCGTCACAGGTGATGCCTGATGGGTTGGCGATAATCACCTGCGCGGACTGGCCTGCCACTTCGACCATGCCGTTCAGCTGGCTCGGATCGGATGAACGCACTTCGTTCAGGATCACTTTAGCGCTGCCGCCGGCCATATTAGCGTTGCCATTGATCTGGCCTGCTAATTGGGTGTTGGTTGCTGTGCCGCTGTTATTCAGGATCACGCCGTTGCTGTCGACGTTAAATTCGGAATAAACGTTATGGGAAACTCCACCTGCGCTCGCCTTGTTGATATCAACAATGGTAGCGCCACTTGCATCCGTATGAATGGCCGGTTTATCGGTATTACCTGCCACGATGGCAGCCTGAGCTGGCATAATCATGCCCAGTGCAAGCATGGTCGCAAAGCAGGTCGGCGCCAGTTTGGCGTGCAATACCTTTGAATTAGCCTGTGTGCTCACTGCACTTTTATTTTTCATATATCTATCCTTGTAATTCCTTGAAAAAGTATTCCCATTTCTCTTTATGTGAAATGGACGCACATAAAAACATGCACAACCTCGATTACAAAAATAGACATGTAACAATTCATACAAAATGCGCATTAATTAATGCTGCACCAGAAGGGAATAATTAACGTGAGCGTGACAAAAAATAAATGGATATATTTTTGAGGGTTATTGATTGGAGTGCTGAGAGGCTATAACTGGTTGATATCACATAAAAGAACGTAATTATTAATTATAAAATTGTATGCGAAATTTCCGATATAAGTATTTCTATGCTGTTACAAATAATTTGCCTGCTAACGGATGCATCTATACACAACGGGAGTACGCGGTATTGAAAACAGGCACGCCGGATCCCAGCGTGCCAGAGGAGATCAGCACTCAGTGACAATCGTGCTCAGCGGCAGGCGAGACTTCGGCAGCGTGGCGTTGAAATCTTCCACGCTGTGGTGCCCAACCGGTACTACCACCAGGCTGGTAAAGCCTTTCTCTTTCAGGCCAAACTCTTCGTCGAGAATAGCGGCGTCGAAACCTTCAATCGGTACCGCGTCCAGACCCATCGCGCCCACGCCCAGCAGGAAGTTGCCGACGTTCAGGTAGACCTGTTTCGCCATCCACTGGTCGTCATCCTTCAGATCCACGCGGTGCATGTCGGCGAAGTAGGTGCGGCCCTTGTGGTTTGCGGCTTTGGCTTCCGGCGTGTTGAAACGGCCATCGGCCTCTTCCTGATCCACGACGCGCTCCAGCCATGCGTCATCCAGCGCGGTTTTCGCGCAGAACACCACCACGTGAGAAGCATCCAGCATTTTGCGTTCGTTGAACACATAGGTGCCCGCGGCGGATTTTGCCACGCGCGCTTTTCCTTCCTCGGTGCTGGCCACAATGAAGTGCCACGGCTGGGAGTTGGTGCTGGACGGGCTGTACTGCAGCAGGGTTTTGATTTTTTCCGCTTCTTCCGCGGTCAGTTTTTTGCTTGGGTCGAACGCCTTGGTCGAGTGGCGTTTCAGGGCGACAGAAATGATATCCATAACAACTCCTGGTGATGAAATTCGCCCGCACGCGGGCGCGAAAGGAAAGCAGATTACAGCGGGACGCGGAAAAAGATAAGTGCAATTCGAGCGCTTAATCTGTTCGTCTCAGACGAACAATCAGACCGGACGGATCCACTTCTGGTCTTTTTTCGGCAGCTTATCCACCACCAGATTCCAGGAATCATGAATGAGGTCGGTAACCAGTTCCGGCGTCACGTCGTCGGTGCCGTAAAGGGAAATCCAGTGCTTCTTACTCAGATGGTAGCCCGGCTCTATCCCGCGATAGATCTGCTGATTTAACAGCGATTTCTCCGGGTCTGACTTCAGGCTGACGTGCGGTCGTACGTGCGCGACCGCGACGATCATGAAAATCTTTCCGCCCACTTTAAACACGTCAAACTCCGGCCCAAACGGCCAGCAGTGTTCAGTAAAGGGCAACTCAAGGGCCACGCGCATTGCGTGCTCCTGCAAGGATTTACTGTCCATCGCTCTCTTCCTGGGCTAGCCCGCGCCACATCACTTCAAAACCGAGCGCTTTAAAATCAACGGCGCGGGAAGGGTCGCGAGTGGCAAATTCCATCGTGGATTCGGCCAGCGATAAGAAAAGCGCATCGCCAAAGGTTTTAAATTCATCTGACATAAACACCTGACGCACCGAGCGGCGGCACAGCTCATGGAGTTCCGGGAACATCTCTTTCACCGCCTGTTCCGTTTCGGCGCTCAGCTTTTCACTGACGCCAATCTGGCGGATAGCCGCATGAGAAACGGGGTTACGAATACCCCAGTCCACGTAGCTGTTCCAGATATTGCGGGTATGTTCTTTGGGCAGCGTGATGGTGCGATCGAGGTTTGCCAGCATGGCCTGGCAGAGATCCTGCTTCAGGTGCAGATAGAGGGCATTCAGCAGATCGTCTTTAGTGGGAAAGTAGCGAAACAGGGTCCCTTCGGCGACGCCCGCGTTACGGGCGATTAACGACGTTGAGGCGGCAATACCTGACTGTGCAAACGCCACCGTTGCGGCTTCCAGTAAGGCCTGTTTTTTATCTTCACTCTTCGGACGTGCCACTAAATTTTTCCCCCTGTCAATTATAAAAACCCTGATTGAAACACGTGCTTTGACACGCTGCAACGCGGAATGTCAAAGATCGAAAACGTCTTGACGACTTTATCATCATATCTATAATGAGTGCTTACTCACTCATAATCAAGTTTACCCCGCGCAAACTATCGGATGGGGCGCGTTTTCGGGTCTGGATATGAAAAAACCTCTCTTCATCTGCGTGGTGTTAATCATGATTATTGCTTCAGCTGCGAGTTTACCGTTTGTACTGAATGCCGGATTCGGCCAGCCGCCGCAGGGTGAGCAGCTCACTGAAGTGGAGGCTTCTCCCCAGTATCGCGACGGGAAATTCCATAATACGCTGCCGACGCCGGGCTATAACGGCGACAAAAACATGCTGGTCGCGACGTGGGATTTTCTGACCAAAAAAACCGAAAACGCGCGCCCGGCCCAGCCGCTGCCGCTGGTGAAAACCGATCTTGCGAGCCTGCCGCTGGAGGAGAACACCCTGGTGTGGCTCGGCCACTCCTCGTGGTACCTGCAGCTCGCGGGCAAACGCATCCTGATTGACCCGGTGCTCGGCAACTACGCCGCGCCGTTCTCGTTTCTGAATAAAGCCTTTGCCGGGGAATATCCGTGGCGCGCTGAAAGCATGCCGGAAATCGACCTGCTGATTATCTCGCACGATCACTACGATCATCTGGATTACGCCACCATCCGGGCGCTACTGCCGAAGGTGAAGCGCGTGGTGACGCCGCTGGGCGTGGGATCCCACCTGCGCTACTGGGGGATGAAGCCTGAGATTATTGACGAACGCGACTGGAACCAGTCGGTACGCATCAGCGATGAACTGACGGTGCATGTTCTGCCGGCGCGTCACTTCTCCGGGCGCGGCATCAAGCGCGATCGAACCCTGTGGGGCAGCTTTATGTTCGTCACGCCAGAGCAGAAGGTTTATTACAGCGGGGATTCCGGCTACGGCCCGCACTTTAAGGCCATCGGCGAGCAGTTTGATGGCGTGGATGTCGCCATCATGGAAAACGGCCAGTACGACCAGGACTGGAAGTACATCCACATGCTGCCGGAGGAAACGGCGCAGGCCTCGGTGGATCTGAACGCGAAAGCCGTGGTGCCCGGGCATAACGGGCGCTTCGTGCTGGCGAAACATACGTGGAACGATCCGCTGATCCAGCTGGCTAAAGCCAGCAAGGATAAAAACTATCGGCTACTGACACCGGCGCTGGGCGAGCCCGTGCGGGTGAATGACGCCACGCAAACCTTTCGCGCGTGGTGGGAATAATGTTTAAGCGAGAAGCAGAGGGGGACAGCAGCATGACCATTTCCGCTCAAGTCATCGACACTATCGTCGAATGGATCGACGACAATCTGCATCAGCCATTACGTATAGAAGAGATTGCCCGCCACGCGGGTTACTCGAAGTGGCACCTGCAGCGGTTGTTTATGCAGTACAAAGGGGAGAGCCTGGGGCGTTATATCCGTGAGCGCAAGCTGCTGCTGGCGGCGCGCGATCTGCGTGAATCCGACGCTCGGGTGTACGACATCTGCCTGCGTTACGGGTTTGACTCGCAGCAGACGTTTACCCGTATCTTCACCCGCACGTTCAACCAGCCGCCTGGGGCGTACCGCAAGGAGAACCACAGTCAGGCGCATTGAGTTGTTATCGCCCGGTGGCGCTATGCTTACCGGGCCAAAAGTATACCCTGGCATTTCTCTATTATCATTTCCTGTAAGATCCTCGCTATTTCATTACTATGCTGCTTATTATTCTACTTCAAGTAATTTAGGATCCTGATTTGGATTGCCTGTTTCTTGTTATATTCACGGTCTGGATATTTAATAGGCGCCACGGTGGGGTTAATTAATATTGCTTGATATTTGTATATGTACCTTTTGGGTTAGGGCGATATATAGCGTGCACCGTTAAATATTATAGCAGAACGGATAAAATATAGGTGTCGTAAATGAAAAAAGAAATGATTGGTAAGGTATTGACCTCAGCATTATTAGTAAGTGCAACCTTCTCTGCATTTGCTTCTGATACAGTTGATCTGAAAGTAAAAGGGGTGTTGGGAAATACAGCCTGTACACCAACACTGAGTAATAATGGTACTGCCGATTTTGGTCGTATTAAAATGAGTGGGCTCAGTGCTACTGATGTAAATCAGTTAGGCAAAAAAGAAATCACATTAACGATTACATGTGATGCAGCTATGGCAGTCGGTGTTTCTACAATGGATGGTCGTAGCTCAAGCCTGCAAGCACTCCTGATTACTCAGGGTACGAGCAATAACGTTAACATCAACTCTGCTGCCTGGGAGTTTGGTTTAGGTCAGACAACGGGAGGCGTTAAGCTAGGGGCTTATACCATTACAACCGCTACCACAGATGCAGCAGGCGTAACTCTGGATGGCGTTGCGGCTGATGCGATTGTCCAGAAAACAACTGGCGCTTCGACGACCAGTACTGACTGGAGAAAAATAGCGGCAATGAGCACCGATTTCAAACCGGATGGTACAGAAGTCTGGAGCTTTGCCGCAGCAGGTACTCTTGTGCCTAAGGCTTTTAAAGTTGCCGTGCTGCCACTGCGTGTGACCGCTGCGATTCAAAACACAACGACTCTTGCTATCACCGACGACACGAATCTCGATGGGCTGGCAACCTTCTCTCTGGTTTATCTCTAATATCTATTTAGATACGAATTTAAATTTTTGTTAGAGGTATTGAGGGTGTAATGATTTCATTGCACCCTTATTTAAATATGTTTTATTTTCGCCCTTCATTTTCATGGTGAAATCAATGTCTAACCGTAATTATCCTTTCAGTTTGTTATTTTTTATTTTGCTTGGTGTTTTAAATACTCCTTCCGCTAAGGCAATGGGATTGATTCCAGAAACGTCCATGCTCTTCATCAATGAAGAAGCGAAGGGTGGAAGCATGAATGTTAAAAATAGCGATGAAAGTCCGCAGCTTCTTTATACCAGTATAACCGAGTTGCCCGGAGAAAAAGGTTTTCACCTGATTGCCACGCAGCCAGTAACGCGTGTGGAGGGTGGCGATACTCAGCATGTACGATTTGTATTGCAAACCGATGCGCCATTGAAAGTGGAACACATGGCACGCGTCGTTTTTGAAGGAATTCCGCAGAAGAAGGTTGGAAAAGACGCTGTTGGATTTAATATCCGCCAGGATTTACCGGTGATTATTCATCCGTCAGGCATACCTGAACGACAAGATGCATGGACTCTGCTTACCTGGAAAGTGAATGGCACAACTGTCACTTTGCAGAATACCAGTCCATACGTCGTACGTTTTCAGCCACAGAGTGTAGCATTACCGTCTAAAACGACGATCAAATTTCCGCGCAGCTATATATTGCCAGGTCAATCCATAGTGGTTGATACGGGTAGATCTCTCGCGGGAGATACTCAGGTCACGTTCGCGCCGGTCAGTCGCTATGGTGTGCAAATAGAAAATTATACAGCACAACTGAACGCACATTAATCTCGTTATCGAGTAATCAAAACAACTTCTGGTATTTTTTTGTTCGTTAATTATGAAACCTGAAAATATAACGTTTAAAATAGGCATTGTGTGCAGTGTACTCCTCTGTGCTGCGATCGATGCAAAATGTTTTGCTGCAGATAACATGGCTGAATTTGACAAAGACGTTTTGAAGACACGTGGTCTTGATAGCGCTTTGAGCGATTACTTTGCGGATAAAGCAAAATTTGCACCAGGACGAAGCCCGGTTACTCTGTATGTTAATGGAAAAAATATTGGTAGCGTGACTGCTCGATTTGATAATGCCGGTGAGTTATGCGTCGATAATGATTTCCTGACAGCGGCAGGGCTGCAGATCCCCGATGAGATAAGCCAGTTTTTTACCGGGCAAGAAAATCAGGATGCTAAAGCTATTCCAGAGAAAAAGGCTGATACCTGTTTTGATTATAAAAAATATTATCCTACAGCCATTATTATTAAACGCCCTGGTCAAGAGCGTCTGGACCTCATTGTACCAGAGGAGGCACAAGTCCATGACAATATGCTTATCAAAAACTATCAAAAGGGCGGAGCAGCAGGTCTGTTGAATTACGACGTCTTTACGACTAAAAATACCTACAGTAATGATCAAAGTCATTATACTCAGGCTTCGGCGGAAGAAGGTCTTAATTTTAACGACTGGCTTTTACGCAGTCGTCAGATTTTCACAAATAATGATGGCCAGTTGAGTAATGATGCGCTGTATACCTATGTACAACATACGTTTGTTGATCAGCAAGCATTAGTGCAGGCTGGGCAGATCTACATCAGTAATACCTTATTTTCTGGCTCCGCAATTTCTGGCGTGCAAATGGTTCCAGAAGCAGGTCTTAACGTTAACTCGGGTTCAGGTGTGACGGTTAAGGGTATTGCCCAGGGTCCACAAGCGCGTGTCGAAGTTCGACAAAATGGCGCACTGGTGTATTCTACGCTGGTTCCTGCTGGTCCTTTTTCGCTAAGTAATGTTCCGATTACCAGCGTAAATACACCGCTTGATGTTAAGGTAAAAGAAACTGATGGCTCAGAGAACCATTATGTTATTCCCGCTGAATCATTGCATCCTAACCAGCTAGGTGGACCACAGGGGTTCTCCATCGCCGCAGGTAAGCTTCGGGATATAGACAGTAACGATGAATTGCCCTATCTGCTGACTGCATCCAAAGGCTGGAAAATTTCGCCCTGGATGAATGTGAGTGCCGGTGGATTGACGGCAACAAAATATAATGCCCTGGCTTTCTCTGCGGATGTTTCACCTGTGTCTGAAACGCTTCTGTCTTCGGTCATTAAAGCTTCACAGGATTCTAAAGATGATAATAAAGGAACGGAGGCCACGCTCAGTGCCAGTTATTCACCAGGCAATAATATTTCCTTGTCTGCCGCCGCGTCGCATTTCACCTCAGGTTATCGTGAATTAGCCGATACACTGCAGGATGATTTTATTCAATATAGCGGTCAATACAGCGGTAACGTGGGATGGAGTAATAACATATTAGGTTCATTTAATCTTGGATACAGCCTGAATAAAGGCAGTAAGGGTGAAAGCGACACGCGTTACGTTACGGTGGCATGGGGCAAAACCTTCTCGCGATTCAGCATAACGGCAAACTGGCAAAGCCAGTTAAACCGCGATGACAATGACAATGACAATCGCAACACCAATGCTGATATGTTTTATGTGAATATGAGTGTTCCTATTGGTTCTCAGCGTGTCGGCGCGTATATGCGCAAACAAGGTGATTCCGAGCATAGTGGATTACAAAGCAGTGGAACTATTAGCCCTGAGGTCTCTTATTCCATCGCCGCGGAGCGCGACATGTCTGACAATGAAAACAGTTTTGATGGCAGCCTGAGCGACAATTTGCATTTCACTCAACTGGGTCTCAATGCAGGGACAACGGGTAATGACAACAAGAATTATGGTGCACGACTGAGCGGCGGTGTACTGGCCCATTCCAAAGGCGTGACATTTTCATCGTATCCAATTGATGACACCTTCGCGTTAGTGTCGCTGGATGAAAAAGTGAGTAATGTTGAAATATCGACTCCGTCCGGTGACGTTTGGACAGATCGCTGGGGGCGTGCGGTGATCCCTTCACTGCCTGCTTATCATAATGCTCGCATCGAAATTAATACTGAAACCTTACCCAAAAATATCGATGTAAACAACGGTATTTCAATCGTTGCGAGTGGACATGGTGCCGTGAGCCAGGTTCATTTTGGTGTGATCAATACCCGGAGAATCATGTTACATGTTTCGCGCCAGGATAACGGAATATTGACGAAAGGGAGTTCTGTGGTTGATAGCAAAGGTAATTATGTTGCCACTGCGATTGAAGATGGTCTGGTATTTTTAAGCGATGTGCAAAATTTACCGGCCTTGTATGCAGTTGATGAGCAGGGAAGACATCAATGTCAGTTGCATTTCAAATTGCCAGAAAAACAAGACCTTAATAACTTCTATGAGGATATCACCGGAGTATGCCAGTGAGACATTATATGAAATATATCGTGGCAGGACTGATGCAATTGGTCTGTATGCCATATTCACTTGCTGATTGCCAGGTATCTCTGTCACAGCATGATGTTAACTATGGTCAAATTAAACCTGACGATCTCGTCAATACCGTTAAACAGTGGAATGCGTTAGCGCAACGAGATGTTCATCTCACGGCTTTGTGTACTGAACCACAAAAGATGGCGCTGTTCTTTAGCGGTAAATCGGGAGAGCAAGGGGCATTTATTTTCGGCGATCGGAGTGGGCTGTACATTCAGGCCACTCAGGCCACACTGGATGGGAAAAATGTTTCGCTGAGCCATACTGTTTCCCATGACCCGTTTGTTATTGCAGGGCAAAGCGGGGATGATCATCTAGTCCAGGCGCAACAGGGATTGATTCCTGTCCAGGGTTCGCAGATTCTGGCTGGTAAGCAGTTCAGCGTTACGCTCACACTCAAACCTGTTCTTAACAAAAATGAGCTTCATGTCAGAGATAAGCATGATGTTATGAGCGATATACAGATTAATGTTGAAACGGAATAAGGCTTTTTAGCGTTATATCCAGAACATATGCCGGGTAAGCATAAGCGCTACCCGGCAATTTCGCTTTACTGGCAACCGTTCACCGTCGCCATCATCGTGTGGCCAATCCCATATCAGCTCGCCGTATTGCTTGCGCATGACGCCACATACCTGGTATCCGCCACGTTGTCCTGGGTTAAATCGTGTAGCGCGACAGTCATCGGTGTGCTATTGACCCGCTGTTCCGCGAGGCCACGGCTTCGCGACCTGGTGTGAAGCGCTGATCACGGCATACGCGATTTCATCGGCTTACGATGCCAGTGAAAACCAGCGGCGCCAGACGAAACGCAGCACGAAGAATTCGATGGCACCCAGCAGTAAAAACCACACGCAGAACAGAATGGTGTAAAGCTGGTTCAGATCGACCATGTGAAAGGTCTGAACCAGCTTCTGCGCCAGCACCAGACCCAGCGACGGCGCGGGTAACAGCAGGCAGGAGAGCAGGGCCAGCAATAAAATGCCGCCTGCCGTAAGCAGCGATTCTAACGGGTGTTTCATCGTAATGTTAATCGTCAGTTAAAAATGTCATTGTCCGGCATCCTGTAACGTAAAGCAATATCAGCGACTAAGACGTTATTGAACAAAACGAAGATATTATTTTTCGAATAAATAACAAAATACGACCCGGCATTTATATTAATATCGCGTTATGTAAATAAATGTCTTTGTCAGGAAAGTAATTTTACAAATGTATAGGTGCTATAACCAATTAACGTAGCAATAACAATGGCCGCGATAACGTATAACACCAGTCGGCGTCCGCGATAAATACCCCACATGGTTCCCCCTCGTTTAGTGTTGGTTTAGAAATATTTTGTAAAAATCAGGCCATCGAAATAGTTTTAATCAGTTTTGAATAACCGAGAAGTCATTATATTGCGGTAGATCAATTTTACCCGCAAGACTTTAAAATGAATTTATTTAAGCCAGAAAGGAATTCAGGCTTCTGTTCACCGGATATTGAAGGAAAAATACGATGACCGAAAAAAAATTGTCCCCAAACGTGCCGCCTTCCGGCGGGCTGGCATACCAGCAGACCGTAGAGCAGGTGCTTACCCACACGCAGAGCCAGGCCAGCGGTCTGGATCGTGCAGAGGCGCAGGCGCGTCTGCAAAAAACAGGGCCGAACGCGCTGCCGGAGAAAAAAGGCAAACCCGCCTGGCTGCGTTTTTTGGCCCATTTTAATGATGTGCTGATTTATGTCCTGCTGGCCGCCGCCGTATTAACGGCAATAATGGGCCACTGGGTTGATACGCTGGTTATTCTGGGCGTGGCGGTAATCAATGCCTTAATTGGCCATATTCAGGAAAGCAACGCGGAAAAATCCCTGAAGAGTATTCGCAATATGCTCTCCAGCGAGGCGCGCGTTATTCGTAACGGCAATCACGAAACTCTACCCACAACTGAAATAGTCCCGGGCGATATTATTGTATTACGCGCGGGAGATCGTATTCCGGCGGATATGCGTTTAATCGAAGCGCATAATTTACGCGTGGAAGAGGCGATTCTGACCGGTGAATCCACCGTGGTGGATAAACATATTAATCCGCTGAGCGGCGAACTGCCGCTGGGCGATCGCACCAATATGGTCTTCTCCGGGACGACCGTAAGCGCGGGCGGCGGCGTCGGCGTGGTCACCGCGACCGGTAAGGATACGGAGCTCGGCCACATCAACCAGATGATGGCGGGTATCGAAAAGCACCGCACGCCGCTGCTGGTGCAGATGGACAAGCTGGGTAAAGCGATCTTCGCCATTATTCTGGCGATGATGGCCGCGCTGTTTGTCTTCAGCCTGGTGTTCCGCGAGATCCCGATGGGCGAGCTGCTGCTCTCTCTGATTAGCCTGGCGGTGGCCTCCGTGCCGGAAGGTCTGCCGGCGATTATCTCCATCATCCTCTCGCTGGGCGTGCAGGCGATGGCGCGCAAGCGGGCGATTATCCGCAAGCTGCCGACGGTGGAAACGCTCGGCGCGATGACCGTGGTCTGCTCGGATAAAACCGGCACCCTGACCATGAACGAGATGACGGTTAAAGCCATTATCACCGCTGACGCCTGCTACCGCGTGGACGGCAACAGCTACGAGCCGGTGGGCAACATCTACCTGGAAGGCAGCGACGAGCCGGTCCACATCCAGCCGGGCACCGTGCTGGAACAGTACCTGCGCACCATCGACCTGTGTAACGACAGCCAGCTGATTCAGGACGAGCGCGGCCTGTGGGGCATCACCGGTGGGCCGACCGAGGGCGCGCTGAAGGTGCTGGCGGCGAAGGCCAGCCTTGAGCCGGTCATGACCACGCTGGTTAACAAGATCCCGTTCGACTCGCAGTACAAGTACATGAGCACCCACTACCAGATTGGCGGTGAGGAGCAGATCCTGATCACCGGCGCGCCGGACGTCATTTTCTCCCTGTGCGCGCAGCAGCAGACCCGCAACGGTGCGGAAGCCTTCAACCGCGCGTACTGGGAAGCCGAGATGGAGCGTTATGCGCGTCAGGGGCTGCGCATGGTCGCCGCGGCGTTCAAGCCGGCAAACGGCGAGCAGGAACTGACGCACGACGGCCTGAGCCACGGCCTGATCTTCCTCGGTATCGCCGGGATGATGGATCCGCCGCGTCCGGAAGCCATTGATGCGATTAACGCCTGCCAGCAGGCGGGGATCCGCGTGAAGATGATCACCGGGGATCACCCGCAGACGGCGATGAGCATCGGCCAGATGCTGGGGATCGCCAACAGCGAGCAGGCGGTCACCGGCTACGAGCTGGAGAAGATGGACGACGCCGCGCTGGCGGAAGCGGCGGTGAAGTATGACATCTTCGCCCGTACCAGCCCGGAGCATAAGCTGCGCCTGGTGAAAGCGCTGCAGGACAAAGGCGAAATCGTCGGCATGACCGGTGACGGCGTGAACGATGCCCCGGCGCTGCGTCAGGCTGACGTCGGCATCGCGATGGGCATCAAGGGCACGGAAGTGACCAAAGAGGCGGCGGACATGGTCCTGACGGACGACAACTTCGCCACCATCGCCAGCGCGGTGAAAGAGGGGCGTCGCGTTTACGACAACCTGAAGAAGACGATTCTGTTCATCATGCCGACCAACCTCGCGCAGGGGCTGCTGATTGTGATTGCGCTGCTGGCGGGGAACATCATTCCGCTGACGCCGGTGCTGATTCTGTGGATGAACATGGCCACATCCGCCACGCTCTCCTTCGGCCTGGCCTTCGAAGCCGCCGAGCGCAACATCATGCGTCGTCCGCCGCGTCAGACCGGGCAGCACGTGATGGACGCCTACGCCGTGTGGCGCGTGGCCTTCGTCGGCACCATGATTGCCATCGCCGCCTTTGCGCTGGAAGCCTGGCTGGCCCCGCGCGGCCACAGCGCGGAGTTCATCCGCACCGTGCTGCTGCAGATGCTGGTCTGCGCCCAGTGGGTGTACATGATTAACTGCCGCAACACCGAAGGGTTCTCCCTGAACCGCGGCCTGCTGGCGAACAAAGGGATCTGGCTGGTGACGGGCGTGCTGTTCCTGCTCCAGGCGGCGATTATCTACCTGCCGTTTATGCAGATGCTGTTCGGCACCGAAGCCCTGCCGCTGCGCTACTGGTTTGTGACCCTGGCGGTAGCGGGCGTGATGTTCTTCGTCGTCGAAATCGAGAAGCGACTGACCCGCAGGTTCCGTAAGGCTGCATAACCTTTTGCCCTCACCCTAACCCTCTCCCACAGGGAGAGGGGACTCTGACCTCCCTCTCCCCGTGGGAGAGGGCCGGGGTGAGGGGAACACATCTGAGGTACCTCTTAATGAAACTCCCACTCCTGTTCGCGCTCCTCGCCTGCACCCTGCAACCCGTATTCGCTGCCGCCATCCCCGTTCGTGTCGCCACCGTGGAGCAGACCGCCCACGCCGCCGAGCGCCAGATCCCGGGCCGCATCGAAGCCATCCACACCGTTGAGCTGCGCGCGCGTACCGAAGGCGCGATCGCCAAAATCCACTTCCGCGACGGGCAGTACGTGAAAAAAGGCGACCTGCTGTTCGAGCTGGACGACGCCGAGCCGCGCGCCGCCCTGCGTCTGGCGCAGGCTGAGGTGAGAAGCGCCGAAGCCACGCTGCGCCAGGCGCAGCAGCAGCTGTCCCGCTTTGAAAGCCTGGGCAGCAGCAACGCCATCAGCCGTCACGACGTGGACAACGCCCGCATGCAGCGCGACGTCGCCAGCGCGGCGCTGGAGCAGGCCAAAGCCCGTCTCGAAACCCGTAATGTCACCCTGAACTACACTCGCATCACCTCACCGATTGACGGCCGCGTGGGGCACCGCCGGTTCCACGTCGGCAGCCTGGTCAACCCTGCCAGCGGCGTGCTGGTGGAGGTGGTGCAGCTCGATCCCATCCGCATCGCCTTTGCGCTGGAAGAGGGCGCGTTTGCCACCAAAGCCGGACAGCATGCGGATATCAGCGCCATGAAGCAGGCCTGGCAGACGTTCATTGACAGCAACGGCCAGCGCGTCAGCGGCGAGCTGACGTCCGTGGACAACCGCATCGATCCGCGCACCGCCAGCGTGATGCTGCGCGCCGAGTTTGCCAACCCGCGCCATCAGTTGCTGCCCGGCGGCAGCGTGAACGTGACGCTGCGCCCGGCCAGCGAGCAGCCGGTTCTGACCCTGCCCGCCGCGGCGGTCCAGCAGAACGGCGACGGGTTCTTTGCCTGGGTGGTTAACGCCGACGGCAAAGCCGAAATGCGCCCGCTGAAGGTCGCCGGACAGATCGGCCAGCAGTTCCGGATTTCATCCGGCGTGAAGTCCGGTGAGCGAGCGATTACTGACGGCGCGCAGCGCGTGCAGCCCGGCGCGGCCGTCCAGATACTGAATTAAGGAGCCATCATGCTGACGTTTTTCATCAAACGCCCGCGCTTCGCGATGGTGATTGCGCTGGTCATCTCCCTGCTGGGGGCCATTGCGCTGAGAATTATCCCGGTGGAGCAGTACCCGCAGATCGCGCCGCCGGTGGTGAATGTGTCTGCCAGCTGGCCGGGCGCCAGCTCGGCTGACGTGGCGGAGGCTATCGCCACGCCGCTGGAGACGCAGCTGAACGGCGTGGATCACATGCTCTACATGGAGTCCACCAGCTCGGACGAAGGCTCGTATAGCCTGAACATCACCTTCGCGGCGGGCACCGATCCGGACCTCGCCGCCATCGACGTGCAGAACCGCGTCTCGCAGGCCGTGGCGCAGCTCCCGACCGAAGCGCAGCAAAACGGCGTGCAGGTGCGCAAGCGCGCCACCAACCTGATGATGGGGGTAAGTCTTTACTCACCGGACAACACCCATACGCCGCTGTTTGTGAGTAACTACGCCAGCACCCAGGTGCGCGAGGCGCTGTCGCGTCTGCCGGGCGTCGGGCAGGTGCAGATGTTTGGCGCGCGCGACTACAGCATGCGCATCTGGCTGCGTCCGGACCGCATGAACGCCCTGAACGTCACCACCGACGACGTGGCGCAGGCGCTGCGCGAGCAGAACGTGCAGGGGGCGGCAGGCCAGGTCGGCACGCCGCCGGTGTTTAACGGCCAGCAGCAGACCCTGACCATCAACGGCCTGGGGCGCTTAAACCAGGCCGAAGACTTTGCCGACATTATCATCCGCGCGGGCGAGATGGGCCAGCTGGTGCGCCTGAAGGACGTCGCCACCATTGAGCTCGGCTCGCGCAGCTACAGCTCCGGCGCGCAGCTGAACGGGCACGACTCCGCCTATCTCGGCATCTACCCGACGCCGTCCGCCAACGCCCTGCGCGTGGCCGACGCGGTGCGCGCGGAGCTGGATCGCCTCTCGACGCGCTTCCCGGACGACCTGGTCTACGAGGTGAAATTCGACACCACCTCCTTTGTGGCCGCCACCATTAAAGAGATCGGCGTCTCGCTGGCGCTGACGATGCTGGCGGTGGTGGTCGTGGTGTCCCTGTTCCTGCAAAGCTGGCGCGCGACGCTGATTGTCGCGCTCGCCATTCCGGTATCGCTGGTGGGCACCTTCGCGGTGCTCTACACGCTCGGCTACTCCGCCAACACGCTCAGCCTGTTCGCCATTATTCTGGCGCTGACCATGGTGGTGGATGACGCCATCGTAGTGGTGGAGAGCGTCGAAACGCTGATGGCGGAAGGGCAGAGCCGCACGGCGGCGACCGCGCTGGCGCTGCGCCAGATCGCCGGGCCGGTCATCGCCACGACGCTGGTGCTGCTGGCGGTGTTTGTGCCGGTAGCGCTCCTGCCGGGGATTGTCGGCGAGCTGTACCGCCAGTTTGCGGTGACGCTCTCCACCGCCGTCACGCTCTCAAGCCTCGTGGCGCTGACCCTGACGCCCGCCCTGTGCGCGATGCTCCTGCGTCCGCGCCCGGTGCAGCCCGCGGCGATTTTCCGTGGGTTCAACCGGGGGCTGGAGGCCACGCGTGGCGTCTACACCCGCATCGTGACTGTCTTCAACCTTCGCCCGTGGCTGGCGCTGCTGGCCACCGCAGGCGCGGCGGCCGTGGTGGCGTTCAGCTTTACGTCGATGCCAAAAGGCTTCCTGCCGCAGGAGGATCAGGGCTACTTCTTTGCCAGCGTTCAGCTGCCGGAGGCGGCCTCTCTGGAGCGCACCGAAGCGGTGATGACCACGGCGCGCGAACTCATCGCTAAAAATCCGGCGGTGGAGGACGTGATTCAGGTCTCCGGATTTAACATTCTCAACGGCACCAGCGCCTCCAACGGCGGGTTTATCTCCATCATGCTGAAGGACTGGAGCGAGCGTCCACCGCTGGACGAGGTGATGGGTACCCTGCAGCGCCAGCTGCTGGCCCTGCCGGAAGCAACCATCATGACCTTTGCCCCGCCGACGCTGCCGGGGCTGGGCAACGCCTCCGGCTTCGACCTGCGCATCCAGGCGCAGGCGGGGCAGAGCCCGGCGGAGCTGGAGCGCGTGACGCGTGAGGTGCTGGCGAAAGCCAACCAGCACCCGCAGCTGAGCCGCGTGTTCACCACCTGGAGCAGCAACGTGCCGCAGCTGACGCTGACCGTTGACCGCGAGCGCGCCGCGCGCCTCGACGTGCCGGTGTCGCGCATTTTCAGCAGCCTGCAAACCGCCTTCGGCGGCACGCGCGCCGGGGATTTCAGCGTCAACAACCGCGTCTACCACGTGGTGATGCAGAACGAGATGCAGTGGCGCGAGCGCGCCGGGCAAATCAGCGAGCTGTTCGTGCGCAGCAACAGCGGCGAGCGGGTGCGCCTGAGCAACCTCGTCACCATCACGCCGACCGTCGGCGCGCCGTTCCTGCAGCAGTACAACCAGTTCCCGTCGGTGTCGGTGAGCGGCTCGGCGGCGGACGGGGTGAGCAGCAGCACTGCGATGGCGGCGATGGGCGAGCTTCTGGCGCAGAATCTGCCTGCCGGGTACGACTACGCCTGGAGCGGCATGTCGTACCAGGAGCAGCAGACCGGCAACCAGGCGATGTGGATCGTGCTGGCGGCGGTGGTGATGGCGTGGCTGTTCCTCGTTGCCCAGTATGAGAGCTGGACGCTCCCGGCGAGCGTGATGCTCTCGGTGCTGTTCGCCATCGGCGGGGCGCTGGTCTGGCTGTGGCTGGCGGGCTATGCCAACGACGTGTACGTGCAGATAGGTCTGGTGCTATTGATAGCCCTCGCCGCCAAGAACGCAATTCTTATCGTGGAGTTCGCCCGCGCGCGGCGCATGGACGGAATGGCGATTGTCGATGCCGCGCGGGAAGGGGCATCGCGCCGCTTCCGCGCGGTGATGATGACCGCCGTGTCGTTCATTATCGGCGTATTGCCGATGATGCTGGCGACCGGGGCGGGTGCCCAGAGCCGCCGCATCATCGGCACCACGGTGTTCAGCGGCATGCTGGTGGCGACCGTGGTGGGGATTGTGTTTATCCCCGCGCTGTTCGTGCTGTTCCAGCGCCTGCGCGAGTGGGGCCACGGCCTTACGGACTCGTCGCCCACAGCTCGCAGTGCTTCTGAACCAGAGAAATCAGCGAGCCGCCGTCGGCGATAAACTCCCGCATGCGCTGCGCCTCGCTCTTGCCCTGCTTTAACAGCAGGGCAATTTCATTGATTGCGCTCGTCGCGCCGAGCTTCTCGGCCGACGGCGCAACCTGCTCCAGCAGCCACGCAATGTCTTCCGCCACGGTTTTGTGCTCGCCGGTGTGCACGTCCGTCAGGATCCCCTCCAGCCCGTAGCGACAGGCCTGAAAACGGTTAAAGCGGTACAGCAGAAAATCTTTTTCCTGATGCTTATAGGGCCGCGCGGTCAGCAGCCAGTGCGACGTCGCCTGGATAAGCCCGGCGATGTTAATGGCGTGGCCGAGCGTCAGCGGCGTATCCATCACCCGCACCTCGACGGTGCCGAAGTGCGGGCTGGGGCGAATATCCCAGTGCAGATCCTTAATGCTGTCGATCATGCTGGTCGAACTCAGGCGGCGGAACAGCCCCTCGAACTCCTGCCAGCTGTTGACCCACGGCATCTGGCCGTTATCCGGAAATCCCGAGAAGATGTTGAGCCGCGACGAGGAGAACTTCGTGTCCGTGCCCTGCATGTACGGCGAGGCCGCCGCCAGGGCGATAAAGTGCGGCACGAATCGCGACAGCCCGTGCAGCAGGTAAATCGCGTCGTCCCCGGTTCGGCAGCCGACGTGCACGTGCTGGCCGAACACCGTCGCCTGCAAAATCAGGTAGCCAAAGCGCTCCAGCGTGACGTTATAGCGCTCGTCGTCGCACACCTCCTGCCGCTGCCACTTCTGGAACGGGTGAGTCCCGCCGCCGCAGATCTGGATATGCTGCTCCGCCGCCGCGCGCAGGATGCTCTGCTGCATCACCGAGAACTGCGCCGCCGCCTGGTCGATGTTCTGGCATACGCCGGTGGCGATTTCGAGCATGCTTTCGGTGATATCGTGTTTGACCTCGCCGCCTTTGATGTCGTCTTTGACGGCGGCGATGAGCGCGGAGGAGTCCTGGCTCAGATCGTAGCCCGGCGGGTTAACCACCTGCAGTTCGAGTTCGATGCCGAGGGTGAAAGGTTCAGAGGACTTAAAATAGGGTAAAGGCATGGCGCACTCCGTTGTCTGTAGTGTGTTGAGTATAGACAACGACGTGGCGCTCACTTTTCAGGGTGGTATAACTGTTAGCAGGCTTAGCGAAAAGGGGAGTTAACCATGTCTGACAATCCAGTGATTGCGCTGATTGGGCCTGGCGCAATTGGTACCACCATCGCCGCGGTGCTGCATGACGTTGGCCGCACGCCGCTGCTGTGCGGGCGCACCGCGCACGCGGAATTACGCCTGCGCCACGACGAGGGTGAAACCGTGGTGCCCGGTCCGGTATTAACCGATCCGGCCGTCATCAGGCAGCCAGTGGATCTGGTTTTCATCGCAGTGAAAACTACCCAGAACGCCGACAGCGCCGGGTGGCTGCGCGCCCTGTGCGATGAAAACACCGTGGTCTGCGCCCTGCAAAACGGCGTGGAGCAAAAAGCCCAGCTTGAGCCGTGGGTTAACGGCGCGACGGTGCTGCCGTCGGTGGTCTGGTTCCCGGCCCAGCGCGAGCCGGATGCCTCCGTCTGGCTGCGCGCCAAACCGCGCCTGACCCTGCCGGACGTGCCGCAGGCGCAGCGGGTGGTGGAGGCGCTTCGCGGTACGCGCTGCGCGGTTGAGCTCTCGACAGATTTCGCCTCCGTCGCCTGGCGCAAGCTGCTGCAAAACGCGGCCGCCGGGCTGATGGTGCTTTCTAACCGCCGCGCCGGGATGTTCAGGCGCGAGGATATCAGCGAGCTTGCGCTGGCCTACCTGCGCGAGGGGCTTACCGTCGCCCGCGCCGAAGGGGCGAAGCTGGATGATGACGTGGCGCAGGAGATCCTGGCGAACTTCCAGCGTGCGCCTGAGGACCTGGGCACGTCGATCCTGGCCGACCGCCAGGCCGATCGCCCGATGGAGTGGGATATCCGCAACGGCGTGATCCAGCGCTACGGCCGCAAGCACGGTATTGCGGTGCCCATCAGCGATGTGGTGGTGCCGCTGCTGGCGGCGGGGAGCGAGGGGCCGGGCTAACGGCCGCTGTTTTTCCGTTCGGCAAAATAATGGGCGGGCGTGCTGCCCATCGCTTTTCTGAACATGGTGATAAACGCATTCACCGATTCATACCCGAGCGTTGCCGCCACGTTCTGGACGGGCACGCCGCTTGCCAGCTCCCGCAGGGCAATAATCAAATGCAGCTGCTGACGCCATCGCCCGAAGCTCAGCCCGGTCTCGCGCTGCATCAGGCGGGCAAACGATCGCTCGCTGAGGGCGAGCCGTTTCGCCCAGTCCTTCAGGGTGCTTCTGTCCTCAGGACGGCTGACCAGCGCGTCCGCCATGGCGCGAATTTTCGGATCGGTTGAGACCGGCAGGCTTAGCTTCTGCTGCGGCATGCTGGCGAGCTCGTCAAGCGTGACCCGGGTCAATCTGGCGACGTGGCCGTCGGGGGGATAATCCACGCCCTCGCGCGTCAGACGATCGACCAGCTCCTTAATCAGCGGCGAGATCGCCAGCGTGCAGCATCTCTCCGGCAGCGCCGCCGCGCCGGGCTCAATAAACAGATAGTTGAGATGCGCGTTCCAGGTCGCTTTGGCGCTGTGCGGGATCCCGCCGGGGATCCAGACGGCGCAGTCCGGCGGCACGATCCAGATGTCATTTTCCGCGTAACAGCTGACCGCGCCGTATCGGGCAATAATCAGCTGGCCCTTGCGGTGGGTATGCACCGGCACTTCCGCGGCGTAGTCCACGAAGTCCAGATGACGCGCCACCGCCGGGCTGGCGGTAGAGTCGGGGTCATACAGCGTAGTAGCGGGTTGAGGATTCACGTTTCTGGCAACATTTAGGTATTTTTTGACAGAATAGAGTATTTAAGCGGGTCTGCAAGCCGGTAATAATCCCGGCATGAAAAACATCTTCTCTCATCCCGTGCGTCTCCCCGCCGCGCTGCGAAACGATGCGGGCGCGCTGATCTACTCTGCGAAGAGTTTTGCCGCGGCGATGCTGGCTTATTACATTGCGCTGTCGATCGGCCTCGAACGCCCCTCGTGGGCCATTATTACGGTTTACATCGTGTCGCAGACGTCAGTCGGCGCATCGCTGAGCAGAAGCCTCTACCGGCTGGCCGGTACCGTGGCGGGTGCCAGCGCGACCGTTGTGATTGTGCCTGCCTTCGCGAATACGCCAGTCCTTTGCAGCGCGGTGCTGACGGGCTGGATCGTATTCTGCCTGTGGCTCTCCCTGCAGGAACGCACGCCCCGGGCTTACGCGTTTGTGCTGGCGGGCTACACCGCGAGCCTGATTGGTTTTCCGGCGGTGTCCGATCCCGGCGGCATTTTTAACGTCGCCATCGTCCGCGTGCAGGAGATCGCGATTGGGATTTTCTGCGCGGCGCTGATCCACCGCTACGTGCTGCCCGCGCGCGTATCGGGCCAGTTCAACGCTAAGCTATCCCAGACGCTACAGGCCGCGCGCGGGCGGGTGGCGGATACCTTAGCAGGTAAACCTGACGCGGCTTCCGGCCCGCTGCATCTGGCCCTGGCGCTGCAGTTCCTGCAGGGCATCAGCCACCATATTCCGTACGATTTTGCCCTTTCAGCCCCGGTGCGGCAGGACAGAAAAGCGATCCACGACCGGCTGGCGCGGCTGGTTATCGTCAACTGTGAACTGCACGATCGCCTGCCAGCGAGCGGAACCCTGCCCGCCGACGTGCAGGCGTTGATGGGCGACGTTCAGGCCTGGCTTACCGCTGAAGGCGCTGATGCCGGCAGTACGGCAGAGTCGCTGCGGCTCCGCTGTGCGCTTCTCATCGATCGGTATGCCGCGCAGGCGCAGACCTTTGACGACGCGCTGCAGGTCAGTTTTATCCGCTACCTCTCGGAGGCGATCGCGCTTCTGCAGCAGTGCGAACGTCTTTCCGGGGCCATCCACCGTGCAAAACCCGTGTTTGGGGAGGTGCAAACCCGCGCGGTGAAAGGATACGTTTTCCACCGCGATCCTCTTACTGCCGCCCGCACGGCGCTGGGGGCTTTCGCCATCATCCTGAGCGGCTGTCTGGTCTGGATCTTCTCGGCGTGGCCGGATGGCGGTACGGCGGTTTCGATACTCGGCGTCTGCTGCACGCTGTTTGGCAGCTTCGACACCCCGGCGCCGCATATCGTGAAATACATCATTGGCTCATTCTGGGGCGTGGTCATTAGCCTGTTCTACAGCTTTGCGCTGCTGCCGCAGGTAAGCGATTTCCCGGTGCTGGTGGCGGTGCTTGCCCCGGCGTATCTGCTGGCCGGGTCGCTTCAGGCGCGCCCGCCCACCACGTTTATGGCGATGGGCATCACCCTGACGCTGCCCATTCTGTGCGAGCTGGGGGCGCACTACAGCGGAGACTTCGCCGTTGCGGCCAACACCGCCATCGCGCTCTTTGCCGCCACCGGCTTTGCCGTCGTCAGCATGAGCCTTCTGCAAACCGTGCGGGCGGACGGCGCCATCGCGCGTCTGCTGAACCTCTGCCAGCGCGACATTCGCCGCAGCGTGAAGGGCACGCTGCGGGTTGATGAAACGCACTGGATCAACCTGATGATGGACCGAACCGCCCTGTTACTGCCGCGCCTGCCGCGCAGCGCGCGCGCGCCGGAGCAGGCGCTGGATCGACTGTTACACGCGCTGCGTCTGGGGCTGGCGGTCATGCATTTACGCCGCAGTGACGCACCGCCCGGCAGGGAGGTTGACGCGCTTTTTCATCGGTTAAACGCCGCGGACCGCCACGCCTTACGCGAACGCATCGCTGCCCTTATCGCGCGCCATCTGCCTGCGGCAGATGAACACGCGCGCCAGTTGGTCTTCAGGCTGGTGGATCTGCACTGTGCATTACGGGGGCCAGACCATGGTTAACGATCTCAATATCGGCGGCGTTTTTATTCCGGGGCTGCTGATGGTCGCCCTCGCGGCGCTGGTCTGCACGCTGGGCCTCGTCGCGCTTTTCTCGCTCAGCAGGCTCTACCGGCGCTTGCCGTTTCGCCCGCTGATGGATATTTCAACCTGGATTGTCACCTTTTTCCTGCTGATGCAGGGTCTGATCGCGTTGGGGTTATTGTCATGAAATCACTGCTCTCTTTACTGGCTCGCTATGCGCTGACGTTGAGCGCCGTCGCGGCGGCCACGCTTCTGGCGTTTATGATGTGGAAACACTACGCACAAACGCCGTGGACCCGCGACGGCCGCGTGCGGGCGGACGTGGTGCAGATTGCGCCGGACGTCTCCGGGCCGGTCATCAGCGTGGCCGTGCGGGACAATCAGTGGGTGAACCGGGGCGATGTGCTTTACACCATCGATCCGCGCTGGCTTAAGCTGGCGGTGGTCAGCGCGCAGGCGGACGTCGAGTCGAAACGCCATGAGATGCTGATGCGCCAGGACGCGGCCCACCGACGCACGCTGATTAAAAACGCCATCTCGAGCGAGGATTTACAGCAAACCGGCAGCGCGGCGAACGTCGCGGCGGCCAATTATCACGGCGCGCTGGCCGCGCTGGATCTGGCAGAGCTGAATCTGGCGCACGCCACCGTGCGCGCGCCGGTCTCGGGGTACGTCACGCACCTGCGGCTTCGCCCCGGAGACTACGCGACGGCGGGGGAGACGAAGGTCGCCATTGTTGATGCCCACAGCTTCTGGGTAGTGGGGTACTTTGAGGAGACCAAGCTGCGCCATATTCGCGTCGGGGATGCCGCGCAGGTGGTGCTGATGGGTTACGAGCCTGTCATCACGGGCCATGTGGAGAGCATCGGGCATGGGATCGGGGACAGCAACGATGAGGCGGGCGGGCTGGGCCTGCCCGACGTCGAGCCCACCTTTAGCTGGGTGCGCCTGGCGCAGCGCGTGCCGGTGCGCATTCATATCGACAGGTTGCCGGAGGGGGTTGAGCTGGTGGCGGGGCTGTCGGCGAGCGTGGCGGTGGGGCGGTAGATAAGGATTGAAGCGACTATTCCTTTTCTACAAACTTATCGGCTTCAGGAGAGTAATGCTGATAAACGCATGCGAGCTTATGCCCGTCAGGATCGCGCAGATAGGCAACATAAAAGTCGGGGCCGTACGCGCTTCGCGTACCAGGCTCGCCTTCATCCGTTCCTCCCGCAAGGAGGCCAGCTGCATGGAACCGTCTGACAAGATCCGCGTTATCTGCACTGAATGCGAACATTGTCCCGTTTCCCGCCGTCGCGGGCTGCTGGTCAAAAGGAGGACAAAGACAGAAGCTGAAGCCCTCGCCGGGATTATTTTCATCTCCCCACATTGCCCAGCTTTCAGTCCATGCCGGCAGACGTGAATAGCCCAGAACGTTAAAAACTGCGTCATAAAAATTCACGGAGCGCTGAAAGTTGTTTGTACCTATTGTGATATAAGCCAGCATCTTATGACTCCCGTCCTTCAATATTCGATTTAACAGCCTTCAGCGTCCTTTTACGGATCCAGCCGCTTCCCGCCCGTATTATCAGCCAGTAAGCCGACATTTTTAGTCGAGTGCGTCTGTCCGGACAATAGATGAATGTTTCCGTAGAGAGCTCATGTTTGCCGGGCGCCAGCTCCGTTACCTTGTAGCGCAGCAACAGTTTCGCGCTGCCCGGCTCGGCTGGGGTCTGAAAAGCACTGGCATCCGGCACGTTTTCAAGACCGAAATCGGTACGCCAGAATTGCCCTCTTAAGCCATAGCAGAGCTCAGATGCAGAGTTCTTCAAAAGGGTAAAACTGTGCAAACCAAAGTTGCCGATCGACTGTGGCTTCTGGTTGCGCAGAAATTTTTGCGGTATTTGACGCAATGACATTAACCGCTGAATCACGGCATCTTGCCGGACGTCAAAGCTGGCAATCATCGGCAGAATATTTTCAGGGCGGCTAGTGTGAATGACCGTCAGGTGTTTTTCATGAAACTGGAACTGGGGGAGAAAAGCGGGAACATCCTTCCACTGAGCAAGCGCTTTGCGGGTAACGAATCCTGGGTTAAGCATCTCTCTTCCTTGTCATCCCTTGCGTCCTGCCAGAGTAACAGATGGTGTGTTGCAGGCAATTACCAGGAAAAGAGAGGGCAACAGGGAAGTAAATGTAACGAGCCGGTTGGGTTAACCACGTTCGCTTCTTTGCGAATGGAGGAGCTCAGTGATTTCTTTGCGCTTTCTTGTTGCCCATTCAGGTTTGATAGAGAGCATTAAACTGTATTGCCTTCTGAAATAAACCTCTCTAAATTCTCGTTCAGATGAATGGCTTGCTGCATAGGTTGAGGCCATCCCCGCCACAGCACTATCCACAAACCAATACAGAATTTCATCGTCACTGAGCGTTACTTTTCGCTGTATCTCAAGGCCTCTTTCACTGACGATAAAATGATATTCTTTGCCATGAATTTCAAGATAGGGAGTTGCAACCCCATCGGGTTGGTCAGGGATAAAGAAGTAATGGTTTGACCTTGTGCCTCCCCCTAGTTGCTCACCTATTTTTAGAAGCTCGTTTCGTAGTTCTTCAATTGTTTTCATAAACAGCTCTTTGTTCTTGTATGTAAACGACGCATTATCGCGGATTGGGTACAAAGCGCCTGCTCTCGATCACTTCCCGACAAACGCACTCACCGGCAAACCAAAACGCTTCGCCAGCGCACGCATATGATCCAGCGTTAACGTGCGCTGTCCATTAAGGATTCGACTCACCAGAGACTTCTTGCCAATTTCGTTCTCGAAGTCGCTCTGAGTGAGTTGGTATTGATCCATCAGCGTTCGCAATAACGCAACGCCTGACGGAATGCGGGCAACACGCGCGTTAAATTCCGCAAACTCCGGAGACTCGTTTTCGTACTTATCGATTTTTGCGGTGAGCATATCTACCAGCGGGCTATCGGGTTCGTGTTCGACCAGATACTCCACCAACGCCAGCGCATCCTCGTAATCATGCCGCGACGGGCTTGAGCCCAGGAAAGGGAGCGCGTTTGTCAGATCGTTTGCCGCTTTGATGGCTGTTGCATAATTCATTCTTTCGTTCTCCGGTAGAGGTCCGTGAGCTTGTCATATTCTGCGTGTGTGCTGATGTGTTTGATGAAAATCTTTCCTCGCTCAAAATCAGCAAAAAACATCACTCTTAAATGCCCGCCACCCACATCAATGACCCACCATTTCTCCCGGTACTTCATCCTGTCCAGGCTGGGGAAGCGTTTTCGCATATCGTCCGGTGACGGGTAATGCTCCTTTTTTAGTACCCGGTAAAGATCGTCCAGGGCTTGTGCTTGATTAGGAAATTGTCTGGTAGCCGCGTCGAAAGGCGCTCTTGAGACGACGTGCATCCTTGCCCCTTGTTTCCAGGATGGAAACATTATAGATGGTAGGTGGTGAGTTGACAATGTGGAAACTCCAATGGGCTGCAGTTTCAACATGCTCGTGATTACGGCGCTCATGTATTGAGTACGAACACTTTAAGAGGTGGTGGTGAGAGATTAAAGTGGATGGTATGGATCGGCTTTGGGTATTTGTTTGATTTGCGTAGCGTATTCAGGAATTGTTTGGTGAGAAGGATTTCTGCGGGTGATGGTTTTTCTTATAGCAGTGTATGGACGTGTGTGGAAGATGCGCCCGCTTTGTGCCAGAAGCAGACGCTTTATTATTGATGAAAAGATTATCTGACATAGATCTTATGTTGTTAGGATAATATATTTACTGCTGGCTTATTACCTCCTTTGATTAATTTTTTCGGAAGTAATTTAAATCACCTTTAAGCCAGCGTTTGTCAATAATGTTATTTCTAATTCTTTCAATATAATCACATTCAAATTTTGATAGTCTGAGTGAAATATTATCACTTACAACACCATCAACAATAGTAACATAGCAGCACTCATATAAATAATCGCACCCGTATTTACATAAAGGCATAACAATATGAGGATCCACTCGCTCATTGAAAGAACAAATCGATCTTGGTTTCTTGTGTGCGGCGACCAGAGAATTCACTGAAAATACATTCGAGCAAATAGCGCAAGTTTCACTTTCTTTATTTTCAAAAAGCCAACTTCTCAATAATCGCTGCTCTTTTCGCGATATGCTTGTAGTTTCAGTATCCGTTCCCTCGGCACATGCTGCTAATAATTTGCATTTATACTCCTCATATCTATCCAGGGCGATTTCACTTGCAAAATATTCATTTTGCAACAAGGTGTATGTGTAACTTTTCCGAATGGATTTATCAGCAAAAATAAGTGGTGAATTTAGTATTGCTTTATCTATGTTGGGTTTGCTATAACCCCTCCGCTCAAGAAAAGACTTGACCTCTACGAAACTAATGGCCTCTTTATTTTGCATGTAATTAATAATATCGATTTCTATATCTCTTAAGTTAGCAGCTGCTAATGTTAACTTTACAGCATAGCCATCAAACTCAGTGAACCGAGACGATTCAATATATTTTTTTAAAACATTTGCGGGAGGATATATAGCACCTTTAGGTGGGGTTCTTCGTTTAAAAGCATTCAATAGTACAATAGAAAGCGTGTCAATATTAACAACATCAGCGATGTTTTTAATTTTCCCTAAATTGTTAATTAGAGTGTTTTCTCTTTCTTCTACGATATACCAATAGTCGCCATTAATATTCGATAACCAAATGTCATCCCGAGAACGAATTATATCTAATAATATTTCTTTGTAAGTCACGCACTCTTCATTATTTTTAAGGAAAGTTGAAAAGTTTGATATGCCAACCAGCCCTGGGGAAGTTCTTATTTTACGTGTGGCTTTTTTTATATAAGGGAGTTCTGATGATTTTAATATATAAAGGTTTGTTTCAGAATCAATTGATTGCCTGCTTGAAGGAAGAAGTTTGTTAGTGTATATATTATATTCTTCACAGACGTTCAGGTGATGCAGTAAATTTAATATTCCCTTTATGCTAAATGAGGTTGGGACTAAATTTCTCTCCCTTAGTTTTATTGTTGTATCTTCTACAGTGGAACATCTGTTTGACTCAATTATTGTATAAACCTCATGCGTTATAGGTAGGTCAGATATAGTTACTTTACTTGTGAATTTTTCTTTGATTATTTGCCTTGGTCTTTCCGAACGACGTTTGTCAGAGTCGCCAACATTAAATCTGATTGCAGCATCATCTAATGTTGGCCACATTTCCTCTCGGAAACCAAAATAAAATAAAATTAACTCAATATCTCTATATTTAGTGTCATTGTCACGCATCGTCCGGTGTAAAAAATTCACCAATTCATCTTCAATGTTCATGGTTTATTACTATAATGTGTTGAAAATATAACTTTATCAAATATTTAGCCTGTGTCAACTCTAATGCTTTTATCGTGTAATGTTATCGACATTGTTAAAAAATGAACTATATAATTATCTGCGATAATACTTAAAATGTTTTTGCAGTCCATTCTTTGCTCTTAACGGAAATCCAACAAACAACATTGTATTTTGCACAAGGCCAAAATCCTGCTCTTTACGCAGCAGAACCCCGGCCTCCCATCACCCGCCTCAGTGCGCTGTGATATACGGCTCCTTCACAAACTCCGCCAACAGCCAGACCATATCATGCAGCAGTCCGGTGAGTTCTTTCGCCACGCTCACAGGCAACGTCCCGCCCATAACCGCCAACGTTAACGCTACGGCATAGTCCACCTGTAGCGTTGTCTCTTGCCAGCAGTCCGGCACGCAGGAGGCAATCTTTTCTCCCGCAATCAGTTGTTCAACCAGATGCGAAGGCAGTTCGACATTGCAGCACTCCCGCAGCCGCTTAAGCGCAGCCAGTAATCGCTTACAGAGTGTGGCAAACGTCACCGCGTCGTCAGTTTCCACCAGCACGCTGACATACGCAGTGCAGGCGTCAGCCAGTTCGAAGAGATTCGCAGAATCGGGAAGTTGCAGGTGGATAAGGTGATAAACAGCGCTTTCTTCAGTGAGCGCGTAAGAAAATCCAGGGATAGTAGCCATAAGGCATCCTCTTTATGCAAAAAAATATTAACCGCCCGATGAGTTCCTACGCTCAGAGGGGGTAGCGCTGACGGAGGTAGGAATACCGTGCATAAAGAAAAACGGCCAGCCTTTCGGCTGCTCCGTCAGCGCCACCGTGATTCTAACGGGATATGCGCTGTCGCGACAAAAAATATCGCTTTATGCTAACGGGTTCCTACGCCCGGTTACGGATGTGCCGCAACGCAGGCACTTTACGGCGGCGAAAAAGGGAAGGAAAGGGATCACCCTGAATTACATAAGGTTGCTTGAAAGTTTGCGAGGCGGCTTCCAGAAGGGCATTGCCGGGAGGCGGCTACGCCTTACCCGGCCGGCAAAACCGCCAACCAACCCGCGACACAACCCGTAGGCACGCGCAAGCGCAGCGCCGCCGGGCACAGTTTGCACCGCCGTTACTCCTTCACGCAGACCTTTTCATTTTGAGCAATCCTTCTAATAACGCCTGCGTCGCGCGGGAGGATTTGCCAGCCTGCGAACAAACCAGCCCAAACTCCCGGTACAGCGAAGGCGTCACGGGCACGACGCACAAGCCGCGTAATTCACCCGGCAGGGCGGATTCAGGTATCAGCGCGACGCCCATGCCTTCGCGTACCAGCAGGCAGGCGCTGATCCAGTCGCGGACGGTCACCCGCACGTCAGACAGCTGTAAGCCAGCCAGTTCCATCAGGCTTTTTCCATTGACGGCACAACCGCCCGTTGCGAGCACGAAGGGCTGGTCTGCCAGTTCCTCAAGGGTGATGCCGCGCGTACGTGCATAACGAGCCTGACGGTGGCTGGCTGGCAGCACCGCGACCCATGCATCCTGCCCTAAGATCGCTTCAGCACGCCCGGGAACAGGGTTCATGACCACGCCCACATCAGCCGTATCTGCTGCCAGCCACTCTTCGACCTCCTGGTCCGTCCCTTCCAGTACGATCACCTCGATTTCAGGATGCAGGCGCTTAAAATCCCGCAGCAGCCCGGGCAAAAATGTGGATGTCACCGAAGGAAAACTGGCAAGACGAATGCGTCCGCCGCTCAGCCCCCGGCTCTCATCCGCCAGTGCACGGATGGCATCCAGCCGTGCCAGCATACTCCTTGCTTCTTTGACAACCCGTTCACCCAGCGACGTTACGCCGATGTGGCGCCGCTCTCGCGTGAATACCGCAAATCCTAATGAGGCCTCTAACTGAGCGATCGCCTGGCTGGCGCCCGACTGCGTCATACCGACCTCTTCAGCGGCACGGGAAATATTACTGGCATCGGCCACTGCAACCAGCAAGCGCCAGTGTAAAAGATTCATCATGGATATCAGTAGCTCAGCTAATAGCTATTTTATGAATCATTAATTTTACAGTGAGAATGGCTTTAAGCACAGTGTATGTAAATCACACAACCGCATTAACGGAGAGATCATGAAACTCTATTACGCCCCGGACACCTGTTCACTCTCACCCCATATCGTGCTGCGCGAACTGGCGATTGAGTTTGAACTGGTTAAAGTGGACAACAGGAGCAAGCTTACCGCTGACGGGCGCGACTTCCTGACCATCAATCCTAAAGGTTATGTCGCTGCGCTTGAACTGGATGACGGGAAAATCCTGACCGAGGGGCCAGCCATTTTGCAGTACCTGGCAGACCTCAAGCCAGAAAGTGGGCTGGCACCGCGAGCAGACGGCTGGGAGCGGGTACGGCTTCAGGAATGGCTTAACTTTATCACCAGCGAAATACACGCGGGATCGGCACCTCTTTTTAATCGTGCGCTGCCCGAAGAGGCCAAATCGATTTTTCGTGAGAAGCTGTTCAGGCGGTTCGATTTTCTTCAGGAAACGTTCTCCGCAAGCGCTTATCTGACGGGAGCATCTTTCAGCGTGGCGGATGCCTATCTTTTCACCGTGCTGGGATGGTGCACGTTCTTCTCAATTGAACTCAACGACTGGCCCGCGCTACTGGCGTACAGGGATAAAATCAGTGCCCGACCCGCGGTGCAGGCCGCATTACGTGCGGAGGCGTCTAGGTCTGCGTATTCCGGCGCAGGTATTCATGCCTGAAGCTCGAGGCAAGTGAGGATGTGGAGCCAGGATGCGTTAGCATACTGTCACTCTGCATCTGATTGCCTGGCGCTTTTCACGGCATCCTGCTTCCCCGGATTGCATTGCTGTTTTGTTCCTGGAAGATAAAATTTTCCCGACGCGTCCGGATTTGTTCCGCCCGGACAACCCGCACGGCCCGGAGCTGAGACGGTGCCATCCGAACCGTTTCCTCCATCAGAACCGTTTCCGCCATCCCCACCATTGCCGCCATCGGCAGCATTTACAGCAAATGCGCCCAGTAGGAGCAAAAATGCAATAACTCGTGTAGTCATCAAAACCTCCATTGTTCAGGGTATTTCAAGGCATCTTGCCAGCCTGGATTCAGCATCTCTCTTCCTTGTCATCCCTTGAGTGCAGCCAGAGTAACAGATGGTTTGCGGCAAACAATTACCAGGAAAACGTAGTACCGAAGCGTGCATCAACATGACCTTTACCGTTCCAGGAACCGACAGAGGCTGGCATTGCCGGGTGGCGGCTGCGCTTTACCCGGCCTACAAAAAACCAAAACCCCTGTACTGCCGTCACCCCTCGCTCATCATCATCAAAAACCGCTTCACCGTCCGCGAGCGTTCAAAGCGTCGCCAGCAGAGCGCGATATCGGTATAAAGCTCCGGCGAGCTCAGCGCGTGATAGGTGACATTCGGCGGTGAAATGGCCGCCATGGATTTCGGCACCAGCGCGAACCCGCCGCCCGCGGAAACCATGCTCAGGGAGGAGGAAAGCTGCGACGACTGCAGCGCGTGCTGCACGTCAATCCCGGCCCGCTCGCAGCAGCCGTGAACCCGTTCGTACAGCCCCGGCGCGACCTCCTGCGGGAACAGCACCACCGGCGTATCCCTAAGCTGCTCTAACGCCAGCGAATCGCACGCCGCCAGCGGATGATCGCGATGCAGCGCCACCACCATCGGCTCCCGGTCGAGGATTTTTAACTCGAACGCCTTGCTGCTCTCGCACGGCAGGCGCACGAAGGCGATATCCAGTTCACCCTCCGCCAGCATCGTCGTCAGCGACGACATATTGGCTTCCACCTGGTGAACCTGCACCGCCATGTTCTGCACCTGAAACTGGCGGATCAGCGCGAAAATTTTGGGATGAAAAGCGTCGGAGCTGGTGATGCCAATCGACAGGTTGCCGTTCAGCCCGCGCGCGATGCCGCGGGCTTTTTCCAGCGCGGCATCGCTCAGCGCCAGAATTTTGCAGGCGTCCTCGTAGAAGGCTTCTCCCGCCTCGGTCAGCTCCACGCCCCGCGTCAGGCGTCTGAACAGCGGCGTGCCCACTTCCTCTTCGAGCCGTTTGATCTGCTGACTCAGAGGAGGCTGTGAAATACCCAGCGCTTCGGCCGCCCTGGTGAAGTGTCGCTCGCGTGCAACCGCGACAAAATACCGCAGATAACGAAGTTCCATATCTAAAACGTCTCAAACCAGCATGGTTTCTATATTGGAACTCTCTGCTGAATCGGGTCAACATTTATTTAACCTTTCTAAATAAAGTTGAAGAGGACGAGCACGATGATGCATTCATCTGCCTGCGACTGTGAGGCCAGCCTGTGCGAGACCCTGCGGGGGTTCTCCGCCCAGCATCCTGACAGCGTGATCTATCAGACATCGCTAATGAGCGCCCTGCTAAGCGGCGTGTACGAAGGAGAGACCACCATCGCCGATTTGCTGGCACATGGTGATTTTGGTCTGGGCACCTTCAACGAGCTGGACGGTGAAATGATTGCCTTCAGCAGCCAGGTGTACCAGCTGCGCGCCGACGGCAGCGCCCGGGCCGCGAAGCCGGAGCAGAAAACGCCGTTCGCGGTGATGACCTGGTTCCAGCCGCAGTACCGCAAAACCTTCGATGCACCGGTCAGCCGTCAGCAGATCCACGACGTCATCGACCAGCAGATCCCCTCCGACAATCTGTTCTGCGCGCTGCGCATTGACGGCAACTTCCGCCACGCCCATACCCGCACGGTACCGCGCCAGAAGCCGCCGTACCGCGCGATGACCGACGTGCTGGACGACCAGCCGGTGTTCCGCTTTAACCAGCGCGAAGGGGTGCTGGTCGGGTTCCGCACGCCGCAGCACATGCAGGGCATCAACGTGGCGGGTTATCACGAGCATTTCATCACCGACGACCGTCAGGGCGGGGGCCATCTGCTCGACTACCAGCTGGAGAATGGCGTGCTCACCTTCGGTGAAATTCACAAGCTGATGATTGACCTGCCCGCCGACAGCGCGTTCTTACAGGCCAACCTTCACCCCAGCAATCTTGATGCAGCGATCCGTTCCGTCGAAAACTAACAGGAGAACTACCGTGAACAGTGAGAAACAGTCACGTCAGTGGGCGCACGGCGCCGATATGGTTGTCGGCCAGCTGGAAGCGCAGGGCGTGAAGCAGGTGTTCGGGATCCCGGGTGCGAAAATCGACAAGGTCTTTGACTCCCTGCTGGACTCCTCCATTGAGATCATCCCGGTACGCCACGAGGCCAACGCGGCGTTTATGGCGGCGGCGGTCGGGCGGCTGACCGGCAAGGCCGGGGTGGCGCTGGTCACCTCCGGGCCGGGCTGTTCTAACCTGATCACCGGCATCGCCACCGCCAACAGCGAAGGCGACCCGGTGGTGGCGTTGGGCGGGGCGGTGAAGCGGGCGGATAAAGCCAAGCTGGTGCACCAGAGCATGGACACCGTCGCCATGTTCAGCCCTGTCACTAAATACGCCGTGGAGGTCAGCTCACCGGACGCGATTGCCGAGGTGGTATCGAACGCGTTTCGCGCCGCCGAGCACGGCAGGCCGGGGGGCGCGTTCGTCAGCCTGCCGCAGGATATCGTCGACCAGCCCGCCACGGGGGCGATTTTACCCGCCAGCGGCCCGGCGCTGATGGGCCCGGCACCGGAGTCAGCGATTAACGACGTGGCGAAGCTTATCGAAAACGCCAAAAATCCGGTCATTTTACTCGGCCTGATGGCCAGCCAGCCCGCGAACAGCGCCGCGCTGCGCAAGCTGCTGGAGAAAAGCCGCATTCCGGTCACCAGCACCTATCAGGCCGCCGGGGCGGTAAACCAGGAGCACTTCACCCGCTTTGCCGGACGCGTCGGCCTGTTCAATAACCAGGCGGGCGACCGGCTGCTGCATCTGGCGGACCTGATTATCTGCATCGGCTACAGCCCGGTGGAGTACGAGCCGTCCATGTGGAACAGCGGTGACGCGACGCTGGTGCATATCGACGTGCTGCCCGCCTATGAAGAGCGTAACTACGTGCCGGATCTGGAGCTGGTGGGGGATATCGCCGAAACGCTGAACCTGCTTGCTAACCGGATCGACCGTAAGCTCGAGCTGAGCCAGCGGGCCTCCGAAATTCTGGTCGATCGCCAGCATCAGCGGGATCTGCTCGACCGCCGCGGCGCCTCGCTCAACCAGTTTGCCCTGCACCCGCTGCGCATCGTGCGCGCCATGCAGGACATTGTGAACAACGACGTGACGCTCACCGTCGACATGGGCAGCTTCCACATCTGGATCGCCCGCTACCTCTACAGCTTCCGGGCGCGTCAGGTGATGATCTCCAACGGTCAGCAGACCATGGGCGTTGCCCTGCCGTGGGCGATTGGCGCGTGGCTGGTGAACCCGGGCCGCAAGGTGGTTTCAGTCTCCGGTGACGGCGGCTTCCTGCAGTCGAGCATGGAGCTGGAAACCGCGGTGCGCCTCAACGCCAACGTGCTGCACATCATCTGGGTGGATAACGCCTACAACATGGTGGCGATTCAGGAAGAGAAAAAATACCAGCGGCTTTCCGGCGTCGAGTTCGGCCCGGTCGATTTCAAAGCGTATGCCGACGCCTTCGGTGCGAAAGGCTTTGCCGTAGAGAGCGCCGAGGCGCTTGAGCCGACGCTGCGTGCGGCGATGGATGTGGATGGCCCGGCCGTGGTGGCCATTCCCGTCGACTACAGCGATAACCCGCTGCTGATGGGCCAGCTCCATCTCAGCCAGATTTTGTGACTCAATATAAGGACAGAGAAATGCAAAAAGTTGCTCTCGTAACAGGCTCAGGCCAGGGGATTGGTAAAGCGATCGCGCTTCGCCTGGTGAAAGATGGCTTTGCCGTCGCCATCGCCGACTATAACGTTGAGACGGCAAGAGCCGTCGCCGATGAAATCATCCGTAACGGCGGCAACGCCGTCGCCGTGAAGGTCGATGTCTCTGACCGCGAACAGGTATTTGCGGCGGTGGAGAAAGCGCGCACCGCGCTGGGCGGCTTTAACGTTATCGTGAATAACGCCGGGATTGCGCCGTCTACCCCTATCGAATCCATCACGCCGGACATTGTCGACAAGGTCTACAACATCAACGTGAAAGGGGTGATCTGGGGGATCCAGGCCGCGATTGACGCCTTCCGCAAAGAGGGGCACGGCGGCAAGATCATCAACGCCTGCTCCCAGGCGGGCCACACCGGCAACCCGGAACTGGCGGTCTACAGTTCCAGCAAGTTCGCGGTGCGCGGCTTAACCCAGACCGCCGCACGGGATCTCGCGCCGCTGGGGATCACCGTTAACGCCTACTGCCCGGGCATCGTCAAAACGCCGATGTGGGCGGAAATCGACCGTCAGGTCTCCGAGGCGGCGGGTAAACCGCTCGGCTACGGGACCGAAACCTTTGCCAAACGCATTACGCTTGGCCGCCTGTCCGAGCCGGAAGATGTCGCCGCCTGCGTCTCATACCTGGCAGGCCCGGATTCCGACTACATGACCGGTCAGTCGCTCTTAATCGATGGAGGGATGGTGTTCAACTAAATACTAATATACCCGTCATACTTCAAGTTGCCTGTGCGTTGGCTTTCCTCGCTCACCCCAGTCACGTACTGATGTACGCTCCCGGGGATTCGCTGCGTCGCCGCCTTCATGCAACTCGAATTATTTAGGGTAAAAGCTCTGACATGAGTTTTCCCCTGCACCCGTGCAGGGGCTTTTTTTTGTCTCCTCCGTCATTGTGCATTACACTGCGCGCTGCAAAACTTTAGTCATTACGATCTGACAGGCGGTAAGAGCGATGAACGGTACAATCACAACGTGGTTTAAAGATAAAGGCTTTGGATTTATCAAAGATGAAAACGGCGACAACCGCTATTTTCATGTGATTAAGGTCGCGAACCCCGATCTGATTAAGAAAGATGCCGCGGTGACCTTTGAGCCAACCACCAACAACAAAGGCCTTTCCGCCTATGCGGTGAAGGTGATCCCTGAAAGCAAACATCTGTTTATTGCCGGCGAGCGCGTGAAGCTCTCCTCTATCAAATCTTTCGTGGTGTTTAACGAAGAAGAGCCGGCTGATACCAAAATCGACAAAGAGAACGCGGTGCTGTCGGTTGGGCTGCTGATGAACAGCATCAAGCCGAAATCCGAGAAAAAGCCGGGCGAAATGCGCACGGTGAAGAAGCTGGCGATCACCACCTTCCAGAACACGACGCTGATCTTCACCGAAGATGAGATCGACATCGACGCCACGGTGAAGCTGCTGAAGTGATTTTTTTGCCGGGTGGCGGCGACGCCTTACCCGGCCTGGAAAACCCGCGCGGCGCTCGCCGCCACGCGGTTTACCCCATCCTGTGCTCACCCCGCAACATCGCTTCACGGTCAAACACTTTCTGGATCTCCCCGTGCGCCATAAACGCCGCCCGGTCGGACATATGGGCAATCACGTCCGCGTCGTGGCTCACCAGCAGGTAGGTCATGCCGTGCTCGGCCTTCAGGCTGTTGAGCAGGTTCAGAATTTCCGCCTGCACCGACATATCCAGCGCCGAAGTCGGCTCGTCCAGCAGCAGAAGCTGCGGGCGCAGCAGCAGCGCGCGGGCTATGGCAACGCGCTGACGCTGCCCGCCGGAAAGCTGGTGCGGATAACGCCTGCCCGCGTCGGCGGAAAGCCCCACCTGCTGCAGCGCATCCGCTACCTTTTCGGCAATCCGCGTTTCGCCGTGGATGTTTAACGGCTCCGACAGGGTGCGCGCAACGGTGTGGTTTGGATGCAGAGACGCCCACGGATCCTGAAACACCATCTGCACGTTGCGGCGAAGCTCGCCTTCAAAACGCCGTCCTGGCCGTAGCGCGTCTCCCAGGATCGAAATACGGCCGTTCCACTCGCGCTGCAATCCCGCCAGCACGCGCAGAATAGTCGATTTCCCGCAGCCGGATTCGCCGATCAGGCTGAAGGTTTCACCTTTCTCGATGCCAAAGCTGGCGGCGGACACCGCCGTTTTCTCTCCGAATCTCACCTGGAGATCCTTAACCTCAACGAGCGCCATTATCGGCCTCCTTCCACGGCTGCGTGCGGTCCAGCGTCGGCAGCATCTGGCCGAACGTTTCCGCATTGGGTCGGCAGGTCCACAGGGTGCGGGTGTACGGATGCGTCGCCTGCGGAAGTCGGCTTGCCGCCATCTCATCGACCTTCTCGCCCTGATACATCACCAGCACGCGGTCGCAGTGCTCCGCCACCAGCGGCAGATCGTGGCTGATTAACAGCATCGCCATCTGGCGTTCTTCGCTCTGCTGCACCAGCAGTTCGAGGATCTGGTTGCGCAGGCGGGCGTCCAGCGCGGAGGTGGGTTCGTCGGCAATCAGCACCTGCGGGTTGTTGATCAGCGCAATGGCGATCATCACCCGCTGGCCCATGCCCCCGGAGAGCTCGCCAGGGTAGCGCTGGAGGACGTGTTCGTTGAGCCCGACGGCGCGGATGATGTCGTGAATGCGCGCCAGGCGCTCGGCGCGGGGCAGGTGCTGGTGCAGGGTCAGCGCTTCATCGAGCTGAGCGGCGACGTTTTTCGCCGGATTCAGCGCGTAGCGCGGGTCCTGCAGGACCATCGCAATCCCGTTGCCGCGCAGCGCCTGCCAGCGGCGGGTGCTCAGGGTCAGCAGGTCGTTGCCGAGCACGTTAAGCCGGTTCGCGCTCACGATGCCGGGCTTACGCACCAGCCCCATCAGGGCGCGGGCGGACATTGATTTGCCCGAGCCGGATTCCCCCACCAGCGCCAGCCGCTCGTTGCCCAGCGTGAAGCTCAGGTTATTGACCACGCGCGCGGCGGGGTAGTCGATGTTCAGCGCATCGACGATGACGCGTTGTTCAGTCATGCTGTGGCTCCAGTACGTCGCGCAGGCCGTCGCCCAGCAGGTTAAAGGCCAGGCTGGCAAACAGAATCGCCCCGCCCGGAATGGCGGCAATCCACCACTGGTCGAAAATCACCTGCATGCCGTCGGCGATCATCGCGCCCCATTCGGCCATCGGCGGACGCGCGCCAAGGCCGAGGAAGCCCAGACCGGCAGCCGCCAGAATAATCCCCGCCAGATCCAGCGCCAGCCGCACAATCGCGGACGGCAGGCACAGGGGCAGGATATGGCCGACCAGCAGGCGCGGGCCGCGAATGCCCATCATCTCGGCGGCGGCCAGATAATCGCTGTGGCGCAGCCGCTGAATTTCACTCCGCGCCTGACGCGCGTAGGCGGGCCAGGTGGTTAAGGCCAGCGCCAGCGCGCCGTTGACCAGCCCCGGGCCAAGCATCGCCACAAACGCGAAGGCGAGGATCAGGCGCGGCATCGACATCACCACGTCGGTAAAACGCATCAGGATGCGCTCCAGCCAGCCGCCGTAGTAGCCGGACAAAATCCCCACCAGCAGCCCGGCGGGCAGGGTGATTACGGTAACTAATGCCACCAGCCCGAGCGCCGGACGGGTGCCGTAAATCAGGCGCGAAAGCAGGTCCCGTCCGTAGCTGTCGGTGCCCAGCCAGTGCTGGCTGTTCGGTGCCTGCAGGCGCGCGGCGGCGTCCTGCCAGTTCGGGTCAAGCGGCGCGAGCCACGGCGCGAACAGGGCGATAACCACCAGCAGCGCGATGGCAGCCAGCCCGCAAAACGCGGCGGGGGAGCGGCGCAGGCGGCGTAAGAAAAGATAAAACGGCATCAGCGCACCCTGGGATCGGTCGCCCGCACAAGCAGGTCGGTAAGGTTATTGATCAGCACAAAGCAGACGCCAATCAGCAGCGTGCCGCCCATGACGGCGGTGGTGTCTCCGGCGAACAGGGCGGTGGTGAGGTAGCGCCCGATCCCCGGCCAGGAGAAGACGGTTTCGGTCAGTACCGCGCCTTCCAGCATGCTGGTGTAGGCGAGGGCGATCACCGTCAGCAGGGTGCCGCGAATGTTCGGCAGCACGTGGCGCAGCAGGATGGTCATCTCCCCGGCGCCCTTGGCGCGGGCAAGCAGGATGTACTCTTTGTTCATTTCGCTCAGGCAGGCGGATCGCGTCAGGCGGGTGATGCTCGCCAGCGAATAATAGGCCAGCAGCAGCACCGGCAGCACCAGGTGGCTGAGGGCGTTGCGGAACGCCTCGCGATCGCCGGAAAGCCAGGTATCCACCAGCGCAAAGCCGGTACGCGGCTCGACGGTGAACTGCCAGATATCATCCAGCCTGCCGGGACCCGCGCTCCACTGCAGCTTCGCGTAGAACAGGGCCAGCATCAGCAGGCCGAGCCAGAAAATCGGTACCGAGTTGCCGAGCAGGGTGAGCGTTCTGATGGCGAGATCGAGCGGCGAACCGGCGTAGCGGGCGCACAGCACCCCGGCAATCACGCCGAGCACGGCGCCGATGATCAACGCCAAAGTCGCCAGCTCCAGCGTGGCGGGAAACGCGTGCAGCAGATCCTGCAGCACCGGCTGCCCGGTGGCGCTGGCGGTGCCTAAATCCCCGTGGGCAAGGTTTTGCAGGTAGTGCCAGAACTGCACGGGCAGAGGCCGATCCAGCCCAAGCTGATGGCGAACCTGATCGTAGGTTGACTGGCTGGCGTGATCGCCGACGATCTGCAGCACGCGATCGACCGGTGAAAACGCCGAGAGCGCAAACGTGACGAGCAGCAGCCCGAGGAGCGTGAGCAGCAGGGTCAGCAGCCCCTGGAGAACGCGGGTGGAAAGATGTGGCATGGGTAAATCGTTATCCTGAAAATATGCACGGACGACCCCCTCTCCCTGTGGGAGAGGGCGGGGGTGAGGGGGAACAGGCGGCTCTGTTGCACGATGTTGCCCTCACCCCAACCCTCTCCCACGGGAGAGGGAGAAGGAGAAGGAGAAGGGCTACTTCGTGACGCGATCGTACCAGACCATATCCGCGTTCAGCCCCTGCTGATACCCCTTCACGTTATCGCGCACCACGATCTGGGTTTTCCCCTGATCGACGAACACGTACGGCGAATTCTGCTGCAGCTGTTCCTGCATCTTTTTGTAGAGATCCAGACGCTTCGCCGGATCCGGCTCGGCTACCGCCGCCAGCGTGGCTTTGTTCAGCTCCGGAATTTTCCAACCGTTAAGCCCGGCCACGGTGCTGGATTTACCGTCGTTCCACGCGAAGGCGCTGGCGTTAGAGTGCGCGTCGAAGTAGTCCGGGATCCACAGACGGATCGCCGCCTGATGCTGCTTTGCGCGCACGCGGGCATAGACCTGGCTCCCGGCGGCAGGCAGCAGATCGACCTTCACGCCGCCCTGGGCAAAGCTCGCCTGCATCGACTGGGCGATGGTGATAAACGGCGGCTTGTTCTCCACGTCCAGCGTGAAGTGCGCGTCTTTAATGCCCGCTTTGGCGAGAATGGCTTTCGCTTTTGCCGGGTCAAATTTAAACGGGTTGTCTTCCAGCGCGCCCGGCAGGCCGACCGGCAGGAAGCTCTGATGAACAAAGTACTGGCCTTTCAGCAGATTTTTGGTGATGCCTTCATAATCGACCAGCCAGCGCGAGGCTTCCCAGAACGCCGGGTTGTTCAGCAGCGGGTTGGCGCTGTTGCCGGTGTTAAACACCAGGTAATTTTGCTCGGCGGACGGAATGCTCAGCACCTTCACGCCCGGCTTGCCGTCCAGGGCGCTTATCTGATCTGCACCGAGATCGCGCGCCACGTCCGCATCACCCTGCTGGATCAGCAGGCGGCGTGAAGCCGGATCGGGGACGTTTTTAATGATGATGCTTTTGAGCTTCGGCGCGCCGCCGGGTGCAGATTCGTTAGCTTCCAGCACGATGGCTTGATGCGGCTGATAGACGCGCATTTTGAACGCGCCGCTGCCCGCCGAGTGCATTTTCAGCCAGGCGTTACCGAAGTCATTATCCTTCACGTTCGCCGCAACCTGCTTTTCATCAACGATGGAGGCAATCGGCGTGGAGAGAATATTCAGCGTCACCGACGGGCTAACGTCCGCCGTCCAGTGAAGCTGGAGGGTATGGTCGTCCACCTTTTTCAGCTGGCTGGCGATGTTGCTCGCGTCCCAGCCCAGCACGTTGAGGATAAAGGCCGGGGATTTGTTCAGCGTCACGGCGCGGGTGTAAGAGAAAATCACGTCTTCCGGGCGCAGCGGGTTACCGGAGGCGAATTTGGCATCGGGCTTAAGCTTAATCGTCAGGGTTTTTGCTGCCGCGTCCGCTTCCCAGCTTTCTGCCAGAATCGGGGTGATTTTTTCCGGGTTATTGCGGTCCGGCTGTACCAGACGCTGATACAGGCTCGGCACGGTCTGGATGCTGGAAAGCTCGTTGGCTTCGGCCGGGTCGAGGCTCACGATGTCATCCAGCCCCTGGGCAACAACCAGCGTGTTGGGCGGAGTAGCGGCGTGGACAGCGCCTGAGAGCGCAGCCAGCACCAGTAACGGCAACAGTTTTTTCGTCATAGCGATCCCTGAGAAGAATATATTGTGATTGTTTTATGCTCCGCTACGTTAGGGCGACTCTGACATTCCGCAAAGTCGAAATTCAGCTTTGCTTATGCCTTCCAGGAATATCGCATGCGTTCGGGCTATTAAAATACGCTGCTTTTCGCCCGCTTTTTAACCTGCTATAACAAACTCCTTACCTTTCAGGGAGTCACCGCCGTGCCCGAAATCAATCAACATGGTCAAACCGTTAACGATATCGTTCCCGACTGGAGAGGCGCGCGCGTATTAACCCGCACGCCGCTGTTCGGCCAGTATTGCCGCCTGGAGCCGCTGGATGCCGATCGCCACGCGGCCGATCTCTACGAGGCCTATGCCCTGGGCGACGACAGCGACTGGACGTGGCTTGCCAGCACGCAGCCAGCGAGCGTGGAAGCCACCGCACACTGGATCGTGGGAAAGGTTATGGACGATGAGCTGGTGCCGTTTGCCGTCATTGATTTACGCACCGAACGCGCGGTGGGGCTGGTGAGCTATATGGCTAACGAGCGGCTGCTGGGGTCGGTGGAGATCGGGCACGTGACCTGGTCGCGCAGGATGAAAGGAACCCGGATGGGCACCGAAACGGTGTGGCTGCTGCTGAAAAATGCGTTTGAGCACGGCTACCGGCGCGTCGAGTGGAAGTGCGATTCCATGAACGTTGCGTCACGAAATGCGGCGGAGCGGCTGGGGTTTGTCTGGGAAGGACGCCTGCGCCAGAAGCTGGTGCGCAAAGGGCGCAACCGCGACAGCGATATGCTTTCTATTATTGACGGCGAGTGGCCGCAGCGCGATGCCGAACTGCGCGCCTGGCTGGCGGCGGAGAATTTTGACGGAGAAGGGCGGCAGATTAAGCGGCTTGAGGCGTTTCGGTTATAAGTGTTTTATGTAGGGTACATCTGAAACGGTCGATCAATCTGCGGAAATGGCAATTTCAATCAAATTGGTTTTTCCTGACTGTAGCCCCTGCGTCACCGCCGTGGCGATATCCGCGGCCTGGGTCACCCGGCAGCAGCGGATACCCATCGCGGTGCCCAGCGACTGGAAATCAATTCGCGGGTTAATCAGATCCATCCCGATAAAACGACCCAGCTTTGTCGAACTGTAGCCCGGCTGTCCTTTCATGAAGTTTTTCAGGATGTTGTACTCCAGGTTATTCATCACGATAAAGGTGACGGGCAGATTTTCGTGCGCCGCCGTCCAGAGCGCCTGCGGCGAGTACAGGGAGGCGCCGTCGCCAACCAGACACACAACCGGCTCGCGCCCCAGCCCCAGCGAGTGACCTACTGCTGCAGGCATTCCCCAGCCCAGACCGCCGCCGCGCATAAAGTAGTAGCGCGGGTGCTGCTGGTCGGAGATAAACCGGCGAACGTGTCTGGCCGTTGCAATCGCCTCGTCGACAATCGTTATGCCCGGTGGAACAGACTTTATCACCTCGTAGGCCGCGACCATCGGCGAAATCGCCGGGCGCAGCCGCTCGGCTGCCAGACGTTCTTCCTGCAGTTGCCACTCTTTTTCACGTTCAGCGCGTGCCGCTTTGAGCAGCCGCTGATGCGTCAATTTGCTTGCCACCCGGCGCTGCTCAAGCTTCGGCAACAGTTCCTTCAGGGAGAGTGTGATATCCCCCATCACCGAGAGGCGGGTGGCGTAGGTGCGTCCCAGCTCGTTCATATCCGCCGAGAGCTGATACACCGCGCAGGTTTCCGGAATCGCCTCGCCCTCGCTATACAAAATGGTAATCAGGCTTCTGCCGCCGATGATAAACACCGCATCGTAGGCATTAACGACGCTGGCGATTTCCTTTGCGGTGGTGGGCATATTCCCTCGCCAGAGCGCGTGCTGCGTGGGGAAGGGTAAATTCAGCGGCCAGGAGGAGCCGTAGACGTGGGCGCCCAGGGCTTCAGCAAGCTGGACGATCTCCTGCGTCGAGCCGCTGGAGTGAACTTCATCCCCCGCCACAATCATGATCCTCCCGGGGGTGACTTCGCTTAGCGCCTGCGCCAGCTCGTCCAGAGAGCCCGCCACGGTGTGGTAGTTCACTTTAGAGGCCGTTTGTATCCCGGCGTCGCTGAGCTCTTCCATCACGTTCATTGGCAGGGATAGCAGCACCGGACCCGCGGGAGGGTAGCTGGCGGCATGAAACGCCCGGCGCACCAGCACCGGAAGCTGGTCGGCGCTGGTGACCTCCTGCGCCCATTTCACCACCGGCGATCCAATGGAGACAATGTCATCATACAGGAGCGGGTCGCGCACGTAGTGGCGGGTATCCTGTTGCCCGACGGTGACAACCAGCGGCGTTTTCATGATCCGCGAATTAATGAGATTCCCCATGCCATGCCCAAGACCGCTGGCGGTATGCAAATTGATAAAACCGGTCTTGCCGGAGGCTTTCGCGTAGCCGTCGGCAATGGCGACCACGCTGCTCTCCTGGAGTGCCAGAATATAGTGAATATTTTCATGGCGAAGAAGGGCATCAATGAGCGGGAGTTCGGTGGTGCCGGGGTTGCCAAAAATATATTCCACACCTTCACTCTCCAGCACTTCAAGGAGAATATCGGCACCCGAACGCATATTTAAGTCTGACAGGGACGTTAATGATTTAATCATAATGACACCTCATTCAGCGTTATTTAACTCATGCTAAAATTCTTCCTGCGTAGGACGGACAATTATTTCATTTACATCAACGTCGCCAGGCTGTTCGATAGCAAATAATACGGCTCTGGCAATCGACTCTGCCGGAATAGCCTGCTTATAAAATTCATGCAGGAACTGTTTGCTCGGGGCATCAGAGCTGCCAAACTGCAGCTCGCTTTCAACGGCGCCGGGGGAAATAAGGGTCGTCCGAACGGTTTTCCCCGCTTCCTGACGTAAGCCTTCACTCAGGGCGCGGACGGCGAATTTCGTGGCGCTGTACACCACGCCGCCGGGGGCAAGGACCTTGATACCCGCCACGGAGGCCACGTTAATAAAGTGTCCGCTCCCCTGGCGCTGGAATACCGGAAATGCCGCTGCGATACCGTACAGCACGCCTTTAATATTGGTATCGATCATCCGGTCCCACTCGTCGGTTTTCAGCTCGCTGAGGGGGGCAATCGCCATAAAGCCCGCGTTGTTGATCAGCACGTCGACGCGCTGGTATGCGGCAACGGCAGCGTCAATCGCGCGCTGAACCTCCTCCTGTCGGGTCACGTCCGCCTTCACGGCAATCGCCTGGCCGCCCTGCTGAATAATGCTATCTACCAGGGCGTTAATTCTCTCCAGACGACGGGCAACCAGAACCAGAGAAAACGGTTTATTTGCCAGATGAAGGGCAATGGCCTCACCAATACCGCTGCTGGCACCGGTGATAACAACAACTTTGTTTGCACTATTATTCATGATCTTATCTCACTGTTGTATGATTCAAAATAAATAAAAATAAGGGAGCGGTTTAAGAATTTTTGAAAATTCTTAAACCGCTCGTTTTTGATATATTCTGTATCTGGAATGAAATAATGCTCGCTTAAAACTTAATGGAGTGCGGAAGAAAATGTCAATGACGTTTTTTAATAATTAAATTAATTGCAAGCTTAATATTTAATTCTTATATGTAACAATCATATGAACAGAATAAAATTTGGTGACCCCCGCGGCCCTGCGAACAAGGCCGGAGGATTAAATCTTGCCGCTGTACAGCACGGGGCCGGTGGGTTGACCGGTGGGAGATCCCCCTTTAGGTTCAAGGCTTATGGCTATCATCGCGTCAGGGGTAAGGGTGTTGTTACTGAGGGCAACATCAGTCGGTATATCACTTTGCAGCAGCCCAAGGGATATCGGGGCCTTCCCGGCAGGAATAAGCCAAAGCTGCAGGCTGTTTTGCGCCGCGACAGCGTTCGGTCTGAGAGGGGTGATGCTCAGATACTGGCGGCGGCTGTCCGCACTGACGATCCATTGCCCGTGCTGTTGGGCATCGTTGAGCACCATCAGCGGTGCGAGTTCCGGCGTTCGGGTGGAATACCAGGTCACGACGGTAACGGCGGCGAGGCCGGCCGCGACCACCCAGCCGAGATAGGGCCGGCTTTGGCGCAAAGGCTTTTTCGGTGGCAGATCGAGGGCGATCCTCTTCCACACCGTCTCGGGTGGGTGAACGGGCGTAAGGTGATTATCGAGCGTGCTAAACATTTCCTGCCAGTACGCCACGCGCGCTGTCAGGCCGGGCTCAGCGGCAAGCCTTTTCTGGAACTGAAGCCGCGCCCCTCCGCGCAGCGTGCCGAGGGCATATTCCGCAGCCAGCATGTCATCGCGTTTTTCGCTGTCATTCATAGGCCCACGCACTCCCGAAGATGATCCATCGCGCGGCGGATCCAGCTTTTTACCGAGCCCACGGGCTGCTGGAGCCAGTCGGCAATGTCGCTGTGGGACATGCCCTGATAGTAGGCGAGCGTAATGCTCTGGCGCTGTTCCTGACTCAGATGATCCAGACAATGCCTGAGTCGTGCTGCCTGCGCGTTATCGTACCAGTTGTTTTGCTCATCGTTTTCGCTAAGCAGACTCTCTTCGGAATACGACTCCTCGCGGGCGGCAGCGCGGGTTTGCCCGCTGCGCAGCCAGTCAATACAGCGGTTGCGAACAATATGCGTAAGCCAGGTCATCGGAGAGCTCAGGGCGGCGTTATAGGTGTCGGCTTTACTCCAGACGGTGACAAAACAGTCGTGAAGGATCTCTTCTGCCCAGGCGCGATGATGAAGCATGCGCAGCGCGACGGCAAACAGATGCGGTGAAGTGAGTCGGTAAAGCTGTTCAAATGCGCGGCGATCGCCGTTTGCGACCGCCTGCATTAATTTCAACTGCTGTTCAGCCAGCGCGTTATCCATGTTTTTCCCGGAAGGCAACGTCACACTTCCGAAGTATAGACAACTACTTAGGCATCAGGACGGTATCAATCACATCGATCACGCCATTTTTCTGATGGACGTCATAGGTGCTGATGTTCGCCACGTTACCTTTACCATCCTTGAGCTGAATATTGTGCGGGCCGTTACTCATGATCCACAGCGGTTGACCGTTAACGGTTTTCAGCTCCGCGTGGCCGCCGCCCTGTTTAATTTTCTGCTCCAGCGCTTTCATATCGTAATTACCCGCAACCACGTGATAGGTCAGGATACTGGTGAGCAGCGCTTTATTTTCCGGCTTCACCAGATTGTCGACCGTACCCGCAGGCAATTTCGCAAACGCCGCATCGGTGGGCGCAAAGACGGTAAATGGCCCTTTACTCTGCAGCGTATCCACCAGCCCGGCCGCTTTAACCGCCGCCACCAGCGTGGTGTGATCTTTAGAATTCACGGCGTTTTCAACAATGTTTTTGCTCGGGAACATTTCCGCTCCGCCCACCATCACGGAGCCTGACGTCATGGCTGCTGATGCGCCTGCACAGAAGAGTAAAGCGCTGGATACGAATGCAACACTGAGTAGCTTTTTCATCATTTATCCTCGGATTAGGGAGCAAAGGCGTTGCTCACGTACTCACATACGAGGGCAGGGTGGAAACTGGATGCAGGCAAATGAAAATAAATTTTGGGCGGGAAGATAAACTCCCTCTCCCGTATGGAGTGAGAGATCCCCAGTCATTTTTTAACCTGAAGCGATGCATGTGGTTTCAGGAAAATGAACGCCTTACAGCGATGTCCTGGTCCGGCTGTAAATCGCCGAAGCGTTTCCGTAAGGCCGGGGCGAGGCGCAGGGATGCGCCGAGAGGGCGTGGCCTGCAGGGATGCAGGCTCATGCCCGACCCGATAGCCTGAAGGAATAAGCTGAGGGCACCGCGAAGCGGCGATTTACCGCCGGGAGCCCGGGTTGCCAGGGCGGTGGCGATTGAGCCGCCCTGGCACGTTCACAAGTTACGTCGTTACAGAGTGGCAAGGAACGTCAAGTGAACGGAATGACCACCGCAGCCGTATGTTCCCCCTCACCCCAGCCCTCTCCCTCAAGGGAGAGGGAGTCGTCCGTACAGGCATTGTTTTGTGGGGATCCCTCCCCCGTATGGAAGAGGGTTAAGAGGAGGGGAAATACCCTCAGCGTCGAACCGGTGCCCCGTTCGCCACATAATACGCCGCCGTGCTCTTCGCCAGCGGCTCGCGCCCGCGGATCGCGTCGGCAATCTTCTCGCCAATCATAATAGTGGTGGCGTTCAGGTTGCCGGTGATGATCTGCGGCATGATCGACGCATCCACCACGCGCAGCCCTTCCAGCCCGTGAACGCGGCCTTCGCCGTCGACCACCGCCATCTCGTCGTAACCCATCTTGCAGGTGCCGCACGGGTGGAAGGCGGTTTCGGCGTGGTTACGCACGAATTCGTCCAGCTGCTCGTCGGTCTGGCATTCGACGCCCGGGCTGATTTCGCGACCGCGATATTTGTCCAGCGCGGGCTGGTGCATGATCTCGCGGGTGATGCGGATAGCGTCGCGGAACTCCTGCCAGTCCTGCTCGTGAGACATATAGTTGAACAGGATCGCCGGATGCTGGTGCGGATCGCGCGACTTGATGCGCACGTGCCCGCGGCTCGGGGAGCGCATGGAGCCAACGTGGCACTGGAAGCCGTGCTCTTTAACCGCGTTCGAGCCGTTGTAGTTAATCGCTACCGGCAGGAAGTGGTACTGAATGTTCGGCCACTCGAACTCTTCGCGGCTGCGGATAAAACCGCCCGCTTCGAAGTGGTTGCTCGCGCCCACGCCGGTGCCGCCAAACAGCCACTCGGCGCCAATCTTCGGCTGGTTCCACCACTGCAGGGCAGGGTAGAGGGAGACCGGCTCTTTGCATTCGTACTGGAGGTACATCTCCAGGTGATCCTGCAGGTTTTCGCCCACGCCGGGCAGGTCGTGCACCAGCGGAATATCGAACTGCTTCAGCAGCTCCGCGTTGCCCACGCCGGAGCGCTGGAGGATCTGCGGGGAGGCAATCGCGCCCGCGCACAGCAGCACCTCTTTATTCGCCGTCGCTCTGGACGGGATAGTGCTTTCGCCCTCCAGCCACTCGACGCCCGCCGCGCGCTTGCCGTCAAAAATAATATGATCGGTCATGGCGTGAGTGCGGATGGTCAGGTTCGGGCGCTTTTTGGCCTGGTCAAGATAGCCGCGCGCGGTGCTGGCGCGTCGGCCCTGCGGCGTGACCGTGCGGTCCATCGGGCCGAAGCCTTCCTGCTGATAGCCGTTGAGATCGTCTGTGCGCGGGTAGCCCGCCTGCACGCCCGCTTCCACCATCGCCTCAAACAGCGGGTTCACGCCCGGTTTCGAGGTGGTAACGCTCACCGGGCCGTCGCCGCCGTGGTAGTCGTTCGGCCCCACGTCGCGCGTCTCCGCCTTGCGGTAGTAGGGCAGGCAGTTGAGGTAGCTCCAGTGCTCAAGGCCAGATTCTTTCGCCCAGTTGTCGAGGTCCATCGCGTTACCGCGGATGTAGCACATGCCGTTGATCAGCGACGAGCCGCCCAGACCTTTGCCGCGTCCGCACTCCATGCGGCGGTTGTTCATGTACGGCTCTGGCTCGGTTTCATACGCCCAGTTGTAGCGCTTGCCCTGCAGCGGGAACGCCAGCGCGGCGGGCATTTGGGTGCGGAAGTCAAAGCGGTAGTCCGGCCCGCCTGCCTCAAGCAGCAGAACGGTGGTATTCGGATCTTCAGTCAGTCGCGTTGCCAGTACGTTGCCGGCAGAGCCGGCCCCGATAATGATGTAGTCAAATTGCAAATAAACCTCCCGGTTAAAATATGGACTGGAATTTACCCATCTCAACCTGGATGGACTTCACCTGGGTGTAGCTCTGCAGCGTCATGACGCCGTTCTCGCGGCCAATGCCGGAGTGTTTGTAGCCGCCAACCGGCATCTCTGCGGCGGATTCACCCCAGGTGTTGATCCAGCAGATGCCCGCTTCGAACTGATGAATAGCGCCGTGCGCGCGGTTCAGGTCGGCAGTGACGATGCCCGCCGCCAGGCCGTAGTCGGTGTCGTTGGCGCGGCGGATCGCTTCTTCTTCGCTTTCATAGGTGAGGATGGACATCACCGGGCCGAAGATCTCTTCGCGCACGATGGTCATCTCGTCGGTGCAGTCGGTGAACACGGTCGGGGCAACCCACGCGCCGTTGTCGAAACCTTCGCCCTTCAGCGCGTCGCCGCCGCACAGCACGCGCGCACCTTCCTCTTTGCCTTTGGCGATGTAGCGCAGCACGCTGTCGCGGTGCGGGAAGCTGACCATCGGGCCAAAGTTGGTGCGTTCATCGAAGAGATCGCCCGCGCGGATGCGGCCCACGCGCTCAACGATTTTCTGCTCAAACGCGGCCTTGAATTTCTCGGGTACAAACACGCGGGTGCCGTTGGTGCACACCTGGCCGGAGCTGAAGAAGTTCGCCATCATGGCGATGTCTGCCGCGAGATCCAGATCGGCGTCGTCGAAAATAATCAGCGGGGATTTACCGCCCAGCTCCATCGTTACCTCTTTCAGGGACGAGGCCGCCGAGTTGGCCATCACCTTCTTGCCGCTGGTGACGCCGCCGGTGAAGGAGACTTTGGCGATGCCCGGATGCTCGGTGAGGTACTGGCCGGTCTCCGCGCCCACGCCCGGCAGGACGTTAAACACGCCGTCCGGAACGCCCGCTTCGGTGTAGATCTCTGCAAGCTTCAGGGCGGTGAGCGGCGTCACTTCGCTCGGCTTGAAGATCATCGCGTTGCCCACCGCCAGCGCCGGAGCGGATTTCCAGAGGGCGATCTGGATCGGGTAGTTCCACGCGCCGATGCCCGCCACCACTCCCAGCGGCTCGCGGCGGGTGTAGACGAATGAGGTCTCACGCAGCGGGATCTGGCTGCCTTCCAGCGCCGGGATCAGCCCCGCGTAGTACTCCAGCACGTCCGCGCCGGTGACGATGTCGACGGTGGAGGTTTCGGAATACGCTTTACCGGTGTCGAGGGTTTCCAGCTTCGCCAGCTCATCGTTGCGCTCGCGCAGGATATCGACGGCGCGACGCAGAACGCGCGACCGCTCCATGGCGGTCATCGCCGCCCATATTTTTTGCCCGCGTTTTGCGCTTTCCACGGCGCGGTCGACGTCTTCTCTCCCGGCGGCCTGTACGCTCGCCAGAACTTCACCGTTGGCCGGGTTGATGGTCTCGAAGGTGCGACCGCTGGTGGCGGAGGTATAACCACCATTGATATAAAGCTGCTGTTCTGCCATTCGGGACATAAATTCTCCTCGGTTATTCGGTCGGTAAATGCTGGCTGATAAAGTGGCTGGTGAGCGACTGCGCCAGGGTCTTATCCAGCGGCTTGCCGCTCAGCGCGGCGCGCAGCCACAGCCCGTCGATCAGGGCCGCCAGGCCGTAGCCCGCCTCTTCAGCCTGTTCGCGCGGCAGCTCACGGCGGAACTCGTACACCAGGTTTGACAACAAGCGACGGCTGCTCACCTGCTGCAGGCGGTAGAGCATCGGCTGGTGCATGCTGCTCGCCCAGAAGGCCAGCCAGGCCTTCATTGCCGCGCCGCTGGTCTGGGTTTCATCAAAATTGCCGCCGACAATGGCCTGCAGGCGCTGCTCCGCGCTGCCGTCCGGCAGAGCGCGTAAGCGGCTCAAAACCGCGTCGCGCAGCTGGCCGGTAATGTCGCGCATGGTCGCTTCCAGCAGACCGTTTTTGTCTTTGAAGTAGTGACTGATGATCCCCGTGGAAACGCCCGCCCGACGGGCGATCTGCGCGATCGTCGCGTCGTGCATTCCCACTTCATTTATTGCTTCCAGCGTGGCGTCGATAAGCTGCCTGCGCCGGATCGGCTGCATCCCCACTTTGGGCATTTTTGCCACTCCATTCATCAGCGTTGGTAATACATTAAAGCGGTTTTTGATTGGACGTTCAATATAAAATGTGTCTTAATTGTTGCGGATTTGGATTTTAATAGTTACAAAAACAGTGGGGATACTGGATGACAGACCTTTCACAAGACAGAGAAAAAGACAAAATCAACCCGGTCGTTTTTTATACGTCCGCCGGGCTGATTTTGTTGTTTTCCCTGACGACCATCTTCTTTCGTGATTTTTCTGCCGAGTGGATTGGGCGCACCCTGAACTGGGTGTCGAAGACCTTCGGCTGGTACTATCTGCTGGCCGCGACGCTCTATATCGTCTTCGTGGTCTGCATTGCCTGCTCGCGCTTTGGCTCGGTGAAGCTCGGGCCTGAGCAGTCCAAGCCCGAGTTCAGCCTGCTGAGCTGGGCCGCGATGCTGTTTGCCGCGGGCATCGGCATTGACCTGATGTTCTTCTCCGTGGCGGAACCGGTCACGCAGTATATGCAGCCGCCGGAAGGGGCAGGGCAGACGATGGAGGCCGCGCGCCAGGCGATGGTCTGGACGCTGTTCCACTACGGCCTGACGGGCTGGTCGATGTACGCCCTGATGGGCATGGCGCTCGGATACTTTAGCTATCGTTATAATTTGCCCCTCACCATCCGCTCCGCGCTGTACCCGATCTTCGGTAAAAAGATTAACGGCCCGATTGGCCACAGCGTCGATATCGCGGCGGTGATCGGCACCATTTTTGGTATCGCGACGACGCTCGGGATTGGCGTGGTGCAGCTCAACTACGGGCTGAGCGTGCTGTTTGATATCCCGGATTCGATGGCGGCCAAGGCGGCGCTGATTGCGCTCTCCGTCATTATCGCCACCATCTCGGTGACGTCGGGCGTGGATAAGGGCATCCGCGTGCTCTCCGAGCTGAACGTGGCGCTGGCGCTGGGTCTGATCCTGTTCGTGCTGTTTATGGGCGATACCTCGTTCCTGCTCAATGCCCTGGTGCTCAACGTGGGCGACTACGTAAACCGCTTTATGGGCATGACGCTGAACAGCTTCGCCTTTGACCGTCCGGTGGAGTGGATGAACAACTGGACGCTGTTCTTCTGGGCGTGGTGGGTCGCGTGGTCGCCGTTTGTCGGCCTGTTCCTGGCGCGTATTTCGCGTGGCCGCACCATCCGCCAGTTTGTGATGGGCACGCTGATTATCCCGTTCACCTTTACCCTGCTGTGGCTGTCGATTTTCGGCAACAGCGCGCTGCATGAGATCATCCACGGCAATGCCACCTTCGCGCAGGAAGCGATGGCGCACCCGGAGCGCGGCTTCTACAGCCTGCTGGCGCAGTACCCGGCGTTTACCTTTAGCGCCTCCGTGGCGACCATCACCGGCCTGCTATTCTACGTCACCTCGGCGGATTCCGGCGCGCTGGTGCTGGGTAACTTCACCTCGAAGCTCAAAGATATCAACAGCGATGCGCCGAACTGGCTGCGCATCTTCTGGTCCGTCGCCATCGGCCTGCTGACGCTCGGCATGCTGATGACCAACGGCATTTCGGCGTTGCAGAACACCACGGTGATCATGGGCCTGCCGTTCAGCTTCGTCATCTTCTTCGTGATGGCCGGGCTGTATAAATCGCTCAAGGTGGAAGACTATCGCCGCGTCAGCGCCAGCCGCGACACCGCGCCGCGTCCGATGGGCGCGCAGGACAGGCTGAGCTGGAAGAAACGTCTCTCGCGCCTGATGAACTACCCGGGCACGCGCTACACCAAACAGATGATGGAGACGGTCTGCTTCCCGGCAATGGAAGAGGTTGCGCAGGAGCTGAAGCTGCGTGGAGCCTACGTGGAGCTGAAAAAACTGCCGCCGGAGGAGGGCGAGACCCTGGGGCACCTGGATCTGCTGGTGCACATGGGCGACGAGCAAAACTTTGTTTATCAGATCTGGCCGCAGCAGTATTCAGTACCCGGGTTTACCTACCGGGCGCGCAGCGGGAAATCGACCTACTACCGGCTTGAGACCTTCCTGCTGGAAGGGAGCCAGGGGAATGATTTGATGGACTACAGCAAGGAGCAGGTGATTACGGACATTCTGGACCAGTATGAACGGCATCTGAACTTTATCCATCTGCACAGGGAAGCGCCGGGAAATAGCGTGATGTTCCCGGATGTTTGATCCTTGATCTTAAAAACGTATAAAGGCATCACCGCTGCCCTCATGCCGGGTGGCGGCGATGCCTTACCCGGCCTACAACACCGCTTTACCGAAGACCTGATAAGCGTAGCGCCATCAGGCTTTTAGCAGCGTAAACACGCTCGTATCATTATTCTGCCAGATGAGGATGAAGCGTTTACCCTCAGGATAGTCTCCAGCCGGGTTCGAAAGCGCCAGCGTGATTGTTTTTTCCGTTAACTCTGTGACTCTCGCCCACTCAAACCCCATGTAAGTATTTGCCTTTGGAAAGAGCGCCTTAAACAAACTCTCTTTGGCGCTAAATGCCAGCGTCAGCGCCAGCGCAAAAGGGTAGCCCGAGTGCGTCAGGTACATCGCTTCCTGCGCATCAACGATGCCGTCCTGGATTTCGCGGGCTTCGCGGTCTGGAAGAATGGCTTCGCAATCAATACCTAAGAGCGCATCTTGATGACGGACGACAACCGCCATCGCCTGCGCGCCGCTGTGGGTAATGCTCCCCGAAACTCCTTCCGGCCAGAGCGGTTCGCCGCTGGGGCCGATGCCGGGGATCGCGCGTTCATTTATCGCGCCGAGCGCATGCGCGGCGGCGATGCGGCCTGCAAGATGCTCGGCTTTGCGTTTGCGTCCGGCGTTTAAAAGCTCAGCGTAGTGGGGGAGCCAGAGAAGGTCGGCGTCGGTGAAGGTGGTGGGGGCGAAGGTGACGTGGTGGACGGTGTGGCCGGCAATAATGAACGTGGTGTGGGTTGTGTGCATGTTTTTCCCTTCAGAATTGTGCGGCCTGATGCCCTCACCCCGGCCCTCTCCCACGGGGAGAGGGGGGAGTTACTGCCTGAATCAGAAACGCGTATTCACGCTCATGTACCAGGTACGGCCCGGCTCATTATACGTATACGCTCCCGCACCGTACATATACGCACCGGTGGTGGCGTTGCCCGTGGTCTGGGCATTACCCGCGCGCCACTGACGCTTGTCGAAGACGTTATCCACGCCGCCGGTCAGGCTGACGTTTTTGGTCATGTCCCAGGTCGCGCTCAGGCCAACGATGCTGTACGGACTGATTTCGTCTTTCTCAGACCCGGTCACCGGCTGACCTTTGTAGTTGTACTTCTTCGGCTGCTGCTTGCCGTACCAGGTAAAGGTCGACTGGAGCGACACGTCCTGATGGACCTGCCAGCTCAGGGTCGAGTTCAGCGTGTACTCCGGAATGATCGACAGACGGTCGCCGGTCTCCTTGTTCTTGCTCTGCAGCATCCAGGTGATGTTGTTGGTCCAGTTGATCGTGTCGCTGACCGGCACGTTCAGGGAGCCTTCCAGCCCTTCGACGACCGCTTTCGGAACGTTTTCCCACTGGTAGATATCCGTCTGCACTTTACCGGAAGAGGTATGGCCAATCGGCGCGTAGCCCGCTTCAATCTTGTCGCGATAGTCGTTGCGGAACCAGGTCACGCCTGCCAGCCAGCCGTCGCGTTTCCACTCCAGACCAATCTCTTTATTGATGCTGGTTTCCGCTTTCAGGTCGTCGTTGCCCATCATGTAGCAGCCCACGCCGTCCGAGCTGGCGTAGCAGCCCTGGCCTTTGCTGTAGAGCAGGTAGTTCGGGTTGGTCTGGTACAGGCTCGGCGCTTTATAGGCGCGCGCGATCCCCATCTTCAGCGTGAAGTCATTCCCCAGACCTTGCGACAGGTTCAGGGACGGGCTCCAGTTGTTGCCGACGATGGTGTGGTGATCGAAGCGCAGGGCAGGGGTTAGCATGGTGCTGTCGGTCAGCTCCATGTTGTTTTCGGCGAACAGGGAGAAAATCTCCGCCGAGGTGTACGGGCTGCGGTCGTTGCTCATGCCCGGAATGGTGCCGCCCTGCAGGGTTTGCGTAAAGGAGGTGGAGTCCTTCATGCGCTGCTGGTTCCACTCGGTGCCCAGCGTCAGGTTCTGGTTGACGAGGAAATCAATCGGCAGGTTGATCTCGCTGTGCAGCATCACGTCGGCCAGGTCGGTGTCGGTGAATTTATTGCTGTTGAACAAGCCTTCCGTACCGCCCGCCAGACCTTCGCCCAGGCGGGAGTTGCGGGTGTGTTCGTACTGTGCCCAGCTGCTGGTGGTGATGCCGTTATCCCAGCCGCCGTTCCAGGTCACCGCGAAGTTCTGGCGGTAGATACGGTTAGTCTCTTTCCCGTAATTCTTCTTCACCAGCGCGCTGTCGTTGTTGGTGTTCTGCGTGTCGCCCGCGTAGAGGTTGTTCTGGCGGCTGTAGCCCGCTTCGAACTCCAGGGACTGCATGGGCGCGAAGTCCCAGCGCACCACGCCGTTGATGTCTTTGTTTTCCACGCCCTCGCGGCCAGCCGGCAGGGTGTTGGCGTAGGCACCGGTACGATCGGACTGGTGGCCCTGGTTGATGTCCCACGCGTCGGCCTGGGTTTTATCGAGGTTACCGAACATGCGGAAGCTGAAGTCGCCGCCCAGGGGGCCGCTCAGGCTGAAGTTGGTGCGCCTGGTGGAACCTTCGTCCTTATGTTCTGGCGCGTTCAGGTAGGTGTTCCAGGAGCCGTGCCACTGGTCGTCGAATTTTTTGGTGATGATGTTCACCACGCCGCCTGCCGCGCCGTTGCCGTAGCGCGCGGCGGCCGGACCGCGGATCACTTCGATACGCTCGATCATCTCCGGCGGCACCCAGCCGGTATCGCCGCGGGTGTCGCGCTCGCCGCGCCAGCCTAGACGAATAGAGTTGCGGCTGGTGACCGGCTTGCCGTCGATCAGGATCAGGGTGTTTTCCGGGCCCATGCCGCGAATGTCAATCTGACGGTTGTTTCCGCGCTGCCCGCTGGTGGAGTTCCCGGTCAGGTTAACGCCCGGCATGGTGCGGATGATTTCCGCCACGTCGCGCGCGGGCGGGTTTTTGCGGATCTCGTCGGCGGTGATGGTCGACACGCCCGGCGCCTGTAAATTCTGCTCGGCGGCGGTGATCACCATCGTATCTTCGTGCTGCGCAGAGGCGGTGTTGTCGTCTGCCATGGCGGGCAGCGCGACACCATAAATCCCTAAATTGACCAGCAAGGCCAGAGAGTGAATCTTCTTATTCATTGTACGTCCCGCTTTTATGGTTATTTAATGAGCGCGCTTCCCACAGCGCGGGCATTACGCTATTGCAAATGCAAATAGTTATCAATAATATTATCAATAAAATTTACTCTGAAACAAAAAAGACTGTGAAACATGGGGTTATAAGGGTGACGACGTTAACAACCGGAAGTGAAGCGTGGTGGCAGTCGAAAAACGGACCTGAATGGGAACGTCAGAAGGAGAACTGTCGCGTCACCTTCTGGTGGCGGGATCCGGCAGGAACGCAGAAAACCTCATTGGTCAAACGCGTCTGGCTCTACGTTACCGGCGTGACCGATCACCATCAAAATACCCGCCCGCAGTCCCTCGAGCGCATTCCGGATACCGACGTCTGGCAGTGGCAGGGCGAATTCAGCCCCGAGTGGCGCGGGAGCTACTGTTTTATCCCTTCTGTAAATGAAAACGATTTTGCCGATACCGTGTTTGAAGGCGAGCTGCCGGACCGCTTGGCGCTGCGCGAAGGCTGGCGCAGGCTGCTGCCGCACGCGGTTTCCGACCCGCTGAATCGGCAGAGCTGGCGCGGCGGGCGCGGTCATGCCGTCTCGGCGCTTGAGATGCCGGACGCGCCCGTTCAGCCCGGCTGGGACCGTCCCGATACGCCGTATCAACAGCCGGTCTGCATTGAGTGGAACAGCGAGCGTCTCAACAACCGTCGCCGCGTGTGGATTTTTACCACCGGGGACGACGGCACCGAGCGCCCGCTGGCGGTGCTGCTCGACGGGCAGTTCTGGGCCGAAAGCATGCCCGTCTGGCCTGCGCTGACGTCGCTCACCACCGGGCGCCAACTGCCCCCTGCGGTCTACGTATTAATCGATGCGATCGACATGGAACACCGCAACCGCGAATTGCCCTGTAACCCCGATTTCTGGCTGGCGGTACAGGAAGAACTTCTCCCTCTTGTAAAACATCTCGCCCCCTTCAGCGACCGCGCCGACCGCACCGTGGTGGCGGGCCAGAGCTTTGGCGGACTCTCTTCGCTTTATGCTGGCCTCAGCTGGCCGCAGCGGTTTGGCTGCGTGCTGAGCCAGTCCGGCTCGTACTGGTGGCCGCACCGCGGTGGGCAGCAGGAAGGGCGCCTCATCGAACAGCTCAGAGCCGGTGAGCTGACCGCGAGCGGGCTGCGTATCGTCCTCGAAGCCGGGCGCAACGAGCCGCTGATTTTCAATGCCAATCAGGCGATTTACGCCGAACTACGCGCGCAGCAGGTTACCTGGCGTCAGGTTGACGGTGGACACGACGCGCTTTGCTGGCGCGGTGGACTGACGCAGGGGCTGATGACCCTCTGGCAGCCGCTCATTCAATAACGGAGTCTGTATGGAATTCAGCAATCCTTTCGATAATCCGCAGGGACAGTTCGCCATTTTGCAAAACGACCGTGGGCAGTACAGCCTGTGGCCGCAGCAGTGTGAACTGCCGGCGGGGTGGCGCGTGGTGTGCGAAGCGCAGTCTCAGGAGGCGTGCCAGCAGTGGCTGGCCGGGCACTGGCGCACGCTTGAACCGTCTCATTTTGCGGGGGAGAACCCATGAACCGTCTTCCCCTCGTCGCCGCCCAGCCGGGTATCTGGATGGCGGAGCAGCTGTCCACGCTGCCAAACGCCTGGAGCGTGGCGCACTACACCGAGCTAAAAGGCGACATCGACGCGCCGCTGCTGGCAAAAGCGATTGCTGAAGGCATGATGCAGGCCGATACCCTGCGGATGCGTTTTGCCGAGGAGAACGGCGAGGTGTGGCAGTGGGTGGATGACACTCTCATTCTGCCGGAGCCGTCCATCGTTCGCGTTGACGACCACGCCGCCGCCGTGGCGCTGATGGAGGCCGATCTCCACCAGAACCTGCGCGTCGACAGCGGACAGCCGCTGGCGTTTCACCAGCTGATTCAGGTGGGGAAAAGCCACTGGTACTGGTATCAACGCTATCACCATCTGGTGGTGGATGGCTTCAGCTTCCCGGCCATTACCCGCCAGATCGCCGCGATTTACGCCGCGTGGAAAAAGGATGAACCGACTCCTGACTCCCCGTTTACGCCATTTGCTGAAGTGGTGGAGGAGTATCAGCGCTATCGCGACAGCGAGGCGTATCAGCGCGACGGCGCCTTCTGGGCGGAGCAGCGCAGGCAGCTTCCTTCTCCGGTCTCGCTCTCTTCCGCGCCGCTGCCGGGACGCGCCGCTACTACCGATATTCTGCGCCTCAAAATCGCCGCCGACGGTCGCGCCTTTAGCCAGCTTGCACAGGCGGCAGGGCAGGCGCAGCGTACCGATCTGGCCCTTGCGCTGGTGGCGCTGTGGCTGGGCCGCCTGACCGGAAGGCTGGACTACGCCGCCGGGTTTATCTTTATGCGACGCATGGGCTCCGCCGCGCTGACCGCGACCGGGCCGGTGCTCAACGTCCTGCCGCTGGCGGTGAATATCAACCCGCAGGAGAGCCTGCCGGAGCTGGCGCTGCGCCTGGCCAACCAGCTGAAAAAAATGCGCCGCCACCAGCGCTACGACGCCGAGCAGATCGTGCGCGACAGCGGGCGTGCCGCAGGCGAAGAAGCCCTGTTTGGCCCGGTGCTGAACGTGAAGGTGTTCGATTATCAGCTGGATATCGACGGCGTGGAGGCCATCACCCACACGCTGGCCACCGGCCCGGTGAACGACCTTGAGCTGGCGCTGTTCCCGGACGAACAGGGCGGATTGAGCATTGAGATCCTCGCCAGTAAGCAGCGTTACGATGAGGCGACGCTTTCCCGTCACGTCGCGCGCCTGAACGCGATGCTGCTGCAGTTTGCGGCTAATCCGGACCTGCGCTGCGGCGACGTGGAAACCGTTTCTGAGCAGGAATACGCGCAGCTGGCGCGCATCAACGATACCGGGCTGGCGCTGCCGGCCACCACGCTGGCGGATCTGGTGGCGGAGCAGGCGAGCAAAACGCCGGACGCCCCCGCGCTGGCTGACGCGCATATTGAGCTCAGCTATCGTCAGATGCGCGAGCAGGTGGTCGCGCTGGCAAACCTGCTGCGCGCGCGCGGCGTGAAGCCGGGCGACAGCGTGGCGGTGGCCCTGCCGCGATCGGTGTTCCTGACGCTGGCGCTGCACGGCATCGTCGAGGCCGGTGCCGCCTGGCTGCCGCTCGACACCGGCTACCCGGACGACCGCCTGAGGATGATGCTGGAAGACGCGAAGCCGTCCCTGCTCATTACCACCGACGAGCAGCTTCCGCGCTTTAGCGATCTGCCGATTAGTGCATTTAGTTACAACACACTTTTACCGGCTGCGGATGCAAAACCGCTGCGCCTGGCGAAGCCGGAGCAGACGGCGTATATCATCTTTACCTCCGGTTCGACGGGGCGTCCGAAAGGGGTGATGGTCGGCCATACCGCCATCGTTAACCGCCTGAAGTGGATGCAGGACCACTACCCGCTGGACGCGACGGACGTGGTGGCGCAGAAAACGCCGTGCAGCTTTGACGTGTCGGTGTGGGAGTTCTGGTGGCCGTTTATCTCCGGGGCGAAGCTGGTGATGGCCGAGCCGGACGCGCACCGCGACCCGCAGGCGATGCAGAGCTTCTTCGCGCAGTACGGCGTGACTACTACCCACTTCGTGCCGTCGATGCTGGCGGCGTTTGTCGCCTCGCTGACGCCGGAAAACGTCGACTGCTGCAGGACGCTTAAGCAGGTGTTCTGCAGCGGCGAAGCGCTGCCGACCGAACTGTGCCGCGAGTGGGAGCAGCTCACCCGTGCGCCGCTGCACAACCTCTATGGCCCAACCGAAGCGGCGGTGGACGTCAGCTGGTATCCGGCGTTTGGCCCCGAGCTGGCGGCGGTGGAAGGCAACAGCGTGCCGATCGGCTTCCCGGTGTGGAACACGGGGCTGCGCATTCTGGATGCGATGATGCGCCCGGTGCCGTTCGGCGTGGCGGGGGACCTTTATCTCACCGGCATTCAGCTGGCGCAGGGGTATCTGGGCCGTCCGGACCTCACCGCCATCCGCTTTATTGCCGACCCGTTCGCCCCGGGCGAGCGGATGTACCGCACCGGCGACGTTGCCCGCTGGCTGGACAACGGCGCGGTGGAATATCTCGGCCGCAGCGATGACCAGTTAAAAATCCGCGGACAGCGCATCGAGCTGGGCGAAATCGACCGGGCGATGCTGTCGCTGCCGGACGTGGCCCAGGCCGTGGCGCACGCCTGCGTGTTCAACCAGGCGGCAGCCACCGGCGGCGATGCCCGCCAGCTGGTGGGGTATGTGGTTTCCGAATCCGGCTTACCGCTGGATCGCGACGCGCTGATGGAAGCACTAAAAGCACAGCTGCCGCCGCACATGGTGCCGGTGGTGCTGCTGCAAATCAGCGCGCTGCCGCTCAGCGCGAACGGCAAGCTTGACCGCAAGGCGCTGCCGCTGCCGGAGCTGACGAGTAAATCCTCCGGCCGTGCGCCGGAGACGGAAACCGAAGTCGCCGTCGCGCAGGCGTTTTCCGCCCTGCTGGGCTGCGAGGTCAACGACATCGACGCCGACTTCTTTGCCCTCGGCGGACACTCGCTGCTGGCGATGCGCCTGGCGGCACAGCTTAGCCGCGAGTTCGAGCGCAAGGTTACGCCGGGGCAGATTATGGTCGCCTCCACGGTGAGCAAGCTCAGCGCGCTGCTGGACTCGCAGATGAGCGACGAGCAGGCGCAGCGACTGGGGTATGAAACACTTCTTCCGCTGCGCGAAAGCGACGGCCCGACGCTGTTCTGTTTCCATCCGGCGTCCGGCTTTGCCTGGCAGTTTAGCGTCCTGGCACGCTACCTCAGCCCGCGCTGGTCCATCGTCGGCATTCAGTCGCCGCGTCCGGACGGTCCAATGCAGCAGCGTGCGGATCTGGATGGGGTGATTGAGCATCACCTGGCTACGCTGCGTAAGCAGCAGCCGCAGGGGCCGTATTACCTGTTCGGCTATTCCCTCGGCGGCACGCTGGCGCAGGGTATTGCCGCCCGTCTGCGCGAGCAGGGTGAAGCGGTGGCCTTCCTCGGCCTGCTGGACACCTGGCCGCCGGAAACCCAGAACTGGTCGGAGAAAGAGGCCAACGGCCTCGACCCCGAGGTGCTGGCGGAAATCGAGCGCGAGCGTCAGGCGTTTATCGCCGCCCAGCAGGGGCAGGGCTCCAGCGAGCTGTTTAACGCTATCGAGGGCAACTACGCCGACGCGGTGCGGCTGCTCACCACGGCGCGCAGCGCACGCTTTGACGGCAAAGCGACGCTGTTTGTCGCCGAGCGCACGCGAACGATGGATCCGCAGGTCGCCTGGGCGCCGTGGGTGGCGGAGCTTGAGGTGTACAGCCAGGACTGCGCCCACGTGGATATCATTTCACCGCAGGCGTTTGAGAAGATAGGGCCGGTGTTGAGGGAGATATTGGGGTAGTGATTTCCCCTCACCCTAACCCTCTCCCCAACGGGGCGAGGGGATGCTTTGCTCCCTCTCCCTGTGGGAGAGGGCCGGGGTGAGGGCATCAGACCGCACGCTTGCCCAGCGGCACCACCAGCGGCGTACCCGCCACCGGATCGTCAATAATCATGCAGCGCATGCCGTAGATCCGCTCGATCAGATCCGGCGTCACAATCTCTTTCGGCGCGCCCTGCGCCACAATCTCACCGTCGCGAAGCGCAATCAGATGCGTGGCGTAGCGGCACGCCTGGTTTAAGTCGTGCAGCACCGCCGCCAGGGTATACCCCTGCGTGCGGTTCAGCTCGCTCAGCAGCTCCAGCAGGTCAATCTGATGGCTGATGTCGAGCCAGGTTGTCGGCTCGTCCAGCAGCATGATCGACGTTTCCTGTGCCAGCACCATCGCGATCCACGCCCGCTGACGCTGCCCGCCGGAGAGGGTGTCCACGCTCTGCTGGGCAAGATCGGTGATGCCCGTCGCCTGCATCGCGCGGTTCACCGCCTCGTCATCCTCTTTGCGCCAGCGGGTAAACAGCGGCTGATGCGGATAGCGTCCGCGCGAGACCAGCTCCTGCACCGTGATGTCTCCCGGCGTGGTGGCGTTTTGCGCCAGCAGCCCGATGCGCCGTGCCACCTCTTTGCTGACGAAGCGCTGGATCTGCTCCCCGTCGAGGAACACGCTGCCCTCAGCCGGCGTCATCAGGCGGCTCAGGGTGCGCAGCAGGGTCGATTTGCCGCAGCCGTTCGGGCCGATAATCGCGGTGAAATGGCCGTCCGGAATGGCGACGGATAAGTCACGGGCAATGATTTTTTTGCCGTAGCCGAGGGTTAAGTTTTCGCCGCGCAAGCGGGTGGTTGAATCAGTCATTTCCTGCGTGACTCCTGAACGAGCAAGACGATGAGGTAAATCCCGCCGAGGCTGACGGTCACCACGCCCACCGGCAGTTGATAAGGCATAAACAGCCGCTGGGCGCAGAGATCGGCGGCCAATAGCAGCAGCGCGCCGCACAGCGCCGCCTGGGTTAATCCCCAGCGCGCCGTGCCGCTAAGTCGCCGGGCGATGTGCGGTGCCACGAGGGCTATAAACGAGATTGGCCCGGCAATCGCGGTGGAGGCGGCGGTCAGCAGTACGGCGACCAGCATCAGCATCAGGCGCGAGCGCTCGACGCCCACGCCCAGCGCGCAGGCGCTGTCGTCGCCCATCTCCAGCAGACGCATGCGCCGCACCAGCAGCAGCGCGCCGATAAACATCAGCAAAATCAGCGGCGCGGCGGGCCAGGTTTTGCCCCACGTCAGGCCGTTGAGCGATCCGGCGTACCACAGCCCGGCGGAGAGCGCGGTTTCCAGCGAGGCCTGCAGTAAAAGCCAGGTGTTAAAGGCCATCAGCATGGCGCGGATGCCGATCCCGATGATGATCAGGCGAAAGGTGTCGATACCGTTGCGCCAGGCCAGCGCCCAGATCAGTAATGACGTCAGAATGCCGCCCGCCATCGCCGTGAAGGTAATGGCCGTCAGGTGCTGACCAAACAGCACCATCGCCACCAGCACGCCGCTCCAGGCCCCGGTGTTAAGGCCCATCACGTCCGGGCTGCCGAGCGGGTTGCGCATCAGCGACTGGAATATCGCACCGCTCACGCCGAGCGCCGCGCCGACCAGAATCGCCATCGCCACGCGCGGGAGACGCCACTCCGTCACCACCATGGTGATGTTGCGCGGCGCGCTGCCGAGCAGGGCGTTAAGCACCTGCGCAAAATCGAGCGTCACCGCGCCGCTGCGCAGGCTCCAGACCGCCAGCAGCAGAATGGCAATACAAAGCAGGCATACGCTGGTGAGTAAACGACGGGACGGGGCCATCATGCGCCACCTCCGCGTTTACGGCGTACCAGGAAGATCAGCACCGGCGCGCCGATAAAGGCGCTGACCACCGAGACGCGCAGCTCGCCGGGCACCAGCAGGCGACCCAGCACGTCGGCAAACAGCAGCAGGGCAGGGGTTGCCAGCAGCGTGACCGGCAGCGACCAGCGGTGATCCGCTCCCACCAGCCAGCGCGCCATGTGCGGCATCATCAGGCCGATAAAGGCGATCGGACCGACCACGGCGGTCGCGCTGCCGCACAGCACGGTGATGGCGAACAGACCAATCAGCTGCGTGCGCGCCACCCGGTTGCCGAGGGCGGTCGCGGTGTCGCTGCCGAGGCTCAGGCTGTTGAGCGACCGGCTTAAAAACAGCGCCACGGCGGCGGCGATAATGACCGGGATCGCCACAACTTTTAAGGTTTCGAGGGTGCGGATATCCAGCGAGCCGGCCTGCCAGAAGCGCAGCTGGTCGTAGACGTCCGGGTTGAGCAGGGCGATGCCGTTGGACAAGCCCTCCAGCACCGCCGCGAGCGCTACGCCCGCAAGCGTCAGGCGTACCGGGCTCAGCTGCCCGCCGCCCTGGCTGCCGGTAAAGGCGACCACCAGCGAGGCGGCCAGCGCGCCGCAGAAGGCCATCACCAGCTGCTCGGAAGGAGATGTCAACCCGAACAGCGCCGCGCCGAGCACGATGGCAAAGCTGGCGCCGGAGTTAACGCCGAGAATACCGGGATCTGCCAGCGGGTTACGGGTAAGGGTTTGCATCAGGGCACCGGCAAGGCCGAGCGCGCCACCGGCCAGCAGTCCGGCAAGCGTGCGGGGCAGTCGGGCGTCGAGCACGATGACGCAGTCGGCGCTCTGGCAGGTGCCGGAGAGCGCATCAACGATAACGGACGCGGGCAGCGGCTTCGCGCCAACCAGCAGGCTGAGTGAAGTCGCAAGGATCAACAGCAGCAATAAAACGGGCACGGCAACGGCGCGCACCGCGGAAGAGGAAAACGACATAGCAACATCCATGATTTGATAATGATAGTGATTATCGTTATCTATCTTATTTGGCTATGTTAGCATGTGCGCCCATGGAATGGGTAGAAATAGACTCAAGGCTTTGTCATGAATCAAAAATCCTGGCTGCTCAACCTCAGCCTGCTGAAAACGCACCCGGCGTATCGCGCCGTTTTTATCGCTCGCTTTATCTCCATTTTGTCCCTCGGGCTGCTTGGCGTCGCCGTGCCGGTCCAGATCCAGACCATGACGCACTCCAGCTGGCTGGTGGGGTTATCCGTCACCTTAACCGGCGGGGCGATGTTCATCGGCCTGATGGTCGGCGGCGTGCTGGCGGACCGCTACGAGCGTAAAAAGCTGATCCTGCTGGCGCGCGGCACCTGCGGCGTGGGCTTTATTGGGCTGTGTCTGAACGCGATGCTGCCGGAGCCGTCGCTGCTCGCGATTTATGCCCTGGGGCTGTGGGACGGTTTCTTCGCCTCGCTGGGCGTGACGGCGCTGCTGGCGGCGACGCCCGCGCTGGTCGGGCGCGAGAACCTGATGCAGGCGGGGGCGATCACCATGCTCACCGTGCGTCTGGGCTCGGTGATTTCGCCGATGGTGGGCGGCCTGCTGCTGGCGACCGGCAACGTGGCCTGGAACTATGGACTTGCGGCGGCGGGAACCTTTATCACCACGCTGACGCTGCTGCGCCTGCCGCTGCTGCCGCCTCCGCCGCAGCCGCGCGAGCATCCGCTGAAATCGCTGATGGCCGCGATTCGTTTCCTGTTCAGCAACCCGCTGATTGGCGGGATTGCGCTGCTCGGCGGCCTGCTGACCATGGCGAGCGCCGTGCGCGTGCTCTACCCGGCGCTGGCGGGAGAGTGGCAGATGAGCGCCTCGGAGATTGGCATTCTCTACGCTGCCATTCCGCTCGGCGCGGCGTGCGGGGCGCTGACCAGCGGCAACCTGGCGCAGAACGCGCGTCCGGGGCTGATTATGCTGCTTGCCACGCTGGCCTCGTTTATCGCCATCGGCTTCTTCAGCCTGATGCCGGTGTGGGCGCTCGGGGTGCTGTGTCTGGTGATTTTCGGCTGGCTGAGCGCCATCAGCTCGCTTTTGCAGTACACCCTGATCCAGACCCAGACGCCGGAAGGGATGCTCGGGCGCATTAACGGTCTGTGGACGGCTCAGAACGTGACGGGGGATGCGATTGGCGCGGCGATCCTCGGCGGGCTGGGGGCGATGATGACCCCGGTGGCCTCGGCGAGCTGCGGCGGGTTTGTACTGGCAATTATTGGCGTTATTTTGTTAGTGGCGCTGGTGGAATTGCGGCGGTTCAGACAGGAGAGTGAGTTGAACGACGGTACGGCCTGATGCCCTCACCCCGGCCCTCTCCCACAGGGAGAGGGAGGGAAATGCCTACTTAAACAACGTATTCAATCTGTCTAACACCAACACCGCGCTGTAGTAATCCAGGCGGAACGTCTCGGTTCCCAATGCCCAGACCCGTTTGTTTTTCACCGACGGCAAATGCGCCAGCAGCGGGTTGGCGTAAATCGCATCCACGTCTTTCCGATCGCCGGCAAACACAAACAGCCCTTCGCCGTTCAGCCCCGTCGCCAGATTTTCACCGCCCAGCTGAATGATGTCGTGGCGTTTGCCCTGGCTTTTTGAGGTGTGCAGCCCGGCGGGTAGATCCGCCAGCGTAAAGCCCAGCTGGTGCAGCAGCTTGCCCTGAGCGGATTCCGCAGTCCACAGGTTGGCGCTGTGCGCGGCGGCGGTGTAGACGATGGCGTTCACCGGCTGCGGCGGCAGCTTCATCTGCTGTTTCACCTGCGCGAGCTGTTTATCAAACGCGGCAATGCGCTCTGCGGCCTGTTTTTCCTGCCCGGTGAGGCTGCCCAGCTGCGTCAGCAGTTCCTGCCAGCTTTTGTCGTCGTAGTTGATGATAAGCGTTGGGGCGATGGCGGAGAGCTGATCGTACAGCGCCAGCGCGGAATCCCCGCCGGTGGCGCTGATCAAAATCAGATCCGGCATTTGCGCGGCGACCGCTTCGGCGCTCGGCTCGCCAATGTACAGCCGCGCAACCTTGCGCTGTTTCGCAATATCGCCCCACTGACGCAAAAAGCCCTGCGCATCCGCCACGCGGTTGTTCGGCGTGGTCGCGCCGCTGGCAACGACCGGCGCGTCAATCGCCAGCAGGGAGCCGGTTAAGGTCACGCTGGTGGAGACAATGCGCGTCGGTTTGCTCTCAAGCGTGTGAACGCCTCGGCTGTCGGTCACCTGACGCGGCCAGTCGGCGGCAACGGCTGAGGCAAGTCCTAAAACAAAAAGTCCAGATAAAAGCAGGGTATTACGGAATAGGGCAGGGAATTTCACAGCGCGACATCCTGTTTTTGTTGAAGATAATGCTTCTCATTTTCATGGTTGCCGCGAAGGGATGCAAGCTTTTGTCGCATAAGTTATTTGTCCGACGGTTGACAGCGAAGCGATGTGGGATTAGGTTAGCCGACGAAAATATAAATGATAATCATTATTGCTTCTTTTATCATTTTGAGGAGGATGATATGGACACGTCCCTGGCTGAGGAAGTTCAGCACACCGCGACCACGCTGCAATCAGACAGCTTTTTCTTTATGTCGCCTTACCGCAGTTTTACTACCTCAGGCTGTTTTACCCGCTTCAGTGAACCCGCCGTCGGCGGTGACGATCCGGCCGGGCAATTCCAGCAAAAATTAGCCCAGGCCTTCCGGAATGCGAAAGCTAACGGTATCGCTCATCCGGTGATGGTAGGGGCTATCCCGTTCGATACCCGCAAGCCATCTTCTCTGTTTATTCCACAGCGCTGGCAGACCTTTTCCCGTCCGGCACGTCAGCAGTCCGCACGCTATTTTTCCGGCTCGCAGGCGCTGAAGGTGGAACAACGCACCGAGATACCGCCGCAGACCGTGTTCGAAGAGATGGTTGCTCGCGCCGCGTCGCTCACCGCCACGCCGCAGGTGAACAAGGTGGTGCTGTCGCGTCTGATTGATATCGCGACCGACAAATACATGGACAGCGGTGCGCTGATGGAGCGGCTGATCGCCCAGAACCCGGCGAGCTTTAACTTCCACGTGCCGTTGGAAGACGGCGGCGTGCTGCTCGGCGCCAGCCCCGAACTGCTGCTGCGTAAAGAGGGCGCGCACTTTAGCTCGCTGCCGCTGGCAGGCTCCGCACGCCGTCAGCCGGACGACGTGCTGGATCGCGAAGCGGGCAATAAGCTGCTGGCCTCCGAAAAAGACCGTCACGAGCACGATCTCGTAACCCAGGCGATGAAGGCCATTCTGGCACCGCGAAGCCACCACCTGAGCATGCCGTCTTCCCCGCAGCTCATCACCACGCCGACGCTGTGGCATCTGGCGACGCCGGTTGAAGGTGACGCGCGTGAAAACGAAAACGCCCTGACTCTGGCCTGCCTGCTGCACCCGACCCCGGCGCTGAGCGGCTTCCCGCATGAGGCGGCAAAAGAGCTGATCGCCGAGCTGGAGCCGTTCGACCGCGAGCTGTTCGGCGGCATCGTCGGCTGGTGCGACAGCGAAGGCAACGGCGAGTGGGTGGTGACCATCCGCTGCGCGCGTCTTCGCGAAAATAGCGTTCGCCTGTTTGCCGGCGCGGGCATTGTGCCTGCCTCTTCGCCGGTGGGCGAATGGCGCGAAACGGGCGTGAAGCTCTCCACCATGCTCAACGTGTTTGGCTTGCACTAAGGATCGCTCATGACCATTCCTTTTACCCGCTGGCCTGAGGAATTCGCCCGCCGCTACCGCGAAAAAGGCTACTGGCAGGATCTGCCGCTGACCCACATCCTGACGGATAGCGCTGAAAGCGATGCCATGGCGATTATCGACGGCGAGCGGCACATCACCTACCGCGCGTTTAATCGGGCGGTGAACAACCTGGCGTCCGCTCTTCAGGCGCGCGGGCTACAGCGCGGCGAGACGGCGCTGGTGCAGCTCGGTAACGTGGCCGAGTTCTACATCACTTTCTTCGCGCTGCTGCAAATCGGCGTCGCGCCGGTGAACGCGCTCTTTAGCCATCAGCGCAGCGAGCTGAACGCCTACGCCCTGCAAATCAAACCCGCCGCGCTGATTGCCGATCGCGACCACGCGTTGTTTGCGGGCGATGATTTTCTTAACGCCTTTGTGGATGCGCACCGCTCGGTTCGCGTCGTGCTGCTGCGCGGCGATAAGGACGAACACGCCCTGGAAGCGGCAATTGCGCGTCCTGCGGACAACTTCATCCCGAACCCGACGCCCGCCGACGAAGTGGCGTTTTTCCAGCTTTCCGGCGGCAGCACCGGCACGCCGAAGCTGATCCCGCGCACGCATAACGACTACGACTACAGCATCCGCCGCAGCAACGAGATCTGCGGAATCAATGCATACACCCGTTACCTGAACGCGCTGCCCGCGGCGCATAACTACGCCATGAGCTCGCCGGGATCGTTAGGCGTCTTCACCGCCGGCGGCTGCGTGGTGCTGGCGAACGATCCAAGCGCCACGCTCTGCTTCCCGCTGATTGAACGGCATCAGATTAACGTCACCTCGCTGGTTCCTCCGGCGGTGAGCCTGTGGCTGCAGGCGATTGCCGACGGCGTGGGCAACGCGCAGCTTAAGTCCCTCAGGCTGCTGCAGGTGGGGGGCGCACGCCTCTCCGCCACGCTTGCCGCGCGCATTCCGGCGGAAATCGGCTGCCAGCTTCAGCAGGTGTTCGGCATGGCGGAAGGGCTGGTGAACTACACCGCGCTCGACGACTTGCCGGAGCGCATCATCAACACCCAGGGCCGCCCGATGTGCCCGGACGACGAAGTGTGGGTGGCGGACGAGCATGGCAATCCGCTGCCGCGCGGTGAGGTCGGGCGTCTGATGACGCGCGGGCCGTATACCTTCCGCGGCTATTTCAACAGCCCGGAACACAACGCCAGCGCCTTTGACGCCGACGGCTTTTACTGCTCTGGCGATCTGATCGCCATCGACGAGCAGGGCTACATCACCGTGCAGGGGCGCGAGAAGGATCAGATCAACCGCGGCGGCGAGAAGATCGCCGCTGAAGAGATTGAAAACCTGCTGCTGCGCCACGAGGCGGTGATCCACGCCGCGCTGGTGAGCATGGAGGACAGCCTGCTGGGCGAAAAAAGCTGCGCGTATCTGGTGGTGAAACAGCCCCTGCGCGCGGTCGAGGTGCGCCGCTTCCTGCGCGAGCAGGGCGTTGCCGAATTCAAGCTGCCGGACCGCGTGGAGAGCGTGGATGCGCTCCCGCTGACGCCGGTCGGCAAAGTCGATAAGAAACAGTTGCGCCTGTGGCTTGCTGAACGCGCCCGGGGCTGAGGAACAGAGTATGGCCATTCCAAAATTAACCGCTTACGCGCTGCCGACCGCCGCAGAACTGCCGACCAGTAAAGTGAACTGGGCGTTTGAGCCTGAACGTGCCGCGCTGTTGATCCACGATATGCAGGAGTATTTCCTGAACTTCTGGGGCGAAAACAGCGCGATGATGCAGCAGGTGGTGGCGAATATCGCCAGACTGCGCGCTTACTGCAAAGCGCACAATATTCCCGTGTACTACACCGCTCAGCCGAAAGAGCAGAGCGACGAAGACCGCGCCCTGCTGAACGACATGTGGGGGCCGGGCCTGACCCGCTCGCCGGAGCAGCAGCGCATTGTCCGCGAACTGACCCCGGACGAAGCGGACACGGTGCTGGTGAAGTGGCGCTACAGCGCGTTTCACCGCTCGCCGCTGGAGCAGATGCTGAAAGAAACCGGCCGCAACCAGCTGCTGATTACCGGCGTTTACGCCCATATCGGCTGTATGACCACCGCCACCGATGCCTTTATGCGCGACATCAAACCGTTCTTTATCGCCGACGCGCTGGCGGATTTCACCCGTGACGAGCACCTGATGTCGCTGAACTATGTGGCTGGACGCTCGGGCCGCGTGGTGATGACCGACGAGCTGCTGCCGTCCGTTCCGGCGACCAAAGCCGCGCTGCGTGAGCTGATCCTGCCGCTGCTGGACGAGTCCGACGAGCCGATGGATGACGAAAACCTGATCGACTACGGCCTGGACTCGGTGCGCATGATGGCGCTGGCCGCCCGCTGGCGCAAAGTGCACGGCGACATTGACTTCGTGATGCTGGCCAAAAATCCAACCATCGACGCCTGGTGGGCGCTGCTGTCCCGCGAGGTGAAGTGATGGGGCTGGATTTCACCGGTAAAACCGTCTGGGTGACGGGCGCGGGTAAGGGGATTGGCTACGCGACGGCGCTGGCGTTTGTGGAGGCGGGCGCACGTGTGACCGGCTTCGATCTGGCGTTTCCGCTGGGGGATTATCCGTTCGCCACTGAAACCCTGGACGTGGCGGATGCCGCGCAGGTGCATGAGGTGTGCGGGCGCGCGCTGGCGTCGCTTGAACGGCTGGATGTGCTGGTCAACGCGGCGGGCATTCTGCGCATGGGGGCGACGGACCAGCTTTCGCAAGAGGACTGGCAGCAGACCTTCGCGGTCAACGTCGGCGGCGCGTTCAACCTGTTCCAGCAGACGATGGGCCAGTTCCGCCGTCAGCAGGGCGGGGCGATAGTCACCGTGGCGTCCGACGCGGCGCATACGCCGCGCATCGGCATGAGCGCCTACGGCGCGTCGAAGGCGGCGCTGAAAAGCCTGGCCCTGACCGTCGGGCTGGAGCTGGCGGGCAGCGGCGTGCGCTGTAACCTGGTGTCGCCGGGCTCAACGGATACCGATATGCAGCGCACCCTGTGGAAAAGCGACGACGCGGAGCAGCAGCGTATTCGCGGCTTTGGCGAACAGTTCAAGCTCGGCATTCCGCTGGGCAAAATCGCTCGTCCGCAGGAGATAGCCAGCACGGTGCTGTTCCTTGCTTCCGATGCCGCCAGCCATATCACCCTGCAGGATATCGTGGTGGACGGCGGCTCCACGCTGGGGGCGTAAGATGATCTGGAAACGTCATTTACCGCTCGAGGAGCTGAACGCGACCAGCCTGAATACGCTGGTGGCGCATCTCGGTATCGTCTATACCCGCCTCGGCGACGACACGCTGGAAGCGGAGATGCCGGTGGATGCGCGTACCCATCAGCCGTTTGGCCTGCTGCACGGCGGCGCGTCGGCGGCGCTGGCGGAAACCCTGGGGTCGATGGCCGGCTTTCTGATGACCCGTGACGGGCAGAGCGTGGTGGGGACGGAGCTTAACGCCACGCACCATCGTGCGGTCTCTCACGGCAAAGTGCGCGGCGTTTGCCAGCCGCTGCATCTGGGGCGTTCGAGCCAGAGCTGGGAGATTGTGGTATTCGACGAGCAGGGGCGGCGGTGCTGTACCTGTCGGTTGAGTACGATGGTGTTGGGCTAAGCCAGGGAGATCAAAGTGATCGGCTTAACACTGTGGTGTAAATCTCTGGTTTGACCACGCATTATTGCGTTTCAAAGTTGTTAAATTTTTCCGGTTGTTCTAGAAACAAAATGTAACATCTCACTGTTTCACAACAACGGACAACAACTATGAACAACTCAGGGAAATACCTTATATGGGCAGGGCTCTCCGTTGTGGGAGCCTTTGCCCTGGGCTATATCGCCCTCAACCGGGGGGAACAGATCAATGCGCTCTGGATCGTCGTCGCCTCCGTCTGCATTTATCTGATCGCGTACCGTTTTTATGGCCGCTATATCGCGAAGAACGTTCTGGGCGTTGACGCGACGCGCATGACGCCTGCCGTCCGCCATAACGACGGGCTGGACTACGTGCCGACCGACAAAAAAGTGCTGTTCGGTCACCATTTTGCGGCGATTGCCGGAGCGGGTCCGCTGGTGGGGCCGGTGCTGGCGGCGCAGATGGGCTACCTGCCGGGGATGATCTGGATCCTCGCGGGCGTGGTGCTGGCGGGCGCGGTGCAGGACTTTATGGTGCTGTTCGTCTCGACCCGCCGCGACGGGCGTTCTCTGGGTGAACTGGTGAAAGAGGAGATGGGGGCAACCGCCGGGGTGATTGCGCTGGTGGCGACCTTTATGATCATGGTGATCATCCTCGCGGTGCTGGCGATGATCGTGGTGAAAGCGCTGACCCACAGCCCGTGGGGGACCTATACCGTTGCCTTCACCATTCCGCTGGCGCTGTTTATGGGGATTTATATTCGCTACCTGCGCCCGGGCCGCATTGGTGAGGTGTCGGTAATTGGCCTGGTATTCCTGGTGTTCGCCATTATCTCCGGCGGCTGGGTGGCGGAAAGCCCGACCTGGGCGCCGTTCTTCGACTTTACCGGCGTCCAGCTGACCTGGATGCTGGTGGGCTACGGCTTTGTGGCGGCGGTGCTGCCGGTATGGCTGCTGCTGGCTCCGCGTGACTATCTCTCTACGTTCCTGAAAATCGGCACCATCGTCGGGCTGGCGATTGGCATTCTGATTATGCGTCCGACCCTGACCATGCCTGCGTTAACCAAATTCATCGACGGTACCGGCCCGGTCTGGACCGGTAACCTGTTCCCGTTCCTGTTTATCACCATCGCCTGCGGCGCGGTGTCGGGCTTCCACGCGCTGATCGCTTCCGGAACCACACCGAAGATGCTGGCGAATGAAAATCAGGCCTGCCTGATCGGTTACGGCGGTATGCTGATGGAATCCTTTGTCGCCATCATGGCGCTGGTCTCTGCCTGTATTATCGACCCGGGCGTGTACTTCGCGATGAACAGCCCGATGGCGGTACTGGCACCGGCTGGCACCGTTGACGTGGTGGCGTCCGCCGCGCAGGTGGTGAGCGGCTGGGGCTTTGCGATTACCCCTGATACGTTGACGAGCATCGCCAGTGAGGTGGGCGAGCAGTCGATTATCTCCCGTGCGGGCGGGGCGCCGACGCTGGCGGTCGGCATGGCGTATATTCTTCACGGCGCGCTGGGCGGGCTGATGGACGTGTCGTTCTGGTATCACTTCGCCATCCTGTTCGAGGCGCTGTTTATCCTGACGGCGGTGGATGCGGGAACCCGTGCGGCGCGCTTTATGCTGCAGGACCTGCTGGGGGTGATCTCCCCGAACCTGAAGCGTACCGATTCGCTCCCGGCTAACCTGCTGGCGACGGCGCTGTGCGTGCTGGCGTGGGGCTACTTCCTGCACCAGGGCGTGGTCGATCCGCTCGGCGGGATTAACACCCTGTGGCCGCTGTTTGGTATCGCCAACCAGATGCTGGCAGGCATGGCGCTGATGCTCTGCGCGGTGGTGTTGTTCAAGATGAAGCGCCAGCGTTACGCGTGGGTGGCACTGGTGCCAACCGCGTGGCTGCTGATCTGTACCCTGACGGCGGGCTGGCAGAAAGCCTTCAGCCCGGACAACAAGGTGGGCTTCCTGGCGATCGCCAACAAGTTCCAGGCGATGATCGACAGCGGCAAGATCCCGGCGCAGTACACCGAGTCGCAGCTGTCCCAGCTGGTGTTTAACAACCGTCTGGATGCCGGGCTGACTATCTTCTTTATGGTGGTGGTCGTGGTGCTGGCGTTGTATTCTCTCAAGACCGCGCTGGCGGCGTTGAAAAACGATCAGCCAACGGCGAAAGAGACGCCGTACGAGCCGATGCCTGAAAACCTGGAAGAGATTGTGACCCAGGCGAAAGGGGCGCACTAACCTGTTTGCCGGGTGGCGGCTTCGCCTTACCCGGCCTACATTTCTTCTCCGCCCTCACCCTCCGGGAGAGGGCCGGAAACAAACGAGAAACTGATTATGTTCGACACTCTATCCAAAGCAGGTAAATACCTGGGCCAGGCCGCCAAAATGATGATTGGCGTGCCGGACTACGACAACTACGTCGAGCATATGCGCGTCAACCATCCGGACCAGACGCCCATGACCTACGAAGAATTTTTCCGCGACCGCCAGGACGCCCGCTACGGCGGCAAGGGCGGGGCGAAGTGCTGTTAACCCTCTTTCGGTAAATAGAGGCTGATCTGTTCCTGCTTGCAGCCGTAGATAGCAGCCAGCTTTTCACGGGTGCGCTTTTGCGGACGTGAGTCCAGCGCTTCCAGTTGTGACACGGCGGACTGGGTGATGCCGAGTTTCTCAGCCACCTCCTGCTGGGACATGCCGCGCAGGATACGCCACGCGGCCTGCAGGCTGACGTTCTGCCAGGTCATGATGCTGCACACTTCTCCGGGCAATTCCACGTCATCATAGCAATCGTGTTCGACTTCAATATCCTCCAAATCATCGTCGGTTTCGTCGTCAATCTCTGCCATCTGTAAGCACATACGGAAGTATTCGTCATAGGGCATGACCACGAACTGTGTTTTCCCATTATTGTCCTTAATCAGCTGAACAGCCATAGGGAGCTCTTTCCTCATGCAGGTAAGTGGTTGATGTTCTGCGTTTAACGTCCACAACATAACAATCGTTATCGGGATCGTCCCGCAGCGTAATAAGGATGCGGTAATCGCCTACGCGTAACCGGTAATGATTTTCTAAAACCGATATTTTTATGATATCGGGCCGGGAAGCCGAGCGGTCATCCAGTTCAGCCAGTTTTGTTTCAATGCGTTGTCGATAGCGACTATCAATTCGGGACAACGACTTCTTTGCTACCTTTGACCACACAATCTTCATCCGTACCTCCACTGTACGCCCACACAAAGTATAAGGAAATAATAAGGCTATTAGATAAATTCCGAATTTCTAATGGGGTACTTTAGAGCGGGGAAATAACCGGAGAAAGCGGCAAAACGCGAACCGTCGAGGGCGCTCGGAAACGCCTCTGCCGGGCGACAGAGGCTTGCAGGGAGATTGCGATCAGGCGTTCAAACCGCCGTCCACGTCCAGGCCGGTACCGGAGATCTGCCCGGCCGCCGGACTGGCAAGAAACGTGACCGCCGCCGCGACGTCTTCCGGCTGACCGTAATGACCCAAAGCAATAAGCTGACGCTGAGAGTCAGCCTGTTCCCCGTCTTCCGGGTTCATATCGCTGTTGGTGGGGCCGGGGTGCACCAGGTTAACGGTTATGCCGCGTGGCCCTAAATCACGGGCCAGCCCGCGGGTGAGGGAATTCAGCGCCGATTTGGTCATCGAGTAAACGGCAATGCCCGGCTGCGCCACGCGGTTTGCCAGACAGCTTCCGATGTTGATAATGCGCCCGCCGTCGGACATGTGCACCAGCGCTTCCTGAATGGCGATCACCACGCCGCGGATGTTGACGTTGATAAGGGCGTCAATGTCCGCCAGCGTCATGGACTCCAGCGGGCCGCCGCGCGCGATCCCGGCGTTGTTGACCAGAATGTCCAGCCCGCCAAGGGAACGCGCCGCATGGGTGACGGCATCCTGAATCGCCTGCGCGCTGGCGCTGTCGGCCTGCACGGCTTCGCTGTGTCGCCCCAGCGCCTTAATCTCATCGGCGACCGCCTGGGCTTTATCGGCAGCTTTTTCATACGTAATAATCACATCCGCACCGGCGCGCGCCAGCGACAGGGCAATCGCGCGACCCAATCCGCGGCTGGCACCGGTAACCAACGCCTTTTTACCTGTTAAATCGATCTGCATGATGACCTCGTTACGAGAGTGGTAAGAATCATCATTAGGTATAGTCGGTCAGGGCAATTAACGGCTGAAGGATTCCACTTTCTCAAACGCGGCGCGCAGAACGTCAGGCGTTAACGTAACAGGTAAATAGTGAATCGACTCCACCGGGCGCAGGGTGTGGGCGATGACCCGATCCAGCTCGTCGCGGTTATTGATGTCGACGTCCAGCTCGCGAAGCGTGGTCGGCAGGTTAAAACGCTGGTACGCCGCGACCAGCTGCGCCAGCACGTCGTCCTGACCGAGCAGGGCGCTCTGCACCAGAATGCCGTAGGCAACCTTGGTGCCGTGCAGGTATTTCTCCGTCTGCGGCAGCACGGTTAAGCCGTTGTGTACCGCATGCGCCGCCGCCACGCGCGTATAGCGTTCGCCCAGGCCGCCGACCATCCCGCCGCCGGCGATGATTGCATCGACCACGTCCCGGAACGCCTGCGTCTGTTCGCCGCGCTGCTGGTCGGCCAGCGCCTCTTCGCTGCGCGCCAGCAGCACGTCGCGGATCGCCAGCGCGCCGTTGATGCCCAGCCGCACGGTCAGCGGCAGGTTCTCCGGCTCTGGTGCCAATACCACCGCTTCGTACCACTTCGCCAGCGTATCGCCGATGCCCGCCAGCAGATACTCCGCCGGGGCGTTAAGGACGATCTGCGGCTCCACCAGCACCAGGAAGTTGGCGTCGTCGAAGATCTCAAAATGCAGCGCCTGACCGGCATCGTTGTACCAGACGGAGAGCGGGGTCCACGCCGCGCAGGTGGCGGCAATGGTGGGGATGCCCACAAACGGCACCCCTAAGCGGCGCGCCACGGCCTTGACGGTATCCATCACCGCGCCGCCGCCGACGGCAATCACCACGCTGGCGTCGCTGCCGGATTCATTCACCAGATGGGTGACGTCGCGCTCGCTGCAGTGGCCTTTAAACAGCAGATGTTTCGCTCCCGGCGCGTTAAAGCTCGCCGGCAGGAAAGGGCGCGCGCCTTCGATAGCGCGCTCGCCGTAAATCCACACCGCGCGGGAAAGCTGTTCCGGGGTAAAGAAGTTATCCAGCTGCGCAAGGCTTCCGGGATGAGAGAAGTAGTTCGCCGGGCCAGGCACGACGCGGATATCGGTGTTGCTCATGATGGTGTCCTTTTTGCGGAAGCGCTAACCCGATGTTATGTCTGGACATCCGGATGGCTAATAATATTTCGCTTTAACTTATGCCTTTTCCGTCGTTGTCAGTCAACCAGAGCTGTGAAAAATTCGATAAATCAGAAGAGTAATGAAGGATTTACGCGGATGGTTTCCAGTCGCCTTGAGATGCGCGGTATCAGCCTGGCCTTTTCCGGCTTTCAGGCGCTGTCGCGCGTGAATTTCACCTTAACCGGCGGATCCGTACACGCGCTGACCGGTGCCAACGGCGCGGGAAAATCGACCCTGATGGCGGTGCTGTGCGGGACGCACGACCACTATGAGGGCGAGATCAGCATCAACAACCAGCCGGTGAGCATCCGCGAACCGCTTGATGCCAAACGGCTGGGGATCCACCTCGTTCAGCAGGAAGTGGACGTAGCGCTAATCCCGGGGTTAAGCATTGCCGAAAACATCATGCTCGACCAGCTGGCGCAGCCGGGGCATCGCTTCAGTTGGCGCGCTATCCGCCAGCAGGCGAGACAGGCGCTGGCGCAGCTCGACGTGACGCTGGACGTTCGCCGTTCCATCGACGGCTGTTCGCTGGCCGAAAAGCAGCAGATTTTGCTGGCGCGGGCGCTGTCCCATCACTGCCGTTTTTTGATTCTTGATGAACCCACCGCGCCGCTGGACGCGCACGAGAGCGAGCGCCTGTTTGCGGTAGTGAGACGTTTAAAGCAGCAGGGCATCGGCGTGGTATTTATCTCTCACCGCATTCACGAGCTGAAGGCCATCTGCGACACCCTGACGGTGCTGCGCGACGGCAAGCTGATCGAGTCCGGCCCGATGGCAGATCTTAGCGGCGAAGCGATCGTCGAGAAGATGCTCGGCCACGTGCTGAGCGATATCTATCCGCCCGCGCGGCCGCCGCACGGCAACGAAACGCTGTTACGCGTTGAGGGGCTTCACGACGACGCGCTGCTGAAAGATATCTCCCTGCACCTGCGCAAAGGCGAAATTCTCGGGATTGCCGGGCTGGCGGGCGCGGGAAAAACCGAACTCTGCAAGGCGCTGTTTGGCGCCAGCAAAAGCCGCGTGACGCGCGGTGAGCTAAATCATCAATCCTGGCAGCCGCGCGACCCGGCCGACTCCGTGCTGCGCGGTCTGGCGCTGGTGCCGGAGGAGCGGCGGAAAGAGGGCATTTTTATCGACGAGCCGGTGAGCATGAACCTTGCCGTGTGCGCCGATAACAGCTTTTCGCGCTGGAGCCTGTTTGGCCATCGTCAGGCGTGGCGCTGGGCGGAAGAGGTCATCGCCCGCGTCGGCGTGCGCGCGCGTGGGCCGGGGCAGGTGCTGCGCCGTCTCTCCGGCGGCAACCAGCAGAAGGTCGCCATCGGTAAATGGCTGCGCAATGACGCCAGCGTGCTGATATTCGACGAGCCGACCAAAGGCGTGGACGTGAAGGCCAAAACCGACCTGTTCCAGCTGATTGACGGCCTGGCGCGCGAGGGCAAAGGGGTGATTTACGCCTCGGGCGAATTTGCCGAACTGGTCGGGCTGTGCGACCGCATCTGCGTGCTGTGGGACGGGCGCATCGTGGCGGAAATCGCCGGGGCCGAGGCCCGCGAAGAGACACTACTTTATTATTCAACCGGAGGAACGGCGTCGTGAGCAAGGCCCTTTCAGTGAACGCGGCGGCGTCTGGCCGCCAGCAGATTTTCGATTTTCTCTACAGGTGGGGCATGCTGTTAACCGTCGTCGCGCTGGTGGCCGTCTTTGGCCTGGCGTCGGACAGCTTCCTCGATCCGAACAACATCATCAATATTCTGCGCTCGATTGCCATCGTGACGGTGATTGCCATTGGCGTGTCGATCTCGTTGACCATCGGCGGGTTCGATCTCTCCGTGGGATCCACCGCCTCGCTGGCGAACGCGCTGGTGATTTCGCTTTTCGTCTGGCACGGTTTTGGCACCACCGAGTCGATTTTGATCACCCTCGCGCTCTGCACGCTGGTGGGTCTGTTTAACGCCTTCCTGATCGTCATCCTGCGCATTCCGGACATGCTGGCGACGCTTGCCAGCCTGTTTGTGATCCAGGGCGTGGCGATGACCTACAGCTACGGCGGGTCGATTACCGAGAACATGGTGCTGCCGAGCGGCGACATGGCGGAAGGGACCATTCCGGCGGCGTTCAGCCTGCTGGGGCAGGTGCCGACCATCGTGATCGTCATGCTGGTGGTGACCGTGCTGGCGCAGCTGGGCCTGTCGCTCACTACGCATGGCCGACGCATGTACGCCATCGGCGGTAACCCCGAAGCGGCGCGCCTCTCCGGCATTCGCACCACGCGCTACAAGGTGGCGGCCTACGTGATTGCCTCGCTGCTGGCGGGTCTGGGCGGGATTTTGCTGGCTTCACGCATCGGCTCGTCGCAGGTGAATGCGGGCGGCGGATACCTGATGGATGCGGTGGCGGCGGCGTGGATTGGCTTCTCGCTGGCCGGATCCGGCAAGCCGAACGCGCTGGGCACGCTGGTCGGGGCGGTCATTCTCGGCGTGCTGTCGAACGGGCTGGTGATGCTCTCCGTGCCGTACTACGCCATGGACATTATAAAAGGGCTGGTGCTCGCGGTAGCGCTGGCGATTACCTACATACAAAAACGCTGACAACACAACGGGATAAAAAAATGAAAAAGATTGCACTCTCTTTGGTGGCACTTGGGTTGCTCACGGCTCTGCCAGGCTTCGCGGCCACGCCCGCGCCGCTTCCGGCAGCCATTGCGAACCATGACGGCCCGATCCGCATCGCGGTGATCCGTAACCTCGGCTCAGATGACAACACCACGCAGTTTATTGCTGGCGCAATTCAGGAAGGGAAGAAGCTCGGCTTTAAGGTCAGCACCTTTTTAAGCAACGGGGACGACGCCAAATTCCAGGACTTTGTGAACCAGGCCATCAGCCAGAAGTACGACGGGATTATTCTCTCTCAGGGGCGCGATCCGTACTCCACCGCGCTGGTGAAGAAAGCGGTGGATGCCGGGATCAAAGTCTCCGTCTTTGATACGGCGGTTAACGGCGAGATCCCTGGCGTGACCGTCACCCAGCAGGACGATGCCTCCCTGACGAACCTCTCCTTCGGCCAGCTGGCGAAAGATTTCAACGGCAAGGCCAATATCGTCAAGCTGTGGGTAGCGGGCTTCCCGCCGATGGAGCGTCGTCAGGCGGCCTATAAAGAGCTGCAAAAGCAGTATCCGGACATCAAAGAGCTGGAGTCTATCGGCGCCGTGTCCTCTGACGTGCAGGGCGATACCGCCAACAAGGTGGGCGCGATCCTGGCGAAATACCCGAAAGGCAAAATCGACGCCATCTGGGGAACCTGGGACGCCTTCAGCCAGGGCGCGTATAAGGCGCTGAAAGAGAACGGCCGCACCGAGATTAAGCTCTACAGCATCGACATCTCTAACCAGGATCTGCAGCTGATGCGCGAGCCGGGCAGCGCGTGGAAGGTGAGCGTGGCGGTGGATCCGAAGCTGATTGGCGCAACTAACGTGCGTCTGGTGGCGAACAAGATTGCCGGGGAAGCCACGCCTGCGACCTACGATTTCAAAGCGGCGGCCATTCCTCAGGCGCTGCTGACCGCCCAGCCGGGCCCGGTGAACGTGGCGTCGCTGGGGAAAATCATTCCGGGCTGGGGCCAGACGGAAGATTTTATCGCGCCGTGGTTTGCGACGCTGGAAGCGAAAAATAAATAAAACCAGGCCGGGTGGCGTCAGGTGCGGCCTGATGCCCTCACCCCGGCCCTCTCCCGCAGGGAGAGGGGGAAAACCCAAAGGAGCTAACGGTGACGCAAGTACCCCTTCCAGAATACAGCCGCAATATGCGGCTGATTGGCCATAGCGATCAGGGCGGTCGCCCGGACGGCGTGCAGCTGATGGTCCATCGCGGTTTCGCCTATATCGGCCATATGGTGTCGCAGGGCTTTTCGATTGTCGACGTGCGCGACCCGAAGAACCCGAAAGCGGCGGGCTACGTGCCCGCGCCGCCCGGCACCTGGAACGTGCACCTGCAGGCGCATGACGACCTGCTGCTGGTGATCAACGCCCGGGATCTGTTTGCCGATGCCCGCTTTGCCGACGAGAAGGTCTACTACACCCGCCAGGTGGGGGAGACCGTCAGCGACGTGCAGGACAAAGGCTGGAGCGCCGGGCTGCGGGTGTTTGATATCTCCACGCCCGACAGGCCGCGCGAAATCGGCTTTCTGTCGCTGAGCGGCATCGGCATCCACCGCATCTGGTACGTCGGCGGCCGCTGGGCGTATGTGTCAGCGCTGATCGACGGCTTTACCGACTACATTTTCCTGACCATCGATCTGGCCGATCCGCGTAAGCCTGAAGTGGCGGGGCGCTGGTGGCTGCCGGGGATGAACCAGGCCGAAGGGGAGACGCCGAACTGGCCGGAAGGGAAACGCTACGCGCTGCATCACGCGATTATCGCGGGCGATACCGCCTACGGCAGCTGGCGCGACGGCGGCCTGACGCTGCTGGACGTGAAGGACCGCACCCGGCCGAAGCTGATTAGCCACCGCAACTGGAGTCCGCCGTTTGGCGGCGGGACGCACACCGCGCTGCCGCTGCCGGACCGCGATTTGCTGGTGGTGCTGGACGAAGCGGTGCTGGATAACCAGGAGGACGGCGAAAAGCTGATCTGGCTGTTTGATATCCGCGAGCCGTCGAACCCGGTCAGCATCTCGACCTTCCCACAGCCGGATGAAACCGACTACGTGGCGAAAGGGGCGCATTTTGGCCCGCATAACCTGCACGAGAACCGGCCGGGGAGCTTTGTCAGCTCGACGCTGATTTTTGCGACCTATCAGAACGCGGGCGTGCGCGCATATGACATTTCCAATCCGTATCGACCGGTGGAAACGGGGGCGCTGGTGCCCGCCGCGCCGGAGAGAATGATGGACACGCGGCCAAATCGCCCGCAGGTGATCCAGTCGTGCGACGTGTTTGTGGATGCGCAGGGGATAATTTACAGCACGGATTATAACGGCGGGCTGTCGGTGATTGAGTATCTGGGATGAGTGCGGTTTGATGCCCTCATCCCGGCCCTCTCCCACAGGGAGAGGGAGAAAACCAGAATCGTAGGCCCGATAAGCGCAGCGCCACCGGGCACAAAGCCGGCACTCAGCTGTACTGCCGCACCCGTGCCACCAGATCTTCGGCGCTGTCGATGCGGTCGGCAATGACTATCAGCGCTTTACCGAGCGTTATCGCGTGGCGCAGGCACTCGTGGCGCATCGCCTCGTTCTGAATGGTGTCGATATCCGCTACGTGGGAAAGCCCGACGCTGCGGCGAATGAGCTCGGTGCCGCAGAAGCCGATGGCGTCATGCCAGACCTTTTTCAGGAACGCGGAGGCATAGCCCGGCGCGCCGAGCGCGGCGTCGCGCGTTTTCTCGTTTGCCAGCGCCTGGAAGCGTTCCGCGAAGGTGTTCCACAGCTCCTGAATATCGGTCAGGCGCTGCTCGCGCGCGGCGGCGGCATCGCGAATGCCCAGATGCCCCGGCAGGCCGCAGAAGTTCAGCAGCAGGTTGCCGATGGCGGTACCGACGTCAAAGCCAATCGGGCCAAAGTAGCCGAACTCGGCGTCGATGGCCTTCAGGCTGCCGTCGGCCACAAAAATCGAGCCGCTGTGAATATCGCCGTGCAGGAGCGCTTCGGCGTGCGAGAAGAAGCGGTGCTTCAGGGAAGCTACGGCAATTTTAAGCTGAGCGTCGTCGCGCAGGGCCGCGACGTCATTTTCCAGCTCGACCGGGTAGCTGTTGCGTTCGTGGATCTGGTACGGATCGTTGAAGAACAGATCTTCGGTGATCTCGCACATCTCCGGGTTGATGAATTTCGCCACCTGCGCTTTTTTCGCGTGCGGGTGCAGGTAGAAATCGCTGGTGTGGAACAGCGCGTGCGCGAGGTATTCGCCCAGCTGACGGGCCGCCTGCGGGTAGTAGATGTTTTTAATCAGCTCGCCGCGCCAGATGCGATGGCTGGAGAGATCTTCCATCACCATCACCGCCAGCTCCGGGTCAAAGTGGTGGATTTTCACGGTGTGCTGCGGGCTGTGCTGGTAGTGCTCGACCAGCGTTTGCGCTTCAAGGCGGGCGCGGTCCAGGGTCAGCGGCCAGGATTCGCCGACGCAGCGCACGTAGGGCAGCGCCTGCTTAACGACGATGCGGCTCACGCCCGCGCCGTCGAAAATTTTGAATACCAGATTGAGGTTGCCGTCGCCTACTTCCTGCGCCTCTACCAGCGATGAAGGATCGTCAAGTCCGCCAAACTGCCTGGCATACTCCACGGCGTCCTGAGCGGTAAAGGTACGGTATTGCGACATGGCCTGCTCCTCACGAGTTTTCTAATTAAGACATGTAGACGTCTATACATCTGGATTTCATCCTGACACAATGTGCTACAACAACGCAACAGGGAATTAACGACATGCAGACATTACAGACGACCAGCCTGCGGGTGGCGGATAATCAGCTCTTTATTCTCGATCAGCAGGCGCTTCCGCAGGAGAAACGCTGGCTGGATGCCTCGACGGTAGAGGCGCTGGTCGGGCATATCCACGCCCTGCGCGTGCGCGGCGCGCCGCTGATTGGTCTCTCCGCAAGCCTGCTGCTGGCGCTGCTGGCGGAAAACGGCAAAAGCCGCGACGAGCTGGCGTCGGCGCTGGAAACCCTGCGCGCCTCCCGCCCGACGGCGGTGAACCTCATGAACAATCTTGACCGCATGAAGCTCGCCCTGTGGCAGGAAGATTTTGTACCGGCGCTGGTGGCCGAAGCGCTGCGCCTGATTGACGAAGACAAACGTCTTTGCGACGCGATCGCCAAAGCCGGCAGCGCGCTGGTGAAGCCCGGCAGCCGTCTGCTGACCCACTGCAACACCGGCGGGCTGGCAACGGCGGGCGTTGGCACCGCATTGGGCGTGATTGCCCGCGCGCATCAGGAGGGTAACGTCAGCAACGTCTGGGTGGATGAAACCCGTCCGCTGCTGCAGGGCGGCAGATTGACCGCGTGGGAGCTTGGCGAGCTGGGCGTGCCGTATCAGCTGATTACCGATTCCATGGCCGCCAGCCTGATGGCAAAAGGGCTGGTGGACGCCGTGTGGGTGGGCGCAGACCGCATTGCCGCCAACGGCGACGTGGCGAACAAGATCGGCACCTATTCCCTGGCGGTGCTGGCGAAATTCCACGGCATTCCGTTTTACGTTGCCGCGCCGCAAACGACCCTCGATCCGGACTGCCCGAACGGGGACGCGATCCCGATTGAGCAGCGCGCCGCCAGCGAGGTGACGGGGGTGGCCGGAAGCTTTGGCGCGGTGCAGTGGGCGCCGGAAAATGCGCAGGTCTATAACCCGGCGTTTGACGTTACGCCTGCCTCGCTGATTAGCGGCTGGGTGCTGGATACGGGCGTAGTCACGCCGGAAGCGGTGGCAAACGGGAAATTCGCCTGAGTCCGGCTATCCTTTAAGGGGTTCCCCTGAGAGGACAATATCGTGACGCTGGATCCTGAAACTGACTTAAAACTGGAGCGCGTGGTGGATGCACCGCGCGACCTGCTGTGGCTGTGCTGGACCACGCCGGAACACATCAAAAACTTCTTCATTCCTGCTCCCCATAAGGTGACCGAATGCGACCTCGACCTGCGCGTGGGCGGGCGGTTCAACACCGTGTTTGAGGTGGACGGGCAGCGGATGGATAACCGGGGCGTCTTTCTGGAAATCGATCCCGGTCAAAAGCTGGTCTTTACCGACGGCTATACCGAAGGCTGGAAACCGGCCGAGAAGCCGTTTATGACGGCGATCCTGCTGCTGGAGGATGTGGGCGAGGGCAAGACCCGCTACACGGCGATTGCGCGTCATCCGACGAAGGAAATCCGCGAGCAGCATGAACAGATGGGCTTCCACGAAGGATGGGGGATTGTGCTGGATCAGCTGGTGGGGTATGTGAAGTCTCTTCAACCCCCTCTCCCTTGAGGGAGAGGGTTGGGGGGAGGGGGGAGAAATCATTGATCAAGTCGAAGAAAGGTTTCTCTTTTTGGTATTCCTCATCTGACGAAATATTGGCTCTCCCTTTTCATCAAAATATCTTTCCGGCCATATCACGTCGGGCGGAATTTCTAGCGCCTGTGCGATAAGCAATTCACCTTTGGGCCATGGTCGGGTAAGCGCGTTTGCCAGTGTGGATGAGGAAAGGCCAGCCTTTCGGGACAACGCAGCCATGTTTCTTTAGTGCGGCGATGATGTCGGCATGATGCCAGTTCTGATGACGCATTGTGTCCTCCTTACATGTATTTGTTACGCACTTAATTATCCTATTTTGGGATAAAAACACAATAGGAGGATATTCGATTTCAGGATATTTGTATGGAATCGGAACAATGGCATCAGTTTACTCGGACGAATACCAGCGTGTTATCAGTGCGTTGAAGAAAGCTCGTAAGGAGAAGGGGATTACTCAGGCACAGCTTGCTGAGGCTTTGGGTAAACCGCAATCGTTTATTGCTAAAGTGGAAAGCGGTGAACGCAGGTTAGATGTGGTGGAGTTTGTGCATCTAGCGAGGCTGGTTGGTGTGAATATATCGTTAATTTTGAATGAAATAATATAGATAAGAAAATATCAAAGTTAATAATAAGGTAAATGATAAAACATGGTGCTCAAGGGGCTAAAATGAATGATAAATTACAAGTTTATGCTGAAAATATTAAAAGTACTGGTTTTATTTTAGAAAGTAAAGTCTCTGATTTTTTAAATAATCATGGCTGGGGGTTATTAATAATAAATATTATATAGATGATGTTCAAAGTGTTGCGCGAGAAATAGATATTATTGCTTACAAAGCGACAAAAGTTAGAGATGTATTAGTTTATACAACTCTCATAATTAGTTGTAAGAAAAATGAAGAAAATGTTTGGGCGTTATTAGTGAAAAAAATTAAGCCCAATGATCCTAATATTGATTATGAGCCATTGAAAAACTGGAGTAATCACCCAATACTAAACTATGAATTAAATTTTAATAACAAAGAGAAAATCGGCGTGCCGGATGGTATTGTTTATGAAAAAATTTTCAACGTGACAAAAAATGTTTTTGCTTTTCAAGAAATGAGTAAGAAAAGTGGAAGATCAAATAATGATAAAAATATATTCAATTCAATAACGTCATTGATGAAAGCGCAGTCTTATGAGTTAACCTCTTTATCTTCCAGAAAAAAAGAACGTAGTGTTTATTTTTTCCATCTAATGTCATTAATTGATAGTGAGATGATACTACTGGATTGTGAAGGAGATGAAATACATCCAAGCGAAACGGAATCGCATACTATCATAAGTAATTATATTATAAATGGTGAATCGACTGCTTCAAAAATAAATTTCATGACACTTAATGGTTTTTTAAATAATGAAATTTATTATCAAAAACTTCACGAGCATTATGTAACTTATATCAATAAATGCTTTTCGAGTTTTTACAATGATGCTTTTTCTAATATTGATAAACGTAAGATTTTAACAAAAGAGCTATGGCATAAGTATGGGGCAAAGTTATCGCTCCAAGTAATGAGGGGTTTTAAAGTATATGATCGTTTTAGCATAGATGACATCTGGCCTTCTGATGATTCGCTAATAGTTGAGATAACTACTAAGAGTTCGCAGCTTAACGAGCTGTTGGAGGGTAGCGAAAAGATAAAAGAACAACTTCGACTTTATATTGAAGATGTTTTTAACATTAAAGTGAATAAAAAAATAACTTTTATAGATGATATTCCATTTTGATTCAGTTAAAAGTGCCATTGATTAACGTTAATGGCACTAGAAGTGTAAATACCTATGCGAGGCGTGGATACGCATCCGCGATGGCATCGCCCGTAAACTGCGCCACCCAGCCTTCCGGATTGTCGAAAATACGAATGGCGGTAAAATTCGGCTCGGAGCCCATATCAAACCAGTGTGGCGTGCCCGCGGGAACGGAAATCAGGTCGTTTTTCTCGCACAGCACCTGATACACCTCATCGCCAATGTGCAGGCAGAACAGCCCCGCGCCTTCTACGAAGAAGCGCACTTCGTCTTCGCCGTGGGTGTGTTCGTTCAGGAACTTCGCGCGCAGCGCCTCTTTCTGCGGGTTGTCGGCGCGCAGGCTGATCACGTCCCAGCTTTGGTAGCCTTTTTCCGCCACCAGCTTGTCGATCGCATGCTGATACGCCTCGATCACGGCTTCAGGTGCGGGATCGTGTCCTAAATCGCGATCCGCCGCCCAGCGTTCAAACCGCACGCCTTTGGCGTTGAGCTGCTGGGCGATCTCGGCGGCGTCGGTGCTGTGCCACTGGTGTTGACTGGCGTCTTTATCGGAATAAATGGTCAATGCGCTCATGAAGGGATCTGCTCCGGATTAATCTCGTCAAACTGGTGGACCTGATGGTGATGGCTTGCGCCGTCATCATCACCGCGAATCAGCTGCAGTGTGCGAAAACCTGCCTGTTCAGCCGCGTCCAGCTCCTGATGAATATCGGACAGGAACAGGATCTGCGACGGTGCGATGCCCGTTTGTGCCGCAATGTTCTGATAGGACTGCACCTCGCGCTTGGCGCCGATGTGGGTATCAAAATAGCCGCTGAACAGATGAGTAATATCACCTTCGTCGCTGTAGCCAAATAACAGTTTCTGCGCGGCGACGGAGCCAGAGGAATAAACATAGAGATCAATCCCTTGCGCTTTCCACTTTTCCAGCGCAGGCAGTACGTCCGGGTAGAGGTGGCCGGTAAAGTCGCCGTTCACGTAGCCGTCATGCCAGATGATCCCCTGCAGGGCTTTGAGCGCCGTGGATTTGCGGTCCTCATCCATAAAGGCAAACAGGGCGTCGATAAGCTCGCTGACGCTGGCGTGCGGGTTACCGATTTCATCACGCAGGTTGTCCAGAATGGATTTGACCGGCTCGGCGTACTGCTGCGCGGTCACGAAGGCCGCCAGCCGCTCACGCGCGTAGGGGAACAAAACGTCATGGACAAAACGGATATCGCTGGTGGTCCCTTCAATATCCGTCACAATCGCGCGAATCATACTCTCTCCAGTTGTCGTAAACGCATTTCGCATTCAAATAAGAATTCTAGTCCTTCCAGATGACGGCGGGCCTCGGCCACGTCGCGTCCCCAGCAGGTTAAGCCATGACCGCGCAGAAGAAAACCATAATTAAGCGGGCGTTCCTGTGCGTAATGGGCGATTCGGGAGGCGAGGGCGTCAATATCCTGGTCGTTATCGAAGACCGGGATAGCCACCGTATCCAGATGCGTGGTCTGCCCGGTGAGGGATTTTTGCATCTCAAAGCCGCTGATGTTGAGCTCGGCTTCTTTGACCAGACGCGACAGCACCGTGGCGTTGACGGTATGAACGTGCAGGACGGCGTTGGCTTCCGGGTACAGGCGATAAATCAGCGTGTGAAGACCGGTTTCCGCCGACGGCCTGCGGCCAGACGGCGCGCGGTTGGTGGCGATTTCAACCTGCAGAAAATCCGCCGTTGTCAGGCTGCCTTTGTCTTTACCGGATTCGCTGAGCCAGCAGAGGCGCTCGTCCTGACGCACCGACATGTTGCCCCCGGTGGCGGGTGCCCAGCCTTTGGCGCCAATCCAGCGGCAGGCGTCGACAAGATGTGTGAGTTGCAGGTTGTCTGTCATTTCCTTTTACCCTCGCGGCCAGGAATATTCATATGGTTTAGACGTCTAAGCGTCTTGATTGCCAAAGACTAACATCGTGTTATAGTGGCAGCAACATAAGTATTACAAGCAGGCACGACACAATGAGCAATAACGCATTGATTCCTCAGAGTAAACTTCCCAATCTCGGTACTACCATCTTTACGCAGATGAGCGCTCTGGCGCAGCAGCACAACGCCATTAATCTTTCACAGGGATTCCCGGATTTCGACGGCCCGACCTATCTGCAGGATCGCCTGGCGTACCACGTGGCGCAGGGGGCGAATCAGTATGCGCCGATGACGGGCGTGCAGGCGCTGCGGGAGGCCATTGCGGATAAAACGGCGGAGCTGTACGGCCATAAGCCCGATGCGAACAGCGACATTACGGTGACGGCAGGGGCGACCGAAGCGCTCTATGCGGCCATCACCGCGCTGGTGCGTACGGGCGATGAAGTTATCTGCTTTGATCCGAGCTACGACAGCTATGCGCCTGCGGTTGAACTCTCCGGCGGCGTGGTGAAACGCGTGGCGCTCCAGCCGCCGCATTTTCGCCCTGACTGGCAGGCGTTTGCTGCGCTGCTGAGCGACAAAACCCGCCTGGTGATCCTGAATACCCCGCACAACCCGTCGGCGACGGTGTGGCAAAAGGCCGATTTCGCCGCGCTGTGGCAGGCGATTGCGGAACGTGAAATTTACGTGCTGAGCGATGAAGTCTACGAGCACATCTGCTTTGCAGAAGAAGGACACGCCAGCGTGCTGGCCCATCCGCAGCTTCGCGAGCGTGCTATCGCCGTCTCGTCATTCGGTAAGACTTACCATATGACCGGCTGGAAAGTGGGCTACTGCGTCGCACCGGCGGCTATCAGCGCCGAGCTGCGCAAGGTGCACCAGTACCTGACCTTTGCCGTGAACACGCCGGCTCAGCTGGCGCTGGCGGATATGCTGCGCGCCGAGCCGGAGCACTATCGCGAGCTGCCGCACTTCTATCGTGAACGTCGGGATCTGTTTGTGACGGCGCTCAGCAAAAGTCGTCTGGAAATTTTGCCCTCAGAAGGGACCTATTTCCTGCTCGCCGACTACAGCGCGATATCGGATCTGGACGACGTGAGTTTCTGCCAGTGGCTGACGAAAGAGGTGGGCGTAGCCGCCATTCCGCTGTCTGTATTCTGCGCCGATCCCTTCCCGCATAAGCTGATTCGTCTTTGCTTTGCGAAGCAGGAATCGACGCTGCTGGCGGCGGCAGAGCGTCTTAACACGCTCTGATTATTTCACCGTCCAGGCTTCTGAATAACGACGGTCTGCAAACAGCTCCAGCAGACCGTTGATTTGCTTGAGGCGCAAGACTTCATCGCTGTCCATTCCCAGCTCCTTGCTTATTCTCTCGTCATTCCAGCCAAGCTGCACCAGCTCGCGAACGATCTCCGACATAGCGTTAATCTGGTGTCGACCCCGCGCCCGGTTGTGACGAATAGTGGCAGCCATACGGTCATGTTTATCCTGTCGGTCCTGGCGCAGGAAGGTCACAGGGAGATAACCCTTGAGCTGGTGCTTCAGTGCCGCCCGATTTGTACCGATTTCATGGCGATGAAAACCATCCACAATTTCGTAGTGTTGCGGTTCACTTTCTGTCACAACGATAGGTTGGGTGAATCCATCGAGTTCCAGCGACTTACTGAGCAGCCGTTTTTCTGGCGGGGCAACATTATTGGGGTTGTAGTCGTTAGCGGTAATAGCGTCCTGTCTGATCCAGAGGACGCAGTCTATCGGTTGCGCACGAAACGGACTGTGTTTATGGATCGCTTCACGAAAGGCATTTATGGCGTTAATGCGTTCCTCTTCGGGAAGTGACTGAAGGTACGTTTCCATCTCGTTGATTAGTTTTTGTCGCATAATATGCCCCACTCCTTGCGTTTCGCCTTCACTCTGTCGCTGTAGCGCTGATAATGTTTGGGTTTATTTGGGCTGAACGATAGCGCCCTGCACCAGTAGTCGTTATTCAGGAGAACCTTACAAATACGGCGCCATGAGGGAACATCTTTGGCACCGATATCACCGTCCTGCGTATCGGGAATATCCTCTGCGCCTCTCTTCTGATACCAGTGCAGATAAATGGCGATTTTATTGCGGTAATGCTCAGCCGTATTTTGCGGCATGCTGTCGAGGAGCAGCATGGCATATTCGCGCCAGCACAGGTGTTCGGGTTTCAGAATTTTTCGGTGACCATAAAAATGGTTATCGTGTCCGGCGTACATCCCCCCGCTGCGCGCACCGCTCACGCGCTCACACATGGCCGCCCAGCGATCGGGTTCAACAACGTGGTAGAGCCATAATCCCTGGCGCTGCTCCGGACCAAAGGGTTCACAAATCCGCATGTAGCGTAGCGGTACGCCGGCCTGAAACATCAGGTCATAGAGTGGGTTATAGCAACACCCTGATTTGGCGAACCAGGTCCATATATCGGCGGTTTTCCAGTCGTAGAGAGGGTAGATATACCAGGCATGTCCTCCAGGTGCGACGGTTGTCCAGGGTTTATCGTCGGCAAACCGCTGTTTACGCGCCGACGCGACAGCCAGAAAACGGTTGTAAGACTCATCGGCGCGGATGCCAATCAGTACCGCCGCCGGGCGATTGCGAGAGAACCAGTCGGAGAAACCGCGGACAAAGGTTTCAAACGTCATGCCTGGCTGGTAGAAGGGAAAAAAAGCGGGATCGGTTATCGCATCGTCAGGAGGCTGGCGGACCCATTGGGTGCCGGGTTCCCAGCATTGCCATTCCGGCTGGAATTGCGACAGTGAATTTTGCGTTGTCAGGGGGAGCGCGACCCACCAGAAATGGTCGATGACATCGCTGTACAACTCGCGCATATGTTCCACATGGATAATGGTGTGGGAAAACTGCGCTTCCCAGTCGATAAAGAGCACATCTATTTTGAGGTTCATCAGTCGCGCCTGTTGGGCAACGAGATGCAGCATGACGGTGGAGTCTTTACCTCCTGAAAAAGAAACACAGATTCTGGGTAAGTTTTCGAGCGTCCATTTTATTCGCTCCCGAGCAGCAGTAAGAACATCCTGGTCTAAAGGGTATTTATAAATTGACATGCTTATTCTCATCCTGAGGAATAAATACCTGGCTGTAGCGTCAATATTAATGAGAGGATTATATCAGTCAATAATTAATTGGATATGTAACGGTTATGCTGCGTAATTATATAACGGTGGTGTATGTTTTAACGGTGTGGTTCCCATTTTGTGCGAGAACCACAGCCATATCTCACGGTAAGGATATTTCTTCAATAAAACTCGCGAATGCCGAGCTATTGAGCGCGGAACGATTGTACATCATGTAAATATCAATGCTGGGGAATTGAATGTCAGTTTCCACTTTTCGCAGGTTGAGGGCTGGCCCATATTGTTCGAAGGCCGGTGCGGGCACTAATCCTATGAGGTCGGACGAACCTATCACCGACAGAAGGGATATAAAAGAGTCGCTACGATAGACGATATTTCTTTCGGTTAACAGGTTTTCGGCCTTTTCCTGATAGTCTTTGAAGCTGTTTTCATCGTTCAGGTAGGCGGTGAAGTTTTCATTCAGAATCTCTTCACGCGTGGGATTTTCACTGAGACGGGGATGGCCCTCCCGACAAACGAGAACGAAAGGAAGTTTATGGTAGAGGCTACAGGCGACAGAATGATTGTTAGAAGAAGAAAACGAAAATATCAGGTCGGCTCTTCTGTAGGCTAAGAGATCTTCTGCTGAATCAGAAGAAAGAAAAACATCATGTAATTCAATTGAATAGTTATGGTTTTCCATCAGCAGTTTTATAGGGTCAAGCGTTGCTTTCGTACTCATAAAATGCGGGCAATAAATGACAAAGTTCTTCTTCAACCCGCTGCTGTGCATGATATTGATAGTCTGCTCCAGCTGGTTCAGGTTCTGTTCCAGATGATGATGCAGATTGACGCCGACGGTCGTGGGCGTGATCCCTTTACCGGAACGGATAAACAGAGGATCGTTGAGTTGTCCTCTCAGACGCTGCAGTGACTGGCTCACGGCAGAGGGGGTGATATACAGCGTCTCGGCGGCTTTACTGATACTAAGGTGCTGGTAAATGCACTCGAAAATGACTAACAGATTAAGATCGAATTTTTTAAGGTCATACAGGTTTGCCATGTTTCGTCCTGAGGGTACTGCGTTTGCTGTGGTTATCATATAACTGATAACAATAGTTTAAGGCTAACCATTTATAACTCTTTCGGTTAGCTCTCTTAGTTTTAAATTAAATCATCTTAATATATCACGGTGGCAGATTATTGAAATAGCGCTTCAAAAGCGATTAAGACAATTTTATCTTAAGAAAGGGAACAATGATTTTAAATAACAACTGTCATTTATATATTGCGATAGTTTTATAATAAAAATAAATTTATAACGCACCGTAATGATGTTCGGCACAACCTATCACAGCCATAGGCAGGAATGCCTCTCTTATGGATTGCTCAATCCCTGTGCGGGTGGTGTAATCAAACGGCTGTTACCGCCTTGATATAAAGGGTTGTAGAGCGCAACGCAACGCCAGTTTCGGCTGGCACTGAATGTACCTGCGGGGAATTCAGGTATCAGGGCCGCCCGTTGAGGCGGCCTTTTTACTTTCAGGCTTTCCTGTAAAAGGTTCACCTTGTTGTCTTGTCGACGTTGTAAGGTTTGGCTGATTGATTTGATAAAGCATACGCATTAGCCCCGATGAATAAAGTTGGTTACCTTACATCTCAACGAAAACACGGAGGAAGTACAGATGTCTTTGATTAACACCAAAATTAAACCTTTCAAAAACCAGGCGTTCAAAAACGGTGAGTTCATCGAAGTTACCGAGAAAGATACCGAAGGCCGCTGGAGCGTCTTCTTCTTCTATCCGGCTGACTTTACCTTCGTTTGCCCGACTGAACTGGGTGACGTTGCAGACCATTACGACGAACTGCAGAAGCTGGGCGTAGACGTTTACTCCGTCTCTACCGATACCCACTTCACCCACAAAGCATGGCACAGCAGCTCTGAAACTATCGCGAAAATCAAATACGCGATGATCGGCGACCCGACTGGCGCCCTGACCCGTAACTTCGACAACATGCGTGAAGATGAAGGCCTGGCTGACCGCGCCACCTTCGTTGTTGACCCGCAGGGCATTATCCAGGCTATCGAAGTTACCGCTGAAGGTATCGGCCGTGATGCTTCTGACCTGCTGCGTAAAGTGAAAGCCGCTCAGTACGTGGCTTCTCACCCAGGCGAAGTATGCCCGGCGAAATGGAAAGAAGGCGAAGCGACGCTGGCTCCATCCTTAGATCTGGTTGGTAAAATCTAAGTTTTGCCCATTCGGTAATCAATGGGCGCACCCGCGCCCATTTCATTCCAGCACCATGATGCAAGTTGCATTCAGGCCGCCCGTATAAGGCAGCTTGCATGATGACGTCTTAAGAGAGGGAAGAACAATGCTCGACACTAACATGAAAACCCAGCTCAAGGCCTACCTTGAGAAACTGACCAAACCCGTTGAGCTGATTGCCACGCTGGACGACAGCGCCAAATCGGCAGAAATCAAGGAACTGCTGGCGGAGATCGCCGAGCTGTCGCCGAAAGTGACCTTCAAAGAAGACAACGCGCTGCCGGTCCGTAAGCCCTCTTTCCTGATTACCAACCCAGGCTCCGACCAGGGACCGCGCTTTGCCGGCTCGCCGCTGGGTCACGAATTTACCTCACTGGTGCTGGCGCTGCTGTGGACCGGTGGTCATCCGTCAAAAGAAGCGCAGGCGCTGCTGGAGCAGATCCGCGATATCGACGGTGATTTCGAATTTGAAACCTATTACTCGCTCTCCTGCCACAACTGCCCGGACGTGGTGCAGGCGCTGAACCTGATGTCGGTTCTGAACCCGCGCATCAAGCACACGGCGATTGACGGCGGTACCTTCCAGAATGAAATCACCGATCGCAACGTGATGGGCGTTCCGGCGGTCTATATGAACGGCAAAGAGTTCGGCCAGGGCCGCATGACGCTGACTGAAATCGTTGCCAAAGTGGATACCGGTGCTGAAAAACGTGCGGCGGAAGAGCTGAACAAACGCGATGCCTACGACGTGCTGATCGTCGGTTCCGGCCCTGCGGGCGCGGCGGCAGCGGTGTACTCTGCGCGTAAAGGTATTCGTACCGGCCTGATGGGCGAACGTTTTGGCGGCCAGGTGCTCGATACCGTGGACATCGAAAACTACATCTCCGTGCCGAAGACCGAAGGCCAGAAGCTGGCGGGGGCGCTGAAGGCGCACGTCAGCGACTACGACGTGGACGTGATTGACAGCCAGAGCGCCAGCAAGCTGGTTCCGGCAGCGGTCGAGGGTGGTTTACACCAGATTGAAACCGCGTCCGGCGCGGTGCTGAAAGCGCGCAGCATTATCATTGCCACCGGCGCGAAATGGCGCAACATGAACGTTCCGGGCGAAGATCAATACCGTACCAAAGGCGTGACCTACTGTCCGCACTGCGACGGCCCGCTGTTTAAAGGTAAATGCGTGGCGGTGATCGGCGGCGGTAACTCCGGCGTGGAAGCGGCTATCGACCTGGCGGGGATTGTTGAGCACGTTACCCTTCTGGAGTTCGCTCCAGAGATGAAGGCCGACCAGGTTCTGCAGGATAAAGTTCGCAGCCTGAAAAACGTCGACATCGTACTGAACGCGCAGACCACGGAAGTGAAGGGCGACGGCAGCAAAGTGACCGGCCTGGAATACCGCGACCGCGTGAGCGGCGACGTGCACAGCGTTCAGCTGTCAGGGATCTTCGTGCAGATTGGTCTGCTGCCAAATACCACCTGGCTGGAAGGCGCGATTGAGCGCAACCGCATGGGCGAAATCATCATCGATGCGAAATGTGAAACCAGCGTGAAAGGCGTGTTTGCGGCGGGCGACTGCACCACCGTGCCGTATAAACAGATCATTATCGCCACGGGCGAAGGGGCGAAGGCGTCTCTGAGTTCCTTTGACTACCTGATTCGCACCAAAACCGCATAACAAAAGAAAGTAAGGCTACACCTGCAATAGTGAGAGGCCACCGAAAGGTGGCCTCTTTTTTTATCTTACGACCATCACCGGTATGTGGGTGTGGCGGATCACGCTGGAGGCGTTAGAGCCCAGCAGATGCGTGGTAATGGAAGGGTTGCGCGAACCGATGACCACCACGTCTGCTTTCAGTTCGTTCGCCAGTTCGTTTACCGCATCGCGTACGCTGCCGAATCTGACGTGCGTTTTGATGCGCGAAGGGTCGATGCTGAAGTGGCTGACCATGGTTTGCAGGCGAGTTTCCGCTTCATGCTGCAAATGCTCCTCGAAGCGACGCACGTCGGCGGCAAAGCGGTGCAGGCTCAGGCTGGCGGAGCCCGGCAGTACGTGCAAAAGATGGATAACACCGTCCTGCTGCGCCAGGAACTCCGCATGGCGTACGGCCTTGTCGCTCAGCTCCATCTCAAAAACATCAACCGGCATAATGATTCTCTGATACATACCCGTTTCTCCTTGTTTATAAACGCTGAACTCATTCAACCATAAAATAGATATGGTTTCTGTAAGCGCCCCGTCAGTTTTCTTAAGTTGCCAGGATAAATCTCAAAAGGCCCGTATTCCAGGGCAGACCTTCAGGGGTAGCTACCCTTATACACTTACCTGGAACCTTTCGGAGGTCGCATGAAAGCACTTACGTATCACGGTCCGCACCATGTACGCGTCGAGAATGTCCCCGATCCCATTATCGAACAGCCCGACGATATCATTTTGCGCGTCACGGCCACGGCTATCTGCGGCTCCGATTTGCATCTCTATCGCGGAAAGATCCCGAAGGTGCAGCACGGCGATATTTTTGGCCATGAGTTTATGGGGGAAATCGTCGAGTGCGGCGCAGAGGTGAAAAATTTGCAAAAAGGCGATCGCGTGGTGATCCCCTTTGTCATTGCCTGTGGGGACTGTTTCTTCTGTCGGTTGCAGCAATACGCGGCCTGTGAGAATACCAATGCCGGGCAGGGCGCCGCGCTGAACAAAAAGCAAATCCCCGCCCCGGCCGCGCTGTTTGGCTACAGCCATCTCTACGGCGGCGTGCCGGGGGGACAGGCGGAATATGTCCGCGTGCCAAAAGGCAACGTCGGGCCGTTTAAGGTCCCGCAACTCCTCTCCGATGATAAGGCGCTGTTCTTGTCAGATATTTTGCCCACGGCCTGGCAGGCGGCAAAAAATGCGCAGATTGAAAAAGGCTCAAGCGTTGCGGTTTTCGGCGCCGGGCCGGTGGGGCTCCTGACCATTGCCTGCGCGCGGCTGTTAGGGGCCGAGCAGATCTTTGTTATCGATCACCACCCGTACCGTTTGCGATTTGCCGAAGCGCGTTACGGCGCAATCCCCATCAACTTTGATGATGATAACGACGCGGCGGAAAAAATCATCGAGCAGACCGCTGGCCAGCGCGGCGTTGACGCCGTGATTGATGCGGTTGGGTTCGAAGCGAAAGGCAGCACCACGGAAACGATCCTCAGCAATCTTAAAATTGAAGGCAGCAGCGGCAAAGCGCTGCGGCAGTGCATTGCTGCCGTTCGACGCGGTGGCGTGGTTAGCGTACCCGGCGTGTACGCCGGGTTTATTCATGGCTTCCTGTTTGGCGATGCCTTTGATAAGGGTCTGACGTTTAAGATGGGCCAGACGCACGTCCATGCCTGGCTGGGTGAGCTGCTGCCGCTGATCGAAAAAGGGCTGCTTACCCCGGAAGAGATCGTGACCCATTATCTTCCCCTTGCCGATGCGGAACGCGCCTATAAGGTATTCGAAAAACGGGAGGAGGAGTGCCGGAAGGTGATTCTGGTCCCTGGCGCAGAAACGCCCGAGGCCGCAGAGCAAAAAGTTAAGGGCCTGGTGAACGCTTTCCCGGGTGGGGTTGCATAAGTACTCGCCTAGCTGTGGCGTTCAAGATAAAGCACGGCCATGACGATAATCGCCGCAATAATCAGAAAAATAAGTGTGATAACCAGTATCTCACTCATGACCGTCCCCACGGCACCAAAACAGATTAAGCGTGGATTAAGGGCTTTTTGCGCGATATAAGAAAATGGGGTGAATTTACGGAAAGAGGATGCGGCTGCATCCTCTGTGCAAAGCGGGTGGGCGCTTGTTCAGAAGTGGTTAACGCAGGTAATCGCCCGCGGCTTCTGGCTGGTAGAGCAACGCCAGCACTTCAAGATGGGCAGAGGCGCCGCCCGGCAATTCCCAGTGGATGGTATCGCCCGTGCGCAGGCCCAGCAGTGCGGCACCCACAGGCGCAAGAACAGAAAGCTGTGCGCTGCTGTCGGTCATCTGAGCCGGGTAAACCAGCGTGCGGGTCAGCTCTTCACCGGTGGTCAGGTTGCGGAATTTTACCTGGCTGTTCATGGTGACCACGTCATGCGGCATCGTCTCAGGCGTGCACATCTGCGCCCGGTCGAGCTCCTCATTCAGGGCGTCGGCCACGGGAAGTGAGGCAAACTCCGCTTTTTCCAGCAGCCTGTCGATACGTTCTGCGTCGAGCTCGTTGATGATAATTGTAGGTCTGGACATTTTTACTCCATGTCGTTAATGCTGCGCGTAACGCAGAAACCAATCCAAAAGAAAACCCTCGCCGTCTGGCAGCGAGGGTTTAACTCTCCCGATGATACTGGCTGAGCGCGCAAGTTTGAAGTGATGAAGGTCACATTCATGGTCCATATGAATTTTCGCTGAAATTTATTCAGTCTTCATTCCCGGCAGAATACGTTACGCTGAGTGTCCTGAACCCGGGCGTTGCGTGAAGCGCAATTCGCGTCCGCCCACCAACGAGAGAGAACTATGTACTTCTACCAACCGTCTCATGGGCACGGCCTGCCGCACGATCCGCTGAACGCCATTATTGGTCCACGTCCGATCGGCTGGATCTCCTCATGCGACAAGGCCGGTCAGCTCAACCTCGCACCGTATAGCTTCTTTAACTGCTTTAACTATCGCCCGCCGATCATCGGCTTTTCCAGCAACGGCTGGAAGGACAGCGTGCGTAATATTACCGAAACAAAGGAATTTGTCTGGAACCTGGCGACGCGCGATCTCGCGCAAGCGATGAACCAAACCTCTGCGATGCTTCCGCACGATCGGGATGAATTCAGCTTTGCCGGACTTACGCCAGCGGCGAGCCAGCTGGTCAACGCGCCCCGCGTCGCAGAAAGCCCGGTGAACTTTGAGTGCCGCCTGTCGCAGTGCATTCAGCTTACCGGTGCTGACGGCACACCGGTCGATACCTGGCTGGTGCTGGGGGAGGTGGTCGGTATCCATATTGCCGAAACGCTGCTGGAAGAGGGGATTTACCAGACGGCGAAAGCGCAGCCCATCCTGCGTGCGGGAGGGCCGACGGCGTATTATGGCATCAGTGACGACAACCGGTTTGATATGGTGCGCCCGGGCGCGGATCAGTAGCCGGCTTTATCAATCACGAACTGTTTTCCGCAGTTACCCGGATGTGGCTGCGGGGCAAATGACGCCGCAGAAAGCGGGTTGTTAATGGTGTCCGCCTTCAGCGAAACCTGCATCTCGGTCAGATACGCCGGATTGCCGTTGCAGGTCAGCTTGATCGCTTTGATGTTTTCTTTTCCCCAGCTTTTGGCAACGGCACCGTCAAAGTCGCTGCGATTGACGGTTTTCCCGTAATTATCGGCGAGGAATTTACCGACCGCGCTGTTTTTAACTTCCTGATTCATCCGCACCATCGTGCCGAAATAGGCATCTGGATCGAAACCAAAGCAGACGCCATGTTTGGCATATTCATAACGTTCCAGGCAGGAATTACCGCCCGCGCCCGGCATCACGTCGTTGAGCTTTGCGGCTGCGGAAAGCGACAGTCCGGTTTCGGCGGCATCGCATTTGCGGCTGGCCTTGACTTCCGGCATGTTCGGAATGGGGCGCGTGGCGCAGCCAAAACGCATCCACCGACGTTCATCCACGCCGCGTGCGGCAATAGATTTCGGCAGGCCAGGCCATAGACCGTGAACGGTCAGAAAATCGGCTTTATTATCGCGCTCTTTTTGCAGGCGACATTCGTCAGGTTCATTGCGGTTGCGTTCGATCATGCTCTGGCAAAACCCGGTTTGCCAGGACAGAGCCAGCACATAGCGATCGAAATCGCCATACTGTGTTGCCTTCAGCGGTTCCGCCTGTGCGGAGAAGAGACAGAGAGCAAGCGCGATTGCGCCAGACGGGATGACGATATCCTTCCTGAACATATGATTTCCTGATCGAATGAGTACTATTAATTTCTGGAAGTTATTAAAGCACAAAAAGCGCCCGCAGGCGCTTTTTGGATATCCCTAATTTAGCTTAGGCTGCGCCGGGTACCAGCACTTCCGTGGCGATAATCACGATAATCAGACCAACTATAACGGGCACTGAGGTGCGTTTGACGACTTCGAATGGCGAGATTTTCGCCATCCCGGCAACGGCGACGACCACACCCGACACCGGCGAAATGGTACGGCCCAGGTTTGACGCCTGCAGCATGGGAATGGAAAGGTAGGCCGGGTTAATACCGGAGGAGTGAGCCAGTTTCGGGATCATCTCAACGAAAGCGTAAAAAGGCGCATTACCGGAACCGGTGGTCATCGCCGCCAGCATGGTGAGCACCACCAGAACCAGCATCAGGATAATACTGGCCGAGCCGAACGAGGTGGCGATAGAAATCAGGCTCTGGATAAAGCCGATCGTGCTCAGACCCTGGGCAAAAACGCCCGCTGCAACCAGCAGCATCACCACGCCAGCGAAGGCATCCGCCATACCGCGATACGCAACTTCCAGACCCGAGAAGACTTTTTGCGTGTTAAAACCGCGCACAAACTCCAGCACGGCGGCCAGCAGCATGCAGATAACCAGAATGGTGATGATGTGCAGCTGTGGACCCCATTTTCCGTCAAAAATCAGCACTCCGACGATCGGGGTGAACGGCAGAATGGCATAGAACGCGGGAGCGGTCGTGGTGATTTCACTCACGTCCATCATTTCATGGCTGATGTTTTCTTTCTTATCGAGATAGCGCTGCCAGAAGAAATGCGCGATCCCCATGCCCACGATGGCAACAATCGAGATCGGTAACGTGGTTTTAAAGGCGAAGTCGATGAGTGACATCTCCGCCGCCTTTGCCGCCAGCACAACGTCGCCGGAGGTCGGGGAGAGAATTATCGCTGCCGGAGACGCGCAAATTGCCGCGGCCGCGCCACGGCTGATACCGACGTTCACCATCACCGGGAACAGCGTCGCCATGAGCAGTACGCCAAGCCCGGTAGCCGACGAAACGGCCAGTGACATCAGGCAGGCGAGGAAATAGGCGGCGACCATTAGCAGATACGGCGAGTTGATGTATTGCAGGGGTTTAGAAGCAAGCTTAACGACCATGTCGTTGGCGCCAATATGGGTCATGTAGGCTGCGAAACCGCACAGCATCATGATCATCATACCCAGGTCACCGCCGCGGCTCATGAGCAATATTTTAATGTATTCAACAATATCTGTAGCCGTGTAACCGGTGCTGGTCGCGCTGGCAGGTAACACCTGGTGCCCCATTATTGCGCTGATAATCAGCAGCGTTAGACCGCCGACAAATAATACGCCCGTGGCCGAGTAGCCTTTAATGATGTAGCGTGCGACGCCGACAATGACGACGACTCCAATAAGGAGTTCGAATAACGTAAGCATGATTTCCCCTGTATCTCTGCTGCAATGGAGCACAAAAAATCAAAAAAAAGAAGGATGAAAATGTGCCGAATAATTGGCCTGTTCTTGCTGATTAAAATCAATAAACAGACGACTAAAGAACAGAACAACCGTCTTTTTGCCATGGCCCATACATTTATGTCATGAGGGCCTTGACCGTCAGAAATAGCGCAACATGTCCTAATAATGATAACAAATTGTTAATGTTTTGTGTGGTTTTACATGTCACTGATTCAGAACATTAAATGGGTAAAGTCACACCCCTTGTAGGTTTATTTTGAACGCATCGCCGCCTTTCCTTAAGAATATTCCCGAAAAGAAGCTGAATAATTAGGAATAACGCCGATGTCGTTAAGCTTTGATTCAACTACTTTATGGTAAACTTTGCCTCGAATACTAAGAATGGTAATTGCATTGTGATTGTACGTAATACATTTTTCTCTATTTTGCTGTTTATTTTTGGGCAGTTAACGTTTTGTTCTGTTGCACAGGCAGAAGGCAACGCGACGGATAAAGGCTGGTTCTCAACCTTTACGGATAATGTTTCCCAGACATGGACGGCACCTGAACATTATGATCTCTATGTCCCGGCAATAACGTGGCATGCGCGTTTTGCTTATGACAAAGAGAAAACCGATAAATACAACGAGCGTCCGTGGGGCGCGGGTTTTGGCCAGTCGCGCTGGGATGAAAAGGGAAACTGGCATGGCATCTATCTGATGGCCTTCAAAGACTCGTTTAATAAATGGGAGCCGATTGGTGGGTATGGCTGGGAAAAAACCTGGCGCCCCCTAGCGGACGAGAACTTCCACGTCGGTTTGGGCTATACCGCCGGGGTTACTGCACGTGACAACTGGAAATACATTCCAATCCCGGTGCTGCTGCCTTTGGCCTCTATTGGCTATGGCCCCGCAACGTTCCAGATGACCTACATTCCGGGTACGTACAACAACGGTAACGTTTACTTCGCCTGGATGCGTTTTCAGTTTTAACTGACAAAACGTTACATGCTGGTGAAAAAACGCGCAGGCGTTGATTCATAAGCGATAAAAATCTGTCAGTGAAAATTAACGCGACTTTAGTCACTTTTTATCAAAGATCCGCTGGACAAAAGGTCCCACAATTGATGTACTGATAACCGACACAGCATTTGTGTCGTTTTTTAATGTAAAGGTAATTTTGATGTCTAAGATTAAAGGTAACGTTAAGTGGTTTAATGAGTCCAAAGGATTCGGTTTCATTACTCCTGAAGATGGCAGCAAAGACGTGTTCGTACACTTCTCTGCAATCCAGTCTAATGGTTTCAAAACTCTGGCTGAAGGTCAGCGTGTAGAGTTCGAAATCACTAACGGTGCCAAAGGCCCTTCTGCTGCTAACGTAATCGCTCTGTAATTCAGACGCGTCAGCAAGAATTTCAAAACCCGCTCACTGAGCGGGTTTTTTTCGTTTTGAATCAGCCAAGCAGATACATTTTCAGGAAGCTGGCAACGATCAGCACGCTCAACAACACCATTCCTGCGCTCATCAGACTCTGTTTCATTCTGTCACCCTCGTTCAGTATTACATTCAGAGTGACAGAGAAAAATTAAGCCAACATTAACGGTTCGGCTGTTAATGCGCGCTTGCGGAAGAAAATAGCCAAAATGCGATCCCCGTCATCGCAAAGGAGCCGAGCATATTGATCGCCACATTCATCAGCGCCCAGCCGATACGGCCTTCCTGAAAGAGAAAAACCGTCTCCGCAGAAAAGGTTGAGAAGGTGGTCAAACCGCCGCAGAATCCGGTGGTAATCAACACCTTCCACATTGGGTCGATGTGCGTCATTCGGTTAAACCAGGCCAGCCCCATACCAATGATAAAGGCACCAATCAGGTTTGCGGCAAGTGTTCCCATAGGAATCGCCTGATGCAGGGGGTTAAACCGCATACTCAGAAACCATCGCGCAACGCTACCCGTTCCCCCACCAATAAAAACGGCTAAAAGTAGTTGTAACACGCTAAATACCTGCTATTTGATGTGTAAGAGAAGCGAGTTTAACGCCGTTTATGATGAGGGGACAAATATGTATGTAGCGGTAGGGCAGTTTGCCGTCACGCCTGACTGGCGTGAAAATGCGAGAACATGCGTCAACCTGATGATGCAGGCCCGGCAGAAAGGCGCGTCGCTGTTGGTTCTCCCTGAGGCGCTGCTGGCCAGAGATGATAACGACCCGGATTTATCCGTGAAGTCCGCGCAGCCGCTGGATGGTGAATTCTTACAGCAATTGCTCGCCCAGAGCGCGGGCAATACGATGACGACGATCTTAACGATCCATGTTCCCTCCACGCCGGGTCGCGCGGTGAATACGCTCGTGGCGATTCGTGACGGGGCTATCGTGGCACGTTACGCCAAGCTTCACCTCTATGATGCGTTCAGCATCCAGGAGTCGCGACGCGTTGACCCCGGAGACAATATCCCTCCGCTGCTGGAGATTGACGGATTTAAGATCGGACTGATGACCTGCTATGACCTGCGTTTTCCCGAGCTGGCGCTCCATCTGGCGCTGCAGGGGGCTGACGTGCTGGTACTGCCTGCCGCGTGGGTCAAAGGGCCGTTAAAAGAGCATCACTGGGCAACGCTGCTTGCGGCACGCGCGCTGGATACAACCTGCTATGTCGTTGCCGCAGGGGAATGTGGCACGAAAAACATCGGGCAAAGCAGGGTGGTTGATCCGCTGGGGGTGACGATCGCCGCCGCCGCTGAAGCCCCGCATGTGCTGGTGGCGGAGATAAACTTAGAGAGAATTGCGCTTGCGCGTCAGCAATTACCCGTTCTTCGCAATCGTCGGTTTGCGCCACCGCAATTATTGTGATGTTTTTTTCAACAATGCTTGATTCACCTTGTTACAGATTGCTATTGTGTGCACGCGCAAAATGACCGTTAATACAGTCAGGTTTTGGCGCTGAATGCAGCCTGTTTTAAGTCAAGAAGGTATCTATGGGTGAGATTAGTATTACCAAACTGCTGGTGGTTGCCGCACTGGTCGTCCTGCTGTTTGGTACCAAGAAGTTACGCACGCTGGGTGGTGACCTGGGGGCTGCCATCAAAGGCTTTAAGAAAGCGATGAACGATGATGATGCAGCGGCGAAGAAAAGCGCCGAGGATGACGTCCCGGCAGACAAGCTTTCTCACAAAGAGTGACAGCAACGCCTGAGGGCTTGCGAAAAAAAACCGGCTCATGAGGCCGGTTTTTTTGTATTACTGTAAATGAATATTACAGCATTATTTAACTTCTTCGCCTTTAGCCTGCATATCGGCATGGTATGAGGAGCGAACGAATGGGCCGCAGGCAGCGTGGGTGAAGCCCATCGCCATCGCTTCGGCTTTCATTTCATCGAACTCGTCCGGGCTCACGTAGCGCTGTACCGGCAGGTGGTGACGGCTTGGCTGCAGATACTGTCCCAGGGTCAGCATGGTCACACCGTGGCGGCGAAGATCGCGCATCACCTCGATGATTTCATCATTGGTTTCACCCAGACCCACCATCAGACCAGACTTGGTCGGAATATGCGGATGCGCTTCTTTGAAACGCTCCAGCAGCTTCAGGGACCAGTTGTAGTCTGCGCCTGGACGCACCTGACGGTAGATACGCGGCACGTTCTCCAGGTTGTGGTTAAACACATCTGGCGGCGTCGCGGTCAGGATATCCAGCGCGCGGTCCATACGGCCGCGGAAGTCAGGCACCAGCGTCTCGATTTTGATGTTAGGGCTTTTCTCGCGAATGGCCGTAATGCAGTCGGCGAAGTGCTGAGCACCACCATCACGCAGGTCGTCACGGTCAACGGATGTGATAACCACATAACGCAGCGCCATGTCGGCGATGGTCTGTGCCAGTTTCTGGGGTTCGTTAGCATCAGGCGCGACTGGACGGCCATGAGCAACATCGCAGAACGGGCAGCGGCGGGTACAGATAGCACCCAGAATCATAAACGTCGCGGTACCGTGATTGAAACATTCAGCAAGGTTCGGACAAGAGGCTTCTTCACAGACGGAGTGAAGGCCATTCTTGCGCATCGCCGCTTTGATCCCCTGGATACGCGAAGAGTCGGCCGGAAGTTTGATTTTCATCCATTCCGGTTTTCTTAACAGCGCCTCGCGCTCTGTAGCCACGTTTTTAACCGGGATAAGGGCCATTTTATCGGCATCGCGGTATTTAACACCGCGTTCCATCACAATGGGTTTACTCATAGCGTGCGTGTTCCAGTTGCGAATATCGAAGGAAAGCGTTTCAATTCAAGGGAATGTTGTATTTATCAACTATTTTTGAACGAACGACAGGCAGTATATCATTGAAACGGTCGTTAAAGCAGCCTGCCAGATCGCCAATTTGTAAAATAGTTGTTGTTTTGTGCCTTTTGCCCTGCGGGTTGCAGGGGCTTGTGCTGGCTAAACCTGTCAGAAGGCCTGACGGATGATGCGGATGACGTTTTCCAGGACCGGATCGCGCAAACTCAGCTTGTTGTAATGCAGTGAAATCTCGATAGATTCCGCATTAAGCTGGCTGAGCGGGATGCTTTCCAGCGGCCAGCATTTTTGTAGCAGGCTGTACAGGCGTGATGGCATAACGCACAGCATATCGCTGCTGCCGATCAGGGATGCGGTGGTAAACATATTGTAACTGCTGAAGCTGATCTGACGTTCCGGGAAAATTTCATCAATACGCTGACGAAGCGCATGATTAGATTGCCCTTCGGTCATGAAAGACGAGTGGTCGTAGTTGCGCAGGTTTTCGATGGTTAACGGCTCGCTAAGAGCAGGATGCTGCTGGCGGCAAACCAGTACCAGGTTATCCGCATAAAGCACATTTTGCCCCAGCGCTCTTGCACTGAAGCTGCCGCTTTCAATAATCAGGTCCGTCTGGAACTGGGCAAGCTGAATGTCAGGTTCATTGAGAGGCACATTGCGAAGCAGGAGCTGCGGAGCATGCTCTTTTACGGCCTGGAAGATCGCTGGCATCACCAGCACCCCGACAGAAGGGGAACAGCCGATGGTGATGGTTCGCTGCTTATCATAGCTCCCGGTTAAATCCAGTGCGCCCAGAATCGACTCCAGCCCCTGGCTGATGTACTCGTGGAGATGCGTGGCGTAAGCCGTCGGCGTTACCCCCTGGCCCTTACGGATAAATAACGGGTCGGGAAATATAGCGCGTAGCTTTTGGATTGACTGGCTTATTGCTGATGGCGTGAGATTAAGAATTTTCGCAGCGTTAACGATACCCTTATGGACATATACCGCCTCAAAAATAGTCAGTAAATTGAGATCAATATTACGTAAAGTCCGAAAAATTTGCGGCTTGTCTTCGCCACCGGGTTCATTCAGTCGTTTGGCTGGTAAATTATTATACTCCACGCTTTCACTCCGTATACATTCACAATATGAATGATAGTTGAATTTATTTATTATGCTTGTAGAGATTCGTAAAGTGTTGGTTTTGTTTCACTTGTTTATCAAGGGCAAACGGTTGTGTGATAATTGCTCACCTTACTTATGCCGTGTTTGCCATGCTTGCTGGAGGCTAAATAATATGTGGCGGTAATATTCGGGCGCTTCGAAAATATAGAATCTGTGGATTATTGTAAAGTGCAAAAGCTGTAAATAAACAGTGGCCCGCCAAATTATCGAGCCATGTTGTATGATATATTAAGCAGGGATATATTCGTATGGGGGATTGTTAAGTAGCGCTAACATCTGCTTTAAAAGTACGGGACGAATATGTTCTGGCGTAGCGGTTTCAACCCACTGACGCATTTGCGTCATTTCCATGCCGGCGTAGCCGCAGGGGTTAATGCGCTGGAAGGGCGCAAGGTCCATATTAATATTCAAGGCCAGGCCATGGAATGAGCAACCTTTACGAATACGCAGCCCTAGTGAGCAGATCTTCATTTCCCCAACGTAGACGCCCGGCGCATCGGCGCGTGGATGCGCGTCAATACCATATTCCGCCAGCGTGTTGACGACAGTTTGTTCCAGTAAGGTAACCAGTTCACGCACGCCCAGCTTTCTGCGCTTCAGATTGAGCAGGACGTACATCACCTGCTGACCGGGCCCATGATAAGTGACCTGACCGCCGCGATCGCTCTGAATAACCGGGATATCTCCCGTCATTAACAAATGCTCTGCTTTACCCGCCTGGCCCTGCGTAAATACCGGCAGGTGTTCGACCAGCCAGATCTCATCCGGGGTGCTGTCATCGCGTGAATCGGTGAAGTCATGCATAGCCTGGGAGACAGGCTCATAAGGTTGCAGCCCGAGGTGACGGACCAGAATTTTATCCTGATACAAAACTGCGTCTCCGAAGACGAGGGACAAAAGGTGTGGAGGAGTATATCACAGCGGGGGAGAGGGGTTACCCGGCAAACCGGGTAACCGCAAAGGGACTACAGCACCATACGAACAATTTCGATATTGCCGAGCTCTTCGTACAGCGTTTCAACCTGCTCAATGTGTGTCGCAGTGATGGTAATAGAAACCGAGTGGTAGTTGCCCTTGCTGCTTGGTTTTACTGACGGAGAGTAGTCACCCGGCGCATGGCGCTGTACCACTTCAACCACCTGATCAACCAGCTCAGGTTTCGCCAGACCCATTACTTTGTAGGTAAATGAGGTTGGGAATTCAAGCAGTTCGTTAAGTTTGGTTTTCATGTCAGCTCCGGCGTAACGTCAAAAAATAATAACTCCCACGTCAGGTGGGAGTTATCAGGATACTTAGTATATGGGGATCAAAATCACACTTTCAAGTGTTCAATTTTTAACCAAACCAGTGGTGGAACATCAATTTAATGTAATCAATGATTTTGCCGAAGAAATTGCCTTCAGGTATTTCTTGCAGGACAACCAGCGGACGCTGATCGATCGTTTTTCCATCCAGCTGGAAGTTGATCGTACCCACAACCTGGTTTTTCTGCAGCGGGGCATGCAGCTCGGTGCTGTTCAGCACGTAGCTGGCTTTCAGATCCTTCATGCGACCGCGTGGAATGGTCAGGTAGAGATCTTTATCAACGCCGAGAGAAGCACGGTCGTTGTCGCCGAACCAGACGGGTTCAGACGCAAACTCTTTCCCTGCTTTCAGTGGGTTCACGGTTTCGAAGAAGCGGAAGCCCCAGGTCAGCAGTTTCTTGCTTTCTGTTTCACGACCTTTAAAGGTGCGGCCGCCCATCACGGCAGAGATCAGACGCATCTGACCTTCAGTGGCAGAGGCCACCAGGTTGTAGCCCGCTTTATCGGTGTGGCCAGTTTTGATGCCGTCAACGTTCAGGCTGTTATCCCACAGCAGGCCGTTACGGTTGGTCTGACGAATACCGTTGAAGGTGAACTCTTTTTCTTTATAGATAGAGTATTCATTCGGTACATCGCGGATCAGCGCCTGACCAATCAGGGCCATGTCACGTGCGGAGCTGTACTGACCGTCTGCGTCCAGTCCGTGTACGGTCTGGAAATGGCTGTTTTTCAGACCCAGCGCGTTAACGTAGCTGTTCATCAGGCCCACGAAGGCATCCTGGCTCCCGGCGGCGAAGTCGGCCATCGCCACGCAGGCATCGTTACCAGACTGCAGGTTGATACCGCGAATCAGCTGGGAAACAGGAACCTGCATACCCGGCTTCAGGAACATCAGAGAGGAACCTTTGAAAACAGGGTTCCCGGTTGCCCACGCATCGTTACCGATGGTGACCAGATCCGATTCTTTGAATTTACCTGCCTTCATCGCCTGGCCGATAACGTAGCTGGTCATCATTTTGGTCAGACTGGCCGGGTCACGGCGGGCATCGGCATTCTGTTCTGCCAGCACTTTGCCAGAGTTGTAATCGATCAGGATGTAGGATTCCGCGTCGATTTGCGGAACGCCAGGGATCATGGTCTTGATATTCAGGTCATCGGCGTGAGCTGCAGAGAGCGCAGCAGCGCAAAGGGCCGTGGTCAGCGCCATGCGCTGCACAAAACGAGCAGAAAAAGTGGTCTTCATGGTCAGAACTACGACATCCGTGATGGAATTAAAAAAAGTGCCTTACTATAGCAAATGCTATTCAGGCAGGCATCCGACTTTAAGCATGAGTTTGTGAATGTGTTTTACACTAACTGACAATTCGGATACCGCCGGTTAATTATTTCGCAACAGCGATAAATGACTGAAGTTGAGCTTCATTCTGCAGACGCTGCTGCAGGGACGCGGCCTGCGATTTGCTGGCAAACGGCCCCATCTGAATGCGCCAGACCGCGCCGTTCTGCTCAACGCGTCCCGGTACGCCAAACTGCTGGCTCAGACGCTGTTGATACTGCCTGGCCCGGGCCTGATCGCTTACTGCGCCTACCTGAACCACATAGCTGCCGCTTGCCGCTGCTGGAGCCGTCACCGCCGCACTTTGCGTGGCCGCTGGCGCCGTTACGGGAGCCGGCTGGGTTACTGGTGCCGCAACGGGAGCAGGGGCTGGAGTCGGCTCACTGCCTTCCAGCACGCCCGAGGCTAAGGTCGTCGGTGCGCCAAGAAAGCCGCTACTCTTTACCGGCGCGCCGGTAGAATCCTCGCTTTGCAGCGTGTCATTGCTGATCGGGCGTATTTCTCCCCCCGGCTGAGCAGGCTCTGCCGGAGACGAGACGCTTCCCATTCCGCCGTCAAGATTTGGGCGGTCAGGAAGGGCATAGGTCTGTTTTGCCACCGTCGTACACGCGGTACCCGGCCCGGAGAGCGAACCATCCTGTGCGACGATAATCGGGTCAATACGGACTTTAGTGTTGTTTGAGGTGTTCAGGCGATCGGCAGACGCGCGCGAGAGGGAAATCACCCGGTCATTCCCGTAAGGACCACGGTCGTTGATACGCACGACGATCATACGGCCATTCGCCAGGTTGGTGATACGGGCGTAGCTCGGGATCGGCAGCGTCGGGTGTGCTGCCGTCAGCTGCATTGGGTCGAACGCTTCCCCGGAAGCCGTCAGGTTACTGCCTGGCTCGGCATCATAGATGGCGGCAAAGCCCGCCTGACTGAAACGGGAAGGATCCTGAACAATTTTATAGCTTTTGCCGTCGCGCTGGTAATCCTGATTGGCACTGGCATTCAGCGGTTCATAAACGGGATCGGCACCGCTGATTTCAACGATCGGGCCATTACACACCGCAGGCTGCGGCGGCGCGACGGTTGCCTGTTGCTGACCATCATCACTTGTGCAGGCCGCAAGTAAACTTGCCGCGATGCAGATCCCGAGCCACTGCTTACGCATTCCGATCCCCTTATTTTTATACGCTTTTTGACAACATTTTTCTGTGGGTATGGATCGACATCACGATACCAAACCCGGCCATCAACACGATAAGTGCCGAGCCTCCGTAACTCACCAGCGGCAGCGGTACGCCTACCACCGGCAGAATACCACTCACCATACCAATATTTACGAAGACATAAACGAATAAAATCAGCATCAACCCGCCAGCCATGACGCGACCAAAGGTGGTTTGTGCGCGTGCTGCAATCCACAATCCCCGCATGATCAGCAGTACGTACAGCGCCAGCAATATTAAGATGCCAACCAGCCCCAGCTCTTCCGCCAGTACGGCGAAGATAAAGTCGGTGTGGCGTTCCGGTAAAAATTCCAGCTGTGACTGCGTGCCGTGCAGCCAGCCTTTACCGCGCAGGCCGCCGGAGCCAATCGCAATCTTGGACTGAATAATATGATAGCCCGCGCCCAGCGGATCGGTTTCCGGATCGAGCAGCATCATGACGCGCTGGCGCTGGTAATCATGCATCAGGAAGAACCAGAGGATAGGAATGAACGCTGCAATCAGCACCACCGCGATACCAATCAGGCGCCAGCTCAGTCCCGACAGGAAAAGGACAAACAGGCCGGAAAGGGCGATAAGAATTGAGGTGCCAAGGTCAGGCTGCGCCGCAACCAGCAGCGTCGGCAGAAAAATCAGCACCAGCGCGATGGCGGTGTTTTTCAGAGACGGCGGACAGACGTCGCGGTTGATAAAGCGTGCCACCATCAATGGAACGGCGATTTTGGCAATTTCCGAGGGCTGGAAGCGGACAACGCCCAGATCCAGCCAGCGCTGCGCCCCTTTTGAAATTGCGCCAAACGCATCTACCGCAACCAGCAAAATAATACAGAAGATGTAAAGATAGGGCGCCCAGCCTTCGTAGACGCGCGGCGGGATTTGCGCCATCACCACCATGATGATCAGACCCATGGCGATCTGGCCGATTTTGCGCTCCATCATGCCGATGTCCTGGCCGCTGGCGCTCCAGATAACCAGGGCGCTGTATACCAGCAGAGCCAGCAGGATCAGCAGCATGGCTGGGTCGATGTGGATTTTATCCCACAGCGATTTTTTATTTGGATTATCCGTCATGATTATTGGTCCTCCGCCGCAGCGGCGGCCGGGTTTTCAGCCGGCAGTTCGGTGTTGTTATCACCCAGCATAATGTGGTCAAGGATCTGGCGCATGATGGTCCCTACTGCTGGTCCGGCACCGCCGTTCTCCAGAATCATCGCCACCGCGACCTGCGGGTTATCATAAGGGGCAAACGCCGTCATCAGCTTATGGTCACGCAGACGTTCAGCAATGCGGTGCGCGTTATAGGTTTCGTTGGCTTTCAGACCAAACACCTGCGCAGTACCGGATTTCGCGGCCACTTTGTACGGCGTACCGGCGAAGTACTTATGCGCGGTACCGTTCGGGCGGTTTGCCACGCCGTACATACCGTCTTTCGCAATTTCCCAGAAGCCGGAATGGATGTCACCCACCGGGGCCTCGTGCGGCTGGTTCCACGGTACTTTTTTGCCGTCTTCAACCGTGCTCTGTAGCAGATGCGGCACTTTTACCACGCCGTCATTGATGAGGATCATCATGGCTTTGTTCATCTGAAGCGGCGTTGCCGTCCAGTAGCCCTGACCGATACCCACCGGAATGGTGTCACCCTGATACCACGGTTTTTTAAAGCGCTTCAGCTTCCATTCACGCGTTGGCATGTTGCCAGAACGTTCTTCTGAAAGGTCCACGCCGGTGTAATGCCCGTAGCCGAATTTGCTCATCCACTCTGACAGGCGATCGATACCCATGTCATACGCCACCTGATAGAAGAAGGTATCCGCAGATTCTTCCAGCGATTTGGTGACGTTGAGATGACCGTGGCCCCATTTTTTCCAGTCACGATAGCGCTTATCTGAACCCGGCAGCTGCCACCAGCCCGGGTCAAACAGGCTGGTATTACGGTTGATGACGCCGGCACTCAGCGCAGAGACCGCCACGTACGGTTTAACCGTGGATGCCGGCGGGTAAACCCCTTGCGTCGCGCGGTTCACCAGCGGCGTGTTCGGGTCATTCAGCAGACCGGAATAGTCTTTACTGGAAATGCCGTCAACAAAGAGGTTCGGGTCATAGCTAGGCATGGAGACCATTGCCAGGATGCCGCCGGTACGAGGATCGGTGACCACAACGGCTGCACGGCTACCCGCCAGCAGGGTTTCGATATACTGCTGAAGTTTGAGGTCGAGCGTCAGATAGACGTCATGCCCCGCCTGAGGCGGCACTTCTTTCAGCTGGCGGATCACGCGTCCACGGTTGTTAACCTCAACCTCTTCATAGCCGGTTTGCCCGTGCAGAACGTCTTCGTAGTAACGTTCGATCCCCAGCTTACCGATATCGTGCGTAGCAGCGTAGTTGGCCAGCTTGCCGTCTTTATCAAGGCGGTCGACGTCTTTGTCGTTAATCTTGGAAACGTAGCCAATCACATGCGTCAGCGCGGAGCCGTAGGGATAGTAGCGACGCTTATATCCCTTCACTTCCACGCCGGGGAAACGGTACTGATTCACCGCAAAGCGGGCCACCTGGACTTCCGTAAGATTGGTTTTAACCGGAATCGAGGTGAAGCGGTGAGAGCGGGCGCGCTCTTTTTTGAACGCCGCGATATCGTCATCGTTAAGGTCGACAACGCTTTTCAGCGCTTCCAGCGTATCCTGAACATTATCGACTTTTTCCGGCATCATCTCGATTTGATAGATGGTGCGGTTCAACGCCAGCGGGGTGCCGTTACGATCGTAAATAATGCCGCGGCTGGGTGCGATAGGCACCAGCTTAATGCGGTTTTCGTTTGAACGCGTCTGGTAATCGGTAAAGCGGACAATTTGCAGATTATAGAGGTTGGCGATCAGCACGCCGGTAAGCAGCAAAATCCCGGTAAAGGCGACCAGCGCCCGGCGCACAAACAGCGCGGACTCAGCCGTATAGTCGCGAAAAGAATTCTGTAGTTTCATCCGCTGCTTAATCTACCCTGGTCAGTCATTACTCGCGGTGATAGGGGTGGTTGGTAGTAATGCTCCACGCGCGATACAGGCTTTCTGCCACCAGTACCCGAACGAGCGGGTGGGGAAGCGTCAGCGCGGAGAGGGACCAACTTTGTTCAGCCGCTGCTTTGCAGGCAGGGGATAACCCTTCTGGTCCGCCAATCAACAGACTGACGTCACGACCATCCTGCTTCCAGCGCTCCAGTTCTTGCGCCAGCTGCGGCGTATCCCAGGGTTTACCTGGAATATCGAGGGTGACGATGCGGTTTTTGCCTGCGGCAGCCAGCATCAGTTCGCCCTCTTTATCGAGAATGCGTTTGATATCAGCGTTCTTGCCGCGCTTCCCGGCGGGAATTTCCACCAGTTCGAACGGCATGTCTTTTGGAAAACGACGCAAATATTCAGTAAAACCGGTTTGTACCCAGTCCGGCATTTTGGTGCCGACGGCGACCAGCTGTAACTTCACGCATTAACCCCAGAGTTTTTCCAGCTCATACAGGCGACGGCTCTCGTCCTGCATGACGTGGACAATCACATCGCCGAGGTCGACTACCACCCAGTCAGCCGTCGCTTCACCTTCAACACCCAGCGGCAACAGCCCTGCTGCACGCGATTCCTGAACCACGTGATCGGCAATTGAAACAACATGACGCGTCGATGTACCGGTGCAGATGATCATGCAGTCGGTAATACTGGATTTACCCTTAACGTCGATAGCGATGATGTCCTGACCTTTCAGGTCATCAATTTTGTCAATAACAAAATCCTGGAGTGCTTTACCCTGCAAGTTTTCCCCCTGGGGTGAATGAGATTGTAAAACTTTGAATTCGTAGCCAGACAGTATACCTGAACTCACGCCTGCGTCGGGACAAATGTCTCCGGCCGGGCTTTTGAAGGCGGGTATCATCCCACCCTCCGCCTGAGATTGCATTGCCATTTTTGTAAAACAATTTCTGTAAAGCAATGATCGGCGGGAAAGTCTGGCAGCGGAGAATAACAGTATGGCTTACCCTGTCAAGGCAGGATAAACAATAAGCCGCTTTTTATGCTCTCCGGCTATTCATCTGCGCTTTTCTGATACAAACCGTGCGCATGGATATAGGCCAGCACCGGGGTCGGCAGCAGATCGTCACACGCTAAACCCTGCTGTAAACGCTCGCGAATGAGGGTTGCAGAGATATCAAACCACGGCGTTTCCGCCAGATAGATCTTCCCGGCAGGCTGGTTGTGAAGATCTTCAACATTATCGGTGAGGTGGTCTTCCAGCCACTGCTGGTACTGCTCTTCGCGCATGGTCAGCGGATAGCCGGGACGGCGGCAGACGAGCAGGTGGCTGTTCTCCAGGATGGTTTCATACTGATGCCACGTAGGGAAATTCAGCAGAGAATCCTGGCCGATGATAAAAGCCAGCGGCTGGTCTGGTCCTTGTTCGGCGCGCCACTCCTGAAGCGTCTGAGACGTCCAGGAGGGCGTGTCGCGACGCAGCTCACGCTCGTCAAGTCGGAATAGCGGTTTATCTGCGATGGCAAGGGCAAGCATCTCTTTTCGCTGCTCGCTGGTCGCCTCGGGCTGTGGACGATGGGGCGGGACATTGTTGGGCATGATGGTGACGCGCTGAAGGCCGATCAGATTCGCCAGAATTTCAACCGGCTTCAGATGCCCGTAATGTACCGGGTCGAAGGTGCCGCCATATAAGGCCTGTAAAGAATGCATGCTATCCATCAATAAAAACGTCTGCCAGCGCCTTGTGGCAGAGCAGCAGAGAAAGGCTTTCCAGCTCCGCCCAGACCGACTGGCCATAATCTTGTTTTAACGTGAGCTCAGCGCGCATCAGAAGCTGCACAGCCTGACGAAGCTGTTCATGACTCAGGCGGTTGACGGCTTCGGTGATCAAAGCCCGGCGATTTTGCCACACGCGGTGTTTATCAAACAGCGAACGCAGCGGCGTATGGGCAGACTGACGCTTGAGCGTAATCAGCAGCAATAATTCGCGCTGCAGCGTACGCAGCAGAATAACCGGTTCGCTCCCTTCGAGACGCAGCTGTTGCAGAATATGCAGGGCGCGTTTGCTTTTCGCCGACAGCAGCGCGTCCACCCAGTGGAACGGCGTGAAGTGTGCCGCGTCGTTAACGGCCTGCTCGACGCGCGGCAAGGTCAGCTTGCCATCCGGCCAGAGCAGGGAGAGTCTGTCCAGCGCCTGCGCCAGGGCCAGCAGGTTACCTTCATAGCAGTAGCAGAGCAGTTGGTTCGCCGCATCATCCAGCTGAAGGTTGTTCTGCTTCGCTCTCGCTGCCACCCATTTTGGCAGATGCGCCTGTTCAGGCGTCTGACAGGTAACCTGTACCGCGCGGGCTGCGAGTTGGGTGAACCACGCCGCATTTTCCTGCGCTTTGGTGAGCTTGTTGCCGCGTACAATCAGCAGCAGATCGCTGTGAAGCAGGCTGACCAGCGTCGCCAGCTGTTCATTGATGGCCGCGTTAGGGCCGTTCTCCGGCAGCAGGATCTGAATAGTCTGGCGCGACGCAAAAAGGCTCATCGCCTGACAGAGTGAGAAGAGGGCATTCCAGTCGGTGTTGTTATCCAGCTGGACGGTGTGGTGTTCATCGAAGCCCTGAGAGGCGGCTTCATGCCGCACGGCATCCAGACTTTCCTGAAGCAATAACGGATCGTTTCCAAGAAGCAGATACGCCGCGCGCAGCCCTTCTTTGAGCTGCGCGCGGAGTTGTTCAGGATACAGCCTGATCATCATTTACCCAGAGAGTTAGCAGCAGGAAGCGTGCCAGCAACCGGTTTTTCAACAATGTCAGAGCCTTGTCGGGTAGACGCTGCAATACCTGGCAGTTTACGGATCAGCTGTTCCGCCGCCTTGTCGTACATTTCGTTGATGATAATCTGCTGTTCGGCATCTTTTGCCAATGCCGTCTGCGGGTTATCGAAGAACGAACGGAACACTTTCGTGCTGATCGGATAGATGTCTTTACCCGGGATCAGGACCGCTGCGTTGACCGTCAGCACCATCTGATATTCAGCTGTACGACCGTCCTGGAAGATAGAGGCCGTATCTCTCGACAGACCTCCTCCGATGATACGCAGAGACGGTACATCCTGGCGCAGCGTTTGTTTCTCAACAAGCTCAACGCCGTTCAGACGCAGCTGATTACGAACTGCCCGGCTGAGTGGACCATTCGGATCCGATGAGTCGAAAATCATCGTTTTCATCTCAGCAGGCACCGCCGTGGTATTGCGCAGGTGCCAGCCACAGCCGGCGGTGACAAGCACCGCCAGTGATAAGAGTATTGTTGCCAGTTGTCGCACGTTTCCTCCCGCGCTTAGCCAACGACCAGATTGAGCAGTTTACCCGGTACGTAGATCACTTTACGTACGGTAACGCCCTCAAGATATTTTGCGACCAGAGGTTCCTGGCCCGCGCGCTCGCGAACCTGTTCTTCGGTTGCATCGACCGCCACGGTAATTTTACCGCGGACTTTGCCGTTTACCTGGACCACAACCAGCGTCGTGTTTTCCACCATTGCGGCTTCGTCAGCCTGCGGCCACGGCGCGTTGTCAATATCGCCTTCGCCTTTCAGCTCCTGCCACAGGGTGAAGCTGACGTGCGGAGTGAACGGGTTCAGCATGCGAACGACGGCCAGCAGCGCTTCACGCATTAAGGCACGATCCTGCTCACCGTCCTGCGGGGCTTTCGCCAGCTTGTTCATCAGTTCCATAATAGCCGCAATTGCGGTATTGAAGGTCTGACGACGACCAATATCATCGGTCACTTTCGCAATCGTTTTATGAACATCGCGACGCAGCGCCTGCTGATCTTCAGTCAGTGCGGCGGCGTTCAGCGCCGGGGCATCGCCCAGTGCAGTGTGTTCGTAAACCAGTTTCCAGACGCGTTTCAGGAAGCGGTTCGCGCCTTCCACGCCGGACTCCTGCCATTCCAGAGTCATGTCCGCCGGAGAGGCAAACATCATGAACAGACGCACGGTGTCCGCACCGTAACGCTCAACCATCACCTGCGGATCGATGCCGTTGTTTTTCGACTTGGACATCTTGCTCATGCCGGTATAGACCAGTTCATGACCTTCGGCGTCTTTCGCCTTAACGATACGGCCCTTCTCGTCGCGCTCGACGATCGCATCAACCGGAGAAACCCAGTTACGCTCGCCGTTGGCACCGACGTAATAGAACGCATCTGCCAGTACCATGCCCTGACACAGCAGCTGTTTTGCTGGTTCGTCAGAGTTCACCATGCCTGCATCGCGCATCAGTTTGTGGAAGAAGCGGAAGTAGAGCAGGTGCATGATGGCGTGTTCGATGCCGCCGATATAGATATCAACCGGCAGCCAGTAGTTTGCCGCATCGGAATCGAGCATACCGTCCTGATACTGCGGGCAGGTGTAGCGCGCATAGTACCAGGATGACTCCATAAAGGTGTCAAAGGTGTCGGTTTCACGCAGCGCAGGCTGACCGTTGACGGTGGTTTTTGCCCACTCAGGATCGGCTTTGATCGGGCTGGTGATACCGTCCATGACCACGTCTTCCGGCAGGATCACCGGGAGCTGATCTTCCGGCGTTGGCATCACGGTGCCATCTTCCAGCGTCACCATTGGGATTGGCGCGCCCCAGTAACGCTGACGGGACACGCCCCAGTCGCGCAGACGGAAGTTAACTTTACGCTCGCCCACGCCCAGAGAGGCCAGCTTATCGGCGATGGCGTTGAAGCCCTCTTCGAAGCTCAGGCCGCTGAATTCACCAGAGTTGAACAGAGTGCCTTTTTCGGTCAGCGCTTGTTCGGACAGATCGGGTTCAGAACCATCTGCGGCCAGAATAACGGCTTTAATCGGCAGGCTGTATTTGGTGGCAAACTCGTAGTCGCGCTGATCGTGTCCCGGAACGGCCATTACCGCGCCTGTACCGTACTCCATCAGCACGAAGTTCGCTGCCCAGACAGGGATCGCTTCGCCAGTCAGCGGATGCTTCGCATAGAAGCCTGTCGCGACGCCTTTTTTCTCCATCGTCGCCATGTCGGCTTCGGCCACTTTGGTGTTGCGGCACTCGTCGATGAAGGTGGCCAGCTCCGGGTTGTTCTCTGCCGCTTTCTGCGCCAGCGGGTGACCTGCGGCTACGGCCAGGTAGGTCGCGCCCATGAAGGTGTCCGGGCGGGTGGTGTAGACAGTCAGGGTCTGGTCATAGTTCTCAACGTTGAAGGTAATCTCCACGCCTTCAGAACGGCCGATCCAGTTGCGCTGCATGGTCTTAACGGTATCTGGCCAGTGGTCGAGGTTATCCAGATCGTTCAGCAGCTCATCAGCGTAAGCGGTGATTTTGATAAACCACTGTGGGATCTCTTTACGCTCAACTTTGGTGTCACAGCGCCAGCAGCAGCCGTCGATAACCTGTTCGTTCGCGAGAACGGTCTGGTCGTTCGGACACCAGTTAACGGCAGAGGTCTTCTTATATACCAGGCCTTTTTTATACAGCTCGGTGAAGAACTTCTGCTCCCAGCGATAGTATTCCGGGGTACAGGTTGCCAGCTCGCGGCTCCAGTCATAGCCAAAGCCCAGCATTTTGAGCTGGTTTTTCATGTACGCGATGTTGTCGTACGTCCACGGCGCCGGTGCGGTGTTGTTTTTGACCGCCGCGCCTTCCGCAGGCAGACCGAACGCATCCCAGCCGATAGGCTGCAGAACGTTTTTACCCAGCATGCGCTGGTAGCGTGCAATCACATCGCCGATGGTGTAGTTACGCACATGGCCCATGTGTAGTCGACCAGAAGGATAGGGAAGCATCGACAGGCAGTAATACTTCTCTTTGCTCTCGTCTTCGGTTACTTCAAAGGTGCGCTTCTCGTCCCAGTGTTGCTGGACTTTTGATTCTATCTCTTCCGGGCGGTATTGCTCTTGCATGGCAGCCAGTGGTCCTGTTTTCAATACAGCTACAAATGTAGCCAATGGATGTGGTAATTCAGATCCGCATAGCATAGCCCAAACGCCCGCGTCAAAACAGCCTTTCGCACAAATGCGCTTTGCAGGAATTTACCGGGTCTGTGCTTCACCTGACAAAGCGGCGATGAAATAAGGTCTATTATTAGAAATAGTTACTTACCCGGGAGGCAAAATGATGAACAAGGTTGCTCAATTTTACCGCGAACTGGTGGCGACACTGACGGAACGGCTGCGTAACGGCGAGCGAGATATCGACGCGCTGGTTGAGCAAGCGCGTGCCCGCGTGACGCAAACGGGTGAGTTAACGCGAACCGAAGTGGAAGAGGTGACGCGCGCCGTGCGTCGCGATCTGGAAGAGTTCGCGCGCAGCTACCAGGAGAGCCAGGAGGAGGTCACGGACAGCGTTTTTATGCGGGTGATTAAAGAGAGCCTGTGGCAAGAGCTGGCCGACATCACGGATAAAACGCAGCTGGAGTGGCGCGAGGTCTTTCAGGATTTGAACCATCACGGTGTGTATCACAGTGGTGAGGTGGTCGGCTTGGGAAATCTGGTATGTGAGAATTGCCACCATCATATTGCGGTATATACGCCGGATGTCCTGCCTCTGTGTCCGAAATGCGGCCACGATCAGTTCCAGCGTCGGCCGTTTGAGCCCTAAATAAAAGCAAAACTCTCTGCTCCCTCTCCCAGTGGGAGAGGGGTGGGGTGAGGGCATCAGGCTGCACATGGTAAAAGCAAAACGGCAACCACGTTGCCGTTTTTAGTGTTTGCCCCCTCTCCCCGTGGGAGAGGGTTGGGGTGAGGGCATCAGACCGCACAATAGTAAGCCAGTCTCTCCGCCAGCAAATCCACAAACGCCTCGCGGTCGATGTCCACCATCACCGTGGTATTCGGTTTATTCCCCGTCAGCGAGTAGTAATCCACCACCGTCATTCCCTGGGTGTATTTTCCCTGCGTCTCAACACCAACCCATCTGTCCACCGTAGTGAACATCTCCGGCTTCAGTAGCCAGGCAATGGTGCACGGGTCATGCAGCGGCGCGCCGTGGAAGCCCCATCTCTCTGCTTTGTGATACTCCATAAAGAAGTCGAGCAGCTCGGCCACGGTTGTCGCGACCGTATTACCCACGGAGCGGAATCGCTCAATATCGTCCGCCATAATCTGCGCGCGGTGGGTAACGTCCAGCCCCGCCATTACAATTGGTAAGCCGGACTGGAAGACGATTTCCGCGGCTTCCGGGTCGACAAAGATGTTGAACTCCGCCGCAGGCGTCCAGTTCCCCAGCCCCATGGCCCCGCCCATAATCACAATTCGGGCAATTTTATTATGCAGCTCAGGATGGCTGTTCAGCAGCAGCGCAACGTTGGTTTGCGGTCCGGTTGCCACCAGCGTTACCGGTTCTGCACTCTCACGTAGAACCTTCGCCATCAGCTCCACGGCGGTACAGTTTTGCGGCGTGAAACCCGGCTCCGGCAGTGCCGGACCGTCCAGCCCGCTTTCACCATGAACGTTGTCGGCAATAATCAGCTCGCGCATCAGCGGCTTCACGGCCCCGCCGGCGACAGGAATGTCGGTGCGTTTGAGCAGCGTGAGCATGCGCAGCACGTTGCGCAGGGTTTTGTCCGGCGTCTGGTTTCCGGCGGACGAGGTGACGGCTTTTACCTCAAGTTCAGGGGAGGCAAGAGCGAGGACGAGCGCGATCGCGTCGTCATGACCCGGATCGCAATCGAGAATAATAGGCTGTGCCATAGCGTTCTCCATACGTAGCGTTATTTTGTGACAAGGTTAACGCTGCAATGTGACGCCGACGAGAGGAACTGAGTGAAAGCGTGAAGCAGTGCGCAATCCGCAGATTGCGCACCGGGAAGGTTAGTGCAGGATTTTCGCGAGGAAATCTTTCGCACGCTCTGATTTCGGGTTAGCGAAGAACTCTTCTTTCGGTGAGTCTTCGACAATTTTCCCTTCGTCCATAAAGATCACGCGGTTGGCCACTTTACGGGCAAAGCCCATTTCGTGGGTCACCACCATCATGGTCATCCCTTCGTGCGCCAGCTCGACCATTACGTCCAGCACTTCATTGATCATCTCTGGATCGAGCGCCGACGTTGGCTCATCAAACAGCATTGCCACCGGATCCATACACAGCGCGCGGGCGATCGCCACACGCTGCTGTTGGCCGCCAGAAAGCTGTGCCGGGAACTTATCGGCATGCGCCGAGAGCCCAACGCGTTCCAGGAGCTTCAGACCTTTCTCGCGCGACGCTTTTTTATCCCGCTTCAGCACTTTTACCTGCGCCAGCGTCAGGTTCTCAATAATGGAGAGGTGAGGGAACAGCTCAAAATGCTGGAACACCATGCCAACGTGAGAGCGAAGCTGAGCGAGGTTGGTTTTCTTGTCGTTGACCCTGGTGCCGTTGACAACGATCTCACCTTGCTGCACCGGCTCCAGTCCGTTGACGGTTTTAATTAGCGTCGATTTACCGGAGCCGGACGGCCCGCATACCACCACTACATCGCCTTTTTTGACTTCGGTGGAGCAGTCGGTCAGCACCTGAAAGTGCCCATACCATTTAGAAACATTTTTCAGGGAAATCATTATACCGTCCTTTTCTTCAGCCAGCTGACCAACAGCGACGCGCTTAAACTAATCACAAAATAGACCGCACCCGCAAAGAGCACCATCTCGACCTGCGTACCATCACGTTCACCGATGGTTGACGCGGTACGGAAGAAGTCTGCCAGACTCAGAACGTAGACCAGCGAGGTATCCTGGAACAGCACGATGCCCTGGGTTAGCAGGAGCGGAACCATGGCGCGAAACGCCTGCGGCAGAATAATGAGCTGCATGGACTGCCAGTGCGTCATTCCCAGCGCCAGCGCGGCGCTGGATTGCCCGCGGGAGATACTCTGAATGCCCGCGCGGATAATCTCTGAGTAGTAAGCGGCCTCGAACATTGAGAACGCCACCATGGCGGAGATCAGACGGATATCGGTTTTCGGCGACAGCCCCAGCACGTTCTGCAGGAAGCCGGGCACAATCAGGTAAAACCACAGCAGCACCATCACCAGCGGGATGGAGCGGAACACGTTAACGTAGGCGGTCGCAAACCAGGCGAGCGGCTTAAAGCTCGACAGGCGCATGACGGCCAGCAGGGTGCCCCAGACGATACCAATGATGATGGCGATAACGGTGATTTTTAAGGTAATCACCAGGCCATCAAGCAGGTAAGGCATGGATGGAACGATAGAACTCCAGTCAAATTCGTACATTATTTGCCCCCCAGATTACCCGGCAGGCGGATTTTGCGTTCAACCAGGTTCATCACCAGCATGATGAAAGCGTTAATCAGAACATACGCGAGCGTGATCGCGGTGAAGGATTCCCACGCGTGAGCGGAATAATCCAGCAGCTTGCCCGCCTGCGCGGCCATATCCACCAGGCCGATGGTTGAGGCGATGGCCGAGTTTTTCACCAGGTTCATCATCTCGGAGGTCATCGGTGGAACGATAACCCGGTAGGCGTTAGGCAGCAGCACGTAGCGGTAGGTTTGGGGCAGCGTCAGGCCCATCGCCAGGCCCGCGTTTTTTTGTCCGCGCGGCAATGACTGAATGGCGGCACGCACCTGCTCGCAAACGCGCGCAGCGGTAAACAGCCCCAGACACATCATGGAGGAGACAAAGAACTGCACGTTCGGATCCAGCTCCGACTTGAACCACATGCCAATATTTTCCGGCAGCAGTTCCGGGATGACCAGATACCAGGTAAAGAATTGCACGATCAGCGGAACGTTACGGAACAGTTCCACATACAGGGTGCCAAGCGTTGAAAGAAAACGGTTAGGGACGGTGCGCAGAATACCGAACAAAGAACCGACAAGAAACGCGATAATCCACGCCGTTATCGATAGTGCCACGGTAACCTGAAAGCCGCTCCACAGCCAGCCAAGATAGGTGGTGTTGCCGAACGGGGCTTGTTGCAGGAATATGCCCCAGTTCCAGTCTATTGACATAATAAACTCCAGAAAAAAAAGGGTAGCAGCGCTACCCTCGAAGATTGGTGAGAAGCTCATTTTTCGCGCTGAGTGGGGAACGACCACTCAACGTATAGTCTGTCCATGCTTCCCGACAATCGAGAGGGCAGGAGATCCCGCCCCTGTTGTTCTAATTAGTTAAGAGCCTTGTCATTTGGAGATTTGAACAGCGCTTTCATGTCGTCAGACAGTTCAAAATTCATGTTCAGGTTTTTTGGTGGAATCGGGTTCTTGAACCATTTGTCGAACCATTTTTCCGCTTCGCCGGAGGTCTGCACCTGAGCGATGGTGTCATCGATCAGCTTTTTGAACTGCGGATCGTCTTTACGCAGCATACAGCCGTAGGCTTCTTTGGACTGCGCGGTACCAACGATATCCCAGTTGTCTGGTTTCTTCGCTTTCGCACGTTCGCCCGCCAGCAGGGCGTCATCCATCATAAACGCGACGGCACGACCGCTTTCCAGGGTACGGAAGGAGTCGCCATGGTCTTTCGCGCTGATGATGCGCATATCCATTTTCTTCTCGTCGTTCAGCTTGTGCAGCAGCACTTCTGACGTGGTACCGGAGGTCACAACAACCGCTTTGCCTTTCAGGTCAGCGAAGTCTTTGATCTCACCGCCTTTCTTCGTCAGCAGACGGGTGCCCACGACAAAGATGGTGTCAGAGAAGGCAGCCTGTTTCTGACGCTCGAGGTTGTTGGTGGTGGAGCCACACTCGAAGTCAAAGGTGCCGTTTTGCAGCAGTGGAATACGGTTCTGTGAAGTGATTGGGATCAGCTTCACCTGCAGGTCAGGTTTGTTCAGCTTTTTCTTCACAGCTTCAACGATGGCGTTGGAGTAGTCCTGTGAATAGCCCACGACTTTTTGCGTGTTGTCGTAGTAAGAGAACGGGACTGAAGATTCACGGTGGCCGACCACGATGACGCCGTTTTTGGCAATCTTGTCGAGAGTGCTGCCTGCTGCCGGAGCATCTTCAGCGTGAACCACGCCTGCAGACATTCCCATAACCAGCATTGCTGTGGCCAGTTTACGTAATTGCATACCCAACTCCTTTTTTATCAGCGCCAGCGACGCATTGATACCCATTGTGATGTTGTTATATCTCGCGCAGTGCGAGTGCAGTGTTATGCAAGCTTGTTAACATTTAGTCTGGCTTAATGTAAAGATTTTGCTGCGTTATTGTTTATTTTTGCGAAGCGCGCCGCACCATTCAGAGGCAAATATCTCCCGTTGCACCGTTTCGGTGCTACCGATGATCTACGCTGGTGCGACAAAGTTGCACGTTAAGCCAAACTGCGTTTACCTGAATAAACAAAGCAATAGGCGTGCCAGAATGGGAGTCTGGAGAAAATTGTCGGGTGGCGGCTACGCCACCCGGCAACAGAAGGGAAGGTTATTTCCGACGCTGACGCAGGCTCATCAGCACCGCGCCAAAGCCGAACAGCACGGTCAGTATCCACAGCGGCCAGTTGCCGGTGCGCGCGTATGGCGTCAGCCCCGTGGTTGGCGTGACTTTAGTGGTCAGTACCTCACGGGTAAACTGCGGGATCATCGCCTGAATCTCGCCCTGCGGACCAATCACAGCCGTGATGCCGTTGTTGGTGCTGCGCAGCAGCGGACGCGCCAGCTCCAGAGAGCGCATACGTGCCATCTGGAAGTGCTGCCACGGGCCGATTGACTTACCAAACCAGGCGTCGTTGGAGATGGTCAGCAGATAGTCAGTATCCGGGCGGAAGTTATCGCGTACCTGCTCGCCGAGAATGATTTCGTAGCAGATGGCCGCCGTCAGGGCCAGGCCGTGCGCGTGCAGCTGAGGCTGTACGTACGGGCCGCGGCTGAAAGAGGACATCGGCAGGTCAAAGAACGGGGCCAGCGGGCGCAGAATCGACTCCAGCGGGACAAATTCACCAAACGGCACCAGGTGGTTCTTGTTGTACCGGTCAGTGGAGTGGTAGCTGTACTCGCTATCTTTCCCGAGCGTAATGATGCTGTTGTAGGTGTCGTAGCGGTTCTGCTGATTCAGACGCGCATCGACAATCCCGGTGATCAGCGTGCTGCCGCGTGCCAGCAGCAGGTCGTTCATCATGTTGAGGAACGGCTGCTGGTTAATTTCCAGATCGGGGATTGCAGACTCCGGCCAGATAATCAGCTGGGATTTACCCATCACCTCTTCGGTGGCGTTGGCGTAGATCTTCAGCGTATTCAGCAGTTCTTTCTCATCCCACTTCATGGACTGCGGAATATTCCCCTGCACCATGGACACCTGCATGGCGCGCTCTGGCTCGGGCGTGAACCACTGGATATAGCGCAGCGGGAAGGGCAGGGCAAACAGCACCAGCGCCACAGCCAGGGGTTTCCAGCAGCGCTGGACCAGCGCCAGGACCAGCAGACCGCTGACCACCATCAGCAGGAAGTTGATGGCCTCAACGCCCATTACCGGCGCCAGACCCTTCAGGGGGCCGTCAATCTGGCTGTAGCCGAACTGTAGCCACGGGAAGCCCGTCAGCACCCAGCCGCGCAGGAACTCGGTTATTTGCCAGACCACCGGCGCGGCAATGGCGACGCGCAGCCAGGTGGTTTTTGGCCACAGGCGAGAAAGGATGCCGGCGAACAGACCGGTATAGAGCGAGAGATACGCGGCGAGCAATACCACCAGGAAGACGTTGACCGGGCCTGGCATACCGCCAAACTGGGCGATGCTGACATAGACCCAGTTGATGCCTGAGCCAAACAGCCCCAGTCCCCAGAAGTAACCGATGGCCGCAGCCTGTACCGGACGACGATTCAGGGTCAGGCCCTGAAGCCCCATCAGGGAGAGAATGGCGGCGGGCCAGATATCGTAAGGAGAAAAAGCCAGCGTACCGCTGGCTCCGAGTAACAGCGCCAGCAGCAAACGGATGCGCTGGCGTTCAAGCAGTGGGGCAAATGCCATTTACATTAATCTTCCAGTTTTGGCACCGGTGAGTCGTCCGGCGTTCTGACGTGAACCTGTATAATACGTCGGCTGTCGGCCATTGCCACTTTGAACTGGTAACCGTCAATGTCAACGGTCTCACCGCGCGCCGGGAGGTGGCCAAAGGCCTGCATCACCAGCCCGCCAATGGTATCGACCTCTTCATCGCTGAAGTGGGTACCGAAGGCGTCGTTAAAGTCCTCAATCGAGGCCAGCGCGCGTACGGTCCAGGTGTGGCGGCTAAGCTGACGGAAGTCGATATCTTCTTCTTCGTCGTACTCGTCTTCGATTTCGCCCACGATCAGCTCAAGAATATCCTCGATCGTGACCAGACCGGAAACGCCACCAAACTCATCAATAACAATCGCCATGTGGTAACGCTGAGAGCGGAACTCTTTCAGCATCCGATCCACACGTTTACTTTCCGGCACAACCACGGCCTGGCGTAACACTTTTTCCATGCTGAAGGCTTCGGCATCGCTGCGCATAAACGGCAGCAGATCTTTGGCCATCAAAATCCCTTCGATGTGATCTTTGTCTTCGCTGATGACCGGGAAACGCGAGTGGGCGGATTCGATGATCACATCGAGGCACTCGTCCAGGGTCTGGTTACGTTTCAGGGTGATCATCTGCGAGCGGGGGATCATGATATCGCGAACGCGCTGGTCGGCGATGTCCATAACCCCTTCGAGCATTTCGCGCGTATCTTCGTCGATAAGGTCGTTCTGCCCGGAATCACGAATCAGCTCCAGCAGTTCATCACGGTTTTTGGGTTCGCCATGGAAAAGCTGGTTCAGAATGAGGGAGAAAAATCCCTTTTTACTGGTTGTCGTGTCGCTACTGTGTGAATTGTCGTCGCTCATGGCGTTTGTTAAGGGTTCTCTTGTTAGTTCAACGTTTACCGCCACGCGATGTCCTTTCGTGGCGGCATGTGAGTCCGTCAGGTGACGGACTATTCTTTCTCGGCAATGTACGGATCCTCATAGCCCAGAGCAAGCATTATCTCTGTCTCGAGGGACTCCATCTCTTCCGCTTCGTCATCTTCAATGTGATCGTAGCCCAGCAGGTGCAGGCTGCCGTGTACCACCATATGCGCCCAGTGGGCCTCAAGCGGCTTTTGCTGCTCTTTGGCTTCCTGTTCAACCACCTGACGGCAGATGATCAGATCGCCCAGCAGCGGCATCTCAATGCCCGGAGGCGCTTCGAACGGGAAAGAGAGCACGTTGGTCGGCTTATCTTTCCCGCGATAGGTCAGGTTAAGCTCATGGCTTTCTGCTTCATCCACCAGGCGAATCGTGACTTCTGATTCTTCCTGAAACTGAGGAATAACGGCATCCAGCCATTTCTGAAACTGTGCCTCATCTGGCATGCCGGAATTGTCTTCACAGGCCAGCTGTAAATCGAGGATCACCTGACTCATTTCTGTTCTTGCTCCTGCGCTTCGCGCTTACGTTCTGCGGCCAGTTCGGCCTTACGCTTCTGATCCGCCTCTTCCCAGGCTTCATAGGCGTTAACGATACGCGCGACCACCGGGTGGCGTACCACGTCTTCACTGTGGAAGAAGTTAAAGCTGATTTCGTCGACCTCGGCCAGCACCTCAATGGCGTGGCGCAGGCCGGATTTGGTGCTGCGCGGCAGGTCGATCTGGGTGACGTCACCGGTAATGACCGCTTTCGAGTTAAAGCCGATACGCGTCAGGAACATCTTCATCTGTTCGATGGTGGTGTTCTGGCTCTCATCGAGAATAATGAACGCATCGTTCAGCGTACGACCGCGCATGTAGGCGAGCGGGGCCACTTCGATAACGTTACGCTCAATGAGCTTCTCAACCTTCTCAAATCCGAGCATCTCGAACAGCGCATCGTATAACGGGCGCAGATACGGGTCGACCTTCTGGCTCAGATCGCCCGGCAGGAAGCCCAGCTTTTCGCCCGCTTCAACGGCCGGACGGGTCAGCAGAATACGACGGATCTCCTGGCGTTCCAGCGCATCTACCGCAGCGGCAACGGCCAGATAGGTTTTACCCGTACCCGCAGGGCCCACCCCGAAGGTGATGTCGTGGTCGAGGATATTGGCGATGTACTGCGCCTGGTTTGGCGTACGCGGCTTAATAACGCCACGTTTGGTCTTGATGTTAATGGCCTTGCCGTAGTCCGGCACGCTTTCCGCGCTCTGCTCAAGCACGCGCGCCTCTTTAATGGCGAGGTGAATTTGTTCCGGTTCGATATCCTGAATTTCGCCGCGCATGGGTGATGTATCCACATACAGGCTACGCAGAATGTCCGCAGCGGCGTTGACGCAGATAGGGCGTCCGGTAAGTTTGAAATGATTATCGCGACGATTGATTTCGATACCCAGACGTCGCTCCAGTTGTTTGATGTTGTCATCAAACGGCCCGCACAGGCTCAGCAGGCGAGCGTTGTCTGCTGGCTCAAGGCTAATTTCACGCGTATCTATATTCAAACTGTTCCTCTTTAATTGGTTAACTGACCCATTGCGATAGGACGTAATAAAACGGTCATTACCGAAATTATTCACGCCACAGAATAAAGGCGCAAGCGTTGCGGAAGATATTGGGGACGATGAGAGGAAATACAAGGCCTGCCGGAAAGGCAGGCCAGGAGGATTAAGGCTGGTAAATCCCCACGCCAGAATCGTTTTCTTTACGGGTACGAGAGATCACGGATTCCGGTGACTCGGCAATACGCAGGCCCATTTCGTCCTCGGTGCGTACCAGCTTCGCGCGCAGCGAGTTGGTCAGCACTTCGACAATCTCGACGTCCACGAATTTACCGATCATATCCGGGGTGCCCTCAAAGTTCACCACGCGGTTGTTTTCGGTACGACCGGAGAGTTCCATAATGCTCTTGCGGGAGGTGCCTTCCACCAGAATGCGCTGAACGGTGCCGAGCATACGGCGACTCCACGCGTTGGCCTGCTGGTTAATACGCTCCTGCAGAATATACAGACGCTGCTTTTTCTCTTCTTCCGGCACATCGTCAACCATATCGGCCGCAGGTGTTCCAGGACGCGCAGAGAAGATGAAGCTGTAGCTGACGTCAAAATTCACTTCACCGATGAGCTTCATGGTGCGCTCGAAGTCATCAGCGGTTTCGCCAGGGAAGCCGACGATAAAGTCGGAGCTGATCTGGATATCCGGACGGGCTTCACGCAGCTTGCGAATGGTGGACTTGTACTCCAGCACCGTATGCGGGCGGCCCATCAGGTTCAACACGCGGTCAGATCCACACTGAATCGGCAGGTGCAGGAAGCTCACCAGCTCTGGCGTATCGCGATACACGTCAATGATGTCGTCGGTAAACTCCATCGGATGGCTGGTGGTAAAGCGAATGCGGTCGATACCGTCAATCGCGGCCACCAGACGCAGCAGTTCGGCAAAGCTGCCGGTGGTGCCGTCGTAGTTTTCCCCGCGCCAGGCGTTCACGTTCTGGCCCAGCAGGTTCACTTCGCGAACGCCCTGTGCGGCAAGCTGCGCAATTTCAAACAGAATATCATCTGCCGGACGGCTGACTTCTTCACCACGGGTGTAAGGCACCACGCAGTAAGTGCAATATTTGTTGCAGCCTTCCATGATGGAGACGAAGGCGGTCGGGCCATCGGCGCGCGGCTCTGGCAGACGGTCAAACTTTTCGATTTCCGGGAAGCTGACGTCAACGACCGGGCTGCGGTTGCCGCGAACCTGATTGATCATCTCCGGCAGGCGGTGCAGGGTCTGAGGGCCAAAGACAATATCCACATACGGGGCTCTCTGGCGGATCAGCTTACCTTCCTGCGACGCGACGCAGCCACCCACCCCGATGATCAGGTCCGGATTTTTTCGCTTGAGAAGCTTCCAGCGGCCTAACACGTGAAAGACTTTTTCCTGCGCTTTTTCACGAATCGAACAGGTGTTCAGCAGCAGCACGTCCGCTTCTTTCGCATTTTCTGTCAGCTGGTATCCGTGGGTTGAATCCAGCAGATCGGCCATCTTGGATGAATCGTATTCGTTCATCTGACAGCCCCAGGTTTTTATATGGAGTTTTTTAGTCATCGACTTGCTCAGCTCAGGATTGCAAGCCGCGTATTGTAATGCTTTGGTGGGGTTGTGACCAGTATGAAGGTTATGTGTCTCAGGACCGCAAAAATCCGGTAAACTTAAGGGATTCTCCAATAAGGAAAATTGACCATGACACTCCTACACACCGAAGTTGCCGTTGTCGGCGGCGGTATGGTCGGCGGCGCGCTGGCGCTGGGGCTGGCGCAGCAGGGATTTGAGGTAACGGTAATTGAACAGGCTGCTCCGCCGGCCTTCGATCCCGCCAGCAAACCGGATGTGCGCATTTCCGCGATCAGCGCGGCGTCCGTCGATCTGCTGCGTGGGCTGGGCGTCTGGGAGGCGGTGCTGGCGATGCGCGCCCATCCTTACAGCCGTCTTGAAACCTGGGAGTGGGAAAATGCCCACGTCGCGTTTGATGCCGCTGAGCTGAAGCTGCCGCGCCTGGGTTATATGGTGGAAAACAACGTGCTCCAGCAGGCGCTCTGGCTGGCGCTGGAGGCGCATCCGAAGGTGACGCTGCGCGTTCCGGCGTCGATTAAGGCACTGCATCCTCACGAGAGCGGGTATTTGCTGACGCTCGACAGCGGCGATGAACTGGCCGTTAAGCTCGTCGTCGGAGCGGACGGCGCTAACTCGCAGGTCAGACAGATGGCGGGAATTGGCGTTCATGCCTGGCAGTATGAGCAGTCCTGCATGCTGATTACCGTCGAGTGCGAGAATGCGCCGGGAGAAAGCACGTGGCAGCACTTTACGCCGAATGGCCCGCATGCCTTTTTACCGCTGTTTGATAACTGGGCATCGCTGGTCTGGTACGACAAACCGGCACGCATTCGCCAGCTGCAGGGGCTTACAATGGAACAATTGCAGCGGGAAATCCGCCTGCATTTCCCGAGCCGTCTGGGCAACGTGACGCCGGTCGCTGCAGGTGCATTTCCGCTCACGCGCCGCCATGCTTTGCAGTATGCCCGTGAAGGGCTGGCGCTGGTGGGCGATGCGGCACACACCATTCATCCGCTGGCCGGGCAGGGCGTGAATCTGGGGTACCGTGATGTCGATGCGTTACTGGATGTGCTGGGCAGCGCCCGCGGGCACGCGGAAAACTGGGCCAGCCATCAGATTCTGAAGCGTTACCAGACGCGACGCATGGCGGATAACTTTATTATGCAGTCGGGGATGGATCTGTTTTATGCCGGGTTCAGCAATGACTTAGCCCCGGTGCGCATTCTGCGTAATATTGGATTGATGGCAGCGGAACGTGCCGGTGGTCTGAAGCGACAGGCGCTGAAATACGCGCTGGGACTCTAATCTTTTTCCCCTCTCCCAGTGGGAGAGGGGCAGGGTGAGGGCATCAGGCCGCACCATCCTGAACAACAAAAACAAAAAAGCCCGCAGAGCGGGCTTTTTTGTTACTTAAGTGGCTGGGGTGCAGGGATTCGAACCCCGGAATGCTGGTATCAGAAACCAGAGCCTTACCGCTTGGCGACACCCCAATTGCGTTAAACAAACTGCTTAACGACTTTTTAAATTGGCTGGGGTACGAGGATTCGAACCTCGGAATGCCGGAATCAGAATCCGGTGCCTTACCGCTTGGCGATACCCCAACAATTTGTCTTGATTACCGAAAAATCGACAATCTGAATTTGGTGGCTACGACGGGATTCGAACCTGTGACCCCATCATTATGAGTGATGTGCTCTAACCAACTGAGCTACGTAGCCAGTACTGCAATCTTCGATGGCTGGGGTACCTGGATTCGAACCAGGGAATGCCGGTATCAAAAACCGGTGCCTTACCGCTTGGCGATACCCCAATACCGCGGAGAACCGCAAAATCGAAGAAATATGGCTGGGGTACCTGGATTCGAACCAGGGAATGCCGGTATCAAAAACCGGTGCCTTACCGCTTGGCGATACCCCATCCGTGCAACGCTTACCCGGGAATGGTGCGGGAGGCGAGACTTGAACTCGCACACCTTGCGGCGCCAGAACCTAAATCTGGTGCGTCTACCAATTTCGCCACTCCCGCAAAAAAGATGGTGGCTACGACGGGATTCGAACCTGTGACCCCATCATTATGAGTGATGTGCTCTAACCAACTGAGCTACGTAGCCATCTTTTTTCGCGTTACCTTATCGGCGTTGCGGGGCGCATTATGCGTATAGACCCTTGCAGCGTCAACACCTTTTTCAACGAAAATAGCCGGAATGTGACTGTTTGGTTAGGTTGCGAACAGCGTGGCCGAATATTCGGCAATTATTGGTTATTAATCAGATTTAGACGGTGAAATGTGAGGCAAAAAAATCAGGCCCCTGAGGGGCCTGATTGCGATCTGAGTGATTATTTGTAGGCTGACTGGTGAACGCCTACCGCGCGTCCTGACGGATCGTTCATGGATTTGAAAGATTCATCCCATTCAATCGCTTTGGCAGAAGAGCAGGCGACGGACGGGCCACCCGGTACGCACTCCGCGGCACTCGGTACCGGGAACAGCTCTTCAAAAATTTCACGATACAGATAGGCTTCTTTCGAGCCCGGCGTGTTGTACGGGAAGCGGAAGCTCGCGGTTTCCAGCTGTTGGTCGGAAACCTGTTTCGCCGCGACCTCTTTCAGGGTGTCGATCCAGCTATAACCAACGCCATCAGAGAACTGCTCTTTCTGACGCCATGCCACGCTCGCCGGCAGGTAGGATTCAAAACACTCACGCAGGATATGTTTTTCCATTTTGCCGTTGCCGCACATCTTGTCCTGCGGGTTGATGCGCATCGCCACGTCGAGGAATTTCTTATCCAGGAACGGCACGCGCGCTTCCACGCCCCAGGCCGACATCGCTTTGTTGGCACGCGCACAGTCGAACATGTGCAGCGCCTGCAGCTTACGCACGGTCTCTTCGTGCAGCTCTTTGGCGTTCGGCGCTTTGTGGAAGTACAGGTAGCCGCCAAACACTTCGTCAGAACCTTCACCGGAGAGCACCATCTTGATGCCCATCGCTTTGATCTTGCGCGACATCAGGTACATCGGCGTTGAGGCGCGGATGGTGGTCACGTCATAGGTTTCAATGTGATAGATCACATCGCGGATCGCATCCAGACCTTCCTGCACGGTGAAGTGAATCTCATGGTGCACGGTGCCGAGGTGGTTCGCCACTTCCTGCGCGGCTTTCAGGTCAGGTGCGCCTTCCAGGCCAACGGCAAAAGAGTGCAGCTGTGGCCACCAGGCTTCTGAGCGCTCCTGATCTTCCACACGACGGGCCGCGAATTTCTTGGTGATCGCGGAGATCACGGAGGAGTCCAGACCGCCGGAGAGCAGCACGCCGTAGGGCACATCAGACATCAGGTGGCTTTTGACGGAATCTTCCAGGGCCTGACGCAGCTCGGCTTTGTCCGTGACGTTGTCTTTTACCGCATCATAGTCGAACCAGTCACGCTGGTAATAGGAACGGATCTCGCCGTCTTTGCTCCACAGATAGCTACCCGCCGGGAACTCTTTAATGGTGCGGCATACCGGCACCAGGGCTTTCATTTCAGAGGCGACGTAGAAGTTGCCGTGCTCATCGTGGCCCATATACAGCGGGATAATGCCGATATGGTCACGGCCAATCAGGTAAGCGTCTTTTTCGCTGTCGTACAGGGCGAAGGCGAACATGCCCTGCAGGTCGTCCAGGAACTCGGGCCCTTTCTCCTGATACAGCGCCAGGATCACTTCACAGTCAGAACCGGTCTGGAAAGCGTAGCGGTCGCCGTATTCGGCGCGCAGTGCCTGGTGGTTGTAGATTTCACCGTTGACAGCCAGCGCGTGCGTTTTTTTCTCGTTATACAGCGGCTGTGCACCGGCGTTGACGTCAACAATGGACAGACGTTCGTGAGCCAGAATCGCTTTATCACTGGCGTAAACGCCTGACCAGTCCGGACCGCGGTGGCGCATCAGGCGGGACAGTTCGAGTGCCTTTTTACGCAGTTCGCCCGCGTCAGTTTTAATATCCAGTACGCCAAAAATTGAACACATAACCTTCTCCGTTAACCCTGTTGCTTTGTAATGTTGCTTGCTTATGAAAATGCCGCAAAGGGGCAGGGCGCGCAAGCGTTTTACGGGTGAAAACGGAAATAGTGCAATGGTGATTGCGGAATAGTGAAAAAAGAGTACGCCATGAATTCTTTCATTGATTATTATGCAATAAAAAGTGCTTTTTATTAGATGGGGTTTTATTTGTGCAGGCCATAAATGAAAAACCACGCCCTGAGGCGTGGTTCGTTATCAGATGATGTCGATTTCATCGACGGAGGGGTAAATCCAGCTTGGCCGGAACGGCATCGAATCAATGTCATCAAGTTGAGAGACGCCGGAGAGGACCAGAATCGTCTCCAGACCCGCCTGGAATCCGGCCAGAATATCGGTGCGCAGGTTGTCGCCGACAATAACGGTTTCTTCAGAGTGGGCCTGCATCTTGTTGAGCGCGGCACGAATGATCCACGGGCTCGGTTTACCGACCACAAACGGCTGACGACCTGAGATTTTTTCGATACCGGCGCACAGCGCGCCGCAGGCCGGATAAAAACCACGGCCGTGCGTATCCGGGTTGGTCGCGATAAAGCGTGCGCCGCTGGCGACAAAGTATGCTGCCTTATGCATCATCTCCCAGTTAAAGGAGCGCGTTTCGCCGACAATCACAAAGTCCGGGTTCACGTCAGTGATGGTAAAGCCAGCTTTGTACAGCTCGTGTATCAGCGCACCTTCACCCACTACGTAGGCTTTTTTCCCTTCCTGACGCTTCAGAAAATCTGCCGTGGCCATTGCCGAGGTATAAAACACGCTGTCCGGAACGTCGACGCCCGCCGTGGCAAAGCGGTTAGCCAGATCCTGACCGGTTTGGGAAGGGTAGTTCGTGAGCAGAACCAGAGGCATTCCTTTGTCGATGATGCGGTGAAGAAACTCCGCAGCACCCGGCACGGCAACGTTGTCGTGCATCAGCACGCCGTCGATATCACAAATTACATTCTTAATGGTCATGGACAGTCCGACATCAAAAAAAGAAGGCGTTACTATAAGGTCCGATCAACTTTCCAGCAAATGCTGCAGCAGAATTCCGTTGAGCATGGCGCGTTTGACCAGCGCGAACGCGCCAATCGCCGAGCGATGATCAAGCTTTGAACGAACCACCGGGAGGTTCTGGCGGAATGCTTTCAGCGCCTGGGTGTTAATACAGCCTTCAATGGCGGGGAGCAGCACCTTTTCCGCTTCCACAATTTCACCGGCGATCACCACTTTCTGGGGGTTAAACAGGTTAATGGCGATGGCGATGGTTTTCCCCAGATGGCGGCCTACCTGCTCAATCACTTCACAGGCCAGCGCGTCGCCTTTATTGGCGGCTTTGCAGATGGTGCCTATCTTGCAATCGTCCAGCGTGACGCGGCTTTGATATCCCTGTTCAAGAAGATGGCGAACGCGCTGCTCGATGGCCGTGTTGGCGGCAATCGTTTCAAGGCAGCCGAAGTTGCCGCAGTGGCAGCGCTCCCCGAGGGGTTCAACCTGAATGTGGCCGATCTCGCCAACGTTACCGTTGCGACCAATAAAAATACGGCCGTTAGAGATAATACCGGCGCCCGTTCCGCGGTGAACGCGCACCAGAATAGAGTCTTCACAGTCCTGGCTCGCACCAAAGTAGTGCTCTGCCAGCGCCAGAGAGCGAATGTCGTGACCCACAAAGCAGGTCACCTTAAAACGCTTTTCCAGCGCGTCGACCAGCCCCCAGTTTTCAACCTGAATATGCGGCATATAGCGGATCACGCCGCTTTCCGGGTCGACCAGTCCGGGCAAAATCACGGAGATGGCAATGAGTTCACGGATCTTGCGCTGACAGCTTTCAATAAACTGCGCGATGGTATTCAGCAGCGCATGCTCCAGCGTCTCCTGGGTGCGCTCCGGAAGAGGGTAGTGCTCTTCCGCAATCGCTTTACTGCTCAGATCGTACAGCGTGAGCGTGGTGTCATGGCGGCCCAGACGGACGCCAATGGCCTGAAAATTGCGGGTTTCGGTAATAATGGAGATCGCGCGGCGGCCCCCGGTGGAGGCCTGCTGATCGACTTCTTTGATCAGACCGCGCTCAATGAGCTGGCGGGTAATTTTTGTCACGCTGGCGGGAGCAAGCTGGCTTTGTTCGGCTATCTGAATTCGCGAGATTGGTCCGTGCTGGTCAATCAGGCGGTATACCGCCGCACTGTTAAGTTGTTTAACGAGATCGACATTACCGATTTGAGCTTGTCCGCCAGGTGTCATACTTTTACTTACTCAGTGACGACCTCGTTACCATTAACGATGGTCTTAATAATTTTATAATCGTGTGTGAATGCCGTCAGGTTTGCAACCATACCTGGTGCAATTTCGCCGAGCTGTTTATCCACGCCCATTGCGCGCGCCGGATAAAGGGTGGCCATACGCAGGACTTCATCAAGCGCAATCCCGCAATGTTCAACCAGGTTACGCACCCCTTCAATCATGGTTAAAGAGGAACCGCTCAGCGTACCGTTTTCATCCACACACAGTCCATTGCGGTAGTATATTGTTTTACCGGCAAAAATGAACTGCTCAATATTTGCACCTGCCGGTGCGGTGGCATCCGTCACCAGACAAAGCTTGTCACCTTTCAGCCGCTTAGCGTTGCGGATGTTGGTGTAATCGACGTGTAAGCCGTCGGCAATAATGCCGCAGTAGACGTCTGGCTCATCCAGAATCGCCCCGACCAGACCCGGTTCACGGCCTGTGATATACGGCATGGCGTTGTAAAGGTGCGTTGCGAAGGTAATGCCCGCGCGGAAACCGGCTTTCGCTTCTTTCAGCGTCGCGTTTGAGTGGCCAGCTGAAACGATAATCCCGGCACCAGCCAGTTTGCTGATGACATCCGTACCCGTCATTTCAGGCGCCAGCGTCACTTTGGTGATCACATCGGCGTTCGCACACATGTAGTCAACCAGCTCCGCATCCGGTTTACGCACGAAATTCGGGTTATGCGTTCCTTTCTTGACCATATTGAGCCATGGCCCTTCAAGGTGCAGACCCAGCGCCTGGTTAGGGTGTTTGGCCAGGTATTCGCGCATCACGCGGATACCCTGCTTCATGAGGTCATCACTGCTGGTGATGAGCGTTGGCAGATAGCTGGTGCAGCCCGATTTCTCGTTGGCTTTCTGCATGATCTCCAGCGTTTCGACCGTCACCGCATCCGCGGTGTCATTGAATTGCACACCGCCGCAGCCGTTGAGCTGTACGTCGATGAAACCGGGGGAGATTACTGCTCCATTGAGTGAGCGCTGTTCAATCTCCGGCGGCAGTTCTGCCAGCGGACAAACACGTTCAATCAGGCCATCAGCGATAACAATCGCATGGTCATCCAGAATTTCATGGCCGGTATAAATCCGACCGTGGGTTAAAGCGTACATAACGACCCCCGGTTAAAAAAAGCGGCCGCCTCTTGATGAAGAGGCGGTTATTCAATTACAGACCTTTGATGTTCTCAGCTTCTAACTCGTTGAAGTATTTCAGCGTTTTTACCTTCAGCTCCATCGTGGACGGTTCGTCGCAGACGATGACGGATTTAGGATGCAGCTGCAGGCAGCTGATGGTCCACATATGGTTAACGTTGCCTTCAACGGCAGCCTGGAGCGCCTGCGCTTTCACGCCGCCCAGCACCAGAATCATCACTTCTTCGGCATCCAGCAGGGTGCCTACGCCTACGGTCAGGGCGTATTTTGGAACCTGGTTAACATCGCCGTCAAAGAAGCGGGAGTTTGCCACGCGCGTGTCATGGGTCAGCGTTTTAATACGGGTGCGGGAAGCCAGAGATGACGCCGGTTCGTTAAACGCGATATGACCATCATTACCTACACCACCCATGAACAGGTGGATCTTACCGTAAGAACGGATTTTTTCTTCATACTGACGGCATTCTGCGTCAATATCAGGCGCGTTTCCATTCAGCAGGTTAATATTTTCAGATGGAATATCAACGTGATCAAAGAAATTACGGTGCATAAAGCTATGGTAGCTTTCCGGGTGGTCTTTCGGTAAGCCAACGTATTCATCCATATTGAAGGTCACAACATGTTTGAAGCTAACCTGGCCTGCTTTATGCATCTCAACCAGCGCCTTATAGGCGGTCAGCGGCGTGCCGCCTGTCGGAAGTCCAAGAACGAAAGGACGATCGGCGGTCGGTTTAAAGGCGTTAATACGGTTAACGATATGGCGAGCGGCCCATTTACCGACTTGTTCAGCAGTTGCCAGGGGAATCAGTCTCATTGTTCACCTCAAGAGTTTAAGTAGAAGAGTGGGCGGATGGCTATCGGGACCTGATACTTAAGCGTAACCTGGAAACTTTCAGGCCGGATCAATCCGTCTTGATTTTTTGAATGATAAAATAAGTTTTCGCTATTAGCCAGTGTAAGGGAGGGTGAATAACGATATTTGGTGACAAAAATCACAAAAAGTACGCGTTTAATTTGCGATACGAATTAATTTTTCACACACTCACAATGCCAGTGAAGCATCAACTGTATCTATAGTTCGTGACACAATAAAAAACAGAGCTGAGAACATGCCTTAAACGGGGTCTCATAGGGGGAAGAAAGTGAGTATTCTAGGTTATTTACAAAAGGTTGGCCGCGCGCTTATGGTGCCGGTCGCCACGCTGCCTGCCGCAGCCATCCTGATGGGTGTCGGCTACTGGATCGACCCCAACGGCTGGGGTAATACCAGCGCGCTGGCGGCGTTCTTTATCAAGTCAGGTTCCGCCATTATCGACAACATGTCCGTGTTGTTCGCGATTGGTGTGGCTTACGGTATGTCCAAAGACAAAGACGGCGCCGCTGCGCTGACCGGTTTTGTCGGTTTCCTCGTGTTAACCACCCTCTGCTCGCCTGCAGCGGTGGCCATGATCCAAAAAATTCCGGCGGACCAGGTTCCGGCGGCGTTCGGTAAGATCAGCAACCAGTTTGTCGGTATCCTTGTGGGTATTATTTCCGCCGAACTGTATAACCGCTTCAGCAGCGTAGAGCTGCCAAAAGCGCTCTCCTTCTTTAGCGGTCGCCGCCTGGTTCCTATCCTGACCTCGTTTGTGATGATCGTTGTTGCGTTCATCATGATGTACGTCTGGCCGATGATCTTCGACGGTCTGGTGAACTTCGGTGAGCACATCCAGAAACTGGGTTCTGTCGGTGCGGGCGTGTATGCGTTCTTCAACCGTCTGCTGATCCCGGTCGGTCTGCACCACGCGCTGAACTCCGTATTCTGGTTCGACGTTGCCGGTATTAACGATATCCCTAACTTCCTGGGTGGCGCACAGTCCATCGAAGCAGGTAAAGCGGTTGTCGGTATCACCGGTCGTTACCAGGCGGGCTTCTTCCCGATCATGATGTTTGGTCTGCCGGGTGCTGCGCTGGCTATCTACCACTGCGCGCGTCCAGAGAACAAAGCGAAAGTGCTGGGTATCATGATGGCGGGGGCGTTCGCGGCCTTCTTCACCGGTATCACCGAGCCGCTGGAGTTCTCCTTCATGTTCGTGGCGCCGGTTCTGTATGTGATCCACGCCGTGCTGACCGGTATCTCCGTGTTCATCGCTGCCAGCATGCACTGGATTGCCGGTTTCGGCTTCAGCGCCGGTCTGGTGGATATGGTGCTGTCGTCCCGTAACCCGCTGGCGACCCACTGGTGGATGCTGATCCCGCAAGGTCTGGTGTTCTTCGCGATCTACTACATGGTGTTCCGTTTCACTATCACCAAATTCAACCTGATGACCCCGGGTCGTGAACTGGCCGTGGCCGGTAGCGAAGCGGATGGTCAGGATGTGAACGTGAGCGGTGCTCAGGATCAGGACGTTTCAGGCCTGGCGCGTCAGTACATCGCCGCTGTCGGCGGCTCTGACAACCTGACCGGTATCGACGCCTGTATCACTCGTCTGCGTCTGAACGTCAAAGACTCTTCCCTGGTGAACGAAGCGCTGGCCAAACGTCTGGGTGCTTCCGGTGTTATTCGCCTGAACAAAACCAGCGTGCAGATTATCGTTGGCTTCGTGGCTGAGAAAATTGCTAACGCCATGAAAACCACCGGTCCGGTAGCCGCAGCAGAAGCTTCTGCCGCACCTGCCGCTGCGCCAGCGGCCGCAAAACCGCAGGCGGTACCGAACGCCAAAACGGTAGCCGCGCTGGTTTCACCGGTAACCGGTGAAGTCGTTGCTATTGAGCAGGTGCCTGACGAAGCCTTCGCCAGCAAAGCGGTTGGTGACGGTGTGGCGGTGAAACCAACGGAAAAAACCGTTGTGTCTCCGGCGGCCGGTACCATCGTGAAAATCTTCAACACCAACCACGCGTTCTGCCTCGAAACCGAAAATGGCGCGGAGATCGTTGTCCATATGGGTATCGATACCGTTGCGCTGAACGGTCAGGGCTTTACTCGCCTGGTGGAAGAGGGCGCTGAAGTGGTGGCCGGGCAGCCGATTCTGGAAATGGATCTGGACTTCCTGAACGCCAACGCGCGCTCCATGATAAGCCCGGTCGTTTGCAGCAACATCGACGACTTCAGTGGCCTGGTCATTCAGGCGAAAGGTCAGGTTGTTGCGGGTCAAACACCGCTGTATGAGATTAAAGGCAAGTAATCGCTCCTGAGTAGAGTCATGCCTTAAGCGGCGGGGGATATCCTCCGCCGCTTTTTTTTGCAGCAAACGCCCCCATTATTTTCATCAGATACGTATTTTCCGTAACTAAGGGTTGTCACTACGTCCGGCTTATAAGATCATACGCCGTTATACGTTGTTTACGCTTTGAGGAATCCACGATGAGTGAGGCAGAAGCCCGCCCGAGTAACTTTATTCGTCAGATCATCGATGAAGATCTGGCCAGTGGTAAGCACACCACAGTTCATACCCGTTTCCCGCCGGAGCCGAACGGCTACCTGCATATCGGGCATGCGAAGTCCATCTGCCTGAACTTTGGCATTGCGCAAGACTACCAGGGACAGTGCAACCTGCGTTTCGATGACACCAACCCAGTAAAAGAAGACATCGAATACGTTGAGTCCATCAAGAATGACGTGCAATGGCTGGGCTTCAACTGGTCTGGCGATATCTGCTACTCCTCTGACTATTTCGATCAGCTGTACGCCTACGCGGTTGAACTGATCAACAAGGGTCTGGCGTACGTTGACGAACTGTCTGCTGATGAAATCCGTGAATATCGCGGTACGCTGACCGCGCCGGGCAAAAACAGCCCGTTCCGCGATCGCAGCGTGGAAGAGAACCTGGCGCTGTTTGAAAAAATGCGTGCCGGCGGCTTCGAAGAAGGCAAAGCGTGCCTGCGTGCCAAAATCGACATGGCGTCTCCGTTCATCGTGATGCGCGATCCGGTGCTGTACCGCATTAAGTTTGCGGAACACCACCAGACCGGCAACAAGTGGTGCATCTACCCGATGTACGACTTTACCCACTGCATCAGCGATGCGCTGGAAGGCATTACGCACTCCCTGTGTACGCTGGAGTTCCAGGACAACCGTCGTCTGTACGACTGGGTTCTGGATAACATCACCATTCCTGTGCATCCACGCCAGTACGAGTTCTCTCGTCTGAATCTGGAATACACCGTGATGTCCAAGCGTAAGCTGAACCTGCTGGTGACCGACAAGCACGTTGAGGGCTGGGATGACCCGCGTATGCCAACCATCTCTGGTCTGCGCCGTCGTGGTTACACTGCAGCCTCTATTCGTGAGTTCTGCAAACGCATCGGCGTGACCAAGCAGGACAACACCATCGAGATGGCCTCCCTGGAATCCTGCATTCGCGAAGATCTCAACGAAAACGCTCCGCGCGCGATGGCCGTTATCGACCCGGTGAAGCTGGTTATCGAAAACTATCCGCAGGGTGAAAGCGAGCTGGTCTCCATGCCTAACCATCCGAACAAACCGGAAATGGGTAGCCGTGACGTGCCGTTCAGCGGTGACATCTGGATTGACCGCGCTGACTTCCGCGAAGAAGCCAACAAGCAGTACAAGCGTCTGGTGCTGGGTAAAGAAGTGCGTCTGCGTAATGCCTACGTCATCAAAGCCGAACGCGTAGAGAAAGATGCGGAAGGGAATATCACCACCATCTTCTGTTCTTATGATGCTGAAACGCTGAGCAAAGATCCGGCGGATGGCCGCAAGGTGAAAGGCGTTATTCACTGGGTAAGCGCTTCCCACGCGCTGCCAGTAGAAATTCGTCTGTACGATCGTCTGTTCAGCGTGCCTAACCCAGGTGCAGCGGAAGACTTCCTGGCGACCATCAACCCGGAATCTCTGGTGATCAAGCAGGGTTATGCGGAGCCTTCTCTGAAAGCCGCCGAAGCGGGCAAAGCGTTCCAGTTCGAACGTGAAGGTTACTTCTGCCTGGACAGCCGTTACAGCACGGCGGAAAAACCGGTATTCAACCGTACCGTAGGCCTGCGTGATACCTGGACGAAGATCGGCGAATAATATTGCTGGTCTGGTCAATGAGAGACAAACGCCGCACTATGCGGCGTTTTTTTATTTAACGATCAGGGTATTAAGACAGGGCCTAAAAAGGCGTCATAAAAATATCAGGTCAATGAGGTGCTACTTATTTTTCAAAAAAAAGTTTGTATCATTGCGGAAATTAAAAAGGTGATAAAAAAGGAAAGACTTCTCAAGTCTAGCCACTGAAATACCTGATAATTCCCCGCCATTCCTCGCCTCCTCACAAATGTTACAAAGCGCTACCAATTATGTGCACTTCGTCATAGTCCTGACTTTTGTCCGCTAAAAAGCATTGATAATTCGCGTCGCGAAAAATAACCTAAAGACGGTAGTTAATTCGAGGGTATTTAAAGCTACCCCTGACCATTTGGTCTTTTTATTTACGCCGCTTCAGGCGTTTTAATTCGTCAAAGAGGAATAATCTATGCGTACGTTCAGTGGCAAACGTAGTGCGCTGGCGCTGGCTATTGCCGGTGTGACAGCAATGTCGGGTCTGGTGGTGACACCAGAGGCGAAAGCGGCGGGCTTCATCGATGATTCTACCCTCACGGGCGGTATTTATTACTGGCAGCGTGAACGTGACCGTAAAGACATCACCGAAGACAAATACAAAACCAACCTTTCGCACTCCACCTGGAACGCCAACCTGGACTTCCAGTCAGGCTATGCCGCCGATATGTTCGGTCTGGATATTGCTGCGTTTACCGCGATTGAAATGGCGGAAAACGGCGACAGCGCCCACCCGAACGAAATTGCCTTCTCCTCCAGCAACAAAGCCTATAAAGAAGACTGGTCCGGGGATAAGAGCGGTATTAGCCTTTACAAAGCCGCTGCAAAATTTAAATACGGTCCGGTTTGGGCGCGCGGTGGTTATATTCAGCCAACCGGTCAGACCCTGTTAGCACCGCACTGGAGCTTTATGCCGGGTACCTATCAGGGTGCAGAAGCCGGGGCGAACTTTGACTACGGTGATGCGGGTGCGTTGAGCTTCTCCTATATGTGGACCAACGAGTACAAAGCGCCGTGGCACATCGAAATGGACAAGTTCTACCAGAACGATAAAAAAACCAAAGTCGATTACCTGCACTCGCTGGGCGCGAAGTACGACTTCAAAAACGATCTGGTGCTGGAAGCGGCATTTGGTCAGGCACAGGGCTATGTCGATCAGTACTTTGCTAAGGCCAGCTATAAATTCGATGTCGCGGGTAGCCCGCTGAGCACCAGCTACCAGTTCTACGGTACGCGCGATAAAGTCAGCAACGGTGGCGTCAACGACATTTATGACGGCACCGCGTGGCTGCAGGCGTTAACCTTCGGCTACAAGGTCGGTCAGGTTGATTTGCGTCTGGAAGGCACATGGGTGAAGGCGGAAGGGCAGCAGGGCTATTTCCTGCAGCGTATGACCCCGACCTACGCCTCCTCCAACGGTCGTCTTGATATCTGGTGGGATAACCGCTCAGACTTCAACGCCGACGGCGAGAAAGCGGTCTTCTTCGGCGCAATGTATGACCTGAAAAACTGGAACCTGCCTGGCTGGGCGGTGGGCGCTTCTTACGCTTACGCCTGGGACGCAAAACCTGCCGATATGGCCACGCCGGACGCATACTACGATCCCAACTATCGCCTGAAAGAGTCTTCCTACAGCCTCGATGCTATCTATACCCTGCAGGATGGCCGTGCGAAAGGCACGATGTTCAAACTGCACTTCACCCAGTATGACAACCACTCCGATATCCCGAGCTATGCGGGCGGTTACGGCAACATCTTCCAGGATGAGCGTGACGTGAAATTCATGGTTATTGCCCCATTCACCATCTTCTGATGAACGCACCGGCGGGCTGAGTCCCGCCGGCATGGAGACTGCACATGATGAAAAAAATCGTAATCGTCGCGTTGCTGGCATCAGGACTGGTGGCGTGTGCTCAGACTCAGGCGCCGAAAGAGGACTCCCGTCTGAAGGAGGCGTATAGCGCCTGCATAAATACTGCGGACGGATCGCCGGAGAAAATTCAAGCCTGTCAGAGCGTGCTGAACGTGCTGAAGAAAGAGAAAGCGCATGAGCAGTTCGCGACGCAGGAAAACGTCCGCGTGATGGATTATCAGGCCTGCATCCAGGCGCGTAAAACCGGTAACGATCAGGAAGTGGCGAAGCGTTGCGACCAGATTTGGAAAGAAATACGAAGCAATAACAGTAACTAATTCGCTGTTATTATGCCCGGTGGCTGTGCGCCACCGGGCTTTTTTTAGGCAAAAAAAAGCCAACCTTGCGGCTGGCTCAGAGTATGAATACTGATTATTTCGCGTCGTGCGCGTGGTCGTCTTCGCGGCAGTCGCCTTCAGCGCAGTGACCGTAAAGGTACAGGCTGTGGTTCGTCAGGCGGATGCCATGACGCGCCGCGATTTCACGCTGGCGCGCTTCGATGGAATCATCGCTGAATTCAATGACCTTGCCACAATCGAGGCAGATCAGGTGATCGTGGTGCTGCTGCTGGGTCAGTTCGAAAACAGATTTACCGCCTTCGAAATTATGACGGGTAACAATGCCCGCGTCATCAAACTGGTTCAGCACGCGATAGACGGTAGCCAGCCCAATCTCTTCACCCATGTCGATAAGACGTTTATAAAGGTCTTCCGCACTGACATGGTGATTGTCTGGACCCTGAAGCACTTCAAGGATTTTTAACCGAGGAAGCGTAACTTTCAGGCCAGCCTTCTTTAATGCGGTATTGTTGTCAGTCATGCGGAATCTGTCCTGTTGCTAAACGATTCACTTCTGTAGGAAGTGACAGAAAATGCACCCGGGATAATGCGTCTCATTATAGAACTGCCATGGCTAAATGAAAACTGCAAGTCTCAGGCAAAATATGCTTATAAAAACGTGGTATCACCAACAAACTTGCTCAATGGAAAACCACGTTTTATCAGGGAGACATTGTACAGGTCTGGGCGAAAAAGTTAAAAGATTGTAGCGATTAATTTAATCGGTTTGACCTGGAGCATGGGCGCAACCGCAGTTGCGCCGCGATAAAATCAGGCGTTCAGAATATCATCCAGGTGCAGTTCCTCACGGATCTGCTTCACCCATTTCTCAACGCGCTCTGCGGTCAGTTCTGGCTGACGATCTTCGTCGATGGCCAGGCCTACGAAATGATCGTCATCGGCCAGGCCTTTAGACGCTTCGAAGTGGTAACCGGCGGTCGGCCAGTGGCCTACGATAACCGCGCCGTTCGGCTCAATGATATCGCGGATGGTGCCCAGTGCGTCACAGAAGTATTCGGCGTAGTCTTCCTGATCGCCACAGCCAAACAGGGCGACCAGCTTACCGTTGAAGTCCACTTCTTCCAGCGTCGGGAAGAAATCATCCCAGTCGCATTGGGCTTCACCGTAGTACCAGGTTGGGATACCCAGCAGCAGAATGTCATAGCCTTCCAGATCTTCTTTGCTGCTCTTGGCGATGTCATGCACATCAGCAACGTCTTTACCGAGCTGTTTTTGAATGTTTTTTGCGATATTTTCGGTATTGCCGGTATCACTGCCAAAGAAAATGCCGATGATTGCCATGAGTAAAATAACCTCTTGAAACTTAATAGTATGGTGGCGCAATTCGGCCACGGATAAGGGCAATAATAGCAGAACTGGCAACCCTGCGGAAACAGCTATCGCGCAGGACTGCACTCTGTGCTACATGAAAAGGGTGAGAAAGGGGATTTTCAGACTTATGCCTGGCTGCGTAACGTCTCAAGCTGGACGAGCAACATCTCTTCAATGAGCTCGCTGCGGCTGATATTTCGCGCGTCAGCCAGCTCGTTCAGCGCGTCAACGGCGTCGGCGTTAAGCTTCAGTTCGACACGCTTAAGCCCACGATTTTTATCGCGTTTAAGCTGGTTGCGTTTATTGATACGCAGCTGTTCATCGCGCGAAAGCGGATTCGTCTTGGGTCGTCCCGGGCGACGCTCATTCGCGAACAGATCTAGTGTCGTACGGTCCGTTTGTTCTTTGGCCATGATTCTGAGACTTCGGGGGAAACACGCCGCCCTGCTAATGCCCGGGCGATAAGCGCGCCATCATACATCACCAAAAACGGCACGCCAACGACTGGAAGCCCGCAGCCTTCCAGTCGCTTTCTTTTTAATCAATTTGCAGTATCAGCAAGATAGCGGCGAATGGCGCGCAGCACAGCATCCGGTTTTTCCGCATGCACCCAGTGCCCGGCACCGGCAATCACGTGGGCGCGAGCCTGGGGGAATTGGGCCAGCAGCGTGTCGCGGTACGCGTCGGTAACGTAAGGTGAGTTTCCGCCGCGAATAAAGAGAGTAGGGTATGGCCAGGCGGGGACGGTTTCCCAGCCCACGATGTTATTGTACTGCTCCCAGAGTACCGGCACGTTAAAACGCCATTGCCCGTCAACAAACGACTTCAGCAGGAACTGCACGACGCCTTCTTCATCAAGATGCTCACGCATGACGGCAGCCGCCTGCTGGCGCGTCGCGACACCCGCTTCTGTGACCGCATTGATGGCGGCAAAAATCTCGTCGTGACGGCGGACGTCATAATCCACGGGCGCGACGTCAATTACCACCAGGCCGCTAATACGGTCCGGGGCCAGTGCCGTCAGGGCCATCACCGCTTTGCCACCCATTGAATGCCCGATGAGGGTCACCTTTTGCAGATCGTTGGCATCCAGCGTATCCAGCAGATCCTGCGCCATCGCCGCGTAGGTCATCTCGTCGGAACGCCCGGAAAGACCATGATTGCGCATATCGACCTGTAAAATATCGTGGTCGGTAACCAGATCGCGCGCCAGCACGCCCAGGTTATCCAGACTGCCAAAAAGCCCGTGAACCAGTACGATGGGAGAATTATTGTTCGGCGATTGTGCAGTTTGCGCTCGGGTATTCAATTTCATGGCAAAGTTCTTTTTTTACGTATGTCAGGTTAGGGTATCATGTTGACCATTCTGCCGCCCGGCTGCAAGGTTCCAGTTTAATCTGACTTTTGCTGCCAACCTGGTTTGACGCTATCCGCTGTTGGGATTTGACCTTATAATCCCAATGACTTGTATTCAGATAAGATATCGCACTGGATTAAGATGAAAACAATCGAAGTTGATGACGAACTCTATCAGTATATTGCCAGCCAGACGCGGCATATCGGGGAGAGCGCGTCCGACATTTTACGGCGCATGCTTAAAATTTCCGCCGCTTCACAGCCTGCTACCCCAGTCACCAAAGATGTCGTGTCTCAGCCGAGCGTTGTTGCACAAGTAAAACCTGTCGTGACGCCGGCAAAAGATAAAGTGCGCGCGATGCGCGAGCTGCTGCTCTCCGATGAATACGCGGAGCAGAAAAAGGCGGTTAACCGCTTTATGCTGGTGCTGTCTACACTTTACTCACTGGATAACAAAGCGTTTGCTGAAGCGACCGAGTCGCTTCACGGCCGTACTCGCGTCTACTTCGCGGGCGACGAGCAGACGCTGCTGCAAAATGGCAATCAAACCAAACCCAAACATGTTCCTGGCACCCCGTACTGGGTGATCACCAATACCAATACGGGCCGCAAGTGCAGCATGATTGAACACATCATGCAGTCCATGCAGTTCCCGGCGGAATTGATTGAAAAGGTTTGCGGTACAATTTAACCCTTGCATCAGAAGGACCCGGTAATGGCAAATCACAGCCGTGCAGGCCAACCTGCACAACAAAGCGATTTGATTAACGTCGCTCAGCTGACCGCGCAGTATTACGTGCTGAAACCGGTCGTGGGCAACGCAGAACACGCAGTGAAGTTTGGTACATCTGGTCACCGCGGCAGCGCGGCGCGCCACAGCTTTAACGAACCGCACATTCTGGCCATTGCTCAGGCCATTGCGGAAGAGCGCGCTAAAAACGGCGTTACCGGTCCGTGCTACGTGGGGAAAGATACTCATGCCCTGTCTGAACCGGCGTTCATCTCTGTTGTGGAAGTGCTGGCGGCAAACGGCGTCGATGTGATTGTTCAGGAGAACAATGGCTTCACCCCAACGCCTGCGGTCTCTAATGCCATCCTGGTGCACAACAAAAAAGGTGGCGCGCTGGCGGACGGTATCGTTATCACGCCATCCCACAACCCGCCGGAAGACGGTGGTATCAAATACAACCCGCCTAACGGTGGCCCGGCCGACACTAACGTCACCAAAGTGGTGGAAGATCGTGCGAACGCGCTGCTGGCTGACGGTCTGAAAGGCGTGAAGCGCATTTCTCTGGATGCTGCCATGGCGTCCGGTCACGTGAAGGAGCAGGATCTGGTTCAGCCGTTCGTGGAAGGGCTGGCGGATATCGTCGATATGGCGGCCATCCAGAAAGCCGGCCTGAAGCTGGGCGTGGATCCGCTGGGCGGCTCCGGTATCGAATACTGGAAACGTATCGCCGAGCACTACAAGCTGGATCTGACCATCGTGAACGATCACGTCGATCAGACCTTCCGCTTTATGCACCTGGACAAAGACGGCGCGATCCGCATGGACTGCTCCTCCGAGTGCGCTATGGCGGGCCTGCTGGCGCTGCGTGATAAATTCGATCTGGCGTTTGCTAACGACCCGGATTATGACCGTCACGGTATCGTCACCCCTACCGGGCTGATGAACCCGAACCACTATCTGGCAGTTGCAATTAACTATCTGTTCCAGCACCGCCCGCAGTGGGGCAAAGAGGTGGCTGTCGGTAAAACGCTGGTTTCCTCCGCGATGATCGACCGCGTGGTCGAGGCGCTGGGCCGCAAGCTGGTGGAAGTGCCAGTGGGCTTCAAATGGTTCGTTGACGGTCTGCACGACGGCAGCTTCGGCTTCGGCGGTGAAGAGAGCGCGGGCGCATCTTTCCTGCGTTTCGACGGCACGCCATGGTCAACCGATAAAGACGGCATCATCATGTGCCTGCTGGCGGCGGAGATCACTGCGGTCACCGGTAAGAACCCGCAGGAACACTACAACGACCTGGCGGCACGCTTTGGTGCACCAAGCTATAACCGTATTCAGGCGAGCGCGACGTCAGCTCAGAAAGCGGCCCTGTCCAAACTCTCTCCGGAGATGGTCAGCGCAAGCACTCTGGCGGGCGATCCGATCACCGCGCGTCTGACGGCGGCACCGGGCAACGGCGCATCCATTGGTGGTCTGAAAGTGATGACCGAGAACGGCTGGTTCGCCGCGCGTCCGTCCGGTACGGAAGATGCGTACAAAATCTATTGCGAAAGCTTCCTCGGCGCTGAGCACCGTCAGCAGATTGAGAAAGAAGCGGTAGAGATTGTCAGCGAAGTGCTGAAAAACGCGTAAGTGATGTTCGGGGGCGGGCTGATGCCCTCACCCAGCCCTATCCCACAGGGAGAGGGAGAAAACACAAAAAACGGCAACCCCTGGGTTGCCGTTTTGCTTTTACTTAACTGTGCTTGTTCTTCAATTCAAACCGTGGTGACACCAGACCGTACAGCGTCCAGCCCATAAAGGTCACCATCGCTCCATAAAGCATCGCTTCCTGGCCGGATGAGTAGAGCGCATAGAAGCTGTAGATTGCCCCGATCAGCGCCACGATATTGGCCGCACGCGCTTTGCGTGGATCCACCTTCGCCACCTTCTGAATGATCACCAGCGCTGCCATCGACAGGATATACGGAATGATGTTCGTCACCACCGCCAGATTGACCAGCACGTTGAACTGGCTGTTCAGCGACGGGCTAATGGTCATCAGCGACAATCCGCTCTGGAAGATAACAATCGCCAGCATGCCCTGCACCGGCGCATCCGCTTTGGTCACGCGGGAGAAGATTTTTGGGAAGTAACCTTCATCAGCCGAGGATTTAAACACCTGTGCGATGGTGAACTGCCAGCCGAGGAGTGAACCGCAGCAGGACATCACCATCAGCCCCATGATCACTTTCCCGACCTCAGGCGTGAACATCTGCGCGAAGGCCAGCCCAAACGGCGCCGTAGAGTTTGCCAGATCCATGTTTGGCACAATACCCGCAATCACGTTAGTCGAGACGATATAGATCACCGCCGCGCCCAGCGTGCCGCCGAGGACCGCAATCGGCACGTTCTTTTCCGGATTCTCTACCACTTCCGCGTTCGCACAGGCGGATTCCAGACCCAGGAAGGCCCAGAGCGTCATGGCGATAGAAGAGCCTACCGCGGTAAAGAACGGCACATGGTGCGGGTTCCAGGAGTTGGCGTAGAGTGTCGGGCTGAACCAGAACCAGCCGATGATGCACAGGCCGACAACCGGGATAATCACGCCCCAGACGGTGATGCTGGAGAGCTGTCCGGTGATACGCGCGCCGCCAAAGTTAGCCACGGTACAGATCCACAGCACCCCGATGGTCGCCAGCCCAATTTGCACCGGGCTGAGCGTCGCGCCAAACAGCTCCGTACCGTAACCCACGGCGGAGATGGCGATCGCCACGTTGGCGATCAGCAGCGACACCCCGTAGGTATAGTTGGCCATAAAGTTGCCCGACTTGCCAAAGGCGTATTCGGCATAGCCGCCCATGCCGCCTGACTTACGGCTGAACATCCCGCACTTGGCAAACGCCCACGCCAGCGCCATGGAGCCGACTGCCGTCACCAGCCAGGAGATGATAGAGATGGTGCCCACCTCTGCCAGTTTGGTGGGCAGCATGATAATCCCGGAGCCCATCATGTTCACCATGGTGAGGATGGTCAGCTGCACCACGCCCATCTTGTTGGACTTACTCATAATTTCTCTCCTTTCAGCAGCGCGGGCTGAGCGGCGGGTTGTTTGATGACGTTACAGCGAACCTGTTTGCGACCCTCACACTCCTCGACGTACACACCCTGCAGCTCCGGCGCGAAGCCCGGCAGCAGGTTGATGCCTTCTTCCAGCGCGGCAAAGTAGCGCAGCACGGAACCGCCCCAGACTTCCCCTGGAACTACGCACAGTACCCCCGGTGGATAAGGAAGGGCGCCTTCGGCGGCGATGCGGCCTTCCGCGTCGCGCAGGGAGACCAGTTCAACTTCACCGCGCAGATAGGCGTAGTTCGCGTCCTGCGGGTTCATCATCACGCGTGGGAAGTGTGACTTGCGGAACATCTCTTTCTGCAACTGCTTCACGTTGTGGCGGGCGTACAGGTCATGCATTTCCTGGCAGATCTGGCGCAGGGTGTAATCCGCGTAACGTTCCGGATGCTGTTTGTAGAGAGATGGCAGGACGTCTTTCAGCGGAACATCGCTCTCGAGCAGTTTTTCGAAGCGCACCAGCTGCGCCACCAGCTGCTGCAGTTTTCCCATATCTTCCGCAGGCGTGAGCAGGAACAGGATCGAGTTGAGATCGCATTTTTCCGGCACGATGCCGTTTTCACGCAGGAAGTTGGCGAGGATAGTGGCGGGCACGCCGAAGTCGTCATACTCCCCGGTGCGGGCGTTAATACCCGGCGTGGTCAGCAGGAGCTTGCACGGGTCGATAAAATACTGATGCTCAGCGTAGCCTTCAAAAGCGTGCCAGTTTTCACCCGGTACGAAGTGGAAGAAGCGCAGATCGGTCGCAATTTCCGCCGTATCCCAGCTTTCCCACGGACGGCCATCCACCGTTTCCGGCACGAAGGGGCGCAGATACCGGCAGTTCTCCAGGATCAGCTTGCGCGCTTCGATACCGTTCACCACGCAATCCATCCACATGTTGCGGCCACTCTGGCCTTCGTGCATACGGGCGTTAATGTCCAGCGCAGCGAACAGCGGATAAAACGGGCTGGTGGAGGCGTGCATCATAAAGGCATTATTCAGGCGCTTGTGCGGGACATAGCGCTGTTGCCCTTTGATATGGCTGTCTTTCTTATGGATTTGTGAGGTCTGCGAGAAGCCGGCCTGCTGTTTATGCACGGACTGGGTGACCAGGATCCCCGGATCGTTTTCGTTCAGCTCCAGCAGCAGCGGAGAGCAGTCGGCCATCATCGGAATAAACTGCTCGTAACCCACCCAGGCCGAGTCAAACAGGATGTAATCACACAGGTGCCCAATCTTATCAACCACCTGACGGGCGTTATAGATGGTGCCATCGTAGGTACCCAGCTGGATCACCGCCAGACGGAACGGACGCGCATCGCGTGCACGGCCAGGCGCCACCTCTGCCACCAGCTCGCGCAGATAACTTTCTTCAAAACAGTGGGCGTCAATGCCGCCAATAAAGCCGTACGGGTTGCGCGCGGTTTCCAGATAGACCGGCGTTGCACCCGCCTGGAGGAGGGCACCGTGATGGTTAGATTTGTGGTTGTTACGGTCAAACAGCACCAGGTCACCCGGGGTGAGCAGGGCGTTAAGCACCACTTTGTTGGATGACGAGGTGCCATTCAGCACGAAGTAGGTCTTATCGGCATTAAAGACTTTTGCCGCATGCTGCTGGGCGATGCACGGTGCGCCTTCGTGGATCAGCAGATCGCCCATCGCCACGTCGGCGTTACACAGGTCGGAGCGGAAAAGCGTCTCACCAAAGAAGTCGACAAACTGATTACCGGCAGGATGGCGGCGGAAGAACTGGCCACCCTGATGCCCCGGGCAGTCAAACGCGCTGTTGCCCTGCTTCACATAGTCGACAAGGGCGCGGAAAAACGGCGGGCGCAGCTGGGTTTCATACTTCTGGGCTGCCGCTTCCAGCTGGCGTCCATAAAAGTCGTTGCTGGTGTCTGAATACTCAAATACGCCATGAATGCGCGATAAATAGTCTGCCGGGATGAACTCTTCTTTGTGCGTCGCGACAAATACAGGAATGCCAAAACCGGTGGCTTCTATTTCGTCCAGGATACCGCTGGCAATATCCGTGACCGCCAGAACAATGGCGGCAACATCAATATAATCAGAGGTGCGGACATCTACCAGTTCACGCTGGGTAGTAAAGCAATCCGGACATGCACGGCTGGCTGCGATTTTTAAACTTTTCATCTTTCTCTCTTTATTTTAGGTAATAAGCGTCCCTCGATTTCTTGCGAGAAAGAAATCGATAATTTTCCGGAAAAAAAGCAAAGGGTGGCCGCTGATTAAAATCAGTGAATTGCTTTTTTGATGATTGAAATTCAGTCCGCCCGGTGCGGATGAGTCTGAATTAAAATGAATGAGCGCACGAGTTCACAGGCAATGGCCTGTAAAATAAGGTGTTTCAGGATAACCTGTAAGCGAGTGCGCCAGAAGTCGAAGGACTACCGGGCATTAAAGAGATGAAAGTCAAAGCAGTTTCGGTGGGCAAACATCATGATATGTGTTGTCCGCCTTATATGGGGCATTAAGCGATTGTTGTTTTCCATGTTTCATTTTCCTTTCAGTAATTGAAAGCATGGTCATTTTATCCAGGGAAAGGCGATTAACCGTGAGGTAGATCACCGTTAACCGATCAAATCAGAAATAAATATTCGTTTTAGATGAATATCGCAGATCAAAATTCTGATTTGTTGATGATGCGTTAACAGGTTGTGTTGTCAATGTTTTAAATGAGCGAAAATAGCCCGTAAAAATAATTTGTGGGTTATTTGTGAAATATTGCCTGAGGGATTTCGTTTTTATTTAAAAATAAAATGAATAGTTATTCAAAGCATAAACCGATAACCGATACCGGTTTCAGTTAATAAATGGCGAGGGCGAGCGGGGTCAACTTCGAGTTTCTGACGAAGGTGTCCCATATATATGCGTAAATAATGACTATGTTCCACCGCGTTGGGCCCCCACACCTGACTTAACAGCTGGCGCTGGGTGAGTACCTTGCCGTGATTGTTGAGCAGTACGGCGAGCAGGCGAAATTCTATTGGCGTCAGATGGATTTCTTCTTCACCGCGCACAATACGCCGCGCGGCCAGGTCAACCCGGATATCCCCAAACGTGTAGGTTGGATCAGCAGGCGTGGTTGCGCTGTGGCGACGCAGCGCCACGCGAAGGCGAGCCTGAAGCTCGCCGATACCAAAAGGTTTAATTAGATAGTCATCCGCCCCGGCATCCAGCGCCGCGATTTTATCCGTCTCTTCCGTACGCGCGGAGAGCACGAGGATCGGCATCTGGCTCCACTGACGCACTTCCCGGATAAAATCGATGCCGTCGCCGTCCGGCAAGCCAAGATCGAGGATCACCAGGTCCGGCTTGCGGGTGGCGGCTTCAATTAAACCCCGTTGAAGCGTGCCCGCATCATGAACGCGCAGACCGTCCCCTTCCAGCGCAGCGCGCAGAAAACGGCTAATGGCGATCTCATCTTCAACAATCAGAACGTTGATCACAAATCCTCTGGTAATTCATTAAGTTCTGGCGGGGTTTCCAGAGGAAGTGTAACACAAAACCGCGCGCCGCCTTCGGGGCGATTTTCAGCGGAGATGGACCCGCCATGGACGTCAATGATCGCCTGGCAAATCGCCAGCCCCAGCCCCACGCCCGGAATGGCAGACTCCTTATTGCCGCGCGCGAATTTTTCGAAAATAGCCAACTCCTGCCCGGCTGGAATGCCGGGTCCGGTATCCCAGACGTCAAGGTGAAGCGTGCCGTCGTCCACCGTCGCATCTACGCCAATTTGCGCGCTGGCGCCCGCATATTTGCCGGCATTTTCCAGCAAGTTGATCAGCACCCGTTCAAACAGCGGACCATCAACGTGAATTAAGGTCAGGGGCTCGGGCATGTTCAGCGCAATATGCCGCCCGCCCAGGCCGGGTTCGAGCATTTTCAGGGCGCTGCCCACTACCTCTTCAAGCGTGAGCCACTCTTTTTTGAGGTTAAAACCGCCTGACTGGATACGCGCCATATCGAGCAGGTTATTCACCAGGCGCGTGGTATTCAGCACATGCTGGCGGATCTCGCTGGCCTGAAGCGCGTGTTTAGAGCCTTCGGCCGCCAGGTCCAGCGTCAGGATTTCTGACTGACCAAACAGGACGGTGAGCGGGGTTCGCAGATCGTGAGAGAGCGCCGCCAGCAGCGAGTTACGAATGCTTTCACGCTCGCTCGCCAGCCGGGCCTGCTCTTCGCTGGCGGTGAGGGCCAGCCGCTCCAGCGCGCTGGCAACCAGCAGCGTAAAGGTCTCCAGCAGCCGCTGCTGTTCGGGGATCATCAGCTGGCGCAGGTTTGAGGGCTCAACAATCACCAGCCCCTGATTTTTATCGGCGCTGCGCAGCGGCAGAATTTGGTAGGGCACGCCGGGCAGGGTGTCGGTCCCTGCGCCCGCAGGTAACCCTTTATCAAAGCTCCAGCGCGCGATGGCTTCGTCCCAGGGCGTCATGCCTGAGGCCGACGTCAGCGGGCGCAGCTTGCCGTGTTCGTCAGGGAGTAAAATCAGGTTGCTGGCATGAAACGTCGAGCGAATGAACTGCTCGCTGGTCTGCACGATATCCAGCGGCGTGCGGCCCACCGCCAGCGATTTCGACATCTCATAGAGATGGCGCGTGCGCTGCTCGCGATAGCGGGCGATACGCGCCTGGTAGCGCACGCCCGCCGTCAGATTCCCGATCACCAGCCCGACGGTGAGCATCACCGCGAAGGTGAGAATGTACTGCACGTCCGACACCGCGAGCGTGCCGCGCGGGGCAATAAAGAACAGATCGAAGCTGATGACGTTAATTACCGTCGCCAGTACCGACGGCCAGCGCCCGTAAAAGAGCGCCACCACCACTACGCCAAGCAGGTAGATCATCACCAGGTTGGCGGCATCAAATGCGATCAGCCACTGGCTGGCAATCACGGTAATCAGGGCGCAGAGCACGACGGCGACAAGACAGCCGCGCAGCTGAATGCGCCATTTATCGCTGAAGGCACGGCTGTCCGGCGCGCGGCTGGGTAACGGCGTGGGCTTATCATCCAGCGCCACGATCACCAGGTCCAGATCCGGTGCGCGGCGGGCCAGCTTGTCGGCAAATGATTCGCGGCTAAACCAGCGGCGATGCTGGCGACGGCCAATCACGATTTTCCCCAGATTGTGCTCACGGGCGTAGCGCAGGATGGCTTTATCTTCCTGAGGGTCGGAAAGGGTGGCGGTTTCGGCACCCAGCTCCTGCGCCAGGCGAAGCGAACTCAATATCGCGCGGCGCTGGTTCTCGGGCAGCGCGTGCAGCTGCGGCGTTTCGACATACACCGCATGCCAGACGCTGCCAAATTTGGCCGCCAGGCGCGCGGCGGTGCGGACAAGCTTTTCATTGCCGCTGCCGTGGCCTACGCACAGCAGGATGGCATCTCGCGTATGCCAGACGCGCTCCTGGCCCTGCAGGTCGCGCCAGGCGCGCATCTGATCGTCGACGCGATCGGCAGTACGACGCAGGGCCAGCTCGCGCAGGGCAATCAGGTTGCCTTTACGGAAGAAATGTTCGATGGCGCGCTCGGCCTGGCCGGCAATATAAACCTTGCCTTCGTGCAGGCGCTGGCGCAAATCGTCAGGGGGCAGGTCAACCAGCACCACTTCATCGGCGGAATCAAAGAAGGGGTCGGGCACCGTCTCGCGCACCTGAATGCCGGTCACGCCGCTGACCACGTCGTTCAGGCTTTCGAGATGCTGAACGTTAACCGTCGTGAAAACATCGATGCCGGCTTCGAGCAGCTCTTCTACATCCTGCCAGCGTTTTGGATGGCGTGAGCCTGGCGCATTGCTGTGCGCCAGTTCGTCCATCAGGATAAGGGCGGGACGGCGGGCGAGGGCGGCATCGAGATCGAATTCGGTGACTAGCCGACCGCGGTGGCTGATACGGCGGGGCGGCTGGGTGGCCAGCCCCTTCAGCAGCGATGCGGTCTCTTTGCGTCCGTGGGTTTCTACCACGCCTATCAATATATCGAGCCCCTGCGCCCGAAGCCGCTGGGCTTCCGTCAGCATGGCGAAGGTTTTCCCGACGCCTGCGCAGGCGCCAAAGAAAATTTTCAGTTTGCCGCGATGGGCTTCGGCCGTCTGTTCAAGCAGCCTGTCCGGATCCGGGCGCATGGGCTCGTCGGTCATTTAGTTTTTCCTTAGCGCGTCCAGCGCCAGATTCAGCTCAACAATATTCACCACGGGCATGCCGATAAAGCTGACCAGCGGCTTTTGCGTGTGCTCTGCAACCAGCTGGCTAACCTGTTCGACGGTCATCTGACGGGCCGCGGCGACGCGCGGGATTTGCCATGCCGCGGCTGCCGGCGTCAGGCTGTAGTCCAGCCCGCTGGCCGAGGCGGTAACCAGCTCTACGGGCACCTCACGGCTTGCCTGCGGATTTGCGGCGCGCAGGGCTGCCACGCGCTCAGCAACGGCTTTGTCCAGCTCGGGGTTGCTGCCCGCCAGGTTACTGCCGCCGGATGCCATCGGATTATACGGGCTTTCGGCAGTGGCGGAAGGGCGCCCCTGGAAGTAACGGGCATCGGTAAAGTTCTGACCAATCAGGCGTGAACCGCGGCTTTCACCGTTTTGCATAATCAGCGAGCCGTTGGCCCGATCCTTAAACCACCACTGGCCCAGCGCGGTGGTCACCAGCGGGTACAGCCCGCCGGTAATGAGAGACAGCAGAATAAACAGAAGTATAGCGGGGCGTAACATCGTCATTTGATTCACCTTTTAAACCAGGCCGAACAGCGTCAACAGCAGGTCGATAACCTTGATACCGATGAAGGGCACCACCAGCCCGCCCAGGCCGTAAATCCACAGGTTGCGGCGCAGCATGGCGGCGGCGGTGAGCGGCTTATAGCTCACGCCTTTCAGCGCCAGCGGGATCAGGAAGACAATAATCAGGGCGTTAAAGATCACTGCGCTCAGAATGGCCGATGCCGGAGAGTGCAGGTGCATCACGTTCAACGCGTTTAATTGCGGGTAGGTCGCAGCAAACGCCGCCGGAATGATGGCGAAATATTTCGCCACGTCGTTGGCGATACTGAACGTAGTCAGCGACCCGCGCGTCATCAGCATCTGCTTGCCGATGTGCACCACTTCAATCAGCTTGGTCGGGTTAGAGTCGAGGTCGACCATGTTGCCCGCCTCTTTTGCCGCCTGGGTACCGGAGTTCATCGCCACCGCCACGTCGGCCTGCGCCAGGGCAGGGGCATCGTTGGTACCGTCGCCCGTCATCGCCACCAGACGGCCTTCCGCCTGATACTGACGAATCAGCGCCAGTTTTGCTTCCGGTGTGGCTTCAGAAAGAAAATCATCCACGCCCGCTTCGGCGGCAATCGCCGCGGCGGTAAGACGGTTATCCCCGGTGATCATCACCGTTTTGATCCCCATTTTACGCAGCTGGGCAAAGCGCTCCTTGATGCCGCCTTTGACGATATCCTTCAGGGCAATCACCCCCAGCACGTGTGCCCCTTCGGCCACCACCAGCGGCGTTGCCCCCTGACGGGCCACGCTTTCGACCAGGCTGTCCACTTCCGGCGGGAAGTGGCCATTGTTGGCCTCAATGTGGCGACGGATGGCGTCAACAGAGCCTTTACGGATCATGCGATCCTGAATGTTAATGCCGCTCATGCGGGTTTGCGCCGTGAAGGGCACGAAAGTAGCGTGAAGGCTCTGAACGTCGCGCTGGCGCAGGTTAAAGCGCTGCTTGGCGAGGATCACGATACTGCGGCCTTCCGGGGTTTCATCTGCAAGCGAAGAGAGCTGCGCGGCATCCGCCAGCGTTTTTTCATCCACGCCCGGGGCGGGCAGGAAATCTGACGCCTGGCGGTTACCGAGGGTAATGGTCCCGGTTTTATCCAGCAGTAAGACGTCCACGTCACCGGCGGCTTCAACCGCACGCCCGCTGGTGGCGATGACGTTGGCACCGAGCATACGGCTCATGCCGGCTACGCCGATGGCTGACAGCAGGCCACCAATGGTGGTGGGGATCAGGCAGACCAGCAGCGCCACCAGCACCGTGATGGTGACCGCGGTGCCGCCATAGGCGGAGAACGGCCACAGGGTCGCGGTTGCCAGCAGGAAGACGATGGTCAGGGCCACCAGCAGGATGGTCAGGGCGATCTCGTTCGGTGTTTTACGGCGCTGGGCGCCTTCCACCATGGCGATCATCCGGTCGAGGAAGGTTTCCCCCGGGTTAACGCTACACTGGATCACCAGCCAGTCGGAGAGAATGCGCGTCCCGCCCGTCACGGAGGCGAAATCGCCGCCGGACTCACGGATAACCGGCGCGGACTCCCCGGTAATGGCGCTTTCATCCACCGAGGCGCCCCCTTCGATGACTTCACCGTCGCAAGGGATAATGTCACCGGCTTCCACCAGCACCACATCGCCTTTGCGCAGTTCATCCGCCGGAACGTGGTCCATCTGCGCGCCGTATTTCGGTTCACGCAGCTTGCGCGCGAAGGCGGTTTTCTTCACCCCTTTCAGGCTGTTGGCCTGGGCTTTACTCCGGCCTTCCGCCAGCGCTTCCGCAAAGTTGGCGAACAGCACGGTAAACCACAGCCACAGGCTGATGGCGCCGGTAAACGTTGCATTTCCCGGCATGTGGCCCGTTCCCATGGCAATCGCCAGGGCGGTGGTCAGCACGCTTCCCGCCCAGACAATAAACATCACCGGGTTGTGCCACTGCACGCGCGGACTCAGCTTTTTCACCGCATCCATGAGCGCCTGGCGAACTAATGACGGTTCGAACAGGGCCAGTTGTTTACGACTCATGACAATTTCTCCGCAAAATCAGCGTAAAGAGAGGTATTCCGCGACCGGGCCTAACGCGAGGGCGGGGATAAAGGTCAGGGCGCCGACCAGTAACACGGTACCCGTCAGCAGGCCGATAAACAGCGCGCCGTGGGTTGGTAATGTCCCGGTGGTGGTCGGCTGGATTTTTTTATTCACCAGCGATCCGGCAATCGCCATGACCGGCACAATGATCCCGAAGCGACCCACAAACATGCAGAACGCCAGCAGGCAGTTCCAGAACGGTGAGTTGGCGCTTAAGCCCGCAAAGGCGCTGCCGTTGTTGTTGGCGGCAGAGGAGACGGCATACAGCACTTCGCTAAAACCGTGAATGCCGGGGTTAAAGATGCCGCTGCGTCCGGCCTCGGTCATCAGCGCCAGCGCGGTGCCGAGCAGCACAAGCGCAGGGGTGACCAGAATCGCCAGCGCGGTTAATTTCATCTCGCGAACGTCGATTTTTTTACCGAGATATTCCGGAGTGCGGCCAATCATCAAACCGGCAATAAATACCGCCAGCAGCACGAACAGCAGCATGCCGTAAAGACCCGAGCCCACGCCGCCAAAGACGACTTCGCCAATCTGCATCAGCCACATCGGGATCATGCCACCCAGCGCCGTAAAGGAATCATGCATGGCGTTGACTGCCCCGCACGAGGCCGCCGTGGTGACTACCGCATACAGGCTGCTGGCAAGAATGCCAAAGCGGCTCTCTTTACCTTCCATATTGATATTGCTGTTGGCCCCAAGCTGCATGAAATGGCCGTTGCCGCTCCATTCAGCCCACATCACCAGCGCCACGCAGACCACAAAGATAAGTGACATCGTCCAGAGCAGGGTGCGGCCCTGACGTCGATCGTTAACCACGTCACCAAAGGCGAAGCAGAGCGCGGCGGGGATCAGGAAAATCGCCAGCATCTGCACAAAATTGGTTAGTGCGGTAGGGTTTTCAAACGGATGCGACGAGTTGGCGTTGAAGAAGCCACCCCCGTTCGTCCCGAGCATTTTGATGGCTTCCTGTGACGCTACTGGCCCCATCGGCAGGAGCTGTTTTGCACCTTCCAGCGAGGTATAGGGCGCGTAAGGCATCAGGTTTTGCAGGGTGCCCTGCTGGATGAAGAACAGCGCGATCAGCAGCGCAATTGGCAGCAGGATCCACAGCGTAATTCGGGTTAAATCCACCCACGCGTTACCCAGGGTATTGATTTTCTGACGCGCAAACGCACGCGTCAGCGCGAAGATCACGGCGATACCGCTGGCGGCCGAGAGGAAGTTTTGCACGGTTAACCCGACCATCTGGCTGAAATAGCTCAGCGTGGTTTCACCGGCGTAGGACTGCCAGTTGGTGTTAGTGACAAAGCTCACCGCCGTGTTCAGCGCAAGATGCCAGGACAGGCCCGGTAACTGTTGCGGATTCAGCGGCAGGATGCCCTGCAACATCAGCATGGCAAAAAGCGCAATGAGCCCAACGATATTCAGCAGCAGAATGGCGATCAGATACTGACGCCAGTTCATCTCCCGATCGTCTATTCCCAGCACGCGCCAGATCCCTTTTTCAACGCTTCCCGTGCCGGGCAAAGGAACGTTGTTGATCAATCGTGCCAGTCCCGATCCCAGTGGCCTTGCCAGAATGAACAGTACCACTAAGAAGCTGGCAATAAGCAGAAACGCCTGAGCAGCCATCAGAAGGCCTCCGCATTTATCAGGGCATAGACCAGATAACCCAATAACAGGAACACCAGCACGATGCCGGCAATAAGACCTGCACTCACAATCCACCTCCAGGTGACTTTCGTTGTTGTACTAACGGTAGGATTTCCGGCGCAAAGATTTCGCAAAAATGGGGAGGGCGGGTGTAAAAAAAGTATAAAAATGGCAAAGCCCACAATTTAACTATTGATAAGTAAACTGTTAACTTTTTTGTAACTTAATTACGGCGTGAATGTAAATATTCACTAAATGGGCAAAAATAAGTGGTCGGATGAGTAGTAAAATTACAAACAAAGCGATATTATTTTAGCCAGGTCACAGATTTTGAATTTTCCGGATGACGTTTCCGGCCAACTATAGGGGAGAAAATATGGATCTTTATAAAGAGTATCCGGCTCATATCGTGTTCTTGCGCCGCGCTTTCGCCGTAGTGGCTGGCGTGCTGGCTCTGCCGGTGATGCTGTTCTGGAAAGATCGTGCACGTTTTTACAGCTATCTGCACCGCGTCTGGGCGAAAACCAGCGAGAAGCCGGTGTGGATGGATCAGGCCGAGAAAGCGACCTGCGATTTCTACTGATACTAAGACTACACATAGCAATAAAAAAAACCGCCACATTACTGTTGGCGGTTTTTTTGTCCCTCGGGATTCGCGGTCCGTTGGGTGGTCTTGCAGCCCCTACCCGGGGTTTTTATCATACCTTCCTGTAAGCAGATGGCAATCCCTCGAAGCCTTTATAAATTCCTAATTTTATTCGAGTATCTTACCTTCGCAGCGGATGTTAATTATGATGCTGCGTCCCTTTCCGCCATCTCGCAAATGGGCATCGGTCCTGGGAAAGGTGTACTTACAGCCGTAAAGCAGCCCGCCTACCCGGGCTTGTGTCCACCGCCTTATCACCGGTGGTGAACGGTGGAGCGGTTAGCAGCAGGGACCGCATAATGAAACGCTATTTTTGCATCGCGTTCATTGTCGCCAGCGTACTCGTTGTAAAGAGCGATGAACCTAATGGGTTTGTCGCGTTAACCACGATAGCGCAGGACAAGTAGCGCTAAGGCCGCCTCGGGCGGCCTTTTTTATTTCATCCCGTCTACACTTCATGGCAAAGTAGTTCAATGCATGCTTTTTCCTTTTACGGCATGCCCTTACGGACATAATGGATAATTGCCTGGAGTTTTATGCCCACCCATCTGGTTTGGTTTCGCGCGGACCTGCGCGTACATGACAACATCGCCCTTGCGGCAGCCTGCCGCGCCAAAGACGCTAACGTACTGGCCCTGTTTATGGCCACGCCCGAGCAGTGGCGGCAGCACGATATGGCCCCCCGGCAGGCGGCTTTGCTCCGGGCGTATCTGAACGATCTGCAGCACTCGCTTGCCGGGAAAGGCATACCGCTTCTCTATAAAGAAGTGGGTGATTTTGCCGCACAGCTTCAGACGGTGCAGGAGACATGTAAGCAGCACAACGTCACGCATCTTTTTTACAACTATCAGTACGAATTCAACGAACAGCAGCGCGACCGCCAGCTGGAGAAGATGCTGGAAGGGGTGGTCTGTCAAGGGTTTGATGACAGCGTGATGCTGGCGCCGGGCAGCGTGGTGACCGGCAACCACGAGATGTATAAAGTTTTTACGCCGTTTAAAAATGCCTTTATCAAACGTCTGAAAGAGGCGCTGCCGGAGTGCGTTGCCGCGCCTGCCGTACGAGGCGAAGCCATAAAGGTTCTGCCTGAGCTGACGTTTGATTACCCTCAGCAGCCGTTTGATAAAACGCTGTTCCCCGCCGATGAGAAATCGGCCATCGCCCAACTGCGCCAGTTCTGCAAGCAGGACGCGGGATATTACGACGCGCGTCGGGATTTTCCCGCCATCGAGGGCACCAGCCGCCTGTCGGCCTGTCTGGCGCTGGGCGCGATCTCACCGCGCCAGTGTTTGCATCGCCTGCTGGCGGAGCAGCCGCAGGCGCTGGAGGGGGGCGCAGGGTCTGTCTGGCTGAATGAACTTATCTGGCGCGAGTTTTATCGTCATCTGATGACCTTTCATCCAGGTTTATGTAAGCATCGGCCCTTCATTGGCTGGACCGATAATGTAAAGTGGCAATCGAATGATAAGCAGCTTAAAGCCTGGCAAAGCGGGCAGACGGGTTACCCGATAGTCGATGCCGCCATGCGTCAGCTTAACGAGACGGGGTGGATGCATAACCGCCTGCGGATGATTACCGCCAGCTTTCTGGTGAAGGATCTGCTTATCGACTGGCGTATCGGAGAGCGCTATTTTATCTCTCAGCTGATCGATGGCGATCTCGCCGCGAATAACGGCGGCTGGCAGTGGGCAGCCTCTACCGGCACCGATGCCGCGCCCTATTTCCGGATTTTTAATCCGACCACGCAGGGGCAAAAATTTGATGCGGACGGCGAGTTTATCCGCCGCTGGGTTCCTGAACTTAACGCTATACCTGCTAAAGCGATCCACGAACCGTGGGCATGGGCGGATAAACAGCGTGTAAAGCTGGATTACCCTCGTCCGATTGTCGACCATAAACAGGCGCGTGTCGCCACGCTGGCGGCGTACGAAGCTGCCCGCAAAGCATAAGAGAGTGATGATGAAAAACAGCGAACTGGAAAGCCTGATTAACGAAAAACTGAACAGTACCTCTTTCAGCGATTACGGCCCGAACGGGCTCCAGGTTGAAGGTCGTGAGACGGTGCAAAAAATTATCACCGGCGTGACGGCAAGCCAGGCGCTGCTGGACGAGGCCGTTCGTCAGAACGCCGACGCGGTGATTGTTCATCACGGTTACTTCTGGAAAAACGAATCGCCGATTATTCGCGGGATGAAGCGCAATCGTCTGAAAACGCTGCTGGCTAATGACATCAACCTGTACGGCTATCATCTGCCGCTGGATGCGCACCCGGAGCTCGGCAACAACGTCCAGCTGGCGCAGCTACTGGGGATTACCGTGATGGGGGAAATTGAGCCGCTGGTGCCGTGGGGCGAGCTGGCGATGCCGGTTCCTGGACTGGAGCTGGCCTCGTGGATTGAAGCGCGCCTGGGCCGTCGTCCGCTGTGGAGCGGTGATACCGGTCCGGATACGGTGAAGCGTGTCGCATGGTGTACCGGTGGCGGTCAGGGCTTTATCGACAGCGCCGCGCGTTTCGGCGTCGATGCTTTTATCACCGGCGAAGTTTCCGAGCAGACCATTCATTCGGCGCGTGAACAGGGGCTGCATTTTTACGCGGCTGGCCATCATGCCACCGAGCGCGGCGGCATTCGCGCCCTCAGTGAGTGGCTGACGGAAAATACCGATCTGGATGTGACCTTTATTGATATCCCTAACCCAGCCTGACGAGAGGTAGTTAAGTGCAGCGAGCGCGTTGTTATCTTCTGGGTGAAACCGCCGTGGTTCTGGAGCTTGAACCACCGGTGACGCTTGCCACGCAAAAGCGTATCTGGCGGCTGACCCAGCGTCTGGCCGAACTACCGGAGGTGGTTGAAGCCATTCCGGGGATGAATAACATCACCGTGGTGCTGCGTAGCCCGCATACCCTGGCGCTGGATGCCATTGAGCGTTTGCAGCGCTGGTGGGAAGAGAGCGAGGCGCTGGAGCCGGAATCGCGCGCCATTGAGATCCCGGTCGTTTATGGCGGTACGGGTGGGCCGGATCTTGGCGTGGTGGCAGACCACTGCGGATTAACCGAAAAGCAGGTTGTTGAGCTGCACAGCTCGGTTGACTACGTGGTCTGGTTCCTGGGGTTTCAGCCCGGATTCCCGTATCTGGGCGGGTTATCTCCCCGGCTGCATACGCCACGCCGTGCCGAGCCGCGCGTGAGCGTGCCGGCGGGAACGGTGGCTATCGGCGGCGAGCAGACCGGCGTTTATCCCCTGACATCGCCCGGCGGCTGGCAGCTTATTGGGCATACCGCTACACCGTTATTTGAACCCGGGCTGGAGACGCCAATACTCCTGCGTCCCGGCGATACCCTTCGCTTTATCCCGCAGAAGGAGGGGGTATGTTAACGCTTATTCGCGCCGGGCTTTACACCTCCGTACAGGATGCCGGGCGCTTTGGTCTTCGCCAGTCGGGCGTGAGCTACTGCGGTGCGCTTGACCGTCCTTCGCTGGAGATTGCTAACCTGCTTGTGGGCAACCCAGGCAGCACGGCGGCGCTAGAAATTACGCTGGGTCAGTGTGTGATTGAGTTTGGTCAGGAGACCTGGTTTGCCTTAACCGGCGCAGGGTGTGATGCGACGCTGGATGGCAAAGCGGTGTGGACCGGCTGGCGGCTGCGGGCGAAAGCCGGGCAGCGCCTGACGCTCAAACGTCCGCTGCACGGCGTGCGTAGCTATCTCGCGGTGGCTGGCGGCATCGACGTGCCGGAGGTATTAGGTTCATCGAGTACCGATCAAAAAGCCGGGATCGGCGGTCACGAAGGACGTTTGTTGCGCGACGGCGATCGGCTGGCAATCAAAGCCTCCGCGCGCCATTTCTCGACCACGCAGGGCGTAAAACAGCTGCTGTGGGGAAACCAGATCCGCGCCTTACCGGGGCCGGAATATCATGAGTTCGACGAGGCTTCTAAAGAGTCCTTCTGGCGCGCGCCGTGGAAGATCAGCCCGCAGAGTAACCGCATGGGCTACCGCCTGCAGGGTCAGCCGCTGACCCGCACGACGGACCGGGAACTGCTCTCCCACGGTTTATTGCCGGGGGTTATTCAGGTGCCGGGGAACGGTCAGCCCATCGTGTTAATGAACGATGCGCAAACTACCGGCGGTTATCCGCGCATTGCCTGCATCATTGAAGCGGATCGCTACCATCTGGCGCAAATTCCCCTCGGTCAGCCGATTCACTTCGTGCAGTGTTCGCTGGAGGAGGCGCTAAAAGCGCGGCAGGATCAGCAGCGTTATCTCGAGCAGCTGGCGTGGAGGCTTGATGGTAAAGATTGATTTGAACGCCGATCTGGGGGAGGGAAGCAGCGCTGATGCGGAACTGATGACCCTGGTCACCTCGGTCAATATCGCCTGCGGCTTTCACGCGGGGGATGCCCAAACCATGCTGGAGAGCGTGCGTAATGCTATTAAAAACGGCGTCGCGATTGGGGCTCACCCCAGCTTTCCCGATCGGGAAAACTTTGGCCGCACGGCGATGGATCTTCCCCCTGAGACGGTCTACGCGCAGGTGCTCTACCAGATCGGCGCGCTGGAGGCGATGGTGCGCGCCCAGAACGGCGTGATGCGCCACGTGAAGCCGCACGGCATGCTTTACAACCAGGCGGCGAAAGATGCGGATCTGGCGGACGCCATTGCCCGCGCGGTGTGGGACTGCAGCCCGCAGCTGATCCTTGTGGGTCTGGCGGGAAGCGAGCTGATTCGCGCCGGACAGCGGCTGGGGCTGACCACGCGTCAGGAAGTGTTTGCCGATCGGGGATACCAGCCGGACGGCAGCCTGGTGCCGAGGACGCAGGCCGGGGCGCTGATTACCGATGAAGGCAAAGCGCTGGCGCAGACGCTGGAGATGGTGCGCGCCGGGCGGGTGACCGCCGTGGATGGAACAGCGGCAAACGTTCAGGCCGATACGGTATGTTTACACGGCGACGGCGAGCATGCGCTCCAGTTCGCGCGCCGCTTGCGGGCAGCGTTTTCTGAAGAGGGTATCCTCGTCAGCGCCGAATAATGACGATAAGGACACAAAAATGCCTGAAGGTCCGGAGATCCGCCGCGCGGCGGATAGCCTGGAGGCGGCGATAAAGGGCAAACCCCTGACGGATGTCTGGTTTGCTTTTCCTCAACTGAAACCGTTTGAATCACAGCTGGTGGGCCAGACGGTGACCCATATTGAAACGCGCGGCAAGGCCTTGCTCACGCACTTTTCACATAACCTGACGTTATATAGCCATAACCAGCTTTACGGCGTCTGGCGCGTGGTGGAGGCGGACGAGCTGCCGCAAACCACCCGCGTGCTGCGCGTCAGGCTGCAAACGGCGGATAAAGCGATCCTGCTCTATAGCGCGTCGGATATCGAAATGTTAACGCCGGAGCAGCTGCTGACGCACCCGTTCCTGCATCGGGTCGGGCCGGACGTGCTGGACATGCGCCTGACGGCAAGCGACGTGAAGGCCCGGCTGCTATCCCCTAAATTCCGCAACCGGCAGTTTTCCGGGTTATTGCTCGATCAGGCTTTCCTGGCTGGCTTAGGCAACTATTTGCGGGTCGAAATCTTATGGGAAGTCGGGCTGGCGCCGCAGCATAAAGCGTCTCAGCTGAGCGATGAACAGCTGGAGGCGTTATCCCACGCGCTGCTGGATATTCCGCGGCTGTCGTACAACACGCGCGGCGTGGTGGATGAGAACACGCATCACGGGGCGCTGTTCCGGTTCAAGGTGTTTCATCGGGCGGGGAAAAAGTGCGAGCGATGCGGCGGGATTATTGACAGGATTATGCTTTCTTCGAGACCCTTTTACTGGTGCCCGCACTGCCAGAAATAAAAGTAAAACGGTAACTCAGGGGTTACCGTTTTTAAGGTGTTCACCCTCTCCCTGTGGGAGAGGGCTGGGGTGAGGGCATCAGGCCGCACCCAACTTCTGTTAGCGCTTGATATCAGACTTAAAATCACGCTGCTCGTAGCCGGTATACAGCTGACGAGGACGGGCGATTTTCATGCCTTCGCTGTGCATTTCGTTCCAGTGCGCAATCCAGCCTACGGTACGGGCCATGGCGAAGATCACGGTGAACATGGAAGACGGAATGCCCATCGCTTTCAGAATAATGCCAGAGTAGAAATCGACGTTCGGGTAGAGTTTCTTCTCGATGAAGTACGGGTCGTTCAGCGCGATGTGTTCCAGCTCCATCGCCACTTCCAGCAGGTCATCTTTGGTACCCAGCTCTTTCAGCACTTCGTGGCAGGTCTCACGCATGACGGTAGCGCGCGGGTCGTAGTTTTTGTAAACACGGTGACCGAAGCCCATCAGGCGGAAGGAGTCATTCTTGTCTTTCGCACGACGCACGAACTCAGGAATGTGCTCAACGGTGCTGATCTCTTCCAGCATCTTCAGTGCCGCTTCGTTCGCGCCGCCGTGCGCCGGTCCCCACAGGGAGGCGATGCCCGCAGCGATACAGGCGAACGGGTTCGCGCCTGAAGAGCCCGCGGTACGGACGGTAGAGGTAGAGGCGTTCTGTTCGTGGTCAGCGTGCAGGATCAGAATACGGTCCATCGCGCGTTCCAGCACCGGGTTCACTTCGTACTCTTCGCACGGCGTGGAGAACATCATGCGCAGGAAGTTGCCCGCGTAGGAGAGGTCGTTGCGCGGATACACAAACGGCTGGCCGATGGAGTATTTGTAACACATCGCCGCCATGGTAGGCATTTTGGACAGCAGGCGGAACGCCGCGATATCGCGGTGACGCGGGTTATTCACGTCAAGGGAGTCGTGGTAGAACGCCGCCAGCGCACCGGTAATCCCGCACATCACCGCCATCGGGTGAGAGTCACGACGGAACGCATGGAACAGACGGGTAATCTGCTCATGGATCATGGTGTGACGGGTCACGGTGGTTTTGAATTCATCGTACTGCGCCTGCGTCGGTTTTTCGCCGTTCAGCAGGATGTAGCACACTTCCAGATAGTTGGATTCGGTGGCTAACTGATCGATGGGGAAGCCGCGATGGAGCAGGATACCTTCGTCACCGTCAATGTAGGTGATTTTGGATTCGCAAGATGCGGTAGAGGTAAATCCAGGGTCAAAGGTGAATACACCTTTAGAGCCCAGCGTACGGATATCAATAACATCCTGACCGAGCGTGCCTTTTAGCACATCCAGTTCAATAGCAGTGTCACCATTTAGGGTGAGCGTTGCCTTTGTATCAGCCATTTACGGTCTCCTTAGCGCCTTATGCTTAAGACTGCGCTTTACCGGATTTGCTTTCAGCTGTTAATCACCGTTACCAGATTGTTATTTGGCTTACCGCTCAGCTCACGAGGACAAACCAGGGTACAGAGCTATGGCGCCTTGCAGGTAAACGAATGAAATATCAGTGAAACAACAGCAAATCAGCGTTTTTGCAGTCCGAATTATTCAAACCTGTATATCACTAATAACTGTCCTGATAACTTCGGTCAATACCATCACACTGTTACATAACTATTTGTCAGGTGAAAGAGAGACCTCATAACTTTTGCGCATTATATGCCTTTTCTGATGACGTTTGTAACAATATTGTTTAACATTTGTCAAATCAGATGATTAAAAATTAAAAAGATGTTGTTATCGTGACCCTGATCACTGTTCCAGAGAAAACCCGACAAACTGTATGTAGGTTAATTGTAATGATTTTGTGAACGGCCTATACTGCCGCCAGGTCTCCGGAACACCCTGCAATCCCGAGCCACCCAGCGTTGTAACGTGTCGTTTAAGCATCTGGAAGCAGTGTTTTGCATGACGCGCAGTTATAGAAAAGGAACGCTGCTTGACCCGCATCGCAGTCCGGAGGAAGGAAACAATAAGAACAGCATGTGGGCGTTATTCATGATAAGAAATGTGAAAAAACAAAGACCTGTCAATCTGGATCTCAAAACGATCCGGTTCCCTGTAACAGCAATAGCGTCCATTCTGCACCGTGTTTCTGGTGTGATTACGTTTGTGGCGGTCGGTATTTTGCTGTGGTTACTGGGCACCAGCCTCTCTTCCCCTGAAGGATTCCTCCAGGCCTCCGCCATCATGAACAGCTTCTTCGTGAAATTTATCATGTGGGGCATTCTGACCGCGCTGGCGTACCACGTCGTCGTGGGTGTTCGCCATATGCTGATGGACTTTGGCTACCTGGAAGAGACTTTCGAAGCCGGGAAACGCTCCGCTAACATTTCATTTGTGATTACTGTCGTGCTTTCACTTCTCGCAGGAGTTCTCGTATGGTAAGCAACGCCTCCGCATTAGGACGCAACGGCGTACATGACTTCATTCTGGTCCGTGCTACCGCCATCGTTCTCACTCTTTACATCATCTATATGATCGGTTTCTTCGCGACCAGCGGCACGCTGACGTGGGAAATCTGGAGTGGGTTCTTCGGATCCGCCTTCACCAAAGTGTTCACCCTGCTGGCTCTGTTCTCCATCCTTATTCATGCCTGGATTGGCATGTGGCAGGTGTTGACCGATTACGTTAAACCGCTGGCGATTCGCCTCCCACTGCAGCTGGCCATTGTTGTTGCACTGGTGGTTTACGTTATTTATGGATTCGTTGTGGTGTGGGGTGTGTAATGAAACTGCCAGTCAGAGAATTTGATGCTGTTGTAATTGGTGCCGGTGGCGCAGGTATGCGTGCCGCACTGCAAATTTCCCAGAGCGGCCAGACCTGTGCGCTGCTCTCTAAAGTTTTCCCGACCCGTTCCCACACTGTGTCTGCGCAGGGCGGTATCACCGTTGCGCTGGGCAACTCCCATGAAGATAACTGGGAATGGCACATGTACGACACGGTAAAAGGTTCCGACTACATCGGCGACCAGGATGCCATCGAATATATGTGTAAAACCGGCCCGGAAGCGATTCTGGAGCTGGACCACATGGGTCTGCCGTTCTCCCGTCTGGAAAATGGCACCATCTATCAGCGTCCGTTTGGCGGCCAGTCGAAAAACTTCGGCGGCGAGCAGGCGGCACGTACCGCGGCGGCGGCTGACCGTACCGGTCACGCACTGCTGCACACCCTGTATCAGCAGAACCTGAAAAACCATACCACCATCTTCTCCGAGTGGTACGCGCTGGATCTGGTGAAAAACGCCGATGGCGCAATCGTCGGCTGTACCGCGCTGTGCATCGAAACCGGTGAAGTGGTTTACTTCAAAGCCCGCGCTACCGTGCTGGCTACCGGCGGCGCAGGCCGTATCTATCAGTCCACCACCAACGCCCACATCAACACCGGTGACGGTGTCGGTATGGCTATCCGCGCGGGCGTGCCGGTGCAGGATATGGAGATGTGGCAGTTCCACCCAACCGGTATCGCCGGTGCGGGCGTTCTGGTAACAGAAGGCTGCCGCGGTGAAGGTGGTTACCTGCTGAACAAGCACGGCGAGCGCTTCATGGAGCGTTATGCCCCGAATGCGAAAGACCTGGCGGGTCGTGACGTGGTGGCGCGTTCCATCATGATCGAAATCCGTGAAGGCCGCGGCTGTGACGGCCCATGGGGTCCACACGCGAAGCTGAAGCTCGACCACCTGGGTAAAGAAGTTCTGGAGTCCCGTCTGCCGGGCATCCTGGAGCTGTCCCGCACCTTCGCACACGTCGACCCGGTGAAAGAGCCGATTCCGGTTATCCCAACCTGCCACTACATGATGGGCGGTATTCCGACCAAAGTGACCGGTCAGGCGCTGACCGTAAACGAGCAGGGCGAAGACGTGGTTATTCCTGGCCTGTTCGCGGTAGGCGAAATTGCCTGCGTATCCGTACACGGTGCAAACCGTCTGGGCGGCAACTCCCTGCTGGATCTGGTGGTGTTTGGTCGTGCAGTCGGTCTGCATCTGCAGGAATCCATTGCCGAGCAGGGCGCGCTGCGTGACGCAACCGACGACGAAATTGATGCCTCTCTTGAGCGCCTCAACCGCTGGAACGGTAACCGTAACGGCGAAGATCCGGTGGAAATCCGTAAAGCGCTGCAGGAATGCATGCAGCACAACTTCTCGGTATTCCGCGAAGGCGACGCGATGGCCAAAGGTCTTGAGCAGCTGAAAGCGATCCGCGAGCGTCTGAAAAATGCCCGTCTGGACGACACCTCCAGCGAATTCAACACCCAGCGCGTTGAGTGCCTGGAGCTGGATAACCTGATGGAAACCGCGTTCGCGACGGCGATGTCGGCAAACTTCCGTACCGAAAGCCGTGGCGCGCATAGCCGCTTCGACTTCCCGGATCGTGATGACGAAAACTGGCTGTGCCATTCCCTGTATCTGCCAGAGTCGGAATCCATGACGCGTCGTAGCGTCAATATGGAACCGAAACTGCGTCCGGCGTTCCCGCCGAAGATTCGTACTTACTAATGCGGAGACAGGATAATGAAACTCGAATTCTCAGTTTATCGTTATAACCCGGATGTTGATGATGCTCCGCGTATGCAGGACTACACCCTGGAAGCGGAAGAAGGTCGCGACATGATGCTGCTGGATGCGTTAATCCAGCTGAAAGAAAAAGATCCTACGCTGTCGTTCCGCCGCTCCTGCCGTGAAGGGGTTTGTGGCTCTGACGGTGTGAACATGAACGGCAAAAATGGCCTGGCCTGCATCACGCCAATTTCAGCGCTGCAGCGTCCTGGTCAGAAAATTGTTATCCGTCCTCTGCCAGGCCTGCCGGTCGTGCGTGATTTGGTGGTAGACATGGGGCAATTCTATGCACAATATGAGAAGATTAAGCCTTACTTATTGAATAATGGGCAAAATCCACCCGCTCGCGAGCACTTACAGTCTCCTGAGCAGCGTGAAAAACTCGATGGGTTGTACGAGTGTATTCTCTGCGCATGCTGTTCAACGTCCTGCCCGTCGTTCTGGTGGAACCCGGACAAGTTTATCGGCCCGGCCGGTCTGCTGGCTGCCTATCGCTTCCTGATCGATAGCCGCGACACCGAAACCGACAGCCGTCTGGAAGGGCTGAGTGACGCTTTCAGCGTATTCCGCTGCCATAGCATCATGAACTGCGTCAGTGTGTGTCCGAAGGGGCTGAACCCGACGCGCGCCATCGGCCATATTAAGTCGATGCTGCTGCAGCGCAGTGCGTAAGTAGCGAGAGGGGAGCGCTGTTCCCCTCACCCTAACCCTCTCCCTAAGGGAGAGGGGACAGATTGCAGGAAATCTTTAAAAACTGCCGACGGCATTCCCCCTCTCCCTTAGGGAGAGGGTAGGGGTGAGGGTAAAGACCCTTAGACAGTTTCTAAAGGTTCCTTCGCGGGCCACAAAGAGCTCGCAGGTGAACCCCGGCACGTACACGTGGTGTGCGTGGTAGTTTCTACGGCGAAAGTAAGCATAAAAATGCTTAAGGGATCACGATGCAGAACGGCGCAATGAAAGCCTGGCTGGACTCTTCTTTCCTTTCTGGTGCGAACCAGAGCTGGATTGAACAGCTCTATGAAGACTTCTTAACCGATCCTGACTCAGTGGACGCAAACTGGCGTTCCATGTTCCAGCAGTTGCCTGGCACAGGGGTCAAACCGGATCAATTCCATTCCAAAACACGTGATTATTTCCGTCGTCTGGCGAAGGATGCCTCACGTTACTCTTCTGCGATTTCCGACCCTGACACTAATGCGAAGCAGGTTAAAGTCCTGCAGCTTATCAACGCTTATCGCTTCCGCGGTCACCAGCATGCGAATCTCGATCCGCTGGGACTGTGGCAGCAAGACCGTGTGGCCGATCTCGATCCGGCGTATCACGATCTGACCGAGGCCGATTTCCAGGAAAGCTTTAACGTAGGTTCCTTTGCCATCGGCAAAGACACGATGAAGCTGGGCGATCTGATTGACGCGCTCAAGCAAACCTACTGCGGCTCCATCGGCGCGGAATACATGCACATTACCTCTACCGAAGAGAAACGCTGGATCCAGCAGCGCATCGAATCCGTAGCGGGCCACGCGACCTTCTCGGCTGACGAGAAAAAACGCTTCCTGAACGAACTGACCGCAGCGGAAGGGCTTGAGCGCTATCTGGGCGCGAAATTCCCGGGCGCAAAACGCTTCTCGCTGGAAGGCGGCGACGCGCTGGTGCCGATGCTGAAAGAGCTGATTCGTCACGCAGGCAAGAGCGGCACCCGTGAAGTGGTACTGGGCATGGCGCACCGTGGTCGTCTGAACGTGCTGGTCAACGTGCTGGGTAAAAAACCGCAGGACCTGTTCGACGAATTCGCGGGCAAACATAAAGAACACCTTGGCACCGGCGACGTGAAGTACCACATGGGCTTCTCGTCGGATATCGAAACCGAAGGCGGTCTGGTTCACCTGGCGCTGGCGTTTAACCCGTCACACCTGGAAATCGTTAGCCCGGTGGTTATCGGTTCCGTGCGTGCGCGTCTGGATCGTCTGGACGAGCCGAGCAGCAATAAAGTTCTGCCAATTACCATCCACGGCGATGCGGCGGTAACAGGGCAGGGCGTGGTTCAGGAAACCCTGAACATGTCGAAAGCGCGTGGTTATGAAGTGGGCGGTACCGTTCGCATCGTGATCAACAACCAGGTGGGCTTCACCACCTCTAACCCGCTGGACGCGCGTTCTACCCCGTACTGCACCGACATCGGTAAGATGGTGCAGGCGCCAATCTTCCACGTTAACGCGGATGACCCGGAAGCCGTTGCTTTCGTTACCCGTCTGGCGCTGGACTTCCGTAATACCTTTAAACGCGATGTGTTCATTGACCTCTTCTGCTACCGCCGTCACGGCCACAACGAAGCGGACGAGCCAAGTGCAACCCAGCCGTTGATGTATCAGAAAATCAAAAAACACCCGACCCCGCGCAAAATCTATGCTGACAAGCTGGAGAGCGACAAAGTGACGACGCTGGAAGATGCGACCGAAATGGTCAACCTCTACCGCGACGCGCTGGATGCGGGTGAATGCGTGGTGAAAGAACTGCGCCCGATGAACATGCACTCCTTTACCTGGTCGCCGTACCTCAACCACGAGTGGGATGAGAGCTACCCGAACAAGGTTGAGATGAAGCGCCTGCAGGAGCTGGCTAAACGCATCAGCACCGTACCGGACGCTATCGAGATGCAGTCTCGCGTGGCGAAAATTTACGCTGACCGTCAGTCCATGGCGGCAGGCGAGAAGCTGTTCGACTGGGGCGGCGCTGAAACGCTGGCTTACGCAACGCTGGTTGACGAAGGCATTCCTGTTCGTCTGTCCGGTGAAGATGCGGGCCGTGGGACCTTCTTCCACCGTCACGCGGTTGTTCACAACCAGTCCAACGGTTCAACCTACACCCCGCTGCAGCACGTGCACAACGGTCAGGGCCAGTTCAAGGTCTGGGACTCCGTGCTGTCTGAAGAAGCGGTTCTGGCCTTCGAATACGGTTATGCCACCGCTGAACCACGCACCCTGACCATCTGGGAAGCGCAGTTCGGTGACTTCGCCAACGGTGCGCAGGTGGTTATCGACCAGTTCATCTCCTCCGGCGAGCAGAAGTGGGGCCGTATGTGTGGCCTGGTAATGCTGCTGCCGCACGGTTATGAAGGTCAGGGTCCGGAGCACTCCTCCGCGCGTCTGGAACGTTATCTGCAGCTCTGCGCCGAGCAGAATATGCAGGTCTGCGTGCCGTCCACCCCGGCTCAGGTCTACCACATGCTGCGTCGTCAGGCGCTGCGCGGTATGCGCCGTCCGCTGGTGGTGATGTCGCCGAAATCCCTGCTGCGTCACCCGCTGGCGGTGTCGAGCCTGGAAGAACTGGCGAACGGAACCTTCCTGCCAGCCATCGGTGAAATTGACGAGCTGGATCCGCAGGGCGTGAAGCGCGTGGTGATGTGTTCTGGTAAGGTTTATTACGACCTGCTGGAACAGCGCCGCAAGAACGATCAGAAAGATGTCGCCATCGTGCGTATCGAACAGCTTTATCCGTTCCCGCATCAGGCGATGCAGGAAGTGCTGAAACAATATGCTCACGTACATGATTTTGTCTGGTGCCAGGAAGAGCCGCTCAACCAGGGCGCATGGTACTGCAGCCAGCATCATTTCCGTGAAGTGATTCCATTTGGGTCAGCCCTGCGTTATGCAGGTCGCCCGGCCTCCGCCTCTCCGGCGGTAGGGTATATGTCCGTTCACCAGAAGCAGCAACAAGATCTGGTCAATGACGCGCTGAACGTCGATTAATAAAAGGATACAAAATGAGTAGCGTAGATATTCTTGTTCCCGACCTGCCTGAATCCGTAGCAGATGCGACCGTCGCTACCTGGCACAAAAAACCAGGCGATGCCGTTAAGCGCGATGAAGTGCTGGTAGAAATCGAAACTGACAAAGTGGTACTGGAAGTACCGGCTTCGGCGGATGGCGTTCTGGACGCGGTGCTGGAAGATGAAGGTACTACCGTAACCTCTCGTCAGATCCTGGGTCGCCTGCGTGAAGGCAACAGCGCGGGCAAAGAGTCCAGCGCGAAATCTGAAGAGAAAGCCTCTACGCCGGCTCAGCGCCAGCAGGCTTCTCTGGAAGAACAGTCTAACGACGCTCTCAGCCCGGCGATCCGTCGCCTGCTGGCTGAACACAGCCTTGACCCGGCAGCCATCAAAGGCACCGGTGTGGGCGGTCGTCTGACCCGCGAAGACATCGACAAACACCTGGCGAAAGCGCCAGCTCAGGCAGAAGCGAAAGCCCCTGCGGCAGCACCAGCAGCACAGCCTGCTCTGGGTGCCCGCAGCGAAAAACGCGTGCCAATGACTCGCCTGCGCAAGCGCGTGGCCGAGCGTCTGCTGGAAGCGAAAAACTCCACCGCGATGCTGACCACCTTCAACGAAGTGAACATGAAGCCAATCATGGACCTGCGCAAGCAGTACGGTGACGCGTTTGAAAAACGTCACGGTATCCGTCTGGGCTTTATGTCCTTCTACGTTAAGGCGGTAGTTGAAGCACTGAAACGCTACCCGGAAGTGAACGCGTCTATCGATGGCGATGACGTGGTTTACCACAACTATTTCGACGTCAGCATGGCGGTTTCTACTCCACGCGGCCTGGTCACCCCGGTTCTGCGTGATGTAGATACCCTGGGTATGGCTGACATCGAGAAAAACATTAAAGAGCTGGCTGTAAAAGGCCGCGACGGCAAGCTGACCGTAGACGATCTGACCGGCGGTAACTTCACCATTACCAACGGCGGCGTATTCGGCTCGCTGATGTCTACCCCGATCATTAACCCGCCGCAGAGCGCGATCCTGGGTATGCATGCCATTAAAGATCGCCCGATGGCGGTTGACGGTAAAGTTGAGATCCTGCCAATGATGTACCTGGCGCTCTCTTACGACCACCGCCTGATCGACGGCCGCGAGTCCGTGGGCTTCCTGGTCGCGATTAAAGAGCTGCTGGAAGATCCAACCCGTCTGCTGCTGGACGTCTAGTTTTGCAGTCTTGCCCGGCGGCGTATGGCTGCCGGGCCAATAAAAGCACGACCTAACGATTACCTGAAGGATGGATAGAACACATGAACTTACATGAATATCAGGCCAAACAGCTGTTTGCCCGGTATGGCTTACCGGCTCCGGTGGGTTATGCCTGTACTACCCCGCGTGAAGCAGAAGAAGCCGCATCTAAAATCGGTTCCGGCCCTTGGGTAGTTAAGTGTCAGGTTCACGCTGGTGGCCGTGGTAAAGCGGGCGGTGTGAAGGTTGTTAAGAGCAAAGAAGAGATTCGTGCGTTTGCTGAACATTGGCTCGGCAAGCGTCTGGTAACGTACCAGACAGATGCGAACGGCCAGCCGGTTAACCAGATCCTGGTTGAAGCGGCGACCGACATCGCGAAAGAACTGTACCTGGGCGCGGTTGTTGACCGTAGCTCCCGTCGCGTGGTGTTCATGGCGTCTACCGAAGGCGGCGTGGAAATCGAAAAAGTGGCGGAAGAAACCCCGCACCTGATCCACAAAGTGGCAATCGATCCGCTGGCGGGCCCAATGCCTTACCAGGGTCGCGAGCTGGCGTTCAAACTGGGCCTGGAAGGCAAGCTGGTTCAGCAGTTCACCAAGATCTTCATGGGTCTGGCGAACATCTTCCTGGAGCGCGATTTGGCGCTGATCGAGATCAACCCGCTGGTGATCACCACCCAGGGCGACCTGATCTGCCTCGACGGCAAGCTGGGCGCTGACGGCAACGCGCTGTTCCGCCAGTCCGATCTGCGCGAAATGCGCGACCAGTCTCAGGAAGATCCGCGTGAAGCGCAGGCTGCACAGTGGGAGCTGAACTACGTAGCGCTGGACGGCAACATCGGCTGCATGGTTAACGGCGCGGGCCTGGCAATGGGCACCATGGACATCGTTAAGCTGCACGGCGGTGAGCCAGCAAACTTCCTCGACGTAGGCGGTGGCGCAACCAAAGAGCGCGTAACCGAAGCGTTCAAAATCATCCTCTCTGACGACAACGTTAAAGCGGTTCTGGTGAACATCTTCGGCGGCATCGTTCGTTGCGACCTGATCGCCGACGGTATCATCGGTGCGGTAGAAGAAGTGGGCGTGAACGTTCCGGTGGTTGTGCGTCTGGAAGGTAACAACGCTGAACTCGGCGCGAAAAAACTGGCTGACAGCGGCCTGAATATTATTGCAGCGAAAAGTCTGACGGATGCAGCTCAGCAGGTTGTTGCCGCAGTGGAGGGGAAATAATGTCAGTTTTAATTAATAAAGATACCAAGGTTATCTGCCAGGGCTTCACCGGTAGCCAGGGGACTTTCCACTCCGAACAGGCGATTGCCTACGGCACGCAGATGGTTGGCGGCGTAACGCCAGGTAAAGGCGGCACCACGCACCTGGGCCTGCCGGTATTCAACACCGTGCGTGAAGCCGTCGAAGCGACGGGCGCAACCGCGACCGTGATCTACGTTCCGGCACCGTTCTGCAAAGACTCCATTCTGGAAGCGATTGACGCAGGCATCAAACTGATCATCACTATTACTGAAGGCATCCCGACGCTGGATATGCTGACCGTGAAGGTGAAGCTGGATGAAGCAGGCGTGCGCATGATCGGCCCGAACTGCCCTGGCGTTATCACCCCGGGCGAATGCAAAATCGGCATCATGCCGGGCCACATTCACAAGCCGGGTAAAGTGGGCATCGTGTCCCGTTCCGGTACGCTGACCTATGAAGCCGTTAAGCAGACTACCGATTACGGCTTCGGCCAGTCCACCTGCGTGGGCATCGGCGGTGACCCAATTCCGGGCTCTAACTTCATCGACATCCTGAAGCTGTTCCAGGAAGATCCACAGACCGAAGCGATCGTGATGATCGGTGAGATCGGTGGTAGCGCGGAAGAAGAAGCCGCTGCTTACATCAAAGAACACGTGACCAAGCCAGTTGTCGGTTACATCGCGGGTGTGACCGCGCCGAAAGGCAAACGTATGGGTCACGCAGGCGCGATCATCGCCGGTGGTAAGGGTACGGCTGATGAGAAATTCGCAGCGCTGGAAGCCGCAGGCGTGAAAACCGTTCGCAGCCTGGCGGATATCGGCGAAGCACTGAAATCCATCATTAAGTAAGTCCTCTCTGCTGCTCCCCGAAAGGGGGGCGTTGAAGTATAAAAATGTCCGTTTCGACATGGTTGGCCGCTGTAAAGCGGCCTTTTTTATTGCCTGCCGGGCGTCATGCAATAGTCACTAAATGGTGTTAATTAGAGAGGTGGATAAAAGTAAAATAATTGTTATTTATTTACCTTAAAGAGAGCGGATGGAAAAAAACGAAAAACGCACTAAAATTTATGTCCTGAATAAATTAGGCATTCGGGCTTCTGAGTTAATAAAAATCACTTCTGTTTATATTCATCAATCGACTTGATAACCTTAATTGTATTTTATATACATATCTTTAACATGGTTTTTACTATGTTCACTGCATCAAAACACATTTAACACAACGGATTGTTTTTGATTTAAATCAATGTTTAATCCTTGGAAAAACCCATCAAAAGGCGGTAAATTGTCCCCGATCAAAATGGCCGAAAAGTGGTAATTTTGCTATAAATTGATCGCCGTCGAAAAACGTAAATGTGATTCAATAAAAACCTGTTTATTGTAAGGGTTTTGCAGCGTATTATATTTGCGGGATCAATTTGAGTTTTTTATTAACGTATTTGTAACCTCACGTCATCGTTTTTATCCTCCTTCAGGGTAATAACGACGACAAGGATGCGAATAATTTGTATTGGGGCATGCGTGTGGATCTCTCTCTGACGGGGTCCACTCTCGGAGTCTTCATGCGATGAGCAAGGAGTCATGATGTTAGATATAGTCGAACTGTCGCGCTTACAGTTTGCCTTGACCGCGATGTACCACTTCCTGTTTGTGCCACTGACGCTCGGTATGGCGTTCCTGCTGGCCATTATGGAAACGGTATACGTTCTCTCCGGCAAACAGATTTATAAAGATATGACCAAGTTCTGGGGCAAGTTGTTTGGTATCAACTTTGCGCTGGGCGTGGCAACCGGTTTGACCATGGAGTTCCAGTTCGGGACTAACTGGTCTTACTATTCCCACTATGTAGGGGATATCTTCGGTGCGCCGCTGGCCATTGAAGGTCTGATGGCATTCTTCCTCGAATCCACCTTTGTAGGTCTGTTCTTCTTCGGCTGGGACCGTCTGGGTAAAGTCCAGCATATGGCGGTGACCTGGCTGGTGGCATTAGGTTCGAACCTGTCCGCGCTGTGGATTCTGGTGGCGAACGGCTGGATGCAGAACCCTATCGCGTCTGATTTCAACTTCGAAACCATGCGTATGGAGATGGTCAGCTTTGCCGAGCTGGTCCTGAACCCGGTTGCGCAGGTTAAATTCGTTCACACCGTCGCTTCTGGCTACGTGTGCGGCGCGATGTTTGTCCTGGGCATCAGCTCTTACTACATGCTGCGCGGTCGTGACTTCGCGTTTGCTAAGCGCTCCTTTGCTATCGCTGCAAGCTTCGGTATGGCTGCAATCCTCTCTGTTATCGTTCTGGGTGATGAATCCGGTTACGAAATGGGTGACGTGCAGAAAACCAAACTGGCCGCCATCGAAGCCGAATGGGAAACCCAACCGGCGCCTGCTGCCTTTACGCTGTTCGGTATTCCGGATCAGGACGCGCAGGAAAACCGCTTCGCCATTCAGATCCCTTATGCGCTGGGTATCATCGCCACCCGTTCTGTTGATAAGCAGGTGACCGGTCTGAAAGAGCTGATGGTTCAGCACGAAGAGCGTATCCGTAACGGTATGAAAGCCTACTCTCTGCTGGAACAGCTGCGTGCCGGTTCTACCGACCAGGCCGTTCGCGACCAGTTCAACAACGTGAAGAAAGATCTGGGTTACGGTTTGCTGCTGAAGCGTTATACCCCGAACGTTTCTGATGCGACAGAAGCGCAGATCCAGATGGCAACCAAAGACTCGATTCCACGCGTTGCGCCACTGTACTTCGCATTCCGTATCATGGTGGGTTGCGGCATCATTATGCTGCTGATCATTGCGGCGTCCTTCTGGTCCGTGATTCGCAACCGCATCGGCGAGAAAAAATGGCTGTTGCGCACCGCGCTGTACGGTATTCCACTGCCGTGGATCGCGATCGAATCCGGCTGGTTTGTTGCGGAGTACGGCCGTCAGCCATGGGCGATTGGTGAGGTACTGCCAACGGCGGTAGCGAACTCGTCCCTGACAGCGGGCGACCTGATCTTCTCCATGCTGCTGATTTGTGGTCTGTACACCCTGTTCCTGGTGGCTGAACTGTTCCTGATGTTCAAGTTCGCGCGCCTTGGCCCAAGCAGCCTGAAAACCGGTCGCTATCACTACGAGCAGTCCACTGCGACTACTCAGCCGGCACGCTAAGACAGGAGTCATCAAATGATCGATTATGAAGTATTGCGTTTTATCTGGTGGCTGCTGGTTGGCGTTCTGCTGATCGGTTTTGCCGTCACGGATGGTTTCGACATGGGGGTGGGGATGCTCACCCGTTTCCTCGGTCGTAATGACACCGAGCGTCGAATCATGATCAACTCCATCGCCCCTCACTGGGACGGTAACCAGGTGTGGCTGATCACCGCTGGCGGCGCGCTGTTCGCTGCCTGGCCGATGGTCTACGCGGCTGCGTTCTCCGGCTTCTACGTGGCGATGATTCTGGTGCTGGCCTCTTTATTCTTCCGTCCGGTCGGTTTCGACTACCGTTCCAAGATTGAAGACACCCGCTGGCGCAACATGTGGGACTGGGGCATCTTTATCGGTAGCTTCGTTCCACCGCTGGTGATCGGCGTGGCGTTCGGTAACCTGCTGCAGGGCGTACCGTTCCACCTGGACGAATACATGCGACTTTACTACACCGGTAACTTCTTCCAGCTGCTGAATCCGTTTGGCCTGCTGGCCGGCGTGGTGAGCGTGGCGATGATCATCACTCAGGGCGCAACCTATCTGCAGATGCGTACGGTTGGTGAACTGCACCTGCGTTCTCGCGCGACGGCTCAGGTCGCTGCGCTGGTCACGCTGGTCTGCTTCGCGCTGGCCGGTGTGTGGGTGGTGTACGGCATCGATGGCTACGTGGTGACGTCTGCAATCAACCATACTGCGCCGTCTAATCCGCTGACCAAAGAAGTGGCGCGTCAGGCTGGCGCATGGCTGGTGAACTTTAACAATACCCCTGCGCTGTGGGCTATCCCGGCTCTGGGCGTATTGCTGCCGCTGCTGACCGTGTTGACGTCTCGTCTGGAGAAAGGCGCGCTGGCGTTCGTGTTCTCTTCGCTGACCCTGGCGTGCATCATCCTGACGGCGGGTATTGCGATGTTCCCATTCGTCATGCCATCCAGCACCATGCTGAATGCTAGCCTGACCATGTGGGACGCAACGTCCAGCCAGCTGACGCTGAACCTGATGACGTATGTTGCTTGCGTGTTCGTACCGATTATCCTGCTCTACACCACCTGGTGTTACTGGAAAATGTTCGGTCGCATCACTAAAGAACATATCGAAAGCAACACCCACTCTATGTACTAAGTAAGGAGCTGAATATGTGGTATTTCGCATGGATTTTAGGGACGCTTCTTGCCTGTGCATTTGGTGTCATCACTGCCCTGGCGCTTGAGCACGTCGAAGCGACCAAAGCGGGTGAAGAAAAACACTGATGAATATTATCGCGACGCTTTACGCGGTAATGGACAAGCGCCCGTTACGGGCGCTTTCTTTAGTGATGGCATTACTGCTGGCAGGTTGTATCTTCTGGGACCCTTCGCGCTTTGCAGCGAAAACCAGCGAGCTTGAAATCTGGCACGGCTTTCTTATTATGTGGGCGGTGTGCGCAGGTGTGATCCACGGCGTCGGCTTTCGTCCGAAAGCCATTCACTGGCAGGGAATTTTTTGCCCGCTGATTGCCGATCTGGTGCTTCTCGCCGGTTTGATTTTCTTCTTCTTCTGAATAAGAAATGTCCGTTAACGTTATGGGCTTACCCGAGCCCATAAAAATTTACTCTCCGTTTACTTTCTCCCATTCCCAACCCTCTTTCCCGCGCGTATAGTAGCGAAGTTTAAAAGCATTAACTTTTGTTGCATTACCGGGATGTAAAGTGAATACAACGCTGTTTCGATGGCCGGTTCGTGTCTATTACGAAGATACCGATGCCGGTGGTGTGGTTTACCATGCCAGCTACGTTGCTTTTTATGAACGGGCACGCACAGAGATGCTGCGCCATCATCACTTTAGTCAACAGGTGCTGTTGGCTGAGCGAGTTGCCTTCGTGGTACGCAAGATGACGCTTGAGTATTTTGCGCCTGCCAGACTCGACGATATGCTCGAAGTCCAAACTGAAATTACATCAATGCGCGGGACCTCACTGGTTTTCACGCAGCGGATAGTCAACGCAGAGAATACCGTACTGAACTCAGCTGAAGTGCTGATTGTTTGTGTTGATCCAACCATAATGAAGCCTCGTGCGCTTCCTAAGTCTATTGTCGCGGAGTTTAAGCAGTGACTGACATGAATATCCTTGATTTGTTCCTGAAGGCAAGCCTTCTGGTTAAACTTATCATGTTGATTTTGATTGGTTTTTCAATCGCATCCTGGGCCATCATCATCCAGAGAACGCGTATCCTCAATGCCGCTGGCCGTGAAGCTGAAGCGTTTGAAGATAAGTTCTGGTCGGGTATTGAGCTTTCTCGTCTTTATCAGGAAAGCCAGGGACGCCGTGAAAACCTTACAGGCTCCGAGCAAATTTTTTATAGCGGTTTCAAAGAGTTTGCTCGTCTGCATCGTGCAAACAATCATGCGCCGGAAGCGGTTGTAGAAGGTGCCTCGCGTGCGATGCGTATCTCCATGAACCGTGAGCTGGAAAATCTCGAAACGCATATTCCATTCCTCGGCACTGTCGGTTCCATCAGCCCGTATATCGGCCTGTTTGGTACCGTGTGGGGGATCATGCACGCCTTTATCGCGCTGGGCGCGGTGAAGCAGGCGACGTTGCAGATGGTTGCACCGGGTATCGCTGAAGCACTGATTGCGACCGCTATCGGTCTGTTTGCGGCAATTCCTGCGGTTATGGCTTACAACCGTCTGAACCAGCGCGTGAACAAACTGGAACTGAACTACGACAACTTTATGGAAGAGTTCACTGCGATTCTGCACCGTCAGGCGTTTACCAGCACCGAGAGCAACAAGGGGTAAACCATGGCCAGATCGCGTGGACGAGGTCGTCGCGAGCTCAAGTCCGAAATCAATATCGTTCCACTGCTGGACGTCCTGCTGGTACTGCTGCTGATCTTCATGGCGACAGCGCCAATCATTACCCAGAGCGTGGAAGTGGATCTGCCGGATGCGACAGAATCACAGGCGGTGAGCACCAATGACGATCCTCCGGTTATCATTGAGGTTTCCGGCGTAGGGCAATACAGCGTCGTGGTTGAGAAAGATCGTATGGATCAGCTGCCGCCTGAGCAGGTTATTGCTGAAGCGCAGCGTCGTCTGGAGTCAAATCCGAAAACGGTCTTCTTAATCGGTGGCGCGAAAGACGTACCCTACGATGAAATTATTAAAGCGCTGAACTTGCTACATAGTGCGGGTGTTAAGTCAGTTGGCTTAATGACCCAACCTATTTGATCATCCGCGTAGTTTTTGGGAACCGATAGTGTCAAAGGCAACCGAACAGAACGACAAGCTTAAGCGAGCGATAATCGTCTCCGCAGTGCTGCACGTGATTCTCTTTGCAGCGCTGATCTGGAGTTCGTTCGACGAGCATATTGATGCATCAGCCGGTGGCGGTGGAGGGTCTTCCATTGACGCCGTGATGGTGGATCCCGGTGCGGTAGTACAGAACTATAATCGCGAACAGCAGCAGAAGGCGAGTGCCAAACGGGCTGAAGAGCAGCGTGAAAAACAGTCGCAACAGCAGGCGGAAGAACTGCGTGAAAAGCAGGCCGCAGAGCAGGAGCGTCTGAAGCAGCTTGAGAAAGAGCGTTTGCAGGCGCAGGAAGCTGCGAAAGAGCAGGCGGAACAGCAGAAGCAAGCCGAAGAGGCCGCGAAGAAAGCACAGGAACAGCAAAAGCAGGCGGAAGAGGCGGCAGCAAAAGCCGCAGCGGACGCGAAAGCACAGGCTGATGCCCAGGCAAAATTAGCGGCAGAAGCGGCGAAGAAAGCCGCTGCTGATGCTCAGAAGAAAGCTGAAGCGGAAGCCGCGAAGAAAGCCGCTGCCGATGCTCAGAAGAAAGCTGAAGCGGAAGCCGCGAAAAAAGCCGCTGCCGATGCTCAGAAGAAAGCTGAAGCGGAAGCCGCGAAAAAAGCCGCTCAGGAAGCAGAGAAGAAAGCTGCTGCCGAGGCCGCGAAGAAAGCGGCTGCTGCTGAGAAAGCGGCTGCAGAAAAAGCTGCCGCCGCTGAAAAAGCCGCTGCCGATAAAAAAGCTGCAGCTGAGAAGGCTGCCGCCGATAAGAAAGCTGCAGCTGAGAAGGCCGCTGCCGATAAGAAAGCTGCTGCTGATAAAGCGGCAGCCAAAAAGGCCGCTGCTGCTGAAAAAGCTGCTGCTGCCGCAGGGGTTGACGATCTGCTGGGCGATTTGAGCTCCGGTAAGAATGCACCGAAAACGGGCGGTGGGGCGAAAGGAAACAACGCAGCGCCGACGGGAAGTGGTAACACTAAGAGTAACGGTGCGACAGGGGCTGAAATCAACGGTTATGCCGCGCAGATTAAATCCGCTATTGAAAGCCGATTCTATGATGCGTCTTCCTATACCGGTAAAACGTGTACGTTGCGTATAAAACTGGCTCCGGACGGCATGCTGCTGGATATCAAGTCTGAAGGTGGCGACCCGGCTTTATGTACTGCGGCCCTGGCTGCAGCGCGTCAGGCGAAGATGCCTAAACCGCCGTCTCAGGCAGTTTACGAAGTCTTCAAAAATGCGCCGCTGGACTTCAAACCTTAAGTTACATTTTCCCCGTGCAAACGGGGAAAAATAGACCAGGTTTAGTCACAGGGTTCTGGTAGTTTTGTCTATTTGAGTTTGTTAACATTCTGCTAAATTATCGTGGGTAAGGTTACCCGGATAAGGGAGATATGATGAAGCAGGCATTACGTGTAGCATTTAGTTTTTTAATGCTGTGGGCAGCAGTACTGCACGCAGAAGTACGTATCGAGATCACCCAGGGGGTGGACTCGGCACGCCCAATCGGTGTTGTTCCGTTCCAGTGGGCCGGTCCTGGCGCTGCACCTGAAGATGCCGGTGGCATCGTGGCGGCTGACCTGCGTAACAGCGGTAAATTCAACCCGTTAGATCGTTCTCGTCTGCCGCAGCAGCCGGGCAGCGCGCAGGAAGTACAGCCTGCAGCATGGTCTGCACTGGGTATTGATGCCGTGGTTGTGGGTCAGGTTACGCCTAACCCGGACGGCTCTTACAACGTGGCCTGGCAGCTGGTGGATACCGGCGGTGCACCGGGTACCGTTCTGGCACAGAACTCTTACAAGGTTACGAAGCAGTACCTGCGCTACGCGGCACACGCTGCCAGCGATGCGGTATTTGAAAAACTGACCGGCATTAAAGGGGCGTTCCGTACCCGTATTGCTTATGTGGTGCAGACCAACGGTGGTCAGTTCCCGTATGAGCTGCGCGTATCTGACTACGACGGCTACAACCAGTTCCTGGTGAAACGTTCTTCTCAGCCGCTGATGTCTCCAGCCTGGTCTCCGGACGGTTCTAAACTGGCCTATGTAACCTTCGAAAGTGGCCGTTCAGCGCTGGTTATCCAGACGCTGGCAAACGGTGCTGTTCGTCAGGTGGCGTCTTTCCCACGTCACAACGGTGCGCCTTCCTTCTCTCCGGACGGGTCTAAACTGGCGTTTGCGCTGTCAAAAACCGGTAGCCTGAACCTGTACGTGATGGACATTGGCTCTGGCCAGATTCGTCAGGTGACCGACGGTCGCAGCAACAACACTGAACCTTCATGGTTCCCGGATAGTCAAAACCTGGCGTTTACTTCTGACCAGGCTGGCCGTCCACAAATCTATAAAGTCAACATCAACGGCGGTGCTCCGCAGCGTATTACCTGGGAAGGTTCGCAGAACCAGAACTCAGACGTGAGCAGCGACGGTAAATTTATGGTAATGGTGAGCTCCAACGGTGGGCAGCAGCACATTGCCAAACAGGATCTGGTAGCGGGTGGCGTTCAAGTTCTGTCGTCAACGTTCCTGGATGAAACGCCAAGTCTGGCACCTAACGGCACGATGGTAATCTACAGCTCTTCTCAGGGGATGGGATCTGTGCTGAATCTGGTTTCTACAGATGGGCGTTTCAAAGCGCGTATTCCGGCAACTGATGGACAGGTAAAATCACCTGCCTGGTCGCCGTATCTGTAAATAATAATTAATTGATTACTAAAGGAATCATAGAAATGCAACTGAACAAAGTGCTGAAGGGGCTGATGATCGCTCTGCCTGTAATGGCAATCGCAGCGTGTTCTTCTAACAAGAACGCCAGCAATGACCAGAGCGGCGAAGGCATGATGGGTGCCGGCACCGGTATGGACGCGAACGGCAATGGCAACATGTCTTCTGAAGAGCAAGCGCGTCTTCAGATGCAGCAGCTGCAGCAGAACAACATCGTTTACTTCGATCTGGATAAATACGACATCCGTTCTGACTTCGCTGCGATGCTGGATGCTCACGCTAACTTCCTGCGTAGCAACCCATCTTACAAAGTCACCGTAGAAGGTCACGCGGACGAACGTGGTACTCCAGAGTACAACATCTCCCTGGGTGAACGTCGTGCTAACGCTGTTAAAATGTACCTGCAGGGTAAAGGCGTTTCTGCTGACCAGATCTCCATCGTTTCTTACGGTAAAGAAAAACCTGCAGTACTGGGTCACGACGAAGCGGCTTACTCCAAAAACCGTCGTGCCGTACTGGTTTACTAAGAGAATTGCATGAGCAGTAACTTCAGACATCATCTGTTGAGTCTGTCGTTACTGGTTGGAATAGCGGCCCCCTGGGCCGCTTTTGCTCAGGCACCAATCAGTAGTGTCGGCTCAGGCTCGGTAGAAGACCGGGTCACTCAACTCGAGCGTATTTCTAACGCTCACAGCCAGCTTTTAACCCAACTCCAGCAACAACTTTCTGATAACCAAAACGATATTGACTCTCTCCGCGGCCAGATTCAGGAAAGCCAGTATCAGTTGAACCAGGTTGTGGAACGTCAGAAGCAGATTTTGCTGCAGATGGATAGTCTGAGCAGCGGTGGTGCAGCAGCACAAGCACAGCCAGCCGCGGGCGATCAGACCGGTGCGGCGACATCAGCTCCGGCTGCGGATGCTTCTGCTTCAACAGGTGCGCCTGTACAGAGCGGTGACGCGAATACGGACTACAACGCGGCCATTGCCCTGGTGCAGGATCAATCTCGTCAGGATGACGCGCTTGCTGCGTTTCAGAACTTTGTTAAGAAATACCCTGATTCCACTTATCAGCCAAATGCGAATTACTGGCTCGGTCAGCTGAATTACAACAAGGGTAAAAAGGACGATGCGGCGTTTTATTTTGCCTCAGTGGTGAAAAATTACCCGAAATCGCCAAAAGCGCCTGATGCGATGTATAAAGTGGGCGTCATCATGCAGGACAAAGGCGACACTGCGAAAGCCAAAGCGGTTTATCAGCAGGTGGTCTCTAAATTCCCGGGTACCGAAGGTGCTAAGCAGGCGCAAAAACGTCTGAATTCGATGGGATGATTATCGCATGACCAGAAATCGCGTTATTTCTGGTCGTGCAGCATGATTCGTAAGCAGTTAAGTGATCTTCATCGAAATTTTTGTTGCGCTGAATTCTTAAATCAGTAATATATGCCGCCGTTGCCACGGGATATCAAACAACGTGAAAACAGCGTAAAAGTGGGTCGTTAGCTCAGTTGGTAGAGCAGTTGACTTTTAATCAATTGGTCGCAGGTTCGAATCCTGCACGACCCACCACTAAGTCAGGTGGAAGTAGTAAAACGTGAAGGATAACGTTGCGTCAGCAACGGCCCGTAGGGCGAGGCGAAGCCGAGTCATCCTGCACGACCCACCACTTAACGCACACCAGCAGTACAGAGTGGGTGATTAGCTCAGTTGGTAGAGCATCTCCTTTACACGGAGGGGGTCGGCGGTTCGAGCCCGTCATCACCCACCACTCGGGTCGTTAGCTCAGTTGGTAGAGCAGTTGACTTTTAATCAATTGGTCGCAGGTTCGAATCCTGCACGACCCACCAATTTTAATGTCTTACTCAGATATTAAACGTGAAGGATAACGTTGCTTTAGCAACGGCCCGAAGGGCAAGGCGAAGCCGAGTCATCCTGCACGACCCACCACTCTCCGGTGGTACCGAGTAAAAATCTTCGAAGTCAGCACCCGAATGGGTCGTTAGCTCAGTTGGTAGAGCAGTTGACTTTTAATCAATTGGTCGCAGGTTCGAATCCTGCACGACCCACCACTTCGAAGAAAAAATCCCGCAAGGGGTCGTTAGCTCAGTTGGTAGAGCAGTTGACTTTTAATCAATTGGTCGCAGGTTCGAATCCTGCACGACCCACCAGTGTAGAAAGGCGCCCTAAAGGCGCCTTTTTGCTATCTGCCGTCTGTGCAGGTCGGGCAAGGCGAATCCGCCAGCCGACAAATGCTATCCGCACCTATTTCCGGTGACTTTTCCTCTCATATTCGCTATCTTGTTTAGTATACAAAACACAATTGCCATGCGTTTTGCTATGTCATGCAAAAGAAAGGCAATATTGTTAAGCCCGTAAAACGAGAAGCCATAATGAGTGTGATGTTTGATCCTGAAGCCGCAATCTATCCGTTTCCGCCAAAGCCTGTCCCGCTGAGCCAGGACGAAAAGCAATTCTACCGTGAGAAGATCAAACGTCTTCTCAAAGAACGAGATGCGGTGATGGTGGCCCATTACTACACCGACCCGGAAATTCAGCAGCTGGCGGAAGAGACCGGCGGCTGTATTTCCGACTCACTGGAGATGGCACGCTTCGGTGCAAAACATCCTGCTTCCACGCTGCTGGTTGCTGGCGTGCGTTTTATGGGCGAAACGGCAAAGATCCTGAGCCCTGAAAAAACCATTCTGATGCCGACGCTTAATGCGGAGTGTTCACTGGATCTCGGCTGTCCGATTGACGAATTCACGGCCTTCTGTGACGCCCACCCTGACCGCACCGTGGTGGTTTACGCCAACACCTCTGCGGCGGTAAAAGCGCGGGCAGACTGGGTTGTCACCTCCAGCATCGCCGTTGAGCTGATTGAACATCTGGATAGCCTTGGCGAGAAAATTATCTGGGCGCCTGACCGCCATCTTGGAAATTATGTCCAGAAGCAGACGGGGGCTGACGTTCTCTGCTGGCAGGGGGCCTGCATTGTGCACGACGAATTCAAAACCCAGGCGCTGGCGCGCATGAAGGCACTTTATCCTGACGCCGCGATTCTTGTTCACCCTGAATCACCGCAGTCTATTGTCGACATGGCGGACGCCGTGGGCTCAACCAGCCAGCTTATCAACGCGGCCAGAACGCTGCCTAACAGGCAGCTCATCGTGGCAACCGATCGCGGTATCTTCTACAAGATGCAGCAGGCCGTGCCGGAGAAAGAGCTCCTTGAAGCGCCAACGGCGGGTGAGGGCGCAACGTGCCGCAGCTGTGCGCATTGCCCGTGGATGGCGATGAACGGCCTGAAGGCCATTGCCGAAGGGCTCGAGACGGGCGGGGCAGCACATGAAATCCATGTGGATGCCGCCCTGCGTGAAGGTGCGTTAATTCCGCTTAACCGCATGCTGGATTTTGCGGCTACACTACGTACTTAATTCAAAACGCCCCGGGGAAAAGATGGATTTTTTTAGCACGCAGAACATTCTGGTTCATATACCGATTGGTGCAGGTGGCTATGACCTGTCATGGATTGAGGCCGTTGGCACGCTGGCGGGATTACTCTGTATCTGGCTGGCAAGCCTGGAGAAGATCAGCAACTACGCGTTCGGGCTGATTAACGTTACGCTGTTTGCGATTATCTTCTTCCAGATCCAGCTGTACGCCAGTCTGCTTTTGCAGCTGTTTTTCTTTGCGGCCAATATTTACGGCTGGTACGCGTGGTCGCGTCAGAACAGCCAGCAGGAGGCAGAGCTGCAGATCCGCTGGTTGCCCTTGCCGAAAGCCATCGCCTGGTTTGTCGCCTGTCTGGTCGCCATTGGTTTAATGACCGTCTATATCAACCCGGTGTTTGCGTTCCTGACCCGCGTTGCCGTTTCGGTCATGTCCGGTTTCGGCCTGAACGTGACGATGCCCGAGCTCCAGCCGGATGCTTTCCCGTTCTGGGATTCCTGCATGATGGTGCTGTCGATTGCGGCGATGATCCTGATGACCCGTAAATACGTTGAGAACTGGCTGCTGTGGGTGATCATCAACGTGATCAGCGTGGCGATCTTCGCCCTGCAGGGCGTCTATGCGATGTCGCTGGAATATCTGCTGCTGACCTTCATCGCGCTGAACGGCAGCCGGATGTGGATTAAGAGCGCGCGTGAGCGAGGTTCTCACGCGCTTTCCAGCTAGTGGTGATGCTGATGTGAATGTCCGGACTGCGCCTCGTTAAGGTGGCAGTCCGGCCCGTTACAGGGCTGATACTCCATCTGGATGGTGGCGTGGCCAATTTCGTAGTGATGTTCAAGAAAATGCTGGATGCGTTCAAGCAGCGCATCGTGGTCGTGAGGCGGGATCACCTGGATGTGCAGCGTCATGACCGGTTTTTCCCCTACCAGCCAGACGTGCACGTGATGAACATTGCGGACTTCCGGGACTGAACGGCGCAGGTTGCGCTTCAGCTCGTCAATATCCATCGATGCCGGTGCCCCTTCAAGCAGTTCATTCACGCTCTCCTTCAGCAGCCGCCAGGCGCTGCGCAAGACCAGACACGACACCAGCACGGACAGAATCGGATCGACAGGCGTCCAGCCGGTGTAGAGGATCACCAGCGCGGCGACAATCGCCCCGACTGAGCCGAGCAAATCACCCAGAACATGCAGAGCCGCAGCGCGTACGTTGAGGTTCTTTTCCCCGCTGCCGCGGTGCAAAATCCAGAAAGCCAGGATATTTGCCAGCAGCCCCGCCACGGCAATGACCATCATGGTTGCCCCGGCGATAGGCTGCGGGTGTCTGAAGCGCTGGACGGCCTCCCAGACGATAAGAACGGTAATGACCACCAGCGCAATGGCGTTAACAAACGCGGCGAGGGTTGTCAGCCTCAGCCAGCCGAAGGTATGGCGCGCATTGGGAGGACGACGCGCAAACTGCACCGCCAGCAGGGCGAAGAGCAGCGCTGCGGCATCGGTCAGCATATGTCCGGCATCAGCCAGTAGCGCCAGAGAGCCGGAAATGAGGCCGCCAATGACCTCGATAATCATAAACGTTGCGGTAACGCCAAAGGCCAGCATCAGTCGTTTAGCGTTGTCGTTGCCGGGAGAGGGTGAGTGGGAATGGGAGTGCGCCATGTCTGCTTTCCTGATGTGTTATTGTTTTTAGTGTAGCGTTTTTAATAGGTTACTCCAAAAAGAAAGGAGAGCCAGAGCTCTCCTTTTTCTTCCCGAACACCCCCGTTACTGGGTGGTGCCATCGGTTTTGGTATTCGCATCGTTCCCTACTTTGTCATTAGGGTCAGGGCATTTGCCGTCCTTGCACATTGAGTTCTTATGAACCTCGTCCGAACTCATATTGTCATGATTCATGGTGCCGGAACCGCTGCCGTTGGGATGCAGCATGGTGCCGCCGGTGTTGGTATTACCGGTATTGATCTGGCTGTTGTCGACATTATTCGGGGCGATATTCTGTTTCGCATCAGGTGCGGGCTGGCCTGCTGCTGCCGCGGCATTCGCATCACCGTTGCTGTCTGATGTGCCCGTTTCCGCGGCCAGGACGCTGCCGCTTGCCAGAGTAAGTGTGGCGGTCAGGAAGAGGGTTGCCAGTTTTGTCATTTTCATCATGGTGCTCCTGTTCTTGTCGTTACGCTGGATAACATTCTCCAACAGTGCATCTTTTTCTGAGGCGAAAGATTCCGCCTTACGGACTTACGTCAGTAGGGAATCGCGTTTAAGCGTGTAAAATTGGTTGTTACAGTTAAAAAGCTTAGGTTAGATCTCATATTTCGCTATTTTGTGGCGATTTTTAGGCGAATTCCAGGAATTATCTGCGTGAAGTGTAAAACCGTGTTTACACTTCCTGGTCGACAAGATAGATTGAAAGGATTGCTTTCATTACTAAAGATATGGCAGAGCTGGAAAGAAAATGAATTATCAGAACGACGATTTACGCATTAAAGAGATCAATGAGTTATTACCTCCTGTAGCGCTCCTTGAGAAATTCCCCGCCACTGAAAATGCCGCAAATACGGTTTCTCATGCTCGTAAAGCGATCCATAAGATCCTGAAAGGTAATGACGATCGTCTTCTGGTGGTGATTGGCCCGTGCTCCATTCACGATCCTGCAGCTGCGAAAGAGTACGCTGCCCGTCTGCTCACCCTCCGTGAAGAGCTGAAGGACGAGCTGGAAATCGTGATGCGCGTCTATTTTGAAAAACCGCGCACCACCGTGGGCTGGAAAGGGCTGATTAACGATCCGCATATGGATAACAGCTTCCAGATCAACGACGGTCTGCGCATTGCGCGCAAGCTGCTGCTGGAGATCAACGACAGCGGCCTGCCTGCGGCCGGTGAATTCCTGGACATGATTACGCCACAATACCTGGCAGACCTGATGAGCTGGGGCGCAATTGGTGCCCGCACAACCGAATCTCAGGTGCACCGCGAGCTGGCGTCCGGTCTCTCTTGCCCGGTAGGTTTCAAAAACGGCACTGACGGCACCATTAAGGTGGCTATCGACGCTATCAACGCAGCGGGCGCGCCGCACTGCTTCCTGTCCGTGACCAAATGGGGCCATTCCGCCATCGTTAACACCAGCGGTAACGGTGACTGCCATATCATTCTGCGCGGCGGCAAAGAGCCGAACTACAGCGCGAAACACGTGGCAGAAGTGAAGGTCGGGCTGGAAAAAGCCGGGCTGCCACCGCAGGTGATGATCGATTTCAGCCATGCCAACTCCAGCAAGCAGTTTAAAAAGCAGATGGAAGTGGGTGCAGACGTCTGCCAGCAGATTGCCGGCGGTGAGAAGGCGGTGATTGGGGTAATGATCGAAAGCCATCTGGTTGAAGGTAACCAGAACCTGGAAGGCAGCGAACCGCTGGTGTATGGCAAAAGCGTCACCGATGCCTGCATTGGCTGGGACGATACCGACACCATCCTGCGTCAGCTGGCGAATGCGGTAAAAGCGCGCCGCGGCTGAATTCTCAGGCACAAATAAAAAAGCGCGGAAGGCTCCGCGCTTTTTTTATGCCTTGCGAAAATTACTTCGCTTTACCCTGGTTCGCGACAGCCGCTGCTTTCGCCGCGATCTCTTCTGCGTTACCCAGATAGTAGTGTTTGATTGGCTTGAAGTTTTCGTCGAACTCATACACCAGCGGTACGCCGGTTGGGATGTTCAGTTCGAGGATTTCGTCTTCACCCATGTTGTCCAGATATTTCACCAGCGCGCGCAGGGAGTTACCGTGAGCCGCAATGATCACGCGCTCGCCGCTTTTCAGGCGTGGCAGAATGGTTTCGTTCCAGTAAGGCACAACGCGGTCGATGGTCAGCGCCAGGCTTTCAGTGGTTGGCAGCTCAGCGTCGGTCAGCTTCGCGTAACGCGGGTCGTGGCCCGGGTAGCGCTCGTCATCTTTGGTCAGCTCTGGTGGGGTGATTGCAAAGCCGCGACGCCACTGTTTAACCTGCTCGTCGCCATATTTCTCAGCGGTTTCCGCTTTGTTCAGGCCCTGCAGCGCACCGTAGTGACGTTCGTTCAGTTTCCAGGACTTCTCAACCGGCAGCCAGGCCTGATCCAGTTCGTCCAGCACGTTCCACAGGGTGTGGATGGCACGTTTCAGCACAGAGGTGTAAGCAAAATCAAAGCTGAAGCCTTCTTCCTTCAGCAGTTTACCCGCTGCTTTTGCTTCGCTTACGCCTTTCTCAGACAGATCAACGTCGTACCAACCGGTAAAGCGGTTTTCGTTGTTCCACTGGCTTTCGCCGTGACGCACCAGGACCAGCTTAGTTATAGCCATCTCTTACTCCTCAAGCATTTTTAGAATGATAACAATTCTCATTATATTGCCGTGGCCGTGCCACCAGCAACGCTTAACCCTAACCATAGCGAAAATAGTCTCTGAGTGTAAGATGCTTGTGAATCCAGGGTTATGATTTTGTCTGCGATCGGCGCTATTTTCAGCAAGGCGTGCAGAAAAAAGCCCTCCGGAGGGAGGGCTGGATATTAATGTGGAATAAAATGATATTCCGTCACGCTCACGTACTCTTTACCCGGGCGCAGCACGCAGTCCGGCTGCGGCCATTCCGGATGGTTCGGGCTGTCCGGCAGGAACTCGCTCTCCAGCGCCAGGCCTTGCCAGTCGCTGTACTCATCGTGTTCGCGCGCCGTCGTGCCGCCGAGGTAGTTGCCTGAATAGAACTGCAGGGCAGGGGCTGAGGTGTAAACCGTCATCTGCAGTTTCTCATCCGCAGACCAGACCTGCGCGGCAGGCTGTTTCACATCGCCTTTGGCCTGCAGCAGGAAAGCGTGGTCGTAGCCTTTCACCTTGCGCTGATCGTCATCACTCATGAAATCCTGGGCGATGGTCTTCGCGCTGCGGAAGTCAAAGCTGGTGCCGCTCACGTCTTTGAGGCCCTGATGCGGAATGCCCATCTCGTCAACCGGCAGATACGCATCCGCCAGGATCTGCAGCTTGTGGTTGCGAACGTCGCACTGGCTACCGTCCAGGTTGAAATACGCGTGATTGGTCAGGTTGACCGGACACGGCTTATCGACCGTCGCACGGTATTCGATGGCGATACGGTTGTCGTCGGTCAGCGTAAAGCGCGCGGACGCGACAAGGTTCCCCGGGAAGCCCTGATCGCCATCAGGCGAATCCAGCGAGAACAGCACTTCGCCATCGTTTTGACGAACAATCTTCCAGCGGCGTTTATCGAATCCGTCCGGACCACCGTGCAGCTGGTTCTCACCCTGGCTTGGAAGCAGGGTGTACTGCACGCCGTCGAGTTCAAAACGGCTCTTCGCGATGCGGTTAGCATAGCGCCCGACGGACGCGCCCAGATAGGCGGACTGATTGACGTACTGCTCAGGCGAGGCGCAGCCGAGCAGAGTCTCGCGCACGCTGCCGTCCGGCATCGGTACGCGGGCAGAAAGCAGGGTTGCCCCCCAGTCCATCACCGTAACGACCATCCCCGCGCTGTTGCGCAGGGTTAACAGGCGATACGGCAGACCATCCGGTGCAAGGGTAGGTGTTTCGTTTAGCACTGTCCGGCTCCTTGTGATGCTTTACAAACATAGAAGGTTTCTTTGATACCCGTTTTTGCTTCGTACTGCTTCGCCACGGCATCCTGTACGGCAGGGACCAGCTCTTCTGGCACCAGCGCAACGATGCAGCCGCCAAAACCGCCGCCCGTCATGCGCACGCCGCCTTTGTCGCCGATGGTGGCTTTAACGATGTCCACCAGGGTGTCGATCTGCGGAACGGTGATTTCAAAATCATCGCGCATGGAGGCGTGAGATTCCGCCATCAGCTCACCCATGCGTTTCAGGTCACCTTTCGCCAGCGCGGACGCGGCTTCAACGGTACGGGCATTTTCCGTCAGCACGTGACGAACGCGTTTGGCGACGACCGGATCCAGCTCGTGCGCCACTTTGTTAAATTCATTCAGCGTCACGTCGCGCAGGGCAGGCTGCTGGAAGAAGCGGGCGCCGGTTTCGCACTGCTGGCGGCGGGTGTTGTATTCGCTGCCCACCAGCGTGCGCTTAAAGTTGCTGTTGACGATCACTACAGCCGCGCCTTTCGGCAGGGGAACGGCTTTGGTTCCCAGCGAGCGGCAGTCAATTAACAGGGCATGCTCTTTTTTGCCCAGTGCGGAGATCAGCTGGTCCATAATGCCGCAGTTACAGCCCACGAACTGGTTTTCTGCTTCCTGACCGTTCAGGGCGATTTGCGCGCCGTCCAGCGGCAGATGATAAAGCTGCTGGAATACGGTGCCCACGGCGACTTCCAGAGACGCAGAGGAGCTTAAGCCCGCACCCTGCGGCACGTTGCCGCTGATAACTAAATCCGCACCGCCAAAGTTCTTGTTGCGCTTCTGAAGGTGTTTCACCACGCCGCGCACGTAGTTAGACCACTGCTGGCTGTCGTGCGTCACAATCGGGGCATCGAGGGAAAACTCGTCCGTCTCATTACCGTAATCCGCCGCAATCACGCGAACTTTACGGTCGTCGCGCTTCGCGCAGCTGATGACGGTCTGGTAATCGATAGCGCACGGCAGCACGAAACCGTCGTTATAGTCGGTGTGTTCACCGATCAGGTTAACTCGGCCTGGCGCCTGGATAACGTGGGTGGCAGGGTAGCCAAATTTCTCAGCAAACAGGGATTGTGTTTTATCTTTCAGACTCATTTTTTAGACTCCTGATTCGCGATAGTGGACGTCGCTAACGGCACGCAGACGTTCTGCCGCCTGTTCCGCCGTCAGGTCACGCTGGGTTTCCGCCAGCATTTCATAGCCCACCATAAATTTACGCACCGTCGCAGAGCGCAGCAGCGGCGGATAGAAATGGGCGTGCAGCTGCCAGTGTTGATTCTCTTCGCCGTTAAACGGGGCGCCGTGCCAGCCCATGGAGTACGGGAAAGAGCACTGGAAGAGGTTGTCGTAACGGCTGGTCAGCTTTTTCAGCGCCAGGGCAAGGTCGTCGCGCTGCGCGTCGCTAAGATCGGTGATGCGCTGCACGTGCGCTTTCGGCAGCAGCAGCGTTTCAAACGGCCAGGCGGCCCAGTAAGGGACGACGGCCAGCCAGTGTTCGGTTTCCACCACGGTGCGGCTGCCGTCGGCCAGCTCGCGCTGGGTGTAGTCCACCAGCATCGGCGAACCGTTTTCCGCGTAATACGCTTTCTGCAGACGGTCTTCACGCTCGGCTTCGTTAGGCAGGAAGCTGTTCGCCCAGATCTGGCCGTGCGGGTGCGGGTTTGAGCAGCCCATGGCCGCGCCTTTGTTTTCGAACACCTGCACCCACGGATAGCGCTGCCCCAGCTCTGCGGTTTGCGCCTGCCAGGTGCTGACGACCTCTTTCAGCGCGTCCACGCTCAGCTCGGGCAGCGTTTTGCTGTGATCCGGCGAGAAGCAGATCACGCGGCTGGTTCCGCGCGCGCTTTCGCAGCGCATCAGCGGATCGTGGCTTTCCGGCGCGTCCGGCGTGTCGGTCATCAGCGCGGCAAAATCGTTGGTGAACACGAAGGTGCCTTTGTAGTCCGGATTTTTATCCCCGGTGACGCGCGTGTTGCCCGGACAGAGGAAGCAGTCCGGGTCGTGCTGTGGCAGCGTCTGTTTTGCAGGCATCTCCTGCGCCCCCTGCCAGGGGCGCTTGGCGCGATGCGGAGAAACCAAAATCCATTGCCCGCTTAACGGGTTAAAACGACGATGCGGATGATCGACGGGATTAAATTGCGTCATGACGGATCCTTAGTCCGGATAGCCTTGCGGGTGGCGTGACTGCCAGTGCCAGGTATCCTGTGCCATTTCATCAAGCGTGCGCGTCACACGCCAGTTAAGCTCTTTGTCGGCTTTGGTGGCATCAGCCCAGTAAGCAGGCAGGTCGCCATCACGACGCGGAGCGAAGTGGTAGTTCACCGGCTTGCCGCAGGCTTTGCTGAAGGCGTTAACCACGTCCAGCACGCTGCTGCCGACCCCGGCGCCGAGGTTGTAAATATGCACGCCCGGTTTGTTGGCCAGCTGCTGCATGGCCGCAACGTGACCGTCGGCCAGATCCATCACGTGGATGTAGTCGCGCACGCCGGTACCGTCTTCGGTCGGATAGTCATTGCCAAAAATCGCCAGCGAGTCGCGGCGACCCACGGCAACCTGGGCGATATACGGCATCAGGTTGTTCGGGATGCCCTGCGGATCTTCACCCATGTCGCCGGACGGATGCGCGCCGACCGGGTTGAAGTAGCGCAGCAGCGCGATGCTCCACTCCGGCTGTGCTTTTTGCAGGTCGGTCAGGATCTGCTCCACCATCAGCTTGCTTTTGCCGTACGGGCTTTGCGGCGTACCGGTCGGGAAGCTTTCAACGTAAGGGATTTTGGGCTGATCGCCGTAGACGGTGGCGGAGGAGCTAAAGATGAAGTTTTTGACGTTCGCCGCGCGCATGGCGGAGATGAGACGCAGAGTGCCGTTGACGTTGTTGTCGTAATACTCGAGCGGCTTCGCAACGGATTCACCGACCGCTTTCAGACCCGCGAAGTGAATCACCGCTTCGATGGCGTGGTCGTGAAGGATCTCGGTCATCAGCGCTTCGTTGCGGATGTCACCTTCCACGAAAGTCGGTTGTTTACCGCCAAGGCGTTCAATCACCGGCAGCACGCTGCGCTTACTGTTGCACAGGTTGTCGAGGATGATGACGTCGTGACCGTTTTGCAGCAGTTGCACGCAGGTATGACTACCTATGTAACCGCTACCACCTGTTACCAGAACTCGCATATTTCGCTCCATTGGGCTTATGGTATGTAATAACCATAGCATAACAGAGACGCAAAAAGTGTGACATGGGATAAAATAGTGGAATCGTTTACACTCGTTTTCACACTCGCTTTTTCAATGACTGAGTGCATTCTAGATCAAAGAGATAGCCATGTATTGATGCAAGTTATCTGAAAAAGAGGAGGGCAGAGCCCTCCGGGTTTAATCGACGTTGCTGAGAAGATAGCGATAACCCTCACCGTCCGGGACAAACTCCAGGCGATGCGTGATGCAGGCGGGGGCATCTTCGGCATGATGTGAAACGAACAGCAGCTGCGTTTCACCTTCGCTAATCAGCACGTCCACAAAGCGGCGGATAAGCTGGCGATTCAGCGGATCGAGTCCCTGCAGCGGTTCGTCGAGGATCAGAAGCGTAGGGTGTTTCACCAGCGCGCGAACGATCAGGGCCAGACGCTGCTGCCCCCACGACAGACTATGAAACGGCGCGTCAGCGACCCGGTTGTCCATGCCCAGGATATCCAGCCACTGCTGGGCCAGCTTGTGCTGTTTGTCCGACACCGCCTGATAAATACCGATGGAATCAAAATACCCGGAAAGGATCGCGTTGCGTACCGTGGTACTGACCCGGTAATCCAGATGCAGGCTGCTGCTGACGTAGCCGATATGTTTTTTAATATCCCAGATGGTTTCGCCGCTGCCGCGACGCCGACCGAACAGCGTCAGATCGTTGCTATAGCCCTGCGGGTGATCGCCGGTTATCAGGCTCAGCAGCGTGGATTTTCCCGCGCCGTTAGGGCCGACAATCTGCCAGTGTTCGCCGGGATTGACCGTCCAGCTAAGACGGTTGAGGATCGTGCGATCGTCATAAGAGACTATCCCATCCCGCAGTACGATGCGCGGCTGGTGGGAATCGAGCGCATGGCGGGCCGAAGGGGCGTCAGGTTCCGGAAGCGTAATTCCGTCGAGTTGTTCACTGTGCGCGAGCTGGGCAATGAGCGCCTGCTTAAGCAGCGCTGTTTTTTCACCGGTCTCGGTCAGGTTACAGTCAGCCAGTACGCCTGCGTGCTGAATAAAGTCCGGAATTTCATCGAAGCGGTTAAGCACCAAAACCAGGGTATAGCCCTGCTGATTAAGCGACTCCAGCAGGGCCGCCAGCTGCGCACGGGACTGCACGTCAAGACCGTCAAACGGTTCGTCGAGGATAAGCAGCTCGGGCTCGCTCATCAGCGCCTGGCAAAGCAGCGTTTTTCGCGTCTCGCCGGTAGAAAGGTATTTGAAGCGCCGGTTCAGCAGGGCGGTGATGCCGAACCGTTCTGCCAGGCGCTGACAGCGGGCGGGATCTTTCACCTCATCCTGAATAATTTCCGCCGTCGTACGGCCGGTATCTTCTTCGCCAGGGCTGAGTAAATCAGTGTTATTGCGCTGCCACTCGTCGCTTACCAGCTTTTGCAATTGTTCAAATGACAGGCGCGTCAGGCGCGTAAAGTCGCCCTGGCATTCGCCCTTGAGGAGGGGGAGCTCGCCGGCCAGCGCGCGGGCCAGCGCGGATTTACCGCTGCCGTTAGTGCCGACAAACGCCCAGCTTTCACCCGCGCGTATCGTCAAATCAGCAATCGTCAGCGTTCGGGTATCGCTAAGACGAAACGTGCCTTGCGAAATATGCAATGATGACATGGTTTATCCCTGTTTTTGCAGCAACAGATATCAGGGATACGCACTGTCGGCGCGATTGTCAATGCGCTCAGCACAATGTGGCGATAATCACCCGGTCTGCGTTGAACCAGGCGGTAACGACAGAACCTTCTTCTAAACCGTCCGCTTCGCTAAGCGGTATCGTCGCGCAAAGCGGTTGCCCATCTGCCAGGGTCATCAGCACTTCGCACTGCGCTTCACCGTGTTCGATATGGCTGATGGTGCCCTGCAGCTGGTTATCTGCTCCCTTTGCGGCGTCGGGATCGCGCGTGATATTGACCCACGGCGCTTTCAGCAGCACCAGCACCTCTTTACCTTCATGAAGCTCCAGGCGCTCTGCGCTCTGCGCCGTTATTGCGGCTTTCAGACGGGTGGTGCCATCGGCAAGCAGGATCTCAATATGCTGCTGTACCTGGAGATTGTCGCGCGCCGTCACCGTTCCAAACCACTGGTTGCGGGCGCTGGTTTGTAACGAGAAGCGGGAAATGGCGGCCAGCAAGCTGTCCAGCGGAACGTTATCGTCGTCGCTCAACACATCGAACGCCTTTTGCTGGATCTGGGCCAGCAGATCGTAAAGCTGAATAAGGCGCTGGCCATAGCGCGTCACGATCGCACCGCCGCCGCCTTTGCCGCCCGTGGCTCTGTCCACCAGCGGGTGTTCGCTCAGGGTGTTCATTTCGTTGATGGCGTCCCAGGCACTTTTGTAGCTGATGCCCGCGTTTTTCGCCCCCTGGCTAATCGAGCCCGTTTGTTCTATTTGTTTAAGCAGGGCGATACGTCGCGGATCGGCGAAAAGCTTTTGCTGAAGTCGTAGAGTGAGAAGAATTTCGGCCTGCATAACAGTATCCTGGCAAAAAGAGTATTGTGACCCAAATGGTGCAGGGCGCAAAGGGTACCGCACAAAAGGGGATGTTTTTCTCACTTGAAAGGGTAGAATGAACCGTTCACAATATCTGGAGAAAACCATGTTAGAGTTGTTGAAAAGTCTGGTATTCGCCGTGATCATGGTACCAGTAGTGATGGCCATCATCCTCGGTGCCATCTACGGCCTGGGTGAAGTGTTCAACGTCTTTTCGAACATTGGTCACAAAGACCAGGCTAAAAAGCAGCATTGATTCCCCACAAAACGCCCGGCGAGTCCGGGCGTTTTGCTCTCAAGATTTTCCCGTTTACGCCGATATTATTTAACGCATCACACCGGTTTACCCCTTCAGCGGTACGATTAAACGCTGGGATCTCCCTGACGTTATCGTTATATTAAGATGTATATAACGCTACTCACAGGAGTTACAGATGGCACGTTCATGGGTACGCCTTTTCGCAGGGGCAACGCTGACGCTTTCACTTACCGGACACGCGCTGGCGGACGAGGGTAAAATCACCGTCTTTGCCGCGGCGTCGCTGAACAACGCGCTGCAGGACATCGCGGCGGCGTATAAAAAAGAGAAAAACGTCGAGGTGGTTTCCTCTTTTGCCTCTTCCTCGACGCTGGCGCGCCAGATAGAAGCGGGCGCACCGGCGGATCTGTTCATCTCGGCTGACCAGAAGTGGATGGATTACGCGGCGGAGAAGAAATCGATTGATGCCACAACCCGCGAAACGCTGCTGGGGAATAGCCTGGTTGTCGTGGCGCCAAAAGCCAGCGCGCAGGCGGACTTCACCATCAACAAAGAGACCCACTGGACGAGCCTGCTGAACGGTGGCCGTCTGGCCGTGGGCGACCCGGAGCACGTTCCGGCCGGGATTTATGCCAAAGAAGCGCTGCAAAAGCTGGGCGCATGGGAGACATTGTCACCGAAGCTGGCCCCGGCGGAAGACGTGCGCGGCGCGCTGGCGCTGGTTGAGCGCAACGAAGCCCCGCTGGGCATTGTGTATGGCTCTGATGCCGTTGCCAGTAAAGGTGTAAAAGTGGTCGCAACGTTCCCGGAAGACTCCCACAAGAAAGTGGAATATCCTGTTGCGATTGTTGATGGACATAAAAATGCGACCGTGACGGCCTTCCGCGATTACCTGAAGGGCCCGGAGGCGTCCGCGATCTTTAAACGTTATGGATTTACGACTCACTGATGATATTGACCGATCCTGAATGGCAGGCTGTTCTGCTGAGCCTAAAAGTCTCTTCCCTGGCGGTTGCGCTGAGCTTGCCCTTTGGGATCTTCTTTGCCTGGCTACTGGTTCGCTGTCAGTTTCCCGGCAAAACGCTGCTCGACAGCGTGCTGCATCTTCCGCTCGTTTTGCCGCCCGTGGTGGTCGGTTACCTGCTGCTGATTTCGATGGGGCGACGCGGTTTTATCGGCGAGAAGCTCTACGACTGGTTTGGGCTGACGTTTGCGTTTAGCTGGCGCGGTGCGGTACTGGCGGCGGCGGTGATGTCATTCCCGCTGATGGTGAGGGCGATCCGCCTCGCGCTGGAAGGCGTGGACATGAAGCTCGAACAGGCGGCCCGCACGCTGGGCGCAGGGCGCTGGCGCGTCTTTTTCACCATCACGCTCCCGCTTACGCTACCGGGCATTATTGTCGGGACGGTGCTGGCCTTCGCCCGCTCGCTGGGCGAGTTTGGCGCGACGATCACGTTTGTGTCGAACATCCCCGGCGAGACGCGAACCATCCCGTCGGCAATGTATACTCTGATTCAAACGCCGGGCGGTGAAGGCGCGGCGGCGCGGCTGTGTATTATTTCAATTGTGCTGGCGCTGGTATCGCTGATGGTGTCTGAATGGCTGGCGCGGCTCAGCCGCGAGCGGATGGGGAAATAAGCATGCTGGAACTCCATTTCACCCAGACGCTGGGAAACCATACCCTGACGCTTAACGAGACGCTGCCGGCAAGCGGAATCACCGCCATCTTTGGCGTGTCGGGAGCGGGAAAAACATCGCTGATTAATGCCATCAGCGGCCTGACCCGCCCGCAGTCTGGCCGTATTGTCCTGAATGACCGCTTCCTGAATGACGTGGAGAACAAAATTTACCTCTCGCCGGATAAGCGCCGCATCGGCTATGTTTTCCAGGACGCGCGCCTGTTCCCGCACTACAGCGTGCGCGGCAACCTGCGTTACGGCATGGCGAAAAGCATGGCCGGGCAGTTTGACAAGCTGGTGACGCTTTTAGGCATTGAGCCTCTGCTCGACAGGCTGCCATCCTCACTCTCCGGCGGAGAAAAACAGCGTGTGGCCATTGGCCGCGCGTTGCTGACCGCCCCCGAGCTGCTGCTGCTCGACGAGCCGCTGGCCTCGCTCGATATTCCGCGTAAACGCGAACTTCTGCCTTATCTGCAGCGCCTGACGCGCGAAATTAATATTCCGATGCTCTACGTCAGCCATTCGCTGGATGAGATCCTCCATCTGGCCGACAAGGTGCTGGTGCTGGAAGAGGGCAGCGTTAAGGCGTTTGGCAACCTGGAAGAGGTGTGGGGCAGCAGCGTAATGCACCCCTGGTTACCCCGGGAACAGCAGAGCAGCATTCTTAAAGTGAGCGTTCTGGAACATCATCCGCACTACGCGATGACCGCCCTGGCGCTGGGTGACCAGCATCTGTGGGTCAATAAGATCGACAAACCGCTACAGTCCGCGCTGCGAATTCGCATCCAGGCGTCGGACGTCTCGCTGGTGCTGCAGCCGCCGCTGCAAACCAGTATTCGAAATATTCTGCGCGCCAAAGTCGCGGAGTGTTTTGATGATAACGGGCAGGTGGAAGTGAAGCTTGAAGTCGGCAGCAGGACGCTCTGGGCGCGCATTAGCCCGTGGGCGAGGGATGAGTTAGGGATCAAACCCGGCCTGTGGCTTTACGCGCAAATTAAGAGCGTCTCGATCACCGCCTGATTACAGCAGGTGGGTATAAATGTACTGCGCGATGCTGTCGGTGGTGTTATCGCCAATCACCACGTTGGCACGGGCTTTTACCGCGTCGTCGGCATTGCCCATCGCCACGCCGGTACCGGCGGCTTCCAGCATGCTGATGTCGTTGTAGTTGTCGCCAAAGGCGATCACGTCCTGCATCGACCCGCCCTGTGATTCCACATACTGCGTCAGGCGCTTGCCTTTGCTGTTGCCTTTGCGGGCAATATCCACCTGGTCATGCCAGGACCATTCGCACTCCAGACCCAGCGTTTGTTCCACGTGTTTTGCGAAGGTATTCAGTTTGGTGGTGTCTTCATCCGTCAGGGCGAATTTCCAGATAGCCTCAACGTCCTGGGCGGCCTGACGCAGGGAGGAAACCTGGGTAAAGACCGGACGCTGCGCTTCAGGCAGGGACAACGCCCAGTTGCTGGTGCGCACCACATGACCAGTAGGGCGCTCGTACACCATCGCGTTATCCACGTACATCAGGCCGTGAACGGCATGCTCATCCAGCAGATCGATCAGCTGCAGCGCCTTGGGAACCGGCAGCGGGTCGGATTCTAAAACCTTTTTTGCCTGATAATCATACAAATAAGTGCCATTACAACAAATTGCAGGTGTATCTAACGCCAGTGCCTGATAAAAAGGGTGAATGGCAACGTGATGTCGACCCGTTACGATAAGGAGTTGATATCCCACTTCCTGCGCGCGTTTTAGCGCCTCAAGGGAGGAGGGGAGAAGGGTTTTTTGCGGCGTCAGTAAGGTACCGTCTAAATCCAGAGCAATCACACGCGAGGTCATCTGTTTTCCCGGGTTAATATTGAATTTACGTTTTGATGGGATGGTACACCGAGAGGCGAACGCTTCAAAACTCCTGTCGACAATTCAGCATTCACCGTCAAAAGTTAACTACTTTCATGCGCAGTGAGGAGTGAATATTCATGAAACAAACCGTTTATACCGCCAGTCCTGAAAGCCAGCAGATCCACGTCTGGCGTTTAAATACCGAAGGGACACTCACGCTGGTTCAGGTTGTTGATGTGCCAGGCCAGGTGCAACCGATGGTCATCAGCCCGGATAAACGTTTCTTGTACGTGGGTGTGCGCCCGGAGTTCCGCGTGCTGGCCTATCGCATTTCTCCGGACGATGGTGCGCTGACGTACACTGCCGAAGCCCCGTTGCCGGGCAGCCCAACCCATATCTCGACCGATCGTAAAGGCAACTTTGTCTTCAGCGGCTCTTATAACGCGGGCTGCGTCAGTGTAACGCGTCTGGAAGATGGCATTCCGGTCGAAACCGTGGATGTGGTGGAAGGGCTGGAAGGCTGCCACTCGGCGAATATCTCTCCGGATAACCGCACGCTGTGGGTCCCTGCGCTGAAGCAGGATCGTATCTGCCTGTTCACCCTGAGCGACGATGGTCATCTGGTGGCGCAGAATCCTGCCGAAGTGACTACCGTTGAAGGCGCGGGCCCGCGCCATATGGTCTTCCATCCGAACCAGCAGTACGCCTACGTGGTCAATGAGCTGAACAGCTCTGTGGACGTATGGGAGCTGAAAGATCCAAACGGTCAGATTGAGTGCGTGCAGACGCTGGACATGATGCCGTCTGATTTCTCCGACACCCGCTGGGCGGCGGATATCCACATTACGCCAAATGGCCGCCATCTGTACGCCTGCGACCGTACCTCCAGCCTGATTACCGTCTTTAGCGTCTCTGAAGACGGCAGCGTGCTGGCGATTGAAGGGTTCCAGCCAACGGAAACCCAGCCGCGCGGCTTTAATATCGATCACAGCGGTAAATACCTGATTGCGGCGGGGCAGAAATCCCACCACATCGCGCTGTATGAAATTAAAGGCGAGCAGGGGCTGCTGGAAGAGAAAGGGCGTTACGCCGTAGGCCAGGGGCCAATGTGGGTAGTGGTCAACGCTCACTAAGCGGCTAAAAACAAAAAACCTCGCGAATGCGAGGTTTTTTTATGCCCGGTAAACGCAGCGCCACCGGGCAAAACAGCTTACTGCTTCGGCTCAGCAACCACTTTGCTACCCAGACCGCGGTTGTTGTATTCCCACATGCGGTTGAAGTTAGCGTCGTTCAGGTTGCGCTGCACGTTCCCTTTATCATCCACCGCACCGGTATTGCCGGAGAATGGACGTTTGGAGATCGCGGCATCAGCCCACGGCTTCGCCATGTTGAAGCCTTCATTGATCACGCTGTCGCGGATCACGACCTGGCCGTTGGTCGCAGAGTCCACGTCCAGGGAGCGTCCCAGCTGCGCCACGCCGTCACCGGCAGCGTTAAAGCGGCTGTTCACGGCCAGGAAGCCGTAGAAGAGGTTAGACTGGGTTGCCGGAGCAAACACGTAACCTTCCTGCTGAGTGCGGGAGTTCACCACGCGGAAATCGGTATTATCAAACACCACCGCGCCGCGACCGGACACCAGATCCACGTCACCTTCAACGTAGCTGTTGGTCACCAGAGTACGGGTCAGGCGGTTATTCTGCAGGGTGTTCTGCACGCCGCTGTTGGTCACGAAGAAGGTGTTCTGACGGCCCAGAATGTTGACGTTGTTAATCTGCACCTTATCGCCATCGCTACGCAGCGCAACGGCCTGGTGGCTGCCGGCATCAACGCTGTCGCCCAGGGTATTCTGAATGGTCAGGTTCTGCAGCTGCAGACCGTTATTCTGAGACCAGAATACCGCCGAGCACATCACGCCAATGGTGGCGGAACGCTTGCTCTGGCAGTTATCAAACATATACCACGCAGGTTTGCCCGGCATATATTTACCGGCCGGATTCACCAGGTGACGCCAGGTGTTGCTGTCGATTTCGGAATCAATCGCCAGGCCAATTTTTACGTCGATCGCTTTTTCGCCCAGACCGTAAAGCGTAATGCTGCCAGGGGCCGCCGGAACATATACGGTGCCTTCATATTCACCCGGCAGGATCGCGATGTACTGGCGAGACGCGCTGTGTTTAGTGATGGCAGCATCAACCGCAGCCTGAATAGAGGTATGCGTTACGCCCTGCGCACCCGCCGGGCCAACCACGAAGTCAGGCTGTTTAGGCAGGTTGATAGAAGACGGTGTCCACGGCGCAGCGTTAGGATCCATCGCCGAGAAGTAGTGCGCACGATCGAAGTTCTTCGCTTCATCAGCGGACAAAATCGGGCGGGAGGCGGTACCGGGCGCAAGCTGCTCAGAAGGGCGCTGATCCGGTGGTGTTGAGCTGCATGCGGATAAGGTCACGCCAAAGGCGAGTGCTAACGCCAGACGGGAAATCCTGGAAATGTTCAAGGTAGAGCTCCTGGGTATGCAAGTCTTAAACGGGATAGACGAAATAGCCTGCTTTTTTATACTAAGTTGAGCGAAACGGGAAGATAAAAAGGGTAAAAGTTGCATTTTTAGCCCCGGAGCGGCAGGTAGGTGATCACAAATAAATAACATTTTCCGTCAAGGCGGTTGACAGTGGACGGTGGATGCAAATAAATGTCTATACAACCTAAGACAAGTGGAATGCCCCATGCAGCAGATTCATCCCGACGATGTAATATGGCGAAATGCGCGACTGGCTACGATGGCGCCGGACGTACCTGCGCCTTATGGACTGAAAGAGCAACACGCCCTGGTCGTGCGCGGCCACACTATTCTGGCCGCGATCCCTGAATCTGACATTCCTTCCGGACACCGACACTGTGTCGATCTTCAGGGGCGTCTGGTCACGCCTGGCCTGATTGACTGCCATACCCACCTGGTATTTGGCGGCGACCGCGCGGCGGAGTGGGAGCAGCGTCTGAACGGCGTCTCTTATCAAACCATCAGCGCCCAGGGGGGCGGGATTAACGCTACCGTGACGGCGACGCGCAGCAGCTCAGCCGAAACCTTGCTGAAACTGGCGCAGCAGCGGCTCCTGCGTCTTATGAATGAAGGCGTGACGACCGTTGAAATCAAATCGGGATACGGGCTCAACGCCGAGGCCGAAGAGAAGATGCTGCAGGTTGCCCGCCAGTTGGGCCTCAATAATCCGATCGATATCAGCCCAACGCTGCTGGCGGCCCATGCGGTTCCGCCGGAATACCGGCAGGATCCGGATGCCTACCTCACGCTGGTCTGTGAGCAGATACTGCCCACGCTGTGGCAAAAAGAGTTATATGAAGCAGTCGACGTGTTTTGTGAAAACGTCGGCTTTACCCCGTCGCAAACCGAGCGACTCTTCAAGGCCGCCGCCGAGCTGGGTATCCCGGTGAAAGGGCATGTCGAGCAGCTGTCGAATCAGGGCGGCGCGGCGCTGGTCAGCCAGTATAAGGGCCTTTCCGCCGATCATATTGAGTATCTCGACGACGCAGGCGTTCAGGCGATTGCGGAAAGCGGCACGGTTGCCGTCCTGTTGCCGGGTGCGTTCTATTTTCTGCAGGAGCGCCAGCGTCCGCCGGTTGAACAGCTCAGAAAACAGGGCGTGCCGATGGCCGTCGCCACCGACTATAACCCCGGCACCAGCCCGTTTGCGAGCCTGCACCTGGCGATGAACATGGCCTGCGTCCAGTTTGGTCTGACCCCGGAAGAAGCTTGGGCTGGCGTCACGCGCCATGCCGCGCAGGCGCTGGGCCGTGGCGCAACCCACGGGCAGTTGCGGGCAGGGTTTGTCGCCGATTTTATCGTCTGGGATGCACATCATCCGGTTGAGATGGTCTACGAGCCGGGACGCAATCCGCTGTATCAACGTATTTTCCGTGGGGAGGCAGTATGAGGTTATGGCGGCCCGTAGCCGAAACCGTCTGGCAGGGGCGCGATGACAGCGCCGAGGCCAGCAGTGCAAAGCGCATTTTCCAGACGATAAAGCAGCAGGGCCAGTTCACGCCGCTTTCATCTGGCATCGCGCTGATAGGCTTTGAATGTGATGAAGGGGTAAAACGCAATCAGGGCAGGCCCGGCGCCGTGCAGGCACCGGATGTGCTGCGAAAAGCGCTGGCAAATATGGCTTGCCATCAGGGGCATGACCGGCTGGCGGATATGGGCTCGGTGTACGTTGAAGGCGGTGAGCTGGAAGCGGCACAGCAGGCGTTAAGCGATGCCGTCACGGCCTGTCAGCAGTCCGGGATGCGGACGCTGGTGTTTGGCGGCGGGCACGAAACCGCGTGGGCGCACGGTCGCGGCGTGCTGGACGCCTTCCCGAACGAGCGGGTTGTCATTATCAACCTTGATGCCCATCTCGATCTGCGCAAGGCCGACCGGGCCACATCCGGCACCCCGTTTCGCCAGCTGGCGCGCTACTGCGATGAGCGCGGGCGGGAATTTCACTACGCCTGCCTTGGCGTGAGCCGGGCGGCGAACACGCTGGCGCTGTGGGACGAGGCCGAACGCCTGAACGTCACGCTGGTGGAAGATCTCCATTTCAGGCGCGATGCGCTATCCGCCCTGGAAAAGGTGCTGGCGCAGGCCGATCGTATCTATCTGACGATCGACCTGGACGTCCTCCCCGCCAGCGAAATGCCTGCCGTGTCCGCACCGGCTGCGTTAGGCATACCGGCGCTGGATCTTCTCCCGGTTATCGAACAAATCTGCCGTAGCGGTAAGCTACAGGCCGCCGATCTGGTAGAGTTTAACCCGCAGTACGATCGGGACGGGCAGGGCGCTAAGCTCGCCGCCCGCCTGGCCTGGCAAATTGCTCACTGGTGGGCATAACACTATTCAAGGAGTTACGATGTTTTCACGCTCACCTCTGCCGCAGTCGAGCCCTCCCGCGCCTTTCTATGAAAAGGTGAAGCAGGCAATTAGCGAAAAAATCGCTACCGGCGTCTGGCGCCCGCACGATCGCATTCCTTCGGAGGCCGAGCTGGTGGCGCAGTTTGGTTTTAGCCGGATGACCGTCAACCGGGCGCTGCGCGAGCTGACCGACGAAGGGCTTCTGGTGCGCCTGCAGGGCGTGGGGACGTTTGTGGCGGAACCGAAAGGACAGTCGGCCCTGTTTGAAATCCGCAGCATTGCGGACGAGATAGCCGCGCGTAATCATCAGCACCGCTGTGAGGTGCTGGTGCTCGAAGAGACTCAGGCCAGCGCCGAGCAGGCCGCAGAGCTTAACGTCAAGGAGGGAAGCCGCATTTTCCACTCCGTGATGGTGCATTTCGAAAACGACATTCCGGTGCAGATTGAAGATCGCTGCGTGAACGCTGAGCGGATACCGGACTATCTGAACCAGGATTACACCCAGACCACGCCGCATGCCTATCTCTCGCTCGTCGCACCGCTGACGGAAGGGGAGCACATTGTGGAGGCCGTGCGCGCCACGCCGCAGGAGTGCGAAAGGCTGCGCATTAAAGAGCACGATCCGTGCCTGCTGATCCGCCGTCGAACCTGGTCCTCGTCGCACATTGTGTCGCATGCCCGACTGCTTTTCCCGGGGAATCGCTACCGGCTGCAGGGCCACTTCATGTCATAAGTTTTATAAGCGTGATCGCTAACGCAATATAACAAAATTGTATCTTTTTTGTTAAATCTGACCTTGTGTGTGCTTGTCTATACAAGTATATCTAAATGCATCATCTGTCCCCTATGAGGAGCACACAATGTCGTCAGGTAAATACCGCCAGCAGGACGTCCGCGCCGCGCGCGGCACCACGCTTACCGCCAAAAGCTGGCTCACCGAAGCCCCGCTGCGCATGTTGATGAACAACCTCGACCCTGAGGTGGCGGAAAACCCCCACGAGCTGGTGGTCTACGGCGGCATAGGCCGCGCCGCGCGCAACTGGGAATGCTATGACGCAATTGTAAAATCCCTGACCGAACTCGAACACGACGAAACCCTGCTGGTACAGTCCGGCAAGCCGGTTGGCGTGTTCAAAACGCACAAAAACGCGCCGCGCGTGCTGATCGCTAACTCTAACCTCGTGCCGCACTGGGCCACGTGGGAACACTTCAACGAACTGGACGCGAAAGGGCTGGCGATGTATGGCCAGATGACCGCGGGGAGCTGGATCTACATCGGCAGCCAGGGGATCGTGCAGGGCACCTACGAAACCTTCGTGGAAGCCGGTCGCCAGCACTATAACGGCTCGCTCAAAGGCCGCTGGGTGCTGACCGCGGGTCTCGGCGGCATGGGCGGCGCGCAGCCGCTGGCCGCCACGCTTGCCGGCGCGTGCTCGCTCAACATTGAGTGCCAGCAGAGCCGCATTGATTTCCGTCTGCGCACCCGCTACGTCGATGAGCAGGCAACCGATCTGGACGATGCGCTGGCGCGCATCAAAAAATACACCTCCGAAGGCAAAGCGGTGTCGATTGCCCTGTGCGGCAACGCGGCGGACATTCTCCCGCAGCTCGTCGCCCGCGGCGTGCGTCCGGATCTGGTCACCGACCAGACCAGCGCCCATGACCCGCTGCACGGTTACCTGCCAAAAGGCTGGACGTGGGAAGAATATCAGCAAAAAGCGGAAACCGACCCGGAAGGCACGGTGCTTGCCGCGAAACGCGCCATGGCCGAGCACGTCTCCGCCATGCTGGCCTTCAGCCAGATGGGCATTCCGACCTTTGACTACGGCAACAACATCCGCCAGATGGCGAAAGAGATGGGCATGAATAACGCCTTTGACTTCCCGGGCTTCGTTCCTGCCTATATCCGCCCGCTTTTCTGCCGCGGCATCGGTCCGTTCCGCTGGGTTGCCCTGTCCGGCGACCCGGAGGACATCTACAAAACCGACGCCAAAGTGAAGGAGATCGTCGCCGATGACGAACACCTGCATCACTGGCTGGACATGGCCCGCGAGCGCATTAACTTCCAGGGCCTGCCGGCGCGTATCTGCTGGGTAGGGCTGGAGTGGCGTCAAAAACTCGGCCTCGCCTTCAACGAAATGGTGCGCAGCGGTGAAGTCTCCGCGCCGATCGTCATCGGCCGCGACCACCTGGACTCCGGCTCCGTCGCCAGCCCGAACCGCGAAACCGAAGCCATGCGCGACGGCTCGGATGCGGTCTCCGACTGGCCGCTGCTGAACGCTCTGCTGAATACCGCCAGCGGCGCGACCTGGGTGTCGCTGCACCACGGCGGCGGCGTGGGGATGGGCTTCTCCCAGCATTCCGGGATGGTCATCGTCTGCGACGGAACCGATGAAGCCGCCGCGCGTATCGCTCGCGTGCTGCACAACGACCCGGCCACCGGCGTGATGCGTCACGCGGATGCGGGTTACGAAATTGCCATTGACTGTGCCAAAGAGCAGGGCCTTAACCTGCCGATGATCCCTGCCACACAAGGAAAGCATTAATGAACGCATTAACACTTACTCCCGGCTCGCTGACGCTCAAGCAGCTGCGTAACGTCTGGCGCAAGCCGGTCACCCTTTCGCTGGATGCAAGTGCCCACGCCGCCATTAACGACAGCGTCGCCTGCGTCGAAGCCATCGTTGCCGAAGGGCGCACCGCCTACGGGATTAACACCGGATTTGGCCTGCTGGCGCAGACCCGCATCGCGACACACGATCTGGAAAACTTACAGCGTTCGCTGGTGCTGTCACATGCGGCGGGCGTGGGTCAGCCGCTGGATGATGAGATTGTCCGTCTGATGATGGTGCTCAAAATCAACAGCCTGGCCCGCGGCTTCTCCGGCATTCGCCTGAGCGTGATTCAGGCGCTGATGGCGCTGGTCAATGCGGAAGTCTATCCATGGATCCCGGCAAAAGGTTCCGTTGGCGCATCCGGCGATCTTGCGCCGCTGGCGCACATGTCGCTGCTGCTGCTCGGCGAAGGCAAAGCGCGCTGGCAGGGCGAGTGGCTTCCTGCGAAAGAGGCGCTGAAAAAAGCCGGGTTAAACCCGATCACCCTGGCGGCCAAAGAGGGGCTGGCGCTGCTGAACGGCACGCAGGCATCGACCGCTTTCGCGCTGCGCGGCCTGTTTGAAGCGGAAGATCTGTTTGCCTCGGCGGTGGTGTGCGGTGCGCTGACCACCGAAGCCGTGCTGGGCTCGCGTCGCCCGTTCGATGCCCGCATCCACGAGGTGCGCGGTCAGCGCGGGCAGATTGATGTCGCCGCGATGTACCGTCACGTGCTTACCGACACCAGCGAGATCGCGGATTCACACCACAACTGTGAAAAGGTGCAGGATCCGTATTCACTGCGCTGCCAGCCGCAGGTGATGGGCGCGTGCCTGACGCAGCTGCGCCAGGCGGCAGAAGTGCTGCTGGTGGAGGCCAACGCGGTGTCCGATAACCCGCTGGTGTTCGCCCAGGAAAACGAGGTGGTTTCCGGGGGCAACTTCCACGCCGAGCCGGTGGCAATGGCGGCGGATAATATCGCTCTGGCGATCGCCGAAGTCGGCGCGTTGTCCGAGCGCCGCATCGCGCTGATGATGGATAAACATATGTCCCAGCTGCCGCCGTTCCTGGTGCGTAACGGCGGGGTCAACTCGGGCTTTATGATTGCCCAGGTGACCGCGGCGGCGCTGGCGAGCGAGAACAAAGCCCTGTCTCACCCGCACAGCGTGGACAGCCTGCCAACGTCAGCGAACCAGGAAGATCACGTTTCGATGGCCCCGGCTGCCGGGCGTCGTCTCTGGGAAATGGCCTCCAACACCCGCGGCGTGCTGGCGGTGGAGTGGCTGGCGGCATGTCAGGGTGTCGATCTGCGTGAAGGGTTAAAATCCAGCCCGCTGCTGGAGCAGGCGCGTCATGCGCTGCGCGAGCACGTATCGCACTACGATGACGACCGCTTCTTTGCGCCGGATATTGATAAGGCGATGCAGCTTCTGGAAGAGGGAAGCCTTGTAGGACTGCTACCTTCAGTGCTGTGATTTTTTGCCCTGACCCTCTCCCATAGGGAGAGGGAATTGCCCGGTTTTCTCCCTCTCCCTGTGGGAGAGGGCCGGGGTGAGGGCATCAGCCCGCACTATTATGAATACATCGCCGTAATCGACGCGCTCCCCAGCGAATGGAAATGCACGTTAAACCCGACCATCGCGCCGCTCGCCCCTTCATCGACCTCAATCTTCTCCACATCCAGCGCGTGCACCGTGAAGATATAGCGGTGGGTTTTCCCTTTTGGCGGCGCCGCGCCGCCGTAGCCCGCTTTACCAAAATCGGTGCGCGTCTGAATGGCGCCTTCAGGCAGGGCAACCAGGTCTGAACCGGAACCCTGCGGCAGGACGCGCGTGTCGGCAGGCAGGTTCGCCACAATCCAGTGCCACCAGCCGGAGCCGGTCGGCGCATCCGGGTCGTAGCAGGTCACGACAAAGCTTTTTGTTCCGGCCGGAACCTCGTCCCACGCCAGGTGCGGGGAGATATTGTCTCCCTGATACCCCATGCCGTTGAATACGTGGCGTTCCGGCAGTTTTTCACCGTCGCGCAGATCTTTACTGATGATTTTCATACGGTTTACCCTCGTTGATCGCTCGTCCAGCAAGTGTAATGCATAGGGTTACATCGTGAAATGCGCGGGAATGTTAACGGCTGTTACAACCGCGTCGGTTAATTTACGCAGCTGCTCTGGCGTAATGCTGTACGGCGGCATCAGGTAGATAAGCTTGCCGAAAGGCCGCACCCAGACGCCCTGCTCAACGAAGAAGCGCTGCAGCGCCGCCATATTCACCGGATGGGTGGTTTCAATCACGCCGATGGCGCCCAGCACGCGCACGTCTGCCACGAAATTCGCACCCGAGGCGGCGCTCAGCTCCTCTTTCAGCTGCGCCTCAATCGCCGCAACCTGCGTCTGCCACTCGCCGCTCTCCAGAATGGCAAGGCTTTCGCTTGCGACGGCGCAGGCCAGCGGGTTGCCCATAAACGTCGGGCCGTGCATAAAGCAGCCCGCCTCGCCGTCGCTGATGGTGTCGGCCACCTGGCGGGTCGTGAGCGTGGCGGAGAGCGTCATGGTGCCGCCGGTCAGCGCTTTACCCAGACACAGAATATCCGGCGCAATGCCCGCATGCTCGCAGGCAAACAGCCTGCCGGTGCGGCCAAAGCCGGTGGCGATCTCATCGGCAATCAGCAGAATGCCCTCGCGGTCGCACATCCTGCGAATGCGCCTCAGCCATTCCGGGTGGTACATCCGCATTCCGCCTGCGCCCTGCACAATCGGCTCCAGGATCACGGCGGCGATTTCTTGGCGATGCGCCGCCATCAGCCGCGCGAAACCGACCATGTCCATCTCGTTCCTCTCGCCGTCGAAACGGCTCTGCGGGGCAGGGGCGAACAGGTTTTCCGGCAGATAGCCCTTCCACAGGCTGTGCATGGAGTTGTCCGGATCGCACACCGACATCGCCCCGAAGGTATCCCCGTGATAGCCGTTGCGAAAGGTGAGGAACCGCTGGCGCGTTTCGCCCTTCGCATGCCAGTACTGCAGCGCCATTTTCATCGCCACTTCCACCGCCACGGAGCCGGAATCGGCCAGGAACACGCACTCCAGCGATTCAGGCGTCATCGCCACCAGACGACGGCATAAATCCACCGCGGGCTGATGGGTGATTCCGCCAAACATCACGTGCGACATCTGGTCAATCTGGGCCTTCATCGCCGCATTCAGGCGCGGATGGTTGTACCCGTGAATGGCCGCCCACCACGAAGACATCCCGTCAACGAGCCGCTCGCCGCTGGCGAGGTGCAGCTCGCAGCCGTGGGCCGAGGCCACCGGATAGACGGGAAGAGGGCGGGTAGTGGAGGTGTAAGGGTGCCAGATATGCTGCTTGTCGAAGGCGAGATCGTCTTGGGTCATAATCGACTTGTAAACCATTTTGAAAAGTTTTAGGTTTACGAGTATAAACCGAACCGAAAATTAACAAAACCCTTTGGAGAAGCCCGATGGCTCACCACGCACGCTGGACGATGTCGCAAGTCACTGAATTATTCAATAAACCTTTCCTTGAGCTGATGTTCGAAGCCCAACAGGTGCATCGTCAGCACTTCGATCCGCGCCATGTACAGGTCAGCACGCTGCTGTCGATCAAAACCGGTGCCTGCCCGGAAGACTGCAAATATTGCCCGCAGAGCGCGCGCTACAAAACCGGTCTGGAATCCGAACGGCTGATGGAAGTCGAGCAGGTGCTCGACTCGGCGCGCAAGGCGAAAAACGCCGGTTCGACCCGCTTCTGCATGGGCGCGGCCTGGAAGAACCCGCACGATCGCGACATGCCGTATCTGGAGCAGATGGTGAAGGGCGTGAAGGAGATGGGCCTCGAAGCCTGTATGACGCTCGGCACGCTGAACGAGGAGCAGGCGCAGCGCCTCTCTGCGGCGGGGCTGGACTACTACAACCATAACCTCGACACCTCGCCGGAATTTTACGGCAACATCATCACCACGCGGACCTATCAGGAGCGTCTGGACACGCTGGACAAAGTGCGTGACGCGGGGATCAAGGTCTGCTCGGGCGGTATTGTCGGCTTAGGCGAAACGGTGAAAGACCGGGCGGGCCTGCTGCTGCAGCTGGCGAACCTGCCGACCCCGCCGGAAAGCGTGCCGATCAACATGCTGGTGAAGGTTAAGGGAACGCCGCTGGCGGATAACGACGACGTGGATGCGTTTGATTTTATTCGCACCATCGCGGTGGCGCGCATCATGATGCCGACCTCTTTCGTGCGCCTCTCTGCCGGTCGCGAGCAGATGAACGAGCAGACCCAGGCGATGTGCTTTATGGCCGGAGCCAACTCCATCTTCTACGGCTGCAAGCTGCTGACCACGCCGAACCCGGAAGAGGACAAAGACGTTCAGCTGTTCCGCAAGCTGGGGCTTAACCCGCATCAGACCGAAGTGCTGACGGGCGATAACGAGCAACAGCAGCAGCTGGAGCAGCAGATTTTCAACGCCGACACCGACCAGTTCTACAACGCGGCAGCCGTATGACCTGGCAGGCACGAATAAATACCGCGCTGGACGAACGCCGGGCGGCAGAGGCGTTTCGCGTTCGCAGGGTGGTGGAAAACGGCGCGGGCCGTTTTCTTACCCGCGAGGGGCGGCAGTTTTGTAATTTCTCCAGCAACGACTATCTCGGTCTGAGCCAGCATCCGGCCATCATCCGCGCCTGGCAGCAGGGTGCGGAGCGGTTTGGCGTGGGCAGCGGCGGCTCGGGACACGTCAGCGGATATACCACCGCGCATCAGGCGCTGGAAGAGGCGCTTGCCGACTGGCTCGGCTACCCGCGCGCGCTGCTGTTCATCTCCGGCTTTGCCGCCAACCAGGCGGTCATTACCGCCCTGATGGGAAAAGAGGACCGTATTGTCGCTGACCGCCTGAGCCACGCCTCGCTGCTGGAGGCGGCAAGTTTAAGCCCGGCGCAGCTGCGCCGCTTTGCCCATAACGATGCGGGGCAGCTCGCCGGGCTGCTGGATAAACCCTGCGACGGACAACAGCTGGCGGTTACGGAAGGGGTGTTCAGCATGGACGGCGACAGCGCGCCGCTTGCCGCGCTGCACGAGGCAGCAAAGCGGCAAAACGCCTGGCTGCTGGTCGACGATGCCCACGGCATTGGCGTAATGGGCGACGAAGGTCGCGGCAGCGCATACCAGCAAAACGTGAAGCCGGAGCTGCTGATCGTCACCTTCGGCAAAGGCTTTGGCGTCAGCGGCGCCGCCGTGCTGTGCAGTGAGTCCGTCGCCAACTATCTGCTGCAGTTTGCCCGACACCTGATCTACAGCACCAGCATGCCCCCGGCGCAGGCCGTGGCGCTGTCTGCGTCGCTGGCGGTGATCCGCAGCGCAGAAGGGGATGAACGTCGTCAGCGGCTGGCAGAGCATATCTCCCGCTTCCGCAAGGGGTTAGCGGCGCTGCCCTTCCACAGTCCCGATTCGCAAAGCTCCATCCAGCCGGTGATTGTCGGCGAAAACGGTCGCGCGCTGGCGCTGGCACAGGCGCTGCGCGAGCGCGGGATGTGGGTGACCGCTATCCGCCCGCCAACGGTCCCGCCGGGCACCGCGCGGCTGCGCTTAACCCTGACGGCGGCGCATGACGCTCGGGATATCCAGACGCTGCTGGAGGCGCTCCATGACGCCGGTGAATAAGCAGGCCGTCGCGGCGGCATTTGGTCGGGCCGCGCAGAGCTATTCGCGGCACGATGAGCTGCAGCGTCTGAGCGCGCAGGGGCTTCTGGCCGCGCTTGGCGACAACCGCTTTCCGCAGGTGCTGGACGCGGGCTGTGGTCCCGGCAGCAACAGCCGCTACTGGCGCGGGGCGGGAAGCCAGGTCACGGCTATCGACCTCTCGGCCCAGATGCTCGACGAGGCGCGACAGCGGCAGGCAGCGGACCATTATCTGCTGGCGGATATCGAGGCGATCCCGCTGGCGGATGCGCAGTTCGATCTGGTCTGGAGTCATCTGGCGGTCCAGTGGTGCAGCAGCCTGCCGCAGGCCTTGCGCGAGCTTTATCGCGTGGCGCGACCGGGCGGGAAGGTGGCCTTTACCACCCTGCTGGAAAGCTCGCTGCCGGAGCTGAATCAGGCGTGGAAAGCGGTGGATGAGCAGCCGCACGCTAACCGCTTTTTATCGCATGAGCAGGTGATGCAGGCGCTGGCAGGCTGGCGTTACCGCAGCACGGTGCAGACCATCACCCTCAATTTTGGCGATGCGTTCAGCGCTATGCGTTCGCTGAAGGGCATCGGCGCCACGCACCTGCACGCCGGACGGGAGAAAAAACCGCTGACCCGGGGCCAGCTGCAGCGTCTGGAGCTGGCCTGGCCGCAGCAGCGGGGACATTTCCCGCTCTCTTATCAACTTTTTCATGGGATTATCGAACGTGACTGAACGTTATTTTGTTACCGGCACGGATACGGAAGTGGGCAAAACGGTGGCCAGCTCGGCGCTGCTGCAGGCGGCACGACTGCTCGGAAAAAACACCGCCGGATATAAGCCCGTTGCTTCCGGCAGCGAGGTGACGGCGGAAGGATTACGCAACACCGACGCGCTGGCGCTCCAGCGTAACAGCACCCTTGAACTCGCCTATTCAGCGGTCAATCCGTACACCTTTGCCGAACCGACCTCGCCGCACATCATCAGCGCTGACGAAGGTCGTCCGATTGATTTCACCGTGCTGTCAGCCGGGTTACGGACGCTGGAAAGCCAGGCCGACTGGGTGCTGGTGGAAGGTGCAGGCGGCTGGTTTACGCCGCTTTCGGACACGCAGACGTTTGCTGACTGGGTGCAGGCCGAGCAGCTTCCCGTCATTCTGGTCGTCGGCGTCAGGCTGGGCTGCATCAATCACGCCATGTTGACCGCGCAGGCCGTACAGCAGGCCGGGATGAAGCTGGCGGGCTGGATAGCCAACGACGTGGTTGCGCCGGGGAAACGACACCAGGAGTATCTGGCGACGCTCAGGCGAGTACTTCCCGCCCCGTGCCTCGGGGAAATTCCCTGGCTTGCAGACGGCGTGGAAAATGCCGACACCGGGCGTTATCTCGATCTCAGCGTCTTGCTTCCCGCGACATCCAGTGCGCGATAAGCTCGTCATCCAGCTCGTTAACGTGGCCCTGCGCCACGTTACGCCCGCGATAGAGCATGCAGAAACGGTCCGCAACCCGGCGGATAAACGACAGCTGCTGCTCCGCTAATAGCACCGTCATACCTAACTCCCGGTTTAAGCGCACCAGCAGCTGCCCCAGCTTCTGGGCGAAGCTGTGTCCTGCGCCGTGCAGGGGCTCATCGAGGATCAGCAGGTGCGGACGGTTTACCAGCGCGTTAGCCAGCGCCAGCTGGTACTGGTCGTCCGGAGATAGCGTGTTGGCGCGGGCCTGCCGCAACCCGTAGAGCGCCGGAAACAGGTCGTAAACGTCACTTTTCGCCTCCGGGTTGGGTTTCCCCATCGCCCGCATGGCGATATGCAGATTCTCCTCAATCGTTAGCTGGGAAAAGATCCGCCTGTCCTGCGGGACATAGCCTATCACCGGTCCTGAACGCTGTTCTGGCGGCAGGTTAAGCAAGTCGCGCGGCGGCGCGCCCGCCTCGTGCCAGATGATGCTGCCGCTTTCAACGGGCACTCTCCCGGCGATGCAATTCATGAGGGTGGTTTTCCCCATCCCCGGCAGGCCAACAACGCCTGTACACATCCCTTGCGGAAAATCCAAATTCACGTTCCATAGCGTATGTTGGCTTCCGTAAAACTGATTCACAGCACGCAGACTCAACATCTTTTTCTCCTTAAAAATGTGTGTAGGTGAGGCTCGTGTTTGAATCTGCAAAACCCCTGCCAGAAACCGAAAAGTGTTCAAAAAAACGGCTTTTTTAGGAATGAATCACCGGAAAGCGGTTTATAAAAAACCGGATTGCACAGCGACGGTGCTGGAGGTGGTGAGTTGTGGTGCAGAACCCAAAATGATGAAAATGTGAGCAAGATCCCATCGACTGGTTATGAATGACGCAACTGTTAATCATCAAAAAATAGCTATAAAAATTTTTTACTGCCGTCTCGTGGGAAAAACCGGGAATTTGCCGAGCGCCAGTCTGCATGGGCTGGAAGCAGTTATCCACTATTCCTGTGGATAACCATGTGCATTAGAGTTAGAAAACACGCGATAAGCGAGAGAAGACGCGGCTTACGCCCAAATTGGCGCGAAACGCGGCTTTAGAAAATATCGTTTATTATTTAAGTGCTTAGATAAAAGCAATTCCCGTCATGAAAGTGTCACCCGTTGCCACAAAACTATCATTACCTGGCTTGACAAATGTTAAAAAAGAAAAAGTTCTGGGGATAACCTGACCTGACTGGTGTTTTATATTGTCACAGTCCAAATTTTGGCCGCTATCGCGCTAATCATTCAGGCGCTATGCTAAATATCCTGACATGATACTGGTTTTTCATCCAGTGTTTTTTACTGGCATTCCTGGCAACAACGAGTAAAATTACTCACCTGCCGCTTATAACGTCATCAGGTTGTCGCCCATGAGTAAACCGTTCAAATTGAATTCTGCTTTCCGTCCATCTGGCGATCAGCCTGAGGCGATCCGTCGTCTGGAAGAGGGGCTGGAAGACGGGCTGGCGCACCAGACGCTGCTGGGGGTAACCGGCTCGGGTAAAACGTTCACCATCGCCAACGTGATTGCGGATCTCCAGCGTCCAACGATGGTGCTGGCACCCAACAAAACCCTGGCCGCACAGCTTTACGGCGAGATGAAAGAGTTCTTCCCGGAAAACGCGGTGGAGTATTTCGTCTCCTACTACGATTACTACCAGCCTGAAGCCTACGTGCCGAGCTCTGACACCTTCATCGAGAAGGATGCCTCGGTGAACGAACACATCGAGCAGATGCGTCTGTCGGCCACGAAGGCGCTTCTGGAGCGTCGCGATGTGGTCGTCGTCGCGTCGGTTTCCGCGATCTACGGTCTGGGCGATCCGGATCTCTATCTCAAGATGATGCTGCACCTGACGCAGGGGATGATTATCGACCAGCGTGCCATCGTTCGCCGTCTGGCGGAGCTGCAGTACGCCCGTAACGATCAGGCGTTCCAGCGCGGCACCTTCCGCGTACGCGGAGAGGTGATCGACATCTTCCCGGCGGAATCGGACGATATGGCGCTGCGCGTCGAGCTGTTTGACGAAGAGGTTGAACGCCTGTCGCTCTTCGACCCGCTGACCGGACACGTTGAGTCAGTGATCCAGCGCTTCACCATCTACCCGAAAACGCACTACGTGACGCCGCGCGAGCGTATCGTGCAGGCGATGGAAGAGATCAAAGTGGAGCTGGCCGAGCGCCGTAAGGTGCTGCTGGCGAACAATAAGCTGCTGGAAGAGCAGCGCCTCAGCCAGCGCACCCAGTTCGACCTTGAGATGATGAACGAGCTCGGCTACTGCTCCGGCATTGAAAACTATTCGCGCTTCCTCTCCGGGCGCGGGCCGGGCGAGCCGCCGCCAACGCTGTTTGATTACCTGCCGGCAGACGGTTTGCTGGTGATCGACGAATCCCACGTCACGATCCCGCAGATCGGCGGGATGTACCGCGGTGACCGGGCGCGTAAAGAGACGCTGGTGGAGTACGGCTTCCGCCTGCCGTCGGCGCTGGATAACCGTCCGATGAAGTTTGAAGAGTTTGAGGCGCTCGCGCCGCAAACCATTTACGTCTCGGCCACGCCGGGCAACTACGAGCTGGAGAAATCCGGTGAAGACGTTGTCGATCAGGTTGTGCGTCCGACCGGGTTGCTCGACCCAATTATTGAAGTTCGTCCAGTGGCTACGCAGGTGGACGATCTGCTCTCGGAAATCCGCGCCCGTTCCGCCATCAACGAGCGCGTGCTGGTGACCACGCTCACCAAGCGTATGGCGGAAGACCTCACCGAGTATCTCGAAGAGCACGGCGAGAAGGTGCGCTATCTGCACTCGGATATCGACACCGTGGAGCGCATGGAGATTATCCGCGATCTGCGTCTGGGCGAGTTTGACGTGCTGGTGGGGATCAACCTGCTGCGAGAAGGTCTGGACATGCCGGAAGTCTCGCTGGTGGCGATTCTGGATGCGGACAAAGAGGGCTTCCTGCGTTCTGAACGCTCCCTGATCCAGACCATCGGCCGTGCGGCGCGTAACGTCAACGGTAAAGCGATTCTGTACGGTGACAAAATCACCCCGTCGATGGCGAAAGCGATTGGCGAAACGGAGCGCCGCCGCGAGAAACAGCAGCGCTACAACGAAGAGCACGGCATTACCCCGCAAGGGCTGAACAAGAAGGTGGTGGATATTCTGGCGCTGGGTCAGAACATTGTCAAAACCAAAGCGAAAGGCCGCGGCAAGGCGCGTTCAGTGGTGGAAGAGGATACCGTCGTGCTGACCCCGAAAGCGCTGCAGCAGAAAATCCACGAGCTGGAAGGGCAGATGATGCAGCACGCGCAGAACCTGGAGTTCGAAGAGGCGGCGCAGATCCGCGACCAGCTACATCAGCTGCGGGATCTTTTCATCGCGGCATCGTGAGTAAAGCGTTGTTTTCTCCCTCTCCCCGTGGGAGAGGGCAGGAGTGAGGGCAACAGGCCGCACAAAACGAACCTAGCCTAGCGCCTGAATTGCCTTCTCCAGCGCCTCGCGCAGCAGGTGACGGTCATGGCGATACTTGATATCGCTGGCCTCCAGCGGCTCCTGCACCACCAGACGATTGCCAATCCCTGACACATCCACTTTTGGGCCCACGACCACGCCGTCAATGATTTTCTTGCCGACGTAATGCTCCATTAATTCCAGTTTGTCAGCCAGCGACAGGCTCGCCGCCGCCGGGCTCAGCTCACGTCCCAGGTTACCGATGTAAACCATCGGGGCAGGGGTGCGGCGCAGCGCCTGCGCCAGCTCTTTCACCAGCAGAATGGGCATCAGGCTGGTATAAAAACTGCCCGGACCGATCAGGATAAGATCCGCTTCTCCGATGGCCTCCACCGCTTCTCGCGTGGCGGGCACGCTCGGATAGGTCATTAACTCCGTCGGCGGCAGGATGAGCTGGTCGATGTTTACCTCACCGTACACTTCATGCCCTTCGGCGTCGATGGCCATCAGGTCAACCGGTTGTTCAGACATGGGGATCAGGAATGCGTCCACTTTGAGCAGATTACGGATTAAGTTGATGGCTTCCAGAGGCCTTACGCTCAGGTGATCCAATGCCTTTAACATCAGATTTCCAAGGTTATGCCCGGAAAGTTCGCCATTACCGCCAAAACGGTACTCAAACATCGCCGACGCGACGCTTGGCTCGGTAATTAACTGGTTCAGGCAGTTGCGCATGTCTCCCCAGGCAATGCCGCCTTCGGCACGACGAATGCGCCCGGTTGAGCCGCCGTTGTCGGTGGTGGTCACTATCCCTGTCAGCCTTGAGCCGAGTGACGACAAAGAGGACATAACCCGGCCTAAGCCGTGTCCTCCGCCAAGAGCGACCACTCGGTCAAGATCCGCAAAAGTGCGATTGCGCATACGTATTCCTTATCACGTTCGATCGCGTAACAGTAACCTAACTACCCCTAAAAGACGATGCCTCACCCGATGCAAAATGACGTATATCAATGTGAAAATGCGGTTTTTAGGTATTCTGTAGCGAAAATGCAGGATCGATTCGCTATATAGATAATTATATAGCGTGAAGCGATAATGGCGTCGTCAGAATTTCCGCGCTACTATCGCCCTAACCACGTTTTCAAAATTGAAAACATACACTCTAGCCCTTGTGCCTGTGTCGAAAGATATGGCGCTCTGGCCGTGGCGAATTTGCCACCAGGGTACAGAAAGAAATGACTGTGCCTCCCGATCTGGAAAGGTGTACATGGCTTCACAACTTACTGATGCTTTCGCGCGTAAGTTTTATTACTTACGTCTGTCGATTACCGATGTGTGCAACTTCCGTTGCACCTACTGCCTGCCCGATGGCTACAAACCGGGCAGCGTCACCAATAACGGCTTTCTCTCCGTGGATGAAGTGCGCCGCGTCACGCGCGCCTTCTCAGAGCTCGGCACCGAAAAAGTGCGTCTGACCGGCGGCGAACCCTCTCTGCGCCGTGATTTTCCCGACATCATTGCCGCCGTGCGTGAAAACGAACGTATCCGCCAGATTGCGGTGACCACCAACGGTTACCGCATGGCGCGTGACGTGGCGAACTGGCGCGATGCCGGGCTGACGGCGATCAACGTCAGCGTCGATAGCCTGGACGCCCGCCAGTTCCACGCCATCACCGGCCAGGATAAATTCCAGCAGGTCATGCACGGCATCGACGCCGCGTTCACGGCGGGTTTCGAGAAGGTCAAAGTCAACACGGTGCTGATGCGCGATGTAAACCACCATCAGCTGGACACCTTCCTGGGGTGGATCAAAACCCGCCCCATTCAGCTGCGTTTTATCGAGCTGATGGAAACCGGCGAGGGCAGCGAGCTGTTCCGTCGCCATCACATCTCCGGCATGGTGCTGCGCGACGAGCTGCTGAAACGCGGCTGGATCCATCAAATCCGCCAGCGCAGCGACGGTCCGGCGCAGGTCTTCTGCCACCCGGATTACGAAGGTGAGATTGGGCTTATCATGCCCTATGAGAAAGACTTCTGCGCCAGCTGCAACCGCCTGCGCGTCTCCTCCGTTGGCAAGCTCCATCTTTGCCTGTTCGGCGACGGCGGCGTAGACCTACGCGATCTGCTGGAAGACGATGCGCAGCAGGCCGCGCTTGAAGCACGCATTTCTGACGCGCTGACGCATAAAAAACAGACCCACTTCCTGCATCAGGGCAATACCGGTATTACTCAGAACCTGTCCTACATCGGCGGGTAATCAGGCTTAAGAAGGAATCAGAAGATGAGTCAGGTAAGCGCAGAATTTATCCCGACACGCATTGCTATCCTTACCGTTTCCGACCGCCGTGGCGAAGAGGATGATACCTCCGGCCACTGGCTGCGCGAGGCGGCCCATGACGCGGGGCATCACATCGTCGATAAAGCGATCGTGAAGGAGAACCGCTACGCCATTCGCGCTCAGGTTTCGCAGTGGATTGCGAGTGATGAGGTGCAGGTGGTGCTGATCGCCGGCGGCACCGGCTTTACCGCAGGCGATCAGGCCCCTGAAGCGCTGATCCCGCTGTTCGACCGCGAGGTGGAAGGCTTCGGCGAAGTGTTCCGCATGCTCTCCTTTGAAGAGATTGGTACCTCCACGCTCCAGTCGCGCGCCGTTGCCGGGGTGGCTAATAAAACCCTGATTTTCGCTATCCCAGGCTCGACCAAAGCCTGCCGCACCGCGTGGGAAAACATCATCGCCCCGCAGCTGGACGCCCGTACCCGTCCGTGTAATTTCCATCCCCATTTAAAGAAATAAGCTATGTCACAACTGACCCACATTAACGCCGCCGGCGAAGCGCATATGGTGGACGTCTCCGCCAAAGCCGAAACGGTGCGCGAGGCGCGCGCGGAAGCGTTCGTCACCATGCTGCCGGAGACGCTGTCGATGATTATCGACGGCAGCCATCACAAGGGCGACGTCTTTGCCACCGCCCGCATCGCCGGTATTCAGGCCGCCAAACGGACCTGGGATCTCATTCCGCTGTGCCATCCGCTGATGCTGAGCAAGGTGGAAGTGAACCTGCAGGCGCAGCCGGAGCATAATCGCGTGCGCATTGAGTCACTCTGCCGCTTAACCGGCAAAACCGGCGTGGAGATGGAGGCGCTGACGGCGGCCTCAGTCGCCGCGCTGACCATCTACGACATGTGCAAAGCGGTGCAGAAAGATATGGTGATTGGCCCGGTTCGCCTGCTGGCAAAAAGCGGCGGCAAATCCGGTGATTTTAAGGTGGACAGCCATGATTAAGGTGCTCTTTTTTGCGCAGGTGCGCGAGCTGGTGAATACCGACAGCCTGACGCTGGATGCGTCCTTCGAAAACGTCGCTACCCTGCGCGCTCATCTGGCGGCACAAAGCGACCGCTGGGCGCTGGCGCTGGACGAAGGTAAGCTGCTGGCCGCCGTTAACCAGACGCTGGTGGAATTCACCCATCCGCTGAACGCAGGGGATGAAGTGGCCTTCTTCCCACCGGTGACAGGGGGTTAAGATGGCTGAAACCCGAATTTTGGTGAGCCCCGAGCGTTTTAACGTGGGGACAGAATACAGCTGGCTGGCGGAACGCGATGAAGACGGCGCCGTCGTCACCTTCACCGGCAAAGTGCGCAACCACAACCTCGGCGACAGCGTGAAGGCACTGACGCTGGAGCACTATCCGGGGATGACCGAGAAATCGCTGACGGAGATTGTCGACGAGGCGCGAGGCCGCTGGCCGCTTGGCCGCGTCACGGTTATTCACCGCATCGGCGAGATGTGGCCTGGCGAGGAGATTGTCTTCGTCGGGGTGACCAGCGCGCACCGCAGCAGCGCGTTTGCGGCAGGGGAGTTCATTATGGATTACCTCAAAACCAAAGCGCCGTTCTGGAAGCGCGAAGCCACGCCGGAAGGTGACCGCTGGGTAGAATCGCGCGACAGCGATAAACAAGCTGCCAGCCGTTGGTAGTCGGTTTACGTGGATGTGTTAATCTTAACGTGTGTGTCTACTTAAACTTAATCAGGAGTGAATCATGGACCGATTTCCGCGTTCCGATTCAATAGTACAGCAGACCCGTAGCGGCCTGCAGACGTATATGGCTCAGGTGTACGGCTGGATGACGGTTGGCCTGCTGCTTACCGCGTTTATCGCGTGGTATGCGGCGAATACGCCTGAACTGATGATGTTTATCTTCTCCAGCAAAATCACCTTCTTTGGGCTGATTATCGCGCAGCTGGCGCTGGTGTTTGTGCTTTCTGGTCTGGTGCAAAAGCTGAGTGCCGGAATGGCGACTACGCTGTTTATGCTCTATTCGGCGCTAACCGGGCTGACGCTTTCCAGTATCTTCATCGTTTACACCTACTCCTCCATCGCCAGCACGTTTGTGGTCACCGGCGGGATGTTCGGTGCGATGAGCCTGTACGGATACACCACGAAGCGCGATCTGAGCGGTTTTGGCAGCATGCTGTTTATGGGGCTGATTGGGATTGTGCTGGCGTCGCTGGTAAACCTGTGGCTGAAGAGCGACGCGCTGATGTGGGCCGTGACCTACATCGGGGTGGTGATCTTCGTTGGACTGACGGCGTATGACACCCAGAAGCTGAAAAACATCGGCGAGCAGATCGACGTACGCGACACTTCGAACCTGCGCAAATACGCGATTCTGGGCGCGCTGACGCTGTATCTGGACTTCATCAACCTGTTCCTGATGCTGCTGCGGATTTTCGGCAACCGTCGCTAAGGTTGTTTTGCCGGGTGGCGGTGCGGTCTGGTGCCCTCACCCTGACCCTCTCCCACGGGAGAGAGAGCAAACACTAAAAACGGCAACATCGTTGCCGTTTTGCTTTTATTTCGCTAACGCCTTCTCGTTCTTCGCTCTCAGCTTTTTCGCCCGACTCTCCAGCACCAGATAACACACCGTTGCCAGCGCCAGCGGCAGGAAGTAATACAGCATGCGGTACGCCAGCAGGGCGGCGATAATCGTTCCCTGAGAGACATGCTCCCCGGCCAGCAGGGCAATAAATACCGCCTCCAGTACGCCGATCCCCGCCGGAATATGCACAATCACGCCCGCAATACTGCTCACCAGCAGCACGCCCAGCACGAAGAAGTAATTGACGTCCTCACCAATCAGCAGCCAGATAATCGCCCCCATCGCCATCCAGTTGGCGCTGGAGACGGCCATCTGCAGCACCGCAAACTTCCATGATGGCAGCACCAGTTTTTGCCCTTTAATGGTCATATGACGGCGTCTGGCAAACGCGCAGGCCCACAGATAAACGGCGATAATCAGCAGCAGTACGATGCCCAGAATGCGCAGCGTGGCCTCATCGATATACCAGTGCGCGGGCAGCTGCACCACGCCGATGGTGAAGATCACCCCGCCGAGCAAAATATAGCCCAGCCAGTTGGTGGCGATGCTTAACGAGAAAATGCGCGTGATGGTCCCGCCCGGCAGGCCGAGCCGCGAGTAGAGGCGATAGCGCATGCCAATGCCGCCGACCCAGGTGCTCAGCGTCAGGTTGAAGGCGTAGCAGATAAACGACACCAGCATAACCTGACGTTTGGCCAGCTTATGGCCGCAGTAAGCGCGGCCCAGCAGGTCATAGCAGCCGTACATCAGGTAGCTGACAATAACCAGCCCCACAGCGCCCAGCAGCACCATCCGGTTATAGTTGCGGATGACTTTCCACACCTCTTCCCAGTCAACTTTCTGCGCGTAGACCACCAGCAGAACCGCGACCGCAATAAAAAACAGCCAGGTCAGGATCTTTTTTGCCAGCCGCCAGCGCGGATGCGATTTCGACATCAGGTTTTGCCTCCGTCTTCCGCTTCAATACGGTCCTGGGTTTCCATTTCGGGTTGTACCGGCGGGTCCACCTGCGCAAGCTTAGGCGTATGCGCCGGCAGCCAGCCGACCATGGCCGGGAAATGACGCAGAAAGTGGAACACCACCACGCTGATGCCCAGGTTCCACCAGGTGCGTTTGGGGACCATGGATTCGTCCACGCGCACGCAGTCGTTAACGATCAGCGCCTGCAGGTTATCCCGCAGGGTCTGGTTAAACTGGCGATCGTGAATGATCAGGTTAGCCTCGAGATTGAGCGATAAGCTCAGCGGATCGAGATTGCTGGAGCCCACGGTGGCCCAGTGATCGTCCATCAGCGCCACTTTGCCGTGCAGCGGTCGGCGGCGATATTCGTAGATCTGCACGCCGCCCTTCACCAGATAGTTATACAGCAGGCGTGCGCCCACTTTGACAATCGGCATATCCGGCTCGCCCTGCACAATCAGCTTCACGCGTACCCCGCGTCGGGCCGCATTGCGCATGGCGTGCAGCAGGCGATAGCCCGGGAAAAAGTAGGCGTTAGCAATAATCACTTCGCGCTTCGCGTTGGCGAGCATCTTGAGATAATGACGTTCAATGTCGTCCCGGTGCTCGCCGTTATCCCGCCAGACGAAAAGGGCCTGCGCTTCGCCGGGCTTCCGGTTCTCTTCCGGGCGATGGCGACGTCTCCACCAGCGGCGAACGGCCTCTTTCCCCGGCAGGTTCTCCAGTTCAAAGAGCAAAATGTCCTGCACCACCGGGCCTTCAATACGAATGGCGTAGTCCTGCTTCGCCTCCGGGCCGTAGTCGGACATATGCTCAGCGGAGTAGTTAATGCCGCCGACAAACGCCACCGTCTCATCCACCACCACAATTTTGCGGTGCATCCGGCGGAAAAGATTGGTCCGCATGCCGAACAGGCGAGGGCCGGGATCGTAGTAGCGGAACACCACGCCCGCAGCGGTCAACTCATTCACAAACGTATCGCTGAGATCCGGCGAGCCATAGCCATCAAGCAGCACTTCAATTTTGACGCCGCGCCGGGCTGCGCGCAGCAGCACGCCGTGCAGCTGTTTGCCGACGTCGTCTTCGAACCAGATAAAGGTTTCGAGGATCACCTTCTGCTGTGCATGGTCAATCGCTTTAAACACGGCCGGATAATACTCGTCCCCGTTGACCAGCAGCGTGATTCGGTTGCCTTCCTGCCAGGAACATTTCATAGGTGGATCTCCGCGCTGAGCGGGGCATGGTCGGAAAGATGTCGCCAGTTAAGGAGCGCCAGGGCGGTCGGGCTGCTGGCGTGGGCATTTTTCACGTAGATGCGGTCAAGCCGAAGCAGCGGGAAACGGACCGGGAAAGTGCGCGCAGGCCTGCCGTTGGCGCGAGTAAAAATCTCCTCCAGCCCGGCATCCACTTTCAACGGATGGTTTGCCCTCTGTCGCCAGTCGTTGAAATCGCCCGCTACCACCACAGGTTCACCTTCGGGAAGCGCGTTGGCCCATTCGGCCAGCATTTTCAGCTGCGCCTGACGATGGGCTTCGCGAAGGCCCAGGTGAACACAGCCGACATGGACAGGTCGCTCGAGGTCTGGCGGCGTAATGCGGCAGTAAAGCAGGCCGCGTTTTTCGCTTTCCCCAACGGAAACGTCGCGGTTTTCGTAATGTTCAATGGGGTAGCGGGACAGCACCGCGTTTCCGTGATGCCCTTCCGGATAGACCGCGTTGCGGCCGTAGGCGTAGTCACTCCACATGGTGTCGGCCAGAAATTCATAGTGCGGCGTGTCGGGCCAGTTCTCAAAGTGGAGCGGATGCACTTCGTGTGCGCCCATCACCTCCTGCAGGCAGACAATATCCGCGCTGACGGTGCGTACCGCGTCGCGCAGCTCCGGTAAAATGAAGCGGCGGTTAAATGCTGTGAAGCCCTTATGAATGTTTATCGTCAGCACCTTAAGCGAGAAATGCTGCATTTTTTGAGTCATAAGCTCCTTCCTGAGTGACTATCCCAATGAAAATAAAGTGTAGTCGTCGTCACAAAAAGATGCGGCGTTACGGAATTTTCCGTAAAGTGCGGTAGTCTGATTAAGCAGAGAAAAATCCTTCAGGAGAGAAGCCATGAAGTGGCAACAACGTGTTCGTGTCGCAACTGGCCTGAGTTGCTGGCAGATAATGTTGCATTTACTGGTCGTGGCCGTACTGGTGATGGGCTGGATGAGCGGTACGCTGGTGCGTGTTGGCCTGGGGCTATGCGTCCTTTATGGCGTCACCGTGCTGTCGATGCTGTTCTTACAGCGCCACCATGAAGCGCGCTGGCGTGAGGTGGGTGATGTGCTCGAAGAGCTCACCACCACCTGGTATTTTGGCGCGGCGATGATTGTGCTTTGGCTGCTGTCGCGCGTGCTGCAAAACAACCTGCTGCTGGCCCTGGCGGGTCTGGCTATCCTCGCAGGGCCTGCGGTGGTCTCGCTGCTGACCAAAGAGAAAAAGCTACGCAATGTTGCGTCTAAACATCGCGTACGCCACTGAGCCCGTCGTGGCCGCTATGACCAGTAGCGGCCACAAACTTCCCCAGACAATATCCAGACTCGCATCCTTCAGATAGATTTGCTTGGTGATGTCCGTAAAGTGCCGAATCGGGTTTACCCACGTCAGGTCCTGTAGCCACACCGGCATGTTCTCGACGGGTGAAACATACCCCGAGAGCAAAATCGCGGGCATCATAAAGACGAACACCCCTATAAACGCCTGCTGCTGCGTCGAGCAGAGCGCCGAGATCAGCAGTCCAAACCCCACCAGCGACAGCCCGTAAATGACCATCGTGAAGTAAAACAGCGCCAGCGAACCGGCGAACGGGATCTGGTAGGCCCAAATTCCCACCCCCAGCACGATGGTGGCCTGAAACGTCGCGACGATCAGCGCCGGGACCGCTTTGCCGACGAAAATTTGCCAGGTGGCGAGCGGGGAGACCAGCAGCTGGTCCAGCGTGCCCTGTTCGCGCTCGCGGGCGACGGAAAGGGAAGTCACGATCATCACCCCGATAGTGGTTATCATGGCGATCAGCGACGGCACCACGAACCACTTGTAGTCCAGGTTCGGGTTGTACCAGTTACGCACCACCAGCTCGCTGTTGTTGGGCTTCGGTTTGCCGTCCATCAGCTCCTGCTGGTAATCCTTCACCACCTGCTGCAGGTAGTTGGCCGCTATCTGGGCGCTGTTGGAGTTACGCCCGTCGAGGATCAGCTGCATCGGCGCGGTCTGGAAGGTATCCAGATTGCGGGAAAAATCCGCCGGGAACCGCACCAGCAGCAGCGCTTTTTGCGTGTCGATGGTGGGCTGGATCTCCTGCGGGCTTTTCAGCAGCAGGATGTGGGTAAAGGCTTTTGCACGGGCAAAACGCTGCGTCAGCTCGACGGAATGTTTGCCGTTATCTTCGTTGTAAATGGCAATGGTGGCGTTGGTCACCTCAAGGGTGGCGGCAAACGGGAACAGTAAAACCTGGATCAGCACCGGCAAGACCAGAATGGCGCGGGTTTGCGGCTCGCGCAGCAGGGATTGCAGCTCTTTGCGTATCAACGTCCATAATCGGTGAAACATGTTCGCTCCTTAATCCAGTCGCCGTTTGGTTTTCATCCACGTCAACCCAATAAACATCGCCGCTGACGCCATTAAAAACAGCGTGTTGACGATCAGCACCACCGGAATATTCCCCGCCAGGAACAGGCTTTGCAGCGTGCTCACAAAGTAGCGAGCCGGAATAACATAGGTCACGGCGCGGATCACCGCAGGCATACTGTCTATCTGGAAGATAAACCCGGACAGCATAATCGACGGTAAAAAGGCGGCGTTGAGGGCCACCTGCGCGGCGTTGAACTGGTTGCGGGTGATGGTGGAGATGAGCAGCCCCATGCCCAGCGTGCTGAGTAAAAACAGGCTGGTGATAAAAAACAGCACCACCAGCGAGCCGCGATACGGCACGCCGAGGATAAAGACCGAGACAAGCATACAGAGCAGCATCGCCAGCATGCCGAGGAAATAGTAGGGGATGAGCTTGCACAGCAGCAGCTCGACGCGCGTCACTTCGGTAGAGAGCAGCGCCTCCATGGTCCCGCGCTCCCACTCGCGGGCGATCACCAGCGAGGTCAGGATCGCGCCAATCACCGTCATGATAATCGTCACCGCGCCCGGAATAATAAAGTGCTGGCTGATGGCGGCGGGGTTAAACCAGTCGCGCGTCTGCACGTCGATCAGCGGTTTAAATTCTTCACCCCGGTCCTCCGCGCGCTGCATCTGCCACAGCTGCCAGATCCCCTCCGCGTAGCCCTGTACAAAGTTGGCGGTGTTTGGCTCGCTGCCGTCGGTAATCACCTGGATCGGCGCGTCGGTATTTGCCCGCGCCATGTTGGCGGCGAAATCCACCGGAATGACGATCAGGCCGCGAATTTTCCCGGCCTGCATTTTCTGGATCAACTCCTGCCTGTTATCGCTGATGGTGGCGTCAATGTAGGGCGATCCGGTCATGGCGTGAGTAAAGTCCAGGGCATCCTCACTCTGCTGCTCCAGCAATATCCCGACCCGCAGCTTGCTGGAGTCCAGGTTAATGCCGTAGCCAAAAATAAACAGCAGCAGCAGGGGGATGACTACCGCAATCAGCCAGCTGCTGGGGTCACGCACGATCTGCCGCGTCTCTTTAATGCACAGCGCGCGCACCCTGCGCCAGGAAATGGCATTACTGCGCATGGGCATTCTCCTTATCCCAGTCGTGGATGAGGGTGATAAACGCCTGCTCCATGGTCGGATCCGGAACCTCATCGTTGGCGGCCTGGTTTTTCAGGTCGTCCGGGGTACCGTGGGCAATCAGCTTGCCGCGATACACCAGCCCGATGCGGTCGCAGTACTCCGCCTCGTCCATGAAGTGGGTGGTCACCATCACGGTCACCCCTTTTTCCACCATGCTGTTGATGTGCAGCCAGAACTCGCGGCGGGTAATGGGATCAACGCCAGAAGTCGGTTCATCAAGAAACAGAATATCCGGCTCGTGCATCAGCGAGCAGGCCAGCGCCAGCCGCTGCTTAAAGCCGAGCGGCAGCTCGTCGGTGGCGTGGGAGGCGATGTTGGTTAAGGCGAAGGCATCGCTCATGCGGCGGATTTTCTCGTTCTGCGCCCGCCCGCGAAGGCCGTACACGCCGGAGAAAAAGCGCAGATTCTGCTCGACCGTCAGGTTGCCGTACAGGGAAAACTTCTGCGCCATATACCCGAGATGCTGGCGCGCCTTGCCGGAGCTGACCTTCAGGTCCATATCCAGCACCAGCGCCTTGCCGGACGTCGGCACCAGCAGGCCGCACATCATCTTAAAGGTGGTCGATTTTCCCGCGCCGTTCGGTCCGAGCAGGCCAAAAATTTCCCCCCGCTTCACCGCAAAGTTGACGTTGTCGGTGGCGGCGAAATCCCCGAACTTTTTGGTGAGGGATTTGGCTTCAATCACCGTTTCGCCCGGCGTGCCTTCCACCGTATGCAAAATGGCGGCAAGCGGCGACTCTGAGGTACCCGCGCCGCCCAGCAGGTCGATAAACGCGTCCTCAAAGCGCGGCGCGGTCTCTTCCATCTCGATCTCAGGCATGCCGGGCGCCTGGCGAATATCGTCGACGGTGGCCTCTTTTTTGAGGATCACACGTACCGAGCGGCCCTGGATCATCCCGTCGCTGACCTGCGGCAGCCTGAGCACCCGCTGCAGCAGCCTGCGGTTAGACTCCTGCGGGCTGTGCAGCAGGAAGCTGCGCCCGGCCATGCTCTGCGTCAGCGTCGTCGGCTCGCCCTGATAAAGCAGTTCGCCTTCGTTCATCAGCAGCACGTCCCGGCACTGTTCCGCTTCGTCGAGGTAGGAGGTGCTCCAGAGGATCAGCATCCCGTCGCCCGCCAGCTCGTGCACCATCTGCCACAGTTCACGGCGCGAAATCGGGTCTACGCCGACGCCGGGCTCATCCAGCAGCAGCACTTTCGGCTCGCCAACCAGCGTGCAGGCCAGCCCCAGCTTCTGCTTCATCCCGCCGGAGAGCTTGCCCGCCAGCCGGTCGGTGAACGGGCCGAGGGTGGTAAACTCCAGCAGGCGCGCGAAGGTTTTCTGCCGCGTTTCGCCGGTGACGCTGCGCAGGTCGGCGTACAGGTTCAGGTTTTCCATCACCGTCAGGTCTTCATACAGGCCAAACTTCTGCGGCATATAGCCGAGCATGGCGTGAAGGGCTCCGTCATCCTCGATCGGGTCAAGACCGAGCACGCTGGCGCTTCCTTCATCCGGCTTGAGCAACCCCGCCAGCATCCGCATCAGCGTGGTTTTACCGGCGCCGTCCGGACCGACCAGCCCGGTCACATAGCCTTTCTGGATAGTGCAGTTCAGCGGCGCGACGGCCGGTTTGTCCATTCCCGCGAAGCGTTTAACCAGATTGTTGAGCTGAATAACCGCGTCATTCATGTCGTTCCCCGTTGTTCACTTTTACGGTGACGGGCATGCCCTGACGCAGCGCGTCGTCCGCATCGGTCACGATGATGCGCAGGCGATACACGAGGTCGGTACGCAGATCAGGTGTTTCAACGGTTTTCGGCGTGAATTCGGCAGTAGGGGAGACAAAGCCCACTTTGCCGTGATACGGCTTGTCCGGGCGACCGTCGGTATAGAGCAGCAGCTCGCGGCCCGGCTGCATCTGGCCGAGGTTCGGCTCATCAACGTAGGCGCGTACCCAGACCGGACGGGTCAGGGAGAGCGTTAAGACTGTGCTGCCGGCGCTGAGCATGCTGCCCGGCTCCACGGCGCGGGTCATCAGCATGCCGTCAGACGGCGCGATTAAGGTGGTGTCGTGCAGATCCAGCTCTGCCTGAGCCAGCTGCGCCTGCGCCTGTTCAAGGCTGGCTTTCGCCTGGGCGATATCCTGCGGGCGGTTACCGGTGTGGTACTGGCTTAATTTATCCTGCGCGGACTTCAGCGTGGCCTGCGCCTGGTCGCGGGACGAGCGCGCATTTTCCAGATCGTTAGCGGAAATGGTGCGGCTTTTCCACAACCCCTGCTGGCGCGCGTAGAAGTTCTGCGCGTAGTCATAGGCGGCTTGCGCCTGCTTAACGGCTGCGGCGGCCTGGGCGATCTCTTCGTCGCGATAGCCAGCCAGCATCAGGTCATACTGCGCCTGGGCGACGGACACCCCCGCTTTGGCCTGCAGCAGCGCATTCTCATAGGGCGCTTTATCCAGCATCCCCAGCGTCTGCCCGCTTTTAATGGCATCGCCTTCGTCCACGCTCAGCGAGGCGAGACGTCCGCCCACGCGGAAGCTCATGTTCACCGTGCGAATATCCACGTTGCCGTACAGCGTCAGGCCTTTATCCTGATGGCTCTGATACCACAGCCATCCACCGACTCCGGCAGCAAGCAAAACAACAACCACCAGAATGATGGCGACAGGTTTTTTCATGACTTCAGGCTCCTTTGCGTTAAGCCTTGCAGGATTAGATCGACGTGACAGGCGATGACCTTACTAATCTGCGCGGCTTTATCCTCATCAAATTGTGTCCAGCCGGTGCGTAACAGGATGGTTTCCCTGCCCAGACGGAAGGCAAGGATTTCACCCAGCAGGGCGTGGGTATGCAAAACTGTCTCGGTATCACTGGCGTCCCGACCGGTATAGGCGGCGATCAGCCGGGTCAGGTGCGAGTGCATTGGCTCAATCACCCGATCGTGTACCCGCTGGTAGGCGACGGTCGGGGAGAGCTGCTCCCGGGAGATAAACTTGCTCAGGTTGAGCGTATCGTCGTGCGTCAGCAGGCGGATCATATCGTGGCAGGCATTGAGAATAAGCTGGCGAACGGCGGCGCGATCGGGCGACGGCTGGCCGAGCAGCGCGGTGGCTTCCTCAACGTGCGGGTGAAACTGCGTGCCGATAAAATCGGCGATCCACTCGGCGCAGGCGAGGTATAAATCCTCTTTTGAGCCAAAATAGTAGGTAATCGCCGCAATGTTCTGCCCGGCCAGCGCGGCAATATCGCGCGTGGTGGCATGCAGCCCGTACTCACCAAACTGCGCCAGCGCGGCGGCGATAAGCTGATTTTTGGCCTGTTCACCTTTGGTTGTTGTGGGGGTCGTATTCATGGCGGCATTAAGAATTAATCAATCGATTGATTAAGATTATGCCTGATTCACGCTAACGTCGAGGGAACGCTGAGGGATATTTTATGCGCCACGTCACAAAAGCTGCTACACTCCGCTCCTTCGCGACATTGTGGTTTTTGTCCTCCCCTATTCGTTATATCTCCCTGAAAACTACACCTGTGATGGTCGGGGCGGTTCGGAGTTTTTATGTCTTTTGATTCCCTTGGCCTGAACCCGGAAATTCTGCGCGCGATCGCAGAGCAGGGCTATGTTGAGCCAACCCCAATCCAGCAGCAGGCGATCCCCGCCGTTCTGCAGGGCCGTGACCTGATGGCGAGCGCCCAGACCGGTACCGGCAAAACTGCGGGCTTTACCCTGCCGCTGCTGGAACTGCTGGTAAAAAACCAGCCGCACGCCAAAGGCCGTCGTCCTGTCCGCGCCCTGATCCTGACCCCAACCCGCGAGCTGGCGGCGCAGATTGGTGAGAACGTGCGTGACTATAGCCGCTATCTCAACATTCGTTCGCTGGTGGTTTTCGGCGGGGTAAGCATCAACCCGCAGATGATGAAGCTGCGCAGCGGCGTCGACGTTCTGGTTGCGACTCCAGGTCGCCTGCTGGATCTGGAGCACCAGAATGCGGTGAAGCTGGACCAGGTTGAAATTCTGGTGCTGGACGAAGCCGACCGCATGCTCGACATGGGCTTTATCCACGATATTCGTCGCGTGCTGGCCAAGCTGCCTGCGCGTCGTCAGAACCTGCTCTTCTCCGCGACCTTCTCCGACGAGATCAAGGCGCTGGCGGAAAAGCTGCTGCATAACCCGCTGGAAGTGGAAGTGGCGCGCCGCAACACCGCCTCCGAGCAGGTGACGCAGCACGTTCACTTTGTGGATAAAAAGCGCAAGCGGGAACTGCTCTCCCAGATGATCGGCCAGGGCAACTGGCAGCAGGTGCTGGTCTTTACCCGCACCAAGCACGGCGCCAACCACCTGGCGGAACAGCTGAACAAAGACGGCATTCGCAGTGCGGCGATCCACGGCAACAAGAGCCAGGGCGCGCGTACCCGTGCGCTGGCTGAGTTCAAATCCGGCGACATCCGCGTGCTGGTGGCGACCGACATCGCCGCCCGTGGCCTTGACATTGAAGAGCTGCCGCACGTGGTGAACTACGAGCTGCCAAACGTGCCGGAAGATTACGTTCACCGTATCGGCCGTACCGGCCGCGCGGCGGCAACCGGTGAAGCGCTCTCTCTGGTCTGCGTGGACGAGCACAAGCTGCTGCGCGACATCGAGCGCCTCCTGAAGAAAGAGATCCCGCGCATCGAAACCCCGGGTTACGAAGTGGACCCGTCGATCAAAGCCGAGCCGATTCAGAACGGTCGTCAGGGCGGCGGTGGACGTGGTCAGGGCGGCGGCGGTCGCGGTCAGCAGCCGCGTCGTGCCGAAGGCGGCGCGCCGAAATCATCCGGCAAACCGCCGCGTCGTAACAACGACAGCAAACCGGCGGGTGAAAACCCGTGGCGCAGCGGCGAGGGGAAACCGGCAGGAGAAGGGCAGCGTCGACGCCGCCCGCGCAAGCCTGCTAACCCGCAGTAATCTGGAAGCCCGGTCGTAAAGCCGGGCTTTTCTTTTTGCGGCAGCGAAGAGAAAGTGCCACAATAGTGGCTGTTTATACAGTATTTCAGGTTTTCCAATGGCTTTAACCGCTGCGCTCAAGGCGCAAATTGGCGCATGGTATAAGGCGCTACAGCAGCAGATCCCCGACTTTATCCCCCGAGCGCCGCAGCGGCAGATGATTGCTGACGTGGCAAAAACGCTCGCCGGGGACGACGGGCGACATCTGGCGATTGAAGCCCCAACCGGCGTCGGGAAAACCTTGTCGTATCTTATTCCCGGCATCGCGATTGCGCGGGAAAAGGACAAAACGCTGGTGGTCAGCACCGCCAACGTGGCGCTGCAGGATCAGATCTTCAGCAAAGATTTACCCCTGCTGCGCAAAATCATCCCCGATCTGCGGTTTACGGCAGCCTTTGGGCGCGGGCGTTATGTATGCCCGCGCAACCTGGCGGCGCTGGCCAGCAGCGAGCCGAATCAGCAGGATCTGCTCGCGTTTCTGGATGACGAGCTAACGCCAAACAATAAGGCCGAGCAGGAGCAGTGTGCAAAACTCAAAGTCGAGCTCGACGGCTATAAGTGGGACGGCCTGCGGGATCACACCAGCCAGGCCATCAGCGACGACCTGTGGCGCAGGCTCAGCACCGACAAAGCCAGCTGCCTGAACCGCAACTGTCACTACTACCGCGAGTGCCCGTTCTTTGTCGCCCGGCGCGAGATTCAGGAGGCGGAGGTTGTGGTCGCAAACCACGCGCTGGTGATGGCGGCGCTGGAGAGCGAAGCGGTGCTGCCGGAGCCCAAAAACCTGCTGCTGGTGCTCGACGAAGGCCACCATCTGCCGGACGTGGCGCGGGATGCGCTGGAGATGAGCGCCGAAATCACCGCTCCGTGGTTCCGCCTGCAGCTGGATCTCTTCTGCAAGCTGGTAGCGACCTGCATGGAGCAGTTCCGCCCGAAAACCACGCCGCCGCTGGCGGTGCCGGAGCGGCTGAGCGACCACTGTGAAGAGGTCTATAGCCTCATTTCATCTCTGAACAACATCCTGAATCTTTATCTTCCAGCAACCCAGGAAGCCGAACACCGCTTTGCGATGGGTGAGCTACCGGAAGAGGTGATGGAGATCTGCCAGCAGCTGGCGAAACATCTGGAAAAGCTGCGCGGGCTGGCGGAGATGTTCTTAAACGATCTCAGCGAGAAAACCGGCTCGCATGACGTGGTGCGTCTGCACCGCGTTCTGCTGCAGATGAACCGCGCGCTGGGGATGTTCGAAGCGCAGAGCAAGCTCTGGCGGCTGGCCTCGATGGCGCAGGCGTCCGGCGCGCCGGTCACCAAATGGGCCACCCGCGACGTGCGGGACGGGCAGGTGCACCTCTTTTTCCACTGTGTGGGCATCCGCGTGGCAGATCAGCTGGAAAAGCTGATCTGGCGCAGCGTGCCGCACGTGGTTGTCACCTCTGCCACGCTGCGTTCCCTGAACAGCTTCTCAAGGCTGCAGGAGATGAGCGGGCTAAAAGAGAAAGCGGGCGACCGTTTCGTGGCGCTGGACTCACCGTTTAACCACTGCGAGCAGGGAAAGCTGGTCATTCCGCGCATGAAATTCGAGCCGCTCATCGACAACGAAGAGCAGCACATCGCGGAAATGGCGGCCTACTTCCGCGAGCAGGTCGAGAGTAAAAAGTACCCCGGTATGCTGGTGCTGTTTGCCAGCGGGCGGGCGATGCAGCGTTTCCTCGAACACGTCACCGATCTGCGTTTACTCCTGCTGGTGCAGGGGGATCAGCCGCGCTACCGGCTGGTGGAAACCCACCGTAAGCGCATTGATAACGGCGAGCGCAGCGTGCTGGTGGGGTTGCAGTCGTTTGCTGAAGGCCTGGATTTGAAAGGCGACTACCTGACGCAGGTGCATATCCATAAAATCGCCTTCCCGCCTATCGATAGCCCGGTGGTGATCACCGAGGGGGAGTGGCTGAAAAGCCTCAACCGCTATCCGTTTGAGGTACAGAGTTTGCCTGCGGCGTCGTTTAACCTGATTCAGCAGGTCGGGCGCTTGATTCGTAGCCACGGCTGCTGGGGCGAGGTGGTGATTTATGACAAACGTCTGCTCACCAAAAATTACGGCCAACGGCTCCTGAACGCGCTGCCGATCTTCCCGATCGAACAGCCGGAAGTGCCCGAGGTAAAAAAACCGCCGGTCAAACTGACCGCAGGGCGCAAGAAAAGCCTCCGTGCTAAGGGGCGCGGTCCTACTGGTAAATGAAGGTCACCTGCACCACGCTGCTGAACGTTCCTGCCGTGACCGGCAATGAGGTGGCGTAATAGCGGGCGGCCAGCGGGAAATCCGCCGTGTGATTGTCCTGGTTGATCAACACGCTGAAGCTGGCGTCCGGGGCAAGCGAGATCTGATCCTGCGGGTCGGCAAGCTCCAGCGCCAGTCCTTTCGCGGTTCCGGTGCTGGCGAATTTAGTCGGATGAATACTGTCTGGCTGACCGTGAAAGGTGGCCGTGGTCAGCACGGAAGTGGTTGGGCATTTCGACAGGGTTAAGTCGAATGAATGCCATTGTCCGGTATCGCCCACATCCTTAAAATCGCCGGCATTCGCTTTGCCCAGATTGACCGTCAGGTTCTGGCTGGCGCTGTCTACCTGGCAGGCGTTGGCGTAAATGTTTCCGCGAATATCGAGCTGAATCTCTTCCGCCAGGCTCTGGCTGGCGACTCCAAGGAGTAAAAGGGCTAATAAGGTTTTCATTTGTAGGCCACCGTAATGGTTGCGACGGCATTCGCCGTTCCGGGCGTCACCTCCGAACTGGTTTGTTCGTAAGAGACGCTGAAGGGATATTGCGAGCGGATATTGGCATAGGCGGTAAAGGTATTCATATATTGCCCGAAAACAGGTATCTGACCGTTAAAGAGCATTCTCACCCCCACGCCGGTCGCCACGCCGTTTTCCGGCGTTAATTTGATCACGCCAGGAAAATTCGTTTCATAGCCATTGGCGCTGGTGATCATCATTTCCGGCTGTACATCCTGATCGCAGAGCATGTCGATATTGAATACCGACTGGGAGACCAGGGTTCCCGGACCGGTAAAACGGCTCACCGGAAAATCCCCCAGCGTGACGGTCAGAGATTTGGGTGATACGGTGCAGGTGACTGCTTTAACCACCACGTTACCTGAGTAGGAGAGGGTGTTTGGATAACTCAAGCTTTCTACTTGCTCAACACCAAAGCCAAATTGTGTATTACTGGATGTGAGTGTACCGGCGGTTACCACCTCGCTGGTTTTCACCAGTTCCAGCGAGACGTCGAAGCTAAACGCAAATGAACCATCGCTACCGCTCGAATCAGACACTTGACCCACGGAAGACTTAGTTGTGCAGATTTGGTCTGCTGCTCCCATCACGCGCTCCCCTTTACTGTTTCGGAGCGACACACCGATCCCGGCAACACCCGACTCATAAACACCAGGGATATTGGGAGTCTCTCTACCCAGGCCGTGGTAACAGGCAATGATCTGACGGCCTGCGTCTTCGGCTGTATAGCAGCCCCCCGCAATGTGAGCCGAACGTTCCGTTCCCGGGATGGTCTCTCCCACGGGAAGGCTGGTAGGTACTGAAATAGACGCTAACGACAGCAGCGCTGGTAAATTTGGTGAGACACAGTTGGCCTTTGCGTGCGGCATGAAGAGTGCTGCCGTCGCCAGAACTAAAAGTAAGAAAAACGATTTTGCTATCTGCATTATGATCGGTCCGGTGTTAATCAGTGACACTGCGCGGCAGCGTTAATAATGTTGGTGTCATCCTTCTCTTGCGTCAGGGCGTAATCGGCGACGCAATGCTCGCTCGCCTCCTTGCCCCACGAAACGAAAAGGCGTCCTTGCTGCGGCAGTCCGGTGAGATACACCTGGCCGTCGTTACCGACGATAAATTCGCTGCTCTTGTCTTCCGTGGTGACCGTTGCGCCAAAGGGCAGCGGTTTGTCTTTCCAGGCCAGCGTCATTAAGACGCGGTTGCCCACGCGAGTATCGAAGCTGGCGCGAACTATCGCGCCGCGCGTTGGTGTTACCGTCTGCGAGGCGTGTGTCACGTCGGCATCGTCTGGCAGCGTCTCGGTATCCAGCGAAATTGGGTTGTGACGCCACGGAGTGACAAAGGGCACCAGCGTATAGCCGCGATAGTCCGTTTCCACGCCCGTCTGGTTGGCAACGTGCGTGCCGTGCGTTCCCGGCGCTTTAATCAGCACCACGGTTTCGCCCAGGGTCTGACCAAAGGTGACGCCGTCAGAGTGGGCGACGATGCCGCCCTGGATCCCGGCGTTCACGGTGTACTGATGGCTGTCCTGGCTTACGCCGCCGCGCACTTCACCGTAGGTGCCTTTGTAATCCGCATTCATACTGGTGGAGGTGTTGTTATTGGCGCTGTCCAGTCCCTGCTGAACGTTCCAGCTCAGCTTGTCTCCCTCCAGCGCGGTACCATTCAGGCCCAGGTTGTGGGTGGTGCCGTCTTTACTGTTGTTCAGGCTGTAGTTTGCCCAGGTGTTAGGCAGCCAGCGGTCGAGCGGAACCGACACGTTAAGGCCGATTTGTCGGTCATAGCTGATGGATTTACCGTCCTCGTCCGTGTCGTCGCTGTTTTTATTGATGCTGTAGCTCAGGCTATAGCTCACGCCGTGCCAGCTATTGTTGTAGTTAACGCTCAGGGAGGTCATATCCTGACGCTGGCTCCAGTAACTCTCTTTCACCAGGCTTAGCGTCACCGAACCCCACTTTTCGCCCAGCGTCTGGTCGACGGTGGCCTCCGCCCGTGCGCGGCGCTGCTGTGGAGCGGACCAGTCGTTTGCACTGGTCCAGGACTCCATGGTGTCCTGCAGGGTGTAAAAGCCTTTGCTGTTGTAGCGATAACCCGCCAGCGAAAAGTGAGTGCCGGTCGCGATAAAATTTTTGCTGTAGCGCAGACGAAGGGATTGCCCTTTGCTGGTTTTGCGCTTTTTCAGTAACGCTTTGGCGCGGGTAACGTCTACGGAGAACGCGCCGAGGTCACCAACGTTTTTCCCTGCGCCGAGCGCGGCGGAGTGGTAATGCGAACTCTGCTGCGTACCGCCGTAAACGGTGACGCCGTGTGGCAGGCCATAGATGGCGCTGCCCTGGGCGAAAGGGGTCTTCTCAACCTCTTTATCGTATGAACGATAGCGCCCTGCAGCGACGCTGTACTTGAGGTGTTTTTCCCGCTGCAGCACCGGCACGGAGGCAAACGGCACCACGAAGTGACTCTCGCTGCCGTCGGTCTCTTTTACCGTGACGTTCAGATCGCCGCTGCTGCCGGTGGGGTAGAGATCGTTAATCTCAAACGCGCCGGGGGCGACGGTGTTTTGGTAGATAACGTAGCCATTCTGGCGAACCACCACCTGGGCGTTACTGTGCGCCGTACCGCGTACCACCGGGGCATACCCGCGCTCGCTGTCCGGCAGCATGTCGCTTTCGGTAGCCAGCTGCGCGCCAGTGTAAGAGACACTGTCGAAAACGTCGGCCTGGGTGCTGCTCTGTCCCACGGTCAGCTCGCTCTTCAGCCCCACGATATCGCGCTGGGCATAGGTATAGACCGGGGTCAGCTTGCCGTCGCCCTGACCGCCATCCGAATTGTGGTTCCAGGTGCTGTAATTTCGCACGCGCCAGGCACCGGTGTTAAAACCGGGGCGCAGGTTAATAAACTGGCTGCTGTTGTCCGCTTTCCCATGCTGGCGGGCGTGGCTTTGGCTGGCGTTAACGCTATAGTTCAGGATGCCCGCGGTGATCCCTTCGTCATAATCTTTCGGATCGATATAGCCGCGAGGCACCTGGCCCAGCGCCGACTGGGGAATACTCAGCAGTAGTTGCTGGTTTTTGATACGGAAAGTCGCCGAGGCCGAAGGGATGGCGCTGAGATCCGCGCATTCCCCTTTTGCCGCCAGCTTTGGATAATCTTTGGTTTTGATGCCCAGATGCGTTAATTCATCCAGACTCAGGCATGGCTGCAGGGAATCATTTCCCTGCGCATCTTTTTGTAATGTAAAAAGGACGTCACGGGTGTCGATTTTATTGTTATTGACGAACATCGTGACCTGATATTTACCTGGCGCCTGACCGGGACCGTTTTCATAAACAGAGAGATCGGTCTTTGCCTGCTCTGGATTATCAATATCCAGCAGGGCAGGGTTAAAATAATCATCAGCGTGGGCCTGCAGCGCGCAGCATGTCACCGCTATCCCACAAAAAGTGGGCAGCATTTCACGCAGTCGACGTAATAGCGGCTTAGTTGTGCTGTACATGATTATCCAGGCGTCAAATAGAGTATTAACGAACGGATGCAGACCAGGTTTTACTGATGCTTCCGTAATCGTTAATGACCGACCAGCTTACGGTGTTACCGCCCATATTTGCCGGAAGGGCAAAGCGGGTAGAGGTATCTGGCACAGCCCAGGTAGCTTTTGCCACTTTTTGGCCGTTCAGCGTTACGCTCTGGAAATTCATATAGAAAGGCGTGGGGTTGTTTACCACCAGATCATTGCCTTCGCGGTGCCATTCCAGTTTATCAGCCACTGCTTCAGGTTTGCCTTTAATCGATGCAGGGCGATACAGCAATTTAATACGGGTATTAATGGCTATTTGTAATGTATTAACGCCCTCTTCATGGCTTGAAGAAGGAATGGCTTTAATATTTAACCAGTACAACGACTCGCGATCTTCTGGCATATTTCCGCCGGTGCGCACCACGCGCAGCACGTTATCCTCTTTAGCGTTCAGACGGAACAGCGGCGGGGTAATCAGAAATGGCGCTTTACCGCCTTTTTTCAAACCGGTATCCACCCAGGACTGTACCAGATAGTTAATATCATCCGGATTGGAAATCCCAATCGAAGACTCTTTTTTCTCTCCCTGATAAACCAGTCGGGTGCCATTAATAATCACACCTGCGTGGGCTGTTACTGCAGTCAGTAAAAGTGCGCTTAATAAATAACTGTGTCGCATAAATCTGTCTCAAAGAAAGAGGAGATATTAACCTTCGCGTGAAGGCGAATATCTCCTTATTGAACGTGTCAGTTATAAATAACTGTAAAAGTAGACGCTGAGTTAGCCTGGCCGGCAGTGATCGATGCCTGAGTCTGAATATAACGTGCGCCAAACTCCAGATTATTTACCGTCGTGCCAGCAGCTAAAGGATACTGCTTTGAAGGCGTATATAAACTGACGGGCTGTTCGGAAGAATCAACCAGCTGAATCGCCACGCCAGTTGCCGTCGTCGCACCCGGGGTCAAGGCCAGCGTGGTGTTATTATCCGCATCTGGCGTACCGCCGAAGTTGATGGCTGCCGACGTGACCGTTTCCGGGCAGTTTTTTAACTGAATATCAAATTTCGTTAAGGTGCTGGTAGAGCCTGCGCCGGTAAACGCTGTTTTGGAGACTTTGCCCAGCGCAACATTCAGCGGACTGCTTAAGCCGTTAACCACCTGACAGGCGGAATCGATAATTTCACCTGTGAAGTTAATTTGCCCTTCACCGGTGGATGCTGCGAAAGAAGATGCAGAGCATCCCAAAGCGGCAGCAATGAATAAACCTAAAGTGACTTTTTTCATATTTAAACCTGTATGTTTCTCCTTTCGACATCTGCATCCCGCATTATTCGAAGTTATGTCTCAACTACTCACCGCTGGCTATTTAATCAGAAAATTCAGGCCGGGGAAGGTCCCGCGCGGCTTCCAAATAATTCAATTAATTCTTGAAAAATAATTTTTCTTACTAAAACAAATGATTATAAAAAACCGCAGGGTGGGCAAAAAAACTAACAGCGGAGTCATCATCAGGGCTATATTGTTGATAACCTGCTGTAAGGAGAAATGTCGTGGATTATCGTAAAATTATCAAAGAGGTAGGCAGAGGCAAAAACCACGCCCGCGATCTGGACCATGAAACCGCGCGTGCGCTTTATACCCGCATGCTGGAGGGCGACGTCCCCGACCTGGAGATGGGGGGCATTCTGATCGCGCTGCGTATCAAAGGCGAAGGTGAAGCGGAGATGCGCGGCTTCTATGATGCCATGCAGGCGCAAACGCTGCGCTTAACGCCGCCGGTGGCGAAACCGATGCCGATTGTGATCCCGAGCTATAACGGCGCGCGCAAGCAGGCAAATTTAACCCCGCTGCTCGCTATCCTGTTACACAAGATGGGGTTCCCGGTGGTGGTGCACGGCGTTAGCGAAGACCCCACCCGCGTGCTGACGGAGACCATTTTCGGGATGCTGGGCATTGAGCCAACGCGTCATGCCGGCCAGGCGCAGGCGAAGCTGGATGGCCATCAGCCTGTTTATATCCCGGTCGGCACACTCTGCCCGCCGCTGGAAAAGCAGCTCGATATGCGCTGGCGCATGGGCGTGCGCAACAGCGCGCACACGCTGGCGAAACTTGCCACGCCGTTTGGCGAAGATGCCGCCCTGCGTCTCTCCAGCGTCTCGCACCCGGAATACGTGGCGCGCGTGGGGCAGTTCTTTGAGGCAATTGGCGCAAGGGCGTTGCTGATGCACGGCACGGAGGGCGAGGTTTATGCGAACCCGCAGCGCTGCCCGCAGGTGATGCTGATTGATTCTGCAGGCACGCGCGCCATTCTTGAGCGCGGGGAAGAGAATAGCGGTGTGATACTGCCTGAGGCAAAAGATCCGCATACTACAGCCCACTGGATTGAGCAGTGCCTTGCCGGAAATGTTCCTGTTCCGCATTCGATCAAGCTGCAGATGGCCTGCTGTTTGCTGGCTACCGGAGAAGTGGAATCCGTTCAGGCCGGGCTTGAACGCGTGGCGCAGGCGTTTTAGACAAAAAAAGCCCGTCCAGTGGCGGACGGGCAAGCAAGGGTAACAACAACAGGGTCAATGAGGGTGGAGCAGCTCACCAGAGGGTATGGCGAGGGTACAGCATTCATTCAGTCGATTATTTGTAGATAACCGCGGTACCGCTCAGCTTGTTATTGCCGTTAGCGGAGGTAATGGTGTATCCGCTTGCGCCGGCAGCAGCGGCTTTCTCAGCCAGTTTGGCTTCCAGACCGTCCAGCGTGGTGGCGCCATCAGCACTGACCACACCAACTTTGTTCATGTTCTGTGCCTGAGTAGAAGAGACAGGCTCTACGGCGAAAGCGCCGAAAGACAGAGCGGACAGGGCAACAGCAGCTACAGCATATTTGATGGTTTTCATAATTAATCTCTCGCAGGTGTTTCTGTTAAGGGGACGATGTTCCGTCGATGTGATAAGTATCACGGTTTTTTACGAGAGATAAAATCGAAGAGAATTGACGTGGTTGCTCAAAAAAATTGAATGACAAATAACTTATTGAATATTAATAAATTCAAAGTGCCGCTTTACACTTCTTGTGGATGCGCTTTACAGAAGCGATACGAAGGGCACGTTTTGCTACGCGTCTGGCTAAAAACCGTGAGCGTAAAGGAACGTGCGGGCTCGGTTAGCCCGGGTAAAGTAAAGTCAACGCAACTGGCTGTCTTTCGAACCTCTGCGATTATATCCCGAGTGTGATGCATTTTTTGAATCTTTATGCTGCTGGCAGGCAATGCAAAGCCGTACGCCGGGAATGGCTTTTCGGCGCGCCTCCGGAATAGGTTCTCCGCATTCTTCGCATTCCGTTAAGCTTTCGCCGCGCGGAATTTCACCGCGGGCACGCGCAACCGCATCTTCAATTGTACTGTTGATCTGTTCGTTAACAGCGTCGTCATTTGCCCAGCCGGAAGCCATAGCGTCCTCCTGAAATCGGTTTAGGCCATACGTTTACTATGGGGTTAAAAAATGAACAATCAAGGCGAAGGGAGAAGAGAACTGCACCTGTGTGGCAGATGCAGTGTGTTGGCGTGTCGTGGGGTTACTTGTAGATGGTCGCGGTGCCAAACATATGGTTATCGCCGCTGGCGGAATTAATCTCGAATCCTTTTGCACCTTCCTGACGGGCTTTTTCGGCGAGTTTAGCCTGTAGGTCGTCAAGGTTACTGGCACGGCTTACCGAAACGGTGCCCGCAGGGCGTAGCTGGCTGGTGTCAGTACTCTGGGTCAGCGACTGGACGGCCATGGCAGAGAAGGACGCGGTCGCCAGGGCGGCTGCGATAACAGCAAGGGTCAGGTACTTTTTCATAATCACATCCTCATGAGGAAACAACAGGTGATTCCCTTTAAGTTTAGAAGCCTGACGAGTGTGACTTAGCGCAAATATTTGATGATGATCTGCTTATTTTTTGAACGATATAAATTGACAATTCGCTGACGGATCATAGACATAAAGGTGTTTGATTTATGGCTATTTTTTGAACGCCGCAGAGAAAGATTTACCGTTGGGCCAGCAAAGGGTATCTTACGCCGCTGTTTAAAGGAGAATGCCATGACTGCCCAAAAGCCGGGATTGCACCCGCGAAATCGCCACCGCAGCCGCTACGACATGAACGCGTTATGCCTGAGCTGCCCGCCGCTGCAGGACTATCTTGTTCAGACCCCAGCGGGTGAGCCCTCGGTTAACTTTGCCGACCCACAGGCGGTTAAAATGCTGAACAAAGCCCTGCTGGCGCATTTTTACGGTGTGGCTCACTGGGATATTCCGGAAGGCTTTCTCTGTCCACCCGTGCCGGGCCGCGCGGATTACGTTCATCACCTTGGCGACCTTCTTGCCGAAGGCAATGAGGGTGTCGTTCCACAGCAGGCCACCATTCTGGATATTGGCACCGGGGCGAATCTGATTTACCCGCTGATCGGGGCGCATGAATATCAGTGGCGCTTTACCGGAAGCGAAATCGGTGACGAGGCCTTTGCCAGCGCCCAGGCGATTATCAGCGCTAACCCGGGATTAAGCCGCGCCATTCGCCTGCGTCGTCAGAAAGATGCGGCGTCGATCTTCAACGGCATTATTCACAAAAACGAAAGCTATGACGCCACGATGTGCAACCCGCCGTTCCATGATTCGGCGGCATCGGCCCGTGCGGGCAGCGAGCGCAAGCGCCGTAACCTGGGTCAGGCTGAAGACGCCGCGCTGAACTTCGGCGGACAGCAGCAGGAGCTCTGGTGTGACGGGGGCGAAGTGGCGTTTATCCTGCGCATGATTGCGGAAAGCAAACAGTTTGGCCGTCAGGTGAAGTGGTTCACGACGCTGGTTTCCCGCGGGGATAACCTGCCGCCGCTCTACCGCGCGCTGACCGAAGCGGGCGCCGTAAAAGTGGTGAAAAAAGAGATGGCGCAGGGGCAGAAACAGAGCCGGTTTATCGCCTGGACGTTTATGGACAATAACAAACGTCGCAAATAGCACCCTGCCGTAGGCCGGGTAAGGCGAAGCCGCCACCCGGCTCGGTTACAGCGTCGGCTCCTGCGGCGGGAGCGGCGATGCGGGCGGCGGCAATACCTGATACGTCTGCACGGGCATCCGCACGTTCGCCAGATCGAAGTGTTTTTTCACCATGCTGTCGAGGGCAAAGCGCACCGTCCATTGCTTCAGCGGCTGGGTGGTGAACGACACGCGCAGGGTAAACGCCGTGTTCGTCAGCCCGACGATGCCGGCAAATGACGGCTCTCCGATCACCAGCCCGCGGATATCCTCCATCTCCATCAGTTCTTCTACCGCATCGCGCAGCGCCTGCTTCGCTTTGTCCGCATCCTCGTGGCGATCCACATCATAGTTCGCCACAACGGAACCAATCCCGCGCACAAAGTTGGCGAAGGTGGTGATCGAAGACCAGGGGATGATGTGGTAGGCCCCGGTGTCCTGACGCACGCCAACCGAACGGATGGACATCCTCTCCACGGTGCCGGTTAACGGTCCGATGGTCACCAGATCGCCCGTGTTCATCCCGTTTTCAAACTGAATGAAGATGCCGGTAATAATATCCTTCACCAGCGTTTGTGAGCCGAAGGAGATGGCCAGCCCCAGGGCACCGGCACCCGCCAGCAGCGGGGCAATATTCACGCCGATTTCCGACAGCACAATCATAATGGTGATGGTGCTGATAATCACCGCCAGCGCGTTGCGAAACAGGGTGAGCAGCGTTCTTGCCCGGGCGCTGGGCAGGGGCCTGCCGTGAATATCCGATACGAGGCGGTTCTCAATAAGGCTCGCCAGCAGCGTCCAGCCGACGGCGGAGAAGAACAGGATCAGCGCGATGCGAATCAGGATGTCGACCGTTTTTTCACCCGCACCGTTGTGCAGCCAGTTCCAGAAATCAAACAGGCTCCAGGCATTCAGAAGCAGCATAATCGCCACGCAGACGGTGAGAATGCGCGCCACTTTGAGCGATACCGACATCCAGCCGTTTACCCGCTTTTGCAGTTCCGGGTAATTACGCTGCACCTGCGGCGACAGGGTGATGGTTTTCGAGATCCATCGCGACAGCAGCCCCGACACAAAGGCCGCGATGCCGATAATGGCCAGGCTTTTGAACGTCGCCCCCATCATAAATTTCAGGCTGTTGCCCGGGTCAAACAGCGAGAAGAAGCACAGCACGATGAAGTAAGCGCTTGCCAGCCAGTGCCACACCAGGGCGAACGCGCGAATAAAGAGGCTAAAGAACGAGAGGGAGCGATCGGCCAGATTCAGCAGGCTTTGGGTAATGGTTTTTTTGTTGTGGAAGATCAGATACAGCGACCAGACGGTAATGCAGATCATGATCAGCACGTTTGCCAGCGCGCCAAACTGGACGTTTACCTGGTTGGAGATGATCGGCACGGCAACCAGCAGGCCGTAGCCAATCAGCCCGCTGAGCACGCTGAGGCGCAGCGCCCAGTACTTCGCGCTCGCATCCCGAATGGAGAAAGGCCGCAGCTCCGGCACGTGCGGACAAAAGAGTAACCGCAGCAGCGCCTTGAAGAACTCGATCAGGGCAAAGGCATTCAGGAAAAGCGACTGCTGGAAGGCGATGGTTTTGTTGCCTGCATTCAGCCTGTCGGCCAGCATCTGGCCTAAAAACAGCGTCAACGCCAGCAGCAGTAAATCGATGATAAACGCTGAGGCTATCATCAACGGCAGGTGCAGCCAGCTGCTTTTATGCTGATTCTTCCTGCGTCCCCATTGCCCCATTTTGCGGTACAGCGGCCACGCGCACAGACGCACCAGCCAGTAAAAAAGAAATACCGCACCCGCCAGCATCAGGAACTGCGTGGCGGCGGCGGTAAACGTTTGCGGGTTAAACGGCTTGTGCGGGGAGCCAATCAGGTTGCGGTACAGCTGAGCGAAGCGTGAGGAGAGCGCTTCTCCATAGTGGCGGCTCACGTCGGTGACGTTTTCCAGCACCGTTTTTTGCTCCTCAACCTGCGGCGGGGTGAGGGTTGGCACCGACTCCTGCGGCGGCGTGGCGGCGGCTTTGCGCAGCTGGCCAATGAGCTCCTGCCGGGAGGTGTCGTTTTCAAGGACGTCGGCAAGCGCACCGTAGGCGGCTTTTTTCTGTTCAACATCGGGTTCCGGAGGCGGCGTATTTTGCTGGGTCGCAGGGGTTGCGGTGGTCACGCCGGGGATCGCGACGGCGAACGAAGGCGCACTAAACAGGCTAATCAACAGCAGCAGGATCCACGGCACGGCGTCCTCCGGTGAAAATGTCGAACAAAATGATAAGTATAGAAGTCGAGGCGAGGAGGGGGATTTTTGGGAACAATCTGGCGTAAAAAAGCCGGGCAAGCCCGGCTCAGCGTAAAGCGATGGATCAGGAGACGTGCTGCAGGAACTCCTGCAAACGCTGGCTCGGCGGGTTCGCAATCAATTCCTGCGGGTTACCGTCTTCCGCGATACGGCCTTTATCAATAAAGATCAGGCGGGACGCCACTTTCTCGGCAAAGCCGATTTCGTGGGTTACGATAACCATCGTCATCCCTTCTTCCGCCAGATCCTGCATGACTTTCAGCACCTCGTGGCGCAGCTCCGGGTCGAGTGCGGACGTAGGCTCATCAAACAGCATCATTTTCGGTTTGACCGCCAGGGCGCGGGCAATCGCCACACGCTGCTGTTGACCCCCGGACAGTTCGGAAGGGAAGTGGTGCGCACGTTCTGCCAGGCCGACTTTCGCCAGCAGATCTTTTGCCAGCGCTTCCGCCGCCGCTTTGCTGGCACCGCGCACGCGCAGCGGGCCAAACATCACGTTTTCCAGCGCCGTGAGGTGCGGGAACAGGTAGAACTGCTGGAACACCATGCCCGCTTCCTGACGAATCAGACGGTCGTCCACTTTCGGATCGTTCACTTTCAGGCCGTCGACGATCAGATCGCCGCTGGTGATCTCTTCCAGCTTGTTGATGCAACGCAGCAGGGTGGATTTACCGGAGCCGGATGGCCCAATAATCACCACCACTTCACCCTGTTTAATGTTCAGATCGATATTGTGCAGCACCTGGGTTGGGCCAAAGTGCTTGGAAACGTTTTTAAATTCAATCACAGGATTTTCATCCTTCTTTCAAGACGACGCAGAACGAAGCTCAGAACCAGAGTAATGATCAGGTAGACAACGGCTACCGCACTCCAGATTTCCAGCGCGCGGAAGTTGCCAGCAATGATCTCCTGCCCCTGGCGGGTCAGCTCTGCCACGCCGATAACAATGAACAGCGACGTATCTTTAATGCTGATGATCCACTGGTTACCGAGCGGCGGCAGCATGCGACGCAGCGCCAGCGGCAGAATAACGTGGCGGATCGTTTCGCGACGAGAAAGACCTAGCGCCAGACCGGCTTCACTGAAACCTTTATGAATCGACAGCACCGCACCGCGGGTGATTTCCGCAATGTAGGCGCCTGAGTTGATCATAATGGTGACGACGGCTGCGCTGAACGGGTCGATGCGCAGGTCGGTGAACGCCATAGGCAGGGCGAAGTAGATGAACATGACCTGCACGACAATAGGCGTGCCGCGGATCACTTCGATGAAAACCAGTGCGATGTGGTTTGCGATCCAGCCGCCGTAGGTGCGGGCGAAACCGGCGACAAGACCGATAATCAACCCACCAACCAGACCCAGGACCGAAATCCACAGGGTCATTTTAGCGCCTTCAAGCAAGAGTGGAATGGCAGGCCAGATGGCGCTCCAGTCAAACTGCATGATAATTTCCTGTTACTGTTACCGTGTTTCAAAAATAGCAGGGGCGAAAGGTCGCCCCCGAGTGAACGTCATTTTTACGTCTTATTATTTAGGCTCGGTACCGAACCATTTTTTGTAGATTTCGTTATAGGTGCCGTTCTCTTTCAGCGTTTTCAGCGCGCCGTTAACTTTCGTGCGCAGGTCGTCGCTGCCTTTCGGGAACGCGATACCGTACTGCTGCGCTTCCAGAGACTCGCCAACGGCTTTGAACTTGCCGTTACCGGCTGTCTTAATGAAGTACAGGATGTTAGGCGTGTCGTGCAGAACAGCGTCAGCACGGCTGGTGCCGAGTTCCATGTACGCGTTGTCGATGTTCGGGAACTGACGCAGGTCTTTGGTTTTGATATTTGCTTTCGCGTAATCAACAGAACCGGTGCCGCTCTTCACTGCCACCACTTTGCCGTCGAGATCTTTCACGCTTTTTACGTCGTTATTATCGGCTTTGACCATGACCAGCAGGCCGCTTTTGTAGTAGCCGTCAGAGAAGTCGATCGCTTTTTTACGTTCATCGGTAATGGTGATGCCTGCCAGCGCCAGATCAACGTTTTTGGTTTGCAGTGCCGGGATGATGCCGCTGAAGTCCATAGGCTTCAGGGTGTAATCCAGCTTGAGTTCTTTTGCGACAGCGGCCCACAGATCCACATCAAAACCAACGTATTTATCACCCTGTTTGAATTCAAACGGAACGAACGCCGTGTCGGTCGCCACAACCAGTTTGTCGGCAGCCTGAGAGGACACTGCAAAAGCCAGGGTAAGTGCAGCCAGTGAAACTTTTAATACAGACTTCATAGCATTTCCTTTTATATCCACGGGGCGATCCCCTGCGAGAACAGGTGGCACAATGAAAAAATCGTGCCAACTTTACAAGCTATTGTTTTGCAAAGGGGATGATGTCATGCATTGCACAATAAATGGGGCAATGAGGCTTTATTGCACCAAAGTGGAGCACCGTTTTGGTGCGCTTCGTTTGGCTCAACTGACGGGGAGATATTTAGCGTAAATTCTGACGAAAAAACAATCTTCCGTTAACGGTTGTGTGAGGTGATTATTACATTTCGTTCACTTTTGCAGGTGTGCAGACAAAAACTGTGCACCATAGATGTGCAAAACCCTCGCCGGAGGGCGAGGGTTTGATAGAAAATTCGTATGAATTATTCGATGTTAGATTCGATAAACCACAGGAACTGGTCCAGGTCGCGGGAGGCGGCGGTGAAAATGTCTGCGGTATCTTCGTCTTTGGCTTCGCCGATCGCTTTGCGCACGTCATTGGCCACAATCGCGTAGCGGTCCGCCAGCTCTTTCAGGTGATCCTGAACGGTATGGATATCCAGCGGATAACTCTTCAGTGGCGTTTTGCTGTTGATCACCTGCGTGGTACCCAGCGCCACGCCGCCTAACTGCACGGCACGTTCAGCCATCGTATCGAGGTGGGTCACCAGTGCTGTGCGGAAGCCATCCAGCATTTCATGAACGGCAATAAAGTTTGCACCGCGCATATTCCAGTGGGCCTGTTTGGTGATCAGCGAAAGATCGATGAACTGGATCACCTGGCGATTCAGCAACTCAATGGTCGCTTTTTTGTCGCTATCCGATACATCGTTACGGGTATAAAGCAGATTAGACGCTTTCGTTTTCACCAGTTTAGCGGTACTCATAATCTCATATCCTCTTGATGTTTATGTCCCAGGTAATTACGGAACTAAGTATAGCACCGGATTTTTTCTCTGCGGTTTGGCTGTGCCTATCGGTTTAATAGCGAGAAGTGGCTTGTGAATTTAATTCATTGAAATGAATGGGTAATTTTAAAATTGATACAGATCAATCTTAATTGCTGGATGGGGAAGTAAACGCAGAGGGATATTTCGAAAATAGCGCAAAGTGTGTAAGAAATTATAACGACTGTCTTTCTGGCCTTTATTCTGCATGGCATGGAAGCCATGCAGAATATATGGCCTTAGCTGATATCCACTTTCTCAACTTTAGGTTCCGGGCGCATGGTGAGCGTCGAGCCCATTGATGCCGCGATAATCGAGCAGAGCGCCAGCGTCTGGGTCAATGTCAGGGTTTCGCCGAGAAACACCATTCCGGAAATGGCGGCTAGCGCAGGCTCCATGCTCATCAGGGTGCCAAATATACGCGTCGGCAGACGCGTAAGGGCAATCATCTCCAGAGAGTAGGGGAGTGCGGTAGAGAGAATCGCGACCGCCAGCCCGATGGGCATGACGGACCATTGCCAGATAGATTCGGTCGCCTGCGCCATGCCGATAGGCACGAAGACGATGGCTGCGATCAGGGAACCTAACGCGACGGTCGCCGGACCGTGCTCTTCTCCTGCACGCTGGCCCGTAAGTATATAGACGGCCCAGCAGGCGCCAGCACCCAGCGCCAGGGCTGCGCCCGTCAGATCGATCTCAGCGACGCTCTGGCCCAGCGGCAGCAGGAACCATAAGCCCAGAACGGCTAACACGACCCAGATAAAATCGACCGGACGTCGCGAGGAGAAAAGCGCCACCGCCAGCGGGCCGGTAAACTCCAGCGCGACGGCGATCCCCAGCGGTATCGTCTGAATAGAAAGGTAGAACAGATAGTTCATTGCCCCGAGGGAAAGTCCATAAAACAGCAGGGGTAAACGCTGCTCCTTTTTGAAGCGCAGACGCCAGGGTTTGAAAATGACCACCAGTATCGCCGTGCCCAGCACGATACGCAGGGCAGTCACGCCTGGCGCACCAACCAGCGGGAAAAGTGATTTTGCCAGCGAAGCACCGCTTTGAATGGACAACATGGCAATGAGTATGACTGCCACCGGCAACCAGACCGACGACGTGCGGGATAACCCAGGCATCCTTTCTCCTGTCAGCTTATGTCAAATGAGGTAAAGGTTGCAGTGTAAAGGAAATAAGCGGCAACGGTTGAGGCGCTGTTGAAAAAAAACCGTGTCAAATCCGTAAAATGGTTAAGCGCTGGTGGATTTATCGCCTGATAGATTAGGAATAATCTGGATGAATGTAACGGCGCGTACGCGCAATATGCGCATTTAGTAGTGAAAATTGCATGTGATTTGAAAGAGATAGCTGATGCTGGAAACGTTCTGTTACAGGAAAGGTTTCATTAGACATCACGAATCACAAAGAGTTTCGCAAAATTTTTTGATATATTTAAAACTTACGGACTTACTTGAAGCACATTTGAGGTGGTTATGAAAAAAATTGCATGTCTTTCAGCACTGGCCGCTGTACTGGCTGTTTCCGCAGGTACCGCTGTAGCTGCTACTTCTACTGTTACTGGTGGTTACGCTCAGAGCGACTATCAGGGCGTGATGAACAAAGCTAACGGTTTCAACCTGAAGTATCGCTACGAGCAGGATAACAACCCACTGGGCGTGATCGGTTCTTTCACCTACACCGAGAAAGATCGTTCTGAAAACGGCGCATACAACAAAGGCCAGTACTACGGTATCACCGCTGGTCCAGCTTACCGTCTGAATGACTGGGCGAGCATCTACGGTGTTGTAGGTGTTGGCTACGGTAAATTCCAGCAGACTGAAAACCAGAGCGAAAGCCGCACTGCAAGCAACAGCGACTATGGCTTCTCCTATGGCGCAGGCCTGCAGTTCAACCCAATCCAGGACGTTGCTCTGGACTTCTCCTATGAGCAGAGCCGTATCCGCAACGTTGACGTTGGCACCTGGATCGCTGGCGTAGGTTACCGCTTCTAATCACTTCGGTGATTAAATAAAAAATCCGCCCACTGTGGCGGATTTTTTTTTGAAGGTAAAAGCAAAACGGCAACCCCAGGTTGCCGTTTTTAGTGTTTGTTCCCTCTCCCCGTGGGAGAGGGCCAGGGTGAGGGCATCAGTCCGCACGAGACGGCAATTACTTACTCTTAATATCAAAAATATCCGTACCCAGATGGTTATAGTCAACTTTCTGTAACTTGAAGTTGGTAACGTAAACTGGGGAAGCTTTTTTGTTAGAGACAAACGGGTAAGCCGTTTTTATCTGCTCGGCTGTAATTCCCGTCCACTGCGAGAAGAACTGCAGGAAATCATTTGCCGAACGGCGCGCTTTAATCACGCGATGCGTTTTATCGTCGCTCGACAGCACCATAAACGGCACCTGGAAGTTCTGCTGGAACTTGTCATCGTGCGCCAGATACTGCACCTCTTTACCACGCTCTTTAAATGCCAGCCCGTGATCCGAGAAATAGACCATGGAGAAGCTGTCGCCCGTATTGCGTAGCTGATCGTACAGCTTGCTCAGCAGGTCGTCGGTTTGCGTCATGGTGTAGAGATAGCAAGAGGTCTCTTTGGACTGCACGAACTCCGCGTACTTCCCGCCGGTCCGATCGCAGGCCTGCGGGTGCGATCCCATCAGGTGCAGGACGATCAGCTGAGGCTGGGTGCGCGGAGTGGCGAAGACCTGTGCCGTCATTTTCAACAGCGCTTCGTCTTTGGTATTTTTGTCGGCTTCAAAGTCGCCGTTCTTCAGGAACTGCACTTCGTCGGCACGTTTGGCGATACTGGCGATGGCCGTATCGTATTCGCCAATCTGCCCCTGATTGGAGAACCACCAGGTCTGATAACCCGCGCGGTTTGCCAGGGTGACAAAATTATCCTGATACTGGGGTTTGCCGTCGACGACACGGTTTAGGGTCAGGCCGAGCGATTTCTGCGTCGAGCCGCTGGCCGCGACATAATCGGTAAACAGCGTGCCTTTAACCGAACTGGCAAACGGTGTGTTATCCCAGTGTCCGCCGAAGGCTCCCATTGCATCGCGACGCGCACTTTCGCCAATCACCACCACATAGGTGTGATATTTCGGCTTAACGGCCAGCACGTTCCAGGTGTCTTTCATATTGGAAAGCTCAGCCATGCGCGCCTGCTCGTCGAGAACCTCTTTATTATTGACAACGACGTCCTTCACGAAGCGGAAAACCGGATAGCCGATATTGGTGAGCCTTAGCTTACCGTCCCAGGGAATATTCTGGATGGGAGCGACAAACGCCACGGCAACGCTGAACACCAGACAGAGTATTTCGATCTTACCCCAGGGTTTTTTCTCGCCCGGCTGACGGCGGATGGCGATGACGCCCAACGCGAAGATAAAGATCCCGACCACGTAGCTGTACCACGGGAAGATCGTCAGGATCTCCGTTGACTCTTCCATATTGGTCGAGTGCAGCGCCAGCAGGGTATTAAAGTTTGGCGAGCCGTAAGCCTGACCAAACGGGAAATAGAGTGCAGCGACCAGCGAGCAGATCCCGATTAACGCTTTTTGCACGCGCGGTGCGGTTCGCCACAGCACATGCAGAACGCAGGTGAAAGCCACCGCGTAGAGCAGACTAAAGGGATAACCCAGCGCAAAGTTAATCAGCAATGACTGCAAAAAGTAAAAACCCGTCCACGGGCTTAAGGCCCGGCTGCGGGTCACAACGGTATCTATCAGGGTTACATTCATAGGTCACTATCATGGATGAAAACGCCATGTGCTCACCCTGGCGTCAAGGGTCATAACCTGCCTGACAGTGCGTGGAGAGGGAATGAGGGTCCGCTTCAGCGAGCCGCAAATTGTGCAGGGCTGCAAGAAGATAGTGCGAGCGCTAAAGAATATCAACAGTTGCTAAGCAGATGTTTTGCGAAGGGGACTGCAAATCCGTAAAAAAGATCGGGAATAAGGCGGCTGGAAGCCAGTTTAGAGCGAGATTGTGACGGGAAAATGAAGCGGCGTACCGCAACGCCGCTTAGTGGGAAGGTTTGTCGTCCTGATGCGGTTTGTTGTTAAACATATCGCACAGCATGTTCAACAGCATTAAGCGCACTTTAAAGGGAGAGTGGGTAAACACGGTCATGCACCTCTTGAATTCGTTCATAAGACCTCCTGAGTTTTGATCCCTTCGATCCGTGAAGGGTGACTGCATTACATACAGATATAGCACAGGCTATATTGTATAGCTATGGCTATTTCGTTAATTTTTTGTGCTTGCGGAGCTATGGTTTACAATGTGCGCTCTCCAAACCGGGCGCTGGAAGCGTCACCCCACTGAGGAAGTACAATGAACCGTCGCGCAGGTCATCCGACAATGAGGAAAACGACGCAACTGGTGAATGTTGAAGAACATGTCGAAGGTTTTCGCCAGGTCCGTGAAGCGCACCGGCGTGAACTGATTGATGATTATGTTGAACTCATTTCCGATCTGATTCGTGAGGTCGGTGAAGCGCGCCAGGTCGATATGGCCGCCAGGCTGGGGGTTTCACAGCCAACTGTCGCTAAAATGTTAAAACGCCTGGCTTCCGTGGGCTTAATTGAAATGATCCCCTGGCGCGGTGTTTTTCTGACGCCGGAAGGGGAGAAACTCGCGCAGGAGAGCCGCGAGCGCCATCAGCTTGTCGAGAATTTTTTGCTGGTGCTGGGCGTCAGCCCGGAAATCGCCCGCCGGGATGCGGAAGGCATGGAACACCACGTCAGCGAAGAGACGCTGGTGAAGTTCCGCGAATTTACCCTTAAATATGGTCCCTCCGCTGAATGAAAATCCCCGGACTGCAGGCCCTGGCACGCGATCGTTTCTTCCATCTCTTATTAATCATTGGCGCAGGGTTAAGCCTCTTTGTGCCGTTTGCGCCACACGCCTGGCCCGCCGCAATTGACTGGCGCACCATTATTACCCTGAGCGGCTTGATGATGCTCACCAAAGGGGTCGAGCTGAGTGGCTACTTTGACGTTCTGGGCCGTAAAATGGTGCGCCGCTTTGCCACCGAGCGCAGGCTGTCCCTGTTTATGGTGTTCTCCGCCGCGGTGCTGTCGACGTTTCTGACCAACGATGTGGCGCTGTTTATCATCGTGCCCCTCACGCTCACGCTGCGTAAGCTTTGCGAGATCCCCGTCAGCCGGCTGATCATCTTTGAAGCGCTGGCCGTCAATGCGGGCTCGCTTCTGACGCCAATCGGCAACCCGCAAAATATCCTTCTCTGGGGACGGTCCGGGCTGTCGTTCGCCGCCTTTACCTGGCAGATGGCCCCTCTGGCGCTGGTGATGATGCTGTCGCTGATGGCGGTGTGCTGGTTCGCGTTTCCGGATAAAAAGCTGCAGTACCACAGCGGCACAACCGGCCCGCAGTGGCAGCCGCGCCTGGTGTGGAGCTGTCTCGGGTTATACATCGTCTTTCTGTTCGCGCTGGAGCTGAAGTATGAGCTGGCGGGCGTCCTGCTCGTTGCCGCGGGGTTTGTCGTCCTGGCGCGTCGCGTGCTGGTGAGCGTGGACTGGACGCTGCTGCTGGTCTTTATGGCGATGTTTATTGATGTGCATCTCCTTATCCAGCTTCCGGTGCTGCAAAACGTTCTGCACAGCGTCAGCACGCTGTCTCAGCCGGGACTGTGGCTGACGGCGATTGGCCTGTCGCAGTTTATCAGCAACGTACCGTCCACCATTCTGCTGCTCAACTATGTTCCGCCCGATACGCTTCTGGCCTGGGCGGTGAACATCGGCGGGTTTGGGCTGCTGCCCGGCTCGCTGGCAAACCTGATCGCTCTGCGCATGGCCAACGACCGTCGTATCTGGTGGCGTTTCCACGTCTGGTCGATTCCGATGCTGGTTTGGGCCGCGGCGATCGGTTTCGGAATATTCCTTCTCATATAGTGCGCAATTTGTCAGTTTTTCCTGGCAAACGTATAGCAACGTCCTAGCTTTAGTGAACGGCATAGTGTGATGCCGCTCACTGACAGGACCGTTGCTGAACTATGGCTGAAGATCAAAACCCGCCTGCTGACGAGCAGGACAAAAACAATAATGAGCGTAAGCGCCCGGGCAAGAAACCGTTAATTATCCTCGGCATTGTCGTGGTGGTGATGGTCGTCGTGGCGCTGGTCTGGTGGTTTTTAACCCGTAACGAAGAGACGACCGACGACGCCTTTACCGACGGCGACGTGGTGACGATTGCCCCCAAAACGGCGGGCTACGTTACCGAGCTGCGCGTGCGCGATAACCAGCGCGTGAAAAAGGGCGATCTGCTGGTGGTTATCGATCCGCGGGACACCACCGCGCAGCGCGATCAGGCTCAGGCCCAGCTTGGGCTGGCTATCGCGCAGCTGCATCAGGCGCAGGCGCAGCTGGCGCTTTCAAAAGTCCAGTATCCCGCCCAGCGTGACGAAGCCAAAGCGCAGGTGCTGAGAGCGCAGGCCGATCTGGCGAACGCGCAGGCAGAGTACCGTCGCCAGCGCGGCGTCGACCCGCGTGCGACCACTCAGCAAAGTATCGATTCCGCGAACGCACAGCTGCGCAGCGCACAGGCAGGGCTGGCCAGCGCTCAGGCGCAGCTGGAAGTGGCAGAGCAGGTCCAGCTGCAAATCCGCCAGCAGGAAACCAACGTTGAAGCGCGCGAGCGTCAGGTCGATCAGGCTAAAGCGCAGCTGGAAACCGCCAACCTTAATCTCTCCTATACCGAAGTCCGCGCCCCGTTCGACGGCGTTGTCACCAAACGCAACGTGCAGCCCGGCACGCTGGTGCAGGCGGGGACGGCGCTGTTCTCGCTGGTTTCCCCGAACGTGTGGGTGGTCGCGAACTTTAAAGAGTCGCAGCTCGAGCGCATGAAGCCGGGCGATAAGGTCACCGTGTCCGTCGACGCGTGGCCGGATATGGAGCTTGAGGGCCATGTCGACAGTATCCAGCAGGGCAGCGGCTCGCGCTTCTCCGCCTTCCCGGCAGAAAATGCCACCGGCAACTTCGTCAAAATTGTGCAGCGCGTGCCGGTCAAAATCGTGATTGATAAAGGCCTGGATCCAAACAAACCGCTGCCGCTGGGGCTGTCGGTTGCACCGAAGGTGACGGTGGAATGACGGATCACAGCCACGACAGCTGGAAACCCGCCAGCAATCCGTGGGCGGTGGCGATTGTCGTCACCCTGGCGGTATTCATGGAAATTCTGGACACCACCATCGTCAACGTGGCGCTGCCCCACGTGGCAGGCTCGCTCTCGTCCAGCTATGACGAATCCACCTGGGTGTTAACCAGCTATCTGGTCGCGAACGGCATCGTGCTGCCCATCTCGGCGTTTTTGAGCCGGGTGTTTGGCCGCAAGCAGTTCTTCCTGATTTGCATCGTCATGTTCACCGTCTGCTCGTTCCTGTGCGGGATTGCCACCGAGCTGTGGCAGATCATCCTGTTCCGCGTGATGCAGGGCTTTTTTGGCGGCGGGCTGCAGCCCACGCAGCAGTCGGTGCTGCTCGACTACTTCAAACCCGAAGACAGGGGCAAAGCGTTTGGTCTGTCCTCCATTGCGATTATCGTTGCGCCGGTGCTCGGCCCGACGCTGGGCGGCTGGATCACCGACAACTACTCCTGGCGCTGGGTGTTCTTTATCAACATTCCGGTGGGGATTGTCACGGTGCTGGCGATCTACCAGCTGCTGGAAGATCCGCCGTGGGAGAGCAAATCAAAAGAGAAGCTGACTATCGACTGGACGGGGATCGGCCTGATCGCGCTGGGGCTGGGCTGTCTGCAGGTGATGCTCGACCGGGGAGAAGATGAGGACTGGTTCTACTCGAACTTTATCCGCACCTTCGGCGTGTTGACGCTTGTCGGCATTATCGGCGCCATCTACTGGCTGGTGTATGCCAGAAAGCCGGTGGTGGATCTGCACTGCATGAAGGACCGCAACTTTGCCATCTCCAGCCTGCTGATGGCGGGGATGGCGATGATCCTGTACGGCAGTTCGGTGGTGATCCCGCAGCTGGCGCAGCAGGATCTGGGCTACACCGCTACCTGGTCGGGGCTGGTGCTGTCGCCCGGGGCGGTGCTGATTGTGTTAACCATTCCGCTGGTGCTGAAGCTGATGCCGGTGGTGCAGACGCGCTGGATTATCGCCTTTGGATTTACCTGTCTGGCGGTGTCGTTCTTCTGGTCGCGAACGCTGACGCCGGATATCGACTTCGAAACCCTGGTGCTGTTTCGCAGCGCCCAGTCGATAGGGCTGGGGTTCCTGTTTGTGCCGCTCACGACGATTGCGTTTATCTCAATACCGAGGCGGCTGAATGCCGATGCGGCGGCGCTGTTTACCATGTTCCGCAACGTCGCGGGCTCGATTGGCATATCCCTTTCGACGGCGGCCATCACCGAACGCGCCCAGGCGCACAGCGCGCACCTTGCGTACCACGCCTCGCCGCTTAACGAGCAGTTCCAGCAGGCGATACGCGAAAGCGCCCAGGCGATCCAGAACTTCACCACCCAGGTGGGCGACCCCACCGGCATCGCCACCGGACGCATGTACCAGACCATGATCGAGCAGTCGCGCTTCCTGGCCTACATCGACGTCTTTACCATCCTGAGCGCGGTGGCCTTGTTACTGATTCCGTTTTGTTTGTTGCTCTCGCCGGTTAAGAGCGAGGGGAGTGCAGGAGCACATTGATGATACGCAGACGTTTACACCCCCTGATGATAATGATGCTGCTGGCGGGCTGCGCCGTTGGGCCTGACTACAAGCAGCCTGCGCCGCCCGCCGTTACGCACTGGAACGATAAGGGCGACAGCGCGGTGAAATCGCAAACTACTTCCGCTGCGACCAATCCGCGCTGGTGGAAGACCTTCGGCTCGCCGCAGCTGGACAGCCTGGTTGAGCGCGCCATTGCCGGAAACCTGACGCTGCAGCAGACGGTGCTGCGCATCGCCGGGGCGCGAGAGCAGATTAATCAGGCGGGCGGGGCGTTTTATCCGTCGGTCAACGGCAATCTGCAGGCGACGCGCCAGCAGCTTGGTCTGGAAGGAGAGCTGAAATCCCATGGCGTGTATGACCAGGTGGATAGTATCGATCCCAACCTGAAGGGCGCGCTGGGGCCGCTGACGCAGCCGATTAATCTCTACCAGGGCAGCTTCGACGCCCAGTGGGAAATCGACCTGTGGGGCAAGGTGCGTCGTCAGGTGGAAGCCGCCGAAGCGCAGCAGAAGGCCGCTATCGAGCAGCGTAACGACGCGCTGGTGTCGCTGGAGGCCGAAGTGGCGCGCGCGTGGCTCCAGCTGCGCGGGGCGCAGAGCATTATCGCCACGCTGAACACCCAGATTAAAAGCGCGCAGCAGACGCTGGATCTCACCGAAAGCCGCCAGCGGGGCGGGCTGTCGCCGCAGATGGATGTGGAAAACGCCCGGGCGCAGTTAGGCAACCTTGAAGCACAGCTTCCGCAATATCAGGCGCAGGAGCGGCAGGCGATGAACGGCCTGGCGATCCTGCTCGGCAAGCCGCCAGGGGCGCTGGATGCGGAATTGCAAAGCGTGCAGCCGATGCCGGCGTTGCCGGATATCGTGCAGACCGGCATTCCGTCCACGCTGGCACGACGCCGTCCGGACGTGCGCGAAGCGGAGGCGAACCTTCATGCCGCCACGGCGCAAATCGGCGTCTCGGTGGCGGAGCTGTTCCCGAGCTTTACGCTCTCCGGGCAGTTTGGCCTGCGCAACAGCGAAACCAACTGGCTGACCGACTGGAGCAGCCACTTCTACAGCTTCGGCCCGCAGGTCTCCATTCCCATCTTCCAGGGCGGTCGACTGGTCTCCAGCGTCAAGGTGGCGCGCGCGCAGCAGGGGGCGGCGGTGCTGGACTATCGCCAGACGGTGCTGACCGCGCTCGGCGATGTCGAAAACGCGCTGGTGAGCTATCGCACCGACCAGCAGCGTGAAGCGGGTCTCGCAAAAACGATCGACGCCCTGCAAAACGCCTTTGATTTAGCGAGCGACAGCTACCGGCAGGGGATCGCCAGCTTTATCGACGTGCTGGACGCCCAGCGTCAGCTGGCGCAGGCCCAGCAGCAGCGCGCACAGGCGCAGGTGCAGAGCGCGCTCGATCTGGTGGCGCTCTACAAGGCCCTCGGCGGCGGCTGGGAGCCGTATCAGCAGGTGCAATTACCAGAATACAGCGTCTTTGGCGACGCCCCGCGCGGATAAATTCAGAGGATTGGGCAAGAAACGGACAGGAACACCACATTCGCGATGGCTGAGGGGCGGGTATAACTATCGGGTACCCAATCGACATGCGAGGAATAACTTATGCGTTATCAAAAACTGGGCAACACCGGTCTGTTTGTTTCTGAACTGTGCCTCGGCACCATGACCTTTGGCGGTGAGGGCGGCATGTGGGGCAAGATTGGCCAGCTCCAGCAAAGTGAAGCCGAGCAGCTGGTGGGCCGCGCGCTGGATGCTGGGATCAACTTTATCGACACCGCGGACGTTTACTCGGAAGGACGCTCGGAGGAGATCACCGGTCAGGCGCTGAAAAACCTGAAGATCCCTCGCGAGAACGTGGTGGTTGCCACGAAAGTGTTCGGCGAAACGGGAACGGCAGGGGTGAACTCGCGCGGCAGCTCGCGCTATCACATCATCAGCAGCGTGAAGGAGAGCCTGCGCCGCCTGCAGCTCGATCATATCGATCTCTACCAGCTTCACGGCTTCGACCCCGCAACGCCGATTGAAGAAATGCTCTACGCGCTGGATAACCTGGTGCAGCACGGCCACGTGCGCTACATCGGCGTCTCGAACTGGGCGGCGTGGCAGATTGCCAAAGCGCTCGGTATTTCTGAACGTCTTGGGCTGGCGCGTTTCGCGTCGCTGCAGGCGTATTACACCATTGCCGGACGCGATCTTGAGCGCGAACTGGTACCGATGATGCAGAGCGAAGGCGTCGGGCTGATGGTCTGGAGCCCGCTGGCGGGCGGTCTGCTGAGCGGAAAATATGGCCGCGACGGGCAGAGTGAAGCCGGTGGTCGCCGTCTGGAGTTTGACTTCCCGCCTGTGAACAAAGAACGCGCCTTCGACTGTGTGGACGTGATGCGCACTATCGCCGAAAGCAAGGGCGTCTCCGTCGCGCAAATTGCGCTGGCGTGGCTGCTGCATCAGAAAGCGGTGACCAGCGTCATCATTGGCGCGAAACGCGTCGAACAGCTGGACGACAATATCGCCGCGACCGGGATCCGACTGAGCGAAGACGAACTCAAGCAGCTTGATACGGTGAGCGCGCTGCCGCGCGAATACCCGGGCTGGATGCTGGAGCGGCAGGGGGAATATCGCCGCAATCAGCTCGCGCAACAATAACCTTCCTTGCCCCGGTAGTGCATCGCTAACCGGGGCTTTTTTTCCCGTATTGCTCACAAAAAACGATCCTCCTCTTTGATCCCCATTTCATCTTCGCCTATATGACTAGTCATGAAATTTTAAATGACTAGTCATATAGGGAGAGAGCATGAACAATTCGCTGCCGGCCAAATTTTTATGGGGTAACTCGGTGTCAAGCATGCAGACGGAAGGCGCATGGAATGAGGGTGGGAAAGGCATGTCAGTGTACGACATTCGCGAAGCCGGGGAGAACGTCTCCGACTGGAAAGTCGCGACCGACTCCTATCACCGCTACCGGGAAGATTTCGACCTGATGCAGGATCTGGGCATGAACTGCTATCGCTTTCAGATCTCATGGAGCCGCGTCTGCCCGCAGGGCGACGGCGCGTTCAACGACGAGGGCATCGCGTTTTACGACCGCTTTATTGACGATCTCATCGCCCGCGGCATCGAGCCGATGGTCTGCCTGTACCATTTCGATATGCCGCTGGCGCTGGCGCAGGAGTACAACGGCTTCAACGACCGCCGCGTGATGGAGGCCTTTATCCGCTACGGCAAAAAGATGATCGACTGCTATGGCGACCGCGTGAAGTACTGGCTGACCTTCAATGAGCAGAACATTTTCCATATGCCTGAAGCCTTCCGCATTTCCGGCTATATGCACGGCGACAAAACCCTGCGCGAGCTGTACGAGCTGCAGCACCATACGATGGTGGCGCACATGGCGCTGACCGAATATCTGCATCAGACCAGACCGGGCCAGCTGATGGGCGGCATGCTGGCGCACCAGCTGATCTACCCGGCCACCTGCAAACCGCGCGATATCTTCTGCGCCCAGCAGTACGACGAGTTCCTCAACCAGAACCTGCTGCGCGTCTTCGCCGGGCAGGGCTACAGCCCGGCGGTGATGGCGGTGGTGGAGCAGGAGGGCTTTGGCGATATCTACCGCGCCGAGGATTTAGCGCTGCTGGCGCGCACCAGAAACGACTATATGGCCTTCAGCTACTACGCCAGCAAAACGCTGGACAGCGATGCGATCCCGGAAGGCACGCCGGTGAACTATTACCTGCTGCACGGCGAGAAAAACAACCCGTACCTGAAGGCCACCGAGTGGAACTGGCAGATCGATCCGCTGGGCTTTCGCACCATCATCACCCGCTACGCCAACGACTGGCGGATGCCGGTCTTCCCGATCGAAAACGGCATCGGGGTGATTGAGTCCTGGGACGGCGTCAATCCGATTGAGGATACCTACCGCATCGACTACCACCGGGCGCATATCAATGCCATGAAGGAGGCGATGTTCGAGGACGGGGCAGAGGTCATCGGCTACCTCGGCTGGGGGTTAATCGACATTCTCAGCTCCCAGGGCGACATGCGTAAGCGCTACGGCGTGGTCTATGTCAATCGGGAAAACCACGACCTGAAAGACCTGAAGCGCGTGCCGAAGAAGAGCTACGCGTGGTTAAAACAGGTTATCCATACCAACGGACGCGAGATGTAAGCCGTACGCTGCCGGGCCGTTTTTGTGACTGATTGATGGGAACTATCCGCTATGTCTGAAACAAAAATAACACCGCACATGCAGTCTTTTGTCGATAAGTTTGTTGAGTTCTCGGCGCGCCTGGCAAATCAGGTGCACCTGCGCTCCCTGCGCGACGCCTTCGCCACGGTGATGCCGATTTTCATCCTCGCCGGTCTGGCGGTGCTGGTGAACAACGTGGTATTTCCGTGGATTTTTCACGGCGACACGCTCGCGCAGTTTAAGGTGTGGGGCGAGGCGATTATCAACGGCACGCTGAACATTGCCGCGCTGCTGCTGGCCCCGATGATTGCCTGGTCGCTGGCGCGCAACAAAGATTTCGACAATCCGGTCTCGGCAGTGGTTATCGCCGTCAGCAGCTTCATCATCATGATGCCGATGCGCCTGCAGATTACGCCTGTCGGCAGCGATGCCGCGGTGAACATCACCCAGGTGCTGACGTTCACCAATATTGGCTCAACCGGGATTTTCGCCGGGGTGCTGATCGGGCTGCTCTCAACGGAAGTGTTTATCGCCATTTCGCGCCTGAAGGCGCTGCACATTTCCCTCGGAGAAAACGTGCCTCCGGCGGTGAGCAAATCCTTTACCGCGCTGATCCCGACCATTCTCACGCTCTCCCTGTTCGCGGTGTTGGCGGCGATACTGGCAAACGTGCTGCACACGGACCTGATCCATCTTATTACCACCTTTATCCAGCAGCCGCTGCGGCTGATTAACACCAGCCTGCCGGGGACGATTTTCATCTACAGCTTCGGTAACTTCCTGTTCACGCTCGGTATTCATCAGTCAGTCGTTAACAGCGTGGTGCTGGAGCCGTTCCTGCTGATCAACACCAACGAGAACATGCTGGCCTTCGCCAACGGCCAGCCCATCCCGCATATCATCAACAACATCTTCGTGCCGACGTTTGGCATGGTGGGCGGCACGGGCAGCACGATCTCGCTGCTGATCGCCATCTTTATCTTCTCCCGACAAAAATCGGCGAAGCAGGTGGCGCGTCTGTCGCTGGCGCCCGGTCTGTTCAACATCAACGAGCCGGTGATTTTCGGCCTGCCGATCGTGTTTAACCTGCCGCTGATGATCCCGTTTGTGCTGCTGCCCGCCATCGGCATTTACTTCGCCTGGCTCTGTACCACGCTGGGGTTAATGTCGCGCTGCGTGGTGATGATCCCGTGGACCACGCCGCCCATTCTCAGCGCCTGGCTGGCCACGGCAGGGGACTGGCGGGCGGTGGTGGTGCAGTTGGCAATCATCGTATTTGGTGTATTCTTCTACCTGCCTTTCCTCAAGATTGCCGAGAGAGTGGCGTTGAAAAACAGCGGGATAGAAAACTAACTGAAAGGAAGAACGATGGCGGCGAAGTACATCACCATAGCGCGGGAAATTAAGAAACGCATTATCAGCCAGCAGTACGCCGCCAATGAACCCCTGCCGGACCAGTTTGCGCTGGCGGCGGAGTTCAACTCCAGCCGGATGACCATTCAGCAGGCGATGCGCCAGCTCATCGTCGAAGGTCTGGTCTATACCCGCCAGGGCCAGGGCACGTTCATCCGCAAAAACTTCCTTCAGCTCTCGCAGTGGGACCTCTCCGGCAGCGACTACTTTGGCGCGACCAAAACCTGGGCGCATCTGGGCACGGTGACCAGCCGGGTGGTGCATTTCGAGCTGCGCTTCCCGAACGAAAAAGAGCAGGCGTCGCTGATGATTAACGCCGATGCGCCGATCTATGACTTCATTCGACTCCGTCTGCTGAACGGCGAACCGATGTCGCTGGATTCCACGGTGATGCCGATGAATCTGGTGCCGGGCCTGACGAAAAACCATCTTGAAGGTTCAGTGTTCCAGTACGTGCAGGAGACGCTGGCGCTGAAAATTATGGGGTCGTATCGGGTGGTGCGGGCGCTTAAGCCCAACGCGCTGGACAGGGAGCATCTGGTCTGCGAGCAGACCGATCCCGTCCTGGAAGTGGAGCAGGTGATTTATCTGGAGGACGGCACGCCGCTGGAGTATGCCCACTGCCACTATCGGTACGACCACGGCGGGATCGTGATCGTGAATAACGGATAAAAAAAAAGCGGGCAACGAGGCCCGCTTTTTTAATGCTTCGCTATCAGTTCAAACGCACCGGCATACCGGAGCGGTTCTGCACGGCCTGGTCAACAATCGCCGTTTCTACGTCTGGCTGAGAAGTCACCGCCTGCACCGCGCTGTTCAGCGTAACAGGGACGATTTCGTTGTTGTTGATCTGATCTTCGCTGGTGGACAGCGGGTTGTGCACTTCGATGTAGCGGCTGCCGTCTGGCTCAGAGGTCGCCTTCACCGGTTCGTTGATGAACTGCACGCGCGTACCGACCGGCACGTTTTCGAACAGGAATTTGATGTCGTCGTTACGCAGGCGCACGCAGCCGTGGCTTACGCGCAGGCCGATACCGAAGTTGGCGTTGGTACCGTGGATAGCGTACAGGCGGCCAATGTACAGCGCGTACAGACCCATTGGGTTATCCGGGCCTGCCGGTACAACGGCTGGCAGCGGTTCGCCCGCAGCGATGTATTCCGCGTGCATTTTGGCAGTCGGCGTCCAGGTTGGGCCCGCTTTCTTACGCTCAACCTTGGTGGTCCAGTTCATCGGGGTGTCTTTACCCAGCTGGCCGATACCGATTGGCAGCACGATAACGGTGTTGGTGCCTTTCGGGTAGTAATACAGACGCATTTCGGCGCTGTTAATCACGATACCTTCATGAACGGTATCCGGCAGGATCAGCTGCTGAGGAATATTCAGCACGGTACCCGCTTTCGGCAAATACGGGTCAACGCCCGGGTTCGCTTCCAGCATGTTAGACAGGCCCAGCTGGTACTGCGCAGCGAAATACTCCAGTGGCTGAGAGTTACCTTCTGGTACCGTCACAACCTGGTTCTGGCCTACCAGACGGCTACCGTCTGTTGGCAGGGGATACGTCACCGCAGACGCGGTCTTACAAAAACCTACTACGGCTAACGCCGCCGCAAAAAGCGTTGTTAATTTCATGTTCATGTTGTGCGAGGTATCTAAGCCATTCTGGCGATGAGTTGATAAGTCTGAATCTGTGATGGGAGCGCATTATATGTGCATTCCCGCTAACAGGGAATTCAGATGTGTACGAAATCACATTTTTTTCGATTTTGTTAAAGTTTAGTGGATTGCCGCAACACGGGATCTCAATTCGGAATTGTGGCATAATGCCGTGTTTATCACACTTTTCGCAGGAATCTCCCCGTGTTAGTTACCAGCAACGTCACTATGCAGTTTGGCAGTAAGCCGCTGTTCGAAAACATTTCCGTCAAATTTGGCGGCGGCAACCGTTACGGCCTGATTGGTGCCAACGGTAGCGGAAAATCCACCTTTATGAAGATCCTCGGCGGTGACCTGGAGCCGACGCTCGGTAACGTATCGCTCGACCCTAACGAGCGTATCGGTAAGCTGCGTCAGGATCAGTTCGCCTTCGAAGAGTTCACCGTGCTGGACACCGTGATCATGGGGCATGGGGAACTGTGGGAAGTGAAGCAGGAGCGCGATCGCATCTACGCGCTGGCCGAAATGAGCGAAGAAGACGGCTATAAAGTGGCCGATCTGGAAACGCAGTACGGCGAGATGGACGGCTACTCGGCGGAAGCGCGCGCGGGCGAGCTGCTGCTGGGCGTGGGCATTCCTGTCGAACAACATTACGGCCCGATGAGCGAAGTTGCGCCGGGCTGGAAGCTGCGCGTGCTGCTGGCACAGGCGCTGTTCTCTAACCCGGACATCCTGCTGCTCGACGAACCAACGAACAACCTGGACATCGACACCATCCGCTGGCTGGAGCAGACGCTGAACGATCGCGACAGCACCATGATCATCATCTCGCACGACCGTCACTTCCTGAACATGGTCTGTACGCACATGGCGGATCTGGACTACGGCGAGCTGCGCGTTTATCCGGGCAACTACGACGAGTACATGACGGCGGCTACCCAGGCGCGTGAACGTCTGCTGGCGGATAACGCCAAGAAGAAAGCGCAGATTGCTGACCTGCAGTCCTTCGTCAGCCGCTTTAGCGCCAACGCCTCTAAGTCGCGTCAGGCGACCTCGCGTGCCCGTCAGATCGACAAAATCAAGCTGGACGAAGTCAAAGCCTCCAGCCGTCAGAACCCGTTCATCCGCTTCGAGCAGGACAAGAAACTGTTCCGTAACGCGCTGGAAGTGGAAGCCCTGGAAAAAGGCTTTGAGAACGGTCCGCTGTTTAAAAAATTCAACCTGCTGCTGGAAGTGGGCGAGAAGATTGCCATCCTCGGCGCCAACGGCGTGGGTAAATCCACCATGCTGAAAACCCTGGTTGGCGAACTGCAGCCGGACAACGGCACCGTGAAGTGGTCTGAAAACGCGCAGATTGGCTACTACGCGCAGGACCATGAGTACGAGTTCGAAAACGACCTCACCGTCTTTGACTGGATGAGCCAGTGGAAGCAGGAAGGCGATGACGAGCAGGCGGTACGCAGCATTCTGGGTCGTCTGCTGTTCAGTCAGGACGACATCAAAAAGCCGGCTAAGGTGCTCTCCGGTGGCGAGAAGGGACGCATGCTGTTCGGCAAGCTGATGATGGAAAAACCAAACATCCTGGTGATGGACGAACCGACCAACCACCTGGACATGGAATCTATCGAATCCCTGAACATGGCGCTGGAGATGTATCAGGGTACCCTGATCTTCGTCTCTCACGACCGTGAGTTCGTCAGCTCGCTGGCGACCCGCGTGATCGAAATTACGCCAGAGCGCGTGGTGGACTTCACCGGTAATTACGAAGATTACCTGCGCAGTAAAGGTATCGAGAACTAAAAAAAAGCCGGGTGGCGGCTTCGCCTTACCCGGCCTACGTTCTGTTCCCTCTCCCCGTGGGAGAGGGTTAGGGTGAGGGCATCAGGCCGCACTAGACCACCCACTCGCCCCCTTCGACCCCGTTCACCAGCAGCGTACGTTTTTCCCCTGCAGGCAGCGACACCTTAAGCGATTTCCACGCCGGACGATAATCCCCGCGCGCGTTGACCTTCAGGTTGATGGTTGCGCCGTCGCACACCATTTCCCACACCACCCATAGCGCATTGCCGTTCTGGTAGCCCCAGCTTTCGCCGTCGTCTTCAAACAGCATGCCTGAGGTTGTCCCGACGCCCTTCACCGGGAACAGCTTCAGCTCGCGGGTCGTATCTTTTTCGGCACTCACATGCGTGATGCGTTCGCTCAGCGGCAGACCGGCACCGGCGCGCACCAGCAGCGGCAGTTTTTCCAGCGGCGCGTCGAGGACGATCGACTGGCCGCCCGCATACCACGCGTGGGTGTAAAAATCGTACCAGCCGGTGTCGTTATCCGGCAGCCAGACGCGGCGCTCGCGCTGCCCGGCTTCGACGACGCTGGCGACCAGCAGGTCGCGGCCCAGCAGGAAGTCATCGCACTCCTCAAACGTCTGCGCATCATGCTCGTGGTCGAGGAAGGTCGGGCGCAGCATCGGCTCGTCGTCGGCGTGCGCCTGCCAGAGCAGGGTATAGAGATACGGCAGCAGGCGGTAGCGCAGCTCAACCGCGCCGCGAATGGCTGGCGTGACGCCCGGGTACATCCACGGCTCGTTCACGGTGTGGTCATCGTTCCACGAGTGAATGGTAAAGCGCGGGTGCATCACGCCGTTCTGCACCCAGCGCACGAACAGCTCGGCGTCTGGCTTGTCGCCGGAGAAACCGCCGACGTCGTGACCGACGTTGAACAGACCGGACAGGCTCATGCCCAGACCCATGCGGATGTTATAGCGCAGGGTGTCCCAGCTGGTGCGGTTGTCGCCGCTCCAGGTCTGAACGTAGCGCTGCATCCCGGCGCAGCCGGAGCGGGAGATCAGGTACGGACGTTTTTCCGGCGCGAAACGCTGCTGCGCTTCCAGCGAGGCGCGCATCATCAGCAGCGGCATCACCGGGCGAATGTGCTTGATGGCGATCTCTTTGCCGAAGCCAAAGCAGCGCGCCTCCCCGTCCCACACTTCATATTCGTTGTTGTCGTTCCAGGTAGAGTCGATGCCCATCTCCAGCAGCTGCGTGGTGACGCCGTTCTGCCACCACTGCACCGTCTGCGGGTTGGTAAAGTCGAGGTGCGAGCCTTCGTCATCCCAGAAGCTGGAACGTTCCGGTGCATCGGTTTCTGAATCGCGAATGAACAGGCCGCTCTCCGCCACTTCGTTATAGCGCGGATGGTCCTGCAGCAGGCACGGCTTGATGTTTGCCGCCAGCTTCAGCCCCGCGTCGTGGAAGGCCTGGCTCATCACCTTCGGCTGCGGCACCTTGTCATAGTTCCAGTTAAATACGTAGCGCTTGCCGTTGATTGAGGTATAGCCGGAGGAGAGCTGGAACGAGTCGCACGGAATGGCGTGCTCTTCGCACAGGCGGATGAAGTTCATCAGCTGGTTTTGCGCGTCCGGCGCGTCGGTGTAGTGCATGGTCGAGCCGCTGTAGCCCAGGCTCCATTTCGGTCCGAACAGCGTTTTCCCGGTCAGGCGCACGAAGGCTTTGGTGACGTCCAGCACGCGCTTGCCGGTAAAGATGTAGTAATCGATATCGCCCGCTTCCGCCTGCCAGCGACGGTAGGCGGTGTGGTAGTTGTCGATTTCGTTACCCAGATCCAGCCAGCAGCTGCTCAGGTTGTCGTAGAACAGGCCGTAGCTGACGTCGTCGCGGCGGGCGATCGTGAACGGAATATGCTTGTAGAGCGGGTCGGTGCTGGCCGCGTTGTACCCCATGGCGTCGAGGTTGCGCATCTCATAGCGCTTGCCGTTGCGCTGCAGATCGCCCGCTTTTTCGCCCAGGCCGTAGAAACGCTCGTCCTTGCGGCGGCTGAGGTAGTGCGCCACGCCGTCGCCGTGGGCGTTCAGCAGGTAGGCGCTGGTTGGACGGTCGTTGACCAGCGGCTGCCACTCGCCCGCCTCATTGCGGTAGTGCCACTCCAGCCACAGCGGCTGGTGGACCGTCACGCGCAGCTGTTCGGTTGCCACCGTGAGCGTCTCATCCTGTTGCGTCAGGGTCCAGGCCGGGCAGGAAAAACCGCTTATATCCTCACGACGGCGGCCTTCCCACGGCACGTCTTTTTCCGGCGCGATGCTCCAGGTGCGGTCCAGCGCCAGCTCGCCTTTGCGTTTAATCAGCACGCGGAACAGGTTCTCTTCCAGCACATACAGGCACAGGCGGTGCTGGTTATCGACCAGCAGTTCCAGATGGTTTGCCGACTGCGTATCAAGGGTCCAGTTTTTCAGGGTTTTCATATGCAATACATCCACTATCAGGCGCGCTTGGCGCGACGTTCAGCAATAAATGCTACCAGGAAGACAGCGCCAATCAGGTCAAAGAAGCCCATGGCAATAAAGAGCGGGTTAAAGCCGATTTTGTCGGCGGTCACGCCGATTAACAGCGAGAACAGGAAGCTGGCGATCCACGCCGCAGAGCCGCGCATGCCGTTGACGGTCGCCATCTGGCCTTTGTCGAACGACTCAACGACCAGGGCGCTCAGCATGCAGGAGATAATCTGGTGCCCGAAACCGCCGATGGAGATCAGCACGATGGTGATATACGGGTCGCGGGTAATGGCCACGATGCCCAGAGAGATCATCAGGAACGCGCCCGTCACGGAGCTGGCAACGACCGAGTTAACGCGCGAGCAGCCGAACAGACGGGTGTACAGACGCGTCAGGTAGCCGCTCGCCACGCTGCCGAGGTCGGCGGCGAGGAACGGAAGCCAGGCAAACATCGCAATCTGCTTCAGATCCATGCCGTGCTCTTTGGCGAGGTACAGCGGCACCCAGAAGCTCAGCACTGCCCAGGCCGGTTCCGCCATAAAGGCCGGGATGGCGATACCGTAAAAGCGTTTGTTTTTCGAGACGGTTTTCAGCGCGGTCAGGAAGGGCAGTCTCACCGCAGGCGGTTCGTTATCCTGCTTGATGAACGCCAGCTCGTCCTTGCTCAGGTTCGGGTGCTGCTCCGGGTTGTGGTAGAACGCCCACCAGAGGATCACCCACAGCAGCGCCAGCACGCCGGTAAACATAAATGCGCCCTGCCAGCCGAACGAGGCGTGAGCAAAGTAGATGATAGGCGGAGCCAGCATCGCGCCGATGGAGAAGCCTACGCCCGCCCAGCCGGCGGCAACGGGTCGCTCTGATTTCGGGAACCATTCGCCGATGGTTTTGGCGTTTGCCGGGGTAGCGGCGGCCTCAGAGGCACCCATAAAGAAGCGCAGAATAGCGAGGTGCAGCCAGCTTCCGGCGCCCGCGTGGAAAATACACATCAGCGCCCAGATCCCGGCGCAGACCATAAAGCCAATCTTCAGGCCGATGACGTCAATCAGCCAGCCGCACAGGGGCTGGAAAATGGTATAGGCGATCTGGAACGCACCGACGATCCAGGAGTATTGCTCGGTGGTGATCCCGAGGCTCTCTTTCAGTTCCGGGGCGAGGATCCCGAGTGAGTTACGGGTGATGTAGTTAACGGTGACGCCAAGTAAGAACAGCACCAACACGTACCAGCGCAGGTTCTTGATGACGCGACGGGTTTTGCTTGTCGCTACGGTGTTATTGATGTCCTGACTCATTTTACTCTCCACAAGACGGACGGTAAGGGACGGAGGTTCAGGTGTCACACGGATTTTTATGCCTTTGATTTATATCCGTTTAAAATGCTTAAGTTGGTATACAACTAGTATGGAAGTTGTGTGACAAGTTCACCTTAAGGAAGAAAATGAGTGGGCAAAAGTGGATTTTGTGCAAAATTTCTCATAACTGACGTATACCCTCTGGCATGATGGCCTTTATGTCAGCTATTGTCTGACCAATACGCTATGAAAATTTTTTCATTTCGCAAATGGAGCCAGATCACAAAATGGACAAAAGGCTAAAAATCACCGAAATCGCGGCCCGGACGCAGCTCTCGATCAGCACCGTGTCGCGAGTGCTGGCGGGAAAAGCGAATACCAGTGAAAAAGCGCGCGCAAAGGTGCTGGCGTGCGCGCGGGAGCTGGGGGTCATGGACGGCATGGCGGCAGGGCGTCTGCTGCTTAACAGCCTGGTGGTTTTTGCCCCGCAGCGGGCGTTTGACGAGCGGTCCGACATCTTTTACTACCGCGTGATCCAGAGCGTGAGTAAAGGCCTGGCATCCCACGATGTGCGTCTTCGCTACTGCGCGCTGGAGGAGAACGACAGCGACGCCCAGCTGTTTCTGGCACGCATGAACGAAGCGGACACTCAGGCGGCAATCCTTCTTGGCATCGACGATCCCCATATCCACGATCTGGCGGTGGACGTGGGTAAACCCTGCATGCTGATTAACTGCCGCGACCGGCACATGCGTCTGCCTGCCGTCGCGCCGGATCATCGCGCTATCGGCGAGCGGGCGGCGGAATATCTGTTCGAGATGGGACACCGTGAGGTGATGAACGTGCTGTGCCTGCGCCGCTACACCATGGAGCTGCGCCTGGCGGGGATCCGCGACGCGTGGCAGTCTCACAACCTGAAATTCAACGATAAACGCGATCTGCTGGTAGTGCCCAGCTTCAGCGCGCGCGAAACGGAACAGATGGTCAGCGGCTGGCTCAGTGAAGTGCAGGGGAAGGATTTACCGACCGCGTTCCTGGTCGGCGGCGATTTTATGGCGGCGGGCACCATTAGCGCCTTACAAAACCACGGCCTGCGCGTGCCGCAGGACGTGTCGGTGATGAGCATTGACGGCTTTAACCTGGCGGCGATTCAGGATGTTCCATTAACGGCGGTGCACGTTCCGCGCGATGAGCTGGGAACCGAAGCGGTATATATGCTCCAGCAGCGGCTGATGCGCCCGGACGCGCCGGTGGGAACCTTGCTGCTTAACGGCACGCTGGCCGTGCGGGAATCGGTACGGCGGATACGTCAGGGGAAACGACGCACCGCCGTAGAGCGGGAAGGGCTGTACGACAGTTAAACCATGCCCAGCGCGCGCTTGCCGTGGATGTTGAGATCGTTCACGGTAAAGCGGTCCTGCCAGCTTTTTTCATAATCCTCGCGCGGGAAGTCTCCCGGCGACGCGCCGGTTTCAAGCGCTTCCTTGACCTTTTTCGCGTAGGCGAGGTTTTTCTCGCACATCGGCGCGGCAGGAATGTACATCACGTTGCCCCAGCCCTGCTGATTTTCCACCGGCGCGACGGAATGGATCACATCGCAGTGCCACCACACGGAATCGCCCGCATCGAGTGCCGGAATGCTGGTCAGCGCCTCGATCAGCAGCGGGTGCCATTTCTCTGAAACCGGCAGGACGCGCCCCGGCGCCACGCCGCACAGCTCGTCTTCCGGCACGTCGTCCAGCAGCGGCCGCAGCAGAATGTAGGCCATCGCTTCCGGGATTGGCACCACGTGCAGCAGCCCCTGACCTGGGATCATATCCGACAGCGCCGTCCAGCCCTGGAAGGTGCGGAACACCGAGCATTTGGTGGTGTTATCGACGGTGTACTCTTCCACTTCGGTACGGTGCGCGGCGTTCCACGGATTGTATTTCTCGACGTTGCCGTCAAACACGCGGGCGAACACCTGTTGATAAGCCGGAAGCAGCCAGCGCTCCAGCGCGCCGGAGTCGGTATGTGCCCCAAGCCCTTTCGAGGTTGTTCCCGGCGGACGGCGGCGGATACGGTCCGGGTAAATCACGCTCACGTCCGGGTCGAACCACTGCTTGCCGTTGCTCTCGAATGTCCACAAACGGTTCAGGAACGACTGCACCTGCGCCATCTCTTCGCTCTGGCGCGCCTGCATCTGCGCCTGAGACCAGTAAATCGGGTAAATCTCCGGACGAGAGGCCGTCAGGGTGCCGAAGAAGTTATCGCCCGGGCCTTTGTAGACCTCGTCAAACTTGTTCAGATCGAGGTAGTCGAGCATCGACTGATCCCACGCCAGCGCCTGCTCGCGCGGGAAGTGACCTTTAATCACCGCGCAGCCGCGGCGTTTAACGGCCTCGCGCTGTGCGTCGGTAATGGTACCGTTTTTCACATCCGCAAACGGGATCACCGGCCAGACGGATTCGCCCTTGTTCTTAAGCGCGTTGATTTCCGTCACGCGGGTGGCAATTTTGTCGCTGAGCTTATTAAACACCGCCTGCACGTCGCCGATCTGCGCGCGCAGCTCACGTTTTAACTGACGGATTGCCGCTTTGTGATCCGCTGGCAAGGTTTCACTGGTAAAGGTCATAACTACCTCGCATCTTTCATTCGAAAGTAAAAATGTCTACAAGTGATACTTTAAGTTAAAAATAAGTTAATGCAAGTTTAAAAACTTGACGCAAGCCACAGGACGGAAAAAGAGTGAGAGGCCGGAGCGACGCTCCGGCGAGGAGAGGATCAGACGTCGAACGGGGAATGGTTGTCGAGCACGGCCTGGATGACGTTCAGCGCGCCCTGATGGTTGTTGTCGTCTGTGCCGTAGCGGCTGATTTCTTTGATGCTCTCTGCCGCGTTGCCCATCGCAAAGGAATATTTCACCAGCTTCAGCATCTCGGCATCGTTGCCGCTGTCGCCAATGGCCACGCACTCCTGCGGGGAGATTTTCCAGCGTTTCAGCAGACGGCTAATGCCGTTGGCCTTGTGCAGGCCGGGGATAATCAAATCAACAAAACCAAAGCCGCTGGTGACCGGCTTCATGATGCCGTCCAGGGAGACGTGCAGTTTATCCACCAGATTAGGGATATCGCTGTCCGGCAGGTTCAGGGAGAACTTAAACAGCACGTCGTCAATTTCGCGGTAATCGCTGATGCGCTTTAAGCGATGATAGTGCTTTGACATCAGCGCCACGAATTCTTCAGGAGCCTGGTCGCTGACCCAGGCGCTCTCCAGCCCGCAGGCCACGAAGTTCAGCCCTTTGTCTTTCAGCAGTTCGCCAATCACGATCTGCGATTCATGACGCGTCAGCTCGCCGTGGAAAATCTGTTCGCCGCGATCGAACACCAGCGCGCCGTTTTCCGCCACGAAGGAGATCCGGTCTTTCAGCGTCGGAAAGAAGGAGATGAGCTGGTAATACTGGTTGCCGCTGGCGACAACGAATTCAATGTCGCGGGCTTTAAGCTGTTCAAACTGTGCCTGGAAGCGGTCACGATCGTACTGCTTGGCATCATCAAGGAAAGTTCCGTCCATATCGGTGACGATAACTTTAACGGTCATACTGTGCTCCTGGGTCACTGCGTTTCGAAACATTCTAATAACAAGGTGACGGGGAGCACAAATTTAATTTCATTCGAAAGTAAAAGCAAAACGGCAACCGTGGTTGCCGTTGTTAGTGTTTTCTCCCTCTCCCCGTGGGAGAGGGTCGGGGTGAGGGGATATGCCGTTACAGCGTATGCTCAGTACGGGCGATAATATCGTCCTGCGCATCCGGCGACAGGGCGGTGAAGAACGCCGAGTAGCCCGCGACGCGCACCACCAGGTCACGATACTGGTCAGGATGTTTCTTCGCTTCCAGCAGCGTTTCGCGCGAGACGATGTTGTACTGGATATGCCAGCCCTTATGCACCTCGAAGAAGGTGCGCAGCAGCACCATCAGCTTCTGGCGATCGCTGTCGTTTTCCAGCGTCGACGGGTTCAGCTTCTGGTTCAGCAGCACGCCGCCGAGAATCGCTTCCGTCGGCAGTTTACCCACCGAGCCAATTACCGCCGTCGGGCCGAGGTGGTCCGTACCGGAGGCCGGGCTTGCTCCTTCCGCCAGCGGGGTGTGCGCCTTACGTCCGTCCGGGGTGGCCATCGTTGCCGCGCCAAACGGCACGTTTGCGGAGATGGAAGAGGTGCCCGCGTAGTAGTTACCGCCAATCGGGCCGCGGCCGTGGCGCGGGTTGTGGTACTGCTTCAGCTCTTCGATGTAGGTCTGATAGGCGCGCGTCAGCAGCATGTCCACGCTGTCGTCGTCGTTGCCGTACTTCGGCGCGCCGTTGATCAGGCGCTGACGCAGCTGCTCGTGGGTCAGCCCGTCGAAGTCATCCGCCAGCGCCGCCGCCAGCTGCTGCTGACCAATAGTGCCCTGTTCGAACACCAGCTTCTTCACCGCCGCCAGGCTGTTGCCGAGGTTAGCGATGCCCACCTGCAGGCCGGAGACCCAGTCGTACTTCGCGCCGCCCTGCTTGATGCTTTTCGCGCGTTCGATGCAGTCGTCCACCAGCGCCGAGCAGAGAATGTCGTGGACGTTCTCTTCGAGCATGGTATCCACCACGTACTCAATCTCGATGGATTTGCGGGTGTAGTAGCGGATCTGGCTGTCCCACGCCGCCATCACTTCGTCGAAATTGTCGAAGTTACCGGCGGAGAGCGCTTTCTCCTGTGGCAGGAACACCTTGCCGCTGGTGGCGTCCCGCCCGCCTTCCAGCGCGGCCAGCATCACGCGGGCGAAGTTGATAAAGCTCATGCCGGTGCAGCGGTAGCCCCACTTGCCGCCCACCGCGGTTTCGATGCAGCCGATGGCCGCGTAGTCGTAGGCGTCGTCTCGTTCAACGCCGAGCTTGATGAATTCCGGAATCACGATTTCATCGTTGTTGAACGCGGGCATGCCGAAGCCGCAGCGTATCACCTGCACGCAGGCGTCGAGGAAGTCGTTGCTCATGCCCGCGTGGTAGCGCACGCTCAGGTTCGGCTGGGTTGAGCGCAGGCGACCGCAGGATTCCAGAATCGCGTAGGAGAGCGGGTTCACCGCGTCCATCGGCTCACCGTTGACCAGCTTCTGGCCGCCGATGGTGACGTTCTGGTACAGCGGGCTACCGGCGGAAGCCTTGGAGTGCGAGCCGGAGCGGATTTTGTTCACTTCCAGCAGCTTCAGCCAGCAGCTGTGCAGCAGCTCGATAGCGTGTTCGCGGTCGAGGCTCTGGTTCAACTCGACGTCGCGGCGGTAGTACGGATAGAGATACTGGTCCATACGCGCGAAGGAGACGGAATGGCCGTTTGACTCAATCTGCAGGATCAGCTGAATGAAGTAGCACAGCTGCAGCGCCTGCCAGAAGGTTTTTGGCGGCTCGTGGGCAATCACGTCGCAGTTTTCCGCCATCGCCAGCAGCTCGTCGCGGCGGCTTTCGCGGGTTTCGGTGGACGCCATTTCACGCGCCAGATCGGCAAAGCGTTTGATGTGCAGGCTTACGGCTTCCAGCACGATATCGATCGCCTTCAGGAACTGGTCGCCGTGCAGGTCTTCCAGCACCGTCAGGTTGATGCGCGAGCGGCGCTCGGCCACTTTGGCGCGCAGGCCGTCGAGGCCTTTTTCCAGCACCAGCGGGAAGTTAACGGCCAGGTGCGCGTCGCCGGAGGTCATGTTGCCTTCGGCTTTGATAATGCCGGTTTCCAGCAGGCCTTTCTGCTCGTCGGTGAACATGCCATAGCAGCGGTCCTGCACCGTCTGGCCGCGCCACCACGGGCAGATGTCGTGCAGTACGCGCTTGTTCTCTTCGCTCACCGCAAAGCCCGCGCCCGGGCGGTCCGCCAGATCGTCGATCTCTTTCTCAATCCAGGAGACGGTGTATTCCGGGAAAATCGGCGCGGCGCGCACTTCGCTTGCCTGGTTACCGATAATCAGCTCGTCGTGTTTGATCCAGATGGTACGCTCGGCCAGGTGATGCGCCAGCGCCAGGGCGCGGCGTACCGGGATCGGCTTGTCCATGTGCTGCTGGTACATTTCGGTGTAATGCTGCGCGCGCTCGGTACAGACCGGCGGCTTAACGATATGCACCAGCGCCGTTTTGTGCGCCTTAATGCGCTCGCTGAGGGTGTTGAGATTCAGGGTTGTCATAGGTTTATCCTCGTAAGGTCGCGGTTAACCCTTTCTGGCAGGCATACTGCTGCGCGAAGTCCAGCAGGGCAGGGTTATCCAGCGGTTTGTCAGGGGCAGAGTAGGGTTGGCCGAGCAGGGTGTATTTGTTCATGCCCAGCGTGTGATACGGCAGAAAATGAATAACGTCGACGCCGAGCTCGTCGGCGGCGAAGTTGGTAATGGCGGTGATGGACGCTTCGTCAGCGTTAAAGCCCTGGATCAGCGGCACGCGGATGGTGATTTTTTTCCCGGCGGCGGCAAGGCGCTTCAGGTTATCCAGGATTCGCTTAGCCGAACCGTCCGTCCACTGTTTGAACACCTCACCGTCGACGTGCTTCAGGTCGGCGAGGAACAGATCGACGTAGGGTAATGACGGCTCGATGTAGTGCCACGGTACGTGAAGGCAGGTTTCCACGGCGGTGTGGATCCCCTGTTCGTGGCTGGCTTTAAACAGAGCGTGCGCCAGCTCAGGGTTCATAAACGGCTCGCCGCCGGAGAGGGTGATCCCGCCGCCGCTGCGGTCGTAGAAGGGTTTATCGCGCAGTACGGTCGCCATGATCTCCTCGACCTGCTGTTCTTCACCGCAGACGGTCAGCGCCTGCGTCGGGCAGCAGTCAGTAAGGACGTTGAGCGTGGCTTCGTCAAGCTTCTCGCGGTGGATAAGCAGGCCATTCAGCGCGCGTTCGATGCAGCCCGGTGCCGCCTGCTGGCACAGGTCGCAGCCGTCAAGACACAGGCGCGCATCAAACAGCACGTCCCGGCTGCGGGAGCGGCTTTCCGGGTTCTGGCACCAGCGACAGCCCAGCGAGCAGCCTTTCAGGAACACCACGGTTCTAATACCGGGGCCGTCGTGGGTAGAGTAACGCTGAATATTGAAGATCATGATTTCGCCTCTCGTATTGCATATGAAGATTAAATTACTTTCGAATGAAAGTTATCTTGATGCAGGTCAACTACTGAGCAGGTTTTGTCGTGATAGGGTAAGTGCAGGCTAAATTTGAGGGTGACATCATGGAACTTTATCTCGACACATCTGACGTTGCGGCAGTCAAAAAGCTGGCGCGCATCTTCCCGCTGGCGGGCGTAACCACCAACCCAAGCATTGTGGCGGCAGGTAAAACGCCGCTGGACGTTTTGCTGCCAGCGCTGCACGACGCGCTGGGCGGCAAAGGCCGTCTTTTCGCGCAGGTGATGGCGACCACCGCCGAAGGGATGGTGGAGGACGCGCGCAAGCTGCGCGCCATCATCAACGACCTGGTAGTAAAAGTGCCGGTGACCGCCGAAGGGCTGGCGGCGATCAAGATGCTGAAAGCGGAAGGGATCCCGACGCTGGGTACGGCGGTTTACGGTGCTGCGCAGGGGATGCTCTCCGCGCTGGCGGGCGCGGAATATGTGGCGCCTTACGTTAACCGCCTGGACGTGCAGGGCGGAGACGGGATCCAGACCGTGGTTGAACTGCAACAGCTGCTGACGCTGCACGCCCCGCAGTCAAAGGTGCTGGCCGCGAGCTTCAAAACGCCGCGTCAGGCGCTGGACTGCCTGCTGGCGGGCTGCGAGTCCATCACGCTGCCGCTGGACGTGGCGCAGCAGTTTATTACCTCTCCGGCCGTGGATGCGGCGATTGTGAAGTTTGAGCAGGACTGGCAGGGCGCGTTTGGACGGACGTCGATCTGACGGGTGCGGCCTGATGCCCTCACCCCAACCCTCTCCCACAGGGAGAGGGAGCACACACTAAAACGGCAACCTGAAGGTTGCCGTTTGCTTTAACCTCCGCAAACCTCACACCCCGGGTTACGCATCAGCTTCATTTCGCGGAACTGGCAGGTCATCGCGTCATACATCACGATTTTCCCCGCGGCAGGCGTGCCGTAGCGCGTCAGCACTTTGATCGCTTCCATCGCCTGCAGGGAGCCAATCACGCCGACCAGCGGCGCCATCACGCCCGCCTCAACGCAGGTCAGGGCGTTCTCGCCGAACAGACGGCTCAGGCAGCGGTAGCAGGGTTCGCCTTCCCCGTACGTGAAGACGCTGATTTGCCCCTCCATGCGGATCGCCGCGCCGGAGACCAGCGGGATTTTGTGGGCAAAACAGCCCGCGTTCAGCTGGTTACGGACCGTGACGTTATCGGTGCAGTCCAGCACCAGGTCATGCTGCGCAATCTGCGCCGACAGCGCCTCGTCATCCAGCATCGCGTCAATCAGGGTGAACTGAACGTTGGGGTTGATGCGCGCCAGCGCCGTGCGGGCAGAATCCACTTTAGGCTTTCCAACCGTCGCATCGCTGTGCAGCGTCTGGCGCTGGAGATTTGACACCGACACGGTATCAAAATCCAGCAGCGTCATTCTGCCCACGCCCGCCGCGGCAAGATACTGCGCGGCGGCGCAGCCCAGGCCGCCGAGCCCGACAACCAGCACGCTTGCTGCCTTAAGCGCTTCCTGGCCCTCGAAGTCAAACCCGCGCAGCACAATCTGGCGGTTGTAGCGCATCATCTCCGGGTCGCTCAGCTCCACCGTCATGTCAGCCTCCGAACAGGTGGTTAAAACGCTCGATCTCAACCCACTCGCCTGCTTCCACATTGCCGCGCTCGCGCTCCAGGACGATAAAGCAGTTGCCCTGGCTGAAGGAGCTGAAAATGTGTGAGCCCTGGTGTCCGGTAGTGCTCACTTCAAGCTCACCGTCCGCGTTGCGCGCCAGGATGCCGCGCTGGAAATCGAGGCGGCCCGGCGATTTTTTCAGGCGCGTGGCGGCGCGCACGCGCTGGCGTTCCGGCAGCGGGCTGGCGCTGTTGCCGGAAAGCTTCGCCAGCAGCGGGATCGCCAGCTGGTAGAAGGTGAGTGCCGCCGAGACCGGATTACCCGGCAGGCCACAGAACCAGCTGTGTTGCAGCTTGCCAAACGCGAACGGTTTGCCCGGCTTGATGGCCAGCTTCCAGAAGGCGATTTCGCCCAGCTCTTCAAGGATGGTTTTGGTGTAATCCGCTTCGCCCACGGAGACGCCGCCGGAGCTGATGACCACGTCGGCAGCGTTATCCGCCTCGATAAACGCGGCGCGCAGTTTTTCCGGATCGTCAGGAATAATGCCGAGGTTAATGACCTCGCAGCCCAGCTGCTCCAGCATCAGGTGTACCGCCAGGCGATTGGTGTCGTAAATCTGACCGTCCTGCAGCGGCTGGCCCGGAAGCTGAAGTTCGTCACCGGTGGAGAAGACGGCCACGCGCACTTTACGGATAACGTCGATTTCAGCCACGCCGAGCGACGCCAGCACCGGCAGCTCACCTGCCGTCAGCTTCTGTCCGGCGGCAAAGACCGTTGCGCCAAGGGTGATATCTTCGCCCGTGCGGCGGATGTTCTGGCCCGCTTTAACGTTCGCGGTAAAACGCACGCCGTCGTCGGTCTGTTCGGTCTCTTCCTGCATTACCACGGCGTCGCAGCCAGCCGGAACCGGCGCGCCGGTCATGATGCGTACGCAGGTGCCCGCAGGCCATTCACCGCTAAACGGCTGGCCCGCAAAGGCTTTACCCGCCACCGGCAGGGCGTTACCCGTCTGGAGATCCGCCAGGCGTACCGCGTAACCGTCCATCGCGGAATTATCAAACCCCGGCACGTTAAGCGGAGAGACAATATCGCGCGCGGCAATACGGCCAAAACAGCGCACGAGGGGCAGCGTCTCAACGTCATTCAGCGGGGAAACTCGGTCAAGCATCTGCGTGAGTGCCGTCTCAAGCGGCATCAGTCCGGCGGTAAAATCCATGGTGGGCTCCTGCGGAGTAACAACGAAAGCGGCCATTATGGCAGAAAAGTGCGGCTAACTGTATGACCCGATGGGTGTACGCTTTACATCACAGTTACGTCTTTCTATATTCAAAAATCATCTGAAGTTTCATCGACGATAATGATATTTATAGAAAAAGCCGCAAATCAGGCTAACGGGTGATGCGAATGGTTAATGCGGTAATCGCAATTCATGGTGGCGCCGGGGCAATCACCCGAGCACAGCTCAGTCCCGAGCAGGAAAAGCGCTATATCGACGCGCTGTACGCCATTGTGGAAACGGGTCAGAAAATGCTGGAAGCGGGCGAAAGCGCGCTGGACGTGGTCACCGAGGCGGTGCGCCTGCTGGAAGAGTGCCCCTTATTTAATGCGGGGATCGGCTCGGTCTTTACCCGGGATGAAACGCACGAGCTGGATGCCTGCGTGATGGACGGCGTCACCCTGAAAGCGGGCGCCGTAGCGGGCGTGAGCCATCTGCGCAATCCGGTGCTGGCCGCGCGTCTGGTGATGGAGGCGAGTCCGCACGTCCTGCTCACAGGGGCCGGGGCGGAGGCGTTTGCCTTCGAGCACGGGATGGAACCGGTATCGCCGGATCTGTTTTCCACGGAGGAGCGCTATCAGCAGCTGCTGGAGGCCCGTTCGGCGGGCATGACGCAGCTTGACCACAGTGCGCCGCTGGATGAAACCACCAAAATGGGCACGGTCGGCGCGGTGGCGCTGGATAAGGCCGGAAACCTCGCGGCGGCAACCTCAACGGGCGGGATGACCAACAAGCTGCCCGGACGCGTCGGCGATAGCCCGCTGCCGGGCGCCGGCTGCTACGCCAATAACGCGACGGCGGCGGTGTCGTGTACCGGCACCGGGGAAGTGTTTATCCGCGCCCTCGCGGCCTACGACATCACCGCGCTGATGGATTACGGCGGTTTAAGCCTCAGCGAAGCCTGCGAGCGCGTGGTGATGGAGAAACTGCCCGCCCTGGGCGGCGTTGGCGGGCTCATTGCGGTGGATCGTGAGGGCAACGTGGCTCTGCCATTCAACAGCGAAGGTATGTACCGCGCCTGGGGTTATGCCGGTGATGAGCCGAGCACGGGCATCTATCGTGAATAAGGGGGCAGCGCGTGCCGCACAGTGAAGAACTGGACAACCGCGAAGTGCTGGCTGTCCATCAGCTCAATATTGCGTTTCAGGAAGAGCGGCAGTTCATCCCCGCAGTAGAGAATTTATCGTTCACGCTCAGGCGCGGCGAGACGCTGGCGATAGTTGGCGAATCTGGTTCCGGTAAATCGGTCACCGCGCTGGCGCTGATGCGCCTGCTGGAACAGACGGGCGGGCAAATCAGCAGCGAGAAAATGCTCCTGCGCCGCCGTAACCGTCAGGTCATTGATTTAAATGAGCTAAGCGGTTCGCAGATGCAGGGCGTGCGCGGGGCGGATATTGCGATGATCTTCCAGGAGCCGATGACCTCCCTGAACCCGGTTTTCCCGGTTGGGGAACAAATCGCCGAGTCCATCCGCCTGCATCAGGGACTGAGCGGCGATGAAGCGCTCAAAGAGGCCCGACGGATGCTGGAGCTGGTGCGCATTCCGGAGGCGCAGGCCATTCTGGGTCGCTACCCGCATCAGCTTTCCGGCGGCATGCGCCAGCGGGTGATGATTGCCATGGCGCTCTCCTGCCGTCCGGCGGTGCTGATTGCCGATGAACCGACGACGGCGCTGGACGTGACGATTCAGGCGCAGATCCTGCAGCTCATTAAAGTGCTGCAGCAGGAGATGGAGATGGGGGTGATATTCATCACCCACGATATGGGCGTAGTCGCCGATATCGCCGATCGGGTGCTGGTGATGCACAAGGGCAGCGCGGTGGAAACCGGCCCGGTTGAGCAGATTTTTCATGTGCCCGAGCATCCTTACACCAAAGCGCTGCTGGCGGCGGTTCCGCGCCTGGGGGCGATGAACGGCAGCGATTTGCCGCGCCGCTTCCCGCTGATTTCTCTTGAGGCGTCTGAGCTGCAGGAGGAGGAGCGCGAGCAGGACACCGTGGTGCCGGGTAAGCCCATTCTGGAAGTGCGCGATCTGGTCACCCGTTTTCCGCTGCGAAGCGGCGTACTGAACCGCGTTAAGCGCGAAGTGCACGCGGTTGAAAACGTCAGTTTCGATCTTTGGCCGGGCGAAACGCTGGCGCTGGTGGGGGAGTCCGGCTGCGGTAAATCCACCACCGGGCGCGCGTTGCTCCGTCTGGTGGAATCACAGGAAGGCAGCATTACCTTTAACGGCGAGCGCATTGATACCCTTCCGGACAGCAGGCTGCAGGCGGTGCGGCGGGATATTCAGTTTATTTTCCAGGACCCGTATGCCTCCCTCGATCCGCGCCATACGGTGGGGTATTCGATCATGGAGCCGCTGCGGGTACATAACCTGCTCGACGGCGAAGCGGCCCAGCGTCGCGTGGCCTGGCTGCTGGAGCGCGTCGGCCTGAAGCCGGAGCACGCATGGCGTTATCCGCACGAGTTTTCCGGCGGACAGCGGCAGCGTATCTGCATCGCCCGCGCGCTGGCGCTGAACCCGAAAGTGGTGATTGCCGATGAATCCGTCTCGGCGCTGGATGTCTCTATCCGGGCGCAAATCATCAACCTGCTGCTGGATTTACAGCGGGATATGGGCATTGCCTTCCTGTTTATCTCGCACGATATGGCGGTGGTCGAGCGCATCAGTCATCGCGTGGCGGTGATGTTTATGGGGCAGATCGTGGAGATTGGGCCGCGAAGGGCGGTGTTTGAGAACCCTCAGCACCCGTACACCCGCAAGCTTATTGCGGCGGTCCCGGTTGCCGATCCGGCGCATCGTCACGGCCAGCGCGTGCTGCTGCAGGATGAAATGCCGAGCAATATTCATAAACGCGGCGAGGCCGTGGAGCGCGTGACGCTGCGCGAGGTCGGGCCGGGTCATTTCGTCGCTCCCCCGCGTCAGGACAACGCTTTTTCGCGGTTATAACTTACAACAGGCAGGAGAACACAATGGTTACATTTGTAGCGCGTAGATGGTTGTTAGCCGCGAGCGTGACGGCAGCCCTGGCCGCTGCCCCCGCGTTCGCTGCCAAAGACGTGGTGGTTGCCGTCGGCTCCAATTTCACCACGCTCGATCCGTATGACGCCAACGACACGCTCTCTCAGGCGGTGGCGAAATCGTTCTATCAGGGCCTGTTTGGCCTCGATAAAGAGATGAAGCTCAAAAACGTGTTGGCGGAGGGGTACACCGTGTCCGACGACGGGCTGGTGTATACCATCAAGCTCAGGACCGGCGTGAAGTTCCAGGACGGGACAGACTTCAATGCGGAGGCGGTGAAGGTTAACCTGGACCGCGCCAGCAATCCGGAAAATAGCCTCAAGCGCTATAACCTGTATAAAAATATCGCCAGCACCGAGGCGGTCGACCCGGCGACGGTCAAAATCACCCTGAAAGAGCCGTTCTCCGCGTTTATCAATATCCTGGCGCATCCGGCAACGGCGATGATTTCCCCTGCCGCGCTGAAAAAATACGGCAAGGAGATCGGTTTCCACCCTGTTGGCACCGGCCCTTACGAACTGCTCACCTGGAACCAGACCGATTTTGTGAAGGTGAAGAAATTCGCGGGATACTGGCAGCAGGGGCTGCCGAAGCTCGACACCATCACCTGGCGCCCGGTGGTGGACAACAACACCCGCGCGGCGATGCTGCAAACCGGCGAGGCGCAGTTTGCCTTCCCGATCCCTTACGAGCAGGCCGCCATTTTGCAGAAAAACAGCAAGCTGGAGCTGGTCGCCAGCCCGTCGATCATGCAGCGCTACATCAGCATGAACGTCACGCAAAAGCCGTTCGATAACCCGAAGGTGCGTGAAGCCATCAACTACGCCATTAACCGTCAGGCGCTGGTGAAGGTCGCCTTTGCCGGCTATGCCACTCCAGCCACCGGCGTGCTGCCGCCGGCGATCGCCTATGCGCAAAGCTATCAGCCGTGGCCGTACGATCCGGCTAAAGCGCGCGAGCTGCTGAAAGAGGCGGGCTTCCCGAACGGTTTCAGCACCACGCTGTGGTCCTCGCATAATCACAGTACCGCCCAGAAGGTGCTGCAGTTTACCCAGCAGCAGCTGGCGCAGGTGGGTATCAAGGTACAGGTCACCGCAATGGATGCGGGACAGCGTGCGGCAGAAGTGGAGGGGAAAGGCCAGAAAGAGAGCGGCGTGCGGATGTTCTACACCGGCTGGACGGCCTCGACCGGTGAAGCCGACTGGGCGCTGTCGCCGCTGTTTGCCTCACAGAACTGGCCGCCAACCCTGTTCAACACCGCGTTTTACAGCAACCCGCAGGTGGACAAAGACCTTGCCGATGCCCTGAAAACCACCAAACCGGAAGAGAAGGCGCGTCTCTATAAAGACGCGCAGGATATTATCTGGAAAGAGTCACCGTGGGTGCCGCTGGTGGTGGAGAAACTGGTGTCAGCCCATAACAAAGCGTTGACCGGGTTCTACATCATGCCGGACACGGGCTTTAGCTTTGACGATGCGGATTTAAAATAAACCTCATGCTGAATTATGTTTGTAAACGCCTGCTGGGGCTTATTCCGACGCTGCTGATTGTGGCGGTCCTGGTGTTTTTGTTTGTCCATATGCTGCCGGGCGATCCGGCGCGTCTGGTCGCCGGGCCTGAGGCGGATGCCACCGTTATTGACCTGGTGCGTAAGCAGCTTGGCCTCGACCAGCCGCTGTATATGCAGTTCATCCATTACATTTGCAACGTTCTGCAGGGCGATTTTGGTATCTCGATGGTGTCGCGCCGTCCGGTGTCGGAGGAGATTGCCAGCCGCTTTATGCCGACGTTCTGGTTAACGATAGCCAGCATGAGCTGGGCGGTCGTGTTCGGGCTTGGCGCCGGGATTATCGCGGCCGTCTGGCGCAACCGCTGGCCGGACAAGCTCGGCATGGCGCTGGCGGTGACCGGCATCTCCTTCCCGGCGTTCGCGCTGGGGATGCTGCTGATGCAGATCTTCTCCGTCGAACTGGGCTGGCTGCCGACCGTCGGGGCCGATACCTGGAAGCATTACATCCTGCCTTCCATGACGCTGGGCGCTGCCGTTTCGGCGGTAATGGCCCGCTTTACCCGCGCCTCGTTCGTTGACGTGCTGAGCGAAGATTATATTCGCACCGCGCGGGCGAAAGGGGTCAGCGAGAAGTGGGTCATTCTCAAGCACGGATTCCGCAATGCGATGATCCCGGTGGTGACGATGATGGGGCTGCAGTTTGGCTTTCTGCTCGGCGGCTCGATCGTCGTGGAAAAGGTCTTCAACTGGCCGGGGCTGGGACGCCTGCTGGTCGACTCCGTCGAGATGCGCGACTACCCGGTGATTCAGGCGGAAGTCCTGCTTTTCTCGCTGGAGTTTATTCTTATCAACTTAGTGGTGGACGTGCTCTACGCCGCCATTAACCCGGCCATCAGGTACAAGTAAGATGCGATTGTTGAACTGGCGACGTCAGGCCGTTTTAAACGCCATGCCGGGGCTGAAACCGGACCACGTCCGCACCCCGTGGTCTGAATTCTGGCGGCGTTTTCGTCGTCAGCCGGTCGCGATGACCGCGGGGCTGTTTGTGCTGCTGCTGATTGCGGTGGCGGTGATTGCGCCGTGGGTGGCGCCGTTTGATGCGGAAAACTATTTTGACTACGACCGTCTGAACGACGGACCGTCGATGCTGCACTGGTTCGGCGTGGACTCACTCGGGCGCGATATCTTTAGCCGCGTGCTGGTCGGGGCGCAGATCTCGCTTGCCGCCGGGGTGTTCGCGGTGCTGATCGGCGCGGCCATCGGTACCGTGCTGGGCCTCGTTGCCGGGTATTACGAAGGCTGGTGGGATCGCATCATCATGCGCATCTGCGACGTGCTGTTTGCTTTCCCCGGCATTTTACTAGCGATTGCCGTGGTGGCGATCATGGGCAGCGGCATGGCGAACGTCATCATTGCGGTCGCGGTCTTTTCGATTCCGGCCTTTGCCCGTCTGGTGCGCGGCAACACGCTGGTGCTGAAACAGCAGACCTTTATCGAATCCGCCCGCAGCATGGGGGCGAGCGACGCCACCATCCTGTTCAGTCATATTCTGCCGGGTACGGTGTCGTCCATCGTGGTCTATTTCACCATGCGTATCGGCGTGTCGATTATTTCGGCGGCCAGCCTGTCGTTTCTGGGGTTAGGCGCGCAGCCTCCGACCCCGGAGTGGGGCGCGATGCTGAACGAGGCGAGGGCGGATATGGTGATTGCGCCGCACGTGGCGATCTTCCCGAGTCTGGCGATTTTCCTGACCGTGCTGACGTTTAATCTGCTGGGGGACGGGCTGCGCGACGCGCTGGATCCGAGGATTAAGGGGTAGGTTTATTGCCCCTCACCCTAACCCTCTCCCCGGAGGGGAGAGGGGACTGCTCGGTGCGGTTTTCCCCCTCGCCCCTTTGGGGAGAGGGCCGGGGTGAGGGGAATGTAATTAAACCCGGCTACCCCACAGGTCATACTCGTCCGCGTTTTCAACCTTCACGCGAATAATATCACCCGGCTTAACGCTGGTTTCGCCGTTCAGGTACACCGCGCCGTCGATTTCCGGGGCGTCCGCCATGCTGCGGCCAATCGCGCCCTCTTCGTCAACTTCGTCGATAATCACCAGAATTTCGCGGCCCACTTTCTCCTGCAGACGCTCGGCAGAGATCTGCTGCTGCAGCTGCATGAAGCGGTTCCAGCGCTCTTCTTTCACCTCTTCCGGCACCTGGTCCGCCAGCTCGTTGGCGGTAGCGCCTTCAACCGGGCTGTACTTGAAGCAGCCTACGCGGTCCAGACGGGCTTCTTTCAGGAAGTCGAGCAGCATCTGGAAGTCTTCTTCGGTTTCACCCGGGAAGCCGACGATGAAGGTGGAGCGCAGGGTCAGATCCGGGCAGATTTCACGCCACTGCTTGATACGCGCCAGCTGGCGGTCAACGGAGCCAGGACGCTTCATCAGCTTCAGGATACGCGGGCTGGCGTGCTGCAGCGGGATATCCAGGTACGGCAGAATTTTGCCTTCTGCCATCAGCGGGATCACGTCGTCAACGTGCGGATACGGATAGACGTAGTGTAGACGCGTCCAGATACCGAGTTTAGACAGCTGTTCGCACAGGCCTACCATGCTGGTTTTCACCGGCTCGCCGTTGTGGAAACCGGAGCGGTGTTTAACGTCCACGCCGTAAGCCGAGGTGTCCTGGGAGATGACCAGCAGCTCCTTCACGCCCGCGTCGGCCAGACGTTTAGCTTCCGCCAGCACTTCGCCAATCGGACGGCTCACCAGATCGCCGCGCATGGACGGGATGATGCAGAAGGTGCAGCGATGGTTGCAGCCTTCGGAAATTTTCAGGTACGCGTAGTGGCGCGGCGTCAGCTTCACGCCCTGCTCTGGCACCAGGCTCAGGAACGGGTTGTGCTTTGGTTTTGGCACGTAGTGATGAACATGTTCCAGCACCTGCTCGTAGCTGTGCGGGCCGGTGATCTCCAGCACCTTCGGGTGCACTTCGCGGATCTGGTCTTCTTTCGCGCCCAGACAGCCGGTAACAATCACTTTGCCGTTTTCCGTCAGGGCCTCACCGATGGCTTCCAGTGATTCCTGAACCGCGCTGTCGATAAACCCGCAGGTGTTCACGATCACCATATCGGCGTTGTCGTAGCTTGGCACCACGTCATAGCCCTCGGTGCGCAGTTCGGTCAGGATGCGTTCGGAATCCACGAGGTTTTTCGGGCAGCCCAGGGAGACGAAGCCGATTTTCGGCTGGTGCGTAACATTGCTCATAGGTTAAAAATTCATCAATTATGGAGTTATCAGGGCGGGATTTTACAGCGTATCGCGGGGGATTTATACACTCTTTGCAAGGCGGATGCGCCGGGCAGACGTTGTAACATTGTAAATAATGTTAATCAGTTAATAAAAATTGATCCCAGGCATTAAACTGTACAAAAAATGTACTTATCCTGATTATGCACAATGGCTGACAGAGGAGGAAAGAGCATGACCGTTGACAGACTAAAACGCGATCTGCTTAACAAGCTGATCAACGCCCGAATCGACCTGGCCGCGTACCTGCAGTTGAGGAAGGCAAAAGGGTATATGTCAGTCAGCGAAAGCGAACATCTGCGTGATAACCTGTTTGAACTTTGCAATTTCATGCGTGAAAAAGCACCGACCCTGAAGGCGAAATACGGCGAAAGTGAGCTGATCGCCCTGCGCCGCGCCGCTGAGGTACTTTCCATCGCTGGGGTATGTTTGATGAACGGACGCCACGACTGCCCGAATTTTATCGCTGTTAACGCGGAGAAGCTTGAAAACTGCCTGACCACGCTCTCTCTATGCATCATGTGCCTGAACGAGCACGAGAAGCTTGAACAGCACTGACCCAGGGGGAGGCAACTCCCCCTTCTGATTAAGCTTTTGTAAAAGTGGTAACGCGCCCGGATGCAGTGGCTAACCTTTATGCCATATGCCGATAAAGGAGCGCGTTATGCCTCGATCCTCGCTAATTTCCCTGCCTGCGCTGTTCATTCCGTTTTCGCTTCTTGCTGCCCCGGAGGCGGTCAAGGTCGAGGTGCTGCAAAACAAACTCGATCATCCCTGGTCTCTGGCGTTTCTGCCGGACAATAAAGGCCTGCTGGTAACCCTGAAGGGCGGTCAGCTCAAACGCTGGCAGGCCGGAAAAGGGCTGTCCGATCCGATTGTCGGCGTGCCGAAGGTCTGGGCAAACGGTCAGGGAGGATTGCTGGACGTGGTCCTCGCCCCGGATTTTGAAAAATCACGCCGCATCTGGCTGAGCTTCGCCGAAGCCGGGAGTGACGGCAAGGCCGGAACGGCGGTGGGCTATGGCCGACTGAGTGACGATCTGACGCGCATTGAAGCCTTCCAGGTGGTGTTCCGCCAGATGCCGAAACTCTCCACCGGGAACCATTTTGGTGGGCGACTGGTATTCGACGGCAAAGGCTCGCTCTTTATCGGACTCGGCGAGAATAACCAGCGTCCGACGGCGCAGGATCTGGATAAATTGCAGGGTAAAGTGGTGCGCCTCACCGAAGACGGAAAAGTGCCGCCGGATAACCCGTTTGTGAATACCCCCGGCGCGCGACCCGAAATCTGGTCTTACGGCATTCGCAACCCGCAGGGGATGGCGATGAACCCCTGGAGCGACGCGCTGTGGCTGAACGAGCACGGTCCGCGCGGCGGGGATGAGATCAACATCCCGGAGAAAGGAAAGAACTACGGCTGGCCGCTGGCGACGCACGGCATTAACTATAGCGGTCTGAAAATTCCGGAAGCCAAAGGCGAGCACGTTGAGGGAACCGAAAAACCGCTGTTCGTCTGGAAAGTGTCGCCTGCCGTGAGCGGTATGGCGTTTTACAACAGCGACGTCTTCCCGCAGTGGAAAAACAAGCTGTTTATCGGCGCGCTGAAGGAAAAGGACGTTATCGTGCTGAGCGTGGACGGCAATAAGGTCACGGAGGACGGGCGAATTCTCGGCGACCGGGATAAACGTATTCGCGATGTGCGGGTGGGGCCGGACGGCTATTTATACGTTCTGACCGACGAGACGGACGGGCAGCTGTTAAAAGTCAGCCCGTCCGGTGCGTAATCAGGTGACCGGGATCATTACCACGTTGCGGTACGCCGGGCGATCGCTCAGCTGTTTTAGCCAGCGCTCAAGGTGAGGGCGCGGCGTCCACTTCAGGCCGAGGTTAGTCAGGTTCCAGACGAACGGCGCCACGGCAATATCGCCCACGCCGAACGCCTCACCGGAGAACCAGGCGTGCTTCGCCAGTTCGTCATCCATCATCGCAAACAGGTTTTCACACGCATCCTGAGCGGCATGAATGGCAGGGTAGTCGCGCTCGGCTTCAGGGGTTCTGACTAACCCCATCAGGATCACGCGGTGGGTTGGCGATAGCGTCTGGTTCGCCCAGTCCATCCACTTTTCACCCTGGGCGCGACGGGCCGGGCTTTCCACCCACAGGCGGCCCTGACCGTACTGAGCGGCGAGGTAACGGACAATGGTGTTGGATTCCCAAAGCGTCGCGTCGGTTTCATCATCGCGCAGCAGCGGCACCAGGCCGTTCGGGTTCATGGCCAGATAGTCGGCCTCTTTGTTCACGCCGAACGACATGCCGGCCATGATTTGATTGAACGGTAAATCCAGCTCTTCGAGCGTCCAGAGCACTTTCTTAACGTTGGTCGAGTTGTTCCTGCCCCATAGCGTAATCATATTTACTCCTGATGAGATGTGAATCCGGGTCAGCTTTCGCCATGGTGAGATAAACCTAACAATTACGCAACAGAAGACAAAAAAATCGTCTGAATCAAAGCGTATCTGAATGTTATTGCATAAACTTTAATAACTTTACCCTCGTTGGGTTTCTTTAACCGTTTTAGTGCGCTATTACTCATCGCTTCTTGCGACACGGTGATGTGACGTAATTTTTGAATGGACACTCGGGTGGCATTTATGACGCGTAAAATGACTTCTCTGCGCAGCCTTGCGACAGGCTCTGCGCTCCTTTTCCTGTTTGCACCAACGCTCTACGCAGCTGAACAGGCTGCGCCCGAAGCGCCGCCTGTGGATGCGCGCGCCTGGATCCTGATGGACTACTCCAGCGGTAAAGTGCTGGCGGAAGGCAACGCGGATGAGAAACTCGATCCGGCAAGCCTGACCAAAATCATGACCAGCTATGTGGTCGGCCAGGCGTTGAAAGCGGGCAAGATCAAGCTGGACGATATGGTCACCATCGGGAAAGATGCCTGGGCGACCGGCAACCCGGCGCTGCGGGGCTCTTCGGTGATGTTCCTGAAGCCTGGGGATCAGGTCTCCGTTTCCGATCTGAACAAAGGGGTAATTATTCAGTCGGGAAATGATGCGTGCATCGCGCTGGCCGATTACGTTGCCGGCAGCCAGGATTCTTTCATTGGCTTGATGAATGGCTACGCGCAGAAACTGGGCTTAACCAACACCACGTTCAAAACGGTTCACGGTCTGGATTCGCCGGGACAGTTCAGTACCGCGCGCGACATGGCGCTGCTGGGGAAAGCGCTGATCCACGACGTGCCGGATGAATACGCCATCCATAAAGAGAAAGAGTTTACCTTCAATAAAATCCGCCAGCCGAACCGCAACCGCCTGCTGTGGAGCAGCAACGTTAACGTGGACGGAATGAAGACCGGCACCACGGCGGGCGCGGGCTATAACCTGGTGGCCTCCGCGACCCAGGGCGACATGCGTCTGATTTCGGTGGTGCTGGGCACCAAAACCGACCGTATTCGCTTTAATGAGTCAGAAAAACTGCTGACCTGGGGCTTCCGCTTCTATGAAACCGTGACGCCGATTAAACCGGATGCCACGTTCGTCAGCCAGCGCGTCTGGTTTGGCGACAAGAGTGAAGTTAATCTCGGGGCGGGTGAAGGCGGCTCGGTGACCATTCCGCGCGGTCAGCTGAAAAACCTGAAGGCCAGCTATACCCTGACCGACCCGCAGCTTACGGCTCCGCTGAAAAAAGGCCAGGTGGTCGGGACGATTGATTTCCAGCTAAACGGTAAGTCGATTGAACAGCGTCCGCTGATTGTAATGGAAGCGGTGGAAGAGGGCGGCTTCTTCAGCCGGATGTGGGATTTCGTGATGATGAAATTCCACGGGTGGTTTGGCAGCTGGTTTAGCTAAGTTTTTTGCCGGGTGACGCTGCGCTTACCCGGCCTACGTTTTTTCTCCCTCTCCTGTGGGAGAGGGGCGGGGTGCGGGCATCAGACCGCACCCTCTTAATACATTAACTTCACCTGCTGCGCCTTCGCGTGGGCCACGATCTCGTCGTCCGGGCGGCAGTCGCTGACGATGGCATCGAACTGCGCCAGCTCGCCCATTCTTGCCGAACGCACCTTGCCAAACTTGCTGTGATCGACCACCAGCACATGATACTGCGCCGCGCTTAACGCCCAGTGCTTCACCGGTAATTCTTCCAGGTTAAAGCAGGTCGCACCCTGACGCACGTTGACGCCTGCGGCGGAATAAAACGCGATATCCGGGCAGAGATTGCTGAGCGTGTCCTGCAGGTTGAGCGGCTTAAAGATGGCGTTGCTGGCGTGAAACTCGCCGCCGCAGAGGATCACCCGGCACTCCGGTTTCTCCTGAAGCGCCAGAAAGGTGTTCAGGGAGTAGCACACGGCGGTAAAAGGGATGCTGCTGTCGATGGCTTCGATAATCCACGGCGTGGTGGTTCCGCAGTCAAAAAACAGCGTCTGGTGCGGCTGTACCAGTGAGGCCGCAAGCCGGGCGGCTTTGCGTTTCTCTTCCACCAGGCGCGTCTTCTGGTCGCTGATCAGATAATGGCTGGCGCTACGCGGCTCAAGCACAATATATCCGCCGAGCAGCACGACGGGCGCGCTTTCGCTGTTCAGATCCCGACGAATGGTCATCTCTGAGACGCCGAGGAGGTTGGCGGCTTCCTTAAGATGCAGCTTATCGCTGCGCTTCAGCGCCTGTAGCAGCTGAGCAATGCGGTCATCGCGACGTGTTTCCATAGTTCCTCGGGATAAAAAAGTGAACCCCCGCAGGGCGGGGGTTCAAGTGTAACCTGTCAGGTTGGGGTTAGTCACGTATCCAGCCTTTGCGGATCGGGATAGCGAAAATGGCGCGATAAAGCGAAGACAGCGTGCGGTAGAGCGCTTCACCGAAGAGGCTCCACAGGATAGCCGCGCTCACGCAGCCAATCAGCCCCACCAGGAAACCGCCCACCATATCCAGCGGCCAGTGAACGCCCAGGTAAACGCGAGACCAGGCGATAGCCAGGGCTGCCACCATCAGGACCGCACCGGACCACAGGCGATGCCAGAACAGGAAAGCCAGCGCGAAGGTAAAGATCACCGTTCCGTGATCGCTCGGGAACGAGTCATCCGGCGCGTGGTGCAGGAAGGTATAGCCGACGCGATCGACAAAAGGACGATCGTGCGGGAACGCATGGCCGAGAATGTAGCTGACCAGGACGCTTACCCCGAGCGCCATCGCGACTTTAATCACCAGCTGGCGCTGCGCCTTCACCTGGCTGCGGGGACCCCACAGCCAGAGAATCGCAGCCAGTGCAGGCACGATACTGATCAGATCTTTTGCCAGAAAGGTGGCAAAATCGATCGACCACTCAGGCGAGGCTGGCGTGGCGTTGATCAGATAAAACAGCTGATAATTCAGATTCTCTAACATAGCGTTATCACTCTTTAGCAAACCGGGTGGAAATAAGTCCGTAGACCACCACCTGGGAAAACCAGACCCACCACCCGGCCCACAGGTTGTGAGAGAAAAAATGCGCCCCGCGCATGACCTGGCCGTAGCCCATCGCCAGACCTAACACCACGCCCAGCGCGACGAAGCACCAGGCGAGACGTGGACGCTCGCGCCAGAAGGCAAAAAACAGCCCCATCACCATAAAGCCGCTGGAGGCATGACCGCCGGGAAAACAGCGCCCCGGACCGCTGTCAGCAGGGACGGCGCTGAACAGGGGATAAGACATAGCCTTACCGCCATATTCCACCAGATCCCACGGGCAGCTGTGATGGCTCACGCTTTTCAGCACGCCTACCACCAGCGCGCCAACGCCCATCAGCAGCGCCGCCGTCACCAGCCTTGCGTTGCGCTTGTAGGCGCCGTAAAACAGCGCCACGGCACCTAAGCCGATGGCGATGTACTTCGCCAGGCGGTGGTTCAGCAGATCCAGCAGGTGGTCCTTCTGCAGCGGAAAGCTCTGCGTTGCCGCGTCATACCAAAAGCCGGTGATCCACCTGTCGAGCGCTTCACTGCGCGATAGCCACGTAAAGACCACGGCAAGGGCAATCAGTACGAAAAGCTGATAACCATAAAAGCGGGTCGGCAAGCGGTAAAGTCGTTTTGTCTTATTTGTCTGTAAGTTAGACAATTCTGAACGGCTGGAGGTGAGTGCCATAATTTGGGATCGTTGACGAGTAATCGCGCTATCATAAAAGTGTCAACTTAAGGAAACCTTAAACGAAGACGATATGTGCTTTATTTCTGTTTATCCTCGATAAATCACTATCTCGGGCTGCGGCATTTCATTAAACTCGTCGCGATTTTGTCATTATAAAGAGATTGCATGTTAAACCGTTCTTCTTCTGGTTCACGTCTGGGTCGTCAGGCGTTGCTTTTCCCTCTGTGTCTGGTGCTCTACGAATTCTCTACCTATATCGGCAACGATATGATCCAGCCCGGTATGCTGGCCGTTGTGGCGCAGTACAACGCGGGTATTGAGTGGGTGCCGACCTCCATGACCGCCTATCTGGCCGGCGGCATGTTTTTACAGTGGCTGTTAGGCCCGCTGTCGGATCGTATTGGCCGTCGTCCGGTAATGCTGACGGGCGTGGTGTGGTTTATCGTCACCTGTCTCGCCACGCTGCTGGCGCAAAACATTGAACAATTTACCCTGCTGCGTTTCCTGCAGGGGGTGAGCCTGTGCTTTATCGGCGCCGTGGGGTATGCCGCCATTCAGGAGTCGTTTGAAGAGGCTGTGTGTATCAAAATTACCGCGCTGATGGCGAACGTGGCGCTGATCGCCCCCTTACTCGGGCCGCTGGTGGGTGCCGCGTGGGTGCACGTTGCGCCGTGGGAAGGGATGTTTGTGCTCTTTGCGCTTCTCGCCGCCTTCGCGTTCTTTGGCCTGCACCGGGCGATGCCAGAAACCGCTACCCGCATCGGCGAGAAACTCTCGCTGAAAGAGCTGGGTCGGGATTACAAAGAAGTGCTGAAGAACGGCCGCTTTGTGGCGGGCGCGCTGGCGACCGGGTTCGTTAGCCTGCCGCTGCTGGCGTGGATCGCGCAGTCGCCGGTCATTATCATCAGCGGTGAAAAGCTCAGCAGCTACGAGTATGGCCTGCTGCAGGTGCCGATCTTTGGCGCGCTGATTATCGGTAACCTGGTGCTGGCACGCCTGACGTCACGCCGCACCGTGCGTTCACTGATTATCATGGGCGGCTGGCCGATTGCGGCAGGGCTGATTCTGGCTGCGGTGGCGACCGTCGCGTCATCCCACGCCTACCTGTGGATGACGGCCGGGCTCAGCCTCTATGCCTTCGGAATTGGCGTGGCCAACGCCGGGCTGGTACGCCTGACGCTGTTTGCCAGCGAGATGAGTAAAGGCACGGTGTCAGCGGCGATGGGAATGCTGCAGATGCTGATTTTTACCGGCGGTATTGAAGTGAGCAAGCATGCCTACGCGATGGGCGGCAACGGGCTGTTCAGCCTGTTTAACCTCGCCAACGGCGCGCTGTGGGTCGGCCTGATGGTGGTGTTCCTGAAAGATAAACGCGTCGGGAACGCCCTGCAACCTTAATTCTTATTCCCTCTCCCTGTTAGTGAGCACGGAACAGCCCCTCTCGATCTGGGTGAGCACGGAACAAGTCCCCTCTCCCTGTGGGAGAGGGCTAGGGTGAGGGCACCAGACCGCACGCGGTCAATTAAACGGTGCCTCCCCGTTCAACACCTTCTCAATCACGTTTAAAACGCCTTCATCGTTATTGTGTGGCGCTTCAAAACGCGCCGCCTCTTTGATGTGCGGTCTGGCATTCGCCATCGCAAAGCTGAACCCGGACTGGCGCAGCATCTCCACGTCGTTGCCGCTGTCGCCGAAGGCCACCACTTCGCTATCGTCTATGCCCCAGCGCTTTTGCAGGATCCGCAGACCGTTAGCTTTGTGCACGCCGGGGATGATGAGGTCGATACTGCCGTGACCGGTGGTGACGGGCACCATGATGTCGCTCAGCTTTTCATGCAGCAGCGCCTGAATTCGCGGAATTTCATCGTCAGACACGTTAAGCCCGAACTTAAAGAAAATATCGTTCAGATTGTCGAAATCGCTGACCATTTCGAGGCGGTGGTAATACTTCGCCGCGATATCCTTAAAGCCCTCGTCATAGCATTTCAGCGTGTACGCGCTGCTTTTCCCGCAGGCGATGATCTCAATGCCCGGAACCTCGTTTAACACGTTCGCGACGGTCTCGAAATGGGCTTTCGACAGTTCACCGTTAAAGACATCTTCACCTTCGCTCACGACCCAGCCGCCGTTTTCGGCGACGAACGCGATTTCATGCGCTATCTCCGGGAAAAAGGAGATCAGCTGGTAATACTGGTTGCCGCTGGCGACCACGAAGCGAATGCCTTGCGCCTTCATGCGGGCGTACTGCGCCAGAAAGCGCGGCCGATTGTAGGTCTTGGCATCGCTCAGAAAAGTACCATCCATGTCGACGGCGATCAGTTTAACGCTCATATCCCTTCTCCAGTGTCGTTTGATTCGTTTCCGGCTTTGCCACCGCGCGCGCCACCAGCGCCGCGATGATGACTAACCCTAACACCACCAGCATGGCGCTGCGCAGCCCGTAGTGCTCGCCGAGGAAGCCGAGCAGCGGCGGCCCGACCAGGAAGGCGAGATAGCCCGTGGTTGCCACCACGCTGACGCGCGTCGGGGCATCCGGGCCGGTGTCGCTGGCGGCTGAAATGGTCAGCGGGAAGCCGAGCGACGCGCCCAGTCCCCAGAGGATCACCGAGACGCCGGCAATCCAGTCCACATCCACAAAGATGATCATCGCGATACCCAGGCCGCCCAGCAGGGCGCTGGCGCGCACCACCGCCACGCGGCTGTAGCGGTCGATAAACCAGCAGCCGGTGAAGCGACCTACGGTCATCCCCAGCGTAAACCCGGCGTAAATCAGCGAGCCGGAGGTCGGGCTAAAGCCGTGACCGTCCACCATCAGCAGCGGCAGCCAGTCGTTGGCGGAGCCTTCGGCGAACGCCATCGCCAGCACCACCACGCCGATCAGCATCAGCTGGAAGTCGCGGTAGAAGGGCAGCCCTTTTTCGGCCGAGTGCTGTTCGTCAGCGGAGTTTTTACCGGTGCCGTCCGGGATGGCCCGGATGCCGGTCAGGATCGGAATGATGCACACCAGCGCCGCCAGCAGGATATGCAGATTCGCGCTTACGCCGGTGGCCGTCAGCGCCATCCCCACGCCCGCACCGGCCAGCGTGCCAAGGCTGTAAAAACCGTGCATCATCGGCAGCACGGTTTTATTCATCTCACGTTCGACCGCCGCCCCTTCCACGTTGATGGCAACTTCCGCCGAACCGAAGCTGCCGCCAAATACCGTCAGGCCCAGGGCGAACAGCACCGGCGAGGCAAACCACAGCGCCACGCTCAATATGCCCATCCCGAACACGGCAAAGCACATGGTGGTGCGGATCACCGCCCGAGTACCGAAGCGTTTTACCAGCCACGCGGAGCAGAGAATGCCGCTCATGGAGCCTATCGACAGGCCGAACAGCACGATGCCCATCTCGGCGGTAGAAACGGACAAAATATCGCGAATGGCGGGGGTGCGCGTGGCCCAGGAGGCCATCAGCAGGCCGGGAATGAAGAAGAACATAAACAGCGCCCACAGGCGTCGCTGCAGGGCTTTACGGGGAGAGGTCAGCGTCATTGGGGTAGCACCAGCAGTACAACAATAGCGACAACACTAGCAAGTTTGTGTACATTTGTACACAAACCACGTGAGGAATTTATGAGCAGACCACCGAACGATCCGCATCGCCGGGAGAAGATCCTGCAGGCAGCGCTCGATACCATCGCCGAACACGGCATTCACGCCGTCACGCACCGTAAAATCGCCACCTGCGCGGGCGTGCCGCTGGGGTCGATGACCTACTATTTCGACGGCATGGAGCCGCTGCTGGAGGAGGCCTTCACGTGGTTTACCCGGCAGATGTCGCAGCAGTACCGGGATTTCTTTGCGGGCGTCACCGGGCCGGAAATGGCGTGCGAATCCATCACCACCCTGATCCACAGCTCGCAGGTGACCACGCCGCACAACATGGCGCTGATGTATCAGCTCTACGCCTTTATGCACCGCAGCGCGGCGCTCAAAACGGTGATGCAGGACTGGATGAAAATGAGCCAGACCACGCTGGAGCAGTGGTTCGACCCGGTTACCACCCGCGCGCTGGACGCGTTTATCGAAGGGATGACGCTGCACTATGTCACCGACCGGGCGCCGTTAACCCGGGAGGAGATCCGGGCGATGGTGGGGAGAATTGCGGGCGAGGGTGGCCGCTAGGTTGCGCCCGCGGTCATATTGACGGTGGTTCCCGTCATAGCGCCTGCCGCATCTGAGGCCAGAAACGTAATCGTGTCTGCCACCTGTGCCAGCGTCGGCAGGCGACGCGTCAGGGTGCTTTGCGCGGCACCGCTGAGAAACTGCTCAACCGTAATCCCCATCGTCTGCGCCCTGGCGGCGAAAATGGCTCCCACATACGAACCCGCCTGCACCGCGTCGGCTATCGCGTGCGAACGCACGCACAGTACGCGAATATTGTGTGTCCCAAGTTCCGCCGCCAGCGCCCGGGTCAAGGCTTCCGTTCCCGCGCAGCCGACGATATGCCCGAGGTGGCCCGCGATCGTCATGTTCGCGGCAGGCGCGACGACGGTAATAATGACTCCACCATGCTCGCCGCCCATGCGGGGCGACACGGCTTTCGCAATGTTAAAGTAGGCGGCCAGGAAGGGATCAAAACCCTGCCTGAACTCATCGAGCGTTAACGCCTCAAGGCGTTTGCCCTGATCGTGCATAAAGCCCGTGGCGTTGACGACGATATCAATGCGGGCAAGGTCCGGGAGCTGCGAGGACTCCTCGAGCGCATCGAAAACAAACGTGCTGGCAGACCCTCCGGCGGCGCGAATACGGCTGGCGACCTGCTCCAGCCTGGCGTGGTCGCGTGCGGCGAGGTACACATCCGCCCCTTCACGCGCCAGAGCGTGCGCCACTGAACTGCCGATGGCGCCGCTGCCGCCGAAGATGACGGCGGTTTTGTTCTTAAAGCCCATAGCTGCATACCCTCACCAGGATTAACCCTCAGAAGTATGTGCCGGGTTTCGGCTGATGCAACCTGGCAGATGGGTGGGGTATGCGGCTGGAAGGCCTTACTGCGCCATTATCAACGGGTTACTTTGGCGAGATTTTTTTGCCGCTGGCGTCCACGACGGCTTCACCATCCTCTTTCGTAAACGCCCCTTTCTGCACATCCGGCAGGATGTCGAGGACGACTTCAGACGGTCGGCACAGGCGGGTGCCCAGCGGCGTCACCACGATCGGACGGTTAATCAGGATCGGGTGCTGCAGCATAAAATCAATAAGCTGGTCGTCGGTGAACTTATCGTCGGCAAGGCCGAGCTGTTCATAGGGCTCCACGTTTTTACGCAGCAGATCCCGCACTGAAATGCCCATCTTGGCAATCAGGGTGGTCAGCTTATCGCGCGACGGCGGGGTTTCCAGATAAAGGATAATCTCTGGCTCCGTGCCGCTGTTGCGGATCATCTCCAGCGTGTTGCGCGAGGTTCCGCAGGCCGGGTTGTGATAAATGGTGATGTGGCTCATATCAGTGGCTCATTACAGTGTGAAGGAGAGACGTAGCGCCAGCGCGGCGAGCGTCACAAACAGGACCGGCAGCGTCATAACGATGCCCGTCCGGAAATAGTAGCCCCAGGTGATCGTCATGTTTTTCTGCGCCAGCACGTGGAGCCAGAGCAGGGTGGCGAGGCTGCCGATAGGCGTGATTTTCGGTCCCAGATCGCAGCCAATCACGTTGGCGTAAATCATCGCTTCCTTGATCAGTCCTGTCGCCGTACTGCCCTCGATGGAGAGCGCGCCAATCAGCACCGTGGGCATATTGTTCATTATGGATGACAGAAACGCGGTGATGAACCCGGTTCCCAGCGTGGTGGCCCACAGCCCGTGTCCGGCCAGGCTATCCAGTACGCCTGTGAGAGAGTCCGTCAGCCCGGCATTGCGCAGGCCGTACACCACCAGATACATCCCCAGCGAAAAGATAACGATCTGCCACGGCGCGCCGCGCAGCACTTTTCCGGTGTTTATCGCATGTCCACGTTTTGCGACAGCGAATAAAATCAGCGCGCCGACGGTCGCGATGGCGCTGACCGGAATGCCGAGAGGTTCAAGCACAAAGAAACCGACGAGCAGAAGGAGCAGGACGATCCAGCCCGTTCTGAACGTCGGGAGGTCGTGAATGGCCCGCGCGGGCTCGCGGAGTTTTGCCAGGTCATATTCAGGGGGGATTTCCTTGCGAAAGAACAGATGCAGCATCACCAGCGTTGCGGCAATCGCGGCGATATCTACCGGGATCATCACCGAGGCGTACTCGCTGAACCCCAGCTTAAAGAAGTCTGCCGACACGATGTTGACCAGGTTGGACACAATCAGCGGCAGGCTGGCGGTATCGGCGATAAAGCCCGCCGCCATCACAAACGCCAGCGTGGCCTGCTTGCTGAACCCCAGCGCCAGCAGCATGGCGATCACGATAGGGGTCAGGATCAGCGCCGCACCGTCATTGGCAAACAGCGCCGCCACGGCTGCGCCCAGCAGCACGATATACGTAAACAGCAATCGCCCGCGACCGTTCCCCCAGCGGGCAACGTGCAGCGCCGCCCACTCGAAAAAGCCGGACTCATCCAGCAGCAGGCTGATGATGATGACGGCAATGAACGTTGCCGTGGCGTTCCAGACGATATTCCACACGACCGGAATATCGTTAATGTGAATCACGCCGCTGGCCAGCGCCAGTACGGCGCCGATAGTCGCGCTCCAGCCGATACTGAGCCCTTTGGGCTGCCAGATGACCAGTACCAGCGTAAACAGAAAAATAGCCCCTGCCAGAAACATCTTCTACTCCGTTATATCTGTTTTTGTGAATGTGTTTTGCCTAGCACGAGCCTGAAAGTCGGTTTTTCAGCTTCATGCGCGTCTCTTCCCGCAGGCAGTTCCAGCTGTTGTCGATAACGGTTGCCGCCCATGCAGGCATGTTGGGAGACAAACGGTAATGGACCCATTTCCCCTCGCGACGGTCGATAACCAGCCCGGACTCGCGCAGCAACGCCATGTGGCGCGAGACCTTAGGCTGCGACTCGGTGGTTGCGGAGCAGAGATCGCAGACGCACAGCTCGCCCGCTTCGCGGAGCAGCATGACGATGGCGAGCCGCGTTTTGTCGGAGAGGGTTTTAAAGAGCTGGAGTGGGTGGAGCATGGGCGTTCCTGCAGGTGGAATGATTTATATATGTTTAATCATATATGTTTTGATTGCAGGATAGAAGCGGAGATGAGAGGTACGGAAATTTCAGGCAACAAAAAACCCATCAACCTTGAACCAAAACGGCGGGGTTGATGGGCTCCACAAATTGGGGACATCAAAGAAAAGCAGTGGCACTAGTTATGACTGCCCCCTGATAAAAAAGTTCTGCGCGTAACGAAAATAATTTTCCCCGCGCGCAAACTTAGGAGTTATCCGAGTCCAGGCCAGATGATGATGATCAGCGTACCCGCGAGCGTCAGCAGCACGTTAGCGATAGCGTACGTGCCCGCATAACCCAGCGCCGGGATGTTGCTGCGCGCGGTATCGCTGATGATTTCCATGGCCGGCGCACAGGTACGCGCGCCCATCATCGCCCCGAACAGCAGGGCGCGGTTCATGCGCAGCACGTAGGCGCCGAACAGGAAGCAGATCACCACCGGCACCAGGCTGACGATAAGTCCGGAAACCAGCATCTGCCAGCCGACGGCGCCCAGGCTGTGGCCGATACCGCTTCCCGCGCTTAAGCCCACGCCTGCCATAAAGACCATCAGACCGAACTCTTTCACCATGTTCAGCGCGCCCTGCGGAATGTAGCCGAAGGTCGGGTGGTTGGCTCGCAGGAAGCCCAGCATGATCCCGGCAAACAGCAGCCCGGCGGCGTTACCGATGCCAAAACTGAAGTTGCTGAACTGGAAGGTGATCATCCCGATCATCAGGCCAACGATAAAGAAGGCGCAGAAGGCCAGCAGGTCGGTGACCTGGCTGTGAATGGAGATAAAGCCGATGCGGTCGGCAACGGTTTTCACGCGTCGCGCGTCGCCGCTGACCTGCAAAACATCGCCTTTGTTGAGCACGACGTTATCGTCGATCGGCATCTCAATCTGGCTGCGGATCACGCGGTTGAGGAAGCAGCCGTGGTCGGTCAGCTTCAGCTGCGCCAGACGGCGGCCCACGGCGTTATGGTTTTTCACCACGATCTCTTCGGTAACGATACGCATGTCGAGCAGATCGCGGTCGAACACCTCTTTGCCGTTACGGAAGCTCGGGTCGAGACGGGCGTGGGCGTCCGGATAACCCACCAGCGCGATGTCGTCGCCCATCTGCAGCACCGCGTCGCCGTCCGGGTTCGCCAGAATGCCGTTGCGGCGGATACGTTCGATATAGCAGCCCGTCTGGCGGTAAATCCCCAGCTCGCGCAGGTTTTTTCCGTCAGCCCATGCCACCAGCTCTGGACCGACGCGATAGGCGCGGATCACCGGGAGATAGACTTTACGTTTGGAATCGGTATCGAGACCGCGCTCGCGCGCGATTTGCTGGGCGCTGGTTTGCAGATCCTGGTGCTGAAGTTTTGGCAGGTAGCGCGCGCCGACGATCAGGCTCACCAGACCAATCAGATAGGTCAGGGCATAACCCAGGCTCAGGTGGTCGAGGGCGGTAGAAAGCTGCGCGCCGGCCATGCCGGAATGGCGCAGGGTATCACCGGCACCCACGAGCACGGGGGTGGAGGTCATGGAGCCTGCCAGCATACCGGCCGTTAACCCGATATCCCAGCCAAACAGTTTACCCAACCCTAACGCGATCAGCAGCGCGCTGCCGACCATCACCAGCGCCAGCATCAGATAATTTTTGCCGTCGCGGAAGAAAATTGAAAAAAAGTTCGGTCCCGCTTCCACGCCAACACAAAAAATAAACAGCATAAAGCCTAAGTTGAGCGCGTCCGTGTTAATGCTGAAGTGCTGCTGGCCTAATAATAAGGAGACGACTAAAACGCCAATGGAATTACCAAGTTGAACTGAACCCAGGCGCAATTTACCCAGGCAGAGGCCCAGCGCCAGTACCACAAATAATAACAGGATGTAATTCCCATTTAACAAGTCTGCGACGTTTATATTCACGGAGGCTAACTTCTTGTTTACCAGTAAGTTGTTGAATGAAAGGACTATTTGGGCTACTGTTTTCTGAGCCAGGGAACGCGTTCAACCCTCCCTGTTACCTAATTTATTCCCTAAAACATTAGCTGGCCGATAGTTTAATCGTATTAGCTACTGACAGCTACCTATTATCGCATCACCCTGTGCGTACTTTGGCAAGGATTGCCGCATTGCTTTATCTGACTGGGCGTCTACCCGACGAAGGTGTATTTGATAGAGATAAGTCAGGAGGATAGTTTGAACATTAAACGAAACTGGGCGGGGGTGATCAGCTGCTTTTTGCTGTTTACCGTCGTGTGCATGTCGCTCGCTTTTAATGTGAAGGGAGCATTCAGGGCTGCCGGACACCCGGAGCTGGGGCTGCTTTTTTTTACCCTGCCGGGAGCGGCAGCCAGTTTTCTTTCCCGTAAAGGGGAGGTGGTCAAGCCGCTTATTGGCGCAATGCTGGCGGCACCGCTGTGTCTGCTGCTGATGCGCATGCTGTATGTGTCAACGCGAAGTTTCTGGCAGGAGATGGCGTGGTTGCTGAGCGGCGTCTTCTGGTGCGCCCTCGGCGCGCTGTGCTATTTGTTTGTGTGCAGCCTGATTAAGCATCGACGGCACCACAAATAAAAACGCCCTCCGGGTGAGGGCGTCTTCGCATTACTGGGCGGCAAACAGGCCCAGATGCTCTTTGGCGTAAGCTTCAAAGTCAGTGCAACCGCCGATGTGTTTCTGATCGAGGAAGATCTGCGGTACGGTTTCAACCGGCTTGCCGACGGTTTTTTCGAGATCCGCTTTGGTGATGCCTTCCGCGTGGATGTCCACGTAGCGGAAGTTGAAGTCATCGCGCTCTTCGGTCAGTTTCTCAGCCAGCTCTTTCGCGCGCACACAGTAAGGGCACCCTGGACGACCAAAAATTACTGCAAACATTTCTCTCTCCTCAAAAAACAAGCCTGACGGCGAATAGGACATATAGTGCCCGATAACCTGCCGCCATTAAAGAAGGTTTCGCCTGTCGCTTTGATACAGTAAGGCTATGTTTCGCCAATTACACCGCGCAAATCATTGCCTATACTGGCTGCCATACGGTTTAAGCAAGACAAAGAGAGACAAGATGACGCCAACCATAGACCTGCTCACATCCCACCGTTCCATTCGCCACTTCACCGACGAGCCGATTACCGAGGCGCAGCGCGAAGCGATTATTAACAGCGCCAGGGCGACCTCCAGCTCCAGCTTTCTGCAGTGCAGCTCGATTATCCGCATTACCGACCCGGCCATGCGTGAACAGCTGGTCGCGCTGACCGGCGGGCAGAAGCATGTGGCCCAGGCCGCGGAGTTCTGGGTGTTCTGCGCCGACTTTAACCGCCACCTGCAGATCTGCCCTGAGGCCGAGCTGGGACTGGCCGAACAGCTGCTGCTGGGCGTGGTGGATACCGCGCTGATGGCGCAAAACGCCTTTACGGCGGCGGAGTCGCTGGGATTAGGTGGCGTCTACATCGGCGGCCTGCGTAACAACATTGAAAGCGTGACCGAGCTGCTGAAGCTGCCAAAACACGTCCTGCCGCTGTTCGGCCTGTGCCTCGGCTGGCCTGCGGATAACCCGGATCTGAAGCCGCGCATTCCTGCCGCGATGCTGGTGCACGAAAACCACTACCAGCCGGTCGATCAGGACGTTCTGAATCAATATGATGAAGAGCTGGCGAACTACTACCTGACGCGCGGCAGCAATAACCGTCGGGATACCTGGACTGACCATATTCGTCGCACCATCATTAAAGAAAACCGACCGTTTATTCTTGATTACCTGCACAAACAGGGCTGGGCGACGCGATAGTCCATTCCGCCTGCGCCTGCCTGCGTATATGATATGCAGGCTTTTTCCATGTCTTCAGAGAGGTGCAGGGTGAAAATTGCCATATTGTCCCGGGATGGAACGCTCTATTCATGTAAGCGCCTGCGAGACGCGGCGGCGAAACGCGGGCATCAGGTTGAGATCCTCGACCCGATGTCCTGCTATATGAACATTGACCCGGCCGCCTCGTCGATTCACTACAAAGGCCGCAAGCTGCCGCACTTTGATGCCGTGATCCCGCGCATCGGCTCCCAGATCACCTATTACGGCACCGCCGCGTTGCGCCAGTTCGAGATGCTGGGCAGCTATCCGCTCAATGAATCCGTCGCCATTTCGCGCGCCCGCGACAAGCTGCGCTCGCTGCAGCTCCTCGCCCGTCAGGGGATCGATCTCCCCGTCACGGGGATTGCCCATTCACCTGACGACACCAGCGATCTCATCGACATGGTGGGCGGCGCGCCTTTGGTCATCAAGCTGGTGGAAGGCACGCAGGGCATTGGCGTGGTGCTGGCGGAAACGCGTCAGGCGGCGGAGAGCGTGATTGACGCCTTTAGGGGCCTCAATGCCCACATCCTGGTGCAGGAGTACATCGAAGAGGCGAAAGGGCGCGATATTCGCTGCTTCGTGGTCGGCAATGAGGTGGTGGCAGCTATTGAGCGCCAGGCGAAAGAGGGCGATTTCCGCTCTAACCTTCACCGCGGCGGCGTGGCGCGGGTAGCTGATATTAGCGATCGCGAACGGGAAATTGCCGTCAAAGCGGCGCAAACCCTGGGGCTGGACGTGGCGGGCGTAGACCTTCTGCGGGCGACGCGCGGGCCGCTGGTCATGGAGGTGAACGCCTCGCCGGGGCTGGAAGGCGTAGAAAAAACCACAGGTGTCGATATTGCGGGTAAAATGATCGCATGGATCGAGCGTCATGCCACGCCGGGCTACTGTCTGAAAACGGGCGGTTAAATGGTATTGAACGCACTTTTTGCGTAATCTATACCCTAAATAATTCGAGTTGCAGGAAGGCGGCAAGGGAGTGAATCCCCTGGAGCTTACATTAGTAAGTGACTGGGGTGAACGAGCGCAGCCAACGCACATGCAACTTGAAGTATGACGGGTATATGCGAAGTTTTTAATTAAGAGGCTGCACAGCGATGGATTTACAGGTCGTACCTACACTGGATACGTTACGTCAATGGCTTGATGATGCCGGAATTACGTTCTTCGAATGCGATTCCTGCCAGGCGCTGCATCTGCCTCATATGCAGAATTTCGACGGCATTTTCGATGCCAAAATCGATCTCATTAACGACGTGATCCTTTTCTCCGCGCTGGCCGAAGTGAAGCCCTCCGCGCTGCTGGCGCTGGCCTCCGACCTGTCAGCGATCAACGCCAGTTCTTTGACGGTGAAAGCATTTCTCGACATACAGGATGATAATCTGCCAAAACTGGTCGTTTGCCAGTCTTTATTCTCCGGTGCCGGGCTGTCGTTCAAGCAGTTCTCCTGGTTTATGCGCTTGAGCGAAGAGCAAATTTCCATGGTCATGATGGAAGCCAATGCACACCATCTGCTGTATAGCGCGGAAGATGATGCAGAGAATAATGATGCATCTCCCAATTTTCTTCACTGAACCTGTCTGACTTTTGCGCAGTCGCTGCCATAGCGGCTGCAGAAAGCCATTTTTTCTGCTGCTTTTAACCTTTCTTTAAAGAATTTTTCACCTCCCTGAAGGCCGTTTCGGCTTATCACATAGACATAACCTGCATAAAAAATTGATAAAAGGCGTTTTTTCGTCTGGGCTATAGCCGGAGACACGGGCTACAGTTATTCTTGCGATGCTTAAAAAAGCGAGCGGAAGCTGCCGGGTAAAGAGGTTTCTTTTTATTTTGGGCAGAGCGACAAACTATGCATGATTATTGCATATCTTCAGATTGCACAGTTTTAGTTCGTTTGTTAACGAGCTTTCAGAAGGAATAAAGATATGATCGCCTTGAATAAAAAATGGTTATCGGGTCTGGTTGCGGGTGCTCTGATGGCCGTCTCTGCCGGCACGCTCGCTGCGGAACAAAAAACGCTGCACGTTTACAACTGGTCTGACTATATCGCGCCGGACACGGTGGCGAATTTTGAAAAAGAGACCGGCATTAAAGTAGTCTACGACGTATTCGATTCCAACGAAGTGCTGGAAGGAAAGCTGATGGCGGGCAGCACCGGGTTTGATCTCGTGGTGCCTTCCGCAAGCTTCCTCGAGCGCCAGCTGACGGCAGGCGTCTTCCAGCCGCTGGACAAGAGCAAGTTACCGAACTGGAAAAACCTCGATCCGGAAGTGCTGAAGCTGGTGGCGAAGCATGACCCGGACAACAAATACGCCATGCCTTACCTGTGGGCGACCACCGGTATCGGCTACAACGTGGATAAAGTCAAAGCGGTGCTGGGCCCGGACGTCAAGCTGGACAGCTGGGACGTGGTGCTGAAGCCGGAAAACCTTGAGAAGCTGAAAAGCTGCGGCGTCTCCTTCCTCGATGCGCCGGAAGAGATTTTCGCCACCGTGCTGAACTACCTGGGCAAAGACCCGAACAGCAGTAAAGCCGATGATTACACCGGCCCGGCGACCGATCTGCTGCTGAAGCTGCGTCCAAACATTCGTTACTTCCACTCGTCTCAGTACATTAACGACCTGGCGAACGGCGATATCTGCGTCGCGATCGGCTGGGCAGGGGACGTGTGGCAGGCGGCTAACCGCGCGAAAGAGGCGAAAAACGGCGTGAACGTCTCTTACTTCATTCCGAAAGAGGGGGCGCTGGCCTTCTTCGACGTCTTCGCGATGCCGGCTGATGCGAAGAACAAAGACGAAGCCTATCAGTTCCTCAACTACCTGATGCGTCCTGAGGTGATCGCCCACATCAGCGACCACGTTTACTACGCGAACGGTAACAAGGCCTCCGTGCCGCTGGTAAGCGAAGAAATCCGTAACAACCCGGCTATCTATCCGCCAGCGGATGTGTTCGCCAAGCTCTTCACCCTGAAAGTTCAGGATCCAAAAATTGACCGCGTGCGTACCCGCGCGTGGACCAAGGTGAAAAGCGGTAAATAACGGCGTTGGGTATTGTTGCCCGGTGGCGCTGTCGCCTACCGGGCCTGTACAACCCGTAGGCCGGGCAAGCGTTAGCGCCGCCCGGCGATGCGCACCCTGACGGTGCGTTTGCACCAGTACTGATCTATGCCGGAGAACACCCCGTGAATGACGCGATCCCCCGCCCGCAGGCGAAAGTCCGTAAAGCGCTGACCCCGCTTCTTGAAATTCGTAACCTCACCAAATCTTTCGATGGCCAGCATGCCGTGGATGACGTCAGCCTGACTATCTATAAAGGCGAGATTTTTGCCCTTCTGGGGGCTTCTGGCTGCGGAAAATCGACCCTGCTGCGTATGCTGGCCGGTTTTGAACAGCCCACCGCCGGGCAAATCATGCTTGATGGCGTGGATCTCTCCAGCGTGCCGCCGTACCAGCGCCCGATTAACATGATGTTCCAGTCCTACGCGCTGTTCCCGCACATGACGGTGGAGCAGAACATCGCCTTTGGCCTGAAGCAGGACAAGCTGCCGAAGGCCGAAATTACCGCGCGCGTGGCCGAGATGCTGAGCCTGGTGCACATGCAGGAGTTCGCGAAGCGTAAGCCGCACCAGCTCTCCGGCGGCCAGCGCCAGCGCGTGGCCCTGGCCCGCAGTCTGGCAAAACGCCCGAAATTATTGCTGCTCGATGAGCCGATGGGGGCGCTGGATAAAAAACTGCGCGACCGTATGCAGCTCGAAGTGGTGGATATCCTCGAGCGCGTGGGGGTGACCTGCGTGATGGTAACCCACGACCAGGAAGAAGCGATGACCATGGCCGGACGCATCGCGATCATGAACCGCGGGAAGTTCGTGCAGATTGGCGAGCCGGAAGAGATTTATGAGCACCCGACCACCCGCTACAGCGCGGAGTTTATCGGCTCGGTCAACGTCTTCGAAGGGCTGCTGAAAGATCGTCAGGAGGATGGCCTGGTCATCGAATCGCCGGGGCTGCAGCATCCGCTTAAGGTCGATCCGGATAACTCCGTGGTGGATAACGTGCCGGTCTACGTCGCGCTGCGTCCGGAGAAGATCATGCTCTGTGAGGATCCGCCTGCCGATGGCTATAACTTTGCCGTGGGCGAAGTGGTGCACATTGCCTACCTGGGCGATCTGTCTATCTACCACGTGCGGCTGAAAAGCGGGCAGATGCTCAGCGCGCAGCTACAGAACGAACATCGCTACCGCAAGGGGCAGCCAACATGGGGTGACGAAGTGCGCCTGTGCTGGGATGCTGACAGTTGCGTCGTGCTGACGGTATAAGGAGCTGCAAATGAGTGCACTTGAACCTCCAGCTCGCGCAGAAAAGCCGGGCGGTTTTGCCCAGTGGCTAACGCGCTTGCAGATGAACCACGGCCGCAAGCTGGTGATTGCCATGCCGTATGTGTGGCTGATCCTGCTGTTCCTGCTGCCGTTTCTGATTGTTTTCAAGATAAGCCTGGCGGAAATGGCGCGGGCGATCCCGCCCTATACCAACCTGCTGGACTGGGCCGACGGGCAGCTGACGCTGACGCTTAATCTCGGCAACTTCATGCAGCTCACCGACGATCCGCTCTATTTCGAAGCGTATCTGCAGTCGCTGCAGGTGGCGGCGATTTCGACGCTCTGCTGTCTGGTGATGGGCTACCCGCTGGCGTGGGCGGTGGCGCACAGCAAGCCGTCGACGCGCAATATCCTGCTGCTGCTGGTGATCCTGCCGTCGTGGACCTCGTTCCTGATCCGCGTTTACGCCTGGATGGGGATCCTGAAAAACAACGGCGTGCTGAATAACTTCCTGATGTGGCTCGGGGTTATCGATCAGCCGCTGACGATCCTGCACACCAACCTCGCGGTCTATATCGGCATTGTTTACGCCTATCTGCCGTTTATGGTTCTGCCGATCTACACGGCCCTGACGCGTATTGATTACTCGCTGGTGGAAGCGTCGCTCGATCTCGGCGCCCGTCCGTTAAAAACCTTCTTCAGCGTGATTGTCCCGCTGACCAAAGGCGGCATTATCGCCGGGTCAATGCTGGTCTTTATCCCGGCGGTAGGGGAGTTTGTGATCCCTGAACTGCTCGGCGGCCCGGACAGCATCATGATTGGCCGCGTGCTGTGGCAGGAGTTCTTCAATAACCGCGACTGGCCGGTGGCCTCGGCGGTAGCGATTGTTATGCTCCTGCTGCTGATCGTGCCGATCATGTGGTTCCACAAGCATCAGCAGAAACAGATGGGAGACCACGGATGAACAACTTACCGGTAGTGCGCTCCCCGTGGCGAATTGCGATTCTCGTTATCGGCTTTACCTTCCTGTATGCGCCGATGCTGATGCTGGTGATCTACTCCTTCAACAGCTCTAAGCTGGTAACGGTCTGGGCGGGCTGGTCGACGCGCTGGTACAGCGAGCTGTTCCACGACGATGCGATGATGAGCGCGGTGGGGCTGAGCCTGACCATTGCAGCCCTTGCGGCGACAATGGCGTCGGTGCTGGGCACGATCGCCGCGCTGGTGATGGTACGCTTCGGGCGTTTTCGTGGCTCAAACGGGTTCGCGTTTATGATCACCGCGCCGCTGGTCATGCCGGACGTGATCACCGGTCTCGCGCTGCTGCTGCTGTTCGTGGCCCTGGCGCACGCCATCGGCTGGCCGGCGGATCGCGGCATGCTCACCATCTGGCTGGCGCACGTCACCTTCTGTACGGCCTACGTGGCGGTTGTGATCTCCTCGCGCATGCGCGAGCTGGATCGCTCCATTGAAGAGGCGGCGATGGATCTTGGCGCGACGCCGCTGAAGGTCTTTTTCATCATTACCCTGCCGATGATTATGCCGGCGGTGATCTCCGGCTGGCTGCTGGCGTTTACGCTGTCGCTGGACGATCTGGTTATCGCCAGCTTTGTCTCCGGACCGGGCGCGACGACGCTGCCTATGCTGGTCTTCTCCAGCGTGCGCATGGGAGTCAACCCGGAGATCAACGCCCTGGCTTCCATCATCCTCGGCGTGGTCGGAATTGTCGGATTTATCGCCTGGTATTTGATGGCGCGCGCGGAAAAACAGCGCGTGCGCGATATCCAGCGTGCAAGACGCGGCTGAAGGATTTAAAATTTCCAGTGAAGTGCCGCGCATGACGCGGCACTGTTTTTCAGGGAAGTAAAACATTGGGATTATTAAAAAAATCACGTACTACGCACGCGCGTCCTAACGTACCTGCTCTGGTTCAGGTGGCGGCGCTCGCCATTATTATGATCCGCTGCCTGGACGTGCTGATGATTCTGAACACCCTGGGCGTGCGCGGCATCGGTGAATTCATTCACCGCAGCGTGCAGACGTGGAATCTGACGCTGGTCTTTTTGAGCAGCCTGGTGCTGGTGTTTATCGAGATCTACTGCGCGTTTTCGCTGGTCAAAGGGCGCAACTGGGCGCGCTGGGTCTATCTGCTGACGCAAATTACCGCCGCCAGCTATCTGTGGGCCGCCTCGCTGGGATACGGTTACCCGGAGCTGTTCAGCATTGCCGGGGAATCCAAACGCGAGATCCTGCGCGCGCTGTTTATGCAAAAATTGCCGGATATGCTGGTGCTCTGTCTACTCTTCGTTCCGGCCTCAAGCCGGCGGTTCTTCCGCCTGCAATAATGTGTATAATCGCAGCCCTCGTGATTCTTAAGGTTTTCATATGCAGTGCGCACTCTATGACGCCGGACGCTGCCGCTCCTGTCAGTGGATAGAACAGCCGGTCTCTCAACAACTCACCGCCAAAATGGCCGACCTGCAACAGCTGCTGGCAGCACACGCGGTGGGCGAGTGGTGCGCACCCGTCAGCGGCCCGGAGCAGGGCTTTCGTAATAAGGCCAAAATGGTGGTCAGCGGCAGCGTTGAAAAACCGCTGCTGGGAATGCTGCACCGAGACGGCACGCCGGAAGATCTGACCGGCTGCCCGCTGTATCCCGCCTCGTTTGAACCCGTCTTTGCCGCGCTGAAACCGTTTATCGCGCGTGCAGGATTAACGCCTTACAGCGTCGCCCGCAGGCGCGGTGAGCTGAAATACCTTCTGCTGACGGAAAGCCAACTCGACGGCGGCATGATGCTGCGCTTCGTGCTGCGTTCGGAAGCCAAGCTGGAGCAGCTGCGCGCGGCGCTGCCGTGGCTGCAGGAACAGCTGCCGCAGCTGAAGGTCATTACCGCAAATATTCAGCCGGTGCATATGGCGATCATGGAAGGGGAGAAAGAGATTTTCTTCACCGACCAGCACGCGCTGGCCGAAAGCTTCAACGGCGTGCCGCTGTGGATCCGCCCGCAAAGCTTCTTCCAGACCAACCCGACCGTGGCAAGCAGCCTGTACGCCACCGCCCGCGACTGGGTTCGTGCGTTAAACGTCCATCATATGTGGGATCTCTTCTGCGGCGTGGGCGGCTTTGGTCTGCACTGCGCCACGCCAGAGATGCAGCTCACCGGCATTGAGATCTCTGCCGAAGCGATTGCCTGCGCGAAACAGTCCGCCGCCGGGCTGGGGTTAACGAATCTGCACTTCCAGGCGCTGGATTCCACGCAGTTTGCGACCGGCCAGGGCAACGTGCCGGAGCTGGTGCTGGTCAACCCGCCGCGCCGCGGCATCGGCAAGGCGCTGTGCGACTACCTGAGCCAGATGGCACCCGAGTACATCGTCTATTCCAGCTGTAACGCCCAGACCATGGCGAAAGACATCGCCAGCCTGCCGGGCTACCGCATTGAACGCGTTCAGCTTTTCGATATGTTCCCGCATACCGCGCATTACGAAGTGCTGACGTTGCTCGTGAAATCTTAAACAAAATGTGAACTCTTCCCCCGCTCGAAATCAGGTAAGCTTACGTCATAAGAGATGAATAAAGGCTTACCCATGAAGCAGATCCTGCTGGTGGAAGACGACCACGATATCGCGGCGCTTCTGCGACTCAATTTAGAAGACGAAGGCTACGCCATCACCCACGAGCCCGACGGGGGCAAGGCCTTACTGCGTCTTGAAAAACAGCCGTGGGATGCGGTGATCCTCGACCTGATGCTGCCCAGCGTTGACGGTCTGGAGATTTGCCGCCGCATCCGTCAGATGACGCGCTACCTGCCGGTGATCATCATCAGCGCCCGCAGCAGCGAGACCGACCGCATTACCGGGCTGGAAACCGGCGCCGATGATTATCTGGCGAAGCCATTCTCGGTGCAGGAACTCATTGCGCGCATCAAAGCGCTGTTCCGCCGCCAGCAGGCGATGGGGCAGGCGCAAACCGACGGTCAAATTCAGGCCCACGGTCTGACCATCGATCCGCTGGCGCGCAGCGTGCTGCTTCACGGCCAGGTGGTGGATCTCACCCCGCGCGAATTCGAGCTGCTGTACTTCTTTGCCCGTCATCCTGGCGAGGTCTTTTCGCGTCTGGCGCTGCTGGAGCAGGTCTGGGGCTATCAGCACGAAGGCTATGAGCACACTGTTAACACCCATATCAACCGCCTGCGCATCAAGATTGAGAAGGACGCCGCCGAGCCGGAGATTATTCGCACCGTCTGGGGCAAGGGCTATAAATTTGCGGAGCCAAATCATGATGCGCCGCTTTAGCCTGGGCCAGCGACTGACGCTGCTGTTTATCCTGCTGATGATGCTCTGCGCCACCGTCGCCTGTGCGGTACAACTCTACACCAGTACGCAGTACGGCAACGCGATGGTGCAGCGGCTGTCGGGCGGGCTGGCACAGCAGATAGTCCTGCGTGAACCGATTCTGGACGCGCAGGGCAGGGTCGACCGAACGGCGCTCAAGCCGCTGTTCGATCGGCTGATGACCTTTAATCCGAGCGTTGAGCTGTACGTTGTCTCCCCGGACGGCGATATCCTGGCCGATGCCGCACCGCCGGGCCACATTCAGCGGCAAAAAATCGATCTGGCCCCGGTTCAGACCTTCCTGAGCGGTACCGCCATACCGGTTCTGGGCGACGATCCTCGCAGTCAAAATAAAAAGGTCTTTAGCGCCACGCCGCTGCGGCAGGACGGCGAGCTAAAAGGCTATCTGTACATTATTTTGCAGGGCGAAGAGTCAAACGCCCTGGCTGAAATGGCCTGGCATAAGGCGCTGTGGAGCACGGTACTGTGGTCATTGCTGTGGGTCGCGCTGTTTGGCCTGCTGGCAGGTTTACTGGTCTGGTACTGGGTCACGCGCCCGGTAAAACAGCTGACGGTGGAGGTCGCCGGGCTGGAGCAGGACAGCATCAGCGCTATCAGACAGCTGGCGGCGCAGCCGTTGGACGCGGCGGCCAGGGATGAAGTGGCGATCCTGCGCAACAGCTTTATCGAGCTGGCACGCAAAATCACCCGCCAGTGGGACCAGCTGGCCGACAGCGATCGCCAGCGCCGGGAGTTTATCGCCAACATTTCGCACGATCTCCGTACGCCGCTGACCTCGCTGCTGGGCTATCTGGAAACCCTGTCGCTAAAATCCGCCACGCTGACGCCGCAGGAGCACCAGCAGTATCTCGCCACCGCGCTGCGTCAGGGGCAAAAAGTCCGTCATCTATCGCAGCAGCTGTTCGAGCTGGCGCGCCTTGAGCACGGCGGCATTAAGCCGCAGCGCGAGCGTTTCGCGATGGGGGAGTTGATTTCCGACGTGGCGCAGAAGTTTGAGCTCACCGCCCGCACGCGCGAAGTGAATCTGCATATTGACGTGCCGGGACCGCTGCCGCTGATTAACGCCGACGTGTCGATGATCGAACGCGTGGTGACCAACCTGCTCGATAATGCGATGCGCCATACGCCATCTGGCGGGGAAATTCGTCTGGCGGTCTGGCAGGAGAATGAACGGCTTCAGGTCGAAGTGGCTGACAGCGGAACGGGCGTGGATGCCTCGCTGCGCGACGATCTGTTCCAGCGGCCATCGGCGTTGAACACCCAGGCATCGCGGGAGAATCGCGGCGGGCTGGGGCTGTTAATCGTGAAACGTATGCTGGAGCTGCACGGGGGTGGGATCAGGCTGATGGAGTCGGTGAGCGGGGCGCGGTTCAGGTTCTTTGTGCCGTTGTGAGAGAGTGCCGGGTGGCGGCTTCGCCTTACCCGGCCTACAGACTACCACCCCCGTAGGCCGGGCCACCCGGCAAAAAAATCTTACTGCGGGAACCACTGCTCGCTGATTTTCTGATACGTACCGTCAGCTTTAATCGCTTTCAGCGCGCCGTTCAGTTTTTCCAGCAGGGCCTTGTTATCCGGACGTACCGCGATGCCCAGACCCGTGCCGAAGTACTGCGGATCGGTCACTTTCTCGGTTGCGGTGCCCAGCTGCGGATTGGTTTTCAGCCATTCGTTCACCACGGCGGTATCGCCGAACACGCCGTCGATGCGGCCATTTTTCAGGTCGATAATCGCGTTCTGGTAGCTGTCATAAGCCACGGTTTTTACTTCAGGATGTTTGTCCTGGAGGTATTTCTGGTGCGTGGTGCCGTTTTCCATCCCGATGCGTTTGCCTTTCAGCTGATCGAAAGAGGTATAGGCGCCTTTCTTCGCAATCACGACCGCCGAGTTGGCGTAGTACGGGTCGGTGAACGCAACCTGTTTGCTGCGCTCAGGCGTGATGTCCATCCCGGAGATCACCGCGTCGTATTTTTTGAATTTCAGCGACGGGATCAGGCTGTCGAAGGCATGGTTGGTAAAGGTGCAGTCGGCCTGCATTTGTTTGCACAGCGCTTTTGCCAGGTCAATGTCGAAGCCCACGATCTGGTTGCTGGCATCCAGCGATTCAAACGGCGGATAGGTGGCGGACACGCCAAAATTGATTTTATCAGCTGCGGATGCGCCAGCGGCGAAGGTGGCGAGTAATGCGGCCAGAACTAACTTTTTCATTGTAATACTCCCGTCTGTCTTATTTATGCGCCGTGTCTGCGGCATGGATGTACAATGCCATTTAATGAATTTATATGCAATAAAAATGATTAAGTATTATTTTTATGGCAAAAAAAAGCGGATAACCAGAAAGTTACCCGCTTTGATTAATCACATTTATGCACTTCTTGCCGGGCAGCGCTGCGCTTACCCGGCCTACGATCTGCGCTCAAACGCCAGCGCTTTACGCTCGATCAGGCGCATCATCAGCGTCAACAGGCCGTTAACCACCAGGTAAACCACGCCTGCCGCACCGAACACCATCACGTCATAGGTGCGCCCGTACAGCAGCTGTCCGTGACCCATCACCTCCATCAGGGTGATGGTGTAGGCCAGAGAGGTACTTTTGAACACCAGCACCACTTCGTTGGAGTAAGAGGAAAGCGCGCGCTTAAAGGCGTACGGCAGCAGGATCGCCAGCGTGTCCTTCTTGCTCATGCCCAGCGCTCCGCAGGACTGCCATTGTCCTTCCGGAATGGCGCGGATCGCGCCGTAGAACAGCTGGGTGGTATAGGCCGCACTGTTCAGCGAAAGGGCTATCAGGGCACACAGCCACGGTTCAGAAAGCAGATGCCAGATAACCGGATACTCCTGCAGCGACGGGAACTGGCCCGGGCCATAGTAAATCAGGAAGATCTGCACCAGCAGCGGCGTACCGGTAAACAGGGTGATGTAGCCGCGCACAATCCACACCAGCACCGGCGTTTTCAGCGTCAGGATGATGGTGAAGATAAGGGCCAGGATCAGCGCCACGATAATGGACGCCACGGTCAGCGTCAGGCTGGTGTGCAGCCCTTTCATCAGCTCGGGGAAATATTCAAGCATCAGCCTGGTCTCCGTTCAAAGCGCGTCGCACGCAGGTCAATACGCTTGAGGATGTACTGACTGAGCAACGTGATCACCAGGTAGATAGCCGCCGCCACAATGTACCAGGTAAAAGGCTCCTGGGTGCGGGTGGCGATGCTTTTGGTTTGCAGCATCAAATCGTTAACGCTGATCAGGCTCACCAGCGCGGTATCTTTCAGCAGCACCAGCCACTGGTTGCCGAGGCCCGGCAGGGCATGGCGCCACATCTGCGGCATGACCAGACGGAAGAAGATCGCTGATTTCGACAGACCTAACGCCTGACCCGACTCCCATTGACCCTGCGGCACGGCTTTCAGCGCACCGCGCAGGGTTTGCGACGCGTACGCGGAGTAGAGCAGGGAGAGGGCAATCACGCCGCACAGGAACGGGCTGACGTCGAAGTTTTCAATCTGCATCTGCACCGGGATCTGCGCAAAGCCAAGATTGATCGTGAAGCCGTCCGACAGCGTCAGCAGCAGCTGTGAGGAGCCGAAATAGATAAACAGGACCACCAGAATTTCCGGAAGCCCACGCAGCACGGTGACCAGCGCGGAGCCTGTCCAGGCGACGGGGAACCATTTCGCGGATTCCCACACCGCAAAGAACATCGCCAGCACGAGGCCGATAATCAGTGCGCAAACGGCAAGGCCGACGGTCATCCCGGCGGCGCTTGCTAAAGGAAAAATTTCATTCATCAGGAATTACTTCTGGAACCATTTTTTGTAGATGGTTTCGTAGGTGCCGTCTTTCTTCACTTTTTCCAGCGCAGCGTTGAATTTCTGCTGCAGCTCAGTGTTGCCCTGACGAACGGCAATCCCCAGACCGGTACCGAAGTAATCCTTATCGGTCACTTTGTCGCCCACTGGCGCCAGTTTATCGTTGGCTTTCAGCCACTCGGTCACGACCGCGGTATCACCAAATACGCCGTCGATACGGCCATTTTGCAGATCCAGCTTCGCGTTCTGGTAGCTGTCATACGGAACGGTGGTGATTTCCGGATGTTTATCCATGATGAATTTCTGGTGCGTGGTGCCGTTCTGCACGCCAACTTTTTTGCCTTTCAGCTGATCGACAGAGGTGAATTTACCTTTCTGACCAATGAACAGGGCGGAGTTGTCGTAGTAAGGGGTGGTGAACAGCACCTGCTTTTCACGCTCCGGGGTGATGTCCATACCGGCCATCACGGCGTCGATACGGCGGAACTTCAGGCTTGGGATCAGGCTGTCGAACGCCTGGTTGCTGAAGGTACAGGTCGCGTCGATCTCTTTACACAGGGCGTTAGCCAGGTCCACGTCGAAGCCAACAATTTTGTTGTTCGCATCAATGGACTCAAACGGAGGGTAAGAGGCTTCCGTGGCGAAACGAATGGTCTGAGCTGCGGTAGCGGAAAGGGTAACGCCAGCAAGCAGCACGGCAAGTAATACTTTTTTCATTATATTTCCCCTGACACAATCAATGAGATAAATAGTTTTTGAAGGCATCGGTTTGCGGGTTCGCGAAGCAGCTCGCATCACCTTGCTCAACGATATACCCGTTTTCCATGTAGACCACACGGCTGGCGGTTTTACGCGCCACTTCCACTTCGTGGGTGACGATAACCTGAGTAATATTGGTTTCCGCCAGCTCGCGAATGATGCTGACGATCTGGGCGGTGATTTCCGGGTCCAGCGCCGCGGTCGGTTCATCAAACAGCAGTACCGCAGGCTCCATCATCAGCGCGCGGGCAATGGCTACGCGCTGCTGCTGGCCACCGGAAAGGTGCAGCGGATAGCGGTCGCTGTAAGGCTTAAGGCGCAGACGATCCAGCAGCTTTTCAGCGCGCGCGATCGCCTGATCCTTGCTTAACCCCAGCACGCGGCACGGCGCTTCAATCAGGTTTTGCAGGACGGTCAGATGCGGCCAGAGATTGTATTGCTGGAAGACCATGCCGACGTTTTGACGCAGTTCGCGAATCGCTTTATCAGACGGCGTTTTCGCGAAGTCAAAATGGTTACCGGCAATTGCCAGCGTACCTGAACGGGGCATCTCAAGCAGATTAAGGACACGCAGAAGGGAGCTTTTGCCTGCACCGCTTGGGCCAAGCAAAACCAGCGTTTCGCCTTCCGGGCAGTTCAGCGTGATGTCAAACAGCGCCTGGTGTGCGCCGTAGAAGCAGTTAATGCCGTTTAGTTTAATACTCATCGGGGCAGTCTTTACTCATCCAGGCAATCTATAGCAATTGAGGCCGCAGATAGTACCGTTGACAGAATAGTTATGCAATATTTATGCGTTAAAAGTTAAATATAACCCGTGTTTCCTCTTAAACATAGCACAAAATAGCGAACGGTAAGGTCGGCGAGAATAAATGTCGGCATTCCGCATGAAATGCCGCACATTTTACGGGGGTTACCGGGTTGTATCGGCGGGTTTAGCGATTCTCAATCGACTGGCGAAGCGTGCCTGCCGGGGCATGAACGCTGCCGCCAACGTAGCGCACGTCGTCTACCGCCCAGCACTGTCCTTCACGGATCATCAGTACTTCATCCTGCCAGGTTTGGGTTCCCTGCGTCAGCTTAACGCGCAGCGGAATATTACGCGCATCCGTGTTCGGGATGGTTGACGCGCTGGCCACTTCGGCGCTGTCCGGCAGCGTGGTGCGGCTGGAGAACGGATCGGATTTCAGCAGGGCGTTATGCTGCGGATCGCGGGTAGCGTCGTTAAGCAGTTTTGCCAGACCGTCGCTCAGATACGGGCGCAGGCCGGTGAGATCGTTGCTGCGGTGCTGAATGCGATAATCATAGAACTGCTGCGCCACGGCGTCCGGGCCACCCTCAATGCAGGGGCCGCTGCGGGTACCGATATCCTTAAAGGCTGGCGTGACCGTGGTGGTACAGGCGCTGAGCACCAGCGCGCAGGGCACCAAAAGTGTTAAAGCAGAATAGCGCATGTTGATTTCCTTATTTATTAACTATCCTTTCAATCATAGCGTAACGAACCGATAATGCTGTGCCTAAGGCATTGAACGCTAAAGAAGGAGAGAAACCATGCAGTTTTCAACAACGCCAACCCTGGAAGGGCAGACAATAACCGAGTATTGCGGTGTGGTCACCGGCGAAGCCATTCTCGGCGCCAATATCTTCCGCGACTTTTTTGCCGGTATCCGCGATATCGTTGGCGGCCGCTCGGGCGCATACGAAAAAGAGCTGCGTAAAGCGCGCGAAATCGCCTTTAAAGAGCTTGGCGAGCAGGCGGAAGCCCTCGGCGCTGATGCGGTCGTGGGGATTGATATCGACTACGAAACGGTCGGAAAAGATGCCAGCATGCTGATGGTGAGCGTAAGCGGTACGGCGGTGAAAACCCTCCGATGAGGCGTTCGCTTGCCTCGCTCCTGCTGGCGCTGCTGCTGGCAGGGTGTGCCACTGAAAAAGGGATCATCGATAAAGGCGCCTACGAGCTGGACACGCGCCATCAGGCGCAGGCGGCTTACCCGCGTATAAAGGTGCTGGTGATCCACTACACCGCGGATGACTTTGACAGCTCGCTGGCCACGCTGACGGATAAGAACGTCAGCTCTCACTATTTGATCCCGGCTAAACCCCCTGCACCGGACGGTAAGCCGCGCATCTGGCAGCTGGTACCCGAAAGCGAACTGGCCTGGCATGCGGGCATCAGTTTCTGGCGCGGCACCAACCGGATTAACGATACGTCTGTCGGCATTGAGCTGGAGAACCGCGGCTGGCAAAAAACGTCGGGCGTTAAGCATTTTACGCCGTTTGAGCCGGCGCAAATTGCGGCGCTGGTGCCGCTCGCCAAAGACATTATTACCCGCTACAACATCAGACCTGAAAATGTGGTAGCTCATTCGGACATCGCCCCGCAGCGCAAAGACGATCCCGGCCCGCTGTTCCCGTGGCGTGAGCTGGCGCAGCAGGGGATTGGGGCATGGCCCGACCCGGCGCGGGTGGCGTTTTACCTGAACGGCAAGCCGCGCGACGAGCTCGTGGAGCCGAAGGTGCTGCTCGATCTGCTGGCGCGCTACGGCTATGAGGTGACCGATAACATGACGAACGCGCAGCAGAAGCGCGTGATCGTCGCGTTTCAGATGCATTTTCGCCCGGCGCGCTGGGACGGCGTGGCCGATCGCGAAACGCTGGCTATCGCGGAGGCGCTGCTGGAGCGCTACGGGCAGGGGTAATCCTTCGGATTACCCGACTTCACCTTTATAGGGTCTTCTTTTGGACTGCTTTTTTAATCACATTCACGTCGTAAATGTTTTATAGTTTCCTCAGTCGAAATTACTCGCAAACGTGGTTGACAATATATCAGCACGACAAATAAGAAATACGGATGTTCTGAAGTCTTAGCTTTACTTTACATTTGTTAAATGGACTACGCATTTATGCGCTGTGATTGCACACGTTCACCTTTTTCAATTTAATATTAATAGGTATAACAATGTTAAGTATCTACAGTAAAAATAGCCGTCCACAAGCAGAACTTGACGCCCTTATTGCGGCAACTGAAGGTTTTGAAGAAAGAACCTTACGCAAATGGCAGCGTATCAGTACCGATAATAACGAAGATATTCATTTTATCGTGAGCGGTGAAGTTGAATTCCGCCGCGAGTCGGATGAATTGTGTATGTTCACCTTACAGAATAAATGTATTTTTGGTCTCTCCTCTATTTATTACAACTCAACGCATATGTACGGCCTGGTTCGTGCCAATACCGTGGTGCGCACCATTAAAAAAGATGATTTTGTCCGTCTGATAAGCGAAAAAAACCTGTGGGAAGCCTTGAGTAAAGTCCTCTCCTGGTACGTTTGCCTGCTCAGCAAGCGTGACGAAGTGCTGGTGGCCCGCAGCGCGTACTCGATTGTTCGCGAGTTCTTGCTGGAAATTAACGAACTGATTGTGCACCATCAGCGCGATATCAATATTTATGACTATATTCAGGAATATACCAGCCTGGCCCGCAGTACCATTATAAAAATTCTCGCCGACCTGAAGAAAGGTAATTATATTCAGGTTGAGAAAGGCCGTCTTATGTCTTTATCAGCATTGCCGGAGAAATATTAATCGCTATTTATCTCCTTTTTAACTGAAAGGAGGGCTATGTTTCATTACATTATTTGCCTGCGTTCCTGCCGTGGATTCATCTACAGGAGGCGCGGGCATTTTCCCTTGCGAATAATCTTTTTCCTGCTCTTTTAACGCCTTCATCAATAATGTCTTGATCGCCCCGTCATCTACTGTCTGACCGGTATTATCCCGTTCGGGGATAGCAGAATGGCTCACTTCTGTCCCTGGCAATGTATCCCGGGAAATATTATGCGGCATTTCACCGTCGGGCGCCTGCTGCCAGTCGGCATCGCCGCTATCAATGGGCATCTCCTGCAGCGGCGGCATCTCTTTTGTTACCGGTTCTGGCTTTGGTTCAGGCTGCGGGAACGGTTTACTGACATAGACATAATGCATATCCGATAGCGTCGTTTCTGGCTTAACGGCGCTCGCTGTTATTGGCTCAGGTGCCGGATGGCGCAGATCCCAGTAGAGATGAGCATAGAGTCCCGCAGCGATCGTCATCACTATTCCCACCACCCAGAGCAGGGTGGCGCAGACCGCTTTTTTCAGCGAGGGGCGCCGGTAAGAAAACCAGACCGGTGCGTTCAGGGTATAGCTGCGCTGGGCAGCCAGAGTAATCGTCGACATTATGAATGTTTCTCCTGCGCGGTGGGGGTCGCAGATATATTTGCGGACTGAATAAGTACGCTTGGCGTAGTCCGGGTTTCACGCATTAACTGCATCAATGTATCTTCACCCGCAATCCCGTCCACGTGCAGATGCATTTTCTGCTGAAACTCGCGGGTACGTTGCATCAGTTCGGCCGTCCACGCCTTTGTATGGGTTTCGGGTAGATTCAGCGCCAGGCTAAGCTGCTGATCCATCCAGCCCAGATCTTTGGCGCTGCTTTCGGCGCTCACGGCATCTTTCCCCTGCGGCGTAAGGCGGTGCAATTGGGTGTAATTGCCGGTCGCATGCTGGTTAAACCAGCTGCGGCTCACCTGCCAGGTGCGATTATTCATCAGCAGATCCAGCGAGTTATCATCTACTCTGGCCACCACGGCATAGTTCAGGTGATCGCCAGTTTTGATCTCGCCGATCCACGGGTAACCCTCTTTTGCCAGCTCCTCGACCGGAGCGCTGCCCTCCTTACACATCAGGTTGACCTGCCCGGCGTTCTGGCAGAGCGCCTCTTCCATCGTGGCGTCATAACCCCACATGGTATAGAGCTGATGCATCGCATCGGGCTTATTCACTACTTCATTATCAATAACCGGCACCGCTGGGGCGTCGGTTTTTGGCGCCTGCGGTTTCCAGCTGGCCATCACGGGCAGCTGTACCGGCAGTCTGGCGGTAATGGTGGGCATCAATGTCCAGCCGCAGGCGGCAAACAGTACGGAGGCAAAAAGGCCCATAACGGCAAGGCGTTTGCCCTTCGGTTTCGCCGGCAGAACTTCTCCTGCGGCGAGGCGCAGATGGCGCGGCGATACCTGCGCTGAACGCTCGGTCCAGGCGGCTAGCATCGCAAGGTGCGCCAGCTCGTTGAGTTTGCCTGTCTGTCCTTTGGTCAGAACATGCATCCTGCGCATGCGGGCCCGGGTGAACGGCGTCGCGTCGCTGCCATGCGCTTCACACTGGGCCTGAACATAGCTCAGGGACTCGCGGCAGGTGAGGGGCCGGAGCGTGTGATGCGTATGAAGATATTCACGCAACCCGCACTGCTGGAGGGCGGCTTCCTGGTCGGCCGATCCCATCAGCACAACCGACAGAGGCACATCCAGCTCCTGCGCGCGGGTTAACAACATGGACAGTGCCTCATGGCAATTCGCTTTCATCGACTGAATATGCGAAATGACCAGCACTTTACGCGTGGTTTTGCGGGACAACATCTCGTCCTGCCACTGACGCAGCACGGCATCAATAGCCTGGATCCGGGTTTTGCTCTCTTTAGTGGTGGCGTTGAGTTTATAGAGCAGGCCGCTGGCGCTGAGTTTTGGGAAGGCGTTAATGGCAAGCAGCGTGCCGTCATGCTTTTTCAGCGCATCGCAAAACTGCGACGCGAGATAGCTGTCGTCGCTAAAGAGCGCAGTGACGCCTGTTGTCTGGCACTTCTCTTTCAGCAAACCGAACACATCCTGATGATACGGAACAAAAAAATCACCTGACATCCGGGTGATAGCCCGGAAAGGCTGGGTAGTGAAATTAAAATGGCGCATATACATAGCGTATTACCGTCTCTTTGATTCATAGCAAGGAGCCGGAAAAGTAAAGGATACAGGCGGAAGGGGCAATTTGAATGCAGGATAAAAATATTCTGTCTGCGCCTCTATCATAGGTTTTTTTAACGATCAATCTTTTTCTAAATTATTGTTAGCGGAAGTGTGAATAGTCGGGAGTGAGGATACACATTAGTATTTACGCCACTTACTCATACAGCCCTGTGCTGTGAATTACTGACTGGCAGAAAGGCTCGTTAAAAAATGCGGATGTCATTTGTTACTCAATTGATTATGCCCTGCGTCATGTTTGTGCTGCTTATATTCTGCGGCCAGCAAGGGTATATGGTTTATAAAGATTATAAAAAAGTGACGAACAGGTTGTCTGATTCAAAAAAGACTATGCAAAAAAAAAGTCACGATGAAACCCAGTTTGTACTTTTTACGCCGGCGGTAATGCCAGCGAAACAGCCAGCGGCGGTGAAAAAGCCGCTCAGTGCGGAAATCGAAGGTATTCTCAGCAGCGATGAAGCCTGGCTGTCCTTTGCGGTGATAAAAACTCCCGCTGGACAAAAGAGCTATCGCGAGGGCGAAATGCTCGCCGGTTTTGACAATGCCTATATTGCCGAAATTCATCCTGATAATGTGGTGGTGAATTATGAAGGCGCGCCGCAGGTTATTTCAATTAAAAAACCAGACTATTTCAAAGGCGGCGTTGACAGCGCCCCGGTAACCAAATCGAAGAAAGATGCAGGGTTAGATAATCTGCATCTGGATGATTATCTGGTGTTAAAACCAATAATCGAAAAAGGCCAGCTGGAAGGCTACAACATTAATCCACGCAATGCGTCGCCTTTCTACAGCCATGCTGGCCTGGAAAAAGGTGATGTGGTGGTAAAAGTTGACGATGTGGATATGACTAAAGAGGCGCAGGCAAAAGAGATTGTTGCCCGCTGGTCAAAAATGAAAGAAGCGGATGTCGTTATCCGGCGTCACGCTCACCTTGAAAATATTCGGGTCAATGTTCTTAACAATTAATAAGTGTACAGACATGAAGAAATTTCCATGGGCGTGCGTAGCGCTGACCGCATTGTCGTTATATTCAGGTTCGCTGTTCGCGGCGAACTTTAGCGCCAGTTTTAAAAATACCGATGTCCGCGAATTTATCGATACCGTCGGGCGTAACCTCAATAAAACCATTCTGGTCGATCCTTCCGTTCAGGGAACGGTGTCGGTTCGCACCTACAACGTACTGACGGAAGATGAATATTACCAGTTCTTCCTGAGCGTGCTGGATCTCTATGGTCTGTCGGTGATTCCGATGGATAACGGGATGGTGAAAGTCGTGCGCTCGTCGGTAGCGCGCATGTCGGGCGCACCCATTGCCGACAGCAAAAACCCAGGCAAAGGCGACGAAGTCATCACCCGCGTGGTGCGGATGGAGAACGTTCCGGTACGTGAGCTGGCCCCCCTGTTGCGTCAGCTGAACGACGCCTCCGGCATCGGCAACGTGGTCCATTTTGAACCGTCAAACGTGCTGCTGTTAACCGGCAAAGCCTCGGTGGTTAACCGCCTGGTGGATCTGGTGCAGCGTGTGGACCAAAGCGGCGTCCAGCGCCGTGAAATCGTGCCACTGCGTTTTGCCTCGGCCAAAGAGCTTTCTGACATGTTGAACAACCTCAACAACGAAGAGCAGAAAGGGCAAAACGCCCCGCAGCTGGCGACCAAAGTGGTTGCCGACGATGAAACCAACAGCCTGGTGATCAGCGGCAGCCCGGAGGCGCGTCAGCGCACCCGGACGCTGATCTCCCAGCTCGATCGCGAGCAGAACAACGAGGGCAACACCCGCGTCTTCTACCTGAAATACGCCAACGCCAGCAAAGTTGTGCCGGTGCTGACGGGGATCGGCGAGCAATTGAAGGATAAAGCGGGCGGTGGCAAGAGCAAAGCCGCGCCGATGGCAGGCGATCTGAATATTTCCGCCGACGAGTCTACCAATTCGCTGGTGATCACCGCTCAGCCAAACGTTATGAATTCGCTGGAAAAAGTGATCGACAAGCTGGATATCCGCCGTCCGCAGGTGCTGGTGGAGGCGATCATCGCCGAAGTTCAGGACGGTAACGGTCTGGATCTGGGCGTGCAGTGGACCAGTAAACACGGTGGGGTTCAGTTTGGTTCGACCGGCCTGCCGATCAGCCAGATCAAGAAGTCAAAAGTCATTGGCAGCTATACGGGCCTGGCGACCGGTTTCTTTAACGGCGACTTTGGCGCGCTGATGACGGCGCTGTCCACTAACGGCAAAAACGACATTCTGTCGACGCCGAGCGTGGTGACGCTGGATAACAAAGAGGCGTCGTTCAACGTCGGTCAGGACGTTCCGGTCCTCTCCGGTTCGCAGACCACCAGCGGCGATAACGTCTTTAACTCGGTGGAACGTAAAACCGTCGGTACGAAGCTGAAAATCGTACCGCAGATCAACGATGGCGACATGATCCATCTGAAGATCGAGCAGGAGGTTTCCAGCGTGGATAACACCTCGACGGCCGATGCCAGCCTGGGCCCAACGTTCAACACCCGCACCATCAACAACGAAGTGATGGTCCACAGCGGGCAGACGGTGGTGCTGGGTGGGTTGATGGAAAACGTCACCAAACAGTCGGTCTCGAAAGTGCCGTTGTTGGGCGATATTCCGGTTGTGGGTCAGCTGTTCCGCTATACCTCCCAGGACAGCGCCAAACGTAACCTGATGGTGTTTATCCACACCACCGTACTGCGCGACGACGACAACTACGGCGCGGCGTCGAAAGAAAAATATGAGCAGATCCAGGCGCGTCAGCAGCAGCGTATGGAAGAGCACAAGCTGGGCATCGTAGAGAATGCGGATTCACCGATGCTGCCAGTCTATCCGTCCCAGAGCCATGCCGCGCCGGTGAGCGCCAGTGCGCCGGTGTCGTCCCGCAACCCGTTTAAAGAGTAAGGCGCAAGCGACATGACCGAGATGAGTAATGCGCTCTGTACCAGCACCTGGGCGAAAGAGAACGGGGTCCTGTTCTATAACGATGAGGTTTATATCCGCGAGGATGCGCAGGCGTATGCCCTGCTGGAGATGCGCCGCGTGCTGGGGCGCTCCTATGCCCCGACGATCCTGACGGCGGAAGCGTTTGACGAACTGCTGACCAACATCTGGCAGCAGAACAGCGGCGTCTCGCAGCAGCTGGTGGACGACATGGACGCCGATATTGACCTGATGGCGTTAACCGAGGAGATCCCTGACAACGAAGATCTGCTCGATAACGACGAGAACTCGCCGGTGATCCGCCTGATCAACGCCATTATGGGCGAAGCGGTGAAAGAGGGGGCCTCCGATATTCATATCGAGACCTTCGAGCGCACCCTGAGCATTCGTTTTCGCGTTGACGGCGTGCTGCGTCCGGTGCTGCAGCCGGCGCGCAAGCTCGCGCCGCTGCTGGTGTCGCGTATCAAAGTGATGTCCAAACTGGACATCGCCGAAAAACGCCTTCCCCAGGACGGTCGTATCTCGCTGCGCATTGGTCGTAAGGCCATTGACGTGCGCGTCTCCACTATCCCGTCTCAGTACGGCGAACGCGTGGTGATGCGTCTGCTGGACAAAAGCAACCTTAAGCCGGACATCAACAAGCTCGGTCTGATTGACGAAGAGCTGGTGAAGTTAAAGGGACTGATTGAACGTCCGCACGGCATCATCCTGGTGACCGGCCCGACCGGTTCGGGGAAAAGTACCACCCTGTACGCGCTGCTGTCGGCGCTTAACGGCCATGAACGCAACATTCTGACCGTGGAAGATCCGATCGAGTATGAACTGGAAGGGGTAGGGCAGACCCAGGTCAACCCGCGCGTGGACATGACCTTTGCGCGCGGACTGCGCGCCATTCTGCGCCAGGACCCGGACGTGGTGATGATCGGGGAAATTCGTGACGGGGAAACCGCGCAAATCGCGGTACAGGCCTCGCTCACCGGTCACCTGGTGATGTCCACGCTGCACACCAACAGCGCCGCGGGCGCTATTACCCGTCTGCGTGATATGGGGCTGGAGTCATTTTTAATCGGTTCGTCGCTGCTTGGCGTCATTGCCCAGCGTCTGGTGCGTCGGCTGTGTCCGCACTGTCGCACGACCAGTCCGCTGGATGACAATGAGAAAGCGCTGTTCACCTTTATGGAAACGCCGCCGAAAGCGATTTATCGCGCCGTGGGCTGTGAACAGTGTCGCCAGAGCGGCTACCAGGGACGCGCAGGCATCCATGAATTTCTGGTGGTCGACAGCGCCATGCGCCGTGCGATCCATGAAGACAAAGATGAGATGTCCATCGAAACGCAGCTTTTCAAAGAGGCCTACAGCCTGCGTGAAAACGGTCTGCTGAAGGTGATCTCCGGCGTGACCTCGCTGGAAGAGGTGATGCGCGTCACCGCCGAGCGCGGGGGGGATGCGTAATGGCCTGGTATGCGTGGTCCGCGACGGACGCTGCGGGGAAAACTCAGCGCGGCACCCTTCAGGCCGAAGGGCCAAAGCAGGTGCGCCAGATGCTGCGCGAACAGAAGCTGATGCCAGTGAACATTGCGCCGACCAGCGATCCGGCGGCGGGAAAAAACGCCCGTAAAGGGGCAAAACTGTCGATTCCGGTGCTGTCGATGTTTACCCGACAGCTCGCGACGCTGGTCAATGCCGCGCTGCCGCTGGAGAGTGCGCTGAAGGCGATTGCGAAGCAGACGGAAGATAAAACCCTGGCGGCGATGGTGACCGAGATCCGCGACAAGATTGTAGAAGGTCACACGCTGTTCGACGCCTTCAGCCAGTTTCCGCGCAGCTTCGACAAGCTCTACTGCACCCTGGTAATGGCCGGTGAAAAGACCGGTCATCTCGGTGGCGTGCTGGAAAAGCTCGCCGAGTACAACGAGCAGCGCCAGAAGATGAAAAGCAAGCTCACCCAGGCGATGGTCTACCCCATTACCCTGACGGTGGTGGCGATCGCGGTGATCTCCATTCTGCTGGTCGCCGTGGTGCCGCAGGTCATCGACCAGTTCACCCACATGAAACAAGAGCTGCCGGTAACCACCCGCACGCTGATTGCGGTGAGCGATTTTTTACAGGCTTGGGGCATCGTTATCGCCAGCGGCCTGTTCGGGGCGTCGGCGAGCTTTAAATTTTGGATAAAAGTAGAAAAGAACCGGTTTGTTTACCATCGGTGGCTGTTGCTAAAGTCACCGCTGAAAAAACTGGTCTGCGCCATCAACAGCGCGCGCTACATCCGTACGCTGAGTATTTTGCAGGCCAGCAGCGTTCCGCTGCTGGAAGGGATGTACATCGCGATGGACGGGATTGAAAACCTCTATGCCCGGCAGGTGCTTGAGCAGGCGGCGGACACCGTGCGCCAGGGGGCATCCCTCTACAACGCGCTGGAACAGGCGAGAATTTTTCCACCCACCATGCTCTACATGGTGGCCTCCGGGGAGGAGAGCGGCGAGCTGGGCTCGCTGATGGATCGTGCGGCGGAAAACCAGGAATCTGCATTACAGCATCGAATTACGTTAACGCTGTCGGTATTTGAACCGGCACTGGTAGTAACTATGGCGACCGTTGTTTTATTTATCGTTCTTTCAATATTACAACCGCTTCTTCAACTTAATAATATGGTGGGTTAATCATGTCTTTGAAAAAAAATAGCCTGAAGCGTCAGGCGGGGTTCACGCTGCTCGAATTAATGGTAGTTATCGTTATTCTCGGTGTGCTGGCCAGTATGGTTGTGCCTAATTTAATGGGCAATAAAGAAAAAGCCGATATTCAGAAAGCGACCAGCGATATTGTGGCGCTGGAAGGTTCGCTGGATATGTACAAACTCGACAACCATCGCTATCCGACCACCGAGCAGGGGTTGCAGGCGCTGGTGACCAAACCTGAAATTGCGCCTGTTCCGAAAGGCTACCGTGACGATGGCTATATTCGTCGCCTGCCGCAGGACCCATGGGGCAATGACTATATTCTGGTCAGCCCGGGCGAGCATGGCGCTGTCGATATTTTCTCAGCCGGTCCGGATGCAGAAGCTAATACTGCCGACGATATCAGCAACTGGTCTTTTGATAAAAAAGCTAAGTAATGAATAAGCAACGTGGATTTACCCTGCTGGAAATTATCGTGGCGCTGGTGATATTCGCCCTGAGCGCCATGATGGTGGTCACCACCATTCCATCACGCAGCGGCGCAGATACATTTGGTCAGCAGCTAAAATCCCTCGTTGAATATGGTTCTGACCGTGCGGTAATGGACGGAAATATTGTCGGGCTGGTGATGACCTCGTCAGAATTTGAACTGGTGACGCAGGTTGTAAATAACGGCGAGCGCCACTGGGCACCGTTAAAGTCGGGGCGGATCGCCACACGCGGCGAGTTTCCTGAGGAGATGCATGTCTCCCTCTCATCGCGAACGCTGGCGGCCACGCTGGACGATGAACCGCAAATCATTTTTTTGCCGGACGGCGAGCTTAGCCGCTTCACGCTCAGCCTCGAAAGCCTGGATAAAAAGCAGCGCTTTCACGTGACGTCACAGGGCTCTGTTCCCGTGGTGGTGGAAAACGATGACTAAACGCAAAACCAAAGAGCAGGGGATGACCCTGCTGGAAGTGATGGTGGCGCTGGTGATTTTCTCCACCGCGGCGCTGGCGCTGATGAACTCCGTCACCCTTAACGTGCGCTTTACCCACAGCCTGTCGGAAACGCTGCAGGCCGGATGGGTGGCGGAAAATCAACTGGCGCAAGCGCAGCTGGCTCAGACCGACTTCCCGGACGCCGAGCAGGTGGGTACCGAAACCATGGGCGGACAAACCTGGACCTGGCATATCCAGCGGGTGAAAACCGCCGAAAATACCTTTGCCGATGAGGTACGGGTTTACAGCGAAGCAAGCGATGCGCAACCGGTGGTGGCGCTTCAGCTCGCCGAACCGGAGGTGGATCGTGAGTAAGGTGCAGCGTCAGCAGGGCTTTACCCTGCTGGAAATTATGATTGCGCTGGCCATCTTCGCGGTGATCAGCATTCTCGCCTGGCAAACGCTCGACGGCGCGATGCGCACCTCGACGGCCAGCGACGAGGCGGCGACAAAAGTGACGGCGCTTCAGCGCACGTACAACCTCCTCTCGCGTGACTTTTATCAGCAACAGGCGCGCGCGCCGCGCAACAGCGGCGAGGTGTTCGTCCAGCAGCAGAATGGTGTGGAAATGACAACCCTGAACGGCATCAGCGGCCAGGTGCAGCTGGAGCGGGTTAGCTGGACGTTAAAGGACAAGCGCCTGTGGCGCAACGTCTGGGCTGCTATCGACGGTCCCGCCAGCGCGCAGCCGGAAGAAGTGCCGATTCTGAGCGATGTGAAAGAGATGAAATGGCGCTTCTGGCACGAAGGTTGGCAGGAAAAATGGACCGACATCGCCCATCAGCCTGATGGCGTTGAGCTGAATCTGACCATGGAAAACGGCGAAACCTGGCGCTGGGTTTTTCTCACTCCCGGCGATATGCCTGAGATCCAGACCGCGCCAAAAGAGACGAATGCGGACCCGGCGCAGCCGGCAGCGGAGCATGCGGCCCAGCCCGTAACAACCCCGCAGCCCGATACGGCAGCCGATCCAGGAGTGAGTTCATGAGCGGCAAAACAGCGCGAAAAGAGCGTGGCGTGGCGCTGCTGGTGGTGCTGATCCTGCTGGTGATGATGTCCGCCCTGGCGGCGAAAATCAGTCAGCAGTTCTGCCGCCACCTGCAAAAAACGCATTATCAGGTCAGCCAGCAGACGCTGCGCTGGGCCATTGCCCGTCAACAGAAGGTACTGGAAAACGTGTTGCAGAAAGCGGCCAGTTCAGAAGGGGCGGGGCTGTCGCCGCAAGGTGACTGGGCACAGCCGCTGAAAACCCACGGGGATAATTACACCGTGGTGAGTCAGGTGGAGGATGCCCGGACCTGCTTTAACGTCAATAGTCTGCTGGGCGGGGACGCGGCGCCAGCGGCCCCGGCCGACCCAACTGCGCTGCCGGAAAAACCGGTCAAAGAGCAGATTATCGAACAGCTGCTGGCTGAAAGTGGCGTCGGTACGCTGGCGGCAGAAGAGATTTACCAGCAGCTGGTGGATTATCTTGACGCCGACGACGTGACGGCGAAACAGGGCCAGGAGGTCGACGCCTGGGCGAGCGTGACGCCCGCCCGCGGTCCGGCGAATCAAATGATGCGCACCATCAACGAAATCAGACTGCTGCCCGCCTTTCCGCAGGCAGCGTGGCCGAAGGTCGGCAAGCTGCTGTGCGCCTTGCCGGATACGGATGGCACCATAAATGTCAATACCTTAACACGCGAACAGGCGCCGCTGCTGGCGGCGGTTTTTACCGGCGTGCTAAACACGGACGACGCTGCCCGCCTGATCGATTCACGCCCGGAGGAGGGGTGGGCGTCGCTGGAGGCATTCAGCAAAGTGCTGGAGAGCAACTATCCGCAGACCAAAGATATCCTGGCGCAGATTCAGGACAGGGTTGCGGTCATCAGTCGCTATTTTCGGGTGGAAACCACCGGCAATACCGATGATTTAACGCTGCGCGTCGTCAGCCAGCTTCACGTTGACAGTGAGGCTGGCAAGGTCGTGACCTGGCAACGCCGCTACCGAATGGTTGAATAAGATAAGTAGATGATAATGAAAAAGGTGCTTTTTATTCGTCCCGACACCCGTGAGGACGGCAAAATCTGGTGGTGTGAATCCGGTAACGATCGGGTGGAATATCTGACGGGCTGGAGCGCACTGAGCGAACTTTCCTGCCACCCGCTTTCTCAGCAGGTGTGCCTGCTGCTGCCGGCGAGCGAGACGATCTTTCGTCATTTTACCCTGCCGAAAAAAGGACTTTCCGCCCAGACGGCGCAGTTCTCGTGGATGGCGGAAGAGACGCTGCTCGGCGAGGTAGATACGCTGCACTGGACGGTGCTGAACAAAAAGGGGCCGGAGGTGGATGCCGTGGCCATCGAGGCTGAACGTCTGCGCCACTGGCTGGAGCTGTTCGCTCAGGCGGGGCTCACGGTGGCCCAGGCGCTGCCGGATGCCTGGCTGCTGCCGGTGAGCGAAGGGGGCACGACGCTGGTGAGCCTGGAGGAGAGCTACTGGCTGCGTTTTTCCCCCGGCAGCGCTGGCGAAGCCGATACGGTCCTGCTGCCGCTGCTGTTGAGTAAATGCCGGGCGGGTGAGGTGTGCTGCTACGGCGATGCGCCGCAGGAGGTACAGGTGGATGAACGGCTGGCGTGGCAGCATCCGCTGGTGCTGATCCAGCCCCAGTGGCAGGGCTGTCGTATCAACATGCTGCACGGGGAGTTTTCCGGGCGCAGCGCCAGCGGTCCGCGTTTTCGCCATGCGAAAACGGCCCTCGCGGCGGCGGCGCTGCTTTGCGTCGGCCTGCTGATCGGCCCCCGCGTTGGTATGGCGTGGATGCTCACGCATCAGCAAAACGAGATCCACCGGGAGATGACCACCGTAGCGCAGCACTATTTCCCGACCCTGCGCCAGACCAGCAACCTGAAATACTACGTTGGGCAAAATATCAGCAAGGCGAAGAAAGGGATCTTCCTGCAGCTCGAAGCGCTGAATCAAATCAGGCAGTCATTGCCGTCGCTGGAGATCAATAACGTGGAATATGACGAAAAGCAAAATCAGCTGACGCTGAATGTGAAATCCATGGATAAACAGACCCTGCAGGATTTTGTCGCCCGCAGCGCCGAAACCTTTGAATTTACGATGCAGCCGATTTCCGGCGAGGCGCCTTATACCGCCATTATTACCGGGAGCTATAAATGAAAACGCAAATAGCCCAGTTAAAAAACCGCTGGCAACATTACAGTCCACGCGAGCGTAATTTATTTAAACTCTGCGGCGGGGCACTCTGCTGCGCGATGGTTTATTACGGCGCGATGATGCCGCTCGATACTCTCATCAAAAATAACGAGGCCGTGTTATTTAAGCAGAAGCAGACGCTGAACTGGATGCGCCAGGAAATTGATAAAAACCATCTCCAGTCCAGAATCGTCAATACCCCGAACCCGCGCAGCGTGGTGGAAGAAAGTGCCAAAGTCGTGCACCTCGCGTTGACAAACGTGCGTCAGGAAGAGCAGTCGCTGACCTTTGATGTCGAGCGCGTCAGCGTTTCTGCCCTGCAAAACTGGCTGCGTGAGATGAACGTCTCTTCCGGTATCCATCTGGAGAAACTCGCGTTGACGCCGGTGGATCGTCAGAGTGACGTAAAAGCGCACATTACGCTGAGCTGGGCGAAAACCGCATGAACCCACTAATGCTGTTGCAGCAGGCGAATCTGCCGGGTCTGTGCGTCATGAGCGGAGCGCTGGGCGCGATCCTCGGCAGTTTCCTCGGCGTCGTGGCGGAGCGTATTCCGCCGCTGGTAATGGAAGAAGAGGGGGCAGGCAATCTGCTGTTTCCCGCCTCCCACTGCCCGGAATGCCACCACGCCCTGAGCGCGTGGGAAAATATTCCCATCATTAGCTGGTGTGCGCTGCGCGGCCGCTGCCGCCACTGCCATAGCGCGATTCCGCTGCGACTGCTGGTGGTGGAAGTCTGTAGCGCTCTCTTCTTTGCCGCCAGCGCCGCGCTGGCGCCGTCGTTTTTGGCGCTGATCGCGCTGTGGGTGATGTGGAGTCTGCTGCTGCCGCTGGTGGTGATCGACGCGCGCCATATGCTGCTGCCGGACTGTCTGACCCAGCCGCTGCTGTGGACGGGGCTGATGTTCCATGCCCTGTTCCGTACGCTACCGCTGACCGATGCTATCTATGGCGCAGTGGCGGGATATCTCTCGCTCTGGCTGGTTTACTGGGCATTCCGCCTTCTGACCGGCCGGGAAGGATTAGGCTATGGTGATTTTAAGCTGCTGGCGGCGCTGGGCGCCTGGTGCGGCTGGCAAGCGTTACCCTCTATCGTGCTGATCGCGGCGCTGGGGGGCATTATCATGCATTGCCTGTTAAAGCCCTTTGAGAATAAAAATAACCTTATTTCCTTTGGTCCATATATTGCATTTTCCGGGCTGGTTGTATTTATCGCGCAAATCCCACGTCTCATCTTTTAAATAATGCAGTCAAGTTTTTTTTGAAATTTTTTCATCGGGGGAATGAAAGGCGAAAATAAATTCCCCACTGTATTCTTCTCTACGCAATAAAACATTTGTCGAAGTTTATGAGTGGAGGAAGGTACAGCGCAATAATAAGCAGGTCTTTCGCGAACCAGAAACGTTCACGATTAATTTATCAGTAAATAACGTTTGTCCATGTTTAATGGAAAAACATGGGTATTTAATTTCACAAATCGTATTATCAGGATCAAATAATGAAATTTCTGAAGCCTAAATATCTGGCACTCTTCGTTGCAGCGGCTGCAAGCCCGGTGTTCGCAGCCGTGCCGGGTAAAGCAACTATCGCCAGCGGTAATGATAAGTTTGCCATTGTCGAAGTTGATCAGTCTGCTTCTGCTTACAACAGCCTCGTCAAAGTCCATGATGGCGCCGATGTAAAAGTGCAGTGGGATGTCTGGAGCGGCGCGGCGCCGACTTCAGCGAAAGTGTTGCTCGACGGCAAAACCGTCTGGACCGGTGCAGGCAGCATGTCCGGCACGGCAACATTTAAAGTGACCAAAGGCGGTCGCTATCAGGAAACGGTTGAACTCTGCAACGCCAGCGGGTGCAGCACCAGCGCCAGCAAACTGATTATCGTCGCGGATACCGACGGTAGCCATCTGCTGCCGCTTAACACCACCATGCAGGAAAATAATAAAACCCTCTCTAAGCACACCGATAAAGTGGTCGGTGCCTATTTCCCTGAGTGGGGCGTTTATGACCGTAATTTCCCGGTGGATAAAATCCCGGCGGCTAACCTTAACCACATTCTGTATGGCTTCATTCCAATCTGCGGCGGCGATGGCATCAATGACAGCCTGAAAACCATCGAAGGGGGTAACAGCTTCGAAGCGCTGAAGCGCGCCTGTGCGGGCCGTCAGGACTTCCAGGTGGCGATTCACGACCCGTGGGCCGCACTGCAGAAGCCTCAGGCTGGCGTAAGCGGCTGGGACGATCCCTACAAAGGCAACTTCGGCCAGCTGATGGCAATGAAGAAAGCCAATCCAGGGCTGAAAGTGCTGCCGTCTATCGGTGGCTGGACCCTCTCCGATCCGTTCTTCAAAATGCATGACAAAGCGATCCGCGATCGCTTCGTGGCTTCCGTGAAAGATTTCCTGAAAACCTGGAAATTCTTCGACGGCGTGGACATCGACTGGGAATTCCCGGGCGGCGGCGGTCAGAACGAAACGCTGGGCAACCCGCAGCAGGATAAAGAGACGTATACCGCACTGATGCGCGAACTGCGCGCCATGATGAATGAACTGTCAGCCGAAACCGGCCGTACCTTTGAACTGACCTCAGCAATCGGTTCAGGCAGCGACAAAATTGAAGACGTTGATTACACCACTGCCCAGCAGTACATGGATCACATCTTCCTGATGAGCTACGACTTCTACGGCGGCTGGAGCAATACCGATCTGGGTCACCAGGCGGCACTGCGTGCGCCGGCGAACAAACCGGATACCAATTACACCACCGAAAACGGCGTCAATGCGCTGCTGGCGCAGGGTGTACAGCCCGGCAAAATTGTCGTGGGGACGGCCATGTATGGTCGCGGCTGGACCGGCGTTCACGGTTACAGCAATAACAACCCGTTCACCGGTACGGCAACGGGCATGGTGAAAGGGACCTGGGAACCGGGCGTGGTTGACTATCGTCAGATCGTTAACGAGTACAAAGGCAAACCGGGCTGGGAATACAACTATGATGCTACCGCTGAAGCGCCGTATCTGTTTAACAAAACCACCGGCGATCTGATCACCTACGAAGATGCGCGTTCCGCAACGGCGAAAGGTCAGTATGTGCTGGCGAAAAACCTGGGCGGTCTGTTTGCCTGGTCTATCGACTCCGATACCGGAGACATTCTGAACGCGATGAATGAAAGCCTGACAGGCGGCGGCGCTGCGCCGGTTGATCCGGTAGTGACCAACCATGCGCCGGTGGCGACTGCCGCTGACCAGAGCGTAACCGGTCCGGCGACGGTGACCCTGGATGGCTCGGCTTCCACCGATCCGGATGGCGATGCCATTACCTACAAGTGGACGCAGATCTCTGGCCCGTCGGTGACCCTCACCAACAGCACCAAAGCGAAAGCGACCTTCAACGTTGCCGCTGTCACCAGTAACCAGACTCTGGCGTTCCGCCTGACGGTCACTGATGCGAAAGGGTTGAGCAGCACCGCTGACGTCCAGGTCGTGAACAAAGCGCCGAAAGCAAACCAGGCGCCGGTCGTGAACCAGATGGAAGCCGTGACGCTGGAAGCGGGCCAGAGCTACTCTCTGCACGCTCAGGCTAACGATCCTGATGGCGACGCGCTGACCTACTCCTGGAGCGTTCCTGCGAATATGCAGGCGACAGGCGCAGACACCGCGAACCTGAACATCACCGCACCGGACGTGGACGCGGAATCAACGTACACGCTGACCGTGGTGGTAAGCGATGGCAAGTCCAGCGTACAGACTAACGTGCAGGTGACGGTAACGCCTAAAGCGGCGGAAACGCCGTCTGACGAAGGCAATACCCCTTCCGATGAAGGCAACACGCCGTCTGACGAAGGTAACACCCCATCCGATGAAGGCAACACGCCGTCTGACGAAGGTAACACCCCATCCGATGAAGGCAATACGCCGTCTGACGAAGGTTCTGCCACCAGTAGCTGCGATAAGCCTGTTGACGCCAACGCCAGCAAATACGCTGCCTGGAGTGCAAGCAAGGTTTACAACGCGGGCAATACCGTCAGCTTCGACAACCTGGTCTGGAAAGCAAAATACTGGACTCAGGGCAACCAGCCGGGCTTCGGCGTGGATGCATGGGAGCTGGTAAGTCAGGTGAAATTCAACTGGCGCTCCGACGTGGTCTATAACGGCGGCGACACCACTACCTACAATGGTTACTCCTACACCGCGAAATGGTGGACGAAGGGTGATAAACCCGGTAGCAGCGATGTATGGGTGAAAAAAGGCCCTGCGGCTGACTGCCAGTAAGTCACAGCCATAACGATGCGGGTAAGTAACTTGCCCGCCATCACGGTCCACGTCCCGCGACGGACGTGGACCGTAAATCAGGAAACAGCGCGATAAGCGCGTAAGGAGACAATGAAAAAGAGCCGGACTGAAAATGAAAACGTTATTTTTATTGTTGCTGATAATAAGCCATAGCGTCTTTGCCAACTGCTGGGATAAAGCCGCCAGTTATTACCATGTGGATCCTTATCTGTTGTATGCCATTGCTAATGTTGAATCGGGAATGAATCCCAATGCGATTGGACAGAATAATGATGGAACGCGTGATGTCGGCCTGATGCAGATTAATAGTTCACATTTTTCCGAGCTGGAGCGAAAAGGCATTAATGAGTACCGGTTAATTACCGAGCCCTGCACCTCGATTATGGTTGGCGCATCGATATTATCCGGAATGATTAAAGTTTATGGCTATAACTGGGAGGCGGTCGGCGCCTATAACGCGGGTCTGAAAAAAGAGAATTACCCGCAGCGCATGGTCTATGCCCGTAAGGTCTGGAATAAATATCAGAAGTTAAAACGTAGCACCCGTAACCGTTATTATTATTGATTTTTGTTTTTTGAAGAGTACCGACTGGTGTTCTTCATAAAACGAAAACTGCTCCCGGGTTTATTTATTAAATGATTAATAAATAAACCGCGAAACAATTAACTTTTATAGACCCTTAATATAATTATGAGGACCATTGACATGAACAAAAGAACATTACTCAGTGTTCTTATTGCGGGCGCATGTGTTGCACCGTTTATGGCTCAGGCAACCCAGCTGCAGGCCAGCAGCGAACCTTACACCGTTAAGGCCAGCGATCTGCAGAAGAAAGAGCAGGAGTTGACCAACTTCCCGCTGATGGCTTCAGTGAAGTCAACCATCCGCACGCTGGACAACAGCCTGGTGGAACAAATTGAGCCGGGTAAATCGACAAACCCGGAAAACGTCAAGCGCGTGGAAGGGATTATCAAGGCCAGCGACTGGGAATATCTCTTCCCACTGCGTGCGCCGGAATATACCTACAGCAACTTCCTGAAAGCGGTCGGTAAATTCCCGGCACTGTGCCAGACCTATACCGATGGTCGTAACAGCGATGCCATCTGCCGTAAGTCTCTGGCAACCATGTTCGCGCACTTCGCGCAGGAAACTGGCGGCCACGAGTCCTGGCGTCCGGAAGCCGAGTGGCGTCAGGCGCTGGTTTACGTGCGTGAGATGGGCTGGAGCGAAGGTCAGAAGGGCGGCTATAACGGCGAATGTAACCCGGATGTCTGGCAGGGTCAGACCTGGCCGTGCGGTAAAGACAAAGATGGCGATTTCGTTAGCTACTTTGGTCGCGGCGCGAAACAGCTCTCCTATAACTACAACTACGGCCCGTTCTCTGAAGCGATGTACGGCGACGTCCGCGTACTGCTGGACAAACCTGAGCTGGTGGCGGACACCTGGCTGAACCTTGCTTCCGCGATCTTCTTCTTCGCCTACCCGCAGCCGCCAAAACCGAGCATGCTGCAGGTTATCGATGGCACCTGGCAGCCGAACGATCACGATAAGGCGAATGGTCTGGTTCCGGGCTTCGGCGTGACCACGCAGATCATCAACGGCGGCGTGGAGTGCGGTGGCCCGACTGAGATCGCCCAGTCTCAAAACCGTATCAAATACTACAAAGAGTTTGCCAACTACCTGAAGGTGCCTGTTGCGTCTAACGAAGTGCTGGGCTGCGCCAACATGAAGCAGTTCGACGAAGGCGGTGCCGGCGCGCTGAAGATCTACTGGGAACAGGACTGGGGATGGAGCGCGGATACCCCGTCAGGCCAGACCTACTCTTGCCAGCTGGTGGGTTACCAGACGCCATTCAGCGCCTTTAAAGAGGGTGACTACACCAAATGCGTGAAGCATTACTTCAACGTCAACGTGGTGGGTGAAGACGGCACTTCCGACGGCGGTAGCGTCACGCCAGCTCCGACCCCGACCCCGACCCCGACCCCGACCCCTGTCGACCCAACGGACGAAGGCAACACCACGCCGGTGCCGGACGATAACACCCCGGCTCCGGAAGATAATACGCCAGCGCCGGTAAACCATGCGCCGATAGCAAAAATCGCCGGTCCGGTGGGGGCGGTTGAAGCGGGTAAATCTGTTTCTCTGAATGCGTCTGGCTCGACCGACGAAGACGGTAACCACCTGACTTATACCTGGACGGCTCCGAACGGCCAGACCGTAAGCGGCGATGATAAAGCGATTATTACGTTCAATGCACCGGAAGTGGCGGCGGCGACGCAGTACCCGATCAACCTTACCGTCAGTGACGGCGAGCTGAGCAGCACTACCACCTATACGCTGAACGTACAGGCTAAGCAGACCAACGGCGGCCAGACCGGGACTTACCCGACCTGGACCTCCAAAACCAAATGGAAAGCAGGCGATATCGTTAACAACCGCGGCCAGCTGTTCCAGTGCAAACCTTATCCGTACAGCGGCTGGTGCAATAACGCGCCATCCTACTACGAGCCAGGTAAAGGGATTGCATGGCAGGACGCGTGGACTGCGCTGTAATCAGCAAAACAGCAAAATGACAAACGGCAACCTTCGGGTTGCCGTTTTTTTCTCATCGTAAAAATGCAGGACCCGATCTACCGATGCAACTTCCCGTGATCCCGCAGCCACGCTGCCGTAAGCGTAATCCCTTCATCCAGCGTTACGATCGGTTTGTACCCAAGCTCGTTCTCCGCCCGCGAAATATCCAGCGTGAAATCAAAGTTAAGCTTCGATACGCCGTAATGCGTCAGAGCAGGCTCTTTGGCCGATTTACTGCCAAAACGCTCCATGCTGCGGGCAATCATATCCAGCATTGGGTAAGGGACTGAACGGATGCGGCAGTCGATCTGCAGCTCGTCAATTAAACGCTGCACAATGCTGCGCAGCGTGCAGGGTTCGCCGTTCGTGATGTTGTAGGCGCGACCGGAGATCAGCTTATCGCAGTCCGGCTGGCTTGCCAGCCACATGGCGTGAACGGCGTTTTCGTAATAGGTCATATCCACCAGCGCATCGCCGCCGCGCGGCAGCAGCACGCTGCCGTAGTGGTGCATCATCTGCGCCAGGCGCGGAATAAACACTTTGTCGTGCGGCCCGAACAGGCTCTGCGGACGTAAGACCGTAAAACGGGTGTGCGGGTTCGACTGTGCCAGCAGGTCTATTACCTCTTCACTGGCCGCCTTGCTGCGGGCAAACTCGCAGGCAAAGCGAGCCGGACGGAAATCTTCCTGTACGTCACGATGGTGGTGATAGTCGAAATAGAGTGAAGGTGACGAGATATGAATAAAGTTACGCACGCCCCAGGCAACGGCCCATTCGCCCAGACGGCGGGTTGCCCGCACGTTGGCGAGATCGAAGGCTTCCTGGGTACCCCACGGTGAGGTGAAGCTGGAGCAGTGCCACAGCGTGTCGATACCGGCGAGCATCACTTTCGCCTGAGAGGAGACCAGCTCCGTCAGGTCAGCATGGACGAACTCCGCGCCCATTTTTTGCAGCAGTTTTCCCATCGCTTCGTTGCGACCGGTAGCCCTGACGCTGATGCCCTTGTTGCGCAGAAATTCGACCGCATTTCGGCCTAAGCCGCTGGTCGCCCCGGTAACCAGTACCTTCATATCAATCCACTGTGTTGAAAAGAATTTCGTGCGCATTCTTTCGTGAATTACGGCGCTATGCAATGGGAAAGGTGAAAGAAAGAGAGTTTTATTTAGATCTTTTCCGTCTTTTGTTCTGCCCGTTGCGCAATCCGCTTTGCCATCCCGCGGAAGATAAACAGGTGGGCGGGGATCATCAACAGCCAGTAGAACAGACCCGGCATTCCGTGGGGATGCCACCAGGCGCGGACGTCCAGTTCACGACAATTGCCTTTGTCTTTCAGGGTAAAGCAGAGTCGGCCCAGCCCCGGGGCTTTCATACCGAACAGCAGCGTCAGCTGTTTTTCCGGCTCGACGATGATGACCTTCCAGCTATCGACCGCGTCGCCCACCTCAAGATACGGGCGTGCCGGACGGCCTTTTGCCAGCCTGTGCCCCACCAGCAGATCCATTGCTCCGCGCGTTTGCCAGAGGATATTACCGAAGAAATAACCGTCTTTGCCGCCAATCTGGTTCACCACCTCCCACAGCGCGGCCAGGCTGGCGTGGGTTTTCACCGTGCAGCCCGCCTGTTTCGGGTAATAGCCGTACTCCGGCCGCCAGCGGGCAAACGCCTGGGCGTCGTAACCCCAGTCGCTGGAGTTCACCAGCTGCTCTTCTTCTTTCAGCGTATTGCGCACGGCATCGTCAAAGCGGAACAGGTCCTGGGGAATGAGTGCCCGCAGTTCGCGATCGTCCGCCAGTAAATCGTGTTTGAGCCCCTGGATCAGCGCTTTGGCGGTCGTCGGCGGCACGGAGGTGATCACATTCAAAAACCACACCGAGATCCAGCGGGTCGGGAAGGGAATGGGGATCAGCCAGCGGCGGCGGCCGCTGACGCGCATGAAATGTTCAAACTGCTCCTGATAGCTCAGCACTTCAGGACCTGCCGCCTCGAGCACGCGGTGTTGCTCCGCCGGGCGATCCAGCAGGGCCACCAGATAATGCAGTAAATTCTCCAGCGCAATCGGCGTGGTGCGCGAGCGCACCCAGCGCGGCGGCGTGAGTACCGGCAGGTTGTAGACCATATCGCGCATCACTTCGAAGGCGGCGGAGCCTGCGCCAACGATGATCCCGGCGCGCAGTTCGGTGACGGGGATATTCGCCCCGCGTAGGGTGTCAGCCGTCAGCTGGCGGGCGCGCAGGTGATCGGACTGCTCGTGTTCGGGCGCCTGGAGCGAGCTTAAAAAAATGACCTGCTTCACCGGGGTTTGCAGCAGGGCATCGCGGACGTTCATCGCCACCTGACGCTCGTGGGCGATGAAATCCCCGCCTTCGCCCATGCTGTGCACCAGGTAGTAAAGCGTGTCGACCCCTTCCAGCAGGGCGGGAAGTTCCTTCGGCCAGTTGAGGTCAACGCTGTGGCAGGTGACGCCAGGCAAACTGAGCTTTTGCAGGCGTTCGGTGTTGCGTGCCGCTGCCAGCACCTGGTGTCCCTGCTGGCTTAACGCCGCGGTGAGATGCTGACCGATGTACCCGCTGGCGCCGAGCACCAGAATTCGTTGCGGCACGTGATGCTCCTTATCGCTGTAAAAACGCCTGCCAGTGTTTCACCACGTCCGCCAGCTGTTCGCGGCTCACGTCGAGATGCATGACCAGGCGCACGACGGGTGAGGCGTTGATCAGCACGCCACGTGATTTCATAAATTCACCCAGCGCGGCGGCGCGGTCATCGCCCACGCGTACGAACAGCATGTTGGTGTCGTGGCGCATCACGTCGGCGCCAATCTCGCGCAGCTGCGCCGCCATCCACGCGGCGTTGTCGTGATCGTCCTTCAGGCGCGCCACGTTGTTTTTCAGGGCATACAGCCCGGCAGCCGCCAGAATACCCGCCTGACGCATGCCGCCGCCGGTCATTTTACGCCAGCGGTTGGCGCGCTTGATGTAGTCCGCGTCGCCCACAAGCAGAGAGCCCACCGGCGTGCCCAGCCCTTTTGAGAGGCAGATGGTGAACGAGTCGCAGTATTGCGCAATCTCTTTCAGCTCGCAGCCATACTCCACGACGGCGTTAAAGATACGCGCGCCGTCAACGTGCAGGCCGAGCCGGCGCTCGCGGGTGAATTCCCACGCTGCTTTCAGGTATTCGCGCGGCAGCACTTTGCCGTTGTGGGTGTTTTCGAGGCTGAGCAGTCGGGTGCGGGCGAAGTGAATATCGTCAGCTTTGATTTTCGCCGCGACTTTATCGAGCGGCAGGGAGCCGTCCGGCGCGGCGTCAATCGGCTGCGGCTGAATGCTGCCGAGCACCGCCGCGCCGCCGGCTTCGTAGAGATAGTTATGCGCGCCCTGGCCGACGATATACTCTTCCCCGCGCTCGCAGTGGCTGAGCAGCGCCACCAGGTTAGCCTGCGTGCCGGTTGGCAGAAACAGGGCCGCTTCCTTGCCGCTCAGCTCTGCCGCGTAACGCTGCAGTTCGTTGACCGTTGGGTCATCGCCGTAAACGTCATCCCCGACCGGGGCGGCCATCATCTCTTCGAGCATGGCGCGGCTCGGGCGGGTTACGGTATCGCTGCGTAAATCAATCATTTCACATCCCTTTATTTTAAGAGGTCATGCGAAATGTTTTACCTGAGCCAGTTGGTTTTTGCCAGTTCGATCACCTCGTCGCCGCGCCCGCTGATGATGGCGCGCAGCATATACAGGCTAAAGCCTTTGGCCTGTTCAAGCTTGATCTGCGGCGGGATCGCCAGCTCTTCTTTGGCGACGACGACATCCACCAGCACCGGACCGTCGATGGAAAATGCGCGCTGCAGGGCTTCGTCCACCTCTGAGGCTTTCTCCACGCGAATACCGGTGATGCCGCAGGCCTCGGCGATGCGTGCGAAGTTGGTGTCGTGCAGCTCGGTGCCGTCCGTGAGATAGCCTCCGGCCTTCATCTCCATCGCCACGAAGCCCAGCACGCTATTGTTAAAGACCACGATTTTCAACGGGAGCTTCATCTGCACCACCGACAGGAAATCCCCCATCAGCATGCTGAACCCGCCGTCGCCGCACATCGCCACCACCTGACGCTCCGGGGCCGTCGCTTTTGCGCCCAGCGCCTGCGGCATGGCGTTGGCCATCGAGCCGTGGTTGAACGAGCCGAGCAGGCGACGCTTGCCGTTCATCTTCAGATAGCGTGCCGCCCAGACGGTTGGCGTGCCCACGTCGCAGGTAAAGATGGCGTCGTCGTCCGCGAAATGGCTGATCTGCTGCGCCAGATACTGCGGGTGAATCGCTTTGTCGCTCGGTTTGGCGAGGTCGTCCAGCCCCTTGCGGGCGTCGCGATAGTCGCTCAGGGCTTTATCAAGGAACTTGCGGTCCGTTTTTTCTTCCAGCAGCGGCAGCAGGGCGGCAAGCGTGGACTTGATATCGCCCACCAGCGCCATATCGACCTTGCTGTGCGCGCCGATGCTGGCCGGGTTGATATCAATCTGAATGATTTTCGCATCCGTCGGGTAGAACGCGCGATACGGGAATTGGGTGCCGAGCAGGATCAGCGTGTCGGCGTTCATCATGGTGTGGAAGCCGCTGGAGAAACCGATCAGACCGGTCATCCCCACATCAAAGGGGTTGTCGTACTCGACGTGCTCTTTGCCGCGCAGGGCGTGAACAATGGGGGCCTTAAGCTTACCGGCGAATTCAAGCAGCTCCTTGTGCGCGCCCGCGCAGCCGCTGCCGCACATCAGGGCGATATTGCTGGAGTAACGCAGCAGCTGAGCCAGCTTTTTCAGCTCCTCTTCCGCAGGCGTCACCACCGGCTGCGGGGCGTGATACCAGTGGGTGCTGGCCCCTTCAGGCGCGGCCTTGAGGGCCACATCGCCCGGGATAACGACCACAGAAACGCCGCGGTTCAGCACGGCTTTGCGCATGGCGATCGCCAGCACCTGCGGGATCTGCTCCGGGGATGAAACCAGCTCGCAATAGTGGCTGCATTCACGGAACAGCTCCTGCGGATGCGTCTCCTGAAAATAGCCGCTGCCGATTTCGGAAGAGGGGATATGGGCGGCAATCGCCAGCACCGGCACGTGATTACGGTGACAGTCAAAGAGGCCGTTGATCAGATGCAGGTTACCCGGCCCGCACGATCCGGCGCAGACGGCCAGTTCCCCCGTGATCTGCGCTTCAGCGCCTGCGGCGAAGGCGGCAACCTCTTCATGGCGGGTGGGCATCCATTCGATGGTCTTCATCTTGTTGAGGCTGTCGCTAAGTCCGTTCAGGGAATCGCCGGTTACGCCCCAGATACGTTTCACGCCAGCCTGTTCGAGCGTTTTCGCTATATATGCAGCCACGGTTTGTTTCATGGTTGTCCGTCTCCTTTTTGTGATATCGCTTACAAGCTTAGAAGAAAGTCTCCGTATTGCCCGTCGCATGCCCCCAATTAAAAGGTGCTTTTCATGCGCAATTATTCGGCATAATCTGGTGCTACCTCAGTAAAAACAGGAATTATTTCAAATGGTTAAATCATTGTTAATCGCTGTTAATGAAAAGCTATCGTGCGACGATCTTGGCAAACTCTTGTTACGACTTGCCGTCGGCGGGCTGATGCTTTTTCACGGTTTGCACAAGCTTTTTGGCGGCGTGGGCTTTATCAGCGGCATGCTGGTGGAAAAAGGATTGCCGGGATTTATCGCCTACGGGGTGTTAGTTGGCGAAGTGGTGGCGCCGATCCTGATTATTGTCGGGCTCTTTACGCGTCCGGCCGCGCTGGTGCTGGCCTTTACGATGATTGTGGCGTGGCTGATGGTGGGAATGGGGGAAACGCTCGCCCTCGATAAGGTAGGCGCATGGGCGATTGAAAGCCTGGTGTACTTCTTTATCGGCTCGCTGGCGGTCGCGTTTTTAGGGGCGGGGCGGTTTGCGCTGGGTAAAGCGCCCGCGTGGCGGTGAGGTTGTTGTAGGTCGGGTAAACGCAGTGTCACCCGACAAAAAGCCCGGTGGCGCTGACGCTTACCGGGCCTACGATCGAACGCTTACCGTTTATGCGAGGACCAGATCGCCCTGTGGATGGCATGAGCATGCCAGCACGTAACCCTCGGCAATTTCCGCGTCGGACAGCGTCATGGTGCTGGTGACGGTGTACTCCCCGGAAACCACCTTCGTCTTACAGCAGCCGCACACGCCCGCACGACAGGCAGCCACTACCGGCACCTTGTTGCTTTCCAGCGCCTCCAGCAGCGTGGTCCCCACGCGGCCAAAGAAGGTCTGCGCAGGCTGCAGTTTGGTGAAGGTAATGCCGCTGGTTGCCGCTTCCGCCACCGGCGTGAAGAACTGCTCTTTGAAGAAGCGGGTCACGCCAAGCGCTTTCACTTCTTTCTCCACGATATCCATGTACGGCGCCGGGCCGCAGGTCATCACGGTGCGGTTCGCGATATCCGGCACGCTTTGCAGCAGCTCGCGGCTCAGGCGACCGGGCACAAAGCCGTGGGTCGCGTTGTGCTCCGCCACCAGCGTCACCGGATAATCACGCCACTCCCCGGCAAAGATCACATCTTCCGGGGAACGGACGCTGAAGATCGCCTGCACGTTGGCCTGCGGGCGGTTCTTCGCCAGCCAGCGGCGCATCGACATAATTGGCGTTACGCCACAGCCCGCCGCCAGCAGCAGGAATTTATCGTCCGTCTTATCGTCACAGGTGAATTCCCCCTGCGCGTCGGACAGCCAGATATAATCCCCGCGCTTGACGTCCCGCGTCAGCCACTGAGAGCCCGCGCCGTCGTCAATGCGGCGGACGGTGAGCGTAATGTACTCGCTCACGCCCGGCGTGGAGGAGATCGTGTAGGCGCGCAGCGTATCCGCCGAATTGCGAACGCTGACCAGCGCGTACTGGCCTGCACGGTACGGATAGTAGTCATGGCACAGCAGCGACAGCGTCCACACATCCGGCGTCTCCTGATGGATGTGATGAACCTGCATCCGCCACGGACATTGTGAGGTTGGCATGGTCATGAATTACTCCTTACGCGCTCAGCAGCTGTTTCATATCATCTTCAACGTTGGTCACGGAACGCAGGCCGAATTTCTCGTTCAGCACCGCCAGCAGGTCCGGCGTCAGGAAGCCAGGCGCGGTCGGGCCGGTCACGATGTTGGTGACGCCGAGAGAGAGCAGGGTCAGGAGGATGACAATCGCTTTCTGCTCGAACCATGACAGCACCAGCGACAGCGGCAGGTCGTTCACGCCGCAGCCCAGTTTCTCCGCCAGGGTGACCGCCAGAATGATGGCCGAGTAAGCATCGTTACACTGGCCTGCATCGATCAGGCGCGGCAGACCTTCGATGTCGCCGAAGTCCAGCTTGTTGAAACGGTATTTGCCGCACGCCAGGGTCAGGATCAGGCAGTCTTCCGGCACGCTGGTGGCGAAATCGGTGAAGTAGTTACGCTCGCCGCGCGCGCCGTCGCAGCCGCCGACGAGGAAAATGTGGCGCAGCTTTTCACGGCTGACGAGATCGATCAGCGAATCAGCGGCACCCAGCAGGGTTTCACGACCGAAGCCGACGGTAATAAGGTGCGGGATCTCGCTGTACGGGAAGCCTGCCATCTGCTGCGCCTGGGCGATAACCGGACCGAAATCGTCACCTTCAAGATGGCTCACGCCCGGCCAGCCAACGATGCTGCGGGTCCAGATGCGGTCATCGTACGCGCCGACGGTCGGGTCGATGATGCAGTTAGAGGTCATCACGATAGGGCCAGGGAAGCGGGCGAACTCCACCTGCTGGTTCTGCCAGCCGCTGCCGTAGTTACCGATGAGATGCTTAAATTTACGCAGCTCCGGGTAGCCGTGCGCCGGCAGCATTTCGCCGTGGGTATACACGTTAACGCCGGTGCCTTCGGTTTGCTTCAGCAGGTTGTAGAGATCTTTCAGGTCGTGACCGGAAATCAGAATGCACTTGCCTTCGGTTGCCTTGACGTTGACCTGCGTCGGCGTCGGGTGGCCGTAGGTGCTGGTTTCACCGGCATCCAGAATGCTCATCACGCGGAAGTTCATCTGGCCGATTTCCATTGAGCACTCAAGCAGGGCGTTCATATCGGCAGGCCAGGTGCCCAGCCACGCCATGATTTTGTGGTACTGGGCATAAATCTCATTGTCGTACTGACCCAGAACGTGCGCGTGCTCCATATAGGCCGCAGCGCCTTTCAGGCCGTACAGGCACAGCAGGCGCAGGCCGAGAATGTTCTCGCCAATCGCCGCTTTGTCTTTATTCGGGGTGAATTCTGCCGCCTGACGCTGGAGGTCGCCCAAATCGTCGCTGACCAGCTGAAGTTCTGACATCGGGTTTTCCACGCGAGCGGAGGCATCCGCCTTCAGGCACTGGGCTTTCAGCGCCTCACGCAGGGCAATCGCTTCGCGGGCGTAGCCGACAATGCGCGGAGAGTCGAAGTTAACGTTGGTCAGCGTGGAGAAAAACGCGCGCGGGGCGAAGCTGTCGACGTAGTGGTCGACAATGCCGTATTCGCGGGCTTTGAACGCCCATGCGGAAAGGCCTTGCAGAGCCGCAATCAGCAGGTCCTGCAGGTCAGATGTTTCTGCGGTTTTGCCGCACATACCCTGTGCGTAAGAGCAGCCATTGCCTGCCGGGGTACGGATGGTTTGTTCACATTGCACACAAAACATAATCACACCTGTTAAAGTTATATTTGATATACATGTTTAAGATTATGCCTGTGCCAGAACGGAGAAAAGGGCTTTCTGCTACAAAATAGAGGGAGATTGATTTAGCGCAATTTTGGCGGCAGGAAACCTACCGCCAAAGAAGTATCAGGCAGAGAAGAAGGCCATCAGGACCGGAACCAGCAGGCTTAAAATAAAGCCGTGCACGATAGCCGCGGGCACCATCTCCAGCCCGCCGGAGCGTTGTAGTACCGGCAGGGTAAAGTCCATCGACGTCGCGCCGCACAGGCCCAGCGCGGTAGAACGACTGCGGCGAACCAGGCTCGGGATCAGCATGATGGCAATCAGCTCGCGCGCCAGATCGTTAAAGAAGGCGGCGCTGCCGATCACCGGTCCGAATGATTCGGTCAGCAGAATACCGGAGAGCGAATACCAGCCAAAACCGGACGCCATCGCCAGGCCGGTTTTCAGCGGCAGATCGAGAATAAAGGCGTTGATGACGCCCGCTACCATTGAACTGGCAACAACCATAACCGCAACCATCATCCCCCGACGGTTGAGGACAATTTGTTTCAGCGTCATGCCATTATTTCGTAATTGAATACCAATCAGGAACAGCAGGAAGATCAGCGTATATTCACTGGCCTCAGTCGCGTGCTGTAAAAATGCCCAACCGGTCAGCCCAAGAAGAAAACCGAGCACCACAACGCCGCATAATTTTAATGATTCAAGCGCCATTGCAATTCGTGAAGGGAGTTTTTCCTGATGATGGTGATTTTTCCATGGAATAGTGCGTTCCAGCCACAGCAGCGCGGCAATATTGCACAGCAAAATAACCACTACGGTGACGACAGAATAATGGAGGATGGAGAGTAAATTCGCCGATAAGTTGTCCAGAAATGCCAGGCTAATCCCCATAAAGAAAAGAATAACGTAGACAATCCAGCTCAGGAATCGATTAATGAGCCTTAATGCGGATTCACGATGCAGCGGAATAAGATAGCCCACGATCAAGGGCAGCAAAATGATGAGGAGTCCTGAAAACATGAACAGCCGGTCCTTTTTGAGTATCGGTTAAGCGCCAGTGACACTACCCAATAAAGGCTGTTCAGTAAAGCGGCAAAAGAAAGCCGGGCGGCGGCTACGCTTTACCCGGCTTGTGTCTACGTGGGGTGTGCGGCCTGAAGCCCTCACCCCGGACCTCTCCCACGGGGAGAGAGAGGAAAGATTAATCGCGTTTTTCCAGCAGGGTGCGATACAGCACGCCACCCAGAATACCGCCGATAACTGGCATCACCCAGAACAGCCACAGCTGCTCAAGCGCCCAGCCGCCCTGGAAGATGGCGACGGCGGTACTGCGTGCCGGGTTAACGGAGGTGTTGGTGACCGGAATAGAAATCAGGTGGATAAGCGTCAGCGCCAGACCAATGGCAATCGGGGCAAAACCGGCTGGAGCGTGTTTGTCCGTTGCGCCGTGGATCACCAGCAGGAAGCCTGCGGTCAGCACGATTTCAATCACAATGGCAGACAGCATGGAGTAGCCGCCCGGAGAGTGTTCGCCAAAGCCGTTAGAGGCAAAGCCGCTGGCCGCCGCGTCGAAGCCGGCTTTACCGCTGGCAATCACGTACAGAACGCCCGCCGCGATAATACCGCCAACCACCTGCGCCACAATATAGCCAATCACGTCTTTCGCAGGGAAACGGCCGCCCGCCCATAAACCTAACGTTACTGCCGGGTTAAAATGACCGCCGGAAATATGCCCCACGGCAAACGCCATGGTTAATACGGTTAAACCAAACGCCAGCGCGACGCCGACAAAACCGATACCTAATTCCGGGAATGCTGCTGCCAGAACGGCGCTACCGCAGCCACCAAATACCAGCCAGAATGTACCAAAGCATTCTGCTGCCAATTTTCTAAACATAACCACCTCAAATAATTATCCGCACGCATTCCCGCGCACGGGATATATCGCCATAAAGGGATGACGACTCAAAGAGCCCGTATTTTAAAAACCAACAACACCCCTTCGCCACTTAAATAAATTCGATTAATTTGATTTAAGGCAATGTGATGTCAATCCTTGTTCAAACTGGAGGTAAATAGAGCATAGTCCAATTTGCGGGCGGTAGTATCTTGCGAGATGTGGGTTATTTCAAATGAAACCTGATGGATAAATTCTGAATTTTTCGTGCTTCCGCCAGGTTATGGAGGCGGATTGCAGTGTCAAGCCCGTCTGCATCCCGCTATACTGCTGATAACTTGAAGGAAAAAGTGATCATATCGCGGGGGATTTATGCTTCTCGAACGTGTGGAAATTGTCGGGTTTCGCGGTATTAACCGCCTGTCGCTGCAGCTGGAGCAGAACAACGTCCTGATCGGCGAGAACGCGTGGGGTAAGTCCAGCCTGCTGGATGCATTGACGCTACTGCTTTCGCCCGAGGACGATCTGTATCACTTCGTCCGCGACGATTTCTGGTTCCCGCCCGGCGACGTGACGGGGCGCGAGAAGCACCTGCATATCATCCTGACGTTCCGCGAATCCGAACCCGGACGTCACCGCGTGCGTCGCTTCCGCCCGCTGTCACCCTGCTGGGTGCCGTGCGATGACGGTTTCCACCGGATTTTTTATCGGCTGGAAGGCGAGATGGCGGAGAACGAGGGGGTACTCACCCTGCGTGATTTTCTCGATGAGAAAGCCAACCCGATCCCGCTGGACAATATCGACGATCTGGCCCGCCACCTGATCCGCCTGACGCCGGTGTTACGCCTGCGCGATGCGCGCTTTATGCGGCGTATTCGTAACGGTACCGTACCCAATATGCCGGAAGTGGAAGTCACCGCCCGCGAGCTGGATTTTCTGGCCAGAGAGCTGGTGTCGCGTCCGCAGAATCTGACCGATGGCCAAATTCGTCAGGGGTTGTCCGCAATGGTGCAACTCCTGGAGCACTATTTTTCCGAGCAGGGCACGTCGGAATCGCGCCACCGTCTGATGCGCCGCCGCTCTCATGATGAGCAGCGAAGCTGGCGTTACCTCGACATCATTAACCGGATGATCGACCGGCCCGGCGGTCGCACCCATCGGGTGATTCTGCTGGGGCTGTTTTCAACGCTTCTGCAGGCCAAAGGCACCGTTCGTCTGGACCGGGACGCCCGGCCGCTGCTGCTGGTGGAAGACCCGGAAACGCGCCTGCATCCCATCATGCTCTCCGTGGCATGGCATCTGCTGAATCTGTTGCCGCTACAGCGCATTACGACCACCAATTCCGGGGAATTATTATCGCTGACGCCGGTAGAACACGTCTGTCGCCTGGTGCGTGAATCCTCCCGCGTCTCCGCTTTCCGGCTTGGGCCGGGCGGTTTGAACGCGGAAGACGGGCGGCGCATCGCGTTTCATATTCGCTTTAATCGGGCGTCGTCGCTCTTTGCCCGCTGCTGGCTGCTGGTGGAGGGGGAGACGGAAACCTGGGTCATCAACGAACTGGCGCGCCAGTGCGGCCACCATTTTGATGCGGAAGGCATTAAGGTGATCGAATTCGCCCAGTCGGGATTAAAGCCGCTGATAAAATTTGCCCGCCGGATGGGGATCGAGTGGCACGTGCTGGTAGACGGTGATGAGGCGGGTAAAAAATATGCCTCGACCGTGCGGAGCCTGCTGAATAACGAGCGCGAGGAAGAGCGCGATCATTTAACCATGCTGCCCGCGATGGACATGGAACACTTTATGTATCGCCAGGGGTTCGACGACGTCTTCCACCGAATTGCCATGGTGCCGGTCGATGTCCCAATGAACATGCGGCGGGTGATCGCCAAAGCCATTCACCGTTCGTCAAAACCGGATTTAGCCATTGAAGTGGCGACGGAAGCGGGAAGGCGGGGCGTGGAGGCGGTACCGACCCTGCTGCGGAAGATGTTCTCCCGCGTGCTGTGGCTGGCACGCGGGAAAGCGGATTAGCGCTGGGTCGCCTGTTTCACCTGCTGAATCAGGCTATCCAGCAGCGCGTAGCGGCGGCGATATTCGGAACGTTTTTTGCTGGCGATCTCTTCCATCGGTTTACGCGGCATGACGAGCGGCAGCATAAAGTTACCGTTGTCCTGCTTTTCACCGCCGATGGAGCTCCAGAAACTGTCGTAATCGGCCAGCAGTTTCCCCTCTTTTTTCTTACGGTAGCGCCAGCTGCGATAAATGTGGGTATCGTTACTGACGGCGACTATTTGCTCTACCGGGAACGCGGCGCCGAGCGTCATTGCGGCCTCGACCAGCAGACGTTTCGGGAACAGACCGTGGCAGGTTTTCGTCGCACCCTGGATCAGCTCGTGGGGAACATGCGCTTTTGCGCCCTGCAAACCGCCAATGAACAGCGTTGATTTTCCCTCAAACTGGCATAGCGTAAAGGTCATCTCCGCCAGCGCCGTATTTTGACTGTCACAGAAAACGAGGGTAGCTTCTCCCTCTTTATCCATAAACGCGTCGGCACACAGGCGGACGGTAAATTGCTGTTCATCTTTTCCGGTTAAGGTCAGCAGAGTCACGCCCTGCTTTGAAAGGTAACCCTTTGTCAGCGTTGCCGGCAGCTGGCGACACATCATCTGATAGTGCCAGGACAGCGATTCCAGCGCACGCTGTCGATCCATATTGACCGTCAGCCACGGACGATGAAGGCGACACGGCAGCCCCGGCTGAACCTGGAGCATTTGCATCAGGTGCGGATGTTTCGCAAGATCAGACAGCAGGCGAGCGGTGCTGAGCGGTGTCGCCAGTGAACGCAGCATGAACTTACGTCGGTAGGCGGTTTTTTCCCATGCCAGCCCGGGTGCGATCTCACCAAAAGCCAGGTTTTTGAAGAGTTGCCAGCCGGTTTTTGGCTGCGGCAGGTTTGAAAGTGATGTATCGACGATAGAAGACATGGTAGATCCTGATCCTTTTGGAATATCGCTATTTCAACAGGGGAAATGTCAACGTCTCGTAAACAAATTAGGGCGATTTCGGAGAACAGGGGTTTCGTTGAGGAGTCGTTTAGATAGAATCAACATTTATAATTGCCAGAACATTTATTTGGAATATTTATGAACCTCAAGGGAAAACGCAGAACGCTGTTTCTGCTGCTGGCGGTCGCGGTTTTAGCCGGTGGGTACTGGCTATGGCAGGTGCTGAATGCGCCGGTGCCGCAGTATCAGACGCTGATTGTTCGCCCGGGCGAACTGCAGCAAAACGTCCTCGCGACGGGCAAGCTTGACGCGCTGCGCAAGGTTGACGTCGGCGCTCAGGTCAGCGGCCAGCTGAAAACGCTGTCGGTTGAGATTGGCGACAAGGTGAAAAAAGGCCAGCTGCTCGGCGTTATCGATCCTGAGCAGGCTGAGAACCAGATCCGCGAGGTGGAAGCCACGCTGATGGAGCTGCGCGCGCAGCGTGCGCAGGCGCTGGCAGAACGTAACCTGGCTCAGGTTACGCTGACCCGTCAGCAGGCGCTGGCCAAAACCCAGGCTATTTCAAAACAGGATTTAGATACTGCCACCACAGAACTGGCGGTCAAACAGGCGCAAATTGGCACGATTGACGCGCAGATCAAACGCAACCAGGCCTCGCTGGATACGGCAAAAACTAACCTCGACTACACCAAAATCGTCGCGCCGATGGTGGGCGAAGTCACCCAGATCACCACGCTGCAGGGCCAGACGGTGATTGCCGCGCAGCAGGCGCCAAACATTCTGACGCTGGCTGACATGAGCACCATGCTGGTCAAAGCCCAGGTCTCAGAGGCGGATGTTATCCATCTTAAGCCCGGACAAAACGCCTGGTTTACGGTGCTGGGCGACCCGCAGACGCGCTACGAAGGCGTGCTGAAAGACATTCTGCCGACGCCGGAAAAAGTTAACGACGCTATCTTCTACTATGCCCGCTTTGAGGTGCCAAACCCGCAGGGCGTGCTGCGTCTGGACATGACCGCACAAGTGCATATCCAGCTGACCGGCGTGAAGAACGTGCTGACCATTCCGCTCTCTGCGCTCGGCGAGTCCGCCGGGGAGAGCCGTTATAAAGTGAAAGTGCTGCGCAACGGCGAAACGCGCGAGCGCGAGGTCGTGATCGGCGCGCGCAACGACACCGACGTGGTGGTGGTGAAAGGTCTGGAAGAGGGCGAGGAGGTTGTTGTCAGCGAAAGCCTGCCCGGAGCCGCTAAATGACGGCGCTGCTTGAGCTGAATAACATTCGTCGCAGCTATCCGTCAGGCGACGGTCCGGTGGAGGTGCTGAAGGGCATCTCCCTGCGCGTGGAAGCGGGCGAGATGGTGGCGATTGTCGGGGCATCGGGTTCCGGTAAATCGACGCTGATGAACATTCTCGGCTGTCTGGATAAACCGACCAGCGGTACCTATCGCGTGGCCGGGACGGATGTCTCCACGCTGGACGGCGACGCGCTGGCGAAGCTGCGTCGAGAACATTTCGGCTTTATCTTCCAGCGTTACCATTTGCTTTCTCACCTGAATGCGGCGCAGAACGTGGAAGTGCCTGCGGTGTATGCGGGCGTCGAGCGGAAAAAGCGACTTGAGCGCGCGCAGATGCTGCTGACGCGTCTGGGGCTGGCGGAGCGGGTGGAGTACCAGCCCTCGCAGCTGTCCGGCGGCCAGCAGCAGCGCGTGAGTATTGCCCGTGCGCTGATGAACGGCGGGCAGGTGATCCTCGCGGATGAACCGACCGGGGCACTTGACAGCCATTCCGGCGAAGAGGTGATGGCGATCCTTCACCAGCTTCGCGATCAGGGCCACACTGTCATCATTGTTACCCACGATCCGCAGGTGGCGGCGCAGGCGGAACGCATTATTGAGATCCACGACGGCGAGCTGGTCAGCAACCCGCCGCCGCGTGAGTCCAGGGCTGCGGCGCCGAAAGAAGCGCTGCCGGCATCAACCGGCTGGGGACAGTTCTCCAGCGGCTTTCGCGAAGCGCTGACCATGGCCTGGCTGGCGATGGCAGCCAATAAAATGCGCACCCTGCTGACGATGCTCGGCATCATTATCGGTATCGCCTCGGTGGTGTCGATCGTGGTGGTGGGCGACGCGGCGAAGCAGCTGGTGCTGGCCGATATTCGCGCCATTGGCACCAATACCATTGACGTCTATCCCGGCAAAGACTTTGGCGACGACGAGCCGCAGTATCAGCAGGCGCTGAAATACGACGATCTGGCGGCGATTCAGAAGCAGCCGTGGGTGAACTCCGCCACGCCTGCGGTTTCGCAGAACCTGCGTCTGCGCGTGGGCAATGTTGACGTGGCCGCCAGCGCTAACGGCGTGAGCGGAGACTACTTCAACGTCTACGGCATGACCTTCAGCGAAGGCGCTACCTTCAACGCCGAGCAGCTGGCGGGCAGGGCGCAGGTGGTGGTGCTGGACGCGAACTCGCGCAGGCAGCTTTTCCCAAACAAAGCCAATGTGGTGGGCGAAGTGATTCTGGTCGGCAACATGCCTGCCACGGTCATCGGCGTGGCGGAAGAGAAGCAGTCGATGTTTGGCAGCAGTAAGATCCTGCGCGTCTGGCTGCCCTACACCACCATCTCAGGGCGGATTATGGGGCAGTCATGGCTCAACTCCATCACCGTACGCGTGAAGGAGGGCTACGACAGCGCGCTGGCCGAACAGCAGCTTGAACGGCTGTTAACCCTGCGCCACGGGAAGAAAGATTTCTTCACCTGGAATATGGACGGCCTCTTGAAAACGGCGGAAAAGACCACACGTACTCTTCAGCTGTTCCTCACGCTGGTGGCGGTGATCTCGCTGGTCGTCGGCGGTATCGGGGTGATGAATATCATGCTGGTGTCGGTCACCGAACGTACCCGGGAGATCGGCATTCGCATGGCGGTCGGGGCCCGGGCCAGCGACGTGCTGCAGCAGTTTTTGATTGAAGCGGTGCTGGTGTGTCTGGTTGGCGGGGCGATGGGCATTGCGCTCTCGATGATGATCGCGTTTGCGCTTCAGCTCTTTTTACCCGGCTGGGAGATTGGCTTCTCGCCGGTTGCCATTATCACCGCATTTTTGTGTTCGACCTTTACCGGCATTTTGTTTGGCTGGTTGCCCGCACGCAACGCGGCGCGGCTGGATCCGGTGGACGCGCTGGCTCGGGAATAACCCGAAAATAAAAATGCCAGCCGATCGGGCTGGCATTTTGACTGCGGGATGTACACAATAAAACAGAGAGCTATGCAACCGTCTCTGCTTCAACGGGTACGATTAGGCTGGCATGATTGCCTTTTGGTCCCTGATGTACATCGAACCGGACGGACTGCCCGGCTTTGAGCGTTCTGTAACCATCCATCTGAATGGTGGAATAGTGAGCGAAGATATCCTCGCCGCCGCCTTCGGGGCAGATGAAGCCAAACCCTTTGGCGTTGTTGAACCACTTAACAGTACCCATTTCCATGCTTCGACATCCTTCGTAAATCTTATAAGTTAAGATGGAATGAACCGGTGGTGGAGTGGGGGCTGTTCAAAACCTCGCCATCTCACGCTTGTACAATTTAGAGAAACGAAAGAAGTCGTCAAGCGTTTGGCGCTGGAGATGGGACAATAATCAACCAAAGTTTGAAGCAGTTAACGCTATTGCAACAGTTTGTGACAGACATCGCGGATGACAGTAATAGATGATTGTTATCTAACATCTGAGGTAGATTCAAAGTGGTTATGCATAATGGGTAAGACCAACGATTGGCTGGATTTCGACCAGCTGGCGGAAGACAAAGTGCGCGACGCGCTAAAACCGCCATCTATGTATAAAGTTATGTTAATGAACGATGATTACACGCCGATGGAATTTGTTATTGACGTGCTACAAAAGTTCTTTTCTTATGATGTAGAACGTGCAACGCAACTGATGCTTACCGTTCATTATCGTGGCAAAGCTATCTGCGGCATCTTCACAGCCGAAGTGGCTGAAACCAAAGTGGCGATGGTGAACGACTATGCGAGGGAGAACGAGCATCCGTTGCTGTGTACGCTGGAAAAGGCCTGATAAGGCATAAAATTGGGGGAGGTGCCTATGCTCAATCAAGAACTGGAACTCAGTTTAAACATGGCTTTCGCCAGAGCGCGTGAGCACCGACATGAGTTTATGACCGTCGAGCATTTACTGCTCGCACTGCTTAGCAACCCATCTGCCCGCGAAGCGCTGGAAGCCTGCTCCGTGGATCTGGTGGCGCTACGTCAGGAACTCGAAGCCTTCATCGAACAAACCACACCGGTGCTGCCAGCCAGTGAAGAAGAGCGCGACACGCAGCCGACGCTCAGCTTCCAGCGCGTGCTGCAGCGCGCGGTATTCCACGTCCAGTCTTCCGGGCGTAGCGAAGTGACTGGCGCAAACGTCTTAGTCGCCATCTTCAGCGAGCAGGAGTCACAGGCTGCCTACCTGCTGCGCAAACACGAAGTCAGCCGCCTCGACGTGGTTAACTTTATTTCTCACGGAACGCGCAAAGACGAGCCTAACCAGGCATCGGATTCCAGCAATCAGGTCAATAACAATGAAGAGCAAGCAGGCGGGGAGGATCGTATGGAAAACTTCACCACCAATCTTAACCAGCTTGCTCGCGTTGGCGGTATCGACCCGCTGATTGGTCGCGATAAAGAGCTGGAGCGCGCGATCCAGGTGCTGTGCCGTCGCCGCAAGAACAACCCGCTGCTGGTGGGTGAGTCAGGCGTGGGTAAAACCGCGATTGCCGAAGGGCTTGCCTGGCGCATTGTGCAGGGCGACGTGCCGGAAGTGATTGCCGACTGCACCATCTACTCGCTGGATATCGGCTCGCTGCTGGCGGGCACCAAATACCGCGGTGATTTTGAAAAACGCTTCAAGGCGCTGTTGAAACAGCTGGAGCAGGACACCAACAGCATCCTGTTTATCGATGAGATCCACACCATCATCGGCGCAGGTGCGGCCTCCGGTGGCCAGGTGGATGCCGCGAACCTGATCAAACCGCTGCTCTCCAGCGGCAAGATCCGCGTGATTGGCTCCACGACGTACCAGGAGTTCAGCAACATCTTTGAGAAAGACCGTGCGCTGGCGCGTCGCTTCCAGAAAATCGACGTGACCGAGCCGTCCGTCGAGGAAACGGTGCAGATCATCAACGGCCTGAAGCCGAAGTATGAAGCGCACCACGACGTGCGTTACACCGCGAAAGCGGTACGTGCGGCGGTGGAGCTGGCGGTGAAATACATCAACGACCGTCATCTGCCGGATAAGGCTATTGACGTGATTGATGAGGCAGGGGCGCGTGCGCGCCTGATGCCGGCCAGCAAGCGTAAGAAAACCGTTAACGTGGCGGATATTGAATCCGTGGTGGCCCGCATCGCGCGTATCCCTGAGAAGAGCGTTTCTCAGAGCGACCGCGACACGCTGCGCACCCTCGGCAATCGCCTGAAAATGCTGGTCTTTGGTCAGGATAAAGCCATTGAGGCCTTAACCGAAGCAATCAAGATGGCCCGCGCCGGGCTGGGGCATGACCACAAGCCTGTCGGTTCCTTCCTGTTCGCTGGCCCGACCGGCGTGGGGAAAACCGAGGTGACGGTTCAGCTCTCCAAAGCGCTGGGCATTGAGCTGCTGCGCTTTGATATGTCCGAGTATATGGAGCGTCACACCGTCAGCCGTTTGATTGGTGCGCCTCCGGGCTACGTGGGCTTTGACCAGGGCGGCCTGCTCACCGACGCGGTGATCAAGCATCCGCACGCGGTCCTGCTGCTCGATGAAATCGAGAAAGCGCACCCGGACGTGTTCAACATCCTGCTGCAGGTGATGGACAACGGGACGCTGACCGACAACAACGGGCGCAAGGCGGACTTCCGCAACGTGGTGCTGGTGATGACCACCAACGCCGGCGTGCGTGAAACCGAGCGTAAATCCATCGGCCTGATCCACCAGGATAACAGTACCGATGCGATGGAGGAGATCAAGAAGATCTTCACGCCGGAGTTCCGTAACCGTCTGGACAACATTATCTGGTTCGATCACCTGTCTACCGAGGTGATCCATCAGGTTGTGGACAAGTTCATCGTCGAGCTGCAGGTTCAGCTGGATCAGAAAGGCGTGTCGCTGGAAGTGAGCCAGGAGGCCCGCAACTGGCTGGCCGAGAAAGGCTACGACCGTGCGATGGGTGCCCGTCCGATGGCGCGCGTGATTCAGGACAACCTGAAGAAACCGCTGGCGAACGAGCTGCTGTTTGGCTCGCTGGTGGACGGCGGTCAGGTGACCGTGGCGCTGGACCAGGCGAAGAACGAACTGACGTATGATTTCCAGAGTGCGGCGAAGCACAAGCCGGAAGCGGCTCACTGAGTTAAACGTTAATGTTAAAAACCGGGCATTTGCCCGGTTTTTTTATGCCTGCCAAGGTAAAAGCAAAACGACAACAGTGTTGTCGTTTCTAGTGTTTTCTCCCTCTCCCTGTGGGAGAGGGCATCAGGCCGCAGAGGAATTTTGCAAGGCGCTTTCCAGTTTCTTTCGAAGTCAGTTGCTGGATAAATCTACAGTAATAAAATGGCGGCGCACCTGCAAAATCAGGTGCCGGGATTGGCGTCCTGATTACACATGAGAAATGATGTTGATACGTCAACTATCATCAGGTTCGTTCACACTTTTGAAAGCTAGCGATATAATCCGCAGACTCAATTATGGTGGGCTGAACCGGGGCTTCTTTTGAAGCGCCGATTTTCCCGTGTGGGTCGGTACGCCAAACCGGTTCAGTCTGCCACCTGAGTTGGCGTTCGGGTGGAGATCTCATCATTTCACACGGAGTCAAAATCAAATGGAACATAACAATCTTTCACTGCTTTACAGCGAACTCTCCCTCAACCCCGATCTCCCAACCCTTGCAGAGCGCTGCAAACTGCTCACTGAAATCCTCCTCGACTGCACATCACTCCCACAAACGCAGCCCGTTTGCCGCTGCCTGGGTGCGTATCTGGAAGAAATGAAAGCTGGCCTCACAGAATAAATGTGTGATTTTCAGGTGGTGGAATTTGAGGACGAAGCGGAACAACCGCGACAAAAAGAGTGGCTGCTGGAAGATACCGAAACAAAGTGTGATTACTGCCGGGCGTTAAACCACATACTGCTGGTATCGCATTTTGACCGCGATATGTTGCCGCACCTGACGGGACTGCTGCATGACATAACGCATTCGATGGCCGCAGATGTCGTTGCACCTCAAAGTGCAAAAACGGTAATTCACATTATTTCCTGACGTCGATCCGAGGCGTCGGGGGAGTTCCTCTGACGCCAAATGGATTAATCTTCGTAAAAATGGGTGTTACGGGAAGACGTTAATAACTTTTGATGACAATAAAATAGTGCAGTTCGCTGCCGTACAGCTCGCGTTATGTAGCCCTTAACTGCCTGAATTTTCCTTCATCTGTTGGTTGTAAATACAGCCAAGACCCACTAAATGCTGGCTCACTACCCGCGCCCCAAAGTTATGACATCGTAATGACCATGGATGGGATTTCAGCCAGACAGCAAATGCAGTGCAGGATGCAAGTGAAATCAACGCGGGCTCCGCTGTACTTTGCTGTCCGGTCAGTAGGCCAATCATCTTGCATATCTCGCCATTATCCCAACGCTGCCACACATTTTTCCACCATCCTATTTTCCAGCTACCAGTAAGGCAAAATGCTTTGTCAGAGAGGTTGGCGTTTTCAATATTTTCAGACACAAACCAAAGATCGGTTTTCCCAAGTCGGACTTCTGTTGACCAGGCCGTTATAGCCCCGCCGCGCAAAACGCACTCGTGGGCGAGATAATGATCGGTTACACCCGGGAAGCGTCGTTTTAATCTCTGGAAATGACTGTGTATGGTAATGACAGGACGGACCATGCTTCCCCGGTCGTTTCGCTTAAGCTCGGCACTACCGTACTGAATTTCATCAAATTGACTCCGTTTAAGAAATTGCATCTCTTGCTCCCGAATAAGATCGGTATTGCTCGACGGTAGTATCGAAGAAGGGAAAGACTTAGAACCCTGATAGAGCAATGAATCACCTGCCTTCCAGTCGCAATAGTTGGTTGTTACTTGAATAATTTTGCCGGAGTCAGCATCGGCACTGATCACAACATACAGTTTCTGCCTCGCAGAATGACCCTGAAACGGTATAACCATTGTGGTCGTTGACACCCTTGTTAGCGCAGGGAGTGAAACATGCAGATCGTGTTCGAACCCGTTAACCGCGTGTGCAAGGACCCTTTGGTTTGTCGTTTCACCAGAGTGCACCCCTTGTTCGAGCTGGGAAAGAAGGGTGAGATTTTTATTCAGGCCTACAGCATTGTCATAGTGTGGAGTAAATACATAACGGCAGGTGCAACATTGAAAGCGGGGTGTTCTGGCTTTTGTGTATCCATAGCGAATGATGTGCGCTGTAAAACAGCGGGGACAACCTTGTCCTGTATTTCCTAATTTTCGTTGCATGAATTGACTGAACCACTCGTCACATTCTTTGGTATTAAACAGAGGAGGAAGACTGCCACATTTTTGACATTCAAGTGCAGCGTAGCCCAGACGATAAACAGGAAAAACATAATCACTCGCATCTGGTATTCCGAGATTTGGACATGACCAGCTTTTACAAACATTGAGATCTATTTTTGGAGCGGATTCCATGTGCTTCACCAACTGATTCTGTTAGTCGCAAATTTTCGCGTCTCCCTTTTCCATATGTCGTGAGAAGGTTCACAAAATCTGTTTTTTGCTAATCGATAATGAAATTCTTTCTTTAATTCGAGAGTTAAAAAATGAAAAAAACAGTAATCGCGGTTTTATTACTATCGGGATATGCTTCGCTAAGTCCAGCGCAGGACGTTACCGTCATTTATACCAATGACCTGCATGCACATGTTGAGCCCTATAAACTCCCTTATGTTGCAGAAGGTAAAAGAGCTGTCGGTGGCTTCGCAAATATTGCGACTTACGTCAAGCAAGAAAAGCAAAAGAATAAGGCTACTTTTTATTTCGATGCTGGAGATTACTTTACCGGTCCGTACATTAGCAGCCTGACAAAAGGGCGGGCAATCATAGATATTATGAATACAATGTCATTTGATGCTGCGTCTGTCGGCAATCATGAGTTCGACCATGGATGGGATAATACGCTGATACAGCTCAGTCAGGCTAAATTCCCGATACTGTTAGGTAACGTGTTTTATAAAAATAGTAATGTCCTTTTCTGGAATAAGCCGTATACAATCCTTGAAAAGGATGGCGTTAAAATTGGGGTCATTGGGTTGCATGGCGTATTCGCTTTCGATGATACCGTTTCATCGTCAATGCGTCAGGGCATTGAAGCGCGTAACGAGGTGAAATATCTCCAGCGTTATCTGGATGAACTACGTGGAAAAGTAGATATAACCGTTGCACTCATGCATGAAGGTTTCCCTGCACGCCAGTCCAGTATCGGCAATACTGATGTCAAACGCGCCCTTGATAAGGATATCCAGACGGCGAAGCAGGTGAAAGGACTGGATATTCTGATTACCGGACATGCGCATGTTGGGACGCCGGAGCCGCTTAAAGTAGGTAACACGCTGGTGCTTTCGACTGACAGCGGTGGGATTGATATTGGTAAGCTGGTCCTGGATGTGGATCTAAAAAAACATCACAACAAAATAAAAAGCTTCGAACTTAAAACCCTTTACGCTGATGAATGGAAACCCGATCCGGCAACTCAGAGTGTTATTGATAGCTGGAATAAACAGCTCTCCGAAACGGTTCGCCAAAAAGTTGGAGAGACGCCTGTTACGCTTACGCGCGCCTACGGGGAATCATCTTCGCTGGGCAATTTATTTACCGATGCAATGCTTGCCGCTGCGCCTGATGCGCAACTGGCGCTCACTAATTCAGGTGGTCTGCGGGCTGATTTGAATGCCGGTCCGATAACCCTCGGCGATGTTATTAGCGCGTTCCCGTTTCCAAATGAGCTTACCGTAATGGATTTGAATGGGAAATCCTTACGAAATCTTATGGAGCATAGTGCTTCACTCACTAACGGTGTTTTGCAGATGTCGAAAGGACTGGAGATGCGCTACGACCAACATAAACCTGTCGGGCAACGCGTTGTGCTACTTACGCTTAATGGCAAGCCAATTGTAGACTCTGATACCTATCGCGTAGCGACAAATAGTTTCCTTGCCCCTGGTGGCGATGGTTTTACTGCATTCATTGATGGTCAGAACAAACAGGTAAAAGGTGGATATAACCTTTCCAATGCGGTTATTGATTATCTGGTGAAAGGAAATAAGATCATTCCCCAACAGGTGAATGAGATGCGAGTAAAAGAAGTTACACAGTAATAATTAACAACAGGTGAATAATATGGCAATTACCTATCTTGGAATGGAACTCGCCCCTGCTAACAACCAGCTTGCGGTCTATCTGAAGTTTATAATTGATGAGGCGATAACATATTCCTATACGGTACTGGGAAGATCGACTAGCACGACAAGTTTAGACTTTACGTATTCTTCAAATGACATTGTCTCTTTACCTGAGATAAAAATTCCGGTTATTGGACTGTATGCAAACTACCTTAACCAGGTGCAGGTTGCCTTTAAAAACCTTAGCGGAGTGGAAATTTTTAATCAAACCATCCAGGTAAGCACACAGGAACAACTCTACCGCGATGGGACAATTTTCCATATCGATATTGAGCAAACGGATCCCGCTAACTTCACGACCGTATGGGGAAACAGTTGGTTAATGACTACCAATTGTGATGGTTACGACCGGAACGGCGATCTTCGCTGCTATTATGCTCAGCCCTACCGTAATCAGATGCTAAAAACGCATAATGGTTATTTCTATATCGGCAGTGATGAAGATGAACACTGGTATGGGCGACGCTTTTTCAAAATCGATATTTTGGGCAACGAGATTCTGGAGTTTGATTTACGTGACCGCGATGGTAACCGCTATGCTAACACCCACGACCTGATTTGGGATTCCGCCGATAATCTTTTCATGATTGGTAATGATAACCCGGACCGTTCGACCAACACGATGAGACAGGACGCATCAATTTTAAAATTTGATGAAAAGACAGGCGTGATGCTGTGGGCAAAAAATTATACCCGTGCATTTGATAATACTCAGATCCTGAATAATAGCCCCACAAACGATGCTCACCTTAACTCGCTTTCCTGGATCCCCGCAGGCGAGGCAAATGCTGAAGCGATTGTTGTCCATACTCGCTCTGCAGGCCTGACGTTTGGTATTTCTCCTGCCGACGGCAAGATATTATGGAGTATTAATACCGGGGGATTTAACAGTAATTTCGCAGCAGGACAGGGCGTTACGCAGATAGATACTTCCGGTATTGAGAGTTTTGAAAATGGTGCTCATACCGTATTCGTCACTAAAAATAGCGCTTTTGCTGGGTTAAGCAATGAGACTGAAGGAAAATTTGTTCTTTCGCTCTTTGATAATCGCTCCTGCGTTGATAATGAAGGCAATGCGGTGACTCGAGATATTACACGTGATTCAACGGCTGATTCTTACAAAACCGATCCTGTGAGAGTCATGTTCTATGCTGTTGATCTCGTCGCCAATACAGCAACCCAGGCAGGTAGCATTATCCAGTTACCCTCCGATCGTGTTCCTCAGGTCACTGATTTTATGGGGGCAGCAATAGATTATGGTGACTACTATGGCATCTACACCAACCACGCACGCTCTTTCTTTATCAGCGATGCAACAGGCCATATTATTGCCACAATCTACGATCTGATTTGCTCGATGGATGGCTATCCAGAGTTCCCTGGTGAATGCTACCGGGCAAGGTTGTTTGCAAAAGACGAGCTTGATGCTTTGATAAATATAGGTTATCAGGTGGCAAACGGCTGATAGCTTAGCAAGACACAGCCATTAAAAGGGCATTGCTGTCGAACAGACAGCCCTGACGCTGAATCGAACGGACAAATAATTGTTCAAATAATAGCCTGCAGCACAAAAAAGTAAGGCCGGGAAAATCCCGGCCTTATTTAATATTCATCTGCCATTACAGGCGAAAACAATTAGCGACTACGGAAGACAATGCGGCCTTTGCTCAGGTCGTACGGGGTCAGTTCAACAGTCACTTTGTCGCCCGTCAAAATGCGGATGTAGTTTTTGCGCATTTTACCGGAGATGTGCGCAGTTACCACGTGACCGTTTTCCAGCTCTACGCGAAACATGGTATTAGGCAACGTATCAAGTACGGTACCCTGCATTTCAATATTGTCTTCTTTGGCCATCTAATCCTCTGGGGTATCACTACCAAGTTTTGAACCGGCAAGATAATGCCGAAATTCATCAATTAAGTAAAGAATTGCGCGATTAAAACGCAGCAAAACAGTTTCGGCGCATTGCCCAAGCGTCACGGTACAACCGAACAGGAAGCGCATTCGTAAAGGGGAGACAACAGGATAAACGTCAGGACGTTATCTGAAGCGAGGGTCCCAAACGGCGGCGGGGCAACAGGCAGAAGCTACTCTGCGGCATAATTATAACACCCTCACAAAAAATATGCGGAAAACATTTAGGCATCGGGCATAAAGAGCGTTCTCGGTATCCAGAAGTCGCGCGGGAGCTTCTCCTGACGACTGGTATCGAGATGTTCGATGTACTGGCGTCGCGGGATTTCAACAGCACCCAGCGAGGCCGTGTGCTCGTTGAGCACCTGACAATCGATCAGGCGTCCGCCGCGCTGGGCAAACGCCTCGCAGAAGACCAGCAGCGCGGTTTTCGAGGCGTTAACCGCACGAGAGAACATCGACTCGCCGCAAAATAGCGTGCCTTGCGCCACGCCGTACATGCCGCCGACGAGTGCTCCGCCTTCCCACACCTCGATGGAGTGGGCGTAGCCAAGCTCATGGAGCTGGTGGTAGGCAGTAATGATATCGCGGGTTATCCATGTCCCTTCATAGCGGTCTTCAGCGCAGCCTTCAATGACCTGACCAAAGGCGTGGTTGAGGGTGACGCGGTAGGGTGATTTCGCATGGAAACGCTTCATGCTGCGGCTCGCGTGAAACTGCGCTGGCCACAGCACGGCACGCGGATCGGGGGACCACCATAAAATCGGATCGCCGGGGGAAAACCAGGGAAATATACCGCGCTGGTACGCCATCAAAAGCCGTGCGGGACTGAGGTCACCACCAAGGGCCAGCAGCCCGTTGGGCTCACGCAGCGCCCCTTCCGGAGAAGGGAACGCGATGTTATGACGAGAAAGCTGGACCAGGCGCATGACAGCAAAACTCCAGTACGCGAGTAAGGACGCTACAAATATAGTCTACAGACGCTGTTTAAACTGGTAGTAGCGACCCTGTTTCGCCAACAGCTCTGCGTGACTACCTTGCTCAATAATGTGTCCGTTGTCCATCACAATTATCTGATCAAAACTCGCCAGTCCGCGCAGGCGGTGTGTGACCATCAGCACGGTTTTGCCGGTCATGACATTCGCCAGCAAATCAAGGATTTGGCTCTCGGTGGTGGCATCCAGCCCCTCGGTGGGTTCGTCGAGCAGCATCAGCGGCGCATCGTGCAGCAGCGCGCGCGCAATTGCCAGACGGCGCAGTTCACCGCCGGACAGCTGACGGCCGCCTTCGCCCAGCCAGCTGTTTAGCCCGTCGTCCTCAAGCAGTTTTTGCAGCCCGACCTGCTCCAGCACGGCGCGAAGCGCATCATCAGAGGCCTCTGGCGCGGCCAGCAGCAGGTTATCGCGCAGGGTGGCGCTAAACAGGTGCACGCGCTGCGGAACGACGCTCACCGTCTTGCGCAGGGCCTGCTCGCTGAAATCGGTCAGCAACGTGTTATTAAAACGAATCTGGCCGCGCTGCGGATCCCAGGCGCGGGTCAGCAACTGCAGCAGCGTCGATTTACCGCAGCCGGTACGGCCGAGGATCGCCATCCGCTGTCCTGCGTTAACAGAAAGGTTGATACCGTCCAGCGCGTTCTGCGCCTGTTTGTCATAGGCGAAGGTGACATCTTCAAGCGTCAGCGCAACCTGCTCTGGTACCGCGGTCTGCCCGGCACTGAACGTGACTTCAGGCTCCTGTTCGGCAATCTGCGTGATGCGCAGGGCAGAGGCGATCACCTGACCAAGATGCTGGAAGGCGCCCGTCACCGGGGCCAGCGCCTCAAACGCCGCCAGCGCGCAGAAGACGAAAAGGGCAATAAGAGGACCCGGCTGTGAATTCCCCCCGACATCGCCGGAAGCTAGCCACAGCATGGCAATCACCGCCACGCCGCCGATTAACATCATCAGCGCCTGAGAAAAGGCCGTCAGCTCCGACTGGCGGCGCTGGGCCTCATGCCAGTTAAGCTCCGTACTTTCCATGCGGGCGCGATAGCGCTTGCTGGCGCCAAAAATCGTCAGCTCTGCCTGCCCCTGAAGCCAGGAGGTGAGCTGCTGGCGGTAGTCTCCGCGCAGGCGCGTCAGGTTTTCCCCGGTGGATTTCCCGGCGCGGTAAAACAGCGGCGGCAGAATGATGAGCGTCAGCAGCATGATCCCGCCCAGCGTCAGCGCAACGGAAACATCCAGAACAGACAGCCCCAGCGTGACCACCACAATCACCACAAACGCGCCCACGATCGGGGAAATCACGCGCAGGTAAAGGTGATCCAGCGTGTCGACATCCGCAACAACACGGTTAAGTAATTCACCCTGACGAAAACGCGCCAGCCCGGCAGGGGAGAGGGGCAGCAGTTTGCTGAAGGTGTAGATGCGCAGGTGCTGCAGCACGCGGAAAGTGGCGTCGTGGCTGACCAGCCGTTCGAAATAGCGTCCGGCAGTCCGCGTGATGGCGGTACCGCGAACGCCGGCAGCCGGGAGCATATAGTTGAAGCTGTATAAACCGGCAAAGCCCGCGACGGCCGAGGCCGACAGGAACCAGCCGGAAAGCGTGAGCAGGCCAATGCTGGCGAGCAGCGTGACAATCGCCAGCACAATCCCCAGCGTCAGCATCCATTTGTGGCGTTTATAGAGCGCAAGATAAGGCAGCAGAGCACGCATCAGATGTCCTCCTGACGGTTCGCCAGCAGGGCGGCAAACGGTCCCTGCGCGGCAACGAGAGAGGCGTAATCACCTTGCTCAACAATACGGCCGTTCTCCATGACCCAGATCTGGTCCCAGTCGGCAATCCCCTCCAGCTGATGGGTGACCATCAGGGTGGTTTGCTGCCGGGAGGCGGCGTTCAGGGCCTCCATTACGCGCTGTTCGCTGTGGGCGTCCAGGCTGGCGGCGGGCTCATCCAGCAGCATCAGCTGGCAAGGATTCAACAACGCGCGGGCAACGGCTACGCGCTGCGCCTGTCCGACCGACAGCCCGGCGGACTGATCGCCGACCACGGTATCTACACCTTGCGGGAGCAGGGGCAGAAACTCGCTGACCCAGGCGCGGTCGAGAACCGACTGCAGTTCATCTTCACGCGCGTCCGGGCGCGCCAGCAGGACGTTTTCGCGCAGCGTTGAGGCTGGAAGCTGTGGGTTTTGGCCCACCCAGCTAAGCTGTTTACGCCAGGCGTCTGGATCGAGGTTGCGCAGTTCGGTTTTGTTGATCCGCAGTGAACCCGTGTAGGTCATAAAGCCGGATAGCGCATTCAGCAGAGAACTTTTACCGGAACCGCTGGTGCCGACGAGCACCACCCGTTGTCCGGCAGGTAAGGTAAAGTTCAGCGGACCCGCGAGCACTTTGCCTTCGGGTGACAGAATAGAAAAGTCCTGCGCTTCAATGGTCACGGGGTCTTTAGCATTCAGCGTCACGTCACCCCGCTCCGGGTGTGCCAGCGGCGTTTCCAGGAACGTTTTCAGACTATCGGCTGCGCCAACTGCCTGCGCTTTGGCGTGATAGAAGGTTCCCAGATCGCGAAGCGGCTGGAAAAACTCCGGGGCCAGGATCAGCGCCAGGAAACCGGCTGAAAGGGTTACCGCCGTGCCGTAATGGCCGAAATCCAGCGCGCCAAGGTAGGAGAAGCCGAAGTAGACCGCTACGAGGGCAATCGACAGCGAGGTAAAGAATTCCAGTACGCCGGAAGACAAGAATGCAAGGCGTAAAACTTCCATAGTGCGCTGACGGAAGCCCTGCGATGCCAGGCGAATGTTTTCGGTTTCCGCTTCACCGCGGCCAAAAATGCGTAACGTCTCCATGCCGCGCAGACGATCGAGGAAATGGCCGCTCAGGCGACCCAGTGCCAGGAAGTTACGGCGGTTGGCATCCGCAGCCCCCATGCCGACCAGCGCCATAAACAGCGGGATCAGCGGGGCGGTGCCCATCAGAATCAGCGCAGCCATCCAGTTCACCGGGAAGATGGCGATCACGATCAGCAGCGGAACGAAGACGGCAAGGGCCATCTGCGGCAGATAGCGCGCATAGTAGTCGTGCATATCGTCAATCTGCTCAAGGATCAGCGTCGCCCAGCTACCGGCTGGTTTACCCTGGATCCACGCGGGCCCGGCTTCCTGAAGACGATCGAGCACCTGGCGGCGGATCTCGTAGCGGATATGCTGTCCGGCGTGAAAACCGACGCGCTCACGCAGCCACACCACCCAGGCGCGCAGGATAAAAATCAGGATCAGGACAATAAAAGGCAGCAACAGCGCTTCGCGCGGGATGTTCTCCATGATCATGTGATTAAGAATGCGGGCCAGCAGCCATGCCTGGGCAACAATCAACAGACCGCTAACGAACCCCAGGAGACGGGAAATCGTAAGCCAGCGGCGGGAAATAACGCTTTGCTGTTTCAGCCAGCGTGTTAACTCTTGTTGACGGGTTTTTTCCATTGCGTACTTTGCAGGTGACGTTATTAGAAATTGGGCAGCGCAATGTTACAACGGGGAGACAATAAAGGCGACTTATCGCCGCCTTTATTTACGTTTGTTACTGACTTGTAAAGATTATTTACCTTGTTCAGCCAGTCCATCGAGGTAGCGTTCAGCGTCGAGCGCGGCCATACAGCCGGTGCCCGCAGAGGTGATCGCCTGACGATAAATATGGTCCATTACGTCGCCAGCCGCGAACACGCCCGGGATGCTGGTCTGGGTCGCGTTACCGTGAATGCCGGACTGCACTTTGATGTAGCCGTTTTCCAGCTCCAGCTGACCGTCGAAGATCGCGGTGTTCGGGCTGTGACCGATCGCCACGAACAGACCCGCCACTTCAAGCGTTTCGACGTTATCGGTGTTCTGGGTATCACGGATACGCAGACCGGCAACGCCCATCTGGTCGCCCGTCACCTCTTCCAGGGTACGGTTGGTGTGCAGCACGATGTTGCCGCTTGCCACTTTATCCATCAGACGTTTGATCAGGATCTTCTCCGCGCGGAAGGTTTCGCGACGGTGGATCAGGTGCACCTCAGAGGCAATGTTCGCCAGGTAGAGCGCTTCTTCCACTGCGGTGTTGCCGCCGCCGATGACCGCGACTTTCTGATTGCGGTAGAAGAAACCGTCACAGGTTGCGCAGGCAGAGACGCCGCGGCCTTTGAACGCTTCTTCGGATGGCAGACCGAGGTAACGGGCAGAGGCGCCGGTGGCGATGATCAGCGCGTCACAGGTATATTCGCCGCTGTCGCCCGTCAGGCGGAACGGACGGTTCTGCAGATCGACCTTATTGATGTGGTCGAACAGAATTTCAGTTTCGAATTTAGCGGCATGCTCGTGCATACGTTCCATCAGCAGCGGCCCGGTCAGGTCGTTCGGGTCCCCTGGCCAGTTTTCCACTTCGGTGGTGGTGGTCAGCTGACCGCCTTTTTCCATCCCGGTGATGAGTACCGGGTGCAGGTTAGCGCGTGCAGCATAGACCGCTGCGGTATATCCCGCAGGTCCAGAACCAAGGATTAGCAGCTTACTGTGTTTGGCCGTGCCCATGAGATCCCCATTGTTGTTGGCAGACATTTGGCAGGATTGTAGGGAATTTGTTGTCGTAAAAAAAGAGCGCAGCAATTTTGATATCAATCTGTGTAATAGCCACGGGCGATGAATGAGGCGCTATAACATCACGCTTTCGCCTGAAAACCGGTCGTTTGTAAGGCAATAAAATGAGGATTAATACCCTGCCGTAATGAATATCCGGCATGTTGTACTAAAAAACGATGTTTTGCTTTGACAATCCCCTGCGCTTTTGCGAAAACATTCAAGGAAGAAAAAAAACCGCGTTAACCGTATGCCGCATAGGCATGCACGTAAATGCCATTTTTACCGGGTCAGTGAAATCTACGCATGGCGTGGACAGACGCCATACGTGATGTCGGTGACTGCCTTCGGGCAACGGTCTTCTTACCAACAGAACCCGAATCCGCATCGCGTCTAATACAAAACCAGGCGATGTGATGACTAACGGGTACAGGCTCTGAACAGTGATGTGCACAGGGTCCAGGCAGGAGTAGGGAAGGAATACAGAGAGACAATAATAATGGTAGATAGCAAGAAGCGCCCTGGCAAAGATCTCGACCGTATCGATCGTAACATTCTTAATGAATTGCAAAAGGATGGGCGTATTTCCAACGTCGAGCTTTCAAAACGTGTGGGACTTTCCCCGACGCCGTGCCTTGAGCGTGTGCGCCGACTGGAAAGACAGGGTTTCATTCAGGGCTATACTGCTCTGCTGAACCCGCATTATCTGGATGCCTCACTTCTGGTATTTGTTGAGATTACTCTGAATCGTGGTGCGCCGGATGTGTTTGAGCAATTTAACGCCGCTGTACAAAAACTTGAAGAAATTCAAGAGTGTCATCTGGTATCCGGTGATTTCGACTACCTGTTGAAAACCCGTGTGCCTGATATGTCCGCCTACCGTAAGCTGCTGGGGGAAACCCTGCTGCGTCTGCCAGGCGTGAACGACACCCGTACGTATGTGGTGATGGAAGAGGTCAAACAGAGCAATCGTCTGGTTATTAAGACGCGCTAACACGGAACAGGTGCAAAATCAGCGTAGTTTGATTACACTCCTGTTAATCCATACAGCAACAGTGCCGGGGAGTCCCGGCGCTGTTGTCCGTTTTAGCAAAAAGGCAGGATATGCCTGATACCTGGAGAGCCTTTTTTGAGCCAGGAATACACTGAAGACAAAGAAGTCACACTATCGAAGCTAAGCAGCGGACGTCGTCTCCTCGAGGCTTTGCTGATTGTTATTGCCCTTTTTGCCGTCTGGCTGATGGCAGCCTTACTCAGTTTCAACCCCTCAGATCCCAGCTGGTCACAAACTGCATGGCATGAGCCTATCCATAATTTAGGCGGTGTCCCCGGTGCCTGGCTTGCGGACACGCTGTTCTTCATTTTCGGTGTGATGGCCTACACCCTTCCCGTCATTATCATTGGCGGATGCTGGTTTGCGTGGCGTCATCGTCAGAACGATGATTACATCGACTATTTTGCCGTGTCGCTGCGCCTGATTGGCGCGCTGGCGCTGATCCTCACCTCGTGCGGGCTGGCGGCAATCAATGCGGATGATATCTGGTACTTCGCCTCTGGCGGAGTGATCGGCAGTTTACTCAGTTCTGCGCTGCAGCCGATGCTGCACAGCAGCGGCGGCACGCTGGCGCTGCTCTGCATCTGGGCGGCCGGGCTGACGCTGTTTACCGGCTGGTCCTGGGTGAGCATTGCCGAGAAGATCGGAAGTTTTATCCTCACCATTCTGACTTTCGCCAGCAACCGTACTCGCCGTGACGATACGTGGGTTGATGAAGACGAGTACGAAGATGAAGAGGAAGATGACGCGCCTGTGCAGCGTCGAGAGTCTCGTCGTGCGCGTATTCTGCGCGGCGCGCTGGCGCGTCGTCAGCGTGTTGCTGAGAAATTTGCCAACCCGCTGGGTCGTAAAACCGATGCGGCGCTCTTCTCCGGTAAACGCATGGATGAAGACGAGCAGGTGGCGTATCGCGCTGCAGGTGTCGCCGTCGATCCTGACGATGTGCTCTTCTCCGGCAGCCGGGCCACTCCGGGTGACTTCGACGAATACGATCCGCTGTTAAATGGCCATTCGGTTACCGAGCCGGTTGCAGCCGCCGCAGCCGCGACGACCGCTGCGCAGGCGTATGCCGCGCCTGTCGACGCCGTGACGCCATCCGCGCCGGTTTCGCCGCCGGAATCCGTTATTCAGCAGCCTCAGGTTGACTGGCAGACTGCGCCAGGCGTTCACACGCCGGAGCCGGTTATCGCGCCTGAACCTGAAAGCTACATCCCTGTGCAGCAGGAGCAGTGGCAGCAGCCATATCAGCCGCCGCAGCCTTCGTATGAACCACAAGAGTCCCCGCACTATGAACAGCCTGTGGCCCAACCTTATCAGGAGTATGTGCCTGAACCGGTTGAACCTGTGCAGCCTTATGTAGAGCCGCAGCCTGAACCTGAAATCGTGGAAGAGGTAAAACCCTCTCGTCCACCGATGTACTATTTTGAAGAAGTTGAAGAGCGTCGCGCGCGTGAACGCGAGCAGCTGGCGGCCTGGTACCAGCCTGTACCTGAACCGGTGCAGGAGCCGGTGACGAAAGCGCCTTCTGTTTCCGTTCCACCGATCGACCCGACGCCTGCAGTCGCACCCGTAGCGGAAAGCGTGAAGCAGGCTACCGCGGCCGCAGCCGTAGCTGCACCTGTCTTTAGCCTGGCAACCAGTGGCACACCACGTCCTCAGGTGAAGGAGGGGATTGGTCCGCAACTGCCTCGCCCTAACCGCGTTCGCGTTCCAACCCGCCGTGAGCTTGCCTCTTATGGCATCAAGCTGCCTTCCCAGCGTATGGCGGAAGAGAAAGCGCGCGAGCCTGAGTACGAAGATGACGCCGATGAAATGGAGCAGGACGAGCTGGCCCGTCAGTTCGCCGCGCAGCAGAATCAGCGCTACGGTAATGAATACCAGCACGATGAACCTATGCTGGAAGACGAAGATGACGCGGCTGAAGCAGAACTGGCACGCCAGTTCGCCGCCACCCAGCAGCAGCGCTATTCCGGTGAACAACCGGCTGGCGCAAATCCGTTCTCGCTGTCTGATTTTGAATTCTCGCCGATGAAGGATCTGGTGGATGATGGCCCGAGCGAGCCTTTATTTACCCCGAGCGTGATGCCGGAAGCTGAGCCTGTGCGCCAGCAGCCAGCATCACAGGCCTACGCGCAGCCGCAGCAGCCTGTTCAGCAGCCGTATGCGCAGCCGCATCAACCTGTTCAGCAACCGCAGCAGCCACCACAGCCGCCGCAGTTCCAGCAGCCTGCGCCTCAGCCGCAGGAAAGTCTGATTCACCCGCTGCTGATGCGTAACGGTGACAGCCGTCCGCTGCAGCGTCCAAGCACGCCGCTGCCGTCTCTGGATCTGTTAACGCCGCCGCCGTCAGAAGTGGAGCCGGTCGATACCTTCGCGCTGGAGCAGATGGCGCGTCTGGTTGAAGCGCGTCTGGCTGACTTCCGCATCAAGGCGGACGTGGTGAACTACTCGCCGGGTCCTGTGATCACCCGTTTTGAACTGAACCTGGCGCCTGGCGTGAAAGCCGCGCGTATTTCCAACCTGTCCCGCGACCTGGCGCGTTCTCTCTCGACCGTTGCTGTGCGAGTGGTGGAAGTAATACCGGGCAAACCGTACGTTGGCCTTGAGCTGCCGAACAAGAAACGTCAGACCGTCTACCTGCGTGAAGTGCTGGATAACACCAAATTCCGCGATAACCCATCTCCGCTGACCGTGGTGCTGGGTAAAGATATCGCTGGCGATCCGGTAGTCGCGGATCTCGCCAAAATGCCTCACCTGCTGGTAGCGGGTACCACCGGTTCCGGTAAGTCTGTCGGTGTGAACGCCATGATCCTCAGCATGCTCTATAAAGCGCAGCCGGAAGATGTGCGTTTCATCATGATCGACCCGAAAATGCTCGAACTGTCGGTCTACGAAGGCATCCCGCATCTGCTGACCGAAGTGGTCACCGACATGAAAGACGCCGCCAACGCCCTGCGCTGGAGCGTCAACGAGATGGAACGCCGCTACAAGCTGATGTCTGCGCTGGGCGTGCGTAACCTGGCCGGTTATAACGAGAAAATTGCCCAGGCGGTGCGCATGGGGCGTCCGATCCCGGATCCTTACTGGAAGCCGGGTGACAGCATGGATGCCCAGCATCCGGTGCTGGAAAAACTGCCTTATATCGTCGTGCTGGTCGATGAATTCGCTGACCTGATGATGACCGTCGGTAAGAAAGTAGAAGAGCTGATTGCCCGTCTGGCGCAGAAAGCGCGTGCGGCCGGTATTCACCTTGTGCTGGCGACCCAGCGTCCTTCCGTGGACGTGATCACTGGTCTTATCAAAGCGAACATCCCGACGCGTATCGCCTTTACCGTATCCAGTAAAATTGACTCCCGTACCATTCTTGACCAGGGCGGCGCAGAGTCGCTGCTGGGTATGGGTGATATGCTCTATTCCGGCCCGAACTCCACCTCTCCGGTGCGTGTCCACGGTGCGTTCGTCCGCGATGAGGAAGTTCACGCCGTCGTGCAGGACTGGAAAGCGCGCGGTCGTCCGCAATACGTTGACGGTATTACCAGCGACACGGAAAGCGAAGGCGGCGGCGGTGGCTTCGACGGCGGCGAAGAGCTGGATCCGTTATTCGATCAGGCGGTTAACTTCGTTACCGAAAAACGCAAAGCGTCCATCTCTGGCGTGCAGCGTCAGTTCCGCATCGGCTATAACCGCGCGGCGCGCATCATCGAGCAGATGGAAGCGCAGGGTATTGTGAGCGAGCAGGGGCATAACGGTAACCGCGAGGTGCTGGCACCACCGCCGTTTGATTAACCTTCAGCGATTGCAAAGAAGGGTAAATCAGCCAAAATTAAGCATTTTCTTCTGTCGCCTGCCTTCGGGCAGGTCCAGAATAGAAGACGGAAACCCCATATCGGGAAGACGTATTTTAAGGAATAACAATGAAAAAAATCGCCATCGCCTGTGCATTACTCACCAGTTTTGTCGCCAGCAGCGTCTGGGCTGATGCAGCCAGCGACCTTAAAAGCCGACTGGATAAAGTAAGCAGCTTCCACGCCAGCTTCACGCAAAAAGTGACTGACGGCAGCGGCAACGCGGTGCAGGAAGGTCAGGGAGATTTGTGGGTAAAACGCCCAAATCTGTTTAACTGGCATATGACCCAGCCGGATGAGAGTATCCTGGTGTCTGACGGCAAAACCTTATGGTTCTTCAACCCGTTCGTTGAGCAGGCAACGGCGACCTGGCTGAAAGATGCCACCAGCAATACGCCGTTTATGCTGATTGCCCGTAACCAGTCCAGCGACTGGCAGCAGTACAATATTAAACAGACGGGTGACGAGTTTGTCCTGACGCCGAAAGGCAGCAACGGCAACCTGAAGCAGTTCACCATTAACGTAAGCACCAACGGTACGATTAATCAGTTTGGCGCGGTTGAGCAGGACGATCAGCGCAGCAGCTACCAGCTCAAGTCTCAGCAAAACGGCGCCGTTGATGCATCGAAATTCACCTTTACCCCGCCGCAGGGCGTAACGGTGGACGACCAACGCAATAAGTAAGAGGCGTGAGTGGGCAATCTGTCGCTCGATTTTTCAGATAACGCGTTTCAACCTCTGGCCGCCCGTATGCGGCCAGAAAATTTAGCGCAGTACATCGGCCAGCAACATCTGCTGGCTGCCGGTAAGCCGTTGCCGCGCGCCATTGAGGCCGGGCATCTTCACTCCATGATCCTCTGGGGACCCCCTGGCACCGGCAAGACCACGCTTGCAGAAGTGATCGCCCGCTATGCCAACGCGGACGTTGAACGTATCTCGGCGGTCACCTCCGGCGTGAAAGAGATCCGTGAGGCGATCGAGCGTGCGCGGCAGAACCGCAATGCCGGGCGGCGCACCATCCTCTTCGTGGACGAAGTCCACCGCTTCAACAAGAGCCAGCAGGATGCCTTCCTGCCGCATATTGAAGACGGCACGATCTTCTTCATCGGTGCGACCACCGAAAACCCATCGTTTGAACTGAACTCGGCGCTGCTTTCCCGCGCGCGCGTTTACCTGCTCAAATCGCTCACCATCGAGGATATCGAAAAGGTTCTCACCCAGGCGATGGACGACAAAGCGCGCGGCTACGGCGGGCAGGATATCGTTCTGCCTGACGACACGCGTCGTGCGATTGCCGAGCTGGTCAACGGTGATGCGCGGCGTGCGCTGAACACGCTGGAAATGATGGCCGACATGGCCGAAATCAACGATGCCGGGAAGCGGGTGCTGAAGCAGGAGCTGCTCACCGAAATTGCGGGGGAGCGCAGCGCGCGTTTCGATAACAAAGGCGACCGTTTTTACGACCTGATCTCGGCGCTGCATAAGTCCGTGCGCGGCAGCGCGCCGGATGCGGCGCTTTACTGGTACGCGCGCATTATCACTGCGGGCGGCGATCCGTTATATGTCGCGCGTCGCTGTCTGGCGATTGCGTCAGAAGATGTCGGTAATGCCGATCCTCGCGCCATGCAGGTTGCGCTGTCGGCCTGGGACTGCTTCACCCGCGTTGGACCTGCGGAAGGCGAACGTGCGATTGCGCAGGCGATTGTCTATCTGGCCTGCGCGCCGAAAAGCAATGCGGTTTATACCGCCTTTAAAGCGGCGATGTCCGACGCGCGTGAACGTCCGGACTACGATGTGCCGGTTCACCTGCGTAACGCGCCGACCAAGCTGATGAAAGAGATGGGATATGGGCAGGAGTATCGTTACGCTCATGATGAACCCAATGCCTACGCTGCCGGGGAGGAATATTTCCCGCAGGAGATGGCACAAACGCGCTATTATCACCCCACAAACAGAGGTCTTGAAGGCAAGATTGGTGAAAAGCTCACCTGGCTCGCCGGACAGGATCAAAATAGCCCTATAAAACGCTACCGTTAGTTCAATCGTTGCGGTAATGTTGGCAATGTATCCTTGTGGCCGCAGGCTGTGGTCACATTTTCCTATTTTAATTCGATAAGCACAGGATAAGCATGCTCGATCCCAATCTGCTGCGTAATGAGCCAGACGCAGTCGCTGAAAAACTGGCACGCCGGGGCTTTAAGCTGGATGTAGATAAGCTGCGCGCTCTCGAAGAGCGTCGTAAAGTTCTGCAGGTACAAACTGAAAATCTGCAGGCAGAGCGTAACTCTCGATCGAAATCCATCGGCCAGGCGAAAGCGCGCGGGGAAGATATTGAGCCATTACGCCTGGAAGTGAACAAACTGGGTGAAGAACTGGATCAGGCAAAAGCTGAGCTGGACGTTCTTCAGGCCGAGATTCGTGATATTGCCCTGGCTATCCCGAATATTCCTGACGACAGCGTGCCTGTCGGCAAAGATGAAAACGACAACGTTGAAGTGAAACGCTGGGGTACGCCTCGTGAGTTTGACTTCGAAGTGCGCGATCACGTGACGCTGGGCGAAATGCACGCGGGCCTGGACTTTGCGGCAGCGGTTAAGCTGACCGGCTCCCGTTTTGTGGTGATGAAAGGCCAGATTGCCCATCTGCACCGCGCGCTGGCGCAGTTCATGCTGGATCTGCACACCGAGCAGCATGGCTACAGCGAAACCTACGTGCCGTATCTGGTCAACCACGATACGCTGTACGGTACGGGCCAGCTGCCGAAATTTGCCGGCGATCTGTTCCATACCCGTCCGCTGGACGAGGAAGCAGACAGCAGCAACTACGCGCTGATCCCAACCGCTGAAGTGCCGCTGACTAACCTCGTGCGTGATGAGATCATCGATGAAGACGACCTGCCAATTAAGCTAACGGCACATTCACCGTGCTTCCGTTCTGAAGCAGGTTCTTACGGTCGCGACACGCGCGGTCTGATCCGTATGCACCAGTTCGACAAAGTTGAAATGGTGCAGATCGTCCGTCCTGAAGAGTCCATGGACGCGCTGGAAGAGATGACCGGCCACGCTGAGAAAGTGCTGGAGCTGCTGGGCCTGCCGTACCGTCGTATGGCCCTGTGCACCGGTGATATGGGCTTTGGCGCCTGCAAAACCTTCGATCTGGAAGTGTGGGTGCCTGCGCAGAACACCTATCGTGAGATCTCCTCCTGCTCTAACGTCTGGGATTTCCAGGCGCGTCGTATGCAGGCACGCTGCCGCAGCAAATCTGACAAGAAAACCCGTCTGGTGCATACCCTGAACGGTTCTGGTCTGGCTGTGGGCCGTACGCTGGTTGCCGTGCTGGAAAACTACCAGCAGGCAGACGGTCGTATTGAGATCCCTGAAGTGCTGCGCCCATACATGAAAGGCCAGCAGTACATCGGCTAATTCTTTGCCTCACAACAAAAAAGCGCCTTTGGGCGCTTTTTTTATGCCTCTGAATTGACACGACGCAATACCCCCTCCCTCTAAAGTAGTAATACTCCTCCGAATGAAAGTCAGCATAAAAAGCTGATTACGTAAAAATTCGTTGTATATAAAAATACATAGCGGTTTGCGCCGCCACTCTTTTCTTTGTGAGCAACCAAAGTGAGTCTCTATGAAAATCAACGCGCCTGAAGCATTAATGGCTGCCGAGGTCACTCGCCGTGGGTTGATGAAAACCACGGCAATAGGCGGCCTGGCCGTAGCCAGCAGCGCCTTCACGCTTCCTTTTACCCGACTGGCCTCAGCGGCTGATGCACTATCCCCAGCCTCAGCTCCGGAAAAAGTGGTGTGGAGTGCCTGTACCGTAAACTGCGGTAGCCGTTGTCCGCTGCGTATGCACGTAGTGGATGGCGAAATAAAATATGTCGAAACCGACAACACCGGGGACGATAACTATGAAGGGTTACATCAGGTTCGCGCCTGCTTGCGCGGCCGCTCCATGCGTCGTCGCGTGTATAATCCGGACCGTCTGAAATATCCGATGAAGCGCGTCGGTAAGCGTGGGGAAGGGAAGTTCGAGCGGATTAGCTGGGATGAAGCCTACGACATTATCGCCACCAATATGCAGCGCCTTATCAAAGAGTACGGCAACGAATCCATCTACCTGAACTACGGCACTGGGACGCTCGGCGGTACGCTGACCCGCTCCTGGCCACCGGGTAAAACGCTGGTGGCACGCCTGATGAACTGCTGCGGCGGTTATCTCAACCACTACGGCGACTACTCATCGGCGCAGATTGCTGCTGGCCTGAACTATACCTACGGCGGCTGGGCGGACGGCAACAGCCCGTCCGATATCGAAAACAGTAAGTTGGTCGTCCTGTTCGGTAACAACCCGGGCGAAACCCGCATGAGCGGCGGCGGGGTAACCTATTACCTCGAACAGGCCCGCGCCAAATCCAATGCCCGCATGATCATTATCGATCCGCGCTATACCGACACCGGCGCCGGACGTGAAGACGAGTGGATCCCAATCCGTCCGGGTACCGATGCAGCGCTGGTCTCGGCGCTTGCGTGGGTAATGATCACAGAAAACCTCGTCGATCAGCCTTTCCTGGATAAATACTGCGTCGGCTATGACGAGAAAACCCTGCCAGCCAGCGCGCCTGCAAATGGCCATTACAAGGCCTATATTCTCGGGCAGGGCAGCGACGGCGTGGCGAAAACACCCGAGTGGGCGTCCACCATCACCGGTATTCCGCCCGAGCGTATCGTTCAGCTGGCGCGTGAGATTGGCTCGGCCAAACCGGCCTACATCAGCCAGGGCTGGGGACCGCAGCGCCATGCGAACGGCGAAATCGCGACTCGCGCCATCTCCATGCTCTCCATTCTGACCGGCAACGTCGGTATTCACGGCGGTAACACCGGCGCGCGTGAAGGCTCGTATGAAGTGCCGTTTGAACGTATGCCGACGCTGGATAACCCGGTTCAGACCAGCATCTCCATGTTTATGTGGACCGATGCGATCGAACGTGGTCCTGAAATGACCGCCCTGCGCGACGGCGTGCGCGGCAAGGACAAGCTGGACGTGCCGATCAAGATGATCTGGAACTATGCCGGTAACTGTCTCATCAACCAGCATTCAGAGATCAACCGCACCCATGAAATCCTGCAGGATGACAAGAAGTGCGAGATGATTGTGGTCATCGACTGCCACATGACCTCCTCGGCGAAATACGCCGATATCCTGCTGCCGGACTGCACCGCCTCTGAACAGATGGATTTCGCGCTGGATGCCTCCTGCGGCAACATGTCCTACGTGATCTTTACCGACCAGGCGATTAAACCGCGCTTCGAGTGCAAAACCATTTATGAGATGACCTCTGAGCTGGCGAAACGTCTTGGCGTTGAGCAGCAGTTTACCGAGGGGCGTACTCAGGAAGGGTGGATGCGCCATCTGCATGAACTCTCCCGTAAGGCGGTCCCTGACCTGCCTGATTTCGATACCTTCCGTAAGCAGGGTATGTACAAACAGCGCGATCCGGAAGGGCACCACGTGGCGTACAAAGCGTTCCGTGAAGATCCGCAGGCGAACCCGCTGACCACGCCGTCGGGCAAAATCGAAATCTACTCAGAAGAGCTGGCAAAAATCGCGTCGACCTGGGAGCTGCCGGAAGGGGACGTTATCGATCCTCTGCCGATCTACACGCCAGGTTTTGAAAACTATAACGATCCGCTGACGGCGAAATTCCCGCTGCAGCTGACCGGTTTCCACTACAAAGCGCGCGTTCACTCCACCTACGGCAATGTCGAAGTACTTAAGGCCGCCTGCCGTCAGGAGATGTGGATCAACCCGATGGATGCCAAAGCACGCGGCATCAGCAATGGCGATCGCGTGCGTATCTTCAACGGCCGCGGCGAGGTGCACATTGAGGCCAAAGTGACGCCGCGCATGATGCCAGGCGTGGTGGCGCTGGGGGAAGGGGCCTGGTACAACCCTGATGCCAACCGCATCGACCAGGCGGGCAGTATTAACGTACTGACCACGCAGCGTCCGTCGCCGCTGGCGAAGGGCAACCCATCCCACACAAACCTTGTCCAGGTTGAAAAGGTTTAAGGAGTAGCCGATGACAACCCAGTATGGATTTTTTATCGATTCCAGCCGTTGCACCGGGTGCAAAACCTGCGAGCTGGCCTGTAAAGATTACAAAGACCTGACTCCTGACGTCAGCTTCCGCCGCATCTACGAATACGCCGGGGGCGACTGGCAGGAAGATAACGGCGTCTGGCATCAGAACGTCTTTGCCTATTACCTGTCGATTGCCTGTAACCACTGTGAAGATCCGGCCTGCACCAAGGTCTGCCCGAGTGGGGCGATGCACAAGCGTGAAGACGGCTTTGTGGTGGTGGACGAAGATGTCTGCATCGGCTGTCGGTACTGCCACATGGCGTGCCCGTACGGCGCGCCGCAGTACAACGCCGCCAAAGGTCATATGACCAAATGCGACGGTTGCCACACCCGCGTGGCGGATGGCAAAAAGCCGATTTGCGTCGAGTCCTGTCCGCTGCGCGCGCTGGACTTCGGTCCGATTGAAGAGCTGCGTCAAAAACACGGTCAGCTTGCCGCAGTGGCACCGCTGCCGTCTGCGCACTTCACGAAGCCGAGCATTGTGATTAAACCTAACGCCAACAGCCGTCCTACAGGTGACACCACCGGCTACCTGGCAAATCCGAAGGAGGTGTGAGATGGGAAGTGGATGGCATGAATGGCCGCTGATGATCTTCACGGTCTTTGGCCAGTGTGTGGCGGGCGGTTTCATTGTGCTCGCGCTGGCGCTGCTGAAGGGGAATCTCAACGCTGAACAGCAGCAGCGTTTAGTGTTGAGCATGTTTGGCCTGTGGGTGCTGATGGGAATTGGCTTTATCGCCTCTACGCTGCACCTGGGTTCGCCGATGCGCGCGTTTAACTCTCTGAACCGCGTAGGGGCATCGTCCCTCAGTAACGAGATTGCCAGCGGGGCAATTTTCTTTGCCGTCGGTGGGCTGGGCTGGCTGCTGGCCGCTTTGAAGAAATTGCCTGCGGGTCTGCGCAGCCTGTGGCTGATCGTGACCATGGTGCTGGGCGTGGTGTTCGTGTGGATGATGGTGCGCGTCTATAACACCATCGATACCGTTCCAACCTGGTACAGCGTCTGGACGCCGATGAGCTTCTTCCTGACGATGTTTATCGGCGGGCCGCTGCTGGGCTACCTGCTGCTGCGCGTGGCGGGCGTAGACGGGTGGGCAATGCGTTTGCTGCCGGCTGTTTCGCTGCTGGCGCTGGTGGTGAGTGCGATGGTCGCCCTGATGCAGGGTGCCGAACTGGCAACCATTCACAGCTCTATCCAGCAGGCTTCTGCCCTGGTGCCGGACTACGGTTCTCTGATGGCCTGGCGCATCGTTCTGCTGGTCGCAGCGTTGGTATTCTGGATTGCTCCTCAGCTCAAAGGTTATCAGCCCGCGCTGCCGTTGCTGTCACTGGCCTTTGTGCTGGTTCTGGCGGGTGAACTGATTGGCCGCGGTGTGTTCTACGGGTTGCATATGACCGTAGGTATGGCTATCGCCAGTTAACGTTGCATTGAGTTATATCAAGCCGGGCCTGAGTGCCCGGCTTTTCTTTTTTCGATCATGAAATTTTTCGACTGTCGTTTTGTTTTAATTTCGCCCATTAATAAATAAAAACAGACACATAATAAATATCTATAGCAGGCGTGGCATTAGCAGGATAAGTTTTTTAAATCGACAGGGAACATATTGTGCGAGGCGGCTAAATCAGTGGATTGACTTTGTTTTTGCCAGTGGCATGATGCGCACGAAATCTGAACTTCCTCACGGTTTTTAATCCATGACCACCTATACCCGGCCAGTGCTTCTGTTGCTTTGTGGCCTGCTTCTGTTGACCCTGGCGATCGCAGTGTTAAATACGCTCGTCCCGCTATGGCTCGCCCATGAAAACTTACCGACCTGGCAGGTGGGTATGGTCAGCTCGTCCTTTTTTACCGGGAACCTGCTGGGTACGCTAATGACCGGGAGCCTGATTAAGCGCTTTGGCTTTAATCGCAGCTATTATCTGGCTTCGCTGATTTTCGCCGCCGGGTGTGCCGGGCTGGGCCTGATGGTCGGCTTCTGGAGCTGGATGGCATGGCGCTTTATCGCAGGCGTAGGCTGCGCGATGATTTGGGTGGTAGTTGAAAGCGCGCTGATGTGCAGCGGCACTTCGCGCAACCGTGGACGCCTGCTGGCAGCCTATATGATGGTTTATTACGTCGGCACCGTGCTGGGTCAACTGATGGTCAGCAAGCTGCCAACCGATCTGATGAGCGTTCTGCCGTGGGTAACGGGCATGGTGCTCGCCGCGATCCTGCCGCTGCTCTTCACGCGCATTGTGAACCAGAACAGCGAGCATCAGGAAGCGACCCACGTCTGGCCGATGCTCAGACTCCGTCAGGCGCGTCTGGGCGTTAACGGCTGCATTATCTCGGGGATTGTACTGGGCTCGCTCTACGGCCTGATGCCGCTCTATCTGAATCATCAGGGCGTCAGCGATTCCGGAATTGGTTTCTGGATGGCGGTCATGGTGAGTGCGGGGATCGTCGGGCAGTGGCCGATTGGCCGACTGGCGGATCGTTTCGGCCGTCTGCTGGTGCTGCGCGTTCAGGTCTTTGTGGTCATCATGGGATGCCTTGCCATGCTCAGCAACGCCGCGATGGCGCCTGCGCTGTTTATTCTCGGGGCGGCCGGCTTTACGCTCTATCCGGTCGCGATGGCCTGGGCCTGTGAGAAAGTTGAACATCACCAGCTGGTGGCAATGAACCAGGCGCTGTTACTGAGCTATACCATCGGCAGCTTATTAGGGCCGACGTTTACCGCGATGCTGATGCAGAATTACTCTGATAATTTATTATTTATCATGATCGCCAGCGTGTCGTTTATTTATCTCTTAATGCTGCTGCGCAAAGTGGGCGAACACCCAACGCCTGTGGCTCATGCCTGATTGATTAAAAGCCTGTCGATGACAGGCTTTTTTGTCCCTGTCACAACTAAGAGTTTTACTTATTGTTTGTTTATTGCGCCAGGCGATAATTCATGTGAGTCCTACCACTATAAGGCAGCAATCATGTCTATTCGTCGTTTTTCCACTACCGCACTTGCCGTAGTGTTGTCTTTAACGTTTGCAACGGCTCCGGTCATGGCTAATCCTGGAAACGGGAATGGCGGTGGTCACGGAAACGGTGGCGGGCAAGGTAATGGCGGTAATCATGGTAACGGAAATTCTGGTAACCATGGCAATAAGCAAAATAACGGTCAGGATAACCCTGGAAAATCGGATAAAAGCTTTAAAAGCAGTAAAGATGTCGGTAACGATGTCGACGCTCGCGTGAGCTTCGATCATGCCCGCCATCTGGCGCTGAATTATGGCCTAACGGGCTATGACTCTCTGCCTCCGGGTATCGCGAAAAACCTGGCGCGCGGTAAACCGTTGCCTCCGGGCATTGCGAAGAAAACCGTACCGGCCTCAATGCTGGGCCAGCTTCCTTCCTACCCTGGCTATGAATGGCGCGTGGTCGGAGACGACCTGGTCTTAATTGCGCTGAGTACAGCCATTGTGACGTCCGTTATTAACGGCGTCTTTAAATAGAATATAAAAAGGCCCGGTTCTCACCGGGCCTTTTCTTTAATACATCACCTTGTGGCCGTACTGTTCAAGAATACCTTTGACGCGTTCCATCGTCTCTTTTTTCGGCGGCTTCACGCCATCAAGTTTGTACTCTTCGCCCATCGCCACCCATTTATGTTTACCCAGCTCGTGATAGGGCAGAAGCTCGATTTTTTCGACGTTGCCCATGTCGCGGGTAAATTCCCCCAGGCGGTGCGCGGAGTCGTCGTCATCTGACCAGCCGGGAACCACCACGTAGCGGATCCAGGTTTTGATGCCTTTATCGGCAATGTATTTGGCGAATTCCAGCGTGCGGTGGTTTGAGACGCCAACGAGGTTCTGGTGGATCTCATCGTTCATCTGTTTGAGATCGAGCATGACCAGATCGGTCACTTCAAGCAGCTCGTCGATAACCGGATCGTAACGGCGTACGAAGCCGTTGGTGTCGAGGCAGGTATGAATGCCTTCTTTATGGCAGGCGCGGAACCAGTCGCGGACAAATTCAGCCTGCAGAATGGCTTCACCGCCGGATGCGGTGACGCCACCGCCGGACGCGTTCATAAAGTGGCGGTAGGTCACCACCTCTTTCATCAAGTCTTCAACGGTCACTTCTTTACCGCCGTGCGTATCCCAGGTGTCACGGTTATGGCAGTACAGGCAGCGCATCAGGCAGCCCTGGAAAAAGGTGATGAAACGGATACCCGGGCCATCGACGGTGCCACAGGATTCAAAGGAGTGAATGCGACCAATAATTGACATTGCGGTGATATCTCCAGCATCGGCCCGTCCGGGGCCTGAGTATGCACAGCTCAAAGCCGGCTGTGTTGAAGTCTGTTTTGGCTGATATCCATAGAGTATAGATAGCGGACAAAAGAGACTGAGGTGGAGAGGGTGCTAAAAAGGCCCCACTGACGTGGAGCCTTTATTGTACGCTTTTTAACGCGTGATTTCAGTCAATTCCACTTACATGGACTGAGTGAAAGTACGGGTGATAACGTCCTGCTGCTGTTCTTTAGTCAGGGAGTTAAAACGTACTGCGTAGCCAGATACGCGGATGGTCAGCTGAGGATATTTCTCAGGGTGTTCCATCGCGTCGAGCAGCATTTCACGGTTCATGACGTTCACGTTCAGGTGCTGACCACCTTCGATGGACGCTTCGTGGTGGAAGTAACCATCCATCAGACCCGCGAGGTTAGTTTTACGCACTTCGTCGTCTTTACCCAGCGCGTTTGGCACGATAGAGAAGGTGTAAGAAATACCATCTTTCGCGTAAGCAAACGGCAGTTTAGCAACGGAAGTCAGAGAGGCAACCGCACCTTTCTGGTCACGACCGTGCATTGGGTTAGCACCTGGGCCGAATGGCGCGCCAGCACGACGACCGTCTGGGGTGTTACCGGTTTTCTTACCATACACAACGTTAGAGGTGATGGTCAGAACAGACTGAGTCGGGATAGCGTTACGGTAAGTAGTCAGTTTCTGAATTTTCTTCATGAAACGTTCTACCAGGTCAACCGCCATGTCATCAACGCGAGAGTCGTTGTTACCAAACTGCGGATATTCACCTTCGATTTCGAAGTCTACAGCCAGGCCGTCTTCGTCACGAATTGGTTTAACTTTCGCATATTTGATTGCAGACAGGGAGTCAGCAGCAACGGACAGACCAGCGATACCACACGCCATGGTGCGGATAACGTCACGGTCGTGCAGCGCCATCAGAGAGGCTTCGTAGCTGTACTTGTCGTGCATGTAGTGGATAACGTTCAGCGCAGTGACGTACTGTTTAGCCAGCCAGTCCATGAAGTGATCCATACGCTCCATCACTTCGTCGAAGTTCAGAACGTCGCCTTTGATCGGCTCAGACTTAGGACCAACCTGCATTTTCAGTTTTTCATCAACGCCACCGTTGATTGCGTACAGCATGGTTTTCGCCAGGTTTGCACGCGCACCGAAGAACTGCATTTGTTTACCAACAACCATTGGGCTTACGCAGCAAGCGATAGCGTAATCGTCGTTGTTGAAGTCCGGACGCATCAGGTCATCGTTCTCGTACTGCAGAGAAGAGGTATCGATGGACACTTTAGCGGCGAATTTCTTGAAGTTCAGAGGCAGTTTTTCAGACCACAGAACGGTGATGTTCGGCTCCGGAGAAGGACCCATGGTGTACAGGGTGTTCAGGAAGCGGAAGCTGTTTTTGGTTACCAGAGTACGGCCGTCTACGCCCATACCACCGATTGATTCTGTTGCCCAGATTGGGTCACCAGAGAACAGCTCATCGTATTCAGGAGTACGCAGGAAGCGAACCATACGCAGTTTCATGACCAGGTGGTCAATCATTTCCTGAGCGTCTTGCTCGGTGATTTTGCCTGCTTTGATGTCGCGTTCGATGTACGCATCCAGGAAGGTGGATACGCGACCGAAGGACATTGCTGCACCGTTCTGAGACTTAACTGCGGCCAGGTAGCCGAAGTAGGTCCACTGGATAGCTTCCTGAGCGTTGGTCGCCGGACCAGAGATATCGCAGCCATATTTTGCCGCCATCTCTTTGATCTGACCCAGCGCGCGGTGCTGTTCAGCGATTTCTTCACGCAGACGGATAGTCGCTTCCAGGTTTACGCCGTTTTCCAGATCGGACTGCAGGGAAACAAACTGCGCGTACTTGTCTTTCATCAGGAAGTCGATACCGTACAGCGCAACGCGACGGTAGTCACCGATGATACGGCCACGGCCATACGCATCTGGCAGACCAGTCAGAACGCCAGATTTACGGCAGTTCAGAATGTCTTTGGTGTAAACATCGAATACGCCCTGGTTGTGGGTTTTGCGGTATTCGGTGAAGATTTTTTTCAGCATTGGGTCCAGCTCGCGGTTATACGCTTTGCAGGAACCTTCAACCATTTTGATACCACCGAACGGGATGATTGCGCGTTTCAGTGGTGCTTCAGTCTGCAGACCAACGATTTTCTCAAGGGCTTTGTTGATGTAGCCAGCATCGTGAGAAGTGATGGTGGAAGCAACGGAGGTGTCAAAATCAACTGGCGCGTGAGTGCGGTTTTCCAGTTTAACGCCTTCCATTACGCTGTCCCACAGCTTGGTGGTCGCGTCAGTTGCGCCAGCCAGGAAGGATTCGTCACCTTCATACGGGGTATAGTTTTTCTGAATGAAGTCACGTACGTTTACTTCATTCTGCCAGTCACCTTTCGCAAAACCTTCCCAGGCTGTGGCTAACTTTTCATTAAGCTCGGACATGTAACACCTACCTTCTTAAGTGGATTTTTTATTTACTGCCTGAGAAAACCATCAATGATGATCGTCGCCACGCAGGTAAATGACCCAGTATGTCAACCCAACTAACAGACCCCCACCGATAATGTTCCCGATAGTGACAGGGATCAGGTTATCAGTAATGAAATTCATAATAGTCAGGTGAGAGAAACTTTCCGGGGATGAACCAACTGCGGTCCAGAACTCCGGGCTTGCAAAGTCGCGGATGACAATGCCCATTGGGATCATGAACATATTCGCGATACTGTGCTCAAAGCCGCTGGCTACAAACATCGCAACCGGCAGAACCATAATTAAGGCTTTGTCCATCAGGCTACGACCCGAGTAGCTCATCCATACAGCCAGGCAGACCATTAGGTTAGCGAGGATGCCGAGAGCAACGGCTTCGATAAATGTGTGGTGCATTTTGTGGTCGGCGGTTTGCAGGACGTTTAGGCCCCAGCCACCGTTGGCGGTCATGTACTCGCCAGAAAGCCACATCAACAAAACAAAGAGCAGACAGCCAACCAGGTTACCCACGTAGACGTTAAGCCAGTTACGTGCCAGCTGACCCCAGGTAATTCTTCCGCTGGCCTTTGCCACGACAATCAGCACCGTTGAGGTGAACAGGTCGGCGCCGCAGATGACGCAGAGAATCAGACCCAGTGAGAAGCAAATGCCGCCAATCAGTTTGGCCATGCCGAAAGGCATTCCGGCAGTACCGGTGGTGGCGGTGATGTAGAAGACGAAAGCGATAGAGATGAACACACCAGCCGTGATCGCCAGATAGAACGTCTTCATCGGGTGTTTCGTTGCTTTATAGACACCCGCTTCTTCGGCAACTTTGGCCATCGCAGCAGGGAGTAAAAGATCAAAAGGGTTGTCAGCTTTCACACTAACTCTCTCTTTATTAAGTCGGCGACGAGATACTAACAAAGCATTATAGAAGAGAAATTGATATAGATCATATCTCGCCTGGCTTATAGGCCCGCAGTGTGTATGGTTTTACAGCAAATGCGGAGTAAGTATTTGATTATCCGTATAAAAATAAATTTTAAAAGTTATGAAAAGAGTTGAATTTTTTCGTTCGGCCACCTCTGACACAGTTAATTAATATGGAGTATTTACCATAAAAAGTAACAGTAAAGCCCGGGTAAATATTATTATATTTACCCATGTTTAACTTTATTATTACAATCAACAGTCATTGCCGAAGAAAATAAAAAACGGGGCAATGAAATTGCCCCGTAATATAGCCCAGACGATTGAATACGCCTACAGCTGGTAATGTTATGTGCGCTTATTTTGACCAGTAAGCGGCTTTTGCTTTCTGCAGTTTTTCGTAGGCCTTCAGCAGCGACTGATGCGCCGGGAAGGCTTTCAGATCGCTATCAACAGCCTGCAGGCCATAGAACGGCTCTTCGCCGCTCAGGGCTGCACTGGCTGCTTCTACGGCCTCAGCTCCGTACATCCGCACGAAAGCATTCAGGTATTGCAGCGGCTCGCGATCCTCTTCCTGGGCCAGCAGCAGCAGGGTTTGCAGGCAGCGGTAATAATTGGTGCGCTCGGCAGAGAAGACCGACTGGTTGAATTCCATGGTCCACTCGGTCCAGGCCAGGGCCTGATCCAAATCGCCACCCGCCAGGGCCAGCATCGCTTTCAGCTCACCGATGCGCAGGGTATACCAGCCGTTGTCTTTACCGGTCGCCAGGCCCAGCAGTTCGCGTACGCGGGTAAAGTCATCGTGGCCTTCTTCGTCCAGTTGGGCGATCAGGTTCAGATAATCTTCTTTCTCCCACTCGCTGCCCGGCAGAGCCAGCAGCGTTTCGCGCAGGTGCGCGCCCATGCTGTTATTCGCCAGCCACAGATCTTCAGCCGGGTAGATGTCGGACATGCCTGGAACAATAATGCGGCACGCGTAGACGCCAAGATGTTCGTAGTCGGCAATATAAACTTCCCGATCTTCCGCGTTGAAGATGGCCATCAGCGTGGCGAACTCTTCTTCCGTGGTCCCGGCAAAGCTCCAGTCCACGAACGGATAGTCGGCGTCCTGCTTGAACATATCCCAGGAAATTAAACCGCTGGAATCAATGAAGTGGGTTTCAAGGTTGGTATGCTCGGCCACTTCTTCATCGTCAAACGTTGGCGGAGTGAAGACGTCGAGATCTTTCAGGCTACGGCCCTGCAGCAGTTCGGTAACGGTACGCTCCAGCGCAACGCCGAAGTCAGGGTGCGCGCCGAAGGAGGCGAAGCAGGTGCCGTTGGCCGGGTTAAACAGCACCACGCAGATAACCGGATACTTGCCGCCCAGCGAGCCGTCGTAGGCAAAGATTGGGAAACCTTCGGCTTCCAGCTTAGCGATGGACTCTACTACGCCCGGGTAGCGCGCCAGCACGTCTGCCGGAATTTCAGGCAGGCTGATGGATTCAGCGATGATTCGGTTTTTAATGTGGCGTTCGAAAACTTCAGACAGACCCTGCACGCGCGCTTCATTGCGGGTGTTACCGGCGGACATACCGTTGGACACATACAGGTTGCCGACGATGTTCATCGGAATATATACGGTCTGCTCGTCAGACTGACGGGTGAACGGCAGGGCGCAGATCCCACGGTCTTCATTGCCAGACTGCAGATCGATCAGCATGCTGGCGGTCAGTTCGCTTTCCGGATCGTAGAAAGCACGCAGGCGCGCGTCGAGAATACCTTCCGGCAGCTCGTCATCTTCGGTCAGCGGGAACCATTTTTCATTTGGATAGTGAACGAACGGGCCGTTAGCGATGGTTTCGCCCAGCCAGAAGTCAGCGAAGAAATAGTTGGTGGACAGACGCTCAAAATACTCACCCAGCGCAGAGGCCAGTGCCGCTTTTTTTGTCGCGCCTTTACCGTTGGTAAAGCACAGGGCACAGTCTTTATCGCGAATATGCACGGACCAGACGTGAGGTACCGGATTGAGCCAGGAGGCTTCTTCGATGTTAAAACCCAGGTCGGTCAGTTTCTGCTGGAAGCGAGCGATGGAATCTTCCAGAGCGGCGTCTTTGCCGGGGATAAACGTTTGAGTCATGGCGTTCACTTTTATCGTACGTAAAGCGCGCAATGATACGGGTTTTGCGTGACGGGTGCTATCTTCGGCGAAAATAAAAGGCTGGGCTATGCTTAGTGGCAGTAACTGACTGTTAAGGCATAGAAAAATGAAAGCATTTGATCTCCAGCGGATGGCGTTTGATAAAGTTCCTCCTGAATTTCTGGGCGAAGTGGCGCTGCGCAGCCTGTATACCTTCGTCCTCGTCTTCCTGTTTCTTAAAATCACCGGCCGGCGAGGCGTGCGGCAGATGTCGCTCTTTGAGGTGTTGATCATCCTGACGCTGGGCTCGGCGGCGGGTGACGTCGCCTTTTATGACGACGTGCCGATGGTGCCGGTGTTTATCGTTTTTGTCTCACTGGCGCTACTTTATCGCCTTGTCATGTGGCTGATGTCGAAAAGCGAAAAGCTGGAAGATCTGCTTGAAGGGAAGCCGGTCGTTATCGTCGAGGACGGACAGCTGGCCTGGGAAAATGTACAAAGCGCCAATATGACCGAGTTTGAGTTCTTTATGGAGCTTCGCCTGAACAGCGTTGAACAGCTCGGGCAGGTGCGTCTGGCGATCATGGAAACCAACGGGCAAATCAGCGTCTATTACTATTCTGACGACGAGGTGAAGCCGGGACTGTGTATCCTGCCTGATATGCTGATCGAGCGTTTCAGAACGGTACCGGAATCAGGCGAGTATGCTTGCGTAAGATGTAGCCATGTAGTCGCGATGCAGCCGGGGGATCGTCAATTATGCCCCCGCTGTGCAAATCCGGAATGGACGAAGGTTAGCCGGGCCAAACGTATCACCTGACAGCCATTTTGTCGGTTTTGTCCTGGCGAGGCGGCAGATTGTTTTGTGTGACGCGGGCCACATTTCACGGGTCATAAGTTTTAGACATTGCGGCGCGTGTCACTGAATGATAAAACCGATATCCACAGTTATAACTTATGGCTTTTAGCGTGGTGAGGGGAAATGGCTCAAGTCTTTAATTTCAGTTCAGGTCCGGCAATGTTACCGGCAGACGTGCTTAAACAGGCTCAACAGGAACTTTGTGACTGGAACGGTCTCGGTACGTCGGTGATGGAAATCAGCCACCGTGGTAAAGAGTTTATTCAGGTGGCGGAAGAGGCAGAAAAGGATTTTCGCGATCTGCTGAATATTCCCTCGAACTACAAAGTATTGTTCTGTCACGGCGGTGGACGCGGCCAGTTTGCAGGCGTTCCGCTGAATATTCTCGGTGACAAAACGACGGCTGACTACGTTGACGCGGGTTACTGGGCAGCAAGCGCCGTTAAAGAAGCGCATAAATACTGCACGCCGAATGTTATCGACGCCAAAGTAACCGTTGACGGTCTGCGCGCCGTGAAGCCAATGAGCGAGTGGCAGCTTTCCGATAACGCAGCGTATCTGCACTACTGCCCGAACGAAACCATTGACGGGATTGCCATCGACGAGACGCCAAACTTCGGTAGCGATGTCGTGGTTGCCGCCGACTTCTCCTCCACCATTCTGTCTGCGCCAATTGATGTCAGCCGCTACGGCGTTATCTATGCGGGCGCGCAGAAAAATATCGGTCCGGCCGGTTTGACTATCGTCGTTGTGCGTGAAGACCTGCTGGGTAAAGCACATAAATCCTGCCCGTCGATTCTCGATTACACCGTGCTGAACGATAACGACTCTATGTTCAACACCCCACCAACGTTTGCCTGGTATCTCTCCGGCCTGGTCTTCAAATGGCTGAAGCAAAACGGCGGCGTGGCGCAGATGGACAAGGTCAATCAGCAGAAAGCTGAACTGCTGTATGGCGTGATCGACAAGAGCGATTTCTACCGCAACGATGTGGCAAACGCTAACCGTTCCCGCATGAACGTGCCGTTCCAGCTGGCGGACAGCAGCCTGGACAAAGTGTTCCTGGAAGAGTCCTTCGCGGCAGGTCTGCATGCGCTCAAAGGTCACCGTGTCGTTGGCGGCATGCGTGCCTCCATCTATAACGCGATGCCGCTGGAAGGCGTTAAGGCCCTGACGGATTTCATGATCGACTTCGAACGTCGTCACGGTTAATTTGCTGTTTTTCACCCCCGCAGCGTCCCTGCGGGGTTTTTATTATGTTGAGTTGAGAGTTTAGTTTTCATGGAATCCCTGACGTTACAACCTATCGCGCGGGTAGATGGCACCATCAATCTGCCTGGTTCAAAAAGTGTCTCGAACCGCGCTCTGCTGCTGGCAGCTCTGGCAAACGGCACCACCGTCCTCACAAACCTGCTGGACAGCGATGACGTGCGTCATATGCTCAATGCGCTGAAAGTGTTGGGCGTTCATTACACTCTCTCCGACGATCGTACCCGCTGCGAAGTGACCGGCAACGGCGGCGCGCTGCGCTCGGGCGAAGAGCTTGAGCTGTTTCTGGGCAACGCCGGTACCGCGATGCGCCCGCTGGCGGCGGCCCTGTGCCTGGGTAGCAACAACATCGTGCTGACCGGCGAACCTCGCATGAAAGAGCGTCCGATTGGCCATCTGGTGGATGCCCTGCGTCAGGGCGGCGCGCAGGTTGAGTATCTGGAGCAGGAAAACTATCCGCCACTGCGTCTGCGCGGCGGTTTTACCGGCGGTCACGTCGAGGTGGACGGCAGCGTCTCCAGCCAGTTCCTGACGGCACTGCTGATGACCGCGCCGCTGGCACCGCAGGATACGGTTATTAGCATCAAGGGCGACCTGGTTTCTAAACCGTACATTGATATCACGCTGCACCTGATGAAAACCTTCGGCGTTGAGGTGGAAAATCAGTCTTATCAGCGCTTCGTGGTGCGCGGGGCGCAGCAGTACCAGTCTCCGGGCAACTACCTGGTTGAAGGGGATGCGTCATCCGCGTCCTACTTCCTGGCCGCGGGTGCGATTAAAGGCGGCACGGTAAAAGTGACCGGTATTGGCCGTAACAGCGTGCAGGGCGACATCCGTTTTGCGGACGTGCTGGAAAAAATGGGCGCGATTGTCACCTGGGGCGATGACTTCATCTCCTGTACCCACGGCGAGCTGAACGCCATCGACATGGACATGAACCATATCCCGGATGCGGCGATGACCATTGCCACGGCGGCGCTGTTTGCCAAAGGCACTACCACGCTGCGTAACATCTACAACTGGCGCGTAAAAGAGACGGACCGCCTGTTCGCGATGGCGACCGAGCTGCGAAAAGTCGGTGCCGAGGTGGAAGAGGGCGAAGACTACATTCGCGTGACCCCTCCGGCAAAACTGCAGTTTGCGGAAATCGGCACCTACAACGATCACCGCATGGCGATGTGCTTCTCGCTGGTGGCGCTGTCAGACACGCCTGTCACCATTCTTGACCCGAAATGTACGGCGAAAACGTTCCCGGACTACTTCGAACAGCTGGCACGCATTAGCACGCTGGCCTGATAACGTATTGCCGCATCGCCCGATGCGGCATTTGCTTACGCTTCATTACGAACACCTCCGCTCATTTCTTCTACACTCTGCTTCAATCATTCCGTAATTTGCACGCAAAGGTAACAGTTGCGCACGTTGGCGCGTATAATGCGCGGCGTTCATGTAAACGGTATGCCTTATTTAAGGAGAAAAAGATGACGGCAGTTGCCCCGGTAATCACCATTGATGGGCCGAGTGGCGCAGGGAAAGGTACTCTGTGCAAAGCGATGGCGGAAGCATTGCAATGGCATCTTTTAGATTCGGGAGCAATCTATCGCGTGCTGGCGCTGGCCGCGCTGCATCACCATGTGGATGTCGCGTCTGAAGAGGCGCTGGTTCCGCTGGCCGCGCATCTGGATGTGCGTTTCGTATCGACCGATGGCAACCTGGAAGTCATCCTTGAAGGGGAAGACGTGAGCGGCGAAATCCGTACGCAGGAAGTAGCTAATGCGGCCTCTCAGGTCGCGGCGTTCCCGCGCGTTCGCGAGGCGCTGCTGCGTCGTCAGCGCGCGTTCCGTGAAGCCCCGGGGCTGATCGCTGACGGACGCGATATGGGAACGGTGGTATTCCCTGATGCGCCAGTGAAAATTTTCCTTGACGCCTCTTCGGAAGAACGTGCTCAACGCCGCATGCTTCAGTTGCAGGAAAAGGGGTTTAGTGTTAACTTTGATCGCCTTTTATCCGAGATAAAAGAGCGCGATGACCGCGATCGTAACCGCGCCGTCGCCCCACTTGTTCCTGCAGAAGATGCATTAGTTCTGGATTCAACCAGTTTAACTATTGAGCAAGTGATTGAAAAAGCGCTACAATATGCGCGCCAAAAACTGGCACTCGCGTAATCGCGACCAATTTAGCAGTACCCCCGCTGCAATGGATTGACGGCGGGTATGTGAAACAACCCCATCCGGCACGGAGCCAGGTGGACGTTAATATTAACCTGAAGATTAAACATGACTGAATCTTTTGCTCAACTGTTTGAAGAATCCTTAAAAGAAATCGAAACCCGCCCGGGTTCCATCGTTCGCGGTGTTGTTGTTGCTATCGACAAAGACGTAGTACTGGTTGACGCCGGTCTGAAATCTGAGTCCGCCATTCCGGCAGAGCAGTTCAAAAACGCCCAGGGCGAGCTGGAAATCCAGGTAGGTGACGAAGTTGACGTTGCTCTGGACGCAGTAGAAGACGGCTTCGGTGAAACCCTGCTTTCTCGTGAGAAAGCTAAACGTCACGAAGCATGGATCACGCTGGAAAAAGCTTACGAAGAAGCTGAAACTGTGGTCGGTGTTATCAACGGCAAAGTTAAAGGTGGCTTCACTGTTGAGCTGAATGGTATTCGTGCGTTCCTGCCAGGTTCTCTGGTAGACGTTCGTCCAGTTCGTGACACTCTGCACCTGGAAGGCAAAGAGCTTGAGTTCAAAGTAATCAAGCTGGACCAGAAGCGTAACAACGTTGTTGTATCCCGTCGTGCCGTTATCGAATCCGAAAACAGCGCAGAACGCGATCAGCTGCTGGAAAACCTGCAGGAAGGCATGGAAGTCAAAGGTATCGTTAAGAACCTCACTGACTACGGCGCATTCGTTGACCTGGGCGGCGTTGATGGCCTGCTGCACATCACCGACATGGCGTGGAAACGCGTTAAGCACCCAAGCGAAATCGTGAACGTGGGCGACGAAATCACTGTTAAAGTGCTGAAGTTCGACCGCGAGCGTACTCGTGTATCCCTCGGCCTGAAACAGCTGGGCGAAGATCCATGGGTAGCTATCGCTAAGCGTTACCCAGAAGGTACTAAACTGACTGGTCGCGTAACCAACCTGACTGACTACGGCTGCTTCGTTGAAATCGAAGAAGGCGTTGAAGGTCTGGTGCACGTTTCCGAAATGGACTGGACCAACAAAAACATCCACCCATCCAAAGTTGTTAACGTTGGTGATGTAGTGGAAGTGATGGTTCTGGATATCGACGAAGAACGTCGTCGTATCTCCCTGGGCCTGAAACAGTGCAAAAACAACCCATGGCAGCAGTTCGCGGAAACCCACAACAAGGGTGACCGTGTTGAAGGTAAAATCAAGTCTATCACTGACTTCGGTATCTTCATCGGCCTGGACGGCGGCATCGATGGCCTGGTTCACCTGTCTGACATCTCCTGGAACGTTGCAGGCGAAGAAGCAGTTCGTGAATACAAAAAAGGCGACGAAATCGCTGCAGTTGTTCTGCAGGTTGACGCAGAGCGTGAGCGTATCTCCCTGGGCGTTAAACAGCTCGCAGAAGATCCGTTCAACAACTGGGTTGCACTGAACAAGAAAGGCGCAATCGTAAACGGTAAAGTGACTGCAGTTGACGCTAAAGGCGCAACCGTAGAACTGGCTGACGGCGTTGAAGGTTACCTGCGCGCTTCTGAAGCTTCACGTGACCGCGTTGAAGATGCCACTCTGGTTCTGAACGTAGGCGACGACGTTGAAGCTAAGTTCACCGGTGTTGACCGTAAGAACCGTGCAATCAGCCTGTCTGTTCGTGCTAAAGACGAAGCTGATGAGAAAGATGCAATCGCAACTGTTAACAAACAGGAAGATGCAAACTTCTCTAACAACGCAATGGCTGAAGCTTTCAAAGCAGCTAAAGGCGAGTAATATCAGGTTCTCAGCATCATTTGCGCTGTAACGCATTTACAGCGTGAAGGATGAGGAGCAAACTTGACAGATTGCAGGATTCGTCCTGTAATCAATAACAAAGGGCGGCTACGGCCGCCCTTGTTTAATGAGCTGTTCAGCTAATTGGTTTGAAAGGAACCGGAGGAATCATGACCAAGTCAGAATTGATTGAAAGACTTGCCAGTCAGCAACCGCATATCCCTGCCAAGGCAGTGGAAGATGCCGTAAAAGAGATGCTGGAGCATATGGCCTCCACTCTTGCCCAGGGCGAGCGCATTGAAATCCGCGGTTTCGGTAGTTTTTCTCTGCACTATCGTGCTCCACGTACCGGGCGTAACCCGAAAACTGGCGATAAAGTCGAGCTGGAAGGTAAATACGTTCCACACTTTAAGCCGGGTAAAGAACTGCGCGATCGCGCCAATATTTACGGCAACTGAGTTTAGCCAGTCGGTTAAACTGGGTTAGAAAGAAAGCACCTGCGGGTGCTTTTTTTGTCTCTGTCGCTTTCATTCTGAAGATACCCCGCATTTTCCGTTTCGTTTTCTGCAAACCGATAAAAACAGCACAGCGCGCGCTGTAAAACGCATTCTTACCATCTGACAATTCCTTCTACCTGATTACATACTGTCCCTCTCAAACAGGGAGGTAGCAATGGGAATTCCCGCGCTTAGTATCTGCGTCATTCTGGCGATAGCCCCGTTACTCTGGTTACCTGAACTGCCATCACGTCATACCGTGTGGATAATGGTTGTTGGCGGGATCGTGCTGGCCGCACGGCGAAACGTACGACTGAAGTATGCGGGGATCACGCTGTTATGCTGCGTGTGGGGTATTCTGGCTGCGAAGGAGAGCGTCTGGCCGATGCAGCTCAGGCTCAGGCCTGCCCACGGCGAGCTGAACGACGGCGGTTATGATTCTCAGCGCAGCGCTTTTGCCCGCCACCAAACGCTGAGCGGGCGTTTCACCCGTGCGGAACTCGTTGATGGACGCTGCAGCCTGCGAGCGCAATATCTCATGTCACTGCAAAACCGCCTTTCTGCTTACCGATGGGGGGCGGTTATCCTCGGACTGGGAATGGGTGAACGTCTGGATATGCCCCGGGAAATACAAGACCTGATGCGCGAAACCGGGACGCTGCATCTGATGGCGATTTCGGGACTGCATATCGCGCTGGCGGCATCCCTCGCCTGGTTACTCGCACGTGGGCTACAGTTTTTATTACCCAGCCACTGGATCCACTGGCAAATGCCTCTTCTGGCCGGGTTATGCTTTGCCGTTTTCTACGCCTGGCTTACCGGTCTTCAACCGCCTGCGCTACGAACGGTCATCGCGCTTGCTGTGCTTGCAATGTTGCGGATCGCTGCCCGACAATGGTCTCCCTGGCAGGTGTGGGTCTGCTGTATCGCGGCGATCCTGATAAGCGATCCCTTAGCCATACTCTCGCAGAGTCTGGCCCTGTCCGCATTTGCCGTCGCCGCGCTGATTTTCTGGTTTCAGTGGCTGCCTCTTCCTGGCTGGCGCAGGGCACGACATCTACGGCCGCTGCTGAACCTGATCTATCTGCAGGTGGGTATGTTGATGCTGCTGATGCCGCTACAGGTCCTGATTTTCCATGGCTTCAGCATCTCCTCCCTGGTCGCGAATCTCTTTGCCGTTCCCCTGGTGACGTTTGTCTCCGTGCCGCTGATCCTGCTCGGTATGCTGCTTCATCTCCTACCGCTGGCGGCACTGGAAAGCGTCGTATGGTTCGCAGCCGATAAGTCACTTGCGGGGCTGTTCTGGCTCCTCATGCGCCTGCCTGACGGCTGGCAAAATGTCGACCAACGCTGGCAGTACATGACATTACTGCCCTGGCTTATCATCATCGGCTGGCGCTTTCGTGCCTGGAAAACCCTTCCTGCCGTTTGTCTTGCAGGAACTGCCTTGCTGACATTTCCTCTCTGGCGAACGGAAAAAAGCGAGAGCTGGACGCTGCATATGCTGGATGTGGGGCAGGGGCTGGCGATGGTCATTGAACGGCAGGGAAAAGCCATTCTCTATGATACCGGGCTCGCCTGGCCGGGCGGGGATAGCGCGCAGCGGTTAATTATCCCGTGGCTTCGCTGGCATCACCTGCGGCCTGAAGGCGTTATTCTCAGTCATGAGCACCTCGACCATGCGGGAGGCCTCGCATCGTTGCAAAAAGCGTGGCCTGACGCGTGGGTAAGAAGCCCATTGCGCCAGGCGGGACATCGCCCCTGTTTTCGCGGGCAGAGATGGAAATGGCAGGGACTCTCCTTCACCGTCCACTGGCCCCCCGAAAATTACCCGGCTCAGGGAAATAACCATTCCTGCGTGGTCAAGGTGGACGACGGTGAGCAGAGCGTTCTGCTAACGGGGGACATTGAAGCGCAGGCGGAACAGGCTATGCTTAGCCATTACTGGCGTTATCTGACGTCCACGCTTATACAGGTGCCCCATCATGGCAGCAATACTTCGTCGTCATTGCCGCTGGTACAGCGGGTGGAAGGTCAGATCGCCCTGGATTCAGCGGCCCGCTATAACGCATGGCGATTCCCGTCGGCAAAAGTTGTTCGACGCTACCGAAAAGAGGGGTATATCTGGCACGATACCCCTCATTCTGGACAAATATCGGTGACATTCTCGCAACATCACTGGCAAATCCGGCGCTTGCGAGAGCAATTTTTACCCGTTTGGTATCATCAGTGGTTTGGCGAGCCCGTCGATAACGGGTAGAATATGCGGCTATTTCAACGAATGCTGGTTTTTTGAATGCATAACGACAAAGATCTCTCCACGTGGCAAACCTTCCGCCGACTCTGGCCGATGATTGCGCCCTTTAAAACAGGCCTGATCGTGGCGGGAGTAGCGTTAATCCTCAACGCAGCCAGCGATACTTTTATGCTATCGCTTCTCAAACCGTTACTGGACGACGGTTTTGGTAAAACGGATCGCTCAGTGTTGCTATGGATGCCTCTGGTGGTTATCGGACTGATGATCTTACGCGGCATCACCAGCTATATCTCCAGCTACTGTATTTCCTGGGTATCAGGGAAAGTGGTGATGACCATGCGCCGTCGCCTGTTCAGCCACATGATGGGCATGCCGGTTTCGTTCTTTGACAAGCAGTCTACCGGGACGCTGCTGTCCCGTATCACCTACGACTCAGAGCAGGTAGCCTCCTCGTCCTCAAGCGCGCTGATTACCGTTGTCCGTGAGGGTGCGTCAATCATCGGCCTGTTCGCGATGATGTTCTATTACAGCTGGCAGCTGTCGATCATCCTTATCGTTCTGGCGCCGATAGTTTCTATTGCTATCCGCGTCGTCTCAAAGCGCTTCCGCAATATCAGTAAGAATATGCAGAACACGATGGGGCAGGTGACGACCAGCGCGGAACAGATGCTGAAAGGGCATAAAGAAGTTCTGATTTTTGGCGGTCAGGACGTCGAAACCAAACGCTTTGATAAAGTCAGCAACAAAATGCGTCTGCAGGGGATGAAAATGGTCTCGGCCTCTTCCATCTCTGACCCGATTATTCAGCTGATTGCCTCCCTGGCGCTGGCATTCGTCCTCTATGCGGCAAGCTTCCCAAGCGTGATGGAGACGCTGACGGCGGGTACCATCACCGTGGTCTTCTCCTCTATGATCGCCCTGATGCGTCCGCTGAAATCCCTGACGAACGTGAACGCCCAGTTCCAGCGCGGGATGGCCGCCTGTCAGACGCTGTTCAGCATTCTGGATTCCGAACAGGAAAAAGACGAAGGGACACGCGAGATTGAGCGCGCCCGTGGCGATGTTGAATTCCGCAATGTCACTTTCGCCTATCCTGGACGTGAAACGCCGGCGCTGCGTAATATCAACCTGTCCATTCCGGCGGGTAAAACCGTGGCGCTGGTGGGCCGTTCCGGCTCGGGTAAATCGACGATTGCCAGCCTGATCACCCGTTTCTACGATATTAACGAAGGTGAGATCCTCCTGGACGGCCATGACCTGCGGGAGTATACCCTGCAGTCGCTGCGTAACCAGGTGGCGCTGGTTTCCCAGAACGTGCACCTGTTCAACGATACTGTGGCAAACAACATTGCGTATGCGCGCACGGATGAATACAGCCGTGAGCAGATTGAGAATGCCGCGCGTATGGCCTACGCAATGGACTTTATCAACAAGATGGATAACGGTCTGGATACGATAATCGGTGAGAACGGTGTACTGCTCTCCGGCGGTCAGCGTCAGCGTATCGCCATTGCGCGTGCGCTGCTGCGCGATAGCCCGATTCTGATCCTGGACGAAGCGACCTCCGCGCTGGATACGGAATCTGAACGCGCTATTCAGTCTGCCCTGGATGAGCTGCAAAAAAACCGTACCTCGCTGGTGATTGCGCACCGTCTGTCGACTATCGAGCAGGCTGACGAAATCGTCGTGGTTGAGGACGGTATCATTGTTGAACGCGGAAGCCATGCTGATTTGCTGGAACACCGCGGCGTTTACGCCCAGCTTCATAAGATGCAGTTTGGCGAATGATTGCACGCATCTGGTCCGGTGAATCCCCGCTGTGGCTGCTGCTTTTGCCGCTCTCCTGGCTATACGGCCTGGTGAGCGGCATTATCCGTCTGCTTTACCGTCTGGGGCTGAAACGTGCCTGGCGCGCGCCGGTTCCGGTGGTGGTGGTCGGGAATCTTACGGCGGGCGGCAACGGTAAAACGCCGGTGGTGATCTGGCTGGTGGAGCAATTGCAAAAACGCGGTATCCGCCCGGGGGTGGTATCGCGCGGATATGGTGGTAAAGCGGCGCGTTATCCGCTGCTGCTGACGGCGGAAACCACGACTGCCGAAGCGGGTGATGAGCCGGTATTGATTTTCCAGCGCACCGGCGCGCCGGTTGCGGTCTCCCCGGTGCGCAGCGACGCCGTTCAGGCACTGCTTGCCGAACACGCGGTACAAATCATTATCACTGACGATGGCCTGCAGCATTACGCCCTTGCGCGTGATAAAGAAATTGTGGTCATCGACGGGGTTCGCCGCTTCGGGAACGGCTGGTGGCTGCCGGCCGGCCCTATGCGCGAACGCGCTTCGCGTCTTAAGTCCGTTGATGCGGTGATTGTGAACGGCGGTGAGGCAAAAGCGGGTGAAATCCCGATGTACCTGCAGCCAGGCCTGGCGGTCAACCTGGTGACGGGTGAGCGCCGGTCGGTTGCTGAGCTGACTTCACCGGTGGCGATGGCGGGGATTGGCCATCCGCCGCGCTTCTTCGCGACGCTGGAACACTGTGGTGCCCGGCTTGAAAAACGCGTTCCGCTGGCCGACCATCAGGCGCTGGTGGAAGGGCAGGTAGACGCCCTGACCGTACCCGGGCAGTCGCTGATCATGACCGAAAAAGATGCGGTAAAATGCCGTGCCTTTGCGAAAGATAACTGGTGGTATCTGCCGGTTGACGCTGAACTCAGCGGCGAGCAGCCGGAACGTTTGCTCAAGGAACTGATTGCGTTGGTGCAGTAAAGGCTTACGCGGTTCTGGTGGCGCTTTGACTGACAGGAAAACGCATGTCTTTACCGCAACTCTCGCTTTCAGCCGCACGTCATTTACACCTTGCCGCGCAGGGGCTGCTTAAAAAGCCCCGCCGCCGCGCGCAGCCTGCCGATATTCTCTCTACCGTCCAGCGCATGTCGCTGCTTCAAATTGACACCATTAACATTGTGGCCCGTAGCCCTTACCTGGTGCTGTTTAGCCGACTGGGAAATTATCCTTCGCAGTGGCTGGATGAGGCACTCAGCAAGGGGGAGTTGATGGAGTACTGGGCGCACGAAGCCTGCTTCCTGCCCCGCAGCGATTTTGCCCTGGTTCGCCACCGTATGCTTGCTCCAGAAAAGATGGGCTGGAAATACCGTCAGGCGTGGATGCTGGAACATGCAGCCGAAATTGAGCAGCTTATCGCGCATATTCAGGAAAACGGTCCCGTACGCTCCGCCGATTTTGAACACCCGCGCAAAGGCACCAGCGGCTGGTGGGAGTGGAAGCCGCATAAACGTCATCTCGAAGGGCTGTTTACCTCTGGCAAAGTCATGGTGATTGAGCGGCGTAATTTTCAGCGCGTCTACGACCTGACGCATCGCGTGATGCCGCACTGGGACGACGAGCGTGACCTGCTTACCCAGGAGGCGGCCGAGGCTATCATGCTCGAAAACAGCGCCCGCAGCCTGGGAATTTTCCGCCCGCAATGGCTGGCTGATTATTATCGCCTTCGCCAGCCCGCGCTGAAACCGCTGCTGGATATCTGGCAACGCGAACAGCGCATCATCCCCGTCACGGTGGAAACGCTGGGCGAAATGTGGCTGCATGCGGATCTCCTCCCGCTACTGCCTCTGGCCCAGGAGGGGAAACTTCAGGCAACCCACAGTGCAGTGTTGTCGCCTTTCGACCCGATCGTCTGGGACAGAAAACGCGCCGAGCAGCTGTTCGATTTTAGCTACCGGCTGGAATGTTATACCCCAGCGCCAAAGCGCCAGTATGGTTACTTTGTTCTCCCGCTGCTGCATAAGGGGCAACTGGTCGGGCGTATGGACGCCAAAATGCACCGCAAGACCGGCACGCTTGAAATTATTGCGCTTTATCTGGAAGAGGGCGTCAGGGTGACGGCGAGCCTGGAAAAAGGGTTAACGTTCGCCATTAGCGAATTCGCGCGCTGGCAGGGTGCCCGCGACGTGACGCTGGGCCGGGTGCCCGACGGACTGTTTACATCCTGTCGAAGTGGCTGGGAAACAGGCACTCCCTGAAAAGGGAATGTGTTAAGCTTTAGCGATTACCCATACGGAGGAACTATGGATCACCGTTTACTTGAAATTATTGCCTGCCCGGTATGCAACGGCAAACTCTACTACAGCCAGGACAAACAGGAGCTGATCTGCAAGCTGGACAGCCTGGCTTTCCCGCTGCGTGACGGCATTCCGGTACTGCTGGAAAATGAAGCTCGTTCCCTGGTGGCAGAAGAGAGCAAACCATGAGTTTTGTTGTCATTATTCCTGCGCGTTATGCCTCAACGCGTCTGCCGGGTAAACCGCTGGTGGATATCAACGGCAAGCCGATGATTGTGCATGTCCTTGAGCGTGCGCGTGAATCCGGTGCCGATCGCGTGATTGTTGCTACCGATCATCCTGACGTCGCCCGTGCGGTTGAGGCGGCAGGCGGTGAGGTATGCATGACCCGCGCCGATCACCAGTCCGGCACCGAGCGTCTGGCGGAAGTGGTTGAAAAATGTGGCTTCGGTGATGATACGGTCATCGTGAACGTGCAGGGTGACGAGCCGATGATCCCGGCGGTGATTATCCGTCAGGTGGCAGAAAACCTGGCTCAGCGTCAGGTCGGTATGGCGACGCTCGCGGTGCCCATTCACCACGCTGAAGAGGCATTCAATCCCAATGCGGTGAAGGTGGTCATGGATGCCGAAGGCTATGCGCTCTATTTCTCCCGCGCCACGATCCCGTGGGATCGCGATCGCTTTGCGCTCTCTAAAGAGACCATCGGTGATACTTTCCTGCGTCATATCGGGATCTACGGCTATCGGGCCGGTTTTATTCGTCGATATGTTACCTGGGCGCCGAGTCCGCTGGAGCAGATCGAAATGCTGGAGCAGCTTCGCGTGCTCTGGTACGGCGAAAAAATTCACGTTGCCGTTGCCAGCGAAGTGCCTGGAACGGGCGTTGATACGCCGGAAGATCTTGAGCGCGTTCGCGCCGAGTTGCGCTAATCCCGCCTGCATCCCTCCTGTCGGAGGGATGTTCTCTCCCTCGCTAATTCCCCTTTCTTTTTCCTAATTGTTCTCTTCCGGGTGACATCTCCCTTCAGGACGCTCATTATAAAAGCAGTAGTCTTAATGGGGGTAATCTCATATGGAACAGCTGCGTGCCGAACTTAGCCATCTGCTGGGTGAGAAATTAAGCCGGGTCGAATGCGTGAGTGAAAAGGCCGATACCGCGCTTTGGTCGTTGTATGACAGTCAGGGCAACCCAATGCCGCTGATGGCCAGAAGTTTCACCTCGCCGGGCGTTGCCAGGCAGCTGGCATGGAAAATGTCGATGCTGGCGCGGGAGGGAACCGTCCGTATGCCGACGGTGTACGGCGTGATGACCCACGAGGAACACCCCGGCCCGGACGTGCTGCTGATTGAGCGTTTACGCGGCGTGCCCGTTGAAGCGCCCGCGCGCACACCGGAACGCTGGGAGCAGTTAAAAGACCAGATTGTCGAGGCGCTGCTGGCCTGGCACCGTCAGGATAGCCGCGGGCTTGTTGGTCCGGTCGACAGCACTCAGGAAAACCTGTGGCCGCTGTGGTATCGCCAGCGGGTGGAAGTGCTGTGGGGAACGCTTAACCAGTTCAACAATACCGGTTTAACCATGCAGGACAAACGTATTCTGTTTCGCACCCGCGAGTGCTTACCGGCGCTATTCGACGGTTTTAATGACAACTGCGTGCTGATTCACGGTAATTTCACCCTGCGCAGCATGCTCAAGGACTCCCGCAGCGATCAGCTTCTGGCGATGCTTGGGCCGGGGATCATGCTCTGGGCTCCGCGCGAATACGAGCTGTTCAGGCTCAGCGACAGCGGGGCGGCGGAAGGTCTACTGTGGCACTACCTTCAACGCGCACCCGTTGCAGAAGCGTTTCTCTGGCGGCGCTGGCTTTACCTGCTCTGGGACGAAGTCGCGCAGTTGGTTAACACCGGACGTTTTAATCGCGCAAATTTCGATCTGGCAACAAAATCACTCCTGCCCTGGCTCGCCTGACGATCCTTTCAGCCACTGCCAGAGGCGCCCGAGCGTCTCATAACCGACGCGATCGCTATGCATCAGCCAGGCCGGGGATGGGATCGCCCGTTCCCACGGGTTAAGCGGCGCGTCGATGGCCATCTGGTTTGCCGGTGCGGGCAGCGGGTGCAGGCCTTGCTTCTGGAAGAAAATCATCGCGCGGGGCAGGTGTGAGGCGGAGGTCACCAGTAAGAACGGGACATCGCCAATTGCCTGCTTCACTGCGGCAGCCTCTTCTTCGGTGTCTTTTGGGCTGTCCAGGGTGATAATCGAGGAACGCGGCACGCCGAGTGATTCTGCGACCCTGGCACCCGCTTCAGCCGTACTTACCGGGTTCGTTTTGGCCGCCGCGCCGGTGAAGATCATTTTTGAACCCGGGTTCGCCAGCCAGAGGCGAATGCCTTCGTTTAGCCGTGGCAGGCTGTTGTTGATCAGGTTTGAACTGGGGGCCCAGTCAGGATCCCAGGTATATCCGCCGCCCAGCACCACGATGTACGCCACTTTCTGATTTCCCTGCCATGTTGGGTACGTGTTTTCGATGGGGCGTAACAGACCATCCGCGACCGGCTGCAGGCTCAACAGCAGCAGGACAAACCAGCCGAGCGTGATAAGCGTTTTACCACTCTTCTGAAAGCGACTGAACCACACTAGCGCCAGCCCCAGCGCGATGATGATGAGCAGCAGCGGAAGGGGAAGCATCATCCCTCCAATGTATTTCTTAAGGGTAAAAAGCATCCTTTTTGGTTCCTTTTTTGACCATATAGCAGGGGATTACCCGTGATATTACACCAGAGAGGTTCATTCTCCGCGCGGGTGTGACAAAATAGCGGTTTTGCAGTTAGCGAGTGGAACTCTCCCAATGCGGGATCGCAATTTTGATGACATCGCGGAAAAGTTTTCGCGCAACATTTATGGCACCACGAAAGGGCAGCTCCGTCAGACGATCCTCTGGCAGGATCTGGACACCATTCTGGCCACCTTTGGTGGGCAAACGTTGCGCGTGCTGGATGCTGGTGGCGGTGAAGGACAGACGGCGATAAAAATGGCCGAGCGCGGTCATCACGTCACGCTTTGCGATCTTTCTGCTGAAATGGTCGCCCGCGCGACGCGTGCTGCAGAAGAGAAAGGTGTGAGCGACAACATGCATTTTATACAATGCGCCGCTCAGGACATCGCACAGCATTTGGAAACACAGGTTGATCTGATATTGTTTCATGCGGTGCTGGAGTGGGTTGCCGATCCGCAAAGCGTGTTACAAACCCTGTGGTCGATGTTGCGCCCGGGCGGCACGCTGTCGCTGATGTTCTACAATGCTAACGGCTTCCTGATGCACAACATGGTTGCAGGAAACTTCGACTATGTGCAGGTCGGGATGCCCAAAAAGAAAAAGCGCACGCTTTCCCCGGACTATCCGCGCGATCCACAGCAGGTTTATGGCTGGCTGGAAGCGATTGGCTGGCAGATCGTCGGGAAGACGGGCGTCAGGGTGTTTCATGATTATCTGCGTGAAAAACACAAACAGCGTGACTGTTTTGACACCTTAACAGAATTAGAAACGCGGTATTGCCGTCAGGAGCCTTTTATCAGCCTTGGCCGCTATATTCACGTCACCGCGCACAAGCCGCAGATGCAAGGATAACCTATGAGTGAATTTTCCCAGACAGTCCCCGAACTGGTTGCCTGGGCCAGGAAAAACGATTTCTCCATCTCGCTGCCGGTAGACAGACTCTCTTTCCTGCTGGCGGTTGCCACGCTGAACGGCGAACGGCTGGACGGTGAAATGAGCGAGGGTGAACTGGTGGATGCGTTCCGCCATGTCAGTGATGCGTTTGAGCAAACCAGCGAAACCATTAGCGTGCGTGCCAACAACGCAATCAACGATATGGTGCGTCAACGTCTGCTGAACCGCTTTACCAGCGAGCAGGCGGAAGGAAACGCCATCTATCGCCTGACGCCGCTGGGCATCGGCATCACCGATTACTACATCCGCCAGCGTGAATTTTCCACGCTGCGTCTTTCCATGCAGCTCTCGATCGTGGCGGGTGAGCTTAAGCGCGCCGCCGACGCGGCGGATGAAAACGGTGACGAATTCCACTGGCACCGTAACGTCTACGCGCCGCTGAAATATTCGGTGGCCGAGATTTTCGACAGTATCGATCTCACCCAGCGCCTGATGGACGAACAGCAGCAGCAGGTGAAAGACGATATCGCCCAGCTCCTGAATAAAGACTGGCGAGCGGCCATCTCCAGCTGTGAACTTCTGCTGTCAGAAACCTCCGGCACTCTGCGTGAGCTCCAGGATACGCTGGAAGCCGCAGGGGACAAGCTGCAGGCGAATCTGCTGCGTATCCAGGATGCGACGCTGGCGCACGACGATCTGCATTTTGTCGACCGCCTGGTGTTCGATCTGCAGAGCAAACTTGACCGCATAATCAGCTGGGGCCAGCAGTCGATCGACCTGTGGATCGGCTACGACCGACACGTGCATAAATTTATCCGTACCGCGATTGATATGGATAAAAACCGCGTCTTTGCTCAGCGTCTGCGTCAGTCGGTGCAGACCTATTTCGATGCGCCGTGGGCGCTGACCTACGCCAATGCCGATCGTCTGCTGGATATGCGCGACGAAGAGATGGCGCTGCGGGATGAAGAGGTGACCGGTGAACTGCCGCCGGATCTGGAATACGAAGAATTTAACGAAATTCGCGAGCAGCTTGCGGCGATGATCGAAGAACAGCTCGCTGTCTACAAAACCAGACAAGTGCCGCTGGATCTTGGGCTCGTGGTGCGCGACTATCTGGCGCAATATCCACGCGCGCGCCACTTCGACATTGCCCGCATTGTGGTAGACCAGGCGGTGCGCCTGGGCGTCGCGCAAGCAGATTTCACCGGCCTGCCGCCGAAGTGGCAGCCAATCAACGATTACGGAGCCAAGGTACAGGCGCATGTCATTGACAAATATTGAACAAGTGATGCCAGTTAAGCTGGCACAGGCGCTGGCGAATCCGTTATTTCCGGCGCTGGACAGCCAGCTGCGTGCCGGTCGTCACATTGGATTAGACGAGCTGGATAATCACGCCTTTTTGATGGACTTCCAGGAGTACCTGGAAGAGTTTTACGCACGCTATAACGTGGAACTTATCCGCGCGCCGGAAGGGTTTTTCTACCTGCGTCCGCGCTCCACGACGCTGATCCCGCGTTCCGTGCTCTCCGAGCTGGATATGATGGTTGGCAAAATTCTTTGCTACCTCTACCTCAGCCCGGAACGTCTGGCGAATGAAGGGATCTTCACCCAGCAGGAACTTTACGACGAGCTGTTGACGCTGGCAGATGAAAGCAAGCTGCTGAAGCTGGTGAACAACCGCTCCACGGGGTCGGATCTTGACCGTCAGAAATTACAGGAAAAAGTTCGCTCTTCCCTGAACCGTCTGCGCCGTCTGGGGATGGTCTGGTTTATGGGCCACGACAGCAGCAAATTCCGCATTACGGAATCTGTCTTCCGCTTCGGCGCCGACGTGCGCGCGGGCGATGACGCGCGTGAAGCGCAGCTCCGCATGATCCGCGACGGTGAAGCGATGCCGGTGGAAAACCATTTGCAGCTCAATGACGAGCATGAAGAGAATCTGCCGGATAGCGGGGAGGAAGAGTAATGATTGAACGCGGTAAATTTCGCTCACTGACGCTGATTAACTGGAACGGCTTCTTTGCCCGAACGTTCGATCTGGATGAGCTGGTCACGACGCTCTCCGGCGGTAACGGTGCGGGTAAATCCACCACCATGGCGGCCTTTGTCACGGCGCTGATCCCCGATCTGACGCTGCTTCACTTCCGTAACACCACCGAAGCGGGTGCCACAAGCGGCTCCCGTGATAAAGGCTTGCACGGTAAGCTGAAGGCCGGCGTCTGTTATTCGGTTCTCGACGTCATCAACTCCCGTCATCAGCGTGTAGTCGTGGGCGTGCGCCTGCAGCAGGTCGCCGGTCGCGACCGTAAAGTGGATATCAAGCCGTTTGCGATCCAGGGGCTGCCGACCTCCGTGCAGCCGACGGCGCTGCTGACGGAAACCCTGAACGAACGCCAGGCGCGCGTGCTGACGCTGCAGGAGCTGAAGGACAAGCTTGAAGCTATCGAAGGCGTACAGTTCAAGCAGTTCAACTCAATTACCGACTACCACTCGCTGATGTTCGATCTGGGCGTGGTGGCGCGTCGTCTGCGCACCGCATCAGACCGTAGCAAATACTACCGCCTGATCGAAGCGTCTCTGTACGGCGGTATCTCCAGCGCGATTACCCGCTCCCTGCGCGACTACCTGCTGCCGGAAAACAGCGGCGTGCGTAAGGCCTTCCAGGATATGGAAGCGGCGCTGCGCGAAAACCGCATGACGCTGGAAGCGATTCGCGTGACCCAGTCTGACCGCGACCTGTTTAAACACCTGATCAGCGAAGCCACCAACTACGTGGCGGCGGACTACATGCGCCACGCCAACGAGCGCCGGGTGCATGTCGATCAGGCATTAGAATACCGCCGCGAGCTGTTTACCTCCCGTAAACAGCTGGTGGCCGAGCAGTACAAGCACGTTGAAATGGCGCGAGAGCTGGGCGAGCACAACGGTGCTGAAGGCGACCTGGAAGCCGATTACCAGGCCGCCAGCGATCACCTGAACCTGGTGCAGACCGCGCTGCGTCAGCAGGAAAAAATCGAGCGCTATGAAGCGGACCTCGATGAGCTGCAGATTCGTCTCGAAGAGCAGAATGAAGTGGTGGCTGAAGCCGCCGACATGCAGGAAGAGAACGAAGCCCGTGCCGAAGCGGCCGAGCTGGAAGTGGATGAGCTGAAAAGCCAGCTTGCCGATTACCAGCAGGCGCTGGACGTGCAGCAAACGCGAGCGATTCAGTACACCCAGGCACTGCAGGCATTACAGCGTGCGAAAGAGCTGTGCCATCTGCCTGACCTTACGCCGGACAGCGCCGACGAATGGCTGGATACCTTCCAGGCCAAAGAGCAGGAAGCCACCGAGAAACTGCTCTCCCTTGAACAGAAAATGAGCGTCGCGCAAACGGCGCACAGCCAGTTTGAGCAGGCTTATCAGCTGGTAGTCGCGATTAACGGCCCGCTGGCGCGAAGCGAAGCCTGGGACGTTGCCCGTGAACTGCTGCGCGACGGTGTGAACCAGCGCCATCTGGCCGAGCAGGTTCAGCCGCTGCGTATGCGTCTGAACGAGCTGGAGCAGCGCCTGCGCGAGCAGCAGGAAGCCGAGCGTCTGCTGGCGGAATTCTGCAAGCGTCAGGGGAAAAATTACGATTTCGACGAGCTTGAGGCCCTGCATCAGGAGCTGGAAGCGCGTATTGCGGCCCTGTCCGATACCGTATCAAACGCCAGCGAACAGCGTATGACCCTGCGTCAGGAGCTGGAGCAGATTCAGTCCCGTTCGAAGACGCTCCTGGAGCGTGCGCCGGTCTGGCTGGCGGCTCAAAGCAGCCTGAACCAGCTCAGCGAGCAGTGCGGCGAGCAGTTCGAATCCAGTCAGGAAGTGACCGAATACCTGCAGCAGCTGCTGGAGCGCGAACGTGAAGCCATCGTTGAGCGTGATGAAGTGGGCGCCCGCAAGCGCGACGTCGATGAAGAAATTGAGCGCTTAAGCCAGCCGGGCGGGTCAGAAGATCCGCGCCTGAATGCGCTAGCGGAGCGTTTTGGCGGCGTGCTGCTGTCCGAGATTTATGACGACGTTGGCCTGGACGATGCTCCGTACTTCTCCGCGCTGTACGGTCCATCCCGCAACGCGATTGTGGTCCCGGATCTGTCGCTGATTTCTGAGCAGCTTGCCGGCCTGGAGGATTGCCCGGAAGATCTCTACCTGATCGAAGGGGATCCGCAGTCGTTCGATGACAGCGTATTCAGCGTCGACGAGCTGGAAAAAGCGGTGGTGGTGAAAATTGCCGACCGCCAGTGGCGTTATTCCCGCTTCCCTGAGCTGCCGCTGTTTGGCCGCGCCGCGCGCGAAAGCCGCATCGAGAGCCTGCACGCCGAGCGTGAAACGCTGTCTGAACGTTTTGCGACCCTGTCGTTTGACGTGCAGAAAACCCAGCGTCTGCATCAGTCGTTCAGCCGCTTTATCGGCAGCCATCTCGCCGTAGCGTTTGACGCGGATCCGGAAGCCGAAATCCGCAAGCTCAATACCCGCCGTGGCGAGCTGGAACGTGCGATTGCCAGTCATGAAAGCGATAACCAGCAGAGTCGCGTTCAGTTTGAACAGGCGAAAGAGGGCGTCGCTGCCCTTAACCGCATTCTGCCGCGCCTGAATCTGCTGGCGGATGACACGCTGGCTGACCGTGTGGATGAGATCCAGGAGCGTCTGGATGAAGCGCAGGAAGCCGCGCGTTTCGTTCAGCAGCACGGCAATCAGCTGGCGAAGCTGGAGCCCGTCGTGTCTGTCCTGCAGAGCGACCCGGAACAGTTCGAGCAGTTAAAAGAAGATTATGCCTGGTCGCAGCAGGTGCAGCGCGAAGCGCGTCAGCAGGCGTTTGCCCTGACGGAAGTGGTGCAGCGTCGGGCCCACTTTGGCTACTCCGATTCGGCTGAAATGCTGAGCGGTAACAGCGATCTGAACGAAAAACTGCGTCAGCGCCTTGAGCAGGCGGAGGCGGAACGTACTCGCGCCCGCGAAGCAATGCGCAGCCATTCCGCTCAGCTGAACCAGTACAACCAGGTGCTGGCCTCGCTGAAAAGCTCCTTCGACACCAAGAAAGAGCTGTTAAACGACCTGCAGAAAGAGCTTCAGGACATCGGCGTTCGTGCCGACAGCGGGGCAGAAGAGCGCGCGCGTATTCGTCGTGACGAGCTGCATTCGCAGCTCAGCAATAACCGCGCGCGTCGTAATCAGCTGGAAAAAGCGCTGACCTTCTGCGAAGCCGAAATGGATAACCTGACCCGTCGCCTGCGCAAGCTGGAACGCGACTATCACGAAATGCGCGAGCAGGTCGTGACCGCCAAGGCGGGCTGGTGCGCGGTGATGCGCATGGTGAAAGACAATAACGTTGAGCGTCCTCTGCACCGCCGCGAGCTGGCGTATCTCTCTGCCGATGAGCTGCGCTCCATGTCGGATAAGGCGCTGGGTGCGCTGCGTCTGGCGGTGGCGGATAACGAACACCTGCGCGACGTGCTGCGCATGTCGGAGGATCCGAAACGTCCGGAACGTAAAATCCAGTTCTTCGTGGCGGTTTACCAGCACCTGCGCGAGCGTATTCGTCAGGACATCATCCGTACCGACGATCCGGTCGAAGCCATCGAACAGATGGAAATCGAGCTGGGCCGTCTGACGGAAGAACTGACCTCCCGCGAGCAGAAGCTGGCGATCAGCTCCCGCAGCGTGGCGAACATTATTCGTAAAACCATTCAGCGCGAGCAGAACCGTATCCGCCAGCTGAACCAGGGTCTGCAGAGCGTGTCGTTTGGCCAGGTGAACAGCGTGCGCCTCAACGTCAACGTGCGTGAGGCCCACGCGACGCTGCTGGAAGTGCTCTCAGAGCAGCACGAGCAGCATCAGGATCTGTTCAACAGCAACCGTCTGACCTTCTCCGAAGCGCTGGCGAAGCTGTATCAGCGCCTGAACCCGCAGATTGATATGGGCCAGCGTACGCCACAAACCATCGGTGAAGAGCTGCTGGACTACCGTAACTACCTGGAAATGGAAGTTGAGGTAAACCGTGGCTCAGACGGCTGGCTGCGTGCGGAATCCGGGGCGCTCTCTACCGGTGAAGCGATCGGTACCGGCATGTCAATTCTCGTGATGGTCGTACAGAGCTGGGAAGATGAAGCGCGCCGCCTGCGCGGCAAAGATATCTCGCCATGCCGACTGCTGTTCCTGGATGAGGCGGCGCGACTTGATGCCCGCTCGATTGCCACGCTGTTCGAGCTTTGTGAACGTCTCGATATGCAGCTCATTATCGCGGCGCCGGAGAACATCAGCCCCGAGAAGGGCACCACCTACAAACTGGTGCGTAAGGTGTTCCAGAACAGCGAGCACGTTCACGTTGTGGGGCTGCGTGGCTTTGCGCCGCAGCCGCCGGAGTCGTTGACGGAAACAACGGCGGACGCTTCCTGAAGCGTCTTCTGACCCGAAGCGGCGCACTGGCGCCGCTTTTTTTTTAAACTTAACTTGTGCTTGGGGCTGCGTTATCTTTAAACTTCTTTACATAAGGTAAGGCAACAGCTTAGCCGTCTACCTATAATGAAAGAAAGCCCCAGCGTGATGGGCATGTCGTGAAAACAGGGGGCAAGGGATGTTGCTAAAGAAAGAATGTGGTCGTCAGCTGTCTGCGCTGAGTTTATGCCTGGCAGTGATGTTTGCTCCGCTGTTAACCGCCCAGGCCGACGAGCCTGAAATTGTGCCGACTGACAGCTCGGCAACGACAGGCGCGCAGCCAACGTCGTTGTCCCAGCCGCTGGAGCAGTCTCCGGCGACGGCTATCATGGCCGGTATTAAACCGCTGCCGGAAGGCATCGACGCGGAATCGCTCAGTCAGCAGCTGCAGTCGGAGCTGCCGTCAGGCTACACGCCTGTCTATATCAACCAGCTCACGCTCCTCTATGCTGCCCGCGATATGAAACCGATGTGGGAAAACCGCGATGCCGTGCGCGCCTTCCAGCAGCAGCTGGCGGAAGTCGCGATTGCAGGGTTTCAGCCGCAGTTTACAAAGTGGGTTGAGCTGTTAACCGATCCTGCCGTCACCGGGCAGGCGCGTGATGTGGTGCTTTCCGATGCCATGATGGGCTACCTGCAGTTCGTGGCGGGTATTCCGGTCAATGGCAACCGCTGGCTGTACAGCGATAAGCCGTACAAGCTGGCGACGCCGGCGCTGTCGGTGATTAACCAGTGGCAGCTCGCGCTGGACAATGGCGAACTGCCGCGCTTTGTTGCCAGCCTGGCACCGGCGCATCCACACTATGCCACTCTGCACCAGTCGCTCCTCGCGCTGGTGGGAGACACGCGTCCATGGCCGCAAATGCGCGGTACCGCGACGCTGCGTCCGGGGCAGTGGAGCAGCGATGTGCCCGCCCTGCGCGAGATCCTGACGCGTTCCGGTCTTCTTGACGGCGGGCCAAAGATTGTTCTCCCGGGTGACGATCCACAAAACGTCGCCGTCAGCCCGTCAGCGCCAGTTAAAGAGAAGAAAGCCGTTGCCCTGAGCAACAAACCCGCGGCTTACGATCGCGAGCTGGTTGCGGCCGTTAAACAGTTTCAGACCGCTCAGGGGCTGGGGGCCGATGGCGTCATTGGCCAGACGACGCGCGACTGGCTGAACGTATCGCCTGCGCAGCGGGCAGGGGTGCTGGCGCTCAATATCCAGCGTTTGCGCTTGCTGCCGGGAGCGCTCTCTACCGGAATTATGGTTAACATCCCGGCATATTCCCTGGTCTATTACCAGAACGGCAGCGAAGTGCTGGCGTCGCGCGTGATTGTCGGGCGTCCGGATCGTAAAACACCGATGATGAGCAGCGCGCTGAATAACGTGGTGGTTAACCCGCCGTGGAACGTGCCGCCGACGCTGGCGCGTAAAGACATTCTGCCGAAGGTCTGGAACGATCCGGGTTATCTGGAACGTCATGGCTACACGGTGATGCGTGGATGGAACAGTAAAGAGGCCATCGATCCTTATATGGTCGACTGGTCGACCATCACAGCGTCGAATCTGCCGTTCCGCTTCCAGCAGGCTCCCGGAGCGCATAACTCTTTAGGGCGCTACAAATTCAATATGCCGAGTTCAGAAGCGATCTATCTGCACGATACGCCGAACCACAATCTGTTCCAGAAAGATACGCGCGCGCTGAGTTCTGGCTGCGTGCGCGTGAACAAAGCCTCAGAGCTGGCCAATATGCTGTTGCAGGATGCGGGCTGGAACGACACGCGTATCTCGGATGCCCTGAAGCAGGGGGATACGCGTTACGTGAATATTCGCCACAATATTCCGGTCAATCTTTACTATCTGACGGCATTTGTGGGTGAGGACGGGCGTACCCAGTATCGTACAGATATTTACAATTATGATCTCACCGCGCGATCCGGCGCACAAATTTTGCCAAAAGCGGAACAATTAATCAGGTAAATGAAGCAGTTCGGGAAAAATGATTGTCGTAAGTTAGGGTGAATAGGGGGCAATATCGCTGTAAGCCGCATATTCACTGGGGTTGGGCGCCTTGACGTACCTGGTTTTGCCAGTTAAGGTGCCCTTCGTGCGCTAAGCATATTACGATTTCTTTTACCTGTAGACCTGATTATCATGGACAAATTTGACGCTAATCGCCGCAAACTGCTGGCGTTAGGTGGTGTTGCGCTTGGCGCAGCGGCCATCCTGCCGACGCCAGCATTTGCCACCCTCTCGACACCTCGTCCGCGAGTTTTAACGCTCAACAACCTGCATACCGGTGAGTCGCTAAAAGCGGAGTTTTTCGATGGCAGAGGCTATATTCAGGATGAATTAGCAAGACTTAACCATTTTTTCCGTGATTTCCGCGCGAATAAAATAAAAGCCATCGATCCAGGACTGTTTGATCAGCTTTTCCGCCTTCAGGGCCTGCTGGGCACCAGCAGGCCGGTTCAGCTCATTTCTGGCTATCGTTCAATTGATACCAATAATGAACTGCGCGCCCACAGTCGCGGGGTAGCGAAAAAAAGCTATCACACGAAGGGACAGGCAATGGATTTCCATATTGAAGGCGTTTCGTTAGCCAATATTCGCAAAGCCGCGTTATCTATGCGCGCAGGTGGTGTAGGATATTACCCCAGCAGCAACTTTGTGCATATTGATACCGGTCCGGTTCGGCACTGGTAATAACGAAACACAGGAGCAGTATGAACTATCGTATTATTCCGGTTACCGCGTTCTCCCAGAATTGTTCCTTGATCTGGTGCGAACAGACTAAACTGGCCGCGCTTGTCGATCCCGGCGGTGACGCTGAGAAAATCAAGCAGGAAGTCGCAGCAAGCGGCGTCACGCTGATGCAGATTTTGCTCACACATGGCCATCTTGACCATGTAGGTGCTGCGGCTGAACTGGCTGAACACTACGGTGTGCCGGTGATCGGCCCGGAAAAAGAAGATGAGTTCTGGCTGCAGGGGTTACCCGCCCAAAGCCGCATGTTTGGCCTTGATGAGTGTCAGCCCCTGACGCCCGATCGCTGGCTTAACGAGGGAGAGCGCGTTAACGTAGGGAATGTGACTTTACAGGTGTTGCATTGTCCTGGGCATACGCCAGGCCATATCGTCTTCTTTGATGACCAGTCCCGTCTGCTGATTTCCGGCGATGTGATCTTCAAAGGTGGCGTAGGACGCAGCGATTTTCCGCGCGGCGATCACGGGCAGCTGATCCAGTCGATTAAACAAAAGTTATTGCCGCTGGGTGATGACGTTACGTTTATCCCTGGACACGGTCCGATGTCGACGCTGGGCTACGAACGTCTCCATAATCCGTTCCTTCAGGATGAGATGCCTGTCTGGTAACCAGAATAAAAAAAAGCCTGCACAACGCAGGCTTTTTTATGGACGCAAATTACAGTACGGCGACAATCGCTTCGCACAGTGGCGCCATGTTGTCAGGCGTCATGCCAGCAACGTTCACGCGGCCAGAAGCCACGGCGTACACGCCAAACTCTTCACGCAGACGCAGAACCTGCTCTTTGGTCAGGCCGCTGAACGAGAACATGCCGTTCTGTTTGATGATAAAGCTGAAGTCGCGGTCCGCGCCTTTCTCAGCCAGGGTGTTCACAAACAGCAGACGCATGCGCTGAATACGCTGACGCATATCGTTCAGCTCTTGTTCCCAGATAGCGCGCAGCGCATCGTTGCTCAGGATAGTGGCAACAACAGACGCACCGTGCGCCGGTGGGTTAGAGTAGTTCGCGCGGATAACCGATTTCATCTGGCTGAACGCACGATCGACGGTCTCTTCGTTAGCGGCAACCAGCGTACAGGCACCCACGCGCTCATTGTACAGACCGAAGTTCTTGGAATACGAGCTTGCGACAATCAGCTCCTGGTGAACGGCTGCGAACGCGCGCAGGCCTTCAGCATCTTCTTCCAGACCACGGGCGAAGCCCTGGTAGGCAAAGTCAAACAGCGGCAGCCAGCCTTTTTCAACGGACAGTTTCGCCAGGTGTTGCCACTGCTCAAGCGTCGGATCGATACCGGTTGGGTTGTGGCAGCAGCCGTGGAACAGCACCACGTCACCTGCCTGCGCTTCGCTCAGGCTCGCCAGCAGGCCGTCAAAGTCGAGAGAGTGGTTTGCCGCGTCGTAGTATGCATATTCACGCACTTCCAGACCCGCAGAGTTAAACACGCTCTTGTGGTTCGGCCAGCTTGGGTTGCTCACCCATACGCGCTTAACAGAGGTGTTTTTCGCAAGGAAATCCGCCGCCACGCGCAGCGCACCGGTACCGCCTGGGGTCTGTGCTGTACGGGCACGTTTGTCACTCACAATTGCGCTGCCTTTACCGAACAGCAGCTCCTGGGTGCAGCGACCAAACTCAGGGATACCATCAATACCGAGGTAGTTTTTGGTGGTTTCGTTTTCCAGCAGATACTGCTCAGCTTTCTTAACGCTGGTCAGTACCGGAGTTTTGCCGGTTTCATCTTTATATACACCAATACCCAGGTTGATTTTGCCAGGGCGGTCGTCGGCACGAAACAGATCGGCCAGGCCCAGAATAGGGTCGGCAGGAGCGGCGGTAATGTTCTCAAACATGACGAAGTTCCATTGTGATTACAGAAGTGAAATCCGCTATCAGGTTAACGGTAGATTTACAAAATGCCAACCGTTTGCGACGAAAAGCGTGCGGCTTTTCAAAAGTCGCCATTATTTTCTGTCACGCATAAAAAAACAGGGCCGAAGCCCTGTTCATTAAGCATATAACAAAGTGGTGTACTGATTAGAACTGGTAAACGATACCAACTGCAGCCTGGTCGTCAGTTGCCAGCTTAGCAGATTCAGAGTAGGCATTGTCGTCCAGCAGGTTGAATTTGTACGCAGCGTACACGTTCATGTTCTTGTTGAAGTAGTACCAGGTACCCACTTCGATGTATTTCACCAGGTCAGCATCGCCACCGGTGAAGGTTCCGCGTGCTTTCAGGTCTTTACCTTTAGACTGGACGTAGCCCAGGGATGGACGCAGACCGAAGTCGAACTGGTACTGAACAACGGCTTCGATGTTCTGAGTTTTGTTCGCGAAGTTGTTATCAGCTTCACGCGTCATGTTAGTGGTTTCAGCATACTGAACCGCTGCATAGATGTTATTCGCATCGTATTTCGCTGCAGTGGACCATGCTTCCGCACGATCGCCGCCTGCGCTTGCCCAATCAGCGGAGTTGCCAGCGGCAACCTGCTCGTTGGTGCGGTCAGCAGTTTCATAACCCGCTGCCAGCGCGAAGCCTTCGCCCAGTTCGTACTGAACAGAGGAGCTGAAGCCGTCGCCATTACCTTTAGCGCCGTTACCGCCGCGGCCAACGTTGATCAGCTGACCATTGTCGGTGTAAGTTGCAGCAACAGCGTTGCTGCGCTCGTTTTTACCCTGATACTGAAGGGCAAAGCTCAGGCCATCAACTAGGCCGAAGAAGTTTTTATTACGGTAGGTCAACAGGCCAGAAGCACGGCCGTTCATGAAGTTATCAGTCGCAACCCATGCGTCGCCGCCCCATTCTACCAGCATATCGGTATATGCTGCCGCGTCATAAATAGCGCCGTAGTTACGACCGTAGTCCAGAGAGCCCGCGTCGCCGAAGTTCAGACCAGCAAATGCCAGACGGGTTTTAGTACCCTGAGAACCTTCTGCGTTAGACGCGTCCATGTTGTATTCCCACTGACCGTAACCAGTGATCTGATCATTGATCTGGGTTTCACCTTTGAAGCCGATACGGGCATAGGTGGTATCTTCGTTGCTGGTGTCACCGTTGGTGGTCCAGATGTGCTCACCTACAGCTTTACCGTAGAAGTCCAGCTTGTTAGCGTTTTTGTTATAGATTTCTGCAGCGTTAGCTGCACCGGCTACCAGCAGGGCAGGGATTACCACTGCCAGAATATTGCGCTTCATCATTATTTATTACCCTCATTGGTTTTTTTATGACACTCGCCACTGCCGTCAATAAATTCTGTCAATAAATATTTCCGGAACTATTGATGAGAGTTTGGTGTCTTTATGTATCTGACAGGCATCTTTCCATTCGGCGAAGCGTTTCGCTAGCCTGAAAGTGCTACAATTCTCAAGATTAAGTAACCGAAAGAAAATATGTGTAACCAAATATGTATTTTTCGGAACTTTGTGAACCATCTCAAACTTCAGAACACCCTGGCGAATTAAACAGCAAATCCTATCCTATATATATGAATTCCTTATGATTAATTGAGATAAAGGCGATTCGTATAAACAGACCTTAAACGGCTCGTTTTTTCTTATGACTGCAAAAGGCCTTCCGGATGGCTGTAAAAGTGGTTGAAATTTGTGCTATCGCCTAAGGGTGTAATAATCGCAATAAGAATGGGGTTTATTTTTTGTGGCTGGATATTTCGCGGAAACAAAACGTAACAGGTAGTGGTTGTGACGGGGGGAAGGTTTAAAGACGCTGACTTTGCGCTGACGAAAACTGACAAAACAGAATAAAATAATGGCCAGCATCTGCTGGCCATTTCAGTCTTTTACCGATTAGAAGCTGGCGTTACGTGGAGTACGTGGGAACGGGATCACGTCTCGTACGTTCTGAACACCTGTAACGTAGGCAATCAGACGCTCGAAGCCCAGACCAAAACCGGCGTGCGGTACGGTACCGTAACGGCGCAGATCGCGGTACCAGCTGTAGTCAGCGGGGTTGAGGCCCATCTCTTCCATACGCGCGTCCAGCACGTCAAGACGTTCTTCACGCTGAGAGCCACCGATGATTTCACCAATGCCCGGCGCCAGTACGTCCATCGCTGCCACGGTTTTACCGTCTTCGTTAAGGCGCATATAGAAGGCCTTAATGTCTTTCGGGTAGTTTTTAACGACAACCGGCGCTTTGAAATGCTTCTCGGCCAGATAGCGTTCGTGCTCAGACGCCAGGTCAACGCCCCAGTAAACCGGGTTCTCGAACGTCTCACCGCATTTCTCGAGGATCGCGACCGCGTCGGTATAGTCCACCTGCGCAAAGTCGGCAGAGACGAAACGCTCCAGACGCGCTACAGCATCGCTGTCTACGCGTTCTGCGAAGAATTTCATGTCGTCAGGACGCTCTTCCAGCACCGCTTTGAAGACATACTTCAGCATGGCTTCTGCCAGGCCAGCGACATCGTCGAGGTCTGCAAAGGCCACTTCAGGCTCCAGCATCCAGAATTCCGCCAGGTGACGGCTGGTGTTGGAGTTTTCGGCGCGGAAGGTTGGGCCAAAGGTGTAGATCTTAGACAGCGCACAGGCGTACGTTTCGCCGTTGAGCTGACCGGATACCGTCAGGAAGGCTTCTTTACCAAAGAAGTCTTTGTCATAGTCCACTTTACCTTCAGGCGTGCGCGGAAGGTTTTCCATGTCCAGCGTCGAGACGCGGAACATCTCACCGGCACCTTCCGTATCGGACGCGGTGATCAGCGGGGTAGACACCCAGAAGTAACCCTGCTCATCGAAGAAACGATGCAGCGCCTGCGCCAGCGTATGACGCACGCGCGCCACTGCACCAATCAGGTTGGTACGCGGACGCAGGTGGGCGACTTCACGCAGATATTCGATGCTGTGGCGTTTTGCCGCCATCGGATAGGTATCCGGATCTTCAACCCAGCCGGTGACTTCAATCGCAGTGGCCTGAATTTCGAAGCTCTGGCCCTGACCCGGTGAAGCCACAACCACGCCGGTAACAATGACGGAGCAACCCGTTGTCAGTCGCAGAACGTCATCATTGTAATTGGGCAGAGAATTATTAATGACGGCCTGTACAGGATCAAAGCAGGAACCGTCATAGACGGCGAGGAAGGAGATGCCAGCTTTAGAATCTCGGCGGGTACGCACCCATCCGCGCACGGTGACTTCCTGGTCAACGGCGACACGGCCCTGGAGTACGTCGGCTACAGGCACAACGCTCATAATATTCTCTCTGTTAATAGTCGGAAAAAATAAACACTTGTCCACCCTTATGGGGGGATATCTATGTTACCTGCCATCCGCTATCAGACAAGTAAATTTCGCAGTCAAAAGAGAAGAATTGAGAAATAAATAAGAAGAAGGGAGCCATAAAGGCTCCCGTAAGCGCTTAACTGGCTTTTTTGATCAAGGGGAGGTCGAACGCTTTGCGCAATGCGCGGACAAACGCTTTGTCATGGCAGATGGTTTTACCCGGGCTGTCGGAGAGTTTTGCCACCGGCTTGCCGTTACATTCCACCAGTTTGATGACGATATTCAGAGGTTTTACCTGAGGAATATCGCAGGTCAGACGGGTACCAATCCCGAAGCTCAGGTTCACACGGGTATTGAAATGGCGATAGAGGTCGACCGCTTTCGCCAGGTCGAGATTATCCGAGAAGACCAGCACTTTGCTCATCGGGTCAATGCCGAGTTTTTGGTAATGGGCAATGGCTTTCTCACCCCATTCAACCGGATCCCCGGAGTCGTGGCGTAACCCCTGGTAACGTTCAGCGAACTCGGGACCAAAGTCGCGCAGGAAAGCATCCATCGTAATACAGTCGGTGAGGGCGATCCCGAGCTGATTCGGGTACTCCTCAAGCCATGCGGCCAGCGCCGCGCGCTGGCTGTTAGCCAGATCGGGGCTGATCTGCTGATGCGCCTGGAACCACTCGTGTGCCTGGGTGCCCATTGGCGTCAGGCTGAGGCGTCGTGCCAGATCGTAGTTGCTGGTGCCCACGAACCACGGCTCCTGCTGCAGACGTTTAACGATGGCCTCCTGAACGTCACGCGAGAAACGGCGACGCGTGCCAAAGTCCATCAGGCGGAAGCGGGACATGTCCAGCCCTTCGGTCAGCGTGGAGAAGGCTGCGAGTTTATTTTCCAGCGCGGCAATCGCCTGCTCGACGCCTTTTTCCGGCGAACGGTAGCGGTGAGCCAGTTCACTGATCACCGCCAGAAGCGGCACTTCCCACATGATCACTTCCCGCCACGGACCTTCAAGGCGAATATCCAGCTTGCCGTTATCGTTAAGCACGGTGACCTGCTCCGGCTTATAGCGGAAATCGCGCAGCCAGTTCAGGTAGTCGGCTTTGAAGAAGGGCAGGCCAGAAAGCCACTGATATTCCTCGTCCTGCAGCGTCAGATGCTGCATAGCATCGACCTGTTCACGAATGGCGTCTGCGTAGATACCGAGCAAGTCGTCGCCACGACAGCGGAATTCCGCCGCGACGTGAACGTCATAGTAATGGTGGAAAACGGCTTGCTGCATATGCAGTTTATACGCGTCGGTATCCAGCAACGTATGCAGAACTGGAGAAGCGAATTGAGTCATAGGTGCGCAGTAGCATCCTCTCACAGGAGCGTTTAGTACAATAAACAACTCCGGAGTATACCTTGTTTAGTGATTTATTGAACCCCGATCACAACATAAGCGCGTTTTATGGTCGAGGGCATTTTGTGCCCCGTGTTATACAAATGTAGCAAAAAAAAGGTTTTGACCCTGAAAAGATGAACATTCTGCATAGCGCGATTTGCGCAACAGGAATATATTGAAACGTTACTCGACAAACGATGCATAAGGTTTTCTATGACACAACAGCCACAAGCCAAATACCGCCACGACTACCGTGCGCCGGATTACCTGATTAGCGAAATCGATCTGACTTTTGACCTGGATGCCACTAAAACCGTTGTCACGGCGGTGAGCCAGGTGACGCGCCATAGCGCAACTGCGGTGCCGCTGCGTCTGGATGGTGAAGACCTGACGCTGGTCTCCCTGCATATTAATGATGAAGCCTGGTCAGACTATAAAGAAGAAAACAACCAGCTGGTCATCGACAACCTGCCGGAACAGTTTACGCTGCGCATCGTGAATGAAATCAGCCCAGCCGCCAACACCGCGCTGGAAGGGCTTTACCAGTCGGGCGTGGCGCTGTGTACCCAGTGTGAAGCGGAAGGGTTCCGCCACATAACCTGGTATCTCGATCGTCCGGACGTCCTGGCGCGCTTCACCACCAAAATCATCGCCGATAAAACCCTGTATCCCTTCCTGCTCTCTAACGGTAACCGCGTAGGCGAAGGCGAGCTGGAGAATGGCCGTCACTGGGTGCAGTGGCAGGATCCCTTCCCGAAACCGTGCTACCTGTTTGCGCTGGTGGCGGGGCACTTCGACGTGCTGCGCGACACCTTCAAAACGCGCTCAGGCCGCGAGGTGGCGCTGGAGCTGTTTGTTGACCGCGGCAACCTTGACCGCGCGCCGTGGGCGATGACCTCCCTCATCAACTCCATGAAGTGGGACGAAGAGCGCTTCGGCCTCGAATATGACCTCGACATCTATATGATCGTCGCCGTCGATTTCTTCAACATGGGCGCAATGGAGAACAAAGGCCTTAACGTCTTTAACTCCAAATACGTGCTGGCGCGTACCGATACCGCAACGGACAAAGACTACCTTGATATCGAACGCGTTATTGGCCACGAATATTTCCACAACTGGACCGGTAACCGCGTCACCTGCCGCGACTGGTTCCAGCTGAGCCTGAAAGAGGGCCTGACCGTCTTCCGCGATCAGGAATTCAGCTCCGATCTGGGTTCACGCGCGGTGAACCGCATCAACAACGTGCGTACCATGCGTGGCCTGCAGTTTGCGGAAGATGCCAGCCCAATGGCGCACCCGATCCGCCCGGATAAAGTCATCGAGATGAACAACTTCTACACCCTGACGGTGTACGAGAAGGGCGCTGAAATTATCCGCATGATCCACACCCTGCTGGGCGAGGAGAACTTCCAGAAAGGGATGCAGCTGTACTTCGAGCGTCATGACGGCAGCGCGGCCACCTGCGACGATTTTGTGCAGGCGATGGAGGATGCCTCTAATGTCGATCTCTCTCACTTCCGCCGCTGGTACAGCCAGGCCGGGACGCCGGTTGTCACCGTCAAAGACGATTACAATCCGGAAACCGAGCAGTACACCCTGACCATCAGCCAGCGCACGCCGCCGACGGCGGAGCAGGAAGAGAAATATCCGCTGCATATTCCCTTCAGCATTGAGCTGTACGATAACGAAGGCAAAGTCATCCCGCTCCAGAAGGGCGGCCACCCGGTACACCACGTGCTGAACGTGACTCAGGCCGAGCAGACCTTTATCTTCGATAACGTCTACTTCCAGCCGGTGCCTGCGCTGCTGTGCGAATTCTCCGCGCCGGTGAAGCTGGAATACAAGTGGAGCGATCAGCAGCTGACGTTCCTGATGCGTCACGCGCGTAACGACTTCTCCCGCTGGGACGCGGCGCAAAGCCTGCTGGCGACCTACATCAAGCTTAACGTAAACCGCCATCAGCAGGGCCAGCCGCTGTCGCTGCCTGTCCATGTGGCTGACGCGTTCCGCGCGATCCTGCTGGATGAGAAGATTGACCCGGCCCTGGCCGCTGAAATTCTGACCCTGCCGTCAGCGACTGAAATCGCCGAGCTGTTTGACATCATCGACCCGATTGCCATCGTGGCGGTGCGTGAAGCGCTGACCCGTACGCTGGCTGCAGAGCTGGCCGATGAGTTCCTGGCTATATATAACGCCAACAAGCTTGACGCTTATCGCGTTGAGCACGCGGACATTGGTAAACGTTCTCTGCGCAATACCTGCCTGCGCTATCTGGCGTTTGGCGAAACCGAGCTGGCGAACACCCTGGTGAGCAAGCAGTATCACGAAGCGGATAACATGACCGACGCCCTGGCCGCGCTGGGCGCAAGCGTTGCCGCCGAACTGCCGTGCCGCGATGCGTTAATGCAGGAGTACGACGACAAGTGGCATCAGGATGGCCTGGTGATGGACAAATGGTTCATCCTGCAGGCGACCAGCCCGGCGGCCGATGCGCTCAGCAACGTGCGCAGCCTGCTGAAGCATCGCTCCTTTACCCTGAGCAACCCAAACCGCGTGCGTTCTCTGATTGGCGCGTTTGCCAGCAGCAACCCGGCCGCGTTCCACGCCGAAGACGGCAGCGGTTATCAGTTCATGGTGGAAATGCTGACCGAGCTGAACAGCCGTAACCCGCAGGTGGCGTCGCGCCTGATTGAGCCGCTGATCCGTCTGAAACGCTACGATGCGAAGCGTCAGGCGAAGATGCGTGCCGCGCTTGAGCAGCTGAAAGGGCTGGAGAACCTGTCTGGCGATCTGTACGAGAAGATTGCTAAAGCCTTAGCGTAATAAAAAATTGCCCGGTGGGCAGGTAAAAGCAAAACGGCAACCTCGGTTGCCGTTTTTTGTGTTTTCTCCCCGTGGGAGAGGGCCGGGGGTGAGGGCATCAGGCATTAGCCTTGGCTCGCTGTAACTCCGTCCCCCCGCGCTTCATCACCCGCTCCAATACCTCAGCTTCCAGCTCCGCCAGCCTTGCCGAGCCCACGCGACGAGGCCGCGGAAGATCCACCGTCAGATCCAGACCTATTTTCCCGTCCTCAATTAGCAGCACCCGGTCAGCCATCGCGACGGCCTCGCTCACGTCATGCGTCACCAGCAGTACCGTAAAGCCGTGCGCCTGCCAGAGGGATCCAATCAAATCCTGCATTTCGATCCGCGTCAGGGCGTCGAGCGCGCCGAGCGGTTCATCAAGCAACAGCAGGCCCGGACGGTGAATCAACGCGCGCGCCAGCGCCACGCGCTGCTTCTGCCCACCCGAGAGGGCGGCAGGCCATTCGCCCGCACGATTTTCCAGCCCAACGGCGGCCAGCGCCTGGCGGGCTTCATCCCGCCAGCTGCCCTTCAGACCGAGCCCCACATTGTCGATAACCGTTTTCCACGGCAGCAGGCGTGCATCCTGAAACATCATGCGGGTATCGTCCTGAATATTCGAAAGCGGCGTCGTTCCTGCCAGAATGTCACCGCCGTTGGGGGATTCCAGTCCGGCCAGAAGCCGTAGCAGGGTACTCTTGCCGCCGCCGCTGCGACCAACAACGGCCACAAATTGTCCGGCGGGAATATGCAGATCCAGCCCGTTAAGAATGGTGTTTTCGCCGTAGCGTTTGGTCACGCCGTTCAGCAGTAACGGCGTTCCCTGGTTCAGTCGTGCAGTGTTCATGCTTTCGCCTCCTGAAGGGTATAGGCCGGGTTCCAGCGCAGCCAGCTGCGCTCCAGCCACTGGGCGCTGACGTCGGCGAGCTTGCCGAGCAGGGCATACAGAATGATGGCAACCACCACCACGTCCGTTTGCAGGAATTCGCGGGCGTTCATCGCCAGGTAGCCAATGCCTGAGTTGGCCGAGATGGTCTCCGCCACAATCAGCGTCAGCCACATCAGGCCGAGCGCAAAACGCACCCCGACCATAATGGAGGGCAGGGCGCCCGGCAGGATCACGTGAATAAAGAGGGAAAAACCGGACAAGCCGTAGCTGCGCGCCATCTCCACCAGACCGCGATCGATATTGCGGATGCCGTGCCAGGTGTTGATGTAGATCGGGAACAGCGTGCCCAGCGCCACGAGGAAGATCTTGGCGCTCTCATCAATACCAAACCACAGGATAACCAGCGGGATCAGCGCCAGATGCGGCACGTTGCGCAGCATCTGAATAGAGGTATCCAGCAGCCGCTCGCCCCAGCGGGAAAGGCCGCTGATCAGGCCCAGTACCAGACCGATGCTGCCGCCGATGGAAAAACCAATCACGGCGCGCCAGGAGCTGATCGCCAGATGCTGCCACAGCTCACCGCTGACGCTCAGCGACCAGAACGCCTCAACGACGCCCTCCGGAGAGGGCAGAATGCGGCTCGACAGCCAGCCGGTGGACGACGCGAGCTGCCAGAGAGCCACAATGCCGACGGGTAAAAACCACGGCGCGGCGCGCAGCAGCCATTTTTGGGAGGTGGCAGACATGGTCACTCCTTAGCTCTGTGCGGCTTTGCGTGGAATAAACTCGTTCGCCACGGCTTCGCCCTGAAGCTGAAGCCGCTGCGGCTGCGGAATTTCAGGAATGGCAACATCCAGATGCGGGAATAACAGCTCGCCCACCTTGTACGCCTCTTCCAGATGCGGATAGCCGGAGAGAATAAAGCTGTCGATACCCAGGTCTGCGTATTCATTAATCCGGGCGGCTACGGTCGGTCCGTCGCCGACCAGCGCCGTGCCCGCCCCGCCGCGCACCAGGCCAACGCCCGCCCACAGGTTCGGGCTGATCTCCAGGTTCTCGCGCTTGCCGTTGTGCAGGGACGCCATTCGGTGCTGTCCGACGGAGTCGGTTTTCGCAAACGCGGCCTGCGCCCTGGCGATGGTCTCATCGTCCAGGTGGGAGATCAGGCGGTCGGCGGCCTGCCAGGCTTCTTCATTGGTTTCACGCACGATCACGTGCAGGCGAATGCCGAAGCGCACCTTGCGGCCATGGGCGGCCGCTTTAGCGCGTACCTGGGCAATTTTTTCTTTCACCAGCTCAGGCGGTTCGCCCCAGGTCAGATAGAGATCGACCTGTTCTGCCGCCAGATCCTGGGCCACATCCGACGATCCGCCAAAATAGAGCGGCGGTCGCGGCTGCTGTACCGGCGGGAAGTAGAGCTTCGCGTCACGAACGTGAATATGCTTGCCTTCAAAGGTGACGGTTTCACCTTCCAGCAGACGTCGCCAGACGCGGGTGAACTCGGCGGAGGCTTCGTAGCGCTCGGTATGGTCGAGGAACACCCCATCGCCCGCCAGCTCCTGCGGGTCGCTGCCCGTCACCAGGTTAAACAGGGCGCGACCGTTGGACAGCCTGTCCAGCGTTGCCGCCTGACGCGCCGCCACGGTGGGGGAGACCACGCTCGGGCGTAACGCAACCAGGAACTTCAGACGCTGGGTGACCGGGATCATCGATGCGGCCACCAGCCAGGCATCTTCACATGAACGTCCGGTCGGGATCAGCACCCCGGTGAAACCGATTCGGTCCGCCGCCTGCGCAATCTGCTGCAGGTAGCCGTGGTCAACCGGGCGCGAGCCCTCTTCTGTACCAAGATAGTGTCCATCACCGTGGGTGGGTAAAAACCAGAAAAGATTCAGACTCATGATTTAGCTCCTTCTTTGCCTGCGGGCTGCCAGATGCGTTCGCGAATAGTGACCTGTTTCGGCACCAGGTGGTTTTGATAGAAAAGGTCAGCCGTTTGTTGCTGAAGCGCAGCGACGTGCGCGTCCACGGGCGTAATGGTGGTCGGCGGACGGTGGTTGAGATAGCTCGCGATCACCGGCTCAGGTAAGCCCATGGTTTTCGCCAGCAGGGCAATGCTCTCCTGACGCTGGGTCTGGGTCAGCGCATCGGCCTGGGTAAAGGTATCCAGTACGCCCTGAATAAATGCGCCGTTCTTTTCCGCATAAGGACGCGCGGCCAGATAGAACGAGCCGGTCTGCTTCAGCGTGGTACCGTCTTTCAGCACGCGAACGCCGCCCTGCAGCAATGCGGCGGAGTAGTACGGATCCCAGATGGCCCAGGCATCAACGTTCTTCTGCTGGAACGCGGCGCGCGCGTCGGCAGGCGTCAGGTAAACGGGCTGAATGTCAGTGAACTTCAGCCCGGCTTCCTGCAGGGCACGCAGCAGCAGGTTGTGCGAGCTGGAACCTTTCTGGAAAGCCACTTTATGCCCTTTGAGGTCGGCGACGCTTTTAATGTCGCTGTTTTCAGGCACCAGGATCACTTCGGCCTTCGGTTTGGGCGGCTCAACGCCAACATAGACGAGGTCCGCTCCCGCCGCCTGGGCGAATATCGGCGGAATATCACCCGTGCTGCCGAGATCGATACTGCCGACGTTCAGGGCCTCCAGCATCTGCGGGCCAGCCGGGAACTCCACCCAGGAGAATTTGGTGTCCGGGAAGCGTTTTTCCAGAAGCTGATGGCTTTTCGCCAGCACCATGCTGACGCTGCCTTTCTGATAGCCAATGCGCAAACTTTCCGGAGCCGCTTCTGCGGCATGGGCCAGCGAGGTAAGCGCCATCAGACCTGCCAGGCCGATGCGGGTTAACGTTTTAAACATGTGCGACTCCTTGAGGCTGACCAAACGCCGGGGCCTGGATATCCCTGCGGTGCAGGGCATGCCAGAAGGTTTCCAGGGCAGTATCGAGGCGGGTTTGCAGGTTCGGCGTAAAATGAGGTTTATGTTGATAATCGATAACCTGGGAGTCATCTGCGAAAACGCCGTGGAGGATCTCCTGCGCTTTCAACGCGTTCAGCACCGGCTTCAGGGCATAATCCACGGCCAGTAAATGGGCCACCGTACCGCCCGTTGCCAGCGGCAGCACGACTTTGCCGTCCAGGGCGCGTTCCGGAAGCAGATCGAGCAGGGTTTTCAGTGCCCCGGAAAAAGAGGCTTTATAAATAGGTGTTGCCACAATTAAGCCGTCAGCGCCGTTAAGCTGCTCGATGAGCGTTTTCAGCGCTGGGCTGTCGAAGCGGGCGTAGAGCAGATCTTCAGGTTCGAAGTTATGCAGGTTCCAGTGGCACACTTCCACATCCAGGGCATTGAGTTTTTCGCGGGCATATTCCAGCAGGGCGCTGGAGCGCGAAGGGAATCGTGGACTTCCGGCCAGGGTAATGACGCGCATACTTCCTCCTTATAACCAATTGTTTGCTTTTATCTAACATTCATAACAATTTTCAGGAGTGTGACACCGCGCGGTTATTCCACTAAATGATTTATCTGCAATTAAAATGCGAAAAAGTGCATAAGAAATAGACGGGGAGGTAAACGATTGCGTTTTACGCTGATTTTTTGCCGCAGGTCAATTCCCTTTCGCGCGTGGATCGCCCATAATCCCCTCCCGGTTTGCACACCGGGAATCCAGGAGAGTTCATGTACTACCCCTTCGTTCGTAAAGCCCTTTTCCAGCTCGACCCTGAGCGCGCTCATGAATTTACATTCCAGCAATTACGTCGTATTACCGGAACGCCGCTGGCCGCTCTGGTGCGTCAGAATGTGCCGGAAAAACCTGTGCAGTGCATGGGTCTGACCTTTAAGAATCCGCTGGGTCTGGCGGCCGGTCTGGACAAAAATGGCGAGTGCATTGATGCCCTGGGCGCGATGGGCTTTGGCTCCATTGAAATCGGCACCGTCACGCCGCGCCCGCAGCCGGGGAATGACAAGCCGCGCCTGTTCCGCCTGGTTGAAGCCGAAGGGCTGATCAACCGCATGGGCTTTAATAACCTCGGTGTTGATCACCTGGTTGAGAACGTAAAAAAAGCCCATTTTGACGGAATATTAGGCATCAATATCGGTAAAAATAAAGACACGCCGGTAGAGCAGGGTAAAGATGACTATCTGATTTGTATGGAAAAAGTCTACGCCTATGCCGGTTATATCGCGGTGAATATTTCTTCACCCAATACTCCGGGTCTGCGTTCCTTACAATATGGCGAAGCGCTGGACGATCTTCTGAGTGCCATTAAAAATAAACAAAATGAACTCCAGACGATCCACCATAAATATGTTCCGGTCGCGGTTAAGATCGCCCCGGATCTTTCTCCTGAAGAATTGATCCAGGTTGCCGACAGTTTGGTTCGCCATAATATTGATGGTGTTATTGCGACCAATACCACTCTCGATCGTTCCCTCGTGCAGGGAATGAAAAACTGTGACGAAGCGGGTGGGTTAAGTGGACGTCCGGTGCAATTAAAAAGCACCGAAATTATTCGCGCCCTGTCTGCGGAATTAAAAGGACGTCTGCCGATTATTGGCGTCGGCGGCATTGACTCAGTGATTGCTGCGCGCGAGAAGATGGCGGCAGGTGCGTCACTGGTGCAAATCTATTCCGGCTTTATTTTTAAAGGACCGCCGCTGATTAAAGAAATCGTTACTCATATCTAATCTTTTCTCTTAATCAGACAACCAGGGCTTTATTTCCAGCCCTGGTTGTTTTATATTCCGTCACTGTTGCTTATTTAGTCATTATAGTCTTTTATTAATGGTGTTATAAACGAGGCGGCAAACAGGACATTTTTAGTACAGGACGTTTGGGGACGGGAGAGACACATGCGAATTAAACCTGACGATAACTGGCGCTGGTATTTTTGCGACGAGCATGACCGAATGATGCTCGATTTAGCCAATGGCATGTTGTTTCGTTCTCGTTTTGCCCGCCGAATGTTAACCCCGGATGCATTTTCCCCGTCGGGCTTTTGCGTTGACGATGCGGCGCTTTATTTCTCTTTTGAAGAAAAATGCCGGGATCTGGTGCTCTCTAAAGAGCAGCGCGCCGAGCTGGTATTAAATGCGCTGGTGGCTATCCGCTTCCTGAAACCGCAAATGCCAAAAAGCTGGCATTTTCTTGCGCATGGTATGAGCTGGACCCCGGCAACGGGTGACGCGGCCAGCGTCAATCTGAGCGATACCGCAGAAGAGGTGAGCCTGCTGGTGGTTGAGCCAGGCGAAAATGCTGCGCTCTGCCTGCTGGCACAGCCCGGCGTAACCATTGCCGGGCGGACGATGCAGCTTGGCGATGCCATTAAAGTGATGAACGACAGGCTGAAGCCGCAGCTGCGCGTAGATTCCTTCAGCCTTGAACAGGCGGTTTAAGCTTCCAGCTGTACGGACGTTTTCGGTATGCAGCTACAGCACAGAATTGTGCCGTCATTTCCAATTGCCGATTTTTTCAGCGCACTAACCTCTCCATCCACCAGCCTGATGCGGCAGCATCCGCAAATGCCTGCGCGACAGGAATAGGGTACGCGAATACCTGCCTGCTCCAGTTGCTCCAGTAATACCTGCTGGTTGTTGCCACGGATGACGTTGCCCTGCCAGTGAATATCTACCGCAGAGGCGGCATTCGTCACAACGTCGACCATTTCTTCTTCCTGACCTGAGCCGTACGCTTTTGCAGGCCCTCGGGCAAGAATTTCTACCTCATCACCGACGCGGATTGCGCCGCTGGAGCGCGGGATCAGGTTCTGGCCGAAATCCACATCGCCGTTATCCTGCGCGGTGCGGAACGACTGCAGCGTCTTCAGCGGTTCACCGGAAGGGTGTTTCTGGCCTTTCTCAGGGCTCACCGTGGTGAAAATGCAGCGGCTGCAGGGTTTTACGACATCAAAGATGACGCTGCCGATGCGGATCACTTTCCAGGTGTCTTCTTCCCAGGCGTCGGCGCCCGTGACCACCAGGTTCGGACGGAACTGTTCCATCTGAACGCTGGCCTTGCAGCGGCCTTGTAAATCACGCAGCGAGGCTTCGTTAGTCAGCAGGAACGGGAAACCATCGGCGAAGGAGAGGGGAACGGCGTCGTGGCGCTTCACGCGACGCGTCGGTTCAGGCCCTACCCAGCGCAGCTGCACGTCGCGGGAGAAGAAACCGCTCAGCCAGCGGTTAATCTCATCCGGGGCGATGCGCGCGGTAAAATGATTGCCCCACACTTCCGTTGGCGCATCGACAGGCGCAAAATCAGCAAAGCGAATGACCGCGCTGGAACCGTCCGGCGCGGTAAGGTGTAAACCGTCATGAAGCGGGGAAGGGGTAAAGCGAACCATCTGCGGGAACTGGCGTGCGGTAATGAACGTGCCGTCAGGCTCGGTGACCATAAAAATACGATCGAAGGCGAATCCGCTCATGTCGGCCAGCGCGTGAGAGACGCCAATGCCGCGCATGGATTTCACCGGATGAATAAAAAGCCTGGATAACGTCGCCACTGCACACTCCCACAAATGAAAATAAGCCTTCAACTTTATGACATACACGCCATATTAGCTATAATGCGCGACAATTTTCTAAGAGTAAAAGTGACGATATGAATTCTCTGTTTGCCAGTACGGCCCGTGGGCTGGAAGAGCTGTTAAAAACTGAACTGGAAAGCCTGGGCGCGCAAGAGTGCCAGGTGGTTCAGGGTGGTGTCCATTTTGAGGGCGACACGCGGCTTATTTACCAGAGCCTGATGTGGAGCCGTCTGGCGTCGCGCATCATGCTGCCGATGAAGGAGTGCAAGGTCTATAGCGACCTGGACCTCTATACCGGCGTACAGATGATCGACTGGACAGAGATCTTCACGCCCAATGCCACCTTTGCGGTGCATTTCAACGGCGTGAACGACGAGATCCGCAATAGCCAGTACGGTGCCCTGCGCGTAAAAGACGCCATTGTGGACTGCTTCACGCGTAAAAATAAGGAACGTCCAAACGTCGATCGCGAAAATCCGGATCTGCGTATTAACGTCTGGCTCAACGGTGACACGGCGAGTATTTCTCTCGATCTGAGCGGCGCAGGCCTGCACCTGCGCGGCTACCGCGATCGTACCGGTATGGCGCCAATTAAAGAAACCCTGGCCGCCGCTATTGTGATGCGCTCTGGCTGGCAGCCGGGCACGCCGCTGCTCGATCCGATGTGTGGTTCCGGTACGTTGCTGATTGAAGCGGCCATGCTGGCAACCGACCGCGCGCCGGGCCTGCATCGCGGTCACTGGGGCTTTAAAGGCTGGGCGCAGCACGACGAAGCGCTCTGGAAAGAGGTCAAAGACGACGCGCAGACCCGCGCGCGTAAAGGTCTGGCGGAGTACACCTCCCACTTCTACGGTTCGGACAGCGACCCGCGCGTAATCGAACGCGCGCGCAGCAACGCCCGTCGCGCCGGTATCGGCGAGCTGGTCACCTTCGAGGTGAAAGACGTGGCGAATCTGACCAACCCGCTGCCAAAAGGCCCGTACGGTACCGTGATCAGCAACCCGCCATACGGCGAGCGTCTGGACAGCGAGCCGGCGCTGATTGCCCTGCACAGCCTGCTGGGCCGCAATATGAAGGACTACTTCGGCGGCTGGAACCTGTCGCTGTTTAGCGCCTCGCCGGAGCTGCTGAGCTGTCTGCAGTTGCGTGCCGATCGCCAGTTTAAAGCGAAAAACGGCCCGCTGGACTGCGTGCAGAAAAACTACCATCTGGCGGAGAAAGCGGCGGACAGCAAGCCATCCGGCGTGGCGGAAGATTACGCCAACCGCCTGCGCAAGAACCTGAAAAAATATGAAAAGTGGGCGAAGCAGGAAGGGATTGAATGCTACCGCCTGTACGACGCCGACCTGCCGGAGTACAACGTGGCGGTTGACCGCTACGCGGACTGGGTGGTGATTCAGGAATATGCGCCACCGAAAACCATTGATGCGCAAAAAGCGCGTCAGCGCATGCTGGACGTTATCGCGGCCACCATCGCCGTGCTCGGCATTGCGCCAAACAAGCTGGTGCTGAAAACCCGCGAGCGTCAGAAAGGGAAAAATCAGTACCAGAAGATGGGCGAGAAGGGCGACTTCATCGAAGTGGGCGAATACAACGCTCGCCTGTGGGTGAACCTGACAGACTATCTGGATACCGGCCTGTTCCTCGACCACCGTATCGCGCGTCGCATGCTGGGCCAGATGAGCAAGGGCAAAGATTTCCTCAACCTGTTCTCCTATACCGGCAGCGCGAGCGTGCATGCGGGTCTGGGCGGTGCGCGGAGCACCACCACGGTGGATATGTCACGCACCTATCTGGAGTGGGCGGAGCGCAACCTGCGTCTTAACGGGCTGACCGGACGTCAGCACCGACTGATGCAGGCCGACGTGCTGGGCTGGCTGCGTGATACTGACGAGCAGTTCGACCTGATCTTTATCGATCCGCCGACCTTCTCCAACTCCAAGCGCATGGAGGATAGCTTTGACGTTCAACGCGATCACCTGCGCCTGATGACCGACCTGAAGCGCCTGCTGCGTAAGGGCGGTACCATTATGTTCTCGAACAACAAACGCGGCTTCCGTATGGATCATGACGGCTTAGCAGCCCTGGGACTGAAAGCACAAGAAATCAGCCAAAAAACGCTGTCTCAGGACTTTGCCCGTAACCGTCAGATTCATAACTGCTGGTTGATTACCGCGGCCTGAAAGGAAAAATAAATGTCTTTAATTAGTATGCACGGCGCGTGGCTCTCTTTCAGCGACTCGCCGCTTCTCGATAATGCAGAGCTGCATATCGAAGATAACGAGCGCGTCTGTCTGGTGGGCCGTAACGGCGCGGGTAAATCCACGCTGATGAAAATCCTCAACCGCGAACAGGGGCTGGATGACGGTCGCATCGTTTACGAGCAGGATCTGATCGTCTCCCGCCTCCAGCAGGACCCGCCGCGTCACGTGACAGGCAGCGTTTACGATTTCGTAGCGGAAGGCATTTCTGAGCAGGCCGAATACCTGAAGCGCTATCACGAGATTTCGCATCTGGTGATGACCGACCCGAGCGACAAGAACCTCAACGAACTGGCGAAAGTGCAGGAGATGCTCGATCACCACGGTCTGTGGCAGCTCGAAAACCGCATTAACGAGGTTCTGGCCCAGCTTGGTCTGGAACCGGACATGGAGCTGTCGGCGCTCTCCGGCGGCTGGTTGCGTAAAGCGGCGCTGGGCCGCGCGCTGGTCAGCGGGCCGAAGGTGCTGCTGCTGGACGAACCGACGAACCACCTGGATATCGAAGCGATTGACTGGCTGGAAGGCTTCCTGAAAACCTTCAGCGGCACCATCATCTTTATCTCGCACGACCGTTCGTTTATTCGCAACATGGCGACGCGTATTGTCGATCTCGACCGCGGCAAGCTGGTCACCTATCCTGGCGATTACGACACCTATCTGCTTGAGAAAGAAGAAAACCTGCGCGTGGAAGAGCTGCAGAATGCGGAGTTCGACCGCAAGCTGGCGCAGGAAGAGGTGTGGATCCGCCAGGGCATCAAGGCCCGCCGTACCCGTAACGAAGGCCGCGTGCGCGCTCTGAAGGCAATGCGCCGTGAGCGCAGCGAACGCCGTGAAGTGATGGGCAGCGCCAAAATGCAGGTGGAAGAAGCATCCCGTTCCGGCAAGATTGTCTTTGAAATGGAAAACGTCAACTATCAGGTTGATGGCAAAGTGCTGGTGAAAGATTTCTCCGCCCAGGTGCAGCGCGGCGACAAAATTGCGCTTATCGGCCCGAACGGCTGTGGTAAAACCACGCTGCTGAAGCTGATGCTGGGCCAGCTGCAGGCCGACAGCGGCCGCATTCACTGTGGGACTAAGCTGGAAGTGGCCTACTTCGACCAGCACCGCGCGGAGCTGGATCCGGACCGCACGGTGATGGATAACCTCGCCGAAGGCAAGCAAGAGGTAATGGTAAACGGCAAGCCGCGCCACGTGCTGGGCTATCTGCAGGACTTCCTGTTCCATCCGAAACGTGCGATGACCCCAGTCCGTGCGTTATCTGGCGGAGAGCGTAATCGTCTGCTGCTGGCGCGTTTGTTCCTGAAACCAAGTAACCTGTTGATTCTCGATGAACCAACGAACGACCTGGATGTCGAAACGCTGGAATTGCTCGAAGAGCTGATTGACGGTTATCAGGGGACCGTAATGCTGGTCAGCCACGATCGTCAGTTCGTGGATAACACCGTAACCGAGTGCTGGATCTTCGAAGGTGAAGGGCGAATTGGACAATACGTAGGTGGTTATCACGATGCAAAAGGGCAGCAATCGCAGTCTCTGGCGCAGAAACAGTCAAAGTCCAAAATAAGTTCAGAACCTGCTGTAACAAAAGCAGAAACTGTCAAGAAAACCTCGGCTAAACTAAGCTATAACCTGCAGCGCGAACTGGAGGGGCTACCGCAGCGTCTTGAAGAGCTGGAGGCCGCGCTTGAGGATCTGCAAAAACAGGTTGCTGATGCGTCATTCTTTACCCAATCGCATGACTATACTCAGAAAGTACTGGCTGAACTGTCCGCGGCTGAAAAAGCCCTGGAAGAAGCATTTGAGCGCTGGGAGTACCTTGAGTCTCTGAAAAACGGCGCATAGACAGGGATAACATATGTGTGACCAGCACCATGCCGACAGGCATATTTTATGCTCGCAATGCGATATGCTCGTGGCGTTGCCAGAGCTTGGTCACGGACATAAAGCCCTGTGTCCACGTTGCGGCGCAACGTTGACAACCGAGTGGGACGCGCCGCGGCAGCGTCCCACTGCTTACGCTCTGGCAGCATTGTTCATGCTGCTGCTCTCCAATCTCTTCCCCTTCATCTATATGAAGGTGGGAGGGATAACCAGCCAGGTGGATCTGCTTGAAATTCCGGGCGTGATGTTCTCGGAAGATTACGCCAGCCTCGGCACCTTTTTTCTCCTGTTTGTCCAGATAGTCCCGGCTTTTTGCCTCGTCGTTATCCTTTTGCTGGTCAACCGCGTCAGGATGCCGACATCACTGAAAATCCGGCTGGCGCGTATCCTTTTTCAGCTTAAAAGCTGGGGCATGGCCGAGATCTTCCTGGCGGGCATTCTGGTCAGTTTCGTGAAGCTCATGGCGTACGGCGACGTGGGGATCGGCAGCAGCTTTATTCCGTGGTGCCTGTACTGTGTCCTGCAGTTGCGTGCTTTCCAGTGCGTGGACAGACGCTGGGCGTGGGATGATATCGCCCCGGCACCGACGCTTGCGCAGACGGTAAAAGTCGGCGTGCCCGGCATTCGTCAGGGGCTGCGTTCCTGCCCGTGCTGCACCGCCGTGCTGCCCGCCGATCTCGACGTTTGTCCGCGCTGCGAAACGAAAGGTCACGTACGCCGTAAAAATAGCCTTCAGTGGACGATGGCCCTGCTGGTCACCTCCATCATGCTGTATCTGCCAGCCAATATTCTACCGATCATGATCACCGATTTGCTCGGCGACAAAATGCCTTCGACGATCCTGGCCGGGGTGATCCTGCTGTGGGGCGAAGGTTCCTATCCTGTCGCCGGCGTGATTTTTATCGCCAGTATTATGGTGCCAACCTTAAAAATGATCGCCATCGCCTGGCTCTGTTGGGATGCGAAGGGGCATGGAAAACGCGACAGCGAACGCATGCACCTGATTTATGAAGTGGTCGAGTTTGTCGGACGCTGGTCAATGATTGACGTGTTTGTCATCGCCGTTCTCTCTGCGCTGGTGCGGATGGGCGGTTTGATGAGTATTTATCCCGCGATGGGGGCTTTAATGTTTGCACTGGTCGTGATTATGACCATGTTTGCGGCCATGACCTTCGACCCTCGTTTATCGTGGGATCGTGAGCCTGAATCAAGCCATGAGGAAGAGTAAGAGCATGGAAAATAAGAGTGGAGAGGCGAAAGTGCAGAAGGTCAAAAACTGGTCGCCGGTGTGGATTTTCCCCATCGTGACCGCGCTGATCGGTGCATGGATCCTGTTTTATCATTACAGCCATCAGGGACCGGAAGTCACGCTGATAACCACCAATGCCGAGGGGATTGAGGGCGGTAAAACGACCATCAAAAGCCGTAGCGTGGACGTGGGCGTGGTCGAAAGCGCAACCCTGACCGACGATTTAACCCATGTGGAAATTAAGGCGCGCCTTAATGCCGGCATGGAAAAACTGCTGCACGGCGATTCCGTTTTCTGGGTCGTTAAACCGCAGGTGGGACGTGAAGGGATCAGCGGCTTAGGGACGCTGCTCTCCGGGGCCTATATTGAACTTCAGCCCGGCACGAAGGGTAGCCAGCCGGGAAAATACCAGCTTCTGGATTCACCGCCGCTTGCGCCGCCTGATGCCAAGGGCATCCGCGTGATCCTCGACAGCAAAAAAGCGGGCCAGCTCACGGCGGGTGACCCGGTACTGTTCCGCGGCTACCGCGTCGGTTCCGTTGAAACCAGCACCTTCGACGCGCAAAAGCGTACCATCAGCTATCAGCTGTTCATCAATGCGCCAAACGATCGTCTGGTGACCAGCAACGTTCGCTTCTGGAAGGACAGCGGGATCGCGGTCGATCTTACGTCGGCGGGGATGCGCGTAGAAATGGGTTCCTTAACCACGCTGTTTGGCGGCGGGGTGAGCTTTGATGTGCCGGAAGGGCAGGATCTGGGGCAGCCGGTTGCCGAGAAAACGGCGTTCAGACTCTTTGACGATCAGCGAAGCATTCAGGACGCGCTTTATACCGATCACATCGACTTCCTGATGTTCTTCAAAGATTCCGTCCGCGGCCTGCAGCCGGGCGCGCCCGTTGAGTTCCGTGGTATTCGTCTTGGTACGGTTGGGCAAGTTCCGTTCTTTGTTCCGGGCCTGAGCCAGATGCTTGACGATGATTACCGCATTCCGGTACTGATCCGCATCGAGCCGGAACGTCTGCTTAACCAGATTGGCGAGAATCAGGATATTGCCACCCATATCAGTCAACTGATGGACCGTGGTCTGCGAGGTTCCTTGAAGACGGGTAATCTGGTGACCGGTGCGCTGTATGTGGATATGGACTTCTACCCGAAAGCACCGCCGATTACCGGTATTCGTGAATTTGGTGGCTACAAGATCATCCCAACGGTGAGCAGCGGTCTGGCTCAGATCCAGCAGCGTCTGATGGAAACGCTGGATAAGATCAACAATCTGCCACTGAATCCGATGATTGAAGCGGCGACGAACTCGCTGAGCGAAAGCCAGGCAACGATGCGTCGCCTGCAAACCACGCTGGATAACATCAACAAGATTACGGCGAGCCAGAGCATGCAGCAGCTGCCGCAGGACATGCAGAAAACGCTGCGTGAGCTGAACCGCAGTATGCAGGGCTTCCAGCCGGGTTCAGCGGCCTACAACAAGATGGTGGCAGATATGCAGCGTCTTGATCAGGTCTTGCGTGAACTGCAGCCGGTGCTGAAAACGCTCAACGAGAAGAGCAATGCGCTGGTGTTCGAAGCGAAAGATAAAAAGGATCCTGAGCCGAAGAGGGCAAAAGAATGAAAAAGTGGCTATTGATGGTTGGCGCTCTGCTGTTAACGGCGTGCAGTTCAGGGGTAGATAATAAAAGCTACTATCAGCTGCCTGTGTCTACCCACAGCGGTGGACAAAGCACGGCCAGCAAGGGAAACCGCCAGCTGTGGGTTGAGCAGGTTGCCGTGCCGGATTATCTGGCAGGAAACGGCGTGGTCTATCAGACCAGCGACGTAAAATATGTGATTGCGACGAACAACCTGTGGGCCAGCCCGCTGGATCAGCAGCTGCGCAACACGCTGGTGGCCAATCTGGGCAGCCAGCTTCCGGGCTGGGTTGTCGCATCGCAGCCGCTGGGTAATGACCAGGATACGCTTAACGTCACGGTCACGGGCTTCCACGGCCGCTATGACGGTGCGGTGGTGATCAGCGGGGAGTGGTTGCTGAACCATCAGGGGCAGCTGATTAAGCGTCCTTTCCATCTGGAGCTGAAGCAGCAGAAAGATGGCTATGATGAAATGGTGAAAGTCCTGGCTCAGGGTTGGGCACAGGAGTCGGCCAGTATCGCAAGGGAAATTTCCCGGCTGCCATAAGTAAAATTCATCATCAAAAACCGCAGTTGGCCTGTCGCTGATTGCGGTTTTTTTTCGTTTTCACTTCAGATTGTTACTTGTGCCACGTCACAATTTTTGTACAAATGAACTTCCGACTAGCTCACAAATATGACACCCGTATGAATTTTGAACATTGACGATGCGACTAATTCGGGGTATTCGTTATCTGTGCCTGTGCATTGAGTGCAGACACTGTTTTCTTTCCACCAGACAAAAGAATGAGGGAAACGAGGCATGAAGAGACAGAAACGAGATCGCCTGGAACGGGCTCATCAACGTGGTTATCAGGCCGGCATCGCTGGACGTTCTAAAGAAATGTGTCCTTATCAGACGATAAATCAAAGGTCACAATGGCTTGGAGGCTGGCGAGAAGCCATCGGCGACAGGGCACTCATAGCCTGATAACGTCTCTTTCAAAAAAGAAACCTCCGCAATGCGGAGGTTTCGCCTTTCTGGGGGTGCCAAAAGCACGATCAGAAAGCTGAAGTATCCTGGAACAGGCCAACTTTCAGGTCGCTTGCGCTATAGATCAGACGACCGTCGACCAGCACTTCGCCATCTGCCAGGCCCATAATCAGGCGGCGGTTAACGATGCGCTTGAAGTGAATACGATAGGTCACTTTCTTCGCCGTAGGCAGAACCTGGCCAGTGAATTTTACTTCGCCCACGCCCAGCGCGCGGCCTTTACCTTCGCCGCCCAGCCAGCCCAGATAGAAGCCAACCAGCTGCCACATGGCATCCAGGCCCAGACAGCCAGGCATTACCGGATCGCCAATAAAGTGGCAACCGAAGAACCACAGGTCCGGGTTGATATCGAGTTCTGCTTCTACGTAACCCTTATCGAAGTTGCCGCCGGTTTCGGTCATTTTCACGACACGGTCCATCATCAGCATGTTCGGGGCCGGTAACTGTGGGCCTTTAGCGCCAAACAGTTCACCGCGACCAGAGGCAAGAAGATCTTCTTTTGTATAGGATTCGCGTTTATCTACCATGTTCTCAGTAAGCCTTATTTTAGTGAAGGACGCAGGATAGCTAACACGTGTACGCTGAACAAGTCCGATCAGTTCGAACTAAACCAGCCCAGCCAGCGTAACGGCCATGGATAACGATGACGAGCATCCTGCTGCGTCGCCTGAGCAATGCGCTCCTGGATAGTCTGCATCAGGGTGGTTTGCCCTTCGCCATCCCAAACCAGATTTGTCAGTAAGGGTAGCGCATCCTCAATCCCTTCGATGGCCCAGATGGTGAATTGCTCTTGCTCAACTGCATCCAGAATATCCTGGCTGAGGCTCAAATGGCGTGCGTTGGGAGCAGGAATAATCACACCCTGTTTGCCGTTTAAACCGCGCTGCTGACAGATAGAGAAGAAGCCTTCAATTTTTTCGTTGAGGCCTCCCACTGGCTGTGCACGACCGAACTGGTCCACAGAACCGGTGATCGCGATGTTCTGATTGATGGGCACTTCCGCCAGGGCGCTGATTAAGGCGCACAGCTCGGCCATAGAGGCGCTATCGCCATCCACTTCGCTGTAGGACTGCTCAAACGTCAGCGAGGCGGAGAAGGGGATCTGTTGCTCAAGCTGCAGCTCTGACATCAAAAACGCCTGCATGATCATCATGCCTTTCGCGTGAATGTTGCCGCCCAGCTCGGCTTTTCGTTCAATATCGGTGAACTCGCCATCGCCAATGTGCACAACGCAGCTGATACGGGACGGTTCCCCGAATGCGCGCGGATGGCCAGGAAATTCAATCACCGACAGGGCGTTGATCTGCCCGACGCGTTCGCCTTCGGTTTCCACCAGAATTTGTTCCAGCAGAATTTCATCCTGCATACGGTCGGCAAGATAGCCTTCTCGCCACTCACGCTGAGCCAGCATCTGAGTGAGCTGTTCTCCGCTGAACGCCCCGTTACCGCTAATCACACCCACTTCACGCAGCTGTTTGCCGATCCAGAGTGGACAAAGCGGCAGCGTTTCCTGGTCACCGGTATAGCGTACCGCTTCGCGGATTAAGCCCGGCCACGCGTCAGCCGCAGGGGTTGGCAGCGCAAAACGCTCAGCAACGGCCATCACCCACTGGCACCACTGCGCCATATCGTCGGCGTCAGCAATCTGGATGTTGTCTTCGTATTCGCTATACACCGCCTGCTCAGCCAGTTCCGGCTCCATTTCCTGAAAGTCCGCCAGCGATTCGCGGTCGCCCGTCAGCACGACGGTCAGCGACAGCGGCATAGACGGAACAGAGACAGGCAGAGGACGAGACTCGTCGTAGCCGACCCAGTCGAAACGCTGCTGGTTGACGATAGTTTTCAGACGCATCCACAGCAGCGGCTGCGAGAGCAGGGTACGCAGTGAGATGATGAGAACACCGCCATTTGCGCGATGAACCAGCCCCGGCTGCAGCGAAAGTTCGCCGTTAAACTGGCGCAGACAACCAAAGAGTTGTTCCGCCTCGACCCAGTTAGCGGTAATCACTTCGCCCTTAGCGGCAAAACGGCCATCGGCCTGCGCCGTTGGTTCGAAAGTGACATCATGTCCCGCAATACGATACTGGCCGCCAAAAACTGCGTTCGCTTCCGGCTTCAGCTGGCGCACGGCATCACCGAGCAGCGTCAGGTATTCCGCTTCTTCCGGGGCCTTGAGCAGCATGAAGGGCGCTGTTGCCCATGGGCTTAACACCTGCTCCAGCGCATAATGCAAGCGAGGCTGCGTATCGCTAAGGATGAATTCGTGTTCTTTTGCGAGTTCGGGCTGTGCAAACAGTTCCTGGTAACTTTCGGTATCCGGAACAAGGTCACGCCATGCAAGTTTCGTAATGGTCAAAGTTGATGTTTTTTAGTCAGATGTAAAAGCGTGGAGTATACCGTAAGCGGGGGGCTGTACCCAAGCAGGATTGGGGATTTCGACAGGGCGATTGGCTGCATTCACTCACAGGATATGATTTCTTTTCAGCAGATTGCTAAAAAACTGATATTCTGAACAGAGTTACGTGGTAACACTGAGATCGCAATGAAATATCAACAACTGGAAAATCTCGAAAGCGGCTGGAAATGGAAGTACCTGGTCAAAAAGCACCGTGAAGGGGAGCTGATCACCTGCTACGTCGAAGCCAGCGCTGCGCAAGAAGCCGTGGATATTTTGCTGACCCTCGAAAATGAACCGGTACAGGTTAACGACTGGATTGAGAAACACATCAATCCAGCGCTGTTAAACCGGATGAAGCAAACTATCCGCGCGCGACGCAAACGGCATTTTAATGCTGAGCATCAGCACACTCGCAAAAAATCAATCGACCTGGAGTTCGTTGTCTGGCAACGCCTGGCTGGGCTGGCACAACGACGGGGCAAAACGCTGTCGGAAACCATCGTGCAGCTGATTGAGGATGCCGAACATAAAGAGAAGTACGCCAACCAGATGTCGACGCTGAAGAACGACCTTCAGGCTCTGTTGGGTAAAAAATAGATTTTTCTTTTCTTCAGACAATAAAAAACCCCGCATGGCGGGGTTTTTTTATAAGACGATAACTTATGCCGCTGGCTGAGTTACAACGTCTTTGATGCCTTTAACTTCGATCTCTACGCGACGATCTGGAGCCAGGCAGTCGATCAGTGCAGCGCGAGCTTTCACGTTGTCACAGGTGTTGCCAGTAACTGGGTTAGATTCGCCCATACCACGTGGGGAGATCTTGTTAGCTGGGATACCTTTAGAGATCAGGTAATCAACAACAGACTGAGCACGTTTCTCAGACAGTTTCTGGTTGTAAGCGTCAGAACCGATACGGTCGGTGAAGCCCAGAACCACTACGGAACCGTCTTTAGGATCCAGGTTGCTCAGCTGGGTGTACAGCTGATCCAGTGCCTGCTGGCCTTCTGGTTTCAGAGTCGCTTTGTTGAAGTTGAACAGAACGTCAGACTTCAGAGTGAAGTGCTTGGTCTGTACTTCTGGAGCTGGAGCCGGCGCTGGAGCAACAACTGGAGCTGCTTCTTCCTGCTGGCCGAAACGGTAGGAAACACCTACGCTCAGCATGCCGTTGTCTGGACGAACACCGACGGTGTTACCGTCGCCGATGTTGTTAACCCACTGGTATTCCAGACGGGTAGCGATGTCACGGGTCATAGCCCACTCAACGCCACCAGCGAATACTGGGGAAACACCGGTGTCATGGTTGTCACCAGAGATGTTGTTGCTGGAATCTGCGCGCCATACCATGCCGCCCAGACGGGTGTACACGTCCAGATCGTCAGTGATTGGGTAGCCCAGTTTAGCGGTCAGCTGAACGCCCTGTGCTTTGAAAGCGCCGTTGATGGTGTCGCCTTTGTATGGCATACGACCTAACCAGTCGTAACCCATTTCAAAACCAACATACGGGTTAACCTGATAGCCACCGAACGCACCTGCACCAAGCTGGCTCTCGTGAGTTGGGCCATCATTGTTCAGGCTGCTGTTGTACCAGCCGGTGTCATGGAACTGAGACCAGCCCAGTTTACCACCTGCATACCAGGTATTATCTTTCGGAGCGGCCTGCGCTACGGTAGCGAAGCCAGCCAGTGCCACTGCAATCGCGATAGCTGTCTTTTTCATTTTTTGCGCCTCGTTATCATCCAAAATTCGCCATGAAAGTCTCAGGAGAGAATCACGGTTAAATCCTTCACCGGGGGGCGTGGTCAAATATAAATCTACCGATATCTTCGGCTTAGGCCGAGCACCCCTGGCGATGTAAAGTCTACAACGTAGCTGAAAACTTACAAGTGTGAAGTCCGTCAGGCATATGAAAAAAAAAGTTCCGTATACCGATTATTTAACATTTTTCGAACGAATTTTGTGCAATAAAATTAAGGAGAACCGCACCAGACAAGCCTTGCCGCAATTTTCAGGCCGGGAACTTTAATGCCATCTTGTGGTCAAAAAAAATTCCAGGAAAAATCTTAATTTCACTCAATGATACAAATTTGAGTGAATTTTTAGCCCAGAAAGTTGTCCTCTGCGGTAAGAATCCGATCGAACCGGACGCATAATGAACCCGATCGCATTCCCTTCTTCGGCTGCTTCAGTCAGACGGAAATGTTCCTCTTCCGTCAATTCTTCCGGTAACCATCCAATCACCACGCTGTAATTTCCGGTGCGTAACGCGCGGATCATCGACTCAACGGTATCGCACGGCGGGAGCTGATTAATTTGCATGACCTTAGTAAGCGGAAGGCCTGCGGACTGAACCCACTCACGGCTCAGTTTTTGCTGAGGCGTGAGCCAAAGCTGCCAGCGCGATTGCTGACCAAGCTGTTGTAATAACGGCAACAAAAGAAGTTGCGTCAACAGGGGCTGGTCTTCACGATAAACCACTTCACTGATAAGCCCCGTGGAAACACGCTCGACGGAATTCTGCGCGACATTGCCTGCGGTAGAAGAGAGAGAGGTTGAGCGATTTGCATAGCCTGAAGTGTGCATATTCATTCCAGCCCTGTAGTTACTGTATGGATATACAGTAACCCCTGTATGCATAAAGATCAACCTCATTTTCGGAAAGCGACTCGCAAAATTCATTCAATGTTGATGTCCCTCGAAAAATCATCTTGCTCATCGGCAATAAGTTGCCTATTTTCCTGCTAACGGATCCGCTAGTAAGAAATTTCGTAGTTACTTTATGATTTTGAAGGGAAATATCATGAAAAAGATATCTTATGAACGGATTTATAAATCCCAGGAATACCTCTCCCCGTTGGGCGAGATTCATCATCGCGCGCTGTTTGGAGGCTATACCCTGGCGGTGGATGATGCGGTTTTTGCCATGGTGTCAGACGGAGAGCTTTATCTCCGCGCCTGTGAGGAGAGTGCGAAATACTGTGTAAAAAATGCCTCCTCTTTTTTGACGTTGATGAAGCGAGGCCGCCCGGTGCTGCTCAACTATTATCGTGTGGATGACGGATTATGGCAGGACAGGGAGCGGCTGCTTCAGCTCTCCTAGTTTGCGCTCAGTGCGGCAAGAAAAGAGCGCTATCAGCGCCATCAACGAAACCGACTCAAGGATCTGCCAAACCTGACCTTTCAGCTTGAAGTCTTGCTCTTTGAAGCGGGCATCACCAATGAGGAAACGCTGCGGGCGCTGGGTGCCAGAGCGAGCTGGCTAAAGATGCGGGCAAAAAACAAAGCGCTCGGTATTAAAGTTCTTTTCGCGCTGGAAGGGGCTATCGAGGGGCTGCATGAGGCGGCACTCCCGGCAGGCATTCGCCGGGAGCTGACGGAGTGGTTTAATGCGCTGCCTGAGCCACAGGAGAATCACTCCTCCAGGTAGCGATTTGCTGTTGCAGCCGGCAAATTTCAGGCAGCAGAGCGATAAGCAGGCCTATTTGCTGAAGAACCAGCGGCGCTTTGCTGTCGTTTCCTGGGTCAAGATGCGCAATGCGTTGAGCCAGTTCATCCAGGGCCTGTTGAACGCGCGGCTCATCGGCCGGTCGGTGATGAAGTGCGTCATCAACGTAGCAGACGGCGTCATCGAGCAGGTTGAGAATGCCCGGGTTGGTGAGTTTCTCACGGTGGGCACCCAGCGTCGAAATATAGCTGGTGAACGTATGGTTCAGACAGAGCAGGCGGAACGCAGTCTCACGAATCTCCACCGTGGCGCGAGGCTCCGTTGACATATTAGAGACAACGGAGGCCAGTTCTGCATCACTGTTGTGCGCGTCGCGACGGGCTATCCGGTAAGCCAGGCGGTTATCGCGCCCCTGGTGGTACTGCTCCAGGATTGCGTCAAGGTATCGACAGTTGGCGTTCATTGCCCTGTCTACCACGCGCGGCAAATTGCGGAAACGCCAGTCCGGCCAGATAAAGCTGACCGCAGCCCAGGCAATCGCACAGCCAATCAGGGTATCGATCACGCGGGGCAGGGCAACTTCAAACCCTTCACCCAGCAGGTTAAAGCAGAGCAGCACCAGCAGCGTGATGAACATGGTGGCGTGGGCGTACTGCACGTTGCGAAACGCGAAGAACAGCACGCCGGTGATCACAATCAGAATCAGTTGACCTTCAACGGAGGGCACGAAATAGAGCACCGGAAGGCCGATCGCGACGCCGACCAGCGTGCCGATAATACGCAGCGCAAGACGGTGTCGGGTGGCGTTATAGTTTGGCTGGCAGACGAACAGGCTGGTCAGCAGGATCCAGTAGCCGTGGTGCAGCCCGGTTATCTGGATAAAGGCATACCCCACGCACAGCACCAGCGACATTCTTACCGCGTGGCGAAAGAGTGCCGACTCCGGCGTAAAGTTACGGCTCAGACGCAGCCACATATCGCTAACGCTGTGCACGCTGTCATCAGCAAGCTGATTTTCCACCTCACTGCCCGGCAGCGCCATCGCCTGTTCGGACTCAATGGTCGCCAGCTGAGCATCAATCGCCCGCAGGTTGTTCAGCAGAAAGCCCAGCGCTTTGATGTGCTCCGGTGACGTTCCGCTGGCCTGAACGCGGTCGAGCGCCGCATCAAGATGGCTGAATACGCGTTCAAAGCGGGGGTCATGCTGATAGGGCGTGCGCAGCAGAATAGACCGCGAGAGCTGCTGACACGCCTGAGACTGCATGGATAGCAGGCGCTGGAAGCGGAACATCACGTCGCTGTAGCGGAACTTCTCGCGCAGGGCCGCGTATTGAACGTGCGAGGAGCTGGCACGTTCGTGAATGTCCTGGGCGGCAAAATAGTAGTGTAAGGTCCTTCGCGTTCCGCGCTGACCGCGATCGCCGCGCAGACGGGTAAGCAGAGAGGCTTTTGTCTGGTTAAGGGTGGCGACCAGCTGGCCATTTGCCAGCGCCAGATCGTAGAGCGGAGCCTGGCTTTCTTCCTCGATATCCGGATCGAACAGCCGGGATTTCAGTTCCAGATAGTGGGCTAACTGCTCAAAGCTACGGGCAAGGTTATCCTGCAGCGGGCGAACCGGGAAGATCAGATGACCGGTTAGCGTCAGCAGGTTATACCAGATGGCGCCCAGCAGCAGGAGAACCGGCTGCTGGTACCACTGGTCGTACAGGGAAACGCCCAGCATGGTGTAGATGGCGATCAGCAATGCACCAAACGCGATGGTGGCATAGCGCTGCCCGAGGCCGCCCAGCAAAATAAACCCGCTGGTTGAGAGCGTAAGGCCCAGGGCAAACAGCCAGGGCCACGGGAAAAGCAGCTCAACGGACGCTGACGCAATGAAAAAGCAGACGAGCGTAATGACCAGGTTACGTAAACGTCCGGCCAGACGATCGTCCAGGTCCGCCAGCGCCCCGGCCACCACTCCCAGCGTAAGCGGAATGGTGAGCTTGACATCATTCAGCCACCAGGGCAGGGCAACCGTGCCGCAAAGCGCGATAAATATCCTGACGTTGTATAGCCAGGTGCTGTTCCAGGTATAACGGCGAAGCAATGGGCTTAGCATAAACGCGGCCGGTCCTTATTTACTGAAAACGACGACGCGCGTTTGCTTCACGCGCCGCCTGGGCCACTTCTACCGGAACAACCCTGCGACCGACGGGCCAAAGGGCGATAGCGGCGATCTTAAAGTTTGCGATCCCCACCGGAATACCAATAATCGTGATGCACTGTGCAATACCGGCAAAAATATGCATGATGCACAGCCACCAGCCGAAGAAAATCAGCCACAGTATGTTCAGCAGGGTTCCGCCCGTATTCATCAGGGCGTTTTTGCTCTCCGGATTCAGCTCGTCAACGTGGATAGCTTCATTCCCGTAGGGGATTAAGGAGAGTTTTGTGATTTCCCAGCAGGAACGGGTCAGGGGAAGCGTGAAAATCAGGACGATGCTCACCAGCGTGGCAAAAAGCCAGGAAAGGGTGGTGGCAAAACCGCCCAGCACAAAATTCAACACATTCAGAACGGTACGCATAAACCCTCACTTCCTTTCGATAAAATTAACGCCCAATGATTGTAACGTTTTTTTAGGCTGGAGCACCTTAAAACTGGCAGTTAAACTGTCAGGTAAATTATCTCTTCGTGGATTTGGCGGAACATGGAACTGAAAGCAACGTCGTTAGGCAAACGCCTGGCGCAACACCCTTACGACAGGGTGGTTCTCCTTAATGCCGGGGTGAAAGTCTCCGGAGAACGCCACGAATACCTTATTCCGTTTAATCAGCTTCTGGCTATCCACTGTAAACGCGGGCTGGTGTGGGGCGAGCTGGAGTTCGTTCTGCCTGACGATAAAGTCGTGCGTCTTCACGGCACCGAGTGGGCGGAAACCCAGCGTTTCCATCATCACCTGAACGCACTGTGGCAGCAGTGGAGCCAGGATATGAGCGTAATTGCCGCCCAGGTGCTGCAGCAGGTGCTGGACGATATCGCGCAGATCAACGCACAGCACGCGTGGCTGACCCGTCAGCAGACCGCCGGGCTGCAGCAAAAGATCCGACAGGCACTCTCGGCGCTGCCGCTCTCCGTGACGCGTCTCGACGAGTTTGACAACTGTCGCGACGCCTGGCGCCAGTGTCAGGCGTGGCTGAATGATAAGGATAAAAGCCGTCTCGCCCATAACCAGGCCTGGACGGACGCCATGCTCACCCAATACGCCGACTTTTTCAGTACGGTGGAATCTTCACCGCTCAATCCGGCCCAGGCGCGCGCGGTGGTCAATGGCGAGCAGTCGCTGCTGGTGCTGGCGGGGGCCGGTAGCGGTAAAACGTCGGTACTGGTGGCGCGTGCCGGCTGGCTGCTGACGACCGGAGAAGCGGTAGCCGATCAAATACTGCTTCTGGCCTTTGGCCGCAAGGCTGCTCGGGAGATGGACGAACGCATCCAGGAACGTCTGCACACGCGGGATATCACGGCCAGAACCTTCCATGCCCTTGCGCTGCATATTATTCAGCAGGGCAGTAAAAAAGTGCCTTCCATCAGTAAGCTGGAAAACGACGCGCAGGCGCGTCAGGCGCTGTTCATCAAAACGTGGCGCCAGCAGTGCAGTGAGAAAAAGGCGCAGGCGAAAGGGTGGCGGCAGTGGCTGGAAGAGGAGCTCAGCTGGGAGGTGCCAGAGGGCAGCTTCTGGCAGGATGACAAACTGGCGCGTCGGCTGGGTTCGCGACTTGACCGCTGGGTCAGCCTGATGCGAATGCACGGTGGAACGCAGGCAGAGATGATTGAAAGCGCGCCGGAGGCGATCCGCGATCTGTTCTCGAAACGGGTCAAGCTGATGGCTCCGCTGCTGAAAGCCTGGAAAACCGCGCTGAAAGAGGAAAATGCCGTCGATTTCTCCGGTTTAATCCATCAGGCCATCATCATTCTTGAGAAGGGACGTTTTGTCAGCCCGTGGAAACACATTCTGGTGGATGAGTTCCAGGATATCTCTCCGCAGCGTGCTGCACTACTCTCGGCGCTACGGGCGCAAAATAAACATACGTCGCTGTTTGCGGTGGGGGACGACTGGCAGGCCATCTATCGCTTCAGCGGGGCGCAGCTCTCCCTGACAACCGCGTTCCACCACTATTTTGGCGAAGGGGATCGCAGCGATCTGGACACCACCTACCGCTTCAATTCACGCATTGGTGAGATCGCCAACCGCTTTATCCAGCAAAACCCGCATCAGCTGGCCAAGCCGCTCAATAGCTTGCGCCCAGGGGATAAAAAAGCCGTCACCCTGCTTGCAGATGACCAGCTGGAGCCGCTGCTGGACAAGCTCAGCGGCTACGCGAAGCCCGATGAACGTATTCTGGTGCTGGCGCGCTACCATCACCTTAAGCCCGCAGCGCTGGAAAAAGCCGCCACCCGCTGGCCGAAACTGCAGCTTGAATTTATGACCATTCACGCCAGCAAAGGGCAGCAGGCTGACTATGTGATTGTGGTGGGGCTGAAAGAGGGCAGCGACGGTTTCCCGGCCCCGGCCCGCGAGTCGGTGATGGAAGAGGCCCTGCTGCCGGTGCCGGAAGATTTCCCGGATGCCGAAGAGCGGCGTTTGCTGTATGTGGCCATCACCCGCGCGCGGCATCGCGTGTGGCTGCTGTTCAATAAAGAGGAGCCATCCGTGTTTGTCGATATCCTGAAGAGTATTGATGTGCCGGTGGCGCGTAAGCCATAACGATGTCAGGCAAGATTTTGTAGCCGGGTAAGGCGTAGCCGCCACCCGGCAAAAAGCTACTTCAGTCTATCGGAAAGATAACGCTGATAGTCCGGAATAAGGATATCAACCGGCGAGTTAAACTGCGGCGATTCGATGATGAAATCCGCCGTCGACAGGTTCGTCGCCACCGGAATATTCCACACCGTCGCCAGGCGCAGCAGCGCTTTGACATCCGGATCGTGCGGAACCGCGTTCAGCGGGTCCCAGAAGAAGATCAGCACATCAATTTTCCCTTCGGAAATCTGCGCGCCGACCTGCTGATCGCCGCCCATCGGGCCGCTCAGCATGGCATTCACCTGCAGACCCGTTTCGCGCTGGATCAGGTTACCGGTTGTGCCGGTCGCCGACAGGGCGTGCTTTTCCAGCGAAGGCTGATGGCGGCGAACCCAGTTAAGCAGCATTTGTTTACAGTGATCGTGCGCCACAAGAGCAATGTGTTTGCGCTCAGGCAGCGTGCGTGTTGTCAGTTCCATAATCATATCCATCAGGTTAACTGACTACACGATGACGGGAACCGTCTGACTCTGCAAGAGAAAGGCGTAAAAAATGTGGCTTATGATGAAGGTTGTTGTTTTGCCCACTGTAAAAAACGGGCCCGCGTGTCGGGATCGGCCTGCTGGAACCAGAATTTAAGGCGCTGTTCCGTCAGGGTCTGGGACTGGGGAGGAATGACGTCCAGTTCAGAGACGCCGGATAGAAGCGTACTGTCGTCCGCCATCATGGTGGCAAACTGCGGAAGCGATGCGCGTTTTCCCGCTTTGTTATAAGTCTGGGTCGCGGCCTCGTAATCCGGGCCTTTCGGCGAGGTTGTTAACACCAGAATATCCAGCTTCACCGGGATCGGCATCGCATTCCCGTCCAGCAGTTCAACGCGGGGTGAAGCGTCAAAGGCCGCAGATTCCTTCTCCGTTTCAAGGCGAGGCAGGGTGATGTTCACCTGACTGATTTGCCGGGTATTAAAGCTGACGATCAGCGGCGGGGAGATGTACATCCGTTGCTCGTGATTAGCCAGACCGATCGACTTTTCTACCCGAAAGACCAGCTGATGCGGCCCGTTATCTAACTCGATGCTGTCTGCACCGCGCAATAACGAGCTGGAGACCTTTTTTCCGTCCAGTACAAGAAGATCAATGTCGGTAGAGAGCCGGAGCGTGGTAGCAAAAACGCAGACCGGCATCACTAACGCAATCAGGACAGTGGCAATACCGGTTTTCATAGAAGGCTCCCGTCAGAAATCCTGTCGCCGCATTAATGTATCTAAATTTTTCGATAATCACGTTTACTAACATATAGACATATTTCGCCGTTTTGCCCTCATGCATCTGTATGGGATGGATGGTTGAGATGTGCGGTTTGGCGTACACTTTTAAAAAAGCCAGGAGAAAAACCATGAAAGAGAACGATATTGCCGAGATTCTGACATCCACGCGTACCATTGCGCTGGTGGGCGCGAGCGATAAACCCGATCGTCCAAGCTATCGGGTGATGAAATACCTTCTCGATCAGGGCTATCACGTTATCCCGGTCTCGCCAAAAGTGGCGGGGAAAACACTGCTGGGTCAGCAGGGTTACGCTACGCTCGCGGAGGTGCCGGAAAAAATTGATATGGTCGATGTCTTCCGCAATTCCGAGGCGGCGTGGGAAGTGGCGCAGGACGCTATTGCCGTAGGCGCGAAAACGCTGTGGATGCAGCTGGGCGTGATTAACGAGCAGGCCGCCGTGCTGGCGCGGGATGCGGGGTTGAAGGTTGTCATGGACCGCTGCCCGGCGATCGACATCCCCCGTCTGGGGCTGGCGAAGTAAAAAAAGCCCGTTATCGGGCTTTTTTTACACGCTTAGTTCCGCAGGCGCGGAGCCTGTAACTGTTTGCGGATAGTCTGAGCAAGCTCATCCATTGTGGGTTGCTCCGGATGCTCTTCCTGCAGCTCGCTACTCAGCTGCGCTTCGGCCAGATAGGTGTGAACGGGTTGTCCATCATCACCTTCCATTACCACATGGTACCAGGGCGCGGCGCGAAGCTCTGCGTTCACCGCCAGCTCGTCTGCTGACGGTTCATCAAGGGAATACTCCGGGTCGATATCCACGACCACACCCAAATACCCTAGCAAAGTGTGGCGGACCTGCTGGCCGATACCGAATTTGCTGGCAATCATAGTCACCTCCCGGGAAATACGACTTACACGTTATGTGCGGGCAATATTTCTCTTTTCAAGTTACATGACGCGACAGGCAAACCCTTTCAGATACAGTCCTTCCGGGTAGGTAGCAATCACGGGGTGATCGGCTGCCTGACGGAACTGCTCTATAAATTGTACATCACGGCCAGCATCTATTGCGGCATCGGCGATGATTTTCTGAAATAAATCTGTGGTCATCAGGCCGGAGCAGGAGAAGGTGAGCAGAACCCCGCCCGGATTCAGCAGCTGGATAGCCAGCATGTTGATATCTTTATACCCGCGGCACGCGCCCATCAGCTGGCTTTTGTTTTCCACAAACTTCGGCGGATCCATCACGATGACGTCGAACTTCTCGCCCTGATCGCGATATTTACGCAGCAGCTTGAACACGTCATCGCGGACAAACTCCGCTTTGCTCAAGTCCAGCTTGTTGAGCTCGACGTTCTGTTTTGCCACGTCCAGCGCTTCCTGCGAGGTGTCCACGCTTACCACCTGGGCACAGCCGCCCATCAGCGCCGAAACGGCAAAACCGCCGGTATAGGAGAAGCAGTTCAGCACGCGTTTGTCGGCAACGTACTGACGCGTAGCCAGACGGCTGTCGCGCTGGTCGAGGTAGTAACCCGTTTTGTGCCCGCCCTGAATATCCACCAGCAGCTTCATGCCGTGCTCTTCAATCGGCAGCAGGGCCGGTGGCAGTTCGCCCGTTACGGGCCCCTGAGTCAGCTCCATGCCTTCTTTTTTGCGCACCGCCACATCGCTGCGGTCGTAAATGGCGCATTCCGGGAACAGCGTTTGCAGCGCGCTGATCAGCGCGGCACGCTGGTATTCCGCTCCGGCGCTCAGGAGCTGCAGCACCAGGAAGTTACCGAAGCGATCGATGGTCACGCCAGGCAGGCCGTCGGACTCACCGGCAATCAGGCGGTAGCTGTCCAGCCCGTCGCGTTTTGCCAGCCAGTCGCGCCACTGCTGCGCCTGCTGCAGGCGGCGAACGAAGAAGTCGATATCAATGGTTTCATCTTTATCAAACGTCCAGACGCGAGCGCGGATCTGGGACGCTGGCGAGTAGGCGCCTCGCGCTAACCATTTCCCCTGATGGTCAACGATATCAATGGTTTCACCGAGGCTGGCTTTGCCTTCCATACGGGCAACCGCGCCGGAAAAGACCCAGGGATGACGGCGCAGTAATGATTTCTCGCGCCCTTTGGCTAACACTAAACGTACACTCATAATTTGCTGTTCTGTCGATTTCAGGAAATGGCGCGTAGATTACCACATTCAGCAAGGCGCAATCATCTGCGGATACCGTTGAGCGTTTCGGCACAAAATCAAATCGCTTAGGCACATTACGATATTGCAGCAGGCTTTACAGTAGGGCTTCCGGTACAGCAGAGGGAGCATCCATGAAAAAGCGCAGTGTGATAGCAATAGCCGCTCTGGCGGCGATGAGTTTTCAGGTTTTAGCAACAACGCCTTTCGACGTCACCAGCCGGGATATTTCCGGCGAAAGGCGACTGGCGCAACAGCAGGTATTTGAGGGGTTTGGCTGCCACGGTGGGAATATCTCACCGCAGCTGGCATGGAAAAATCCGCCTGCCGGTACGAAAAGTTTTGCCGTCACGGTATATGACCCGGATGCGCCCACCGGCAGCGGCTGGTGGCACTGGACCGTAGCCAATATCCCGGCGAAGACAATGACGCTGCCCGCTGATGCCGGTAACCCGAACGGCGAGAAATTACCTGCCGGCGTTGTGCAGGGGCGTAATGATTTCGGCTATTCTGGATTCGGCGGCGCATGTCCACCCGAAGGGGACAAGCCTCACCGCTATCAGATTACCGTCTGGGCCCTGGACGTGGATAAACTGCCCGTCGACAACAATGCCAGCGGCGCGCTGGTCGGTTTTATGCTCAATAGTCACGTTCTGGCAAAGGCTCAGTTAACAGCAACCTACAGCAGATAAGGATGGCAGGGTGCAGGAGTTTCATTTTCGACATAACCATCTTACCGCGGGTGAAGTGACTGCCAGCAAAATGCATCGCCTGCACCAGGTTAAGCTCTTTTTTCCGGCTATTTGTCATATCACTCACGGCACTAAGGTGATAGTTCAGGATGATAACCGCCTGGAGGCGACACGGGATGAGCTCATCATTATCCCGGCCAATACGGCGATGGAGATTATCAATCAGCCTGTAAACGGTCTGTTTCACTCGGATTTGCTGATGTTATCCCCGGAGATCGTCGCCGAGTTTAAGGCGCATTACCTGAAATCCTGGCCGCGCACGACGCTGCATTCGCTCTGCGCCCCGCTGAGCGAGGGGTTGGCGTTTATGTGGGACAATCTGCTGCACGCCGTGCGTCAGGATTTACCGGAGGCGCTACAAAAGCATCAGGCTTTCGGCCTTTTGCTGGCCCTGCTGCACGATGGCGTGGCGGGTCCGCTGCTTGTTGAGCGCAACAGTAACCTGACCGAGCAGGTGCGGCAGTTCATTATGCTGTCGCCCGCCAGAGACTGGACCGCGCAGGACGTTGCCAGCCGTCTGGCCTTAAGCGTGCCGACGCTGCGCAGACGCTTGCGTGAAGAGTCGCAGAGTTTTCGCCAGATCGTGGAGGAGGTGAGGATGGCCGTTGCTTTGTCACAGCTCCAGTCAACCCGATTACCGATTGGCGAAATCGCATTACAATGTGGGTATCTTTCCAGCTCTCGTTTCACCGCCCGTTTCCGGCAGCACTATGGCTGTTTGCCGAAAACGCTACGTTAAGGAGAAGAAAAATGTCAAAAGTCTGCACCATTGCCTGGGTTCACGGCGTTGTTCAGGGCGTGGGGTTCCGCTACAGCACCCAGCGCGAAGCGGTTGAGCTTGGGCTAACGGGATACGCGCGAAATAGGGACGACGGCAGCGTTGAGGTGGTCGCCTGCGGCGAAGCGGAGCAGGTCGACAAGCTGGTGGCGTGGCTGAAAGCGGGTGGGCCGCGCAGCGCACGGGTTGATAAGGTCTTAACGGAACCGCATCAACCCGGGCGGGAATACGTAAACTTCGGGATTCGGTATTAAATACACTTCACCGGCTTAGGCAGGCCGGCAATTTTGGTGGCCTGTTTTGCCGGGCCTTTCGGGAACAGACGATACAGATAGCGGCTGTTGCCTTTCTCTTCGCCGAACTTATTGGCCATGGCTTTAACCAGCATGCGGATCGCCGGAGAGGTGTTGAATTCAAGATAGAACTCGCGAACAAAACGCACCACTTCCCAGTGTTCGGGGGAGAGGGTAATCCCTTCGTTTTCCGCAATTTTCTCCGCCAGCGGCTCGCTCCAGAGCGTCGTATCTTTCAGATAGCCTTCGCTATCGGTCTCAATTTCCTGGCCTGCAAAAATGAACATAATCTTCTGTCGTCTGTGAAAAAAACGGCGACAGTGTAGCAAAAAAGCCGCCGAAGGATAAGCCGTGCCCTACAGGAGCAGTTGCAGCAGATTGTTGGCATTAAGCTTTTTCAGCGCGTTGCATTTATGGGTCGAAACCTGCTTCTCAGACATACGCGTCACGATGGCAATGTGGCGTACCGGCAACCCGGTAAGCATCAGATCGAGCACGTTAAATTCAAGGCCGGTAAGACAGCAGTCAAGGCTTCGGACGCGGCGAGGCTCTTTTGCCAGCAGATATGCCGCATCTGCGACGGCGATCCGGTCATCGATGATATAAAGGGTTAACGTACTGAAACGCTTGCGTAAATGCGTCGCCAGCGCCCACCCCTTTTCATTGCAAACCAGATACAGGCTGCCTTGCCAGCGGGCGGCTTCCAGTCTGAGCAAAATGTTTATCAGCGCCTGATGCGTGGCGGCCACGGAAAAACGGCAGCGCACAACAAGCACGCGGCGGCTAAGCAGCGCTGGCTGCCATTGCACGGTGTCGCTTTGGACCTCTGGCTGAACGCCCCGACGCAGCAGCGCGTAGCGCAACCCTTCGGCGTAAAATCGATTATTGTCGAGAATGGCGTAACTCACGGTGACCTCGTTATAACGTGCTGGGCGTATAGATAACGCGCAGCGTGCCGGTATAGTCGCCCGCGTTTTTGCTGCTGGCGGCAAACGCAGGCGTTTTCAGGATAATAGGGGCAGGGATGCACAGTACGCTTTCGCGTCCGCCGGGCAGCACGACCTGACGCAGATGCTGCGGATCGTTTGTGCCTTGCCACACCAGGGTTTTACCGTTCGCGACGGTTTCGGTTGCGCCTGTGATTGGATTGGTGACGGAGACCCGATAATCGAGACGATCCCGCGTATCGGTCTGGCTACCGCCGCGTCGCCTGATAGAAAACGCGCCTTCGGCACGATCCGCTGAGGGGAGTCCGTCATCCTCAAAGCGAAGATAGGCGCGGGTGCTGGTGCTGTTATTACCGTCATACAGGCACATATCCAGCGAGTTTTCACCCTGGATCTCACTACCACCCGGCCGCCCCGGGAAGTTGGTCAGGTTGAGGTTAACGATGGGCGTTGAGTGCGGAAATGCCGGCAGATAAATTTGCTGATTACCCGGATCGACCACCTCAATGCGAATGTTTGCCTGCCACCTGGCGATAGTGAGATAGCCAGGGCATCCGACGTTTACGTCATTGAAGTTCCCGCCACAGTCGGCGCTCCCCCATTGACGCAGGTTCTGCTTAAGCGTTGCGGTCCAGATCCCCGGCAGGGCGAGCTTATCCAGTTCGCTTTTCACAATATAGAAATCGAAGTAGGGCTCTCTGTTCCAGTCAGCGATTGTGGCCGTTCCCCCTGTCACAAAGCTGGCAAAGATAAACACTTTATTGTTGATAAACATGTAGTGATCGCCATACACCTTGATATCCACCGTCTTGCTGGTGAGGGCATGCGTGAAACGTAAATTGATGGCATAGGGCGCGGCCGGGTTACCCGAGAACCAGACCGGAGAGTTCATGCAGGCCCCGTACGTGGCGTCAGTCCGGGACTGACAGGTCAGGGTATTACGTCCCCACTTTTGCGGGTCGGCGGCGTCAAAGCCGCCCGATTCATGAAACCAGATATCGAAACGCGCAGGCGGTGCCGTGCGATCGAAGCTGATCCCAACGCTGGTGTTTCGTCCCGCAGGGGCGCCCGCCAGCGCCTGGCCTGTCCACAGGCTTAAGAACAGTAATATAAAGAAGCACTTAATCACATCATTTCCCTTTAGTGAGGTTGTCGGCGTTCATGGCAGTTGGACCGGCAGGTACCGATCGTCCGGCGAGCATCAGCTGCGCCTGCTGCTGGACGGCATCCGGCAGGGCGGAGAAGGTTAACTCCCGGCAAGGAATTGAGCCGACATAGCGCACCACGTCGCGCATACTTTTCACGTTGAGTTCGCACTGATAAAACTGCTGCTGGCGCACCAGGTAGAGGTTATGCAGCAGGGCATCACTCTGGGCGCTGAATCCGCCGTTGCCAAGATCGCTCAAGCCGTTAACGTTCAGCGGCACGCCACCGATAAACGGCGAATGACGCTCGTCGGTTAACTGGCCGAGCCAGGTGTAGCTTGCGGTGGTTTGCACATCCCGACGCAGCAGTTTGCCAGGCACCATAAACAGCGTTCTGCTGCCTGAACCTTGCGTGATCTCACTGCTGGCTCCCCGGGATACGTCCAGCGATTCGTTAATCGTCAACGTTGTCTGCTGGTAGCCCGGCACTGCGAAGAGGGCGCGGCTATTGCCCGGAATGTCTGCGCTCCCGCTGTTATCCAGCGACACGGCAACGCTCGGAGCCTGGGTATCTTCCGGTGTGGCAACGTTAACCGCGACGGCGGAAGCAGGACGACCGTCGCTCCAGCGTCCCAGCCACAGGCCAGAACGCGACAGCGCAAGGGTCGAGCTGTAGTTGCCGCTGCTGCTCAGCGTATGGCGCCTGTCCTGACGATCCCAGGCGTCGCTGACGGTCAGGCTGCCGTTGCCGTATCGCCCGCCCTGGCGCGTATAGGCTGAGGTATTCAGCGAGTCGCTGTTAATGCCCGACGCGCTCAGACCATACTCGTTTTCGCCGCGTGCATCGGCGTACCAGTTATGCGCCACGTTGTAGCTCAGCTGATTTTTTTCACGCTGCTGGTGCTGCCAGGTCGCGCCCATAGAGGTATAGCTCGAGGCATCACCCTGACGGTTATGCGCCATGGACAGGCTCACGCTCAGGTAGCCGCCTTTGTCCCTGCCGTCGCGGGCGTCATCGTGACGCATGAACAGGTTAATGCTGCTGTTAATGTTGAGGCCTCGGGTGCTAAAGGCATTGCTCAGCCCTCCCTGCCAGGCGCGCGAGCGCGAGCGGGTCATATAGACCGATTCCCACGGCAAACCCGCATCGTGGCGATCGTCGCTGTCCGGGAGCTCCCGACGTGAAACGTACCGTCCTTCGTTGCGGTTATCCGAATATCCGAGGCTCGCATACCAGGCGCCGACAGGGACGGAAAACATCACCGAGAGGGTGCGATAGCAGCCGTTCACGGCGTCAAACCCCGCGCTTCGGGTGTTGCAGTTTTCCGCTGATAGCGCGTTGCGATAGAGGCTCAGCGAAAAACCGTCGTTGTAGCTGATTTGCTGAATATTGCCGCGCTGGCCTTCGCTGCCGTAAAGGTAGCTAAACCGGGTACTCAGCACGCCGTCGATCGGGCCCGCGTTGAAGCCCCGGCTCCAGTCGAGCGCATTTTCCAGGAAACGCTGGTTTTTCTTTATCGTTGCTCCGCTGGTCAGCGCCAGGGTCGGGGTGACGGGCAGGCGCACACCCGCCTGCGCAACCGCGCTGCGTTCTTCGTTCCGATCGCTATTGTCGGTTTCACCCGCCTGCAGGAACCACTCGACGCGGTCAAATGGCGTAATGCCGGTTCGGGTAAACGGCACCTGCTCGGTACGCGTCAGCCGGTTATTTTCATAGATCGACAGCGTGACGGTGTAGCTCCCGTCCGGAAACGAGCGCGTGTCGAGGGTTTGCGCCCCGGCATTCAGGTAAAAGCTGGCCAGCAGCTGATTGCCACGGCGGGCGTCGATACGCGCGTCATGGGAAAGCAGTACGGTGACAGGAGTTCCCTTTGACTGCTGAACCGGATTAATCCACGCCCGTGTTGAACCCGTGCGCAGACCGCGAATTTTGCCCAGCGGCAGCTGGCTGAGGTTGATATTCCCGCCGGCATTACTGAACAGATCGCGGGTATCCATCTCGCCTAGCTGGACATAGTACTGACGCAGGATATCCTGGCGGAACCAGGCGTTGTTGACGGTGATTTCCTGCTGCTGCTGACGCCGTGAACGCTGTCCCAGCCAGGTCCAGTCGAGATTAACATAGCCGTCCTGCGTGAGCGCCAGCGCGCCGTTGCCCTGCACGGTAGCCGACTGATAATCCCTGTCGGCAACGAAGTTAATATTCTGCTGATGGATCAGCGCATTTTCGGTGTCCTGCGTGGGCTGATACCACTGATTTTCCGCGGTGGCTTTAGGCAGAAATTTCTTGTCCAAAAACAGGCTAATACGGGCGTTATTCTCATCATAGATAATGGCCGCGCGGTCGGTATCAATGTAATCGCAGCCCGCTGCGGAGCCGTTGCTGCTGCAGGCCAGGTTGCCGTTACGGGCAAGCGGAACGGCCAGCGCGGCAGACACGGTGCCAACGAGAGCAGGGTCGTCGTTAAACCGACGTTTGATGGCCGCAACCACGGTTTCAGGTGCGACAAAACTGACCGTTTCAAGCGTGATATCCGTTTCAAAAAGTCCAAGCGACTCGCCGTAGAGGTTGACCTCTGTCCACAGGCGCTGCGTTTTAGCCAGATCTTCAAAACCTGCCGGGACGGCCATCCCGGCGCAGGCGAGTTGGATGGATGCGGGTAACAAAGCAACAAAGAGGAGAGTATTTCTGTGAAACGCCATGAACGAGCCTCGACATCATCCTGACGTCAGAGGGTGGGCACCCTCTGACGTTATTCCTTAGGTGCTGTGGTGTTACGCACCGCCTTCCGTGGTAGTCGCCTGCGTCAGCATCAGGCTGACAACGCCGCTGTACTGACCGGTTTTCAGAATGCCTTTGGTGGTCTGAGAAATGGTCAGCGGCAGTACCGCTGAACCGTTTTCAATGCTTCCCGGGAACAGTTCGGTACCGGTATATTCCACATCGGCGGTAGAGAGGGTTTTGTCGCCCAGCTTCACCGTCATTGGGATGGTCTCAGCACCGTCGGCATTTGCCAGCTTCGCGGCGCTTACCAGACGAACTTTCACGTTGCTGGTGGCGGAGTTAGACCACACCTTGGTATTCAGGCGATAGCTTTCCAGACCGCGGCCAGGCAGATACTGCATATCGATGCTTGCCGGCAGCGGCGTGTTATCGGCCTGGGTCATGTCCAGCTGTGAATCAACGCTGGCGTTGACGGTAATATCTTTTTGGATCGCCAGCGCGCTAACGGACGTGGTCATCGCGGCAACAATCATCAGAGGTTTAAAGTACTTACGCATTGATATCTCCATATTTACAAATGAGCACCCTGGCTCTTTAAACAAACCCTTTGGGGTCTTTACGGTAACGTCGTGTTATTGCACGACGGGTAAATCAGCTTCTTCAGCGGTTTTATTCACCCAGTTGAAGTAGCGGAATTTATATTTCTGGCCTTGTGTATTTGTGAGCGTTTTTAATTTCCGTTCGGTATCCGGATAAATCGTCGCGTCTTCTTTAACCCATTTACACGACGAATCTGCGTCACAAATACCGATCTCTCTCAGCGGTACGCGCAGCGTACCGTTGTTTTTTAACGTGCCCCTGCGAGGGTCTATCGAGAGTGAAACCACACTTTTTTCCGGGGCGAGGTGGATCAGGGCGCCCCAGATCACATTGACGCCCAATGTCGCCGTCGCAGCCGGGCTTTCTGCCTTGCCGGGAATAATGCTGTCAGGCTGCTTTACCCCTTCAAAATAGACGCGCCAGGTGGTCTCTTTTTCCGGTGGCGTAAGCGATACCAAACGAACGACGCGCATGGCGCCTGCCGCGAGGGCAAATTTTTCGGGCGTGACAACAACGCTGCCTTCTTTCCACGAGGCCACATCAATCTCTTTTTCCTGGGCCGTGCCGGGATTAAGAATTTTCTTTTGCCTCACCCGAATGAACTGAATATCATCCGTTTTCGACGCTACCTTAATTTGCGCCGCACCGGACCTGTCCACATTCAGTTCCATGGGGTACACGCTCATATTGGCCATTGCCATTTCTGAGAAAAATGGCAATGACAGCGCGGCGACATAAAAGGCGGTTGTCATGTTCACTCTATTTTTCTGTTTCACATTCAGTCTGCCTGCTCTGAGTTCATCGGCGGCGCGTTAACACCAGGACACCGTCTGCTTTCGTATTGCTTCAGGGCAGGGAAACTTTAACCAGAACAGCGGTTTGTGAAAATTTGTATTAATTAACTCGTTAAATACAGGTTTTTATCCTGCTTTTCTGTCTTTAAGGTTGTATAGTTAAGCGAAAATACCGCGACCAGGGATAGGAAGAAAATTCCTTCTGATGAAAAAATAAGCAGGTCAGGAGGCGGTTTTCATGTCGATGTACCAGGGATTAAAAAAGCATGCGGTAACAGCCGAGAATAAAAGATGTTTTTTATATGCAATAATTCGTTGTTATTCGATCCTGAAGCACATGCAATAAGTCTTGTTGGACAACCAGAATCTGTATTAACGCTTTCGGCGCCAGCCGTGCGGCTTTTGCAGGAATTTATAAAACACAAAGGGCACGACCTGAGTCGGGAGGAATTGATCACTCGCGTTTGGGAGGAATTTGGCTTTACGCCATCGGGAAATAATCTCAATAAAGCGGTAAGCGAATTACGTAAAAGCTTCCAGTCTCTGGGAGAGGGGCACGAATTTATTGTGACCGTACCCCGTTACGGATTTCGCTTTGATGCTGAGGTGATTTTTCAGCCTGGAGAGAATATTCCATCCGTCGATCCGCAGCCCTCGGTCGCACCGCAAGAAGTAAAGCCTCAACGCGCCTCCATGAAAAAATGGGCGATTGTGGCCGTATTGATCGTCGCTGCGCTGGGGACGAGTCTCTACTTTAGCCGACAGCAGGGGATTTTCATTCCGGCGAAACTCAAGCCGGTTAAGGAAAAAATCGCGCGTTGCAGCATCTGGATTATCAACGATCACGGACGACCGCTGGTGCTATCGAAATTAGCGGAGCGGCTGGAGGCTAATAACGTGGCGTGCGGACGGGAGGAGTACGACATTTATTATTTCAGCGCCCGTTTTACTATTTCCGCTGCAGATGAGGTGTTTATTGGTGCCTGCCCGGTCAGCAAAACCAGCCTGTGTAAAACCATACGTTATAAAAGCGGGGCACAAAAATGAAAATAAAACTTCTTTTTGGCGTGGGCGGTGTCCTGGTTGGTTGTTCGCTGGCATTTTTTTACTTTTCCGGCAGCGTGGGTAAAAAGGATGTGCTGGCCTGCAGCACTGAATTTAATTTCACGCGCAATGAGGGAAAAGCCAGTGAAGTGAAGGTCAATACCGTTGCCCAGTTCTATTTTCATCGGGACGGTACCGGGTTGACCACCTATAAAGGCGCGGCAAGGGCTGGCGGGCAATGTTTGATCGTTGACAGGGATGTGGATTTTACCTGGCAGCAGCGGGACGATGATAACGTCATCGTATTGAGCTACACCAAAACCTGGCGTCGGCACAATGACAATACGCCTGATGCTCAGTGGGGTAGCTTCGCCAATCCGACCGCACGCTACTACCTTACAATCTCTGAACTCTCGCCTTCCGTGTGGCTGATTCAGGACCGGCGCTATCCCACCTATATTTGCCGGGGTGAGTAGGGCATAAAAAAAGGAGAATGCCACAGGCATTCTCCTTTTTTGTATCCGTTGTGATTAATCGCGGCTGGCGAAGCCCAGGATGCTCAGCAGGCTGACGAAGATGTTGTACAGCGACACATACAGGCTTACGGTGGCGCGAATATAGTTCGTCTCACCGCCGCGAATGATGTTGCTGGTTTCAAACAGGATCGCGCCTGAAGAAATCAGAATAAACACGGCGCTGATTGCCAGATGCAGGGCAGGCAGCTGCAGGAAGATGTTTGCCACCATGCCCACCAGCACCACCACAACACCCGCCATCAGCATACCGCCGAGGAAGGACATGTCCTTACGCGTGGTCAGCACGTAGGCCGAGCAGCAGAAGAACACCAGCGCGGTACCGCCCAGCGCAATGCCGATAAGGTCACCCATACCGGCAGACAGATACGCATTCAGCATCGGCCCCAGGATGTAGCCCAGGAAGCCGGTGAAGGCAAACGCGGACAGGATGCCGACGGGCTTGTCAGCGGTTTTGTAGGTCAGGAACATCAGACCATACATACCCACCAGCGTCAGGATCAGCCCCGGAGACGGCAGCATCAGCACGGTGCTGGCGGTGGCGGTGATCGCTGAGAAAGCCAGCGTCAGGCTGAGCATGAAATAGGTATTGCGCAGCACCTTATGGGTGCTGAGTAGCGATGTGCGGTCGCGTGAAGAAGTAATTATACGATCCATGAGTCACTCTCTTATGACAGATGTAATTAGTGGAAAGAATAGGAAACGGCACGCCAGTCTCAAAGTGGTTTTACCCATCTTTACTCAGCACGTTAGCGCTGTAGGCGGTTATTTCTTCTGCAGAAATCCGTTTCGCCAGTATGAACAACGGTTTGCGACAATTTACCAGATCAAGCTCTTATAGGTTACTGAAAAATATTGCGTTATTACCATTCGAACGCTAAGAGTTATTTCCGGATCGTCATAAAACAGACTATAAGGCGAAGGAAATGAAACCACAAACACGCACTCACTTTACGCTCTCTTTGTTAACCGCAGGGATCCTGTGCGCCAGCACGGCAGCCTGGGCGGCTAACGTGCCGGCAGGAACCGCGCTGGCCGACAAACAGGAACTGGTCAGAAACAACGGCAGTGAACCGGCTTCGCTCGACCCGCATAAAGTCGAAAGCGATGTCGAGTTCAATATTATCAGTGATTTATTCGAAGGGCTGGTGGGCGTTTCCCCGGCAGGAGAAGTTCAACCGCGACTGGCGGAAAAATGGGAGAACAAGGACAACACCGTCTGGACGTTCCATTTGCGTCCGGGCATCACCTGGAGCGACGGCACGGCGATTACCGCTGAGGATGTGGTCTGGAGCTGGCAGCGCCTGATCGATCCGAAAACGGCTTCGCCGTATGCCAGCTATCCGGGCAACATGCATATCGTCAACGCGGCCGATATTGCTCAGGGGAAAAAAGCGCCCGATACGCTGGGCGTAAAAGCGATTAACGACACCACGCTGGAAGTGACGCTCACGCAGCCAAACGCGGCCTTCCTCGCGATGCTGGCGCACCCGTCGCTGGTGCCGGTGGATAAAGTGCTGATTGGCCGCTTCGGGGATAAGTGGACCAAGCCGGAGCATTTCGTCAGCAGCGGGGCGTATAAGCTGTCGCAGTGGGTGGTCAACGAACGCATCGTGGCAGAGCGCAACCCGCGCTACTGGGATAACGCGCATACCGTGATTAACAAAGTCACCTACCTGCCCATCACCTCCGAGGCCTCGGACGTGAACCGCTATAAGGCGGGCGAAATTGACATCGTGTACACGGTGCCGATTAACCAGTTTGCCCAGCTCAAGAAAACCCTCGGCAGCGAGCTGGACGTCTCTCCGCAGCTGGCGACCTATTACTACGAATTCAATACCACCCGGCCGCCGTTCAACGACGCGCGCGTGCGTAAGGCGCTCAACATGGCGCTGGATAAAGACATCATTGCCGGAAAAGTATTAGGGCAGGGGCAGCGCCCGGCGTGGCTCATCAGCCAGCCGGATATTGGCGGCGTGAAGTTACAGAACCCGGATTACGCCAGCTGGCCGCTGGACAAGCGCATCGCGGAGGCGAAAAAGCTGCTGAACGAGGCCGGATATAACGCCAGCCATCCTCTGAGCTTCAACCTGCTCTACAACACCTCTGAATCGCACCAGCGCATCGCGATTGCGGCCAGCTCCATGTGGAAGAAAAACCTTGGCGTGGAGGCAAAGCTGCAAAACCAGGAGTGGAAAACCATGCTGGATACCATGCACACCCACAACTTTGACGCGGTGCGGTATGCGTGGATTGCCGATTACGACGATGCGGCGACCTTCCTGAACAACTTCCGCACGGGCGACAGCGAAAACACCAGCCAGTACAGCAATCCGGACTACGATCGGGCGCTGCTCAGTGCCGCAAAAGCCAAATCAGCGGAAGAGCGGGGTAAGTTCTACCAGCAGGCGGAAGATCTGCTGGGGCGTGATGTACCGGCTATTCCAGTTTATCACTACGTCCGCACCCACCTGGTGAAACCGTGGGTAGGCGGATTTACGCCGGATAAGCTGGGGTACTATTTCACGAAAGACATGTACATCAAAAAACACTAGGCCTGTGCTGATAAAATCGTCGATGTGTCGTCAGTTCAACCGATTAGACACGTTTTGACTATTTTTACAGCGAACGAGTGCAGCCACTCTTTACAGCTCGCGGTGAGGTGTTTATAGTTCGCCTCACTTAGGAAGTGTGGCCGAGCGGTTGAAGGCACCGGTCTTGAAAACCGGCGACCCGAAAGGGTTCCAGAGTTCGAATCTCTGCGCTTCCGCCAGATATAAACCCCAGGTTACTCGTTAACCTGGGGTTTTTCTTTTGGATTGACCGATCCGCCTCACGCTATTAAGACTCCGCTTTTTCCCTGTAAAAAACAGGCGTTATCATTCACCCCGTAAATATATTGCTATTTCTCACCGAGGCGGGTGGCGTTCATGCATTTAATTGGCAATTCAGAGATATCGTTGCGGATGCAGGAATGTTGGCCGGGTAAGCGCAGCGCCACCCGGCAATAAAGGCGACGTTTAAGAGCGGATAAAGGCCAGAATGTCCGCGTTGATGGTATCCGCGTGCGTGGTATGCATCCCGTGCGGGAAGCCCGGATAAATTTTCAGTACGCTGTTCGCCAGCAGCTTGTCCTGCAGCAGGGCTGCATTCTTATACGGCACGACCTGATCGTCGTCGCCCTGCAACACCAGAACGGGAACCGTGATGGTTTTTAGATCCTCCGTCTGGTCGGTTTCTGAAAACGCCTTAATCCCCTCGTAGTGGGCCTTTGCGCTGCCGATCATCCCCTGACGCCACCAGTTCTGGATCGTCCCCTGTGAAACGTCCGCGCCATCCCGATTAAAGCCGTAGAAAGGCCCGCTGGCGACGTCGAGGTAAAACTGGGCGCGATTAGCCGCCAGCGCTTTGCGGAAGCCGTCGAAAACCTCGATGGGCGTTCCGCCGGGGTTACTGTCCGTTTTGACCATCAGCGGCGGGACGGCGCTGACGAGCACCGCTTTGGCGACGCGCCCCTGCGGTTGCCCGTACTGCGCAACATAGCGGGCGACCTGTCCGCCGCCGGTGGAGTGACCGACGTGCACGGCATTGCGCAGGTCCAGGCTTTCAACCACGGCCGACGCGTCGGCCGCGTAATGATCCATATCGTGGCCTTCACTCACCTGGTCCGAACGCCCGTGTCCACGACGATCGATAGCGATAACGCGATAGCCTTCAGCGAGGAAGAAGAGCATCTGGTTATCCCAGTCATCGGCACTTAGCGGCCAGCCGTGGTGGAAAACAATGGGTTGAGCCTCTTTTGGGCCCCAGTCTTTGTAATAAATATTGACGCCGTCTTTCGTTGTTACGAATGCCATACCGCAGACTCCTCTGTTAAAGGCAAAACGTTCCCCGGCTGAGCGCACAGCGAATCATTAATGCCTTAATTAAGTTGGCTTTTTTCTCTTTCCCGTACCGACAGTACTCCTAAAGTGTAGGAGAAATAGTAAAAGCAGTCGGTTTCATTCCTGTGAAAGGGAGCAGAACAGCGTTCAGGGGGAGGGGGAACGAATGAAGGCTCTGGAGAGATCCTCCAGAGCCTTCAGGGCAGCATTAACAGCAGGGGCGTTTAGCGGTTTTCTTCAATATAGCGGGCCAGGTCCGCCGGGGTTTTTAGCACCGTCGCCACGTCAGTTGGCGGGATCATGCAGCCGTAAACGTCCTGCACTTCCAGCACCATATCGACCGCCAGGATGGAGTCGAGAATGTCGGATTCAATCAGTTCATCGTGAAAGCCCACCTTACGGGATAACACTTTTTCGAACAGGGCGAGAATTTCTTGTTCCATAATTTTTCCTGGAGTCATTAATTTGTGCGGGCGTAAGCGTCCAGCAGCTTGCGGTCAATTTTGCCGTTAGGATTCAGCGGCAAAGCGTCTTTTACGATAATTTGTGAAGGCACCATATAGTGCGGAACGACCTTCGACAGCGATGTTTTGATGGTGTCCGGCGCCATATCCGTCACGCAGAACGCGGCAATGCGCAGTACGCTGCCGCAGGATTTCATCAGCGGCAGGACCACCGCTTCGTTGATGCCGGACATGGCCAGCAGGCGGTTCTCGATCTCGTTGATTTCAATACGGTAGCCGTTCAGTTTGACCTGGCTGTCGTTGCGGCCCTGGCAGTAGATCAGCCCCGCCTCATAGCCCAGATCGCCGGTACGGTAGCCGCGAAACGCTTCATCTTCCCGACGGAGTAATTTCGCCGCGTTCTCCTGCGGCAGGCCGAGATAGCCGCGCATGACGTTTTTACCCCAGATAATCAGCTCGCCGTCGGCGGAAATTTCCATTTTGCTCTCAGGCATCATGACCCCCACCGGCAGCACGGCGCTGTCGCTGTTCAGGATCGCATCCGTGATTTCAACCACGGTCGTCGCAATCGTCGCTTCCGTAGGGCCATACGAGTTAATGATTTTGGCCTGCGGGAAGCGGCGGCGAAGCTGTTTAACCAGCGCTTTATTGAGCACTTCACCAATGAAGATAAAGACGTTGAGCGCGGGCAAATACTCGCTGTTGAACTGCGGGGAAAGCAGCTGCTGGTATGCAAAAGAAGGGGTGGAAACCCAGGCGGAGACCGCGTTGCTTTTCAGTCGCTCCAGCCAGTTCTCTTTCTGAATGTCCTCTTTGGCGTTCAGCACGATGTGTCCGCCCATCGCCAGATTCGCCAGCAAAGGGATCAGGGAGAGGTCAAAGCTGAATACCGCGTGGTTCATCAGGACCGGTTTTTCCGGCAGTGAAAAGTCCTGGCTGACCCATTTCATGAAGTGCCATACGCTTTCACGCCCAATCTGCACGCCTTTAGGTTTACCGGTGCTGCCTGAAGTAAACATGATGTAGGCCAGATCCTGCTCCTCCAGTACCTTGCCCGGTTCCCCGGTGGCGATGAACTGCCGGGTCACGACGTCGTAATAGTAAGGGGCGCTGGCCAGATGGCAGATCTCCCGAAGGCGCTCCTGCGGATAGATGCAGTCCACCGGGATGTACGGAATGTTGTGCAGCAGGCAGCTATAAATCGCCACGGCGAAATCGGCCTGCTGGTGTCCGTACAATACGACCGGCGTACCGGCAGCAGGCTGGCAGCGCTGATAGCGCTGCGCCCAGTCCGTCACGGCAGCGGAAAGCTGTAGCCAGCTTAAGGCTTCGTCGCTGCCGCTGATGGCCAGCTGCTGCGGGGAGGCGGGATCGCATAATGCCGCACGTAAGAAATCCTGCAGTTCCTGAAGATCGGAGTGATTTTTCATAGAGGTGACATTCCACTAAAGATGTAAAGGGATCCTGCGGCGCTTCCCAGCGTCAGAATTCGCCCTAAAAACGCAACGGCCGGATACTGCAGGCCGCGGTGCAATGCCGGGCTGCGTTTGGCTGACCACAGCAGCATATTGTGAGCGACGGAAATCGCGCCAAACAGCGCGCCGCTGATGACGTAATGGCGTTCCAGGCCATTCCATGCCCCCATGCAGAATAAGGTGCAAAAAATACCGATATTTTGCGCCAGCGTTTTGTTCTGACGGAAAAAGTTGAATTTCATCAGGTTCATATAAACGGGCATAAAGACCACATCGCGCAGCCATTCAGACAGGCTGATGTGGAAGCGGCGCCAGAAATCCTGCGGGTTCTTTGCCAGAAGCGGCATGTTGAAGTTTGCCGGAATGCTGAGCCCAAACAGGCGGCCCGCGCCGATGGCCATATTGCTGTAGCCCGCAAAATCAAAGTACAGGTAGGTGCTGTAGGCAATCGACATCACCACGCCCACGGTCAGCGTAAACGGCTTATGGCTCCAGGGCTGCACGACAAGGGAATCAATCAGCATGGCAAACAGGAACTTCTGGACAATGCCGGTAATGATTTGCTCTAACGCGACTAAAAACTGTTCGCGGTTAAGGGCAAATACGGGCTTGCTGACGTCACTCATCCACGTCCGCCAGCGGTACATTGGGCCGGCCAGGATAATAAAGGGCATAAACAGATAACAGAAATAGTGCAGGAAATTCTGACCTTCTTTTTTACTGCGATAGAGCAGCACGTCCAGCGCGCGGAACGTCATAAAAGAGAGGCCGATCATGCCCAAGTGGTTATTTAAATGTAATTTCACCAGCAGCAGCGGCAATAATGTCAGAATGACCGCCTGCCACGTTTTTAACCATCCCTTCTCTTTAAGCGTGGCAAAAACATAAAAGCTGAAAAAAACGGCGACGGGGACAATATAATCGCCCTGAAATATATATCCCCATCCCAGCGCCGTCAGCACCGAGAGCGCAGATAACCAGGTCAGACGATGGCGCAATACGCGATTAACCAGCGCAAACGCCAGCGCGGATGAAAACAAATAAACAAAAAACATTCCTGAGCTGTACATTATTCGGCCTCAGAACTTTTGATATTCAAAATGCAGCTGCATACTCATGCTGTCATCGACAGAGGTCCACGCGACGATGGTGATCGCCAGCAGGAGATAAAGGAAAAAAAGACGGATCGCGATTTTCATCATTTAAAACTCTGTGCAATAAAGCGAATCATAGGAACCCAGGCCAGTTCGGAAGGGTGCAAACGATCCCAGTTCCAGCCATTCTGATAAGGCATGGCGTACATATCTAAATAAGGGATCTGGTTTTTTTCCAGAATGGTTTTTATTTGTTTATCAACCGGACGGAAGGTATCGGTATTGTAAAGCGCCCAGGGGTTAACCGGGTCGACGATAGCAATCACCTGCACGTGGTGTTCCTTAAGCAGCTGGACGGTTTTACTGAAGGCGGCGATTTGCGCAGGCACGACCGGCGTGTCATCCCACTGCTGCCGCGTACTGTCCTCCTCGTAAATCGTTTTGTCCATCCACAGGGTGGCCGCGCTCTGCTGGCGTTTTTTATTTAACTCGCGCGCATTCGCCAGCTCTTTGTCCCAGTCGGGGGCAATGTGGGCGACTGGCTGCTGCGGCCAGGGCTGTACCGTCTGGGGCGTGATGTTGAGCAGCGCCAGCCAGTCGTTTTTTATTAGGGTGCAGACGTTGGCAAACTGGAAGCTCAGCTCGTCCCACATCAGATCGGGGTGCCAGCCAAAGACGCGCATTTGGCCGAAGGTTAAATGGCTTATTTCTTTACTATCAATATGCTTTAAATAATTAACCAGCAGCGGGCGCGCCTGCGGATCCTTCATCAGCGGATTAAAAATAGAGCCGGGGAAATTATCGGCATAGATAGCCGGTGGCAGCCCTTTTGAATAAAAGCTGTCAGGAGCCAGAAGCAAAACAACTTTACTGTTTGCGTTAAGGCTATTTTTAAAACGAGAGAACAGTAAAAATTGCGTTTCATCATCGACGAACGCATCGCCATACGCCACGACGGGTTTGTGCAATTGCTTATTAAAGTAATTATATACAGCGTAATGTTCATCTTCTGAGGTGGCCACCTCAGACGCGCCAATGAAGAAAATAGCATTCCCTTCTAAGGCATGGGAAATAGTCGCAATTTTTTCCGCTTGTTCTTTCGGCGTGCCCGCCATTGATTTAATCAGCGGCTGGAAGGTGAGGGGCGGATTGAAGCTCGTCACCAGCGGGTGAACACAGAGGAACAATATGGCCAGGGTCGCCATCAGGATATGTAAGCAAAGCGTATTTTTGATTTTCATCATCAACCAGTAACACTGCATGGCAGTAATTTCTAAATCTGCGGGTACTCAGATTTATAACAATTACACAACAAATGACCGTTTATTTTTGTGGCATTCTATACCAGAGCGATTTAAAAGGATGAGCGTTGCTGTGTAACGGTATGTACAAGGGGGCTGTGACCGATGCGCGGCAAGCGTCTGGGTGATTTTTGCGCAGTCAAACGCCGGCAGGTCAAAATAGAAAAATTCCTGCTTTACAAGGGGCTAATAGATGTTTATAGTGCGCCTCACTTTGGAAGCGTGGCCGAGCGGTTGAAGGCACCGGTCTTGAAAACCGGCGACCCGAAAGGGTTCTAGAGTTCGAATCTCTACGCTTCCGCCAAATTTGAAAACCCTGCGATAGCAATATCGTAGGGTTTTTTCGTTTTACAGGGCAATCACCAGCTCCCCGGAATGGCTCCGCGAACAGCACAGCGCCACCTGCTGGTCCGTCGCGCTTTTTTCCGCCTCCGACTGCACGCTATCCCGGTGATCCACCACGCCGTCAATCACCGGCGTCAGGCACGCCCCGCAGATCCCCATTTCGCATGACAGCGGCACGTCCACGCCGTTTTCCTGTAGTACCTGAGCGATGGTCTTATCCGCAGGCACCGGCCAGCGCTCCCCGGTGGAGGCGAGTTTGACCGTAAAGATCTCGCCCGCGTCACCGCGTGCGGCAGGGGCCGCGGGCTGAAACGCCTCGCTGTGGAGATGGCCATCATCCCATCCCCTGGCCGTCGCCACGTCTCGCACTTTTTCCATAAACCCTGCCGGGCCGCAGATCCAGGCGTGAAGCCCCGCCTCAGGTGCCGGGAGATGCTCTGCCAGCGCAGTGCGCGGGCTGGCGGTATGAATCTGGCACTCACCGAACCGGGAGAGTTCGCGCGCAAAGGCCGCGCTTTCGCGGCGTTTGACGTAATAGTGCAGCGTAAACGGCGTTCCGGCCGCCTTCAGCTGCAGGGCCATCGCATACAGCGGCGTAATGCCAATGCCTGCCGCCAGCAGCAACACCCGCTCAGCCTGATGCAGCGGAAACAGATTGCGCGGGGCAGAGATCGCTAATTTCTGCCCGGGTCGCAGCGTCTCGTGAACGTAACGCGATCCGCCGCGCGAGGCGGTTTCCCGCCCCACGCAGATAAGATAGCTCTCGTCTCCACACGCACCGGTCAGGGAATACTGGCGCACCGCGCCGCAGGGCAAGTGGACATCAATGTGCGCGCCGGGCTGCCACGCCGGCAGCGCGTTACCGTCTTCAGCCACCAGCCTGACGGCGAGGCTTTTGTCGCCCTCGCGCCACAGCCCGTCAACAATTACGCTCAGCATATCGGCCTCCGTCATACGAGGAAAAATTCGCCAAAGCCCATCTTCTTCAGTCCCCGACGGTAGGCAATTGAGCTCTTATCGGCGGGAATATGCGCTTCCAGCGTCAGATCCAGCGGCAGACTTTCCGGGCGCTGGGTTTCGACCATCAGGCGATCCTCTTCAAAAATGCGCAGATTGAAGGCATGCACATCCTCCACCGGAATATGCAGGTCAAAGTTACGCGCGATAGGGGCGAACATGCGGGTGACGCGCGATGACACGGGCGACGCGGCGTTCATGATGACCAGTCGCGATTCTCCCGGAAAATGAATCGTCAGGGTGGCGGTAAACGGCAGATGCATTTCAAAATGGCGCAGCCACTGGAACCCTTCCGGCGCCTGCACGGGTGAACTGGCGGGATAGTTGCTCACGGAGCTCCAGTAATCGGCAACAAAACCGAACGGCGTCTCCTGCGGTTGATAGGTGGGGACCCGCTGATTATTGGGGTCGGCAAAGGTATCGGTGTGGATCCAGGCAAAGTGCGCCACGTCCAGAAACCCCTCTACCTGACGACCGGCAAAGCCGTTCACCTCAAACGCCGGGCAGTTGATCTGCTGAAATCCGTCGTCATCCCAGTGCTGCATGGTGGGCAGCGGCACAGGATTGTCCGGGTCAAACGCCAGGCAGGTCCAGATCAGGCCGAAGCGCTCCTCCACGGCGTAGTTAATCAGGTTCAGCTTCGCCGGAACGGGCTGGTCGGGGCTGGACGGAATACGGTTGCAGCGCCCGTCCTCCCCGAAGCGTAAGCCGTGGTAGGGACAGATAATCCCGTACTCATCGTGAAAGCCGAGCGTCAGCGGCACGCCGCGGTGCGGGCAGACGTCACGGGCGACCACGACCTTGTCGTTAATCCGGTAAATCACCAGCTGTTCGTCCAGCAGGGTCGCCTTGACCGGCGCCGGGCCGACGTCGCAGGCGCGCGCGACCGGATGCCAGCATTTCGCCAGGCGCAGCCAGTCCTCTGGCTCAAACGTGCAGTGGGCGGGTGGAGTCGGTTCTCTTTTCATCGTTGTCCCTCTTGCGTTCAGCCTAACGGGCCGCCCTGAATGGTCTCGCACAGACCGTTGATGATGCGCTCACCGGTCTCCTCTTTGAGCTCCTGATACCAGGCCTGCGTCAGAGCCATGTCTTTCCCGTGGGTGACGTCGCAGCGTTTACGCGCCTTCAGCACCAGGTCGCGCACCCGGTCGCAGCGCAGCGCTTCGTACTGGCGCAGCGCCAGCGTAATGCTGTGGTTTTCACGCAGGCACTCACCCAGCACCACGGCGTCTTCCATCGCCGCACAGCCGCCCTGGCCGATATCCGGCGTGGTGCTGTGCGCGGCATCGCCGAGCAGCGCGACGTTGCCGCGCACCAGGCTGTCGAACGGCTCAATGTCGTGGATTTCAATGCGGTTGGTCGTTTCAGGATCCAGCGCCGCGATAAGCTTCTGCACCGGCGGGGCCCAGCCGCGGAAGTAGCCCGTGAGGTCGGCGCGCAGGGTGGTGCGATCCTCCGCCAGGCCCGCGGGCAGCGGTACGTCAAAAAAGAAGTAGAAGCGTCCGCCGGAGACGGGCATCAGCGACACGCGTTTGCCTTCGCCAACGAAGGTGGTCCACTGGTGCGCCGGGGCGATCTCTTCGTCAATCTTCACCAGCCCGTTCCAGTTCACGTACCCGGCGTAGCGGCGCTCCGGGGTGTATCCCAGCACGTACGGGCGAACCGCCGAGTGGCTGCCGTCGGCGGCAATCAGAAAATCGCCGGCTGCCGTGGTGCCGTCGGTGAAGGTCACGCTCACGCCCGCGTCGTCTTCGCTTACGCGTTCGACGCGCTTGCCGAACTGCACCCTGTCGCGCCCCCAGAAATCCAGCATTTCGCGCTGAAGCTCAGCGCGCGAGACGGGGCAGGGGCGCCCGCCGGTACGCTCAACCAGCGGGGCAAGGCTGAAGCGGGTCAGGGTCTCGCCGCGCCGGTAATCCTTGTAGGCCATAAAACGCATCGGACCGCCGTAGGTCTCGATGATGTCGCCCATGCCGAGGTGCTGCATGCATTTCACGCCGTTAGGCCAGATGGAGATGGCCGCCCCGACGGGCCTGATCTCTTTGACGGCTTCAAACACGGTACAGTCGATGCCCGATTTCTTCAGCGCGACGGCGGCGCTCAGGCCGCCAATACCCGCACCAATGACGATTGCTCTCATGCTTCTCTCCTTTTGCAGGGTGTAAAGACATTCAGCAATTTGCGTACCAGGCTGCAGAGTGGCGAAAACGGCGTTGTGGGGGCGACGTTTGCACTGCTAAGGTGCGCAAACGCGGTGAGCGTGCCTTTTTTTGAATCAAAAATTTCCAGTTGAGCTATACGGAATCGACTGTTTCACGCCCGCGCTCAGAGTGGCGTGGTTTGTGCAATAACCCGGAGGAAGACAATAAAGGAGACGCTATGATCGCACTGCACGACTTCAATCATCTTCCCCACGAAAAGGCGTTAGCGCTGATTCACCCCTGCGTGGCGCTCCCCGAGTGGGCCGATGCGCTGGTTCGCTGGCGACCCTACGCCAGCCGGGAGGAATTGTTCGATACGGCAAACGCGTTGACGCAAAACTGGGACGAAGCGGCGCTGGCGCAGGCCCTGAGCGCCCATCCGCGCATCGGGGAAAAGCCCGCAGGTTCACAGGCGGAGGCGGCACTGTCGCGCCAGGAGCAGGGCGCGGTGAATGAAGGCGATGCTGCCCTTGCCCGGGCGCTGCGCGAGAGCAATGCCCGCTACGAGGCCCGCTTCGGACGCGTCTTTCTGATCCGCGCGAAGGGCCGCAGCGGCGAGGAGATTTTACAGGCGCTGCACGCGCGGCTGGAGAACAGCGACGCGCAGGAAATCCGTGCCGCGCTGGAACAGCTGCGGGAAATTACGCTGCTACGGCTGGAAGGAGTTATTAGCGAATGAGCACACTCAGCACCCATATTCTTGATATCTCGACGGGCAAACCCGCACAGGGCGTGACGGTCCATCTCGAACGGGAGGGCGAAATAATGGCCTCGGGCGTGACCAACGTCCAGGGACGTATCGCCGCGTTCGTTCCCTCTCTGCCCGCAGGCCGCTATCGGCTGGTGGCGGAGATCGGCGCGTGGTTTAGCGAAACCGGTCGCGACACGCTATATCCCTGCGCGCAAATTGATTTTGTGACGGGAGAAGCGGCAGACGAGCATTTCCATCTGCCGTTTGTGATTGCGCCCGGCGGATGGTCAACCTACCGGGGAAGTTGACCATACCCGCTCGCCGTTGACCCAGGTCTCGCTGATGTTGCGCTCGTCGCCGAGGGTCATCAGCACAAAAAGCTGCTCGTAGATATCCTGACAGCGGCGATTGCGCAGGCGCTGCAGCGGCGTCACGTCAGGGTCGATCACCACGAAATCCGCCTCTTTGCCGGGCGCGAAGTTGCCAATCTTATCGTCGAGCCGGAGGGCGTGCGCGCCGCCCAGCGTGACGTGGTAAAACGCCTCGCTGGCGCGCAGGCGGTAGCTCTGAAGCTGGCCGACCTTGTAGGCTTCCCCCAGGGTGCGCAGCATGCTGAAGGTGGTGCCCGCGCCGACGTCGGTGCCGATGCCCATCCTGACCTTGTGCTGCCAGCAGGCGGGCAGGCGAAACAGCCCGCTGCCGAGAAACAGGTTAGAGGTGGGGCAAAACGCCACAGCCGAACCGGTGTCATGCAGGCACTGCCACTCGCTGTGGTGAAGGTGAATCGCGTGGGCAAACACGCTGCGCTCGCCGGTCAGGCCGTAATGGTGATACACGTCCAGATAGCGCTCGTGCTCCGGCCAGAGGTCGCTCACCCAGGCCACTTCGTTGGGGTTTTCGCTCAGGTGGGTCTGCATCCAGGTATCCGGGAACTCCTCTCTGAGCAGGCTGACCGCGGCGAGCAGCTCGGGGGATGAGGTCGGCGCAAAGCGCGGGGTAATGGCATAGCCCAGCCGTCCCCGGTGGTGCCAGCGCTGGATCAGCGCCCGCGTCTGCCGGTAGCTCTGCTTCGCGTCTTCGCTCAGGTAGTCCGGAGTGTGTCTGTCCATCATCACCTTTCCGGCGATTAGGCGCATGTTGAGGCGCAGGGCTTCGGTAAACAGCGCCTCGACCGATTCCGGATGCAGCGTGCAAAACACCAGCGCGGTGGTGGTGCCGTTGCTTACCAGCTGGTGAATGAAAAATTCGGCGATCTCTTTCGCGTAGGCTTCATCGGCAAACTGGCTCTCCACCGGGAAGGTGTAGGTGGTCAGCCACTCCAGCAGCTGCTCGCCAAAGGCGCCGATCATCTCCGTTTGCGGATAATGGACATGGGTATCGACAAAACCGGGCAGCAGTAGCTTACCGCGCAGGTCGGTGTAGCCCTTGTGGGGGTCAAGATACTGCTCGCCCTCCTGCCACGGCATGTGCGCCAGAATTTTTCCGTTCTGTATAAACAGCACCCCGTCCTCAAGGTAGCGCGCGTGCCGGGCAATCGCGTCTGCGCTGTCGCAGACCTGGGCAATATCAAAAAATGCGCCGCGGATCGCTGTCTGGTAATCCATCATGGTTCCTGCCTTATTATGTACATAACGGGGTGATAAGGCTCAGCAAGAACGGTGCCAGAATGAACGGGCCGCAGATAGGCTGCGGCCGGAAGGAGGGGGTTACTCTTTTTGCGTGGCCACGCGTGAGCCGAACGACGTCGCGCCCGCCGTCTCGCGATCTTCCCGCGCCAGCCAGCGGTAGGTCACGCCGCCGAGGAAGACGCCGATAAACCAGCTGAAGTTCGCCACCTCATGCAGGGCCGGAATAAAGCTGATCACCAGGCCCACGGCAACGGACGGGATCAGCGCGCCAATGGCTTTCGGGTTGAAACCGTTGCGGTACCAGTATTTGCCCTTTGGCGTGTCGTCGAACAGATCGTCAACCGACACCTTGCCGCGCTTAATCAGGTAGAAGTCGGCAATCAGAATGCCGAACAGCGGGCCGATGAACGCCCCGAGCACGTCCAGGGTGTAGTGGATAAGCTCCGGCGAGTTGAACAGGTTCCACGGGGTGAGCAGGATCGAGCCGACGGCGGCAATCATGCCCCCGGTGCGGAAGCTGATTTTCTGCGGCGAACAGTTAGAGAAATCAAACGCCGGGGAGACGAAGTTCGCGACGATGTTGATCCCGATGGTGGCGGTGATCATCGTCAGCAGGCCAATCGCCACGGCCAGATCGTTGCCTACGCGGCTGACGGTTTCGATCGGGTCGGTGATCATGCGCCCAAACAGCGACTGGGTGCCGGAGACAATCACCACGGTGACGATGGAGAACAGCAGGAAGTTAAACGGTAGCCCCCATCGGTTGCCGCGGCGGATCTCGCCCATGCTTTTGCCGTAGCGGGAGAAGTCGCCAAAGTTGAGCAGCGGGCCGGAGAAGTAAGACACCACCAGCGCGGTTGCGGTGATCATTTGCCAGGTCTGCTCGCCCGCGCTCAGGGATTTGCTGGCGAGAGTGAAGGAAATGCCGTCAAAACCGGTCTTGTATACAATCCAGCCTGCGAGGGCCAGCATCACCACGTAGACCGCCGGACCGGCGATATCAATAAAGCGCTTGATGGCGCTCATGCCGTGCCAGAAAACCATCGCCTGCAGTACCCACATAATGGCAAAGCAGATCCAGCCGAGATGCGACAGACCTAGAAATGCGCCGGTGGTGAGCGAAGAGAGCGACGGCCAGAACTTCAGCGCCACCAGCATCAGGGCGTTGGCGGCCAGGTAGGTCTGAATGCCGTACCACGCAAAGGCGATCAGCCCGCGGATCACCGCCGGAATATTGGCCCCGAACACGCCAAACGCCTGACGGCTGATTACCGCGTAGGGCACGCCCGCCATCTGGCTCGGTTTGGCTACCAGGTTGGCGCACAGCTGCACGATGCAAATCCCCACCAGCAGGCACAGCAGCACCTGCCAGCTTGCCAGCCCGAGCGTAAAGAAGCTCGCGGCGACAACATAACCCCCCATGCTGTGAACGTCCGACATCCAGAACGAAAAGATGTTGTACCAGCTCCAGTTCTGGTCACGCGTCGGTGCCAGATCCTCATTGCAAAGACGTGGGCTGTAAACCGCACCGGAATCAGCGGCCGTACCCTGTTGCGCGTTTTGACTGTTTGGCATGAAACCTGCTCCTGTGAATGAAAACCCGTTAAGCGGGAGTGCAGACGGTGTTGCAGGATCCAGGCCAAAATAATAAATCTTGTATGCAATATTTTATTTTTATGTATACGATTCGATAACGAAGAGTAAAAGACGGAGTGGTGAATGAACAACATAAACGCCCTGCAGACCGCGCCAGACCTGCATGACAAAGACGAATCGATCTTTCAGGCGCTGATGACCGCGATTGTCGAACATCAGCTGCTGCCGGGGAGCAAACTGCCGGAGGAGGCGCTGGCCGAGGTCTTTGGCGTAAGCCGCACGGGCATCCGCAAGGTGCTTCAACGACTCGCGGCTGTGCAAATGGTCACCTTAACGCCCAAGCGTGGTGCACACGTTGCCAGCCCGACGGTGGAAGAGGCGCAGCATATCTTCCGCACCCGCTCGCTGCTGGAGGTCGCCAACCTGCCGGACGTGCTGGCCCGCTGCCAGCCGCCGCACCTTGCCGCGCTGGAGGCCATCATTCGCCAGGAGCAGCAGGCGCACGAGGCCTACGACGGCCCGGCGGCAATTCGCCACTCCGCCAATTTCCACATTCAGCTGCAGGCCATCTCCGGCAACCAGGTGCTGACGGAGATGGTGACCGGCCTGAGCCAGCGCTCGTCATTGGTGATTGCCACCTGGGGCGCGCCGTGGCGTCAGGGCTGTCGCTGCAACGACCACGAACAGCTTGTGGATCTGCTGCGCCAGAAGGCGCTCCAGCCGCTCAGCGATGCCTTAATGCACCATTTTGAACATATCGTCGCCAGCCTCTGCTTCGAGCGGGCGGGCGAGTGTCTGCCTGATTTTGCCCGGCTGTTTGCCGGCCACAAGGAGTCGTAATGTCCTCTGTCCGTATACAAGTGATCAACCCCAACACCAGCCTCGCGATGACGGAAACCATCGGCGCGGCGGCCCGCGCGGTGGCGGCGCCGGGGACGGAGATCCTCGCGGTCTGCCCCAGCGCGGGCGTGCCGTCTATAGAAGGTCACTTTGATGAGGCCATCGCTGCCGTGGGGGTTCTCGAACAGGTCAAGCTCGGCAGAGAGCAGGGCGTGGACGGTCACGTCATCGCCTGCTTTGGCGATCCGGGCCTGCTGGCGGCGCGCGAGCTGGCGCAGGGGCCGGTGGTGGGCATTGCGGAAGCCGCCATGCATATGGCGACGCTGGTGGCGACGCGCTTTTCGGTGGTCACCACGCTGCCGCGCACGCTGATTATTGCCCGCCATCTGCTGCACCAGTATGGCTTTCACGATCGCTGCGCGGCGCTGCACGCTATCGATCTCCCGGTGCTGGCGCTTGAAGACGGCAGCGGTGTGGCGCAGGAGAAGGTGCGCGCGCGCTGTATACAGGCGCTGAAAGAGGACGGCTGCGGCGCCATCGTGCTGGGCTGCGGCGGCATGGCGACGCTGGCGCAGGAGCTGACGCGCGAGCTGCGCGTGCCGGTCATCGACGGCGTCAGCGCGGCGGTGAAGATGGTGGAATCGCTGGTGGCGCTGGGGCTGTCGACCAGCAAGCACGGGGATCTGGCGTTCCCGGAGAAAAAAGCGTTAAGCGGACAGTTTCAGGCATTGAATCCATTTTAAGGTGAGGGGAGACGTAATGGCGCTTTTTGAACAGGATTACCCGCGGGATCTGCGCGGCTACGCGGGAAACCCGCCGCACGCGCGGTGGCCGAATCAGGCGCGTATCGCCGTGCAGTTTGTGCTCAATTATGAGGAAGGGGCGGAAAACCACGTTCTGCACGGCGATGCCGGATCCGAGCAGTTCCTGTCGGACATTATCGGCGCGGCCAGCTACCCGGATAAACACATGTCGATGGACTCCCTCTACGAATACGGCAGCCGCGCCGGGTTCTGGCGGATCCACAGTGAATTTCAAAAGCGCGGCCTGCCGCTGACGGTCTTTGGCGTGGCGATGGCGCTGGCGCGTCATCCTGAGATCGTCGAGGCAATCAAGGCGGCGGACTACGACGTGGTCAGCCACGGCTGGCGCTGGATCCACTACCAGAGCATGGATATCAGCCAGGAGCGCGAACACCTGCACAAGGCGGTGCACGTGTTGACCGACCTTTTCGGCAAGCCGCCGACGGGCTGGTACACCGGGCGCGACAGCCCCAACACCCGCCAGCTGGTGGTGGAGCACGGCGGCTTCGACTATGACAGCGACTACTACGGCGACGATCTGCCCTTCTGGACGGAAGTGGCCTGCAGCGACGGCACCCGTAAACCGCACCTGATCGTGCCGTATACGCTGGATGCGAACGACATGCGCTTCGCCACCGCGCAGGGGTTTAACACCGCCGAGCAGTTTTATACGTATCTGAAGGACAGTTTTGACGTGCTGTACGAAGAGGGGGAACGCGCGCCGAAGATGATGTCCATCGGCATGCACTGTCGCCTGCTGGGGCGGCCGGGGCGTTTTCGCGCGCTGCAGCGGTTCCTCGATTACGTGCAGCAGCACGAGCGGGTGTGGGTCTGTACCCGCCAGCAGATTGCCGACCACTGGCGGGATGTGCATCCGTTTCAGAAATAACTGAGCCGTGTTTAGCCGGGTGGCGGCTGCGCCTTACCCGGCCTACGACTACGACATCAAACTCACCTGCGCCGCCACGATCCGCCATCCGTAGGCAAACCGCACCCACGTCTGCTGCTGGCGGCCAATGCGCTCCGTGCTCTCCCGGGTAAACTCGGTGCTGCACACCGCGTAATCCTCCCCGAAGGTGGTGATGACGGTGTGGCGCAACGTCCGCTGTAACCCAGCGGCGGGGCGCGCCGCCCGAAAGGCGCGGATTTCATCAATCCCGTACAGGTTTTCACCCGCCCCCAGACGCACCGTGTTTTTGTCGTGCCAGAACAGCTCGTCCAGCACCGCAACGTTGTTGCTGACCAGCGCGTCTTCATAGCGGTAAAACGCGGCGGTCACCTCGGCAACCACCCACGGCAGGTTAATGTCATCGTGATTCATCATGCGGCCACCTCCGCCGGGCTTGCATCGGCGATGCCGCTCTCTTCCAGCACGCGCGCGACGCGCAGGCAGGCCTGCTCGTTAAACGGCGCGGCAATCAGCTGCAGGCCAATCGGCGCACCCTGCGCGGTACGCAGCGGAACGGTGGTCACGGGCAGGCCCAGAAATGAAATCGGCTGGGTCAGCATCCCCATGCTGGCGCGGATGGGGAGCGGCTGACCGTTAATCTCCATGGTCTGCTCACCCGCGAGCGTCGCGCTGCGCGGCGTTGCCGGCGCGATCAGCACGTCGGCCTGCGCGAACAGGGTTTTAAACGCCTGCCGGGCGTGCGCGCGAAACCGCTGGGCCTGAATGTACCAGGCGGAGGGGATCATCGCGCCTGCCAGCAGGCGTTCCCGGGAGTGCGGCTCAAAACGCTCGGGCTCGCGGCGAAGCGCCGGCAGGTACTGGTTTCCCCCTTCGGAGGCGCTGATGATAAACGCCGCGGAGCGCGCCAGCTCGGCGTCCGGGAACTGCAGCTCATCCTGCACGTCGAGCGCCTTCGCCACCCGCGCCACGGCGTCTCTGGCATCCGCATCGCACCAGGTGGCGAAGTAGCCGCCGAGCACCGCGCAGCGCAGGCCGTCAAGCCCGCGGTCGAGCAGGGGGCGCGTCTGCTCGCGCGAGCTCTCTGCCTGAAAACCGTCGCTGCTGTCCCGGCCCTGCAGCGCGTCGTATACGGACGCCAGGTCGCACACGCGGCGGGCAAAGGGGCCGATATGATCGAGGCTCGCGACAAACGGATGGCTGCCGGATCGCGACAGGCGTCCAAAGGTGGGTTTCAGGCCGTAGATGCCGCACAGTGAGGCCGGAACGCGAATCGAGCCGTTGGTGTCGGTGCCGAGCGAAAAGTGCACCAGCCCGGCGGCCACGGCGGCGGCCGAGCCGCCGGAAGATCCGCCCGCAATGCGCGCCAGATCGTGCGGGTTACGCGTCGTGCCGTAGTGGCTGTTTTCGGTCGTGAAGCCGTAGGCGTAGGCGTCCATATTCACCATCCCGGTCAGCAGCCCGCCCGCGCTGCGCAGCTGGCGCACCGCGAAGCTGTCAGCGGCCGCGGCGGGGCGCTGGCTGAACAGCTCTGCCCCGGCAAGGGTGGTGTGGCCGGCAACGTCGAACAGGTTTTTTACCGCGTAGGGCACGCCCGCCAGCGGGGGCAGGGGGCGCTTTTCGCGGCGCAGGGTATCGATGCTCTCGGCCTCGGCGAGCATGCGCGCTTCCGTCACGGCGGTCCAGGCGCCGATCTGCGGGTTAACGCGCGCAATCGCCTCCAGCGTCTGGCGGGCAATCTCGCGAGCGCTCAGCTCGCCCGCGCCCAGCGCATGCTGGATCGCGCTGATACTAATCTCGTGTAGCCTCATGCTTTGTACACTCCTGCGATCTCCAGACGGTCATCGAGCGGCAGCGCCATCAGCGGGGCGGCCATGTTTGCTATGCGGCTGAACTGCACCTGCAGCTCGGCGCGGCGGGCATCGTCCAGCGTCACGCCGAGCACGGACTCCATTTGCGCCAGATACGCCTGCCAGTCGGGTTGTTGTGTCGTCATAGTTTTCTCCTCAGAATCCGGCGGCCGCGCCGTTGCTGCGCGGGTCAAATGCCCCTTCGAACAGCCCGTTGAGGTGGCGGACAATCGCGCCCGCGTGGCCCATCGCTTCGCTGAAGTCAGGGAACATTTCCACCTCGTGCCCGAGTGCCTGAAGCCGTGAGACCGTCTCAGCGGTAAAGCGTCCTTCCAGCTTTAACGTGTCCGAGGTTTGTCCCCAGGTGCGCCCCAGCAGCCAGCGCGGGCGGGAAATGCTCTCCTGTAAAGGCACGCCCTGAATCGCGTAGCGGGTAAAAAGCGCGGCCTGGGTTTGCGGCTGTCCGTCACCGCCCATCGATCCGTAGACCATCACGCGCCCGTCCTTAAGGCGCGCCGCCGCCGGGTTCAGGGTATGGAAGGGCTGTTTGCCCGGCGCGAGGGCCAGAAGATGATTGGGATCGAGGCTGAACGATGCGCCCCGGTTCTGCCAGACGATGCCGGTGTCGGGCAGCACCACGCCGCTGCCGAACTCGTGATAGATACTCTGGATAAACGACACGGCAAGCCCGCTGTTATCCATCACTCCCATCCACACCGTATCGCCGGGGCCTTTTCCGGTCCCCCACGGCGCGGCGCGGCCGTCGTCAACCCTGTCGGCAAGCGCCTGCAGGGCGGCGGGATCCAGCAGACCCTGAATATCGGTTTTCAGCTCGCGCGGGTCGGTGATGTGGGCATCGCGCAGGCCAAAGGCCAGCTTGGTGGCTTCAACGATGCGGTGAATGGTATCGGCGTCGTCGGCCTCGGCCATGTTCAGGCGGTCGGTGATGCCGAGTATCGCCAGCGAGACCAGCCCCTGCGTCGGCGGGGCATGGTTAAAGATCACCCCCTGCTGATGCTGCAGCGTCAGCGGCGCGGTTCGCCGGGCAGCGTGCGCGTTAAGATCGGCCAGCGTCACGGGCAGGCCCAGCGTCTCCATGCCGTGCGCCATCACGTCCGCCAGCGGGCCGCGGTAAAAGCTGTCCAGACCGTCTTCCGCCAGGCGCGTCAACGTCGTGGCCATGGCGGGCTGGTAAAAGCGGCTCCCGACCTGCGGCGGCTTACCGTCCACCAGCCAGGTTTCCGCGAAGCCGGGGACGTCCTTCAGCTCGTCGAATTTGCTGGCCGTGGCGTGGGCCTGAGAGGCCGTGACCGGCGTGCCGTTCTGCGCATAGTCAATGGCGTCGGCCAGCAGTCGGGACAGCGGCAGCGCCTTGCCGGTCAACTCGCGCGAGACCTTCAGCGCCTCGTCCCAGCCGCTCACCGTGCCGGCGACGGTCAGCGCCGCGCGGGGGCCGCGATGGGGGATATGCGCCAGACCGTCGTAGGCGGCGAGCGTCGCGCGCGATCCCGCCGCGCCGCTGGCATCAATGGCGACAGGTTCGCCTTCCGGCGGCACGATAAGCCAGAAGCCATCGCCGCCCAGCCCGTTCATGTGCGGATAAACCACGGCAACGGTGGCCGCCGCGGCGACCATCGCCTCTATCGCGCTGCCGCCTTCGCGCAGTACCGCCAGCGCGCTCTGGCTGGCAAGATGGTGGGGCGCAACGGCCATGCCGTGCGTGGAGACATTACTTTGCATAGAGAGTCCTCGTAACCCTGAAAGTCACAAGGCGCTGCAAAAGCTGTTCCAGTTCTGAAAGAAAAGTTTCAGTAAACTGGCACGTATAATGAATACGCATAATAAAAGGTACAATGTGATGAAACAAAAGTTACAGAGGCGCTATGGAACAACTGGATGAACGTCTGAAAGCACAGTACCCGTCGCTGTCGCCGCAGGAGCAGCGGGTGGCGGACTTTATTTTCGATCATTTTGACGATCTCATTAGCTACAACAGCGCCGAGCTGGCGCAGCTGAGCGGGGTGTCGAAAGCCACGGTTAGCCGTCTGTTTAAGCGTCTGGGCTATGAGAAATATAAGGACATGCGCGACGAGCTGCGCACCCTGCGCCAGAGCGGGATGCCGCTCACCGATAACCGCGACGCGGTGCAGGGCAATACGCTGCTGGCGCGCCACTATAAGCAGGAGATGGCGAACCTGACCCAGTGGGTCAACGCCCTCGACGCGCAGCAGTTTGCCGACGCGATGGCCTGCATGGTGAAGGCGCGGCGCATCGTCATTATCGGCATGCGTAACGCCTATCCGGCGGCGCTGCACCTGCGCCAGCAGCTGCTGCAGGCGCGCGGTCAGGTGCTGGTCCTGCCGCAGCCGGGGCAGAGCCTGAGCGAGGAGCTGGTGGATTTAACGCCGGACGATCTGGTGGTCATGATGGCCTTTCGCCGCCGCCCGCGCATCATCCGCCCGCTGATGCAGCAGCTTCAGAGCCGCGGTATTCCGGTGCTGCTGATGTGCGAGCCGCAGGCGCACAGCCTGTTTCCGCTGGCGAGCTGGCAGCTCTGCGCCCCGCTGGACAGCGTCTCGGCCTATGACAGCTACTCCTCGGTCAACAGCCTGATCAACCTGCTGGCAAACGCCTTCCTGCATGAAATTCTCGATAAAGGCCGTCCGCGCATTCACGAAATAGCCTCCCTCTACCAGCAGCTGGACGAACTCGAACAGCGATAATGGGGCATCAGGCTGGTGCTTTGCATTAAAATGGTGCATCTGACGGGTCGGGAAAACATACGTTTTTTCGACCCGTCCGCGTTTATCAGGCTTCGCAAGAATATTTTCCGCTTCGCCCTGGTTGGCACATTAGTTGCAAAATCACACTCAAAGAATCTTTTGTTTCATGTTAACGTTACGGGGAAGCACCATGAAAAAATTGTTGATTGCACTGGCCGGGGCCGCATGCCTCTTCACACAGCTGCCGGCAAAGGCTGACCAGCTTCAGGATATCGAGAAGCGCGGCACCATTCGCATTGCCGTTCCGCAGGACTTCCCGCCGTTTGGCTCGGTGGGGACCGACCTGCAGCCGCAGGGCTATGACATCGACATGGCGCGCTATCTGGCCAAACAGATGAAGCTCAAGCTGCAGCTGGTGCCGGTGACCAGCGCCAACCGCGTGCCGTACCTGCAAACCGATAAGGTGGATCTGGTCATTTCAAGCCTCGGTAAAAACCCGGAGCGCGAGAAGGTGATCGACTTCAGCCGCGCCTACGCGCCGTTCTTCCTCGGCGTGTTTGGTCCGAAAGGGGCCGAGCTGAAAGACGCCGCCGCGCTGAGCGGAAAAACCATCGGCGTGACGCGCGGGGCGGTGGAGGACATGGTGCTGACCGGCCTGGCGCCGAAAGACGCGGACGTGAAGCGCTACGAAGATAACAACACCACGCTCTCCGCCTATCTCTCCGGACAGGTGCAGTACGTGGCAACCGGTAACCTGGTGGTGGCGGCTATTTCGCGCCAGAACGCGGATAAAGCTCCGGTGCCGAGCTTTATGCTGAAAGATTCGCCGTGCTTTATTGGCCTGAAGAAAAACGAACCGGCCCTGAAGGCAAAAGTGGACGCGCTGATTGAGCAGGGCATCAAGGACGGCACGCTGAACGGCCTGTCCGAGCAATGGCTGAAGGCCCCGCTGCCGGCCAACCTTGGCGCCTGAGCCGATGACGGAGCAACTTCATTTCTCCGCGCTCTGGCCGCACTGGCCGGAGCTGCTGGCGGGGCTGTGGGTCACTATTCAGCTGACGGTGATGGCGACCGTCGGCGGCCTGGCGATAGGGATTTTCGGGGCGGCGATCCGCAGCGCGCGCCCAACGTGGTACAGCCGGATCTGGGGCGCGTACGTGGAGATCATCCGCAACACGCCGTTTGTCGTGCAGCTGTTTTTCATCGTCTTCGGCCTGCCGAACCTGGGGCTGAAGATGACGGCGGGGGAAGCGGCGCTGCTGGCCATGGTGGTGAACCTGGGCGCCTACAGCACCGAGATTATCCGCGCGGGCATTCAGGTCACGCCGAAAGGGCAGTGGGAAGCCGGACGCGTGCTGGGGCTGACCCGGCTACAGACCTTTATTCGCGTGGTGCTGCCGCCCGCGCTGCAGCGCATTTACCCGGCGCTGGTGAGCCAGTGCATCATCGTGATGCTCGGCTCGTCGGTGGTGTCGCAGGTCTCGTATGAAGAGCTAACCTTCGCCGCCAACCTGATCCAGTCCAGAACGTTTCTGAGCTTTGAGGTTTATCTGGTGACAACCGGGATTTACTTAGCGCTGTCGATTACCCTGCGCCAGCTGATGATGGCGGCGGGACGCAAATGGCTGGGGGTGCAGGCATGATGACCACCTTTACCGACTGGGACATTATTCGCAACCTGCTGCTGGCCGGACGCTGGACGGTGCTGCTGTCGCTGGTGGCGTTTGTCGGCGGGGCGGCGGTGACGCTGCCGCTCCTGCTGCTGCGCCTGACGGGCGGGCGCACGGTCAGGCGCATCATCCGCGGCTATATTGAGCTGTTTCAGGGCACGCCGCTGCTGATGCAGCTGTTCCTGGCCTTCTTCGGCGTGGCGCTGTTCGGCATCGACGTCTCGCCGTGGACCGCCGCCTCGCTGGCGCTCACCTTCTACACCAGCGCGTTTCTGCTCGATATCTGGTTCGGCAGCATTCGCGCTCTGCCCAAGGGGCAGTGGGAAGCCTCGCGCTGTCTGGGGCTGACCTTTGGCCAGACCCTGTTTCGCGTGGTCGCCCCGCAGGCGCTGCGCATCGGTATCGCCCCGACGGTCGGCTTTGCCGTGCAGGTGATCAAGGGCACCGCGCTGGCGTCGATTATCGGTTTTATCGAGCTGACCAAGGCCGGGACCATGCTGACCAACGTGACGTATCAGCCGTTTAAGGTCTTTGCGCTGGTGGCGCTCGGCTACTTTATTCTGTGTTATCCGCTGTCGCGCTACAGCCGCTATCTGGAGACGAAATTCAATGCCTCTCATCACCATTAATCAGGTGCAGAAGTACTACGGCGATAACCACGTGCTCAAGGGCGTCGATCTGGATATCGACATGGGCCAGGTGATCTCCATTATCGGGCGCAGCGGATCGGGCAAAAGCACGCTGCTGCGCTGCATCAACGGACTGGAAGGCTATCAGGACGGCAGCATCAAGCTGGGCGGCATGACCATTACCGACCGGGACTCTCAGGCTCGCGAAATCAGCCGCTCGGTCGGGATGGTGTTTCAGAGCTTCAACCTGTTTCCGCACATGACGGCGCTGGAAAACGTGATGCTCGCCCCGCGTCGGGTGCTGAAGAAAAGCGCCGCCGAATGCCGCGAGCTGGCGCAGCAGATGCTGGAGAAAGTGGGCTTAGGCGATCGTCTGGATTACTACCCGTCGAGTCTCTCCGGCGGCCAGCAGCAGCGCGTGGCGATTGCCCGGGCGCTGGCCATGTCGCCGAAAGTTTTACTCTGCGACGAGATCACCTCCGCGCTCGACCCGGAGCTGGTGGGCGAAGTGCTCAAGGTGCTGGAGCAGCTGGCGGCCGAGGGGATGACGCTCATACTGGTTACCCATGAAATGAATTTTGCCCGCGAAGTGGGCGACCGCGTGGTGTTTATGCACCAGGGGAAAGTCTGGGAGCAGGGCGACAGCAAAACGCTGTTCGCCAACCCGCAGACCACGGAACTGAAGCAGTTCATCTCCTCCGTGCGCGGCCTCAACTGATAAGGACTTAACAATGGATATCGCACGCTTTCCGCAAATCAACCCGCCCCAGCGCCTGCTGATGGGGCCGGGCCCGATCAACGCCGACCCGCGCGTGCTGCGCGCCATGTCGAGCCAGCTGATCGGCCAGTACGATCCGGCCATGACCCACTACATGAACGAGGTGATGGCGCTCTATCGCGGGGTGTTCCGCACCGAGAACCGCTGGACGATGCTGGTGGACGGCACCTCCCGCGCGGGAATTGAAGCCATTCTGGTCTCCGCCATTCGCCCGGGAGATAAGGTGCTGGTGCCGGTCTTTGGCCGCTTTGGTCATCTGCTGTGCGAAATTGCCCGCCGCTGCCGCGCGGAGGTGCATACCATCGAGGTGCCGTGGGGCGAGGTGTTCACCCCCGACCAGGTGGAGGATGCGATTAAGCGTATTCGTCCGCGCCTGCTGCTGACCGTGCAGGGCGATACCTCCACCACCATGCTGCAGCCGCTCGCCGAGCTTGGCGCGATCTGCCGACGCTACGACGTGCTGTTTTATACCGACGCCACCGCGTCGCTCGGCGGCAACGCGCTGGAGACCGACGCCTGGGGGCTGGACGCCGTCTCGGCCGGGATGCAGAAGTGCCTCGGCGGCCCGTCGGGCACCTCGCCGATCACCCTGAGCGCGCGCATGGAGGAGGCGATCCGCCGCCGTAAATGCGTTGAGGAGGGCATCCGCACCGACGCCCACCGCGACGGCGACGAGGAGATGATCTACTCCAACTATTTCGATCTCGGCATGGTGATGGACTACTGGGGGCCGGAGCGCCTTAACCACCATACCGAAGCCACCACCGCGCTGTTTGGCGCCCGCGAGTGTGCGCGTCTGATCCTGCAGGAAGGGCTGGATAACGGCATCGCGCGCCATAAGCTGCACGGCGATGCGCTGCTGAAGGGCATTCAGGCGATGGGGTTGGAGACCTTCGGCGACCTGAAGCACAAGATGAACAACGTGCTGGGCGTGGTTATCCCGCAGGGCGTCAACGGCGACCAGGTGCGTAAGCTGATGCTGGAGGATTTCGGGATTGAAATCGGCACCTCGTTTGGCCCGCTGCACGGCAAAGTGTGGCGCATTGGCACCATGGGCTACAACGCGCGCAAGGACTGCGTGATGACCACCCTGAGCGCGCTGGAGTCGGTGCTGAACTACCTGAAATTCACCACCACGCAGGGGGCCGCCATGCAGGCCGCGTGGGACCACTATCGTCGCGAGACGCCGCAATGAGCCCGGCGGCAGAACGGGTGATGGCGCGCGCCGACGCGCTGGCCGCCATCAGCGAAACCCCGGATGCGCTGACGAGGGTTTATCTCTCCACCCAGCATCTGCACGCCAACCAGCTGGTGGGGCAGTGGATGAGCCAGGCGGGAATGACCGTCTGGCAGGACAGCGTGGGCAACATCTGTGGACGCTATGAGGGCGCGCAGGAAGGGGCGCAGGCGGTGCTGCTCGGCTCGCATCTCGATACCGTGCGCAATGCCGGGCGCTACGACGGCATGCTCGGCGTGCTTGCCGCCATTGAGGTGGTGGACAGCCTGCACCAGCAGGGTGTGCATCTGGCCCAGGCCATCGAGATTGTCGGCTTTTGCGACGAAGAGGGAACCCGCTTCGGCATTACGCTGTTAGGCAGCCGGGGGCTGACGGGCACCTGGCCGCAGGGCTGGCTGGAAAAAGCCGACGCCAGCGGGATCAGCGTGGCGCAGGCGATGACCCTGATGGGGCTCGATCCTGCCCGCGTGCTCCATGCCGCGCGCCGTCAGGAGGATTTCAGCGCCTATCTGGAGCTGCATATTGAGCAGGGGCCGTGCCTTGAGCAGGAGGCGCTCGCCCTTGGCGTGGTGGAAGCCATTAACGGCGCGCGTCGTCTGAACTGCCGCTTTACCGGCGAGGCCGGGCACGCGGGAACCGTGCCGATGCTCCACCGCAGGGACGCGCTGGCCGCCGCCGCCGAGTGGATAGTTATCATTGAAAACGCTACCCGACAGCAGGGCGGCAACCTGGTGGCGACGGTTGGCGAGCTGCGCTGCCTGCCGGGGGCGGTGAACGTGATCCCCGGCGAGGTTCAGCTCTCGCTGGATATTCGCGGGCCGCAGGATGCGCCGCTGGATCGGTTGCTTAACGACCTGCTGGAACATGCGCAGGCGATCGCCTCGCGCCGCGGTCTGGACTTCAGCGCCGAGGAGTTTTACCGCATTGCCGCCACGCCGTGCGATATCCACCTGCAAAACGTGCTGGGGGAGGCCGTTACATCGGTACAGGGTCGCTCGCTATCGCTGCCCAGCGGTGCGGGCCACGACGCGATTGCCATCGCGGAACGCTGGCCGGTCGGCATGCTGTTTGTGCGCTGCAAAGGGGGCGTCAGCCACCATCCGGCGGAATCGGTGATGGCTGAGGATGTCGCCCTGGCGATTGAGGCGTTTTCGCGAGCGGTGATCCAGCTGGCGGACCGCGTTACTCCAGCCCCAGCGTATATTGCGCGATCTTGAAGTAGATAATCAGCCCGGTGCCGTCGATAAGCGTCGCGATAAACGGCGCGGAGACGACCGCCGGGTCAATGCCGCAGCGCTTGAGCACCATCGGGATCACGGACGACACAATCGCACTCCAGAGCGTAATGCACACCAGCGTCAGGCTGACGATAAGCGTGATTTCCAGCCCAATCCCCATCATCCAGGCGCGAATGCACCCGGCGATACCGAGCGTGGCGGCAATCATCAGCGAGGTGGTCATCTCTTTACGCAGCACGCGGCCAACGTCGCGCAGGCGGACTTCCCCCAGCGCCATGGCGCGCACAAGCGTGGAGGTGATCTGCGTCCCGCTGTTGCCGCCCGTGCCGATCAGCAGCGGAATAAAGAACGCCAGCGCGATGGCGGACTCCAGCGCCTCTTCAAAATGCTGGATCACCGAACTGGTGTAGGCCTCCGCGACAAACAGCAGCAGCAGCCAGACGGAGCGTTTCTTCCACAGGCTATACGGGCTGGTGTCCAGATAGGGCTTCTCCAGCGGCAGCGTCGCCCCCTGAAGCTGGGCGTCTTCGGTGACGTCATCTTCCAGCAGATGGGCGATTTCGCGCTCGGTCAGGCAGCCGACGAGCTTGCCGTGGGTGACCACGGGCACCACATCCGCGCCGCCGTGCGCCAGCAGTCCGGCAACGTCGGCACGTTCATCCTCCGGTTTGACCTGCAAAAACTGCGAAATCATCAGCGATTTCACCGGCTGTACCGTGTCGGCGGTCTGCAGCAATTTACGCACGGCAATCATGCCCGCCAGGCGGCCATTGTCTTCAATAAAAATATGAGACGGAATATCGTCGTCTTTTAATTTTTCGAAGAATTGTTCGCGCGCCAGCGCCACGCATAATGAAATATCGAGGACAATAAAATCGGTATTCATATATTGCGCGATCGCGCTGTCATTGAATGCCAGGTTCTGGTTGTGAATAGCGTAAGACATAGTGAATTCCCTTTGAATAATAACATCTCTCAGGGGCGAGCAAGACAGGGCATGTCGAAGAGGAGATCCCCACGTCCTGGGTTCAGCACTGTACACCGTATCCCACGAGGGAAGTTATACTGACAAAGCCTTGATTCGACAGTGCCTGTTTTACCCTGTGTCGGTTCTCTCGAACCTACCAGAGCGATAACGTGTATTTGTACAGGAGCCTCGCCATAACGAGATCGTTGTAAAACGTGAGGAATAATACGCTTATTTAAATTTACCGCTCAGAAAATTAAATAATGTTTAAGAACGGTTTAGACGATTTTTATTAATAAAATGTTGAGGGTTTATTTAGGTTAATTCATTTCTAATGGAGGATTAAATAATCAACGGAGGAGAGGATAATGGCGTGGTTTGATAATCTGCTGAATCATTTTGCGCTGTATCCGGCACATCTTTTCGCGCTGTTATTTGTGATGGCGCTGAGTAAATCGACGGTGCTAGTCTCCTCCGTGCTGCCGCCCGCCTCGGTGATGCTGCTGGCGGGCATTACCGTCAGCCAGGCGAGCATGCATCCTGCGCAGGCGTGGCTGGCCGTGGTGTTGGGGGCAACGGCGGGTTCGGTGCTGAACTACCATATCGGCCAGCTGATGGGGCACACGCGATGGATGACCCGCTTCTCGGCAAAGCACGCCGGTAAAATGCTGCGGGTGCAGCATCAGCTGCAGAAAAACGGGGTGCTGGTCCTGTTCACCGCGCGTTTTCTGGCGGTGCTGCGCTACATCGTGCCGCTGGCGGCGGGAATGCTCAGGCTGAATGCAGTCAAGGTCTACGCCGTCAGCCTGCTTTCCGCCTGCGCATGGGCGGCGCTGTATGTCGGCATCGTCACCGGCATCAGCGCCTTTTGAGTTACAAACTCCCCATTCCGCCGTCGACCAGCAGCTCCGTTCCCACCGTGTAGCTCGACTCGTCGGAGGCCAGATAGAGCGCGGCTTTTGCCAGCTCCGTCGTCGAGCCCATTCTGCCGAGCGGCACCAGCTTGATGATCTCCGCCATCATCGCGTTAAGCGCCTCGTCGCTTAAGCCCGTTTTGGTAAACGCCGGGGTCTCCACCGGACCGGGGCTCAGGCCGTTGACGCGGATCCCGCGCGGCAGCAGCTCCGCCGACAGCGTGCGCGCCAGCGACAGCAGGGCGGCCTTGCTCGCGGCATACACGCTGCTGGTGGGCAGGCCGATACGCGCGCTCACCGAGCCGCAGAGGATCACCGACGACGGGTTATTCAGCAGCGGCAGCAGCGCCTGAATTAAAAAGAACGGCCCCTTCAGGTTGATGCCCATCAGGCGGTCCCACGCCTCCTCCTGCCAGGCTTCCAGCGGCGCGTGCGTCACGTCACCGGCGTTGAGAAACACCGCGTCCAGGCGTGGCCAGCGGGCGGCGAGGGTTTCCGCCAGCGCTTTTTGCGAGGCGATATCTCCCGCATCGGTCGGGATCGCCCAGGCCTTGTCGCCAAGAATACGTTCTGCTTCGGCGAGGGTGTCCGGGTTGCGTCCGGTCACGGCGACGCGCGCGCCTTCGGCGATAAACGCCTGCGCGGTGGCAAGACCGATGCCGCTGGTGCCGCCGGTAATCAGCGTATATTTATCTGTCAAACGACCCATGTTCTTCTCCTGAAATGTCTCTGGAGAAAGCACTATAGAAACGTTAGTATCGAAAGGAAACCAGGTACCAAATGGATACTAAAGAGGCAAGAGGTGTGCTATGGCAGAAATGCTGGAGGTGTGCTGTGAAAAAAAATCTGAGGCGTATACCTGCCCGATGACGCAGTTTGTGAACCTGATTTCCGGTAAGTGGGCGATCCCCATTCTCTACCGCCTGATTGTGTTCAACACGCCCGTACGCTTTGGCGATCTGCTGCGGGCCGCTGCCCCCATCACGCAGAAAGAGCTGACGAAGCAGCTGCGCCTGTTTGAGCAGCGCGGGCTGGTGACGCGGACGGTCTACCCGGAGATCCCCCCGCGCGTGGAGTATCAGATCACCGAGCTGGGGCTAACCCTGCAGGACGCACTCTCCCCGCTGGCCGCCTGGATGAGCGAGTACGGCGACCAGCTTGAGCGTTAGGCTACTGTTTTGCGTAGCGCGGTGCCGGAATGCCGGTGCGCGCGCTGTTGAACAGCTCAAGACGCGCCGCTTCGTAGCGATCCCACAGGCCGGCGTCATGCATCGGCGGGATGGTGATCGGTTCACCCTGATCCATACCCGCCAGCGATGCATCTACCATATCGTCGGTGGTCATCACCGATCCTTCCGGCAGATCGTTCACCGTGACGCCCGAATGGCTCCAGATTTCTGTCGCCGTGGCGGCGGGCAGCACGGCCTGAATGCGCACGTTGCTGTCGGCAAATTCTTCCTGTAACCCACGGGTAAAGCTCAACACCCACGCCTTGGTGGCGCTGTAGAGCGCGCTGCCCGCCCGGACGTGCAGAGCCAGCACGGACGCGATATTGATCAGCGTGCCGCGATTGTTCTGCGCCAGGCGTGGCAGGATGGCGTAGGTCAGACGCATCAGCGCCGTGGTGTTCAGGGTGTTAATGGCCTGATGCTGCGCCACATCGCCCGCGAGGAACGGCGCCATCTGCGCGGTGCCCGCGTTGTTAATGAGCGTATCAATCGCGGTATTGCTGCGCAGCGCCTCTTCCACGGCGCGGATCCCGGCTTCATCGGTAAGATCGGCCACCAGAATATCGACGGCCACGCCGTAGCGCGCGCGAAGGTCGGCGGCAAGGGTTTTCAGGCGATCCTCGCGACGTGCGACCAGCACCAGGTTAGCGCCGCGCGCGGCAAGACGTTCGGCATAAACGGCACCAATCACGGAAGAGGCGCCCGTAATCAGGGCGGTGGTGATTTGCGTAGTCATCGTGTGTTACCTCAGGGCAAAGTGGGTTATTTGGTTTCAAGATGAAACTGAATAAACTCTCTGCTATTTGGTTTTATAATGCAACCATATTTGCGAGCATTTTGTGCTGTTGCCGTCGGGAACGTTCAGGAGGGGAGTTTTGCCACGATCTCTTCAGGCGTCAGTTCGCGGCCATCGTCGGCGATAAGAGCCAGTTTGCGCAGGGGTTTGCGCTGTTCGGTATCGACCAGCACGGTGCCGCATTCGTTATCCGCAAACAAAAATTCATTGCCCCACTGGGAGAGGGCAACCAGCACCGTTTGCAGGGCACGCCCCTTGTCGGTCAGGACGTATTCCTGCCAGGCGCTGCCGTCGGACGCGGGCTGAAGCCGGAGGATGCCTTCGTCGACCAGCAGTTTTAGCCGCGCGGTCAGCATGTTTTTGGCGATGCCGAGGCTTTTCTGAAACTCGCCGAAGCGTTTTATCCCGCGCAGCGCGTCGCGAACAATCAGCAGCGACCACCAGTCGCCGATGATATCCAGCGAACGGGCGACGGGGCAGGTGCTCTCTTCGAGGCGGGTACGTTTCACGGTCAATTCTCCGGTGGGGTGTGGTTTTATTATAAAACTTATTGGTGCACACCGTAAGCACGTTAATCATCAGTTTGAGAAATGCTTCCCGGAAAATTGTCACGAACCTGTCACACTGAACGCGACATTTTAAAACGAGTGAGGAATTAGGGATGAGAAAAGCACTACTCGCGCTGGCAGTCGCCGGTTCCATTTCAGCAACGTTTGGCGTGCAGGCGCAAGAGACGCCGGAAGGGTATCAGCTGGAGCAAGTTTTAATCATGAGCCGTCACAACCTGCGCGCGCCGCTCGCCAATAACGGCAGCGTGCTGGAGCAGTCCACGCCGAAGCAGTGGCCGGAGTGGGAGGTGCCGGGCGGTCAGCTCACTACCAAGGGCGGCGTGCTGGAAGTCTATATGGGCCATTACATGCGCGAGTGGCTGGCGCAGCAGGGGATGGTGAAGACGGGAGAATGTCCTGCGGCGGATAGCGTTTATGCTTACGCCAACAGCCTGCAGCGTACCGTTGCCACCGCGCAGTTCTTCATCACCGGCGCGTTCCCGGGCTGCGACGTTCCCGTGCACCATCAGGAAAAAATGGGCACCATGGATCCGACCTTCAATCCGGTGATAACCGATAACTCGCCGGAATTCCGTGAAAAAGCGCTCAAGGCGATGGAGACCGAGCGGCAGAAAATGCAGCTTACCGAAAGCTATAAGCTGCTGGAGCAGATGACGAACTACGCGGATTCCCCGTCCTGCAAAGAGAAAAAGGTCTGCTCGCTGGCTGACGCGAAAGATACCTTCAGCGCCGACTATGAAAAAGAGCCTGGCGTATCCGGGCCGCTGAAGGTGGGTAACTCGCTGGTGGACGCGTTCACGCTGCAGTATTACGAAGGCTTCCCGGCCGACCAGGTGGCCTGGGGCGAAATCAAAACCGACCAGCAGTGGCGCGTGCTGTCGAAGCTGAAGAACGGCTATCAGGACTCGCTGTTTACCTCCACCGAAGTGGCGCAAAACGTGGCGAAGCCGCTGGTGAAGTACATTGATAAAACGCTGGTCACCGAACAGGCAAAAGCGCCGAAAATCACCCTGCTGGTGGGGCACGACTCGAACATTGCTTCCCTGCTGACGGCCCTGGATTTCAAACCGTATCAGTTGCACGACCAGCAGGAGCGCACCCCGATTGGCGGCAAGATTGTTTTCCAGCGCTGGCATGACAAAAATGCCAACCAGGAGCTGATGAAAATTGAGTATGTCTACCAGAGCTCAGAGCAGCTGCGTAACGCCAGCGTGCTGTCGCTGCAGTCGCCCGCGCAGCGCGTGACGCTGGAGCTGAAAGGCTGCCCGGTGGATGCGAACGGCTTCTGTCCTGTCGATAAATTCAATGCGGTGATGAATAACGCGGCGAAGTAAAAGAGAACCCCCCGCTGCGGCGGGGGGAAACGCTTAGACGTTTTTACGTTCGATGGTTTGCTCGCCCCAGAAGAGCGAGTCTTTATCCGTTTTTTCGAAGGCGCGCACCAGCACCTCATCGTTACCTTCCTCCCAAATCTGCTCGGCCAGCTTTTCATCGTACTTCGCGACTTCAAAGATAGCTTCGGCAATCTCCGGAGAGGTGTTGCGTAAACTTGCCCATTCGCCCACGTGGTGAGCTTTGGATTCTTGAGTTGGCATGCTTGTCCTCCTGTTGGGTGTTAGCCGTTCAGTTTTTTGGCCAGACCCGCGACGTATTCACCCTGATAGCGGGCGATAGACAGTTCTTCATTGCTTGGCTGACGTGAGCCATCTCCACCGGCAATGGTGGTTGCGCCGTACGGCGTACCGCCACGCACCTGGGAAATGTCAAACAGCTCCTGGGCACCGTAGCCAATCGGCACAATCACCATCCCGTGATGAGCAAGGGTAGTCCAGGTTGAGGTAATCGTCTGCTCCTGACCGCCACCGGTGCCGGTAGAGCTGAATACGCTGGCGAGTTTGCCGTAAAGCGCCCCGGATGCCCAAAGTCCGCCGGTTTGATCGAGGAAGGTGCGCATCTGGCCCGACATATTGCCGAAGCGGGTCGGGGTGCCGAAGATGATGGCATCATAGTCCGCCAGCTCCTGCGGGGTGGCGACCGGGGCGTTTTGCGTTTTCCCCCCGGCTTTCAGGAAGGCTTCCGCCTGCATGGTTTCCGGTACGCGTTTCACCACAACCTCAACGCCATCAACCCTGTTCGCACCTTCTGCAACCGCGTGAGCCATGGTTTCAATGTGTCCATACATGGAATAATAGAGCACCAGAACTTTTGCCATTTTGCATCACTCCTCGTTGGTTTTTCTGACAGCGGATCGCTGCGTTCTTTTAAAGATATGCCATCACAGCCAGACTGCAAAAATGAACGGCATTTCTTTGATTTATAACAATATGGTTACAAAAAGGCTTTGTAGCAAAATGAAACAACTTTTTGGCAGCTGATTTTTGAAATGATAAGAAAGGCTTATGAATTGCCGCCGCGTCATCTCACCCGAAAGGCTGAGTTCATGTTGCAGAATATTACCTGCGGCTTGCCGGATAGCGGCATTCCACTAAGCTTAGTTTCACGCGGCACAGATAAAGGCACTGTCCTTGTGTTGCGAGGTGAAAGAATCCTCTTTTACTGAATGCAATATGATGTCTAATGTTTCACATTCTGGAGGTTAGAGATGGCAAACCATCGTGGTGGTTCAGGTAATTTCGCAGAAGACCGTGAAAGAGCATCAGAAGCAGGCCGTAAAGGTGGCCAGCATAGCGGGGGCAACTTCAAGAATGACCCGCAACGCGCATCTGAAGCTGGCAAGAAAGGGGGGAAAAACAGCCACGGCAGCAGTAAGTAACACGCCGGGTTGAACCCCTGCCGCCGGGATCTCCCGGCGGTTTTTTTATTTCTGCAACATTGAACTGTAACCAAAGGCAACGCACACTAGGGAATTGATCTTAACCGCGAGTGCCGCATGTCTGTCTCACGCTTCAAATTCTCCGTTAAACCGCAGGAAGCCATCCTGATTCTCATCACCATGTTCTGGGGCGGGACGTTTCTGGCCGTTCAGTACGCGGTGACCCTCAGCGATCCGTTCTTTTTTGTTGGCCTGCGCTTTGCGACGGCGGCGCTTGCCGTGGGGCTGATTTCGCTTAAAACGCTGCGGGGGCTGACGCTGAAAGAACTTAAGGCCGGCGTGGCGATTGGGGTGGCGATAGCGATGGGCTACAGCCTGCAGACGTGGGGATTGCAGACCATCTCCAGCAGCAAATCCGCGTTTATCACCGCCATGTATGTGCCGCTGGTGCCGCTGCTGCAGTGGCTGTGCCTGGGGCGGCTGCCGAGGCTGATGTCCTGTATAGGTATCGTGCTGGCGTTTATCGGCCTGATCTTACTGGCCGGGCCGGAAAACAACCTGCTGGCGCTGGGGCCGGGCGAAATCATCACCCTGATTGGGGCGATTGCCATTGCGGCGGAAATTATTCTGATTAGCGCCTGGGCGGGCAAGGTCGACGTCAAACGGGTAACGGTGGTGCAGCTCGCCACGGCGTCGCTGGTGGCGTTTGCGACGATGGTGCCGGCAGGGGAGTCCGTGCCGCCGATGTCCACCGGTCTGGTGGTGGTCGCACTGGGGCTGGGTATCTTCAGCGCCATTATTCAGGTCACCATGAACTGGGCGCAGCGCAGCGTATCGCCAACCCGCGCGACGGTGATTTATACCGGTGAACCGGTCTGGGCGGGGATTTTCGGACGCATTGCAGGTGAGCGTTTGCCGCTTCTGGCGCTGGTGGGAGCGGCATTTATTGTCGCCGGGGTGCTGGTGAGCGAGTTAAAGCTCAGAAAACGTCGGAGTGAGGTCAGGGATTTGACGGCAAAAGAAGGTTTAGATTGAAAAAATGGACAGGCTTATTTACGATGTGTACGGATAAATACCGTACACGGTGATGTAAACCATGCCAGCACTTAAAAAACAGCGTATCGATCTTCGCTTAACGGACGAAGACAAAACAATGATTGAAGAAGCGGCGGCGATGACGAACCAAACGATCACCCAGTTTATGGTGAACAGTGCGTCAGAGCGTGCTGCAGAGGTCATTGAGCAGCACCGTCGTCTCGTATTAAACGAAGCATCATGGAATGCGGTGATGGATGCCATCGACAATCCGCCTGAGCCAAATGAACGCCTGAAACGAGCAGCAAAACGGCTTCGAAACATGGAGTGAAGCGCCGTGGAGAATCTCACGATCGAAATGTTATCAGAGGGAACCGATTATGACTTCGAGGATTTTGATTGTGGCGAACCCTCGCTAAATGCCTTCCTTGCTGAACATCTGGTGCGTCAGCACAATGGGCGTATTTTACGAGCCTACCTGCTTAAAGAGCGCGATCGTCCGCGTGTCCTGGGTTATTACACGTTATCGGGAAGCTGTTTTGAAAGAGCGATGATTCCTTCTAAGACTCAGCAGCGCCGAATCCCTTATATCAACGTACCCAGCGTGACGCTGGGACGTCTGGCTGTAGATAAAACACTACAGGGAAACGAGTGGGGAACAACGCTCGTTGCGCATGCTATGCGCGTTGTCTACCTGGCTTCACAGGCTGTGGGGGTACACGGAATATTTGTTGATGCCCTTAACGAGCGGGCAAAACGATTTTATCTGAAGCAGGGCTTTATCCCGCTGACAGCTGAAAACAGCCATTCTTTGTTCTTCCCTACAAAATCTATCGAACGGCTGTTTGAGCAAGAGTGATTGCTTTATTACCTGTTGTTCTGAAGGAATGTACACGTCGGGTAAGGCCTGGCCGTCACCCGACATGGTGATTTCACGAATCCTGATGCACTACGGTGCCCTGCGGCGCGGCGGCCATCCGGCGGCTCAGCAGGGCGTTAAGCAAGATCGCACCGAAGGTCGCCGTGCCAATCCCGCCAATCGTAAACCCGCCCAGCGTCAGGGCAAAATCGCCTGCGCCCAGCACCAGCGTGACCGCCACCATAATCAGGTTGCCGTTCTGGCTGAGATCGACGCGATGCTGTACCCAGATGCGCGCGCCGGCCACGGCGATCAGCCCAAACACCACAATCGATGCCCCGCCGATAACCGGGGACGGAATGGTGTGGATCAGCGCGCCGAACTTCGGTGAGAAGCCGAGCAGCATCGCCATCACCGCCGCCGCCACGAAGACCAGCGTCGAGTAGACCTTGGTTACCGCCATCACGCCGATGTTTTCAGCATAGGTGGTGACGCCGCTGCCGCCTACGGAACCGGAGAGCATGGTCGCCAGACCGTCACCGACGAACGCGCGGCCCATGTACGGATCCATGCTGCGCCCGGTCATCCCCGCAACCGCCTTCAGGTGGCCTAAGTTCTCCGCCACCAGGATCACCGCCACCGGTGCGATAAGCATCATCGCCTGGGTGTTAAAGGTGGGCGAGGTCACCTTCGGCAGGCCGAACCAGGCGGCCTGATGCAGCAGCGTAAAATCAACCGGCTTGCCCAGACCGAAAACGTTGGCCAGCAGGGCGTAGACCAGACAGGCGACAATCAGCCCAACCAGAATCAGCAGCCGCTGGATCATGCCGCGCGTGAACACCGCCACCAGGCCGATGCACAGCACCGTGATCACCGCCATCCAGCTTTCAAACGGCGAGGCGGAGACGCTCCTGACCGCAATCGGCGCGAGGTTGAGGCCAATTGCCATCACCACGGCGCCCGTCACGACGGGGGGCATCATTCGCTCTATCCAGCGCGTGCCGATTTTCATCACCACCAGACCAATCAGGGTGTACACCAGGCCGCAGGCAATGATGCCGCCGAGGGCCACGCTCAGGTTGGGGTTGATCCCCTGGCCGTTAAACCCGGTGGTGGCGATGACCACTCCGACAAAGGCGGCGCTGGATCCGAGATAGCTGGGCACGCGCCCGCCGGTGACGAAAAAGAACAGCAGCGTGCCGATACCCGACATCAGAATAGACAGGTTGGGATCGAGTCCCATCAGCATCGGCATCAGCACCGTGGCGCCAAACATGGCGACCGCGTGCTGAACGCCCATCACCATCGTCTGCCCGAGCGGGAGACGTTCATCCGGCGCGACCACGCCTGCTTCTGTGGAGGTCGATTTCAACTGCCAGTGGGGAAATCCGAACATGGTCTGTCTCCTTAAGGCGGGTTAACAGGCGGGTCGCATAAGCGCGTGGTAGCCGCGGTCAAACCACACCAGCCCTTGCGGCGCGGGGTGGCGAATAATCGAAATAATGTCGCAAAACAGAATGTCGTGGGTGCCGACGCTCACCACCTGGCTGATGCGGCAGTCAAACGAGGCCAGCGCATCTTCCAGGCGCGGGCAGCCCGTGTCGCCCGTCTGCCAGCGGGCGGCGGCAAAGCGTTCCGCCATCGGCGTTTTCCCGCCAAACAGGTTAGATAAAGGCTCCTGTCCAGCGCTCAGGGTATTCACGCAAAGGGTGCGGTTTTCGCTAAAGATTGGCCAGACTGACGCGCCGCGGTTCAGGCACACCAGCAGGGTGGGCGGTGAATCCGTGACGCTGCACACCGCGCTGGCGGTGAAGCCTGCCATCCCCGCCGGGCCGTCGGTGGTGATGATGTTGACCGCCGCGCCAACGCAGGCCATGGCGTCGCGAAAGGTTTGTTTATCCGGTGTTGTCATCATCGCTCCTTACGCCAGCCCGCAGGCGTCGTCGAAGTCCAGGCGCGGCAGGCGCCCGTAAAGTTTGCGGGTATCGCCATAGCCTATGTTGATCAGCAGATTGCTTTTAAGCGTCGTGCCGGTGAAAAAGGCTTCGTCGACCTTCTGGCGGTCAAATCCCGACATCGGGCCGGTGTCCAGCCCCAGGGCGCGACAGGCGAAAATCAGGTAGGCGGCCTGCATTGAGCTGTTGCGAAAGGCGGTCTCTTCCGCATGCGCGCGGCTGGTGGTGAACCAGCTCTTTGCATCGCCGTGCGGGAACAGCTCGGGCAGGCGCTCGTAGAATTCACCGTCCCAGGCGACAATCGCCGTGACCGGGGCGGTGAGCGTTTTCTCGAGGTTGCCGCTGGAGAGCGCAGGACGCAGCTTCTCTTTTCCCTCCGCGCTTCGCACAAACACAATTCGCGCCGGGGAGCAGTTGGCGGACGTGGGCCCCCATTTCATCAGGTTGTAGATTTCGCGCAGCGTTTCGTCGCTGACGGGCATATCCTGCCAGCCGTTATGGGTGCGGGCGCCGGTGAACAGCGTTTCCAGCGCGGCGGGGGTAATGGCTTCGCTCATTAAAGCTCCTTATAAAGCGGGTTCCGGGCTGTGCAGCAGGCTGGCAAGCCCGTTCAGCAGCAGGGTGTTGAAGGTATCCGGCTCGGTGACGTTGCAGGCATGTCCGCCCTGGCGCATCACCGCGCTGCGGCTGTGCGGGATCGCCGCCTGCAGCTCGGACGAGCAGACGGAGGGCACCAGCATGTCGTCGGCAGAACAGATAATCTGTACCGGGCAACGAATGCGCTCCGCATGGCGGCTGAAGTCGGCCTTTTTCAGGGCGCTGAGCCTGTGCAGCAGGTTGGTTTTGCCCTGGAAATGGGCCAGCGCCAGCGCTTCTTCGGCCTCCAGACGAGGGGCGCGGGCGGCCATCCAGTCCGCAGGGTAGAGAAACAGCGGCTGCGCCTCGACCCACGCCTGCGCGCCGCCGTAATGCAGCAGGCGCTCGCGGATCTGAAAGCAGCGGCGGGTGTGGGCGTTGAGGGTCAGCCAGCCGTTAACGCACACCAGCGCGGTGAGGGCGTCGGGCCTGTCGAGGGCCAGCTGCAGGCAGACCAGCGCCCCCAGCGCGTGACCCACGACGCTGTAGCGGGCAATCCCGGCTTCAGCCAGCGCCTGGGCCAGCTCGTCCGCCATCTGCGCAAGGCTGTACCCTTCCGGCAGGGTGGCGGGGTTATTGCCCGTTCCCCGCTGGTCATAGCACACCACCTGATACTCCGGCTCCAGCGCGGCCAGCTGGGGCAGCCAGTAGCTGCCGCTGCCGCCGAGACCGGAAATAAAGACCACCACCGGCGCGCCCTCGTACGGGGGCGGCGAGACGGAAAGTTTCATACCTGCCTCACTTCGCGATGTGCGCAACGGTGGCGATCTCAACCAGCGCCTCTGGCTTCACCAGCCCGCACTGAATGCAGAACCGCGCCGGTTTATCGCCGGGGAAGAACTCGGCGTAAATCTCGTTAATCGCGGCGTAGTTTTTCCAGTCGGTGATAAAGATGCTGTTGAAGGTCACATCCTCCATCGTGCCACCCGCCGTTTCGATCACGGTTTTGATCGTCTCCAGCACGTGGCGGGTTTGCGCCTTTGGGTCGTTGATAAACACCACGTTGTTGTCTTTATCAAACGGCAGCGTGCCGGAAACATACACCACGCCGTCGGCGAGTGTGCCGGGAACAAACGGGGCAATGGGCGTGCTGGTACCCGGCGGGATGATTACGGATTTCGGCATCAGGCGTCTCCTCAGGCGATACGGGCAAGCGGGGGAGTCAGGGCGTCGCAGAAATCATTGACGTTACTGACCCAGCCAAAAAAGGTTTCGATGTTGAACAGGGCCGCTTTCTGGGCGAATTCCGGCCCGGCCTGGTGGGTCGCGTCTTCCAGCACCACGCCAAAATACTCGAGGAAAAAGCCGTCGCGCAGGGTCGACTCCACGCAGACGTTAGTGGCGATCCCGGTGAACACCAGATGACGAATGCCCCGGCTGCGCAGCAGGCTGTCGAGCGGGGTGTTGAAAAAGCCGCTGTAGCGCGGTTTGGGCAGAACAATATCGCCCGCCTGCGGTACCAGCTCATCCACCAGCTGATAGTCCCAGCCGCCTTTCGCCAGCAGCTTGCCCTGCAGTTCGGGCCGTTTACGCATGGTTTTCAGGGCGTTCGACTTGTGGAAGTTGGGCGAGCCGGGGCCGCCTGCCTCGACGTACTGGTCATCCCAGCCGTTCTGGAACCAGATGATGAGCATGCCCGCGGCGCGCGCGGCGGCGACGGCGGTTTTAATGTTCTCGATCACCGGCCGGGTGGCGGAGACGTCGAACCCCGCCAGATCCAGATAACCGCCCTGGCTGGCGTAGGCGTTTTGCATGTCCACCACGATCAGCGCGCTCTGCTGCGGCGCGAAGGTGATGGCTTCCGGGCGTGCGTTAAGGGTCGTCATTACGCCACCTCCTTCGTGACGGCAGGGATGTGGGCGCGGCACTGCATCAGCGGCTGGATGCGCTCGCCGAAGGTCTCCACGCCGGTGAGGAAATCGTCGAAGGTCAGCAGAACGCCTTCCGCACCGGGCACGGCCGCCACTTCGTCCAGCATTCTGGCGACGCTGGCATAAGAGCCGACCAGGGTGCCCATGTTGATATTGACGGCGGAGGTCGGGTCGGCCATCTGGCGAACGTTGGTATCTGCCCCGGAGCGGGTATCTTTCTGGCTCTGCTCGGTGAGCCAGCTCAGGGCCTCCTCGTCGGCGCCATCCTTATAGCGCTCCCACTTGGCGCGCGCGGCGTCGTCGGTTTCGTCGGCAATGACCATAAACAGCACGTAGGAGCCCACGTCGCGCCCGGTTTTGTCGGCGGCCTCTTTCATCCGCGCGGCGGTCGGGACGAAGGCGGCAGGCGTGTTCACGCCTTTACCGAAGCAGAAGTTGAAGTCGGCGTATTTCGCGGAAAACTCCATCCCCGCGTCGCTCTGCCCGGCGCAAATCACCTTCATCGGCACCGACGGCTGCGGGCTGACGCGGCAGTCGTTCATGGTGAAGAAATCGCCCTTGAAATCGCTTTTGCCGGTCCCCCACAGGTCGCGCAGCACCTGCACGTATTCGGTCAGGTAGTCGTAGCGACGCGAGAAGTACTCGTCACCCGGCCAGAGCCCCATCTGCTCGTACTCCGGTTTTTGCCAGCCGGTGACCAGGTTGACGCCAAAACGCCCGCCGGAGATGGAGTCGATGGTGGAGGCCATGCGCGCGACGATCGCCGGGGGCAGGGTGAGCGTGGCGGCGGTGGCGTAGATTTGGATCCGCGAGGTGACCGCGGCCAGCCCGGCCATCAGGGTAAAGGACTCCAGGTTGTGATCCCAGAATTCAGTTTTGCCGCCAAAGCCGCGCAGCTTGATCATCGAAAGCGCAAAGTCGAAATGGTAGTGCTCTGCTTTCTGCACGATGGCTTTATTGAGCTCAAAGGTCGGCATGTATTGCGGTGCAGTGGTCGAGATAAGCCAGCCGTTGTTGCCGATGGGTACAAATACGCCAATTTTCATCACGAACCTCTCTTCATTACGTCGCAGGTGTATCGGTGTTTTTGCAAAGGCGGTGCCAGTTTTGAAAATGGCTGTGTTATTAATGTGTTAATCAGAAGTTGGTGGATTGATGCGGCTAAATGTGGACTAACTGGTCAAAAACATTGCACAGAAAACAGGCATTCATGCGCGATCGGAGTGCAGGATGTCGTGGCGAGTCGGGGGTTTTGCTATGCTGAGGGCAACGCAGAATAAGGAGAGCGGGAATGACACAAGGCGCAGTGAAAACACCAGGTAAACGTTCGCAGGCGGTGAGCGCCAAGAAGCAGGCGATCCTCAGCGCGGCGCTGGAGACTTTTTCGCAGTTTGGTATTCACGGCACGCGCCTGGAGCAGGTGGCGGAGCAGTCCGGCGTATCCAAAACCAATCTGCTTTACTATTACCCGTCGAAAGAGGCGCTCTATGTGGCGGTGATGCAGCAGATCCTCGATATCTGGCTGGCGCCCCTCAAAGCGTTCCGCGCGGAGCTGGCCCCGCTGGTGGCGATCAAAGAGTACATTCGCCTGAAGCTGGAGGTGTCGCGCGATTACCCGCAGGCGTCGCGACTGTTTTGTCTTGAGATGCTGCAGGGCGCGCCGCTGCTGCAGGCGGAATTAACCGGAGATTTAAAGCAGCTGGTGGATGATAAGTCGGCCATTATTGCCGGATGGGTCGCCAGCGGAAAACTGGCCCCGGTCGACCCGCATCATCTGATCTTTATGATTTGGGCCTCCACCCAGCATTACGCTGACTTTGCGGCCCAGGTTGAGGCGGTGACCGGTAAAACGCTCCAGGACGAGGCGTTTTTCCACAGCACCCTGGAAAACGTGCAGCGGATGATTATCGAAGGGATCCGCCTGCGCTAGTTTCCCCTCACCCCAGCCCTCTCCCTCAAGGGAGAGGGGGCCGTCCGCGCAGGTATTATTTTGTGGGGATCCCTCAGCCCGGCGGGAGAGGGCAGCTTAAGTCGCCCTCTTCACACTGCATCAGCGAGGCCAGAAACGCTTCGCGCTCCACGGTTTTTTCCGCCAGGCACTGGTTAACAATCATTGGCTGGACGCTCCCGCCTTCCGTCCCCGAACCGATAAACGCGCAGTCCGCATCGCGCAGGGTAATCCACGCCTGCTGCGCTTTTTTCAGCAGGTCGCGCTGAGGAGCTGCCGCGCGTTTGATGGCGGCCTGATACGTCTGGTTGAGTTTTTTATCGGCAGCCTGGTACTGCTGCGCGCTACAGGTATTCAGTTCAAGCTGGGTGGTCGCGTTGTCGCACTCGTCGGCCAGCGCGCTGGCGCTCATTAGCAGTGCCGCACTGGCGATAAGAAATCGTTTCATATACTCCCCAAAAAAATAAGGCTCCGTCTCCGGAGCCTTATTAACACAGCGTTAGCCTATTGTCATCAGACTGGCGTTACCGCCTGCCGCCGCGGTGTTGACGCTGAGCGAGCGCTCCACGTACAGACGCTCCAGCAGCAGGTTGGTTTCTCCGCGCGCAAAGCCCTGCACGGAAACGATGGCGCCGCTGCGGGCCGCAACCTGCTCGCACAGTTCGCGCAGCTGATCGGAATCACCGTGGTAGATCACCGCATCAAACGGCTGGGTCAGCAGGCTATCGGCTTTCGCGAAGCGAATGCGGGCCGAGACCGCTTTCGGCAGCTGTTTGGCGAGATCGCGATGCAGGGCATCTTCCGGCCACAGCACTTCACAGCCGGTTGCCATCGCGGCGGCCAGCTGCACCAGCGCGTCCTGCTCGTTATCGGCCACGCACAGCACGCGCTCGCGCGGCATCAGCGTCCAGGTGTTGCGCTCGCCGGTTGGCCCCGGCAGCAGACGCTGCGTGCCCGCCTGCGCCAGCTCGCCGTACTGCTTCGCGACGGCACGCAGTTCAGGACGTTTTTCTGCCCATGTAATGAGCGCCTCCAGCGGCTGGGTCAGCACGGTTTTCAGCTGCGCATCCACCGGATAGTCCGCATCCTGGCGTGCCAGGGTGACGCCCAGGGCGTTCTCCGGACGGTTCGCCAGCAGACGGTACAGGTAGAGCGGACCGCCCGCTTTCGGACCGGTGCCGGAAAGGCCTTCGCCGCCGAACGGCTGCACGCCCACGACCGCGCCAACCATGTTGCGGTTAACGTACAGGTTGCCCACTTTGGCGCTGCCGGTCACCTGCGCGATAGTCTCGTCGATACGGGTATGCACGCCGAGCGTCAGGCCATAGCCGGAGGCGTTGATCTGCTCAACCAGCTCGTTCAGGTTGTTACGGTTGTAGCGCACCACGTGCAGCACCGGGCCGAAGACCTCTTTTTTCAGCTCGTCGAAGCTTGCCAGCTCAATCAGCGTTGGCGGCACAAAGGTGCCGGTCCGCCATTCGCGCGCATCTTCGCTGTTCTCGCGCACCGCCTGGAACACCGGGCGGCCTTTCGCGCGCATGGTCTGAATGTGGTTTTCGATGTTGGCTTTGGCTTCCGCGTCGATCACCGGCCCGATATCGGTGGTGAGACGGCCCGGGTTGCCCATGCGGCATTCGGCCATCGCGCCGCGCAGCATCTTCAGCGTGTGGTCCGCCACGTCGTCCTGCAGGCACAGCACGCGCAGGGCGGAGCAGCGCTGACCGGCGCTGTCGAACGCGGAGGCCAGCACGTCGACCACCACCTGCTCGGTAAGGGCAGAGGAGTCAACGATCATGGCGTTCATCCCGCCGGTTTCCGCGATGAGCGGAGTAGGGCGGCCCTGCGCATCCAGACGGGTGGCAATATTGCGCTGCAGCAGAGACGCCACTTCGGTCGAACCGGTGAACATCACGCCGCGCACGCGGTTATCGGAGGTCAGTTTGGCACCGACCGTTTCACCGCGGCCCGGCAGCAGCTGTACCACGCCCGCCGGCACGCCGGCTTCGAGAAGAATGTTGATGCCCTGCGCGGCAATCAGCGGGGTCTGCTCTGCCGGTTTTGCCAGCACGCTGTTGCCTGCGGCCAGCGCGGCGGCAATCTGGCCGGTGAAGATCGCCAGCGGGAAGTTCCACGGGCTGATACAGACGACTGGACCCAGCGGACGGTGGGTTTCGTTATCGAAATCATCGCGCACCTGACCGGCGTAGTAGTGCAGGAAGTCGACGGCCTCACGAACTTCGGCAATCGCGTTGCTGAAGGTTTTACCCGCCTCGCGCACCAGAATGCCGATGAGCGACTGCATCTGATCTTCCATCAGCACCGCCGCGCGCTCCAGAATCGCGGCGCGCTCCTGCGGCGGCGTGGCAAACCAGATAGGGGCGTTGTTCACCGCGCTGTCCAGCGCCTGATCCACTTCCGCTTCGGTCGCTTCTCGCGCGTAGCCGACGATATCCTTCGGCTCGGCCGGGTTGATCACCGGCTGCATTTCGCCGTCTGCAACGGGCTGCTCCAGCATCGGTTTGGCCTGCCACTTCTGCAGCGCGCTGTTGAGCAGGGCAGAGGAGAGGGACGCCAGACGGTGTTCGTTGGCGAGATCCAGACCCGCCGAGTTGACGCGGCCTTTGCCGTACAGCTCGCGCGGCAGGGCAATCTTCGGATGCGGCAGGCCAACCTGGCCTTCCTGTGCCGCCATCTTCTCAACGGCCTGCACCGGATCGGCCACCAGCTCGTCCAGCGGCAGCGTGGTGTCGGCGATGCGGTTGACGAAGGAGGTGTTCGCGCCGTTTTCCAGCAGACGACGCACCAGGTACGCCAGCAGGGTTTCGTGCGTTCCCACCGGAGCATAGATACGGCACGGGCGGTTCAGCTTGCCGTCCGCCACTTTACCGGTGACCTGCTCGTACAGCGGTTCACCCATGCCGTGCAGGCACTGGAACTCGTACTGTCCCGGATAGTAGTTTTGCCCGGCCAGGCTGTAGATTGCCGCCAGGGTATGGGCGTTGTGGGTAGCGAACTGCGGATAGATCAGGTTCGGCACGCCGAGCAGCTTTTTCGCACAGGCGAGGTAAGAGACGTCGGTGTATACCTTGCGGGTATAAACCGGATAGCCTTCCAGCCCTTCCATCTGGGCGCGTTTGATTTCGCTGTCCCAGTAGGCGCCTTTCACCAGACGGATCATCAGGCGACGGCGGCTGCGGCTTGCCAGGTCAATCAGGTAATCAATGACGAACGGGCAGCGCTTCTGGTAGGCCTGGATAACGAAGCCAATGCCGTTCCAGCCTGCCAGCTCCGGCTCGAAGCACAGTTTTTCCAGCAGATCGAGGGAGATCTCCAGACGGTCGGCCTCTTCGGCGTCGATGTTAATGCCGATGTCATACTGGCGCGCCAGCAGGGTCAGGGACTTCAGGCGCGGGTAGAGTTCTTCCATCACCCGGTCGTACTGCGCGCGGCTGTAGCGCGGGTGCAGGGCGGAGAGCTTAATGGAGATGCCCGGGCCTTCATAAATGCCGCGACCGTTGGACGCTTTACCAATGGCGTGGATCGCCTGCTGGTAAGAGACCATGTAGGCCTGCGCGTCGGCGGCGGTCAGGGCCGCTTCGCCCAGCATGTCGTACGAGTAGCGGAAACCTTTATCTTCCAGCTTGCGGGCGTTCGCCAGCGCTTCGGCAATGGTTTCCCCGGTCACAAACTGCTCGCCCATCAGGCGCATCGCCATGTCCACGCCTTTGCGGATCAGCGGCTCGCCGCTCTTGCCGATGATGCGGTTCAGGGAGCGGGAGAGGTTGGCTTCGTTATGAGTGGAGACCAGTTTGCCGGTAAACAGCAGGCCCCAGGTGGCGGCGTTAACGAACAGCGACGGGCTGCGGCCAATGTGGGAATGCCAGTTGCCGTTGCTGATCTTGTCGCGGATCAGCGCGTCGCGGGTGGCTTTATCCGGAATACGCAGCAGCGCTTCCGCGAGGCACATCAGCGCCACGCCTTCCTGAGAGGAGAGGGAAAACTCCTGCAGCAGACCCTGAACCATCCCGGCGCGGCCGGTGGCGGTTTTCTGGTTGCGCAGCTTGTCGGCTAACTGATACGCCAGGCTGTGCGCCTGCGCGGCAATGGCTTCCGGCAGGCGGGCCTGCTCCAGCAGCATCGGCACGGCGTCGGTTTCGGCACGGCGGTAGGCGCCGGTAATGGCGGCACGGCTGACGGACTGCGGCAGGATCTGCTCGGCGAATTCAAGGAACGGCTGATGGTTCTCGTCGCCAGCGGCCGGGGCTTCTTCACTTTCGTTCGCCGCGCCGGCCAGCAGGGCAGGCAGCTCCGGCAGGCCCTCATCGCTCTCGAGTCTTTCGAGATAGTTAAAAATCGCCTGCTTAATTAACCAGTGCGGCGTGCGGTCAATGCGGGTTGCTGCGGTCTTAATCCGTTCGCGGGTTGCGTCATCCAGCTTAACCCCCATGGTGGTCATACCCATGCCAAAGCTCCTGTTGTTCTGTAATAGCGTTCTGTTGATAGCGTGAAATATCCACCATGTTGCAACTTTGTGCAACCGTGTTAAATGTGACCTGGTTTGCAACCCGGAAAATGAATGGATTGTTAACGAATGGTTAGCTGGTAAAACGCGCTGGCTTTTGTGCGGGAAGCCTGGTTTTATGCGGTAGTTAACACTTTTCAAAGGTGCAACCCGTAAAAGCGTGAGCGAGTGCAACCTATAGGAAACTCGTATCAAACCGGGGATGAAATTGATGTAAATGCAGTGTTAAATCGTTTGTCAGCGGAAGGCGCATACGGCAGGATAGCGCGCCCAACCGAAACACAAGATACATTCACCTCGTTCCGGTGATCATATAACAAGGCAGCCCGGATGGTTGTCGCTCGACATTTTGGAGAATTTGAATGGCTATTAGCACACCGATGCTGGTGACATTTCTCGTTTATATTTTTGGCATGATCCTGATAGGGTTTTTGGCGTGGCGTTCTACAAAGAACTTTGACGACTACATTCTGGGCGGACGCAGTTTAGGCCCGATGGTGACCGCACTCTCTGCGGGCGCCTCCGACATGAGCGGCTGGCTGCTGATGGGGCTGCCCGGCGCGATTTTCATCTCCGGTATCTCTGAAAGCTGGATCGCCATCGGCCTGACCGTCGGCGCGTGGATCAACTGGAAGCTGGTGGCAGGCCGTCTGCGCGTGCATACCGAGGCCAACAACAACGCCCTGACGCTGCCGGATTACTTCACCGGACGTTTTGAAGATAACAGCCGCATCCTGCGCATTATCTCTGCGGTAGTTATCCTGCTGTTCTTCACCATTTACTGTGCCTCCGGCATCGTGGCCGGCGCGCGTCTGTTCGAAAGCACCTTCGGCATGAGCTACGAAACCGCCCTGTGGGCCGGTGCTGCGGCGACCATCCTCTATACCTTCGTGGGCGGATTCCTGGCCGTGAGCTGGACCGACACCGTGCAGGCGAGCCTGATGATCTTCGCCCTGATCCTGACTCCGGTGATTGTGATTTTCACCGTTGGCGGCTTTGGCGAATCGCTGGAAGTGATCAAGCAGAAGAGCATCGAAAACGTCGACATGCTGAAAGGGCTGAACTTCGTGGCCATCGTCTCCCTGATGGGCTGGGGCCTGGGCTACTTCGGTCAGCCGCATATCCTGGCGCGCTTTATGGCGGCGGATTCTCACCACACCATCGTTCATGCCCGTCGCATCAGCATGACGTGGATGATCCTGTGTCTGGCGGGGGCGTGTGCGGTCGGCTTCTTCGGCATCGCGTACTTCAACAACAACCCGGCGCAGGCGGGCGCGGTGAACCAGAACGCCGAGCGCGTGTTCATCGAGCTGGCGCAAATTCTGTTTAACCCGTGGATTGCCGGTATTCTGCTCTCCGCAATCCTGGCGGCGGTGATGTCTACCCTGAGCTGCCAGCTGCTGGTCTGCTCCAGTGCGATCACCGAAGACCTTTACAAAGCCTTCCTGCGTAAAAATGCGAGCCAGAAAGAGCTGGTGTGGGTAGGGCGCTTTATGGTGCTGCTGGTGGCGCTGATTGCCATCGCGCTGGCGGCCAACCCGGAAAACCGCGTGCTGGGCCTGGTGAGCTACGCGTGGGCGGGCTTTGGCGCCGCGTTTGGTCCGGTAGTACTGTTCTCCGTCATGTGGTCACGTATGACCCGTAACGGCGCGCTGGCGGGGATGATTATCGGTGCGCTGACCGTTATCGTCTGGAAACAATTCGCGTGGCTGGGCCTGTACGAAATCATTCCGGGCTTCATCTTCGGCAGCATCGGCATCGTGGTGTTCAGCCTGCTGGGTAAAGCCCCGTCTGCCTCCATGCAGAAACGCTTTGCTGAAGCCGACGCGCATTACCACACTGCGCCGCCGTCTAAGCTCCAGGCAGAATAATTATTCTCGCTGTACAATGCAGGCCGGGTGAGCGCAAGCGCACCCGGCTTTTTTCTTGCCAAAATCCGTAATTTCCTGTGATATCCCTGTGCTTATAACAATGAGGATAGCGAAGCATGACAATCAAAACAGGGGTAATGGCAGCGGCACTATTGATGCTCGCTGGCTGCACGGCGCCATCGCAACATGCGACGGTGGAGACCTGCAAAGCGGATAACCAGATGCAGCAAACCACGCTCTATTTCGGCTTAAATCGTCCTGCCGGGGCGCAAATCACCAGCAACGAGTGGCAGCAGTTTGTTGACCAGGACGTGACGCCGCGTTTCCGCGATGGCTTAACGGTGTTTGACGCGCGCGGGCAGTGGCTGGGGAACGACGGGAAAGTGGCGCGTGAACCCAGCAAAGCGCTGATGCTGATCCACGGTAAGGATGCGCAGAGCGAGAAGAACATCGAAGCGTTACGCGGGATTTATAAATCTCGCTTCGCGCAGGAGTCGGTGATGCGCGTCGACCAGCCGGTGTGCGTGCAGTTCTAGTAAAAACGGCGGGAAATCCCGCCGTTGTTGTTTTGTAGGCCGGGTAAGCGAAGCGCCACCCGGTATTGCATCAGAGCACCAGCCCCGCAAAGCTCGCCGACAGGAGGCTCACCAGCGTCGCGCCGTACACCAGACGCAGACCAAACCGCGACACCACGTTCCCCTGCTGCTCGTTCAGGCCCTTAATCGCCCCGGCCACAATGCCGATGGACGCGAAGTTCGCGAAGGACACCAGGAAGACGGATAAAATGCCCAGCCCGCGCGGGGACATCTGATGAGCGATTTTTTGCAGCTCAATCATCGCCACAAATTCATTCGCCACCAGCTTGGTTGCCATAATACTGCCCGCGTTTAAGGCATCGCTCAGCGGAATACCAATAAGCCATGCCAGGGGATAAAATACATAGCCCAGGATCTGCTGGAAGCTCATGCCAAATACGCTGGAGAAGAGGGCGTTAACGGCGCTAATAAGTGCGATAAAGCCGATCAGCATAGCCAGAATAATCATCGCCACCTTAAAACCGGCCAGAATATACTCGCCGAGCATTTCGAAGAAGCTCTGCGATTCATGCAGTTTTTCCAGCTTGATATCCGGCTCCGCTTCCGGGCGCGCCGGGTTGATGACGGAGAGAATAATAAAGGTGCTGAACATGTTCAGAATCAGCGCCGCGACGACAAATTTGGCGTCGAGCATGGTCATATAGGCGCCGACAATCGACAGGGAGACCGTCGACATGGCCGTGGCCGCCATGGTGAAGAGACGACGAGAGGAGAGATCGCCCAGCACGCCCTTGTAGGCAATGAAGTTTTCCGACTGGCCGAGGATCAGCGAACTCACCGCGTTAAAGGATTCCAGCTTGCCCATACCGTTCAGTTTCGACAGCAGCGTACCGATGACCCGAATAAAAATCGGCAGGATCCGCCAGTGCTGAAGAATACCAATCAGCGCGGAAATAAAAATAATCGGGCAAAGCACGCCGAGGAAAATGAACGCCAGCCCTTTTTCCCCCATTCCGCCAAAGACGAAATTGGTCCCTTCCGAAGCAAATTTCAGCAGTGACTCAAAGAAGCCGGAAACATATTCAATCAGGAATAACCCGCTTTCGGCGTGCAGGAAAAAGAACGCCAGCGCAATTTCAATAACAATCAGCTGTAAAACATAACGAATGCGAATTTTTCGGCGGTCGAAACTTACCAGCCAGGCAAGCGCGAGAATAATGACCAGCGCCAGCAGGAAATGGACAATTTTAAACATAATTAATTTTCACCAGGTGTTTGAGGCGGATATTTAGCCACAGCCCCGTACCAGCGTAAATGGGCATTTTCGTTATAACTTATAAACCTGAACGTAACGTATGTAACTATTACCAGGCTCGGCGTTTACAACTCGTCATCAAAACACCACACATTTCGCTTGTGTTTCTTTTCGCCGTAATGATAATCACTATCACAAGAATTTACCTTTCTTTGCATCAGTTGACCGCGATAAACATTTAAGGTGTCGGCATGTTTGTTCCATTTCTCATTATGTTACGTGAAGGGCTTGAAGCTGCCCTTATCGTGAGCCTCATCGCCAGCTATCTGAAGCGAACCCAGCGCGGACGCTGGATTGGCGTCATGTGGGTCGGGGTATTCCTTGCCGCGGCACTTTGTCTGGGCCTCGGTATCCTCATCAACGAAACCACCGGGGAGTTCCCGCAGAAAGAGCAGGAGCTGTTTGAGGGGATCGTCGCCGTAATTGCGGTGGTGATCCTGACCTGGATGGTGTTCTGGATGCGTAAAGTCTCCCGTAACGTGAAGGTGCAGCTGGAGCAGGCGGTGGATAACGCCCTGCAAAAGGGCAATAACCACGGCTGGGCGCTGATCATGATGGTCTTTTTTGCCGTCGCGCGTGAAGGCCTGGAGTCCGTTTTCTTCCTGCTGGCGGCGTTTCAGCAGGATGTCGGTATCTGGCCGCCGGTTGGTGCGATGCTCGGGCTGGCAACCGCCGTTGTGCTGGGCTTTCTGCTCTACTGGGGCGGTATTCGCCTGAACCTGGGCGCCTTCTTCAAGTGGACCAGCCTGTTTATTCTGCTGGTGGCGGCAGGGCTGGCGGCGGGGGCGATACGCGCCTTCCACGAGGCGGGCCTGTGGAACCATTTCCAGGACGTGGCGTTCGATCTCAGCAACGTGCTCTCCACGCACTCTCTGACCGGCACCCTGCTCGAAGGTATCTTCGGCTATCAGGAAACGCCGAGCGTCAGCGAAGTGGCGATGTACTTTATCTATCTGGTTCCGGCGCTGGTGCTGTTCGCTATGCCGCCGCGTACCGGCACCCAGGCGTCGCGCGTTGCGCCGTAATGTGTAATTTAGTTACAACATACTTTTAAAGGGAAGAGTCATGGCAATTCAGTTCCGTCGTAGTGCGTTATGCGCAGGCATTGCCGCGCTGTTCGCTTCTTCATTCTCTGCCTGGGGCGCGGATGTTCCTCAGGTTAAAGTCACCGTTAATGATAAGCAGTGTGAGCCGATGACCCTCACGGTGAACAGCGGCAAAACCCAGTTCATTATTCAGAACCACAGCCAGAAAGCGCTGGAGTGGGAGATCCTGAAAGGGGTTCTGGTGGTGGAGGAGCGTGAAAACATCGCCCCTGGCTTCAGCCAGAAGATGACCGCCAACCTGCAGCCGGGCGAGTATGAGATGACCTGCGGCCTGCTGACCAACCCTAAAGGGAAGCTGATCGTCAAAGGTGAAGCGACGGCCGATGCGGCGAAAGGCGCTGCGGTGCTGAGCCTGGGCGACGCGATTACGGCATATAAAGTCTATGTCACGAAAGAAACGGCGGACCTGGCGGCGGCAACCAAAGCCTTTACCGATGCGGTGAAGGCCGGTGACATCGAAAAAGCGAAATCCCTGTATGCGCCAACCCGTCAGCACTACGAGCGCATCGAGCCGATTGCCGAACTGTTCTCTGACCTTGATGGCAGCATTGATGCCCGCGAAGACGATTACGAGCAGAAAGCCGCCGATCCGAAATTCACCGGTTTCCACCGTCTGGAAAAAGCGCTGTTTGGCGACAACTCCACCAAAGGGATGGAGAAATACGCCGAGCAGCTGAATGGCGACGTGCTGGAGCTGCAAAAGCGCATCAGCGAGCTGGCCTTCCCGCCGTCAAAAGTGGTGGGCGGCGCGGCTGGTCTGATTGAAGAAGTGGCCGCGAGCAAAATCAGCGGCGAAGAAGATCGCTACAGCCATACCGATCTGTGGGACTTCCAGGCCAACGTCGACGGCGCGCAGAAAATTGTTAACCTGCTGCGTCCTCAGCTGCAGAAAGAGAACGGCGAACTGCTGGCCAAAGTGGATGCCAACTTCAAAAAAGTCGACACCATTCTGGCGAAGTATCGTACCAAAGACGGGTTTGAAACCTACGACAAGCTGACCGATGCCGACCGTAACGCGCTGAAAGGCCCGATTACCGCCCTGGCGGAAGATCTCTCTCTGCTGCGCGGCGTACTGGGTCTGGACTAAGCACGATGAATAAGCATAGCGATAACGATGTGGTTGAGCCTTCACGTCGTCGATTGTTAAAAGGAGTAGGGGCGCTGGGGGGCGCTCTTGCTCTGGCCGGTGGCTGTCCGGTAGCGCATGCGGCGAAACCGCAGAGCGCGCCCGGCACGCTGTCACCCAATGCCCGCATGGAGACGCAGCCGTTTTTTGGCGAGCATCAGTCGGGCATCCTGACGCCGCAGCAGGCGTCCATGATGCTGGTGGCCTTTGATTCGCTGGCCAGCGATAAAGCCGATCTGGAGCGCCTGTTCCGCCTGCTGACGACGCGCATCGCGTTTCTTACCGCTGGCGGACCGGCGCCCGATACGCCGAACCCGCGTCTGCCGCCAATGGACTCCGGCATTCTGGGGCCGTTTATCGCCCCGGATAACCTGACCATTACCGTTTCGCTCGGTGAGTCGCTGTTTGACGCGCGCTATGGGCTGGCAAAACAGAAGCCGAAAGCGCTGCAGAAAATGACGCGTTTCCCGAATGACTCCCTGGACGCGGCGCTGTGCCATGGCGACCTGCTCCTGCAGATTTGCGCCAATACTCAGGACACGGTGATCCACGCCCTGCGCGATATCATCAAGCACACGCCGGATCTGCTGAGCGTGCGCTGGAAGCGGGAAGGTTTTATCTCGGAGCACGCCGCCCGCAGTAAAGGGAAAGAGACCCCGGTGAACCTGCTGGGCTTTAAGGACGGTACGGCCAACCCGGACAGCAGCGATGCGGCGTTGATGAAAGACGTGGTATGGGTGACGGCGGATCAGGGCGAACCGGCATGGGCGGTGGGCGGCAGCTATCAGGCGGTGCGGATTATCCAGTTCCACGTGGAGTTCTGGGACCGCACGCCGCTGAAAGAACAGCAGACGATCTTTGGTCGCGATAAGCAAAGCGGCGCGCCGCTCGGCATGAAGAACGAGCATGACGTGCCCGACTACGCCAGCGATCCCAATGGCGATACCATCGCGCTGGACAGCCACATTCGTCTGGCCAATCCGCGCACCAAAGAGACGCAGTCCAGCCTGATGATGCGTCGTGGCTACAGCTATTCGCTCGGCGTGACCAACGCCGGACAGCTTGATATGGGTCTGCTGTTCGTCTGCTATCAGCACGATCTGGAGAAAAGCTTCCTGACCGTGCAGAAGCGGCTCAACGGCGAAGCGCTGGAAGAGTACATTAAGCCCATCGGCGGCGGCTATTTCTTTGCCCTGCCGGGCGTGCGCGATCGGAACGCGTACCTCGCTCAAGGTCTTATTGAAGCCTGATAATTGTCCCCGCAACCGTTCGCGGGGACATTATTTTTTCATATGACTATCCTCCTGTTATATTTCTGTAATATTTCTATATGAGACTGATTTCACCTGTAGGGACAGTCTTAAAAGTTGCATTCAGGTAAAATAAATGTTGCGTTTATGATAACTCCTGATGTACTTAAGATAAGACAGCGGTAGTTCCCGGCAGTGATGCTGAATCACTATGGAGATCGCGAATGGTTGCGTCCTGTACTGGACAAGGTAAACATAACAACCGCAGCACCCGGCGCGGAGGCTCAGACTCCGGCAGCGATTTCCTCACCACTAAATTCTCCCCCCTTCCTCAAGAATCTGATTCGACCGACGTGCAGAACGGTGCGCGTAGCTGTTCCGTATCGTTATCCGATAAAGCAAGCAATGGCTTACAAGGAAGCCAACCCTCTGATGTTCGTGCGCATAATCGTGCCGAAGCTGGCGCGTGTGATGAATACCAACAACTCAAGGTGCTATCCATGGGAAGACAAAAAGCAGTGATCAAAGCTCGTCGCGAAGCAAAACGTGTGCTGAGACGGGATTCACGTAGCCATAAACAGCGTGAAGAAGAATCGGTCACCTCGCTTGTGCAGATGAGTGGCGTAGAAGCAATTGGCATGGCCAGAGACAGCCGTGATAATTCTCCAATTGTGGCGCGCAATGAGGCTCAGGCGCACTACCTGAATGCTATCGAGAGTAAACAGCTCATCTTTGCAACCGGTGAAGCCGGATGCGGGAAAACCTGGATCAGTGCAGCCAAAGCGGCGGAAGCGCTGATTCATAAGGATGTGGAGCGCATTATTGTTACCCGTCCTGTACTGCAGGCTGATGAAGATCTCGGCTTCCTGCCCGGAGATATTTCGGAGAAGTTTGCTCCGTACTTCAGGCCCGTCTATGACGTGCTGGTGAAGCGACTGGGTGCATCCTTTATGCAGTACTGCCTGCGACCAGAGATTGGCAAGGTGGAAATCGCGCCGTTCGCCTATATGCGCGGACGTACATTTGAAAATGCGGTCGTCATTCTTGACGAGGCTCAGAACGTGACCGCTGCGCAAATGAAGATGTTTTTAACGCGCCTCGGGGAGAACGTGACGGTTATCGTTAACGGCGATATTACCCAGTGTGACCTGCCATCCGGCGTGAAATCCGGGCTGAGCGACGCCATGTCACGTTTTGAGGAAGATGAGATGATTGGGGTGGTACGCTTCACCAAAGAGGACTGCGTGCGTTCAGCGCTCTGTCAGCGCACGCTGCAGGTCTATTCCGACTAAAGGTAAAGCATTATCGTTTTACCTCTTTACTGTAATGTCTTCCCGGCGTAATGCCGGGAAGCGTCATTTATACTCCAAAGAAACTCCCCTTATTTAAACACCGAGTTGCTGAATTAATAATTTCGATTATTAAGTGGGTGGGTGTTTTTATTCTTTTTTGCAGAAGTGTGATATGAAGTGATAATACCCACAAAATACCTGTGAATATAATGAGCGCGCTAATTGTTAGTTAAAAATTAAACGTGAATGTGGTCACAGAACATTACTACGAAGTAAAAATTAAGTTGGTGTCTTCAGGTGAGTTATCTATGTTTCGTACTTGTTCGAACAAAATTCTAAGAAGAAACACAACAGGGGAACCTTTTCCCTGAAACATCACGCTGAGGGTCATACATGAACGAACTGGTTGGTGCTATTAATGGTGTAATCTGGAGCCCTGCGTTAATATTTTTATGTCTGGGTGTCGGCCTCTATTTCTCGCTGCGTAGTCGCTTCCTGCAATTACGCCATATTAAACATATGATTACCCTGATGTTCCAGGGGCGTCCTACCGATGCAGGCGTATCGTCGTTTCAGGCGCTGACGATGACGCTGGCAGGCCGCGTGGGGACAGGGAATATCGCCGGTGTGGCCACGGCAATTACCTTTGGCGGTCCGGGCGCGCTTTTCTGGATGTGGATAGTCGCTTTTTTAGGTGCCAGCTCCGCATTTGTCGAATCCACCCTGGGACAAGTTTATAAAGAAAAAATTAACGGTGAATATCGCGGCGGTCCTGCCTTTTATATTGAAAAAGGTTTAGGCGTTAAGTGGTACGCATGGTTATTTGCTATTGTGACTATTTTCTCCTGCGGATTATTACTTCCGGGCGTGCAGGCAAACTCGATTGGGGCGAGCCTGGATATTGCTTTTGGTCTGAGTCCGAACGTGACGGCGGCATTACTTGCGGTGCTGTTAAGTTTTATTATTTTCGGCGGTGTGAAAAGGATCGCCAGCTTTAGCAGCATGGTCGTTCCATTTATGGCGCTGGGGTATATTATTGTCGCCTGCGTGATTATCGCTATTAATATTAACCAGCTCCCTTCGGTTATTCTGCTGATCTGGAAAAGTGCGTTCGGCCTTGAAGCAGGTTTCGGTGCCATCCTGGGCCAGGCCATCATGTGGGGCGTTAAGCGCGGCGTCTATTCCAACGAGGCCGCGCAGGGGACCGGGCCGCATGCATCATCTGCGGCGGCAGTAAGCCATCCGGTGAAGCAGGGGCTGGTTCAGGCGTTCTCGGTCTACATCGACACGCTGTTTGTCTGCTCCGCGACCGGGTTTATGCTGCTGATCACCGGGCTGTATAACGTCCAGGGCGTCGACGGCGCAGCGCTTTATACCGGGATTGCTGGCGTGGCCGCGGGTCCTGGCTATGTGCAGACGGCGATGGAAAGTATGATGCCAGGCTTTGGTAATTACTTTGTTGCCATTGCGCTGTTCTTCTTTGCCTTCACGACGATTATTGCCTACTACTATATTGCCGAAACTAATATCGCCTTCATTAACCGTAAAATTCACCGTCCATGGCTGACATTCCTGCTCAAGCTATGTCTGATGGCCTCCACGGTATATGGCACGGTTCGCACCGCGGATCTGGCATGGGGGCTGGGGGATATAGGGGTAGGGCTGATGGCGTGGCTCAACATTATTGCCATTGTTCTGTTGCATAAAAAAGCGTTTGCCAGCCTTAAGGATTATGAAATCCAGAATGCGCAGGGGCTGGATCCACAGTTTGACCCGGTTCGGCTGGGAATTAAAAATGCGGATTACTGGCTTGATGGGCGTAAGGATGAGGATGGTGTTCAGCCTGAGCAGGTTTCATCGCTTGAAAGAAAGCAGCCGGCATCAAAGTTGAATAGCTGAGTAGCGGTTTGAGACGGGCCCGTACTTTAGTGCGGGCTTTTTTGTCGCTTAGGCGGCTGAGTCCGCACCGGGGGGGATTGACTCGCTTCGCTCGCCCTGCGGGCAGCCTGTTCGCTGCGCTCTCAGTCTGTCCAACTGGCTATCGCCAGTTGTCGAACCCCGGTCGGGGGTTCTCTTCCCCCCCTTTTTCGGAGAATATAAAAGAAAAAAGCCCGTACTTTCGTACGAGCTTTCATCTTGAATATGGCGGTGAGGGGGGGATTCGAACCCCCGATACGTTGCCGTATACACACTTTCCAGGCGTGCTCCTTCAGCCACTCGGACACCTCACCATATTTTTTTGCTGCCTGACCGCTTGGGGGGCAACGGGGCGCTACTATAGGGAGTTGCGCTAACACGGTCAAGCAGATTTTCTGTATTCGTGCTCGTTCGGTTAAGACTTAATCAGCTCTTGTCGCAGCACGGGTTATTAACGCTGTGAATCGAGCACTTCGCTGTTTTTAACTACTTCCTGTGCTTTGCCGTAGCTTTCGATCAGCAGCTGGTAAGCCGGGAAGATGTGGGTATACACCTCAGCCCACTCGGCCGCGTCCTCACGGTTCCAGGTTCTCTGGATCTCAGAGGCCACCGCCGCCGTATCCATCGGAACCACACCGGCCTGCACCACGCGCGCCAGGGTGATCTCCTGCGCCATTTTGCTGTAGGTGCCGGAGGCATCAATCACCGCAAACACCTTATAGCCGTCCGCTACCGCGCTGATTGACGGGAAGGCCATGCAGACGCTGGTGATAGTGCCCGCGATAATCAGCGTCTTGCGCCCGGTCGCTTTCACCGCCGCCACAAACTCCGGGTTATCCCAGGCGTTGATCTCGCCTTTACGGGCAACATACTGCGCATGCGGCGCGTTGGCGTGGATCTCCGGGATAAGCGGTCCGTTCGGTCCCTGCGGAACGGACGCGGTGGTGATCACCGGGATCTTCGCCAGGGTAGCGATTTTTGCCAGCGCAGCCGCACGGGCGCGCAGTTCCGGCATTGGCATATCCCCAACGGTCTGGAACAGACCGCTCTGGTGATCGATAAGCAACATCACCGCATCGCTCACATCAATAACCGGACGTGCGCCATTAAAATTTGCAGGTGTAGACATTATCTTCTCCTTTATTACGTTCAGATCTGGCCGAAGCGGCCGGAGTTAAAATCACGAATGGCTTCGTTGATTTCGCTTTTACTGTTCATCACAAACGGGCCATAGCCCACGATGGGTTCATTCAGCGGCTCGCCGGCCATCAGCAGCACTTTGGCATCGCTGTTCGCCTCCAGGTGCAGTTTGTCGCCTTCCTGACTCAATACGACAAGCTGGGCTTCACCCGCCTGCGTTGTGCCGTTCACCGTGATGTTGCCTTCAAGCACGACCAGCGCGGTGCTCCAGCCTTCGGGCTGATTGAGCGTCAGGTGGCTTCCCTGGTTCAGCGCGATGTCCCAGACGTTGAGCGGTGAGAAGGTGTGCGCCGGGCCGGTTACAGCCTCGTAGCGACCGGCAATAACCCGCAGCGAACCGCTGTTGTCCGGTAGCGTCACGGTCGGGATCGCATCCTTCGTAATGCTCTGGTAGCCCGGTGCCGCCATCTTGTCTTTGGCCGGCAGGTTGACCCAAAGCTGCATCATTTTCAGTTCTCCGCCTTTCTGCGAGAACGCGCTGGAGTGGAACTCCTCGTGCAAAATGCCTGCACCTGCCGTCATCCACTGCACGTCGCCGGGGCCAATGACGCCGCCTTTGCCCGTGGAGTCGCGATGCTCTACTTCACCGGAATAGACGATGGTGACCGTTTCAAAACCCCGGTGAGGGTGTTGGCCTACGCCGCGTTTCGCCCCATCTGCCGGAAAGGTGTACGGGCCCGCGTAGTCCAGCAGCAGGAACGGGCTCAGCGGCTCGCCGTGGGTTTGGTAAGAAAACATCGAACGTACCGGGAAACCATCGCCAACCCAGTGCTGGCGGGGAGCGGTATAAACGCCTGTTACGTTTTTCATGATTAACTCCTGATGTTCTGTTGATGTAATTAGCTTATATTCAGAGTTAATACTCCGGTAGATAGTGAAAATGGCATTCACTGTTCTGAAAATGGAACGATGAGGATTTATGCAGGATCTCAATGACTTCGTCTGGTTTGTGAAGGTGGTGGACTACGGCGGCTTTGCGGCGGCGGGAAGGGCGCTTGATCTGCCAAAGTCCAGGCTAAGCCGCCGGATAGCGCAGCTCGAGGAACGCCTTGGCGTGCGGCTTATCCACCGAACAACCCGACAGTTTACGGTGACCGAGGTCGGGCAGACCTTCTACCAGCACTGTAAAGCGATGATGGTGGAGGCCGAGGCCGCGGAGGAAGCCGTGGCGGCACTGCAGGCTGAACCGCGCGGTGTTGTCAGGATTACTTGCCCGATAACTCTGTTGCATGTCCACGTGGGTCCGATGCTGGCCAGATTTATGGCGCGCTACCCCGGGATCAATCTTCAGCTTGAGGCGACCAACCGGCGGGTCGATCTTGTTGGCGAAGGTATTGATGTGGCGATCCGCGTGCGTCCGCGTCCGTTTGATGACAGCGACCTGGTATTAAGGGTGCTGGCTGACAGGGGACATTGTCTGGTCGCGGGTCCGGCGTTGATTCAACGCATGGGAAAACCCGTCGTGCCGTCTGAACTCAGTGCCTGGCCCGGGTTAAGCATGAACGAGGGGAAACATATTCATAAATGGGAGCTGTCCGGTCCCGGAGGTGCCAAAGCGGAGATCCATTACCATCCTCGATTGATCACCACCGACATGCTGGCGCTACGTGAAGCTGCCATGGCAGGCATCGGCGTGGTGCAGCTGCCGATTTTGATGGTCAAGGACCAGCTGGCGACGGGGGAACTGGTACGGGTGCTCGACGCATGGGAACCCAGACGGGAAGTGATTCATGCTGTTTATCCGTCAAGGCGCGGGTTGTTACCTTCTGTCAGGACGCTGGTGGATTTTCTGACCGAAGAGTATGCGCGGATGGTGGAAGAGTAACACTTCCCTCTCACCTGGGGAGAGGGGCTCAGGCCGCACTGAGTTGCATATAGCACCGGGGGGGATTGACTCGCTTCGCTCGCCCTACGGGCAGCCTGTTCGCTGCGCTCTCAGTCTGTTCAACTGGCTGTCGCCAGTTGTCGAACCCCGGTCGGTGGTTCTCTTCCCCCCCTTTTCGGAGAATATAAAAGAAAAAAGCCCGTACTTTCGTACGAGCTCTCATCTTAAATATGGCGGTGAGGGGGGGATTCGAACCCCCGATACGTTGCCGTATACACACTTTCCAGGCGTGCTCCTTCAGCCACTCGGACACCTCACCATATTGTCATCCCGTTGTTGCCGGGACGGGCGCTAATGTAAGGAAAAGCCGAACTGCCGTCAACTCACTTTTTCAGTAATTTAGCGCGTTTAGACAAACTTCAGGCAACATGATTCTTAAATGTGCTGAAAGCGTCTTTTTTATCAGCAACACAGTCGCGCTATAAATTTGTTATGCTGACAATCCAGTGAAAAAGCAAAATAAATCAGCGCAATAAAAGGCAGGAATGACAATGGATATACTTTTCTATCACCCCACGTTTGATACGGCATACTGGCTCAAGGCGCTTTCGTCGGCGTTACCCGGCGCACGCGTTCGCGAGTGGAAGCGTGGCGATAATGAACATGCTGACTATGCGCTGGTCTGGCATCCTCCGGTAGAAATGCTCCAGGGCCGCAAGCTGAAGGCCGTTTTTGCCCTGGGAGCCGGCGTGGATTCCATTCTGAGCAAACTGAAGGCACACCCTGAAATGCTGCCGGAAGATATCCCACTTTTCCGCTTGGAAGATACCGGAATGGGCCAGCAAATGCAGGAATATGCCGTGAGCCAGGTGCTGCACTGGTTCCGCCGCTTTGATGATTATCAGGCCTTTAAACAGCGAGCCCACTGGGAGCCGCTGCCGGAGTACCATCGCGAAGACTTTACGATCGGCATACTCGGTGCGGGCGTGCTGGGCTCAAAAGTGGCCGAAGCGCTTGCCCCGTGGGGATTCCCGTTGCGCTGCTGGAGCCGCAGCCGCAAGGACTATCCGGGCGTTGAGAGTTTTGCCGGAACGGATGAGCTTCCTGCATTCCTGAAAGGGACACGCGTGCTTATTAACCTGCTGCCAAACACGGCGGAAACGGTAGGGATCATCAATGAAGCCCTGCTCAATCAGCTCGTCGACCAGAGCTACCTGATGAACCTCGCGCGCGGGGTACATGTGGTGGAAGGCGATCTGCTGAAGGCGCTGGACAGTGGAAAGCTCAAAGGCGCCATGCTGGATGTCTATAGCCGTGAGCCGCTGCCCGCGGAAAGCCCGCTGTGGGCGCATCCGCGCGTGGCGATGACCCCGCACGTGGCTGCCGTGACGCGTCCGGCAGAAGCGGTGGCGTATATATCCCATACCATCAGCGAAATGGAAAAGGGTAACGCGGTCACCGGTCAGGTCGACAGACAGCGCGGCTACTGAGAGAAACCCGGCGTTCGCCGGGTTTTTGCTAATATTCGCCGCTGATAACTGCTATCCTTTGGAAAAACCGCAGAGGAGAGAGAGATGTATCCCGTTGACCTGCATATGCACACCGTCGCCAGCACCCACGCGTATAGCAACCTCCATGATTATATCGCCCAGGCGAAGCTTAAAGGCATCAAGCTGTTCGCGATCACCGATCATGGCCCGGACATGGCGGATGCGCCGCACTACTGGCATTTTGTGAATATGCGGATCTGGCCACGCCTGGTGGACGGTATTGGGATACTGCGCGGCATTGAGGCGAACATCAAAAATGTCGACGGTGAGATCGACTGCACCGGCCCGATGCTGACGTCTCTTGACCTTATCCTCGCCGGTTTCCATGAGCCGGTTTTCCCTCCCCAGGATAAAGACACCAACACCGCGGCGATGATTGCCACCATTGCCAGCGGCAATGTGCACATTATCAGCCACCCCGGTAACCCGAGGTATCCGATTGATATTCAGGCTGTAGCGCAGGCGGCAGCGAAGCACCGCGTGGCGCTGGAGATTAACAACTCCTCTTTTGTGCACTCGCGTAAGGGCAGTGAAGCCAACTGCCGCGAAGTGGCTGCCGCCGTGCGTGACGCAGGTGGCATGGTGGCGCTGGGCTCAGATTCTCATACCGCGTTTACGCTGGGCGATTTCAGCGAGTGCCTGAAAGTGCTGAATGATGTTAACTTCCCGGAAGCGCAAATCCTGAACGTGACCCCACGCCGCATGCTCGATTTCCTAGAGTCGCGCGGAATGGAACCGATAGCCGAATTTGCCGATCTTTAATTGTGTAATGGAATCATAAAAATGAACGAGTTTTCCATCCTCTGCCGCGTGCTGGGTACGCTCTATTATCGCCAGCCGCAAGACCCGCTGTTGGTTCCGCTCTTTACGTTAATTCGTGAAGGCAAACTGGCGCAGAACTGGCCGCTGGAACAGGATGATTTACTGGAACGTCTGCAAAAAAGCTGCGACATGCAGCAGATCGCGACGGACTACAATGCGCTGTTCGTTGGCGATGAGTGCCGCGTTTCGCCATACCGTTCAGCCTGGCAGGAAAGGGCAACGGAAGCGGAAGTCCGCGCGTTCCTCTCCACGCGCGGTATGCCGCTGAGCGATACGCCAGCCGATCATATCGGTACGCTGCTGCTGGCGGCGTCCTGGATCGAAGACAACGCCGGTGATGATGAGAATGAAGCCATCGAAACCTTGTTCGAAACGTACCTGCTGCCGTGGGTCGGGACATTCCTGGGTAAAGTCGAAGCGCATGCCACCTCGCCATTCTGGAGAACGCTGGCTCCGCTGACCCGCGACGCTATCGCGGCAATGTGGGATGAGCTGGAAGAAGAGAACGAAGAGTGATTTGGATCACATAAATTCTGCAACTCAACATTTCAACTTGCACGTAATGTGCTTCTGATCTCATTTCTAAAGTGCGCATCTGCTAAGATGCGCGCCATGAATATATTACTTTGTATCGCACTAACGACAGGTATTCTCTCCGGACTCTGGGGATGGGTAGCCGTGTCTCTCGGATTGCTCAGCTGGGCCGGGTTCCTCGGCTGCACCGCCTATTTCGCCTGTCCGCAGGGGGGCGTCAAAGGGCTCTTTATCTCTGGCTGCACGCTGATGAGCGGTGTTATCTGGGCGCTGGTGATCATGAAGGGCAGCGCGCTGGCGCCGCATCTGGAGATGCTGGGGTACGTCATGACGGGTGTCGTTGCCTTTTTAATGTGCATCCAGGCTAAGCATCTGCTGCTTTCATTTGTGCCGGGGACCTTTATGGGGGCGTGCGCGACCTTTGCAGGGCAGGGTGACTGGAAGCTGGTGGTTCCCTCCCTGGCGCTGGGGTTGCTGTTTGGCTATGCCATGAAAAACAGCGGTCTTTGGCTGGCGTCGCGACGGGGAAAAGCGCAAAACATCACTGCGGTGAGCGAATAAAAAAAGGCGAGATAATCATCTCGCCTTTTTTATGCGCTTCCTGTCAGGATTCCGGAGGGACTGACATATCGCGGTATTTCACCAGTATCGGGTTCTGCACGTCTGCTTTGTTTTGCAGATCCCACAGCCCGCGGTCAATACCGTCGTTGATTAAGAAGATCACGCCGGTTTCAATGGCTGACATCAGGCACATCATGACCGGCTCGTTAGAGGTGTAGCCAATTTCACCTTCCAGCAAACGCTGGTAATCGATGAAGCGGAATACCCCTGCCTGCACTTCATAAGACAGAATGGTTTTGCTGGTGTTCACCGAAGAGAGCACTTCGCCTGTACTGACGTTAACCACACGCAGGTTGACGGCGATTTGGTCAAGCTGGTACTGGGTATCCGCACCGATACCGAAGTAACGAGCTCCTGCACCACCCGACTTAACGTTACTTTCGTAGCCAATAATCGATCCTTCGATCATCACGTTCGCTGCCGCCAAAGATTGCAGAGGCATGCGGTTATTGTCCGCGACGGTGCCATTTTCCTGAGCGGCACGAATGATTTTGCGTTCATTCAACAGGTTCTGGAGCCCCTGACGTTCCAGCGGAATAAACCAGCGCGAATCCTTGAGCGCGGTAACCAGCATCGCGGTGGCGCTTTGCGGCACGGCCGTGGAGAAGTTACTTGCCGGGTAAGGTTTGAATTGCCCGGTTTCATCCTGAATGTTGTATACGGAGACAAATATTTTCCCCGTCGGTGAAGGTAAATGCGTTAAATCACGATAACTCTGGGCCCGAGGCATTAATGTCGGTTTTGCAGCTTCTTTAGGTGGAGCAGTTAAACAACCGCTCAATAAGCACACTGCAACAAATATCAGGAAGCGCTGCATGATCGTTGTCCTTATTTAGCTATTGTTTAAAAGTCAGTTGAATTACTTTGTAGACCGGAAACCTGAATAGTGGAGATTCTTCCGGTTTTACGATCGGTCACGTTCAACTGAAGCTGTCCGTCAGTATTGGCGATATCAACGATAAAGTCGTTGGTCACCATGCGGCCGGGTTTGCCGGTATTAATGTTGGTCAGTAACCCACCTAAAATCTGCGACTGAATAGCTTGAGTGAAGTTGTCCAGTGCGGACGGGGTATCAACGCTAAAATCCTTTAAGCTGGGATCCTTATAGGAGTTTTGCGCCTGGGCTTCGTTCAGCAGGAACGCGCCGTTATTAGGGTTACCGCCAAAGTTAGGGTTACGGAACTGAAACGTCATGTTTCCGGCCCAGCTTATGGGTGTTATCAGCATTATCGAAACAACTGCATATGCAATACGCATGACAGCCTCCGCATATCGGTTCGCTAGAACTCGTCTTTTGCTAAATCGCTGGTGCTTAATAGGGCTTTATCTATTTGCAGGCGATTAATAGCGTCTTCTGATTGTGCCAGTGCTAAGGCTACGTTTTTATCGAAGTCTATTTTGGTCGGGAATAAAAACGTTTGATAAATAACGTACTGATTAGCCGTTATTGTTATCCAACTTCCCCATCGTGCACTGGGCCGCTCGTTGATTGTTATATTTCCGGTGTAGGTACTGTCCCATTTGTCACTGAAGGCGCGGTAAAAACTGTGCCCGACCGATGAGACAGTGTGGTCTGTTAACAATCCGGGAACTTCGACCTCGACGGCCTTCAGATTCCCGGCAGCGAGAAGGAAACTCGCTGCGGCGATCCAACTCAACGTGCGCTTCATGTGATTAACGCCTGAGGTTATCGTTTGCCCACGAAACAGCCTGAGTTCGGTTTTTAACAGCTATCTTCTTGAAAAGATTATAAAGGTGCGTCTTTACCGTATTTTCGCTGATAAATAACGAACGGGCGATTTCAATATTTGAAGCACCAATGCGTAACTTGTTCAGGATCTCTTTCTCACGGTGTGTGAGCAGCGCGGACTCTGAACTGTTATAGCGATAATTTCCGGAGTGCGTGATGAGATAGCTGGCAAGCTTTTGCGAAAAATAACACTCTCCGCGCAATATCCCTTGCAGCCCCTCTACCACCCGGTCTTCTTCTTCCGTGACGTAGAACACGCCATTGATATGCGGCCAGCTTTCAATATCTCTGAAAGGATATTCATCAGGCGTATTCAACAATAGCACGCGGATATTATTGTTTTTCCTGCTTAAAATATCTTGCCAGTAATGGATAAGCTTTTTATCAGCTTCCATCATATCGAAAAGAATGATGCTGCCAGGTGCAATATCATCAAAAGAACGTTGAATATTATGCAATTTCCCGTTCAGTGATAAAGATTGCTTTAAATGTTGTAATAACGCTGTCGCTTGCAAAGAAGGTTTTGTGATCAACAGTAATGTATGACCATGTAAACTATGGACTTCATTATACATGATGAAACCCCACTTTTTTTTGGCACCTGGCAGCTGTCCTCCTGTTTATTAGAGGACACCAGAAGTACTGACAGATGTTGCACTGCTGTGTGTAGAATCAGACCATAACCTCCACAGGGAGGTAAATATAAAACCAATTTTGTACATCTAATTTCAATCTAGCTTTTACGAAGTTTAAAGCAAGTGTTAAACGTGTAACAGAATGTAAAAATCAATATTAATTTGTGAAAACTGCTTGTTGTTAATGGTAATAATTGATGAGAAAGTTGTACATATAAATAGATGTGCACAGATTTTAAAAATCATACAAATATTTTTATGTGATTGATTTTTGAGATTATTTGTTATTTTCCTGTTGCCGTAATTAAGTATGAGTCACAGATTATTTCTAAGCCCATGAATGGGCTGCTGCCTGGCTTAAGAAAACAGGCGTCGTGTCACGCACTGAGAAAAATGATCTCCAGCCGTTACGTTTAAACAACGCGGGATGACGCCTGGACAGCCTTCATCCCGTTGTACAACCCGATCGCAAGACCTGCTTAATAAAAAATATAAGCTGACCTGATTAAAGTGATTTTTGATGTAAATTACGACTTTGTGGTGAGCCGATAAATAAAAATAAGCCGCGCGGGTGAGATATTTAAAATGTTTCAGCGGACATACTCTTCACCGTAACGACGCGTTAACACAATACGAGTCGTTTTAACAAGTAGCATTGTTATAGGGTTATGGCGTGATTAAATAGCCAGGTCCAGGGTGACAACATGAAAAACACATCGTTAATTATGATGTTTACATTACTGGGTGCGCCTGGATTTGTAACCGCAGCGAATTCAGATTTGGCAAATGCTGAATATAACTTTGCGGTTAACGAATTAAGTCTTTCATCACTCAATCAGGCAGCCATTATTGGTCAACGGGGCGTTTTCAATAACGCTGAGGTTAGCCAGGACGGTTCAAGACTCTTATCCATTGTATCTCAGGATGGGGCGGGTAACAGAGCGAGAGTTGATCAATCAGGGAGTTACAATTTAGCCTGGATCGATCAGAGCGGTAACGGGAATGATGCAGGTATTACGCAAGATGGATACGGTAATAGCGCGAAAATTATCCAGAAAGGGTCGGGTAATAGAGCAAATATTACGCAGTACGGTACGCAGAAAACCGCAGTTGTAGTGCAGAAACAGTCGCAAATGGCGATTAACGTTATTCAACATTAGCGCGTTCGCGACGACTTTAATCAATCCGATGGGGGTTTACCATGAAATTTATCAAAGTGGCAGCACTTGCAGCAATCGTAGTTTCTGGTAGTGCTATGGCGGGTTCTATTAATCAGGGCGGATGGGGTCATGGACATGGTCATGGTGGATATAGTGGCCCAAATTCAACCCTGAATATTTATCAGAACGGTGGCGGTAACTCCGCGGTTGCCCTGCAGACAGACGCCAGAAATTCCGTCCTGAATATTAGCCAGACCGGCGGCTTTAACGGTGCTGACGTTGGTCAGGGTTCTGATGACAGTAAAATCAACCTGACCCAGAAAGGTTTTGGCAACAGTGCGACACTTGATCAGTGGAACAGTAAAAAATCCGTTATGAACGTTAGCCAGTCCGGCGGCTTTAACGGTGCACTCGTAGACCAGACTGCGTCCAACTCGACTGTTAACGTTACCCAGATCGGTTTTGGTAACCACGCGTCAGCTCATCAGTACTGATACTGAAATCTGTGCTACAAAAAAACAGGGCATCAGCCCTGTTTTTTTTCGGGAGTTCATCATGAATACCTTAATTCTACTTGCCGCGCTTTCCAGCCAGATAACCTTCAAAACGTCACAGCAGGAAAATATGACCACCATTGTTCCTCAGGTCACTCTGGCGCAGTCGTGTGATTGTCAGGTTCAGATTGTTTCTGTGCGAGAAGGGCAGGGGGGACAAAGTTCTTCCCGGCAGCAAAACACCCTTTTTATACCCGCTAATCAGACGATTGATTTAATGCGCCTGAGTTTAAATATTAATGCGGGAGACACGGTAAAAATCGTTGTCACCGTTTCAGACGGTAAATCGCTACATTTATCACAACAGTGGTCGCCAGCGGAACGTTCGCTATGAAAACCCATTAAATCAATAGGTTGTGAATGTGGCGGGTCTGGGCCGTTGAGCTATGCTGATATCAGGGACCAGGTCGTTATGTTCCGTAACGTGAAACTTCGTTTGTCATAATAAATGAAGCGCGTTTACCCCTCATGGACGATTTTCATTGAGGAGTACCTATAATGAACAACTATTTTGCTCGACTCATGGCAGGTCTGGGTCTGGTCGTTTCTGCTTTGAGTATCCCGGCTTATTCGGCCACGGTTGTTGACGGCGGTGTCATTCATTTCCGCGGTGCTATTGTTGCCGACCCCTGTGAAGTCACTCCCCAGAAGCAACAGTTTGCCATGTCATGTCCAGATAATAACCGTATGCAAACGCGTATGGTCAGCTATACAGAGGCGCTTAACGGGAAAGTGAGCGACTCAAACGTGGCAACGCTCAATATGAAATACCTTAATCCTGAAAAAACGCTCGCGGTTGTTGAAATCCAGTATCGCTAATGCGCGCTCTCCCGCCCTGCGGTGGATGAGGATTTTTTCTGATAGTTTTTTCTCCCGGTCTCCTCTGCGATACACTTAAGAAAATGGCGGGTTGCAGAGGGGCTTCATGAAACCGCAAATTGAAATTATTCATGGCGATATTACGACAGTGCACGTCGACGTTATCGTCAATGCGGCCAATCCCTCCCTGATGGGAGGAGGCGGCCTGGACGGGGCTATCCACCGGGCTGCCGGACCGCAGCTGCTGGAAGCCTGTAAAACCGTGCGGCAACAGCAGGGCGAATGTCCTCCCGGTCACGCGGTGATTACGCTGGCGGGCAATCTGCCTGCGAGAGCGGTAATTCACGCGGTAGGGCCGGTCTGGCATGGCGGGGACCAGCACGAAGCGAGTATTCTGGAAGAGGCTTACCGGAACTGTCTGCGACTGGCCGCCGACAACGGTTATAAAACGATGGCGTTTCCGGCCATCAGCACCGGCGTGTATGGTTACCCTAAGGCCGCTGCCGCAACGATCGCCGTAGAAACCGTTTACCGCTATTTGTCGCTAAAACCGCTGCCAGAGAAGGTGATTTTTGTCTGTTTCGACGACGACACCACGCATCTTTATCAGCGGCTTCTGACTCAGCGCAGACAAGAGCTGGAGAGCTGATGCAAACGCGGCGCATCTGATGCGCCGCGTGATTTATGAGGCTTTTGCCTGCGGTTTTCCTGAAAAGAGGAAGCGCAGGAGCGGGATCCGCAGATGGATTTCGTAGAGTACGATTGCCACCCCTACAACAAACACCAGCCCGGTAAAGAAGCCCAGCGTGTTGGAGGCGATGTGCGGTGTGATGTAAGCCCCGAAGAAAAGCGTCAACGGGTGATGCACCAGATAGATAAACAGTGACGCATTAACGAAGTAGGTCACGCGGCTGGACTTAAAGTTCAGCAAGCGGTGGCCCAGCGCGAATACCACGTTCACCATCCACAGCCCCAGCAGCATAGTGATCACGCTTTCCGTTTCATACATCCAGGCGTCGCCGCTGCCGTAGCGTTGATTCAGCAGATAGGCCGCGAACGCGAGGCTTGCCCCCAGCGCGCACCACGGTGACGGGGTGACAAACAGCGATTTAAGCTTCGGATGAATAAAAGCCAGCGCGCCGATTAAAAAGAACGGAATGTAGAACAGAGACTGCATCACCACAAAATTAAATAACCCGTCGCTCAAAATCGGCGGATAGACGATAAGCAGCGTCCGGCGCACGGCGGCATAGGCAATCCCCAACAGCAAGAAGAGCACTGACAGTTTGCCCATCGTAACGTTGGCGAAGAAAGTGTCGGCTTTTGTACTCAGACGGTGGCGCAGGCGGCTGAAAATCAACAGGCTCACCGTTGTGAGCACCACCAGCACCAGCAGGAACCACAGGTGAGACACCAGCTCCCATACCAGCGTATTGTACTTTTCATACAGCGTAAGGTTCGGCCAGTTCTCCGCTTTGCCTTTGACGTATTGCAACATAATGAACTGAGGCAGCGTCAGCAGTGGAATTGCGGTCAGCATGGGGATCCCCACGCGCTCTACGCGCACTTTCCACCAGCGCTTGAGCGGGTATCGCAGAAACAGCATGTAAGAGAAATAGCCGGATATGACGAAGAACACCTGCATACGGAAGGCGTGAATAAAGTCATTAAACAGCGTCAGCCACCAGGAGGGCATCTGGCTATTTACATGCCAGGTGTGGCTGGAGTAAATCAGTGAAATGTGAAAGGGGATCCCCAATAGCATCAGCCAGGCCCTGATCGAGTCGAGGAAATATTCACGTTCTGTTGGTGTTGTGCTCATATAACGTTGTGCATTCTCAGACTTTTCGTCTTATCCCTAAGACTCATAATGGTTACATTCGAAGCCAACCCTACACCAAGACCGACACCCTGTCTCCAGGATAAGCACGCAAAGTGAATAGCGGGTTCTTTCATTTGCTTATTCCATGAGCCAGCAGCTGAACAAAGCAGTGATAATGTTGTCGGATTGCCTGAGTTTCCATTAAAATGGATCGGATCGATATAAGCACACAAAGGGGGAAGTGCTTACTTATTATGAAACATAAACCACAGATGATGAAAATGCGTTGGTTGGGTGCTGCAGTGGTGTTATCACTGTATACCTCATCGGCACTGGCCTTTAACATCGACGATGTCGCAAAACAGGCAAAATCGATGGCAGGCAAGAGCTACGAAGCGCCGAAAAGTAACTTGCCCTCCGTTTTCCGCGACATGAAGTATGCGGACTATCAGCAGATCCAGTTCAATCACGACAAAGCGTACTGGAGCAATATTAAAACCCCGTTCAAGCTTGAATTTTATCATCAGGGTATGTACTTCGACACGCCTGTTGCCATCAATGAAGTGACGGCAACCGCGGTACGTAAGATCAAGTACAGCCCGGATTACTTCAATTTTGGCAATGTGCAACACGACAAAGATACGGTGAAAGACCTGGGCTTCGCAGGCTTTAAGGTGCTTTACCCGATCAACAGCAAAGATAAAAACGACGAAATCGTCAGCATGCTTGGCGCCAGCTATTTCCGCGTCATCGGCGCGGGGCAGGTGTACGGGCTTTCTGCGCGTGGTCTGGCTATTGATACCGCGCTGCCATCAGGTGAAGAGTTCCCGCGTTTCCGTGAGTTCTGGATTGAACGTCCAAAGCCAACGGATAAGCGTCTGACCATTTATGCGCTGCTGGATTCCCCGCGTGCAACCGGTGCCTATCGCTTTGTGATTATGCCGGGTCGTGACACGGTAGTTGACGTGCAGTCCAAGGTTTACCTGCGTGATAAAGTGGGCAAACTGGGCGTTGCGCCACTGACCAGTATGTTCCTGTTTGGGCCGAACCAGCCGTCACCGGCTACCAACTTCCGTCCGGAACTGCATGACTCCAACGGTCTGTCTATTCATGCCGGCAACGGTGAGTGGATCTGGCGTCCGCTGAATAACCCGAAACATCTGGCGGTTAGCAGCTTCGCAATGGAAAACCCGCAAGGTTTTGGCCTGCTGCAGCGTGGTCGTCAGTTCTCCCGCTTTGAAGATTTGGACGATCGCTATGACCAGCGTCCAAGCGCCTGGGTCACGCCAAACGGTGACTGGGGTAAAGGCAAGGTCGAGCTGGTAGAAATTCCAACCAACGACGAAACCAACGATAACATCGTCGCTTACTGGACGCCGGATCAACTGCCGGAAGCCGGTAAAGAGATGAACTTCAAGTACACCATTACCTTCAGCCGCGACGAAGATAAGCTGCATGCGCCGGATAACGCGTATGTAATGCAGACTCGCCGCTCAACGGGTGATGTGAAGCAGTCTAATCTTATCCGTCAGCCTGACGGTACCGTGGCGTTTGTCGTGGACTTCTCAGGCCAGGATATGAAGAAACTGTCACCGGACACCGCCGTTGCCGCTCAGGCCAGCATCGGTGATAACGGTGAGATCGTTGAGAATACCGTGCGTTACAACCCGGTAACCAAAGGCTGGCGTCTGACCCTGCGCGTGAAAGTGAAAGATCCGAAACAGACCACTGAAATGCGTGCTGCGCTGGTCAGTAACGATCAGCCGCTGAGTGAAACCTGGAGCTATCAGCTACCTGCCAATGAATAATACATCTGAATATATTGATGCCATGCCGCTGACGGATATCGAAAAAGCGGCACTGCCAAAGAGCGACATTCGCGCGGTTCACACCGCGCTGGATGGTGAACATCATACGTTTTCCCGTGATGATGATACGCCGCTCGGGTCAGTCAAGGCGCGTCTGGAGCAGGCCTGGCCGGACTCGCTGGCGGAAGGGCAGTTGATTAAAGACGACGAAGGACGCGATCAGCTTCAGGCGATGCCGAAGGCTACGCGTTCCTCTATGTTCCCCGATCCATGGCGCACCAACCCGGTGGGGCGCTTCTGGGATCGCCTGCGCGGGCGTGATGTGACGCCGCGCTATCTGTCGCGCCTGACGAAAGAAGAGCAGGCGTCCGAACAGAAATGGCGTACCGTCGGGACAATCCGTCGCTATATCCTGCTGCTTCTGACGCTGGCGCAGACGGTCGTCGCGACCTGGTACATGAAAACTATCCTGCCTTACCAGGGCTGGGCGTTTATCAACCCGACGGACATGATGGGCCAGGATCTCTGGGTCTCCTTCATGCAGCTGCTGCCGTATATCCTGCAGAGCGGCATTCTCCTGCTGTTCGCGGTCCTCTTCTGCTGGGTCTCGGCCGGTTTCTGGACCGCGCTGATGGGCTTCCTGCAATTGCTCATGGGGCGTGACAAATACAGCATTTCGGCGTCAACGGTCGGGGATGAACCCCTTAATCCCGAGCACCGTACCGCGCTGATTATGCCTATCTGTAACGAGGACGTTGACCGCGTATTTGCGGGCCTGCGTGCGACCTGGGAGTCCGTGAAGGCGACCGGCAACGCGGAGCATTTCGACGTTTACATCCTGAGCGACAGCTACAACCCGGATATCTGCGTTGCGGAACAAAAAGCGTGGATGGAGCTGATTGCAGAAGTGCAGGGCGAAGGCCAGATCTTCTACCGTCGCCGCCGCCGTCGCGTGAAGCGTAAAAGCGGCAACATCGATGACTTCTGCCGTCGCTGGGGTAACCAGTACAGCTACATGGTAGTGCTGGATGCTGACTCCGTCATGAGCGGAGACTGCCTGAGCGGTCTGGTGCGTCTGATGGAAGCCAACCCTAACGCCGGTATCATTCAGTCCTCGCCAAAAGCGTCCGGAATGGACACCCTTTATGCGCGCTGCCAGCAGTTCGCCACCCGTGTTTACGGGCCGCTGTTTACGGCGGGTCTGCACTTCTGGCAGCTGGGTGAATCGCACTACTGGGGCCACAATGCCATTATCCGCGTGAAGCCGTTCATTGAACACTGTGCGCTGGCGCCGCTGCCGGGTGAGGGTTCGTTTGCCGGTTCTATTCTGTCGCATGACTTCGTAGAAGCTGCGCTGATGCGTCGTGCTGGCTGGGGCGTCTGGATTGCCTACGACCTGCCGGGATCCTACGAAGAGCTGCCGCCGAACCTGCTGGACGAGCTTAAGCGTGACCGCCGCTGGTGTCACGGTAACCTGATGAACTTCCGCCTGTTCCTGGTAAAAGGGATGCACCCGGTTCACCGCGCGGTGTTCCTGACGGGCGTGATGTCTTATCTCTCCGCACCGCTGTGGTTTATGTTCCTGGCGCTGTCGACTGCCTTACAGGTGGTTCATGCCCTGACGGAGCCGCAATACTTCCTGCAACCGCGGCAGCTGTTCCCGGTGTGGCCGCAGTGGCGTCCGGAGCTGGCGATTGCGCTGTTTGCCTCCACCATGGTGCTACTGTTCCTGCCTAAGCTGCTCAGCATCATCCTGATCTGGTGCAAAGGCTCGAAAGAGTACGGCGGTTTCTTCCGCGTGACCCTTTCACTGCTGCTGGAAGTGCTGTTCTCCGTCCTGCTGGCGCCGGTACGTATGCTGTTCCACACCGTGTTTGTGGTCAGTGCGTTCCTGGGCTGGGAAGTGGTCTGGAACTCACCGCAGCGTGACGACGACTCCACGCCGTGGGGTGAAGCCTTTATGCGCCACGGTTCTCAGCTGCTGCTGGGTCTGGTGTGGGCTGCCGGGATGGCGTGGCTTGATCTGCGCTTCCTGTTCTGGCTGGCGCCGATTGTCTTCTCGCTGATCCTGTCGCCGTTTGTGTCCGTGATTTCCAGCCGTTCAACGGTGGGGTTGCGAACCAAACGCTGGAAGCTGTTCCTGATCCCGGAAGAGTATTCCCCGCCGCAGGTGCTGGTGGATACCGATCGTTACCTGGAACAGAACCGCAGTCGCTCGCTGGATGACGGCTTCATGCACGCCGTGTTTAACCCGTCATTCAACGCCCTGGCGACGGCAATGGCGACCGCGCGTCACCGCGCCAGCCAGGTGCTGGAGATTGCCCGCGATCGTCACGTTGAGCAGGCGCTTAACGAGACCCCGGAAAAACTCAACCGCGACCGTCGTCTGGTGCTGTTGAGCGACCCGGTGACAATGGCGCGTCTTCACTACCGCGTGTGGTCCGCTCCGGAGAAATACTCTTCGTGGGTGAACTACTATAAGGACGTGAAGCTGAATCCGCTCGCTCTGAAGGCGAAGTAAGCAGTTAAGTAAGGCGGGTTAGCGAAGCGCCACCCGCCAGATAAAATACCGGCTTAATCGCCGGTATTTTTTTAGAGGTTAAAGATGAGAATAATCATCGTCGTTATGGTGGCATGCCTGCTCAGCGGCTGCGGCAGTATCATCAGTCGCACCATTCCAGGGCAAGGCCACGGAAATCAGTATTACCCGGGCGTGAAATGGGATCTTCGTGATTCCGCATGGCGTTACCTGACCGTGCTCGATCTGCCGTTCTCGCTGATTTTCGACACGCTGTTGCTGCCGATCGATGCCAGCCACGGCCCTTACGAATAGCGTAAATTAACGCTCGTCCCACTCGTCGGCTGCGGTTTGACCTTCTTCCGTATCCAGCGGCGGCTCGAGCTGAAACTCCCCCTCATCCCACTCGTGCAGGGTATTCTCTTCCAGCCATTCCTGCCGAAGTTCTATTTCGTCATAGTCGCCATCAAAGACGGCCTGCGCACCTTCACCACTTAATATCGGCAAACATTCCCCTTCTTCACCTTCATCGGCAAAGAATTCGGCCTGCCACATAATATCCCCATCCTGCAGAACGTATTTTTGGATATTAAGCTGTTGCACGTCAGCATCTTCTTCTTCAACGCCGGGGTTGTCGGCGAGGAACTCTTCACGAGCGGCATCAATAGCTTCTTCCAGCGTACTATAGAATACATATTCTTTATCGGACATAATGAGTTCCTCAATGATTATGTTTATCAAATGTATAGGTGCATGAATGCGAACTGTCAAAGCCTACATCTATAGTAGGGTATCGAGCTTGCAGCAGGTTGATGCTTTTGGCTTAGATCGCCAGATTAGTACAGTATTAGACTTCCTCGAAAACGCTAAACTACCCGCTGAATTAGGGTATCAGCTCGATCCAAGCAATCATGAAGTACTGGATTCGGATAAAGGGCTTAGTGGCTACGCTGGGCACAACTTCACAAAGGGGTCATTGGGGCGATTCAAGGAACGTGTAAGGTCAGGAGAGATTACAGAAGGCTGTTTGCTAATTGAGAGTGTGGACAGGTTTTCCAGAAAACAGGGCTATGATGCCATTGATGAATTCACCTTCCTGATCAAGCGTAACATTGACATTGTTGAAGTAGAGACAGGGCAAATCTACAGCTACAAGCTTGACCATAAACTGTCCACTCTATCAACGAGCATTGAACGTGCTTACCAGGAATCGAAACGTAAGGCTCGTATCAGTAAGAAGTCATGGCAAAAACGTAAAAAAGACTCTGTAGATACTGGTATTGCTCTTAACAACAATACCCCTGATTGGCTGTCATTAAGTCAGGATAAGAAGTCTTATGAATTGGATGTTCAGAAGGTTCAGACAATTACAAAAATATTTGAGTTATACCGTGATGGTTATGGTGTAACTCAGATCGTGAATCTTCTGAACAAAGAAGGGGAGAGGTACAACGGAAAAGGCTGGAATACCGTTACGGTTTACAACAAATTGCGTGATCGTCGGCTTAATGGCTACCTTGTTGGTAAGTACACCACCATACCTAAAAAAGATAATGAAAGTACTAATGATGCTGAAAAGCGGATCTTAGAGAATACTAAAATAAAGAAAGAAGCTAACGATAATGCAAAGCGTATCTATCCAGTAGTGATTGAGGATGATCTCTTTTCAAGAGTACAATCAATGATGGATAGGAATGTATCTTCCAAAAAGCAAAAAAGTACAACTACTAAACAAAGAAATCTGTTCAATGGACTTACTAAATGTAATGAGTGCGGTAGTCCGATGATCGTCCAATCCATGTCTAATGGTGGACAATACTTACGTTGTTACAGGCAACGAACAAAAGATGAAAAGTGTAATTCCAAAATGTTACGGTACTTTGAAACTGAAAAGGTACTCTTACAACATATCAAAAATCTGAACCTTGATGAAATCTATGGTGATGAAAAAAGTAATCAGTCACTTGATACCTTAAAACGATTACTTTCTGATGTGAATGGAAAAATAGCATTGCTAAATGAAAAGGTTCAGAGTGCAAACGATGAAAGTGAATTGTTTGCAATAATGGAATTTAAGAGGAAACGAATTTTAGAAAAGGATGAATTGATTGCAAAGATCAACTCGCTTGAGAATCAATGTGAAGCAGTTACTTTGAATTACACATATGATATTGAGCAACTTACTAATCAAGATAATACAGTAATTAGACGTAAGGCTAACGAGCATATAGCTAAAGTTATATCTTCTGTTAAATGCCGAAGAATTGATTCGAGTTACATAGGTGCTTACTATCTTTATGATATCACCTACCATAGAGATATACTAAAGCACATACTAATTACTGATAACAGCGGGAAGCTGATTAGTGAAATAACCATATCCGAAAAAGACAACGAACGTACTTATGTGGTAAGAGAAGAAGATCAAACTGTATTCAAGGTAGAATCTAATGGCAATGCGTGGGTAATGTATGCGAGTAGAACAAAAACAATAGATGATCTACTCTATTATATAAACACAATGATGGTAGGAAGAGAGCCTGATGATTTCGCATACCAACTGAACGAAGACCATATCGAATGGATTGACTAATACTGAAGAGGTTAAATGACATGTGGATTAACCCGCTTATAGATATGATACTTGGTATTGGCCTGGTGTGCGGTATTAGTTGGTTAATCCTTCGATTTTGGCCTTACTTCTTTAGTGCAGTATTCATAATGGCGACGATTTATGAAGTGTGGAACATCTTCAGATGATAGATACCCCGAAAGGGGTTTTGCGGGATTAGTAACTATCTATAACTTTGAATAGTACTGAAAAGATTCAGAAGGGTAGTTTCATCATTTAAAACTACATTTTGACCTCACCAGACGCTCTGTGTGAGGTTTTTTTGTATAAGGGAATACAGTTCCATTCCTAACGAGAGGATAAGCGTATTGTGGGGAGGTGATCGTTTCTGCATGAGGGAAAGAAGCTTGATAAGTCGGCGGAAGCCTTGGATAGCAAGGGATGCGAGGCGCGGTGAGGATTCCGCACAGCTCGACAGAAAATGATAGATTATGAGAAATAATGCGCTAACTTTTGCACTGGTTTGAGAGCAATGAGATCGGTATTAAACATGTTTTGAAAACTGTTAAATGACCCGCCCATACCAGACCACTTTGCCAACAATACAAAAATCCGAGGGGACATTGTTAAGGTCAATGTTGAACGGCTTGTAAACCGGGTTTGTGCTCGTAACAATGAGTTGTGCTCCAGGCAAACGCTGCACTCGTTTTACGATTAATTGTCCATCGAGTCGCAATACATAGATTCCCTCTCTAGGTTCCCGATCACCATGATTTACAAGGATGATATCTTTGTCGTTCAGGACGCCTTCCATCGAGTCGCCTTGCACGCTGATAACAGACAGCTGTTTGGGATCAGCCTTCAAATGATTAACCACCCAATAACGTCTAAATGATACCGTGAACATAGGCGTTTCATCATCATTCCAAGCACCGTAGCCCGCAGACGCAGTCACGTTATAGCGCGGCACAAAAATGAACTCTTCTAAATCAACTTCATTTCCATGCACATCATTTATGGCTGTACTTGGTGGAGTTGCTGGCCTTGAAATTAAATTGGTACCAGTACTGCTCTGCTCACCCGTTGCAAGCCATTCGATACTCACTCCAGCTGTACGGGCCAGCACAACTAAGTTGTCCAGTGTCGGTTGTGTGTGGCCAGCAAAGTACTTATGCATCGCCCCATAACTAATTCCGCAATCAGCCGCAAATTGACGGATGCTCTTGCCGTCTATCGCTTTCCGCAACCTGTCGCTAAAAGTGGTTCCTTTTTGATTATCACTTAAAGGAACTTTTGGGCCGTTTTCGTTCTGCGGATCCTTTTCTGTATAACTCATTGATTCCTCCAGTATTAGATGCGTGTTCGCGATAGTTGTCATTTGAGTCACAAAAGGAACCAATAAAAGCTTGTAATTTTCCTTTTAGTGATCAACACTACTATTACAGTGTGTAAGACAGATGAGTTATTACTATGTATAAACGAGTAGAATCTCAGAAAACATCAACAAATGGAATCACTTCTTGTGATTGGCATCGTGCTGACATCATTGCCGAGTTACGTAAGAAAGGGACCACCCTGGCTGGTTTATCCCGTAACGCTGGTTTAAATGCCCGCACTCTCAATAACGCTTTAGACCGTAAATACCCTAAGGGTGAGCGCATTATCGCTTCTGCAATAGGCGTTGAACCGTCGGTTATCTGGCCTTCAAGATATTGTGAGGTGCTGTGATGTGGTCGACGGTATCTGAGTTAGCTGGATGTGCTGGTGTACCAGCAACAGAGAGAGGTTGTCGGAAATTTTTGGACAACCTTGCATCCAAGAATCCATCAATGAGAAGAAAACGCACTGGTACAAAAGCGTTTGAATACCACATTGATTCGTTACCGATTGTGACTCAGGAAGAATTAAAGAACCGTTATTACAAAGAAATATTATCAACTCAACAGGTAAGTACAAAAGAAACCAAAACCAGTTCGAATATAGGTTCATCTGATAACGGTAAACTTGCTCTGATTCGCCAGTGCCCGGCTCTTCTTGAGCGTGAAGTGGGCTCTCTGACTGATAAACAGAAAGAGATCGCCGATGCTCGTGCTGTTCTGGCAATGGAATTGGAGAAACTGCGCGATGCCGGGATGTCCCGTACCGCAGCGGTTAACTACATCTCTATCGAATCCCGTAAAGGTACGTTGCCTGCACATCTGCTTAAGGCTGCTGAGATGGCCAATGCCCGCAAAGGCTCCAGCCGTGTCGGTGTTGGTACCCGTAGCCTCCAGGAATGGCTGACCATTTTTGAATCCACAAAGCCCGGCGTTGAGCGTATGGCCATGCTGGCCCCTGGCCATCTTAAAGCGAAGAAGCCTGAGCAGATTACCTGGCTTCCGGCGTTCCTTGCTCACTGGCGTAACCGCAAAGGCCCAAGTCTGCGCGAGGCATACCGGGATTTCCAGGACGAGTGGTCTGTTATCTATGCTGACCAGCCTGCAATGGCTGCTGCATGCCCCTCTTATGATGCCGTTCGTCGTGCCATGGAGAAGCTACCGCGCCGTGAGAAAGCCCGTGGCCGTGTGAGTGGTTCGGCTGCGCTGGCTTATGAATGCTTCCAGAAGCGTGACTGGTCCCTTATGCCGGTTAATGGCTGCTGGATTGCGGATGGTAAATCCCTTGAGATGAAAGTGGCACACCCTGACCATGGACGCCCGTTCACTCCAGAGCTGACGTTAATTATTGATGGCCGGACACGCTTTATTACGGGCTGGAGCCTGGCACTTTCAGAAAGCGTTATTGCTGTTGCTGATGCCTACCGTTACGCCATGCGTCATTTCGGCAAACCGTTATTTGTGTATTCCGATAACGGCGGCGGTGAAACAAACAAAACGCTTGATGCCGATGTGACGGGTATTTTCAGCCGCCTTGGTATTGAGCACCCGACCAGCATTCCGGGGCGTCCTCAGTCTCGCGGTATCATCGAACGGCTTAACAAGGGGGTTCCTCGTCGTGTGGCCATGCAGTTCGATACGTTCAGCGGCGACAGTGCTGACCGGGAGCATGCCCGCATCACCTCGCGTGCTATCCAGTCAGCCATCAAGGCGCAGGAGAACGGGCGAGAGCTGACGCCAGTACAGCGTAATGCCCTGGGTAAATTGCCCTCCTGGCAGCAGCTGCTTGACGCGATCGCCAGCGAAGTTGATGCATACAACAACACGCATGAACACCGCGAGCTTCCAAAACGTAACGGACGTCACATGACACCTGCTGCCTATCGTCGGGCCGTTCTCGAAGCTGAAGGTGACGATATTGAATATCTGACTGATGTTGAGTTGCGCGAAGCCTTTATGCCGGAGATGGTGCGTACCGCGCAGCGTGGCTGGTTGCGCCTGTTTAACAACGACTACTTCTCTGAGGAATTAATCCAGGTGGATAGCGAAGAGGTCCGGGTGGCTTTCGATATTCACGATCCCTCTTCCGTTATCGTTCGCCGGATGGATGGTACCTACGTCTGTACGGCGATCTGGAACGGTAATAAACGTGCAGCAATACCGGTGAGTGCAATGGATGTGGCTGTTGAGAAACGCCGCCAGCGCCGCCTCAACCGTATTGAAGACAAACGCCAGGAAATTGAAGCAGAGGGCCGCTCTGTATTACCGGGCCAGCGCTTCGACGATCTGGGGAGTTTTATCCCGGCTGAATTCAGCCGGATTACGGAAGAAGAGCATTATTTCTTCCTCGAAACCGACCGTGATGAATATCTGAAAAAAACCGGTAATACCCGGTAAGTGAGAGACATATGAGCCTACAAACAGAACTGAATGAAATTATGTCCCGCAAGGGGTACAGCCAGACACAGGTAGCCCGCGCTTTTGGTAAAAGCCCGGCAGTGGTTAATCAGTACCTGCAGGGAAAATATCAGGGGGATGTGGGAAGCATCGACGAACTGGCCCGCAGCTTCATTGCCCGCGAAGCCGACAAGGAAAAGTCGCGTCGCATCACGCCGCGCTATATCCCCACAGTGACCTCCCGCAAAGGGATTGAGGTCATTCGCTTGGCGCACCTGGATGGGGAGATCAACGTTCTCTATGGTGCTGCTGGCTTGGGTAAAACCATGATTTTGCGCGAATACGCGTCCAGGCATCGTGATGCGCTGCTGATAGAGGCCGACCCCGGCTATACCGCCCGTGTTGTGCTCGAAGAGCTGTGTGGGCTGCTTGGCCTCAGCAAACGCGGCAACATGCATGAACTCAGCGAAGCCTGTATTGCTGCCCTGCGTGATTCAGGTCGCCTCCTGATGGTCGATGAGGCTGAGAACCTTCCATACCGTGCGCTGGAAACACTGCGCCGCATCCACGACAAAGCCGGTATCGGTGTCGTTCTGGCCGGGATGCCTCGCCTCATTATCAACCTGAAAGGCAAGCGCGGTGAGTATCAGCAGCTTTTCAGCCGCGTGGGTCTGGCGCTCAACATCGGCGAATCCCTGCCGCAGGCCGATATCAGCGATATCGCGATCAGTATGCTGCCGGATGCTGAGAACCCTGACGTATCTGAGGCGCTATTCCGGGCGAGCAACGGAAACGCCAGACGTCTTTTCAAACTGGTGCGCGGTGTCAGCCGTCACAGCGATATCAGTGGCAATGCAGTCAGCGCAGGCGCTGTCCGCAAGTTCGCAGAAATGCTCATTAACTGAGGATTTAACCATGACCAGAACATCAGGAAATACCGACAACGCAGGTGTTATCTCCGCGTTGATCCGGGCAGAAACGCTGATTTTATTTCTGTCAGCTCAGGGGGTTCAGGTGAAAAGCGTATCCCTGCGCAACACACAGCCGGTCATTCGTATCGTGCGCCATGCGTGGTGTGAGCGAATGAAAAAAGAGGGTCTGGCGCGATTTGATATTACCGGCAATGACCGCCACGGTCGCTTTCGCCAGGGCGTTTATCAGGATGAAAGCGGGTGTCGGGTGGTCTGGTCTGAATCACTCCATTAAGCAGAGGGATATATGGCAAAGATTGTTATTGAAATAAAAGACAAATCTCGCGGTTTTGAAGTCGGTTGCAGGGTTATCCCTGATGACGGCGACAGCGAGATCGTCAGCAAGGTGGCTGACAAAGTCGGTAAAGGTCTGGCTGGTCACGTGCTGGCAAAGGTTAACGAAGCAGTTAAGAAAGTAGCGCGTCAATTTAAGGAGAGTAAAAATGTCCACTGAAAACAAGCAATTCACTGAAAAAACAGCGCCAGAGGGTTACTGGATTGACGCCAAGGGCGTACTGACCCCTGTCAGTCTGATTAAAGATACCGACCAGATGCGTGACGATCTGGTGCGTAGCATCGTCGAAAAAGCGACGGCCCTGAGTGCTGCACTGGCAGAGTTCAAGCTTAGCGGCTTTTCCGATATCGGAGCCTTTGTTGATATCTCCGCCAGTCAGTACGGCGTCAGCCTGGGCGGTAAAAAAGGTAACGTCACGCTCTACAGCTATGATGGCCGCTATAAGGTTCAGCGTGCCATGCAGGACCGTATCGCATTTGACGAGCGCCTGCAGGCTGCTAAATCGCTGATTGATGAATGTCTGGCAGACTGGACCGAGAATGCCACCCCGGAGATTCGCGCCATTATCACCCGCGCATTCCAGACGGAAAAAGAAGGTGAAGTGAACACCGGTGCGGTTCTGTCATTGCGCCGCCTTGATATTTCAGACGCTCGCTGGGTCAAGGCGATGGAGGCAATCGGCGAGGCCGTTCAGGTTGTCGGCAGCCGCTCTTATATCCGTGTTTATGAGCGCGTTGGTGAAAGCGATCAGTATCGCGCCATTCCTCTCGATATCGCTGGCGTGGGGGTGTGAGATGGCCACTCTCTTTGATCGTGTTAAAGCGGGCAAGCCTCTCAGCCCCTTCATGTTGTATGCAATCAGAGCTGTCATTGCCGAACAGAACGGCGAGTTTCAGCGGGCAGCGGATTCATGGAAGCAGGCATTCAGTCTGGCAAAAATGGAGGTGAACTCCATTTATGCGGCTTCGCGTATGGAGTTCTGCCGCCACGCCGCGCATCGCGGCTGGGGAGTACCATATGAAAGCTAAAGAATTCAATGCCCTTTACCCTAAAGGCAGTTCATTTATCTACCAGCCAGCCACTGGTTTACGCGGTGGCCGTGTAGTCAGAACGGTAGATTTGGCAAATGACCTTTATAAGGTCACGGTCGTGGAAATAAATCAGGAGCCTTATTTCGCGAATATTGAATCGCTGAAACTCGTGAACTGATTTTAACCGTAATTTAAATCACTTTTAAAAATGGCGTAAACCCGCAGGGGCTGGCTTACGCCAAATTCAGGAGTTGAACAATGGAAAATAAAGAGAAATACATCCAGAGAATTAAAAAGCTGCTCGCGATGGCGCGTAATAACTCCAGCGCCGAAGAAGCCGCACTTGCCCTCCGCCGCGCTCAGCGCCTGATGGAAACCCACAAGCTGACTGAGGCTGATGCTGATCTGATGGATATCAATGAAGCTTCTACCCAGAAGGCCCCCTCTCATGCTGAGAAGATGCCGGAATATATGGCAATACTGGCAGAGATGGTCGCCCGCGTTTTTGGTGTGAAGTTTTATACCAGCCATGGCACTGAGCAGTGGGGCAAGCCAGCAAAACGCACCATACACTATTACGGCCCCGACGAACGCCCTCAGATAGCGGCATATTCATTCGAAGTTCTGGGTAAGCAACTGGCGAAAGCCCGCCGTGATTACCTCTCCACATTACGCAAGAACATCAAACAAGCCACCAAAGTTGCCCGCGCAGATACCTTCTGCTCCGCCTGGGTCAACGGTGCTTATGCCGTTGTCAGTGATTTCGCCGTTACGGAGGCGGAGACAACACTGATGGAGTGCTACCGCAGCCGGAAATTAAGCGAAGGCATGAAAAAGCTGGAACCGCGCAAACCCGGCAAAGCCAGGGGAACGGATAAGGCTGAAAGCGAGGGATATCTGGCTGGCCGCAATGCGCAGCTGCACCACGCGGTAAGCAATTCAGCTAATAAATGCGAACATATCGGAGCAACAAAATGAAAACCTCATATCAACTGGAAACCACACCAGTCAAAGAACTGGTGCGGGCTGGTCACGAATTCGCAGCGGCAATGGGTGCTGATATCCCCTTAATCGAGATCGCAAAGCTGGTCAGTCGACTGGCTACGGCGCTTGATGTCCAGTTCACTCGTGCTAATACGTTGGCATCACTGGCCGTTGAGCCTGTGGCGTTCATCAATGGAGCCAGAGAGCCCGTGCTGTATGGAGAGCATATTGGAATAGCAATCGCGACTGAATTGTATGCCGCCGCGCCAGCACCGGTAGTGCCAGAGGATATCCCCGACAGCGTGTACGAAATCCTATGTCAGGCATGTGGTGGCGGAGAAAAAGCCTGTGATTTCGCAGAGGACATTTGGGACGCGTGCCGCAAGGCTATCGCAGTATCAAATCGTCCACAGGGGAAAACCATATGACCATCACCGAAATTCTTAATACCGGACTCGCTTTCATGGGTTGGCTATTCATCATGGTCCAGGCCGGTAAGTGGTTTACCTCTGTGGTCTTGAAATCCTGGGATAAGCATCGTAAGTCATCACGTCGCCAGAAGGCTGTTGATGAGTTGTACGATGCCTTCGATCTGCAGAGCATTGAGCCTGGTACTACCGTTCGTCTCGCCACAAAGGGTGCTCTGACAATCATGATGTTCCGCTCTGAGGAGGCAGCCAAATGACAAACCGCAAAGCAAGAAGAATGCTGCGCATGCCTTTCAAATTCAGTAACCGTAAAGCGATGACAGGCTGGCCAGCAACGATACCCCAGCCAGGCAACGAGTGGTGCGACAAAAAGAAACGCAGCGCTGCACAGAACCGCTGGAAAAATCATGCGAGGTACCTCTGATGAATATAAATAAACATTCTGAGCGTAAGCCAGTGGTTTTCATTGCCGGGCCAATGACCGGGTATCACAACTTTAACCGCGATGAATTCAACGCTGAGGCTCGCATCCTGGAAGAGCGCGGCTTCACCGTTCTTAACCCGGCCATTCTTCCGGACGGCCTGCAGCATGAGCAGTACCTGCAAATTACATTGTCCATGCTTGAGCAGGCTGATGCTGTTTTCCTCCTAGACGGGTGGGAAAAGAGCACCGGCGCAACCAGGGAGTTTGATCGCGCCTGTGAGCTGGGCCTGCTGTTCCTCTACCAGAACTGGGAAAGCGTGTCGATTGCGGCCTATCGCAAACGCGGCCCGTCAATGGAGGTGGGTCATGCATAGCGTATCCGGTTGTAAGTTCCTGGATAACGGAAACCGCCGAGTCTGGTACTTCCGCGATAACAGTCAGGTTGTCGAGTTGTTGGCGGTGCCGCTTAAGTTGCGCTTCAACTATTACGACGCCAGCAACCGTACAGTTCGCAATAAGGGTACTCAGGCTGATATGAAAAAGGCGATTGAATCTTTCAAGAAACTGCGGGGGATAAAGTGATGGATATAGCTTTAGTCCTCATATTTCTGGCGATGTATTTAACACTTGGCTGGTGTTGGGTATGCATCCTTGTCCGATTAGTGGGATTAGCTAATCTATCCCGCCAGAATTGCTGGTTTGCCTTTCTCTTGTGGCCTTTGAGCATTATCGCGACCGATGCGAACCTGGAGGAAAACGATGAGACATCTCCTGAGAAATCTGACAGCAAAGACGTTTAACCAGCGCTTCCCCGTTGGCTCACAGTTCCATTATTACCTGACGCCCGGTGTATCGGAGCGGGAAATTGTAATAACCCGATCAGCAGCCTGGCATATGCGCAATGGTCGTCTGGTTGTCAGGGTTGAAGGGAAAATCGGTGGTATATCAGTCAGCAAAATGGAACCTTTAAAGTAAGTCATTACAGCAGGCACTTCACAAAGTGCCTGCGATAATGGCAACCAACAGGAGGAATATTATGTCCACGCCAGCAAAACGAGGCCTTATCGGGGCTATTAAAGCGGGTCAGGCATATTTAGGATGGGATGATGTTACTTACCGCAGCGTGTTGTCTCGCTTATGCAACGGTAAAACATCATCCACTAAATGCACCCTCAACGAGCTGCAGGCTGTCAGGGAATATATGCATGATAAGGGCTTTCCTCGCTACTCAGCAAAACACGGTCGACGCCCAAAGGTTGCCAAAACGCGTGAATCAATTCTTGCTAAAATTCATGCATTACTTGCAGATGCAAAACGTCCGTGGAATTATGCCGAGAAAATGTGCGATCATATGTTCCACGTCAAATACATCGAGTGGTTGACGACAGAACAGTTAACCAAACTCATGCAGGCTCTCAGCATTGATGCGAGTCGGCGAAAAAAGCGGGAGCGTAATAATGAATCTGGAACAGGTAACGGAGCTGCTGCCATCAGCAGTGATACAAATAGCTGACCTGATAGGCTTCCCGGCGACCGAGCAGCTTCTTTCTGCTTTTGGTGGTACCACGTTCCCGATAGGTAAAGGCCTCCGCGCTATGGGGGCCAGCCGTGCAGCCCTCCTGCGCGATACTATCGGCGATGAGAAAACTCAATTACTTATCAAGAATTTCGGCGGCGAAGTTCTCTATTTACCGCGCTGTGATCGTGCCCTTCGTGAATTACGTAACCGTCGCTTTCTCGCCGAGTTCGCCGAAGTGCGTGAACAAGGTTCATCCTCTCTTATGGCCATGACCTTTCTTTGCCCTAAGTATGGATTTAGTGATCGCTTTGCGTGGGAACTTCTTGCACAGCAGAAAAACAAAGATTGTAACAGTCAAGGAAAATTATTCTAATGGGCAATGCAATGAGATATATGGCATTTTTCTTGGTGGTATTTAGTACTACTGCAGTAGCAAAAACAGTACCCAATACAAAAGCAGTAGAGACTTATAAAAATCAACTTGAGGAAACCAAGAGAATATTTAATGAAACGCAGAGCACTTTAATGGGTGCAACTGCTGTTTTTGATATGTACAAGAATCTGGGATATCTTACACCTGAAGTTGTTGCAGTGAGTCGTCATTTCCTCCTCCTTGATGAGGATGCGAAAAAATTGTATGGGGAGAATCTTCTTTTAAACCCTACACCTTTTAGCTCTTGCGCTACGTTACCAGCAGCAGCTTACTCATATTGGATGGCAAGGCTATCTTCATTAAAAACTGATAATGTTAAGGCTGTGAATGCGCAGGGTGAATCATACATAAAACAGGGTAAGGAATGTAAATTTGCAATTAACAACCCACCTCCTGCGCATATTGAAGAAAGTGACGATGTAGAGATAATTGATGTTACTCAATAAGCCACTGAACCCCTTCACCTGATTATTCACCTAACCCGATGAAATACTGACGCCATCCCTTTTTAACCGGATGGCGTTATGCTTTTAACACTCCCACAATTTCAGCGAGCAGCAGGCCTTTCGCCAGTGATGGCGCAACGCTGGTTTGAACCATTCAGTAAAGCCACCGCTGAATTCCAGATTAGTACACCCGCCCGGCTTGCCGCCTTTATTGCTCAAACCGGCCATGAAAGCGCGGGTTTCAGTCGGCTCAGTGAAAATCTCTATTATTCAGATGCTGAGCGCGTGGCGCGTATTTTCCGCAGCGACTTCGATCTCAATAAGAATCGTATTATCGAGCCCGGCGAGATTGAATTTGCCCGCCGCTATACCCGTAACCCTGAAAAAATGGCGAATTATGTTTACGCGAATCAGGGTGGTAACGGTAATGAAGCATCAGGCGATGGCTGGCGCTTTCGCGGGCGTGGCCTGATTCAGATTACCCTGCGCAATAATTACGTGCTTTGTGGTAAGGCGCTGGGTCTCGATCTCATCGCTAACCCCGATTTGCTACTGGAGTATGTCAACGCAGCCCGCAGCGCGGCCTGGTACTGGAAGGCTAATGGCTGCAACGAGCTGGCGGACAAAGGCGATTTTCTGGCTGTCACCCGCCGTATCAACCCTCCGGCTGAAGGTCAGGCCGACCGTTTGGCGCGGCTGAATGTCGCTAAGGCGGCGCTATGACGATCTCTCTGCGCGATCTGGTGACGAACCCGGCCACCGGTCGTCTCTCAACGTCAGATACCATCGTTTTTCTGGCCTTCCTGGTCAGTTCCTTCGTGCTGGTCTGGATCACCGTAACCCGTCCCGAAACACCTGGTGAGCTGTATTTCACCTATCTGGGCGCATGGGTGGCACAGAGCCAGGCATCAAAACACATGTCCATCAAACGAGCCAGAGAGGTGCGCGATGTGGGAAGCAGCCCTGAAAATCCTGAAGGTTAGCTGGAAACCGCTGCTCGTCGTCGTGGTGCTGACAGGCTGCGGGATATGGTTCGGCACCTTCATCACAGGCAACAGGCTGGACGCTCAGGCGCTGGCCTTCAGCAAGGAGAAGCAAAGCCTGACTGATGGTTTCAGTGAAAAAGAACGGCAGTGGGATCAGGAGCGGCTCAGTGCTGCGAATCAATATGCAACTGACCTGAAGGCTGCACTTGATAAGCAGAACGCCTGGCAGCAGAAAGCGGATGCGCTGACCCGCGAGCTGGCTGAAAAACAAAAGGCACATGACGAGACTGTTCGCGATCTTAAAAAGAGGCTTAAAGATGCACTTGATAAAGATGGTCCTGGTTATACCGGCATTGGTCCTGGTGGCCTGCAGCTCTTCCGTGAAGCCTTCGGCTACCCCGGAACCGAAAGCCTCCCCGCTGGTCAGCATCTGCCAGCCACCGCCAGCGGCACTTCTGGTCATTCCGGCCAGGCCACAGGCACCGGTGGCGGACTCTCCCCCACGGGAATAGTGTCGTTTTCAGCGGAATACGGCGCATGGTGCCAGCTCCTTGAGGGCAGGCTGCAGGCAATAAACGAGTATTACAGGAAGTGAAAAATATTATGACTCTTGATATGGCCTTTCAGATTGCGCTGGCGCTGGCTGCAACCTTCGGCACCATCTGGATACGTCGTCTGCAAAAAGACATCACCGACCTGGAAAAGGCGGTTGATCGCATCCGGGATGAATACCAGCGCCGTGAGGATGCCAAAAGTAATTACACCGCAATGATGGATGCGATGAGGGAGCTGCGAGCGGCTATCGAGCGCATTGATAACAAACTGGACAGGAAACAGGACAAATGAAAGCCAGACACAAGCGCCGAACCCGTCGCGCGACAATCAGCCAGAGCGAACAGGAAACGCTGAGCCGGATTTCAGCTCAGCTCGACCGCCTGCAGGCTCCCGTCAGCCCGGACATTCTGGGCGGGATTAATGACAAGCTGAGCCGGATTGATGTTCGTCTCACTAACATCAGCGACGATGCCGCTCGCCGTGGTGCCTCTGCCGGTGCGATTACAGGTGGCATCGCGGGCGGCGTCATCACGGTAGCCATTCTGCTCATTCGCGCAAAACTGGAGCTGTGATATGGCGCATCCGCAGGAAACACGGGAAAAACTGCGACGATCTTATATCTTCGGCCAGATGTCGCTCGAAATCGCCTCCGCTCAGGCTGGCGTGGCATTTGCGACAGCTCGCCGCTGGAAGAAGGAAGCACAGGACGCAGGCGATGACTGGGACAAGTTACGCGCCGCTCACCTTATGGCCGGGAATGGTCTTGAGGAGATTGGCCGAGCCATTCTCACCGGGTTAATGACCCAGTATCAGACCACGCTGGAACTGCTGACAACCGAGTCTCAGCTCCCTCCGGGGGAACGCGTCGAGCTTCTGGCAAGCCTTGCCGATGCATTTAACAAAGCCGTCGCAGCCAACAAGAAAATACTGCCGGAGGTGAGTCAGCTGGCGGTGGCGCTGGATGTTATCCAGAAGCTCAGCGCATTTGTCGCCGAGCACTATCCGAAGCATCTGGGCGCGTTCGTGGAAATCCTTGAACCCTTCGGTAAAGAGATGGAGAAGCACTATGGCTGACAAACTTATCCCTGTTAACTCGCGTGTAAGCGTTATGGCAAGCCAGGTGGCTTATGTTGACGCGCCTGAATTCCGTGATGAAGTCAGAGTTCACTTCGTTGATGGTCGTACCGAAGAACTTGAGTTCTCCATGCGTAATGAGAGATGGAACGCCAAGGCCAGGTTTGAAAAGGCGGTTAACGATGCGTTAAACGGGAATTAATCGAGTGGCCAGAACCAATAAATTATCCAGCAAAGATTTTCTTGCCGAACTGGCGGAGCTGTCCGCCAGTCTTCGTCGCACCATTGAAGCCGAAGATGTGGGCTTTGACCCCTCCGCAGCTGCAATTGCTGAACGTCGTGGCCTCGTTGCTGACCCTGTAACGGGGTTTGAATACTTTGTGCAGCATTATTTTCCGCACTATGTCCGCCATGCTGCCCGCAGTGAATTGCATAACTATCTCTATAAGCGCCTGCCTGAAATCATCCAGGCTACGGGAAGCCAGAACGATGCGATAGCGGCTCCGCGTGGTGAAGCCAAATCCACCATCGTAAGTCAGCTTTTTGTCATCTGGTGCATTGTACTGGCGCTCAAGCATTACCCGGTCATCATTATGGACTCCATCGACCAGGCCTATCCGATGCTGGAGGCGATAAAGGCGGAACTGCAGTTTAACCCCCGCCTGCTGATGGACTTCCCTGAAGCGACGGGCGGTGGCCGCGTCTGGCAGGCCGGGACAATCCTCACCCGAAACGACATTAAGGTGCAGGTCGCCGGTAGTGGCAAAAAGCTGCGTGGTCTGCGCCATGGCCCGTATCGTCCTGACCTGGCTGTGCTCGATGATATCGAGAACGATGAGCTGGTGCGTAACCCTGAGCAGCGTGACAAGCTCGATAACTGGCTCAAAAAAACCGTCCTGCCGCTCGGCGGCGCGGGGGCCAAGTTCGATGTGGTGTATATCGGGACAATCCTGCACTACGACTCCGTGCTTTCCCGCACCCTTAAAAATCCGCTATGGACGCGGGCCCGCTTCAAGGCGCTCATCAGCTGGCCGCACAATATGTCGCTGTGGGATAAATGGGAAGAGATCCTGCGCAACAACGACGAAGATGGTCAGATGCTGGCGCAGGCATACTACCGTGAGCATCAGGCTGAGATGGATGAAGGTGCTGTTGTGTCATGGGCTGCGCGTCCGCTTTATGCCCTGATGCTCATCCGTGCCCGTGATGGCCACAGTACCTTTGATGCGGAATATCAGAACGATCCCGTCAGCGGCGAAGATGCGCCATTTACCGGCTGCATTAATTTCTGGGTCAACCGCCTTAACGAGTGGCGCTTCTATGGCGCATGTGACCCGAGCCTGGGTAAACATGGCAACAGCCGTGACCCTTCTGCGTTGCTGGTTGGCGGTTTCAATCGCTATACCGGCATTCTGGACGTTGTTGAAGCGCGTATCCGAAAGCGTGTGCCGGACAAAATTATTTCTGACGTTATCGAGCTGCAGCGGGAATATAACTGCCTCGTCTGGGCGGTCGAGTCCGTCCAGTTCCAGGAGTTCCTGCGCACCGAACTGGTGAAGCGCTCCGCTGCGATGGGTATCCCCGTGCCTGCCAGAGCCGTCACGCCTTCGGTTGATAAGCTCCTGCGCATTGAGTCACTGCAGCCACATATGGCCAACGGCCTGATACGCCTGCACCCTTCGCAGACCACTCTCATCGACCAGCTCCGGCACTTCCCCAAAGCTGACCATGATGACGGGCCTGATGCCCTGCATATGCTCTGGATGCTGGCCGTTTCCGGCGCTGGCAATTTCGAATTTAAAGCTGTTCCCCGCCGTGGCCATAGCGGGGACAGGTTCGGTCCTTCAGGAGGATTTTGATAATGGTTCAGATTCTTGACCAGTATGGTCGCCCGCTTAATAAAGAGGTGCTTAAAGCCCCCCAGACCTCCCGCACGTTCGAGCTACAGCGTGACTGGCCAACTCACCCCTCACGGGGAATGACTATTGCCCGGCTTCCTCGCCTGCTGGAAGCGGCTGAGCGCGGCGACCTGGCGGCTCAGGCTGACCTTTTCGAAGATATGGTTGAGCGGGACGGGCATATCTTTTCTGAAATGGCCAAGCGTAAGAATGCGCTGCTCACTCTGGACTGGAGCATTGAGCCACCGCCGAACGCGACGGCGGAAGAAAAGCAGATCGCCGCGATGGTGGCCAGCTGGTTCGCTGACCTTCAGGAGATGGAAGATATTACCCTGAATGCGGCTGAAGCTATCGGGCATGGCTTTTCCGCTCAGGAGATTGAAAAGTGGGAACTTGACGGCAATCTGTGGCTTCCCGTCAAAATCAAACTGCGTCCGCATCGCTGGTTCTGTACCACGCCGGAAGCCGGGGACGAGGTGCGTCTTAACACCGGCACGCTGGGTGGAGAAGAACTCTGGCCGTTTGGCTGGCTGGTGCATACGCATAACGCCAAGTCAGGCTATATCGCGCAGTCAGGGTTATACCGCGTGCTGGTCTGGCCATATCTGTTTAAAAACTACAGCGTTCGCGATCTCGCTGAGTTCCTGGAAATCTACGGGCTGCCACCGCGCATCGGGTCGTATATGCCCGGAGCCAGCCAGGATGAACAGGATAAACTCATGGAGGCGCTGGTCAGCATCGGTCATAACGCCTCGGGGATCATCCCTGATAACACCAAAATCGAATTTAAGGATGCCGCTGAGGGGCAGTCCGATCCTTTCATGGCGATGATTAACTGGTGTGAACGTACAGCATCAAAGGTCATTCTCGGCGGCACGCTGACGTCACAGGCGGACGGTAAGTCCTCAACACACGCTCTTGGCAATGTGCATAACGAAGTCCGCCACGATCTGCTGACCGCTGATGCCCGCCAGCTGGAAGGGTTTTATCGTGGCTTCATTCGTATGTTACTGGCCATTAATGGTTATAACGTCAGCCCGCGCCGTCAGCCGCGCCTGGTATTTGATACCCGTGAGCTGGAGAGCATTGAAACCTTTGCTAATGGTGTTTCCGCGCTGGTACGCGCCGGGATGGACACTATCCCGACGTCATGGATACACAAAAAGGTTGGCATTCCGGTGCCAAAAGAGAACGAAGCTGTGCTGACGCCGCCTGCTGTTTCCTCTCCGGTAGGGCTGAGCACCACGCCAGTATTCCGCCATTTCGCGGCACTGAGCACCACGGGCGAGGTTGTTGACCCTGCTCAGGATGCGCTGGACAGCGCCACGTCGCCCGGAGAGAGCATCGCGGTGGCCATGGATAAGCTGATTGCGCCGCTGGTCTCGGGCCTGAGCAAGGGGCAAAGCCCTGATGAGGCTCTGGATATCATTGCTGCGAGTTACCCTCAGCTGGATGATACGCAGCTGCAACAGCTGATAAAGCAGGCGCTGTTTGTCAGCGAGGTCTGGGGGCGACTCAATGCCGAAAGCTGATGTTGATCTGGGGTACGCCATCGGGTTAAAGCCCGAAGAAGCGATTGCCTACTTCGAATCGAAGGGCTACGCCACCGGTTTTAACTGGCACGATATTGAGGCCCGCGCCCATGCCACCAGTTTCACCGTGGCGGGCGTCCTTAAACAGGATGTGCTTGAGGATATTCATAAATCGCTTCGCGAGCATATTGCTAACGGCGGCACGCTCCGGGACTTCGAACGGCAGATTACCCCAACGTTGATCCGTAAGGGCTGGCTTGCCGACCGTGCCAGGCTGGTCGCCGATGAGGATGGCGTTCTGGAGGGTAAACAACTCACGCCACGCCGTCTGCGCACCATCTTTGAAACCAATATGCAGGCGGCCTATGGTGCCGGTCGCTATGCGGAGCAGATGGCCAACGCGGAGTTTCGCCCCATATGGGAACGCGTGGCCGTCATGGACATGCACACCCGGCCACTCCACGCCAGACTTAATGGTTTCACAGCCCGCTATGACGATCCTGTGTGGCAGTTTATGTACCCGCCTGACGGATACCACTGCCGCTGCCGCATTCGTGCCCGAACTCAGGCAGATGCAGACCGCATGGGGATTGAGGTCAAATCGTGGGAGCAGGACATTGTTACGGTACAGCAGGCATGGGGACCAAAAGAAACCCGTGACGTTAAGGCGTTACGCTTCAACGGCGAGCTTTACACGCCTGATGCCGGATTCGGGCACAATCCGGGTCAGGGCTGGCTCTCTTCTCTCGGACAGCGCCTTATGGATAAATCTGCAACCACCACGCCCCGGATTGCCTCTCAGGCTATCCATGAAACCCTGTCTGAACCTGCTGTGCTGGATGCCGTCAGCGATGATGTGCGTCGCTGGGTCGACACCGTCAGCGTGCGGCAGAAGACCCGTGGCGACCTGAGGCGCGTTGGCGGTATCCAGCCTGAGCTGCTGAATCGCCTCGAAGAGCGTGGTGTTAACGGTGCGATCACATTAAGCATTCACGAAGAGGATGTCCGGCTGGCTCCGGGCCCGATGTGGTCAGAGCTTCCCGTTCTGCTCCGTCAGCCAGCTGGTGTCTGGCTTGATGATGACGCTCTGGTGTGGCTCCTCTCCGGGCAGAACGGCACCCGCGCCGTACGTGGTGTGCAGTCGGACGATGGCTGGCGTCTGTCGCTTGTAAACGCCGGTGCTACCGTCACCCCTGGCGATGTGTTATCTGAACGCGCGGCGCAGCTGTTGGAGCTGAAATCATGAGCTACGCCATCAGGTATGACATTGGTGACTTTGAGCGCTCACTCGGTGAACTCATTAAAAAGCTGGAAAACCGCGCCCCCCTGATGCGTGAGATGGCCGCTGCCATGGGGGATGCGGTTGAAGAAAACTTTGGGCAACAGGGGCGGCCCGCGTGGATGGGCTGGAGTCCGGCATATGCCCGTCAGCGCCGGGGCGGTAAAATTCTCCAGAAGAGCGGTCGACTGGCGGCGAGTATCACGCAGTACAGCACGAATGATGAGGCGACGGTCGGGACCAATGTGAAATACGCCCGCATCCATCAGGAAGGCGGGGAAATCAGCATTCCGGCCCGCAGCCAGAAAGCCTACTACCGCCAGAACAAGGATGGTTCAGTGGGTAACCGGTTCGTTAAAAAATCCCGCTCCAACTTTGAACAGTGGAACACTATCGGGGCGTATAAAATTAAGATGCCCGCGCGTCCTTTCCTGCATCTCACCGAAGATGACGTGGAGAAGATGGAGAGTACGGCTGAGCAATATCTGAAACGTATTTTAGACTGAGGGCAAATTCGTCCTGTAAGGCGCTGTGACGCGTTCAGTCTGATTGTGCTAGAGTGATTCGGCCAGAAGGTATTCAGACGTTTTTAAAAGCGGTTTAAAAAGGTCTGGGCTCATAAATGCATTACGGGAGCGAGCAACTGGACACATTCAAAGCTTTCCTTGATTATTTCACCCCGCAGCAGTGGGTTTTCATTGGCATCTTTGGGGGCCTGGTTATAAAGGTTGCTGAGTGGTTCACTGACCGATACTTTGCCCGCCGGCATCAGAAGCGTCAGTCTGCTAAACCCGATAAGCCGACAACCAAAGAAAACGATCCTCAGCAATAATCCACTGAACCTCTTCATCTGAACCTCCCCGCAGTGGTGCCGTATCGTCGGCACCATGAAAAAGACACTCATCGCTTCACTCACCCAGGAAATTAACACCGCCACTCCCGGTGTCATCCAGCTATTCCCGGCTGGTGAATTCCGCGCCCGTGATGGCCGTCCGACCGAATGTGCCGCCTGGCTGATGACGCGGGAAATTGCAGAGCGCCTTATTGCCGCAGCTGATGCCCGCGACACCCCCTACGTCCTGGACTACGAACACCAGACCCTTCGGGCCGCTAAAAACGGTCTGCCTGCGCCTGCAGCTGCATTCTTCAAAAAGCTGGAGTGGCGGGACGGTGAAGGTTTGTTCGCCATCGATGTCGAGTGGACAGCCGCAGCGGCTGCGATGGTCGAGGCGAAAGAGTATCGCTTTATTTCACCCGTGTTTTCTTACGACAAAACCGGTCAGGTGATGGAGTTGCTCAACGCCGCGCTGACCAATACACCTGCGGTCGACGGGATGGAGGAAGTGTTACTTGCTGCCGCCTCCCTGATGGCCGCGCATTTAACCACAGAGGGTCAGACCGAAATGGATGAAGAATTTCTCAACGAGCTACTGAGCAACCTGCGCTGGATGCTCAATCTGCCAACCGCTTCAACGAAAGAAGAGATCATGGCTGAGCTACAAAAAATTATCACCATGATTTCCAGTGGTCAGGGGACTGCAGCGGCGTCGGTCAGTCTGCTGGATATCCTGAACCAGAACGCGCAGAGCATCGCCGACCTGTCAGCAAAACTCGACACGCCTGACCCGGCTAAATGGGTTTCGGTGGAGGTCATGCATTCAGCCGTTCAGCAGGCAACAGAGCGCGCCGGTGCGGGTAATACCGCCGCACTCGCCACGCAGCAGGCTGAAGCGTTGATTACGGTTGCCCTCGGCGACGGTCGTCTGCTTCCTGCACAGCAGGAATGGGCTGCATCACTGGCGAAATCCGATCCGGCCAGTCTTACCGCCTTTATCGAAAAATCGCCAAAGATTGCCGCACTGACTACCAGTCAGACTCAGGGGCAACCGCCTGCTGGCCTTCCGTCACGCCCGTCACAGGGTGCTGAAGATGATGTGATTGACCCGGCCATCTGCTCAATGATGGGCAATGACCCGGAAAGCGTCGCGAAATACCTCAAATAAAGGAGAGCGAAATGGATCGTCATACCCCTTATCGCGACGGCCAGCTGTTTGCCGTCCCGGTTGCGGCAGCCACTGAACTCTTTGGCGGCCACATTATTGCGGCCAACGCAGCGGGCTTTGCTGTACCAGGCAGCGCCACGGCGGCCAATACCACCCTCGGCATCTGTGATGGCTGGGTGGATAACTCTGCCGGTGCCGCCGGTGATGCGAGCGTGCTGGTTCGTCGTGGTAAAGCCTGGTTCCTTGCTAACAGCACTGCTGACCCGGTCACGCTGGCGCAGACTGGCAAGGATTGCTACGTGGTGGACAGCCAGACCGTGGCCAAAACCAGTGATACCAACGCCCGTCCGATCGCCGGAAAGGTGCTTGGTCTTGAGAATGATGGCGTCTGGGTTCTGATTTAATAAGGAGAGAACCGTGTTAATTAACGTAAAAAATGTACGTCAGATTTTCATTAATCTGAAAGCGACCTTCCAGAACGCCTTTGATCAGGCTCCGTCCGACTGGCAGAAGATTGCCATGGTGGTGCCGTCGACCGGGAAAGAAAACGACTACAGCTGGCTGAGCCGTTTCCCGAAAATGCGTGAGTGGATTGGCGACAAGGTGGTTAAAGCGCTCGCCGCGTTCAACTACACCATCCGCAACAAAGACTGGGAAGCGACGGTAGAAGTTGAACGTAACGATATCGAAGACGATCAAATCATGGGCTATGCCCTGCAGGCGAAAGGTGCGGGCCAGTCCGCTGCAGAACTGCCTGCCGATATCGTCTTCGCTCTCCTGAGCAAAGGTTTCACCAATCTTTGCTACGACGGTCAGCCCTTCTTTGATACCGACCACCTTTCGGGGGGCAAGTCGGTCTCTAACAAAGGCACGAAAAAGCTTGCCGTTACCTCGCTTGCCGCCGCAAAAGCAAGTTACGGGGCTGCACGAACGGCCATGCGCAGCCTGAAGGATGATGAAGGCGCGTCCCTGAAAATTCGCCCGACCATCCTGGTTGTGCCTCCGGCTCTTGAAGACGATGCCAACTATCTGATGACGGCTGAACGCTTCCCTGACAATACGCCAAACCCATACAAGGGGACGGCTGAAGTTCTGGTTGTGCCGGAGCTGACGTCAGATACCGCCTGGTTCCTTCTGGACACGTCAAAACCCGTGAAGCCCCTGATTTATCAGGAGCGTAAAAAACCGGTCTTTGTCGAGCAGACCGACTACAACGCTGACAACGTCTTTATGCGCAAGAAGTTCATCTTCGGTGCTGAAGCCCGTGCAAATGGTGGCTACGGCTTCTGGCAGATGGCGTATGGCTCCACCGGGGAGGACGCATAATGCCGATTCAAATCACTGCCCGCCGCGATGGCTTTCGCCGTCTCGGCATCGCCCACAGCGCGAATACTGTCACCTGGCCGGATGACCATTTCAGCGACAGCGAACTCCAGATTCTGGAAAACGATCCCAATCTGATTGTGGTTCGTTTGCAGGATGTGCCTGAAAACGCTGGCGACGGCGATGCTGTTTCGGCCCTGACCACCGAGCGTGACGGCCTCAAGGCACGCGTCAGCGAGCTGGAGGCGACGGTTCTGCAGCTCAACCAGGATGGCGACGCGCTTAAGCAGCAGCTTGCCAGTGCAAACGGCACCATCACGGAGCTGGAGACAGTACGTGATGCACTGAGTCAGACGCTGGATGCGCTGCAGGCCGGTTCGGAAAACACGGACAAAAAGGCCAAGGGGTAAGCCATGTACGCGAACCGGGAGGACATGGTCAGGGCGTTTGGTGAGCGTGAGTGCGTGTCGCTCACCGACCGCAACTACACCGGGCAGATTGACGATGATGTGCTGAACGGCGCACTCGTTCAGGCCAGCGCTGAAATCGACGGATATCTCTGCGGTCGCTATCCGGTGCCCTGGGCTGATGAGCCCCGTGTTCTCGTTGGTCGCTGCTGCAACATCGCCCGCTATCTTCTGTGCGGCTCTGAGACCCAGATGACAGCGGAAATCCGCGAGCGGTATGAGGACACCGTTCGTTACCTGGAAAAAGTTGCATCCGGGCGAATCAATCTGGGCCGCACGACGACGGGTGAAGTGGTGAAAAGCGGAACCGGTGCGCGGATGGTGTCAGGTGGTCGCGTCTTCGGGCGTGACCAGACTGGCGGAGGAAGTTTCTGATGGTGATTACGGATATTGAAAAAGCCATCGTGGAGCGCCTTCGCAAAGGTATGGGGCGTATGGCGAAGAACGTGCGCTCCTACGGCGGCGAGCTGGATGGCGAGCCTGCGGAGGTACTGCGCCAGCTGCCTGCCGTCTGGGTGACGTTCGGCGGGGTCCAAAAAACCGAGCCATACAGCACAGCTCGGCAACGGTTTGTCACCCACGGTCGCTTTGTCGTGGTAGTTGGCGAGCGCAGCCTGCGCAGTGAAGAAGCGGCCCGTATGGGTGGGCCGCACGTACAGGAGGTCGGTACGTACATTCTTGTTGCCGCCGTTCGTCGTCTGCTGTCGGGTCAGGATATGGCCGATACGGGTATCAAAATCGACCCGCTCAGCCCCGGTCGCGTGCGCACGCTCTTCAACACCCAGATAGAGTCTCAGGCATTTTCCGTTTTTGCCTGTGAGTTCGACACGAAATGGGTTGAGTCGGCGCTGGAAAACGGGCGCTACCCGCTTACTGATGCGCCTGAAGGCCATGTTGATCATATGTTCCAGATTTATGGCGGTGCCACCACCGACGATGACCCGGCGTGGCTGAGAACCCGACTCAGTTACGATCTTAAGCAGCCTGATAAAGACAATGCAGCAGAGGACATTATCAGTCATGAGCAAAATTAAAGTAAAAGCCGCCAGTGGCTTAAGCGTGCCGCGAGAGGATAATGCGCGTCGCTACATCACCGATGCGGCCCCCCTTGAGGTGGAGAATACCGCTTATTACCAGCGTCAGGTAATGGCCGGTGATCTGATTGTTGTCACGGACAGTGACAAGAACACCAAAAACAAAAACAACGCAGTCAGCACGGAGGTGAACGGTGAGCAGTCCTAATATCAGTTTTGACACTATCGGTACGAACCGCAAGCCGGGTCAGTATATTGAGTTCAACACCCGCCTGGCCGTTCATACCCTGCCGGGTAACACCCAGAAGGTGCTGATGATTGCGCCAATGCTGGCCTCCGGTTCGTCAGCACCGCTTGTCATTCAGTCTGTTTTCTCTGATGAAGAGGCTGCTACGTACTTTGGCCGTGGCTCACTGGCGCATCTGATGGCCACAGCGGCCATCGGTGCCTACCCCTATCTGCAACTGCAGATCGTCGGGGTCAGCGATGCGGCCACTGCAACAGCCGCGACGGGCAAAGTCACCCTGACCGGCACAGCATCATCCAGCGGGAAGCTGAGCGTGACCATTAATGGCACCCGTATTGATGTCGGTATTTCGGCAGCAGATACGGCGGATACCATTGCGGCAGCGTTAACGGAACTGATTACCCAGAAAGACGGGTTGCCAGTGACGGCGACGGCAAACGCGGGGGAAGTGACCCTGACCTGCCGCCATAAAGGGGCGGTTGGTAACGACATTATTGTCTCTTCCGCCGTGACTGCAGCGGGTATCACAGCAGCGGCGACCACTCTTGCAGGCGGCAATGTTGATCCGGATATTACGCCAGCGCTGGCAGCGGCGTTCTCTGCAGGTCATAACATTATTGTTTGCCCGTTCTCCACCCAGGAGGCGATGACGGCACTGCGTAACCATCTGACAAACGTCAGCAATGCGATGGAGCAGCGCGGTGCAATCGGCGTGGGTGGCTGGCGCAAGTCGCTTTCCACCGGCATTGCACTGGCAGCCTCACTGAATGACGGGCGTATTACGCTGGGCTGGCATAGCGGTTCGGTAAAAACTCCGGCGCAGATTGCCGCTGCCTATGCCGCAGTTATCGCCAGTGAAGAAGACCCGTCCCGCCCGCTGAACACCCTTGCGATGAGCACGCTGGATGTGACTGCAGTGGAAAGTCAGCCAGGGAGAACCGAGCAGGAGAACGCCCTGCGCAATGGCCTTACCCCGTTTGAGATTGGCCCCGGTGACAAAGTTCAGATCGTTCGCGCGATCAGCACCTACACCAAAAACGCCCAGGGCGTGGATGATGTGGCCCTGCTGGATATCACCACCATCCGGACGCTGGACTATGTGCGCAAAGCCTGCCGTGAACGCATCGCTCTGCGATTCCCGCGCGACAAGCTCAGCTCAAGGACACCGCCGAAGGTGCGCAGCGAACTGCTTGATGTGCTTTACAAGCTGGAGGAGCTGGAGATTGTCGAGGAGGTGGATGCCAACAAAGACGGTCTTATTGTTGAGCGCGATCTGCAGGATGTTAACCAGTTGAACGGTCGCATTCCTGCGGATGTTGTGAATGGCCTGCACGTCTTTGCCGGTCGAATTGATTTGCTGCTCTGAGGGGTAAACCAGAATGGCTCTTGAAGAATATGTTGGCGCGATCGTCATGGAAGTCGACGGCCAGGAAATTGAAGTGACTGACCTCAAGGAAGATGTGACCACCGGGCGAAAGCTTGTGAAGACGATGAACAAAACGGGCCGCGCCAAAGGTTTCTCCCGTGGCATCGAAGAGATCCAGCTGACCGTTACTGTGGTCATCCCGGAATCCGGCGACCTGGACTGGGGCGGTATTGAAGGTGCGAAAATCACCCAGTATCCACTCAACAGCAGCGGTAAACGTGTTTCTTACCTGGACTGCTTCAGCACTCAGGTCGGGGCTCAGTATACCGTCGATAACGAAGCGAAGCGCGATATCACCATGAATGCACTTCGTCGGGTGGAGGAATAAATGGAAAAGCAGCAGCTTTTATATGGCGTTAAATACGGTGATAAAGTCCATTTTGACTTTGCCGTCAGGCTGCCTGTGGTGAGCGATACCATTGAAGCGCTGCGGGCAACCGATGAAGCCTGCGGCACTACCGAGGGTGCCGCCGCAAACATGTATTACCGCGTTGCGGTAATGGCGTGTGCGATTACTTCCCTCGGAGACGTGCCAAAGGAAGAAATCACGGCGGAGCTGCTCCTTAACGAGCTGAATGATGATGATTTCGATCTCATCGATGCTCAGATTGAAGCCATTAAAAAAAAGCGGATGGATTTGAACAAAAGCTCACCGGCTACCGAACCCTCGTCCTCGCCCTCGGGCGATACGGTATCAGTGAACAACAAATCGGAAGCATGACCCGAACGGAACTCGACGGCTACACCGAAGCACTTGCCCGGTTACATGGAAAGAAAACCGGGCAAACCACCACCCGCACAACCCGCACTGTCAAATCGCAACGCCGGAAGAAAGTCGGCAAACGGAGATAGTCCATGGCGCGTAACTTACAACTGGCGCTGCAGCTGCTTGCCCGTGATACCGGCTCCAAAGTGCTTAAGCAGGCGCTGCAGGGCATCAGCCGTGATACCAAAGCGGCGCAAAAGACCGATGACGAGCTGGCGAAATCCCGCCAGCAGAACTCAACCACAGCGATTCGCGCCTCCCGTTCTCTTCAGGACGAATACCGTCGCGCCAGTTCGGCGCGATCTACTCTTGGTATTCGTTCAGAGCGCGATATTCAGCGCGAAATACAGCAGACCATGGCGGCCTATAACCGCCTTACCCGCACAGGTATGCTGTCCGCAAATGAGCAGAACCGGGCTTTCAGGGCCATGACTGACAGGGTCAAGACGCTTCGAACTGAGCTTGGCGGCGTGAATGACTCAATGACGCGTATGCAGCGATTCCGCGCTGCAGGTTCAAACGTTGCTGCAGTTGCTGGCGGGATTGCTGCTGCAGGGGCTGTATTATCGACGCCAGTATCAAAACAGATGGACTATCGCCAGCGACTGGCAATGATGGCCAATACTGCTTATGCAGATGAAGGGCTGCAAGGTCGCAGAAAAGGAATGGCGGACATGGATTCTATGGTTCGCCAGGCTGTTCGTGCTGGCGGCGGAACAAAAGAATCAGCAGCTGATACCCTTGATACAATGCTGGCTTCAGGGGCTGTTGATATGCAGTCTGCAAAGGTGATGCTACCTTTAATTCAAAAATATTCTACAGCCACTGGCGCAGCTCCAGAGGATTTGGCAAATATTGCCATAAAGTTAAAACAATCGTTTGGCATAAAAGACGGTGACCTTGAGTCAGCTCTTAATATGGCAATTAGTGCCGGGCAAAGTGGTTCTTTTGAATTGAAAGATATGGCAAAGTGGCTTCCTAAGCAGCTTGCCAGTGCTGGCAACGTCGGTATGAAAGGCCTTGACGACTTTGCTGTCTTGCTTGGCTGGAACCAGGCTTCAGCTATTACATCAGGTTCACCGGACGAGGCCGGTAATAATCTTAATAATTTATTGCTTAAGCTGAATAGTCAGGATGCTGCTAACGCTGCGGCACGTATTAAATTACCCAGTGGTAAAGGAATTGATCTCTCTGGAAGTCTTGCGAAAGGCGTAGGTAATGGTATAAATCCTCTCGAAGCCTTTAACACGATTGTTGATAAAATCGTGGCTTCAAATCCAGCATATAAAAAACTTGAAGATAAACTCAAAACAGCCCCGGAAAGTGAACGTAAAAATATAATTAGTTCGCAAGCAAGGATTATTGAAGGTTCTGGTATAGGTAAAATCATTGCTGACCAGCAGGCATTATTAGCTCTGTTAGGATATAGGGGGAATAAAAAATATACCCAAGACGTAATTTCAGGGGCGAATTCACAACGTAATTTACCAGTTGGTAATACTGCCGGTAACATCAACTTTGCTTTAATGTCAGAGCAGCCAGGATATAAAACCGGGCAGTTAAAAAACGAACAAGACTTTGCTGAAATGGATTCCATTGCCCCTTTATCTGATGCACTGGGTGACATTTCAGAAAAATTAACCAAATATGCTGGTGAGTATCCGGGGCTAACCACTGCGATTGCAGGTGCCACCACTGGCATTAAAGCCATGACAGCGGCAGCGGTAGCTTTTGCAGGGCTCAATTTCCTGACGGGCGGCGGAATAAAAATGCCGGGCTCTCCTGCAGGTGGGGTACCGTCCGCGGGTGGTTCTGCTCTGGGACGTACCTGGTCTGCTATCCGGGGTGGTGCAGGTAAAGTTCTGGGGCGCGTTGCTGCTCCGCTGGCACTCTACCAGGGCATGCAGGATGCGCCGCTCGTTCATGTTGAGCGAGGCGATGCTGATGCGCGTGCGCGGCTTAAAGTTGACAACTATTCCAGTGAGTCAGCACGCATGCTGGATGCAGTAAAAGCCCGCCCCGGATTGCTGGATGCCGTGGATGAGGTCAAATCATGGTGGAGTTCTCCGGCCACAGTGGGGCAAAACACACCAGCAACAACAGGCGTGCCGTCTTATCTTTTGCCCCAACAGCAACAAAAATCACAACCCATTAACCTCACCACAAAGCTGGTACTGGACGGACGTGAAATTGCATCAGCTGTTAATGAATACAACGGCGAACAATCCGTTCGCGGCTCAACAGGAGGCCCGCAGTGAGCTGGGAAGATTCATTACAGGATGCCTCATTCAGGGGCGTCCGCTTCGATGTGGTTAATACCCGTGACAGCGCCAGCCGCGACATTGCGACGTATGAGTATCCCTATGTGGACGGCGGCGATGTTGATGACCTTGGCCGCAAGCCTCGTAACCTGCGAATGACGGTCCTTTTCTGGGGCGACGATTACGATGTGCGACTGCAGGCGTTTCTGGCGGCGCTGGATACACGCGGCAGCGCGGAGTTAATCCACCCGGTTTTCGGCTCCATGACGGGCATGCAGTGCATTGAGTATCAGGCATCGCATGAAGCGGAGAACGTTGATTACTGCGTTGTCGAGGTGGTCTTTATCCAGGGGGGACTTAATCTGCCTTTCTTTGGCAGCGACTTCCCGCTGTCGAAAGCCGATATCATTTTCAACCAGGCGCAATCCGCTCTGGAGAAAGCCCAGACGGCCATCGACAATATTCTCTCGCCTCTGCGTACAGCGAAAAAGTGGATGAAGAAAGCGAAATCGCTGGCAACCACGACGCTGAATATGGTGACCGTACTTAAGGGGGAACTGACAGGATTTGTCAGTACCACCTCGGATTTTGTTAATTATCCGAAAGCGTTCATGAATGACCTGCAGAGTGCACTGAGCCTGACATCGCTTCAGTCCAAATCAAGTGTCAGTAATAACCCAGGAAGCTATTCACAGTCCTCAGACGTTTCCGGTACAGCGGGCATAGTGATGGCCGACTGGAAGAATGGCCGTAACAATCTGCAGGATGTGGCCGCATTACCTCAGCAGATAGTGACAGGGCAAAAGACTGTTGCTGTCACCGTTCCGGCGGGATCATCAACGTCTGATATCACTGAGCTGGTAACGGCGGTAAAAATCCAGGTTGCAATCCAGCTGGCGCTTGATGCTTCCGACATACTCAGTGACAGCAGCATCAGCGATATTCTGTCTCCTGTCGATATTGAGCAGATCACCAACGACACCAGGACGGCCATTCAGACGGCAATCGACCAGACGCGGGACACCTTTGCTGCCGATACGCAAAACGTGAGCGCCGGTGAAACACCGGGTGGCGTGACATGGCAACCCGTGGTTGAAAACCTCAAGGATATTGCCCTGACCGTTCAGGAACTGGGCGCAGCGGTTATTACCAGCAGACCGCCACTGACGACGCGAGTGATATTGTCCGACACCAACCTGCATTTACTGGCCCACTTGTGGTACGAGGACTACACCCGCGCCGCCGAGCTGCTGCGCCTTAATCCGACATTACGTAATCCTAACAATATCAAAGCCGGTGACGTTCTGAATGCCTACTCAAGATAAAGATTCGCAGAATACGGTGAGCCTGATTATTGATGGCAAAATCCACAGTGCATGGAGCCGGTATCAGATTGACTCCGATTTTCTGATCCCCTCCGATGCTTGGAGTGTAACGCTTGGTCTGCCAGACGGTATTTTCCCTGCGGCCATTAAACGAGGTGTGCCGGTACTGGTCAGGGTGGGTAATGATGTGGTGATGTCCGGTCGGGTGGATGTGGTTCAGCGCCGCGTATCCCGTCAGCAGGTCTCTTTATCGCTTTCCGGTCGCGATGGCGCTGCCGTGCTTGTTGACTGTGCTTCACCCGTTTTTACCTCCCGTCAGCTCAGTCTTGAAGAAGTGATCGCCCAGGTCGTCAGGCCGCTGGGGGTGACGAACATCCGCATTGAGGCTGAGACATCCCTGCGTAATGACAAGGTCAGCGTTGAGCCCGGAGAACGTGCGTGGGATACGCTTGAGCGTGCAGCTGCTGCACGCGGGTTATGGCCATGGTTTGAGCCAGATGGCACGCTGGTTATTGGTGGGCCGGACTACACAAAAGACCCGGTGGCCACGCTGATTCTTAATCGTGACGGTCGGGGAAACAACGTCCTCGATCTCAGTGACCGGTCATCCATTACCGGGGCGTTCTCTGAACTGACAATGCTGGCACAGGGACACGGCCAGGGGAAAAAATCCGGGAAGCTCGATGTTATTGACGTTGATGACCAGAGCGCTGACGCAGAAGACGACGATGATGCCGATGATATTTATGACAGCACCGGCTCTGCAGAGAATGGCTTTCATGGCTTACGTAGTACCGTTCGCGACAGTACCGTACCTTTCTATCGTCCGCAGATTATGGTTGCAGGTGATGCTGATAACCAGGCGCAGGTTGATTATCGCGCAAGAAAGGCCATGGCTGACGCCCGTCTGAGCGGGTTTGATCTGACAGCTATTGTTAAAGGCCATCGCATGGAGAACGGTCAGTTATGGCAACCGGGCCAGCGTATACGTGTCCGAAGCGAGCCACATGGCATTGATGACATTTACTTCATCATGGGAAGAGAGTTTTCCGGTGGACGGCCAGACAACACCATTACCACCCTGCGTCTCAAAGAGGATGGAATATGGATACCGGATGCTTATCCGAAAAAACGGAAATCACGTAAACGCCGCGCCAAAGTAAATAAAGAGCTGGAGATTATCGATGTGGAACAAAATTGATTCTCGTATTAACACGGCGTTAAACCGTATAAGACAGGCCTTCAGGGGCGTTTTAATAAGGGTTAACAGCGGCGGTGATATTCAGACCATTCAGGGTAAAGGTCTGGCTACGGAGTCCCTGCAGGATGTGGAGATGTTCCAGCAATACGGTTTTACATCCAACCCGCCCAGGGGCACTAAAGCCATTATGCTCCCGCTGAACGGGCGCACCAGTCATAGCGTGGTGATTGCCACGGAACACGCTTCATACAGGCTAAAGAGCCTGAAAAGTGGTGAGCTTGCCATTTATTCGGATGAAGGCAGCAACATTATCCTGAAGCGCGGAAAAATTATTGAAGTGAACTGTGATGAATATATTGTTAATACTAAAAAACATACCGTGAATACCGAAGAGCATATTGTTAATACCAGAACGTATAAAACGACAGCCTCAGAGCGGGCGGATTTTGATACGCCACTGCTGAAAGGCAGTAATGAAGTTGCTGACGGTAAATCTACGCTGAACACCATGCGCGAGACTTATGACGGTCACGACCACAACCACGGCGGCGATGCAGGCATAACGCAGAAACCTAATCAGTCAATGTAATTTGTGGTAACGTAAGTTCACCTTCAAAAGCAATACCCACTGAACCCCTTCACCGATAATTTCAATTTCCATGCCGATAGTATTACGGCATGGAAATGTTGATTGATCCAACGACCGGCGATTATACCGGCGACAGCTCAGACTCTTTAGCGAATGCCGTCTACTTACGGCTGATGACCCCCCTTGGCTCATGGTGGGCTGATCCAACTCTGGGCTCTCTTTTACATACTCTTCGCCGCGAAAAGGATGTTTCCCGCGTTCAGAAACTCGCGGTGCAGTATTCGCAGCAGGCCCTGAAGCCGATTATTGATGACGGTCGCGCTAAGTCCATTTCCGTAACTGCAGAGCACTGGCAAAAAGGCTGGATGCTTCTTCATATCATCGTCACGTCCGCGAGCGGAACGCCGCAGACCTGGAAATTTCCGGTTAAGGTCAGCTGATGCCATTCATTACCAAAAATGCCGCGCAAATTCGCACCGATATTCTGCGGGATATCAAAAATCTCCTGCAGTTGTCAGATGACAAGCTGGGGCCAGACAGCGACTGGTATGTCCGGGCGTCAAGTGTGGCCAGCGTTGCCGAGGGGCTTTATCAGCATCAGGGATGGATAGTCCGTCAGATATTCCCGGATACAGCTGATTCCGAATTTCTCTATCTGCATGCCCGTTTACGTGGTTTAAGCAAAAAAGCGGCCAACAGCGCCTCCGGGCCCGCCACATTTACCGGCGAACCGGGCGCGGCAGCTGCCGCCGGTCTTGTGTTCAAACGCGACAGTGTATCGTGGACAACAACCGAAGAAATTACTATCGGGTCGGATGGAAAAGCATCCGTAAATGCAATGTCTTCTCTGTCCGGGACTGCGGGTAATACCACCTCAGTCACATCGGCAACGCTGACCACTACACCTGACGGGTTTGACAGCACAGTGACCGTTGGTCTGATGACTGGCGGTACGGATGAGGAAACTGATGCGGAGCTGCTTGCCCGTCTGCTTGAAATCATTCGCCGACCTCCTGCAGGCGGTAATAAATATGATTACAAACGCTGGGCACTGGAAGTATCCGGCGTATCTGCAGCGTATGTTTATCCGTTGCGACGGGGGCTGGGCACTGTTGATGTTGTTATTACGTCTGCAGGTGGGCTGCCTTCTCAGGATGTGATCGACAGGACGCAGACTCACATTGACGATGTCCGGCCTGTTACAGCAAAAAACACGCTGGTTCTCATGCCTGCCATCCGTACATTTGACGTGCTCGTAAAGGTATCACTGGAAGGCATCACCCTCGCCTCAGCCAAACAGGCTATCGCCGGAACGCTTGAGGACGATGACTCGCGCCGTGAGCCGGGAGTGGCTTTTATTCGCAGCCAGGCGGGGACACTGATTTCTCTCATTCCAGGTATCACCGACTATGACATCGTTACACCATCCGCAAATATTCAGCCTGTGATCGATGCCACGAAAGTCGAATGGCTTAGATTAGGAAGTGTGGAGGTAGAGCTGCTATGAGCTACTTCACGCTGTTAAATCGTCTGCTGCCACTCGTTTCGTACAGTCCGGGCCAGCCTCTGCTTGATGCATCATTGCGATCAGAATCAGGTGTTTTTGACACTCTCGATGCGTCTGCAGGGCTTGTTGAAGGAGGAGTTACTCCATTTTATGCACGCAGCCTTTTGTCTGACTGGGAACGTGTCCTGGACCTTACTCCTGCTGAAGGTGCGACATACCAGCAACGCCAGCAGCGTGTACTGGCCAAACTGGCTGAGGTCGGTGGTCTCAGTATTCCTTATTTTATCCAGCTGGCCAGTAACCTTGGCTACATCATCACAATTGATGAACCGCAACCTTTCAGGGCGGGAGTTAACCGCGCCGGTGATCGCCTCTGGGTTGAAGACATTATCTGGGTCTGGCGCGTCAATATTCAGAACTCTGGAACACAATCCTATCGCTTTCGCTCAGGCAGTTCAGCAGCAGGTGAGCGCCTGACTACCTTTGGTGATCCGGTTATTGAAGAAGTCTTCCGCGATCTCAAACCAGCTCATACATTTTGCTACTTCGCATATCAGGAGAATGAATAATGCGGCCCTTAATGCCACCGGTGCAGACGCCGGATAATCTTTTCCATGATGGTAATCCGCTCACTGGTGAGCTGGGAACCATAGTTGATGCTGAACACCTGAATAATGAACAAGCCGCTATCCGCGATATACAAAGTGAGCTGATTGCTATTCTAACAGCAGCGGAAATGGAACCAGAATCGACGGCAGGCCAGCTGTTAGCTGCGTTGAATAAACTTTATGCCCCACTTAACGATACTTTGGGAGCGCTTTCCAGTCTGGTCGGAGGGGCTAATAAACTCCCATATTTCACCGCCGCTAATGCTGCCGCTTTAACAGCATTATCCAGCATTGGTCGGGACATCGTCGGCAAAGCAACGGTTGCTGACGTTCTCACATACCTTGGTTTGCAATACTCGATCAGTGAACCAGATACAGAAACTGTTGTTTACACACTTCCTGGTGGATATAAGCTCATGGCTTTTAACCGATTAGTGAACAACTCAACCACTGTCGGTACGGGTGTAACAACCCCCATTACGTTCCCTCAGGCCTTCCCTTCGCGATTGATTGCTGTGTTCGCTACGAAGAAAAACTATGTTCAGGCAGCTGTGAGTTGCGAGAACCAGTCGCTGACTGGCTTTGATGCGGTGGTAACGCTAATTACAACTATCGCGGGTGGTATTACAAGCACTCGCGCAATGTTTTTCGCTATTGGGAAATGACCATGAAATATTTCTACAGTGCTAAAAATAATGCGTTTTATTACTACGGCTGGAAAGATGAATATGATGCTGCTGGTACATGGCCAGATGATGCAATTGAAGTGACCGACGATATTCATGAAAAATATTCGGCAGATCCACCTAAAGGAAAAATTTTAACTGCTGGCGCTGACGGTATGCCTGCCTGGGGAGAAACGCCTCCACTGACTCACGATGAGAATGTAGCTCAGGCCGAAGGTGAAAGAAAAAATCGTATTGGAGTAGCGAACGATTTTATGAACAGCAGGCAATGGCCTGGTAAGGCTGCTATCGGGAGACTGAAGGGGGATGATCTTACACAATATAATCTGTGGCTGGATTATATTGATGCACTAGAGGCCGTTGATACCTCCAGCGCACCTAATATCGAATGGCCTACTCCCCCGGAGGTGTAGGCCATACGGGTTTTGCTGTATCAACTCGCATCAGCAAGACCCGGTATTTTTTCCACTCACCGAGCGACGAAGTTTCCTGCTCTGTGGCTATTTCGGCATCAACAGCATCCTGCCGCCAGTCGATTTCAGCGTCAGCTTTTGCACGAAGTGTGGCTTTCATGTTTTCGGCATCTGATATTTTCTGTTCTGGTGAAAGCGGCGGCTCATCAACCCATGCAAGAGCCCCTGAAACCATTTCCAACATTTTGCCTGTCGGCTTATTTCCCCCATTAAATCTGACAGCATCCTCATCGCTGATTTCAATACCATCCTGCGGCCATGTCTCCTCCTTGATATAACTTTCGTACAGCACTGCATTGTAGATTGCATTTTCGGACGGGCTGTAAACACTTTTAATTTTATTCATTCTGTTATCTCCCTTTCGCTATATAGCAAAGATTAAACCCACCGCTACCTGACATACGGCCTGTAAAACCCGTTCTTGAAGTACCAACTGAGTTAACTCCATAAGCAGGCATGGTTGTCGGGGAAAGCTGAGACTCCTGGATATCTGCCATTGACAGAGTAATTGATTCGACCCGCGCGGGGAAAGGTACCGGAAAAACAACACTCGTCCCTGTTTGTCCATTGGGGAAACCGAAAATACCCCATTGTGTAATTACCCCATCCGGCCCCTTACTCCATCCAGATTTACTACTCACCCATGACGATCCTGATTCTGAGTAGCCCGTTGTAAAACTACTCATATCTGGTACTTGCCCGGTACCTGTTCCGACGTTCTTCGTTGCCGCTGTTCCCAAACCAACATTTTTGAGAATGACCATCTAGCTCACCAGTGGCATGCTTTCTGCCTTTTGCAGGGGATAAAACCATGCTTATTGGGTATGTCAGGGTGTCAACAAATGACCAGAACACCGCATTGCAGCGAACCGCGCTGGAATGCGCAGGATGTGAACTGATATTTGAAGAAAAGATCAGCGGAAAAACCTCGGAGCGTCCAGGGCTAAAGCGAGTGCTTAAGACCCTGGGAAAGGGGGATACGCTTGTGGTATGGAAACTAGATCGCCTTGGGCGCAGCATGCGGCATCTTGTCCTGTTGGTATCCACCCTTTATCGTAGGTTCCCGGCTTCATCATTTGAATGAGATAAGCAGCGTGGCGTTTTAATTTGCACCGTGCGCAATAGCGGTTTTTCGCTCTCTTGCTGCGGTGCATAATTTAATGCGTTTCGGTGCGAAAAATTTCGCCGCGCTACAGTATATAGCGATACAGGGGGCATTGTGAGGTTTCACTTAGGGACGAGGAAGGATTTTAGATACAGCTTCGCACCCAGTGGGTTTGAATTTTCCGTATAAAATAAAGCAAATACTTTTTATCACTAACTAATGGTATGGTCAAGGAAAAATTTAAATTTCTCGACTTTTTATAGTAAAAACGTACAATAGTCGCATCAAATGTGAATCAGCAGCGAGGGCGAACAACATGAGATGACTTTTAATTTAGACAACAAAGGGGGTCTCTATGACCGTATCAAAACGTGGCCGTGTGCCAAAAACAATCAAAGAAGCAGTACAAGCACAGTTTGCTCACATGGGGGAGGGCTATACAACACTTACAAAGTGGAAGAAGACTGAAAGCGTAGCCTACTTTAGTGTCTTTCGTGAGTTGCCAAATGAACCAGAACCAATAATCTATACATTTGCTATTCATGGTGATGAAATACGCTACACATGTTGTGACGTGAACACCTGTGAAGCAACTCAGATATCATTAGCCTACTCAGAGGATGCTTTCTTTCAGTTCATGTTCAAATGTAATCTACCATTAGAATTTGAAGCATTTTCAGAAATAATACGTCTGATAACTGTACATGGGATAGGCGTTTCAGCATTCTATAAATAAAAAGAATGAGAGGCATAATATGATGCCTCTTCTATATCAACTCCTACTTTTGCTAGTCACTATAAATAGTACTACATGAATAGGAGAATGATTATGATTTGGTTAGGTAATGTACTCATTGAAGTACTTGCTACTATTGTATATATGTTTGTACTATTCCCACTTTGGGTAGTGCTATATCTTTGTTTTATGGTTTTAGTGTTACTGTCACTTCCCCTAAAGATTACGATGATTAGAAGGTGCCTCGGAGTTAGTAACTCACAAGATTCTACAAAAGAAGATAATTAAAACGTAAGACAGAAAAATGAAACGGGATTTGTTTACATGGTATAATATAAGTATCTTGGGACACTTGGGGATCTATGTCCTATAATAAGATATTGCTATTTGTATGAAGTCGAAAAACATCCAGATAGCCGAAATCCCCACTCTAATTACAGAGAATAAATAGTAGTAATAACATTATAATCCCTCCTATTGCTAATTAAAGATAGTCCTTTTAGGGCTACTTTTTTACGCATGAGAACGTGAATTATGTAACACAAAAGGTATACATTATGGAAAAGAAAAATAAAGATATTTCAGTATCTATTCGTATCACGGCAGAACAAGCTGAAGCAATTCAAAAGATGCTAGTTGATACCGGCAAGGCAAAGAACCGTTCCGCAGGTATTCAGTATTTGATCACTCAAATGATGATTCAGGGATAAATTATATAATGGTTGTCTACTAACCACACAATAAGTAGAAACGTAGTTACAGGAAGTAACGCGAAATCATAAGGAAACAAACATGAGAAGACAAGTAAGTTATAGTAAATTGAAAAGAACAATCAGGACTAATAGAAAGTCATTGAACAAATCAATACAAAAGAAAGAAAAGGTAAATTTCATTCGACTAACATTTTCACAGTACGAAAATATCCTACTAAGCGATATGACAAGTGCTAGAATTTGTAATGTACTAAAAGTGAATTGTGATAAACATTTCATTAGCAATCTACGCAAAAATAAAGTTCCAGAGTATCGTGAATGGTTCAAAAAGGTACGCGGAGTGTAATACCTTCCAAAATTTTCCGGAATAAAAAAGCCTGAGTGCTAGGAACACATCAGGCCAGTATTAATTAACATTTTTATAGGGATATTTATCATGACAAAAAAGAAAGAAGCACATGAACTAAAGAAACGTGGACGAAAATCGAAAGAACACGACAATGCAGAATTACAAGATCATCTAAGAGGGGTACGCTACCTCAATCAACTTACTGATGAAGCACGTAGAGTAATATCCAATTCAGTAAAAAGTTACTTTGAGAAGAACAAGAAACGTAAGACTTTTGCAAACAAAAACATGCTGCTATTAGTAACTTCTACACGCTACATCACTGATATATCAATAAAGCACAATATTGAGTACTACGACGCTTTTACACAAAAGGAGTATGGCGATTCATCAGTACGTGATTACAAGATGGTTACGATAGCCATATGTGAGGGTTTAAATGAACTTCTAAACAGTGGTAAGCCTATCAGAAGTGATACACCAGAGGGAGCACAGTACCTAACAGGTGAGGAAGCGTATCAACTACGCGAAGCTATTGATGCTGGGTGCTCTAAAACCGATTTACTAAAGGTTATAGCTTCAATTTATCCCGAATTAAAACATTCTATGTAGTGTTTTAATTCAGGGTCAAATGTCGTAATTAGGGTTAAAGTGGGGTTTTATAGGGGAAATTAGCGATTTAGGTGCTACATTTAGTGGTGTAAATAGCTTAAAATCACCATATATAGTGATTCCCGAATTTCGACACCATAATTAGAAATTATTAAGACCTCTTGAACTACGTCCAAATCGGTCTTTGAGTGCCTACACTCCCTGCGGTCGTACAGTCACTGAAACACAAATTAAACCGATCCTTGCGTTTTTTCTCGCTAGTACTCGAAAAGAACGCGAGGGATTTTACTCGCTTTCGCTCAGACAAGTAACAGTACTGTCAAAGTAATTAATCAAAGTATTTGTGAGTCGCCACGGAGTCACGCCCGAACGAGTCACCCGCAAACGCAGTCGCCCGCAGAGGGCATCACTAACAAGAAGGAATATCTAATGAAACCTAACTGGAAACGCGATGGAATGAAGTCTAACGGACTCTATAACAGACAAGCACGCTCAGTACTAACAGATACACCAAATCTCTCAGACGCTCATATAGAAGCCATAACCGACTATACAAATAAGTACATCATAGAGAACGGTAGAAGACCTTCATATACTCATATGAATAAACAATTCGGTATTCGTGCTACTGCTACATTTTATAGAGGACTAACTAAATAACCTACCATTTTTATAGGTCTGCTCATGGTCTTAATCATATGTTAGAATCCTCATATACAAACGTCAGGGAAAACAAAATGCAAATAATGAGGATGACATATGACGACATTGATAAAAATGGCTATGCCAAATTACACGTCTATGGAATAGGAACTTTCTCAGTATTCAGTGGGCAAAACCCATATACCAATGATCCCAACTGTGCATTCATGCCAAACAGTGCAATCCCAACCGGGCGTTACTGGATAGTAGACAGACCAACTGGATCAGTAGTGAATCAGATACGGGCATGGGGTGTTGATACAATAACTGGTAATGATCACTCAGAATGGTTTGCACTCTTCAGTGCTCAAACCATGACAGATAGCATTCTGATTAATGGTGTATCGCGTGGTAGTTTCCGTTTGCATCCATTACGGCCAGATGGAACGGGTGTATCAGAGGGATGCATAACATTCGTCAATCGCCCTGATTTCTATACTGTACGTAGTCAGTTGCTACGTACTAAAAAGGTTAAAGTACCAGGTTCCAGAACTGGATTAATGGCGTATGGCTGGGTGGACGTACAAGGGAGGAGCAACTATGCGAACTGTAGGATTCGTTAAGTATGCAGCCTTATATAGTATCTGCATCATCTTTTCATGGTGGCTATCAAGCTTTGGTAAGCCCCTGAACGGCATAACGCAATGGGCTATGGATACCGCCTATAGTACTTTCGGTTCCGGCCTGAGCGGGTCATATGAAGCTGATGCAGATCCAGTAAGATTCATAGCCTTAATCGTGATGGTACTCATCTACGCTACGGTACTGTTCCTGCTCATACGCTTAGCCCTCATAAAGTTCCAGAACAAACGCTAATACCTCATTTTATTAAGTACCCTCACTGGATATAGTGGGGGTAATTTTCATATAGCTATATGTACTGTTTACGTGCTGAATTCAAATTATTAGTAAATACATAGAAGGCTTAACAGTACTAACCCACTATGGAATTTTTGAAATGATAAGAATGGAATTTAACAACAACGATGATGGAACATATTACTTTCTCTATGTTACAGAGGAAGTACGCATTGAAACTAATGGTATTGATGGCCTTCAAATGGAAACCCGCGATTCGCGAGTATGGGATTTAGGCGAACCTTTTCAGTATCTAACCATAAGCGAACGTAAGGAGGAGTATTTTAACGAAAGTTTAATCAATCCTTACATTGATACAGTAAGAAAAGCCGCTGAAATTATCTTTTACTCATTATATGAAAGTGCTGTATAACAGTTAGAGAATATTTAATCTCCAGTTATATCCACCTCGTATGAGGTGGAATGTGATTATTTAAAGAGAGTATCGAAATCAACAGTTAAGTCTTTAATTGATTGGGCTAATAAATGATGAAGCTCTTCGATATCGTCATTTTTATCTTTCCATGATAAAAGAACATTATATAAATTACTCTCGTTTTTATATTGCCGTAACATATCAGAATGTAGTCTATTAACACGGTTTAATGTTTTAATTAATAGAAGGAATTTATCTGTTTGTAATACGGAAATTTTCCATACTGTTAAACTTTCACATCTTGTTCCAAAGTCAATTACTTTTTTACTGAATTCTTGCCATATTTCATGATGCCGTTTAAAGGCATCTTGTAGCTCCATTGGGGTAGGATTACTATTCTGTATGATCCGTAATCTGTAACTGGATATCAAATGTTGTTGAAGTATCCTCAACTGTACCATTTCAGCCATACACGTACTGGCTTGCTTGAACCCTTCATGTTGTATCTTAGGAGAGATCCAATCTTTCGCATTGTACGCAGCATAGACAGCCGCTCCAGCCATCGCCAAATTACACGCAGCACTTACCCAATCAGTTACGCTCCCCCATTCGAATCCTTTAACATTCAGAAAAAGAACCTTGATAAATACTAAAACTGCAACAATGAACAGCACTATAATGATGCCTAATAAAGTAAAATTTGTTTTTTTTAATTCCATTGTTGATAAAATCCGCAATTAAATTTATTGATCAAATATTGTACTTTACCACTGTAAACGCAATCAAGTACACTCACAACCTCACGCCCCCCACGATGGGTAGGTTTGTTGAAGGTGTGGGTGTGGCGTGAAGCTATCATATGATAATCCTCAGTACTCATTAGCAGACTTCTTTTTTGTTTGTAAGCAGAGTAATTATTGATTATGCTAATAATACTCATGATGACTTATAGAGAGCATAAAGATAGTAATGGGTTGGTCTGCGTTAAAAATATTCGCGATTAACTACATGTCGCTTTGATACTTGCTGGGGTTATCTCAGATTGATAAATGCCTCAAGTGTTGAAAAATGTAATTGACAAGTAATGTTATAACTGGAATATATTGAACTGTAATGTCTCAATGCTGAAAATATAGGATATATCATGGATCTTAGAGTTTTGAATGTTGAAGGGCATGGGGAATTAGACAAAGAACATATTGTACTCGTAGCCGATTCTCAAGCCAACCTTTGGAATTATATACTTTCAGATTCTACTTATCATGGGGATGGAAGTACATCAAATAAACATAGGCATGTTTTTGATTTTGATGAGTTACCTGCGATAACACTCAATAAAGATGATTTAGTTCTTCTTTTCACAAAAAATGGTAAATTTGGTACTCATACCTTACCGAGTGGTGCTAAGGCGTATTTCATTTATTGGGGATTAAATGAAACCGTTTGGAATAAGGATGGCGACGAGGCTATTCTGATTGAAGTTTCTCAAAGAAGCAAAAAGAACGTATGAGTGACTAATTTAATCACATGTTTTATTTGGCAGACCTTAAATCTGGTCTGCCATGAATTATCAAGAGTACTTAACGTAATTAAGTTTTATTTAACTAATTTCAAATCATACATCAAACAGCCGTATGTTTTTCTAGTGCTGCTACAATTAAATAGGGGGTTGTTGTGGGCATGTGTGGCGTGAATCTAGAACGGTAATTCTTCTTGCCCACAAAACCAATCATCAGCATGTTGTTCAATCACACGGTGTTCAGCATGTAGATAACTCAAAGCATCCAGAACCCTGTTAAATGGCGTTTCGCTAATCAGTACAAAACAATCCCTTTCAACCGTTCCCAGCCAGAACAACCCTCCTACAGAACCTTCAAATATCACCCGATCACCAAACTTGAATTGCTCAAGAACACTTCCCCGATAACAGACCGTGAACCAAACCCCAGCGTGTGAGAACTGATGAACACCTCTACGTATGGATGGATCGTAACCGTTCTTATTGCCCATTTCTTAGCCCTCCAAACAAAACCAATAATACTGTAATTATATACAGTACAAAATAAAACACCATAAAATAGATAAAAACGATCATTTTCAATAAGTTAAGTAATTTTCTTTAGTGTGGTTAGTCTTTCATTGATATCTAAAAACGATCAATAATTTTTCATTAACCATTTTTAAAGATAAGCAAGGATGATCAATACAACCTTCATAGCAGAACCAATCATGACAACATCAGGCCAGCTCATAGGCTGTGAACTGTTAACCCGCTTCCATCGTGAAGATCTGCCAGTGCTGAACAGCAAGTACTTCATCATGGCTATGACGGTTGAAGGTAAGAAGGAACTACTCAAGCAACAACTACAGGCCATTGAAGTACGTGCGGCCTGGTTCAGAGATAACCGGCTTTTCTGTACCGTTAACGTTGATACCGTACAGGCACGGCTATGTGTCTTTGACAGGGATATTATTCAGTTATTGGATAAGCTGGAGTTTGTGAGGCTGGAGATCTCAGAAGATTTTGAAGGTCTTGAAAAGGGTATTGAACATCCGATACTCAGAACACTGTTAAACGTTGGCTATCGCTTGTTCCTTGATGATCTTGGTTCAGGTCGTGCCAATGTCGCAGCACTAACTACTGGATGCTATGAGGCCGTAAAACTTGATAGAGCGTTCTACCGTCAGGAAGTACAGAAACCCACATTCAACGTAATGATGAAGAACATCATGAAGTACTGCCATTATGTGATCGTAGAGGGAGTAGAGCAACGCCAAGAGCTACCAATATTACGCGATGCTGGAGTAACAGCGGTTCAGGGCTATCTATACCGTTCAGTACCATTCAATAAAGTTCACACACTTCTATAACACCATAGTAAATACCCTATAGACAACAACTATGGGGTATACCTATGAACATCACATTACACTTCCCTAAAGGCTCTACAAGCATCATAGACGGTACTTATACAGGTTATGAGTATTCCCGTACCGATAAGCTAATCAACGCTCATATCACGTTTGATGAATCATACAAGCTATTCATCAACCATCACAGTTTAGTACTCAGCTATAAATACATTACGGTGAATCACCAGCACAGCTACACAATCGGTAGATGGGTTTATGACTGGAACACAATAGGCAATTACAAAGGCTCAGAGCGAGTACACCTCGACTATCTACAGTGCTTGACTCAGGAACTAATACAAGATGAATCATTGAACGGTAGACCTATAGATAACTATCGAATTGCTCTATTAATAAATGAATTCAGAGAAGAAATTTAACCCAACTAACGAGAACGATTATCAAATAGGTTCTCCCTGAACTTTTCAAACACCGCGTAGTTTCGCCGCACCCTTTTTAAAAAATATATAAGGTTTTGAACCTAATTCATTCATAGAGGCTATATGACATACCTACAAATAGCAAATATATACGGCTATGATCCGGCAACAGTTAGCCGTGATTGGAAAGCCAGAGGCTTAGATATTAGCCAAACAGACGAAGAAATATATCAATGGGTACAGGATAACGTACTAACACCATTGAGAGGACAAACAGATCTAAAAGAAGAAACCCAACGTGAACAATTACGTTTAGCAAAAGCTAAAGCTGACATTGAAGAAATGAATGCGGATCAACTAAGACGTAATTTAATTGAAGTTGATTATGTAACTGAATCACTATCAAGCTACTTACTTCAACTAAAGAACATGTTGCGTAGTATTCCTAACACAACATACGTAGAACTATTCAGTAGTGAAGATGCTAACCAATTGAGGGAAACACTCAAAGATAAAATAGATGAAGTACTACGTGATATAGGAAATTACGAGTACGAGGAAGAAATAGAAGAATATGAAAATGGAATTTCAGAATCAGAAGAAATTATTGAAGATATTGAATCATGCAGTGAAGAACATACTACCGCCTCAGAAGATAAAACCGAGTGATTGGGTAGAGAAGAACTTAAAGTTTTGTGATGGTGAATTACAAGGTTCACCAATGCGTTTATACGAATTCCAGAAAGAACCTCTTAACGCAATTATTGAACCTGGAGTACGTAAGGTTGTGCTAATGAGTTCAGCACAGCTTTTGAAAACAACAATAGTTACTGGTGCTTCATTGTACTTTCTACAGCACGATCCATCAAATATGGTTATTGCAGGTACAACAGCAAACACAGTTAAGAAGTACAAGAATGGTAAGTACGATCCAACAATTCAACTAACACCATCACTTGCTAAATTAATCACAAGTAAATCAGATAAAACAAAAACAAATGATGCCACAACCCAGGAAACAACAGTTGGTACATTCAATTACTTTGTTTCTCTTAACTCACCATCTACGCTACGTGGCCTAACTGCTAAACGTGTCTTTTGTGACGAGATCTCAGGCGTTGAGACAGACGGTGATGAAGGGAACCCCATAGCCCTTGTATCACAGCGTTGTGAATCGTTCCGCGATTCCTTAATCATGATGTGCTCTACGCCGTTAGTACCGGATGATCCCATATGCCAGGAATTTGCTATGAGCGATCAGCGTTACTTTCATGTGCCTTGCCCTAAGTGCGGTGATGAACAACGCCTGATATGGGAAAACGTTAAATTCAAATGGAAGGTTATCGACGGTGGCCGCCGTTCTATCCCTGATGCCGATACCGCCTATCTTGAATGCCCGCACTGTAAACACCAGTACAGCGAAGCAGAACGAGTAAGAGCGGTATCACAAGGACGATGGATCGCAACACATCCAGAGATTAAGGATGTAAGGGGCTACCACATATCACGTTTGTACTCTCCGGTTTCGTCGATCCGCAAGCTGGTACAGGACTTTGCCGAAGCATTTAAGAACTTTGATCATATGCGATTCGTCAATAACGCATTGGGCGAACCTTACATTGATAAAGAAAACGTTGAGCATGATTTAGCACTACTGGAACAGCTACGTGATTTTGATATTGATATTAATAACATTCCTAATGATTGTGTTGGTGTGGGATATGCCGTAGACCAACAATTAGATCGCCTTGAATGTACGTTAGTTGGTATATCAGAAAAGAATTATTATGTACTCGATCATCGTAGCTTTTTTGCAGTGGATTGTAATAAATATGATTCACCAGCTTATACTGAACTACAAAATTTCATAAATAATACTAAGTTAAAAACCAAGAATGGCACGCCATTACGAGTACTTCAAGTATGGGTAGATAGTTCTAACGGTGCGGCAACCAATACGATTTACCGTTTCTGTAATAAAAAAGGGAATGAGATATACAAACCTATCAAGGGTGATGGACGTACAACCATTCCACTATATAAAGAAAGTACATCCGGTGGTTATAAGTTCATGCTATTGAACGTTAACGAAGGTAAGAACCGTATTCGTAAGTTACTAAACGCAGCAATGAACGAAGAAGAACATGAAGGTAAGAAAATCCACTTTAGTTATAGTCTACCTGATGATGCGTTTCTTCAATATACCAGTGAAAAACGTGTAATGAAAGGTGGTCAATTAGTATGGGTGAAACGCAGCGGTTCTAAAGATGATAGAAACGAAATGTTAGATACATTGAATTACTGCCTAATCAGTTTTGAATACATGCTAAACAAACTTGGAACAGACGCGTACAAGAAACTTAGAAATTATAATACTAACGTGGCAAAAGCTAAATACAGTGAAGAAACACAAATCAGTGAATCACCATCAGAACATGTTCCAGTACGTAAACAGCGTAAAAGGCGTATGGGTAGTGGTAGAAACTGGTTTAATGAATAAGGAATAAACATGGCAACACGCAGCGTTGATTTCACCTCAGATATTATCAAAGGTGAAAGCATTGTGTTTAGTTTTGCCGCAGATTCTACAGTAGATATTGTTGGTGTGGATGGTTTAAAGCAATCATACAGCTATCCATACACAACAATAGATACTTCAACATGGAAACCAGGTGCATATACAGCAATTATTAATGATACAACATTTGCTGTACGTACTTTCCAGATAGTAGATCCAACTGCGACAGCTAATAAATACAATCAATACCTATCAATTATTGATGAAATAAATATTGTCATAGAATCCAAAGTACAAGGCGGTGGTGTTATCTCACAGAGCATCAACAATAAAAGCCTAACAACTGAATCTATGGACTCATTACTAAGACTACGTACCCATTATATGAAACTTGCTAATCAAGAATTAGCACGTATGAAAGGGCTTTCCTCTGGTAATCCAATTAAATCTATAACAACTTTTAACAGGGGTAAATAATGTTCTGGAAAAAGAAACGAATTGATGAACCTGTACAAGAACCACAACAACCAAAACAATTTGAACGTAAGCAGCTAACCGATAATGCACTAAAACGTGAACTAAAAGAAATCCGTACTAACTCACAATCACCGATTATCAGTTTTGGATTCTCAGCAGGTAATACGGCAGGTAATATTAATAGTATTATCAATATGACGTTGCCAACATTAGTAGCTAAATCACGTGAACTAAGTCTAAACAACGGTATAGCAAGAAAGTACTTTCAAGTGAACTCTGATGGCGTTACAGGGGCATCCGGTTTATATATTCGTCCTGATGTAAATCTTCATGATGATAATGAAGAAAACTTAGCTATCAATGAAGAACTTGAACACTTGTTCTATAAGTACGCAGATAATCCAGAAGCATTTAGTATGAATGGCAAGATGGACTTAGCAGCATTCCAGCGTTTAGTAGAACGTACACGTAGTATTGACGGTGAAGCGTTTATTATTGTTCATGATGTTAACGGTACTGTTAAGTTTGAACTCATTGACACTATGCGAGTACCTGTAATTGGTAATCGTATTTTTGATGATGGTAGTTATGTATCTAACGGCATCCATTTTGATCAACATGGAAAGGCTATTGAGTACTATGTAACTAAGGTTAATCCAACTTCATATACATATGAGATTGGCAACTATGACATTATCCCAGCATCCAGAATGCTTCACCTGATGATTGAAGATTATCCAAATCAACAGCGTGGTATTCCAGATATCGTAGCTGGTACTACATTACTAAAAGACCTTGAAGCATTCATTAAAGCAGCAATCATATCTAAAAAACTTTCAGCCTCAGCAATGGCATTCATTACTAACTCAGCAAGTAATGATGAAGATGTTGATTTTATGAAAGGATATGAACCTGATTACTATGAAAATGACAGCCTACAAAGTGGTGCTTTAGTCGAACTTCAACCAGGGCAGAACGTAACGAGTGTAAACCCAAATGGGGCAACAGATGGTATTACCGAATTCGTTAATGCTCAGATGCAACAGATCGCTATGTCTCTTGGTATTACTGAACAATCGCTAAGTGGTAGTACTGCTAATGCGTCATTCTCAGCAGCGAAGCTAACAGATCGCCTACAACGTCAAACATTTAAAACACGTACAAATGCTTTAACCACATTCGTACTAAAACCAATTTATTCACGTTGGCTAAAAGCTGAAATGTTACGTAATAAGGGCTTGAACCTTAATTTTAGTGATTTCGATAAATTAGTAAACGCTAAATACGTTAGTGAATTCGTTGAATCACTTGATCCTCTTAAAGATGTACAAACACAGGTATTAATGATCGATAACAAGATCAAAAGCCGTTCTATGGTCGTTTCTGAATTTGGCTATGACCCATATCAAGTACTGAAAGAAATTGAACTGGAGGAAGCACAAACAATAAATACTACAAAGGAAGTTATTCAGGATGAAGAAACCACTAACGAGGGAACTAAACCTACAGAAGATAAATAAAGCTATTGATGTAGAGAATCGAACAATTGAAATTGCCTTTGCCAGTGAAACACCTGTTAAACGTGATTTTGGTGAAGGGCTTGGTGTACTAAATGAAATTCTTAAATGTACTCCAGATGCCGTAAATCTTTCTCGCCTACTTAATGGTGCTCCATTACTAATAGAACATGATTTCACTCGACAAGTGGGAGTTGTATTAGATGCGAGAGTAGACAGTGATCATATATGCCGTGCGACGGTAAAACTATCTTCAATTCAAGCAGCAGAAACTATTTTTACAATGATTCAGGAAGGTATCCGTACAAAGATTTCAGTAGGGTACAACATTGAATCATACCATATCGAAGGTGAAAACCTAATTGTAGATCTTTGGTCGCCATATGAAGTAAGTAGCGTATCTGTACCCGCAGATGATTTTGTTGGTGTTTCACGTTCACTAAATACAAATGAAATTCAACTTAGTGAAGGTGAACAAATGGAACTTGAAAACCAACAAGAAGAACTACGAGTTAATGACGTAGAAGAAACAGAAGTTGAAGTACAAGAAAGTACTGAAACAGAAGAAGTAGAAGTATTAGAAACTCCAGAAGAAGTACAAGAACCTGTAGAAGAAACAGAAGTATTAGAAACCGAAGAAGTAGTACAAGAACCTATTGATGAAGCTGAAACAGAAGAAGTACAGGAAAGTACTGGTGATGTTGAAGTAGAAGCACAAGAACGTGCCGCACTAAATAAAGGTGAATCTGACGAATATCGAATTCGTGAGTTAACCGCTATTGCTGAACTCTACAACGTAGATAGTTCGGAAGCAATTAAATCAGGTGTATCAGTTGAACAGTTTAAACAGGAAGTTCAAACCAGATCCCTAAATAAAGAAACAAATCTAATTAACAAGGATGTTAATCTTATGAAAAAAAATGTAATTGGTGAACTAATCCGTAGTATCAACGAAGATAACTTTGATTCTGTAAAGGTTGAACTTGAAAAAGGTCAACGCGGTTTCAAAATGGATTTTTCACGTGCTCTTGGTGCTAATACCGATACTCAAACAGCAGCAGGTACAGTTAAAACTGTTTATGCGGATTCTTATCTAACCGCTCTATTGGCTCAATCCATTCTTGGTAGCCTAAATCCAACTATCTATAGTGGCCTTGCTTATCGTGGTGTACTTTCTATTCCTCGTCTAACTGGTCTAACTCCAGCGGCTCCAGGTAACTTTAAGTTCTACGAAGAAGGTGATGCGGTAACAGAATCTATTTCTAACTTTGATTCAATAAAGCTATCTCCAAAAATGTTCGCGGGTTCTGTACCAGTAACTAAGCAACTAATGCTAAGTTCTGATACCGCAGCTACTTTTGTTCAAGATGCCCTAATCCGCTATGCGGCTAATGGTCTTGAAGCTCAGATCTTCTCTACCCTACAGGCAGCTATTCCAGAAGTGGAAACCGCAGCAGTAGGTACTATGACCGTAGCAGACGTACAAGAAGCTATTAAAGCACTTGGTGTTGCTAACGTTGATGTACGTTCTTGTGTCGCAGTCATGCACCCAAGTACATTGGCTAAACTACGTCAAACCGCAGTAATGGGTAACACCGCAGCCGTATCTATGGTTGAAGGTCATCGTTTTGATATGTGGCTAAACGATGAAGTACGTGTAATTGAATCTACCTTTGTTGAAGCTGATTCTGTAATCATCGGTGATTTCCGTAACCTAATCATTGCTAACTGGTCAGACGGTCAAGAAATTGATGTAGACACTACTACTCACCGTGCCGCACAAATTACTGTATTCCGTTCATTCCAGTACTTAGCAACCGCTATTGCTCATGATGAAGCGTTTGTAAATCTAAAAATTAAATCCGCTTAATGGTGAAATAAATGAGAGCATTTTTTAGTAACTCACAATCAGAGTCACTACTTAATGCTTTTGGTGAAAAGCTCGTCATTGTTCAAGATGGTGTATCAATAACGATTACCGCAATTTTTGAACAAGACGAGCTTTTTTTCGATGATAGTAAAACTACCGTAACATATTTTAGTGCTAAGTCAGGAATTAAACTAAATAGCACCTTCACGATTGATAACACCGAATACGTAGTAAATAGAATAGATGATGATACGAGCGGTATCTCTAACTATCACTATGTTCGCAAGATCGATTTAGAAGAGGAAATATAATATGTTCACGGCAGACTATTCAATAAGAAAGTATTTGATTAATAAATTAGCAGTGATTGTTAATTTACAATATCCATCAAAAGCCTCAGTAGATAATACTACAATGGTTTACATTGGTGATTCTTCTGTACAACGTACACAGATAGCTAAAGCAAATCAAATTGTAAACAATCAAATCGTACCTTCAACTATTAGAAATTTATGTGAATTTCGAGTTGAGTTTGTAGCTGTCGGACAATCATTTAAAAGTGCTTCAGATGAAATAGAAAAGATTCTTGAAGCACTTTATACATCTGGTTTCTTTGATGAACTAAACCAGCAACTTCCAATGCCATTATTCAATATCCGTATTGAAGATAGCCTAATGACTACTCAAGCCGAAGCAACGGAAACCGCTTATGTACACACGCAAACTCTATCTTTTAGCTATGGGGAATAATTATGGCTCAAACATTTTTAGGGAATCTAACTACAGTATGGATTAATACCGATACAACCAACGTTGATCCAAATGTCCGTACTTTTGTTCAAGTAGAAAACCTTTCAGCATTTCCAAGTTTTAGTGAATCAACTTCTGTTTCAACTGTAGAAACATATGATAGTACTTACACCTCTAAAGTAGCGGGTGATAGTTCATATGGTGATATGACTATTTCAGTTAACTATATTCCAGGTGAAAACGCCGTACTTGATTCTGTTGTTGATTCTCAGCAATTAGTACAGGTCAAGGTAGAAATGCTTGATGAAGGTTCAAACGATACTACCGTAAACTATGTGCTTTACAACGGTTACTTATCCAGCGTTTCCGATACGTCGGATATGGATCAGGTTGTTACCCGCTCATACGTATTCACACCAGAAAGCCAGGTATCAGCAGGTATTCTTGATGAATCAGTAGTTGAACTCTATCGCGGTGATTGGGGTGTTGGTTCGAACGGTAACGAGTTTCCAAGCTATCAAGGCCGTGACGGTAACTCATTCGTTAAGATCGCAGCAGCCAACGCACCAACAGGTGTTGATATGTTGGGTATCACTAACCTTGATGGTTCTAACGGTACTCAATTGGTAATGAGCAAAACCGGTACGCCAGTACTCAACTTTCGTAACTTCTCAACAGCAAGTAACGGGGCATGGTACAAGGTCTACACCAGTGCTGATAAACCAACGCTAACAGAACTTGGTGCGGCAGCCGCTACCGATCTCAGTTACTACGTACCAATCACACGTACTGTCAATGGTAAAGCACTTACAGCTAACATTACTCTGGTAGCAGCAGATATTAGTGATGTTTACTCTAAGACCTACATTGATTCAAACGTAGTACCGAAAGTGTTTCAATTAAACGGACACGCATTATCAGGAACGGCGTTGAACTTAGTAGCGGCAGATATACTTGATGTGTATTCACAGACACAGGCTAATAATACCTTTGTAGCTAAAACAGTTACTGTTAACGGATTGCCTTTAAGTAGCAATATCACACTAACGGCAGCACAACTTACTGATATGGCATCTTTAGCATATAGTAATAGTACTTATGTGCCTAAGACGTTCTTAATCAATAACAAGCCATTATCTGGTACTAACATTCAATTAGTAGCAGCAGATATTAGTGATGTATATTCCCGTACTGAAAGCAACGGATTGTTTGCGTTACGTATCACTACAATTAACGGTTATGCTTTAAACAGTAACGTAACCTTGAACTATAACGATGTAGGAACGTATTCAAAAGCACAAATTGATGCCAAAGATGCCGCACTACAAGCGAACATTGATACCAAAGTAACTATCACTCAAGACCTTCTAACAATAAATAACGTAGAAGATACATTAGAACTTGATATGTCTGATGGTAAACGTGTTTTCAAAGCAACTCTAACAGCACCAGTAACACAACTCAGTGTTATAAATGCGAGTGGAAGTAATTTAAACAGCCAAACTATCACGATGTTATTAACACAAGGAACAGGGGCAAATAAAATTTCATGGCCTTCTAATGTTAAATGGTCTTATGGGCGTGAACCAGTATTAACCTTTACGAAAGATTCAATTGATGTAATTCAATTCTTGTCAATAGATGGAGGAAGTACCTGGTACGGCTCCTTACTAATGGCGGATCTACAAGAATGATAAGAAAACAAAATATCAGCAATGCCCAACAGATGATTGAAGGGCATTGGAAATTTTTAGAACGTAATACTGGTTTAGTTAATGATAATAAAACAGATCACTATGTACTAAACCCACAAAACGTTATATGTAACAACAGGCATTTTATAGCGGAAACGGGATGGGAAGCACAACCGGACGGTGATGCAACCACAGAAGGACAATCCTTAGCAATTCTTGGTGCTATCTATGCGTATCAGGCAACCAAAGAACCGTACTACCTACAACGTGCTAAAGACTTTTTCAACGCCTATCACATGGCGTTCTTCCGTGGTGTAGCGTTTCCTGATCCACCTGATGGTTCATTGCGTTGTAACTGGATCTGTAACGGTAAGGCTCCAGTACTGGCACATTACCCATTAGATCCAGAGTATCCAACTCACGGCGGGTTCAAGGGCGTATTGTTCACATGGACGAACGGACAAACACAGATACCTCATGGTTCACCTAACTACGGTGAATACCTCGATGCTGTATGGTTTGCCTTTCCAGAACGGGCGGGTCTTGGTTGGAACCAGGTTAACGCAACTGCCTACGCATGGTTAGCCAGTGAAGATAGCATTGATTGGGATACTAAAGCCCCTACTTATGATGTTGATTGGATTGTTGACCGTACAGGCCGAAAGGTAGATAGCAATGGTGATGTACTGGCAGAAGGGCTAACAAGTCAGATCGGTACAGTCCAGCTCAAGGACACGTCTATAAACGGCAATTACCGATTCAATTACGCAACTAAAAACCCTGTATCAGAGGGTGGTTATCTCATGGGGCGTAATGAGCGTTGGCACAACAGGCCAGTAAACGTACCTATTGATAACTATGGTACGCTCGACTTTTCTGATAACGCCTCAGATGCTGAATTGTGGTTCTGTCAGGCATGTAAATTACTATGGGATATTACAGGCGAACGTATCTATTACTTAGCATGGCAGAATTCACTAATTACTTGTACTGGTTATTCTGATATTGATAAATTTGATATGTTCTTTCGTAAGAGTGCTATTGCTTTAACGCCTTTTACAGATGGTATCTCATACGATTATTTCTATCCAAGTGATCAAGTAGCATCATATTCACGTGATTCAGATGGCTATATTGTCATAAATCAAAGTGCCTCAGCACAAACAACACTTGAACAACAATCTATATGGTTCAAGTTTAATAATAGTTCATCATTCCATGTTGAATATAGTGGTGTTGATACAACTGGTAAGCCGTTAAGCCTTGCTGTAGCTATGACAGTTAATAAAACAAAAACAGAAGATGGTGCTATTAGATACCGTTGCGGTTTACCTATTACTAATACAGATAATAGTATTATTTCAATGGATATTCCAATGAACCACTTTACCAGAATTGCTAAACCTGATGGTGGACAGTACTTAACCGCAGATATGCGTATGTTATCTGACTATGGGGATAATACAGTAACTTCACTTCAATATGTTTCCGGTATCGCTGGAACGTACTATGACAACGTGATTTCTACTACTATGGATTCTGACGGTAGTTCTACAGTTGGATTCTGGATCTTTGATGATGAAACACAGGACTTAAACAGCTTCACATACAGAACATATGCTGATGATTTTAATATCCGTATTGTTGATGATCTTGGTTGGCGTTGGTGGACTATGCTACCAGCAAGTAACGGGGCATGGGTAACACAAACGTTTAATGTACTGGATTTTAAATTGAGTTCTTATCAACCGGATCATGAAGAAGGTGATGAACAGCCCGGACAACCAACACTAACAGGACGTGAAGAGTTTACGCTATTACTTGATACCGATCCGGTTGATGGTGTCTCAGGGCGTATTGACTGGTATTGTGTTAACGATTTGCCAGCACTTTATAATGATGGTGGTACAGGGGATTATTCAGTACTGGTTTCTCTAACTTTCAACGATAGTACCAGTAGTGGATATACAGCACGTTTAGGTGATTGTGTAATTCGTAATTACATGCTTGATAGTTTGTCATATACACCCGGACTAATACCATTTAGTAACATCACAGATCCATATGCTCAACTGTATTCCGGTTGGCGTGGTCTACCATATCCAGGTTATCAACTACCCGCTATATGGTGTTTCAAAGGTACTACAATTGATCAAACCAGACTAAATAATAGTATTAAGTTCTTATGTGATGCTCAAGATTGGTTTACTAATAAATTCCATCCTGCTTTACCTGGTCCATGTGCTCAGGCTTATGTATGGAACCGTCAGGACGCATTAGCATATTCACCTGATGGACAACCGGATCAATTCATTATGCAGCACTGGTATGAAGAAGCATGGTCAGGTTATGAACCTCGTGCGTTCTTTGGTGGTTGTGATGTGGTCCATGAACTATATCAACGTGGTGATTATGCTATTCCGCAGAACATTATTACGTACTGTAATAACTGGATGAATTACTTAAAGTGGTTCATGAAAAATAATGATGGTCACGCACCAACACGATTTAAAGATACAGGTGAAGTTATCTATGATGGCTTTACAGGTCATATGTCTGGTTTGTGGCTTGCTGGTGCTTCAATGATGGCAATAGCAGGTTATCCAGATCACGAATTACTTGATTTACTATTCGCGGAAATTCAACAGAACTATAACGTAGTTTCAGCTAATCACGTAATGAATGGTGGCTGGTCATCAGCTATCAGAAGTGGAACACCTACTACACCACAGAACAACTCTATGTTCTTTGGATTCTATACAGGTGAACTACTAAGAGGTTTAGCACTTTACATGAAGTACTACAACCAACATATATAAATAAACAGAAGGGGTATCAAGGACTGATGCCCCAAATATATAAAGGAATATTAAATATGGCTTTTAATTCTATTTTTGTAGGCAATAATGTAAAAGTTGAAATCGCTAATGCTCCAGCGGGTGGCGGTCAGGCAACTACTTTTACTGTTGTTGAAGAAGTTGGTGCTTTTCCATCAGCGGCAGGTGCGGAATCTAACGTTGTTAGTGTGAACACTTTCGGTCAACAGTACGCTAAGAAATTGCTTGGTTCTCGTTCAGTACCGGATCTAACTCTAACTGTTAACTGGAAACCAGGTGCGACAGGTCAAGAAATGCTTGCGGCAGCCGCAGCAGCACAAACCCTAATCCAGGTTAAAGTAACTTATTATCAAAATATTGATGATCAAGATGGTGCGGCTTATTACAGCATCGTAAACGGTTATGTAAGTTCTGATGTAGTTAACGGTGATTTTGATGGTGTAGTAACTCGTGATTTCGTTGTTTCCGTTACTGGTGCTCCAATTGCGGTTGGTGAAGTTACTGGTGCGTAAGTACTAAATACTACAAACCAACTAACAAGGATAAAGCGAAATGGATTTTACTAATCTTATGAATGCTATTGGTGTGAAATTAACACCAGTAGTACTAACACCAGAATGTACTGTATACATCAAACTACCAACTATTACCCAACACGCAGAAGTTTCAGATCCATATAAAGCGATCTTCTATTGTGTGGTTGATGAAAGTGGTAAACAGATTTTTGATTCACCTGAACAAGTTGAACAGAATGTTGATTTAACAGTACAACTAAAACTAAATGCCGAGATCGGTAATGTGTTTGCCAAATCCTTTAATGTTGAGGATGTAGAGGCAAAGTAAGACGCGATCCGATTCTCAGACTATCACTATCTTTATTGTATAACAGCGGGTGTAGTGTGGATGATCTCTACACTATGCCCGTTTTGCTTTTCTTCTACCTATTAGTTTTCAAAGAATCGGTTGATCCTGATTCATCACAAATTGAACAAATCAGGCATACAGAACTACTACAGGCAATATGGTTAAGTACTGGCAATATCAAGAAAGAAGATATACCGAAATTTAGTATCTATGAACTCGATTCATTGAACATTATTTCAAATAAAACCTTAGCTGAACAACAAGCAGAGAGGGAGAAGAAGATCGCAGAACAACAAAAAGCAAACATGCTTAATTGGATGGGAGTAAAGCCACATGGCAAACAATAATAAACAATCAATGATATTTGAAATCACAGGTGATGAATCTGGATTACAAAAATCATTAAAAAACGCAGCAAATGATATAGGTGATTTTGGGGATCGTGCTGGCGGTGTGTTCGGTAGTTTCAACACCGGACTATCAACCACGGCTAAAGCTATGTCTGGTTTCGCTGGTGCGGTAGGGGTGGCAGGTATCGCCATTGCCGCCACATTAGCCAACGTTCAAGCTCAATCAGAAAAGGCGTTTGAAGTCTTTCAGGCAGCATCACTATCACAAACTGGCATAGTACAGATACAACAGGCGGCTAATATGTTTGCGGGTGTTGGTCTGACTATGGATCAAGTAGCCGATCAGATGAAAGATGCTAAGGATAAGTTAGGCGATGCTATCACGAATAACGCTGGCTCTATGCTAACCGATGTGATTCAACCATTGAAGTTGAATATGTTTGAGTTACAGAAAGCAGCAGAAAACGGTGAAGATATTATTGCTAAGATTTACTATCAAGCTAAACAAATGGGTTTTAGTCAGGCTCAGATTGTACAGATGATGGAAACCGTAGCTAACGATGCTACTAAACGCATGACTGTATATAGAGAATTCAGTACTGAACAAGAGTACCAAAATAGCCTTGCTAATGAAACTATACAGTTAACAGCAGAGCAATCACGACAATTTGAAGAATATAGAACGGCAACTAATAATCTATCAAGGGCGTGGGATGCGTGGCGAAATTCAACACTTGCCCCTGTTGCTAAAAGCCTTGCTGATATTCTTGATCTAATGACTAAGATACTCAACAGTAAGCCAGTGGCAGCAGCCGCAGCAGCTACGAGTAAGCAGGGTATACAGGCAGTACAGGAATATCAAAAACAGTACCAACAACAGATACAGAAAAACTCTTCTATCTATGGTGCTCAGATGGTAGAGGAACAGCAGAAGCAACAAGAAGCCAATAACAAAACCTTTGAGAATCTTTTAGCAAATCTTGATGCCGCACATAATCTACTTGATAAACAGAAAGAAGAATATAACAAAGGTTCAGATAGAAGTGTTATTGATACAGCGTTGAAACCTTATCTATCAGCTAAGCAGAAGACACAAGCACAGATTGATACTCTTGATGCTACTCACAAACAATTACGAGCAACTATTAAAGATTCTTTAGTACGTGCATATAAGGGTGATGAAGCGGCAATGAATGCCGATTTAGCTAAACTTGATGAAGGTTATAAAGCTAACCGTGAGAAGTTAGTAAAAAGCCTAACAGCCGATGAAGATAAAGCACGTGAAGATAAAGCTAAGAAAGATGAAGCAGCAGCCAAGAAAGCACAAGCCGCACAAGATAAACTTAATGAACAAACTAAAAGAGCAAAAGCACTATTAGAACAAACCCTATCACAGATCGGTACTAACGAAGCTCAGATACGTATTACTCGTTTTAACTATGAACAAGATGAAATTGAAAAACGTATCAGTACAGCAGGTAAATTAGCTGGTAAGAGTGAAACTGAAATTACAGCAATGTTAGATCAGCAATATAAAAGCCGTGCGACTAAGTACAAAACTATGGTTGATGAAATGCTTGCTGAAACAGACCGTTTAAAACAAGCACAAAACATTGCCGCAATTGCCAGTGATCCGAATGCCACACCAGAGGCTAAAGCCAAAGCAGCAGCAGCGGGTAAGACGTGGACAGGTGACACAGCAGGTCAGGGTTTAGGGTATACAAACCCATTAGACTTCTCACCAGATCCAACGAAAGTACAGCAAGTAAACACTGAACAGCAAGAGAACCAGGATGGGGCTAAAGCTCTATACGATGCCAAAGTAATTGGGTTCCAGGAGTACCAGGATCAGCTAACAGCGATTCAGGCCAACGCCGATATGAAACGTGGTCGATTAACCGCAGACGCCTTAACCAGTACTTTAGGTATGTGGCAAGCTGGGGCAGGTGATGTAGGAACTATCATGGCTGGGGTTTTCGGTGAGTCATCAGCAGCGGCTAAGGCAGCTTTTGCCGTAAGTAAAGGTATTGCCATTGCTCAGGCAGTGATCAACATCCAGCAGGGCATATCCGAAGCAATCAAACTTGGGTGGCCTATGGGGATCGCAGCAGGTCTACAGGTAGCAGCTCAAGGTGCGTCCATTGTCCGTACTATTAAAGGTACAGCTATTCAGGGGCAAGCCCATGATGGTTGGGATTCACTACCAAGTACTGGTACATACAATCTTGAAAAAGGTGAACGTGTAGTAGGTAAATCACTAAACCAGGATTTAACAAAATACTTGAGTAATCAGGATGGTAGTAAATCAGGTGATATTAAGATTGACGCACCGTTAATTATTAATAGTAATGGTCAAATCTCAGATTCAGATTTCCAAAAGATGTGTGATAAACACGCTGATACTATTGTTCAGGCAACACGTAAATCTCAGAAGAATAACGTATAAATATCATATGGCCCACATGGATTGTGGGCTAACTATTAAAGGAATAATAATATGTTAAATAACACTCTTATTAGTGAGTTCATGTTAACGGACAATATACCGCAATACCAAAACCAAACATGGACAGGTGAAACTATTACACGTGTTGTTGGTTCGCAGTACTTTACCCTTAGTTTCAAAGTTACCTTAAACAAGATGAACCGTGCTGAACTCGCTAACTTCTACGCTTTATATGGTCAGGGCAAACCGTTCTCTATGCCTCTTGGATGGTGGAGTACATACAACGGTACTCAAACATCACAAGTACAGGCAACAGCAGCAAGGGCAGCGGGGGCAACATCCATTGCCGTTAATGCTAATACACTTGAAGTTGGTACGTTAATTCAATTCAACGGACACAAGAAACTATACCGAATCATAGCCAACACTGGCAACGTGATTAGTATCTTCCCTGGATTAATCAAAAACATCCAACTTGGGGAAGTAATGAAATATGACAATATTCAAGGTTCATTTATTCTTACACCACAGAACGCAGCATATCAGATGCCAAGTACAAATATTATGGAAGTGACAATAAATGCAACCGAAAACATCAGAGGTTAATTTATGTCTATTCCAAGTAATGTACTAACTAATGCGGATCTTGTCGCGTACTGGAACCTTACACGAGGCGATAACAAAACCGTACTAACAGAAAAAGAACTATATCAATGTGGTGTTATGGTAAAGCTAATAGATGTACTTCCACCTACCGGAAGTAACATATATCTAACTGATGCCATTGCCGATCAAAACTATAATGGGATTAACTATAAGTCTGTACCTGATTTCCTTGATTCATCATTTGCTAACTATGTAGAAAAGAACCAAATTAATAATAACGGTACTTCTTTAAAAGTAAGTAATGTAAGCCAGGATTATCTATCTATGGCGTTACGTGGATTGTGGAATGATGCAAAAGTTAATATCTGGATGGGAATTGTTAACCCAGCTACAGGAGGTATTTTATATGCCTATCGTATGTTTAGTGGTTACATTGATTACTTTAGTTCAGACTTTAACAACACAGCAGGTAATACCACAAATGAAACAACAGTAAATCTAAATTCATTGTGGAAGAAGTTAGACCAAACACAACGCCTGTTATCAAGTACATCAGTACACCAATCATTACACACTGGTGATAAGTTCTTTGACCTAATAGGAATACTAAATAGTTCAGAACAATTCTGGAAGAGTAGTAAGAAATAATGAAAAACGGATTTATAACAGAGTACCTAAGTAGTTTAGTTGGTGAACCTTTAGTGTACGGTACTAATGATTGTCATATCATGGTGCTAACAGTAATTGATATGATCACCGGTAGTAAATACCGTGATGAAATCTACCAGAAATACACAACACCAACAGCAGGTAGAAAATACGCAAAAGCAAACTGTAGTTATTCTACTCTACATCTATTGTGTAAAGAAAAAGGCCAATTAGTAACTGAACCACTTGATGGGGATATCATCATTTCATCAGGTCACAGTACAGTTTATTGGCGTGGGAAAGTAGTAATTTTATCAGAAGATAAATCTAACTATATCGTTTCTCAATATATCCCAAATGAAAAAGACAAAATATACAGATTTAAAGGGGAATAACTATGGCAGTAGCAGCAGTTGCCGTAGCTATTATCGCAGGGGCATCAGCAGCGGCAGCAGCATACGCAGCAGGTTTAGCTTTAGCAGCAGTAGTAGCTATAGGTATTGGTACAGCAGCACTATCTTACATTAGTTCATCACAGATGATGAATGTAGGCCAAATGGGGGTAACGTATCCGAGTACGGGTAGTAACAATGCCCGATCAACATCACCAAGTACTGGAATACCGATTTCATACGGCGGTTCTAACCGCAACGCAACAGAGGTAGCTTATAACAAGTTAGGCTCTATCGTCGTATGGCAGAACGTCTATAAAGGTACTTCAAATCAGTTATGTACGGTTCACGCGATCAGTATCGGTGAAATCGGGCAAGTACCAGGGGAACAATCACAAGGCGTAATCAAGCAGATCTTTTTTGATAATGCTCCGGTACTCATGGATGGTGCGTACATCACCACAGAGGGGATCGTGCCTACCTCAATGATGATTGAGAAGTACCGCAAATACTTACAGATTGAGATACGTTTCGGTAAGCCGTCCTACGGTGGTTCTATGACGCTTGCCCGTCAATATGGCGGTAGTCAATGGACTGACAACATGCGTGGTGATGGTCTTGTACAGATCTGTTCCGTAATCAAGAAAACCAATGATTCATTGATTGATGGGATTCTAACGAACCAGAACTATACATTATCGGTAGAAATGCGTGGACGTATGATCTATGACTTAACTGATAATGTACGTAAACCAAGTTCAAACCCACCAAGCCAACTATATGACTTTATCACTAATACAGAATTTGGTTTTGGGCTTGATCCTAATGATATTGATATTACCAGTTTCCGTAATATGGCAAACTATTGTGCTCAGAATCATTTCTATTCCAATGGTAATATTCAATATGATAAATCCTTTAAGGAAAACATTGAAAATATTCTACAAACATTTGGTGGTGTACTTTATGAATCAAACGGTAAGTACTATCTAACCGTTGATGCTCCAGATATTCCAAGTGTACATTTTGATGAAACAAATATTATTGGCAGTGTGAATATCACAACGGGTTCTAAGTCTGACTATTTTAATACAATGGACAGTACCTATACAAACCCAGGTAATGACTATTCACAAGATATTATCCGTTATCCAAGTGATGCCATTAGTAACGCATCCATTGCTAAAGATGGTTATATTATCAAGAAGGATTTAAACTATCTTTGGTTACAGGATAAAAATCAGCTTGCTATTCTTAGTAACATTGAATTGCTAAAATCTAAGTACATTACGAACACGATTACTTTCAATACCTATGTAACAGATATGAAAGTATATGATGTGTTTACAATTGATTTTAAAGAAGCTGGATTTAGTAATAAAAAGTACAGATGTATTCAACGTACTGTACCAATGACCGTAGATAAAGCAGGCATTATCCAGATCACCGCGATTTCATATGATGATGGTATATATCAAGGAAAAGATCCGGGACAATTCCCACAAGATGGATTGACCAATCTACCTAACCCAACATACGTAGAACCGCCAAGTAACCTACAGGCTCAACGTTTAGGGGCAACGGCATCAGGTAACACCGTTCTATTAACATGGGATCTTAGTCAGGATACAACTGTACGTGGTTATAAGATTCGTTATAAACGCAGTGATTCCAGTGTTTGGATCAGCATTGGTAACGTAGGGCAGTACTCTACAAGTTTTGAGATATTAAATCTTCTATATGGGGTACAGTACGATTTTGCTATTGAGGCGTATAACACATTAGGTTATTCATCGGATTTAGTAGCTATCTATAATCAAACACCACAAGTTATATTCGCATTACCGAAGATTACTAACCTTGATATGGTGAATGATGATGTAGGTTTAAACCAGACTTATGCTCAAGATTTTATTTTACGTTGGGATGATCAGGCTAACATAGCCGTAAATGGTAAAACATTTGCTGATTTCTTCAAACATTATGAAATTCGTGTGTATGACCGATACAGGAACTACATCACATCGTACTACACCACTACAAGCAACTGGACGTACTCATATTCAATGAATACCAGTGATGGCCTTAGCCGTTACCGTGTGTTTGGGATCATCGCTCATGGTTGGGGTACTGGTATCTATAGTGAAGAAGTTCAGATTGAAGTTAGTAACCCACAACATCCACAGTTGTTAGGTGTAAATTTGAAGAGTGGTTATGATTCCGTGTTCATTGACTGGACTGAATCAAACGTACCGGATTATGCGGGAATCGTTCTGCAAATCGCACTTGATGAGGGTTTTAGCTCAGGGTCGAAGTACTTTAGCAGTGCTAACCGTTATTCAGCATCGTTTGGTATTGAAGATGGTTCATGGTTCGCACGAGTAGCAGCCTATGACGTGTTCGGACAGGATGAATTGGTATGGTCGCCTACTATCGGTTTTAACCAGAACACGAAGGTTCCTTACAGCAAATTGAACGAAGATGTTATTGATGGCCTACTTAACAGTGATACGGCTACTGGCATTGTTGAGAAACAGATCGTAGATGAACTTGGTTCACGCTGGCAGCTACAGGTATCAAACAACGGTAACGTAACGGGCATTGCTTTAGCCGCAGATGAAAAAACATCAGTGTTTACCGTAATGGCGGATCGCTTTAGTGTTATCAGTACGGACAGTGCCAAACTATCAGACAGGGTTTATCCGTTTGTGGTTCAGGGTGGTAAGACTTACATCAACTCAGCGGTGATAGCATCAGCGAGCATCAATGAGGCTATGATCAATAACCTTTCCGTTTCACGTGCGAAAATTCAGGATGCCGCAATAGACAACACGAAGATTGCCAATGCCGCTATTCGTAATGCACATATCATGAATGGTGAAATTGACTCAGCGAAGATCAGCCAGCAGATACAATCCAGTAATTGGGATGGTACGAACGGTTGGATGATTAACAAGAACGGTACAGCCAACTTTGGTAACGCTACTATTCGCGGTACGATTTTTGCGAACAGCGGAGTACTCAACAACGTTACTATCAATGAAAACTGTAACATTCTTGGTACTCTAAGTGCCTCACGTATCGTAGGTGACATTTGCCGTCCTCAGTCTACAGGTATAGCATCAGTGCCGTTTATTTTCGGTTCACATACTGTATCAGGTGGTCAGGCCGCTAATGATCCAGTAGCTTACCAACACTATGTAGCGTTGCGTATACGTGGTGAAGATTTCGATCGTATCCTTGATAGTAATATGACTATCACACTTACTTCATTTGAGCGTCAGTACTTCTATATTCGTATGGGTGGTGATGGCATTGGTTTAACAAACTTAGCTTTCGTTGATGCTGGTAACAATGGACATAACACACCATATACTTTCCCAATCAATGGTATCTATGTACCTGCTGTTGGTCGTGGCAAGTGGAATTATATCTATGTTATGTGTACTACATCGCGTTCTGGTTTAGCTTCACTTAATGTACCTTCATTATTGAATGCGTTTATATATCGAGCGGGGGATCAACCTTTATATAATGCGTAATAAATACTATTACCAAAATATATAATATAGGGAAATTCTTAATGGATATTGGGACACTTCTTGCTCTGGTTATTAGTGGGTTAGGCGTTTTATATTCTATCTTCCGTGACAATACAAAGGATACTACTGATTTATTAAGTCGTGTATCCTACCTTGAAACTACCATTGCGGTACAAGATAGTAACATTACACGTCTAAGCGACGAACAAGACAAGATGAAAGAAACCTTGCGAAACCTTGAAATTCAAATTCACGAATTGGATATCAAACTTGAAAGGATTATTACTATTCTTGAACAATCAAAGCAGTAATTAAAAAGGGATAGTACCGTAATTGATACTATCCCTTTTTTTACTTATTAGTTAGTTGTGCGATCATCGCATTAACTCTATTTGGTGTCTGACGATACCATAAACTATCTTTTGCTTGTTTGATTGCTTCCGTGTAGTTGGCATCACGTAGTGCTTGAATCATCTTTTTAAACTTCATCGTTCCAGATAGGCCAAGTTGAAAAATCATGATGATCATGAAGTCTTGCCAATCTTTAGGAATGGTTAGGTTTAGTTTACTTAGCTGGCTTGTTGCTATGGCTATATCTTTATCAAGTAGTCGAAGTACTTCAATCTCATTAATACCATTATTGAAATTCTCGTTTGGTAGTACCTTATGTCCGTATCCTACGGTTAAGAATCCTTCACTATCTTTATATGGATAATACTTGTTGTTTCTAAAGTACCCCATACGTATTTGATATGCTCGTGAACCCTCATAATCTATGAGTCGTGTTTTTATATCCATTGAATAAATACCTTATGATAATTTTTATAAGGTATTTATATGGAAGCATGGCAATACAACGAAGATTGGAGCGAGAAGGAATTAACAAACGGAAGTTATGTAGGATTCGTGTACTTGTTCCAATTTGAAGATAACACAAGCTACATAGGCAGCAAACAGATGTACAAGAGAGTTAAGGATATTAAGAAACTAAAAGATAATTCAATAGAAAACGGATGGCGTGAGTATAGTTCAAGTTCAAAAATAGTTAATTCCAAGATTGAAGAAGGGTTGAATTATACTCGTACCATCTTGTGGGCTTTCCCTTCGATGAAAGAAACACTTTTTGTAGAAACAGCATTAATCATAAATGAAGGACTAAAAACGGGTAATCTAAACCTTGCCGTAATGCATAAGGCAAGATTACCGAGTGGGAAAGATGCTGTACGTATTCGTGGAATCCTTCAATCATTATATGAAATACTCAATTAAGGAATTGATATGGCTTGGAGAAACAGTAATAGTCCTAATGATATGAAGCGATTCATAAACAAGAATAGCCCAAAGATAGGACAAGAATTTAAAAAAGAATTAAGTAGCCGTATGCGTATTGTTACACAGCACATTCAAAGAAAGATTGATAATGATGTAGCGGGTGGTGGTGTCGCGTTTACTGGAAAGAGTATGTACTTTAACTTTAGAAAGATAAATGAGTTCAAGACAGTTAACCAAATCATCCTATTACCTAATCAAGCATCATATTTGAAGTACATTCTTGATCCAGTATATAAGCATGTTAATGAAAGTAAGATCATACCTTACCAGAATGCTAAGTTAACGAAACAGGGCAACATTACACAACTACGTTCTAGATCTAAGAGTAATAAATACAAAAAGGTGAAGAGTAAGAATGGTAATACGTACTTAATCGACACTACCAAGAAATCCTCTAAACGCAATCCTAAACTAGCACGTGAACAGAGGGTGATTGGTTACTATGGTTCCGTTGGTAGAAAACCATTGTTTGATTTCTATGATGAAACCGAGAAGCAAGTAATAGAACAATTAAGAACATTACGCGGTACGTTTGATTACCGTTGGAGGAAGTAAGATGGATAACTTAGAAAATTTCCCATGTTATGATCATTCTGTACTAACAGATTTTTCTTTTCAGACAATACAACCTGTAAGTGTTACATTACCATATGATAAAGCACTATCTGGTAGTAAGCTCATAAAAAAGAAAGTAGATAAAACAAAAGGTGATTTAGTCGTATATAGCTTCCATCATCATACAACACCTAAAGTAAATGAAGATGATGTATTGATGGTTGAACTACTAAAAAAACAAGTAGAAGTAAAGGTACTATTATCTTACAACCACATCTTTAAAGGTCATCGCGTAGTTTCTTGTGTTTGCCAAATACAAGGATAAAATATGTTAAGTATTATCATTGACCTTATCAAATCAGGGATTAGCCTTTTTAGTAAGAATAAAACCGAAGTTGCTAAGTCAAAAGACGAACTTGAGACAGAAAAAACGAATGAAGCACAGGAAACAAACCGTGAAGAGATCAAAGCTGGTAGAGGCTGGAGATCATTCTTAGGTTATGCGTGTACTTTCATTCTTGTGTATAACTATATCTTAGTACCTATCTTAGATTACTTTGGTATTGTTTTATTCTCTTTCCCACTATCTGACATTATCAGAATCATCGTTTTGTTACTTAGTGGTAACTAAAGTTAAAGCCCCAATCGGGGCTTTTTTTATGGTTTTATATTGTTCTTTTGTTATAAATGGTTTCCTGGCGTAAATGCTTGCAATACTATAAAGGTTACTTTATTCTTTGTGTGTTAATTTTTATGGAGTAGATTGCTAAAATGTCTTCCAACTTAAAAATAGTAATTTTTGTATCAGTGTTTTTTGTCTTTTTTATTATATATAAATCCTGTCCTGAATATATATCTGGAATAAAAATTACAGATTGGATTTCAGCCTTATGTAATGTTTTTATGGCTGGGGCGGCAATTGGTGGTTTTTGGATAGCAAAGAATTGGCAAAGACAAAAAATGCATGAGGATGCTTATCAGTTATCAAAGAAAATCGTTCTGAATAATTATAGAGATATCTCCAATGTGTATTCTGATCTCTATGTTCGACTGGATTTTTATAGCATTTTCATTTCCGCATTACCACAAAGAGGGAAGGAGCATTTACCAAGTATAGAAAAGGTTCATCAGTTTAAAAATAAACTCAACTCACTCTATCATTTAAGAAGTGAACTTGAAGATAATCTTTTGTATATTGAAAAGCTTGGTTGGAAATTTAAAATCGAATTGCTGGCTTATGATGAGGAATTTAATAATATAGCTTTTGGCGATTTACTTCAAACAACTAAATCTGCTTTGGATACAATTGAGTTTATTATACTTAGTATCGAGAATGAAGATCAGAATGATATAGTTAAAGGTAAGCGTGAGTACTTAGAGTACATGATAACAATCAAACATGAGCAAAGATTGTTAGATGCTAAGTATGAGTACTTCAAAAACTTTTCAAAACAAGTTAATGGTTATTTTGATATTGAGTGATTCCATATTAAATGGAGAATTTTAACCCCATTTAAATGTATTAGCTCAAACTTGAACTGGTACTGTTGCTGCATAGGGCTTAACCTAAGCCGTCAGTCCGCTCTGTGCCAAAAAGCGGACATTGATGACATCGTAATCGACACAGATAATCTTAATCACCTATATGATTACGTTCCATAGCTCTTAAAACCCTCTCTACAGAATCAAATACATCCATTCTCTGCATAGCATGAGGGTATGGGGTGTATTCATAATCTTCTATGGTGAGATCCCATGTGCTTTTCTTGAATTCACACTTATATAACTGCACTGTCTTTTTTAAAATCAATTCCTCTAATGTACTGTTATTTTTAATAATATTATCAAATCCCTTGTTGTTGATTCCAATATAAATACCTGTTACCGATTTTAGATCAACTATTTTATCAATTAAAACAGAGTCATGATTTTGTAATGACTCTTTCTTTTTTATTATCCTGACTTCTTCTTCATACTGCCAATGCAATGATTTAGTAAGCAGTAATTTACTTATAATATCAGTGTCATAGATATCTTCTCGACTGATTTTTAGTTTGCTTTTTATTCGGTTCTCTAGATAGTTAATATCACCTTTCGAAGCTGTAATCAGGCATTTTTCTTCATCATCGAATCCTGCTCTTTGAGTGTCGATTGCTACAACAAAACCCTGATGTTTATCTGCGTAATGTGACCACATCAATACATTGAGAGGATTTTTAGCAAGGCATAGGCAAGCAAGGTTTTGATCGATCACATACCTCATAGTTAATGATTCAATTGATTCATCATCAAGTGCATATCCATAACTTTCGAAAGGATCATTAAACTCACTATGCGGTGTGAATTTTATAGAGATGTATCCATCTTTGAAAAATCGATTTAATGATGCATGGTCTATGTATTTGTACAGAATCATAAAATGCTCAGAATTATTTTTAGGTGTTATCAGTGTACAGTCTTTCGGGTAGTCACGTTCGAATTGTTCTTCAATCATGTCAAATCCCCTAAATACCCGTACAACAATTGTACAAGGGTATTTTATGGCAAGAATTACAAAAAAGGAATCAGCATTACACATTCAAGTAATGGATCTCATCCACTCAGATAAGCAACTAACTCAAAACGATAAAGAGTTTATCTTCAACAACTACAAAGGCGATGGTATAGGGGCTACTGGTGCTTTCTTCACACCTGAAATGCTCGCATGGGATTTCATACTTGATGCTGGTTGTACTGGTCAGTGTATCGAACTATGTGCGGGTATCGGTCGCCTCAGCTATTACCAGTACTTGAGAAACAACCCAGCACACATTACCTGTGTTGAACTCAATCCAGAGTACGTAATGATCGGGAAGAGGGTACTACCAGAGGCAGAATGGATCATTGGTGACGCTCTCCAGTACACCCCAGACCGTTTCTATGAGGTTGCCTATGGCAATCCACCATTCGGCAAGATCAATACCTCAGAAGCGTACACAGGCCGTTATACAGGCTCAGAATTCGAATACAAGGTAATTGAACATGCTTCGAATTTTGCTTCATATGGGGCATGGATCGTACCGCAAGGTTCAGCAGGGTTTAAGTACTCAGGCCATACGTACTATGACGCTACAGTACAGACAGACAAGTACCAGAAGTTTGTTAATGATACAGGGTACACGTTTCGACCTGGGGTAGGGATTGATACCAGTATCTACAAGGACGAATGGAACGGTACGAAGGTAATCTGTGAGAGCGTTTGTGTGGATTATGACGGTACAAATTTATGATGTTTTTTACTTTACGCTGCTTCCAGCGTGGCGTACATGGTCATTGGTGTCTCCCTGTTTTCCAGAAGGTTTCAGGGAAAGAATAGCTGAATATAAGATTCTGCAAGTATGAATACGAAAATAAGCCGTCAGGCGTTCGTCTTATTCCGTCACGGGCCGCAGCGCGCGGGATAAACTGAACCATGAATAAATGGCATTGAACAGCACGATGCCCGCCGTCACGATAAAGACGGCGCGAAAACCGAAGCTGGCGGAGATCCCGGCCCCGAGCAGCGGTCCGGTGACGTTACCGATATCGCGGAATGACTGGTTATAGCTGAAAATACGCCCGGCGATCTGGTTCGTGGAGTTGTAGACCAGCAGGGTCTGTACGGCGGGCAGCAACGCGCCGTCGGCGGCACCCAGTAAAAAGCGCAGGACGCCCAGCTGCCATGGCGTTTGCACCATCGACATCGGGATAAGCAGCAGGACGGAAATGACCAGCGCGCAGATCAGGATTTTCTCGGGACCAACGCGGTCTCCCAGTTTACCCAGCCTCGGGGCGCTCAGCAGCGCCGCCACGCCGGGCACGGAGGCAATCAGCCCGCTGATGAACGCAATATTGCTGACGTTACCCGCCAGATCGCGAACGTACAGCGTCAGAATAGGGGCAATCGACCCGGTAGCCACCTGGATAATCATTGTCGTCACGAACAGGCTCAGCACCAGTCTGGGATTTTTGAGCGAGGTCAGCACCTCTCTGGCGTGGAGCATCTCTTTTTTGGCGACAGGCGTGAAGTTTTCCCGGATACAGAGCAGGGTGACGATAAAGCACAGGAACAACACGCTGGCGGTGATAAAGAAGACCGGCCGCAGGCCGTAGTTATCCGCCAGTAATCCGCCGGCCAGCGGTCCCAGCAGAGCACCGCTCACGCCGCCGGTGGAGAGTGTTCCTAGCGCCCAGCCGCTCTTATGGCGGGGAATTTGCGTGGCTATCAGGGCATTCGCGTTGGGAATAAATCCTCCCAGCAGGCCCAGCAGCGCGCGCAGGATCAGAAACTGCCAGACGTTCTGCGCCACGCCCATCAGCGCCATGATAATGGCCATCCCCAGCGCCGAACGCAGCAGCATGATTTTACGTCCCTTGCGGTCGGCAAGGCCGCCCCAGAAGGGCGAGGCCATCGCGGAAAAGAGAAACGTGATGCTGAATACCAGACCGGACCACATATTGAGCGCGCTGTGGCCCGTCACGCCAAGCTGTTCGACGTAGAGCGGCAGGAAGGGCATGACCAGGCTAAAGGCCGCGCCGGTAAGAAAACAGCCAAGCCACGCAACCGTGAGGTTACGCTTCCAGTTTATGGGGGCATCTGAGGGTGACATAACTATCCGCATAATGAGGTGCAGAGCACCTGAAGCATAAAGTAATAAGCCTGCTAATTATGCGCCTGGGTTATGATTGCCGCAATGACGAGGAGCTTTTAAAGCTAAAACGGCATGCGGCCCTGAAGACCGCATGGGGATTAATAGCGGGACGGCGTGCCTTGTGGCCGCGTTTTAAAACGGCGGTGCAGCCACATGTACTGCTCGGGCGCCAGCATGATGCACTTCTCCACAACGCTGTTCATCCAGCGTGCGGTGGTTTCCGCATCGTCGAGCGGCGGCGCGAGTTCCGGCTCCAGCATCATCAGCTCGTAGCCTGAACCATCCGGCTTACGGCGGGGAACAAAAGGCACGATGGCGGCTTTGGACATGCGCGCCAGCATCCAGGTACCGGTCGTTGTGGCGGCCTCTTCAACGGCGAAGAAGGGAACAAATACGCTGGCCTGTGGGCCATAGTCGTGGTCGGGGGCATACCAGACCACTTCACCGGATTTCAGCGCGCGGATCATCCCCTTCAGATCCTTACGGTCGATCATGCTTTTGTTGGAGCGCATGCGGCCGCTGGTCTGGATTAAATCGATGACCGGGTTATCGTTAGGACGATAAACGCCAATGCCCGGCGCCTGCATGCCGAACATGCGCGCCCCGATTTCCAGCGTCAGGAAATGGACGCCGATCAGCAAAACGCCCGTCTGATTGGCCTGAAGCGTATGCACAGGCTCCATGCCGGTTCCCGTCACCTCGCTCCAGCGGGCCATGCGTTTGTCCGGCCAGAACCACGCCATACCGGTCTCCATAAGCCCCATCCCGACGGATTCGAAATTCTTCGCGACCATATCGTGACGCTCTGACTCGCTCATCTGCGGAAAACACAGCTCAAGATTGCGGTACGCAATTCTGGCGCGACGCTTCATAAACAGTTGCGCGAAACGGCCCAGAAATTTACCCAACCGAAAAATAACAGGGTAGGGAAGCTGTACCAGAAGCCATAAAAAGCCGATGCCAAGCCAGGTCAACCAATAGCGGGGATGCAAAAGGGCGGCAGTAAATTTTGGTAACTGGGTCATGTCTTTCCTGTGTTCAAACGTCCTGTTTTGCTAGTGTCTCATTTTTTGAGACATAGCCAAAATATCTGCTTTCGAAGCGTGCACGAATACAGCAATTGTTAAGCCTGATTAATCAGGGTGTGTGAAATGTAGCGTAAATTGTGTGGATGTAAATTGGTTTTGTTTGCTATATGATGCCGACCGATTTTTAATTCTCTCTAACGATTCCAGGACTGTACACCATGCCAGTGTTACACAACCGCGTGTCGAATGAGATGTTGAAAGCGCGTATGTTGGCTGAAACCGAACCGCGCACAACCATCTCTTTCTATAAATACTTCACGATCGACGATCCGCAGGCGACCCGCGATGCGCTTTATCAGGCGTTCACGGCGCTGAACGTCTTCGGCCGCGTCTACCTTGCCCGTGAAGGCATCAACGCGCAAATTAGCGTACCGGAAAGCAAAGTCAGCGCCTTCCGCGACGTGCTTTATCAGTTCGATCCGGCCCTCGACGGCTTGCGCCTGAACATTGCCTTGGACGATGACGGGAAATCCTTCTGGGTGCTGCGCATGAAGGTGCGTGAGCGCATCGTGGCGGACGGTATCGACGATCCTGAGTTTAACCCGGCGGATGTTGGTGAATATCTGAAGGCAGCGGAAGTGAATGCGATGCTGGACGATCCGGATGCCGTGTTCATTGATATGCGTAACCACTATGAATACGAAGTGGGGCATTTCGAGAACGCGATGGAAATCCCGGCCGATACCTTCCGCGAGCAGCTGCCCAAGGCGGTTGAGATGATGCAGGAACATAAAGATAAAAAGATCGTTATGTACTGCACCGGCGGTATCCGCTGTGAGAAAGCCAGCGCGTGGATGAAGCACAACGGCTTTAATAAGGTCTGGCATATTGAAGGCGGCATTATCGAGTACGCCCGCCGCGCCCGCGAGCAGGGTTTACCGGTGCGCTTTATCGGGAAAAACTTTGTTTTTGACGAGCGTATGGGTGAGCGTATCTCGGAAGACGTTATTGCCCAGTGCCACCAGTGCGGCGCGCCGTGCGATACCCATACCAACTGCAAAAACGACGGGTGTCATCTGCTGTTCATTCAGTGCCCGGCCTGTGCCGAGAAGTTTAACGGCTGCTGTAGCGAACTGTGCAGCGAAGAGAGCATCCTGCCGGAAGAAGAGCAGCGTCGCCGTCGCGCAGGACGTGAAAACGGCAACAAGATTTTTAATAAATCACGCGGCCGTCTGAATACCAAACTGGGTATCCCTGACCCGGAATGATAATAACGCCCGGCACGGCGAAAGCCTGCCGGGCGAATCTATTATGATTTCTGCTGTACGCCTTCAACGGAAATAATCAGCTCAACGTCCTGAGACGCCGGGCCTAAATCCGTTGTGATATTAAAATCTTTCAGGTGAATTTTACCCGACGCTTCAAAACCTGCGCGTTTACCGCCCCACGGATCGTCACCCTGACCCAGTAATTTAGCATCCAGCGTGACCGGTTTTGTTACGCCGTTAAGCGTCAGGTTGCCGGTAATATTCAGCTTATCACCCTCTTTTTTCACTTCCGTGGAGGTGAAGGTCGCCTGCGGGTATTTCGCGACATTGAGGAATTCCCCACTACGCAGATGTTTATCACGTTCAGCATGATTAGTATCCACGCTGTTGGTATTAATGGTTACGTTGACCTTATCGGCGGCAGGATTCTTCTCGTCAAAGGTGAATGTGCCGTCAAAATCTTTAAAGGTACCGTACAGCCAGCTGTATCCCAGGTGCTGAATACGGAAATTGACGAAAGCGTGCTGGCCCTCCTTATCAATTTTATAATCAGCCGCCACGGCGGAACCGGCGGTGAATAACAGAGAACCCAGGGCGATACCCAGCAGGTGTTTTTTCATTTTATGCTCCAGAGTCAACTGACGAGCGGCCAAGCATGCGCTTTAGCGTATCGTCTTTATCAATAAAATGGTGTTTGAGGGCGGCAAGCCCGTGCAGCACGGACAGGATCACGACGCTCCACGCAAGCCAGAGGTGAACGACCCCGGCGGTGTCAGCCTGAGCGCCCGCATCGCTGAGCGTTGCCGGGACGTCAAAAAGGCCAAAGACGCTAATCGGCTTACCGTCCGCCGTTGAGATAAGATAGCCGCTAATCAGAATGGCGAAGAGCAGCGCATAGAGCGCGATATGCGCGGCGACTGCACTGACGCGGGTAAATTTGCCGTGGGTCTTCGCCGCGGCGGGCGGCGGGGAAATATGTCGCCAGATCACGCGAAAAACCAGACCCAGCATCAGGAGAACGCCAATGCTTTTATGTAACTCCGGTGCCTGGTGATACCAGCCGTCGTAATAGCTGAGCGTGACCATCCAAAGTCCAAGGCCAAACATACCGTAGACGGCAATAGCAAATATCCAGTGCAAACCTATGGATATTATTCCGTAGCGCCGGGAGGTGTTACGCAGTTGCATCAGAATGTCCATTTTCATATTAACCGAAGGGTAAAAATGAACGGGAAGATGAGACATTGCAACTGAAATAATTGTCTATTGATTTTTATTTTATTTATTTCAGCAATTTTGAAAGGAAAGGATGAAGGTAATTCAATGCCTTCGTGCAAGAGGAATTGTGAGTTTCAATAAAGCTAAATTAATGTCAATTATTGTCAGTCAGGGTTTTCAATAAAATACAATATAAACAAAATCAATAATTGCCAGCAGCGCCCACAATAAGATATAGAGCATGAAATGCTCGCGAATATTATTCATCAGAAAGCTAACGATCCTGCGCATAACGCCCCGTAATACCGTGTGAATGAAACGGGCCCCGGAACGTCCGGAGCCCGTGCGGATTATCCGTTAAAACGCGAGAGTGAGAAGGGCGTCAGATCAAACTGCGGTTTGATACCCTGGGCGAACTGCGCGGCGATCTCGCCCAGCACGGAAGCGAATTTAAAGCCGTGGCCGCTCAGCCCGGTAATCAGCAGGACGTTGTCATGCCCTGGCAGTGTATCAATGATAAAGTCTTCATCCGGCGTGTTGTCGTAGGTACAGGCCGCGCCATACAGCAAGCCACCGACGCCCGGAAGAATAGTGCGCAGGAACGAGAAGGCTTCCGAACCATCCTGTGGGAAAGCGCCAAAAGGCTTGCGTTCGTCAGGAGAGGCGATAGCCTGGCCACCGTTGTGTTTACCGATTTTCAGCGCGTCTTTCTCGGAAGGGAAACCGTAGAACTGATCGCCATTCGGCAATTCGCCGGTGAAGGCCGGGAATTTATTCTGCGCGCTGTAGCGACCATCCGACTGGAACCAGGAGAAGACCTTGCGCACCGGCTGGATTGGCAGTTCCGGCAGCAGGCGAGTGACCCAGGTTCCTGCGCTGACGAGCAGGTGGGACGCTGAATAGTCGCCGTCAAGAGTCGTTACCGTGACGCCATTCTCGTCATGGGTGATGGCCTCCACCGGACAGTTAAACAGCTGCGCACAGCCGGCCTTAGCGGCAAGATCGATCCAGGTTTTGATTGCCGTTTCACAATGCAGCACGCCGGAGTGGGCTTCAAAGAGGCCGATGTAATCGTCCGGGACGGTAATTTCAGGCCAGCGCGCGGTAATGCCCGTCGCGTCCAGCTTCTCGACATCAAGATTAAAGGCTTTTGCGCTGCGTTCGACGCCGGCGAGAAAATCAGAATGAGCGGGGCCAAGGTTGACGACGCCGGTACGCTCGAAAATACGCTCTTCGGTCTGTTTCGCCAGCTCGTCCCACAGCGTCTGGGCGCGAAGCACCAGCGGCACATAGCGCTCGCCTTCTCCATACGCATGGCGCATGAGACGGGTATCGCCATGATGGCTGCCCTCCGAATGAGGAGGAAGGTGGGCATCGATCATCAGGACCTTCAGACCTGCCTGTGTTGCGTAATAACCGGCGGCGGAACCCACGGAGCCGCTACCAATAATGATTAAGTCGTATCTCATATGCATCTCGTAAACTGATGTTTTGTTAGCAGAGTAATTAACAACGCGGGGTTAGACAAGGGAGAAATAAATAAGGCACCGCGAGGGTGCCTGTAGAGAGAAAAGTGGGCATAAGCTTAGTGCCGTTTATACTCATTTTCCTGATAGTCGCCAGATTCTATTTTTGCAATACCTGCCTCTAAAATAGAAATAAACTGACGGGCGACGTCTGTTGTTAGCCACAGCGTCTGTCCAACTTCCGCTTCTTCACGGTTGAGTTGATTCGGGGTCTGGTAGTGCAAACGCAGCATCAGCGCATCGTAGCTATCTACGGTACTGATATCCCAGCCAACCAGTGGATGGGTCTGGATCACTTCACTATTCTTTTCCATTATAACCCCCTTAATGCGTGTTAGAAGACAACGGCTCTGAGGTTCAATGCATGTTTTTCTGAAAGCATCTTCAGTATACCAAGTAATAAGGGTTCCAACGGGAAAAATAAACAGGTGGCAACACATTTTTCTGCTTTTTAGGATTGTTCGAACAATAAAACACCATCTCGTTCACGATTTTTAAAGAAGATGCCGAATTAATTTGAACTTGCAGGATTTTTAGACAAAAAAAAGCCGGGGCGACCCGGCAAAAAAAACACAATGAGGGAGCAGTGTTAATCTGTGATAAACCAGTCGTCTGCGCTTTCCCACGTTTCCTGCAGGATTTCGCTGATGCGATCTTTATCTTCTTTCGCAGCACCGATGACGGAGAGGTTGTTCGCCGCGGCGTAACGCACCGTTACGGCACCCGCGTTGTCGGGAAAGGTGTTGTTAATACGGCGGGATAATTCGCCTGCCAGTGCATCAAGCGCGCCGGCAGGCAGAACGGTTGTTTTGGCTATGGTGACTTCAATACGCATAAATGCCCCCTGTGTAATATACTGTTTATTTATACAGGCATATTATCGATTTGACAACAAGGGGCATTGATTTTTTAACGTTTTACCGTCCAGTTAACGGTTTCGCCCGCCAGGAATGGGATCAGCGTGTCATCCGTCAGCGCAATGGACTCCTCAACGTGGCTCGCTTTACGCTCCAGTTCGATAAAGGTGTCGTTGACCGGCAGGCCGTAGAAGCGCGGGCCGTTAAGGGAGCAGAACGCTTCAAAATGTTCGAGCGCGTTCATCTCTTCAAAGACGGTCGCGTAGCTGGCCAGTGCCGTTGGGGCGTTGAAGCAGCCTGCACAGCCGCAGCTCGCCTCTTTGCGGTGGCGGGCGTGAGGTGCGGAATCGGTGCCGAGGAACGCGCGGGAGAACCCGCTGGCAACCAGCTCGCGCAGCGCCTGCTGGTGGATGTTGCGTTTGAGAATAGGTAGACAGTACAGGTGAGGACGCACCCCGCCCACCAGCATGTGGTTACGGTTAAACATCAGGTGCTGTGGCGTAATGGTCGCGGCGATAAGATCGTTGCCGTCGCGTACATACTCTGCCGCGTCTTTGGTGGTGATATGCTCAAAGACCACTTTAAGCGCGGGCAGGCGCTGGCGCAGAGGCTCCATCACGGTCTCGATAAAGCGGGCTTCACGGTCGAAGATGTCAATCTCGGCATGCGTGACTTCACCATGGACCAGCAGCGGCATGCCCAGTTTCTGCATGCGTTCCAGAACCGGCATGATGGCATCAATGCTGGTGACGCCGTGGCTGGAGTTGGTGGTGGCATTTGCCGGGTAGAGTTTCGCCGCCGTAAATACGCCTTCGTTAAACCCGCGCTCCACTTCGTTCGGATCCAGCGAGTCGGTAAGATAGCAGGTCATCAACGGGGTAAAATCGTGTCCCGCAGGAACGGCATCCAGGATGCGCTGGCGATAGGCCATCGCGGCATCGACGGTGGTGACTGGTGGAACCAGGTTAGGCATGACAATCGCGCGGCCATAAATTTCGCTGGTATAAGGCACGACGGTTTTCAGCATATCGCCATCACGCAGATGGATATGCCAGTCGTCAGGGCGGCGGATTTTAAGAACCTGGGGTTGTGCAGTCATGGAAGCTCCGGCTTGTCAGGAATCAGTCATAAGGATGGCTGTTTTTGCCGGACACAAATCATAAGCGGAAACGTTTTCGTTTGCACACTTTTCCGTAAAAAAAAGGGCGCCGCAGCGCCCTTCAGGTTAATCGGTGAAAGGAATGATAATTTCACCCGGTTTCACCTCTATACCTTTTGCATATTTTTTCGCCAGAGCTTCACCCTTGCTTTTGTCTTCGCTTAAGACGTACGCGGGCTGCTGGTTAAAGTAATTTCGCAGCGACTGGTTCAGATAGGGCATCAGGGTTTGCAGAACCGGTGCCATCTTGTCCGGCGACACCTGCGCATCGACGACTTCCATCTCCTGCAGGAAAATTGCCCCTTTCTCTTTGTTGAAAACGGGCAGGGCCTTCAGCTTGAGCTTGATGTTGGCCTTCTGATTGCCAAAGAGGGATGACATATCGAGATCCGCATCACCGGCCAGGGTAACTTTGTTTGGCTCTTCACGTCCGATCTGGCTGGTCAGGTTCGTCAGGACGATATGCGCGTCCGCCAGTCCCGGCACGCCAATGTCTTTAGAGAAATTGTTATGTTTTTCCAGCGCCTGATTAATTTCCTGTTCACTGACGGTATATTGCGTGAGCTGGTTACAGCCAACCAGCAGGCCGCTGACTACTAATGCCGCGGCAAAGACAATTTTCTTCATAGTGTTCCTCAACGAAAAATCGGCGCTTCTGTCCTGTTGCGCCAGTATGTCAGTGTGAATTGGCAGAAACCAGCAGAAAAAACTGAGAAGTGGGGCGGGAGGGGCTCCCGCCCGAGGGAAAGGCTACGCGCCAGGCTCGAGCATCCCGCTCGCGCTGCGCTTCGGGCTGAACTGCCACCACAGGGCAAGGAGCGTCATAAAGCCCACCGCGCCGAGCATCATCCACGGGAGTTCAGGCTGGCTTAACGCTTTTCCGGCATCAAACAACCAGCCGCCACCGGCGTAACCTAATGCGCCGCCAAGCGCCAGCCCCAGCCGGCTGAAACCCATATAGCTGCCGCGCGCACGCGCATCCGCAAGCGAGGCGCTCAGCGTTTCACGGGCAGGCTCGGCGATGATCGACCCTATATAGAACGTGCAAATCAGCGTAAACAGCTGCTGGAGAGAGTTCACCAGGCCGATCGGCATCATGCTCAGCGTCATCAGGAACAGCCCGGCCATCAGTCGATGCTCCAGACGAAAACGCCGTTCGCTCCAGCGGGCAATCGGATAGAGCAGCGTTAACGACAGGCAGGCTTCGATGGCGTACATCCATTTAACGGCTGCAGGGGTCCCCGCGATGTCGTTAACCATGATCGGCAGCATCAGCATGACCTGTACAGCCAGCATGTAGTATCCCGTCAGGGTCAACACATAGGTGACAAAACGCCTGTCGCGCAGGACGCGGCCAAGCCCTTCCCGGACCGGCGCTTTGACCGTCGACAGTTTCCAGGCGGGCAGGAACAGGCCATTAAACAGCGCGCACAGAATAAAGAGCACCGCCCCAGCCGCGCAGACCAGTCGGAAATCATACTGCAGCAGCCAGCTTCCCAGCAGGGCGCCGATAACCGCTCCGGCACTGTCCTGCATCATCAGTATCGAGAAGAAACGGCCGCGGTGCTGAGGGCGAATAAGCTTCACCACCAGCGCGGTGCGTGGCGGATCGAACAGCGTGCCGCCGATACCGGAGAGGAAACAGGAGAACCAGAGCAGCCAGGGCTCCTGGGCGACCGCCATCGTGGCAAAGCCTGCCGCGCGCAGCAGCATACCGGTAACGATCATCGGCTTAGCGCCGAAGCGGTCGGCGATGGCCCCGCCAAAGACGCCCAGGCCCTGCTGGACAAACTGGCGTAATCCCAGGGCAATGCCAACCATTAATGCCGCCCAGCCCATCTGATCGACAAAGCGGATCGATATCAGCGGAAAAACGACAAAAAAGCCGAGCACGACCAGCATGTTATCGACGAGCAGGAAATATTTACCCAGGCTCCTGGCCTGTGATACGCGGGACATTTTCCCTCCAGGGAAAATAAGAAGGTGAGCACGCTAACATTCTGCGGTGTCGCCGCGTTTTTTCCCACCCCCGGGGGTGACAATATTTTTTTATCAAAAGGGTGCTTTGATAGAGAGTTCTCATCGAAAAATGTGAAAAGAGGTGAAAATGGTATGTCACTGTTTTCACAGACGGCACAGGCGCAGGTATAGTAAAGCTAATGGGTCAGCAGAAGTGACGGGAAGGAGTGGTATCGATGTTTGGCTATCGCAGCAATGTGCCAAAAGTGCGTCTGACAACGGACCGGCTGGTCGTTCGTCTGGTGCATGAGCGTGATGCCTGGCGTCTGGCGGATTATTACGCCGAGAATCGCCAGTTTTTAAAACCCTGGGAACCCGTTCGGGATGAGAGCCATTGTTACCCTTCCGGCTGGCAGGCGCGCCTCAGCATGATTATGGAATTTCACAAGCAGGGCAGCGCGTTCTATTTCGCGCTGCTGGATCCTGAAGAGAAAGAGATTATCGGGATCGCCAATTTTTCAAACGTGGTGCGCGGGTCGTTTCACGCCTGCTACCTTGGCTACTCCATCGGCCAGAAATGGCAGGGGCAGGGGCTGATGTACGAGGCGTTAACGGTGGCGATCCGCTATATGCAACGCACGCAGCATATCCATCGCATTATGGCGAACTATATGCCGCATAATCAGCGCAGCGGCAATTTGCTGGCCCGCTTAGGGTTCGAGAAAGAGGGTTACGCCAAAGACTATCTGCTGATAGACGGAGAGTGGCGCGACCACGTTCTGACGGCGTTAACCACCCGGGACTGGACCGCAGGTCGTTAAGGAGAAAAGATGAAGTATCAGCTAAACGGTACAGAAGCGCGCGTGATTGGGTGCTTACTCGAAAAACAGGTTACCACGCCGGAGCAGTATCCGCTCTCCGTCAACGCCGTAACCATGGCCTGCAACCAGAAGACCAACCGCGAGCCGGTGATGAACCTCAGCGAACATGAGGTTCAGGACGTGCTGGATGCGTTGGTTAAACGCCACTATCTGCGCACCGTCAGCGGCTTCGGCAACCGCGTGACCAAATACGAACAGCGCTTCTGTAACTCCGAATTTGGCGACCTGAAGCTGAGCAGTGCGGAAGTGGCGGTCATCACCACGCTGTTGCTGCGCGGGGCGCAGACGCCGGGAGAGTTGCGCACGCGCGCTTCCCGTATGCATGAGTTCAGCGATATGCAGGAAGTTGAGCAGACCCTGGAAGGGCTGGCCTCACGTGAAGACGGCCCGTACGTGGTGCGTCTGGCGCGCGAGCCGGGCAAACGTGAAAGCCGCTATATGCATCTGTTCAGCGGCGACGTTGATGTCGCTACCGTGGAGAGCGACGCGGGATCCTCAGTAAGCAATGACACTCTTGCCACGCGCGTAGAAGCGCTGGAAGACGAGGTCGCCGGGCTGAAACAGCGCCTGGATGCGTTGCTGGCACATCTGGGAGACTGACGGTGAAAAAATTACGCGTAGGCGTGGTGGGGCTCGGCGGCATCGCGCAAAAAGCCTGGCTGCCTGTTTTAGGTGCAGCAACGGACTGGACCCTGCAAGGGGCATGGTCACCCACCCGAGAAAAGGCAGAACGTATCTGCGAAACCTGGCGCATTCCGTATGCTGCCTCCCTGCAGGATCTGGCCCGCGAGTGTGATGCGGTCTTTGTACATACCTCAACGGCAACCCACTATCAGGTGGTGAGCGAGCTGCTCAATTTGGGGGTTCACGTCTGCGTGGATAAACCGCTGGCGGAAAATGTTCAGGATGCCGAACGGCTGATTGAGCTGGCCGCGCGCAAAAAACTGACGCTGATGGTGGGCTTCAACCGCCGCTTCGCGCCGCTTTACCAGCAGCTTAAGGCGCAGTCGGACACGCTCGCCTCGCTGCGGATGGATAAGCACCGCACCGACAGCATTGGGCCAAACGATCTGCGCTTCACCCTTCTGGATGATTATCTGCACGTTGTGGATACGGCGCTGTGGCTGAGCAACGGTAATGCGCAGCTGAAGAGCGGTACCCTGTTAACGAATGACCAGGGGCAGATGGTCTACGCGGAGCACCACTTTGCCGTTGAGCATCTTCAGATTACCACCAGCATGCACCGTCGGGCGGGAAGTCAGCGTGAATCCGTGCAGGCGGTGACCGAGGGCGCGCTGTACGACATTACGGACATGCGCGAATGGCGGGAAGAGAAAGGCAATGGCGTGGTGACGCTCCCGGCGCCAGGCTGGCAGAGCACCCTCGAGCAGCGCGGTTTCGCAGGATGCGCCCGCCACTTTATCACCTGCGTGCAAAATCAGACGGTTCCTGAAACGTCCGGCGAGCAGGCCATTATGGCGCAGCGCATTGTGGAAAGGCTCTGGCGCGATGCCATGAGCGAATAACTCGCTGTAACATCTGCGGATAGTAATTCGTTGAAATCCGGTTAGACTAAGCGCCGCTTGTTGGCTTTGCCGGGTGGCGCTTACGCTGACTCGGCCTACAAATCCGTATGGTTCTGGAAATTCACGTTAATGAACTTATTAAAATCGCTGGCGGCCGTCAGCTCGATGACCATGTTTTCCCGCGTGCTGGGTTTTGCGCGCGACGCCATTGTGGCAAGGGTATTTGGTGCAGGGATGGCCACGGACGCCTTTTTCGTCGCGTTCAAATTGCCGAACCTGCTGCGTCGTATTTTTGCTGAAGGGGCGTTTTCCCAGGCATTCGTGCCCATTCTGGCGGAATATAAAAGCAAGCAGGGTGAAGACGCGACGCGCGTCTTTGTTTCTTATGTCTCCGGGCTGCTGACGCTGGCTTTGGCGGTGGTGACCGTACTCGGGATGCTGGCCGCGCCCTGGGTGATTATGGTGACCGCGCCCGGTTTTGCCGATACGGCTGACAAATTTGCGCTGACCTCGCAGCTGCTGCGCATTACTTTCCCCTATATTCTGCTCATCTCGCTGGCCTCGCTGGTGGGGGCGATCCTGAACACCTGGAACCGCTTCTCTGTTCCGGCGTTTGCGCCGACGTTTCTCAACGTCAGCATGATCGGTTTTGCCCTGTTCGCCGCGCCGCACTTTAACCCGCCGGTGCTGGCGCTGGCCTGGGCGGTCACCGTCGGCGGCGTGCTGCAGCTGGCGTATCAGCTGCCGCATCTGAAAAAAATCGGCATGCTGGTGCTGCCGCGCATCAATCTCAAAGATGCCGGGGCGATGCGCGTGATCAAGCAGATGGGGCCCGCTATTCTCGGCGTCTCCGTCAGCCAGATCTCGCTTATCATCAACACCATCTTTGCCTCTTTCCTCGTGTCCGGCTCGGTTTCCTGGATGTACTACGCCGACCGTCTGATGGAGTTCCCGTCCGGGGTGCTGGGCGTGGCGCTGGGGACCATCCTGCTGCCGTCGCTGTCGAAAAGCTTTGCCAGCGGCAATCATGATGAATATTGCCGCCTGATGGACTGGGGTTTACGTCTCTGCTTCCTGCTGGCCCTGCCAAGCGCGGTAGCGCTGGGTATTCTTGCCAAACCGCTGACGGTGTCGCTCTTCCAGTACGGGAAATTCACCGCCTTTGATGCCGCTATGACCCAGCGCGCGCTGATTGCTTACTCGGTCGGCTTGATGGGGCTGATCGTCGTCAAGGTGCTGGCGCCCGGGTTCTACTCGCGTCAGGACATCAAAACGCCGGTGAAAATTGCCATCGTGACGCTGATTATGACCCAGCTGATGAACCTGGCGTTTATTGGTCCGCTGAAGCATGCCGGCCTGTCGCTGTCTATTGGTCTGGCGGCCTGTCTGAATGCCGGGCTGCTGTACTGGCAGCTGCGCAAGCAGGATATTTTCACGCCGCAGCCGGGCTGGGCAAGTTTCCTGGCACGTCTGATCGTTGCGGTACTGGTGATGTCAGCCGCGCTGCTCGGCATGATGTACGTGATGCCGGAGTGGTCCCTCGGCACCATGCCTTATCGTCTGATGCGGCTGATGGCCGTGGTAGGCGTCGGGGTGGTGGCTTACTTTGCCACGCTCGCGGTGCTGGGGTTCAAAGTGAAAGAGTTTGCCCGCCGTACGGCATAAACGCCAAAAGGGGAGTTCACCTTATGGTGCTCCCCGCTGCATGATTTGTCGCCCAGGCGTCAAATCGAAATCTTTTTAACTCCCGCAATACGCGCAGTCGCTGTTTGACCATCCGCACCGTACAGTCCGGTTTCTTTATGCGGTTTCAATACCTCAAGCGCCTGCTGATTACGCTCAATCTGACCTTCCAGTAGCCAGCCGTTGTGCTGGTTAAGGTCGCGCAGGTGCTGGGTTTTTTCGGTAATGGTTTGCCAGCGCTCAATAATATCGTCATTGGCGCTACGCTTAGGATCCTGCTCAGCGCGGCGCTGCTGCTCCAGATAATCCAGCGTCGCCAGTAGCGAACTCTTATCTTCAGTAATACGCTGCAGCGCGCTGCCGTTGATGTGACCGGAAGAGAGATGCTGCTGTTCAGCGTCCATTACCGTTTTCAGGTCGTTAAGAACAACCGTCATTTGATCCAGTATTTCTGACAGTCGACTCATACGGTTAGTTACTCTGTAAGAAACTCTGTGCTTCCTGAATCAGGGCGTCAGCGATTTTGCTGGTGTCCATTTTCAGCTCACCGTTACGAATAGCCGTTTTCAGCGCTTCAACACGTTCCATATTGATATCGTTGCTGCCTGGCTGCATCAGTTTTGCCTGTGCGTCGCTCAGGGTCACGCTGGTGCTGTTGGACGTTGACGGTTTTTCCAGACGCGTTTTCTGCGCAGGAGCGTCATTCGTTTCGCGAGGTTGTACAGCGCTTACCGGCTTCAGGGCTGATGTACGATCAATGCTCATAGTGTTGTCCTCATCGAGGGTTCGCGGCGTTTGCGCCTGACATCATCATTAGTGGAATATTTATCGGCACGCGCCGCGAAATCTTTAAAAAGATTATAGGTTAATCAGAATATTCCCATCAGAATCGACGGTTCCGCTCACCACCTGGCCTGAGGACATTCTGACGCGGGCGTTTTGCGCCACCGCGGCATTGTTTAACGCTTTCCCTTCACTGTTGATGCTAAAGCCATCTCCGTTGGCCACCACCATCACCTGTTGACCCGCTTTGACCCGCCATGACTGACGCAGCATTGAGAGCTGTATTGGCTGGCCGGGGGCGACATCGCGCAGGCTGACGGCGTCCTGTGCCTGGTTCATTTCCAGCATGGTGCGTGGAGGCAGCTGGTCCAGACGACCGCGCTTTAACGTCACGCTGTTCGTCTGCAGCACGCTGCCGCGCGCAATGGGCACGGCGGCGACAACATAATTGCCCGTCGCCTGAACTGCAACCTGTAAATAGCGTTTTTCGTTCGCGCAGCGTGCCAGCACGTTCACATTTCCCCACAGCCGGGTGGTTCCCGTCACGCTGAATGACGGTTGGTCACAGGTCGGGTACAGATTCGGTGGGGTGCGCACGGTAACGTTAACCTCATCGCTAAAGCCCGCCAGCTTTTCAGCAAAAAAAGCCGTCAGCCGATCCTGTAAGCCTTCAGCCTGCGCCAGAGGGCTAAACAGCAAGAAAGTTGCCGTCAGGGCACGTTTTAACGTTTGCATCGCAAGTTCCACCGTTTCCAGAGTTGAATGAATTCTACCTGCAGTGGTTTTGCATCAACGCAATAAATAGCGACGCATTTTGCGCTTATTCCGTCGATAGGGGAGACCGGGTGAGATTTAAGCTGTGAACTGAAATTTTGCCATCAGCGGAGGAGACATGCTCGATAAACTCGACGCCGCGTTACGTTTTCAGCAGGAAGCGCTCAATTTACGCGCCCAGCGGCAGGAGATTTTAGCCGCCAACATCGCTAACGCCGATACCCCAGGGTTTCAGGCGCGCGATATTGATTTTTCCAGTGAACTCAAAAAGGTGATGGAGCGTGGACGTGCCGAAGGAACGGGTGTTGCACTTGCCATGACATCCTCTCGCCATATTCCTGCTCAGGCGATGACCGCGCCAGCGACCGATTTACTTTACCGCATTCCCGATCAGCCCTCACTCGACGGTAACACCGTGGATATGGACCGGGAGCGTACCCAGTTTGCCGATAACAGTCTGAAATACCAGACGGGCCTGACCGTACTCGGCGGACAAATCAAAGGCATGATGAACGTCCTGCAGGGGGGGAACTGATAGATGGCCTTGTTGAATATTTTTGATATTGCCGGTTCGGCGTTAACCGCGCAGTCCAAACGCCTGAACGTGGCTGCCAGCAACCTGGCGAACGCCGACAGCGTAACCGGACCAGACGGCCAGCCTTATCGTGCCAAACAGGTTGTCTTTCAGGTCGATGCTGCGCCGGGCGCGGCGACGGGCGGCGTGAAGGTGTCTGATGTGGTAGAGAGCCAGGCGCCGGACAGACTGGTGTATGAGCCGGGTAACCCGCTCGCGGATGCCAGCGGATACGTGAAAATGCCAAACGTGGATGTGGTGGGTGAGATGGTGAACTCCATGTCGGCTTCCCGCAGCTACCAGGCCAACGTTGAAGTGCTGAATACCGTGAAGAGCATGATGCTCAAAACGCTCACTCTCGGCCAGTAAAGGAGACATGCATGTCCATCGCCGTAAATGTGAATGATCCTACGAACTCGGGTGTTAATAACACGAAGAGTACGACAGGTTCTAACTCCCTCACCGGGAGCAATGCCTCCGATCTTCAGGGCAGCTTTCTGACGCTGCTGGTGGCGCAGCTTAAGAACCAGGATCCCACCAACCCAATGCAGAACAACGAACTGACCACGCAGCTTGCGCAGATCAGCACCGTGAGCGGCATTGAGAAACTTAACACCACCCTTGGCTCCGTCTCCGGGCAGATTAACAGCGCCCAGTCTCTGCAGGCGGCAAGCCTTATTGGCCACGGGGTGATGATCCCGGGAACCACGATTCTGGCGGGCACCAGCACCACTGAAGGCAACACCACAACGACCACCACGCCGTTTGGCGTTGAGCTCCAGCAGGCGGCTGAGAAGGTCACTGCAACGATCATGGATGCCAATAACGTGGTAGTTCGCACCATTGATATCGGTGAGCTGAAGGCGGGCGTTCACACCTTTACGTGGGATGGCAGCCTGACCGACGGCACTAAAGCACCAAACGGTTCTTACAAAGTAGCGATCAGCGCCAGCAACGGGACGACCCAGCTGGTGGCGCAGCCGCTGCAGTTCGCGCTGGTCCAGGGCGTGATTAAAGGAAGCGACGGCAACAAACTGGATTTGGGAACCTCTGGTTCCACCACACTCGACGAAGTTCGGCAGATTATCTAAGCCTTAACACTTATCAGGAGTAAGTCATGGCCTTTTCTCAAGCGGTCAGCGGCCTGAATGCTGCGGCCACCAACCTGGACGTCATTGGCAACAACATCGCCAACTCCGCGACCTATGGTTTTAAATCCGGTTCTGCTTCATTTGCGGACATGTTTGCCGGTTCCAAAGTCGGCCTGGGCGTGAAAGTTGCGGGCATCACTCAGGACTTTACCGACGGTACCACCACCAACACTGGTCGTGGTCTGGACGTTGCTATCAGCCAGAACGGTTTCTTCCGTATGGTCGATTCCAACGGTTCTGTGTTCTACAGCCGTAACGGCCAGTTCAAGCTGGACGAAAACCGTACGCTGGTTAACATGCAGGGCATGCAGCTGACGGGCTACCCGGTAGCTGGAACGCCTCCAACCGTTCAGACCGGTGCGAACCCTCAGGCGATTACTATCCCGAATACCCTGATGGCGGCGAAATCAACCACCACCGCGACGCAGCAGATCAACCTGAACTCAACCGATCCTGTTCAAACTGCCCCGTTCGATGCGACCAACCCGGATACCTATAACAAAAAAGGGACCGTGACCGTATTCGACAGCCAGGGTAACGCCCACAACATGTACGTCTACTACGTGAAGACGGCCAACAATAAATGGGATCTTTACACTCAGGACGGCAGCGTTGCGGGTTCTACAGCAGCGAAAGCGGCGCAGATGAACTTTGATGCGAACGGTAACCTGGCGGGTGTCTACAACTACGACGCTGCGGGTGTACTGAGCGCAACGCCAAACGCCACGCCGGCCATTAACATCACCACGGGTTCTGTCAGCGGTGCGACGGCGGCGACCTTCTCCCTGAGCTTCCAGAACTCCATGCAGCAGAACACCGGTGCAAACAGCGTTGTGGCAACCAATCAGAACGGCTACAAGCCTGGCGACCTGGTGAGCTACCAGATCAACGACGATGGCACCGTGGTGGGCAGCTACTCTAACGAACAGTCTCAGGTTCTGGGCCAGATCGTGCTGGCAAACTTCGCGAACAACGAAGGCCTGAAATCGGAAGGCGACAACGTCTGGTCTGCCACACAGTCCTCCGGCGTGGCGCTGCTGGGTACCGCAGGCACCGGTAACTTCGGCAAGCTGACCAACGGCGCGCTGGAAGCTTCCAACGTGGATATGAGTAAAGAACTGGTGAACATGATCGTCGCGCAGCGTAACTATCAGTCGAACGCGCAGACCATCAAAACCCAGGACCAGATCCTCAACACGCTGGTTAACCTGCGTTAAGCGGCTAACAGGAAAGCGCAATGGATCACGCAATATATACCGCGATGGGCGCGGCAAGTCAGACGCTCAATCAGCAGGCCGTTACCGCCAGCAACCTGGCAAACGCCTCTACGCCGGGCTTTCGCGCGCAGCTGAATGCGCTGCGCGCGGTGCCGGTTGAAGGGCTGTCCCTGCCGACCCGTACGCTGGTGACGGCATCAACCCCAGGCGCAGATATGACGCCTGGGCAGATGGACTACACCTCGCGCCCGCTGGACGTTGCCCTGCAGCAGGACGGCTGGCTGGCGGTGCAAACTGCGGACGGCAGCGAAGGCTATACCCGTAACGGCAATATCCAGGTGAGCGCGACGGGCCAGCTGACGATTCAGGGTCATCCGGTAATGGGGGAAGCGGGTCCGCTGACCGTGCCGGAAGGCTCTGAGCTGACTATCGCCGCGGACGGTACCATTTCGGCGCTGAACCCGGGCGACCCGGCCAATACCGTTGCGCCCGTCGGACGTCTGAAGCTGGTGAAAGCGGAAGCCAAAGACGTGCAGCGCGGCGACGACGGCATGTTCCGTCTGACCCAGGCGGCGCAGGCGACGCGTGGCGCCACGTTACAGGCCGATCCGAGCATCCGCGTGATGTCCGGCGTTCTGGAAGGCAGCAACGTCAAGCCGGTCGAAGCCATGACCGACATGATTGCCAGCGCCCGTCGTTTTGAAATGCAGATGAAGATCATCAGCAGCGTGGATGAAAACGCGGGCAAGGCTAACCAACTTCTGGCTATGAGTTAACAGGACTCCTTATGATCAGTTCTTTATGGATCGCGAAAACTGGCCTGGACGCCCAGCAAACCAATATGGACGTGATTGCCAACAACCTGGCAAACGTGAGCACCAATGGTTTCAAGCGTCAGCGTGCCGTTTTCGAAGATTTGCTTTATCAAACTATCCGTCAGCCGGGCGCGCAGTCTTCTGAACAGACGACGCTGCCGTCGGGTCTGCAGATCGGTACCGGTGTTCGTCCGGTGGCCACCGAGCGTCTGCACAGCCAGGGCAACCTGTCTCAGACCAACAACAGTAAAGACGTGGCAATCAAAGGCCAGGGCTTCTTCCAGGTGCAACTGCCTGACGGGACCTCTGCCTATACCCGCGACGGTTCGTTCCAGGTCGATCAGAACGGCCAGCTGGTGACGGCGGGCGGTTTCCAGGTTCAGCCTGCGATTACTATCCCGGCGAATGCCCTGAGCATCACCATCGGACGTGACGGTGTGGTCAGCGTAACCCAGCAGGGACAGGCCGCGCCGGTTCAGGTTGGGCAGCTCAACCTGACCACCTTCATGAACGATACCGGTCTGGAAAGCATTGGTGAGAACCTCTACACCGAAACGCAATCCTCCGGTACGCCGAATGAGAGCACCCCGGGCCTGAACGGCGCGGGCCTGCTGTACCAGGGTTATGTTGAAACGTCCAACGTGAACGTGGCGGAAGAGCTGGTGAATATGATCCAGGTCCAGCGCGCGTATGAAATTAACAGTAAAGCAGTGTCGACGACCGACCAGATGCTGCAGAAACTGACGCAACTCTAAGGTGTAGCCCGGTGCGGTAAACGCCGCACCGGCTCCCTGTTTTCGAAGATGAAGGCAATGCAAAAAAACGCGGCGTTTCGTTATCCGATACTGACTGTTCTGGCTGTCACCCTCAGCGGGTGTGCTTTGATCCCGTCTAAACCATTGGTCCAGGGTGCGACGACTGCCCAACCCGTTCCTGGCCCCGCGCCAGTGGTAAACGGCTCCATTTTCCAGACCGCGCAGCCGATTAATTACGGCTATCAGCCGCTGTTTGAAGATCGCCGCCCGCGTAACGTCGGCGATACATTGACCATTGTGCTGCAGGAAAACGTCAGCGCGAGCAAGAGCTCGTCGGCGAACGCCAGCCGCGATGGCAAAACCAATTTTGGCTTCGATACCGTGCCACGCTATCTCGAAGGGCTGTTCGGCAACGCGCGTGCTGATGTGAACGCGTCCGGCGGCAATACCTTTAACGGCAAAGGCGGCGCGAACGCCAGCAACACCTTCAGCGGTACGCTGACGGTCACGGTTGACCAGGTACTGGTTAACGGCAACTTACACGTTGTGGGTGAAAAACAGATCGCCATCAACCAGGGCACTGAATTCATTCGCTTCTCGGGCGTGGTTAACCCTCGCACCATCAGCGGCACCAACACCGTTCCGTCCACCCAGGTGGCGGATGCGCGCATTGAGTACGTCGGTAACGGCTATATCAATGAAGCGCAAAATATGGGTTGGCTGCAGCGCTTCTTCCTTAATTTATCGCCGATGTAAGCGAGGTGACCCATGTTTAAATCGATCTTCGCCGTGGCGCTCGCGCTGGTGGCAACATTTGCCCAGGCTGACCGTATTCGCGACCTCACCAGCGTTCAGGGCGTTCGTGAAAACTCCCTGATTGGCTACGGCCTGGTGGTTGGTCTGGATGGTACCGGTGACCAGACGACCCAGACGCCGTTCACCACCCAAAGCCTGAACAACATGCTTTCCCAGCTCGGCATTACCGTGCCGGCGGGAACCAACATGCAGCTGAAAAACGTGGCCGCGGTAATGGTCACCGCGTCCTACCCGGCGTTTGCGCGTCAGGGGCAGACCATTGATGTGGTGGTCTCCTCAATGGGTAACGCCAAAAGCCTGCGCGGCGGTACGCTGCTGATGACCCCGCTGAAAGGCGTTGACAGCCAGGTCTATGCGCTGGCGCAGGGGAACATTCTGGTTGGCGGTGCGGGGGCATCCGCAGGCGGAAGCAGCGTGCAGGTGAACCAGCTGAACGGTGGACGTATCACCAACGGTGCGATCATTGAGCGTGAACTGCCGACCCAGTTTGGCGCGGGCAACACCATCAACCTGCAGCTTAATAATGAAGACTTCACCATGGCGCAGCAAATTGCCGATACCATCAACCGCAGCCGCGGCTACGGTAATGCAACGGCACTCGACGCGCGCACCGTGCAGATCCGCACCTCCACCGGCAGCAGCAACCAGGTGCGCATGCTGGCGGATATCCAGAATATGGAAGTGAACGTTCCGGTTCAGGATGCGAAAGTGATCATCAACTCCCGTACCGGCTCGGTGGTGATGAACCGGGAAGTGTCGCTGGACAGCTGTGCCGTGGCGCAGGGGAACCTCTCCGTGACGGTAAACCGCTCCGCGAACGTGAGCCAGCCGAATACGCCATTTGGTGGCGGTCAGACGGTGGTGACGCCGCAAACGCAGATTGATATGCGTCAGAGCGGCGGGTCGCTGCAGAGCGTTCGCTCCAGCGCCAACCTGAACAGCGTGGTGCGTGCCCTGAACGCCCTGGGCGCAACGCCGATGGATCTGATGTCCATCCTGCAATCCATGCAAAGCGCGGGCTGCCTGCGCGCCAAACTGGAAATCATCTAATGCTGACCGATAGCAAACTGTTGACCAGTGCAGCCTGGGACGCCCAGTCGCTCAACGAACTGAAAACCAAAGCAGGCAAAGACCCGGCGGCGAACATCCGCCCGGTCGCCCGCCAGGTGGAAGGGATGTTTGTACAGATGATGCTGAAAAGCATGCGCGAAACCCTGCCGAAAGACGGGATGTTCAGCAGTGATTCAACGCGTCTCTACACCAGCATGTATGACCAGCAGATTGCGCAGCAGATGACCGCCGGTAAAGGCCTCGGTCTGGCTGACATGATTGTGAAACAGACCGAAGCCGCGCAGGGCATTCAGCCTCAGGATCAGACGCAGCAGGTGCCGATGAAGTTCGACCTGGAAACGGTGACCAGTTATCAGAACCAGGCTCTGACGCAAATGGTGCGTAAAGCGATGCCAAAAGCCACGGGCAGCGGCGATGAGCCGCTCTCCGGTGACAGCAAAGACTTCCTGGCGCAGCTTTCTCTGCCCGCGCGTCTCGCCAGCGAACAGAGCGGCGTGCCGCATCACCTGATTCTGGCGCAGGCCGCGCTGGAGTCGGGCTGGGGCCAGCGTCAGATCCGCAAGGAAAACGGCGATCCGAGCTTCAACATCTTCGGCGTGAAGGCCACCTCCAGCTGGAAGGGGCCAACAACGGAGATCACGACCACCGAATACGAGAACGGTGCGGCGGTGAAGGTCAAAGCAAAATTCCGCGTCTACAGCTCCTATCTGGAAGCATTGTCCGATTACGTTGGCCTGCTGAGCCGCAATCCGCGTTATACCGCCGTTACGCAGGCGGCGACGGCGGAGCAGGGCGCTCAGGCCTTACAAAACGCGGGCTACGCGACCGACCCGAACTATGCGCGCAAGCTCACCAGCATGATCCAGCAGCTGAAATCCATGGGCGAGAAGGTCAGCAAAGCCTATAGCACAGATATTGAAAATCTGTTCTGAAAGTTCTCAAGTCCCGGTGGAGGTTGCCGATAACCTTCATCAGGACTCGTGTCTGAACGTATAAAAGGAACCCCCATGTCCAGTTTGATTAACAGCGCCATGAGTGGCCTCAGTGCCGCGCAGTCGGCACTCAATACCGTCAGTAATAATATTTCAAGCTATAACGTGGCAGGTTACACCCGCCAGACCACGGTGCTGGGTGCATCTAACAGCACGCTGACCGGCGGTGGCTGGGTGGGTAACGGGGTTTATGTCTCCGGTGTCCAGCGTGAGTATGACGCCTTCATCACCAACCAGCTGCGCGCCGCGCAGACGCAGAGCAGCGGTCTGACGACCCGCTATCAGCAGATGTCAAAAATTGACGATGTGCTCTCCGATACCACCAACTCGCTCTCCACCACCCTGCAGGATTTCTTTAAAAGCCTGCAAACCCTGGTGAGCAACGCGGAAGACCCGGCAGCACGTCAGACGGTGCTGGGTAAAGCGGGCGGTCTGGTCAATCAGTTCAAAACCAACGATCAGTATCTGCGTGACCAGGATACGCAGGTCAATACCGCGATTGGGACCAGCGTGTCTCAGATCAACAACTATGCCAAACAGATTGCGAACCTGAACGATCAGATCTCCCGTCTGACCGGCGTCGGTGCGGGCGCATCGCCTAACGATCTGCTCGACCAGCGCGATCAGCTCGTGACTGAACTGAACAAAATCGTGGGCGTGGAAGTCTCCGTGCAGGATAGCGGCACGTTTAATATCTCTCTCGGCAACGGTTACAGCCTGGTGCAGGGCAGCAAAGCCAGCCAGCTGGCGGCCGTGAAGTCCAGCGCCGATCCGGCTCGTACGACTATCGCCTACGTCGATGACGTGGCGGGTAATATTGAGATCCCCGAGAAATTTATCACCACCGGTTCTTTAGGCGGTTTACTGACATTTCGTGCTGAAGATCTGGATAAAGCCCGTAACAGCCTGAACCAGATGGCGCTGGCCTTTGCCGACGCGATGAACACGCAGCATGAAGCCGGTTTTGATGCGAACGGTGATGCGGGCGGTAAGCTGTTCAACTTCGGTTCTCCGGCGGTCCTGTCCAACAGCAAGAACGGCGGCTCTGCCGTTGTTACGGCTTCTGTGGCGGACAGCAAACAGGTCCAGGCGACAGACTATAAGCTGCAGTTTAACGGCACTGACTGGACGATCACCCGCACGTCAGACAAAACCAGCTTTACGATGAGCCCGGATGCCAGCGGTAATCTGTCGTTTGATGGCCTTAACGTCAACGTGAGCGGCACGGCAAATACCAAAGACAGCTTTACCGTGAAGCCTGTTTCCAACGTCATCATGAACATGGACCTCGCGATCAGCGACGAGTCCAAACTGGCGATGGCATCTGTGCAGAACGGCGGCGAAAGTGACAACCGTAACGGCCAGAAACTGCTCGATCTGCAAAACGGCAAAGTGGTGGGTGGAAATAAAACCTTCAACGATGCGTATGCCTCTCTCGTCAGTACCGTCGGTAGCTCAACGGCGTCACTGAAGGTGAGCAGCCAGACGAAAGCCAACGTGGAAACGCAGTTAATCAAGCAGCAGCAGACCATCTCTGGGGTAAACCTCGACGAAGAGTATGGCAATTTGCAGCGTTATCAGCAGTATTACCTGGCCAATGCCCAGGTGCTACAAACTGCCAGTACGCTCTTCGATGCAATTATCAACATTCGTTAAGGTTGAGGTGAACAATGCGTATTAGCACCCAGATGATGTATGAGCAGAACATGCGTGGGATCACCGATTCCCAGAGCAGATGGCTGAGCTACGGTGAGCAGATGTCCACCGGCAAGCGCGTCAATCGTCCTTCGGACGACCCTATCGCCGCGTCGCAGGCCATCGTTCTGTCACAGTCTCAGTCGCAAAACAGCCAGTTTGCGCTCGCGCGTACCTTTGCAACACAGAAGGTCTCGCTGGAAGATAACGTGTTAACCCAGGTCAACACCGCGATCTCAAGCGTGCGCGAGAAGCTCGTTTATGCGTCGAACGGCACATTAAGCGATGACGACCGTCTTTCTCTGGCAACCGATATTCAGGGGATCCGCGATCAGCTGATGAACCTGGCCAACACGACGGATGGTAATGGTCGCTTTATCTTTGCGGGATACAAAACCGAGAGCGCACCGTTTGATGCCGCGACCGGGGATTACAACGGCGGCGCTGAGGCCATCACGCAGCAGGTTGATACGGCGCGAAATATGACCATTAGCCATACCGGCCAGCAAATTTTCGAAAGCATTACCAGTAATGCGGAACAGCTGCCGGGCGGTGGATATGGCCAGACCAACATGTTCAAAATCCTGGATTCTGCTATTGCCTCGCTGAAGACACCGATTGAGAACGATCCGGCTGCCGCAACGGCGCAAAGCCAGGTGATTGCCAATGCGCAAATCGGCATCAAAAACTCCCAGAACAATGTCCTGACGGTCGTTGCGGATGTGGGAACCAAGATGAACGAGCTGGAAAAACTCGACACGCTGGGTGATGACCGCGCGCTGGGTCAGACCAAGCAGATGAGTGACCTGGTGGATGTTGACTGGAACGAAGCGATTTCCTCTTACACCATGCAGCAGGCGGCCTTGCAGGCGTCTTATAAAGCGTTTAGCGATATGCAGGGCATGTCTCTGTTCCAGCTGAACAAATAACATCTTGACCTCTTGGAACATGTCTTGAAACTGGGCATGTTTTACTGCCCAATCCGTCTGGATTGGGCATTTTTTTTATGCAACTTCTGCTGATGCGAAGGTGACTCGTGCGCTTTCTATCAGACGGATTGCCAGCGCAATGACGCCACAGACCGTCGCCAGCGCGACCACGCCCGTCCAGCCGGCCAGCGAGTAGATATTGCTGCCTAACGCGGAACCCAGCGCCATCCCGATAAAGACCACCGTAAAGAGCAGGGCGTTGAGACGACCGCGCGCCTGCGGTTCAAGGCTGTATACCAGGTTCTGGTGAGCGACCAGGCTGGACTGCAGACCCAGGTCGAACCCGACGGCGGAGATGGCGATCAGAATCAGCTGTCCATGAACGCCCAGCGCGGGCATCAGGAACATCAGGGCGAATGAAACGGTCACAAGAGCGGCACCAATCTGCGTGACTTTTCCTGCGCCCAGTTTGTCCGCCAGACCCCCTGCCAGCGGGGCAGCTAACGCACCGGCGGCACCTGCAATACCAAATCCTCCCGCTACAGCGCTACCCAGGTGATAGCGTTCCAGCAGCATGACCGCAAGCGTAGACCAGAAGGCGCTAAAGGCAATCGACAGAAAGCCCTGGGCCAGCGCCGCACGGCGCAGCGCCGGATAGCGACGCCACAGATGCTCCATTGAGCGCATCAGCGCGGGGTAGCTCAGCGTGGAGTGAATGGCAAAACGGGGAAGCACAAACCACATCATCACCCCGACGAACGCAATGCTCGCCGCTGCCAGCTGGTACATGACGCGCCAGCCAAACGCTTCGCCCACCACGCCGCTCACGGTTCTGGATAATAAGATACCCATCAGCAGCCCGGTCATTACCGTACCCACGGTTTTCCCCTGTTTACCTTCCGGCGCAAGGATGGCCGCGGCAGGGACGATATCCTGTGCCATGGTGGCGGCCATGCCGATGAGCAGGCTGGCCAGCAGCAGAGAGTGGATCTGCCCGGTCAGGCTACAGCCGAGAAGAAACAGCGCCAGCGCCGCACTTTTTATCAGGATTAACGTCCTGCGGTCGTGGCGATCGCCGAGCGGGAGCAGGAACAGGATCCCCAGGGCATATCCCGCCTGGGTGAGCGTCGGAACCATGCCCATTCCTTCGATACTCAGGTGAAGGTCTGCGCCCATCAGCGGCAGCAGAGGCTGGGCATAATAGATAGATGCCACGCTGAAACCTGCACCGATCGCCAGCATTAAGATTACCCAGCGGCTCACGGCATGGGCGGCGGTTGTTGTGTTCATAAGATGTTCCTCATTCGTCGTGTGAGGTTATTTTTTATCAGTACGCCTTGCGACGGTAGCGGGCCCGGTGGTAAAACGCTTATACGTTGAACGTATAAGTGAAAATGCGATGAAAAGAGCTGAGCGTATAGACAGGGTGGAGCTAATGCGGACGTTTGTTCGTATTGTGGAGGCGGGATCCCTCTCTGCGGCGGCACGGCAGCTGGCCACTACCCAGGCCACGGTAAGCAGACGGTTACAGTCGCTGGAGACCATGCTGGGCGTGCGCCTGATATTGCGCACCACCCACACGACGCGGCTGACGGATGACGGCGAGCGCTGCTATCAGCACGCCCGTCGGGTGATTGACAGCTGGCTGGCGCTGGAAGATGAGGTGGGGCAGACGGAAGATGAGCCGGTAGGCGTGCTGCGGGTGCGCGCTCCTCACGCGTTTGGTCAGGACCAGCTTCTGAAACCCGTAACCGAGTTTTTGCAACGCTATCCGCAGCTTTCGATTGAGTGGATGCTCAACGATCGGTCGGCGGACTTCCTCGGCGACAACCTTGATTGTGCGATTCGGGTGGGCGTGGAAGTCGATCCGGCGACCGTGTCCGTTCTGCTGGCCGAAGTGCCGCGTTCGGTGGTGGCTTCACCGGCACTGCTGGCCCGTTTCCCGACGGTTACCACGCCGGAGGATTTGCAGCAGTTTCCCTGGATAGCGATCAGCTCATTCTACCAGCGCCATGTGGAGCTTTTTCACGATGCATCACCCGCCACCGCGCGGATTGCTATTACGCCACGGTTGAGCACCGACAGCCTGTATGTCGCACGCAACACGGCGCTCACCGGGCTTGGCGTGGCGGTGGTATCCAGCTGGACGGTACAGGATGATATTCGGGAAGGGCGGCTGGTGCATTTGCTGCCAGAGTGGCAGCCAGCGGCGTTACCGGTGCATCTGGTTTACCCCTGGTCCCGTTATTATCCGGCACGCTTGCGGCGTTTTCTGGAGTTGATGCGCCAGGTCATGCCGGAGGTCACCGGGATGAGAAAGCCCGTGCAGCAGCCATAAAAAAAGCCGACCCGAAGGTCGGCTTTTTACTTTCAGCGTCGTTATTCGACAGACTGCGGACGCGTCGCCGGTGCAGTCGCCTGATGCGTTGCACTGTGGCCGCCTGCAGCGCCTTTACCGTCGAAGCTGAACGCCGGGCGTACCCAGTCGCTGTGACGCGGGGCTTCAGGCACGTAATCCGGCGCCGGGGCGCGCGTCATTGGTGCTGTCGCCACGTGGGCAGCGGCTGGTGCAGAAACAACCGGCTCAGGTTTCACCTCAGGCGCTTTCGCTTCTTCGACAACCGGTTCAACCTGAATCTCAACGTCCTGAACGACTTCTTCAGTGGTGGTTTCAAGCAGGGTTTCAGCGGTGTCTTCCACTGTGGCTACAGGTTCAGCCACTTCAGCCACTTCCTCAGCCACCACGGCATCTTCTTCGGCGATAAGCTGCGGCGCGGCATCAACCGGCGCGGCAATCACTTCTGGATGGGTGGTTTCAACTTCCACTGCGTGAGGTGCTTCAGCTTCACCAACCTGAGGTTCAACCACGGTTGCCGCTTCAGTCACGACAGCTTCTACCGCGGCTGCTGGTGCAATCACCTCTTCGGTTACAGGCTGTTCTTCAACAACCTGCTCCGGGCGAGCAACCGGGTAGCGGATCCAGACTTTGCCGGAGGCCATTTCTGGCGAAGCACAGGCAATAGTTAGCGGCATTGGCGACTGAGTCGGGTAACGCTCATCACGATAGCGACGACGGCGCTGACCGCTGACGCGCAGATGACGTGGAGAACGACGTGAACGGCGCGGCATACCGGCGTTATCACGGTTTTCGCCGTTATCATCCTGCTCAACGTTGTTTTCAACAACCGCTGGCAGGTCAACTTTCGCCAGCTGAGTACCGGTTGCGATCTCGCTAGTTTCAACCGCGACAACGGCTGACTCTTCGGTTACTTCAGAGGCGAAGCGAACTTTCTGAGCAAGCTGGCGCTGCTTACGACGCGGCATAACCTGAGTACGTTCTTCCTGCTCGCCGTCCTGCTGTTCAACAGGCTCTTCGCGGTTCAGGTTTTTGACTTCCTGCTGTGCCTGACGCTTCTCGTCGTTACGACGACGGCTGCGTTCACGGCGCGGCTGCTGGTCGTCACGCTGTTTGCTCTTCTCAGACTCATCGCCCGCCTGCTGGCGAATTTCGCGATCTTCAACATTCGGCTGTTGTTTCTCGCGACGGTTGCGACGGTTGTCTTCGCGTTGCTCACGGCCTTCGTTATTCTCAGAGCGATTGTCACGGTTGTCACGACGCTCGCTGCGGTCATTGCGATCGCTGCGGTCGTTACGATCGCGGCGGTTGTTCTGACGCTTACGGCGGTCCTGCTGACGCTCTGGCTTGGCTGCTTTTGGCTCTTCTTTCGGCTGCTCTGGCTGAACTTCTTCTTCAGCAAACATTTTCTTCAGCGCGCCAAAGAAGCGGCTCAGCAGACCCGGCTGCGCCGGCTGGGCTTTCGCTACCGCGGCTTCTGGTTTCTGCGCTGCAGGTTTGGCCGCAGGTTTTTCCAGGGCTGCTTCCGGCGGTGCTTCAGGCATGATGAAGGTCGCTAACGCAGGCTGCTCTGGCAGTTTGCGCTCGGCTGGCTCTTCATCGGAAGGCAGGGACATCTCTTCTTCATGCAGCTTCGGCAGCAGGTAGCTGAGGGTGGTCGTCTCTTCGCCCTTACGCACGCGCAGCACGTGATAGTGTGGGGTCTGCATCTGGTCGTTTGGCACGATGATGCAGCGAACGCCGCCCTGACGCGCTTCAATCGCACTTACCGCTGCACGTTTTTCGTTAAGCAGGTAAGAGGCAACGGGCACCGGCACAATGGCGTGAACCTCTTTGGTGTTCTCTTTCAGCGCTTCTTCTTCAATCAGACGCAGAATGGAGAGGGACAGAGATTCGTTATCACGCACGGTACCGGTGCCGGAGCAGCGCGGACAAACGTGATGGCTGGACTCGCCGAGAGACGGGCTCAGACGCTGACGGGACATCTCCAGCAGGCCAAAGCGTGAGATATGGCTAATCTGGATACGCGCCCTGTCCTGACGCACCGCTTCGCGCAGACGGTTTTCAACCGCACGCTGGTGGCGAACAGGGGTCATGTCGATGAAGTCGATAACAATCAGACCACCCAGGTCGCGCAGGCGGAGCTGGCGGGCGATTTCATCAGCGGCTTCGAGGTTAGTGTTGTAGGCGGTCTCTTCGATATCGCCACCGCGCGTTGCACGCGCGGAGTTGATGTCGATAGCGGTCAGCGCTTCAGTGGTATCGATAACGATAGAACCGCCGGATGGCAGACGCACTTCACGCTGGAAGGCGGACTCAATCTGGGATTCGATCTGATAGTGGCTGAACAGCGGGATTTCACCGGTGTACAGTTTAATTTTGCTGGTGAAATCCGGACGACCCAGCGCGGCGATGTGCTGGCGCGCCAGCTCAAGCACTTTCGGGTTATCGATCAGAATCTCACCGATGTCCTGACGCAGGTAATCACGGAAGGCACGCACGATAACGTTGCTTTCCTGGTGGATCAGGAACGGAGCAGGGCGGCTTTCGGCTGCTTTCTGAATGGCTTCCCAGTGCTTCAGACGGAAGCTCAGGTCCCACTGCAGCGCTTCGGCTGATTTGCCAACGCCTGCGGTACGCACGATAAGCCCCATGCCATCAGGCAGTTCGAGGCTTGCCAGCGCTTCTTTCAGCTCGGTACGGTCATCACCTTCGATACGGCGAGAGATGCCACCCGCACGCGGGTTGTTAGGCATCAGAACCAGATAGCTCCCTGCCAGGCTGATAAAGGTGGTCAGTGCGGCACCTTTGTTGCCACGCTCTTCTTTATCAATCTGAACGATAACTTCCTGACCTTCACGCAGAACATCTTTGATGTTTGGGCGGCCATGGGCGTTGTAGTTTGCGGGGAAATATTCGCGGGCGATTTCTTTCAGAGGGAGGAAACCATGACGCTCAGCACCGTAATCGACAAATGCAGCTTCAAGGCTTGGTTCAATGCGGGTGATTTTACCTTTGTAAATGTTCGCTTTTTTCTGTTCGTGTCCAGGACTTTCGATATCCAGATCGTACAGGCGCTGCCCATCCACAAGGGCGACACGCAACTCTTCTTGCTGAGTTGCGTTGATTAACATTCTTTTCATCGTAACTTACTCGTTATTCTTACATTGACGACAAAGCTGCGGGCAAGGTGACGCTTTCCGGGGTATGAACCGATGGCCTCGTGTCTGTTCACGTCGCCAACCTCACGGTTGTCGCTCGCTTAAGAGGCGCAGAGTGTCGGTTGCCTGTATTTCATACGGAAACACAGCGCAATTATCAGGGGAATTGCCTGGGTAGAACTCTCCAGAGAACAATCCTTATACCGGGAAGTACTGCAACCCGCAGCCCGCTAACTGCCTGAAAGATCAATACGTCTTACGCCATTGCTGCGTGGATGATCGGTCAGACAAAATTGGTCATTCCGTCAACATCCTTACTTAACCAGGATTTAACACGGAAAACAGCCTCATTATTCCACTGCTCGCCGGGTTATAGCAAGATGACTTTTACCAATTATCACCCGGTTACTCACAGTTTCTTCACTTCAGAATGGCGATTGGTTTAATAACCACCAAATCGGTTGCGCGAAACGGGGAGCTGGCCGGATAAAAGTAAATATAAGCATAGAAAAATGAGTGGCGCTAATGGCTGACGATATTTAGAATCGCCAACCATGAAAACAGAGACTCCAGCCGTAAAAATGGTTGCCATCGCCGAAGATGACGCGGGGCAACGTATCGATAACTTTTTGCGCACCCAGTTGAAAGGTGTACCAAAGAGCATGATTTACCGCATCCTGCGCAAGGGCGAGGTGCGGGTGAACAAAAAACGCGTGAAGCCCGAGTACAAACTTGAGGCGGGCGATGAAGTACGTATTCCGCCGGTGCGCGTTGCGGAACGTGAAGAAGAGACCGTTTCACCGAAGCTACAGAAAGTGGCGGCCCTGAGCGATGTGATCCTGTACGAAGATGACCACATTCTGGTGCTCAATAAACCGTCAGGAACGGCTGTCCATGGCGGCAGCGGTCTGAGCTTCGGCGTGATTGAAGGGCTGCGCGCCCTGCGCCCGGAAGCGCGTTTTCTTGAGCTGGTGCACCGCCTTGACCGTGACACCTCTGGCGTACTGCTGGTGGCGAAAAAGCGTTCTGCGCTGCGTTCGCTGCATGAACAGCTGCGTGAAAAAGGGATGCAGAAAGACTACCTGGCGCTGGTGCGCGGTCAATGGCAGTCCCATGTAAAAGTGGTGCAGGCGCCGCTGCTGAAGAACATTCTGCAAAGCGGCGAACGTATTGTCCGCGTAAGCCAGGAAGGAAAACCGTCTGAGACGCGCTTTAAGGTTGAAGAGCGCTATGAGTTTGCCACGCTGGTGCGCTGCAGTCCGGTGACCGGCCGTACTCACCAGATCCGCGTGCATACGCAGTTTGCAGGGCACCCCATCGCCTTTGATGACCGCTATGGCGACCGCGAGTTTGATAAGCAGCTGGCGGGGACGGGGCTGTCGCGTCTGTTCCTGCATGCGGCAGCGCTGAAGTTTACCCATCCTAATACGGGAGAAGTCATCCGTATTGAAGCGCCGCTGGACGAGCAGTTGAAACGCTGTCTTAAGGTTCTGCGCGGCTAAGGTAAACGTAAAACGGCAACGAATGTTGTCGTTTTTAATGTTTGCTCCCTCTCCCTGTGGGAGAGGGCCGGGGTGAGGGCATCAGGCCGCAGTTTAGTAGGCCCATGCAAGCGAAGCGCCGCTGGGCAAAAGTCACATAGTCAGCGGATTACACTCTTCTCGCCTTAACATCTGACACAGGGCAATCAGCGGTAACCCCACCAGCGTGTTGGGATCGCGACCGTCCAGCTTGTCGAACAGCGCAATCCCCAGTCCTTCACTTTTAAAGCTTCCTGCGCAGTTCAGCGGACGTTCCCGGCGCACATAATCCACGATCTCTTGCTCGCTGAGATGGCGGAAGTGTACGTCGAACGGCTCGCATTCGGTTTGCAGATGACCGGTGGCAGAGTTATAAAGCGCCAGGCCGGTATAAAAGGTCACGATAGTGCCTCGCGCGCGCAGAAGCTGCTGGCAGGCGTTCTCCTCCGTATGGGGCTTGCCGGTGATTTCGCCGTCCAGCACGCAAACCTGGTCTGAGCCTATAATCAAATGTGTGGGGTAACGTGCGGCCAGCGACTGCGCTTTCTCTTTAGCAAGACGCATCACCAGATGACGCGGTGATTCGCCCGGCTGTGGCGTCTCATCAACCTCTGGCGCGGCGCATTCAAACGGGATCCCGAGCTTTTCCAGCAGCATTCGGCGGTAGGGAGACGTGGAAGCAAGGACGAGATTTGGCATATTTTTATCACCAGATATAGCGTATCGATGCCAGCCATTTTAAACTACAGGCCGCAATGTGTGCGAATAATTGGCAAAAGGCAGCTCTGGTTGCCTTTTTCTTTGACTCTATGACGTTACAAAGTTAATATGCGCGCCCTATGCAAAAGGTAAAATTACCCCTGACTCTTGATCCGGTTCGTACGGCTCAAAAACGCCTCGATTACGAAGGTATCTATACTTCCGATCAGGCTGAGCGTATTGCCGAATCCGTAGTCAGTGTGGACAGTGATGTAGAATGCTCCATGTCGTTCGCTATCGACAACCAGCGTCTCGCCGTTTTAACCGGTGATGCAAAGGTGACGGTAACGCTCGAGTGTCAGCGTTGCGGGAAACCGTTTGTACAGCATGTTCACACAACGTATTGTTTCAGTCCCGTTCGTTCTGACGAACAGGCTGAAGCACTCCCGGAAGCGTATGAGCCGATTGAGGTTAACGAATTCGGTGAAATCGATCTTCTGGCTCTGGTTGAAGATGAAATCATCCTCACCTTGCCAGTAGTTCCGGTGCATGATTCTGAACACTGTGAAGTGTCCGAGGCGGACATGGTCTTTGGGGAACTGCCTGATGAAGCGCAAAAACCAAACCCATTTGCCGTATTAGCCAGCTTAAAGCGTAAGTAATTGAGGAGTAAGGTCCATGGCCGTACAACAGAATAAACCAACCCGTTCCAAACGTGGCATGCGTCGTTCCCATGACGCGCTGACTGCAGTTACCAGCCTGTCTGTAGACAAGACTTCTGGTGAGAAACACCTGCGTCACCACATCACCGCTGACGGTTTCTACCGCGGCCGCAAGGTTATCACTAAGTAATCACGCGCAAGCGTGATTAGGCTTAGTGAGGATTTCCCCGTGCAAACGGGGAATTTACCGAACCAGGCTGCGACGATACCTTGACACGTCTAACCCTGGCGTTAGATGTCATGGGGGGAGATTTTGGCCCTTCCGTGACAGTGCCTGCAGCATTGCAGGCACTGAATTCTAATTCGCAACTCACACTTCTTTTAGTCGGCAATCCCGACGCAATCACGCCATTACTCGCAAAAGCTGACTTTGAACAACGTTCGCGTCTGCAGATTATTCCTGCGCAGTCAGTTATTGCCAGTGATGCCCGACCCTCGCAGGCGATTCGCAATAGTCGTGGCAGCTCTATGCGGATAGCGCTGGAGCTGGTGAAAGAAGGGCGAGCTCAGGCTTGCGTCAGCGCGGGAAATACCGGCGCGCTGATGGGGCTGTCGAAATTGCTGCTCAAACCTATTGAAGGTATTGAGCGCCCTGCGCTGGTAACGGTGTTACCGCATCAGCAGAAGGGCAAGACGGTGGTGCTCGATTTGGGCGCTAACGTCGACTGTGATAGTACTATGCTGGCTCAGTTTGCCGTGATGGGATCGGTGCTGGCAGAAGAAGTTGTCGGGATCAACACTCCCCGTGTTGCGTTACTGAACATTGGTGAAGAAGAGACCAAAGGCCTGGACAGCATTCGCGAAGCGGCTGAATTGCTCAAACAGGTTCCCTCCATCAACTATATTGGTTATCTCGAAGCCAATGAGTTGTTGACGGGTAAAACGGATGTTCTGGTGTGCGATGGCTTCACCGGAAACGTCACGTTGAAGACCATGGAAGGGGTCGTACGCATGTTTCTTTCTCTGCTGAAATCTCAGGGAGAAGGCAAAAAAAGCGCCTGGTGGCTGATTTTATTGAAGCGTTGGTTACAAAAGAGCCTGACGCGGCGATTCAGTCACCTCAACCCCGACCAGTATAATGGCGCCTGTCTGTTAGGATTGCGCGGCATCGTGATTAAGAGTCATGGCGCCGCCAATCAGCGAGCATTTGCTGTCGCGATTGAACAGGCAGTGCAGGCGGTGCAGCGACAAGTCCCTCAGCGGATTGCCGCTCGCCTGGAAGCTGTATTAGCTAAAAGTGACTGAGCGTACATGTATACGAAGATTTTAGGTACCGGCAGCTACCTGCCAAAACAAGTGCGTACCAACGCCGATCTGGAAAAAATGGTAGATACGTCTGACGAGTGGATTGTCACGCGCACAGGTATCCGTGAACGTCGTATTGCCGCGCCAGACGAAACCGTGTCGACCATGGGTTACGAAGCCGCACAGCGTGCTATCGAAATGGCGGGCATTGATAAAGAACAGATTGGTTTGATCGTGGTCGCCACGACGTCTGCCACGCATGCTTTCCCAAGCGCGGCGTGCCAGGTGCAAAATATGCTCGGCATCAAAGGCTGCCCGGCGTTTGACGTCGCTGCCGCGTGCGCAGGCTTCACCTATGCGCTGAGCGTTGCCGATCAGTACGTGAAATCCGGTGCCGTTAAATATGCGCTGGTGATCGGTGCTGACGTGCTGGCGCGTACCTGCGATCCAACCGATCGTGGAACGATCATTATTTTTGGTGATGGTGCGGGTGCGGTGCTGCTGGGGCAGTCCGAAGAGCCAGGTATCATCTCCACGCATCTGCATGCTGATGGCAGCTATGGCGAACTGTTGACCCTGCCTAACGCCGATCGCGTTAATCCGGACAACTCGATTTACCTGACTATGGCAGGGAACGAGGTGTTCAAGGTGGCGGTAACCGAGCTTGCACACATCGTTGATGAAACGCTGGAAGCGAATAACCTTGAGCGTACCGCGCTCGACTGGCTGGTGCCGCATCAGGCGAACCTGCGTATCATCAGCGCCACCGCGAAAAAGCTGGGCATGTCGATGGATAACGTTGTGGTGACGCTGGATCGTCACGGCAACACCTCTGCGGCGTCGGTACCGTGCGCATTTGATGAAGCGGTACGCGATGGACGAATCAAACGGGGCCAGCTGGTCTTGCTTGAAGCCTTCGGTGGCGGGTTCACCTGGGGTTCCGCGCTGGTTCGTTTCTAGTATAAGGAATAAAAAATGACGCAATTTGCTTTTGTGTTCCCGGGCCAGGGCTCTCAAACCGTTGGGATGTTGTCTGAAATGGCAGCACGCTATCCGGTAATTGAAGAGACTTTCCGTGAAGCTTCTGATGCACTGGGTTATGATTTATGGGCGCTGACCCAGCAGGGTCCGGCCGAAGAACTGAACAAAACCTGGCAGACCCAGCCAGCGCTGCTGACCGCGTCCGTTGCGCTGTGGCGCGTCTGGCAGCAGCAGGGCGGTAAAGCGCCAGCGCTGCTCGCAGGTCACAGCCTGGGTGAATACTCTGCGCTGGTGTGTGCCGGCGTGATCGCGTTTGCTGACGCGGTACGTCTGGTGGAACTGCGCGGTAAATTCATGCAGGAAGCGGTGCCGGAAGGCACGGGCGGCATGTCTGCCATCATCGGTCTGGATGATGCTGCAATTGCAAAAGCGTGTGAAGAATCTGCTGAAGGCCAGGTTGTCTCTCCGGTAAACTTCAACTCGCCGGGCCAGGTGGTTATTGCCGGTCATAAAGAAGCGGTTGAACGTGCGGGTGCGGCCTGTAAAGCAGCGGGTGCTAAGCGTGCGCTGCCGCTGCCGGTCAGCGTGCCGTCTCACTGTGCGCTGATGAAGCCTGCTGCCGAAAAACTGGCTGTTGAGCTGGAAAAAATTACGTTTAACGCACCGACGATTTCCGTTGTGAACAACGTCGATGTGAAATGCGAAACCACGCCGGAAGCGATCCGTGACGCGCTGGTTCGCCAACTCTACAGCCCGGTACAGTGGACTAAAACCGTTGAGTTTATGGCCGCTCAGGGCGTTGAACACCTGTATGAAGTCGGCCCAGGTAAAGTCCTCACCGGTCTGACAAAACGTATTGTTGACACCCTGACAGCCTCGGCGATTAACGAGCCGGAAGCGATGTCAGCGGCACTCTCGCAATAAAAGAGGAATACCATGAGTTTTGAAGGAAAAATCGCCCTGGTCACTGGCGCAAGCCGCGGTATCGGGCGTGCAATTGCTGAAACACTGGTTGCGCGCGGCGCGAAGGTGATTGGTACAGCAACCAGCGAGAATGGCGCTCAGGCCATCAGCGAGTATCTGGGTGCAAACGGTAAAGGTCTGGTACTGAATGTGACCGAACCTGCATCTATCGAATCTGTTCTGGAAAATATTCGCGCAGAGTTTGGTGAAGTGGATATTCTGGTAAACAATGCCGGGATCACTCGCGATAACCTGTTAATGCGAATGAAAGACGACGAGTGGAACGATATCATCGAAACCAACCTGTCATCTGTATTCCGTCTGTCAAAAGCGGTAATGCGCGCTATGATGAAAAAGCGTCATGGACGTATTATCACTGTCGGTTCTGTGGTTGGTACCATGGGAAATGCTGGTCAGGCTAACTACGCTGCGGCGAAAGCAGGTCTGATTGGTTTCAGTAAGTCGCTGGCGCGTGAAGTTGCGTCCCGCGGTATTACGGTAAACGTTGTTGCTCCGGGCTTTATTGAAACGGACATGACGCGTGCGCTGACTGATGAGCAGCGTGCGGGTACGCTGGCGGCAGTTCCGGCGGGTCGTCTTGGCGACCCTAAAGAAATCGCCAGTGCGGTTGCATTTTTAGCCTCTGACGAAGCGGGTTACATCACTGGTGAGACCCTCCACGTCAACGGCGGGATGTATATGGTTTAACCACGAGATACACTAAATCATTCTGGTTGGATCAAGGCGGCAAGACCGAGAAGCCTGGGAGCATAGATTACTATGTGACCGGGATTAGAGGGCGCAGCCAACGCAGAGGCAGCCTGGATGATGACGTGTAGAAAAATATTTGCGTTATTAGGGCAAATAGCCTCAAAATAACGTAAAATCGTGGTACGAACTGCCGGGATTTAGTTGCAAATTTTTCAACATTTTATACACTACGAAAACCATCGCGAAAGCGAGTTTTGATAGGAAATTTAAGAGTATGAGCACTATCGAAGAACGCGTTAAGAAAATTATCGGCGAACAGCTGGGCGTTAAGCAGGAAGAAGTTGTGAACTCCGCTTCCTTCGTTGAAGACCTGGGCGCAGATTCTCTTGACACCGTTGAGCTGGTAATGGCTCTGGAAGAAGAGTTTGATACTGAGATTCCGGACGAAGAAGCTGAGAAGATCACCACCGTTCAGGCTGCCATTGATTACATCAACGGTCACCAGGCGTAAGTGAACATCTCCAGGCGGTCATTCGACCGCCTGAGTTTTATCTTTTTTATTCCCACGAATCTCTTTTTTTATCCCTCCCTGGAGGACAAACGTGTCTAAGCGTCGTGTAGTTGTGACCGGACTTGGCATGTTGTCTCCTGTCGGCAATACCGTAGAGTCCACCTGGAAAGCTCTCCTTGCCGGTCAGAGCGGCATCAGCCTAATCGACCATTTCGATACTAGCGCCTATGCAACGAAATTTGCTGGCTTAGTAAAGGATTTTAACTGTGAAGAGATCATCTCGCGCAAAGAACAGCGCAAGATGGATGCCTTCATTCAATATGGAATTGTCGCTGGCGTTCAGGCCATGCAGGATTCTGGCCTTGTGATTACGGAAGAGAACGCAACCCGTATTGGCGCCGCTATCGGCTCCGGGATTGGCGGTCTTGGCCTGATCGAGGAAAACCATACATCTCTGATGAATGGTGGCCCGCGTAAGATCAGCCCGTTCTTCGTTCCGTCCACGATTGTTAACATGGTGGCGGGTCACCTGACCATCATGTTCGGCCTGCGTGGGCCAAGCATTTCAATCGCGACTGCCTGTACGTCTGGCGTACATAACATCGGCCAGGCCGCGCGCATTATTGCGTACGGCGATGCAGATGCTATGGTTGCGGGCGGTGCTGAAAAAGCCAGTACCCCACTGGGTGTGGGCGGTTTTGGTGCGGCGCGTGCGCTGTCTACCCGCAATGATAACCCGCAGGCGGCGAGCCGTCCGTGGGATAAAGACCGTGACGGCTTCGTGCTGGGCGACGGGGCGGGCATGATCGTACTGGAAGAGTACGAGCACGCGAAAAAACGCGGCGCGAAAATTTATGCTGAAATCGTTGGTTTCGGCATGAGCAGCGATGCTTACCACATGACGTCTCCTCCTGAGAACGGCGCGGGTGCTGCGCTGGCGATGGAAAATGCGATTCGTGATGCGGGTATTACCCCAGCACAAATTGGCTACGTGAACGCGCACGGTACCTCTACACCTGCAGGCGATAAAGCTGAAGCTCAGGCGGTTAAGTCTATCTTCGGCGAATTTGCCAGCCGCGTAATGGTGAGCTCCACCAAGTCCATGACTGGTCACCTGTTGGGTGCGGCGGGTGCAGTAGAGTCAATCTACTCCATCCTTGCGCTGCGCGATCAGGCTGTTCCGCCAACCATCAACCTGGATAACCCGGATGAAGGTTGCGATCTGGACTTCGTTCCTCACGAAGCGCGTCAGGTTAGCGGTATGGAGTACACCCTGTGTAACTCCTTCGGCTTCGGCGGCACCAACGGCTCTCTGATCTTCAAAAAGATCTGATCCTGACGTCCCGATAGCATTTAAAAAGGTCCGCTTGCCGGGCCTTTTTTATTAAGCCTAATCTTCTTGTCGGCTGCATGACATCCTGCCAGACTAATTGCCCACGCATAAGGAGCCACCATGTTTTTAATCAATGGCCTTGAGCAGGACACGCTGCCTGCCAGCGACAGGGCGATACAGTTCGGTGATGGTTGCTTTACGACGGCGCGCATTCTGGAAGGTGATGTCTGCCTGCTGGAGGCGCACATTCGACGCCTGCAGCATGGCTGTGAAAAGCTCATGATCCCCTTTACGCACTGGGACACGTTGCGACAGGAAATGTGCCAGTTGGCAACCGGGAAGGACAGCGGCGTACTCAAAGTCATCATCAGCCGCGGCAGTGGTGGCCGGGGTTACAGCGCCGCATCGTGTATCAACCCTACGCGTATTCTCTCCGTTTCTGCTTATCCCGCGCATTATACTCGCTGGCGAGAAGACGGCATCACGCTGACGCTGAGCCCAGTACGACTGGGACGAAATCCGATGCTGGCCGGGCTTAAGCATCTCAACCGCCTCGAGCAGGTGCTCATTCGTACTCATCTTGAACAGACGGACGCCGATGAGGCGCTGGTTCTTGACAGCGAAGGGTTCATTACGGAATGCTGTGCGGCTAATTTACTCTGGCGGCAGGGGGAAGAGGTGTTCACTCCGTCGCTGGAACACGCTGGCGTAAATGGGTTAATGCGCCAGTTTTGTCTGCAACAGCTGGCACGCTCTGGCTTTCGCGTTGTCGAAGTTAGCGCAGGAGAAGCCGCGCTACAGACTGCCGATGAAGTCATCATCTGCAATGCGCTGATGCCTGTTGTACCCGTCCGTGCGTATGGCCAACAACGCTGGTCTTCGCGCGAACTGTTTCAGTTTTTAGCCCCGATATGTGAGCAAACCAGATAGTCATGAAAAAAATGTTGCGCGTTGTCCTTATCCTCATCGTTGCGCTGGGCGTCGCCGGCGGAGCGGGCGTATGGAAAGTTCGCCAGCTGGCGAACAGCAAGATCCTGGTTAAAGAGGATACGATCTTTACCCTGAAAGCGGGAACCGGCCGTCAGGCGCTTGGGGAACAGCTCTATGGCGACAAGATTATTAATCGTCCACGCGTATTCCAGTGGCTATTGCGCGTGGAACCTGAGCTGTCACATTTCAAAGCCGGTACCTATCGTTTTACGCCGGGAATGACCGTCAGAGAGATGCTGCAGCTGCTGGAAAGCGGTAAAGAAGCCCAGTTCCCCCTGCGGTTTGTGGAAGGGATGCGCCTGAGTGATTACCTCAAACAGCTGCGTGACGCGCCGTATATCAAACATACGTTAAAAGACGATAGCTATCAGACGGTGGCAGAAGCGCTGAAGTTTGAACATCCGGAATGGGTGGAAGGCTGGTTCTGGCCAGACACCTGGATGTACACGGCAGGCACGACCGATGTGGCTATCCTGAAGCGGGCGCACAAAAAAATGGTTGCCGCCGTAGATGCCGCCTGGGAAGGGCGGATGGAAGGATTGCCTTACAGCGATCCGAACCAGTTCGTGACCATGGCCTCGATCATCGAGAAAGAGACGGCCGTCGCTGCTGAGCGCGATCGGGTGGCGTCAGTATTTATCAACCGTCTGCGCATCGGCATGCGTCTGCAAACCGACCCTACCGTTATCTACGGCATGGGCGAGAGCTATACCGGCAAAATCTCAAGAAAAGATCTGGAGACGCCAACTGCGTATAATACCTACGTGATTAGCGGTTTTCCGCCGGGCCCGATTGCCACGCCGAGCGAGGCGTCGCTTAAAGCCGCCGCGCATCCGGCGAAAACACCGTATCTCTATTTTGTGGCTGATGGAAAAGGGGGGCATACCTTTAACACCAACCTTGCCAGCCACAATCGCTCTGTTCAGGACTATCTGAAGGCACTTAAGGAAAAAAATGCGCAGTAAATACATTGTCATTGAGGGACTCGAAGGGGCGGGTAAAACCACCGCCCGCAACGTGGTGGTGGATACGCTCAAAGCGCTTGGCGTGGCGGACATGGTATTTACCCGCGAGCCGGGCGGCACGCAGCTGGCTGAAAAGCTGCGCAGCCTGGTACTGGATATCAAATCCGTCGGCGACGAAGTTATCACTGACAAAGCCGAAGTGCTGATGTTCTACGCGGCGCGCGTTCAGCTGGTTGAGACGGTGATCAAACCCGCCCTGGCCGAGGGCAAGTGGGTTATCGGCGACCGTCACGATCTGTCGACTCAGGCGTATCAGGGCGGAGGACGCGGCATCGACCAGACAATGCTGGCAACGCTACGTAATGCCGTACTGGGTGATTTTCGCCCCGACCTGACGCTCTATCTGGATGTGACCCCGGAAGTGGGTCTCAAACGTGCCCGCGCGCGCGGCGAGCTGGACCGCATTGAACAAGAGTCGTTTGATTTCTTTAACCGCACCCGTGCGCGCTATCTTGAGCTGGCCGCACAGGACAGCTCAATTTGTACCATCGATGCGACGCAGTCTCTGGACGACGTTACGCGCGACATTCAGCACACCATTACGCAGTGGGTGCAGGAGCAGCAGGCATGAAATGGTATCCATGGTTGCGCCCACACTTTGAACAGCTGATCGGCAGCTATCAGGCGGGTCGGGGGCATCATGCGTTACTGATTCAGGCGTTGCCAGGAATGGGTGATGATGCGTTGATTTATGCCATCACCCGTTTTCTGATGTGTCAGCAGCCGGAAGGGCACAAGAGCTGTGGTAAATGCCGTGGCTGCCAGCTGATGCAGGCGGGCACGCATCCTGACTACTACACCCTTGAGCCTGAGAAGGGTAAAAGCGCGCTCGGTATCGATGCCGTGCGTGAAGTCAGTGAAAAATTGTATGAACACGCGCGACTGGGCGGCGCTAAAGTGGTCTGGCTTAAAGACGCCACGCTGCTTACCGAGGCGGCGGCTAACGCCCTGCTTAAAACCCTGGAAGAGCCGCCGGTTAAAACGTGGTTTTTCCTCTCATGTCGTGACCCGGGACGATTACTGGCGACGTTGCGCAGCCGTTGTCGTCTTCATCACCTTGCAGTACCTCAGGAATCGTGGGCGCTGAGCTGGCTTGAACGAGAGGTGACAACGTCACCTGAAAGCGCGCTGTCCGCCTTGCGCCTGAGCAGCGGCGCGCCCGCGGCGGCGCTGGCACTACTGCAGCCTGACGTCTGGTCAGAGCGAGAAACGCTCTGCCGGGCCCTGGATGTCTCACTGAACAGTCAGGACTGGCTAAGTTTACTGCCTGCGCTTAACAGCGATCGGGCCGTTGATCGTCAGCACTGGCTGGCCTCCCTACTGCTGGATGCGCTCAAAATCCAGCAAGGTGCAACGCTTCTGACTAACCCGGACGCGTTGCCGCTGGTGAATACGCTGGCGAACCGGCTCTCAGGGACGGTTCTTCACGCGATGCTCCATGACATCTGCCAGAGCCGTGAACAGCTTTTAACCGTAACGGGTCTTAATCGCGAGCTTTTACTGACCGACCAGTTACTGCGTATCGAACATTACCTGCAACCCGGCGTCACACCGCCTGTTTTCCATCTCTGAGAGAGACATTATGTTTTTAGTCGACTCACACTGCCATCTTGATGGCCTGGATTATCAATCCCTGCATAAAAACGTGGATGACGTGCTGGCAAAAGCCGCTGCCCGCGATGTGAAATTCTGTCTTGCGGTGGCGACGACGCTGCCGGGCTACCGCTCCATGCGTGAGCTGGTGGGCGTTCGCGATAACGTGGTGTTCTCCTGCGGCGTACATCCGTTGAATCAGGACGAGGCCTACGATGTTGAGGATCTGCGCCGACTGGCAGCCGAAGAGGGCGTTGTGGCGATGGGCGAGACCGGGCTGGACTATTTTTACACGCCGGAAACCAAACCGCGCCAGCAGGAGTCCTTCCGCAACCATATTCGCATTGGCCGGGAACTGAATAAGCCGGTTATCGTCCACACCCGCGATGCGCGTGCGGATACCCTGGCTATCCTCCGGGAAGAAAACGTGACGGATTGCGGTGGCGTACTACACTGTTTCACAGAAGACAGAGAAACGGCGGGGAAGCTGCTTGATTTGGGGTTTTATATCTCGTTTTCGGGGATCGTGACGTTCCGTAACGCTGAGCAGCTGCGTGATGCTGCACGTTATGTTCCGCTCGATCGCATTCTGGTGGAGACGGATTCTCCGTACCTGGCACCGGTACCGCATCGCGGTAAAGAGAACCAGCCCGCTATGACGAGAGATGTGGCTGAGTACATGGCCGTACTGAAGGGCGTCAGCATCGATGAGCTGGCCCGCGTGACGACGGAAAACTTCTCCACGCTGTTCCATATCGACCCCGCCCGCCTGCAATCTGTTTGATACACCTGTTTTTTTTAGGCTCGTAATTAATAAGTAAAGCGAGTAAAGTTCACCGCCTCATTTGGGGCGGTGAGTGTGTATTTAGACACATCCGGACATGCTTTTTGTAAATAACTGAAAGTTTTTCGACCGCCTTAAGCTGAAACGTGATAGCCGTCAAACAAACTCAGAGGGAATTATTTTACTCTGTGTAATAAATAAAGGGCGCTTAGATGTCCTGTCCACGGCACGGTACTCCCCCCGCGCCAATGCGTGAAAGCGTAAAAAAAGCACAAATACTCAGGAGCACTCTCAATTATGTTTAAGAATGCATTTGCTAACCTGCAAAAGGTCGGTAAATCGCTGATGCTGCCAGTATCCGTACTGCCTATCGCAGGTATCCTGCTGGGTGTCGGTTCTGCTAACTTCAGCTGGCTGCCAGCCGTAGTGTCCCACGTGATGGCCGAAGCAGGCGGTTCTGTCTTTGCTAACATGCCACTGATCTTCGCGATCGGTGTGGCTCTGGGCTTCACCAATAACGACGGCGTTTCTGCGCTGGCTGCAGTGGTTGCCTACGGCATCATGGTGAAAACCATGGCTGTGGTTGCGCCGCTGGTTCTGCATTTACCGGCAGAAGAGATCGCCGCGAAACACCTGGCGGACACCGGTGTTCTGGGCGGTATCATCTCCGGTGCGATTGCAGCGTATATGTTTAACCGCTTCTATCGCATCAAGCTGCCTGAGTATCTGGGCTTCTTCGCGGGCAAGCGTTTCGTTCCGATCATCTCTGGTCTGGCAGCGATTTTCACTGGCGTGATCCTGTCCTTCATCTGGCCACCAATCGGCTCTGCTATCCAGACCTTCTCTCAGTGGGCTGCTTACCAGAACCCGGTTGTGGCGTTTGGTATCTACGGCTTCATCGAGCGTTGCCTGGTGCCATTCGGTCTGCACCACATCTGGAACGTTCCATTCCAGATGCAGATTGGTGAATTCACCAACGCAGCAGGTCAGGTATTCCACGGCGATATCCCACGTTACATGGCGGGCGACCCAACTGCAGGTAAACTGTCTGGTGGCTTCCTGTTCAAAATGTACGGTCTGCCAGCAGCTGCGATTGCTATCTGGCACTCTGCTAAGCCAGAGAACCGTGCAAAAGTGGGCGGTATCATGATCTCCGCAGCGCTGACCTCGTTCCTGACCGGTATCACCGAGCCGATCGAGTTCTCCTTCATGTTCGTTGCGCCGATCCTGTACGTTATCCACGCGATTCTGGCGGGCCTGGCGTTCCCAATCTGTATCCTGCTGGGTATGCGTGACGGTACGTCCTTCTCTCACGGTCTGATCGACTTCATCGTTCTGTCCGGTAACAGCAGCAAACTGTGGCTGTTCCCAATCGTGGGTGCGTGCTATGCCGTTGTTTACTACACCATCTTCCGCGTGCTGATTAAAGCACTGGACCTGAAAACTCCGGGTCGTGAAGATGCGACAGAAGACAGTAAAGCTGGCGCTACCAGCGAAATGGCTCCGGCACTGGTCGCAGCGTTCGGCGGTAAAGAGAACATCACTAACCTGGACGCGTGCATCACTCGTCTGCGTGTGAGCGTTGCCGACGTGGCGAAAGTAGACCAGCCGGGTCTGAAAAAACTGGGCGCAGCGGGCGTAGTTGTTGCAGGTTCTGGTGTACAGGCAATCTTCGGTACCAAATCCGATAACCTGAAAACCGAAATGGATGAGTACATCCGCAGCAACTAAGTTGTGACCTGGGGAGACTAAGGCAGCCGAATGGCTGCCTTTTTTATTTGTGTCTTAAAAAACGCCACTGAGACGCGAGAGCGGTCACTCTTCAGTCAGCTGATGAACATTCAGGAAAGAAATCGAGGGAGGAGGTTGAAAGGACAGGAGAAACTCGCTCATACTCTTGGATTGTGTCACACACCGATCCCGGGAGTGTGTTTACAGCGGACGCATTGCGCCAGATTAAACAAAAAAGGAAAAGGTCATGGCTGAAGAAACGATTTTCAGTAAAATTATCCGCCGCGAAATCCCGTCGGATATCGTCTATCAGGATGAACTGGTGACGGCTTTCCGGGACATTTCCCCTCAGGCCCCGACGCACATCCTTATCATTCCCAATATTCTGATTCCGACTGTAAACGACGTAAAAACCGAGCATGAAGTGGCGTTAGGTCGTATGCTGACTGTGGCTGCCAGAATCGCTGAACAGGAAGGGATTGCAGAAGACGGTTACCGTCTGATCATGAACTGCAACCGCCATGGTGGCCAGGAAGTTTATCATATTCACATGCATCTGCTGGGTGGACGTCCTCTGGGGCCGATGCTGGCACATAAAGGTCTTTGACATGCTGAAAGGGCGTATTGCAGCGCTGGTAATGGCGATGATGATTGTGGGGTGCAGCTCGCGTCCGGCGATCCCCGTGAATGATGAACAGACGCTGGTCATGGAGTCCTCCGTGCTTGCCGCGGGCATCACGGCGCAACAGCCCGCGTTGACCATCAGTGAAATCAACTCATCTGCCTCCTCTACGCTCTTTAATGAAAGACATGAACCGGTGACGGTCCACTACCGTTTTTTCTGGTATGACGTAAGAGGTCTTGAAATGCATCCGCTGGAGGCGCCGCGCAACGTCACCATTCCGGCCAGGTCGTCGGTAACGCTCTATGGCAGCGCCAACTATCTGGGTGCGCATAAGGTGAGACTTTATCTTTATCTCTGAGGGGTGAACCTTGATTAAAAATTTGAGCCGCTATGCGCTCGTGACAGCTTTCGCTCTGTTTCTTGCAGGGTGTGTGACCCGAACTGAACAGCCTGCGCCTGTGGAAGAGGCTAAACCGGGTACTGAACAGCCGACACCGCCAACGCAGCAGCAGCCAACCGTGCCGTCTGTACCGTCTATTCCGGCGCAGCCAGGCCCGATTGAACATCCGGACCAGACGTCACAGCCCACGCCGCGCGTGCGCCATTACGACTGGAACGGGGCTATGCAGCCGATGGTAGGCAAAATGCTGCAGGCGCAGGGCGTGACGGCGGGCAGCGTATTGCTGGTCGACAGCGTGAACAACCGTACCAACGGTTCGCTGAACGCGGGTGAAGCCACGGAAACCCTGCGTAATGCTCTGGCTAACAACGGCAAGTTTACGCTGGTCTCGGCTCAGCAGCTCGCCGTCGCCAAACAGCAGCTGGGCCTGTCGCCGCAGGATAGCCTCGGTACCCGCAGCAAGGCGATCGGCATTGCCCGTAACGTTGGCGCGCAGTATGTGCTTTACTCTAACGCCACCGGTAACGTGAATACCCCAGCCCTGCAGATGCAGCTGATGCTGGTTCAGACAGGCGAAATTATCTGGTCAGGTAAAGGTGCGGTTACGCAACAATGACGGCACGCGTGAAGAGATTCTGACGCGCTATTTTCCTCAGTACCGCCTTATCGCGCCGCAGGCCCATTCCGGGCTTGGCGGCGCGAGTTGCATTATAGAACAGGGCGAACGACGTCTGGTCTTGCGGCAAAATCACGATCCCGACGCGCCTGCCTCCCATTTCCGTCGTCAGTTTCGTGCCCTGAGACGTCTTCCGTCAGATCTCGTGCCTGCCCCTCGTTTTTTCAGACAGGGCTGGATGGCCGTCGACTATCTGGAAGGTGAAGTTAAAAGCGCGCTGCCGGACACGCCGGAGCTTGCGGCGGTGCTGTATCATCTGCACCGGCAGCCACGTCTGGGATGGCGAATTACGTTATTCCCACTGCTGGAACATTACTGGCAGCAAGCCCTGCCTGACAGGCGTACTCCAGTGTGGCTGGCACTTCTCAGGCGGCTGCGTAAAACGGGCGAGCCGCAGCCGATTCGGCTCGCGCCGCTGCATATGGATGTTCATGCCGGGAATATTGTTCATACGCCAGCGGGGATCAGGCTTATCGACTGGGAGTATGCCGGAGATGGCGATGTGGCGCTGGAGCTGACGGCCGTCTGGACGGAGAGTGAAGCCGCGCGGCAGATGCTCATCAGGGGCTACGCCCGGGTGGCGCATATTGACCCCGACGCGCTGAGGCGTCAGGTCAGACGCTGGCGACCCTGGGTCATTATGTTAATGGCTGGCTGGTTTGAAATGCGCTATCGGCAGTCCAGAGACAAACAATTTATTGCGCTGGCAGACGATGCCTGGCGTCAGTTACAAACTAAAGGATAAGAGAGGTGGATGTGGGTCCAGTCATGTTGGATGTTGAAGGGGTTGAGCTGGATGCGGAGGAGCGTGAAATTCTGGCGCATCCGCTGGTGGGTGGCCTGATCCTGTTTACTCGCAACTATCACGATCCGGCGCAGCTGCGCGAGCTGGTGCGTCAGATCCGCGCCGCGTCGCGCAATCATCTGGTGGTGGCCGTCGATCAGGAAGGCGGGCGCGTGCAGCGTTTTCGCGACGGTTTTACCCGTCTCCCGGCAGCCCAGTCATTCGCTGCGCTGCTCGGCACGGAAGAGGGTGGAAAACTGGCGCAGGAGGCCGGCTGGCTGATGGCCAGCGAAATGATTGCTATGGATATCGACATCAGCTTTGCACCGGTGCTGGATGTAGGGCATATCAGCGCTGCCATTGGCGAGCGCTCATACCATGAAGACCCGCGTATTGCGCTGGCAATGGCGACCCGGTTCATCGACGGCATGCACGACGCAGGCATGAAAACCACCGGGAAACACTTCCCGGGTCACGGGGCGGTGACGGCGGATTCTCACAAAGAGACCCCGCGCGATCCGCGCCCGGAAGCGGAAATTCGCGCCAAAGATATGTCGGTTTTCCAGTCGCTTATCACCGATAACAAGCTGGATGCCATTATGCCCGCGCACGTGATTTACAGCGACGTCGACCCGCGTCCTGCCAGCGGTTCTCCGCACTGGCTGAAAACCGTTCTGCGTCAGGAGCTGGGCTTCAACGGCGTGATTTTCTCTGACGATTTGTCGATGGAAGGGGCCGCGATCATGGGCAGCTACGCTGAACGCGGTCAGGCATCGCTGGATGCGGGTTGCGATATGATCCTGGTCTGCAATAATCGTAAAGGTGCCGTTAGCGTGCTGGATAACCTGTCGCCGATCAATGCAGAGCGTGTTACACAATTGTATCATAAAGGTTCATTTAGCCGTCAGGAGCTGATGGATTCGGCGCGCTGGAAGACGGTCAACGCCCGGCTTGAAGACCTGAATGAGCGCTGGCAGGCACATAAAGCCAGCCTGTAAACCCTCCCGGAAGGCGTAGCGTGGTGAGAAGACGATGATCATCTATTTACACGGTTTTGACTCAAACAGTCCTGGCAATCATGAGAAGGTGCTGCAGCTGCAGTTTATCGATCCGGATGTACGGTTGATCAGCTACAGCACGCGTCATCCGAAGCATGATATGCAGCATCTGCTCAAAGAGGTGGACAAGATGTTGCAGCTCAACGTCGACGATCGCCCGTTGATTTGCGGCGTAGGGCTGGGCGGCTACTGGGCGGAGCGGATTGGCTTCCTGTGCGACATTCGCCAGGTGGTGTTCAATCCTAACCTGTTCCCGAACGAGAACATGGAAGGCAAAATTGACCGTCCGGAAGAGTATGTCGATATTGCGACCAAGTGCGTGAGCAACTTCCGTGAGAAAAACCGCGACCGCTGCCTGGTGATCCTTTCCCGTAATGATGAAGCGCTCAACAGCCATCGGGCAGCAGAGCTCCTGCATCATTACTATGAGATCGTCTGGGACGAAGAACAGACCCACAAGTTCAAAAACATCTCTCCGCATCTGCAGCGTATCAAAGCGTTTAAAACGCTGGGTTAATCAAGTACCCGCAAGCATCAAAGCCCGGCCGCGAAAGCGCACCGGGCTTTCTTTTTGACCAGAATTGTCTACTTTTAAGCCATCAAAACTTGATGCATATCAATTTTGGTATGACCAATGCGCCTGACGTGGTATTCTCAATGCACCTGAATGGTTTCAGTGCTGTAACCTGTTGTTAATTAAGGGTTATTTTTATAACTTTTAATTAACAATTGGTTAATAATTTGAGGGGGTCACGTTGACTACGCCATTGAAAAAGATAGTGATTGTAGGCGGTGGTGCTGGCGGGCTGGAGCTGGCTACACAGCTGGGCAAGAAGCTGGGTCGCGGTAAAAAAGCCAAAATTACGCTGGTGGATCGTAACCACAGCCACCTGTGGAAACCGCTGCTGCACGAAGTGGCGACCGGTTCTCTGGATGAGGGCGTGGACGCGCTCAGCTATCTGGCGCACGCGCGCAACCATCATTTCCAGTTCCAGCTGGGCTCGGTGGTGGACATCAACCGTGAAAGCAAAACCATTACCCTGGCAGAGCTGCGCGATGAAAAAGGGGAGCTGCTGGTTCCCGAGCGTAAACTGGCGTACGACACGCTGGTCATGGCGCTGGGTAGTACCTCCAACGACTTCAACACGCCGGGCGTGAAAGAGCACTGCATCTTCCTCGATAACCCGCACCAGGCGCGTCGTTTCCATCAGGAAATGCTGAACCTGTTCCTGAAGTACACCAGCAATATGGGTGCGAACGGTAAGGTGAATATCGCTATTGTCGGCGGCGGCGCGACGGGCGTTGAGCTGTCAGCGGAGCTGCACAATGCGGTGAAACAGCTGCACAGCTACGGTTACAAAGGGTTAACTAACGAAGCGCTGAACGTCACGCTGGTTGAAGCCGGTGAACGTATCCTGCCTGCGCTGCCTCCGCGTATTTCCGGTGCGGCGCACAATGAGCTCACCAAACTGGGCGTGCGGGTGCTGACGCAGACCATGGTGACCAGCGCCGACGAAGGCGGCCTGCACACCAAAGACGGCGAGTATATCAAAGCGGATCTGATGGTCTGGGCGGCTGGTATCAAAGCGCCTGACTTTATGAAAGAGATCGGCGGTCTGGAAACCAACCGCATTAACCAGCTGGTTACGGAGCCAACGCTGCAAACCACGCGCGATCCTGAAATCTTTGCCATCGGTGACTGTGCCTCCTGCGCGCGCCCTGAAGGTGGATTCGTGCCGCCGCGCGCGCAGGCCGCTCACCAGATGGCAAGCCTGGTGCTGCACAACATTCTGGCGCAGTACAAAGGCAAGCCAATGAAAGCCTATGTCTACAAAGACCACGGTTCACTGGTGTCATTGTCAAACTTCTCTACCGTCGGCAGCCTGATGGGCAACCTGATGCGCGGCTCAATGATGGTAGAAGGGCGCATTGCCCGCTTCGTGTATATCTCCCTGTACCGCATGCACCAGATTGCGCTGCACGGCTACTTCAAAACCGGGCTGATGATGCTGGTGGGCAGAATCAACCGCGTGATCCGTCCGCGTCTGAAGCTGCACTAATCTTTCACTCCCTCCGGGCCCTCCGGAGGGAGTTTTTAGCATTTCATGCTGTAGATCACAGTTTGACTGCTTAAGAGTTCTCCTAAATACAATATATCTCCTCTCAACGCCCCTTTTTTGATCCTTTATCTTATTGGCGAAGCCGTGCCTCCATTGCAAAATTGTTACCAATAGCAACAAAGGAGGAAGTCCCGTGAATAAATCAATGTTGGCGGGTATAGGGATTGGCGTCGCGGCTGCGTTAGGTGTGGCTGCCGTTGCCAGTCTCAACGTATTAGATCGCGGCCCGCAGTATGCACAGGTGGTTTCTGCTACACCGATTAAAGAAACCGTAAAAACGCCTCGTCAGGAGTGCCGTAACGTCTCCGTGACGCACCGTCGTCCGGTGCAGGATGAAAACCGCATTGCCGGTTCTGTTCTGGGTGCAGTAGCGGGTGGCGTTATTGGTCACCAGTTTGGCGGCGGCCGGGGTAAAGACGTGGCGACCGTGGTCGGCGCGCTGGGTGGCGGCTATGCCGGTAACCAGGTGCAGGGCGCGATGCAGGATAATGATACCTACACCACGACTCAGCAACGCTGCAAAACCGTCTATGACAAGTCGGAAAAAATGCTGGGCTATGACGTGACGTACAAAATTGGCGATCAGCAGGGCAAAATCCGCATGGATAAAGACCCGGGCACGCAAATTCCACTGGATGGAAACGGCCAGCTGGTTCTGAATAACAAAGTGTAAAAAAGATGTTCTCTGAATTTAGCTCCTCATGCGCTCAGGCTGAGGAGCTTTTTTTTTGCTTCAGATTTTCAGTAGCTCAGGCCACAGCCGCAGCGTGGTTTCGCTAATATGCTGCAGTTTTTCCAGCGTGGCCCCTTCACGGGCGCTGATCGACATCCCCTGCAAAATACAGCTCAGGTATTGTGCCAGCAGCTGAGGGTTGCATTGCGCGGGGATTTCACCGCGCTGCTGGCGCTGAGCCAGAAATGCGCTGAGGGTCTCCTCCTGCATGGCATGTCGTGATTTCACCGTATTGGCAATCTCTTTAGAGGACGCCGCAAGGGTGGCAGAGGTGTTAATCATAAAGCAGCCCGCAGGCGTTTCTTTACTGGTGAAACAGGTCGCGACGGCGGTGAAATAGTCCCGAAGCGCCTGTTCAACGCTTTTCTCTTCGCAGAACAGCTGGGCTTCGTGTTTCGCCGCAAAGCGCGAAATGTATCTGTCCAGCACCGCCCTGAACAGCCCCTCTTTATTGGTAAATTCGGCATACAGCGTCGGCGCTTTGGCTCCGGTGGCTTCTACCAGATCGGAAAGCGAGGTTGCTTCATACCCATGTTGCCAGAAGAGAGTCATGGCCTTATCAAGCGCTGCATCCCTGTCAAACACTTTTGGTCGGCCACGGCTTTTCTTCGCACAACTCGTGACATCGGTTGTCATTTGCCGTTGGTCCTCTGTTGGTTTGGTGAATGACCATTATAAAAATAAACGTAACCCACCACCAGTGCAGAATGCTTAAAAATAAATTAATCATATATGTATGAAAAATAACAATTTTAAAATTAAGTTAACGCTCGTTATAAAATTGTGTTGACGCGTGACCTGGATCACATTTATGATTTACCTATCGATCGTTAACTAAATGATTAACGACCTCCAAATTCATCTGCTAAAGGTAAACATCATGAAAAACGTAAAAACTCTCATCGCTGCCGCTGTCCTGAGTTCACTCTCTTTCGCAAGCTTTGCTGCTGTACAGGTACAATCCACCCCTGCTGACCAGCATAAAGTCGGGACAATCTCTGCGTCTGCAGGTACTAACCTGGGTTCCCTGGAAGATCAGCTGGCGCAAAAAGCGCAAGAGATGGGTGCAAAATCTTACCGCATCACCTCAGTGACCGGTCCTAACACCCTGCACGGCACGGCGGTCATCTACAAATAAGCCGTGCATAAACCCTCATTTATGCCACTGCAATAAAAAACGCCCTGCTCAGCAGGGCGTTTTTTTATTTCTGATTTACATCGACTGCGGGACGACATCGTGATGCCGGGTGACATCGGTCGGCATGCCTGACCGGGCTTCCATCGCACGCTCCATCACCACGCTGTTGGTATTCGCATTCGTTTTGAAACTTACCATCGCGGCATTCAGGTTAATGGGCAGCGTCTGCGGATCGTCGCCAATGTTTTTCGATAACGGCTGATGGATCTCAACCAGCCGCACGCCGCCGGGCTCCTCTGAAACCTTAATCGGCGTATTGATAATATTCACTTTGGTTCCCGGCGTAACGACGTTAAACAGCGTTTTGATATCGTCATCGCGCAGACGAATACAGCCGGAGCTGACGCGCATGCCGATGCCAAAGTCCGCATTCGTTCCGTGCAGCAGGTAGACGCCGCCGTATGCCGCCAGGCGGATCGCGTGGTGCCCCATCGGGTTATCCGGACCAGCCGGCACCACGGCAGGAAGATCGATCCCCTGGGCCTTATAGCGGGCACGAATGTTGGCCGTCGGGGTCCAGGTTGGATTCGCGCGTTTATCCGAGACGGTGGTGACCATCGTCGGCGTCAGCGTGTCGCCGCCCAGCTGACCAATACCGATAGGGTAGACGGTGACTTCATTTTTACCCGGCGGGTAATAGTACAGGCGCAGCTCGGCGAGGTTTATCACCATCCCCTCGCGCGGGGCGTCCGGCAGGATAGTCTGTAACGGGATGGTCAGTACGCTGCCCGCGCGCGGGACATACGGGTCGACGCCGGGGTTCGCCTGCAGCAGGGCCAGAAAACCGACGTTATATTTTTTGGCAATCGCTTCCAGTGAACCACCATTATTTTCAACTACATGAAAGCGGTTTTCACCCACGACATTGCTGCCGGGAGGGGGAAGGGGCCAGGTGTTTGCCCGAGCGGGAAGCGCAACCGCGACGGTGGCTGCCAGCGCAAACAGGGTCATCCAGCGAGTAAAACGCGAAGAGGTCATCATCACCATAATCCATCTAAATGATAAGGTTATTATTTTATAAGGCGTTAAACATAATTATGGCGAATGGGTATGTCGGGAAGATCGGGTGAAGTGCAAAGAGTTTGTAAATTGTCCCCCCGTAGCGCCGGGCTAACAGGGGGAAGGGATCCCCATAAAATAATGCCTGAACGGACGACCCCCTCTCCCTTGAGGGAGAGGGTTGGGGTGAGGGGGAACATACGGCTCTGGTGGTCATTCCGTTCACTTCATGTTCCTTGCTACTCTTTAACGACATAACCGGTGAACGTGCCAGGGTGGCTCAATCGCCACCACCCTGGCGACCCGGGCTCCCGGCGGTAAATCGCCGCTTCGCGGATTGTTCGCCCCATCCCTGGGGCTCACCCCTTCGGGGCCAGCGCAAGCGCTGTCCAAAATTGCTCCCGGCAATTTTGTCTTCGGCTTATTCCTTCCGGCTTATCGGGGACGGGCGGAGGCAACGTCCATGTAAAGCCCGCCCTCTCGGCGCATCCCTGCGCCTCGCCCCGGCCTGCAGGAAACGCCTCAGCGATTTACAGCCGGACCAGGGTGTCGCTGTAAGCTGTTCCTTCCCGGAAGCAACTTTCATCGCTTCCGGTTAATAAACTACATGAAATTCCTCAGTTAACAGGGGGAAGGGAGGTTATGCGATCGCGTTCTCTTCCAGCTGGCGCATAAAGTTACGCACCCAGTCCATACGGGTTTTGCGCTCCGTCAGCTCCTGGGTAAATTTCAGACGGGTTGGACCATCCAGACGGAAATGCTGCGGCTGTTTTTGCAGCAGGCCGATCAGCCACATCGGGTTGACGTGATTCTTCTCGGCGAATTCAATCACGCCGCCTTTTTCATTGCCTTCAAGCTTGCGGATCCCCAACTTTTGCGCCTGCTGGCGCAGCCTCGCGATATCCAGCAAATTTCTCGCCGGATCGGGCAGCAGACCAAAGCGGTCAATCAGCTCCACCTTGATCTCTTCCAGCTCGTTCTCCTTCTTCGCGCTGGCGATGCGCTTGTAGAACGACAGTCGGGTATTCACGTCCGGAATAAAATCGTCCGGCAGCAGGGAAGGCATACGCAGCTCGACCTCGGTCTGCTGGCTGGTGAGATCTTCCAGCGACGGCTCGCGTCCGGCCTTCAGGGCATCAACCGCGTTTTCCAGCAGCTCCATATAGAGCGAGAAGCCGATGGTTTCCATGGAGCCGCTCTGGTCTTCACCCAGCAGTTCGCCGGCACCGCGGATCTCGAGATCGTGCGTCGCCAGCGCAAAGCCAGCGCCGAGGTCTTCCAGCGAGGCGATGGCTTCCAGACGCTTTTGCGCGTCGGTGGTCATCGCTTTCGGATGCGGCGTCAGCAGCCAGGCGTAGGCCTGATGGTGCGAACGCCCGACGCGGCCGCGCAGCTGGTGAAGCTGCGCCAGACCAAAGTGATCCGCACGCTCAATGATGATGGTGTTCGCCGTCGGAATGTCGATCCCGGTCTCAATGATGGTGGTACACACCAGCACGTTAAAGCGCTGGTGATGGAAGTCGTTCATTACCCGCTCCAGCTCGCGCTCGCGCATCTGCCCGTGACCGATAGCGATGCGCGCTTCCGGCACCAGCTCCGCCAGCCTGTCCGCCGCTTTCTGGATGTTTTCCACGTCATTGTAGAGGTAGTAGACCTGACCTCCGCGCAGCACTTCACGCAGAATGGCCTCACGCACCACCAGATTATCGTACTCGCGGACAAAGGTTTTCACCGCCAGACGGCGCGCAGGCGGCGTGGCGATAATTGACAGATCGCGCATGCCGCTCATCGCCATGTTGAGGGTTCGCGGGATCGGCGTCGCGGTCAGGGTCAGGATATCGACGTCGGCGCGCATCGCTTTGATTCGCTCTTTATGACGCACCCCGAAGCGGTGCTCTTCGTCGACGATCAGCAGCCCCAGATCTTTCCACTTCACGTCGCTTTGCAGCAGCTTGTGGGTGCCGATCAGAATATCGATTTTGCCTTCGCTGGCCTGTTCGAGGATCTGCGTCTGCTCTTTAGTGCTGCGAAAACGCGAGAGCATCTCGATACGTACCGGCCAGTTGGCGAAACGGTCGCGGAAGTTGTCGAAGTGCTGCTGTGCGAGCAGGGTGGTCGGCACCAGCACCGCCACCTGCTTGTTGTTTTCCACCGCAAGGAAGGCGGCGCGCATCGCCACTTCGGTTTTGCCGAAGCCGACGTCGCCGCAGACTAAGCGGTCCATGGCCAGCGGCTGGCACATGTCGCTCAGCACGGCGTTGATGGCCTGGGCCTGATCCGGCGTGGTTTCAAACGGGAAGCTGTCGCAGAACAGCTGGTACTGTTCTTTATCATGCTTAAAGGCGAAGCCCTGTTTAGCCGCGCGCTGGGCGTAGATATCCAGCAGCTCGGCGGCCACGTCGCGTACTTTTTCCGCCGCCTTCTGGCGCGCGCGCGCCCAGGCATCGCCGCCCAGCTTGTGCAGCGGCGCATTCTCTTCGGCGCCGCCCGCGTAGCGGCTGATCAGATGCAGAGAGGAGACCGGGACATACAGTTTGGCGTCGTTGGCGTAGGTGAGCATCAGATATTCACCTTTGATGCCGCCCGCTTCCAGCGTGGTCATCCCCTGATAGCGCCCAACGCCGTGTTCCAGGTGAACAATCGGCTGGCCCGGATGCAGCTCGGCCAGGTTACGGATCAGAGTGTCCGGGTTGATGGTCCGACGGCTGTCCTGACGGCGACGCGCGACGCGCTCGCCCAGCAGATCGCTTTCGCAAATCAGCGCCAGGTTGTTGAGCGTGTCGATGAACCCGTGCTCGGCGGCGCCAATCATCAGATAACGGCCGTTTCCGGTCGCTTCGCTCAAACGCAGGATGCGCTTCGGCGCCACCTTAATGCGTCCCAGTAGCTCACCTAACGCTTCGCGGCGGCCTTCACTCTCAACGGAGAACACCACCGGGCCGGTGAAGGACTCCAGGAACTTGCGCAGATTATCCAGCGGGGATTTCTGCTGCGCCTGAACGGCCAGGTCCGGCAGCGTCCGGAAGGCGAGGTTGGTGTTAGCGGCCTTGTCGGCAAGCGAATCGGTTTTCAGCTGCATGCGCGGCCAGCGCTTCAGCTCGGCGTTGAGCTCGTCGGTGCGCAGCCACAGCGCTTCCGGTGGCAGCAGCGGACGCATCGGGTCAACGCCACGGTTTTCAAAGCGGGCGCGGGTTTCGCTTTCAAAGCGGCTGGCGCTGGCGTCGATATCCCCGGTGTTGACAATCAGCGTGTTCGCCGGGAAGTAGCTGAACAGGGCAGGCAGCGGCTCGTTGAAGAACAGCGGCTGCCAGTATTCGATCCCGGCTGGAAGCGTGCCTTTACTGACCTGCTGATAAATATGTTCCGCGTCGCGCTTCACCTCGAACTTATCGCGCCACTGGCTGCGGAACAGCTCGATAGCGGTTTTGTCCGTGGGGAACTCATGCGCGGGCAGTAAATTGATCGACTCGACTTCCTCCAGCGTGCGCTGCGTGTCAGCGTCGAATACGCGCAGGCTGTCGATTTCATCATCAAAGAAATCCAGACGATACGGCTGGTCGCTGCCCATCGGGTAAAGGTCAAGCAGCGCGCCGCGGGTCGCGTATTCCCCGTGCTCCATCACCTGGTCGACGTGGCGATAGCCGGCACCGTCAAGCTGCGCGCGCAGGGCATCACGGGACAGACGCTGGCCTTTTTTCATCACCAGCGCGTGACCGTGCAGATAGCTGTGCGGACAGACGCGCTGCATCAGGGTGTTCACCGGCACAATCAGCACGCCGCGCTGCATGGTCGGCAGCTGATAGAGCGTCGACAGGCGCGAGGAGATGATCTCCTGATGCGGAGAGAAGCTGTCATACGGCAGCGTCTCCCAGTCGGCCAGGCTGAACACCAGACTATCGGTGAACTGGCGAATTTCGTCGTGCAGGCGCAGGGCGTTTTGCATATCCGGGGCAACCAGAATCACCGGGCCTGGATGACGCTCGGCGATTTCCGCCACCAGCGTGGCGCACGCCGCGCCCGTGAGTTCACCCAGCTGGCGCTGGTCGCCCGCTTTGACAGGCAAGGAATAACGATAGTGTTCAGGCATGGCTATGTCAGAGTCTCTTATGGATATACCAACAGTATTGGGGCATATCACTGATACGCAATGTCTTTATTATCCTCGATCGTTTTACATAAGCAAATCGTAACCGCACGGCAGGGCTAAACGCCCCCGAAACGGGGGCGGAGAGGGCATTAACGCGTTGAAGGTGACAGGGTTAGCGTAGACGGAGGAGAGAAGAACACGTCCCCAAACAGCGCGGTGGAGATTTTACGCACTCCGAGCCCGGCAAGGGTACAGATAAGCAGGCTGGCAAACGGGTAGACCAGCACTAAGGTGAGCTCTGCCCAGACCGGCCACGAGGCGGCATTCATCTCGCCAATCAGGAACAGGCTAAAGGCCTCAATCAGGATGCGGTGGGTGGTATAAATCGCGATGGTGTTGGAGCCAATCACATTTAGCAGATTGTTCGGGTTAACGGCGTAGCGCTGCTCAAGGCTGTAGAACAGCTTCATGATCAGCACAATCGACAGCAATGAGAGCAGCAGCGGAACGTTAGCAAACCACAGCACCACGGAGACGGCGGCGAAAGCCCCGGTTGCCAGCCAGAAGCGGCGCAGGTTGACGCTTTTCATCCACGCCATCAGCGCTGCGCCATACCACGCCCCGAGGCAGTAGTAGATCATGTTGCGGACCACGCTGTTCATCCCCCACCACGGCAGCGGCATGAAGTTAATCGCGATGCTCGCCAGTGCCAGCAGTCCCAGTACCGGCAGCTTCCAGCGGCTCAGCAGTTTACACAGCGTGAAGTAGACCACCAGAGCATACAGATACCACAGGCTGGTGCTGGCGGTGAGCATACCCCGTACAAATCCTGAGAGCGAGTCGGCGTAGGCCGCGTTCGACGCGGTGGCAAGCTCACGCTCGGGCGCCAGCCAGGCGTTCAGGTGGGTCAACGCCTGCCATTGCAGGACGCCCCACAGCACCAGGACCCAGACAATGCTCCAGATCCGTTTATCGAGACTGGTTCGCCAGTCCACTTCGTCAATATAACGACGGATCAGATAGCCGGAGATGAAGAAGAAGACCGGCATACGAAACGGTGCGAGATAGAGGTTAAAATAGACCCAGCATTTGGCGAGAAGGCCGGAGAGCGGGTGTTGCAGCCCGATCAGATGCGGATAAAACGTGATAACCGAATGATAGATAACCACCAGGCAGATACACAGCCCTTTTATCTGGTTAATCCATAATGCTTTTTGCTTCATTGTTCGCCACTACCTTATTGCCATAAACGAACGAGCAATTGTTGTAAAACGAAGCCGGGATGTAATGGGTAACAGTCTGTATCCGGCGGTTTTTCGGAAAAGGTGGAGGTTGCGAGGTGAGTATTCAGACAATAGCACCCTGATTTATCTGAATTTTTCGGAAGAATGATTACCAAAGCTTACTGTTTCAGTCATTTACGCTTAACGGATTCGCTTATATACTCGTGGGTCTGCTATCAGCAAACAGACGGATTTCATGTATCAACCTGTCGCACTCTTCATAGGCTTACGTTACATGCGTGGGCGCGCCGCGGACCGCTTCGGTCGCTTTGTCTCCTGGCTTTCGACTATTGGCATTACGCTTGGCGTGATGGCACTGGTGACGGTGCTTTCCGTCATGAATGGCTTCGAACGCGAGCTGCAAAACAACATCCTGGGGCTGATGCCGCAGGCCGTTCTCTCATCATCCAACGGTTCGGTTAACCCGCAACAGCTGCCGGAAAGCGCGGCGAAGTTACAGGGCGTCACGCGCGTCGCGCCGTTGACGACCGGCGACGTGGTGCTGCAAAGCGCCCGCAGCGTGGCGGTCGGCGTGATGCTGGGTATCGACCCGGCGCAAAACGATCCGCTGACGCCGTATCTGGTTAGCGTGAAGCAGACCGATCTGGAAGCCGGAAAATACAACGTGATTCTGGGTGAACAGCTTGCCGGACAGCTTGGCGTCAACCGCGGTGACCAGCTGCGCGTGATGGTACCTTCTGCCAGCCAGTTTACGCCGATGGGGCGCCTGCCAAGCCAGCGCCTGTTCAACGTGATTGGTACCTTTGCCGCCAACAGCGAAGTCGATGGTTACCAGATGCTGGTAAATATCCAGGACGCTTCACGCCTGATGCGCTACCCGGCAGGGAACATCACCGGCTGGCGCCTGTGGCTCGATGCGCCGCTGAAGGTCGATACCCTCAGCCAGCAAAAACTGCCGGACGGCACCAAATGGCAGGACTGGCGCGAGCGTAAAGGCGAACTGTTCCAGGCCGTGCGGATGGAAAAAAATATGATGGGGCTGCTGCTGAGCCTGATCGTGGCCGTGGCCGCATTTAACATCATTACCTCGCTGGGCCTGATGGTGATGGAGAAGCAGGGCGAAGTCGCTATTCTGCAAACCCAGGGGCTCACGCCGCGCCAGATTATGGCGGTGTTTATGGTGCAGGGAGCCAGCGCAGGCATCATCGGCGCGCTGCTCGGCGCCGTGCTGGGGGCCTTGCTTGCCAGCCAGCTTAATAACTTAATGCCGATCATCGGCGCTCTTCTCGACGGCGCGGCGCTGCCGGTGGCTATCGAGCCGCTGCAGGTGGTCGGTATTGCGCTGGCCGCGATGGCCATTGCGCTGCTTTCTACGCTTTATCCTTCCTGGCGCGCTGCCGCCACTCAACCCGCTGAGGCTTTACGTTATGAATAAGATCCTGTTGCAATGCGACAACCTGTCCAAACGCTATCAGGAAGGCACTGTGCAAACCGACGTGCTGCACAATGTGAGCTTCAGCGTGGGCGAAGGCGAGATGATGGCGATTGTCGGCAGCTCCGGCTCGGGTAAAAGTACGCTGCTGCATCTGCTGGGCGGGCTGGATACGCCAACTAACGGCGACGTGATTTTCTCCGGCCAGCCGATGAGCAAAATGTCCTCTGCGGCGAAGGCAGAGCTGCGTAACCGCGAGCTGGGCTTTATCTACCAATTCCACCACCTGCTGCCTGATTTCACGGCGCTGGAAAACGTGGCGATGCCGCTGCTGATTGGCAAAAAGAAACCGGCAGAAATTAACGCCCGCGCCAGCGACATGCTGAAAGCGGTAGGGCTGGGCCATCGCGGTAACCATCGTCCCTCTGAGCTTTCCGGCGGCGAACGCCAGCGCGTGGCGATTGCCCGTGCGCTAGTCAACAACCCGCGTCTGGTGCTGGCGGATGAGCCTACCGGTAACCTGGATGCCCGCAATGCGGACAGTATTTTCCAGCTTCTGGGCGAGCTGAACGCCTCGCAGGGCACCGCGTTTCTGGTCGTAACCCACGATCTGCAGCTGGCAAAACGCATGGGGCGTCAGCTTGAGATGCGCGACGGCCATCTGAACGCGGAACTGACCCTGATGGGAGCAGAGTAATGGCGTCACCGTTATCGTTACTCATCGGTTTACGTTTTAGCCGCGGCCGCCGTCGCGGCGGCATGGTGTCGCTGATCTCCGTCATCTCGACCATCGGTATTGCGCTCGGTGTGGCGGTGCTGATTGTCGGCTTGAGCGCCATGAACGGTTTTGAGCGCGAGCTGAATAACCGCATTCTGGCGGTAGTGCCGCACGGGGAGATCGAGCCGGTTAACCAGCCGTGGACGAACTGGAGCGATGCGCTCGCCAAAGTCGAAAAGGTGCCGGGCATTGCCGCAGCCGCGCCCTACATTAACTTTACAGGGCTGGTGGAGAGCGGGGTAAACCTGCGCGCGATTCAGGTGAAAGGGGTCAACCCCGCCCAGGAAGCGCGTCTCAGCGCGCTGCCAAACTATGTGCAGAACGGCGCGTGGGCCAACTTTAAGGCCGGCGAGCAGCAGATCATCATGGGTAAAGGCGTGGCCGATGCCCTGAAGGTGAAGCAGGGCGACTGGGTGTCGATCATGATCCCGAACGCCAGCGCCGACCACAAGCTGCAGCAGCCTAAGCGCGTGCGCCTGCACGTCACCGGTATTCTTCAGCTGAGCGGTCAGCTTGACCATAGCTTTGCGATGGTGCCGATGGAGGATGCGCGCCAGTATCTCGACATGGCCGACAGCGTGACGGGCATTGCCATTAAGGTGAACGACGTCTTTAACGCCAACAAACTGGTCCGCGACGCGGGCAGCGTGACCAATAACTATGTCTACATCAAAAGCTGGATCGGCACTTACGGCTATATGTACCGTGATATCCAGATGATCCGCGCCATTATGTATCTGGCGATGGTGCTGGTGATTGGTGTGGCGTGCTTTAATATCGTCTCGACGCTGGTGATGGCGGTCAAGGACAAGAGCGGCGACATCGCCGTGCTGCGTACGCTGGGGGCGAAAGACGGTCTTATTCGCGCCATCTTCGTCTGGTACGGTTTGCTGGCGGGGCTGTTCGGTAGCCTTTGCGGCGTGGTGATTGGCGTGGTGGTTTCCCTGCAGCTGACGCCGATTATCAACGGGATCGAAAAGCTTATTGGTCACCAGTTCCTGTCGGGTGATATCTACTTTATTGACTTCCTGCCGTCGGAACTGCACTGGCTGGACGTTTTTTATGTGCTGGTTACAGCACTTTTACTGAGTCTGCTGGCAAGCTGGTATCCGGCGCGTCGCGCAAGCCGAATTGATCCGGCGAGGGTATTAAGTGGCCAGTAATTACGTCACGATCTAGCGGCTTTCGGGTCGCCAGATCGAAAGAGGAATGCGTTATGTATTATGGATTTGATATTGGCGGCACCAAGATTGCGCTCGGCGTGTTTGATAAAGACCTCAAACTACAGTGGGAAACCCGCGTTCCCACGCCGCGCGAAAGCTACGACGAATTTTTAACCGCGATTGCCGCGCTGGTGGCGCAGGCCGATGAACGCTTTGGCGTGAAAGGCAGCGTCGGCATCGGCATTCCGGGTATGCCCGAAACCGACGACGGCACGCTGTATGCCGCCAACGTGCCTGCCGCCAGCGGTAAACCGCTCCGCGCCGATCTCTCTGCTCTCCTTGAACGCGACGTGCGTTTAGACAATGATGCTAACTGCTTTGCGCTCTCCGAAGCCTGGGACGAAGAGTTCCGTCAGTATCCGCTGGTGATGGGTCTGATCCTCGGTACCGGCGTCGGCGGGGGAATTGTGATCAACGGGAAGCCAATCACCGGGCGCAGCTACATCACCGGCGAGTTTGGTCATATCCGTCTCCCGGTGGATGCCCTGGAAGTCGTGGGGCGCGATTTCCCGCTGACCCGCTGCGGCTGCGGCCAGCACGGCTGTATTGAGAACACCCTCTCCGGCCGCGGGTTTGCATGGCTTTACGAACACTTCTATCATCAGAAACTTGAGGCCCCTCAAATCATTACCCTGTGGGAGCAAGGGGATGCGCAGGCGCGTGAGCACGTCGAGCGCTATCTGGATCTGCTGGCGGTGTGTCTGGGAAATATTCTCACCATCGTCGACCCGGATCTGCTGGTGATCGGGGGAGGGCTGTCAAACTTTACCGCGATTACGGAACGGTTGTCCGGGCGTTTGCCCCGACATTTATTGCCGGTTGCCCGCGTGCCGCGTATTGAACGCGCGCGACACGGGGACGCAGGAGGCATGCGCGGAGCCGCATTCCTTCATCTCACCGATTAGTTTACGAGGTTTCTATGCTGTCGCGTCGCCAGGGTCGACTCAGCCGTTTTCGCAAAAACAAACGCCGCTTGCGTGAGCGCTTGCGCCAGCGGATTTTTTTCAGAGACAGAATAATGCCAGAAGCGATGGATAAACCCAGAGTGGTGGTGCTGACCGGGGCGGGGATCTCCGCCGAGTCAGGAATTCGAACCTTCCGCGCGGCGGACGGCCTGTGGGAAGAGCACCGCGTGGAGGATGTAGCCACGCCGGAAGGCTTTGCCCGCGATCCGGATCTCGTCCAGGCGTTTTACAACGCCCGCCGTCGTCAGCTTCAGCAGCCTGACGTCGCGCCGAATGCGGCGCATCTGGCGCTGGCGAAGCTCGAAGAGGCGCTCGGCGATCGTTTTCTGCTGGTGACGCAGAATATCGATAACCTGCACGAGCGGGCCGGTAACAAGAACATCATCCACATGCACGGCGAGCTGCTCAAGGTTCGCTGCGCCTGGAGCGGTCAGGTGCTGGACTGGCAAGAGGACGTGCTGCCAGAGGATAAGTGCCACTGCTGCCAGTTCCCGTCGCGCCTGCGTCCGCACGTGGTCTGGTTCGGCGAAATGCCGCTGGGAATGGATGATATCTACAGCGCGCTGGCGATGGCCGACATGTTTATCGCCATCGGCACATCCGGTCATGTTTATCCGGCGGCGGGGTTTGTCCACGAAGCGCGCCTGCACGGTGCGCATACGGTAGAACTCAATCTTGAGCCAAGCCAGGTGGGCAGCGAGTTTGAAGAGAAACACTACGGTCTGGCAAGCACGGTCGTCCCGGAGTTTGTCGACAAGCTGCTGAAAGGGCTGTAACGGCAATCGCCAGAAAAGGCACCCGTCCAGCGGGTGCCTTTTTATTTATGAATGGAAGAACGCCAGCGTCTTCTCGAGCGATTTAGCCTGCTCATCCAGCGAGAGCGCCGCCGCAGAGATCTGCTGAACCAGCGAGGCGTTCTGCTGGGTCGTGCTGTCCATCTGGTTAACGGCGGTGCTGACCTGGCTAATCCCGCGATTTTGCTCGTCCAGCGCCTGAACGATATCGTTGATGACCAGATGCACATGCGATACCGCTTCAATCACCTGTTTCATCATCACGCCGGTTTCATTGACCAGCTCAACGCCTTTGCTGACGCGCCCTGAGGACTCGGCAATCAGCTGAGAGATCTCTTTTGCCGCGTTGGCGCTTCGCTGGGCAAGATTGCGCACTTCCCCAGCGACAACCGCGAAGCCGCGCCCCTGTTCGCCTGCCCGTGCCGCTTCAACGGCAGCATTCAGCGCCAGGATATTGGTCTGGAAGGCGATGCCATCGACAATGCTGTTAATCTCGCCGATCTTACGCGCGCTCTCATCAATCTCCCCAATCACCACGACCACGTCGTTCACCAGCGTTTCGCCATGCCCGGCGAGGTTCGCGGCGCGATCGGTCAGCGTGGTCGCCTTGTGGGCGTTGTCGGCGTTATTCTTCACCGTGACCGAAATCTCTTCCATGCTGGCTGCCGTTTCAACAATCGCAGCCGCCTGTTCCTCGGTTCGCGAGGCGAGGTCCAGGTTGCCCGCCGAAATTTCGCTGGTGCCGCCGTGCACGGAGTGGCTGGCTTCGCTGATGTTGTCGACGATGCGCTTGAGCTGCATCTGCATGGTGTGCAGGGCGTAAAAAATGCTGTGGGTATCTCCGGAACGCACCGGGATGGTGTTGTTCAGGTCTCCCCGGGCAACGGCCAGAGCGATCCCGGCGGCCTCAGAAGGTTCTCCCCCAACCGGACGGTCAACTTTGCGGGTGAAGATCTGTGCCATGACCAGGCTAACCGCCACGATGCTTAGCACCATCATGATGATGGCTTTCAGTAAAAATGCGCGCGCTTCGGCCATCACTTCGCTGACCGGCGTGATAATGGCAAGTTTCCACGGCGTCTGGCTGTTACCGACGGCGATGTCCTGCCAGGTGATAAACACGTCCTCCTTCAGCAGCGGATCGTTAATGCGGGTGACGTCATGACCGGCAATCTGACCGGCGTAAGGCTTGCCCGCAGCGCGCTTGTCCGGGCTGGACACCACGTTATGGCCTGCGGAGAGGAGCAGGGCATAGCCCGTGCCGTTCCACGGTTTAATCGCGCCGATCGTCGACTGCAGCGTGGCGAGGGAGAAGTCAGAGGTGACCGAGCCCAGAAACTGACCGTCACGCATGATGGGGGCGGCAATCGAGGTGAGCATCACGTCCACGCCGTTGTAGGGATAGATATAGGGTTCGATGATCACATCTTTATGGCGTTGTTTCGGCAGCAGATAATAATCGCCGCTGCCGGGCGTTTCGATGTCCGTCAGCAGGTGTAATGCCGGTTTGCCGGTGGCGTCCCGGTCGACATAGCGGGCGTAGCGCCCGGCAGGATCTTCACCGCTTTGACCGGCCCAGACGGCATCTTTATCGTCGAACGCGTTAGGCTCAAAGGCCATCGACATGGAGAGAAACTGCGGGTGAGCCGAAAGGTAGTGGATGAGCAGCTGGTTCAGGCTCTGGCGATCGGTCACGCCCGCCTCGCGCAGCGCCAGGGCGCTGTTGCCCATATCCCGGGCGGCAGTCAGGGCAGAATCCAGCTGTTTGCTGACCTGCAACGCTTGCACTTCAGCAATCTGGCGGATATGTTTTTTGGCCAGAACCTCCTGCTGTGCCATCCACTGCCACATCATAAACCCGATCGTTGCCGTAAAGCCCACCGTTACGGTGAGGAAAATGGACAATAGCATCAACGTCTTGACTCTTATTTTTTTTCTTTGGACCACGGCGTCTTTCATTCTCATCTCCCGTAATATCGTGCATGTCGGGCAGGCACATATTCCTTATCGGATATTTTCTCCTCTTTCTGTAGAGCGCCAGGGATATTTAATTTAAATTTTGATTTGTAAATCCGGTTAATTAGTGTGGATGCTTTTATTTTGTGCATTCAATCAAAATAGTGCTCGATAAAACTCGTTATCGTCGTGTAGAAAGAGGATGCTAATAAATATAAAGTTGTAGAGGAGGATGGGATATGTACGGATTTATTGCGCGACAACCCATTTTTAACCCTGAGATGAAGACGGTGGCCTACGAGCTGCTCTTCAGAGATGGGATGACAAACCGTTTTCCGGATGTGTCGGCGGAATATGCCACCTCCAGGATGATATCAGATCAGTTTTTATGCGTGCCGTCCCAGCGCATCGCCGGGGCACATACGTCGTTTATTAATTTCCCTTCGCGGATGGTCATAGACCGCAGTGGAGAAGCGCTGGATAAAGAGAGCGTGGTCATTGAGATCCTGGAAGATGCTGTGCCGGGAGCGGAGCTGTTGCAGGCCGTCAGGGAGATGAGTGCGGATGGTTATCAGTTTGCGCTTGATGATTTCACCCTTGCTCCAGAATGGGATGCTTTTTTACCCTATATTTCAATACTGAAATTTGACGTCAGGAATTATACCTTAGCGCAAATTAAACAGTATCTTAAAGAGCGTAAACATTTAACCGGGCATATTAAATATCTCGCTGAAAAAATTGAGACTAAAGAGGAATTCAGCCAATACAGGGAAGAGGGATTCTCGCTGTTTCAGGGCTATTTTTTCTGCCGTCCGGAGGTCATTAAATATAAACGGCTATCGCAAAATCAGCTGGCAATTTTTCGGCTGCAAATGGAGGTTGGGCGCAATAAGCCTGATTTTCGGATCGTCGAGTCGTTGATTAAAACCGATCTCACGCTGTCCTGGAAAATCATGCGCTACATGAAGCACACCGCCTTTAAACATATCGGTGCCTGTAATTTCAGCAAGTTAACCCTGAGTGAAGTCCTCAGATATCTCGGGGAAAACCAGCTGAGACGGTTTGTTGCCGTCGTGGTCCTGGCGAGCGCGGGCAATGACACCGTCAGCGAGCTTTATCCGCTGAGCATGATGCGCGGCAAGTTCTGCGAGCTGATAGCCGGGACGATGAACGAACCGGCGCTGGCTGAAAATGCCTTCATGTGCGGCCTGTTTTCTCTGCTCGATACCCTCCTCGAACAGCCGATGGCCGAGTTGATGAAGCAAATTGCGGTCCCGCAGAGCGTGAGCAATGCCCTGTGCCATCAGGAGGGACGGTTAGCCGATATGGTGAGCCTGTGCCGATACTATGAACAGCAGCAGTGGGACGAGGCGACCCGGGTTCGTCAGGCGCTGGGTCTGTCGGATGAGGATGTGGTTGAGGCGATGAGAAAGGCGACGATCTGGGCTGGGGAGAATGCGGTCGGTTAATCCTCCTCACGCCGCACGTACGGCGTGAGGAAGAACGCGATACCGTTTATCGGCCCGCTTTTAATTTCTGGTAATACTCTTCGTAGAGGCGGCTGGCGTCACCGACATCGTTTTGCCATTCACCTTTGCTGATGGTTTCGGCATTCGGGTAGAGCGATTTATCGTTAGCCACTTCAGGCTTCAGCAGCTTGCGTGCGGCGAGGTTTGGCGTCGGGTAGCCAATCGTCTCGGCAACCTGTTTCGCCACGTCCGGGCGCAGCAGGAAGTTAATCAGCTTGTGCGCCCCTTCAGCGTTTTTCGCGTTGGCGGGGATCGCAAGGCTGTCCATCCAGAAGATCCCCCCTTCTTTCGGCCAGACCACCTCAAGCGGCGTCCCGGCCTGGCGGGCGACATACGCGGAGCCGTTCCACACCATCCCCAGGTTCACTTCGCCTTCCATATACGGGTTTGCCGGGTTATCAGAGTTAAACGCCGCCACGTTAGGCATCAGCTTTTTCAGCTCGTTATACGCCGCTTCAATCTCTTTCGGATCCGTCGTGTTGCCCGAGTAGCCCAGCTTGCGCAGCGCGACCTGGAACACCTCACGCGCGTCGTCGGTTAACAGCAGGCTACCCTTGTATTCTGGTTTCCACAGATCGGCCCAGCTTGTCACCGTTTTCGGATCGACGGCATCGCTATTCACGCCAATCGCGGTTGCTCCCCAGATGTACGGAATGGAGTAGTCGTTATTGGGGTCGAACGGCTTGTTGAGCATCTCTGGATCGAGGTTTGAAAAATGGGTTAGCTTCGTTTTGTCGATCTTCTGGATCATGCCCTCTTTGCGCATTTTGTCGACAAAGTAGGTGGAAGGCACGACCAGATCGTACGCGCCGTCTTTGTAGGTTTTCAGCTTGGCGTACATGGTTTCATTCGACTCGTAGGTCGAGTAGATAACCTTGATGCCCGTCTCCTTCGTGAACTGTTCCAGCAGGCCCGGCGGCACGTACTCGGTCCAGTTGTAGAAGTAGAGCGTTTTGCTGTCATCAGCGTGCGCGGCACCCATGCCAAGCACCAGCGCCGCAGCGGCGAGCATTTTTTTCATTTCATTGTCCCCTGAGATTTTGTTTTATCACGAGCAATAACCTGGCTGGCGATCACCAGAACCAGCGACAACACCAGCAGAATGGTCGCCAGCGCGTTCACCTCCGGTGAGACGCCGACTTTCACCATTGAATAGATCTTCAACGGCAGAATTTCATAGCTCGGACCGGTGACGAAGGAGGACACGACCACGTCATCCATCGACAGGGTGAAGCTAAGTAGCCATCCGGCCGCCACGGCGGGCATCGCCAGCGGCAGGATGATTTTGCGCAGGATGGTCATCTCGCTGGCGCCCAGATCCTTCGCCGCCTCCAGCATGCGCACGTCGAACCCTTTCAGGCGCGCGAAAACGGTCACCACCACAAACGGCAGGCAGAAGGTGATGTGCGAGAACAGCAGCGACCAGAAGCCAAGCTGTACGCCCAGCAGCATAAACAGCACCAGCAGCGAAATGGCCATCACGATGTCCGGCGACATCATCACCACAAACAGCATGCCGCTGACGAACGGTTTGCCGCGAAAGCGATAGCGGTACAGCGCCACGGCGGTGAGCGAGCCAATCAACGTCGCGAAGGTGGCGGAGAAGATCGCCATCGTCAGCGAGTGCTGCGCGGCCTGCAGGAGGCTGTCGTTGTTCATCAGCAGCCTGTACCAGCTGGTGGTAAAGCCCTGCCAGTTAATCCCGAAGCGTGAGCTGTTAAACGAGTTCACGATCAAAATAACGATCGGGATATAGAGCCAGGCATAAATGGCGGTCATAAAACCGCCGCGAAGCAGTCGACTGATCATTCGAGTTCCACCTTCTTATTCAGCAAGCGTGAGGCGCGCCAGTAGACCAGCAGCATCAGGCCCATGACCACCGTCAGCGTAATGCTGGTCGCGGAGCCGAACGGCCAATCGCGGATGTTCAGGAACTGGCTCTTGATTACGTTACCGATCAGCAGGTTTTTCGCGCCGCCCATCAGATCCGACACGTAGAACAAACCCATCGCCGGGAGCATTACCAGCAGACAGCCCGCGATAATGCCGGGCATGGTCAGCGGGATAATAATGCGGATGAAGGTCTGCAGCTTGTTAGCGCCCAGATCTTTTGCCGCCTCCAGCAGCGGTTTATCCAGCTTCTCGATGCTGGAGTAGAGCGGCATCACCATAAACGGCAGCAGGATATAGACCAGGCCGACAATCACCGCGCTCGGGGTAAACATGATGCGGATCGGCGTATCAATCACCCCCAGCCACAGCAGAAACTCGTTGAGATAGCCTTTAGTGCTAAGGAAGATTTTCAGCCCGTAGATGCGGATTAACGAGTTGGTCCAGAAGGGAACAATCAGTAAAAACAGCAGCAGGGGCCGCACCTTTTGCGGCAGGCCCGCGAGGAACCATGCGAAAGGATACCCCAGCACCAGACAGGCAAGGGTGGCAATCAGCGCCATGTTGAGCGAGTGCAGCAGCACGTCAAAATAGAGCGGATCGAGCAGGCGCGCGTAGTTGTCCAGCGTAAAGACCAGCGAAACGAAGCTAGCGTCGTCGCGGGTCAGAAAGCTGGTGGCAACGATCATCAGGTTGGGCAAAAAGACAAACAGCACAAGCCAACCGACGATCGTGGCAATCACCACATTCTGGAATTTACTTGTGTTCTTCATCAGCCAGCACAACCTCCCAGCTTTCTACCCAGTTGATAACCATTTTCTGGTCGAGAGAGTGGTCGAAGTCAGGATCGTCTTCGTTAAAGAACTCGCTGACCATCACCATCTTGCCGTTCTCCAGCTCGACAACGGACTCCAGCGTCATCCCTTTGTAGTTGCGCTCGCGGATATAGCCGATTAACCCTTCGGCCTCGGTATTGCCGTGAATTTCATCGACGCGCAGATCTTCCGGGCGCAGCAGAACGTTGAGTTTTTGTCCCTTTTCGACGGGGAAAGTCACCGTGATATTGCACTCGCGTCCTTCAACGCTGGCGCGCACGCGCTGGTCGTCCAGACGCTCAATCACCGTGGCGTCGAAGATATTGATCTCGCCAATGAAGCTGGCGACAAACAGATTCTTCGGCTCTTCGTAGATTTCGCGCGGCGTGCCGTCCTGCTCGATTTTGCCGTCGCGCATTACCACGATGCGGTCGGACATAGTCAGAGCCTCTTCCTGATCGTGGGTGACGAAGACAAAGGTAATGCCGAGCTTGCGCTGCAGGGCTTTAAGCTCGTTCTGCATCTGCTTGCGCAGCTTGTAATCCAGCGCGGAGAGGGATTCATCCAGCAGGAGCAGGCGCGGCTTGTTGACCACGGCGCGGGCGATGGCCACGCGCTGCTGCTGGCCGCCGGAAAGCTGATGGGGTTTACGCTGGGCAAACGTCTCAAGCTGCACCATGCGCAGGGCGTCGATGACGCGCGGTTCGATCTCATTCGCCGGCGTTTTTTGCATCCGCAGGCCAAACGCCACGTTTTCAAACACGGTCATGTGCGGGAACAGGGCGTAGCTCTGAAAGACGGTGTTGACGTGGCGATCTTCGGCAGGAACTTGGGTGATGTCCTGGTTTTCAAGATGGATATGGCCGTTATCGACGCTTTCCAGCCCGGCGATAAGGCGCAGTACGGTTGTTTTGCCGCAGCCCGAGGGGCCAAGCAGCGTCAGAAACTCACCGTCATTGATGGTCAGAGTGAGGTCGGAAATAACGTCTTTACCATCAAAACTTTTACGAATTCGTTCCAGTTGCACCAGCGGTGAACGTGAACGGGATTGTGTATTCAATTTTTGCGCTGTCCCATATAGACGCCTCAGGCAGCAGACTGAAGCGGGGTTTGTGTGTAACCACCTTGGTGACTCGTAATGAGGGCGGACATTCTACGGCAATCCCCTGCGAACGCCAAACCTTGTCACTGATTCATAAGCTACATTTACTAACGCATAACCATATAAACGGAAAATATTCTCGTTTGCGGGATAAAAGTGACCTGACGCAATATTTGCGTTTTGATGCTTATTGATAATGTTGTCACGAAAAGTGAGGGTGACTGCATGGATAAATTACTTGAGCGTTTTTTACAGTACGTTTCGCTGGATACCCAATCTAAACCGGGTGTTCGCCAGGTGCCGAGCACCGAAGGCCAGTGGAAGTTATTAAACCTGCTTAAAGAGCAGCTTGACGCCATGGGGCTGGTCAACGTCACGTTAAGCGAAAAAGGCACTGTGATGGCAACGCTGCCGGCGAATGTCCAGGGTGATATTCCGGCGATTGGCTTTATCTCCCATGTCGACACCTCTCCGGATTTTAGCGGTAAACATGTGAACCCGCAGATTGTGGAAAATTACCGCGGCGGCGATATTGCGCTGGGCATTGGCGACGAGGTGCTCTCGCCGGTGATGTTCCCGGTACTGCACCAGCTGCTGGGCCAGACGCTGATCACCACCGACGGTAAAACGCTGCTGGGGGCGGATGACAAGGCGGGTATCGCGGAAATTATGACGGCGCTGGCGGTGCTGAAGGGCAAAAATATCCCGCACGGGGATATCCGCGTGGCCTTTACGCCGGATGAAGAGGTCGGCAAGGGCGCGAAGCACTTCGACGTGGAAGCCTTTAACGCGCAGTGGGCCTATACCGTTGACGGCGGCGGCGTCGGTGAACTGGAGTATGAAAACTTCAATGCCGCGTCCGTCACGATCAAAATTGTCGGCAACAACGTTCACCCCGGCTCGGCGAAAGGCGTCATGGTGAACGCGCTGTCGCTGGCGTCCAGAATTCATGCAGAAGTCCCGGCGGAAGAGAGCCCTGAACAGACCGAAGGGTATGAAGGTTTCTATCACTTGACCAGCATCAAAGGCACCGTGGACAGCGCGCAGATGCACTACATCATCCGCGATTTCGACCGAAAAGCCTTTGAGGCGCGCAAGCGCAAGATGATGGAGATCGCGAAGAAGGTCGGTAAAGGTTTACACCCTGATTGCTATATTGAGCTGATCATTGAAGACAGCTACTACAACATGCGCGAGAAGGTGATGGCGCATCCGCATATTCTCGATATCGCCCAGCAGGCGATGCGCGACTGCAATATTGAACCGCAGCTGAAGCCGATTCGCGGCGGCACCGACGGTTCTCAGCTGTCGTTTATGGGGCTGCCGTGCCCGAACCTGTTTACCGGTGGCTACAACTACCATGGTAAGCATGAGTTCGTGACGCTGGAGGGGATGGAAAAAGCGGTGAAGGTGATAGTGCGGATAGCGGAGTTGACCGCGAAGCGGTAAGAAAAGCCCGGTGGCGAAGCGCCACCGGGAATTAAGGCGACTCAGTCCTCAAAGAACCAGTACCCGCTGTTGACCAGCGCGGCGAGCATCGCGAGGAAGGAAGGATCTTCCAGCGCATCGCCAAAGGTGTCGGCAGTCAGCACCAGATGGCTGGCAATGGCTTCCAGCGCCGGACGGTGCGGAGAGTCCAGCCTCTCGCCGTTGACGAACACCTCTTCACCAATGCGCAGCACGCGCAACCCGCCCAGACGCGTCAGCTTGTCGCCCTGCTGAAGCGCATCATAAATTTCGTCAGCCTGATAGGGCGGCTCCGGCGGCGCAACGTCCAGCTCATGACGAGACTGGCTGATAAACTCACCAAACCACTGTTTGAAATGTTCCGGCTCGTTGATCAGATCCAGCATCATGCCGCGCAGCTTATCGAGTTCTTCTGGCAGAATATCCGCCGGATGCTCGCGCGCAGGCACATCAGGGTCGCTGTAACGATAGCTGCCCAGCTCGCGTTGCAGAACGTAGTCGGCAAATCCGCTGATCATCTCGCGGCCGCTTGGCGCGCGGAACCCCACGGAGTAGTTGAGTGAGTTTTCCAGGGAGTACCCTTCGTGAGGGAATCCCGGCGGAATGTAGAGAATATCACCCGGCTCCAGCTCTTCGTCGATAATCCCTTCAAACGGGTCAACCTGCAGCAGGTCCGGATGCGGGCAGTGCTGCTTCATCGGCACTTTTTCGCCCACGCGCCAGCGGCGGCGGCCCGTACCCTGAATGATGAACACGTCGTACTGGTCAAGATGTGGACCTACGCCGCCGCCCGGCACGGAGAAGGAGATCATCAGATCGTCCATGCGCCAGTCGGGCAGGGCGCGGAACGGGCGCATTAATGCGGCAGTGGGCTCGTGCCAGTGGTTGACCGCCTGCACCAGCAGCGACCAGTTGTTTTCACCGAGGTGATCGTAGCTTTTGAAAGGACCGTGGCTAACCTGCCATTTCCCGTCCTGGTGGCTCACCAGACGGCTGTCGACTTCGTTTTCCATGGCCAGACCTGCCAGCTCGTCAGGCGAGATAGGGTCGACAAAATTGCTGAATCCGCGTTTCAGAACCACCGGGCGTTTTTGCCAGTAACGTTCAATAAACTCGGGCCAGTTAAGCGTTAAGTGATAATCCATATTTTTTTATTCCGCAGGCTCTTACTGACTCGGATTATAACGGAAGCTCAGCCCCCCGGCTGCGAGATCCTCGCATTTTTCACATAACGGGTTAACTATCGTTCAATGTGGGCTGCTGGCGACCAAAAATAACCTCCATTCTGGCGCCGCCCAGCAGGCTTTCACTGGTTTCTATTTTCCCGTCGTACTGGTCGACAATCTCACGGGCGACGGCTAACCCGACGCCCTGGCCAGGACGTAGCGTATCGGCGCGCTGACCGCGATCGAACACCACGTCACGCTTATTGCGCGGGATGCCCGGACCATCATCCTCAACGATAATATGCAGTTCGGTTTCCGTCTGACGCGCAGACACTTCCACGAACTCCAGGCAGTATTTGCAGGCGTTATCCAGCAGGTTACCCATCACTTCCATGAAGTCATTTTTTTCACCCACAAAGCTTATCTCTGGCGAGATATCGAGGCTGATGTTCACCCCTTTACGCTGATACACCTTGTTGAGGGCGGACGTGAGGTTATCCAGAAGCGGGGCTACCGGGTGCAGCTCTCGGCTCAGAAGCGCGCTGCCGGAACGCATGCTGGCGCGGTGCAGGTAATAGCCAATTTGCTGTGAAATACGGCTGATCTGTTCCAGCATCACCGGCTCGGCATCATCGACGCTCAGCTTCGAACTGCGCATTGAACGCAGGGTACTTTGCATGACGGCCAGCGGAGTTTTCAGGCTGTGGGTCAGATCGGTAAGGGTGGTACGGTATTTATCGTAGCGTTCGCGTTCACTTTTCAGCAGGCGGTTGAGGTTACGCACCAGGCTGGTGAGCTCACGGGTGGTTTCCGGGTTCAGCTTCTCGCGATGATGTTCTTCCAGCTCACGAACCTCTTTCGCCAGTGATTCAATAGGGCGCAAGCTCCACCACGCCGCCACCCACAGCAGCGGGATCACCAGCAGGAGATTCGCAGCCAGAACGTAGATGAACCAGCTCCAGACCATATAAGAACGCTTCAGCTCGACCGGAATGGTGTCGATCACCACGATGGTCAGCTGCGGCATGTTCAGCGTCGCCGGATAGAGGTTAATCGCGACGGAGTGCGTCATCTCCGTTTCGGCGTTGTCGGCGCGGATCTCGTTCAGCTTTTGCTGCAGGGAGCGATCTTCACGGATCAGCGAGCTGGTGGTGTTGAGATCGGCTTCAATTTCATGAAACCCGTTGGTTTTGAGCCAGTCCGGACGAATGCTTTTAACCAGCCAGGGGATATCACGCTGCGCCCACAGTAATTTCCCTTTTTCGTTATAAATCAGGGCCAGCGTCGGGCTCTGCTGGTTGAGGTTTTCCGGCATTTCGACGGTGATTCGGTTGTTTTCCCACTTCGCCAGGGTATAAAACAGATTGCTTTCGCCGCGCAACAGCCGAAAGGTGGTTTTATCAAAGCTGACGCTGTAGCCCACCAGGGCGACCATGCCGTAGGAGAGCGACAGCACCAGCACGACGGCGGCTGTTGCCAGTAAGAAACGAACCCGCAGCGAGAGGGGCATTATGTGGCGTAAAATCCCTCTCATTTAGCGTAATTCGAACAGGTAGCCCTGGCCACGGACGGTGGTAATCACATCCTGCGGATACTGCGCCTGAATTTTCTTACGTAAACGTCCCATCAGCACGTCAATGGTATGGCTCTCGCGCAGTTCAGCATCAGGATAAAGCTGGAGCATTAAGGAATCTTTGCTCACCACTTTGCCATTGTTACGGATCAGCGTTTCCATGATGGTGTATTCGAAGGCGGTGAGTTTGATCACTTCATCATTGATCGCTAATTCCCGGCGGGAGAGATCGACCTGGAATGGTGGGATGGAAATAACCTGTGAAGCCAGCCCGCTGTTGCGGCGTAACAGCGCCTGCATGCGCGCCGCCACCTCTTCGATATGAAACGGCTTGGTGACGTAATCGTCTGCACCCGCGCTGAGCACTTCGACCTTATCCTGCCAGCCTTCACGGGCGGTCAGAACCAGAACCGGCAGGGAGACATCGTGGCTGCGCCAGCGGCGAATTAACGACAGACCGTCTTCGTCAGGCAACCCTAAATCGACAATGGCGATATCCGGCAGGTGTTCATTGAGATAATAATCGGCTTCTTTTGCATCTTCAGCATCGTCCACCTGATGTCCCATCTCCTGAAGCTGAACCTTCAGGTGATGGCGTAGCAATGCGTTATCCTCAACAACCAGTACGCGCATCATCTCTTCTCCCTAAATAATTGGTATGAATAGTTTAACGCTGATTATGGAGTTTGGAACCAGCGTTATGAAATTAAATGACTTTTTTAATACTTCCAATCCCTTGGGGGCGTCTTGGGGGCAAAGCTGTTGGCATCTGATTGTTCAGCATGTTGACCTGATCCTGGTTCATATCGCCGATCCACTTCGAATAAACCTCATACACCATTCGCGCATCCTCATGGCCCATCTGGCTGGCGATAAAGGAAGGGTTAGCACCGGCCATAAGTGTCCAGCATGCGAATGTGTGTCGGGACTGATAAGGATTTCTCTCACGTATTCCCGAAAGTTTAGTGCCCCGTTTCCATCCATAAGAAATTGAGTTTTTGGAAAAAAAGCTCTCATTCACTTCCGATTTCTTTTCAGGAGAAAACACAAATCGCAGATTTTGTGGCTCGGTTTTGCCGATTTCCCGGTGATGGAAAATGATCTGCTGTCTTGGGTTATTGCCGGTGATTTCGAACTGCTCGAGCAGCGCATCATGAGCAGGCTTAAGCAGCGTGATCGTTCTGATGCCAGCATCTGTTTTTGGCGGCACAAACACCCGCTTGTTCGTCAGGCTCCTTGATACGTGAATCTCACCTTTTCTCAGATCGATATCCTCCCACGCCAGAGCACAAATCTCGCCGGGCCTCATTCCCGTGTGGACGGCTACAATGATGATCAAAGCCAGCTTTCGGGGAAGGGCGGCAATTAGTGCCTGGTACTCATGAAGTAGAAGCGGATCGGGGTCTGCCTTAGATAGCTTGAGCCGGGATACGCCCTCATAAGGAGCGTGTAATATAAACTGACTTCGATTCGCAAGCTTCAGCATTTCTGATAAAACCGCCATCTGTTTATTGACTGTTGAGGGCGCGCGTCCCTTTTTAACCAGGTTAGGCATTGAAGGGTTTAATACGCTGCCAGTCAGCAGCTCTTTGCGATAGTTCAGGATATCGGCGTGCTGAATATCAGCCAGGGGAGTATTTTCTCCCACAACACGTTTCAGTGTGTTAACTGCAGATGTGAGTGAATGCAGCGTAGCCCCCGACACCTCCAGTGCCTTTGTATCAATGAAAAAATCGCTCAGTTCTTTAAATGTCGTGATCCGCTTTGTTGATGAGAATTTTTTAAGAGCCTTCGATTCAGGGAAGCGCGCCGCGTAGTCGAACTGGCCGAACTGGATCTCACTCACGATGACGGCGCGAAGGTTTCCCGCTTTCTTGATATTGCTGCTGTTAACTACCCAGCCACGGAGAACTTCGCGGCAGCGAATGCCTCGATAGGTAAATGTGATCCTGATTTTTCCGTTATGAAGTTCAACGCCGGTTGGAAAGTTCATCATGCTTCCTGAATAAATCTATTAATCAGCGGAAAGTTGTACCAGACCAAAGCGCGTTTGCTTTCTCCACCGGGTACCGCGGGTACTCGCTTAAAATGAACTCCTTCAATCCAGCATCCGAGGCGATAAGCTTTTATTTGCCTGTCATCGAGCCCCGTTTTCTCAGTGAGCTTTCCCGCCACCATCCACTCTTCATCAAAAATGATTTGCGCCATGCTTAACTCCATGACGCCGCCACGATACCGCAGCGGCAGATAGTAATTTGATTGTCAAAAATCACCGACCAAGCCCGGGCAGACATTGGAGGCTCCTGGCGCGGGTCATTGCCGTGGCCACGTAACTACGTGGGCGGTTTACAACCTCAACCGTAATTTTTCTCCCCTGGATCCTGATGGTGTAAAACGTCTGTTTGTCGCTGCGACCATGCTCGCCAAATTTCTCAAAATGGCATTTGAGCGCGGCGGCGCATGCTGGCCCGCCGATGCTGTCTCCCTTGCTACGGTTAATCAGACGCACTGGGACCTTCCTGATGGTTGATCACGCTGCGGGCAAGCCCGGCGGCCATAGCCGGTAATTCCTCATACTGATTGCAATATGCCGGGTTGGAACATAAGCCCTGCAACGCTGCAATGGTCAGCTGTTGCTGGTAGGTAATCGATGAAAGCGGCGTGTTTATCTCAGCTATCGGTTCGGGCTCGGCATCCGGCTTTGCAGTAACTGCCAGCGGATCGAGCACGACAGATTTTGGTGGTTCCGGTCGTCGGTATTCCACGATCGCATCAAGAGCGATTTTCTGACGAACGCTAATTTCATCGGACCAGCTATCCAGCATGGTGGTGGCCACGTCGTGGATCTCCTCGTCGGTGAAATCAGGAGACAAGCAAAATTCTGTGGCGGTGATATCTTCCATCAGTAGCGGGATAACATCGGAAACGAGCTGGCCGGTGCATGCCACCACTCCCTCTGCCTCTTCTTTCCCCATGATGTCGGTGCGGCCAGAAATCAGGTCATTCAGTGCATGCAAAATTGAAATTTCGCGTTCGCCTGGTGCTGGTGGTACTTCCTGTTTTTTGACTTCATTTGAGGGGGTGGCATTTATCAGTGCATCGACAGAGAAGACACCTCCTCCCAGGTTCTCCACCTTCGGCTGGTCCGTGGGCTGATGCACTGGCGCTGAGCTCTGAGCGAATGCCTCAATGAGTTCTTTGTCGAGCTGCGCAGCTTTGGCAGGGCAAACTGCTGGTGGCTGAGTTTCGCCAGGAACAGGCGGTTTGGCTTCATCATTTTCGTTTACCTCAGGGGTGGCGTGGGATTTTGGGCGGCAAGCCGCATCAACCGTTTTCTGATCTGGGTGCGCGTGGTCAAATTCAACCAACTCGCGATTGATGTACTCGCGCAGCGCGACAGGATCTATCCAGAGTTCTTCCGGAGCCGATTTAATCAAGGCGATGATGGCTGCCCGGGAATAATCCAGAATACCGGGGGTGCCGCGCAGTTTTTTCCACCATGCAGTAAAGCGGGGGTCCTGTTCTGCTTCGGCCATGGCTTTCGCCGGAATAAATAATCTATTCGGGATCCCGTAAATATCGATCTCGTCGTACATGCCCAGAATCGCAACAGCAACCTCTATCTTGAGCGTAGACAGGTTGTGTGCCAGATCCGGGCTACGGTCTGTCTTGTTTCCTCCGCCCAGAGTGGAGTCAGTGTCCGTGCGGTTTTCTTCGGTGTTAGTGCTAACAGGCTGAGGTCGCTTATCATTCGGCGTATCGAGCCATTTAGCGATCTGCTTTTTAATGTCCGGCCACTGTGCAGATTCTTTTGTGTTCTCACGTACCCAGGCGAGTAATTGCTCCTGCCGTTCCGGTGCCAGGGCCAGCGATCGTGTTTCTTTGGATAGTGCTTCGGCCAGCTCGCGGGCAAAGCTGGGTTCATCATCATTCTTCAGATCGACGATCTGGCCGTACTGCGCTGAAGTGATTCCAGGGACCGGGCCGAACAATGCCAGACAAGCTGCCCGGGATGCCTGGTCGAGCTGCGCAACGATTTTAATTTCTTCCTGTGCCTTGATGTCGTCCCATTCCGTCTTTTCTTCAGAATGAGGCTGTGGCGCCGCGGCTGGTTCACCTGCGTTCACATTCCAGATAGCCACGGTATCGAAAAATTCAGGTGAGAAAACATCAAGCTCAGGGCACGGCAAACCATCACGGTGCTCCCAGATTTTCACTTTAAAATAATCATCAATATGTTCAGGGTGCTCAGCCGCCAGCTTGCCGAAAATAACGGCTTCAGCGATGGCTTTTGTTGCCGCATTAACTGCGGTTGCAAGCGGTTTTAAATCTGGATGTTTTTTTAATGCTTTATCTTTTGGGAAATAAGCACCACCAAATACTTTTAACTCAACAGACATAATGACCTCGCTTAATATTTGAAAAATGATGTTGAATGAAATGGCTTGCGGATGCCGCGTTTTACCTTTCTTAAAGCGTCACGTTTTTCTCTTTTTTCATTGCATTGCTCACATAAATAAATCGTGCGCTTAAAGGGGTATATGTCTGTTTTCCTTTCGTGCATTGCCGATTTTTTATATTCGCGGCAGCAAACAACGCAATGACAAATGATGTCATCCATATCAGTTAAGTAGTTGGCGTTTGTGATCGTAATAGGACATGCCGCAGACGTTCTGTGCTTCTGCGAACTTCACAGACAGCAAGCTAATGTGCTTAACAGCGCATACTGGACAATGAAACTCTCCCAGCACATAGCCACCATCAAGCACAACGGTAACAGGGCCAGACGATGGCAAATGAACCACGCCTGAAATAATCCCGTTAATGTTAAATGTCGCAATTTCTTTGTTTACTATTGCCAGACCCATTTCAATGGTTGTTACTACTAATTTCATTTCAGACACCTTGTTTAGGTTGAGAGAATTCCTGCCGTTTAAGGGATGGTTTTTAATCGTGTATAATTAAATGACAGTCAGGTTATTGCGTTTTATCGACGCTATTGACCTTCAGAGTTCAGGGTTGCCTTTTTGAGCAAGTAAATAACAAAGTTTTCGAATTTTTATTTCAAACCAATTAAGGCGGACTGCCTGTTGCCGTGATGGTTGACGATTAAAGTCTGTCATAATGAATCCCCTATAAGGTTATTAACAGCCATCTACAATTTCGATTGCCCACAACTGGAAGCACACTCCGCCAGCTAACAAACCAATCCCCATTAGTGAAAGAGTGGAATGCGCTTCCATGTTGTGGACGATTCATCTGCCCTGGTCTGGCGGCGCCACCTCGCCAGGGCAGATTTAAAGGGCAGTTTCGCTGCCAGTCGGCTTATTGGTCTGTGCAGGTATTTCAAGTCCTGCATCGCGGGGTTTGCTCTCCGCTCCAGGTTCTCCCCGCTATGCTTTAGCGCGCAACCTGAGAAAACCGCCTTCAAGCCTTTGGCTTACGCCACATTCAAGAAACTGCCTGGACGAACTCGGTAAAGCTCAGTGCTTCTTCACCCTCCGCCAGACTGTTGAAATACTCTTCGTATGCTTTTTCCATCTCGAACCCCTGTTTGCTGCTTTGCTTGGCTAATCACCCTTATCGCCGGGTAGGCGGAACGTTTACTGATTACTGCGTGTTTTGTTGGTCTAAGTTTATAAACAAATAAACCAAAATGTAAAGTTAATAGTAAACAAAAAGGCGTGAAAATTTGGATGTGGTTGTATTAGGAGGAAAAAAAGACCGCAAGAAGCGGCCTTTGGGGGAGTTAGTCTATCTCTAGGTCTTTCAGGATCTGAAGGATTTCCTGTTTGGACTTACCTTTCAGCCTTGCCTTGAGCTCATTGTCTATTGAGTTTACTTGGGCTCTGAGGTTTACCATGTGCTGCTCTTTTTCCCATTCAGCCAAGCTGTCGAACAGATCAAGCAATTCTTCATGGCGCGCGTCAAATGGTCGCGGAGATCGGGTCTCATCACCCTTAGGCTCTTCATCAAGATAACCAGGAGCCATGCCGTAATCTCTTTCGATGCGGCGCGCTGCTCTCTCGCCGAACGACGCTTTGCCGTTGATCAGCTGTGAAAGGTAGCTCTTCTCTTTCTCAGGCAAGGTTCTGCTAGAAAACCATGCCGCTAGGCGCTTGCGCCTGATTTCTTTTGTGTCCATGCAGCCATTTTGATTAGTAATTTCTAAACAAGCAAAAACTTGACATTAATGTTTAGTTGTTTATAAACTTACAACTCAACACACAGGAGCAATTATGCAACTCAATGACTTTTTGAAAGCCGGTGGGCCAAAGATCCGCAAGGCGCTGGAGCAACACCTTGGGATATCGAAATCTTACCTCTCCCAACTTGCAACGGGGCGGGCTGCTATTTCGCCAAGTCGATGCATCGTTATCGAAACCTTCACTGATGGGAAGGTTTCTCGAGCTGATATGCGCCCAAGCGATTGGGCTGAGATTTGGCCTGATTACAAGCAAAAAAATAACACAACAGCTCAGGAGGATACTGACTGATGGAAATCAAAAAGCTGGCATGCGAGCTGGAGTCCTGGGCGCAGGAAAAGGGCTGGAAGACGGTCACGCAGCTGATAACCCCGCATCACTTTGGCGATCTGCTTCAGTCACTGGATGACGTTTCGGATCCGGACGAGTACGCGCGCCGGCTGCACAACAACAAGCAGATTATTCAGCGTGCGTTCCGCAACGATACGCCTAACTACCTGAAACAGGCTGAAGCCCTGAGCTATGCCATCCGTACCGCCATTGATAACGAACTGGCGCAGAAGGACTGCATGCACTACCGGGCGGCAAGGGTTAACAAAGAGTGTATCGAAGCCACCAATGCGGTGTTCACCGGCAAACCGCAACCGGTAATCCGCCGCGAGACTCTGGAAGCTATCGACGCGCTGGCGCAGATGGTCGGCGTCAAAGTGAAGCTGGTTTCAACTTGTTCAAACGTAGCCTAGTTCAGCTGTATCGAGGTGTTCTATGAGCATGGAACTGATGGTTCAGGCGATGAAGGTCAAGGTAGGAAACCCGCTTCGTAAGCTGGTCCTGCTTAAGCTGGCCGATAACGCAAGTGACCAGGGCGAATGCTGGCCGAGCTATCAGCATATCGCTGATCAGTGTGAGATCAGCCGTCGTTCCGTCATGAATCATGTTGCCGCGCTTTGCGAGTCTGGACTGATGCAAAAAGAGACCAGATCGGGGCCGAAAGGCAATGGCAGCAATTTCTACCGACTAACCCTGAGCGGTGCAAATACCAGGGCGAGGGTAGTGCAGGAGATTCACCAGGATGGTGAACCAAATTCACCAGGGGCTGGTGCAGGAAATTCACCAGATGGTGCAGCACGTTCACCAGGGGATAGTGAAGGAGATTCACCCAGAATCAGTCACTCTTCTGAACCAGTCAAAGAACCAGAAAATAATTCTCGTCCGGATGCTTCGCAGTCCGACGGGAAGATTTCAAAAGCAGAATTTTTAAATCGTCACCCGGAAGCAGTGGTTTGTAGCCCTGCGAAACGCCAGTGGGGTAGCCAGGAAGATTTGACCTGTGCGCAATGGATTTGGAAGCGCGTGCTGAAACTCTACGAGGAGGCCGCAACCTTTGACGGCGAGATCGTTCGTCCGAAAGAGCCGAACTGGACGGTCTGGGCGAATGACGTTCGTCTGATGCGCACCCTTGATGGCCGTAGCCACAAGCAAATTTGTGAAATGTTCAAGCGCGTTCAGAGCGATACGTTTTGGGTTCGCCAGGTGAAATGCCCGGCCAAACTCCGCGAAAAATGGGATGACCTGATTATCCGCCTGTCGGCACCGGGCGCAGGACATCACCAGGCTGGTGGACGGGATATCAATCAGATCTCCCGTCCAGATAACACCGTTCCGCCAGGATTCAGGGGGTAAGCATGCAAAACGCAGGTTCCATTCTCGATCGCCTTCGCCGTGTGATTCCGGCAGGCATTGAACCCAAATTCAAAAGCGCAGCTGAGCTGATGACCTGGCAGCGCGAAGAAGGGCAAAAGCGCGCAGCAGAGATCGACAAGATCAACCAGCAGGCGCGGGCAGAGAAAATTTTCGGGCGATCCGGAATCCAGAACCTGCACCGCAGCTGCAGCTTCGCGAACTACACGGTGGAGGGCGACGGCCAGCGGCATGCTCTGAGTATGGCAAAGAGTTATGCGCAAAATTTTGGAACCGGCTTTGCGAGCTTCGTTTTCACCGGAAAGCCCGGCACGGGGAAAAACCACCTCTCAGCGGCGATTGGAAATTATCTGCTGAAAGAGGGGCGAACGGTTCTGATTGTGACCGTACCGGACCTGACCCTGCGCGCCAGGGCCTGTTATGACGAGGGGCGTTCTGAAGCCGCGCTGCTGGATGACCTCTGCAAAGTGGACCTGCTGGTGCTCGACGAAGTCGGCATTCAGCGGGATAGCCGCGGCGAGAAAGTTTTATTGAACCAGATTATCGATTGCCGCCTGGCCGCAATGCGCCCGGTTGGCGTTCTGACCAACCTGAATTACGACGCGCTGGTAGAAACCCTGGGTGAAAGGGTTGTTGACCGCCTGCGCATGGATAACGGCATTTGGGTGAATTTTGACTGGGAGAGCTATCGCGGAAACGTTAGCCACCTGAGACCTGTTAAGTGAATTTTGAGGAGAAAATTATGGAAACCGTACTGGATGCACTGAAAGCCATGAAAAAAGCGACATATCGCGAGGTTGCTGCCCGTCTGGATATTGAGCCCGTTGAAGCGCTGAACATGCTGCGCGAGCAGAAAGAACAGGGGTTATGTGATTTTTACAATGGCGCATGGTCAATCGGTACAGCTAAAGAGCAGGCCATGCAGCCGATCAAACCTCAGTCAGTGGGACCAGCGCATCAGGCTCCGCGCCTGAAAGGTGATGAACCAGCATCGGTTGATGCTGTGGCCATCCGCCAGCTGCTTGGAAAGAGCGGCGCTATGACCACCACGGCGCTGGCTGCAGCTGTAAATCGCAATGCCCGTGGCATGGTATCTGTCATGCTGTCTTTTGAGCGCCAGGGCGTGGTTATCAAAAATGGGAAGGGGAAGGGCGTGACATGGTCTCTGCCTAGAACCGATGAGGCCGCAGGCGTTACAGCCGAAGCTGCACAGCAAGGAAAAACAACGGCAGAAATCATTGAGACCATCCCGGCATTCGCTTCCCGCCCCGATGACCTGATTATTCCGTCATCCCGTTATATCTCCGGTGAAATTCGCCGCACAAAAGCGAAGCTGTCTAATCTGCAGCGTCTTCAGGGTGCTGTTCGCGAGCTGCGCCGCCACAAGCATCTGCTGCAGGGGCTGGGAAATGACTGATTTACCGAAATGTCCTGTATGCGGCATGGCTCCTTCCCTGAGGGTTCGCAGCCGGGGAATGAACTGGGGTTCGGCAGAGGTACGATGTTCGAACGGTTGTCCTGGCGTACGCGCGGGATTTTCATTCCCGCCTGATGGAGAGGCTGCGGCCCGGCAGTTGCTTCAAGAAAAATGGAAAGAGTTAGTAGAGGCAAGGTGAGCATGTTTGAGCCAACTATCCTGGATATGTGCTGCGGTTCCCGCATGTTCTGGTTCTACAAACGCGATACGCGCACGTTCTTTGCTGATATCCGCAGCGAAGAGCATGAATTATGCGACGGCCGCCTGGTAATCAGTCCTATGCCTGACTATGAATGCGGCGTTATGACGCAGCGTGAGTGCTTCCAGGCAGGGTGGGAAGCGCATCACGCCGCAATGCTTCGGGCGGGTGCTCCGGTGCAGTTTGGATGGTCCAAAGGTCATTTCGGCTACCACACACTTTTCAACGCAATCGGAAAGGCAGTGAACATTCAGGGTGGCGCGCTATCAATTTCGGTGAGTGCGTTCGAAGATGCAATGCTCGCAGCGGCACCTCAGCAGGAGTGATGTATAATCCTCTTCAATATGGAGGGGATATGAAATTAAAGATATGTATTTTGATATCAGCAGCGCTTGTCTCCGTGAGTGCGAGCGCTGCACGCAGTGGCTTGGAATTTACTGTAAACGGGAAAAATTACGCATTCAGGCCTGATTGCATAAAGGAAGTTAATTATACGGTAAAGAATGCTGGCGAAAGTTTATCCATCAACTTTTCCGATGATTGTGCGAAAAGGATGCGATCCATTTCCAAGGAAAATATGGGCGGTATGATGGATGTTTCCTATTCAGGAAACGTTTTATTTAGTGGTCCAATCTTAACCCAGATTAGTAATGGGTTTCGTTTCTCGACAGAGCGCACTTCTAGGGTTGTTTTGGGGCGCATTCTGAATGATTACGAGGTAGTCAATTAGTAATCATAACATTGCGGTAAAAACACAAGAAGACTGCGACCAGGTGAGCGTTGACCTTGTAGCTTCCGGAGTGGCGTACAAAGAGCGTCTGAACATGCTGGTTAGCGCTGAAGTAGTGTTGTGCGAGCAACCTGAGCATCTGCGGGATTACTTCCTGATCGCATGAAGTTGTATCGTGAGAGTTGATAACTTTACCTAAATGTAGCGTTCTGCGTTACATCTAAATAGCAGAGGCTAACCAGAAATGACAATTGTTTTCATCCCCGCATTGATAGCTATCCTGGTTGCAAAAGAACGAGAAACCGGTCGCGTACTTACCCAACAAGAAGTTGAGTCAATTCGTGATGAGGCGACGGCAATTAACCTTCCTGATGATGTAGCAGAAAGCATGGCGTTTGAGCGCGGTTATTCAGATATTGATCCTGAAAATGTTTGGCGAGAGTGGCAAAAATTCAAATCGAGTAATGCTGAGGAAATCATAATGGTAGTCTGCGAATTTTTACTGTTTGGTCATGGGCGAGATGGCGACATTCGTAGTTGGGAATATGATAATAGTGGAAAGCTTGAAATCACTAGCAGAACTCAATTGCTTGCTTCTGGACCAGATGGAGTTAGTAAGTCAAGCTATCAGGCATTAGACAAAACCGATACCTACATAGTAACAGCTTATAAATCCAAAAATGACGGCCTTACGTACTTGATCGGCACTACTGATGGCAATCTTCCACATAGAATTGATGACAGAATTCGCGCCGCTGGGAACCTAAAACCAAGCCCATTCTAATTTTCGATTTTCAAGAATTAGTGGGCCATAATCATGTCATCGGAGCCTGAACAACTCCGGTGACTTCTTCGCATTTAAGGGGACTTAAATGCGACAATACAAAAAAAGTCTTTTATTCAGGATTTTTGTTTCACAGCTATTATGTGTTTTTTGTTCATCCATATTGACATACTTGGTCCTTTTGATTTTTCTTGGGTTGGGTAAAGTTGAAATGAGTGACTTTGCTTTAGGCACATTAGGGAGTGTGGCAGTCGCCCTAATCAACCTTATGGCAGTTACGGTAAAACAGGTTGGGCGTAAAACACTTCGCGAAGACTAAACCTCCTCAGGGAGGTTTTTTTTTGGGCGTTTGGGATGTTTTGTTTTTTATAAATCATTTAAATTCAGACGGATAGCTTGAGCGTTAAACCTTTTCTAGTCATTGGAGATTGACATTTTGTGCTTTTAAAAGGTTGAACATTTCCCCATACGGCATTACTGTATGTATATACAGTCTAGTTTGGTGCGTTAGGGTTCTGTCTATCCGAGTACGACAGGCAGAGAGAACACTCATTTTTTCGGGTTCGTTGATGAACCAGTTAGTAGAGGGCAAAAGGATTTCTCCTCAGGGAAATCCATCAGTTAGGGAAATAACAATGAAATTGAATGAATTTGCCGCCAGTCTCGTGAAAGATGGAATGCTTGTCTTATGTCTGTCTGAGGGTGAGATTACCGATTATCTGGTAACCAGCAATGCGTTACGCACATTGATACGCCGGAATGGTGACAAACTTTCTGCCCAAGTTCTCAGTACTGATGAACGGATAATTAACCTAAACACCCTGCCAAACACACTGAAGGTTCTCAAGCCGTAAGTGTTGATTTATAATAATCAAACGGGCTGAACACCCACTGATTACTGCGCCAACCTGAGGAATCAAAATGGCGCAGAGTTTTACCCCAAATCATTCTCACCGCCCGTCTATGTGCGGTGTTTCTGCTTATGCTGGTGGTCCAGCATGAAGAAAGCAGATAGCCTCCATCTTTCGCGTGTGGCCGCACTGGGCTGCATCGTGTGCAGAAATCAGAACCTGGGCGAAACGCCTGCGGAAATCCACCACATCCGAACCGGGCAGGGCGCAAGCCAGCGCGCTGACCATCGGAAATCAATTCCTCTGTGCCATATGCACCATCGCAACGGCGGTTATGGTGTGGCCATTCATGCTGGCCGTAAGCAATGGGAGAGAAACTTCGGTACCGAGTTGCAGCTGCTGGAGCAGGTCCAGTTAGAGCTGGGAGTATTTTATGCCTAAATACCTCATCACTCCTGTCGGAAAACCACGCATGACCCGCGCTGATAAATGGAAGCAGCGCCCGCCGGTGATGCGCTATCGCATGTTTTGCGATGAGGCCCGCTTGCATGGAATTCGGGTGCCGGAGAACGGCGCACATATCACATTCGTTTTGCCGATGCCGACGAGCTGGACCAAGAAAAAACGCGCAGCTATGGACGGACAACCCCATCAGCAAAAGCCCGACCTGGACAACTTAACAAAATCTCTGTTGGACGCCTTGTTTGAGGATGATTCCCACATTTGGGACGCCCGGACATCAAAAGTATGGGGCGAAACCGGAATGATAATTATCGAAAACATTGGAGAGAAAAATGCGTGACATGTACGAGGTAATGGACCGTTGGGGGGCCTGGGCTGCTGCAGATAGCAGTGGAGTCGATTGGCAACCAATAGCTGCTGGTTTTAAAGGGTTGCTACCGCACGGTAAGAAGTCACGCCTGCAATGTGATGATGATGAAGGGATCATGATTGATGGTTGCGTCACGCGCCTGAGGACGTACAAGTACGAAGAGTATGAACTGATTATTGCTCACTTTGTTATTGGTATATCCTTAAGGGCTATTGCTAAGAAAAGAAAGTGTTCAGATGGTAAGATTAGAAGTGAACTTCAAAATGCACTTGGATTCGTTTCCGGAATATTGTCTATAATTACCTAAGATGCTGCTCCATCAAGATTGATGGAGCATATCCTTAATATTAATTCTTATAAGTACTAATGAGTTTAGCATAAACAAAATGGTGAGGAGCCCTAACCATATGCATGGAATTGCTACAAAGCTATAGGGCGCTAAACCCAAGGTAAACTGTATTATTGCCGTGGAAATTGAAAGCCATATTGATATATTAATAAAGGACGATAATCTATCTAAAGGTTTTAATATGTCTTTCTCTTTGATAGCATCCACTTCTATTTGATTTGCGGTGGCAAATCTTTCACGGTAGTGTGTAGAAGAAAACAGTTTGTCTTTAAGGTTTACAATCACAAAAGTATGAAGGGAAAGTAAAAATGAGCCTACTGAAATAAAACCAGAGAATAGATATCCACGCAGGCTCTTTGCATAAAAATCGTAAAAACCATATTCAAAAGTGCATAGGTTTTTCAAAACAAAAAATAATATAGCTGAAATGAAAATAGAAGCTATAACCAGCCATATAAGCTGGTTTCTAAATGAGGTAGATGTGAAGCGATCAGCTAAATTCATGATGTTTTGCTCCAGTTTCCATTTCAGCCTTAATTATATCAACTATAGGGTTTGTTGAAAAGTTATCATCAGTCAGACCATCAACATGCTCAGCCATATCGTCAAATTCATATTCTATGAAATATGCCGGGGAGTTAATAAGGTCAACAATCCTTTCGTTGCCAGCATGATCAATTGCTTCAATACGACCCTTTGTAATATGTTGAATATTCCTAAATAATTGTCCAATATGATCCGCTATTGGCCTTACCCTCGTTCTATCATTTTCATCAATATTAAAAGTCACTTCAGTACTTCTTGTGAATTGTTCTACCCCCCGTAGTTCAGGTGAGGTAAAATCGATATTCTCAAAGCGGAATCCTGCAGATTTTATAGAACTAAATGCTGAAAGAGTATCGACTATATCAGCACGATCAACTAGTATATTAAAATTCACTCGTTGTGAGTATTTTGTGTCAATCGCTTCTTTTTGATCTTCTGTAGCATTTCTTCCTAAAGCTTTTTTCTCTGTAGAAATGGTTTTTCTAATAAATCTGTTTGATTGCGATTGGAATTTGCTAAATAAGTTATTTAGCGAGCATGAGCCACGATAATAAAGGTACAGTCCTTTTAAGGATGTTTTATTGATGCAGAAAAAATTGAAGTTAACTATTTTATCTTCACCTTGAAGATCTTCAACTTTTATTGTAAATCTTCCGTTGTCGATTCTTGATAAACAGTTCTTTCTTTGATTTTTGAATGTAAGTACTAATCCAATAAAATAGTTTTGTTCTTCACTGATCAAAATTTTTCTTGAGTAGTCAGAATAATTAACAACTTGGGTGTTGTAAGTCATGAAGTTTCTGATTATATCAAGTAAATTGATGTTGCCATTGTCGGTACTAATGGAAAAGCCATTACCTTTGATTCGCATTCTAATTATTTCCCTTTGAGATTTTTTGCTGTGTGGAATTGATTCTATCAAACCAAAAAACTAACGCGTACGCAAAAACTATCGTAATCTGTTAAGAGTGGTTACTTTGTCATACCGCTTAATCATCGAAATCCTACCTAAATTGGTGGGGTTTATCTTTTTAAGGCTGCCTGCGGGCGGCCTTTTTTATTTCCCTCACACAGCACCCGCACACAGCGAGGTGAGAGACGATGAAAATGAACGATTCAGGGAACATCTTCACGCAGTTCTTCGCGTGGGTAGCAGCTCTGGCGTCAGCCATTGGATTTACCACTCAGGATCTGGTGTTCATGTTCTTTGGCGCTGCTGGTCTGCTTATCTCGCTAGCCTCGTACATTAACGGGCGGGTAGATGCAAACCGCAGGCGCAGAGAGGATGAGAAGCGAACAAAAATGGTCAATGACTACCTGAAAGGCGTTGGTGATAAACCCATTCACGAACGTCCCGCAGCAGCAAGCGTGGTCGTTGAGGCATTACAAAAGGAAGGTGACTGATGGGGACCAGAGCTAAACTGAGTGCTGCTATTCTGGGGCTGGTACTCGCTGGTGCGCCAGCATCCCTCATTCTCGATCAGTTCCTGAATGAGAAGGAGGGTAACAGCCTCACGGCGTACAAAGATGGCAGTGGTATCTGGACTATTTGCCGTGGCGCCACGATGGTTGATGGTAAACCGGTTGTGCAGGGCATGAAATTGACTCAGGCCAAATGCAATCAGGTGAATACTATCGAACGAAATAAGGCTCTGGCGTGGGTTGACCGCAATATTACGGTACCGCTTACCGAGCCGCAGAAAGCCGGGATCGCATCTTTCTGCCCTTACAACATCGGGCCGGGTAAATGCTTCCCGTCCACGTTCTATAAGCGCATCAATGCTGGTGACCGGAAGGGGGCCTGTGAAGCTATTCGCTGGTGGATTAAAGACGGTGGACGTGATTGCCGACTAACCAAAGGCCAGAAGAATGGCTGCTATGGGCAGGTCGAGCGGCGTGATCAAGAAAGTGCGCTGGCATGCTGGGGGCTGGACCAATGAAAATTAATCCGGGTCTAATCGGCGTTGTCGTTATTGCTGTTCTTTCGGTCGCCCTCGTTAAGAGTTGCTCGGACGTCAGTAACCTTCAGAGCGATAACGACGTTCTGCGAAGTGACAACTCTTTGCAGGGGCAGGTGATCGCCACCCAGGCATTAAACTTCAATCGGTTCAATCAGGTTGCAGAACATGCCAATAAGCTTAACTCCCTGATCGACACCAACACCGAAGAAACCGTAATCGAATACCGGGAGATTCTCCGCCGTGAAAAAACCTGTGATCTGCCTGTTCCTGCTGATGTCGCTGGTGGGCTGCTCAAATACGCGCACCGTTTACGTGCCAGCGCCATGCACACCGATACCAGCAGACCTGACGCAGCCTATGATAGTACCGCTGCCGCCGGCTCAATAACATACTGCCAGGCTGTGCTCTGGATTAAGCCGCTGTTGGCCGTGATTGAGAAGGGCAACAATAACCTGGCTGGCATAAGGCAGATCGAGTTGGAAAGAAAGCACTAGGGATGGCTCGTCCTTGAGCACACGGGTATTCCTGAACGACGGCTTTACCTGACATAGCAAAGCACTATTAAATTGTAGAAAAGACTCAATATTTAACAAGCGAAGCGCTGCATTGTAAAAAAAAGCCCCCGCATGGAGGGCTACCAGAGTCTCAGTTTCACTTGCTCTTTTTATAGATGCTTCCCTGGAGTGGCAAACTCCGCATCAGAGTCTTGTACAGCATGGCAGTCATTAAGTAATCAACAAGCGTAAGCGGTACTTATTGAGAATTTCTTTAGGGTGAGAAGCGGTAGGAACCTCGCATCCGATTGAACATGAACACTTGCTATATACTTGAACTGTACGATACTAACGTAACTACCAGATTTTAAAATGATAAAGTTCATGGATTGAATTCTGTGAGTGACTAAAGAGGCAATTTCCGTTAAAGTTAATATGGACGAAGACGATAATTGCAGTTAAAGCTATTCGAAGGTGTCAAGAATATGATTATTCAAAGTGAAGAAATTAATACATTCTTTCTTTTTTTCAGTCTCACACTTGCCACTTTGTTTCTGAGCTTAACATTAATTTCTTATGGTCTACAGATGAAAGGATTAACGATTTTATGTCTTTCACTGTTTATTGTTTCAGGTGTGTCTACGGTAGTGTTTTTTTGAGAAGGTTCGTTCCTTAAAAGGAAAGGTAAGTTGGTACAAGTTCTAAATCATTCGACATTAACAACTTTTTTTCTGGGGCTGTCTCCGATCCTATGCTTAATACTAGTTGCTGAGTCATTTTATATGTTTAAACTGGGCTATAGGAAATTGGCTATAGTTTTTATTGTATTCACTTTATTGCTAGGTATACCGGCTTTGATATTAACATATTTATTATATGTGTGAGTTTAAGACGGTTCAATTGTAGGTGTTCACCAAAAACCTGTGATAAGGTCATTGTCTATGAAAATAGCGGAGTGGTTTTTATGAGAAAACTCATCGTTTTTTTTAATGGCAATGATCCCTACCTCATCGAAGTTGGAGAACATCTTGATTCGCTTCGTCTTGAGTACCCAGACACTACCAACATAGACCTTCAAATAATGTCTTTTTTATATCCCGGTAGAGATATCATTGAGGAGTGTTTCTTTGCATCTGATCGTCAGCTAGATGAACGTGAAATTATTCAGGCCAGAGAGATGCTGTACTAACTCCCCACTTTGAGTAGTACTTCGGCCCTGCGATAGCGGGGTTGTTTTTATGTTCCTCTCATAAACTCCTTCAGCAACTAGCATGGGTAAACTGTCAACTTTCGAGGTTATTAATCCTGCATTTTCTCATGGGTCCTCCCAGTGAGGTGGCCTGCCACGGGGCGGCGCGCTCGCGGGAAACGGCTAGTTTTTCGGATCTAGGGTCATCATCATCATGTGCGCAGGTCTTTGATTTAATTAGAGGCCATTTTCGCAAGATGTCGAATCGTTCAAAAAGTGTTCACCATCATGGACCAGGAAATTGCCACTTTAAAACTCAATATCAACCAGCTGGCAGGGATAACCGGCGTACACCGTCAGACGGTTGCCGCGAGACTGAAAAATGTTGAACCTGCTCCAGGCAGCAACAGCAAGTTAAAGCTCTATCTGGTGACCGACATTCTGACCGAACTGATGATCCCTACCGTTTCGGCCAACATCGATGATATGCCCCCCTCTGACAGGCTGTCCCACTGGAAAGCAGAGAATGAGAGGCTGAAGTTCGAACAGGATACGGGGCAGTTAATACCCGCAGATGAAGTGGCGCGAGAATTCTCATTGATGGCGAAAGCCGTCGTCATGGTACTTGAAACCCTCCCGGATGTGCTCGAGCGCGACTGTGCTTTAACGCCTGCTGCGGTAGTTCGTGTGCAAAGCGTTATTGATGATCTGCGCGACCAGATGGCGGAGAGGGTGCAGGAAGCTGAAAAAGAGGAGGAAGAGCCTGAGGAGGACTGATGGCAAAGCGGGCATCCGCCAGGGACATCCGCCGCGATGTCTCCGGTATTTTACGAGCCCCGCGTCGTATGCCGGTGGCCGATGCGGTCAGTACTTATATGCGCGTGCCAATGGGGGCGGGAAACTCAGTTCCATGGGATCCGGATCTGGCACCCTATGTGATTGAGCCGATGAACTGCCTGGCATCGCGTGAATACGATGCGGTGGTGTTTGTGGGCCCGGCGCGAACGGGTAAAACCATCGGGCTGATTGACGGCTGGATTGTTTATAACATTGTCTGCGATCCGGCAGATATGCTTGTGATTCAGGTATCAGAGGAAAAAGCGCGCGAGCATTCCAAAAAACGCCTGGACCGTACTTTTCGCTGTAGCCCTGAAGTTAAAACCCGGCTAAGCCCAAGACGTAACGATAACAACGTCTACGACCGTACATTCCGCGCCGGTAACTATCTGAAGCTTGGCTGGCCATCCGTCAATATCATGTCGTCCTCGGACTATAAGAGTGTGGCGCTGACGGATTATGACCGCTTTCCGGAAGATATCGACGGGGAGGGGGATGCTTTTTCACTGGCATCGAAGCGTACCACGACATTCATGTCCTCCGGGATGACGCTGGTTGAAAGCTCGCCCGGGAGGGATATCAGAGACACAAAATGGCGGCGTTCCACGCCCCATGAAGCCCCTCCGACCACCGGAATTTTATCGCTCTATAACCGTGGTGACCGCCGTCGTCTTTACTGGCCATGCCCGCATTGCGGCGAATATTTCCAGCCGGAAATGGACAATATGACCGGGTACCGCGACAGCAGCGATCCTGTGCTTGCCAGCGAAGCGGCTTTTCTACAGTGCCCGGCCTGTAAAGGCAGGATCACACCGGACATGAAGCGTGCGCTGAACATGAAATGTGTCTGGCTCCGGGACGGGCAAACCATCGACAGGAAAGGCCAGGTTAGCGGTGATGGCCGTCGTTCCCGTATTGCCTCCTTCTGGATGGAAGGTCCGGCAGCTGCTTACCAGACCTGGGCGCAGCTTATTTATAAGTTCCTGACCGCCGAGCAGGAATATGAATCCACGCGCAGCGAAGAAACCCTGAAGACGGTGATCAACACCGATTTCGGCAGGCCCTATTTGCCGCGGGCCAGCATGGAGCAGCGTAAAAGTGAATTGCTCGAGCAGCGTGCAGAAGAAGTCCCAAAACGTTCGGTACCCGATGGCGTGCAGTTTCTCACTGCGACCGTGGACGTGCAGGCCGGGCGCAACCGGCGCTTTGTTGTGCAGATTACGGGTTATGGAAGTATGGGTGAGCGCTGGATAGTTGACCGTTACAACATCCGGCATTCGCTGCGCTGTGACGGCAACGGGGAAAGCATTCAGGTGGATCCGGCGAGCTATCCGGAGGACTGGGATCTTTTACTCACCGACGTCTTTGATAAAACGTGGCCACTCGCAGCTGACCCGTCAAAGGGCATGCGGCTGATGTCGATGGCCGTGGACTCAGGGGGCGAAGATGGCGTGACGGATAATGCCTACAAGTTCTGGCGCAGATGTCGCCGTGAGGGGCTGGGTAAGCGTATCTATCTCTTCAAGGGGGACAGCGTCAGGCGCAGCAAACTTATCCAGCGAACGTTTCCCGACAACACGGGCAGATCAACGCGCCGCGCACAGGCGACGGGTGATGTGCCTCTTTATCTTCTCCAGACCGATGCCCTTAAAGACCGGGTGAATAATGCGCTGTGGCGTGATTCACCCGGCCCTGGCTATGTGCATTTCCCCGCCTGGCTGGGCAGCTGGTTCTATGACGAACTGACGTATGAGGAACGCTCGAATGAAGGGAAATGGAGTAAGCCCGGCCGGGGCGCAAACGAAGCATTTGACCTGCTCGTTTATGCCGACGCGCTCGCCATCCTTAGTGGTTACGAAAAAATCAAATGGCCGTCTGCTCCTGAGTGGGCACGGCGGGAAACGTGGATCGAGGACACGCAGACGGAAGCTGGCGAAATGCCATCCCCGCCGCCTGCGCCGAAATCTAAATCAAAACCAAAACGTGAGAAGCCCGTAACCGAGCAGGCTAATCCGTGGTCTTCGTCAGGAGGTTGGGTGTGAATCCAGCAGATATTCAAAACATGATCGACCGCTACGCTGCAGCCGAGCTGTCTGTTCTGGAGGGGAAATCAATCACTTTCAACGGGCAGCAGATGACGCTCGAAAACCTGTCGGAAATCAGAAAAGGCCGTCAGGAATGGGAGCGACGACTGGCAACGCTCAATAACAAACGCCGCGGGCGACCCGGCTACAGGCTGGCGAGGTTTGGATGAGTTTTTTAGATGATGCGATTGGCCTGTTTTCACCAGGCTGGAAAGCCTCACGCCTGCGCGCCCGCGCGGTTATTAAGGCGTATGAGGCGGTAAAGCAAACGCGTACCCACAAAGCCCAGAAGGAAAATCGTTCAGCCGATCAGCTCAGCCAGATGGGGGCGGTTTCACTGAGGCAGCAGGCGCGCTGGCTGGACAACAACCACGATCTGGTGATTGGCGTTTTCGACAAGCTGGAAGAAAGGGTGGTGGGTGCGAAGGGCATCATAGTTGAACCGCATCCGATGCTGAGTAACGGGAAGATCGCTAAAAAGCTGGCCACTGATATCCGCAGAAAGTGGGGCGAATGGTCCGTAAGACCCGATGTTACAACCCAGTTTACCCGCCCCATGCTGGAGCGGCTGATGCTTCGAACGTGGCTCCGGGACGGTGAGGTATTTGCTCAGCTGGTTCGCGGTACCGGAAATGGTCTTCAGCCGGTTGCTGGCGTGCCGTTCTGGCTGGAAGCGCTGGAGCCGGACTTCGTGCCGATGAACAGCGATGCCGCCACCCAGCTCAATCAGGGCGTTTTTGTCGATAACTGGGGGCGCCCGAAAAAATATCAGGTCTATAAAAGCCTGCCAGTATCCGGGCGTCAGTTCGATACCAAAGAGATAGATGCAGAAAACATGCTTCATCTCAAATTCACACGACGCCTGCACCAGACCCGCGGAACGTCTCTTTTATCAGGTGTTCTGATGCGTCTGAGCGCGCTGAAAGAGTACGAGGACTCGGAGCTTACCGCTGCCAGAATTGCTGCGGCACTCGGCATGTATATCAAAAAAGGCGACGGACAGAGCTTCGATTCTGATTCCGGCAGCGATGACCGCGAGCTGATGATCCAGCCCGGTATGCTCTATGACGAACTGCAGGCCGGGGAAGAAATCGGGATGATTAAATCCGATCGCCCGAACCCTAACCTCGAGTCGTTTCGTAACGGACAGCTGCGTGCCGTGTCCGCCGGCAGTCGCCTTAGCTTTTCCAGCACATCCAGAAACTACAACGGAACGTACAGTGCCCAGCGGCAGGAGCTTGTCGAGTCAACCGACGGATATCTGATTCTTCAGGACTGGTTCATCGGTTCAGTGACCCGGCCCATGTACCGGGCCTGGCTGAAGATGGCTATTGCTGCCGGAGAAATCAAGCTGCCGAGAGGCATCGATATGGACTCGCTTTATAACGCGGTTTATTCGGGCCCCGTTATGCCGTGGATTGATCCCGTTAAAGAAGCGAATGCCTGGAAAACGCAGATCCGTGGCGGTGCTGCTACTGAATCCGACTGGATACGTGCCAGCGGTCGCAACCCGGATGATGTTAAGTCACGCCGTAAAGCGGAGGTTGACGAGAACCGTGAACAGGGCCTGGTGTTTGACACCGACCCCGCCAATGATAAAGGAGGCACCAGTGCCGAAGCCAAAGAACCGGGCGCGCCACCGTCCGAAAGCCAGCGCAAAAAGTAATTCGTGGTTCCGCATGCAGGCCAGCAATAACAGCGAGGCCGACATTTTTATTTATGACGAAATCGGGTACTGGGGCGTAACGGCGAAACAGTTCGTCAATGATCTCCGGGCACTTGGGGACGTCACCCACATCAATCTTTATATCAACTCGCCCGGTGGTGATGTCTTCGACGGTATTGCTATTTATAACGCGCTGAAGCACCACGGCGCGGCGATTACCGTGCATATCGACGGTCTGGCGGCCTCCATGGCCTCGGTGATTGCGATGGTAGGCAATCCGGTCATCATGCCTGAAAACACGATGATGATGATCCATAAGCCCTGGGGGTTTGCTGGTGGTGACGCGAGCGATATGCGCGACTATGCGGATCTGCTCGACAAAGTTGAATCCGTTCTTATCCCGGCTTATGCGCAGAAAACCGGAAAATCCACCGAAGAAATTGCGGCAATGCTGGAGGACGAAACCTGGATGAACGGCAGCGAGTGCCTTGAACTGGGTTTTGCCGACCAGGTGACACCATCCCTTCAGGCTATGGCCTGTATTCATTCAAAACGTATTGAGGAATTTGAAAAAATGCCAAAAAGCATTCGCAACATGATCACCCCGCCGCGCAACACTACCCAGCGTGACCCGGTTATTACCCAGCCTCAGGCACCGCAGGCAAAAACTGACCCGGCACCGGATGAAAATGCGATCCGCGCGCAGGTGTTGGCTGAGCAGAAAGCCCGTGTTAACGCTATCGGCGATCTCTTTGCCATGTTCGGCAATAAGCACATGGAACTGCAGAATCAGTGTGTGGCCGACCCTGATTGTTCCGTCGATAAGGCGAAAGATTTGCTGCTGGCAGAACTCGGTAAAACGGCCACGCCGTCCAATAAAACCACCCAGCCGCATATTCATGCGGGCAACGGTAACTTCGTCGCGGATGGTATTCGCCAGGCATTGATGGCGCGTGCCGGGTTCGAAGGTCAGGAGCGGGATAACGTTTTTAACGGTATGACGCTGCGCGAGTATGCGCGTATGGCCCTGACTGAAAAAGGTATCGGCGTGGCCAGCTACAACCCGATGCAGATGGTTGGCCTGGCGCTGACCCACAGCACCTCTGACTTTGGCAACATTCTGCTTGATGTTGCGAACAAAGCGCTGATTCAGGGCTGGGACGAGGCGCAGGAAACCTTCGAGCAGTGGACCAAAAAAGGCCAGCTGTCGGACTTCAAAACGGCGCATCGTGTCGGTATGGGTGGTTTCCCTTCTCTGCGAAAAGTTCGCGAAGGGGCTGAGTACAAGTACATCACTACCAGTGACAAAGGCGAAACCATCGCGCTTGCCACGTATGGTGAAATCTTCTCAGTAACCCGCCAGGCGATCATCAACGACGATCTGAACCAGCTTACCGACGTACCGATGAAGATGGGGCGCGCTGCGAAAGCAACGATTGGCGATCTGGTTTACGCCATTCTGACTAAAAACCCGAAACTCTCAGACGGAAAGGCGCTGTTCCATGCCGATCACAAGAACCTGAGCGCGGGCGCAATTTCTGTGGCCAGCCTGGACGAATCGCGCAAGCTGATGCGTCTGCAGAAGGAGGGGGAGCGAACCCTGAATATCCGTCCGGCCTACATGCTGGTGCCCGTCGCCCTGGAAACTCTGGCAAATCAGACCATCAAGTCGGCCAGTGTTAAAGGTGCAGACATCAATGCCGGGATCGTTAACCCTATCCAGAACTTTGCAGAGGTCATTGCCGAACCACGCCTGGATGAAGCTGATGCGAAAGCCTGGTATCTGGCTGCCGCGAAGGGCACCGACACTATTGAAGTCGCTTATCTCAACGGCGTCGACACGCCGTACATCGATCAGCAGGAAGGCTTCACCACTGATGGTATCGCCACGAAAGTGCGCATTGATGCCGGTGTTGCACCGCTGGACTATCGCGGCATGACCAAATCCACTGGTCAGTAAAAAACAGTCCTGACAAACAGACGCCCGTAAGGGCTTTTTTTATACCTGAAACCAGCCCCGCAAGGGGCTGAATGGAGAAATTATGGCTAAGAACTATGCGCAGGACGGGAAGACGATCCCTCTGGTAAACGGTGGTGCAACCGATGTTCACAGCGGCGACCCGGTTGTTGTTGGAAAACTTATCGCGGTGGCAATTACCGATATCCCGGCTGGCGATACCGGGGACGGTTTTACTGAGGGGGTTTTCCTCCTGCCAAAAGTTTCCGCAGATGCGGTTACTGCCGGGGCGCAGGTGTATCTGAAGGACGGCAAAATCACGATCGAAGAAACGGACGCCGTTGCCGCGGGCATCGCCTGGGAAGATGCAGGGGCAAACACCACCGTTGTTGAAGTTAAGATCAATGCCTAACCCCTTTGACCGGATGGCGGCGCGCATGGACGCGGCCACCATAAAAAAGATGGGAAAGACAGCGATCATCAATGGCAGCAGCTATGACGTTGTTCCCGCCGAGCAGCTCGAGGAAATGGGGCCATTGTCGGGAACGGGTACTTCGCTGGTGGTTTTCTCTGAGCTTTACCAGCCACGCCGAAACGACAGTGTCGATTACGACGGTAAGAACCTGACCGTTACCCGCTATGACATGTTCAACGGAAAACCCCGCATCCATCTAGAATGAGGAGGCGCTATGTCTGTGAAAGGACTGGAAAGGGCTATTCAGAACCTGAACAGCCTCAGCCGGTTAATCGTTCCTGAGGCAACCGCAAAAGCACTTAACCGGGTGGCCAGCAGAACGATAAGCCAGGGGAGCAAAGCTGTAGCGAAAGAAGCAACAGTTGATGATAACCGGAAAAAGGGGCTTCCGGTTCGTCTGGTCCGCCAGCGTTCCCGTCTGCGCAAGGCCCGTCACGATCGCCCGGTCGCGTCGATAAAAATCAACCGCGGTAATCTTCCTGCGATAAAGCTAGGCACGGCGCGCGTCCGGCTCTCGCGTAAAAAAGGGGCCAGAAACGGAGCGGGCAGCGTCCTAAAAATCGGGCCCTATACCTTTCGTAACGCTTTTATCCAACAGCTTTCGAACGGGCGCTGGCAGGTCATGCGGCGCGTAGGTCAGGCCCGTTATCCGATTGATGTGGTCAAAGTTCCTCTTGAGACACCGCTCACCGTGGCCTTCACCGCTATTTCAAAGCGCCTTATTGAAAGCGATATGCCTAAAGAACTTTCCGCAGCCCTGAAAAACCAACTGAGGATCCACCTGAAGCGATGAACAGACACAGCGCAATTCGTGCAGCCATTCTGGCAAAACTGAAAGCCGAGATCACCGACACGGTCACCTGGTTTGACGGTCGCCCTGTTTTTCTTGAAGAGCAGGATCTCCCTGCAGTGGCTGTATACCTTTCTGACGCGGAGTACACCGGCGATTCGCTTGACGAAGATTCGTGGCAGGCGGTTGTTCACATCGAGGTATTTCTTAAAGCCTCCAGCCCCGACAGCGCGCTTGATTCCTGGATGGAAGAGAAAGTGTATCCGGCAATGGCCTTCATCCCGGGTCTGACCGAACTGGTCGAGACGTTCACCCCGCAGGGTTATGACTATCAGCGGGATGATGAAATGGCCACCTGGGGTTCAGTCGATTTCACGTACTTAATCACCTATTCAATTTAAGAGGTACTTATGCCTACTCCAAACCCGCTGGCCCCCGTGAAAGGTGCCGGTACCACCCTCTGGCTTTACACCGGAACGGGCAACGCTTTCGCTAACCCGCTCTCGGATATCGACTGGAACCGCCTGGCGAAAATTAAAGAGCTGACGCCGGGCGAAATGACCGCCGAATCGTATGACGACACTTACCTCGACGACGAGGATGCCGACTGGAACGCGACGGCCCAGGGGGCAAAATCTGCTGGTGATACCTCGTTCACCCTCGCCTGGAAGCCGGGCGAAGAAGGGCAAAAAGACCTTGTCGCATGGTTTATTGATGGCTCAGTACGCTATTACAAAATCAAATACCCGAACGGTACCGTCGACGTTTTCCGCGGCTGGTGCAGCAGCCTGGGTAAAGCCATTCCGGCAAAAGAGGTCATTACCCGTACAGCGAAAATCACCAATACCGGGAAGCCGGAACTGGCAGAAGAAAGCGGGACCCCGAATATCCCCGTGACCGGCGTTACGCTCGATAAAGCCACGGCAAGTGTGGCCGTCGGCGCAACCACAACGCTCAGTGTGACGGTTAACCCTGCCAGTGCCTCAGATACCTCGTTCCGCGTGGCAACCTCCGACGGGGCAAAAGCAACGGTCACCGTTAGCGGCAACGCGATCACCGTCACCGGCGTGGCGGCAGGCTCCGCTGACGTTATTGTTATGACCAGCGACGGTAATTTCGTTGCGGTCTGCAAAGTCACCGTAACTGCAGCGTAAGGAAGGACGCATGTTTCTGAAAAAAGAGAAGTTCACCTGGCAAACAGAATCCCTGACCATCTTCGAGCTGTCGGCGCTGCAGCGTATTGAGTACATCACGTTTATGGCCGCAGAGGAAAAGGCCGTCAGCGCTGACAGCGATGGCATCAGCGATCAGGAAATGACGGCCAGGCTGATAGGCTCAAATATTCGCTGCGGTGCGCGTTTGATCGCGATGTCTTTGTGGCATAACGATCCGGCTGGCACGGATGTGGAAACGCTTTATCAGCAGGTGCTTAGCGGCTGGCCGCCGGAGGCGATCGGTAAAGCAGAAATGGAAATAAAGCTGCTCTCCGGCATGCTCGTTCCGGTTGAGGATGACAACGTTGCCGATCCGGATTCCTCAGCGGAGGCCGAAAGCGCTGAACCCGTTACGGCGGAAAAGCCCTTGCCAGCGAGCTGACGTTTGTCCTGAATCTGGCGCGCGAGTTCGGGCGACCCGACTGGCGCGCCATGCTGGCTGGAATGACTTCCAGTGAGCTGGGCGACTGGCACCAGTTCTACCGGGAGCATTATTTTCAGGACGCGCAGCTCGATGCGCATTTCTCAGAGCTGCTTTATTCCATCTCCACTCTTTTCTTCCGCGACCCGGAACTTACCCCCGCACATTTCAGCCTGCTTTCTCCTTCCGGTATCGTCATCAGCGATGACGAGCCGGATGATGATGCGCTGATGGCCGCAGCTGAGGGGATAACAGGAGGTATCCGATATGGCCCAGCAGATTAGCGATCTGGTCATCAACCTTGACGTCGACAGCGCCACGTTTAGTGAGCAGGTTGCCCGCATAAAGGGCCAGCTAACCGGGATGGCTGAGGACTCTGAAAAAGTCCAGACGCGAATGCAGCGCGCTTCCGAGCGGCAGGCGGCTGCGTTTAAAACCGTTGGCGACGCTGGCGCGGCGGCTGCCGCAGATATGAAATCCCGCCAGTCGGCCGCAACGGAAGGGCTGACCAAAGACTGGCAGAACGTTTCAAAGTCCGTTGATGAGACTCACCGCCGCGTGACCGAGCTTAATCAGCGCATGCGTGAGAATGACGGGCAGGCCGCAGCGCTTGCCCGTCGACAGGATGAACTGGCGGCATCATTTTTCCGCCAGATTGACGGCGTTCGCCAGCTCAATGGTGAGACACAGTCGCTTGCGAACGTGCAGGCGCGCTTTCGCGCAGCGAGGGCACAGGGCAACATAACCCAGCAGGATTATCTCGCCCTTATTTCCCGCACCACTGCCCGTCAAAAAGAACTGCAGATCGTGGAGGAAAAATCGGCCGCCGCGCGCACGCGATTCCTCAGCCAACTGAAGCAACAGGTTGCAGAGCAAAAGCTCTCCGGTACCGAGCTGCTGCGCATGAAGGCGGCGCAGGTCGGTGCCAGCGATGCTGCTGAGGTCTATATCCGCAAGCTTGAAGCTGCCAAAGTGGCCACGCACGGTCTGGGGCTGCAAAGTGCTGCTGCCCGGCAGGAGCTGGGGGTACTTATCGGCGAGGTCATGCGCGGTAACTTCGGTGCGCTGCGCGGCTCCGGGATCACGCTGGCGAACCGGGCAGGATGGATAGACCAGCTGCTGTCGCTGCGCGGCCTGGGGATCGCCGGCCTGGTTGGTGGGATTGCCGCGGCGGTATTCGGGCTGGGTAAGGCCTGGTATGACGGCAGCAAAGAGTCTGAGGAATTTAACAGGCAGCTGATCCTGACCGGGAACTACGCGGGGAAAACGTCAGGGCAGCTTCAGGCGCTGGCGCGCTCGCTGGCCGGTAATGGCATCACGCAGCATGCCGCTGCAGGCGTGCTGGCGCAGGTCGTTGGAAGCGGCACGTTCAGCGGGAATGACGTCAGCATGGTCAGCAATGTTGCCGCCAGGCTGCAGCAGGCTACCGGGCAGGCCGTTGACGAAACCATAAATCAGTTTAAACGCCTGAAGGATGATCCGGTTAACGCGGTCGCTACGCTCAACGATTCCCTTCACTTTCTGACTGCCACCCAGTATGAACAGATAGCTTCTGCTCAGGCGTTGGGGGATTCGCAGAAAGCTGCCGAGCTGGCCATGCGGGCATATTCCGACGCGGTCATTCAGCGCGCCGGGGCGGTCGAGGATAATCTTGGCTCCCTCGAAAAAGCCTGGAACTGGGTGAAGAATGCCGCCTCCGGCGCATGGGATGCGATGCTTGGCATAGGGCGTAATCCTGACTCCCCGATGAAGCGCCAGGACTCTTTTGCTGAATGGCAGGCAGCAGAGAAAGAGTACCGCGCGCTGTCCAGCAATCTTAAGGTCGACCCGGATTATGCCGGTAACAACGTTCTGCAGAAAGCAGATGCGGAAAGGCTGAGAAACGCGCGCCAGCAGGTGGAGCTGAAAAAGCAGGCTTACGATCTTGCCGATCAGCAATACGCCCAAGAAGGGCTGGCAGCCGCGCGGGAAAAAATGCGAACGGACCAGCAGGCTCAGGCAATCCGCAGCCAGCAGCAGTTTAACCAGCTGGTGGAGTCCGGCGCGACGGCGGCAGAAAAGCGGGCTTCAGCTGAGAAAAAGCTCAGTCAGCTTATTGAGAAAAACCGCCAGGATGCGAAAGACGGTGTCGCCACGCTGTGGACTGAAAAGGACATTGCCGCGGCCCGCGCCGGGATTGAAAAGCAGTGGAAGGATCCAAAAACGCCGAAAGGCAAAAGCTACTCAACGCCCGCCGGGGACAAAGCCGAGGAAAAGGCGCAGGCCGAACTTCTCACCCTTCAGGCCCAGCTTAAAACGCTTGAGCAGCATACCAGCGTGAACGACGTCATAAGTAAACAGCGTCAGGATCTCTGGCAGACTGAAAATCAGTTCACCGTTCTGCAGGAGGCCGCGGGGCGTCGTCAGCTTACGGCGCAGGAAAAATCCCTGCTGGCGCACAAGGAAGAAACGCTCGAGTACAAGCGGCAGCTGGCCGACCTGGGTGATAAGGTTGCCAGCCAGCAAAAGCTCAACCAGTTGGCCGATCAAGCCGTGAAGTTTGAGCAGCAGCAAAAAGCCGCCAGGGCGGGCCTGCAGGCTCAGTCTGAGGGGGTATCCACCCGGGAAGCCGGGCGACAAACTACGCTGCAGCGTCTCAGCGAAAGCTATTCGTACAACCCTCAGGCGCAGCAAAAGGTTCTGGAAGAGCAAAGGGCGACGTTCGAGGCTGAAGATGCTCTGCGCGCAAACTGGCTGGCCGGGGCTAAACAGGGCTGGGCCGAATATCAGGATTCTGCGACAAACGTTTTCAGCTCTGTTCAGCAGATTTCGCAGGCAACGTTCAGCGGGCTGGCGGGTCAGCTTACCAGCCTGACGACAACCGGGAAGGCGAGCTTCAGGGACTTCACCAGCTCGATCCTTAAAATGATTGTCTCCGTTATCAACCAGCTGCTGGTGGCCTACACCATCCAGAGCGCAATGGGCTGGGTGAGTGGCGGTACCAATACAGTATCTGCAGGTCAGTCATTTTCGGTACCGTCTTTCCGCCCTGCGGGCTTTGACGCAGGCGGCTTTACCGGGCACGGCGGCAAGTACGAGCCAGCCGGTATCGTTCACCGCGGGGAGTTCGTCTTCACCAAAGAGTCAACCAGCCGCATCGGCGTGGCCAATCTTTATCGGCTGATGCGAGGGTATGCCTCCGGTGGTCTGGTCGGCGGGGGGAGCGCAGCAGCTTCTGGTATCGGTGGGATTAACGTTTACGCACCCGTTTCAGTGACTACAGCGCAGTCTAACGATACGAAGCAGCAACAGAGTGGCGATGGTGCACTTGCTCAGGCTTATCAGAAAGTGGTTGATCGTTCGGTCCGCGAGGGCATCGCGCGCGAAACAAGGCCTGGGGGAATCATCTGGAATGCCACTAAACAGAGGTAAATGATGGCCATAGAGCATTTTGCATGGAAGATTCAGGCAGCAAGCCAGCCCACTCTGAGCAGCAAAGATACAGTCAGAACGGCGCAGTTCGGTGATGGGTACAAGCAGGTAAGTGGTTCTGGCCTGAACGATGAGGTTCTAAATTATGCCTTTTCTTTTACTGGCGATCCGGTAATAGCCAGAGAGATTCATTCATTTCTGCGGAGGCATAAAACCAAGTCTTTCACATTCACTCCACCTGGTGGTGATTTAGCCCTCTGGCGTGTTGAGGCTGACAGCCTTCAGCGAGTCACCCTGAATAAAAAAGTGGAAACCGTAACCGCAACGTTTGAACAGGCATTTACACCATGAGCCTTAATGCTGATTATCAAAAACTCGAGCCGGGCAATGAAGTCCGGCTTTTTTCTGTCGATGGTACGGCCTTCGGAATGTCAGATGTGCTTTTCTTCCATGCGCATAATATCGCGCATACACCAGAAGAGATTGATGCTGCTGGTGGGGATGAAAGTAAACTGCCTGCGAAATCCATCTGGTGGCAGGGGCAGGAATATAAAGCGTGGCCCTGTCAGATTGAGGGGATTGAGGTTTCCACCAGTGGGAGCAGCGCGCAGCCTAAATTATCGGTTGCTAACCTCGACAGCTCTATCACTGCGCTCTGTCTAGCCTATGATGATCTGCTGCAGGCGAAGGTCACGATCCATGATACGTTGGCCAGCTACCTTGATGCCCGAAATTTTCCAGGCGGGAACCCCACGGCAGACCCTACGCAGGAAAAGGTGAAAGTATTTTACATCGATGCCAAAAGCGCAGAGACAAACGAGGCCGTGGAATTCACACTTTCAAGTCCGATGGACCTGCAGGGACTGATGATTCCGACGCGTCAGCTGCATTCGCTCTGTACCTGGTGCATCCGGAACAAGTATCGCACCGGCGACGGCTGCGACTATGCCGGGACCAACTATTTCGACAAAAACAATAACCCGGTCAGCGATCCGTCCCAGGATGAATGCAGCGGCACTCTGACGGCCTGCAAACTTCGGTTCGGCGAAAATAACGAACTCTCGTTTGGTGGCTTCCCGGGGACGTCTTTGATCAGGAGCTGATATGCGTCAGAAAACCATTGATGCCATTATGGCGCATGCTGCAGCTGAATATCCTCGTGAGTGCTGTGGCGTCGTGGCGCAGAAAAGCCGCGTTGAACGTTATTTTCCGTGCCGTAATCTTGCAGCGGCGCCAGAGGACAATTTTGTCCTTTGTCCGGAAGATTACGCAGCAGCTGAAGACTGGGGAACTGTGATCGCCATCGCTCACAGTCACCCTGATGCCACGACGCAACCAAGCGAACTGGATAAAGCGCAATGCGATGCATCACTTTTACCCTGGCACATCGTGAGCTGGCCGGAGGGGGATTTACGTACCATCCAGCCGCGCGGAGAACTGCCGCTGCTGGAGCGTCCGTTTGTGCTTGGACACTATGACTGCTGGGGGCTGGTCATGAGTTATTTCCGGCAAACCCACGGTATCGAGCTACACGACTATCGGGTGGACTATCCCTGGTGGGAAAAGGGCTATCCGTACAACTTCTATCAGGATTGTTGGTACGAGTGCGGTTTCAGAGAGTTCGACGGACCACCGAGGCCAGGCGATATGGTGATCATGCAGGTCCAGGCCGATAAGTGGAATCACGCGGGAATTTTGCTGGAGGGCAATATGCTGTTGCATCACCTGTACGGACACATAAGCCAGCGTGTGCCGTACGGCGGCTACTGGCAGGAACGAACAGTTAAGTTATTGCGCTATAAGGATTTATTTGTCTATTAAATTATGTCATCAAAAATAATTCTTATATTGCAGCCAGATTGAATGGTGTTAAGATATTTCCGATTGTAATTAAGGGAAATAAATGATGAAGAAAATAGTCCTGATAGTTTTAACTACCATGATTTTATCTGGTTGTGCGGTTCGAAAGGAAATGGTCCCTATGGGGGGAAGCAAGGCCGATGGTACTGTGAGAATGGGTTATACAGTCGGTCAATTTGAAAAGCCTGTTGTTGACCTTAATCAAGCCGCATCTTTAGCCGCCCAAAAATGTAAAACCTGGGGATATGAAGGTGCAGAACCTTTTGGCGGACAAACTAGCCAGTGTGGACAGATGGATGGTTTTGGGAGTTGTATTATGTCCAACGTATCTGTCGAATATCAGTGTACCGGCGGTAAAGCTGCACAAAATTGATATTTAAACCGCTTCGGCGGTTTTTTTATGTGTGGAAATTGTATGAAAGAGGTTATGAGTCGAATTGAACTTGGCGGAGTTCTTGGTAAAACGTTTGGAAAAGTTCACCATCGCCTGATTTCACGTGTGAGCGAGGCCGGTGTCGCACTCGCGAAGACCATTCCTGGATTTGAGAAGTTTATGATTTCCAGCCAGCGTCGCGGGCTCACATACTCTGTGTTTAAGGGTAAAAGAAACATTGGTGAGGATGATCTTGGCTTTCCGGTTACCGGTGACGTTATCCGTATTGTTCCAGTTATTATAGGCAGTAAAAAAGCAGGGATATTACAAACAATCCTTGGTGCAGTGCTGGTTGTTGTCGGGGTGGCTGTTGGCTATTTTTCAGCAGGTACGTTATCTGCAGCCGGGTATGGTGTCGCACAATTTGGTGCGGCGATGATGGTCGGCGGGGTTGTGCAAATGCTTTCTCCTCAGCCAACGGGATTGGCCAGCAAACAAAGCTCGGATAATCGCGCCTCATACGCATTCGGTGGAGTGACAAACACTGCAGCTCAGGGCTACCCGGTACCGCTACTTTATGGTCGCCGGCGAATCGGCGGAGCGATTATTTCAGCCGGAATTTATGTCGAAGATCAGCAGTAGATAACAAACCTTTTTTCAGGCCACCTTCGGGTGGCTTTTTTATGGGCGCAATATGGCTACAGAAAAAGTGTTAAAGGGCCGCAAGGGCGGCAGCTCCAGTTCCCGAACTCCTACCGAACAGCCAGATGATCTGCAGTCAGTAGCCAAGGCGAAAATCCTTCTCGCGCTGGGAGAGGGGGAGTTTGCTGGTGGCCTCACTGCGCGTGATATTTATCTCGATGGCACCGCACTTGAGAACGCAGATGGTTCACAGAACTTCAGCGGTGTGGCGTGGGAGTTTCGCGCGGGAACTCAGGCACAAAATTACATTCAGGGCATTCCCGGTACCGAAAACGAAATCAGCGTGGGTACTGAAGTTTCCAGTGTTACCGCATGGACACGCACTTTCACTAACACCCAGCTATCGGCAGTACGCCTGCGTCTGAAATGGCCGTCTCTGTTTAAACAGGAAGATGACGGGGATTTGGTCGGCTATTCGATCAACTATGCGATTGACCTGCAGACTGACGGCGGAACATGGCAGACGGTACTCAATACCAGCGTGACCGGGAAAACAACCTCTGGTTACGAGCGTAGCCACCGAATTGATTTACCTCAGGCTGGCAGTACCTGGACCATCAGACTGCGTAAAATTACAGCCGATGCTAACAGCGCGAAGACTGGCGACACGATGACACTGCAGAGCTTCACTGAGGTGATCGACGCCAAGTTGCGCTATCCGAACACCGCGCTGCTGTACATTGAATTCGACTCCAGCCAGTTTAACGGCTCAATCCCGCAGATCTCCTGTGAGCCCCGCGGACGTGTTATCCGCGTTCCTGATACTTATGACCCTGAAACCCGAACCTATAGCGGTACATGGACCGGGGCGTTTAAATGGGCATGGACGGATAACCCGGCGTGGATTTTTTACGATCTGGTGGTTACCGATCGTTTCGGTCTTGGTAACCGGCTTACTGCGGCTAACATCGATAAATGGACGTTGTACCAGGTGGCTCAGTATTGCGATCAGCAGGTACCGGACGGCAAAGGCGGAAGCGGTACCGAACCACGGTATACCTGCAACGTCTATATCCAGGACCGTAACGACGCTTACACTGTGTTGCGTGATTTTGCCGCTATCTTCCGCGGCATGACTTACTGGGGCGGGGATCAGATCGTTGCCCTGGCTGACATGCCACGTGATGTTGATTACAGCTATACGCGCGCGAACGTTATTGACGGTCGCTTCACCTATTCGAGCAGCACCGCGAAAACCCGATACACCACAGCGCTGGTATCCTGGTCCGATCCGGATAACGCCTACGCTGACGCGATGGAGCCCGTATTTGAGCAGGCGCTGGTGGCACGTTACGGCTTTAATCAACTGGAGATGACGGCTATCGGATGCACCCGGCAATCAGAAGCAAACCGAAAAGGCCGCTGGGGCATCCTCACCAACAATAAAGACCGTGTTGTTTCGTTCGATGTCGGCCTGGATGGAAACATACCACAGCCGGGCTACATCATCGCCGTTGCAGACGAACTGCTTTCCGGAAAGGTTATGGGCGGCCGCATCAGCGCCGTTAACGGTCGCGTTATCAAACTTGACCGTGTGGCAGATGCGGCAGCAGGTGATCGCCTAATTCTCAACCTACCTTCCGGAGCGTCGCAGAGCAGGACCATTCAGGCCGTGAACGGTGAATCAGTCACAGTCACCACGGCATACAGTGAGACGCCACAGGCCGAAGCTGTTTGGGTGGTGGAATCTGACGAGCTTTACGCTCAGCAGTACCGCGTTGTCAGCGTAAGCGATAACGATAATGGCACCTTCTCGATCACCGCTGCATGGCATGATCCGGATAAATATGCCCGTATCGATACTGGCGCAATTATCGACCAGCGGCCAATAAGTGTAATACCTCCTGGTAATCAGTCACCGCCAGCTAACATCGTGATCAGCTCGTTTTCTGTGGTTCAGCAGAATATCAGCGTCGAAACGATGCGCGTCAGCTGGGACCAGGCGCAGAACGCTATCGCCTATGAGGGGCAGTGGCGCCGCAATGACGGAAACTGGGTGAACATACCGCGCAGCTCCACCACGTCATTTGACGTCCCGGGGATTTATTCCGGGCGCTACCTGGTGCGCGTGCGCGCAATTAATGCCGCTGAAATTTCCTCAGGATGGGGATATTCAGAAGAGAAGACCCTGACCGGCAAAGTAGGTAATCCGCCTAAGCCAGTAGGATTCACGGCCACGGGCATTAACTGGGGGATCCGTCTGAACTGGGGTTTTCCGGCAAACACCGGCGATACGCTAAAAACGGAAATTCAGTACACTGCCAACAGTGACTTTTCAGATCCACTCTTGCTCTCAGATGTGCCTTATCCATCTGCGGAATACACCCAGCTCGGCCTTAAAGCAGGTCAGGAGTTCTGGTACCGCGCGCAACTGGTAGACAGAACGGGTAACGAGTCCGGTTATACCGACTGGATCAGGGGGATGTCTAACGATAACGCCGATGATTATCTGGGTGATATTGCAGACGATTTCCTTACCTCTGCTGATGGGGAGCGCCTCACTGGTGACATCGATACCAACATTGAAGGAATTCTTCAGAACGCCCTGGCTAACCACGGAACAGTCGAGCATCAGTGGGCACAATACGGGGAAGTGCGTGCCGATATCCTTGTTGTTAAAACGACGATTGCTGAGGTGGATAAGGCAATGGCCGAACTATCAACGCAGGTACAGGCGCAGATAGAGGACGTAACTGCAGCGCTGGAGGATAAGCTTACCGCCGTCGTCGATGCCTCCGGCGCTTCGGCGATCTATACCCTCAAAGCAGGCGTCAGGATAAACGGCATCATGTATAACGCCGGGATGTCGATTGCCGTTCTGGCGCAGGCAGGGCAGCCGATCGTTACCCGCGTTGGTTTCAACGCTAACCAGTTCGTGCTGATGAGTGGCAGTGGTGATACCCAGTATTCACCGTTCGCGGTGATAAATGGCCAGGTATTTATCAGCTCAGCGTTTATTCAGGATGGCACGATCACCAATGCCAAAATCGGCAATTTCATCCAGTCAAATAATTATGTTGCAGGGTCGCAGGGATGGCGAATTGATAAAAACGGGACGTTCGAAATTAACGGCGTAGCTGGAGGGGGGAGAATGCTGATAACCAGCACTCTTATTCAGATTTACGACAGCAACAACGTGCTGCGCGTCAGAATGGGGTTATGGTAATGCCGCAGGGTTTACAATGCTGGGATAGTGCAGGGCGTATTGCTGTAGATCTAACTGATTATGCAATCAGATATATAGGGAGCACATCTGTAACTTTTGCTGCTGGAGAAACGGTAAAAGATGTTTATTTTTCGGGTATAACTCAGGATGGCTCATTTATAACGATTGTAACATCGGGGGTAACTGCGAATGAATATTACTGCCGCGCTTTTAATGGCGGCTTTACTGCATTCTATTTACCGATCACTGGCAGTCCTGCATTCACTTTCACAGTTGAGGTTTATAACTTTCAATGAGCGGTTTCGAAGTTTACAACAGTGACGGAAAGTTGCTTGTTGACTCTCAAAACAGGTCCACCCTTTTTTATGATCAACGCTCGCTGGGTGCTGTTATCGATAAAGGGTTTTACCGCGTGGATAGCCCGTTCGGTGACGGAAGTACGCTGGGTTTCACCCAGCAACAATTCTGGAATGACGGAACCTTGCGGTGGCTTAAACTGGACGTAAACAAGTACGGTTTACCCGGAGCTGAGCTTCTTGAAGACAATGCAGGCAGCATGATCCGCACGACGAGAAACATCGGAATGCAGAGCGGTTACCTGGATGTTTTCGATAGTGCCGGAAACCTTATCTGGAGTGCTACATCAGCATCGAAAATGCCAAGGGTTGTTGGCTTCTTTGACGTGCCGGCGAACTATGACCTGCAGAACAATACCTTTGTGTTAAACCTCAGCTTTACCCCGTGGATTCTGGTGAATAACTGCCCCGGAAACCTCAGTGATGATGGAGGGGTAACGGGTTACTCAGGCATTGCTCTGAAGTGGACTGGCTCGCAGCTGCAGGGCCGATACATCTCAAAAAATCAGCGTAGCTGGAGCCAGACACTCCAGGGGCGTGGGTTACGAATCCCCATCGCTCAGTTTGTCGGCATTTGATGCAGGTGGAACGCGGGGATAATGCGTAGCGATCATGTTTTGCCTAACCCCCTTTGCTGGCTCGAACCTGTACACAACATCAAAATTATCTTCTTTCTTATAGCAAATATTACTCAGTCGCTTATTAACATGACGGCTAAAAATACCATTGCTGCTATCTGAAATAACGTTAACTTTCCTTTTTACACAGTCGATGTTGACGTGAATATCACCACCAAGTGATAAGCGCGCTGCATCTACTGGGTAATCCATTTTGAAACTATATTCTTTTTCATGGTCGGAGCAGCCAAACATAAAAAATGTAATGGCTGTGAGTAAAAAACGAGTTTTCATGTAATTCCCTTTTGTTGTTATGGGTGAATTTTAATCTAATGATGTGTATTTTCTCAAACACAAAAGGGTTTTTATCCTCAAAAATTTCACCTCGCTCCGGCGGGGTTTTTTATTGCCCGAAAGGAGCGCATATGTCTGCAGGAACTATCACCCTGACAAACGGGTCCGCTATTGTTGGCGGTTCAGGAACCTCATTCGCAACCGAACTTGCCGCAGGTGACTTTATTGTCTCAACTGTGGGTGGTGTACCTTATACGCTGCCGGTGAAATCGGTCGAGAGCAATACCCAGCTGACGCTGGTCAGCAACTTTACCGGGCCAACGCAATCCGGTGCGGCCTGGTCAGCAGTTCCCCGCGTGGCGCTGAACATGGTAACTGCCGCGCTGGTGGCGCAAAGTGCTGAAGCGCTGCGTGGACTGAACTACGACAAACAGAACTGGCAGCAGGTTTACAGCGCCGCCGGAAACATCACAGTGAAGCTGCCAGACGGCACTACCTTCACCGGCCCGTCATGGAAATATCTGTCTGACAATATGGCGACTAAGAGCGGCGGGGCCGTACCTGTTAATCAGGGCGGTACCGGATCGACAACCGCATCAGGCGCTCGCACAAACCTCGGTTTAGGCACATTCGTTACCCAGGAAGATCAGAGCATCGTCTATGGCCCGTCGCAGGATCATGCGCTTGTCGTACGAAAAGACGAATGGGGCGTCGTTGTTTCGGATAATGGTAATCCGGTACCACTCGGAACCCGTTATGGTGGAACGGGTGCAACCACCGGAGATTACTGGGGAGCCTGTACTAACATTGGAGCCATAAGACAAAAGACAGCACGGTTTGCGCCTGGTGATACACCGACGAACATTTACTGGAAAAACAGTACCGGTTTCATTACTGGCCAGGTTGAAGGTGGAGCCGTAGGGGCATGGATTGATATTACCTCTGCCGATGAAGCCGCCCGAATGCAGCTAATAGGTTTTTATGGCGACAATAATGGTAAACGTGGGTTCGGTTATAAGGTTTATAACCCCAACTCTCAGTCCTGGTACAATCTCGCCGTAGTGCGTGATACAAGCAACACAACCGTAGATAGCAACGGGTTTATCAAAATCGCGTCACCAATCGTGAAGATTTACGGTGACGGACGATATGAAACTAACGATGAATCAGAAGGCGTTACGGTCACTCGTCTAGATGTAGGCCAATATCTCATTGATGGGTGTGAAGCGCTCAATTCAGACGCTGCCTGGGGCGGTATCGATGGAGGTTTTGAGATTCCCACCGACAGGAACAAGCAACCTCTTATATGGCTGGATTATAAGGTTAATTCTGACGGTTCCGTGCTGGTTAAAACCTACCACCGTTCCTACCCGTCGGCACCTGAATTTGCCAGAAATGAGCGGGCGGGGTTAGCTGATGGAGATCCGGTTGATATACCGTCTGACCAGTTTGTAAGCGTTCGAGTGGAAATGCCTGCTGATTCTTTGCAGGCCGATAGCTAAATAATTACTTGGCCAGTAAAAAATTATCTACCTGTGTTTTAAGGCTATCAATCTTGACCATGAGAGCAAGGATCGCTTCATGGTGAAGAGCTGCCGCCACGCCGAACGTATCAACAGATTTTACACCCTCGATTTCTGAGCCATCTCTTAAGGTTGTTTTTCCATATGATTTCACTGCGTCAGGGAAAACCTTCTCAACTTCCTGGGCTATGAACCCATACCCGTGCGCAGGGGTATCGAGGCGGTCCCATTCGACGCCTCGAAGTTGCTGCATTTTCATTAGCGGATCAGCGATTACCGTAACATTTTCTTTGATACGTTCATCAGATGCTGTTACCCAATTGCCTGTGGCAGCGCCATTGGAATGGAAAACCCAAGTGACCATCCCTTCCTGATTCGACCCTTTCAGGTTTAGTGTGACATTATCAAAATTAGCCCCGCCACCACGGGCTCCCCCGAAAGACCATTCTCCTGTATACCAGGTGCCTTTGATGAGGTTGACGTAATTACCTGTATTTGGGTTATAGCCACTGGCCACCACCAGGCTGATGCCGTTATTCATCAATCCACCGCCACCATTATCCCCGGAATTGATGGCAAATCCGGGGTTACCGTTAATCCCTGGCTGGACTGTAATTGGGCTCGTAATTTTCCCACCCACTTTCTGATCGACAGAATTAAGCCGTGAATCATCGCCGGCGGCGACCGTTCCCGCCGCTGCGCCAACGTCTCTCGTAGCGCTGTTTCCTAAACCGACGTTTTATAGATTGCACTCGAGCGGCCTGGCCGATAACGTCACCTGATTTTTTTGCAGAAATAACTGGGTGAAAAACATGCAAATTGGCTATGTAAGGGTGTCAACAAATGACCAAAATACAGCTCTTCAGCGACAAGCGCTTGAACGCGCAGGATGTGAGCAGATTTTCGAAGAAAAAATGAGCGGAACAGTGGCAAACCGGCCAGCACTCAAGAAACTTCTCAAGGCATTAAATGAGGGGGATACGCTGGTAGTCTGGAAGCTGGATCGCCTTGGGCGCAGCATGCGTAATCTTGTGCTGCTGGTTGACGAACTCCGCCAACGCGGTATCGACTTTAAGAGCCTCACTGACAGTATCGATACCTCCAGCCCGATGGGGCGCTTCATCTTTCATATCATGTCAGCCCTGGCGGAAATGGAAAGGGAGTTGATTGTGGAACGCACCCGGGCAGGTCTGGCTGCAGCTCGTGAGAAAGGGCGAATCGGCGGCAGGCGTCCGAAGCTTACCCAGGAACAATGGGACCAGGCGGGCCGACTGGTTGCGAACGGTCTGGACAGGAAGCAGGTAGCGATAATTTATGACGTAGCCGTCTGCACACTTTATAAAAAATTCCCTGCTTCAAAACAGGTTTAAATCTGTTCACATAGAGTTACGGGCATGAAATTTACAAAGCCCATAATGCGAAGCGACATAGAAACTTAGAAACGAAACGGCGAAGCCAATCTCAGCCTCTTAAATTTAATGCACCGCGCAGATCAGAAAAGGGCCTACGTTATTAGCGACAACCATGTCCCCACTCGGCAACTGACGTATGCCGACGATCCTGCTTGCCCCCTGCTGCAGCGGCGCAAGCTCCGTTTTCGCCAGACTAACCGGCACATCGTCATTACCGGCTAAAATCGAATCGGTTACCTGCAGGTAATAATTGCTGCCGCCGAGATGTACATAGTCGTAAAAGACACTGCGGTTCATCCTGTAGGTTACTCCCTCTGGAGTGTGGAGTTCACCAGCGATGAAGACGGTGGCTTTTCCCAGGTAGTTGAAGTTCAGCGTCTGAGTGAAATTCAGAGAAGCCGCATTACTGTTATTACCGTTATTACCGTAAAAGGATACGGTTGAAGACGAACAGGTAAAACTGAGATTATGCCGGGAAAACCAGTATCCGGTCGTGATAAATATCACCAGGAGTACAGCGGCGGCAGTATAGATAAAACGGTGTCTTTTATTCATCAGCGTATCCAGTCGTAATAATAAATATTCTGGCAGGTATCCCGGGAATCATCCCATTCAATACAGCGACTGAACATCACTCTCGCCGGTTTATGTAAGTGCAGAGCTTCTTGGGCAAACATATAAAACGCGGTAGTTTGAGTGCAGATTTGATTATTTTTTTCGAGTACTTCTTTCGCCACCGCAAAACTGGAGGCATCGGCAACGTCGCTTTTCACTCCGGAAATATCATAAACCGGACAGCCTTTTATCTCACCAATCTTCCGGGGGGCAATTTTCTCCGGTTGTGTGGTAAATAAAAAAGAACCCGTAACAATAGCCCCCAAGGCAAATATTGTTGCAATATATTTTGGCAGATGCGAAAACCGCTGATGCCGATGAGTATGCACTGAAATACTTATTTCTTTACTCAGGTAATATCCGGCTCGCGGGACCGTGACGATAATATCCTGACGCTCAAGATATCCGGCAAGAGTTTTCCGCAACAGGCTGATGTACTGATTGAGGGTATTGGACGAAGAGGCAATCCCCGCCTTTTCCCACACCTCATCAAACAGCGTTTCCCGTGTTACCAGTTCACCATGATGCATCACCAGATGGTGAAGAATTTTATTGGCAATAGCCGTCAGGTGCGTGGCGTCAACCACCTTTTCATCGTGACGACGCAGATTGGCGTTCACAGGATCGTAGATTACCTTGCCATCAAGGGTATACAGCATTGCTCATCTCCTTATGCCGAGCATTGCTACATGATAGACCTTTCCATCCACAACTGTACGGCAAGGTGATCCTAATACCTTTATTTAGAATATAGTTCTGTATTTTAGTTATAATTCGGTATTGATTGCTATAAAAAAGCATGTCAGTAAATTATAATATTGTTAAGGCATGGAATTATCTGAATACTGAGCCCATCAAAACGGGCGGCGTTCTGTCGCACCGGACCGTTAAAGGAAAAGGGCACAGATATGAATAACATCATCAGTAACACCGGGGCGAAGCCGTACCCCGATATTAAACACTACCGGCTCGAGCCATTAATTGATTTAGCGGCCAGTCACATTATTGGCTATGAGGTCCTTAGCCAGTTGCGCGAAGGTTTGAATTCGGAACAGTGGTTTTCCCGGCTGTCAGGCCGTCAGCAGATTACGTTGTTACGCCAGCAAATAAATCGCGTCAGTGCAAAAGTCAACGCCGCCTGTTTTTATAATCTGACTGTGGCGGGTTTTATCGCACTTAATCATTTTGATATTGAAGACATCGCGGCGTATTCGCATGTGTCTCTTGAAGTGGCCGATGCTTCAGCGCTGAAATATCTAAATGATAAAGAACAATATTTCTTTTTTAAAAATATTGACCGCCTGCGTTTTTCTGGCGTGAACGTGTGGATAGATGATTTTTCCGCGAACGATTTAATCACGCTGCCGGACTATAAAGACCATGTTGATGGTGTCAAAATCGATAAAAAAGAAATCCACACCCGTCATCTGAAAGACCTTGTTTGGTTCATTAAAAAGGTGATGGGCGATGTCCCGGTATTGATCGAGGGTGTCGAATCCGAACGAGAGTTCAATAATGGAATAGCCTCTGGCGCAGATATTGCTCAGGGTTATTATTGGCGTCATAAATCAATGATTGCGGCCTGATCCTCCATTAACTTAATTTGAATTTGTCATCTAGAAATAGCTTTGTATATAAGGTTACTGTCATGCATTACTTTAAATTTAGTCCTGTTTATATTTTGGTTGCATCCTCGATTGCTTTTTCAACTGTATCTAATGCCATCGAGATCCAAGCTGGCGAAACTGTAGATATTAAGTCTGGTGCACTAACAGGAGAGATCATTGTTCACGAAGGAGGGGTGCTAACTGTATATGATGGAGCCTCTACTGAAGGCACGGTAATTAAAGGCACGGAGAATATTAATAAAGGTGCAGTTTCTTATAATGCCGATATTCAGAGCCGCGGAATTCAGCATGTATTCGGTTCAGCCATTAATGCCACTGTCGGTAACGGAGGCAGGCAACTTGTGGGTAACGGGGGTGAGGCTACCGGAACCGTTCTGCAGAGTAATTCAATGCAGGATGTGTATGACGGCGGCTATGCTGAAGGAACAGTTATTTATGAAGGTGGCGATCAATATGTTTTTTCGGGAGGCGTGGCAAATAACACGACTGTTGAAGGCGGTGGAATGGGACTTTTTGGAGGCAGTGCTGATAATACGACAGTGAATGCAGGGGGGGTATATGTATATGAGGAGGGTAAAGCAAGTAATACAACCGTAAACGGAATCGGGAGGATCGAAACTTCAGGCACTAGTGATAATACCGTATTAAATGATAAGAGTTATTTTCTAGTAAATGAGTACGGCATCGCTACCAATACGGTCATCAATGATTCTGCAACAATGTTGGTATATGACGGGGCCACTGTCAGTGGAACCACCATAAATGGAGGTAAACAGGAAATAATCGGCTCTACGGTTATTGACACAATTATTAATGGCGGGACGCAGGTTATCGGAAGCAAAGGGGCTGCTGTCAATACCACTCAGGAAAGTGGTCAGCAGACAGTCTACGGCACCATCACCGATACTACCCTGAACGGTGGTCAGTCACTGCTATTCAGCGGCGCGAGGGCTGAGGGCTATACAGCGATAAATAACGACGCAAAAATGGTTATTTATACCAGTGCATTGGCAGAGGACGTCACTATCAGAGGCGGAACACTGCAGGTGGCGGCATTATCCGACAGTTCGGTGGAGCAGGCACCTGCCCGCGTTGAAAAACTTACTATGGATGGAGGGGATGTGCTGTTCAGTACCGGCTACACCTACGGTTATGCGCAGCTGAATATTGGAGAGCTCAACGGCAGCGGTAACATCAGCTTCAACACGTCGCTGGCCGATAAAGCCGGTAACTTCGTCACCATCGGCCAAGGAAGCGGAACCTTCGGAGTCCTCGTGCAGGACTCTGGTAAAGAGATTGCCGACCACACCGACCTTACCGTAAACCTCATCAACGATCAGGGCGGAGACATTGATTTTACCCTGCAGTCAATTCGTGGTGCCAATATCCGTGCTGTTGATGGCGGAACCTACATGTACGTACTGAAGCAGGAAACCGGCAAGGACGGCATGGATGGCAACGTGTGGTACCTCGGAGCCGACACAGAGGACGGCGGCGACGGTGGAGATAACGGAAATGGTGGTGACGGCGGAGATAATGGCAACGGCGGCGATAACGGAAATGGTGGTGACGGCGGAGATAATGGCAATGGTGGTAACGGTGGTAATGTCGGCGGCTCGCTGGCAGTGACGCCTTCAACGGATGCTGTCCTAAGCATGGCCAATGCTGGTCTCAACATTATGCGCGGCGAAATGGAGGGCCTGCGTGTATATCGTCAGGGACGCAGCGGCGAAGTCAAGCACGGTGAAGGCAGTGTCTGGGGTCACTATCTGGGCAAGAAAAGCGCAGCAGAAACCAGCAACGGGGCTGCCTATAAGATGTACCAGAACGGCATGGAACTCGGAGGTGACATCGTAACCGGGTTTGACCGCGGCATCCTGGTCACCGGCGGCTTCATCTCCCTGACCGGTAACAACGTCAGGCATGCTCGCGGTGGTACCAGCACCGTGGACAGCTATGGCCTCGGTGCGTACTTGACCTGGTATGACAATAGCGGCTTCTACCTTGATGGCACGTTGAAGGCCAATCGTCTGGAGAGCAAGCTCAGTGCCAGCATGACCAACGGCGATATGACCAGCGGCAAATGGCATCAGTACGCCCTAAGTACAGCGCTGGAAGCTGGATACACCTTTATGCCGATGGACAGCCTGAGCGTGGAACCATTTGCACGCATGACCGGGACCACCATCAATGACGCGAGTGTGAAGCTCAGTAACGGCATGACTGCCAAAACCGGGAAAGCCCGCTCCCTGACCGCTGAAGCCGGAACCCGCGTGGCCACCGATTTCTTGATGGGCAGCACCACGTTCCGCCCGTACCTGAGTGTCGGCATCGAGCAGGAGCTGGTGCGGTCGAATGAAGTGGTGATTAACGAAGTGAACCGCTTCAGGAATAACCAGAACGGCACTGCCGGTAAGTACGGTGCGGGTATCACCGTGAGCCCTGCTAAAGATGTGACGCTATACGGCGAACTGAACTACCGCCAGAGCGGTTATGTGGATGAACCGATGCAAGGCATGGCCGGTATTCGCTTCAGCTTCTAATCCCCCGTGAACAGGAAGAGGACTGCGTGCCTCTTCCTGGTGTGATGGAACATAAACGTGACCTATCGTATTGAAACCCGTAATCATTATCTGCGTGTTGCCGTTAAGGTATTGTTTGCTCATATCCAGCTAGCGCAGCATACCTGCATCATTGATCTAAGTTCCTATCATTCACTGCAGGAGATTCTGCAGTGCATCAGGCGAAACAATGATGTGGACCGGTTTATTTTTATTGGCGACCGCGGGATGCATTCCCGGATCCTGCGTTCCCTGATTTCGATTGATAGCCATGCCCCTCTGCTGCATTACTATGAGACGCTCCGTCACTGTCCTGGCGTCAGTTACCATAGTGCAACGGAAGTGCTACAGAAACACCGTAGCATGAGCGATTACTCCCATCAGGACAAAACGACCGTGTACAGTCTGCTGATGCGGGATTCAATGCAGGGCGCTGCGCGACTTATTGGGATCTCTTGTAAACTGTTGTACCAGCGTGTGGACAGGCTGACCAAAAAGCTCTTTCTGCGGAGTGGCCTGCAAGCACACCAGTTCTTTCGCCAGGAATTTCATCCCGATTATGTCCGTGCCAGAATTGATGATCAGCTTCGTGCATCGCTGCGCCGTGAACGTAGTACAGGAATGGAACCCGATGATTTGGCGATACATCATCTTAAAGAACCATGGGGTGTAAGCAGATCCATACCAGGGCGTATTCAGAAAATGGATATTTAAAAGAGGGACCGACAAGGCCAGATACTCTTCACGGGTTTGGGCTTTTGCAAAACGTCCGCACATAGAAACCTTCAGTCAGACTGAAAGTATAGGGTAGAGAGAAAAGTAGCGCGTGCCGGTTAAGTCTTACAAACGGATTCGTGTCGATTATGTATGGTGATCGAGAAGAAACGCGTAAAGCGCTAAGGTTTGAAACTGGAAGGAGCTACGCAAAATAGGTTTTTTTGGGGCAAATTTGGGGGCAAAATCGTGCTGGGGGCATGATTTGGGGTGATAAAATGACCATTATTGTCTGATAATGTCCGCACTGCAAATATCATAAATCACTGATTAGTAAATAAGTTATTGTTTTGGTGTTGGTTGTGTTTTTTGCTAAGCAGTCTAACGCTGATTATGTTGTTGTGGGGATAAACATTGAGTAAACCGGGGAAAAGCATCCCCCTTTTCGGGCGAAAAGGGGGAGAGGGGCGTTACTTCAGCTCGTCGACCATGGTGATGGCGCGGCCAATGTAGTTCGCCGGGGTCATCGCCTTCAGGCGCGTTTTCTCTTCTTCCGGCAGCGCCAGACCGTCGATAAACTGCTTCATGCCTTCGGCGTCAACGCGTTTGCCGCGGGTCAGCTCTTTCAGCTTCTCGTACGGTTTTTCGATACCGTAACGGCGCATCACGGTCTGGATTGGCTCCGCCAGCACTTCCCAGTTGTGGTCCAGCTCGTCCAGCAGACGGTCACGGTTCACTTCCAGCTTGCTCACGCCTTTCAGGGTGGACTGGTACGCGATCAGCGCGTAGCCAATGCCCACGCCCAGGTTACGCAGTACGGTGGAGTCGGTCAGGTCGCGCTGCCAGCGGGATACCGGCAGTTTGCTTGCCATATGCTGCAGCACGGCGTTCGCCAGGCCCAGGTTGCCTTCGGAGTTTTCGAAGTCGATTGGGTTCACTTTGTGCGGCATGGTGGAAGAGCCGATTTCACCGGCGATGGTTTTCTGCTTGAAGTGGTTCAGGGCGATGTAGCCCCACACGTCGCGATCGAAGTCGATCAGGATGGTGTTGAAGCGCGCGATGCAGTCAAACAGTTCGGCGATATAGTCGTGCGGCTCAATCTGCGTGGTGTACGGGTTCCACTGAATGCCCAGAGAGGTCACGAACTCTTCGCTGAACTGGTGCCAGTCCACTTCCGGGTAAGCGGCGATGTGGGCGTTATAGTTACCGACCGCGCCGTTGATTTTGCCGAGGATCTCAACCTGCTCCAGCTGACGGTACTGGCGCTCCATGCGGTACGCGACGTTCGCCATCTCTTTCCCCATCGTGGATGGGGTGGCCGGCTGGCCGTGGGTACGGGAGAGCAGCGGAATGTCGCGGTATTCCACGGACAGCGCTTTAACCGCGTCGATGATTTTACGCCAGTAAGGCAGCACCACCTCTTTACGCGCGGTGGAGAGCATCAGCGCGTGAGAGAGGTTGTTGATGTCTTCAGAGGTACAGGCGAAGTGAATGAACTCAGACACGGCATGCAGCGCAGGGACGCTTTCCACTTTCTCTTTCAGGAAGTACTCAACCGCTTTCACGTCGTGGTTGGTGGTGCGTTCAATGGTTTTAATGCGCGCGGCGTCTTGTTCGCTAAACGCGGCAACGATTTTATCAAGGTAATCGTTTGCCTTTTCGTCAAAAGCAGGAACTTCCTTGATTGCTGCCTGGGCGGCCAGCTTTTGCAGCCAGCGTACTTCAACCTGAACACGGAACTTCAGCAAACCATATTCGCTGAAGATCCCGCGCAGCGCGCTGACTTTATCGCCGTAGCGTCCATCGACAGGGGATACGGCGGTCAGTGAGGATAATTCCATAATTCGCAACTCCGGGAGGTTAACAATGAGCAAGAATTTGTTTTGCCTGAGTGGTCAGGCGATTACGAGAAAACATTAACTGCAGGCGGCCACCGCCCACCTGGTGCCACAGCACGGCGGCGCGGATACCTGCCAGCAGGGACGCGCGCACTTTTGCCTGTACCTGCGGACTTTGCAGCACGGCAGGGGATCCGGTGACCTGAATACGCGGGCCCAGCGGGCTGATGACGTCAACATAAATGCCAGCCATAGCGCTCAGCAGCGTTTCGGACTGCAGATCAAAATGATCGAGCTGACGCTGCAGCCCGGCAATGCGATCGCCCAGCGTATTCATTGCGCCTTTTGCGGCGCTCAGCTTACGCTCCAGCACCATCAGGCTCAGCGTGTAGCGGGTCAGCTCCGCGTTTAATCCCTGACGGCTGCTGGCGTTAAGCACGCCGAGCAGGGTTTCAAGACCGAGACGAAGATTAGTTTCACTGCCGCCGAACACGCCCAGGGTCGAGCCGGGGTTGAGATCGATAACGCTGTTCAGTGAAACGTGCAGGGCATCTGCGTCGCAATGACCCTGATGCGCCAGCTGTTGCACCAGACGGGCTGACTGGCAAATTCCCGCCAGCGCCAGGGTGATGTCATAGTAGTTCTTCGCCACACGCTCTCCTTTATGTGTGAATCGTATTAAACAGCAGGCAGCGGCAGGCGCTGTTCGATGATCCCGCCGCCCAGACAGATTTCGCCGCTGTAGAAGACAGCAGACTGACCCGGGGTGACGGCGGCGACCGGCTCGTCGAAACGCACGTCAATGCGATCGTCATCGAGCGCGGTAATGGTGCAGGGAATATCGGTCTGACGGTAGCGTGTTTTCACCGTGCAGCGCAGGGTGCCTTTCAGCGGCTCACGATCGACCCAGTGCAGCTGCTGTGCAATAAGGCCAACGGACATCAGACGCGGATGATCGTGGCCCTGGGCAACAACCAGAATATTGTTTTCGACGTCTTTGTCGACAACATACCACGGATCTTCGCTACCTTCTTTGGTCCCGCCAATACCCAGGCCTTTACGCTGGCCGAGCGTGTGGTACATCAGCCCCTGATGCTGGCCAATCTCTTCCCCGTCGACGGTCACAATTTTACCCGGCTGAGCAGGCAGGTAACGTCCCAGGAAATCGCGGAATTTGCGCTCGCCGATGAAGCAAATGCCGGTAGAGTCTTTTTTCTTCGCGGTGATGAGGTCCAGCTCTTCGGCGATTTTACGCACCTGCGGCTTTTCCAGCTCGCCGACCGGGAACAGGCTCTGGGCGATTTGCTCGTGGCTCAGCGTATAGAGGAAGTAGCTTTGATCTTTGTTGCCGTCCAGACCGCGCAGCAGCTGGCTTTTGCCATTGACGTCTGCGCGACGCACGTAGTGACCGGTCGCGATGTAGTCAGCGCCCAGATCTTCCGCGGCGAATTCCAGGAAGGCCTTAAATTTGATCTCTTTGTTGCACAGAATATCCGGGTTCGGCGTGCGGCCCGCTTTGTACTCTTCCAGGAACAGTTCAAAAACGTTGTCCCAGTATTCTGCGGCAAAGTTAACGGTGTGCAGTTCAATGCCGAGCTTATCGCATACGGCCTGCGCGTCGGCGAGATCCGCAGCGGCGGTGCAGTATTCCTCGCCATCATCTTCCTCCCAGTTCTTCATGAACAGGCCCTCCACCTTATAGCCCTGTTGCTGTAACAGGTAGGCGGAAACGGAGGAATCGACACCGCCGGACATGCCGACGATCACTTTTTTCTGGCTGTTATCTGACATGGAATACTCACGACATTGAACTTCAAGGCGGCGTATTCTATCACGCCCCCCCACCATTGACACCCTCTGTAAACGGCCAGTTAAATGCGCCGATGACATCCAGCGGTAAGCGGCCAGCAGACTGCCAGCAGCGAATGCTTTCCGCAACCAGCGGCGAGCGCAGGTTTGGCGCGTTCAGGATCTCGTCGGCGGTAACCCACAGACAGCGATCGATATCGTCATCCTGCGGCTCTGTGGGGCACGTTTCGCTAAGCTCAACGGCGAATAAAAAGCGCAGAAACGGGGTGTGATCCGGCGCGATCCACTGGTGCATACGGATGAAGTGCTGCGGCTCAGCGTGAATGCCGGTCTCTTCCCACAGCTCGCGTTTCGCTGCCTGCAGCAGGGTTTCATTGGCTTCAAGGTGTCCGGCAGGCTGGTTCCACAGCGCTTTGCCGTTAATGCTCTCTTCGACAACAAGGAATTTACCCCTGGCGTGGACCACGCAGGCAACCGTGACATGAGGTTTAAACATAGTGACTCCTTAAGGGGTGATGTCGCGCCATTCGCCGTTTGCCAGCGTTTCCAGGGTGTAGCTGCCCATGGCGTAGCGAATCAGACGCAGGGTAGGGAAGCCGACGTGTGCGGTCATGCGCCGAACCTGGCGGTTGCGGCCTTCATAAAGGGTGATTTTGAGCCAGCTTGTTGGGATGGATTTGCGTTCGCGAATCGGCGGGTTGCGCGGCCACAGCCACTCTGGTTCATTTACGCGTTCAATACCCGCGGGCAGGGTTGGGCCATCGTTCAACGTCACGCCGCTGCGTAGTGCTGCCAGCGTCGCGTCATCCGGCTCGCCTTCCACCTGGACGAAGTAAATTTTGCCGGTGCGTTTGCCCGGCTGCGTGAGCTTCGCCTGCAACGCGCCGTCGTTGGTTAAGACCAGAAGGCCTTCGCTGTCGCGGTCCAGGCGCCCGGCCGCGTAGACGCCCTGAACAGGAATGTAGTCCTTCAGCGTGCTGCGCCCGGCTTCATCGGTAAACTGCGGCAAAACATCGTAGGGTTTATTGAACAAAATCACCCGCTTCGGCTGGGTTTCCTGCGGTCTTCTGGCGGCTTGTCGCGAGCTGAATCGCTCAACCCGGTGTTTTGTAAAAGAAGTTTTCTTCATGGTATTTTCAGGCGTTATCAATTGCCGCATTATAGCCTAATAACGAAGACCTTTCATGGCGCAGGACAATCAGGTACTATCGAAGGGCTCATTACAATTTATTAACATAAGATCAGTAACAACCAGAAGCGCTCGAAGGAGAGGTTAATGGAAAGCAAAGTAGTTGTTCCGGCGGAAGGTAAAAAGATCACCCTGCAAAACGGCAAGATTAACGTTCCTCACAATCCGATTATCCCGTTCATCGAAGGTGACGGTATCGGTGTAGACGTTACCCCGGCGATGCTGAAAGTGGTTGATGCCGCTGTTGAGAAAGCCTACAAAGGCGAGCGTAAAATTTCCTGGATGGAAATTTACACCGGTGAGAAATCTACTCAAGTTTATGGCCAGGACGTCTGGCTGCCAGCAGAAACGCTGGACCTGATCCGCGACTACCGCGTTGCTATTAAAGGCCCACTGACGACGCCAGTTGGCGGCGGTATCCGTTCCCTGAACGTGGCACTGCGTCAGGAGCTGGACCTGTACGTGTGTCTGCGTCCGGTTCGTTACTATCAGGGCACCCCAAGCCCGGTTAAGCACCCTGAACTGACCGATATGGTTATCTTCCGCGAAAACTCAGAAGACATCTACGCGGGTATCGAATGGAAAGCGGACTCTGCTGATGCAGAAAAAGTGATTAAATTCCTGCGCGAAGAGATGGGCGTGAAGAAAATTCGCTTCCCTGAGCATTGCGGTATCGGCATCAAGCCATGCTCTGAAGACGGTACTAAACGTCTGGTGCGTGCGGCCATCGAATACGCGATCACCAACGACCGTGACTCTGTGACCCTGGTTCACAAAGGCAACATCATGAAGTTCACCGAAGGCGCGTTCAAAGACTGGGGTTACCAGTTGGCGAAAGAAGAGTTCGGCGGTGAGCTGATCGACGGTGGCCCATGGCAGAAGATTAAGAACCCGAACACCGGCAAAGAGATCATCATTAAAGATGTGATCGCCGATGCGTTCCTGCAGCAGATCCTGCTGCGTCCTGCAGAATACGACGTGATTGCCTGTATGAACCTGAACGGTGACTACATCTCTGACGCCCTGGCTGCTCAGGTTGGCGGTATCGGTATCGCCCCTGGCGCGAACATCGGTGACGAGTGCGCCCTGTTCGAAGCGACCCACGGTACTGCACCTAAATACGCGGGCCAGGACAAAGTGAACCCGGGCTCTATCATCCTGTCCGCAGAGATGATGCTGCGTCATATGGAATGGTTCGAAGCCGCAGACCTGATCGTTAAAGGTATGGAAGGCGCGATCAACGCGAAAACCGTAACTTACGATTTCGAACGTCTGATGGAAGGCGCTAAGCTGCTGAAATGCTCAGAGTTTGGCGACGCGATTATCGCGAACATGTAATCCAGATTCTGGGTTAAACAAGAGCGGGGGCCTGAGGGTTCCCGTTTTTTTTGCCTCTGCCTGCGGGAGACAACACGATGTTAGCCACCGTCCTTATCGCTGTCGTTGCTTTCATTCATCTCTACATTCTTGTGCTGGAAATGTTCCTGTGGAATACCAAAACAGGGCATAAGGCCTTTAATCTGCGTCCTGATTTTGCGCGCGAGACCCGCGTGCTGGCCGCGAATCAGGGGCTGTATAACGGTTTTCTGGCGGCCGGTCTGCTCTGGAGCCTCTGGCTCGGGGAAAAGGGGATTCAGGTGGCCATCTTCTTCCTGACCTGCGTGCTGATCGCCGGGCTCTTTGGCGCAGCCACCGCCAGCCGAAAAATTTTGTATGTACAGGCCGCGCCCGCTCTCGCAGCGCTGCTTGCGTTACTCATCTGAAGCAATGCTTTGGTTGAGATAAGGCGTCCGATATACTGATGGCTTTACCCGTAAAGATTAGCGACGAGACTGTTATGAACAACGATATCCCACTGAAATATTATGACATTGCCGATGAGTACGCGACGGAAGCCGCTGAGCCGGTCGCTGAGTCAGAGCGTGACGCGCTGGCACATTACTTCCAGCTGCTGCTCACCCGTTTATCGAATAATGAGGAGATTAGCGAGGAAGCCCAGCAGGAGATGGCCACTGAGGCCGGGATCCGTGCGGGTCGCGTTGATGATATTGCGAACTTCCTCAATCAGTGGGGAAATGAATAGTCTGCTTCAAAAACCGTTATGCTGATGCTTTGCGATACAGCTCAGCATCACGCTATCGGACCACATGCATTTTTTCCGCAGAATATGCGAAGCGGGGGCGTCGATAAACAGCGCGAAAATAACGGTCAGACAAAAGAGTACTACTGGGAATAGTAAGGATAATTTCACGTTTTTAACCAAAATATGAGTGTGCTTCAGGGTAATCTACCGTCTGAATGTGACGACTATATGTTTTTGCGTAAAAAATAGAAATGCCCGACTGGAAAAAAACGGACGCGCAAGGCTTCGGGTTACGGTGCGACCCCGGTGAGTCGCTTCGCCAGCTCGCTTCGGGTGAGTGCTTTTGAAAAATACCATCCCTGAATCAGCGCATCGGGATATCTGCTTGCAATAAAGCGATATTGAATTTCATTTTCCACGCCCTCGAAAACAAGCGTTTTATTCAATCTTGCAAGGGCATCGCTGAAGATAGCAAAGATGTTTTGCTTATAATGCTCGCTGATGCCGTCCACCAGCGACTTATCAATTTTGATTTCATCATATTCAAGCAGCGAAAGGCGGGCGAGGTTCGAGTTCTGCACGCCAAAATCATCTATTGATATTTTAACGCCGAGCGATTTCAGCTCCTGACAGAATCCCTCGAGGATATCTGCCGTGGAAACGGCTTTCTCGGAGAGTTCGACCTTCATCAGGGAAAGGGGAAGGTGATTGGCAAAACACGCACGACGCAAAATGGTAATGAACTGTCCATCTTCAATTTCCTTGTGCCCAACGTTTATTGAGACTATCAGCTGGTGTTTTATCGCCAGAGGGGCAATTTCGGAAAGGGATTTTTCGATAATATTACTGTAATATTTTTTATACAGACCGATCTTCTTAATTAATGGGATAAACAGCTCCGGAGAGACGTCCCCGTGCTTTTGGTCGCGCCATCTCGACAGAACTTCTACACCCACGATTTTTTGATCGTGAATGCGAATAATAGGCTGATAGTTAACGCTGATGGTATTCGTGAGGACGGCTTTTATCAGCGTACGTTCCAGCGAAAAACGGTCTTCATAGATACGGAAGATAAATAACGTTATCGCAATCCAGATAAAACAGAGAATGACCGCAAGAAGCGCAAAGATAAACGGAGGTAACGAGGCCAGCCCGGCGTCGTGATGCTTCACGATGACGCACAGGTCCCAGAAGGCGCTGCACTGTGTCAGGGTCAGGGTAAACAACGTCGAATGCAGCCAGCTCTGCTGATTTAGCACCGTGGCGGCCGAAAAAAAGACTCTGCCGAAGTCTTTGGTGGTAGCACTGAGCGAATAGCTTGCGGTAACCGGGGTGAATTTATCGTAAGCATAGCGGGAGGTGAAGATAATAATATTATTATAAATTGCCGCATTACCCGTGAAAAAGTCTTTTCTCGAAAACTGGGCCAGGAGAAAGCCCCTCGGCGTTTTATGCAGTTCTGCAGGAAGTGCAACGGGCGTCGCGAGTTTCCCCCAAAAAGCGGTACAGACTATTTTTCCCTTCTCAATAAAGCCGATATCGGCAAAATAAAGATTATTAAGCTTAATTTGTCTGTAGCGATCGAGGCTGGTTTTATCGCATCCCTGCGTCGTGATGCTTTTGAGACCCAGCGCCACGCTTTGGGACACGTCTTCTGAATAATGTAAAAGGGTACGGGATATTTCACGCTGTTTGCTCTTCTGCTGACCAATGATTACAGCATTGACCGCATAAAGAGACAGGAAGACCAGAAGCGATGAAACAATAGCAACGGCAATGAGCTTTTTCATTTTCCAGTTATCCAGTCCGCTCCCTGATTTCACAAATCTTAACACAGCCAGGGCAAGGAACAAGCCTGATAGTCACGTCATGTGAGTAAATGCCGGCAGATGAACTCATACGAAAGTATCAGTTTTTTAAGACAATTCTCAGCTAAGCTATTTTCATTGTTATAAGCAATACCGGGTTAGCACAGGCTCTTCAACCAGAACATCCATGCTTGATTTTTCTATTAAGGAAAACATCGTGCGCAACGTGATGATCCCTATTCTTAGCGCTCTGTTTCTTTTTCTGAGCGGCATTTTGATTATTAACTGGCAGCTAAGGCAGATGGCGAAGCTGAGTAATAGTCATACCGCCACGGCCAGCACCCAAAAAATAGAAAACATTCTGGCTGAAGCCGTCAGTGCGGCCAGCACGGCAAAGCGCGTTGCGGCCGAAGGGTGTACCAGTAGCGGACAGCTGGCGCTGGGGACAGAGGCAGCGCTAAAACCGCATCTGCGCGCCATCATGATCGAGCTGCAGGGTAAAATCATCTGTACTTCCCTTCCCGGGAATGGCGTGTTGATTATTCATCCTGAGACGTTACCTGCCGAAAAATTGATGCTGTTACCCGGCAATCGACTGGTGAACGGCGTTCCGGTGCTTGTCTTTCAGATGCCCATCGCGGGAGGGCGCGTCATTGTCAGCATCAGTGACGCGCATTTGCAGGACGTCATTGCAAGCGCATCGAACAGCCTGGATCTGGGGCTGGTTGTCGGCGAAAGCATGCTTGTTCGCAACGGCGATGTGAGGGGCTGGAAAGCGGCCTCCTGGACGGGGTCGCTTACGGCATCAACGCAATTTCCCTTTAGCCTGGCCTGGCAACCTCCTGCCTTTTTCAGCCTGACGCGGCTTTTGCAGCAGGGATGGAGCCTGATACTGCTTATTCTCGCGCTATCGGTGGCGGTGGGCATTTTGATCCGCCGATACAAGGGGAAAAGCACCTCATTTGAAGACGACTTGCGTAAGGCCATTTTGCAGGGGGAGATCGAGCCTTATTACCAGCCGATCGTGAACGGCGATACCGGCGGGCTGTACGGCGTTGAGGTCCTGGCAAGATGGAAGCATCCAAAGTCAGGCTTTATCCCGCCGGATGTCTTTATTCCGATTGCCGAACGTAGCGGGTTGATTATACCGCTGACCAAAGGATTGATGGCGAAAGTGGTGACCCAGCTTAAGCCGCTTTTGCCTAAGCTACCGGACGGGTTTCATATCGGGGTGAACATCAGCGCCAGGCATATTAATGCGCCTTCATTCATCGGTCACTGTCGCGTTTTCGGGAAAGGGTTTCAGGGTAAAGAGGTTAAACTGGTTCTCGAAGTCACCGAGCGTGAACCGCTGGTCGATAATCCTCACCTCGTGGAAAACCTTAACATGCTGCATAACGCCGGCTTTGTTATTGCCCTGGATGATTTTGGTACGGGTTATTCCGGGCTGTCATGCCTTAATGCGCTGGCCATTGATTATATTAAAATTGATAAAAGCTTTGTGAACCGGGTTTCAGAGGAAAAGGACTCAACGATCCTGCTGGACTGCGTCATTGACCTGGCGAAAAAACTCTCTTTGCGCATTGTCGCTGAAGGCGTAGAAACAAAAGAGCAACTGGAGTATCTCAACCGTAATGATATAACCCTGTTACAGGGATATTATTTTGGTAAGCCCGTCTCCTATATCGATTTTATTAAGGTCATTTTATCTAAACCCAGGGAGGCCGTTAGTTTGTAAAACGAAATAAAGACGAGCTTCTGTTGTATGCTTAAGTGCAATTCATTTTCCTCTTATCCCGAGCTTTGTTACAGTGACAAGAGTTGTCAGCCAGGGATGTCAGGCGTGATAAGGTGGAAAAGCTCGTGCATGTGAAAAATACTTTTTACACAACAACCATTACCGTCATCATTGTCTCATTGATCATCTCGCTGTCGCTTGCCGTCCAAATTGCCACGTCCAGACAGCAGTCAATTAAGCAAATTAATACCAGCGTTGCTAACCTGAGCCATACCCTTGATGTCTACACCGAGGGGATCATGCGGCAAAGCGAAATGTTAATTACTACCGTTTCCGACATAATCGAAATTTATGGCATGACGCCGCAACAGGCGACCAATATTCAGCGGATGATAAATAATCAGGATAATCTTCTTACCCAGATTAATAATGTGGTTGTTTACGACGCTCAGGGCGATATCTTTACCGCGCTGCACGAAACTTTTACAGGCCCACGCAAAGGATCGGACAGGTCATTCTTTATCTATCACAAGGAAAATAAAAATCAGCAGATTTTTATTGGTGAGCCCGTGGTAAGCAGAACCAATGGTAAATGGGTCATTACCATTAGTCGTCGCCTTGAAACCCACACCGGGGCATTTAACGGTGTCGTGGTGGTGACGCTGGGTATCGAGAATTTTCTCGCGCTTTACGGGCAGATTAATATTGGTCACCTGGGCGTCATTGGCTTAACGACGCAATCCGGCGTGCTGCTGGTCCGTCACCCCTTTAAAAATACCTACGTCGGCACGATTTTTTCTGATTCACCCCTCTTCAGGAAATACCTAAAGGTACAAAATACCGGGATAGCCAGTTCCGTTTCGCGGTTTGATAAAATCGAACGCATTTACGCCTATGAGAAAAACCGACGCTACGGGCTGGTGACCACCGTGGCCGTCAGCATTGATGAAGCCCTCGCTCCGTGGCGCAAGCAGGCTATTCAGCTGGCGCTGCTCATTTTCGTTTTCACTGCGATACTTATCGTCGCGTCATACTTCCTGTATTCCGACTTATCCAGAAAAACCAGAGATAATAAGGCGCTGAAGATTATCGCTTCCGAGGATGCGTTGACCGGGCTGTACAACCGTCGCATTTTTGATGAAAGAATCCTCTCGGAAATCGCGACGTGTGCCGCGCATGACGCAGCAATTTCGATACTGATTGTGGACGTGGACTACTTCAAAAAATACAACGATAACTACGGCCATCCGGAAGGAGACCGGTGTCTGACGCTGTTGGGAAACAGTCTCAGGGAGAGCCTTACCCGTGATAATCAGATTGTAGCGCGCTACGGTGGAGAGGAGTTTGCGCTGATATTGCCTGATACGGATATTCAGGAGGCGCTTCGACTGGCGCAGACGATTATTCGCAACGTGTTCTCCCTGCAAATCGCGCATGATTTTAGCCCCTTCGGACGGGTGACGGTAAGCGTCGGGATTTCCACCGCGCGTGCGGTCGACATCGCGGGCAGCCAGCAGAATATCATTATTGCCGCTGACCAGGCGCTCTATCAGGCAAAGCGCGCAGGACGTAACCGGTACGCGTTTGTTGGGGTATGAACAGAAAAAAAAAGCCCACTCAGGAGTGGGCAAGAAATACTGGAAGCAATGTGAGCAATGTCGTACTGAATACCTGAGTGTTACGCTCAACTATTCAGTGTTGAGAAAGATAATCTTTCTCAACAAAAGATGCAACCCCACAGTTTATGCGGCTGGACCTTTTTGTTGATGAATAATTGCGCACTCTCTCATTGTGATGCCTATCACAAATTTCCTTTCTGAAATCCTGTGCTATTCTTTTTTGTGTCGTTGATTTAATGACAAAAACCATACAGAGAGGAAAGTTATGGGAATTTTATCCTGGATTATCTTTGGGCTTATTGCGGGTATTCTGGCGAAGTGGATCATGCCGGGCAAAGATGGCGGTGGGTTTATCGTCACCGTAATACTGGGTATTATCGGCGCGGTAGTCGGCGGCTGGATCAGTACGCTGTTCGGTTTTGGCAAAGTCGATGGCTTTAACTTCGGCAGTTTCGCCGTCGCGGTGATTGGTGCGCTGGTTGTTCTGTTTATCTACAGAAAAATCAAAAGCTAAGGCTTACAAGCGTGAAAAAAGGCTGCCAGATGGCGGCCTTTTTACGTAGTGGCGTTTACCACCAGCCAAGCTGCGTGCCGGCAAATGCCGCGATGGCAACGATCAGCATAACGAGGGTCGTTTTTCTCATTTATGCCCCAGGCGCCGCGTAACCACCGACAAAAAACCATGCTAAAAAAATCACCGCCGTTATAAAAATAACGACCGGGAAGAGGATCCCTATTCTCATATCATCACCTGTTTCGGTTTTTGTAACGCCGTAGAGTGTACGGGGTTAATCCATAGTGAGAAAGCGTGTTTTGCTTTTTCCTTTCTTATCCTGATACATCGCGACATCTGCGTCGCGTAATGCGCTGTCCGGATCGGTTATCTGAGGGTCCACTTCGATAACGCCAACGCTGGCTCCGGGGTAAATGAGGTTGACGCTACCCAGCCAGTATTCACCGGCAATAGAGGCGCTGAGACGCGTTTTGAGCAGCGTGACCTGCGCGTTATCTCCTTCGCTGTGGGATGTGCTCAACGACGCCACCAGAAACTCATCGCCGCCCAGCCGGCCAATGATATCGTCCTGCTGTTTTTCTTCCGTCAGACGCTTGCCCACTTCAATCAGGAACTGGTCGCCAGCCTCGTGGCCGTAGCGATCGTTAATCAGCTTGAAATCATCCAGATCGATGAACGCGATGACGGTGTTACGCTTAAGGTGCCGCGCCAGGGAAAACAGCGTGGTCAGATCTTCAAAAATGGCGCGACGGTTGGGTAAACCGGTAAGGGCATCCGTGTAAGAGTGCGCGATGAGGGCCGCATTGGCTTCGCGAAGCTGGGTTACCAGCGACTCTTTCTGAATGGACTGGGCAATCAGCCCGGCGAATAACTTCAGAACCTGTTCACCGCGCTCGCTAAGCGGCTTTCTGGCCGTGCTGGTGGCACAAAGCGTTCCGTAGAGTGAACCATCCGCAAGATGGACAGGAATACTCATGTAGGTCGTAATGCCGAGCGCTTTCGCCGCCTCGCACTCCGGCCAGCGTTCGGGAACGTCGTTGCTGAATACGGTGTCGCTATCCAGCGCGCGCTTGCACAGTGTTTCATCCCATGGGACGCTCAGCCCCTCAGGAATTGTCATCTGCTTGCTGTTGCGGGCGTAGAGGATATGCTGCAGTCGGGCTTCGATATCTACCTTGGTGAGGTAAGTCGACTCCATGTCAGTCACAATCTCCAGCATCTCCAGCAGCTGGCGAACGAGACCTTCAAGGGATTGTTCAGTGGCGAGGGTTTCTGAAACACGGGCAAGGATAATATCCGACATGACGTAGAATGACTCCCAGGCAGAAGACGTCTGCATCTGCATGTTATGCTGAATTTTTAGACTTCAGGCATAGTAAAACATGAATATAAAAAATTTAATATATGCAGGGAGAGGGCAGCAGCAGAGAAAAAAAGGCCCCGTTGTTGAGACCGGGGCAAAGACATCTTGATTACGGAATGATGTTCTCTGGTCATATCGAGAACATGCCACACTATAGTGTTGAAAAGTGCAGTTAAAATGGAGAAATCATGGAGAAAGGGGCGATGACCCGTTAACCTTAGATTGTCATGATGTCACAAGGATCAATGAGATGAGATTTCTGCTTCTGGCGCTGGCGCTTCCCCTGGCTGCCTGCACCGCGAAAACAACCCCACCCGATGCCCCGAAACCACCGCACGCTATCGGTATGGCGAACCCGGCCTCCGTGTACTGCCTGGAGAAAGGCGGGGAACAGATCCCGGTTCAAAGCCCGCAGGGCGTACGCACGGAGTGCAAACTACCGGGGGGCGAAGTGATTGATGAATGGACGCTCTACCGTCGCGATCGTCCGCAACCCGCCAGGTGACAGACGTATATTGCCTGCGATACACTTCTCTTTAGGATTATTCTTAGCCAGTTCCTGGCTACCGTTACCGTGAGAGAAGTATGTTTCAGCTTAAACCGGGCAGCATGGCGATGATCATCGGTGCCCGCACGGCGTCAGGCCGTCGCAATATTGGTAAATCTGTTGAGCTGTTTGGCCTGTGTCAGCCCGGCCTGCGTTTCGTTAACCCGGTCAACGGCGTGATGACGCAATTACCCGCTACCGCCGATCGCGCCCTTTGGCTGGTGACTGGCGATGTTTACGCCTTTGACAATCAGCACGGCTTTGCCTTTGTCCGCGCCGAACATCTGATGCCGCTCACTCCCGATGAAGCGCCGCAAATCCTCGATGAGCTGGCGATCGGCTGATCAGAGATGGCGCAGCCAGTCGGCTAATACCAGGGCGTGATTTTGCTTCGTGTCTTTGGCAGCAAAGAGCAGGGTGACGGTCTGCCTGTTCGCCAGCGTCGCCAGACGCATTCCCTCGTCAGCATGCTGCGCCAGCTCTTCCCGATAGGCTTTGCTGAAGGCGGCGAAATCAATGGTTTCGCTATGAAAGGCCTTGCGTAATTCATTCGAGGGCGTGAGCGTTTTACACCATTCATCATACGCGAGGTCCGTCTTTTTAACCCCGCGCGGCCACAGTTTGTCCACCAGCACCCGATAGCCGTCGTCCGGGCCAGCCTGCTCGTATACGCGTTTGCATTGAATCATAATTCCACCCTCCCAATTTAAGGTATTGTGATAATTGCAGAAGATCGGTAGTCTGAGGTTCCTTATGTTATCTGATAATACTCTGGCATAAGGAACCTTTCATGGAACACCTCCCGGTTAAAACGACGCTGCGCATTGCGCTGGTTGGCGATTACAATCCCAGTGTTATTGCGCATCAGGCGATCCCGCTGGCGATTGACGACGCCGCCGCAGTCCTTGACCTCACCGCCGATTACGACTGGCTTGCCACCACGGAGCTGACGAGCCCTGAAGATCTGGTGGGCTACGATGCCATCTGGCTGGTGCCTGCCAGCCCCTATAAAAACACTGAGGCCGCCTTTATCGCCGCGCGCTACGCGCGTGAAAACGGCGTACCGTTCCTTGGCACCTGCGGCGGATTCCAGCACGCGCTGATTGAGTATGCTCGTAATGTGTTGGGCTGGGCCGATGCGGCACATGCCGAGACGGATACCGAAGGCACCATGGTGATTGCGCCGCTGACCTGCTCGCTGGTGGAAAAAACCGATGCCATTGAGCTGCGCAAAAATACGCTGATCGCGAAAGCGTACGGCAAGCCGGAAATTGAAGAGGGCTATCACTGTAACTATGGCGTGTCGCCGGCGTTTGCACAGGCGCTGGAAAGCGGTGACATGCATGTTACGGGCTGGGACGAACAGGGGGAAATTCGCGCCGCAGAACTGGTCACGCACCCGTTCTTCGTGATCACCTTATTCCAGCATGAGCGTGCCGCGCTGGAAGGCCGTCCGGTCGTGCTGGTGCAGGCGATGCTGCGCGCGGCTCGCGGGTAGGAAAAGGCAGACCCGATGGTCTGCCACAGTCTTTAACGGGGCGAGATCTCGCGGTCTCGCCCGGCAAGCACGCCGCAGAGTGCCATTATCACGGCGGCCAGAGCGCAGCCCAGAAGCGGGATTTGCCAGTCTCCCGCGCTATCGTGAATTTTCCCCATCAGCGGAGGGCCGCAGGCGGCGAGCAGATAGCCAATCGACTGCGCCATGCCGGACAGAGCCGCAGCCTGGTGCGCGGAGCTGGCGCGCAGACCGATGAACGTCAGGCCGAGGATCATCGTTGCTCCAGAGCCAAAGCCAAACACCAGCGTCCACATCACCGCCATGTCAGGCATAAACCATAGCCCCGCCGCGCTTACCGCGCACATCAGCGCCACCGCGCCGGCGATCCCCCGCTGGTCTTTCAGACGGTGGAGGATCAGCGGAACGGCAAGCCCCGGCACGGCCGTGGCCAGCTGCAACAGTCCGTGCACCGAGCCGGCCTGCGCTTCGCTGTAGCCGTGGCTGAGCAATATCGCCGGCAGCCAGCCGATGATGACGTAGTAAATCAGCGAGTTAATCCCCAAAAAGAGCGTGACCTGCCAGGCGAGGGCCGAGCGCCAGATGGCGCGGTTATGCAGAGCGCCAGCGCCCGTTACCGTCGCAACGTGTTTCAGGCGCCACTGCGGCAGCCAGAGCAGCAGCGCGACCAGCGGAAACGCCATTAGCATCAGCAGCGCGCCATGCCAGCCTGCGCTACCCTGCGCCAGGGGAACAATCATCGCTGAGCCAAACGCCGCCGAGACGCCCATCGTCAGGGAATAGGCCCCGGTGAGTCGGGCTACCTGGCCCGGGAAGTCACGCTTAATTAATCCGGGTAACAGCACGTTCCCGAGCGCAATTCCGCAGCCGATGACCGCGGTTCCGATGAAAAGCAGCGCGGCGGAAGGCAGCGAGCGAAGTGCAATTCCGGCGCAAATCAGCAGCAGGGCGACAAACAGGCTGCGCTCCATGCCAATACGTCGGGCAACGCCTGCGGCAAGCGGTGAGACAAGGGCGAAAGCCAGCAGGGGCAGGGTGGTCAGCAGACCGGTTTGCGCCGTGCTTAAGCCATAATCAAGACGAATAGTGTCGAGCAGCGGGGCTGCGCCGGTAAAGGTGACGCGAAGCGTAGTGGCAATCATCAGGATGCCTGCAATCAACAGCGCGCCGTGTTTTCCTGAGGTGCGAATAGCAGTAGTCATTATGTTCTCATACGTTCAAGCGAGCGCACACAATACCGATTTTCCCGGCGGTTTAAATCAGGCTAAAATGACAGTTTATCGCTAAAATCGGACAAACTGATGATTGGTCTGGGACTGGACGGCTATGATCCCGATAGCCAGCACGATGCGGCCGTCGCATTTCGCATCCGCGTGGTGGCGGAGGAACAGTATATTCCCCGGCATCATCACCGTAAGGGGCAGCTGATTCTGGCCCTCGGCGGCGCGATCACCTGCGAAGTGGAAAATGCCATGCTGATGGTTCCGCCCCAGTACGCCGTCTGGATCCCCGGCCAGATGCCGCACAGCAACAGGGCCACCCCGGGCGCGCAGCTCTGCTTTTTGTTCATTGAGCCGGGGGCGGCAAGCTTGCCCGACCGCTGCTGCACCCTGAAAATCTCCCCTCTGGTGCGGGAGCTGATTTTATCCCTGGCGGAAAAATCGCGTGAACAACTCTCTCTTGCGGCCACGTCGCGCCTGGTAGACGTTCTGTTTGACGAGCTGCCGCTCCAGCGTCAGGAGCATCTGCAGCTGCCCGTCTCGCCCCATCCTAAAATTCGGCTGATGAGCGAGAAAATGGCGGAAGAGCCCGCCGCCTGGCAGACGCTGACGCAGTGGGCGAGCCACTTTGCCATGAGCGAACGCAACCTGGCGCGGCTGGTGGTGAAAGAGACCGGTTTAAGCTTTCGCCGCTGGCGTCACCAGCTGCAGCTGATCGTGGCGTTACAGCATTTGATCGGTGGGAAATCGGTACAGCAGGTGGCACAGACACTCGGCTATGACTCTACCACCGCGTTTATCACCATGTTCAGAAAGGGACTGGGCCAGACGCCGGCGCGTTATATGGCCAGCCTGACTACGACTTCCCAATAAACAGAGAGACAAGGCCTGCCGCAATCAGCGGCCCCACCGGAACGCCGCGAAAGAGCGCCACGCCCAGCACGGTGCCCACCAGCAGACCCGCCACCAGCGAGGGCTGGCTGCTCATCAGCGTAACGCCGCGCCCGCCCAGCCACGAAACAAAAATCCCCACCGCGATCGCCACCAGCGATTTCCAGTTTACAAACGAGTGCAGCAGGGTTGAAGCGGGAAGCGTGCCGCTGGCGATGGGCGCCATTACTCCGATGGTTAAAATGATGATCCCGATGGTGAGGCCTTGTTTTTCTATCCACGGGAAGAAGGTATTTAACGGGGTCACGCGAACAATAATCAGCACCAGAATCGAGATGGCGACGGTGGTGTTATGGCTGACAAAGCCGAGCGCGGCGAGTGCCAGAAGAATGAGCAGAGTAGGGTCAAACATAGGGAATCCTTGCCAAAATAATCAACTTGCTTACTGTACGCGCAAACGCGTCGGAGGACAGTTTTAAAAAGATTATATTGCTGTCATAACCTTGTCATTTACGCGGATTAAAACGAAGGCAGATATCGCAAAAGGGGTCGCCATCATGAACGATCACATGTTTGTTGAAACGCTGATTATCTCCTCATCGTTTTTCGCTATTGCCATTATTCTCGTCGCCTCCGTGCTGTTTCTGGAAAGAAAAGGCTGACAGGGGCGTCAGCCATCGCGGTTACGCTTTGTGGAAGGTCACCAGCTCAGGACGGGCGATGCGCAGGTAATCCTGGGTATCCATAATCACGGATTTCTCCAGTAAACCGGCGTTAAAGGCGATTTCGTCAAAGCGCTCGAACAGCAGCGGGTCGGCAACCAGCGCCAAATCAGGATGGAAGCTAAAGGGCGGGATAGCGCCGAAAACGCAGGCGGTCAGGGTATCGACCTCAGCCGGGCTGGCGAGGGAGGCCTTCAGCCCGCCAAAATGGCTGGCAAGCTGGCTCAGGTCGGCCTGCAGATCGGCGGCGAGGATCGCCAGAACGTGTTTTTTTACGCCGTTTCCCTTCACCTTGCAGACCAGGGCTTTGGCGCCTTGCCGCAGATCGGTCCCGCGAATTTCACTTACCGCTTCACATTTCCCGACCGCCGCATGCTCCATAACGCGAAACCGCGCGCCCTGTTCGGTGAGTAAGGTAATCAGCTGCTGGTGGGTTCCTGCCCCAATAACGTCGTCAGTCATAACGATTTCCCGGTGATAATCCATTTTGCAGGGTTCTACATTAGCACGGGATGAACGAGGTCGAAAGAAAACAGCCAGCGGGTTCGCTGGCTGTTGGATTATGCGTTGCTGGTAGCAGATTGCTTGTGGAACAGCTCCCTGAACACCGGATAAATATCATCCTGGTCACGGATATGCTGCATGGCAAAATTATCGAACATTGCTTGCAGATGTTCATACTCCCGCCACAGGGTCTGGTGCGCGCGACGGGTAATTTCGATATAGCTGTAGTAACGCACCACCGGCAGAATTTTCTTCGCCAGAATCTCGTGACACAGCGGTGAGTCATCGGCCCAGTTGTCGCCATCGGACGCCTGCGCGGCATAAATGTTCCACTGCGCCGGGTCGTAACGCTCTTTCACCACTTCATCCATCAGCTTCAGGGCGCTTGATACGATGGTCCCGCCGGTCTCCTGCGAGTAGAAGAACTCATGTTCATCCACCTCTTTCGCCTGAGTGTGGTGACGAATATAAACCACCTCCACGTTCTTATAGGTTCTGCTCAGGAACAGGTAGAGCAGAATATAAAAACGCTTCGCCATATCCTTCGTGGCCTGGTCCATCGAGCCGGAAACGTCCATCAGACAGAACATTACCGCCTGGCTGGAGGGCTCAGGGCGTTTTTCGTAATTCTTGTAGCGCAGGTCGAAGGTGTCTATAAACGGTACCCGTTCGATCTTCGCTCTTAGTTCCGCAATCTCTTTACGCAGACGCTCCTCTTCCAGCAGTTGCGCCGGTTCCGTGTTTTCCACGACCTTCAGGCTGCTCTCCAGCTCGCGCAGTTCGCGCCGTTTGCCCGCCGTCATGGCCGTTCGTCGCGCCAGCGAATTCTGCAACGAACGCACGACGCTGATATTGGCGGGCACGCCGTTGGCGGTATAGCCCGCGCGATGGGTTTTGTATTCATTAAGCTGACGATGCTGATTCTTTTTCAGATTCGGCAGCGCCAGGTCTTCAAACAGCAGGTCGAGATATTCGTCTTTCGAAATCTGGAAGACAAATTCGTCCTGACCTTCACCGTCCTGGCTGGCCTGTCCCTGACCGCTTCCTGAACCACCGCCGCCGCCCTGAGGACGCTCAATTCTGTCGTTCTGAACGAAGTGGTCATTACCTGGGTGTACGCGATGGCGCAGGCCGCCTCGCCCCTGATGAAACATCGGTTCGCTGATGTCATCGGTGGGGATGGAGACAGACTCGCCGCTGTCGACGTCGGTCACCGAGCGTTTGTTGATGGCCTCGGAGATAGACTGTTTAATTTGCGCTTTATAACGACGCAAGAAGCGCTGGCGGTTCACCGTGCTCTTGTTTTTGCCGTTAAGACGCCGGTCAATAAACCAGGTCATATACCCCCCGTACTGCATTTGCCAACTTGCATTTTGTAGGCCCGGTCAGCGCTAACCGCCACCGGGCACTTGTTTTTAAGACGATTTACGCACGCGCAGATACCATTCACAGAGCAGGCGGACCTGCTTGCGGGTGTAGCCTTTTTCCATCATACGGTCGACAAAGTCGTCGTGTTTTTTCTGCTCATCGGTTGAGGTTTTGGCGTTAAACGAGATCACCGGCAGCAGCTCTTCGGTATTGGAGAACATTTTCTTCTCAATGACCGTGCGCAGCTTCTCGTAGCTGGTCCAGTTCGGATTGCGCCCGTTGTTATGCGCTCTGGCGCGCAGGACAAAGTTGACAATCTCGTTACGGAAGTCTTTCGGGTTGCTGATCCCGGCAGGCTTCTCGATTTTTTCCAGCTCCGCGTTCAGGGATTCACGGTCAAACAGCTGGCCGGTATCCGGGTCGCGGTACTCCTGATCCTGGATCCAGAAGTCAGCATAGGTGACATAACGGTCGAAAATGTTCTGCCCGTATTCTGAATAGGATTCCAGGTAGGCCGTCTGGATCTCTTTGCCAATGAACTCGGCGTATTTCGGGATCAGGTAACCTTTGAGGAACTCAAGGTAGCGTTCAGCCTGCTCCTGCGGGAACTGCTCGCGTTCGATTTGCTGCTCCAGCACGTAGAACAGATGAACCGGGTTGGCCGCCACTTCCGCATGGTCGAAGTTAAAGACGCGGGAGAGGATCTTAAACGCGAAGCGCGTGGACAGACCGTTCATCCCCTCATCAACCCCGGCATAGTCGCGGTATTCCTGATACGACTTCGCTTTCGGGTCGGTATCTTTCAGGCTTTCACCGTCATAGACGCGCATTTTCGAATAGATGCTGGAGTTTTCCGGCTCTTTCAGACGCGAAAGGATGGAGAAGCGCGACAGCGTTTCCAGCGTGCCGGGCGCGCAGGGGGCATGCACCAGCTCGCTGTGGTTAAGCAGTTTCTCGTAAATTTTGATCTCTTCGGAGATCCGCAGGCAATAAGGCACCTTGACGATGTACACGCGGTCAAGGAAGGCCTCATTGTTTTTGTTATTACGGAAGGTCACCCATTCAGATTCGTTCGAGTGGGCGAGGATAATCCCGTTAAACGGCAGGGCGGAGATACCTTCCGTCCCGTTGTAGTTGCCTTCCTGGGTAGCCGTCAGCAGAGGATGCAGCACTTTAATCGGTGCTTTAAACATCTCGACGAATTCCATAATCCCCTGGTTCGCACGGCACAGCGCGCCTGAGTAACCGTAGGCATCCGGATCGTTTTGCGCGAAGTTTTCCAGCTTACGGATATCGACTTTACCCACCAGCGCCGAGATATCCTGGTTGTTCTCATCACCGGGTTCTGTTTTGGCGATGGCGATCTGCTCAAGGATAGACGGCCAGACCTTCACCACGCGGAATTTGGTGATGTCGCCACCAAACTCGTGCAGGCGTTTTGCCGCCCACGGCGACATGATGGTGCCGAGGTAGCGACGCGGGATGCCATACTCTTTATCCAGAATCTGCGCGTCTTCCTGCGGATTGAACAGGCACAGCGGATGGTCGTTCACCGGGCTGCGTTCACCGTTGGCGCTCAGCACATAAATAGGAACGCGCTGCATCAGCGACTTCAGGCGTTCAGCCAGCGAGGATTTACCGCCCCCCACCGGGCCGAGTAAATAGAGGATCTGTTTCTTCTCTTCCAGACCCTGGGCGGCATGCTTCAGATAGGAGACAATCTGTTCGATGGCATCTTCCATACCATAGAACTCTTCAAACGCCGGGTATCGGGCGACCACCCGATTCGAAAAGAGACGGGAAAGCCGAGGCTCCAGGGCAGTGTCAACCATGTTTGGCTCACCAATAGCCATCAATAGCCGTTCTGCCGCATTGGCATAGGCACTGCGATCTTGCCGACAGATGGTAAGAAACTCCTGCAGTGTGAACTCTTCGTCCTTGGCAGCTTCATAGCGCTGGCGATAGTGATCGAATATATTCATGGCATGCCGTCCTTTCGTTTTTTAGCACAGGATAAGAGCCGTTCGTATGAGTAGTGGAGGCTCCCGGAAGAGAATCTCTCGCACCTTACTGCCAGAGCAGCAACCTGTGTGCCAGGTCAGACGCTAAGAACCGCAGGGTGTTCAGGAAAACTCTTCTTAAATTAAAGCGTAGATGGCATTTGCAAAACTTGCATGCCCAGAAAATCTACTTTCAATGACATATCAATAACTCATCCAAAAATTTCCACTGTCGTTATAAGACAAATGCACGTTTTTCATTCAGTGGTCATATAAATGAAAGCGTGTTGTCATCTGAAAAGTTAAAAATAACGGGTTAATCAGACTGATTAGCAGGCAAAAAATTTTGGGATGTACGGGAATGGCGGTTACACTTCATCCGCTGATTATTTGACTACAGGAAAGAATGGATTGTGACCAAACTCAAACTTCTGGCATTAGGCATCCTTGCCGCGACCGCAGTGAACACCGCGCAGGCGGAAAGTCAGTGGACGGTTGGCGCGGGTGTTGGCGTCATTAACAGCCCGTATAAACAGTATGACCGTGATGTTTATCCTGTTCCCGTTATCACCTATGAAGGCGACAACGTCTGGTTCCGCGGGCTCGGCGGCGGCTACTATCTCTGGAACGATAAGGCCGATAAGCTCTCCATCATGGCCTACTACGACCCAACGCACTTCAAGCCGGGTGACAGCGACAGCCATGCGCTTCGCCAGCTCGACAAGCGTAAAAGCACCATGATGGCCGGGCTCTCGTATGTACATAACACCGAGTATGGCTTCCTGCGTACGGCCCTGGCGGGTGACACGCTGGATAACAGCAACGGCTTTATCTGGGATCTGGCGTGGTTGTACCGCTACACCAACGGTGGGCTCACCCTGACGCCGGGTATCGGTGTGCAGTACAACAGCGAGAACTACAACGATTACTACTACGGCGTCTCTAAAAACGAGTCCCGCCGCAGTGGTCTGAAAAGCTACAGTGCAGATGACGGCTGGGATCCTTACCTGGAGCTGACCGCGAGCTACAACTTCCTTGGCGACTGGAGCGTGTACGGTACCGGCCGCTATGAGCGTCTGAGCGACGAAGTGAAGGATAGCCCGATGGTCGATAAGTCCTGGGCAGGCATCTTCTCTGTGGGTGTGAGCTACAAGTTCTGATTGCGCATTAATTCAGTGCAATCTTTGCATCAAAACGGGGCGCTTGCGCCCCGTTTGCTTTAGCGTGGTGCAGTGAATTTATCGCTTAACAATGCGAATCGTCTGCCCTAAACGGGACGGTTTTTCCTCACTCGCTTTTTGCGGGTTGCTCACGCAAGCGGTTTCCACGCAGACAAACGTTTTGTAGCCTTCATCCGTCATATCGGCCATGCTGACGGACAGCGCAGGGCCCGGGTTCCAGCCCACCACGTCGCTGTGATGATGATGGACCACTTCAATGCCGCGGTTCAGGGCGCCGTCGTGGATCACGCTGCACGCTTCCGGGTGCAGGTAAACGCGGTCGGTACGGTCAGGGAATGCCTGAACGCCGTCGCTCAGTTTGCCTTCTTTCGCGTTATCCACTTTGTCGATATAGGTATCGCCCAGGCCGCTCACCTTCACGGCGCTGATATCACCCACGTTGAAATAGGTGTGCAGGGCAGAGGTGGTTTCGAACTCGCCGTGAGCTTCCAGTTCGATTTCACAGGTTTTACCCAGCTTGAAGCGGGCATACAGGGTGAAATCGTGCGGCCAGAGGGCGCGGGTTTCATCATTAGCCTGCAGCTCAAAGGTCAGCACTGCGCCGTTGTCATCTTCGTTATGCGCTTTCAGCGTCCATTGCTGGTTGCGGGCAAAACCGTGAGACGGCAAACCCGGCTGTGCGGACGGGCCGAACCACGGCCAGCAGATCGGTACGCCACCGCGGATTGCGGCCCCTTTTTTGAAGGAGGTCGCATCGCTCAGCCATAAGCCTTCTGCTTCGCCTTCCGGTTTCCAGGAGAGCAGGTGGGCGCCGTTGAGCGCTACGGAGGCTTTAACGCGTGGGTGGTCAACGACGATGATATCAGCACCGTCAATCTGACGGCGGGAGAGCACAGGGGTAAGTTGTTCGACTACCGGAAGTGCAAAAATTTTATGAGTCATTAAGCAATCCTCTGTCTAAAAACAATAAAAAAGGCGACCGAAGTCGCCTTTTTGGATCAAACACTCATCTCAACTTATTTGGAGATGTGAGCGATCAGGTCCAGTACTTTGTTAGAGTAGCCGGTTTCGTTGTCGTACCAGGAAACCAGTTTCACGAAGTTGTCGTTCAGTGCGATACCTGCTTTAGCATCGAATACTGAAGTGCAGATTTCGCCGTTGAAATCGGTAGATACAACGTCGTCTTCGGTATAGCCCAGAACGCCTTTCATTGCGCCTTCGGAAGCAGCTTTGATTGCTTTCTTAATTTCTTCATAAGAAGCAGCTTTTTCCAGACGAACGGTCAGGTCAACAACGGATACGTTAGGAGTTGGAACGCGGAACGCCATACCAGTCAGTTTGCCATTCAGTTCTGGCAGTACTTTACCTACAGCTTTAGCAGCACCGGTAGAGGATGGGATGATGTTCTGAGCCGCGCCACGACCGCCGCGCCAGTCTTTGTGAGACGGGCCATCAACGGTTTTCTGAGTAGCGGTAGTCGCGTGAACGGTAGTCATCAGACCTTCGATGATGCCGAAGTTGTCGTTAATAACTTTAGCCAGTGGTGCCAGGCAGTTGGTGGTGCAGGATGCGTTAGACACGATATCCTGGCCAGCGTAAGTTTCGAAGTTTGCACCACGAACGAACATTGGGGTGTTGTCTTTGGAAGGACCAGTCAGAACAACTTTCTTCGCACCAGCGGTGATGTGTTTACGCGCAGTTTCGTCGGTCAGGAAGATGCCGGTTGCTTCAGCAACAACGTCAACACCGATTTCGTTCCATTTCAGGTTAGCTGGGTCTTTTTCAGCAGTAACGCGGATGGTTTTGCCATTAACAACCAGGTGGCCGTCTTTCACTTCAACGGTGCCGTCGAAACGACCGTGAGTTGAGTCGTACTTCAGCATGTACGCCATGTATTCAGCGTCCAGGAGATCGTTGATACCAACGATTTCGATGTCAGAACGTTTCTGAGCAGCACGGAAAACAATACGGCCGATACGGCCAAAACCGTTGATACCTACTTTGATAGTCATATATTCCACCAGCTATTTGTTAGTGAATAAAAGGTTGCCTGTAAAATTACAAAAACCTTACGCAGCGTCAAGCGGAATCGTGTCAATCATTGCGACAAATCAATCCTGTGACTAACGTTTGTGCGACTGACTCGCCTCACTTTCCCTTTGAGCTTGCACCCATATGGGGGCTGAGCCGGGATTTTAAAGTCCTCGCAGGATAAAAATGTGAACGTGATCACAATTGCCTGACCGCTTATTCGCGACACATAAGTTTAGATCAAAAGTGCACGCAAGGGTGTTAATGTTTTGTTAGAATCCGGGTTAAAGATGTCTGTTTCTACAGCGAGATGTAAGCATATGTCGAACCAACGTAACCCTGACGATTTGAAAAAAAACCTCACAGAAATGCAGTTTTACGTGACGCAGAATCACGGAACGGAACCGCCGTTCACCGGGCGTTTACTGCACAATAAGCGAGACGGCGTCTACCACTGCCTGGTCTGTGATGCGCCCCTGTTCAATTCACAAACGAAATTTGATTCTGGCTGCGGCTGGCCGAGTTTCTACGAGCCGGTGAGCGATGAGGCCATCCGCTACCTGACCGACTCGTCGCACGGCATGGTGCGTACGGAAATTCGCTGCGGCAACTGCGATGCGCACCTTGGGCACGTCTTCCCGGATGGCCCCCAGCCTACGGGCGAGCGTTTCTGCGTAAATTCGGCCTCAATGAGCTTCACTGACGACGAAAACGGCGACCAGGTGAAGGGTTGAAAAAACGATTCAGCAAATTATTCCTTTGAAAGGGCGCGAGAGTGAATATTGATGACATGATTAGCGGCATGACGCCGGAGATTTATCAGCGTCTGGTGACCGCCGTAGAACTGGGAAAATGGCCCGACGGCGTTGCGCTGACGCCGGAGCAAAAAGAGAACAGTCTTCAGCTGGTGATGCTGTGGCAGGCGCGCAATAACACCGACGCGCAGCACATGACGATCGACATCAAAGGCCAGATGGTCATGAAGAGCAAGCGCGAGCTGAAAGAAGACTTTGGCATCACGCCGAAGCCGATTGCGACGATGAAAATGCAATAACGGTGCAGGTTGATACCCTCTCCCACAGGGAGAGGGCGTAAAAGACTACGCCTGCGTTTCCAGCCAGTCTTCGAGCGTATACAGCGTTGCGCCTTCCGCAGCCATATCCATAAACGCCTGAGCGCTGTCCTGCGGGTGAATGTTCACCCCGCGGCAGCCGTCGGTGATGACGTTGACGGTATACCCCAACTGGAGCGCGTCCAGCACGGTAAACTTCACGCAGTAATCCGTCGCCAGGCCCAGCACGATCAGCTCCGTGATTTCATGGTGGCGTAACCACGCGTCCAGCGCCGTTTTCTGGCGATGCCCGTTATCAAAAAACGCGCTATAGCTGTCGATAGCCGGGTTTTCACCTTTATGGAACACCGCGTCGATGGCTTTCTGGTTCAGGAGCGGATGCAGCTCCGCGCCTTCCGTCTGCTGTACGCAGTGATCCGGCCAGAAGGTTTGCGCCAGCCCGTCGAGTTCCCCCTGAGTGAAAGGCTCGACGTCGTGCTGGCTGGCAAAGCTGCCGTGGTTCGCCGGATGCCAGTCCTGGCTTGCGACAACCGCTTCACCGCGGGCTTTGCACCAGTCAATCAGCGTGTTTGCCACGTCAACGGTACTGTCACCTTCGGCGACGGCCAGCGCACCGCCCGCGCAGAAATCATTTTGCAAATCGACCAGTAGCAGGGCGCGTTGCTTCATGAGCACTCCTTATTCGTCCGGGGTCAGCTCGCCGCGCAGGTTTTGCATCATCGCGCTGCGAATAGACTGAATGTCCAGATCCTGACTCAGTAAATAGTGAAGTTTAGTCAGCGTTGCCTCAACGGTCATATCGAACCCGCTGATAACTCCGGCGTGCGCCAGCGCGTTGCCGGTGGCATAGCCGCCCATGTTGACCTTTCCGGACATACACTGGGTCAGGTTCACGACCACAATTCCGCGCTCGCTGGCTTCCTGAAGCTCTTTCAGGAATTCGCCGTTCTGCGGTGCGTTGCCGACGCCATAGGAGCGCAGAATCAGCGCTTTCACCGGCTGGCGCAGGAAGTTACGCACCACGTCGGCGGAGATACCCGGGTAGATAGTGACCACGCCAATCGGTTGCGGAGTGATCGGATGCACGATCAGCTCGCCGGCGGTGTTCGGTGCAGGCGGCGTGCCCAGACGACGGATATGAATCCCGGCCTCCAGCAGCGGCTGTAGGTTAGGGGAGGCGAAGGCGTCAAAACCGTCGGCATGGGCTTTGGTGGTACGGTTGCCGCGATACAGACGGTTATTGAAGAACAGCGACACTTCGTTAATCGGGTAATTCGCCGCCACATACAGGGAGTTAAGCAGGTTGATCTGCCCGTCCGAGCGCAGCTCCGCCAGGGGGATTTGCGACCCGGTGACGATAACCGGCTTGCTCAGGTTCTCCAGCATGAAGGAGAGCGCCGAGGCGGTAAACGCCATGGTGTCGGTGCCGTGCAGGATCACGAAGCCGTCGTACTGGTCGTAATGGGCTTTAATGTCATCCGCGATATGCTGCCAGTCTTCCGGCGTCATGTCGGAGGAGTCCATCAGCGGCTCGTATTCGTGGATGGTGAAGTCAGGCATCTCCGGACGGTGGAATTCTGGCATCAGCGCAAGCTGACGCTGAAGGTGGCCGGAGACAGGGATATAGCCGTTTTCAGAGCGCTGCATACCGATGGTACCGCCAGTGTAGGCTACATAAATCGATTTCTTCTGCATGGTAGTGAGTTCTTGTTCTTCAAAAGAAAAAAATCCCCTCTTCGCGGGAAGAGGGGACGGTTTTTAACGGACGTTAGCGCAGGTCAGGCAAAACGCGTAACGACTCTGTGGATCGTTAAAGGCCGCGAGCTTATCGCTTTCCGCCTTCATCGCTTTCGCCGCCGTGGCGACCGGCGCAGGCAGGTAAGCCTGCATCGCCTCCGGCAGCATGGCGCGTACCGAGCCGGACATGCTGTCCATGACCATATCGAAGAACGACGGCTCGTCCTGGTAATACTCGATATGCCACTGCTTGAGCTTCGCCAGCTCGGCGGCTTTCTTCACCGCGTCATCGAAGTCGCCCAGACTGTCCACCAGACCGTTGCTCTTCGCATCCTGGCCGGTCCAGACGTGGCCTTGCGCAATCTGGTCGATCTGCTCTGGCGTCTTTTTACGCGAGTCCGCCACCAGGGTGATAAAGCGCTTATAGCCGTTCTCAATGCTGAGCTGCATCATCTCAGAGACTTCCGGCGGCAGGGATTTGGTCACCGACACATCCGCCAGCGGAGAGGTGGCCACGCCATCGGTATGCACGCCCAGAGAATCCAGGCTGTTCTCCACGGTGTTGATCACCCCGAAGATGCCAATCGAACCGGTCAGCGTGCTTGGGTTGGCCACGATGTAGTTGGCTGGGGTTGAGATCCAGTAACCCCCGGAGGCGGCCATTCCGCCCATGGATACGACGACCGGCTTGCCGGCGGCACGCGCCGCGGCCAGTTCAGCGCGGATCACCTCGGAGGCGCTGACGCTGCCGCCAGGGCTGTTCACCCGCAGGACAATTGCTTTCACTTTTGGATCCAGGCGAGCATCGCGGATTTGTGACGCGGTAGTATCGCCGCCCACGTTCCCCGGCGTCTCCTGGCCGTCCATGATGGCGCCGTTGGCAAACACCACCGCGACGCTGTCACCGCTGTCATCCGGCTTTTTCGCCGAGTAATCATACATGCTGATGGCGCTGTAATTTTTGTCCTCTTTGCTCCAGCCAAACTGCTTGCTCAGGGATTTTTCAATCTCGGCGCTGGTGCCCAGGGCATCCACCAGTTTGTTATCCAGCGCATATTTCGCGGTATCACCGTCAACCTTACGCAGGCCATCCAGCACGCCCTGCGCGCCGGGGAACGCCTGCTCAGGCGTAATCTGGCGGTTAGCAGCAACGGTGCCGAGATAGTTCTGCCACAGCTCGCCAATCCAGCGGCTGTCCGCTTCACGGGCGGCAGGAGACATGTCGTCGCGGATAAACGGCTCGACGGCTGATTTATACGTGCCGACGCGGAAGACGTGGGTGGTAACCTTCAGCTTGTCGAGCAGGGATTTGTAGTACAGGCCGTTGGTGGCAAAACCGTGCAGATCCACCGTCCCCTGCGGGGAGAGCCAGATTTTATTGGCGAAGCTCGCCAGATAATATTGCCCCTGGCTGTAGCTGTCGCCCACGGCAATCACCGGCTTGCCGCTGTCGCGGAATTCGCGCAGCGCTTTACCGATGTACTGCATTGAAGGCTGATCGCCTCCGGCGAAATCTTTCAGATCCAGCACGATCCCGGTGATGTTACGGTCGTCTTTGGCCTGGCGGATGGTGTCGACGATATCGAACAGGGAATTTTCCTGCAGACGGTCTGATGTCGCGCCAAACAGCTGGCGGCTGATTGCCCCCAGACGGTTGCTGGCGGACGGTTTATCAACGATAACGCCGGTGATATCGAGTAACAGGGCCCCGCGAGTCGAATGCTGCGCCTGATTCGCGTTGCTGATATGCATCCAGATGCCCGCGCAAACCAGAACCAGCAGGATGAAGAAGATGTTCATCACCAGGTTGCGGACGAAGTTGAGCAGTCGCCACGTCCATTTAAAGAAACCGGCAATGATTCGCCAAAGGGTTCGCATGTATTCTCCCTAACCAGAAAATGACTGTTTCCGTCGCCACTGGACGGTAATGTTGGGTTATCGTAATGACCCAACCGCCACTTGTCAGCAGGAATCGCCTGCCAGGCTGTAACAAAATCTGCCGTCGTGTTAATTTTGTGAGTAAATTTCAAGAAAGGAGTTAACCAATGGACGCACTCGAACTGCTTGTTAACCGCCGTAGCGCTTCCCGTCTGGCCGAACCTGCCCCGGCAGGCGAGCAGCTGGAGAACATTCTGCGTGCCGGCATGCGTGCCCCCGATCACGGCACGCTGCAGCCGTGGCACTTCTTTGTGATAGAAGGCGAAGGCCGCGATCGTTTCAGCCAGCTGCTGGAGCAGGGCGCGGTTGCCGCCGGTCAGGATGAGAAAGGTATCGACAAGGCGCGCAATGCCCCGTTCCGCGCCCCGATGATTATCGCCGTCGTGGCGAAATGCCAGGCTGACCATAAGGTGCCGGTCTGGGAGCAGGAAATGTCCGCAGGCTGCGCGGTGATGGCGATGCAAATGGCCGCTGTCGCGCAGGGCTTTAACGGTATCTGGCGTACCGGTGCGCTGACCGAAAGCCCGGCGGTCCGTGACGGTTTTGACTGCGGTGAGCATGACAAAATTGTCGGTTTCCTCTATCTCGGCACCCCGCAGCTTAAAGCCTCCAGCACCATCAGCATTCCGGACACCACGCCTTTCGTCAGCCATTTCTGATAACGCACCTAAACTGTCTGGATTCTGAGCATCTGCCGCAGAATTCAGACAGTCATACTTACCTCTTTATGGAATGAGCGCTACCATAGCGCGATTGAGATGACAGGAGACGTCCATGAGCGAGCAAACCATTCGTTTAACGCAGTACAGCCACGGAGCCGGTTGCGGTTGTAAAATTTCCCCGAAAGTGCTGGAGACCATCCTGCACAGTGAACAGGCGAAGTTTGTCGACCCGAACCTGCTTGTCGGCAATGAAACGCGTGACGATGCTGCAGTTTATGACTTAGGTAACGGCACCAGCATTATCAGTACTACCGACTTCTTTATGCCGATTGTCGACAACCCGTTCGACTTCGGGCGAATTGCGGCCACCAACGCCATCAGCGATATCTTCGCGATGGGCGGTAAGCCGATCATGGCGATTGCCATTCTGGGCTGGCCGATCAACACCATCCCGCCGGAAGTGGCACGCGAGGTGATTGATGGCGGACGCTTTGCCTGCCAGCAGGCGGGGATTGCCCTGGCCGGCGGTCACTCTATTGATGCGCCGGAGCCTATCTTTGGCCTGGCCGTTACCGGCGTAGTGCCGACCGAACGCGTGAAGCGCAACAGCACCGCGCAGGCGGGCTGCAAACTGTTCCTCACCAAGCCGCTGGGCATTGGCGTGCTGACCACCGCCGAGAAAAAATCCCTGCTGAAACCGGAGCACAAAGGCCTGGCAACGGAAGTCATGTGCCAGATGAACCTCGCCGGTGCGGCGTTTGCCAATATCGACGGCGTGAAGGCGATGACCGACGTCACCGGTTTTGGCCTGCTGGGGCACCTCTCTGAAGTGTGTCAGGGCGCGGGCGTGCAGGCGCAGGTCTGGTATCAGGACGTGCCGAAGCTGCCGGGCGTGGAGGAGTATATTGCTCAGGGCGCGGTCCCGGGCGGTACCCAGCGCAACTTCGCCAGCTACGGTCACCTGATGGGCGAAATGCCTGAGGAGTGGCGCAGCCTGCTGTGCGATCCGCAAACCTCCGGCGGCCTGCTGCTGGCGGTCACGCCGGAATCCGAAGCCGAGGTTCAGGCCACTGCCGCCGAGTTCGGCATCACCCTGACGGCGATCGGCGAGCTGGTGACCGCGCGCGGTGGCCGACCGATGATTGAGATCCGTTAATTCGATGCGGTTGTTTATTGCCGAAAAGCCGAGCCTGGCCCGTGCCATTGCCGATGTGCTGCCTAAACCGCATCGCAAAGGCGACGGCTTTATCGAATGCGGTAACGGGCAGGTGGTCACCTGGTGTATTGGTCACCTGCTTGAGCAGGCGCAGCCGGATGTCTACGACAGCCGCTACGCCCGCTGGAATTTAAACGATCTGCCCATCGTGCCGGAAAAATGGCGCCTGCAGCCCCGGCCTTCGGTCACCAAACAGCTCAACGTGATCAAGCGTTTCCTGCATGAAGCGGCTGAAATCGTGCACGCGGGTGACCCGGACAGGGAAGGGCAGCTGCTGGTGGATGAGGTGCTGGACTATCTTGAGCTGGCACCGGAAAAGCGCCAGCAGGTGCAGCGCTGCCTGATAAACGACCTCAACCCGCAGGCCGTCGAGCGGGCGATCTCTCGCCTGCGCGCCAACAGCGAGTTTATTCCGCTGTGCGTCTCGGCTTTAGCCCGCGCCCGCGCCGACTGGCTGTACGGCATCAACATGACCCGCGCCTACACAATTCTTGGGCGCAACGCGGGCTATCAGGGCGTGCTCTCCGTGGGGCGCGTGCAGACGCCGGTGCTGGGGCTGGTCGTGCGTCGTGACGAAGAGATTGAGAACTTCGTCGCCAAAGATTTCTTTGAGGTGAAAGCGCATATCGTCACGCCTAAGGACGAGCGCTTTACCGCCGTCTGGCAGCCGAGCGATGCCTGTGAATCGTATCAGGATGAAGAGGGGCGACTGCTCCATCGTCCGCTGGCGGATCACGTGGTTAACCGCATTACCGGCCAGCCGGCTATCGTTACCAGCTATAACGATAAACGGGAATCAGAACCCGCGCCGCTGCCGTTCTCGCTTTCTGCACTTCAGATTGAGGCGGCCAAAAAGTTTGGCTTGAGCGCGCAGAACGTGCTGGACATCTGCCAGAAGCTCTACGAAACCCACAAGCTCATCACCTACCCGCGTTCGGACAGCCGCTATCTGCCGGAAGAGCACTTTGCCGGTCGCCACTCGGTGATGAACGCCATTAGCGTGCACGCGCCGGATCTGCTCCCGCAGCCGGCGGTGAATCCGGACACCCATAACCGCTGCTGGGACGACAAAAAAGTCGATGCCCACCACGCGATTATCCCGACGGCCCGCGCCAGCAACGTCAACCTGACCGAGAACGAAGCGAAGGTCTATAACCTGATCGCCCGTCAGTACCTGATGCAGTTCTGCCCGGACGCGGTATTCCGTAAGTGCGTGATTGAGCTTGAGATTGCCAAAGGCAAGTTTATCGCCAAAGCGCGTTTCCTTGCGGAAGCGGGCTGGCGCACGCTGCTCGGTAACAAAGAGCGCGACGAAGAGAACGACGGCACGCCGCTGCCGGTGATCGCTAAAGATGACGAACTGCTGTGCGAGAAGGGCGAAGTGGTTGAACGTCAGACCCAGCCGCCGCGCCATTTCACCGATGCGACGCTGCTGTCGGCGATGACCGGGATCGCCCGGTTTGTGCAGGATAAAGATCTGAAGAAGATCCTGCGCGCCACCGACGGTCTGGGGACGGAAGCGACGCGAGCGGGGATCATCGAGCTGCTCTTTAAGCGTGGCTTCCTGGAGAAAAAGGGACGCTACATCCACTCAACGGAACCGGGCCGGGCGCTGATTCATTCTCTGCCGGAGCTGGCCGCGAGGCCGGACATGACCGCGCACTGGGAATCGGTGCTGACGCAGATCAGCGAGAAGCAGTGCCGCTATCAGGACTTTATGCAGCCGCTGGTCGGGACGCTTTATCAGCTGATCGATCAGGCGCGCAGCACGCCGGTGAAAACGTTCAGAGGGATGGTTGCGCCCGGTGGCGGCGCGAAGAAACCGTTCAAAAAGAAAAAGAGCGCGGCAGCCTCTTAAACTGTAGGTCGGGTAAGGCGCAGCCGCTACCCGGCGAAAAGCAGCTCTGCGGCCTGATACGCCCGGTTTTCTCCCTCTCCCTGCGGGAGAGGGCCGGGGTGAGGGCTCCCGGCCGCACGCGATAAACCTTAAATCACGCCCTGACCAATCATCGCATCCGCCACCTTCACGAACCCGGCGATATTCGCCCCGCGCACGTAGTTGGTTTGCGATGCCTCGCCGCCGTACTCCACGCAGGCATGGTGAATATCCAGCATGATGTGGTGCAGGCGCGCATCCACTTTCTCCGCCTTCCAGCCGAGACGCGCGGCGTTTTGCGCCATCTCGAGGCCGGAGGTCGCCACGCCGCCCGCGTTAGCGGCCTTGCCCGGCGCAAACAGCACGCCCGCTTCCAGGAACAGGTCCGTCGCGTCGATGGTGGTCGGCATATTCGCCCCTTCGGCCACCGCTTTTACGCCGTTGCTAATCAGGGTACGCGCGGCGTCCGCATCCAGCTCGTTCTGCGTTGCGCACGGCAGGGCGATATCCACCGGAACGCCCCACGGCTGTTTCCCTTCCAGGTAGGTCAGGCCAAGCTCCCGGGCATAATCCGCCACGCGACCGTCGCGGCTGGCTTTGATTTCACACAGGCGCGCCAGCTTCTCTGCCGTAAAGCCCGCTTCATCCACTACCGTGCCGCTGGAGTCAGAGGCGGTCACCACGCGAGCGCCAAGCTGCATCGCTTTCTCAATAGCGTACTGCGCCACGTTACCGGAGCCGGACACCGCGACGCGCATGCCTTCAAAGCCTAAACCGTGACGCTTGAGCATCGCCTCGGTGAAGTAAACCAGGCCGTATCCTGTCGCCTCCGGGCGGATCAGGCTGCCGCCAAACGACAGTCCCTTGCCGGTAAAGACGCAGGCGCTGTTGTTGGAGAGCTTTTTCATCATCCCGGCCATAAAGCCCACTTCACGTCCGCCCACGCCGATATCACCGGCAGGAACGTCGGTATCCGGGCCGAGGTGGCGGTAGAGTTCGGTCATCAGCGCCTGGCAGAAGCGCATGACTTCGCCTTCGCTTTTGCCTTTCGGGTCGAAATCGCTGCCGCCTTTCCCGCCGCCCATCGGTAGCGTGGTGAGGGCGTTTTTAAAGGTCTGCTCGAAGCCGAGGAATTTCAGAATCGACAGGTTCACGGACGGATGAAAACGCATGCCGCCCTTAAACGGGCCAATGGCCGAGTTAAACTGAACGCGCCACGCGCGGTTAACCTGTACCTGGTTGCGATCGTCAACCCACGTCACGCGGAACTGGATCACGCGCTCTGGCTCGACAAGGCGTTCAAGCAAAGACATCTGGCGATAACGCGGGTTTTGTTCAAGGAAGGGCCACAGGGTGGTCATAACTTCACGCACGGCCTGCGCGAACTCGCTTTGGTGCGGGTCGCGCTGCTGAACATGGGCAAGGAAACTTTCCAGAGAGCGTGTCTGATCCATAGATATAAGAACCTCTTATCGTATTTTATGTTTATTACTTATGCGATTTGTGTTGTTTTTTGACTATACCACCCGTACCGCTTTGTGAGGCAAGCAGAAATTTATGACGAAAGGGAAATTAATGAGAGGGCGGGCGTCATAACGAAAAGCGATGAAGAGATAAATTAAAGGTTCCGCTCTGGTTTACCGTTATAGTCATTATCAAGGAACTACTGGAAGATGTGTCTATGAAACGTTATCTACTCACCGCGTTATGTCTGATCTTTACCGCAGGCGTGCAGGCCAACCCCATTCTCCCGGACGTGGAGGTGAATGTGCCGCCGGAAGTGTTTAGCTCCAGCGGCCAGAATCAAACGGTGCAGCCCTGTAATCAGTGCTGTATCTATCAGAATCAGAACTACTCGGAAGGGGCCGTTGTGAAAGCGGACGGCATTCTGCTGCAGTGCCAGCGCGACGAGCGCGCCATCAGCACGAACCCGCTGGTCTGGCGTCGCGTAAAACAATAAAGGCTTCCAGCAGCGGAATATCCGCGGGGGCTAAGGCGTAGCCAAACGCCTCTTCCGGCGTACACCACGCGAGCGCGCTGTGGTAGTGCGCCGTGAGCTCGCCGCGAAAAGCAGGAACGTGCCAGGCATGCAGGTTAATCAACCGCTGGGAGACTTCCCGCTGGTGGCTTGCCACGTATTGCCCCGGCAGGGCGTCAATGCCCAACTCTTCACGCAGCTCGCGGATAAGCGCTTCTGGCTGGGTTTCTCCGGCCTCGACTTTACCGCCTGCAAATTCCCACATTCCCGGCTGGTCGGCGTGGACAGGGCGCTGCGCCAGTAAAATGTTGCCGTCTTTTTCGATGATGGCGGCAACGACATCGAGTGTTTTCAGCATGGTCGTCAATAATTGATAGCGAAAAAAGACATATTATCGTGCCCTTTCTCAGAGTCCAGTAAACAGGAGAATCAGGTGAAAGAGTCCACCGCCTGGGTTGCCCCCCTCGAATCCCTTCCCGCCAGCCTTAAACCGATTGCCGCCATGCAGAAAAAGCATTTTGGCGCGATGCTGAATCCCACCCGCTGGTGGGGGCGAATGCCGCGTCTGTTCTGGCTGGTGGCGCTGTTTGTCGGCTTTCTGGAGCGTCGTCACGCGCGCCTGACGCCCGCGCTGCGTTCGCTGCTCATGACGCGGGTATCCCAGCTCTGTCACTGCGCTTTCTGTATTGATGCCAACAGCCTGCGGCTGGCCGAGCGCTGCGGCGCGCTGGATAAGGTTCAGGCCGTGAGCGACTGGCAGGATTCCGCCTTGTTTACCGAGCAAGAGCGCGCGGCGCTGGCCTACGCCGAGGCGATGACCGCCACGCCGCCCCGGGCGGATGAGGCAGTCAGAACTGCGCTGAAGCGCAACTTCACGGATGATGCCATCACCGAGATGACGGCGCTGATTGCGTTTCAGAATCTCTCCGCCCGCTTTAATGCCGCGCTGGATATTCCGGCGCAGGGGCTGTGCGCCACGTTTAACGAGACTCCCCATGCTTGACCGCCATCTTCATCCGCGGGTAAAGCCCGCTCTGAATCGTCTGGTTTCCGTGCTGGATAGGCCGGGCATCACGCCCGACGGATTGACCCTGACCGGGTTTGCCATCGGCGTGCTGGCGCTGCCGTTTCTGGCCCTCGGCTGGTATCCGGCCGCGCTGGCCGCCATCGTGCTTAACCGCCTGCTGGATGGTCTGGACGGCGCGCTGGCGCGCCGGAGAGGGCTGACCGATGCGGGGGGATTTCTCGACATCGCGCTCGATTTTCTGTTCTACGCCCTGGTGCCGTTTGGCTTTGCGCTCGCGGCTCCGGCAGAGAATGCGCTCGCGGCCGCCTGGCTGCTGTTTGCGTTTATCGGTACCGGCAGCAGCTTTCTGGCGTTTGCGGCGCTGGCCGCAAAGCACGACATCGACAACCCCGGCTATGCGCACAAGTCGTTTTATTACATCGGTGGGTTAACGGAAGGGACGGAGACCATCGCGCTGTTCGTGCTGTGCTGCCTCTTCCCGGCGCACTTTACGCTGTTCGCGTGGGTATTCGGCGCGCTGTGCTGGCTGACCACCACAACGCGCGTCTGGAGCGGCTATGTAACGCTGAAGTCACTCACCCGTTAGAGAGCGCTCTCCGGCCCGCGCTCTCCGGTGGTGACCGGGTTCTGCGGGTGACTGCTCCATTCGTACCAGCCGCCGTCATAGATGGCGACATTCTTCCAGCCCATCGCCCGGGCGTACATAAAGGTTTCTGACGCGCGCCACCCGGTGCCGCAGTAAAACGCGACGTGCTGTTCCGGCAGAATATTCCAGCGCTTCCACTGGGCGGCGATATCGTCCGCGCTGCGCATGGTGCCATCCGGGTTATGGAAATCTTCCATATGGGTCGCGTCGCTGCCCGCATGACCCCAGCGGGCACCGGCTATTTCACCTTTTGGCTTGATGTAGCTGTAGCCGCTGGTTTCGCCGATGAACTCCGGCCACGAACGAATGCTGACCAGGGAGGCATCCTGACGGTGCAGCATCCCCCGTGCCTGTTCCATATCAACCATCAGCTGCGGCTGGCCGGGGATCGGCGCGCCAAAATCGGGGGCTGGCGTCACTTTCGCGGGCGTGCCGCGCTCAACCGGGAGGCCAGCATCCGACCACGCCTTCCAGCCGCCGTCGAGAATACGCACATCCTTCACGCCGGCATACAGCATGATCTGCGCCACGCGCGCGGCGGCGTAAACGTCACGGCCATACAAAATGACGGTGGTGTCGTGACGGATACCGTGCTTCGCCAGCATCGCTTTCAGCGCGTCGTCGGAGACTTTATTCCACAGCGGCTCGCTCTCCACCTCGTTGGTGTCGATGTAGCCTGCGCCGGGAATGTGGTTCAGCAGGTAAAACTTCGGTGCGCCCCAGGCGGCTTCAATCACTTTCCAGTCACCCGCCGGCGCGGCGGTCACGGGTTTACCCTGCTGGAGGCGGTGGATCCACTGCGGGTAAACCAGCTGTTCAAAGTGAGGCAGGCGCTGAAGGCGGTCGGGCGTCTGCAGAGCGTCGCTGAGCAGCGAGACGTGGCGGTATCCGGCTTTCTCCAGGCGGGATTTCACCGCCAGGTTATCGTTCTCGTCGCCGTAGAGGGCGATGGCCGTCGCGGGCGTAAGCTGATGCTGTTTTGCCCAGCTCGCAATCTGCTCGTCGCTCATTGCGCCCAGCCAAGCGGCAGCAAGGTTGAGTGCGGCGGGTTCATGCCCGGAGGGGCCGCTGAGGGTCTGCGGCCAGCCGTTGTAAAACGCGCTGGGACGGGTGTCGACAGGCGTGCCGTGCTGCGCCTGAAGCTGGGAGAGCGTCATCGCGTTGGGCATATCAGCCGCCAGAGAGGAAAAGGACGCGAGGCCGCAGAGCAGGGCCAGCGCGGTCAGTTGAGAAACACGTTTCATCGAATAACCTGACGTCAGTAAAAGAGGGGGGCATTGTCGTCTCTCCCGAAACGGAAAACATTGCGTTAGCACATTATTGCCAGCGAGAAATCTCAATCAGCTTGCCGCCGGGCGGAATATCGTCCTCATCGTGCGTGACCAGCACCACCGGGATATTGCGCGCGCGGACGGCGTCAAAAACCCATTCCCGAAACGCTATGCGCAGCGTTTTATCGAGGCGGCTGAACGGTTCATCCAGCAGCAGCGCCTGCGGCTCTGCGAGCAGGGCGCGCAGCAGGCTGACCCGGGCACGCTCCCCGCCGGAAAGGGTGGCCGGATCGCTGGCGTAATGACCGCTCAGCCCGGCGGAATCCAGCGCCTGCTCGACCGCTTCCCGACGCGCGCGTCCGACGATCCGCTCAGGCAAGGCCAGCAGCAAATTTTGCCCGACGCTGAACGGTTCAAACAGCAGCGCGTCCTGAAAGAGAATGCCCAGCCCGCGGGATTCGACGGGAAGGCCGTCGCAGCGACGCGCGTCGAGCCACAGTTCGCCCCGCGCCTGGAAATCGTCTGACAGCGCGCCGACCATCCACGCAAAAAGGGTCGATTTGCCGCTGCCGGACGGCCCCATCAGGGTAACGATCTCCCCGCGGGGAACGCAAAAATTGACCTCGCGGAAAAGCGGTTCGATGGTGAGATCTTTTACCTTCAGCATTAACGTAATCCTTGACGGTAGCGGCCCACGAGCCGGGATATCAGGGCGGCAAGACCGAACACCGTGCCCGTGACCAGCAGTAATCCCAGCGCCCGGTTAGCGAGAATCGGGATGCTGCCCCCGCTGCTGAGCGCGACGGTTTCGGTGGTCAGCGTGGTGAAACGCCCCGCGCCAAGCCAGAGCGTCGGCATGTATTGCGCCATGCTGACGGAGAAACCAATGGCAAAGGCCAGCAGCGCCGGGCGCACCAGCAGGGGGCATTTCAGCAGTAAGAATATTTTTGCCCGTCGCCAGCCGAGCGTTCTGGCGGTAAGGATAAGCCGGGGATCGATTCGCCGCCAGGCGGGCTGCAGAACCAGCAGCATCCAGGGTAATACCCACAGCAGATGGCTCCAGAGCACGGCGGCATAGTGCCCGTCGAGCCCCAGACGCAATGCAATAAAGTATTGCCCGGTGACGAGCGGCAGCGCCGGAAGGGCGAGCGGTGACCACACCCACGCTGCGCCGCGCTGCGGTCCCCATTCCAGCCAGAGAAAAATGACGATGAGGGCGATCAGGCTCGACAGCAGGCCGAAGGAAAGGCTGGTCCCCACGGGGCCTGCGTCGTCCCCTTGCGCCAGCATCAGCAGTACCGCAGCGCACAGGATGCCGCACGCGGGCAGTACCCCGCTGAATGCCCGCTCAGGCAGGGCGCGCTGAGACCTTCGGCGCGTCCCCGCGAGTTGCGGAATTGTGCGACGCCATGCCTTCCAGAGGCCGTATCCGAGGGCGGCCAGCGCGGCCAGCAGCAGAAGGAGAAGCAGGCACAGCAGCATTCCTTTTGCCTGCTGCTGCGCGTCGCCCTGGCTTAGCCACTGAAAGGCCAGCACGGCCAGGGTGGGCGGGTTGCCGGGCCCGAGAACGATCGCCACGTCCACGACCGAGAGCGACCATGCCAGCACCGCCAGCATCACCGCGCCGAGGACAGGCGCGATCGCCGGGAGGATCAGCCAGCTGAGCGTCTGATAACGCCCGTAGCCAAAGGTTTGCAGGACGATCTTCTGCTGTGCGAGCCGTTGTTCCGGCAGTACGGCATAAATGGCCCACAGCAGGAACGCGCTCTCTTTGACCGCGAGCGTCAGGCCCAGCCCGACGCCGTAGCGGTCAAACGGAGCCGTACAGACGGTACAGACCTGATAAAACAGACCGCCCTCGGCAAACAGCAGCAACGCGCTGGTGGCGAACGCCACATGGGGGATCGCCAGTAGCCACGGCAGGCGGGTCGTGAGGCGTCGCCAGCGTTGACCGGGCCACAAAAGGCAGACGAAGAAAAGGGCAATCAGCAACGCCCCCAGCGTGGCGATGAGCGTTGAGACCAGCGTGGCGACGGTCGCCTGCGACAGCTGCGGATCGTTCAGCAGACGTTGCCAGTTTGTCGCAGAAAGCGCCGGTGCGAACAGCATCACGCCTGCGGGCAGGATCGGCAGATAAATCACCGCCATCGCCAGCCAGACAAGCCCGCTCAGCGGGTGCCGTAACGACGCAGCCATTCCTGCTCCAGCGCGTTCACCCAGGCGGACTGCGGCTCTGCAAGCACCTGCGGCAGCCCCTGAGGCGTATGGGCCAGCAGCTGTTTCGCTTCCTCTTCGGGCAGCGCTTTCGCATCCAGGACGCTCGGGTCTCCCCAGATGGCCGGGTCGGCCTTGCGGATTTGCGCCTGCGGTGACAGCAGGAAATTAGCGACCACCTTTGCACCCGCGCTCGCGCTGGCATTGGCCGGGATAGCCACAAAATGGACGTTGCCGAGCATCCCGCTCTGGAAACCAAAGCTGTAGCTGTCGGCGGGCAGTTCGCCGCTCGCCACTTTCTGCTGCGCATGGGACGGGTTAAAGGTCAGCGACAGGTTCAGACTGCCGCTGGCAAGCAGGGCATCCATTCGGGCAGGTGAGGGAGGGAAATCTTTTCCTTCGCGCCACAGCAGCGGGTGCAGCTTATCGAGGTAGGCCCAGAGCGGTGCCGTAACCTCAGCAAACGTTGCATCGGGCGCTTTTTGTAACGCCTCAGGGCGATCGGTGAACGTCAGCAGCAGCTGCTCCAGAAAGGCCGTGCCGGTAAAATCGGGCGGGCGAGGATAGCTGACCTTGCCCGGATGCTGCTGCGCGTACGCCAGCAGCGCCTGCGGATCCGCAGGCGGCGTCGGCATGCTGGCTTTGCGGGCGATAAAGGTCAGCTGCGCGCCGCCCCACGGGGATTCCGCACCGTCGGTTGGAATCGCAAAATCTTCCGTAACGGGTTTGCGGGTATCGACATAGCGCCAGTCTGGCAACGTCTGCGCCCATCCGGTTTGCAGCAGGTTCGCCTCTTTTAACGTGCGGAAGTTTTCGCCGTTGACCCACAGCAGGTCAACCGAGCCGTTGGCCTTACGCCCTGCAGCGGCTTCGGTCTGGATCCGTTTTACCGCATCGGCGGCGTCCGCCAGCGGGACGATTTTTAGGGTAATGGCGTAGTGCGTTTGCATCTCACCGCTGACCCACTCAAGGTAGCGGTTGACCGCCGGATCGCCGCCCCAGGCGTTAAACCAGACGGTCTGGCCTTTGGCCTGCTGTTGGATAGCGTGCCAGCTTTCGGCGGCACAGAGGGGGGCTGCCAGCAGCAGACCGGTCAGAAACGCGCAAAAACGCACACGGCGCATAATGCCTCCTTAAATATGCTTAAGTTGAAATATATCATAATAAATTATATTTTTAATATCTTATCTTACATACGGAAAACGCGATTAAGAAAAGGAATAGACTTCGTACATTTCCGTTTTTGCTTTCTTTGTTTACTTAGTTTTATTCTTAATGAAACCCATGACTTCAAGGGATTATAAGAATATATAGCTTTAATAAATTAATAATATGCAACATTAAGATGTTTGAATAAAAAGATTGGCTAGTCATAAAGTAATGTGTTAAAATTTATGAAGGTAGTGATTTGATTTGTTGTTACTAACTTGCATTATGGATTGATTTCAATGAATGAATTTGTTTTGGATGCTAAAAACACGCTAGAGAAAATTTCATCTTTCAAATGTGCTTCTTTTAAAAAATTGAGTGATGGTTCTTTAATTTTTCAACTAGATTTTGAGGGAGACCAGTTTTTTGGAATGTTCAAGCATTTTCTTGATGAATATTTGCTTATTAATATTACCAATCCTATAACTTATATTGATGATGAAGAAGCAATAGTCAATTTTGAAATAGCAAATGATTTCAATAAAAAAGCAATCGGAGTTAAAGGTGTAATTGCTGATCTTGAAAAGAAACAGGTCATGTTTTCTAGGGAAGAGATTGTCCGTATTAAAGATAGGTTCAATAAGGATTTAATTGATGAACGTATTAAGTTTTCAATCTCTTTACTTCATAAGTCATTGGATATTTTTTCTTTAAGCATGGATGAATTTGAAAATGGCCGAGAAGAGAAGTGATACTGGACTATTCATTATTGGCTGGATCGCGACGGCGCTTGCTGTTGGATTACCACTTATATTTTTGCTATGCATTCAGAAGTATTATCCTGAAGCCTACCGTCAGTACGGTGATAAAATTGCAATAATAGCTTACTTGATTGCATCTTTTTTCAGTGGACTCTATACTTCGTACAGAGTTTCATGTAAAGCAGATGAAAAAGATCTGATTATCAGCGGTCTCAGAAATGAAATTGATGAGTCTAAAAAAGCTTATCAAAGCCTTTCGCCAAAAGAAAAAATAATTTCATTGCTTCATGAGATACATACTAAGTCTGGTGGTTTGAATAAAACAGCAATTCAGAAATTATTAATAGATAAAATTGGTGAGATAAACAATGATTCATCCTTCAATACACGCTATGATGGCGCATTGTGTGTAAGTGACGAGCAATTTAAAGCTAGAACAAAAGTGCCAACCAATTTAAATTCGGCTTACAAGTCTGAAAATTTGGATGAATATAAACAAGTTGATATAAAATTTTCTTCCAAACGGAGATGATTAATTTTAGACGCTCATTATATTATTAATCAATATAATGGGTGTTTTTTATTTGGATTGTTATCGGCATTAAATATTGTATTAGATATGGCGGATGTTAATTTATTTCAGTCGATATTTATTGAACAGCCGGCGCGTCGCCAGCGGCAATAACCCCAGTAGTGTAAAGGCGATTAGCATGCCCGGCGACACAATATCGCGCAGCGACGCCACTTTCCCCAGCTCGCGCCCGGCGTTCAGAAAGACCACCGTCGCGGGCAGCATGGCGACCTGGCTGACCCACCAGTAGCGGCAGACTCCAATGCGGGTCAGCCCCATCAGCAAATTCACCAGGAAAAACGGGAACAGCGGCATCAGGCGCAGGGCAAAAAGATAGTCCGCGCCGTCATGCGCCATACCGGCGTTCACCGTTTTCATCTGCTGAGCAAACCGCCGCTGGACCCCGTCGCGCAGCAGATAACGGCTGGCGAGCATCGCAAGCGTGGCTCCGAGCGTGGAGGCAAACGAGACCAGCACGGTGCCTTCCCACAGGGGAAATAACGCCCCGCCCAGCAGGGTGAGGATCGCCGCGCCGGGGATCGACAGGGCGGAGACCGCCACATAGAGCGCAAAAAAGATCAGCGCGCTTCGCAGCGGCGCGTGGTCAACATGGGAGAGGAGTGCCTGCTGGTGGGTTTTAATCCCTTCCAGGGAGAGTGTGCCTGGGGGAAGCATGACAAACGTCAGAATAAATGCGCCCAGAAGGGCGCACAGGAAAGCGAGTTTTCGAATGTTCACGCGTCATTACAGCTTGAATTTAGCCCACACCGGCGCGTGGTCAGACGGTTTTTCCATGCTGCGGATCTCATAGTCGATCCCGGTTTCGATGCAGCGCTCTGCCAGCGGCGAACTGGCGAGCAGCAGGTCGATACGCAGGCCACGGTTGTCGTCAAAGCCTTTTGAGCGGTAGTCAAACCACGAGAAGCGATCCTGCGTGTCCGGGTTGGCGGTACGGAAGGTATCCACCAGCCCCCAGTCCAGCAGGCGCTGCATCCACTCGCGCTCTTCCGGCAGGAAGGAGCATTTGCCGGTACGCAGCCAGCGTTTGCGGCTGTCTTCACCGATGCCAATATCCAGATCGGTCGGGCTGATATTCACATCACCCATGATCAGCACCGGATTGTCTTTATTGAGTTCGGTTGTCAGGTAGTTCTGCAGATCCTGATAAAACTTGGCCTTAGCCGGGAATTTGGTCGGATGGTCGCGGCTCTCGCCCTGGGGAAAGTAACCATTAATCACGGTGATGTTCCCCAGCGGGGAAGGCAGTTCCGCCATGATGATGCGGCGCTGTGCTTCTTCGTCATCGCCGGGAAACCCACGGCGGACGGAAACTGGCGTCTCTTTGGTCAACAGCGCAACGCCGTAATGGCCTTTCTGCCCATGATAGAAGACGTTGTAGCCGAGCTTTGCCACCTCTTCGAGGGGGAACATGTCGTCGTGAACCTTGGTCTCCTGCAGACCGATCACATCTGGCTGATGTTGTTCAACGATAGCTTCAAGCTGATGGGGGCGGGCGCGCAGGCCGTTGATATTAAAAGAGACAAATTTCATAGTCGCTGCCAGTGCAAGGTGAATAGTGCATGGATGGTAGCAGAATTTGCGTCAACTGTTACCGGGTTCGGCCAATAACTGCGACAGATAATGCCGGTGGTGCAATATTTGCACCATTCTGACGCACATCGCCCTCAAAGAGGGCGTAAATGACCGATAAATTTCGCGAGCGATCACAATTCCAGAATTATATTTGGCCCTTGCATACTCTTTCTGATTTTCATGCGGCAAAGCGCCGCTTGCCGTAAAAATATTCACTTTTTATGCACTAACAGTGAATAACTCCATATTGTAACTTGTTGATATTCTGTTACCTCAACCCGTTTATGCAATTTTATCGCTGGCTGGCACGAAGGCTGCAATCTACATTCACAGTGCAAACACCCAATTATTTAACATTCAAATAACTTTTTATTTACCGGATGAGGTCGCTATGTCTCTGTCAATTACGCGTGAAAATTTCGATGAATGGATGATGCCGGTTTACGCTCCGGCGGCTTTTATTCCGGTTCGTGGGGAAGGCTCGCGCCTGTGGGATCAGCAGGGTAAAGAGTATATCGACTTTGCAGGCGGGATTGCGGTCAACGCGCTGGGTCACGCGCACCCTGCGCTGCGTCAGGCGCTGAATGACCAGGCGGCGAAGTTCTGGCATACCGGCAACGGCTTTACTAACGAGCCCGCGCTGCGCCTGGCCAAAAAACTGATCGACGCGACGTTTGCCGAAAAGGTCTTTTTCTGTAACTCGGGGGCGGAAGCCAACGAAGCGGCGCTGAAGCTGGCGCGCAAATATGCGCACGATAAATTTGGTACCCACAAGAGCGGCATCGTGGCGTTTAAAAATGCCTTCCACGGGCGCACGCTCTTTACCGTCAGCGCGGGCGGCCAGCCTTCCTACTCGCAGGATTTCGCACCGCTGCCGCCGGATATCCGTCACGGTGTTTATAACGATCTGCAGTCCGCCAGCGAGCTGATTAACGACACCACCTGCGCGGTGATCGTCGAACCGATGCAGGGCGAGGGCGGCGTGCTTCCGGCGCAAAAAGCCTTCCTGCAGGGGCTGCGCGAGCTGTGCGATCGCCACAACGCGGTCCTGATTTTCGACGAAGTCCAGACCGGCGTGGGCCGCACCGGCGAGCTGTATGCCTATATGCACTATGGCGTAACGCCGGACGTGCTGTCGACCGCCAAAGCGCTGGGCGGCGGCTTCCCGATTGGCGCGACGCTGACCACCGATAAATTCGCCAGCGTAATGACCGTAGGTACCCATGGCACCACCTACGGCGGCAACCCGCTGGCAACCGCCGTCGCCGGGCAGGTTCTGGACATCATTAACACGCCTGAGGTGCTGAAAGGCGTTAAGCAGCGTCACGACTGGTTTGTTGAACGTCTGAACGCCATCAACGGCAAAACGGGGCTGTTTAAAGAAATTCGCGGTCTGGGGCTGTTAATCGGCTGCGAGCTCACCGCCGAGTTTGCCGGAAAAGCTAAACTTATTTCACAGGAAGCGGCAAAAGTGGGCGTGATGGTGCTGATTGCCGGAGCCAACGTGGTGCGTTTTGCGCCGGCGCTGATCGTCAGCGAGGAAGAGGTGCAAACCGGTCTGGACCGTTTTGCGCTGGCGTGTGAAAAAGTGAAATCCGGGGTGTCATCATGATGGTCATCCGTCCCGTTGAGCGCGGCGATCTCGCCGGGCTCATGCAGCTTGCCGGTAAGACGGGAGGCGGGCTGACCTCGCTTCCTGCCGATGAAAAAACGCTGTCGGCGCGCATTGAGCGCGCCCTGCAAACCTGGCAGGGGACGTTGCCAAAAAGCGAACAGGGGTATGTGTTCGTGCTGGAAGACACCGACACGGGGACCGTGGCCGGGATCTGCGCCATTGAAGTGGCCGTCGGGCTTAACGACCCGTGGTACAACTACCGCGTCGGCACCATGGTTCACGCCTCGAAAGAGCTGAACGTCTATAACGCGCTGCCCACGCTGTTCCTCTGTAATGACCACACGGGCGCCAGCGAGCTGTGCACGCTGTTCCTCGACCCGGCGTGGCGCAAAGAGGGCAACGGCTATCTGCTCTCCAAATCGCGCTTTATGTTTATGGCCGCCTTCCGCGATCGCTTTAACGAAAAAGTGGTCGCAGAGATGCGCGGCGTGATCGACGACACCGGCTACTCGCCGTTCTGGGAGAGCCTGGGCGAGCGCTTCTTCTCGATGGAGTTCAGCCGGGCGGACTATCTCTGCGGCACCGGCCAGAAAGCCTTTATTGCCGAACTGATGCCGAAGCATCCTATCTATACCCATTTCCTCAGCCCGGAAGCGCAGGCGGTGATTGGCGAAGTCCATCCGCAAACCGCGCCCGCGCGCGCGGTGCTGGAAAAAGAAGGGTTCCGCTACCGGAACTATGTCGACATCTTTGACGGCGGGCCTACGCTTGAGTGCGACATCGACCGCGTGCGCGCGATCCGTAAAAGCCGTCTGGTTGAGGTCTCTGAAGGCCAGCCCGCGCCGGGTGACTGGCCCGCCTGCCTGGTGGCGAACGAAAATTACGCCAACTTCCGCGCCATGCTGGTGCGTACCAACCCGAAATGTGAACGTCTGGTGCTGACGGCTGCAGAACTGGATGCCCTGAAATGTAACGCCGGCGATACGGTTCGCCTGGTGCGTCTCTGCCCTGAGGAGAAAACAGCATGACATTATGGATTAACGGTGACTGGGTCACGGGCGAAGGCAAAGAGCGCGTAAAGACCAATCCGGTTGGAAAAGAGGTGCTCTGGAAGGGGCATGACGCCAGCGCCGCGCAGGTGGAACAAGCCTGCCGTGCCGCGCGCCGCGCGTTTCCGGCGTGGGCAAAACAGCCTTTCGCCGTGCGCCAGGAAATTGTCGAAAAGTTTGCCGGGCTGCTGGAGGCAAACAAGGCCGAACTGACGCGCATTATCGCGTCTGAAACCAGCAAGCCGCGCTGGGAAGCGACAACCGAAGTGACGGCGATGATCAACAAAATCGCCATTTCGGTGAAGGCGTACCACACCCGCACCGGCGAACAGCACACCGACATGCCGGACGGCGCGGCCACGCTGCGCCACCGTCCCCATGGCGTGCTGGCGGTGTTTGGCCCGTATAATTTCCCGGGGCATCTGCCGAATGGCCACATTGTGCCTGCGCTGCTGGCGGGCAATACCGTCATCTTCAAACCGAGCGAGCTCACGCCATTCACCGGCGAGGCGGTGGTTAAGCTGTGGGAACAGGCCGGCCTGCCGCCGGGCGTGCTGAACCTGGTGCAGGGCGGGCGGGAAACCGGTCAGGCGCTGAGCGCGCTGAGCGATATCGACGGCCTGCTGTTTACCGGCAGCGCCGGTACGGGCTATCAGCTGCACCGCCAGCTGGCAGGGCAGCCGGAGAAAATCCTGGCGCTGGAGATGGGTGGCAACAACCCGCTGATTGTGGAAGACCCTGACGATATCGACGCCGCGGTGCACCTGGCGATTCAGTCCGCCTTTATTACCGCCGGACAGCGCTGCACCTGTGCCCGTCGCCTGCTGGTGAAACGGGGCGCGCAGGGGGATGCCTTACTGAAACGTCTGGTTGAAGTGAGCGCGCGTCTGGTGCCTGCCGCGTGGGATGCCGACCCGCAGCCGTTTATCGGCGGGCTGATTTCCGAACAGGCCGCGCTAAACGTGCTGAAGGCCTGGCAGGACCACGTCGCGCGCGGCGCGAAAACCCTGCTGGAGCCGAAGCAGGTTCAGCCGGGTAGCTCGCTGCTGACGCCGGGCATTGTAGAGATGAGCGGCGCGAGCAACGTGCCGGATGAAGAGGTCTTTGGCCCGCTGCTGTGCATCTGGCGTTACGACGATTTCGATGCGGCCATTGCGATGGCGAACAACACCCGCTACGGCCTGTCGAGCGGGCTGATTTCGCCGCATCGCGAGAAGTTTGAACAACTGCTGCTGGAAGCGCGCGCCGGGATTGTGAACTGGAATAAACCGCTGACCGGGGCCGCGAGCACCGCGCCGTTCGGCGGCGTGGGCGCGTCGGGCAACCATCGCGCCAGCGCGTGGTATGCCGCCGATTACTGCGCGTGGCCGATGGCGAGCCTGGAAACCCCGGCGCTGACGCTGCCGGAGACGCTTAATCCGGGGCTGGATTTTACCGGAGGGGATCGCCATGAAAGCGCGTGAGGTTAACTTTGACGGGCTGGTGGGGCTGACGCACCACTATGCCGGTCTCTCTTTTGGTAATGAAGCCTCGACGAAGCACCGTTTTCAGGTGTCGAACCCGAAGCTGGCGGCGAAGCAGGGGCTGCTGAAGATGAAGGCGCTGGCGGATGCCGGTTTCCCGCAGGCGGTGATCCCGCCGCAGGAACGCCCGAACGTGGCTGTCCTTCGTCAGCTCGGCTTTAGCGGTACCGATGAGCAGGTCGTCGAAAAAGCGGGTACGCAGACCCCGCACCTGCTCTCGGCGGCAAGCTCTGCCTCCTCTATGTGGGTGGCAAACGCCGCGACCGTCGCGCCGTCAGCCGACACGCTGGATGGCAAAGTTCATCTGACGGTGGCGAACCTGAACAATAAATTCCACCGCGCCACCGAAGCAGAAACCACCGAGCGCGTGCTGCGCGCCATTTTCAACCATGACGCCCATTTTGAGGTGCATCAGGCTCTGCCGCAGGTGACGATGTTTGGCGACGAAGGCGCGGCCAACCATAACCGCCTGGGGGGCGACTATGGCGACCCGGGCCTGCAGCTGTTTATCTACGGGCGAGAAGAGGGGGGCCACGCCGCGCCAACCCGTTATCCTGCTCGTCAGACGCTGGCGGCCAGCCAGGCGGTTGCCCGACTGAACCAGGTCAATCCTTCCCAGGTGGTTTTTGCCCAGCAAAACCCGCATGTGATTGACCAGGGCGTGTTCCATAACGACGTGATTGCCGTTTCTAACCGCCAGGTGCTGTTCTGCCACGAGCAGGCGTTTGCCCATCAGGAGAAGCTGCTCGCCACGCTGCATGAGCGCGTGCGCGGCTTCACGCCAGTCCAGGTGCCCACGGAGGCGGTGAGCGTGCAGGACGCGGTAGAAACCTATCTGTTCAATAGCCAGCTGCTGAGCCGTGACGATGGCAGCATGATGCTGGTCCTGCCGCAGGAGTCCCGGGATCATAAAGGCGTGTGGCGCTACCTGACGGAGCTGGTCAAGGCCGATAACCCGATTGACGAACTGCGCGTGTTTGACCTGCGCGAAAGCATGGCCAACGGCGGTGGTCCAGCCTGTTTGCGTCTGCGCGTGGTCCTGACCCAGGACGAAATGCAGGCGGTAAACCCGGCGGTCATGATGAACGATACGCTCTTTACGCGGCTGAATGACTGGGTCGATCGCTACTATCGCGATCGTCTGACGCAGGCGGATCTGGTTGACCCGCAGCTTCTGCGTGAAGGACGCGAGGCGCTGGACGCGTTATCGACAATCCTGCAGCTGGGATCGGTTTACCCGTTCCAGCGCTAAAGGAGTGGATATGGAAAATTTACTGGCGCTGACCCTGGCCGACGAGACGCCGGAACTGAAAGAGGGGGACGGCCCCTCATTTCGCTGGCGGTGGCTGGGGCGCGGGGTGCTTGAACTGACGCCGACCGTAAAAAGCGATCTCTCGCTGCTGCTTTCAACGGGTATCCACGGGAATGAAACCGCGCCCGTCGAGATTGTTGATCTGCTGCTGCGTGCGCTGTATCGCAATGAGATCGAACTAAAGTGCCGCGTGCTGGTGGTGCTCGGCAATCCTCCTGCGCTGGCGCAAAACAAACGGTATCTGGTGAGCGACATTAACCGCATGTTCGGCGGCCGCTGGTCGCAGTTTCCGCAGAGCGATGAAACGGCGCGGGCTGAGTGGCTGGAGAACGTCGTGACCGCGTTTTTTGCCGCCGCGGGGCCGGGGCGCTGGCATCTGGATCTGCATACGGCAATCCGCGCGTCTTACCACGTTCGCTTCGGCGTTCTGCCGCAGCGCAGTCAGCCGTGGGATGAAGCGTTCCTGAGCTGGCTGGGTGACGCCGGGCTGGAGGCGCTGGTATTTCATCAGTCGCCGGGCGGAACGTTTACCCATTTCACCTGTGAACGTTTCGCTGCGCTGTCCTGCACGCTGGAACTGGGAAAAGCGCTGCCGTTCGGCCAGAACGATCTGAGCCGCTTTGCGCCTACGCATCTCGCCCTTCGGGCGCTGCTGGGAGGAACGGCTCCCGAGCACGCGCGTCAGCCCGTTGAGCGGTATCGGGTCGTACAGCAGATCACGCGCCGCAGCGATGCCTTCCAGCTCCATATGGCCGCACACACCCTGAACTTCACCCCGTTTCGCAAAGGGGCGCTGCTGGCTGAGGATGGCGAGGAACGTTACGAGGTGCAGAACACCACCGAGTATGTATTATTCCCTAACCCCACCGTCGCGTTTGGCCTGCGGGCCGGGCTGATGCTGGAAAAAATATCCTGAACCTTTCCCCTCTCATCATCCGGGAGGGGGAAGTAAAAAACTTTTCTTAACGATTAAAGCGCTTGCGCTTGTTTTGCAGAATATTCCTGGTGAATTGCTTTATTATTGATCTTCACTTCGCTATACTTCTGCTTAATCTCTTTAAAATCATCCTGTTAAATATTTTTTGTTGCAACTCTCCACGCTTTATCCTTATTTCCTCCACATTTGGCGAAAATTTGTTTTTTACACTTTCATTGTTTTACCGTTGCTCTGACTAATTGACGATAAACCCCGTAAAGTTAATCTCGTCAACACGGCATAGCGCCGAAGAATAACTGAAAGAAAGGAAATAAATTATGCGTAAGTTTACTGCACTGTTTGTTGCTTCTACCCTGGCTCTGGGCGCTACCAGCATGGCGTTCGCCGCAGATACTGCGACCACTGCACCTACCGCGCCTGCTGAAGGCAAAATGATGATGCATCATAAAGGTCCGGGTATGCACAACGAGATGATGATGTTTAAGGATCTCAACCTGACGGATGCCCAGAAGCAGCAGATCCGCGACATCAGAAAAGGCGAACGCGACCAGATGAAACGTCCTCCGCTTGAAGAGCGCCGTGCGATGCATGACATCATCGCCAGCGACAGCTTCGATAAGGCGAAAGCCGAAGCGCAGATCGACAAAATGGCCGAGCAGCACAAAGCCCGCATGCTGGCTCACATGGAAACCCAGAACAAGATCTACAACATTCTGACCCCGGAACAGAAAAAACAATTTAATGCGAATTTTGAGAAGCGTCTGACAGAACGTCCGGCGATGGAAGGTAAAATGCCAGCACCAACCGAATAATCGGTTCACACTCTTAAGACCGCCGGGATCCTGTCCACAAAAGCGCAACCGCTGTGGGCAGGACCGGCGGTTTTTCTTTCCTGCCCTCTTGCCTGCCGCCGCCAGCGCGGTATCCTCCTGTAGTCGCTTCAGAGAATGTTTGCAGAGTCATGGCGTTAGAATTTTTATTAACGTTCAGCTAAGGCCTGCCCGCTCTGCTGCCGATACTGTTTCTGTGAATACCCAACGATAACAAACAAGACAGCAACGATAGCGATATCCTTGCCCTGGCACGGGTTGTGCCATTCAGGAGTGGTGATGGAGTTCTTTGATATCCGTAAGATGCCGGTCAGCCTCTGGCGCAATGGTGCTGGCGAAACGCGTGAGATTTGCTGCTTCCCTCCCGCGACGCGCGATTTTCACTGGCGCGCCAGTATCGCGACGATTGCCAGCAACGGCGAATTCTCCTCGTTTCCCGGTGTTGACCGGGTGATTACCTTGCTGGAAGGGGGAGAGGTGACGCTGGATGCGGGTCAGGCTTTCTCCCATACCCTCAAGCATCATCAGCCCTACAGTTTTGCCGGCGATCTGCCGGTGAAAGCGCTGCTTTCAGATGGGCGGATGGCGATGGACTTTAACATCATGACCCGGCGCGACTGCTGCCGGGCGAAGGTGCGCGTTGCTGACCGAACCTTCACCACCTTTGGCTCACGCGGGGGCGTGGTGTTCGTGCTAAGCGGGGCGTGGCAGCTGGGCGATAAATTGCTGACGGCCGATCAGGGTGCCAGCTGGGAGGAGGGGACCCATACACTGCGTCTGCTGGAGGCTCAGGGCACCTTATTGTTCAGCGAAATCACGTGGCTGCCGGGTCATTGAGCACAATGATCTCAAACTTTCCTGCCAGGACCGGTTTACAGAGAATTTTGTAGCCATCGTGGTCAAATCCGGCGGGCGTGCGCAGCAGGGTTGCCGCGTCGTTGATGTCGTCGACGGCGCCCAGCCAGAGCCAGTTGTTGACGATGTGATACTGGGTCATGGCCTCGCCCACTTCTTTTAGCGCAACGGCGCTTTCCCAGGGCCAGCAGTTCACGCTGATGGCCGCCAGACCGGTGAGAAGCCGGGCGTGATGCGCCTCAACGCTCTCTTTCCCGCAGCACGCACCGGCGCAGCGCTTCAGCGCGGATCGAAAACAGGCGCGTCCCCGGGTGGTTGCCTCCAGACCTAAAAGGCTGTAGCAAAGCTGTAAATCGTCCGCCAGCGTCTGCAGCGCCTGGAGCGCGGCGCGTTTATTGGCGAATAGCCCATAGAGATTCGGGGCATGAGAAAAATCGACGTCGCGCGCGTAGACGACCTGCGGCCTGCCATCGTTTATCTGCAGCGAGCAGAGCTGACGGTTGCGGCGCAGGCGCTTATTGAACAACGGCTGTTGTTCTTTTATCAACCGCGCCTCCAGCAACAGCGCGCCCATTTCTCCCGCAGTCTGGAACCAGGAAATGCGTCGCGACTGGCGCAGCATGGCGGCCTCGTCAGGCGTACGGAGATGGGATAACACCCGACTGCGAATGTTAACGCTCTTGCCGATATAGAGCGGCAGGGTGTCGCTTTCACCGTGAAAGATGTACACGCCCGGCTGTTTAGGCAGCGCCTCAAGCCAGGGGCGAAGGTGCTCGGGATATTCGTAGATAGCCGCCGCTTCAAATTCAAGACGCGGGGCGGATTGACGCCTGCTCACATACTGCTCCATATACTGTTCAGGCATACAGTGTAACAGGAGTGTGATGGTTAAAAAAGAGCCGGGTGGCGGCTAAGCCTTACCCGGCCAGGACGTGCGGCTTGATGCCCTCACCTCAACCCTCTCCCACGGGAGAGGGCGCAAACATTAAAAGCGGTAACCTGGTTACCGCTTTGCTTTATTTTTTCCAGAAGTCGTCAAACACCGTAATTGGCGTGTGGCGCTTGTGCTCGGTTTTCAGATACCAGCCTTCGATGATTTTCGCGGTCCGTTCATCCAGCTTTTTGCCTTCCAGATAATCATCGATGTTGTCATAGGTGACGCCAAGGGCCGCTTCATCCGGCAGGGAAGGGCGATCGTCTTCAAGGTCCGCTGTCGGCGCTTTCTTATACAGATGCTCAGGACAGCCCAGCGCGGCCAGCAGCTGCTTACCCTGACGCTTGTTGAGACGGAAGATCGGGTTAATGTCGGTGCCGCCGTCGCCGTATTTGGTGAAGAAACCGGTGATCGCTTCTGCCGCATGGTCGGTGCCGACCACAACGCCTTTGGTCATCCCGGCGATGCTGTACTGCGCTTTCATGCGCTCGCGGGCCTTCTCGTTGCCGCGAACAAAATCGCTCAGCTCAATGCCCGCTTCGCGAAGCGCCTGCTCGCTTGCCAGCACCGAGCCCTTAATATTTACGGTCAGCACGCGGTCAGGCTGAATGAAGGCAATGGCATCCTGGCAATCCTGCTCGTCCGCCTGTACGCCATAAGGAAGACGCACCGCGATAAACTGCAGTTTCTCATCGCCCGTCTCTTCGCGAAGCTCTGAAATCGCCATCTGGCAGAGTTTACCGGTCAGGGTAGAGTCCTGGCCGCCGCTGATGCCCAGCACCAGGGATTTCAGGAAAGCGTTCTTTTTTAAGTACGATTTTAAAAAATCCACGCTGCGGCGGATCTCTTCATGTGCATCTACCGTAGGCTTCGCGCCCAGTGCCTGAATAATCTCTTGTTGCAGAGCCATCACGCCCTCCATATGCAGTACATAAACAGAATGTGTTAGCTGTTAAAACTAACCCTTTGGGCGAGAAACGACAAGGATCACAGTTTCGAGTGCGCTAATTTGCGCCGATTTAGCAGGTTATCGTTGTTTTATTAGAATTTTCCGAAATTCGTCTGGCGTAACTCACAAAGTTGAACAATAGTACTTTTTATCCCATGCTTAGATAACACGCTGATAAACAAGAGGACGGAATATGAACAAGAACGTAGCAGGAATTCTTAGCGCAGCGGCGGTACTGACTATGCTGGCAGGGTGTACGGCTTACGATCGCACTAAGGATCAGTTTACGCAGCCCGTAGTAAAAGACGTTAAAAAAGGGATGACCCGTTCGCAGGTGGCTGCGATTGCCGGTAAACCTTCTTCTGAAGTGACCATGATTCATGCGAAAGGGACCTGCCAGACCTATATCCTGGGTCAACGTGATGGTAAGGCAGAAACCTACTTCGTCGCCCTGGATGATACCGGTCATGTGATCAACTCCGGCTATCAGACCTGTGCTGAATACGACACCGATCCGCAGGCACCTAAGGCGCAGTAACCCTGCTTGCCTGAGGATGTTAACAAACCGGCCCATGGGCCGGTTTTTTTATGCATCAGAAAATCTTATTTCTTTGCGCGAATTATTTGCCCGAAATGTGAAGGGAGTCAACAAGCCAGGTCAATGAGAGACAATTTGAGTCTATCCAGAATTATCCCCTGTCTGTACCATTGCGTATACTCACTCCAACGATAAACAACAGTACGCAAGCTACCTGTCTGCCGGGACAGCGAGTCGAGTGATAGCGCGATGGCAGGTAGTCATACAAGAGGGAAATCACGATGGAAAAGAAACATATCTACCTGTTCTGCTCAGCGGGCATGTCAACGTCGCTTCTGGTGTCAAAGATGCGTGCGCAGGCTGAAAAGTATGAAGTCCCTGTGGTGATTGAAGCGTTTCCAGAGACGCTGGCGGGCGAAAAAGGCCAGACAGCCGATGTTGTTTTACTGGGGCCGCAAATTGCCTATATGTTGCCCGAAATTCAACGACTGTTACCGAATAAACCGGTCGAAGTGATCGACTCGGGGCTGTACGGCAAAATTGATGGTTTAGGTGTTCTTAAAGCTGCTGTGGCAGCCATTAAAAAAGCTGCTAATTAATTTTTATTTTTCCCGTCAAAGAGTTATTTCACACACAATACGCCGTAACATGCGTTACGGCATTTAAGGGTATTTTCCTATGAGTAAAGTCATCGCTTCACTTGAAAAGGTACTCCTTCCTTTTGCTGTTAAAATAGGAAAGCAGCCTCACGTTAATGCCATCAAAAACGGCTTTATTAAATTAATGCCGTTGACGCTGGCCGGGGCCATGTTCGTTTTAATTAACAACGTTTTTCTGAGCTTTGGTGAAGGTTCCTTCTTTTATTCATTAGGAATTCGGTTAGACGCTTCCACTATTGAAACCCTTAATGGTTTTAAAGCCATTGGCGGCAACGTCTATAACGGTACGTTAGGGATTATGTCGCTGATGGCGCCTTTCTTTATTGGGATGGCACTGGCAGAAGAGCGTAAAGTGGATCCGCTGGCTGCCGGGTTATTATCCGTTGCCGCCTTTATGACCGTAACGCCTTATAGCGTGGGTGAAGCCTATGCCGTTGGCGCCAACTGGCTGGGCGGGGCCAACATCATCTCCGGTATTGTTATCGGTCTGGTGGTGGCAGAAATGTTCACCTTTATTATCCGCCGCAACTGGGTTATCCGCCTGCCGGATAGCGTACCGGCTTCCGTTTCTCGTTCATTTTCCGCGTTGATTCCAGGCTTCATTATTCTCTCCATCATGGGGATTATCGCCTGGGCGCTCTCCCACTGGGGCACTAACTTCCACCAGATCATTATGGACTCTATCTCTACGCCGCTGGCGTCGATGGGTGGCGTGGTCGGTTGGGCTTATGTGATTTTCACTTCTCTGCTGTGGTTCTTTGGCGTGCATGGTTCACTGGCACTGGCCGCGCTGGACAGCGGGATTATGACCCCCTGGGCACTGGAAAACGTTGCGCTTTACCAGCAGTACGGCTCCGTTGACGCGGCGCTGGCAGCGGGTAAAACCTTCCATGTGTGGGCGAAGCCGATGCTTGACTCCTATATCTTCCTGGGCGGTACCGGGGCGACCTTGGGTCTGATCATCGCGGTCTTTATTGTCTCTCGTCGTGCTGACTACCGTCAGGTCGCGAAGCTGGCGCTGCCATCAGGCATCTTCCAGATTAACGAACCGATTCTGTTCGGTCTGCCAATCATCATGAACCCGGTAATGTTCATTCCGTTCATCCTGATTCAGCCGCTGCTGGCCGCGATCACCCTGACGGCGTATTACATGGGCATCATTCCACCGGTCACCAACATTGCGCCGTGGACCATGCCGGCGGGCCTGGGCGCCTTCTTTAACACCAACGGTAGCGTCGCGGCCTTCCTGCTGGCGATATTCAACCTCGGGATTGCCACCCTGCTGTACATGCCGTTCGTGGCGATTGCCAACAAAGCCGCCACCATTATTGATGAAGAAGAGAGCGAAGAGGATATTGCCCTCTCACTGAAATTCTAAGATTGACCGGCGCGGGGAAACCCGCGCCAGCCACAAGGAGCTTAAACATGTTAGATTTGGATAGTATTGTCGCAGACGAAGCCGTCGAGAACGATCTCGAAGAAGTGGTGATGGGGCTTATCATCAACTCCGGACAGGCCCGCAGCCTGGCCTATGCCGCACTGAAGCAGGCCAAGCAGGGAGATTTCTCCGCCGCGAAAACCATGATGGACCAGTCCCGCACGGCGCTGAACGAAGCGCACCTGGTGCAGACAAAGCTGATTGAAGGCGATCAGGGCGAAGGGAAGATGAAGGTCAGCCTGGTGCTGGTCCACGCGCAGGATCACCTGATGACCTCGATGCTGGCGCGTGAGCTGGTGGCGGAGCTTATCGAGCTTCACGAGAAAATGCACTGAGTCGGATTTCGCAGCAGGAGGTCAGCACGATGGAAATTAAAACCGCACTTGAACAGCAGCTGTTTAACGGCAAAAATTTTCACGTGGTTATCTACAACAAGACGGAGAGCGCCAGCGGTCTGCACCAGCATGACTACTACGAATTCACGATTGTTCTGACCGGCCGCTACTACCAGGAGATCAACGGTAAGCGCGTCCTGCTTGAGCGAGGGGATTTTGTCTTCCTGCCGATGGGGTCTTATCACCAGAGCTTTTACGAATTTGGTGCCACCCGTATTCTGAATGTGGGCGTCAGCAGACGCTTCTTTGAGAAGCACTATCTGCCGTTGGTGCCGTTCTGCTTTGTGGCCTCCCAGGTCTATCGGGTCAAAAACGAGTTCATGACCTGGATTGAAACGGTTATCGCCTCGCTTAACTTCCGCGACAATGAATTTGATGAGTTTATTGAAACGGTGACCTTCTACGTGATGAACCGGCTGCGCCATCATCGTGAAGAGCAGCAGGTGACGGATGATATTCCACAGTGGCTGCGCAGCACCGTTGAGCTGATGCACGATAAAGGCCAGTTCAGCGAAAATGCGCTGGAAAATATGGTGTCACTGTCGGGAAAATCCCAGGAATATCTGACCCGCGCGACGCAGCGCTATTATCGTAAAACACCCGTGCAAATTATTAATGAAATCCGCATTAATTTTGCCAGGAAACAGCTGGAAATTACCAACTACTCTGTCACCGATATTGCGTACGAGTCAGGATACAGTAGTCCCAGCTTGTTTATTAAGACCTTTAAGAAATTGACTTCATTCACACCGAACAGTTACCGGAAGAATTTAACGGTAATTAATTAACTTTCGGCGGATTACCCGCCACAAATATTGCTTTAATGGCTTGCCCAAATAGCGGGAAGAGTACGCTATACCTTGCAGGCGATTAACCTGATACGCTAAGGGAGATATTATGCAGAAGAAATTAAAAGTCGTAACCATTGGTGGCGGCAGCAGCTATACCCCGGAATTACTTGAAGGTTTTCTGAAACGTTACCATGAATTACCGGTCAGCGAATTATGGCTGGTTGACGTTGAGGAAGGTCAGGAAAAGCTGAATATTATTTTCGACCTGTGCAAGCGCATGGTGGAGAAAGCGGGCGTGCCTCTGACCGTGCATAAAACTCTCGATCGCCGTCTGGCGCTGAAAGATGCGGATTTCGTGACTACCCAGCTGCGCGTCGGCCAGCTGAAGGCGCGCGAGCTGGACGAGCGTATTCCGCTGAGCCACGGCTATCTCGGGCAGGAGACCAACGGCGCGGGCGGTCTGTTCAAAGGCCTGCGTACCATCCCGGTCATTTTCGACATCGTCAAAGACGTGCAGGATATCTGCCCGAACGCGTGGGTTATTAACTTCACCAACCCGGCCGGGATGGTGACCGAGGCGGTCTATCGTCATACCGGTTTCAAACGCTTTATCGGCGTCTGTAATATTCCGATTGGTATGAAGATGTTTATCCGCGACGTGCTGGCGCTGAACGACAGCGACGATCTCTCCATCGACCTGTTCGGCCTGAACCACATGGTGTTCATTAAAGACGTGATCGTGAACGGAAAATCGCGCTTTGCCGAGCTGCTCGACGGCGTAGCTTCCGGTCGCCTGACGGCGGCATCGGTGAAAAACATCTTTGACCTGCCGTTCAGCGAAGGGCTGATCCGCTCGCTGAACCTGCTGCCGTGCTCGTACCTGCTTTACTACTTCAAGCAGAAAGAGATGCTGGCCATCGAAATGGGCGAGTACTATAAGGGCGGCGCGCGCGCGCAGATTGTTCAGAAAGTTGAGAAGCAGCTGTTCGATTTGTATAAAGATCCGAACCTGAACGTTAAACCGAAAGAGCTGGAGCAGCGCGGCGGGGCCTACTACTCCGATGCGGCGTGCGAGGTGATTAACGCCATCTACAATGACAAGCAGGCGGAACACTACGTTAACGTGCCGCACCACGGCCATATCGACAATATCCCGGCGGACTGGGCGGTCGAGATGACCTGCATCCTGGGACGCGAAGGCGCTAAACCGCATCCACGCATCACCCACTTCGATGATAAGGTCATGGGCCTGATCCACACCATCAAAGGCTTTGAAGTGGCGGCAAGCAACGCGGCGCTGAGCGGCGAGCTCAATGACGTGCTTCTGGCGCTGAACCTCAGCCCGCTGGTGCATTCCGACCGCGATGCGGAGCAGCTGGCCAGCGAGATGATCCTGGCGCATGAAAAATGGTTGCCGAACTTTGCCGCCACGATCGAGAAGCTCAAGTTCAAACACCACTGAGAGGACGCACAATGGAAAACCTGCTGATCGTTAATGCTGATGATTTTGGCCTCTCGAAAGGCCAGAACTACGGCATTATTGAAGCCTGTCGCCGGGGTGTTGTGACCTCGACCACGGCACTGGTGAATGGTGAGGCGGTTGAACACGCGGCGCAGCTGAGCCGCGAGGTGCCGGAGCTGGGCGTTGGCATGCATTTTGTGCTGACGCTCGGGATGCCGCTTTCGCCCATGCTGGGCCTGACGCGCGATGGCCAGCTGGGCAAATGGATTTGGGAACTGGCGGAACAGGGCGTTCTGCCTCTCGAAGAGATTGCCCGCGAGCTGGAGTGTCAGTTCAACCGCTTTGTTGACGCCTTTGGTAAGGCACCGACGCACATCGACAGCCATCACCACGTGCATATGATCCCGGCGATTTTCCCGATTGTCGCGGAGTTTGCGCAGCGTAAAGGCGTGGCGATGCGCGTGGATCGGGAGGCGCGCGGCGTGCCCGACTGCGACGTGACCACCACAGAGGGGTTCAGCAGCGCATTTTACGGCGACGAGATCGACGAAGCGCTGTTCCTGAAGGTGCTGGATGATTCCAGCGCGCGGGGGGAACGGTCGCTGGAGGTCATGGCGCATCCTGCTTTTGTCGATAACACCGTGCGGAAAAGCGCTTACTGCTGGCCGCGCCTGGCGGAGCTGGACGTGCTCACATCGGCGTCGCTGAAGTATGCGATTGCCGAGCGTGGGTATCGGTTGGGAACGTTCGGGGATTTGTGAGAAATTCCCCCTCACCCTAACCCTCTCCCCAAAAGGGAGAGGGGACTGGGCCGTGCGGTCTGTAATGCGAACACAGGTCTGCATTTCACCCTCTCCCTTTCAGGGAGAGGGCCGGGGTGAGGGTATTTTTTACGCCGGGATCTGATCAATCTTGCTGCTGCGCGACCACACTCTGTGCGCGGCGAGCAAATCAAACAGCTTCGTCATAAAGGCATCGTCAACGTTGTCGCCCTCGACAATGCCGTCCTCACCCTGATCGGCCACCTTCAGCTGCGCCTTAAACCGTCGCGCGTCGCCGGACAGCGCGATCGGTTTCAGGTGCTTATAGGCTTCCAGCAGATAATACACGGCGTCACCGTTGTTCAGCAGGCTGTCAATGTCTCCGCACGGCACAATCACCGCATCGACGGTCAGCGATGGCGCCCCGGCAAAGGTCGCCGCCACCGGCAGCACGGAGCCGTCATCGGCGGTCACTTCCCCCATGCGGGAATAAAGCAGTTTCGCATGCACGCCCTGGGTCTTCAGCGCCTGCATAATCCCCAGCACGTCGCTGGCGCGGGTTTTGTCGTTCAGCAGGATGGCGACCACGCGGCCTTTAATCGAGCCACCCGGCACGGCATACAGGCTCAGCGACGGATCTTTCTTCACGCCGTTAACCTCTTTAGGCGGGGCAAGGTTGCGCTGCTCGTCGGTCAGCGTAATGCCCAGGTTATCCGCAACGCTCTGGGCGAGCTGAATATCAATGCGCGCCAGCTGATCGACGACCCGCTCGCGGATGTAGGTACGCACCACTTTGCTCAGCTCAAAGCTGAAGCCGCCGATAATGTGCTGCTGCTCAATCGGCGTCTGGCTGTTCCAGAACAGGCGAGGGTGGGCGTAATATTCGCCGAACGACGGGCTGCGCTCGCGAATTTTGTTGCCGTCGATACGCTCCTGGTACGATTCGAATCCACCGCGTTTCGGCGCCGGAGGCGTTTCACGCGGCCAGTTATCGTTGATGGAGTTCGGCTCATAGTTCGCCGGATTGGTATCAATATCCTGACGGTGCATCCCGTCGCGCTGGAAATTGTGGTACGGGCAGGTTGGGCGGTTAATCGGAATTTCGTGGAAGTTCGGCCCGCCCAGACGGCTGATCTGCGTATCGGTATACGAGAACAAACGTCCCTGCAGGAGCGGATCGTTGGTGAAGTCCAGCCCCGGCACGATATGCCCCGGGTGGAACGCGGCCTGTTCGTTTTCGGCAAAGAAGTTATCCGGGTTGCGGTTGAGCACCATTTTACCCACCAGCTGAACCGGCACCAGCTCTTCCGGGATCAGCTTCGTCGGGTCAAGCAGGTCGAAATCGAACTTAAATTCGTCCTCTTCCGGAATGAGCTGCAGGCCCAGCTCGTACTCCGGGAAGTCGCCCACTTCGATGGACTCCCACAGCTCGCGGCGATGGAAGTCCGGATCGCGACCGGTCAGCTTCTGCGCCTCATCCCACACCAGGGAGGCTTTACCCGCCACCGGCTTCCAGTGGAAACGGACGAACGTGGCTTTACCCTCGGCGTTGATCAGACGGAAGGTGTGGATGCCAAAGCCTTCCATGGTGCGATAGCTGCGCGGAATGCCGCGGTCTGACATCGCCCACATCACGTTGTGTAAGGTTTCAGGCTGCAGGGAGACATAGTCCCAGAAGGTGTCGTGCGCGCTTTGTCCCTGCGGTATGGCCCAGTGGGGCTCCGGTTTTACCGCATGGACAAAGTCAGGAAATTTATGCGCGTCCTGAATGAAGAACACCGGGGTGTTATTGCCCACCAGATCGAAAATACCCTCTTCGGTATAAAACTTGGTGGCAAAGCCGCGGATATCCCGGACGGTATCTGCCGAACCCGCGCCGCCCTGTACGGTGGAGAAGCGCACAAATACCGGAGTGATTTTGTCCGGATCGGAGAGGAAATCCGCTTTGGTGATCGCTTTCAGGCTCTTATAGGGCTGGAAGTAGCCGTGCGCAGCGGAACCGCGCGCGTGGACGATGCGTTCCGGAATTCGCTCATGGTCGAAATGGGTGATTTTTTCCCGCAGGATAAAATCTTCCAGCAGGGTTGGCCCGCGCGCGCCTGCGCGAAGGGAGTTCTGATCGTCAGCAATGCGCACGCCCTGATTGGTGGTCAGCGCAAAACCTTCGCCGCCTTTGCGGTGCGGCTCAAGCGATTTCAGCTTCTCGTTTCCCGTCTCCGGCGATTTCATGCTTCCCGGTGCGGTAGGCTGTTCGCCCGGTGCAGAGGGGCCAGGGGAGGGGCGGTGAGAGCCGTCAGCAGGGGCGAGAGAGTCCATACCCGGTTGAGATTCCTCAGTGCCATGAATCGGTGATTGATGTGTTTTATCTTTGTTCGACATTGCACGCTTCTCCTTTATCCATTGCTAAAAACCCTATTAAGGATAGAACAATGTCGCGAGATGGCTCGCGAACTAAGAGTTTTCACATGCCGTCATTGACGAAAGGAGCCTTCTCGCCCACTCGGGGCGCGACGGAAGGCTGCAGGATCGGCTATCATAGAATTTTCCTGCTTCAAGAATTTGCTTTAGTGAACCAGTCGCTTATGAAACCTCTTCGTCAACAAAACCGCCAGGTTATTAGCTATGTGCCCCGCGTTGAGCCCGCGCCGCCTGACCATGCCCTGAAAGTGGAGGGTTTTCGCGATGTCTGGCAGCTGCGGGGAAAATACGTGGCCTTCGTGCTGATCGGCGAACACTTCCGCCGCTCGCCCACGTTTACCGTGCCGGAGTCAGCGCAACGGTGGGCGATGCAGATCCGCCAGGATGAAGAGGTTGAGGAATAACAGCCATAAAAAAACCGCCATCAGGCGGTTTTTTTATTTCTACCGTGATTAACGGTGCGCCAGCTCGGCGTCGTCTTCACTTTCCAGAATCGCTTTGTCGGTCTGCTTCAGCCACTGGCTGGTCAGCGTACCGGCGGTCATGGAGCCGCTCACGTTCAGCGCGGTACGGCCCATGTCGATCAGCGGTTCAACGGAGATCAGCAGCGCGACCAGCGTCACGGGCAGACCCAGCGCAGGCAGCACAATCAGCGCGGCGAAGGTTGCGCCACCGCCAACGCCCGCAACGCCTGCGGAGCTGACGGTAACAATCCCGACCAGCGTGGCGATCCAGACCGGATCCAGCGGGTTAATCCCAACGGTAGGGGCAACCATCACCGCCAGCATCGCCGGGTACAGACCCGCACAGCCGTTCTGACCAATGGTGGCACCAAAGGAGGCAGAGAAGCTGGCGATGGATTCAGGCACGCCCAGACGACGGGTTTGCGCTTCAACGTTCAGCGGAATAGACGCGGCGCTGGAACGGCTGGTGAAGGCAAAGGTCAGTACCGGCCAGACTTTACGGAAGTATTTCAGCGGGCTGACGCCGTTTACGCCCAGCAGGATGCCGTGCACCACGAACATAATGCCCAGACCCAGATAAGAGGCGACAACGAAGCTGCCCAGCTTGATGATGTCCTGCAGGTTAGAGCCGGCAACCACTTTGGTCATCAGCGCCAGCACGCCGTAAGGCGTCAGCTGCATCACCAGACGCACCAGCTTCATCACCCAGCTTTGCAGGGTATCAATCGCGGTCAGCACGCGTTCGCCTTTAGGCGCGTCGTCTTTCAGAAGCTTCAGCGCCGCTACGCCCAGGAACGCGGCGAAAATAACCACGCTGATGATCGAGGTTGGGCTCGCACCGGTCAGGTCAGCAAACGGGTTCTTCGGAATGAAGGAGAGCACCATCTGCGGCACGGTCAGGTCAGCCACTTTACCAACGTAGTTGGTTTGAATCGCGGTAAGACGCGCCGTTTCAGCGGTACCCTGAACCAGACCTTCTGCGGTCAGGCCAAACAGGTTGGTGACCAGCACACCCACCAGCGCGGCAATCAGCGTGGTGAACAGCAGCGTACCAATGGTCAGGAAGCTGATTTTTCCCAGCTGGGTCGCGTTATGCAGGCGGGCAACGGCGCTCAGAATAGAGGCGAATACCAGCGGCATAACGATCATCTGCAGCAGCTGAACATAGCCGTTACCGACGATGTTGAACCACTGAATAGAGTCTTTCAGAACTGGATTATCGGAGCCATAAATTGCCTGTAATGCCAGACCAAATACGACACCCATGGCCAGACCAACCAGCACTTTTTTCGCCAGGCTCCACTGTTTGTGGCGCGCCTGCGCGAGAAGCAATAGCAATACAACGAACACAACGACGTTCGCGATGAGTGGAAAATTCATCCCCGTTCTCCTGATTTATTATTGGGTCGGTTTTTACCGATCCTGTTGGCGGAAGGTTAGCAGAAGTGTGATGTAGCGCTTATATCCAAATGGAATGGGTTATGACAAATGGGATGATTTTGTCGGTTTACTGTTCAATCTGGTGATGAATAAAGCGATTGAACTGAAATTGCAGCGAATTAATCATCTGGGATGACCAGCGAACTGCACTGTTTTCGGGCAAGGTTTGCGGCATCCAGACGGCATAAGCAAAAAGCGCCATGCACAATACGCGCTCAAGCTGGTTCCCTTTCTGCGGTGCGAGGATCGGAAAACGGAAACGCCAGCGGCAGGGCCAAAGCAGCGGCACGCCCGCAGGCGTCAGCATATCGGCGAGAATATGGCTTAAATAGCCCAGCACCATCCCCTGGATGGCATCGGCGGGGACTATCCAGCTTTCGGGCACCTTCAAATAGAAAAGCGTCAGCAGGCCAAACACGGCCAGCAGGCTGTGCGTGAACCCCCGGTGGCCGAACGCGCGGGCGATGGGTTTCGACACCCACTTAAGGCGTTGTCCGAGGAAAGATTTGGGGTGGTCAATGTCGGGCAGCAGACAGGTCAATACGGCGGAAGGGACAATATGCCACCAGTCCCCCTGTGCCAGCACGGGAGTGAGTTCAGCGTTTTTGGCAAATACTGCGCACGCAATAGAAAAAAGCAGGTGGCCTTCCGCCGTCATGATAAAACCCACAAAACTGTCAATTCATACAGTATAGGGTTTTTATACAGTAGGCGGAAGAGGTGACGGTGTAACTGTTTGTCACAAACCGGAGAAGGGCGTTAACCGCCCTGCAGGTGATGCGCCGTGAGTTCTGCCAGCGAGTTAAGCTTCACGTCGGCGAGGGCAAACCGGAGGTCGTGACGGCCTTCTTCAGCGGGCACCACAATGGAGCGCATCCGTGCAGCCTTCGACGCCACCATACCGTTAACGGAATCTTCCAGCGCAACGCAGTTGAGGGGATCCAGGCCCAGCTTTGCGGCGCAGTCCAGATAGACCTGCGGGTGCGGCTTGCTGTAAGGCAATTTTTCAGCGGACGCCAGCGCGTCGAAACTGTCGCGCAGTTCAAACATCGTGAGCACTTTTTCCAGCATATGCAGCGGTGAAGCCGAGGCCAGTCCGACCTTTAGCCCCTGGGCTTTACACAGCGCGACGGCCTCACGTACGCCGGGCAGCAGCGGCCTGTTCTCTTCCACCAGAGAAATGGCGCGGCTAATAATGCGTGCGGTCACCTCATCGCGACCGGGACCCACCCACGGCTGTTGGGCAAACCACAGGTCAACCACCATATCGATGCGCAGGCCCAGCGTATCGGGAAGTTCATTACGGCGGCTGATATCCACGCCCAGGCTGGCCATAACGTCCAGTTCGGCGCGATCCCACAGCGGTTCGGAATCGATCAGTAATCCATCCATGTCAAAAATTGCGGCAAGAATTTGGCGCGGTGTCGACATCACAACGTCTCCTTATCCAGGGTGTTCGACAGACGATACGTGCTAAGCACACTCTGCAATTTAGCATATTGCTTTTAAAGAGCGGGCGAAATTGATGACCAGCAGGTAGACTTAGGCACAAATAACGCGTCTTTATGAAGAGGAACTGATGACGTATCAACAAGCTGGACGCATTGCGGTCTTAAAACGTATTGCTGGCTGGGTGATTTTTATTCCTGCCGTCATTTCTACGCTGATTTCTGTACTCAAATTTATGTACGACCACAGCGAAAAACAGCCGGGTATCAATGCGGTAATGCTTGATTTCGCTCATGTCATGATTGAGATGATGCGTTTTAATACGCCATTTTTGAATGTCTTCTGGTTTAACTCACCAACCCCGGATTTTCATCAACAGCTGAATATCGGCTTTTGGGTGATATACGCCCTGATCTTTGTCGCCCTGGCACTGCAGGCTTCTGGCGCGAGAATGAGTCGCCAGACGCGCTTTTTACGCGAAGGCGTTGAGGATCAGTTGATTCTGGAGCAGGCCAAAGGCCCGGAAGGAATGAGTCGGGAACAGATTGAATCCCGCATCGTTGTGCCGCGTCACACCATTTTCCTGCAAATTTTCCCGCTCTATATCCTTCCCGTGATTATCATTGTGGCGGGATACTTCTTCTTCTCACTGCTCGGTTTTCTGTAATCGATAAGGGTGGCGGCAAGGCCACCCGTTATCTTCTCAGGCGGCAAGCATACGCTCGAGTGCCCGCTGCGCGTTAACAAGGTGTTCTCCGCCAAAAAGAATGGCCCGGTTCATCAGCGTATAAAGCTGATACACCGGCTGGCGGTCGAGGAAACCGGGCGGGAGGGGGGAAACAGACTGGTATCCGTCGTATATTTGCGGCGGCTGCTCAGGATGAAGCGGCAGCATGGCAAGATCGCACTCTCTGTCACCCCAGTAGCAGGCCGGGTCAAAGATGTACGGGCCGTTGGGACCCAGCGCGCAGTTATTGGACCACAAATCGCCGTGAAGCAGCGACGCCTGAGGCTGGTGGGATGCCAGACGCTGTTGAACGTGCTCGACGATGGCGTCGATATTGCCAAATTCCAGCCCTTTCTCGGCGGCTAGCTCTAGCTGCCAGCCAATGCGCTGCTCGGCAAAAAATGTCGACCAGCGACGCTGCCAGGCATTGGGCTGTGGCGTGGTGGAGAGATCGTTGTCAAAGTCGAGACCAAACTGCGGCTGGTCGCTCCATTGATGCAGGCGCGCCAACTGTTGGCCAAGGATGAACGCATTATGGGCATCCAGCGGGCGGGCGGGGAGATATTCCATCACCAGGAAGCTGTAGTCGCGGTCGCTCCCCACGGCCAGAACCTGCGGGACCGTGACCGTTTTACTGCGGGACAACAGTTCCAGCTGGTCGGCTTCGGCGGTAAATATTGGAAGCAGCTCTCGTTCATCGCATTTAACGAAGAGATCGCGCCCTGCGTAGCGTAAATGCCACGCGGCGTGGATCTCACCGCCTGGCAGTTCGTTACGCAGTTCAATTTCACCTTCACCCAGTTGCTCACGTAAAAGATGACTGATAGCCTGCCACATGTTGTCTCTCCCATGTTGTCTGCCAGATCATAAAGTTAGCGCATAACTGCGGTAAAAAAATACGAACTAACGCACACCTGAGCGGTTTAAATTCATACAGCGCACTTATTGTTCTTTTTTCCGCCATCTTTCCCAGGTATCCACGTCAATTTCGGCAGGCTTGTCGGTCACGCTCTCCACCAGACTGGCGGCCAGCGCATGAACCTCTTCCTGACTCAGGGCGCCGATCAGACCAAATGTCAGGGTGCCTAAATCATGAATGTTGCCCTCGTCATCCGTCAGCGTGAGGAGAAAATTAGCGCGGGTGAAAGCATTGTTGAGCTCATTCAGCTCGGTCAGCGATGCTTCATGAAGGTTGATGGTCACGACGTAGCGTGTGATGTCACCACTGCTCATAATTCACCTCATTGTTATCATGGAAGTTTTCTTAGCATAGTCGATAGTTTGCGTTTGGCGACTCAGAGACGACATTCCCCTCCGTTAAAGACGAAGGGGAAGAGGGGTTAATTTCGGGACAGGTAATCGACGATTTTTTGCGTATCGGCGAGCGAACAGAGACGCGTGCCCTGGTTGATGGTTGCGGCACTACCCGCCGCCACGCCGTAGCGTGTCATCTCGAGCAGAGACGCGCCCTGCGCCAGTTTTAGCGTCATCGCACCCACCATGCTATCGCCCGCGCCAACCGTGCTCTGGCTCTTCATCGGCGGTGGGACAACCTGAACGGACGACGATTCATCGACTGCCAGCGCCCCCTGAGGGCCAAGGGAGACGACTACGCGCCGCGCTTTGCCGCTTCGCACCAGCTCCTGCGCTGCGGTGCGCACATCATCAGGCTGCGTCAGTTCGCGGTTGACCAGCGCGCTTAACTCTTTCTGGTTGGGTTTGACCAGCTCAAGATTGCCCGGCACCAGGGCCGCCTGCAGGGCCTCGCCGCTGCTGTCGACTATGCAGCGGATACCGCGCTGCTGCGAGGCCTGAATCAGCGCCGTCAATTTTTCCGTGCTTACGCCGGGCGGCAGGCTGCCGCTTACCACCAGCAGCGCGCCGCTTTCTATCGTCAGCACTTTTTCTTCAAGCTGACGAAACTCGTCATCGCTGAGTTTCGCGCCCGGCATGACAAAACGGTACTGCTCGCCGCTGGATTCTACGTGGACATGCAGGTTTTGCCGCGTCCAGTCTTTGGCCTCAACGGTTTCAACGGCCACCTGTTCATCGGCCAGCAGGGAGACCAGGTGTTCACCGGTGGCACCGCCTGAGGGAAAAATGGCCGTGGCTTTGCCGCCGAGGTGTGTAATGGCGCGCGCCACGTTGATCCCGCCGCCGCCGGGCTCAAAGACCGGGGCGCTGCAGCGCAATTTACCTTCCGGGTAAATCTGCGGCGTCAGGGTGGCGGAATCCAGGGTAGGGGAGAGCGTCAGAGTATAAATAGAAACCATCATTACCTCCTTTTAGCATGGGTTCTTATTAGCCTGGCACCATTTGTCAGGAAGGCAATGTAAATAACAGTATGATTTTAAATATGAATACTGACGAAAAGTGAGGCGGGGGATATATAAAATAAAACGCTTTTTGAGATCGTTCTTATTCAAAAAATGAAATAAGAAAACATTGCTATGTTATTTGCGGCTTTTTATAATTTGTTACCTTTCTCTGGACGCCTTGTCATTGATCCTCAAGAAAGATTCCGGGACCGTGTGGTCTCTTTTTTTGTTGTACGGACTCCTTAATAAAATGAAGCTTTTAAAGACAGTGCCCGCTGCACTGATGCTGGCGGGTGGCGTGTTTGCGGCTATGAACGCGACCGCTGATGATACCGTTTTTACTGTCATGGACGATCCTTCCACCGCGAAAAAACCGTTTGAAGGTAACCTGAACGCCGGATACCTGGCACAATCCGGTAACACGAAAAGCTCTTCTCTGACGGCGGACAGTACGCTCACCTGGTACGGTAATACCACCGCCTGGTCTCTATGGGGTAATGCCAGCAACACTTCCGCTAACGACGAACGTTCTTCCGAGAAGTATGCGGTAGGCGGACGTAGCCGTTACAACATGACCGACTATGACTACCTGTTTGGTCAGGCAAGCTGGTTAACCGACCGTTACAACGGTTATCGCCAGCGCGATGTATTCACCGCCGGTTATGGTCGCCAGTTCCTGAACGGTCCGGTACACAGCTTCCGTTTTGAATTCGGTCCGGGTGTGCGTTACGACGAGTACACCAATGGCGATACCAAAACCCAACCGCTCGGTTACGCTTCCGGTACCTATGCCTGGCAGATGACTGACAACACCAAATTTACCCAGGGTGTTTCTGTATTTGGTGCCGACGATACGACGCTGAACTCTGAGACGGCGCTGAACGTGGCTATCAACGAACACTTTGGCCTGAAAGTCGCCTACAACGTGACCTGGAACTCTTCACCACCAGAATCTGCGCCGGATCATACCGACCGCAGAACCACGGTTTCACTGGGTTATAGAATGTAATAAAAGCGGGCCGATGATGATGTCGGCCCGTTTATTGTCTGCGGTCTTTTGACGTCCCTTCTGATGACTTGTCTTCGCCCCTAGCCCCAAATCATTGCCGCCCAACGGAGTAGCAGCATTGCGCCGCAGATGGCAATCAGCACCAGCACCATTTTCCAGTGTTTTACGGCAAATCGTTTAGTTGGCATAACCTAATCCTTGTTGGTTGATATCCCCAGTCTACCAAACAGGGCCGAAATATGCCCCTTCTCAGGAACGATTGGGTTATGCCAGCGTAGGGTTCGGCTCAGAACCAGTGGAATCGTTCGGCGAGAATCAACAATAAACCTGTGGCGGAAAGGATGTTCAATATCACAACCGTTCTACTGGATACGTTCATGGTATGCACCTTTGGGTTTATAGACCTGTTCAAGAGTAGCCCAGCATCTTTGAAATGCGAGCGCAGGGGAGAAGCAACCTGCAAATTCGTACGAAAGCGCCAGCCCATCAATCTGGCCGCAGAGGGTGCAATCTCCTTGCCGTTAGTGTTAACATTACGTCGCTTGCCGTAAATCCACATTAATCTGAATTCGGCTGGTGAATGATGACGAACCAATTTGACGATTGTTGGTCAGATGGTGTCGTAATCTATTGTCAAATCACGATTATTTTCTTTGTATATGCTCTTATGTGTGGGGCATCACTGCAAATAAGGATATAAAATGCCTGTAATTACTCTTCCTGATGGCAGTCAACGCCATTTTGACCGTGCTGTTAGCCCAATGGATGTTGCCCTGGACATTGGTCCTGGTCTCGCGAAAGCGACTATCGCTGGCCGCGTTAACGGTGAGCTGGTGGATGCTTCCGATCTGATCGAAAACGATGCGACGCTTGCAATCATCACCGCGAAAGACGAAGAAGGTCTGGAGATCATTCGTCACTCCTGCGCGCACCTGTTAGGCCATGCCATCAAACAGCTGTGGCCAAACACCAAAATGGCGATCGGTCCGGTTATCGACAATGGTTTCTACTACGACGTTGACCTTGACCACACCCTGACTCAGGAAGATATCGACGCGCTCGAAAAACGCATGCACGAGCTCGCCGAAACGAACTATGACGTCATCAAGAAGAAAGTCAGCTGGCACGAAGCGCGTGAAACCTTCGTGAAGCGCGGCGAGAGCTACAAGGTCTCTATTCTTGACGAAAACATTTCGCATGATGACAAGCCTGGCTTGTACCATCACGAAGAATACGTCGACATGTGCCGTGGACCGCACGTGCCGAACATGCGCTTCTGTCATCACTTTAAGCTGATGAAGATCGCAGGCGCCTACTGGCGTGGCGACAGCAACAACAAGATGTTGCAGCGTATCTATGGTACCGCGTGGGCCGATAAAAAAGCCCTGAACGCGTACCTGCTGCGCCTGGAAGAGGCGGCGAAGCGTGACCACCGTAAAATCGGTAAGCAGCTTGACCTGTACCACATGCAGGAAGAAGCGCCGGGCATGGTGTTCTGGCATAACGACGGCTGGACTATCTTCCGTGAACTGGAAACTTTCGTACGCTCCAAGCTGAAAGAGTACCAGTATCAGGAAGTGAAAGGCCCGTTCATGATGGACCGTGTGCTGTGGGAAAAAACCGGCCACTGGGACAACTACAAAGATGCGATGTTCACCACCTCGTCTGAGAACCGTGAATACTGCATCAAGCCAATGAACTGCCCAGGCCACGTTCAGATCTTCAACCAGGGTCTGAAATCCTACCGCGACCTGCCGCTGCGTATGGCGGAGTTCGGTAGCTGCCACCGTAACGAACCATCAGGTGCGCTGCACGGTCTGATGCGTGTTCGTGGCTTTACTCAGGATGATGCGCATATCTTCTGTACTGAAGATCAGGTCCGTGACGAAGTTAACGCCTGTATTCGTATGGTCTACGATATGTACAGCACCTTTGGCTTCGAGAAGATCGTGGTCAAACTCTCAACGCGTCCGGAAAAACGTATCGGTAGCGATGAGACATGGGATCGCGCAGAAGCGGATCTCGCCGTGGCGCTGGAAGAGAACGGTATTCCGTTCGAATACCAGCTGGGCGAGGGCGCATTCTACGGTCCGAAAATTGAATTTACCCTGTATGACTGCCTCGATCGCGCATGGCAGTGCGGTACTGTACAGCTGGACTTCTCCCTGCCGCAGCGTTTAAGCGCCTCTTATGTTGGCGAAGACAACGAGCGTCAGGTACCGGTAATGATTCACCGTGCAATTCTCGGTTCTCTGGAGCGCTTCATCGGCATCCTGACCGAAGAGTTCGCTGGCTTCTTCCCAACCTGGCTTGCGCCAGTGCAGGTCGTGGTGATGAACATTACCGATTCTCAGGCGGATTACGTTAAAGAATTGACGCAGAAACTACAAAATGCGGGCATTCGCGTAAAAGCAGACTTGAGAAATGAGAAGATTGGCTTTAAAATCCGCGAGCACACTTTACGTCGTGTCCCGTATATGTTGGTCTGTGGTGATAAAGAGGTGGAAGCAGGCAAAGTTGCCGTTCGCACCCGCCGTGGTAAAGACCTGGGCAGCCTGGACGTAAGTGAAGTGATTGAGAAGCTGCAACAAGAGATTCGCAGCCGCAGTCTTCAACAACTGGAGGAATAAGGTATTAAAGGCGGAAAACGAGTTCAAACGGCACGTCCGAATCGTATCAATGGCGAGATTCGCGCCCAGGAAGTTCGCTTAACAGATCTTGAAGGTGAACCACTGGGGATTGTGAGTCTGAGAGAAGCGATCGAAAAAGCTGAAGAAGCTGGAGTAGATTTAGTTGAAATCAGCCCTAACGCCGAACCGCCAGTTTGTCGTATCATGGACTACGGCAAGTTCCTTTATGAAAAGAGTAAGTCTTCTAAGGAACAGAAGAAGAAGCAAAAAGTTATCCAGGTTAAGGAAATCAAATTCCGTCCTGGTACCGACGATGGCGATTATCAGGTAAAACTCCGCAGCCTGATTCGCTTTCTGGAAGATGGCGATAAGGCCAAGATCACACTGCGTTTCCGCGGTCGTGAGATGGCCCACCAACAGATTGGTATGGAAGTGCTTAACCGCGTCCGTGACGATCTGAGTGAACTGGCAGTAGTCGAATCCTTCCCTACGAAGATCGAAGGCCGCCAGATGATAATGGTGCTCGCTCCTAAGAAGAAACAGTAAGGCCTTCAAGCAGCAAAATCTGTGGAGCCTTCGGGTTTCATAGGTTTTGTTCGCCTATGTTTCGTTTATTTAACAATGCGAAGTGGAAGTTATTAAGATGCCAAAAATTAAGACCGTACGCGGTGCTGCTAAGCGCTTCAAAAAAACCGGTGGTGGTGGATTTAAGCGTAAGCACGCAAACCTGCGTCATATTCTGACCAAAAAATCTACTAAGCGTAAACGTCACCTGCGTCCAAAAGGCCTCGTTTCTAAAGGCGATCTGGGTCTGGTTATCGCGTGCCTGCCGTACGCATAAGCCGTTAACGTTTAATTTTTTACTAAGAATATAGATACAGGAGAGCACATATGGCTCGCGTAAAACGTGGTGTAATTGCACGTGCACGTCACAAGAAAATTTTGAAACAAGCTAAAGGCTACTACGGTGCGCGTTCACGCGTATACCGCGTTGCCTTCCAGGCTGTTATCAAAGCAGGTCAGTACGCTTACCGTGACCGTCGTCAGCGTAAGCGTCAGTTCCGTCAACTGTGGATTGCGCGTATCAACGCAGCAGCACGTCAGAACGGTATTTCTTACAGCAAATTCATCAACGGCCTGAAAAAAGCCTCTGTTGAAATCGACCGTAAGATCCTGGCTGACATCGCAGTATTCGACAAAGTAGCGTTCACCGCTCTGGTCGAAAAAGCGAAAGCAGCACTGGCATAAGCCAGTTGAGAGAGGGGGCTTTGCTCCCTCTTTTCATTTAACACCATCAGAAGATTGACATTTATCCGTCCAGGCTTTTCAATAAGGTCTCAACGGTTTTTACCAGACAAGGTAACGCAAGCATGAATGCTGCTATTTTCCGCTTCTTCTTTTACTTTAGCACCTGATTTCAGGAGGCTAGCGCGTGAAAGATGAAACGAAAAACAGCGCCAGATAAGCCTCCCGATGGAGGCTTTTTTTGTGCCTGAATTTGAGAGAATAACTCCACCAAATCGGTGTCTGCACCGACATAATGAGGAAAATCATGTCACATCTCGCAGAGCTGGTTGCCAGTGCAACAGCCGCCATTAATCAGGCCTCAGATGTTGCCGCGTTAGACAATGTCCGCGTCGAATATCTTGGGAAGAAAGGGCACCTGACCCTTCAGATGACAACCCTGCGTGAGCTGCCGCCAGAAGAACGCCCGGCAGCGGGTGCGGTGATTAACGAAGCTAAAGAGCAGGTTCAGCAGGCGCTGAACGCGCGCAAAGCCGAGCTGGAAAGCGCGGTGCTGAATGCGCGTCTGGCCGCAGAGACGATCGACGTTTCTCTGCCGGGTCGCCGCATCGAAAACGGTGGTCTGCACCCGGTTACTCGCACCATCGATCGCATTGAAAGTTTCTTCGGTGAGCTCGGCTTTACCGTGGCGACTGGCCCGGAAATCGAAGATGATTACCATAACTTCGACGCACTGAACATTCCTGGCCATCATCCGGCACGCGCTGACCACGACACTTTCTGGTTCGACGCTACGCGTCTGCTGCGTACTCAGACCTCCGGCGTTCAGATCCGTACCATGAAGGATCAGGCGCCGCCAATCCGCATTATCGCGCCGGGCCGCGTCTATCGTAACGACTACGATCAGACCCACACTCCAATGTTCCACCAGATGGAAGGTCTGATTGTTGATAAAAACATCAGCTTCACCAACCTGAAGGGCACGCTGCACGATTTCCTGAACAACTTCTTTGAGGAAGATCTGCAGGTTCGTTTCCGCCCGTCCTACTTCCCGTTCACCGAACCGTCTGCGGAAGTTGACGTGATGGGTAAAAACGGCAAATGGCTGGAAGTGCTGGGCTGCGGCATGGTGCATCCAAACGTGCTGCGCAACGTGGGTATCGATCCGGAAGTTTACTCCGGCTTTGCTTTCGGCATGGGCATGGAGCGTCTGACTATGCTGCGCTACGGCGTGACCGACTTACGTGCATTCTTCGAAAACGATCTGCGTTTCCTCAAACAGTTTAAATAAGGGCAGGACAGAACAATGAAATTCAGTGAACTGTGGTTACGCGAGTGGGTGAACACCACGCTGGACAGCGACGCGCTTTCTAACCAGATCACCATGGCAGGTCTGGAAGTCGACGGCGTTGAGCCGGTTTCCGGTGCCTTCAACGGCGTGGTTGTCGGCGAAGTGGTCGAGTGCGGCCAGCACCCCAACGCTGACAAACTGCGCGTAACAAAAGTAAACGTGGGCGGTGACCGTCTGCTGGATATCGTCTGCGGTGCGCCAAACTGCCGTCAGGGCCTGAAGGTGGCCGTGGCGACCGTCGGTGCGGTGCTGCCGGGTGATTTCAAAATTAAAGCGGCTAAGCTGCGCGGTGAGCCGTCTGAAGGCATGCTGTGCTCCTTCTCCGAGCTGGGTATTTCCGACGATCATAACGGCATTATTGAGCTGCCGCTGGATGCGCCAGTCGGCACCGATATCCGTGAATACCTGAAGCTTGACGACAACACCATTGAAATCAGCGTCACGCCAAACCGCGCCGACTGCTTAGGTATCATCGGCGTGGCGCGCGACGTGGCCGTGCTGAACCAGACTGAGCTGAACGCGCCGGAAATCGCGCCGGTTGAAGCGACTATCAGTGACGTGCTGCCTATTCAGGTTGACGCTGCGGATGCTTGCCCGCGCTACCTCGGTCGCGTGGTGAAAGGCATCAACGTGAAAGCGCCAACTCCGCTGTGGATGAAAGAGAAGCTGCGCCGCTGCGGTATCCGCTCTATCGACGCCGTGGTTGACGTGACCAACTACGTTCTGCTGGAGCTGGGCCAACCAATGCACGCGTTCGATAAAGATCGTATCGACGGCGGCATCGTTGTGCGCATGGCGAAAGAGGGCGAAACCCTGGTTCTGCTGGACGGCAGCGAAGCGAAACTGAACGCCGACACCCTGGTGATTGCTGACCACGGCAAAGCGCTGGCAATGGGCGGTATCTTCGGTGGCGAGCACTCAGGCGTCAACGACGAGACGCAAAACGTCCTGCTGGAATGCGCGTTCTTCAGCCCGCTCTCCATCACCGGTCGCGCACGCCGTCACGGCCTGCATACCGATGCCTCTCACCGCTACGAGCGCGGCGTTGACCCGGCGCTGCAGTACAAAGCGATGGAACGTGCGACCCGCCTGCTGATCGACATCTGCGGCGGTGAAGCGGGCCCGGTTATCGACGTCACCAACGAAGCGACCCTGCCGAAGCGCGCAACCATCACCCTGCGCCGCAGCAAGCTGGATCGCCTGATTGGCCACCACGTTGCCGATGCGCAGGTAACCGACATCCTGAAACGTCTGGGCTGTGAAGTAACCGAAGGCCAGGACGAGTGGAAAGCCGTTGCGCCATCATGGCGTTTCGACATGGAAATTGAAGAAGATCTGGTGGAAGAAGTGGCCCGCGTTTACGGCTACAACAACATCCCTGACGAGCCTGTCCAGGCAGGTCTGGTGATGGGCACCCACCGCGAAGCCGACCTGTCCCTGAAGCGTGTGAAAACCATGCTGAACGACAAAGGCTACCAGGAAGTGATCACCTACAGCTTCGTTGATCCAAAGCTGCAGCAGCTGATCCACCCGGGTCAGGAGGCGCTGATCCTGCCAAGCCCAATTTCCAGCGAAATGTCCGCGATGCGTCTGTCTCTGTGGACGGGCCTGCTGGGTACTGTCGTTTATAACCAGAATCGCCAGCAAAACCGCGTGCGAATTTTCGAAAGCGGTTTGCGCTTTGTACCGGATAATCAGGCAAATTTAGGCATCCGTCAGGATCTCATGCTGGCTGGCGCCATCAGCGGCAACCGCTATGAAGAGCACTGGGACCTGGCAAAAGGCACGGTTGATTTCTACGATATGAAGGGCGATCTGGAAGCGATTCTGGATCTGACCGGTAAATTATCTGAAATTGAATTCCGCGCAGAAGCTATCCCGGCTCTGCATCCGGGCCAGAGCGCAGCGATCTATTTAGACGGCAAACGCGTTGGTTTTATTGGGGTTGTTCACCCTGAGCTGGAGCGTAAGCTGGACCTGAACGGCCGTACCATCGTGTTCGAGCTGGAATGGAACCCGGTGGCTGACCGCGTTATTCCTCAGGCTCAGGACGTCTCCCGCTTCCCGGCAAACCGCCGTGATATCGCGGTTGTGGTCGCGGAAAATGTGCCTGCAGCAGATATTTTGGCCGAATGTAAGAAAGTTGGCGTAAATCAGGTAGTTGGCGTAAACTTATTTGACGTGTACCGCGGCAAGGGCGTAGCAGAAGGTTTCAAGAGCCTCGCTATTAGCCTTATCCTTCAGGATACCAGCCGTACACTCGAAGAAGAGGAGATTGCCGCTACCGTCGCCAAATGTGTAGAGGCATTAAAAGAGCGATTCCAGGCATCATTGAGGGATTGAACCTATGGCGCTTACAAAAGCTGAAATGTCAGAATATCTGTTTGATAAGCTTGGGCTTAGCAAACGGGATGCCAAAGAGCTGGTAGAGCTGTTTTTCGAAGAGATCCGTCGTGCTCTGGAAAATGGTGAGCAGGTAAAACTCTCCGGTTTTGGCAATTTTGATTTGCGAGACAAAAACCAACGTCCGGGCCGCAACCCGAAGACGGGGGAAGATATTCCCATTACAGCCCGCCGCGTGGTGACCTTCAGACCCGGCCAGAAGTTGAAAAGCCGTGTCGAAAACGCAACGCCCAAAGCAGAGTAATATGAACTAACTAAAAAGGCCGCCCACGCGGCCTTTTTTCTTTGCGCTCTCCGGCAAACCCGCCGTAAAATCAATTACATCTCTCGCTACTAAAACCGTACACATGCTTGATTATGCCCATCGCCAGCACCGTTCCGATAAGCGTCACCTGCTTTTGCTGGTGCTGTTGCTCATTGTCGCCGCGGGCGTGAGCCTCTGCGCGGGCGACAGATGGATCGGGCCTGAAAGCTGGTGGGGGCCGGACGGGCAGCTCTTCGTCTGGCAAATTCGCCTGCCGCGCACCGTCGCGGTGGTTCTGGTCGGCGCCGCGCTGGCGCTGTGCGGTACCATAATGCAGGCGTTGTTTGATAACCCTCTGGCGGAGCCCGGGCTGCTCGGCGTGTCGAACGGCGCAGGCGTAGGCCTGATTGCGGCGGTGATGCTGGGTGGGGGAGAACTCTCCGGATGGAGTATTAGCCTGAGCGCTATCCTCGGCGCGCTGCTAATCACCGCGATCCTTCTTCGTTTCGCCAGACGGCACTTATCGACCAGCCGTCTGCTGCTTGCCGGCGTGGCGCTGGGGATCATCTGCAGCGCGCTGATGACCTGGGCGGTCTACTTCTCAACATCCTTTGACTTGCGTCAGCTGATGTACTGGATGATGGGCGGTTTTGGCGGCGTTGACTGGCACCAGGGCTGGCTGATGGCGCTGCTGGTGCCGGTCATCGTCTGGGCGGCCCTGCAGGCGCAGCCGCTGAATATGCTCGCGCTGGGTGAAACCTCTGCCCGCCAGCTCGGCATGCCGATTGGGTTCTGGCGTAATGTGCTGGTAATAGCCATTGGCTGGCTGGTCGGCGTCAGCGTAGCTCTGGCGGGCGCGATCGGCTTCATCGGGCTGGTGATTCCGCACATGCTGCGCCTGTGTGGCCTCACGGACCATCGGACCCTGCTTCCGGCCTCGGCGGTTGCCGGGGCCGTCACGCTGCTGGTGGCCGATGTCATCGCCCGGCTTGCCCTGACGGCCGCAGAGCTGCCGATTGGCGTGGTGACCGCCACGCTGGGCGCGCCGGTGTTTATCTGGCTACTATTAAAAGCTGGACGTTAAATCAACAAGCCGTAAGACAACCTGAGGGAATGCTATGCAGTCAGACATCCTGAATACTGAAGTGACCACCATTGATGGCGATAACACCACGCTGGAAGGCTACAAAGGCAACGTGCTGCTTATCGTCAACGTGGCATCCAAATGTGGCCTGACGCCGCAGTACGAACAGCTGGAGAACATTCAGAAGGCCTGGGAGAAAGACGGTTTCACCGTGCTGGGCTTCCCGTGCAACCAGTTCCTGGGCCAGGAGCCGGGCAGCGAAGAGGAGATTAAAACCTTCTGCAGCACCACCTATGGCGTGACGTTCCCGATGTTCAGCAAAATCGATGTCAACGGTGAAGACCGCCATCCTCTGTATGCGAAGCTGATCGCTGCCGCGCCGAAGGCCGTTGCGCCAGAAGGAAGCGGTTTTTATGAACGCATGGCCAGCAAAGGCCGCGCGCCGCTTTACCCGGACGATATCCTGTGGAATTTTGAAAAATTCCTGATTGGCCGCGACGGCCAGGTCGTTCAGCGTTTTTCGCCGGATATGACCCCTGAAGATCCGATCGTCATGGAATCGATCAAGCTGGCGCTGGCGAAATAATGTCGTTGCTGATGCAGCTCACGGACGTTGCCGAGCGGGGACGTCTGGAGCCGATAACCGATATCGTCAATGCGGGCGAAATCCTGCATCTTGTCGGGCCAAACGGTGCGGGGAAGAGCACGCTGCTGGCGCGGATGGCAGGCATGACCGGCGGAGAAGGGCAGATAACGCTGCTGGAGCATACGCTCGCGGACTGGACGCCGGTCTCGCTGGCGCATCGGCGCAGCTATCTCGTACAGCAGCAGATGCCGCCCTTTGCGATGCCGGTCTGGCACTATCTGATGCTGCATTTGCACGACAAACAACAGACGGCACTGCTGACGGACGTTGCATCGGCCCTGGGACTGGAAGATAAACTGTCCCGGCATGCCAGCCAGCTTTCCGGCGGAGAGTGGCAGCGGGTGCGCCTGGCGGCGGTCATTCTTCAGATCCACCCGGCAGGTAATCCTCACGGGCGAATGCTGCTCCTCGATGAACCCATGAGCGGTCTGGACGTGGCGCAGCAGGCGGCACTGGATACGCTGTTAAGCACCCTGAGCCGAAAAGGTATCGCCGTGGTGATGAGCAGTCATGACCTCAACCACACCCTGCGTCATGCCCACCGGGTGTGGCTGCTGTCGCAGGGAAAGATGATCGCCAGCGGCGCGCGGGATCGGGTTCTTACGCCGCCCCATCTTGCCCGCGCGTACAACATGTCGTTCCGCAGGCTGGATATTGAGGGACATAAGATGCTGATTTCTACCGGGCAGACGTAACCGTTTCTTGCCTCTTAGCACAATTGCACGCTAAATTACGAAAAGAACAAAAAAAGCAGAGGATTCGTCTGAAAATGCGATTCTGGTTTCTCCTGATGGCCGCACTTTTTCTTGCGGGATGCAGTAGCCATCGTGCGCCGCCGCCTAACCCACGGCTTTCAGATTCGATCACCGTCATTGCCAGCCTTAACGATCAGCTGAGCAACTGGCGCGGTACGCCTTATCGCTACGGCGGAATGAGCCGCGGCGGCGTAGATTGTTCCGGCTTCGTTCTGATGACGTTCCGCGACAAGTTTGATTTACAGCTTCCGCGTGAAACGCGCAAGCAGGCCGAAATTGGCACTGAAATTGATAAAGACGATCTTCTGCCCGGGGACCTGGTTTTCTTCAAAACCGGCTCGGGTGAAAGCGGTCTGCACGTGGGGATATATGATACAGACAATCAGTTCATTCACGCCTCGACAAGCCGCGGGGTGATGCGCTCTTCTCTTGATAATGTTTACTGGCGTAAAAATTTCTGGCAGGCACGACGTATATAGTCTTTGTCAGACACTTCTCTTATGACGGCATGGTATCTAATAAATCATGCCGTTTTTTCTCAAATAAGATGCTTAAAGTTAAATTTATCTAAAATTAGCGAATCCTGCATGTGTCTGTTTTATCTAAAACTGGCTATTATTCGGCAACCAGGATAAAATTATTTTAGATTCAGGGATAAATCTGAAAATAAAAACGGAACTAATGAAATTAATCTTATTAAAATCAAGACAGTGGAATTGTGTCGGCAATTGCTCCAGGATGTCCTCTCTCATCTTTAATGCGGAGCGAGTGCAATGATTATTACGCTAGATAATGCTTACCAGTCTGAACTGCTGCTTCTGCCTGCTCGTAATAGCGCAGGGGAGCTTAAAGGTTTAGAGGTTCTGGTTAACTTTACTGGCGTCGGCAGCGATGTGCGGATCCCCACTGAGCTCGTTATCCCTCGGCTTTCAGCAGCTGAAGAGTTAGTGCTGTTTAACGAAAAATTGCAATTGCTTGATACCTGTAAACTGTTTTTTATTCAGCATCAGTTAATTGCATGGATCAATATTACACCTGCAATAGTTGAATTTTTATTAAGTAATGGAAACGCTGTTTCAATCCTTGAGCGTTACCCGTTTCTTGAGTTTACTGTTAATGAGAATTATCCAGGTTTAAATAACGGAAAGGACGATCTGCAGCTGGCGAGAATGGCAATCCATTTCCCGTTGGTCCTGGCAAACTTTGGCGCAGGCGCCGCATCGCTCAAAGCGGTCTACGATGGATTATTTAAACGGGTTATTCTCGACAAAGGCTTCATTCAGCAGCGTGCCCCGGAGCTCTCTTTCGAGCCTTTTATGCGCGCCATCCTCTGGCAAATCACGCCGCACTGCCAGTCAGTGATCGTCTCGGGCATTGACGACCACGGCCTGTTGCAACGCGTTTTGTCCTTCAATTTTGGCGCCATGCAGGGCGCACTCTGGCCAGCCGTCTCTGCGGAGCACGTTACATCGCTGGTTCAGCAGCGATAACCCTTGCTTTCGCCCGTGTTTAAGTCCGGGTAAACCCTCTACACTAAAAGCAGGAGGACCTATGACCCTGTCTTTTACTGCTCACTGGCATGACGAGTTGCCTGGCTTTTACACCGCACTCAAACCAACACCGTTACAAAATTCACGCCTTATCTGGCATAACGATTTGCTGGCAGAAGAGCTGGCCATTCCGCCTAAGCTGTTTCAGCCTTCAGAAGGCGCAGGCGTCTGGGGCGGGGAAACGCTTATCGCCGGGATGCAACCTCTGGCTCAGGTCTATAGCGGACATCAGTTTGGCGTCTGGGCGGGACAGCTTGGCGACGGCAGGGGGATCCTGCTCGGCGAACAACGGCTTCCCAACGGGGAGACGGTTGACTGGCACCTGAAAGGGGCGGGTCTTACTCCCTATTCGCGAATGGGCGACGGGCGCGCGGTGCTGCGTTCAACGATTCGCGAGTGCCTGGCGTCCGAAGCGATGCACGCCCTGGGGATTCCCACTACGCGCGCGCTGTCGATTGTCACCAGCGATACGACGGTAGCGCGCGAAACGGTGGAAAAAGGGGCAATGCTGATGCGTATTGCGCAAAGCCATTTGCGCTTTGGTCATTTCGAGCACTTTTACTATCGCCGCGAGCCGGACAAGGTTCGCCAGCTGGCTGACTTTGCCATTCGTCACCACTGGGCGCATTTGCAGGACGAGGCGGATAAATACGTTCTCTGGTTCAGGGATGTGGTTGCGCGTACCGCAAGCCTGATTGCCCGCTGGCAAACGGTGGGCTTTGCGCATGGCGTCATGAATACGGACAACATGTCGATCCTCGGGCTGACCTTTGATTACGGTCCGTTTGGTTTCCTGGACGATTATCAGCCTGGCTATATCTGCAACCACTCCGACTATCAGGGACGTTACAGCTTTGATAATCAGCCAGCGGTTGGCCTGTGGAACCTGCAGCGGCTTGCGCAAACCCTGTCGCCGTTCATCGACGTAGATGCCCTCAATGATGCGCTCGACAGCTATCAGGATATATTGCTGCGAGAATACGGCACGCTGATGCGCAACAAGCTGGGGCTGATGACGCAGGAGAGGGGCGATAACGACATTCTCAACGGTCTGTTTGCCCTGATGGCGCGCGAGGGCAGCGATTATACCCGTACCTTCCGGATGCTGGGCCAGACGGAGCAGCACAGTGCGGCCTCACCGCTGCGCGACGAGTTTATTGACAGACAGGCGTTTGACGACTGGTTTGCCACTTACCGCGCGCGGCTGCAGCAGGAGCGGGTGGATGACGCTACCCGCCTGACGCAGATGAACGCGACAAATCCCGCGATGGTGTTGCGCAACTGGCTGGCGCAGCGGGCGATTGAGCAGGCAGAGCAGGGGGAATACGACGAGCTACACCGCCTGCATCTGGCGTTGCGCACGCCGTTTGCCGAGCGGGATGATGACTACGTCAGCCGCCCGCCTGACTGGGGCAAGCGGCTGGAGGTCAGCTGTTCAAGCTAGCGATTTTGCCGGGTGGCGGCGTCGCCTTACCCGGCAAAAATTACTGCGCAACCCAGCCGCCATCCATATTCCACGCGGCGCCGCGAACGTTCACGGCGCCCTCGCTGCACAAAAACAGCGCCAGTTCACCCAGCTGCTCCGGGGTAACAAACTCGCCCGAAGGCTGTTTCTCCGCGAGAAGCCGATCGCGAGCCTGCTCCGGCGGGACGCCTTCAGCGATGCGCTGGTCGATTTGCTGTTGCACCAGCGGCGTCAGTACCCAGCCGGGGCAGATGGTATTGGCGGTAATACCGGTGCGGGCGGTTTCCAGCGCCAGCGATTTCGTAAAGCCCACTACGCCATGCTTGGCGGCAACGTAGGCTGACTTCTCTTTTGAGGCCACCAGCCCGTGAACGGAGGCGATATTAATGATGCGCCCCCAGTTTTTCTCGCGCATGGCGGGCAGCGCCAGCCGGCTGGTGTGAAATACCGAGGAGAGATTAATGGCGATAATGTCGTTCCATTTCTCCACCGGAAACGCGTCAACCGGGGCGACATGCTGTATCCCGGCGTTGTTGACAAGAATGTCCACGCCGCCAAACTGCGATTCGGCGTAGCGCATCATGGCTTCAATTTGCAGCACGTCACGCAGGTCCGCATCGTGATAGCCCGGCTTTTTGCCCAGCTGCGCAATCTCTTCTCTTGCTGATTCGCTGTCGCCGAAACCGTTGAGGATCAGCTGCGCCCCGGCCTTCGCCAGTACGCGGGCGATCCCAAGTCCAATGCCGCTGGTCGAGCCCGTCACCAGCGCGGTCTTACCGTTCAGATTCATCTTTCTCTCCTTACACAATGCCGGTCAGATAGAACACGGCAATGACAAAAAGCACTGCCAGACTTTTAATGAGGGTGATAGCAAAAATGCCGCCGTAGGCCTGACGATGGCTCAGGCCGGTAATCGCCAGCAGGGTAATCACCGCGCCGTTATGGGGAAGGGTATCCATCCCCCCGCTCGCCATCGAGGCCACGCGGTGCAGCACCTCAAGCGGGATATTGGCTGCGTGGGCGGCGGCGACAAACGAGTCTGACATGGCGGCGAGGGCAATACTCATCCCGCCGGACGCCGAGCCGGTGATCCCCGCAAGCACCGTCACGCTGATGGCCTCATTCAGCAGCGGATTCGGGATGGCCGCCAGCGCTTTGGATAACACCAGGAACCCGGGCAGGGCGGCGATCACCGCGCCGAAACCGTATTCCGAGGCGGTATTCATCGCCGCCAGAATGGCACCGCTCACCGCGGTCCGGCTGCCTTCAGCCAGACGCCCCCGAATATTGCGAAAGCCAAAAATCAGCACCAGCACGATACCGGAGATCAGCGCCGCTTCCACGGCCCAGATGGCGGTGATCTTGCCCACCTCGGTCACAATCGGTTTCGCCAGGCCTGGCAGAGTAAGCTCGTGGGTCGTGCCGTACCAGCCGGGGATCCAGCGGGTAAACAGCAGGTTCAGTATGCCCACCACCAGCAGCGGGGAGATAGCAATCAGCGGGTGCGGGAGGTTAATGTTATCCGGCGTTTCGGGTTCATTTTTCAGATCCGTGCCGTAGCCTTCGTTGTTATTGAACGCCTTACGACGCTGGCGCTCCAGCCAGAGCAGGCCAAAGACGATAATAAACAGAGAGCCAATAAGCCCAAGCCACGGCGCGGCCCAGGCGTTCGTGCCAAAGAAGCTGGTGGGGATGATATTCTGGATCTGCGGCGTGCCGGGCAGGGCGTCCATGGTAAACGAAAATGCCCCCAGCGCCACGGTGGCCGGGATCAGCCGCTTAGGGATGCCGCTCTGGCGGAACAGTTCCGCGGCAAACGGATACACTGCAAACGCCACCACGAACAGCGACACGCCGCCGTAGGTTAACAGCGCACACACCAGGACAATCACCGGAATGGCGTGGCGACGGCCGAGGATCTGAATCGCGGCCGCGACGATGGATCGTGAGAAACCGGAAAGCTCAATCAGCTTGCCGAAAACGGCCCCCAGCAGGAACACCGGGAAGTAGAGCTTGACGAAGCCCACCATTTTTTCCATAAACAGGCCGGTAAACGTCGGGCCGACGGCACCCGGATCGGTCAGCAGCACGGCGCCGAGCGCCGCAATCGGCGCAAACAAAATAACGCTGTATCCGCGATAGGCCGCCAGCATCAGCAGCGCCAGCGCCGCCAGGGCAATTAACACGCTCATTACGACTCCTCACTTTAGTTATTATTCGGGTACCAACGAGATGCTTACCGCTCGACGGTCAGAGCAATGCCTTGCCCGCCGCCCACGCACAGGGTGACGAGCCCTTTTTTGACGTCACGGCGCTGCATTTCGTACAGCAGCGTCACGAGGATGCGGCAGCCGGAGGCGCCAATCGGATGACCCAGGGCGATAGCGCCGCCGTTAACGTTCACCCTGCGCTCATCCCAGCCGAGCTGCTTGCCCACCGCCAGCGCCTGGGCGGCAAAGGCTTCATTGGCTTCAATGAGGTCCACGTCATCGAGCGTCCAGCCCGCCCGCGCCAGCGCCGTCCGGCAGGCACTGACCGGTCCGATGCCCATTACCGACGGGTCAACGCCCGTCACGGCGTAGCTCACGATGCGACCGAGGATCGGCAAACCGCTCTCCCGCGCCTTTTCGCCGCTTATCAGCAGCACCGCAGCGGCACCGTCGTTGAGCGTTGACGCATTTCCAGCCGTCACCGTGCCTTCCGCCTGCAAAAAGGCGGGGCGCAGCTGCGCCAGCTGCTCAGCGGTAGTGCCAGGCCGGGGCTGTTCGTCACGGCTGACGATAAGCGGCGTTTTTTTGCCCTGTTTTACCGTCACCGGCGCAATCTCGGCGTCAAACCGACCCGCTTCGATGGCAAAGGCCGCTTTTTGCTGCGACCGGGCGGCGAAGGCGTCCTGCTGCTCGCGGGAAATGGCATTCTCCCGGGCGACGTTTTCAGCGGTGATCCCCATGTGGTAATCGTTGAACGCGTCCCACAGCCCGTCGGTAATCATGCTGTCCTGCAGGCCCGTATGGCCAAAACGCAGCCCTGAACGCGCGCCGTCCAGCAGATAGGGGGCGTTGCTCATGCTCTCCTGACCGCCAGCGATAGCCACGTCCGCGTCGCCGCAGCGGATCGCCTGCGCGGCGAGCTGCACCGCTTTTAGGCCCGCGCCGCACACCAGGTTGACCGTTGTCGCCGGCGTGCTGACGGGTAATCCGGCGGCGATGGCCGTCTGACGCGCCGGGTTTTGCCCGCATCCCGCCGTCAGCACCTGTCCGAAAATCAGTTCATCTACCTGTTCTTCGCGAAGATCGCTGTTCTCCAGCAGGTGCCGCACCGCGACGGCCCCCAGCTCAACCGCTGAAAGGGACGATAGCGAGCCGCGAAAACTGCCAATGGGGGTTCGCGTTGCCCCGACAATTATGACTTCTTTCATCGTGAGTCCTCAGTTGAAGCGCATCTCGCGAACGTTGTCCGCCACAATCATTTTCCCGGCTGTCTTAGCCGCAATTTCGTCGATGCTGACGCCGGGGGCGTATTCCCGCAGGATGAACGCGCCGTCCTCGATCTCCAGCAACGCGAGGTCGGTCAAGACCCGACGGATACAGCCCGCGCCCGTGAGCGGCAGCGTGCAGCGCGGCAGCAGCTTTGACTCACCGCTTTTCGAGGCGTGGGTCATCACCACAATGATGTTCTGCGCCCCGGCGACGAGATCCATCGCGCCGCCCATGCCCTTGACCATCTTTCCGGGGATCATCCACGAGGCGATATTGCCCTCGACGTCCACTTCAAACGCGCCCAGTACGGTCAGATCCACATGACCGCCGCGGATCATGGCAAACGACTGGGCCGAGTCGAAAATGGCCGCGCCGGTGCGCGCGGTCACGGTCTGTTTACCGGCGTTGATCATGTCGGCGTCAAGGCTCTGCTCGTCAGGAAAAGCCCCCATCCCCAGCAGCCCGTTTTCCGACTGGAGCATCACGTCCATTCCGTCCGGAATGTAGTTCGCCACCAGGGTAGGGATGCCGATCCCCAGGTTGACGTAATACCCGTCGCGCAGCTCGCGGGCGACGCGCATGGCCATCTGTTCACGGGTTAACATCGTCAGACTCCTTCCGCGCGCAGGGTGCGCTGTTCAATGCGTTTTTCAAACTGGCCGACAATCAGCCTGTCGACGTAAATTCCCGGGGTATGAATGGCCGACGGGGGCAGCTCGCCCGGGGGAACTATCTCTTCCACCTCGACGACCGTTATCCGGCCCGCCGTTGCCATCAGCGGATTAAAATTTTGCGCGGTATGCCGATAGACAACGTTGCCGTACCAGTCCGCTTTCCAGCCCTTAATGAGCGCGAAATCGCCGGTAATGGCCTCTTCAAGGATGTAGTGCTTCCCCGCAAACTGGCGCACGTCTTTGCCGGTAGCCACGGGCGTGCCGTAGCCGGTGGCCGTGTAAAATGCCGGAATGCCCGCGCCGCCCGCGCGCACCTTTTCCGCCAGCGTGCCCTGAGGCGTGAGTTCAATCTCCAGTTCGCCGCTCAGCACCTGCTGTTCGAACAGGGCGTTCTCGCCGACGTAAGAGGCCACCACTTTGCGAACCTGCCGCGTTTCGAGCAGTATCCCGAGACCGAAACCGTCCACGCCGCAGTTGTTTGATACCACCGTCAGATCTTTCACCTGACGGCGTCTGACCTCTGCAATCAGGTTCTCCGGAATCCCGCACAGGCCGAAGCCGCCCGCCAGCAAGGTCATTCCGTCCGTCAGCCCATCCAGCGCCCGCGCATAGCTGCCGACGCGCTTATCCAGTCCCGCCATAGTCATCCCTCCCGTTATCCGTGCCGGTATCATTAGGGGCGGCGACTCATTTGTTAATTTTGAATTTGTGACCCACTCATTTGGTTTTTTTATTAATTTCCTGTTAACTAAATTTTTTCAATTAGTTAACAGGATGAAAAATGAGAATGAGTGTCAAACAGTTACGCGCGTTTTTAGCGGTAGCTCACACTCTCAATTTCGCGCACGCCAGCGAACGGCTGAATCTTTCCCAGCCGGCCCTGAGCCTGACGATTAAAGCGCTGGAGGATGCGCTCGGCGGACCGCTGCTGCAGCGGAGCACGCGCAAGGTCGCGCTGACGCAGGAGGGAGAGACGTTTTTGCCGATGGCGCGCCAGCTGCTTGCCGACTGGGATAACGTCGAAGAGGCGATGCACCAGTGCTTTACCCTGCAGCGCGGTAAAATTTCGGTTGCGGCCATGCCGTCGTTTGCCGCGAATGTCCTGCCCGAGGTGCTAAAAGCGTTTCGCGATCGCCATGCCGGGATCAACGTCACCGTGCATGATGTCATTAACGAGCAGGTGATAGAGATGGTGCGGGAAGGGCGGGTCGAGATGGGCATCGCCTTTGAGCCCGCGCCAACGCACAACCTGCTGTTTACCCCGCTGGGCCTCGACAGGTTTGTGGCCATTGTGCCAAAAGATTCCTCGCTGGCAGGCAAGAAGCGCCTGTCATGGGAAGAGCTGCTGACGCTGGATTTCATCACCCTGCAGCGCCCTTCGGCGGTACGTCTGATGATGGAGGAGGAGCTGGCGCGAAGCGGCAGAAAGCTGGACGTGGCGCTGGAGAGTCATCAGCTGGTGACGGTCGGGCGAATGGTCGCGAGCGGGCTGGGCGGCAGCGCCGTCCCGGCGCTCTGCGAGGCGCAGATGACGGCGCTGGGCGCGGTCTGTATTCCGCTGGATAACCCGCCGATAGAAAAGTGCATTGGAGCGATCCATCCAGGACACACGCAGCTCTCTAAAGCGGCGCATGCCCTGCTGGAAACGCTGAAAGATTTTTACCAGCCCAATCAGGGGGCGAGAAACACCTGCGGCGCGGCGTGAGCCGGATGCCTGCCGACGATAACCTGCGCGCCGTACCAGCGCGCGAGCGCGTCGGCCTGCAAAACGGTTTCCGGTGCTCCCTGGGCCACGATTCTGCCGTCATGCAGCAGCAGGATGCGGTCCGCCCACAGCGCCGCCAGATTAAGGTCGTGCAGCACCGCGCACACGTGCAGATGACCCCGACTAGTCAGGGATTTCAGCAGGCGCAGCAGATGCTGCTGGTGATAGAGATCCAGCGCAGACGTCGGTTCATCAAGGAACAGCCAGCCGCGCGGCGCGCCGTCGCACCAGAGCTGAGCCAGCGCGCGGGCGAGCTGGATGCGCTGCTGCTCGCCGCCGGAGAGTGCGGCAAACTGCCTGCCCGCCAGCGGTAAACAGCCGGTGACGGCCATGACCTCCTCAATAACCGTCGCTTCAGGCGTGCGGGTCCAGGGCGCTCGCCCCATACCGACGACCGCCTCAACCGGCCAGTCAAATCCGAGCTGCGTGTTCTGGCGCATTACCGCCCGGTAGCGGGAAAGCCTGTTCGGCTGCCAGGCCGCAAGCGGTGTGCCCGCCAGGCTGCACCGTCCGCCCGCAGGTTTAAGGTAGCCGGTCAGCAGCCGCAACAGCGTTGATTTCCCGGCGCCGTTGGGGCCAATCAGCGCCACCAGCTCGCCCTGAGATAAGGTCAGCGACACGTCGTCAATCAGCGTGCGTTGTCCGGCGCGAAAAACAAGGTTTTCAGCACAATAGCGTTCAGCCATGCGCACCTCCGCGACGAAAGATAAGCCACAGAAACCACGGCGCGCCGAGAAGGCTGGTCAGTAAGCCGACCGGCATTTCCGCCGGTGCGACCAGGCTGCGCGCCAGCGTATCGGCAACCAGCAGAAGCAACGCGCCGGCCAGCACCGAGCCGGGGAGCACGGCCCGGTGGTCGGCTCCCAGCCACATGCGCACCAGGTGCGGCACCACCAGGCCGACAAAGCCGATCACGCCGCTGACCGCAACGGCGGCGGCCACCAGCAGGGCGCTGCACAACAGCAGGATCCGCTGCACGGCGGCAACCTCCACGCCGAGGTAATGTGCCTCTTCGTCGCCCAGCTGCAGCAGGTTGAGGGCGCCTGCCAGACGCCAGATCGCGAGCACGGTGGGAACCATCAGCGACGCGACGGCCAGCAGCGTTGACCACTGCGCCTGGCCGAGGCTGCCCATTCCCCAGAGCGAAAGCTGGCGAAGCTGGGAATCATTGCTGAGCCATGACAGCACCCCGACGGCCGCGCCGCACAGGGCGTTGATAGCAATTCCCACCAGCAGCAGGCGCGACAGGGAAGCGTCACGCTGACGGCTGAGCAGGAAAATCACGAAGGTGGCGGCCAGCGCGCCGAGAAACGCCGCCAGCATCGGGGCATACAGCATCACCAGTGCAGGCAGCGAAAGTGGAAGAACCACCCACAGCGCAACGGCGAGCGCTGCGCCGCTGCTGATGCCGAGCAGTCCCGGGTCTGCCAGCGGATTTCGAAACAGCCCCTGCATCACGCAACCCGCCAGCGCCAGTGAACCGCCGATCGCCAGCGCCAGCAGCACGCGAGGCAGGCGGATTGTCAGCCAGATTTGACGCAGCGCCTCGTCGGTCCCGTTCCACATCAGGCTGATCGGCAGGTGTAATGCCCCAACCCCGGTCGCTGCGAGCGTCATGATGGTCAGGATCGCGGTCAGCATCCATAACGATAAGGCGATCCGCCGGGACATCAGGGCAGCAGCTCCGCTTTGGCACGCAGCTGCTGGATGGCTTCCGGCGTTCGCACGCTGAAGCCCAGCAGCGCCATATCGTCAATCGCCAGCACCTGCTTGTTCCGTCCCGCCGGGGTTTGCGCCAGGCCGGGCAGCGTCCACAGATTCGCTTCACCGCCCAGGGCGTTGAGACCGTCCTGAGAAATCACCACCAGATCGGGTTGGCTGGCTATCGTGCCTTCCTGAGACAGCGGCTGATAGCGGGTAAACCCCTGCATCGCGTTCTGCAGCCCCGCCGCACGAATGGCAGCATCCGCGCCGGTCTGTTGTCCGGCGGCCATGGCGGTCATCCCGCCGTGGTTGAGAATAAACAGTACCCGCTTATTGAGCGGCGACGCGGGAAGCGCCGACAGTGCCTGGCGCAGCGTGCTGCGCAGGACCTCCCCCTCGACCTCGCGGTGCGTCGCTTCAGCGACGATCCGCACCTTTTCGTCAATGACGTTCAGGTCGTTACTGGCAGGAACAGCGATCACCCTGACGTGGCTTTGCTCAACCTGCTTTAGCGCCAGAGACGGCTGCGCCTGAGCGCTGGCCAGCACCAGCGTGGGGCGCATGGATAAGATCCCTTCCGCATTGAGCTGGCGCAGATAGCCCACGTCAGGCAGCGAATTCGCCGCCTGCGGCCACTGGCTGGTGCTGTCGCGGGCCACCAGCGAGGGCGCCGCGCCGAGAGCGTAGACAATCTCGGTGACGTCGCCGCCGAGGGTAACGATTTTCTCCTGCGGCGCCGCAGACGCCAGCAGGGGCAGGGCGCTAAGCAGGGCAAGCCACCGTTTCATGCGGCCAGCCCTTTCGCCGTTAAAGCGTCAATCTGGCTGCGCCACTGGCTCTGCTCCGGTTCGCCTTCCGTACGCTGGCCGTACAGCTGGGCGATTTGCGTTCCATCGGCGGCAAACAGCTCCAGGCTGGTGACATGCCCGTCAGCCGTCGGCTTGCGCGTGACCCACGTTTCCGCAATGGATCCTTCAAGCAGATGCAGGGTAAAGGTTGGATTAAAGACGTTCAGCCAGCCTTTCATTGGCACCAGCTTTTCCACCGCGCCGGTGAAGATCTGCACGCAGCCGCGGTTGCCCACGAAGACCATGATTTCGTTACCGTCCCGGCGCGCCGTTCCCAGGAGCTGCGCCAGCGCGCTGTTTTCTACCCGGCAGGCCAGATCGTCACCCACCAGGCGAAACGCCTGCTGGCGGCTGAGGTTATGGCGCTTGAGCAGGCTGAAGAACTGATGAACGTCGGTCATGGCGCGCCACTCGTTATCCACGAGAGCAGCATTTGCGTTTTCTGCATGAGCCGGAGCATCGGCTATCCTCAACGCCAGCGGCGGGTTGTCGGCAAAGATAAAGCGGGTCAGCACGTCGCCCCAGGCGGAAACGTCGGTGTTGTCCGTGGCGTAGACCTTCAGCAGGGCATCGCCCTGGTGATCGAAGAACTGAATGCTCTGCCGCTCGCCGCGTGCGGTGGCTTCACTGATGTGAAACACGCTCGACCACTGGTTGAGGAACAGGCGCAGATCCAGCGCGCGCGGGTTCAGCACCAGCCCGGCGTGGCCGTTCAGGTGCTGGTTGGTAAATCTCCCGACCTGCTCGTGTACGGCGTATTCGTTGCGGCAGATACATTTGGTTTCGCCCACCGCCTCCAGCGCGCCCAGGATCTCGCGGATTTCACCGCGCAGTCGCCAGGCGTCGTGACCTACGCGGGCAAAGGTCAGCTCTGCTTCACTGATGTTCATTAACCCCGCGACGTCGCGCGCGTACATACCCGGATTGGCTTCTTTTAGCTCAAGCCAGCGCGTGTAGTGATTCATTGTCTCTTCCTTCTGAATAGTTGCCCCGAAGGGAATTACCACTGATAGCTTACGAAAATCTTACCGTTACGACCGTCCTGCGGAATGCCCTGAGGTGACCAGTACGCTTTGTCAAAGGCGTTGCCCAGCACCAGCGTGGTGGTCACGCCTTTGAGCCGCTCCTGGCCTTTGTAGCTCACGTAGAAATCGTTGACCGCATAGCCCGGCTGCTTGCTGTAGCTGCTGCTGATATGCGTTGAGCGATCGACAAAAGTACCGATCCAGCCGACGGAGAACCCGCTTTGCGCCACCGGGATATCCAGCTTGCTGGTGACGGTGTCCGGGTTAATGCTGGAGATGTACTCGCCCGTATCGGTGTCTTTCCCGCGCGTGCGGTTGTAGGCCAGATCGAGGCTGAAGAGATCGGCCGAGTATTTTGCCATCATATCCCAACCCCAGATTTTGGCGTTCGGAACGTTGTACGACATGGTGGTCGCGGCGGCAAAATCGACGGTGGTGGAGATATAGTCTTTGGCTTTGGTGTCGAAATAGCTGGCTTTAAACTCCAGCGCATCGTTGGCAAGCAACAGATCGTCAAAGCGCAGGCCAAAACCAAACTCCTGCGTTTCGTTGGTTTCCGGGCGCAGGTTCGGGTTTGGCACCCAGTAGTTGGTATAGAAGCGGCCAATGGAGAAGTGTTTGGCGTCGTTATACATTTCGCCCATGGTCGGCGCGCGGAAGGCCTGCGCGTAAGAGCCAAACAGCATCAGCCAGTCGGTTGGGCTGATGGTTAACCCGGCGCGGGATGACCACTTGTCTGCATCCACATCTTTGTAGCCGTCGCTGCTGCCGCGGTAGCTGTCATAGCGCGTGCCGCCCAGCAGGGTAACAGGCAGATCGCGCAGGGTGATCTCATCCTGCAGCCAGCCGGAGCTGAAGTCGATTTTCGCGTCCGGGAAGCCGGTGGTTGCCCCGCCCGGATGCTGCTCCTGACGATAGTATTCCCCACCGTAGGTCAGAAGGTGTGCTGCAAAGGTGTCTCTGAACAGACGGGTGCGGTTTTCCACCTTACCGCCTTTGGTGGTCTGCTTGCGGAACTCACCGCTACCGTCGACGTTCTGGGCATTAATGCGCGCTTCGGACCAGTAGACCTTCGCGTCGGCGTCCAGCCAGTCGTACCCTTCCGGTGAAATGTGGTAGCCAACCTGCGCATCGCGCTGGATGGTGGAGCGGTCGGTCATCGGGTTACTGCTGTCCGCCCCGGTGGTTTGCGGGTTTTTCGGCTCCTGAGCGGCGTTGTTGTAGTAGCGCAGGGAGCCGCTCAGGGTCTGGGCGGGGTCGATTTTCCAGCTGCCTTTCGCCAGCATGTTGTTGATGGATTCGTCGTTAGGCGCGGTTGCACCGTCGCTCTGGCGGACATCACCGCGATCCCGGCTGGACCAGGAGACCAGACCGTCAAGCGTATCGGTGCGGCCGTAGGCGCTGGCCCCCATCCCGAGGCTATGATCGCCCGTTGCGCCCGTTCCAAACACGCGGTAGCCGCTGTTTTTACCCGGTTCGAGCAGATCGTTGGCATCGGCGGTGTCATAAGAGATCACGCCGCCCAGCGCGCCGCTGCCGTACAGCAGGGCCGACGGGCCGCGGACCACCTCGATACGTTTGATTAGCGCGGGATCGAGAAAGGTGCTGTTCAGGTGACCGGTGTCGGTGCCCTGACGCACGCCGTCAACCAGCACCAGCACGCCGCGACGGTCATAGCCGCGCAGGTTGACGTCCTGCCCGTTAGTGCGCCCAGTGCCGTCCAGCGTCAGACCGGGGACGTTACGCAGCAGGTCGGCCGCCGAGCTTGCGGTTTGTTTCTCCGGCGCGCTGGCGTCAATTACGCTTACCATCATGGGCGCTTCAAAGGTGCTGCGGGCGTTGCCCGTGGCGGTGACGGTAATGTCGTCTGTGGCGGCGAACGCGACGCCCGGTAGGGTACTGGCAATCGCCAGCGCCAGAAGTGACGGACGTAAAGATGCGGAAGGCAGGTGTGGCATAGCAACTCTCCATAAGAAGTGAAAAGCGCTGGCTGCCTGGGGATAACCTGGGTGGCTGGCGTATTTTTAGGTGTTGTTTATTTTGTGAGGATCAGTTTTCCGGCATGGGTCTGGCGCAGAAGATAGCGCTGTCCGTCATGCTCGATAATGACCCGTCCCTCATCGCCGAGGAGGGTTTTGCTGTCAATGCGACGCTCGGCGGGGGCTGGCGCTGTGTGTGTTTTTGCTGGCGTTGCCGCGCTGTTATCCGTACGTGACATAATGTTTATAAATAACAATCAATGTAACAATGATAATCATTATCAATAAAGTACAAATTGACGGCAAGCATTTTTGTGAAAAAAGGGTGAGGGGATCAAATTTGGGGGTGAGGTGCGGTCTGATGCCCTCACTCCGACCCTCTCCCACAGGGAGAGGGAGAAGGGCACAATCGTAGGTCGGGTAAGCGCAGCGCCACCCGACAATAACATCAGAAGCGAGAATCTACCGCAGCTGCCAGCTTTTCCAGCAGCAGTTCGCTGTCTTCCCAGCTCAGGCACGGGTCGGTGATCGACTGGCCGTAAACCATCTGCTGTCCGGCAACGATTTTCTGCGTGCCTTCTTTGATAAAGCTCTCAGCCATAATCCCTGCAACGGCGGTCGAGCCGCTGCGGATCTGCTGACAGATCTCATCGCAGACGTCCAGCTGGCGGCGATGCTGCTTCTGGCAGTTGCCGTGGCTGAAATCCACCACCAGATGTTCCGGCAGGTCGAATTCGGCCAGCGTTTCACAGGCCGCCGCAATATCCTGGGCATGGTAATTGGGTTTCTTCCCGCCGCGCATGATGATATGCCCGTAAGGGTTACCGCTGGTCTGGTAGATGGTCATATGACCGCTCTTGTCCGGCGACAGGAACATGTGGCTGGCACGGGCTGCTCGGATGGCATCAACCGCGATACGGGTGTTGCCATCGGTCCCGTTTTTGAAGCCGACCGGGCAGGAGAGGGCAGAGGCCATCTCACGGTGGATCTGGCTTTCGGTGGTGCGCGCGCCAATCGCGCCCCAGCTGATCAGATCGGCGATAAACTGCCCGGTCACCATATCGAGAAACTCGGTCGCCGTCGGAACGCCCAGCTCGTTGACCTGTAAAAGCAGCTTCCGCGCCAGCTCGATACCGTGGTTAACGCGATAGCTGCCGTTGAGGTCAGGGTCGGAAATCAGGCCTTTCCAGCCCACCACGGTGCGCGGTTTTTCAAAGTAGGTGCGCATCACGATCTCAAGGCGATGCTGGTACTTATCCCGCAGTCCCTGGAGTCGTTTTGCATAATCCATCGCGGCATCCAGATCGTGGATGGAGCAAGGCCCAATCACCACCAGAAGACGTTTGTCTTCACCGTTCAGGATTTTTTCAATGCGGCGGCGGGAGGCCGTCACATGTTCCGCGACGGCGGCGGAAACGGGATGCCGCTGTGCCAGTTCAGCCGGCGTGACCAGGCTGTCAATGCGCGCAGTGCGGAGTTCATCGGTTTTATTCATGGAATGTCTCAGAAAATTTTTGCTTCATCGGCAGACTACCGGGAAGTGATGGGCATCACCTTAAACCAATCCCTGCTGATTTCAAGTTCGGGGCGACACCGCCCCGTGGTTGCAGGTGATGATACCTGAACCTGAGCTAATGTACTAGCATATTAGTACATGCGGCGATTAAGCCCCATGATGTCGAGAATTTTGGTGGCAATTTCTTCAACCGAATAGTTGGTGCTGTTCAGCCACGGGATCTGATTTTTGCGGTACAGCGCTTCCACTTCGGAGACCTCCATCCGGCACTGGCGCATGGAGGCGTAGCGGCTGTTCTCGCGACGCTCCTCGCGGATGGCCGCAAGGCGTTCAGGGTTGATCGTCAGGCCGAACAGCTTGTGCTGCAGCGGCTTAAGGGCGGCGGGCAGCACCAGGTTATCCATATCGTCGGCGATAAACGGGTAGTTTGCGGCGCGAATGCCAAACTGCATCGCCAGATAAAGGCTGGTCGGGGTTTTGCCGCAGCGCGACACGCCAAGCAGGATCACCTGCGCCTGGTCGAGATTTCGCAGCGAAATACCGTCGTCGTGGGCCAGGGTGTAGTCGATAGCGGCGATACGCGCGTCGTACTTGGTCAGGTTGCCGGGGTTCAGCCCGTGGGTACGGTGGGCAATGGGGGTCGGGTCGAGCTTCAGCTCGCTCTGCAGCGGAGCCACCAGCGCCTGCACGATATCCTGACAGAAGCCTTCACTTTGCAGAATGATGGAGCGAATCTCCGGGATCACGATAGAGTAGAACACCAGCGGGCGGACGCCGGTCTGCTGGTAGATGGCGTCTATCTGGTCCTTCACCGCTTTAGCGCGGCTCTCGTTTTCAACAAACGGCAGCGTGATGCTGTTAATCGAAACGGGAAACTGCGACATCACCGCGTGGCCCAGGACCTCGGCGGTGATCGCCGTACCATCAGAAATATAAAAAACGTGGCGATCGACAGCACTATCCATTTTACTCACCCTGAATATCAGACCTAATTGTCTGAAAGCATAAATTAAAAAAGTAAATTACACAGCAAAGAACTTATCCTAATTATGAATGAAACGCTGTTTTTGATTTTCCTGAAAAGTGGATTTCATTTTTCAAATAGCGACTTTATTTTTGGGGTTTCTGGCTGAATATAGAGGAATCATCGGGTTAATCGTTGATGGGAAAGTATCCGAAAAGTTGAAATTTTAAATTGCTTACACGATTCACCGTTTTTTTAGCGGAAATAAATATGCCAGTATAAATACGTAGTCAGGTGTTACTTACTCCGATCAAATATCACAAAAGGATTGTTTCGATGTCCAACAATGGCTCGTCACCGCTGGTGCTTTGGTATAACCAACTCGGCATGAATGATGTAGACAGAGTTGGGGGCAAAAATGCCTCCCTGGGTGAAATGATTACAAATCTGTCGGGTATGGGTGTCTCCGTACCGAACGGGTTTGCCACCACCGCCGATGCCTTTAACCTGTTTTTAGACCAGAGCGGTGTTAACCAGCGCATTTACGACCTGCTGGATAAAACGGATATTGATGACGTTACCGAGCTTGCCAAAGCCGGGGCGCAGATCCGCCAGTGGATCATCGACACACCTTTCCAGCCGGAACTGGAAAAAGCCATTCACGACGCGTACAACCAGCTCTCAGCTGACGATGCGCAGGCCTCCTTTGCCGTACGTTCCTCTGCGACCGCAGAAGATATGCCGGACGCCTCGTTTGCCGGGCAGCAGGAAACCTTCCTGAACGTCCAGGGTTACGATGCGGTGCTGGTGGCGGTGAAGCACGTGTTTGCTTCCCTGTTCAACGATCGCGCCATCTCCTATCGCGTGCACCAGGGCTACGACCATCGCGGCGTGGCGCTCTCCGCTGGCGTGCAGCGCATGGTGCGCTCGGACGTGGGCTCATCCGGCGTGATGTTCTCCATTGATACCGAATCCGGCTTCGACCAGGTGGTGTTTATCACCTCCGCGTGGGGTCTGGGTGAGATGGTGGTGCAGGGCGCGGTAAACCCTGACGAATTTTACGTCCACAAGCCAACGCTGGCCGCTGGCCGTCCGGCGGTGGTGCGCCGCACCATGGGCTCGAAAAAAATCCGCATGATCTATGCCCCGACCCAGGAGCATGGCAAGCAGGTTAAAATTGAAGATGTACCGCAGGAGCAGCGCGACCGCTTCTCCCTGACCGACGCCGAAGTGCAGGAACTGGCGAAGCAGGCGGTGCAGATCGAAAAACACTACGGCCGTCCGATGGACATCGAATGGGCAAAAGACGGTAACACCGGCAAGCTGTTTATCGTGCAGGCGCGTCCGGAAACCGTTCGCTCACGCGGTCAGGTGATGGAGCGTTATACGCTGCACGCGCAGGGTAAAATCGTGGCGGAAGGCCGCGCCATCGGTCACCGCATCGGTGCCGGTCCGGTCAAAGTGATCCACGACATCAGCGAGATGAACCGTATTGAGCCAGGCGACGTGCTGGTGACCGACATGACCGACCCGGACTGGGAACCGATCATGAAGAAAGCGGCGGCTATCGTCACCAACCGCGGCGGTCGTACCTGCCACGCGGCGATCATTGCCCGCGAGCTGGGCATTCCCGCGGTTGTCGGCTGCGGTGACGCCACCGAACGCATGAAGGACGGGCAGAACGTGACCGTCTCCTGTGCCGAAGGCGATACCGGCTACGTCTACGCCGATATCCTCGACTTCAGCGTGAAGAGCTCCAGTGTGGATACCATGCCGGACCTGCCGCTGAAGATCATGATGAACGTCGGCAACCCGGACCGCGCGTTTGACTTCGCCTGCCTGCCGAACGAAGGCGTTGGCCTGGCGCGTCTGGAATTTATCATCAACCGTATGATCGGCGTTCACCCGCGCGCGCTGCTGGAGTTTGACGACCAGGATCCGAAGCTGCAGAACGAAATCCGCGAGATGATGAAAGGCTACGACTCACCAAAAGAGTTCTACGTCGGCCGTCTGACCGAAGGGATCGCGACGCTGGGCGCCGCCTTCTATCCGAAACGCGTGATCGTGCGTCTGTCTGACTTTAAGTCTAACGAATACGCCAACCTGGTAGGCGGCGAGCGCTACGAGCCGGAAGAAGAGAACCCTATGCTGGGCTTCCGCGGGGCCGGACGCTACGTGTCCGACAGCTTCCGCGACTGCTTCGCGCTGGAGTGTGAGGCGGTGAAACGCGTGCGCAACGACATGGGGCTGACCAACGTCGAAATCATGATCCCGTTCGTGCGTACCGTGGATCAGGCGAAAGCGGTGGTGGACGAGCTGGCGCGTCAGGGTCTGAAGCGCGGCGAGAACGGGCTGAAGATCATCATGATGTGCGAAATCCCGTCCAACGCCCTGCTGGCCGAGCAGTTCCTGGAGCACTTCGACGGCTTCTCTATCGGCTCGAACGACATGACGCAGCTGACGCTGGGTCTGGACCGCGACTCCGGCGTGGTCTCCGAGCTGTTCGACGAGCGCAACGAGGCGGTGAAAGCGCTGCTCTCCATGTCCATCCGCGCGGCGAAGAAGCAGGGTAAATACGTCGGGATCTGCGGTCAGGGCCCATCCGACCATGAAGACTTTGCCGCATGGCTGATGGAAGAGGGGATCGATAGCCTGTCCCTGAACCCGGACACCGTGGTGCAAACCTGGCTGAGCCTGGCGGAACTGAACAAGTAACGCAACGCTGACCCGAAAAGGCGAGGATATTATTCCTCGCCTTTTTTATTTCATTTCTTATTTGCTCCCCATCACAAATAAAGTAAAAAACCAAATATCATAATTTGTCTGTCAATTTAGACAATTGTTAGCGCGCAAACCGTTGCTAATACTTGAGCCTTACTGCGCATTTCCCTTAAGAAGATGCGCAACTGGTTGAAATACGTTTTAACCTGATAAAAAGGCAAATAACAATGACTCTCTCCTCTGTATTGCGTACCAAAGATAAAATAGGTTATGGCTTAGGCGATATGGCCAGCGCGCTGGTCTGGCAAACGGCTACCTTATTTCTCGCTTATTTTTATACAGACGTATTTGGGCTGCCCGCCGCGATTATGGGCACCATGTTTTTAGTGGTGCGCGTGGTCGATGCGTTTGTCGACCCGTGCATTGGCGCACTGGTTGACCGCACCCGGACGCGTCACGGACGTTTCCGTCCCTGGCTGCTGTGGTTTGCCATCCCGTTTGGCGTGAGCTGCCTCATTACCTTCTATGTGCCGGACGTTGGGCCGACGGCGAAAATCGTTTACGCCTGCGTGACCTACGCGATTTTAAGCCTGATTTACTCCGCGATTAACGTGCCTTACTGCGCTATGCCCGGCGCGCTGACGCTGGACCCGCGCGAGCGTCATTCTCTGCAGTCGTGGCGCTTTGGCCTGTCGTTTATCGGCGGGCTGATCGTGACGGTTATTGCCCTGCCGCTGGTCTCACTGTTAGGCCAGGGCAACGTGCAGAAAGGCTATTTCTATGCCATGAGCCTGATGGGTCTGCTGGGAATTGTGCTGTTCTTCTGCTGTTTCCTGATGACCCGCGAGCGTTATTCTCCGCGCAATGATGCCTCCGGCTCCATGCTCACCGATTTAAAACTGCTGGCCGGGAACAGCCAGTGGCGTATTGTGTTCCTGTTTAATATTTTGCTGTTAACGGCGGTGGTGACGCGCGGTTCCGCCACCATGTATTACGTGAACTATGTGCTGCTGCGCCCGGATCTGGTTTTTGCCTTTATTGTTTCCGGCATGGTGGCCTCCTTAAGCGGCGCATTATTATCTGAACGGCTGCTGGGGAAATTTGACCGCGTGCGCGCCTACCAGTGGACGATTATCTCCTTCGTTATCTTCGGCGCGCTGATTTTCTTCCTGCCTCCTTCACAGGTGTGGCTAATCTTTGGCCTTAACATCGTCTTTAGCTTTATTCAAAACCTCACCACGCCGCTCCAGTGGACCATGTTCTCCGATGTGGTCGACTACGAAGAGCACCGCAGCGGCCGTCGTCTGGACGGGCTGGTCTTCTCCACCGCGCTGTTTGCCATCAAGTTTGGCCTGGCGCTGGGCGGGGCGGTCGTCGGCTGGGTGCTTGGCATGGTGGATTACGCCCCGGGCCAGGCAACCCAGGCGCCAGGCGTTCTCTCGACCATTAACGCGCTGTTCACCCTTATCCCTTGCGCGCTGTTCCTCTGCATGGTCGCGCTGCTTGCCATCTACAAACTCAACAGCCGGCTGGTGGATTCCATCGCCCTGGAGCTGGCCAGCAAGCGTGAAGTCAGACCCGAAGCGGGGCAGCTCAGCCCGGCAACCCCTTCCGCACTACAGGAGTAAAACATGACAGCTATCTATAAGGACGCTGGACGTCCCGTGCACGAGCGCGTCGCCGATTTACTGGCGCGTATGACCCCTGAAGAGAAGTTCGCCCAGATGCACGCGTACTGGCTGATCCTCGATGAAAACGGTAACCATCGCGAGCGCAGCGATCTGAGTGACGAATTCGCCGGCGTGAGCGAGCAGGCTGCGCTCAGCGAGCGGCTCAAGCTGGGCGTCGGGCAGATCACGCGGCCGCTGGGCACCCACATCGTTGACGCGAAGACCGGCGTGCGCGCCGCGAACCGCCTGCAGCGCATGATGATGGAAGAGACGCGGCTCGGCATTCCGGCGCTATTCCACGAGGAGTGTCTGGTGGGGCTGCTGTGCAAAGACGCCACCCTGTTCCCGTCGTCATTGAACTACGGTTCGACCTGGGATCCGGAGCTGGTGCAGCGGGCGGCAGAGCAGATTGGCAAAGAGGCGCGCTCCGTCGGCTGCCAGCAGGGGCTGGCGCCGGTGCTGGACGTGTCACGCGACGTGCGCTGGGGGCGAACGGAAGAGACCTTCGGGGAAGATCCCTGGCTGGTGGGCGTAATGGCGACCGCCTACGTGAAGGGCTTACAGGGCGATAAGCGCGATCTGCTGGCGACGCTCAAGCATTACGTGGGGCATTCGTTCAGCGAAGGAGCGCGCAACCATGCGCCGGTCCACCTGGGGTTCAGCGAGCTGAACGACACCTTCCTGCTGCCGTTCGAAATGGCGGTCAAGCTGGCAAACGCCGGTTCGGTTATGCCCGCGTACCACGATATTGATAACCAGCCGGGACACAGCGACAGCTTCCTGCTGACCACCGTCCTGCGAGAGCAGTGGGGATTCGACGGGATTATCGTTGCGGACTACGGCGGCGTCAGCCTGCTGCACCAGCACCACGGGATTTCCCACGACGCGGCCGAATCTGCTGCGCTGGCGTTCAACGCCGGGCTGGACGTTGAGCTGCCGAAAGACGACTGCGCGCGGCATCTGGCGGAAGCGGTAGAGCGCGGGCTGATCTCTATGGCGAAGGTCGATGAGATTGTGGCGCGCGTGCTGACGGAAAAATTCCGTCTGGGGCTGTTTGAAAAGCCGTACGCGGATGAAAACGGTATTGAACTGCAAAACGATATGACCCGCCAGGTGGCGCGGGAGGTGGCGACAAAATCGGTCACGCTGCTGGAAAACAACGGCATTTTACCGCTCGGCGGCAAACCCCGCGTGGCGGTAGTGGGGCCGACGGCAGACGATCCGCTGGCATTACTCAGCGGCTACAGCTTCCCGGTGCATTTGATCATCAGCGATATGGTGGAAGAGACCTCGCAGGTCACGACCCCGCGCGCGGCGCTGGAGCAGTATCTCGGTGCATCGAACGTCCGCTATGCCAAAGGGTGCCACATCATCGAAAAACGGATAGCGGGCGCGCCGGTCTTCCCTGGCGACAGCGGCGGCAAACCGATGCAGCAGTCGCCGGTATCGCAAAGTACCGCCCCGATCCCCGAGGCCGTGAACGCCGCGCAGGAGAGTGACGTGGTGGTGGCCTGCGTGGGCGATCTCGCCGGGCTGTTCCAGAGCGGTACCGTGGGGGAAGGTTCCGATACCGATTCCCTGAACCTGCCGGGCGTGCAGCAACAGCTGCTGGAAGCGCTGGTCGCCACCGGTAAACCGGTGATTGTGGTGATGACCGGGGGGCGTCCATACAACCTGCAGGGTCTGGAAGATAAGGTCGCGGCGCTGATGATGGCCTGGGCGCCGGGGCAGGAAGGGGGCTGGGCGATTGCGGACGTGTTAACCGGGCGTGCGGAGCCGCAGGGTCGTCTGGTGGTGAGCGTACCGAAAAGCGCCGGTGCGATGCCGTATTACTACAATCACAAGCTCAAAAGCGGCGGCACGCCGTTTGCGTTCCATTTCGGCTCACGTTACCCGTTTGGATTCGGCCTCGGCTGGACGACGTTTAGCTGGGGCGCTGTCCGCGTCGCCGAAAGCAGCATACCGGTCGACGGTGAGGTGAGGCTGAGCGTGGATATCACCAATACCGGAGAGCGCAGCGGCAGCGAGGTGGTGCAGGTTTACGTCAGGGATAAGGTCGCCACGCAGGTGCGGCCGCTTCAGGAGCTGAAGGCCTTCCAGCGCGTCACGCTCTCGCCGGGAGAAACCGCCACGCTCACCTTTACGCTGCCGGTTGAGATGTTCAACTTCACCCGTCGCGACGGAAAACGCATCGTCGAGCCGGGCGAGTTTGAGCTGCAGGTTGGCGCATCGTCGGCGGATATCCGCGAGGCGGTGACGGTCAATGCGACAGGGGAAACGCGGGTGCTGCCGGCTGAGTGGCGGATGCTCAGTACCTGTGAGGTTCAACGCGCGTAGTCTGGATAAAAAAAAGCCCATCGTGGGAGATGGGCAAAGACTACACACAGCAATTCGTTGTTTCACTCAGGGGATTTCCATGCTTATAAATCAAGGTGTTGATTTATAACCGTGTGCTAATAGTAGGCATTGTGTTATTTAGCGTCGATCGGATTCGTCTCAATAGTTAAAGAGACGTAAAGAATTCTTGAGGTTATTAGCAGACTTACTGCTGAAAAGGCGGGTCTGACCAGTGAGCAACGAATAAATACTTTAGCAGTGTTTAAGTATCATGCGAGAGAGTGTAGGCCGGGTGAGCGTTAACGCCACCCGGCAGCATACCTTAATGCGTGTTCTTCTCTTCCAGCTCTTCCAGTTCGCTCAAAATCACGTCCGGGTCAGTTCCCGGCGGCGGAATTTCATGCACCCAGGCAGAGAACAGACGCCAGGTGACGGCGAGCAGCACCGGGCCAATAAACAGGCCAATCATGCCAAAGGCAATCAATCCGCCAATGACCCCGGAGAGGATCAGGATCAGCGGCAGGTCTGCGCCCATGCGAATAAGGATCGGACGAATTACGTTATCCATGGTGCCGACCACGCAGCTCCAGACCAGCAGCACCGTTCCCCACGTGGTATCGCCCGTCCAGTAGAGCCAGATAATGCTGGGGACCAGCACCAGCAACGGTCCCAGCTGTGCAAGACAGGTCATCAGCATGACCACGGTGAACACGGTGGCGTACGGTACGCCGGAAATCGCCAGACCGATCCCGCCCAGCACTGCCTGCACCAGCGCGGTGACCACCACACCCAGCGCAACCGCGCGCACGGCCTGCGCGGCCAGCAGCACCGCCGCGTCACCGCGTTTGCCCGCCAGGCGGGTGGCAAAGTGACGAACGCCTAAAGCCACCTGCTCGCCGCGCCAGTAGAGCAGGGCGCTGAAGAGCAGCATCAGGGTACAGTGCATCATAAAGCGGCCGATATGCGCCGCCTGACCGACAAACCAGGTGGTGGTGGTGCCAATGTACGGGCGGACTTTTGCCATCAGCGCGCTGCCGCCCATCTCCAGCAGACTATGCCAGCCGCTGTAGAGTTTGGAGCCCACCACCGGAATGCTGTTCAGCCAGGCGAGATCCGGCAGCGTCAGGTCGCCGCTGCTAATGGCGCGAATAACCGGGCCACTGGAATCCACCAGGCTATTTACCAGCAGGGCAATCGGAATAATAAACAGCAGGAACAGCAGGAGCGTCATGACCAGCACGGCGAGCCCGCGACGGCCGAACAGCAGCTTCTGCAAGCGCAGCAGCAAAGGCCACGTGGCCACGACAACGGTCGCTGCCCACGCAAAGCCGAGAATAAAGGGTTGAACAATCCACAGACACGCAATAATCATGAGGGCCAGAAACAGCACCGACAGCAAAATTTGCGCAACATCCCTGGGCTGGCGAAGATTGACCATAAATGAAACTTTCCTTAAAAGAACGCCAGTACGACTGGCGGGAACGGAAAACCGCGTCTCTTTAATCATTAATGATCTCAGCGGTTTTTAACAGGCGAATTCTGCCTGTAATTCAGCAGAGATTATAAGAAAAAAATGTGATAAAACTTTTAAGATACACGCAAACGATTTCATACAACTCTAATTAGGGTCGACAGTCATGATCCCACAGATTTCTCAGGCACCTGGCGTCGTTCAGCTGGTGCTTAATTTTTTGCAGGCACTGGAGCAACAGGGTTTTACAGGTGATACCGCCACGAACTATGCCGACAGGCTGACGATGGCGACCGATAACAGTATCTACCAGCTTCTTCCCGATGCCGTGGTTTTCCCCCGTTCAACGGCCGACGTCGCGCTTATTGCCCGGCTGGCCACGCAGGAGCGGTTTGCCTCGCTGGTCTTCACGCCGCGTGGCGGCGGCACCGGAACCAACGGTCAGGCGCTGAACCAGGGCATCATTGTTGATATGTCGCGCTATATGAACCGCATCATTGAAATCAACTCGGAAGAGGGGTGGGTGCGGGTCGAAGCGGGCGTCATCAAAGATCAGCTTAATCAGTATCTCAAGCCGTACGGCTACTTTTTTGCCCCTGAGCTTTCCACCAGCAACCGTGCGACCCTTGGCGGGATGATTAACACGGATGCCTCCGGGCAGGGCTCGCTGGTCTACGGTAAAACTTCCGATCACGTGCTGGGCGTGCGTGCGGTGCTGCTGGGCGGCGATATTCTCGATACCCAGCCGATGCCGGTTGAACTGGCGGAAACGCTGGGCAAAGACAACACCGCCAGCGGGCGCATCTATCGTACCGTGCTGGAACGTTGCCGCGACAACCGCCAGCTTATTCTCGATAAATTCCCCAAACTGAACCGCTTCCTGACCGGGTACGATCTGCGTCACGTCTTCAACGATGACCTGACCCAGTTTGATTTAACCCGCGTGCTGACCGGCTCCGAAGGAACGCTGGCGTTTATTACCGAAGCGCGGCTGGATATCACCCGGTTGCCGAAAGTGCGCCGTCTGGTGAACGTCAAATATGACTCCTTCGACTCCGCGCTGCGCAATGCGCCGTTTATGGTGCAAGCGCAGGCGCTGTCGGTGGAAACCGTCGACTCTAAGGTGCTCAATCTGGCCCGGGAAGATATTGTCTGGCACTCCGTAAGCGACCTCATTACCGACGTGCCGGACAAAGAGATGCTCGGTCTCAACATCGTGGAATTTGCCGGCGATGATGCGGAGCTGATTGAGCGCCAGGTCACCACGCTCTGCCAGCGGCTGGACGAGCTGATTGCGCAGGGCGAAGGCGGCGTGATCGGCTGGCAGCTCTGTAACGATCTGGCCGGGATTGAGCGTATCTATGCGATGCGTAAAAAAGCCGTGGGCCTGCTCGGCAATGCGAAAGGGGCGGCGAAGCCTATTCCCTTTGCCGAAGATACCTGCGTGCCGCCCGAGCATCTGGCGGATTATATCGTTGAGTTTCGCGCCCTGCTGGACAGCCACGGCCTGAGCTATGGCATGTTCGGCCACGTCGACGCCGGGGTACTGCACGTGCGTCCGGCGCTGGACATGTGCGACCCGCAGCAGGAGATCCTGATGAAGCAGATCTCCGACGACGTGGTGGCCTTAACCGCCAAATATGGCGGTCTGCTGTGGGGAGAGCACGGGAAAGGGTTCCGCGCGGAATACAGCCCGGCATTCTTCGGCGAACAGCTCTACGCGGAATTGCGTAAGGTGAAAGCGGCGTTCGACCCGCATAACCGCCTCAACCCGGGTAAAATCTGCCCGCCTGAGGGTGTTGATGCCCCGATGCTGCAGGTGGATGCCGTCAAGCGCGGCACCTACGACAGGCAGATCCCGATTGCGGTGCGCTCGTCCTGGCGCGGCGCGATGGAGTGCAACGGCAACGGCCTGTGCTTTAACTTTGATGTGAAAAGCCCGATGTGCCCGTCGATGAAAATCACCAGCAACCGTATTCACTCGCCGAAAGGGCGGGCGACGCTGGTGCGCGAGTGGCTGCGTCTGCTGGCCGACCGCGGGGTGGATCCGCTCAAGCTGGAGCAGGAGCTGCCGGAAAAACGGGCCAGCCTGCGCTCGCTGATTGAGCGCACCCGCAACAGCTGGCATGCCAACAAGGGCGAGTATGATTTCTCCCACGAGGTGAAAGAGGCGATGTCCGGCTGTCTGGCCTGTAAAGCCTGCTCCACCCAGTGCCCGATTAAAATCGACGTGCCGGAATTCCGCTCGCGTTTCCTGCAGCTTTACCACACCCGATACCTCCGCCCGGTACGCGACCATCTGGTGGCGACGGTGGAAAGCTACGCGCCGCTGATGGCGCGTGCGCCAAAGACCTTCAACTTCTTTATCAACCAGCCGCTGGTGCGCAAGCTCTCCGAAAAACACATCGGTATGGTCGATCTGCCGCTGCTGTCGGTGCCGTCTCTGCAGCGCCAGCTCGTCGGTCACCGTTCGGCGAACATGACCCTGGAACAGCTGGAGGCGCTCGCTCCGGAGCAAAAAGCCAGTATGGTGCTGGTGGTGCAGGATCCGTTCACCAGCTACTACGATGCGCAGGTCGTGGCCGATTTCGTCCGTCTGGCGGAGAAGGTGGGTTACCAGCCGGTGGTGCTGCCGTTCTCTCCCAACGGCAAGGCGCAGCACATTAAAGGTTTCCTGAACCGATTTGCGAAGACCGCGCAGAAAACGTCTGACTTCTTAAACCGCGTGGCGCAACTCGGGATACCGATGGTTGGCGTCGATCCGGCGCTGGTGCTTTGCTATCGCGATGAATACAAGCAGACGCTGGGCGATAAGCGCGGTGATTTCAACGTCATGCTGGTGCACGAGTGGCTTCCGGTGGCGCTGGTAGATAAAGCCGTTCAGGACGTCAGCGGTGAACCGTGGTATCTGTTCGGCCACTGCACGGAAGTGACCGCGCTGCCGGGTGCCCCCGCGCAGTGGGCGTCCGTTTTTGCCCGCTTCGGGGCGAAGCTGGAGAGCGTCAACGTAGGCTGCTGCGGGATGGCCGGAACCTACGGACACGAAGTGAAAAACCACGCCAACTCGCTCGGCATCTATGAGCTGTCCTGGCATCAGGCGATGCAGCGTTTGCCGCGAAACCGCTGTCTGGCGACGGGCTACTCCTGTCGCAGCCAGGTAAAACGGGTAGAAGGTAACGGTGTGCGTCACCCATTGCAGGCTTTACTGGAGATAATTGGATGATCTGGAAACGTGCCGTGACGCTGCAGGCGCTGAACGCCATGGGCGAGGGGAATATGGTGGGGCTGCTGGATATCCAGTTCATCCGCATTGGCGACGATGAGATTGAGGCCACCATGCCCGTCGATAGTCGCACCCACCAGCCGTTTGGTTTATTGCACGGCGGGGCCTCCGTCGTGCTGGCCGAAACGCTGGGCTCGGTGGCGGGGTATCTCTGTACCGAAGGGGAGCAGAAGGTTGTCGGACTTGAGGTGAATGCTAACCACATTCGCTCGGTGCGCAGCGGGCGCGTGCGCGGTGTTTGCCGCGCGCTGCACGCCGGAAGCCGCCATCAGGTGTGGCAGATAGATATTCTCGATGAGCAGGATCGCCTGTGCTGCTCGTCGCGGCTGACCACGGCGGTTGTGTAAAGTTTTCAGATGTTTTGCCTTTGGTCAAAAACTAGCCAGTCCGTTGTGATATACTGGTCAGGTTTTGTACATAAGCGAGGACATCATGGATACTGAAATAACCCCAACACAGCTGGCAATTGAATATTTACGTCGCGATAAGAGCAACCTGTCTCCGGCGCAGTACCTGAAAAAGCTGAAACAGCTTGAGCTGGAATTTACAGATTTGCTGGCGCTCTCTTCGAATGAACTGAAAGAAGAGATCTACTTTGCCTGGCGGTTGGGCGTTCACGTCCATTGAGTACATGAGAATAAAAGGGCCGCGAGTGCGGCCTTTTTTGTGTCTGAAATTCAGTATCGGGTGGCGGTGACGCCACCCGATATTTTCCTCAGACATTGACGGCGTTGATCAGCCGCGACTTCATGGACTGATACGCCGACGCCGCAAAATCCTCCGCCCAGCGCTGGTCCTCAATCGCCTCCAGCTGCACCGCGCAGTACTTCGTTTCCGGCGTTTTGGAGATGGGATCGAGATTATCCTGGGTCAGCTCGTTGCAGGCGCCAATCCACCACTGATAGGTCATGTAGACCGCCCCGGCGTTGATACGCTCGCTAATGCTGGCGCGGGTAATCACTTTGCCGCGACGCGAGCGCACCCAGACCAGCTGGCCCTCCGCGATGCCCAGCCTTTGCGCATCGGCTGGGTTCATTTGCACCCGGCCCGGCTCATCGGCCAGGCTTTGCAGCGCGGCGCAGTTCCCGGTCATCGAGCGGCAGGAGTAGTGCCCCACTTCACGCACCGTGCACAGCACCAGCGGGAAATCCGCGTCCGGGGTTTCCGCCGGCGCGCGCCACGGGGCGGCAAAGAGCTGCCCTTTACCGGTTGGGGTGTCGAACTGATTGTCTTTGTACAGGTACGGCGTTCCCGGATGATCCAGCGTCGGGCACGGCCACTGCACGTGGCCCATCTCGCCCATTTTTTCATACGTCACGCCATAGAAGAGAGGGCACAGCTCGCGCATCTCGTCCCAGATCTGCTGGTTGGAGTCATAATGCATCGGGTAGCCCATCTCGGTGGCGAGCAGGCTGATAATCTCCCAGTCGCGCTTCACGTTGCCGCTAGCCTCAATGGCTTTGCCAAAACGCTGGAATCCGCGATCGGCACAGGTAAAGACGCCGCCGTGTTCACCCCAGGAGGTGGCAGGAAGCAGGACGTCCGCCACTTCTGCCGTTTTGGTCATAAAGATGTCCTGAACCACCACAAAGTCGAGCGCCTCAAAACCGCTGCGAACGAGACCGAGATCGGCTTCGGTCTGAAGCGGATCTTCCCCCATGATGTAGTAGGCCTTGACCTTGCCTTCCAGCGCCAGATGGGGCACCTCGGTAATGCGCGTTCCGACCCGATCGTCCATTTTATTGACGTCGATTCCCCATGCATCGGCAAACTTCTGCCTGACCGCCGGATCGGTCACATCTTGATAGCCGGGGAACATATTCGGCAGAACGCCCATATCGCAGGCGCCCTGAACGTTGTTTTGCCCGCGCACGGGACCGACGCCGACGGCAGGGCGGCCGAGGTTGCCGGTCAGCAGCGCCAGGCTGGAAAGCCCTTTGACCACATCCACGGCCTGACCAAACTGGGTCACGCCCATCCCCCACATCACGGTGGCGGAAGGGGCCGCCGCGAAGGTACGCATCGCCTGGCGAACGTCGCGGGCGGGAATGCCGGTAAGATGCTCAACCTTCTCCGGCGCATAGTCTTTCACCGTCTGGCGATAGGCCTCAAGCCCCTCGGTAAAGCGCGCCACGTAGCTTTTGTCGTAGAGCTCCTCTTCCAGCAGCACGTAGCCAAAGGCGTTTACCAGCGCCATGTTACTGCCGTTTTTCAGCTGCAGATGCTGGTCGGCGATGCGCGCCGTTTCAATGCGCCGCGGATCGCAGACGATAATTTTTGCGCCGTTTTCCCGCGCTTTCAGCACGCGTCGGGCGACGATAGGGTGGGAGTCCGCGCAGTTATAGCCAAACACCAGCAGGCATTTTGAGTTTTCAATATCGTTGATTGAGTTGCTCATCGCCCCGTTGCCGAGCGTTTCCTGTAAACCGGCCACGGAAGGGCCGTGACAGACGCGCGCGCAGCAGTCCACGTTGTTGGTGTTCAGCACCGCGCGGGCAAATTTTTGCATCACATAGTTTGTTTCATTGCCGGTTCCGCGAGAGGATCCGGTGGTCATGATCGACCGCGGCCCGTGCTGCGCTTTAATGCTGCTGAGTTTGTGCGCGGTGTAGCGGATAGCCTCTTCCCAGGTAACGGGAGTGAATGCCTCGCCTTTGCGGTAGCGGATCATCGGCTGGGTCAGGCGCGGGGTGAGCAGACGGGTATCGTTGAGGAAGTCCCAGCCGTAAAAGCCTTTCAGACACAGGGTGCCCTGGTTTGTGACGCCTTCTGCGGCTTCGGCACGGATGATGCGGTTATTTTCAACGACAAGGTTTAATTTACAGCCTGCACCGCAGTAGGGGCAGACGCTGGCGATCTTTTTCATCAATAACAGACCTGTTAAGAAATGAAGCAAAGTTGACTGGAAAACCCAGTCCCGTAAGCAGAGGTAAGCAGGAACCGTGCCAGGTTGGCTTTGCTGGTTTTACAGGGTGTTAAGCGGGGAAGGCGCGTGTCATCGTCAGGCTGTTCGTCAGTTTTGACGATGACACGAAAGCAGGATGAGGAGCCGTGAAATTACAGGTCGTCCATGGTGTGGCCCACGACAATTTCCAGCGTCTTGCGAATCACATCCGCCTGGACAACGTCACGGGTCGCTTCCAGCGTCTGAATGAGCCAGAGGATGATCGCTTTGTTGGACAGATGGCCTTCGGAGGCCAGAACACAGCGTACTGCAGTAGAAAAAATAGCGGACTCTTCAGCAAAACGATCGCCTGCATGACGGAAATATTCCGCCAGCGCACTGTCTAAAAAAGCAGAGTGGTATTCGGGTTGAAGCTGAATATTTTGTCTCATTTGTTCTCACCGTAGCTGTTAAATTGCAGTCAATGTATTTTTTTGGGGTCGGACGGTTTTCCACTTCCAAATAACGGCACTACATTGTCTCTGTTATCGTTGAGAGGTCCCTCTCTGTTCGTTCGTCCTTGCGCGGTTCTGCGACGTGTAAAGGCGATGCTGTTTGAGCCGATCTCGGCAATCACCACCGCAAGTGTCTCCCGCCGCCGGGGATCCTTTTCATGTTCTTTCATTACCCGCAGACGCTGCAGCAATCCTTCGGTTGTCACTGGCCCCCGCTCTTTCAGAAGAGAGAGAACGGCTTCACCGATAAGCGTGTCGATCAGTCGGTCTGCGTCACTGCTATTCATCACGTTACCGTTCGAAGAGCAGACCAAGCAGCATGTGGTAGTGCTCTTCCTCTTCCGGACCATCGGCCCTTTCGAGGCGGCTGAGCAGTTTGGTACAGAGCGATTTGCGATTCAGGTTTCGCCCGTCGCTGAGGATTTCGACAACCACCTGGCCCAGCGTCTCCTGCTGAGTAGGAAGCGCCGCCTTTTCGAAGTACTGTGCGATCGCTGCTGCGGAATCTGTGGCGTAACCTTTCTGCTGCATGTTTCGCTCCTGTAAAATTTTGTAATCACTAACGTTACAATTAAGGTATACACAATTCTTAAATCTGTACACTTAAAATGTACAGATTTTTAATGTTTTTAGGATATATTTTATAAATTGCTTTATTTTCAGATGGTTAATTAGTTGGTGTGAACCGGTAATGTTACAGGATATATTGTACAAAAAGGTCTGACACTGGTAAGTTGTACAGCGCAGAAAAATGTTTCATTAACTGCCGTAAATGATTGAGATGTAAATTATTTGTCAGGCAATGAATGTGCTATAAATGATACTTATCCACCTTTTTGTGGCCAAAACCCTAACCCCAGGAATCGCATGCTCACAACCATCATTTACCGCAGCCATATCTGCGAGGACGTTCCAGTGAAAGCGCTGGAAGCCATGGTCGCTGCAGCAAATAGTAAAAACCGGCAATCCAATGTCACGGGGATCCTGCTGTTTAACGGCACACATTTTTTTCAGCTGCTTGAAGGGCCAGTAGAACACGTCTCTGCTATCTATGAGCAGATCTGCAACGACCCGCGCCACCATAACGTGGTGGAGCTGATGCGCGATCACGGACCTGTCCGGCGTTTTGGCAACGTGGGCATGGAGCTTTTTGATTTGCGCCACTTCGACAGGGAAGAAGTGCTGCAGCAGGTGCTCAACAGGGGGACCACACGCTATCAGCTGACGTATAACGACCGCCCGCTGCAGTTTTTCCGCACCTTTGTCGAGGCCACGGAAAAAGCGAACTATTTTGAACTGCCGCCTGCGGATTCCTGGGAGTTCGTTCGCGAAGAAACGCGCCTGTCCGCGCAGCCCGAAGTGGTCGCGAAAGGGGCGGATTGCAGCTTTGCGTTCCAGCCGATAGTCGATCCGTTTATGCAGCAGGTCGTCTCCTGGGAGGCGCTTCTCCGCACGCCTGACGGCGGCGCACCGGGAGATTACTTTGCCAATCTGCCGCGTGACGAGGTGTACGCCTCTGATTTACACAGCAAGCAGGTGGCGCTCTCCATGGCCAGCGCGCTGGGGCTACAGGACCAGACGTTATCCCTCAACCTGCGGCCCATGACGCTGGTCAACATTCCCAACGCCGTGGATTTCCTGCTCACCGCGATTGAAGCCAATGGGTTTGTACCCGAGCAAATTGTGGTGGAGTTCACCGAGAGCGAAGCCATTTCCCGTTTTGATGAATTCACGGATTCGGTCAGGCAGTTAAAAAGCGCGGGTATCAGCGTGACGATCGATCACTTTGGCGCCGGTTTTGCCGGGCTGCAGCTGCTGGCGCAGTTCCAGCCGGACAGAATTAAGATTAATCGCGATCTGGTCGCGAACGTGCATAAAAGTGGCCCCCGACAGGCCATAATTCAGGCGATTATTAAATGCTGCTCCTCGCTTGAGATCCAGTTCTGCGCGGTAGGAGTAGAGAAGGCTGAAGAGTGGATGTGGCTGGAATCCGCCGGGATTTCCCAGTTTCAGGGACATCTTTTTGCCAGCCCGCGACACGGCGGTATTCCCGCGATTGCGTGGCCGGAGAAAAAGTTCGACTTCTGATAAAGCTGTACACATTACGGCAGAGTTAACTGTACGAATGGTAAATTTTATACAACAATGTATTAACAGGTGAAGGGAGGAGTAGCCCATTCACCTGAGCAAAATGCGGTCTTAGTTATACAAATGGTGTGTACAATCTGATAAGGTTGGTGCAGTTAGGTATGGAAGTTCTGAGCGTGAGGGAGTTAATGGCCTATTACAGTATCGGCGAAGTGGCCGAACGATGCGGTATCAACCCCGTTACGCTGCGTGCCTGGCAGCGCCGTTATGGATTGTTGAAGCCGCAGCGCAGCGAAGGGGGTCATCGTCAGTTTGACGATGAAGATATCCTCCGCATAGAAGAGATCAAGCGCCTGATGAAAAGCGGCGTCTCGGTCGGAAAAGTCAAAGCCTTGCTGGAAAACAAAGAAGTATTGACTCAGGGCAACTGGGTCTCGTTCCAGGAAGAAATGATGACCGTTCTGCGTTACGCCAGCCCGGCAAAGCTGCGCGCCAAAATGGGCGAATTCCGCCGCGATCACGCGATAGATGCGCTGATTGACAATATTATTTCTCCCGTTCGTCAGCGCATGAATCAGGATCAAAACACCGTGCGCCACATGGCGAGCCTGTTTGACGGCGTCCTGATCGAATTCGCGATTGCAAGCCTGGCGGAATCCCGCAAAAAAGCTGGTAAAGACGCGCTTCTGATTGGCTGGGAATGCGATGACCGCACCCACCTGTGGCTGGAAGCCGCGCGCCTATCGCAGAAGGGCTGGCACATTGACGTCCTGGCGGAACCTATTGATTCGCCGCGTCCTGAACTGTTCCCTGGGCAAAAAATCTTCGTCTGGACGGGGAAATCCCCAACGCCTCGCCAGCAGGAACAGCTCGACCACTGGCGTGAACAGGGGTTTGCTGTCTCATTTCATCACTGATTAACAGAGGCCTTGAGGGCCTTTTTTTGTTTTTGTCATTTTCTGTGCAAAAGCTATCTCAAAAATAGGCATTTCCGATGCATATTTTACTTTTCTCTTCCCTGTCATAAATGCCGCGACGAAATGCATTATTAATCAATGCATTGAACAAATACATCCATCCTGACTGCATCCTCTCACAGGGTCTATGCTTAATAAAAGTAGGCAAAAAGGGCGGTTTAGCCGAATGCCCCTGCTGACAGAGGGTTGAAGTGATAATCGTTATCACTAACATGGTGTTATGCCCTGATGGCTTATCAGATGAGGTGGACCTATGGAACTGCATTCAGAAACCTTTAATCCTGCCGATTTTGCCTGGCGCGGCTTAACGCTCACGCCAGCGGCGGCGGCACATATTCACGAGCTGGTAGCGAAAAAGCCCGAGATCCTTGGCGTGCGTTTAGGCGTCAAACAGACCGGCTGCGCGGGTTTCGGCTACGTGCTCGATACCGTCACCGAACCCGAGAAAGATGACCTGGTGTTCGAGACTGACGGCGCGAAGCTGTACGTCGCGCTGCAGGCCATGCCGTTTATTGACGGCACCGAAGTGGACTACGTCCGCGAAGGCTTAAACCAGTTATTCAAATTTCATAACCCGAAAGCCCAGAACGAATGCGGCTGCGGCGAAAGCTTTGGGGTATAGGCGGTACTATGTCTCGTAATACTGAAGCAACGAGTGATGTAAATACCTGGGGCGGTGGGCACCTCAACTATAAAGAGGGGTTCTTCACCCAGCTGCAGACCGATGAGCTGGCGAAAGGCATCAACGAAGATGTCGTGCGGGCGATCTCGGCGAAACGCAACGAGCCCGAGTGGATGCTGGAGTTCCGCCTGAGCGCCTTCCGCGCCTGGCTGGAGATGGAAGAACCGCACTGGCTGAAAGCGCACTACGACAAGCTGAACTATCAGGATTACAGCTACTATTCTGCGCCCTCCTGCGGCAGCTGTGACGATACCTGCGCCTCGCAGCCCGGCGCGGTGCAGCAAACCGGTGCGGAGAACAGTTTCCTCAGCAAAGAGGTGGAAGAAGCCTTTAACCAGCTTGGCGTGCCCGTGCGTGAGGGGAAAGAGGTGGCGGTGGACGCCATTTTCGACTCCGTCTCGGTGGCGACCACCTACCGCGAGAAGCTGGCAGAGCAGGGGATCATTTTCTGCTCCTTCGGCGAAGCGATTCACGATCATCCGGAACTGGTGAAAAAATACATTGGGACCGTGGTGCCTTCTAACGACAACTTCTTTGCGGCGCTCAACGCGGCGGTAGCCTCTGACGGCACCTTTATCTATGTGCCGAAAGGCGTGCGCTGCCCGATGGAGCTGTCCACCTATTTCCGCATCAATGCCGAAAAAACCGGCCAGTTCGAACGCACGATTCTGGTTGCGGATGAAGGCAGCTACGTCAGCTATATCGAAGGGTGCTCCGCCCCGGTCCGCGACAGCTACCAGCTGCACGCGGCGGTGGTGGAGGTCATCATCCACAAAGACGCCGAGGTGAAATACTCCACGGTGCAAAACTGGTTCCCGGGCGACGGCAATACCGGCGGTATCCTGAACTTCGTCACCAAGCGCGCGCTGTGCGAAGGCGAAAACAGCAAGATGTCGTGGACCCAGTCTGAAACCGGCTCTGCCATCACCTGGAAATACCCGAGCTGCATTCTGCGCGGGGATAACTCCATCGGTGAGTTTTACTCGGTGGCGCTGACCAGCGGCCATCAGCAGGCCGATACCGGCACCAAGATGATCCACATTGGTAAAAACACCAAATCAACCATCATCTCGAAAGGGATCTCTGCCGGGCATAGCCAGAACAGCTATCGCGGGCTGGTGAAAATCATGCCGACGGCCACCAATGCGAGAAACTTTACCCAGTGTGACTCGATGCTGATTGGCGCTGACTGCGGGGCGCATACCTTCCCGTACGTCGAGTGCCGTAACAACACGGCCCAGCTTGAGCACGAGGCGACGACGTCGCGGATTGGGGAAGATCAGCTCTTCTACTGCCTGCAGCGCGGGATCAGCGAAGAAGACGCCATCTCGATGATCGTTAACGGCTTCTGTAAGGACGTGTTCTCTGAACTGCCGCTGGAATTTGCCGTTGAAGCCCAGAAACTCCTCGCCATTAGTCTTGAACACAGCGTCGGTTAAGGAAAGCACATGTTAAGCATTAAAGATTTACAGGTTAGCGTAGAAGACAAAGCCATCCTGCGTGGCCTCAATTTTGACGTCAGGCCGGGCGAAGTTCACGCCATCATGGGGCCGAACGGCTCCGGGAAAAGTACGCTTTCTGCGACGCTGGCGGGGCGCGAAGATTATGAGGTAACCCACGGCTCGGTGGAGTTTAACGGCAAAGATCTGCTTGAGATGTCGCCGGAAGACCGCGCGGGAGAAGGCATCTTCATGGCCTTCCAGTACCCGGTCGAAATTCCGGGCGTCAGCAACCAATTCTTCCTGCAGACGGCGCTGAATGCGGTGCGCAAGTATCGCGGCCTGGAGGCGCTGGACCGCTTTGACTTCCAGGACCTGATGGAAGAGAAGATCAAGCTGCTGAAAATGCCGGAAGATCTGCTGACCCGTTCGGTGAACGTTGGCTTTTCCGGCGGCGAGAAAAAGCGTAACGACATTCTGCAGATGGCGGTGCTGGAGCCCGAGCTGTGCATTCTGGATGAGACCGACTCCGGTCTGGATATCGACGCCCTGAAGATTGTCGCTGACGGCGTGAATTCCCTGCGCGACGGCAAGCGTTCGTTCATTATCGTCACCCACTACCAGCGCATTCTGGACTACATCAAGCCGGATTACGTTCACGTGCTTTACCAGGGGCGTATTGTGAAATCCGGTGATTTCACGCTGGTTAAACAACTGGAGGAGCAGGGCTATGGCTGGCTTACCGAACAGCAGTAATGCGCTCCAGCAGTGGCACCGGCTGTTTGAAGCCCAGGGCGGCACGCGCTCTGAGCAGGCGCAGCAGCATCTGCAGCAGATGCTGCGTCTCGGCCTGCCGACGCGTAAGCATGAGAACTGGAAATACACCCCGCTTGATGGCCTGCTGAACGCCGAGTTTGTGTCCCGTCTGGCGCATCTCATCCCGGCGCAGCGTGACGCGCTGGCCGTAAACGTGGATGCCGTGCGCCTGGTGTTTGTCGACGGTGAGTTCCGTCCGGAGCTGAGCGACGCCCTTCAGGGGAGCGGATTTGAGATTGAGATAAACGACGATCGCCAGCCCCTTAGCGCCCCGGTTCAGCCTGAGGTTTTCCTCCACCTGACCGAGAGCCTGGCCCGAAGCGTGACGCATATCCACGTGAAGCGTAACCAGCGTCCGGCAAAACCGCTGCTGCTGATGCACATCACCCAGGGTCTGGACGGCGACGAAATCAACACCGCGCACTATCGCCACCATCTTGAGCTGGCGGAGGGGGCGGAAGCCACGGTAATCGAACATTACGTCAGCCTCAACGATATCCGGCACTTTACCGGATCGCGTCTGACGATGAACGTTGCCGCCAATGCCCAGCTTCACCACGTCAAGCTGGCGTTTGAGAATGCGCAGAGCCACCACTTTGCCCATAACGACATTGTGCTGGGTCAGGATGCCGCGGCGTACAGCCACAGCTTCCTGCTCGGTGGGTCGGTATTGCGCCACAATACCAGCACGCAGCTTAACGGTGAAAACACCACGCTGCGCATCAACAGCCTGGCGATGCCGGTTAAATCTGAAGTGTGCGACACGCGCACCTGGCTTGAGCACAACAAGGGCTACTGCAACAGCCGCCAGCTGCATAAAACTATCGTGAGTGATAAAGGGCGCGCGGTATTTAACGGACTGATTAACGTGGCGCAGCACGCCATCAAAACTGACGGGCAGATGACCAACAACAATCTGCTGTTAGGTCGCCTGGCGGAAGTGGACACCAAACCGCAGCTGGAGATCTATGCCGACGACGTGAAGTGCAGCCACGGTGCGACGGTCGGGCGCATCGACGACGAGCAGATGTTCTACCTGCGTTCCCGCGGTATCGACCAGCAGGCGGCGCAGAAAATGATTATCTATGCGTTTGCCGCCGAACTGACGGAAGCGCTGAACGATGGTCAGTTGAAACAGCAGGTGCTGGCGCGTATCGGTCAGCGTCTGCCTGGAGGCGAAGCATGAGTTTTCCCGTCGAGAAAGTACGGGCAGATTTTCCGGTTCTGACCCGTGAAGTAAACGGTCTTCCTCTGGCCTATCTGGACAGCGCGGCCAGCGCGCAGAAGCCTAACCCGGTAGTGGATGCGGAAGCCGAGTTTTATCGCCACGGCTACGCCGCCGTGCATCGCGGTATTCATACCCTGAGCGCCGAGGCGACCCAGCGTATGGAAAACGTGCGCACGCAAATTGCCGCCTTCCTCAATGCGAAATCGCCTGAAGAGCTGGTCTTCGTGCGCGGAACTACCGAAGGGATCAACCTTGTCGCTAACAGCTGGGGCAACGCGCAGGTCCACGCGGGGGATAACATCATCATCACCCAGATGGAGCACCACGCCAATATCGTGCCGTGGCAGATGCTCTGCGAGCGCGTTGGCGCGCAATTGCGGGTCATTCCGCTCAACGTTGACGGGACGCTGCAGCTTGAGCAGCTCGACGCACTGCTGGATGATAAAACGCGGCTGGTGGCGGTCACCCAGGTCTCTAACGTGCTCGGGACTGAAAACCCGGTGGCAGAGATTATCGAAAAAGCCCACCAGGCCGGCGCGAAGGTGCTGATTGACGGCGCTCAGGCGGTGATGCACCGCGCGGTTGACGTTCAGGCGCTGGACTGCGATTTCTACGTCTTTTCAGGCCACAAGCTCTATGGGCCGACCGGGATTGGCGTGCTGTACGTGAAAGAAGACATCCTGCAGGCGATGCCGCCGTGGGAAGGGGGCGGATCGATGATCGCCACCGTCAGCCTGACGGAAGGCACCACCTATGCGCGCGCGCCGTGGCGTTTTGAGGCGGGCACGCCCAATACCGGCGGGATTATCGGGCTGGGGGCGGCGGTCTCCTACGTCTCCGCGATCGGCCTTGATAGCATCCAGGAGTACGAACAGCTGCTGATGCACTATGCGCTTGCCGAGCTTGCCAGCGTGCCGGATCTAACCCTCTACGGGCCTGCCGACCGGCAAGGGGTGATCGCGTTCAATCTCGGGAAACATCACGCCTATGACGTGGGCAGTTTCCTCGATAACTACGGCGTGGCGGTCCGTACCGGGCACCACTGCGCCATGCCGCTGATGGCGTTTTACCAGGTGCCGGCAATGTGCCGCGCGTCGCTGGTGATGTACAACACAACGGAAGAGGTCGACAGGCTGGTGGCGGGGCTTAAGCGCATTCACCAGCTGCTGGGCTAACGGAGAGGCGAAAGATGGCAGAACTGCCGGACAGAGACAAATTGCTGCGCAACTTTGGGCGTTGCGCAAACTGGGAAGAGAAGTACCTGTATATCATCGAGCTGGGGCAGCGTCTGCCGCCGCTCGGTGAAGAGGCGCATAACCCGGAAAATATTATTCAGGGCTGTCAGAGCCAGGTGTGGATTGTGATGGAACAGTCTGACGACGGCACGATAGCACTGCACGGCGACAGCGATGCGGCCATTGTAAAAGGGCTTATTGCGGTCGTCTTTATTCTTTACCACCGGATGTCGGCGCAGGATATTGTTGCGTTCGATGTCCGCCCGTGGTTTGAAAAAATGGCCCTGACCCAACACCTCACCCCGTCTCGTTCCCAGGGACTCGAAGCGATGATTCGCGCGATTCGCGCCAAAGCTGCAATCCTTAGCTAGACTTACAGAACAGCATTCATTCTGTTTCGCGAGGTGGTTCCCGCCTCGCTGGTTTTTCAGCTTTCTGGCGTCCTGCCAGTGAATAAGGAATCTCAGCATGAAGCGCGCGTCTCTCATAACTCTATTACTCCTCAGTTCGCTCGGCGCACTTAATTCGGCCCGCGCGATGGACTATCCGTTGCCGCCCGCAGGCAGTCGCCTGATTGGGCAAAATCAAACCTACACGATACAGGAAGGGGATAATAAGCTGCAGACCATCGCCCGCCGGTTTAATACCGCGGCGCAGGTGATTCTGGAAACGAACAATACCATTGCGCCAGTCAACCCGGCGCCGGGAACCGTCATTACCATCCCGTCGCAGATGCTGCTGCCGGACACGCCGCGCGAGGGGATTGTGGTGAACCTCGCTGAGCTGCGGCTCTACTACTTCCCGCCGGGAGAAAATATCGTTCAGGTCTTCCCGCTCGGCATCGGACAGCTGGGGCTGGAAACACCGGTCACGACCACGCGCGTAAGCCAGAAAATCCCGAATCCCACCTGGACGCCCACGCCGGGCATCAGAGCACGCTCTCTTGAGCAGGGAATTAAATTACCGCCGGTGGTACCTGCCGGGCCAAATAACCCGCTGGGACGCTTCGCACTGCGTTTAGGCGTGGGCAACGGGGAATATCTCATCCATGGCACCAGCGCGCCGGACAGCGTTGGCCTGCGCGTCAGCTCCGGCTGTATGCGGATGAACGCCCCGGACATTAAAGCCCTGTTTGAACAGGTGCGGGTTGGCACGCGGGTACAGATTATCAATGAACCCGTGAAGTTCTCCGTGGAGCCGGATGGTAAACGCTATATTGAAGTCCATCGCCCGCTGGCGCAGGCTGAGGGAGAAAACCCGCAGGTCTCGCCCATTACCCACTCCGCCGACTTTGCGACCTTTGTTTCTCAGGCGGGAAGCGATAAGGCGCTGATCGAGAAAGCCCTGTCACGCCGCGCCGGGATCCCGGTTATCGTGTCGTCAGAGAGCGGCCCGTCGGCCAGCAATAGCGTGTTGTCGGTGCAGAACAGTCGGGTGTCCGCTGCGGTAGCGGAAGATGAAGGGGAGAAGGTGACGCAGTAGCCGTTTGACGCAGGCAAAAAAAATGGCGCACAATGTGCGCCATTTTATTAACAGGTACTATTACTTACGGTATTTAGTAGCCTGGTTGTCCAGACGCTGGTTAGCGCGAGCTGCGTCGTCTTTAGCAGCCTGAACGTCGGAACGGATTGCGTTCACGTCGTTGCTCAGCTGGTCAACTTTAGCGTTCAGAGTCTGAACGTCAGAAGACAGCTGATCGATTTTAGCGTTGCTGGAGCAACCAGCCAGCAGAGTAGAACCCAGGATTACCGCGCCCAGTACCAGTTTAGTACGATTCATTATTAATACCCTCTAGATTGAGTTAATCTCCATGTAGCGTTACAAGTATTACACAAAGTTTTTTGGGTTGAGAATATTTTTTTGATGGGAATACACCTATTTTTGATCGTTCGCTCAAAGAAGCATCGAATCGGCCCTTTTTGAGCAAAAATCTATGTAAAAAAAGGCATTTATCATCGGATTCATCTTAGATAATTCGCAATTAAATAGAAAAACCCGATTTGCAATTTGAATGACTTTAGCTAATGCCAGGAATAAAAAAAGCGCCCGGAGGGCGCTTTTTATCAAAATTAATTCGTTCGGGAATTATTACAGCACGTGAACAGATGCGGTATTGGTGGTTCCGCTTGGCACCAGCGCGCCAGAAACCATGACCACAACGTCACCTTTCTGTGCCAGACCACGATCAACCAGCTCCAGAGCCACTTCTTTACCCAGACGGTAGAAATCATCCGTAGACGCGATCTCTTTCACCAGGTGAGGGATCACGCCTTTGCTCAGCACCAGCTGACGAGCCGTGGTTTCGTTGGTGGTCAGCGCCAGGATAGTCGCATCCGGGAAGTATTTACGCACCGCGCGAGCAGATTTACCGCCCTGGGTCGCAACCACGATCAGCGGTGCTTCCAGCTTCTCAGCCGTTTCTACGGCACCACGGCAAACCGCTTCGGTGATGCGCAGCTTGCGGCTGTCGTTGTTGTAGTCCAGACGGCTTTTCATTACGCGGTCGGTACGTTCGCAGATGGTGGCCATGATGGACACCGCTTCCAGCGGATATTTACCTTTTGCGGATTCGCCTGACAGCATAACGGCATCAGTACCGTCGAGGATGGCGTTAGCCACGTCGCCTGCTTCTGCGCGGGTTGGGCGTGGGTTTTTGATCATGGAGTCCAGCATCTGCGTTGCGGTGATAACCACTTTGCGCGCGCGAACACATTTCTCGATCATCATCTTTTGCGCGAAGATCACTTCTTCAACCGGGATTTCTACGCCCAGGTCGCCACGTGCAACCATGATGCCGTCAGACGCTTCGAGGATTTCGTCGAAGTTGTTCAGGCCTTCCTGGTTTTCAATTTTGGAGATGATCTGGATCTTCTCGCCGCCGTGCGCTTTCAGGTGCTCACGAATTTCAACTACGTCAGAACGCTTACGGATGAAGGAGGCCGCAACAAAGTCAACGCCTTGTTCGCAACCGAAGATCAGGTCCTGTTTGTCTTTTTCGGCCAGTGCTGGCAGTGCGATAGAGACGCCCGGCAGGTTAACGCCTTTGTTTTCGCCCAGGTCACCGTTGTTCAGCACTTTACAGATAACCTTGTTGCCTTCGATGGCGGTGACTTCCATACCGATCAGACCATCGTCTACGAGCACGGTGTTACCGACGGACAGGTCGTTGGTGAATCCTTCGTAGGTCACTGCAACGATTTCGCTGTTGCCGACAACGGATTTGTCGGTGGTGAAGGTGAAGGTCTGGCCCGCTTTCAGAGAGACGTCGTTACCGCCTTCCAGTTTGATGGTGCGGATTTCTGGACCTTTGGTATCCAGCAGGATCGCAGCTTTTTTACCGGTCTTGCTCATTACGTTGCGCAAGTTCTGGATACGCTGACCGTGTTCTGCGTAATCACCGTGGGAGAAGTTCAGACGCATCACGTTCATGCCGGCGTCCAGCATTTTGGTCAGCATCTCTTCAGATTCGGTTTTCGGGCCGATAGTACAAACAATTTTCGTCTTTTTCATGACAGTCTTAGTCTTTAAGTTGGGAAGGATATGGAAATCTCGCTCCGGGGGCGCACCGCCGCGGAGTCAAACCTGTGTTGCAAAAGAGTATATGACACGCACTAAGGATAGGAGACATCAAATGAGCGTGCAGAAGAAAGTGTGCCTGAGTGACAGCCCAACGAAGGAGAGGAGAAGTTGTACGTTGTTTTTTGTATTCCAAGCGCTGAAACCATTCACCAGGGATTAGGCGCGCATTATACGCTGATTTTAAGATAAAAGGAAAATGGAAACGGTGTTTCAGAAATAATCTGTGCAGTTTCACATAATATTGTTATCAAGGCGTTAAGCCATGATGACAACTTATGGCGGCAGGTGATTGACCTGCCGCGTTTTGCTTATTTTTGCAGCGCCTGGCTGAGATCGGCAATCAGGTCTTTCGGATCTTCAATCCCGACTGACAGACGGATCAGCTGCGGCACAATGCCGTTTGCCAGGCGTTGCTCCAGCGGAATCGAAGCGTGCGTCATGCTGTAAGGCTGGCTCACCAGACTTTCCACACCGCCGAGGCTTTCCGCGAGGGTGAACAGCTTCAGGTTGCGAATCACCTCGGTGGCGCGTTGCGCATCGCCTTTTACCACCACGGAAATCATCCCGCCGGGCAGGGCCATCTGCGTGCGGGCAAGCTGATATTGCGGATGCGATTCCAGGCCGGGATAGAACACCTTTTCGACCAGAGGATGCTGCTCCAGCCATTGCGCAATCGCCAGCGCGTTGGTGCTGTGCTTTTCTACCCTCAAAGCAAGCGTGCGAATACCGCGCAGCGTCAGGAAGCTGCTGAACGGATCCAGTACGCCGCCCACCGCGTTTTGCAGATAGCCCAGCTTATCCGCCAGTTCCCTGTTGTCCCCGACAATCGCCAGCCCGGCCACCACGTCAGAGTGGCCGTTCAGGTATTTGGTGGCGGAGTGCACCACGATATCGAAACCCGACTCCAGCGGACAGTGGATCACCGGTGACGCGAAGGTGTTATCCGCCACGCTGATGACGTTATGACGGCGGGCGATCGCCGCAATGGCCGCCAGATCCGCCAGCTTCAGCAGCGGGTTGGTTGGCGTTTCGACCCACACCATGCGAGTATCCGGGCGAATGGCGGCCTCGAGACCGGCTAAGTCGTCCGGTTTAACCCAGCTGACCTGCAGGCCGGTGCTGCGCTTGCGCACGTTTTCAATCAGGCGGTACGTCCCGCCGTAAACGTCATCAATGGCGACGATATGGCTGTCTTTGTCCAGCAGTTCGAGCACCGTGGAGATGGCCGCCAGACCGGAGGCGAAGGCGTAGCCGCGCGTGCCGCCTTCCAGTTCGGCGATGGCGGTTTCCAGCGCATGGCGGGTAGGGTTGCCGCTGCGGGAATACTCATAGCCGGTATGCTCGCCGGGTGACGGTTGCGCAAACGTCGAGGTGGCGTATATCGGCGGCATGACGGCGCCGTGCTGGTCGTTGAACTCGCCGCTGTGTACGCTCAGGGTAGCCAGGTTTTTCATCATCGATTCCTTTATTGCTGAAGACGGTTGCGCCAGGCGGTCAGAACGTCGCTGCGCGTAATCAGACCGAGAAAACGGTCGTTGTCATTAATGACGGCCACCAGACCGCGGTCGAAGATGGCGTTCAGGGCGCTTTCCGGGGCGTGTTTATCAAGAAACTCCACCTGACGCGTCATGGCTGCCGTCACCGGAAGCGCGAAGCGGTCGCCGTCGCCGCCGATATGCCGCAGGAGATCCCACTCGTCGATAATGCCCACCACCTTGCCGTTCTCCAGCACCGGCAGCTGGGAGATGTCATACAGGCGCATGCGTGCCAGTACGGTGGAAAGCGTGTCGTCCGGGGCGGCGGTAACGGTGGCGCCTTCATCGTGGCGCAGGGCGATATAGTCGGAGAGATCGCCGGCCTGAGGGCGCGTGATGAGCCCTTGCTGACGCATCCAGTCATCGTTGAACATCTTCGAGAGATACTTATTGCCGCTATCGCAGGCGAAGGTCACCACGCGCTTCGGCGCGGTCTGCGCCTGGCAATACTTCAGCGCGGCCGCCAGCAGCGTGCCGCTGGAGGAGCCCGCCAGAATGCCTTCCGTTTTCAGCAGATCGCGCGCGGTGGTGAAGGCCTCGCGGTCGGTAATGCGCCAGGCGCGATTCACCCCTTCAATGTGGGCCAGCGGCGGAATAAAGTCTTCGCCAATACCTTCAACCAGCCAGGAGCCCGCGTCGTGATAGCGTCCGGTTTCCACCTGGTCGGCGAGAACCGATCCGGCCGGATCTGCCAGGACAAACTCCGTGTGCGGAGAGTGCTCGGCGAACCACGCCTGTAGGCCGCCCAGCGTACCGCCTGAGCCGACGCCCACCACGATGGCGTCGATCCGCCCGTCAAGCTGCTCGTACAGTTCCGGTGCCGTGGTGGTGCGGTGCGCCAGCGGGTTGGCCTCATTATTGAACTGGTCGATGTAAAACGCGCCGGGCAGCTCGTTGGCCAGGCGCTGGGCGTAATCCTGGTAATAGGCGGGGTGGCCCTTGTTAACGTCGGAGCGGGTCAGCACCACCTGGGCACCCAGCGCGCGCAGGTGGAAAATCTTCTCGCGGCTCATTTTGTCCGGCACCACCAGGATCAGCGAGTAGCCTTTCTGGGCGGCAATCAGGGCCAGGCCGAGACCGGTATTCCCCGCCGTCGCCTCAATAATCGTGCCGCCCGGCTGCAGCTGGCCGGTACGCTCCGCTTCGTTAATCATCGACAGCGCAACGCGATCCTTAATAGAGCCGCCCGGATTCTGGTTTTCCAGCTTCAGGAACAGCGAGCAGGGACCGGTATCAAGCTTGTGCAGCTGGATAAGCGGGGTACGGCCAATCAGTTCGGTGACGGAATGGTAAATCGTCATGATGTTTTCCTTTCTGGATGTCATGACGGGATGATAGAGCGGCGAAATTTTCGCAATAAAGAACCATTCACTGCTCTTTAGAACAGAAAAGAATATAAATGCCATTTTTGGATGTCAGGACAGCAAGACGTAAAGTTGTCTGGATGTGAGGATGGCTATACCGGCATGAAATGCTGCAAAAATCAGCGTTTTTCGCGGGCATCTGCCAGCAGATATGCATCCGGCAGATAATCATTGCTGAAATTGATCTAAATGCTTCTCACCCTGTAAATCCGCTGTTTATTTCCGAAAGTTATAACAAATTCTTTTTTGTTCATTTGAAAGCTGATAACGCCTGTTTACTATCGTTTGGACATCCATACTGCTAAACAGCCATGCGCGAAACGGATAAAGAATAAGAATGATTGTACTCAGGAATATTTCGAAAGTTTTTGACAACGGAAAGGTCGCGCTGACTGCCGTTGATAACGTCAATTTGACGATAGAGCAGGGACAGATTTACGGAATTATCGGCTACAGCGGAGCCGGGAAAAGCACGCTGATTCGTCTGCTGAACGGCCTGGAAAAACCCAGCGCCGGAAGCGTGACCATTAACGGACAAAATATCTCTGCGGCAAAGGGTGAAGCGCTGCGCCAGGCGCGCCTGAAAATCAGCATGGTGTTCCAGCACTTCAACCTGCTGTGGTCGCGCACGGTGAGCGAGAATATCGCTTTCTCGATGCAAATCGCCGGTGTGCAAAAAGCCAGCATCAAGGCGCGCGTCGCCGAGCTGGTGGATCTGGTCGGCCTGAAGGGGCGCGAGAATGCGTACCCGTCCCAGCTGAGCGGCGGGCAAAAGCAGCGCGTGGGTATTGCGCGCGCTTTGGCTAACAGCCCTGACGTGCTGCTCTGCGATGAAGCCACCTCGGCGCTCGACCCGCAGACCACCGATCAGATCCTCGATCTGCTGCTGGATATTAACCGCCGCTTCAGGCTGACCATCGTGCTGATCACCCACGAGATGCACGTGGTACGCAAAATCTGCGACCGCGTGGCGGTGATGGAGAACGGTAAAGTGGTGGAAGAGGGCGACGTGCTGAGCGTTTTTACCCATCCGCAGCAGCCGATTACGCAGCAGTTTGTCCGCCAGGTGAGCCAGTACGCCGAGGAGGAAACCTTCAATACCGAACTGGCAAACGATCTGGAAGGCACGGTCATCAGGCTGACCTTTACCGGGCACAGCACTCATAAGCCGATCGTGGGTGAACTGACCCTGCGCTACGGCCTGCCGTTTAATATCCTGCACGGGAAAATGACGCAAACCGCCCACGGTGTGTTTGGTCAGCTCTGGGTACATGTCGTGGCATCCGATGAACAACTGAACAATATCCTCGCCGACCTGCAGCACAGCGATATTGAAGGCGAGGTGATTAAACATGGCTGAGAATCTCTTTCCGCATCTCAAGTGGGATCAGCTCTGGGCGGCGACGCTGGAGACGCTGTACATGACCGCGCTGTCCGGCGTGGCGACCTTTGTGCTGGGCATCGTGTTGGGGCTGGCGCTGTTTTTAACCGCGCGCGGCGGGCTGTTCCACAACCGCACGGTCTACAGCGTGATTTCGATTGTGGTGAACGTGTTCCGCTCTATTCCGTTCATCATTTTGATTGTCCTGCTGATCCCGTTCACCAAGACCGTCGTCGGCACCATTCTCGGCGCCAACGCGGCGCTGCCGGCGCTGATTGTAGGCGCCGCACCGTTCTACGCACGCCTGGTGGAGATCGCCCTGCGTGAAGTGGATAAAGGCGTCATCGAAGCAACGCGCTCGATGGGCGCACGACTGAGCACGTTAGTGTTTCGGGTTTTACTGCCGGAATCATCACCCGCACTGGTATCGGGTATTACGGTGACGCTCATTGCGCTGGTGAGCTACAGCGCAATGGCGGGGGTGATTGGCGCCGGCGGTTTGGGAAATCTGGCTTATCTGGAAGGATTCCAGCGCAACCATGGTGACGTCACGCTGGTGGCAACGGTGACCATTCTGATCATCGTTTTCATTATCCAGTTCTGCGGCGATGTCATTACTTCACTGTTAGATAAACGCTAATAAATACACACAGGAACCACATCATGAAAAAAACACTGACACTGATCGCCGCCGCAACCCTGAGCGCCCTGAGCTTCGCCTCCTGGGCCGACACCCTGACCGTGGGCGCATCCAACACGCCGCACGCCGAAATTCTGGAGCAGGCTAAGCCGATTCTGGCGAAGCAGGGTATCGACCTGGAGATTAAACCGTTCCAGGACTACATTCTGCCGAACACCGCGCTGGCGGGTCATGACATCGACGCGAACTATTTCCAGCACATTCCTTACCTGAACAGCGTGCTTAAGGATCATGCGGGCGATAAAGACTACGATTTCGTCAGTGCGGGCGCGATCCACATTGAGCCAATCGGCATCTACTCCAAAAAATACAAGTCGCTGAAAGACCTGCCGGAAGGTGGCAAGATCATCATGCGTGACGCGGTTTCTGAAGAGGGGCGTATTCTCTCCATCTTCGAGAAAGAGGGCGTGATCAAGCTGAAGCCGGGCATCGATAAAGTGACCGCGCGCATCAGCGACATCGTTGAGAACCCGAAAAAGCTGAAGTTCACGCCGAACGTGGAAGCCTCTCTGCTGCCGCAGATGTACAACAACAACGAAGGCGATGCGGTGGTGATTAACGCCAACTACGCGATTGACGCCGGTCTGGATCCGGTTCACGACCCGATTGCGGTAGAGAGCGGTGAAAATAACCCGTACGCCAACATCATTACCGTGCATCGCGGTGACGAGAAGAAGAAAGATATCGTTGCGCTGGTGAACGTGCTGCACTCGAAAGAGATTCAGGACTGGATCCGCACCAAGTACAAAGGCGCGGTCATCCCAGTAAACAACTAATTTACTGATTTTACAGATGAAGCCCGGCGAGTCTCTCGCCGGGCTTCTTTTTTGTATCCGGCAGGAGAATCATTTAAGCTCAACGTTTAAAAGGCAATGGAGTGATGACGATGGGTAACGTGACCAAAGATGAAGCGCTGTACCAGGAGATGTGCCGGGTGGTCGGGAAGGTGGTGCTTGAGATGCGTGATTTAGGGCAGGAGCCAAAGCATATTGTCATTGCCGGAGTCCTGCGTACCGCGCTGGCGAACCAGCGCGTTAAGCGCAGTGAACTGACAACTGAAGCGATGGAAACGGTGGTTAAAGCGCTGGCCGGGTAATGCGCCAGCGTTTCGCAAGCTGTTCGAGCGAGCAGCAGAGCAGGTAGTAGACCACGCCCGTAAAGATAAAAATGGCCGCCGGGTAGATTTGCACCCGGTTGTTGACCTGTCCCGCCACCGTGGTCAGCTCCGGTACGTTCACGATAAACGCCAGCGACGTATCCTTCAGCAGGCTGATAAAAATCCCCACCAGCGACGGCAGAATATTCCTCAGCGCCTGCGGCAGCAGCACGCGCAGGAGGGTTTGCTGCGTGCTGAAGCCCTGAGACAGTGCGGCCTCGTACTGCCCGGACGGTAGCGCGTTAAGCCCGGCCAGCACCGAGTGCATCACGGTTGCCGCGGTAAACCAGGCCAGAGCCAGCGTGACGGTCAGCGCTCCCGGCAGATCGCCTCCGGTCATAAGCGGCAGGAGATACCACATCCAGAAAATTACGAAGATGAGCGGGATACCGCGGATCAGCTCTGCCCATAAAAAGAGGGCCTTTCGCACGAGCCCGGTAAAGCGCCAGGCCAAACACGCGAGCACTATCCCACCGGGCAGGGCGATGACGGCGGCCCCGGCCGCCATCATCAACGACAGCAATACGCCCCCCGGTTCACCCGTCGCCGCGCGTCCCCACAGCAGATAGTCGAGGTTATCGGTGATGACGTTAAGTCCGGCAATCATGTTTTTCACTCCCTGTGGTGGCGACGCCTGGGCGTTTACGTTTCGCGTCAGGCCCGATGCGAACCAGCACCAGCCCCATGACCAGGCCGGTCAGCAGATAGAGTGCGGTACCGAGGGTAAACGCCTCCAGCGCGTGCGCGTTATAGCTCTCGATCTGCCTGACCTGATAGGTCAGCTCGGCAAAGCCAATCCCGCTCGCGAGCGAGGAGAGCTTCATCAGATTTAGGTACTGGCCCACGACCGGCTGCCAGGCGTTGGCCAGGCCCTGCGGCAGAAGGATGTAACGAAACAGACGCCACGCGGAGAATCCCTGCGCGAGCGCCGCCTCCCGCTGTCCGGCAGGTACGGAACGTAACCCCGATTCCACCTCTTCGATTAAAAACGCCGAGGTAAAGACGCCCAACCCCCAGGCAGAACATAAAAATTCGGGCGTAAACCACCAGACGTCGCCGGGCAGAATTGACCAGCTGTGATCCGCGTTCACCGCGTCGCGGAACGCCTGCGGTAGCCCGTTCCAGGCGGCAAAATACCAGAACAGCAGCTGCACCAGCAGCGGCGTATTGCGAAACAGCGACACCCAGCTGCTGACGACCGCGTTCCCGGGGCGTCCGCCGGAAAGGCGCAGGAGCATAAAGAGCAGTGCGAGCAGGCTGGCCAGCAGCATCCCGGCAAGCGTGACCCACAGGGTGGTGAGGAATCCGGAGAGTATCCACTGCAGAGGCTGTCCGGTCAGTACCCCCTGCCAGTCGAGCGCGGGCATTACAGATGCTCCTGATGCAGCGGGTTGAGCACCTTCTGCAGGAACCGCTGCGCGCGCGGATGCGACGGCTGGCTGAAAAACTGTGCCGGTGGCGCGGTTTCCAAAATTTGCCCGCCGTCGATAAAGACAATCCGGTCGGCAATTTCCCGGGCAAACTGCATCTCGTGGGTCACCACGATCATCGTGATCCCGCTGTGGGCGAGGGCTTTCATCACGTACAGCACTTCACCAATCATCTCCGGATCCAGCGCGGAGGTGGGTTCATCGAACAGAATGATTTGCGGTGAAGAGGCCAGGGCGCGGGCAATCGCGACGCGCTGCTGCTGTCCACCGGAAAGCTCTGCCGGGAAATGGTGGGCTTTTTCCAGCATCCCGACCTTCTCCAGCAGGGCCAGCGCGCGCTCCTGAGCTGGCTGCGGCTTCCAGCCGTGAACGTGCTCCAGCGCCAGGGTAATGTTCTGGCTGGCGGTGAGGTGGGCGTAAAGATTGAACTGCTGGAACACAAACCCCACGCGGCTGCGCAGCTGGCGCAGCCCGGTACCGGAGAGCTTTGCGGTAGGCTTGTTGTCGACCAGAATCTCTCCGCCGCTTAGGGTTTCAAGCTGGTTGATAAGACGAATCAGGGTGGATTTACCGGAACCCGAAGGGCCGAGGATGGCGACCACTTCACCGGGCGTGATGGTGAGGTTAATGTCGTTTAAAACCTGATGGTCACCGTAGCGTTTGTCCACATGACGAAACTCGACGCTGGCCTGTTCCAGATGTGAAAAATCCGCGGCACCGGCCGCGGAGTGTGAAAATAAACCTGAGAGCATAATTATCTGGCTTCTATTTTAAAGGCGCGAGGCTGTGGGGAAGGCGTGTTTGGGCCAAACCAGACATCGTAGATTTTTGCTGCCTGACCGTTCTTCTCGAGATTAACCAGCTCGTCGTTAACGGCCTTCAGCAGCGCCGTTTCACCTTTCTTCACCCCAACGCCAATCTCTTCTTTGCTGAGCAGATCGGGCAGGATTTTAAAGTTCGCTTTATCCGGCGCCTGCGCCAGCAGACCGGCCAGAATAGTGCTGTCCTGGGTGATGGCCTGTACGTTACCGTTGCGCAGCGCCGTCAGCGCCAGCGGAATATCGTCATACGAGAGCACGCGTGACTGCGGGAAACGCTGGTGCAGCGCCTGCTCGCCCGTCGTTCCTTTGACCGCGCCAATCCGCGCCCGGCTGTAGTCATCAAGCTTGTCCGGTGATTTAGCCGGCACCAGGAACTGCTGGCCGGTGACAAAGTAAGGCGTCGAGAAATCAATCACCTGCGCGCGTTCCGGGGTGATGGTGATATCCGCCACGATCAGATCGGCTTTCCCGGACTGCAGCAGCGGAATACGGTTAGCCGGATTGGTGGCAACCAGTTCAAGCTTCACGCCGAGCGATTTTGCCAGCGCTTTGGCGAAGTCCACGTCATAACCCACGATCTCGTGCGTTTTGGCATCAATAGAGCCAAACGGCGGGTTGGCGTCAAACGTGGCCACTTTCACCACCCCTGCGGCCTTAATATCCGCCAGCTGATCGGCCTGTGCCTGCGCTGAAAGCAGGCTCCCCGCCGCCAGTAATCCCAGAACCAGTGTCCGTTTGGTAAACCCTTTCATATTTGCTGCCATAGTCATTCGCCATCCCGTTGTTTTTGTTTTACCCCGCTACGCTCCCATAAGCGAAAGCTATCGCCAAATAAGAAATCGTTCTTTGCTATGAGCAAAAAAGCATTAGTGAACAACGTGTTAATGAAGAGTGAAAAGAACGGGATGCTATTTGCAGATCCTGCACATCAACAGTGAATTTTGGTATTTCCCCCGCGAGGCATTTGAGTGCTTAACTGAGATCAGACACGGCGAGAGAGGGTAAGATGATGAAAAAATGGATCAGCACGTTACGGCGGTTTTTTGCGACCCGACCAGTGAATGCGGAGAACAGCGCGCAACGTGTTCTTGAGTCAATCCTGCCTGTCGCCAGCCTGTATGGCGTCGACGTTGCCAACATTGACCCGGAGTGGTTCCATGATAAAACGTCACGCTGAACTGCGCCGCACGCGCGAAACGTACTGGAACGAGGTGTGCGTGACGTATAACGAGTGAAATAAAAAAGCACCGGTTTCCCGGTGCTTTTTTATTAGATTTTGCAGGCGTCGCCGCAGTCGTCGTCGGCGACAATCGCCTGCGCTTTTTTGTCTGCATCGTCCAGACGTTCGGCATTACGCTCTTCGGCTTCATCCAGACCGTTAAAGACTAAGTTATCGAGATCAATTTCCATGTGGCACCTGCTCTGTTCAGTTTTTGATACTGGCACAGTATAGGGCAAAAAAAGCCAGCAATGTACCTCGCAGCACATAAGGATAATCCCTGCCATACTCAGTGCTTTATCGCTGAGGAGAGCACATGATTACACTCTGTAAAACCTGTGGAACCGCCTACGATGCCCGCCCGGACAGATGCCCGATTTGCGAGGATGAGCGTCAGTACGTGCCCGCCACGGGCCAGGCATGGACCGATTTCGACACCGTCACCGCCACCCATACCAACAAATGGCAGCAGCTGGAGCCGCGGCTGTTCGGGATCAAAACGGTGCCCGCGTTTGCGATAAACCAGCGGGCGCTGCTCCTGCAAACGCCCCACGGCAATATCCTCTGGGACTGCATCGCCAACATCGACCCCGCAACCAAAACGCTCATTACCGCCCTCGGCGGCATCAGCGCGATTGCTATTTCACATCCGCACTATTACACCACGATGCAGGAGTGGGCTGCGGCGTTTGATGCGCCGGTTTACCTGCACGCCAGCGACAGAGAGTGGGTCATGCGCGACAGCCCGGCCATTCATTTCTGGGAGGGGGATGCGCTGGAGATTTTCCCGTCGGTCACCTTGCTGCGTCTGGGCGGGCATTTTGCCGGTGGAACGGTGCTGCACTGGCAGGAGGGGGATGGGGTATTGCTGGTGGGCGATATTCTGCAGGTCACGCCGGGTAAAGACGCCGTCTCGTTTATGTGGAGCTACCCGAATTATCTTCCGCTGCCGGCCCGCGCCGTGGCGTCGGTGGTGAATCATCTCGAAGGCAAAACCTTCGAACGTCTTTACGGCGCGTTTGAAGGGCAGAACATCCCGGCCTTCGCGGACGAGATTGTTCAGCGGTCGGGCCAGAAATATATTGCTTGTCTGAAGTAAACCACGATGGGTAAACTTTACGAGTGTGATCTCGATCATGCCTAAACTAAAACAGATAAAAGAGACATTGCTATGCAACATATCATTGAAGGTTTTCTCAGCTTTCAAAAAGAGATTTTCCCGCAACGTAAAGAACTCTTCCGCAGTTTAGCGTCCAGCCAGAATCCCAAAGCGCTGTTCATCTCATGCTCCGACAGCCGTCTGGTCCCGGAACTGGTCACCCAGCAAGAGCCAGGACAACTCTTTGTCATTCGTAATGCTGGCAACATCGTGCCGCCGTTTGGGCCGGAGCCTGGCGGCGTGTCTGCAACCATCGAATACGCCGTGGTGGCGCTGGGCGTCACGGATATCGTGATTTGCGGTCACTCCAACTGTGGCGCGATGAAGGCGATTGCCGATAACGCGAACCTGGAGCCGATGCCTGCTGTGTCACACTGGCTGCGCTATTCTGACGCGGCGAAAGCCGTGGTAGAGAAGAAAACCTGGGATAAGCCGATCGATAAAGTCAATGCGATGGTGCAGGAGAACGTGTTTGCGCAGCTGAGCAACATTAAGACCCACCCGTCCGTCGCGGTGGGCCTGCGTAATAACTCCATCCGACTGCACGGCTGGGTGTACGACATTGAAAGCGGCAAAATTCTTGCCCTGGATAAAGCGACGAAATCCTTCGTTTCGCTGTCTGAAAACCCGGAAGTCTTCTTCGAGTAATCCGCGACAGCAGGGCATGGAAGCCCTGTCAGTTCTCGATATACGGTAGTCTGCGCCGCGATCCCGACGCGGGTTTTTCCGCCGCCTTCGCCATTGCTTCCCCAATCTCTGCACACTCCGCCAGCCCCTGAACGAAGGGACGATCGTGCATCAGCCACGGTATCGCGCCGAAGGCAATGCGCCCGCGAACGGCGTCAGGCGCTTTTAAGGTGTAATCCTCACCGACGTCCGGTATCTCTTCACCCGTGGCTTCCAGCTGTTTGCGCAGCGTCGGAAAGGGCAGATCTTTCGTTTTGAGCGGCTTCTGCCCTCGCGCATCAATAAACACGTCGAAACGGTAAACGGTCTCTTGTGTGGTGATTACCGTTCGATCGCTGCCAACGTCCAGCGCGTAATCGTCACCGAGCGTCGCCACGCTGATGATGCCGGCTTCGCGAAGCGCGAGCAGCCTGCGGATAGACTGCGGAGGGATGGCCGCATAGTTGTCGATAAATACGCGGGCGAGGCCTTGCTTAAAGCGCTCTCTGTCCCGTTCGTTGAGGTGGGGAACAATCTCCTGAACCACCTCATGCAGCCGAAGCACGGTATAGCGCCAGGCTACGGTGCGCCGTTCGCGTTTGTTCCGCTCAACCTCGTTGAGATTTTCTTCGGCCCAGGTAAAGGGGCCGTGCCGTTTACGATCCTCAAACCAGGCCTCACGAATGCTGTCCGCATTCTGCTTATGCAGGGATATTTTCTCACACCACGTCGGGTCAGCGAGCTGAAGCTCTTTCACCATCAGGGTAAATATACGGTCGAGCAGGCCATTCGATCCTTTGGCGATCTCGTTTTCAACCACAAATTCGGTTAAGACCGACAGCGGTTCATAAGGAATAGGGCAGTAAAAATCGGCTTCCGGCAGAATACCCGTTCGGGACATCAGGACAATCTTCAACGCGTCGCTGCCTTTATCCAGCACGAATTTATCATCACGAAATTCACCGTGCTGCATCACCACCGCCATGGCCGCGTCGAGACCGCTTAACGATGTCCCCATAATACCGACGCGGCAGGGAGGGATACTGGCGTCCATCAGACCGGACCAGGGGCTTGGGAAGAACGTGCGCGTGGCTTCGTCCTCGTCTGGCCAGACGTGACCGGTTGCGATAACCGCAAGGTCGAAGCGTTCAGGAAAGGCGCTGTCGTTGACGGAAAGCGTGACCCCTTCTTTCGTGGACACGATATCGGTGACCCGGGCGGATTCATGGACATCAACCTGAAACCCCAGCTTTCTGGCCTCTTTCACGATTGAACGAAAGCTGTCGCGAAAATACTCGCCCAGCAGAAGCCGGGGCAGGAACTGCCGGTCATGCAGGCGGGTTGTATCGACCTTAAAGCGCGCCAGATGAGCTTCGCTCTGATCCTTCAGCCAGTCGAGGTAGGTCATAAAAATGGGCGGGATTTCAATGCTCGCAATGTTCGCCAGCATCAGCCGGGAGTTATCGTCGTCGTTATAGGGCATACCCACGCCAGCTTCATCGGCCTGTTCGAAAACGGAAACGGAGAGCGGCTTACTGTTTTTAAGGAGATGATAAAAAGTATAAATCCCTGTGGGGCCGGAGCCGATAATCGCGATTTTCTTCATCGACGGTCTTCCTGTTTTTTTTCCATAAGAAAAGCGTAGCAGGAGAACAATGATGAAAATAAGGGATTAGGAAAATTCAGGATATCAGAAGAGGATTTGCACCATCTCAGGACTGAAATGGTGCGTCCGAGTGGACTCGAACCACCGACCCCCACCATGTCAAGGTGGTGCTCTAACCAACTGAGCTACGGACGCAGAATGGTGCGTTCAATTGGACTCGAACCAACGACCCCCACCATGTCAAGGTGGTGCTCTAACCAACTGAGCTATGAACGCAACGTGTTGTCGGCGACAACGGGGACGAATATTAGCGGCACAGTACCGAGGTGGCAAGAGGGAAAATGCATTTTTCTCTCTGATTTCACGCGATTGCTTCATTACCGCGCAAAGTGAAGAGAAAGTAGCCGCCGGGCGGCGGCTACCGCGTCGTTAACGTGCCGCGCGTTGCAAAATGACCGTTGATGGCTGGCGCTGCAGGAAGCGCATTCGCATCATCATCATAATTGCCGCCGACGTCAGGCCGATGATAAAGCCCATCCAGAATCCTGCGGGGCCCATGCGCTCAACCACTAAGTCCGTGAGGGCCAGAATATAGCCACACGGCAGACCCAGCACCCAGTAGGCGATGAAGGTGATAAAGAAGATGGAGCGCGTGTCTTTATATCCGCGCAGCACGCCGCTGCCAATCACCTGGATGGAGTCAGAGATCTGGTAAATCGCGGCCAGCAGCATCAGGTGCGATGCCAGCGTGACCACTTCAGGGTTGTCGTTATAGAGCAGGGCAATCTGCTCGCGTAATGCAACGGTAAAGAGCGCCGTACAGACAGCCATGCAGACGCCGACGCCCAGCCCGGTCCGGGCGGCCGTTTGCGCATCCAGCGTTGAGCCCTGGCCCAGGCGGAAGCCGACGCGGATCGTGACCGCCGCCGCCAGCGACATCGGCAGGACGAACATCAGGGAGCTGAAGTTCAGCGCAATCTGGTGCCCGGCCACGTTCACGATGCCCAGCGGGGAGACCAGCAGGGCGACCACGGCAAACAGGGTCACCTCAAAGAACAGCGCGAGGGCGATCGGCAACCCTAACTGCACCAGACGCGTCATGATGTTCCAGTCCGGCGTGCTAAATCTTTTCTCGTTGCGAATATCGCGCATGGAACGGGCGCGTTTTACAAAGGCGATCATGGAGAAGAACATCACCCAGTAAACGGCTGCTGTCGCCACGCCGCAGCCGACGCCGCCGAGCTCCGGCATCCCGAAATGACCGTAAATAAAGACATAGTTCACCGGAATGTTGACCAGCAAACCGATAAAGCCCATCACCATTCCGGGCTTGGTTTTCGCCAGGCCTTCACACTGGTTACGCGCCACCTGGAAAAAGAGGTAGCCGGGCGCACCCCAGAGCAGGGCGCGCAGATAGCCCACGGCTTTATCAGCCAGTGCCGGGTCAATGTTATGCATAGCGCGAATGATGTGGCCCGCGTTCCAGAGCACGACCATGATCAGCACGGAGACAAACCCTGCCAGCCAGAAACCCTGACGAACCTGATGGGCAATGCGCTCGCGACGACCCGAGCCATTGAGCTGAGCGATAACCGGCGTGAGCGCGAGCAGCAGACCGTGGCCGAACAGGATGGCCGGAAGCCAGATTGACGTGCCGATAGCAACGGCCGCCATATCGGTGGCGCTATAGCCACCTGCCATTACCGTATCCACAAATCCCATTGCGGTCTGGGCCACTTGCGCGACGATCACTGGTATAGCCAGTGCCAATAGCTGGCGCGCTTCATTCATGTACTTCTGCACGTGAACACCTTTATTTTGTTGTTATTTGAGAGACTAAAAAAGCCGCCGAAACGGGCAGCAAGAAGAAAATGCAGGGGGGTGCCAGCTATTGTAGCGGGCTTTAGCTATTTATCTAGTGAAAAAATCGCCAGAAAATGCGCTCCGCTGGCAACCTCTTTTTCCAACTGTTATTGTGGTGGGATTAAACGGTGTCACCACCGTCCGGAAAAAACAGGAGTTGTAAGCATGTTTACTGGTATTGTGCAGGGCACCGCCAAAGTGGTGTCCATTGATGAAAAACCTAATTTCCGTACTCATGTTGTTGAGCTGCCGGAATATATGCTTGAGGGCATTGAAACAGGCGCGTCGATTGCTCATAACGGCTGCTGCCTGACCGTTACCGAAATTAACGGCAACCAGATTAGCTTTGATTTAATGAAAGAGACGCTGCGCATCACCAACCTTGGCGAGCTGGCGGTGGGAGATACCGTCAACGTTGAGCGGGCGGCGAAGTTCAGCGATGAGATTGGCGGCCACCTGATGTCCGGGCACATCATGACCACCGCTGAAGTGGCAAAAATCGTGACCTCGGAAAATAACCGTCAAATCTGGTTTAAAATGCAGGATCCTTCATTAATGAAATACATCCTCTATAAAGGATTTATTGGCATTGACGGGATTAGCCTGACGGTGGGTGAAGTAACGCCAACGCGTTTTTGCGTGCATTTAATTCCTGAAACGCTGCTGCGCACCACGCTGGGCGCCAAAAAACTGGGGCATCGCGTGAATATTGAAATCGATCCGCAAACCCAGGCGGTGGTGGATACGGTTGAGCGCGTGCTGGCAGCAAAAGAAGCGGCAATAATAAAGACCGCCGCAGAAGAAGAATAAAAAATAACCCCGGGCATCCGGGGTTATTTTTTTAGCGTGCGACACGTAATCCGTGTTCAATCCCACGGCTGAATACCACCTGCCAGAGCTGAATATCCCGTGCGCGAAACGCCCCCGCGCAGGCATTCAGATAATAGCTAAACATCCGCCTGAATCGTTCAGAATAGTTGTCCGCAATCTCAGGCCAGGTTTCCTGAAAACGCGCATGCCAGGCCATCAACGTGGTGTCGTAATCCGCGCCAAAGTTGTGCCAGTCTTCCATTACAAAATGGGGTTCACTGGCGTTGGCAATCTGGCGGACGGACGGTAAACAGCCATTCGGAAAGATGTATTTGTCGATCCACGGGTCGACGTTATTGTCGGTTCGCTTAGAGCCGATGGTGTGCAGCAGGAAGATGCCGTCCGGTTTCAGATTCCGATCCACCACCTCAAAATAGGTAGCGTAGTTTTTCGGCCCGACGTGCTCGAACATGCCGACGGAAACGATCCGGTCAAACTGTTCGTTCAGGTCACGGTAATCCTGCAGTCGGATATCCACATCGAGGCCCTGGCAGCGTTCCCGCGCCATTTTTTGCTGTTCCGCTGAAATCGTGACGCCGACGACGCTGACGCCATAGTGTTTCGCCATAAAATACGCCAGCCCGCCCCAGCCGCAGCCGATATCCAGCACGCGCATACCCGGCTGGAGCTGCAGCTTCTCGCTAATCAGACGCAGCTTGGCCTGCTGGGCCTCTTCAAGCGTCGACGCCTCTTTCCAGTAGGCGCAGGAGTACTGCATGAAAGGGTCCAGCATACGGCTGAACAGGTCGTTGCCAAGATCGTAGTGCTCTTTGCCTACGATCCACGCGCGTTTTTTACTTTGCAGATTGAACAGTCGGGCAGAGGCGACGCGCAGGGTGTCTTTCAGATTGCGAGGGAGTTGATTTTCAAGACCGGCACGCAGCACGCTGGCGAAAAAGGTATCCAGACGTTCGCACTCCCACCAGCCGTCCATGTAGCTTTCTCCCAGGCCTAACGATCCCTCTCGCAGCACGCGTTTAAAAAAGTCGGGATGTTTAACCTGAGGATCGGATGGCGATGATCCATTGATAGTGATGCCTGCTCGACCTAACAGTTCACTGACGATCCGGGACCAGTTATCGTCCGGAACGCTGACTTCTTCTATACACGATGAACTCATAGCTTCTCCATCACCCTACTGTGATCAGAACCTTAAAACAGCGTAGACGCTTTTTTTGGTTTGTGAGAAATCTCACGGTAAATACCGCGAGGCTAGTATCCGACGTAGAACAGAGGAAGGGAGATAACCCTTGCCGAAATGCCTTCCATGGTAAAACGGGAGCACTCCGGCTCCCGTTAACACTTAATATTTATCGTATTTAATCGAACCAAATTTAGTATAGGCCTCAAAATTTGGTGATTCAATAGAAAATTCTTAGCAACCTAATCACTGAAAATTAACATGATTTCTGGCGCAATCAGGCATGTGACGTTTCAACCTGAGCACTCTTTTCATGCTCACGCTGCGCGGAGGCCTGCATGCGATAGCCCAACACCGCCAGCGCAACGGTCACCAGCATCACGCTGGTGGTGGTCAGGAGCGGCGTGGCAATCAGCGCGGAGACCACCAGGCTTGCCAGGAAGCACAGCCCCAGCTGCAGGGTGTTCTGCAGCGCGGCGGCGCGGCCTGTTGCCTGCGGGAAGGGACGCAGCGCCTGGGCTACAACGATAGGGTAAATCGCCCCGTTCGCGACGGCCATCACGCAGAATGGGATCAAAATTTCGGCCAGACCGGCGCCCGGAATAAAGCCAACGGCCCATGTCCCGATGACGCTCAGCGCATACAGCACCAGCAGCCACGGCAGCATCTGCTGACCTTCCCATTTTTGCAGCGCCGCGCGACAGCCGTACCCGCCTACCAGGAACGCGATGGTCTGCGGAACATAGCTCAGGCCGATGGCTGCCGGGCTGTAGCCCATATCGTGCAGAATGAACGGCGAACCGGTGAGCCACGCGAAGAAGCTTGCCGAGCAGGCGGCATAGATCAGGACATTGCCGCGATACGCTTTGGCGCTGAGCAGGGACGTGAAGGTAATCGGCTTCGCGTCAGTATGCGCTTCTTTTTTATGCGCAGGCTTGAGGGCGAACGCCGGCAGCATCAGGACCAGGGTAATGGCAAACAGCGTGGCGAAAATGGCCTGCCAGTCGAAATGCGCGAGGATCCAGCTGCCCAGCAGTGGGGCGAGGGCAGGTGAGAGACCCACCAGCGGCATAATGGTGGCGAAGATACGGTTTGTGCGGTTAGCAGGGTAATAGTCGGTGACCAGCGCCTGCCAGGTCACGGCCGCGGCACAGACGCCCACGGCCTGAATAAAACGCAGCACCAGCAGCCAGGTGGCATCGCGAACCCATAACATTCCCAGGCAGCCCACGGCAAAAATGGCCAGGCCCAGCAACAGTACCGGTTTACGACCAAAGCGATCCGAGAGCGGTCCCCAGAGCAGCTGAGCGAAGGCAAAGCCGGCGAGGAATAAACTCAGGCTGGCGCTGATGGCGGCGGCAGGCGTTTGTAAATCTTCCTGCATGGCGGCAAACGCCGGCAGGTACATATCGGTGGCCAAAAAGCCCAGCACGCTCAAGCCGCCGAGCCAGACTAAAAAACCGTTCCTGGGTTGCATTATTTTATTCTCCTGAGGAGGCAGGTATACATTGGCGCTGAGTGTAGGGAGTGCAAAGCCGCTTGTGAAACGCTAATATTTGGCGGGTGCATTCAAAAAATTTGCAGGCAGAAAATGTGGTCAGATTATTCTCTTGAAGTGGTCGATGCTGTTGCACGTAACGGCAGCTTCAGCGGTGCGGCGCAGGAGCTGCACCGCGTCCCTTCGGCAATCAGCTACACGGTGCGCCAGCTGGAGGAGTGGCTGGCGGTTCCGCTGTTTGAACGGCGGCATCGTGATGTGGAATTAACGCCCGCAGGCGCGTGGTTTTTGAAGGAAGGGCGTTCTGTTATCAAAAAAATGCAGATCACCCGCGAACAGTGTCAGCAGATCGCTAACGGCTGGCGGGGGCATCTTTCCATCGCGGTGGATAACATCGTTAAGCCGGAACGCACCCGGCAGATGATCGTCGATTTCTACCGTCATTTCTCTGACGTCGAGCTGCGGGTCTCGCAGGAGGTGTTCAACGGCGTCTGGGATGCGCTGGCGGACGGCAGGGCAGAGATGGCGATTGGGGCTACGCAGGCGATCCCGGTCGGGGGACGTTACGCTTTTCGCGATATGGGGATGCTGAGCTGGAAATGCGTGGTGGCAAGCGATCATCCGCTGGCGTCGATGGAAGGGCCGCTCAGCGATGACACGCTGCGCAACTGGCCGTCGCTGGTGCTGGAGGATACGTCCCGTTCATTGCCCAAGCGTATCACCTGGCTTCTGGACAACCAGCGGCGGGTGGTGGCCCCTGACTGGGAATCGTCGGCGACGTGCCTCAGCGCCGGGCTGTGCGTCGCGATGGTGCCCGTTCATTTCGCGCGTCCGCGCATCGATACCGGAGAGTGGATTGAACTGACGCTGGAGAATCCGTTCCCGGATGCGGCCTGCTGCCTCACCTGGCAGCAAAATGACGTCTCGCCTGCGATGGCCTGGCTGCTGGATTATCTGGGAGACAGCGAAACGCTGAACCGGGAATGGTTACGGGAGCCAGCATAGCTGGCCCCGTAAAGCGATTAACGACGGTAGTCGCGGAACGGACCATCCGCAACGGAACGGCGTTCGATAAGACGCGGGTGAACTTCAATAGACTGCGACTCTTCGCGCTTGTTGACGATCCTGTCCATCAGCATATTGAAGGCCGTTTCGCCCAGCGAATCTTTCGGCTGGTGAATGGTGGTCAGCGCCGGGGTGAAGAAACGCGCGTTACGCACGTTGTCATAGCCGATCACGGAAATATCCTGCGGTACGCGCAGGCCCAGCTCGTCGGCAGCGCAGAGCGCGCCCATGGCCATGATGTCGCCCCCGCAGAACACGGCGGTCGGACGGTGCGGCTGGGAGACGATCTGCTGCATCGCGCGGTAGCCCGATTCCGGCTCAAAGTCGCCCTGCACAATCCAGTTTTCCGGCACGTTGATCAACGCTTCTTCCATCGCTTTCATAAAACCGGCCAGACGGCCCGCGCCGGTGTTGCGCTCCAGCGGACCGGGGATCACGCCAATCTCGCGGTGACCGCGTTCGATCAGATAACGGCCGGCCATATAGCCGCCTTCAAAGGCGTTATCGATAACGGAATCGGTAAAGTCCGCGCGCGCTTCGCCCCAGTCCATCACCACCATCGGAATATGGCGATACTCTTCCAGCATCGACAGCACGGATTCCGGGTACTCGGAACACATCACCAGCAGGCCATCAACGCGCTTTTGCGCCATCATCGACAGGTAGGCGCGCTGTTTTTCAATGCTGTTCCACGCGTTGCCCAGAATCAGGGTATAGCCTTTCTGGAAGCAGTTCTTTTCGACCGCTTCAATGATCTCGGCAAAATAGGCCGCTTCACTGCTGGTCGCCAGCAATCCAATGGACTTGGTGTGATTAACCTTGAGGCTACGCGCAACCGCACTTGGCGAATAGTGCAGCTCTTTGATCGCTGCCCAGACGGCGTTGCGCGTCTCTTCCGCCACAAAGCGGGTTTTGTTAATTACATGTGATACGGTTGTAGTGGAAACGTTTGCGCGTTTTGCTACGTCTTTAATTGTTGCCATTAAATGTCACTCCAGACCATATCCTAAGCTCCTGAAAAACTTGAAGGTAAACGTTTGCCTTCTCTCACCCTTATCTCGCAATCTTGAATTGCGGCACGCCGGGAAAACGACACGGGACGTCAGGAGGGGGTCAATGGCCGGTACGCTAATAAATTTAGCGTGGAATTTTGTCCTATCTTGATGAAAAGGGGAAGAGGTAAAGTGGTTATCAGTATAAATCCAGGAAGATTTTTGACGTAATCTGTGCAAAAATGAGCAAGCTCACTTTTCGTGTGGGGATTAAAAGGAGAAAAATTGATGAGTTCCGATCTTAAGTTTTCGCTGTTCACCACCATTGTTGTGCTGGCTCTGATTGTTGCGGCCGGTCTGACGGCTGCGCTGCACTGATTTACGCGGAGGGAGAGCCTTCTCCCTCCCGACTCCCCGGATTGTTACTTCTCTGGCAAAAATCTTTTGCCATTTTGTTAACTTCTCATTTTTTGTGATTGATGTCATGCTTTCTGCTTCTTTGTTCTGTGTCACCACATGACACGGCATCCGGAGTTGACGCATGAAAATCAATTTTCCCCTGCTGGCCCTGGCGATTGGCGCTTTTGGGATTGGCACCACTGAATTCTCCCCAATGGGGTTACTTCCTGTTATTGCCCGGGGCGTAGATGTCTCTATCCCTGCGGCAGGGATGTTAATCAGCGCCTACGCTATCGGCGTGATGGTAGGGGCGCCGCTGATGACCCTTCTTCTTTCGCACCGCGCGCGCCGCAATGCGCTGATTTTCCTGATGGCGATTTTCACCCTGGGCAACGTGCTTTCGGCCATTGCGCCGGACTACACCACATTGATGCTGTCGCGCATTCTGACCAGCCTTAACCACGGCGCGTTCTTTGGGCTGGGATCGGTCGTGGCTGCCAGCGTGGTGCCAAAACACAAGCAGGCGAGCGCCGTGGCAACCATGTTTATGGGGCTGACGATTGCCAATATCGGCGGGGTGCCTGCGGCAACCTGGCTGGGAGAAGCGATCGGCTGGCGTATGTCTTTCCTGGCGACGGCCGGGCTGGGCGTGATTGCGATGGTGGCGCTGTTCTTCTCCCTGCCGAAAGGAAGCGCCGGAGAACGTCCGGAAGTGCGTAAAGAGCTGGCGGTGCTGATGCGTCCGCAGGTGCTCTCCGCGCTGCTCACCACCGTGCTGGGGGCAGGGGCGATGTTTACCCTCTACACCTATATTTCACCGGTACTGCATGATATCACCCACGCAACGCCTCTCTTCGTTACCGCGATGCTGGTGCTGATTGGCGTGGGCTTCTCGATCGGCAACTATCTCGGCGGGAAATTTGCCGACCGTTCCGTGAGCGGGACGCTGAAGGGCTTCTTAACCCTGCTGATTGTCATCATGGTTGCCATTCCGTGGCTGGCGCGCAATGAGTTTGGGGCCGCGATTGCGATGGTCGTCTGGGGAGCCGCCACTTTCGCCGTGGTGCCGCCGCTGCAGATGCGCGTGATGCGTGTCGCGCACGAGGCGCCGGGACTTTCATCTTCCGTGAATATCGGTGCGTTTAACCTGGGTAATGCCCTGGGCGCGGCGGCCGGTGGGGCCGTGATTTCAGGTGGTCTGGGGTACAGCTTTGTGCCGGTGATGGGGGCGATTATTGCCGCGCTCGGCCTGCTGCTGGTGATGATGTCGGGTCGTAAACAGCCTGAAGCAGCCTGCGCTGCGGAGTAAACCAAAAACGCAGAAGGGCGAACCCTTCTGCGTGTCTCTTACGCGGCGAAGTTCTTCGCGACAAAGTCCCAGTTAACCAGTGCCCAGAAGTGCTCCAGGTAGTTCGGACGCGCGTTGCGGTAGTCAATGTAGTAAGCGTGTTCCCACACGTCCACGGTCATCAGCGGCTTCGCGCTGGTGGTCAGCGGGGTACCCGCATTAGAGGTGGACACGATAGCCAGTTTGCCATCCGCCTCTTTAACCAGCCACGTCCAGCCAGAGCCGAAGTTCTTGATGGCTGCATCGGTAAATTTCGCTTTGAAATCCGCGAAGCTGCCAAATGCGGCATTGATAGCGGTAGCCAGTTCACCGACAGGTTCACCGCCGGCATTCGGTGCCAGGCAGTGCCAGTAGAAGGTGTGGTTCCACACCTGAGCGGCGTTGTTAAATACGCCACCCTCTGAGCTGCGGACGATCTCTTCCAGCGTTTTGCCTTCAAAATCGGTGCCTTTGATCAGATTGTTCAGGTTGGTGACGTACGTCTGGTGATGCTTGCCGTAGTGATATTCCAGGGTTTCCGCAGAAATGTGCGGTGCCAGGGCGTCTTTTGCATACGGTAGTGCAGGTAATTCGAACGACATTGCTTCTCTCCTTATTGTATTTTGTGTTGCCAATAACCACACAGACAACATGGACAGGATAGCAAATTGAAAGGGTATGCAAAAGAGGAACTTACCCTGCCACGGATGCGGCAGGGCAGGGGTTAGCGAATGGTTTTCGGCGTCATCACGCGACGCGCGCCGACGTAGTGGCGTACCCAGTAGTCTTCACTGAGAGAGGTGATCTGAATATCCTGGCCGCTACGGGGAGACTGGATGAACTTCCCGTTGCCGACATACACGCCAACGTGGTCAGCCGTGCCGCGACCCTGAGTGCGGAAGAACACCAGATCGCCGTTTTCCAGCTCACCGCGGTCAACCGGTGAGGCATCGCGCAGGTGGTACATCTCATTGGCGGTACGAGGAATGCGGAATTTGACCAGATCTTTATAGGCGTAATAGACGAGGCCGCTGCAGTCAAACCCGGTACGCGGCGAGCTGCCACCCCAGTGATAAGGTTTGCCAATCTGCCCCATCAGTTTGTTCATCGCGGTTTTTTGCGCTTTCTGTACGCGCACTTTATGCACTTCCGCTATTTTCGTGACCTTCGTGCATTTCGCCTTGTGGCCTTTACGCGTGATGCATTTTTCAGTAACGAGGTTAGCGGCGGTTTGCGAAGCTTTACTTTTAGCGGAGTGGGCAGTGCGGGAAGGTTTTGTTTTTGTCTTGCTGGAAGCGGTCTGTTTCGTCTGAGCCGGTGTTTTTTTCTTGTCGTTCTTAGCGGTGGTTTTTTTCTTACGTTCTGTGGCTTTCACCAGATGGTTTTTTTGTACAGCAGAATGCCGCGCCTGCTGAGAGGCGTTTGCCACTGGCGTGAAAGTGAGTGAAGTAAACAGTAAAGCACAGAGCGTGATCGAGATTTTATTTATCCGCGCCACTGGGCAGTCCCCTGATAAATGCAGGTCATCAATAATACCCGCGTGTGATTTACAAAGCCCGTCGATTCTAATCTATAAAAACCCAGAAAGTTAATAGCATTTTTCAATCTACAATCGTGTTTCGTTAGCAAGTGCAAAAAAATTCATCGTTCTGTCGCACATTTGCCCACTCCCTAAGCAAAACCCTGACCGCCGCAGGGGTAAACACCATTTGCAATGCAACTTTTCGTGACTCGAGGTAGAATGTATAAACGTGACAAAAATGTTATTTTCCGATGCCAGTCTGAACCGCTACAATGTCAGACGAATGCCGTAACAGAAGTTAAAGGAAGCAAGACATGAGCACCACTATTGAAAAAATCCAGCGCCAGATCGCTGAAAACCCGATTCTGCTGTATATGAAAGGTTCTCCGAAGCTGCCAAGCTGCGGCTTCTCCGCACAAGCGGTTCAGGCGCTGTCAGCCTGTGGTGAGCGTTTTGCTTACGTTGATATCCTGCAGAACCCGGACATCCGCGCTGAGCTGCCTAAGTACGCTAACTGGCCGACTTTCCCACAGCTGTGGGTTGACGGTGAGCTGGTTGGCGGCTGCGATATCCTGATTGAAATGTATCAGCGCGGCGAACTGCAGCAGCTGATCAAAGAGACGGCGGCGAAGTACAAAACTGAAGAGCCGGACGCAGAGTAATTTTCTGCGCAAATAAAAAAGCGACCTGATAAGGTCGCTTTTTTTTATTCTTCGCTGTCACCCATCGGCAGCGGCCAGCCGCCAAGACGCTTCCAGCGGTTGACGATCTCACAGAACAGCTCTGCGGTGCGCTCCGTGTCGTATAAAGCGGAGTGCGCCTGCGTGCCGTCAAAAGGTATACCCGCCGTGATGCAGGCTTTAGATAACACCGTTTGTCCCAGAGCCAGGCCGCTCAGCGCGGCGGTGTCGAAGGTCACAAAAGGATGGAAGGGGTTGCGTTTGAGCGCGGCGCGCTCCGCGGCGGCCATGGTAAAGCTGTGATCGAAGGTGGCGTTATGGGCCACCATGATGGCGCGGCTGCAGTTACTCTCTTTCATGCCTTTACGCACCATTTTAAAAATGGCGTGCAGCGCATCATATTCACTGACTGCGCCACGCAGCGGGTTGTGCGGGTCGATACCGTTAAATGCCAGCGCTTCCGGCTGTAAGTTTGCCCCTTCGAAAGGTTCAACATGGAAATGCAGCGTGGTGTCCGGTGTAAGCCAGCCCTGTTCATCCATCTTCAGCGTGATGGCGGCAATTTCGAGCAGCGCATCGGTTTTAGCGTTAAATCCGGCTGTTTCTACATCAATGACAACGGGATAAAAACCACGAAAACGGTCGCACAGACCGCTAAATTGAGCGTTATCGGACATCAGGGTCTCTTACAAGGGGAAAAAGCAGAGCGCATTATGGCAAATTTTGCAGGGTGATGCAGTAAAACTACGGGCGCATGTTGCGCCCTGAGGGATCAGTTGCCCAGACCGCGACCCGCGTCTTTGGCTTCAATCAGTTCGATTTTGTAACCGTCCGGATCTTCCACGAACGCAATCACGGTGGTACCACCTTTTACCGGACCCGCTTCGCGCGTAACGTTACCGCCGTTGCTGCGAATGCGTTCACACGCTTCGGCCGCGTTGTCCACTTCCAGCGCGATGTGGCCGTAGGCGGTACCCAGCTCATAGCTGTCTACGCCCCAGTTGTAGGTCAGCTCGATCACCGCTTCATCCGTTTCCGGGCCGTAACCCACGAACGCCAGCGAGTATTTGTATTCCGGGTTTTCGCTGGTGCGCAGCAGCTTCATGCCCAGGACGTTAGTGTAGAAATCAATGGAACGTTGCAGGTCGCCAACGCGCAGCATGGTGTGAAGTAGGCGCATAATTTCCTCATTAACCAATGGAATAGACTGTCTTTTTGAACAGAAACGATGTTTTAGTATAGCGGCGAAGTATCGCCGCTATCAATGAACAATGGCGAGATTACAGAGAAGGGTAGTCGGTGTAGCCTTCCGCGCCGCCGCCGTAGAAGCTTTCCGGGCGCTGCGGGTTCAGGGCCGCTTTTTTCTGCAGGCGGGCTACCAGATCCGGGTTGGCGATGTAGTCGCGGCCAAACGCGACGGCATCGATCAGCCCTTTGCCGATCAGGTCTTCGGCTTTCTCCGGGGTATAAGCCCCCGCACCGATGATCACCCCGTGGAAACGCTCGCGCACTTTCTGACGGAAAGCGTCCGTGTAAGGCTTACCGCCAGCCCAGTCCGGTTCGGACATGTGCAGATAGGCGATGCCGCGCTTAGCCAGTTCTTCGATCAGGTACAGGGCATCGGCTTCTTCGTTCGGACCGTTGTCGACGTTCTGGAAAGAACCGATTGGGGAGACGCGGATCCCTATACGATCCGAGCTCCACTCCTGGCATACGGCGTCAACCACTTCCAGCACCAGGCGAGCGCGGTTTTCGACGCTGCCGCCGTACTGGTCGGTGCGATGGTTGGACGACGGTGACAGGAACTGGTGCAGCAGGTAGCCATGGGCGGAGTGCAGCTCAATCAGGTCAAAACCGGCTTCACGAGCGTTGGCCACGGCCTGGCGGAAGTCGTTCACGATACCCGGAATTTCATCCAGCTCAAGCGCGCGCGGCATAGAGGTATCCACGCGGATCGCATTGCCGTTTTCATCACGCAGGGACGTACGGGTATTTGCACTCAGGGCCGAAGCGGAGACCGGAGCCTGGCCGCCAGGCTGAATGCTGCTGTGAGAGATACGACCGGTATGCCACAGCTGGACCGCAATGCGACCCTCTTCAGCGTGAACGCCCGCGGTGATTTTCTGCCATGCGGCGATCTGCTCCGGGCTGTGAAGACCCGGCGCACCCGCATAGCCTTTAGCCTGAGCGGAAATCTGCGTGGCTTCCGTGATGATCAGGCCAGAGCTTGCGCGCTGACGATAGTATTCACCCATCAGTGGGGTTGGGATGTCGCCCGGCTCAATGCTGCGCAGGCGGGTAAGCGGAGCCATAAACACGCGGTTTGGCGCAGTGACGGCACCCACTTTTAAGGGGGTAAATAATTTTTCAGCTGACATAAAGACTCCTGAGTAGACCAGTCGACTAGTAGTTGGGTAAATAAAAACGCCTGTTAAATGCCAGGCGCAGTAATGCTGTTTTTCACATGTGCCAGCGCGCTTTCCAGCGGCACGGCACTGCGCGAAATTTTTGCCTGCAGGTTAGCGCCTAGCCAGAGCGCATATAACACCTGCGCCTGGGTTAACGGCTCGCCGGAAAAGGCCAGCGTTTTTTCATCGCGGCCTTTCTCCAGCGCCTGGGCCAGCAGGGCGATAACGCCGCGGGCACCTTTATCCATCGCCGTGCGCATATCTTCAGAAAGATCGCACACTTCTGCAGACAGCTTAACGGTCAGGCATCCGCTGATAATGCCCTGCTGACAGAACTGGTTCAGCGTTTCCTGATAGTAGTTCAGAACACGATCCCGGTAGTTACCTTCACCCGACGCAAAGTGGGTCGCCAGACGCTGGTGGTAGCCAGCATAATGACGCTCCAGCATCGCTACGCCAAAAGCCTCTTTGGACCGGAAGTAGTGATAAAACGACCCCTTCGGTACCTCAGCGGTTTTTAATAGCTCGCTCAACCCCATACCGGTAAACCCGCGATGCATGCAAAGTCGCTCGCCGGTTGCCAGTAAATGTTCGCGGGTATCGTGTTCAGTATTTCTGCTCATGGCCGCACTCTAATAGACCGTTCGGTCTAATGCAAGCGAGTTTACTGACGACATGCGCTCAGTATATCCAGCTGCGGTTGATAAACCGTTGATTTCACGTCCATCATACCCAATACGGTTGAGAATAAATTGTCCTGGGAAACCGCATTTTTTGCTGCATTATCGCGCAAACACTGTTCGTTGACGCCAAAGTTTTTCGCGTAATCCGGTGACAGCCAGAACATAAACGGAATATGCGTTTGCTGCTCCGGCGCCAGCATGTACGGCGTTCCGTGCAGATAAATACCGCTTTCGCCCAGCGATTCACCGTGATCTGAGAGATAAATCAGCGCGGTGTTCATGCTCGACTGGCGCGCTTTCAGCGCATCAATGGTTTTGCTGACCATGCTGTCGGTATAGAGGATAGTATTGTCATAGGTATTGATCAGCGCCTGATGATCGCAATCCTGAATTTCATTGGTGTCGCAGGTTGGGGTGAATTTACGGAAGTTGTCCGGGTAACGGCGATAGTATGCCGGACCGTGGCTCCCCATCAGGTGGATAACCAGCACCGTATCTTGCTTCACGCCATCCAGCACGTTGTCCAGACGATAGAAGTTCACATCGTCAATACAGGATTTGTCTTTGCAGAACTGATCCAGCTGCCACTGCGTCATGTCGGTATGGGGCACGCGATCGCAGGCACCTTTACAGCCGCCGTCGTTGTCGCGCCACAGCAGGTTGATACCCGCATGCTTAAGCACGTCGAGCAGTCCCTCGCGATGGTGAGCCAGGTCGGCATCGTATTTGCTGCGCGTCATGCCGGAGAACATGCACGGAACGGAAACCGCGGTTTCGGTACCACACGAGGAGGCCTGCGGGAAGTTAATCACGTCCTGCTTTTTCAGCTCCGGGTTGGTTTCGCGTTCGTAACCGTTCAGGGAGTAGTTTGCCGCGCGAGAGGCTTCGCCGACGACAAGCACCAGAACGGTTTTCTTTTGTTGACCGGTAATCAGTGACCCTTTGTGGGCATCTTCACCAATGCGCACCAGCGTTTGATCGCCGGCAAACCAGCGCATCTTGCTGTACTTCACCACGGCGCTGACATAGTTCGCCGGGGTGACCATTTTTACGATGCTTTTGTTATTGCGGAACAGCGACGCGTAATCTTTATAAAACAGCGCGGCAATCAGGATAATCACCAGCAGGGCGCCGAGCATCGCGGCAACGCGCGTCAGCAGCGCGTACCACCATTTTCCGGTACGAATCCGGGTCAATGCCAGCACCACGGAGGGCACGAGGCCAGCAATGACAATCCACAGAATCATCTGCGGGGTCACCAGGGCGGTCGCTTCCTGAGAGTTGGTTTCGAACACGTTCACAATCATGTTCTGATCGATCACCGCGCCGTAGGTATACATGAAATAGGTCGCCGCGGCGCATCCGATCGTCAGTACAATCAGCAGCGGCTTGCGGAGATACGGGATATTAAGCAGGCTAAAAACAATCACCCAGCCGCAAAACAGCACCAGCGGGACGGAGGCGGCAAAGAGGAAGTCGTGCAGATGCACTGGGCCGATAATGGCCCAGCTGCGCTGGATAAACAGCCCGTTCAGCAGAGTAAAAAAGAGTGCACAGCCCAGAGTAAATTTAATGTCGTTACATTGTAACTTTCTGATTAACCACATCGATCGGTAAACCCGTTATTGTCATGATGGGCCGAGTATAGAGAGGGAAGATTAGTGAAACCTTAATGCCACAAATCTGTGATACGGCCTTGCACGCGGCGCGATTAACGTCTTCACTGTAGGTGAGAGTAGCTATCGGGAGGTGAGTGTGGCAGAGCAGCTGGAGTTTTTCCCCATCCAGAGCCCGTGCCGGGGTATTTGTCAGGTCGATGAACGCGGATATTGCCGCGGGTGCATGCGTACCCGCGATGAGCGTTTTAACTGGCAAAAATTTAGCGACACGCAAAAGCAGGAGGTGTTACGCCTCTGCCGACAGCGTCTTATGCGCAAAATACGCGCAAACAAAGCGGGTGAAACCGAAGAACCCCAGCAACCTTCACTTTTTTAACACGGTAATTGCGTATACTCATGACATTACGTCCTTGAGGAAAATGTTATGGTTCAGCGAATTACCCTTGCCCCCCAGGGGCCAGAATTCTCCCGTTTTGTGATGGGCTACTGGCGTCTGATGGACTGGAATATGTCCCCGCTCCAGCTGGCGAGCTTTATTGAAGAGCACCTCGATTTAGGCATCACCACGGTTGATCATGCGGATATTTACGGTGGCTACCAGTGCGAGGCCGCGTTCGGCGAGGCGCTTAAGCTGGTTCCGGCCCTGCGCGACCGCATGGAGATCGTCACGAAGTGTGGGATTGCCACCACGGCAAAACCTGAACATGCCCTCGGTCATTACATCACCGACAGCGCGCATATCATCAAGAGCGCCGAGCAGTCGCTGGTCAATCTGGCGACCGATCGTATCGACCTGCTGTTAATCCACCGCCCCGACCCGCTGATGGATGCCGATGAGGTAGCGGAAGCCTTCCTGAACCTGCATCAGAGTGGAAAAGTGCGTCACTTCGGCGTGTCTAACTTTACCCCGGCACAGTTTGCGCTGCTTCAGTCTCGTCTGCCGTTCACCCTCGCCACCAACCAGGTTGAGATCTCCCCGGTACACCAGCCGCTGCTGCTGGATGGTACCCTCGACCAGCTGCAGCAGCTGCGCATTCGCCCGATGGCGTGGTCCTGCCTGGGGGGCGGACGTCTGTTTAATGATGAGGAATTCCAGCCGCTGCGCAACGAGCTTGAAACCATCGCCCGCGAACTGAACGCGGAGAGCATCGAACAGGTGGTCTACGCATGGATCCTGCGCCTGCCGTCAAAACCGCTGCCCATTATCGGCTCCGGCAAAATAGAACGCGTGCGTTCTGCACTGGCCGCTGAAGAGCTGCAGATGACCCGTCAGCAGTGGTTCCGCATCCGTAAGGCCGCGCTGGGTTACGACGTACCATAAACCGCCTGAAGGTGGCTTTCCGGTGAAATCTTTGCCCCTGGTATACACTTAAGGGGCAAAAAATAACCCGCGGAGGTCACTATGAAGCGTTTTGCTCTGGCACTGGTCACGCTGGTTGTTTGCGCAGGGGCGCAGGCAGCCAGTGACGAAGTGGAAATGAATCTCGTCACCCCACAGGGTGTGGGTCAGTCCATCGGAACGGTGAAAATCACTGAAACCGATAAAGGGCTGGAGTTCGCCCCCAACCTCAAAGCCCTCCCTCCCGGTGAACATGGTTTCCATGTTCATGCCAAAGGCAGCTGTCAGCCCGCTTTAAAAGAAGGTAAACCGTCTGCGGCGGAAGCGGCAGGAGGGCACCTCGATCCGCAGCATTCCGGCAAGCATGAAGGCCCTGAAGGAATGGGGCATTTAGGCGATCTGCCTGTGCTGGTGGTGAATGACGACGGTAAAGCCACCGATCCTGTTGTCGTGCCGCGACTGAAAAAGCTGGATGAGGTGAAAGGCAAGGCGCTGATGATCCATGTCGGCGGCGACAATATGTCCGATCGGCCTAAACCGCTTGGCGGCGGCGGAGCACGCTATGCGTGCGGCGTGATCTGATCCCCAATCGTTCCCGGTGGCGGTGCCTGTTCCAGCTGCGACAGCGAGCAGTGCAGGCGCCAGATTATTGAGGCCAAATCACGGGCTGCGGGCAGATGATGCTGTGCCAGCGTATCGCAGATCCGCTGCAGTTCATTCAGCGTGGCTTCCAGCGGCCTCTGCTGGACACCGCGCTCGCTCATTACATCGCGCAGCAGGGAGATGCAAACATCACGAACCTGCGACAGCGGATCGGAACGCGTTTCCCACGCGCGCAGCTGCCAGACCACGTGCGAGCAGTTTAACAGCACCACGCCCCAGCGCAGCAGCCAGCGCCGGGACAGCGCGTCCTGGCTGTTATTCAGCTGGCTGACGTGATGATAGACCAGCGATTCATACTCGTTTTCGCTCAGATGCGGTTTACGGCTGAGCTGGTCGACAAACCCTCTGCGTAGCTCCCGGATATGCCTGCGGCTCTTGCGTGCATCGGAGCCGGGACGTAACACCGCAAAAGCCAGCCACGCCAGCCCCACGCCGAGGATCTTCGCCAGGTTATCATTGAGAAAATCGGCGTAATCATAAACCGGTGGATTCGTCACGGAGATAAACGAGCCCATAAAGACAATCAGCTGTCCCCAGAGGCCCGCCAGCTTAGGCATTTGCAGCTTCAGAAGCTGCATGGTGGTTAACAGGGGAAACAGGAACAGCAGGAATTGCCACAGATCGCTTATCTGCACCATCAGGCCAAACTTCACCACGAAGCTGAACAGCGACAGCAGCACCAGCGTGCGCAGCAGCAGCGTAAGCGAGTTGAACGGCGAGGCCGCGACGGAATAAAGCACGCAGCTGATGGCGGCAAGCGTAAGGGCCGCCGTACCGGACTCCCACTGCGTGGTAATGCTCCACGCCCCCACCAGCATCAGCGCACAGAAGGTGCGAAAACCGCTCCACAGCGCTTCCAGATAGTCGGTATGGCGCGCAAGTGCCGGGCTGCCGGGGACGTTGAACTCCGTCAATGGGGTCGCGTTTTCGACGGCCGTAATCCAGCGGCTGCTGCGCAGGTACAGCCGACAAAAGTAATTCAGGCGCTGCCAGAAGGCGCGATGGCGGTAGTCGTACTCATCAACCGGGGCGAGCGGGGCGATAATCCGCGCTACGGTGTAAATGTCCGCATCCGGGCGCGCAAGGGCCGCGAGCAGCGTTTCAATCACGGCCCGGGTATTTTCAGGCGGCGTCGGCCAGTTGAGCAGCATCCGGCGCAGGCTGGAGATGGCGCTGGTCATGCGCAGCTGCTGGTGCAGCAGATAGTTAAGCAGTGTGTTCTGGCGGCGAAAGCGGTAGTGGCTCCAGAACGCCTGAATGCGCAACAGATTCATCGTCAGGATCTGTCCGATAACCTTTTCATGCGCGAGGCGGATATCGTCGCTGGAATCCGGTTGCCACAGCAGGCTCGCGTGTTCCAGTAATCGGGTATGCATGGTTTTTAGCGCGGTGATGAGCGCGGTGCCGTCGGATGTGCTGGGGAGGATCATCATCATAAAGCCGCCGCTGAGGATCCCGACAATCACTTCACAGACGCGCGCCTGGGCAATATCCCACAGCTCGGTGGTGTCGAGCACGTTAACCACCGGAAAGGCGATGATGGCGGCGGTATAGCCCGCCAGCTGAAACGCGTAGGCGACGTTATTGGTAAAATGGGCGCAGGCCCAGGTACAGCACCCCAGCCATGCCGCCATGCTCAGCATGAACAGCCACGGATCGTTCAGCGTATGGCCCGCGATAATTAACGCCGCGGTGGCGCCCAGCAGGCTGCCCGCGATGCGGCCAAGACTTTTACTGATCACCCCGCCGACCGTCGGAAAACTGACCACCGCCGCAGACGTCATCGCCCAGTAGGGCTCATCCAGGTTCAGGTAATAAGCCACAGTCAGCGCAAGACACATGGCAATGCCGTTACGCAGCGCGTAGCGCCACTGGGGGCGCGTCGCTTTCATCCACGGCGTGTTTTGCCAGGAGAGACCCTGCAGCTTCATCACCGGTTTCCGATGGAGACAGTGCAGGTTGTGCCGGACACCAGGGTAATGTCCTCCGGTAAGCGGTCAAACTCCACGCGAACCGGAACGCGCTGGGCCAGACGCACCCAGGGAACGTTCGGCTTTATATCCGGCACCAGCCCTGAATCCGTTTCAACACTTTGATCGTAAATAGCGCGGCCAATGCTGGACACGTGACCCTGTAACTTTTGAGAGCCGCTGTAAAGCGTTATTGCGGCTGGCGAACCCTCGCGAATATGCCGAAGCTTGGTCTCTTCGAAATAGCCCACGACATAGAAGGAGTGGCTGTCGACGAGGGCGAATATCGGTTGTCCCGTGGTGGCATAATTCCCCACGCGGGCCGAGAGGTTGGTCACCCATCCATCAACAGGTGCCGTAATCACGGTTTGGGTCAGTTGCCACTGCGCTTGCTTCAGCGTCGCCTCCGCCGCGTTGACGCTAGCCTGCATCGCCTTAACGTTGATATTGGCGGTGTCTAAATCTTCCGCTGAGATGTAGTTTTGCGACAGGTGGCGGCGGCGGTTGGCCTCGTTGTTGGCCTTTGCCAGATCCGACTGGGCTTTAGCCAGCTGCGCCTGGGCGTTCAGGATCGCAATGTGGTACGGGGTGTCGTCGATGCGGAATAAAATGTCTCCCTTTTTGACGAACTGGTTATCCTTAACCAACAGCGTCGTAATACTTCCCGACACCTGAGGGGTAATGCTGACCTGCTCGGCGCGGACTTTGCCGTCACGCGTCCAGGGCGACTGCATATAAAAATTCCACATCCACCATCCCGCAACCAGCGCGAGGGAAAGGACAAACAGGGTGGAAAAGTACTTTAGCGTTTTCAGAGACATATTCACCACACAGTCAAAACGGCAAGGCCCAGGCATACGGAAAGGGCAAACAGGGAAAGATCCATCAGCATGGGATGCCAGATTTCGCCGGAGTACATCCAGTCGCGAAGCAGACGATGCGCGATGAGCCAGAGGATAAAGCCCACCAGAACGGCCTTAAACAGGGGAGGAAAGTAGACTGACGCACCGAAGATCAGGTCCTGAAGGGGTAAACCCTCTGAGCGATGAAAAAACGTCACGGGCAGAAATCCTTTGCAGTGAACAGAATGCCGCGTTGGCTTGTCTTAGTATGATGAAGCATCACAATTCAGTGTAAGACATACTTTTAAGTTCGATGAATGCAGTATTGCATTTGTTTTGGCAATACAAATGCTGCACACTATTCTAAAATCAGTATAATAACTTAGCAAGCTAATTATAAGGAGATGAAATTGGAATCGCCATTAGGTTCTGATCTGGCAAGGTTGGTACGCGTCTGGCGTGCTCTGATTGACCATCGCCTGAAACCTCTGGAACTCACACAGACGCATTGGGTCACGCTGCACAACATTCATCAGCTGCCGCCCGAACAGTCGCAAATTCAACTGGCAAAAGCGATAGGGATTGAGCAACCGTCGCTGGTGCGCACGCTTGACCAGCTGGAAGAGAAGGGGTTGATCTCGCGGCAAACCTGCGCCAGCGATCGTCGCGCCAAGCGGATTAAACTCACCGAGAAAGCGGCGCCTATCATCACGGAAATGGAAGCCGTGATCACCAAGACGCGTGGTGAAATCCTGTCAGGCGTTTCACCGGCGGAGCTGGAAATGCTCATCAGCCTCATTGGGCGCCTTGAGCAAAACATCCATGAGCTACAGTCGCGCGACTGACAAACAACAAGGCCTTGCAGCAGCAAGGCCTTTTTTTACTTAAAGACGACCACGCGGTTACGGCCCGTCTCCTTCGCTTCATACATCGCTTTGTCAGCATTTTCCACGCACGTTTCTGCGGCTATTGCGGGTGACGTTGCCGTATATACCCCCATGCTAATCGTGATTGGCTCCGGTAGTTGACCGCCGCTGCTGGCGTTATCGAAGCTGCTCAGATTTAACCGTATGCGTTCCGCCACCTGATACGCCGCGTCTGATGAGGTGTTGGCCAGCATCAGAACAAACTCCTCACCACCGATACGGGCCGCGATGTCCTGGGGGCGCACGGAATCCATCAGCAGATTAGCAACAAACTGCAGGACCTTGTCGCCCTGAAGATGCCCGTAGGTGTCGTTGATGCGCTTGAAGCGATCGAGATCGCTGACGATGACGGAAACCGGACGGCTGGGTTTGGCGATATCCAGCGCCTGCTTTAATGTTTCATAAAAATAACTGCGGTTATACAGGCGCGTCAGCGGGTCGCGAATGGAGTTCTGGTAAGACTGCTGATACTTAACGTGCGAGTCGCGATACAGCCTGAAAACATCGTAGAGCAGAACAAAAATGATCATCAGCGTGGCGACGGTTTCAAATAAGCGAGCGCGATACCAGGAGACATCTTCAACATGTCCACCCACTAACAGCATTGAGAGCGTGACGATATAGCAGACGCACAGAAAATTACCGCCCACCCAGAATAAGTTGCGTATACGCGTAATAAACATCAGCGTGGCTAATGTGATCACCCAGAGTGCAATCAATGCAATATTAATAAAGTGGCTCCAGAGAACCATAAACTCACGGGTTTCATTATCAACAAGATCAATGGATAAAAAGGAAGAATGACTGGAATACATCCAGGCCAAACCTACTGCAAAGACGGTAAACAGAAACTCGCCGCTCACAATAGCGATATGCGCCAGCCGCGAAAGGGGACAATTGCGCGTGGTATAGAGTATTGCCGAAACGATTATTAGCACCGCCATTAAGAGATGGCGGAACATATAGAAAATCATCGCATCGTTGTAGTTCACCGCGTTGAACTGATAGAGGTCCAGCCAGGCGGGAAAGCTGCACAGCGTTCCGACCATCAGCGATGCCGACCCGGCAAAGGCAAAAGCGAGCGATACCAGATACAACCGTTTTCGGTCACACCAGTATTTCATTGCCATAAAACAGGCAATAAACAGATCAAACACCAGTAAAAAAATGGTGAGCGTAGGGAACAAGTGAGACGAAAAGGTAGGAACCCATTCGGCAATTTTTGAAAACAGGGCGTGTAATATGCCGATAACAGCAATACAACCTAGACAGAACGAGATATAACGGCCCTTTAAAGAACGGCGATTCGCAAACATATATAGTTTTAATGACTTTATAATGAATTAAGGTGAGGGTATTGCGGAGAGTGTAATCAATTAGCACGCTAAATACTTTGCGCAGAAACAATATATGGCGTGGTTAATAATGGGTGGGGTGAATGTATTTTGTAAATATATTTGTGGGAGTGATAAATAATGTAAATGGATGTGGCCTGATGGCCACATCCATTTTTAATTAACGTGGTGAAACGGTCACCTGACTTCCGTTGCTTGCCAGAACAACGCGCTGGCCTGCAGAGAAGCGAGTGCTGCCTTGTTTCTGAACAACCATGATCGTGCTGCCGTCGTCTTTACGAATTTCCAGCTCTACGCCCTGGGTTTTGTTCATCGCACCCTGAACGCCCTGGCCGGCTACGCCACCCGCAACGGCGCCTGCGGCCGTTGCCAGAGAGCGACCAGTGCCGCCGCCGACGGTATTACCCAGGAAACCACCCAGCACGGCACCGCCGATTGCGCCCATCACGTTGTTTTCATCACCGCCCTGGATCTGTACAGGGCGTGCGTTAACAACGGTACCGTAGGTCACGTTCTGAACCTGTTTCGCTTCAGAAGCGCTGTAAACGTCGCCAGAAAGTGAACTGTCATTCACACAGCCAGCCAGAGTTAAACCAATCAGCGAAACGCCCAGTACACGTAAAATCATTTGAATCTCCTGTTCACCAAAAACGCCCGATTGGGGGCATCCGTTATGGCTAAATTATATGGCATAAGGGGCCATAGTTCATATCTTTGCACTAACAATAAGAAAATTGTACTTGAATTTGACTTAACGAGACATAAACAGGATCCGCCCGTGTTACCCGTCTGACATTGTTAAAAATTATTATCGCCGGATGGCAAAGCTGCGCCGTTTATGGTTGAGTGGATAACCTTAGCCCACGCAACGTAAGGAAAGCGCATGAAATCGGGTCGCTACATTGGTGTGATGTCAGGCACCAGTCTGGATGGGGTAGATGTCGTTCTGGCCGCCATTGACGAAAACATGGTGGCGCAGCAGGCAAGCCTGACCTGGCCAATCCCCATTTCCCTGAAAGAGGATATTCTGAGTATCTGTCAGGGGCAGCAGCTTACCCTCTCCCAGCTTGGACAGCTTGATGTCCGCCTTGGGGCGCTGTTTGCGGATGCGGTGCAGGCTTTGATGCAAAAAGAACATCTTCGCCCGCAGGACGTTGTGGCCATCGGCTGTCACGGACAAACGGTCTGGCATGAGCCCGGCGGAGATGCCCCGCATACCCTGCAAATCGGCGATAACAACCAGATTGTGGCGAAGACGGGCGTGACGGTGGTAGGCGATTTCCGTCGTCGCGATATCGCCCTTGGCGGGCAGGGCGCGCCGCTGGTACCCGCGTTCCATCAGGCGTTACTGGCGCACCCTTCAGAACGGCGGATGGTGCTCAACATTGGTGGGATTGCCAACCTGTCGATGCTCATTCCGGGGCAGCCCGTCCGCGGCTACGATACCGGCCCGGGCAATATGTTAATGGATGCCTGGATCTGGCGTCAGTGCGGTCAACCCTATGATAAAAACGCCGAGTGGGCGAGCGGGGGAAAAGTGATTATTCCGCTGCTGCAGTCGATGCTAAGCGATCCTTATTTTGCCCTGCCGGCCCCTAAGAGCACGGGGCGTGAATACTTCAACCTGGGCTGGCTTGAGCGTCAGCTGGCGCAATTCCCGGCGCTCGCGCCGCAGGATGTCCAGGCGACGCTTGCCGAGCTGACGGCCGTGTCGATCTCCGAACAGGTTCTGCTCAGCGGCGGATGTGAACGCCTGCTGGTGTGCGGCGGAGGAAGCCGAAACCCGCTGGTGATGGCGCGTTTTGCGGGGCTACTGTCGGGTACCGAAGTGACCACGACCGACGAGGCAGGCATCAGCGGGGATGATATGGAGGCGCTGGCCTTCGCCTGGCTTGCCTGGCGCACCATTGCCGGACTGCCGGGCAACTTGCCGTCGGTGACCGGCGCGCGTGAGGCGAGCGTCCTCGGGGCGATTTTCCCGGCAAATCCTCGTCATAATCAGAGTTAACTGAAATTCAGCGCGGCGCGTCATCGTTAGAATGGAACGAAACAGGAGGGCAGCCATGCCCTCCAGGACCAGGAAAGTCTTCGGAATACGCCCATGAAAAAACTTCTTCTTATTGCCGCGCCTTTATTGCTGTCAGGATGCAGCGTCTATAACCAGCTTCTTGAGCGCATGCAGACCGATACGCTGGAGTATCGCTGCGATGAAAAACCGCTGACCGTCAAGCTGAATAACCCACGCCAGGAAGCCAGTTTTGTTTATGACAATAAATTGCTGACGCTGAAACAGGGGATGTCAGCCTCCGGCGCACGTTATTCCGACGGTATCTACGTCTTCTGGTCGAAAGGCGACAGCGCCACGGTCTACAAACGCGACCGCATTGTGCTGAACAATTGCCAGCTCGAAAATCCGAAGCGTTGAGATTTTTACAGGGGCGGCGCACAATAGCGCCACCCACTCTCAATGTCAGCTAACGCCATGTCAGATAACGACGAACTGCAGCAAATTGCGCATCTGCGCCGTGAATACACTAAAGGCGGCCTGCGTCGCCAGGATCTTCCCGCTGAACCCCTCGTGCTTTTTGAACGCTGGCTGAAACAGGCCTGCGAAGCGAAACTCGCCGACCCAACCGCCATGGTTGTCGCGACGGTGGATGAAAACGGCCAACCGTATCAGCGCATCGTATTGCTCAAGCATTATGACGAGAAAGGGCTGGTGTTCTATACCAACCTCGGCAGCCGCAAGGCGCACCATTTAGAAAACAATCCGCGTATCAGCCTGCTGTTTCCCTGGCACATGCTGGAACGTCAGGTAATGGTCACCGGCAAGGCGGAACGTCTCTCGACGCTGGAAGTGGTGAAGTATTTCCACAGCCGCCCGCGTGACAGCCAGATTGGCGCCTGGGTATCAAAACAGTCCAGCCGAATTTCTGCCCGCGGCGTGCTGGAAAGTAAATTCCTGGAGCTGAAACAGAAGTTCCAGCAGGGTGAAATTCCTTTGCCAAGCTTCTGGGGCGGGTTCCGCATCCCGATTGAGCAGATGGAGTTCTGGCAGGGGGGCGAACATCGCCTGCACGACCGCTTTTTATACCAGCGCGAGAATGGCGGCTGGAAAATCGACAGACTGGCACCGTAATCCCCGAAATTTGTTGATTTAAGCGCTAGCGCACACCGCGCTTGCGCTTTATTCTATTGTCCTTTCGCATCAGGCGAAAAGTCGTGTACCGGCAAAGGTGCAGTCGTTTATACATGGAGAATTTGATGGCAAGCAGTAACTTGATTAAACAATTGCAAGAGCGGGGCCTCGTGGCCCAGGTGACGGACGAGGAAGCGTTAGCAGAGCGACTGGCGCAAGGCCCGATCGCGCTCTATTGCGGCTTCGATCCCACCGCTGACAGCTTGCATTTGGGGCATCTTGTTCCATTGTTATGCCTGAAACGCTTCCAGATGGCGGGCCATAAGCCTGTTGCGCTGGTGGGCGGCGCGACCGGCCTGATTGGTGACCCAAGCTTTAAAGCCGCTGAGCGTAAACTGAACACCGAAGATACCGTGCAGGAGTGGGTGGATAAGATCCGCAAACAGGTTGCACCATTCCTCGACTTCAACTGTGGTGAAAACTCTGCCATTGCCGCGAACAACTACGACTGGTTTGGCAGCATGAACGTGCTGACCTTCCTGCGCGACATCGGCAAGCACTTCTCTGTTAACCAGATGATTAACAAAGAGGCCGTGAAGCAGCGTCTGAACCGTGACGACCAGGGTATCTCCTTTACCGAGTTCTCCTACAACCTGCTGCAGGGCTATGACTTTGCCTGCCTGAACAAGCTGCACGGCGTTTCCCTGCAGATTGGCGGCTCCGATCAGTGGGGTAACATCACCTCCGGTATCGACCTGACCCGTCGTCTGCACCAGAACCAGGTCTTCGGTCTGACCGTTCCGCTGATCACCAAGGCAGACGGCACCAAATTTGGGAAGACCGAAGGCGGCGCGGTATGGCTCGATCCGAAGAAAACCAGCCCGTACAAATTCTACCAGTTCTGGATCAACACGGCGGATGCCGATGTTTACCGCTTCCTGAAGTTCTTCACCTTTATGGACATCGAAGACATCAACGCGCTGGAAGAAGAAGACAAAAACAGCGGTAAAGCACCGCGCGCCCAGTACGTGCTGGCGGACGAAGTCACCAAACTGGTTCACGGTGAAGAAGGTCTGGCCGCGGCAAAACGTATTACCGCAAGCCTGTTTAACGGTACCCTGAGCGATCTGAGCGAGGCGGACTTCGAACAGCTGGCGCAGGACGGCGTGCCGATGGTTGAGATGGAAAAAGGGGCTGACCTGATGCAGGCGCTGGTGGACTCTGAGCTCCAGCCTTCGCGCGGTCAGGCGCGTAAAACCATCGCGTCTAACGCTATCACCATCAACGGCGAGAAACAGGCTGACCCGGAATACACCTTCGTTGACGGCGACCGTCTGTATGGTCGCTACACGCTACTGCGTCGCGGTAAGAAAAACTACTGCCTTGTCTGCTGGAAATAATTAAAAGTCTCTAGGGGCGTGGGAAACCACGCCCCTTTTGTTTTTTCAGGGTTTGGTAAGAAAAAAATGAAGAACATCCTCGCCATTCAGTCCCACGTTGTTTTTGGACACGCTGGCAATAGCGCCGCGGAATTCCCGATGCGTCGCCTCGGCGTCAACGTCTGGCCCCTTAATACCGTGCAGTTCTCTAACCACACGCAATACGGCAAATGGACCGGCTGCGTAATGCCGCCTTCGCACCTCACCGAGGTTGTGCAGGGGATTGCCGATATCGACCAGCTCAGACGCTGTGACGCCGTGCTGAGCGGCTACCTCGGCTCAGCGGAGCAGGGGGAGCATATCCTCGGCATCGTACGTCAGGTGAAAGCCGCAAACCCGGCGGCAAAATACTTCTGCGACCCCGTCATGGGCCATCCGGAGAAAGGCTGTATCGTGGCGCCAGGCGTCGCAGAGTTTCACGTCCGCCACGCGCTGCCCGCCAGCGATATCATTGCGCCAAACCTGGTCGAGCTCGAAATTCTCTGCGAGCGTCCGGTTAACAGCGTAGAAGAGGCGGTAAGCGCGTCTCGCGAACTGATCGCTCAGGGGCCTGAGGTGGTGCTGGTAAAACATCTCGCCCGCGCAGGGCTGAGTCAGGACCGTTTTGAGATGCTTCTGGTGACGAAAGATGACGCCTGGCATATTAGCCGTCCGCTGGTGGATTTCGGCCTGCGCCAGCCGGTTGGGGTCGGAGATGTTACGAGTGGTCTGCTGCTGGTGAAATTACTGCAGGGGGCGACGATACGTGACGCGCTGGAACACGTTACCGCGGCGGTGTACGAAATCATGATTGCGACGAAAGAGATGCAGGAATATGAACTGCAGGTGGTTGCGGCACAGGATCGTATCGCGAAGCCGGAGCACTATTTCAGCGCAACCCGGTTATAACCGGCCAAAACGTGTAGGCCGGGTAAGCGTTAGCGCCACCCGGCAACACAGGCCGCTCGGTTAGTTCAACCCTTCCGCTTTCAGCGCCGCAGCCACTGCAGGACGCTCCGCCACGCGTTTCATATACGATGCGATATGGTCTAACCCTTCCTGGTTCAGCTTAACCGCGCGCGCCCAGCGCAGCACGGTAAACAGATACGCATCGGCAATCGTGAAGCGCGAACCACAAATCCACTGTTCGTCTTTCAGCGATTCGTTAACGTACTGCAGCTTTTTCTCAAGAAGCGCACGCAGGGTCGGTTTGAACTCCTCTGGCGTATCCGGGCGGAACAACGGCGTAAATCCTTTGTGCAGTTCGGTCGCAATGTAGTTCAGCCATTCCAGCGTCTTATAGCGAGAAATGGTACTGACCGGTGCCAGCAGCTGGCGATCGGGTACGCTATCGGCCAGGAACTGCATAATCGCGACGCCTTCGGTCAGCAGAGTACCGTCATCCAGCAAGAGCGCCGGAACTTGTCCCTTGGGGTTAATGGCAAGAAAATCATCGCCATTTTCCAGACGCTTTTTCATCAGATCAACGCCGTCCAGCGTGAAATCTTTGCCGCTCTCGCGCAGGGTGATATGGGAAGCAAGAGAGCACGCGCCCGGTTTGTAGAACAGTTTCATCGGTAACTCCTTTTTGCTGAGGTTTCAGCTATGTTAGTGCGCCAACGGACAAAAAAAAAGCCGCTAATACATTAGCGGCTTCTGTTCTGTCGTTTCTCAATAATCTTACGCGGTAGCGGTTTTGGTCGCTTCAGCCGTCTTGTCGTCGTCCTGAGTCATACGATTCAGTTTCGGCGCGGTCAGCAGCATCAGAACTGCAATAACCGCAGTCGCGATACCAATCTGCATGAACACGGTACCGTAGACGTTCAGGGAGACCAGTGGGTCAGTGACGTTTTCCGGCACAGCCATCAGGTTCGCAATTTTACCCGCAATGATTGCCGCACCGGCAGTGGTCAGGAACCAGCTACCCATAATGAAGCCCATCAGACGCTGTGGCACCAGCTGTGCAACCATCGCCAGACCCAGACCGGAGATCATCAGTTCACCGATAGACTGCAGCGCGTAGCTCAGGATCAGCCAGTTAACGGACACGATACCCGCGTCGGTGGCAAATTTGGTACCCAGCGGCAGCACCAGGAACGCGCCGGAGCACAGTACCATACCGATAGCAAACTTGTGCGGCATTGGCAGACGGTCGCCCATCTTGTTATAGATAGCGGCCAGAATCGGGCTACCAATCATGATCCAGAACGGGTTCAGCGCCTGATACTGTTCCGGCTCGAACGCGATGCCCAGAATTGAGTGCTCAACGTTACGAATGGCGAAGAAGTTCAGTGAGGTTGGCATCTGGCTGTACAGCACGAAGAAGATAATCGCTTCCAGCATCAGAATGAACGCCACAATCATCTTGCGACGGGCAGCACCCTGCATGGCGAACGCTTCTTTCGCAAAGATAACCACGATACCCAGCGCAACCACGCCCAGAACGGCACGGGCGATACCCTGGTTGTGCAGCAGCCATGTGGCGATTGCCGCGAGGACAACAACGCCCACGATGGTGGCCAGCAGTTTGCCCATATTCACAGGCTCGAAGTCAGGTTTTGAACCGTAGTCTTTAACCCAGCTGCGGCAGAACAGGAAGTTGACCACGGTGATCAGCATGCCCACGAAGCTCAGCGCAAACGCCACGCTCCAGCCGAACTTCGCCGCAAGCCATGGGGTTGCCAGCATCGAGAAGAACGAACCGATGTTGATGGACATGTAGTACATGGTAAATGCACCGTCCAGGCGCGGATCGTCTTTGTTATAGCAGGTAGAAAGCAGGGAGGACGGGTTCGCTTTGAACAGACCGTTACCGACGGCAATCGTCGCCATACCCATATACACGACAGCGGCATCATGCCCTGACCATGCAACCAGACCATAGCCGATCGCCAGGACAATGGCGCCCAGCATGATGACGCGTTTAGTCCCGAGGACTTTATCACCCAGCCAGCCGCCAATAGCGACCAGACCGTACACCAGAGCACTAAAGGAAGAGAACAGCGTGATGGAATCGGCTTCGGACATACCCAGCTGTTTTACCAGGTAAACCGCCATGATCCCTTGCAGGCCGTAATAACCAAAACGCTCCCATAACTCGATAGAGAAGATGAGATAGAACGCTTTAGGCTGTTTAAAAGCGTTAAGACTCACGCTTTCATCTGTTGGTTTATTGTTTGCAGTAGACACATATACCTCTTTTTTTACATCCCATATTAACGGGGGTGTTCATAGCGCGATGGCCGTAGTCCATACGCCTTATAGTTATATTGGGAGGAGAAACGGCGGGTAATGTTCACTATCCTGCCCCATCTGGCAATACGTTTGTAATAATCTGTTACATATATCTGAGGTGGTATAATCGTCGGTTCATATAAATGTTATTCAGCGTTAAATTTCATACGATGAGTAAAGGTAGTTTTTTCGACTGGCGATAACCCACCCTGACCGGCTTTTGGCGATATGTTCTGCTATTTGCCGCTTAATGCAGTGATATGGGCCATATTCTGAAAAATAGCTGGTCTTATCTTCGGTGGTGGAAGGAGAGTATCTTGTCAGACAAAGGGTTTAGGCGGATTTTGACAACAAAAATTCAACATGAAGTTATCAGGGTGATCGCGATCACAGATGTATAGAAATTTTTGGCTATGAAAAAAGTATTAACCTGTTTGAGCGTTAAATAACCGAACAAGTGACAGGTCAGAGGGAATGAAAGACGGACAAATAACGGCCAAAAGAAGGGTGTCTGGTAGCCCTTCTTTTGGTAAGGGTTTGTGACGATCAGGGATACACTTTTTCTTTGTATTCGCAGAGATCTTCAATAATGCAGGAGCCGCAGCGAGGCTTACGGGCAATACAGGTATAGCGGCCGTGCAGAATCAGCCAGTGATGACAGTCAACCTTAAACTCGGCCGGAACCACCTTTAACAGCTTCTCTTCGACCTGCTCAACATTTTTCCCCGGCGCGAAGTTAGTCCGGTTAGAGACGCGGAAAATATGTGTATCCACGGCGATGGTCGGCCATCCAAACGCGGTGTTGAGCACCACGTTCGCTGTCTTACGCCCCACGCCCGGTAAAGCTTCCAGCGCGGCGCGATCTTCCGGTACTTCGCCTCCGTGCTGTTCCAGCAGGATCCGGCAGGTCTTAATGACGTTCTCGGCTTTGCTGTTAAACAGGCCGATGGTTTTGATATAGGACTTCACGCCTTCCACACCCAGCTCCAGCATGGCTTTTGGCGTATTGGCGACCGGATAGAGCAGGGCAGTGGCTTTATTGACGCTCACATCGGTCGCCTGTGCAGAGAGCAACACCGCGATCAGCAGCTCAAACGGGGAGGTAAAATTCAGCTCCGTCGTCGGGTGCGGGTTCTCGTCCCGCAGACGGGTCAGGATCGCAATGCGCTTTTCTTTATTCATGAAGCCTTCTCGGGTGTCCCTTCCAGAACGCTGCGCTCAGCCGCGCGGCGCTTACGTTTCTCATCAATCAGGTATTTTATCGCCAGCATCATGCCAAGGCCAATAAACGCGCCAGGGGGCAGCATTGCCAGCAGGAATGGCGTATCGGTGTGGAACACTTCAACGCGCAGCGCTTTGGCCCAGCCGCCCAGCAGCGCATCTGCGCCGTCAAACAGCGTACCGTTACCGAGGATCTCGCGCAGCGAGCCCAGCACAAACATGGCGCAGGTGGCGCCCATTCCAATGGAAAAACCATCCAGCGCCGACATGGCGGGGCTGTTTTTCACCGCGAACGCTTCCGCACGGCCAACGACGATACAGTTGGTCACGATAAGGGGAATAAAGATCCCGAGCGACTGGTACAGGCCAAACGCGTAGGCGTTAATCAGCATCTGGACGATACTGACCACCGACGCAATGATCATGACATAAATCGGAATACGAATTTCCGACGGCGTCCAGCGTCGCAGAGCGGAGATGGAGAGGTTGGTCAGCGTCAGCACCAGCGTGGTTGCCAGACCCAGACCGAGCGCGTTGGTGGCGGTGGACGTTACCGCCAGCAGGGGACACATCCCCAGAAGCTGGACCAGCGCGGAGTTGTTCTTCCACAACCCCTGGACAATAACCTCTTTAACCTGGCTCATGATTACTCCTCACAGGCCGGAAGATTGTTGATTTGCGCGGGCAGCGTTTCGGCATACAGCCCGGCTCGTTTTACGGCGTTCACCACGGCGCGCGGCGTGATGGTCGCGCCGGTGAACTGGTCGAACTCGCCGCCATCTTTCTTCACCGCAAACGCGGTATCCCCTTCGCCATGGATAACTTTACCGGCGAAGTGCAAAATCCAGTCGCTCAGACGGGTTTCAATTTTATCGCCCAGGCCCGGCGTTTCATGATGTTCCGTCACGCGAGTACCCAGAATAGTGCCGGAGAAATCGCTGCCGACAAGCAGCTGAATGGCGCCGGAATAGCCGTCGGGCGCGGTCGCTTCCATCACCGCGCCTACCGGTCTATCCCCTTTGCGGGCAATAAAGAGGCGGTGTGGGCCTTTCCCAAGCTGCGGCGCGTCTACCACAAAGCAGCTCTTTTGCAGGTCATTATCGTAGAAATCTGACGGGATCACCTGATCGAACAGCGCCTTTTGCTGCTTTGAAGCCTGCTCTTCGATGGTCGTTTTGGTTAACGTGTTAACCAGGGCCGTCAGCCCGGTGAGGACCGCGGCGAAGACAGCCAGCGTGACGCCGTGTTTTTGCATCGTTTTTAACATGGCGAAACCCTTAGCGATGGCCGTACACGCGCGGACGCGTGTAATAGTCGATGAGCGGAACGGTAATGTTGGCGAGCAGGACGGCAAACGCGACGCCGTCCGGGTAACCGCCAAAGCTGCGGATGAGCCATACCAGCAGGCCCGCCAGCGCGCCGAAGATCAGGCGGCCGCGGTTAGTCGTTGACGCGGTCACCGGGTCCGTCAGGATAAAAAAGGCACCCAGCATGGTCGCACCGGAGAGCAAATGCATCTGCGGGCTGGCGAGTGATTCAGGAGAGAAGACCCATCCCAGCGTGGCGCAGACCGCCAGCGTCACGAGGAAGCTGACCGGAATATGCCAGCGAATGGCTTTTTGCTGCAGCAGGAACAGGCCGCCCAGAAGATACGCCAGGTTGACCCACTGCCAGCCTGCACCCGCCAGCATGCCGCTGTAAATCGCGGATTTCATGATCTGATCAACACTGTGCCCGGCATGCAGGGACGTTTTAAAGGTATCGAGAGGCGTCGCCTGGCTGATACCGTCCACGCCCATGCGCAGCGCGTTCATATCAGCCCCGAGCGCCGTATGGCCGGTAAAGATAACGTGCAGGGCATCCATAAAGCCCGGAACCGTGGCCGCAATCTCGTGCGGCGGCAGCCAGCTGGTCATCTGCACCGGGAAGGAGATTAGCAGCACCACGTAGCCAATCATTGCCGGGTTAAACGGGTTATGGCCGAGCCCGCCGTACAGCTGTTTGGCAATGATCACGGCAAACACGGTACCGAGCACGACCATCCACCACGGGGCAAACGGCGGAATACTGATGGCGAGCAGCAGGCCGGTCAGCAGCGCGGAGTTGTCAGCCAGAATGCGTGACACCGCCATCTTACGCAGCTTCAGGACGAGTGCTTCCGCCGCGACGGCGCTGGCGCAGCCCAGGGCTATCTGGAACAGGGTTCCCCAACCGAAAAACCAGCACTGAACGGCAATGCCCGGCAGCGCGGCCAGGCAGACCAGCATCATAATGCGCGATGTCTGACGCTGGTTGTGGGTGTAAGGGGAACTTGCGATTCTGAAAACCATTTAATCCTCGTTTACGGCTTGCTGTGCGGCTTTCTTCGCCTGAACGCGCGCAATGGCGGCGGCGACGGCGGCCTTGCGCGGGTCATCGTTGGCGGCCTGCGGCTGTTCTTCCTGCTGCGCAGCCTTACGGGCTTTGGCGCGGGCAATCGCTGCTTCGACGGCGGCTTTACGCGGGTCGACCGGTGGTGCTTCTGCCTCTGATACTGCCGCTGGTGCCTGCTGCGCCGCCTTACGGGCTTTGGCGCGGGCAATCGCTGCTTCGACGGCGGCTTTACGCGGGTCGACCGGTGGTGCTTCTGCTTCTGATACTGCCTCTGGCGCCTGCTGCGCAGCCTTACGGGCTTTGGCGCGAGCAATCGCCGCTTCAACGGCGGCTTTGCGTGGGTCGACCGCTTCTTGCTCGACGACTACCTGCTGCTCTCCAGCTTTGCGGGCCTTGGCCCGGGCTATCGCCGCTTCAACGGCCGCTTTACGCGGGTCGACCTCAGTATCTGCCTGAACCGTTTGCGCTTTTTCCGCCTGACGCGCGCGAGCCGCAGCCTTTCGCGCTTCGCGGGCGGCAATCGCCTCGCTGTTATCCGGTTTTTCCCCGGCCTGGATCACCACCGTCTGGGCGGCATCGGCTTTTTTCTCGCGAACGCGCGCCAGTGCGGCGTTGATCGCATCCTGATCTTTCCCGGCAGGCTGAACGGCGGCCTGCTTATGGCGTTCCTGACGGGCGATTTTTTCGCGCTCCAGTCGCGCCTGACGCGCTTCGAAACGTGCCTTGGCTTCTGCGGCGCGTTTTTCTTCCATGGAGATGGCATAAATCTCGGCCTTCTCCTGACGGAAGTATTGCACCAGCGGAATGTTGCTTGGGCAGACCCAGGCGCAGGCGCCGCATTCAATGCAGTCGGCCAGATTATGGGATTTTGCCTTGTCGTGCAGCTGACCTTTGCTGTACCAGTACAGCTGCTGCGGGAGGAGATCCGCCGGGCAGGCATCGGCACAGGCGCTGCAGCGGATGCAACCTTTCTCTTCCTGCTCTTCACCCATTTCGGTGGGGGAAGGGGCGAGCAGACAGTTCGTGATTTTCACTACCGGAACGTCCAGCCACGGCAGCGTAAAGCCCATCAGCGGGCCGCCCATGATCACCATCTGGTCGCTGGCCGGGCAAAATTCAGCCTGTTCCAGCAGATGGCGCACCGGCGTACCCAGACGCGCCCAGACGTTGCCAGGACGGGAAACCGACTCGCCGGTCAGCGTCACCACACGCTCGGTCAACGGCTCGCCGTCAATCACCGCGCGTTTCACCGCATAGGCGGTGCCGACGTTTTGCATCAGCACGCCGATATCCGAAGAGCGTCCGCCGTGCGGCACCTGCTTGCCGGTGAGAATTTGCGTCAGCTGTTTTGCGCCGCCAGAAGGGTACTTGGTCGGGATAACGCGCAGGCTAATATCATGACTGCCCGCCAGCACGGCGCGCAGCATCGAGATGGCCTGCGGTTTATTGTCTTCAATACCAATCAGCACTTCCCGCGGCTTCAGAATGTGCGCCAGGATGCGGATGCCTTCCACCACCTGAGCGGCACAGTCCTGCATCAGACGATCGTCTGCGGTGATATACGGCTCGCACTCGGCGGCGTTGATAATCAACGTCTGAATGTTATCGCCACCGCCGCGCAGCTTAACGCCGGTCGGGAAGCCCGCGCCGCCCAGCCCGGCGACGCCGAACTGATGAATTCGCTCGATAAGGGCTTCGCGGCTGTGGGAGCGGTAGTCGCTCCAGCCGTCACGATCGATCCAGCGGTCTTCGCCGTCGGCTTCAATGATCACGCTCAGCTCCGACAGCGCAGACGGATGAGCCACCGTATGAGGGGCAATCGCCACCACTTTACCGGAGGTGGGGGCGTGCACCGGCAGCATACGCCCACGGCCAAAGGTTAGCGGCTGGCCGCGAAGAACCGTATCGCCTTCTTTCACGCACAGCTCGCCCTCAGCGCCAATATGCTGCTTGAGCGGCATGACGTAACGCGTCGCCAGCGGAATTTGACGCAGCGGCGTGCCGTTGGACTGGGTTTTCATCTCTGGCGGATGGATACCGCCGTCAAAGTCCCAAATCTTCTCTTTTCTGAAAGCAGAAAATAACTTAAGCATGTTGTTCCACAGGAATGATGCGAACCGGAATGGTTTGAAGATCCCACTTCCAGCTTTCGGTAGTCGTTTCAACCGGTCGCAGCTCAATACATTGCGTCGGGCAGGGGGCCACGCAGAGGTTACAGCCGGTGCAGAGGTCCGCCACGACGGTGTGCATGGCGCGGGTGGCGCCGACAATGGCGTCAACCGGGCAGGCCTGAATACATTTGGTGCAGCCGATGCAGTTGGCTTCATCGATCACGGCCAGGGCGCGAACCGGCTCCTGCACCTCCGCATCGCCATCAACGGGCTGCGGATCGACGTTAAGCAGGGCCGCGATTTTCAGCATCACCGCTTCGCCGCCGGGGGCGCAGCGGTTAATTTTTTCACCCTGAATGCCTACCGCTTCGGCATAGGGGCGGCAGCCCGGGTAGCCGCACTGCCCGCACTGGCTTTGCGGCAAAAGCTCATCAATTTTTTCAACAACGGGATCGTCCTCTACCGCGAAACGGCGGGAGGCGTAACCCAGGATAAGGCCAAACACCAACCCCAGGACGCTGATAGAGGCGATGGCAATCCAGATAGCATTCATTACAACTTCACCAGACCACTAAAGCCCATAAAGGCCAGAGACATTAAACCCGCGGTCACCAGCGCAATCGCGTTACCGCGAAAGGGCGCAGGGATATCCGCTGCCGCCAGACGCTCGCGAATCGACGCGAACAGGACCATAACAAATGAGAAACCGACGGCGGCGGAAAAACCGTACAGCGCCGACTGCATAAAGTTATGGCCAAGGTTGATGTTCAGCAGCGCAACGCCGAGAACGGCGCAGTTGGTGGTGATCAGCGGCAGGAAGATACCCAGCAGGCGATAGAGGGCCGGGCTGGTTTTACGCACCACCATTTCAGTAAATTGCACAACAACCGCAATGACCAGAATAAAAGCCAGCGTGCGAAGATAGATTAACCCCAGCGGGATGAGGATCCAGGTATCAATCAACCACGCGCAGATGGACGCCATCGTCATGACGAAGGTCGTCGCCAGCCCCATGCCCATCGCCGTTTCCAGCTTTTTGGACACGCCCATAAACGGGCACAGGCCAAGGAACTTCACCAGAACGAAGTTGTTAACCAGCACGGTGCCGACAAAGAGCAGTAAGTAATCGGTCATTATTTAGCCTGAAATAAAAAAGCCGCCTATTATCGGACAAACTCACGCAGGCGACAACAGGTTATCTGTAAGGTTATTACGGGTTCACGAAGGTGCTTTTTACCCGCGTCGAACGCTTGAAATAGGGGACCAGCAGCGCTGCCGCCAGTAACGGGAAAAGCAGCTGACGAACGGCCAGAGCGTCTGATACGGGCGAAAAAGCAAACGCTTTAACCGCCAGCAGAACCGAAATCAGCAGCCAGATAATGTAGTGCTTTGGCACACTCTTGCGTCGCTTAAAGAAGGCGATGGTCAGCCACAGGGTGTAGTACCACATCCCAATCGCGAAAACGAACGACATAAACCACATCGCAATATTCAGCACGCTTTGCGACATCAGGGTCTGGATGGCGTGAGGGGTAATCAGTGCGGTGGTATACAGCAGCAGCGCAAGTGAAGCGCTTAATAAGGCAACCAGCAGCCATGCCAGTGGGGCGATTAACCAGCCTCCAATGCGTTCTCCAGGCGTTGCGGTCATGAACTCTCCCATAATCTGCGCGAAATGTTGTACAGCTAGTTTGCAGGGCGGAGAGTATATAACATTTCGCGCGGATGGCTACTTTCTTATAAAACGTAACGCCATACGGACTTAGGCACTTCACCCACGTTGAACAAACGCCCCCCGGAAACCAGCTCCGCACGGCGATGGTCAGCGGCGCGATACATATTAATGATGTCCTGATTATCCGACAGGGTGTAGTTCAGATGGTCAAACAGTTTTTCCAGGCTCTCAAGCGAATTGATCTTGCGAAATTTTAATAAATAGTCCTGAACTGTCATATTAATAAGTTTCCATATAAAAGTGAGTAATACCAGTTAAGGTAATTCGTTCGAATAATAAACGGATTAATAAAGACGTAAACAGCCCACTCAGGTAACGCGACGAAATTAGGAGTTTTCTTTGCTGAAATTCAGGCATCAGACGATGCCTGGAAGAGAAGGTTAACCGTGTTCACCAGGGCTGGCAATAAGTAACTGACATATTATGTCACTCTTTATTGCAGTAACCGGTTACTTAGGTTGGGCGACTGTGACAGGCTCCGGCGGCTGGTAGTTATCGATATGGCTGGCAACGCCCAGCAAAATGACCGAAACCCCAAGGACAATCCATCCCGCTAATTCAATGATTCGATTAATAATTGACGTCATGATTCGTAGTTGTACTTTATCCATAAATACAGGTCGCAAATGTTACAGCGACGTTTCCCCGACGGCAAGCGCTTTGGGAACGGTTCCCTTAAACAAAATCAGTGGGTTAATACTATGTAACAAAAACAACCCCTACGACCTGCTATTTTAAGTCATATGGCACATTATTAATCTGTGGTAATGCCAGGCTAGCCAGTGTGAAATAAGAACGTCATAAAAGAGGACGGCACTATGAGTGATAATATCCGCGTTGGGCTTATCGGCTACGGGTATGCAAGCAAAACGTTTCATGCGCCTCTGATAGCCGGGACGCCGGGGATGACCCTGGCTGCGGTATCCAGCAGCGATGCCGCTAAAGTCCATGCCGACTGGCCTTCCGTGCCGGTTGTCTCTGAGCCAAAACACCTTTTCAACGATCCGAATATTGATTTAATCGTTATCCCCACCCCGAACGACACCCACTTCCCGCTGGCAAAGGCCGCGCTTGACGCCGGTAAGCACGTGGTGGTCGATAAGCCCTTTACCGTCACGTTGTCTCAGGCTCGCGAGCTGGATGCGCTGGCAAAGAGTCTGGGCAGGCTGCTGTCGGTATTCCATAACCGCCGCTGGGACAGCGACTTTCTGACGGTAAAAAGGCTTCTCAGTGAAGGCACGCTAGGGGAGATCCTCTTTTTTGAATCGCACTTTGACCGCTTCCGTCCGCAGGTACGAAACCGCTGGCGCGAGCAGGCCGGTCCGGGCAGCGGCATCTGGTACGATTTAGCCCCGCATCTGCTGGATCAGGCCGTCAATCTTTTTGGTCTGCCGGTGAGCATGACGGTCGATCTGGCCCAGCTCCGGCCCGGAGCGCAGACGACCGATTACTTCCACGCGGTGCTCAGCTACCCGCAGCGGCGAATTGTGCTGCACGGCACGATGGTCGCGGCCGCGGAATCGGCCCGCTACATCATTCACGGCACGCGCGGGAGCTACGTGAAGTTTGGCCTCGATCCGCAGGAGGACCGGCTGAAAAGCGGTGAACGTTTGCCGCAGGAAGACTGGGGCTATGATATGCGCGACGGCGTGGTCACGCGGGTGGAAGGTGAGGAACTGGTAGAGGAGACCTTGCTGACGATCCCGGGCAACTATCCGGCCTATTATGCGGGCATTCGCGATGCGCTGAACGGCACGGGCGAAAATCCGGTTCCGGCCAGCCAGGCGATTCAGATTATGGAACTGATTGAGCTGGGTATTGAATCTGCCAAACATCGCGCCACGCTCTGTCTGGCATAAGCTATAAGGGCTGTTGTAGGCCGGGTAAGGCGTAGCCGCTACCCGGCAAATGCTCAACCGCGAGCCACTTTATCTTTAAGCGCCTGCTTCTCTTCGGGCGTCAGGAAGGCAATCTCCAGCCCGTTGATCTGCGCCTGACGGATCTGCTCGCGGCTCAGACCCGCCTGCGGTGCGGCGATGTTGTATTCGTGGATGATATCCACGCCCTGAACCGCAGGGTCGTCAGTGTTCAGCGAGGCCAGCACGCCGTGCTCGAGGAACGTTTTCAACGGATGATGCGCCAGCGTTGCCACGGTGCTGGTCTGAATGTTAGACGTCAGGCACGACTCAATCCCGATACGCTGCTCCGCCAGGAAATCCATCAGGGCGCGATCTTCTACCGCCTTCACGCCGTGGCCGATACGTTCGGCGCCCAGCTCGCGGATGGCCTGCCAGATGCTTTCCGGGCCAGCCGCTTCGCCCGCATGCACGGTAATGTGCCAGCCGGCATCGCGCGCGCGGTTGAAGTGGGAGAGGAACAGACTGCCCGGGAAGCCCAGCTCGTCACCGGCCAGATCGACGGCGGTGATGGCATCGCGATGGGCCAGCAGCGCTTCAAGCTCCTGCAGGCAGGCGGCTTCGCCGAACGTACGGCTCATAATGCCAATCAGACGGGCCTGAACGTCGAAGGTTTTACACCCTTCGCGCACGCCTTCAATCACGGCTTCCACCACGCCTGCAACGGGCAGGCTGTGGGTCATCGCCATATAGCCCGGCGAGAAGCGCAGCTCGACGTAATGCAGGCCATTACGGGCCGCATCTTCAATGTTCTCAAACGCCACGCGGCGGCAGGCATCCAGCGAGGCCAGCATCTTCACGCCCCAGTCGAGTTTGCTCAGGAAGCTGACCAGGTCCGGTTCATTGGAAGTTACCTGTACGTGAGGGATCAGCGACTCAAGCGTCTGAGCAGGAAGCGTTAAATTGAACTGGCGGCCAAGATCGAGGATGGTTTGGGCACGAATGTTACCGTCAAGGTGACGATGAATATCAGTTAAAGGCAGGCGTGTATCAATCATGGTCGCACTCTTTTCTGGTTAAAGTGCGCCATATTATAAAAACAAAACGGGGTAAAAAGCTATTTGCGCAAGGGAATATTCCGTTGCGCAAATTGATTACAGGAGCGTGTTAATCCCGGCAATGAGGCGTTGCACACCTTGTTCAAGCTTGCTGCGCGGACAGCCGGCGTTCAGGCGAACAAAGCCGTTTCCCTCTTTGCCGTAGGTATATCCCGGCATGATGGCGACTTTTTGCTGCTCGATCAGCACTTTTTGCAGCGCCCGATCGTCAATGTTCAGCGGGCGCAGGTCAATCCAGGCCAGATAGGTTGCTTCGGGCGGCTGCCAGTTCAGCTTCGGAAAGGCGCGGTTTACTTCCTGCGCGATATACATCAGATTCTCTTCCAGATAGCCCCGCAGGGCATCCAGCCACGGCGCACCCTGCTGATAGGCGGCAATATGCGCCGTCAGCGCCAGCACGGAAGGGGAAGAGAGTCCGTCCCGGCCTTTTAGCGCGCTAAGATAACCGTTACGGCTCTGTTCATCGCCAATCAGGCCGTAAGCGCCCGTCAGCGCTGGAATATTAAAGCTTTTCGAGCCGGAAGTGAGAAGCGCCCATTTGCCGCGCGCCACCGTGCTCCACGGCGTGTGACGATGCTCTCCCCACACCATATCCATATGAATTTCATCGCTGATAACCGCCACGTCATAGCGCTCGCACAGTTCCGCCATCTGCGTCAGTTCGTCCCGCGTCCAGACCTTGCCGGTTGGGTTTTGCGGGCTGCACAGCAGTAAAATTTTGTTTTCAGGTTTCGCCAGGGCCGCTTCCAGCGCCGCCATATTTCCCTGCCAGCCTGCGGCGTGCTTTTCCATCTCCACGGGCACCACATGACGCGCATTCCCTTCAATGGCTTTATAAAACGCGTCGTATGCCGGGGTGTGCACCACCACGCCGTCGCCGGGGTGTGACCAGAGACGAATCAGCTCTGACACCATGTAGATAACGGAAGGACCATAAACGACGGTTTCCGTATCAATCTGGCTGTTAAAGCGCTGCTGGAACCAGTGCGCGACGGCGGCGAGAAACTCATCGTTCTTCCAGCGGCTGTAGCCCAGCACGCCGTGATTGATGCGCTGATGCAGCGCGTCGGTAATGCAGGGCGCGGTGGCGAAATCCATATCCGAGATGGTGAAGGGCAGCAAATCGGCCGCGCCAAAGCGGTCGGCGACGTAGTCCCACTGCGTACACCAGGTGCCGTGTCGATCCACGACGGTAGAAAAATCAAACATGACGTGAGTCCTTAAAGTAAAACCCCCTCATGAGAGGGGGCTGAGGCATCAGGCTTCAACTGTTCGCATCAGGGTAGCCAGCTCATCCTTCACCGACTGGACCTGCGGGCCGATAACCACCTGCAAATTGTGCTGATTTAACTGTACCACGCCGATGGCCCGGTTGGCTTTCAGGGCGTTGGTATCCACTTTTGACATATCCGCCACCGACAGACGCAGGCGGGTGATGCAGTTATCCAGCGAGGTGATGTTATCCGCGCCGCCCAGCGCCGCCAGAATGGCCGGTGTGTTATAGCCGGATTTGCCCACGGTTCCGGCAACCGCCTGTTCAACGCTGCTCGCCGTATCGGTATCGCGGCCAGGCGTTTTCAGGTTAAAGCGGGTGATGGCGAAGCGGAAGATGCCGTAGTAAACCGCAAACCAGATAGCCGCCACGACCGGCACCAGGTACCACTTGGTGGACAGGCCGTGCAGGATCCCGAACACCACGAAGTCGATCACGTTGCCGTCGGTGTTGCCGATGGTCACGCCCAGCACCGCCATCACGGTAAAGCCCAGACCGGTCAGCACCGCGTGGATGAGGTACAGCACCGGTGCGACGAACAGGAACAGGAATTCGATTGGTTCGGTGGTACCGCCCACGACGCAGGCGATCACGCCGGAAATCAGCAGGCCTTTAATTTTATGACGGTTTTCCGGGCGCGCGCAGTGGTACATCGCCAGCGCGGCACCCGGCAGGCCGCCGAGGAAGGCAGGCATTTTACCCTGAGACAGGAAGCGGGTGGCGCTTTCGGAGAAGCCGTGGGTGGTCGGGCAGCTCAGCTGCGCCTGGAAGATGGTCAGCGCGCCGCTCACGTCGTGACCGCACACCTCCATGGTGCCGCCCGCTTCGGTGAAGCGAATCAGGGCCACCAGGATATGCTGCAGGCCAAACGGCAGCAGCAGACGCTCGCCGGTGCCGAAGATCATCGGACCGAAATCTCCCGCGCCGTTGATGATGCGGCCAATACCGTTGATGCCCATCGCAAAGACCGGCCAGATCAGCGGAATGATTAAACCGAACAGACCCATCACGACCAGGGTAACAATCGGCACAAAGCGGGTACCGCCGAAGAAGGCCAGGGCATCCGGCAGCCGGATATTGTGGAAGCGCTCGTGCAGCATCCAGATAATGACCCCTGCGATCACTGCCCCGAGTATCCCGGTATCAATAGACTGGATACCGATCACGCTCTGAATGTTGTTGGCTTTAAGTACGGCAGCGTCGGTGGTCGGCAAAATGCCTTTCGTGGTCAGCCAGAAGTTAACCGCCAGGTTCATCACGGCGTAGCCTACAAACCCGGCAAACGCCGCGACGCCTTTGTTCTCGCGCGCCAGGCCCAGCGGGATAGCGATACAGAACATCACGGGCAGGAAGCTAAACGCAAAGGAGCCGACTTTACTCATCCAGATGAAGATCGCCTGCAGCACCGGGGTACCGAGGAACGGGATCAGCGTGATGACGTCTTTACTGCTCAGCGAGCTGCCGATCCCGAGCATGATCCCGCAGAACGAGAGGAGTGCCACGGGCAGCATAAAGGTTTTACCCAGTTGCTGGAAAAATTCCCACAGCGATATTTTTTGTGCTGCTTTCGCCGTCATAAAACGACTCCTTTATTGTTAAAATCAGTTTGCCTGCTTCAATGCTGCGAGAAGATAAAACGTTTTATCAAAGTTTAGTGCGCGCTAAATCACATTCTCAGGCTTTGACTGGTAGTATAAAGATAACGTATTGATAAAACGTTTTACCGATCTCATTTCAGGGAGTCACGCCAACACATGGCTGTAGCGAAAAAAATCACCATCAACGATGTCGCGCTGGCGGCGGGCGTTTCCGTAAGCACCGTTTCACTGGTGCTGAGCGGAAAAGGGCGCATCTCTCCTGCGACCGGTCAGCGGGTTAACGAGGCGGTTGAGCAGCTGGGTTTTGTGCGTAACCGTCAGGCGTCGGCGCTGCGCGGCGGGCAAAGCGGGGTGATTGGCCTGATTGTCCGCGACCTGACGTCACCTTTCTATGCGGAGCTGACCGCAGGGTTAACCGAAGCGCTTGAAGCGCAGGGGCGGATGGTCTTTCTTCTGCACGGCGGTCGCGAGCCCGATCAGCTTCTCTCCCGGCTCGATATGCTGCTGAATCAGGGGGTGGACGGGGTGATCGTCGCCGGGGCGTCGGGCGTGGGCAGCGAGCTGTGCGAGCGCGCCGCCGAAAAAGGCGTGCCGCTGGTGTTTGCTTCGCGCGCCAGCTATCTGGACGAGGCCGATACGCTGCGACCGGATAACATGCAGGCCGCGCAAATGCTGACCGAACATCTTATTCGTCGCGGACACCAGCGCATTGCCTGGCTGGGTGGGAAAAGCTCGTCCCTGACCCGCGCCGAGCGGGTCGGCGGCTACTGCGCGACGCTGATTAAATACGGCCTGCCGTTCCACAGCGAATGGGTCGTGGAGTGTGAATCCAGCCAGAAGAAAGCGGCGGAAGCGATAGCCGCGCTGCTGCGCAGCAGTCCGACGATCAGCGCCGTGATTTGTTACAACGACGTGATTGCCATGGGCGCCTGGTTTGGCCTGATCCGCGCCGGGCGTCAGAGCGGCGAGGGCGGGGTGGAAACCTTCTTCGGCCATCAGGTGGCGCTGGGGGCGTTCGCCGACGTCGGTGAAAACGCGCTAGACGATCTGCCGATCGTCTGGGCTACCACCCCTGCGCGGGAGATGGGCTACACGCTGGCGGACAGGATCATGCAGCGCATCGACAACACGGACGTTCAGGCCGGACACCAGATTGTGGCGGCGCGGCTGGTGACGGTGAAATAATCTCCGCTGCACATCGCCCGGCGGCGCTTCGCTTGCACGGGCCAACAACGGATCGGGATCGTAGGCCGGGTAAGCGTCAGCACCACCCGGCAATAAAAAAACCCTCATGCGAGGGGTTTTGACGTTTAGTGCTGCGGTGCTGCCGGTGCTGCCGGTGCTGCCGGTTCAGCCGGTTCAGCCGGTTCCGGCATCCCCAGCGTCGGCATACCAAACATGCCGACAAAGTCTTCCAGCGGCATCTTGTCGCCGTTCAGCGTTACCTGGCCGTTGGCGTACTGCAGGCTGGTGGAAATCGTGTTGTTTTCCACTTTAGTGATGCGGAACATCTGGCCCATTGCCGCCAGACCTTTCACCTGCTGGTTCGCCAGCTTGCCGGCGTCTTCATCGCCGTAGCCTTCCAGCTTCGCAATCTGGGTCATAAACTCGGTCGCCATATCCATCGGGATGGTCAGCTTGCTGTCGAGCGACTTCACGCTGCGATCCACTTCCTGCGCCAGCGTCTGCGGTTCACCCGTTGCGGTTGCCGGATCTTTCAGGAACAGAGACAGGTTAAAGCTGGTTTCGCCCTTGCTGTTTTTCCAGCTCAGCGGCGCAACGGTGACCACCGGCTCGCCTTTCAGCAGGACAGGCAGGTTGTTGAACAGTACCGCCATCGCCTGCTGCTGGTACACCTCAGGGTTCTGCTGGAGTGCGGCATCGGTCAGCAGCGCCTGGCTCTCTTTGCTGTATTTCTGGCTAAACTCGTGCCACGCCTGGCCGTCGATATTGCCGATCTTCAGCGACAGCTTGCCGGTGCCCAGGTCCTGATTCTGCACCTTCAGGCTCTTCAGCGTGTAATCCAGCTGGGTGTTGATGCTCTTACCGTCTTTGGAAACGTCTGATTTGCCGTTGACGTCCATACCTTCCATCACGGCCATCTCTTTTCCTTCAACCGCAATGGCAACCTTGTCGAGAGACAGTTTTTGATCGCCGATACGCTCCTGGAAATCGGTCATTCGGCTGTTGCCGTCGGCCTTCAGGTTGTTGAAGGTGAGCTGAACCTTTTGGTTATATTCGTTCACGGCATTGACCAGGCCGCTTTCCGCTTCACCCGTCAGGGAGAACACGTTTCCGTCGCGGTCAGCATCAAGTTTGAAGTGACCGCCGCTGAAGGCGACTTTCTCATTCTCTTTCTCGTAGTTCAGCGCTTTCAGAGCAATATCGGAGCTCGTGTCACCGGCATAGCTGATGCGGGTATTAATGTCGAATGGCGATTCATTCTTCGCCAGGTCAAACAGCGGTTTAGTGACGTCGTTATTCACCAACACGGTATGAACGGACGCCATCGACGGGATCAGGTTAAAGGACTTCAGCTGCGCCAGCGGCAGCGGACCGTGGCTCACCACCTCGTCCAGCACCACGCTCTGGCCCGGTTTCAGCCAGCCGTTTTCAGCACCGGCCACCGGCTTCACCACCAGCTGCATACGGCTGGTAAACACGCCGCGCTGATAATTCTGGTAGCTCAGCTCAAGGCCCGCCTCCGGCGCGCTGCGCTTAATCTCTCCGTTAGCCTGCGCCACCATCTCAGCCAGACGGCCTTCCAGCTGTTTCCCGGTAAACCAGGAGGCACCCGTCCAGACCACGCCTAACGCTACAATCACTCCAACCGCTACGACCGATTTTTTCATTGCGACTATCCCTAAAATGAAACCAGGCGGTAAAAACCGCCTGGAGATATTAAGCCTGCAACTAGCTTAGCAAGAGTTGTTAAAAAAATCAGTAAGTCCCTAATACCCGTCATACTTCAAGTTGCCTGTGCGTTGGCTTTCCTCGCTCACCCCAGTCACGTACTTATGTACGCTCCTGGGGATTCGCTGCGTCGCAGCCTTCATGCAACTCGAATTATTTAGGGTATAGCTTATTGAAAACGCGCGCCAGACGACCGGTGCCGCTTACGCTGACCGGTGATTCACTGGCTGCAACGAATGCTGACTCACCGGGCTTAAGCACCAGACGCTGTTCGCCTTTGCGCAGCGTCGCTTCGCCCTCGGCGCAGAACAGAATCGCCGCGCTTTCCTGCGCGATGGCGGTTTCGGCCTGGCTCAGGTCGTGCAGGGAAAAAGCAAAATCCTCAACCGGAATTGGGAAGTCCAGCTCTGCGCCGTTTTTCACCGGCTGAGTCAGCAGCTCCGCGGCAGGTTTCGCCACAAACTTCACGTTGGCAACCAGTTCAGGAATATCGATGTATTTCGGCGTCAGGCCCGCGCGCAGCACGTTATCGGAGTTAGCCATTACCTCCAGCGCAACGCCCTGAAGGTAGGCGTGCGGGGTTTCAGCGAACAGGAACATCGCTTCGCCCGGGTTGAGCTTCACCACGTTCAGCAGCAGAGGGGAGAACAGGCCGCTGTCGTCCGGGTAGAATTCGGAGATCAGGCGGATGGTCTCCCACGGTTCACCCTGCTGGCTGCCCAGAGCCGCTTTCAGCACCGCCAGCGCGTGAGATTTCTCTTCACCCTGCATATTCAGCAGGCTGGCAAACAGCTGGCTCAGCGCGTCCGCGTTCGGGTTTTCAAGGAAGTGGGCGATAGCCTTGTGGGCACCCGCGACCGGTTGCAGCAGAGAAACGATCTCTGAAAACTCGCGGAACGCGTTCATCGCCAGGAACGGGGTCAGCGCAAAGACCAGCTCCGGCTTGTGGTTAGGATCTTTGTAGTTACGCTCGGCGGCGTCTAACGGAATACCCGCCGCGTTCTCTTTGGCAAAGCCGATTTCAGAGGCTTTCTTGTTCGGGTGAACCTGGATGGAGAGCGGCTGGTCAGCGCACAGCACCTTGAACAGGAACGGCAGTTCGCCGAAGCGCTGAGCCACCTTGTCGCCCAGCAACGCGGCTTTATCGGCGTCAATCACGTCACGCAGGCTGCGAACCTGGCCGCTGGCGTCTTCAATTTTTGAGCTGCTCTTCGGGTGCGCCCCCATCCACAGTTCTGCCATCGGCAGGTTGTTCGGGTTCGCGATACCGTAGAGATCCGTTAACGCAGTTTTACTTCCCCAGGCGTAGTTTTGCACTGAGTTAATGAGTTTTTGCATTATCAAGCCCTGATTCAATTGTGGAATTAACTCCGGGTATTAAAGCAATAAACCTCATGGAAGTAACCTGTGGATGTAAAAAGTCGTACTAGTCTCAGTTTTTGTTAAAAAATTGTGTAGGATAAGCTGACTCGCTTTTAAGCCGGGCAGCGGAACATCTGCCCTGAATAAACAGACCGAAGCAGTAAGTGAGAGACCAATGTCGAATAAACCCTTCCATTATCAGGATCCTTTCCCCCTCAGTAAGGATCGGACCGAGTATTACCTGTTAACCCGCGATCACGTCTCCGTCTCTGAGTTTGAAGGACAAGAGATCCTCAAGGTGGATCCGCAGGCGCTGACGCTGCTGGCGCAGCACGCTTTCCACGACGCCTCGTTTATGCTCCGCCCAGCGCACCAGCAGCAGGTTGCCGATATTCTCAGCGACCCGCAGGCCAGCGAAAACGATAAATACGTTGCCCTGCAGTTCCTGCGTAACTCAGACATCGCGGCGAAAGGTGTTCTGCCTACCTGTCAGGACACCGGCACGGCGATCATCGTCGGTAAAAAAGGCCAGCGCGTCTGGACCGGCGGCGGTGACGAAGCGGCCCTGGCGCACGGCGTCTACAACACGTACACCGAAGATAACCTGCGCTACTCGCAAAACGCGGCGCTGGATATGTACAAAGAGGTCAACACCGGCACCAACCTGCCGGCACAGATCGATCTCTACAGCGTCGACGGTGACGAGTACAAATTCCTCTGTATCGCCAAAGGCGGCGGTTCGGCCAACAAAACCTATCTTTACCAGGAAACCAAGGCGCTGCTTACCCCGGGCAAGCTGAAAAATTACCTGGTTGAGAAAATGCGTACTCTCGGCACCGCGGCGTGCCCGCCGTATCATATCGCGTTTGTGATTGGCGGTACGTCGGCTGAAAGCACGCTGAAAACCGTTAAGCTGGCCTCAACCAAATACTACGACGGCCTGCCTACCGAAGGTAACGAGCACGGCCAGGCGTTCCGCGACGTGCAGCTTGAGCAGGAACTGCTGGAAGAAGCGCGTAACCTGGGCCTCGGCGCGCAGTTTGGCGGCAAATACTTTGCCCACGACGTGCGCGTGATCCGTCTGCCGCGTCACGGTGCCTCCTGTCCGGTCGGGATGGGCGTGTCCTGCTCTGCGGATCGCAACATCAAGGCGAAGATCAACCGCGACGGCATCTGGATCGAAAAACTGGAAAACAACCCGGGCAAATACATCCCGGAAGAGCTGCGCAAAGCGGGTGAGGGTGAAGCGGTTCGCGTCGACCTGAACCGTCCGATGAAAGAGATTCTGGCGCAGCTTTCGCAGTATCCGGTCTCGACCCGTCTCTCGCTGAACGGCACGATCATCGTGGGCCGCGACATTGCGCACGCGAAGCTGAAAGAGCGTCTGGACAACGGCGAAGGCCTGCCGCAGTACATTAAAGATCATCCGATCTATTACGCAGGCCCGGCGAAAACGCCTGAAGGTTACGCGTCCGGCTCGTTAGGCCCGACCACGGCAGGGCGTATGGACTCGTACGTTGACCAGCTGCAGGCCAACGGCGGCAGCATGATCATGCTGGCGAAAGGCAACCGCAGCCAGCAGGTGACGGACGCCTGCCACAAGCACGGCGGCTTCTACCTCGGCAGCATCGGCGGCCCGGCTGCGGTTCTGGCGCAGGGCAGCATTAAGAGCCTGGAGTGCGTGGAATACCCGGAACTGGGTATGGAAGCGATCTGGAAAATTGAAGTGGAAGACTTCCCGGCGTTTATCCTCGTGGATGACAAAGGTAACGACTTCTTCAAGCAGATCCAGTCGTCCCAGTGTTCGGCGTGCGTGAAGTAATTCTGTAAATTGCCGGGTGGCGCTGACGCTTACCCGGCCTATATTCTCGTAGGTCGGGTAAGGCGAAGCCGCAACCCGACACTAAAAAGAGCGCACAAAGCGCCATATCGTTTCTCAGAAGTCATCAATACTTATCCCTTAAGCATGTGAGCAATCCCTCTTTTGTTATCAAGGAGAAAGTAATGACCACGGTACGCCATGAGAAAGATTCGATGGGCGCCATCGACGTCCCGGCCGATAAGCTATGGGGCGCGCAAACCCAGCGTTCGCTGGAGCACTTCCGTATTTCGACCGAAAAAATGCCCGTCTCGCTGATTCAGGCGCTGGCGCTCACCAAACGCGCCGCCGCGAAAGTGAACCAGGATTTAGGCCTGCTGACGGCAGACAAAGCGACCGCCATCATCAACGCCGCCGACGAAGTGCTGGCGGGCAAGCATCCCGATGAATTCCCCCTCGCCATCTGGCAGACCGGTTCCGGCACCCAGAGCAACATGAACATGAACGAAGTGCTGGCGAACCGGGCCAGCGAACTGCTGGGCGGCGTGCGCGGCATGGAGCGTAAGGTCCATCCGAACGATGACGTCAACAAAAGCCAGAGTTCCAACGACGTCTTCCCGACGGCGATGCACGTGGCGGCGGTAATTGCTATCCGCGAGCAGCTTATCCCGCAGCTTAACGTCCTGAAAGCCACGCTCAACGAGAAAGCGCAGGCCTTCCGCGACATCGTCAAAATTGGCCGTACGCACCTGCAGGACGCCACGCCGCTGACGCTCGGCCAGGAGATTTCCGGCTGGGTGGCGATGCTGGAACATAACCTGAAGCATATTGAGTACAGCCTGCCGCACCTGGCGGGGCTGGCGCTCGGCGGGACGGCGGTCGGGACCGGGTTAAACACCCATCCAGAATACGCGGTGCGCGTGGCGGAGGAGCTGGCAAACATCACCGGGCAGCCGTTCGTCACGGCGCCCAACAAGTTCGAAGCGCTGGCGACCTGCGATGCGCTGGTCCACACCCACGGCGCGCTGAAAGGGCTGGCGGCCTCGCTGATGAAAATCGCCAACGACGTGCGCTGGCTGGCCTCGGGTCCGCGCTGCGGTATCGGTGAAATCAGTATTCCGGAAAACGAGCCGGGTAGCTCCATCATGCCGGGTAAAGTCAACCCGACCCAGTGCGAAGCCATGACCATGCTCTGCTGTCAGGTGTTGGGCAACGACGTGGCCGTCAACCTGGGCGGTGCGTCCGGCAACTTCGAGCTGAACGTCTATCGCCCGATGGTGATCCACAACGTGCTGCAATCTGTTCGTCTGCTGGCGGACGGGATGGAGAGCTTTAACGAACACTGTGCGGTAGGGATTGAGCCCAACCGCGAACGTATCAGCCAGTTGCTCAATGAATCCCTGATGCTGGTGACCGCACTCAATACCCATATCGGCTATGACAAAGCCGCGGAGATCGCTAAAAAAGCGCATAAAGAGGGGCTGACGCTGAAAGCCTCCGCCCTGGCGCTGGGCTATCTCACGGAGGCGGAGTTCGACGCCTGGGTTCGTCCGGAAGCGATGGTCGGTAGCATGAAATAGTCATCCCGCCACGTACAGGTGCAGCCGCGGAATAATTAGCTGCAGCGGCTGCGCCTGAGGTCGGTAACGGTGCTGGACATTTTCAGCATCGTAATTCAGCAACTCACCAATATCCGGCACGATAGCCCCCCGATCGGCATCATAAAGCGCAATCAGCGGCGTAGGGCAGGCATACTGAACCTGTTTTTGCTGGCCGGAATACCAGACGCGGGCGATAGGCTGCACCTTCACCGGGCGCTTTATCTTGAGGCGCGTGTCCGCCGGCAGCGAGGCGATGCTGTGGTACTCCTGCTCCAGGCGCTCAATCCACTGCTCGCGCGACCACGGCGCGACGGTACGCGGCGTCTTCAGGCTTTTTTCCAGCTGCGCCAGAATCTCATCCCGGGTGAAGTTTTTAATGATGTGCTTATTCGCCCAGCCGAAGCGCAGCGTGGCGGGATGACGCAGTACCGTCAGCGTGCGATAGGCGTTCAGGGTAATCAGCCCCGGAAGCTGGCGGTGCACCCATTCAAACCGGGCGGCAGGGGCGAGGCCGGACTCTTCGGTAACGATCTTTTCAAAGGCCGCTTTCAGGGTGTTGATGTGGGTAATCTGGCTTTCCAGCGCGTCGCGCGTTGTCGCATCGGTTTGCAGGCAGATCACGCCAGGCAGACGCACGGCGGCCTTACTGCTGCGGTTTTCTGACTGCTGCTGGATAAACAGGCGGCGATAGTGCTTCAGCGTCAGCTCAAGGGCGGCGCTGCCGATGTGCTGTTCAACCGCGATGGTGTCCAGCGGGTCGTGCTCGGCCCCTTTGGCAACCTCGGGCAGGGTAAAGACGCGCGCGGCCAGCAGACGGCAGCTCTGCAAACGTTCTGTCAGGGTCAGGAGCTCGTGTTCTATTGCCCGAAACGTGCTGTTCAGCCGTTCGAGGAGATCGTAGGTCGCCATAAGCACTCTCGTTAGTTACAACATACTTATCATATAGCACAGCACGCCGGGTCAGGCCAGCGTGCGGTTGAAGTCAGGCAGGGACGGGAAGGGCGATGTTATGGTATACCGGCCAGCTAAAGCAGAAGCGCGCGCCGCCGAGCTCGCTCTCTTCGCAATGCACCGTGCCGCCCATCGCCTGCGCGATAGAGTAGACAATCGCCAGCCCCAGGCCGCATCCGCCAGTGGCGCGATCGCGGCTGGGGTCGAGGCGGACAAACGGTTCAAACACGGTTTCTCGCTCTTCCGGGGCAATCCCCGGACCGTCATCCTCCACCGTCAGGCTGGCCTGATTGCCCTGCAAATCCAGCCCAATCTGTAGCGTGCTTTCGCTGTAGCGCATGGCGTTGTTCATCAGATTGTCCAGCACGCGCTCCATCAGGCGCATATCGAGCGCGCCGTAATCACCCGGCGTGACGCGCGTTAACAGCGTGCGCTGCGGGTTTACGCTCTGAACGTCATCGATGTGGGTTTGCAGCCAGGCAGGCAGGTCCGGCGTGCTGAGGTTCAGTTCGTTTTGCGGACGATCGAGTCGCGCGTAGGTCAGCAGCTCCTCGATCAGCGCCTCAAGCTGGCCGATATCGCGGTTAAGCGCCTGAGACTCCGCTTCCGTCAGATTCTCGCTCATCTCCAGACGATAGCGCAGGCGAACCAGCGGCGTGCGCAGCTCGTGCGCAATCCCGTCGATCAGCTGCTTTTTACTGGCGATCAGGGCATTGATGTTATCGGCCATCTGGTTAAAGGCCACGCCCAGACGTTCAAAGCTGGAACCGCTGTCGAAGTGAATGCGTTCGGTAAAATGCCCTTCGCCAAAACGCTGCGCGGCGGATTCCAGCTTCAGCATGTCCTGCCAGTGCGGGCGCATCCAGATAAAGACCGGAAACGCGAGCGAAATGGCGATAAAGGCCATCAGCGCCATGTCCAGCAGACGCATCTGGTGCAGATAATAGAGATAGGGCACCGGCCCGACGGCCAGTACGTAATGGCTGCGCGGAATACGCTGGATAAAGGTGTATTTCTCGTCCAGCGCGACGATGTCCCCGTCGCGCAGACGCTGCATGGCGGGTGGGTCCAGCTCAAAATCTTTTAACGGCTCGATGCGTAAATCGAATGACAGGTTCAGATCCAGCTCTTTGAGGGTTTTCGCCCAGTCGTGCGGCGGGATCTCTCTCAGCTCGCTGCGCATCAGATAGAGCGAGCTTTTCATCAGATCGTCCAGCGACTGCCTGCCCGCACGTTCGGCGGTGAATTTATAGACCAGCCCGACCAGCATGGTCATGACCAGGAAGCAGACAAACAGCAAAAGATAAAACTGCACAAACAGCTTTTTCATTAAATATCACCGGGAAATCAAGTAATTAACTACTTTGTTTTTACCTTCAGGGGCACTATAGGGGCATTTGCATATCCGCCAAAGCGCTGATTCAAAAATGATACCTGATCGCTATCGAGAGCATTTATCCACGCAGAGTATACATGGAAGACCATCTCTGCATTCTCATGACCCATCTGATTCGCTATAAAAGCAGGATTAGCACCTGCCGACAACATCCAGCATGCGTATGTATGACGCAGCTGATAGGGGCGTCTGCGGCGAATTCCCGATCGTCTTACCGTAATATCCCATAATGACACAATTGAACTGACTGAATAGTACGCAGCTTGCTTGCCTTTCTGAGGTCGAGGCATAAACACAAAGTGCAGTTTCTGCGTTTCCGTTTTACCGAACTCCCGGTGGTGAAAAGTGATTGGTACCTTAGGGGCACTCCCGGTAATCGCAGCCAGGAAGACGTGAACGAGATTCGCCGTCAGTGGGTGCTGGCGTTCAAAGAAAACGGGATAACCACCATGGAGCAGGTTGATGCCGGCATGCGCATGGTTCGCCGCCAAGAGCGCCCGTTCCTGCCGTCGCCAGGCCAGTTCATCAAGTGGTGCAGGGAAGGGCGCAGCGTGCTGGGGATCACCACCGCTGACGTTATGGCTGAGTACTGGAAGTGGCGTAAGCTGGTGTTTCGTTACCCGAGCAGTGAGCAGTATCCCTGGCCTAAACCCATTTACTATCACATCTGCCTCGAGCTGCGGCGCCGGGGAACTGATGGTCAACTGTGCCACAAAGAACTCGAGCATGAAACCGGCGATATTCTGGATATGTGGGAAAAGCGGGTGCTGGCCGGGAAGCCAATCCCGCCTGTTCGGCGCGCGTTGGCCTCGCCAGTGGTTCAGAAGGGGCCAACGCCAGCGGAGCTTTTAAAGGCTAAATATGACCGGATGAAGGCTGGTGGGAGGGGGTAAGTGTGCCAGCAAAGATTCTGAAGACTCGTGCCGCACAACGAATGAGTTAAAGGCTTTATCTCCATCGAGTGTTATAACCGAGTAACAAGTCGCCTCCTCTGGCGACAAAGAGGTATCAAAATGAGATTAAGAATCACGAGATCAATCGGCCTCAGCAAATTCTCGCCACGTTGGGTTAAGACTATCTGTTTACGGCTAATTAAAAACGATATTGAGCGCTCCCTCAACGCTCTTCTGGCCACCATTGATGAAACTGAACTCTCTTCGGAGCAAGTCAAAGCATTGAGGGAATACGTTGACAGAATCAACCTGGCAAGGGGAAAGGGGATGCAAGCGTGAGCGCTACTGCTATGGAGCCGAAAGAGATTTTTTATACCACATGCTCATTGCTGAACACATAAAGCGTAGCTGAAGTGACTGATGCTGACTGAGTGATGTGCGGAGAAATAGTTGTCTAATAACTCAATCATATTAATCACTTTTCCCATGGTACCTTTTTTATCTTGAGGATTAGGCAGTACGAAATCCTAGCTTTGGCCGCTCTATTGGATCCTACACCTCTGAATTGCTAAGGTCGGAATATGAACGGATGAAAGCTAGCATGAGGTGCGAGTGGTGTTGAGAAAGGTCCACTGGACAATCATTTGAATAATTCTGTGAAAAACTCATTTGTATAAAGAGTCTTCTCCTTCTGGGCGCGTTTTGAACCTTCGATGCATCCACAGGTATTGCTCAGGGGCGCGGAGGATTTCACGCTCGATGATTTTATTCATATAAGCAGCTGCAGCGATATTATCGTCCTCTGGATATCCTAACAATGGATTACTGATATACATATGATAACCTTTTTTATCGCTCCGTCGAATCATGCTAAGTGTGATCAAATTTGCTCCAGCGAGTTTTGAAAGTGCGTACGTTCCGTTCGTTGTGGCTGCTTTTTTTACCGAGAAAAAGGGTGCGAAAACGCTCCCCTTAGGCCCGTAATCCTGATCTGGTGCAAACCACACAGCTTCACCAGCCTTGAGTGCATGAACTAATCGAGATAGATTACGTCGATCAATCATAGCTTTATTTGAACGCATACGTCCTTTTGTCTGAACCCATTCCATCAATGGATTGTTGTGCGGCCGATACGTTGCCATCATTGGATGGCATAACCCCATTACTCTTCCGCATAGTTCAAGGGACATGAAATGAATCCCGACAACCATTACCCCTCCGGTTGCGTTAGCCAAGTTTTCAATCCCTTCTACGTCAAACCACTTTTTGACTCTCGCATCGCTCCAGAACCAGGCCATGCCAGTTTCCATCAGTCCCAGCCCGAGAGAAACAAAGTTATTATTTATCATGTGGCTTCGGGCAATCGGAGTCATATCGGGAAAACAGAGTTCAATATTCCTAACCGCTATACTTTCTCTACGTTTTAAAAAGGGCCGGGAGATTGTTCCAAGACAGGAACCAAGAGTATGTAAAACCGGATAAGGAAGTTGGACTATAACCCACAGAAGTGCCAAGCCTGCCCAGGAAAACCAGTAGCGGGGATGAAGTAATTTGTATGTAAAGAGTTGTGACATAAATTTCCCTAAGCTAATGAAGGTTGTAATGCACATGGATAATTTGAAGAGTTTGTTTTTCAGCGGAACGTTTCATTTAGATAATTGAATTTTTTCTGAATTCAGGGGGGCAGATTGCGTGTGGGAGTGGATGCCAACTAAATGGTTTAGTGAGGCGAAAAATTCTTTTTCTATAAGACTCAGTGGGTTATTAATGATATTCGAGGAATTGCCTTCTGGATTCATCCTCCCCAACATACTCAAAAGATAGAAGACGAATTTGGATTAAGTTATAAAACCAATTGCAATCATCTCGTTGAATAACTTCGCCTGGCTTGAAACATATCCCTGATGCTTCCCGTACAATTGCATATTTACCATTGCTAAATTTCACTCTGTGGATATAGAAATGTTGACCGATCTGTCCATGACAGCTGTTCGAAAGTATATCTCCTTCAATAAAAACAGATTTTTTATCTTTCATCATAATGCCCTCTACCACTAAACTATAAAAGGAATGTTGGCATTTACAGATATCAGTTAAGTTGCAGGAACTGTTCAACCGCCGATGCACCAGCATTCTGATGGCCTGAACAACAGTCCGCAGGCAGGACATTCCAGAATAGCATTTTTTCTTAGTTTACCTGCTTTCTGATTGGCTCTGTATGCGCATACCGGGCAAGCAACATGGACCGGTCTTTCTTTAAAATGTCTAAGTCCTTCTGTAAATGACATAAAATAACCTCTGAAAAATATAATATTTATTATACGCTTTAAAATATAAATTGTCGGGTTAAGTTATGAATATTTATTGCTGAATAAAATATGAACTTTTAGAAAACAACTGTTTGATTTATGTTACAATATCCTTCCACGAGAAATTTATGATGAAATCAGAAGACACTCTTGACTGGTACCCAGCGCAGTTGCCACCAGTAAAAATTATTTTAGGTGAAGCAGTGCTTGCTGTGGGTAAACAGGGAAGGCCGATTAATACACGTACCTTGCTCGAGTACCTTCAAGTCATGCAAGGTAAGCAAAAAAGACGTGATGATAAAGTTGCTATGCAGACTGCGATTGAAGTGCTTAGAGACAATCAGCGCATTAACGGTAGACGTTAATGCGCTCTTAAGATCCCTTAGTTCTGAGTGATCTCTACTATGTGTCTTTGACCATCCTGCTTTAAAGGTATTCGGTCATCAGACAGTTCGATACCATCTAGTATGACCTGATACTCCCCGTTGCCACGTGTAATGGTAATCTCGTAATAACTTTCGTCATGTTGATATGTCAGAGAAAAAGACTCCCACTCTGCTGGTAACAGGGCATGTATGGTCAAGACATCACCGGAACGTTTTATGCCCATCAATTCTTCTGTAAGAAGACGATAGGCCCAACCCGCTGATCCGGTGTACCAACTCCAACCTGCACGTCCAGTATGTGGCGCGATGCTGTAAACATCTGCACTCATTACGTATGGTTCTGCTCTGTAAATCGCAACTTCTTCGTCAGTAGACGTGTGGTTTATTGGATTGATCAGTGACCAGAGTTGCCACGCACGCTCTGCATTTCCCATTCGGGCAAATGCCATCACGGCCCAGATAGCACCATGAGTATATTGCCCGCCATTTTCACGCACACCAGGCACATAACCCTGAATGTAACCGGGATTTGGTCCGTGTCCATCGAATGGAGGCGAAAGTAGCTTTATCAACCTGGATTCGGAGTTTACCAAATGCTTGTCCAGAGCTTGCATTGATTTACCGGCACGTCCACAGTCTGTCGCACCGGATAAAACGGACCAACTTTGAGCTATTGCATCAATCCGGCAATCTTGAGAACTTTTGGATCCTAAAGGCGTTCCATCGTCAAAATATCCACGCCGAAACCATTCCCCGTCCCAGGCTGTCGCATTCAGATTTTTTTGCAAGTGTTCCGCCTCCGTGCGACACAGCGATGCTACAAGCTTATCTTGCTGACGCTCAGCGAGTGTCGCGAAACGCTTTAAAATGTCGAACAGGAAGAACCCGAGCCAAACGCTTTCACCTTTTCCTTCGATGCCGACCCGGTTCATCCCATCGTTCCAGTCGCCAGCGCCCATTAGCGGCAGACCATGTTGTCCAAAACGAAGCCCATGCTTAATGGCTTTAACGCAGTGTTGCCATAGCGTCTCTTCGGTGTGGCTGATTAGTGGTGTATCGTAAACGGACTCTTCTCCAGGCTGGAGCTGACGTCCTTCCAGATAAGGAATCATCAGCTCTAGTATTCCGATATCCCCAGAAGTGTCGACGTAGTGACTGACGGCGAGCGGTAGCCAGAGAAAATCATCTGAACATCGCGTGCGTACGCCGCTACCGTGAGGTGGATGCCACCAGTGCTGCACATCGCCTTCAATAAACTGTCTTGACGCACATAGTAATATTTGGTCGCGTAGGCGTTCCGGTGCAGCGTGGGTCAGTGCTAATGTATCCTGGAGTTGATCGCGAAAACCAAATGCGCCACCCGATTGATAATAACCACTGCGCGCCATGAGACGACAGGCCATTGTCTGATATAGAAGCCAACCGTTAACTAGCTTATCAACTGAATGGTCTGGTGTATTGACCACTATCTTATCCAGCATGCGGTGCCAGTGACGATGGACATTGTCCAACTCCTGTCGAACGATATTTTCATCCAAATAATGATCGAGTATAGTCTGAGCCCGGGCGGAGTTTTCCTCGCTGCCGAGTACAAAAATGAAGGTCTTCTGATCACCGTCAATTAGGGTGGTAACAGACTGAACTGCACCGCATGGATCCAAACCAGCGCCCGTATTTCCCGATAAGCTGCGAAGCTTCATTGCGGCCGGTTTTTGCAAAGAGCCATTGCGGCCAATAAACTCTCGGCGATCACCTGTCAACGAACAATGAGGATCGTTGACAGCGAAAAATGCAATGCGTCCTTCGCCGTTAGCTCCGTAAAAGTTATTTGCTGTAACTCCACTACCACCCGGCACGACCACCGTATGTGTAACGATATGGGGAGCAGAACGCGAGCGTGATTCCCCAAGCGTCCACTCTACGTACCCTGTGACCGATAATTTGCGCGTGCGGCCCGAATTGTTACTAAGCGTCAGAAGTGCCAACTTAACAGGATCGTGTTCGCCAACCAGTATTGTCAACTCGCTATCTATACCACTATCGCGGTGCGCGAATACGCTGTAGCCAAAACCATGACGGGTTAAATAATCCCCGCGGCCACGTACAGGTAACGTCGTGGGTGACCATACCGTTCCGCTCTCTTCATCACGAATATAAAAAGCCTCACCGCTACGGTCGCTTACTGGATCGTTTTCCCAGGGAGTTAAACGATATTCATGAGCGTTCTCATACCAACTGTAAGCCTGTCCGGCTTCTGAAATAACGCTACCAAAACAGGAGTTTGCCAGCACATTTGACCAAGGGGCCGGTGTTGGAACATTTTCCTTCAGGATAATCTGATACTCCCGTCCATCCTCTGAAAACCCTCCATGCCCATTGAAGTTGAACAGATGTTCTATATGCGGCGTCCAGTCTTCCTGTCGATTGCTTCCCTCAGTGACAAAAGATACAAATGGCCTTTGCGGTTTAATTGGCGAGTGGAGCCGCTGATTAAGTTGCTCGTTTAGCCCGCCGGCGCGATCGTCAAGATACATACATGCAACGCTCATCAACAATTGCTTATCTTCAGAAGACAAATGCTCCCCGTTACGGACAAAAATGCCGCCCGGTTTATCCAGCAGGCTGGCTTCTGAACCGGCATAGATTAAATCCATAATCAGTGTTTGAAGGGCCTGCTGATAGCCACCTGCGCTGTTATTGAGGATAACAAGATCCACTTCAAGCCCTTTTAGTCGCCAGTAACGATGAGCCTGAATCAGTGTAGTGATAGAGGTCATACTCTCATCGCTGGTCACGCTATGCAGTACAATCGGTAAATCACCTGAAATGCCCCAGCCCCATAGTCCGGACTGACCGCGGCGGTTACGGCTTATGACTTGATCGTCGGCGCGTAGTTCGTGACAGGGATAGAGCACAGCACTAGCGAGTCGGTTAAACAGCGTTGCGTCATCTTCGCTGGCATTTATCTGCCTTAGCACTACCAGACTGTGCGACCAGGCAAGCTCAAAAACACGCTCAGCGATTGGGTAATCACGGTATTTTTCCAATAATGCCTTGCTTTGCTGACGGCTCTCACTGATGCCATAAACGATATCAATCGTTATCGGAATACCTGGCATGAGTCTCACAACTTGTCGGATCGCTAGGACAGGATCCAGCACGGCACCGGAAGTATTGCTGAGCGGCCCGTTAGCATAGATAGCAGCGGCATCAGCCTGACTTCTGCCCCTTCCAATAAACTTAGCTCGGTCTGTTTCAAACGAGGCTTCATTATGATCATTGCTATGCACCACCATCATGTGAAACAGAAATGGGCTCGGATCATCTGGAGAACGCGGTCGTCGATGGCAAAGAATAGCGTCCCGACTGTGGTCAATCTCAGTTTCGATGAACAAATTACTGAATGCCGGATGCGCTAGATCACTGGTTTCTGGAGCAATCACCACTTCAGCATACGTTGTTAGCTCGAGCGTTCGCGGTAGACGGCCATGGTGTACCAGGGTGACGCGCCGCAGCTCTATATCATCCTCCGGGGAAACTACAACCTGTGTCCTAACGCTAAGGGCTCCGAAGGTACGCCTGAATTCTGCGCCTGCGTCGGTGAAGATTATCTCATCGCTGCTGTTCGCATTTCCGCCCATGGGCTGCCAAGTATTGCTCCATACCTCATTCGTATGCGGATCACGGATATAACAGAACGATCCCCAGTTATCACGGGTTGTATCGCTGCGCCAGCGGGTAACTGAAATCGAATTCCAGCGAGTGTATCCTCCACCACCTGGCGTCAGCATCAAGTGGTAATGCCCATTTGAGAGCAGCTGTACTTCCGGAGTAGGGCTGTCTACATGACTGAAAACTCTCGGTTCATATCGCACCGGTTTAACCCTTCCTTCATGGGATTCAAAATGACGGCGAGGGCTGTAAAGATCGACTGCATCCGGGACGCGTTCCTGCAATAGAAGATTCGCCGACATAAAGGTGGGGCTTGCCATAAATCGCTCGTTCATTGGGGCATCAAGCAGGATATGCGCTAGCGCCTGGAATCCCATCCCTTGGTGGTGTGCCATCCAGGACTGTACAACCGCGTACAGTTGCCCGGTAGCAAGCCGTGATGGCGTGTAGTCCAGCGCTTCATAAAACCCGTATTCGCCATGCGCACCGCTCTGCTCCAGTCTAAGTAAGTTTTCGCAGGCCTTCTGGGGGTAAACGAGCAGAGCCAGTAGTGTTGCATACGGCGCGACTACCATATCGTCCGCAAGTCCTCGGCGAAGACCGAGTCCAGGTACCCCAAATGCCTGATACTGATAATTACGCTGGACATCAAATGCATGATAGCCGGACTCAGAAACGCCCCATGGTACGCCACGTTCCTTGCCCCAGTTAATCTGACGTGTCACCGCGGATTTGCCCATTTCATCAAGCAAACTGCCACGCCAGTTTGGCATCACTAGATTCGGCATCAGGTATTCAAACATCGAGCCGCTCCATGACATTAACGAGGTTTCATTGTCGATATTGGTGAACAACCTTCCCAACGCATACCAGCTTTTCATCGGAAGCTGATTTGTCGCGATAGCGAGATAACTTGTCAGCCTGATTTCAGAGGGCAGAAGGTCATAGTGGCTTTTATCGGCGGTATTTGTGTCGCAGTTATATCCGACACTGAGCAGGCTGGTAGCTTCGCTGTAGAGAAAGGCAAAATCCATTCGCGCATGGTCATTTAACCTCTTTTCAAGTTCGCTAATGATATCCAGCCGCAAACGGGCGTGAGTAATAACTGATGCAGGAGGCGTTCCTTCTCCGGTATCGGTACTCTGCGCCAACCAGCTTAGTGTTGGCAATGTCTCGCTTGGGTATGTAGGGGGTAACCACGCGAGCAGATGTGACCATTCGTGGCATAATTCAACCAACTGATGCTCCAGATGCTCGGCCCAGCGCACCACAAGATCACCTTCCTGCTGACTCGCAGCGGTAAGATGTTTGCACTGAGTACGCATTTTTTTAAGTTCGCTGTAAAGAGCTCCCGAAGGAAGTTCCACTGAGCTGAAACACTGCTTTTGAAGCTCTTTAAGTGTATCCGGTGCCCCCGGCCCCCAGTGTTTTTCAAGAAGTAATAATGTATCGTTTAACCCTGCAAGTATTCTTTCGCCATTCAAAATCGGCTGGTTTCGCATGGCTAGTAACCCTTCACGCAGAGTCAATAGATGTCCAGCCATATTACCGCTATCCACGCTTGATACGTAACGCGGACTGAGCGGCGCAAGTGTTCGAGTGTCATACCAGTTATATAAATGACCACGAAAATGTTCCATATTATCAAGAGAGTCGAGCGTGAGCGTTATGCGTTGTAAGACGCTGCCGCCTGGCAAATAGCCAAAATCCCAGGCAGTAAGGTTAGCCAGTAGTGATAACCCAATGTTGGTAGGGGATGTACGGTGCGCGATCGTCGGCTGCGGTATTTCCTGATAATTATCGGGGGGGAGCCAATTTTCTTTCGCTGTGGCGAAGGTCTCAAAAAAAGACCATATTTCTCGGCTTGTCTGTCTCAGCAGAAGTTTCTGCTTATGATCTGGCAAAAAGGGCTTACGCGCGGGTTGGCGGCTCAGCCAAGCCATAATAATGGGAGCTATGCACCACCCGACGCTAATGTGCAATGCGATGAACAGCATCAGCGGATCAAACACCAATGCTAGTGATGTGAGACTCAGACCGCAGGCAACATTCAGCCACATTTCCCGATAAAAACCTAAAACCGAGATACTGGATTGGTAGTTATCTGGGTTATAGCTTACCCATTGGTTGAGGTTACGCTGGCTTACACCAAGTCGCCAAAGCGTAACTCCAATAGCGTATAATGAGTAACCGGCCTCGTGGGGTAGTATCATAATCGTGAGACCGATACGTGAAATGCGCTTCAAGGCTCCAGCTGAGACCAGTTGCAGATGTTGTTTAAGGGGACGGCGGTGCGGTTTATGACCGAGATCCCATGCTATGCTAAGCGCCGCAGGAAGAAACCATATTAGCGTAAGCACGCTAAACCAGTATAAAGGGTTGGGGAGCCAGAGCAGCGTGCTCAATACAAGCAGCATGATCGACGGCGCTACCAGGCTGCGTCGGAGATTATCCAATAATTTCCAACGAGAAAGGATGGACAATGGATTTTTTTCCCTGCTTCCGTCAGCTTTTCTGACCCGAACCCTTAACCAATTGAGCAGTTGCCAATCTCCGCGGATCCAGCGCGTACGACGTGCGACGTCTGAGATATAATTAGTTGGATATTGTTCGTAAAGTAAAACGTCGCTCAGCAGACCAGAGCGGGCGTAACATCCTTCGAGCAGGTCGTGACTGAGTACAAGATTTTCCGGACAGACGTTGGCAGTGGACTGGACAAAAATATCTACATCATAGATACCTTTGCCTACGAACGATCCCTCGCCAAAAAGATCCTGATATATATCTGAAGACATCATCGAATAGGGATTATTACCCGGGACGCTGCTGCGCATGGCGGCGTAGTGCCCCTGACCGTAAAGAGGCATTTCCTCTGCTAAGCCTGGCTGTAAAATTCCGTACCCTTTAACGACTCGTTGGAACGTTGGATCATATTCTGGTTTATTCAGCGGATGCGCCATTGTGGCCACCAGTTTATGGGCGGTATCGCGAGGAAGGAGCGTATCACTGTCAAGAGTGATGACGTATTTAATCCGTCCGGGCAAAGCCTGCGAGGGAAAGCCTGCAACGCTCGAAAACTGGGTTCCCGGTTGGCGTAACCAGCTGTTAAGAAGAGCTAGTTTGCCCCGCTTGCGTTCATATCCCATCCAGATTCTCTGCGAATCGTTCCACACCGGCCGGCGGTGCAGTAGATAAAATCGAGATCGGCCGCTAGGGTTGCGCCGATTAAGTCTCTGCGTCTCAGCAATCGCTTGCCTTAAAAGGACAGTGTTTTCCTCGGTATCCTCAGTTGATGAATCCGGAAAATCGGTAAGAAGTGCAAAGTAGAGATTTTCATCCTGATTGCCAAGGCTGCAGACTTCCAGGCGAGAGAGAAGTTTGCTGAGGCTTTCATAGCTTGTCAGCATGCAAGGGATCGCAACCATTGTGGCATATTCAACTGGTATCCCACTTGAAAAGTCCATCCGCGGCAGAGGTCTGGGAATACGAAAGCGTGTCGTTGCTTCGCTAAGCATATCGCTGGCGAGTTGACTAATGGCAACAATAAGGGGGAGTGCTAGGGTGATGAGCAGCCAGAATATACCCTGTAGTGCAGTTTCATACAATATGGTAGCCGTAGCGGCCGTGGTCAAGAGACTCAGGCTACCAAGCCATGACAGAAGGGGCGATTTATTCATACTCTGCCGTAGCCATTTCAATAGAGACCTTTCAACTGACAAAAGTTGTTCGAGTTGTGGCCTTCCACCCCCAAGCAGAAAATAACCGATATGCCGGTGCTCAGGATCTAGACTCGGTTCGCAAGACATTGCCAACACGCGGTTTGCAACTTCCGGTTCACTCAAGCTCGCATCCCTGGCAAGCGTTTCAATCACATGGCGATAATGATCTCGGGTGTCGAAGTGCATGCGAGGATATATACCAGCTGGGTCAAGGCGTAAAGTTTGCTCGACTACGCTGATGGTCTCTGCAAAATCAGACCAGTTCGTTTCACTCAGCAGACGTAAACCCGAAATACTGTTACTGACGGAAAGCTGGCTGGCGGCAAGCTGCTGATTGAAGCGATGAATCAGGATCTCAGTTGTAACACCTTGCTCTGCAAGACGTTGTTCAATCCAATTCAGAGGGAGTGCAAGAGCATTGCCATGTCCCTGCAGACGACGAACCATTTCAGCAACAAAGGCACTGCTCAGTGGAGGATGATTACGCGCCATATCGGCAACAATCAAAATTAGGTCGGCGGGAGCATTCTCTGCACAATCAAAAATTCGCGTTATCCACATATCTGCAAGATTTCGCTCCTGCTGGGCCTGGGTCACTTCGTTGCTCACACGACGCAGGTTTTCTATCAGCGCTAGACGCAGCATTCCTGGCAAAGCCCATATCTCCCCCAACGTCAGAGGTGTCACCTCTTGATAGGCGGAAATATAACTGGTAAGGCTGCTGGTGTCCCAGCGTCCGTCGCCATGCGCTATGGCCTCTGAGGCTAAGTCATAAATTCTGGGACATCTATGTGGATAGGCTAGTACCGGAAGACCCTTACCAAAGCTTTTCGGTAAGTGCTGGCGTACCATGCGAATCTGCTCTTCAATCAGGTAATAGTTGTCCAGCAGCCACTCACCTGCGGGCATGATACTCGTTTTTTTTCCTGCATTGAGTAGATAGCAACATCGCGTAATTATCGTTTCATTGTCAGTTAGTCGTTTAAGAAGGTAGTACGGGAGTATTTCCGGAGACAATTTGTGCGTACGAGCCAGTTTTCTTCCAAAGCGTTCCAACTGAGGGGTAGAAAACAGTTCCGAACGTAAATAGTTTTCTCCTCCCGAATCGTTGGCTGGGGCTGATATGTTTGCGCTGCCTTCGGGCAGAATACGAGAACGCTTAAACCACGCAATAGGTTTCATTTTCATTGGGTTGCTCTTTTGCTACGTTAACGCGCAGGAGCAGATGCGAAATCAGTTCAGAAACGTTCTCTCAGGATGGGCGTAAGGCATCGGGGATTTGACAACTGCTGATATTTTATTAAGTGTAGAACATCGGCTGTGAAGCTAGCGCGGAGAGATAAAAAGTGCTTTACACCCCGGACAAAGCATGGGGCTTTTTAGACGCAGTTTAGAGGAAGACTGAGTGGATTTTAATCCGCAAAAAGGGCAGGTGACGGTGGTGGTTAATACACTTCTAAACAGTTTCATTGCGTAATCGATAACAGACATGATTATTAGCCTCTCAATGAATGTATTTCACTTTATCACATTTGGCTAAAATTAAACCAATTTAATAATCACCCATTTTTTAACATAAGTGAGGTTTTTTTTCTCTTTTCTAACTCATCGCTTTCATGTCCGTTTTTGAAGCGAATGAATTCCAACCTTTTAAAATCCTTATGCTATTTTGCAACGCAAGATGAGTTTTATCTAGGTTACCGCCTGGATTGAACACTTGATTTTTTCTACAAGAAAAATCGGTTGATTCACATTCGATGTTCTGAAAGCGTTGCAAAATCCGTAAGATAAGTTTATAAATATGCTGTATATACATACAGTAATTCATTGTGGAGGGAAAAATGACAATCGAGTTAACCATTGATCGCATGAAGAAACTTCCTGATGGAGCTATACCTGCGCTAGAGTCAGAACTTGTCAAAAAACTCAGTAAACAGTTTGATGATTGCCAGCTTACGATTAAGCGTGCCGGCAATGATGGGTTGACTGTTTTCGGAGGCGACAAGAAGGAGGTCGAACATATCCTGCAGGAGACCTGGAAAAGCGCGGACGAGTGGTTTTATTAATCGCGTGAATTTCACTGGAGCAGTTTCAAAGAGTATCGCTGTTTGCGTTCCCCTGGCTGTTCCCGATTACCGAACCTCAGAAAGCTGGGATCGCATCTTTCTGTCCGTACAACATCGGGCCGGGTAAGTGCTTCCCGTCCACGTTCTATAAGCGCATTAATGCCGGTGACCGCCGCGGGGCATGCGAGGCAATCCGCTGGTGGATTAAAGACGGTGGTCGCGATTGCAGCATGACTAAAGGTCAGAAGAACGGCTGCTACGGTCAGGTAGAACGGCGAGACCAGGAAAGTGCGCTGGCGTGCTGGGGGATAGACCAGTGAAAATTAATCCGGGTATTATCGGCGTTGTCATTATTGCTGGCCTTTCGGTCGCCCTCGTTAAGAGCTGCTTGGAGGCCAGTAATCTTCAAAGTGAAAACGACGTTCTGCGAAGTGACAATTCTCTGCAGGGGCAGGTTATCGCTACCCAGGCATTCAACTTCAATCGATTCAATCAGGTTGCAGAACATGCCAATAGGCTCAACTCCCTGATTGACACCAGCACCGAAGAAACCGTAATCGAATACCGGGAGATTCTCCGCCGTGAAAAAACCTGTGATCTGCCTGTTCCTGCTGACATTGCTGGTGGGCTGCTCAAATACGCGCACCGTTTACGTGCCAGCGCCATGCACACCGATTCCAATGGACCTGACACAGCCGATGATCGTGCCGTTGCCACCAACTCCATGACGTACTGCCAGGCAGTATTGTGGATTAAGCCGCTACTGGCTGTAATTGAAAAGGGCAACAATAATTTCGCTGGCATAAGGCAGATCGAGTTGGAAAGAAAGAATTAGGGATGGCTCGTCCTTGAGCACACGGGTATTCCTGAACGACGGCTTTACCTGACATAGCAAAGCACTATTAAATTGTAGAAAAGACTCAATATTTAACAAGCGAAGCGCAGCATTGTAAAAAAATGCCCTCACAAGGAGGGCTACCAGAGTCTCAGTTTCACTTGCTCTTTTTATGGATGTTTCCCTGGAGTTGGCAAACTCCTCATCAGAGTCTTGAATAGTCTGGCAAGCAGTCCGTAATCAACAAGCATAAGCGGTAGCTATTAGGATGATTCTGAGTTAATCACTTGGGATAGGCAGTAATATGGAATCCTCTAGCTAACTGTAGGGCTGACATAGTAGCCGATAAGGTATAGTGTTGAGATGTCTTTATGGAATGAGGATTAATATGAAAGGTAAAGTGTTTATCGCTGCTATGGCTTTTGTATCTTTCAGTGCTCTTGCCGACGTGGGGCAGTATCTTTCTGATTTCGCCAGTGCAAAAAGCACGTCTAAAAGCTACTCCCAGCTGATTAGTAAAAACAAACTTCCTGCATGGGTAAAAAGTGGTGGCACGAGCACGCCATCAACCGAAGTAACAGTTGCGGGCAAAAAGTATATTGCACTGTCAGGGTGTAAACCACACAGTTGTCCAGAACAGAATATTGCTGTTCTCTACTCACCTGATAGCGGTGATATTCATGGTGTGTTTTCTGATTTCAATGCAGAAAAGAATCGTGAGACATTGACCTGGTTAAACGTGGATCCGATTGATTCTAATGCGATGAAAAATGCGCTTTTCAATCGACTGTACGGCAATTAAATAACCCAAGCTTCAAACTGTAATCCACCAGTTTGAAGCTTCAAAACACAAATCAATCGCCACTCAGTGTGTTGGTCGCTCACATCGCACCCTCGTTTCGCTTAACTTTAGCGATGAATTCCTCTGTGATTGATAGACCCGCTATGATTTCCGAATTTAAGACAGAAGCACCAAATTTGCTTACGAGGTCAAGAAGAGTTTCATATGTCTGGATGAGTTCCATTAGATCGGAAATCACTAATTGATCATGCTCAGTGCGCAAATGAGACCGGGCAGAGGCTTGATGCACTATCCACTCGAGATTGGCCTTGATTTTATGTACGTCATCGTAGTTATACATATTTCATAAACTTAAATCCTCATTTCAAGATTTCTTTGAGAAAAAGACTTCATTGCTTCAAATACTGAAGCTGTGAGTGACGTCTAAAGTTCATTCAGTTTAGAGGTAACAATGGCTAAGCCGGACTGGGGCGAGCTGCAGAAGCGGTTCCTGTCTGATCACGCTGCTACTGGCATATCCCCTAAGGAATGGTGCGAGGCGCATAATCTTAATTATGTAACTGCTCGCCGCTATATCAAGAAAACTGCTGCGCAAAATACAAAAATTTACCCGCGAAAGATAGTGCGCACTGCGCAGAAAGATAAAAGCGCAGAAGAGCTGGTGGACATAAAGCTAAGTGCGAAGGTAAAGCGCTTTATTGCTGAATATCTGAAGGACAATAACGCCACGGCCGCCGCTGCGCGTGCTGGTTATAGTGACCCAAACTACGGTCGTCAGCTCATAGCGAATCCTAACGTTGCGCAGGCCATTGCGCAGCAGCAGAAAGCCTCCATTGTGCGCACGCTTGGCAGTGCCGATGAGGTCTTGGCCCAGATGTGGCAGCTCGCCACCTTCGATGCAAACCAGCTTTCGCAGTATCGTCGCGGCGCGTGTCGTTACTGCTGGGGCTTCGGTCATCACTACCAGTGGCGCGATGCAGTTGAATTCGAAGAGAAAAGGCTCGAGGCTGTTGAGCGTGACAGACGTGAACCCGAAGATTCCGGTGGTTACGGCTACGACCACAACCGAGAACCAAATCCAGAATGCCCACGCTGCAATGGTGACGGCATTGGCCACCGAGTCGCAGGCGCCGGGGTTCCGTTCCTACGACATCAACGATCAGGAAAACCTGGCGATCGGGTACCGTGCTGAAGGCGTGGTGAATGTCGACCTGCTGGGTTACAGCTGGGATAATTGAATCTGATGAACTCTATGCGCAGCAGTACAGGGTAATTAGTGTCACCGATAACAATGACGGGACATATACCATCACGGGGGCAAATCACGATCCGGATAAATATGCCCGAATCGATACGGGTGCCATCATTGATCAGCGGCCGGTAAGTGTCATCCCTCCAGGCAATCAGTCGCCGCCAGCCAACATCGCGATCAGCTCGTTTTCGGTGGTTCAGCAGAATATCAGCGTCGAAACCATGAGAGTGAGCTGGGACCAGGCACAAAATGCCATCGCTTATGAGGCGCAGTGGCGCCGCAATGACGGGAACTGGGTTAACGTGCCGCGCAGCTCCACCACGTCATTCGACGTCCCGGGGATTTATTCCGGGCGCTACCTGGTGCGCTTGCGCGCAATTAATGCCGCTGAAATTTCCTCAGGATGGGGATATTCAGAAGAGAAGATCCTGACCGGCAAAGTAGGTAATCCGCCTAAGCCATTAGGATTCACGGCCACGGGCATTAACTGGGGGATCCGTCTGAACTGGGGTTTTCCGGCAAACACCGGCGATACGCTAAAAACGGAAATTCAGTACACTGCCAACAGTGACTTTTCAGATCCACTCCTGCTCTCAGATGTGCCTTATCCATCTGCGGAATACACCCAGCTCGGCCTTAAAGCAGGGCAGGAATTCTGGTACCGCGCGCAACTGGTAGACAAAACGGGTAACGAGTCCGGTTATACCGACTGGATCAGGGGGATGTCTAACGATAACGCCGATGATTATCTGGGTGAAATCGCAGACGATTTCCTTACCTCGGCCGACGGCGACCGCTTGACCAGCGATATTGATACCAATCTTGAAGCCACAATGCAGAACGCGCTGGCCAACCACGGAACAGTTGAACATCAATGGGCGCAATACGGAGAGGTTCGCGCCGATATTCTGGTTGTGAAAACGACTATTGCTGAGGTGGACAGGGCAATGGCCGAAATGTCGACACAGGTGCAGGCGCAGATCAACAACGTCACCGCCTCCCTGGAAGACAAGCTTACAGCCGTTGTTGATGCCTCCGGCGCTTCGGCAATCTACACCCTCAAAACAGGCGTGAGGATAAACGGTGTGATGTACAACGCCGGGATGTCGATTGCCGTGCTTGCTGAGGCCGGGAAGCCAGTAGTTACACGTGTTGGTTTTAACGCTAATCAGTTCGTGCTGGTGAGTGGCAGCGATGATACCCAGTATTCACCGTTCGCGGTTGTTAATGGTCAGGTATTTATGAGCTCAGCGTTTATTCAGGATGGCACCATCACCAATGCCAAAATCGGCAACTTCATCCAGTCCAACAATTACGTCCCAGGGCAGTCCGGGTGGAAACTGGATAAAGGGGGGACCTGGGAAAACTACGGCAGTGACGGGCAGGGCGCAAGAAAGACTACGAACGTTACTGACAGCATCAGGGATGCGAACGGCGTCCTCCGCGTACAGATTGGCAAACTTACAGGGGTATTTTAATGACGTGGGGCATTCAGACATGGGATGCCAATGGCAATCCGAACAATTATGGTATTAAGCCAGTTTCAGTGGTCGGCCGTATTCAACTTTCTGAAGGGCAGAACTCCGGAAGCTGGTCGTTTACCATTCCGGCAGGAATGAAGGTCGGGTTTGTCGTTTCTCTGGATAAGGGGGCGATATCGGTGGGGCGCCGTATCGTCGCAAGCGGAAATACGATAACTCTCGGCGCTGCAAGCAGCGTAGGGATTGGAAACTATCCAGCCTCTGAATGTGAGCTCGTAGTTTTTGTGGAGAAGGCGTAATGGCAGATTATGGCGCACTGATAGCTCTGGATAATGGGAATCCCTTTATCACGCCACAGTCCACACCATTTTGTCTCTACAGGAAGGTAGTGGTTAATTCAGTAGCAAGCGGGGCATATCACGGTGCATCTGCAGAAGTAGCTCTGGACGTGTCTTATCCAGCAATGGTTTTTTGCAAAACGAGTGATACAGTTCAGCCTACAATAGTCACTGCGGCCAGATCAGGAGGAAATATTCTTGTTGGATCGAGCAATCCTTATGGACAGGCACATACATTAACGGCTTACATCTTTGCTATTTATCCTCAGACATTGCCAAAATGGGGATTTGCTATCTGGGATGCCACTGGGAAGTTGGTTCTGACAAACGAAAGTCGGATACTGAGTGACCTTGTGACTGTTGGGTCGCCTGGAGCTACGACAGGTGGAATTAATATTGACGTCACTCTGCCTGGTAGTTATGCGGTGGCACCCGCTATTCTTGGCTCCCAGATAATCCAGAACAATAACACTAAACCACCCACCATTGTGAATATCACCGCTTACTCAGGATGTCGGTTTAATGGTTCATCAACCAGAATTAATGCCGCGCCTTCGACCACGGCTACCGGTTCTGCTGCTGGTGGGACAACGACTGGGATAGCTTTGACGGCTATCAACACTGCCGCCTATGATTGATCGTTTTAAGCGATCAAATCCACATAATTGATCTGTTATATCTATTTTATATTTTAATACCGCTGCGTTAGTTTTACTTATTAAAAACTAGCCAAGGTGTGAAATGACAAAAATAATATTCGCGATGGTATTCTGCCTGTTTCTTTCTGCTTGCTCCGGTTCAGTTCTGCAAAAGCAGGAACCATTATGCGAGGCAGAAGCGCTTATTGGTGGCCAGGTTCAGTCGGTACAGATTTATGGTGTGCGTAAAGTAGCCAGTCAGACAGAATATAGAGCAGGCTACCCCTTCAACTGGCGATGGGTGAGCAAAAATAACTTCACCAGGTCGACCTGTTCAAAATGAACAAAACAAGAACCCGCTTCGGCGGGTTTTTTATTATCTGAGCTCAGGAGTTTTTTATGTCGGCAGGTACAATTACCCTCACAAACGGGTCCGCTATTGTTGGTGGTAGCGGAACGGCATTTGCAACTGAAATCGCTGCAGGTGACTTCATTGTCTCTACTGTGGGCGGCGTTCCGTATACGCTGCCAGTCAAATCAGTCGAGAGCAATACCCAGTTGACGCTGGTCAGCAACTTTACCGGGCCAACGCAATCCGGTGCGGCCTGGTCAGCAGTTCCCCGCGTGGCGCTGAACATGGTAACTGCCGCGCTGGTGGCGCAAAGTGCTGAAGCACTGCGTGGACTGAATTACGACAAACAGAACTGGCAGCAGGTTTACACCGCCGCTGGAAACATCACAGTGAAGCTGCCAGACGGCACTACCTTCAACGGCCCTTCATGGAAATATCTGTCTGACAATATGGCAACGAAGAGCGGCGGGGCAGTGCCTGTTAACCAAGGCGGTACCGGATCGACAACCGAATCAGGCGCTCGCACAAACCTCGGTTTGGGAGACAGCGCCACCATGGACGTCGGAACTGCGGCTGGAACGGTAGCCGCAGGCGATGATTCGCGCTTAAATACTGTCGATCAGAAAGCGGGTGGGAAAATTACGAGCCCAATTACAGTCCAGCCAGGGATTAACGGTAACCCCGGATTTGCCATCAATTCAGGGGATAATGGTGGCGGTGGATTGATGAATAACGGCATCAGCCTGGTCGTGGCCAGTGGCTATAACCCAAATACAGGTAATTACGTCAACCTCATCAAAGGCACCTGGTATACAGGAGAATGGTCTTTCGGGGGAGCCCGTGGTGGCGGGGCTAATTTTGATAATGTCACACTAAACCTGAAAGGGTCTAATCAGGAAGGGATGGTCACCTGGGTTTTCCATTCCAATGGCGCTGCCACAGGCAATTGGGTAACGGCATCTGATGAGCGTATCAAAGAGAATGTAACGGTAATCGCTGATCCACTTATGAAAATGCAGCAGCTTCGAGGCGTTGAATGGGATCGCCTCGACACTCCTGCGCATGGGTATGGCTTCATTGCTCAGGAAGTTGAGAAGGTTTTTCCTGAAGCAGTTAAATCATATGGAAAAACAACGTTACGAGATGGCTCAGAAATAGAGGATGTAAAATCAGTCGATACCTTCGGTGTGGCCGCCGCCCTTCACCATGAAGCCATCCTTGCGCTAATGGATGAAGTTAGTTGCATCAAAAGGCTAATCAAAGAACTGGATGTAGGGGCTTTGGATTACAACTACTCAAATGGAGTTTGAAGCGAATAATTTACAAAAGTCATAATTCGAAACGAGAGAGAAACTTACAAGCGAAACGGCGAAGCTTTAAGCAGTAATGGTAGGGCCTGTATCTTGCGGACACATACAAACACAACTACTGTATATAAAAACAGTGCTAGAGGTGTGCGCAATGGACTTCATTAGGCCAACAGAACTGCGAGAAATTATCGCTCTCCCGCTTTTCAGTGACTTAGTACAGTGTGGTTTCCCAAGCCCTGCGGCTGATTACGTTGAACAGCGCATCGATCTCAATGAGTTACTTGTCGCTCACCCGAGCTCAACATACTTCGTCAAAGCCGCAGGTGATTCAATGATCGAAGCCGGGATCAGCGATGGTGATCTGCTTGTGGTGGACAGTTCGCGCACAGCTGAGCACGGTGACATTGTCATCGCCGCGGTGGAAGGGGAATTTACTGTTAAACGCCTGCAGCTACGTCCAACTGTCCAACTCATCCCAATGAATAGCGCCTATAGCCCGATTGTTGTAGGCAGCGAAGATACGCTCGACGTTTTCGGCGTTGTTACTTTCATAGTCAAATCGGCGAGCTGAGTATGTTTGCGCTCTGTGATGTGAATTCGTTCTACGCATCATGCGAGACGGTGTTTCGGCCCGATTTGAAAGGGCGACCGGTTGTCGTTCTCTCGAATAACGATGGCTGTGTAATCGCACGCAGCGCCGAGGCCAAGGCCGCTGGAATTACAATGGGAGAGCCTTTCTTCAAGCAAAAGGACTTATTTCGGCGCGCTGGGGTTGTTTGCTTCAGCAGCAACTACGAGCTGTACGCAGACATGTCGAACCGGGTAATGACGACGCTTGAGGAAATGAGCCCCCGCGTCGAAATTTACAGTATCGATGAAGCTTTTTGCGACCTGACTGGCGTTCGCAACTGCCGGGACCTGACTGACTTCGGGAAAGAGATCCGCGCTACAGTTCTAAAGCGTACGCACCTGACAGTTGGGGTTGGCATCGCGCAGACCAAAACCCTCGCTAAGCTCGCAAACCATGCCGCCAAAAAATGGCAGCGGCAAACGGGCGGGGTAGTGGACCTATCCAATCTTGATCGCCAGCGCCGACTGCTTGCTCTGGTTCCGGTGGGGGACGTCTGGGGCGTCGGCAGGCGCATCAGTAAGAAGCTGAACGCCATGGGCATCAAAACGGCTCTCGACCTCTCAGAGCAGAGTACGTGGATTATTCGAAAGCACTTCAATGTCGTCCTGGAGCGAACTGTCCGGGAACTACGCGGCGAACCATGTCTGGATCTGGAGGAGTTTGCACCAGCTAAGCAGGAAATCGTCTGCAGCCGGTCATTCGGCGAACGCGTTACTGAGTATGAACAGATGCGCCAGGCTATTTGCAGCTATGCCGCCCGTGGTGCTGAAAAACTGCGGGGTGAACATCAGTACTGCCGCTTTATCTCTACGTTCGTGAAAACCTCTCCCTTTGCGCTTAACGAGCCGTATTACGGTAACAGTGCGTCCATGAAGCTTCTCACCCCCACTCAGGATTCTCGCGACATCATCAACACCGCTGTAAAGTGTCTGGACAAAATTTGGAAGGATGGCCACCGGTACCAGAAGGCAGGGATCATGCTTGGGGATTTTTTCAGCCAAGGCGTGGCCCAGCTCAACCTGTTCGATGAGAACGCGCCGCGTGCTGGTAGCGAGAGGTTGATGGAAGTTCTGGATTATCTGAACGGGAAAGATGGAAAGGGAACGCTTTATTTTGCCGGGCAGGGCATACAGCAGCAGTGGCAGATGAAACGGGATATGTTATCTCCACGGTATACTACGAGGTATTCAGACCTAATAAAAGTTAGATGATCCTTTAAACGGTATATTCATTCGAACCTAATTATCGGCTATGAGTATTAAGATTAATATGTCTACTACTATGCTTTTGTAATGTAAATAAGCCCCTGCAATTATACAGGGGCTTATGGGTATGATGCCGGGTGCCTCCCGGTGAGTCATTGAACTAACCACTCGTGACTCGCTGCTTCAGAAATTCAGGATGAGCCGCTGGATATACAAATCATCAGGTTAATTAGCCCTGCCGCTTAGGAGGATTCATCATTAAACCGAATGTAACAGCAATGCTTAGCAAATGATACAATATTTACTGATGTGCCTCATGATTTTCTTTCGCAGTTTTCACGGTCACGGAATTTTCAGATGGTGAAGGTTAAAATATCGATGTTCATTTTTTTACTTTAAGTCTTGAGACAAAGGTTAAGGTTTTATCTTCTGGGCAAATCATTAGAAAAATTGCTGTGGGAGATTTTTCTAAACGTGTAATTCCATGCAGCATCTGGTAGAGTCTTTTTTTTAGTTTTTCTGCTCCATCTTTTTCAGACTCCCACTCTAAAACTGCCTGACCCTCTGAACCAATGAATGCATGGGATGGAAGTTTGACACCTCGGTTTGACTTACTTGAATAGTTTCGGTCATGCAAGAGACCCAAGATAAGAGGGTTGATATTATTATCTAAGAATGGGGCCTCAAGAACTATTAATACTGTGTAATGCAGGATTTTCATGGAAGCCTTATGGTTGCCTCAGCAATAAAGTCATATTGCCATGGTGTTGGATGTACATGTCTTAATTATAAATGTTTGTGTGGGGGTAAAAAAAGCCTGCGTTAAGCAGGCTATAATAATTAAACGTAGTTATAATAATGATTTCATGAATGTCTGTGTTGAATCCCTGGCGTCAAAGATACTTCTGCGCCGCATCTAATATTTCCTGAGAGGTAAGCTCTCGATCTGATGCCACATGGACCACTTCATGGTCACCTGTTAAAGAGGGAAAACCTGCTGACATTATCTGAAGGTTTATCACTTCTCCATTAGGATATTCTTCGCGTATTGATGTCACACCTTTAAGCACAGTGATAACTTTACTTGGCTTACCATTAAAAAAAACGATTACTTTTTTCATATATCACCATGTATTTTGAGGGTTTCTAGCCCCTGCAGGTGGTCGAAAGGGTTCTGTTTGTTCATTTTTTTTGCCTCTTTCGAAATTAAAACAAGCATTATACTTTCTTAACGTGTACTGTAACGGTCCATTTGAACTGGAGAAGTCTATGTCTGCACGTAAAAACACTCAATTCCGCCGAAATTATTTAGTAAAATGTCCTTGTCCAAACTGCTCAAAAGATTCCGAACATAGTTACAATCGTGTACAAAAGGGGGCTCAGTTGGTGTGCCCATACTGCTGTGCTTTGTTCAAATCTTCCCAGCGCTTCTAAAAAAATTATTAAAAAAATAAGAAGTGATGCTTTTGGAGGCTGCCTAACCTCTTACGCACTTTAGTATTTTATAAGCAGTTAGCTTCTGCTTTGAGACTGTTCATGCAGCAGTCCTGCATTTCATCACATCGGTCAGCAAACTTGATGGTAAGTAAATATGCTGGCCTGTTGTAATGATGTGAGTAACCGAACATCACCTTTCACTAATAAAGTCATGCTGGCTTAAGCAAACCATCTAAAAATTATCTATCGCAAAGTGTTACATTGGCAGCGACTGGACCTTTAGTTCCAGCTATGATAGCGAATTTGACTTTTTGTCCTTCAAAAAGAGTATTAAATGTTTCTCCCAGCAGGGAAGAAGTGTGAACAAGAACATCTTTACTTCCATCGAGTGGGGAGATAAAGCCAAACCCCTTATCTTCGTTAAACCACTTAACAAGACCTATGATTTTAGATGACATACAAACTCCGTTTGAACATTTCAAACTGACAAGCAAGCTCATGATAAGAAACGTATGCTGGTATATGTATGGACTCAAGAGGAGGGATATCAGAGATAACACCTAGTTATGAGAACGGCTTTTGGAAAAGTTAGATTCATCATCGCACCGAATCAGCCAAACCATTAAGGCACGTGTTGAATGATTAAGCAAATTTTATCTTAGCCTTCTAGAAGGCCGTTAAAATAGTGTTAGCTATTATTAACTGATCCTGTATAGTGAAATCTGGATTACCATTAGGAAAATATTTGTCTCGTAAAATGACAGGAGTTGTCAAAAGTTTTGACTTCAAGAGCGGAAAGGGATTGATTATCCCATCAGATGGCAGAAAAGATGTTTTTTTGCATGTTTCTGCGTTAAGTAATAGTGAAATCCAAACGTTAAAGCCAGGTGTTCGTGTTGAATTTTATCGTATAAATGGACTTAGTGGTCCGATGGCTGCAAATATATTCCTTTCTTAAGATAAGATAATATTTAACCAAATATAAAGTGCGCATCAAAAGTACGGCAGATTATATATTTGTTTGTTCTATCAATTTTCTCCCCTGATTTTTTACATTTCCAACATCACGGGCCACTGCATGCCAGATAAACATCTCAGCTGGCACAGTGCCGTCGGCTGCGATCTCTTCAGCTTCTTTCCCACCAATATCCTGCCGCATCCACTCACGTGCCGCTTCTGGTGACAAAACAAGTGGCCGGCGGTCGTGAATGTCGACCAGACCTTTATCCGCTGCCGATGTCACTATAAGAAAACCCTCAGCTTCATCACCACGCTCAAATGGTGTGCTGCCGATCGCTGCCATAAATATTGGTTGGCCATTGGCACGGTGAATGAAGTAGGGCTGTTTTTTGTCACCTTCTTTTTTCCACTCGAACCATCCATCGGCGAAGCAGATCGCGCGGCCATGTTGCCATAGAGGTTTAAACATTCTGCTGGTGGCCGCCGTTTCGACGCGCGCATTAATCAGGGGTGCTTTATCCCACCATCCCGGGGCATAACCCCATAATACAGGATCAAGATGTAACTGCTCGTTTCGTTCGCTTAGCAACAGGACCTTCGTGCCTGGAGCCACGTTGTAACGTCCAATCGGCTCAGGGTCGAATGCGATGTCTCGATCGGCTTCATCTGCGAGGTATGCCAGATATTCTTCACGGGTTTGGGCTTGTGCAAAGCGTCCACACATAGAAACCTCCAGCCAGATATCAGACTGAAAGTATAGGGCAGGGAGAAAAAGAGATGCGCTGGTTAAGTCTTACAAACGAATTCGTGGCGACCATGCTGATCAGATAGAGAGACGTAAAGCAGAGTGTTGCGAACCCGGAAGGAGCTTCGCAAAACAGGGGAATATTGGGGGCAAATTTGGGGGCATTTTGAAAGAAGGGACACCGATAGGGGCATCAAAAAGACCGTGCATGTCCGTATATGTCCGTTAAACGTTTCTGGCTAACTCACTGATACCATGACAAATAAAGCCATTTCAATGAGTTGCGAATTTTCTGCACACTAAAACTGCACAAACAGCTTTTTCATTGGATCTCACCGAAGAAACGCTTTGTGCAGAATATACATGAAAACCCGTCGATATTTTCATGTCTGTGGAGCGCGTTACATGGCAATTGCGCTGTTTTTTACCTTGGCGATGAGTCTTTCCGTTACGGCCAGTCCTTCCGCAATGTGCATATCAATCACATCGGTACCGAATTCGTTAATCAAATCCAGAAGTATTTCGTAAGTCTGGATGAGCTCAAGGAGATCAAAGAGCGCTTTTTGATCGGCGCGTGAGGGGGAGGAATGGCTAAGCGCTGCCTGATTAACAATCCATTCAAGATTGGTTTTGATGGCTTCTACCTGACTGTAGTTATACATATTTCATGGGCTTAAATCCTCATTTCAAGATTTTATGGGAGAGGTATCGTCAGAGCTTCACGGTGAAAAAAGAGTCTGCATGTCGCCGGGGCAGTTCTGGCTGTAGAAAGGATGGATGGAGATTTAATTATGGGATAGTTCGCGTGCTTAGCAAGTTAATTGTTGCGCAAACGTAAAAATAAACGCGCGAAAGAGAGGGCATTGCTGCGTAATGCCTTCATTTCGCGCAGGTAATTTTATCGGGATATGGGATCAGGTTTCCCACGCATGTGGGGCAAACAGATAACCCTTGTTACGCACGGTTTTAATGCGGTAGGGCTCGGTAGCGTTATCCTGCAGCTTTTTGCGCAGGCGCGAAATCGCCACGTCAACGCTGCGGTCCATTCCGTCATAGCTTACGCCACGCAGGTTTTTCAGCAGCGCGTCGCGGTCCATGATTTGCCCGGCGTGCGTTGCCAGCTCCCACAGCAGGTCAAAGTCTGCGGTGGAGAGGGCGATAAGCTCGCCGGAGAGCAGCACCTGGCGGTTAATGGGGTCAATAGACAGCGTACCAAAGCGCATCGCTTTGTGCGGCGTCAGAGACGGCGCGGGCGCTTCGCGTTCGATGCTGGCGTGCTGGCGCAAATGCAGGCGCAGGCGGGCAAGCAGGACGGCAGGCGGTGTGGTTTTCAGAATGTAGTCATTGGCGCCCATCTCCAGCGACAAAATGTGGTTCATATCGCTGTCCAGTGAGGTGAGCAGGACGATAGGACCCTCCCACCGGGCGCGCAGGTCACGGCAGAGCGTCATGCCGTCTTTGCCTGGCAACATAATATCCAGCAGTACCAGATCCGGGTTTTCACGGACGACCACCTCTTCGGCACGATCGCCGCGAGGTTCAACAATGACGTCCATATCATGTTTACCCAGATAGGCGGCGATCAGTTGCCCGACCTCGGGTTCGTCTTCAACATAAACAATCTTATTCATACAGCGTCTGTTTTCGTGAAAAAAGCCAACATACACCGCGGAACCTTAACCTTCCATTAATCTTTCAAAATTAACGCCGGTTCCGTTATTCTGGCTCATATTGTTACTTGATTGTTATAGGGAAAAGTATGGGGCTGGTAATCAAAGCCGCACTGGGCGCGCTGGTGGTGTTACTGATTGGCATTCTGGCAAAAACGAAAAACTACTACATTGCCGGGCTAATCCCGCTGTTTCCGACCTTTGCGCTAATTGCCCACTATATCGTGGCTTCTGAGCGGGGTACGGAAGCGTTACGCACGACCATCGTGTTTGGCATGTGGTCTATCATTCCGTATTTTCTCTACCTGCTTTCGCTGTGGTATTTCACCGGTTTTCTGCGTCTTCCCCTGGCGCTGAGCGGGGCGGTGGTCTGCTGGGGACTCAGCGCCTGGGTGCTAATTTTCTTCTGGAGCCGTTTTCACTAGCGCAGCGGGCGGCCGCCGTCCACGGCAAAGGTTCTGCCCGTGACGTAGCAGCTGGTGAGCAGGTAATCCACAAGGTCGATCACCTCTTTCTCGCCCGGCGCGATTTTCATGAGCGACTTATTCAGCGCCTGCTGGCGATACTCCGCATCATCGTTTTCGTTAAACAAAATCATCGCCGGGGCGATGGCGTTTACCTTCACCTCGGGCGCGAGCTTGCGGGCGAACGAGCGCGTCATATTATCCAGTGCGGCTTTACTGGCCGCGTAGGCGATGTGCTTGTCGCTGCCGCGCTCAACTACATAATCGGTGAAGTGAATAATATCGCCGGCCGCGTGCCCATGGCCGCGCAGCAGATTCTGCAGAGCGTGGTTAAGCAGATAAGGCGCATTGACGTGGATCTGCAGCATGGCGGAGAGCGTTTCGCTGAGTGACGTACCGGGTTTTTCGGCACGCCATGCGCTGGCGTTATGGATCACGGCGCGCAGTCCCGTCGTGGTGGCTTTTACCTTTTCCGCGAAAGCCAGAATGCCTTCATCGGTCGAAAAATCAGCCTGAATGCAGACCGCCCCGGCTTTGCGTAACCCTTCAATCGACGGGTATTCCGTACGGTAGCTGACAATGACCGGATGGCGAAGGTTGAGAAAGTGATGGGCGAGGGCGAGGCCGATACGGCGGCCTCCACCGGTAATCAGTATTGGGCGAAGCGGTGCATTTCCCATCGTATTCTCCTTTACAGTTCAACAATGGGAAAGGCGATGCTATCCCATTAACATCCAGGTTGCCGGTAGGGCAGCAACCAGTAACAGTCCAATTAAGGCCATCTCACGGCGCTTCAGCGCGTTCTCCAGCTGATGCGTGCGGCGGGCGTAGATAAAGACCAGCAGACCCGGTGCGTACAGCACTACCGACAGCAGCAGATGCATAGGCCCGGAAGCATACAACAACCACAGGCCGTAAATACAGGCTCCGACACCCACGACATAATGCGCCGGGCGTGTGGCAATTTTTAACAGATACGCACCCACTAAGAAATAGGGTACCAGAATCATCTCCGAGGCGATGGTCAGCAGGGTGTTATAGTCTGAACCTGTGAGCCAGATCAGCACCAGACAGACCTGAACGCTGATGTTGGTCAGCCAGAGCGATGCCGACGGCGCGCTGTTTTTGTTTTGACGGGCGAACAGACGTGGAAACGCCTTGTGCGTCGCGGCCAGGAACGGCACTTCAGCCGCCATGATGGTCCAGCTCAGGTAAGCGCCGCAGACGGAGACGATCAGCCCTGCGGCAATCACCACGTCGCCCCAGGGACCGAGCATTTTCACCATCAGGCCCGCCATTGACGGGTTACGCATTTCAGCCAGTTCAGGACGCGCCACCACGCCCAGCGACAGCAGCGTCACCAGCAGATAGACCCCCAGCGCGGCCAGAACTGCCAGCAGCGTGGCGCGGCCCACATCGCGTTTATTCCTGGCCCGGGCAGAAACCACGACCGCGCCTTCAACGCCGATGAACACCCACAGGGTAATCAGCATCGTGTTTTTCACCTGCTCCCAGACGGGCACGCCCAGCGCGATACCGGTGAAATCGAGCTTAAAGATGTCCATACGGAACGCAATAAAGGCCAGAACGATAAACAGGCCGAGCGGAACCAGTTTCGCCAGCGTCGCCACCAGGTTGATGCTGGCGGCCGTTTGTACGCCACGCAACACCAGCCAGTGGACGAACCACAGCAACACCGAGGCGCCCACAATAGACTGCCAGGTATTTCCATCGCCAAAGAGGCGCAGCTCAGGCGTATCGGTAAAGAAACTGAGCGCCGAGAAGACGATCACCAGGTAGGAGACGTTGGCGATAACGGCACATAGCCAGTATCCCCACGCGGAACAGAAGCCAATCAGCTCGCCGAAACCTTCACGCGCATAGGTGAAAATGCCGCCGTCCAGATCCGGGCGAATGCGGGTGAGCAGCAGCATCGCGAAGGCCAGCAGCAGTATGCCGACACCCGTAATGCCCCAGCCAATGATGAGCGCGGAAGGGCTGGCAACGGCCGCCATATTTTGCGGCAAACTGAATACGCCTGCACCCAGCATTGAGCTTAAAACGAGTGCAGTCAGAGCACTCAGGCCAAGTTTCTTTTCCATTGGCTTCCTGTTATGAAAGGTCAAAATCCAGAATAATTATTTCGCTCAGGCGCATAAAAATGGTGGATCACACTAAGGCGCGGGATTTTACGGAGTGTAACGAATGCATGCAATGACGTGAGGCAGAAATTCAAAAAAAGTAACAAAAAAAGGCGGCATTGCGCCGCCTTTCGTCAACGATTTTGTTACTTGTACAGATCGGCGCTGATGGTCACGTTGTTACCACGTTCCTGCCACTGGCGGGTGATGTGGTAGTACTTCGCCCCTTTCTTCGCCGCACGCTTCGCGACCTGGTAAGAGACTTCCGTCATGTTGCCGTAGTTGCCTGTAAACTTGATGCTGTCGAACGGCACCATCTGCGCTGCAGTGGCGTTGTTCAGCTCTTCAATTTTGGTACCGTCAGGCAGCGTAACGGAGTAACGGCCACCTTTCGTGGACTGCGTTTCGAAGAAACGTCCCACTTCAGCGCTTGGGGCAGCCGTCGTTGCTACGCCTGGAATTTCAACTTTCTTCGCTGCTTCGCCGCCTTTCGCTATCGCCGCGCGACCTGCTTCTGAATTTGCCGGGATGGCATCCGGGCTCTGCAGAACACGTTTTTTCGCATCTTTTTTATAGATGAACGCGGTAATACGCTGGTTGCCACCCTGGTTAGCATCGACCTGACGCACGATGAAGAAAGAGTAGGCCCCTTTCTCTTTCGCGGCTTTGGTGATGGCATCGTTCACTTCAGGCTGGCTGCGATAGAAGCCCTGAACGGTGACGGTGTCGTAAGGTTCCAGCTCAATCGCCTGATCTTTCGGCAGTTCAACAACACCGTTGATGACGCGGTTTTTCGGTGCGTCAGCTTTTGGCGCATTGTCTTTGAACAGCGCGATGGTCACGCGCAGGTTACCGCTGTTGCCGTAATCGGACTGGTCAACGACATAAAACGAGGCCGCCCCGTTTTTGTCAGCGGCTTTTGATGCAGCGACGACGGCGTCGCCAATAGAATTATAACGACCCACAATGACCGTATGGTCAAAAGGTTTTAACGCTGCCGCTTGCTCCGGCGTTAACTCTGTTGCGGCATTCGCAGACAGGGCGGTCGCGGAAAGAAGTGCGGACGCCAGGAGTGTGTTCTTAAGCTTCATAAAAATGATCCTTCGCCTTGCGCAAACCATGTACTGGTATTGTTGTTAATTTGAGACGGTCCCGATTATTGCATTTAAAACCCGTCGCTGTCTGCGCCATTTTTCACTGCCTGTGCTTACTGAATCACCGAATTCGATAACATTTAGTGATATGTTGAAAAAACACGCGTTTGACAAGTAAAACTGATAAAGCATATGACTTTTACAAGTTAATTTAATGTTAACAAGTTGTTCTCTTATGGCGCTATATCATGTTTTTACCGCTTCGCTTGCGCGATTTATCGGTTCTGGCAGTGAATTTAAGGTAAATATCACTGTCAGTGACGCCGATCGCTTATTTTTCACAGATAAAGTAAGAAATAGTGTTTTCTGGCGGTAGATCACGGGCGCTATTTTCAGTAGGTTATAGACAGTTTGTTACTGTTTTATTTTCCGGGGTTAATCATCTCTCGTCGCTCGCGCGATGGCGAAAATTGATACAAACCGCGGGCATTTATCGATAAACCATCATCAAAAACCGATGGAAGGGAAAACTATGCGTATTGGGGTACCAAAAGAACGGTTAGCCAATGAAACCCGCGTAGCGGCAACACCGAAAACGGTGGAGCAACTGCTTAAACTGGGTTTTACGGTCGCGGTTGAAAGCGGCGCGGGCAAACTGGCGAGTTTCGATGACGAGGCCTTTATCCAGGCTGGCGCGGAAGTGGTCGACGGTGCAGACGTCTGGCAGTCGCCGGTGATTCTGAAGGTCAACGCACCGGAAGAGAGTGAGATTGCGCTGCTGAATCCGGGAACGACCCTGGTGAGCTTCATCTGGCCTGCGCAAAACCCGGAGCTTATGGAGAAGCTGGCGGCCCGCGGCGTGACCGTGATGGCAATGGACTCTGTGCCGCGCATTTCGCGCGCGCAGTCGCTGGATGCCTTAAGCTCCATGGCAAACATTGCCGGCTACCGCGCCATTGTTGAAGCAGCCCACGAGTTTGGTCGCTTCTTTACCGGTCAAATCACCGCCGCGGGTAAAGTCCCTCCGGCGAAAGTGATGGTGATTGGCGCAGGCGTGGCGGGCCTTGCCGCAATCGGTGCGGCAAACAGCCTGGGCGCTATCGTACGCGCCTTTGACACCCGTCCTGAAGTAAAGGAACAGGTCCAGAGTATGGGCGCCGAATTCCTTGAACTGGACTTCAAGGAAGAAGCAGGCAGCGGCGATGGTTACGCGAAGGTAATGTCCGAAGCCTTTATCAAAGCCGAAATGGAACTCTTCGCCGCCCAGGCGAAAGATGTCGACATTATTGTCACCACCGCGCTTATCCCGGGTAAACCGGCGCCGAAGCTGATCACCCGTGAGATGGTTGATTCCATGAAGCCGGGCAGCGTGATTGTCGACCTGGCCGCCCAAAACGGCGGTAACTGTGAATATACCGTTCCAAATCAGGTAACCACGACCGCTAACGGCGTGAAGGTGATCGGCTATACCGATCTGCCGGGCCGTCTGCCTACGCAGTCTTCTCAGCTCTACGGCACCAACCTCGTCAACCTGCTGAAGCTGCTTTGCAAAGAGAAAGACGGCAACGTCACCGTTGATTTCGACGATGTGGTGGTGCGCGGCGTCACCGTCGTCCGCGAAGGTGAAATTACCTGGCCTGCGCCGCCTATTCAGGTTTCTGCTCAGCCTCAGGCGGCAACGAAAGCGGCGCCTGAGCCAAAAGAACCCGCCAAACCGGCTTCTCCGTGGCGCAAATACGCGATCATGGCGCTGGTGATTATTCTGTTCGGCTGGCTGGCTGACGTCGCGCCAAAAGAGTTCCTCGGCCACTTTACCGTCTTCGCGCTCTCCTGCGTCGTGGGCTACTACGTGGTGTGGAACGTCTCCCATGCGCTGCATACGCCGCTGATGTCGGTCACCAACGCCATCTCCGGGATCATCGTGGTGGGGGCGTTACTGCAGATTGGTCACGGCGGCTGGATCAGCTTCCTGAGCTTCATCGCGGTGCTGATCGCCAGTATCAATATTTTCGGTGGTTTCACCGTGACTCAGCGCATGCTGAAAATGTTTCGTAAAGGCTAAGGGGTAGCATATGTCTGGAGGATTAGTGACAGCTGCATACATTGTTGCTGCAATCCTGTTTATTTTCAGTCTGGCGGGGCTTTCCAAACACGAAACGTCTCAGCAGGGGAATAACTTTGGTATCGCCGGGATGGCGATTGCGCTGATTGCCACCATCTTCGGGCCGGATACCGGCAACGTGGCGTGGATCCTGGTAGCGATGATCATCGGCGGCGCGATTGGTATTCGCCTGGCAAAACGCGTTGAAATGACTGAGATGCCGGAGCTGGTTGCCATTCTGCACAGCTTCGTGGGTCTGGCGGCGGTGCTGGTGGGCTTCAACAGCTACCTGTATCACGAACCGGGTCTGGAACCGATTCTGGTGAACATCCACCTGACGGAAGTGTTCCTCGGTATCTTCATCGGTGCGGTAACCTTCACCGGCTCTATTGTCGCGTTCGGCAAGCTGCGCGGGAAGATCTCCTCTAAACCGCTGATGCTGCCAAACCGTCATAAGCTGAACCTGGCGGCGCTGGTGGTGTCGTTTGTACTGCTGGTGGTCTTCGTGCGTACCGAAAGCGTGGGCCTGCAGGTGCTGGCGTTGCTGGTAATGACCATCATCGCGCTGGCCTTCGGCTGGCACCTGGTGGCGTCCATCGGCGGTGCGGATATGCCGGTGGTTGTCTCGATGCTGAACTCCTACTCGGGTTGGGCGGCAGCGGCGGCAGGCTTTATGCTGAGCAACGACCTGCTGATCGTCACCGGTGCGCTGGTGGGTTCTTCCGGTGCGATCCTGTCTTACATCATGTGTAAGGCGATGAACCGCTCGTTCATCAGCGTTATCGCCGGTGGTTTCGGGACCGATGGGTCTTCTTCCAGTGCGGATGAAGAAGTGGGGGAGCACCGTGAAATTTCTGCGGAAGATACCGCAGACATGCTGAAAAACTCGCATTCCGTGATCATCACCCCGGGCTACGGCATGGCGGTGGCGCAGGCGCAGTATCCTGTGGCGGAAATCACCGAGAAGCTGCGCGCGCGCGGGATCAAGGTTCGCTTTGGTATTCACCCGGTGGCAGGGCGTCTGCCTGGCCACATGAACGTGCTGCTGGCGGAAGCGAAAGTGCCATACGACATCGTGCTGGAAATGGATGAGATCAACGATGATTTCGCCGACACCGACACCGTGCTGGTTATTGGTGCTAACGATACCGTTAACCCTGCTGCACAGGACGACCCGGGTAGTCCAATCGCCGGTATGCCTGTTCTCGAAGTGTGGAAGGCGCAGAACGTGATCGTCTTCAAACGCTCCATGAATACCGGCTATGCCGGGGTTCAGAACCCGCTGTTCTTCAAAGAGAACACCCACATGCTGTTCGGCGATGCTAAAGCCAGCGTGGATGCGATTCTGAAATCACTGTAAGTTGCGCTGAAACGAAAAAACCGCCGAATTCGGCGGTTTTTTTATTGCCGGGTGGCGCTGACGCTTACCCGGCCTATGGTTTTGTAGGCCCGGCAAGCCTGCGCCGCCGGGCGTCAGGCGTTAATCGTCTTCCGGATCGTCCAGCTCAACCGGCGTCTGATACTCATCCGGCTTAATGACCAGCAGGTCGCAGCGCAGATGGTCGATCACCTGTTCGGCGGTATTGCCGAGGAACGCGGCAGAAATACCGGTCCGGCCAATGGTGCCCAGCACCACAATCCCCGCCTGCAGGTGTTCCGCCAGGTCCGGGATCACCTCTTCAGGCAGGCCTTTTTCTACGTGGGTCATTTTCTCATCGATGCTGAATTTCTGGCGCAGCGCTTTCATGGCCAGCAGATGCTGACCGCGGATCGCGTCGTTGTACACGCTCGGGTCAAATTCAGGCAGCTCAATGGCAATGTTAATCGGGGTGACCGGATAGGCGCCCACCAGGTGCACTTCGGTATGATTCACCTGGTCAGCAAGCTGGATGGTCTCCTTCACCAGCTTCTCGTTCAGCGAATTGTGGTAATCCTCTTCGCTCGCGAGGTTTACCGCCACAACGGCTTTCCCGCCTTCAGGCCACGGCTGGTCTTTCACCATCCAGACCGGGCAAGGGCATTTGCGCAGCAAGTGCCAGTCGGTCGGGGTGAAGATCACGGATTCCAGCTTGTCGTGCTGGTGCGCCATCTTCAGCAGCAGGTCGTGCCCACCGGCGACAATTTCCTGGATGATGGCTTCGAAAGGTCGGTTATGCCAGACCACTTTAATATCAATGGGCACGCCCGCTTCCAGGTAATACTTCGCCTGTTCACGGATCCACGCGGTACGTTGGCTGATGACGCCCTGACGCATAGCGGTGCGCTCGTCAGGCGACAGAAGGGTGGTCATCTCATACGAGAAGTCATAGATCGGCAAAAACGCTTTGATTTTGCCACCAATCCGTTGATGTAAATACACAGCACGTCGTAATGCCGGCTGATCGTCCTGATTCGGATCGATAGCTACCAGCATGTTTTGATACTTGGCCATACAGGTCTCCTTACTACTGTCACCACAGTCTGTAATTAAAAGAGTAACCTATATATCCTGAATGAAACAGAGGGGAGGTTTTGCCAGATCAATAATTCATGAAAATTTATCAGAGGAAAAGTACCGTCGTCGTCACCGCGATAAACGCAATAAACAGCAGCACCATCACCGCTATCGCAAAGGTCGTGGAATCCTGGACGTAGGTTTTTTCTTCCCCCTTCATCGGACCGACAAGCATGATCCAGATGAAGATAAAGGTCACAGAGGCAATCACGACTGAAACGAAAAACAAACTTTCTCTCAATTCATAACCTCAACGAGAACCTTTCGGGCGCTGTGTGGGGACGTGCTACGGTGAAAATTTCTTGAAACAGAAGTGATTATACCAGACCAATAAATCACAAGAATTTATGGTCTGGTCATCAACATGCGGAGAGTTACGCCACGTTGCGGGCGTGCCCGGCAAGAACGGCAAGCGCTTCACCGTTTTCGATAGTGATGTATTTACCTTTAACGGCCAGCATCCCGCTTTTCTGGAAACGGCCCAGCAGACGGCTGATGGTTTCCACGGTCAGACCCAGGTAGTTGCCGATATCGCCACGCGTCATCGTCAGACGGAATTCACGCGGCGAGAAGCCACGCTCGGCGAAGCGGCGGGAGAGGTTGTAGATAAACGCGGCCAGGCGCTCTTCAGCGTTCTTTTTAGAAAGCAGCAGAATCATGTCCTGATCGCCTTTGATCTCACCGCTCATCAGACGCATCATCTGCTGACGCAGGTTAGGCATCTTACCGGACAGATCGTCCAGGGTTTCAAACGGGATTTCGCAAACCATTGAGGTTTCGAGTGCCTGAGCAAAGCTCGGGTGATGGCCCGTGCCGATGGCATCAAAGCCCACCAGGTCACCCGCCAGATGGAAGCCGGTGATCTGCTCATCACCCTGTTCGGTGATGGTGTAGCTTTTGATGGTGCCAGAACGGATAGCATAGAGCGATTTCAGTTCGTCTCCCGCTTTAAACAGCGTCTGCCCTTTCTGAATAGGCTTTTTGCGCTCGATGATATTATCAAGCTGATCGAGTTCATGCTCATTCAGGGTAAACGGGATACAGAGCTGGCTGATGCTGCAATCCTGGCAATGGATAGCACAACCGCCAGACTGAATGCGTCGTATAATTCGCTTTTCCGGGATCATAGGTTTGCTCAAGCCTTAATTGATATTGGTCAATTTTAACATCTTTTTGGTAAGTACGTAAGCCTGACAAACCCTCAATAAGGACAAGAGACGGCAACGTGTCGCCATCTTCTTGAAATTCCACAGCTTGATTATGGATTTTTAGCCTAACCGGTAGAAAATTAAGCACAAAAAGCCTGGGAGCTAGAGCAGGAGATACCCTTCGTGACGCAGTAACCACTCTTTGCGCTGCACGCCGCCGGCATAGCCTGTCATGGTACCGTTGCGGCCAATGACGCGATGGCAGGGCACCACGATGCTGACCGGGTTAGAGCCGTTGGCGGCACCCACCGCGCGTGCGGCGCCTGCGCGGCCTAGCTGTTCCGCGAGCTGGCCGTAATGCATGACCTGCCCGCAGGGAATGGACCGCAGCGCCTGCCACACTTCGCGCTGAAAAGGCGTGCCTGCCGTGGCGGTTGGCAGAGTATCAATGATGCTGAGATCGCCTTCGAAGTAGGCGGCAAGCTTGTCGCTCAGCCCGCCCGGGTTGGTGGCGCGGATACGTTCATACCCCTGCGAGCGGTAGTGAACATTGAGCAGTTCTTCCATCCGGTCGCTGTGCTCTTCCCATTCGACGGCGCGCAGGCAGAACTGCTCGTCCGCGATCACCCACAGCGGCCCGAGCGGCGTCGCAATCTTATCTTCGAGTAATCTCAGCATCCTCATTCCTTTAGTTCAGCCTCGGGTAAATCCCCGGCCCAATCGGCAGGCCGACAAGATACCATGCCACCAGCATCACCAGCCATACCCCTAAAAAGATAAGCGGGTAGGGTAAAACCAGCGAATAGTAGGTACCCAGTTTGGCCTCGGGTTTATAGCGCTGCAGGAAGCCTAAAAACAGCGGAACAAACGGCGAAACCGGCGCCAGCGGAATCACCGAGGAGTCCGCGATGCGGAACAGGATCTGGGCAAACGCAGGATGAAAACCCAGCATCATAAACATCGGTACGAAGATCGGGGCCAGAATCGACCAGATGGCGGAGCCGCTGGCGATAAACATGCACAGCAGGGATGACAGCAGCGCCAGGCCGACAAACGCCGGTACGCCGCTTAGCCCGGCAGCCTCCAGCGCGTCGGTCAGGCCCACGGCCATAAACTTGCCCATGTTGCTCCAGTTAAACATCGCCACAAACTGCGCCAGCGGGAACACCATCACGATAAATCCCGCCATCTCTTTCATCGGCTCGATCATCAGCTGCGGCAGATCGCCCTGACGGCGGATCTTACCGGTCGCGATACCGTAGGCGAGCGAAACGACAAAGAAGAAGAGGATAATCAGCGGCACGATGCCCTGAATAAACGGCGACGGCAGGACGGTATGTTTAACCGGATCGCGCAATATACCGTTTTCCGGCACCACCATCAGCGCCACCAGCGCGATAAAGGCCAGCGAGACAACGCCCGCCACGCGCAGGCCGAAGCGCTGCTCTTTGCTCAGGGTTTCCAGCTTTTCATCGCTACGGCCTTCCCATTTACCCAGCCGCGGCTCGATGATTTTATCGGTAATCAGCCCGCCGACAATCGTCAGGACAATGACCGAGCTTGCCATAAAGTACCAGTTGTCGATCACGCTGACGTGCATGGCCGCATCGATGGTCTTCGCCGCCTCCGTGCTGATGCCAGAGAGCAGCACGTCGGTGGTGACGATCAGCAGGTTAGCGGTAAATCCGCAGCCCACGCCCGCAATCGCCGACAGCAGGCCCGCCACGGGATGACGCCCGACGGCGAGGAAAATCAGCGCGCCCATCGGCGGCATGATCACCAGCGCGGCGTCGGAGGAGATATGGCTGAAGAAGGCGATAAACAGCACCATATAGCTGGCGTAACGCGCGCTGACGTGAGAAGCCATCTTCACCATTAATGCGGGCAGCAAGCCCACGCGTTCAGCCAGCCCGGCGCCCAAAACCAGCGCCAGAATGGCGCCCAGCGGGGCGAAGCCGCTGAAGTTTTTGATGACGTTGGGTAAAAACCAGTGCAGCCCGTCAACGCTGAGCAGGTTCTTTACCGCCACCAGGCTGCCGTCAGCCGGGCTGCGCACGCTCACGTCAAAGGCGGAGAGCACGGCGGTGGCGACCATTAAAATCACAATCAGATAGATAAACAGCAGGAAAGGGTGCGGCACTTTATTGCCGATCCTTTCAACCCAGCCATAGAGCTTACCGGATGGGGAATGCGAAGGTATGGATGACATACTCATGGGCGTTCCTCGGGAGTGTTGTGTTGTTGTGTTGTGTTTTTTTATTTTAAAGGTGACGGTGTCACGCCCTGTGGGATCGGACACACGTACGGTTTTTCTTGTATTTGTTGTTCGAACTCTTCACGGCATTTTTTCAGCAGCGCCGCGTCCTGCAGCAGATTGAGTGCGGTCGCCCCCATCACTTTTCCGGCCAGCAGCATGCCTTTGTGGGCAATGGAGGTACGCCCCTGCGCCACCAGTTGCCAGGTGTGCAGCGGCGTGCCGACGGTAAAGCAGGGGCTGAAGCACTGGGCGACCGGCATTTTCCAGCTGACGTCGCCCACGTCGGTTGAACCCGCCAGCACGTTGTCGGTGATGGCATAGGGCGCGACTTCATCCACCAGCAGCGTCTCCTGATGACGCCGGGCAAAGGCTTTACCCGCGTCACCGCCCGTCGCGGCAATATTTTTCAGGCTGTTTTGCAGATCGTTGGGCGTCAGGGTGGCGCGGATCTCGCGGGCGAAGGCGCGTTCTTCCTCCGTCCAGAGCGGCGTGCCGTAGTGCTGCAACGCGCGATACATCGCCGCTTCAAGCGTGCGGTTCGGCAGGTAGCTGGAGCAGGCTTTATCAAAGCGGCACTCGACGGTGGTTTCGGTCATCATCGCCGCGCCCTGGGCGATTTTCTCGATGCGTTCGTAGATCTGCTGCGCATCGGCCATCTCCGGGGCGCGGATCAGGTACAGCACCTCCGCCTGCGCCTGCACCACGTTGGGCGAAATCCCGCCGGTGTCGGTGATGGCGTAATGGACGCGCGCTTTCTCAATGATGTGTTCGTTAAGGAAGTTGGTGCCGGTGGTCATCAGCGTCACGGCGTCGAGCGCGCTGCGTCCCAGATGGGGGGAGTTGGCCGCGTGTGCCGCCACGCCGTGAAAACGCCAGGCGGCCTGAATATTCGCCAGCGTGCTGACGTTAAACATCCCGGCGAAGGCTTCCGGATGCCAGGTGACGGCGGCATCGACGTCATCAAACAGGCCTTCGCGCACCATAAAGGTTTTCCCGGAGCCACCTTCCTCGCCGGGACAGCCATAAAAACGCACCGTTCCGCTGCCGCCGTGCTGCTCCAGCCAGCTTTTCACCGCCACCGCGCCCGCAAGCGCCGCGGTGCCTAAGAGGTTATGCCCGCAGCCGTGGCCGTTGGCTCCCGGCGTGTCGGATTGCGCCGTCGCGCAGTGCGCCTGCTGGCTTAGCCCGGCCAGCGCGTCGTATTCGCCCAGCAGGGCGATGACCGGTTTCCCGCTGCCGAAGCTGGCGATAAAGGCATTTGGAATACCGCCGGCCTCGCGCGTCAGCGTGAAGCCCTCGGCCTCAAGCTCGCTGGCGAGCCGCTCGGCGGACCAGAACTCTTCAAAGCGGGTTTCAGGACGATCCCAGATCGCATCGGCAATATCGGTTAACGTCCGACATCGCGTGTCGATCGCATCGGCAATAAAAGCGTAGTTCTCCTGCATTACACACCTCGCGTCCACGGGAAATTGAGCGCAGTTCGCGCCAGCGTTTCAATGGCAATCGCCATGACCTGCTCATCGAAGTCGAATTTTTCGTTGTGATGTCCGGCGCTCAAATCGGTGCCGAACACCATATAGGACGCCATGCCGCCGTTCTCCTGCACGCGGGCCATCATCAGCGTGGCGTCTTCGGAACCCGCTGGCGCTTTCACCTTATCGATGGCGTGAATAATCCCGGAAACCTGGCTCGCCTGTTCGCGCAGGTAATCAACCCACGCCGGTGTCGGCGCGCTGGACGTCGCGGCGCCCATCAGGCGCATCTCGGCGCTCACGCCGTAGAGCGCCGCTGCGCCGGTAATGACCGCCTGCGCGCGTTCAAAGACGTACTGATTAATCGCTTCGGTTTCGCCGCGCGTTTCAACCTTTATCAGGGCATTGGCGGGCACCACGTTGCGTCCGCTGCCCGCCTGCATCACCCCGACGTTCACCCGGGAGGCGCCGTCGCTGTGCGGGGCGATGCTGTGCAGGGCGAGGGCGGCCTGCGCGGCGGCGAGCAGGGCGTTACGTCCGTCCTCCGGTTTACCGCCCGCGTGTGCGGCAACGCCGGTAAAGTTCACGTCGAACTTGGTGGTGGCCATAAAGTTATCGCTGCCGCAAATCACCGTTCCGGCAGGGACGCCGGTACCAATATGAATAGCCGTGAAATAGTCCACGTCGTCCAGCGCGCCGGCGGCAACCATGGCGCGCGCCCCGCGGGTGCCTTCTTCGGCTGGCTGGAAGATCAGCTTGATGGTGCCGTTGAGCTGCGCGTCATTCTGCTTAAGCACCTGCGCCAGCCCCAGACCAATAGCGGTGTGGCCGTCGTGCGCGCAGGCGTGCATCATGCCCGCGTTGCAGGAGGCAAACCCGTCGCGGAACGGGCGATGGCTTTCATCCAGCGCTTCGCTTAAATCAAGGGCATCCATGTCGACGCGAAACGCCAGGGTCGGTCCAGGGCGGCCGGTATTGAGGGTCGCCACAATGCCGGTAAACCCGCCTTCAAACGGCGCCAGCCATTTCTCAGGCGCGCCCTGCGCCCGCGCGCGGGCAAACTCCTGCGCCAGGGTAGCGGCATCGGGCAGCCCCATCCGGCTTTCGGCATCGACGACGTCGCGGCCCATCGCCAGTTCGTAGCCCAGCGAGTCGAGGATTTCCGCGACTTTCGCGGCCGTTCGAAACTCTACCCAGCCGGATTCCGCGAAATGGTGAAAATCGCGACGCCATGCGCTCAGCTGCGGGGATAGTGTCTGGATGTACTGCGCCAGTGTGTCCATATCTGTTCCTGTCATCATTAAAATATGTGAACTGCTTCACGCTGTGATAGTTTTTACTTATCACTAACCGATTTTTCACAGTTTTAACCGTTCAGGAATTACCCTCGCACATCCCTTTCCATTAAAGTAGATGACAGTTTCTTTACTCTGATAAACAACGGTTATCGGTCGGGCTATGACATTCCAGATTAAATTTCATCAAATCCGGGCGTTTGTTGAGGTAGCGCGTCAGGGCAGCATTCGCGGTGCCAGCAGGACGCTGAATCTTTCCCAGCCGGCGCTGACCAAATCCATCAAAGAGCTGGAGGAGGGCATGGCGGCGCAGCTTTTCGTGCGCAGGAGTAAGGGCGTCGCGTTGACCGAATGCGGTGAGGGCTTTTACCAGCGCGCCAGGTTGATTCTGGAAGAGCTGCGCGCGGCGCAGGATGATATCCGTCAGCGGCAGGGGGAGCTGGCCGGGCAGATCAACATCGGGATGGGGGCCAGCGTTTCACGCACGCTGATGCCCGCCGTTATCACCCGCTTTCATGCGCAGCATCCGCAGGTCAAGGTGAGGATTATGGAAGGGCAGCTGGTGTCGATGATCAATGAATTACGCCAGGGCGAACTGGACTTCACCATCAACACCTATTATCAGGGGCCTTACGACCAGGAATTTACGTTTGAAAAGCTCTTCGAAAAACCGTTTGCGGTATTTTGTCGGGAGGGGCATCCGGCAATGGGGGCAACGTCAATTAATGAACTCCTGCATTATAACTGGACAATGCCGACGCCGCGGGGAAGTTATTATAAGCAATTAGAAGAGGTATTTAGCGATCGTTCGCAAATACCGCGAATTGGTGTGGTTTGCGAAACATTTTCTTCCTGTATTAGCCTGGTCGCGCAAAGTGATTTTTTAAGCATATTGCCGCAGGAGCTGGGCTGTGACCCGCTGCTGGCGCACCGTCTGGTCATGCTGCCGGTTATCGAATCGCTTCCTAAAGCAACATATTATTTAATTCAGCGCCGTGATTCACGTCAGACGCCCCTTGCTGAGTCATTAATTACGCAGTTCAGAAGGGAAGCGAGAAAAATAATCGTCGCGTGAAATGCAGATTAAAAAAACAGGATCTGCCCGACATCAGACAGACCCTATAGTACACACAGCAGTGCGTCCTTTCGCCAATCCTGGGTATTATTTCCATGAGGCAGGTATATTTAGGTATAACACCTTTCCCGAAAAATGAAAGGCTGGCGAGTGATTGATTTCACGAAATTTTAACATAAATCACGTATTTTACCTTTGCTGAAATTTTAGTTAAGTCTTATTTAAATCTATTTAATAATTACTATATATATTCATCAGGTTAATATTATTGCCGCGCATTGCCCCGTAACGGTGATTGAGGCCGGTCTCTGGCGCAGGTATAGTACAGTCCTCAGATGCAGCCGGAGGATGTCCATGAACCCTGACGACAAATCATTTTTTCTTGACGCCATGGAAGATGTCCAGCCCCTGAAGCGCTGCGCGGATATTCACTGGCAGCCCAGCCGCAATACGCGGACGCGCGAGGAGGTGGATAGCGAACAGCTGGATAACTTCCTGACGCTGGATTTTCTTGACATGCTTCCCCTGGAAGAACCGCTGGCGTTCCAGCGTGAAGGGGTACAGCAGGGCGTTATCGATAAGCTGCGCTCGGGGAAATATGCCCGCCAGGCCAGCTTAAACCTCCTGCGTCAGCCCGCCGAACGCTGCCGTCAGATGCTCTATTCTTTTATTCGCCAGGCCGGACGCGACGGGTTACGCAATCTGATTATCATTCACGGGAAAGGGCGCGAGCAGAACTCGCATCCCAACGTGGTGCGCAGCTATCTGGCGCGCTGGTTAACCGAGTTCGAGGAAGTGCAGGCCTTCTGCGCGGCGCTGCCGCATCACGGCGGCAGCGGGGCATGTTATGTTTCACTGCGAAAATCAGATGAGGCAAAACGGGATAACTGGGAGCGGCACGCCAAGCGCAGCCGCTAGCGGGCGATCTTCTCGCCCGCCTGAGACTCAGAACGTTTCCCAGTTGCTGTCGGTGGAGGCGGTTGTCGTTGCCGGACGCAGCAGCTGTGGCGTTTTCAGACTGGCGGGGCGTGGGGCGACCGCCTTTTCTTTGCCGTTCAGACGAAACGCGGCTACCGCCTGGCGCAGCTGCTCGGACTGATCTTCCAGTGCCGCAGCCGCCGTGGCGGACTCCTGCACCAGCGCGGCGTTTTGCTGCGTCACGCTGTCCATCTGCGAAACGGCCAGGCTCACCTGCTCAATACCGCGGCTCTGCTCGTCAGAGGCTGATGAAATCTCACCCATGATATCAGTCACGCGGGTGACGGCGGCGACAATTTCCTTCATGGTGGTGCCAGCCTCGCTAACCTGCTCAGAACCGGTATTCACCCGGCTGACGGAGTTCTCGATAAGCCCTTTGATCTCTTTCGCCGCCTGCGCGCTGCGGCTCGCCAGCGTACGGACTTCACCTGCAACAACCGCAAAACCACGGCCCTGTTCCCCGGCGCGTGCCGCTTCCACCGCGGCGTTAAGCGCCAGAATGTTGGTCTGGAACGCGATGCTGTCGATCACGCCGGTAATATGCGCAATTTGCTGCGAACTGTCGGCGATTTCGTTCATGGTGCGAACCACGTTATCCACGACGTGACCGCCGCGCGCGGCCGTTTCAGAGGCGTTTTTCGCCAGCAGCGTGGCCTGACGGGCGTTATCGGAGTTCTGCTTAACCGTCGCGGTCAGCTCTTCCATGCTGGCGGCGGTCTCTTCGAGCGAGGCGGCCTGCTGCTCGGTGCGGGCGGAAAGATCGTTGCTTCCTGCGGCAATTTCGCCTGCGCCGGTGTAGATGGAATCTGTACTTCCCCGTACGGCGCTGACGGTGGTCACCAGCGACTGCTGCATCTCATGCAGGCCCGCGGCCAGCTGGCCCATCTCATTGCGACCGGAGATAGCGATCTCCTGCGTCAGGTCACCCCCTGCAATGGCGCGAATATGGTTCATAATGGAGTGGAGGGGTTTTAACAGCAGGTGCTGTAAACCCTGCCAGATGACCACCAGAACCGCGATAACGGCCAGCAGAATCGCCGCCAGCGTCCACTGCATCTGCGTGAAGCTGCTCTGGTTCTCTTCGGTTGCGGCCTTCAGCAGGGTGTTGTTTTCGGCGCGCCAGCGGTTATAGACCGCTTCCATCTCGTCCTGCGCCTGCTGGGCGTCCAGATCGCCATAGGCCTGGTAGTTGTCGGCACGCAGATACTCAATCGATAGGCGCATCACTTCGTGCATCTGGTTCCAGGACTTCTGCATCTCGTCGGTTAATGCTGCCTCCTGGCCGTTAACCTGCGGCAGCTTCTGCCACTCTTTGTTATAGGCTTCGGCTTTTGCCAGCGAGTCGGCTGCGGTGCCAAGCAGTTTATTGATCGCCGCAAGGGAAGCCGGGTCGCGCTGGTTTTTCAGGTAGCGGATCGCCACGCGGGTGACGGTGACGCGCGTTTTCACCAGCGTGTTCACGCTGTCGCTCAGGCTTTCCTGCTGGGCATTGAGCACGCCGGAATTCTGGAAGTTATGGCGATCGTTGCTGACGGCAGAGTAGAACAACCCTCCCGTGACAACTTGCAACAGACAGAATATGGTGAGGGCAAAGATAATACCGGTAATCACGTGCAAATTTTTCAGCATAGCGGTCGTCCGTTAGAAAGGATGCAGAGGTACACCAATACTATCGTCGTATAGAATTTAAACTTTAATTTAACTCGCGCTTAACTAAGGGCTCCGGTAAGGAACCTGTTGTAAATCCGGATCATTTTTATGAGGAAGGTTAACATGAGCAGCATTGATAAAAGCGGGACGTACGCGCTCGGGACGCGGACGGTAAAACGACTGGGCTACGGTGCGATGCAGCTCGCCGGGCCGGGCGTCTTTGGTCCACCGAAGGATAAGCAGGCCGCGCTGGACGTGCTGCGCGAAGCGGTGGCGGCGGGGGTGAACCACATTGATACCAGTGATTTTTATGGTCCTCATGTCACTAACCAGCTGATCCGCGAGGCGCTTCACCCTTACCGGGACGATCTGACGCTCGTCACCAAGATTGGCGCCCGTCGCAACGACAAAGGTGCCTGGCTGCCGGCCTTTTCCGCGCAGGAACTGACTCAGGCGGTGCATGACAACCTGCGTAATCTGCAGCTGGACGTGCTGGACGTGGTGAATCTCAGAATCATGTTTAGCGCGCACGGGCCGGCGGAAGGGTCAATTGCTGAACCGCTCTCCACCCTGGCCGAATTACAGCAGCAGGGTCTGGTGCGTCATATTGGCCTGAGCAACGTCACGGCCACCCAGGTTGCGGAAGCCCAGAAAATGGTTCCGGTGGTGTGCGTGCAGAACATGTACAACATAGTGAACCGGGGTGACGACGCGCTGGTGGATCTGCTGGCGCAGCAGGGGATCGCGTATGTGCCGTTCTTCCCGCTGGGCGGCTTTACGCCACTGCAATCTTCCGGGCTGAAGACCGTCGCGGATTCACTGGGCGCAACGCCAATGCAGGTTGCGCTGGCATGGCTGCTGCAGCGTTCCCCGAATATTCTGCTGATCCCTGGCACCTCTTCCGTAGCGCATTTACGGCAAAACCTCGCGGCGGGGGAGCTGCGTTTGCCGCCTGAAGCACTGGAAACGCTGAATTCGCTGAGGGATTAAAGGTGACACGCGCAAAGCCTGAAGGATGCTTCCGGCTTTGCGCGCTTAGGCTCCTGTCTGACTTTTCTGCCTGTGCAGCGCTAACGCTTCCGCCACAATCTCCTGCTTGCTCTTACGCGTCTCAAAGGCGGTGGTTCTGATGTACTCCATCAGATCGGGATCGATGCGGGCGCTCAACATCCTGAGATCGGCCTCCTTTGCCAGACCGCGTGCAACACGCTTGTCTGGATAGTCACGGGCTGGCATGGAAAATATTCTCCAGTAAGTCTTGTTAATTCGTTCGGTAAAATATGCTTTTATCTGACTTAAAAGTCAATGTGTAGTTATTTAATAGTGATGTTATTTTTTATAAGTCATAATCTAGATGACTTTTATATGACTTGTGCTGTCAGGCCTGTTAACGGCGGGCAACGTTGCTAAATTAAAACCGCTCAAACTTCAACGCGTTTGGGTTCGCCTTTGGAAATGACCTTGATCCTTGTCCATAATCCGTAATACTGTATTTATATACAGTATCTGGCGAGAAAGGCATTATGGACACTCTCTTTTCTTATCACCCAAAACAAGCCATTGAATTACCTTTGTTTTTAGAACGCGTGGCCTGTGGTTTTCCCAGCCCGGCGCAGGATTATGTGGAGGATCGTCTCGATCTTAACCGGCTGGCAGTCAGACACCCCAGTGCGACCTATTTTATCAAGGTGAGTGGAGACTCCATGATTGGGGCGGGGATCGGCGACGGCGATCTGCTGGTGGTCGATCGTTCGTTAAATGCCGAACACGGGGATATCGTCGTGGCGTCGGTCGCCGGTGAGTTTACGGTGAAAGAGCTACAGACCCGCCCGGTTCTGAGACTTCTGCCGCATAATGCCCGCTATCAGCCGATTACCTTTCAGTCCGAAGAGGAGCTGCAGATCTTCGGCGTCGTCACCCACACGCTCAAAACGCATAAACATGTTCGCGCTGGTTGATGTGAATAGCTTTTACGCCTCCTGCGAACGGGTCTTCCGCCCCGATCTGCAGGGGAAACCCATCGTGGTGGTGTCCAATAACGACGGCTGCATTATTTCGCTGTCGCGGGAGGCAAAGCAGTTCGGCATAAAAATGGGTGAGCCGTATTTTAAATTCAAAGAAAAGCTATATCCGTCAAAAGTTTACGTCTTTAGCTCGAACTATGCGCTGTATGCCGATCTCAGCAGTCGGGTCATGCAGACGCTGACCGATCTCGCCCCGGCAATCGAGATTTACTCCATCGATGAGGCGTTCGTGAACGTTTCAGGGGTCAGCCACTGCCTGTCGCTGGAAGCGTTCGGTCACCAGATGCGCACAGAGGTCTTTAAAAATACGGGCCTAACCGTTGGCGTCGGTATTGCCCCGACCAAAACCCTTGCAAAGCTGGCCAACTATGCGGCGAAACGCTGGGCCAGCACGGGCGGCGTGGTCGATCTCTCAGGCCGCGAGCGGCAGCGTAAGCTGCTGGAAAAGGTTCCGGTAGAGGAGGTGTGGGGAGTAGGGCGGCGCATCACGAAAAAGCTCAACGCTATGGGGATCACCACGGCGCTGGAGCTGGCGGAAGCGTCGTCCTGGGTCATCCGCAAACATTTCAACGTGGTACTGGAACGTACGGCCCGCGAGCTGCGCGGTGAGCCCTGTCTTGCTCTGGAGGAGTTCACCCCCACCAAGCAGCAAATTATCTGTAGCCGTTCGTTTGGACACCGTATTACCCAATATGAAGAGATGCACCAGGCCATTTGCGCCTACGCGGAACGCGCTGCGGAAAAACTGCGCGGCGAGCATCAATACTGTCGTTTTATCAGCGTATTTGTGCGCACCAGCCCGCACGCGGACAACGAAATTTATTACGGCAATCAGGCTTCCGTCACCCTGATGACGCCTACCAATGACTCACGGGATATCATCCGCGCCGCCACGGAGGCGCTGGGGCGTATATGGCTCGACGGCTATCGCTATATGAAAGCCGGGGTCATGCTTGCGGACTTTTTCAGCAGCGGCGTCGCCCAGCTTAATTTGTTTGACGATAATCGCCTGCGCGCCAACAGCGCGGCGCTGATGGAGATGATGGACAGCCTGAATCATTCCGGCAAAGGGAAGATATGGTTTGCCGGGCAGGGTATTGAGAAATCCTGGGCGATGAAGCGTGAGATGCTGTCACCGGCCTATACGACGCGGTACGCCGATTTGCCGGTGGCGAGGTAGAGGATGGTTGCGTTATTTCTTTTGCGTCAACCAGGTTGCCGCAGCCGTCAGCACGCCGATCCACGGCATTTGGCCCGCACCGGCCAGGAAGTTATGGCGATCGATCTCGTTATTTTTACGGATATCGGCAAGCCGAGTAAGCGCCTCTTTTTCATCCGCGGCGCCAATCTCCTCAAACTGTTTTTCAAACCCCTGAGCGATGAGCTGAGCGGCCGCATCGGTGTTTGCGCTCTCGATCGCAATGAGGTTCGGGCCTTTTTGGAAAAAACGGTAATCCGGCATAAGTGCTCCAGAAAGAGGAGGATACGGTAAAAACACTCTATTCCTGGCGGTTAAAAAATGCACGTCATTTACGGCGGAAACAATCAATTTTTCTTGAGTATTTCAGGCAGTAACTGCTCGATTACGCTGACGACCTTTCTGACGCGCTGCGGAATAAAGCGGGCGTCAGGGTAGACGGCATAGAGGAAGCGATCGGGTAACCGCCAGTCGGGCAGCACCGGTACCAGCGTGCCCGCCTGCAGCGCCCTGGCCACGAGCGGTCGCTGCATGCCGCCGATACCCATGCCGGATTCCAGCGCCTGCAGCAGCGCGTCGCTGGTGTTGGCTCGGAAAACGGTATTCACGCTGATCTCGACCGTTTCCTCGTCGGACATCAGGCGCAGGGGGGCATCCAGCGGAACACCGCTGAACCGTACGTGTGGCAGCGTCGCCAGCTCGCTGACGGCGTGTACTACCTGAAAACCGGGTGCGGCAAACAGCGCGGCTTCAATACGCGCCAGCACGCGAGCCGCGTGCGCCTGCGGAGGCTCACTGCCCAGCCGTATCGCGACATCCACGCCCTCCGTTACCAGATCGGCAAGGCGGTCATCCAGGGAAAGCATCAGCTGCAGTTCGGGATGCAGGTGCTGCAGCGCCAGCAGATGCGGCAAAATGATCTGCCCCAGGCCGCTCGGCAACTGGACATGGACGCGTCCCTGAACGCGATGGTCGGCAGGATGTAAACGCCTCTCCGCTTCCCCCATGGCGTCCAGCACAAGCTGCATATCACGCCGGTAACGTTCCCCCTGTTCGGTCAGCTTCATCGTACGCGTCGTACGGTGCAGCAGCACCACGCCAAGCTCATCCTCAAGTGCCGCGATCTGTTGACTGACGGCGGACTGCTTAATCCCGGTCTGACGGGCGGCCGCCGAAAACGAGCCCGCTTCAGCGACGCGTAGAAAGGTAGAAATGGCGGTGAGCTTGTTATTCATTTAATGATTCTGCTTATAAGTGCCATCGGTTTCAGGGGATATCTCCAGAAAAAATAATAGATCACACTGCCTCTGTCACCCTTTGCGGAGAAACACCATGAATAAGATGCAGCAACACAACGTCGCCCTGGTCGCGGGGGCCAGCGGCATTGTCGGCAGACAGCTGGTCAACACGCTCCTGCACCATCAGTGGGAAGTGATTGGCCTCAGTCGCCGCGAGGTAACCCATCCGGACGGCATTTCCATGGTGAACGTCGATTTACTGGATGCGCAGGACACCGCAAGGGCGCTGCACGCCCTGAACGGTGTTACCCACATCTTTTACAGCGCCTGGGCGAACGCGGCGAACTGGACGGACATGGTTGAGCCGAACGTCACCATGCTGCGCAATCTGGTCAGCACCCTCGAAAAAACGGCACCTTTGCAGACGGTAAGCCTGATGCAGGGATACAAAGTCTATGGTGCGCATCTGGGGCCGTTTAAAACCCCGGCGCGGGAAAGCGATCCCGGCGTGCCGGGTGCCGAATTTAACGCCGCGCAGCTCGCGTGGCTCAGCCAGTTTCAGCGGGGGAAAGACTGGCACTGGAATGCCATCAGGCCGGGCGTGGTGGGGAGCCCGGTACCGGGCAATGCCATGAACCTTGCGCTGAGCATCGCCCTGTACGCCTCCCTGTGCAGGGCGCAGGGTTTACCGCTGCGTTTTCCCAGTTCGGAACAGGCCTGGCACAGCATCGTTGACCATACCGACGCCGGGCTGCTGGCAGAGGCAACGCTGTGGGCCGCTGCGTCACCTGCGGCACAGAATCAGGCGTTCAACGTGAACAATGGCGATATCTGGCGCTGGAGCGAGCTATGGCCGCGCATCGCACGCTGGTTTGAACTGGACTCTGCGCCGCCGGTGAGGCTGTCATTTCATCAGCTGTTTAACGACTATCGCGGCGTATGGCGCGAGCTTGCCGAAGAGCGGCTGGAGGAAGCGGATATTTTGCAGCTGAGCGACGGGCATTTTGCCGATTTTGTCTTTGGCTGGAATTACGACATGTTTGGTGACGGGAGCAAGCTGCGCAGGGCGGGCTTTACGCAAATGCAGGCGACCGATGAGATGTTTTTCAGCCTGTTCGCGCAGCTGAGAGCCGCGCGGATTATTCCCTGATGAGCCGGGCGTCCTGGGGCAGGCCAGGACGCCGGGCACTTACTCAACCGTTAACGCATTCACAACTTCGGCCACGCTTTTCACGCTGCGGATGTTCCCAATCCCCGTGCCGAGCGCGATGTAGCCTTCATCGGTATTATCTTCAAGCATGCCCAGGCGCAGGCCCCGTAATCCTCCCATCGCCTTGCCCAGCGCGTCGTTGCTTGCGCCTGCTTTATCCATCGCCGCCAGTTTTTCCGCCAGCTTGCCGGGAAGAGCGCGGTAGTAATGGGGCACGGTGCGGAAAAGCAGCAAATCGAGACCGTTGGCGGCAACGATTTTCTCTTTGACCCCCTGCGGCACGCGGCTTTCTTCCGTGCTGATAAAGACCGACCCGGCAAAAACGCCTTCCGCACCCAATGCATGGGCCGCTCTGGCGGTGCGATTGTCGGTAATGCCGCCCGCGGCCATCACCGGAATGTGCTTCACGGCATCGGCAATCAGCGGCACGATGGAAAAGGTGCCAAGCACCGTTGCGGGTAACGTCCCGCCCTCATCAAAACCGGTGGCGACGATAATGTCAGCCCCCATTTCTTCTGCGAGGCGGGTGTTCTCAGGCGTTGGGTTGATGTCGCGGTAGATAATGGCGATACCCGCCTCTTTTAACTCGCTGAACAGGGAGGGAATAATGCTGCCTTCCCCGTAGCCCGTATACACCACGGCCCTGACGCCTTCGTCTTTCACCACCTGAAGAATAGGCCCAGTCCAGACGTCATTAACGGCCGTGGGGATCAGGTTCACGCCAAAGGGTTTCTCGGTCAGCCGTTTGGTTTTACGAATTTCTTCGCGCATTTTTTCGGCGGTTTCTTCCGGCGTGGAGACCGCGGTGTCGGCGGTTAAACCGGCATTGGGCCCCAGCACGCCGAGCCCTCCGGCATTGCTGACCGCTGCGACCAAGCGGGCATCGGTGAGCCAGGATAACGGCCCCTGAATAACAGGTTTTTCGATGCCCAGGATCTGACAAATACGGTTATTTTTCATAGCAGACTCTCCCTCACGTTTGAATGGGGAAGAGTGTAGGGCGGAGGATTGTTAGGAAAAATAGCCAAAAAGATTCATCACTGTTATAAAATTAATAACAATCATATTATTCTGCTCGCGGCAAAAGCATTCCTTATGCAAATAAACCTCTTTGAAGCTCTTCGAATTTTTATTGAAATTGTTGAGTCAGGCAGTCTTAGCCAGGCGGCGGAGAATCTGCAGATCCATCGTCCGGCAGTCACCAAAGCGTTACAGCTTCTGGAGCAGCACAGCGGCACCCGGCTACTGCAGCGCACAACGCGTCGGATTAGCCTGACCCCGGATGGGGAAGCCTTTTATCGCCGGAGTAAACCCCTGCTGGCGCAGGCGGACGAATTACTGGAGTCGTTTGGTACGGACCGGGCAATACACGGTCAGCTGCGTGTGGATATGCCGGTCTCTTTTGCCACGCAGCGGGTGATACCTAATCTGCCTGATTTTTATCGTCAGCATCCTGAGATCGACATCATTCTGAGCAGCTCTGACCGCCGTCGGGATATGCTGCGGGATGGCCTGGACTGCGTGCTGCGGGTGGGAGAGCTGGACGACGGCGAGTATATCGCGCGTAAAATCGGGAACATCAAAATCACGACCTGCGCCAGCCCGGCCTGGCTGGCAAAACACGGTACGCCAGAAACGCCGGATGATTTACGCAAGCATCAGGCCATCAACTGGATTAATAACCGCAGCAGACAAATTCATCCGTGGACGTTTACCACGCCAGAAGGCATCGCGGAAATTACCCTTCCCGGTAAGCTTGTCGTGGATAACTCCGAAGCTTACATCGCGGCAGGTCTGGCCGGGCTGGGGTTATTGCAGGGGATGAATCTCTTTCTCCAGCCTTACATTGACCGCGGTCTTCTGGTTGAAGTCCTGCCGGACTATCGCTCGCCGGACCGCAAGCTGTCACTGCTCTATCCACACCGCCACCTCTCCCGCAAGGTGCGGGTCTTTACCGAGTGGCTGGAGAGTCTGGTGTGAAAGCGGCCAGCTCGTGACACAGCGCGCCAATCTGTTCTACGGCGTTCAGCAGGCGGGGCGTGGGTTCGTTTGCGCAGTTCAGCCGCAGAAAGTACGTTAACTCCGCGGCAGGGGAAAACAGGGGGCCAGGGCTGACGCCAATACCCAGCGCCAGCGCGCGACGGTGCACCTCCAGCGCGTTGACCCGCTGAGGCAGTTCAACCCACAGCAGGAAACCGGCAGCGGGCACGTTAACGCGCGTACCGGGCGGAAAGCTCGCCTTGACCTGCGCCACGACGGCGCGAACGCCCTCTGCGATCCGACGCTTCAGCCGCCGCAGATGGCGATCGTAGTCGCCGCTCGCCAGAACGTCGCTCGTCGCCGCTTCCAGCAGCGGGGCGCCAGCCCATTCTCCGGCCATGCGGGCCTGTAAGACCTGCGGGGAGTAGCGTCCGGCGGCGATCCAGCCGATTCGCCATCCCGGCGCAAGCGTTTTGGACAGGGAGCTGCAGTAAATCACATTCCCGCTCTGGTCGAATGCCTTGCAGGCCGGAGGGCGTTGCCCCTCGCCGACCAGGTCACCATAAACATCGTCCTCAATTAAAGGAATTTCAGCCTCTTCAAGCAGGGCAACCAGTTCCTGCTTGCGCGCGACGGGCATGCTGGCACCCAGCGGGTTTTGCACAGTGGGCGAGGCCAGAACGGCCGCGGGGCGGTGGCAGCGAATGGCGTCCGCCAGCGGTTCCAGCAGCAGGCCTTCCACAGGGTCGGTGGGGATCGCTAAGGCCTTCAGGCCTAAATCCTCCAGCAGCAGGAGCGTGCCAAAGTAGGCTGGCTGCTCAATCGCCACGACGTCACCCTGCTGGCACACGGCCCGAAGGGCCAGGCGCAGCGCCTGCGTCGCGCCTGCGGTAATAATGAGATCGTCCGCGCCGAACCGGGCTCCCCACTGGGCAGAGCGCGCGGCAATCTTGCTTCGCAAATCCCGCCTTCCCGGAGGCAGGCTGTAGCTCTGTCCATGCGCGTCCAGACGACGGCCCGCAGAGTGCAACGCCCGCTGCAGGGCATCTCCCGGCAGCCACGCGGGATCGGGCAGGGCGGCGCCCAGCGGGATCAGCCGGGCTTCTGCACTGCTGAACAGCGACCGGGCCACGGCGGACATTGTGACGGGGACCGGGCCCGGCGTGGAACGCGCGGGCTCCGCGCGCGCAGGCTGGCTGGTCTGGCGGATGTAATAGCCTGAACGCGGGCGCGCAACGATCAGCCCTTCAGCCTCAAGGCAGCGAAGGGCCTCCAGTGCCGTCGGAAGGCTAACGCGCTCGCGTTCGGCCAGTTTGCGCGCGGAGATCATCCTGTCGCCGGCACGCAGCGCGCCGGACGTAATGGTAAGACGCAGCATATCCGCAATACGGCGATAGTGAGGAGAGGACTGGGACGGGGCAGACATGGGTAACTGTTCAGGCTAATTTTCGATAAAACTGACTATACAGCCATTGATGCGCGCCATCTATAGTGTCCGGCATGTTCAGGACAAGGAGGCATTATGCACAGCGATAACTTCAACATTTCCACCTATTTCAACCGCATAAACTACACCGGACCGGCGGGTGCCGATACGGCCACCCTGCATGCGCTGATGCGCCATCAGCTCTTTTCCGTTCCCTTTGAAAATCTGGACGTGCAGGCGGGCAAAGTTGTCTCGCTGGCGCCAGACGATATCGCCGATAAGGTGTTAACGCAGGGGCGCGGCGGCTACTGCTATGAGGTAAACGGGCTTTTTGCCATGGCGCTGGCGGCGTTAGGGATCTCTTACCGCTTCGTGGCGGCGCGCCCGATGTTCTACCCCGTGCGGCGGCCGAAAACCCACATGGCGATCGTCGCTGAGGTAGATAGCCGACAGTGGCTTTGCGATCTCGGGTTCGGCAGCTACGGCATTCGTGCGCCGATGGCGCTGGACACGCTTGATGTGGATATCATGCAGGATTTCGACACGTTTCGGCTAAGCCGCGGCGCGGAGGGTGAGTATCTGCTTGAGGCGAAGGTTGAGGGAGAGTGGGCCCGGCAGTACGGCTTTGATCTCACCCCTCAGGAATGGATTGACTTCGTTCCGGCCAACTACCTTAACTCCACGCACCCGGATGCCATCTTTGTGCAGAAGCGGGTAGTGGTGCAGCACAGCCCGGAGGGACGCCAGATTTTACTGGGCGATATGCTGAAAACCATCACGGCGAACGGCACTGAAACGCGGCAGCTGGCGGAGGATGAAATCCGCCATGTCCTGAAGGACCGTTTTGCGCTGACTGCCGCGTAATCTATCGGGGAACGAGGGGGGCCTCAGCGCAGTCCGTCTTCTGCGGCTTTACGCTGAGTTCCCCACTGTAACAGCAGGCTAAACGACGCGGGTAATACGGTCAGCGTCACCAGCGTCGCGACCAGCAGCCCGCCGATAATCGCATAGGCCATTGGCCCCCAGAAGACCTGATGAGAGATCGGGATCATGCCCAGAATGGCGGCGCAGGCGGTCAGGCAGATGGGTCTGGCCCGGTGCTCCGCGGCCGCCATAATTGCGGCATCGTTTGCCATTCCCTGAGCAAGATTGCTGTCAACCTCGCTAATCAGTATCACCGCGTTGCGCACGATCATCCCCGCCAGGGCGATGACGCCCAGCAGCGCGACAAACCCCATCGGCGTACCGCCGGGCAGCATAGCCAGCACGATCCCCGGCAGGCCAAACGGGGCCATCAGGAGGGCCAGCAGCATCCGGGAATATCGCCGCAGCTGAAGCATCAGCAGCAACAGCATGAGGACCAGCGTTACCGGAAGAACGGTAAAGACGGAGCTGTTCCCCTTATCCGATTCGGCAACCGCGCCACCTTCTTCAATGCTGTAACCTGCGGGCAGGCTCGCGCGCAGCTTGTCGACCGCCGGACGCAGCGCCGCGGATACCGCTTCAGCCTTTAGCCCCGGGGCAAGGTCCGTTTGCACAGTGATGAAGGGCACGCGCTGCCGACGCCAGACGACCGGATCGTCCACGCCCCAGACCGGCGTCGCAACGGCGCTGAGCGGAATTTTTTTACCGTCATTCCCCTGAATCGTGAGCGAGGAGAGGGTGGCGGTGCTGTGACGCGCATCGTCCGTGGCCCGCAGCACCACGTCGACAAGGCGGTCATTATCCCTGATGGAGGTAACAACGCTGCCGGACCAGACGGTGTTCAGCGTGCGGGCGAGGCTTTCTGACGATATTCCCGCCGCTCTGGCCGCCGTCTGATTCACCTTAAGGGTAATGACCCTCTCCGGCTCTCCGGCCGTCTGGTTAACGTCGCGTGAGAACGGAGACCGGCCAATCGCGTCCGTGAGACGGTTCGCCAACGCCCGAACCTGCAGATAATCTGGCCCGCTCACCCGGTATTTGATGGGCCAGCCGACGGGCGGCCCCAGCTCAAGGGGCGACACGCGCGTGATGATGTCGCTAAACTGCGTCGCCAGGATCCTGTTGAGCCGAGCATGCAGACGATCCCGCGCCTCAAGATCCTTAGCCACCACGACCATCTGGGCGATATTTTCATTTTCCAGCAGCACGTCCATCGGCAGGTAAAAACGGATGGCGCCCGACCCGACGTACGTCGAATAGCGATCGATGTTGCCGTTGCCTGCCAGCGCCTTTTCCAGCTTTTCCACCTCTCTTAGCGTTTCCGGCTGCGACGCGTTGGCCGGAAGCGTCAGGCTGACCAGCAGCTCTGGCCGGTCCGAAGCGGGGAAAAACTCGCCCTGCATAAACGTCGTGCCGTACGCTGACAGCCCCAGCGCGGCAAGCGCAATCAGCACGGTAGCGAGCCGGTGGCGCAGTGCTAGGCGTAAAAGCCGTCCGTACCCGCGCGCGATCCTGCCGGGGCCTGCCGCGTGATGTCTGACTTTTTCCGGCAGCAGCCACGTGCCCGTCAGCGGCGAAAACAGGATCGCGACAGCCCAGGAGCAGAGCAGGGCAATGAGCACCACCGCAAACAGGGAAAAACAGTATTCACCGGCGCTGGAGGCCGCAAAACCAACGGGAATAAAGCCGGCAATCATCACCAGAGTACCGGTGAGCATCGGGAAGGCCGTCGTTTTGAACGCATGCGTGGCCGCGTGCCGACGGGAATCCCCCGCTTCCAGCCGGGAGACCATCGTTTCGACGGCGATCATGGCGTCATCCACCAGCAGGCCCAGGGCAATGATCAGCGCCCCGAGCGAGATACGCTGAAGGCCGATGCCGGCGAGCATCATGCCGGCAAACGTCATGGCGAGCACCAGCGGAATGGCCGTCGCCACCACCAGTCCGGCCCGTAACCCCAGCGAGACAAATGAAACCGCCAGCACGATAACAACGGCTTCGATAAGCACCCGGATAAACCCGCTTACCGCGTCACTGACCACCGCTGACTGATCGGCAACTTTCACCATCTCGATACCGTGCGGCAGCCCGGCGCTGAGGGCCGCCATTCTGGCATTCAGCGCAGCGCCGAAACGCAGCATGTTGCCCGTTGGCGCCATCGACACCGCCAGCCCGATAGCCGGTTTGCCGTTCACCCGGTAGGCCGGGGCCGGTGGCTCGGCGATTTCCCGGGTGACGGTGGCAATGTCGGTCAGCGGAATATAGCGATTGTTCACGTGCAGCGTGACGGCGCGTAAGCTCTCCTTGGTCGTGAGCGCTCCGCTGACCTTGATCGCCATGTTCTCTTTTTCGGTACGCATCGTTCCTGCCGGGACAACCGCATTTTGCGCCCGGAGGGCGTCGGCAACCGCCTGAATATCGAGCCCCATCCCGGCCAGGCGCGCCGGAGAAAAGGCGAGAACCCACTGCTCCTGCTGTTCGCCCAGCAGGGTTGTTTTGCCTATATCCGGCAGGGACATGAGCTCGCGCCGTATTGTCTCTGCGCGATCCCGCACCTCCCGCAGGGTAAAACCTTCGGGAATAAAGGCGTAAATTGTGCCGAACGTGTCGTCAAACTCGTCGTCCACGGCAGGACCCTGCACCCCTTCGGGCAGGGACGGCGCGATGTCCTGCATTTTTTTGCGAACCTGATACCAGATATCCGGCACGCGTTGCGGGGGCGTATCGTCACGGAGGTTGACGTGGATAACGGTGCGTCCGGCCCGGGTTTCACTTTCGAGATAGTCCAGCCAGGGCGTTTCCTGCAGCTTTTTTTCAAGCGTATCGGTCAGCAGGCGGGTGGTATCCGCCACGGAGGCTCCCGGCCACTGCGCGGAGACGACGGCCGTTTTAATGGTAAAAGCCGGATCTTCGTTACGCGGCAGCTTCTCATAGCAGAACACGCCCATCGCAATCACCAGCAGCATGAAAAAGCTGACCATCTGCTGGTTCTTCAGCGCCCAGGCGGAGAGGTTAAATTTGGCTTCCGGTCCTGTGTTCATGGCTGAACCTCTCCGGCCATCACCGGCTCGCCGGAACGTAATGTGCTCACGCCCGCCGTAATCACCCTGTCGCCCGGCTCAAGGCCGGAGGCAATCATGACGGAGGTGGCCGTATAGCTCGCGGGCACCACCGCGCGCAGCTGCGCCCGCGACTGCGGGGTAATCACAAAAACGGCCGGTTTGTCGCCGACGCGGGTCAGCGCCGAGGCGGGAAGGGTGTAGCCGCGCGGGGCAGACGATGGCAACGTGACGGTAACGCTGGCGCCCAGCGCCATGGCCGCCGGCGGGTTTTGCAGGGTGGCCCTGACGCGCCAGGTGCGGGTCTGAGGATCGGCCTGCGGCGTGATATCCCGCAGCGCGGCAGACGCCTGTACCGACGGGTCGCTGAGGAGGGAAACCCGCAACTCCGCCTTATCCAGAGGCGGGATCGCATCCGGAGTGGCAATATCAAACGCCACGTCGCGGGCTTCACCCGTTGCCAGCGTCAGCACGGACTGACCGTCGCTGACAACCTGCCCCGCAGAAGCGTTCACGGCCGTGATGACGCCCGCCTGCGGCGCGATCAGGCGCGTCCAGCCGAGGCTTTCGCGGGCATTTCGCCACGCGGCCTCGCTGCTTTTTAAGCGCGCGCGGGCGACAAGCCAGTCCGCACGGGCGCTGTCGAGCTGCGTGCGGGCTATCGCGCCCGTTGGCATGAGCTTTTGCATTCGACTGACGTTAAGCGCGGCGACCTGCGCCGAGGCTTTAGCACCTTCATAGTCGGCCGCCGCGCCGTCGAGCTGGTTTTGCCCGGTCGTGTTGTCAAGCGTGGCCAGCAGCTGTCCGGCAGTGACCCGATCGCCAATATCAACGCTGCGCGTCAGTATCCGGCCCCCGGTCCGAAAGCTCAGGGTCGTTTCATCGCGGGCATGGATCTCACCGGTTCTTTCCAGCGCGGGAAGGGTTTGGGCGGTGCCAACGACGACGTAGCGTACCGCTCGCGCAGGATCGGGCTTATTTTCGTGTTTATCACCGCAGCCGGTCAGCGGAAAAATCGCCAGCGCAAGCAGGGCCAGGGGAAGAAAATGCAGCCAGGAAAGGGTGCGCGCCACGCCGTACAAATGATGCAGGCAGTGGCGGAGGGAGAGAAAAAATTCGTCTGACATAACGCCGCTCCATAAAGGGAATGGCGTTATTAAATGCGCGCTACGTCGAGAAAGATTCGATGTTCTGTCAAGGCTTTATCAAGAGTGAAGATTTTCATTACCGGACGGATGCCAGGGCAATAAAATGCGCACGGCGAGGCCGCCGGTTTCCGGTAATGACGCGCTAATCTCACCCCCATGCGCCTCACAAATCGCCCGGGCGATGGATAAACCGAGGCCGCTGCCGCCGGAATGCCGCGCGCGGGACTGCTCCTCGCGGCTAAAGCGTTTAAACATTTCCGGTAAGAACTGTGGCGAGACGCCCGGCCCGTCATCGGTAAATTCGAGGATGTAGCGCCCGCTGGCGTAGTGCAGCGCCACCTCGAGGTGGCCGCCATCGCGTCCGTAACGTAGCGCATTTTCCATGAGGATGGTAACGACCTGTCCAAGACGGAACGCATCGCCTCTGAAGGGGCTGGTGCGCGGGTTGCGAAGCGTTATCCGAAAATGATGCGCGTCAGCCTCGGGCATGATCCAAGCAGCCCGCTCCTGAATCAGCTCATCCAGACAAAACGGCTGGTCCTCCAGCACGAGGTTACCCGCGTCGGCGAGCGAGAGAAGGTGAAGCTCATCGGTGAGGCGGTTGAGGTGCTGGAGCTGTTTCATCACCATGCCGAGCTGCGCCGGGCTGGCGTCAAACACGCCGTCTAACATGCCCTGCAGACGCCCGATGGCGGCCGTCAGAGGCGAGCGCAGCTCGTGCGCCATCGCGACGTGCGAGGCGCGGAGCTCTTTTTCATAGCGGGCGAGTTGCCCCGTCATGGAGTTAAAGTCGGTCGCAAAGCTGACCATTTCAGCCGGCGCATCCTTGATAAGTTCCGCCTGGCGGCCAAACTGCCCGTCGGCGACATCCTTTGCCGCATCGCGAAGGCGGCTGAACTGCAGCGCCAGCGGCCGGGCGTGTTTGAGCCCCATCACCACGATAAACGGGATCATCACCAGCACCAGCAGGGCCACCGTGGCCCAGTCGGCTGAGGCGATAGACGGCGTGGAATAGCTCAGGCCCCACCAGGTGTCCACAATCGAGTGGAAGCGGGCCGGATTGGCCTGCGGGTTCTGGCTGAGCGTCAGAAACTCCTGCCGGACCGCCACTGGCATTTTGCCCATTATCCAGTAGTTCTGTACCGCATAGCGCAGCCACATGCAGGTGGCAATGACGATCACGCTGCCGATAGCCAGCGCCAGGATGCGCGCGCAAATCCAGCGCCACAGAGAGGAGTGCTGATTTTTAATCATGGCTGTCTGAACCTGTAACCCACGCCGCGAACGTTGATCAGCACGCCGGAGATCCCCGCCGCTTCCAGTTTTTTACGCAGGTTATAAATATGGGTGTCCACCACGCGCTCCAGCGCCTCGCTTTCCGGCAAACAGTGCTCCAGTAAATACTGGCGGGAGAACGGGTGCGCCGGAGAACGCAGCAGCGTTGCCAGAAGCGAGAATTCCGTTGGCGTAAGATCGAGCATCACGGGCGCGTCGCCGCCGTTATCCACGCTCGCCACAATGGCGGCAACGTCCACCTCGAGCGTTTGCCAACGAAGGATCGCTTCATCCGTCTCTTTTTTACTGCTGCGCCGCAGCACCGCCTGCACCCGAGCCACCACTTCCCCCGGATGATAAGGCTTCACAACGTAATCATCGGCACCGTACCGCAGGGCACCAATGCGGTCCGGGGTATCCCCCATGGCCGTGACCATGATCACCGGCACATCGCTTTTACGACGCAGGCCAGCCAGCACCTCGGTGCCGTTAAGCCCCGGCAGCATCACGTCCAGCAGGATGAGGTCGGGCTTCCACCGCTGCGCCATATCCAGCCCGGAATGACCGTCTCCGGTAATGGTCACGTCGTAATTTTCCCGCCGTAAATAGGCTTCGAGCACGCCGGCCGCATCGGCGTCATCTTCAATAATCAGCACTCTTCTGGACAACATCCGTTCACCTTGACCATTTCTTAACACTATCCCGACGATTCATTGATTCAGCCAAATCATACTGCGCCAACGTTGTGTGGCCGCCCCCGTATCAGGAGGCGCCAGCGTCCGTATGGAGAGCAGTATGATAGCGATAAAAAAAGTCCTGTATATGTCCGTCCCGCTTCTGATGGCCGTGGCTTCCGGCGCGCAGGCGGATGATGGCACCGCGTCCGATTCCTTAACCGTCGGGCTGGGGGGACAGTATGCCCCACGTTACTCAGGCTCAGACAAGCAGGTGTGGCAGGTGGTTCCGGTGCTGCAGGGTCGTAAAGGCGCTTTCTTTATTGATGCGCAAAAAGGGGTGGGATATGACCTGCAAAACGACAGCGGCTGGTATTTTGAACACACGCTGGGCTACGACTTCGGAAGGGCTGATAAAAATTCTGGCTGGCGTGAGGGCGCAAACAATCTGAAAGGGATGGGGGACATTGATGCCACCCTGAATACCGGCCTTGCCGTCGGCTGGCAGGCCGCGCCATGGCTGAGTATGGAAGGCAAAGCGACGCTGCCGTTAACGGACAGCCAGGGGGGAAGCTATCAGGCTTCCGTTACGCTAATCCCCTTACAAAATAATCAGGATATGGTCGCCTTTCAGTCTGCGGCCCTGTTTGGCGACAGCCGTTATCTGAATACCTGGTATGGGGTAAGCGAGCAGCAGAGCCGCCGCACCGGATATCGCCGCTATGCTGCGCCGGGTGGATTCTATGGCGTCGACACCAGCCTGACCTGGAGCCATCAGTTCGATGCCCACTGGGGGACGGTGCTGAGTGCGGACTATACCTGGCTGGGCGATCGTGCGAATAACAGCCCGATCGTGATGCGGCGCAATGAGGGGGCTGCAACCGCCGCTATCACCTGGACATTTTAAATTCGCGGAGCGCGATGTGGGCGAGGGGATTATTTCTTCTTATCCATCATCGCTTTTAAATCGGCAAACGGGTTAAACGTGGCGACGCCCACGTCTTTTTGCGCGTCTTCCCCGGCGACCACGGTGGTACCGTACTGATCCGCTTCGGTGTATTTCGAATGCTCGTGATCGTGGCAAAACAGGCACAGCAGCTCCCAGTTGCTGCCATCCTCCGGGTTGTTGGTATGGTCGTGATCGATATGGTGCACCGTGAGTTCGCGCAGATTGGAATAGACAAACTCGCGCGAGCAGCGTCCACACACCCATGGATAGATTTTTAATGCTTTTTCGCGATAGCCGCTTTCCAGCCGCGCGTAGTTTTTGGGGATCAAAGCCATTGCCGGTTTTACCTGCCATGAAAAGAGGGGGGGGAAGATTATATCGCATTATGGAGCGGAATGACGAACCCCGCTATTCAGTCAATTTATTTGATGCTTTCCGTTAAATAAACGGCATTTATTCTTACCGGGTAATGCGTAAAGTGTATAGGACGCAAAGCATTATCAGGACACATGGTTATGAAAAAGATCGGGTTTTTATCCTTTGGTCACTGGACGCCTTCGCCGCAGTCCGGCACGCGCTCGGCGGCAGACACGCTGCTGCAGTCCATTGATTTAGCCGTGGCGGCTGAAGAGCTGGGGGCAGACGGCGCCTATTTCCGCGTGCACCATTTCGCCCGACAGCTGAGCTCGCCGTTTCCTCTGCTGGCGGCCATTGGCGCAAAAACGAAAACCATCGAAATCGGTACCGGCGTAATTGATATGCGCTATGAAAATCCGATGTACATGGCCGAAGACGCGGGCGCGGCGGATCTGATTTCCGGCGGTCGTTTGCAGCTTGGCATCAGCCGCGGCTCGCCGGAGCAGGTCATTGATGGCTGGCGCCATTTCGGCTATGTCCCGCAGGAAGGGGAAGACGAATCGGATATGGCGCGCCGTCATACCGAGGTGCTGCTTGAGGTGCTGCGCGGTGAAGGGTTTGCCAAACCCAATCCGCAGCCTATGTTCCCGAATCCGCCGGGGCTGCTGCGCCTGGAGCCGTATTCTGAAGGACTGCGCGAGCGTATCTGGTGGGGCGCCGGTTCCAATGCGACGGCCGTATGGGCCGCAAAGCTGGGAATGAACCTGCAAAGTTCAACCCTGAAGGACGATGAAACCGGCGAGCCGTTCCATATTCAGCAGGCAAAACAGATCCGCGCGTACCGTCAGGCCTGGAAAGAGGCAGGGCATACGCGCCAGCCGCGGGTGTCGGTCAGCCGCAGCATTTTTGCGCTAATGGACGACCGCGACCGGATGTATTTCGGTGCCAGCCGCAACGACAGCGATAGCGTGGGCTACCTTGATGAGAAAACGCGCGCGATCTTCGGGCGCAGCTATGCGGCGGAGCCGGACAAGCTGATTGAACAGCTGAAAAAGGACGACGCGATTGCCGAAGCCGATACGTTATTACTGACCGTGCCGAACCAGCTGGGTGTGGATTACAATGCGCACGTGATTGAGTCTATTCTCAAACACGTCGCACCGGCAATGGGCTGGCGCGAGTAGTCGACGCGCAGGGATAACGCGTCGCGTGATTCTCAATCTGTAACTACCCGTGCGCTTATCGCGCTGACAGGAGGGGCAATACGTCCCTCCTGTCAGCGCTATTTATGGCTCATATCGCTCAGCAGCACGGCGATAGTTTGCCCGCCCGCCGTCTGTTCCAGGGCAATCTTGACGATAATGGTTAGCGGGACGGAGAGCAGCATCCCAACGGGCCCGAGAAGCCAGCCCCAGAAAATCAGGGACAAAAAGACCACCAGCGTGGAGAGTCCCAGCCCCCGACCCATCATGCGTGGCTCAAGAATATTACCGAACACCAGGTTGATGACCAGATAGCCGGCCAGCAGGATCAGCGCGTCATAAAGCCCGCTGAAAACCAGCACCTGAAGGATAGGGGGGATCGCCGCCAGCACGGAGCCGATGTTGGGAATGTAGTTAAGCGCAAACGCCAGTAACCCCCAGACAAACGCAAAGCGAACGTCCAGCGCCAGAAGCATCCCCCAGACAACACCGCCCGTGACCAGGCTAATCGCCGTTTTAAGCACCAGATAGCGGGAGACGCTGTCCAGCGCGCGTTGAATCGCTCCCATTCCTTCAACCGGACGGACCATCATCTGCTGCAGCTTTGCCGGCAGCTGCGGCACCTCCAGCAGCATAAACACCACCGTTAAAAACAGCAGGAAAATGGAGGTCATGGCATTGGAAAGCTGCGCCAGCAGGCTGGTGACGATCGTCATGGCCGCGTTGGGGTCGATATATTTCAGGAGTTCCTCAACCGAGACTTCGATACCCGCGCGCTGCAGCCAGGGTTCCAGCTGCAGCAGCGGTATCGCCAGCGAAGAGCGGTACTTCGGCAGCGTTCGCGCCAGTTCATTGAGCGAGGTCCCCAGATACGCCACCAGCAAGACCATCGCCACAATGATGATGCTGATAAGCAGCGTTATCGCCAGCACGCGCGGGATGCGTAGCCGCGTCATGCGCTGCACCAGCGGGTTAAGGATCACCGCAACAAACAGGGCCAGAATAAAAGGCACAATAATGTCGGCGGCAAAACGAACGCCCGTCAGTATGATCACCAGCATGCCCAGCATGATGACAATTTTTAACCCGTTCAGGGTAATAATGGGTTTAGCCATGGTGACTCCGAATTTTTCTTTATATTTATAATAAAGGTGAAAGGCGTTGCAATAAACTAACCAAAATCAAACGGTATGGGTAAAGAATTGCAAAGACTTTGAGTAAAATCCTGGCTTATGGTACAAATCTGGTGTGTTTAACTACCGAGGACAATTTTCATCCGCAAAGACGAGAAGCAACAACGCGGATAATTGTAATTTTATGGACAATATGTTCAGGACGTACTCTTCAAACAATACCGCTGTCTACTCCACCTCTTTCTGCCTGCTTTCTGGTGAGCAACACTGGCGCACCGCACTATAGTCACGTCTTCTGCCTGAGCTGGCGCTAAGCGCTTAGCTATCTGATTTCAATTCGTTTTTTTTGGGTTTGCTGCACGCAGCGAGCCACGATGGATTATATTCTCAAGCAGGAGAAAAACATGTTTTACTGGATCCTATTAGCGTTGGCTATCATCGCTGAAATTACCGGCACGCTGTCTATGAAATGGGCAAGCGTCAGCGATGGCAACACCGGTTTTATTTTGATGCTGGTGATGATTTCGCTTTCTTATATTTTCCTCTCGTTTGCGGTGAAAAAAATTGCGCTGGGCGTCGCGTATGCACTGTGGGAAGGGATCGGTATTTTGTTGATTACGCTGTTCAGCGTGCTGATATTTGACGAAACATTAACAACAATGAAGGTCGCCGGATTAACGACGCTGGTCGCGGGTATTGTGCTGATTAAATCGGGTACCCGTAAGCCTGGCAAACAGCAGAAGGAGCAGAACCATGCAACAGTTTGAGTGGGTTCATGCGGCCTGGCTGGGGCTCGCCATCGTGCTGGAAATCCTGGCGAACGTTCTGCTGAAATTCTCGGATGGTTTTCGCCGTAAACTCTACGGCCTGATGTCGATTGCCGCGGTTCTGGGGGCGTTCAGCGCCCTGTCCCAGGCGGTAAAAGGAATCGATCTTTCGGTGGCCTATGCGCTGTGGGGCGGTTTTGGTATCGCCGCAACCCTGGCCGCAGGCTGGGTGCTCTTCGGCCAGCGCTTAAACAACAAGGGCTGGATGGGGCTCATCTTGCTGCTTGCCGGCATGATCATGATAAAACTCGCCTGACAGACCTCTCGCCATGATTTACAGGCAGCGAAATTCGCTGCCTGTATTACGCTTAGAAAAGCAAAACATGAAGAGGATGGCTGATGTATCGCACATTAAGCTGGCGCAATATTCCCAATGCGAGAACGTTGTTTGCCCTGGTCTTCATGGCGGGCATCGGCTTAATCATCTCCATCGTCGCACTGCTCTATCTATCCCTGCATCTTATCAGCACGAAAACCAACGAAATTGATGAACACCGCACGGCGCTTTCCGTGCAGGGGTCTATTCAGACATCGGTTAACCGCGTCTCCTCTCTGGTGCTTGATAACGCCGTCTGGGACGATGCGGTGCGGGAGGCCTACCGTCCCACGCTCGATACCGACTGGCTGTACAACACCTGGGGTACTGGCTTTAAAATCAACAACCTCTATGACGGCACCTTCGTGCTGGATGAGCATTTCAACGTCCTCTGGGGATCGTTTCAAAGCCGGCCCTTTAACGAAAAAAACCTCGACTTCTTTGGTAAAGGCCTCAAAGCGCTTATCGACCAGCACGGGCGCGAGCTTGCGGGCGAAAAAAATATCTATGCGGGGATCAGCCAGACGCGCAACGGCGTGGCCTTTGTCGGCATTGGACTGATTCGCCCGATGGTCGGCAGCTTACAGGTCCACGACGGAACGCGCCGCTATCTGGTGATTACCCGCCATCTGAACGCCAGAATATTATCCGACCTGGGCGGCACCTTTCAGATCGATAACCTCCATTTTACCCCAGGCAAAATCAACGATCGCAGTATGCCGCTGCACAGTGCGGCAGGGGAGTTAGTCGGATATCTGAACTGGCAGGCGCGGCTCCCGGGCGCACAGGCCGCCCGGGCGGCATCGTCTGATATCAGGCAGATTGTGGTGCTGGTGTCGGGGCTGATTCTGCTCTTCATTTTGGTGAGCAGCGTGGGGCTGTACAAACTCGCGCGCGGCGAAAGCCAGGCGCGTCTGGTTGCAAGAACGGACTGGCTAAGCCATCTGCCGAACCGGCGCGCGCTTATCGAAACGCTTGATCGGGTGCGTTTACGCGGCGATACCGACGTCAAAAGCGTGGTGTTTATCGATCTGGACGGTTTTAAAGATGTGAATGACATCTACGGCCACAGCGTGGGGGACGACCTCATCGTGGCGATAGCGAAAACGCTGAATGAACGCGTGCCGCCGGGTGGGATGCTGGCGCGCATGGGCGGGGATGAGTTTGCCATGACCATCGGCGGTGATGATGCAGAGGCGCAGGCTACCGCCTTTGCCGTTTCCGTGCTGGATTTTCTCACCACCCCGGTTCAGCTGGGGGAACGCACCATCCATATCGGTGCCAGCATCGGCATTGCCAGCGGAACTCTGACGGAATGCAACAGTTCCGAACTGTTTCGCCGTGCCGATATTGCCATGTATCACGCCAAAATGAGCGGGAAAGGGCGTATTACCCACTACGACGCGGAGCTGAACAGCGTCCGGGAACGCAAGCTGGCGATTGAAAATCAGATCCGCAGCGGTCTGGAGCGCGATGAGTTTGAGGTCTGGTATCAGCCGATCGTTGACGCCCGCAGTCAGACAATGAGCAGCGTCGAAGCGCTGGTCCGCTGGCCACGTCGCCCGGAGGGGCCGCTGGGTCCGGATACCTTTATCGCCATTGCGGAGACCAGCGGTCTGATTTACAAGCTGGGTCAGTTCGTATTGCAGCGGGCCTGTGAGGATCTACAGCCGTACGGTGAATTAAAGCTCTCCGTGAATATCTCCCCCGCGCAATTTCGCGATCCTGCCTTCGAAGAAAAAGTGGCCAGCGTGCTGGAGAGCACCCGTTTCCCGGCCAACCGGCTGCAGCTTGAGGTTACGGAGTCGTATGTACTGGAAAATCCGGAGCGAGCCCGCATGGCGATAGCGAATCTTAAAGCGCTGGGTACGGCGGTGGCGCTGGATGACTTTGGCACCGGCTATTCCAGCATTGGCTATTTGCGGCGTTTTAACTTCGACACCATCAAGATCGATAAATCCCTGGCCGGGCTGGTGGATAACGATGAACAGGCGGCCGCGCTGGTGAGCGGTACGGTGCGGATCGCCAATGCGCTGGGCATGGCGGTGGTGGCAGAAGGGGTGGAAACCGAGAAGCAAATGAAACTGCTGCGGCTGGCTGGCTGCGATCAACTGCAGGGTTTTTGGTTCAGCCAGCCGATGCCAATTGAGTCAATCAAAGCGTTACGTAAGGTCAGACGCTGCTGATTTACTGCTGCGCCAGCGCTTCCAGCTGGTCGCGGAAACCGGTAACGGACAAGGCGCGGTTATCGGCGCGCCACCGGTCTTTTGCCGCCGGCGCAGAGCTCTGTACGCCGATCAACTGCCAGCCATTGTCGGTTTTCAGCATCAGCGGCGAACCACTGTCACCCGGCAACGTATCGCACTGATGCGAGAGTACGCTGGTTTGCGCCCAGCCCGTCACAATACAGTCGCTGTGCGTATAAAGCGTATCCAGATGATCGACAGGATAGCCTGACTGCGTCACCTTTCGGTCGGCGGCTTTCAGCGCGGCGGTGAGGGCGGCCTTGTCGCCGTCAAATAACGGCAGCGGCGTAATGCCCGAAGGCGGGTAGCGTAAAACGATCAGGCCAAAGTCCCATGAGGCGGCCGCCGGTGGCACTATCCAGCCGTCGCCATCCGGCTTCAGGCGTTTGCCGAGAGACGGATCGACCCGTCCTTCAATGCCGTGGATTTCATAGCGCCAGGTCCCTTTTTGCGACACAAACCGCAAGGCAACCGCTTTATCCGGCTTGCCGTTTGGCGGCGTTAACAGGCAGTGGCCTGCCGTCAGGGCAAGCTGCGGGGTGATCAGCGTCGCGGTGCATAAGTTACCGCTGGCGGTTTCCAGTTGACCTATAGCATCCCAGGGGGCCTGGGTGGGATCGGCGACGCGCGTACGATCGTCATGACCGAAAAAAAGCGTCTTTAGCTCTTTCGCGCTAATGGTGTCATCACCGCCATCATCCGCATGTGAGAATCCAGAAAAAACACCAAACGCTCCCAGTAACAACACAACAGATTTACGCATATCACACTCTGGTGGGGGTAATTATGATTATTAAAAGTGAACCCTATGAAAATACTATAGACGGGACAGCGCTAAAGTGGGAGTAAAATCAGCGTGCTACAATCAGGAAAGATAAAAATGGCTGGCGATGAGCGCGCATAAAATAAGCAGGATAAGAATCAGCTCAAACCGATAGCGTCGCAGCATACGCCCTCCGGAAATAAAAAAACGGCGCGGAACCTGTTCCGGTTCAGCGCCGGTTTACCAACGTGCCCCGAAGGGCACGGTTAAGCTTGTACTCTTACGCAGCTGGCTGTGCAGCTGGTTTAGCAGCTTCGTGTTTTACTGCTTTTTTGTGATGCTTTTTAGCAGCCTGAGCTTTCTGTTCTACAGCCGGTTTGGTCGCTTTTTTGTGGTGCTTTTTAGCAGCCTGAGCTTTCTGCTCTACAGCCGGTTTAGCGGCTTTTTTGTGGTGCTTTTTAGCAGCCTGCGCTTTCTGTTCTACAGCCGGTTTAGCGGCTTTCTTGTGGTGCTTTTTGGCAGCCTGAGCTTTCTGCTCGGTTGGTGCTGCTGTTGCTGGCGCAGCGGCTTCTTTTTTCACTGCAGCTTTGTGATGTTTCTTATGGTGAACCGCTTTTGCTGGCGCAGCGGTGGTGGTTGCAGCAGGCGCGGCAGCCGGTGCAGTAGTTGCGGTAGTGTCAGCAGCAAATGCAGCAGAAGACAGACCCATAGCAGCGGCAACAACCAGAGCTAATACTTTATTCATTCTCATACCCTCGAATTTGGTTTTTCATTTAACCCCACTGCGGGGCCGTTGAAATAACTATATCCCTGTAAATTCGAGGTTTCCGTGAGTGATTGGTATCGGCGTGTAACGGAATGTACAGAGGGGAGAAGAGTGTAGCCTTGCATCTTTTACAAACTCCCCCGATCGCTGACAAGCGTGTCTATGCTGCCCCATGCCTGGATCTAACGGGATGCTCAGCGTGTGAAAGGCAGGGCTACCCGGAAATCCGATCCGAAATCCATCATGTCGAGACAATATAACATATTCAAACTTACATGATAGTTTTAACCGATCGATTTATATTGAATAGATCGGTATAAGTGTATATTATTTTCGATGAACCTGTAATAAAAATATTCGGCACAGAAAAAAAAGATAAATCAAGAAGAAAGCGAGCTAAAATTGGATTTCAAAAGTTTGTATAAACAATATACATTCTAGCCATTCTATTACCTAAATATAGTGTGGCAGTATGAAAGAGTTTAGTTTGATTTTTTTAGCGTTATTTTCATTATCAGCTCATGCTCAAGATGCTTTGCCGGGAGAGGAGCTGAAATCATGTACTTCCACACCTGTGTCAGTCTCGTTATCTGGTACAGCGCATTTTCAGCGTGATTCTCCGGTAGGAACGGAAAGCGAATATATAACCCCGGATATTCAACAAAGTGTGACCTGCGCATTAATCAGCATTAAGGACGGCATAACTGATAGAGATGCATATTACCAATTTTCTGCCAGCGGTGAGAGTGAAGGTGGGATGCCGGGGGTGTTTAAAACGAATGTTGAGGGCGTTGGGATAAGATTTTACTACGATGTTAAGGAATTTTCTGGCTTTACCTACTGCCAGAGGGAGAATAGTGAAGAATATATAAGAACGAACGGCTCGTATATAGGTCTGAAATGCCACTGGCTTGATGATACGCCTTCTGAGAGAGTTACAAGCCTTATCAGAGCGAAATTAGTAAAAACAAATCCATCAATAACTTCTGGTACAGTTACGTCAACACCAGCCATGATAAATTCACGCATGGCTTATAATAGCACTTTGTTTATATATCCATTAGATAGTATAAATATTTCATCTTCGATCAATACCTTATCCGATAAATGCACAATAAACAATAATAACATGTCATTTGACATTGGGGATGTCAGCATAACCGATTTCGACGGGCAAAGTGGATACGCGCCTGCTAAAACGTCTGTGCAGAATTTAAATCTGAGTTGTGACAATAATGCTAATATCAACATCACCCTCGCTGGAAATCAACATCCTGATTGTTCAGAGCAAAGTTTGTTGGCACTAAGTAATCAGGGGCAACCGGGCGTTGCACAAGGCGTCGGTGTACAATTGCTTTATAATAATATACCCATTAAATTAAATGAAATGCTGAACCTTAAACGCTCCACCGGAGGTCAGGAGATATTCCCGATAGAAGCTCGTTACTATCAGACAAAAGATAAAGACCAGATTAGACCCGGCAAGGCAAATGCAACAGCAACGTTAAACCTCACCTACCAGTAGAATTGAGGAACAAAAAAGCCGCAAATGGAAACGGAAAAATATGACTAACAAAGAAAGGGTTGCCTGACTATCGACAATTTAATCTTTTGTGGTCATCCCTTTATTTTTTAATCCTGACCTTTAGCCGTTTAATTGTGACGTAAGGACATGCATTCATACACCCCACACAATCATGACACCATATACTTAATCATATGGTTATTAAAAGGGGTGAGAAAAGTGCCGGAGCGGGCTCCGGCAGAGGAATTAAAGATAACGTGAGGTGAGATGTTCGCGGAAGTAACGGATATTCAGATCTTCACCCGTCGCCTGGGTGATTAATTGCGACGTGCTGAAGCGGCTGCCGTGCTGCCAGATGTTCTGACGCAGCCACTCAAAGAGTGCGGAAAAATCGCCCTCAGCGATGGAGGCCTGCAGACCCGGCAGTGCGGTTCGGGCGGCATGGAACAGCTGCGCGGCGTACATAGCGCCAAGCGTGTATGACGGGAAGTAACCAAAACCGCCGTCGGTCCAGTGGATATCCTGCATACAGCCGTTGCGGTAGTTGTCTTTGGTAGATAATCCGAGCCAGGCCTGCATTTTCTCGTCCCACAGGGCGGGAATATCGTCCACCTCGATCTCGCCGTTGATCAGCGCGCGCTCAATCTCATAGCGCAGCACCACGTGTGCCGGGTAGCTCACTTCGTCCGCATCGACGCGGATGTAGCCTGGTTTTACCCGCTGGTTCCAGGCAATAAAGTTCTCTTCGCTGAACGCCGCCTGGCTGCCAAAGCGGGCGTGTACCGCAGGGAGAAGATGCCTGAGGAAGGCTTCACTACGCCCCAGCTGCATTTCAAAGAACAGGCTCTGTGACTCATGGATCGCGGTTGAGCGCGCCAGGGCAACCGGCTGTCCTGCCCACGCGCGCGGCAGGTTTTGTTCGTAGCGGGCGTGTCCGGTTTCGTGGATCACGCCAAACAGCGCGCTGAGCAGCTCATCTTCGTCATAGCGCGTGGTGATGCGCACGTCTTCCGGAACGCCGCCGCAGAACGGGTGCGCGCTCACGTCCAGGCGACCGCCGTTAAAATCGAAGCCAAGCATCTTCATGGCTTCAAGGCCCAGCTCACGCTGTGTTGCCGTCGGGAAGGGGCCTTGCGGCGGAATAAACGACCGTTGAGCCTGCTTTTCCACCACGTTTGCCAGCAGGTCCGGGAGCCAGGATTTCATATCGCCGAACAGAACGTCCAGACGCGCGCTGGTCATGTCGGGTTCAAAAATGTCCAGCAGCGCGTCGTACGGCGTACAGCCTTTGGCTTCAGACCGCAGGCGAGCCTCTTCGCGGCTGAGTTTGACCACCTCTTTTAGGTTGGCGGAAAAACCCTGCCAGTCGTTAGCGGGGCGCTGAGTACGCCAGGCGTGTTCACATTTGCTGCCCGCCAGGGATTTGGCTTCCACCAGCGATTCCGGCAGCAGAGTGGCCTGCTGGTAGTGGCGTGTCATTTCGCGCAGGTTGGCCTGTTCGACATCATTCAGATCTTCACCTGCCGCCGCCGCTAACAGGTCGCCGACTTTTTTATCGGTCAGGATCTGATGTTGCAGGACGCTCATCTCCGCGAGTGCTTCACCGCGCGCGGCGCTGCCGCCCGGCGGCATCATCGTGAACATATCCCAGCTGGCGATGGAGGAGAGGTGGGAGAAGCGGGAGAGACGCTGGAAGGTGCGGGTGAGTTGTTGGTAGTTATTGTTTTTCATGAAGTCCTCGTGTCTGAATCAGCCGATGACAAAAATTAGCATCGGCTTGATTTAAACACGAAGGCGCTGGAATGTTAATGCAGACGTTTATGCAAACTGGTGCCCACCAGCAGCGCCGCGCACAGCATCAGCGCGATAAACCCGCCCACGCCGTTCCAGCCGTAGTTATGCCAGAACACGCCGCCGAGGGTCCCGGCGATGCTGGAGCCCAGGTAATAGCTAAACAGATACAGCGACGATGCCTGGCCTTTGGCGCGACGCGCGCGCGGGCCAATCCAGCTGCTGGCGACCGAGTGGGCGGCGAAGAACCCGGCGGAGAAGAGCAGCATCCCGGCAAAGATGAACCACAGCGAGGAAAAGAGCGTCAGCAGCAGGCCGAGTAACATCACGCCCGTGAATACCAGCAGTACCGGCCCGCGTCCATAGCGTGCGGTCATCGCCCCGGCTTTCGGCGAGCTCCACGTGCCGGTGAGATAGGCCACAGAAAGCAAACCGACAACGGCCTGATTCAGATGCCACGGCGAGAGCATCAGGCGGTAGCCAATATAGTTAAACAGCGTGACGAAGGCGCCCATCAGCAGGAAGCCGATCAGAAACAGGCGCGGAAGCCCTTTGTCGCGCCAGTGCAGGCGTAAGTTGATAAACAGCGTTTTCGGGCGCAGCGATGTCGGGCGGAAATGACGCGATTCCGGCAGAATTTTCCAGAACATCAGCGCTGATGCCAGCGCAAAACACCCGATTACCGCCAGCGCAATACGCCAGTTAAAGAAATCCGTAAACACCCCGCTCAGCAGGCGGCCGCTCATTCCGCCAATCGAGTTCCCGCTGATGTAAAGCCCCATAGAGAAAGCAACAAAGCTCGGGTGGATCTCCTCGCTGAGGTAGGTCATCCCGACCGCCGCCACGCCGCTGAGCGAGAGCCCAATCAGCGCGCGCATCACCAGAATACCGTGCCAGCTGGTCATCATGGTCGAGAGTAACGTACAGACCGACGCCAGCATCAGCGCGGTTACCATCACCGGTTTACGGCCAATGGCGTCGGACAGCGGTCCGGTAAAGAGCAGGCCAATCGCCAGCATGCCGGTAGAAACAGAGAGCGAAACGCTGCTGCTGGCAGGCGATACGCCAAACTCATGAGAGAGAACGGGCAGGATCGGCTGAACGCAATAGAGCAGGGCGAAGGTCGCCAGACCGGCGGAAAAGAGCGCCAGCGTGACGCGCATAAATTGGGGGGTACCACGTTTAATGAACTGGACCGGCTGCGGTGCTGCGGGTAAATCATTGATATCGCTGGCCGGATCGATATCAATAGTCGTTGTACGGCTCACACAATTTCCTTGCTTAAACATCCCCGTGATTTCTGGTGACGGGTATGACCACCTGTTCAGGGTAGGAAAATGTAAATATTCTGTCTAATATATTAATAATCTCAAATGATACTTTAAAAATATGAATATCGAGCTGCGTCATCTTCGCTACTTTGTCGCCGTCGCCGAGGAGCTGCATTTTGGCCGCGCGGCGGCACGGCTGAATATCTCTCAGCCACCGTTAAGCCAGCAGATTCAAATCCTGGAGCAGCAGGTCGGGGCGCGCCTTCTGGCCCGCACCAACCGCAGCGTGAGCCTGACGGCGGCGGGTAAACAGTTCCTGATCGACAGCCGACAAATTCTGAGCATGGTTGATGACGCCGCCGCCCGTGCAGAACGGCTCTATCTCGGGGAAGCCGGAGAGCTTCGGATCGGGTTTACCTCGTCCGCGCCGTTTATCAGCGCCGTCTCGGAGACCCTATCGTCATTTCGTCGCCACTTTCCGGATGTTCACATTCAGACGCGCGAAATCAACACCCGCGAGCAGATTGCGCCGCTGAATGAGGGAGCGCTGGATCTGGGGCTGATGCGTAACACCCAGCTGCCGGACACGCTGGCGTGGGAGGTTATCCTGCGCGAACCGCTGATGGCTATGATCCCGCACGATCACCCGCTGGCGTCGCGTCCGGCGGTCTCGCTGGCAGAGCTGGCAAAAGAGCCCTTTGTCTTTTTTGACCCGCAGGTCGGGACGGGTCTGTATGACGATATCCTGGGGCTGATGCGCCGCTACGATCTTGCCCCGGTCATCACCCAGGAAGTAGGGGAAGCGATGACCATTATCGGCCTGGTCGCGGCCGGTCTGGGCGTGTCTATTCTTCCGGCTTCCTTTAAGCGGGTGCAACTGCGCGAAATGCGCTGGGTGACCATCGCCGAGGAGGATGCCGTTTCCGAAATGTGGCTGGTGTGGTCAAAACACCGTGAACAGAGCCATGCCGCACAGCGCTTCAAACAGCAGCTAATGAGCGCCTCTGCCGGGCGGCATTTTCACGCAAAAGAGGGTAAAAATGTGCGGTAAATCACATGGCTAAGTAAATATTTGACGACGGCCATGCAAGTGCTTCACCATAGCAAACAGTTTATTTCGAAGCTCGAAAATAAGGGAGTACGAGGTGGTTGCTGATAGTCAGCCAGGGCATATCGATCAGATTAAGCAGACCAACGCTGGCGCGGTGTATCGCCTGATTGATCAGCTTGGTCCGGTTTCGCGTATCGATCTTTCGCGCCTGGCACAACTGGCACCTGCCAGTATCACCAAGATTGTCCGCGAGATGCTGGAAGCGCACCTGGTTCAGGAGACGGAAATTCAGGAGCCGGGCAGCCGCGGTCGTCCGGCAGTCGGGCTGGTGGTTGAAACGGAAGCGTGGCACTACCTGTCACTGCGTATCAGCCGGGGGGAGATCTTCCTTGCGCTGCGCGACCTGAGCAGCAAGCTGGTGGTGGAAGACCGGCTTGAACTGCCGCTCAACGCGGAGGAACCGCTCCTCGACGCGATTGTCTCGCATATCGATCACTTCTTTATCCGCCATCAGCAGCGGCTGGAACGCTTAACGGCGATTGCCATCACCATGCCGGGCATTATTGATACCGAAAACGGTATTGTTCACCGCATGCCTTTTTACGACGATGTCAAAGAGATGCCGCTGGGCGAGGTGCTGAAAAACCATACCGGCGTGCCGGTCTATATTCAGCATGACATTAGCGCCTGGACGATGGCGGAGGCGCTGTTTGGCGCGTCGCGCGGCGCGCGGGATGTGATTCAGGTAGTCATCGACCATAACGTCGGGGCGGGCGTGATTACCGACGGACGTCTTCTCCACGCCGGGAGCAGTAGCCTGGTGGAAATCGGTCATACCCAGGTCGACCCGTACGGCAAGCGCTGCTACTGCGGAAACCACGGCTGTCTGGAGACCATTGCCAGCGTGGAAAGCGTGCTGGAGCTGGCGCAGGTCAGGCTTAGCCAGTCCATGAGCTCCTCGCTGCACGGACAACCCCTGACGGTGGATTCCCTCTGCGCCGCCGCGCGCCAGGGCGATCTGCTGGCGAAGGACATTATTACCGGCGTGGGGAATAACGTTGGCCGCATTCTGGCCATTATGGTGAACCTCTTCAACCCGCAAAAAATCCTTATTGGCTCACCGCTGAGCCAGGCGGCGGAGATCCTCTTCCCGGCGATTTCGGCCTGTATCCATCAGCAGTCGCTTCCCGCCTACAGCAAAAATATTGCGGTAGAAAGCACCCAGTTTTCCAACCAGGGAACCATGGCCGGCGCGGCGCTGGTCAAAGATGCCATGTATAACGGCTCGCTGTTGATCCGCCTGTTGCAGGGTTAACTCTTTTCCGCAGATGTAAGAAAAATTGCGCTATCTCAAGCCGGGTAGCGCACGCATCCCGTAGACTTCCTCCACTGAATTATTTACCTGGTTTATATTTTCGAAGCATACCCAAGAGGTGGAGTGAGTCATGCTTAAGCGTTTCTTTGTTACTGGTACTGATACCTCTGTCGGCAAGACCGTCGTATCCCGCGCATTGCTGCAGGCGCTGGCAGCAAGCGGTAAACGCGTGGCAGGGTACAAACCGGTCGCAAAAGGCAGTAAAGAGACGCCAGAGGGATTGCGTAATAAAGACGCCCTGGTGCTGCAAAGCGTCTCGTCGCTGGAACTGCCTTATCACGCGGTCAATCCCATTGCGTTAAGCGAAGAGGAGAGCAGCGTAGCGCACAGCGGCCTGATTAATTATCCCCTGTTGTCCGACGGCCTGGCGAACCTGAGCGAAAAGGTGGACCACGTGGTGGTGGAAGGGACGGGCGGCTGGCGCAGCCTGATGAATGATTTGCGCCCGCTGTCCGAATGGGTCGTGCAGGAACAGCTTCCGGTGGTAATGGTGGTGGGTATCCAGGAAGGGTGCATCAACCACGCGCTGCTGACGGCGCAGGCGATCGCCAATGATGGCCTGCCGCTGATTGGCTGGGTGGCAAACCGCATTAACCCGGGCCTGGCGCACTACGCCGAGATCATCGACGTGCTGAGCAAAAAGCTGCCCGGGCCGCTGGTGGGTGAACTGCCTTATCTGCCCCGCGCCGAGCAGCGCGAGCTAGCGCAGTACATCGATCTCTCTGCCCTCGGTGGCGTGTTGACCATAGACCGAGTCGTGGCGTAACGTCCGCGACAGCACGGACGCCACCACGCAGGCGACCAGCAAGCCGGGCAGTAAAAAATACTGCCCGGTCATTTCACAGACCATCAGCGCCGACATAATGGGCGCATGCGTGGTCGCGGCAAGTAGCGTTGCCATCCCCGCCAGACCCAGCAAAATCGCCGTCTCAGAGCCCGGTAGCCACAGCGCGAAAAGCTGCGCGAACAGCATTCCTGTTGCCATACCGACAAACAGCGTGGGCGTAAACACCCCTCCGGGCGCGCCCGATCCGCTGCTCGCCAGTACCGCCAGCAGTTTACAGATGAACACCCCGGCAATCACCGACAGCAGCGGCGGGGCGAGCAGAAAAGCCTGAACCACGCTGTAGCCATTCCCCCACACCTTCGGCGTGAGAAGAGACAGCAGCCCGACGATCGCACCGCCCAGCGCTAATTGCCACGGCGGCGAAAGCTTGAGGCGCAGGAAAAGCCCGTGGCTGACGTCCATCAGCCACATCAGTAGCGGTCCGCAGAGGCCCGCGACCAGCCCCATCGCGACGAGAAGAGCATAATCGGCCGCGGTGAGGATGCCGCTCAGATGGACCGCGTAGAGCGTACCTGCGCCCGGTGCCAGGAGCTGCGTCGTAAGAAGCGCCGCCACCGCCGCAATCACCACGGGGCCGAGCGAGGCCAGCATCAGCGTGCCAAACAGAATTTCCGCGATGAACAGGCTTCCTGCTAAGGGCGCGTGATAGGCGCTGGCCATCCCGGCGGCGGCACCGCAGGCTATCCATAATTTCCATTCGGATTTGGGCGTAAAGCGCCGGGCGAAAAGGGAGGCGGCGAGGGCGGCGAGCAGGATCATCGCCCCTTCACGCCCGATGGCGCTTCCGCTGGCCACGACCAGCAGCGAGGCAAGGGATTTCACAAGGCTGGCGCCGTAGTCAAACTGGCCGTCTCCGGTCTCCAGCGCTTCCATGTAATCGGTGGGGGCATGAGGCCGCTGCGCGGTCAGACGCTGCCATCCCCAGAGCAGCAGTCCGGCAGCCAGCCCACCCAGCGCTGGCGTCAATGCGCGTCGCCAGGGCGAGAGCGACGCGGCCGCATTCACCAGGCTGCCGCTGTCGTTGCTGAGAAGCAGCCACTCCAGCAGGTACATGCTGTGGCGGAATACCGCAACGGCGAGCGCGGCCAGCACGCCGGTGACGGTGGCAATCAGCAGGCGACGAAACATCGCGCGGATATCGGGGTAGGTATGAAGACGTTGCATGGGTCGCGTTTTAACGGGGACGATACGATATTGTGGCGGGAAATCGCGGGGTTAGCAAAAGGTCTGCGTGCGAAAAGGCCGGGCGATGCCCGGCCAGAAAGGTTAGCTGTCGCTATGAATATTCAGCGCCCGACGCGTGCGCCCGGAGCTCAGGTACTCGGCAATATAGTCCTGCGAAATCTCGCCGTTGTAACGACCGTCCTCATCCACGATCGGCATCCAGCTGGTATTACTCTCATACAGACGTGAAAGCACCACGCGCAGGTTGTCTTCCGCCTTGCCGGTCATGCGGAACGGATGCAGGATGTCGGCGCAGGTACCGCTGGCGTTACGCGCTTCGCGACGCTTCACAAAGCCCAGCGGTTTGCCGTGCTCGTCAACCACCGTAACGGCCCGAATGTCATTATCATCCATGGTCGCAAAGGCTTCGGTAAGCGGAGTAGAGCCCCGCACCGTAATGGTCGGCTGCTGGTCGGTGACGTCGCCCGCCGATACCAGCAGCAGACGCTTCAGGGTGCGGTCCTGACCGACAAACGAGCCGACAAACTCGTTCGCCGGTTTCGCCAGCAGTTCATCCGGGCTGGCGCACTGCACGATTTTTCCCTGACGGAACACCGCAATACGGTCGCCGAGCTTCAGGGCTTCGTCGATATCGTGGCTGACCAGCATGACGGTTTTTTTCAGCTTGCGCTGCATCTCCAGGAACTGGTTCTGGATCACCTCGCGGTTGATCGGGTCCACCGCGCCGAAGGGTTCATCCATCAGCAGTACCGGAGGATCCGCCGCCAGGGCGCGGATGACGCCGATACGCTGCTGCTGGCCGCCGGACATCTCGCGCGGGTAGCGGTTGAGGAACTTATGCGGATCCATCGCCACCATTTCCATCAGCTCTTCGGCGCGGGTTTTGCAGCGCGCTTTATCCCAGCCCAGCATGCGCGGCACGACGGTGATGTTCTCTTCGATGGTCATGTTCGGGAACAGGCCAATCTGCTGGATAACGTAGCCAATGTTGCGGCGCAGGGTGACGGTGTCCATCCCGCTGGTGTCTTCACCGTTGATCAGGATCGTCCCGCTGCTCGGGGTAATGAGGCGGTTAATCATCTTCAGGGTGGTGGTCTTCCCGCAGCCGGACGGGCCGAGCAGGACGCACATTTCGCCTTCGGGCACGGTCAGGTTGACGTTGTCGACGGCCTTAAAGGTCTGGCCGTGCTTCTGTGAAAATTGTTTGGTGAGGTTTTCCAGTTTTATCATTATCGAATCCCCTTTGGAGTCAGAACCACCTGCAGACGGTGCAGCAGCCAGTCGAGCACAATCGCTAAAAGACAAATCATCAGCGCGCCCGCAATCAACATGCGAATATCGCTTCCGCCGATGCCGTTGAGCAGCAGCAGGCCCAGACCGCCCGCGCCGATCACGGCGGCAATCGCCATCACGCCAATGTTCATCACCACGGCGGTGCGGATCCCGCCGAAAATCACCGGCAGCGCCATCGGGATTTCGACCCAGCGCAGCCGCTGCCAGAAGGTCATGCCGATGCCGCGTCCGGCTTCGCGCAGGCCCGGCGGCAGGCTGTCGAGCGCCGTATGGGTGTTACGCACAATCGGCAGCAGCGAGTAGAGAAACACCGCCGTGATCGCGGGAAGGGCACCGATACCCTGACCGATCAGCGAAAACAGCGGGATCATCAGGCCAAACAGAGCGATGGACGGAATGGTCAGCACGATGGTGGCTATCCCCAGCACCGGCGTTGCCAGCCACTTGTGGCGGACAATCAGAATGCCCAGCGGTACGCCGATGATGATGGCTAAGCCTACGGCCAGCGCCACCAGCCACAGGTGCTGCAGCGTCAGGGTTAAGAGGTAATCCCAGTTGTCCAGAATGTAGTGAATCGTCTCCATAGCGCCTCCTACAGCAGCTGTTTGCTACGCAGGAAATCGCGGGCGACCTGCTGCGGTGACTGATGGTCGATATCCACCTTCTTGTTCAGCTCGGTGATAACGTCGTTGTTGAGCTGGGCCGAGAGGGTGTTGAGCGCCTCTTCCAGGCCGGGGTTGGCCTCCAGCGTGTCCTTACGCACCACCGGCGTTACCGCGTAGCTCGGGAAGAAGCCTTTATCGTCTTCCAGCACCTTGAGGTCGAAGCCTTTTACGCGCCCGTCGGTGGTGTAAATCAGGCCGGCGTCGACGAAGCCGTCGCGCACCGCGTTATAGACCAGACCGGGGTCCATCTGACGGATTTGCGGGCGGTCCAGTTCCATCTTGTAGGCCTCCTGCAGCGGCTTCATGCCGTCGCTGCGCCCGGCAAACTCCAGATCCAGGCCCAGCAGCCAGTTTTTGTCCGGGTTGGTTTTACGGATCTGCTCAATCTTCGCCACCATCTCCGACATGGTGTTGATATGTTCCGCCTCGGCGCGCTTGCGCTGCATGGCGAAGGCATAAGTGTTGTTCATGTCGGCGGGTTTGAGCCAGACCAGACCGTGCTTCGCGTCCAGGCGTTTCACCGTCTCGTAAGACTCCTGCGGCGACATGCGCTTGTTGATGTGGTTAAAGATGATCAGCGACGTGCCGGTGTACTCCCAGGTCATGTCAATCTGCTTGTTTATCATCGCGTTACGGGAGATGACCGTGGCAATGTTGGTTTGCGGCTGCACCTCAAAACCTTTCTTTTGCAGGTACTGCACGGTCATCGCCGAGAGAATGTGCTGCTCGGTAAAGCTCTTGGTCGCCAGAATCAGCGGGGCCGCCATCGCCTGGCTGGTGAACAGCGCCGCGGCACACAGCGCCGTCAGGCCGGAAAACAGTCTCATAAAAGCTCCTTGTTATAGTTATCGAGCGAGATGGGGACTCATTACGCGACCCAGCGCCGCCAGCAGGGTATCGAGGATCAGGGCGAACAGGGCGGTGGCCGTCGCGCCAAGGATCAGCGTCGGGAAATCGTTCAGGTAAATACCGGGGAAAATCAGCTCGCCGTAGCTGCTGGCACCAATCAGGAACGCCAGCGGCGCGGTACCGACGTTAATGGCGGTGGCGATGCGGATCCCCGAGAGCATGACCGGCCAGGCGGCAGGCAGCTCAACCTGGCGCAGGCGCTGCCATTTGGTCATCCCGATGCCGTTTGCCGCTTCCAGCAGCGACGGCGGGACCGAGCACAGCCCGGCGTAGGTATTGCGCACGATCGGCAGCAGCGAGGCGAGGAACAGGGCGATGATGGCGGGCGTATCGCCAATGCCAATCACCACCATCGCCAGCGCCAGCACGGCCAGCGGGGGCAGGGTGTTGCCGACGTTGAAGATTTGCATCACATATTCGGCGATCCCCCGCGCGGCCGGGCGGCTCAGCAGAATACCGGCTGGAATACCGACCAGCAGGGCAAAAAACATCGATGAGAAAACCAGAATCATGTGCTGTTGCCCGAGATAGACCAGGTCAACCTGGCGCGCCTTAATCGTCTCCATCCCGATACCCCAGACAAGGAGGGCGAGGACCACGATAATAGCGCCGACAAACAGCAGCGAACGTTTGAGTAATGGGTGCATTGCGGTGTGTCTCCCTGTGCGCATGCGTTATAGCAACCACCGGTTGCCTGTTGTTATGCCATGTTTCGGCAGGGGTATTTCACCTATAGCAAGCGTTTGGGAAGGGTTCCAGCGAAGGGGTAAAATCAGTAACCCTATGAAAACAGTGACAACCTTGGGTTAGGCCTTATGGCATAAGGGCTGATTGAGGGTCAGGCAGAATAGTCCTAAAGCGAATTTTTTGATGTGACAGTGTCACATCAAAAGAGCTCATACGCCGGATATCGGTCATTAACTTCACAGAGAGGCCCGGACCCGTCGAACCCGCGTCGAGACGGTGATAATTGAAACGATAGCGACCACGGCGAGCATCAACCCGAGCGCCAGCATGGCGTTAAACCCGATCCACCTGAACAGCAACAGCCCCGCGATGCCGCCCGTAATAAACGAGAAAAGGGTAGTTAAGTGGGTTGTCAGCTGACTTTTTTGTGCCACCGTATCTTTGGAGTAATCCCTGCGCAGCATCGCCACCAGTACCGAGGCCAGGGATATCCCCGCGTCCGTCAGCGTGCCGGTAATGTGCGTCGATCTCACCCGCCCGCCGGAAAGCTGCGTGGAGGTGGAGTTATGAATGCCCATTAGTCCGCACAGAAAAAGAATAATCACGCGGTTGCTGGTGAGGGTATGAAAATACATCTCGTAGAAGGAGACGCCGGTCAGCAATAACCCTTCGACAAACAGGATCTGGCAAAAAACCAGCCTGACGTTATGGATAATGCCCCATATCACAATCATGCGCGCAACAATGGCGCCTGCGACAAAAGAGAGAATAATCGAGCCGAAGAAAATCATATCGCTCAGATCGGTGGAAGAGACTTCGCTCGATAACTGTGAGGTGTTGCCGGTCATGTGTGAGGGGAAAAAACCAAATGCCCCGAGAGCGATGGCATTCAGCAAACCTGCCGAGGTCGCCAGCCAGAGAGCAAGCCGGCGATCCTCCTTATGCGTTCGTTCTTTCTTGAGTCTAATCAGCAAGAATACCTCCAGATTGAGCTTTGCCTGAATATTCAGGCTAGCAAAGCGGCGCAACGGGCTGTCCAGGATATGGCTTAATTATTATTCCCTCTGACAACTTTCAGGGTTTAGTAATTAATTAAAATATCCTTACTCAAAATGGGGTCGAGAATACTTTAAATCATGCCGTTATTTCCGTGACGCAAAAACGCCGGTCGCTGGTTAAGGCGTTCAAACCAGGCCTCGATCGCGGGCACGTCGGGCTTATCAAAGGGCGTCATTTTCCAGCGATTCACCGACAGCCCAAGCACGACATCCGCAAGGGTAAACGTCTCGCCCGCCGCAAAGGCCCCGGTGCGCTGCAGCTGGTTTTCCAGAATGGTGATGCAGTGGTTCCACTCTTTTATTCCCGCCGCAATACGTTCTGGATCGTTAAAGTCCGGGTTTTTACGACCCAGCGCCGGGAAGACATAGCGCCAGGCGTTGTTAAATTCGGTCGCCTGCCAGTCCATCCAGCGCTCGACGTTGGCGCAGGCCTGCGGTTCTGCGGGCAGCAGATCGTGACGTCCGGCCTTACGCGCCAGGTAACGGCAGATGGCGTTGGATTCCCACAGCACGAAGTCGTCATCGATTAGCACCGGCACCATGGCGTTGGGATTCAGCGCGCGGAAGGAATCCGTTTCCGTTGAGGCAAAACCGCTGCCGTAATCTTCCTGTTGATATTCGAGGCCTGCTTCTTCGCAGGTCCAGAGCACTTTACGCACGTTGATGGAAGTGGTTTTGCCGAGGATGGTGATCATTGCGCAGGTGTCCTTTAGAGGAATGAATTGTCTAAAAACAATACACCAGTTGCTCGGGGAAGGTTGGGGCAAAATTTGGTGGGATGTACAGTCTTGCCCAATCGACCACTTCCGGCGAATGCCGATCTTTTTACCGTCGCTGACAACTGCGCCGCTCTCGTACCGCAGGAGGTGTCGATGGTACAAAGCCAGCGACCATCGTTTTCCTGCCGAAAAAAATAAATCCCGCCCAGGGGATCCCCTGGAAAATAATTATCTGCAATTGACATCCTTTATTGGACACAAAACTACTCCAATAATGAAGCATGTTTATCTAATATCATCTATATTGACTTATATTTATAAATGATACGATGTTACAGCCAAAAATAACAGAAGTTATACTCTATGAGCCTCGGCCACTGTTTCGTAATGCGGCAAAAAACAGCATCCAGGTTGCCAATAGTTCCCTGCTGGTTATTGAACCAGACGAACTGATCGAGGAGGTAACCTTCTTTACTGATCAAACGTCTTTATTCGCTGTAGGCCTTAGTGGTGCAGGTGAAGAAATCTATTCTCTGTTACGGCTAATTCATCATCTAATAATGCAGGGAAAAGAAATTATCGTATGGGTCGCAAAACGGGATGACCTACTTATCAGACTGATGTACGAGCTTGGTGTACAGACGCTACTCTGTGAGAATTATTTGGAAGAAGAACTCTCTCAGCGCATGTTATCCAAAAATTTCAGATCAGGATATTTGCCTTCACGCCCCATGCTAATAAATAATATGAATAAAAAAAAATAGGCTCTCACACTCTGAGCTTAATATTCTTATCGACTTCGCCCGAGGTCTGAGTGCCTATGAAATCGCCAGTCTGCGCCATATGGGATATAAAACGGTCTTCACCCATAAACATAACATCCGGTTGCGTCTGGGGCTGCAAAAGTCAGCCAGTTGGCTGGATCTGCTTAATCGTTTGGATCAGATCTATTCAGTCTGAACATCTGGAGAACTATGTTTACTTTTACTGTTTTTTCCCGTGTGGTTCATCCGACTTTACTGAATGGGTTTCTATCCAGCCTGAAGGCTTTTTGCGAACAAAATCCCGAATGGAATTATGAAGTTATACGGCATGACAATGCACATCTGACTTTGCTTGATTTCTCTGCATATGACACGCTTACTGATATCTCCGCCGCGGAGTACGAAAGTCTCTGCCGGCCAGGTGAAGGAACTGCTCTGGTTATGCTCTCTGCATGTCAGGAGAAGCTGGCGCATCAGCTCATGAGGTCATACCGTTGTTCACTGCTTTGTGTGGATGAACGTCTGCTTGAACTGCGTGAGCTAATAAAGCACAGTATGAAAAAACAACGTTATATCAGTGCTCACTTCCTGCGACTGCAGGAGCAGGAGAATAATATAACCGACGGTATGATTTTTACCGATGCAGAAAAAAAAGTACTTATTGGCCTGAAAAGCGGTAAAACCGGGATTGAATTATCACGCGAAATGTTTCGAAGTCAGAAAACGATCAGTACCCATAAGCGAAAGATAATGTCAAAGCTGGGGGTAAAGAATGATCTGGAACTGCGCAAAGTGATACAGAAGCTCCAGCCGCCGCAGTAATGCGGCATCTATTATTACGGAGCGCATTACAGGACTTAGTATTACCACGGAAAGGTGCGATAAAGCTGATTCGACACCGAACGTGCTAAACGCCGGACGATCTCATTAAGCTATTCAACACACAGTGCAAAGCGCACATCAGCAGAAAAAAATCAGTTTTGAACGAGAAGTTGGCGTGTAAGCTGGCGTCCTGTCCTTTCGGGAGAAACGGGATGCAGAGCGCGTCGTCATGACCTGTGACAGGAGTATTCCCGCCCTGACCGAGCGGGTGGGGATTCATCTTCCAGTTTTGTCCTCACCCGCCATCCCGCTTTAGCGTATTACAGGGCTGAGACGAGGTTTCTGATCTTTTCTGCCTTTTCAAAATGATCGAGTTTCATTTCCATAATCCACCAGTGCGCAACTTCCATAAGCAGTTCTGGATCGTCATTTTTATTAGCAAAAAAAGCATAAAACGAAAGCCCAACGTGGCTTCCCTTAGAGGCAATTTTTGAATCACAGATCCTGATGATTTTCGCCTTCATTTCCTGGCGCACGTCATCTCCTTATTTATGTTCTGAATATGAAACAATGACATTGTTACCATCAACCGGCAGTGGATCCCAACAGACAGCAAAAAAGCCGTAAGCAGTTATCTGCTTACGGCGCCGGGATCTGTAATGATTTTTCTGGCAATCAGGCCGCTTTCACGGCCCTGATTTTTTTCGTGTCAGCCGCATCGGATTCTGTTTTATCCGTTGCAGCTGAAGCATTGAGATCGGGAAGCTTGCTGGTACGCAGAATATGCTGCACGGTCTCTTTCTGCTCGGCGAGATACAGGCCAAGATTTTCAGCCTGCGTTTCATCCATTTGCATTCCGCTTTGCAACAGCCAGTCGGTGAACGCGTCTGCCATATCGAGCAGCTTGTCGTGAGCGTCAGCCTCTTTCTTACTGGCAAATGTCATTTTCTCTTCACCTTTTCTTACGACAACAAATTTTGTTTCAACAGCCATCGTGCACCTCGCTATACTGTATTTATATACAGCATAACAGCTCCCGATAGAAGTTGCAGCAAAATATGCATTACTGGCAAAGCTGCTGCGATTCCGGGCCACCCATACTCCGCCGCCACGCCCCGGGCGCCTGACCATACTGACGCTTAAAGCTGCGGTTGAAGGACTGCTGGGAGTCGAAGCCCAGCGCGATCGCCACGTTCAGAATCGGTTCATCGCTGCGGGTTAAGCGTTCAACCGATTTTTGCAGCTTTTGCGCGCGAATATACCCGGCGAGGGGATAGCCCGTATGCTCTTTGAAGAGGCGCTGGAGGTGCCATTTTGAGTAGCCGGACCGCCTGGCGACGGACTCAATGTCCAGACGGCTATCCAGGTTGTTGTCGATCCAGTCGAGTAAATCATGCATAAATGCGCCAGTGTTCATCGGGTTACTCCCACGCTGCCTGTTAAAAAGTATCTTTGTCTGTTGCATTAAAAGGTGGCGCGTTTTTGTATTAATTGCAAGTTTTATTGTTGCATTTAAATCCCTGACCGAAACGGGTCTTTTCACATCCGCTCAAATAGCACATAAAGTGCAACAATTATTCTTGCACTTAGTTAAGCGCCTTCCTACAATCGCCGCGATAGTGTATTCGCAACTGTTACAGTTTTGTGGCGATGAACGACACAAATGGCCTTGAGACAGCCACCGGACAAAGGAAGTGGCGCAGTGCCTCCTGCTGCGTCTTGCCCGGCGGCGACAATTACCGGAATAAAAATAATGAGCCTGCAAAAAACCTGGGGTAACTTTCATCTGAACGCGCTGGGGGTCATGTTGCTCTCCGTGCTGCTCGTCGGATGCGACAACAGCGTCGCGCAAAACGCCGCGCCGCCTGCGCCCGCCGTCAGCGCTGCTGACGTGGTGGTGAAATCCATTAGCCAGTGGGATAGCTTTAACGGCCGGATTGAAGCGGTGGAGAGCGTTCAGCTCCGTCCGCGCGTTTCCGGCTACATTGATAAAGTGAATTACACCGACGGCCAGGAAGTGAAGAAGGGCGAGGTGCTGTTCACGATTGATGACCGAACCTATCGCGCGGCGCTGGAACAGGCGCAGGCGAACCTGGCGAGAGCTAAAACGCAGGCCAGCCTGGCGCAAAGTGAGGCTAATCGTACCGATAAGCTGGTCAATACCAACGTTGTCTCCCGTGAAGAGTGGGAGCAGCGTCGTTCGGCCGCCACTCAGGCGCAGGCCGATATTCGTGCCGCGCAGGCGGCAGTTGACGCCGCGCAGCTCAACCTGGACTTCACCAAAGTCACCGCGCCTATCGACGGTCGCGCCAGCCGGGCGCTGATCACCAGCGGCAACCTGGTGACTGCGGGCGACACCGCCAGCGTTCTTACCACGCTGGTCTCGCAGAAGACGGTTTACGTCTACTTTGACGTGGACGAGTCGACCTACCTTCACTACCAGAATCTGGCCCGCAGCGGGCAGGGGGCGTCCAGCAATCACACGGCGCTTCCGGTTGAGATTGGCCTGACGGGCGAGGAGGGCTATCCCCATCAGGGCAAAGTGGACTTCCTTGATAATCAGCTGACGCCGAGTACCGGCACCATCCGCATGCGCGCGCTGCTGGATAACGCCCAGCGTCAGTTCACGCCGGGACTTTTTGCCCGCGTCCGCCTGCCGGGCAGCGCGGAGTTCAAAGCCACGCTTATCGACGACAAAGCGGTGCTGACCGATCAGGATCGTAAATACGTTTATATCGTCGATAAAGAGGGGAAAGCGCAGCGCCGCGACATCACGCCGGGCCGTCTGGCAGACGGTTTACGCATCGTGCGGCAGGGGCTGAACCCTGGCGATAAAGTTATCGTCGAGGGTTTACAAAAAGTGTTTATGCCGGGTATGCCGGTTAACGCGAAAACCGTTGCCATGACCGCCACCAGCGCCCTCAACTGATCCCTTGACCTGAGAATCCATCCATGGACTTTTCCCGCTTTTTCATCGACAGGCCGATTTTTGCCGCGGTGCTGTCGATTCTGATTTTTATCACAGGGTTAATCGCCATCCCGCTGCTGCCGGTGAGCGAATATCCTGACGTCGTGCCGCCAAGCGTGCAGGTGCGCGCGGAGTACCCGGGCGCCAACCCGAAAGTGATTGCCGAGACGGTGGCGACGCCGCTGGAAGAGGCGATCAACGGCGTTGAGAACATGATGTACATGAAGTCCGTCGCGGGCTCGGATGGCGTGCTGGTGACCACCGTCACCTTCCGTCCAGGGACTGACCCCGATCAGGCGCAGGTTCAGGTACAAAACCGCGTCGCGCAGGCCGAGGCGCGCCTGCCGGAAGACGTGCGGCGCCTGGGCATTACCACCCAGAAACAGTCCCCGACGCTGACGCTGGTGGTGCATCTGTTTTCGCCCAACGGTAAGTATGATTCCCTGTATATGCGTAACTACGCCACGCTGAAGGTGAAGGACGAGCTGGCGCGCCTGCCCGGCGTCGGCCAGATCCAGATTTTCGGCTCGGGTGAATACGCAATGCGCGTCTGGCTGGATCCCAACAAGGTGGCGGCCCGCGGGCTGACCGCGTCGGACGTGGTGACGGCGATGCAGGAGCAGAACGTGCAGGTGTCCGCCGGGCAGCTTGGCGCCGAGCCGCTGCCGAAAGAGAGCGATTTCCTGATCTCTATTAACGCCCAGGGGCGTCTGCATACCGAAGAAGAGTTCGGCAATATTGTCCTGAAAACGACGCAGGACGGTACGGTGGTCCGCCTGCGCGACGTGGCGCGTATCGAAATGGGGTCCGGCAGCTATGCGCTGCGTTCCCAGCTGAACAATAAAGACGCGGTCGGGATTGGTATCTTCCAGTCGCCGGGGGCGAACGCCATCGATCTGTCTAACGCGGTGCGCGCGAAAATGGACGAACTGTCCACGCGCTTCCCGGCGGACATGAAGTGGGCGGCACCTTACGATCCAACCGTTTTCGTGCGCGATTCGATCCGTGCGGTGGTGCAAACGCTGCTGGAAGCGGTGGTGCTGGTGGTGCTGGTGGTGATCCTGTTCCTGCAAACCTGGCGCGCGTCGATCATTCCGCTGATCGCGGTGCCGGTTTCGGTGGTGGGTACCTTCAGCATTCTCTACCTGCTCGGCTTCTCGCTGAACACCCTGAGTTTGTTCGGGCTGGTGCTGGCCATCGGCATCGTGGTGGACGACGCCATCGTGGTGGTGGAAAACGTCGAGCGAAATATTGAAGAGGGGCTTGCTCCGCTTGCGGCGGCGCATCAGGCGATGCGCGAAGTCTCGGGGCCGATCATCGCGATTGTGCTGGTGCTGTGCGCGGTGTTTGTGCCGATGGCGTTTCTCTCGGGCGTTACCGGTCAGTTCTACAAGCAGTTTGCGGTGACGATCGCGATTTCCACGGTCATCTCCGCCATTAACTCGCTGACGCTCTCTCCGGCGCTGGCGGCACTGCTGTTAAAACCGCACGGCGCGCCGAAAGATTTCCCGACCCGGCTTATCGATCGTCTGTTCGGCTGGATTTTCCGTCCGTTTAACCGCTTTTTCCACCGCAGCTCGAACGGCTATCAGGGGCTGGTGGGCAAAACGCTGGGACGGCGCGGCTCGGTATTTGTGGTGTATCTGCTGCTGCTCTGTGCCGCTGGCGTGATGTTTAAAGCGGTGCCCGGCGGGTTTATTCCGACGCAGGATAAGCTGTACCTGATTGGCGGCGTGAAAATGCCGGAAGGTTCTTCGCTGGCGCGCACCGACGCGGTGATCCGCAAAATGAGCGAAATCGGGATGAATACCGAAGGGGTGGATTACGCGGTTGCGTTCCCGGGGCTGAACGCGCTGCAGTTCACCAATACGCCGAATACCGGGACGGTCTTCTTTGGCCTGAAGCCGTTCGACCAGCGCAAACATACTGCGGCGGAAATAAACGCGGAGATTAACGCGAAAATCGCGCAAATTCAGGAAGGTTTTGGCTTCTCCATCCTGCCGCCGCCGATTTTAGGGCTGGGTCAGGGGTCGGGCTATTCTCTGTACATCCAGGACCGCGGCGGTCTGGGGTATGGCGCGCTGCAAAACGCGGTGAACACCATGTCCGGCGCGATTATGCAGACCCCGGGAATGCACTTCCCGATCTCAACCTACCAGGCTAACGTTCCGCAGCTGGACGTGCAGGTCGACCGTGACAAGGCGAAAGCGCAGGGCGTATCGCTGACCGATCTTTTCGGTACGCTGCAAACCTATCTGGGCTCGTCGTACGTGAATGACTTCAACCAGTTCGGCCGTACCTGGCGCGTGATGGCTCAGGCCGACGGGCAGTTCCGCGACAGCGTTGAAGATATTGCGAATCTGCGCACCCGCAACAACCAGGGCGAAATGGTGCCGATTGGCAGTATGGTGAAAATCACGACTACCTACGGGCCGGATCCGGTGATCCGCTACAATGGCTATCCGGCGGCGGATCTGATTGGCGATGCCGACCCGCGCGTGCTCTCGTCTTCACAGGCGATGACGCAGCTGGACGCCATGTCTAAGCAGATCCTGCCAAACGGGATGAACATTGAATGGACGGATCTGAGCTTCCAGCAGGCGACGCAGGGCAACACGGCGCTGATCGTCTTCCCGGTCGCGGTGCTGCTGGCCTTCCTGGTCCTGGCGGCGCTGTATGAAAGCTGGACGCTGCCGCTGGCGGTGATCCTCATCGTGCCGATGACCATGCTCTCCGCGCTGTTTGGCGTCTGGCTGACCGGAGGCGATAACAACGTCTTCGTGCAGGTGGGGCTGGTGGTGCTGATGGGGCTGGCGTGTAAAAACGCGATTCTTATCGTGGAGTTTGCCCGCGAGCTGGAAATTCAGGGCAAAGGCATTATGGAAGCCGCGCTGGAGGCGTGCCGCCTGCGTTTACGTCCGATTGTGATGACCTCCATCGCCTTTATTGCCGGGACTATTCCGCTGATCCTCGGCCACGGGGCGGGCGCAGAAGTGCGCGGCGTCACCGGGATCACGGTCTTCTCCGGGATGCTGGGCGTGACGCTGTTTGGTCTATTCCTGACGCCGGTGTTTTACGTGACGCTGCGTAAATTCGTGACGCGCGGGAAAAAAGAGGAAAGGGACGTTCTGCCCGCATAGGGACGTTGCCGATAATAAAAAACCGCCTTCATTGTGAAGGCGGTTTTTTTACATCTGAATGCAGGCCGGGTTAGCGCAGCGCCACCCGGCAAGATCGTTACGACGTTTTTTGATACTGGGCAATAAGGTCCGGGAGCGGATCCCATCCGCTGCTATCGGCATTTTTAACCGCTTCCAGGGCGCTGGCCACGGTATGGCGGGCCAGTACCGCTAACGAAGCCTCCTCGGCTTCTTCGGATATCGATTTGAAGTACCAGCAGGCGTTAGCGCTGACCACGCAGCGGGCCGGCACGTCAGGGCGCGAGGCCCACAGCTTTTTATCTTCGATGACCGAAAGGTAAATGTCGCGCAGGGTGATCTCTTCCGGCGGGCGACCAAGATGAATTGAGCCGTTACGGCCAAGCGTTGAGACGATAATGCCGTCACGCGTCAGCGGAACCATCAATTTGCGGATGAAGCTCGGGTTCGCTTCCAGGCCGTAGGCCAGAATCGCACTCGTGGAACGTTCACCCAATTGCTCCGCCATCGCTACGCTGAGAACCATCTGCAAAGCTGTCGGGAAGCGGTAATCTAACATTTTTCTGTCCTGGGTTGCGGTGAATCTTGTTCTTTTTGGCACCGCAGAGGTGAATAAGCAATAAACAACAATATAACAAATACGGTAATTATTTTGAAGCAATCTGCGGCATTTGCGATCGAACTCCCTGTTCTGATTTAGCAAAACGTGCGGTTCGGGAAGTCAACCGTCACCATCAGGCCACCTTCAGCGGAAGTACTCAGGTTTACGCTGCTGTTGTGTTGCTGCGCCACCGCTTTGACGATGGCAAGCCCCAGCCCGCTCCCGCTCTGCACCTGATTGGGGTCGCGGAAAAACCGGTCGAACACGCGCTCGCGCAGTTCAACCGGAATACCGGGCCCTGCATCTGAAACGCGAAGCCGCGCGAAGCCATCTGCTATGCAGACATCGACCTGAATCCGACCGCGCTCGGGACTGTACTTCACAGCGTTCTCAATGAGGTTATCAATAAGCGACACCAGGCGTTCCCTGACGCCGGGGATCCAGATGTCATCCTCGGCGAAGAATTCCAGCTCAATCCTGCGCGCAGACGCCAGCGGTTCCAGCTCGGCCATTCGCTCCTGAATAAGCGTCGTCAGCGGCACGGGCTCCCTGTCCGTATCAATCCGCGCTTCGCTGTGCATCATCAGCAGCAGCTGGTTGACGAGACGCGCTGCCCGACTGTTGCTGCGAATCACCCCCGCAAGCAGCTCCTGCTGACTCTCACTGATGACCCAGGACTGCAGCGCTTCCACGTTGATGCGCATCGCTGCGAGGGGCGTACGCAGCTCGTGCGCGGCATCCGCAATGAAAATACGTTCCCTTTCCGCGCTTTCACGCACCCTGGCAAGGAAGTCATTGATCGCATCCACCATCTGGCGCAGCTCCCTGTGTCCGGGAACGGCTTTTAAAGGGGAGAGATCGTCAGGCGTGCGTAACGTAATTTCATTGACCACCTTGTTCCAGGGGCGCATCGCAATGCGGATTGACAGCCACGCGGGAAACAGAAGAAAAGGGAAGCAGACCAGCAGCGGCATGATGTAGTAGCCGCGCGAGTTCAGGTAGATAAAGAAGTTCCAGCCGCCGGCCGGGGTGAAAAGGGTGACCTCCACGTCGGAATGAGCGGATTTAAGGGTTCGGCTGGTCCAGGTACGACCATCGCTTTGAACACGCTGCATTTCCCCAAACCGGGTGTTGGTTACCCCCGTTGGTGCATCAGGCGATGAAAAAATAATCGCGTTATTTTTGCGCACGATGAAGTTGATTGACAGCGCGGGATCTTCGCCGCCGCCATAGCCCTCACGCAGCGCTTTGCTAAAGGCTTCCAGCACCGCGGTGCGATCCTGCGGGTGTTCGTCCATCCGCTCGACCAGGGTAAAAAGGGTGTCGTAGGTATGACTGCCCGTAAGGATGGGAGGGCTGCGCAGGTCCTCCCACAGAATAAAGGTTAAAAATAGACACCACAGCAGGGTAAGCAGCAGCAGCTGGGCGATAATAATTCGCCGTACCAGCGTTGGGCGTCTCAGGTGGTACCAGACGTTTTGCATTACCCTGTTACCTTCTGGACTGAAACGGTATCAATGACATACCCGACGCCCCGCACCGTTCGCACATAGCCATCGCCGATTTTTCGCCGCAAATTTCCCATATGCACGTCGAGCGCATTGCTGAGGTTCTCTTTGTTGCCGAATATCCGTTCTTCCAGAAACCGTCGCGTAATCACGCGGTCAGCGCGCAGCATCAGCGTTTCCAGCAGCGCATATTCACTCGCCGTCAGGTCTACGTGGCGCGCGCTCACCGTCACGCGGCGCGTCGGAACATGAAGCGATAGGCCTCGAATTTCTATCGCCTCATTCTCGAAACCGTAGCTGCGCCGCGCCAGGGCTCGCACCCGCGCCAGCAGCTCGGCGAGAATAAATGGCTTGACGAGATAGTCGTCCGCACCGGCATCCAGCCCGCTCAGCCGATCCTGCAGCGTGCCTCGCGCCGTCAGAATGATGACCGGGATCCCCTTGAGCTGCTGACGCAAACGCGCCATCAGGCTCATGCCGTCACCGTCGGGCAGCCCCAGGTCGAGCAAAATAAGTTCCGGCACGCAGACGTCCAGCTGATGCAGCGCATCCTCTTTGCGGCGAACCCATATGACGTCAAACCCTTGATCGGAGAGGGCGATACGTACGCCGTTGCCGAGATCCAGGTCGTCTTCGATTAGTAGAATTTTCACACTGGTAACTGTATCAACCGTGAATGAAGAACTTCTTAAGAAAAAAACGGTATCAGGAAACCTGCCCGGTTTACAGCGTCGGCTCGCGCTTCAGTGTTTCTTCATGTTCGGCTCATAAGAACCTTAGGGTCGGTATTCAAAATGGGCGTTCTGGCGGTTAACCGCATGCATCGTCATCATTTGAATCCAGAAGGGCTTCTTTAATGAGAAACATCGAACTGCGTCATACGTTCCCCCATTTACTTCCGGGCCGCAGCCTGAAAAACCTCGTGTCGGGCGTCGTTCTGGCGTTACTGGCCACGCCTGCACTTGCGGCAGAGCAGAGCCAGGGTAACGTCTTAACCCTGGGGGGCGGCGTGGACGTCGCGCCGCGCTACTCGGGTTCCGATAAAACCCGCGTTTCCGCAGCTCAGGTGGTGGAGTACGCCATGGCAAACGGCTTCTTTATCGGCACCACGCGAGGGATCGGTTACGGCAACAACTTTGGCAATCTTGATTACAGCGCCGCGCTGAGCTATCGAGTTGGGCGTAAAGATAAAGACGTGAGCAGCGATTCGATCAGTTCCGGCAGCGACGAGCTGCGGGGAATGGGCGAGATAAAAGGCTCGGCAATCGTTGTGCCCGGGCTGGAGTACAGGGTGACCGACTGGCTTCACCTGCAGCTGCAGGCAGAGGTTCCGGTTTCTGAGAGGGACAACGGTGAAGCGGTGCATTTCGGCATTTCCAGCCCGTTCTATACCTCACCCAAAAATGAGGTGACGCTGGCGCTGACCGGCAGCTGGGGATCCGACAAGTACATGCAGACCTACTATGGGGTCAGCGCCGCTCAGTCGAGCGCATCGGGTTTTGCCCGACATGACGCCGGGGCCGGGATTTATAGCTACTCGATGAATCTGGACTGGACCCACAGGCTCACCTCGCGCTGGAGCGTCCTTGCCTCAGCGGGCGTTACGCAGCTGACGGGGGATGCGGGTGATAGCCCCATTGTACAACGCAAAACATCGCCCACGGGGAGTTTGAAGGTGACGTACAGTTTTTGATTGTTGGTAGCGGCAGCTTGCGGTTTTGAGCGCGCACTAACGATGAAAATACGCCGCTCCGGTTAAGATGGCGGGGCGGTGCTGTTTGATAACGGGGATAATGATGGACTATCTAAATTCATTGCAGAGAATATTGTCGGTTGATCCTTCACGAATGCAGGTGCTTTACGCAGTCCGCGATTTGCAACTTCATGATTGCTGGACAGGCGCAGGTTTTGTCAGGGATGCCGTATGGGATCACCTGCATGTTGATTGGCATCATTCCCTATCTGGCAATGTTGACGTGGTCTGGTTCGATCCCGAAGGTTGTACTGCGGACGGTGGTATAGGTCTGCTATGAGCGAGGAGAGGACGTAAAACTGATTGAAAATTTTTGCAGAGAATGTTCTGATTAACCAGGAAGGACTTTACATCCGCCTGACGTTTCTATCCCAATAATGTTTTTGTTTACAGCAACACTAGCGAGCGTATATTTTTCCCGACTATCATTTGGCACACGTCTCGCTATAAATGCTCGAAAATAGAAGTCGGAAAATTGAATAAAATGGAGGTGTGATGCTTGCCCCGGAGTTGATAAACGAAGAGCGATCGTGGTTTTCTCCAAAAGCCAACCTACGCTTAACTAGAAAAAGAGCTGTTCAATATGACTAATGAGAAAATTAATTCAGAATCCCTCGACAAACTTGTGGCTGAGTTTGATTCAAGTGATAATGCTAACTATAGATATTCGAGTGAGAAATCCACCAAGCAGATTATCAAAGATATACGAGATGCTGTTTTTTTTATTAAAAGAGAAAGTGAAGATAAAAAATACAATGAACAATGGAACTCTTCCGTTGCGCTTAACATATTAGCTATTATAGCAATATTAATATTTATCTTTTCTACATCCAATAGCTCTGATTCCGAATTTATTGAAACACTAAAATTACCCGCATACATTATATCAATTATGTTATCAACAATATGGATCGGAATTAATATTGAAAGAACCTTAATATTCAAGGAGCTTTGGAGATTCAAAACGGCAAAAATCATACTATCCCTGTCTTTCACCGGGTTGATTGTATATTGCACCGCCGAGGCATCCGCAATAATAAATGATGTTTTTAATATTGACCCATCATTCTTCCCGTTTACAAGAAGTTTTCTAGTTGCTTATCTTTTCTTCAAAAAAATTTCTATTCTGGTTTATCTACTGGCTATTGTAGGTGTTTTTTGCATAATAAATATTATTTCTTACTTTAAGTCGAAATGGGACGGAAATAGTAATATTGAATTTCCCTTTGGGGCACTCATTTATATATTCTTTACATGTGTTTTTAGTTACTTTGCTTTGGGGTGGGTTGATAGTAATTTCAATGATGCTGTACTTAATAAAAAAGTATATTCATTAGCCCATCAACTGGATTTTAACAAAAGAAATCCGTGCTCAAATTTACAAGACGTTGAAGTAAGTGTGATTTTTCTTGGACCAAATCAGGATAAAATACTTGCTGACTTCAATAAAGAAGAAATGTTAACTGCCTACAGTTTTCTTGAGGGGAGATACTGGTACACATACGACAAAAACGAATTAAAGATCTTACAGTGTTTACATTGATAAATGGTAAACAGTTCACGTTGCTGTAAATAGATCCTTTTTAGTTCTGTCTATTTTTTGAGATCCCGGCCAGATAATGTTGTAGTTTGAAGCGAATGTCATGGTGTTGCTTAATAGTTGAGGGCCAAACTATTAACAGCGACGTTCGCTCTTGGCACTATGCGGACTTATTGGTCCAGAAGGTCTACTATGAGCGAGAAGCTGACCTCCTGACCTCCTGACCTCCTGACCTTTTGGCACTATGACTGTCGGCTCCATCCATCCCTCACCAGCGTTCAGCGCTGCAGCATCCGGCTGGAGCGACTCCGGCTAAGCGGTAATTTTTACACTATGTTTAACACCAGTCAGAATAATAAAATGATTAACGTTTTATTAGGTTACGAGCAGTGGCGGCCTCAGTCCGGAGCATTTGAAAACCAGAACCTTACTGAGAAGTGTGCCAGTATGACGTGGCTAATATCCCTATCCGGAGAACAATGTGTTCGGAAAACAATTGTTAAACTTCATGCCAGGTTTACAAACTTTTTTAGCCTACGATAAAAGCTGGCTAAAACATGATGTTAAAGCCGGGTTATCCGTTGCGGCTGTCGCGCTACCGGTGGCCATTGCTTATGCTGAGCTGGCAGGTGTTGGGGCAATAGTGGGGCTCTATTCCTGCGTTTTACCGATGATAGCGTATGCACTCTTTGGTTCTTCACGTCAGCTTATTGTGGGGCCTGATGCCACGACCTGCGCGGTGATTGCGGCCGTCGTGTTTCCTCTTTCTGCTGGTAATTCCGAACTGCACTGGCAGCTGACCATCATCATGACGTTGATGATGGGCGGATGGTGTCTGCTTGCCAGTAAATTTCGCCTGGGCGCACTTGCCGATTTACTTTCTCATCCCATCCTTACGGGTTTGCTTAATGGCGTTGCCGTGACGATTATTGTCGGGCAATTAGGCAAGGTGTTGGGGATAAAACTCGACGAAGCGCAGGTTATTGAGAAAATAATGGCCTTGCCAGGCCGTCTTTCAGAAAGCCATTTATTAACCGTTGGCATATCGCTTTTAACGTTAATTATTTTAATGGCGATCAAAACGTATCGCAGCCACTGGCCAGCACCGTTGATTGCCATTGTAATGACAACGCTACTGGTATGGGCGACATCTGCGCAACAGTATGGTATTGCCACTATTGGGGGTGAAGGCTTCCAGCCTGGTTTACCCGTCGTTAACTGGGGCGCCTTCCAGCCCGGTCCGATGCGTGATTTAGTGATCCCGGCGCTGAACCTGGCGTTGGTCAGTTTTGTCAGCCTGATGCTGACCGCCCGCAGTTTCGCCGCGAAAAATGGCTATGAAATTAATGCTGATGCAGAGTTCCGGGCGCTGGGTATTGCGAACATTATGTCTGGGTTATCTCAGGGGTTTGCTATCAGTGGAGCCGATTCCCGGACGGCGGTTAATGATTCAGTGGGTGGGAAAAGCCAGCTGGTATCCATCGTCGCAGCCTTACTCATCGGTATCGTAGTGGTGTTTTTCACTCAGCCATTACAATTTATTCCGGTATCTGCATTAGGAATTGTTCTGATGTACGCATCCTGGTCATTAATTGATCTGCGCGGGTTATGGAATCTGAGGCGAAGAAATAAACAGGCATTTCGCCTGGCCTTTTTCACGTTTGGCTGTGTGTTAATTATCGGCGTTATCCAGGGGATCGGCCTTGCGGTGTTGCTTGGCCTGTTACAGTTCCTGCGTACGGTGTTTCGTCCCTCTGAGCACTTACTGGGAACCGACGAAGATGGAATGATTCACTCATTAGGGAATACAACCGATATTAAAATGGTCCCGGGCGTGCTGATGTATCGATTTAACTCACCGTTGACCTATTTTAACGTGGCTTATTTTAAACGTCGGGTATTGAACCTGGTTGATGGTGCAGCAGTACAGCCTAAGTGGGTGGTCATTGATGCCGTTGCTTGCTTCACCTATTCAGATATCAGCGTTCTGGCAACCATAAATGAGTTAAAGCGCGATCTGAAAGGTCGAGAAATTACGTTAATCCTTGCGGGCAGAAAAACGGAATTAACGCGCTGGTTTAAAGATAGCCGGCCAACGATGAATGATGATGACATGATTCTGGCGCCAGACCTCTATCTGGCACTTCGGTTCATTCAAAGCAAAGAGAGTGCGAGTGAATCAGGTGGCGAGGTATAAGCTAAAGGCTTGCCCGCCAACCGCGAGCAAGCCACACCCTTAGCGATACAGCGTTTTTTCCGCAACAGGAATAAGCAGACCGGATCGCCAGTCCGCGAGCGTCAGCTGCGCAAGCCTGCCCAGCGCGGCATAAAACGGATGCCCGGCGTTGTCGACAAACACCGACAGGAAGCGGGTGCTCCACGGCAGCAGGTGCCACGCCAGAAGCTGAGCGCACTCCGACTCGCGGCCGTTCTCGGCCAGCCACGCCGCCAGCAGCAGCAACGTACCGAAATGATCTTCCGGCTCATTCTGCTGCATCTCAAACGCAATATTGTTCTCCCGCATCCACTGGCGCAGCGCGAGGTTCGAGTCGCCAAACAATACGGATTCACGGTCCAGCCAGACGGAACCCCACGGCGGAGCGGGTAGGGCATACGGACCAATAAACAGCCGTTGCCAGGCGTCCGCCAGCGGTTCATCGGAAGATGAGGCAAACGTATCGGCAACCGGCTGCAGCGTTTCCGAAGGCAGGGGCCAGTCCTGAACCCATTCGCCAGCGGTGAGCGCTTTCACCAGCGGCGCGGCCTGCTCGCTGTCGGGAGCGAAATAAAACAGCGCGCCCAGCACCCGGGCGCTGAACGCGAACGATTCACGATGTGAGACGTCTTTCATTAAACTTTCCTTGCTCGCGCGGATGACGCCCGCGCGACTGTGTTAACCGATAATACTGACCACAGAATAAACCAGGGTCTCGCGTTTCACCCTCTACACTTTCTCAATCTGCACCAGATTGGTGTGCTGCGGGTTGCCTTTTGCCAGCGGAGAAGGTCGATGGGTCGTCAGCGTGTTGATGCATGAACCGTGATCGATACGATCGCCATTCATATTGGCATCATGCCACGCTCCCTGGCCCATGGCGCTCACGCCGGGCATGATGCGTGGCGTGACTTTCGCTTCAATTCGCACCTCGCCGCGATCGTTAAATACGCGCACCGTATCGCCGTTCTTGATGCCGCGTTTTGCAGCATCGACAGGATTAAGCCACACCTCCTGGCGACAGGCCGCTTTCAGCACGTCGACGTTACCGTAGCTCGAGTGGGTACGGGCCTTGAAGTGGAAGCCGAACAGCTGCAGCGGGAACTGCGCGCGCTCGGGCGCATCCCAGCCGTCAAAGGTCGACGCGTAGACGGGCAGAGGGCTGATGGTCTCATCTTTTGCCAGCTCCCAGGTAGCCGCAATCTCCGCCAGCTTGCTGGAGTAAATCTCTATCTTGCCCGATGGCGTTTTCAGCGGATGGGCTTCCGGGTTCTCGCGGAATTTTTTATAGGCCACAAAGTGTCCGTTCGGATCTTTACGCTTATAAATGCCCATTTTTTTCAGCTCGTCATAGGACGGAAGCTTAGGGTCTTTCTCGAGCATATTGGCATACAGGAACTGCAACCACTGTTCCTGCGTGCGTCCTTCGGTGAATTTCTGATGGATATCCGGCCCGAGGCGTTTCGCCACTTCGCTCATGATCCAGTAGATCGGCTTACGCTCGAACTTCGGCGCGGTCACGGGCTGGAGGAAAATCAGGTAGCCCATATTTCCCGCATAATCGTTAGGAATGATATCTTCCTGCTCGACGGTCATCAGGTCCGGCAAAATAATATCGGCGTACTTCGCAGACGACGTCATGAAATTGTCGATGACGACAATCATTTCGCATTTACTTTCATCCTGCAGGATATCGTGGGTTTTATTGATATCGGAGTGCTGGTTGATGATGGTGTTGCCCGCGTAGTTCCAGATGAACTTAATCGGCACGTCCAGCTTATCTTTCCCGCGCACGCCGTCGCGCATGGCGGTCATCTCCGGTCCGCGGGCGATGGCGTCCGTCCAGCTGAAGCAGGAGATTTGCGTTTTGACCGGGTTATCCGGTATCGGCATACGTTCGATGGTAATGGTGTAGGTCGACTCGCGCGCGCCGCTGTTACCGCCGTTGATGCCGACGTTTCCGGTGAGGATTGGCAGCATGGCGATGGCGCGGGACGTCAGCTCGCCGTTCGCCTGGCGCTGTGGTCCCCAGCCCTGGCAGATATAGGCCGGTTTCGCGGAGCCGATTTCACGAGCAAGTTTGATGATGCGATCCGCAGGAATGCCGGTGATGCGTGAGGCCCACTCCGGCGTTTTCGCCGTGTTGTCATCGCCCTGGCCGAGAATGTATGCTTTGTAGTGGCCGTTAGCGGGCGCGCCTTCCGGCAGCGTTTTTTCGTCATAGCCCACGCAGTATTTATCCAGAAACGGCTGGTCGACCAGGTTTTCGTCGATCAATACCCACGCGATTCCCGCCACCAGCGCGGCATCGGTACCCGGACGGATCGGGATCCATTCATCTTCGCGTCCGGCTGCCGTATCGGTATAGCGCGGGTCGATAACGATCATTCGCGCGTTGGACCGCTCGCGGGCCTGCTCCAGATAATAGGTAATCCCTCCGCCGCTCATGCGGGTTTCCGCCGGGTTATTGCCGAACATCACCACCAGTTTGCTGTTTTCAATATCCGAGGTGCTGTTGCCATCGTTGCTGCCGTAGGTGTAGGGCATCGCGCAGGCGATTTGCGCCGTGCTGTAGGTGCCGTAGTGGCTCAGGAAACCGCCGTAGCAGTTCATCAGGCGCGCCACCAGCGAAGCGTAAGGGGAGGAGCGGGTGATATTGCCGCCGACGATGCCGGAAGAGTAGTTGATATACACCGCCTCGTTGCCGTATTTGCTGACCACGTTTTTAAGGCTGGCGGTGATGGCGTCCAGCGCTTCATCCCATGTGATGCGCTCGAACTTGCCTTCACCGCGTTTGCCCACGCGTTTCATCGGGTAGTTGAGACGGTCAGGATGATTGATCCGACGGCGAATAGAACGTCCGCGCAGGCAGGCGCGCACCTGATGGTTACCGTAAATATCCTCGCCGGTGTTATCCGTTTCGACCCAATACACTTCGTTGTCACGGACGTGCAGACGCAGCGCGCAGCGGCTGCCGCAGTTGACCGAGCAGGCGCCCCACACCACTTTATCTTCAGCAGGCTGGACGGCGTTCTTCACCGCCGCGGCGGCGCTTTTTAAGCCGAAAGGAAGCGAGATCCCGCCGGCGGCCAGCGCCAGAGAACCTATTGCCGTGGATTTCACGAGAGTTCGACGGCTAATTCCGCCGTGATGTTCAGTATCGGACATGGCTCACCCCATCATTATAATTACGTATTATTTTTCCCGAAATGATAACCGGGCTAATGATGGGGTGAGTGTTACTGATTTGGGGGTATTAAATCTTAATCCTCATCAAATCAAAGGGGATTGAGGGTAAATTACTGCGCTTCAGCAGCCCCGTTGCCTGTGCGGGTATACAAAATTTTAAAGGTGTCGTTGGCACAGTGGCCTACCACCTGCGTGCCCGCCTGGTCAGCCTGATCGTTCGGCACAATGCTCAGCGTAAAACCTGATTCAGGCACGCCGTTGTTGATAATTTTCTGCTGAATGTCGCTTTTCACTCGCTCGCAGGAATCCGGTGCCGCCAGCGCGGCCGTTGAGGCACTCATTAACAGCAGGGCGGTAATCCAGGGTAACCGTTTCATCTCTAGCTCCTTTTCTCTGTGTAGAGATTAATTTTAGCAGGCTTCGTGTAAACAACTGTATTTGCTAATATGATTGGGAATAATCTCCCTGTACGGTAATAAATGTGAAGAAATACGCAGCGATAACGCTACTGGCAGCAACACTGGTGGGGTGCGATAACAGCTCCGCGCCGCTGTCGTTTACGCCCGAGATGGCGAGTTTCTCGAACGAATTTGATTTTGATCCGCTGCGCGGCCCGGTGAAAGACTTCACCCAGACGCTGCTCAACGAGAAGGGCGAAGTGTCCAAACGGGTGACCGGCACCGTGTCGGCGGAAGGGTGTTTCGATACCCTGGAACTGCACGACCTGGAGGCCAATACCGGCGTGGCGCTGGTGCTGGATGCCAATTACTACCTTGATGCGGAAACCCAGCAGCGAAAAGTGAAGCTGCAGGGGAAATGCCAGCTGGCCGAACTGCCGTCAGCCGGGATAACGTGGGATACCGACGACAATGGTTTTGTGGTGGCGGCGCACGGCAAAGAGATGGAAGTGAAGTATCGTTACGATGCGGATGGCTACCCGCTGGGCAAAACCACCGTCTCGGGGGATCAGCACCTGTCCGTGCAGTCGACGCCGTCTAAAGACGTTCGCAAAAGAATGGATTACTCGGCAGTGAGCATGTTGAATGATAAGCCGCTGGGCAACGTGAAGCAGAGCTGCGATTACGATCGACACAACAATCCGGTGAGCTGCGACCTGACGATCACGGACGATAGCGTCAAACCTGCCGTTGAGCACAAATACACCATCAAAAACACGATTGAATACTACTGAGAGTAAAACCGCGCAGGTTACTGCGCGGTCGGTTTCAGCAGGCTGGCGCCTGACGGCTTGTGTCCGGCAAGATGCTGATGCTGGAAGATGCACATGCGAATGGTATTGCGGTATTCGCCGTTGATAAAGAACTCGTGAATCAGCTCGCCTTCCACCATAAAGCCCAGCTTGCGGTAGATATGGATCGCTTTCTCGTTCTCTTTATCCACAATCAGGTAAAGCTTGTAGAGATTCAGAACGTTGAATCCGTAATCCATTGCCAGCTTCGCTGCCCGCGAGGCAAGGCCTTTTCCCTGATGCTCAGGGGAAATAATGATCTGAAACTCCGCCCGACGGTGAACATGGTTGATTTCAACCAGCTCCACAAGACCGGCTTTTTCGCCTTCACACTCCACCACAAAACGACGTTCACTCTGATCGTGAATGTGCTTATCGTAGAGATCGGACAGCTCAACAAAAGCCTCGTACGGCTCTTCGAACCAGTAGCGCATCACGCTGGCGTTATTGTCGAGCTGGTGGACGAAGCGCAGGTCTTCACGCTCCAGCGGACGGAGCTTAACGTCGCAGGGCGCCGACATTACGGGGCTACCGTGCGGCCAGTGCGGCGATCCAGGCAGCGCAGGGTGTTTGGCTCCCAGTAGGCGTTGACGTTTGCACTTTGCTGACACTTATCGCGCGCGTCAAAAGCGACATCTTCTTTATCCCACTCTTTTTCAGCACGTTTGTTGACCTTGTGGCGAAGGCTGCGGGTGTCATTCCATTGTTCTTTGTCCATGGCGGCGTTCTGGCGGCTTTGCGCGCTGTCACCCGACTCGATAATGAGCTTGCTGGTTTCCGCTGTCGCAGAGGCGGCAAAGGCGAACGATGACAGCGCCAGCAGGGCTGTCAGACAAAGGCGTTTGCTTAATGTGGTCATAGCGTTTCCTTTTAAACGGGTGCAGATAATCAAGTTACCCTGAACAGATTCTACACCAAAGCGAAAAGACGGCATACCCGCGGTGCAAGTATGGGAAAGTAAAGGATATCATCAGGTATGATGTTTAAATAAATCCTCACCTGACGTGAAATATGCTCAAAACGACGCTGCTTTTTTTTGCCACCGCGCTATGCGAAATCATCGGCTGCTTCCTGCCCTGGCTCTGGCTGAAGAAGGGGGGATCCGTATTGCTTCTCATCCCGGCAAGCGTCGCGCTGGCCCTGTTTGTCTGGCTGTTAACGCTGCATCCGGCCGCGAGCGGCCGCGTCTACGCCGCTTACGGTGGTGTCTATGTCTGTACCGCGCTGATGTGGTTACGCGTGGTGGACGGCGTCAAGCTCAGCGCGTACGACTGGGCCGGCGCGCTGGTTGCCCTGTGCGGCATGCTGATTATTGTGGCGGGATGGGGGCGGGCCTGAGCCCCCGGTTTTGTGATCGTTAGCGGATTTTATGATCATTATACTTGTATGGTAGTCTGGTTAGTGGGTAAGTTTCCAGCATCACAACGAATGATGTAAGGAAAGGAATTATGAAGATTGTCGCGGCTGACGTGTTTGTTACCTGCCCGGGGCGGAACTTTGTCACCCTTAAAATCACCACCGACGAGGGGATTGTCGGCCTCGGTGACGCTACGCTGAACGGGCGTGAACTCTCCGTGGCTTCCTACCTGAAAGACCATCTCTGCCCGCAGCTGATTGGCCGCGATGCGCACCGTATCGAAGACATCTGGCAGTTTTTCTATAAGGGCGCCTACTGGCGTCGCGGCCCGGTCACTATGTCGGCTATCTCCGCCGTGGACATGGCGCTGTGGGACATCAAAGCCAAAGCGGCCAACATGCCGCTCTACCAGCTGCTGGGCGGCGCATCCCGCGAAGGGGTGATGGTCTATTGCCACACGACCGGCCACACGATTGACGACGTGCTGGAAGACTACGCCCGCCATAAAGAGATGGGCTTTAAGGCGATCCGCGTGCAGTGCGGGGTGCCGGGTATGAAAACCACCTACGGCATGGCCAAAGGGAAGGGGCTGGCCTACGAGCCTGCGACCAAAGGCGACTGGCCGGAAGAGCAGCTCTGGTCCACCGAAAAATACCTCGATTTCACACCGAAGCTGTTCGACGCGGTGCGCAGTAAATTCGGCTTCAATGAACATCTCCTGCATGACATGCACCACCGCCTGACGCCAATCGAAGCGGCGCGCTTCGGCAAGAGCATCGAGGAATTCCGCATGTTCTGGATGGAAGATCCAACGCCTGCGGAAAACCAGGCCTGCTTCCGCCTCATTCGCCAGCACACCGTCACGCCAATTGCCGTGGGCGAAGTATTCAACAGCATCTGGGACTGCAAGCAGCTCATCGAAGAGCAGCTCATCGACTATATTCGCACCACCATTACCCACGCGGGCGGGATCACCGGGATGCGTCGCATCGCGGACTTCGCCTCGCTCTACCAGGTGCGAACCGGCTCGCACGGCCCGTCGGATCTTTCGCCGGTATGCCACGCCGCCGCGCTGCATTTCGACCTGTGGGTGCCAAACTTTGGCGTCCAGGAATATATGGGCTATTCCGAACAGATGCTGGAAGTCTTCCCGCACAGCTGGCGCTTTGATAACGGCTATATGCATCCGGGCGACAGGCCGGGGCTGGGCATCGAGTTTGATGAAAAACTGGCGGCGAAATACCCCTACGATCCGGCCTATCTGCCGGTGGCCCGTCTTGAAGACGGCACGCTGTGGAACTGGTAAACGAGGAGCGAACGATGAAAAGCGTAGTGATTCAACAGCCGAACGAACTGGTGATTGAAGAGCGGCCACTTCCGCAGCCAGGCCCGGGTGAAGTTCGCGTCAAAATCACGCTGGCGGGGATCTGCGGCTCGGACAGCCACATCTATCGCGGCCATAACCCGTTTGCGAAATATCCACGCGCGATCGGCCACGAGTTCTTTGGCGTGATTGACGCCGTAGGCGAGGGCGTAGACAGCGACCGTCTGGGCCAGCGCGTCTCGGTCGATCCGGTGATCAGCTGCGGACATTGCTACCCGTGTTCCGTCGGAAAGCCTAACGTCTGCACCTCGCTGGTGGTGCTGGGCGTACACCGCGACGGGGGCTTCAGTGAATACGCGGCGGTACCCGCTAAAAATGCCTGGCCTATCCCCGATGACATTCCGGATAAACACGCCGTTATGGTGGAACCTTTCACCATCGCCGCCAACGTGACGGGGCAGGCCAGTCCCACCGAGCAGGACGTCGCGCTGATTTACGGCGCAGGGCCGATGGGGCTGGTCACCGTGCAGGCGCTAAAGGGCGTCTATAAGGTGAAGCAGGTTATCGTGGTTGACCGCATCGACGAACGCCTGAAAATGGCCCAGCGCAGCGGCGCGGACTGGGTGTTGAATAACGGCGAGCAGTCGCTGCAGGCCGCGCTGGACGAAAGGGGGATCAAACCGACGTTAATCATTGATGCCGCCTGTCATCCGTCGATATTACAGGAGGCGATTACCCTGGCCTCTCCGGCGGCGCGTATCGTGCTGATGGGCTTCTCCAGCGAGCCGAGCCAGATTGTCCAGCAGGGCATCACCGGCAAAGAGCTGGCGATCTTCTCCTCGCGCCTCAATGCCAACAAATTCCCGGTCGTCATCGACTGGCTGAAAAAAGGGCTGATCGACCCGGAAAAACTGATCACTCATACCTTTGACTATCACCATGTAACAGACGCCATTGAACTGTTTGAGAAAGACCAGCGGCAGTGCTGCAAAGTCTTGCTCACGTTCGGGCAATAATCCTTTACGCGGTTAAGAGCCTGCGCAGACAGGCTCTATGTGGTACGCATCTTACCCTTCAGAGATAGCCATTATGACGCAAGCACAACCTCAAAGAACCACCTCCGATCTGGTGAAAGCCGCCGTTTCCGGCTGGCTGGGTACCGCCCTGGAGTTTATGGACTTTCAGCTTTACTCGCTGGGGGCCGCCCTGGTCTTTCATGAGATCTTCTTCCCGGAACAGTCAGCCGCGATGGCGCTGATCCTCGCGATGGGGACCTACGGCGCAGGCTACATAGCACGTATTGTCGGCGCCTTTATCTTCGGCAGAATGGGCGACAGCATTGGTCGTAAGAAGGTGCTGTTTATCACTATCACCATGATGGGGATCTGCACCACGCTGATTGGCGTCCTGCCAACCTATGCGCAGATCGGGATTTTTGCCCCGATTCTGCTGGTGACGCTGCGCATTATTCAGGGGCTCGGGGCCGGGGCGGAGATTTCCGGAGCCGGGACCATGCTGGCGGAGTACGCGCCGAAAGGCAAACGCGGCATCATCTCCTCGCTGGTGGCGATGGGGACTAACTGCGGAACGCTGAGCGCCACGGCGATCTGGGCGGTGATGTTTTTTGCCCTCGATCGTGACGAGCTGATTGCCTGGGGCTGGCGCGTGCCGTTCCTCGCCAGCGTCGTGGTGATGATCTTCGCCATCTGGCTGCGTATGAACCTGAAAGAGAGCCCGGTCTTTGAGAAAGTGAACGACGCACAAACCGTGCAGCCGGACACATCGCTGGGCTCCATGGTGAAAAGTAAATCCTTCTGGCTGGCGACCGGCCTGCGTTTTGGTCAGGCGGGCAACTCGGGTCTGATCCAGACGTTCCTGGCGGGGTATCTGGTCCAGACGCTGCTGTTCGATAAAGCCATCCCTACTGACGCGCTGATGATAAGCTCTATACTCGGGTTTATCTCCATTCCGCTGCTGGGCTGGCTTTCCGATAAAGTGGGACGCCGTCTGCCGTACATTATCCTCAATATCTCCGCCATTGTTCTCGCGTACCCGATGCTATCGATTATCGTCGATAAGAGCTATGCGCCGGGGACAATCATGCTCTCTATCATCGTTATCCATAACTTCGCCGTGCTGGGGCTGTTTGCGCTGGAAAATATCACCATGGCGGAGATGTTTGGCTCGCGAAATCGCTTTACCCGTATGGCTATCTCGAAAGAGGCGGGCGGTCTGGTGGCGGTAGGCTTTGGTCCGGTACTGGCGGGGATCTTCTGCAATATGACCGGCTCCTGGTGGCCGATTGTCGCCATGCTGGTGGCCTATTCCGTGATTGGGCTGGTCTCGGCGATCCTGATGCCGGAAGTGCGCGACCGTGATTTGAGCGCGGCGCAAGACGCAGCGGAATCCGCGCCAGAAGAGAGCGTGGGTTACGGCGCGGTCTCCTCGCGACGCTAATGGTTTATAACTTACGTGACCTGTCACATAACTTTATCTTTATGTCACACCACATGAGCAAAAGTTAATATAAATCAAAAACTCAAACGGCAGTATCAGTATGGTTGATGGCAGTTATTTTTTTACCCCAACTGCCATTCTAGTTGGTGTAGTCAGCAGGCGCCGCCGCTTCAGAGGAGCGGCAGCGGTCCAGGACTTTCTAATTAACGAGTCTTAATCATGGAAAACACCTTATTACAGGCCAACGCGACGCTGCCTCAGTACGATCGCGACAGCCTTCAACCACGCATTGTTCATCTGGGTTTTGGCGCCTTTCACCGGGCGCACCAGGCGGTGTACGCCGACATTCTCGCTGCCGGGCACGGCAGCGACTGGGGCTACTGTGAGGTTAACCTGATTGGCGGCGAGCAGCAGATCGCCGATCTGAAGGCGCAGGATAACCTCTACACCGTGGCGGAGATGTCTGCCGACGCATGGACATCCCGCGTGGTTGGCGTGGTTAAAAAAGCGCTGCATGCGCAGGTTGACGGGCTGGAAAGCGTTCTGGCGGCGATGTGCGAACCGCAGGTGGCGATTGTCTCGCTGACCATCACCGAGAAAGGGTACTGCCATTCACCGGCGACCGGACAACTGATGCTCGATCACCCGTTTATCGTCGCCGACCTGCAAAACCCGCACCAGCCGAAATCCGCGCCGGGCGTAGTGGTGGAAGCGCTGGCGCGTCGCAAAGCGGCGGGTCTGCCCGCGTTTAGCGTGATGTCCTGCGACAACATGCCGGAGAACGGCCACGTGATGCGCAATGTGACCTGCGCTTACGCCCGGGCCGTAGACGGCGAGCTGGCGGACTGGATCGAGGCTAACGTCACCTTCCCGTCAACCATGGTGGATCGTATCGTGCCGGCGGTCACGCCCGATACGCTGGATAAAATCGAACAGCTGACCGGCGTGCGTGACCCGGCGGCGGTCGCCTGTGAACCGTTCCGCCAGTGGGTGATCGAAGATAACTTTGTGGCAGGACGTCCCGAGTGGGAAAAGGCCGGTGCCGAGCTGGTGTCAGACGTGATCCCGTTTGAAGAGATGAAGCTGCGCATGCTCAACGGCAGCCACTCGTTCCTGGCGTACCTGGGCTATCTGGCCGGTTACCCGCATATCAACGACTGTATGGAAGATGAGAACTACCGCCTCGCCGCGCGCGCGCTGATGCTTAACGAGCAGGCGCCCACGCTGAAAGTGAAGGGCGTTGATTTAGGCCGCTATGCCGATCTCCTGATTGCCCGCTACAGCAACCCGGCCCTGCGCCATCGGACATGGCAAATCGCGATGGACGGCAGCCAGAAGCTCCCGCAGCGTATGCTGGACTCCGTGCGCTGGCACCTGGTGCACCAGAAACCTTTCCCACTGCTGGCGCTGGGCGTGGCAGGGTGGATGCGTTATGTTGGCGGCGTGGATGAGCAGGGTAACGCCATTGACGTGAGCGATCCGCAGCTGGCGGTGATTCAGGCGGCGGTGAAGGGAAGTGCGGAAGGGGAAAGCCGGGTTAACGCGCTGCTCGGCATTGAGGCTATCTTTGGTAAAGAGCTACCGCAGGAGCCGCTTTTTGTTGCTGCGGTGATGCACGCGTACCGGACGCTGCTGCAAAAGGGCGCGAAAGCGACCGTGGCGCAGTACATGTCCCAACGGTAGTTCAGCACATGCCGCCGTGCGCGGCGGCATGTCTGCGCACCGTTTAGTGCATACCCAGGCGAATCAGCTCAATCGGCTCGAACTTACCTTCGCATCCTTCCACTTCAACCGTTTTGCTGCGGCGCACCTGCGCGGCATCCAGTCCGTCGCTGTGGATCGCCTTAATCACGCCCGTTTTGCCCGTGCCGCTAATCATGACGCGGCTGCCGGTGGTGATTGCATTGCGGTTACGGTCGTATGTCATCATAGTATTTTCTCCTCTCTAACCCGTTCGTTACGGCGCTATTTCAGGTTTGCCGTTCACGGGGCATATAAATACGCCTGTCCGCGCTCCATGTTTTTGTTTTTGATCAAACTCACACTTTTTTCTTTATTGCGTCGGGCGCTGACGCTTCAGGACAGTTATTTACAAAGCAGACCGTTATTTTCATTAACTGATAGTTTCGACAGGGAAGCGTTGAGGGTTGGTTTATATTCCTGATGTCATTCTGGGTGCAGGAAATAACCCTTCATCGGAATAAGGAGTCAGGCTTATGTATAAGAACATTTTGATGCCTGTAGACGTCTTTGAAATGGATTTGAGCGACAAAGCGGTTCGCCACGCGGCAAACCTGGCGAAGGCAGAGGGCGCGTCGATTACCCTGGTCAATATACTGCCAGCCAGCAGCCGGTCTCTGCTGCGCGGGTTCAACGCCGATATTAAAAAGTTTGAAGAGTATATGACCGCAGAGTCCGGCAAGAAAATGAACGAGTTAAAAAGACTGTTCGATATCGCCCCGGAGAATATTCACAGCATGGTGCGTTTTGGCAACGTCCGCGATGAAATTATCAGGCTGAGCAAGGAGGGGGAATATGATGCGATTGTCATCGGGTCGAAAAATCCGAGCATCTCCACCCATCTGCTGGGGTCAAACGCGGAATCTATTCTGCGCTATGCCACGATCCCGGTGTTAGTCGTTCGCTAATCACGCCGCCGCGCCCGAAAGGGGCGGCGAATATTACTCTTCGCTAAACCACTCGCTATTTTCCTGACGAATAAGCTGCACGGATTCGCTGATCTCCTGCAGATGCAGCGTCATCGCTTTTTCCACACCGTCCGGGTCGCGTTTTTCCAGCGCGCTGAAAATATCATGATGCTGTCGGAGCAGCATTTCCGGCGGGGAGACGTGATCGAGGCTCATATAGCGCACGCGGTCAATGGTGGCCTTGATGTTCTCGATGGTGTCCCAGGCCAGCTGACAATCCGCGATCTGCGCCAGCTTCTGGTGGAATTCATCGTCAAGCTGGAAGAAATCATTGAGCTGCTTACGGTCAATCGCAATACGCTGCTGGTGCAGGTTCTGCTCCAGCTGGTAACACTGGTTGTCGTTGATAAGCGTTGCGGCGCGGCGCGCCACCGCGCATTCAATGGCCTGGCGAACGAAACAGCCGTTGCGTACCTGAGAGAGTGAAATTTTGTTCACGTAGCTGCCGCGCTGCGGGCGGATCTGAATCAGTCCGTTTTCAGCAAGCTTAATAAACGCTTCACGTACCGGCTGACGGGAAACGTCAAAACGCACAGACACCTCTTTTTCAGAAAGCGGCGTTCCCGGTGGGATCAGGCAATGGACAATATCACGTCGCAAAATGCGATAGATTTGCTGGTTAACGGGCTGGGTGGGATTGAGTTGCGATTCAGCGGCCATGAGTTGTCATTTCTCAGAGAGTTAGCCTGAACATACTACCATTCTTTTAGAACCCGAAACAGACCCGGCCCGCAGGCCGGGAAGGGCAGATTTAGCCACGATGAACGCTAAGTCCGGCAAAACTCTGGCTGACGGGCATCATTTCTACGGTATTGATGTTGACGTGTTTCGGCAGCGTTGCCACCCACCAGACCGTTTCGGTCACATCTTCCGGCGTCAGCGCGTTCGCATTTTCGTAGGTTTTGCCCGCTTTCGCGTCATCGCCTTTGAAACGCACGTTGGAAAACTCGGTGCCACCCACCAGGCCCGGCTCGATATCGGTAACGCGAATGGCGGTGCCGTGCAGATCGGTACGCAGGTTAAGGCTGAACTGGCGCACAAACGCCTTCGTTGCGCCATAGACGTTGCCGCCCGCGTAAGGCCAGCTTCCGGCGGTGGAGCCAATGTTGATAATGTGGCCGCGGTTGCGCTCGACCATGCCAGGCAGCACCGCGCGGGTCATATAGACCAGCCCTTTGTTGTTGGTGTCGATCATGTTTTCCCAGTCTTCAACGCTGGCTTTGTGGGCGGGCTCCATGCCCAGCGCCAGACCGGCATTGTTAACCAGCACGTCGATGGCGCGCCACTCGGCGGGCAGGTTGGCAATCATCTCTTCAATGGCCGCGCGGTTACGCACGTCCAGCTGCGCGGTCAGGATGCTGTCGCCTAATTCGTCCTTCAGCTCCTGCAGGCGCTCCTGACGACGGCCCGTGGCAATAACCTTGTGCCCGTTGGCGACGAAGCGACGCGTGATGCTTTCACCAAAACCTGCCGTTGCCCCGGTAACTAAAATAATCATCTCACTGTTCCTCAACGCTTTTTGTGTTGTACTAACATAGCACGGCCGCAGAGGGTGCGTTAAGGCAACATTTGTATGACGGCGTTGCAGGGGATGGCGGCCTGGCCTACTCTGGGAGGATACCCGTACTCAGGAGCGAAAGATGACGGCCACGAATCCCTTTTTTGACATCAGCCTGCTGCCTTACCAGGCCCCCCATTTTGATGAAATCAACGATAGCCACTATCGCCCGGCCTTTGATGAAGCGCTTCGCCAGAAGCGGGCGGACGTAGACGCCATTGTGTCCCAAACCGCTGCGCCGGACTTCACCAACACCGTGCTGGCGCTGGAGAAAAGCGGCACCATGCTCTCGCGCGTCAGCAGCGTGTTCTTCGCTATGACCTCCGCGCACACCAATGCGTACCTGCAGGAGCTTGAGGAGCAGTTCTCCACCGAGCTTGCCGCGCTGGCAAACGACATCTGGCTGAATGACACCCTTTTCGCCCGCGTGGAGAGCGTCTGGCAGGACCGTGCCGCGCTGGACGCCGAATCCCGCCGGCTGGTCGAGGAGACGTATCAGCGGTTTATTCTCGCCGGTGCGCGTCTCAATGAAACGGAAAAAGCCGAGCTGAAAGCGCTGAATACCGAGGCGGCGACCCTGACCAGCCAGTTCAATCAGCGTCTGCTGGCTGCCGATAAGACGGGTGGGCTGGTGGTGGATTACGCGCACCAGCTTGATGGGCTCAGCGCCAGTGAGATTGCCGACGCGGCGCAGGCTGCCGCGGAGCGAGGGTTAAACGACCGCTGGCTGATCCCGCTTCTGAACACGACTCAGCAGCCCGCGCTTTCCGCGCTGCGCAATCGTCAGACCCGCGAAAACCTGTTCAACGCAGGCTGGACGCGCACCCAGAAAGGGGATGAAAACGACACTCGCGAGCTGATCCTCCGCCTTACGGCGCTGCGCGCCCGGCAGGCCCGCCTGCTGGGCTTTGACGATTACGCCAGCTGGAGTATCGCCGACCAGATGGCGAAAACCCCGGACGCCGCGCTGGAATTTATGCGCGGCATTGTGCCCGCCGCCCGCGCCCGGGCAGAGCGCGAGCAGGCCGATATTCAGAAAGTGATTGATGACGAGCAGGGCGGTTTCACCGTACAGGCCTGGGACTGGGCCTTTTACGCCGAGCGCGTGCGTCAGGCAAAATATGCCCTCGATGAATCGCAAATCAAACCCTATTTTGCGCTCAATACCGTATTGCACGATGGCGTATTCTGGGCCGCAAGCCAGCTGTTTGGCATCCGCTTTGTGGAGCGCTTCGATATTCCGGTGTATCACCCGGACGTCCGCGTCTGGGAAATTTTCGACCACACCGGTGAGGGCATGGCGCTGTTTTACGGCGACTTTTTTGCCCGCGATTCCAAGCAGGGCGGGGCCTGGATGGGGAATTTCGTCGAGCAATCCTTCGAGCTTGCTGCCCGTCCGGTGATCTACAATGTCTGTAATTACCAAAAACCGGCTAACGGCGGCGTCGCGCTTCTCTCCTGGGATGACGTGATCACCCTGTTCCACGAGTTTGGCCATACGCTGCACGGTCTGTTTGCCAGCCAGCGTTTCGCCACGCTCTCCGGGACCAATACGCCGCGTGATTTCGTTGAATTCCCGTCGCAGATCAACGAACATTGGGCCAGCCATCCACAGGTATTTACCCACTACGCCCGCCATTACGAAACCGGTGAACCGATGCCGGACGCGCTGCGGGAAAGCATGCTCAACGCGACCCATTTCAACAAGGGTTATGACATGACGGAGCTGCTGGCTGCCGCGCTGCTGGACATGAACTGGCACGGAATCAGCGAAGCCGTTTCGAGCGTAGACGCGTTTGAAGCGGCAGCACTGAAAAAAGAGGGGCTGGATCTGCCCGCCGTACCGCCGCGCTATCGCAGCAGCTATTTTGCCCATATTTTCGGCGGCGGCTACGCGGCGGGATATTACGCCTACCTGTGGACGCAAATGCTGGCGGACGATGGCTATCAGTGGTTTGTCGAACAGGGCGGTCTGACTCGTGAAAACGGACAAAAATTCCGCGAGGCGATTTTGTCTCGTGGTAACAGCACGGATCTGGCTGAACTGTATCGGCAGTGGCGCGGGCATGATCCGAAGATTGAACCGATGCTGGAAAATCGCGGGTTGAGCGAATAGAGCCCTTTGGGCAGAAAACAGAACCGGGCGTGAAGCCCGGTATTAAACGATGGCGTGACTGCTCTGGATGGTAGACATGAACAAAGTAGTGCTATCTCTGATAAGCTCTTTAATCGTCTCGGTCTTCTTTCTCTCATTCAGTGCCATATCGGCTGAACCCCGGCTCGAACCTACGGAACAAGAACGTGCGCGGACGGTTTATATTTTCCACCAGCCCATCGTTATGCTGCAGGCGAAGTTCGGTTTCACCACGCCAGAAGAACGCGTATTACGCATTCGGGATACCTTGCGAAATTTCACGCAGGAAGATGTTCGTGAACCGCTGACAATCATTCCTGTCACGCGCTACAACCAGCAAGGCAGACTGTTCGTAATGAACGCTAAGCCGGTCATGCTGCTGACCGAATCGGATCTGGACGAAGGGGACGATCTGACCTTAGACCAGGCAGCGCAACGTGTCCTGGCGCGAATGGAAGCGCAGCGCATCTCGCTTCGCGACCAATATGATACGCAGTGGCTTGCGCTTTCCGCTGCGAAGACCGCGGCCGGTTTCCTGACATGGTTGATGCTGAGTTATGTTGCGTTGCGTTCCTGGAAATGGGTGAGAGGATATTATCGCCGCAGGGTAGCAGAGAAACGAAGCTGGATACCTCAAAACTGGCGGCGATTTACAGGCGTCATTGAAGCCCGTCTTTATGGCTTGCTGATGTGTTTTGTGGTGATTTTAGCTTTTTATGGTTGGCTTAGCTGGGCCTTTAGCCTTTTCCCCTGGACGCGCGTCTGGGCAACATCATTAGGTGACTGGTCGTGGCATGTCATACGACAGATTGCCTTAGCGATGGCGTCCGCATTACCAGGATTGTCGATTGTTCTTATCATTTTCTTCATTACCGCATTAATCCTTAAACTTCTAAAAGTGATCCTCAATCAGGTTGAGGCCGGGCGTCTACAGTTACCGGGCCTTCATCCGGAAACCGTCGGCGCGACGCGAAAACTTATTTCCGTGATGGTGTGGTTGTTCGCGCTCTCTGCGGCCTATCCCTTTTTACCGGGTGCAAACTCGCTGGCCTTTAAAGGCATAAGCGTATTTTTTGGTCTGATGCTGACCCTGGGATCGGCAGGCGTGATGAATCATGCCATGAGTGGTCTGGTGCTGATTTACTCGCGCGCGCTGCGCAAAGGCGATGTGATACGAATCGCGGATAACGAAGGTAAGGTGAGTGAAATTGGTATGCTCGCCACCAAAATTATTACGCGAGAAAACTATATCGTTACCGTACCCAATGCCGTTGTGGTGAGTGGCAAGATAACGAACCTCAGCGCGCAAAATAACGATGGCAGCATCAACCTAACCGTAAGCGTCACCATCGGGTACGATACACCCTGGCGGCAGGTCCATGCCATGCTTGAGCTGGCCGCGAAGCGGACTCAGTGCGTTGACCTTAAGATTCCGCCCCTGGTGCGGCAGCTGGCGCTGATGGACTGGTACATAGCCTATGAACTGCAGGTCACGCTGAGACCTGATACGTCGCTAGCCGTCGCGCGAAATGAGCTCTTCACTCACATTCAGGATGTGTTCAACGAATTCAATGTCCAGATCATGTCGCCAAACTTTGTCATGCAGCCTGAAGAAAGCGTAATGGTGGCGAAAGAAAACTGGTATGCCGCCCCCGCAGCCTCGCCGAAGCGGGATGAATAAAACTGAGACCTGATATCAGGTCTCAATATAACGGAGTGACAGCGAGCCCGGTAAAATAGTTATACTTATGGAGTATGTACATTCTTTTTTAAAGATAAACGCTGAGTTAAAAATTACACCAGGCAATATATCTTATTAACAACCTTTAAGCTGTAAATCAGTTAATGATTAATAATTTGATCTGAATTGGAGAAATTAAATATTCTTTAGCCTCAGGTTTTTAGCTATAAATTTTTGTTATTTTGTGCCGATAAATGAAAGTGGCATAAAAATCGACGTAGTAGCAGTTAAGAAGGCGAAAGATGACCCTACCTCTGAACAATCCGGGCTTCACGGACACCGAGCCTTCTAAAGGCCTGATAAATAAAACCTTTACCTATATTGTAACGTTGTTAATAAGTATTTTTATTGCGGCAATAATTTCCCTGCTAATAATAAAAGATAATGTGAATGAAATCAGCGACACGCACGATGAATTTTTGTTAAGGAAAGCCCTGGAGACCCGCCAGGAGAGCATGCGAAGTCATTTGAAAGATAATGCCGAGTGGGGAGATGCCTACAAACATCTTCATCTGAACAATGACGTTCACTGGGCGTGGGATAAGCAGAACCTGGGTAAGTCCCTGTATGACAACTTTGGCTACGAAGGGGTGTTTGTTCTCTCTCCGGAAGGGAGTACGCGATACAGCGTCGTTGACGGGAAACTGAAGCTGCAGGAGCTGGAGAGCTGGTTAGACAAATCAACCAAAGACCGTTTACTCCATGAGTTGAGTATAAAAAAGGGAGTGCCGGTTTCTGTGCTAGCGCTTATCGATTCCGTGCCGGCCATTGTTTCTGCGCAATGGATAACGACGGGCGATGATACGAGCGTGCAAACCATGCCCGGAAAACCGTCGACAATGGTGTTTATAGACAAGTTAACGGCTAAAAAACTCCTCACGATTGGGCAGGATGACGGCATCCAGAACGTTCGTACTTCACCTGATACAGCCACTTCTCAAATAAATAATCAGACGGAATTTACCTTAAGCACACAGAATGGAGATGTGAAAATTATCTGGGACGGTGAAAATCCCGGCCAGGCGTTAATAATTTATTTTTTGCCATTGCTCATTCTTTCCGTCGTTCTGACGGTATCGATGACGGTGATATTAATGCGCCATATTATGCACAAGGCGAGAATGCTTGACGAAAATACGTTTCTCCTTGAGCAGGCGCGGTTGAATCTTATTACGAGTGAAAAAAGATTCCGGGACGTCAGTGAAACAACCAGCGACTGGTTCTGGGAAACAGATTTATCGTTAAGGATAACGTGGCTATCGGGTCGTTTTTCTACAATAACGGGATATGAAAATAGCAAATGGATAGGCCGCAGGTTGGATGAACTCTTTCCGGCGACAGGCGGATTATCACATGACTGCGCCGGGCAGCGGGACTTAACCGAACGCTTTGAATTTAAAAACTGTCCTTATACTCACGCGCAACAAACCACGTCATATTGCACGCTTCTGGCAAAATTTTCTGCTCAGCCTGATGGAACGGTGGTGTTGCGAGGCGCGGCAACCGACGTTTCTCAGGAAGTTGAAGCAACAAAACGCGTGGAGTTCCTGTCACGCCATGATGAATTAACCGGTCTGCCGAACCGGTATCATATTAAGGAATTTCTGGCTGGCAAGTTAGCGAAAGAAGACCTTAACCATTATCCCTTTGCCATGATTTGCCTTGATTTAGACAAGTTTAAACCCGTCAATGATATTTTCGGGCACTCCACCGGCGATGCCCTGCTTGGCGAGGTCGCTTCACGTCTTAAAAATTGCGTTCGTCGAGGTGATTTTGTCGCACGGCAGGGAGGGGATGAATTTATGCTTCTCCTTGGCAACACCAGCCAGCAAGACCAGATTGAGGAGGTGTGTCGTCGTATCGTGCAAGAACTTAACCGTCCTTTCGCCATTGAGGGCAATGATGTGGCGATAGGCGTAAGCATGGGCATTGCGCTGGCTCCCCGGGATAGCAGCAGCGCAAACGATCTTCTGCGTTATGCGGACATTGCGCTATATCAGGCGAAACAATCCGGCAGAAACCGATGGGTCTATTATCGCCCGGATATGTCGGAAAAGTTGACTGAACGCAGGAAACTGGAATTAGAACTCAAGACCGCGATTCGCGAAGAACAGCTCTACCTGGTTTACCAGCCGCGTTATAACCTCCGGTATTCTAAAATTGAGGCCGTCGAAGCGCTGGTACGCTGGCAGCACCCGGCTCGGGGGACCATAATGCCCGATCAGTTTATCCCGCTGGCAGAAGAAACCGGGCTGATTATTAGCCTGAGCAACTGGGTCATACGCAAAGCCTGTACGGAGACGAAAGACAAATTGCCGGGATTATCGGTCTCCGTCAATATTTCTGCTATCGAATTCCAGGCAAGCGAGCTTGCCGAAAGAATAAAAGAGATCCTTCACGAAACGGGGCTTGAACCCAACCGGCTGGAAATTGAAGTCACTGAAAACGTTACGCTTTCCGACCCGGAAAAAACCTTGCAGACCATGAAGTCTCTCAAAAGAATGGGCGTCCGCATTCTGATTGACGATTTCGGTACCGGCTATGCCTCACTGAGCTATCTGCGGAAGTTTCAGTTTGACGGGCTTAAGCTCGACAAGAGCTTTATTTTTACCCTCGGTGACTCGCCGCAGAACCAGTCAGTCGTGGAGAAAATTATCGACCTGGGGAAAGCCTATTCCATGGCGGTAACCGCAGAAGGGGTGGAGACCGTCGAACAGCTGTCTTTTCTGAAAAAAAATAAATGTGATGAAGTTCAGGGCTACCTGCTTGGAAAACCGGCCGCCATTACGGACTTAAATTTAAACGCCAACAGAGTAAATCTCTAAATCGCGCTTTCACTCAGGAAAGCGTAAATGAAAAACCGGGCTTCTCGCCCGGTTTTTGTTATCCGCTCTCCGTTCGTATCCACGATCGTAAACGCCGCTTTCTATCTTACGACCAGGACAGGGCATTTCGCATGCCGAACCACTGCCGCAGCGTTCGAACCCAACAGATACGTAGATATGTCAGGTTTGTGGGAAGCGATGATAATCAGGTCGGCATCGATCGTGTCAGCGAGCTTAAGGATTTGATCCTTTGGAGAGCCCGTCACGGCGTGAGTCTGTATCTTGTCTGGAGGAATTTTGAATTGCTTAACGATTTCATCCAGCTTCGCTAAGGCCGCGTGCTGGAACTCTTTCAGCTTCGGCATTTCAACCGAATAGGCCAAACCTAATGATGAATAATACGGAAGCGATGGAATGACGGTAAGAAAGTGAACTTTAGCTGTGTTAAGTGCTGTATGTGCCTGAACGAAGGGGATAACCATGTGCGTCAGGCTATCCTCCGAAATGTCAATTGGAACCAAAATTGAGTTATACATTTGTCCCTCCTGAGTGTTTTTCACACAATTCAGGGTAGACCGTTAATTTCAGGAAAACAGAGAGCAAGCTGTCATAACGGGGACAAATTTCGGTTATGTGATAGGCGTACAGTCGAACCAGCCCTGATCTCGTTAACGTGGCGTGACAACGAACAGGGGCATTCGGGGATGAATCTCTCCGCGTCACGGTCCGTTTTCTGCAAAACGCCAAAGCCTCAACCGGGCGCAATGCCCGGTACCTTGTTCATATTGCGTGACAGCTGACGGACGCGATAATTTTATTCCCGCCCATATTCCCCATAATCAGATCGAGTAATTTTCGGTATTCCTCCCGGGTCATCACCTCCGCCCGAATTTCGGTTTTACCTTCTGCTTGCGCCGTAGCGGAATAAATCGCTTTCAGACTTAACGTCAACTCTTTCGCCATATTTACGACGCTCTGCCGCACCGCATCTTCATGCTCATCATTGCAGATGATTTTAAGGACATAGCATTTTTCGCCTTCATGGAGCACGGGCAGTTGATTAATTCGCTGCGCGGCTTCGCGAAGCAATATGTTAGCGCAGAGAATAATTAGGCTGGCCATGGCGGCATTCCAGAACTGGCCTAATCCGCACAGTACGCCAATTCCGGCCGAGCACCACAGCGTTGCGGCGGTGTTTAAACCACGAATATTCATTCCTTCACGCATAATGACGCCAGCGCCAAGAAAGCCGATTCCGGAGACGATCTGCGCTGCGATACGCCCCGGGCTATCAGGAGAAGTCGATACCGAACTTAAAATGAACACTGCCGCACCTGTGGCAACCAGTGCATTGGTACGAAGTCCGGCCATACGCTGGCGCCACTGTCTTTCCGCGCCAATAATTGCGCCCAGCAGCATCGCTGCGAGCAGATGAGAGATATAAGGGAACATCAGCCTGTCGCCTGTTAACGTTATTAAATAATAAGCGTCAGTGCTTTGCTAAGCACATCATAACGCCGTTTAAATACTAAACGTGTCAGGACGACGGTGGCGGAAAGAGTGAATGTGTAAACATGAACATGCGATGCCCCACAAATTGAGTGGTTTTACTATTTCGGGATACAATCGCTTAAAGAGGATTGCTGCCCACCATTTCAGGTAAGCAGCGAGGAAATCGCGCTAGCTTACCTTCGTATCAACGATAAAATAACTTTCCAACGAAGGACTCCTGTGAAAATTTATTGCCAGTATAGTCAGGGTCGATAATGAGTAAAGCGAAAAAACAGCCTCCGTTATGAATTGTTTAAGTTCGCAAGGCATATTTTTTAAGACGTCATCTGATTTTAAAAAATACCCGCTATACTACATTTCCTTTTTTACAGGCGATAACAGACAAAGGCAGGAAGTATGTCTCTTCGTTCGCTGCGGGCATTATGCCTGACAAGTTTTTTCATCGCGGATGTCCGCGATGGCCTCGGTCCTTTTCTCGGTATTTTTCTGACCGAACGCCACTGGGCTCCCGATGATATCGGCATCCTGATGACGGCCGGTGGGCTGGCGGGATTACTGGCCACGCTGCCGGCGGGATTCATCACCGACACCTCACGCAGCAAGCGGACCGTGCTGGCGCTGGTGTGCCTGCTCATCACTCTTAGCACGCTCCTGCTCTGGTTTAGCCAGCAGAGCGCTGTTGTCGCCGTTTCGCAAATTGTCTCCGGTATCTGTGCGGCGTTTGTCGGTCCGCTGATCGCCGGGATTACCCTGGGGCTGACCGGTCAGAGCGGATTCAGCGCGCAGATGGGCAAAAATGAGGCGTTCAATCACGGCGGCAACTTTGTTACCGCACTGATTGCAGGCGGCATTGCGTGGTACTGGGGCGTCGGCGGGATTTTCCTGCTGATGACCTGTACGACGCTGTTAACGCTCTGTGCGCTGCTTGCCATTCGCAACCGGGATATCGATAACGACGCGGCGAGGGGGCTCTCTTCCTCAGCGAACCTGCCGGTTCCCGGCTTTGCCGTGCTGATTAAAAACCGGGCGCTGTTTGTGACCGGACTGACGCTGCTGCTGTTCCACTTGGCGAACGCCGCGCTGTTGCCGATGCTGAGCATGAGGGTGGCCGCCGCGCCCGCCTCGATCAACCCCGGTTTGTACGCGGCGGGCACCGTTATCATCTCTCAGGCCGTGATGATCCCCGTCGCCATCTGGGTCGCCCACCGAATAGACCGCTACGGCTACTGGCGCTTAATTATGCTGGCGCTGCTGGTGATGCCGGTGCGCGCCGCGCTGGCGGCGTCGACGGACGCGCCGCTCATGATGATCCCGGTACAAATTCTCGACGGGCTCGCCGCAGGGATCCTGGGCGTCGCGGTGCCGTCGTTTATCGTGGTGCTGTTGCGCGGGAGCGGGCACGTCAATGCGGGGCAGAGTGTGGTGATGCTGATGCAGGGGGTAGGGGCATCCATGAGCCCGGCGTTAACCGGCACGATTGCCGGTCATTACTCATTTGCCACGGCATTCAGTGTCCTGAGCGCGATTGCGCTGGTGGCCGTCCTGCTGTGGTGGTGCTTTGCGCACCGGACCTGGGAAATAGACAGTACGCCGGGTGGGGCATAGCCGCGACCCGGCGTCACGCTTACGCCAGTTCGTTAGGGCACGCTTCGCCCTTTTCCAGCTGCTGCAGATTACCCAGCGTGGTTTCTGAAATGCTGATCAGCGCTTCGGCAGTGAGAAACGCCTGGTGTCCGGTAAACAGCACGTTATGGCAGGCTGACAGGCGGCGGAACACGTCGTCCTGGATCACATCATTCGACTTGTCTTCAAAGAACAGATCGCGTTCGTTCTCGTACACGTCCATTCCCAGCGCGCCAATTTTCTGGGTTTTCAGCGCTTCGATAGCGGCCTGAGAGTCAACGAGCCCGCCGCGGCTGGTGTTGATGATCATCACGCCATCTTTCATCTGGTCAAACGCCGCCTGGTTGAGCAGGTGGTAGTTCTCCGGCGTCAGCGGGCAGTGCAGGGAGATCACGTCAGACTGGGAGAACAGGGTCTGCAGGTCGACGTATTCCACGCCCAGCTCCAGCGCAGCGGCGCTCGGGTACGGATCGAACGCCAGCAGACGCATGCCGAAGCCTTTCAGAATGCGCAGGGCGGCGACGCCAATTTTACCGGTGCCGATCACGCCCGCGGTTTTGCCGTACATGGTAAAGCCGGTCAGCCCTTCCAGAGAGAAGTTTGCATCACGGGTGCGCTGATAAGCGCGGTGAATACGACGGTTGAGCGACATCATCATGCCAATTGCATGTTCCGCGACCGCTTCCGGGGAGTACGCCGGGACGCGCACCACCCTCAGACCCAGCTCTTTCGCCGCGTCGAGGTCCACGTTATTAAAGCCCGCGCAGCGCAGGGCGATATACTTCACGCCCTGTTTTTTCAACTCTTCCAGCACCGGACGACTGCCGTCGTCGTTAACAAAAATGCAGACGCCTTCACAGCCGTGCGCCGTTTTGGCGGTTTTTTCGGACAGCAGAAAGTCGAAAAATTCAAGCTCAAACCCGTAAGCCTCGTTAACATGTTGCAGATACTTTTTGTCGTACTGCTTTGTGCTATATACCGCGAGTTTCATAAGACTTTCTCCAGTGATTTTGCATTCACGTTAGCATGATTAAAATTATCTTACAATTTCTAAAATATTATTGAATTCAATAAGTTCTATCAATTATTCTAGAGCATATGTACACCCTAACTCCATGATATTCTTACTACGAGAAATCTTCGGCGCGGATCTGAACAGGGCATGTAGCGGAAAATGGAGTGGGTAGAGGATGTGAGAAATGCCTGTCTGGATTAGGTTAAAGAATGGCAAGAGGGCATGAAAACTGCAATGCCTACGTATGAGATGGAAAGATATTAGGAACCAGGTGAGTTTCTGACAAATATGGAGAATGATGCATGTCGCAACAATTGGAGTTGTCCTTATCTCCGCCGATGCTGCCCGCCTTGTACTATTTTGTTGTATCTATTGCGGTTTTATTCTTACTGTTGATGGGGAAACTCAAGGTCAACAGGCTGCGTAAATATCCTCTGCTCATTGCCTATACGCTTTTTGTGATAGCCATTGCTGCCATTCAAATTAACGTTTTTGCCAACGGCTATGAGTTTGTTAGCGGTTTCTTACATATTGATTTTGATCCCTGGCGTTACGACTCGGTGTATTGGTGGTCGTTGATATTCGCCATGCTTTACCTTCTGGCGATGCCTCGGAACAGGCCCTAGTTTCGCAACTTAACGTTACAGCATCTATCCTTAAACCTGGCTTTGACTTCAACTGACCAGCTAAACATGCGACAATGATCGGCACTGCCGGCTTAATTCTTTCGCTAAATCAGGATATTAACTGCCCATGAAGGGTAAATACAAAGCCGCTCTTGCGCTTTTACTGCTGTTCATATTGTTGCCGCTGACGCTGCTGATGACGCTCGCCCAGTGGGTACCGACGCTCGCTGGGATCTGGCTGCCCGTCGGGACGCGCATCGCTTTCGAAGAGAGTCCGAAACTTACCCGCCACGCGCTGGTGATCCCCGATCTTCGCTATCTGGTTGAAGACTGCGAAATTGTCCGCATCGATAACGTGACGCTGTCACATCCAAGCCGCTGGAAGCTGGATATCGGTGCGCTGGATCTTAACTCCGCCTGTCTGAGCAAAATTCCCCAGTCTGCACCCTCAACGGTCGCCCCCAAAACGCTGGCACAGTGGCAGGCGGTATTACCGAATACCTGGATCACGGTTCACCGTCTGACGCTGTCGCCCTGGCAGCAGTGGCAGGGCGAGCTGCATGCGTCGCTGACGCCGTCCATTCAGGAGATCGCCTATAAAGGCGAGCAGGTCAGCATTAAAGGCACGCTTCGCGGTCAGACGCTCTCGGTCAGCCAGTTCGATGTCCAGCTCCCGGACCAGCCGCAGCCGATTAAGCTGGTGGGCGAGTTTACCTTGCCGCTGGTACCGGATGGCGTGCCGGTGAAGGGCCACGCGGTCGCGACCTTTAACGTGCCACAGTTGACGTCTCTGGTCGATGCCGATCTGGACTGGGAAGACAATCAGGGACAGCTGGTAGTGATGGCGCGGGATAATCCCGATCCGCTGCTCGACCTGCCGTGGCAGATCACCGCGGAGCAGCTGAACATCAGCGACGGGCGCTGGAACTGGGATCTCTCAGGTATGCCGCTGAGCGGGCGGGTGTCCCTTCGCGCCGACAACTGGCAGCAGGGGCTCGATAAAACCACCCTGACCGGACGGCTGAATGTGCTTACCCAGGGTGACGCGGGGAAAGGCAACGCGGTACTGAACATTGGGCCCGGCAGACTCAGCATGGAAAACAGCGACATGCCCCTGCATCTGAGCGGTGAAGCGAAGCAAAACGATCTTATTCTTTACGCAAAATTGCCTGCCACGCTGACCGGCAGTCTGTATGAACCGCTGCTGGCCTTTGAGCCGGGCGCGCTGCTCCGCTCGCGCGGGCGCATCATTGACTCACTCGATATCGATGAAATCCGCTGGCCGCTGGCGGGCGTGAAGCTGACGCAGAAGGGCGTGGACGGTCGTTTACAGGCGATTCTGCGCGCCCATGAAAACCAGATGGGCGATTTTGAACTCCACCTGGACGGCCAGGCCAACGACTTTTTACCTGATAACGGCCTGTGGCAGTGGCGCTACTGGGGGAAAGGCGGTTTCACGCCGATGCATGCCCGCTGGGATGTCGCCGGGAAAGGCGAGTGGCGCGACAATCTTATTGAGCTGACGGCGCTCTCCACCGGTTTTGACAAGCTCCAGTACGGCACGATGGAGGTCAGCAAGCCGCGTCTGGTGCTGGATCAACCGGTGCGCTGGCTGCGTGACCCCGAAAAACCGGCCTTCAGCGGCGCGCTGTCTCTCAACGCCGGGCAAACCCGTTTCTCCGGCGGCAGCGTGTTGCCGCCCTCGGTCCTGACCTTCAGCGTCGACGGCACCGACCCGACCATTTTTCAGTTCAAGGGCGACCTCCATGCGGACAAAATCGGCCCGGTACAGGTGAACGGACGCTGGGACGGCGTGCGCCTTCGCGGGCAGGCCTGGTGGCCGAAACAGTCGCTCACCGTCTTCCAGCCGCTGATCCCGCCGGACTGGAAAATGACGCTGCGCGACGGGGAGCTTTACGCGCAGGTCGCCTTCTCGGCGGCGGCCGATCAGGGCTTTGAAGCGGGCGGGCACGGCGTGCTGAAATCCGGCAGCGCCTGGATGCCGGATAACCAGATTAACGGCGTCGATTTTGTGCTGCCGTTCCGCTTCAGCGAGGGAACCTGGTCTCTCGGCACGCGTGGTCCGGTCACGTTGCGCATTGGCGAAGTGGAAAACCTGGTGACCGCGCGCAACATTACCGCCGATCTACAGGGGGATTATCCCTGGACGGAGGACAATCCGCTGCTCCTCACCAACGTGAAGGTGGAAACCCTTGGCGGGAAAATCACCATGCAGCAGCTGCGGATGCCTCAGCACGATCCGGCCCTGCTGCGCGTGGACAATATCTCTTCGAGCGAGCTGATTAGCGCCGTTAATCCGAAACAGTTTGCCATGTCAGGGCCGGTGAGCGGGGCGCTGCCGTTCTGGCTGGACAATGAAAAATGGATCATTAAAGATGGCTGGCTGACCAACCCGGGGCCACTGACGCTGCGCATCGACAAAGATACGGCTGACGCCATCGTGAAAGATAATATGGTGGCGGGCGCCGCGATTAACTGGCTCCGCTATATGGAAATTTCGCGTTCGTGGACGAGAATCAATTTAGATAATCTGGGCGAATTAAACATGCAGGCGACCATCAAGGGGACCAGCCGGGTGGATGGCAAAAGCAGCTCCGTCAACCTGAACTATACCCATGATGAGAATGTCTTTACCCTCTGGCGCAGCCTGCGCTTTGGGGACAACCTGCAAACCTGGTTTGAGCAACATGCGGCGATACCTGCTCCCCGCAGTTTGACTGGCAAGGAAAGTGAGGAACAACAATGAAAAAGATGGCTGGTGTGCTCACCGTTGCCGTTGCCGCGCTACTGACCGGCTGTACGCCGCGCATTGAAGTCGCTGCGCCAAAGGAGCCGATTACCATCAATATGAATGTCAAAATCGAACATGAGATCCACATTAAGGTCGATAAAGACGTTGAAACCCTGCTGAAATCGCGCAGCGATCTGTTCTGAGGATGCCATGAAACGATTAGCTCTCATTTTACTGGCACTGGGGATGAACGTGCAGGCGGCTGCGCTGACCTTAAACGATGCCCGGGCGCAGGGGCGCGTGGGGGAAACCCTCAGCGGCTATCTTGCCCCGATTCAACAGGACGCGGAATCGCTGGCGCTGGTCAATCGTATCAATGCGGCGCGCGCGGAAAACTACCAGAAGCTGGCCGACAGCAATAATTTGCCGGTCGATGAAGTGGCTAAAATGGCAGGTCAGAAACTGGTTGCCCGCGCGCAGCCGGGCGAATACGTGAAGGGCATTAACGGAAAATGGCTCAAAAAGTAGTTAGCGGTAGCGCCTGCGGTATTCACCCGGCGAAACGCCAAAACGCTGCTTAAACGCCGTTGAAAAATGGCTATGGTCGGTGAACCCCCAGCTGTAGCCAATGCCCGCCAGCTTTTCATCATCACCGGTAGATTGCAGTGCCTGCGCGCAGAGATCCAGACGACGGTTTTTGATGTACTGCGCCACCACCAGCCCCTTCTCGGCAAACATGCGGTAAAGGCTGCGCACGGACATACCGCTCTCGGCGGCAATCCATTCCGGGCGCAGCGATTCAGACTGAATATGGTCGTCAATCAGCGCCACCACATGCTGGAACTGGCGCTCCTTGCGCGGCTGAATGATTTCACGCTGCTGGAAAGCGGGGCGCAGCAGGCAGATCATCGCCTCGAGCGCCGCTTCGCTTTCACGGTCACTCAGGTCGGCATTGCTCATGCTCTCCATCAGCAGGCGATGGCTCAGCTGTACCGTCGGCAATGTGCGGGAAAGGGCGGTCGCGCAGCTTATCTCCTGGAAGCGACACTGCTGCTCAATAATCTGACGGGGAACCAGCAGCGAAATCTGGCGGGATTTTTCCCGCCAGTTGATCGAGCAGGGACGTGACGCGTCAATCAGCGTGATATCACCGGTTCTGAGCAGCGCGCGACGGTCATCCTGCTCAATTTCCGCGCTGCCTTCGAGCTGGAACACGGTATAGAACCAGGCATCGTTACTCTGAGCGATCTCCTGACGGGAGCGGAACAGGTTAACGCCGCCTGCGGTCACGGTGCTGAGCTTCAGGCTGCGCGCATAGCAGGTCTCCAGCTCGCCGAAGAATTTCCCCCCGGTGGGCTGCGCGTTAAAACGCCCGCAAACCTGGTTAATTTGCGCCAGCCACTGCTGATACTGTTCCTGCTCGCTTGCACACGCCATCGTTTCTCTCACTGCACCGTCAACGTTTTCGCATTGTTGCATTTGTGTTGCATTTTGTCAGAGCTATGAGGCTGACTATAGGAAAGAACACTCACCGGTAACAGCGATATAAGCGGCAATTATCGCGATTTGCGGAGCCTGTCACAGGTGGCAAAGCGAATGTCACAGAGACAAAAGCGCGAACGCAAAACCCCACTTAGACTGGATGGACACCCTGCGAAGAATAACGAAGGAGTATCCTATGTCTGAATCACAGGTGGCCATTCAGCCTGCCGTACAACAATTTTTAGACCGACAGCATGGCCTGTGGATTGAAGGGCGTCAGGCCGCGTCGGACAGTGAAAAGCGGCTGAACGTCTTCAACCCGGCCACGGGCGAGGTCATTGCCTCGACTGCCGATGCCAGCGTCGACGACGTTGATCGTGCCGTCATGTCCGGCTGGCGCGCGTTTGTCGCCCGCAGCTGGGCCGGAAAACTGCCGGCGGAGCGCGAGCGGATCCTGCTTCATTTCGCCGATCTGGTCGAACAGCACAGCGAGGAGCTGGCCCAGCTTGAAACGCTGGAGCAGGGCAAATCCATCAACATTTCCCGCATGTTTGAAGTCGGCTGCACCCTGAACTGGATGCGCTATACCGCCGGGCTGACCACCAAAATTTCGGGTAAGACCCTCGACCTTTCCATCCCGCTGCCGCAGGGCGCCCGCTATCAGGCGTGGACGCGTAAGGAGCCGGTTGGCGTGGTGGCCGGGATTGTGCCCTGGAACTTCCCGCTGATGATCGGGATGTGGAAAGTGATGCCTGCGCTGGCCGCGGGCTGCTCTATTGTCATCAAGCCGTCAGAGACCACGCCGCTGACCATGCTGCGCGTGGCGGAACTGGCAAGCGAAGCGGGCATTCCGGACGGAGTGTTCAACGTGGTGACCGGGAGCGGCGCGGTGTGCGGCGCAGCGCTGACCTCGCATCCGCATATTGCAAAGGTGAGCTTTACCGGCTCAACGGCGACGGGTAAGCAAATTGCCCGCACGGCGGCGGACACGCTAACAGGGGTGACTCTGGAGCTGGGCGGGAAAAACCCGGCCATCGTACTAAAAGACGCAGACCCGGCGTGGGTGATCGAAGGCCTGATGACCGGCAGCTTCCTGAATCAGGGGCAGGTGTGCGCGGCGAGCTCGCGCATCTATATTGAAGCGCCGCTGTTTGACACGCTGGTCAGCGGGTTTGAGCAGGCGGTGAAATCCCTGAGCGTCGGGCCGGGCATGTCGCCGGAGGCGTTTATCAACCCGCTGGTGTCGCGCGCGCACTGCGACAAGGTGCAGACCTTCCTTGATGAAGCGAAGTCGCGCAACGCGGAGCTGATCGTCGGTAACCGGGGGCCGGAAGGCAAAGGCTATTACGTTTCGCCTACGCTGGTGGTGAACCCGGATGCCTCACTGCGCCTGACCCGAGAAGAGGTGTTTGGCCCGGTGGTCAACCTGGTGCGCGTCGCCGACGGGGAAGAGGCGCTCCAGCTGGCAAACGACAGCGAATATGGCCTGACGGCCAGCGTCTGGACGCAGAATATCAGCAAGGCGCTGGAGTACACCGACCGGCTGCAGGCGGGCACCGTCTGGGTGAACAGCCATACGCTGATTGACGCCAACCTGCCGTTCGGCGGCATGAAGCAGTCCGGCACCGGACGCGACTTTGGTCCGGACTGGCTGGACGGCTGGTGTGAAACCAAATCGGTGTGCGTGCGCTACTAGTAAAAGCAAAAGGCAACCTGGAGGTTGCCTTTTTAGTGTTTGTTCCCTCTCCCGTGGGAGAGGGTCAGGGTGAGGGCATCAGGCTGTACCGGGCGAATTTTGTAGGCCGGGCAAGGCGTAGCCGCCACCCGACATGTTTACAGCGACCACCGATCCCGCCCGGCCTCCTTCGCCCGATACAGCGCCGCATCGGCGCGGGCGATGATCTCGGTGCCCGCTAACCCCTCCGCCATGCTCGCAATCCCCATGCTCACGGTGACACGATCGCTAACGGTTGACGCGCTGTGCGGTATAGCTTCTGTACGCAGGCCGTCCTGAATACGTAGTGCAACCTTTTCTGCGATGTTTTCCGGACAGTTAAACAGGATCACCACAAACTCCTCGCCGCCGTAGCGTGACACCACATCGTCAGGCGTGCGCACCGACTGCTTCAGCACCCGCGCCACGCGGGTCAGGCAGTCGTCACCCGCCTGGTGCCCGTAGGTGTCGTTGTAGCGTTTGAAATAGTCGATATCCAGCATAATCACCGAGAAGGTTTTTTTCTGCTCAACCGCGTTCTCCAGCACCACTTCCATTTTCCGGCGATTGGCGGTTTTGGTTAATGGATCCTGATGCGCCAGCGCATCCAGCCTGGAGATCAGCAGCTGATTTTGCTGGTTACGTCGCCAGGCCTCGTCAAACCAGCTCAGCAGGATGAAACGCCCGCAGATCAGGATCAGCGTAAAGACGCTCCAGATAACAAAAAAATGAAGGTTGAGGCCATCGTTCCGTATCCAGCTTGCTACCGGCAGGGTGATCCAGAGCGGGAGCACAAAGGCGAGTAGCCCTTCAGGATAAAAATAGAGCGCCGTTAAGCCGGCGAGTAATAAAATGACGCACAGCGGCCAGACGTGCGGGAGCAGCAGCTGGGTGATAAACCAGAAGCAGGAGACCGACCAGATGGCGCTGCAGATAAACAATACCACGCTGATGCCGGCGATGCGCCGCCAGGCCATCAGGATCAGCGCAGCGGAGAGGATGATAATGCCGAGCATGGATGCATCAACTATTCTCGTCAGCTGCGGCGAATGGGGATACAGGGGATCGCTGGTATTAAGCAGGACGTGGCGAAGCAGAATCATCACCGCGAAGCTGATATTCACGAAGGCCAGCCACGGCAGGTTCATCGCCAGCCCGTGCATGACCATAGCATGGCGCGTTGGCCAGGTTGCCCGTTCAAGTGTCGGTTTTTTTCTTTTTTCCATTGACGCTTTTTACCCTTTCTGGCTAACACGTGAAGCAGGAAAGGGCGGACGAACCGCCCTTTGCGTGCACCGTTACGGTGTCACAATGTTAAACCAGAAATCAAACTTGTCCATATAGCTAAGCATGGCATCAAGTTTCGCGCTGTCGCCAGTAATTTTAATATTTCCGCTGTCCTGGGCCTGTTTCAGCGTCACCTCCTTGAGGATGATTTTATTCAGCGTGTCACGGTTAAGCGTCAGCGTAGCGTCCGCCTCTTTTGCTTCCGCGTTCGCCGTGTGGTTCAGCACGCCGTTTTCCAGCTCGAGTTTGTACTTCCCGCCATCGCTGCCCAGATCGATGTTAAACACCGATTTGGCGTCACCCGCTTTTTGTCCGTTGATATGGACAGCCAGATAGTCAAAGAACATCTCTGGCGTCATCGCGCGCACCGTATCCGGGCTGGCGGTATTCGGCGTTGGCCCTTTCACCACGCCGTTACGCAATTCCTGCGCGCCGGTCAGGTAGAAGTTACGCCACGGGCCGGATTCAGCCTGATAGCCAAGCTGTTCCAGCGCATCCGCTTCCAGGCTGCGCGCCGCCTGGTTGTTCGGATCGGCAAAGACCACTTTGCTCACTACCTGCGCCACCCAGCGGTAGTTACCCTGGTCGAAGTCGGTTTTCGCCTTGCTCAGGATGGCATCCGCGCCGCCCATATACTCCACGAATTTCTTCGCGCCTTCTTCAGGCGGCAGTTCATCCAGCGTCGCCGGGTTACCGTCAAACCAGCCCAGATACAGCACATAGGTGGCTTTTACGTCATGGCTCACCGAACCGTAATAGCCGCGGTTGGCCCAGGTATGCGCCAGTGAATCCGGGAGCTTGAAGTTCGCGGCGATTTCGTCGCGCGTCAGCCCTTCGTTCGCCATACGCAGCGTCTGGTCGTTGATGTAACGATAGAGATCGCGCTGGCTTTTCAGCAGTTTGACCACGTTTTCGTTGCCCCAGGTCGGCCAGTGGTGCTGCGCCATAATGATTTCAGCTTTGTCACCCCAGCGCACAATCGCCTGGTTGATGTACTTCGACCACGGCAGCGGCTCGCGGATTTTGGCCCCGCGCAGCGAGTAGGTGTTGTGCAGGGTATGGGTCACGTCCTCAGCGGATTCAATCAGTTTTTTCTCTTCGATATACCAGAGCATTTCCGATGGCGCTTCGGATCCCGGTGCGAGCATAAAATCATAGGTCAGGCCGTCGATAACCTCTTTTTGCCCGTCTTTCTCAATGATATTGGTCGGGGCAATCAGCGTCACCGTCCCGGCGGAGGTGGTCGTACCCAGGCCCGCGCCCACCTGGCCTTTGGCATCGGGCTTCAGCAGGTTGCCATACATATAGCTGGCGCGGCGGCTCATCACGTTACCCGCCATGATATTCTCCGCAACGGCCGCTTCCATAAACCCGGCTGGCGCGTAGACCTTCACTTTGCCGGATTTCACGTCGGCTTCATCCACCACGCCGCGCACGCCGCCATAGTGGTCAACGTGGCTGTGGGTATAAATAATGGCGACGACAGGCTTCTTGCCGCGATTTTTAAAATAGAGATCCATCCCGACCTTCGCCGTTTCTGCCGACACCAGCGGGTCAACCACGGTAACACCCTCTTTCCCTTCAATGATGGTCATATTTGACAGGTCAAGATTTCGGATCTGATATACGCCATCGGTCACTTCAAACAGGCCGCTGATATTAATCAGCTGAGATTGACGCCATAAGCTGGGATTAACGGAGTCCGGTGCTTTATCGCCTTCTTTAATAAATGAATATTGCTGTGGATCCCAGATGACATTACCTTGTTCCCCTTTGATAATTTCCTGAGGAATCGGTGCAATAAAGCCTTTATGGGCGTTCGTAAAATCGGTGTTGTCGGAGAAAGGAAGCTGATTAAACAGGGCGTTATTGGCTTGTTGCGTTGCAGTCGTGGCATCCTTCGGGGCGTCTGCGGCATACGCGGAACTGACGGAAATAACAAGTCCAGCCAGAGCAAGACTCCTGACGATCAAATTGAATTTCATCCTAAACCTCTCAGTGATGTATTACGTCGCTTGTGGAAAATCCGCGTCCTGGCTAAAAGTGGTTCAAGAAGTGCAATGGAAATATATGAGGTAGAAATAACTATAATCGGGGAGTGGTATTCAGCAAGTAAATGGATGAAAAACCGGGCATTGCGCCCGGTACGTTATTTATTTCTTTTCGTCTTTCTTTTTCCCGAGCGTTGGCGTCTCGTCGAAGAAGTTCCACGGTTTAAGCAGGGTATGCACCCATTCCGTCGGCATAATCGGCCACTCTTCCGCGCGGGCGACGTGGGTGGTGCCGGTGGTCATCCAGACCACATCGTCCCGATCGTTGAGCGACTCGTTATCCTTACTGTACTGCCCCAGGCCCGTGTCGTGTACGGAGCGGTTCGGGAATTTTCCTTCCGGGTAGAGCTCATCCGGGTGGTAACGGGTCACCCACAGCTGTTTGTCCATAAAGCTCAGGCGATGGTAAATCCACTCGTCCGGGGCAAATTTCGCGCCGGTCGCCACCGGGTGCGTACCGCCCGCGTAAGGGATAATCTGGTACGAGACCGGGTTGCCCATGCGGTTCTCTTTACTGGTGTTGCTCAGCAGCCGAATGGTGCCCGGGTCGAACTTCTGCGCCGCCTGCTGCTCGGTATCAATATCGTACTGATTAATCTGCATGGTGCTGGTGCGCGGTCCCCCGGCGGTATTCGGCTTCACTTCCGGATCCATCGCCACCAGCTTGTTATTGATGCCGTCCACGTCCATATCAAGACGGAAGTTGTAGATGTGCTGGTGCGTGGTGCCCACGATGTTATGGTCGATCAGCGTGCCGTATTTGGTGTCGTCTTTGGCGGTGGCGTCGTGCATGGTTTTCGCCTGAACGCCTTTCACCGCTTCGATACCCGTCGCGCCGGCATCAATGCCGATGGTGCCATTTTCATGGAACACCCAGTCGAAGATGTAATCGTAGTTGCCCACGGTACTCACCCAGCGCACCACCAGCTCGCGGCGCTCGGCGCTGACGTTCGGCTGGCCCATCTCCTGATGTTTGTATTCCGGCCCCGCGTAGCGTTCGAAAATGGCGATCGCGCGCGGGATCTCCATCGGCGCGCCGGTGTAATCCGGGATAGTTTCATTGAGCATCACGGCGTTGGACGGCACGTCTTTACCGCGCACCAGCGGTGAGGTCAGGGTGCCCATGCCGTAGTCGCCGGAGTCGAGGTAGGCTTTAAAGTACCAGCCCACGTCCGGATCGCCATAAGGAACGATCATGCCGCCGAGTGACCCCTGATACATAACCTGGCGCTTTTTGCCGTTGTCGTTATAGGTGACGGTTGAAATCATCGGGCCGACGCGGGAGTCCAGGCTCAGGTGGAAATCCCAGTTCTGCCAGTGCACCATATCCCCGGTGATGGTGTAGTTCTTGCCTTCCGGCTCGACGATCTCCAGGGGTTTCTTCACCGTTTCTACGCGGTCGCGGCCATCATAGGGACGCGGGGTCATGGGAACCGGAACAACGGCGCCTTCTTCAATCTTCTGGATCTTTTTCTGCTCAAGATCGACAACCGCGACCAGGTTTTCAATCGGGTGCGCCCAGTAGTTGCCGTCGCCCACATCCAGATAGCTCACCACCTTCAGCAGGCGATCTTCCTGCTTCAGGCCGTCTTTACCGTCGAAATAGCCGACGGTCAGCGGCGTGGTAATCACTTTTTTCGGGTCGGTGATGCCGTGTTTTTTAAGCACCTCGGCGAACTCGGTACTTTCGTTGATGATCTGCTGAACCGCGGTGAAATCATCCAGCAGCACCATGCCGTGCGCGTCTTTTACCGGTTCCCAGCGCAGAATTTTTTTATCCTTCAGGTCCACTACGCTTTCGATAACGTGCTTGCCATCAAGCATGACGATCTTCGCCTGACGCGGGGCATCCACTGCCGTACCGTTAAGCACAAAGTCCCACACTTTGGCTTTCTCAGGCTCTTCCAGGGCGATCTGGGTAAAGCGGGTATTCGGCTTAAAGTCCGCCGAGGCTTTCACAATCTCAACGGCCTGCTTAATTTCGTCCGCCGTTAGCGCGTTTAACGGGTGAGGGCGTTTTTCAACCTGGAAGGTCTGGTCAAGGCCGGACTGGAAAACATCGTTGATGAAGGTATCGGAAATAAAGGCTTTCTTGCCTTTCATCACCACCGGCACCTCAAGCCTGAGGGTTTTACCGTTGACGATGGCGGTTTTTGCGCCCGGCTTGACCTTCACAAAGGCACCGTCTTTCGCAATGGTGAACATCTGTGCGTAATCATCCCACTGAACGTCCGCGCCAAAGTCCTGCAGCGTTTTGTCCATCGGGACCATATGCGCCTCACTGCCGTGGGCGAAAACAGGGGATTGCCAGACGCAACACAGCGCAACGGCCATGGCCAGCGCCGTTCTACGGGCAGAAAAAGAAGAATTGCTTCCCATCGTAGACCTCATCTTGTTGTGTTTATACCCGTCATACTTCAAGTTGCAGGTGCGTTGGCTGCACTCACTCACCCCAGTCACGTACTTATGTACGCTCCCGGGGATTCGTTCCCTTGCCGCCTTCCTGCAACTCGAATTATTTAGGGGATATTGTGTTGTGACAGCCTTATCCTGACAGGCGCCTGAGAAAAGCGTTTGCCTGCATCTGCCAGATTATTTGTCAGCCTTGCCAGGTTAAAAAAAGAGCGGGGATAAATCACATGCCGGGCCATTTCCTCTCCCCACAAATGATGTCAGCACAGGCGACCCCCTCTCCCTTGAGGGAGAGGGCTGGGGTGAGGGGGAACATACGGCTGTGGTGGTCATTCCGTTCACTTTATGTTCCTTGCTACTCTGTAACGACATGACCGGTGAACGTGCCAGGGTGGCTCAGTCGCCACCACCCTGGCAACCCGGGCTCCCGGCGGTAAATCGCCGCTTCGCGGTCCCCTCAGCTTATTCCTTCAGGCTATCGGGTCGGGCATGAGCCTGCATCCCTGCAGGCCACGCCCTCTCGGCGCATCCCTGCGCCCTCTCGGCGCATCCCTGCGCCCTCTCGGCGCATCCCTGCGCCCTCTCGGCGCATCCCTGCGCCCTCTCGGCGCATCCCTGCGCCCTCTCGGCGCATCCCTGCGCCTCGCCCCGGCCTTACGGAAACGCTTCGGCGATTTACAGCCGGACCAGGGCATCGCTGTAAGCCATTAATTTTCCTGAAGCAACATTTATCGCTTCCGGTTAAAAAAATTACTGGGATTCCTCTCCCTTTGGGGAGAGGGTCTGGGGAAGGGAACTTAGCTGAAATCACCCTGCTGGCGCGCCACCAGCGTCAGGATGGAGTAGAGCGCCACGGCCTGCTGGTGCTGGTTGAAGATCTCAACCGCCCATTCCACCACGCCGGTCGGTTTTTCCTCGGCGGTACGCTGTTTCTTCAGCGTTTTACGTTTGCAGGTCAGACGCACCTGAATGGTATCGCCAGGCTTAACCGGCTCGATAAAGCGCAGGTTTTCCATGCCGTAGTTGGCAATAACCGGCCCGACGCCCGCATCAACAAACAGTCCCGCCGCGGCGGAGATCAGGAAGTAGCCGTGCACCACGCGCTCGCCAAAGATCGACTCCGCCGCACCGATCTTGTCCATATGGGCGTAGAAGTGGTCCCCGCTCAGGCAGGCAAAGTTCACGATGTCCGCTTCCGTGAGGGTGCGGCGCGGCGTCAGCAGGCTGTCGCCCGGCTGTAGCTCCTCAAAGTATTTGCGGAACGGATGCACGCGGTCTTCCTGCACCGCTGCGCCACGCACCCACTGTTTGCCAATGGCGGCCAGCATCGTCGGGCTGCCCTGAATCGCGGTGCGCTGCAGGTAGTGCTTCACCGCGCGCAGGCCGCCCAGCTCTTCGCCGCCGCCCGCGCGGCCCGGGCCGCCGTGCACCAGCTGAGGCAGCGGGGAGCCGTGGCCGGTAGACTCTTTTGATGATTCCTCGTTAAGGATTTGAATACGCCCGTGGGCGCGCGCCGCGCCGGCAATAAACTGGCGGGCAATTGCCGAATCGGCGGTGACCAGCGTACCGGCCAGGCTGCCGCCGCCCGCGCGGGCAAGCTGCATCGCGTGGCGCGCGTTGCGATATGGCATCAGCGTCGCAACCGGGCCGAAGGCTTCGGTTGAGTGCACCGCCGGGGTTTCATCCGGCTGCGGGCAGAACAGCAGGGTCGGCGGGAAGAACGCCCCCGCGGCCTGCAAATCCGCTTTGCCGCCCAGACGGATCTGGCAGCCTGCGGCGATCAGTTGCTCCACTTTCTCCTGCACGTCCGCGCGCTGTTCGGCGTTGACCAGCGCCCCCATCTTCACCCCTTCCTGCGCCGGGTCGCCCACCACCACTTTTTCCAGACGGGCAATCAGCGCCTGGCTCACCCCGTCAATCTGGTTTTGCGGGACGATAATCCGGCGAATGGCCGTACATTTTTGCCCGGCCTTAGCGGTCATCTCGCGGACCACTTCCCGGATGAACAGGGCAAACTCCGGCTGGTCCGGCGTAACGTCTTCCCCCAGCACGCAGCAGTTCAGGGAGTCGGCCTCCATGGTGAACGGAATCGAATTCGCCACGATATTCGGGTGCACGCGCAGGCTTTGCCCGGTGCTGGCGGAGCCGGTAAAGGTCACGACGTCCTGGCTGTCGAGCTGGTCGAGCAGATCCCCCGCGCCGCCGCAGATCAGGCTGATGGCGCCGTCCGGCACCAGCCCGCTGTCGACGATGGATTTCACCATCGCCTGCGTCACCTGCGCGGTCGCGGTAGCGGGTTTGATGATGGCGGGTATCCCGGCAAGCCAGGTCGGCGCCAGCTTTTCCAGCATCCCCCAGCAGGGGAAGTTAAAGGCGTTGATGTGAACTGCCACGCCGGATTTGGAGGTGAGGACGTGGCGCGCCGCAAAGCCGCCTTCTTTCGACAGTGGGATTAACTCGTCTTCCGGCCACAGGGTGTCATCCGGCAGCTCGCGGCTGCCCAGGCTGGCGTAAGTGAAGAGGGTGCCGATGCCGCCTTCAATATCCACCCAGCTGTCCGCCTTCGTCGCCCCGGTCTGGGCCGACAGGGCATAAAACGTCTCTTTCTCGCTCAGCAGGTGCTTTGCCACCGCCTTCAGCATGGCCGCACGTTCGATAAAGGTCATCTCGTGAAGCGCTTCCCCGCCGCGCTCAATCGCATAGCGACGGGCGGCCGCCATGTCCAGCCCTTCGCTGGTCACGCTCCACAGGGCTTCGCCACTGATGGCGTGATGAATAGTGCGCTCGCGGCCCCGGCCAGACTGCCAGGTACCGGATAAGAAGCTGGCTAACTGCTGCATCGCTTATCTCCAAATGTTACGTGATTTACTCATTAATAGTTTGATCGTGAATCATAAAAATCAAGCTGAGTTTTTAATGAATTGTTAACGTTGTGATCTGGCTGGATGAATCTCATCGCTTGGAGATGCTTTCTGAAAGGCCTGATGCAAAAGCCTTGCGAGCAGCATCACAAAACCAGGAAACAATTCTTGGGGTTATATTTAACCTATGTGTAACTTTTAAAAAAGTGATTCAACCTTACGCCTTAATTTGCAAACTAACGAATCATAAAGGTGATGACGTGACGCAAGAACAACGGTTTGAGCAGCGCATAGCGCAGGAGACGGCGATTGAGCCTCAGGACTGGATGCCTGACGCCTACCGTAAGACGTTGATCCGCCAGATTGGTCAGCATGCGCACTCCGAAATTGTCGGCATGCTGCCGGAAGGGAACTGGATCGCCCGCGCGCCGACGCTGCGCCGAAAAGCGATCCTGCTGGCGAAAGTGCAGGACGAAGCCGGGCACGGACTCTATCTCTACAGCGCGGCGGAAACGCTGGGCTGCGCGCGGGAAGACATCTACCAGAAAATGCTCGACGGCAGGATGAAATACTCCTCCATCTTCAACTATCCGACCCTGAGCTGGGCCGATATCGGCGTGATCGGCTGGCTGGTGGACGGCGCCGCTATCGTCAATCAGGTGGCGCTGTGCCGGACCTCCTACGGTCCTTATGCCCGCGCGATGGTGAAAATCTGTAAAGAAGAGAGCTTCCACCAGCGCCAGGGCTTTGAGGCCTGCATGGCGCTGGCGCAGGGCAGCGAGGCCCAGCGTCAGATGCTGCAGGACGCCATCAACCGCTTCTGGTGGCCAGCGCTGATGATGTTCGGGCCAAACGACGACAACTCGCCGAACAGCGCCCGCAGCCTGGCGTGGAAAATCAAACGCTTCGGCAATGACGAACTTCGCCAGCGCTTTGTCGACAACACGGTGCCGCAGGTGGAGATGCTGGGCATGACGGTGCCGGATCCCGACCTGCGTCTGGATGAAGAGAGCGGTCATTACCGCTTCGGCGAGATCGACTGGCAGGAGTTTGACGAGGTCATTAGCGGGCGCGGCATCTGCAACCACGAGCGCCTGGCCGCCAAACGTAAAGCCTGGGAAGAGGGGGCGTGGGTGCGCGAAGCCGCACTGGCGCACGCGGAAAAACAACACGCCCGCAAAGTGGCTTAAGAGGAATCACGATGAGCAACGTCTACTGGCCGCTGTACGAAGTGTTCGTACGCAGCAAACAAGGGTTATCCCACCGTCACGTGGGCAGTCTGCATGCCGCCGACGATCGCATGGCGCTGGAAAATGCGCGTGATGCCTACACCCGCCGCAGCGAAGGGTGTTCTATCTGGGTGGTTAAGGCGAGCGAGATTGTCGCCTCCCAGCCGGAAGAGAGCGGTGAGTTCTTCGACCCGGCGGAAAGCAAGGTTTACCGCCATCCGACGTTCTACACCATCCCCGACGGCATCGAGCATATGTGAGGCAAAGAATGAATTCAGTGACTGCCTATGCCCTGCGTCTGGGCGACAACGGTCTGGTGCTTTCCCAGCGTCTCGGCGCCTGGTGCGGCCACGCGCCGGAGCTGGAAATTGATCTCGCGCTCGCCAATATCGGTCTCGACCTGCTGGGGCAGGCGCGCAATTTCCTGACCTATGCCGCGGAGCGGGAAGGCCAGGGCGATGAAGACACGCTGGCGTTTGGCCGCGACGAGCGCCAGTTCCGCAACGTTCTGCTGGTGGAGCAGCCGAACGGCAGCTTCGCCGACACCATTGCCCGCCAGTACCTGATGGATGCCTGGAACGTGGCGCTGTACGAACGGCTGACCCGGAGCAGCGACGGCCAGCTTGCGGCCATCGCCGCCAAAGCGATTAAAGAGGCGCGCTACCACCTGCGCTTCAGCCGCGGCTGGCTGGTGCGTCTGGGCGACGGGACCGAAACGTCCGCGCAAAAAATGCAGCAGGCTATCGACAGTCTGTGGCGTTTTACGGCGGAGCTGTTTGAAGCCGATGACGTCGAGCTGGCCCTGATTGACTCCGGTGTGGCGGTTGACCCGCGCGTCCTGCGCCAGCCGTGGGAAAGCGAAGTCTTTGCCGGTCTCAATGAGGCCTGCCTGCAGGTTCCCGCAGAGGTGGCGTACCGCACCGGGGGCAAGAGGGGGCTGCATTCCGAACATCTGGGCCCGATGCTGGCGGAAATGCAGTACCTCCAGCGCGCGTATCCCGGTCAGCAGTGGTAAAGGAGAACGCTATGCAACGCCTCGTCGACATTGCGCCTGCGCAAATTCCGCAGATCTGGGCGCTATTAAGCCAGATCCCCGATCCGGAAGTGCCGGTATTAACCATCACCGATTTAGGCATGGTGCGCAGCGTGAAGGCGCAGGGGGAAGGCTGGGTCATTGGCTTCACGCCCACCTACTCGGGCTGCCCGGCAACGGAGCACCTGCTGGGGGCGATCCGCGACGCGATGACCGCGAACGGCTTTACCCCGGTACACATTGTGCTCCAGCTTGAGCCCGCCTGGACCACCGACTGGATGACCGCCGACGCGCGCGAGCGTCTGCGGGCGTACGGCATCAGCCCGCCCGTGGGGCATAGCTGCCACGCGCACGCGCCTGTGGAGGTGACCTGCCCGCGCTGCGCCAGCACCGACACCTCGCTTATCAGTGAATTTGGCTCGACGGCCTGCAAAGCGCTCTACCGCTGCAACACCTGCCGCGAGCCCTTCGACTATTTCAAATGCATTTGAGGCTGCCATGACAACGTTTCATTCATTAACAGTGGCAAAAGTGGAACCCGAAACCCGCGACGCGGTGACCATCACGTTCGCGGTGCCGCAGGCGTTGCAGGACGCCTACCGCTTCCGCCCCGGCCAGCACCTGACGTTAAAAACGAAGCTTGGCGGGGACGAGCTGCGCCGCTGCTACTCTATCTGCCGGAGTACCGCCCCGGGCGAAATCAGCGTGGCGGTCAAAGCCATCGACGGCGGGCGCTTTTCCCGCTATGCCCGGGATGAGATCAAAGCGGGTATGGCGCTGGAGGTGATGGTGCCTCAGGGGCAGTTTGGCTACCAGCCGCGGGCTGAACGCGAAGGCCACTACCTGGCAATTGCGGCAGGCTCCGGGATCACCCCGATGCTGGCGATTATCTCCGCGACGCTTGCGACCGAACCCAACAGCCACTTCACCCTGATCTACGGCAACCGCAGCAGCCAGAGCATGATGTTCCGCCAGGCGCTGGCGGACCTGAAGGACAAGTACACGCAGCGGCTGCAGCTGGTCTCCATCTTCAGCCAGGAGCGGCTGGACAGCGATCTGCTTTATGGCCGCATCGACGGGGAAAAGCTGCAGGCGCTGGCGAAAACCCTGATTAACTTCCGCCAGTACGACGAGGCGTTTATCTGCGGCCCGTCGGCGATGATGGACGACGCCGAAGCGACGCTGAAGGCGCTGGGGATGCCGGACAAATCCATTCACCTTGAGCGCTTTAACACCCCGGGAACCACCGCTAAACGCGCGGTGCACGTCCAGGCGGAAGGACAGAAAGTGACCGTGCGCCAGGACGGGCGCGACCGCGAAATCACCCTGACGGCGGACGATGAAAGCATCCTGGATGCCGCCCTGCGTCAGGGGGCGGATCTCCCGTATGCCTGCAAGGGCGGCGTGTGCGCCACCTGTAAATGCAAAGTGCTGCGTGGGAAGGTGGACATGGCGACCAATTACAGCCTGGAGCCGGACGAGCTGGCCGCCGGATACGTGCTGAGCTGCCAGTCGCTGCCGTTAACCGCCGACGTGATTGTCGACTTCGACGCGAAGGGGATGGCATGAGCGAACTGATTGTTACCCGTCATGGCCGCGTGCTGCAGCTGACGCTAAACCGTCCGGCGGCGCGCAACGCCCTCAATAACGCGCTGTTAACCCAGATTGCCGAGCAGCTTGAGGACGCCGCAGCAGATGCCGACATCGCCGTCTGCGTGATTTACGGCAGCGAGCGCTGCTTTGCCGCCGGGGCCGATCTCAACGAAATGGCGGAGAAAGACCTGCCCGCCACGCTGAACGATATCCGCCCGCAGCTGTGGGCGCGGATTAACGCTTTTCCTAAACCGCTGATCGCTGCCGTGAACGGCTTCGCGCTGGGCGCAGGCTGCGAGCTGGCGCTGCTGTGCGACGCGATCGTTGCTGGCGATAACGCCCGTTTCGGCCTGCCGGAAATTACGCTGGGCATTATGCCCGGCGCGGGCGGCACCCAGCGTCTTATCCGCAGCGTTGGTAAATCGCTCGCCAGCAAAATGGTGCTGACCGGAGAGAGTATCTCCGCGCAGCAGGCGCTGAGCGCCGGGCTGGTGAGCGACGTCTTCCCACCAGCGCTGACGCTGGAGTATGCCCTGAAGCAGGCGGCGCTGATGGCGCGCCACTCTCCGCTGGCGCTGCAGGCGGCGAAACAGGCGCTGCGCCAGTCTCAGGAGGTGCCGCTCCAGGCCGGTCTGGCCCAGGAGCGCCAGCTGTTTACGCTGCTTTCTGCCACCGAAGACCGCCGGGAAGGCATCGACGCCTTCTTACAAAAACGCACCCCCGACTTTAAAGGACGCTAATTGTGGAATTTATTCTCAGTCATGTTGAGCAGGGCGTAATGACCATTACGCTGAACCGTCCGGAGCGTCTGAACAGCTTTAACGACGTGATGCACCAGCAGCTTGCCGAGTGCCTGAAACAGGCCGAGCGTGATGACACCGTTCGCTGCCTGCTGATCACCGGGGCGGGACGCGGCTTTTGCGCGGGTCAGGATCTGAACGACCGCAACGTCGACCCCAACGGCCCGGCGCCGGATTTGGGGATGTCCGTTGAAACCTTCTATAACCCGCTGGTGCGCCGCCTGGCAAAGCTGCCGAAACCGGTCATCTGCGCGGTTAACGGCGTGGCCGCGGGGGCGGGTGCGACGCTGGCATTAGGCTGCGACATGGTCATTGCCGCGCGTTCCGCCAACTTCGTGATGGCCTTCAGCAAGCTCGGCCTGGTGCCGGACTGCGGCGGCACCTGGCTGCTGCCGCGCGTGGCCGGACGCGCCCGCGCTATGGGGCTGGCGCTGCTCGGCGACAAGCTCAGCGCCGAACAGGCGCAGGCTTGGGGGATGATCTGGCAGGTGGTGGATGACGAACAGCTCTCCGCTACGGCGCAGCAGATGGCGCTGCACTTTGCGTCTCAACCGACCTTCGGGCTGGGGCTGATCAAGCAGGCGATCAATGCCGCGGAAACCAACACCCTGGACGCCCAGCTCGATCTGGAGCGCGACTACCAGCGCCTGGCCGGGCGCAGCGACGACTACCGCGAGGGCGTCAGCGCCTTCCTGGCGAAGCGCGCGCCGAACTTTACGGGGAAATAAGATGCTGAACATACGGACTGTCGCCGTGATTGGCAGCGGCACCATGGGCGCAGGGATTGCCGAAGTCGCGGCCAGCCATGGGCATCAGGTGCTGATCTACGACATCTCCAGCGACGCGATATCGCGCGCCATCGACGGGATCCGCCAGCGTCTGGCCTCCCGGGTGACGCGCGGAAAACTCTCCGCCGATGCCGGGAGCCAGATCCTCGCCCGGCTGCTTCCGGTCACCGATATCGAGGCGCTCGCCGCGGCCGATCTGGTCATAGAAGCGGCCTCCGAGCGTCTGGAGGTGAAAAAGGCGCTGTTTGCACAGCTGGCTGAGATCTGCCCGCCGCAGACAGTGCTGACCAGCAATACCTCTTCCATCTCCGTTACGGCGATTGCGGCGGACGTCCACCACCCGGAGCGGGTCGCCGGACTGCACTTCTTCAACCCGGCGCCGGTGATGAAGCTGGTGGAGGTGGTCAGCGGGCTGGCGACCTCTCCGGAAGTGGCCGACGCGCTGTGCGAGCTGGCGCTGAACTGGGGCAAACAGCCCGTTCGCTGCCAGTCAACGCCGGGGTTCATCGTCAACCGCGTCGCGCGTCCGTTTTATTCCGAAGCCTGGCGCGCGCTGGAAGAACAGGTCGCGCCGCCGGAGGTGATTGATGCCGCCCTGCGCGACGGCGGCGGTTTCCCGATGGGGCCGCTGGAGCTGACCGACATGATTGGTCAGGACGTGAATTTCGCGGTGACCTGCTCGGTATTTAACGCCTTCTGGCAGGAGCGTCGTTTTCTGCCTTCGCTGGTGCAGCAGGAGCTGGTGCTGGCGGGAAGGCTGGGCAAAAAGAGCGGGAAGGGCGTCTACGACTGGCAGGGTGACAAACCCGCCGTGCAGTGGGTGCAGGCCGTGAACGACAGCTACAGCCCGATGCGCGTGGAAAGAAGACGTGACGGTGTCACCGAAATTGATGATGTGTACCTGATTGAAACGCAGGGCGAAACCGCTCAGGCACTGGCGCTGCGGCTCAACGGCCCGGTGGTGGTGGTGGACCGCATTGAGCGCGACGTGGCGGTGATTGCGGCGGCCGCCAGCAACCCCCACACCGCGACGCAAAAGGCCATCCGCTACCTGCAGCAGCAGGGTAACCGGGTGGTGCAAATTGCCGATTATCCCGGCCTGCTGGTCTGGCGCACGCTGGCGATGATTGCCAACGAAGCGCTGGATGCCCTGCAAAAAGGGGTCGCCAGCGAGAAAGACATCGATACCGCTATGCGCCTGGGCGTGAACTACCCGAGCGGGCCGATCGCCTGGGGCGAGCGTCTGGGCTGGCAGCGCCTGCTGACGCTGCTGGAGAACCTGCAGCGTCATTACGGCGAAGAGCGCTATCGCCCCTGTTCACTGCTGCGCCAGCGTGCGCTTCTGGAGAGTAGCTATGAGTCATAACGCCTGGCATAACGCCCGCGCGATGTACGAACGGGACGCCTGCGCGCAGGCGATGGGGATGGACATTGTCGCCATGGACGAGGGCTACGCGGTGGTGACCATGACCATCACCCCGCAGATGCTTAACGGCCACCAAACCTGCCACGGCGGACAGCTTTTTTCGCTGGCAGACACCGCCTTTGCCTACGCCTGCAACAGCCAGGGGCTGGCGGCGGTAGCCTCAGGCTGCTCGATTGATTTTCTGCGTCCGGGCTTTGCCGGGGACACGCTCACCGCCACCGCGCGGGTGATGCATCAGGGCAAGCTGACCGGCGTGTACGACATTGAAATCCAGAACCAACAACAGAAAACCGTCGCCCTTTTTCGCGGGAAATCTCACCGCATCGGCGGCAGCGTGACAGGAGAGGCCTGATGCGTGACGCATTTATTTGTGATGGCGTTCGAACCCCGGTGGGTCGCTACGGCGGCGCGCTTGCCGCAGTCCGGACCGACGATCTCGGTGCCGTGCCGCTGCGCGCGCTGCTGGCCCGCTATCCCCAACTCGACCTCGAGCGGATCGACGACGTGATTTTCGGCTGCGCTAACCAGGCGGGGGAAGATAACCGCAACGTAGCGCGCATGTCGTCCCTGCTGGCCGGGCTGCCGCAGACGGTGTCCGGAACCACCATTAACCGCCTGTGCGGATCGGGGCTGGACGCGATTGGTTTTGCTGCCCGCGCCATTAAGGCGGGCGATGGCGAGCTGCTGATTGCGGGCGGCGTGGAGTCCATGTCGCGCGCGCCGTTTGTGATGGGCAAAGCCACCGCCGCGTTTCAGCGTCAGGCGGAAATCTTTGATACCACTATCGGCTGGCGATTTGTGAATCCGCTCATGCATCAGCAATTCGGAACTGACAGTATGCCGGAAACGGCAGAGAATGTAGCTGAATTGTTAAATATCAGCCGTGCTGATCAGGACGCGTTCGCGCTGCGCAGCCAGCAGCGTACCGCGCAGGCTCAGCAGAACGGCATTCTGGCGCAGGAGATTGTGTCGGTACCGGTGCCGGGAAAAAAAGGGACGGTCACTGAGTTCAGCGTGGATGAACATCCGCGCGCGGACACCACGCTCGAACAGCTCGCCGGGCTAAAAACGCCGTTTCGTAAGAACGGGGTGGTCACGGCGGGGAATGCCTCCGGCGTCAACGACGGCGCTGCGGCGCTGATCGTCGCCAGCGAGAAGATGGCGCTGGCGCAGGGATTGGTCCCGCGCACGCGGATCGTGGCGATGGCGACGGCAGGCGTGGAGCCACGTCTGATGGGGCTCGGCCCGGTCCCGGCGACCCGCAAGGTGCTCGAGCGCGCCGGACTCAGCATTAACGATATGGACGTTGTCGAGCTTAACGAAGCTTTCGCCTCGCAGGCGCTGGGCGTGCTGCGTCAGCTGGGCCTGCCGGATGATGCCGCGCACGTTAACTCGAACGGTGGCGCGATTGCGCTGGGCCACCCGCTGGGGATGAGCGGTGCCAGGCTGGCGCTGGCCGCGAGCAATGAACTGCACCGACGCGGCGGGCGCTACGCGCTGTGTACGATGTGCATCGGTGTGGGTCAGGGCATTGCCATGATCCTTGAGCGTGTTTGAGCATAAAAACAATGTGAGTACCCTAGAATGACAAATACAACAAAGCTTGATCCGATTGAAACGGCCTCCCTTGACGAGCTACAGGCGCTGCAGACCGAGCGTCTGAAATGGACGCTGCATCACGCCTACAACAACGTGCCGATGTACAAACGCAAGTTTGACGCGGCGGGCGTTCACCCTGACGATTTCAACGAGCTGGCGGATATCCGTAAATTCCCGTGCACCACCAAGCAGGACCTGCGGGATAACTATCCGTTCGATACCTTTGCCGTGCCGATGGAGCAGGTGGTGCGTATTCACGCCTCATCCGGCACCACCGGCAAACCGACCGTTGTCGGCTATACGCAGGGCGACATCGACAACTGGGCCAATCTGGTGGCCCGCTCCCTGCGCGCGGCGGGCGGCAGCGCGAAGGACAAAATTCACGTGGCGTATGGCTATGGCCTGTTTACCGGCGGGCTGGGGGCGCACTATGGCGCCGAGCGTTTAGGCGCGACGGTGATCCCGATGTCCGGCGGCCAGACGGAGAAACAGGCGCAGCTGATCCGTGATTTCCAGCCGGATATGATCATGGTAACGCCGTCCTACTGCCTCAACCTGATTGAGGAGCTGGAGCGCCAGATGGGCGGCGATGCCAGCGGCTGTTCCCTGCGCGTGGGCGTCTTCGGCGCCGAGCCGTGGACGCAGGCCATGCGGCGCGAAATTGAAAAACGCCTGGGCATTACGGCGCTGGACATTTATGGCCTCTCCGAGGTGATGGGGCCGGGCGTGGCGATGGAGTGTATCGAAACCGTCGACGGCCCGACCATCTGGGAAGATCACTTCTACCCGGAGATCGTCAACCCGAACGACGGCACGCCGCTGGATGACGGCCAGCAGGGCGAACTGCTGTTCACCACGCTGACCAAAGAGGCGCTGCCGGTGATCCGCTACCGCACCCGCGACCTGACGCGTCTGCTCCCGGCCACCGCGCGCAGCATGCGCCGCATGGACCGCATCAGCGGGCGCAGTGACGATATGCTGATCATCCGCGGCGTCAACGTCTTCCCGTCGCAGCTGGAAGAGGAGATCGTCAAGTTCGAACACCTTTCTCCGCACTATCAGCTGGAGGTGAACCGTCGCGGGCATCTTGATTCACTTTCCGTGAAGGTCGAGCTGAAAGAGAGTAGCCTCACGCTGACCCACGAGCAGCGTTGCCAGGTGTGTCATCAGCTGCGCCACCGCATTAAGTCGATGGTGGGGATTTCCACCGACGTAATGATTGTTAACTGCGGCAGCATCCCGCGCTCGGAGGGCAAAGCCTGCCGGGTGTTTGACCTGCGTAAAGTCGCGGCCAACGGCTAAGTTTTCCCTCACCCCGGCCCTCTCCCAAAGGGAGAGGGTGTAAACAGTTCCCTCTCCCTTTGGGAGAGGGTTAGGGTGAGGGGGAAACCCCAAAATCCTATGCTATGATTCATCCAGGACAAAAATAACAACAGAATGAATCACATGAATAAACTCGACGCCTTTATCCAGCACGCGGTCAGCTCCGTTCCCGTCAGCGGGACCTCGCTTATCTCCTCGTTATACGGTGACGCGCTTTCCCATCGCGGCGGTGAGATTTGGCTCGGTAGCCTGGCCGCCCTGCTGGAAGGCATGGGGTTTGGCGAGCGCTTCGTGCGCACCGCGCTGTTTCGCCTCAACAAAGAGGGCTGGCTGGACGTTTCCCGCATCGGACGTCGCAGCTTTTACCGCCTGAGCGATAAGGGGCTTCGCCTGACGCGTCGCGCGGAGAATAAGATTTACCGTGCGGAACTGCCCGCATGGGACGGCAAATGGCTGTTGCTGCTCTCCGAAGGTCTGGATAAAACCACCCTTGCCGACGTCAAAAAACAGCTGATCTGGCAGGGGTTTGGCACGCTGGCGCCGAGCCTGATGGCCTCGCCGTCGCAGCATCTGGCGGACGTGCAGTCTCTGCTACACGATGCCGGCGTGGCGGAAAACGTGATTTTCTTTGAAGCCCACTCGCCGCTGGCTCTCTCCCGCGCCGCGCTGCGTTCGCGGGTGGAGGAGTGCTGGCAGTTAACCGAGCAAAACGCGATGTACGAGACGTTCATCGATTCATTCCGCCCGCTGCTGCCGCTGTTGAAAGAGGCCGCGCCGGAGGAGCTGACGCCGGAACGCTGTTTCCAGATCCAGCTGCTGCTGATTCACTTTTATCGTCGCGTGGTGCTGAAAGATCCGCTGCTGCCGGAAGAGTTGCTGCCCGCGCACTGGGCGGGGCAAAGCGCCCGACAGCTCTGCATTAACATCTATCAGCGTGTCGCGCCGGGGGCGCTGGCGTTTGTCAGCGAGAAGGGCGAAACCTCCGTGGGCGAGCTGCCCGTGCCCGGCACGCTCTACTATCAACGCTTTGGTGGTCTTACAAGCGCATAAGGAGTGAAGATGCCAGTTTATCAAATTGACGGTCTGACGCCGGTCGTGCCGGACGAGAGCTATGTTCACCCGACGGCGGTGCTGATTGGCGACGTGATTCTGGGCAAAGGCGTTTACGTCGGTCCTAACGCCAGCCTGCGCGGTGATTTTGGCCGTATCGTGGTGAAAGACGGTGCCAACATTCAGGACAACTGCGTGATGCACGGCTTCCCGGAGCAGGACACGGTGGTGGAAGAGGACGGGCATATCGGCCACAGCGCGATTCTCCACGGTTGCGTGATCCGCCGCAATGCGCTGGTGGGCATGAACGCGGTGGTGATGGACGGGGCGGTCATCGGTGAAAACAGCATCGTCGGCGCGGCGGCGTTCGTGAAGGCGAAAGCGGAGATGCCCGCCAACCATTTGATTATCGGCAGCCCCGCCAAAGCGATTCGCGAACTCAGCGAACAGGAGCTGGCGTGGAAGCAGCAGGGCACGCGGGAGTATCAGGTGCTGGTGGAGCGCTGCAAGCTAACTATGCACCAGGTGGAGCCGCTGCGAGAAGTTGAGCCTGACCGGAAACGGCTGGCGTTTGATGAGAACTTAAAGCCGAAGTCGGCGGTGTAGGGCTCAGACCGTCTTTTTTCGCCATATCCATCAACAGCGCGATGCCGATGTAATTACTCCAGTTAAAGGTATTTTGCAGCACCACCACCGCATTGCCTTTTTCTTTGTCATAGCCGATAAAGCTGGAGTAGCCGCCGATATAGCCGACCTGATAGGTGATTTTTTCCAGACCGATAAAGTCGGTGGTCCAGGCAATACCCTGCACTCCGTCAGGGCGTTGAATATCGGTATTTCTCACTTCGGCAAAGACATTGTCCAGCAGGGGACTGTGGGTCGTCGATACGTGATAGCGGGCATAGGCCGCCAGATCTTCGGCGTTGCTGTACAAGCTCGCTGCCGCCACCATGTTGTTGGAAAAATGCCAGTCCGGGGTGAGCTGCCCGCGCGGGATAAATTTCGGCTGATCGCCCGCGTGGCCGAGCGCCCGCTGCGGGTAGCCTTTGAGCTGCTGGGGTATAAAGCTGCTGTTAGCCATTTGCAGCGGACGGAAAATATAGCGCGAGGCTAAACTCTGGATATCTTCGCCGGTCTTGTGCTTCAGGATATAGCCGATCAGGGCGTAGCCGGTATTGGAATATTGCGGCACTTTATTCTTTGGCGCCCGCCAGTCGGCGAGGTAGCGCAGCACGTTATCGCTGTCCAGCTCGCTATAGAAATTTTCGCCCGTGCTTAAATAGCCGATGAATTTCCCAAGCATCGGAACATCCATATTCTGACGCGGCAGGCCGGAGGTGTGGGTTACCAGTTCAAGCAGGGTGATTTTTTGTGCATCCGCGCTAAGCGGCGTCCCCGGCGGTAGCAATGTCGCCAGGTTATCGTTCCAGTTCAGTTGCCCTTCATTCACCAGACAAGCCACCACTTCCGCCGTGATCCCTTTACTGAGCGAGCCGAGCGCAAACAGGGTGTCGGGCCTGACCGGATAGCGATTGACCGCATCGGTTACGCCCCAGGTGTAAAACTGCGGCGAGCCGTGATTATGGATCACCGCGACCGTCATCCCGGGAACGGATTTTTGCGCCATATAGTGACGCACCACGCTGTCAACGTCGCCATCCAGCGAATCATGGGTGAGAAGTTCCTGAGTACCTTCCGGGGAGGACATCTGTGAGAGCGTGCCACAGCCGCTGAGGAGTGGGAGAGTAAGCAGAAGCCAGCGAATTTTTTTTGTTATGTTCTGCATACCTGATAGCGAGTGTGGTGGTCATTGGCGCGCCAGGAATGTATCACAAATAGCCTGCCTGAATGTAAACTTTCTAAACGGCGGCGGCCCTGTTGATGGTCACCGTGACTTTTTCGGCCAGCCTTGAGGGATTTCAGTATGACTCGCTTTTATCAACTTACCGCCACCCGCCTGGATGGCCGCCTTATCTCAATGGCCGACTATGCGGGAAAGGTGGTTTTGGTCGTCAATACCGCCAGCCAGTGTGGCTTCACGCCGCAATATGCTGGCCTTGAAGCGCTATACAAGAAATACGCCGATCAAGGACTAGTGGTGCTGGGCTTCCCCTGCAACCAGTTCGGTAAACAGGAACCCGGCGGCGCCGACGAAATCTCGAAAACCTGTCACATCAACTACGGCGTGAGCTTCCCGATGTTTGAGAAGCTGGAGGTTAACGGCAATGCGGCGCACCCGCTGTTTCGTTATCTGAAAAACGAATTGCCCGGCGTGCTGGGAGGGCGGATCAAGTGGAACTTTACTAAGTTTCTGATCGGCCGCGACGGTAAACCACTCAAGCGTTTTGCTCCGGTGACCACGCCAGAGAAAATGGAGAGGGTGATTGTCGAGGCTTTGGGGAGGTGAGAGTTTTGGTGAATGGAATTAACCATGAGTCGGGCACTTCCGGAATACCCGATGTCCGCTTTGTGCCAGGAGCGGACTTTTAGTTCGCTATAGTACCGTTTATAACCGTATGAGATGGAAAATAAAGAAGCCGCCAACTGGCGGCTTTTGTGCAGGAAGGTAAATTTAGCAGTATTCGATAATATCAAACCCTTCATCAGCCGTTGGCTCTTCGAAATAGCGCGTTATGATGTCAAATTGTTGATCTGAGGCAGAAAATTCATGCACGCCTTCTGCATTACGGGCGCGCAAGCGGGATTTACATACTTCATCAGAAACTTTCAGATAGTGCAGCTGATTACTGGCACCTGACTCCTTAATAATGCTCATCATCCATTCACGATTTGTTTGTGTGTTTGCCGGGAAATCAAGAACCACTGATAAACCAGCTTTGAGTAGTGACACCAGATGAGGCTTCATGGCATTCCTTAGTCTTAATGAATACTGCACATAATCAGATATGGATTGCATTTCATTGGTAAAGAGGGCAGCCAGCCAGCGATCCTCGCTGACAATTACAGTCCCAGGTGATGATCCTAATTTTGCTGACAATGTGGATTTTCCTGATGCAATTTTTCCACATAACAAGTGCAAGACAGGTTTTTCAGGCGTCGTTACTGCATTTGTGTCCATTCTTACCTCACTGGATTGTTACCGGTAAGGCCCGCCTTACCGGCGGGAAAATGGCGAACGTTATCCCACCTGAGTCAGACAGGTGATAATAATCATTGAATAGGTTAGGACTGAGTGTGTTTTCATCGTCATTCAACTTAACAGAAAAAGACTCACACCGTTGGTGTAAATAGCATAAGGGTACGCCCACTGTTCGCTCAAAGCAGGCGTTTCCCCCTACTATGCTGCTTTCCAAAAACCATTTATCCCCGCAGCCACGGCGTAATCGTCAGCCCGGTAAGCAAGCCTTCCGGGCTGAGCAGGCGAGTGACGGTTTGCCCCCACGGTTCCGTGCGGTTAGCCACCAGCAGCCGATAGCCTTTTTCACTCAGAACGCGGGTAGCCGAGTCCAGATCCTCAACCTCGTATTCAACCCAACCCTGCGGTATCGGGTGCTCAACTGGCCACTGTTCCTCTCCAAAACAGGATGCTGCCGCCTGTGCGAGCGGCCAGACGGCGAAATGCTTCACGCCTTCCAGCTGATCCTCCTCAGTGAGCAGATAATCGGTATTCCCCTCCATCGGCTTCAGCGGAAGGCCGAGTGTCTGAACATAAAACGCGCTGCTGGACTCCGTATCCCGCGAAATGGGCCCGAACCCGGCGACGAACAAGACATCAATTTCCGGTAACGTCTGCGACATATCCACTCCTGAATGAGGTGAAATTCACCCTGAATTTATCTTACGATCGGCGGAAATACGACTCTCAAAACTGGTATCGCGTTCACCGTGCCTGCTGGTCCACGACGGGTTTAAAATTTAGCGCGATAACGATCAGCAGCACGACTCCCGCACTCATGATCAGCCATGCGCTGGTCAGCGAGACCGAACTGTCGCGAACGATCCCCGCAATTAACGGCATAAGCGCGGCGATCGTGTATCCGCCTCCCTGAACTTTAGACAGCAACTTCCCGGCCTGCGCGGGCGTTCGCGCATGATCGAACGTGACGATGAGCGACAGCGGGAAGAGGGCGCCGATCCCGGTGCCAAGCAGCAACGTGGATAATACAGGCGTCGTACCCGGCGCAAAGACCAGACACAGTAATCCTGCCAGCAGCAACAGCAAAACGGCAATCAGCGGCACGCGGCGGTCGGGGAATTTACCGATCAGCGCGGAGACGGCAAACCCGGCGACAACCTCGGTTAACGTCAGCCAGGCCAGCATGTAGCCGCTGCTGCGTGCGGACCATCCCGCCTGAATATAGAGCGGGGGCAGCCAGGCCAATACCAGCGTGTAGGCTCCCGTTCCCACGCCGAAAAAGAGCAGCAGTAGCCCTGTACGGGAGGACGAGAGCGTAACGGTTTCGCGTGCTGTTTTTTCCTCCTGAGGATGCTTAACCAGGGTTAACCACAGTATCAGCGCCAGCAGCGCTAACAGCCCGGCCATTGCCAGCGCGGGCTTCAGCGTGAGCCATGAAAACAACGGCTCGGCGCTGGCGGCGGCGACTGCCGCTCCTGCCATAATGCCCGTGCTGAAAAGCGACATTACCGTGCTGGCCGTTTGCGTATATTCCTTTTTTATCAGGGCAGGCATTAACGCCTGGATCGTGCCTATGCTGGCCCCGCCCAGTAACGCGGTGCCCATAAGACTCTCCGGTGAGGCGCTAAAACCGCGCAGCAAACAGGCCGCAAGCAGGATGAAGAGCCCAAACATAATTCCCCGAACGGCGCCGACTCGGGCTAAAAGCCAGGGGCCACACAGGGCGGCAAGCCCCATCATCGCGACCGGCAGGGTGGTTAGCAGGCTGAATTGCGTAGCGGTCAGCCCTGCTTCGCGCTGCAGCACGGAAAACAGCGGTCCGACAGAAGCCAGAATGGGGCGCAGGTTCAGCCCGACGATAAAAGCGATAACGGCGAAGAGTAAAGGCGACGTGCGTTTCAACATGGAGTCCTTTTCGGTTGTGAATGGCCCGGGCAAATTGCCACGAGCATTTATCTTAACGTTAAGATAAAATATGTTTTTGCGTAAGATGTACCGCACAACAGGATAAATTCGCACACCATCAGGGGTGAAAATGCAAGATCACGTAGACTTCGTTGTCGGCCAGTGGAGCCGCGCCATGCCGGCGCTGGACGCCTCGTCGATGAAAATTTTTGGCCGAATGCTCCGGCTGATGAAGCATCTGGGAAAAGAATGGGCGCAGGCGATGGCGCAGTTTGGCTTTCGCGAGGGCGAGTTTGACGTGCTCGCCACGCTGCGTCGCGCCGGTGAGCCGTACTGCCTTTCCCCCACGCAGCTCTATAAATCGCTGTTGGTAACCTCAGGGGCGATGACGAACCGGCTCAGCCATCTCGAACAGCTTGGGCTTATCAGGCGAATTGCCGATCCGGATGACAAGCGCAGCACCCTCGTAAGCCTGACACCGCAAGGGCAGGAGCGCATCGAACAGGCGCTGATCGTGCATACACAAACGCAAAATGCGCTGCTGAGCAACTTGTCTGACGCGCAGCGCGCGCAGCTTGAGTCCCTGCTCAGGGAGCTGCTGATGACGTTCCCGTCTGAGGACCTGAGCGACAAGTCAATGAGTGCCGATAATACAAAAACTGCATAGCTAAACCTCACAGAAAGGGAATGTATGTCTTTACCACCACTGTATGCGCTGCGCGCTTTTGAAGTTGCCGCGCGGCTGAACTCCTTCAGCAAAGCGGCTGAAGCACTGAATATCACGCCGGGCGCGGTCAGCAGGCATGTCCGGACGCTTGAACAGTGGTTCGACTGTGAGCTCTTTAAACGCCAGGGGCCGAGAGTGGAGGTCAGTGATGCCGGACGTATTCTGGCCGGACAGCTCAGCGAAAGTTTCTCGAATATTGAGTGGGCCTGTCGCGCATTCAGAAGCGAAAACCACCTTCTGCGCCTCAAAGCCCCCAGCACCCTGACGATGCGGTGGCTGCTGAATGTGCTTAAATCCTTTCGCGAGAACCACGCTAAGCCAAAAATTGAAATTGCCAGCGTCTGGATGGACTTCGACACCGTTGACTTCAGCCGTGAGCCCTACGATTGTGCGATCCTGCTCGGTAATGGCTATTTCGGCGAGTCTACGGAAAGCCGGCTGCTCTTCAGTGAATGGCTCATTCCGGTTTGTACCCCGTCGCTGCTTGAGTCTGCCCGGCATCAGCTCCCAGAGTGCGATCTTATCCATCCCTCTCCGGACAGACGGGACTGGAAGCGATGGCTGAAAAGAACCGGGTCATTCCCAGGGCTCGACGTGAGTCGTGGAATCGTGTTCGACACCCTGGAGCAGGGAAGCCTGGCCGCCATGCACGGTCATGGCGTGGCGATGGCCGACCTCCGCCTCACGCTCGACGCGCTGAAAAGCGGCCTGCTCGCGCTGCCCTTCAGGGAAGCTATCGCAACCGGCGATGGCTACTACCTCGTCTGGCCGAAAAATTCGCTCAGAAGACAGAGTATTGAACAGTTGCTGGCGTGGCTTAACCTTAATGCGCCGGTGCTGCCTTCGTTGGATATCGTCTGTCTTGATTACAACGAAAAGCGGGTTTAGTAAATGGCGGAATATTTAGTGAAGGATATTCCGCAGATTGAACGTATTTATGCGTAGGGAATATTTGCCATATCTTTATATCGCTCCGGCAGGGCGCTGTTCAGGTTGAGTAATTTATCCAGAATATAAAGCGCAGGCGTTCCCTTTGCTCGCTCGGCGTCGACCAGCGCAGTGCGTAACAGATTGGCAGCCGAGGTCATGTCACGGAAATACTCCTGCGATTCACGCGTCTGAACTTCGCCTGACGCGGCGTAACGCACCTTTGGCCAGTCCGCAAAGTCAAGCAGCGGAAGGATCCCATCCTCTTTTGGTAAATGCGCTGAGAGCAACTCTTCGGCGTTACCCGGATTGCTTTGGGCGAAAGCCAAAAGATGCAGTCGATGTATGAAAGGCGATAGCGCTTCTGAGCTTTCCTTTTCTGCTGAAAGTAACGTTATCAGCTCATGCACATTTGCATCAGGGCTATATTTATGAGGCGAGATAATATTCAATACAGGGAATAAAACATCGAGTGTCATAGGTGCTCCATACAGGCTTAGTATTATTTATTTTTCTATCCCAGGGGTGAATGGATGGTATTTCAGGTGCGTCACTTTTTAAAAACGATAAATAGTGGGAATCAATGTGAGTTTTACTCAACGTTGCGCTTTGGGGGCGATCGCGCGCATCCTCACGCTGCAGCGATTTGTTTCACAAATGCCATCGCTCATCGACCGTCCAGAATGGTATAACGTCGTGCGGCTAAAGGGTTGCCGTCCGCTGACTCCATTCACAAAGGTGTATATGAAACAAATTACGTTCAGTGACCTGCAGCAACAAAGCGAGCAGGCTGCCAATTCTCCTCGCTTACGCGCGCACCGCAATTTACATCCCGAGCTGAGCGACCCGGTACAGCGCCTGGCTATCGCGATGGAGCCTGGTACCTATGTTCGCCCTCATCGCCACCCGCACACGTTTGAACTGCTGACGGCTTTGAGCGGTCGCTTTCTGGTGTTGAATTTTGATGACGGCGGTAACGTGACCCAGCGCGTGGTGTTAGGTGAAGACTGCAAAGTGCTGGAGATGGATGCCGGTACCTGGCATGCCGTGCTGTCGCTGGATAAAGGCGGCGTCATTTTTGAGGTTAAACACGGTGGGTATCAGCCCGTGCCTGAGCACGATACCGCCCCATGGTCACCTGCAGAAAACGAGCCCGGCACCGAAAAGCTGATGAAATGGTACGCTCAGGCGCAGGTGGGTGACGGGGGTTTTACCCTGTAAACCGGTGAATTTTGATAAAAATAATCACAAAAAGGATGTGCGTATGTTGAAAAGATTAGTCGCGGGGCAGATGAGCTTACCGATGACTTTCTGGGGATGGGGATTCTGCGGAGGTTTTCTGCTGGGTCTCATTGGGCTTGCTGGAGTGCATACCGGTCACCCGGCAATGGTTCCGCTTTCCTATATCCTTAAAGCCATTCTGTTCAGTGCTGTACTTTCCGGCATTACTTTCATTCTGCGTCGAAAAATCACAGTCTTGGGTGGGGTCGCTTTTTTTATTATTCTGATTCAGGTGATTATGAGCGTAGTGATGGCGATTGGCCTTTTCTCGTTATTTTTTGAATAATCGCTGGAAAGAGAGTTCCGGTTAGCCAGCAGGATTAAAAGATCGCCCCTGACGGTGGTAGGTGATAACGAGACACGCGCTTCCTTCTGGCGAAGGAGGCGCGCCTTTGCTGTGACTGGATAGCCGGGATTATTTAAGGCTCTCTAACCCCTGCAGGAAATCCTCTACCTGCTCAGGCGTCGCCGTGTCTGCCTGGTAAAGGATATCGAGCTTAACGTTCTTCAACCCGCAGAAGCCAAACACGCCTTCGATTATCTGCGTCTGAATCGCCGTCGAATAGCCGTGTTTGTCGAATCCGGTGAGATCGCTGCCGCCTGTGGCAATCAGGCGGACGGGAACGTCGCGTAAGCTGCCCACAATCCGGCCATCGTCGGCCACCTTATACGCCCAGTTCAGGGTTAATACGCGATCGAACCAGCCTTTCAACAGCGCGGGGACCGACCACCAGTACACGGGGAAGACAAACACCAGCATATCCGCTCGCTCGACGCGCTGCTGCTCGCGCAGAATATCGTCGGGAAGGGCGCTCGGATCGCCGTGATACAAATCGAGATCGGCGCGGGTCATCGCCGGATTAAACCCTTCAGCATGCAGATCGGCAATCTCAACCTGCGTACCTTGCTCGCGTAATTTTCCGGCAATACGGGCTGCCAGCGAATGGGATAACGAATTGTCGACAGGATGAGCCGTCACGATCAGTGCGTTATTAATGGCATTTGTAGCAGACATAGCGACCTCGAATGGGTGAGAACTGATGTCTATATTACTATTGGTAACTTATGTGTCAATCCGCCCCCAGCGATCATTTTGTGCTATTCACGTAGGTCTCCAGCACGCCGGTCATGGCGCCGCTGAGCGTATCTTCCGCCACGTTCCGGGCGAGCACGCCGTTGCCCGCGGCGGTGCTGAGCGCGTCCGCCGCGCCAATGATGGCCGTCAGTACCGCTTCTCCCTGAACGCCTTTCAGCGCGACGAACGGGGAAAGCGCGGTACGCAGGCAGTCAGCGCATTCGGCCACGCATGCCTCACGAAACGTCTGCAGCGCGTGGGATCCGGACAGCGCCGCGGCGATTGGGCCGGTCTCCGGCCCGGCACTAATGGCGCAGTCGATATAGGCGGCGCTGAAAAAGCGGATCGTCTTCTCCAGCGTTTTGCTGTCGACTGCCAGCGTCTCGCGGAACTTCGCCAGCTGCCGGTCGCTATAATCCTGGTACAGCGCCATCAGCAGCCCTTCACGATCGCCAAAGTGGTCGTAGGGGATAGGCTTGGTCACGTTGGCCCGCTCGGCCAGGTAGCCAAGAGTTAGGGCCTCCGTGCCTTGCTGACGAACGATTCCGCGCGCAACCTCCAGCAGCTGCACGCGGCGGTCCTCTTTTCTTAAGCGCTTAACAACCATGCTTTCCTCATAAGTGTTATCTACTCATGGTAGTTTACACGTTTTCTGCAGGGTGCTGCACGCGTTGTTCCGCAGGGCGGATCCGGAACCAGATCGCATACATCGCGGGCAGGAAGACGAGCGTGACGATCGTCCCGCCCAGCGTTCCGCCTATCAGCGTGTAGGCCAGCGTGCCCCAGAACACCGAATGCGTCAGGGGAATAAACGCCAGCACGGCGGCCATGGCGGTCAGAAGGACCGGGCGTGCGCGCTGGACCGTCGCTTCAACCACCGCCTGGAACGGCTCGAGACCCTGCTTCTGGTTATGATCGATTTGACCGATCAGGATCAGCGTATTGCGCATCAGAATGCCGGAAAGGGCGATCAAGCCGACCAGCGCGTTGATGCCAAACGGCTGATTGAAAAGCAACAGCACGGGCACTACGCCAATCAGCCCCAGCGGCGCGGTTAAGAACACCATCACCATCGCCGAGATTGAGCGCACCTGCAAAATGATGATCAGCAGCGTCAGGGCAATCATGATCGGAAACAGCGGGATCATTGCCTGCGTGGCTTTGCCGGATTCCTCAATCGAACCCGCCATGTCGATACGGTATCCGGCCGGCAGCGCGTCAACAATCGGCTGGAGCTGCTTCATCACGGCGACCGACACATCCGGTGGCTGAAGATGGTTAGCGATATCGCCCCGCACGGTAATCGTCGGAGTGCGATCGCGGCGGCGAAGGATCGGATCTTCCATACCGATCTCAATCTTGCCGATTTGAGACAGCGGAACGCGCTGTCCCGCATTGCCGACAAGGGTGAAACCCTCGATTTTTGCCGGATCGAGACGGATATCTCCCGCCGCGCGGCCAATGACCTCCACCGAGCGAATATCTTCCCGCACGGAGGTGACGGGCACGCCTGAGAGCAGAAACTGAAGCTGATCGGCAACGGCACTGGAGGTTAAGCCGGTCGCCTGCAGGCGGTTTTGATCGAGAGTGAAATGCAGGACGGGAACGCGCGACCCCCAGTCGGTGTTGACGGTTCTCATCATCGGGCTCGCCTGGAGCACGGCTTTCACCCGGTCAGCGATGTCATGCACCTGTTCGACATCCGGCCCCGACACGCGCCAGGCAACCGGGAAGGGCGAGTACGGGCCAAACACCAGCTGTGTCACCCGCACGCGCGCTTCGGGGGCAAGGCCGTTGGCGACCGCTTCTCTCAGCCGGAGCTTGAGCGCCTCGCGTGACGTCTCGCTGTCCGTCAGGATCACGATTTTCGCAAAAGACGGGTCGGGCAGTTCTGGCGCCATCGCCAGATAAAAACGGGGTGAACCCTGACCAATATAGGCCGTGACAATTTTGGCTTCGGGCTGCTGGCCCAGCCACGCTTCTATTTTTGCTGTGGCGGCGCTGGTTTGCTCAATCGAGGTACCGTAGGGCATCTGCACCTCAACCAGTACTTCCGGGCGATCGGAGGTCGGGAAGAATTGTTTTTTAACCAGCCCCATACCGAGCACGGCCAGGATGAAAATGGCGACCACCAACCCGGCCACCCGCCATTTTCTGGCGATAACGCGGGCAAGCAGCCGGCGAAAACGGTTATAGCGAGGCGTGTTATAGATGGCGGCATGACCCCCTTCTACTTTGGGGATCGCCGGCAGGATCTTCACCCCAAGATAGGGCGTGAACACCACCGCGACAAACCACGAGGCAATCAGGGCGAGGCCGACGATCCAGAACATATTGCTGGTGTATTCCCCTGCGGTCGACTGGGCAAAACCATTCGGCATAAAGCCAATGGCCGTCACCAGGGTACCGGCCAGCATGGGCGCGGCGGTATGGCTCCAGGCGAAGGCCGAGGCTTTGATTCTGTCGTAACCTTCCTCCATTTTCACCACCATCATTTCGATGGCGATAATGGCATCATCAACCAGCAGGCCGAGGGCGAGGATCAGGGAGCCCAGCGTAACGCGGTCAAAGTTTATCCCCGCGGCTTCCATCACCACGAAAACGACCGCCAGCGTCAGCGGTACCGCCGCCGCAACGACAACACCCACGCGCCAGCCCATGCTGACAAAACACACCACCATGACCACAAGCAGGGCGACGAAGAATTTGATCATGAACTCATCGACCGACGAGCGAATATTCACGGACTGGTCGGTGACTTTGGTCAGGGACATGCCAAGCGGCAGGCTATCATTTATTTTTGCCGTTTCCGCATCCAGCGCTTTCCCCAGCGCCAGACCGTTCCAGCCTTCACGCATCACGATGCCCAGCAGAAGGGCGGGCTCATGCTGATTGCGTATCAGCATCGTCGGGGGATCTTCGTAGCCTCGCTCAACCGTTGCCACATCGGACAGCTTGAGCGTTTTGCCCTGAGCCACAAAAGGCGTATCGCGGATTTTCTGCAGTTCATCGAACGCACCGTCCAGACGGATAAAAATCTGCGCGCCTCGGGTCTCAATGGAACCCGCCGCGGCTAGCGCGTTCTGGCTGTTGAGGGCGTTGAAAATATCCTGGGGTGAGAGTCCTATCGTCGCCAGACGGTCGTGGGAAAAGGAGATGTAAATCCGCTCGGCCTGTTCGCCGATAATGTTCACTTTCTTCACGCCGGGAACGTGCAGAAGCTGCTGGCGCAGGCCTTCGGCATCGCGTACCAGCTGCCGCTGCGGTTCGCCTTTCGCTTTCAGGGCAAAGAGGGCAAAGGTGACATCCGAGAATTCGTCATTGATCATCGGGCCGATGACGCCCGTCGGAAGACGCTGAGATTCATCTCCGAGCTTCTTACGCGCCTGATAGAACTCCTCCTGCACTTCGGCTGGCGGGGTCTTGTCCTGCAATGACAACGTGATAAACGCCATGCCGGGGCGGGTATAGGTTTCGGTACGGTCATACCATTTGAGTTCCTGCAGGCGCTTTTCCAGCGGCTCGGCGACCTGATCCTGAATTTCCTGCGCGGTCGCGCCCGGCCAGACGGTTATCACCGTCATTTGCTTTACCGTGAAGGGCGGATCTTCCGCGCGCCCGAGCCCAAAGAAGGCGTAAATTCCGGCAATCGTGACCAGAACGATCAGAAACAGCGTGACGGAACGTTCGCGGACGGCCAGCGCCGACAGGTTGAAGCGGCTTCCGCTCATGGCGTGTTCTCCGCCAGGGCGGCATTGCGCTGCTTAGCAAGCCTGACGACCTCACCTTCGTGCAGAAGATGGGCGCCTAACGCAACAATCTTCTCACCGGGCTTCACGCCGCCCGTGACCTGCGCCGCATCTTCACCCACGCTCAGCACCCTGACGGGCGTCCATGTAACCTTTGCCGGCTGGGCGGAAATACGCCAGACGCCGGGACCTTTTCCTGCATCATAGAGTGAAGCCAGCGGGACCTGCATGACCTGACCTTCCGCTTTATTGTCCTGAACGTTCAGCGTGACGGTCGCCCCCAGCGGCGCGTTCGCCAGCAGGCCATCCAGCACGTAGCGGGCTTCATATGTGCGGGTCGCGGCATCGGCCGAGTCAGACAGCAGGCGCAGCGTTGCGGTGACCGGATGTTTTTCATTGCCATACAGCGTGGCCTGCGCTTCGCTGCCGACGGCAGGGCGCAGCGTTTCCGGAAGCTGGACGAGCGCTTCACGCTGTCCCGCTCTGGCGAGCCTGATCGCCACCTGTCCGGCGCTGACGACCTGACCCGGCTCGGCGAGCGTCTCCATGACCACGCCGTCCGAATCCGCCAGCAGTACGGCATAGCCCGTGGCGTTTTGCGCCACGCTGGCCTGCGCCCGGGCGGCGCTGAGATCGGCCCTGGCCGTATCGGCCGCCGCTTTGATCTGGTCATACTCCGAGGCAGACACCGCGCCGGACGCCACAAGTCCACGATAGCGCGCCTCATCGCTGGTGGCTTTTCGCGCGCGCGCCTGGGCCGCATCCACCGCGCGCTGCTGCGCCTGAGCCTGTAATTTCAGGTCAAGCGGATCCAGGCGCAGCAGGGGCTGGCCCTGTTTGACGGTCTGCCCCGTATCGACCAGCCGCTCAAGGATTTTTCCCTGAACCCTGAAACCTAAATCGCTTTGCGTTCTTGCGACCACCACGCCCGTGAAGGCGCGGGCGCTATTGTTCGCTAGCTCGACGGAGGCGGATCTGACGAGCGGTGGCTTTGTGCGCGGATCGTCACTCGCGGAAATATCGCCGCACGCCACCAGGGCAAACGGCAGGAGACAAACGGCAACGCGGGCTGAAGTGAGCCTGAGCATGGGAAACCTTTTTGACGTAACAGGACGGTATCCGCATTCTCTGACTAGTGACCAAAATTGTCAATGGTCACAAATTAGGGGGCCAGGCTTCTTAAAATCATTGAAGAGAGAAGCACCGCCGCGGTGGGGGCCATTTCGAGGTTGTACTGTAGCTGAACGGGGTTAATATAAGGGCACATCACCATGTAGACGGCACAGGTGACTTCATCCAGCGGCGTTTTTCTTTCAAACTCGCCGGCCTGCCTGCCTTCGATAATGATGCTTTCAATCAGCTTCATCAGGCATTCACTGTACTTTTGCGTGGAAGGCCACTGCTCCTGCGCGGCGACGGCGGCGATGTCGTATAGCTTACGGTCGTGGAAAAACAGCTCGCTTCCCGCCTCGGTGAGCGCTTTGAAAAGTCGGCGTAATTTTTCGCTTGCCGACGGCGCATCCTTGATGGCGGAAAGCACTGCCGCCATGATCAGCTCCAGGCGGTTAGCGCAGATCACCTCGCCGATAGCCTGTTTGGAATCGAAAAACTTATAAATGTAGGACTTTGAAAAACCGATGGATTTAGCCAGTTCGGCGACGGTGGTTTTTTCATAGCCGTAGTGGCCGAAGTGCTCAAAAGCCGCTTCGACGATTTGCTCTCTGACAGCGTGGTCAAGGGGACCACGTGATGATGGGGGATTCATATTTTTAGTCATTATTTAAGCTTAGCGTGACAGGCTACGATTAACAACGAGTGACCATTTTGAGATTTGGTTACCGTCATTCATCATGCGCCCTTCAGACGGGACGATCAACCAGGTGCGGTAAGTGTATCACTGTTTTTCGTGCACTATGGCATCTATCTGCCTGCGATAAGCGAGGATTTCAGCGCAACTCCCTTGCGCTGAACCGGGCTGTTTTTGCTTAAGCCGAGCGCGGACGCAATATTTTTTCAACGATGAGCACCAGACGCCTGCGCGTCACGAACCGGTGTAGCTGCCCCAGAAGCCAGTTACCGCATCCGGTAATCAGGTAGTTACGGTTACTCTCCACGGCCTTCAACGCCAGGGCGACCACCTTGTCAGCGGGCATTCGTTTACCGACCGAGGCTTCCTCAGCATTCACAGCATCAAAAAAGGCCGTATCCGTTGCGCCGGGGCAAAGCGCCAGGACGCGGATGCCCCTGGAGCGATACTCTCCCCACAGCGCGTTCGAAAACGAGAGCAGGAAGGCTTTGGTTGCGCCATAAATCGCCATATAGGGATCCGGCTGCATCGCGGCCGTTGAGGCAACGTTAATAATTACCCCGGAGCCCTGCTGCAGCATTCCCGGCAGCAAGGCGTGAGTCAGCTCCACGGGGGCCATGCAGTTTACGTTTATCTCATCACGCTGCCTGTCGATGGACAGCTTTTCGAATGGCCCGTAGGTGGCGAAGCCGGCGCAATTGATCAGAATGTCGGGGACACGTCTTAAGGTTTCAAGCCGTTCCACAATGTGCGGAATGGCTTCCGGCTTCACTAAATCCTGCACGATAATCGTGATGGAGACGCCGTGCTTTCTGACTAACTCTACGGCAAGCGCCTGCAGCTTTGGCTCGCTGCGGGCGACCAGGATCAAGGCCACGCCGCGGGCGGCGAGCTGCCGGGCAAAATCACGGCCTATGCCCGACGACGCTCCGGTAATCAGCGCTGTTTTTCCGGTATAATCAAAAGAATTCATATGTTTAATCCCGTTTCCCTAATGTATGCTGCACAGCATAAACCGTGCACTTAGGTACACGGTCAAGCGTGATTTTTACAAGGTGAGGGCGACGCGATGCGAATTGGTGAACTGTGTGCGAAAACGGGATTGTCGAAAGAGACGGTGCGTTACTATGAGCGACAGGGGCTGTTAGAGAATATCCCGCAACCCAATCGCAGCAATAACTATAAAGTCTTTTCCGCCGTCGATTTACAGCGTTTAAACATGATCAAGCATGCCAAAATGCTGGGTTTTACCTTAGCTGAAATTGCAGAGGTTTTGGCTGTCTGGGTTGACGACAACTTTACCGCTGAGCAAAAACAGGCGTCTCTGCGCCACAAGCTGCAGCAGCTTGAAGAGAAAGAAGCGGCGTTAATTGAACTCAGAGCCAGGTTGAAAAACGCCCTTAATAAGGTCGGTCAGCCTTGTGTCGACACGTTTTGATCGCCGGGTGAGAGGAGGCCGCAAAACCGATGCGGCCTTATCTGTCAGGCAGCCAGTTCAGGCATCTGTTCCTTCACGAAATTCAATACGTTCCTCGCGTCGAGAGAGGCATAGGGCAGGCTCTCAATAATGGCGATTGAACGCGTATTGCCCACCGTTTCTTTTATCTCATCGAGTTTGTACTGAATGTGCGGCGCGATGAGGAAACCATCGAAAGCGGGAGCGACGCTGGCGAAGTTATCCAGCCCAACAGCGCTAATCATCAGCGGATAGCCTTCGCGTTCTGCCAGAGACTGCATTTTTTTGGCGAGAGAGTTTGCGGTATTACCAAACAAACAACAGATCAGAAGCTTTTTCATATTTTGTACCTCCTGAAAACCGCACACAGAGTAGTCCTGAGGTTGTCACCGAAATGCGCGCCATCTCTTATTTTGGCGAGAAATTAACCGCAGATGCCTGACGCGATTTAATTTTACTGCTTTTTTAGCCAGTCGAGAAAAAACTGGCTAAACGCCGTGACCTGAAGCGGCTGCAGTTTGCGCTGGGGGTAAACAAGCTGCAGGCCGACATCTTTGCGATCGTATCGGCTAAAGCCGGTGAAGCTGTCGGCAAACAGTACCGTGAGCCTTCCGGTTTCAACATCGTCTTTGACGTCCCACCACGATTTCCCCGCGATGCCAGCCCCGCTGAGAGCCCACTGACGAAGCAAAGCCCCGTCGTCGCACACCATGGCTGGCTCTACGCGAACGACGCTTTCATCGCCATCTTTTTCAAAGCGCCATTCGTTCATCACCACGCCCTGAGACTCAAGCGCCAGGCACCGGTGCTGAGCTAAATCGGCAAACGTGGATGGAATTCCTCGTTCGCTTAGATACTCCCCGGAGGCGACCAGCACCCGATGGTTCGGGCGGATGTTTCTGACGACAAGGCTGCTGTCCGGCAGGTTGCCAAAACGCACGCTCATATCCAGCCGGTTAGCGACCAGGTCCTCAACGTGTTCTCTTAGCGATATGAAAAATTTAACGTCGGGATGGCGTCGGGAGAATTCCACGACGGCGGGGCTAAGATACTGTCTGCCAAAGTCCGAGGGTGCAGAAAGGCGAATGTTGCCGCTGAGCACGCCTTCCTTTTGCGTCAGTAACGACTCGGCGTGATGCACTTCTTCCAGCACGCGCAGCGCGGCATGGTAAAACTCTTCCCCGGCGCGGGTCAGCGCGATCGATCGCGTTGAGCGGTGAAACAGGCGCGTCTGGTAACGCTCCTCAATCGCCTTCAGCCTGGCCGTCATGGTGGCGGGGGAAAGCGACAGGCGTCGCCCGGCGGCAGAAAGACCGCCAGCCTCGGCAACTTCCACCAGTAACGCCATGTCTTCGAGTTTACCCATTATTCATATATTCCGAAAAGTGAATCTGATTTTAGCGTAATTATCAAAATCAGATGCCGACTGTAAAGTGATTTCATCCAAACCATAAGGGATGAAAACATGCAACGTACCTCACTTTTTGAACGTTACAGGCTGGGTCAGCAAGACCTGAAAAACCGTATCGTCATGGCGCCGATGACCCGCGCGCGCTCCCTTCAGCCGGGAAATATTCCCTCGGCGCTGATGGCGGAGTATTACCGGCAGCGGGCCAGCGCCGGATTAATCATCACGGAAGCCACCCAGATTTCGCCTCAGGGCCAGGGATACTCCTGGACGCCCGGCATCCATTCGCCTGAGCAGGTTTCAGGATGGCAGCTCACCACGGGCGCCGTGCATCAGGCGGGCGGGGTGATTTTTTCGCAGCTCTGGCACGTCGGGCGGATGTCGCACGCCAGCTTTCATCAGGATGGTCAGCCCGTCGCCCCATCAGCGCTGGCCCCGGACGCGCAGGTGTGGGTGGTGAATGAAAAGGGGGAAGGCCAAATGGTTGACTGCCCGCAGCCGAGAACCCTCTCGCGCAAGGACATCCTCAGCATCATCGCGGACTATCGTCAGGCGGCACTGAATGCCGTTCAGGCCGGGTTTGACGGCGTGGAGGTTCACGGCGGAAACGGCTATCTGATCGACCAGTTTCTTCGTCAAACCTCCAACAAACGCACGGATGAGTACGGCGGCACGCTGGCGAACCGGATCCGCTTTGCTCAGGAGGTGCTAAGCGCCATTGCCGAGGCCATTGGCCGCGAGCGTACGGGCATTCGCCTTTCACCGTTTATTACCCAGCGCGGGATGAACGATCCGCAGGTGACGGAAGCCATACTCGCTCTCGCGGCCTGGTGTGAACAAGAAGGGATTGCGTTCATCCACCTGGCGGAAGCCGACTGGGACGATGCGCCGCAGGTACCAGAGCAGTTCCGACAATCGCTACGTGAGACGTTTAGCGGAACCCTTATCGTCGCGGGGAACTATAACCTTGAAAAAGCGGAAAAGATCCTTGCTGCCGGCTATGCCGATTTGATTGCCTTCGGACGGCCGTTTATTGCCAACCCGGATTTACCCCACCGTCTGGCGCACCAGCTGCCTCTGGCCCAGGTGCGCGATCCCGCCACGCTGTTTGGCGGAACCGCGACGGGATATACCGATTACCCCATTTACACCCTGCAGGAGAAAACGCTATGACCCGTAAAACCTTAATTATCGGCGGCGCTTCCGGCATCGGTTTCGCCGTGGGCAGCCTGCTTGCCGGGCGCGGCGAGGAGATTATTCTTGCGGGCCGCGACGGCGCGAAGCTGGACGCTGCGCGGCAACGGCTGAGCGCCCACGCCGCGTCTGTTCATACCCTCGTGCTGGATATCAGCCGTGAGGCAGAGCTTGTCGCACTCGGTGAAACGCTGGGTGAGGTCAATAATATCGTCGTTACGGCGGGTTCACAGGCACCGGGAGGGCTTCTTTCCGGGCTGGATCTCCGCGCGGCAAGGCTGGCTTTTGATACAAAATTCTGGGGAAGCATCAATGTCGCCCGCTATCTCAGCGGGAACATCGCCCCCCGCGGTACGCTGACGTTCACCAGCGGGTTCGTGGCGCGTCGCACCGTGGCGGGCGCCATTGTTAAAACGACGATGAATGCCGCCATCGAGGCCGCGACAAAAGTGCTGGCGAAAGAGCTTTCACCGCTGCGCGTCAACGTCGTGAGTCCGGGGCTGACCGACACGGAAGCGTATACGGGCATGGACGCCGCCGCGCGGGAAAAAATGCTCGCTGGCGCGGCGGAAACCCTGCCAGCCAAAGCCTGGGGAAGGGCGGAGAACGTCGCGCAAGGATATCTTTTCGCCATTGATAATCCCTTTGTCACGGGGTCGGTCATTGATATTGAAGGCGGGGCGTTAATTAACTGACCCTTTCTGATTTGAACCGCAGGAAATCGACTGCGGGTAATGTAATACTCTATTGAGAGATATCATGAAATATTCGACGTATTTTTATTCGGCTGTAGCGATGGTTATTTTTTCAGGTCTGTCGGGCAATGCGATTTCCGCGCAGGGGGAATGGCTTCAGCCGAAACAGCTTATAGTGGACAACAGCCTGCCGCAGGCGCAATTAAAGGCGAGTGAAGCCGCCGCCAGAGAATATGCTTCATTCTGGAACACGGGTAATGAAAACCTGGCGCGTGATGCCCTGGCGGCAGGTTTTATTGATAAAACGCCTCCGGAAGGGCGTAGGCAGGGGCCGGAAGGCGCTATTTTAGCGTCCCGCGCGTTTCGCGCAGCCGTGCCTGATTTGCGCTGTGACGTTGAGCAAATGATTATTTCAGGCGATCGCGTGGTTTCGCATTTACATTTTCACGGCACGTTCACCGGAACATTTGGCAAGCTGAAAGGACAGGGGCAGAAAATTGATTTTATCGCCACGGATATTTATGAGATTGGTGACGGTAAAATTGTGGCTAACTGGCATATTGAGGACAACCTGACGCTGATGAAACAGTTGGGCGCGCTGTAAATTCATCACTCCGGGGCGGCCCGGAGTGATGCAAAAATCCTATAGGCCAAGATCGCTCAGCGAAGGGTGATCGTCAGGACGTCTGCCCAGCGGCCAGTGGAACAGACGCTCAGAGGCTTTGATTGGCATATCGTTTACGCAGGCAAAGCGGCGTTTCATCAGTCCGTCCGGCTCAAACTCCCAGTTTTCATTGCCGTAAGAGCGGAACCAGTTGCCGGAATCATCATGCCATTCATAGGCATAGCGCACCGCGATCCGGTTCTCCGTAAATGCCCAGAGCTCTTTAATCAGACGATAGTCCAGCTCTTTTTTCCATTTCCGCTCCAGAAACGCCTGGGCTTCTTCACGGTTGGTGGCGAACTCTGCGCGGTTACGCCATTGGGTATCCAGCGTATAGGCAAGCGCGACTTTCGCCGGGTCGCGGCTGTTCCAGCCATCTTCTGCCAGTCTGACTTTTTCGATGGCGCTTTCACGAGTGAAGGGCGGTAAAGGAGGACGTGTGTTCATGGCGATTACCTCAGTGTTATATTATGTAGACAGGTCTGTCTACTTGCGGTAATCTATGCCTGTAAAATAACGCTGTCAACATTATTTTAGAGGCTACCCAAAAGTGAAAACAGAACCCGCAGACAACGATACTAAAATCAGCGTCAGAGATAAGATATTACTCACGGCGCACGATCTGTTTTATTCCACGGGCTTCAGGGCGACGGGGGTGGATACGCTTATTAAAGCGTCTAAAGTGACCAAGGTGACGTTCTATCGCCATTTCCCGAGTAAAAGCTTGCTTATTCTTGCCTATTTGAACTACCGGCATGAAATATGGATTAACTGGTTTGAGACCACGCTGCGTCGACATCTCGATCAAGGCGAAATACCTGCTGATGCGATATCCGCAACGCTTTACGAATGGTTTATTTCGCCCGAGTTCCACGGCTGCGCGTTTATTAACGCCAGCGCAGAGGCGAAATCGGAAGATATTGAAAACGAAATAAAAGAGATATGCCGCAGTCATAAATCAGAAACAAAGAAAATTATTGCCTTGCTGACGAAGAGTGCTGATGAGCGCGTCGTCAATGAAATCATGCTGCTCATTGACGGCGCAATTATTCATGCACAGATGGGTATGGATTCAGAAACGGTAAGACATGCGTTAAAAAAGGGCCTGGAGAAACTGTCCGATCGGTGATATTCCCCGGTGCTTAATCAACTCTCGCACCGAGCCGATTAAGCACCCGCGTTACACTGTGGGAATGGTGCCGCCATCAATCACAAATTCAGTACCGGTGATACTCGCAGCATGCGATGAAGCGAGGAAGACGATGAGGTTGGCCACCTCTATCGGTCTGGCAGGGCGTCCGAGCGGTATTCCACCTAGCGCCTTCATAATGATCTGCTTGCCGCCTTCGTAGTCTGTTCCTGCCTGCTTTGCCAGCCTCTCAGCCAGCGCAACCGCCGCTTCAGTTTCGATCCAGCCGGGCGCAACGCGCACCACCCGAACGCCCTTCGGTGAGACTTCCTTTGAAAGGCTTTTACTGTAGGTTGAGAGGGCTGCTTTAGCCGCCGCATAACCCGTTGTTGATTCCGGTAACGGCAGCTCGCGCTGAATAGACGTCACGTGAATAATCACCCCATTTCCCTGCGCGAGCATTCCGGGAAGCAGGGCGCGATCTAAGCGTACTGCAGGCAACAAATTAAGATTGAGCTCCTGCTGCCACTCTTCTTCGCCAAGCGCAGCAAAACCGCCGCCGGGTGAGGTTGAACCGCCCGCAACATGGATAATCACGTCGACGCCTCCCATCTGCTCCTGAACTGCAGATGCGACAGCGGCACATCCAGCGACCGTCGTAAGGTCAGCGGCGACGAAAGTATCTGCGACATCTACGTCCGGCTCGTGGCGCGCAGTGGTGAATACCGTTGCACCGAGCTGTTTTAAAAGCCCGACGACCGCTTTTCCGAGCCCTTTCGTGCCCGCGGTAACAAGCACGCGTTTGCCTTTAAAATCAATATCTAATGACATGACCTTGCACTCCCGTTATTTACAGTACAGGTATATTCAACATAGACTGAGAAATTGACAAGTACGCACGAAAAAGTGAGCTACTGAATTATGAGTAAGTTATATAGTCCGGAATCTGCCGCGAGCGGCGTGGAGCAAGTGTTACGGCTGCTGGAAGGCCGCTGGAAATTAATTATTCTTTTTCATCTTTTCGACGGAAAAGTGCAGCGCTACTCTGATTTCGAAAAACTGATCCCCGGTATTTCCCAGAAGATGCTGGCGCAGCAGCTCAGGCAACTTGAATCCGATGGTATCGTTTCGCGGATGGTCTACCCGCAAGTGCCACCGAAAGTGGAGTATCGCCTCACCGATTGGGGGCAGGCATTATGTCCGGCGCTTGATGCCATGCTGAAATGGGCAGAAAAGCGCGAGGCTTACGCAAGCCAGTAAATCCGGCGGCCAGCACGCTGCAATGGGATAGCGTGCCCGTAACCCATTTATGCAAAGGAAACGAAAAATGAGAACACAGAAGCGATGCCTTGGCTGCGTGGCTATTGTGGTTGATGACTACGATCGCGCCATTGAATACTACACCAACAAGCTGGGGTTTACCCTCGTAGAGGATACGCCTCAACCGGGTAAACGCTGGGTGGTCGTCTCACCCAACCCGGAAAGTGACTGCAACATTTTGCTGGCTCGCGCTTCTAACGAGAGGCAGGAAAGCTTTATCGGCAATCAATGCGGCGGCAGAGTTTTCCTCTTCCTCCAGACGGACGATTTTTGGCGCGATTACCGTGCCATGAAAGACAAAGGCGTTCATTTCTGCGAAGAGCCTCGTGAGGAAGAGTACGGTACGGTAGTGGTGTTTGAAGATATTTACGGCAACCGCTGGGATCTCTACCAAAATGCCCAACGCGGGTGATTACCAGGGAGACTTTCCATGACGCTTCAAATTCGACAGGCCACCCGTGCCGATGCCGCGCTCTTAAGCGAGCTGGGATACCGAATCTATCCCGCCCATTTTCAGCATCTGTGGGTGTCAGACGCAGAGATGAAGGATTTTCTGGACGGCGAGTACGCGCTTTCCGTACTTGAACAGAGCCTGAAAGATAACGCTGTTTCCTGGTATGTTGCTGAGACCGATCGGCCAGTGGGATTTATGAAAGTGACCTGGGAAGCCCTGCTCCCGGAAACGGACAAGAAGGGCGTTCTCCTCAACAAGCTCTACCTCGATCCCACCGAGACCGGCAAGAACTATGGCCAGGTGATGTTCAACAGCATCACCGATATGGCCCGGAGCAGGGGAAAAGACTATCTCTGGCTGGAAGTGCTTGAGCAGAACGCGGGAGCGTACCGGTTCTACCAGAAGCAGGGCATGCTCTGCGTTAAGAACGTCCTTTTCGAAACCGCTTCACAGCAGAGCATTCTCAGAATTATGGGGATGTCTCTTTAGGGCGAGAGCTCTCGTCGCGCTGTGCCAGCGATAGCGCGCTGGCGCTGGCGGGATCGAACAGCGAGAGGCTCTCAATCTGATTGAGTAAAATCACCTTCCGGAATGACATGGCGCTGCGGGGCTCGGAGTCGAGCGTGATGTCATGCTCCGCATACCACTTGCTGTAGTTATTCTCGATGCGAAAGTTCATCGTCTTCGCATCTCTGTACCCGCTTAACATCGGGATCAGCACGATATTGGCCGTTTTTTCATATTCCAGCGTCGCGGTGTGGATCATGCCGACGTAAATCCGCCTCGACCGCAGCGTGACCTGCGCCAGTTCCCCTTGCTCCATACACTGATACAGCAGCTGTTCAATACCGCTCGACTGCGCCAGACGTTTATAGAGCTTTTTCCGGCTTTCGCCGTCCAGCCTGGCGCTGCCTGCCCAGTTAGAGCGGTAGAGGCAAAACAGGATGGCAAACGCCAGCATCACGACCACCGGCGCCTGAATGCCTAAAAAGCTCCAGTTCATAAAGTCGATTTGCCAGTCGGTATATTTCGGCGAGGCAAAGTGAAAAGCGTTGTTGGCTGCAGAAAGAGCGAGCAGGAGCAGCCAGAGCAGACCGGTGGCAATCACGCCCTGCAGAACGAAAATACAGCCGTACAGCGCCACAAGAAAATAGACGTCCCAGCCAAAGGAGCGCTTGATTTTAAAGCGTGTCGACAGGTCGCGGCTGGTGTACCAGTACCCGCATACCATCAGCACCATAAATATCGCCGTTCCCATATCAGGCCCTCTTCAGCATGTTGACGTGACGCAGAAAATCCTGCCGTACCTCGTTGCTTTTGTAGTTCACCGAGGCGTTCCCGTCCTGGTCGATAATGATGCGATCGCCATCTTCGACGGCTTCAATAATTTCCTGCTGGCTCATCACCTGCAGTAAGGATTCCGGGCTTGAGAATAGGGAGAGAAAGAAACGTTTCATGCAGGCATCCTTATGAATAAAAAGGATAAGCCTGGAAGAAGACCGGCGAGTTTGCCTTAAGGAAATCCTGAAAGTTAAAGTCGGGTGGCGGCCACTCCTTACCCGGCCTACAAAACTCACTTTTTACTGTTATTAAGTTATTGATATATAGTTAAAATAAAAAATAAACCATCACAAACTTGGACAAATAACGTTAATTGTGTAAGTTTTAAGTATGCGATTACGCCACGTTGTTTACAGCCAGGATGTGACCCATGAGCACTATGCCCTCTGTCGTGAGTCGGTTTGTTGAGTACTACGCCGCACTGGATAGCCAGCCGCCGTCCGCGCTGGTGGGGCTTTACCATTCGAATGCCACGCTTATCGATCCGTTTGGCGAGCATGACGGGATTTTCGCGCTTCAGCGCTATTTCACCCATCTGCTGGCCAACGTCGAGCATTGCCGTTTTAACATCGATACGCCGCTGTGCAGCGGGAACCGGTTTGCTGTGACCTGGGTAATGCACTGGTCGCATCCGCGCATTGCCGGGGGAGAGCCGCTCGAACTGCCGGGGTGTTCGGTGGTGAACACGGAAAACGATCTCATCACGCACCAGCGCGACTACTACGATGCGGGAGAGATGATCTACGAACATCTTCCTCTGCTGGGCTGGGCGGTACGCGGCGTGAAGCGGAGGGTCAAATCATGAAAACGGTGCTGATCACCGGAGCAAGCTCGGGCATTGGCGCCGGGCTGGCGAAATCCTTTGCCGCAGACGGCTACCACGTGATTGCCTGCGGACGCGATCCGGCGCGCCTCGAAGCGCTGCATCAGACCTGCCCCAATCTCACCGTTCGCCTGTTCGATATGACAGACAGGGATGCCTGTCGCCAGGCGCTGACCGGCAGCTACGCCGATCTGATTATTCTCTGCGCCGGTACCTGCGAATATCTCGATGGAGGCGTGGTGGATGCGGCGCTGGTGGAGCGGGTTATGGCGACAAATTTCCTCGGCCCGGTGAACTGTCTTGACGCGCTGCAGCCCCAGCTGACGGCTGGCAACCGCGTAGTGCTGGTGAGTTCCATGGCCCACTGGCTACCTTTCCCACGGGCAGAGGCCTACGGCGCGTCCAAAGCGGCCCTGAGCTGGTTTGCCGAGAGTTTGCGCCTGGACTGGGAGCCAAAAGGAATTGCCGTCACGGTGGTCTCCCCGGGCTTTGTTGATACGCCGCTGACGCGCAAAAACGACTTTGCCATGCCGGGCAGGGTGAGCGTCGACGAGGCGGTCAAGGCGATCCGTACCGGGCTGGCGGCAGGGAAAATGCATATCGCGTTTCCTGACGGGTTTGGCTTTATTTTGCGGTTGCTCTCCGGGCTGCCTGCGTTTCTTCAGCGCGCGCTGCTGCGCAGGATGGTGCGTTCATGAACATTGCGATTATCGGCAGCGGCATCGCCGGGCTGACCTGCGCCTGGCGCCTGGCCGGGCACCATCAGGTGACCCTGTTTGAAGCGGGCGCCACGCCCGGCGGCCATACCGCAACGGTTGACGTCCCGACGCCACAGGGTACCTACGCGATCGATACCGGGTTTATCGTTTACAACGATCGCACCTATCCGCGCTTTATGGGCCTCCTCAGCGAGCTGGGCATCAGCGGACAAAAAACGCAGATGAGCTTTTCGGTGCACAACCCGGCGACGGGGCTGGAGTACAACGGACACACCCTGACGTCGCTGTTTGCCCAGCGCCGAAACCTGGTGAATCCGGCATTCTGGCGGCTGCTCGGGGAGATCGTCCGCTTCAATCGTCTGGCGAAACAGGCGCTGGACGGGGAGGTGGACCCGAACGCCACGCTGCAAACGTTTCTGGAAAAGCACGGCTTCACGCCGTTTTTTGCGCGCCACTACATTCTGCCGATGGGGGCCGCCATCTGGTCCTCGTCGCTGCAGGAGATGAAGCGTTTCCCGCTGCCGCTTTTCTTACGTTTCTTCCAGAACCACGGGCTGCTGGATATCACCCAGCGCCCGCAGTGGTACGTGGTGCCGGGCGGATCGCGGGAGTATATCCGCGCCATGCTCGACAAGCTGGGCGACCGTCTGAATCTGCATCTCAATTCTCCGGTGCAGCGGGTGAGCCGCCACGAGCACGGGGTTACGCTTCAGCTTGAAAACGGCAGCCATACTTTCGATCGGGTGATTTTTGCCTGCCACTCCGCCAGCGCTCTGGCGATGCTTGATGACCCGACGCCCGCAGAGCGCGAGGTGCTGGGCGATATCGGCTGGCAGCGCAACGAGGTCGTTTTACACAGCGATCCGCGATGGCTGCCGGAGCGGCGGCGCGCGTGGGCCAGCTGGAACTATCGCCTGAGCGCTCAGGAACAGGCCAGCGCCTGCGTCACCTACAACATGAACATCCTGCAGGGGCTCCCTGCGGGCAGTCCGCTGTTCTGCGTCACCCTCAACCCGGACGCGCCGGTGGATGAGCGCTTCGTTCTGCAACGCTTTGTCTATGAACATCCGCTGTTTAACCCGCAAAGCTGGCGGGCGCAGGCGCGGCGCGGCGAGATCAACGGTCATAACCGGAGCTGGTACTGCGGTGCCTGGTGGTACAACGGTTTTCATGAAGATGGCGTGCGCAGCGCGCTGGACGTGGTCAACGCGATAGCGGCCGGAGAGGGGAACTGAGATGAACAGCTGCCTCTACCACGGCGTGTTACGCCACCGCCGCCTTCAGCCGAAAACCCATGAATTCAGCTACAGCGTCTTTATGGCCTGGCTGGATCTCGATGAACTGCCGCTGCTGCCGTCAGTCGGCGTGCGGCGCAATCGCTTTGCCGGCGCATCGTTCCACGACGCTGACTATCCGCTCGGCACGCCGCTTAAAGAGAACGTGCTCAGCAGGCTGGAGAGCCTGACCGGGGAACGTCCGGACGGGCGGGTGATGCTCCTGACGCAGCTGCGCTATTTCGGCTTTCATTTCAATCCGGTCAACTTTTACTACTGCTACGACGGGAAGGGAACGCTGCGCTGGGTTCTGGCGGAGGTCCGCAACACGCCGTGGAATGAACGTCATTACTATGCCGTCAACGGACAGGATGTGCAGCCGACGGAAAAAGCGTTTCACGTTTCCCCCTTCAATCCGATGGACATGATCTACCACTGGCGCTTTAACGACCCGGATAACACGCTGCATATGCACATTGAAAATCATCAGGAAGCGAAGGTTTTTGACGCCACGCTGGCGCTGCGCCGGGAGCCTTTGACGCGCTCCGCGCTGCGCTCGCTGTTGCTGCGCATTCCGCTCATGACCCTGAAAACCGTTTTTGCCATTTACTGGCAGGCGCTGCGCCTGTGGCTCAAGCGCGTGCCGCTGTATAACCATCCCGTCAGCAGGAGTGAACGCTCATGACCGATCCCGTCTTTGCGTTAGAACCCGATATTCCGCGCAACGTCCGCATCGCGCGATGGCTGCTGTTTCGTCTGTTAAGCGGTATCCGCGGCGGCTCGCTCACGCTGCGTGAAGGGGCGCAGACCTTTCATTTTGGCGAGACATCCTCCGCGCTGCACGCCGACGTGCAGATCCTCACGCCCGGCGTCTACTGGCGCGTGTTAACAGGCGGGAGCCTTGCTGCAGCAGAAGCCTGGATGGACGGCGAATGGGAAACTGCGCACCTTACGCCGCTTCTGGAGCTGCTCGCGATAAACGGCGAGGTGCTTGGCCGTCTGGAAAACGGGTTCCGTCTGCTCGGCAGGCCGCTGGAGCGGATACGCCACTGGACGCGGCGTAACTCCCGCATGCAGGCGCGCGAAAATATTGCCGCCCATTACGATCTGGGCAATACCTTTTACGCCCATTTTCTGGATCAAGAGCTGCTCTATTCCAGCGCGCTATTTACCGCTGACGAGCAGGATCTGACGGCGGCCCAGCAGGCCAAAATGGCGCGCCTGTGTGACCAGCTGGCGCTAAGCCCGGGTGACCACCTGCTGGAAATTGGCACCGGCTGGGGCGCGATGGCGGAATACGCGGCGCGTCATTACGGCTGTCGGGTGACGACCACCACGCTGTCGCAGGAGCAATATAGCTGGGCGACAGAGCGGATCGCCCGCGCGGGGTTGCAGGATCGCGTTGAGGTACTGCTCTGCGACTATCGCGACCTCACCGGACAGTACGACAAGCTGGTCTCAATCGAGATGATTGAAGCCGTCGGGCAACGCTATCTGCCCACGTTCTTCCGCACCTGCCAGGCGCGGCTGCGCCCGGGAGGACGGATGGCGATTCAGGCCATTACCATTCAGGACCAGCGCTATCGCGACTACAGCAAAAGCGTCGATTTTATCCAGCGCTACATTTTTCCCGGCGGCTTCCTGCCGAGCATCACCGCGATGAACGAGCTGATGACGCGCCACACCGATTTCGTGGTGCGCAATCTTTTCGACATGGGCCCCGACTACGCCCGCACGCTGGCCCACTGGCGGCAGCGCTTTGTCCACGCCTGGCAGGAGATTGAAAAGCTCGGCTTCGATGAACGGTTCCGCCGCATGTGGCTGTACTACTTTGGCTACTGTGAGGCCGGGTTTAACGCTCGCACCATCAGCGTGGTGCAGCTGACCGCCGAGCGCGTATGAGACGTTACCTTCAGGTCTTCCTGCTCGCCGTCGCGTTCGATCTCTACTGGGCGCTGGTGGTGCTCTTTCGCGAACAGGGCCTGATTATCTGGCTCGCGCTGGCGATCCTGGCATGCCTGCTCTTGCCGCCTGCTTACCGTTTTTACGCCATTGGGCTGGCCGCGGCGGGCAGTCTGCTGGACGCACTCTGGGCCCTGACCGGGCTGATTGCCTTTACGGGCGAGTCCCTGATGCCGTTATGGATGGTGGCACTGTGGCTGATGTTCGCCACGGTCTGGACGCAGCTGACGCGCACCACCACGCTACCCGGCTGGCTGCTGACCCTGCTGGCCGCCGTGGGCGGACCGGTGGCCTACCTGTTCGGCGAGCGGCTGGGAGGCATCACGTTTCTGGAGCCGACCTTTATCGTCGTCAGCTGGATGGCGCCGGGCTGGCTGGTACTGATGCTGTTTTTCCACCTGCTGATGGGGAGACAAAAATGAGATCTGTGGTTTTGCTGCTTTGGCTGACGCTGGTTGTTCCGGTTGCCCAGGCCGCCGACTGGCTTGCCTGGCGGAAGGTGGGTGACGCCACGCTCACCTGGGGACCTTTCACCGTCTACACCTCCCAGCTGCGCACCCCGGATGGCCGTTACAGCCGGGACCAGGATCAGGCGCTCATTATTACCTATGCGCGGGACATCGATCGCGATGAACTGGTTGAGGCGACCCGCGACCAGTGGCAGGCGCAGGGGATCCTGGCCCAGGAGCCGCAAAGCGAAGCCTGGCTGCGGATGCTCCGGTCGCTATGGCCGGATGTTCGCCCGGGCTCACAGCTGGCGTTTGTTCTCAACGATAAGCAGGGGCAGTTCTGGTATCGCGCGTCAGCGGCGCAAACATCCTTTATTCCACTCGGACCGCGCCAGTCGGAAGCGTTCAGCACCCGTTTTCTGGCCATCTGGCTCGATCCCCGCACGCAATATCCTGAGCTGCGTCAGCAGTTAATCGGAGGCCAAAAATGAAACGTATCCTGATGATGGCGCTGGCATTCACGATGCTGCTGGCGGGCTGTAGCACTGAGGTGGCCGAGTATCGCCAGCAGCAGCCGCGGCTTGATATCTTCCACTACTTCCAGGGCAAAACCGAAGCGTGGGGGATGGTGCAGGATCGCAGCGGCAAGCAGATCCGCCGTTTCCACGTTGAGATTGCCGGAGACGTTATCGGCGATACGCTGACGCTGAATGAGCACTTTGTCTACGACGATGGCGAGAAACAGCAGCGGGTCTGGCATATACGCCGCGTGGGGCACGATCGCTACGAGGGAACGGCAGGGGATATTGAAGGGGTTGCCACGGGGCAGGCTGCAGGCAACGCCTTTAACTGGCATTACAGCATGAACGTGAAGGCCAACGGCAGCACCTGGCTACTGAACTTCGACGACTGGATGTATCTGCAGGATGAGACGCATCTGTTTAATAAAACCGAGATGAAGAAGCTGGGCGTCACCGTCGCCACGGTGACGCTGTTCTTTACCCGTAAAGAGTGATGATGCGAGCAGTGAACTATCCCCTCGCCCCTATGGGGAGAGGGTTAGGGTGAGGGGAACATAGGGCGGCTGTGGTCATTCGGTACACTCTATGTTCCTCAATATTTTTTAGCTTTCGGCGCGGGATTTGCTTCCCGAGTATATAAAGGCCAGGGCAATCCCCAGGCACACCACCGCGCTCAGACGGCTCGGTGAAAACGGAATGGCGGGATTGCCCAGCCAGCCAAAGTTATCAATCAACATACTCATGGCGAGCTGGCCGAATATCACCGCCACCGTGGCGACGGCGGTGCCGATGCGCTGCACCGCCACGACCATGATCACAATGTAGGGCACGCCGAACATCGCCCCGATGAGCTGCCATTTCGGCACGTCCAGCAGCGTGACCGCCTGCTTCGGTTCAAAGAAGAAAATGAGCAGGGCGGTTACCAGCGCGCCGACGGAAAACGTCAGAAACGCGCTTTTAAATACCCCGACATTGCTGCCGAGCTGCCCGTTAATCGCGGCCTGAATGCTCAGCGTTGCGCCGCCGCAGACGGCCAGAAGAATCATTATCAGCGTCATATCATCACCCCTGCGCGACCAGAACCAGTGCCGCAATAATAAAAACCAGCGCCACGATACGTTTTGCGTTTATCTTCCTGTGCGGTGTACCCAGCAGGCCAAAGTGGTCAATGATCAGGCTTTTAAAAACCTGACCAGCCAGAATGCCAATCATCGTCAGAGCGATGCCGATGGTCGGCGTGGCGATCGTCAGAATGACCACGTAAACAGGGCCAAGCACGCCGCCGAGCAGCTGCCAGCCGGGCTGGGCGAAAAACGACGGGCTGTTACGCGGGCTGAAAAACAGCATCAGCAGAAACGTCAGCGCGGCGCCGACGCCAAAAATGCTGAACGTCGCCCATAAATCGCCCACTTCTCCCCCTAATGGCCCCAATAGCCCCGCCTCGACGGAGAGGCCCATCCCGCCGGCAATCACCAGTAAAATCAAAACAAACTGCATTACGCTTCCTCCGTTTTCAGGCGAAGAAGATTACGTCGGTAGACCAGTGAGAAAAATGCCATAATGCAGGAAACACCTTTGCAGGAAATGCATTAATGTCAGATGCCGGAAGCATGAACCTTCGCTCACTGCTGCTGTTTATTGCCGTCTATGAAACGCAGAACTTTTCCGTCGTCGCGCGACGAGAGGGAATCTCTGCCTCGCAGGTGTCGCGCATTGTTCATCAGCTTGAGGACGCGCTCGGCCAGCAGCTGTTCTATCGCAATACCCGGGCGGTGATCCCCACGGAAAGCGGGCATCTGTTTATCCGCTATGCCCGGGCGATGGTCGATAACTTCGAAGAGGCGCGTCGTGAGCTGGATGAACGTTCGACCGAACCCTCCGGCACGGTCCGCATAAACGGGCCGGTATTTTTTGGACAGAGACACGTTGCGCCCGGACTGGCAGGTCTGGCCGAGCGTTATCCACGGTTAACCATTGAGCTGACGCTGACCGATGACTTTATCGACCCGCACCGGGATGCCGCCGATCTCATCTTCCGCATCGGCACGCTGACGGATTCGACGTTCCACGCCCGTGTTTTTGGGCAGCAGCGCTACCACCTCGCCGCGTCGCCCGCGTATCTGCGTCAACACGGCGTCCCGGCCGACCCGACCGAACTGAGCCAGCACAAATGTCTGGTCTATCGCGGTTCGTCCGGGCCTAACCGCTGGCTCGTGCGGCGCAAAGGGGAGAATTGGGTGCATTATCCCGTCGCGCCGCTGATGACGTCCAATAATGCGGAGTCGCTGCTCATTGCCGCGCTGGGTGGGATGGGGATCGTCCTGTTTCCGGACTGGCTGATTGGCGACAGGCTGAAGCGGGGCGAGCTGATCGCCCTTATGCCGGAAATGGCGTGCGCCATCAACACGGAGCAACTCAATATTGCGGCGATCTATCCTAACGCACGTCATCCGCCCCTGAACGTCAGGGCGGTGATTGATTATTACGTGGCGTTTTTCGGTACGCCGCTCTACTGGCAAACGTAAGGGATTACGCGCCGAGCTCCTTGCGGATAATCTCTGCGCCGGCGCTGAGCGCTTTCAGCTTGCCGTTAGCCACCTGACGTGAAAGCGGAGCCATGCCGCAGTTGGTTGACGGGTAAAGCTTGTCGGCATCGACGAACTGAAGCGCTTTACGCAGCGTATCGGCGACTTCCTCCGGCGTTTCAACGGCGTTGGTTGCCACATCAATCGCGCCGACCATCACCTTTTTACCGCGGATCAGCTCCAGCAGATCCATCGGTACGCGGGAGTTGTGGCACTCCAGGGAGATAATGTCGATATTAGAGGTCTGCAGCTTAGGGAAGGCCTCTTCGTACTGGCGCCACTCTGAGCCGAGCGTTTTTTTCCAGTCGGTATTGGCTTTGATGCCGTAGCCGTAGCAGATGTGTACCGCGGTTTCGCACTTCAGCCCTTCAATGGCGCGCTCCAGCGCGGCGATACCCCAGTCGTTCACCTCGTCAAAAAAGACGTTAAATGCCGGTTCATCAAACTGGATAATATCGACGCCTGCGGCCTCTAACTCACGCGCTTCCTGATTGAGGATTTTGGCGAATTCCCAGGCCAGCTTTTCGCGGCTTTTATAGTGCGCGTCGTAAAGGGTGTCGATCATGGTCATTGGCCCGGGCAGGGCCCATTTGATCGGCTTGTCCGTGAGCTGACGCAGGTACTTCGCATCGTCCACGAATACCGGCTTCTGACGCGCAACGGCTGAAACTACGGTCGGCACGCTGGCGTCGTAGCGGTTACGAATGCGCACCGTCTGGCGATTTTCAAAATCCACGCCGCTCAGGTGTTCAATAAAGGTGGTGACGAAGTGCTGGCGGGTCTGTTCTCCGTCGCTGACGATATCGATACCCGCGCGGATCTGCTCATCCAGGGACAGGCGCAGCGCGTCCTGTTTACCCGCCAGGAGTTCCTGATCCTGTAATTTCCAGGGTGACCACAGCGTTTCAGGTTGTGCAAGCCAGGTCGGCTTAGGCAGGCTGCCAGCCGTAGAAGTCGGGAGCAATGTTTTCATAATAAAAGACCTTTTTTGATGAATTAAAGCGTGTAGTTATCAGACCACTGCTCAAGAATGTGTTGGTAAGGCTTAATAAAGTACGCTTCGGTAAAGCGACCCTGTTCAATCGCCAGTCGGCTACGCTCTTTCCGGTCATAAACAATTTTGGTTAAGGAGTGATCCTGCTGGTTCAGATCCGGTCGGTAGCACAGTCCCGCCGCCGAGTTTGCGTTATAAATTTCCGGGCGATAGATTTTCTGGAACGTCTCCATCGTGCTGATGGTGGCAATCAGCTCCAGATCGGTGTAGTCACTCAGCAAATCCCCGGTAAAGAAGAACGCGAAAGGCGCCACGCTGTTCTCCGGCATGAAATAGCGAACCTGCAGGCCCATCTTCGCGAAGTACTGTTCCGTTAGCGACTCGCCATCCGGCTGATATTCAATGCCCAGTACCGGGTGCTGGTTACCGTTGCGGCGATAGGTGTCTTTGCTGGAGACGCTCAGGCAGATCACCGGACCCTTGCTAAAGTTTTCTTTGTATTCCGGCGAATTGACAAAGTGGCGGAAAATATTGCCGTGCAGTTCGCCAAACTTTTCCGGAATGCTGAAGTGCTGCTGGTTCTTGTTGTGTTCCAGCAGGCGCACGCTGAAATCATAATCCCGCACGTAAGAAGAGAAGTTATTCCCGACGATGCCAGGGATACGCAGGTTATTTTTTTTGTCGACAATCGTGGTTTGCAATATCTCAATGGCCGGGAACGGTTTTTCCGCGCCAATGTTCAAGTCGACAGAGATGATTTCCAGCTCAACCGCGTAGCGATCGGCGTTTGGGTTATCCCAGCGCGCCAGGGCGTTAAAGCGGTTGTTGATCATCACCAGCGTATTGCGCAGGTTTTCCTGACGTTTTTCCCCGCGCGCCAGGTTCGCAAAGTTGGTGGTCGTACGCGTATTTTCTGACGGGTTGTAATTCTCATCGAAGCAACTGCGCTTAAGGGTATATGTGAAAGCTTTGCTCATTGTGGTTATGCATCCTAAGTTCATGTTGCTAAGAAGTTACCGATGCATAATTTATGCCTGAGCCCGCGGCGCAGGGGAAGTGACTTAATTTCAATGCAACATGAGCGAAGTTCATGAACAGTGTTGCGCACAGGCTGGAGAGGGCAGTGAGAGAAGAGGTATCGGAATGCTTTCGTTATACCTCCTTATTAATGTGATCCAATAGGCTGGTTGAAAATACAACCAGCAATTGATGTTGCGGATTTCAGCTCAACGTATCAATCAGCGTGGACAATAATTCGCTGAGGTTAGCATGTGTTTCAATCGCATAATCCATTGATGCTTTATCACGGATCTCGAAACAGTCATCTGTGAAGTTGTAGGCAAACACGGTCATACCATCTTCACCAATGAGTACCTTGTCAGTAAGGTTCGGATCAACATAGCTTTCGTTGTCACGTATTTCAAAGTTACGAATGTAGATATTCGACCATACGGGTTCACCGTTCTCCGCCTGCACCAGGCTGTACAGCGTCAAACCGTTATACTCAAGGCCATCCATGATTTCGAACATACCAGAGTAGTCCAGCCGGTTAACCATCAGACGTTGGATATCCTCGTAAACTCTTCTCTTCTGAGCATCCCATTCAGCAGGGGCGGCTTTGTACATCAAGTCTGTCATTACGTCAGGATCTACTGGGTTGGCTACCGGGAAATGATTGTCAACCAGCAGTGTTTTAAGGATACCTGGAGTGAAATAACTCTTTAGTTGAGCAGGAAGCAAAGCAGGCATTGCGATTGTTCTTCCTTCCTCATCGCAAAACTCGACAAGATAGCCCCGCGTAGGGGTGTCGAAAACCATAACAATGGTACCAAGAGTCCCTTTTACCAGTCCTTCATCCGGTAAATCCTCGCCTAAAACCACTACGTCTAATTCGGCTCTTTTCATTTGTATTTTCTCATTAAACGAATATGGTTGTCAGGCGAGGAACTAACGCGTCTGTTTCATACATCCAACCTGTACGCACGATCGCTGTTTCATCATTGACGCCTAAAATGGACATATCGACAGCCATTGTTTGGCCGTAATTATTTGCCTGCAACACTTTTGCTGGGGCCGATAATACGCCTTCCTGAATTCTTGCGGCTAAAACATCTGCATTAGTTGGGTTGTATCCCAGCGCTGATTCAAATACCCTGGCTTTGTGCCCCCCTGTAGGATGTGTTGAATCTAAAGCATAAGCCGCGAGTTTTTTTGGGTCGATAACGGCGTGTTTAGCATTCACTAATGTACCATTCTCAGAGGTGAAACCTTTTACATATGGGTTTTCTAGTGCTGGTATCTTACCGAGGCCCGATATTTCGTCTATTTCGCTTAAAGGGCTCAACCTGCCAATTGTCAATCCTGCTACAATGGAGGCACCCGTAATAATTAACCCTTTGTTGTTCATGATTTGATCGTAGCCCGCTGGAGCATCCCCACCAAGCTGCTGTGCGGTTTCATGAAAAGCTTCAATATTGCCGTTATACACCCCACCAGCGGCGAGCAGTCGACCAACAGCTTTACTATTCAGCGTTTTCCCCGACTGTGAAGTTGTTGGCCCGAAATAATCATAATGCATCCGTTGAGTGGGAGCAGGCTTCCTGCCTTGCCGATCGGCAATAACGTGCCGGTAAGCGCTCATGATTTCGTCTTTATACCATGCATGCCACGAAGAGGAAGTAGGGGTAAAAATTAGCTCGCCGTTATTGTCGATATAAAACGGGTTCCGGTCGCTGCTCCAGCGCCTGGAGGTATCTACTCCAACAAGCCAGCCAATTTGAAGTTCGCGTTCTACTTGATCATAAATGGGATCTGCGTAGCTGCGATGCCTTCGTTCATAGGGTCTTTGATGTGGAGATATGCTGTATTTTCTTTTGGGAAGACCAAAAGAGAGGCTATGACCGTTTGCTTCATAAGACAGATCATAATGTTTGCAAGCCTCTTTCAGCGAACCTGCTGGAGAAAGAATGTATTGAAAATCTTCAGGTTTTAATTGCCGTGTTATATCATGTGACCGGTAGAGTCGAAACATGCGGAACCCTTATCGTTAAGCACCATTGTTCCTTTTAAGGGCTTATTTTTTCTTCATTCTCTTAATTAAGAAAAAACAGCCTACGCCTGAAGCGATCGCAATTATTCAATCCACATCATATTCACGAACTGCTCATTTTTTTTAAGAAAATGACCTGACAATTTTTAAACACTCTTGCGGCCGTAACGTTAGTAAACGCTGAATAAATAATAAACAAGGCCCATGCGACAAAGCGCCATGCCTACTTCTCTGGCACACTCTCCGTAATTCCCGCTATAATCCCCAAAATTTCCAACCGGTTTAGAAACAATCATGACAAAACTCACCTTACAAGAGCAGATGCTGAAAGCGGGCCTGGTCAGCAGCAAAAAAGCGGCGAAAGTGCAGCGCACGGCAAAGAAATCACGCGTTCAGGCGCGCGAGGCTCGGGAAGCGGTAGAAGAGAACAAGAAAGCGCAGATCGAGCGCGACAAGCTGCTGAGCGAACAGCAGAAGCAGGCCGTGCTGGCGAAAGAGTTTAAAGCGCAGGTAAAGCAGCTGATTGAGATGAACCGCATCACCGTTTCAAGGGGCAACATCACCTTTAACTTCACCGACGGCAATCTGATCAAAAAAATCGACGTCGACAAGCAAACCCAGGCTCAGCTGATTAATGGCCGTCTGGCGATTGCCCGTCTGGTCATCAACGCCAGCGGCGACTGTGAATACGCGATTATTCCGGCGGTGGTGGCCGATAAAATTGCCCAGCGCGATGCCGACAGCATCGTGTTAAACAGCGCGCTAAGTCAGGAAGAGCAGGACGAAGACGATCCGTACGCGGACTTCAAAATCCCTGACGATTTGATGTGGTAAACCGCCTTCAGAACGGGGCGGCGTGACGGGCGTTAACCGGCTCTCCGCTCACGGGATGAATAAATTTCAGTTCGCTTGCATGCAGCATCAGCCGGGGCGTTTTCTCCGCCCCCGGCGCTTCAAGACCGCCATACAGATCGCAGCCCAGAATCGGGTGCCCCAGCTGCTGGCAGTGAATACGCAGCTGATGGGTTCGCCCGGTCTCCGGCGTCAGCATCACCCGCGTTAACGGCAGTCCCGTACCCTGATAAAAACGTTCCACCACCCGATAGCGGGAGCGGGCGGGTTTTCCATTGAGGGCGCAGATCGACATCAGCGGGAACAGCGCCGGGTCTTTGGCAATCGGTGCGTCAATTATTCCCTCGTCGTTTTCCACATGGCCGCAAAGCAGGGCGCTGTAGGCTTTCTCCACGCTGCGCTGGCTGAACTGCTGGCACAGCGCCGCGTTGATGGCCTTATTGCGCGCAACCACCATCAGCCCGGACGTGCCGAAATCCAGACGGTGTACCAGCGTGCAGCCGGGGAACGTCTGGACCAGACGATAATGGACGGAATCAAGGTTTTGCGGATTCTTGCCTGAGAGGCTGAGCAGACCGGAAGGCTTATCGATCAGCAGCAGATGTTCATCCTGCCAGAGGATCTGAATGTCGTCGTGACACGGAGGGGCAATAAAAGAATCAATAATCGCAGACATCAGGCCGCCCGGCTGGAGAGTGGGAGCGGATGATAACGAAATGCGGGGAAAAGAAAAACCCTCCCACCAGGCGGTGAGAGGGCAAAATCTTAGGCTGCTACCAGGCTGTCGATGGCGGCTTTCGCATCGGTCTGCGCTTTGGTCGCCACTTCCGGACCGTAAGCGATACCTTCAGCGAACACGAAGTTCACGTCAGTGATGCCGATGAAGCCCAGGAACAGGCTCAGGTACGGCGCAACCAGGTCGGTTGGGGTGTCTTTATGGATACCGCCACGGCTGGTCAGTACGATCGCACGTTTACCTTTCACCAGACCTTCAGGGCCGTTCTCGGTGTAACGGAAGGTTACGCCAGCGCGCGCCACCAGGTCGAAGTAGTTCTTCAACTGGGTAGGGATGTTGAAGTTGTACATTGGGGCGTTGATGACGATAACGTCGTGCGCCTGCAGCTCAGCAATCAGCTCGTCGGAAAGGGCCAGGGCTTCCTGCTGACGTGGAGACAGCGGTGCATCGCTTGGGCGCAGCGCGCCAACCAGCTCGCCGTCCAGCACAGGAATTGGGTTTGCAGCCAGGTCACGCACGGTGATTTCGTCAGCGGAATGCTGTTCACGCCACTGTTCAACGAAGTAATCAGACAGCTGACCAGACTGAGAGTACCCTGCCAGAATACTGGATTTCAAAACTAATACTTTGCTCATGGGTGATTCCTGTTGTTGCATTTGATTGAAGGGGGTTGCCCCGTTGCTTGTTGACACTCTATTCACAATCCTGCCACAGAGATAGCGCAATATATCGAAGCCTATGTTCGAATTTTTTGAATAAGGCGCGAAAGGCGTCGATGTGGTACTCTATAGCAATCATTAAAAAGAGAGTTTATCAGGGCGTGTACTGCCCTTTAACGCTATGACAGAACAACAAAAATTAACCTTCCCGATGCTCCTGCAACAGCTTGATTCTCTGATGCTGCGCGATAAACAGCGCTTTGCCCGCCGTCTGCACGGCGTGAAGAAGGTTAAAAATCCTGATGCACAACAGGCCATTTACCAGGAGATGGCGAAAGAGATTGAACAGGCGGCAGGGAAAGTTGTGCTGCGCGAAGCCGCACGTCCGGCAATTACCTACCCGGAAAACCTGCCCGTCAGCCAGAAAAAACAGGACATCCTTGAGGCCGTCCGCGACCACCAGGTGGTGATTGTTGCGGGGGAAACCGGCTCGGGGAAAACCACCCAGCTGCCGAAAATCTGTATGGAGCTGGGACGCGGGCTAAAAGGGCTGATAGGCCACACCCAGCCGCGTCGACTGGCGGCACGCACCGTGGCGAACCGTATTGCCGAAGAGCTGCAGACGGAGCCGGGCGGCTGCATCGGTTACAAGGTGCGATTCAGCGACCACGTTAGCGATAACACCATGGTCAAGCTGATGACCGACGGTATTCTGCTGGCGGAAATCCAGCAGGATCGCCTGCTGATGCAGTACGACACCATTATCATTGACGAAGCGCACGAGCGCAGCCTGAACATCGACTTCCTGCTCGGCTACCTGAAAGAGCTGCTGCCGCGTCGCCCGGATCTGAAAATCATCATCACCTCCGCGACCATCGACCCTGAGCGCTTCTCAAAGCATTTCAACAATGCGCCGATTATCGAGGTGTCAGGACGCACGTATCCGGTGGAAGTGCGCTATCGCCCGATTGTTGAAGAGGCGGACGATACCGAGCGCGACCAGCTGCAGGCCATCTTCGACGCCGTTGACGAGCTGGGCAACGAAAGCGCGGGCGACATTCTGATCTTCATGAGCGGCGAGCGCGAAATCCGCGACACCGCCGATGCGCTCAGCAAGCGCGACCTGCGCCACACGGAGATCCTGCCGCTTTACGCGCGCCTGTCAAACAGCGAGCAGAACCGCGTATTCCAGCCGCACGGCGGGCGACGCATCGTGCTGGCGACCAACGTGGCGGAAACCTCGCTGACCGTACCGGGGATCAAATACGTGATCGACCCGGGCACGGCGCGAATCAGCCGCTACAGCTACCGCACGAAGGTCCAGCGGCTGCCGATTGAGCCGGTCTCCCAGGCGTCCGCGAACCAGCGTAAGGGCCGCTGCGGCCGCGTGTCGGAAGGGATCTGTATTCGTCTCTATTCCGAAGATGATTTCCTGTCGCGCCCGGAGTTTACCGACCCGGAAATTCTGCGCACCAACCTGGCGTCCGTTATCCTGCAGATGACCGCGCTGGGGCTGGGCGACATCGCGGCGTTCCCGTTCGTCGAAGCGCCGGATAAACGCAACATTCAGGACGGCGTGCGTCTGCTGGAAGAGCTCGGCGCCATTACCACCGACGAGCAGGCGACGGTCTACAAGCTAACGCCGCTGGGCCGCCAGCTCAGCCAGCTGCCGGTGGATCCGCGCCTGGCCCGTATGGTGCTGGAAGCGCAAAAGCACGGCTGCGTGCGCGAGGCGATGATCATTACCTCGGCGCTCTCCATTCAGGATCCGCGCGAGCGTCCGATGGACAAGCAGCAGGCGTCTGACGAAAAGCACCGTCGCTTCCACGACAAAGAGTCCGACTTCCTCGCCTTCGTGAACCTGTGGAACTATCTCGGCGAGCAGCAGAAAGCGCTCTCCTCGAACCAGTTCCGCCGCCAGTGCCGCGTGGATTTCCTCAACTACCTGCGCGTGCGCGAGTGGCAGGATATCTACACCCAGCTGCGCCAGGTGGTGAAAGAGCTGGGCATTCCGGTCAACAGCGAGCCGGCGGAGTACCGCGAGATTCATATCGCGCTGCTGACCGGCCTGCTGTCCCACATTGGGATGAAGGACGCCGAAAAGCAGGAATATACCGGCGCGCGCAACGCCCGTTTCTCCATCTTCCCCGGTTCCGGCCTGTTCAAGAAGCCGCCGAAGTGGACCATGGTCGCCGAGCTGGTGGAAACCAGCCGCCTGTGGGGACGCATTGCCGCGCGTATCGATCCGGAATGGGTGGAGCCGGTGGCGCAGCACCTGCTGAAACGCTCGTACAGCGAGCCGCACTGGGAGCGCGCGCAGGGCGCGGTGATGGCGACCGAGAAGGTGACCGTTTACGGCCTGCCGGTGGTCGCCGCGCGTAAGGTCAACTACAGCCAGATTGACCCGGCGCTCAGCCGCGAGCTGTTTATCCGCCACGCGCTGGTGGAGGGAGACTGGCAAACGCGCCACGCCTTCTTCCGCGAAAACCTGAAGCTGCGCGCGGAAGTGGAGGAGCTTGAGCACAAGTCCCGCCGCCGCGACATTCTGGTGGACGACGAGGCGCTGTTTGAGTTTTACGACCAGCGCATCAGCCACGATGTTATCTCCGCCCGCCACTTCGACAGCTGGTGGAAGAAGGCCAGCAAAGAGACGCCGGACCTGCTCAACTTTGAAAAGAGCATGCTGATTAAAGAGGGGGCGGAGTCGGTCAGCAAGCTCGACTACCCGAACTTCTGGCATCAGGGCAACCTCAAGCTGCGTCTGACGTATCAGTTTGAACCGGGTGCCGACGCGGACGGCGTGACCGTTCATATTCCGCTGCCGCTGTTAAACCAGGTCGATGAGGGCGGGTTTGAGTGGCAAATCCCCGGCCTGCGCCGCGAGCTGGTGATTGCGCTGATCAAATCTCTGCCGAAACCGGTGCGCCGTAACTTTGTGCCTGCGCCAAACTATGCGGAAGCGTTTTTAGGCCGCGTCACGCCGCTGGAGCTGCCGCTGCTGGACGCGCTGGAGCGTGAGTTCCGACGCATGACCGGCACCACCATCGACCGCGAAGACTGGAACTGGGATCAGGTGCCCGATCACCTGAAAATCAGCTTCCGCGTGGTGGATGATAAAAACAAAAAGCTGCTGGAAGGACGTTCGCTGAGCGAGCTGAAAGAGTCGCTGAAAGGGAAAGTTCAGGAGACGCTTTCTGCGGTGGCGGACGACGGTATCGAGCAGAGCGGGCTGCATATCTGGAGCTTTGGTCAGCTTCCGGAAAGCTACGAACAGAAGCGCGGTAACTATAAGGTCAAGGCCTGGCCTGCGCTGGTGGACGAGCGCGACAGCGTGGCGATCAAACTGTTTGATAATCCGCAGGAACAGCAGCAGATGATGTGGCGCGGGCTGCGTCGCCTGCTGCTGCTGAACATCCCGTCGCCGATTAAGTATCTGCACGAGAAGCTGCCGAACAAAGCCAAGCTCGGGCTGTACTTTAACCCGTACGGCAAGGTGCTGGATCTGATTGACGACTGCATCTCCTGCGGCGTGGACAAGCTGATCCACGAGGCGGGCGGTCCGGTCTGGACGGAAGAGGGCTTTGCTCAGCTTCATGAAAAGGTGCGCGCCGAGCTGAACGACACCGTGGTGGAGATAGCCAAACAGGTCGAGCAGATCCTCACCGCCGTGTTCAATATCAACAAGCGCCTGAAGGGGCGCGTGGATATGACCATGGCGCTGGGGCTGTCGGACGTGAAGGCGCAGATGGCGGGGCTGGTCTATCGCGGCTTCGTCACCGGCAACGGCTTTAAGCGTCTGGGCGATACGCTGCGCTATCTGCAGGCGATTGAAAAACGTCTGGAAAAAATGGCTATCGACCCGCACCGCGATCGCGCGCAGATGCTGAAAGTGGAGAGCGTGCAGCAGGCGTGGCAGCAGTGGCTAAACAAGCTGCCGCCGGCGCGCCGCGACGATGAAGACGTGCAGGCGATCCGCTGGATGATCGAGGAGCTGCGCGTCAGCTTCTTTGCCCAGCAGCTCGGTACGCCGTATCCGATTTCGGATAAGCGTATTCTGCAGGCGATGGAGCAGATTTCCGCTTAAAACTCTTGCCCGGTTTTCTCCCTCTCCCTGTGGGAGAGGGTATCATTTTCACCCGTTCACTATTGCCAGCGTAAACCCATCCCATCCCTTAACCCCCACCGTTTGCAGCGCGGTGGCGGTTAGGCGCGGGTTATCCCCAATCATTTCGATAAAACGCCGCACCCCCAGCACGCGCGCGTCGTCGCTTTGCCCGTTAATCACTTCGCCATCGCGCACCACGTTATCGCCAATGATTATCGTGCCGGGACGTGAATAGTGCAGCGCCCACTCCAGATAGCCGGGATTGTTTGGCTTATCGGCATCAATAAAGATCAGGTCGAACGGCGGAACGTCATCGAAATTCTCCAGCGAGCTCAGCGCCGGGCCTTCAATCAGTTCAATGCGATCGTTCAGCCCCGCGAGGTGAATATTCTGGCGGGCCACATCGGCATGCGTCGGGTCAGCCTCGAGCGTAATCAGCTTTCCGTCCGGCGGCAGGGCGCGCGCCATCCAGATTGAGCTATAGGCGCCCAGCGTACCAATCTCAAGGATGCGTCTTGCCTGGGTCATGCGCACGAACAGCGCCAGCAGTTGCCCCTGATTGGCCGCAACATCGTGTTCGGGTAGCCCGGCGCGTTTGTTGTTTTCCAGTACCTGATGAAGCACGTCATCGTCAGGGATCAGCGAAGAAATCATGTAATTATCTACTGCAGACCATTGTTGATGCATAGATTGACTCCTTGGATTTTTCTCCCTCTCCCTGTGGGAGAGGGTCGGGGTGAGGGCATCAGCGCGCAAGGCGGTTCACGCGCTCTTCCAGCCGCCGCCCAGCGCCCTGTACAAATCGATCTGCGCCAGCAGCAGGTTATTTTTCACCTGCACTACGCTGGTCTGAACCGAGTACAGCGTGCGCTGCGCGTCCAGCACGTCCAGATAGGAAGAGTAGCCGTTGCGATTGCGGTTCTGCGCAATGCGCAGCGTCTCCTGCGCCACCTCCTGCTGGGCAAGCAGCTCGGTCAGCTGTTCCTGATAGCGCGTAATAGCATCGAGGCTGTTGTTCACTTCGGCAAACGCGTTGCGCACGGTTTTTTCATAGGCGTACAGCGCCTGGTTACGCTGGGACTGGGAAATATCCACCTGCGCATTCAGCGCCTGGCGGTTCAGCAGCGGGGCGAGAATACTGCCCCCGACGCTCCAGAGCTGAAGCGGGTTGTCCAGCAGGCCGGAAAGGGTGCGATCCTGGATCGATCCGGTCGCGGTCAGGTTGATCGACGGCAGCAGGCTGGCGCGCGACGCGGCAAGCGAGGCGTCAGCCGCAACCAGCTGGCGTTCGGCCTGAACGATATCCGGCCGACGGTTCAGGAGCGTAGAAGGCAGCTGTGACGGCAGCGTCAGCGGCGTTAGCGCCTCAAAGCTTTCACTGCGCGCTAACGCGCCGGGATTGCTTCCCAGCAGCAGGCTGAGGGCGTTCTCCTGCTGTGCAATCTGATGCTGCAGCACGGGTACCTGCGCCCGCGTTGAGCGCAGCTCGGAATCCGACTGCATCAGCTCCAGACGCGAGCTGTAGCCCGTCTCAAACTGACGTTTCGCGAGGTTAAATGCCTCTTCGCGAGATTTAAGCGTGGATTCGGTCACGCGCAGCTGCTCGTCAAGCGAGAGCAGGGTGACGTACCCGGACGCAACGGAGGACGCGACGGTCAAATCCGCGGCGGCTGCGGCGGCTTTTTGCGCCGCCAGCGAGGCTTCGGCGGCACTGGCCGTGCTGCGGTTGACGCCCCAGATATCCACATCGTAGCTCGCCGTCAGGCTACCTCTGTACAGCGTGCCGTAGACCGGCAGCCCGGTCGCGGCGGATTGAGAACGGGCGCGGGTCCCCGTTACTCCTGCATCAAGCGACGGAAACAGGCTGCCGTCGGCCGCAAAGACCCGCGCCTGATACTCGTTAATCCGTTCGCGGGCGATCAGCACGTCGCTGTTGTTCTTTAGCGCCCGATCCACGTAGCGGTTGAGGTTGTTGTCATGAAAATTGCGCCACCAGAGCTGCTCCGCCGGGCTGGCAGGACCGGCGTCAGCACGCCACTGGGCGGGGATTTGCAGCGTCGGCTGCGCAGGTTTTACGTCGACGGACTGGCATCCGGCGAGCATTACCGCCAGCACCAGACCGGCTATCGGGCGAAGGGTCATTGTTTGCCCTCCCGCGTATCAATGGTCACCTGCACCGACATGCCCGGACGCAGCAGGGCGGACTCCTCAGGCTTGCCGAGCACCTCGATGCGCACCGGAATACGCTGGGCGATTTTGACAAAGTTGCCGGTGGCGTTGTCCGGCGTGATGGCGCTGAATTCAACCCCGGTTGCCGGCGAGATGCTCTCCACGCGGCCCTGATAGGCTTTGTTGTTCAGGGCATCGACGGTGAATTTGACAGGCTGGCCGACGCGCAGCTCTGCGAGCTGCGTCTCTTTAATATTGGCGATCACCCAGTGCTGCGGCGGAACCAGCGTGGTGAGGTGGGTCCCGGCGGTCACGTACGCCCCGAGACGCACGGCAATCTGGCCGAGCTGGCCGTCGCGCGGGGCGATGATGCGGGTGTTTTGCAGGTCTATCTGCGCCAGCTCCAGCGCCGCTTTCGCATTTTCGACATCCGCCTCCAGCGCGCCGCGGTTCACAATTACCGTCTGCAGATCCTGACGCGACATCTCAAGCAAGGCTTTGGCCTGCTCGATGTCGGCGCTGCCCTGGGCCGCGCTGGCCAGCGCCGCGTCGCGCTCGCGAATGGAAAGCGAGCCGTCCGCCGTCAAATCCTTCACCCGCTTTAAATCCGCCTGGGTTTTCAGGCTCTGGGCGCGGGCATTTTTCAGCGCCGCGTCGTTTTTGGCGATCGTCGCTTCGGCGCTTTTACGCTGCTGCAGGTTGTTATTAAGCGCGGCAATTTTCATCGCCAGCTGTGCCTCGGCCTGATGCACGCGCTGACGATAGATACGGTCATCAATCTGCAGCAGCAGGTCGCCTTTTTTAACCTGCACAAAGTCCTGAACCTTCACCTCGGTGATATAGCCATTCACCTGAGGACTGATGAACGTCGTCTGACCGCGCACGTAGGCGTTGTCGGTAAACTGCGCGTGGCGGGTGAACGGCGGCAGCTGCCACGCGTAAAGGATCACCAGCACGCCGACAATACCGATGGCAGCGGCGGTGAAAACGGAAACAATGCGCACATTTTTGCGGGTGTTGGCCTGCTCTTTAGCGGCATCCTGCTGACTCATAAACTCTCCAGAAATATTTCAATTATTTGTTGCCGGTGGCGTTCTTAAGCGCCATACGGGCAGTGATGCGCAGGCGCAGCAAGCGCCATAAAATCCAGACCAGCGTGGCGGCAGCGATGCCCGCCGTCAGCAGATAAGTATCGTTGTAAGCCAGAATATTCGCCTCAAGCGTCGTCACCGTTTGCAGCTGCGTGATCGCCTGCGTTCCCAGCAGCGAACTGTCGCCAATCAGGCTCCGGTACATCTGGGTGTAAAGCTGGATACGCTCGTTGACCAGCGGATTGAGCGTGGTGAGCTGGTCCGCCAGCAGGCTGGAGTGGTACTTCTCGCGCCAGGTCTGGAAGGTTCCGAGGATCGCGGAACCCAGCAGGCCGCCGAGGTTCTGACTCATGCCGAACATCACCGAGAAGCTGACCAGGTTGCGCGGATCTGCAATCACCCCGCCAATGGCGGCCAGCATGGCGGGCGCCAGGAAGAAGGCGCTGCCGAAGCCCAGCAGAAACTGGCTTAGCATCAGCTGATCCGGCCGGGTCAGGTTGTTGGACTGGCTGTCCAGCAGCGAGGCAACAATCATCAGCGCCAGGGAGGTGATAATCGGCCACGCCAGTTTGGTCGGCTTAATCGTGAGGCAGCTGGTGACAATCCCGCAGACGATCCCGGCGAAAATGGACCACGCCAGGTGGGTCATCTGCTCGTTCTGTAACCCCACGTACTGCAGCCAGCCGATGACCCCGGTGTTTTGCTCTGCCAGCACGATACGGATCAGCAGCATGATGAGCCCCAGACGGACGATGCTGCCGCTCGACAGCCAGCGGGTGTTCAGCAGCGGGTTGGCGCGGTTATGTTCAAAGACGATGGCAGCCACAATTAATACAAGCGACAGCGCCAGCGACCAGCCGATCCACGGCGCCTCGAACCACCAGTCTAGGCGGCCCAACGAGAGCACGGCGCAGAGCAGGGCCATTCCGGGGGCCATTAAAAAGAAGGTGATGAAGTCTTTCTTCTCAAAGACCTTTCGCCGATCGCCCGGGGGCAGTTTTAAGGCTATCACGCAGGCCAGGGAGATCAGCGCCAGCCCGAGCTCGAAGAAATAGAGCCCGCGCCATTCGTCCAGCTGCAGCAGTTCGGTCGAAAACAGGCGGGCCAGAGGAATGGCGAGCGACGACCCGGTTATCCCGATGGTGAGCGCCTTCAGGCGGTGCTTCGCAGGCCAGGCCTGGATCTGGTAGTAAATCCCCAGCGAGCTGAGCGCGGCGGCCACCATCCCGTGCGCGGCGCGCACCATCAGCGCCGAGCTGAGATCGTTAACGAACAGGTGGAAAAAGGTCACCAGCACGTACAGCACCAGAAAACCTTCCGTGAAGGCGCGCAGACCGTACTGCTGGCGGAACTTGACCAGCAGCAGGTTGATGGAGATGTTGGTCATGACGTAGACCGCGGGAAGCCAGGCGATTTCGGTCGACCAGGCCCCGAAGGTTCCCTGCAGGTTTTGCAGGTTGGCGGTCACCACCGCATTTCCCAGCGCCCCCGTCAGGCACACCAGCAGGCCAACGACGCCGTAGGCAATGCGTTTTGGCGTACTGTGCTCGGGTGTGGAAGGCGAACCCAGCAGGGCGGGTTTCTCATGTGGCTGCCACTCGCGAGGAGCATAAGGGTCGCGTTCGGGCAGGCGCATAACGTCGTTTACCTTAGAAATAATTGAATAATTAGCGGGCTAGCGATTCTACGTCTGCCGCAAATGATAATTCAAGTGAATATGATTTACGCATGTTAATCAAATGTAGAAGGGAAGTTTAAGGAAAAAGAGCGGCCCGATGTCGCCGTTGTGTTGAGAACCTGAAGTCGCTACCCTGAAGGGATAGAGAGAAGGAGTTCATCATGGAACAGCCCCATTTTCCCATCCTGCCGGATGCCACGCTGGCGGCCATCAATACTGTCGGTGAATGGCTGGCGCAGGACGACCTGAGCGACAGCCGCCAGCCCCCGGACGTCGATGCGGTGATCCTGGCAGGAAACGCGGTGATCCCGACCATTGAGGCGGCCTGCCGTATTGTCGCGCAGAGAGACATCCCGCTCCTGATTAGCGGCGGTATTGGTCATTCAACCGCGTTTCTATATGCCGCTATCGGCAGTCATCCGCGTTATCACACCTTGCCCGTCGAAGGGCGGGCGGAAGCGAGCATTCTTGCCGACATTGCGCGGGAGTTCTGGCAGATCCCCGATGCGCGCCTGTGGATTGAGGATCAATCTACCAACTGCGGTGAGAACGCGCGTTTTAGCTGGAACATGCTGAAACAGCATCAGCGCGCAACCGGGCGGGTGCTGGTGGTGCAGGACCCGACGATGCAGCGCCGTACGATGGCGACGTTTGCCCGCGTTTGTCAGGATGAGCCCGTGTCACCGCAGTGGATAAGCCATCCCGGGTTTACGCCAACGCTGCAGAATGGCAAAGAGGGCGCGGAGTTTAGCGCGGGCAATAGCGGACTGTGGCCCGTTGAGCGCTACCTGTCACTGGTCCTGGGGGAACTGCCGCGTTTGTATGATGACGTTAACGGCTATGGTCCGGCCGGGCGGGATTTTATCGCGCACGTTGAATTCCCGGATGCTGTGATTGCCGCATGGGAACAGTTACAGCAGGACCCGGTTCTCGCGGATGCGTTGTCCAGGCGCTCGATTTAAGGGTGTAATCAGAAGCGATAACAACCGCTTCAGAATAACCTTTGGCTTACAGCAATGTCCTGGTCCGGCTGTATATCGCCGAAGCGTTTCCGTAAGGCCGGGGCGAGGCGCAGGGATGCGCCGAGAGGGCGTGGCCTGCAGGGATGCAGGCTCATGCCCGACCCGATAGCCTGAAGGAATAAGCTGAGGGGACCGCGAAGCGGCGATTTACCGCCGGGAGCCCGGGTTGCCAGGGTGGTGGCGATTGAGCCACCCTGGCACGTTCACCGGTTATGTCGTTAAAGAGTAGCAAGGAACATAAAGTGAACGGAATGACCACTACACCCGTATGTTCCCCTCACCCTAACCCTCTCCCACAGGGAGAGGGGATGCTTCACTGCTCATATTAGCCCTGAATAAAGGCCTAGAATCACAGCGCCGCAAACTTATCCAGCGTCCGCACCAGCTGCGTCACGAAACCGTACTCGTTGTCATACCACGCTACCGCTTTCACCAGCTGCAGCTCTCCCGCTTCTGACACCTCCGTCTGCGTGGCGTCAAACACCGAACCGTAATGCGAGCCAATCACATCGGACGAGACAATCTCTTCGTCGGTATACCCGAACGATTTATTGCCCTGCGTCGCCTTTTTCAGCGCGGCGTTGATCTCCTCGACGGTCACTTTCTTGCCCAGAATCGCCACCAGCTCGGTGACCGAACCCGTTTTTACCGGCACGCGCTGCGCGTGACCCTTGAGCTTGCCGCTGAGCGCCGGGATCACCAGACCGATGGCCTTTGCGGCACCGGTGGTGTGGGGAATGATATTCTCTGCCGCCGCCCGCGAGGCGCGAAGGTCTTTCCCGCGCGGGCCATCCACCAGCGCCTGCGTACCGGTATAGGCATGAATGGTGGTCATGGTGCCCACTTTTATTTCAAACGCATCGTTCAGGGCTTTCGCCAGCGGGGCGAGGCAGTTGGTGGTGCAGGATGCGACGGAAATAATGGTGTCACTGGCGTCAATGGTGTCGTCATTCACGCTGTAGACGATGGTTTTCATCTCACCCGCAGGCGCGGAGATCAGCACTTTCTTCGCGCCGGCGTCCAGGTGTGCCCGTGATTTCTCTTCAGAGGTATAAAAGCCGGTGCACTCCACGACGATATCTACGCCTGCGGCTTTCCACGGAATGTGCTTCGCCTCTTTTTCGGCGTACACCGCAATGGTTTTGCCATCAACAATCAGCGCATCCTCGGTGAAATCGACGCTCCACGGGAAGCCACCGTAGTTGGAATCATGCCTGAGCAGGTAGGCCAGCACTTTCGGTGAGGTGAGGTCGTTGATGGCGACGACGGTATTGCTGTCCTGGGTTTCAAGAAGGCGACGCAGTACAAGGCGCCCAATGCGTCCAAAGCCGTTAATGCCAATTTTACTCATGGTGTTCTCCTGTAAACGTGTCGATGCGACAGTTTGAACTCATCCAGGCTTAGACCATCACGGGCAGGGCGGCAATTGAAGATGCTTCATGCGGGAGGAAGTATTTGAAAAACCATACAGAAAAGTTAATGAATTTTTAAGGAAAGGGGATTATGTTGGCGCGGTAACTGTTTTTAATCGGGAAATCACATGCGCACTAAATATACAAGCCTGCAAATCGGCATCCACTGGCTGGTGTTTCTGTTAATCATCGTCGCCTACTGCGCCATGGAGTTCAAAGGTTTCTTCCCGCGCACCGCGCGTCCAGCGATCAATATGATCCACGTCTCGTGCGGTATCAGTATCCTGGTGCTGATGGTGACGCGTCTGCTGGTTCGCCTGAAATTCCGCGCGCCGCCGATTCAGCCGAAGCCAAAAGCGATGGTGACGGGGATGTCCCATCTGGGGCACCTGGTGGTGTATCTGCTGTTTATTGCGCTGCCGCTGATTGGCATTGTGATGATGTACAACCGGGGCAGCGACTGGTTTGCTTTCGGCCTGGCGATGCCGCATGCGGCGGAGTCCAATTTCGACCTGGTTGATATGCTGAAAGAGTGGCACGAGACGCTGGCGAACCTGGGCTATTTTGTGATTGGCCTGCACGCGGCGGCGGCGCTGATGCATCACTATTTCTGGAAAGATAATACTCTTCTGCGCATGATGCCGAAAAAGCGTTCGTAGTCTTTAACGCTTGCCGGGTGGCGCAGCGCCACCCGGCTTATTTTTTAACCCAGCAGCGCACGCTCTTCGGCAGTTAACGCCAGCGCCTGCGTTGATCCCGTCTCCGACGACTTCACCGCCGCTTCCAGCACGGCCATGACCGCCAGAGCCTCAACAGGGTGGACAGGGTTGGTGATTTTCCCGAGCAGCGCATCACGTACGTTGACGTAATACTGGCGCTGATCGCCTTTCGGGGTAGGGATCGTCTGCGGTGCGCCGTCGGCCCCAAAGAACACCATGCTGTCGTCGTCTTCGCCCCAGGTTTCACTGCCGGGGATCACCCCTGCGAGCAGCTGCGCTTCCTGCTGGTCGATTCTGGCTTTCACCACGCTGCCCTTGTCCCCGTGGACGCTAAAGCGCGCCGTACCGCCAGCAACCAGCATGCTGGCGTGCAGAATGACCTTATGCTCCGGGTAGTTTAAGACCACGTGCGCCCAGTCGTTAATTTCTGCGCCGTCGCGCAGCGTCGCGATATTCCCCTGAACCGACTCCGGCAGTCCAAAGAGCTGTAGCGTCTGGTCAATCAGGTGAGGGCCCAGATCAAACCACAAACCGCTCCCGGGGACGTTCTGCTCGCGCCAGCGCACGCGCACTTCCGGGCGGAAGCGGTCGATGTGCGATTCCAGGTGTTTAACCTTGCCGAGCGTGCCTTGCTCAATAATCTGCTTAATGCCGAGGAAATCGCTGTCCCAGCGGCGGTTGTGGAAGACGGAGAGCAGCAGCTGCTTTTCATCCGCCAGCGCAATCAGGTCGCGGGCTTCCTGCATGTCGAGTGTAAAAGGCTTATCGACGACCACGTGTTTACCCGAGTTCAGGGCCAGCGTCGCCAGCGGGGCGTGCGTGGCGTTGGGGGAGGCAATCACCACCAGATCGATATCAGGATGCTGAATGGCCTCTTCCGGTGTCGCTACCACCTGTACGTCCGGCAGATCGCGTTTAACCTTCTCTTCATCACGAGAAGAGACCACGGCCAGCTTAATCCCGTCCACCGACTGGATCAGCGGGGCATGGAAGGTTTTACCGACAAATCCATACCCGATCAGCGCAATGTTGATTGTTTGAACTTTACTCATGACCTTCTCCACGTTAATTGGCGCACACCGTAACCTGCAGTGCGCTATGGTCCCCAAGCTCAGGCCAGGGACGATCTAAAAAGAGTTGTTGAATGCTGGATAACCCGGAAACCAGATACGGCTCGCAGCGGTTAATTTTCAGATGGTCGGCGACAATCCAGTGCGCATGGCTTGCGTCCAGCATCGCGCGTTTCACCTCGGCATCCGCTTCTTTACCGGCGCTCAAACCGAGTTCGGCATGAATGGCGCACGCCCCAAGAATGGCGATATCTGCCCGATAACGGGACAGCAAAGACAGCGTGGCGCTGCCGGCAAACAGTCGCTGCTTGTGGTCCCATTTCCCGCCGAGCAGGATCAGCTCAATATCTTCCCGGTCGCTAAAATGCTGGGCGATATCCAGCGAGGGGGTAATAACGGTGAGCGGCCCCTGAAGAAAGGTGGCGACGGCCATCACCGTGCTTCCGGCATCCAGAAACAGGGTGGAGCCCGGTGGAACCTGCTGTGCGACCTGTTTACCCAGGCGCTGTTTGGTCTCCGGCAGCAGCGTATTGCGGCCCTGACGGTTCATGGCGGAGAGGTTGAGCGCGATGGCGCCGCCGTGGTTCTTCTGCACAAGGCCCTGGTTTTCCAGGTCGGTCAGATCCCGACGAATGGTATCCGCCGAAACCTGCAGCTTTTCAGCCAGGTCGGTGATGCTGGCCTGGCCTTGCTCGCTGAGGATATCCAGGACGTAGCGTTGACGAGCGGTTTTGTGCATGGGGGTACATTCCTGCAAAATGTCGCAATAGTTTGCATAATACAGCATTTTGACGCAGAGAGAAGGGGAATATCCTCAGGACGATGTGCGGCGGCGTGATAATTCAGATGGGTGATTATTAAAATTTTATTAAGCGGGTATAAGGAAGCCGTTTTGAATGTTAATCACGATGTTATTGTTATGTTTTATTTAACGATTTGGGTTATGTAACCAGCGTATCGCCATTGAGTGGTGTTAAATGCTGTTTAGTGGAAATCATGCAGGTTTTAATTGCTTTAATTAGTTTTTTAAAAGTTTTTAATTTTAAATATATCCCTTTGGCTACGTAAACTGACACTTCTTTGAAAATCTTTGTGTCTGACTCGCGCTGAAATTAACGCAAAAATGTGCACGGAGGGAATTAAGAATTTTCCTTAGATAACAGAGAGTTTATATGTTTCATCTGAAAGGATACTTTTAGAGTTTTGTCCAGAAACCCCATATTTTTTCTTGCTTGTAACACCACATTAACATTGTGGCTGTAGTGGGCTATAACACATTTTGTTATGCTGCTAACCAGTTTAAGAAATAAGTAAATTCTTAATTGAAATAAGATGCGGGCAGATCTCATCTCCGATGGAAATGGGTATGGGGAGTATTACCTGAAATTCAGCAAGGTAGCTAAATAAGATATTTGTCTAATTATCTGTACCTCTTTTTGGGTATTTGCTTGAGTATCACTCAGAGTCAGGGAGATAACATGACGATATTACGAAAGCCTATGTTACGCCGATTTACAGCAGCACTGGCATTCATTTCATTAGCCATAAATATGGCTTTCGCCAATAGTAATCAGGTGGGTATTGCCCCGGTGGCAACCACAACCTTAAAAGAAAGTATTCTTTTTGCGATCGATCGCGATCCGTCAATTAGCCAGCAGGCCGCGCAATTAGGTATTGGCCAGGCACAAATAGATGAAGCGCGCAGCGGCTGGATGCCGCAAATATCGTTGAACGGAAGTACGGGGCACAGCCAGACCACCGATTCCAGCGGGTCGCTGAAGAATTCAGCCGCCTGGGGGCTGAGCCTGACGCAGCTGCTGTACGATTTTGGCAAGACCAATAACAGCATCAGCCAGTCCTCCGCCCAGCGCGATAGCTACCGCTATCAGCTGATGGGCACGCTTTCTGACGTGGCGGAAAAAACGGCGCTGAGCTACGTCGAGGTCAAACGCTATTCCGATCTGCTGCAGGCGGCAATAGATAACGTGCAGGCGCTCAAGAACGTCGAGCAGCTGGCAAAGCTTCGCGCAGACGCGGGCGTGAGTTCGACCTCCGATGAGCTTCAGACCCGCACGCGCATTGCCGGCATGCAGGCGACGGTCGCGCAGTATCGCGCCGCCTTAAACAGCGCGCGCGCCAGGCTTGCGGTATTAACCGGAATGCAGGCAGAGGCCTATTCGCCGGTGCCCGCGAATCTTGCCGTGGAGCCGGACTCGCTCAACCGCATCGATTATTCCCTGATACCGGCGGTGATGGCCGCGCAGAACATGGAACGTTCGGCTCAGTATGGCGTGGAAACGGCGAAGTCCCAGCACTGGCCGACGTTAAGCCTGAAGGGGGGGCGCACCCGTTATGAATCGGACAACCGTTCCTACTGGGACGACCAGATACAGCTCAATATCGACGCGCCGCTGTATCAGGGGGGCGCGGTTTCCGCGCGCGTTCGACAGGCGGAAGGCGCACGGGCCATGGCCTCCTCTCAGGTCGATCAGGCGCGTTTCGATGTCCTGCAAAAGGCCTCCGTCGCGCAGGCTGACTGGACCGGCGCGCGGGGACGAATGGAGGCGGGGAAGCAACAGCTGGAAAATGCGCTGCGGGCCCGCGATGTTTATAAAAATGAATACACCCTGAGCAAGCGGAGCATTAACGATCTGCTCAGCGTTGAGCAGGATGTCTGGCAGGCCACCTCAGCGAAAATAATCGCCGAGTATGACGGCTGGAGTTCGGCAATTAATTATGCTTCCGCGGTTGATAATTTAATGCCGCTTATTGGAATAGAGAAAAACGCTGCCGCAAAATTACCCGACTTGAGTTAATAAAAGACGCGCAGTGTTGCGCAAAGTAAGACTGAAAATAATGGGTGTTTTTTCCCAGGGATAGCTACATCCGTCTGGTGGACATATCCACAGGAATCCGTACACCTGCAAGGAGAAGAATATGAGTAACATGAAAGTTGTTGATGTCATCATTCGCAAAACGGCGGAGAAAACGAAATTAACCGGCGAAGGAAATCTGTCGGTCTCTATTTCATCGCCGAGCGTGATTGAAATCCAGGGCTCTGCTCAGGATGTGGCGCGTTATGTCCGCCAGGGTAAAGACCTCCTCATTTATATGAAAGATGGCAGCGTTATTCGCTGCAATAACTATTTTGTCGAAGATCCAGAAACGCATAATCAGTCAGAGCTGGTGTTCAACGACCGTCAGGAACTGACGCATATTTCTTTTGCCGATGCCGGGGAAGCGTCAGGCGCTGCGGTGACCGAGTTAACCGCGCAGGCCACACCGATTAGCAGCATTCAACCTTTCCTCGAGCAGGAAAGTGTTTTAAGCGACGCGCCGTGGGGCTGGATTGCGGGGGCTGCGTTAGGCGGCGGTGCCATCGGGGCACTGCTGGCAAACGGCGGTGACGGCGAAACTAAAACAAAAGTCATTGATAATACGAAAGAAGTTGAAATCGCCACGCCGACCTTCTTGCTGTCGGATAAAGCGGGTGACAAGCAGGGCGTGCTGAGCGCAAACGAGATCACGGACGACACCAACCCAACCTTTAGCGGCACCGGTCAGCCGGGCGCGACCATCCAGATCAAAGACAGCAGCGGCAGCACCATTGCCAGCGCCATGGTCGGTAAAGACGGCACCTGGACGGTAATATTACCGACCCAGACGGACGGGGAACACACCTGGTCCGTCGTGCAGATCGACGGCAGTAAAACCACCTCTGCGGGCAGTATCACCGTGACGGTCTCTACCGCCGACGCCGCCATTACGCTGGCCACCACGGCGGGCGATAACGTGCTGAACGCCAGCGAGCAATCCGCGGGCTTTACGCTTTCCGGTGCCAGCAAAAACCTGGCGCAGGGTACCGCACTCACCGTGACGCTGAACGGCAAAACCTACGCGGCTGAAGTCGGGGCAGACGGCGGGTGGAGTGTTAACGTGCCTGCGGCGGACGCGCAGGCGCTGGGCGACGGTACCTGGACGGTCAACGTGAGCGGTAAAGACGCGGCGGGTAACACCGTCAGCGGAAGCCAGACGATTGGGGTGGATACCACCGCGCCAACCCTTTCTGTCGATACCCTCGCGCAGGACAACATCATTAATGCGGCTGAGCACAGCCAGCCGCTGACCCTGACCGGTAAAACGAATGCGGAAGCCGGTCAGATCGTCACGGTCACGCTGAACGGTAAAAACTATAACGCCACGGTGGGCAGCGACGGCACCTGGTCCGTCACGCTTGATGTGAACGACGTGCAGGCGCTGAGTGAGGGTAATCACACCCTGACGGTTAACGTTAGCGACAAAGCGGGCAACGGCTCGTCCGTGACGGCAGATTTCACGGTGGATACCGCCGCGCCGATCGTCACCATCCATACCGTGGCGGGCGACGATATCCTCAATATCAGCGAGCAGGGCCAGGCGCACATTATTTCCGGCCTGGCGAGCGGTGCCGCCGCGGGCGATGTGGTCACCGTGACGCTTGGCGGCCAGACCTTCACCGGCGTGGTGCTGGCGGACGGCAGCTGGAGCGTGGGCGTTCCGGCGTCCGTGCTGGGCGCGCTGGGTGAAGGCAACCACACGCTTTCGGTTTCCGTCACTGACGCGGCAGGCAACACCGGCAGCGCCACGCACGGCATTACGCTGAGCGGACACCCGCCGGAATTTACGATTGACGCCATCAGCCAGGATAACGTCCTGAATGCCCAGGAGGCGATGCAGCCGCTGAGCCTGACCGGCACCAGCAACCTGCCGGACGGCTCCACCGTCACCGTGACGCTGAACAACGTCAGCTATCAGGCCACCGTCGAAAACGGTATCTGGGCGGTCCAGGTGCCGGTTTCCGACGTCCTGAATCTGGCGAACACGCTTTATACCGTCAGCGTCAGCGGGACCGACAGCGTGGGTAACAGCGGTTCTGCCGAGGCGAATCTGCTGGTGGATACCGTTCTTCCGCAGGTCATTATCAATACGTTTGCGGGCGACAACCTGGTCAATAACGCCGAAGCGGGCGTCGATCAAACCCTCAGCGGTCGCGTTACCGGCGCGGCGGCGGGCGATACCGTCACCATCACCGCAGGCGGCAAGAGCTACACCGCAACGGTTGGCAGCGACCTGACCTGGAGCGTGAAAATCCCGTCAGCGGATCTTCAGGCGTTCGGCGACGGGGATTTAACCTTCAGCGCCTCCGTCACCAACGCGCACGGCAATACCGGCACCGGCGAGCGTGATATCAACATCAACGCGGAGCTGCCGGGTCTGCGCGTGAACACCATTTCCGGCGATGACGTGATCAACGCCATCGAACAGCAGCAGGATCTGAGCGTCACCGGCTCAAGCACCCATCTGGCCGCGGGCACGCAGATTATCGTCACCATCAACAATGTGGAGTACGTCACCGCGGTTAGCGCCAGCGGCAGCTGGCAGATCGGCGTTCCGGCGGCGGACCTGCAGGCCTGGACGGCGGGCGGCATGACGGTGAGCGTCAGCGCGGTAGATGCCTGGGGCAATCCCGTTGCGGCTGAACACCCGATTGAACTCGATCTGAACGCCGTGGCGGTCACCATTGATACCGTCTCCGGCGATGACCTGCTGAATGCGGCAGAAAAAGGCAGTGATTTAACCCTTTCCGGCCAGACGCAGGGCGTGGAGGCGGGGCAGACCGTGGTGGTGAAATTCGCCGACCAGACCTTCACCGTGCAGGTGCAGCAGGATGGCTCCTGGAGCCTGACCGTACCCGCCAGCGCCATGGAAACCCTGATCGACGGGCGCGCGCAGGTGAGCGTCAGCGTCACTAACGTCAGCGGCAACAGCGCGGACGCCGCGCGCGTGGTCACGGTGGATACGCAGCCTCCGGCGATTACGCTCGATAACCTGACCGCCGACAACATCATCAATGCCGCTGAAGCGCAGCAGGATTTACTGTTAAGCGGCAGCAGCAGTGCGGAACCTGGCCAGACGGTCACCGTGATGCTGAACGGCAAAACGTATCAGACCACGGTCCAGACGGACGGTACCTGGCAGCTGAGCGTCCCGGCGGCAGACGTAGGTGCCCTGACGGACGGCATTGTGACCGTGACGGCCACCGTCAGCGACGTGGCGGGCAACGCCAGCAGCGCCGATCGCGTGGGTCTGGTGGACGCAACCGTACCGCAGGTGACCATTAACGACTTTGTCACCGACACCAACACCGTTAACCAGCTCGCCCATTCACAGGCGCAGATCCTGAGCGGCTCCGTCACCGGTGCGGCGGCGGGCGACCTGGTCACCATCACCATTAACAGCGTTGATTACACCACCGTGGTGGATGCGGCGGGGAACTGGAGCCTTGGCCTGCCGGCGTCCGTCGTGCAGGGGCTGACTGACGGCACCTGGACCATCGACGTCTCCGTGACCGACCGATCCGGCAACACCGGAAGCAGTTCGCTGGATGTGGTGGTGAATACCGTGACGCCTGTCATCGGTATCAACACGCTGGCGGCGGACGACGTGATCAACGCGACCGAGAAGGGCGAAGATCTGCTGCTCTCCGGCACCAGCAACCAGCCGGAAGGCACGACCATTACGGTGACCCTGAACGGCATTCAGTACACCGCCACCGCTGACGCCAGCGGAAACTGGAGCGTGACCGTACCGGCCTCGGCCGTAAGCGCGCTGGGAGAAGCCCATTACACCGTGACGGCGAGCGTCACGGATAGCGCAGGCAACAGCGCCTCAACCTCGCATGACGTGCTGGTGGACAGCTCGCTGCCGGTAGTAACGATCGACACCCTGGCGGGCGACAATATCGTTAACGCAGCGGAAGTGGCGGCAGGGCAAACCCTGACCGGTAAAGTGACGAACGCGGCTTCAGGTGACACTGTCACTATTATCCTTGGCGGCCAGACGTACACGGCTACCGTGCAGGACGATCTGACCTGGAGCCTGCCGTTAAGCGAGAGCCAGTTAACCGCGCTCGGTAACGGCGACCTCACCGTATCCGCCAGCGTGACCAACGCGCACGGCAATACCGGCTCTTCTTCTCACGACTTCACCATCGACGCCCAGCTCCCGGGACTGCGTATTGATACCGTGGCGGGTGACGACGTGATCAACGTGATTGAACACGCTCAGAACCTGATTGTATCCGGTACCAGCACCGATCTGGCGGCGGGCAGCACCGTGACCGTGACCATCAACGGCAAAGATTATTCCGCAACGGTACTGGCGGACGGCACCTGGCAGGCGGCGGTACCGGCGGCCGATGTCTCCCAGTGGGCGGACGGTTCGCTGGATATCAAGGCAAGCGCGCAGGATGCTTCCGGCAACCCGGTGACTATCGGCACCGTCGTGGACGTCGATCTCGCGTCTGTCGCCATCACCATCAGCAGCGTGACCGACGATAACGTGCTTAACGCGGCGGAAAAAGGCCAGGACCTGCTGCTTTCCGGCACGACTTCCAACGTGGAAGCGGGTCAGACCGTGACCATCACCTTTGCGGGTAAAACCTATACCACGACGGTGGATGCTAACGGCGACTGGACCTGGACCGTTCCGGCAGCCGATTTGAGCGGCCTGAAAGACGGTGACGCCAGCGTGCAGGTAACCGTCACCAACGTGAACGGCAACGCGGCGTCTTCGGCGCAGGAATTCAGCGTCGACACTACCGCGCCGACGGTGACCATCAACACCATCAGCCATGACAATATGCTGAACGCGGCAGAGGCGGCGCAGGATCTGACCCTGAGCGGCACCTCTACTGCCGAAGCAGGCCAGACGGTCACCGTGACCTTCAACGGCAATCAGTACACCGCGCAGGTGCAGGCGGACGGCAGCTGGACGCTCGACGTTCCGGCGGCGGATATGGCAGGCATCGCCGACGGCAGCGCGGCGGTGACGGCGACCGTGTCCGACAAAGCAGGCAACCCGGCCAGCGCGGGCTCCTCGGTGCTGGTCGACACCACCGTACCGCAGATTTCGTTCAACATCGTCGCGGGCGACGACGTCGTGAATATTGCCGAGCACGGCCAGGCGCTGATCGTCTCCGGTAAGGTCACGGGCGCGCAGGCGGGCGACGTGATTACCGTGACCCTGAACGGCAAAGACTACACCGCCATGCTGGACGCGTCCGGCAGCTGGAGCGTGGGCGTTCCGGCGGCGGACGTGGGCGCGCTGGTTAACGGCGAACAGACCATCTCCGCGACCCTCACCGATAAAGCCGGTAACAGCACCACCGCGACGCACGAGTTTGACGTTTCCCTGATCGCGCCGGTGGTTGCCATCAATACCCTGGTGGTTGACGACGTGATCAACGCGACCGAGAAAGGCCAGGATCTGCTGGTGTCCGGCACCAGCAACCAGCCGGACGGAACCACCATTACGGTGACCCTGAACGGTATCAGCTATACGGCCACCACCGACGCCAGCGGGAACTGGAGCATCACCGTTCCGGCGGCAAACGTCTCCGCGCTGGGCGAAGCGAGCTACGTGGTGACGGCGAGCGTAACCGACGCGGCGGGCAACAGCGCGAGCACCGGCCACAGCGTGCTGGTCGACAGCGCGCTGCCGCAGGTCACCATCAACCCTGTCGCCACGGACGATGTCATTAACGCAGCGGAAGTGGCTGCCGGGCAGACCCTGAGCGGCAAAGTGAGCGGTGCGGCGATCGGTGACACTGTCACGATTTCAATTGGCGGCAATACGTACACCGCGATGGTTCAGGACGATCTGAGCTGGTCGGTCAACGTGCCGTCCACGGTCTTAACCGCCATCGGGAACGGCGATCTGACCGTGTCAGCCAGCGTCACCAACGGCCACGGCAACAGCGGAACCGGCGAGCGCGAAATCGTTATTGACGCTAACCTGCCTGGCCTGCGGGTCGGCACCGTGGCGGGCGACGATGTCATCAACAGCATTGAGCACGCTCAGAACCTGATTATCACCGGCTCCAGCGAAGGCCTGGCAACGGGCGCGGCGTTAACGGTGACCGTCAACGGCAAAACCTACGCCGCAACCGTGCTTGCAGACGGCACCTGGACGGCGGCCATTCCGGCAGCTGACGTCAGCGCGCTGAATGCGGGCACGGTCACCGTGACCGTGGAAGGCCAGAGCGCGGCGGGTAATCCGGTTTCCATCAGCCACGACGTGAAGGTGGATCTGGCGGCAGTCGCCATCAGCATTGACCCGATTGCCTCAGACGACGTAATCAACGCGGCTGAGAAAGGCGCGGACCTGGTGCTGTCCGGCTCGACCTCCAACGTGGAAGAAAACCAGACCGTCACCATTACCTTCGGCGGCAAGTCGTACACCGCGACGGTCGATGCCGACGGCAACTGGACGGCGACCGTACCGTCTGCTGATTTGGGCAGCCTGAAAGACGGCGATGCCAGCGTGCAGGTGAGCGTCACCAACGTCAACGGCAACAGCGCGTCGGCAGGCCGCGAGTACAGCGTGGACGCCACCGCGCCGACGGTATCTATTGAGATCGTCAGCGACAACAACATCATCAATGCGGCCGAAGCGCAGCAGGATCTGGTCGTTAACGGCGTGACCAACGCCGAAGCGGGCCAGACCGTCACCGTGACGCTGAACGGCGTGGACTACACCACCACCGTGCAGGCAAACGGCAGCTGGAGCGTGACCGTGCCGTCCGCGGATCTGAGCGGTATTACCGACGGTAACTACACCATCAGCGCCGCCGTGTCTGATAAGGCGGGCAACCCGGCCTCAGCGGATCGCGACGTGCTGGTCGATACCACCGTCCCGCAGCTGACCATCCACACCGTTTCCGACGACGACGTGATCAACAGCGCCGAGCATGCGCAGGCACTGATTGTCACGGGTTCCGTGACCGGTGCGGCGGCCGGTGATGTGGTCACCGTCACGCTCAACGGCAAATCGTACACCGCCACCCTGGATGCCTCAGGCAACTGGAGCGTGGGCGTGCCTGCGGCAGACGTAACCGCGCTGGCCGCCGGGGATCACACTATTACCGCGGCGCTGACCGATAAAGCGGGCAACAGCAACAGCGCCACGCACGGCGTAGAGGTGAACCTGACCGCGCCGGTGCTGACCATTGACACCGTTTCCGGTGACGATGCGATCAACAACGCCGAGAAAACCCAGGATCTGACGATCTCCGGTACGGCTTCCGGCCTGGCGGCAGGCGCGGTGGTGACCGTGATGCTGAACGGCAAAGCGTACAGCGCGCAGGTGGACGATAACGGAAAATGGACGACTACCGTTCCGGCGAACGAGGTTGGTCAGCTGGGCGAGGCGCTTTATACCGTCACCGCCTCAGCAACGGACAGCGTCGGCAACAATACCAGCGCGTCGCACACCGTGATCGTGGAATCCGTCCTGCCGGGCGTGATCGTCAACACCATTGCGGGTGACGACGTCATTAACGCGGCGGAGCTGGCAGCCGGCCAGACCATCAGCGGTAAGGTGGTTAATGCCGAAGCGGGTAACACCGTGACCGTGACGATTGGCGGTAACAGCTACACCGCCACGGTGCAGAGCGATCTCACCTGGTCCGTTAACGTGCCGGAATCCGTGCTGACCGCGCTGGGCAACGGTGATTTGACGGTGTCGGCCAGCGTCACGAACGGCGTGGGCAATAGCGGAACGGGCGAGCGCGAAATCGTGATAGACGCTAACCTGCCGGGCCTGCGCGTGGATACCGTGGCGGGTGACGACGTGATCAACAGCATCGAACACGGGCAGAATCTGATTATCACCGGCTCCAGCGACGGGCTGGCGGCTGGCGCGGCGCTGACCGTGACCGTAAACGGCAAAACCTATCCGGCAACCGTGCTGGCGGACGGCACCTGGAGCGCGGCGATCCCGGCGGCGGACATGGGTGCACTGGCCGCAGGCACGGTTACCGTGACCGTTGCGGGCCAGAGCAGCGCCGGTAACCCGGTCTCCATCAGCCACGATGTGACGGTGGATCTGGCGAGCGTTGCCATCAGCATTGATGCCATCGCCACCGACGACGTGATTAACGCGGCCGAGAAGGGCGCGGACCTGGTGCTCTCCGGCACCACCTCGAACGTGGAAGCAAACCAGACCGTTACCATTACCTTTGGCGGCAAGAACTACACCGCCACGGTGGACGCCGACGGCAAATGGACAGCTACCGTGCCGTCTGCGGATCTGGCGGGCCTGAAAGACGGCGACGCCAGCGTGCAGGTGAGCGTCACCAACGTCAACGGCAACAGCGCCTCGGCGGGCCGCGAGTACAGCGTGGATGCGACCGCGCCGTCCGTGACCATCAATACCCTGGTGACCGACGATATTCTGAACGCCGCCGAAGCGAAGAGCGATCTGACCGTATCCGGCACCACTACCGCCGAAGCGGGCCAGACCGTGACCGTATCGCTGAACGGCAAAGACTACACCACAACCGTCAGCGCAGACGGCAGCTGGACGCTGAACGTCCCGGCGGCGGATCTGGCTGGATTAACCGACGGCAGCGTGACCGTCACCGCATCAGTCAGCGATAAAGCGGGTAACCCGGCGTCCGTGGATCACAACCTGACGGTAGATATCACCGCGCCTGCGGTGACCATCAATACCGTTGCGGGCGACGATGTCATTAACCTCGCAGAACACGGCCAGGCGCAAATCATCAGCGGCACCGCCACCGGCGCGGCAGCGGGCGATAAGGTGACCGTCACCATCGGCGGCCAGACCTACACCACCGTGCTGGACGCGGCGGGGAACTGGAGCGTGGGCGTACCGGCGAGCGTGATTTCCGGCCTCAGCGACGGCACCGTAACCGTAACGGCGTCAGTCACCGACGCGGCGGGCAACACCGGCACCGGCACGCATAACGTGACCGTCGATACCGGTCTGCCATCGGTGGCCTTCAACGCCATCAGCGATGACAACGTACTGAACGCCGTTGAAAAAGGTCAGGATCTGAGCGTCAGCGGCACCAGCGCCAACCTGGCGGAAGGCACCGTGGTGACCGTGACCCTCAACGGCAAAAACTACACGGCGACGACGGCGGCGGACGGCACCTGGAGCCTGACCGTCCCGGCAGCGGATCTGGCCGGTCTCGGCCAGGCCAACTATATCCTGAACGCGACCGCCACCAACGGCGTGGGCAACAGCGTGAGCAACACCGCGAACCTGCTGGTGGACACCGCGCTGCCGACCGTCACCATCAACACCGTGGCGGGCGACAACGTCATCAACGCGGCGGAAGTGGCGGCAGGCCAGACTCTGAGCGGCACCGTGGCGAACGCCGAAGCGGGCAACACGGTAACCGTGACTATCGGCGGCAACAGCTACACCGCAACGGTGCAGAACGACTTCACCTGGTCCGTGAACGTGCCGTCCGACGTGCTGACCGCGCTGGGCAACGGCAGCCTGAGCGTAACGGCGACCGTCACCAACGGCCACGGCAACACCGGCACCGGCGAGCGCGAAATCGCTATCGACGCTAACCTGCCGGGCCTGCGCGTCGACACCGTCGCGGGTGATGACGTGATCAACACCATCGAACACGCGCAGAACCTGATCGTCACCGGCTCCAGCGACGGGCTGGCGGCAGGCACGGCGCTGACCGTCACCGTCAACGGTAAAGACTATGCGGCCACGGTGCTGGCGGACGGCACCTGGAGCGCGGCGATCCCGTCCTCCGACGTGAGCACGTGGCCGGAAGGCACCGTCAAAATCAGCGTGACCGGCGACAGCTCTGCGGGCAACCCGATTACCATCAGCCACGACGTGACGGTAGATCTGGCGACCGTTGCCATCAGCATCAACGCCATCGCCACCGACGACGTAATTAACGCGGCAGAGAAGGGCGCGGATCTGGTGCTGTCCGGTGCGACCACCAACGTGGACGCCGGGCAGACCGTGACCATCAGCCTGAACGGCAAAATCTATAGCGCGACAGTAGACGACAGCGGTAACTGGACCTACACCGTACCCTCTGCGGATCTGGCACACCTTAAGGACGGTGACGCCAGCGTGCAGGTGAGCGTCACCAACGTGAACGGCAACAGCGCCTCGGCGGGCCGCGAGTACAGCGTGGATGCGACCGCGCCGTCCGTGACCATTCATACCCTGGCGGCTGACGATATTCTGAATGCCGCAGAAGCGCAGTCCGATCTGACCGTATCCGGCACCACCAGCGCCGAAGCGGGCCAGACCGTGACCGTGACGCTGAATGGCAAAGACTACACCACAACCGCAGGCGCGGACGGCAGCTGGACGCTGAACGTTCCGGCGGCGGATCTGGCATCGCTCGGCGACGGCAGCGTCACCGTGACGGCGAGCGTCAGCGACAAGGCGGGCAACCCGGCGTCGGCGGATCGCAATCTGACGGTGGACGTGACCGTGCCTGCGGTGACCATCAACACCGTGGCGGGCGATGACGTCATTAACCTCGCAGAACACAGCCAGGCGCACATCATCAGCGGCACCGCCACCGGCGCGGCAGCGGGCGATAAGGTCACCGTCACGATTGGCGGCCAGACTTACACCACCGTGCTGGACGCGGCGGGGAACTGGAGCGTGGGCGTACCGGCCAGCGTGATTTCCGGCCTCAGCGACGGCACCGTGACCGTCACTGCGTCAGTCACCGACGCGGCGGGCAACACCGGCACCGGCAGCCATAACGTGACCGTCGATACCGGCCTGCCGTCCGTGGCGTTCAACGCCATCAGCGGCGACAACGTGCTGAACGCGGTGGAGAAAGGTCAGGACCTGAGCGTCAGCGGCACCAGCGCCAACCTCGCGGAAGGCACCGTGGTGACCGTAACCCTCAACGGCAAAAACTACGCGGCCACGACGGCGGCGGACGGCACCTGGAGCCTGACCGTTCCGGCAGCGGATCTGGCGGGTCTGGGCGAAGCGAATTACACCCTGAGCGCGACTGCAACCAACGGCGTGGGCAACAGCGTCAGTAATACGGCGACCCTGCTGGTGGACACCGCGCTGCCGACCGTCACCATCAATACCGTGGCGGGCGATAACGTCATCAACGCGGCGGAAGTGGCCGCGGGTCAGACCATCAGCGGTAAGGTAGCGAACGCGGAAGCGGGCAATACCGTCACCGTGACTATCGGCGGCAACAGCTACACCGCATCGGTGCAGAGCGATCTGACCTGGTCCGTGAACGTGCCGGAATCCGTCCTGACGGCGCTGGGCAACGGTGACCTGACGGTGTCAGCATCCGTCACCAACGGCCACGGCAATACCGGCGCGGGCGAGCGCGATATCACTATCGACGCCAGCCTGCCGGGTCTGCGCATTGATACCGTGGCGGGCGACGATGTGATCAACAGCATCGAGCACGGGCAGAACCTGATCGTTACCGGCTCCAGCGACGGGCTGGCGGCAGGCACCACGCTCACCGTGACCGTCAATGGCAAAACCTATGCGGCCTCCGTGCTGGCAGACGGCACATGGAGCGCGGCGATCCCGGCGGCGGACGTTAGCGCGCTGAATGCGGGCACGGTCACCGTGACCGCTGCAGGCCAGAGCGCGGCGGGCAACCCGGTGACCATCAGTCATGACGTGACCGTCGATCTGTCAGCGGTGGCTATCAGCATCGATGCGATTGCCACCGACGACGTGATTAACGCGGCGGAGAAAGGCGCGGATCTGGTGCTGTCCGGCAGCACCTCGAACGTGGAGGAAAACCAGACCGTTACCGTCATCTTCGGCGGCAAGACGTACACCGCGAAAGTCGATGCCGACGGTAACTGGACGGCCACCGTGCCGTCTGCGGATCTCGCGGGCCTGAAGGACGGTGATGCCAGCGTGCAGGTGAGCGTCACCAGCGCGCACGGCAACAGCGCCTCGGCTGGCCGCGAGTACAGCGTGGACGCCACCGCGCCAGCCGTGACCATCGATACGGTCGCAGGCGATAACGTGATTAACGCCAGCGAAGCGGCTGCGGGCGTGGCCATTTCCGGCACCACCACGGCGGAAGTCGGTCAGACGGTCACCGTGACGCTGGGCGGTAAGAGCTATTCCGCGCAGGTGCAGCAGGGCGGCATCTGGAGCGTGAACGTGCCGGGCACCGACCTGTCCGCGCTGGCGGATAACGGCTACACCCTGCAGGTCAGCGTGAGCGACGCCGCGGGTAACCCGGGCAGCGCGGGCAAAGCGATTACGCTTGATACCACGCCACCGACCGTCAGCTTTAACGCTGTCGCGGGCGATGACGTCATCAACAGCGTGGAGCACGGGCAGGCGCAGATCGTCAGCGGCACGGCAACCGGCGCGAGCGTCGGCGATAAGCTGGTCATCACCATCGGTTCGAACCAGTACACCACCACCGTTGACGCCAGCGGTAACTGGAGCGTGGGCGTGCCGGCCAGCGTGATTTCCGCGCTGACCGACGGCACCGTGACCCTCAGCGCGACGATTACCGACAGCGCGGGCAACAGCAGCACCCAGACCCACGACGTGGTAGTGAACACGGCCTCCGTGGCGCTGACCATTAATACCCTCAGCGGCGATGACGTCATCAACGCGGCTGAAGCCGGTTCGGCACTGGTAATTAACGGCTCCAGCGCCCAGTTCGCCAGCGGTACGCAGGTCACCGTGACGCTGAACGGCAAGAGCTATACGGCCACCATCCAGAGCGACGGCAGCTGGACGACCACCGTACCGGCCGCCGACGTGGGCGCCCTGGCCGATGGCGCGAGCTACCAGGTGTCCGTCTCGGCGCAGGACAGCGCGGGCAACAGCGCGTCGGCGACCCACGGCATCAGCGTGGATACCACCGCGCCGGTCGTGAGCATTGCGACGCTGTCGGGTGACGACATGCTGAACGCGCTTGAAGCGCAGCAGCCGCTGACCGTGCACGGATCTTCCAGCGCGGAGGCGGGTCAGACCGTCACCGTGACGCTGGGCGGCAAAACCTACACTGCCACCGTCGCGAATGACGGGACGTGGACGCTGGATGTTCCGGCAGCCGATCTGGCTGCGCTGAGCCAGGGCGCGCTGACGGTGACCGCCTCGGTCAACGATAAAGCGGGTAATAACGGCCAGACCACGCACACCTTAACGGTCGATACCGTCGCGCCAACCGTGACCATCAGCACCGTGGCCGATGACGATATCGTCAACAACGCGGAGCAGCTGGCGGGCCAGACCATCAGCGGCACCACCACGGCGGAACAGGGCCAGACGGTGACCGTCTCCTTCAACGGGCACAGCTATCAGGCGACCGTCGGGGCGGACGGTTCGTGGTCGGTCTTCGTGCCGGGCCGTGATTTCCTCGGCCTGAGCGACGGGGATTACACCATCACCGCTTCGGTAAGCGACAGGGCGGGCAACCCGGGCAGCGCGACGCACGACGTGACGCTGAACGGCGATGTCCCAACCATCACCATCAACACCTTTGCGCAGGACGATATCGTCAACGCCGCCGAGCACGGCACGCCGCTGGTCGTCAGCGGCACCACCGACGCCCCGGCGGGCCAGACGGTGACCATCACGCTGAACGGTAAAACCTACACGGCGACCGTCCAGAATGACGGCAGCTGGAGCTATACGGTGGGCAGCGCAGACGTGACCGCGCTGGCGGACGGCGGTTCGTACGTCATTAACGCGCAGGTCAGCAACGCCATCGGCAACAGCGGCAGCGATAACCACAGCGTCACCGTGGATCTCACCGCGCCGTCGATGGGGATTAGCATTGATTCGCTGCAAAACGACACCGGCCTGAGCGCGAGTGATTTCATCACCAACGACGCTCTGGTGGTGGTCAACGGCTCCCTGACCGCGCAGCTCGGCAATAACGAGAAGGCGCAGATCAGCCTCGACGGCGGCACCACCTGGATTGACCTGACCGTGACCGGCACCACCTGGCGCTACACCGATGGCCGCACCCTGACGGACGGTACGTATCAGTATCAGGTGCGCGTTATCGATAACGCGGGCAACGTGGGGGCGACGGACAGCCAGGACGTGGTGATCGATCAGACGAAGCCTGCGGCGACGACCATTACCGTGGATTCCATCACCCAGGATACGGGCCTGTCCGGCAGCGACTTTATCACCAGCGACAGCCAGATCAGCCTGAAAGGGACGCTCGGCGCGGCGCTGGGCAGCGGCGACCACGCGCAGATCAGCCTCGACGGCGGCGTTACCTGGACAGACGTCAGCGTCAGCGGCCTGAGCTGGACCTATGTCGATGGCCGCACGTTGGCCGACGGGGATTACAACTACCAGCTGCGCGTGATTGACGACGCGGGCAATATCAGCGCCACCGCCAGCCAGGTGGTGACCATTGATACGGTTGCGCCGGACGCCAGCAAAACCATCGCCATCGACAGCATCAGCGACGATACCGGCCTGAGCAGCAGCGACTTTATCACCAACGATACGTCCCTGACGCTGCACGGCTCGCTCGGCGCGACGCTGGCCGACGGCGAATATGCCCAGATCAGCATCGACGGCGGCGTCACCTGGCAGAACGTGATTGTCACCGGCAACAGCTGGTACTACGTCGATAGCCGCACGCTGGGTAACCAGACCTATGACTACTACGTTCGCGTGGTGGATGCGGCGGGCAACGTGGGGGCCAGCGCCCATCAGCAGGTGACCGTCGATACGGTCGCCCCGGATGCGGCGATTACGGTAACCGTGGATAACATTACCGTGGATACCGGCTTCGACAATAACGACTTCCTGACCAGTTCGACCTCGTACACGCTGCACGGAACGCTCGGCGCAGAGCTTGGCGCGGGTGAATTCGTGCAGGTGAGCATGGACGGCGGCAGCACCTGGGTGTACGCCACCGTCAGCGGTACGCAGTGGAGCTACAGCGACACGCGTACCCTGACCGACGGCAGCCATAACTACCAGGTGCGGGTCGTCGACCAGGCGGGGAATGTCGGGGCAACCACCTCGCAGGCGGTGACGGTGGATACGCAGGCGCCGCAGTACGGCGTCACCATCGACAGCATCAGCGAAGATACCGGCCAGTCCGGGAGTGATTTCATCACCATGGACACCACGCTGACCATCAACGGTTCGCTGGGCAGCGCGCTGGCAAACGACGAGCGCGTACAGATCAGCCTGGACGGCGGGAACACCTGGTCAGACGCCACGGTCACCAACCAGCGCTGGAGCTACACCGATACCCGCGATCTGGCTGACGGGGACTACACCTACCAGGTGCGGATTATCGACCAGGCGGGCAACGTCGGCTCCACCGCCTCTCAGGTGGTGACGGTAGACACCACGCCGCCAACCACCGTAGGCACGGTAGTGAGCTATACCGACGGCGAAGGCGAGCGTCAGGGGACCTTTGGCAGCGCGGTGGCAACGGACGATAACTCGCCGCTGATCAACGGTACGCTTAACCGCGCCCCGGACGACGGTGAAATTGTGCAGCTCTACCGTGACGGGGTCCTGCTCGGCCAGGTGACCATGAACGGCAGCGCAAGCTGGTCCTTCCAGGACAACGGCCTGAGCGACGGCAACCACACCTACATTGTGCGCGTCACCGATAAGGCCGGTAACTACACGGAATCCGACGGCTTTGTGCTGAACGTTGATACCAGCATCCCGACCACCACGGCGGCGATTACCGCGCAGACCACGTCGGACACCACGCCGATTGTCAGCGGTACCGTCTCCGCTGACCTGGTGAACGGTGAATACCTGGTGGTAACGGTGAACGGAAAAACCTATACCTCCCAGACCGGCGGTGCGGTGGTGGTCGATCCGGATCACAACACCTGGTATCTGCAGATCCCGGACGGCGATGCGCTGAGCGTGTCGAGCTACAGCGTGACGGCGCAGGTGAAGAGCAGCGCGGGGAACGGTAATACCACCGGTACGGCGACCGGCAGCCTGGTGATTGATACCACCTCGGTGAATACCGACTGGGCAACCACGGCGGGGAACAGCAACAACTCCACCATGACCCTCGGCATGAACAGCAGCGGTCTGTGGAATATCATTGCTAACGGCCAGTCATACTCCAGCAGCGATAGCTCGACCTATGCCGGAAATGCGCTGACCAACACCCGCGGCTATTACGTGGTGAGCCAGACCGCCGCAGACTTTGACCGTAACGGCACGCAGGATATCTTCGCGACGGAAAATACCTACGCCGGGTCAACGCAGGTGATGTGGACCTACGATGGCAGCACCTATAACGCCAGCCAGCTGGCGATGGGCACCACTATCTGGTACGGCGGCGTGATTGCGTACGATAAAACCGGCGATGGCTATCTGGATCTGGCGTACGGCGATGCCGGCATGGACTCACTGACCTACCTGGTGAACAACAACGGCGTTCTGTCGCCGGACGGCACCGGTGGCGAAGGCGGTTTCTACGGTCAGTTCGATTCCGGGCGTGAAATCTCCGGCGTCGACCTGAACAACGACGGCACGGTGGATATCGTTCAGCACACCAACCGCAGCGGCGCGTACTCGTTAACCGTGATCAACAACAACGGCAACGGCACGCTCTCTATCGGTCAGAACCTGACGAACGTGTTTGTGGCAAACGCCTCGAATACCACCACGGCGGCGTCCATGACGTGGGCGGACTTCAACGGCGATGGCTACATGGATCTGTACCTGGGCAGCAGCTACAACAACAACGGCGGGGTGATCTACTACAACGACGGTACCGGGAAGCTCTCTGCTACCAAGAGCGCGGTGGAAGCCTCTAACGCCACGGCGGGGTATCTGTCGGTGGCGGTGGACTGGAACGGTGACGGGCAGATGGACATCATCAAGCTCAGCACCTACGGCGGCTCGCAGACGGCAACGCTGTTCACCAACAACGGTTACGGTTCCACCTGGACCTCCAGCCAGCTGGCGTCCGGTATTGCCTACGCGACCGGCGTGGCGGCGGTGGACTACAACTGGGACGGCGCGCAGGATCTGCTGGTCTCTCAGCAGAACGGCAAGGTGGTGCTGGTGCAAAACAGCAAAACCATTGCTGACGGCACCGCGATGCACCTGCACATTGTCGACAGCGAGGGCATCAACGCCTACTACGGCAACACGGTCAATCTGTACAACGCCGCGGGCGTGCTGGTGGCCTCGCAGATCATCAACGCCCAGTCCGGTATCGGGTCGAACGATACCTCTGCGCTGGTGAGCTTCTACGGGCTGGATCCGAATGAAACCTATTCGGCCGAGATCCTGAAGATCACCAACGGCGTGTCGGATAACGTCACCTGGAGCGGTCTTGAAGCGGGCAACGGCAAAGAGGGCTACGTCCTGACGGCCGAAGCCGCCACCGGCGGCCACAGCGGGACCATAACCGGGACCGGGTATAACGACACCTTTATCGCAGAGAACGGCACCTATACCTACAACGGCTCCGGCGGCTGGAATACCCATTCCGACTACGACACCTGGAGCAACACCGGCGGGATGGACGTGGTGGATTACCGCAATGCGACCTCCGGCGTGACCGTTGATTTGCGCCTTTCTACAGCGCAGGACACCGGGTTCGGAACGTCACGACTGCTCAACATTGAGGGGATCAACGGCTCGAACTTCGACGACGTCATTACCGGCAACAGCGGTGATAACCAGTTCGAAGGCCGCGGCGGGAACGACACCTTCAACATCGGCAGCGGCGGTCACGATACGTTGCTCTACAAGCTGATCAACGCCTCGGATGCAACGGGCGGTAACGGCCACGACGTGGTGAACGGCTTTACGGTCGGCACCTGGGAAGGGACCGCGGACACGGATCGCATTGATCTGCGCGATCTGCTCTCCGGCAGCGGCTATACCGGCACGGGCTCGGCGAGCTACGTCAACGGCGTCGCCACGCTGGACAGCAGCGCGGGCAATATCAGCGATTACATCCGCGTGGTGCAGAACGGCAGCACTACCGAGATCCAGGTTGACCTGGACGGTACCGGCGGTCAGTTCTCGCCAACCACGCTGGTGACCCTGAACGGCGTGCAGACGGATCTGGCGACGCTGCTGGCGAACCATCAGCTGTTAATTGCGTAAAACAACGCCGCGGGGAGCGATCCCCGCGGCCTTTTGCGTTTCTTTACATGAATAGCCATAACCCTATATTTCACATGATTATTTTGCGGGCTCGTTTAGAAAGTGTTCGATTTTTAATCATTCCGTAAAGGTATCATTTCAGTGCGAAATTACCGCTCTGGACAGGACGTAGCATTATGAAGACACATCCACAGTACGAACCCTGGCTGCAGGGCATGCTCATCATCGCGAAGCACTACCGGCTGGATTTCTCAGCGGAGCATGTGCGGGTCACGATTAACCATGAAAGCCAGTCTCCGCGCCAGCTGGTGCTGGAGGAGATGGCGCGCCAGCTTGGGCTGGGGATGCGTATGGTGGCGGCTGAAGCGGTATCCCTCGATCCGTGGCGCCTGCCGCTGCTGGCGGAATTCACCGGTGGACAAATCGCGGTCATTAACCGCATGGACAGCGAAGGCAACGTCAGCCTGCAGTTTAGCGGCGACGCGGGGCTGGAGACGACGCTGACGCGTGACGAACTCGGGGCGCGGTTAAAAGGGCTGATGGTGTTGCGCCCGCTCGAATCCACGCCGGATGCCCGCGTGGACGACTACATCAAACCCTATGAGAAAAACTGGTTCTGGCAGCTGGCGCTGAAGGACTGGCGACGCTACAGCGACATTATGCTGGTGGCGCTGGTTGCCAACGTGCTGGCGCTCTCCGGCATGGTCTTCTCCATGCAGGTGTACGACAGGGTGGTACCGTCGCAGTCGGAAGCCACGCTGTGGGTCCTGTTTGGCGGCGTGATGATTGCCATCGTGTTCGAATTCATCATGCGCATGCTGCGCGTGCATATTTCTGACGTGGTGGGGAAGCGCGCCGACCTGCGCATCTCTGAACGCGTGTTTGCCCACGCGCTGCGGATTAAAAACGGCGCGCGATCCAAATCAACCGGATCCTTTATCGCCCAGATCCGCGAGCTGGAGTCGGTGCGCGAGCTCATTACCTCGACCACCATTGCGGCGATTTCCGACCTGCCATTCTTCCTGCTGTTCGTCTTTATTCTGTGGATGATTGGCGGGCCGCTGGTGCTGGTGGTCCTGCTCGCCGTGCCGCTGCTGCTCATCCCCGGCCTGCTGGTGCAGCGCCCGCTGGGGAAACTCTCCAGCGAAGGGATGCGTGAATCCGCCATCCGTAACGCCACCCTGGTGGAAGCGGTGCAGGGCATTGAAGACATCAAGCTGATGCGCGCCGAGCAGCGTTTCCAGAACCAGTGGAATAATACCAACGACGTCGCCGCCAGCGTCGGCATGAAGCAGCGCTGGCTGACGGGCCTGCTGCTCACCTGGACGCAGGAGGTGCAGTCCATCGTCTACGCGGTTGTACTGCTGGTGGGCTGTTACCTGGTCATCAGCGGCGACATGACTACCGGTGCGCTGGTGGGAACCTCGATTCTGGCGTCGCGCACCATCGCGCCGCTGTCGCAGATCTCAGGCGTGCTTTCGCGCTGGCAGTCGGCAAAGGTGGCCCGCAAGGGGCTGGACGACCTGATGCAGCGCCCGATTGACGATCCGCAGCACGGCAAGAAGGTGCATAAAGCCCACCTGCGCGGCGACTATGCGCTTGAGGACGTCGGGTTTTATTACGACGAGGAAGAAAAACTCACCGTGCTCAATATCGGCAAGCTGCAGATCCGCGCCGGAGAGCGCGTGGCGGTGCTTGGGCGCAACGGCTCCGGTAAAAGCACGCTGCTGCAGCTACTGGCGGGCATGCAGGAGCCGCAGCAGGGCAGCATCCTGCTCGACGATATTGCCCTCAATCATCTGGACCCGGCCGACCTGCGTCGCGACATGCAGCTGCTCAGCCAGCAGGCCCGGCTGTTCTTTGGCTCCGTGCGGGACAACATCCTGATGGGGAACCCGTTAGCCACCGACGATGAGATTCATCAGGCGCTGGTTAACAGCGGCGCGCTGGAGTTTGTGCGCAAGCAGAAAATGGGGCTGAACTACATCATCAACGAGGGCGGGGCTGGCCTCTCCGGCGGACAGCGTCAGGCGCTGCTGCTGGCGCGAGCCCTGATTACCTCGCCGACTATCCTGCTGCTGGATGAGCCTACCGCCTGGCTGGACGAAATGAGCGAGAAGCAGTTTATTCAGCATCTTCACAAATGGCTGGGTAAACGCCGGACGCTGGTCGTGGCGACGCATCGCCTGCCGATCCTAGACCTGGTCGACCGCATCATCGTGCTGGAAAACGGTAAGGTGGTGATGGACGGCCCGCGCGATGCGATCCTGCATCAGCACGGCATGGCGCCGCAGAAAGCCGCGCAGCGCACCGTGACCATGAAGCCGGCGGCGGTTGCAGAGGAGGGCGCGGCATGAATGATTTCTCTCGTTTCAATAGCCGACTGAAGGAGCCACGCCTGCCGCGCTCGTCGCTGGTGGCATGGTCCCTGTTCGCCCTGCTGGCGGTGTTTATCGCCTGGGCAAGCCTGTTCCATCTGGATGAAGTGACGACCGGCAGCGGCAAGGTCATACCGTCTTCGCATGAGCAGGTCATCCAGTCCCTGGAAGGCGGCATCATTCACAGCCTGATGGTGCGTGAAGGCGACATCGTGGAACGCGGGCAGCAGCTCGCGCAGCTTGACCGGACAAAAACCGAGTCGAGCGTGCTGGAGAGCGAGTCTCGCCTGAATGCGGCGCTGGCAACCGCTGCGCGCCTGAAGGCCGAGGTGAACGACACGGAGCTCGCGTTCCCGGACGAGCTGGATGACGACGTTGAGCTGGTCAAACAGGAAACGGCGCTCTACCAGTCCCGTCGTGAAAGCCTCGAAAAAGGGCTGGCCGGGTTGCGTCAGGGCGCCGGGCTGGTGCAGCGCGAGCTGTCGTTAACTCGTCCTCTGGTGACCCAGGGAGCGGCCAGCAAGGTTGAGGTGTTACGTCTTGAGCGTCAAAAAAATGAGCTTGAGAATAAAATCACCGAGATGAAAAACCAGTATTACGTTCGCGCCCGTGAAGAGCTGGCAAAAGCCAATGCGGAGATTGAGGCCCAGCGTTCGGTGATGAAAGGGCGTGAGGACTCCCTGACCCGGCTGACATTTAATGCCCCGGTTCGCGGGATCGTGAAGGATATTGACGTCACGACCGTGGGAGGCGTTATCCCGCCGAACGGCAAGCTGATGAGCCTTGTCCCGCTTGACGATCAGATGGTGGTCGAAGCGAAAATCTCGCCGCGCGATGTGGCGTTTATCCATCCCGGCCAGAAAGCGCTGGTGAAAATTACGGCCTATGACTACTCCATTTACGGCGGGCTGGAAGGGGAAGTGACCATGATTTCGCCGGACACCCTGCAGGATGAGGTGAAAAGGGATGTCTACTACTATCGCGTCTATATCCGTACCGACAGTAACCATCTGACCAATAAGCAGGGTCAGGAATTTCCGGTCTTTCCGGGCATGATTGCCACCGTTGATATTAAAACCGGCAGCAAAACCATTCTGGATTATCTGTTGAAACCGCTGAACAAGGCGAAAGAGGCGCTGCGGGAACGATAGGGAAATGGCGTTCGGAACTCCGAACGCCTGCTGGATTATACGGTTGACGTCACGTTGTGAGCGTGGCGTCGCTCTTTAGGCACAACGTTGATGTAATGCGTAACATACGCAAAATATAAACCGGCATAATTTTCGACAAGGTCGATAAACGCCGGGTATATCGACATCCGACCATCACCACGATCTTTAAGATAACCCGCCTCTTGTGCCGACTTGACAATTCGGTTGACGTGGATGCGCGAAACAAAAAATTCCTTTGCGAGCGTGCTGGCTGAATAGTCAATGACCGCACCATGAGCGGATTTATTTTTCATGGCCTGCAGATAGATATAAAGCATAATCATACGGCCGCCATCTTTATCGATAAATAATCCCACCTCAGGCAACACCTTTCTGAACGTTAATCCCCGAAAAAGATATTCAGCCGCGCGGCGGAAAAAGTTGTTTCTCAAAATATCATTATCCAGCAGGTTAACATTAATATTAAATGCCGGATAAAGAATGCTGACGGGCAAAAAAGCGCCGGACATATAACGCTTAAGTTCATTGAGTCCTTTTTCGGTTGGCGCGATTCTCGTTTTGCGTCGGTCATCCGTGCAGCGCCAGGTCCTGATGCGCCCGGTGGTTCTCAGTATCGTAATGATCGCAATCACGCTGTTGGGGCTGGCTATTTTATAGCGAGAGCATAACTCTTTAATCTCTGAAACTGACTCGGCCTGATTTCCAAAAATAAAACAACACATGGAGAGGATAATGTTAAACCGTGATTCCTGCAGCATTGTCTTGTAGAACAAAGGTTGTTTTTTGTAGATGGTGTCATTAATTGTGTAGTGCTCTAATATTGCCTCACCGAATCGCGGATTGTTCTTTATAACATCCCTTCGATGTAGCAAGGCCCTGGATGAGATATGATTATCCATAGCATTTTTCTCGTATTTGAATGAGCCGATAGATGAAGTGTCCACTCTTCTTTTCGGAATTTTCATTATACCCTGAGAATAAGATATTTGCCGTTGTTATTTGCAAAGAAAAGTACATTTAAACGACGGTGATTAACGCAAAGATGTTCCTGTGAGTTCAGCGGATAACTGTTTCTTACCCTGAATCTGTACTGTAAAATTAATGTTTATAACAGGTGCGTTAAATTTTACGTATTCACAAATGGAAATGGCGCCTCAGTGCCCAGGAGCAGTTTATGACCCACACAATTTCTCTCAGAAATGAGGCGTGCGATGAACATAAATTTGTCATCTCCGCCTGCGGTTTTACGTTCCAGGGATATCGTCTGATCCTTAACCAGTACGGAATACAGGCTTCGCATATTCACTTTGACGGGGATGAGGTATCCCAACAGGATCTTGAAAATATCCTTATAAATCAGAGTGCTCATATTGTGGTGTTTCTCGGAAAAGGTATCGTCAGTCTCCTGGAGAGCCTGAAGAGACTGGCGTCCGTACTCAATGCACTTCCCGTTATTCGACGCGTCACCCTCTATGGCGACCTGCCGGATGGCTGGCTATATCGCACCCTGGGCACTCTTTTAAATAATAGCTATCAATTATCATTGATTCGACTGGCCCGCGTTTCAGATGTCATAACCTGTATTCATACACACCATCATGTTTTTAAAGATCGTTCGTACGTATTACGCGATCGCTACAAGGATAATTCTTCGCAAGAAACCGTAAAGTGGCTAACAAAAAGAGAAATTGACGTTTTATTAAATTTCTACCGCGGCATGTCCGTAAAAGAAATGTGCGACGAAATGGGGCTTTCTAATAAAACGGTTTATACCCACCGTAAGGAAGGCGTGCTGAAATTACGCTTAATTAAGCGGTGGCTAAACGATTCGCACAATTTCAGCGCGGAAAGACGTATCAAGCGGCGGAGCCAAAATACGGATTTTACGGATAAAGAATCAGAAATTTTTAATGCATTATATAAAAAAGAGATCTTCCCTGCTTATCAGATCATTACCGATCGTGACAAAAAGGGCGTAGGCTTTGAGATACTGATTCGCTGGAATAAAAACGGTAAAATTGTCAAGCCGGCCAGTTTTCTGACGGATATTTCAAATCATGAGATATGGTTGAAAATAACGGCGTTAGTCATCCATGCCGCCGTGTCAGGGATTAATAAGTATAATGGAAAATACTATTTTTCTGTAAATATTCCGCCTCGTCTGGCTTCCGGAAATGCATTGCCTGATATGGCAAAGAAAGCTATCGACATGCTGCTCAAGCCGCAGTGGGCCGAAAAGCTGGTCTTTGAATTTGCTGAAGATATTGACGTGACGAAGGACAAAAGGATCCCAGAAACCATGCGGCACTTGCGTAATACGGGGTGTCGATTGTTTCTGGATGACTGCTTCTCTAACCATCAAACCATGTTCCCGGTGCGGCAGGTGCATTTTGATGGACTCAAGCTGGATCGCGACATCGTTGAGCATTTTGTGGCAAACGACAATGACTATAACCTGATTAAAGCGATACAGATTTATAGCGACATGACCGGAACGGACTGTATTGCCGAGGGGGTTGATAGTGAAGAAAAGTTTGAAAAATTAGTCGCGCTGGGCGTCAAAAACTTTCAGGGGTATTATTTATCGCGGGCCGTGAAAGAGGAAGAGTTAGACCGCATGGTCAGAATGTTTAGCTAAGAAAAAATAAAGCCCCGAAGGGCCTTTTATTATTTTCGACCCAGCAGAAGGCCGAGAACAATACCGACCGCACCCGCTGCGACGAGGCCGGTGAGGGGGTTATTTCTGACAGCTTCAGTGACGTCGGAAACGGCATCGCTGGCCTGCGCGGCATATTTTCTGGCCGCACCTTTTACCTGATGCTTTGGTGAATCAACGAATTCACCAAACTGCTGCTGCGCTGAACCTGTAAGCTCGTCAAATTTATTTTTAGCTTTATCTTCAGCAAACTGGGTGTTTTTATCAGTACCGAAATCAGACATTTTTGCCTCCTTTTGTTGATTATTAAAGGATAGCCGCTCTTTGTGGATGTGGGAGACGTTAGGCTAAATTCGGTACACGTCAGGGCTGTTTTCGGATATATCTCTATACCGGGAGCCCGTTATTTTTCATTGTCATCCTGACCGTAATACAGTTTCCCTATGCGAATCAGCGGGCGGCCCTGAGACTTACGATGCAGGTTACTGTCCCTGAGCGAATAAACGCACCCGCAGTATTCCTGCTGGTAAAACTGCTCCCGCTTGCTGATCTCAATCATGCGAGAGGAGCCGCCCTGTTTACGCCAGTTATAGTCCCAGTAAACCATACCCGGATAGCGCGCGGCAGCACGCTGGCCGCAGTCATTTATCTGCTGCATGTTTTTCCAGCGGGAGATCCCCAGCGAGCTGCTGATGACGCGGAATCCATTTTCTGCCGCATAGAGCGCCGTACGCTCGAAACGCATATCGAAGCACATGGTGCAGCGGACGCCGCGCTCGGGTTCCCATTCCATGCCTTTTGCACGCTCAAACCAGTTATCGGTGTCGTAATCGGCATCAACAAACGGCACGCCGTGTTTTTCCGCAAAGCGAATATTCTCCTCCTTCCGAATGAGGTATTCCTTTTGTGGATGGATATTGGGGTTGTAGAAGAAAATCGTGTAGTCAATCCCCGAAGCCTGGATAGCCTCCATCACTTCACCCGAGCAGGGGGCGCAGCAGGAGTGCAACAGCAGCCTGTCGGCACCGTCTGGCAGGGAAAGTTGTGGGCGGATAAAAGGGGCTGTCGTCATGGCGTTCTGCAATATGTTTATGAAATTTATGGAAGGGTAGCATAAATTCATCATCTGTTGAGACGGGATCAAGGCAGGACAGAGCGACCCCGCGGGGCGGGATCATCTCGGGTACCACGTGTCGTTATTCGGCAAATTTCAGCAGCGCGTCGCCATCAAGACGATAGCGAACCCATTCGGACTGCGGCAGCGCGCCTATGCTCAGGTAAAAATCAATCGCGGGCTGGTTCCAGTCCAGCACGCTCCATTCAAGGCGGCCGCACTGCCGTTTTACCGCGAGCTGCGCGATATGTTTCAGCAGCGCTCTTCCCGCGCCTTTATCGCGATACTCCGGGGATACGTACAGGTCTTCCATGTAAATCCCGTTGCGTCCGAGCCAGGTCGAATAGCTGGTGAAGAACACGGCATAGCCGGCAGTCTTGCCTTCACACTCCGCGATCAACGCTTCGGTTTTTGTGCCTGCGCCAAAGAGCGTTTCGCGGATCTCCTCCGGCGTGGTGACCACTTCTTCCGGCGCTTTTTCATACACCGCCAGCTCGTAGATCATGGCGTATATCGCCGCCGCATCTTCGGGGCGGGCCTGACGAATGGTGATGCTCATTATTTTCCCTGTGTTTTAGCCTGTGTTTCGATTGATGGCGTTAAGCATACGGAGTATTGTCCGAAGAATTAAGTGCAATGAAATCAACAAAAGATGAATATTATGCATCCGGTACTGAGGCGTCTTGATTTAAACCTGCTGCCCGTTTTCGACGCGATTTACCGCCATCGTTCCGTTCGGCTGGCCGCTGACGAGCTGGCGATGAGCACATCGGCACTGAGCCATGCGCTGTCGCGTTTGCGCATCACCCTTAATGACCCGCTCTTTTTTCGCGAAGGGCATCGCATGTCCCCCAGCGTGTATGCCACTCAGCTTGCGCCTTCCATTGCTTCCGCATTGTCGTTCCTCAATCATGAGCTGACCCCGCAGCCGGAGTTTGACCTGGCCAGCAGTACCGAAATCTTACAAATTGGGATTACGGACTTTACCGCGCTGTGCATTTTCCCGGCGCTGATGCACAAACTGCAGCTTGCTGCCCCGGGTTTGCGTTTCGAATTGCGCTATCTGCCGCACAGCCCGGCGCTGACGGAACTGCTGGCGGGCGAAGTGGATCTCGCGCTGGGGTTCAGCACTCAGGATGATATCCGGCACCCGGAACTGGAAGAGATCGACTGGTTTGAAGATGAGTATGTGGTCATCGGCAACGCGCGCCGGACGCGTCTGACGCTGGAGGATTATCTCGCAGCCCGACACCTGGTGGTGACGCCATGGAATGAGAAGCAGGGTGTTCTGGACGTGCGGCTCGAACAACTCGGCTATACCCGACAAATTGCGATCAAAACGCCGTCGATGCTGAGCGCGCCGTTTATCGTTGCCGAAAGCGACCTGCTGATGGCAATCCCCCGTTTTGCCGCTGAGAAGCTGGCTGCGGCAGCGGACCTGAGGATTTTTCCTTTACCGTTTTCGATACGCACGTTTGAAGTGAAAATTTACTCGCATAAACGCAGCGGCCAGCGGGGCGCAACGCGCTGGCTTAAGGAGGAGCTGCAAACGCTGGCGCAGGCGCGTCATTCCGGGCTGTCCGGCTCCCAGGAAAGGATGTCGCCGGGTTGACACTGCAGCGCCTCGCAAAATGAGTAGGGCGTAAAGTCCAAACGATAAAAAGAGATGCGACCGGGAAGGAAAGTACGATATCGTAACTCTATGATTAAACGCGTAGTTCGCAGGAACGCCGTCGCAACAGGACGATAAATGATTGATGACATTCGTTATCTGATAGTGTTTGCAAAGATTGCTGAGGCAGGATCCATTTCAGGTGGGGCAGAAGCGTTAGGGCTTACAACTGCAACGGCAAGCGCCCATTTATCAAAGCTGGAAAAAAATCTTGGCTGCGCGTTGCTGTACAGAAACACCCGCAAACTCTCTCTGACTCACGATGGCGCCAATTTGCTGGAAACGGCCAAATCGATGCTGGCGCTGTATGAGCAGGGGGTCATTGAATTTAAGCAGCGTTCAATCTCAACGGCCAATAAGCTGACTATTTCTCTTCCTGCCGTTTTTCTGAAGAGTGCGTTTACCCGCCATCTGGCCGATTTTATAAAACGTCATCCGGGCATTTTACTGAATATCTCTTACAGCGATACGCGCAGAGATATTATTGCCGACGGTATCGATGTGGCATTTCGAATCGGCGAACTTCCGGACAGCTCTCTTAAAGCGCGCCATCTTTTTGTGCTGCCGCGCCAGGTAGTTGCGTCCCGGGAATTGCTCAGCCATTACCCGACGATTACGCATCCTGATGACCTGGCGAAACTGCCATGGATTGGACTCAATATGAGGCAGAATAACCGGGAATTCCGACATAAAAATGGGGAAGCGGCTGTCGTGACGTATACGCCCACGGTGTATGTAGATAATGTCGAAGCCGCTTATGCTCTTGCCAGACAACAAATTGGTCTTGCAGCACCTCCTCGCTATTTAAGCGAAGAGGATGTTAAGCGCGGAGAAATGCAGGAAATACTTCCTGACTGGTCATTGGAACCGCTGAAAGTCTATGCCGTATGGCCTTCTAATATGTCGACCAGCAGTATTGCCTACAAATTGATTAATGATATTTATAACGCAATTGAGTATCACACGTTATAACGGGTTTAAAACGTTAAAAAGAGCATGTAACACGCCGTAATAAATAACAACCCGCCCATCAACACGTTAAACGTACGGAGCTGCCGTGTGCTCCTGAGAAGAACCGATACCTTTTCTCCCATCAATGCCCAGGCAGAAAGCGACAGGTAACAGACAAAAAAATAGACCGTGATAAAAACGAGTGCTGTCACAGGGGTTGAGGGTTCAGAAAACATCGCAGCTCCTGAGGCGCACGCGGTCCAAGCTTTTGGGTTGATCCACTGCATGACAAAACCCTGAACAAAACCGGGTGAATCCGTTTTTGTTAATGACATATCGGAGCGTGACGACGCTATCTTATAGCCCATATACATGATAAATAAAGAACCGGCAATATTAAGATACCGGAAAAACACTGGATATTTTTCGATTGCAGCGTAAAAGCCGAAACATATAAAGATAAGTAATAGCGTAAACCCTATCGTTGCACCGGAGACAAATGAGAAGGTCTTTCTAAAACCGTGAACGGCACCAGACGATATAACCACCATATTAACGGGGCCAGGAGAAAATGAAAGCGTCAGTGAAAATATTAACATTGTAAAAAATAACAGCATTTTATCTCCGTGGGTTGGTTTATTTGCAGCACATGAACTGCGAATTTTTTTAGAAGACTATTTGGTAACGTTTGTCAAAGTAAGTGGCTTTTGTCTAAAGGTGTGTTTGATGTTTTGGTTTTGAACGCAGCCGGTGTGAACAAGGACTCGTCAATGACGGGTAGATTATGAAAACACAAATGCCAGGACATACGCTGTGGCATGGCACAAGGGCGGAGTGATTAAGGAGAGTGGTGGTTACAAATACTCGGTTAGTGGTGCAGGATATCTGTCGACTGCCTGTATGGAAACTAAATGTTGGCGATGTGGTAGGTGCCCGCATAGTCCTTGGAGGCGCTGAAGATTGTCGATGTGCGGGGATTAAAGCTGATCACCATCAAGGGCTCCAAATGTTACAAAGCCTACCCGAAATGGCTAGACAAAACGGCGATGAGGCTTGGGTATCTATCTCGAGCGAGCAGTGAAAATTGCATGTTCGCATTAAAAGAGCACAAAAAGTTAATCATCTAAGAAAAACTGACAAACCTATGCCATGCTTGGATGTTTTACACGCACTAGCATCATCCCTAAACCAGCCCAAGCGGTTTTTTATTTGCTTCACAATTCCGCCATATCAAATTAAGTGTTATCTTGTCTCCCTTTATTACATGAACTTAAGGATATTCTATGTCTTGGCAGGGGATTCCATTCAAGCTTCTTGAAGCAGGCAACGTTGATCAGCTTTTTTTAAAACTCGCATCACTACCAAAACTAACTATCGATGCACCTACTGATTATAATCAGTTGTGGTTAACTGTGGGTGCAACCTTCCTTGGCGGTATCATTCCAGCTTTAATCGCATGGAGAACATTTCATGTTAATGCTAAGAATGTAAAAAAAGAAAGGGATGAGCAACAACGGTTTTTGAAATCAGAAAGAGCAAAACAGCAATTGTTTATGATGGGTGAGCGTGCTTCTCAATTTGCTTCTTTGAAAGAAGAACGCGAAGTGCAAAAAACACTTACGCAAAAGACTATAAATGCACAAGTTATTTCTGCGAACAGACAAAAATGGATCGATGATTTCAGGCGTAATATTGCAGAGTTTTGTTCATTAGCATTTACACATTATGATGCTCGCACTGATTATCTGATACATGAAAGAAGTATGACTAAGGCTGCTGAGCGCTATGAAAAATCAGGTTATAGCGAAGCACTAAAAGAACGCAATACAGAAGCAGGGGATAAATTCACAGTATGTCTCGAGAGAAGTAGAACTTCTCGCAATGACCTAGATCGGATGAAGTTTATTATATTATTGAGTCTTAATCATGATGAAAAAGAGACGCATGAAATAAAGGATTTGATCCAATTGATTTTTAAAATAATTGGAGAGTTAAGCATTAATGATGAAACTGGCTTCCTTGATAACGTCCCTTATGTTTACAGCGGATTGTGTAGTAAAACTGAAGATCTAATGAATGTCGTGAGAGTTGTTCTTAAAAGAGAATGGGAAAAGGTCAAGTTGTGTGAATAACCCCCTACATGTAATAGAGTGATTCTTTATTGGTTAGGACTAAGTTATTCATCTGGATTCAGGTGAGGTTAAACCCGGTTCATTAATCGGGTTTAACGATTGCTTAATTCCGGATGTTTCAGCATTTTTATGGGTGTTATAGGAAATATAAAAATCTCTCGATATTTTTTATCGGTCAAACTTGGTGCTATTGCTTACGTGTTTTATGGAACGTACGCTTAATTGAGTGGTGAGAAGATACATTGACTGGTAAGGATATTATAATTTCATGGCGGTAACCTGACCAAGGATTAAATACAGCCTTCTATTAGTAATGTTGGTTTTTATCCATACCCTCATTTCACCAGTCGGCTGCAAATTCAGCTGGAGTCTGGTAATCCAGCGATGATGTGGAGGACACTCATCATAATCCAATCACTAGAAATTAATCGTTTTCCTAAAGTGAAAATATATCTTAACCAGTGCTCGTTCAGGTGCTCATTTAAAATTGTATGTGTAAATCTCAATCAATCCGTACTGAATCTCGTTTGACTGGATAAGACTCAGTTCCACCCTATACTAAAAAGCCTACTGAATTCATTGCGCAGCAGGTGAATTCCAGTCCCTGAACGGTTCTTATAGCAGCTGAATAAACTATGAAACAGCGCAATACTGTCCAGAATACGCGTAACCTATACGCCTGAAACCCCGAATGCGACGGTAATTGCCAGGCACTCATCTCTCAAATCATCCATGTTGGTCAGGCACTCGATCCTGCGACCAGTAGTCAATGGATTCATAACGAAATCCATCGACCTGATCAGATTCGGTTCGTCCGGATGCAGAAGCGGAAACCTTTTGATCGCCAGTCCTTTACGGCGTTGTCTACGTTTTACGCTCAGTCAGTTAAAGTAGTAAATGCGTTGTACCCGCTTGTGATTGATGTGAAGGCCCTCCGGACGGAGTAACCGTCAAATGCGCCGATTACCAAAACGACTGTGTTCTAGCGCCAGCCCAGAGATGCGGCCTAATAAACAGGCATCAGACACTTAGCGTCATAGCTGCGGGTCGACAGACTGACAAGTGCACACCTCTATGTCTGTAGATACGACGTTGCGACAGGCCAGTCGCATCACATATCAACACAGCTTCCCGTCTCTGGTCTGTAGTCAGTATTTACGACCAAGAGCCATCTGAATCGCCTCCTTATTCAGCATGGCTTCAGCAAGTAATTTCTTGGGCCGGGTGTTCTCCTCTTCAAGCGAATTGAGCCTCTTCACCTCAGGGACTTCCATGCAGCCAAACTTCTTGCGCCAGATGTAGAATTTGGCGTCTGAAATAACGTGCATACGTCAGAATTCCGTAGCAGAAAATTCAGCTTCGGCCTCACGGAGAATACTGATGAGCTCTTATTCGGAGAAACGCTTCTTTACAGGGAGCCCTTTACGTTGCTAATGAAGACATTACTAATATCACAGTGTACTAATCAACAGGAAGCCGGTCAAAAAGGCTATGGACCTGTCAGAACGAAAAACATGGAGTATCTGAAAAATTTTAATGTCATGCTGAGCAGACGCTAAGTGAAGTAGCTGGATGATAAATATTAAAATTTAATGTTTACATAAAATCGCATCAAAGGATACCATACCCCCCTATAGTATCAGGAGGGCGTATGCCGCATTCACCCGAAGATAAAAAACGTATTCTTACTCGCGTCCGCCGCATTCGGGGCCAGGTTGATGCCCTTGAACGCGCGCTGGAGTCGGGCGACCCCTGTCTGGCCATTTTGCAGCAAATCGCCGCCGTGCGCGGGGCTGCCAATGGCCTGATGGGCGAAATGGTTGAAATTCACCTCAAAGATGAGCTGGTGACGGGGGAAACCACGCCGGATCAGCGAGCCGTACGCATGGCGGAAGTCGGCCATTTGCTGCGCTCTTATCTAAAATAAACCCACACACCTGACAAAAAGGGAAGACATGATGAAATCTCGCGCTGCAGTTGCATTTGGTCCCGGACAGCCGCTGAAAATCGTTGAAATCGACGTGGCACCGCCGAAGAAAGGCGAAGTGCTGATCAAAATCACCCATACCGGCGTGTGCCATACCGATGCGTTTACGCTCTCCGGTGACGATCCGGAAGGCGTCTTCCCGGCGGTGCTGGGTCATGAAGGCGGCGGGATTGTGGTGGAAGTGGGCGAGGGCGTGACCAGCCTGAAGCCTGGCGATCACGTTATCCCTCTGTACACCGCGGAATGCGGCGAGTGTAAGTTCTGTAAATCCGGTAAAACCAACCTCTGCCAGGCGGTTCGCGCCACTCAGGGGAAAGGGCTGATGCCGGACGGTACCACCCGTTTCTCCTATAACGGCGAGCCTGTTTACCACTACATGGGCACCAGCACCTTCAGCGAGTACACCGTTTGCGCGGAAATTTCCCTGGCGAAGGTGAACCCGCAGGCGCCGCTGGATAAAGTCTGCCTGCTGGGCTGCGGCGTGACCACCGGAATTGGCGCGGTGCATAACACGGCAAAAGTCAAAGAGGGCGACACCGTGGCGGTGTTCGGTCTCGGCGGCATTGGTCTGGCGGTGATTCAGGGCGCGGTGCAGGCGAAGGCCGGGCGTATCATCGCGGTCGACACCAACCCGGAGAAATTCAGGCTGGCGGGTGAAATGGGCGCGACCGATTTCGTGAACCCGAAAGATCACGAAAAACCGATTCAGGACGTCATCGTTGAGATGACCGACGGCGGCGTTGACTTCAGCTTCGAATGTATCGGCAACGTGAACGTGATGCGTTCCGCACTCGAATGCTGCCACAAAGGCTGGGGCGAGAGCATCATCATTGGCGTGGCCGGCGCGGGCCAGGAGATTAAAACCCGTCCGTTCCAGCTGGTCACCGGTCGCGTATGGCGCGGTTCCGCGTTTGGCGGCGTGAAGGGCCGTACCCAGCTTCCGGGTATGGTTGAAGATGCTATGGTCGGCAAGATTCAGCTCGACCCGTTCATTACCCACCGCTTGCCGCTGGAGCAGATCAACGACGCGTTCGATCTGATGCACGAAGGAAAATCCATCCGTACTGTCATTCATTTCGGCGACAAGTAGCTCTTCTGCCAGCGGTTTTTCACCGCTGGCGTTTCTTTAATAATCTTCTCTAAAGTGTGACCAGTGCGGCGTTTTTAGCCGTAATCTAAATCTCTGCCGTGCCGATGACTATTTAACAGGCGTGTTTTTACGCATCTTACCTACAAGAGAGTCGACGGTCATGGACAACACTACTTCGATGCAGGCGCAGCGCAAGCTGAGCTTCTTGCATCACATCAGGCTGGTTCCGCTGTTTTCCTCCATTCTCGGTGGCATTATTCTTCTGTTCGCCTTGAGCTCGAGTCTGGCGGGGTATTTCCTGCTGCAGGCCGATAACGATCAGCAGGATGTCACGTCCGAAATTCAGGTGCGTATGGGGCTGTCGAACAGCTCAAACCATCTGCGTACCGCGCGTATCAATCTGATCCACGCCGGTGCGGCAAGCCGTATCGCGGAGATGGATGCGATGAAGCAGAACATCAGCGAGGCGGAAACGCGTATTAAGCAGTCCCAGGAGAGCTTTACCGCCTATATGAATCGTGCCGTGCGTACCGCTGAGGGTGCAGCGCTGGATGAGGATCTCAAGGCGCGGTACGACGCCTATATTGCGGGCATGCAGCCGATGGTGAAATTCGCCAAAAACGGCATGTTCGAAGCGATTATCAACCACGAAAACGAAACGGCGCGTCCGCTGGATGACGCTTACAACGCCGTGCTGCTGAAGGCGATTAAGATCCGTACCGAGCGTGCCAATGCGCTGACGGCCCAGGCGCACAGCCGCACGCAGCTGGGCCTGATGTTTATGGTGGGCGCGTTTGCGCTGGCGCTGGTGCTTACGGCGATGACCTTTGTCGTGCTGCGCCGCACGGTAATCAATCCTTTGCAGCGTGCAGCGAAACGTATCGAGAATATCGCCAAAGGCGACCTGACGATGCCGGACGACGTGGCCGGGCGCAGCGAAATTGGCCTCCTGACGCGCGATCTGCAAACCATGCAGCACTCGCTTGAAAACACGGTGGGCACCGTACGTCAGGGGGCGGAAGAGATCTACCGCGGCACCAGCGAGATTTCCGCCGGTAACACCGATCTCTCTTCGCGTACCGAACAGCAGGCTGCGGCCATTGAGCAAACCGCCGCAAGCATGGAACAGCTTACCGCGACGGTGAAACAGAACGCCGATAACGCCCATCATGCCAGCAAGCTGGCGGAAGATGCCTCCGGGAAAGCCAGCCGCGGCGGCCAGATGGTCTCCGGCGTGGTCAAAACCATGGGCAATATCTCCACCAGTTCGAAAAAAATCTCCGAGATCACCGCCGTCATCAACAGCATTGCGTTCCAGACCAATATCCTGGCGCTTAACGCGGCGGTAGAAGCGGCGCGGGCGGGCGAGCAGGGGCGCGGGTTTGCCGTGGTGGCAAGCGAAGTCCGAACCCTTGCAAGCCGCAGTGCGAATGCCGCAAAAGAGATCGAAAGCCTGATTAACGAATCGGTCTCGCTGATCGACCAGGGCTCCGGTGAGGTTGTGGCTGCCGGTAACACCATGAATGAAATCGTCGAAGCGGTTAAACGCGTGACCGACATCATGCTGGAGATTGCCGCCGCGTCCGATGAGCAGAGCCGCGGTATCGTGCAGGTGAGCCAGGCGATTTCTGAGATGGATAAAGTGACCCAGCAGAACGCCTCGCTGGTGGAAGAAGCCTCTGCGGCCGCCGCGTCTCTGGAAGAACAGGGCGCGCGTTTGACCGAGGCGGTCGGCGCGTTTCGTCTGAGCAGTACAAAGCCAGGCCGCGTGGTGACGTCTGCGCCAGTGGCGAAGAACGCGCCGTTGCGTCCGGCGGCGACGGTTTCCGGGGATAACTGGGAAACGTTCTGAGTCGCCACCGGGCAAAAAAAAGGGACCTTTCGGTCCCTTTTTCACATCTTATTGCTTATCGGGTAACGCGTACGCGATAACGTAATCCCCGCGATCCGGCGACTGTCGGGCGCCCCCGGCGTTGATGATGATGTACTGCTTACCGGTTTTCGGCGACACGTAGGTCATCGGGCCGGACTGGCTGCCGACCGGCAGACGGTCTTTCCAGATCTCTTTCCCGGTGGCGGTATCAAACGCGCGCAGGTAGAAATCCTGCGTGCCGGCGAAGAACAGCAGGCCGGACTGGGTAGAGAGTGATGCGCCCAGCGTCGGCATGCCGATTGGGATTGGCATGTGCATACGAATGCCCAGCGGCCCGGTATCTTCCACCGTGCCGACAGGCACCTGCCACACCAGCTTGCCGGTTTTCAGGTCAACGGCCGACATGGTGCCAAACGGCGGCTTCTGGCACGGAATGCCCAGCGGCGACAGGAAGCGTTCGCGCATCGCGCCGAACGGCGTGCCGTCCATCGGTACGATGCCCATCTCGATGCCGCTGGCGTTTTTCGCCACGTTAGCGCGCGGCACCATGTAGTTTGCCAGGCCCAGGCGCATATCGTTGACGAACATCAGGCTGTTGTTCGGGTCAACGGAGACGCTACCCCAGTTCATCCCGCCGAGTGAGCCAGGGAACTGCAGGGAACGGTCGAGACCCGGCGGGGTGAAGACGCCCTGATGACGCATCTCTTTAAACTGAATACGGCACAGCAGCAGGTCGACAGGCGTCGCCCCCCACATGTCGGATTCGGTCAGCGTCTGGTTGCCAATCATCGGCATGCCAACGGAATACGGCTGGGTCGGCGAGTAGCGTTCACCTTCAACGTTACCCGCCGGGACAGGACGTTCTTCTACCTTCGCCACCGGCTTGCCGGTTTCGCGGTTAAGCATGAAGATCATGCCCTGCTTGCTGGTCTGCACCAGCACGGGCGTGGTACCGCCCTTACCGTCGGGCAGGTCGTACAGCAGCGGCTGGGAAGGCAGGTCAAAGTCCCACAGGTCGTGGTGGGTTGTCTGGAAATGCCAGCGCACCTGACCGGTGGTCGCGTCGACGGCGACGATGGAGGAACTGTACTTATCGTCCAGCGCGGTACGTTCGCCCGCCCAGAAGTCCGGGGTGGCGTTGCCGGTTGGCAGGTAGATCAGGTTCAGCTTAGCGTCGTAAGACATTGCTGACCAGACGTTCGGCGTGCCGCGGGTGTAGGTCTGGCCTTCCGGCGGCAGGCCGGTCAGTTTTGGATTACCCGGATCCCACGCCCACGCCAGTTTACCGGTGTGAACGTCGTAGGCGCGCACCACGCCCGGCGGTTCGCCGGTGGAGTAGTTATCCGCGACGCGACCGCCGACGACGACAACATTGCCTGCGACCAGCGGCGTGGAGGTCTGCTGATAATACCCGGGCTTGATCTCGCCCATGCCGACGCTCAGATCCACGGTGCCATGGTCACCGAAGTCTTCGCAGACCTTGCCGGTATCCGCGTTGATGGCAATCAGGCGGGCGTCGGTGGTCGGCAGGAACAGGCGGCGAGGGCATGCCGCAGGCGGTGTCTCTGCCTGTGACGTTGTCACGCTGGAATGGTCTTCAAAATAGCCCAGACCGCGGCAGCGCTGCCAGTTAGGCGCCGTGGCTTTGGAATCGTAGCGCCATTTTTCTTTGCCGGAATCCACGTCCAGCGCCAGCACTTTACTGTACGGGGTACAGACGTACAGCGTGTCGCCAATCTGCAATGGCGTGTTCTGATCTTCCGCGCCGGAGCCGTTGCTCTGCGGAATATCGCCGGTGTGCGCAACCCACGCGACTTTCAGATCGCGGACGTTTTGCTTGTTAATCTGGTCCAGCGCGGCGAAACGGTCGCCGTGGGTGGTATTGCCCCAGTGCGCCCAGTTCTTTTGCTGCTCGCCGGGGGCGACGGGTTTCACCGGAACGGGCTCGTTCGCTGCCACGAGGGTCTGCGGCTTAAACATCCAGCCCAGGCTGACCAGCATCGCCACCGCGAGCACGGCCGCGACGCCAAAAGCGGGCGCCTTGTTCGCAACGCTGTGGTTTGCCGCGCGCAGGAAAGGCCAGACGATGGCGCAGAGGAAGGCCAGTACGGCAAAGGTAAACAGGCGAGAGAAGAGCGGCCAGAAATCCCAGCCCGCATCGCCTACCGCCCAGAACAGCGAGGCAATGAAGGCGATGCCGTAAAGCACGATCCCGCTGCTGCGATTGAGGAAAATCAGGATCGCGGCAATCACCATCACCACGCCCATTATCAGGAAGTATCCACTTCCGCCTACGGTGACGAGCTTAAAGCCCAGCCCGCCGACTGCCAGACCGATGAGCAACATCAGTCCGGCAAGGAGCCACTGCAGGATACGCGGTATCCCACGTGGCGCGCTGCCAAATGCCATTTCTGTCTCCTTAAGATCCCCCCGTCGCTGGGTGTGTACCAGTTGGGTAATAAATGCGGAGGGAAGAATGATTAATACGGGTGAATTCGGGGTTGTAAAATTATTTACGAACCATTTGGTGAACTCGTCGCTATGATAAAACTGTTAAATTGTTTTACGCAATTGTTAATGGATTATTCCGCATTAATTGGTTAGCGCGCAGGAAATGAGGTCGGACGGAACAGTTTGCTCGCCCTATCGGGGCTGCAGGATCCCCCTGTAATTTCTCAACATGAAGCGATGAATGTGGCTATTGAAAATTGCCTGATTTATAGCGATGTCCTGGTCCGGCTGTAAATCGCTGAGGCGTTTCCTGCAGGCCGGGGCGAGGCGCAGGGATGCGCCGAGAGGGCGGGCTTTACAGGGATGTTACCTCCGCCCGTCCCCGATAAGCCGGAAGGAATAAGCCGAGGGCACCGCGAAGCGGCGATTTACCGCCGGGAGCCCGGGTCGCCAGGGTGGTGGCGACTGAGCCATCCTGGCACGTTCACAGGCCATGTCGTTACAGAGTAGCAAGGAACATAAAGTGAACGGAATGACCACCAGAGCCGTATGTTCCCCCTCACCCCAGCCCTCTCCCTCGAGGGAGAGGGGGGCCGTCTGTGCATGCATTATTTTATGGGAAACCCTCAGCCTTTCAGAAAGGGTTAGGGTGAAGGGAGAAAAGTGTCAGACCGGCATTGATTTACGAATAGCGCTCAGCAGCGTCTGCGCGCCCGTTGAAAGCGGCGTGTCTACGCGGGTCAAAATGCCGATAGGTTCACCGGGGCCGGGGGAGGTAATCGGCAGGGCGATCAGCGTTCCCTGACGTAAATCATCTTTCACCGCACCGGAGGGGACGAACCAGACGTAGTCATAATCCAGCGTAAGCTGGCGTGAAAGCGAGGCCGATAGCGTTTCGATACACCCTGAGGGCAGCGTACACCCCTGCATTTGCAGCAAGGTTTCGGCGGTCTGGCGGGGAACGGTCCCTTTTGGGCAGACCACTACCGGCCACTCCATCACGCGGCTTAACGTTACCGTGTCCTGCAGCAGGGGGTGATCGGGACGAACCACCAGCTTCAGAGACTCCAGGAACAGCAGTTCATAGTTGAGGCCGCCCATCAGCTCAGGGTCGGACATGCGCCCGATTCCGAGATCCAGTTCGCCGGATTTCAGCCCCGCGAGCAGCATGGTGTTATTCATGGTGGCGACCTGAATCGTGGTATGCCGCTGCTGCTTGTGGAACTGGCCGATAACGGGCGGAAGAATGCCCAGCGCCGCGGTAGGCAGAGCGCCCACGCGCACCACCTCACTGGATTGCTCTTCTTTTCGGTGCAGGGACTGGCCAGCGGTATTGAGCGCATCCAGCACTTTAACGGCGTGCGTGAGGAACTGTTCGCCCACGATGGTAAGCTGCGCCCCCAGCCGGCCGCGGTCAAAAAGACGGGCACCGGTCAGCTGTTCCAGCTCGTTGAGGGTTTTTGAGAGCGCAGGCTGGCTCAGGTTGAGAGTTTCAGCCGCACGCCCCAGCGTTCCCTGTTGAGCGACGGCCACAAATGTATGCAAATGGCGCAAGCGTATGCGCTGACTGAACAGACCATTTTTTTCCATAGGCGATGTTAAAAACAGAGCGATGCGGGTGACAAGTTAAGTTGTTTAATTTTGATAACCTGATAGCAAAATATTTTTAACATTTGATCTGTTTGAGTTACAACATGTTTTTTGGCGGGGGAATAAAAGCGAACATCCTTGTTCATTTATTGCTCATTGCGGAGGGGTATTGTCTACCGGTTTAGATCACGCCGTCACCGCCATCGGAGCACCACACCTGGCCGGACGTAAATGAACATTCATCCGAGGCCAGCGTGACGTACAGCGGGGCAATCTCAACGGGCTGGCCCGGACGTCCCAGCGGGGTGTCGCCACCGAACTCCTTCACTTTTTCCATCGGCTGCCCGCCGCTGGACTGCAGCACCGTCCAGTAAGGGCCTGGAGCGACCGCGTTGACGCGAATGCCTTTCGGACCCAGCTGTTTGGCTAAGGACTTGGTGAATACCGCCAGACAGGCTTTCGTCTGGGCATAGTCCAGCAACACGGGGCTGGGCTTCACCGCCTGAACGGAGGAGGTATTAATGATAACGGACGACGCTTTCAGGTGGCGCAGCGCCGCCTTGGTGATCCAGAACGGAGCGTAAACGTTGGTTTTAAACGTTGCGTCAAAATCTTCCGTGGTCAGTTCCTCAAGCGATTCACGGAACTGCTGACGGCCGGCGTTGTTGACCAGAATGTCCAGCCCGCCCAGTTTCGACACGGCTTCTTCGACCAGATTCTGACAGAAGGTTTCGTCCCGGACGTCACCCGGCAACGCGATGGCCTTGCGGCCTTCCGCTTCGATCAGCTCGATGACCTCAGCGGCGTCTTTTTCCTCTTCGGGCAGGTAGTTAATGGCAACGTCAGCGCCTTCACGCGCATAGGCGATAGCGACCGCGCGACCAATGCCGGAGTCTCCGCCGGTAATTAGCGCTTTTTTGCCGGCAAGGCGGCCATGTCCTTTATAGCTTTGTTCCCCGTGGTCGGGTACAGGCTGCATTTCGGATGCCAGTCCCGGCGGCGTTTGCGGCTGTTCCGGGAACGGGGGCTGCGGGTAAGCGTTCGTACGTTGTTTAGTATCACTCATAGCTGACTCCTTAAGCCAAGGGGTGAGATTTGATGGATAACTGCAGCGTTAACGCTTCGCTGAATTATTTCTGCAAACGATCAACACGGACGACGGCAGGAGAGGATTTTTTATCAAGCGAACCGTTGATACTGATCATCTGGTCGGGTTTTACCGTTCTGCCGTCGAAGACTGCCTGGGGAATAATAACGTCGATTTTTCCGGTTTTATCCTGAAATACAAACTTATCGCCGCTACCGTCAATAAGATTACCGCGTAAGGAAATTGTCGCACCATCGTGCAATTCCTTTGCCTGCCTGATGGTCATAATACGCGCGTCGTCGGTTCCGCGATATCCGCTATCAAGCGCGTGGGGAGGCGGTGGCGCTTCGCCTTTTTGTAAACCCCCGTTATTATCTGCCCATGCGGCCGGAACCAGAAATATCAATAAAGCGGAAATAAGTGATAATTTCATCCGATATCCTTCATTTTGCGTGTCTTGACTTATTAAGTATTGTTGCTATTCCTTTATGTGGCAAATGTGATAAGTCCTAAAAACATTCGCGTTAGAAATCAAAATTATCGGATAATAAGCGAAACGGTGACGATGGCCATGAAGCGTGAAAATGAAAAGTTACCCGGGATAGATGAGAGTTATCGTTTGCTGACGTTTGAATACGCGTTTCGTCAGGTGGGTTTTATTGTTCTGCTGGGTATTATCGTCGCGGCGATTGCCGGTCTTTTTTCCAGCGGAATGGTCAGCGACACGGTCAAAACGAATTCCTCTAAATCATTGACCATAGACTATGAACGCTTTGGACGACGGGAGACAGAGACGCGGATGGCGCTCGCGTTTCCGGTGCAGAGCGAGGGGAAGTATGTCCTCAGCATGACCAGCGAGAGCAGCGATGCGTATGAGCACGGCAGCGTCTGGCCGCAGCCCGACGCTATGTTCAGCCGCGGGAAGACTCTCTATTTTGTCTATAACAACCTGAAAAAAACAGACAGCTTCTCCGTGTTACTCTTCACGACACCTTCCAGAGCCGGTAAATGGAACACCGTCATCCGCGTCAACAGCGAGCCGGAAATTAACATCTGGCAATTTATTTACCCCTAGGAGGCTGATATGGATATGGTCTTTCGCGCGCTGGCTATTTATCTGTTCCTCGTGGTGGTATTTAAAGTGGCCGGGCGTCGCGCGCTGCTGCAGATGACCAGCTTCGATCTCATTCTGCTCCTTATAATTAGTGAAGCCACGCAGCAGGCGCTTCTCGGACAGGATTTTTCCGTTACCGGTGCGATGATTACCATTACCACGCTGGTGGTGGTCGATATTATATTCGGGTTGATGAAGAAATATTTCTCGCCGGTGGAGAATATTCTGGATGGCACTCCTGTTATTCTTGTTGAGAACGGCGTGCCGTTAGCCGATAAACTGAAAAAAGTTGACGTGTCCTGTGATGATATTCTGGTGTCAGCGCGTCAAAATAATGGCATTACGGAAATAAGCGACATTAAATATGCCATACTTGAGCGCAATGGGCATATTTCAATCATTCCTTTCGAGAAATAAGAGGCGGCAAGATGAGCAATCTTTTTCACGACAGCAATAATACCGTGGGTGAACTGACGAAAAAGGTGGCGAGCAAATTAACCGATCTCGGGCTTCGCTTAACCACCGCGGAATCCTGCACGGGCGGAAAACTCTCGGTGGCGCTTTGCGCAGAGGAAAACACCGCCGAATTTTATGATGTTGGGCTGGTCGTGTTCAGCGATGAAGCTAAAGCGCGGATCCTCGGCGTGCGTCCCGAGACGCTTGAGCGGTTTACGGCCGTGAGCGAGCAGACGGTAACCGAAATGGCCGCCAGTATCCGCGACATCGCCAAGGCGGATATTAGCATCGCCATCAGCGGCTATGCGGGCCCGGAAGGGGGCGACGACGGCACGGCGGCGGGGACGGTCTGCTTCGCGTGGAACATACGCGGCGAGACGAAGACCCGCACCGTGCTTTTCTCCGGTGACTGTCAGGATGTGGTCGAAAAAGCGGTGCATTACTCGCTGGCTGAACTGGTGACAACCTTGTCGGACGGGAATAACGGATAAACTCACGTGGAGGTTCTATGGCTGTCATAGTGATTACCGGCGGGACGGCGGGCGTGGGAAAAGCCACGGCGCTGCACTTTGCAAAGGCGGGTTACGACGTGGGGCTCATCGCCCGCGATGAGGCCAGCCTGCACTCTACCCAGGAGGAGCTACGGCGCTTTGGCGTTAATGCCCACGCCGTGCAGGCGGACGTCGTCGACAGCCAGGCGGTGGTGGATGCCGCTAACGAAATTGAGTATCGCCTCGGCGCGATTGATGTCTGGGTGAACAACGCGATGGGGGCCGTGCTGGCGCCGTTTCGTACCCTCACGCCGGACGAGTTTCGGCGCGTGACTGAGGTGACGTACCTCGGCTACGTGAACGGCACTCGCGCCGCGCTCGAACTTATGGTTCCGCGCGACAGGGGGGTGATTATCCAGGTGGGCTCCGCGCTGGCCTACCGTTCCATTCCGCTGCAGTCAGCCTACTGCGGGGCAAAAGCGGCGATCCGTGGGTTCACCGATGCGGTGCGTACCGAGCTGATGCATGAGAACAGCCGGGTTCAGCTTTCGATGGTCCAGATGCCGGGGCTCAATACCCCGCAGTTCGAATGGGCGAGGAACAAGTTCGCCTGGGCGATGCGCCCGGTGCCGCCGGTCTTTGAGCCTGAGGTGGCCGCCAGCGCCATCTTCAGGGTGGCGCAAAAGCCGGTGCGCGAGCTGTGGGTTGGCAGCAGCACCATCCAGTCAATCGTCGGGCAATTTTTCTTCCCCGGTTTTCTTGACCGGCTGATGGTTAAAAAGGCGTGGGAAGGCCAGATGACCGACGATCTCAACGCGCCGGATCGCCGGGACTACCTCGACCAGCCGGTTAACGATCTGCATAAAATCCATGGCCGTTTTACTGACGAGGCGAAAACCCGCGCGCCGTCCGTCACCTCCGGCATGCCGGGGAAAGTGGCCCTTGGCGCCCTCGCGGTGGCGGGAATAGTGCTGACGCGTCTGATAACTCGCCGGAAACCGTAGTCAGCGCAGCGCGCTACGGTGCGTCCAGAACCAGCGATAGCCGTAGCCGCCAAGGCTGAGCTGAACGGTTTTACCGCAAATCAGCGCGTCATCGTAGCGCTTGTCCTCGAGACAGGCGGTCCAGGTGGCGTTGCGGATCCCTTTGGCGGTGAACTGCACCGGCTGGTCGCTGAAGTTGACGAAGGTCAGGATGCTGCGCTCGTCGGTCTCGTAATAAAGCCCCAGCACCGCGTCATCATCGATTGTGATAATGCGAAAGGGCGCAACGGCGATTTCGGGGAACTCCGAGCGGGTAGTGGCAATATCGATGATCCGGTGCAGAAGCGAGTTGTGGTGAAGCAGCGAATCGGAGACGTTGACTTTCTGATAGCGGTAAGGGCCATGGTCGATAATCGGCGCGATAAATTTTCCCGGGTCGGCTGCAGAGAAACCACCTCCTTGCGATCCTGCCCACTGCATCGGCGTGCGGACGGCGTAGCGCTCCTCCAGATCCAGGTCGTCACCCATGCCGATCTCGTCGCCGTAGCGCATCACCGGGACACCCGGCAGGGAAAACAGCACCGCGTGGCAGAACGCCAGCCGCTTCCGATCGCCGTTGAGCATCGGGGCCAGGCGGCGGCGGATCCCGCGCTGATAGACGTTCATCTCCTCATCAGGGGCGAAGGTATCGAGGACAAACTGTTTGTCTTTCTGACTGATGCCTTCCAGATCCAGCTCGTCGTGATTACGCAGCCAGTTGGCAAAACAGCAGGAGTCAGGCGGGACGATCATCTTCTTCACCGCATTGCGCAGCGGGCGGGCGCTTTTGCGGGCCAGGCTGACGTAGAAATACTTGTTGAGCCAGAAGTTGAGCACCAGATTCAGGCGGTCGTTATTGCCGAAGTAGTCTTTATAGGGCTCAACGTCTACGTCAACTTCGCCCAGCAGGATCGCGTCCGGATTGCGCTCTTCGATAAGACGCCGCATATGTTCGAGGATCCACAGACCCTTTTTTTCATCACCGTTTCCTGCCTGGGTGGTGAGATGGGATGCGGCGTCGAGGCGAAATCCCGACACGCCCAGCTTGAGCCAGAAGAGGATGATGTTTTCAATCTCTTTAAGCACCGCGGGCGAGGTAAGGTTCAGATCCGGCTCGTGACGATAGAACATGTGCCGGTAGTATTGTCCCGCCTCGTCGTCCCAGGTCCAGATGCTCTTTTCCACGCCGGGAAACATGGGGGGCGTATCGTCCTCGTCGTTATCCGACCAGAGGTAGTAATCACGATAGGGTGACGCCGGGTTGCGGCGGGCCTGCTGGAACCAGGGATGCGCGTCCGACGTGTGCTGGATCAGCAGCTCGATAATGACCTGCATGCCCAGCTCGCGGGCCTGCTCGATAAAGGCGATGATATCGGCCAGCTTTCCGAAGCGGGGATCCACCTGGAGGTGGTCGCTGACGTCGTAGCCTTCATCGAGAAAGGGCGTGAGGTAAAACGGGGTGATCCAGATGACCGTCGCCCCCATGCGGCGTATATAGCGCAGCTTGGCCGCGATCCCGGCGATGTCCCCGCAGCCATCGCCGTTCAAATCATAAAATAGCGCGGTATCAATCTGATAAATAATGGCTCGTGTATGCCAGTCGGTCATAGCGTTCCTCAGTGATAGCCTTCAGTATCCGACACTTTGCCCCGGAAGACGTAGTAGCTCCAGGCGGTGTACACCAGGATCACCGGAATAATCAGTAACGTGCCTACCAGCATAAACAGCTGGCTGGCAGGCGGGGCCGCGGCTTCCCACAGGGTGATGCGCGGCGGAATAATGTTCGGCCAGAGGCTGATGCCGAGCCCGCTAAACCCGAGGAAAATAAGCCCCAGCGTCAGCAGGAAGGGGCGAGCGTGGCTGGCTGGGTTGCGGGTCAGGCGCCAGATCAGCACGCTGAAAAGCCCGACCAGCAGAGGCACCGGCAGGAACCAGAAGAAGTTGGGCAGGGTAAACCAGCGGTCGGCCACGTACTGCCAGCCGAGCGGCGTCCAGATGCTCACTACGGCGATGACGACCATCAGCGCCAGCAGCACGTGGCGGGTCAGTTCGCGCATGCGGGCCTGCAGCGCGCCTTCACTTTTCATGATGAGCCAGGTGGTGCCCAGCAGCGTGTAGGCCACAACCAGCCCGATACCGCAGAAGAGGTTAAAGGGGGTGAGCCAGTCAAGCGCGGAGCCGACGAAACGCCGCCCCTCAACGTCGAAGCCGTTAATCACGGCGCCCACCACCACGCCCTGGCTGAAGGTGGCGAGCAGAGAGCCGCCGGCAAAGGAGTAGTCCCAGAATTTGCGGTGCGACGGCGTGGCTTTGAAGCGGAACTCAAAGGCGACGCCGCGGAAGATGAGGCCGATCAGCATCGCGGTGAGAGGAATGGTGAGCGCATCAATAATCACCGCATAGGCCAGCGGAAACGCGCCGAACAGGCCTGCGCCACCGAGCACCAGCCAGGTCTCGTTGCCGTCCCAGACCGGCGCCACGCTGTTGACCATCACATCGCGCTCCTTCGCATCGCCCACGAAGTTAAACAGCAGGCCGATGCCCAAATCAAAGCCATCCATGATGATGTACATCAGCGTGGCAAAGACGATGATGGCAAACCAGATAACTGAGATATCGACGCCCATCAGTTTCTCTCCTGTTCAGGAACAGACTCAGCGGCAGACAGCGGACGGGCGGGTGTGCCCGAGGTGTTTGACGTCAGCGTATCGACAGGCTGCGGTCCTTTCTTAATCAGCCGGATGAGGTAAACATAGCCCACCCCAAACACCGACGAGTAGACGACGAAGAACGCCAGCAGGCTGATGCTCATCTGCAGGGTGCTGTGCAGCGATACCGCGTCGATGGTGCGCAGATAGCCGTAGACCACCCACGGCTGACGGCCCACCTCGGTGGTGACCCAGCCGGCGAGCAGCGCCAGCAGCCCGGCAGGCCCCATGCAGAGGGCAAACCAGTGGAACGGGCGAGAGTGGAAAAGTCGATGACGATAGCGCAGCCAGACGCTAATCAGCCCGAGGGTAATCATCAGCAGCCCCATCCCGACCATGACGCGGAACGACCAGAAGACGATGGTCGAATTAGGGCGATCTTCTTTCGGAAAATCCTTCAGCGCCGGGACCTGCTTATCCAGGCTGTGGGTCAGGATAAGGCTGCCAAGCGCGGGGATCTCCAGACCGTATTTGGTGCGCTCCTCCTCCATATCCGGCAGGCCAAACAGCAGCAGTGGGGTGGCCTCGCCGGGCGGGTTTTCCCAGTGCCCCTCAATGGCGGCAATTTTAGCCGGCTGATGCTCAAGCGTGTTCAGGCCGTGCATATCGCCCACGACCGCCTGGATAGGGGCGACCAGCAGCGCCATCCACATCGCCATGGAAAACATGGTGCGGACGGCGGGGGTATCGTTACCGCGCAGCAGGTGCCATGCGCCCGACGCGCCGACAAACAGGGCGCTGCTCAGAAACGCGGCGATAGCCATATGAATCAGGCGGTAAGGGAAGGAGGGATTAAAGACGATCGCCAGCCAGTCCTGCGGAATAACCTGTCCGTTCTCGATAGTGAAGCCCTGCGGCGTATGCATCCAGCTGTTGGACGCGAGGATCCAGAAGGTCGACATCAGCGTGCCGAGCGCCACCATGCAGGTTGAAAAGAAGTGCAGGCCCGGGCCGACCTTATTCCAGCCGAACATCATGACGCCAAGGAAACCGGCTTCAAGGAAGAAGGCGGTTAAGACTTCATAGGTCAGAAGAGGGCCGGTAATACTGCCCGCGAACTGTGAGAACCCGCTCCAGTTGGTGCCAAACTGGTACGCCATGACCAGGCCGGAAACGACACCCATCCCGAAGTTAACGGCAAATATCTTGAGCCAGAAATGGTACAACGATCGCCAGACGTCATTTTTTGTACGCAGCCACATGCCCTCCAGTACCACCAGATAGCTGGCGAGGCCGATGGTGATCGCAGGAAAAAGGATATGAAACGAGACGGTAAAAGCGAACTGAATTCTGGCCAGATGGAACGCGTCGAGTTCGAACATGGTCCGTACCTCTGAAACGATGGGGCACGAGAATTGCCGGGCAGTTTATGGCTGCCCGGCAAAACCGATTACGGTTTAGTCTTACCGGCACCCAGCTCGGCACCGGTCAGCGGGTCAGAATGTGGATCGGACTTCGTGCGGGCAGACATCGCCTTGACCAGGGTTGCCTGTTCGGTCGTGAGCGTGACGCTTGCGCTGCCATCGCCGCCGTCAACCGCAGGCTGGGGGGACTCAACGTAATCGAAATGTTTATCGCTGTTCCAGCTTCCGCGAACCTCTCCACCTTCAGACATATTGTAGTACTTGTTGGTGAATTCCTCGATTGGCGGCAATTTTCCCGGTGGGAAATTATTACGGATGGACTGCAGCGCCTTCTCAAAGGAGAGCTGGTGCGCCGCCTCGCGCGTCATCAGAAACGCCAGCGCATCCTTTACGCCGGGATCGTCGGTCACGTTGATCAGCCGTTCATAGATGATTTTCGCTCTGGCCTCTGCTGCCACGTTTGAGCGCAGGTCCGCCGTCGGCTCGCCGATGGTGTCGACGTAGGCCGCCGTCCAGGGCACGCCCGCCGAGTTAGTGAGCGGGGTGCCGCCACCGTAGAGCAGGGAGGTGATGTGGCTGTCATTGCCGTTTTCGGTCATGGAGCGATACAGCTCGGCCTCGTTTTCCACCCCTTCCGCCAGCGCGCCTTTGGCACCTTTATTCAGCATGCCGACCAGGGTACCGATGATTTCGAGGTGGCTTAGCTCCTCGGTCGCGATATCCATCAGCATATCTTTACGGCCCGGATCGTCATCGCTCAATCCTTGCGTAAAGTACCGGCAGGCGGCAGCCAGTTCGCCCTGAGGCCCACCGAACTGTTCCAGTAAAAGGTTGGCGAGGCCTGGGTTCGGTTCGGCAACGCGAACCGTATATTGCAGCTGTTTGACGTGTCGGAACATGGCGATTCTCCCTGATTATTTTTTTGCTTCGACGCCCGATGCGTCTGAACGCAGCAGGAACTGTTCCGTGGTCTGCGGAATATGGCGAATCAGCCAGTCGGCCATTTCGCGTTCTTCGGCCAGAATCGTCTCGATGGCAGGTACCGAGGCCGTGTCGCCTGCTTTCTTAGCCGCCGCGAGCAGGGAGGTATAACAGGCTATTTCAAACTGTTCGAAAACATAGCCGCTGATCGAGCCCTTAACGATCTCATCCGACGGGAACATGCCGCCGATGGACTGGCCGAGCGCCGCCATTTTGCTCATCGAATCTTTTAAAACCGAACGAGAAATATCATTACGGTCGAGGATTTCTTCCAGCAATGTAATTTGCCGTTTTGTCTCATTAATATGCTGCTCAATTCTGGCGCGAACATCAGGATAATTATCGATACGGCTGGCCATGGATTCCAGCATAGATTCGGCTTGCTTTTCCATCGCATGGGCATCGCGTAGCCAGTCATGGTAGTGTTCTACGTGATTCATCATTGTATCCTCATTAGGGGTTCGCTTATTTGGTCTCACTTTCAGCAGCCTGATCGGCACGCGCGGCACTGTAGCCAGATAAATGGCCGACAATATTGGCGTAAATGCTGATGATAATGACCCATAGCACGCTGTTCTTCCACCATATTACGGAAGGGATGGCGAGAATGAACCATATTATGGCTGCCGCTAAATGGCACCGTTTAATTGTCCTGGGACTGATGCTCATTTTATTTAACCTGTATTATTGCGTCATTTCTGCGCTTTTTGGTTAATATTTCCTACGGCCAGGTCGGTGAGTTTAAGGTCGGTCTCTTTTTCTTCTTCCAGCGTTTCGGCAAGAAGCTTAACGGCTTTTTTATAGCCCAGTTGTTCTGCTAATGTGGCAAGGGTACCGTAGCTGGCAATTTCGTAATGTTCGACTTTTTGCGCGGCGGCAATAAGTGCGGCATCACGTACTTCATTTTTTTCCGTGCTTTCGATGACTTCGTTGGCTTCTTCAATTAAGCCTTCCATCGCCACGCACTTCATGCGCTTAAGCTTAATGCCGTCTTCCTGCTCGACGATCTGGTCGATACGTTCGATCTGACCCTGCGTCTCTTCCAGGTGTGCGGTAAAAGCGGCGCTCAGCTTCTCGCTGGAGGCGGCGCGGGCAAGTTTGCTTAACGCTCGGGTAAGCTGCTTTTCTGCGCTGTAGGTATCCGACAGAAGATGAATAAAGACATCCTCGACGCTTTTCATATTCATAATAATTACGCTCCGGTAAAATAAAGAAAGGGTACTGCGAGCTTTTCAGCCCGCAGCATGCTCTCTGGTTTTATTAAAAGAGTATTAAATAAGATCAGGAGTTATCAGATTTACGGCCTCCGCCGTGACTGTTCTGTCCTCCTTTCTTACCCGCTTCAGAAGCGCGTTGCGGATCGTTTTTAAAGTTCCCACCGCTATGCTGGCCACCTTTACGTCCAGCTTCTGATGCTTTTTCACGGTCTTCAGCGAAATTACCGGAACCACCACGATGCTCTGCCATATTAAACCTCATAGTCATATATTGGTTATGTCAGTACGATACGAAAATATTCCGTATCACTCGTCGTTCGAGTAATAACTCTAGTCGCTGTGCGTCATCCGTCAAATGCGTTTTGCTATTTGCGGTTGCGTTATTTTTAAATATTTGTAAATTTGCGCTTCGCTTAAAAAGGAAATATGGATAGACAGGAAGGACTTGTAAACAACCATTCAGATTAATCCTAACTTCGAGCTAAAAATTTGAAAGCTGAGGATAAAAATAATGGCGTACTCGAATTGGTTAATTTGCACTCAGAAGAGAGCCAAAAAATACTCCTTTATAGATAGAAAGCGGAACCCTAAATAATTATAAGGAAAATCCTGGATAAAAGCGTTCAGGCTGAAAGGGCGGTTCCGTTCGGCGCTGTTCAGGGGCCTGATAGCACACGGTTTGACCACTGTCGTCTTAAGATCACAATTCAGAAATTCTTCCCCCCGGAAGGAACGGGTTTCTCTACACTCCAGGTAATATTCACTGGAGGCATGACATCATGGCGAACACCATCACGGCTGATGACATTCGGGAACATTTTTCGCAGGCTATGTCGGCGATGTACCAGCAGGAAGTTCCGCAGTACGGCACCTTGCTTGAACTGGTTGCGGACGTAAACCTGGCGGTTCTGGAAAATAATCCACTATTACATGAGCAACTGGCTAACGCCGATGAGCTTGCGCGCCTGAACGTGGAGCGTCACGGGGCGATCCGCGTAGGCACGGCACAGGAACTTTTAACCCTGCGCCGTATGTTTGCCATTATGGGTATGTACCCGGTCAGCTATTACGATCTCTCTCAGGCGGGGGTGCCCGTCCACTCAACGGCGTTTCGTCCGATAGAGGATGCGGCGCTGTGCCGGAATCCGTTTCGTATCTTTACCTCGCTGCTGCGTCTTGAGCTGATTGAAAACGTCGCGCTGCGCGAGCGGGCCGCGGAGATCCTGTCTCACCGCAACATCTTCACCCCGCGCTGCCTGGAACTGATCGACCTCCACGAGTCGGAAGGGCAGTTTACTGACGCACAGGCCCATGAGTTTGTGCAGGAAGCGTTAGAAACCTTCCGCTGGCACCGCCATGCGACGGTCGATCAGGAAACCTATCTGGCGCTGCACAACGAGCACCGTCTGATTGCCGACGTGGTCTGCTTCCCGGGCTGCCACATTAACCACCTCACGCCGCGCACGCTGGACATTGACCGGGTGCAGGAGCTGATGCCGAAGTACGGTATCGAGCCAAAAATTCTGATCGAAGGGCCGCCGCGTCGCGAGGTGCCCGTCTTATTGCGTCAAACCAGCTTCAAGGCGCTGGAAGAGCCGGTGCTGTTTGCCGGTGAACATAAAGGCACCCACACCGCGCGCTTCGGTGAGATTGAACAGCGCGGCGTGGCGCTGACCCCGAAAGGCCGTGAACTGTACGATAGCCTCCTCGCCCAGGCCGGTACCGGTAAAGATAACCTGACCCATCAGCTGCATCTGCGGGAGATCTTTAGCGCCTTCCCGGACAGCGAAATGCTCATGCGCCGTCAGGAGCTGGCTTATTTCCGCTACCGCCTGACGCCAGCCGGGGAAGCGCATCGGCATGCGTTTCGTCCGGGAGACGATCCGCAGCCCCTGATCGAGCGCGGATGGGTGGTTGCCCAGCCGATCACCTACGAAGATTTCCTCCCGGTCAGCGCCGCGGGGATTTTCCAGTCCAACCTCGGGAACGAAACCCAGGCCCGCAGCCACGGTAACGCCAGCCGCGATGCGTTTGAAGACGCGCTGGGATGCCCGGTGTATGACGAGTTTACGCTCTACCAGGAGGCTGAAACGCGCAGTAAACAGCGTTGCGGTTTGCTCTGAAATCGTTACTCTGCTGGGGTGTGATGGAAAAATTAAGGTCGTTATGCAAAATCCTTCCGCCCCTGTGGTTGAAACGCGCCAGGGCGCACTGTCTGGTTTAACCGATGAGAACGTCCACGTCTGGTGCGGTATTCCCTACGCCGCGCCGCCCGTGGGGGAGTGGCGCTGGCGCTCGCCCCGGCCGCCTGAACGCTGGGATGGCCTGCGCGAGGCCACGGCCTTCTCGCCCTCAAGCTGGCAAAGCAGCGAGTATTGTCAGGAGCTCGGCGGCGGCGATCCGGGCCAGTTTTCCGAAGATTGCCTCTACCTTAACGTCTGGTCCCCTACAGAACGCGCCGAGCCGCTTCCGGTTATGGTCTGGCTGCACGGAGGCGGGTTTACGATTGGTGCCGGAGGCCTGCCGCCGTATAACGGCAAAGCGCTGGCCATGCGTGGCGTGGTTGTGGTCACGATCAACTACCGTCTCGGCCATCTTGGCTTTTTCGCCCATCCCGCGCTGGAAGGTGAGGAAGGGCGCGTTGTGCATAATTTTGCCCTGCTGGATCAGATCGCCGCGCTCGAATGGGTGCGGGATAACATCGCCGGGTTTGGCGGCGATCCCGCCAATGTGACCCTGTTTGGCGAATCCGCTGGCGCGCGGAGCGTGCTCTCGCTGCTGGCCTCTCCGCTGGCAGCAGGATTGTTCCACAAGGCGATTGTGCAAAGCGGATACACCTTACCGGACACGCCGCGCGAGCAGGCGCTGCAAAAAGGGGAAGCGCTGGCCGCCCATTTCGGGCTGGAAAATGCGACCGCCGGGCAGCTGCGCGCCATTCCGCCCGAGGCGTTCTGGCCGCTCACCGCGCCGCTGAACGTCGCTCCGGCGCCTATCGCAGGAGACTGTGTTCTGCCGGAAGCCATGCTTGACGTCTTTTTCGCCGCGCGTCAGCATCCGGTGCCGGTGATGATTGGCTCCAACAGCGATGAAGCCAGCGTGATGGCGGTGTTTGGCATCGATCTCGCCGGACAAATTCAGAAGCTTCGCCGGGAGCGCCGCTTCGGGCTGGGGCTGATTAAGCTGCTCTACCCGGGCGTGAAGGGCGATGAAGAACTGGGCAGGCAGGTGTGTCGCGACATGGCGTTTACCACGATGGGCTACGTGGTGATGCAGGCCCAGCAGCGCGTCGGTGGGTTGTGCTGGCGTTACTGGTTTGACTATGTCGCAGAGGCGGAACATGCCACGTACATCAACGGTGCCTGGCACGGCAACGAAGTTCCCTACGTCTTCGATACGCTCGGTCAGGTGGAGCCTTCACGACAGTACGTCAATGAGCGAGATCTGCAGTTTGCTGCCCAGGTGGCGGATTACTGGGTGAGCTTTGCGCGTGACGCGGGTCGTCGCGACATCCTGCCCGGGCCGACGCACTGGCCCGCGTGCCGTAAAGGGCGGGACGTTCTGTTACGCATTGGTGTGAATAAACATGCAGCTTTCAGGCTTGAAAACCGCTTTATGCGCGCCCGCATGAGCCTCTTCAAACGGGTGATGAAGCACCACGTCAGCCTCGATTAAGCAAACAGGCGCGAAACGCCGCCAGTCCATTTTCCTCGCCTGGCGTTTCGCGCAGCACCAGCCGGTAGCTTGCGCCGGTTTTTATGCTTGTCTCATAGGGCCGTACCAGCCTTCCCGCGTGAATATCTTCTGCCACCAGCGTTTCGTCGGCGATAGCGACGCCGAGCCCCTGAATGGCGGCCGTAATGGCGAGATCCATCGTATCGAAGTGTTGATTTTTATGCATGGCAAAGCCCGGACCTTCCTGTTTCGTCAGCCACAGCGACCAGTCTGTCTTGTCCCTTGTCGGGTGCAGAAACGTCAGCGAACCCAGCGCAGCACCCGCCCGCACCGGGCTTATCACCGGGGTGAGCGCCTCTTCGAACAGCAGATCGCCTGCGCTCATGTGCGTGCCGAACACGATGGCCGCGTCGTAAGACTCAGTTTTGAAATTGACGTTGTGATCGGTAGTGGTGGTCAGCGCGATCTGCAGATCCGGATGCTCGCGCTCCACCTCCAGCAGGCGCGGCACCAGCCAGCGCATGGCGCAGGTGGGGGCCTTCAGCCGGATCACGGTGTGCTGGCTGCGGGCCTGGTCGGCCACGGACAGCAGCTGCTCGAAAGCGGACTGCAGCTCCGGAAGCAGGGCGCTACCCTGCGGTGAGAGGCGCAGCCCGCGCGCGTGGCGTTCAAAAAGCGGAAAGCCAAACCACGCCTCAAGGGAGGCAATCTTACGGCTCACGGCCCCCTGCGTCAGACACAGTTCCGCCGCGGCATGGGTAAGATTGAGGTGACGCGCGGTGACTAAAAATGCGTCGATGGCATTAAGGGGGAGCGAACGGCGTGACATAGAAAACACCTCAGCTATGCATTTTTCTCATGGCTATTATGACAACAATTCGATTGTCCCGACAGCACAGATGTTGTTTGAATAGTTATGCAATGTCCATGAGAAGGGAAAGAAGATGACTTTACGAACGCCAGTGCAAACGCGCTCCAAACTGCCGGATGTGGGAACCACCATTTTTACCGTTATCGGCCAGCTCTCGGCGCAGCATAACGCGATTAACCTTTCTCAGGGCGCACCGAATTTTTCCTGCGACCCGAAGCTGATTGCGGGCGTCACCCGCGCAATGGAGGCGGGGCATAACCAGTACGCATCGATGACCGGTCTGCAGCCGCTCAGAGAACGTATTGCCGATAAAATTGCCACGCTCTACGGCACGCAGTACGACCCTGCCAGCGAGGTGCTGGTGACCGCCAGCGCCAGCGAAGGGCTCTATTCGGCGATTAGCGGGCTGGTGCATCCGGGCGATGAGGTGATCTACTTTGAGCCGTCCTTTGACAGCTACGCGCCGATTGTCCGTCTGCAGGGGGCAACCCCGATTGCCATCAAGCTCACCGTGCCGGATTTTACCGTCAACTGGGATGAGGTTCGCGCTGCGATCACCCCGCGCACGCGCATGATCATCATCAACACGCCGCACAACCCGAGCGGTCAGGTCTTTTCCGCCAGTGACCTGCAGCAGCTGGCGGCGCTGACGCGCAATACCGACATCATTATTTTGTCTGACGAAGTGTACGAACACGTCGTTTTTGACGGCGAGCCGCATCACGGGATGGCCACGCACCCGCAGCTGGCGGAGCGCAGCGTGATTATTTCCTCTTTCGGAAAAACCTATCACGTCACCGGGTGGCGCGTGGGTTACTGTGTTGCACCGGCGGTACTGATGGACGAGATTTGTAAAGTGCATCAATTTTTAATGTTTTCTGCCGATACGCCAATGCAGCACGCGTTTGCTGAGCATATGGTCGACCCGCAAACCTGGCTGTCGCTTTCGGCGTTTTACCAGCGCAAGCGCGATCTGCTGCACAGCCTGCTGGCCGATTCGCCGTTTACGCTGCTGCCGAGCGCCGGATCGTTCTTCATGCTGGCGGACTACAGCCAGTTCAGCGACGAGCGCGACAGCGAGCTGGTGAAACGGCTGATCGTTGAGTACGGCGTTGCCACCATTCCGCTGTCGGCGTTTTATGCGGACGGTACGGATAATAAATTGATTCGTCTCTCTTTTGCGAAAGATGAGGCGACGTTACGGGCAGGTGCCCAGGCCCTGTGTCGGGTTAAACCACGCTGAGGAGTATGAGATGAAATTACGCGCGTTAGTTGTCGGCATGGGATTGCTGTGTACTTTTTCTTCCTTCGCGGCCACCGAGCTGCGTTACGGTCTGGAAGCGGAATATCCGCCGTTTGAGAGCCGCAATGCGGCGGGCGAACTGGAAGGGTTTGACGTTGAGCTGGGGAATGCCATCTGCAAAGCGGCAGCGCTGAAGTGCAGCTGGGTTGAAACCTCCTTTGATGCGCTGATCCCGGGGCTGGTGGCGAAGAAATTTGACGCCATCAACTCGGCGATGAACATCACCGAGCAGCGCCGCAAGAGCATTGATTTTACCCAGCCGATCTACCGTATTCCGTCGCAGCTGGTCGGCAAGGCAGGTACGGCGGTTGAGGCAACCCCAGAAGGGCTGAAGGGGAAAACCATCGGCGTGCTGCAGGGATCCATCCAGGAAACCTATGCCAAAGAGCACTGGGAAAAGCAGGGTGTCACCGTGGTGTCTTATAAAGATCAGAATATGGCTTGGGGCGATCTGCTGAATGGCCGTATCGACGCCTCGCTGGTCATGTCCGCGGCCGGGCAGGCAGGTTTCCTCAGCAAGCCGCAGGGGAAAGGGTTTGGCTTCATCGGCAAACCGGTGTCTGACGACACTATCCTCGGCAGTGGGATCGGTTTTGGGTTGCGTAAGGGCGACGAGGCCACCAAAAAGCAGCTTGATGCCGCGATTGATAAAGTACGTGCCGACGGCACGATCGCTAAACTCGCTGATAAGTACTTCCCGGGTATCGATGTCAGCGTAAAATAACCGCCTCATTAGCCCCGGCGAACGATGTCGCGCCGGGGCATTTTTAATACACTTCATCCTTCAAGCTGCCTCTGCGTTGGCTACGTCTGTTCACCCCAGTCACTTACTTAAGTAAGCTCCTGGGGATTCTCAGACTTGCCGCCTTGATCCAGCATGAATGATTTTGTGTATTTACTGTTTTTTACACCACTTTCGGGCCGTTCTGGTCGACAGAAAATATTTCTCACTTTGTTCATATAATCACCGGCCAACAATTGGATTCTTAACCATTTTTGTTTAGGCTGTGCGTTCTTTCTTGCCGTCATTTCGCCGAGCGCGAAACACATTCACACGACCATAAGGACGTTTTTCCAGGCATGAATCGCAGACGTTTTCTAAAAGGCTCGCTGGCAGTGGCAGCCCTGAGCGGCACATCTGGCCTTGCTTCCCTGTTTTCCAAAGCGGCATACGCTGCCGACTCTGACATTGCTGACGGACAGAGCCGTCGTTTCGACTTCTCCGTACTGCAATCCATGGCGCATGACCTGGCGAAAACCCCGTGGGGTGGCGCGCCGCGTCCGCTGCCGAACACGCTGGCAACCATGACGCCGCAGGCGTACAACGCCATCCGCTACGATGAAAAACAGTCACTGTGGAACAACATTGAAGGGCGTCAGCTGGACGTGCAGTTCTTCCATATGGGGATGGGGTTCCGTCGCCGCGTGCGGATGTTCTCGCTGGACCAGTCAACCTCTATGGCGCGCGAGATCCACTTCCGTCCGGAGCTGTTCAGCTACGGTGAAACGGGTGTGGATACCAAACAGCTGGAAGGGCAAAGCGATCTCGGCTTTGCGGGCTTCCGCGCCTTTAAGGCGCCTGAGCTGGCGCGTCGCGATATTGTCTCTTTCCTGGGCGCGAGCTATTTCCGCGCGGTGGATGACACCTACCAGTACGGCCTTTCCGCACGCGGTCTGGCGGTCGATACCTTCACCGACACGCCGGAAGAGTTCCCGGACTTTACCTCTTTCTGGTTTGAAACCGTCAAGCCGGGTGATACCACGTTTACCGTCTATACGCTGCTCGACAGCCCGAGCATCACCGGTGCCTATAAGTTCGTGATCCACTGCGAGAAGAGCCAGGTGATCATGGAGGTGGAAAACCACCTCTACGCGCGTAAGGACATTAAGCAGCTCGGCATCGCGCCGATGACCAGCATGTTCAGCTGCGGCAATAACGAACGCCGCATGTGTGACACCATTCACCCGCAAATTCATGACTCCGACCGCCTGGCAATGTGGCGCGGCAACGGGGAGTGGATCTGTCGTCCGCTGAACAACCCGCAGAAGCTGCAGTTTAACGCCTATATGGACAAAAACCCGAAAGGGTTCGGCCTGCTGCAGCTCGACCGCGATTTCTCGCACTATCAGGACGTGATGGGCTGGTATAACAAACGCCCGAGCCTGTGGGTTGAACCGCGTAACGACTGGGGTAAAGGCGCGGTTGGCCTGATGGAGATCCCGACCACCGGCGAAACGCTGGATAACGTGGTCTGCTTCTGGCAGCCGGAAAAAGCGGTGAAGGCGGGCGACGAGCTGGACTTTAAATATCGTCTGTACTGGAGCGCCATGCCGCCGGTGCGTTCTCCGCTGGCCAACGTCTTCGCCACCCGTACCGGCATGGGCGGCTTCCCGGAAGGCTGGGCACCGGGCGAAAATTACCCGAAAGTGTGGGCCCGTCGCTTTGCTATCGACTTCGTCGGTGGCGACCTCAAGGCCGCTGCGCCAAAAGGCATCGAGCCGGTGATTACGCTCTCCAGCGGAGAAGCGAAGCAGGTTGAGATCCTCTACGTTGAGCCGTTTGACGGCTATCGCATCCTGTTTGACTGGTACCCAACCTCGGATTCGACGGAGCCGGTGGATATGCGCCTGTTCCTGCGCTGCCAGGGCGATGCCATCAGTGAAACCTGGCTGTACCAGTATTTCCCGCCAGCGCCGGATAAACGTAACTACGTTGACGACCGGATAATGCGTTAACGATCGATTCCCTCTCCCTTTGGGAGAGGGTTAGGGTGAGGGGCAATGACCGCAGCAAAATCCGAAATTATCCCGGTATCTGACGCTCTCGAGCTTCGCGCCGTCGAAGAGCGCTACGCCGCTGAACTGCACAATCTCGTCGTCCAAAACAAAGCCTTTCTGCAAACCGCCTTTGACTGGGCGCAGCACGTGGGCAGCGAGGACGATACCCGCCGCAACGTGCAAAGTAACCAGATGCTGCACCAGCGCGGCTACGCAAAAATGTTTTTGATATTCAAGAGTGATGAACTGGTCGGCGTGCTGTCGTTCAATACGATTGAGCCTGCTAACAAAGCCGGGTACATCGGCTACTGGCTGGATGAAGGCCATCAGGGGCAGGGCATTCTCTCCCGGTCACTGCAGGCGTTTATGCGCTACTACGTCGAACGCGGGGAGATCCGCCGTTTTGTGATCAAGTGTCGGGTGGCGAATCAGCACAGCAACAGCGTTGCCGTGCGTAACGGTTTTACGCTGGAAGGGTGCCTGCGGGAAGCGGAATACCTGAATGGCCGCTTTGACGATGTGAACATCTACGGGAAGATCTACGCCCTATAACGCTCCCAGCAGCGGGGTGCGGGTGATGCGCTGGTCGCCGTTAATCACCTTTTCGCCGCGCAGGTGAATGCTCTCCCCGTTAAACGCTTCGATGACCGCATCATCGGTGATTTCAACCCGGTGCTCAATGAGCACATCTCCGCTGATCCGCGCGCGTCCCTGGATCACCACCTTATCGTCCAGCATGATCGGCCCGCCGCGCAGCCATGCCTGACCGCCAATCAGAACGTGGTGCTTGATGACGCAGTTTCCTTCCACCACGGCATTCTCCGCAATCTGAGAGCTGTAGCGCACCGTCGGAATAGCATCGTCGTCATAACCGGCAATCACGCGGGCGTTACCATAGACCTTTGCGCAGTCGCAGACCCAGACGTTATTTAAGTCGTTACCTTCGAGGATGGCGTTGTCGAATATTTCGGCGCGGTGCTCAACAAACGCAAAATTAACCATCGCCTCGCCGTAGATTTGCGCCTGGTGCACAATGCGTGACTGGCTGACGGTGGCCTTATCGTAGATTTGCAGGATCTGGTCATGGTCCGGCGTCAGCCCTTTGGCGGCGATGATAACGCTGTTGTGCAGAACGCGGGCGTCGCCGTAGAGATGGCACTCGCCCCGCACGCAGGAGTGCTGAATGGTGACGTTGTCACTTATGCGCGCCCCGTGGCTGACCTCCGCGCCGTCCAGCCAGCAGCTGCCGCTGATATGCGCATCGTGGCTAACGATGCACGGCAGGGTAAGTCGCGCATTGCCGGACACGGTTGCACCGGCAAACACCACGCTGTTTTCGTCGTAGATCCAACAATCGCCGTCCTGCGCGAGGGCGCGCTCATCGTCAACCCAGCCGCCTTTCGTACCGACCGTCACGTCGTTAAAATCCACTGTCGCGATAATCTGCCGCAGCGTGACGGAGCGGGTAGTGTCGCCGTTTTTCCATTGCCAGAGGCGGGTTTCGTCGCTAAGGCGATATTTGTTCATCTTTAGGTCTCTGATAAGCGTCTTAACTAAACGTAGCAAATTTTTCGGTTTTCGAACGGCTGGCAACCAGACGGTAAACGCCTTAAAATGGCATTCAAAATGCACTTTCAGTTATGCAGGCTCAGGAAAAAATAATGACCGTTGATGAGAATTACTTCACAGAGAAATATGGCTTAACCCGCACCCATTCAGAGGTGCTGTTCAGTGCGGCACAGATTAAACCGGGCAAAACGCTGGATCTGGGCTGCGGCAACGGCCGCAACAGCCTTTATCTGGCGGCCAACGGTTACGAGGTGACCGCATGGGACAAGAACCCGATGAGCATCGAGAATATCGAGCGCATTAAGTCGGAAGAAGGGATCGATAACCTCCACACGGCGATTAAAGATCTCAACAACCTGAGTTTTGACGGCGAGTACGATTTCATTCTCTCCACCGTGGTGCTGATGTTCCTGGAGTCAAAAACCATCCCGGGACTTATCGCCAACATGCAGCGCTGCACCAGGCCCGGCGGCTACAACCTGATTGTTGCCGCGATGGACACGGCGGATTACCCGTGCACCGTCGGCTTCCCGTTTGCGTTCAAAAGCGGTGAGCTGAGCAACTACTACGAAGGCTGGGAGTTGCTCAAATACAACGAAGACGTTGGCGAACTGCACCGCACCGACGAAAACGGCAACCGCATCAAGCTGCGCTTTGCCACGATGCTGGCGCGCAAGCCCGCTTAGCGGGCAGCCAGCAGGCAGATCTGCAGGGCGGTGTGGTAAGACGCCTCGAACGACGACAGCGGCAGGAATTCAAACTTCGAGTGGAAGTTATGCGCGCCGGTGAAGAAGTTCGGCGTGAGCAGCCCTTTTGCCGAGAGCGCCGCGCCGTCGGTACCGCCGCGCATGGGAGTCGGCTTCGGCGTGATGCCGAGTGATTCCATTGCCTCGAACATCAGATCGATGGCGCGTCTGTCCTCACCAATCGCATTGCTGATATTGCTGTAGGTATCTTCAATGCGATAGTCCACCCTGGCCGTTGGATACTGGGCGGCAATCAGCGCGGCAACGTCGGCAATCTGCTGCTTGCGGGCGGCAAAGTTGTCCTTGTCAAAGTCGCGGATATTGGCCTTAAGAATGGCCTCGCTTTGCCCGGCCTGAATGCCGTTAAACCAGATATAGCCCTCACGCCCCTCGGTGCACTCCGGCGTTTGCTGGCGGTCAAAATGGTTGATGTAGTCAGTCGCCATCAGCAGGGGATTCACCAGCACGCCTTTGGCGGACATCGGGTGCGCCGTTACGCCGGTAAAGCGGATCTCAGCGGCTGCCGCATTAAAGTTCTCGTAGACAATTTCCCCCAGCTCGCAGCAGTCGATGGTCCAGGCGAAGTCGACGTCAAAGCGCTTAAGGTCCAGCGCTTTTGCACCGTTCAGGCCGATCTCTTCGTCAGGCACAAACGCCACGACGATATCCCCGTGCTGATGTTCCGCCGTCAGGTTTTCCAGCACCGTCATGACCACCGTGACCGCCGATTTATTATCCGCGCCCAATACGCTGGTTCCGTCGCTGAAAATAATCTCCTCATTCGGATACGCCAGAATTTCAGGGTGCTCGTTAACCCGCAGCCAGATGTCTTTCTCTTTATTCAGGCAGAGATCTTCACCGGTAAAGGTTAATATTTGTGGATGAATATCCGGTGATAATCCCACGTCCACGGTATCAATATGGGTAATAAAGCCGATGCGCGGCGCGCCGGGCACGTTGCCTTTTTTGACCGCCGTTACCGTGGCGAATTCATCAATCACAATATCGTCTAACCCCAGCTGTGCCAGCTCCTGCGCCAGCTCCCGCGCCATGTCGTGCTGGCCCGGCGTTGAGGGCAGGGTTTTGACCTTGGGGTCGCTCTGGCTGGTGATCGCGAGATAGCGGAAAAAACGGTGCGTTAATTGTCTGGAAAGCGGCGAGCCCATAGTGATTTATTCCTTATTTATTTTTCAGGTGTTTGCCACATCACTTTAATGTTATTTATGAAATGGCAAAAGAATTAATTAGCCGTCGAATTAAAAAGACAGGAATAAATGATGAAAAGCAAACTCACAACTATAACGCTGGCGCTTGCTGTACTCACGGTCAGTTCCACCGTCGCCGCGAAAACGCTGGTGTATTGCTCCGAGGGATCGCCGGAAAACTTTAATCCTCAGCTATACACCTCGGGAACCAGCGTGGACGCCAGCGCCGTGCCGGTCTATAATCGGCTGGTTGATTTCAAACCCGGCACCACGGAGTTGGTGCCAAGCCTGGCGGAGCGCTGGGAGGTGAGCGACGACGGCAAGGTTTACACCTTCCATCTGCGTAAGGGCGTCAAATTCCAGAGCAATAAATCCTTCACGCCGACCCGCGACTTTAACGCCGACGACGTGATTTTCTCGTTTATGCGCCAGAAAGACGTGAATCATCCGTATCACAACGTCTCTAACGGTAGCTACTCCAACTTCGAAAGTCTGGAGTTTGGCAGCCTGATTACCGGCATTGATAAGGTTGATGACCACACCGTGCGCTTTACCCTGGCGCACCCGGAAGCGCCGTTTGTCGCCGATCTGGCATGGTATTTTGCCTCGATCCTGTCCGCGGAATATGCCGACGCGATGCTCAAAGCGGGCACGCCGGAAAAGGTGGATATGGAGCCTATAGGTACCGGGCCGTTTAAGCTGGCGCAGTATCAGAAGGATTCGCGGATCCTGTTTACGGCGTTCGACGAATACTGGCAGGGGAAATCGAAGCTGGATCGGCTGGTGTTTAGCATCACGCCGGATGCCTCCGTGCGGTTTGCCAAAATTGAGAAGAACGAATGTCAGGTGATGCCGTTCCCGAACCCGGCGGACCTGCCGCGCATGAAGGCGAACAAAGACATCAACCTGATGAGCAAAGCCGGACTGAATACCGGCTTTCTGGCGTTTAATACCCAAAAGCCGCCGCTGGATAACGTAAAAGTCCGTCAGGCGCTGGCGATGGCCATCAATAAACCGGCCATTATTGATGCGGTTTTCCACGGCACCGGCACTGCGGCAAAGAACCTGCTGCCGCCGGGCGTCTGGAGCGCAGACAGCGAGCTTAAGGATTACGATTACGATCCTGAAAAGGCAAAAGCGCTGCTGAAAGAGGCCGGTTTTGCCAACGGCGTGAGCGTCGACCTGTGGGCGATGCCGGTGCAGCGTCCGTACAATCCGAATGCGAAACGCATGGCGGAGATGATTCAGGCCGACTGGGCGAAAGTCGGCGTGCAGACCAAAATCGTCACCTACGAGTGGGGCGAATATCTGAAACGCGTGAAGGGCGGAGAGCATCAGGCCGCGCTGATGGGCTGGACGACCGCAACGGGCGATCCCGACAACTTCTTTGGTCCGCTATTTACCTGTACCTCGGCAAACGGTGGCTCAAATTCGGCGAAATGGTGCTATAAGCCCTTCGATAACATTATTGCGGAAGCAAAATCAACGACCGATCGCGATAAACGCGTGGCGCTGTATAAAGAGGCTCAGCAAATGATGCATGATCAAATGCCGGCGGTGATGATTGCGCATTCAACCATTTTCGAACCGGTGCGCAAGGAGGTGACGGGCTATGAAATTGACCCGTTTGGCAAACATCTGTTCTGGCAACTGGATATAAATCAGTAATTTTTCACTGCCCGGCACGCTTGCGGGCAGTCTTTTCGCAATTTGTGCTCTCCGCATCATTTTTTGTCACAACAAACCCGCCGGTCTTTTGCTATAACTTCAAATGCATACTTGCAGATAACATGGAAAACTATCATGCGTACTCAAACTTTTTTTAAAGTTGCAGTGCTTACTGGTCTGTTGGCGTTGGCGGGCTGTTCTTCAAAAGTCGCGGCTCCCGAACAATATTCTGGCTTTTTAAAAGACTATTCAGGCTTGCAGCAGACGACGTCTGCGACGGGTAAACCAACGCTGCGTTGGGTTGATCCTTCTTATAACGAAGCTAATTACGACAGTATTCTCTGGACGCCGATTACGTATTATCCTGCGCCTAAACCGACCACTCAAATTGGTCAAAAAACGCTTGATGAGCTGTTGAATTACACCAATAACAAAATGAAAACCGCTATTGGTACCCGTAAGCCAGTTGTGACCACGCCGGGTAAACACAGCCTGATTTTCCGCGGTGCAATTACCGGGGTGAGTTCGCAGAAAGAAGGTCTGCAGTTCTATGAAGTGGTGCCGGTCGCGCTAGTTGTAGCAGGTACGCAGATGGCAACCGGGCATCGCACCATGGATACGCATCTCTTCTTTGAAGGCGAACTGATCGATGCGGCCACCAATAAACCGGTCATGAAGGTGGTGCGTAAAGGCGAAGGTAAAGATCTGAACAACGAAAGTACGCCGATGACCTTTGCGACGCTGAAGCAGGTAGTTGATGACATGGCGACGGACGCCACCATGTTTGATGTGAAAAAGACCGCGAAATAAAATAAAACGGCCTGCGTAATGCAGGCCTTTTTATTTACGCCATTCGTAAGCGTCTGAACCAGGTTTCTGGTTTGGTAAACATCACCATATTTCCCCCCAGAATCAGCAATAACCCCACGATACCGTTGATATGCCAGACGTAGCCTTCATACACCGTGGAGATGGACAGCGCCACCAGCGGGAAGAGCAGCGTACTGTAGGCCGCTTTGCCCGGACCGATGCGTCCCACCAGCGTGAAATAGGCGCCAAAGGCAATCACCGAACCAAACACGGCCAGATAGAGCAGCGCGCCAATGTAGCTGACGGTCCACTCTGGCGCGAAGCTGTCGCCTCTGAACAGGGCAATGCAGCCCATCACCAGCGTGCCGTAGAGCATCGCCCAGGCGTTGGTGGTCATGGTTTCAAGGCCTCTGCGCTGGTGACGCATGCTGATCATGTTGCCCAGCGAGAAGCCGTAGGTGCCGAGCGCGGAGAGACCAATCCCGGTCAGGAGCGACGCGCTCCAGCCGCTGGCCAGCAGATCGTCCCAGAAGAGGGTGACGATCCCAGTCAGGCCCAGTGCCGCCGCCGTCCAGAAACGCGCGGGCGGGCGCTGCCCGAAGAAGATAAAGCTGTTAATGGCGTTATAGAGTACGGCCATGGAAAAGATCACCGATTCCAGCCCGGTGTTGATGTGCGAGGCTGCGGCGTAAAAACACCAGAAGTTAAAGCAGAAAACGCAGCATCCCTGGAGCATACAAAAAAGGTGATCCCGCAGCGCCAGCTGGCGCAGGCGGCGCAGGGCGATTAATACCACCATCATCGTGAGGCTGGCGACGGCGAAACGCCAGAAAATAGAGACGGGCGCCGCTACGGGACCCTGCTGCAGGAAAATCGCAATCCAGGTGGTTCCCCAGATGACCACCACCAGTCCGTATAATAATGCGTTCATATTTTTCTCTTCTCAAACCACGGAAGCCCGCAGTATGCCGCTGAGATCGGTCAGGGGCTTTCACCGGCTTGCGGTCGACTTGCAAAATCTTGCGCTTTTTTCTTTCCCGGGGGCTGGCAACGGGAGACAACTCTTCTTAGACTGATATTCCAGTCAATCACGCGCTTACGGTCATGTCTCACGCTTACGATACCTTTGAAACGCTTTGCCAACAGAATGCGGTCCTGCGGGAAACCGTCTCGCTGAATTCGGGCATTCAGCTGGCAGCGTGGTACAACAAGCACGATACGATAACGGTAAAAAGTAACCACCATACCCTGAGCCTGTACGTGGCGGACGGCTACGAAAGCTACCAAAAAACGCCGGGCGGCTGGAAGAACGGCGGGGGGCCGGACCGTTTCTGCTTGATGCCAAAAGAGAGCGAATCGACGTGGGATATCCGCGATGACCTGTCGTTTGTGCATCTCTACTGCACCGATGAACACCTGCGCGACGTGGGGGAAAAGATCTGGGACAAGCGCCCGCTTTCGCTGACGCTCGACGAGCGCATTTTTGGTAGCGATCCCAAAATCACCGCGCTGTATCGCCAGTTTTTGCTCGGCTGCGACTGGCAGCAGCACGCTAACCAGCTCACCCTGAGCACGGCCTCTACGCTGCTCCTGACCCATCTGCTGCAAAACTACTCTAACGTTCAGTGGAAGCTGCCGGTCGTCACCGGCGGGCTATCGCCATTCGTACTGCGCAACGTGCTGGCCTTTATCGAAGAGAACCTCGGGCAACCCCTGACGCTGGCTGAACTGGCGGCGCAGGCCGCCCTCAGCGAATACCATTTTGCCCGCATGTTCCGCCAGTCGACGGGGCTGGCGCCGCATCAGTACGTGATGCAGAGGCGAATGGAAAAAGCGAAGGCCCTTGTGCAGAACACGGCGACGCCGCTAACGGACATCGCGCTTGCCTGCGGGTTTAACTCCGCCAGCCACTTCAGCAACCGCTTTCGCAGCGCGACGGGCATGACGCCTTCGCAGCTACGCGCGGCGAGCGCGTGAAAACAGGGCATAGCACACGCCGCCCAGCACCAGCCCCCAGAATGCCGAACCGATGCCGAGGATTGTGACGCCGCTCGCGGTCATCAGGAACGTGACGATGGCCGCGTCGCGCTCCGCCTCGTGGCTCAGTGCCTGATATAAACTCCCGCTAATGGCGCCCAGCAGTGCCAGACCGGCGAGCGTCTGGATCCAGCTGAGCGGCAGAGCGGCCATCAGCCCGGTAATCGAGCCGCCGAAAATCCCCGCCAGCAGATAAAATCCTCCTGCTGCGATGGCCGCCAGCCAGCGTTTACCGGCATCCGGATGCGCATCCGGGCTTTGACAAATGGCGGCAGTAATGGCCGCGATGCAGATAGAAAAGACGCCAAAAGGGGATAACAGCAGCGCCAGCGCTCCCGTAAAGATGATAAGCGGCGAGACCGCCAGCGGGTAACCGGAGGCTTTCATCGTGGCGAACCCCGGCGCGTTTTGTGAGGCCATGGTTACCAGGAAGAAGGGCACGCCAATACTCACCAGGCTGGTGAAGGTGAACGTGGGGGCGATAAATTCAGGCATCACAAGCGAGAGCGTGAGCTTATCTGTGACAACGTCACCGCCCGCCCATGCCACGATACCGCCGACCAGCAGCGTGACCACGATGGCGTAACGCGGCGCCAGTGCTTTTGCGATCAGCCACGCCGCAATCATGCTGCCGCACAGCAGAAAGTGACCCTCAAGATGCGCAAACGCGTGCAGGCCAAACTGCAGCAACACGCCTGCCAGCATGGCGGCGGCAAGCGAATGGGGGATCAGCCTCATCAGACGGGCGAAGAGCCCGGTGATGCCGCAAAGTAAAATGAGCGCGTTAGCAAAGATGAACACGCCGATCGTTTCCGGCAGCGTTACGCCGTGCAGGCTGGTGGCGAGCAGCGCCGCGCCGGGCGTTGACCAGGCGGTCAGCACCGGCGCTTTGTACCACCAGGAAAGCGCCAGCGTGCTGACCCCCATCCCGATCCCCAGCGCGGTCATCCAGCCTGCGATCTGCTGTGCGCTGGCACCAGCCGCCGCGGCAGCCTGCCAGATGATGGCGGCCGAGCTGGCGTAACCGACCAGCACGGCGACAAATCCAGCAAGGGCGACTGGAACAAAGTGAGAGGAAGGGCGCATGAAAACTCCGTTGTGCGTTATAACGTCCGATATAAGGTAACACTGTGCGCTATAGCGTACAAGTGGTATGCTGATCGCCATCAGGAGGGACTATGGACATCACACTACACCTTGCAACAACGCTGAAAACGCTGCGCCAGACGCGCGGCTGGAGTTTATCGAAGCTCGCGGACGAGACCGGCGTGTCAAAAGCGATGCTGGGGCAAATCGAGCGCAATGAATCCAGCCCGACGGTGTCGACGCTGTGGAAAATTGCCACCGGGCTGAACGTGCCGTTTTCCGCGTTCATCACGCCAGAGGCGGACCGGCAGGCGGTGTTTGACCCGCAGCAGCAGGCGATGGTGGTCAAACCGCTTTTTCCGTGGGACGAGACGCTCGGGTTTGATTATTTCTCCATCACGCTGGCACCCGGCGCGCTGAGTGAATCCACGCCGCATGAGGCCGGGGTGATTGAACATGTGGTGGTGGTCAGCGGCGAGCTGGAGATGAAGCTTGACGGCACGTGGCAGACGATTTCTGCCGATTCGGGCGTCCGTTTCGCCGGCGATAAACCGCACGCCTACCGCAACAGCAGCGACCGGACGGTGCATTTTCACTCCCTGATTCATTATCCCCGCTGACGCTACGCAAAACTGTTTCGCTGACGCATACTTCTGACTACAATAGCCGCCATTTTGACCATAACGGATAACGACGAAGTATGCGCCTGCAATCCCATCATCTTGAACTTTTAAGCCCGGCCCGCGACGCCGCCATTGCCCGTGAAGCGATCCTTCATGGTGCTGATGCCGTCTACATTGGCGGCCCGGGCTTCGGTGCCCGCCATAACGCCAGCAACAGCCTGAGCGATATTGCAGAACTGGTGCCGTTCGCCCACCGTTTCGGGGCGAAAGTGTTCGTGACCCTGAACACCATTCTTCATGATGATGAGCTGGAGCCTGCACAACGTCTGATTACCGATCTCTACCAGGCCGGCATTGATGCCCTGATCGTTCAGGATATGGGCGTGCTTGAGCTGGATATTCCGCCCATTGAACTGCATGCCAGTACCCAGTGCGATATCCGCACGGTCGAGAAGGCGAAGTTTCTCTCCGACGTCGGCTTTTCGCAGATCGTGCTGGCGCGCGAGCTGAACCTGAATCAGATCCGCGATATTCACCAGGCGACAGACGCGACGATCGAATTCTTTATCCACGGCGCGCTGTGCGTGGCTTACTCCGGTCAGTGCAATATTTCCCACGCGCAGACGGGCCGCAGCGCCAACCGCGGCGACTGTTCTCAGGCCTGCCGCCTGCCGTATACCCTGAAAGACGATCGGGGCCGCGTCGTGGCGTTCGAAAAACACCTGCTCTCCATGAAGGATAACGATCAGACGGCCAACCTGGGCGCGCTGATCGACGCGGGCGTGCGTTCCTTCAAGATTGAAGGGCGCTACAAAGATATGAGCTACGTGAAGAACATCACCGCGCACTATCGCCAGATGCTGGACGCCATCATCGAAGATCGCGGCGACCTGGCGCGCGCGTCGGCCGGTCGCACCGAACATTTCTTTATTCCGTCGACGGACAAAACGTTCCACCGCGGCAGCACGGACTATTTTGTGAATGCCCGTAAAGGGGATATCGGCGCGTTTGACTCACCGAAGTTTATCGGTTTACCGGTGGGCGAAGTGTTGAAAGTGGCGAAAGATCACCTTGATGTCGAAGTGACGGAACCGCTGGCGAACGGCGATGGCCTTAACGTGATGATTAAGCGTGAGGTCGTGGGCTTCCGTGCCAATACGGTCGAGAAAACCGGCGAGAACCGCTACCGCGTCTGGCCGAATGAAATGCCCGCCGATCTCTACAAGGCTCGGCCGAACGCGGCGCTTAACCGTAATCTCGATCATAACTGGCAGCAGGCGCTGCTGAAAACCTCCAGCGAACGTCGTATCGCCGTGGACATTGAGCTGGGCGGCTGGGAAGAGCAGTTGATTCTGACCATGACCTGCGAAGACGGCATCAGCGTGACGCATACGCTCGATGGTCATTTCGAGGTGGCAAACAACGCCGAAAAAGCGCTTAACAGCCTGAAGGATGGCGTGGCGAAGCTGGGCCAGACGATCTACTACGCGCGTGCGATCGACGTGGCTCTGCCGGACGCGCTGTTCGTGCCGAACAGCCTGCTTAACCAGTTCCGCCGCGAAACGGCAGAGATGCTGGATGCCGCGCGCCTGGCGCAGTATCCGCGCGGAAGCCGTAAAGCGGAAACCGTACCTGCGCCAGTCTACCCGGACACCCATTTATCCTTCCTCGCCAACGTCTACAACCATAAAGCGCGTGAATTCTATCATCGCCACGGCGTGCAGCTGATCGACGCAGCCTATGAAGCGCATGAAGAGAAGGGCGATGTGCCGGTGATGATCACCAAGCACTGCCTGCGCTTTGCGTTTAACCTGTGTCCTAAGCAGGCGAAAGGGAACATTAAGAGCTGGAAGGCCACCCCCATGCAGCTGGTAAACGGCGATGAGGTTCTGACCCTCAAGTTCGACTGCCGTCCTTGTGAAATGCATGTGATTGGTAAAATGAAAAACCACATCTTCAAAATGCCGCAGCCCGGCAGTATCGTGGCGTCCGTCAGTCCGGACGATCTGATGAAAACGCTGCCGAAACGCAAGGGCAGCTAATTACCGAACGTGCGTGTCCGGTTTGCGCGACTTCTGCCACAGGTGGTGCTCGCGCAAACCCTCCGCCGACTCTTCCGCAGCGCTTCGCAACTCATCGCTGTCGGCTTCATGACGAAGCTGATGCGCCACATTCTTGACCCACAAATACTCGTGTCCTTTGTGCCCGGCCATAAGCTGGCCGGAAAACAGCGCACAGATAAGCATGACGAAAGATAACCCTTTTTTAATCATGGATTCACCGCTGAAAAAGAATGCGGGATAATCATGTCGATTATTTTTTAGGGTTATTATTCAAAAATTAAAATTAGCGAAAAGAAAATGTCAAATAATGTGGGTTCGGAATTACGGTTAAGATATTTCCTAAAAAAACCATGACGCTTTGTAAAGTACCATTTCTGGACCTCAATTAGATATTTGCATTAAGGATAAACCTTATATAATAGTAAGTCTCTGGCTAAGGAACAGGTCATTTCTAAATGAAAAAAATAATAGCGCTTGCGCTTCTGGCGGTTGCTGTTGTGGCCGCTGCGGGGATTCGTTATGCAGCTAATGACGAACCAGAATATATTCGTTCTGCGGAAATTCGCGTGGGTTCCTATTTAACCAGCGATTATGGTGGCGTTGCCTGCTCCAGCAAAAAAATAAACGATCGGCGCTGGGAATTAGATTGTACTCATCAGGCAAGAGGAAAAACATTCCAGTTTGCGGTGTATCCCTCTGAAAAAGCACCTTATGGTGTCGCCCGTTCCTTTTATCTTGAAGCCCTTAATGACGACGCAAAACAGAGCGCTGAGCAGGGGCTTATGCGTTATTTGCAGATCAATACCCATGCAGGTTAATAAGGTTGTTTAGCGTTCGTTAAGACAAGAGGTGTTAGGTTGTAAGGGATCCGCAGCCCGGCCACGGAGTGTCGGGACGTAGAGACCAAAACACAAATCTATCCATGCAAGCATTTACCGCCAGTTATTGGCGGTTTTTTTTGTGCAGGCCCTCGCGATAGGGTTATGGCATCAGTCGATAATGTGACTGCACCAGACCCGAAGGGAAACTGCGGCTTGATACAAGCGTTAAATCGATATCCTGAGGAAGGGTTCCGAACAGCGGTTTTCCCGCTCCGAGCAGGACAGGAACGGTCGTGATCACCATATCGGCCACCAGCCCTTCGCGCAGGAATGACTGGATCACCTGTCCGCCATCGAGATAGACCCGATGAACGTTCTGCGCAGCGAGATCGTCCAGCACCTCCTTTGGCGTCCGGGATGAAAACTGCACTTTTCCCTTCAGCGCCTCCGGCACGGGCGTACCGGCCAGCTGTCGGGAGAGTACCAGCACGGGACGATCGTAAGGCCATGCGTCAAAGGTCAGTACCTTTTTATAGCTACCCCGGCCCATCACGATCCACTCTTTGTCCGCGATGAACGCCTCATAGCCATGGTCTTCTGTGGGATCGTCGCGCTGCAGCAGCCAGTCGATATCGTCATTCTGTCGGGCGATGTAGCCATCAAGACTAACCGCGATAAAAACGTGTGTAGTGACCATCAGGTGCTCCGTGTGCCAGTGTAGCCATAAAAATAACGCCTCAGCGGGCAGTACCCGGACGTGAAAATTGTTTGCGATACTGAGCCGGGGAAAGCGCGAACTGCTGGCGAAAATGATGACGCAGTGTTGACGCCTGACCAAACCCGGTCTGTTCAGCGATGCTGTCGATGCTTAACCGACTGCTTTCCAGATAATCTTTTGCTCTCAGCAGGCGTTCATTGATTAACCAGCGTGCGGGCGTCGTCCCCGTTGCCGCCTCGAAGCGACGAAGGAAGGTGCGCTGGCTCATTCCGACCCGACGCGCCAGGGAGTCGACGCTGTGCGCCTCGATAAGATGCGTGTGCAGAAAGTCAAACAGCTGGCCGAGACGCTGGCTTTCCCGCAGCTGGGCTACCGGGCGGCTCAGCTGTTGTGGCTGTGAACCATCCCGGTGAGGGGGAATGACCAGCCGGCGCGCCACGCTGTTGGCGGTGTCCATGCCATAATCCCGCCGCACAACGTGCAGACAGAGATCGATTCCCGCCGCGCTGCCGGCGGACGTCAGAATATCGCCTTCGTCCTGGTAGAGCACATCCTCAACCACGTCGATGTCAGGGTAGCGGGCTTTAAGCGCGTCGATGTAGCGCCAGTGGGTTGTGGCTTTGCGGCCGTTCAATAGCCCCGTTGCGGCCAGCACAAACACCCCCGAACAGATGGAGAGCAGCCGGCATCCTCGCGCGCTGGCCTGGCGTAGTGCCTCGCAGAGCGCGTCCGGAACCGGTGAATCCAGCCCCCGCCAGCCGGGAACCACAATCAGGTCCGCAGACGCAAGCAGGCTTAAATCACCATCGGTAACGATGCGGATCCCGCCAGTTGCCCGAAGTTCACCGCTGTCCACGCTCGCCACCGCAAAACGATACCACTCGTCGCCCAGCTCTGGACGCGGCAGGCCGAAGATCTCCACCGCTACGCCAAACTCAAAGGTACACAGACCGTCATACGCCAGCACGACCACCTGCGGGCGGGCAATTTGTCTTAAGTTTGTCATCTTTTTGCTGTTTTCTGGCATAAGCGAACGCATTCACTGGCTGAATTTGTGGATAGAGTAGTGTTAACACAAACGCCAAAAATGAGGAAGGATCATGAGCTATGTTACTGAATTTCCGGCTGCCGAGCCGCAGGAAGCCGTTACCCATTTTCTGCGCCGCCTGAGCGTTGAAACCGACTGCGCGGATGTGCATCACGCCATCGCCAATAATGAGCAGGACTTCGTGCTGCTGCACGTGGTGGGCAGCCCGGAGCAGTTTGCCCGCCGTCACGTGCCCGGCGCACTGCACCTGCCGCGGAGCCAGATGACCGCCGAGCGCATGGCCCAATGGCCTGAAGGCACGCTGTTCGTCGTTTACTGCGCAGGGCCGCACTGTAACGGCGCGGACAGAGCCGCGCTGAAGCTGGCGCGCCTCGGGCTGCCGGTCAAAATCATGCTCGGGGGGATCGCCGGCTGGGAGGATGAAAAGTTCGCCTTTGCCAGCAGCGAAACCGCCGTCGCCCTGTGAAGATGAATTTTTTTCAACACCCGTGAAATTTTCTCGTTTGCCGGAACAGGACAGGTATGACATCTTTTTTTGGACATTTAGACATCCAGAAGTCTAAAGCTTCAAGTGATGAATTATCACTGCTGGCAATTATCGCCGGCAGACTGAGGAGATTTCCATGCAACGACAGCACGCCCCGTACCGCGCCGATGTAGTCGGCAGTTTTTTACGCCCGGATGCCATCAAAGAGGCTCGCCTGAAGTTCGCCAGCGGCGACATTGACGCCGGACAGCTTCGCGCGGTAGAGGATGATGCCATTCGCCACGTCGTTGAGCAGCAGTGTGCGTGCGGCCTGCATGTGGTCACCGACGGTGAATTTCGCCGTGCCTGGTGGCACTTCGACTTCTTTGACGGTCTGCAGGGCGTTGAGCGTTACGATTCACAGCAGGGGATCCAGTTCAACGGGGTACAAACCAAAGCCCACGGCGTGCGCGTCACCGGCAAGCTGGGCTTTGGCGACCACCCGATGCTCGAAGATTTCCGTTACCTGAAAAGCATCAGCGGCAATGCTCAGCCGAAGATGACCATTCCCAGCCCGAGCGTGCTCCATTTCCGCGGCGGCCGTAAAGACATCGATGCGACGGTCTACCCGGATCTGAATGACTATTTCGACGATCTGGCGACCACCTGGCGCGACGCCATCCGCGCATTTTACGACGCGGGCTGCCGTTACCTGCAGCTGGACGATACCGTCTGGGCCTATCTCTGTTCGGACGATCAGCGCCGTCAGATCCGCGAGCGCGGTGACGATGCCGATGAGCTGGCACGCATCTATGCCCGCGTCCTGAACAAGGCGCTGGAAGGCAAGCCGGACGATCTGACCATCGGCCTGCACGTCTGCCGCGGTAACTTCCGTTCAACCTGGATTTCCGAAGGCGGCTATGAGCCGGTGGCGGAAGTGCTGTTCGGGACGGTCAACGTTGACGCGTTCTTCCTTGAATACGACAACGACCGCAGCGGGGATTTCGCGCCATTGCGCTTCATTCGCCCGGGCAAGCAGCAGGTGGTGCTGGGCCTGATCACCACGAAAAACGGCGAGCTGGAGAACCCGGAGGGGATTAAAGCCCGTCTGGAAGAGGCGGCGAAATACGTGGCAAAAGAGCAAATTTGCCTTAGCCCGCAGTGCGGCTTTGCCTCTACCGAAGAGGGCAACAGCCTGAGCGAATCCCAGCAGTGGGACAAAGTCCGTCTGGTCACGCAGATCGCCAGCGAAGTCTGGTAAAGCCTCATCCACAGCGCTGCATTATAAAAGTGCAGCGCTGTGCCATTCTGAGACGTTCTCTTTACATCCCGCGTTCCCCCTCCTGAAATAGCGCTTCCTCCATTCTGGCATCCTTTTTGCTCCTGCTTCGCTGACACATTTTTTTCCGCGTCCACGCCGTAACGGACGTTTTCGCACAGCGTTCTTTTTCAGGAGTGAAAATATGCAGCGTCGTACCTTATTAAAAGCCTTTGCGTTATCCGCATCCGTCGTGGCGCTGGGAATGAGTTTTGGCGTGCAGGCGGCCGATACCATCAAAGTGGGGATCATGCATTCTCTTTCCGGCACCATGGCCATCTCCGAAACGCCGCTGAAAGACGTCGCGCTGATGACCATCGACGAGATCAACGCGAAAGGCGGCGTGCTGGGTAAAAAACTGGAGCCGGTGGTGGTGGATCCCGCCTCAAACTGGCCGCTGTTTGCCGAGAAGGCGCGCCAGCTGTTAAGTCAGGATAAAGTGGCGGTGGTATTCGGCTGCTGGACGTCGGTATCGCGTAAATCCGTGCTGCCGGTCTTCGAGGAGCTGAACGGTCTGCTGTTTTATCCGGTGCAGTATGAAGGCGAAGAGATTTCGCCAAACGTCTTCTATACCGGCGCGGCGCCGAACCAGCAGGCCATCCCCGCGGTGGAATACCTGATGAGCGAAGACGGCGGCGCGGCGAAGCGCTTCTTCCTGCTGGGTACGGACTATGTTTATCCGCGCACCACCAACAAGATCCTGCGCGCGTTCCTGCATTCGAAAGGGGTGGAGGATAAGGACATCGAGGAGGTTTACACCCCGTTCGGCCATAGCGACTACCAGACCATTGTCGCTAACATCAAGAAATTCTCCGCGGGCGGCAAAACCGCCGTGGTGTCGACCATTAACGGCGATTCCAACGTACCGTTCTACAAAGAGCTGGCTAACCAGGGGCTGAAGGCGACCGACGTGCCGGTGGTGGCGTTCTCCGTGGGAGAAGAAGAGCTGCGCGGGATCGACACCAAACCGCTGGTCGGCAACCTCGCGGCGTGGAACTACTTTGAATCCGTGGATAACCCGACCAACCAGGCCTTCGTGGCGGATTACAAAGCCTATGCGAAGGCGCACAAGCTGCCGAACGCAGATACCGTGGTGACCAACGACCCGATGGAAGCGACTTACGTGGGGATCCATATGTGGGCGCAGGCGGTGGAAAAAGCGGGCACAACCGACGTGGATAAAGTGCGTGCGGCGATGGCCGGTCAGTCCTTTAAGGCGCCGTCAGGCTTTACGCTCACCATGGATGCCACCAACCACCATCTGCATAAGCCGGTCATGATCGGTGAAATCGAAGGCAACGGTCAGTTCAACGTGGTGTGGCAGACAGAACAGCCGGTACGCGCCCAGCCGTGGAGCCCGTTCATCGCCGGTAACGATAAAAAGCCCGACCAGCCGATGAAAACCGCCAGCAACTAAGCCATCACCAGGGAGAAACGTCATGAACGCCATGCGCATGTTCATCGCTCTTGTATGGCTTTCCGGACTGCTGCCAGGGATGGCGCAGGCATCGGATGCCGATCGTTTTGTTGCCGCCAGCCGCAGCCAGCAGGCGGAGTTGCTGACGCAGTGGGCCGCCGCGCCGGACGCCGCGAGGCTGCCGCTGCTGCAGGCACTGCAAAAAGAAAACCTCTATACCGACAGCCAAAAGCACGCCTTTGCGCAGCGCAACGGTCAAATGGTGTCGCTCGGTGACGCTAAGTCGACCGAAGGGGCAGCCAAAGCCGTTCGTCTGACCAACCGGCTGCGGGTTCTGGCCGCCACGGCCATCGCTACGCATCAGCTGGTGAGTGACAGTGTCACAGAAAGGCGGGCGGCGGCTCGTCAGCTTCAGCGGGATGCCCAGCCCGGAATGCTCGCTTTTCTGGAAAAACGGGTAAACGATGAAACGGACGCGGTGGCACGTCAGGCGCTTTTACTGGGGGTGGCGAACCTCCAGCTAGCCAGCCCGCAGGCAGAGGTGCGCCGCAAGGCCGTCGAGTTATTAGGGCAGTCCGACGATCCGGACGTGGAGTCCAGACTTACCCCGTTTACCCAGGCACAGACAGAGCCGGATGCCGGGGTGCGCGCCGCCGCGCAGGAGAGCCTGAGCCAGATCCAGCATCGACTGATGTGGGGCGATCTGCTGGGCCAGGCGTTCATGGGGCTCTCTCTGGGGTCGGTGCTGCTGCTGGCGGCGCTGGGGCTTGCCATCACCTACGGCCTGCTGGGCGTCATCAATATGGCGCACGGTGAGATGCTGATGCTGGGGGCGTATGCCACCTGGATGGTGCAGCAGGCGATGGCCGGGCTTGCGCCACAGTGGCTGGCGCTCTATCCCGTTATCGCGCTTCCGGTGGCGTTCTGCCTGACGGCGGGCATCGGGATGGTGCTGGAGCGCACCGTGATCCGCCATCTGTACGGTCGCCCACTGGAAACGCTGCTGGCAACGTGGGGGATTAGCCTGATGCTCATCCAGCTGGTGCGCATGACCTTTGGCGCCCAGAACCTGGAGGTGGCCAACCCGGCATGGCTGTCCGGCGGGGTGCAGGTTTTTGCCAACCTGACTCTGCCGTGGAACCGCATTGTGGTGCTGGGCTTCGTTCTGCTGGTGCTGTTCTTTACCTGGCTCATTCTGAATAAAACCCGTCTGGGGCTGAACGTACGTGCGGTGACGCAGAACCGCAGCATGGCCGCCTGCTGCGGGGTACCGACAGGCCGCGTCGATATGCTGGCGTTTGGGCTTGGCTCAGGAATTGCCGGGTTAGGCGGCGTGGCGCTATCGCAGCTCGGTAACGTCGGGCCGGAGCTGGGTCAGGGCTACATTATTGATTCCTTCCTCGTGGTCGTGCTCGGTGGCGTAGGCCAGCTGGCAGGCAGCGTGGCCGCGGCGTTTGGTCTGGGTATTTTCAATAAAATTCTTGAACCGCAGATGGGAGCGGTGCTGGGCAAGATCGTGATTCTGGTGGCGATCGTGCTGTTTATTCAAAAACGCCCTCAGGGGCTGTTTGCGCTGAAAGGGAGGGTGATTGACTGATGAGCCAGCCGCTGACCTTAACGCTGGCGCGCAAAGCGCCACGCACAACGCAACTTGCAGGCAGCCTGATGGTGGTGTGTCTGCTGATATTACCGTTTTTCGCCTTACTGCCTGCGACGCATCCGCTGGCGCTGTCGACCTGGATGCTGACGCTGATTGGCAAGATCCTCTGCTATGCCATCGTTGCGGTGGCGCTGGATCTGGTGTGGGGCTACGCCGGGATGCTCTCTCTTGGGCACGGTATCTTCTTCGCTCTGGGCGGCTACGCGATGGGCATGTACCTGATGCGCCAGGCTGCGGGTGACGGTCTTCCTGCGTTTATGTCGTTTCTCTCCTGGAGCGAACTGCCGTGGTTCTGGTGGGGAACCCAGCATTTTGCCTGGGCGCTGGTGCTGATTGTGATGGTGCCGGGCCTGCTGGCGCTGGTGTTCGGCTGGTTCGCCTTCCGCTCCAAGATAAAAGGGGTCTACTTCTCGATTATGACCCAGGCGCTGACCTATGCCGGGATGCTGCTGTTCTTTCGCAACGAAACCGGTTTTGGCGGCAATAACGGCTTTACCGGCTTCACCACGCTGCTCGGGTTTTCGGTAACTGAAACGACCACCCGCATCGCGCTGTTTCTGGCGACCGTGCTGTTGCTGCTTCTGGCGTTGGGCACCGGATTTGCGCTGGCGAAGAGCAAGTTTGGACGCATCCTGACCGCCGTTCGCGACGCCGAAAACCGCCTGACGTTTTGCGGCTACGATCCGCGCGGGTTCAAGCTGCTGGTATGGACGCTCTCCGCCGTGCTGTGCGGCCTGGCGGGGGCGCTGTACGTCCCGCAGGTGGGCATTATCAACCCCGGTGAAATGTCGCCGACGAACTCAATAGAAGCGGCAATCTGGGTGGCGCTGGGCGGGCGCGGCACGCTGGTCGGGCCGGTGATTGGCGCGGCGCTGGTGAACGGGGCGAAGAGCTTCTTCACCGTCGCGATGCCGGAATACTGGCAGCTGTTTCTGGGGCTGATTTTCATCGCCGTCACGCTGTTTTTACCGCGCGGCGTCTACGCTCTGTTTCGAAAGGGAGAGAAATAATGCAGCCAGCCGAAGGGTTATTCACCCGCCAGTTGCCCGGCGATCGTTACCGTGAACAGACCGACCCGGTGCTGCAGCTTGAGGCCATTAACGTCAATTTTGACGGCTTTCAGGCCCTGACCGATCTGTCGCTGAATATCGGCGTGGGCGAGCTGCGCTGCGTGATTGGCCCCAACGGCGCCGGTAAAACGACGCTGATGGACGTCATCACCGGCAAAACGCGGCCAAAGAGCGGCAGGGCGATTTACGATCAGTCCATCGACCTGACCGCGCTGGAGCCTGCGGCCATTGCCCGCCAGGGGATCGGCCGTAAATTCCAGAAGCCCACGGTTTTTGAAGCGCTGACGGTGTGGGAAAACCTGGAGATCGCCATGAAAACCGATAAATCCGTCTGGGCGAGCCTGCGGGCAAAACTCAACGGTGAACAGCGCGACCGCATCGATGAGATGCTGGTTTTGCTGCGCCTTAGCAGCGAGCGCGACCGCCGCGCCGGGCTGCTTTCGCACGGGCAAAAACAGTTTCTGGAGATCGGTATGCTGCTGGTTCAGGACCCGCACCTGCTGCTGCTGGATGAACCGGCCGCCGGGATGACCGACGCGGAAACCGAATACACCGCCGAGCTGTTCAAAACGCTGGCGGGTAAGCACTCCCTGATGGTGGTGGAGCACGATATGGGCTTTGTTGAGACTATCGCCGACCACGTCACGGTGCTGCATCAGGGACGCGTGCTGGCGGAAGGTTCGCTTCGCGAGGTGCAGGCTAACGAGCAGGTGATTGAGGTCTATCTGGGGCGCTAAGGAGCGATGATGTTACAGGTTAACGAACTGAATCAGTATTACGGCGGCAGCCATATCCTGCGCGGCGTGAGTTTTGAAGCCGTCACCGGAGAAGTCACCTGCCTGCTGGGGCGCAACGGCGTCGGGAAAACCACGCTGCTGAAGTGTCTGATGGGGCTGATCCCGGCGAAAACCGGGGAGGTCCTCTGGCAGGGTAAAAAGATCACCCACAGCAAGCCGCACCAGCGGGTGCACTCTGGCGTGGCGTACGTCCCGCAGGGCCGCGAGATTTTCCCGCGCCTGACCGTGGAAGAGAATCTTCTGCTCGGGCTGTCGCGTTTTTCCGCCCGCGAGGCGAAGCAGGTTCCGGATGAGATCTGGCAGCTGTTTCCGGTGCTTAAAGAGATGAGGCATCGTCGCGGGGGCGATCTCTCCGGTGGACAGCAGCAGCAGCTGGCGATTGGTCGCGCGCTGGCGAGCCGTCCGCAGCTGTTGATTCTCGATGAGCCGACCGAAGGCATACAGCCATCGGTGATTAAAGAGATTGGACAGGTGATCCGCACCCTGGCGAACCGAGGCGACATGGCGATCCTGCTGGTCGAACAGTTTTACGACTTTGCCGCCGAGCTGGCCGACAGCTATCTGCTGATGTCGCGCGGCACCATTATCCAGCGCGGCCGGGGTGAAAACATGGAGCAGGAGGGCGTTCGCGGATTGGTTGCGATTTAAAATGTTATAATATAACATCCGCATTCTTATAAAACGGAATGAGGGTGTTATGTTGGCTGCACATTTTGGGAAATTTGCCATGACTCTGGGGGCGCTGCTGGTCAGCGGCCAGCTGTTTGCTCACTCGCACGGCCATCAGATGACCGAAGCGGAACAGAGGGCGTCGAACGGCGTGTTTGAGGATAAGGACGTGAAGGACAGAGCGCTGTCTGACTGGGACGGGACCTGGCAGTCGGTCTATCCGTTCCTGCTGGACGGTTCGCTGGATCCGGTGTTTAAACAGAAAGCGCAGAAAGACAAAAGCAAAACCTTTGACGAGGTGAAAGCGTACTACCGCAAGGGATATGCGACGGACGTGGATGCTATCGGCATCGAAAATAACGTGATGGAATTTCATAAGGGCAAAGCGGTCAGCCGCTGTCAGTATGATTATAGCGGCTACAAAATACTGACCTACGCATCGGGCAAAAAAGGCGTTCGCTACCTGTTTGAATGTAAGGATGCCGGCAGCAAGGCACCGAAGTTTGTTCAGTTCAGCGACCACACCATCGCACCGAAGGCCTCTTCGCACTTCCACATTTTCATGGGCAACACCTCCCACGAGGCGCTGCTGAAAGAGATGGATAACTGGCCGACCTATTATCCGAATGAGATGTACAAAGAGCAGGTGGTAGAGGAAATGCTGCACCACTGATGCTTTATTGCCGGGTGGCGGCTACGCCTCACCCGGCCTGGAAGCGCTACGCCACGTTGGGCGTTTCACACCACGCCTTCACGCTCATCCCACGCAAAATCATCAGCCACGCCATGACGATGGCAACCATCATGATGACAAATAGCGACCAGTGCGGCAGGTTGGTCAGGATAATACCGGTGATCATCGGGTTTGCCGCCGCGCCGAGCCAGCCCAGCGCCTGCGCGGAGAAATAGCTTGCCTTCATCCCCGGCGGGGCAATGTTGTCGATCAGCATGTATTCGCCCGGTGCATAGATAATCTCACCCAGGGTAAAGATGGCGGCAGCGATGCCCCAGTAAACCAGGTTTTCCCCGGAGAGCATAAAGCCACCCAGCCCCACGATAAAAAACAGGGTGGCGAGGGTCATCAGCGGGCGAATATTGCTGGCAGAGATCTTGCGGCCCAGCGCATATTGCAGCGTCACCACCACGGCGGCGTTGACGGGCAATACCACGGCGACCACCTTTTCGGCGAAATTACTGTCTGCATGCGCGGCCAGAACGTATTGCGAAATGCAGGTCGCGAACGATCCGCCGACGTATGACGCCAGCAGGCCAGAGAGCGTATACCAGAACAGCGCGCGGTCTTTCAGCAGTACCGACGGCTGCCAGGGCATTTTCTCCTCGGCGGTATCCAGCGCAACGCTTCTCTGCACGAAGAAATGGATGAATCCGAGCGGCAGCGCCGCGCAGAAGGCCGCCAGCCAGAACGGCAGCTGCAGGCTGTACATCACCAGCAGGGTGCCAATCGGCGGCCCGATCGTCCAGCCAATGTTCAGAAAGCTGTAGTTAAGCGAGAAGACGCGCGCTTTCTGGCTTGCGGTGAGCACGTCGGAGAACCAGGCCTTCAGCACCGTTGAAAAGACGGAATAGGCGCAGTTGATCAGCGCAAAGAACAGCACCACCAGCGTGACGTTATCGACCAGCGGGATCGCGACAAACCCCGCGATAAAGGCCACGATCGCAATCAGCATGTAGCGCTTTTTATCAAACTTATCGGCAAGAATGCCAAATCCCAGGCTGAACACCACGCCGATTGTCAGCGCAATCGTCAGGGCATAACCAATATTCTCGACGCTCATGCTGTAGACGCGCGTGAGATAAATGGTCATAAACGGCAGCGTTGCCCCCCGACCGATGGTTAATAACAATGACGACGCCAGCAGCGCTGCGGTTGAGCGCCTGAGAGATGGTTTCATATTCCTGCCCGACAGTTGCTTATGCTTTTTTTAGACGTGTGTTAACAGGATTACCATGACATAAGGGGCTTGTATAGCACCTAATTTATCCGTAAGTGCTTAGCCTGACTGCCAGAATTAATGATCTTCTCGCCGCGCGCTTTTTTCTGTTACCTTGAACTGTTAACAAATAATTAATAATTCAGGGGCAGGGTATGACGCGTAAAGACGGGCTGCTGGCGTTGCTGGTGGTCGTAGTATGGGGGCTCAATTTTGTGGTCATCAAGCTGGGGTTGCACAACATGCCGCCGCTGATGCTGGCCGGTTTACGTTTTTTGCTGGTCGCGTTCCCGGCGCTCTTTTTCGTCGCCCGTCCGAAGATCCCTTTAAAGCTGCTGCTGGGCTATGGCCTGACCATCAGCTTTGGCCAGTTCGCGTTTCTCTTCTGCGCCATCAAGTTCGGGATGCCGGCCGGTCTGGCCTCGCTGGTGCTGCAGGCGCAGGCGTTCTTTACCATTATTCTCGGCGCCTTCGTGTTTGGCGAGCGTCTGCAGGGCAAACAGCTGGCGGGCATTACGCTGGCGGTGTTCGGCGTGCTGGTGCTTATTGAAGCCAGCCTTAACGGCCAGGATGTGGCGCTGCTCGGCTTTATGCTGACGCTGGCGGCGGGGCTGAGCTGGGCCTGCGGGAATATCTTCAACAAGCTGATTATGCAGCACGAGGCGCGTCCGGCGGTGATGTCCCTGGTTGTCTGGAGCGCGCTGATCCCGATAATCCCGTTTCTGGCGGCGTCGTTTATTCTGGATGGTCCGGATGTAATGCTGAACAGTCTGGTCGAAATCGATCTGACCACAATCCTTTCTCTTGTCTATCTGGCCTTTGTCGCCACCATTGTGGGCTACGGGATTTGGGGATCGCTGCTGGGGCGTTATGAAACCTGGCGCGTGGCGCCGTTATCCCTGCTGGTGCCGGTGGTGGGGCTTGCCAGTGCGGCACTCTTGCTGGATGAAACGCTGAGCGCGCTGCAGCTGTTTGGCGCCGTGCTGATCATGGCCGGGCTGTACATTAACGTGTTTGGTTTACGGGTTCGTCGGGCGACGCGGGTAAGCGAAAAGGCATAAAAAAAGCCCCGCGTCTGCGGGGCAAAAACGAATCAGAGGCCGTGCTGATTATAATAAGGCACGCCTAATTCGTCGGATTTGTCGCTACCAGCACCCATATGGTTGAAATCATAAGGCGACTGGTCATGTGCTGACGGCAAAATCATCGTATCAGGATTATTTTGCTGCGTTGCACGAGGGGTTTGCTCCGCGAAGGTCTGGCTGGAGAACAGCACCAGCAAGGCGAGGGCGGCGGAGGCGGTAACTTTCATGATTTCCTCGGTTACGTCTTTACAGGCGATGATTAACTACAGTGTTTTAACGGATACAGGTATCGGGATTCGCCCGGCACGCTGGTGATTCGGTACTTATGAGGCGGCACGTCAAAATAGTTCTTGAACGTACGCGTCAGGGTCTGTTGCGATTCAAATCCGTAACGCTCCGCCAGATAAAGGATCGGCTCATTGCTTTCTTTCAGTTTCTGGGCAATTTCCGTCAGCTTGCGGCTGCGAATGTATTGGCCTAATGAATGACCGGTCTCTTTTTTGAACATCCGTTGCAGGTGCCATTTGGAGTAACCTGAACGCTCTGACACTTTTTCAAGGGAGAGCGGCGATTCCAGGTTATCTTCGATCCAGTCCAAAATGCTATGAATGGTGATAGCGTCAGTATTGCGTCTGGACATCGTCATACCTCTTTTTCTGTTTACGGCAGTATTTTTTTGAGCAGAAGCTCAAGGGTTGCCACTTCATCTGCCGTTAAGTTTTTTGTTAGTTCCTGATGCAGTGTTTGTCCTACTAATTGATGACATTGCTCGCACATGGCCGCGCCATCGCTGGTCAGCTTCACCAGTACGCCGCGTTTGTCATTCGGGTTAGGGCTTCGTTCTATCCATCCTTTGCAGACGAGACGATCCAGCATGCGGGTTAACGCGCCCAGATCGACAGAGAGCACCTTTTTCAGCTCAACCGGTGTGATACACACTTCGCAGCGAATGGAACACAGCACTTTGAACTGTGTTGCGGTGATATCCAGCGGTGACAGATAGTCGTTGAGCAGGCGATCTTTTTTCTGATTTACCATATGAATAAGACGACCCAGCGGAACAACGTCGTTAAAGATATCACTGGTGCTTTTCACAATGGTTGCCCTGGCAAGTAGTTAGTCACGGCAGATATTATTGCTCAGGCAAGTATAAGTCAACTGAATGAGTCAGCCGATGCCACGAATTGCTAAAACGTTTCATGAACTTTTTTTGAGGTCTTTCAAATCATATAGATAACTGTCAGTTATCTTTCCAGGACGGAAATAATCGTTGCGTTGCACCCATGGCTCAATGTCACACTTTCACCCTATAATTGCTGTGTTAAATATGGATAAGGACAACAACGCACTATGTTGGATTTAATAAAAGCAATCAGCCTTGGGCTGGTGGTCTTGCTGCCGTTGGCTAACCCGTTAACGACGGTGGCGCTGTTCCTCGGTCTGGCAGGGAATATGAACAGCGCCGAGCGCAACCATCAGTCGATGATGGCCTCGGTGTATGTGTTTGCCATCATGATGGTGGCTTACTATGCCGGACAGGTGGTGATGAACACCTTCGGGATTTCCATCCCCGGCCTGCGTATCGCCGGGGGGCTGATTGTGGCCTTTATCGGTTTCCGCATGCTGTTCCCGGCGCAAAAAGCGCATGAGTCGCCGGAAGCGGCCAGTAAATCGGAAGAGCTGGAAACCGAGCCGAGTGCGAATATCGCCTTTGTACCGATTGCCATGCCGAGCACGGCGGGGCCTGGTACCATCGCGATGATCATCAGCTCCGCATCAACGGTGCGTGACAGCGCAACCTTCCCGGACTGGGTGCTGACGGTTGCGCCACCGCTGATTTTTGCGATTATCGGGGTTATCGTGTGGGCGTCGCTGCGCAGTTCTGGGGCCATTATGCGCTGGGTAGGCAAGGGCGGTATCGAGGCGATTTCCCGTCTGATGGGCTTCCTGCTGGTCTGTATGGGCGTGCAGTTTATTATTAACGGCGTGCTGGAAATTATTAAGACCTATCATTGATGTGATTGCCGGGTAAGGCGAAGCCGCCACCCGGCAAGAAGGCTTACCCGTGCTGACCCTGTTCCTCCAGCGCCACCGGCCATTTACGGAAGATGAGCACTGACCAGACCAGCGCCACCAGGGCCGGAATGGCGCCCAGATAGCCAATCGCCGACATCGATACGTGCAGTATTACCTGATTTCCCACCAGCGCGCCCGCGCCAATCCCCAGATTGAAAATCCCTGAGAACAGCGACATGGCGACGTCCGTTGCATCCGGCGCCAGGGCCAGGACCTTCACCTGCATGCCCAGACCAATAATCATGATCGCCACGCCCCAGAACAGGCTGAGGATCGCCAGATGGCTTTCACTGCCTGCGGCAGGCATCAGCAGCAGCAGGCAGGCCAGCAGCAGACCGATAGCGCAGCTCACCAGTGTTGACGCATGCCGGTTACCCAGCTTACCGAACAGCACGCTGCCAATAATGCCCGCTCCGCCGAGGATCAACAGCAGGACGGTGGCAAAGTTGGCGCTAAAGCCCGCCACCACCTGCACAAAGGGTTCAATGTAGCTGTATGCCGTGTAATGGGCCGTCACCACAATAACGGTAAGCAGGTAGATACCCAGCAGCGCCGGGCGACGCATCAGCAGCGGCAGGCTTTTCAGCGAGCCGGAATGTTCGCTCGGCAGCGCGGGGAGCAGCTTAATCAGGCATACCAGCGTAACCAGCGCGCCCATACCAATGGCGAAGAACGTCGTACGCCAGCCGAAGTATTGCCCTACGATGCGGCCAATCGGCAGACCCAGCACCATCGCCAGTGCGGTACCGGTGGCAATCAGGCTCAGCGCCTGGGCGCGTTTACCCGCTGGCGCGAGTCGAATAGCCAGCGACGCGGTGATCGACCAGAACACCGCATGGGCAAAGGCAATGCCGATGCGGCTAATGACCAGCACCGTAAAATTCCACGCCATAAACGACAGGACATGGCTGGTGATGAACAGCACAAACAGGCCGATCAGCAGCCTGCGCCGCTCCATCTGGCTGGTCAGCAGCATAAACGGCAAGGACATCAGCGCCACAACCCAGGCGTAGATGGTCAACATAATGCCCACCTGCGCCGTTTCCATCTGGAAACTTTCAGCGATGTCAGACAACAGCCCAACCGGAACAAATTCTGTGGTGTTAAAAATAAACGCGGCAATGGCCAGCGTGACCACGCGTAGCCACGCAACCCTGCGGGAAACTGTGTTCGTTGTCATAGGGATGTCGGAGATTCGTTGCTGAAAAGAAGAGGAGACGATCTTAAAACGTCGAACGGCGAAAACTCAACCATTATGTGACGCAGGTCTCAATATTTACCTTATGAAAGCGGTAGCCGGGAACGTCGTTTTCATTGAATATAAAAGAACAACACAATAAAAACAGGCGGTAAGACAATGCAGGAGATTGATTTTTATCTGGTAGATGCGTTCAGCGACACCTCGTTTGGCGGCAATCCGGCCGCCGTTTGCCCGCTCAAGGAATGGTTACCCGATGAGACCTTGCTGAAAATGGCGCAGCAGCATAATCAGTCGGAAACGGCTTTTTTCGTCTGCAGTAAAGGGGGCATTGAGCTACGCTGGTTTACCACGCTTACCGAAGTCAATCTCTGCGGCCACGCTACGCTTGCGGCCGCGCACGTGCTGTTTACCGAGCTGGATTACCCGGATTCGCGGATCCACTTTGATACCGCCTCTGGCCGCCTCACCGTCAGCCGGGAGGGGGAGTGGATGACGCTGGACTTCCCTGCATGCCCAACCCATCAGGAGACACCCCCGCCGGAGATGCTCTCGGCGCTGGGTATCAGCCGCTACGTTGAAGCCCGTAAAGGGCGCGCATGGCTGATCGTTCTGGAGAATCGCCAGCAGGTTGAAGCGCTTGCGCCGCGCTTCTCGGCGATGACGCCGGGCGAGCATAAGGTGAGCGTTACGGCGCGCGGTGAGGGGGAATATGATTTTGTCAGCCGCTTTTTCTCACCGGGCGTTTCCGTCCCGGAAGACCCGGTCACCGGCTCCGCGCACACCATGCTGATCCCTTACTGGAGCGAAAAGCTGGGCAAAACCACGATGTTCGCCCGTCAGGTTTCAGCGCGCGGCGGCGATGTGCGCTGTGAGCTGAAAGGTTCGCGCGTGCTGATGAGCGGGCAGGCCACGCTTTATCTGAAAGGCACAGTTTTTCTGCGCTAAAAACCCATAACAAGAGAGGAAGAGACAATGCAGGAAATTGATTTTTATCTGGTGGATGCCTTCAGCGATAAAACCTTTGGCGGCAACGCCGCAGCGGTATGTCCTCTGGAAGAGTGGCTGCCGGACGAAACGCTGCTCAAAATGGCGCAACAGCATAACCAGTCTGAGACCGCCTTTTTCGTGCGCACCGACGGCGGGTTTGAGCTGCGCTGGTTCACCACGCTGGATGAAATTAACCTGTGCGGTCACGCTACGCTTGCCGCATCGCACGTCATTTTCGAATACCTTGATTATCCGCATACCGAAATCACCTTCACCACGCGCTTCGTGGGCGAGCTGACCGTCAAGCGCAGCGGCGACTGGCTGACGCTGAACTTCCCCGCGTGGTCGACGGAAATCGTCGAAAACCCACCTGAGCTGCTGTTTAGCGCGCTGGGCATCACGGCGGCAAAAGAGGTGCGCGTCGGACGCGATTACATGGTGGTGCTGGAGAGCCAGCAGCAGGTTGAAGCGTTAACGCCGGATATTAGGGCCATGCTTCCGCTGGATAAAATGGTCTGCGTGACGGCGCCGGGAGAAGAATATGACTTCGTCAGCCGCTTCTTCTGTCCGGGCGAAGGGGTGCCGGAGGATCCGGTCACCGGATCCGCCCACAGCATGCTGATCCCTTACTGGAGCGAAAAGCTGGGCAAAACGTCACTCAATGCCCGCCAGGTGTCATACCGTGGCGGGGATCTGCGCTGCGAGCTGAAGGGCGACCGCGTGCTGATTGGCGGCCAGGCTACGCTGTACCTGAAAGGGCGAATCTTCCTGCGCTAGCTGAGTGACGCGCTATAAGTTAATACTATGAACCACCCCGGCAGGCCTGAGCTATGTTGATATAAAAACAGCAAGGAGCCTGCCATGTATTCCATTACCTCTGAATCTGCACGTCACCCGGACATTCTCGCGCTGATCGCGGCGCTTGACCGCTACCAGAGCGAACTCTATCCCGCCGAAAGCAACCATCTGCTCGACCTGTCCGCGCTGCCGGAAGCCTCGCTGATCCTGATGGTCATTCGTGACCAGCAGCTGCACGCCGTAGGCTGCGGAGCCATCGTGCTCAACGGCGACGGAACGGGGGAGATGAAGCGGGTTTATATCGATCCGGCCCATCGCGGGCAGCATCTCGGCGAGACGCTGCTGGCCGCCCTGGAAGATGAGGCCCTGAGCCGCCATTGCCACACGGTAAGGCTGGAGACGGGCATCAAACAGCGCGCCGCGGTTCGCCTGTACGAGCAGTGCGGGTACGATTTGCGTCCGGCGTTTGCCCCGTACGCTGACGATCCGCTCAGCCTGTTTATGGAGAAGGCGCTGGTTGAAGACGTTCGTTTAGCAGCGCTATAAAAGCTTCCAGCTGGCGGGTCATCGCTCCGCGCCGCCACACCAGCCAGGTTGTAAGCCAGCGCCAGTTTTCCGCCAGCGGCCAGGCTTCAACCTGATGATGTCCCGGCATACTCTCCAGCATCGAGCGCGGCATCAGCGCGATGCCCGCGCCCGCGATGACGCAGGCGAGCATGCCGTGATAGGACTCCATCTCATGAATGCGGCCGGGGGTGGCTCTGTCCGCATGAAACCAGCTTTCCAGATGTCGACGGTACGAGCAGTTCGCGCGAAAGGCGTAAACGTCGCTGCCGCTGACCTGCGTGGCGCGCGTCACCTCCGCGTGCCCGGCAGGCGTGACCAGCATCATCTCTTCCCGGTAGACCGGCATGCCTTCCAGCTCCGGGTGCGACAGCGGCCCGTCGACAAAGGCGGCGCTGAGGGTTCCCTCCAGCACGCCATCAATCATCGTCCCGGAAGGCCCGGTAGATAGGGCAAACTGGATGCGCGGATAGCGCTGGTTAAACTGCGCCAGCGTTTCGGGAATGCGCACCGCGGCGGTGCTTTCCAGCGCGCCGAGGGCAAATAGCCCCTGCGGCTCATCACCCGCGACGACCATGCGCGCTTCATCCACCAGGGCGAGGATCTGCCTGCTGTAGCGCAGGAAGTTATGTCCGGCGGGGGATAAGCGCAAACGCTGGTTCTCACGAATAAACAGCTCGACGCCAAGATCGGCTTCCAGCTGGCGGATGCGGGTCGTCAGGTTAGACGGCACGCGATGCACCTTCTGCGCCGCCTGGGTGATGCTGCCCGTCAGCGCGACGGCGTTAAACATTTCAAGCTGGGTTAAGTCCATGGCATTCTCGTTTCGTGAATAAGGTGGTTAGTATTATTCATTTTTAAGAAATAGCAGAGTGAGCCACAATGAATCAACCGAAATGCGTGGAGAACATCATGAAATATTCATCTGCTACACATGCCCTGTCCGTTAACCCGGCAACGGGGGAAACTCTCGCTGCTTATCCCTGGGCGACGGCGGAAGAGGTTGACCGCGCGATTGCTCAGTCTGACGCGGGGTATCGCCAGTGGCGACGCGAAAGCGTGTCCCACCGGGCGCAGAAGCTCCTGGATCTCGGCGCCGCGCTGCGAAACCGCGCGGAAGAGATGGCGCAGACGATCTCCCGTGAAATGGGGAAACCCATCCTGCAGGCGCGTGCGGAAGTGGCAAAATCCGCCGGTCTGTGCGACTGGTATGCCGGGCACGGCCCGGCGATGCTGCGTGCGGAGCCTACGCTGGTGGAAAACCACAACGCGGTTATTGAATACCGTCCGCTGGGGCCGATTCTCGCGGTAATGCCCTGGAACTTCCCGCTCTGGCAGGTGCTGCGCGGCGCGGTGCCGATCCTGCTGGCAGGTAACAGCTATCTGCTTAAGCATGCGCCAAACGTGCTCGGCTCTGCGGAACTTATTGCGCAGATCTTTGCGGATGCCGGTTTCCCTGAAGGCGTATTCGGCTGGGTGAACGCCACCAATGACGGCGTAAGCCAGGCGATTAACGATCGCCGTATTGCGGCGGTGACCGTCACCGGCAGCGTGCGTGCCGGTGCGGCCATTGGCGCGCAGGCAGGAGCCGCGCTGAAAAAATGCGTTCTTGAGCTGGGTGGCTCCGACCCGTTTATCGTCCTTAACGATGCCGACCTGGATCTAGCCGTGAAGGCGGCGGTGGCGGGTCGCTACCAGAATACCGGGCAGGTGTGCGCGGCGGCGAAACGTTTTATCGTCGAGGAGGGTATCGCAGAGACCTTTACCCGGCGTTTTGTCGAGGCCGTTTCTGCGCTGAAACTCGGCGCACCGGATCGGGAAGAGAACTTTATTGGCCCGATGGCGCGTTATGACCTGCGCGACGAACTGCATCAGCAGGTGCAGGCCACCCTGGCCGAAGGGGCAACGCTGCTGCTGGGCGGAGAGAAAATCAGCGGAGAGGGCAATTACTACGCGCCAACCGTGCTGGCCAACGTCACCCCGTCGATGACGGCGTTCCGCCAGGAACTGTTTGGTCCGGTCGCGGCCGTGACTGTCGCAAAAGACGCGGAGCACGCTCTGGCGCTTGCCAACGACAGCGACTTTGGCCTGTCCGCCACCGTCTTTACCGCTGACGCGGCGCTTGCGGATAAATTCTCCCGCGAACTGGAGTGCGGCGGGGTGTTTATCAACGGCTTTAGCGCCAGCGACGCGCGCGTGGCCTTCGGCGGCGTGAAGAAAAGCGGCTTTGGCCGCGAGCTTTCCCACTTTGGTTTGCACGAGTTCTGCAACGTGCAGACGGTGTGGAAGGATCGCGTGTAATTTATTGCCCGCCTGTGATTACGGCCCTCATCACGAGGGCCGTTGTCATTTATCTGCAATGGTTCTGTCATTTTCATTTCGTAGACTCGCTCGCGTCTAACGCATTGTTAATGAAGATAATTATGAACCTAACGCAAATTTTTCGCCGTATTGCGCAGCGTTTCACCCCTCGTCACTTTGGCCTGCTGACGGGTATCTTTTGCATTATTGGCCTTTTCTCCGCGCTGCAGCTCTCCTCCTCATTCCTGCTTAACGCCTCCCTGAACGACGCCCAGCGCAACGAGCAGCAAAACCTTCTGGCCTGGCAGCAGCAGAGCAAGCTGGATCTGGCCCGCGTTTCCCTGCTGGCGGCAAGCGACCTGCTTAACCGCTCCGGCGTCTGGTTTATGCAGGATAAAGAGACCGGCTCCGACGGGAGCTGGCACAGCCTGATGGATGATGCGCAAAAGGCGCTGGCGGTTTCTCAGCAGGCGTGGAAGGCCTGGCTGGCGCTGAATCCGCCGAAAGACGATGCCCTGGTGAACAGCTATCAGCTTTTTTACGGCGCGATAAACGAGCAGGCTGAAGGTCTGATTAAGACCAACACCATCGACGCGTTTTTTGCCGTACCGGCTCAGGCGTTTCAGTCTGATTTTAACGACAACTATGCGCGCTATCAGCAGGCAAGCGAGAAGCAGGCCATGCAGGGGCGTCAGAGCCTAATGGCGCAGCTCTCCGGCCTGCAAACGTTGTTCCTGTTTGCGCCGGTGCTGCTGCTCGCCATCGCGGTTGTCGTCTGGTTCGGCATGTCCAGATGGGTGATTACGCCGCTGCGTCGGTTGATTGCGCATATTAACCGGCTGGCGGCAGGGGATCTCTCCGGCACGCCGCCGACCGTCATGCGCTTTAACCGGGAGATAGGTCAGCTTAGCGACAGTATTGCGACGATGCAGCACGGTCTGCAGCAGCTGGTGACGCAGGTCAGCCATGCCACCGCAACGATGGTGGAGAACATTGACTCCCTTGCGCAGGGTAACCAGAAGCTGTATCAGCAGTCAGCGCGCCAGGCGAAAGAGCTTGAGGATGTGACGGCGCATATCGCGGCGCTGGAAAGCCATGTGGAAGGGAATACCGGCTATGCCAGGCTCGCCAGCTCGCGGGCCGATGAAGCGCGTCAGGCCGCCGTGGGCGGCGACCGGATGATGTCGACCGTGAATGCGTCCATGCAGGCGATCGTCGACCGATCTTCTGAGATGCGCGGGATCGTGGCGATGATCGACAGCGTGGCGTTTCAGACCAACATCCTGGCGCTGAATGCCGCCATCGAGGCGGCCCATGCCGGAAACCAGGGGCGCGGCTTTGCCGTCGTCGCCCGGGAAGTCGGGCTTTTGGCCAGAAAAAGCAGCCACTCGACGCAGACCATTCAGGAGCTTATTAACCGCTCGCTGCAGGGCATTGAAGACGGTTCCCGCGCCGTTACCCTGATGGAAGAGAATCTGCAGCAGGTCACCGGTCTGGTGGGCAATTTGAGCAGTTTGCTTAATGAGATCTCAACCGCCACGCTCAGCCAGGGAGACAGTATTCACCAGATGACGCGCCAGCTTCAGGCGCTGAATCAGGTCTCCCGTCAGACGGACCTGCTGGTCTCAGACGCCTCGGATGCCTCTGAGCGGCTGCAAAAGCAATCCGATCTTTTATTGCAGGCCGTTTCGCGTTTTCGTCTTAGCGCCTGACGCAATACATAAGCCTCTGTTATACTCGCAGCCCGTTTTAGCCTGAGGGCAAGGAGCAAAGTGTGGCTGCGGTCATCCATAATGAGATGTTGGACGAGATTCTGGCGCAGGTTCGTCCGTTAATTGGAAAGGGGAAGGTTGCCGACTATATTCCGGCCCTTGGCTCGGTGAGCGGGAATAAGCTGGGGATTGCTATCTGTACCATCGACGGACAGCGATACCAGGCAGGCGATGCGGCTGAGCGTTTTTCCATTCAGTCCATTTCGAAAGTGCTGAGTCTGGTTGCGGCGATGCGCCAGTATGAAGAAGAAGAGATCTGGCAGCGTGTCGGTAAAGATCCTTCCGGCCAGCCTTTTAACTCGCTGCTTCAGCTCGAGATTGAGCAGGGTAAACCGCGAAATCCCTTTATCAATGCCGGGGCGCTGGTGGTCTGCGATATGCTGCAAAGTCGCCTCAGCGCACCGCGCCAGCGAATGCTGGAGATTGTTCGCCAGCTCTCGGGCGTTGACGATATTGCCTATGATGCGGTGGTGGCACGCTCGGAGTTTGAACACTCCGCCCGTAACGCGGCTATCGCGTGGCTGATGAAATCCTTCGGTAATTTCCACAACGACGTGGCGACCGTGCTGCAAAACTACTTCCATTACTGCGCCCTGAAAATGAGCTGCGTTGAGCTGGCTCAGACGTTCCTGTTCCTTGCGCACCAGGGGCACGCGCCGCATCTCGATCAGGAGGTCGTTTCTCCGCTTCAGGCCCGGCAGGTTAACGCGCTGATGGCCACCAGCGGGATGTATCAAAACGCCGGTGAGTTTGCCTGGCGCGTTGGGCTTCCGGCTAAATCTGGCGTCGGCGGCGGGGTCGTGGCGATTGTGCCGCATGAAATGGCGATAGCCGTCTGGAGCCCGGAACTGGATGAAACGGGAAATTCCCTTGCCGGCGTGGCGGTTCTGGAGAAACTGACCCAGCGCCTGGGACGTTCCGTATACTGATGTCCGATCTGGATCCTCTCTTTTCCCGCCTGGCGCGATCGACATTTCGCTCGCGCTTTCGCTTAGGCGATAAGGAACGACAGTACTGCTGGGACAAAGGCCCCGAAACCATTGATCGGCACGCCGCGGATTTTGTCGAAAAGCGCCTTGCGCCCGCGCACCCCGCCAACGACGGTAAACAGACGCCCATGCGCGGTCACCCGGTGTTTATCGCCCAGCATGCCACCGCTACCTGTTGTCGGGGCTGTCTGGCAAAATGGCATAATATTCCACAGGGCGTAACGCTCACGGCGCCGCAACAAAATTATATCGTCAGCGTCATCCACCACTGGCTGGTGCTGCAGATGAACGCCCAAATTTGACGAGTTATGCTCCCGTGGTATTTGTGTTATAGATGCATCCCAAGTTAGTCCCGATCATGCTGACGACCGCAATAATTGCCATAAGCTTTCATATGGAATGATATTTAATGCGTTCTGCTCTTACCGCTTTCAGGCCGTTCCAGGTTGATACGCCGCTGCGAAATGCAGCGACGATCTTCATCCTCACCACCTTATTCTATTTTGTGGGCGCGGAATTACGGCTCGTTGAGGCCCTGTCGCTGTTCTGGCCGCTTAATGGCGTCATGGCAGGGATTTTCGCCCGCTATGTTTACCTGAATCGCCTGCATTACTACGCGGTATGTTATGTCGCGATGCTGTTGTACGACGCGGTAACGACCAACTGGGGTATGGCCTCCGTGGTGATCAACCTGTCAAACATGATCTTTATCGTCGTCGTCGCCGTGCTGGTTCAGCGCGACAAGCGGCTGATGAAGAAAACCCCCGATCCGCTTAACGCGCTACGCTTGTTTAACTACTGTCTGATTGCCGCGCTGCTTTGCGCCTTGCTCGGCGCGGTAGGGTCGGTCGGGATTGACAGTCATACCTTCTGGCCGCTATTTGCCGACTGGTTTAGCGAGCAGTTCTCAACCGGCGTGCTTGTTGTGCCCTGTATGCTCACGTTACGCATGCCCGGGCGTGAGCTCAGGCTACGTCTTGAGCAGCTGCTGCCGGTAATTGCGCTGATCGTCTCGGTGATCGCGTCGGTGGTGATTGGCGGAGCGGGGAGCCTCTCGTTTCCTCTGCCTGCGCTTATCTGGTGTGCGGTTCGCTACTCGTTGCCTGCGACCTGTCTGCTGACGTTTATCACGGGGGCCACTGAAATCATTCTGGTCGCCAACTCGATTATTAATATCGCCGTGGCGACGCCGTTTACGACGCCAATGATGTTTTCAGCCCGGCTGGGGATCGCCACGATGGCGATCTGCCCGGTGATGGTATCCGTCAGCATGGCGGCGATTAATTCCCTGATCCGCCAGGTTTCACTGAGGGCGGATTATGACTTTTTAACGCACGTCTACTCGCGTTCCGGGCTTTATGAGGCGTTAAAGCATGAAGAGACGTACCGGCACACGCGTTTTCTGACCGTCATGCTGCTGGATATTGATTATTTCAAAAGCATTAATGATAACTACGGCCACGAGTGCGGAGACCGCGTGCTGGCGTCGTTTGCCCGACAGGTTCAGCAGGTCGTCGGCGAAGACGGCATGGTGGCGCGCATGGGCGGGGAAGAGTTCGCCGTGGTGGTCAATTCAGGCGACGCGCAGCACGGTTTTGAACTGGCTGAACGTATCCGATCCACCGTTGCCGGCCATCCTTTTACATGGCGTCACCAGACGCTCTATCTGACGGTCAGCATTGGCCTCGGCAGCGGAAAGGCTGAGTCCTGGCAGCTGACCGAGGTCTTCAACAAGCTCATGGCCGAAGCGGACGATCATCTCTATCGTTCAAAAAAAGCGGGGCGAAACCGTACCAGCGCCCGGGTGGCGGACGAGCAGATTGCCTCGCCCTCCGGGAGTGAAACATAGCTGCGTTAATCGTCATAAGGCATTGACGTGAATAGTAAGCGGCTTAACAGGATGTCAGAACACTGACAATGTCTCTGTTTAAGCTACGCTTTTAGTAACGCTTTACGTCAGGAGACATTATGAAAGCACCTGCAACCCCTGAAAATGAAACAGACAGACTCAACTCGCTACGAGAATCAGGTCTGCTTGAGATCGACAGTTCCCCGGCGTTTGACCGCTTAACGCGTCTGGCAAAACGCTTCTTCCAGGTGCCGCTGGCGATGGTCAATCTCATTGATGAGCATTCGCTGATCGTTAAGTCGGCCGACGGTCAGGCGCCCGGCAGCGTTCCGCGCAATATCTCATTTTGCGGGCATACGATCCTCACCGAAGCGCCGCTGGTGGTGGGGGATATGCTTCAGGACGATCGCTTTGCGGATAACCCGCTGGTGGCCGGTGAGCCTCGCGTGCGTTTTTACGCGGGCTTCCCGCTGCGCCTGCGCGACGGCGCAAGCGTTGGCTCGCTGTGCCTGATTGATTACGCCCCCCGCGAGTTTTCTGCCGCCGACCTCGCCGTGCTGGGGGACCTTGGCGCGCTGGCGGAAGATGAATTTGCTGCCATCAGCGCGGCGACCACGGATGAATTAACCGGGTTATTCAACCGTCGGGGCTTTAATCAGCTCGTGCGGTTCACGCTTTCCGTTGCCCGGCGTCGCGCTGAGCCGCTCACGCTCGGCTGGCTGGATTTGGATCGCTTTAAGGAAATTAACGATCGCTTCGGGCATGAAGAGGGGGATAAGGCGCTGAAAGCGATGGCGCAGCTAATGCGCGCCTCTTTCCGCGAAGCGGATCTGCTGGTGCGTTTTGGCGGGGACGAGTTCGCCGTGCTGTTCGCCGATACGGATGAGCAGGGCGCCTGGATTGCCATGCAGTATCTTGCCGAGCAGGTAGAAAATTATAACGCCCGCAAGCTACATCCCTGGTCGCTCCATTTCTCGTGGGGGCTCAGTGAATTCGATCATAACGGCAACGACCTGCAGCAGTGGTTAAAAGAGGCCGATGAAAAGATGTATGCCATGAAACAGCAGCGACAGCGCTCCCGGTAACATAACAAAAGCGTATGTCCGATCCGTTTGCGTTAAGAAGATGTTAAATGCACAGTGACGGTATTCAACGTAAGGAAAAACAATGAATACCTCACTGCAAATCAAAAACCTCACCCGAGACGACATTCTCACCCATCTTGATGCGCTGGCCGGGATCCTCGAAAACTGTGTGAACGGCGGGGCATCCGTCAGCTTTATGCTTCCCTTTAGTCTGGATAAGGCTCGTTCGTTCTGGCGCGGCATCGCTGAAAGCGTAGGGCGCAACGAGCGTCTGGTGCTGGCCTGTATCGACCCGCAGGACGGCGTCATCGGGACGGTGCAGCTGATCGTCGACCAGCCGGAAAACCAGCCGCATCGCGCCGATGTGGCGAAGCTGCTGGTTCACGAGAAAGCGCGCCGCAAAGGTGCCGCGATGGCCTTGATGGAAGCGCTTGAAGCGGAGGCCCGGGCCAGAGATATTTCGGTTCTGGTGCTCGATACCTCCACCGGCAGCGGCGCCGAGACGTTCTACCAGCGTGCCGGCTGGCAAAAGGTGGGGGAGATCCCGCGCTATGCCCTGATGCCGGACGGCGCCATGACGGCCACGTCCGTGTTCTATAAGTTCTTATGATTATTTTGTACAACTACGCTGTGGATTGATCAAAACAGGGTTTCCGGTCGTTAAGTTTTGATAAGTTATCGGACCAATCTTATCAGGCTGTATGACTAATCATAAAGGAACCCTCTTGTGAACACGCTCAACCGTCGTGATTTTCCCGGAGCTCAATACCCGGAACGCATTATTCAGTTTGGCGAAGGCAACTTCCTGCGTGCGTTTGTCGACTGGCAAATTGACCTGCTAAATGAACATACCGATCTTAACGCCGGTGTGGTTATCGTCCGTCCTATTCAGAGCGACTTCCCGCCGTCGCTGAACACTCAGGATGGTCTCTATACCACTATCATTCGCGGCCTGAACGGGCAGGGTAAAGCGGTGAGTGAGAGCCGTCTTATCCGCTCGGTTAACCGGGAGATCGACGTCTACGGCCAGTATGATGCGTTCCTGAAACTGGCGCACAATCCGGACATGCGCTTTGTTTTCTCGAACACCACCGAAGCGGGTATCAGCTACCACGCGGGTGACCGATTCGACGATGCCCCTGCGGTGAGCTACCCGGCGAAGCTGACGCGACTGCTGTTTGAGCGTTATAGCCACTTCAACGGTGCAGCGGATAAAGGCTGGATCATTATTCCGTGCGAGCTGATTGACTACAACGGTGACGCGTTGCGCGAACTCGTCCTGCGCTATGCCCGGGAGTGGGCGCTGCCTGCCGCCTTTATCCAGTGGCTTAACGAGGCAAACAGCTTCTGCTCGACGCTGGTTGACCGTATCGTGACCGGTTATCCGCGCGACGAGGCGGCCACGCTGGAGGCTGAGCTGGGTTATCACGATGGTTTCCTGGATACGGCTGAACATTTCTATCTGTTCGTTATCCAGGGGCCGGCATCCCTTGCTCAGGAACTTCGTCTGGATAAATACCCGTTGAATGTGCTGATTGTCGACGACATCAGGCCGTACAAAGAGCGCAAAGTCGCTATCCTGAACGGCGCGCATACGGCGCTGGTGCCGGTGGCATTCCAGGCTGGGTTAGAGACGGTAGGCGAGGCGATGAATGATGCCGAGATCTGCGCGTTTGTCGAAAAAGCGATTTATCAGGAGATCATTCCGGTTCTCGATCTGCCGCGTGACGAGCTGGAATCTTTTGCCAGCGCGGTAACAGGCCGTTTTCGCAACCCTTACATCAGACACCAGCTGCTTTCCATCGCGCTTAACGGCATGCCCAAATACCGCACCCGCATCCTGCCGCAGCTGCTGGCAGGGCAGAACGTCAGCGGACAATTGCCTGCACGTCTGACGTTCGCGCTGGCTGCACTGATAGCGTTTTATCGCGGGGAGCGTAACGGGGAGAACTATCCGGTGCAGGATGATGCATTCTGGCTGGAACGTTATCAGCAGCTGTGGGCACAGCATCGCGACCAGCAGTTGAGCACCCGTGAGCTGGTGCAATCCGTGCTGAGCGTGAGCGAGCACTGGGAACAGGATCTCACGCAGGTCTCCGGGCTTGTCGACCAGGTCACCCTGGATCTTGACGCCATTCTCCTGAAGGGAATGCGCGCAGCGGTGAACCCCCTTTGCTAATGACGTCACCCGGCTTCGGCCGGGTTTAATTACATCTTATTTTAGTTACAACATACTATGTGCTCTTTTTTTAAAAGCGCATGCAGCACCGTGCGGTTATCGCTAAGCAGGTCATAAAATTCAATGTCCCGTTAACATGCTTGCAACCGTGAGGGAGATCACGTTTAATAGCCACGCTCTTTTCCTTCCTGAAACTCACTATGATTGTTCGTCCTAAACAGCACTGGCTACAACTGATTTTTGTCTGGCACGGCTCGGTACTTCCCAAAATTTACACCCGACTGCTGCTGAACTTCCTGCTTTCAATCGCCGTTATCCTGATGCTGCCGTGGTATACCTCGCTGGGCATCAAATTTACCGTGGCGCCATTTAGCATTCTCGGCGTGGCGATCGCTATCTTTCTCGGTTTCAGAAACAACGCCTGTTATTCGCGCTACGTTGAGGCTCGCCTGCTTTGGGGGCAGTTGATGATAGCGGCACGCTCGCTGTTTCGCGAGGTGAAAAACACCTTGCCTAACGATAAGCACCTGGGGGAATTTGTCCGCCTGCAGATAGCTTTTGCCAACTGCCTGCGCATGACCCTCCGCCGGGACCTGAACGCCGAACAGCTCTCTCGCTATCTTGCTCCGGACGATTTGCGTCACGTGATGAGCGCCAACTCGCCGGCGAACCGTATTTTACTGATCATGGGGGAGTGGCTGGCCGTGCGGCGGCGTAACGGGCAGCTTTCAGACATCCTGTTCCACAGCCTGAACAACCGTCTTAACGATATGTCCATCGTCCTCTCCGGCTGCGAGCGCATTGCGACTACGCCGGTGCCGTTTGCCTATACGCTGATTTTGCACCGCACGGTCTATCTGTTCTGCATCATGCTGCCGTTCGCGCTGGTTGTAGATCTGCACTACATGACGCCGTTTGTCTCGGCGCTGATCTCCTACACCTTTATCTCGCTGGACACCCTGGCGGAAGAGCTGGAAGACCCGTTCGGTACAGAAGATAACGATCTGCCGCTGGACGCCATCTGCAACATGATGGAACGCGATCTGCTGCAGATGAACGATGAAGAGAACATTCCTGAAAGGCTGATGCCGGATAAGTATTATCAGCTGACCTGACGGGCGTTCCACTCGTCGCGGGTGATCTCCCACAGTTCGGAATCCAGCATGCCGCTGACGTAGGCTTTCTTTTCCGTCCTGATAAGCCGCATGCCGCTACTGTCTGAAATACGCCGGGAGCGGCTGTTGGCGGCGGCTTTCGGGGCGCGTAATACGGGTTTGTTTAGCGTATTGAACCAGTAATCCGTCGCGGCAATGCTGGCCTCGCGCATGTATCCCTGGCCCTGAAACTCCGGGGCCAACCAGAATCCACGGTTGTTATCTTCGACGTCATACAAACAGATAATACCCATCAACTCATCCGGCACCTCGCGACGACGGATGCTCCAGAACCAGGCTATTCCTTTTGCCATATCCGGCAGCGCCACGTTGTTGACATAGTTTTCCGCGCCGTTATCCGGGTAGGGCCAGGGCACGGAAGAGACCATATAGCGGACAATCTCCCAGCGCGGATAACGCTTTTGTATCTGGGCCGCATCTTCGGCAACCAGCGGTTTTAGCAATAAGCGTTCTGTCGTGAGCGTCGGTATCGTCATCCGCGGATCTCCATATTTAAGCGTTATGCTTTTGTTTGCGTTCTGGTATTTTCATCTTTACGGCACTCTATCCCAGCGAGCTCTTTTCCCATACTACTAACAATTGCAGAGGTCAGCATGACATTAAGACGGGCCAACCCACAGGAAGCCGAAATACTCTGGAATATTCGCAATCAGGCGATTCGTCACGGCTGTAAAACCAGCTACGACGCCGACGTCATTGCGCGCTGGACGCCCGATCTCATGCCCGAACGCTTTCGCCAGATGGTCATTGAATACCCTTTTTATGTGGTGGAAGATGAAAAGGGTGATATTGCGGCAACCGGCTATCTGGATCTGGATACCCACTGTCTGGAGGCGATATTCACCTTGCCCGCGGCATTCGGTAAAGGCATGGCGACCCGGATTATCGAGGCGCTAAAAAATGAGGCCCGCAGCCGGGGGATAACCCGCCTGAGGCTGGATGCAACGCCTAACGCCCAGTCGTTTTATCAGAAACTGGGGTTTGTCACGCTGAGCGAAACCTATCATCACTCGCGTATGGCAGGTGTTGATTTACGCTGTTTCGAAATGGCGATCGATTTGTAATGTGAGGAACACATGGCTGTCACGGTAAGACCTCTATGCGAAGACGATTACTCCCAATGGCGACCGCTTTGGGATGGCTATACCCATTTTTATGATTGTTACCTCGAGGAATCCGTCACCGCATCGACATGGGAAAGGGCGCTCTCAGCGCATTCCTCGATGTTTTGCCGCGTGGTAGAAACGGATGAAAAGGTCATCGGTTTCGCGATGTGCATTCTGCACGAAGGAACCTGGTCAACGGCCCCCGTTTGCTACCTGGAAGATCTGTTTGTTGATGCCGACGAACGCGGGGCGGGAGCCGGTAAGGCGCTCATTGATGCTCTGATTGAGGAAGGCAAACGCGAAGGGTGGTCAAAACTGTACTGGGTCACCCGGGAGAATAACCCGGCGCGCAAACTTTATGACAAATACGGTCAAGCTGACGATTACGTCCGCTATCGCATCACCCTTTAAGGCGACAAGGCCTGGGTTTGTATCACACTGTATCTGCATCGCTGGTACATACACAGGCTTGCAATAAACCCGCTTTCGCACATATCCGCTATACATTGCCGTGTTGTTATATCCCCGTGAACTGTACTCAACCGGAGATACCAACATGTTTAGCAAACTCGCGTACTCAACTCTCGCACTGACCGTTTCTCTTGGCACCGTGATGTCCTGTCAGGCTGAAGTCACCGGCACAAATTTCGCGGCAGCCTTTGATCATCCGCAGCAAATTAACGCCGGCGATCTGAATGTCGGTTATGTCGACATCGGCCCGAAAAACGGCCAGCCGGTTATTTTACTGCACGGCTGGCCTTACGATATTCACAGCTACGCCGACGTCGCCCCCGCGCTGGCGGCAAAAGGCTATCGGGTGATTGTGCCTTCTCTGCGCGGCTACGGCACCACGCGCTTCCTGTCAGCCAAAACGCCGCGCAACGGCCAGCCTTCAGCCATGGCGAAAGATATTGTGAACCTGATGGATGCCCTGAATATTAAGCAGGCGGTATTTGCAGGATATGACTGGGGTGCCCGTACGGCGGATATCGTTGCGGCGCTATGGCCAGAGCGCGTTAAGTCACTGGTGTCGGTGAGCGGGTATCTCATCAGCAGCCAGCAGATTGGCAAACAGCCGCTGCCGCCAAAAGCGGAACAGCAGTGGTGGTATCAGTTCTATTTCGCTACCGCGCGCGGTGCGGAAGGCTATGCCAAAAACACGCATGACTTCGCCCGTTTGATCTGGTCTCAGGCCTCGCCTGACTGGAAATTTAGCGATGCTGTCTTCAACGCCAGCGCCAAATCCCTCGATAACCCGGATCACGTCGCGGTGACGCTCAGCAACTATCGCTGGCGTTTAGGGCTGGAAAAAGGCGAGCGCAAATACGATAGCTACGAGCAAAAACTCGCTACGCTGCCGAATATCACCGTTCCAACGATCACCATCGAAGGTGGGAACAACGGTGCGCCGCATCCGGCTCCGCAGGCCTACGCGGGTAAATTTACCGGTAAATATGAACACCGCACCTTCGGGGCAACCGTGGGGCACAATCCGCCTCAGGAAGATCCGCAGGATTTCGTCAAGGCCGTCGTTGACGCGGACAAGCTCTGAAATGTGCTATTTTCAGTACGTTACCCTTCGGTCTGGAGATTTCGGTGGAGCATATTGATCATATCCTTGTCGTCGATGACGACAGGGATATTCGTGAACTGATTGTCGATTATCTCGTTAAGTCTGGCTATCGCGCGACGGGCGCGGCCAACGGCAAAGAGATGCGCGTCGTGCTGGATAAACAGCATATCGACCTGGTGGTGCTGGATGTCATGATGCCCGGCGACGACGGGCTTACGTTATGTCGAGAGCTACGCGTCGGGAAATACAAAGATCTGCCCATTCTGATGCTGACGGCCCGCAACGAGGAGACGGACAGGATCCTGGGTCTGGAGATGGGCGCGGATGACTACGTGGTGAAGCCGTTTGTCGCCCGCGAACTGCTGGCGCGTATCAAAGCGATTTTACGGCGTTTTCGCACGATGCCGCCCAATTTGCAGGTGACAGAAGCCGGGCGGCTGGTGATGTTCGGTGAATGGCAGCTCGATACCGTTGCCCGTCACTTAATCGATCCGGAAGGGGTGATCGTGGCGCTCAGCGGGGCGGAGTATCGCCTGCTGCGCGTTTTCCTTGACCATCCTCAGCGGGTGCTGACCCGCGATCAGCTGCTCAACCTGACGCAGGGGCGAGACGCCGAGCTGTTTGAACGTTCTATCGATCTGCTGGTTAGCCGGGTCCGCCAGCGCCTGAATGAAGATGCCCGCACGCCCGCCTATATCAAGACCGTGCGCAGCGAGGGCTACGTTTTTACCATGCCGGTGACCATCAAAGAGGCTAACGAATGACGCTCTGGCCACGCTCGCTGCTGGCCCGCTTGCTGCTCGTCGTGCTGTCCGGCCTGCTGCTGGCCAACGCCCTGAGCCTGACGCTGGTCATGATTGAACGAATGCACAGCGCCAGAACGGTGATGCTCGGTAATCTGGAAAACGACGTCGCAACCAGCGTCGCCATTTTAGACCGCTTACCGGCCAGCGAACGCGCGGCCTGGCTGCCTAGGCTTGAACGGGGCAACTACCGCTATATTCTGGGACCGGGAGAGCCCGGCAACGCGCCGACGGATAAGCGTTCGCAGGACGCCATCCGAACCTTAAAAGCGACGCTTGCGTCACAGTACCCGCTCAGCTTCACCGCCGTTCCCGGTGCCGTTTCACACATCCAGGCGCATCTGACGTTACGCGACGGCGCGCCGCTGACCATTGACCTGATCCCACGCATGCCGCCGGTCGCCAGCTGGCTGCCCGTAGTGCTGATCCTGCAGCTGCTGTTGCTGGCTGCGTGCGCCTGGATTGCCGTACGGCAGGTGGTGCGGCCTTTTTCACAATTTACCCGCGCGGTGGATTCGCTGGATCCGGCGGCCAGCACGCCAATGACGGAGAAAGGGCCGCTTGAGGTGCAGCGTGCAGCGCATGCCTTCAACGCGATGCAGGCGCGCATTCAATCTTATCTCCGGGAGCGCGCGCAGATCCTGGCGTCCATTTCTCACGATCTCCAGACCCCGATTACCCGCATGAAGCTGCGCGTCGAGATGGCTGGGGAACCCGAACTTCGCGACAAGCTCCTGAACGATCTTGATAGCATGACGCGTCTTGTTCGCGAGGGCATTGCGTATGCCCGGTCATCAGAATCACTGGAAGAGACCCCGCTGAAGCTGGAGCTGAACGCCTGGATCAACAGCATCGCCTGCGATTATCAGGACATCGGTAAAAACGTGCAGCTTCAGGCAAACGATACCCGCTTGCCGATCGTTACGCGTCCGCAGGCGCTTCGTCGGGTGATGACCAACCTGCTGGATAACGCCCTTAAGTTCGGTGGGTATGCCGTTATTGCCATTGATAATTCGTCTTCCGCAGAGGTGGTGATTCACATCACTGACGGCGGACCGGGAATACCCGATGACGAGCTTGAGGCGGTATTACAGCCGTTTTACCGGGTGGAAACATCGCGCAACCGCGATACCGGCGGAACAGGACTCGGACTGGCGATTGCCGCGCAGCTCACCGCTCAGCTGGAAGGAAAGCTCAACCTGACGAACCGTGCCGGAGGCGGACTGGATGTCTCCATTACGCTACCGCGCCGTTAATTGTACGGCTTTGTATCTCCCGGCCCGGGTGATACAGAGCCAGACAAAACCTGCGTTTTTACACATATCCTGAACACATCCGCACGATGAAATAGCCTCACTGCAGCGTCGCAGGACTTGTATTGTGAGGTGTCTATGTTTCTGGTAATCGCTTTTCTGGGCGGGATGATAAGCCTGCTCAGTCCATGTACGCTCCCGGTTATTCCACTCCTTTTCGCCGGCTTTCAGGGACAACGACGACATATTCTGGCCCTGCTGGCGGGGATGATCGTGATGTTTACCCTGGTGGCGATGGCCGTCACCGTCGCCAGCGAGTGGATAGCAGAGGCAACCATCGTCGGGCGCTGGATCGCTCTCGTTATTCTGGCCACGGCCGCGCTGGCCTTAATTTTTCCGTCATTCGCCCAGCGTATTGCGGGTCCGGCCGTCAGCGCGGGAAATGTCCTGAACACCCGAAGCGGCCAAACGCGCGGTATGGCATCGGCTTTTCTGGCCGGGCTTGCGGTGGGGCTGCTCTGGTCTCCCTGCGCCGGTCCCATACTGGGCGCCATTTTCAGCATTAATATCGCGGGCCATTCGGCCATTACGACGGGCGCGCTGCTGGCGGCCTACGGCAGCGGATGCGCGCTAATGCTGAGCCTGCTCGTTTCAGGAGGCCGCACGCTGATGGCGCCGTTAAGAGCAAAATCGGCGCTGATGGAAAAGCTGCGGCAGGGGGCGGGCGTGGCGATGCTGGCGGCTGTCGTATTCAACGCGACGGGAATGACTTCACTTCTGACAGGAGCAAACGGCGTTGCGGACCGTCTGGAGGCAACACTCCTGACGCTGGCGAAACCCACAGCCGCGCCGGTGAAGCTCCAGCCGGTCGTGATGACTGAGCCCAGCAGCCAGCTGCCTTCATTAAGCGGGGGGACAGGGTGGATTAACGGTGACCCTGTCACGTCTGAATCCTTGCGAGGGAAGGTGGTGTTGATTGATTTCTGGACCTGGGATTGCATTAACTGTCAGCATACGCTCCCGCACGTGCGGGACTGGGCCACGAAGTATCAGTCGCAGGGGCTGGTCGTGATTGGGGTTCACACGCCGGAATATCCCTGGGAAAAACCGCTCGCCTCGGTGAAAAACGCGGTAAATAAATGGCAGCTGCCGTACCGGGTGGTGACGGATAACAACTATCAAATCTGGAACGCTTTCGGGAACCAGTACTGGCCAGCGCATTACTATTTCGATGCCAAAGGCCAGCTACGGTATACCGCCTTTGGCGAAGGAGATTATGCGCAACAGGAAAAGGTCATTCAGCAGCTGCTGAAAGAAGCCCGGTCATAACCCGTCAGGGCTGGCGTTGCGCCACGATAAACAGCCGCGGAAAAGCGAGCAGTATCTGCCCATTTTCCTGGAGCGGATACTGCTCTTCCAGCAGTTCATGGTAGCGTTTCAGGAAACGTTTCTGCTCGCTCTCGTTCAGTTCCTGGAGCCACGGGCGCAAGCCGGTGGCGCTTACCCAGTCAATAATGGCCTGGTGCGAGCTCATTTTATGGAAATAGGTTGTCCTCCAGATATCCACGTCACAGCCGGCCTCCGACAAGATATCGTAGTAGGCATGCACACCCGGGAGAGGTTCGCGGCCGCGGTCAGGATAGTCTTGTTCCAGCGCCACTTCACGCATCGCCACATGAGTAGGTTCAAGCCAGTTGTCAGGCATCTGGATTGCTAATACGCCGTTAAGCGTGAGTAAAGAAACGAGATGAGGCAGGAGATCGTAATGGTCAGGAACCCATTGCAGCGAAGCGTTGGCATAAATCAGGTTCAGCGGCTGGCCAGGCTTGTACTGGCGGATATCGGCCTCAACAAAATGGCAGTCAGGCAATGCGGCTCTTGCTTCCTCAAGCATTGCAGGGGAGTTGTCGACCCCGGTAACGCGTGCCGAAGGCCAGCGATGCTTCAACAGCGCGGTGCTGTTTCCCGGCCCGCAGCCTAAATCAGCGATGGTGGAGACCTCATCCAGAGGAATTCTGGCGAGCAGTTCAGCGGCAGGACGCGTTCTTTCCGCGCCGTACTGCAGATAAAGAGAGGGATTCCAGTCGGCCATTTTGATTCTCCGTTTAGCATGCTTCTGCAAGAGTAGCACAGCATTAAGAACAGAGATAATAGGAGAAAAAATAGAAAAAGGAAATATTACCCCTTAAATACTTAAGGGGCAATACTTTAATTGTAATTATTTTATGATTATCGTTTTTTAATATTTTATCGGCTAAGTGCTTCTTACGCTCTGTACCCGAAACTATAAATATTAGATAATCATGAATGGATATATCCCTGGTGTTTCGTAGGTCTTTGACCTCCTGGCCACTGAGTTTCACGAGGACTTAGTGGCCGGGTACTTTTTAAGTATAAGGAATACCATGCACAATGAAAGCTGTCCTAAAAGACAGGGGATAATAGTTTCAGGTGTTATTATCAGGAATAAGAGCAATGAATTCTGTTATTGAGTTTTTTTTGCATGATTACGATGATTTACCGTCAGCATTAGCCCGCGAACTTTTCCGACTCAGGAGAAAAACCTTTCGGGACCGACTCGACTGGAAAGTTGAATGCGTTGAAGATATGGAAAAGGATCAGTTTGACAACCCAAACACGACATACTTGCTGGGTATGTATGAGGGACAGTTGTTATGCGGCGCACGATTCATTAACTCGACGCATCCGACGATGATAAGCGAAATCTTTCACAATTATTTTGACGAAGCCATTATATTCCCGGCAGATGTTCCCTGCTGTGAAATTAGCCGTTTATTTTTAGATAAAGAAATACGAGACTCCGCAAGTCTGCAGGGCGTGCCCGCAAGTAAGGCATTGTTTCTTGCGATGAATATGTATTGCATAAAGCAAAAATACCATGGAATGTACGCAGTCGCCAGTCGCGGTATGTATGCCATATTTCGCCATGCGAACTGGAAAGTTGAAGTTATTCAACGCGGTGTTTCTGAAAAAGGGGAGGTTATTTACTATATTTATATGCCTGCCAGCACCAGCATTATTGAAGACATTATTAGCAAAGACAAATCCAGTCACTGGCTTCGCGAAATGCTGGAGCATTTACGCCACTTATAACCAGTGACTGAGGCTCAGTCGTCCAGTAAACGTAGTTCTGTTCCAAGCTTTATTGCGTGTCTGGCATTATTCACACCGAGCTTTTTCATTACATTTCCCATATGGAACTTAACGGTGCGTTCAGCAATAGACAAAATAACAGAAATTTCTGCGTAGGTTTTCCCGGCGCTGACCCATTTAAGGATTTGTCGCTCACGTGGCGACAGAAAAACATTCTTTTTCTGTTGATGCTGGCTATACAGATTGAGTGTCTTCTGATGCAGTTGAACAAGGAAGCTTAGAAATTGTGGCCGATATTTTTCTATATCAATACCAGAATGCTTAGGACTGATGACGGATAAGACGACAAGATTATTCAGATAGTCATGCAGAGGAAAAGTCTGTCCCTGGTAGATATCATACTGGACGCTTTCGTTGAAAATGCGCGTCAGGTTATAACCATCCGACAGAATGACATCACTTTCCCAGAAAAAATCTTCAACACAGCGCAAAGCCCGAATGATAACAGGGTCAATGAACTGATATTTCCTGTCGAGGTAGATATCAAACCACTCGGGGCTGTTATTGATTATCCGCATCTGGGAAGGATCTTTCTTGTTCATAATGGCGTAGGCGAAGACGATCCCTTTGAAATCCTCAAAAAACGCGTCCAGCTCACTCTGAATTAGCGTATTGATCGCTATGTCGTTGTAATATGTATCCTTCACGTGAGTTGCTTGCCTCCTGTTCGAGTGGAGGAGCAAGTATAATATGCTTCGTTATCTGTAGCGAGTCGCATTTTAATCCAGCCAACAGATAAGACAGGCTACCTAAACTGGTAGCCTGGCCAACGTGTGGCATTTCTAATGGTAAATGCAGATGACTCGGCGAATTTTTAAAGATTTTGTGAAATCCCGAAATAGTTCACTAAATATAGTAGGCTGCAAAATTTAGGAGGTTTTCCGCTTTACATTTGAGTAATGGACAAGCGTACCGACCCAGATTCAAAATCAGGATTTTAACCAGCAGTCTACATAATGCCTTTAAGAGCAATATGATAAAGCAGCATGATGGTTTTACCGTCGACAATCTTGCCTGTTTCAATGCCGCGTAATGCCTCTTCAAGCGTCATTTCCAGCACGTCGATATCTTCTCCCTCAGCCTTGATCCCGCCGCCTGCGCCGGTTCTGTCTTTCGGCTGATACTCGGCAAGATAAAAATAGAGTTTTTCCGTGACAGAGCCCGGGCTCATATAGGCTTCAAAGATTTTCTGCACCCTCGAAACCTGAAATCCTGTCTCTTCTTCCGCTTCAGCTTTTATGCGGCTTTCGGGATCCATGTTGTCCAGCAGTCCCGCCGCGGCTTCGATTAAATCGTCCTCATGGCCGTTGATAAAGACGGGAAAGCGGAACTGGCGCGTCAGGATCACCGTTTTTTCCTCACGGTAGTAGAGAAGAATAGTCGCGCCGTTGCCACGGTCGTAGACCTCCCGTTGCTGTCTTTGCCATTCGCCGTCACGGCGCTGCAGGTCGAAGGTGTATTTTTTAAGGTTGTACCAGTTATCTGACAGGGTTTCACTGTCAATGATGCGCACATCTGCACGTTTTGATTGCACGTTTGTTCCTCCTTACGTAGAGTAATTATCATAAACAGCATTATCGTGCACTTTCAAGATAAAGCATGCAACATCAGGAATTCATGATGCTCACCAGTCAGCGAAAAAAATTGATCCTCGAAAAGCTCGGCGCAGAAGGTCAGGTCCAGTCAAAAGCACTCAGCATGCTCTTTGACGTCTCTGAAGACACCATTCGGCGTGATTTACGCGAGCTGGCGGCAGAAGGGCGTTTACAGCGGGTTCACGGCGGCGCGCTGCCGTCATCTTCTGCTATTGCTCCCTATGCCGAACGGCAATCCGTGAAGATGGATGCAAAAAAGAGGGTCGCCCGGAAAGGGGCACAGCTGATTTCATCAGGGCAGGTGGTGATCGTTGACGGTGGCACGACAACATCGGAGCTGATTACGTTTTTCCCTCCAGACCTGCGCATCACGGTGGTTACGCACAGCCCGAGCATCGCCCTGGGGCTCGTGGATCATCCGTCCATCGAGGTGATTCTGATCGGCGGTCGCTTGTATAAGCACTCCATTGTTGCGGTTGGCGCTGCAGCGATCGAAGGCATCGAAAATATTCATGCAGATCTGTTCTTTATGGGCGTGACCGGGATCCATCCTGAGGCGGGGCTGACAACCGGCGATTTCGAAGAAGCGTGCATCAAACGTGCATTTTCCGGCAGAGCCGCGGAGACGGTCGTCCTGGCATCTCCGGAAAAGGTCAACACAGCGTCTTCGTTTGTGATTGGCGATGTGTCATCGGTGAACACCATCGTCGTTGAAGACAATACCGATCGGGACTGGATCCGCGCGGTATCGGAAAAGGGGGGCTCCGTCGTGTTGACCTCAGAGAGTGACTGAAAAATGGTTCCTTCCTTTATGAGATGGAGAAATAACCAGTATAGAAGGAGAGTGGGGCGACCATACGAAAGAACGTGCCAATGTGACAGTCATCAATTTATGCAGTCTTTTCCGATGCCGAAGCGGACAAATGGCATATTTAAAACGTCAGGATTTGAGCTGGAAAAATAGACCAATCCGGTTCTGTTGTCCCTTGGGTTGTATTTTTTCAGCATTTCAAGCTCAATGCCGGTGCTCATAAATGTTTTTCCGTTTTTATCAAACAGGAAGAAACACATCTTATTATCTTTGCCCGGCTCAATACTTTTACCCGACGCGTTATCAAGCGTAACCTTGTAGCTAACCATATATTTTGCTTCGCCCGTTGTACTGTCCCATTGGCTTCCCTGAGACTCTTTTTGAGCGAAAATGGTTATCCCGGTGAGCTTGTCGTCATGGCTCTCTTTCTTACCGGCCTGAGCCGTCCCGGCGGCCGACAGCGCTAACGCAAGACAAATTCCTTTAGTCAGCAGACTTCGCATTTTTCTTCCTCTTCATTTTTACATTGATTCACTTAGCTATAACGCCGAACGCTTCCGTCCAACGAACGTCCAGCGCAGGTAGTCGTAAAGCCAGTTAAACAGCATCGTATAGGGCAGGAAAAACAGCACCAGGCCAATCTCAACAAAAAATGCCTCCGTCACGGTCAGGTTCAGCATAACCATTGCCACAGGGATTAAGGAGATGATAAGTCCCGTTTCAAAACCAACAGCATGGATTGCGCGAACGAGAAATGTGCGTTGAAACTGATGTTTTTTCTGCAGTGAATCAAAGAGCTTATTAAAAATAAAATTCCAGACCGTTGCGGTAAGTGCAGATATCACGGACAACGAGCCTGACTGAAGTACCGACACGTTCATCAGCCAGGCGAGTGACAACGCGATGATAACGTTGGCCGTCACTTCAAAAATGACAGCATGGAAAACTCTCTCTTTAATACTTTTATTTAATTCAATTTCCATTTGCTTACGACAGCGTTTTTCAAAAGCTGAAGTATATCAGACATTTTTCAACCCTTTCTAAACGTGCAGGTTATGTTAAATACAGCCCAGGCCCGCTAGTGTAGAGCGCACGGCCTCGGTAAGAGGGGTCTGCGGTTCATGGCCTAAAAAGGCGATCAGTTTTGAATTATCCATCTCTATTGTCTGCTCCCAGAGATAGCGCATCTCCCGCATTTCACGCAGCGTGGCGTTAAACGGACTCATTGCAGAGACCAGCCACCATGGAAATGACTTCACCTTCGCCTTAATACCGGCATGCTCCGCGACGTGCTTTATGGCTGCGGTCATCGTTGTCCCATCAGGATCCCAGTGTCCACGCATATGGAAACAGGAAAACGGTTCGAGTTCATCCCGCCGCGCCAGCAGTGCCGCAACGGTTTCGGCGACATCCGGCAGATAAGCCCACTGATGTCCTGCGCCGGTTTGCCCGGGATTTTTAACGACCTTCGGTGGATGCCCTGGTTTTACCAGTCCCTGTGAAAACCAGTTGTTGCCTGCGAGGGGACCAAAAAAGTCGCCAGCCCGCAAAATGAGCACCTTTCCGCCACGCTGAGCATAGGCTGAGAGCGCCTTCTCCATTTGAACGCGTATGGCTCCTTTTCGGGTAACCGGATCCTGAGGGGAATCCTCGCGTAAGAGGGGAAAAGCATCCGGACCGTAGTTATAAATCGTGCCCGGCAGAACGATTAATGCACCGTTTCGCTCCGCTGCGTTGATGGTGTTATGCAGCATGGGCAAAACCAGCTGTTCCCAGTTTCGATACCCCGGCGGGTTAACGGCATGGACAATCACGCTGCAATCTGACGCTGCTGCCTCAACCCGTTCAGCATTCTGCGCGTCGCCGCTTATCCAGGTCATGCTTTCGTTCCGATCGTCATGTTGAGGAGCGCTGCGGCGCAATGCCCGAACATCCCATTCATCACGGATCAATTTACGGGCAATTTCGCCACCGATTCCACCCGTTGCGCCCAGTATTAGTACCTTATTTGTGCTTTTCATCGTCTGGCCCTTATTGGATATCTGCTTGACATCTTAAGGGCCGCACGGGCTAAATGTAATTGCATAATATAAGCCAGCAGGTATGCATTTTTGTATGAAGCTAAATATCCCGTGGGAATGGTATCGCACCTTTTTGGCCGTGATGAAAGAAGGGTCTCTGTCAGGGGCCGCACGCAGGCTTGCCATTACCCAGCCAACCGCCGGACGACATATTGCAGCACTGGAATCAGCCCTGGGCCTCGTTTTATTCACTCGTTCGCAGACAGGATTGCAGGCCACGGATGCAGCCGTTGAGTTGAAGGGCCATGCGCAGGCAATGGAAAATACGGCCATGATGATTGAGCGGTCGGCTGCGAGTTTCAGCTCCGGCGCAACCGGGTTGCGGGGCGTGGTGCGCGTCGCCGCCAGTGAAATCATCGGCACGGAGGTTCTGCCTCCCGTGATTGCACAGATAAAGGATGCATATCCGCAAATAACCGTTGAACTGGTTCTGTCTAATCGAGTTCAGGATTTACTGAATCGGGAGGCGGATATTGCCGTACGCATGGCCACGCCGGTGCAGGAACAACTGATTGCCCGTCGGATGGGCAGGGTTGAAATAGGTCTGCATGCCGCGCCAGCCTATCTGTCACGACGTGGTGCTCCGGAAAGTATTGATGAGTTATTCACCCATACGCTTGTCGGTTTCGATAATTTGACACCCTTTATTTTACAGGCACTTAAACAATACCCACAGCTAAACCGCGATCTGTTTACCGTACGGACCGACAGTGATATTGCCCAATTAAACCTTATTCGCGCAGGCGCCGGTATCGGAATGTGTCAGGTACAACTGGCAGATTTTTCTCCGCCGTTGCAGAGGATAATGCCTGATTACTTTGCATTTCATCTGGACACCTGGCTGGTGATGCATGAGGATTTACGCCACAGTCAGGCCTGCAAAACGGTGTTTGATTTTCTTGCAGAGGGTTTACAGGCTTATATCAACAGGGCAAAACGGTAAGCCATACACTGTGAGACGATCAGCGTGACGATAGCAGCACGTGAGAAGACACTATCAGAGGTCATCAGCATCCAGGCCCAACGTGTCCATAAGATGCCAGATTTCTTCTGATTCTATGTTGGTGCGCATAATGTATATTATGTTAAATAGGATGTGAGCATTATAAAAGAAGCCATAAACCGTCCAGTCAAGATCCTCATAGTTACCTTCCCTCTCATATCAATACAGTGCACTGTATCGGTTACTGAGGAAATTATCGTTTATTCAGATATTTATTGAAGTATGCCGTGATGTTATCGAACGGGATCTTATCCATACGATCATATAAATCGACATGCGTGGCATCTTTAACAATCAGAAGCTCTTTTGGCTGATTTGCCGCTTCATAAGCCGTTCTGGAGAAGTAAAGCGAATGCGCTTTATCGCCATGAATGAACAGGATTGGTCGCGGAGAAATTTCCTTAATGTATGTCATCAGCGGGAAATTCATGAAGGACATCGGCGTTGTCACGGACCATGAATTGCCAGAGTTGACGGCTCGTGGATGATATCCGCGCTTGGTCATGTAATAGTCCGCATAGTCCACGAGGAACTGTGCTTCATCGCCCTTCAGCTTATTGTAGGCTGGCTGGTAGGCCGGTTTGCCGTTTGCCGCATCTTCCCAGCGCTGAAGGCTCATCTTCTCCAGGGCCTGCTCGCGTTGCTCCGGTGTTACGCTGTCATTATAACCTTTCGACATCACGCGGCTCATATCGTACATGGTGCTGGCAACCACCGCTTTTACGCGTTTATCCACGGCAACAGCATTCAGGGCAATCCCCCCCATGCCGCAGATACCGATGACACCGATACGTTCACGATCCACATAAGGTTGCAGCCCAATAAAATCGACTGCTGCCATAAAGTCTTCGGTATTAATATCAGGTGAAGCAATATTGCGGGGTTCACCACTACTTTCACCGGTATAAGACGGATCAAATGCCAGCGTCATGAATCCGCGCTCGGCTAAGGTTTGCGCATAGAGACCAGAGGCCTGCTCTTTTACCGCGCCAAAAGGCCCGGAAATAACAAGTGCAGCAAGCTTCTTATTTCCGCGATCTTTAGGGAGATACACATCAGCGGCCAGCGTAATGCCGTAACGGTTTTTAAAAGTTACTTTTTGATGATCCACTTTGTCGCTCCTTGGGAAGGTTTTATCCCACGTCTGAACCAGACGCGGTGAAGAGTCTGTTGCGCCTGGTGCAGGCTGGGCGATCGCAGTTTCTGTTGAAATCAGAGCCATCGCTCCGGCAAGGAGTGCGCCATTTAAGAATCGCGTTGAAGATTTTGTCGTCATGCTATTAAAACCTTTCATTCAGTGAATTCAGGGTTGTTATTTTGGGAGTCTTTAACGAAAGGTGTTATTAAAATACTCTGCATTATTTGCCCGATCCTCTAAACCTGATGCCAAAGCGTATATTTCAGTTTTCATAACTGCTACGTTGATTACGTCGTAAAATGTGAGGCATTACAGAATGATTTCAGACAAGTCGGTTGAGAAACTACTCGGTAAGCTTTCCCGGGATATTGCTCAGCGCACGCCCTGTACCGGTGATTTCCCTACAGCCGTAGAAGGACTGGAGTTATTCCGGCGGAACGAACCCGCTCCGCCGGTGAGCTGCCTGGTCCCTCCCAGTATCGTTCTGGTGGCCGATGGCGCTAAGATCATGTGGGTTGGTGGTGAACCTTATGAATATAATGCGGAAAAATTCCTGATCACGTCTCTCGACCTGCCGGCCAACTCTGAAGTAATACAGGCGTCGGCAACCCGGCCCTGTGTCGGCGTAGCCTATAAACTTGACCAGCGCGTGCTGATGGAATTAATTGCACAGGGAAGCCTGCCGCCCGTCAAAAAACGAGACGCGGGAACGGGTGTAGGGATCGGTACTGTTACTGATGTTTTGCTGGAGCCTTTCTGCCGCCTGCTCTCATTGCTTGACGAGCCTCAAGCCATTCCTGTTCTCGGGCCGCTGATTCAAAGGGAGATACATTACAGGCTTTTGATGAGCGATCGGTCCGATCATATCAGGCAGATTGCCGCAGTAGACGGCCATGGCTACCGTATCGGTAAAGCTATCGACTGGTTAAAGACCCATATCGCGTCACCTTTACGTGTCGAGGAGTTGGCAAGCCGCGTGCAAATGAGCACGCCCTCTTTCCACCAACATTTCAGACAGCTTGCGGGAATGAGTCCGCTCCGTTATCAGAAATGGCTGCGCCTCAATGAAGCCAGACGACTGATGCTGAATGAGCATTACGATGTCACCACAGCGGCCTATGCTGTCGGTTACGAAAGCTTATCCCATTTCAGCCGGGAATATTCGCGGATGTTCGGGGAATCACCCAAGAGGGATATTACTGTGCTGAGAAAGTCTGCCGGTAAGCTTTAATATTTCCTGAGCTGACATGTTTCTCTGCGAGGATATGAAGTGACATTTCTGTCACTAACCCGCCGCTACCGGCGGGTTTTTTTAGGATTTTTTATGCCTGCGCAGCCAGATTAACTTGTACGCCGCAGGAATAATAAACAGGGATAACAACGGCGCCGTGATCATCCCGCCAATCATCGGCGCCGCTATCCGGCTCATGACCTCTGACCCTGCCCCCGTTCCCCAAAGAATGGGCAGCAGGCCGGCAATAATCACCGCGACGGTCATGGCCTTTGGCCGCACGCGCAGCACGGCGCCATGGTAAAGGGCGTCATCAAGCCCCTGTTCGGTGAACGTGTCCCGATGGGACAACGCCGGATGCGCCTCAACGGCATGACGCAAATACATCAGCATGACTACGCCAAATTCTGCCGCCACCCCGGCCAGGGCGATAAAGCCGGTGCCGGTTGCCACAGACATATGGAAGCCCTGCCAGTAGAGGAACCATATTCCCCCGACCAGGGCGAACGGCAGGCTCATCAGGATCAGCAGCGCTTCATCCACACGGCGGAACGCCAGATACAGCAGAATGAAGATGATCATCACCGTCATCGGCACCATCAGCTTCAGTTTCTTGTTGGCGTGTTCGAGCAGCTCAAACTGCCCGGAGAATGACACGCTGGTGCCCGGCCTCAGCTTTACGTTCTGACTGATGGCCGTCTTAATGTCGTTCACCACCGACACCATATCCCTGCCGCGAGCATCGATATAAATCCAGCTCGCAGGGCGGGCATTCTCCGTTTTCAGCATCGTGGGGCCGGAAACCACGTTGATATCCGCCACATCGCCCAGTGTGATCTGCTGTTTCATCGGCGTCAGGATCGGCATTTGCTTTAACGCGTTCGGGCTGTTCCGGTAGTCCTGGGGATAGCGGATATTAATCGGGTACCGGGCGACGCCTTCCACCGTTTCCCCCACCGTCGCCCCGCCGATGGCCGAGGAGACGAACAGCTGCACATCGCCCACCGTCATCCCGTAGCGCGAGGCTTTTTCCCGGTTGATATCGACGTCAATGTAGCGCCCGCCCTCCAGACGTTCAGCCAGGGCTGACACCACGCCCGGCACCGTTTTGGCTACCGCCTCGATGCTCTGCGCCGTGGCGTCGATATCCGACAGAACGGTACCTGATACCTTGATACCAATCGGGCTTTTGATCCCGGTGGAAAGCATATCGATGCGGTTACGAATGGGCGGAACCCAGAGGTTCGCCAGGCCGGGCAACCGAACGGTCTTATCGAGCTCGTCAACGATCTTGTCAATCGTCATGCCGGGCCGCCACTCATTCTCAGGCTTGAGCTGGATGGTGGTTTCCACCATTTCGAGCGGCGCGGAATCCGTAGCCGTTTCGGCCTTACCCGTCTTGCCGAAAACGGAGGCCACTTCAGGGACGGTTTTGATTAACTTGCCCGTGGTCTGCAGGAGCGCCGCCGCTTCTGCCGGAGAGACGCCCGGCAACGTTGACGGCATATACAGCAGATCGCCTTCGTTGATCTTCGGCAGGAACTCGCCGCCCACCTGGCTGAGAGGCCAGATCACCGTGAAGATGGATAAGGCCGCAACCAGCAGGGTTGTTTTTGGCCAGTGGAGCACCTTAATCAGTAGCGGATGGTAGGCTTTAATCAGTAGCCTGTTCAACGGGTTACTGGTCTCAGCGGGAATCTTACCCCGGATCCAGAACCCCATCAGGATGGGGATAACGATTATAGCCAGCGCAGCCGCACCCGCCATGGAGTACGTTTTGGTGAAGGCCAGCGGACCAAACAGCCGCCCTTCCTGCCCCTCAAGAGTAAAGATGGGAATGAAGGACAGGGTGATAATCAGCAGGCTGATAAACAGCGCGGGGCCAACCTCGACAGAGGCGTTGGTGATCACCTTCCAGCGCGTGGCGTTATCAATCTGCTCTACCGGATGCTGGTGATCCCACTCTTCGAGCCGTTTGTGCGCGTTTTCAATCATGACGATGGCGGCATCCACCATCGCTCCGACCGCAATGGCAATGCCGCCCAGCGACATGATATTGGCGTTCATCCCCTGGAAATGCATGACGATAAAGGCAATACACAGGCCAAGCGGCAGAGAGATAATCGCGACCAGCGCAGAGCGGACGTGCCACAGGAACAGTGCGCAGACGATGGCCACCACGATAAACTCTTCGAGCAGCTTGGAACTCAGGTTGTCGATTGCCCGATCGATGAGCTGGCTGCGATCGTAGGTGGTCACAATCTCAACGCCTTCCGGCAGGCTGGCCTTCAGCGTCTCCAGCTTATCTTTCACCGCCGTGATGACTTCACGCGCATTTTTACCCGAACGCAGGATCACCACGCCACCCGCAACTTCCCCCTGCCCGTTTAATTCGGCAATGCCGCGGCGCATTTCCGGCCCCGTTTGTACGCGGGCGACATCGCGAAGATAAATCGGTACCCCGTTCTCTCCGGCTTTCAGGACAATGTTATTGAAATCATCCATCGTCTGCAGATAGCCGCTGGCCCGGACCATATACTCCGCTTCCGCCATTTCAACTGACGATCCCCCCGCCTCCTGGTTAGACGACTCAAGGGCCTGCTTAACCTCCGGCAGGCTAATGCCGTACTGAGCCAGCTTTAACGGATTGACCTGGATCTGATACTGCTTCACCACGCCTCCGACGGAGGCCACTTCGGCCACGTTCGGGATGGTTTTCAATTCAAATTTCAGGAACCAGTCCTGCAGCGAGCGCAACTCCGCGAGATCGTGTTTTCCGCTGCGATCCACCAGCGCATACTCAAATATCCAGCCCACGCCGGTGGCATCAGGACCGATTTCAGAGCTCACGCCGGCAGGCAGCTTGCCCTGAACCTGGTTCAGATACTCCAGCACGCGCGAACGGGCCCAGTACAAATCAGTGCCGTCTTCAAAAATGACGTACACGTATGAATCGCCAAACTGCGAAAAACCGCGCACGTTTTTTGCGCCGGGAACCGACAGCATGGTGGTAGTCAGTGGATAGGTGACCTGGTTTTCAACAATCTGCGGGGCCTGGCCGGGATAGCTGGTTTTGATAATCACCTGAACGTCAGAGAGATCGGGCAAGGCATCGACTGGCGTGTTAATAATCGTCCATGTGCCCCAGACGCTGAGGAACAGCGCCCCCATCATGACCAGGAAACGGTTGGCGACCGACCGCCGGATAATCCATTCAATCATCATCGTCTCCTTAATGGCCAGAATGCGCGTCGTCAGCGGCTTCAGCGTGACGCATGCGCTCCAGCGCGCCGGTAATATTGGCCTCCGAGTCAATCAGGAACAGACCGCTGACCACTACCGACTCCCCCTCTTCCAGTCCGCTACCAATGCCGGACTGCTGCTGAGATTCATGCAGAACGTGGATCCTTTTAGGTACAAAATTCCCGTCCGCATCGACGGTAATCACGCGCTGTTCTTTACCGGTATCGATAACGGCCTGGGAAGGGATCAGCAGCATTTCCTGGCTTTGAGTATTCAGCTTCAGGTACGCGTTCATGCCCGGTTTCAGCAGCTCATCCCTGTTAGAGACCTGCAGGCGCACCTGCAGCGTACGGGTGGTTGGATCCACGCTCGGCAGAAGACTCCATTTATCAACCGGGAAGGATTTATCCGGATAAGCCGGTATCGAAACCGCAAACTGCGAGGTCTCTTTCAGCAGATAAGCAATGGATTCAGGCACTGCCGCGCCGATCCAGACCGGATCCATCCCCTGAATTTGCGCTACCACCTTATCTTTGGAAATATTCATGCCGGTACGCAGATCAAAGGCCGTGATCGCTCCGTCGATCGGCGCCCTGATGGTAAACCGGGTCTGAATAGTGCGGGTCGCACGCAGCCTCTGAATATCCTCATCCGGCATACCCGCCAGCCGAAGCCGTTCCAGAACCCCTTTGATTTGCGTCGGCGTTCCGCCGGTACCGGATAACAGCAGAAACTCGCTCTGCGCCTCTACCCAGTCAGGAATGGTTATATCAACGAGCGGCGTGCCTTTCTTCACCTTATCGCCCGTCGTCAGCGGGTACACTTTTTCCACAAAACCTTCCGCGCGGGCCTGCACAATGACAAACTGATAGTCGTTATAGCTGACGTTAGCCGGGATCGTCTGGGCATAATTAAGCGTTCCGCGCGTCACTTTTTGTGTTTTTAATCCCAAGTTCTGGACCTGCGTCGGGTCAATACGGATACCGGCACTGCTTTTATTGTCGTTTTCATCCGCATATTTCGGTACCAGATCCATATCCATAAACGGCGATTTGCCGGGCTTATCGAATTTAACGTCTGGCTTCATTGGGTCATACCAGAAAAGCACCTTTCTTTCTGGTGCGCTATTTTCTGTTTTTTCAAATGAATGAATCGCCTGCCGTGCCGTCACCGATATCAGCCCTCCCGCAATAAGGCTGCTGGCTATCACGGCGGCATATTTTATTTTTACTGAGGCCATGCCGCGTCTCGCTATTTAATGCTCTTGAGTAAAGAGAGATTGCCCTGCTGAACAAACGAGAAATTCACGTGGTTACCGATTTTTAAGGCATTGATACTCTCGTCAGCCTGAATAAAGGTAAAACGCATGGTCATCGCGGGCCAGCCAATTTCCGGGATCGCTTCATGGGAAATCGTGACTTTTTTATTTGTGAGATCAATGTCCTTCACGATGCCGATTCCCGTGATGACCTGCTCTGAGGTCCCTTCGCTGGCAGCACTCATCATATCGTGCTGATGAACTTCAGCCTGGAGGCCGGCAGAAAACACAATGGAGATTGCACCAAATACAACGGCCTTAAGTGAATTGCGCATGGTTATTTTCCTGTTTAATTAAATAAGATTATTCGACCCAACCGCCGCCGAGCGCGGTGAAGAGATTAATTTCATTAACCTGCCGGGCATAAATAAGGTCGAGAATATTTTGCTGGGTAGAGAAAAGAGAACGCTCCGCGTCAAGCACTTCGATATAGCTGACCGCGCCGCTGGAATATAACCCTCTGGCACGTTGAAGCGTGATGCGGAGCGAATCCAGATACCGCTGTTGTGCAGCAAGCTGCTGGTTAATGCTGTCCCGCAGCGCGAGCGCGTCGGCAACCTGTTTAAAGGCGGACTGAATTTTTTGCTCGTAATTAACCACCGACTGCTGCTGGCGAATTTCGGCCAGCTTCAGGTTGGCCTTATTTCTGCCCGCATTAAAAATGGGAATTTCGATTTTAGGAATAAAATTCCACATCCCGCTCCCGGACGTAAAGAGGCTGGACAACTCCGTGCTGCCCGTTGAAAGCCCGCTGGTCAGGGAAATAGACGGGAAAAAGGCGGCGCGCGCCGCGCCGATATTCGCATCGGCCGCTTTAAGCTGATACTCCGCCTCCATAATATCCGGACGCTGCAGCAGTATCGCGGAGGAAAGATGAGGAGGCAGTTTTACCGGCGCAACGTCGCTGGCGTTCATGCCGCCGTCACCCGGCAGCGCGCGATACGTGCCGAGGACCAGCTGCAGGGCGTTATTGGCCTGCGCCAGCTCCCCCTCTCTTTTGGCAATCTCTGCCTGCGTGCTTTCGATCTGTCCCCGGGCCTGTTCCAGCGCCAGGACGTTCGTACTGCCCGTCACCAGCTGCTGCTCAACGAATGCATAAGACTGCCGGTAATTGTTCAGCGTATCCTGCGCGATACGCAGCTGTTTATACGCCAGCTGCTGGTTGAAGTAGCTCTGGGAAACGTTAGAGACGAGAAGGATATGCACCGCGCGACGGGCCTCTTCGCTCGCGAAATAGTTTTGTCGGTCGGCATCGCTCATATTCTTCAGCTTGCCGAAGAAATCGAGTTCATAGCTAAGCGCAAGGCCCGCGTCGTACTGCTGCGCGGTGGGTTTGTCACTTTTCAGCCCGCCGCTGTACGTGATGCCCGAGGAGGCATTCAGCTGAGGGTAGCGATCCGCATCCGTCACGTTGAACTGCGCCCGGGCCTCTTCGACCTTCAGGGCGGCCATTTTCAGATCGCGATTATTCTTCAGGGCCTCCGTAATCAGCCCGGCAACCTGAGGATCAACGAAAAAGTTGCGCCAGCCGGTATCCTGATACCCTGCCGCCGCGGGCGTCAGGCCGTTACGGGAGAGCGAAAACTGCCGGGGGACAGGTGCTTCCGGCCGCTGGTACTCCGGGGCCAGCGAGACGCAGCCTGCCAGAATAAATACCGTACTGATGCTTAGTCGTTTTAACAGGAACATAACGGTTCAAATAAAGTCCAGAGTAGTTTTAGGGCTACTCTACGCAACGCATCCTGTTTGACGGGTGACAGGATAATGACAATGTTGTCATTTTTAGCGTAAGTCATTGTTAACGGCGGTACGCTCACTAGAATGTCATCAGCAGCCAGTCAGGGGAGCACGATGAAAATACTGATCGTCGAAGACGAAATGAAAACCGGTGAGTACCTGAGTAAGGGGCTGACTGAAGCGGGGTTTGTGGTGGACCACGCGGATAATGGCCTGAACGGCTACCATCTCGCCATGACCGCTGAATACGATCTGCTGATTCTGGATATCATGCTGCCCGATGTGAACGGCTGGGACATTGTCCGCATGCTCCGCTCTGCGGGAAAAGGGATGCCCATCCTGTTACTCACGGCTCTCGGCACGATTGAACACCGGGTTAAAGGGCTTGAGCTGGGCGCGGATGACTATCTGATTAAGCCATTCGCTTTTGCCGAGCTGCTCGCCCGGGTGAGGACGCTGTTGAGACGCGGAAATACGGTGATCGCGGAAAGCCAGCTTCAGGTGGCGGACCTGACGGTTGACCTCGTGTCGAGAAAAGTAAGCCGGGCCGGAAGCCGCATCTCGTTAACCAGCAAAGAGTTCAGCCTGCTGGAGTTTTTCCTGCGTCATCAGGGAGAGGTGCTTCCCCGCTCCCTGATTGCCTCCCAGGTATGGGACATGAATTTTGACAGCGACACAAACGCAATTGACGTGGCGGTAAAGCGGCTTCGGGCGAAAATCGATAACGATTTTGAACCGAAGCTGATCCAGACGGTGCGCGGCGTGGGCTATATGCTGGAGGTGCCGGATGCGCGTTAAGCTTCCCGGGCGCCCTTTTTCGCTTGCCCTGCGGCTGACCTTTTTTATCAGTCTCTCCACGATACTGGCCTTTTTCGCCTTTACCTGGTTTATGCTGCATTCCGTTGAAAAGCACTTCGCCGAGCAGGATGTCAGCGACCTGCAGCAAATCAGCACCGCGATGCACCGCATCCTGCAGTCTCCGGTCGATCCTGACCAAAAGAAAATCAGTAAAATCAAAGAGTCTATCGCCAGCTACCGCAACGTGGCCGTCCTGCTCCTGGATCCGCAGGGCAATATCCTGTTCAGCTCGGCGCAAGGGGCAGCACTGCGCCCTGCGATGAACGCGGCGGACTTCAGCGAACACCGCCGCGCGCAGGATGTGTTTCTCTGGACGGTTGAAGACCCTGCCGCAAACATGCACGCCGGGTCCGACATGAAAATGGAAACGTACCGGATTATCGCCTCTTCAGGCACGGCGACGCTGCAGGGCAAAACGCAGGGCTACGTGATGCTGATCGGGCTCTCCATCAATTTTCATCTGCACTACCTTGAGGCGCTGAAAAAGAATCTCCTGGCGATTGCCGCGGCGATCAGCCTGCTGATTATTCTTGTCATTCGCATCGCGGTTCGTCAGGGACATTTGCCCCTGCGTAACGTCAGCAACGCCATTAAAAATATCACTTCAGAAAACCTCGACGCGCGGCTGGAGCCGTCCCGCGTGCCCGTTGAGCTGGAACAGCTGGTCATCTCCTTCAACCATATGATCGAAAAGATTGAAGATGTCTTTACCCGTCAGGCGAATTTTTCCGCCGATATCGCGCATGAAATCAGAACCCCCATCACCAACCTGGTGACGCAAACGGAAATCGCGCTGAGCCAGAATCGCTCGCAGAAAGAGCTGGAGGATGTTCTGTACTCCAGCCTTGAAGAGTACAACCGGATGACCCGCATGGTCAGCGACATGCTTTTCCTGGCGCAGGCGGATAATAACCAGCTCGTCCCTGACCGGGTGGTGTTTGATTTAAGTGCGGAGGTCATGAAAGTCTTCGATTTCTTCGAAGCCTGGGCGGAAGAACGCAACGTTACGCTGAAATTTAACGGGATGCCCTGCCTGATAGAAGGCGATCCGCAGATGTTCAGAAGAGCAGTAAATAATCTGCTCTCCAATGCCCTGCGCTATACGCCAGCCGGGAAAGCGGTGACGGTCTCCATCAGAGAACAGGATAACGACGTTGAACTGATGATAGAAAATCCCGGTACGCCGATCCCGCAAGAGCATCTGCCAAAGCTGTTTGACCGTTTCTATCGCGTCGATCCGTCAAGGCAGCGCAAAGGCGAAGGCAGCGGGATCGGGCTTTCCATCGTGAAGTCCATCGTCTCCGCGCATCACGGGAAAGTCCGGGTGGAATCGGATGCGGTATCGACGCGCTTCATCCTCATCGTGCCGGGAAAAGTGGCCTGAGCGTCAGCGCACGGCCCGACACACTTCCAGTACTTTTTCCCTGAGCCATCGATGTCCCGGGTCCCTTTCCATGCGCGGATGCCACATCTGTGACACCGTAATGGTCCGGGTTTTAAACGGCAGTTCAAAGACGTGTACGCGCTCGTTCATCGGCTGATTGAGCAGGTACAGCGCCGGCACCATGGCAATCAGATCGGACGCCAGCGCCACGGATAGCGCCGTTGGAAATCCGGGCACCACGCTGGCGACCTTGCGTTTCATCCCCCGTTCCGCCAGCGCGTCATCGACAAACCCGTGTAGCGATCCGTCCGGTGAGGCCACCACGTGGCCCCACGCGACATAATCGTCAAGACTGACGTCAGGCCGTAATGACAGCGGATGTCCCTTACGCACCGCGCCAACAAACCGATCCTCAAAGAGCCGTTGCAGCCGTATTTCAGGCCCCATATTGCTCTGCACGCCGATCTCCAGGTCGACCAGCCCTTCGCGCAAATAGCGCGACGTTTTTTCAGGTTTTGGCGAGAAGCGGATGCACACCCCGGGCGCAACGCTCGCCACCGCCGCAATCAGCAGTGGCCCAAACGCCACCACAAAACCGTCGTTGGCTCTGATGGTGAACAGCCGCTCGAGACTTTCAACCTTCAGCGCGTCGGTGGAGGGCTGCAGCACCGCCCTCGCCTCATGCACGGCAGTTCTGGCGCGGTCCCGCGTGGCTTCTCCCCAGGGCGTCAGCACCATATGACGCCCGGCCCGCACAAGAATAGGATCGCCGGTCACCTCCCGCAGCCTGCTCAGGGTGCGGCTCATGGCGGAGGTGCTGAGGTTCAAACGTCGCGCCGCGCCCGCCACGCTGGCTTCGGCCAGCAGAACGTCGAGCGCAACCAGAAGGTTAAAGTCAGGATCGGACACGGTGACTCCTAAGATAAGGCGTTATACGCAATGATTCAGTGCAGCTGATGCGTCTTCCGCCCTGTATACCGCATGCTTATAGTTTCGTCATCACTATTCTTATGCGGAGTAACGACGATGACGCTTTTTTCAAACCTGCCCGGTGATGAAGGCTTACCCGGTCATGAACGCGCCCGGGTCATGGCCGCCGTCATGACCACCACGCTGATGGGCGTCTTTGACGGCACCATGATCAACATCGCGCTGCCCTCCATGGCAAGGGAGATGCAGGTACCCGCAAACGTTGCGGTCTGGTTCGCCAACGGTTACCTGCTGTCAGCGGCAATGACGCTAGCCATCTTCGCCGCGCTGGCGGCGCGCGTGGGCTATCGCCCGGTGTTTCTTGCCGGGCTTGCCACCTTTACGCTCACCTCGCTCGGCTGCGCGCTGGCAGCGACGCCGGAAATGTTAACCGGCATGCGTATTCTGCAGGGCATCGGCGGCGCGGCCACCCTGAGTATCGCCCCGGCAATCCTGCGATCCGTTTTTCCAGGTCGACTGCTTGGCCGTATTCTGGGGCTGCACGCCCTGCTTATCGCCTCCAGCACGGCGATTGCCCCCGTGCTGGGCGGAACCATACTGGACGCGCTGAGCTGGCAGTGGCTGTTCGCCATTAACATTGTTCCGGGCAGCGTCGCCCTGCTGCTGGCATGGCGGGCCTTGCCGCGGGAAACGGCCGTTGACCGCTCGCCCTTTGACGCGCCGGGCGCCGTGCTCTCCGCCGCGCTGTTAGGTTCAGCAATCATGCTGGCCGACAGCCTTCAGCACGTGACGCAAAACATCAACCAGGCGGCCACAGGCTGGGGGCTGCTCGCGCTGGTCAGCGCCCTCGCCTTTATCTGGCGGATTCGGCGCGCGCGAAGTCCCATCCTGCCGCCCGTCATGTTTAAAAACGGACGCTTTACCCTCGCAGCCCTGACCTCGCTGGCCTCGTTTGTCAGTCAGGGCATCACCTTTGTCGCGCTGCCGTTTCTGTTTCAGAGCGTGTATGGCTACAGCCCGGTGGTCTCCGCGCTGCTGTTCACCCCGTGGCCGATTGGCATCGTGCTGATCGCGCCGCACGCGGGGCGATGGGCAGATACGATTTCCGCGCCGCTGATCTCGACAATCGGGCTGATGATTTTTGTCTGTGGGCTGGTCCTGCTGGCGACGTTGCCGGAAAATCCTTCCGCATGGAATATCTGCTTGCGCAGTCTGGTTTGCGGGATTGGGTTTGGCTGCTTCCAGAGCCCCAATAACCGGGAGATGCTCTCTAACGTGGCGCGAGAATATGCCAGCTACGCCTCCGGCGTGTTGTCGATTGTAAGGACATTCGGCCAGTGTCTCGGCGCCGCCGCGGTGGGCGTGCTGCTTGCAACGACCGAATCAGACCATGACCGGGCCGTGCATCTGGCGCTATGGATAGCCGTGATAGCCTCGACGGGATCGGTGTTGTTTAGCGTGAGCAGGCTGAGCCCTGCGGTTCGGGCGTCAGCCTAGACTGATGCAGCACCTTGCAGCGCAGCGCGTTCTTTTACTTCAGCGCCAGCAGCGCAAAGCTCGCCAGCCAGTGCCCGCCGCTGTAGTGGCTGCCGACCACATGCTCAACGCTTGCCGTCAGGTGTTTCGTCACCGCCTCGCGCAGCGCCTGCTGCGCCGGATGGTTTGCGGGAAGCGCTCTGGCAATATGCTTTATGCACCAGGCGCGGCTGAGGTTTAACCCATCGAGATGGGCAATTTTCGGGTCGGTACGGTCGCTCACTTCCGCCGGGTTCATCAGCGCCGCAATGGTGCTCGCCTCCGGGAGAAACGCGTCAAACCAGGCCGGGAAGTCCTCCAACACTTTGCTCATCAGCAGCGCTTCCGTCAGCGCGCCGGAAATATACTCATCACCGCCGGGCTCGTAGTGGGCCGGATAGCGCGTGTCGGCGAGATAAAACCGCTCCGCCGCCGTGACAATCGCCTGCTCAAGCGCGCTATCTTCTACTGCTCGGGCGTAGTCCAACCCAAGCGCGAGGGCAAACGCCGTGTTGTAGTGCGTCCCGACGCGGATCGGATAGGTGAGCTTGCTGAGGTAATCCACCAGCCGGTTACGAATATCCTGGGTTAACGGCTCAAGCGTCCGGTACCAGACTGCGGCCTGCGGCAGCGACGACTGCTTTAGCTCCTGGGCCAGCGCCAGCAGCCAGCCGTAGCCATACGGGCGCTCAAACGAGGCGCGGAACGGCGCGGTGAAATAGGCCAGCTCCTTCGCCACGTTCTCTTCCGTCAGGTGCTCGTCCACAAGCGCGACGATCGCGTCACGGCTCGGCAGATCCGGGTAGATACGCACGCAGCGCAGCAGCAGCCAGTAGCCGTGCACCGCCGAGTGCCAGTCGAAACAGCCGTAGAAAATGGGGTGCAGTTCGCGCGGCGGCAGAACGTCACCATCATCATTCAGCAGGTGCATGATGTGGTTCGGGTATTCCTGGCGCAAATAGGTCAAAGGCATGCGGGCAAACGCGTCAGCCTGATGTTGCGTTAATTCCATAACAGCTCCTTAGCGAAACACGAGGAAATACATGAGGAACACGTTCACCACCAGCAGGGTTAACGCGGTCGGGATCTGGATCTTGATCACCTGATATTTGTCTTTCAGCTCCAGCAGCGCGGCGGGAACAATATTGAAATTCGCGGCCATCGGCGTCATCAGCGTGCCGCAGTAGCCCGCGTACATGCCAATCGCCAGCAGCGGCGCCGGGTTGCCGTGATGCACGTTGATCAGAAACGGCAACGCTATCCCCGCGCTCAGCACCGGGAAGGCCGCAAACGCATTCCCCATGATCATGGTAAACAGCGCCATCCCCACGCAGTAAATCACCACCAGCATAAAGCGGTTATCCGGGTTAACGAACAGGCTCACCACCTTCTGCACCGAGTCACCGGTATTGGCCGCCACGAACACGCCGCCGAGCATGGCCAGCATCTGCGGCAGGATCACCGCCCAGCCGATGGTGTCGACAAGACGGCGAGACTGACGAATGGCGTGCAGCGGCGTGCCTTTGGTTAGCCACCAGCCGGTGAGGATCGCCGCGACGCAGGCTACGCACAGCGCCGCCAGGGTAAGCTGTTTCTGATCGAGCAGGAACACGCCGCCAACCGACACGCCCTTCAGGAACAGGGTGCCTATAACCGTCACCACCGGGATCATCAGCGCGGGCAGGAACAGCCAGTTTTTGAGGCGGTTTGACGAGGCGAGACGTTCGTCTTCGGTCGACATTTTATAGTGCCCTTTTCCGACCAGACCAAAACCCGCCAGCAGTGCGATAGCGATAACGCCGCCGCCAACGATCCGGTACGCCAGCGATTTACCCAGCTCCTGCACCATCAGGTCACCGAACAGGAAGATCCCGCCGAATAAGAACCAGAACAGCGCGGTGGTAAAACGCTTCGGATTGGCGCGATCGCGCAGGGTCATCACAACCAGCAGCATCACGACGAAGCCGATCAGGTAGTACACGCGGTTAATGGTGATAAGCGTCATCATTGCGCGGCCTCCCGCGTGCTCTGCTCCGCGCGCCAGGCCATGACGTCGCGACGGATGCTGGCATCCAGGCGCAGCAGGCGCGTCATATGAATAACTAATGCCGCAATGGCGGTTGGGATGGCCCACAGGCCGATATGCAGCGGTTCGATGCCCTGAATGCCATTCTCTTTCAGGAACGCGTCGATCAGCAGCACCGCGCCGAAGGCAATGAAGATATCTTCCCCAAAGAAGACCGCAATGTTGTCACACGCGGCGGCATGGGCTTTGATTTTGTCGCGGATGTGCTGCGGCAGCTCGCCGTATTCGTTTAGCGCCGCCCCTTCGGCCATCGGCGCCAGCAGCGGACGCACCGTCTGGGCATGACCGCCCAGCGACATCAGCCCCAGCGCGGCGGTGCCTTCACGGGCGACAAAATAGAGCATCAGAATACGCGCCGAGGTCGCGCTGGCGATCTTCGCCACCCAGGCCTGGGCACGCTCCTTGAGCCCGTAATATTCCAGCAGACCAATCACCGGCAGGATCAGAATGAAGGTCGCCAGCGATCGGCTATTCACGAACTTTTCGCCAAAGGTCTCCAGCAGCATCCCGAAATCCATACCGACCAGCAGACCCGTCGCCAGCCCCGCCACCACGACCACCAGCAGCGGGTTGAAGCGCAGTGCAAAACCAATAACCACGATCGGTATCCCGATCAGCGGCAACAGCGTAGTACCGTCCATAACGTTTACCCTATCCAAAGTGAGCGTTGCGCGCCGACGGCTATTTTTTTATTTTGCGGCGAGCGATGTTGTGTTTTTCGACAGGTTTCGGAAAACCTGCGCTAAAAAGCTATATCTGAACCTCAAAAACATGTAAACAAATTATCAATAAAATGTTCTTATTTTATCGATGAGTTTACATTTCTGGCTAAGGAACGTTATGACCTCGGAAAAGAGTGCTACACCCCCTCACGACGATATCAACGACGGCCGAATCGTCTCGTCCCGCCACCTGGTGTCCGAGCGCTGCGCGGAACTGTCAGAGCTGGAGTACGCGCTGATCATGACCAGTAACGCGTTCAATAAATGGATGGTGCGCTGCATGACCGCAGCCGGCGAGCCCGATATGGGCGCATTTGACGTCTCGCTGCTGCATCACGTGAACCACCGCGACCGCAAGAAAAAGCTGGCCGATATCTGTTTCGTTCTTAACGTGGAAGATACCCACGTGGTGACCTACGCCCTGAAAAAGCTGGTCAAAGCGGGCTACGTGACGAGCGAGAAAGCGGGCAAAGAGCTCTTTTTCTCGACTACCGAGGAAGGGAAAGCGTTGTGCATGAAGTACCGGGACGTGCGGGAGGCGTGTCTGATCGCAATCCACGCGGAGAGCGGCATTGCCGGGAAGTCGATTGGCGAGACCGCGCAGCTGTTACGCACGATCTCCTCCCTGTATGACACCGCCGCCCGCGCGGCGGCATCACTCTGAAGCTAAGGACGTCTGAAGAGGGTAATACTGCGTCCGGCCAGTTCGTACTCTACGGTGTCGGTGAACGCTGTCCCGGCGGCAGCGTCCTCTGCCGTAGACAGCTCCAGCACCCATCCCCCTTCGCCAAACTGCGGGATCTGGAACGGCACGGTGCCTTCAAACGGGTTGAACAGCATCAGCACGTCGTGCCAGATGCCGTCCTCCTGCCTGAGATCTGGCCTGCTGATGGAGACGCCGAGCGTCGAGCCTTCATCCCACTGCTCGGCCTGCTGCGGGCCGCCGCCGGCATTGAACCAGCGGATCTCCAGCCCGTCGCGCCAGCTTTCACGGCGCAGCAGCGGCTGTTGCGCGCGAAGGGCAATGAGCCGTCGGGTAAACTCGCGCAGCGCAGCGTCGTTTTCGGTTATCCCGTTCCAGTCGATCCACGAGATCTCGCTGTCCTGGCAGTAACCGTTGTTATTACCCTTCTGCGTGCGGCCAAACTCGTCCCCCGCCAGCAGCATCGGCGTGCCGTGGGAAAACAGCAGCGTGGTCAGGAAATTCCGCTTCTGCCGTTCGCGGGTAGCAATAATATCCGGGTTCTCCGTCGGCCCTTCTTCGCCATAGTTGTACGAGCGATTATCGTTATGCCCGTCGTTATTGTCCTCGCCGTTGTCGGCGTTGTGCTTCTCGTTGTACGACACCAGGTCATTCAGCGTAAAGCCGTCGTGAGCGGTGATGAAGTTGACGCTGGCCCACGGACGACGCCCGCGCAGGTCGTACAGATCCCCGGATCCCAGCAGCCGTGCGGCAAAGTCGTTGGAGACGTTATCGCCCTTCCAGTACTCGCGTACGGTATCGCGGTATTTGTCGTTCCACTCACCCCAGCCCGGCGGGAAACCGCCAACCTGATACCCGCCGGGACCGATGTCCCAGGGTTCACCAATCAGCTTAAGTCTTGATAACACCGGATCCTGAGTCATGGCGTCGAAGAAACCGCCGCGCGGGTCAAACCCTTCAGGCTCGCGGCCAAGAATCGTCCCCAGGTCGAAACGAAAACCGTCAATATGCATCGACTCCGCCCAGTAGCGCAGGGAGTCCATCACCATCTGCAGCACGCGCGGGTGCGAGGTGTTGACCGTATTTCCCGTCCCGGTGTCGTTGATGTAGTACCGGTGCTGGTCCGGCAGGGTGCGGTAATAGCTGTAGTTATCAATCCCCTTAAACGAGAGCGTAGGGCCAAGCTCATTTCCTTCCGCAGTATGGTTGTACACCACGTCCAGAATCACCTCGATGCCCGCATCGTGATACGCGCGCACCATGTCGCGAAAGCCCTGGATCCCCGCCGGGCCGTAGTAGCGCGACGCCGGAGCAAAAAAGCCGAGGGTGTTATAGCCCCAGAAGTTCTTCAGGCCGCGATCGAGCAGATGCTGGTCGTCCGGGAACCAGTGAACCGGCAGAAGCTCCACCGAGGTGATGCCAAGACTCTTGATGTAGTCGACCGAGGCTTTGTGTCCCATCCCCTCAAACGTGCCGCGCAGCTCCTGCGGGATGGCCGGGTTCATCTGGGTAAAGCCCTTCACGTGGCTCTCATAGACGACGGTATGCGGCCAGGGCACGTTTGGCCGGCTGTTGTCCTGCCAGTCAAAGGCGTTCGGGTCGATGACCTTGCACTTCGGCGTGAACGGCGCGCTGTCGCGCGTGTCAAAGCTGAGATCCAGTTCATCATTTCTCAGCTCATAGCCGAAATGGGCGTCGTTCCAGTCGATATCGCCCACCAGTTCGCGGGCGTAGGGGTCGATAAGCAGCTTGTGTGGGTTAAAGCGGTGACCGTTTTCCGGATCGTAAGGGCCGTAGACGCGATAGCCGTACAGCGCGCCGGGCTTCAGGTCCGGCACATAGCCGTGCCAGACCTCATGGGTATATTCCGGCAGTTCCAGCCGGGCGATTTCGTTTTTCCCGGACGGATCAAACAGACAGAGCTCCACCCGCTCGGCGTGAGCGGAGAACAGCGCGAAGTTGACGCCCTTCCCGTCATAATTCGCCCCCAACTGCTGGCCATGACCGGCCCGAATTTCAAACGTAGTATCCTTTGCCATTTTCGTTCTCCACGATTATTCGCAGGTAAGCAGAACCAGTACACATCCCTTTTCTGACGTTAAATTCAGCGTCTCTTGTAGAATGCGGCTCTCACCGCTGAACAGATCCCGATAGCGTTTCCCGGCCAGTTCTTCCGGTATCGCGACCCTGGTATTGACCCACAGCTGATGATTATCGGTGACATCAAAAACCAGACGCGGCACGGCGACAATCAGCGCCTCCTCGTCCTTAACGCGGGCATAGACAATCAGGTTCTCCTCGCGCTCGCCGGAGACCTTAAGCGGCAGCCAGTCGCCGTAGCGGAAAAGCGCGTCGTAATGCGGACGCAGCCGCAGCAGCGTGGCGGTGACGAACTGCTTAACGCGCCCGTCTCGCCAGCAGGCCGGGTTATCAAACACCGTGGCATCCGCCGCGCTGAGGTTGTGCACCAGCGCGTTGAAGTCCGGCTCCCGTCGGTTATCCGGGTCGACGAGGCTAAAGTTGAGCGCCTCGCTGCCCTGATAGATATCCGGCACGCCGGGAGCCGTCAGCTTGATTACCGTCTGGCTGAGGCTGTTCATCAGCCCGGCGCGGATAAAGGGCTGCATCGCCTCGCTAAAATCCTGCAGGAACAGCGCGTTGTCCGGCGAAAGCAGATGCCGCGCGTAGCTCAGCACCACGCTCTCATAGCTCTCGTTGCTGTCGATCCAGTCGGTGCGCTGTTTTGCCTCGCGCAGCGCTTTCTCGAGGAAGCCGATGAATCGCGCGTCGAGTGCTTTAAGCCCTTCGGCGTCTTCCGGTGACTGCGTGGCGGGCCAGACGCCCGCCAGCGCCTGATAGATCATCCAGGTATCGGCAGCGTTCGGCGCGGTACCGTCATTGAGAAAACGCACCTGAGTCTGGTTCATCTGTCGCCAGCGGGCCAGATTTTCCCCCCAGCGTTCCGGCGCTTCCGTCAGGGTGTAGAGACGCGCCCGGGCGTCTTCCCCGCGCTTGGTATCGTGCGTGGAGGTGCCCAGCAGCGCGTCGGGCTGTCGGGCGAGACGAATGCGCATCTCCTGGTGGAAGCGGGATAATGAAAACGCGCGCGGCGTCGGGTCGGCGCCCACTTCATTGAGCGCCAGCTCGAGGTTGTGGCGAAAGAACAGCGTGTCTTCAACGGACTTCGCCATCAGCGGCCCGGTAAGCTGCTGGAAGCGGGTTCTGAAAAGCGCGGCGGACCCGCGGCAATCTTCCGGCAGGTCGCCGGTAAGAATGCGCACAATCAGGCTCAGCGGCGCTTCAGACGTCTCCACGCTGGCGATCACGCGGTTAAGCAGCGCCACGTCCGGCGGGGTTAATCCTTCCCGGGTGCCGTAGGTGCGGTAGACCGGAAAGGCGATAAGCAGCTCGCGCAGCGCGTGGCGGATCTCCTCGCGCGGTAGCGCAATCTCATTGCGGCGTGCCAGATCGTCAGCAAGGTTAAGCAGCGTGGTGAATTCACCCTCAAAATTGCGATCGGTCATCAGGCCCTTGGCATCGCGCAGTTCCGCGTGGCGATCGACCGTTATCCCCAGCGTTTCGTCGTGGATGGTCTCCAGGCGCGACAGGTTATCGTCGTCGACCAGCACTTCCGCCAGCGAGGCGATAAACTCGTAGCCGGTGGTGCCGGATACCGGCCAGTCGGCGGGGAGCTGTTCTCCCTTCGCGAGGATTTTTTCAACCGTGATGTAGCAGTCGGGCCCGGTTTTCTCCCGCAGGCGCTGCAGATACCCCAGCGGATCGGCCAGGCCGTCGACGTGGTCAATGCGCAGGCCGTCCACCACGCCCGCGTGAACCAGCTCCAGGATCAGCCGGTGCGTATCGTCGAAGACCGCGTCGTCTTCAACCCGAACGCCGACCAGCCCGGTGATCTCAAAGAAGCGCCGCCACGAGAGCTGCTTCGGCGCTTCCCGCCAGGACATCAGCCGCCAGCTTTGCGCTTCATGCAGCTCAGCTATGCTCTTATCCTCGCTGTACGTGCCGGGGTTGAGCGGATACTCGGCGTCGTAGTAAACCAGCGCGACCTTGTTCGTGACAGGGTCACGTTTAAGGGCGATCGCACCCTTCTCCAGCTCCGCCTCAAAGGTGTCGCCGAGGAACGGCAGCGTCAGCGGGCGCGACCCGTCGATATCGAAATAGCGGAAATAGCGGCTCTGCTGGCCGTATTCAATCACGTCCCGCCACCAGGCATTTTCCAGCGAGGTGGACATATGGTTCGGGACAATATCCAGAATCAGCCCCATGCCGGCCTGCTTAAGCGCTGCCGACATGCGGTCGAAACCGTCTCGTCCGCCGATCGCGGGGTCAATTTCATTCGGGTTGGTCACGTCATAGCCGTGGGTGGAACCCGCTGTGGCGGTAAATACGGGCGATGCGTAGAGATGGCTGATGCCGAGATCTTTCAGGTAAGGCACCAGCGCCGCAACGCGGTCGAAGGTCATGCCATTACGGAACTGAATACGGTACGTGGCGGAAGGGATCATAACGATGCTTCTCCATCAGCAAAGCGAACGACAATACCGTTCGGCGGTAAAACGTCAGCGACTTCCGGCCAGGCAAAGCGCGTCTCACCCGCGAGATCGGGCAGCACGACGGGCTTACTACCGATATTCAGCGCCAGAGAGAGCGTCCCCGACGGGAAATGCCAGCTCACCGCCACCATGCCGGGCGCGGTCTTGATTACCTTGCTCTCAACGGCGCCGCCATGACGCAGAAGCGGAACGATATGGCGATGACGCAGCGTCAGCAGGTGGCGCGTGAAGCGCAGCCACGTTTTGCCTTCGTCGGAGGCAATCTTATTCCAGTCGAGTTTTGAACGGATAAACGTGTTCAGGTCGTTCGGATCCGGGACGGTTTCATCGTGCCCGGCATGGCCGGTAAACTCTTTTGCGCGCCCTTCCCGCACCGCCTTTGCCAGATCGCCGTGAAAATCGGTGAAAAACAGGAACGGGTGCGTTTCCCCAAACTCCTCGCCCATAAACAGCAGCGGGATATGGGGAGAAAGCAGCAGCGCGGCAAGCAGCACCCGCGTCTTGTCGGCTCCGGCCAGGGTGATAAGCCGTTCGCCCTGGGCGCGATTCCCGGTCTGATCGTGGTTCTGAATAAAATCGACGAAGAACTGCGGCGGCTGCGTCTGGCACTCCACCCCGCGGGATTCGCCGGTTTGCAGCGAAATCTCGCCCTGGTAGACAAAGCCTTCCGCCAGCGCCCGGGCGAACTTTTTCTCCGGCTCAAAGGCAAAATCCTGGTAGTACGCGTGGGTCTCGCCGGTGGCAAACACGTGGGCAGCGTTGTGGAAGTCATCATTCCACTCGGCGGTGAACAGCGGCGTATTGCCCTGTTCATCGCGCGGATGCAGGAAAATCACGTTGCGGCTGTCTTCCGTGGTCAGGTGAACGTGACGGTGCGGGATCGCGTCGCGGATTTTTGCGGCAATCTCCTCCAGAATGTGCGTCTCCGAGGAGTCTTTAATCTGGTCGATGGCATCAAAGCGCAGGCCGTCCAGACGGTACTCCGTCAGCCAGTAGAGGGGCGCATCGGTGATGTACTGCCTCACCGGCTCGCGTTCGTAAGCGATGCCGTTGCCCCACGGCGTCATCCGCTGTGCATCAAAAAACGCGGGCGACAGCAGCGGCAGATAGTTCCCCTCCGGGCCGAAGTGGTTGAGCACGATATCCAGCACCACGGAGAGTCCCAGCCCGTGCGCGGCGTCGATAAACGCGTGGAAATCCTCCGGCGTACCGTAGGCAGAGTGCGGGGCGTACAGCAGCACGCCGTCATACCCCCAGCCGCGTGTTCCGCCAAACTGAGAGACGGGCATCACTTCAAGCTGGGTAATACCAAGCTCTGCCAGATACGGTAGCTTGTCGATGGCGGCCCGGAAGGTGCCCTCCGGGGTAAACGTGCCGATGTGCAGCTCGTAGATAACCGTGTCTTCCCACGGCCGCCCTGCCCAGTCCCGGTTGACAGGCTGATAGCGTTGGGGATCGATAACGATGGAGGGGCCGTTAACGTCGCCTCTTTGCGCGCGCGAGGCGGGATCGGGCACCGTCATGCCGTCCTGCAGAACAAATTGATATTCTGCACCGTGCGTGACGCCGGATACGTCTGCCTGAAACCAGCCGTCGCCAGCTGCCGTCATCGGCACGTCGGCGGCGGCCAGACGTAGCGTAAGTTCTTTCTGTCCTTCTGCCCAGACGCGAAAACGTACAACGTCATCGGAAATAAACTCAGCACCCCACTGCTTTTGAAATGTCCTGAATTCCATTCATTGTCCTCGAATGACCCACATTTTACGCGGAACGAAGTACAAGCTTAGTTCAGGATTAAAAGTGTGTTAGGCCAGCGGATTTAACCGCTTCGTCTATTCTTTATGAAATAACTCACTACCGGGAATACTATGCAGATTCGAAAAGGACTCAATACCGACCTCGCTCGCCTTGAATGCTGTGACTTTTCTTTCACCATTAGCCACATTGCGCGAGAGCCCTTTATCCACTGCGATTTGCATATCGAAGCCGTCGCTGAGCCCTGGATTAAAACCTACGAGCTCGATATCCAAACCCTTGAAAACCACTGCGTTAATCCGGACGCCATATTTCTTATTGCCGAAACGGATGACGGGGAAATTGCCGGATTTATTACCGCGTCTATCGGCTGGAATAAGTTTATCTCGGTGGATTACATTGCCGTGGAGCGCACGAAACGCAGAACCGGCGCCGCGCAAAAATTAATGGCCGCCGCGCACGTCTGGGCCCGCAGCGTAAACGCGCCGGGATTACGGCTTGAAACACAAAATGTGAACGTCTCTGCCTGTCTGTTTTACCGCAACTACGGGTTTACCCTGGGCGGATACGATCGTTATCTCTACAACGCCTTACCGGAAAAGGACGAAGTCGCCCTGTTCTGGTATTACATGCTGGTCTAACGGCGCGGCCTTCATATTTCTGTCATTGAATTTCATTACGCTTTCGGGATTTTAACCAGGGTGTTGAGGAAAAAAGTGTGAATTCAATGGCTAAGGCATTACTGCTGGCATTACCTGTTTTGAGTGCAACGGCAGCGGCGACGGCCGCCGGGGGCGAGCTGTGTGAACCCAAAGCGTACGAAATGGCGCTGCGCTATCAGCAGAAATCGGCAGAGATCGTGGCTCTTCAGCTGCAGACGTATCGGTTTGCCACCGAGCGTTTCAACGAAAAGTTAAAAGAGCTGAAAACGCCTGAAAATTACGCCGTGGTAATGGACCTGGATGAAACGGTGCTGGATAACACCCCTTTGCTGGTGCGCGACACCGAGCAGTGTCACGACTATACAAAATGGGACACCTGGAGCGACTGGGAAAAACAGGGAAAACCCGGCTTAATTCCGGGCGCGAAGGCGTTTCTTGACCATGTGAATCAAAGCAAGGTCCGTATCTATTATGTCTCGGACCGCATGCAGGAAAATAAAGCCGATACGCTCAGGACGTTAAAAGCCCTGGGACTTCCGCAGGTGTCCGATGAAAGCGTGCTTCTGGACACGGTCAGCAAGGAAGAGCGTCGCCAGAGCATCCTCAAAAAGCAGCAGATCGTAATGCTGTTTGGCGACAGCCTGCCGGATTTCGCCGTGCAGTTTAAAAATAAAAAGCCGAGCGAGCAGCAGCGCGAGCTGGTTGAAGCCAGCGCGGAACACTTCGGAAACGACTGGATTGTGCTGCCAAATGCCGCTTATGGCTCCTGGTCCAAAGCCACGCCGGACAGCTGGAACGCGCCGCTGAAAAAATAAGGTCTTACGGGCCGGGAAAGGCAGCATCGCCACCCGGCTTCTGCGTTGTGCTATCCACCGCGTTTATAGGTCCTATCATTTCTGGGCAGGTTCTTATAATTTTACGAAGAAGTAAGATGAGCGCTTTCAAAGGAGACTCGTATGCTTACCGTGAAAAAACTTGCCCTGTCCACGCTGATTTCCAGTTCATTGCTTTTCTACCCTGCGCTGCAGGCGTTAGCAGAGACGCCCCAGCACGTCGTTAAACAACCGGCGGGCGGATACAGCGTTCAGGTCGGCGACGTTCTGGTCACCTCGTTTACGGACGGGACCGTCGCGCAGGATCTGCACAAGCTGCTGCGCCGGACAACGCCGCAAAAAATCGATGCGCTGCTCGCGAAAAATTTCCAGACCAACCCGCCTGAGGTATCCATCAACGCGTTCCTGATTGCGATGCCCGGACATAAAATCCTGGTCGATACGGGCTCAGGCCAGCTCTTTGGCCCCGGCAACGGCGGACGTCTGATTGAGAGCCTCGCCACCCAGGGGATTAAACCCGAGGACATTACTGAAGTCCTGCTGACCCACGCCCACTCCGATCACGCGGGCGGCCTGGTGAAAGACGGCAAGGTGGTGTTCAGCAACGCGCGCGTTTTCGTTGGCAAACCGGACGTCGACTTTTTCTTTAACGACGAGAATCAGAAAAAAACCGGCTACGGCAAGAACTACTTTGACGTCGCGCAGAAAACCTTAAAACCCTATCTTGACGCCGGTAAAGTGGTGCCGTTTAGCGGCACATCTGAGATTCTCCCGGGGCTGACCGGCACGGTTCATCCCGGCCATACGCCGGGTTCAGCCTTCTACACGCTGACAAGCAACGGCGAGAAGATCACCTTTGTCGGCGACATCATTCATGCCGCGGCGGTTCAGTTCCCGCAGCCTGACGTGACCATTACCTACGATGAAGATCAGAACAAAGCGGCAGGCGTGCGCGAACACGCGTTTGCCGACTTTGTGAAAAATAAAGACCTGGTTGCCGCGCCACATCTGCCGTTCCCGGGTATCGGGTATGTCACCAAAGGCGAAAACGGCGGCTATGCCTGGGTCCCTGTGACCTATACCAACCGGGACGCCGGCAGCGCGAAATAAAATGACGCCCGTCTCTGACATGGACATCGACCTGATCCTGACCCTGGACGCCCTGCTTCAGGACAGGAATATCACCCATGCGGCCGCGCGGCTGGGCATCAGCCAGCCCGCGCTATCCGCCCGTCTCGCGCGTCTGCGAACGCTGTTTGGCGAACCGCTGTTTATTCCCTCCCCACATGGACGTGGGGTGCTACCGACGCCGCGAGCGGAAGCGCTTAAGCCGCAGGTAGAGAGCGTGCTGCGCGGCATCAGCGCGATGTTTTCTCCCACCACGTTTGATGCCCAGACCAGCACCCGAACCTTTGTTATCGCGCTGCACGAAAACCCGGCGCTGATGCTGGGCACCGGGCTGCTTAACCAGGTGGGTACCGAAGCTCCAGGTATTCGCCTGCGCTTCGCCCTGCCACAGATGTCCGAACTGCCGCAGCAGCTTGAAAACGGTGATGTGGATATCTACATCGGCGTGAGCGCGGGTGCTCATGACGGCTGGGTGAGACGCAAACTGCTCGACGATACGTTTGCCACCGCCCAGCGCAAAGGCCATCCGCGCGGGACCGGAGAGTTAGACCTGGAAAGCTACTGCGCGCTTTCTCATCTGGTGGTGTCATCGGCGGGGGATCCGTTTACCGGCTTTGTCGATCAAACCCTGGCCGGGCTGGGCTACCAGCGGCACGTCGCGATGTCCACGCAGAGCTACGCCATGGCGCCTGCGCTTGTTGCCGGTACCGACCTGGTGTGCACCCTGCCGGAACGGATGCTGAAACAGTTTGCCGGCACGCTGGATCTCTTTGCGCCGCCGCTGCCGCTCCAGCCGATTACCATCTACATGTACTGGCACCCGAAAAACAGCCAGGATCCGGCGAATGCCTGGCTGCGCGAGCAGCTGCTGCAGGCCGCCGGGCGTCAGGTATGATCGAGGGTAATCAGGAATTTTTTAAGCACTTCTGAGCGAATAATCCGGTGGCAAACCAGCGTCAGCTCGCTTTCCCGGAGCCGGTCGAGGATGTCCACGTAAACCACATTCTCGAGGCTCACCGCCTTTGCCGACGCGGGCAGCAGCGCCAGCCCAAACCCCGCCGAGACCAGGCTTATCACCGTGGGCACGTCGGTCGCGTTTTGCACCACGTCCGGCTGAAAGCCCGCCCCGCTGCAGGCGTCATAAAAGTACTGTTCCAGCCCCATTCCCTCCGGGTCGCGCAGGGAGATCCATTTTTCGTCCTTCACCGACGAAAGCGTCAGCGCGGAAGATCCCGCCAGCGGGTGCTGACGATACAGCGCCAGGACCGTTTTCTCTGACGTGAACGGGCGGCTTTGCAGATCGTCAGGCAGCGACGGCAGCGGCGCCCGGATAATAGCCACATCGAGCTGGTTGCTCTGCACGGCCGCGTAGAGCGTCTGCACGTTTCCCGTCACCAGCGACATGGTAATGGCCGGCCAGCGCGTATGCATCTGGCGCAGCGCGGCGGGCAGCCTGCCGTCGAACATCGCGCTCGACACGCACCCCAGGTTTAATACCCCCTGCTCGCCCCGTGCCGTTTGCCTGGCGTCCAGAACCGCCTGCTCGGTCAGGGAGATGGCGAGCCTGGCTTTAACCAGAAACGCTTCACCCGCGGGCGTCAGGGTTAAGCGGCGGTTCGCCCGGCTAAAGAGCGTGACGCCTAAACGTTCTTCCAGCGCCTTTATCTGCTGGCTCAGGGCCGGTTGCGCCATGTTCAGACGCTCAGCGGCCCGGTGCATGTGGAGCTCTTCGGCCACCACGATGAAATGGCGCATCTGACGAAACTGCACGGAACGCTTCCTTTTTTGATATGAGTTTACTTATCAATTTAGCAGTAATGATGCAATTGATGCTATTGGTCATTGCCATAAAAATGGAGGTATTCAAAACGAGGGAGGAAATTATGGAAAACCCGATCAACGATCTCCGCAGCGCCATCGCCCTGCTTCAGCGCCACGAAGGGCAGTATCTTGAAACCGATCATCCGGTCGATCCCAACGCGGAGCTGGCGGGAGTCTACCGCCATATCGGCGCGGGAGGCACGGTAAAACGTCCAACGCGTACAGGCCCGGCCATGATGTTCAACAGCGTGAAGGGCTATCCGGGCTCCCGCATCCTGGTGGGCATGCACGCCAGCCGCGAGCGCGCGGCGCTGCTTCTGGGCTGCGAACCCTCTGAACTTGCAAAACACGTCGGCCAGGCGGTGAAAAAGCCGGTTGCGCCGGTTGTCGTTCCGGCCTCGCAGGCGCCCTGCCAGGAACAGGTTTTCTACGCAGACGACCCTGACTTCGACCTGCGCAAGCTGCTTCCGGCCCCCACAAACACGCCGATTGATGCCGGCCCGTTCTTCTGTCTGGGGCTGGTGCTGGCAAGCGATCCGGAAGACAGCTCGCTGACGGACGTCACCATTCACCGCCTCTGCGTACAGGAGCGCGACGAGCTTTCCATGTTCCTTGCCGCCGGGCGCCATATCGAAGTTTTCCGCAAAAAAGCCGAAGAGGCCGGAAAACCGCTGCCGGTGACGATCAACATGGGGCTCGATCCCGCCATCTATATCGGCGCGTGCTTTGAGGCCCCCACCACGCCGTTTGGCTACAACGAGCTGGGCGTCGCCGGGGCGCTGCGCCAGCAGCCGGTCGAACTGGTGCAGGGCGTGGCGGTAAAAGAGAAAGCGATCGCGCGGGCGGAAATCATCATCGAGGGCGAACTGCTTCCGGGCGTGCGCGTAAGAGAAGATCAGCACACCAATACCGGCCACGCGATGCCGGAGTTCCCGGGCTACTGCGGCGAGGCGAACCCGTCCCTGCCCGTGATCAAAGTGAAAGCCGTGACCATGCGAAACCACGCGATCCTGCAAACGCTGGTGGGACCGGGGGAAGAGCATACCACCCTGGCCGGTTTGCCGACGGAGGCCAGCATCCGCAATGCCGTTGAAGAGGCGATTCCGGGCTTCCTGCAAAACGTCTATGCGCATACCGCGGGCGGCGGTAAATTCCTCGGGATCCTGCAGGTGAAAAAACGCCAGCCGTCAGACGAAGGACGTCAGGGACAGGCGGCGCTCATTGCCTTAGCCACCTATTCGGAGCTGAAGAACATCATTCTTGTCGACGAAGACGTGGATATTTTCGACAGCGACGACATCCTGTGGGCGATGACCACCCGCATGCAGGGCGATGTCAGCATCACCAATATTCCGGGGATCCGCGGCCACCAGCTGGATCCGTCCCAGTCGCCGGATTACAGCACCTCAATTCGCGCAAACGGCATCTCCTGCAAGACCATCTTCGACTGCACGGTGCCGTGGGCGCTGAAGGACCGCTTCGAGCGCGCGCCGTTTATGGAGGTGGATCCGCGTCCGTGGGCGCCGGAGCTGTTCGCGGATAAGAAATAAATAGCTGAAAAATTTAATAAGGTCACTCTGGCTTAAGCCGGGTGACCTTTTATTATTAGAGCGCCATATTTAATTCATCTCTCACTAAACTGATTAATCAGCGCCGCCATAACCGCAGCACAAATAAAGTAATGAATGAAAAGCCAGATAAAGCTATACCAGGCGAAATTCATCACCTCAAGGATCCGCCATGGACTGGAAAAGAGCCTGCTCATGATAATTCCGGGCAAGCGGATCGCCGGTACTTTTCGATTCGGCCACACTGCCCATACGGCTATCGCCGACAGCAGCAAAAAGATCGCCGTCATCAGGAGTGGTGGCCCCAGACCGGGTGTAGTAATGGCCGAAAGAGCAGCAAAATAGAGTCCGCCAAAGAACCACTGAATAATAATGAGTGAAAGCAGGAACTCAATGCCTAAAAAAGCGCTGAGCAATCTGGGTCTGGAATGGGCGCTTATCAACACCATATCGCTGACGTAAAGGTAGAAAATAAGCGTTGCAATTGTAATGGTACTGACGAGGGTAATACCCCCAATGGAGGGTAAAATAGCGCTGAAAAGAAAACCCCAGAATGCCAATAAGAAAAGACCCGCCGATGTGAGGCCTAATCGTGCTCTCTGCAGGAACTGCAGAATAAAAGGATTGAGCCGGGGGAGGATTTCCGGAAAAGATTGCAGTACGTATTGATATCGTGTTGCCATAGTTTCAATCAAACCCGGCAATAATCGTATCCAAAAAGGTACGTTCGGTCGTTCACTTCTGAGCAGCTTAATAGCCAGCCTCTCCCGCCATGATCCCTGCTTCCCTTCCGCCTCCATTTTCTGCCAGGCTCGGAGGATTTCAGTTTGGCGGATCTGATGATTAATGGCGTGTTGAAGGTAAAGCGGGATGATATGGCTAAAGTCGTAATCATGTATCCGCCAGTTCAGCATTTCCGCCACGATATCAAGTTGCGCTTCAGTTAATCCAGGCTGTTCAGCCAGTGCAGCGGCAAGACGTTGACTGAAAAGCCGTTGTTGTTCAAGACTTCCTCGCCCGTTAATGCGGGCGGAGAGATGCTTGAGAGAAGCAATGCCGGATATTTCTTCGTTGACGAGCTTATAAGCCAGAGCAGATATTTCCTGTTCCGTATATAACGCTTCGCGCTCTGGTAAGAAAACGGTCACGCGTTCATCAGTTTCTTCCTGACGATCAACCATTGCCGCTGGTTCATCGACTAAAACACGTTGTGGATCCTTCTCTTTGCCTTCCTTTGCTAAGCGTTTTGCATCGTCAAAGGCTTCCCGTAGGCGTTGGTAACCAGTGGGGTCGGTATCAGGACGATTCTTTTTTAACTGGCGTGCGTAGGCTCGCCGAATTTCCGATTCATCCTCTGTAGGAGCAATATCAAGAGTTTGCCAGATGCTCATCTACCTGACCCCTTCGTAGCTATTGAGAAAAAGTTCAACCTCTCGTGCAGAACGTTCAATCCGCTGCGGCTCCTGACTCTCAAGAGCCCACTCAAATTCTGTTGTAAGCCGGTCAATGCAGGCTCGCTCGTCCCCCAGCAGCCGTTCATAGAGTCGCGAACAGCGAGCCAACAGCGCGACGTTTTCCTTACGATCGCGAGGGTGGATTTTGAGTGCGGCGAGCTTTTGCAGACTCTCGGCAATTTGTTCATCGCTCATCTGCCCCGGCACTTTTTCAATAATCCGTCTTGAGATGGCGGGGTTTCCCTGACACTGACATTCGACTTCCAGCAAACCATCGAGGGTATAGGTAAAGCGAACATCCAGAGAGACCTCTCCCGCCGGTGCAGGTGGGACATCAATACTCATTTCACCCAGAAAAATATTATCGCGAACTTTGCGCGCCTCCCCCTGGTAGATCTTCAGCAATACAGTGCGTTGATTATCTTCAACGGTATTGACTGTCTCCATCTTACTCACGGGTAGAAAGGTATTTCGTTCGATGAGTGGCAGGAAAAATCCCGTCTCAAGACGCTCCGAACTCCGCCTGGCAACTTCAACACCCAGAGAAAAAGGCATCACGTCCGTGAGAATGATATCCTCCACGGCGACATCAGACATGACCATACCGGCCTGAACGCCAGCACCAAGGGCTACGGCTTCGTCGGGATGAAGATCGTGACGTGGGAAGCGACCAAAAAGTCGCGCGACAGTCTGGCGGACGAGTGGCATGCGCGTCGCCCCTCCCACCAGAAGGATATGGTCCAGATCGCGCACTGAGAAACGCGCATCATTGAGCGCCTGCTGAACAGGATGTTGAAGCCGATTTAAAAGCGGTTTGCAGCACTGGGCAAATTGCTCTTCATTCATTAACCATCGCCACTCCGTATCATTCCAGCATAGAGTGACCTCGGCCTGTGCATGCTGGCTAAGCGTCAGTTTCATGCTTTCGGCTTTCGCCAGCAGCTCGGCCCTCACCGTATCGGGGGCTGCTTTTAGAGCCGGGTGTTGTTGCAACATCCATTGCAGAATGGCATCCGAAAAATCATCTCCACCTAAGCGTACGTCTCCGCTGCTGGCACGGACTTCCACCACGCCCTCAAACATATCAATAATGGATACATCGAATGTCCCACCGCCAAGATCGAAAGTGAGATATTTTTGTTCTCTGTTTTCCAGTAACCCAAAAGCAAGAGAAGCTGCGGTAGGTTCGTTTAAAAGGCGGATGGCATTCAGGCCGGCCAGGCTGGCAGCATTTTTTACCGCCCGTCGTTGTACATCATTAAAATAAGCCGGAACGGTGATGATCGCATCGGATATAGCCTGGCCAAGCCAGGCTTCAGCATCCTCTTTCAACTGGCGAAGCAGCAGAGCAGATAACTCCTCCGCACGAAATTGCCTTAGCCCAAGCGGAAGCTGGATGTCTGTCCCCATGAAACGCTTAAAGCTCGCCTGCGTGAGATGCGGGTGAGTTTGTAAACGATCCCGGGCAGGATGGCCTGTCAGGATATTGCCGTCATCATCAAGACCCACGACTGAAGGGGTCAGAACCTCACCAAATTTATTCGTAACCAGCACTGGCCGCCCCTCAAGCCAAACGCTGACCGCGCTGTTCGTTGTCCCGAGATCGATTCCCAGCACCTGATTATGCGTCATCGGTATACCTGTTTTTCATTGTTACTCTATTGATTATACAAATAGTTAGAAGAGAACTAATGCCCAAAAAAAGGGGGATCTTGATATTATTGCCGCTTCCCCTGCTTTCTTGTACCCTTTCACCGGAAACCCTGCCCCCACAAACATTGAGACATCCGGACACCTATGACTGCACATATTTCCAAAGATCCTTTGCATGGCGTAACGCTGGAGATGATGGTCAATGCCCTGGTGGCAAAATACGGCTGGAGCGAACTGGGCGACCGAATCAAAATTAACTGTTTCAGAAAAGATCCCAGCGTTAAATCGAGCCTGAAATTTCTGCGCCGTACCCCGTGGGCGCGCGCGGAAGTGGAAGCCCTGTATCTGGACTCCCTCAACGATGAGGTAAGCACAGAACAGGCGGCGCCCGCCTTTAATCCCTGGGCCAACAGTCGGATTATCAAGAGCTAATATGCAAATGACGCGACACGTAAAACGGATTGGTGCGCTGGCTGCCTGCGCGCTTTTACTTGTGAGCTGCTCCTCCAAACCGCCGAAATCACTGGTTACCCCTCTTCCCACCGCGAGCAAACCGACGCCGCAGGCAAACGAGCCGATGCGCGGGATCTGGCTGGCGACCGTCTCGCGTCTCGACTGGCCGCCGGTGGCCTCGGTGAACGGCCGCAGCGCGGACCAGCGCATCGCGATGCAGAAGCAGGCGCTGACAAGCAAGCTCGACAACCTTAAGCGCCTCGGCATTAACACGGTGTTTTTCCAGGTGAAACCGGACAGCACGGCCCTCTGGTCATCCAAAATTTTGCCGTGGTCGGATATGCTGACGGGCAACATCGGCGAGTATCCGGGATACGATCCGCTGCAGTTTATGCTGGATGAAGCGCACAAGCGCGGCATGAAGGTGCATGCCTGGTTCAACCCGTACCGCGTGTCGACCAACACCAAACCGTCCACCATCGCCGCCCTGAACCGGACCGCCTATCAGACCCCGTCCAGCGTCTATGTCCAGCATCCGGAGTGGGTGCGCATCTCGGGCGACCGTTTTGTGCTCGACCCCGGCATTCCGGAAGTGCGCGACTGGATAACCAAAGTGGTGACCGAAGTGGTGGCGAACTACGCGGTAGACGGCGTGCAGTTCGATGATTATTTTTACGCCGAATCGCCGGGGTCCGCGCTCAATGATTCGCAGACCTGGCGGCAGTACGGCCAGGGATTTGCCTCAAAGGCCGACTGGCGTAGACACAACACGCAGCAGCTGATCGTCCAGGTTTCCCGCGCGATTAAACAGACCAGGCCCGACGTTGAGTTTGGCGTCAGCCCGGCGGGCGTGTGGCGTAACCGTTCGTTTGACCCGGCAGGCTCGGACACCCGCGGCGCCGCGGCCTACGATGAATCCTACGCCGATACGCGTCAGTGGGTGCAGCAGGGCCTGCTCGACTACATCGCTCCGCAAATTTACTGGCCCTTCTCCCGGGACGCCGCACGCTACGACGTGCTGACCAAATGGTGGGCCGACGTCGTGAAGCCGACCCACACTCGCCTGTATATCGGCATTGCGTTCTACAAGGTGGGCGAGCCGTCGAGAAACGAGCCGGACTGGACGGTTCAGGGCGGCGTGCCGGAGCTGAAAAAGCAGCTCGATCTCAACGATTCGCTGCCCAACGTGAACGGCACCATCCTGTTCCGGGAAGATTACCTGAACCAGCCGCAGACCCAGCAGGCGGTCAACTACCTGAAAGGACGCTGGGGAAGCTAAGTCACTATCAGGCAGAAACGCCCCGTTTCTGCCTGTTTTTTTTACGGCTTCGGCCCGAACATCGCCTCAAGCTGCTGCGCATCCGGCATACCGACCACCTGCTGCAGCTCATTTTCCGCATTCAGATAGTAAATGGCCGGCGTGGCGTTAGCGCCCAGGCTGTCCATCAGCGTCTGGTGCTTCTGCAGGATCGCTACCGTTTCGCGGGAAGCCTCGCCCTCTGGCTTCGGTAATTTTTTGCCACCTGAAAGCTCGTATTCGCGCCAGGCCGAAACCGGATCTTTCGCATTCAGAATCGCCGAGGCGTTACGTCCGCTTTTGGGGTTGAGAAACGCCACCAGCAGCGTGTTGAGCTGCACCTTGCCCGCCTTCACCCACGGCTGCGCCTCGGCCCAGAACTGCTTGCAGTACGGACAGAACGGATCGGCGAAAACAAAGACTTTACGCGGGGCGTTATCCGCCCCTTCCTTCAGGGGATGCGCCGCGTTGAGGTTCTTCCACATCTCGCGGCCCATCGGGGCGTAGATCTCTTTCTGGAAATAGCCTTCGCTGATGTTTTTACCTTTGTCATCGTACAGATAGCCTGAAATGACGTGCTTGCCGTCCGGCGTTAAAAATAGCGTCACGCCCATATCCTGATACTGCCCAAGCCAGGCGGGCGCGCCGCCGGGCGCATCCAGCTTCTTGATGATTTTAATGTTCTGCTGCTCGCTGAAGTGCTTCACCACGTCCGGTATGGCTTCAGCCGCCTGCGCCAGCCCTGAGGTCGCCAGCGCTGAAAGTAACAGTATTTTTTTCATTTCCCTCTCCGGTTTGTCGGGGGCATTCCGCCCCCTTCAGGTTAGCGGTTTTTCAGTGCGTCACTGACCATTTCGTCAAACTGTTCAAACGGCACCCAGCCGGGCAACAGTCCCTCGCCGATGAGCGTGGCGGGCGTGCCCTGGATCCCCATTTTTTCCGCGACGATCAGGCTACGCTTGATCGTCATCAGGCTCTCCTCATCCGGCGTCGTGACGCTCACGCCCGCCCGCTTCTGCGCCTCCTGAATGCTGGCGTCATCGTGGTAGCCCTTCTTCGCCATCAGGGTGTGGTTCAGCTTCATAAACTGCCCGGGCTCCTGACGCCAGAGCGTTAACGCATCGCGCGCGGCGGTTAGCGAACTTTCCGAGCGGAAAGGTAAAAACTTAAAGACCACCGCCACGTCCGGGTGTTTTTCGACGATCTTCTCCAGGTACGGATCGAATTTTTTACAGTACGGACAGTTGTAGTCGGTAAACACCACCAGGGTGAGCTTTGGGTTTTTCGCGCCGATGCGCGGGGAGTTTGGATCGTTAAACAGAAAATCATACACCATCTTCTGCGCACGCTGCTCCTGGTCCGGCGTTAGCGGCTGGGCAGCGAACACCTGAACCGGCGCCAGCAGGAACAGAAGCGTAATAAGGAATTTTTTCATAACACAGTTAGCCTTTTGCGTTGTTCAGGGTGGCGATCAGAGTGCGCTTGTCCAGCAGCGGCGAGAGGATTTCCCCCTCAGGCAGACCGGGGCCATACGCTGCGTTAAACGGAATGGCGTAACGGTTTCGCTTCGCCAGAAAATCGGCGATAAACGCGGACGGCTGGCTCCAGTCTCCGCGCAGGGCCACCACGTCCGGCTGGCGCAGCGCGGCAATAACGTCCGGCTGATTCAGTACCCGATGCTCGTTAACTTTGCAGGTCACGCACCAGTCCGCCGAGATATCCACAAACACCCGCTTCCCCTGAGCCAGCGCCTGCTGGATAGCCTCCTCGCTGAGCGGCTGCCACGGGATGGTCTGCGCAGCATTTTGTGCCGGAGCGGCAGGCGGCGCGTTAAGCAGCCCGCGCGCCTGATACCCACCAAACGCCGACAGCGCGATAACCACGAGCCAGAACAGCGGTGAGGATTTTTGCCCCTTCAGCGCGAACAGCGCCAGCGCGACGGCGATGAGCACCAGCATCACAATCTGGCTGACCGCCTCGCCCAGATGCACGCTCAGTAATGTTGCCAGCCAGAGGCTGGAGGCGAGCATCATCAGGCCCAGAACGACTTTTAGCGTGTTCATCCAGCGGCCGGGTTTCGGCAGCAGCATGGCCGTTTTCGGCACCAGGGCGACAAACAGCCACGGCAGGCTCATGCCCACGCCGAGCATCAGGAAGATCAGCCACAGGGAGTGTAGCGGCGCGCCAAGGGCAAAGGCGACCGCCGTACCGAGGAACGGCGCGGAGCACGGCGTGGCAAGCAGCGTGGCGAACATCCCTTCGCAAAAGCTGCCGCCAATCCCGGATCCTCCTGCCGTAGCCAGCCGTCCCGTGGCGGCTGAAGGTAGCAGCATCTCAAACGCGCCAAACAGGTTCAGCGCAAACAGGAAGGTGACGGCGACCATCAGGCCGATAAACCACGGGTTCTGGAACTGAATGCCCCACCCCAGCGACGCCCCGGCCAGCTTCAGTGCGGTCACCATCCCCGCCAGCAGCATAAAGGAGGTGAGGATCCCGGCGCTGGTGGCCAGAAAGCGCAGCCTGATGGCGCGCCTGTCCGAACCCGCCTGCAGGATGCTGTTAAGCTTCATGCCCATGACCGGCAGCACGCAGGGCATCAGGTTGAGGATAAGCCCGCCCAGCAGCGCAAAAAGCACCATTTTTCCCGTCCCTTCAGGCGCGGAGGACGCTGCGGGCGTCGCGCCAACGGTCATGGTGGTTTGCTGCGCATTGCCGCCGCTGGTCAGCACAAACGACAGCCTCTTGCCCTCCAGCGAGGCGGGCTTGTCTCCCCATTCGTCGGTCACGGGTACCGTCACCCGAAGGGTATTGCCGTCGTGTTTGATGACCGGCTCGCCGGGAAGAATGTCACCTTCCAGCGGGTCAAAGTAGATCCCCGGATTATCCCACTTCCCGTCCGTCGTGCCGGTAATCACCAGCTTGTCGCCAGCGAGCCATGCGGAGAGATCCCTGGATACGCCTGACGTACCGGGCACGGCGCGCATCGCCTGCTCGAACTCGCTGCTGAAGCCCTCATCTACCGGCTGGGTAAAATCGAGGTGCAAAGGGTAGTCCGTCAGCAGACAGACGTTACTGCACGTGGAAAGCGTGAGCGTCCCGTCGAGCGTGTCGCCCTTCACTCCGTCGAGCGTAATCGGGATAGTGACCTTGTCGTGATAGCCCTGCGTGGTCATGCCGGAGATATCGAAGCGCGACGGGACCGGCCAGGACCAGCTATCCGTTACGCCCTCCGGCCAGCTGATTTTTGGCGCGACGCCGCCCTCGCCCGGCGATCGCCAGTAGGTTTTCCAGCCGGGCTTCAGCTCAACGGTGAGCAGGCCTTTAACGTGCGTTTGCTCCCTCTCCGCCTGAAAGCGGATGCGGGCGTGATCGTTTTGGGGGGAAACCAGCCAGCCGGTGTCCGCCGCATGGACAATGCCGATGCAGGACAGCCACAGGAAGACGAATCCCCTGAAGAGGTTAACCATGTTTTACTCCGTGAACAGTGAAAATTATCGTGTGAGGACGATGATTTTCATTCACGGAAAACGCAGTTTTTAAGGTGTATTCGGGGAGGCGGTGCCTGAACGGGCTGCTCTGCGGGAGCCAATGCCCGCCCTTGCGTAAACAGCTGCAGCAGCGCGAAGAAGATAATAATGGCCGGTAGCGCGCCGTCGAAGAACAGCGGCTGGGCGCAAAGCAGCGAGTGTGCGCCCAGCTGGCAGGGCGACGGGCCGGGCTGTTCGGTATTGCTGCTTTGAGCCGGGGCATCTGCACTCAGTGAAATTTGCGGATCCAGTCCCTGTAAAAAATGGTTGAGCATCACCGCACGCTGCACGAGGCAAAGCGCCATCGCGAGACAGGTGACGATCAAAAGCCATTTTCCGAGGAGCTGACGGTTGCGCATAACGTTCCAGAGTAACAAGACGCCCCGATCATAAACGATAGTGATGAATCTACAAGTGCCGGAAGTGTAAGGTTTTGTCTGTCGCCGCTATTCGCCTGTCAGCGCGTCGTAGACGTCCCGCAGCCGCGTGCGCAGAAACAGCACCGCCTTGTGCTTGCGGGATAACAAAGCCTGTTCGCTGGCGCCGGTCTCCTCTGCCAGCATTTTAATGCTGTAGCCGTGGAGTTCGGTCTTTTCAAACACCTCGCGCTGCGGCGGTGGCAGTTCAGACAGCGCCTGCCCCAGCTCTTCCCACAGCAGCGTTTTGAGGTACTCCTCTTCCGGCGTGTGCGGTACGCCGAACAGGGTTTCGGCCAGCTCGTCCTCGGGGAAACCCTCTTCGTCTTCGCCCGTAAAATAGCCGGAGAGCGACACCTCGCGCTTTTTACGCGCCCGGTCGGTCATCTCGTTACGCGCCGCGCGGAACAGCCAGGCGGCGACGTTTTCGACCGGCTGCTCCACTTTCATCAGCTGATACGTCACTTCCTGCAAAATATCGTCGGCATCATCGCGGACGGACGTCCGTCCGCGAATGAAGGCTGTCAGCCGGGCGCGGCAGGCATTGAGCGCCGACATTAGCATGGATCCGCCCGCCTCCCCGGCTTTCATTTCGCTCACTCTGCTTCCGGCGCTTTTGGCGTGGCGTCGTCGCGCTTATCGTCACGATGACCGTGCCAGCCGCAGTGGCCGCGTCCGTGGCGACCAAAACCTTCGCGGCGCTGCTGAATAAACGCTTCGCGCTGTTCGGGCGTCATGTTCATCCAGCGCTCGTGCATCCGGCGGTGCGCACCAAACATCCCCGGACGGAAACCTAATCCGCCAAACAGAATGCGGCTCAGCACCAGAATGCCCAGCGCCTGCCAGAAGCCAATGGCCTTCACGCCGAGAATCGCCGGGAGCAAGGCATTCCACAGGGTCATCACCACCAGGCCGAGCACGATGAAAATCACCGCGCCGATGACTAAGCCCTTGCCCATACGGTGGCGACCGAATCCGCGCCCGTGACCTCTGTCGTGCAGTTCAAAATCTCTCATGGTGTTTACCCCGTTTACAGTAACTGATTATGGCTTGTGATGAGGTAGACGGATGAGGGATGGAAATATTGCTAAAAATTTTTCGGAAATATTTTTTAAATGTAGTTTGGACGTTTCAGAAGAATACACTCATTCCTACACTGGCCGACGAAACAGCAACCGAGACTCAATGTAAACCATTTGTGAAAGTACTGACGATAAAAAAAGCGAAGCAGATCTGCTGGAAAGACTCGTGCCATCAGATGCATGCAGCTATATCTGTGAACGCACAAATTCCCAAGGCAATTAGCATCCATGGTGGTTGGACCAGCTGGTAGATGCCTGAAGAAAAGAGGATGTTATATAGAGAGAGCGGTTGTGTTTCCGATCATCACCAGAAAACCGTTTCTGATAATACTCTCCGTAGAAATGGCTATTGGTTCCACCGTTTTTATAGCTGAAGAGGATTACTCTAGGGCATTTTAGATTACTACAATGTATTGACTCCACTGATACAAAAAACTTCGCCTTGGCGAAGCTTTTTTGAATTACCCTAAGCGAAAGTATTTCAGTTCATAAGCAATCTATAATATTTATAATTATTAAATTAAAGTGGCAATCTAACGTACTAATATTTAGTACTGCATTGCCTTTTTTGGGGTTTTTAACACTAGGTTATCTGTTCCTGGAATGATTTTTCCGGGAATAATTCCCATCAATTAATTTTTGTATTTTTTTTATTCTTTTCCCGGAACCAAAAATGATTACAAATTGCCAAGAAAACCCAAATGTCATCAACATGAAAAAGATCAGCCCGATTGATTTAAAAATCACATCGCCAGCCTCAACACCAACACTCCCCATAGAATTCATCTGATTAAGCGAGAACATTATTTCAATCATGAAATAAACAGATGCCGAGTAACACACCAATAAAGATAGAAGACAAACAAGCATGCTCATCAATCTACTGGTGAATGTATTGTATGCCTGTGAATATCCAACCAAAATACGATTACCATCCTCTGAAAACTTAAAAATATCCAGAACCTTCCTTCCATATGAAAAAAGCTGAATGATTTCCAACGCGTCATTATAATTAAGAAGTTTCTTCAAAATACTAAACTGTATAGGCCTACTATTATGTATTCTTGACACACACACCTGAACTACATAAGGCGTAACTCTCTTACTGCTTAATTCTTTAGAGAGATTATCAATAATACCTGTTTTATTCTTGTTACTACCATGAATAAAACTAACCAACAACGAAGCGAACGAGATTAGTATAGGTAGAAAAGCAAAAAAATATGGCATATTCATCAGAATCCTTGAATCTCATAAAATTTGATAAGATAGAATCAATAAGATAACTCCTAACCACCAGAGAAAACCATGATAATTTGTTTATCCCACCAATATTAGGTAGGTTGACGGTCATAATTTTGAAAAGAATGATCTGGTATTTTGTTGAGCGCGTGTCGCTCATATCAACATACAACCAGCCATTAGTTCCCGATCATTCATTGTCTATCGTCACCAGACTGGCGCAGGACTCTTCCTTGTGATTCGATGGATGGTCGATGCTTTGGCTAGAGGATCAATGTCATAGCGGTACTAATGGAATCTGATACAGCGCTGCTTGCAGTATTGATAACATGTACTATAAGCATCCATTTTCGAGTTCGTACTTAATAACCACCTACAGAAAAATTGACGTTAAACGTATCTGAAGAGGCAGATGAATCGGAACGATCGCCAAAATAAATGCAAGGTTGTGCAAAGACCGTGTCGAGTTCGACACAATTACCAGCAAAACACCTCACTTGCAGACGGAGCTCAACATTTAAAATGCGCTCGGCATGAAAATTGAGTCAGTTAAAATAAATAGCTCGCATGCTTACTTGGGTCGAAAATCATACGGACGTATTGAAGTAATTTTATACTCATGTAGTATAGGCCTATAACAATTGAAGCTATATGAGGATTTATGAAAATCAACCTTAGCGAAGAAGATTTTAGGCCTTTAGACATTTATGAGCAGTGGGCTGAGTTACGTCGTTCCGAAGCTAATTCCTTATATGAGGATCTTTACTCTTCAATTTTCATGAGTCATGTAAATGAAATAAACTACCAAAAGCTAACAACTACACTTCATAAATATGAATCTTTTGACATAGTTTACAGGCATTTAATCGGCGAAAAAGTCCCAAAAGATCAGTTTATAATGATTACAGGATTGTTTATAAACTACATTGCCTCTGCAATATCGTTACGTGATAGCACACGAAATATATATAATAACAAAAAATTATTCCCCGATAAACTAAAACAGCTAGCCGAGTCAAAATTACACAAAGAAATAATTGCAAACACCAATATAAAGCTTGTGGAGGACATAAGGAACATCATCACACATCAATCATTAATTGTCCCTGTATTATCCTTCGCAGTTACGGAGGGGAGAACTGAATCAGGTTATTCATATATGACAAAACAGTTACTTAATTATAAAAGATTAACAGCAACCTCAAGAGAACACTTGTTGCAAATCAAGCACGGGAATTTATACTTAAAACCACTTATTGATGATTACCATCAAGCAACAGCAAGTTATCAAAACTGGCTCATATGTGAGTCTTTAGAGAAACATAAATGTGAATATCCCATTTACTGGACCGTCCGTAACCAAATATCATCTGAGTGGGATGGTGATTTAGAACCTTCATTTATCTCACTACTATCGAATTGAAAAAAATGAATTTATCTGTATATTTATGAGTCACTGATCCGCTTGCTTTTATTAAGTGAATCATTAAAAAAGGCTCCCTCAGGAGCCTCCCACTATCAATCAGGCCTGCACCGGCAAACTAAAACTCGAAATACTCCGTGAAAGCTGCTGCGCCTGCTCTTCCAGCGATGCCGCTGCCGCAGCGGACTGCTGCACCAGCGCGGCGTTCTGCTGGGTCACGCCATCCATCTCGGTCACCGCCTGGCCGACCTGGCTGATCCCGCGGCTCTGCTCTTCGGAGGCGACGGAGATCTGCTCCATCAGCGTATTCACTTTATTCACCGACGAAATAATCGAGTCAATCACCTCGCCCGAGCGGCTGACCAGCTCCGCGCCGTTTTTCACGCTGGAGACCGACTGCGCAATCAGGCTCTCGATGTCCTTGGCCGCCACCGCGCTTTTCTGCGCCAGGGTGCGTACCTCGCTGGCCACGACCGCAAAGCCGCGACCTTGCGTACCGGCGCGCGCCGCTTCAACCGCCGCGTTCAGCGCCAGAATATTGGTCTGGAAGGCGATGCTGTTAATCACGCTAGTAATGTCTTCGATGCGCTTCGAGTTCGCCGCGATGGTGTTCATCGTGTCGATCACTTCGCGGGTTACCGCTTCACCTGTGTGGGCATTTTTCACCGCGTCCTGCACCAGTTTCCCGGCCTGATAAACGTTGTCGGTATTGTTCGCCACCGTCGCGCTCAGCTCTTCCATGCTCGCTGCCGTCTGGGTCAACGCGGAAGCCTGCTGCTCGGTACGTGACGCCAGGTCGATATTTCCGGAGGCAATCTCCTGCGCCGCGTGCGTTACGGTATGGCTCGCGTCGCGCACCTGGGCGATGGTCGCCAGCAGCGCCTGACGCATCTGCTCCATTGAGCTCATAAGATGATCGATTTCGTTATGTGCGCTCCCCTTGACCGGCACCGGTATGTCCAGCTTGCCCGCCGCAATCTGGCTGCAGTGCTCGCGCGCCAGGTTGACCGGCGCAAAGACAAAGCGCTTCATCAGCAGGCTGACGGCGACAATCACCACCACAAACAGGCTGGCGATAGCGGCAATGATCGCCAGGCCTGAGACGAAATTGCTGCTCGCATCTTCGTTCAGGCTTTTGGCGTATTTCTGGTGGACGGAAAGAACCTGGTCGAGAACGATCTCGTACTGGCGGTCGAGGCGGGAGACTTCCGGGATCAGCGCGTTAAATTTGGCCACATCGTGCACCTCGGCGGCATCGATCATCGGCGCCAGCCCCTGGTTGCGGTAGTTTTGCCAGGCGTCCTGATAGGCAGTCACCAGCGGCGCTTCATCCGTCAGACGCGGCGAAGCCATAAAGGCCGCAAAGGCGTGATCCGCTTTGGTCAGCGCCTCTTTCACGGCGGTTAGCTTTGCAGCCCCGTCCGCCGAGTTGCCCGCTTCCACCATCTTCACATACTCCATCACCCGCACGCGCAGCGTACGGCTGTGGTTGATGGGGTCAATAATGGACAGCACAACCTGGATCTCTTTGTTGACGTTATCCAGGGAATTATTACTTTTAATGATGAGGCCAACGCTGGTCACAGTGCTGACAACAAAGAAGAAAAGCAGCGAGAACAGGACGATCAGGGACGACTTTTTCAACGACATAAACCAATACCTCAAGGAGAATTATTCCTTATGGTTATCGGCCATTCCAAAACTTAAATTAATTAAAGTTATTGAAGTATCGAACCGGGCTATTTCGCTGGCTTATAGCGTCGCTGCAGGGTGGCATTGAGCTTGCGCTGCAACGGCTGCGGCGTCTCCCCTTCGATCAATTTGCTAATCAAATCAAAGCAATGCCACGCCAGCTGGCGGTTATCCTGACGAATGGTATCCACCGGGATCGTCAGCGAATCGTAGAGATAATGATCGTCAAAACTGGCTAACCTGATATCACTTTGCAACAGGTTGTGCTGGCCCATATAGCGCAGCACCCCTTCCAGCAGCCCGCAGGCGGCGGCGAACAGCGCTTTCGGCGGACGCCCCAGACGGGCGCAGAGTTCAGCAAACATCTCGTAACCGGAGCTCGGGTGATAGTTGCCGTGAATGATCCACTCGGGGCGCAGCTCCACGCCCGCCTCTCGCAGACCTTGCTTAAACCCTTCCAGGCGGTCGCGCGTCGGAGAAAGGCGCGGCTGGCCGCCGAGGAAGTAGAATTCATCAGGATGCTGGCGCGCAATGTCGGCCACCAGTTCCGCCGTCGGGGTAATGGAGTCGGTGATCACCAGCGGCAGCGCGCTGTCGTTGATGTGGCGGTCAAACAGGACAACGGGCAGCTGCTCGCTCAGCTTGTGGTAGTCCGCATCGTTAAGCATGCTGGAGGCCACAATCAGCCCGTCCACCTGACGCGCCACCATGTTGTTCACCACCACCGTCTCCTGGCCCGGGTTTTCATCGCTGCAGGAGATCAGCAGCTGAACGCCCGCCTCGCGGCACAGCGTCTCAAGCTCGTGAGAAAACACGGCAAAACCGTAGTTGGTGATCTCCGGAACCACCAGACCAATGGTGTGGCTGCGGTTATCGCGCAGCGACCGGGCGTGAATGCTGGGCTGATAGTGGTGCTCTTTTGCAATCGCCAGCACGCGCTCGCGCGTCTCTTCCGCCACGCGAAACTCTTTGCTGCGCCCGTTCAGGACCAGACTGGCGGTGGCTTTTGACACACCCGCCAGCTCCGCGATGTCTTTAATGGTGACGCGTTTTGTTTTTCTCACAACGACTTAGATCCGGCTGCCAAAACCCTCATTCTATCATGCAGGCGCGCAGCGACCAGTAGCGTAATGTGATATCGGACGCACCTTCGAATCGCACCCGGGCCGGATGGTCAGGAAAATAGCGGCTGCTCATCACCCCTTCACCGTGATTGATGAAAATTTCAACGCTGGAGCGGTCGCACAGAACGCGCAAATGAGTGACGTCGCCCCGCCAGTAGCGGGTCAGCGTTTCACCGGTTTTCAGGCTCGCGCGCTCAAGACGTATGCCCTGCTCATCAACCGTTAGACGCAGCGCGCCGCCAAAATCGACATTCACCTGCGATGCGCTCAGCTCAAACTCCAGGCGCGTCGCGTCCAGGTCCGGCGCCTCGCTGGCGCGCCCCTGCCAGCGCTGCTCATCTTCACGCAGCGCCGCCAGCTCGCGCGCCGGGGTCTGCCAGAGCCTGCCTTGGCGATAGCGTAATTCGCGCGGGCAGGTCATCTGGTGCATCCAGCCGTGCGCCCGGGTTGGCTGAAGCATCTCTTCCCCGTCCGGTACGCCCATCCAGCCGATCAGAATGCGTCGGCCGTCTTCCGCCAGCGTCGTTTGCGGAGCGTAAAACTCAAAGCCCGCGTCCAGCTCGTGCAGGTCGCCGTGATCGAACGCGGCATTCGAATAATCAAACGCCCCGCTCGTCCAGGTCGCCGGATAGGTGTTGAGATAGCGATGCGGCTCGCGCGCCAGCCCCTGCGGACAGCTAATCAGGATGTGCGTTCCGTCGAGCGCGAACAGGTCCGGACACTCCCACATATAACCCGCGTCCGTCAGGCCGTTAACCCCGTGACCGGCGATTTCCCCGCAGGACGCCCAGGCGTGCAAATCGGCTGATTTAAACAGCAGCACCTTGCCGCGCTTTTGCAGATCCTGCGCGCCGAGCACCATGTACCACATCCCGTCGTGCTGCCACACCTTCGGGTCGCGCACGTGTCCGGTGTAGCCTTCCGGCAGCGCCAGCACCGCCCCCAGCTTCGTAAAGGTCCCGTCCGGCTGTTCCACGGCGAGGCACTGCCAGGCCGTGCGGCTGCCGTCATCAAACTTAACGTTGCCGGTGTAGCACAAGGTCAGGACGCCCTGGTTATCCACGGCGCTACCGGAGTAGCAGCCGTTGCGGTCATACTCTTCATCCGGCATCAGCGCCAGCGGCTCATGCTGCCAGTGCACCAGGTCCGCAGAGCTCCAGTGCCCCCAGCATTTAAACCGATGCTCGCAGTCCAGCGGGTTCCACTGATAGAACAGGTGGTAGCGGCCGGCAAACCAGAGAAACCCGTTGGGATCGTTCATCAGCCCCGTCACCGGCGCGGGGTGCCACTGCGGATAGTGGCTATCCGCCAGCGCCCGCGGCTGACCTTTCATAACGGCCTGCAGGATCGCAGGCCAGCGGGAAGGTAACGTCATTATTCAGAGTCCGTTTTATACTTCAGCAGCAGTGAGACGGTAAACGCCACGCCGAAGGCAATCACCATACCGATAATATAGTTGAGCAGCGAGCTGGCCTGCACGATGGCCATGCCCGGAATAGCGGTCAACCCAACGGCGGTCATGTAAACATGGACTGAGACCACCCAGGCCCCGCCCACCGCGCCGCCGATCAGCGCGGCGATAAACGGCTTCACGAAGCGCAGGTTGATACCAAAAATGGCCGCTTCGGTGATGCCCAGCATCGCAGAGAACGCCGACGGTAAGGTAATGGCTTTGATTTTGGCATCTTTGGTTTTGAACCACACCGCCAGACAGGCGCCGCCCTGCGCCACGTTCGCCATGGCCCAAATCGGCAGCAGGAAGTTAACGCCAATCGACGGGTTGCCCAGCAGCCCGGCTTCGATCGCGTGGAAGCTGTGGTGAATACCGGTGATCACAATCACCGAGTAAAGCCCGCCGAACAGCAGCCCGGCCAGCCAGCCCGCGTGTTCAATTAACGTACTCAGGATAAAGGAGATGCCGTCGCCCAGCGCGCGCCCCGCCGGGCCGATAATCAGCAAGGCGATAAAGCCGGAGATAACGACGGTGAGGAACGGCGTCAGGATCAGGTCTAACGCGTCCGGGATCGCGCGGCGCAGGTTTTTCTCGACGATGCTCATAAACCAGACGGCCAGCAGCACCGGGAACACCGTGCCCTGATAGCCAATCATCGCAATCTCAAGGCCGAAGAAGTTCATGGTGTGGAAGCCGGAGGCCACGCCCCAGGCGTTGGTCAGCGCCGGGTGGGTCAGAATGCCGCCCAGCGTCGCACCGAGATACGGGTTACCGCCAAATTCCCGCGCGGCGGTAAAGCCGATCAGAATAGGCAGAATGATAAACGCCGCGGAGCTGCACATGTCCAGCATGATGTAGAGAGCGTTATCCGCATTGACCCAGCCGTAGGTTTTCACCATGCCGAGCAGGCCCATCAGCAGGCCGGATGCCACAATCGCGGGAATGATCGGGACAAAGATGTTGGAGAGCAGACGGGCAATGCGCTGGAACGGGTTCAGCTTGCGCGCCGCCAGATCCGCGGCCTCAGATTTACTGGATTCGCTAATCCCCGCCGCCTGAATAAACGCGGCGTAGACCTTGTTGACCACGCCCGTGCCAAAAATCACCTGCATCTGTCCGGCGTTACGAAAACAGCCTTTTACGCCGTCGACCTTGCCGATCGCCTGCTGATCGGCAAGCGCGTCATCGACCAGCACCAGACGAAGACGCGTTGCGCAGTGCGCCGCGCTGGCGATATTTTCCTTGCCACCGAGCAGCGGAATAAGCTCGCGGGCGATTTGATTAAAATCCATAGATACCTCTGCCTGACTTCTTTTTATGATGTGCGAAACGCTCCCGCCGGGCGGGAGCGTGATGGGTTAAAACCAGGTTTCCATCTGGACCCCAAAGTTCCATTCCCCGCCGGCGTTGAAGCCGCTGCTGCCAAAGGCATCATCGCTGGCGTAATGATCCAGTTTGCTGCTCCAGTCCATCCAGGTGGCAAACAGACGAAGCTCTGGACGGCTGAAGAAATCGCCGATTTTGCTCGCTTTTAACGTCGGCGCAAAGGTCAGCTTGTAGAAACTGCCGTTAACAGCGTTGCGGTCCTTATAGCCTTCCGGATTTAAATCCATGTACTGATAGCTTCCCTCAAACGCCAGGGCGAAGTTCTGCGTCACCTCTTTAATCAGGCGGGTGTTGAGCGTTACCCACTCATAGCTATCGCCCTTGACGTAGCGATCTTTACTGCTCTGCGCCAGCACGGCGGGCGCAACGCTCCAGCCACCGCCAATTGGCGTGACACCGTAACTTGCAAAACGCCAGGTATCCGCTTCAGGCAGCAGCGCGCCGTCGGAGCCGATGCTTTTCACTTCCGCACCCAGCCCGTGGCCGTACAACAGCGCCGTTTTGGCGGTCCCCTCCCGCAGGCCGTAGAAGCTCTCGTTATGCAACCCGACCAGGGCATGAACGCCGGTATTGGCGGCGTCAGTTTTGATGAGATCGCCGTTGGTGTCTTTACGGTCGTCGTTATCCTTCGCACGCAGGCCGCTCACCATCAGCTGGAACGGTCCGGCGAAGTGGTTCATGCTGAGGATATAGTTCTGAACGTTATTGTCGGTCTGCTCCACGCTGCCGAAGTTGCGGCCGTAGATCGAGAAGTTGCTGCGCAGCGAATCGTTCCATTTCACGTCGTAGACGCCGCCGCCGGTACCGGCCAGGAACACCACGTCGGAGTCCAGCCAGTGAATGTCAAAGTTGTCGCGGTCGAAGCGTTTACCCGCCCAGAAGGTGCTGCCCTTCAGCGCGCCGGTAAAATCAGGCAGGTTGCCCAGCTCCGCGAAGGCCTGCCGAATATTGAGATCGCTGGTATCGGCTGACCAGTCGTTATAGGTTCGCTGACCGTCGGCCAGCATCGCTTTAAAGCGCGTAGTCGCCCCGTTATCCAGAGTTTGCTTGTGCTCCAGGTTCAGCTCGACGTAGGTGTCGGCTTCGTTACCCAGACGCCCTACCGCGCCGCCGGTTTCACCGGCCGGGGTCAGATAAGGACCGCTTTTACTGCTGGAGGCCGCATCGTTCATCAGAAGGCCCGAACGGGCGTAGCCGTGGAACTCAAACCCGCTGCTTTGATCCGCCTTCTTCTCCAGCGCGGTGGTGCGCTGCGCCACCGCCTGGGCTGTCGTTTGCGTCTGCTGCTGCGCGGCAACCAGCTGCTGCGTTTTTTGTTCCGCATCTGTGGCGCGTTTCTCAGCCACCTGCGCACGCGTTTCCGCCGCCTGGAGGCGCTGCTCCATCGCGGCAAGACGCGCTTCGATACTTGTCATATCCGTCTGGGCAAAAACAGAGGTACTTCCGGCCAGCATGCCTATCATCACGGCAAGTCTGCGTTTTTTATACATTTTGTCGCATCCCTAAAAGAAGTCATTAAACGTGCTAAATTGCTAAACCGGTTTAGGTTGCTGATACTAAACCTCTGAATTTTGGATCGGCAATCTTTTTTGCTAAACCGTTTTAGTAAGTGTGATCGAGGCGACAATTCAGGCCGCCGGATGGCGGCCAGTGAAGGAGGGAATTACAGATCGTGCTGCCAGGGCAATGCGGTCATTGCCCCTTTGGCCGTGGTGGCTAATGCGCCGCAGCGCTGGGCTAAGGCGATGACCGGCGTCAGGTCCTGCCCGGCGGCCAGTCCGTAGAGCAGCCCCGCCACAAAGGCATCGCCCGCGCCGGTGGTATCGACACACTCGACGGGCGTTGCCGGATAGTGTTTTACGGTGCCATCATGCCAGGCGATCACCCCCTCTTTTCCCTGGGTGACCAGCACCAGACGCACCGGGCAGCGCGCCATCAGCGCGTCCAGACCGACGTTTACCTCGACATCTCCGGTTAGAAACGCCAGCTCTTCGACGGAGAGTTTCACCACGTCGGCGCTCTGCAGGGCCAGCTCCAGGCAGCGGCGCAGCTCGTTCTCATCCGGCCATAGATCCGGGCGAATATTGGGGTCGAAGCTGATGTAACCGCCCGCCTCGCGAATGGCGGCCATCGCCTCAAACGTCGCGGAACGGCTCGGCTCTGCGCTTAATGCGATGGAACAGACGTGCAGCCACTCCCCGGCGCTGAACATCGGCAGATCGGCGGATTCGAGAAACAGATCGGCGCTCGGACGCACCATAAAGGTAAACGAGCGTTCGCCGTGGTCGTCGAGATCGACCACCACCGTTGAGGTGCGGTGCGCCGGGTCAAGGCGCAAAAACTTCACATCGACCCGCTCGTCAGCGAGAGTTTTCGCCATAAAGCACCCGAAGGGATCGTCGCCAACCCTGCCGATAAAGGCGCTCTGGCCGCCCAGCCGGGCAATACCGACCGCAACGTTTGCCGGTGCGCCGCCGGGACACTGCAGCAATCTGCCTTCTCCATCGGGCAGCAAATCCACCACCGCATCGCCAAGTACCCAGATTTTTTTCATGTGATCCTCGTAGCTAAACTATGTTAAACCGTTTTAGCTATTTAAGCACAGGCAGGGCGAAGGGGAAATAACGCGGGAGGAAAATTGGCTAACGCACCAGATGCGGCCAGTGAATATCACCGACGCCATTAAGCTGCAGGCGGGCAAACAGAAAGCCCTGGAAACGCCGGATCCCGGCAGACTCGAGCCAGCACCACTCCTCTATCTTCTCGATCCCTTCCGCTACCAGGGTAATTTCGAGATCGGAGCAACAGCTGACGATGGAGCGCACAATCGCCTGCTTCGGGCCGCTGAGGTGGATATCGCTGACTATCTCCCGGTCGATCTTAATTTTGTCCGGCTGGAAGCGGGTCAGCAGCGAAAGACCGGCATAGCCGGAACCGAAATCATCGATCGCCAGGCCAATCCCCTCACCGCGAAGCTGCTTGATGGCGCTATTGAACTGGTTGAAGCCGGAGATCATCTCGTTTTCCGTCACTTCAATGACTACCTGCTCCGGCTGCAGCCCATGTTTTTTTATCTCGCTGACCAGGAATTCCACGGCGTTGGGAACATTCACCAGCGACATCGGCAGCAGGTTTACCGCAATCTTATGGCTGCCAATTCCCAGTTTTTCCGCCAGCGCAAAGGCATACGCCTTCGTCTGGAGATCGACTTCATAGATTTTGTCCGGATCGAGGGTGCTGAAGAAATGCTCCGGGCTGCCGCCGTCGTTGCCGCGGATAAGGGCTTCAAGCGAACTGATCTTCCCTTCCGAGGGCTCAACGATGGGCTGAAGCGCAAACTGACAGGTTTGGTTGGCCATCAGCCCCAGATGTTCGCCAAAGGGCAACACCTCGGGTGAAAGCGTCCATTTTTCAGGTACGTAGCGTGCACCCGACAGGACCGGACGTTTACCCGTGATAAACGTCTGGATAAATTTGAACACCCGGTCATCGGATGTGAGATAGCTGTCCAGCTTGCTGTAATTCAGAACCGACTGCAGCACCTCTTTCGGTGACTGCGTCTGCAGATCGAACAGCAGCATACCGACGTTTTCGAAGCGTCTGCGCGGGCCATAGTCCCGCATCAGCTCTACCACTCCACTGTGACGCTTGTCGTCACGGATTTTATGGAACAGCTTAAGCACGCTCTCTTCCGACCCTTCGAGTATTTGCAGCACATCGCTGCCTTTTGCAAGCAGAACCCCGGTGATATTCAGACTGGCATTGCGGATCCGGGCGCGCTCCACCAGTTCCCGCAGCTCGGTGGAGGGGCGGGATAAATTCAACTGGCTTCGGTAAATCAGAGTCGTCAGCACAAAAATGGGTTCCGATGAGAAAGAGAGGTGCCTTGAAGCTACTATTTAACATACTTAATCAATGCGACCTAACATATTCACACCACAGGGGAACGTTACTTTCCCCCGTTGCCAATTCGGCTGTCTATCCTCTCCTGCATGTAGTCGTAAAACGGGTTCGAGGTGACCCTCATCAGCGCCTCTTTTCCGACGCTCAACACGGAGGTTTCGCCCCAGAGCGCAATCGTCCCCAGGCTGATGCCGTAGCGGTTTTTCACCCGAGGCTCACGACCATAGAGATCGTCATCCGGCGGGAACGGCACCGCAACGTGCGACAGGGAATAGACATCCTGCGGCCAGGCCTGCGCGAGCGGCACGACCGTCTCCCGGGTGCTGCCTGCCGGAGTGATTTTCGCCACCGTCGAGAAGCTGTGCTCGCTGGCATTGGTAATAATTGTGACACCGTAACGCCTCTGCGCAACCGGCAGGAGCGCCGAGGTTGCCGTCCACGACGACGGTTTGAACAGCGGACGGAAGCTGGCTGCCTGATTGATGTCAAACACCACCAGCTCGCTGCCGTTTGCCGGAAGCTGGTCAAACAGGCCGGTCACCACCGCGCGGGTGCTGACCGTGGAATCCATGACCGACTGGAACGCCAGGATCGGCGGCAAATTCGCCAGCCTGTTCTCCCGCGCCTCGCGGCCGATTTGCTCCTGCAGGGCCTTCGTCAAAAGCCATGACTGGCGGGCGGCGTTCACCGGGAACGAGTTATATTTGTACGGGTTATATTCCGGAGAGATATTCAGCCACGCCGCTTTGGCAAACGCCGGCAGCAGCGCCGGTAGCCCGGCGAAACCGGCAAACCGCGCAAAGGCCGTCACGCCGATCATCGGTGAGAGCAGTATCACCTGCTGCGGTTTACGCAGCGCAGGCGCATCCAGCGCATCAAGGGCGTATTTCATCGCCAGCGCCCCGCCGTTGGAGTAGCCCACCAGATGCAGAGGCGCAGCCTCGCCCGCCAGACGCGTGGCTTCCCGCACCGCAAGACGCGTCGCCGCGAGCCACATCTCCCAGTCAACGTCCGTCAGCGCGCCGGGCGCGGTGCCGTGCCCGGGCAGGCGCGGGACCACGGCCACAAAGCCGTGCTGTTGATAGTTCACGGCAAGGCGCCGGACGCTGTAGGGCGAGTCCGTCAGACCGTGCAGCAGCACTACCGCGCCGCGCGGCTTGCCGGCAGGCATCAGCACAAAGGAGCGGTTGGCATCGGGCGTAAACTGTCCCGGCCATACCAGGCTCTGGCGATAATAGCGGTTTAACGGCGTGCGTTCCTCGCCCTCTGTTTTCGCCGTCACCGCATGATCAAGATCGGCGAAAATGGCGTTTTCCCGGGCGATATACCGGGCAAAATCGGCGTTATCCATCTCGCGCACGGACATCTCATCGGCCCGCCAGGTATGCCACAGGTGCAGTTCCGGCCCCTGCTGCGAGAGATAGACCCGAACCGCCAGCAGGACGACCAGTACGATCCCGACGACCATCCCTATTTTCTTTGCAAGCGCCATCAGGCGCACGCTGACTCGCCAGGGCAGATTTACCATGCCGGGATCCCTTTTATATTCACAGTACATCTATCTTATCAAAAATGTGAACGGACTGACGTATTCACCAAATTCATACCTGCCGCGTCAGACAGTGCACCAAAAGTGAACTACGCTGCACAAATGTTGATCATTGGTTAAGCAAATATTGCATGAAGTTTACTGCACAGCGGGTTTCACCCGCCCTGTGAACATGGCACGCGTCATGCATTGTTAACCAGGTAACAAAAATTCGGCCATTGACAGCCTGTTAACAGCGAGGCGGTATGACGACGAAACCTGAGATGTTGAGCCGTATCGAAGCGACGTTCAGCCAGCTCACGCCCAGCGAAAAGCGGGTCGGAAGCTGGCTGCTGGCGCACGCGGCGCAAATCCCGTTTGAAACGGCGGAGAGCATCGGTCAGGCGAGCGGGACCAGCGGAATTACCGTCGGACGCTTCCTGCGCAAGCTGGGGTATCGCAACCTGGAAGATGCCAAAAAGAGCCTGCGCGATCCGTATCAGCCCTGGGGTATGAACGAGCGGCTGGACTCCTGGCAGCAGCAGCGCCCCCTTTCCAGCCGCCTTCAGCACGCCCTGTCGCTGGAAGTGGATGCCATCACGCAGGTGTACCAGCTGGCGCAAACGGACGCCTTCCGTCAGGTGGTGCACAACCTCGCCCACGCCGACGCGGTGTTCGTGCTGGGGATCCAGTCCACGCGCGGGATTGCCAACGCCTTCTTCAGCCACCTCGAGTACCTCCGCCCGCGCGTGAGCTATTCGGAGGGCGCTTCCGGCAGCTGGGTGGAATCCCTCAACTCGGGGTTTTCGCACCCGTACGTCGTGCTGACCGATACGCGCACCTACTCCGCGATGGCCCGCCAGTACTGCCGCGTCGCCAGCGAGAAAGGCATTCCGATGGCCTTAATCACCGACATCTGGTGCCCGTGGGCGCGGGATTACCCGATGGATTTACTGCAGGTGAAAACCGATACCGGTCACTTCTGGGATTCACTTGCCCCCGTGAGCTGTCTGTTCAACCTGCTGCTGTCGGGCGTGGTGGAGGCGCTGGGTGAGGCGCTCCCGGCGCGTCTGGCGGTAAACCGGCAATTACAACAAGAGTTTGGTCAATTCGAACGCTAAAGGAGCGGAGCTATGCCCGAAGAGAGTGAACTGATTGATGTGGCGAAGACGTTTCCCACGCTGCATATCGATCTGAAGTACGCCACCGCCGACAACATCACCGGCCGCCCGATTTATCAGGAGTCGCTGTGCCTGCTGCATACCGACGCGGCCACCGCGCTGGCAAAAGCCATCAGCATTGCCTCGCTGGCCGGGCTGAAGCTGGTGGTGTACGACGCCTATCGGCCGCAGCAGGCGCAGGCTCAGCTGTGGGATGCCTGCCCTAACCCGGAATACGTGGTCGACGTGGCGATTGGCTCCAATCACAGCCGCGGTACGGCCATCGACGTCACCCTGATGGATGAACATAACGCCGTGCTGGATATGGGTGCCGGTTTTGACGAAATGCACGACCGCTCGCATCCGTATCACCCCTCCGTGCCGCCGCACGCCCAGCGCAACCGTCTGCTGTTGAACGCCATCATGTTCGGCGGTGGTTTTGTGGGTATCAGCAGCGAATGGTGGCACTTCGAACTGCCGAACGCCGCCAGCTACCCGCTGCTTGACGACCGTTTTGCCTGTTTTCCCCTGACGCACACTTCTCTCTAAACCTGGAGCACTGCCATGAAAACATCGCTTCTCTCGACGCTGATCGCCGCCACGCTGGCCCTGAGCGCACCGCTGGCGCTGGCTGCCGTCCCGAAAGACATGCTGGCGATCGGTAAAGCCGCCGACCCGCAAACGCTCGATCCTGCCATCACCATTGATAACAACGACTGGACCGTCACCTATCCGTCCTACCAGCGTCTGGTCAAGTACAAGCCAGGCTCTACCGAGGTGGAAGGCGATCTGTCGACGGGCTGGAAGGCGTCTGAAGACCAGAAAGAGTGGACCTTTACCCTGGCGGATAACGCGAAATTCTCCGACGGCACGCCGGTCACCGCCGAGGCGGTAAAACTCTCCTTTGAGCGCCTGCTGAAGCTCGGCCAGGGGCCGTCTGAAGCCTTCCCGAAAGACCTGAAAATTGATGCCGTCGATGACCATACGGTGAAGTTCACCCTCAGCCAGCCTTTCGCGCCTTTCCTCTACACGCTGGCAAACGACGGGGCGTCCATCATTAACCCGGCGGTGCTGAAGGCCAACGCGGCAGACGATGCTCGCGGTTTTCTGGCGCAAAACACCGCCGGTTCCGGGCCGTTTATGCTGAAAAGCTGGCAGAAAGGCCAGCAGCTGATCCTGGTGCCTAACCCCCACTGGCAGGGTGAAAAGCCGCACTTTAAGCGCGTATCGGTGAAAATTATCGGTGAGAGCGCCTCGCGCCGACTGCAGCTTTCCCGCGGCGATCTGGACATTGCCGACTCCCTGCCGGTCGATCAGCTTGCGGCCCTGAAGCAGGAAGGTAAAGTCGCCGTCGCAGAATACCCGTCCCTGCGCGTGACTTACCTCTATCTCAACAACAGCAAAGCGCCGCTCAATCAGGTGGATTTACGCCGGGCCATCTCCTGGGCGACGGATTACCAGGGGATGGTGAAAGGCATTCTGAGCGGCAACGGCAAGCAGATGCGCGGCCCGATCCCGGAAGGCATGTGGGGCTTTGACGCCACGGCAATGCAGTACAGCTTTGACGAGGCCAAAGCCAAAGCGGCGCTGGAGAAGGTCAAAGACAAACCCGCCAGCCTGACCTTCCTCTACTCGGACAACGATCCGAACTGGGAGCCTATCGCCCTCTCCACTCAGGCCAGCCTCGGCAAGATCGGCATTAGCGTCAAGCTGGAAAAACTGGCCAATGCCACCATGCGCGACCGCGTCGGAAAAGGCGATTACGACATTGCCATCGGCAACTGGAGCCCGGATTTTGCCGACCCGTACATGTTCATGAACTACTGGTTCGAATCGGACAAAAAAGGGCTACCGGGCAACCGCTCGTTCTATGAGAACAAAGAGGTTGATTCGCTCCTGCAGGCCGCGCTGAAAACCACCGACCAGGCGGAACGCACCAAAGATTACCAGCAGGCGCAAAAGGTGGTTATCGACGAGGCGGCCTACGTTTATCTGTTCCAGAAAAACTACCAGCTGGCGATGAACAAAGAGGTAAAAGGCTTCACCTTTAATCCGATGCTCGAGCAGGTGTTCAACATCGCCACCATGAGCAAATAACGGTTCTCGCCGGGGGAAAGCGTATGACGTTCTGGAGCATAGTGCGCCAGCGCTGCTGGGGGTTAATCCTGGTGGTGGCCGGTGTCTGTATTATCACTTTTATTATTTCACACCTGATCCCCGGCGATCCGGCCCGTCTGCTGGCCGGCGACCGCGCCAGCGACGAAATCGTGCAGAACATCCGCCAGCAGCTAGGGCTGGACCAGCCCCTGTATGTTCAGTTTGGCCGCTACGTGGACGCTCTGGCGCACGGTGATTTAGGCACGTCCATCCGCACCGGACGCCCGGTCGCGGAAGACCTGAAGGCCTTTTTCCCCGCCACGCTTGAGCTGGCCTTTTGTTCTCTGCTGCTGGCGCTGGTCATCGGCGTGCCGCTGGGGATTTTGTCGGCGGTATACCGCAACCGCTGGCTGGATCACCTGGTGCGTTTAATGGCGATGACCGGGATCTCCACGCCGGCCTTCTGGCTCGGTCTGGGCGTCATCGTGCTGTTCTACGGGCACCTGCAGATCCTGCCGGGCGGCGGCAGGCTGGACGACTGGCTCGATCCGCCGACGCACGTCACCGGATTTTATCTGCTGGACGCGCTGCTGGAGGGCAACGGTGAGGTGTTCTTCAACGCGCTTCAGCACCTGATTTTACCCTCGCTGACGCTGGCGTTTGTTCACCTGGGGATCGTGGCGCGCCAGGTTCGCTCGGCGATGCTGGAGCAGCTTAGCGAGGATTACATCCGCACCGCGCGCGCCAGCGGCCTGCCCGGCTGGTACATCGTCCTGCGCTACGCCCTGCCGAATGCGATGATCCCGTCCATTACCGTGCTCGGGCTGGCGCTGGGCGATCTGCTTTACGGCGCCGTGCTAACCGAAACCGTCTTTGCCTGGCCGGGCATGGGCGCCTGGGTGGTGACGTCCATTCAGGCGCTCGATTTCCCTGCCGTAATGGGCTTTGCTGTCGTCGTTTCGCTGGCCTACGTGCTGGTTAATCTGGTGGTCGATCTGCTTTACCTGTGGATTGACCCGCGAATCGGGCGCGGAGGTGCCGAATGATGTTAACGCAGGAAACGCCCGCCCCGGCTAAAACCGCCGGACAACGCATCAACTGGGCAAAGCTGTTCTGGATGCTGCGTCAAAGCCCGCTCACGATCGTTGGCGGCGTCATTATGATTGCGATGCTCTTCCTGATGGTGGCTTCGCCGTGGATTGTGCCGCATGACCCGAACGCGCTGGATTTGACCGCCCGCCTGCAGGCGCCGTCTGCGCAACACTGGTTTGGTACCGATGAGGTGGGACGCGACCTGTTCAGCCGCGTGCTGACGGGCAGCCAGCAGTCGATTACCGCCGGGCTGGCGGTCGTGGTGATTGCGGGCGGTATTGGCTCGCTGCTGGGCTGTTTGTCCGGCGTACTGGGCGGGCGCGGCGACGCCATCATCATGCGGGTGATGGACATCATGCTCTCCATTCCTTCCCTGGTGCTGACCATGGCGCTGGCCGCCGCGCTCGGTCCGAGCCTGTTCAACGCCATGCTGGCGATTGCGATTGTCCGCATCCCGTTTTACGTCCGCCTGGCGCGCGGGCAAACCCTGGTGGTGCGCCAGTTTACCTACGTCCAGGCCGCCCGCACCTTTGGCGCGTCCCGCTGGCATTTGATCCGCTGGCATATCCTGCGCAACGCCCTGCCGCCGCTGATTGTGCAGGCTTCGCTGGATATCGGCAGCGCCATTCTGATGGCCGCCACGCTGGGGTTTATTGGCCTGGGCGCGCAGCAGCCGACCGCCGAATGGGGGGCGATGGTAGCCGTTGGCCGTAACTACGTCCTGGACCAGTGGTGGTACTGCGCCTTTCCCGGTGCGGCGATTTTAATTACCGCCGTGGGCTTTAACCTGTTTGGCGACGGCATCCGCGATCTGCTGGATCCGAAATCGGGAGGAAAACAGTGATGACCGAACCGGTATTACGTATTGAAGACCTGCACCTGAGCTTCCCGATTTTCCGCGGAGAGGTCCACGCGCTGAACCACGTTTCGCTGGAGATCGGCAGGGGCGAAATTGTCGGCGTGGTGGGCGAGTCGGGTTCGGGCAAATCCGTGACCGCCATGCTCGCCATGCGGCTGCTGCCGGAAGGAAGCTACCGCATTCATCACGGTCAGGTGAAGTTACTCGGTGAAAACGTCCTGACGGCGTCCGAGAAGCAGCTTCGCCAGTGGCGCGGTGCACGAGTGGCGATGATTTTTCAGGAGCCCATGACCGCCCTCAACCCGACGCGGCGGATTGGCAAACAGATGGTGGAGGTGATCCGCCAGCATCAGCCGCTTTCGCGGCGCGAGGCGCAGCAGAAGGCGATTACCCTGCTGGAAGAGATGCAAATCCCGGACGCGAAGCAGGTCATGGAGCGTTATCCGTTTGAACTCTCCGGCGGCATGCGCCAGCGGGTGATGATCGCCCTTGCCTTCTCCTGCGAGCCGGAGCTGATTATCGCCGACGAACCGACCACCGCGCTGGACGTTACCGTCCAGCTCCAGGTGCTGCGCCTCCTGAAGCACAAGGCGCGGGCCAGCGGGACCTCGGTGCTGTTTATCAGCCACGATATGGCCGTGGTGTCGCAGCTCTGCGACAGAATGTACGTGATGTATGCCGGGAGCGTGATCGAGAGCGGTGCCACGCAAACGCTGATCCACCGACCCGTGCATCCCTACTCCATCGGCCTTCTGCGGTGCGCGCCGGAAAACGGCCAGCCGCGCGACCTGCTTCCCGCCATCCCCGGCACGGTGCCCAACCTCAGCCAGCTTCCGCAGGGTTGCGCCTTCCGCGAGCGCTGCTTTGCCGCCGGGGCGAAATGCAGCGAAACGCCGCGCTTACAGCCCAACGGTGCAGAGGGCCAACAGGCCGCCTGCTGGTATCCGCAACGGGAGAAACACCATGTCTGATGTACTGCTGGAACTGGATAGCGTGCACGTGAACTTTGCGGCGCGCAAAAACTGGCTGGGGCGCGTAACGGAACAGGTCCATGCCCTCAACGGGCTCGATCTTCAGATCCGTCGCGGGGAAACGCTGGGCATTGTCGGGGAATCCGGCTGCGGGAAAAGCACGCTGGCCCAGCTGCTGATGGGCATGCTTAAGCCCAGCACAGGCGCGTGCCAGCGGGCGCACCACGCGGGCGGCATGCAGATGGTGTTTCAGGATCCGCTCTCCTCGCTCGATCCGCGATTGCCGGTCTGGCGCATCATCACCGAGCCGGTGTGGGTGCAAAAACGCAGCAGCGAGCGCGAGCGCCGTCAGCTGGCGGAGGATCTGGCGCTGCAGGTGGGCATTCGCCCGGAATACCTCGACAGGCTTCCCCACGCCTTCTCCGGCGGCCAGCGCCAGCGCATCGCCATCGCCCGGGCGCTCTCGTCCGACCCCGATATTATCGTGCTTGATGAACCCACCAGCGCGCTGGATATCTCCGTGCAGGCGCAAATCCTCAACCTGCTGGTGAACCTGCAACAGCAGCGTAATCTGACCTACGTGTTAATTTCGCATAACGTCTCGGTGGTCAGACACATGAGCGACCGGGTGGCGGTAATGTACCTCGGGCAGATTGTGGAGCTGGGCAGCGCCGCGCAGGTGCTTGGCGAGCCGCGCCATCCCTATACCCGTCTGCTGCTCGACTCGGTTCCCCGCACCGGTGAACCGCTCGATGAAAATCTGGCGTTACGCAAAACGGAGCTTCCCGGCAATCGTCATCTGCCCGAAGGCTGTTTTTTCCGCGACCGTTGTCCGATGGCAGCGCAGGGGTGTGAACAGCCTCAGCCGCTACAGCCCTCACGCGAGGGCCGTAACGTCCGATGCTGGCGCAGTCTGGGTTAAATTTGGGCCATCCCGCCGTCCACAAACAGCTCGGTGGCGTTAATAAAGCTGGCCGCGTCGGAGGCCAGAAACGCCACCGCTTTCCCCACCTCACCCGGCGCGCCTAAACGCCCCAGCGGTACCTGCGCGGCCAGCGCGTCGTACAGCCCCTGACGGTGCTCTTCCGGCACCAGATCGCCGAGACCTGGCGTTTTGATCGGACCCGGGCTCACCACGTTGACGCGGATCCCGCGGCCCTGCAAATCCAGCGCCCAGGAGCGGGCAAAGTTGCGCACGGCGGCCTTGCTGGCGCTGTAGACGCTGAAGTTTGCCGTCCCTTTAATGGACACCGTCGAGCCGGTCAGAATAATCGACGATCCGGCGGAGAGCAGCGGCAGCGCCTTCTGCACCGTAAACAGCACTCCGCGAACGTTAGTGCCGAAAATCCGGTCAAACTGCTCTTCGGTGATCGCGCCCAGCGGCAGCATATCGCCGCCACCGGCGTTGGCGAACAGGATATCAAGACGGCCTTCATCTTTGGCTATCCGGGCATAAACCTCATCCAGATCGGCAAGCTTTGAGACGTCCGCGCGAATGCCCGTTGCGGTTGAAGCAATTTCCGCCACCGCCGCGTCCAGCTCGGCCTGGCGACGCCCGGTGATGTACACCTTCGCGCCCTGCGCCGCCAGCTCCTGCGCCGTGGCAAGACCAATGCCGGTGCTGCCGCCGGTGACCAGTGCAATTTTTCCTGAAAGAGTCGTGTTCATGTCATTTACCTTTTGTTGGGTTTGCGTTGGAAAAACTTTAGCCCTTGCGGCATTAGTGAAAAACGGGCAAAAATGAAAATGACTATTCACAAACAGAAATAATCGGAGGTCATCATGGACCAGCTCATGGCGATGCGCGCCTTTACGCGGGTCGTGGAATCCGGCAGCTTTACCCGCGCGGCGGACTCGCTGAATATGCCGATCGCCACGCTGAGCAAGCTGGTTAAATCGCTAGAGTCGCACCTGGAGATACGCCTTCTGCACCGCACCACTCGCCGGGTGGTCGCGACGCCTGAAGGGATGGAATACTATGAAAAAGCGCTCAGGGTACTGATTGATATCGAAGATATCGACACCTCGTTTCGCGTTTCCCGCGCGACGCCAAAAGGGCATTTGCGGGTTGACGTGGGCGGCTCCACCGCCCGGGACGTGCTCATCCCCCTGCTTCCGGAATTTATGCAGCGCTACCCGGAGATCCGCATCGATCTGGGCGTGGCCGACCGGCCGGTCGATCTCATCAGCGGTAACGTAGACTGCGTGATCCGCGGCGGGCCGCTGGACGACTCAACCCTCATCGCCCGTCATCTCGGTAACGCCGAAATGGTCACCTGCGCGACGCCGGGTTACCTGAAAAATCACGGCGTCCCGGCCTATCCGCAGGAGCTGCGCAACGGCCACAAGCTGATTAGCTATCTCTCGCCCGTCACCGGACGGCCGTTTCCGTTTCGCTTCCGGCAGAACGGCGAGGCGCTGAAAATCAACATTCCGCACTATCTCGGCGTCAATGAAAGTAATGCCCATCTGGCGGCTGCCGCGGCGGGGCTGGGGATCGTTCAAACCTTTGAGTATTCGGCAAAGTCGTATTTGCAGGCGGGCACGCTGGCGGCGATCCTGGGCGACTGGCGCCCTGCCGCGTATCCGTTTCATGTGGTTTACCCGCAGAACCGGCATTTGACGCACAGACTAAAGGTATTTATCGCCTGGCTGGCGGAGGTGTTCCCCGCCGCGCTGAAGGGGTAGCCGGGCGCAAACCCGGCTGTGGCTTAATTGAGCTTATAGTCCAGCGTAATCTCAGCTTTCAGGAGCTGCGAGACCGGACAGCCCGCTTTTGCTTTCTGAATAATGCCGTCGAACTGCTGCGGGGCGATGCCTGGAACGGTCACCTTGCTTTTCAGGGCAACCTTAGTGATGGCAAAGCCGCCGTCGGTTTTATCCAGAGAGACGTCCGCCGTGGTATCAATGGAATCGGCGGTATAGCCCGCTTCACCGAGCATCAGCGACAGCGCCATCGAGAAGCAGGCCGCATGTGCCGCGCCAATCAGCTCTTCGGGGTTGGTCCCCTTTTCGCCCTCAAAGCGGGTATTGAAACCATAAGGCTGCTGATTGAGAACGCCGCTCTCGGTGGAAACCGTTCCTTTTCCGCGCTTAATGTCGCCAGACCAGTGTGCCGAACCGTGCTTATGAATAGTCATTCTTGCTCTCCTTTTGGCTTACAAAGGGTTAAGTATAGACTACGCATCTGACCCTCCCTGGAACACAGACAATTCCAGGACTTTCACCTGCTGTACCGACAAAAAGGATAATGATATGGCGCTAAAAATCAGGATGGCCGTTGCCGTCACCACGCTGGCTCTGTCGCTCTCTTCACTGGCGAAAACGCCGGAGAACTTTATCTATACCAGCTCGGGCGATCTCGACGCGGCGTTTCCGCTTGTTGCGCGAAGCGATATCGGCGGCGTGCAGATCGTTTACAACTGGCGCCAGCTGGAACCCGAGAAGGACAGCTATGACTTCTCGCGGATTGAACAGGATCTGGCGCGCGTTAAGGCCGCCGGAAAAAAACTCTTTATTCAAATCCAGGATCGTTTCTTTGAGCCGGACGCCCGCTACGTTCCGGACTATCTGATGCGCGACACGCAGTACGGTGGCGGGATTGCGCCGCAGTTCGATAACCCCGGCGAAGGCAAGCCGGTCGGTTCAGGATGGGTGGCGCGTCAGTGGGATCCCGCCGTGCGCCAGCGCTACCAGGCACTGCTGGCCGCACTCGCGAAACGCTTTGATGGCGAGGTGTATGGGGTAAACCTGCCCGAAACCGCCATTGATCTCGACGAAAAAAATCCGCCCGTCGGGTTTACCTGCGACAGCTATTTCGCGGGTGAAATGGAAAACCTGGCCTTTGCGCGTAAGGCTTTTCAGAAATCACACGTGGTGCAGTACGTGAACTTCTGGCCGTGCGAATGGGATAACGACCACAACTATATGGGGCGTCTGTTTGCGTATGCCAGCGCTAACAATATCGGCCTGGGTGGGCCGGACATTGTTCCTAACCGCAAGGCACACATGAAGAATGCCTATCCCTTCTTCCATAAAAATAAACAGACGCTGCCGCTCATCGCCATGGCGGTTCAGGAGCCGACCCTGACCTATAAGGATCCTCAGACCGGAAAACCGTTCACCAAAGCGGAATTTGTCCGCTTCGGCGAAAGTTATCTCGGTGCCGATATTATTTTCTGGAGCACGACGTCTCCCTGGCTAAAGGCGAAGTAATCCTTTCTTATGCCAGGTAGCGCGACAGTTCGTCAAGGAACACGCGCAGCGCGGCAGGCTGGTATTCCCGGGACTGATAAATGCCATGGATGGCAAGCGGTTTCGGTTCAAGCGCCTCCAGTACCGGCACCAGCAATCCCTGTTCCAGAGCGGCAGACGCTTCGCGCTCCGGCAGCATGGCGATACCGCAGTGCTTAATCGCCGCGTCCATCAACAGCGAAGAGATGCTGGCGCTCAGGTTGCCGCCGACGGCCACGCTCAGGCTTTCCCCTTCCGGCGTCAGAAAGTGCCAGGATTGCCCGGCAAAAAAGCTGTAGTGCAGACAGTTGTGCTGCGCTAATTCTTCAGGGCTGACGGGGATACCGTGCTGTGCCAGATACGCCGGCGAGGCGCAGAGCACCGAGCGACACTCCCCCAGCCGTCGGGCAATCATGCCGGGTTCGGGGTTGTCGGTAATGCGCACGGCGACGTCAATGCGCTCTCCCACCAGGCTGACCGGGTGGTTATTCACGTCCAGCTCGATGCGCAGCTGCGGGTAGCGCAAGAGCAGACCGGGCAGGACCGGCGCAATCAGGTGCATGGCGGTAAAATGGGCGCAGGCCACCCGCAGCGTGCCGGACGGCAGATCTTTCTCCGACTGGCCCTCGATTTCCTGCGAAATCTGCGAGAGCGTCCGCGTTTTTTGCAGCACCTTTTCCCCTGCCGCGGTCAGCGTCAGCTTGCGCGTGGAGCGGTTTACCAGCCGCGTTCCCGCCCACTTCTCCATTTGTTCAAGGTAGCGGCTCACCATCGGTCGGGAAATGCCCAACGCGCGGGCCGCCGCGCTCAAACTGCCCAGCTCGCATATCCGGTTGTAGACCTGAGCGGCGATAACGCGATCCATATAAGCTCCATTTGCTCGATTTATGAAACTAAGCATGTCTTGTTTCAGGAATTCTGGCAAATGAGAATACCCGTACAATAGACATATTCCTGAACAACAGAGACAACAGCATGAAATTCACTCACCTTGCCCTGCTTTCCACCCTTTTCACTCCGGCGGTTTTTGCCGCGCCGTTGACCATTGATACCTATAACCCGCAGGAAAAAGGCATTTTCCCGGTCTCCTCCACGCTGGTTTCCGGTCCGAAAGAGGCGGTGCTGTTTGACGCGCAGTTCAGCGTGAAGGATGGCGAAGCGCTGGTAGAGAAAATTCGCCGCAGCGGTAAAACCCTGAACAAGATTGTGATCACCTCCGGCGATCCGGATTTCTATTTTGGCCTGCAGCCGCTGGTCAAAGCCTTCCCGAATGCCAAAGTGGTGGCCACGCAGCATGTGGTTGACCATATTAAAGCCACCAAAGACGCCAAGCTCGCCTTCTGGGGGCCGCAGATGAAGGACGGCGCGCCAACGGAGCTGGTCGTCCCGCAGGTACTTGCCTCCACCACGTTCATGGTTGACGGGGAAAAGATCGATATCGAACAGCCAGACAGCTACGCGGCCTATGTGTGGATCCCGTCAGCAAAAACGATCCTCGGCGGCACCGGGGTAGCCTGGGGTATTCACGTCTGGACGGCAGACACCCAGACGCCGGAAAGCCGCAAGCAGTGGCAGGAAACGCTGGAGAATATGGCCGCGCACAAACCTGAGCGCGTGATCCCGGGCCACTATCTGGGCACCCCACCAGCGGGCACTGGCGCGATTGAGTTTACCCGCGACTATCTGCAGCGCTTTGAAAAGGCTTTAGCCGCGCATAAAGATTCCGCAGGCGTTATCAATACCCTGAAAAAACAGTATCCGGGCCTGGCTGATGAAAGCTCGCTGGAATTAAGCGCCAAAGTGAATACTGGCGAAATGAAGTGGTAATTTAAAAACGGCTCCTGCTATATTTTTGCGATAGCAGGAGCACCGCAAAAATATCCCCGCCGTTACCCGTCGATATAGCCACACCTTTTAAAAGCGCATAAAAGCATGCACTTATGTCATTTTTATTTCTAAGATGAATCTGAACCACAACCGGGAAAATATTTGCCATTCTGTTTATGAATTAAATTTTTTGCGAGCCGTACCATTAAACAGACAACGACACGGAGGCAGCATGTTTACTTATTACCCGGCTAATACTGCAGCAGCACAACCTGAACTCGTTAACGCGATTGCGCAGGGTCTTCACGCCGAGCACGGTGCTGTGACTGAAGATGACATTTTGATGGAACTGACCAAATGGGTGGAATCCACGGATAATGACATCCTCAGTGACATCTACCAGCAGACCATTAACTACGTCGTCAGCGGGCAAAACGCACCCTTGTAAAAACCTGCTAAGCTGGATCTGCAACCTAAGGGGTTACATTTCGTTTGCGTGAGCAAACTGGTCCTTAAAACTATCAACAGGATTGAGGAGTTAACATGAAATCGAACCGTCAGGCACGCCATATTCTGGGACTGAACTACAAGCTTTCAAATCAGCGTAAAGTGGTGATTGAAGGCGACCACGAAACGCAGGTCACTCACGCCACCGGCAGAAAACGCCACGCGGGCAAGTAAGTTCCAGACTGAGATCCAGAACACCATCGGTAATCCCGATGGTGTTTTTGTTTATGTGTTGCGGTAATTAATATTTAGCTCCTTTATAATACCGCCTGACCGCACCCCATCGCACAGGCCAGAAAGATGACAAACAGCAGTGTCAGGGACGGATCTTCATAAAAAGAGTGAGTGACATGGACAATAAACTGAAAAAACATCGTTCCTTATACATCCCATACGCCGGACCGGTTTTACTCGAATTCCCCCTGCTCAACAAAGGCAGCGCCTTCAGCATGGAAGAGCGCAGCAGCTTTAACCTGCTGGGTTTACTGCCCGAAGTGGTTGAAACCATTGAAGAACAGGCGGAGCGCGCGTGGATCCAGTATCAGGGTTTCAAAACCGAAATCGACAAGCACATCTACCTGCGCAACATTCAGGACACCAATGAAACCCTCTTCTATCGCCTGGTGCAGAACCATCTCGAAGAGATGATGCCGGTGATCTACACCCCGACGGTGGGTGCGGCCTGCGAGCGTTTCTCAGAGATCTACCGTCGTTCACGCGGGGTATTCATCTCCTATCAGAACCGTCACAACATGGACGATATTCTGCAGAACGTGCCAAACCACAATATCAAAGTGATTGTGGTGACCGACGGCGAACGTATTCTCGGCCTCGGCGACCAGGGCATTGGCGGGATGGGGATCCCTATCGGTAAACTCTCTCTCTACACCGCCTGCGGCGGCATCAGCCCGGCGTATACCCTGCCGGTGGTGCTGGACGTCGGGACCAACAACCAGCAGTTGCTCAACGATCCGCTCTACATGGGCTGGCGCCATCCGCGCATCACCGACGACGAGTACTATCAGTTTGTCGACGACTTCATCCAGGCCGTGAAGCACCGCTGGCCGGACGTTCTGCTGCAGTTTGAAGACTTCGCGCAGAAAAACGCGATGCCGCTGCTGAACCGCTATCGCGATGAGATCTGCTCCTTTAACGACGACATCCAGGGCACCGCGGCCGTGACCGTGGGTACGCTTATCGCTGCCAGCCGCGCAGCCGGCAGCCAGCTGAGCTACCAGAAAATCGTCTTCCTGGGCGCAGGCTCTGCGGGCTGTGGTATCGCCGAGCAGATCATCGCCCAGACGCAGCGCGAAGGCTTAAGCGAAGAGCTGGCCCGCTCCCGCGTCTTTATGGTTGACCGTTTCGGCCTGCTGACCGACGCTATGCCGAACCTGCTGCCGTTCCAGAACAAGCTGGTGCAGAAGCGCGATAACCTGAAAAACTGGGATACCGACAACGAAGTCCTTTCCCTGCTGGACGTGGTGCGCAACGTGAAGCCGGATATTCTGATCGGCGTTTCCGGGCAAACAGGCCTCTTTACCGAAGAGATCATTCGCGAGATGCACAAGCACTGCGAACGCCCTATCGTAATGCCGCTTTCCAACCCGACCTCCCGCGTGGAAGCGACCCCGCAGGACATCATCGCCTGGACCGAAGGTAACGCGCTGGTCGCGACCGGCAGCCCGTTCGACCCGGTGGTGTGGAAGGATAAAACCTATCCGATCGCCCAGTGCAACAACTCTTACATCTTCCCGGGGATTGGTCTGGGCGTGATCGCCTCCGGCGCGTCCCGCATTACCGACGAAATGCTGATGTCGGCGAGCGAAACCCTCGCGGGCTACTCGCCGCTGGTCAACAACGGTGAAGGGCTGGTGCTGCCGGAGCTGAAAGACATTCACAAGGTGTCGCGCGCTATCGCGTTCGCGGTAGGTAAAATGGCGCAGCAGCAGGGCGTGGCGGTGAAAACCTCTGCCGACGCGCTGCAGCAGGCCATCGACGACAACTTCTGGAAACCTGAATACCGCAGCTATCGTCGTACCTCGATTTAATCCGCTCCGACCGGTCCCTCTCCCTTCGGGAGAGGGACTTTCAATAAATTCATTAACCAGTAGCGATTCAGATTCTCGAAGCGAAATGATTAACTTGCAGCCACGCCCTGGTCCGGCTGTAAATCGCCGAGGCGTTTCCTGCAGGCCGGGGCGAGGCGCAGGGATGCGCCGAGAGGGCGGGCTTTACAGGGATGTTACCTCCGCCCATCCCCGATAAGCCGGAAGGAATAAGCCGAGGGCACCGCGAAGCGGCGATTTACCGCCGGGAGCCCGGGTCGCCAGGGTGGTGGCGACTGAGCCACCCTGGCACGTTCACAGGTCATGTCGTTACAGAGTAGCAAGGAACATAAAGTGAACGGAATGACCACTACAGCCGTATGTTCCCCTCACCCTAACCCTCTCCCAAAGGGAGAGGGAATTAGATTCGCCCCCCTAGCCAAACCCCTTTTCCCCCGCTACACTCCTTTCACCCATTAACCTACTGAATATATAAGGAGGCCAATTATGCTGTACTGTGAAATTTTCAATGTTTCACATACATTTGGTGATCGCACCAGCTCAAGCGTTATCGGTATCGTGCTGCGATAACTTCTGCTTGAGCGAAGACACCAACCCCTGAAATCCCTTCTCTCGGGCTTACTGAGTTATCGTCAGCGATGTTTGACGAGGCATAAACATGCCTGTAACTCTTGGGTAAGCAACAATGAGCACTTTACTCACTGCACAATCTTTACGCGTTGATACGGCGTTTGGCACGCTCTTCGACTCGCTCTCCTTTACGCTGAAAAAAGGCGACCGCATTGGCCTGCTGGGCGACAACGGCTGCGGCAAAAGCACGCTGCTGAAGGTGCTGGACGGCACTGACTCCCCCGCCGCCGGAACGGTCGCGCTGGCCGGGCACTGCCTGATGGCGCGCGTGGAGCAACATCTCCCGGACGCCATTTTCCCGTTGACCATGCTGGATGCCGTACTCGCACAGCTGCCTTTAGCCGAGCGCGATAGCCTGCGCTGGAAAGCCGAAACGCTGCTGGCAGGCATGGGCTTCACGCCGCAGGATATGGCGCTGCAATCCGCCACGCTGAGCGGCGGGCAGCACACCCGCCTGCTGCTGGCGCGGGCGCTGATTCATGAGCCGGATCTGCTCCTGCTCGATGAACCCAGCAACCACCTTGATTTGCCGACCATGCTCTGGCTGGAACACTTTCTGCAGAACTGGTCAGGCAGCTTCGTGCTGGTCTCGCACGACCGACAGCTGCTGGATGCCGTCACTAACGGCAGCTGGATCCTGCGCGATAAAACGCTGCACTACTTCGCCCTTCCCTGCACGGCCGCCCGCAAGGCGCTAGAAGCAAAGGATGAGAGCGACGCGCAGCGCCACAAGGCGGAGCAAAAGGAGATCGACCGCGTGACTGCCAGCGCCAAGCGGCTGGCGACCTGGGGCAAGGTTTACGACAACGAAGACCTGGCCCGCAAAGCCAAACAGATGGAAAAACAGGTCGAACGGCTGAAGGAGAGCCAGACGGCGCTCACGGCAGGCAGCCCGTGGACGTTAACCCTGCGCGGCGACGCGCTGCGGGCCGACCGTTTGCTGGAAATGGAAAATCTCGACGTACCTCCTGCACCTGGCCTGCCGGCGTTGTTCAGCATCGAAATGGCGCGGCTAAAAAGCGGCGATCGCGTGGCGATTGTCGGTCGTAACGGCTGCGGCAAATCGTCGCTGATGAGGCTTATCTGGCAACAGTTTGCCGATGAGACCACAGACAGCGGGTTGAAAATCCATCCGCGCGTGTCGCCAGGCTATTACGACCAGACGCTTCACCAGCTTGCGGACAACGCCACGCTGCTCGACGCGCTGGAGCCTTTCGCGCCGGATCCGCAGAACCGCAAAATGGCGCTGATAAGCGCGGGTTTCCCGTGGGCGCGTCACGGGCAAACGGTCAGCACGCTCAGCGGCGGCGAGCGCTCGCGCCTGCTGTTCGTTGGCCTGACGCTTGCCCGCTACAGCCTGCTGATGCTGGATGAGCCGACCAACCACCTCGACATGGAAGGCAAAGAGGCGCTGGCGCAAACCCTTCAGCAGTTTGAAGGCGGCGTTCTGCTGGTCAGCCACGACCGTCAGTTAATTAGCCAAAGCTGCAACCGTTTCTGGCTGATTGAAGAGGGAAAGCTGAGCGAGTGGCACGATGCAGAAGCGGTGTTTGAGCGCCTGCGTGAAAGCGCGGGGCTGGCGACATCCACCGCGCCCACCATCGACGCGGCGACGGTTCAACCCTCGCCGTATGACGATCTGCTCGAACGGCTGGTCGCGCTGGAAACGCTGCTGGAAGACGATCTGGCGCGTAAGCCGAAGCATCAAAAGCCGCAGCTGCAGGCGCAATGGCGTAAAGAGATTGAGGAGATAGAGGCACAGCTGTAAGTCTGCGCCCGGCGAGTCTCTCGTCGGGCCAGTATTTTCCCCCTAAATTATTAGAGGAACGCCGTATTCTTATTCTGAAAATGGATTAAATAATGACATTATGTTGCCGTTGCCTTGCATTACAGCGCCAAACCACTAATCCTTGAGGGGTATTACACCTGCTATGCAGATACTCATCATGAACAAGGAGATACACATGAAGGCTGCTGTTGTCACTCAGGATCATCAGGTCAATATCACCGAAAAAACCTTACGCCCGCTAAAGCACGGGGAGGCCCTGCTGAAGATGGAATGCTGTGGCGTATGCCATACCGATCTCCACGTGAAGAACGGTGATTTTGGCGATAAAACCGGGGTTATCCTGGGCCACGAAGGGATTGGTATCGTAAAAGAAGTCGGCCCCGGCGTGAAGTCGCTGAAAGTCGGCGATCGTGCAAGCGTGGCCTGGTTTTTTGAAGGCTGTGGCCACTGCGAATACTGTAATACCGGCAACGAAACCCTGTGCCGCGACGTGAAAAATGCCGGTTACTCCGTTGATGGCGGCATGGCGGAAGAGTGCATCGTCACCGCGGATTACGCGGTAAAAGTGCCGGACGGTCTGGAATCCGCTGCTGCCAGCAGCATCACCTGTGCCGGCGTTACCACCTACAAAGCGGTGAAGGTGTCCGAAATCAAACCAGGCCAGTGGATCGCGATTTACGGTCTGGGCGGGCTGGGCAACCTCGCGCTGCAATATGCCAAAAACGTCTTTAACGCCAAAGTCATCGCTCTCGACGTTAACGACGAACAGCTGAAGCTGGCTGCCAGCATGGGTGCAGATTTAACCATCAACTCCCGCAGCGAAGACGCCGCGAAAATTGTGCAGGAGAAAACCGGCGGCGCGCATGCCGCAGTCGTTACTGCCGTCGCAAAAGCCGCATTCAACTCAGCCGTTGACGCCGTGCGTGCCGGTGGCCGCGTGGTCGCCGTTGGCCTGCCGCCGGAAGCGATGAGCCTCGACATTCCGCGTCTGGTGCTGGACGGCATCCAGGTGGTGGGTTCCCTGGTCGGCACCCGTCAGGATCTGCAGGAAGCCTTCCAGTTCGCCGCTGAAGGTAAGGTGGTGCCGAAAGTCACGATGCGTCCAATCGAGGACATCAACGCCATTTTTAAAGAGATGGAACAGGGCCAGATCCGCGGCCGTATGGTGATCGACCTACGTTCATAATCGTTCATCTTTCATTACCGCTCCTCGCTGGGGCGGTTTTTTTATAGCCATTTTCCGGCAATCCTTATCTTAATTCCTTGGTTCCCTTGTTTTCCCCCGCGCCCGATGATGAATCCGACGCTAACAAGAAGATAACAAAGGAATTCACCATGCAAACCCCATTTCGTCTGCCGCTGCTGACGGCGCTGATTCTGGCGACAACCGCAGCCTGGGCCGCAGATGCGCCCGTCAAAGGCGGCACGCTGATTTATCTGGAGCAACAGGCGCACACCAACCTCTATCCGCCTGCCGGTGGCTTTTACCCGAACGGCGGCATTCTGAATCAAATCACCGACAAACTGACGTGGCAGAACCCAAAAACGCTGCAGGTGGAACCCTGGGTGGCCGAAAGCTGGACCACCAACGCCGATAAAACCGAATACACCTTTAAGCTTCGTCCCGGCATCACCTTCTCCGACGGCACGCCGCTGGACGCCAACGCCGTGGCGAAAAACTTTGATACCTACGGTTTAGGCAATAAGGCGCAGCGCCTGCCGGTGTCAGAAGTGATCAATAACTACGATCGCAGCGAAGTCATCGACCCGCTGACCGTGAAGTTCTACTTCAAAAAACCGTCGCCGGGGTTCCTGCAGGGCACCGCCACCATTGGCTCGGGTCTGGTCTCGCTCAGCACGCTGAAGCGCAACTTCGAAGAGCTGGGAGATGCCCGCCACATCATTGGTTCCGGCCCGTTTGTGGTGAAGGACGAGAAGCTGGGTCGTGAAGTGACGCTCGAAGCGCGCAAAGACTACCAGTGGGGGCCGAAAAATCTGGCGCAGCAGGGGCCAGCCAATCTCGACGGCATCAAGTTTATCGTGACCCAGGAAGACAGCGTGCGCGTGGGCGCCCTGCTGGCCGGTCAGGCCGACTTTATTCGCCAGGTGCAGGCGTATGACGAAAAGCAGGCGACCGATCGGGGCTATAAGATCTACGCCGCCCCGACGCGCGGGGTGAACGACAGCATCAGCTTCCGCCCGGATAACCCGCTGGTCTCCGATATTCGCGTTCGCCAGGCGCTGCTGCATGCCACCAATGCAAAACAGGTGGTCGAGACCCTCTTCTCGGCCAACTATCCGCAGGCGAAGTCCGTGATTGCCGGTTCCGCCGCAGGCTTTGTCGATCTCAGCGACAAATTGACCTTTGACCCGGCAAAAGCCAACCAGCTGCTGGACGAGGCGGGCTGGAAAGCAGGCGGCGACGGGATCCGCGCCAAAGACGGCCAGCGTCTGGCGCTGACGGTGTATGAATCCCTGCCGCAGCCGCAAAACAAAGAGGTTCTGCAGCTGGTTGCCCAGCAGTGGCGCCAGGTGGGCGTGGCGCTGAGCGTCAAAGCCGGAGACGCAGGCAGCCGCACGCTGGATAACCTTGACCCGCTGAAAACCCCGTTAACCGTCTCCGAAGTGGGCCGCGCCGATCCGGACGTGGTGAAAAGCATGTTCTACCCGGCTAACCGCGACGCGCTGCTGCAAAAAGGCGGATCCAGCGACAAGGTCAAAAACTTCCGTGACGACAGGCTGAATGCGCTGCTGGTGAACATTTCGGCTGAGGTCGACCCGCAAAAACGCCTGCAGCTGGCGGGGGACGCCCAGCGCTACCTGCTGGATAACGCCTACGTCATTCCGATTTTCGAAGAGCCGCAGGTCTTTGCCGGTGCGCCGTGGCTGAAAGGCGTCAATTTTGAAGCGGTAGGCCGCCCGTCGTTCTACGGCGCGTGGATTGAGAAACACTGAGGAGCTGACGATGCGCCACGCACTTCTTCAACGCTTTGGGCACGGGCTGCTGGTACTGTGGGCCGCCTTTACCCTCTCGTTCGTGTTGCTCCAGGTGCTGCCGGGCGACGCGGTGCTGATTAAATTTCAGAACCCGGACCTGGGCTTAAGCCCGGCGCAAATCGAGGAGATGCGCGTGGCCTACGGCGCGGACAGCCCGCTGTGGCAGCAATACGGCCACACGCTGCTGGCAATGCTGCGCGGGGATTTCGGCTATTCGCTACAGGCAGGCGTGCCGGTCAGCGAGCTGATTGCCAGCAATCTGCCGGATACCCTGAGCCTCGCCCTGCCCGCGTTTGTACTCGCGGTCCTGCTGGCCTTTGCGCTGGCCTTTGCATCGCGTCTGCCGGGTCTGCGCTGGCTGAGCAATACCCTTCAGTCTCTGCCGGTCCTTTTTATCTCCTTACCGACGTTCTGGCTGGGGATTGCCCTCATCCAGCTCTTTTCTTTTCAGCTGCGGCTGATCCCGGTGATTAACCCGACGCCGCTGCAGGGGCTGATCCTGCCGATCGTGACCGTCGCGATCCCGATCTCCGCCCCGCTGGCGCAAATTCTGATGCGCAGTCTGGACCAGGTGGCGACGCAGCCTTTTGTCGCCGTCGCCCGTGCCAAAGGGCTGAGTGAAACCGCCGTCCTGTGGCGTCACGTGACCGGCAACGCCCTGCTGCCGGTCCTGAACATTGCCGGGCTGCTGCTGGGCGAGCTGATTGCCGGGGCGCTGATCACCGAAACCGTTTTTGGCCGCAGCGGGCTCGGACAGCTGACCCAGCAGGCGGTGAATAACCAGGATATCGCCGTACTTCAGGCGGTAGTGATGATTTCCGCCCTCGGTTTTGTCCTGATCAATCTGCTGGTGGATCTGCTGATGCCGCTGCTGGATCCCCGTCTGCAAACCGTTACCGGAGGTGCATCATGAGTCTGGTCGATTACGCTGCCGCCGCGCGAAAACGCGTTCCAGCCTGGCAGGCCGTGGAATGGCAACCGGGACTGTGGCTGGCGTGGGGGGTGATTATTCTCGCCGCTTTTGCCGCCGTAGCGCCCGGCCTGTTAACCCACTACAGCCCGATTGAGGGCATCGCCGGGGCACAGCGCCTGGCACCGCAGGCGGGACACTGGCTCGGCACCGATCAGCTTGGCCGCGATGTTTACACGCGTATTGTCTACGGTGCATCACACTCCCTGAGCGCGGCGCTGGCCGCCGTGACGATGGGGCTGGTGGTCGGCACCGGCTTAGGGGTGATCGCCGGGGCGTTCGCCGGGCGCGTCGAGTCTCTGCTGATGCGCTTCGTCGACGTGTTGCTCTCCATCCCGTCTCTGCTGCTCTCGCTGACGGTGATTATTCTGCTCGGTTTTGGCACCGTTAACGCCGCGATTGCCGTCGGCGTTGCCTCCATTGCCAGCTTCGCCCGCCTCGCGCGCGGTGAAGTCGTGCGTATCCGCCATACGGATTATGTCGAAGCGGCGTTCGGCAGCGGCGGGACGTTTTTCGCCGTGCTGTGGCGACACATCCTGCCCAACGCGTTAACCGCCGTCCTCGCCTTTGCCACGCTGCAGTTTGGTCAGGCAATCCTGGCGCTCTCCACGCTGAGCTTTCTCGGCTACGGCACCCCGCCGCCCGTGCCGGAATGGGGCTTACTGATTGCCGAAGGCCGTAACTATCTCTCTACCGCCTGGTGGCTCACCACCTTCCCCGGCGTGGTCGTCATCGCCGTGGTGCTGGCCACCAACCGTATCAGCCAACAGTTCAGCGGAGGTCGCTAATGACCGTTCTCTCAGTGGAAAATTTGACGATTAGCTACCGTTCCGCTCGCCAGTGGCGAGAGGTGGTGCATAACGTCAGCTTCACGCTCGGACGAGGGGAAATGCTGGCGTTCGTCGGCGAATCCGGATCCGGCAAGACGACCACGGCGCAGGCGATCATTGGCCTGCTGGCCGATAACGCCCGGCGCGATGCGGGAAAAATATCGCTCAACGGCGAGGAGATTAGCCGATGGTCCGCGAAGCGCCTCGATACCCTTCGCGGCGCGCGAATTAGCCTGGTACCGCAGGATCCGGGTAATTCGCTCAACCCGGTGAAGACCATCGGGGCGCAGGTCGGAGAGATCGTTCAGCTCCACCAGAAGGTGACCCGCGCCGAGCGCGACGAGCAGGTGCTCGCCCTGCTGACAAAGGTCGGCCTGAGCCACCCCGAACAGCGCATGACGCAGTATCCCCATCAGCTCTCCGGCGGGATGAAACAGCGCGTGCTGATTGCCATCGCGATAGCGCTGCGCCCGGACGTGATCGTTGCCGATGAGCCCACCAGCGCGCTGGATGTGACGGTGCAAAAACGTATTCTCGATCTGCTGGATATCCTGCGCCGGGAGTCGGGTACCGCCGTTCTGTTTGTCACCCACGATCTGGCGCTGGCCGCACAGCGCGCGGACAGGCTGCTGGTGTTTCGCGATGGCGAGGTTCAGGAACAGGGCAACACCGGCGATATCGTCCGCACGCCGCAGCACGCCTACACCCGCCAGCTGTTGAGCGATCTCCAGGGCCAGCGCCTGACCATCGCCCCGGTAGCCGGTCTCCCGCTCGCGTCGCCGGCCATTCGCGCCCGCGCCATCAGCAAGCAATTCTCCCTGGGCAAAGGTCATCAGCTTCAGGCGCTGGATCGGGTGACGTTTGACGTCAGGCGCGGCAGCACGCATGCGCTGGTCGGTGAATCCGGCTCCGGGAAAACCACCCTCGCCCGTATTTTGCTGGGTTTTGAACAGGCCGACAGCGGACAGGTCATCATTGATGATATTGATGCCACCACGCTCAGCCGCGAGGCCCGCCGTCAGTTGCGCCAGAAGATCCAGTTCGTCTACCAGAACCCGTTTGCCTCTCTCGACCCGCGACAGACGCTGTTCGAGATCATCGAGGAGCCCCTGAAGAACTTTTCTCGACTCAGTAAGGCGCAGCGAAAGCTCCGGGTGGAGACGGTGGCGCAGCGGGTTGCCCTGCCCGTCGAATTCCTGACCCGCACCGCCCGGGAGCTTTCAGGCGGACAGCGCCAGCGCGTTGCCATTGCCCGGGCGCTGATCCTGGAGCCGACCATTCTGGTGCTGGACGAAGCCACCTCCGCGCTGGACGTCACCGTGCAGGCGCAGATCCTGGCTCTGCTTCAGCAGCTGCAGCAGCAGCTGGGATTGACCTACCTCTTTATCACGCACGATCTGTCAACTGTCCGCCGGATCGCCCACAGCGTCACGGTGCTGCGCGGCGGTCAGGTGGTCGAACAGGGCGACGTCGGAACCTTATTCGCGTCGCCGCAGAACGACTATACCCGCGAGCTGATTGACGCCATTCCCCATTTTTCACCCGCTACGGAGGAGTTCGCATGACGCGAAAACGCCTGGGATTTTTCACCCGCCTGCTTGACGACGCTGCGCCGAAGGAGCGCTATCGTCTGGCAACTGAACAGATCCGCCACGCCGAACGCCACGGTTTTGACAGCGCCTGGATTGCCCAGCACCACTTCCACGAAAGTGAAGGCGGCCTGCCGTCGCCGCTGCTGTTTCTGGCGCACGTCGCCGCGCATACCGAAACCATCCGTCTGGGCACGGCCATCATTACCCTGCCGATGGAAAACCCGCTGCGCGTCGCGGAAGATGCCGCCGTGCTCGATTTACTCGCCGATGGTCGTCTTGAGGTCGGTTTTGGTTCGGGCGGCACACCGACCTCATTTCTGCCGTTCGGCCTGACGTTCGAGGAGCGCGGCGCGGCCTTTGCTGACCATTTGCATGTGATCCAGAGCGCCTGGCGCGGGGATTCGCTTACCCATCCGGATAACCACCTTTACCCGCCTGCGCCACAGCTGGCCGACCGTATCTGGATTGCCACCTTCTCTGTTGACGGAGCCGTTCGCGCCGCCCGGGCCGGACACGGTTTAATGCTCTCCCGCACGCAGCCGCGCCCGGCAGATCGGCTGGATTTAACGCTCGACGAGATCCAGAACCCGATTGTGGATGCCTACCTTGAGGCGCTGCCTGCGGGCATCGCACCGCGCATTCTGGCCTCCCGTACGGCGTTCGTCGCCGACAGCGACGACTATGCGCTCAGGGTCGCAACGCCGGGCCTCACGAAACAGGCCCAGCAGCATCGCGCTGCCGGGCACGTGGTTAAAGGTGACAACGTCACTGATTATCGCCGCCAGTTTGACGCGCATATTGGTTCGCCCGACACGGTGCTGCATTCGCTGAATGCTGACTCCATTCTCAGGCGCGCCACGGATATCTCATTCCAGGTCCATTCGGTCGAACCCACGCATCGCGACACGCTGCGGTCCATCGAACTGATCGCCGAACGTATTGCCCCCCACATCCTTTGAGGAGACACCTATGTCGTTAAGTCAGGACATTCTCGCCGAGCTGGCGGAAATTAAACCCGGTTCCCCTCTGGCAGAGGCGCGCGCCACGCGTGATGCCGCCACGCGCCACGCGCAGGGCAGCTACGAAATTCTCTTTAGCCAGCAGAATGCTGATTTTGCACTCGACGAGCGCTTCGCCGTGGCGGCAAAAGTCGCCAGGTGGCACAGCGCTGAGGCGCTGGCCGCGCACTATGCGGGGTTTGGCCTGGCCGACCCCACCTCAGAACGCCTGACCCCGGCGCTGAATTTCGCGCGGCTGCTGACGTTCTCCCCCGTCGAAGCGACGCCCGCAGCGTTAAGGGCGCTGACCCAGGCGGGATGGAGCAAGGAAGGCATTGTTACCCTGGCGCAGCTTATTGCGTTTGTGAGCTTCCAGAGCCGACTCATCACCGGGCTGCGGCTGCTGAATGACAGGCCCGTCGCCAAAAGCGATGCGCCGGTGGCGGCAGGCATCTGGCACACGACCGCAACAACGGTCACCGGAAAGGCGGCCCCCGTCGCGTTCACCCAGCAGGAGCTGGGATGGGAACCGTGGATAGCGGCCAAACCGCTGGCGGATTTCAGTGACGATGAGGTTGCCATCCTGGCGAAATTTGGCCATACCGATTCCGAGTACTTCCGCCTGCTGGCGCGCAACCTGCCGGTGCTTGAACAGCGCACGTTAACGGATAAAGGCATTTTTTATACATCGGGGGGATTGCCGCGCGCCGAGCGCGAGCTGGCCGCAACGGTCGCCAGTAAAATCAACGGCTGCATTTACTGCGCATCTGTCCATGCGCGTAAAGCCAGCCAGCTGTCAAAGGATGACGCGGCGGTAGAAGCCCTGCTGGCCGTGAGGCCGGGGCGGTCCCTGAGCGAGGGGCAATCCGCACGCTGGCAGGCGGAAATCGATTTTGCGGCGGCGCTGTCGGTCACGCCGCCTGCCGCCTCGCCGCTGCACCTTGCCGCGCTGGAAAAAGAGGGGCTGGATACCTTAGCGCAGCTCGATCTGGTGCAATCCGCCGCGTTCTTCGCCTGGGCCAACCGCCTGATGCTGACCCTGGGTGAGCCCTGGCTTGCCTGAAGCCTGTCAGGCTAGCGCGCGAGCGTTAGCCTGAGCCCGTCTGGCCCGCAGGTGACCATAGATCAGCAGTGCACTCATGGCCGAGAAAGAAAGTATTGCCGCCGGCAGCGTGACGTAACGCCAGCTAAAGCCGAGGACAATCATCATTCCGCCAAAGTACGCGCCAATCGCACTGCCGAGATTAAACGCCATCTGTCCCCCTGCCGCACCCAGCATCTCACCGCCCTTCGCATTTTGCAGAAGCAGAATTTGTAGCGGCGCAGAGAGCGCGAACAGCCCGGCACAGCAGATAAAGCCCATGATCAGCGAGGCCGTTTTCAGTTCACCAAAGGCGAAAAGCAGCAGCAGCGAGGCGACAATCACCATGTCGGTGGTGGCCGCAATGCGCAGCGGGCTAAAACGCCCCGAGAGCTTACCGCTCAGCAGATTGCCCAACACCATGCCAAGCCCCATCAGCATCATGATGGCCGTCATCATCCCTTCTGAAAAACCGGAGACGTTGACCATAAACGGCTTAACGAAGCTAAACCACGCGAACACCCCGGCGTTGCCAAACATCGTGGCGGCAAAAATCAGCCAGGGTTCTGGTTTTTTCAAAAAGTGGAACTGCTCGGTCAATTTAATTTCTGATTTGTCATGGATGTCCGGCACCCAGAGCAGCACTGAAAGGATCACCAACGCATTGAACACGGCAATCAGGAAAAAGGTATAGCGCCAGCTGAACTGGTGCCCAAGCCAGGTGCCCAGCGGAACGCCCACCAGGTTAGCCACGGTCATACCGGCGATCATCCCCGCCACCGCGACCGTCACCTTACCCGGCGGCGCAATTTTGGAGAGGATAATCGCCCCGACGCCAAAAATGGCCCCGTGCGGAAAACCGGAAATCAACCGTCCCAGCGCCAGCCAGAAGTACGACGTTGAGAACGTAAACAGGCCGTTGCCGACAGCGGACATCGCCACCAGAAACAGCAGCGTGGTTTTTAACGAGAACTTGCCTGAGAACAGCGCCACAATCGGGGCGCCAATCACCACCCCGAACGCATAAAACGAGATCATATTCCCGGCAGAAGGAATCGAAATACCGGTGTCATGTGCCAGTTCGGTGAGCACGCCCATAATGCCAAATTCAGCCATTCCGAGGCCAAAGGTGCCAAGCGCCAACGAAAAAATTGTCTTTTTCATACTTCAACCACTGGTTAATCACTCGCGACGGGCATTATTGAATAATCTTGTATGGTGAGCCAGTTCAAATCCGTTGGCTGGCAGGTTAATCCATTAATTCAGGTGGATTACACTTCATAGTGCGGCCTCGCTTTTTTCCGCGCCGGACAATCTGAGGATGACCATCATGGGAAGCAAAAAGAAAACCAGTGTCGCTGTTGATGTCGTAAAGAATGCTCCGTTAAAGACCAAAGAGTATGAACAAGAGCTACGTCGCCTCCACGTTGAACTGGTTAAGCTCCAGCAGTGGGTCGTCGCCAAAGGGCTAAAAGTGTGTATTGTTTTTGAAGGACGCGACGGAGCGGGTAAAGGTGGCACCATTAAAGCGATCACCGAGCGCGTCAGCCCTCGCGTGTTTCGCGTTGTTGCCCTCCCTGCACCCACCGAGAAAGAGAAAACCCAGCTCTATTTTCAGCGTTATGTTCCCCATCTGCCTGCCGCCGGGGAGATCGTCATTTTCGACCGCAGCTGGTACAACCGCGCGGGTGTCGAGCGGGTAATGGGATTCTGCACCCCCGAGCAGGTTGAGAAGTTTCTTGATGGTGCGCCGGTGATGGAAAAAGCGATGGTGGATGCCGGGATTATCTTGCTGAAATACTGGCTGGAGGTCACGCCTAAAGAGCAGGAGCGCCGCCTGCGCGACCGTATTAACGATGGTCGTAAAATCTGGAAGCTATCGCCGATGGATATTAAGTCCTTTAACCTGTGGGACGAGTATACCCTCGCGCGCGACGCCATGTTTGAAGCGACAGATACCGCCTGGGCGCCGTGGTTTGTAGCGCGTTCAGAAGATAAAAAACGCGTGCGCCTGAATATTATTTCGCACCTGCTCACACAAATTCCCTATAAAGAAATTCACGTCGAAAAAGTGGATTTACCGAAACGTAAAATAGGCAAAGCCAAACCCACAAAATATCCATTCCGGTATGTGGAGGAGCGGTTCTGAAATTACTGGAATACGCCTCGCAGAATGTAGATTACCAGGGGATACGGTATTGTTTTTTGTTGGCTGCGGTTGATAATGACCGCACCAACAAAGGAGATACAAATGAAGCCAAACCGAAGCAAAGACTATGGCAAAAGGGAGAGCATAGCGAGTGGAGTCTCCCGTGAAGCCCGGACGCCAGAGACTCGAAGACGAGATCATCAGCAAGATAAAGAATTCATAAAAGCCATAAATGAATTTACGGCTAAAGCGGGATTATTATCAGACGATCCTTTCTTTGGAGGGATTTAATGTGCTTTCAGTTTGACATTTACCGTAACCCTTCAGAAAGAACACGGGACTACCAGCCTTATTTTATGATAATTCAACATGACTATTATGATGATTTATCAACAAGACTGATTATTCCATTGAGCTACCATAGCTATCTACGTGGACATATCAATGCCGCGATGCCTTTAGTGAATATTAATTTCGAGCGATATTTCCTTAACACCGCTGGCATAACACACGTGGAAAAACAGAAACTAAATAATAAAGATTATGTATGTAACCTTCGCAGCGCGAGAAGTACTGTTATCGCGGCGATAGATGCGTTAGTGACCAATACATAACGTAGGCCCGCGCAAGCGCAGCGCCGTCGGGCAAAGCCGACGGCGCAGGTCTTACTTCATTCCTTCCGTGCTTTCCTGTTTCGCTTCCAGTCGTTCCACATCACGATACCAGCGCGGGTGGTGTTTCTGCGCCCAGCGGCGGCTCACCTTCCCTTCAATCATCCCTTTAATCGATCCCTTTACCCAGAACGCCATATACATATGGATCAGGATGGCGTGGATCAGAATGATGGCCGAGGTGGCGTGGATCAGCAGCGCGTAGCGAATCACCTGAATCGGAAAATAGTGCGCAAAATACGGACGCCAGATAATCACGCCGGTCACCAGAAGCACAAAAATCATGCTCATGATGGTCCAGAACATCATCTTCTGCCCGGCGTTGTATTTCCCCACCTTCGCGACCTTATGCTCGTTGCCCTTCAGGACTTCGACGATCCCTTTCACCCACGGGATATCCTGCCTGTCCGGGATGTTGTGGTGGACAAAGCGCACGAACATAAACATCAGCACCACGAAAATCAGCACGCCGAAGAACGGATGCAGAATGCGCCCCATCTGCGGCGTGCCGAAGGTTTCGGTCAGCCACTGCAGCGTCGGGAAGAAGAACGAAATCCCCGACACCGCCACCAGGAAGAAGCAAATCACGACCGTCCAGTGACAGGCGCGGTCAACAAACTTCGTGCGCACGATCGTTTTCGACTTACTCATGATGCTCCTCCTCGTCCTCATCCACCTCTTTGTTTGGCCCGATACCGATGTAGTGATAAATCAGCCCGGCAAAGGTGGCGATAAAGCCCGCCGCCAAGAGCGGCTTAAGCGCCCCTTTCCAGAGGTTGATGGAGGTATCGATCGCCGGATCCTTCGGCAGGTTGTGGTACAGCTCCGGCTGGTCGTTATGGTGCAGCACATACATCACGTGCGTACCGCCCACGCCCTGCGGGTTATAAATGCCCGCATTCTCGTAGCCGCGCGCTTTCAGCTTGTCCACGCGCTGTTGCGCCACGTCCAGCATCTCTTTTTTGGTGCCGAAGTGGATCGCCCCTGTCGGGCAGGTTTTCACACACGCAGGCTCCTGCCCGACGCTGACGCGGTCCACGCACAGGGTGCATTTGTATACCCGGTTATCCTCTTTATTGAGGCGCGGGATATTAAACGGACAGCCCGCGATGCAGTACCCGCAGCCGATGCAGTTGTCCTGCTGGAAGTCGACGATACCGTTGGCGTACTGAATAATCGCGCCGGCAGACGGGCACGCCTTCAGGCAGCCCGGATCTTCACAGTGCATGCAACCGTCTTTACGGATGAGCCATTCCAGCCTGCCGTTCTGGTCGGTTTCGCTAAAGCGCATCACCGTCCAGGATTTGGCGCTCAGATCCGCCGGATTGTCGTAGACCCCCACGCAGTGCCCCACCTCGTCGCGGATATCGTTCCACTCCGAGCAGGCCACCTGGCAGGCCTTACAGCCCACGCAGGAGGAGACGTCGATAAGCTTAGCGACCTCTGCCTTGTAGTCCCGCGCGCGGGGCGCGGGGGTAATCGGGTTTGTCGCGGAGCGTTTGATAACGTCTTGTGTTTCCATCGCCATTGAATCGCTCCTTACGCTTTCTCGATGTTGACCAGAAACGCCTTGTACTCCGGCGTTTGCGAGTTGGAATCGCCGACGTTTGGCGTCAGGGTATTGGCGATGTAGCCTTTCTGCGCCACGCCCTCAAAGCCCCAGTGCAGCGGGATCCCGACGGTTTCCACCTGCTGGCCGTGCACGTTCAGGCATTGAAGACGACGGGTCACCACCGCCACCGCGCGAATAAAGCCGCGCTTGCTGCTTACCTTCACGCGGTCGCCGTTGGCGATGCCTTTCGCCTTCGCCAGCGTCTCGCTGATCTCCACAAACTGTTCCGGCTGCGCGATGGCGTTAAGCCGCGCGTGCTTGGTCCAGGTGTGGAAATGCTCGGTCAGGCGATAGGTCGTCCCTACGTACGGGAACTTGTCCTTTTTACCTAAGCGCAGGACGTCGTCTTCGTAGATACGCACCACCGGGCTGGAGACCACGTTCGGGTGCAGCGGGTTGGTGCCGAGCGGCGTTTCCATCGGCTCGTAGTGTTCCGGGAACGGCCCTTCCGCCAGCTTGTTGAGGGCAAACAGGCGTCCCAGCCCTTCCGGCTGCATGATGAATGGCCCGGTGTTGCTGCCCGGCGCGGCGGTGTTGTAGTCCGGGATATCGTTCCCCGCCCACTTCGCCCCGTTCCACTGGATCAGCATGCGTTTCGGATCCCACGGCTTGCCGTTTACGTCTGCAGACGCGCGGTTGTACAGCACGCGACGGTTCAGCGGCCACGCCCATGCCCAGCCCAGCGTATTGCCCAGCCCGGACGGGTCGGCGTTGTCGCGGTTGGCCATCTGGTTGCCCTGCTCCGTCCAGCTGCCGGTGTAGATCCAGCATGACGACGCCGTCGTGCCGTCATCGCGCAGCAGCGCGAAGCTGTTCAGCAGCTGGCCTTTCTTCGCCACCAGGTTGCCGCTGGCGTCATAGAGATCCGCCAGCGCCACGCCGTTGTTCTCTTTGGCGACTTCCTCTGACTCAGGATGGTCAGGCTGCCTGTAGCTCCAGCCCATCTTCAGCAGCGGCTCAGCGCCCTTGCCGCCTTCGGTGCGGTACATTTCGCGCAGGCGATGGTAAATCCCGGCCAGGATTTCGCCGTCGTTACGCGCTTCGCCCGGCGCATCCTGGCCTTTCCAGTGCCACTGCAGCCAGCGGCCGGAGTTGGCAATCGAACCGTCCTCTTCCGCAAAGCAGGTGGACGGCAGGCGGAACACTTCGGTTTGAATCGACGCCGGATCGACATCGTTCGATTCCCCGTGGTTCTGCCAGAAGGTGGACGTTTCGGTCACCAGCGGATCGATAACCACCATGTACTTCAGCTTGCTCAGGCTGCGAACGACTTTGTTCTTGTCCGGGAAGGAGGCCACCGGGTTAAAGCCCTGGCAGATATACCCCGTGACGTCGCCCTTATCCATCATGTTGAAGTACTTGATGACGTCGTACGCCTGGTCCCACTTCGGCAGCCACTCAAAGCCCCAGTCGTTCTCCTTCTGCGCCGCGTCGCCGTAGAAGGATTTCATCAGGCTGACGTAGAACTTCGGATAGTTGCTCCAGTAGTTCACCTGATCCGGCAGCGTCGCTTTCGGCGTATTGGCCTCAAGATACGTTTGCAGATCCGCCTGCTTTTCCGACGGCAGCGTCAGGTAGCCGGGCAAGCTGGTGGAGAGCAGACCGAGGTCGGTCAGCCCCTGAATGTTGGAGTGACCGCGCAGCGCGTTTACGCCGCCCCCCGCCATGCCCATGTTGCCGAGCAGCAGTTGGATCATCGCCATGGTGCGGATGTTCTGCGCGCCGACGGTGTGCTGCGTCCAGCCCAGCGCGTAGAGGAACGTGGTGGTTCTGTCGGCGGCGCTGGTGGAGGCCAGCACTTCACACACCTTCAGGAAGTCCGCTTTCGGCGTGCCGCAGATGTTTTCCACCACCTCCGGCGTGTAGCGGGAAACGTGCTGTTTCAGCAGGTTCCACACGCAGCGCGGGTGCGTCAGTGTTTCATCACGCAGCGCATAGCCGTTTTCATCGAACTGATAGTTCCAGGACGTTTTATCGTACTGGCGTTTTTCGGCGTCATAGCCGCTAAACAACCCGTCATCGAAGGCAAAATCATCCCGCACCAGCAGGTTCGCGTTGGTGTAGTGCTTAACGTATTCCGCGTTAATTTTGTTGTTTTCGATCAGGTACAGCAGCACGCCGGACAGGAACGTAATGTCCGTACCGGAGCGGATTGGCGCATAGATATCGGCCACCGATGCCGTACGCGTAAAGCGCGGATCGACGACGATAAGCGTCGCATCGTTGTTATTTTTCGCTTCCATCGCCCAGCGGAACCCCACCGGATGAGCTTCAGCGGCGTTACCGCCCATCACCACCACGACGTTAGCGTTTTTGATATCAACCCAGTGGTTGGTCATCGCACCGCGACCAAATGTTGGAGCAAGACTTGCTACCGTTGGTCCGTGTCAGACGCGCGCCTGGTTGTCTACCGCCAGCATGCCGAGAGAGCGCACAAATTTTTGCGTCAGCATGCCGGTTTCATTACTCGCCGCAGACGCGCACAGCATCCCGGTGGAAAGCCAGCGGTTAACCGTTACGCCCTGGGCGTTCTTTTCAATAAAGTTGGCGTCGCGGTCGGCTTTCATTAATTTGGCAATACGGGAGAAGGCCTCATCCCAGGAGATACGCTGCCACTTGTCGGAACCCGGCGCGCGATATTCCGGGTAGCGCAGGCGGTTTTCGCTGTGAACGTAGTCCAGCAGCCCCGCCCCTTTCGGGCAAAGCGCCCCGCGGCTCACCGGATGATCCGGGTCCCCTTCAATATGGTAAATCGCTTCTCTGGCGTTCTTCGCGCCATCGCCCAGGCTATACATCAAAAGCCCACAACCTACGGAGCAGTATGTGCAGGTGTTACGGATCTCTTTTGCGCGCAGCAGCTTATAGTTGCGTGCCTGAGCCAGCGCCATTTTGGGAGCAAATCCCAGCATGGCTGCCGTTGTTCCGGCCATACCGCCCGCGCAGATTTTAAAAAATTGTCTGCGGCTGACGTCCATTGTTGTCCTCGTTTTCATATAAGACTTCGCGCCGCAAACTAACAGCAAAGCCCCTGTTTTTTTTGCGTCAAATCAAGGTCATCTGCCTTCACCCCCTTAATAGTCACCCCCGGAACCTTTAAATACTCCTTTTTGATTAACGGTTTAAGAGAATAATTGGCGACAGCGTCAGGATGAATGCGATACATTTTTCCTCTGATTTTTATTGCAATGGCGAAGTAATGGACAGAAAGAGAGCAACGCTTATTGGGCTGGCGGCAATACTGTTATGGAGCACCATGGTCGGCCTTATTCGCAGCGTGAGTGAGGGACTGGGCCCGGTAGGCGGTGCGGCGATGATCTACACGCTGAGCGGATTACTGTGTCTGGTGACGGTAGGATTTCCTGATATCAGGCGGTTTTCACCCCGCTATCTTATTGCCGGCAGCGTTTTATTTGTCAGCTACGAAATATGCCTGGCGCTGTCGCTGGGCTATGCCGCAACGCGATCGCAGGCTATTGAAGTGGGCATGGTCAATTACCTTTGGCCGAGCCTGACTATTGTGTTTGCCATCTTGTTCAACGGGCAGAAATCGACCCTGTGGGTGATCCCCGGCTTAGCCGTCTCATTGCTGGGCGTATGCTGGGTATTGGGCGGTGAACAGGGTTTACATCTCGATGAAATAACCCGCAACATCGTTTCCAGCCCGCTGAGCTACGCGCTGGCGTTTGCCGGCGCCTTTATCTGGGCCGCCTACTGCACGGTCACCAGCAAATTTGCGAAAGGACAAAACGGCATTACCCTGTTTGTTTTGCTGACCGCGCTGAGCCTGTGGGTGAAATATTTCCTGAGCGATCAGCCCGAGATGGTGTTCACGCTTCCTGTGGTCGTGAAACTCGTCATGTGCGGTATTGCGCTTGGGTTTGGTTACGCCGCATGGAATATTGGCATCCTTCACGGTAACGTCACGGTACTCGCTGCCGTATCCTATTTTACCCCTGTCCTCTCCGCCGCGCTTGCCGCCGCAGTGCTGAGTTCGCCCCTCTCATTCTCGTTCTGGCAAGGCGCGCTGATGGTCTGCGCCGGGTCGTTGCTCTGCTGGTACGCAACAAGAAAATAATGCTTCTCTAACGGCCGGGCGAATTTCAGCCCGGCAACATAATTAACATTAATTTAAAGTGTGATGGCTCCTCAGAATATTTATCATAATTATCGCATTTCCGTTTAAATTCGGTTTATATTCACCGCCTTCTGTAAACGGCAGAAAAGATAATTGACACAAACTGACAACACTATGGAATTAATTAACTGCGAATATTAACGTCATGGATAGCATTGAGTGCAATAATTCATTTCTGACGTGTTCATGACAATATTCGCAATATACGTTGTAATTTACCCCTAACCTATTGTTATTAAGTCAAAACAGTAATAACAACCCCCTCAAAACATCGACAATACCGAAATCTAACGCAATAGACTAAAACACGCAGAAATTATAGCGATAGCAATAGTCCCGCAGAACACATAATTATTAATCGTATGAAATTCGATCGCATTGTTTGAATAATCGCCTTTTTGCACGATCGAGATCACACTAATTGAAATTATCTCTAATGTTTTGAAACTTATTATTGAAATAAGACTACGAGATTTTTAAAAATAGCATGCCATTGACGAGCAGCCTCGTTTAGAAATCGTTCACAGTGGTTCAGGAAATACTCAAAAAAAATTATAAGGAACATTTAAGATGAAACTTAAATTAGTTGCAGTGGCAGTCACTTCCATGCTGGCAGCAGGCGTTGTTAACGCTGCCGAAATTTACAACAAAGACGGTAACAAGCTGGATCTGTACGGTAAAGTAACAGGTCTGCACTATTTCTCTGATGACGCTGGCGCAGATGGCGATAAAACCTACATGCGTATCGGCTTCAAGGGCGAAACTCAGGTTAACGACCAGCTGTCCGGCTACGGCCAGTGGGAATACCAGATTCAGGGCAACCAGGAAGAAGGCGACAACAAGTCCTGGACCCGTGTGGCGTTTGCCGGTCTGAAGTTTGCGGAAGCAGGCTCCTTTGATTACGGTCGTAACTACGGCGTAATTTACGACGTGACCTCCTGGACCGACGTCCTGCCAGAATTCGGCGGCGACACCTACGGTGCCGACAACTTCCTGCAGTCTCGTGCAAACGGCGTTGCGACCTACCGTAACCAGGACTTCTTTGGTCTGGTTGACGGCCTGAACTTTGCTCTGCAGTATCAGGGCAAAAACGGCAGCGTAAGCGGTGAAAACACCAGCGGTCGCAGCCTGCTGAACCAGAACGGCGACGGTTACGGCGCGTCCCTGACTTACGATCTGGGTGAAGGCTTCAGCGTGGGTGGCGCAATGTCCTCTTCACGTCGTACCGCTGACCAGAATGCGGCTGGCGTATACGGTGAAGGCGACCGCGCTGAAGTGTACAGCGGTGGCGTGAAATACGACGCGAACAACATTTACCTTGCTGCACAGTATTCTCAGACCTATAACGCAACCCGCTTCGGTACCTCTAACGGTAATCGCAGCGACATCTACGGTTTTGCAAACAAGGCGCAAAACTTCGAAGTTGTGGCTCAGTATCAGTTCGACTTTGGCCTGCGCCCATCCATTGCTTACCTGCAGTCTAAAGGTAAAGACATCGAGAACTTCGGCGACCAGGATCTGGTTAAATACATCGATGTTGGCACGACCTACTATTTTAACAAAAACATGTCCACCTACGTGGATTACAAAATCAACCTGCTCGACGACAACCAGTTCACTCGCCAGGCAGGCATCGGTACCGACAACATCGTTGCGCTGGGTCTGACCTACCAGTTCTAAATCTTGTCTGTACAAAAGCCAGCTGAATAAGCTGGCTTTTTTTTATCCGTCACTTTTACCCGGCTGACGGCTCCCCGCTCGCCGCCCGACGCAGCCAGTTTTGCAGCAACTTACCGTCCTCGGTCATCTCTGAATCCGAACGCACGCAGAGGTGATAGTCGCGCCCGTCATCAATGGCTAAGTCAAATATCTTCACCAGCTCGCCGCTCTCAAGATAAGGCGCGATCAGCGGCTCGCGCATCAGCGCGCAGCCCAGCCCGGCCTGCACGCCCGCCAGCGTTAACAGCCCGTCTTCAAACAGGGGGCCGCTGCGCCGAAGAGGACGTTTTACCCCCTGCAGCAGAAACCACTGCGGCCACGTGGTGCGCTCTTCATCATGCAGCAGCGGCATTTGCAGCAGTTGCTCAGGCGTGTCGATATGGCCATGAATGCGCAAAAACGCGCGGCTGCACACCGGCACCATCTGTCCGGAAATCAGCTTTTCGCTCTGATAGCCCGCCCACTGGCCGTTACCAAAACGAATCGACATATCCGATGCATCGCTCAGATAGTTACGGTGGTTGGCATACACTACGTTGATCTCGGTCTGCGGATTGGCACGCATAAAATCAGGCAGACGCGGGATAAACCACCCCATGCCAAAAAGCGGGATCAGGCTGATGGTGACCTGACGCGTTTGCGCCTGCCCGGCCAGATGCTCCGTTGCCTGGCGCAGGACGTTAAACGCCGCACGGATCGAACGGTAATATTCCCGTCCGTGCTGGCTCAGCACCAGCCTGCGCCCCTGACGCTCCGTTAGCGGCATTTGCAGATACCCTTCGAGCACCTTGAGCTGATGGCTGACCGCCGACGGTGAGATATCCAGCTCCTGCGCGGCCAGCGTAACGCTGCCCAGCCGGGCGATGGCCTCAAAGGCACGGACGGCCCGAAGCGGCGGATCGTTTGCCAGGCGACTGTCTGCATACGCAGGCAAACCCGCCGATTGTTCTGTTTTATTCATATATTGATTTCTTTAGGCTTTTCACCAGAGAACGCGATTACATTATCTTTATATAAATCATTAAGATAAAACAATAGCGGTTTATCATAAGAAATAATATATGTGTATTTTACAATTAAATTCATTTATCGGATGGTAGCCGCAGAAAGAAGACTTTGCGGGAACAGACGTTGGATACACTCATACAACAACTGATCAACGGTGTGATGCTGGGCAGCATTTACGCGCTGATCGCGCTGGGCTATACCATGGTGTATGGCATCTTGCGCATTATTAACTTTGCTCACGGCGATATTCTGATGGTCGGTGCGCTCACCACCCTTTCCGCCATTAACGCCCTGAACGCCACCTTTCCTCACATGCCGCTGCTGTTGCAGCTTGGCGTTGCCCTGGCGATTGCCATGGCCGTTTGCGCCCTGCTGGCAATGGCCGTAGAGCGCTTTGCCTACCGTCGACTGCGCAACGCCCCGCGCCTGGCACCGCTTATCTCAGGTATCGGCGTCTCGGTCCTGCTGCAAACCGTGGCGATGATTATCTGGACGCGCAATCCGCTGATGTTCCCACAGATCCTGCCCATGGAACCGATCGCCGTGACGTCAGGAAGTGAACAACATCCCCCCGCCATTGTGACCGTCACCGGCATTGTTACCGTGGCGCTGGCGCTTGCGGTGATGACGGGGCTATGGCTGCTGGTGGAATACACCCGCCTGGGGCGCGGCATGCGCGCCGTGGCGGAAAACCCGCGCGTGGCCACGCTGATGGGGGTTAACCCCAATGCCATTATTACCCTGACGTTCGCCATCGGCGGCGTATTTGCCGCGCTGGCAGGCGTCATGATGGCCAGCAACTACGGCAACGCCAGCTTCTCGATGGGCTTTTTACCCGGGATCAAAGCCTTTACCGCCGCCGTGCTGGGAGGCATTGGCAACATTCGTGGCGCCATGATTGGCGGGATCCTGCTCGGCATTATCGAAGCGCTGGGCGCAGGTTACCTGGGTGAACTGACCCACGGCGTCTTTGGCAGTAACTATCAGGACGTCTTTGCCTTCATGGTCCTGATTCTGGTGCTGGTCTTCCGTCCGGCAGGCCTGCTGGGCGAGCGCGTAGCGCACAGGGCGTGAGGGAAACAATGACAACGCTTCAACTACAAACCCCGGCGGCGACGCGCAAATTCTGGTCAGGCATGGTCCTGTTCTGCCTCGCGCTGCTGGTTGCTCCCGTTGTGGCCACGCAGCTTGGCGGCAACTACTGGGTGCGCGTTATTGACTTCGCCCTGCTCTACATCATGCTGGCGCTGGGACTCAATATTGTGGTGGGCTATACCGGCCTGCTGGATATGGGGTTTATCGCCTTTTACGCGGTCGGCGCCTATCTCGCCGCGCTGATGGCGTCGCCACACCTGCTGGAGGTTTTCCCGATCCTCAACGTCTGGTTCCCGGACGGGCTGCACACCTCATATCTGCTGATTATTCCGCTGGCGGCGCTCGTCGCTGCGGTCTGCGGCATTTTACTGGGCGCTCCCACGCTGAAGCTGCGCGGGGACTACCTGGCGATAGTGACCCTCGGCTTTGGCGAAATCATCCGCATCCTGATGCGCAACCTTGACCGTCCGGTGAACATCACCAACGGTGCAAAGGGCATTACCGGGGTGGATACGCTGAATCTGTTCGGCCTGAAGTTTAGCGGCGTATACCACTGGTTTGGTTTCAAAGTGCCCGCCCTGTGGCTGTGGTACTACCTGCTGATGCTGGTGATTGTGGCGATTATTTTTGTCTGCCTGCGCCTGCAGCATTCCCGTATTGGCCGCGCCTGGCACGCCATCCGTGAAGATGAGGATGTGGCCCGCTCGATGGGCATCAACGTGCGTAACTATAAGCTGCTGGCCTTTGCGATGGGTGCCTCTTTTGGCGGCGTGGCGGGTGCCCTGTTCGGCGCGTTCCAGGGCTTTGTCTCCCCGGAATCCTTCACGTTACAGGAATCCATTGCCGTGCTGGCGATGGTGGTGCTGGGCGGGATGGGACACATTCCGGGCGTGATCCTCGGCGCGATACTGCTTACCGCCCTGCCGGAACTGCTGCGCAGTCAGGCAGCTCCGGTTCAGCAGGCGCTGTTCGGTACGGTACTGATTGACCCGGAAGTGCTGCGTCAGCTGTTCTACGGCCTGGCGCTGGTGCTGGTCATGCTGGTGCGTCCTGCCGGGATCTGGCCGGTACGCCACAAGGAGGTGAATACATGAGTCTGTTAACCGTACGCAACATGTCCAAACGCTTCGGCGGGCTTACCGCCGTGGATGACGTTTCGATCGCCGTGAACAAGGGCGAGATCTACGGCCTGATTGGTCCTAACGGGGCGGGAAAAACCACCTGTTTTAACCTGATCACCGGGCTTTATCCGGCGGACAGCGGTGAATTTTCCATTGCCGATAAGCCCTATTTCCCAAAGCACATTGAGAAAGTCACCGCCGCCGGGATCGCGCGCACCTTCCAGAACGTGCGCCTCTTTAACGACATGTCGGTGCTGGAAAACGTGATGGTGGGCCGCCACGTGCGCACCCGTAACGGCCTGTGGGCCGCGCTGAGCCGTCACAAACGCGCTCGCGAAGAAGAGAAACAGACCCGGGAGCTGGCCTGGCACTGGCTGGAGTACACCGGCATTGCGAAGTTCGCCCACTACCGCGCCTGCGATCTGGCCTATGGCCACCAGCGCCGTCTGGAGATTGCCCGCGCGCTGGCAACGGATCCGCTGCTGCTGGCGCTGGACGAACCCGCCGCCGGGATGAACGCAGCGGAAAAAGTGGCGCTCGGCGAGCTGCTCATCCGCCTGCGCGATGACGGCAAAACCCTGCTGATGATTGAACATGACGTCAAGCTGGTGATGGGCATCTGCGATCGCCTGACGGTGCTTGATTACGGCAAAACGCTCGCCAGCGGCACGCCGGAGAGCGTGCGTCGCGACCCGGCAGTGATCGCCGCCTGGCTTGGAGGCAACGCCCATGTCTGAATTACTGAAGGTGGAACGCGTGGACGTGCATTACGGCGGCATTCAGGCCGTACGCGATGTCTCTTTTACCCTGCACGAGGGCGAACAGGCAACGCTGATCGGTGCTAACGGCGCGGGGAAAAGCTCCACCGTGCGCGCCATTACCGGGCTGGAAAGCTTTAGCGGCCGTATTGAATTCAACGGTAAAGCGGTGCGTAAGCACAGGCCCGAAACCCTGCTCCGTGACGGTCTGGTGATGGTCCCGGAAGGCCGGGGGATCTTCTCCCGAATGACGGTGCTGGAAAACCTGCAGATGGGCGCCTGGCTCAGGTGTGACACTGTCACCGTTAAGCGCGAGATGAACGAGATCTTCGAGCGCTTCCCGCGCCTGGGCGAACGCCAGCATCAGCTCGCCGGCCTGCTGTCCGGCGGTGAGCAACAGCTGCTGGCTCTTAACCGCGCCCTGCTCAGCCGCCCGCGCCTGCTGATCCTCGACGAACCCTCGATGGGCCTCGCCCCGAAGATGGTAGAAAACATTTTTGCCGTCATTGCCGGCCTGCGCGAGCGCGGCGTTGCCCTGCTGCTCATCGAACAAAACGCCCGTCTCGCGCTGGAGGTGACCGACAGCGCGTGGGTGATGGACAGCGGCAGCATCGTCCATCATGGCGAATCGAAAGCGCTGCTCAATGACGACCAGATTGCACAGATTTATTTGGGCGAAATGCCCGTTTAACAACACCAGCCAACATCAGGGAAATACAATGAAAACAGTAAAAATCAGTGCGCTTAGCGCCGCTATCCTCCTCGGCAGCTTTGCCTCTACCGGAGCCTGGGCCGCCGACGGCGAAACCGTGGTTATCGGTCTGGCAGGCCCGCTCACCGGCCCGTCTGCCCGTATCGGTAAGGATCTGGAGAACGGCGCGCAGCTGGCCATTGACGACATTAACAAGCTGCACCCGACCATCGGTGGCAAAGCGGTGACCTTCAAACTGCAGTCCGAAGACGATCAGTCCGACCCGCGCACCGCCGTGGCCGTGGCGCAGCGTCTGGTGGATAGCGGCGTGGCGGGCGTTGTGGGTCACTGGAACACCGGTACCAGCATTCCTGCCGCACGTATCTATCACGATGCGGGCATCGCACAGGTGGCACCGGTCGCGACCGGTCACGCCTATACCAGGCAGGGTTTTGATACCAGCTTCCGCGTGATGGGCCACGACGACGACGGCGGTCAGCTAGCCGGTCAGTACGCGGTCAATACGCTGAAAGCCAAACGCATTGCGGTGATCGACGACCGTACCGCCTTTGGTCAGGGACTGGCGGACCAGTTTATTAAATCCCTTGAAGCGCAGGGCGTGAAGGTTGTCGATCGTCAGTACGTTGATGACAAAACGGTGGACTTCAGCGCCGTGCTGACCGCCATCCGAAGTAAAAACGCCGATCTGATCTTCTTCGGCGGCGTCGACAGCCAGGCCGCACCGCTGGCGCGTCGTATCAAACAGCTGGGCATGAACGCCACCCTGATGGGCGCAGGCGGATTTGTCAGCCAGACGTTCCTGCAGCTGGCGCAGAAAGAAGGCGAAGGCGTGGTGGCGCTGGAGCCGGGTCTGCCCGTTGACCAGATGCCGGGTGGAAAGGCATTCGAACAGGCCTATCAGTCCCGCTACCACACCCATATCGAACTGCACGCCCCGTTCGCCTATGACGCCACCCGCGTGCTGATTGCGGCGATGGAAAAAGCAGACTCCGTTGAGCCATCCGACTATCTGCCCGCCCTGCGCGCCATCAGCTACTCCGGCGTCACCGGCCAGATCGCGTTTGATAAAGAAGGTAACCTGAAATCGCCGTCCTTCACCGTTTACAAAGTTGTCGACGGCAAATGGCAGCCGCAGACCGTGCTGGGTGGCGCAAAAGCGAAGTAACGCAGCGAGGGCAATGTGATGAGTGATAATAACGAGCTGGGCATTCTCGCCCGCCGCAAAATTGAAGCAGAAATTATAAAGCCAATTTATGAAATCCTGGTGCGCGAGATAGGGAAAACCCGCGCCCAGGCGGTCATTGGCGAGGCCATTGAGCAGGCCGCGATTGACGCTGGCAAAGCGTTTGCCAGCAAAGAACCCAACGGCGCGGACGTAAAGAGCTTCATCGCCCTGCAGTATCTGTGGGAGAAAGATAACGCCCTGGACGTGAAGGTGATCGACGCCGACGACCAGCAGTACAACTACAACGTGACCCGCTGTCGTTACGCGGAGATGTATCACGAAATGGGGCTGGGCGAGATTGGTCATCTGCTCTCCTGCGCGCGCGATGAAAAATTCATCGTTGGCTATGCGCCTGACGTGAAGCTGACCCGCACGACCACCATCATGCAGGGCGGTTCGTGCTGTGATTTCCGCTACCGCAGCAGTAAGGACAAAACATGATCCGCGTCAACGCCGCACGGCTGTGGTCAACGCTTGAGATGATGGCGCAGATCGGCGGCACGCCCGCCGGAGGCGTGACCCGCCTGGCGCTGAGCGAGGAGGATCGTATTGCGCGTAACCTGCTGCGCGACTGGGCGCTGGACGCGGGTTTCAGCTGCGACGTCGACAGCATGGGCAATATGTTTATCCGTCGCGCGGGGAAAAACCCGCAGCTTGCCCCGGTCATGACGGGTTCACATGTGGATACCCAGCCGCTGGGCGGTAACTACGACGGTGTTTACGGCGTGCTGGCCGGGCTGGAGCTGCTGCGAACCCTTAACGACCATAACGTTGAGACTGAACGTGACGTTGTGCTGGTGAACTGGACTAACGAAGAGGGCGCGCGCTTTGCGCCAGCCATGCTCTCTTCGGGGGTCTGGACGGGACAGTTTAGCGAAGCGTACGCCCATGCCCGCGCGGATAACGATGGTATCACCGTGGGCGAAGCGCTGGATAGCATTGGCTACCGGGGTGAAGCCCCTGCCCGCGCGTTTCAGGTTCACGCCTGCTACGAACTGCACATCGAACAGGGCCCGATCCTGGAAGATGAAGCCATTGATATCGGGTTAGTCCGCGCGGCAATGGGCCAGCGCTGGTTTACCCTGACGCTGGACGGATTCGCCGCCCACGCGGGCACGACGCCGATGCACAGCCGCCGCGACGCGCTGACCGCCTTCGCAGAGCTGGCGCTGAAGGTGGAAGAGATTGGCTACCGGCATGCGCCGGACGGACGCGCGACGATCGGTATGGCGAAGGTTACGCCAAACTCGCGCAACGTCGTGCCGTCTCGCGTGGAATGCAGCGTTGAGTTTCGCCATCCTATGCAGCAGGCGCTGGAAGCCATGGAAGCTGCGCTGCATAAGGTGGCTGAAAGCCTCAGCCTGCGCGGCGTCGCGGCTGCCGTTGAGCGTATTTTCGACTACGCGCCCATCGCGTTTGACGCCGAATGCCTGGCGCGTTCGGAGAAGGCCGTGGCGGAACTGGGCTATTCGTCGAAACCGATGGTCTCCGGTGCGGGACATGACGCCTGCTATGTCAGCAAAATGGCGCCCGCCAGCATGATCTTTATCCCCTGCGTGAAAGGCATCAGCCATAACGAAGCGGAAAGGATCCTGTCAGAGTGGGCGGAGAAAGGGGCGAACGTGTTATTGCATAGCGTCCTGTCCGCGTCCCTTGAGAGATAAATCTGTGCGAAAGCAGAGGACCTCTGCTTTCGCCAGAGTCTACACGGCAACGCGTCGGCTGATTTCGACAACCCGATCGCTGGGAAGGTGATAGTGGTTGATGACGTGCGTGCAGTTGCGCTTCATGAACGCAAAGATGTGCCGTTGCCAGGCCGCCATCCCTGCCTCACCCTCGCCTGCCACAATGGTTTCATGCCCGACATACCAGGTGGCGTCATCCGTGGCGAAAAGCGCGTTAATCTCGCTGACACCCTGCAGCAAACGCGGGATGTCCGGATGTTCCATAAAGCCATACTGCGCCACGCCGTGCCAGTAGCCCGGCGCGCGCTGCTCTACCCTGATGCGTTGTTCTTCCCCCACGTAGGGCACATTCAGAATATCAATGGTAAGCGACAACACATCCTGCTGTAGCGCCCGGTTTCGCGCGACGTGCCAGCGCATGACCGGCGGGATATTGTTTTGTGTCCGGGTCAAAAAGACGGCGGAGCCCGCCACTCTGGGCACCGTCTTTTGCTGAAGCTGGGCAAAGAACGCATCCACGCTGACGCCCTTCTCGCCCACCGATGCGGATACCGCCTTAACGCCGCGGTGCCAGATCAGCATCACCGTACAAATAGCGGCGGCCATCAGCAGCGGAATATAGCCGCCCTCCAGGACCTTAATCAGATTGGCAAACAAGAAGGTGGCATCAATCACCAGGAAACAGAGGGCAATCACCGCGCTACTGGCCAGGCTCCAGCGCCACACTTCGCGCATCGCCACAAACAGCAGCCCCGTGGTCATCAGCATGGTTAACGACACGGCAATGCCGTACGCGGCGGCGAGCTTATCGGAGGATTTAAAGAACACCACCAGCCCGATGGTCACCCCCATCAGCAGCCAGTTGATTATTCCGATATAAATCTGGCCGTAGCTTTCCGCCGCCGTCTGCTTGATGCGTAATCGGGGTAACCAGCCAAGCTGTATGGCCTGGCGCGTCATGGAAAAAGCGCCGGTAATAATCGCCTGACTGGCGATGATCGTCGCCAGCGCGGCAAGAATGATGAGCGGAACCTGCAGCACCGGCGGACAGAGCGTATAGAAAAGGTTTTGTTTGCTGTCGGCACCGGCCAGAATCAGCGCTGACTGGCCGGCATAGTTGAGCAGCAGCGAAGGAAAGACGATGCCGTACCAGGCAAGCCAGATGGGCTTTTTGCCAAAATGCCCCATGTCTGCATACAGGGCCTCGGCCCCCGTCACGCAGAGAAAAACGCCGCCCAGGACCAGGAAACTGGTGTACCCGTTCGAAAACAAAAACGCGATGCCGTACGCAGGGTTGAGGGCCAGCAATACCGAGGGGTGTTGAACGATCCCCCGCACGCCCAGGGCAGCAATCGCCAAAAACCAAACCGCCATAACCGGGCCAAATATTTTCCCTATTCGCGCAGTCCCAAAAGGCTGAAGAAGAAACAGCGCCAGCAGAACCGCCACCGTCAGGGGCAATATGTACGGCTGAGATTCAGGAATGACCATCTCCAGCCCTTCAAGGGCAGAAAGCACGGAGATTGCCGGGGTTATCGCGCCGTCACCGTAAATTAAAGCGGCACCGATCAGGGCGGAAAAAATAACCCAGCGCCCGCCTTTGCCTTTCTCCACCAGAAGCGACATTAAGGCCATGATGCCCCCCTCGCCATGATTATCAATTCGCATGGCAAAGGCGGCATATTTTATGGACGTTACCAGGATGAGTGTCCAGGTAATCAGGGAGAGCAGGCCCAGTATGACGCCGGGCGTAGGGTCATGCTCAGAGAGCGAAAGCACCGTGCGGAAGGTATAGAGCGGGCTGGTGCCGATATCACCAAAAACGACGCCCAGCGCGCCCCCTGCAAGCAGGGTTAACCGGGAGAGCGGTTGGGACGGTTCACTGCTGTGGCGAGGGCGCATATTTTCCAGCAAGAGTCTGATAATCCTTTAAAAAACATAGCCCATCTGCCCCACCCGCGCCAACCGCGCGCCCTGTATTACTGCGGCCTGGCCTTCGCCAGGCTGAACCAGATCCCCACTGCCAGCAACAGCAGCATTCCGCCCGCGCTGCCCAGCGCCACGCTGTGCGAGGTGATAAACGCGCTTTTCGCCGCCTCAATCACCGATTCCGCCAGCGTCGGGGTCAGATCCTGCGCCACCTTCATCGCCTCGCCAATGGATGACGAGGCTTTATCTGCGAGCGAGGCGTTCAGCCCCTGCGGCAGGTCAATCGACGCCGAGAAGCTGCGGGTCAACAGCAGACCAAAGATGGCGATCCCCAGCCCTGCGCCCAGTTCATAGGACATGGTTTCAATCGCCCCTGCCGCGGCGGCTTTCTCTTTCGGCGCAGCGGCCATAATCGCCGAGGTCGAGGCCAGCAGCGCGCTGGCGGCGCTAAAGCCGAGCAGAACCATCAGGGCAGAAGCCAGCAGCTGCTGCGTGCTGAAATCAAGCATCGACAGGCCGATAAAGCTCACGGCGCTGAGCCCCATTCCGCCAGCCGCGACGATGCGTAGCCCTAATCGCCCGACCAGCACACCCGCGATCGGACCGCTAAACCCGCTCGCCACCATCAGCGGCAGCATGAACATTCCCGCTTCAAACGGCGTAAAGCCGTGAACAAACTGCAGCTCCTGGGCCATCAGCAGCTCAAACCCGACCAGGGCAATCATGGCGGTCATCGCCATCACCACGCCGCTCAAAATGATGCGATGGCAGAACAGACGCATGTCGATCATCGGCACGCGGGCGCGGAGCTGAATACGCACGAAGATAAACAGCAGCACCGAGCCGGTAACCAGCGCGGACGCGACCACCCACGGCGACAGTGCGCCTTTGAGGGCTGTTTTTGCGCTGTAGACCAGCAGCAAAATCGCCACAATCAGCATAATGGCATGGCTGATATTCAGCGGCTGCTCCGGGCGGCCCTGCTGAGGAGGCACAAAACGCGCGGCCAGCGAAACCACCACCAGCACGATCGGTACGTTGATTAAAAACACCGAGCCCCAGTAGAAATGCTCGAGCAGCATACCGCCAATCAGCGGGCCAAACGCCGCGCCACCGGACCCCACCGCGGCCCAGACGCCGAGCGCAATATTACGATCCCGCGCGTTGGTAAACAGCGTACGAATCCCAGCCAGCGTGGCCGGAATAATCATCGCCGCGCCGATTGCCAGCGAGGCGCGCGCCGCAATCAGCCACCCTGCTGACGGGGCAAACGCTGCCGCCAGCGACGACAGGCCAAACAGCGTGCTGCCAATCATGAGCAGTCGTTTAAAACCAATGCGGTCACCCAGGGCGCCCATCGGCAGCACCATTCCCGCCATCACCAGCGAGTAAATATCGATGATCCACAGCAATTCATTGCCGCTGGCGCCCAGCGTCATGCTCAATGTCGGCGCCGCCACGTGCAGCACCGTCGCGTCGATCGCCACCGGGATATACACCAGCACGATAATCACTAACGCTAACCACTGACGAAACATAAATTTCCTTTTCTTTTAAAGCATGGACACATGTCCAGGATGCGATCCTACGTAAAGTTGAACACATGTCCAGCTTTTTGTTACACTCGTTTCATTCCCATTGAGAGTGAGTAAACATGCGATATCTGAGCAAGGATGAACGGCGGGAAGCCATCTTACAGGCCGCCATGCGCGTGGCGCTGGCTGAAGGACTGGCGGCAATGACGGTACGCCGTATTGCTGCCGAGGCCGGAGTCGCCACCGGCCAGGTGCATCATCATTTTACGTCCGGCGGCGAACTAAAATCGCTGGCCTTCGTACGGCTAATTCGCGAGCTGCTGGATGCGGATGTCGCGGGTAAACAGGCCGGCTGGCGGGAACAGCTTCATGCCATGCTCGGCAGCGATGACGGGAGGTTTGAGCCCTATATTCGCCTGTGGCGTGAAGCGCAGATCCTGGCCAGCCGCGATGCCGACATCAAAGGTGCCTATGTGATGACCATGGAGATGTGGCACCAGGAAACGGTGGCGCTTATCAAAGCGGGAACGGAGGCCGGGGCATTAAATCCGGGCGATCGGGCGGAAAATATTGCCTGGCGCTTGATTGGTCTGGTGTGCGGCCTTGACGGAATGTATATCTTAAATATGCCCGAAATGGACGACGCGGCATTTAATAAGCATCTCGATAAGCTTATTTCCCTCGAATTATTTTAATACTCCAAACGCCTGGTGCACGTGTGGAGCGCACCGTTTGAGTAGTTCACGCGTCGGTACCAGGTGGTGAGATCGCGCCGCTGACTGTGTCGGGTGGCGGCTTCGCCTTACCCGACCTACGTTCGAACCCTGTAGGCCCGGTAAGGCGTAGCCGCCCCCGGTCTATAAGGTCAGAACGGAGTGCTTCCGCTTATGATTGAAACAACTAACATCAGGAGCAAAACCGCAACGATAAGACCAAAAGCCAGTAACGCCGCATGAAAAGCGATCGTGGCTCCGGAAAAAAAGAGTGCCCCACTCACGGTCCATTTGTTCTCTTTACGCAGGCCACTAATGAAAGCAAGTCCCAACGCCATGACAGATAACATTATTCCGCTAGCGATCAGTAACCGGTCAATATCTACCGGTTCCTTTTTCTTCTCAACGGTCGGCTGCTCTCCTTTTATACCAGCCATTATTCCTTTTTTTAACGCCGAAACCTTTTCAGCCACAACAACTTCAAGCGCTGTCGACTTTGAAGAAAACGGACCGAGGGTGAACTGAGCTAATGAGAGAAGCAGTGCAATAACCCCGAGCAACATTCCCACTGAACTGAATTTATTCCGAATCAAGATTTCCATATCAGTATACCTTTGATATTGTCGGGTGGCGGCTACGCCTTACCCGACCTACGTTCGAGCCCTTGTAGGCCCGGTAAGGCGTAGCCGTCACCGGGCTATTTTCCTGCCTGCGGATGCGTATCAAACCCTGCCATCACCGCCGTCAATTCTGACAGTGTAAAGCCGTGCTTCGGATCGTCAACCCCCAGCCCAAAGCGTTCCTGCATCAGCTGGTAAAGCGCCTCAGCATCCGGCAAATGGATCTGCTCTTCTACGTGACCGTTCTGCCAGTGGGTAAAGTTGAAGTTGGTTAGCGTCAGCTTGCCGCCGTCCGGCAGATGGCGACACATCAGCAGATGATGACGGAAATGCGACTGCGGCCAGTGCGCCGACCAGAAATTCCCCATCACGTAATCGCTGAAATACTGCGTCGTCAGGTCAAACTGGTACATCGACTGCCAGTGCTCGTGGTGACGGAACTGCAGCACCCAGTCGTTCCCCTCGCTCAGCAGACGATACAGCCCGTGCGGCGTCTCCTGTTCTTCATTAGCGAGCAGTCGAATCGGCGCCGTCAGCGTCTGGCCGCCAAACCCCACATCGGCTATCCAGCGCTCACCGTTAAGCTCAACCAGCAGCAGACGGTGCGTGCGCGGCGGCATTTGTGGCGGATTCGCTAATACCACACGTCCCAGCACGCTACGCACCGTAAACCCGACTTCACGCAGGACGCGCTCGAACAGGCCGTTTTGCTCAAAGCAATACCCTCCGCGACGTGCGGTGACCAGCTTGTCGACCAGACACCGATCGTCAAGCTGGATTTCGCGTGGCAGAACGACATCAATATTCTCAAAAGGGATCGCACAGTTGTGATGTAAATGCAGCGCGCGCAGGGTATCGATATCCACCCGCGTCGGTTGCGCCCAGCCGATGCGGGCAAAATAGGCGGTCAGAAATGGGGACATGCATCAGTTTCCTTTGATTGAGATGTTCTGTTTATAAACTAATTTTACGCATCCACTTTGATTTCCGTGCTTTTTCGTCATACTCATCGGTGTAGATGAGGAGATACTATGAGCCACTTTCGCCCCGTTGAATTACGTCATGCCAGCCGTCTGCTGAACCACGGCCCTACTGTGCTTATCACCAGTCGGGATGAAAGCCTCGACAGACGCAACGTGATGGCCGCCGCATGGTCAATGCCCGTTGAGTTTGAACCGCCGCGCATCGCAATAGTCGTGGATAAAAGCACATGGTCGCGCGAGCTGATTGAGCGCAGCGGGAAGTTTGGCATCGTCATCCCAGGCGTGGCGGCGGCCAACTGGACATACGCGGTCGGTAGCGTCAGCGGGCGCGATGAGGACAAATTCAACTGCTACGGGATCCCGGTCGTGAACGGTCCTGAACTTGGCCTGCCGGTGATTGAGGAAAAATGTCTGGCGTGGATGGAGTGTCGGTTATTACCCGTGACCTCCGCGGCTGAGAAATACGATACCCTGTTTGGGGAAGTGGTTTCAGCGGCAGCCGATGAACGCGCGTTTATCGCCGGGCGCTGGCAGTTTGACGGGTATAAGCTGAATACGCTGCATCATCTTGGTGCCGGGACGTTTGTGGCGAGCGGGAAGATGGTGAAGGCGCTGGATTGAGAAAACCCTCCCCCAATTGGGAGAGGGTGACCGTATTACTTCGCACGTCGTGAAATAATCTCATCCGCAACATTCCGCGGTGCTTCCGCAAAATGATGGAACTCCATCGTATACGTCGCGCGACCCTGGGACATCGAGCGCAATGTCGTGGCATAACCAAACATCTCTGCCAGCGGCACGTCAGCGCGAATAATCTGGCTTCCGTACTGCTCTGCCATCCCCTGCACCATGCCGCGGCGGGAGGAGAGATCGCCCATAATGTTACCGGCGTACTCTTCCGGCGTTTCCACCTCCACGTGCATGATCGGTTCGAGAATCACCGGATCCGCCCTGCGGGCGCCCTCTTTGAAACCGAGGATCGCCGCCATGCGGAACGCCATCTCCGAGGAGTCGACGTCGTGATACGAGCCAAACGTCAGCGTCGCTTTGACATCGACGACCGGATAGCCCGCCAGCACGCCGCTGTTCATCGCTTCCCGCAGCCCTTTCTCAACGGACGGGATATACTCGCGCGGTACCACGCCGCCCTTGGTGGCATCTTCAAATTTAAAGCCACTTCCGGGCTCCAGCGGCTCCAGGCTCAGCACCACATGGCCGTACTGCCCTTTACCGCCGGACTGACGGACAAATTTGCCTTCGATATCCTTCACCGTTTTACGCAGGGTTTCACGGTAGGTTACCTGTGGGCGGCCAATGTTCGCCTCAACGCCAAACTCGCGCTTCATGCGGTCGACGATGATCTCAAGGTGTAGCTCACCCATCCCGGAGATAATGGTCTGGCCGGACTCTTCATCAGTATGCAGGCGGAAAGACGGATCTTCCGCCGCCAGACGCTGCAGCGCGATCCCCATTTTCTCCTGATCGCCTTTTGTTTTCGGCTCGATCGCCAGCGAGATAACCGGGTCCGGGAACTCCATGCGTTCAAGCGTGATCACGGCGTTCGGATCGGTGAGCGTGTCGCCGGTGGTCACATCCTTCAGACCCACGCAGGCCGCGATGTCTCCGGCGCGCAGTTCGTCCACCTCGTGGCGATCGTTGGCATGCATCAGCACGATACGCCCGATGCGCTCTTTCTTCCCTTTCACCGGGTTGTACACCGCGTCGCCTTTGCGCAGCACGCCAGAGTACACCCGGATAAAGGTCAGTTGACCGACGTACGGGTCGCTCATCAGCTTGAATGCCAGGGCCGAGAACGGCTCATCATCGCTTGGATGACGCTCCGCGTGCTGCCCTTTTTCATCCACGCCATCAATGGCAGGCACGTCCAGCGGCGATGGCATGAGCTCAATGACCGCATCGAGCATGCGCTGCACGCCTTTATTTTTGAACGCGCTGCCGCACAGCATCGGCTGAATTTCACCCGAGATGGTGCGAATACGCAGCCCTTTGATAATTTCCGCTTCCGTCAGGTCGCCGGTTTCCAGGTATTTGTCCATCAGCTCGTCGCTGGCTTCCGCCGCCGCAGAGACCATTTTTTCCCGCCATTCCTGGGCGGTACTGACCAAATCGTCCGGCACGGGCGCATAGGTGAATACCATGCCCTGCGTCGCGTCGTCCCACAGAATGGTGCGCATCTTGATGAGATCCACCACGCCGGTGAAATGATCTTCTGCACCCACCGGGATGACAATCGGCACCGGATTGGCCTTCAGGCGCTCCTGCATCATCCGTACGACGCGGAAGAAATCGGCACCCGGACGGTCCATTTTGTTGACGAAGGCCAGTCGCGGAACGTGATATTTATTGGCCTGACGCCAGACGGTTTCCGACTGCGGCTGCACGCCGCCCACGGAGTCATACACCATCACAGCGCCGTCGAGCACGCGCATGGAACGTTCCACCTCAATGGTGAAATCCACGTGGCCCGGGGTGTCGATGATGTTGATCCGGTGCGGCTCATAGCCTCTGTCCATACCCGGCCAGAAGCAGCTGACGGCCGCGGAGGTAATCGTGATCCCGCGCTCTTGCTCCTGCGCCATCCAGTCAGTGGTTGCCGCGCCATCGTGTACTTCACCCAGCTTGTGGCTCATCCCGGTGTAAAACAGGATGCGCTCAGTGGTGGTGGTTTTACCGGCATCGATATGCGCGGAGATACCGATGTTGCGATAACGTTCGAGAGGGATGGGTCGGGGCATGATATTTCCTTAGTCACTATGACTTGTCTGTGACGACCAGGATGGTCGTGCATTCGTTCGTTTGCTATAATAGTCCTATTGTACGAGTATTATCGAACTATTTTTTAACGGTTGACCTATTGTTGATATAGCTCAATCTGACGCCAAACGCAGGAAAACGATGATCCCAAACCACCCTGAAACTGAACAAATACTGCTGGAAAATGTGCTGTTTGCCCTCGGCAACCCGCTCCGGCTTGCGATCATTCGCCGGCTGGCCGATGGCAGCGAACTCAGCTGTAACGCGCTGCGCCCGGAGGATGTAGTGAAATCGACAATGACCCACCACTGGCGCGTACTGCGCGACAGCGGCGTTATCTGGCAGCGCCCGCAGGGGCGGGAGAACATGATTTCGTTGCGAAGAGAGGATCTGGATGCCCGTTTTCCAGGGCTGATGGAGATACTTTTACAAGCTAAATCATAAGGATATACCTGTTATCCCCTGAAAAATGCCCCGTAAAGATGTAAGGGGCATAATGTCAGCAGAGGGATTTATCTTACGTGCATACGATATTCAATCATTCCACTTTTCTTCGCAATCCAGTCGTACAATCGTTGCCCGCGATAGTTGGCTTCATGCGTATGCCAGTAAAGGTGACTGGCATGATGTTTTCTGGCTTCTCTCTGAACATATTCTATTAACTGTTTGCCAATGTGTTTGCCCCTTACGGCTTCGCAGACGTATAAATCTTCGAGGTAGCAGTAATCGCTCTCAGCCCATGTCGAACGGTGAAAAAGATAATGCGCAAAACCTACTACGTCTCCATTACATCGTGCCACCACGCAGAATAGCGGCTCAACGGGGCTGAAAAATCGTTGCCAGGTTCGTTCAGTAATGGTCCCGGACAGATCGACGTTGTAAAACGCCTGATATTTTCCCCATAGCGGCATCCAGCTTTCAAAATCACGTTCTTTAACTGCCTCAATTATCACGCTCGTATTATTCATATTGCCTCTTTGCTCACCCGTTTATTCGTTTCAGGAAGAGTGTATTCGCTGAATGGCACGTTTTGCCCCGCCAATTCTCGCCATCAAGGCAGACCAATTTTTCATCCTGCTGCGTGCACTATTGCTTTAGAATCAAGAGATACAGAGGGAAAGTGGACAACGTAATGTTTAAGCACGCGCAGCTAGAAACGGTTAAGACATGGATTATCGACCCCGCTAACGGATCGCTACCGCTTCATGAAAGGATCCAGAGAGCAATACGGACGCTGATACTGGAAGGAGTGCTATCTCACGGTAAGGCCCTTCCTGCTTCACGCGCGCTGGCGACGTCTCTCGGCGTTTCCCGGGACACCATTGAAGCGGCCTACTCCAGCCTGCATGCCGAAGGTTTTATTGAGAGACAAACAGGCAGAGGGAGCTTCGTCTCTTCCAGCGCGCGTTTTTTAAAACCCCGTCCTCGACAGCATCAGCCAACCGCTGAGATACGAAAAGCAAAACTCAGCGTCCGGGGAAAGATCGTTTATGAAAGCGGCGGGATCCGCGAGTTTTCTTCACCTCGCCCCCTTGCGCCCGGCATTCCTGAAACCCGCATGTTTCCCCTTCCGATCTGGGAGCGTCTTCAGCGACAGGTACTGAAGGAGTTTCAGCACCAGGCGTTAGAGCAAAGTCCACCCCAGGGTATAGAGCGCCTGCGACGGGCAATTGCGGAATATGTCAATCTTGAGCGCGGAACGCGTGCGAGGGCAGAACAGGTCATCGTTCTGACAAGTTCTCAACAGGCGCTTGCGCTCTGTTCCCACGTGCTGATGGACGCCGAGGATGGCATTGTCATTGAAGATCCCTCCTATCAAGGGGCACACAAAGCGTTCAACGCTGCAGGGCTTCGCTGTATTCCGGTTCCTCTTGATGAAAAAGGCATCTCGGTTGACGGGCTTAATTCTCTGACCGAGCCTGCCAGGGCGATCTACCTTACGCCTTCTCATCAGTACCCCACCGGGGTGACGCTCTCTCTTGACCGACGACTGGCAGTTGTTAAATGGGCAAACCGTTACGGAGCCTGGATTATTGAGGATGACTATGACAGCGAGTTTCACTACGAAGGTAAGCCTATGGCCAGTCTTCAGGGGCTTGATACGTATAACCGGACAATTTATATCGGCACGTTCACTAAGTCTCTGTTCCCTGGGCTGCGAATTGCCTACATGATCGTTCCCTCAGAATTGACAGAGCCCTTTACCATGGCGAGGACATTAATGGATGGTCACACCGCCTCAATAACCCAGCTGACGCTGGCTAAATTTCTGGAGGGAGGCCATTTTGGCGCCTATGTTCGTAAGATGCGGAGTATTTATGTTGCTCGTCGCGACACGCTGGCAAGCATGATGGACGAATATCTCTCCGAATATGTTACCTGTGAAACGCCTGCGGGGGGAATGCAAATGCCTTGTCACCTGAAGCACGGCATATCCGAGAAAGAAATAGCCACCGCCGCCCGACGCGCGGGTGTTGATATACTTGGTCTTACCGATTTATATGCAGGTCCCCCCGCGTCCACCGGTTTTTTGATGGGATTTGCTGCTTACACGGAAATGGAAATAGAAGACGCTGTAAAAAAACTGGCCGCAATTTTCCGTCATGTTTGATGCCGTCGACCGGTCAGCGGCGAATACTCATTCCGGGCGAGCAAGGCTATAAACAGGGATCCGCCGGGTTGTTTTGGTCAGCGTATCAAACACCTCGGCGTCGGACGTCGCGATCCTCATTCCCGTTTTGCGTAATCTCTGCACATCGGCCGCGATGCGCTGAATGCCAAACCAGAAAAGCCCGTCGAGTGCCGTCACCGACAGCCCGTTTTCCAGCGCCAGCCTGAGGCGTTCCTTCGGGGCTTTAACCTGCTGGGCAATTTGTCGGTAAGGCAGTTCATTGCATCCTGTCGCGTCACTGCGCTGGATACGCGTTTTCAACTGATAGGTAAATTCGTCAGGTATTCCGTCGAGATCCCTTTTCAGGCTATAGACGCAGCCAAATCGCTTGCCGTTAAACAGAACATTTTTCTGACTGAGCTGCAGCTCTTTTCTGACAACGTCTATCAGCTGGGGCGCACGGGTAAGGAGCAGCCTGAAGGGCAGCTCGAAGCTGGTGACGTAATCCACATTGAGCAACGCGAGACGCAGCCGCTCCTCTGCACCGGACTTTTGCTCACGACACTCCTCCATCACCTCTGCCCACTGGCGCGTCAGGCGCTCCGGCTCGGCGGCTTCGGTAAGGAGATATTTTTCAATTTGATAATCAACTCTTCCGGTCATCGTGTGGTATCCCGTCGCTGTGGGTGCGGTAATTCTATACAGCGCGGTGAGTTTTATAAAGGACTGAACCGCAGCGGCACCCTGAAAATGTCGTTGCGATTCAGCATCCTGACGTTTCGGATCAGTGCGCCATTATCCAGCCCATCAGCAGCGTGGCGAAAATCACCGTCGACGCGCCGCCGATGCGGGTGGCGATCTGCGCGAACGGCATCAGCGACATCCGGTTAGACGCGGACAAAATGGCCACGTCCCCCGTTCCGCCCAGCCCGCTGTGGCAGCAGGTCACAATGGCCGCTTCCACAGGATACATATTCAGACGCGACGCGATAAAGTAGCCGCTCAGCGCCATCGCAATCACGACCGAACCGCATACCACCACGTATCCCACCGAGAAGACCGACACCACGCTCTCAAGCGGCACGTATAACATCCCGAGGCCGATCATCAGCGGCCAGACCAGCGCAGCCGAGACGAATTTATAGCAGCTGTGCGCGCCCTGCTCCATTGAGGCCGGGATCACCCTGAAGTATTTACACAGAACGGCAATCAGGATCATCAGCACCGGGCCGGGAATGTGGACCAGTTTTTCAAACAATCCGCCGACGATGAAAAACGCGCACACCATTAGCAATCCGCCCCCCATCAGATGAAAATCCGTCTGCTGCGTGCTTTGCGCCCCGGCAAACAGGCTGGCGTCGTCTTTACTCCGCGTAAGCATGCCATTTCCCGAAAGCGCAGGACGTTTCGCGCCGAGACGCGCCAGCGATCCCGCACAAATAATGGCGAAGATATTCCCGACGACCGCAGCGGGTGCCAGCTGCGCAACGTAGACGTCCGGCGTCTGCCCCAGTATTGCCGAATAGGCCAGGGACAGCGGCAAAATCCCCTCGCCAATCCCGCCGCCGATGATGGGCACAATGATGAAGAAGAAGGTGTGGTAAGGCATATAACCAAACAGTGAGCCCACAATGAGGCCGCTCAGCACGGCCATGCATGTCCCCGCCACCAGCGGTACAAACATGCGCATCATCCCCTGGATCAGCAGCACCCGGTTCATCCCCAGAATGCTGCCGACCACCAGGCAGGCGATGACGAAATAGAGCAGATTCGCCTCTTTCATCAGCAGATGCACGGTATCAAGGGTATGTTTCCCGAATACGCCAAAATAGACCAGCACGGAGGGGACCATCAGGCACAGGATCGCCGGGCCGCCGATATCTTTCAGCACCGGGATTTGACGCCCTACTTTGGCAAACGCGAAGCCGAGGGTCATGATGACCGCGAGTCCACCAATCATATTTTTTGGCAGCAGCCCTGCCCAGGCGGACGTCGCCACAATCGCGGCGATCCCGACGAACAGCATCAACGGGACCGTGCCCACCTCGGTATTGTTGAGCCCAAAGGCAAAACGCGAGGTCGACAGTTCAGAAGTCGGTACAGGATTATCTTTCATATAATCACCTGAATTTGTGTTCGGATAAACAGAGAAAGGAATAACTGAAACTATTCCTGATACGAATAAATGATCTTAAATATAAATAAAGACTTAGATGGCCTTTTCTAAAAACAGGCTCAACATGAAATTAGCACGGGCCTGCCGGAAGAAATGTGAACAATTCGGCTCTTTGCTTTTAAATAACTTAATTCAGCATTAAGTAATTAAAGTTATTTATGGCGGCCGTTGTCGCTTTCTTGCGTCTTATCAATATTTGACGAAAGTATTAGTTATCCAACTAATGCAATCTTTTTGAAATTAATAAAACCAGAGAGAGTGTGACCCTTGTCACTCCTGCCCTGCTTTCTAAGCGCTAGATTAGCGCTGCAATAAAACACATAAAATACCCTACAGGAAATACTATGCCTTCATTACTATTACAGTCACTGTTTCCGCTCGTCTTTATAATGTTACTTGGATGGCTAAGTGGAAAGCTGGGATATTCCCGGCGAGAAGATGCAAACGTTATGGCAACCGTGGTGATTCGTTTCGCCCTTCCTTTCCATCTTTTTATAGGCGCATTGCATACCGACCCGAATAAAATTAAGAACCTGACCTTTATGGCCGTTTTAGTTGTCGGTTTAATGGGGTCGTATTTACTGACGCTATTTATTTCGCGCTACGTTTTTCGCCACGATATCAAAACCAGCGCCATTCAGTCTCTGGTTTGCGCCTTTCCGGATATGGCCTACTTTGGCGCACCGGTCCTGGCGGTATTGATTGGGCCGGAAGGATTTATCGGCGTGCTGATTGGCAATATTATTACCAGCGTTATCATGATCCCTCTGACTATCGTCCTGATTCGTATGGGTGATAAAAACGGTCAAGATGGCCTGGAGGCACTGCACCCGGGCGCGATGATCGTGCAAAACCTCATCAAGGCGGCACGCAATCCTATCGTCTGGATCCCGGTCTCCGGCGTATTGCTCAGTCTGGCAGGCGTGCAAATTCCTTCTATTCTCAGCATGCCTATTGAGATGGTTGGAAAGGTTTCAGGCGGGCTGTCCCTGTTTGCCCTCGGCCTGTTGTTTTACGGTGAACGTCCAAAACTGAACGTGCAGACGTTTACCAACATCAGTATTAAAAACCTTATTCAGCCGGCAATGATGGCCGCCGCGGGGATCGCCTTTGGCCTGAGCCATACCTTACTGCAGCAAGTTGTGATTATTGGCGCAACGCCCTCCGCTATCGCCGCGGGGATGTTTGCCTTACGCAGCGATACCTATATTGATACCGCATCCTCTTCCATATTAATTGGCACTGCCGTCGGAGTCGTGACCGAAGGCATTATGATCTATTTTATTTCTTAATCTGCTTTATATAAAAAATTCAGGAGTTAACCATGTCCCGGAAAGAAGTTCTGTACACCCCCTATAACGGGGCCGTATTGCTGGAAAACCCGCTGTTAAATAAAGGGCTCGCATTTATTAAAGAAGAGCGTGACAATTTTAATCTGCATGGGTTATTGCCGCACAACGTTGAAACGATTGAGGAACAAACCGAGCGCGCCTGGGTGCAGTTCTGTCATTTCAAAAGCGATATTTCGCGTCATGTATACCTGCGAAATATTCAGGACACCAATGAAACTCTTTTTTATAACCTCCTGCGTTCGCACCTGAAAGAGACGTTACCGATTATCTATACCCCGACGGTCGGTGAAGCCTGCGAGCATTTCTCTACGATTTATCGACGCGCGCGCGGCCTGTTTATTTCATGGCCGAATCGCCATCGTATTGATGAGATGCTGCAAAGCTTTTCGCGCAACGACGTTCGCGTGATTGTGGTGACGGACGGGGAACGTATTTTAGGGCTTGGCGATCAGGGTATCGGCGGAATGGGCATCCCAATTGGCAAGCTGTCGCTGTATACCGCCTGTGGAGGGATCCATCCGGCCTCTACCCTGCCGATTATGCTGGATGTTGGCACCAATAATCAGCAACACCTCGACGACCCGATGTACATGGGCTGGCGCCACCCGCGCATCAGCGACGACCAGTACGCTGAGTTTATGGATATGTTTGTCAGCACCGTTAAAGCGCGCTGGCCCAATGTGCTCCTGCAATTTGAAGACTTCGCGCAGAAAAACGCCACCAGGCTGCTCCAGCGCTACCGCGACCAGCTGTGCTGCTTCAATGATGATATCCAGGGCACGGCGGCCGTCACCGCCGGTACGCTGATGGCGGCGGCGCATGCGGCGGGCACGCGCATTCGAGACCAGCGCGTGGTCTTCCTGGGCAGCGGTTCTGCCGGATGCGGGATAGCTGAAAAAATTGTGGCGCTGATGGTGGATGACGGTCTGACCGAGCCGGAAGCGCGCAGACGGATCTTTATGGTCGATCGCTTCGGCCTGCTGACCGACGACATGACCAACCTGCTCGATTTCCAGAAAAACCTGCTTACCGCGCGCGACGCCGTTTGCAGCTGGCAGGTTGACGCGAAGAACATTTCCCTGCTGGACGTGGTGAAGAACGCGCATCCTACGGTGATGATAGGCGTTTCGGGCCAGCCGGGGCTGTTCAGCGAAGAGATTGTCAAAGAGATGCATCGCCACTGTCCACGCCCGATCATCATGCCGCTCTCGAACCCGACCTCGCGGGCGGAAGCCCAGCCGCAGGATCTTATCGTCTGGACCCAGGGTGCCGCGCTGGTGGCCACCGGCAGCCCGTTCGCCCCGGTATTCTGGGAGAATGAACACTACGAGATCGCCCAGTGTAACAACGCCTATATTTTCCCGGGCCTGGGGCTGGGCGTGCTGGCCTGCAACGCGCGCCGGGTGACGGAAGAGATGCTAATGGCAGCAAGCCGCAGCCTGGCCGCGCAGTCTCCGCTGGTCACCACGGAAAAAGGCGGATTGCTGCCGCCGGTAGATCAGATTGAAACGGTTTCACGCCAGATTGCCGTCGCCGTCGCCCGGGCCGCGATTGAACAGGGCGTGGCTCCGGCGATAGATGATGAGACGCTGATGGCGCGTATTGAGAAGACCTGGTGGCAGGCGGACTATGCGCCGTACCGCAGGTCTGCGCTGTAAGCCTCGATCCAGCCCTCACTGCACGGTGAGGGCTGGATTGCTGCCTCAGTGCTGGACGCCCGACCGGTCGGAAAGATCCGCGGCGGACAGGATATCAGCCCGCGGTGCCACGCTCTTGCGGCGGGCATACCGGTCAGGCTGACCTTCAGGACGCGTTTTGAAGCGCCGGTGCAGCCACATATACTGTTCTGGCGCCATCCGTACCGCCTGCTCAATCGCCCTGTTCATCTGCGTCGCAACAGATTCTTTATCGCCCCCCTGCAGCGCCTCGCTGATATCCTCCAGAATAATCAGTTCGTAGCCGGTGCCGTCCGCCCTGCGGCGCGGCACAAAGGGAATGACGGCAGGCTTGGCGCTTTTGACCAGCATATAGCTTCCAGCGGTCGTGGCGGCATCCGCAACCGCAAAGAACGGCACAAAGACGCTATTGGTTTTGCCGTAGTCATGATCCGGGGCGTACCACAAAATCTCATTCTGCTTCAGCGAGCGGATCATGCCCTTTAAATCATGACGATCGAGCATGGTTTTATTTGAGCGCAGGCGTCCGCGCGTCTGAAGCCAGTCCAGCAGCGCGTTATTATTCGGACGATACACCCCAATGCCGGGATTAAGCATGCCAAAGATCCGCGCGCCCAGCTCAAGGGTGAGAAAATGCATGCCAACGAGCACCACGCCATTTCCCTTTGCCCGCGCCTTTTCCATGTGCTCATAACCCGTCACGGTAAAGCATTTCTTCACCCGCCACGCAGGCCAGAACCATGCCATCCCGGTTTCGATTACCCCCATTCCTACCGATTCAAAATTACGCTGTAGCAGTGACTCTCGCTCCGCCTTTTTCATCTCCGGAAAACAGAGCTCCAGGTTGCGGCGGGCAATCTCAACGCGGCGCGGAAGCAGGCGCATCGCCAGCCGTCCAAGACTGTGGCCGATTCGGAACAGCAGCGGATAAGGGAGCAGCATGATGAGCCACAGCGCGGCGATGCCAGCCCAGCTTAGCCAGTAACGAGGGTGAAGAAAGGCGAGTGAAAAACGGGGTAATTTTGTCATGAGAAAATTATCCTTTAGCGTGTCTGTCCTTAACTGATTCTGTTTGAGATCTTTCCTAAGGATTGATGGGCTGTCAGCCAGAAACGTAAAGTGTAACGGATAAGATAAAACGCATTTTTATCGATTTTTGCGAAAAAGCGGGAAGATGAGGCGGGGAAAAACCGGGGAGAAGAGTTCCCCCCGGCAATTGCGCTTACATTGAATAGCCTGGCTTTTTGATTAATTCGTCCAGCTTCGGTCCTATTTCGGTATCCCAGACCTGCGCTTTCCAGTCCTCCTGGTTCACCTGATTCAACGCAACGGACACCGAGCTGTCTTTGCTGTTGAAATGGCGAATAATGACCTCAGCAATATCCTCGGCCAGTGCGGTTTTTTGTTCGTCGTTCAAATCGCGGGGAAAACATTTGATATCTACGTGTGGCATATGCAGGCTTCCAGTTGTGAGTCAGGGCTCCACGTTATCAGATAATACCGTTGGCCTTTAACACCTTGTGCAGTTCCGGCAGCTGACATACGGTATCTGCGATGGCCGTCAGTTTCGGCGTATTGGCCGCAAACCAGTCATGGCGTGGCCCCCAGGTTCGCGCCACCGCGATATAAACATCCAGCAGCGTCAGCCGTTCACCCAGCGCAAACGGGGCGGCCTTGAGCTGAGTTTCGAACCACAAATAGAGAGATTTCCGGTATTCGATGCAGTTTTTCTGCAGCTGTTCAGGCGCATCCGGCGCCCAGCGCTCGGGATAGTCCGCATACGTAAACGTGGGATAGACGTTGGCCACAAACCAGATCAGCAGACGCTGAAACTGCTGGCGTTCGGCCTGCCCCACGGGCGGAGCGAGATCGGGACATCTGTCGAGCACCATCAGGGCAATCGCCGCCGTTTCGGTCATGATGGCGCCATTTTCCAGCTCCAGCGTGGGCACCTGACACAGCGGGTTAAGCTTTTGCAGCAGCTCGCGCTGCGGGCCGGGCTGGTCAAACCCGTCCACGTTGATAAATTGATAAGGGATATCGGCCAGGGTTAGCATCACTTCACCGATCGCCGAGCCCCAGCCGGGTACGCCATAGAGTTTAATCATGTTGCCTCCGCAGGGATGAAAACCCTAAGTGTATACCCGTCATACTTCAAGTTGCAGGTGCGTTGGCTGCACTCACTCACCCCAGTCACGTACTTGTGTACGCTCCCGGGGATTCGTTCCCTTGCCGCCTTCCTGCAACTCGAATTATTTTGGGTATAGAGCACCATTAGTAGGTTATCCCAGGCGGGTTGACCTCCGACTGCGCCACCGCTTCGCCCTGCTCGCCCCAGCGCGCCAGCACCTTCTGGTAATCACCCCGCTTAATCGCGCCGTCCAGCGCGGCCTGCAGCGCGTACACCAGCTCATTGCCCTTTTTGGTGGTGGTCGCGACATAGGCTTTTTTCGGCCCTAAACCGACGACGCGGGTTTTGCCCGTGAGCGCAGCCTTATAGGCCGATACCGACTGCGGACCAAAGAACACGTCCGCCCTGCCGGACTGAATATAGAGATTGCCCGAGGCATCGTCGTGGAGATAGACCGGCAGCGCAGGCGTTCGCCCGGCCTTTTTGTTCTCTTCGTTCCAGCCCAAAAGGATGCGTTCCTGATTGGTACCGGAGCCAACAATCACCTTTTTCCCTGCCAGATCTTCCGCGCTTTTGATTGACTGGATCTCGCTGGTGGATTTCACTGAAAACGCCAGCGAATCGACCCGGTAGGTCGCAAAATCAAACTTCTCTTTACGCTGTTCGGTCACCGCAATGTTCACTAGCGCCACGTCGTAGCGCCCGGAGGCGATCCCGAGCGGCCAGTCTTCCCACGCCGTCGGCACCAGCTTCAGCTTTAGCCCCAGGCTGCCCGCCAGCAGGCGGGCGATATCCGGGTCGCTGCCGATGCGCGTGCGGTTATCGCTGGCCAGCAGCGCCAGCGGCGGAGAATTCAGCGCCGAAACGGCGACCGTCAGCGTACCCGGCTCAACGAATTTGTAATTGGCGGGGATCTTCGCCACGGCCTGCCGATCCACCGTCACCGGCAGCGGCTGCTCGTTGGCTTTCAAATCAATGCTGGCGTGGCTCGCCGTCGTGAAGACCAGCCCCGCCAGAAGTCCATATTTCATTGGCACTCCTTACAAGACTTTGGAGAGAAACTGGCGCGTTCGCGCATGTGACGGACGGTTTAATACCTCGTCACTGCTTCCCTGCTCGACGATTTTTCCGTCGACCATAAACACCACCTGATCCGCCACTTCACGGGCAAAGCCGATCTCGTGGGTCACTACCACCAGCGTGGTGCCGGACCGGGCCAGCTTTTTGATCACGTCTAACACTTCCCCCACCAGCTCCGGGTCCAGCGCCGAGGTGGGCTCATCAAACAGCATCACGCGGGGACGCAGCGCCAGCGCGCGGGCAATGGCAATACGCTGCTGCTGCCCGCCGGAGAGATGACGAGACCAGGCATCGGCTTTGTCCCGCAGCCCGACCACGTCCAGCAGGCTGTACGCCCTTTCCACCGCCTCTTTTTTGCTGAGCTTTTTATGCGCGATGGGCGCCTCAATCAGGTTTTCCAGCACCGTGAGGTGCGGAAAGAGATTGAAGTTCTGAAACACGTAGCCCACGTTGACACGCTGCTTGAGGATCTCCTTCTCCTTCAGCTCATACAGCCTGTCGCCCTCACGGCGATAGCCAATGTAGTCTCCGTCGATCTTAATAAAACCTTCATCGACGCGCTCCAGGTGGTTAATGGTGCGCAGCAGCGTCGATTTGCCGGAGCCGGACGGCCCGAGGATCACCGTCACGGACCCGGGCGGGATCTCCAGCGAAACGTTGTCGAGCGCCTTATGGCGACCGAAATACTTGCTGACGCCGGTAATCGAAATATGTCCTTCAGGAGAGGCTTGCATGGACGGGCTCCTGTGCTGGCGTGGTGGTGACAGAACGGGTGCGACGGACGGCACGGTTCTGGTTAACGGCAGAGCGGCGTTCGCTGCGGGCAAGCGCGCGCTCGACGCCATACTGGATAGCGGACAGGACGGTGGTGATCGCCAGGTACCAAGCGGCACCGACCATCAGCAGCGGGATCACCTCCTGCGTGCGGTTGTAGATCATCTGGATGGTATAGAACAGCTCCGGCATCGCCAGGACGTATACCATCGCCGTACCCTTGGCGAGGCTGATGATTTCATTGAACCCCGACGGCAGAATGGTGCGCAGCGCCTGAGGCAAAATGATGCGCACCGTGCGTCGCCAGGCCGGCAGACCGAGCGCGGCGGCGGCCTCATACTGGCCGTGATCGACCCCGAGGAATCCGCCGCGAACGATCTCGGCGGTATAGGCGCTCTGCACCAGGGTGAGCCCCACCACGGCGGTAGAAAACTGACCCAGCACGTTGATGGTTTCAAAGCTGCCCCAGGTGATGCCGGTGAACGGCACGCCGAGCGAAAGCGTGTCGTAGAGATAGGAAAAGTTGTAGAGAATGATCAGCACCACGATCAGCGGCAGCGACCGAAACAGCCAGATATAGGCCCACGCCAGGCTGCTCAGCAGCCAGGATGAAGAGAGTCTCGCCAGCGCCAGCATGCCGCCAAGCACTACGCTCAGCGCGGTGCCGATCAGGGTCAGCAGCAGGGTCTGCCCGACACCTTCGAGGATCACCGGGTCAAAGAACCAGCGGGCAAACACCGCCCACTCCCAGCGCGGGTTAAAGGCCACGGACTGAATCACGACCGCCAGGACAAACAGCGCCACCGCGGCGCCGACGGCCCGCAGCGGATAACGCGCCGGGACCACCTTAATGGTTTCAACGTTGCTCATCGTCGTTCCTCATGCGGTTTTACTGAACGCTTCGCGTACCAGCGTTTTGGTGAAGCGCAGCCGACCGTCAAACGGCGGCTGGCTGTACTCTTCCGGATCGCGGTTCAGATCGAACTGCGCCTGATAGCCCTGGCTGAGATAGAGCCGTACCGCTTCCGGCTGGCGAAAACCGGTTGTCAGGTAAATTTGGCTGTATCCTGCCAGCACCGCCCTGCGCTCAAGCTCCTGCACCACGCGCCCGGCAAGCCCCTGCTGACGCAGGGTTTTGTCCGTCCAGATGCGTTTGATTTCCGCGGTGCGTTCGTCGAAAGGTTTGTACGCGCCGGTGGCGATAATCTTCCCGTCGCGCTCAAGTACAATAAACAGCCCCTGCGGCGCTAAATACCACTCGGTGAGCTCAACTTCCGCGTCTTTGGAGAAGTAGTCCCCGTAGCGGGCGGCATATTCACCGAACAGCCCCTCGATGATGGGCTGAAGCTCGGCGTCTTCCGGTGAAACATCACGAAATCGTTCGCTCATCACGCCTCCTTAATCGCCCAGGCCAGCCGGGTTCACTTCTGACTGAGGAATACGCTCAACACCTTCCCCCCAGCGGTTCAGCACTTTGTCGTAGTCGCCGTTTTTGATCACGCCGTTCAGCGCGGTTTGCACCGGCTCAACCAGCCCGCTGCCTTTCTTCAGCGTGACCGCGATGTGCGCCGCCTTCGGCCAGCCGCCGTCGACGCTACCCACCAGTTTGGTTTTCCCGTTCAGCGCCGCTTTCCAGGCGCCAATCACGTTCGGGCCAAAGTAGGCATCCGCGCGCCCGGACTGCAGGGCCAGCGTTTGTGCCGCATCGTCTTTGGTGTAGATCGGGGTAAAGGGCTTCAGCCCCTTCTTCAGGTTTTCGGCATTCCAGGCCAGCAGAATGGCCTCCTGGTTGGTGCCGGAGCCGACGATAATCCGCAGCCCGGCGATGTCTTCCGCCTTCTGCAGCGACTTGATCGGGCTGGTTGATTTCACGTAGAACCCGAGGGAATCTTTGCGGTAGGTGGCGAAATCAAACTTCTCTTTACGCTCTTTGGTGACGGTGATGTTGCTGATGGCCGCGTCATATTTTCCGGAAGCCACGCCCAGCGGCCAGTCTTCCCAGGAGGTTGGCACCACGTTCAGCTCCAGCCCGAGGCTGTCTGCGACCAGACGGGCGACGTCAACCTCGCTTCCCAGCAGCGTTTTGTTGTCGTCGGAAAACACCGTCAGCGGCGGTTGATTGAGGCCCGCCACCGCCACGGTAAATTTCCCCGGCACGGCGAAGCGATAATCTTTCGGCAGCTGTGCCACCGCCTCGCTGTTTTTGACGGTATTAACCGGCGTTTTATTGGCCTCGATGCTGACGCCGGTGCCGTTAATATTCACATTCTCTGCCCAGACGGCAGGGGTAAAGGCCAGCGCGAGCGCCAGAATAAGCGTTGTTTTCTGCATAGCGGGGTTCTCTTTTATTGTTGTGTGTATTGGTTTTTAGGTTCGTCTAAGCCGAGGCTTTCGCGCAGCGTGGTGCCCGGGTAGTCGGTACGGAACAGGCCGCGCGCCTGTAAAACGGGCACCACCTGGTCAACAAAGCGCGGGAAGGTGTCCGGCGTGCCGCCCTGAATGATGAAGCCGTCTGCGGCATAGCCTTCAAACCAGGCCTGCAGGCCGTCGGCCACCTCTTCCGGCGTACCGGAAAAGCGCGGGCGCGGCGAGGCGGCTTCCAGCGCGACCTGACGCAGGGTTAAGCTGCGCTCGCGGGCGTTACGCTTAATTTCATCAGTGGTGCTGCGGAAGCTGTTTTTGCCTAAGTCGCCGATATCCGGGAACGGCTCGTCGAGCGGGTACTGGCTGAAATCGTGATGTTCGAAATAGCGTCCGAGGTAGTTGAGGGCATCGTTAATCGACACCAGCGCCGCCGTGGTTTGATACTGGTTTTCCACGTCATCGGCGTCTTTACCCACAATCACGCTGACGCCCTGGAAAATATGTAATTCTGACGCGCGGCGTCCGTTACTTTCCAGCTGCTGCTTCACGTCGCGATAAAAGGCTTTTGCCTCATCGAGGGTCTCGTGATGGGTAAAAATGGCGTCGGCATGTTTCGCCGCCAGCTTTTTCCCGTCGTCCGACGCGCCCGCCTGAAAGACAATCGGCCGCCCCTGCGGCGTTCGACCAATATTCAGCGGCCCGGCGACCTGGAAGAAATCACCGTGGTGGTCCAGGGTATGCAATTTGGCCGGGTCAAAAAACTGACCGCTCTCTTTGTTGCGCACAAAGGCATCACCTTCCCAGGAATCCCATAGCCCTTTCACCACGTCGAGATATTCATCCGCAATGCGATAGCGCAGCGCGTGCTCGGGATGTTTTTCACGGGAAAAGTTCTTCGCTGACCCTTCCAGCGGCGAAGTCACCACGTTCCAGCCCGCGCGCCCGTTGCTGAGGTGGTCGAGGCTGGCGAACTGGCGTGCCGTGGTGAAGGGCTCGCTGTAGGAGGTGGATAAGGTTCCCACCAGCCCCAGGCGCGAGGTGATGCTGGCGAGAGCGGATAACACCGTCAGCGGTTCAAAGCGGTTTAAAAAATGCGGGATCGATTTCTCGTTGATATAGAGACCGTCGGCAACGAATAAAAAATCGAGTTTGCCCTCCTCCGCCTTTAACGCCGTCGCTTTGACGAAATCAAAATTGATGCTGGCATCGGCGACGGCCTCAGGGTGACGCCAGGCGGACATATTTCCCGATGCACCATGCAAAATGGTCCCGAGCCGCAGTTGACGATGTGCAGACATATTCACCTCTTCAGAATTAAACGTGTTGCAGGGCTTTTTCCGCAAGCTGTGCAAAATAGCGGGCAGCGGGCTCAATTAATGCCTCATCCGGGTTGAATGCCGGATGGTGTAAACCGTACGGGCTGTTGCTGCCGATGCTGACAAACGCCCCCGGGATCTGCTGCAGATAGACCGCGAAATCTTCCCCGCCCATATGCAGCTCGGCGTGCCGGGTTTCGTAGCCTGCTTCTCTGGCGACCGAGGTGGCGAAATCGGCCCAGCGCTCGTCGTTCACCAGCGCGGTGGGCCCGGCATACCAGGTGATATCAATCTGCGCGCTAAAGGCGCTGGCAAACCCGGCGGCGATTTCGCCCACGCGGGCTTTCACGTTCTGCTGCACTTCCGTGCGGTGGGTGCGCAGCGTGCCTTCCAGCTCGACGCTTTCCGGCAGCACGTTCCAGGTGTTACCGCCTGCAATGCGCGTCACGCTCAGCACCACCGAATCCAGCGTATTGACGTTGCGGCTGGCGACGCTTTGCAGCGCCGTCACCAGCTGGCTCGCCAGCACGATGGCGTCATTGCCTTCGTGCGGACGTGCGGCGTGCGCGCCCTTACCGGTAATGCGGATCACGAAGCGATCGACGTTGGCATAAAACGGCCCGCCGCGGGTAGCGAACTCACCGACCGGCAGGCCGGGCTCGTTATGCATGCCGAAGATGGCGCTGACGTCGCGCAGGGCACCGGCCCGCACCATGCTCTTCGCACCGCCAAAGTTCTCTTCGGCAGGCTGAAACAGGATCCGCACCCGGCCGTTAAGCGAGGCTTCCCGCTCTTTCAGCTTTAACGCGGCGCCGAGGATCACGCTGGTGTGGATATCGTGTCCGCAGGCATGCATTACGCCTGCACGCTGGGAGCTAAACGGCACGCCGCTGCGCTCTTCAATCGGCAGGGCGTCGATATCCGCGCGCAGCGCAATCAGTTTGTTGCCCGAGCCGATTTCCGCCACCAGCCCGGTCGACAGGTCGTAAGGCTGCGGGGTGATCCCGGCATTCGTCAGCCACTGGCGCAGGCGCGTTGTGGTTTCCACTTCCTGGCCGGAGAGCTCCGGGTTCTGGTGCAGCTCGCGACGCCAGGCAATCAGCTGTTCGCCAAAGCTCATACGGTGACCTCCTTGTTAAGACGCGCCTCGGCAAGCAGGCGCAGCGACGCGACGCGCGTTGCCCCCTCCGCGACCGGCGTGTCGATGATAAATTCGTCAATGCCCCACTTTTCATGCAGGGCGTTAAGCTGTTCCAGCACCGACTCAGCCGTACCCGCCAGCAGCGACTGCGCCCGACGTGCAATGCGCACCGGCTCGCTGCCCGCCTGGCGCGCAAAGGCGTAGGCCTGCTCTTCGCTGGCCACGGTGACACGCTGGCCGTTTGCCAGCTCAACGCCCCACACTTCGACCTTCTGCGCCAGGGCTTCCGCTTCGGCCTGCGTCGGCGCAACAATCGCCTGTACCGCCACAATCACGTCCCGAGCGCTGTGCTTACGCCAGGTCGAGACCACCTCGCGCAGCAGCTCCGGATCGCCGTTCAGATGCGCGGCAAAGACAAAGTGCCAGCCGAGCCCGGCGGCCAGCAGCGCGCTATCGGTACTCGCGCCCAGCAGGAAACCCTCGGCAGGCAGCGGCGGCAGCGGCGTGGCGCGAACGGCCTCTTCATGAGACTGATGCTCAGGACGGATCCAGCGATCGAGCTGGGCCAGCTGTTCGGCGAAGCTGCCCTTTTCCTGTTGATTCAGCCCCTGCTGCAGCGCGCGGGTTGAGAGCGGCAGCCCGCCGGGGGCTTTTCCGACGCCGAGATCCACGCGGCCGGGCGCCAGCGCGGCCAGCACGTTGAAATTCTCGGCGACTTTATAAGGGCTGTAGTGCTGAAGCATCACGCCGCCGGATCCGACGCGGATGCGCGTGGTTTGCCCGAGGATCCAGGCAATCAGCAGCTCCGGCGAGGGGCTGGCAAGGTGGGGAGTGTTGTGGTGTTCGGCAATCCAGAAGCGGTGATAGCCCAGATTTTCTGCCTGCTGCGCCAGCGCCAGCGTACGCGCCAGCGCATCGGCAGCCGTTTCGTTTTCAGCGATGGGGCTTTTATCCAGAATGCTGATTCGCCATGACATGTTGCGTTCTCGTTTGACTTAACATGTCGACATTATTAAAGGCGCATTTCACCACTGAGAAACAATTAATTTACATTTAGTTTGCCGGAAATCAGATATATAAAACCATGCTAAGAATAAGACTTTAAGTCGGCAATCAGCGTTTTCCCCTGCCCGCGCCGGGTAATGCGGACGAAGCGAATATGCCCATACTGCGGGTTTTGCAGATCGGCTTCATAACGCGTGCGGTTGTTACGCCAGGTTTTCATCGTCCAGATGAGAATGGACTCTCTGCTGAAGAACGCGCGCCGGAAACTCTCTTTGTTCCCGGTGCCGGGCCAGAGCTCGCGCTTATGCCAGGCGCGTTTGACTGCCCTGGTGACCGCCTGCCAGAGGGTGCGGGCAAAGCCATAATCCACCCACACCACAACGTCGACATTACGCCATTTCACCGGCCGCGTGCGGTTATAGTTGCCGTCAAGCACCCAGTCTGGCGAAGCCTGTAGCGCCTGCTCCAGCTTTTCCTGAAACACATCGTCCGGCGTTCCCTGCCAGTCAGGTCGCCAGTAGAGTCTGTCCATCTCGATATAGGGAATAGCCAGTTCGGTCGCAATCTGCTTTGCCAGCGTGCTTTTTCCGCTCCCGCTGGTCCCGATGACGTTAATTTTCACCTCAGCCTCACTGTAATAACGAAAACTGACCAAATGATAGCGTTTTCATCCTGTTAACGAAACGCTATTTCAGCATGACAATTTTTCCTGAGAGACGATCTCCCTCTTTCAGTTTGGGTTATGTCGTTTATTTGCAGCGACTCCAGAATACGCCCCTGAAAATATTTTCATTTTTATTACATTCGCGAACATTAACAGATTAAAAATAATGAACAACGGGTATTTCAGGCAGTCAGAATTTCAGACAGAATATGCAGCAGTCCGTTATATAAAAATAATCACATTAATCTTGCCGGAGCATTTTCCGGGCATTTTTTATTCTTGCACATCATCATGGAGTTACTCATGAGGCGTAACAGTCCCGTTACACAAAACGAGTATTTACTTAACGATGGTTCGACGTTAATGTCGACCACCGATACCAAAAGCCATATTACCTATGCTAATTCCGCTTTTATTGAAGCCAGCGGATATAAAGAAGAACATCTTCTGGGTGAGCCGCATAACCTCATCCGCCATCCCGACATGCCTGCCGAAGCGTTTGGCGACATGTGGTATACCCTGCAGCAGGGTGAGACCTGGACGGGGCTGGTGAAGAACCGTCGTCATAATGGCGACCACTACTGGGTGCGGGCAAACGTAACGCCTGTCTGGCAGGGTGGATCCCTGACGGGGTATATTTCCGTGCGAAATATACCCGCGCGGGAAGAGATTGCGGCCAGTGAAAAACTGTATGCAAAAGTGCGTAATAACGAATTAAAACATTACCGCTTTTATAAAGGGTTACTGGTTCGGCGCGGTTTATTTTCGTTTATGTCGCTCTTTAAATGTCTCAGCACCAGTAAACGTATCCATCTGGGTATTGCGACGACGGCGTTACTCTCCTGCCTCGCGGTGTATTTATTCCCTGATAAACTTGTGCAGTCGGGAAGTCTGGCGCTGCTGTTTATTGCCCTGACCTATTATCTTCATGCGCAGATCGCCCGTCCGGTAAAATCTATTGTGCAACAGATGCAGCGCGTGGTTTCAGGACGTAAAACGGACTATTACCATTTTGACAGGATCGACGACATCGGGCTGATGATGCGCCTGGTGAATCAATCCGGTTTGAATCTGAATTCGCTGGTTGACGATGTCGGGGCGCAAATCAGCGGGATTGGCACCATCAGCCAGCAGGTCGCGAAAGAAGGTGCGGCGCTGCAGACGCGTTCAGAAGAGACCGCAGACTTCCTGCAGCAAACCGCGTCCGCGGTGGAAGAGATCGCCAGCGCGGTGGAGCAGACGGCAGAAACAGCGAAAGAAGCCACGGAGATGGCGGATCGCACCCGCGACAGCGCCCACCGCGGTGAAGCGATGATGAAAGAGACCATCGGTATGATGCAATCCGTGTCGCAGGATAACAGCCAGATCGTCGATATTATCAGCGTTATCGATCGTATCGCCTTCCAGACCAACATTCTTGCGCTGAATGCTGCCGTGGAAGCGGCGCGTGCAGGTGAAGCCGGGCGCGGTTTTGCCGTGGTGGCGGCCGAGGTGCGCAACCTTGCGCAGCACTCCGCGACGGCGGCGAAAGAGATCAAAGCGCTGATTGAGAAAAACGTCGCCAGCGTCAACGCTGGCGTGGAGAAAGTAGAACAAACCGAAACGCAGCTTACGGTCATGATCGACAACGTGCTGCGGGTCTCCTCCCTGATTAAGGAGATCGGCCACGCCACGCAGGAGCAAACCCAGGCGCTGACACTCATCAACGCCTCCATCTCCCGTATCGGCGCAATGACCCACAACAATACGGGGATGGTGGATAACGTCACTCACGCGGCGAATCACCTGACGCAGCGCACCACGCGCCTGCAGCAGGCGATTGCCGTTTTTGGCGGTTAGCCGCTGGGGTTTTGAAGCCTGAGGCCATTTTTGTGCGTTATCGCAGAGCCGTCGTCAGCCTGTTACCGCTTTCAGGTTACAGGCGGATGCTCTGCAACAGTTAAAATCTTTACCACCTGGTAATAATTAAGAGATTCTGATGATTAAATAATCAACCCGCCAAATGTTTTGTCTAAAAACTCATCACGATTCAGCGTGTTGTGATCGCCGTCTGCTCTGACCACACGATTTCCTTCGACGCGCATCACTTTCGGCACGGTTATATTTTGCGTCGCTTATGAATTGCAGGTAGGATGCCTCGCCATGTTTCGCCTTATCCATACGCAGAATGACTGGGAAGGCGACATGTGTTTGCGCAGAAGCAATCGTTTGTATTGCGCTCTGCCAGGCAGGACTATCACGATAACGGTTCAGACAGGCAAACAGGTAACTCAATGAAAACAAGCAATAAAAGCGCAGCCGATCATCATGCTGCTAAACGTCGCTGGTTGAACTCCCACGAAGAGGGCTACCACAAAGCGATGGGCAACCGTCAGGTTCAAATGATCGCCATCGGCGGCGCTATCGGAACGGGTCTGTTTTTAGGTGCGGGTGCGCGTCTGCAAATGGCTGGCCCTGCTCTCGCCCTGGTCTATCTGGTGTGCGGGATCTTCTCTTTCTTTATTCTTCGTGCGCTGGGCGAACTGGTGCTGCATCGCCCTTCCAGCGGAAGCTTCGTCTCTTACGCCCGTGAATTCCTCGGTGAAAAAGCGGCCTACGTTGCGGGCTGGATGTACTTCGTCAACTGGGCGATGACCGGTATTGTCGATATCACCGCCGTTGCGCTGTATATGCACTACTGGGGCGCGTTTGGCGATGTGCCGCAGTGGGTCTTTGCGCTTGGCGCGCTGGCGATTGTCGGCACCATGAACATGATCGGCGTGAAGTGGTTCGCGGAGATGGAGTTCTGGTTTGCGCTGGTAAAAGTGCTGGCCATCGTGGTGTTCCTGGTCGTGGGTACCGTCTTCCTCGGCAGCGGCAAGCCGCTGGACGGCAATGCCACCGGCTTCCATCTGATAACCGATAACGGCGGATTCTTCCCACACGGTCTGCTGCCTGCGCTGGTTCTGGTTCAGGGCGTGGTGTTCGCCTTCGCCTCTATCGAACTGGTGGGCACCGCAGCAGGTGAATGTAAAGATCCGCAGACCATGGTGCCAAAAGCCATTAACAGCGTGATCTGGCGTATCGGTCTGTTCTACGTCGGTTCCGTGGTGCTGCTGGTTCTGCTGCTCCCGTGGACTGCCTATCAGGCAGGTCAGAGTCCGTTTGTGACCTTCTTCTCTAAGCTCGGCGTGCCTTACGTTGGCAGCATCATGAACATCGTGGTCCTGACGGCGGCGCTCTCCAGCCTGAACTCCGGTCTTTACTCTACCGGTCGTATCCTGCGCTCCATGTCGATGGGCGGTTCTGCGCCGAAGTTCATGTCAAAGATGAGCAAGCAGCAGGTTCCCTATGCGGGGATTCTGGCAACGCTGGTGGTTTACGTTTTTGGCGTGTTCCTGAACTATCTGGTGCCGTCCCGCGTATTTGAGATCGTTCTGAACGTGGCTGCACTGGGGATTATCGCCTCCTGGGCCTTCATCGTAGTCTGCCAGATGCGTCTGAGCAAAGCGATCAAAGAAGGCAAAGCGGCTGATGTGAGCTTCAAGATGCCGGGCGCACCGGTGACCTCCTGGCTCACCCTGCTGTTCCTGTTCAGCGTGCTGGTGTTAATGGCGTTTGACTACCCGAACGGTACCTACACCATCGCGACGATTCCTCTGCTGGCCGTGCTGCTGATTGCCGGCTGGTTCGGCGTGCGTAAGCGCGTTCACGAGATCCACAGCACCGCGCCGGTTCATCACGATGATGAAAAACACGACGCACCGCTGGTGGAAGAAACCTCGCGTTAAGCGTCCGTAAGCATCAAAAAGGGAAGGCAAATGCCTTCCCTTTTTTATTTACAGCGCGATACGAATGACGTCGTCAGGCTGGGTGGCTTCCTGCTGGCGAGTCGATTTTTGTTTCACCGTCACGTACAGGGTTTTGCCATCCGCAGAGAGCGCCAGGCTGTTCGGGTAGACCGGCGTGTCGAAGGTTTTTGTGACCTTATACGTTTTCGCGTCGATCACGCTCACCTTGCCGGCTTCACGGTGCGTCACATAGGCTTCATTGCGGGCCGGGTTAAACAGGACCGCCAGGGACTCCGGCGCGGCGATTTTCTCAATCACGCTGCCGTCTTTCAGGTTCACCACCAGCACTTCCGGCTGTTTTGAATCGGTCAGGAACGCGCGCTGGCCGGCGGTATCGAGGCTGAGGTTCAGGTAGAAGTGCTCTTTACCGTCATCCTGCACCTTTTTGCGGCTCAGGATTTTATTGGTGGCCGTATCTATGGTTACCAGCTCGCCGTCCGCATTCGTGGTATAGAGGCGTTTCGCCTGCGCATCCAGCGCCAGACCGGTGCTGTACGTACCGGTATTGGCAATGGTCTCTTTCAGCTTCAGCGTGGCGCCATCCACCACCCAAATCACGCTCTCTTTGCCGACGCCGGTGATGTAAATCGTGTTGCTCGCGTCATCCGCCACCAGCTGGCGCGGCTGCAACGGTTTCACGGTTTCGCTGCGCTGGCGATTATCAAGCACCAGACGCCCTTTCACGTCGCCCGTTTTCGCATCGATGGCCGTCACCGCGCCGTTGATGGTGTTGCCAAACCACAGGGTTTGCGTCGCGCCGTCGAGCGTGGCGCCAAAGGGTTTGAGATCGCTATGAATCGCCTGCGTCACGTCCAGGGTGACCGGGTCAAGGCGATAGATAACTCCGCCCTTATCGGTTTTGCGGCTTTGCGAGGTCGCCACCCACAGCGCATTCTCCTGCTGGCTGACCGCCATTTCATACGCCCCTTTGCCCACCGCTTTACGCAGCACCTCTTCGGCGGCATGCACCTGGAACGTCCCGGCAAGCAGTAAAGTGGCAGACAGCAGTGACAGGCTCAGACGCGGCGAGCACAGATGACGTAAAGACATAACAATTCCTTTTCTGAAAAGAGGGGTTTGGGCTGACATCACTTCCGGCAGGCAACGTCATGGCATTGCCTTTTGATAATGAGAATAGTAATCATTAATGAACTGAATGTGGAGTTTTTCTTTCGCGCTTCGCCTTTCATTAACGCAATGTACGGTTATAGTTTTCAAAACATTTACAAAACCTTTAACATGTATGGACATGTTCCATTTGGTTCGTTTATACACCACAACCGGTTTTATTCATGAAAATCATTTCTGCCCGTAAGGCTTCTCTCCCGCTGCTGCTGGTTCCCGTTATTTTCGCGCCGCTAACCGCAATGAGCGCGGAGGAACAGACCATGATCGTCAGCGCCACGCCGCAAACCGTATCGGAACTGGATACCCCGGCCGCGGTCAGCGTCGTCAATGGCGATGACATGCGCCACGCCGCGCCGCGCATCAACCTGTCTGAATCTCTTGGCAGCGTCCCGGGACTGCAAATTCAGAACCGCCAGAACTATGCCCAGGATCTCCAGCTTTCAATGCGTGGGTTTGGTGCCCGCTCAACGTTTGGCGTGCGCGGTATCCGTATGTATGTCGACGGTATCCCTGCCACCATGCCGGACGGACAGGGCCAGACCTCTAACATCGATCTCTCCAGCGTGGAGAGCGTTGAAGTGCTGCGCGGCCCCTTCTCTGCCCTTTACGGCAACGCCTCCGGCGGCGTGATTAACATCAACACCCAGACCGGGCAGCAGCCGCCGACCATTGAAGCCAGCAGCTATTACGGCAGCTACGGTACCTGGCGCTACGGCATGAAAGCCACCGGCGCGATGGGTGACGGCACCCACGCGGGCGATGTGGATTACACCGTTTCCACCACCCGCTTCACCACCAAAGGCTACCGCGACCACAGCGGCGCGCGCAAAAACCTCGCTAACGCCAAACTGGGCGTGCGCATTGATGACGTCAGTAAGCTGACGCTGATTTTCAACAGCGTGGACATGAAGGCCAACGATCCGGGCGGGCTGAGCTATCAGGAGTGGCAGAACAATCCGCGTCAGTCTCCGCGCGGCGATCAGTACAACACCCGCAAGACCATCAAGCAGACCCAGGCCGGTCTGCGCTACGATCGTCAGCTCAGCACCCAGGACGATCTCAGCGTGATGATGTACGCCGGCGAGCGTGAAATGACGCAGTACCAGTCGATTCCGTATCAGCCGCAGCTGAAAGCCTCCCACTCCGGCGGTGTGATCGATATGCAGCGACACTATCAGGGCGTGGATACCCGCTGGACGCACCGCGGCGAGCTGCTGGTGCCGGTGACGTTTACTACCGGCCTGAACTACGAAAACCTGAGCGAAGATCGTCGCGGATACGAGAACTTCGTGATGAACAACGGCGTGCCGGATTACGGCGTGAAGGGTGACAAGCGTCGAAACGAACGTAACCTGATGTGGAACGTTGACCCTTACCTGCAAACCAGCTGGCAGCTGACGCAGAAACTGTCGGTGGATGCGGGGGTGCGCTACAGCTCGGTCTGGTTTGATTCCAACGACCATTACGTTACGCCGGGCAACGGCGATGACAGCGGTGACGCGAGCTATCACAAGTGGCTTCCGGCCGGTTCCGTGAAGTATGCGGTGACGGACGCATGGAACCTCTACGCTGCCGCAGGGCGGGGATTCGAAACGCCAACCATCAACGAGCTCTCCTATCGCGCCGATAACCAGGGCGGCCTGAACATCGGCCTGCAGCCGTCCACCAACAACACGTATGAAGTGGGCAGCAAAACCCGCATCGGCAATGGCCTGCTGACCGCGGCGCTGTTCCGCACCGATACGGATGATGAGATCGTGGTGGATGCCAGCTCTGGCGGGCGTACCAGCTATAAAAATGCCGGAAAAACCCGTCGTCAGGGGGTGGAAGTCTCCCTCGACCAGCAGTTTGCCGAGAACTGGAAGCTGAAGATGGCGTGGACTTACCTTGATGCCACCTACCGGACTAACGTCTGCAGCGACGCAGACTGTAACGGTAACCGGATGCCGGGCATTGCCCGCAACATGGGTTACGCCTCGTTTGGCTGGCAGCCGGATGAAGGCTGGTACGCGGGTTCAGACGTGCGCTACATGAGCGATATCATGGCCGATGACGAGAATACGGCGAAAGCGCCATCGTATACGGTGGTCGGGCTGAACACCGGGTACAAATTCAACTACGGCAGCTGGGGCATGGACGTCTTTGGCCGCGTCGATAACCTGTTCGATAAAGAGTACGCGGGCTCGGTTATTGTCAACGAGTCTAACGGTCGTTATTACGAGCCTGCACCAGGCCGTAACTACGGGGTCGGGCTGTCGGTCTCTTATCGCTTCGAGTAAGCGATAAGAAAAGTTTATTTAATTAATGAAATAACGCTCCTGATGGCAATAAACCATCAGGAGTTATTCACCAGATAAATAATTAGGGGCGAAATATAGTCGCTCTGCTAAATAATCTCTTAGTTAAAATATTGTCGCTGTAAAAGCAAATTCGCTTCATCAATCACCTTATCAATCGCCTTCTGACAGGCAACAACATCTCTTCGCTCCAGGGCGGAAAGCAGTTCGTCATAGTGATATGTCGAGGCTTTGATGTCGTTAAGCTCCTGATGCAGATAGTTCATACAGGGCCCGATGCGTACCCACAGCTGCTCAATTAAGGCATTAAGCGTTGGCATTTCTGCATACTGATAAAGCGTAAACCGGAAGACGCGATTCGCATGCAACGCCTGCTGGACGTTCCCGTTGCGCATGGCCTCATGAAAGGCATCCGACAATTTGCGCAACGCCTCCAGTTTGCTATCAGACATATTCTGACAGGCCGCGGCGACCGCCATCGGCTCAAGCTGCTTGCGGATAGCGTTAATCTCGTTATAGCGCTCCAGCGTGACCTCCGGAACCAGAAATGCCTGCGCCGGCGTGGCGTGTAACGCCCCTGATGACACCAGCCGCAAAAGCGCCTCGCGAACAGGGGTAATACTGGTTCCTAATTTATCGGCAATCTCTTTCGTAATCAGTCGTGCCCCAGGTTTGAGTGAGCCTGTAATTAACGCTCCTTTCAAACTGTGTTCAACTTGCATGGTAAGACTGACCCTTTGGGCTTTTTCTAAGTGGTCCAAATCAAGCATGTTCAATTCCTGTAGCTAAAACTTAATGCTATTTTTAAACGCCAGTTTTAATAAAACGACGCTGGTCCGATATATCCTGTATCGTCATGCCTGGTGGTGGGAAGTACGTAAAAACATCAAAAAAGCAAAGTTTGTTTTTTTTATTGGTTCCGGGCCCATCCGGGATGCGGGCGCGAAATGCCATGTCCATTAATTAAAGACAATATATCGTATCTTCACAAATAAATATGGCGGGAAACCCCGCCATAATGCTGTTTATTTATTGTCACCCGCGACGCGAATCACGACTTTGCCGAAGTTACGCCCTTCGAGCAGGCCAATCAGCGCCTCGGGCGCGTTCTCCAGTCCGTCCGTTATCTGTTCGCGATAGTGAATTTTGCCCTCCTGCACCCAGCGCCCCATCGCTTCCTGGAACTCCTTAATGCGGTGACCGTAATCCTGGCCGATGATAAAGCCCTGCATACGAATGCGTTTCTTCAGGATGGTCGCCATCAGGAGCGGCAGGCGATCCGGCCCCTCGGGCAGGCCCGTCGCATTGTAGCCGCTCACCAGGCCGCACACCGGCACGCGCGCGGAGGTATTCAGTAACGGCAGCACGGCGTCAAATACTTTCCCGCCGACGTTTTCATAATAGACGTCAATCCCGTTCGGGCAGGCGCGTTTCAGCTGTTCGGCAAAGTCGGCCGCGTGATGATCCAGACACAGGTCAAACCCGAGGACCTCAACGGCATGGCGGCATTTTTCAGCCCCACCGGCGACCCCGACCACCCGGCAACCTTTGATTTTACCGATCTGCCCGACGGTCGCGCCAACCGGGCCTGTCGCCGCGGCGACCACCAGCGTTTCGCCCGCTTTTGGCTGCCCGATATCCAGCAATCCCATATAGGCGGTAAAGCCCGGCATGCCCAGAATACCCAGTGACCAGGAAGGATGTGACGGATTTTCGCCCAGCTTCACCAGGCCGCTGCCGTCCGAGAGTTCATATTCCTGCCAGCCGCTGTAGCCCAGCACCCACTCACCCGGTTTGAAATCGGGATGATTCGACTGCTCAACGCGGCTAACCGTTCCCCCCACCATCACCGCGCCAATCTCAACCGGAGGGGAATAGGATGGCGCATCGCTCATGCGCCCCCGCATGTACGGGTCCAGCGACAGCCAGACGGTACGCAGCAAAAGCCGCCCTTCAGCCGGGGCGGGAACCGGCTGCGTTTCGAGACGAAAATTTTCCGCGACCGGCGCACCCTGAGGACGGGAGGCCAGTACCCAGCGGCGATTTTGCGAAACAGGTTGATTCATCGGGATCTCCTTCTGGTACAAATGTCATTACAGCCTGGCTCAGGATCCGCGTTATCGCATTAGCATTACGAGGCAGACTGGTTAAGCCGTACAACCAGATAGATGCAGGTTTCATTCGTTTCGTTGATGAACCGGCAGTCATTTGGCGGCCCCAGCTCGAGACAGTCTCCGGCGTGCATTTCGTGGCGCGTATCGCCCTCCTGAAACACGAGCTCGCCGGACTGGAGCCAGATAAGCTGGCGTGCCAGCGCGTAAGATGATGCAGGCATCGGAACATCGCTGCCCGCGGGCAGTTCAACCTGAACAAGGTCGATGGGCAGATCGGTGCGGGGAGAAACATGGCGGCGGAGGTAGTGTGTCTGCGGATCTCGCCAGACGGGCTGGTTGGCAAGGCGCAGCAGCTTGCCCTCCTGCATTTCGGCCCGGGCAATAAGCGTTGACATGCTGATACCAAACGCGCCGGACAGGCGAGCAAGCAAGGTGGCCGTCGGGCTGCTGTCTCCGCGTTCAATCTTGTGGATCATCGCGCGCGAGACCCCGGCCCGGTCAGCAAGCTCGCTCAGGGACCATCCGCGAGACTCGCGTTCAAGGCGAATTCTTGCGCTAATCCGTTGATTCATCGTGTCTGTTATGGTGTTCATGACGTCATACTATAGTGTATGAACGGCATTTCAATGGGCTTTTGATAACAAAAAAATATGGCTTATGCCGTAGCGATCGGGCGATACGATTGTGTAATATCGTAGGAATAATGTAATACTATAGTAAACAACACACAGAGGGTTAATCATGATCGTTCGTCATGCCTGCAAGGAAGACTGCGCTGCGATAGGCGAAATCTACAACCACGCGGTGCTGCATACTGCCGCGATCTGGAACGATAAAACCGTCGATACCGATAACCGAATCGCGTGGTTTGAGGCGCGCACGCTCGCGGGTTACCCGGTTCTGGTGAGTGAAGAAAACGGCGTTATCACCGGTTACGCCTCTTTCGGCGACTGGCGCGCCTTCGACGGTTTCCGTCATACGGTTGAGCATTCGGTCTACGTCCATCCGGGCCATCAGGGAAAAGGCATTGGCCGCACGCTGATGATCGCGCTGATAAACGAGGCCCGCGCCATAGGCAAACACGTGATGGTGGCCGGTATTGAAGCGCAAAACCATGCCTCGATTCACCTCCACGAAACGCTTGGTTTTGTCACCACGGGGCAGATGCCGCAGGTGGGAACCAAGTTTGGCCGCTGGCTGGACTTAACCTTTATGCAGCTGCAGCTGGACGAGCGCAGCGATCCGGACGCTATCCCATGAATCAATCCCTGACCCTGGCGTTTCTGGTGGCGGCGGGAATAGGTCTGGTGGTGCAAAATACCTTAATGGTGCGCATCACCCAGTCCTCCTCCACCATTCTTATCGCGATGCTGCTGAACTCCCTGGTCGGCATTGTGCTGTTTGTCAGCATTCTGCTGCTGAAACAGGGCGTCTCCGGATTCAGCGAGCTGGCCGCAACGGTGCGCTGGTGGACGCTTATTCCGGGGCTGCTGGGGTCGTTTTTCGTGTTTGCCAGCATTAGCGGGTATCAGAACGTTGGCGCGGCGACGACTATCGCCGTGCTGGTGGCAAGCCAGCTGATTGGCGGGCTGGTAATGGACGTGCTGAGGAGCCACGGCATTCCGCTGCGCGCCCTGATTGGCCCGGTATGCGGCGCGGTGATGCTGGTCGTCGGGGCCTGGCTGGTGGCGCGACGCCAGTTTTGATCGTTACAGTATGGTGCCGCCTTTGGTCAGCTGTTCCTCACGCGCGTCCAACTCCTCTTTATGCTGCTTACCGTGGTGCGAAATCGCGGTACGCAGACGCTGCTGCTGGGTGTAGCGTTCTTCACGACTGAGCTCTGCGTCATCGCTTAATTCGATCAGCAGTTCATTCATATGGGTGATGACGCTCTCTTCAATAGCGGCATCCACACGGGCGGTAACTTCGCTTAAATGTGACATTGTCACTCCTTGTAATGTGCCCGGTGGCGCTACGCTTACCGGGCCTACGGGTGCCAAATGTAGGCCCGGTAAGGCGTAGCCGCCACCCGGCAATAAAACGCTTAGTTCAGCTTCGCCTTAGAGAAATCGCTGCCCATCAGGCTCACGCTGTATCCGGTCACGTTGCTGCGGGTCGCATAGAACGTTTTCCCGTTTGCCAGTGCGATCCACGGCGCCTGCTGGTAGAAGATCACCTGCGCCTGGCCGTAGAGTTTCGCGCGCTCGGCCGGGCTGCTGGTCAGCTTCGCTTTTTGCACCAGATCATCATAACCCTTATCGCACCAGCGCGCGGCGTTTGATCCGGTTTTAATGCTGTTGCAGCCCAGCAGCACGTCGGCAAAGTTGTCCGGGTCGCCGTTATCGGACATCCAGCCAAACAGCGCGGAGTCATGTTCGCCTTTACGCATTCCGGAGAGATATTCCCCCCACTCGTAAGAGACAATTTTGGCCTTCACGCCGACTTTCGCCCAGTCGCTCTGGATCATCTCGGCGATACGGCGCGAGTTCGGGTTGTACGGACGCTGAACCGGCATTGACCACAGCGTGACTTCCGCCCCCTTCTCCAGCCCCGCCTGCTTCAGCAGCGCTTTCGCTTTTTCAGGATCGTAGCTGTAGTCCTTCAGGTCTTTATTAAAGCCCAGCATATTTGGCGGGATCGGCGATTTTGCCACCGTACCGGAACCCATAAAGACCGCATTGACGATAGCCTTCTTGTCGGTCGCGTAGTTAAGCGCCTGGCGCACCAGCACGTTATCAAACGGTTTTTTCTCGGTGTTAAACGCCAGATAGCCGACGTTTAGCGCATCGACCGAGTGCAGCGTCAGGTCTTTGTTGTTCTTGATGGCGTCAAACTGAACCGGGGACGGTGCAGGAATAATCTGGCACTCGTTGGTCTGCAGCTTCGCCAGACGGGTTTCCACGTTCGGCGTGATGGAGAAGATGAGATGCTTCGTCGGCACCTCGCCTTCCCAGTAGTTCGGGTTAGCGACGTAGCGAATCAGCGAATCTACCTTGTACTGCTGCAGGACATAAGGCCCGGTGCCAATCGGCCAGGTGTCCACGTTTTCAGGCGTGCCTTTTTTCAGCATCGCGTCGGCGTATTCGGCGGAAAGAATCGAGGCGAAATCCATCCCCCAGTCGGCCAGAAACGCGGCGTTAGGCTCGCTGAGGGTGAACTGAACGTGATAGTCGTCGACCTTTTTCACGTCCTGAATCAGCTTATCGAGCCCGACGTCGTTAAAGTATTCGTAGTTGCCCTGCGACACGTTGTGATACGGGTGTTTAGGGTCTTTCTGACGCAGAACCGAGAAAATAACGTCATCGGCGTTAAAGTCGCGCGTCGGTTTGAAGTATTTATTGCTGTTGAACTTCACCCCTTTGCGCAGGGCAAAGGTATAGGTCTTGCCGTCCGGCGAAATCGTCCAGGACTCCGCCAGCGACGGGACCGGGGTGTTTTTCACCGGGTCAAAATTGATCAGGCGGTTGTACAGTACCTGAGAGCTGGCCACAAAAGACGGGCCAGAGCTGGCGATTTGCGGGTTGAAGGACTCGGGTGACGCTTCAGAACAGTAAATAAGGGTGTCGTTGTTTGCCGCCCATGCGGCACCGGCTGGTAACAGCGCGCTCAGCGCAAGGGCGAGCAGTGTTTTCCCTGTAGACATGGTTATAACCCTGACAGTTTTATTATATAAGACAGTAATAACAGCACAGGCGATATGACCTGGCAAATAACGAAACACTATCAGGTTATTCTAAAGCCGCGTTTTTTGCTGTTTTAACAGCCAGCGCCCGAAAAGGTGATTTGCCTTAAGGGCCATTATTCGTCAAGCACAACCGTCACTTTCTATGCCGCAAGAAATCGCTCCTTTTAGCGTCTCTTCCCCCGTTTGGTTGCTTCCTCGTTTCGTTAAAGTAACGGTGTGAAGAAGTATATGGGATCAAATCGTGGCAAAAACTCTTTTACGCAGCGGTAACCTGGATGACTTTCAGGCCGTGGGCGGCGGCGGACAAGCCGTTTTTGAATCAGCGTTACAAATCCGGGAAGCGCTCCGGTTGCGCAAACAACAGGCCATCGTCGACTGTCTGGCTATTCCGCAGGTCAACGACAGCGGTGACCGCGTGGACTGGTATTCCCCCGTTGAAGGGAGCGTAACCAGCTGGAAAGCGGCCGATGAAGATGACCGTTATCGCGCCCTGCGCTACCTGGAAAACACGCTAGCCAGCGTTGAGTCGTTAAGCAAGAAATGCCTCCAGTCCCCCAAAACCGCGCAGCAGCTTTTTGGGTCTCTGCTGTCAAAGGCGTTTCAGTTCCCGGGTGAAAACTTCCTCTTCCTGGTGGACGGAAAGCCGGTCATCAGCTTCTGGGGGTTTGTAAACCTGAACGAAAATGCGCGCGACGATGTCCTCGACTGCCTGCGTGAATCGCTGGTCCCTGAGCCCGCCCCCGTTGTGATTGAAGATCCTGAACCCGAGCCTGAGCCAGAACCGGTGGTGGCCTTTGAACACGCCGACGAGCCGCTGATCGCCCCTTCCACGGTGGTGCGCATCACGCCGGAAGATCTGTATGAGCCTGAGCCGGCCCCGGCCGTTGCGCAACCCGTTCAGGAACCGGCTGTGCCGATCGTCGCGAAAAAGCGCCGCGTTCCCCTGTGGACGCTGCCGGTTGCCGCAGTAATCGTTGCCGCCATTGCCGCACCGTTGCTGTGGCCAAAACAGCCGCCTTCCGCTGAACCCGCCCCGGCGCCTGCACCTCAGCCCGTCGAGATTGCGCCTAAGCCGATCAAAGCGGTTGAGCCGCTGGCCATGAAATTACCGCTGCATCAGGCAGAGGTCCTGGCAAGCAAAGAAAAAGAGCCTGCTCTGGCGCCTGCGCCACAGCCTGCCCCGGTGGTGATTGTCGCCATCCCGAAAGATGCCATGGTGATGGAAGCGAATCAGGTGAAAGCGGGATCGACGCGTTTCCTGAACGGCACCTGGCGTGCGGTTCTGGACGTGAAAGATCCGGTTACCGGCAAGCCGCCGTCAATGCGCTATCAGATCCAGAACAATAAGGGCTTCGCCCGGGTTGTCCATGGCGACAACGTAGTCTGCCGCGCGGAAGTGTTCTCCGGCCTGCACAGCAACGGCGAGCTGATGATTAAAAGTCGCGGTACTGCCCGCTGCACCGACGGCTCCCGCTACCCGATGCCGGAGGTTGCCTGTAAAGCAGGCGCCAGCGATATCGCAGAATGTCGCGCCCGTTATGATGCCAATACCGTCGTTCCCCTGACGTTCAAGAAAGCAGGTGCCTGATCCTATGCTGGTTAATCTTTGCGACTATAAACAAAGCGTCACGCTTATTGCCAACAGCGGCGTGCAGTTCCTTGATTTCGGTCTGACGCCGCAGGACACCGCCAGCAACGGGCGCTTCGTACGTAAAACCGCGAACGGCCCGCTTCTGCGGCTCGATTTCGACCTGGTTAACGGGCGCTATACCGTGCCGGGAACGAACGGCGGGCAGCCTGAAGTGGTTAAGCCGGAAACCACCATCCCGCTGCATCAGTCCCTGGCGGTGCTGGACGGCGTCTGGCTTCCGGTTCCGTTCCTGCGCTTCAACCCGCCGCGAACCTTTGTTGAGGGGCCGGATAACTGGGCCCGCGTTCAGGTGCGCAGGCTGGATACACCCGATACGGCAGGCAATACGCACCGCGTCACGCTCGCCCTTGACAGCCAGATTGCAGAACACGCCACGTCCGCCCTGTCCCCGGTTGAAAACGATATTCTGAACGGGACCCGATTCGCGCTGGCCTGGCGAGACAACGAAGTTGAAAGTTTCCTCGACCAGACCTGGATTGACGGCTGGCTGCGCGAGGCCTTTACCCAGTATGCCGACGGCGTTGAAAACCGCTCAGAACGCGATCTCCAGCAGGCGATGCGCGGGTTTGAATATCAGGCCCACTGGCTTAACCTGCTGACCATGCTCGGTGAACAGCTCACCGTGCCGGAAGTGAAATTTGTTACCCATACGCTCAGCACGCCTGCCATCCCGGTCGACCTGATCCTCGACGTGGGCAATACCCACACCTGCGGCGTCATTATTGAAGACCACGGCGATGCGAACGATGGACTGCGCCAGACCGCCGAGCTGCAGGTACGCTCATTAAGCGAGCCGCAGTTCCTGAATGCGCCGCTGTTCACCAGCCGTCTTGAGTTTTCGGAAGCGCGTTTTGGCAAGCAGCACTTCTCGGTTGAGAGCGGTCGCGAAGATGCCTTTGTCTGGCCGTCGATTGTTCGCGTGGGCGATGAAGCCCGCAAGCTGGCGATGCAGCGTCTTGGGACCGAAGGCAACAGCGGCATCTCCAGCCCGCGTCGCTACCTGTGGGATGAAACGCCGGTCGTGCAGGACTGGCGCTTTAGCCAGATGAACAGCAAAACCCAGCGTGAGCCGCTTGCCACCGCGTTTCCGCTGATGAACCTGATGAACGATGACGGCGAACCGCTCTTCACGCTGCCGCAGGACGAGCGGCTGCCGGTCTTCTCGCCGCAGTACAGCCGCAGCACGCTGATGACGCACATGCTGTGCGAGCTGCTGGCGCAGGCGCTGGGGCAGATCAACAGCGTCGCCACGCGCCTGCGTCTGGGCTTCCCGGCATCGCCGCGCCAGCTGCGCACCCTGATCCTGACCCTGCCCTCGGCCATGCCAAAGCAGGAGCGCGAGATTTTCCGTCGCCGTATGTTTGAAGCCATCGCCATCGTCTGGAAAGCGATGGGCTGGCACCCGCAGGATGAGGATTTTGTCACCCGCAAACAGCAGGATAAAAGCGTGGTGCCGGTTCCTGAAATCCAGATGGAGTGGGATGAAGCAAGCTGCGGTCAGCTGGTCTGGCTGTATAACGAAGCGATCTCCCGCTTTGGCGGTCAGACCGAAGCCTTCTTCGCCTCCCTGGCCCGCCCGGACCGTGAGCCTGAGCCGGGTAGCCAGCCGGGCCGCGCGCTGCGCGTCGCGTCCATCGACATCGGCGGCGGCACAACGGATATGGCGATTACCCATTATCAGCTGGATGACGGTTCCGGCAATAACGTCAAAATCACCCCGCAGCTGCTGTTCCGTGAAGGCTTTAAGGTCGCGGGCGACGATACGCTTCTGGACGTGATTCAGCGCTACGTGTTGCCTGCCCTGCAAACGCAGCTGCAGAAATCCGGTATCTCGGACGCTTCGCTGCTGATGGCGTCGCTGTTCGGTGACTCCGGGCGCATAGACACCCAGGCCGTACTCCGCCAGCAAACGGCGCTTCAGCTTTTTATGCCGATTGGCCACGCTATTCTTGCCGCGTGGGAATCGAGCGACGTTGACGATCCGCTGGCCGGTCTGCATGCCACCTTTGGCGATCTCCTGCCGCAGAAACCGACCCGCAACGTCATGAATTATCTGCAGCAGGCGATCGATCATGCCCTGCCTGCGGGTTCAGACGCGTTTGACCTGTTCGCCGTGCCGCTGCACGTGAACTTCCGCGAAATGCAGGATGCGATGCTGGCCGGGCAGTTTACGCTGGCCTCGCCGCTCCACGCGGTGTGCGAGGCGATATCCCATTACAGCTGCGATATTCTGCTGATCACCGGACGCCCCGGCTGCCTGCCTGGCGTTCAGGCGCTGATTCGTCATCTGCAGCCGGTGCCGGTCAACCGTATCGTCTGGCTGGATAAATACCAGGTGCACGAGTGGTATCCGTTCAGCCAGCAGGGGCGCATTGGCAACCCGAAATCAACGGCCGCGGTGGGGGCCATGCTCTGCAGCCTGGCGCTCGACCTGCGTCTGCCGCGCTTCAACTTTAAAGCCGCGGACATTGGCGCGTATTCAACCGTGCGGTATCTCGGCGTGCTGGATAACACCGTTAATACCCTGCGCGAGGAAAACGTCTGGTATCAGGATATCGATCTTGATAAACCCGGCGCGAAGCTCGACGCGCGTCTGCACTTCCCGCTGCGCGGTAACGTTACCCTCGGCTTCCGCCAGCTGGCGAACGCGCGCTGGCCCGCCACGCCGCTCTACACGCTCAGCATCAACTCGGCTGAACTGGCGAAAGCCATTGCCGGTGACGGCGTGCTGAACGTGCGGCTGAAGCTCTGCGGCGGCAGCAAGCAGGAAGGTCCTGAGGCCTTCGAGCTGAGCGATGCCTGGCTGCAGGACGGCACGCCGGTTGCCCCTGACGCATTAACCTTCAAACTGAATACTTTGGCCGATCGCCGACACAGCGGTAGCCACTACTGGATCGACAGCGGGAGCGTATACCTGAAATGACAGCGACGACGACCACCACTCAAGCCTTAATCGGGTGGATTAATGAGACGCGCCTGAACGCCCCTGTGCTGGATAACGATGCTGACGCCCTGCTTGCTCGCATCAACGCGGCGCAGGCGCGGGAGCAGGCCATTGAACGCGCCATGACGCGCCAGAGCAGCATTGGGCTTTACGGTCATTCGCAGAGCGCGAAAGCCCATCTGCTGTTATCCCTGTGCGGCAGCGGTAATGGACGCCTGAACGTGACGCCGGGCCAGCGCACCTTTGACTATTTTTCGCATATCAATCCGGGACATGCCCTGACCAACATGGCCGTCCGCTTCACCCGGGAAAGCCCGGAGGTGGCGGATGAGGCGTTCCCGCTGCGTCTAAGCCTGGTCACCGAGGCCGAGCTGGTACAGCTCTTTATTGCCCGCACGACGCTGCATCCGCAGATGCGCGCGGTAGACAAGGCGGTCATTGAGACACGTCTGGAGAAATGGCGCGGGCTGCGCCAGCCGCAGGGCGTGCCCGGCATCACGGCTCAGGAAGTGGGTGCGATAGCCCGCTTCTGGCAAAGCACCGTACCCGCCGCTAAACAACAAATTGATGATGCCCTGTGGCATGAGTTCGCCCGGCTGGTGCCTTCTCTCGATCTCAGCACGCGGGCCAGCGTCTGGTCGCTGCTGTGGGGCGAGCAGCAGGAGTTGACCCAGCAGTGGTTAAAACTGGCGCATGTGCTGCACCAGACCAGCCATGCCGGCGAGCTTGCTGCCCCGCTTAGCCTGCTGGTGGACAGCTTTGGCCTGCCGGGTGAAGGGTTCCTGACGCACGACGGCACGTTAGATCTTCAGGACGCGCAGGAGACGCTGCTTCATCCGCTGAATAGCGGTGAAATGCTTAACGCCATCAGCATCCCCGTCGACGTGCTGGCCTTCCTGACCCGCGAGCTGGTGCTGCCGGTTGAGAACGGCGCGCTGGATAACGTCGATATTATTGATATTCCTGTTTTTGAAGATAACCGTGCCGACCCGCTACGCCAGGCGAAGTCCCAGTGGCTGCTCGAGCATTACCGTCAACAGCTTCAGCCGGATGTGCTGGTGATTTGTAATGCGACGGCGCAGCACGAACAGACGGCCAAAAAAGCAAAAGTGCTGATGAACTGGGTCAAGGAGACGCAGCCTGCTGAAGAATCTGCCCTGCCGGGGCTGGTATGGGCGATTACGCCACACGACGCCCGCTTTACCACCCGACAGAATCTCGATGAAGCCGTACAGCATCTGCTCGGAAAGCCGGGTTTACGCTGGGGCACGCTGCAGGCGCTGGACAGCCACAGCATGCAGCGCGTCATCGAATGGCTGTCTCAGGCCACGCTGCCCGCCCAGCGACAGAAGCGTCTCGGCACGCTGAAAGGCTTGCTGCGACAGGAGCTCTCATCGCTGATGCAAAGCTATCTGGCGCCGCTGGTTGAAGAGCCGGGGAAAAGACGCGCTCAGGCCGAAAGCATGGTGCGCACGCTGCAAAGCAGCGCCGCCCGCCACGGCGAACTGCTTGAAGGCCTGCTGCCGCCGCTGAAAGCCTTTGAAACGCTGCTCGCCGTTCAGCAGCCGCGCGAGGAGCAGGTGAACGGGCTGTTTACGGACACTATTGACCTGTTTGCCGAGAACGCGCAGGAAAGCACCGGCCTGTTCCAGACAAAAGACAAAGCGCGCCTGGCGCACAGAGTCTGGATAAATCATCTGCGTCAGTGGAGCCGCAATGAGGCCACGGCCGCGCGCCTCGGGCTGGAGCCTGCGGTATTACAGCAAATCGCGGATGTGCTGGTGGTCACCAGCTACCGGCTTAATCTGCCTCAACAGCTTCAGCGCATTGTTGAAGCGGATAAAAGCAGCGCGGCACAGCTGCATGCCGTGATGGGCAATTTCATTGGCTGGCTGGGTTATGACCAGACGCCCGTGTCTACACGTCCGGCAAGCCGCATCCGCAGGGGGCAGGCAATCTTCGTCACGCCGGTGGTCAGCAGCGCGGAGCCTCGATTGACGCGCCTGGGGGAACAGCCTGTGCATGCGGCTACCGCATACGTTTACGACTGGCTGGTCGCCCTCTATAGCCGCGCGATAGAGAACATTGATTACCAGCATCAGCATGATGTTCAGCCTGACGCTCGTCAGGCACTACGGGCTTTGATAAAGTAGCCGCCTTTGTTGCCGGGTGGCGCTGCGCTTACCCGGCCTACATTTCGCAACGATGATAAATTGCACAATAATCAAATCGTCATACACCCGGCTAACGTCTGTGCCAGGGCAGACGGATTTTCCCACGACATCGAATGCCCCGCCGCAGGGATGATTTTTACCTCAACGCCCTTTTGCTTCAGATTGTCCACATCGTCATCCGGCAGAGACAGCTCGCCGAAAATCAACGTTACCGGGCAAGGAAGTGACAGGAACTGCGCTTCCCATTCGGGCTCAACGCCCGCCACCAGGCTCGATGCGCCCCGCCAGACGGCATATGGCGCATTGCTCTGCAGACACCCTGCCCACGCCGTTTTTTCCGCGCTGAGCATGGCGTCATAGCCCTGCGTCAGAAACTGCTGCTCGGTTTGCGCTGCAATAGACCGGCTGAACATCCCCCCACCCGAATGAAAATTGGGCTCTGACACCATCAGCCCCTTCACGCGCGACGCCAGCAGCCCCGCCGTTTCGATAGCAATGCTGCCGCCCATGCTGTGGCCGTATAACCAGAAGGCATCCAGCTTAAGGTGGTCAATCAGCTCCGCCACAACGTGGGACTGGTCGGTGGTTTTATAGCTGTAGTGCTCAGGCTTGTCGCTGTAGCCGCTGCCGGGCAAGTCGATGAGGATCGCTCTGCGCGAGCCAAACAGCGGGTCATGAACGACACGGGGATATTCATAGGAAGAGGCGCAGCCCAGCCCGTGAATGAACACCACGGGATCGCCGGTGCCGGGCAGGTCATGCCAGCGCACGGTACAACCGGCCTGCTGCGAGTAAAAACTGTTCATAAGCACTCCTTTTACGATGCACTGTGTATTTATACAGTTAGCGTATCGGGAATGCCATATTCATCTTTTAAAAATGGAAGCGTGCTTCAGAAAAGCGAGACCAGCAGCGCAACGGGAAAGCTCATTGGCCAGGTTGACCCCACCAGAAAAGCGCTGAGCAGGCGGATACGTTTGCGGTCTTTAGAGAGGAACCAGGTAATTAATGCGCAGATGGAAGCCATGATTGCGTAAAAAACCAACATCTTTTGATACAACGTCATTCTGTATACCAGAGCCGAAAAAATAACCGCACGCAATATGCGTCATATGTTGATACAGATCAAGTTTTTTCGTTACAGAATAACCACTTAAAAATTACGGATAATAACAATTGAGTATCTTGCGTAACACTCCCGGCGGGCGCGGGAAACGCCTGGCCGCGCATGCGACCAGGCGCGACGGACTTAGTGTTTGATCATGACATGCCGCACGACCGTATAATCCTCAAGCCCGTAGACCGACATATCTTTGCCGTAGCCGGATAATTTCATGCCGCCGTGCGGCATTTCGCTCACCAGCATAAAATGGGTATTCACCCAGGTGCAGCCGTACTGCAGCCGCGCGCTCAGGCGATGGGCGCGGCCCACGTCTTTGGTCCAGACCGATGACGCCAGGCCATACTGCGAATCGTTCGCCCAGGCCAGCACCTGCGCCTCGTCGTCAAATTCGGTGACGCTCACCACTGGGCCAAACACCTCCCGCTGAACGATGGCGTCGTCCTGTTTTGCCCCCGCCAGCAGGGTTGGCTGGAAGTAGTAGCCTGCCCCCTCTTTTTTGCTCCCGCCGGTGACAACGCGGATATGACCGAGTGCTTTCGCCTCATCGACGGCCTGACAGACGCGTGAAAGATGGGCGGCCGAGCTGAGCGGCCCCAGTTCGGTCGAGGCATCCTCCGGCGCACCCATTTTAAGGCTGGCTACCGCTGCGCCCAGCTTTTCCACCAGCGCGGCATAGATGCCCTTCTGGGCATAAATACGGCAGGCCGCCGTACAGTCCTGTCCGGCATTGTAGAAACCAAACGTCCGCACCCCTTCGACAACCGCATCCAGGTCGGCATCATCAAAGACGATAACCGGCGCTTTACCGCCCAGCTCCATGTGGGTGCGTTTAATGGAGGACGCGGTATGGCCGAGGATATGTTCCCCGGTAGCAATCGAACCGGTCAGCGAGACCATACGAACTTTTTCATGTCCGGTAAGCGGATCGCCGACCGTTTTACCCCGGCCAAACAGCACGTTCAGAACGCCTGCCGGGAAGATATCTTTTGCCAGCTCTCCCAGCTTCAGCGCGGTCAGGGGCGTGATCTCCGAGGGCTTAATCACCACGCAGTTCCCAGCCGCCAGCGCGGGTGCCAGCTTCCAGGCCGCCATCATCAGCGGATAGTTCCAGGGGGCAATAGAGGCAACCACGCCCACCGGATCGCGACGGATCATCGACGTGTGGCCGTCAAGGTACTCCCCGGCGGCCAGCCCGTTCAGACAGCGGGCGGCCCCGGCGAAGAAACGGAAAACGTCGACCACCGCCGGAATTTCATCACCCAGAGCACAGTGCAGCGGCTTGCCGCAGTTGAGGGATTCGAGCCGGGCAAAGTCCTCCCCATGCGCTTCAATCGCATCCGCCAGCTTCAGCAGGCACTCGGCACGGGTTTTCGGCGTGGTTTGCCCCCACTCACCAAAAGCACGGTCGGCCGCCTGAACCGCCGCGTCGACCTGAGCCGCTGACGCCTCGGCAATCTCCAGCAGGAGTTCTCCAGTGGCCGGGTTATAGACCGGCTGTTTTTCTCCCTCTCCGGTTACCAGTTTTCCCTCTATCAGCAGTTGTGTTTGCATAGCATTTTCCTGTTGAATTCACTGTTATTTCCCGCTGCCGGCAATGTTCTCGCCGTCGCGGGTTAGCCACCAGGCTCCCAGAATGGGGATAGTTGTCACCAGCATCACCAGCAGTGCTACAACGTTGGTGACCGGCACGTCGCGCGGACGACCGAGCTGATTGAGCAACCACAGCGGTAACGTGCGCTCGTGTCCCGCCGTAAACGTTGTGACGATTATCTCGTCAAACGACAGGGCAAACGCCAGCATTCCCCCGGCCAGCAGCGCGGAACCCAGATTGGGCAGCACCACATAGCGGAAGGTTTGCCATCCGTCGGCCCCGAGATCCATCGACGCTTCCACCAGGCTCCAGGAGGTGCGTCTGAACCGGGCAATCACGTTGTTAAACACCACCACCACGCAAAAGGTGGCGTGTCCCACCACGATGGTGAAAAAACCCGGCTCAAGGTCAATCGTTTTGAATGCCGTCAGCAGCGCCAGACCGGTGATGATCCCCGGTAACGCAATCGGCAACAGCAGCAACAGCGAGATCGCATTCTTGCCAAAAAACTCGCTTCGCCACAGCGCCGCTGCAGCAAGCGTGCCAAGCACAAGGGCAATTGCGGTGGAGAGCGCGGCAATCTGAAGTGACAACGTCACGGATTCAATAATATCGCCGCGCCCCGCCGCCACGCTGAACCACTTCAGCGTCAGCCCCTGCGGCGGAAAGCTGAAGGCCGCGTCTTCGGTATTAAAGGCATAGGTCGCGATAATCAGCAGCGGGAAGTGCAGGAAGATGACGCCTCCCCAGGCTGCCACTTTCAGGAACAGCGGTGCGCGTTCAGAGTGCATCGAATGCTCCCAGACGTTTCACGAACGCCAGATAGAGTGAAATCAGCACGATGGGCACCAGCGTGAACGCGGCGGCCATGGGCATATTGCCAATGGCACCCTGCTGTGAGTAGACCATGTTACCGATGAAGTAACCCGGCGGCCCCACCAGCTGTGGAACGATGAAATCCCCCAGCGTCAGGGAAAAGGTGAATATTGAGCCTGCCGCAATTCCCGGGATCGCCAGCGGCAGAACGACGTAGCGAAAGGTCTGGCGAGGACGCGCGCCGAGGTCGGCTGAGGCCTGCAGTAGCGAGGCAGGCAGGCGTTCCAGCGCCGCCTGGACGGGCAGGATCATAAACGGCAGCCAGATATAGACGAAGACCAGAAACCGTCCCAGCCCGGAGGTGGACAAGGTGTTGCCGCCAATCGCCGGGAGCGTAAGGAGTGAGGTCAGGATCGGCTCCAGCCCCATATGGTTGAGAAACCACTGCGCCACCCCGTCCTTCGCCAGCAGCAGCGTCCAGGCGTAGGCTTTGACGATGTAGCTCGCCCACATTGGCAGCATCACAGCAATATAGAAAAATGCTTTCCACTTGCCGCGGGTGTATCGCGCCATGTACCAGGCCATCGGGAATGCCAGGATGGCGCTGGCTATCGTCACCGCAATCGCCATGGTTAACGTGCGCAGTATGATGTCGTAGTTTGCCGGGTTGAAAAGCGCCTGAATGTTCGCCAGGGTCAGATCCGGCGTGACGGCCATGGTGAAATCGTCAAAGGTGTAAAAACCTTGCCACAGCAGGGTCAGAAGCGATCCTAAATAGACGATGCCAAACCACATGAGCGGCGCGAGCAGAAGCAGGAACAGGCCGAGCGACGGTTTACGCCAGAACAGCGCCGTCATGCGGCTTAAGCGCCCATGCGAGGCGGGAGGATGCGCAACGCTCATAGACATTTCACCTCTCCTCGTGCAGGCGAATCATCGCCTCGCGTGACCACGACGCCATCACCGCCTGCCCCGGCGCAATGCCGCTCAGCGGTGAGGTTTCACTGAGATTGGCCTGGCTCACCAGCAGCCTGGCGCCATCTGCGAGCTTCAGCTCCAGACGCGTGGCCGCTCCCTGATACTGAACGGCCTGCACGATGCCCTCAACCTGAATCTCTCCGCCCTCATTTAGGCGTATATGTTCCGGACGCAGGGAATAGCTGCCTTCCATGCCGCAAATTTTCTGCGCAAGGCCCGCATCAAAGACGTTGGACGTGCCGACAAAACCGGCGACAAACGGCGTGCGCGGACGCATGTAGAGATCGCGCGGGGTATCCACCTGCTCGATGCGCCCGTTATTGAACACCGCCACCCGGTCTGACATGGAAAGGGCCTCGCCCTGATCGTGGGTGACAAAAATAAAGGTGATGCCGAGTTCCTGCTGAAGCTTCTTCAGCTCGAACTGCATCTGTTCACGCAGTTTGAGATCGAGCGCACCTAAGGGCTCATCCAGCAGCAGGACGCGCGGCTCATTAACCAGCGCCCGGGCGATGGCGACACGCTGTCGCTGGCCGCCGGAAAGTTGCGAGGGTTTGCGGGCAACGGCAAAGCTCAGGCCCACTTTTTCCAGGGCATCACGGGCCTGCGCATGGCGTTTTTTCTTGTCGATGCCTTTGACCATCAGCCCGTAGGCAACATTGTCGAGAATCGACATATGCGGGAACAGCGCGTAGTCCTGAAAGACGGTGTTCACATCCCGCTCCCAGGGAGGCAGTTCGCTCGCCTCTTTGCCGAAGATAGAAATCGTGCCGCCTGACAGCTGTTCAAAACCCGCTATCAGACGCAGGCAGGTGGTTTTGCCGGAGCCCGAAGGCCCCAGCATGGAGAAAAATTCTCCATCACGAATAGCAATGGTGACCCCATCCACCGCCCGTACGTCGCCGTACAGACGGGAAATATTGTTAAACTCTACCGCGTACGTCATGTTCTGCTCCCGGGCAATTAACGACCGCCCATGATGGCGATGTAATCCTGCGTCCAGCGGCTGTAAGGGACAAATTTGCCGCCTTCTGCGATGGGGGTTTTCCAGAACATGATTTTGTCGAACTCGTTATAACCGTTTGTTTCGCAGCCTTTCTCACCCAGCAGCGTGCTGGCCTTACACCCTTCTGCAACCACGGGCAGGGAGCCAAACCAGGCCGCCAGATCGCCCTGCACTTTCGGCGTCAGCGACCAGTTCATCCACTTGTAGGCGCACATCGGGTGTTTTGCCTGGGCGTGCAGCATGGTGGTGTCCGCCCAGCCGGTCACCCCCTCTTTCGGGAAGACGGTAGCAACGGGCTGGTTCTCAGCCTTCAGCGCATTCGCCTGATATGGCCAGGCGCTGGAGGCCACGACGCCTTCATTTTTGAAGTCGCTCATCTGGACGGTGGTGTCATGCCAGTAGCGGTGGATCAGCGCGTGCTGGTCGCGAAGCACCTTGAGCACGGCGGCATACTGTTTTTCGGTGAGCTGATACGGGTCCTGGATACCCAGCTGCGGCTGCGTGGCTTTGACGAATAGCGCGGCATCGGCGATATAAATCGGCCCGTCGTACGCCTGCACGCGTCCCTGATTGGTTTTACCGTCCGGCAGATCCTGTTTGGTAAAGACCACGCTCCAGCTGTCCGGCGGCGTCGGGAAGGTTTTGGTGTTGTACATCAGCAGGTTTGGCCCCCACTGATACGGCGTGCCGTAAACTTTCCCGCCGACGTTAAACCATTCCCCTTTTACAATCCGCGCGTCGAGCGTTTTCCAGTTGGGGATGAGGTCCGGGTTAATGGGCTGAACGCGTTTACCCATGATCAGGCGCAGGGAGGCGTCACCCGAGGCGGTGACCAGGTCATATCCCCCTTTCGCCATCAGGCTGACCATTTCATCCGACGTGGCCGCCGTCTTGACGTTGACCGCACACCCGGTCTCTTTTTCAAACTGGGTGACCCAGTCATAATTTTTATCCGTCTGTCCGCGTTCGATGTATCCCGGCCAGGCGATAATATCCAGCCGACCTTCCCCGTCGCCGATGGCCTTTGGTGGTTCTGCGGCTTGCGCTGTCATGATAGTCATGCCGAGCGCGCACAGGCTGCTGCGGGCAAAATGTTTGCTCATAAGAGTTACTCCTGTCGCAATGAAATTTAGCGGCAGCCGTGCCGTAAAAATATCTCCCTTATTAAACGTAGACCGCGCAAATGCGCCGCACCGTACGGCTTCAGGAAATTTCATCAAGGTGTGACCGAGGGCGCATTCCCCGTTAACTGGATTATAGACAAGGAGTTAGCCGCGAGAGACGGTATGCAGATTTCCTATGACAGGGCACCGCGAAATATTCGCAGCGCCGTCATCAGGATAAGAATTGATTATTTAAATAACGGAGAAAAGTTTATTCCAGCATCGTGCTAATTAATTTTCCTAACTGAATGACCGCCTGCTCTTCTCGCTCTCCCCAGGCCCAGGAGGTATTAAACCGGAAGAACGGTGTCCACGCGTCGGAGGTGGAAAACATCTTTCCGGGCGCAATGCTGATGTGGTGCGTTAAGGCTTTTTCGCTGAGCAGACCCGCATCCAGCTGCGCCGGAAGCTCCAGCCATAAAAAGTAGCCGCTGTCGTTATGGTGAATTTTGACGCCGGCAGGCATATGGCGCAAAAGAGACTGCCAGGCCTGCTGTTTTCGCTCGGCGAGGGTACGCCGCAGGCGGCGCAGATGGGCGTCGTAGCGTTTCGTCGCCAGGTAATCCACCAGCGCCAGCTGCACGGGTGAGCTGGTTGAGAGCGTGCTCATCAGCTGCAGCTGCTGAATGCGTCTCGCGTGTTTTCCTGCCGCAACCCAGCCGATGCGAAAACCGGCCACCAGACATTTTGAAAAAGACGAGCAGTGCAGCGTCATGTCCTGGCGATCCCATGCTTTCGCCGGGAGCGGCTTTTCGCGGCCAAAATAGAGTTCGCTGTAGACATCGTCTTCAATCAGGGTGACGTTGTGCTGCGTTAACAGCGCGACAAGCTGCGCTTTTTTCTCCGCGCTCAGCGTGAAGCCAAGCGGGTTCTGACTGTTGGTCATGATCCAGCAGGCTTTAACCGGGTACTCCTTCAGCGCCTGTTCAAGGGCATTCAGATCAATCCCCTCGCGGACATCCGTCGCAATCGACAACGCTTTGAGCTTCAGGCGTTCCAGCGCCTGCAGCGCGCCGTAGAAACACGGGTTTTCGACTATCACCCAGTCGCCCGGCTCGGTTACAGCCTGCAGGCTGAGATTGAGCGCTTCAAGCGCGCCTGCGGTGATCACAATCTCTTCCGGGGAGATGTTCATTCCCTGCTGCGCGTAGCGACGGGCAATGGCGTGGCGGAGATCGACGTTACCCGGCGGCAGGTTCTCAATCACGCTCATCGCCGTCGCGGTTTTGCTGACGTTCGCCAGCGAGCGGTTGAGCTGCTGCAGCGGAAAAAGTCGTGGGTCGGGAAACGCGGAGGCAAAAGGAACAACGGACGGGTCGCGGCTGGCCTGTAAGACGTCGAAGATGTAGGTGTTGATATCCACCACTTCATCACGCATCACCTGGGCAGGTGGAGCAGGCTGATGTGCGGTCGGGCGCGAGGCAACGTAATAGCCCGACTGCGGTCTGGCGACAATGCGCCCCTGACTTTCCAGCATCTGATACGCGTGGCCAACGGTCATAAAACTCATGCCGCTGCTCGCCACCTGCTCTCGCAGCGAAGGCAGCTTATCGCCCGGCAGCCATACGCCAAGCTCAATCTGCGAGATAATTTGTTGCGCCAGACGCTGGTATTTTTTCATCAAATTCTCCTTGTGACCGACAGTGTATATCAGCAGGAGAAAAAGAGAAGATTTAGCTAACTGTTATGGTTCGTGAAACGAATTACTTACGGTACTCGGTAACGTGGCTTTGCGCCTGACGCGCGGCGGCCAGGTGATCGAGCGTGATCATCGACGATTTGCAAAAGATGCATTTCGCGCCGAGTGGGTTTTTCTCAGACATATCAAAGACTGAGGTACGGTACTGCGAGCCATGACAGCATGGGCAGCGGAAATGAATATAAGAAGTCATAGGATTCTCCTGACACGTAAAACGTAAATTACTAATGGGCCGATTGGGCAATAATGGTTTTAAACAAAACGAATCGGAAAGTAGATAAAGACCCAAGAGAGGCTGCGGAGAGGCACAACGTGATGAGAACTGCTTTATAAAACTACGTCAGATATTTATTTGGACTCAAAACCAGAGGACCATTAACGCACGGCGCAGACGACAAGGCAAGCAGTTTTATGCGTAAAATTCATAAAAAGACGGTTTTTATTCCTCAGGCGAGGTATATCAGATGCCTAAAGCATGAGCTTTAAGCCAACTGTTATGGTTAAAAATCACTTTTCTGCGTCTGATAGTCCGAACGTTGCCCCTATACCATAACAGCACACCGTTTGACATTGAGGCTGTGCATGTTTGGTTTAGATGCTTTTCACCTTGCACGGATACAGTTTGCCTTTACCGTATCCTTTCACATTATTTTCCCGGCGATCACCATTGGTCTGGCAAGCTATCTTGCCGTACTCGAAGGGCTGTGGCTGAAAACCAAAAATCCGGTCTGGCGCTCGCTGTACCATTTCTGGTCGAAGATTTTTGCCGTCAACTTTGGCATGGGCGTGGTCTCCGGGCTGGTGATGGCCTACCAGTTCGGCACTAACTGGAGTGGATTTTCACAGTTTGCGGGCAGCATTACCGGCCCGCTGCTGACCTATGAAGTGCTGACCGCCTTCTTCCTCGAAGCCGGGTTCCTCGGCGTGATGCTGTTTGGCTGGAACAAGGTCGGGCCGGGTCTGCACTTCTTCGCCACCTGTATGGTGGCGCTGGGCACCATTATCTCCACCTTCTGGATCCTCTCATCGAACAGCTGGATGCAGACCCCGCAGGGCTATGAGATCGTCAACGGTCAGGTCGTGCCGGTGGACTGGTTCGCCGTGGTGTTTAACCCCTCCTTCCCTTACCGCCTGCTGCATATGTCGATAGCCGCATTCCTGAGCAGCGCCCTGTTTGTGGGCGCATCCGCGGCATGGCATCTGCTGCGCGGGAATAATACCCCTGCAATCCGGGCGATGTTTTCGATGGCGCTGTGGATGACGCTGATTGTCGCCCCCATCCAGGCCATGGTTGGCGATATGCACGGTCTGAACACCTTGAAGCACCAGCCCGCCAAGATTGCCGCCATTGAAGGCCACTGGGAAAATCCGCCGGGTGAGCCTACCCCGCTGCTGCTGTTTGGCTGGCCGGATATGGAGCAGGAGCGCACCCGCTTTGGGCTGGAGATCCCGGCGCTGGGGAGTCTTATCCTGACGCACAGCCTGGATAAACAGGTTCCGGCTCTCAAAGAGTTCCCGAAGGAAGACCGTCCGAATTCCACCATCGTGTTCTGGTCATTCCGCATTATGGCGGGCCTGGGCATGCTGATGCTGCTGCTCGGGGTGATGGCTCTCTGGCTGCGCTACAAAAAACGCGTGTATTCGTCGCGCCCCTTCCTGTGGTTTGCGCTGCTGATGGGGCCAACCGGGCTGATTGCCATCCTGGCCGGGTGGATCACCACCGAAGTGGGCCGCCAGCCGTGGGTGGTCTACGGACTCCAGCGAACGAAGGATGCGGTTTCTGCCCACGGTGACCTGCATATGAGCGTAAGCCTGCTGGCCTTCTTCGTCGTCTATACCTCGGTATTCGGCGTGGGGTACAGCTATATGGTACGCCTCATCCGAAAAGGCCCGCAGCCGCATGAAACTTTCGCCACCGAGTCCGACGGACGTCCGGCGCGACCGCTTTCTGCCGTCACAACTGAACATAAGGAGCAGCCATAATGGGTATCGATCTTTCCATTATCTGGTTTGTGATCATCGTCTTCGCCACGCTGATGTATATCGTGATGGACGGTTTTGATCTGGGGATTGGCATTCTGTTCCCGGCCACGCAGAACGCCGACGATCGCGACGTGATGGTCAACAGCGTCGCGCCGGTCTGGGACGGAAACGAAACCTGGCTGGTGCTTGGCGGTGCCGCCCTGTTCGGCGCATTCCCGCTGGCCTATGCGGTGATCGTTGATGCCCTGACCATTCCGCTGACGTTAATGCTGATCGGACTTATTTTCCGCGGGGTGGCATTTGAGTTTCGCTTTAAAGCCACGCCGGCCCACCGCCCCTTCTGGGATAAGGCGTTTATTGGCGGTTCAATTCTGGCAACGTTCACCCAGGGCGTGACGGTAGGCGCCGTCATTAACGGCTTTACCGTCACCGGCCGGGCCTATACCGGCGGCTCCTTTGACTGGTTTACCGCGTTTAACCTGTTTTGCGGCGCGGGGCTGGTGGTGGCCTATGCGCTGTTAGGCTCTACCTGGCTGGTGATGAAAAGCGAAAACGCGCTGCAGCAGCGTATGCGTGAGGTGTCGAAAACGCTGTTAATCGTCCTTCTGGCGTTTATTGCGGCGATCAGCCTCTGGACGCCGCTGGCGCAACCGGCCATCGCTGCGCGCTGGTTCACGCTACCGAATCTGTTTTATCTGCTGCCGGTCCCTGCTCTGGTGGTGATTTTTAGCCTGTACCAGTGGCGCTGCCTGAATAATCCCGCCAGCCATAGCCGTCCGTTTATTCTGACGCTGGGGCTGATATTCCTCGGCTTTAGCGGGCTTGGGATCAGCATCTGGCCGCATATTATTCCACCGTCGATCACCCTGTGGCAGGCCGCCGCCCCGACGCAAAGCCAGGGCTTTATGCTGGTGGGCGCGCTGTTGATCATTCCCGTTATTCTGGTCTACACCTTCTGGAGCTACTACGTGTTTCGCGGCAAAGTTCAGCATGGGGAGGGTTATCACTGATGCAACAACCGGTCTGGAAAAGATTACTGTGGCTGGCCATTATCTGGGGCGGCAGCGTACTGGCGCTGGCTGCTGTCAGTATGCTCTTCCGTATGCTGATGACGGCGGCAGGGTTTAAATCGCATTAACGTCATTCCGGGCAACCGCTGCGTTGCCCGGTACTTCCCCCCGCACTTTCAGATAAACCCCATTAACGCACGGCAGAGTATCGTTACACTGGAAAAAGATTCACGGTATTTATAGTTTGAGAAGAAAAATGAAAAAGCTCATTGCGTTAAGCGTTATTAGTCTTGTCCTTTCCGGCTGCGTTAATCCGGGCAAAGCCTCCGTACAGCCGGAGCAACTTAAAAACCATCGCTTTGTGCTGGAAAACGTCAACGGTAAGGCCGTGAAGACCGCGACAACGCAACCTGAGATCGGTTTTAGCGCGCTGCCAGATATCAGCCTGGTGAATAACATCAGCGTTTCTGGTCAGATGTGTAACCGCTTCAACGGACAGGGGAAATTGTCCGAAGGCGAGCTGAAGGTTAAAACGCTGGCCATGACGCGCAAGCTCTGTACTGAGCCGCACCTGAATGAGCTGGATCAGACCATCGGCGACATGCTGCGCAAAGGGGCGCAGGTCGACCTGACTGAGGACCAGTTAACGCTGGCAACAGCCGATAAAACGCTGATGTTTAAGCGTGTAGAATAATCAGTAGTTACCGCAGCTTCCAACGGCAAGCGACTGTTCGCTACAGCGTTTGCCGTTTGGCAAGGCGCACATCCCAATAGCAGAACCATCAAGCTGGCGGGCGACAGACAGCGAACCGCCAATCATCGCGCAGTTGGCCTGACCTGAACTGGACATTGCCGCTTTCATTCCCGGCGCCACGTGGGCTGCCGTTGCCTGCTGGACTGGTTCACTGCTACATGCCGACAACAATAACGCGGCACACCCTACCCAAAATGCTGAGCGCATGCTTTCTCCCCCATGAATAATGCGAAACCTATGCATAATAGGCATCACATCCCTTGTCGTCGAGAGTGGAAGTGCGTATTTATGCGCTCCGGAAACAATTCCTCGCAATTTTTTCGCCAAAAGTTTGATCTACTCATTGATGGCAGGAATATCAAGGACACAAAAGCGAAAATCGTAAAATCCCTCGTTTGCTAGAATACACAGATAATATTCAGGGTTTGTTGCCGTAATACAGACCCCTATTTTTTTGCGCAATGTAAGGGTGTTGTCCTATGCAAACTATTGACGGTAATGGTGCAGTTGCCTCAGTGGCGTTTCGCACCAGTGAAGTTATCGCCATCTACCCGATTACGCCAAGTTCTACCATGGCCGAGCAGGCGGATGCCTGGGCGGGTAACGGGTTAAAAAACGTCTGGGGCGATGTCCCGAGAGTGGTTGAAATGCAGTCTGAAGCCGGTGCGATTGCCACGGTACACGGTGCGCTTCAGACCGGCGCGCTTTCCACGTCGTTTACCTCCTCACAGGGATTGCTGTTAATGATCCCTACGCTTTACAAACTCGCCGGTCAGCTGACGCCCTTCGTTCTGCACGTTGCCGCGCGCACCGTTGCTACCCACGCGCTCTCTATCTTTGGTGACCACTCCGACGTGATGGCCGTGCGCCAGACCGGCTGTGCGATGCTATGTGCCAGCAGAGTTCAGGAAGCGCAGGACTTTGCCTTAATTTCGCATATCGCCACGCTTAAAAGCCGCGTGCCGTTTATTCACTTCTTTGATGGTTTCCGCACCTCTCACGAAATCAACAAAATCGTCCCGCTGGCTGACGAGACAATCCTGAATCTGCTGCCGCAGGCGGAAATCGACGCGCATCGCGCCCGGGCACTTAATCCTGAACACCCGGTTATTCGCGGGACATCGGCGAACCCGGATACCTATTTCCAGTCCCGCGAGGCCACTAATCCCTGGTACAACGCGGTTTACGACCATGTTGAACAGGCAATGGATGACTTTGCCGCCGCAACCGGCCGGCAGTACAAACCGTTTGAGTACTACGGCCATCCGCAGGCGGAACGGGTAATTGTGCTGATGGGGTCAGCCATTGGGACCTGTGAAGAGGTAGTAGACGAGCTGCTGACGCGTGGTGAAAAAGTTGGCGTGCTTAAGGTGCGTCTCTACCGTCCGTTCTCGGCCAAACATCTGCTTTCGGCTCTGCCTGAAAGCGCCCGCGCTGTGGCGGTGCTCGACCGTACCAAAGAGCCGGGCGCGCAGGCGGAACCCCTCTATCTGGACGTAATGACCGCCCTGGCAGAAGCCTTTAATCAGGGCGAACGTGAAACGCTGCCGCGCGTGATTGGGGGTCGCTATGGCTTGTCCTCCAAAGAGTTTGGGCCGGACTGCGTGCTGGCGGTATTCAACGAGTTAGGCGAAGCGAAACCCAAACCGCGCTTTACCGTCGGCATTTATGATGATGTGACGAATCTTTCCCTGTCGTTGCCGGAAAACACCCTGCCCTCGACCGCCAAACTTGAGGCGCTGTTCTACGGTCTGGGCAGCGACGGCAGCGTCTCCGCGACCAAAAACAACATCAAAATCATCGGCAACTCCACGCCGTGGTACGCCCAGGGGTACTTCGTCTACGACTCCAAAAAAGCAGGCGGCCTGACCGTTTCCCACCTGCGCGTGAGCGAGCAGCCCATCCGCTCCGCGTATCTTATCTCTCAGGCCGATTTTGTTGGCTGCCACCAGCTGCAGTTTATCGATAAATACCCGATGGCCGAGCGCCTGAAGCCCGGCGGCATTTTCCTCCTCAATACGCCGTACAGCGCGGACGAAGTCTGGGCGCGGCTGCCGCAGGAAGTTCAGGCGGTGCTGAACCAGAAAAAAGCCCGTTTCTACGTGGTCAACGCTGCAAAAATTGCCCGCGAATGTGGCCTGGCTGCGCGTATTAATACCGTTATGCAGATGGCCTTCTTCCATCTGACCAATATTCTGCCGGGCGACAGCGCGCTGGTGGAGCTGCAGGGTGCGATTGCTAAAAGCTACAGCAGCAAGGGCCAGGAGCTGGTCGAGCGAAACTGGCAGGCGCTGGCGCTGGCACGCGAATCGCTGTTTGAGGTACCGCTTCAGCCGGTGAATGCCGCAAGCCCGAACCGCCCTCCGGTGGTGTCCGATGCGGCGCCCGATTTCGTTAAGACCGTGACGGCGGCGATGCTGGCCGGCCTGGGCGATGCCCTGCCCGTCTCCGCGCTACCGCCGGATGGCACCTGGCCGATGGGCACCACGCGCTGGGAAAAACGTAACATTGCCGAAGCGATCCCCATCTGGAAAGAAGAGCTGTGTACCCAGTGCAACCACTGCGTTGCGGCCTGCCCGCACTCTGCCATTCGTGCCAAAGTGGTTTCACCGGAAGAGATGGAAGCCGCGCCTGCCAGCCTGCATTCGCTGGATGTGAAATCTCGCGATATGCGCGGACAGAAATACGTTCTGCAGGTCGCGCCGGAAGATTGCACCGGCTGTAACCTGTGCGTCGAGGTCTGTCCGGCGAAAGACAGGCAGGATCCGGAGATCAAAGCCATCAATATGATGTCGCGTCTGGAGCACGTTGAAGAGGAGAAGGTCAACTATGACTTCTTCCTGAATCTGCCGGAAATCGATCGCAGCAAACTGGAACGTATTGATATTCGTACCTCACAGCTGATTACGCCGCTGTTTGAGTACTCTGGCGCCTGCTCCGGCTGTGGTGAAACGCCGTATATCAAGCTGCTTACCCAGCTGTACGGTGATCGGATGCTGATTGCCAACGCTACCGGCTGTTCATCCATCTACGGGGGCAATTTGCCTTCTACGCCGTATACCACCGACGCGAATGGGCGCGGTCCGGCGTGGGCAAACTCGCTATTCGAGGACAACGCCGAATTCGGCCTGGGCTTCCGCCTGACCGTCGACCAGCACCGCGCGCGCGTGATGCGCCTGCTGGAGCAGTTTGCCGGGCAGATCCCCGCTGAGCTCAATGACGCGCTTCATGCGGACGCGACGCCAGAAGAACGTCGTGAGCAGGTTGCTGAGCTGCGCCGCGCGCTGCAGGGCGTTGCGGGGGCTGAACAGCTGCTGACCGACGCTGACGCCCTGGTCGAAAAATCAATCTGGCTGATTGGCGGTGACGGCTGGGCTTACGATATTGGCTTTGGCGGGCTGGATCACGTGCTGAGCCTGACCGAAAACGTCAACATCCTGGTTCTGGATACGCAGTGTTATTCCAATACCGGCGGCCAGGCGTCGAAAGCGACGCCGTTAGGCGCGGTAACGAAATTCGGCGAACACGGTAAACGCAAGGCGCGCAAAGATCTCGGCGTGAGCATGATGATGTACGGTCACGTTTACGTCGCGCAAATCTCCCTGGGTGCCCAGCTTAACCAGACGGTGAAAGCGATTCAGGAAGCGGAAGCGTATCCTGGCCCGTCGCTGATCGTTGCCTACAGCCCTTGCGAAGAGCATGGCTACGATCTGGCCCTCAGCCATGACCAGATGCGCCAGCTGACCGCGACCGGCTTCTGGCCGCTGTACCGGTTCGACCCGCGTCGTGCAGACGAGGGTAAATTACCGCTGGCGCTGGATTCGCGTCCGCCGTCAGATGCCCTGGCCGAGACGTTAATGCAGGAACAGCGCTTCCGTCGCCTTAACGCCCAGCAGCCGGAAGTGGCCGAGCAGCTCTGGAAAGATGCCGCTGCCGACCTGCAAAAACGCTATGACTTCCTGGCGCAGATGGCGGGTAAAGCCGAAAAACCGACCAGCGACTAGTTCCCCTGCCCGGCTTGCCCGGGCATTTTTTTGCCATAAAAAAAGCCCGGCGTATTCACACCGGGCGAATCCAGATAATCATTGAATATCTATTTAGTTTCCTTAATAGCATTCACGTTAATTATGGATGAATCATCTTACAGGCATATAACGCCGGGCAGATTACCTTAATTAACGCCTGATTAATAATTTCAATTTAATATAGTTACTTTTAAATCATTCATCAAACCAATGATCATTTCCGCCGATTTATTCGGTTTAGATTTTACTTAGTTCGTAACAATTATATTTTATTACTCTTACACGGGAGTGATTTAGCATGAGACAACTTTCTCATTCTGAAAGTTCAACAGGTAATTAAATAAAAACAACTGCAAAGGAATATCACAATGCAAAGAAAAGTACTGGCTCTGATGATTCCGGTTCTGTTAATAGCTGGTTCTGCTCAAGCAGCAGAAATTTATAATAAAGACGGTAACAAATTAGATCTGTACGGAAAAGTAGATGGTCTGCACTACTTTTCCGATAACAAAGGTGCTGACGGCGATCAAACCTATATGCGTCTGGGCTTCAAGGGTGAAACGCAGATCAATAACACGATGACCGGCTATGCACAGTGGGAATACAACATTCAGGCCAATAACACGGAAGGGTCTGATAATCAGTCCTGGACGCGTCTGGCCTTCGCCGGTGTAAAAGTGGGTGACTACGGCTCATTCGATTACGGTCGTAACTACGGTGTCCTGTACGACGTGGAAGGCTGGACCGATATGCTGCCTGAGTTCGGTGGCGACTCCTACACCAAAGCCGACAACTTCATGACCGGCCGCGCAAACGGCGTGGCAACCTACCGTAACACCGACTTCTACGGTCTGGTGCAGGGCCTGAACTTTGCGCTGCAGTATCAGGGCAAAAATGAAGACGCCAGCAACAACCAGGAAGGTACCAATAACGGTCGCGACACGCGTCACGAGAACGGTGATGGCTTTGGTATCTCCACAACCTATGACTTTGGCATGGGGATTACTGCAGGGGCCGCGTATACCTCTTCTGACCGCACCAACGAGCAGGTCATGAATACCACTGCGGGTGGAGACAAAGCGGATGCCTGGACGGCGGGCCTGAAATATGATGCCAATAACATCTATCTGGCGGCAATGTATTCTGAAACCCGCAATATGACCCCATATGGTGATAATACCGACGCCGTGGCGAACAAAACCCAGAACTTCGAAGTGACCGCGCAGTACCAGTTCGACTTCGGCCTGCGTCCGTCCCTTTCCTACCTGCAGTCGAAAGGTAAGGATCTGGGCAACGGCCAGGGCGACCAGGATCTGGTTAAATACGCTGACGTAGGGGTCACCTATTACTTCAACAAAAACATGTCCACCTACGTTGATTACAAAATCAACCTGCTGGATGAAGATGACAGCTTCTACAAAGACAACGGCATCAGCACCGATGATGTTGTAGCGTTAGGTCTGGTTTACCAGTTCTGATTGTCAGAGCCCGCATAATCATGCGGGCTCGCCTGTTTTTTGAAGTTCGTCACATAAGACAGTTTAAGAAAGGGGTTGGTTGAGGGAAAGTTGAAAGTAAGCTGGTTAAACTGCAGTGATAGCCCTTTCGTCACTAAGGATAACAGCGTTGTTTGGTCGTGTATCCCTTGCCTTACTTACCCTTTTAGCATTGCTGTGGATGGCGTTAATTTTTGATTTTGGTGATATCGTCGGGCATCTCGGCGCGCTATTAAACCATCTGGATGGCAGTTAACTATTGTCCCTGGAAATAAAAAGCCACCAGCGGTGCCGGTGGCGGGTAAACGCGTAAGTCGCGTTATTTTTTCACAGGTTGAGGCTTTTTATCACCTGATTCAGGGGCCTCACGCGGATCGTCTTTTTCAACACAGAGCATAGTTTCTCCTGTTTCAGTTACCCACTGCCTACTATAGCCGGAGGAGTAAAAGAGTGGCCAGGCGGCAATCATGCCCGCTCTTCACCTTTCCTGCGAAAAGAGAGATAACCAAATACCCCACTTTCCCCATCCATGGGATGGTTAACGCCGTCCATCACCTTCACCTCTGGAAAATCAAAAGGTGATACGTTTTCAAAACAGGCGACATTAACGCCATATTCGTTTGGGTTAGAACGCCGCTGATGGAACGTGTAGATCCCGCATACCGAGCAGAAGAAATGCCGTGCCGTTCCCGTGTTAAAGCGGTACTCGGTGAGCTTATCTTCACCTTTGGTTACCTTAATGCCTGACAGCGGCGCAGAGACGACGACCGCGCCCCGCATGCGACAAAAGGAACAGCTGCAGCGCCGCGCGGTATTCAGACCATCAGTGAGCTCAACGGTGAACGCCACCGCGCCGCAATGGCACTTCGCGTTTCGTCTTTCAGCCATCGGCTATACCCCTTTTCTCACCAGCTCGGCAGCCTTAACGAAAACCTCATCTTCTACGCCATCGCCTTTTTGCCTGCCGAGCCTGACCAGTTCATCGACAATGCTGTTGCGATGGATCGGTTTCTGCGCTGAAACCAGCCCAATAACGGCGGCCCCAATCGCCAGCCCCACTAATCCGGTTTGTTCATCTTTGTTCATCATGCTTACGCTCCTGGTCCAACCAACAAGCTTAGCAGGAATACGGTAAAACGGAATGACGGACAAGTTCAGACAGGTATGACTTCTAAAATCGACAGATAGGAACCGGTATCTATTATTTTGTTCAGCTTCAAATTGGTCTGTTCAAACAAGACCTGATACTCAGGCTCTGTTCTTGCCCGCCCGCCATCAAAGCTTGTTAACAGAAGAAGGTCAATTTCAAATCGTCCCTGCTGATTATTTTCTTTTTTAATAAGCGGTTCAAAAATTAATAATCGGGAGTTATCTTTCATTGCATTTCTGCAGCACTGAAGTATCTGAATCGCCTTCTCATCAGGCCAGTCCATCAAAATATATTTAAGTAAAAAAATGTCCGCTGCAGGACAGGCTTCAAAAAAGCTGCCCTCTACGGTCTTCCATCGGCGATTATCATTCAATAGTGAAAGTCTGTTCCGCTCAAGCACGTCTTTTTGATCAAACAAGATCCCTGTCAAGGTCGGATTTCGACGTAAAATTGCCAGCAATAAATTACCCAGCCCACCGGCGATATCGGCAACGACAGCGTTTTCAGGGAATGAATAGCTACCAGTAATAGTTTCATTTTCTACGGATGACATAGAGGCCATACCAGCATGAAAAATGTTGCTTCCCGTCACCGTGTCATCATGCTGCCAGTAATCGTAAAAAGGCTTGCCAAACAATGAATTAAAAACAGGTTTGCCTTGCAATATTTCATCCATTCTAGCCGCTGGCTGCCAGAATGTTTGGTCTGTTAACATAAGAACTGCCGCCCGTAAGGAAAATTCATGATCGGAACGCAGGAATTGAGCTGAATGGCTAAGACCGTATTCCGTTTCGGATAATTCGTTGAACACCCCACGCGAAGACAATAAGCGCATGATTCGATGAAGATAGTCGCCATCGACATTAAGCTCCTTCGCCAGCTGCTTAACGGATTTCTTTCCTTCAACCAGAAGATCTGCAACGCCTAATACCGCGACAGCCCGAAGTGCTGCCTGCCAGACAAAACCCATGCTTTGCTCTAACAAACACATTCCTTCTTTACGGCTTAGCAAATCCAGACTATTACGTTGTGACATTTTCTGCTCCTTACCAGTAAAGATGCGCTGAACAACTTAAATTCGCTAGCAAGCGTAAGTCTGGTAGTGAGCTTTATCCATAATTTCAGAAAGGATTATTTATGCGGTTTCGTACCGTTTAGCATACAATCTCTTTAAATATGTAAAAAAACAGGGCCACTTACTCTTTATTTTGATTAGTAACATAGTGACACTATTATTGTGTAAACAATTGCTTTGATGAGAAAAATGCCTGCCATGAGAAATGACATTTCATATTTAAAATCTCGGCGTCAGTCCAAACTTTGGCGTTTTGATGTTTGCAGCCCAAATCTTGATATCGTTTTGCAGGAGGATCGTGAAATCGGATTTTAAATGCGTCACCATGCTATTGACGCTGTCCGCATCAACCACTGAAAAATGTTCAATTCTGTTTTGTCCTACCTGAACGCAATAATATTTGGCGGGCAGTACTTTACCATTCACATTTAGCGGCAGGTTTTTCTCACCGCAACGGCCTTCAGTAATATAGGACACCAGTAAATTAGCGGATTTTCTTCCTGGCTGGGAGACACTCACCATGACCGGGAAACCTTCCGAGGTCTGTGTCATATCATAAAGAACCGCATTTTTTATATACCAGGTATTATATTCCCGCTCCTGAAAAGCAGACCAGGAAGGCGCAGAAAAGAGCACCAGCACTGCCAGAATAAGAGATTCTATTTTCTTGGGATGTTGTCGTCCGTGTTGTTGCACGTATTATTCAGATTGTGCAAAAAACAGCAACCACTTAAGAATAGTCCTACTACTATTGGCAGTGACGGAGGAGTAAATTAAAGATATGCCTTACCGTCAGCAGTCCCTGCCAACGCTCATAAAAGAGAATAAGAAGAAAAATGATAAACGGCCGCCATCATGGCGATGCTGACGACGACGCTGATGAAAAAGTAGCTTTTGAAGGGCTGCTTTTGGGTTTTATGGCGAAAGAGTTGTTGGCCGACAATGGCGCCAGGCCAGCCACCTGTCACGCCAAATACCAGCAATGTCGCTTCCGGAACCCTGCGCATCCCCTTCCGCGCCGCCATTTTATCGGCGCCATACATGACCAACGTCATCACGTTGATCGTCAGAAACCATATGACCAGAGGATGGGTAGCAAGAAGGCTGCCGATCGCAGCGATAAGCAGGAGTAAATAACAAAAGCGATTAAGGGTCATAGCACGAGCCACGGAGTGTTTAGCAGTGTTGGATGACGCATTATACGCTAACTGACGAAAATCTCAGAGTGAGACGGCTATTCTAAATGCAAACTGCCCCCCGGGCCTTTACTGGTTAACATTTAAACTGCGGTAATAAGTAAGCATTATTTCATTATGCTATGGCCGCTAGCATTTTTTTCTTAAAAAATTAACCTGAAACAACTTACGTCGAAAACACAGCGTAAGAGCATTGTTTTAACAAAACAATAATCATTACCCCCATCAATCTAAAGAGGGTGCGACAATATTGATTAAAGTCAAATTAAACGTTAGCCAGCTAATATTTAAAGCCATCCATTCATTTAAGAACACCCAAAACAATGTTGAAAACAATTAATTTGACCATCCGGTCAATGCATAACAAAATATTACCGTGGTTAAAGCAATAACGGTCTGCATTTTTGGGGGATGATGTCCCCCCTTTTTATTTTCTCAGAAACAACCGAATAAAGATTATTCCACCCTGACCTTAACTTTTGGCTTCGACAAGAGAACTTTGACCAGTTCCTTGAAAGGAAGAGGTTTGTAAAAGAAATACCCCTGTAAAAACCGGATATGATTGCGTGTGAGGTAATCGAGCTGCTCTTCAGTTTCAACGCCTTCCGCCACGATGCTAATTGAGAGTTTTTTGGCCAACTCCAGTACCGAATCAAGGATTAGGGTTGAGTCCTCATTCGCGTTAACCCTGGCAACAAAGCTCTGGTCGATTTTAATGTAGTCAATGTGCAGATCCTGCAGATAGGACAGGCCGGAATAACCCGTACCAAAGTCATCCAGCGCAATGGCAAATCCGTTATTATGTAGCTCATTCAATGTATTAACGAGATGTTCATCAATGTCGAGCGGTTCACGCTCCGTCACCTCAACGACGAGGTTGAGATCCTGTTGAGTGAAGCTGCGCTTGTAGTGGAGACACTCTTCAACAAAGGTGGGCGCAACGATATGAGAAGCGCTGAAGTTAATCCCTACGTGAAACCCTTCCGGCAGCAATGTCGCAATAGCATTCATGTGTATTGCAACCTGCCTCATTAAGCTCTGAGTCAAAGGAATAATTAAACCGGATTTCTCCGCAAGAGGAATGAAGGATGCGGGAGAAATAAACCCTGATTGTGGATGTTTCCATCTGGCCAGCACTTCCACACCCCGCAAGGTTCCCTCTTTGCCGCTCACGACGGGTTGGTAATACGGAATAATTTCATTTCTGTAAATGGCGATGCGCAGTGACTCTTCGGGTGAAACATCCTTAGAAATATAGCGTTGAAGAATATAAGCAGAGAGAGACGATATTATCAGCAGGAATAACACCACGCCTCCGGCTCGATTGAATAATCTCTTAAGACTAAAAAGAGGTGGAGAGTTGAATTGTACCGAGAAAGGATAACCAGAGGCTTTTACCGTTAATATCTCTTTCTTCGTATGGTCTGCCGCCGTCACATCACCTGTCAGGCTTAAAAGGGTATTGCCTACTCTCAGGGAATATTCAACGCCATTTAATGGCATATCCAGCGCATCCCGGATATGGCTATCGCTGATGCTAACGATGATCCGGCTTCCGGCGTGAATTGTCTGGTATAAGAGAACCGGAAGACCGTTGACGGTACTGGCCGAAGGGACGAGGAGCAGTGATGACTCAGGCAGCACTGAGCTGTTGACCAACAATACGCGGTTTCCCGGTAACGAGGAGCACCAGACCGCATCATTTTTCAGAATAACGATCGTTCTCAGGTGAGGCTGTAATGCCGCCTCGGTGCCCAGCCGATATTGCCCTTCAGCATCACACTCATTCTCGGCAAGTTGCTTTGCCATCTCAGTCGCATGACGAGCTTCTTTAAGAATAACATTCATGTTCCGCACGACGTAGTGCGCCTCTGCCAGGCTATCGGCCCGTGCAGAATACCAAACCTGTAAATTGATGATAAAAACGCCGAGCAAAAACATTGTCGTGGCTGCAGCTACGGGGATAGATGCATGGCGCATTTAGGGTTCTCGATTTAAGTGAAGTAGCCGCTTCAACGATGCTGAAGTGATTGAATTGTCATTGTCTTAAGCATGGTCGATAACGTAATAAATGCCAGGCGTCAGAAAAGCTCTCGTAAACCAGATTCAGGGGAAACAAAAGGCCGCCGAACGGCAGCCCTGGTGGATAAGTGTCTATTAATATCGCTTTATTGTATTGATCGGGGTTCTTTCTGACCAGTCTGGCCGCTCGCCGGCCATGATGGCACGCTGTTGTGTTGGCGTCACAGACTGGGTTATTTCAGGCATTGACTTGTATTCGGGTTGTTTAGGTGGACTGAGAACCAGATCGGAGCTACAGCCTGACAGCAGGAAAATGGCCAGTAGAGATGAACTAAGCTTGAACACGTTAAACCCTTCCAATGGGATAATATTTAAAGAAAAAGCGTGGTGCTGGTTGCATCCAGGTGACTCGTTACTGATATTCAAAGCCACGCGCCTGGCTGCAGACAGCAGATTCACCACACAGATAACCGCGTAAGGATATATTTACCAGGGCAATACGCGCAACGCTTTGTTTTCCTTCCCACCCGAACTAAAAATGCAAGGAAAGGCGACTCTGCTTCTACAGTCGAGGGGGTTTATGCTAAAACCGCTATTCCGATTCTTTTGGTTAAGAGTTAAGAAGGGATTTGAATGGTTCAGGTTGAAGAATTAAAAATGAAGTACCCAGGCGCAGTGGCCTGGCAAATGGGTGACGGCCCGGAACTGGCGAGCGTGCTTGCGGACCTGATTAAAAAAGGAATCAAAACGGCCACCTGCGGATCTTTTGCCTCGTACGCGCAGGATGTGTCTGCTCCGCGGATGGGGAGCTACAACATAATTCTTGATGGCCAGAATGTCCCGGTCTGTGTGATCCGGCTGGTTTCAATGCGGCTGGTGCGTTTTTGCGATGTAAATGAAGAATTCGCTCGCAAAGAGGGTGAAGGCGATTTAAGCCTTGAATACTGGCAGAAAGAGCATCAGCGATTTTTCTTCCGCGAAGGCCATTTTTCTGAAGATATGGAACTGATCGCGGAAGAATTTGAATTGGTTGAGGTGCTGTAAGCTGAAATAAAAGTGATACTTATCCCAGCGAGCCTGCACCCTTCTGATGCCCTCCCAGGTTTGTCAGGCTTTTTAAAGCTACCCTTGTCGATATAACGCATCACCCCGGCATCACTAGCCATTACCCTTAAGCCTGCATGATGTGAATCATTATAGGGCTCCAGATTTAACGCAGCTGTAAAACGTGCTGGTATTCGCCGCCGGAATCCGTACCATACGCGGCATACAATGTTTGCCCCTGCTGGCTCCGAAGGTAGTACTAAATGCAAGAGAATCAAGAGATTAACAAAAAAGAGCAATACAACCTGAATAAACTGCAAAAGCGACTGCGCCGTAACGTGGGCGAAGCCATTGCAGACTTCAACATGATTGAAGAAGGTGACCGCATCATGGTCTGCCTGTCAGGGGGTAAAGACAGCTATACCATGCTGGAGATCCTGCGTAATCTTCAGCAAAGCGCACCGGTGAAATTTTCCCTGGTGGCGGTCAACCTTGACCAGAAACAGCCGGGCTTCCCGGAGCACATTCTGCCGGAATACCTCGAGAAGCTGGGCGTTGAGTACAAAATCGTCGAAGAAAATACCTACGGCATTGTGAAAGAGAAAATCCCGGAAGGGAAAACCACCTGCTCACTCTGCTCTCGTCTGCGCCGCGGCATTCTGTATCGTACCGCGACGGAGCTGGGCGCGACCAAAATTGCGCTGGGCCATCACCGCGACGATATCCTTCAAACGCTGTTCCTCAATATGTTCTACGGCGGCAAGATGAAAGGCATGCCGCCTAAGCTGATGAGCGATGACGGCAAGCACATTGTGATCCGCCCTCTCGCCTACTGCCGCGAAAAAGACATTGAGCGTTTTTCTCAGGCTAAAGGTTTCCCGATCATTCCATGTAACCTGTGCGGCTCTCAGCCGAACCTGCAGCGTCAGGTAATTGGCGACATGCTGCGCGACTGGGATAAGCGTTATCCAGGGCGTATCGAAACCATGTTCAGCGCGATGCAGAACGTCGTCCCTTCCCATCTCGCGGACGTGGAGCTGTTCGACTTTAAAGGCATAAACCACGAGTCAGAAGTTGTGAACGGCGGAGACCTGGCGTTTGATCGGGAAGATATTCCCATGCAGCCAGCGGGCTGGCAGCCGGAAGAAGATGACAATCAGTTTGAAGAGCTGCGTCTCAACGTGCTTGAAGTGAAGTAAGCGATTAGCGTCTCAGAAACACCTTCTGAGACGCTTCATTCTTTATTTCAGCAGACGTACGCGACAGGTTTTACCCTTAATTTTCCCGTTTTGCAGCTGCTTCCATGCCTTATGGGCAACCGCCTGGCGAACCGCTACGTAGACATGCGCTGGATGGACCGCAATCTTGCCGATATCCGCCCCGTCCAGACCCACATCCCCGGTCAGCGCCCCTAATACGTCACCTGGACGCATCTTGGCTTTTTTACCGCCATCAATGCACAGCGTCGCCATTTCAGCCTCCAGCGGCACAATGCTGGCGCTGGCCGGTGCATTCATCCAGTTCAGCTTAATCTGCAGCATCTCAGAGAGAATATTGGCGCGCTGCGCCTCTTCCGGTGCGCAGAAGCTGATCGCCAGACCGCTGTTTCCCGCGCGCGCGGTACGGCCAATACGGTGCACGTGCACTTCAGGATCCCACGCCAGCTCAAAGTTCACCACCAGTTCAAGGGATTTAATATCCAGACCGCGCGCAGCGACGTCGGTTGCAACAAGAACGCGGGCGCTGCCGTTAGCGAAGCGGACCAGCGTCTGATCGCGATCGCGCTGTTCCAGATCGCCATGCAGCGACAATGCGCTCTGGCCGGCGGCATTCAGGGCATCACAGACCGACTGACAGTCTTTTTTGGTATTACAGAACACCACGCAGGACGCAGGCTGATGCTGGCTCAGCAATTTCTGCAGGAGCGAAATTTTCCCCTGCTGCGAAGTTTCAAAGAACTGCTGCTCGATAGCGGGCAGCGCATCTACGCTGTCGATCTCAATGGTGAGCGGATTTTTCTGCACGCGCCCGCTGATGGCGGCGATGGCATCCGGCCAGGTCGCGGAGAACAGCAGCGTCTGACGATCGGCCGGGGCGAAACGGATCACCTCGTCAATCGCATCGCTGAAGCCCATATCCAGCATCCTGTCTGCCTCATCCATCACCAGCGTTTGTAACGCATCCAGCGAGACGGTGCCTTTTTGCAGGTGATCCAGCAGGCGGCCGGGCGTTGCGACAATAATGTGCGGCGCATGCTGAAGTGAATCACGCTGCGCGCCGAACGGCTGTCCGCCGCAGAGGGTTAAAATCTTGGTGTTTGGCAGGAAACGCGCCAGGCGACGCAGTTCCCCCGCGACCTGGTCTGCCAGTTCGCGGGTCGGGCACAGCACCAGAGACTGGGTCTGAAAAAGTGCCGCATCGATGTGCTGCAACAGGCCAAGGCCAAATGCCGCCGTTTTCCCGCTGCCCGTTTTCGCCTGCACGCGCACGTCACGGCCCTCGAGGATGGCGGGCAACGCGGCCGCCTGAACAGGCGTCATCGTGAGGTAACCCAACTCGTTGAGGTTATCGAGTTGGGCGGCGGGCAGAACATTCAGGGTAGAAAAAGCGGTCACAGTAGTCTCTCGTGGTCATCTTTGCGGTCAGATGGCGCGTATCCTCGCAGATCTCGCGATTCGATGCGACAATTTAATCGGTTCTTGATCTGGCGGCGGGTCGGGCATCGGCTGCGGACGCGGGATGGGATCGGGCATTGGCACCGGATCGGTGGGGACGGGATCGGATTGACGCGATTGTTGCAGTAGCAGAGCGTTCAGGATGCTCATCATTCCCTCCAGAATTTGCTGTCGTCCCTTTTAGGGTAGACGCTGAGAATCAGGAGGCAAAAAAAAGCCGACTATGAAGTCGGCGTCGTACGAATCAATTGTGCTATGCAGTAATTCAAAAAAGGAAGTAAGACAATATGGAGCGCAACGCCCATCGCTTGACGTTGCATTCACCTGCGGGAGTAATATTGCACCTTACGGGGTAGATGTTTATTGACTTCGCTCAATTAAAAGAGCGTTTTGATCCCGTTAAAAGCTGAAAAAAGCGTAAATTTACAGCCATTTACTACGATGCAACCACCATGCAACACCACCAATCAAAACAACTAACATCACGCAAAACGCGGTAAAGCCGTAGCGATAAGCGCCACCCGGAATTCCCCCAAGGTTCACGCCAAACAGCCCGGTAAGAAACGTGCTGGGTAAAAACACCATCGCCATCAGGGACATCGTATAGGTTCTTCTCGCCAGAGACTCCTGCATCACCTGCGCGATTTCGTCCGCCATCACCGCCGTTCTGGCAATACAGGAATCAATCTCGTCCAGCCCGCGCCCCAGCCTGTCGGCAATATCCTGCATTCTGCGTCGCTGATCGTCATTCATCCAGGCGAGCCTTTCGCTGGCAAGACGCGCATACACGTCGCGCTGCGGCGTCATGTAGCGGCGCATCACAATCAACTGCTTACGCAATAAGGCCAGAAAACCCCGCGGCGGGATTTGCTGATCGAGCAGGTTATCTTCCAGGTCGATGATTTTGTCGTGCAGCTCTTCAATAAATTCACTCGCATGATCGGTAAGGGCGTCGCAGACGTCCACCAGCCAGCTGCCGCAGTCGACCGGCCCGGTGCCCTCTTTCAGATCGTTGACAATGTCATCCAGCGCCAGAACTTTTCGCTGGCGGGTCGACACAATGAGCCCATCGTCCATGTAGACACGCATCGCAACCAGCTGATCCGGGCGTTCATCCGTGCTGCCGTTAATGCAGCGCAGGGTGATCAGCGTCCCGTCACCCATTCGACTCACGCGGGGCCGCAGGCTTTCACCCGCCAGCGCATCGCGCACGTTATTGGGCAAGAGCGGCGTCGAGGCCAGCCAGTCAGCGCTGTCCGGGTGGGTGTAGTTCAGATGTAGCCAGCAGGGATGCGCACTATCGATCACATCATTATCTTCCAGCGGTCGCGCACCGCCGCGACCATCCAGCACCCACGCAAAAACTGCGTCTGGAACGTTTAGTTCAGATCCTTTAATGCTTTCCACAGCGCCTCCACCTTTTTAGCTCTTCGGTGTCAGTCTAGCTTTCATCAGGGGTTAAGCAACAACTATGTATTCCATCGCGCTGAAATCGCTCAGGAATTGTACATACCAGGCGGAGGCTTGAAAAAAGCCTGGCATGCCAGGCTTTGAGGTGCTGTCAGAGAGAGTGCTCTGGCCGCTGCAGGAAGGATGGCGAGCCGCCAGATGATGAGGACAAGGATGACTGATCGAGCCTGAAATTACGCGTTCGGGTCTGCAGCTCAATCACCTGATTACGCAGTACATCAGACGAACCGTTGAGTTCCTCTGCCATTGCCACGTTACTTTGCGTAACCCGCTCCAGCTCCGATAGCGCCAGGGTAATCTGAGAAATGCCTTTCTCCTGCTCTGAGGTTGACGCGGAAATGTCGTCCATTAAGCGGCTGACATTCCCCGAGCCCGTCACGATTTCATGCATGTTTTTCTCTGCCTGTGACACAACGCTGGCTCCCTGCGTGACGTTACTGCTGGTGACTTCAATCAGCGTTTTGATATTCTTCGCGGCCTCCGCGCTGCGGTGTGCCAGGTTTCTTACCTCTTCCGCGACGACAGAAAAACCCTTGCCATGATCGCCCGCCCTTGCCGCCTCCACGGCCGCGTTGAGCGCCAGGATATTCGTCTGGAACGCAATGCCGTCAATGAGCGAAATAATCTCCGTCATCTGCTGCGCGCATTCGGTAATGGACTGCATATTGCTGGCGACCTGCCCCATGAGCTCGCCGCCCTTGCGCGCCTGTAACGTCGCCACATTTGCCTGCTCGCTCGCCAGGCGGGTGTTATCGGCATTGTTTTTGGTGCTCGCGGCCATTTGCTCCATGCTGGCTGCGGTTTGCACCAAAGACGCTGACTGCTGCTCGGTTTTCACCGATAGCTGAGCGCTGCGTGCCGAAAGTTGGTCCGATAAGGTCATGGCGGTTTGCGATGACGCCCTGATCTCACGCACCAGCGTCGCAATATTGCCGGAAAGGCTATTAATGCCGGGGATGAGCCGGCCCGCGCAGTTATTGCCAAATTCTGGGATAGAGACGCCAAGGTTACCTGCGGTCACCTCCTCAATACTTCTCTTCACCGTATTGATCGGCGTCACAAGATACTTCGTCATATAGACCCAGAGCAAAAATAGCGCAACGAAATTGATGACATTAAGCGAAATAAAGAGAGACGTATTGCTGGAAAATAGAACAACGACACCTGCACTTACCAAAAAAAGAGAGAAAAGGAACCCGATAATAAAGGTCCTTACACTAATATTTTTTAGCATGATAATACCCACGTTTTATATTTTGGTCGGCACTTAGACTTATAGCATTGGCCCGGAAGTTTTTCATCGCAAACAACGCTTGTTTTTTGTTTCGCCGTTAGCATCCTGAGATTTACGTTAAGTCAGATAAAAAAAGCGTATTAGTGAAAATGTTTTGCTCAGCATGCTGTGATACTGGTCTCCAGCCATGTTAAGCGATAGTATCGCCCGCGGAGAGACGATACGATCGCCTTCATATTTAAGGAGCTTTGCTACTGTTATTCGTTCTTGTTTAGCAATGCTTAATATATTAACGAGAGAATATATTTTATATTCTTAATAAGTTTTAGAGTATTAATATGACTGGTCATTTTTCACGATAAATAACTAATATGGTTTGAATGCGCATGTTCGTTGCCCGATAAAGATGTATCCGGCAGGCGAAATCGGTAACCCTCTCAGGCGTGGGATTGCATAATGCTCAATATATCGTGGGACCCTGTGTTAATCGCTATCTCTTATCTGGTGGCGTTTATCGCCTCCTTTGTGGCGCTGGACAGCGCCGGAAAGATCCCCCTCTCTAGCCGAAAGGCTGCCCTGTTCTGGCGGATTGCCGGTGGGGTCACGCTGGGCATTGGCATTTGGTCGATGCACTTTATCGGCATGCTGTCGATGCAAATGCCCATGATGATGAGCTACGACCTCTGGTTAACCCTTGCGTCACTGGGCGTCGCGGTGGTTGCATCGGCCACGGCACTTAATATTGCCGTCGCGGGCAAAAAACTTTCTCCCTTTCGACTGATCTTTGCCACGACAATCCTGAGCGCTGGCGTGGTGTCGATGCACTACATCGGTATGGCGGCCCTGATGCTGGATGGCAGCATCATCTGGGATCGCCGCCTCGTGGGGTTGTCCGTGGTTATTGCGGTTGTTGCCTCCGGCACGGCGCTGTGGCTGGCTTTCCGCCTGCGGGATAAACACAAAGGCGTCTTTATCAATCGCATTCTCGCGGCCTTCATCATGGGTGCCGCCATTTGTGCGATGCACTATACCGGCATGAGTGCCGCGCGGTTTCAGGAAATGGCGCATACCCGCCCGGGCGGGATTGGCGAGCTGGGGTTATCCATCTGGGTGTCGGTCACCACGCTCTGCCTGCTCGGCGTGATGTTAATCATTTCACTGATCGATTCCCACCGGCGCACCAGCCGGCTGACGGATAATCTGCATCAGCTCAACCGCCAGCTTGAGCTACAGGCGCGGTTTGACGCGCTCACCGGGCTCGCAAACCGCCACCAGATGGATCTCCGCATGCAGGATTGTCTGCGCAGCGCGCTGCTGAGCAAGAAGCCATTTGCGGTTATTTTCCTGAACGTCGATCACTTCAAACGCGTTAACGATACGTGGGGTCACAGCGTCGGTGATGAGCTATTGATCGCTGTCGCGCAGCGCATCACGGCCCGGCTCACGCGCGAGATGACCCTGGCAAGGCTGGGAGGCGACGCCTTTATCCTGCTGGTGCCGGAATGTGACGACGACAGTCTCAACGCGCTGGTCACCGCGCTGCTTGAAGATGTGCGACGCCCTCTGTCCGTCTGCGGACATACGTTAAGCACGACGATCAGCGCGGGCGTCAGCCTCTATCCTCAGGACGGCGAAACGCTGCACGAGCTGAAGCTCAAGGCGGATGCAGCATTACATCGCGTCAAGGAAGATGGCCGCAACGGCTGGGCGATTTACCGGACCGAGATGTCAACGGCGATCCCGGCGAAACCCGGTTTCCTGCAGGAGCTTTCTCAGGCGCTTGAGCGCGATCAGTTTGAACTGTGGTACCAGCCAACCTGGCATGCGGGAGAGAAAACCATTCACGGTTTTGAAGCCCTTCTGCGCTGGCGGCATCCTGAGCAAGGGGTTGTGCTGCCTAATCTGTTTATCCCTTCCCTGGAACAAACGGGCTTAATTATTCCGGTAGGTAACTGGGCCATTGAAGCGGCATGCCGACAGCTTCATTTCTGGACTGAGCAAGGCTTCAGCCAGTGGACGCTGTCTCTCAACCTATCCCCCATCCAGTTTGAACAGCCGGATATTTTCCAGATCGTCTCGTCGATGCTGGAAAAATATAGCTTGTCTCCGTCCCGGCTGATCCTTGAGGTAACGGAAAGCACCGCGCTTAAAAATCTCGACCGCAGCATTGAGTTGCTCAATGCGTTTAATCACGCGGGGATCGTTGTCTCGATTGATGATTTTGGGACGGGCTATTCCAACCTTTTGATGCTGAGCGTGCTGCCAGCAAAAGAGCTCAAGATCGACAGAAGCTTTGTCACGTCGATGCTGGAAAATGAAAAAAGCTACAAGCTGGTTGAAACCATTATCAGTATCGCCCGGACAATGGAGATGAATGTGGTGGCAGAAGGGATCGAGACGGAAGAACAGCAGGCGGTTCTCACCCGACTCGGCTGCGATTACCTGCAGGGTTACCTTTTCTCCCGGCCCCTACCTGCCGAACAGGTACCGTGGCTACTGCTGCAGATAAACTCAGACAAACAGATTATACCCATTAATAAAATTCAAACGGACCCCGCATTTATTTCTCAAAAAAATCATGCCTGACGGGGTTAAGTGGAGTATGTTTCAAGGGAGTACACGCGAGTCAATTCTGTCATGATTGTCAGGCACATGTTGTCGATGAACAGGAAACGCCTATGTCGCAACCTTGTTTTGATGCGTTGAATGTAATTAAAGCACCCGTGTGGCTCGTTTCACCCGTGTCGGAAAAGATCATTTTTGCGAATGTGGCCGCAACGCAGATCATGGGGGATAAAACGCTCGATGACCTGCGCAAAGGGATCTACTCTGCCAGTGCGCAAACCGTCCTGTCGATGTATGTATCTGAACTGAAAACAGAGCAGGAGATCGTCGAAATCTGGACAACGAGCCGGGATGGACATGATACGCCGTTAAGCTGTCGCCTCTCGCTTGCCCACTACGCGCCCTGGGGCGATGTGATTGTTTTCGAGGGCATCTCCCAACAAATACTCTCAGGATTGAAGGCCAGCCGTTCCGCTACCTACCGGCGGAAAAAACAGGGTTTTTATGCGCGCTTTTTTCTGACCAACAGCGCCCCGATGCTGCTAATCGATCCGGCCCGCGACGGCCAAATCGTCGATGCAAATCTGGCCGCGCTCAATTTTTATGGTTATTCACATGATGACATGTGTACTAAGCATACCTGGGAAATCAATACGCTGGGGCGAGATGTGATGCCCATTATGACTGCGATTGCCGCGCTGCCCGGTGGTCACAAGCCGCTCAATTTTGTTCACCGCCTTGCCGATGGATCCACCCGCCACGTTCAGACGTATGCCGGGCCCATTGAGATCTACGGTGACAAGCTGATGCTGTGCATCATCCACGATATCACCGAGCAAAAAAGGCTGGAGCAGGAGCTGGAACATGCGGCATCACGTGACTCCATGACCGGGCTACTCAACCGGCGGCAGTTCTACGCGATTACCGATCAAAGCAATCTGAATAAACTTCCCGCGCAGCAGCAATTTAGCCTGCTGCTGGTGGATACCGACCATTTCAAAAACATTAATGACCTGTTCGGCCATCTGAAAGGCGATGAGGTGCTTATCGCCCTTTCCCGGACGCTGGAAGCCTGTAGTCGGGAGGGCGATATGGTGTTCCGCTGGGGTGGCGAAGAGTTCGTTATCCTGCTGCCGCGCACCTCTCTCGACACCGCGATGCAGATTGCCGAGTCAGTCCGTGCAGCCGTTGCCCGCATTACGATTCCAGGCTTGCCGCGGTTTACCGTCAGCATCGGCGTAGCGCGGCACAATCAGGGAGAGAGTATTGACGAGCTGTTTAAGCGTGTGGACGATGCGCTGTATCGCGCTAAGAATGACGGACGCAATAAAGTCCTTGCGGCATGAAACTGGAGTATCCGGAAAAGCCCCGCTACAATGCCCACCTCGAATCAATTAGCGTCAGGTGGGTAAAAACCGCAATGGGAAAAACTGAAATAATACTCACCTTAATTATTTTACTCCTTATTATATTTGGCTTCTGGTTTATTTTTAGCGGTGAGATCTGGTATCTCGTCGAGTTTCTGGAAAATAGCCTTTACCCGACCTTCGACGCACCGTAACGCACGTTTAATCGCTTGTTTCACCTACCGAATATGTCAGGTATCTGCTTCCCTTACAGCCGCGTAAAATACGCGGCGTTATCCTCCAACAACGTTGATAACGAATCAATTATTCATTTGCTTATGTTGCCCGTGCTCTGACGGGCTTTTTTATTTCCGGCAATTCAGCCACGCCAGGCTATATCTTAATCATCTTTATTGATAGAGGTGAGGAAAGATGAGCAAGAAGATCCTGATGCTGGTTGGCGATTACGCCGAAGATTACGAAACCATGGTGCCTTTTCAGGCGTTGCAGATGATTGGTCATCAGGTGGATGCGGTCTGCCCCGACAAACCGAAGGGCGATTACATCATGACGGCAATCCATGACTTTGACGGCGCCCAGACCTACAGCGAAAAGCCCGGTCACCGCTTTACCCTCAACGCCGATTTTTCAGCCGTAAAGGAGCAGGACTACGACGCGCTGCTCATCCCCGGCGGGAGAGCGCCCGAGTATCTGCGATTAAATGAGGACGTCTTAAAGCTGGTACAGGCATTTGACGCCGCGCGTAAGCCGATTGCCGCGGTGTGCCACGGACCACAGCTGCTTGCTGCCGCGGGCATTCTGAAAGGACGAACCTGTAGCGCCTACCCGGCCTGCGCGCCTGAAGTCCGTCTCAGCGGCGGACACTACGCCGCTATCGGCATCGATCAGGCCCATGTAGACGGTAACCTGGTGACGGCTCCCGCATGGCCCGCGCATCCGCAGTGGCTGGCGAAGTTTAATGCGCTGTTAGAATAACAGAGACCAGGTATCGGGCCACGCATAGCGAATGAAGCGGTACCGCGTTTTGCAGACCTGGCGCGAGAATGCGCCAGGCCTCATAAAACATCAGTGCTTCTCGATAAACATCGTCCGGCTATACGCCACGTCTTCCGGGTTATTGATGGGGTAGCCTTTCACCCAGGGCTTAATCAGGCGACCATTGGTGTACTGGTAAATGGGCGCGATAGGCGCTTTCTCCAGGAGGATTTTCTCCGCCATGTTGTAGTCCGTATTACGCGCTTTCGCCGTGGTTTCCAGCGTCGCCTGGTGGATAATTTTATCGTAGGCCGGGTCGTTGAAACGCGAGATATTGCCGCTGTGGGTGGAGGTCAGCAGGGACAGGAAGGTCGACGGCTCATTGTAATCGCCTACCCATGACGCGCGGATCACGTCAAAATTGCCGGTATTACGGCTGTCGATATAGGTTTTCCACTCCTGGTTTTGCAGTTTGACGTCCACACCGAGATTTTTCTTCCACATGGACGCCACCGCAATGGCGATTTTCTGGTGGTTTTCCGAGGTGTTGTACAGCAGGGTCAACTTCAGCGGACGCTGCGGGCCGTAACCTGCGGCCTGGAGCAAGGTTTTCGCCTGAGCGTTCAGCTCCTGCTGGGACATCTGCTCGAACGGTGAAGGCTCAGGGGTGAAGCCCGCCGTCACGTCAGGGGTGAAATGCCAGGCCGGCTTCTCGCCTGTACCTAATACCTTTTCCGCCATAATGCGGCGATCGATAGTCATGCTCAGCGCAAGACGCACCCGGGCATCGGCCGTCGGGCCCTTTTGCGTGTTAAACGCATAGTAATATGTCCCGAGCTGAGGCGGCGTATACACCTGTCCCGGAATGTCCTTCAGGAGCTTCTGATACATGTTTTTCGGGAACGATTCGGTGATATCAATATCCCCCGCCAGATAGCGCTTAGTGGCGGACGATTCCTGATTAATCGGAATGAAGGTCACTTTTTGCAGGACAGTTTTCGCGTTGTCCCAGTAGTGCGTATTCGGCACGACAACCAGTTTTTCATTCACCACCCGGTCGTTCAGGACGTACGCGCCGTTACCCACCAGGGCGCCCGGACGCGTCCACTCTTTCCCGCTTTCAACGTTCGCTTTTTGCACCGGATAGAAGGCAAAGTTCGCCGTCAGGTTGCTAAACCAGGGAAGCGGTTTGTCCAGCTGGACGCGTAAGGTTCTGGCATCCACCGCCGTCACGCCCAGGGTATCTGGCGCCGCTTTGCCATCGATAATGGCCTGCGCGTTGTTGATGCCTGCCAGCGCCGCAAACCAGGCAAACGGAGACGTGGTTTTCGGGTCAACCAGACGCTGCCAGCTGTAGACAAAATCCTGCGCGGTGACGGGCGTACCGTCAGACCATTTGGCGTTATCGCGCAGGGTGAACGTCCAGATACGGTTATCGTTGCTCTGCCAGCGCGTCGCCACGCCGGGGGTCAGCTCCCCTTTCTCGTTCTGATTCACCAGCCCTTCGAAAAGATCGCGAATCACCTGAATCTCGGGTAATCCCACCGCTTTTGCCGGATCGAGCGAAGCCGGCTCGTCTTTAATATGCCTGACCAGCTCCTGTTTTTGCGCCAGTACCATGCCCTGAGGCACATCAGCAGCGTACGAGAGTGTAGAGAGTCCGCACAGGTACAGTGCAGCGCAAAGACGCGAAACAGGATGCTTCATAAGATCCCCTTTAATAAATTCAGGTAACAAGCAGATGCGTAATTATTTGTTTCGAAACAGAGAAATGCAAATACCTTACGCCTGAATAGTGATTTAAGGCAATTCTCAAGCGTTACGGAAACTATTTGATTAACAGCGGGTTTTGCACAACACTGCCAGTAGAGACTTCTTTATCAGGATTTCGTATGGCAATCACCCGACCACGAGCGGAACGCGGGGCCTTTCCGCCGGGCGCTGAGCAATATGGCCGCTCATTTTTAGGCGCATCGCTGATCTGGTTCCCGGCGCTCGATGCCGATCGCAGCAGCGGTTTGATCATTGCCGGCACGCACGGAGACGAGAACTCGTCCATCGTCACGCTTTCCTGCGCGCTGCGGACGCTGACGCCTTCATTGCGCCGTCACCACGTGATTCTTGCCGTCAATCCGGACGGCTGTCAGCTTGGATTACGGGCGAATGCGAGGGGCGTTGACCTGAACCGTAATTTCCCGGCGGCAAACTGGCGCGCCGGAGAAACGGTTTATCGCTGGAACAGCTCCGCCGAAGAGCGGGACGTGGTGCTGCTGACGGGAGACAAGCCTGGCTCGGAGCCGGAAACGCAGGCGCTGTGCCAGCTTATCCATAAGATCCACCCCGCCTGGGTTGTCTCCTTCCACGATCCGCTGGCCTGCATTGAAGATCCGCGTCACTCCGAACTGGGCGCGTGGCTGGCGCAGGCTTTCGCCCTGCCGCTCGTCACCAGCGTCGGCTATGAAACACCCGGATCGTTCGGTAGCTGGTGCGCCGATTTGAGCCTGCCCTGCATCACCGCTGAATTTCCGCCAATTTCCTCCGACGAAGCCAGCGAAAAATACTTAAACGCGATGATGGAGCTACTGCGCTGGCAGCCTCAAAGATGAAGCACGCCGCTGGTAAAATTAAGCGCCGGTGAAACGTCAACCGCCAGCCACGTCGGGCCATCCAGATCGGCGAAACGGACCTGATTGACCAGCGGTAGCGCAGCGCCGATCGCCCGGGATGTGCAGAGCATGCATCCCAGCATCAGGGAAAAGCCCTGCGCCTGCGCTTCCGCCGCCAGGGCCAGCGCTTCTGTCAGCCCGCCGGTCTTGTCGAGCTTGATATTGACCATCTCATAGCGGCCCTTAAGCGCGCTCAAATTCTCGCGGGTATGACAGCTTTCATCCGCACAGACGGGCAGCGGATGGATAAAATTCTTCAGCGCCGCATCATCCTTCGCTGGCAGAGGCTGTTCCAGCATCGCCACGCCCAGGTCAGCCAGCAGCTGGCATCGCGCGGCAAGCCCCTCGGGATGCCACGACTCGTTGGCGTCAACAATCAGCGTGGCCGAGGGAACCGCCGAGCGAATGGCGACCATCCGCTCGCTGATCAGGCGATCGTCGAGCTTCACTTTTAGCACCGTGGCCCCGGCGTCATAGAGCGCTTTTGCGCTGGCAGCCATCTGCTCCGGCTCACCAATCACGACCGTTTGCGCCGTCACGACGGACTCCGGCAGCGCCACCCCCAGCAAGGACGTCAGCGATTGTTGCTGCCTGGCGGCCTCAAGGCTCCAGAGCGCACAGTCGATGGCGTTGCGCGCAGCCCCGGCGGGTAAACGCTGCTGTAACGCCTCGCGCGTGAGCCCTTTTTGCAGGTCAGGCACCAGGGTCATGATATGCGCCATCACCGACGCAGGGCTTTCTCCATAGCGCGGGTAAGGCGTACATTCCCCGACGCCTTTAACCCCCTCTTCTTCGATTTCAACCACGACCACGCTGGCTTCACTTCGGCTGCCGCGGGAGATCACAAACGGGGTATGCAATGGCCAGGCTTCTTCATAGACCTTAACGCTTCTCATCACTGACTCCTTGCGGCCCGGAAAGGCGAAAAATTTGGTTTGCCGTGTTATCCGCTGATGGCATACACTAGCCCCGACGTTAACTATATGTAAACAGGAAGATATCTATGTCACAACTCGTTCATTTCCAGGGCAACCCGGTTGCTGTTGCAGGTTCCATTCCGCAGGCTGGCAGCAAAGCGCAGGCTTTTACTCTGGTGGCTAAAGATCTGTCTGACGTCACACTGGCTCAGTTTGCGGGTAAACGCAAAGTACTGAACATTTTCCCAAGCATTGATACCGGCGTTTGTGCCGCGTCCGTGCGTAAATTCAACCAGCTGGCGACTGAAATGGACAACACCGTTGTGCTGTGCATTTCCGCTGACCTGCCGTTTGCCCAGTCCCGTTTCTGCGGTGCTGAAGGCCTGAGCAACGTTATCACCCTCTCCACCCTGCGCAGCGCAGATTTCCTCGAGAAATACGGCGTCAGCATCGCGGAAGGCCCACTGAAAGGTCTGGCAGCACGTGCCGTACTGGTTCTGGATGAAAACGACACCGTTGTCTTCAGCGAACTGGTTAACGAAATCACCACCGAGCCGGACTACACTGCCGCGCTGGACGTGCTGAAAGCATAATAAGTACTTAGCATTCTCTACAACTTATTCTCAACCTCGCCGCGGCGGGGTTTTTTATTATATTAAAGCTGAATCGTTAAAGCTTAAATGAACACAAATCACATTAATCATGTAATAACTTAGACAATATGTAACATGAGCGTGATCAATAACGCATAATAATCGTTAAATTTCCCTATTTTCATCCCCAGTGAAGCACATCACATTTCCCTTTTTGCCTAAACATTAGATTTGCTTACGAAAGAAAATAATCGTTTCAGCAAAAAGGATAAAATATGAAGATTAAATTCGCTTTTACGCTCCTTGCGGTACTGATTTCTGGCCATGCAGCGGCTAAAACCTGGGTGCTGACAAGCGCTGAAAGCAGCGTAGAGAAAGGAAACTGGAAGATTTCCAGTGATGAGCTGAAAGTTAAAGACCAAACGTTCAGCATTGAGCAAAAAGTCTTACACGGTGGTAAACAGGAAGGCAGCAAAGTCATCATTATTAGCAGCAAAGATGGCCTCACCATCACCCTGAGCCCGACCCGCGGGATGAACCTTCTGCATGTAGAAGGCTTTGGCACCCGACTGGGGTGGAATTCGCCCGTTAAAGAGGTCGTTAATCCGGCATATATCAATCTTGAGAGCCGCAACGGTCTCGGCTGGCTGGATGGTTTCAACGAGTTGATGGTGCGCTGTGGCTATGAGTGGACAGGACATCCGGTCACCGCGGACGGGCAAATTTACACCCTGCACGGCAGGGCCGGTAATACCCCCGTTTCGCAGGTCGAGGTTGAAATCGCCGATGCCGCCCCGCATGAAATCCGCGTTCGGGGTTTGATCAAAGAGAGCACGTTTAAAAAATCGGATCTGCAAACCATGACCGAACTGCGCTACGTTCCCGGAACTAACCAGTTCAGCCTGCACGATGTTCTGACCAACCATGCGGATTACCCTCACGATTACCAAATCATCTATCACAGCAACTTCGGCACGCCGATCCTTGAAGAAGGCGCGCGTTTCCTTGCGCCGGCGGCGAGCGTGAGCCCGTTCAATGACTACGCCAAAGCGGGGGTTAACGACTGGCAAACCTATGCCGGGCCGACAAAAGGCTTTGATGAGATGGTCTTTAACATTAAACCGCTCGCGGACAATAACCACGAAACGCTTGCGGCGGTGGTCAATAAAGCCGGAGATAAAGGCGCGTCAATCCAGTTTGATACCCGCCAGCTGCCCGTGCTGACCTTATGGAAGAACACCGACACGCTGAAGCAGGGCTACGTCACGGGCATTGAGCCAGGCACCAGCTACGCCTACCCCGTGACGATTGAACGCGAGCAGAAGCGGGTTAAGCAGCTGCAGCCCGGTGCCAGCGCGCAGTTTGACCTGACCTATACCCTGCTGCACAGCCCGCAGCAGGTGAAAGAGGTCGAAAACAGGATTGCATCGATTCAGGGAGAGACAAAAACAGAAATCGTTAACACGCCGATGGCGAAGGAATAAACGCAAAGTAAAAAGCCTCTTTACAGAGGCTTTTTGTTATTCGTCGCCTTACTTATGATTCAACCCATACTCACGCAGCTTGTTCGCGATCGCGGTATGCGAGACGCCAAGGCGTTTTGCCAGCTTGCGGGTGCTGGGATAGCTGCGGTACAGCTGCGTCAGCACTGAACGCTCAAAACGGCTGGTGATATCGTCCAGCGAACCTTCCATCGCCTCTTCGCCAACCGATACCGTCCCCGCGTCGTAATCAGGCAACAGAATATCCTGCGGACGCAGTTCATAGCCTTCCAGCTGGGTCAGCGCACGATAAACGGCGTTTTTAAGCTGGCGAATGTTGCCCGGCCAGCCGTAGCGCATCAGCACCGTGCCGAGATCGGCAGACAGCTTCGGACGCGGCACTCCCTGCTCGTCGGCAAAGCGGGCGACGAACAGCTCCGTGAGCGGCATGATGTCCTGCGGGCAATCGCGCAGCGGGGGAATATTCAGCGTCAGGACGTTGAGGCGGTAATAGAGATCCTCGCGGAAGATCCCCTTTTGCACCAGTTCCACCAGATTTTTCTGGGTGGCGCAAATGACGCGCACGTCCACATGCACTTCGTGATCCTCACCGACGCGGCGGAAGGTTCCGTCGTTCAGGAAACGCAGCAGCTTAGCCTGCATGCGCGGCGACATTTCGCCGATTTCGTCCAGCAGCACGGAGCCGCCGTTAGCCTGCTCGAAGAACCCTTTCTTGCCTTCCGGCGCGTGGCCAAACAGCTCGCTTTCAACGGCGTCTTCCGGAATAGAGGCGCAGTTAAGTGCCAGATAAGGCTTAGCCGCACGCGGGCTCGCCAGATGCACGGCGTGAGCCAGCAGGTCTTTCCCGGTGCCGGTATCCCCGGTAATCAGCAGCGGCGCGGTCAGGCTTGCGAGCTTGCGCGCCTGGTCAACCACATGGCGCATTTTCGGGCTGACGGCAATAATCTGGCTGAACGCGCCGACATCCTGACTGGAGAGATTTTGCAGCTGGCGACCCATGCGTAACGTCGAGCGCAGCATGATCACCGCCCCGGTCAACACGCGGGTATTCCCTTCCCCTTTCAGATAGACCGGCGTGATCTCCATCAGGAAATTCTGCCCGTTAATCACCACATGCTCGCTAAGCGTGTTCTGCGGATTGCTGTCCAGCCAGCGCTGGAAGTTAAAGCCGGGGATCAGCTGCGCGGCGTTATGATTGCTGAGCTTCTCCTGGCTCTGCGCGAAAAGCTGGCAGCTCGCGTGGTTAACGCGCTCAACTTTGCTTTTCAAATCCAGGGAGAGGAACGGCTCAGGCATCGCTTCCAGCAGCGCGCTCAGCGCCAGGTGCTCACGCTCAGAGGGCATCCAGGGAATGGTGCGTACATCCGTAACGCCAGCGATACGGCGGATTTCCGCCATCAGGCTGCTGAAGGTATTAAATTCAATTTCGGCAAAATTGAGGTAAATTCGCCCGACAGGATCGATCTCAATGCCACGTAAATCAATGCTACGTAAAACAAGAAGATCGAGTAACTCGCGGGTCAGACCGAGACGGTCTTCACAGAAGACTTCAAGACGCATGGGAAATTCACCGTTTTAAGCCAATAACAGTAAAATGATATGCCAGAACACGGTGATCGGGAAGATGGCTGTCAACAAATATTGACAGCCAGCACGATAAGTGAACAAAACCTCACGGAGCCGGTTTTTTATTGAGCGTCTCTTTAAGCTGGCCGATCAGCTCGCGCCTGAAATCCCCTAGCCGGGGCTTATCGCCATCAATCCACGGCAGCGGACGGCAGACTTCCATCGCTTTAATCCCCAAACGCGCGGTCAATAATCCCGCGCCGATACCCTGCGCGGCACGAGCGGAAAGACGCGCCGCCAGATCCTGCGACATCCAGTCCATTCCGACTTCGCGCACCAGTTCACTCGCCCCGGCAAACGCGATATTGAGCAGGACCAGCTTGAACAGCCGGAGTCGACTGTAGTAACCCAGCTCTATGCCGTAAAGGTTCGCGATACGGTTGATCAGGCGCAGGTTACGCCAGGCGATAAAGGCCATATCGACCAGCGCCAGCGGGCTGACGGCAATCATCAGGGTGGATTCTGCCGCAGAGCGGCTGATCTCGCGTCGCGCCTGGGCATCCAGCACCGGCTGAACTATATGGGAATAGAGCGTCACCACTTCCCGGTCATTCTGGGTTTCATGGATGGCGGCATACCAGCGCTGAAGCGCCGGATGCGACTGATCGATTCCGGCCTGGCTGGCCAGCTTTTCACAGAACGCGCGGCCTTTGCCGGTGCCGTGACTGTGGAGCAGATCCCGCGCTTCATCACGCTCGTGTGCTCGCTGGCGCAAACGCCAGAGCCGCCGCCACTCGGTGGCAACCGACCCGATACCCGCCCCTACAATCAGCGCGCCCGCGGCACATCCGCCCAGCGCGACCCAGTCCTGAGTTTGCCAGGCATTCATCGTCCACTGCGCGCCCTGCCCAACCACGCTTACGCCAAACAGCGCCAGACCGGCGGTGACCATCCTGCGCCACAGGCTGCGTTTTGGACGCAGGGCGGCTTCCACAACCGCCTCTGCCGGACCTTCCTCGACGCCGGGCTCCTCGGTCAGGGCCGGGGCAAAGTTATCAGCCTGCGTGCCGCTGAACGTCTGCGCGGTTTTAAACGCCTCCTGAGGATCCTGCTCAAGCGTTCCGGTAAAGTCTATGCGCGGTTTTAACGGTTCCGTCATCGCAATTTATCTCCAATCAAAAACTCCAGCGCCGCATCCAGACGGATGTGTGGTAATGGCCGATCGACGCTCATTGCCTGCGGGCGGAAGGCTTCAAACTGAAAGCCCTGGTTCTGCCAGAAGGCCGGGCCCGGCAGCCGCGCAGGCACTTCACCCGGATAGACGGTAAGCGGTTCACCGTCGCTGAGCCGGTTCCCGCGTAATGCCGGTATTTTCTCGCCGTTAAGATCAATCAGCCCGCTTTGCGTTGCCTGCACGGACGCAAGCCCAAGGCAATCCATGCCGATCCCTTCGAAGGCGGCGTTTTGCCAGGCGTCCTGCACCAGCTGCTGCAGCAGCGATACCATATTGGCATGCTGGTCGACCGTGACGTGATCGGCCTTGGTGGCCGCAAAGAGCAGTTTATCGATCACCGGTGAGAACAGACGGCGAAACAGCGTCCGCTGCCCGTAGTGAAAACTTTGCATCAGCTGCGTCAGCGCCAGGCGCATATCGTTGAAGGCCTGCGGCCCGCTGTTGAGCGGCTGCAGACAATCCACCAGCACAATCTGGCGGTCAAATCGCAAGAAATGGTTTTTATAGAATCCCTTGACCACTTTTTCACAGTAGTAATTGTAACGCTCGCGCAGCATCCCGGCGTTAGTGTGCCTGTCGGCCTGCGCCAGCTTCGACTCGCCCACCCCGTCCACGTCCGGCCAGGGGAAGAACTGAAGCGCAGGCGCGCCCGCTAAATCACCCGGCAGGACAAAGCGACCCGGCTGAATGAAGTGCAACCCTTCCTGCTTGCACTGGTGCAGATACGCCGTCCAGGCTTCGGCAATGGCCGCCAGACGGTTTTCATCGGCCGGCGCAAGCGGGTCCAGGCCTTCGCACAGCTGTCGCCATTTGGCCGACCACCCGGCGCGCTGCCCCTGCAACAAGCCCGTCATCTGGCGGGACCAGCTGAGGTAATCCTGCGCCAGCATCGGCAGGTCGAGCAACCATTCACCGGGGTAATCGACGATTTCAAGGTACAGCGTAGAAGTATCCTTGAAGTGGCGCATCAGGGATTCATTGGAGCGAAAGCGCAGCGCGAGGCGAATTTCACTCACCCCTCGCGTCGGCGTCGGCCACATGGGCGGATCGCCATAGAGCTGCGCCAGCCCTTCGTCATAGGTAAAACGTGGAATCCCAAAATCACGCTGAGGAACGCGCTTCACGCCCAGCAGGCGTTCTTCCCGCACCGCGCTGAGCAGCGGCAGACGCGCCCCGGCGTGCAGGTTCAGGAGCTGGTTCACCATCGCGGTGATAAACGCCGTCTTACCGCTGCGGCTCAGCCCCGTCACGGCCAGACGCAAATGACGGTCAACGCCACGGTTCACCAGTGAATTGATTTCGTTTTTAAGTCGCCTCATCGCCGTCCTTCGTTGCCTGGAAGCCTTGAATGCATGGCTTCAGAATACAATAAATGGGGGCAGATCGTTGATTATCAATTCTTATTTATTGCTATTGCCGTTTTCTCTCCAGTAAGATGAACGGCATTGCTGTCAGTCCGGAGTGAGTAAGGTGTATGTCACCCACCATCTATGATATCGCACGGGTTGCGGGCGTATCGAAATCAACCGTTTCCCGCGTTCTGAATAAACAAACGAATATTTCTCCCGAAGCGCGTGAAAAAGTGCTGAAGGCTATTGACGAATTAAATTATCAGCCCAACAAACTGGCCCGCGCCCTGACCTCTTCAGGCTTCGATGCCATTATGGTTATTTCGACCCGTTCAACCAAAACCACTGCCGGTAATCCTTTTTTCTCCGATGTCCTGCATGCCATTACGGCAAAAGCGGAAGAAGAAGGATTTGACGTTATTTTACAAACGTCAAAAAGCAGCGAAGATGATTTGCTGAAATGCGTGAGTAAAATAAAACAGAAGATGATCAAAGGGATCATTATGCTGAGCTCACCGGCAAATGAATCCTTTTTCACCACGCTGGATGCGTATGGCGTACCGGTAGTGGTTATCGGTAAAGTGGAAGGTGAGTATCAAAATATCTATTCCGTCGACACGGATAATTTCCATGACAGCGCCACGCTGACCGAAACCTTTATTAAAAACGGACGCCGTAAAATTGCCTGTCTGCATGCCCCGCTTGATTATCATGTTTCGATCGATCGCCTTGCGGGCTATAAAGCCAGTCTGGAAAAGCACCATATTGCCCTTAACCCGGACTGGATCAGGGATGGCGGTTATACCCATGAGAGTGCGCTTACGGCAGCGCTGGAATTGTTGTCTTCACCCACGCCGCCTGATGCGGTATTCGCTACCGACAGCATGAAGTTACTTAGCCTCTATCGCGCGGCGGATGAGTTGAACCTGATGATCCCGGAGCAGGTAGTGATAGCCGGATACAGTGACCCGATGCTGTCTCTCATTTTAACGCCCTCGCCTGGCGGCTTTGATATCCCCACCCGAAAGCTGGGAGAAGAGAGCTGCGATCTTCTTTTCAGGCGTATTGCGGGTCATCCCGCCCCGCAAAAAGTGCTGGTTGATACCCACTTTTTGTTGGCTGCTTCCCTTCGCTAAAGCCAGGGGCGAAGTGCCCCTGGCGTGCAGTCGGTCAGAACGCGTAGTTTACGCCAACCCCCGCATAGTGGAAGCGGTCGCTTTCGCCTTCATCGTGGTTTTCCCACTCATAGGCGTATTCCAGCGTCATGGATAAACCATTGTTGAAATCGTAAGCGTAGAGGAGACCGAGTCGGTTGAAATCGTGTCCTTCACGCTCAGGATCGTCCTGCCAGTCCCAGTTCGACCAGCGATCGAGCCCCAGGCGGGTATAAGGCGTTAAGGTGGTCTGGCCTAACGAAATGGGCAGATAGGCACGAATTTCCTGAGTAGAAAACTCGCCGTTATTACGGGAACTGTCCATATTGAAGCCGCGCTCTAAATAATAATTCACTTTAGCCGCAAAGGTTTCGTTAATGGTCCAGGTAAAGCCCGTTTCGGTTTCAACGCGGCTGTCGGCATAGCTGGTTTTTTGCAGATCGTTAGCAAACTGATACATGGCAAACCAGCCGCCAAAACGCCAGTCGTCGGTTAATTTAATATCCCAGTCAGGCTGAACTTTGTAGCGCTGCATATTAGCGCTGCCGTCTTTGGCACCGTGCTCATCTTTAAAGTGATAACCATAATTACGGAAACCGCCGGTCAGACCGAAGGTGAAATTATCGGTTCCGATAAAGCGATAGCGTAATTGAAATTCAGGACGATCGAAATAGGTTCCACGGGTCATACTGCTGTAATCAACCGGCCCCTCCTGATACATCGCCAGCGAAATAGTCCACGCATCCCAGGTTGCATTAAACCACACGGAAGGTTCATATAATCCATCTTTATCGTCGCCCTGCCCCTCAACGTTTTCGATTTCATACATCGCCCCAATATTAAATTCCCACTGTTTAGCTGCTTCTGATGCTTGTGCACAGCTAACTCCTGCGCACAGAACGAGCGCAGCACTTCTTAGTAGAGTACTCATTTAATTTTCCCTTTATAAGTAACAAACAAAAAAACCGGAAATTTTCATTTCCGGCGAACACCTTTCTTATCTAATAGCCGCTTCGGTTTCAGCGTCGAAGAAATGGCACTTATTCATATCGAACTGGATATTGATATTATCCCCTGCGGCATAATCATTCGCCGCGCCAGCGCGAACCACCAGCTCATGACCGCCAACGGTGGCGTAAAGCATAAATTCTGCGCCGGTCAGTTCGGCTACGCTGACTTTCGCCGCGATATTTTTACCACTGCTCTGCAGAGTGAGAATATCTTCCGGGCGGATCCCAAATACCACCGCTTTGCGCTGATACCCTGCGGCATTCAGTGAAGCGAGCTTGTCTTCCGGGATCGCCAGACGCAGCGTTTCCGTGACGAAATAGCGATCGTCGATAGCGCCGCGAATGAAATTCATGGCTGGCGATCCAATAAACCCTGCAACAAACATATTTGCCGGTTCGTTGTACACCTGCTTCGGAGCGCCGACCTGCTGAATAATGCCGTCTTTTAAGATCACGATGCGGGTCGCCATCGTCATGGCTTCCGTCTGGTCGTGGGTCACGTAAATCATCGTGGTGTTGAGCTTCTGGTGCAGCTTGCTGATTTCAGCCCGCATCTGCACGCGAAGCTTGGCATCAAGGTTGGAGAGCGGTTCATCCATCAGGAACACACCCGCTTCGCGCACGATCGCCCTGCCCAACGCCACGCGCTGTCGCTGGCCGCCGGACAGCGCGCCCGGTTTACGCTTGAGGTACTCGCGTAATCCGAGGATCTGTGCCGCCCAGTTAACGCGCTCGTCGATAACCACAGGCGCAATTTTTTGCATCTTCAGGCCGAACGCCATGTTGTCGTAGACCGTCATATGCGGATAAAGCGCATAGTTCTGGAACACCATCGCGATATCGCGTGACTTGGCGGGCACGTCATTCATGCACACCCCGTCAATAATCAGTTCACCCGCGCTGATCTCCTCCAGACCGGCAATCATGCGCAGCGTCGTGGATTTCCCGCAGCCCGAAGGCCCGACGAAGACGATGAACTCCTTGTCTTCGATTTCGAGACTGAAATCCTTAACCACGTGGACCTGGTTATCATAGATTTTCTGAATGTGTTTCAGGGACAGTTGAGCCATTGTTAATTCCTTATCAATACGTCCGGGATGCCCAAAACTCGGTCAGGCATTTCCAGGTCAGTTCCCGCGTTGAATGAAGTTGTAATCCCGCATGGTTCAGGCCAGCTCCAATCCCAACCGATAGCATTCCCGCCGCGTTGATCGCCTCAACGCCTGCAGGTGCATCTTCGATACCTATAGCCGCGTCAGGACGCACATTCAGGCCTGCACAGGCAGCAAGGAAGATCTCCGGGTCTGGCTTTGAGCGGCGAATACGGGAAGCATCGGCGCAAAAATCGAAGGCCTGATGAATGCCCAGCGCGTGCAGGATCCCCGGGGCATTCAGGGATACGGAGGCGAGCCCAATTTTGACCTTCGCCGCACGGATATCCGCCAGCACGTCGCGAATACCCGGAAGCAGTGAATCCTCCGTCAGCGACGCCAGAGACTGGACATAGAGCGCGTTCTTTTTCGTCGCCAGCGCGAGGCCCTGCTCATGGCTGAACATTCCCTCTTTCCCGCCATGCTTCAGGATGCGCTGCAGGGAATCCATGCGGCTAATGCCCTTCAGCTGTTCGTTAAATACTTCGTCGAAGGTGATGCCGATTTCATCCGCCACTGCACGCCAGGCCAGAAAATGGAGGTGTGCGGTATCGGTGATCACACCGTCCAGATCGAATACAACCGCCTTAAGCGTCATGGTGCCCCTCCGTGGTAGCGGTCCCATTAACAGGTGCAAGAAAATCCTTATAAGCGCAAACTGTCCTCCCCGATACGTGTAGCGTCTTGCCCCACAGCGACAACATGGAAGGTGCCGAAGCTTCAATGGTTAACACCTCGTTTTCACAGGTGAAGTGCAGCGTTGCGTTCCGCCAGCGCAGCGGGAATGTGAGTTTTTGCCAGTGAGCTGGCAGTTTAGGCGCAAGATGCAGCTCCCCTTCTACAATCTGCACACCGGCAAAGCCCTGAATGACGCCGGACCAGATAGCGCCGGTCGCAGCGGCGTGAATTCCGTCATCGCAGCTGTGCGGGTCGTCCCCAAGATCAATGGCGACGCCATCGCGCCAGAAGGCGTAGGCACCTTCGACGTCACCACAGCGGGCAGTCACAATGCCGTGAATGGCCTTGCTCAGCGAAGAGTCATGGATCGTGCGGGGCTCGTAGAACGCCAGATTGGCGGCACACTGCTGCGGGGTAAACCGCTCCGGCAACAGGTAGGTAAGCATCACCACATCAGCCTGCTTAAGGATCTGCATGTCGTTGACTTCCGCGCGGGAATAATCGAGCAGAATGGTCTGCTTACCCGCTTTGGCTTTGTAACGGCTGAGATCGATGGCCGGTTTGGCCATGAAGGTATCATCCTGCGGGATCACACCGTCTGGATTGGCCTCCGGCAGCCATAAGCACGTCAGGAACCGCGTCGCTTTCTGCGTAAAACCTTCATCCTCGCGCCCAAACATCGCCATAAACTGGCGAGCGCAGGCGACGTTGTGCCAGGCCAGATAGTTGGTATACGCGTTGTTGTTCACATGCTCGGTGTATTCGTCCGGTCCGATAACGTCATGGATTTCGAGACGACCATTAATTTCCGTCGCGCGGCCCATCCAGAACGCGGCGGTTTCCATCAGCAGCGTCAGACCTTCGTTTCGCATAAAGGCATCATCGTGCGTCGCCTGCCAGTAAGCGACGACGGCCCAGGCAATGTCCGCCACGATGTGGTGTTCCGCCAGCGCGGAGGCCACCTTCTGGCGCGTACCGGTTCGGATGTTGATAGCCGCGAACTCCGGCGTCTCTTCCAGCCCGCTGGCGGCGCTTTCCCATGGGAACAACGCGCCGGGCCAGCCGTTGCGACGGGCTTTTTCCCGCGCCCCGGCCAGGTTGAGCCAACGATAGCGCAGCAGGCTACGGGCGATTTGGGGCCGGGTGAAGAGATGGAAAGGCAGCAGGAAAATTTCGGTATCCCAGAAGACGTGGCCTTTATACCCCTCGCCCGTCAGCCCTTTGGCGGCGATACTGCTTCGCTCATCATGGGCTGGCGTCATGGTCGTCAAATGCCAGACGGCGTAATCCAGCGCCATCTGATCCTGATGTTCCGTAGATTCCACCTCCACCCGAGCGTTACGCCAGACCTCTTGCCAGGCACACGCCGAACTCTCAAGCAACGCGTCGTAGCCTCTTGCCGCACAGACCTTAAGATCGGCCAGCGCGTTTCGGGCGAAAGACGCCTGCGACAGTGCTTTATCGCTGCGATGTGCCACCCAGACGATTTTTTCAAGCGTGACAGTGTCACCCTTAGCAATCGTCAGCGAATGATGAACGCTGAGACGACGATTTTTGGCGGTGAAACAGCTGTCGCTCTTCGCTGAGAGCTGACAATACGCTGAAACAACAATCTCAGACGCGCGGTCCTGCGTTTCATACACGCCCTGCATATATTGCTGGTCGAACACTCTGACCGACATTTCATCCAGATGCTGTCTGCCGCTGTTCGTTTGCGTTGCGTCAATGCCGGTTTGCAGCACGGCCTGCGTGGCGGCATCGAGCGGTGTAATCGAAAGCTGCATGGCCACTAAGGGCAACTGGTCTAGCGACACAAAACGACGGCTCTCCAGACGATAGCGTTTCCCGTCAGGCGAGCGCCAGACGACGCTGCGACGAAGCTCGCCATTAGCAAACGCCAGCTCGCGCTGCCATTCGAGGATTTCGCCTGACAGGAGCGTGAAATTGACGCCATCCAGCTCAACATCGATACCGATGATATCCGGCAGATTGATCAGCTCAGTGGTCTCGTTGCGACCAGCACGATGATAGAGGCCCGCAAGATACATGCCTCTGGTTTGCTGGGTGTAATCTTCTTCGTGCGCAGCGCGGATCCCCATGTAGCCATTACCGCAGGCCATGATGGAGGCGTATTTATTCAGGCTGTGTGGACAAAAGCCCGGGTCGGTTAATACAGACACGTTTAGCATAACGTCACGCTTTCCCCTGTTTCTGCTGATTCATACAGCGCGGCGACGAGCTGCTGGATAACCAGCCCCTGCTCCGCATCAGCGATCATGACGGGCTCTCCCTGCACATGCCGTACGAAGGCATCCATACTGCGCATATGACGCCGATCGTCAGCCTCTTCACGCTGCGTGAGGGTGACTAAAGTACCGGCTTCGTCGTTGTAGATGTGCGCCGGGAACAGCATGGCGCCAGCCTTTTCGCCGCAGAATGCGACGTTCATGATGGATTGTTCACGGATATTGAGCGCAAACGACGTGTCCAGACGTAGAATGCCGCCGTTGCAAAATTCAATGGTGCCAAACAGGGCATCTTCAACGGTAAACTGCGTGGGATCCCACTCGCCAAATTGGCCGCTGCTTTTACGGTTTCCCAGCCTCTGGAAGCTGTGTGCCGTCACCTTTTTTACCGCCGGGAACCCCAGCACGTACATCGCGGCATCGAGCATATGGATGCCGATATCAATCAGCGGCCCACCGCCCTGAAGCGTTTTGTTGGTAAAGACGCCCCAGCCGGGAACCCCGCAGCGGCGTAGCGCCTGCGCCGTGGTGTAATAAATTTCGCCCAGTTCCCCCTTTATCACAGCTTCACGCAGCAGTTGCGTATCAAGAGCAAAACGATGGTGAAAATCATACGCCAGCACTTTTCCTGCCTTGCGCGCGGCCATGCGCATCCGATCTGCCTCCTGCGGCGTCATGGCCGGCGGTTTTTCACACATCACGTGGCAGCCTGCTTCCAGCGCGGCCATGACGTGCCCGAAATGGAACCGGTTAGGCGAACAGACGCTCACCACATCCGGCTTAACCGCCTCGAGCATCTCTCGCGCATCCTGCCATATCGAGTGAATACCATGACGTTCCGCAAACGCCCGAGCCTGTTCAGGGTGGCTGTCCATGACAGCCACCATCTGAACATCACCGCGCGTGGCGTAATACGAGGCATGCACTTTATCCGCGACCTGTCCGGCGCCAATGATGGCGACGCGCAGAGGCGAAGGTGTAGAAGCACTCATCACGCTCGTCATCCTCAGCATTTACGCAGATAAGTGAGCGAGTCCCGGTATGCCTGAGCCGGATCCTCGGCGCGAACACGGCACTCATACACCACGTAACCCCGGTAGTTATCCGCACGCAGCCGATCGAACAGGCTGGCAAAATCGAGGCTGCCGCTGCCCGGCTGGTAGCGGTGGTTATCTGCGATGTGCACATGGCCCAGCAGATCGTGGTGCTGATGCAGCGCATCCGTCAGCGAGTCTTCTTCGATGTTCATATGATAGAAATCGCCGATGATCTGCACGTGCTTCAGGCCGTTCTCTTCGATATAGCGACGCGCGTCAGCCAGGGTGTTGATCATATGATCCTGATAGCGGTTCAGCGGCTCCAGATAGACGGTCGTTCCGGTGCGCGCCGCCACCTCATCCAGCCAGCGCAGGGAGGCGCTTACGGCTTTGCGGTCACCGTCCAGGCTGCGTGGGGAGGTCATTGGCGGCAGACGGAAGGTAAACATTCCCCAGGCAGCAGGCACGATAATGCCCTTGCCGCCCACTTCAGCCAGCGCTTCCAGGATACGTTCAATCTGCTTTAACCCGTTCAGACGACGTTCTTCGATGAAGTCGCCAATCCAGCCATCGTATCCGCCACAGGCCGTCGTCACCGGCAGACCGGTGGCCTTAATCGCCGCTTTTACCTCGGCGAGGTTTTCCACCAGCAGCTTGCCGTCAATTTCGTAGCCATCAAAACCCATCGCTTTGATGTACTGGAATTTCTCCATGATATTGAACGGGAAAAAGGCCTGATTTTGTGTTGCGATTTTCATTTTTTGCTTTCCTTAGCTTAAAAAGTGACGCCCATTTTGATGCTCAGTTCCGGGTGCTGATCGACATACTTCATATAGCTTTCCGGGGTGGTGGTGAAGGTGACGACCGGGTCGATCAGATCTTCACAATTTAGATAGCCGTTCATCAGCAGTTCCCAGCAGGTCTCTTCAATACGTTTACGGTTCCAGCGCGGGTAATCCGGGTTGGGTTCGCTGCAGGCGCGGGAGAAGACAATCTTCGCGTTATTGAAATGCGCTTCGCGGCCGAGGTTAAAGCCTTCCGCGAACGGTTTCGCGAAGGCTACGTAGGAGATAGTGCCGCCATAGGCGAGCCCGCGCAGCGCGGACTGCAGCGCATCTGCAAAGCCGCTGGTTTCGATGATCACGTCCGCGCCCTGCTTCCCGGTCAGCTTTTTGATTTCCAGACCGACATCGGTGCCGATTGGGTTCAGACAGTGGTCAGCCCCATGACGGCGGGCAATCTCACAGCGATGTTCGATAGGGTCGACGCCGATGACGATTGACGCACCGGCTTTTTTCGCCAGCTGGATCGCAATTTGCCCAATGGCTCCCAGACCGACCACGACCACAAAGTCGCCCACACGGACGTTGGCATCACGCACGCCGCTCATGGCGAACTGCGCCGGATCGTAGCAAACGGCGTTTTTCCAGGAGGCGCCCTGCGGCATTTTGCGCAGCTTATAGTTATTCACCGCGTTAACGATCACCGTTTCCTGCAGCGGTGCGTAGCAGCAGACGCTGTCGCCGATCTGGTATTCCGTGACATCAGCACCGCATTCGATAATCTCGCCAACAATCATATTGCCCAGCTGGAACTTACCGAATTCGATCCCGCGGGCCGCCCCCTCTTCACGCGGCGTGAACATCTGCCACTCCGCGTTGAACTCTTCGTCAATAAACGGACTGGCGGCGCGGAAATCCACCACTTCGGTACCGTGTTTAGGCGCGCCAAAGCGGGCGCGAATTTTCACTTCATGGACGGCAACCGGACGATCTTCATATTCCACCAGCGCCGCCACGCGTGGCGCTGTCGCAACTAATTTTTTCATGACTGACTCCTTGTTAAAATTGGCCGCCTCAGCCCTTCACGCCACCGGCGGTCAAACCACTTTTAATAAAACGTTCAGACAGGGCGTACATGATGACCACCGGAAGCGCCGTCACCAGCGATGCCGCCATCATGCGACCCCAGATATAATCTGGCGTGCTAAAGAGCGTGTTCAGCCCAACCGGCAAGGTGAAATGGCTGGCGCTGGACAGGAAAATGGACGCAAACAGATAGTCGTTCCACGCCACCATGAAGCAGTAGACAAACACCGACACGAGCCCGGAAATCGCCAGCGGCACGGTGATGCGAAAGATGATTTGCAGGCGGTTAAGGCCGTCCATCATCGCGGCTTCTTCGATTTCGTCCGGGATGGTGTCGAAATAGCTGCGCAGCATGAACACCGCTGTCGGTAACGTTTGGGTCACCATGGTGATAATCAGCGCCAGCTCGGTGTCGTAGATCCCAAGGGCAGTGATGATTTTGAACAGCGGCACCACCAGCAATATCCCGGAGAACATGTAGACGGTGTAGAAACTCGCATTGATCGTCGTGCGGCCCTTAAAACGCAGTTTGGACAAGGCGTAAGCCCCCAGCGTGCCGAGAAATACGGCAATCACCGAGGAGGTCAGCGACACCACCATGCTGTTTTTGAAATAGTCCACGAACGGGAAAATCAGAGGGTTAAAGATGTCGACGTAATGCTGTAGCGTCCACGCCTGCGGCAAAATGGTCGGGTTAAGCGATATCGCCTCTTTCGCACTCTTAAACGACGTCATCAGCATCACGAAGAACGGGAACAGCGTGATGACCAGAAACACCGCCAGCCCGAGATAAAAACCAATACGGCTCAGTACGCGTTTATTTGTTGCCATTGAGGTTTACCCTTTTTCTGGTCAGCAGAATCACCGCGAAGATGATCACGAACAGCACGACGGAGATCGCCGCAGCCTTACCCAAATCATTGAAAGCGAATGCGGTTTTGTAGAGGTAGACGCCCAAAATATCGACCTTGGTCGTCAACAGGTAGACATCCGCAAACATGTAGAACATCCAGATAGTGCGGAGCGTCACCACCGTTGCCAGCACCGGCATAATCGCGGGCAGCGTAACGATTCGGAAACGCTGCCAGGCATTCGCGCCGTCCATTTCCGCCGCTTCATACAGCGACTTATCAATGGTCTGCAAAATCGCGAGGAACGAAATGAACGCGTACGGGAAGTAGCGCCAGATGGCGAACAGCACCACCAGTACAAAGCTGCTGCCAGGATTGTCGAACCACAGCGGCGCCTGGTCATACAGATGCAGCAGGTCAACGCCCAGATAGTTCACAATGCCGTAGCCGTTGTTGAACATGTATTTCCATGCAAACACCAGCGAAATGGACGGGGTGACGTAAGATAAAATCACCAGTGAACGTGCCGTTTTCCGCAGACGGAATTCACGGTTAAAGAAGATCGCCACCGCCAGCCCCAACCCCGTGCTGCCGATCACCACCAGCGCGGTGTACCAGAACGTCATCCACAGCGAGTGCCAGAATGCTGCATCACTGAGAATGCGAATGTAATTATCCAGCCCGACAAACACAGCGCTAATGCGCGGGTTAAGCGGCAGACGTAAGAAACTGATTTCAATATTGGAAATCATTGACCAGGCCACCAGGCCCCCCAGCAAAATCAGGCTGGGGGCCAACAGCAGCATGGCGAAAGGCATATCTGAACGACCAGAAAACAACGTCTTCATAATTTCCTTCCGCAGAGCGCTCCTATCGTTGTGAAATCAGATCGGTCAAACGCTTCTGGCTGTCACTAAGCGTGTTGCTGAGATCTTTTTTCCCCACCGTGACGTTATGCACCATGGAACTGATGATGCCGGACCCGGTAACGTCGCCCATGCGAGTGAAGTTTTTGTCGCCCACGGCGCCAAACACCTGCACATTCGGGAACTGCGCAATCAGTTCGTAAGGCAGTTGCCCAAACGCTTTAATCACATCGTTGTTTTTCCATGTATCGGTGCCCACCACCAGCTTGTTCACCGGCAGTGCCGCGCCGGGCGACATCATGACCCAGTCGGTTGCGTTTTGAGCCTGCTCCATCCAGGTCACAAACTTTTCAGCCGCCTGGGTCTCATCTTCGGTTTGACCGGTGGTAATCGTCAGCGACGTGACCATGCCGTAAACGGCAGAAGAGGTTTCTGTTGGGACGACGAAGCCCAGGTTGGCAGGGTTTCCGTCCTGGAATACCGCCGGAAGGATGTAGGTGGAGTAAACCGCCATCGGCGCAGAACCGTTCATGAAGGCATCTTTGATCTCCATGACGTCGTTTGAACCCGGCATGGTGGTCGCGGCCAGATCTTTATAAAACGCCAGGGCTTTTGCCATTTCAGGGGTATCGATGTTAACGTTCCCTTTGGCATCAAAAACGTTCGCGCCGCCAGAAAGCGCAAACTGGGAGAATGCCTGCTCCGTCATCACGCTTTCCGCGGTGGGCAGTGCAATGCCGTAATGTTTTTTGGCCGGGTCGTTAAGGCTCTGGCTGGCTTTCAGCAGCTGCGCCCAGTTATGCGGCTCCTGGATACCCGCCGCAGCCAGCGCATCTTTGTGATACCAGACGCCGGATAGCCAGGCGCTGACAGGCACACCCGTCCAGGCAGAACCGTCTTCCGTACGAACAACACGCAAGATGCCGTCATAGAAGGTGTCCTCGCCTACCGCTTTAATGGCTTCGCCGATAGCTTTGCGATCCAGCAGCTGTTCCTTGTCCATGACTTTCGCGTAGTCATGGCTGACTTCAATCACCTCTGGCAGCGCGCCCGTTCTGGCGAGCGTAATAACCTTGGTGTTGTAGGCATCCTCTTCGACCGGCACCTGTTTCACCGTGATGCCGGGGTTCTCTTTCTCGAACTTTTCGATAAGCTTCGTGATAACCGCCTGGCGCTCCTGCTCGACTGACGAGTGCATAAACTCAATGGTGACAGCAGACTTTTTGTCGTCCTTGCATCCTGATAACAAGGCGCACGAAACCAGTGCTGAAATCAGCACAATTCTGGGCATTTTCATTTTTAAGGTCCTTTTTAGTTTTCTTTAATCCACAACACCTGCCATGGATATAGGGTCAGCGTTTTATCTGTAATATCTTTCCCGGAAATCAACTCCGTTCCGGAATGAATATCGGATTCCACCGTTTGAATGCCATCACTGAAATTAAACAGCGCCGTTACTTTCTCACCACAATCCGCCACGCGAACGATTTTTAAAACATGTTTACCTGACGCACTGAAATAAGCTTCACTGTCAGGTTGGAATGCTTTCTCCGCCCGACGCAGCGCGATTAACTGGCTTAACGAGCAATAGATCTGAGAACGCAGGCTATTTTTATCTTCAAGCAGGCTATCAATTTGCCCTGCCGTGTATTTCTCACGATTAATCGCACGGTTATATCCCAGGCGTTCAACACCTGCATAATCATTACGGGAACCGAGAATGCTCTGGATATAAACCGCAGGCACGCCTGGGAAGCTTAAAAGGACGGCATGCGCCAGAATAAACCGGGCAATCCGTTGGCTATCAAGACTGTCACGCGTACTTAAAGCATCCAGATAGGTCACATTAATTTCATAAGGACTGCGTGTACCATCCGGGTTATTTTTCCAGTTAACCAACGCCCCTTCAGCCTGAAGTTTTTCCACAAGCGAGAGGATTTCCGACTCGGGTAAAATTCCGCGTAACGGATTCAGACCAATCCCGTCATGCGAGGCCAGGAAGTTAAACCAGGTGGTTTTCGTGGAAGGCAACGTCAGCGACGCTGCCCACTGGCTCAGCGTCCCGACGTCCTGAGAATGCACCGCATGCAGCACCAGCGGGGGCAAAGAGAACTGATAAACCATCTGCGCTTCATTTTCGCCGTCACCGAAGTAAGCAACGTTATCTTTATGCGGAACGTTCGTCTCGGTAATAATCACCGTTCCAGGGGCGACAGCCTCGGTAATCGCGCGGAAAAGCTGGATGAGCTGGTGGGTTTGCTCAAGGTGGATGCAGTTTGTTCCGGGTATTTTCCACATGAATCCCACCGCATCCAGACGAATGTATCGCGCCCCTTCAATCAGGTAATGCAGCAGCACGTCGACCATCGCGATCAGCACCTGCGGAGAGGCGAAATTGAGATCGACCTGGTCCTCGCTGAAGGTGGTCCACAGGTGTCGCACGCTGCCGTCATGCAGCGTGAAAGGTGTAAGAAGCGGTAAGGCACGCGGACGCGTCACCGCGGATAAGTCTGTTTCAGGATCGACAGAAATAAAGAAATCTTCATATCCTGGCATTTGCTTCAGATAATTAGCGAACCATTTGCTTTTGGCTGACATATGGTTGCATACGAAATCGAACATTAAACTGGCTGACTGTTTTAATTCAGCAACGTCTCGCCACGTTCCGGTTTCCGGTGCAACCTCGTGATAATCGATAACAGAAAAACCGTCGTCCGAAGACCATGGATAAAAAGGCAAGAGATGAACATGAGAAAAAGAACGAGAAAGCCACCTGTTATAAAAACGTGTAAACACCGGTAGCGCCTTCTCCCCTTTCGCTGAAAACTGATCGGCATAGGTAATCAGGACAACGTCTTTTTCATCCCAACCCGTTTTACGTTTTTCCGTAATAACAGAAGCGGCATTTCCAATATTTTCCAGCAGCACATTAAGATGGGCGTAAGAAAACGTTTCCCCGTAAACAATATTAATGAGTTCTTTAATTTTTGTATTCATTTCATTTTCCATGGTAGCGGTCCCACGGAGTGGCAATCTACTCCCATGAAAAATATCTGTCAACGGACCAGAAAGGAGAAAAAGGTGATTGCAAAGCAGCTCAGCGCAATATTGTGAGCTGCCGCAAAGAAAGAACCGGGAAAAGAGGAAATGCGGTTAACCGTCGCCAGTCCCTCCCCCGTAAGGGATAGGGCTAACGCCAGCAGGAATTATTGGGATAAGTAACGGCGAGAAAGCCGTTTTGCCACCTTTTGCAGCAGCGGTTCGAGCGCCACGGCCAGCACCATTCTGACCGGTTTGCGGGCAACGGATTTGATCGCCCAACCCGCCACGCCTGCCGGGCCGAACCGTAACGCGGTCAGCAGGACCAGTTTACCTGCGATTTTCAGGCCGGGTTTTACCTTCTGACCGGCCTGTTGCCAGTGTTGTTTCATCTCATCTCTCTCTTAAAGCTGACGAAAGCGACTTCTCAGCGTAAAGGTATCCGACGTGACATAGCGTTCCATTTCCCGTAGCCGCTTCTCACCGGCGGCGAGTTGCTCATCAACGGCATTGAGAAGATCGCTGCTGGTCGGAGCTCCCTCCGCAGCCAATTCTCCTTCTGGCATCGGGTCAAGAACAAACGACAGGACGATGTATGCCACCAGGGTAATAAACGCCAGGCCGAAGAATATCGATAGCACCGCGACCACGCGGACAAGTTTGACCGGGACATCAAGATAGTGAGCCAGCCCGGCACAAACGCCGCGCACCATGCCCTGCTGTGGAATACGCCACAGCTTTTTGTTCAGATTCAGTCCAGACATTAACGGTCCCTCCAGTTTGGATGCTCAGCATCCAGGATGGCTTCCAGCGCCTGAATGCGTTCGCGCATTTTGTTCGCCTCGTCGGAGAGCTGCACCAGACGCTGTTGTTCACTCTGGGAGAGTTCGCCCCGAGAAGAACGGTTGCTGTAGTGCAGCCATAGCCAAATCGGCAAAACGAACAGCACGAAAATTGTCAGGGGAATAGCCAGAAAAAGCGCGCTCATGTGTACTCCTTGTCTTATGATGCGGCACGCTCAGGTGCCGCAGGAATTATTATTGGTTGTCTTGCTTCATTTTGGCTTTCAGTGCCGCCAGCTGCTCGCTGATTTCATCATCAGCCTTCAGATCGGCGAACTGTTGATCCAGCGACTTCTGCTTGCCGATGCCGTGGCTTTCAGCTTCCGCTTCCATGTGGTCGATACGACGTTCAAACGATTCAAAACGCGCCATCGCTTCATCAAGCTTACCGCTGTCCAGCTGACGACGCACGTCGCGGGAAGAGCTTGCCGCCTGGTGACGCAGGGTAAGCGCCTGCTGACGCGCGCGGGTTTCGTTAAGTTTATTTTCAAGCTCACCAATCTCTTTCTTCATACGGGTGAGCGTGTCGTCCACCAGCGTGACTTCATGCTCGAGCGTCGCGACCATATCAGCCAGCTTCTGTTTTTCGATCAGCGCCGCACGGGCCAGATCCTCTTTGTCTTTACGCAGCGCAAGTTCCGCTTTTTCCTGCCATTCGTTCAGCTGAGCGGTAGCTTGTTCAATGCGACGCGTAAGCTGTTTTTTCTCCGCCAGCGCGCGGGCGGAGGTAGAACGCACTTCAACCAGCGTGTCTTCCATCTCCTGAATCATCAGGCGGACCAGCTTCTGCGGATCTTCTGCTTTCTCAAGCAGCGAGTTGATGTTGGCGTTCACGATGTCGGCAAAACGAGAAAAAATACCCATAATCAAATCCTCATAGTTCTGTTATCGGGCTATGCCCTGCTGTACTGATAATACAAACATCATGCCAGGTTTTTATCTTATTGATTTCACTGAGTCTGATTGATTTTTACGCAGTGAAGAACTATTCTTCCCTGGTGAATATCGCTAAGGAGTGGTTAATTTCATCATGCCCGGATACAAAGACAATTTACTCGGCGAAGCAAACAGCTTTCTCGAAGTGCTGGAACAGGTCTCTCGCCTGGCGCCGCTCAATAAACCGGTGCTGATCGTCGGTGAACGCGGAACGGGGAAAGAGCTGATAGCCAACCGTCTGCATTACCTCTCCGGGCGCTGGGATGGCCCCTTCATTTCCCTTAACTGCGCGGCGCTGAATGAAAACCTGCTCGACACCGAGCTCTTCGGCCATGAAGCGGGGGCGTTTACCGGTGCCCAGAAACGCCATCCCGGACGCTTTGAGCGCGCCGACGGCGGTACGCTGTTTCTGGATGAGCTGGCCACCGCGCCCATGCTGGTGCAGGAAAAACTGCTGCGCGTGATTGAGTACGGCGAGCTGGAGCGCGTCGGCGGCAGCCAGCCGCTGCAGGTTAACGTACGCCTGGTGTGCGCCACGAACGCCAACCTGCCGGAGATGGTGGCGGAGGAGAAATTCCGTGCCGACCTGCTTGACCGCCTGGCCTTTGACGTCGTTCAGCTTCCTCCCCTGCGCGAGCGCAGAAGCGACATCATGCTGCTGGCAGACCAGTTTGCGATTCAGATGTGCCGCGAGCTCGGACTGCCGCTGTTCCCCGGCTTCAGCGATTATGCGCAGGAGACGCTGCTGGCTTACCACTGGCCGGGAAATATCCGTGAACTGAAAAACGTCGTGGAGCGCTCCGTCTATCGCCACGGCAGCAGCGAGACGGAGCTGGACAATATCATTATCGATCCTTTTCAGCGCAGCGTAGCGCCACTGTCCGCACCAGCGTCTTCAGGCGATCTCCCTACTCTCCCCCTTGATTTACGCCAGTTCCAGAACGATCAGGAGAAACAGCTGCTGGAGCAAAGCCTGAAGACGGCGAAATATAACCAGAAACGGGCGGCTGAACTGCTGGGTCTGACCTACCATCAATTGAGGGCATTGCTCAAAAAGCATCAAATGCGCTGACAATATCAGCACTTACCTGCAGACATTTTTACGAAGCAGGCGTAAGTGCGATACACTTTGCAGATCGAACCTAAAAACCTTAAAAATTATGCGTCTGGTTTTATCGTCCTTTTTAGCACTCGGTCTGTTTAGCAGCCTGGCCTTTGCCGCGCCCGGGCAAACTCCCCAGCCTGACATTCGTGACAGCGGCTTTGTCTATTGCGTAAGCGGCCAGGTGGATACCTTCAACCCGCAAAAAGCGGGCAGCGGCCTGATCGTGGATACCCTGGCCGCGCAGCTTTACGACCGTCTGCTTGATGTTGACCCATACACCTACCGTCTGGTGCCTGAGCTGGCGGAAAGCTGGGAAGTGCTGGATAACGGCGCAAAGTACCGTTTTCACCTGCGCGATGACGTCGCGTTTCAGCGCACGCCTTGGTTTACCCCCACGCGCAAGCTGAACGCAGATGACGTGGTCTTTACCTTCCAGCGCATCTTTAACCGCAACCACCCGTGGCATAACGTTAACGGGGATAATTTCCCCTATTTCGACAGCCTGCAGTTTGCTGACACCGTCAAAAGCGTGCGCAAGCTGGACAACCGGACGGTTGAATTTACGCTGACGCGCCCGGATGCCTCCTTCCTCTGGCACCTGGCGACCCACTATGCGTCAGTCATGTCCGCTGAATACGCGGCGAACCTGACGAAAAAAGATCGTCAGGAGTTACTCGATCGTCAGCCGGTCGGCACCGGTCCGTTCCAGCTCGCTGAATACCGCGCCGGGCAGTATATTCGTCTGCAGCGTCATGAGCATTTCTGGCGCGGCACCCCGCTGATGCCGCAGGTGGTGGTCGATCTCGGTTCAGGTGGAACAGGACGTCTGTCGAAACTGCTCACCGGGGAGTGCGACGTGCTCGCCTGGCCCGCGGCCAGCCAGCTCACCATTTTGCGTGACGATCCGCGCCTGCGCCTGACGTTACGCCCCGGCATGAATATCGCTTATCTGGCCTTTAACACGGATAAGCCGCCGTTGAATAACCCTGCCGTACGCCACGCTCTGGCGCTGGCGATTAACAACCAGCGTTTGATGCAGTCGATCTACTACGGCACGGCGGAAACCGCCGCCTCAATTTTACCGCGCGCCTCGTGGGCCTATGACGGTGAAGCTAAAATTACGGAATACAATCCGGCAAAAGCGCGTGAACAGCTGAAGGCGCTGGGGGCGGAAAACCTCACTTTGCAGCTTTGGGTGCCAACCAGCTCCCAGGCGTGGAACCCGAGCCCGCTCAAGACCGCCGAACTGCTGCAGGCAGATATGGCGCAGGTGGGCGTCAAAGTGATCATCGTACCGGTTGAGGGCCGTTTCCAGGAGGCGCGCCTGATGGACATGAATCATGATTTAACCCTGACCGGCTGGGCGACCGACAGTAACGATCCGGACAGTTTCTTCCGGCCGCTGCTGAGCTGTGCGGCGATAAATTCGCAGACCAACTACGCCCACTGGTGTAACCGGGAGTTTGACGCAGTGCTGCAAAAAGCGCTGGCTTCCCAGCAGCTGGCCTCACGCATCGACGCCTATGATGAAGCGCAGAAGATCCTTGCCCAGGAACTGCCGGTGCTGCCGCTGGCCTCTTCCCTGCGTCTTCAGGCCTATCGTTATGATATTAAAGGCCTGGTGCTGAGTCCGTTCGGCAACGCCTCGTTTGCCGGCGTGTCGCGTGAAAAAGAACAAGAGGTGAAAAAACCATGATTATTTTTACCTTACGTCGGCTCCTTTTGCTGCTGGTGACGCTCTTTTTCCTGAACTTTGTCGGCTTCAGCCTGAGCTATTTCACGCCCCACGCCCCGCTCCAGGGGTCGTCGCTGTGGGATGCCTGGCTGTTCTGGTTTAACGGGCTGCTGCACTGGGATTTCGGCGTGTCCAGCATTAACGGGCAGCTGATTTCCCAGCAGCTGAAAGAGGTTTTCCCGGCCACGATGGAGCTGTGCATTCTGGCCTTCGGCTTTGCCCTGATGGTCGGCATCCCTGTGGGCATGCTGGCCGGGATCTATCGCAACAAATGGCAGGATAAGTTTATCAGCGCCCTCGCCCTGTTCGGCTTTTCCATCCCGGTATTCTGGCTGGCGCTGCTGCTGACGCTGTTCTTCTCGCTGACGATGGGCTGGCTGCCGGTTTCGGGTCGCTTTGACCTGCTCTATACGGTTAAAACGGTGACGGGTTTTGCCATCATTGACGCGTGGCTGTCCGATTCGGTGTGGCGCCATGAGATGATCGTCAGCGCCGTGCGCCATATGGTATTGCCGGTACTGACGCTGGCGGTTGCGCCAACAACCGAAGTGATCCGCCTGATGCGCCTGAGCACTATCGAGGTGTTTGACCAGAACTACGTCAAAGCCGCCGCCACGCGCGGGTTGTCCCGCCTGACCATACTGCGCCGCAACGTCCTGCACAACGCGCTGCCGCCGGTTATTCCGCGTCTGGGATTACAGTTTTCCACCATGCTGACGCTGGCGATGATTACCGAGATGGTCTTTAGCTGGCCAGGCCTGGGGCGATGGCTGATTAACGCCATCCGCCAGCAGGACTACGCCGCTATTTCTGCGGGCGTGATGGTGATTGGTTCGCTGGTGATTATTGTTAACGTGTTGTCCGATATTCTGGGTGCCATGGCTAACCCATTGAAGCATAAGGAATGGTATGCCTTACGATAGCGTATACAGTGAAAAGCGCACGCCCGGCGTGCTGCGTACCGTGTGGCGTAAATTCTATGGTGACACCACGGCGATGATCGGCCTTTACGGCTGCGCCGGCCTGGTGTTGCTTTGCGTCTTTGGCTCGTGGTTTGCGCCGTACGGCATCGACCAGCAGTTCCTTGGCTATCAGCTTCTGCCGCCGTCCTGGTCACGCTACGGCGAAGTCTCTTTCTTCCTGGGAACGGACGACCTCGGACGTGACGTGTTGAGCCGCCTGCTGAGCGGTGCAGCCCCGACGGTCGGCGGCGCATTTGTGGTGACGCTCGCGGCTACGATCTGCGGGCTGGCGCTCGGTATTTTTGCGGGATCCACCCATGGCCTGCGTTCGGCGGTCCTTAACCACATTCTGGATACGCTGCTGTCGATTCCGTCCCTGCTGCTGGCAATCATTGTTGTTGCCTTTGCCGGTCCGCATCTGTCGCATGCCATGTTCGCCGTCTGGCTGGCTATCCTGCCCCGCATCGTGCGCTCGGTTTACAGCATGGTGCATGATGAGCTGGAAAAAGAGTACGTCGTTGCCGCGCGTCTGGACGGCGCGACGACCTTCAACATTCTGTGGTTTGCCGTGCTGCCCAACATCGCCGCCGGGCTGGTCACAGAGATCACCCGCGCCCTGTCGATGGCGATCCTGGACATCGCGGCGCTCGGCTTTCTCGACCTCGGTGCACAGCTGCCGTCGCCCGAATGGGGTGCAATGCTCGGCGACGCGCTGGAGTTGATCTACGTAGCACCCTGGACGGTCATGCTGCCGGGTGCGGCCATTATGGTGAGCGTGCTGCTTATCAACCTGCTGGGCGACGGTATTCGCCGTGCAATTAACGCGGGGGTGCAATAATGCCGCTTCTTGATATTCGCAATCTCACCATCGAATTCAAAACCGGTGAAGGCTGGGTTAAAGCCGTCGATCGCATCAGCATCACCCTCGCGGAGGGTGAAATTCGTGGGCTGGTGGGGGAATCCGGCTCGGGAAAAAGCCTGATTGCCAAGGCTATCTGCGGCGTGGCGAAAGACAACTGGCGCGTGACGGCAGACCGTATGCGTTTTGATGATATCGATCTGCTGCGCCTCTCCCCCCGCGAGCGGAGAAAGCTGGTCGGGCATAACGTCTCGATGATTTTCCAGGAGCCGCAGTCCTGTCTCGACCCGTCCGAACGCGTGGGTAAACAGCTCATGCAGAACATTCCCGGCTGGACCTATAAAGGCCGCTGGTGGCAACGCGTTGGCTGGCGCAAGCGCCGCGCCATCGAGCTTTTACACCGCGTCGGGATCAAAGATCACAAAGATGCGATGCGCAGCTTCCCCTATGAGCTGACCGACGGCGAATGTCAGAAAGTGATGATTGCCATCGCGCTGGCAAATCAGCCGCGTTTGCTGATTGCGGATGAGCCCACCAACGCGATGGAACCCACCACGCAGGCGCAAATTTTCCGCCTGCTGTCGCGTCTCAACCAGAATAACAACACCACCATTTTGCTGATCAGCCATGACCTGCAAATGCTCAGCAAATGGGCGGATAAAATTGACGTCATGTACTGCGGGCAAACGGTCGAAACCGCGCCGAGTGAAGATCTGATCGGCGCGCCGCATCATCCGTATACGCAGGCGCTTATCCGCGCCATTCCGGATTTTGGCAGCGCGATGCCGCATAAGAGCCGCCTGAATACCCTGCCGGGGGCGATTCCGCTGCTGGAATCCCTGCCGATAGGCTGTCGTCTGGGGCCAAGGTGCCCCTATGCTCAGCGTAAATGTATCGAGACGCCACGCCTGACCGGGGCCAAGAATCATCTGTACGCCTGTCATTTCCCGCTGAACATGGAGAGAGAGTGAAATGGTCGAAACCTTACTGGAAGTTCGCAACCTGAGTAAGACCTTTCGCTACCGCACAGGGCTGTTTCATCGTCAAACTGTCGACGCGGTGAAGCCGCTGAGCTTTACGCTGCGTGAAAAACAGACCCTGGCGATCATCGGCGAGAACGGTTCCGGGAAATCCACCCTGGCGAAAATGCTCGCCGGCATGGTTGAACCCACTGCAGGCGAAGTATTGATTGACGATCATCCTCTGACGTTCGGCGATTACTCTTTTCGCAGCCAGCGCATCCGCATGATTTTCCAGGATCCCTCAACCTCGCTTAACCCGCGCCAGCGCATCTCTCAGATCCTCGATTTTCCGCTGCGCCTGAACACCGACCTGGAGCCAGAGGCGCGCCGTAAGCGCGTATTTGAAACCCTGCGTATGGTTGGGCTGTTGCCGGATCACGAAAGCTACTACCCGCATATGCTGGCCCCCGGCCAGAAACAGCGCCTGGGCCTGGCGCGTGCGTTGATTTTGCGGCCAAAAGTGATCATTGCTGATGAGGCGCTTGCCTCGCTGGATATGTCGATGCGCTCGCAGCTGATTAACCTGATGCTGGAATTGCAGGAAAAACAGGGGATCTCGTATATCTACGTCACCCAGCATCTGGGAATGATGAAGCACATCAGCGATCAGGTGATGGTCATGCACCAGGGCGAAGTGGTCGAGCGCGGCAGCACGGCGGATGTGATGGCCTCTCCGCTTCATGAGCTGACAAAACGGCTGATTGCCGGGCATTTCGGTGAAGCATTGACCGCCGATGCGTGGAGAAAAGACCGCTAAGCGCGACGCTTCACAAAAACTACCCCATTAAATTAAGGATTAAATAGCCTGCGTGCGCTATTTAATCCTTTAATTTTGCGTCTCCATCCCTGCTCCATATTTTAAGCAATATCAATCAACAGTTCTTCTCCAGAATATCCGGACATTACGGAGGAGAAGAAATGAACACCGCCACTTACGTTTTAAAATACACAGAGTATCTCATCAGAAAATGCCGCTCATTTTTAATGACGGACCTGCATTTTCATACCGTGAGGCTTAAGAAAACAACCGGGAAAACCCCTGACATTAACTCGCCCACGACGTTGAGTGAAAAAATATGTCATCGTCTGGTCTATGACCATAATAACTTCTACACGATGCTTGCGGATAAACTCGCCGTTCGGGCATACGTTTCCTCCAGAACAACGCGCGTGAAAACGGTGCCATTAATTGGCGTTTATACCCGGCCGTCGCAGATTGATTTTTCAGTTCTTCCTGACAAATTCGTCCTTAAGTGCAACCATGACAGCGGCAGCACAATAATATGTACAAACAAAGCGCAATTTAATGAAAAAGAAGCGTGTAAAAAGCTGAGCCTCGCGTTAAAGAAAAATCTTTACTACACCACGCGCGAATGGCAGTACAAAAACATTACGCCGAGTATACTTTGCGAGCCGTTTGTCGATCTCTTCGACGACGCTGACAGGAACACAACGCCCGAAATGCTGAGGATCCATTGTTTTCACGGCGTTGCCCGCTATGTTGAAGCGGATTTTACGGATGATAACGGCAAAGGGTTTATCAACGTTTATGACAGGTACTGGAACTTACAACCCTTCCGGATGGAATATCCAAATACTTCAGCAGAACCAGGCGAACCGCTCTTGTTCCGCCAGGCTTTGTTGGCCTCCCAGGAGCTGGCGGATGGAATTGACTACTGCCGCGTTGACCTTATGCTAAAAAAAGATGAAATCTATTTCAGCGAAATAACCTTAAGCCCGAGACGCGGTAAGCTGACGATTACCCCCCAGGAGTGGGATGCAAGGTTAGGAAAAATATGGCATTTATCGCCGGCAGGCACATTTGACCTGCCGCTGAAGCTCACGAGTCGGGCCAGGTGAGTTTAAATATCGAGTGGTTTTGCGTCGATAGGGTATAGGTAACATCGCCACCATGAGCCAGCATGATGGCTTTTACCACCGACAAGCCCAAACCACAGCCTTCCGGGTTCACATGTCTGGCGCCATTATCGCGCTGAAAGGGCTGAAACAGGAAATCATGAAACTCTCTGGGGATGCCCGGTCCCCCGTCCTGAATAAGGATAAAATTGCCTTTATCAGAAACGCCATTTTTCACGATGAGCGTGCGCGAGGTTGAATAGTGTAAGGCATTATCAAATAAAACGGTCAGACACTGATTGATGCGTAATGGATCGAATATGCACTGCTGCTCCCTCAGGTCTGTATTGACGGTAAACGCCTTACGGCTGAACTCGGGCATGAACGTATCGAGTGCGTTCTGTATTGTCCCTTTTAGATCCGTTCTTGACTGGCATAACGTGTATCCCGCCCCGCCATCCGAACTGATAACCCGGAGATCTTCAATCAGGCGGGTTAACCCTTCCGTCTGTTTGAGAAGGTTATTAAACAGCACCGGATCCGGGGTAAAAACGCCGTCAACCAACCCCTGAAGCCGTCCGCGTAAGATCGTGACCGGGGTTCTCAGCTCATGCGCGATAACGGCATTCCAGGATTTCCTCTGAATATCCAGCGTCTGTAATTTTTCCGCCATTTCATTGAAATCCGTCACCAGGTGATTGATCTCACCCAGCCGGGAACTGGCGCAGAATGCCCGGGCGTCCAGATCGCCCTGAGAAATCTTTTTCAGGCTGGACGCTACCGCGTTTAGCGGGGTGAGGATCCGCGATGACAGTTTGACCGTGAAAAAGAGCGCGATAATCATACTGATCGTTGTCGCGGTCCCAATCCATACCCAGTCCCACATCGTCATCTGCTCGTCATCGCCCGCAGCAGGGCCGCCCGGGAGGTGATCCAGAATAAAGGAGTAAAAAAACCAGGAGCCGAGTATGGCGATGGCAATGATCGTAAACGTCAGCAACAGCATATACGTTAAGATCTGACGGCTCAGGACAGACTCTTTGTTCATTTCTTTTCCCCAAGCCGGTAGCCCATGCCTCTGATGCTCTCGGGAACACCATAGAGGCCGGCAAGCTCCAGTTTTTTACGCAACTTGCTCATGTGGCTGTCGACCGTTCTGTCGAGCGTATCCCCTTCCGGCAGACACGCGTTGAGCAGCTCTTCGCGGGAGCAGACCTTTCGCGGATATCTCACCAGGTATGTGAGCAATTTAAATTCGGTCGTCGTTAATACCGGGGAGACAACCTCTGCGCCCACGGTGACTTCCACGTAGAAGTCATCCGGATAGACCGTAATAAATGGCGTTCTGAGCGGCTGGGAACCCGCCTGCTGAAGCGCGGGTTTTGTCCTGCGCAGCACCGCCTCAACCCGGGCGACAACTTCAGAAGGGTTGAAGGGTTTGATCACGTAATCATCCGCGCCCAGCCTCAGCCCCATGAGCTTATCGACATCCTGATCGAGAGCGGAAACCATAATGACGGGGACAGCGCTTTCCTGACGAAGCGTGGTAAGTACGCTCCAGCCGTCACATACGGGCAGGTGAATGTCCAGCAATATGAGATCCGGTTTATGGAGGCGATTGAGCGCTATGGCCTGTTCGCCCTGCCTGGCTCGGAGCGTTTTCATTCCCGAACGATCCAGGTAGCTCATCAGTATATCGGCAATTTCGTCTTCATCTTCAACAACAAGGATCAGCGTATTTTTGTGCATTTTATCTCCGCGGGTGAAATCCCTTTGAGCTCGCTATCAGATATCTTTAGCACAATAAGACACAGCCTACGGGAAAAAGTGCCGTAGCTAAGAAAATTTCCCGGCTGATTTACCTGCCCGGTTATTTCTCCATACAGCCTACACATTCCGTCAATAATGACTCGACAATGCCCGTTCAAAATCGTTATTGAGACAAAACTCTTTTTACATTTAGCGTTGCACATTATCCCTGTTACTTAAAGACTTTATGAAGTTGGATGAAATAATGAACATGGAACTTTCTAAATATTTCTCCCCTAAAAAGCTGGGCATATATTCCCTGTTCCTGCTGCTGTCCTGGGGATTACTTTATACCTGGCTGATGCTGGTACACAAAATGGATGAAAAAGTCGCCTCTACGCTGCTCTCTTCACCCATTATCTATGGCTGCATCGCATTATCGGTTGTCTCTCTGATAATCCAGAATAAAGCCGGCGCGTTGACTGAGCTACTCGTCGTCGCCTTCTGGCTGTTGGTGATTTTTGTTTATCTCATTATTACGTTCACCGTGCTGTTAAACGCGATGCCCGATATCGAGGATCTGGTCTTTTACTACGAGTGTTATTTGATCATTTTTTTTGGTGGAGCCCCGCTGTACCTTATTATGAGAATGATTTGAGCCGTTGCTCCACATAGCCTCCACAAACCGCCCATTTCCGCTAAACAGGCGCGCGGTAGACTCTCCCTCACGCTATTTTGTACAAAAATAACTCACCTAAGAATCTGATAAAACTTATCCATAATGATGAACCGTAATAATCTTCGTTCTTCTGAACCTGTCGGAGTGATGCACTCGCTAAAAAAACTCGCGATACGGCACCGGAAAAAACTGGTTGTCACTTTTTTCCTGGTGGTGGCCGAAAACGTGACGTTTTTACTTTATCCCGTTCTGGCTGGCATCGCGATAAATGCCATCCTCGCCGGTGAAACGCTTAACGCCGCGCTGTATGGCCTGATGGTACTTTGCATGTGGTTCATCGGAGCAGCCAGACGAAGCGTAGACACGCGCACGTTTGCACGCATTTATGCCGGACTCGCGGTTTCCGTCGTCCTGGCACAGCGCAAATATCAGCTTAACCATTCGGCGATCGCCGCCAGGGTAACGCTCTCGCGCGAATATGTGGATTTCTTTGAAATGCACCTTCCCCTGCTTATTACCTCGCTGAGCTCACTTTTTGGTGCCGCAATCATGTTGCTGTTTATTGAATTTTGGGCCGGCGTCATGTGCTTTGCGATTGTATTTATCCTGCTCGGATTTGTCTCAGGATATGCCCGTAAAAATGAATGGCTGTTCATGCGCCTGAATAATCGGCTGGAAAAAGAAGTGGATTATGTTCATAAGGCGGGCACGGCTACCCTTCACCGCCATTACTCCACGCTGGCGCGTTTGCGTATCGCATTATCTGACCGCGAGGCGTGGGGCTATTTGTGGGTCGGCGTGCTTGTTGCCGCGCTTTTTACGCTGACCATCGTCTGGATGACGCGCTCAACCGGCATCACTGCCGGACATATTTACTCGGTGATGACCTACATGTGGATGTTCGCGACGAGCCTCGATGACGCGCCGCAGCTTCTTGAGAAATTTTCGCAGCTCAGGGATATCGGCAAGCGCGTATCCACTGATGATGAAATTCACGTAACCGGACGTTAATTTAATGCCGCATTTTTTTATCGAACGCCCCGTTTTCGCCTGGGTAGTGGCGCTTTTTATCGTTCTGGCAGGGCTCCTGTCTATTCCCCGTTTGCCGGTTGCGCAGTATCCGGCGGTGGCGCCGCCTGGAATCATTATTTCCGTCAGTTACCCGGGGGCCAGCCCCGATATCATGAACACGTCGGTGGTATCGTTAATCGAGCGCGAAATCTCCGGCGTAGATAATTTGCTCTACTTTGAATCATCCAGTGACACAACCGGTTCGGCATCGATTACCGTCACCTTTAAACCGGGCACGGACATCAAGCTGGCGCAGATGGATCTGCAGAATCAGATTAAGATCGTCGAGCCTCGTCTGCCTCAGGCGGTAAGGCAAAACGGCATCAACGTCGAGGCCGCTAACTCTGGCTTTTTAATGATGGTGGGGCTGAAGTCCGCGACGGGTCAATTTGAGGAAGCCGATTTAAGCGACTATTTTGCCAGAAACGTCAGTGACGAGCTTCGTCGCGTGCCCGGCGTAGGGAAAGTTCAGCTGTTTGGCGGTGAAAAAGCGCTGCGCATCTGGTTAGATCCCATGAAGCTCCACGGCTACGGGCTTTCGGTAAGCGATGTTCTTACCGCCGTTGGCCAGCAAAATGCCCTTGTTTCGCCCGGCAAAACGGGAGATGAGCCAGCCTCTACAGGACAAGGGGTGACATATCCCATCACCGTGAAGGGACAGCTCTCCTCGGTAGAGGCGTTCAGGAATATCACCCTGAAATCTGACGCATCCGGCGCCCGCCTGAAACTGTCCGACATTGCGCGGATTGAATCTGGCCTGCAAAGCTACGCCTTTGGTATCCGTGAAAATGGCGTGCCCGCAACGGCGGCAGCAATCCAGCTCTCGCCTGGCGCGAATGCGATGAGCACGGCTTCCGGCGTACGGGCGCGCATCGACGAACTTTCCCGGGTGTTACCCGACGGAATGGCGTTTACGATCCCCTTCGACACCGCGCCGTTTGTGAAACTTTCTATCATGAAGGTCGTTCAGACATTTGTAGAAGCGATGGTCCTCGTCTTCCTGGTTATGCTGCTGTTTCTGCACAAGATACGCTGTACGCTTATCCCGGCGATTGTTGCTCCCGTCGCGCTTCTTGGCACCTTCACGGTGATGCTATTGAGCGGCTACTCCATCAATATTCTGACGATGTTCGGCATGGTGCTGGCGATAGGGATTATCGTTGATGATGCCATCGTGGTCGTGGAGAACGTTGAACGACTGATGGAGGAAAAAAGCCTGTCCCCGCGCGACGCCACGCGGCAAGCCATGCAGGAAATCACCCCGGCGATTATTGGCATCACGCTGGTGCTGACCGCCGTCTTTATCCCCATGGGATTTGCGGAAGGATCCGTCGGGATTATCTACCGACAATTTTGTATTTCCATGGCGGTTTCCATACTGCTGTCCGCGTTTCTTGCCCTGACGCTGACGCCTGCCCTGTGCGCAACGTTACTCAAGCCGCATAAGCCAGGAAAGAGAGGCGGAAGGTTCGCGGTCGGGTTTAACGCGCGCTTTCGTTCGCTCACCGCCAGTTACGAAGCCGGGCTGGGTGCCGTTCTGAAGCGAACCGGGCGTATGCTGCTCCTGTACGCTGCGCTTTGTGCTGCGCTGTTTCTGGGATTGTCTTCGTTACCGTCGTCCTTTCTGCCGGATGAAGATCAGGGCAACTTTATGTCCTCAATCCAGCTGCCTTCTGATGCCACGATGCAGCGTACCCTCAACGTGGTTAAAAAATTTGAAGAGGAAATCGCGGCCCGGCCGGATATTGAAAGCAACATTATGATCCTGGGGTTTGGATTTTCAGGTTCAGGACCAAACTCGGCTATGGCCTTCACCACGCTGAAGGACTGGAAAAATCGGCAGGGTTCGACGGCTCAGGGTGAAGCCGACCATATACAGGCCAGCATGGCGAACGTCTCTGATGCCGTCACGATGAGCCTGCTCCCGCCGGCCATTTCGGATATGGGCACCTCGTCGGGCTTCACCTGGTACGTGCAGGACAGAGCGGGACTGGGCTACGAGGCGTTAAAGCGCGCTGCCGACGCTCTGGTCCTGCAGGCCAATCAGCGTCCTGAACTGAGTGACGTGTATATAGACGGTCTGCCGGAAGGAACAAGCCTTGCGCTCCAGGTGGACAGAGAAAAGGCGGAAGCAATGGGCGTCTCATTTGATGAAATCAACCAGACGCTCTCCGTCACCCTGGGCTCAAATTACGTCAACGACTATACGAACAACGGCCGCGTTCAGCAGGTGATCATTCAGGCCGATGCGCCCTACCGAATGCAGCCTGAGCAGATACTGACATTATCAGTGAAAAACCGGATGGGACAGATGGTGCCGGTATCGACGTTTGCCACGCTTTCCTGGAACGTTGCGCCCCAGCAGTTGACGCGTTATCAGGGATATTCGGCTATTCGCATTACCGGAAATGCGGCGCCGGGAGAGTCCAGCGGCACCGCAATGAAGGTTATGGAGGACGTGTCCATGAGTCTGCCTCAGGGCATGGCTGGCGAGTGGGCTGGGAGTTCATTGCAGGAGAGAAAATCGGAATCTCAGCTTCCGGGCCTTATCGTCCTGTCGATACTGGTCGTGTTTATGGTGCTGGCCGCCCTGTATGAGAGCTGGTCTATTCCATTTGCGGTCATGCTGGTCGTTCCGCTGGGTCTTATCGGCGCGGTAATCGCGGTGTCCGTTGCCGGCATGACGAATGACGTTTTCTTCAAGGTCGGCCTGATTACGCTTATCGGCCTGTCGGCCAAGAACGCCATTCTGATTGTTGAATTTGCCAGGCAACTCCATCGCCAGGGGCAGCCCCTGCTGGCGGCAACCATTCATGCCGCCGGCCAACGCCTGCGCCCTATTCTGATGACGTCGTTAGCCTTCACCTTAGGGGTTGTTCCGTTGATGCTGGCCCGTGGTGCGAGCGACAGTACGCAGCATGCCATCGGTACCGGCGTATTTGGCGGCATGATTAGCGGTACGCTTCTCGCCATTTTCTTCGTACCGGTTTTCTTTATCGTCATCGCGCGCTTCATCGACAGCCTCAGGAAAGCGTGAATACCCTCGCGGGATCGCGCTTCCTCGCTGGTTGGATGAGGTGAACCTGTTGCCGGGTGATATACTGGACGAATGCTGAAATTTTGAGCCCCCGCGAGTCCGCGGCGCATTCTTCGGGACAGGCGTCTACGGAGAACAGCGAGAAATATCGTGACACAAGGGGCTGTGAGTGGGCTATAATTTCGAGCTAATTTCGAATGATTTTGAAATACTGCCTGTAACGCTATGAATTACAAGGCAAAATTAGCAATGAATATAAGGATTAAAGCTATGGGTTTTCTTTCCGGTAAGCGCATTCTGGTGACTGGCGTTGCCAGCAAACTGTCCATCGCATACGGCATCGCACAGGCAATGCATCGCGAAGGCGCTGAGCTGGCGTTCACCTACCAGAACGACAAGCTGAAAGGCCGTGTTGAAGAGTTTGCCGCGCAGCTGGGTTCCAGCATTGTTCTGGAATGTGACGTTGCACAAGACGAAAGCATCGACGGCATGTTTGCTGAACTGGCAAAAGCATGGCCGAAATTCGACGGTTTCGTTCACTCCATTGGCTTCGCTCCTGGCGACCAGCTGGACGGCGACTACGTGAACGCGGTTACCCGTGATGGCTTCAAAATCGCTCACGACATCAGCTCCTACAGCTTCGTTGCGATGGCGAAATCCTGCCGCGCGATGCTGAACCCGGGCGCAGCCCTGCTGACCCTGTCCTATCTGGGTGCTGAGCGTGCTATCCCTAACTACAACGTTATGGGCCTGGCGAAAGCCTCTCTGGAAGCCAACGTACGCTACATGGCGAACGCAATGGGTCCTGAAGGCGTGCGCGTTAACGCCATCTCTGCAGGTCCTATCCGCACCCTGGCAGCTTCCGGTATTAAAGATTTCCGTAAAATGCTGGCACACTGCGAAGCGGTTACCCCGATTCGTCGTACCGTTACCATTGAAGATGTGGGTAACTCTGCAGCATTCCTGTGCTCTGACCTTTCCGCTGGTATCTCCGGTGAAGTGGTTCACGTTGACGGCGGCTTCAACATCGCTGCAATGAACGAGCTGGAAATTAAATAAGCTGTGACTCTCTTCCCGCACGGGAAGAGAGTTTTCCCCCCCCACCACCCCTTCGTTATTCCGTTCTGCTATTTGTTATCACCTAACAATATTTTTCCCTTTATCTGCCTTACGCCAGGATATTGATCGCCATTTTGAGATCAAGGAACGCACATGGAACAACGCCGTTTTTCCGGCAAAGGCCACTGGTATCACGAGACCCAGTCGAACCACGCGCAGACAGATGTTCTGCCTCTGGTGCCCGAAGCCGCTAACGTCGACGATCGTTTTTTGCTCGATTTAGCCCTGCCTGATGAGATTGTCGCCGCCTGTTCTGGCTGGCTTACCCCTGCCAGAGCCTTGTGCCACCAGCTGTTTCCGCTCTCGATTCCCGTGAACCGCCTGCATACGCTCAGCGCCTACGATCGGCTCAGCACCGCGCTAACGGTCGCCCAGGCCTGCGGCGTTCAGCGGCTCTGTAACCATTACGCCGCCCTCCTCGCCCCGCTTCCCGGCCCCGACTCCTCGCGTGAAAGCAACCGACGTCTGGCGCAAATTACGCAGTATGCCCGCCAGCTCGCCAGCTCTCCTGATGTGATTGATGATAAAGCGCAGAACCAGCTTGATGAGGTTGGCCTGTCAATATATGACATTGTGGTGATTAACCAGATTATCGGGTTTATTGGTTTTCAGGCGCGCGTGGTCGCGGTTTTTCAGGCGCTGTTAGGACACCCCGTTCGCTGGTTGCCAGGCCATCATATTCAGCCGCACACGCTGCCCGCGAGCCACGCCGCCTGGGTGCCGCTGTTGCCCGTCGTCGAGCTGCGCTATGCGAGTGCGCATCAGCTTGAGTCGCTGTCTCGCTGGCAGGCAGAACCCGCGCTGGAGGCGCTGACGCCGGTCCTTTGCCATGAGCCTTCGCTGCTCGACCTGACCGGAGAAATCCTGTTAAACACCCGCGAAGCGATCCCGCTGACGTCTCCCGCGCTTTCGGCGGCGGTCGAACTGCTGACGCGCTCTCCGGACCGCTTCAGCGCCGCGCAGTTTACCCCGCTCACGGATCAGGGACTCCCCGGCGAACATGCCATCACGCTGCTTACCCGGAGCGCGTGTACACAGACATTAAAGTTGTCTCCTTTAACATGAAAAAGACTTTAAAGTTGTCTACTTCTTCAGATAGACCTACTTAACAGGATACTAAGTAGGTCATCTCCTTTCTCGCGTAGCATCTCTCGACGTTCACAGCAGAGGACACGTTTCAAAATGTCATCCAAAATTTTTTTCCATTATCTGACGTTGGGTGATTTTGATGGTCAGCGAGTAGAGGCTTTAACAATGTGGGTTGCCCTGAGCAAAGTAAGGGAAGTAGATGTACCAGAAATGTACGCGTTGCCTTGCATGAAGGGGGGCATCTTAAAGCTCATTGATTAAACAAACTCACTATGCCGCTACAAACAGCCCAAAACCGTCACTTGATAACGTGTTATTTAGATAAATTAATGCTCAGGGCTTTTAGCCAAACTGTCACTTGATGTAAGAATCCAGAACCTTCAGCACAACGTCCAGGTCTTCTTCTCGTTTCTGTTCTTCACTTTCATGAACAATATGTTCAGTCAAATGTCCTTTAATCACTTCACGCAATAAACCATTCACGGCACCACGTATGGCGGCTATTTGTTGCAGTACAGCGGCACATTCGTGAGGTTCATCAAGCATTTTTTTCAGCGCAGCAACCTGCCCCTGGATCTTGCTTGTACGTGCTTTCAGTTTTTGTTTATCGCGGATGGTATGTGACATGTGGGCTCTCACTCTCCTGGATATTTTATGTAACTATACCAGCGTTATTCTACTGGGGGGTAGTATATTTTACTGGGGGGGAGTAGAATCCGGCCTACACTTAATAACCAAGAATGATTCTCATGAACGAATTTACGACACTTCTTCAGCAAGGCAACGCATGGTTTTTCATCCCCAGCGCCATTCTGCTTGGCGCGCTTCATGGACTGGAGCCCGGGCACTCCAAAACAATGATGGCAGCATTCATCATTGCTATAAAAGGCACCGTACGTCAGGCCGTGATGCTGGGTGTCGCGGCAACATTGTCGCACACTGCAGTCGTATGGCTGATTGCTTTTGGAGGGATGTATATCAGTAATAAATTTACCGCAGAATCAGCCGAACCCTGGCTACAGATGGTCTCTTCAGTGATCATCCTTGGTACGGCTTTTTGGATGTTCTGGCGAACCTGGAGCGGTGAGAAAAACTGGCTGGAGGGAATGCAGGAGAATGAACATCATCACCATGACGAAACAAGGTTGATCGATACTGGCCATGGAAAAGTTGAACTGTCCATTTTTGAAGAAGGACAACTTCCCCACTGGCGGCTACGCACTCTTAGTGGCCAAAGATGGGCTTCTGAAGATATCTCATTAACCACACTTCGGGAAAACAGTACGATCTCTCAGACTTTTGAATTTGTTGATCATGGTGATTATCTGGAGTCAACATCTCCCATCCCTGAGCCTCACAGTTTCAACGTACGTCTGTCTCTGGGACATCGTGGTCATGTCCATGACTATGATGTGGCGTTCGCTGAACACGACCATGACCATGACCACTCTGAGCTTGATGGGCTGGATGTGAATTCGAAAGAGTATCAGGACGCTCACGAACTGGCTCATGCCAATGACATAAAACGCCGCTTCGACGGGAAAGAAGTAACCAACGGGCAAATCCTGATATTTGGACTGACAGGAGGGCTTATCCCTTGCCCGGCAGCTATAACTGTATTGTTGATCTGCCTTCAGCTTAAAGCGCTTACGCTGGGTGCCACACTGGTTGTTTGTTTCAGTATCGGCCTGGCATTGACCCTCGTAACGGTTGGAGTGGGTGCGGCGATCAGCGTTCGTCAGGTCGCCAAACGCTGGAGTGGCTTCAATACCATCGCCAGAAGAGCCCCCTATATTTCAAGCGCCCTGATTGCTGCTGTTGGGATTTACATGGGTATACATGGCTGGAATGGGCTGGTGCATTAACACCGGTACTGATGACACACACGTAAGCGTCGTCTGAGTACCGTCTGGTCCCGAATCCAGGATCCTGTAACTTAAGCACCCACTTATTTTGCAGGTGGACACCTCATGCGCGCTAAAGAAAGACTTCCCCGGAAACACTATTCCCCTGAATTCAAAATGGAACTGGTCAGGCTGGCTCTTGAAGAAGAAGGCAGTATTGCCGCACTGGCCCGGAAACATGACGTCAATGATAACCTGCTCTTTAAATGGATAAGGCTCTGGCAGCGTGAAGGGCGGGTCTGTCGGCCCCGAAAAAACTCATCGTCGCTTCCTGCCCTGATACCCGTGCAGCTTCAGGCGGGCTCTTCTCTCCCAACCTTCGAACTACCATCCTGCTCTCCTCCCGCTACCTGCCACATAAAATGTCGGGGAGGAGAAATAACACTGACTCATCCCTCTGCTGAACTCATGAGCACTGTCCTGCGCGAACTGATGCGGGGGCCTGTATGATAAATCTTCCCGCAGGCACAAAAATCTGGCTGGTTGCCGGTATCACCGATATGCGCAACGGCTTCAATGGCCTCGCCGCAAAGGTGCAGACCGCGCTGAAAGATGACCCGATGTCCGGCCACGTCTTCATCTTCCGGGGACGCAGCGGCAGTCAGGTAAAACTGCTCTGGTCCACCGGCGATGGTCTGTGCCTGCTGACAAAGCGACTGGAACGTGGTCGCTTCGCCTGGCCCTCAGCCCGCGATGGCAAAGTGTTCCTGACGCCGGCGCAACTGGCGATGCTGATGGAAGGTATCGACTGGCGACAGCCAAAGCGGTTACTGACATCCCTGACCATGTTGTAGCGCTCTTTATCCTGGTTGTCGCAGAATAAGCCTGGTAAAATACAGGCTTATGAACGACACCTCTTCTGACGACATCCTTCTGCTGAAACAGCGCCTGGCCGAACAGGAAGCGTTGATCCACGCCCTGCAGGAAAAGCTGAGCAACCGGGAACGCGAAATAGACCATCTGCAGGCGCAACTGGATAAGCTGCGCCGGATGAACTTCGGCAGTCGTTCCGAAAAGGTATCCCGCCGTATCGCGCAAATGGAAGCTGACCTGAACCTGCTGCAGCAGGAAAGCGATACGCTGACCGGCCGGGTGGATGACCCGGCAGTGCAGCGCCCGCTGCGTCAGACCCGCACCCGCAAACCGTTCCCTGAGTCACTCCCACGGGATGAGAAGCGGCTGCTGCCGACTGAGCCGTGTTGCCCGGAGTGCGGTGGTTCGCTGAGTTACCTGGGTGAGGATGCCGCCGAACAGCTGGAGCTGATGCGCAGCGCCTTCCGGGTTATCCGGACAGTCCGTGAAAAGCATGCCTGCCGTCGGTGCGATCGCATCGTTCAGGCCCCGGCTCCTTCGCGCCCCATCGAACGGGGGATCGCCGGACCGGGGCTGCTGGCCCGAGTGCTGACCTCAAAGTATGCAGAGCACACACCGCTGTATCGCCAGTCGGAGATCTATGCCCGCCAGGGTGTAGTGTTGAGTCGTTCTGTACTGTCGGGCTGGGTGGATGCGTGTTGTCGTCTGCTGGCACCGCTGGATGAAGCCCTTCAGCACTATGTCCTGACCGACGGCAAACTCCATGCTGACGATACGCCTGTCCCGGTGCTGTTGCCAGGCAATAAGAAGACGAAGACCGGGCGCTTATGGACGTACGTTCGAGACGACCGCAACGCCGGATCAGCGCTGGCCCCCGCAGTGTGGTTCGCTTACAGCCCGGACAGAAAAGGTATCCACCCTCAGACCCATCTTGCAGGCTTCAGTGGCGTACTGCAGGCTGATGCCTACGCCGGGTTCAACGAGCTCTACCGCGACGGCCATATAAAGGAAGCCGCGTGCTGGGCCCATGCCCGCCGAAAAATCCACGATGTTCACGTCCGTACCCCGTCAGCCCTGACGGAGGAGGCGCTGAAACGGATCGGCGAGCTGTATGCCATCGAGTCGGAGCTCAGAGGTAAAAGAGCAGAGGAACGGCAGGCAGTCCGGCACCAAAAAGTGCTGCCGCTGCTGGCGTCACTGGAGGGGTGGCTGCGGGAGAAACAGAAAACCCTCTCAAGGCACTCAGAACTGGCGAAGGCGTTCGGGTATGCGCTGAACCAGTGGCCGGCGCTGACCCGCTATGCAGAAGATGGCTGGGTGGAGGTGGATAATAACATTGCCGAAAACGCCCTACGACTGGTCAGTCTGGGGAGAAAAAACTGGCTGTTCTTCGGCTCGGATCATGGTGGTGAGCGCGGTGCGTCACTGTACAGTCTTATCGGGACGTGCAAATTAAACGGCGTGGATCCGGAACGCTATCTGCATCATGTACTTGATGTCATCGCCGACTGGCCTGTGAACCGGGTGGGTGCTCTGCTCCCGTGGCGGGTTACTCTGCCTGCCTGACCAGCTTCACTTCGTCAATACGGTTCTCACTGCACGCTTACACACACACTCTGGGTACTTACAAAGTACATCCTAAGCGCCACCGTTGAGGTTATGAGCAGAAAAACCCGGAATATAAAGCTGCTCTTTCCGGGACTTGTTGCTGAGGCAGGGATTAAGTAACTGATTAAATCCATTCCCATAAGACTCAATGATAAATGAAAGAATAAAAAAAACGCTCCCGGACGGGAGCGTAAGCCAGTGACTTCGGCGTCAAATGAGGGTCTAACAAGTGGAGCTGCGGGTTAATTCTGGGTGATCTGGCTGCGATGCTTTTCAGCCTGCTGCTGATGAATAACGGAAGACTGACCATTATTCGCCTTCTCGTGCACAACAGCGGCTTTTTCATGCTCGTTCATTTCTGAAAATGACGTTGCTGATTCGTTGGTGGCCCCTGGTTTGCCTTTCATCATTTTTTTATGCATCTCCGCCATGTCCTGGTGGGCAGAAGCGTTGCCGTTTTGCATCATTTCATGGGACATTGCAGCCTGATCGTGTCCGCTCATATCCATCATTGTCATACTGTCTCCCTGAACAGCGCTTTTTTCAGAGGTTGACTGCATCTGATGGGCGGGTGCCTGGGCATTATTTACCTGGTCATGCATGTTCATTGTCTCTGCAGCCATGGCGGATGAAGCGACAGCCATAATGGCAACAAATGATACAAGGATCTTTTTCATGGTTGGGTCTCCGGTGTTTTCATACCCAAACAATCAACGGCTTATAACAGAGAAAGCATTTGATCTCAGGGCGGGTTATTCATCACTCCAGGAACCAGGCGATTGCGTTATCACTCTGCTCCTGATTTATGTATGATTATAAAAAACCGCCTCTGTTTATCGCGTGACTGAATGATGACAATTTTGTCACCTTCCAGGTTTCTCCTGAAGAACGGGATTAATCCATTAACAGGCGCACACTGAACACAATTTCCCGCCCCTGCTGTTCTGCTGACAGCTCGCCGCCATGAGCATGAATGATCGACCTTGTAATTGATAATCCCAGCCCCGCGCCTTCCGTGTTGTGGACCCTTGATGAATCAGCTCGATAGAACCGATCAAACAAACGTTCCAGATTAGCGGGAACCTGGCCGGACATCGTATTCGTAATCATCACGTTCACACAGTCACTGTCACGCTCAAGGTGTATCGCTGTACAGGTGTTATCGGGAGAATACTTGATTGCATTGGAAAGCAGGTTACTGAAAGCACGTCGCAGCATATCGCTGTCTCCGGCAACAACGCCCTCTCCTTCAACGGTGATTGTCTTTCCTGTTTCGTCTGCCAGAGGCTCGAACAGCTCACGTAATTCATTCAGTTCGGCGGCCAGATCCACATCATGTTTATCCAGCTGCAGCAGACCATGCTCTGAACGTGCCAGAAAAAGCATATCACTGGTCATTCGTGACAACCTTTTCAGTTCTTCCAGGTAAGCGAATAAGATTTCGCGGTAATGCGAAACATCCCTTTCCTTAGCCAGTGCAAACTGCGTCTGCATCATCAGATTACTGACCGGTGTGCGCAGCTCATGCGCGATGTCAGACGAGAAATCTGACAGTTTCCGGAATGACCCCTCCAGGCGATCGAACATGTTATTGAACTCCTGCATGGTCTCAGAAATTTCCGGCGGAGCCAAATCGGGATTAAGACGCTGATCCAGGCTGTGTACGGTCATGGAGGAAGCCAGACTGGTCATTTCCCGTAGCGGTTTCAGACCAATACGTGTGGTCAGCCAGCCCAGAAAAACAGAAATAAAGACCAGACCGATATTGAACCAGAACAGCCAGGTACTGAGCTTATCCATAAACAGGGTGTGATACCCAGTATCCGTGGCAACCGTAATGATGACATGTTTGCTTTTACCCTGTTCCGGCGTCACGGCAACCCGCCGCGAGATACTGCGGTACACGGTGTTATTTTCTTCCGTCTGGATCATATAGTCGAGAATATCACCCGACTTATTAAGCAGGACCGCTGGAACAACAGAATTTTTGGCATAGAGTTCAACAATTTTTTCATTTTCCATGTTTTTTATAGAAATGAATAAACCATTGTGCCCTACCATCGCATCGTTTATTTTTTCTGATAATGACTTAATATCCGTTTTGTTCCGGAACGTCTCTGTTTTAAGAAACTCTTCGGTGAGCTGAAGTTTACCTGTCAGAAAATCGCGGTCCTGATTATCGAAATAGCCATTAAGGGTGCTAATCAGGATAAAACTTGATAACCACCATACCGTAAGCATCACCGCGGCTTTGTTGAATAAATCGAACTTTTGCTGAGTTGAAGGATCAGATCACGCATCTTCCCGACAACGCAGACCGTTCCGTGGCAAAGCAAAAGTTCAAAATCACCAACTGGCCCACCTACAATAAAGCCCTCATCAACCGTGGCTCCATAACTTTCTGGCTGGATGATGAAGCTATTCAGGCCTGGTATGAGTCGGCAGCGCCTTCTTCACGAGGCAGACCTCAGCGCTATTCTGACCTTGCCATCACGACTGTGCTGGTCATTAAACGCGTATTCAGGCTGACCCTGCGCGCTGCGCAGGGCTTTATTGATTCCATTTTTTCTCTGATGAACGTTCCGCTACGCTGCCCGGATTACAGCTGTGTCAGCAGGCGGGCAAAGTCGGTTAATGTCAGTTTCAAAACGCCCACCCGGGGTGAAATCGCACACCTGGTAATTGATTCCACTGGGCTGAAGGTCTTCGGTGAAGGCGAGTGGAAAGTCAAAAAGCATGGCCAGGAACGCCGCCGTATCTGGCGTAAGCTGCATCTCGCCGTTGACAGTAAAACACATGAAATCATCTGCGCTGACCTGTCGCTGAACAACGTTACGGACTCAGAGGCCTTCCCCGGGTTAATCCGGCAAACCCACCGGAAAATCAGGTCAGCCGCCGCCGATGGCGCTTACGATACCCGGCTATGTCACGATGAACTGCGGCGTAAGAAAATCAGCGCGCTTATCCCTCCCCGAAAAGGTGCGGGTTACTGGCCCGGTGAATATGCAGACCGTAACCGTGCAGTGGCTAATCAGCGAATGACCGGGAGTAATGCGCGGTGGAAATGGACAACAGATTACAACCGTCGCTCGATAGCGGAAACGGCGATGTACCGGGTAAAACAGCTGTTCGGGGGTTCACTGACGCTGCGTGACTACGATGGTCAGGTTGCGGAGGCTATGGCCCTGGTACGAGCGCTGAACAAAATGACGAAAGCAGGTATGCCTGAAAGCGTGCGTATTGCCTGAAAACACAACCCGCTACGGGGGAGACTTACCCGAAATCTGATTTATTCAACAAAGCCTCGTTAAGGTTAACCTAAGATTTCAGAATGATAATCTCTGCTTTGCAGCGAATAAGGCAATCATAATATTAGATTGAATTGTTGTAATTATTATCAATGTTTTTACTGGTTTACTATTTTCCGGAGGTGTTAATGCCTGTACTTTTCAGGGTGAAAGTTATTCCGCTGGTTTTACTTCTGGCAATGATCTTTGCGTTTTTACTTAACTGGCCAATATTGCTGCATTTTTACGAGATTTTGTCGCATTTAGAGCATGTCAAAATTGGTTTTGTCATTTCTATTCCCTTTGTTCTGGTTGCGGCGCTTAACGTTGTTTTTATGCCTTTCTCAGTTCGTTTTCTGCTGAAACCTTTCTTTGCTTTACTGTTTATCACTGGCTCACTGGTCAGTTATTCGACACTAAAATATAAAGTAATGTTTGATCAAACGATGATTCAAAACATTATTGAAACTAACCCCCAGGAAGCGCATTCCTATCTTAATGGCTCAATTATTATATGGTTCGTCTTTACCGGTATCCTTCCTGCCATCCTCCTTTTTTCAATAAAAATTCAATATCCTGAAAAATGGTATAAAGGCATTGCTTACCGTTTGCTCTCCGTGCTGGCATCGTTGAGTTTGATTGCAGGTGTTGCCGCACTTTATTATCAGGATTATGCCTCTGTCGGCCGCAATAACTCGACATTGAATAAAGAGATCATCCCGGCGAACTACGCTTACAGCACTTTCCAGTATGTTAAGGATACGTACTTTACGACTAAAGTGCCTTTCCAGACGCTGGGGAATGATGCTAAACGCGTCGTCGCTCACGAAAAACCCACGCTGATGTTCCTGGTGATTGGCGAAACGGCACGCAGCCAGAATTTCTCGATGAACGGTTATTCGCGTGATACCAATGCCTTTACCAGCAAATCCGGCGGCGTTATTTCGTTTAAAAATATGCATTCCTGCGGTACCGCTACCGCAATATCCGTTCCGTGCATGTTCTCGAATATGAATCGCACCGAGTACGACAGTAAAAAAGCATCTAACAGTGAAAATTTCCTCGACATCGTGCAGAAAACCGGTGTCTCGCTGTTATGGAAAGAGAACGATGGCGGTTGTAAAGGCGTATGTAGCCGCATCCCGACTGTCGAAATTAAGCCTAGTGATAACCCGAAACTGTGCGATGGCAAAACGTGCCATGACGAGGTGATGCTGGAAAACCTTGATGATGAAATCGCCAAAATGCCAGGTGATAAGCTTGTCGCCTTCCATATCATTGGCAGCCATGGACCGACTTATTACCTGCGTTATCCGGCTGAGCATCGCCACTTCATGCCCGAATGTGCACGTAGCGATATCGAAAACTGTACTCAGGAACAATTGGTCAACACCTACGACAACACCCTTCGTTATACAGACTATGTATTAGCTGAGATGATTGAAAAGCTAAAAAATTACAGCGATCAGTACAACACCGTGCTGCTTTATGTGTCCGATCATGGTGAATCATTGGGCGAAAGCGGGCTATATCTGCACGGCACGCCGTACAAACTGGCACCGGATCAGCAGACGCATATTCCGATGCAGGTCTGGATGTCACCGGGCTTTATCGCCGGGAAACACATCAACATGTCTTGCCTTGAAAATAATGCGGCGAAAAAATCATATTCCCACGACAACCTGTTCTCATCGATTTTGGGGCTGTGGGACGTAAGCACCAGCGTCTATAATCCTGACCGCGATTTGTTCCGCGAATGCCGTGGCTAATCGATTGTTAGTATAACAAAAAGCCTTACGGCAACCTGGTTGCCGTAAGCTGCAAGAATGCAATAAGGCTTATAATATGAAACAACTTACTTTCAACGACCTACGCAAGCAAAGCGCACAAGCCGCAAATTCCCCCCGCTTACGTGCCCATCATAATTTCCACCCTGAATTGAGCGACCCGGTGCAGCGTCTGGCTATTGCTATGGAACCGGGAACTTATGTTCGCCCTCATCGCCACCCGCATACTTTTGAACTGCTGACATCCCTTACCGGTCGCTTTTTGGTATTGAACTTTGATGACCTGGGTAACCTGACCCAGCGCGTCGTGTTAGGTGAGGACTGTAAAGTGCTGGAGATGGATGCAGGCACCTGGCATACCGTATTGTCACTGGATGAAGGCGGCGTTATTTTTGAGGTAAAACACGGTAGGTACCAGCCTGTTGCTGATCAAGATGCCGCCCCATGGGCCCCCGCCGAAAACGAGCCGGGAACTGCAGAGCTGATGAAATGGTACACACAGGCGCAAGTAGGTGATGGCGGATATCCGCGGTAATTAATGCGTTGCACGGAGTGCCATTCTCTCCTTCGCGCCAACTTCAAAGGCTAAGACGCTTCCTCCCAAATCACCTACTCGTAAACCTGTGGCAAGAGTAGAAAATCATCTTATGCAAATAACAGGCAATATCCTTACCGAGGTCGGGATGCAGGCAAAACACCAGCAGAACGCAAAGTATCGTAAGCGTTAAGTGAGCGCCGTATTGACGGCTATTTATTGGTGAGATCTACGTTCCATGGCAGCAGTTCGGCCACTTTGTTGATGGGCCACTCCGGCAATACGCTCAGGATATGGCGAAGGTAACCCTCTGGATCGATACCGTTCAGCCTGCACGTTCCGATCAGACCATACAGCAGGGCACCACGTTCACCACCATGATCACTGCCGAAGAAGATGTAGTTTTTCTTGCCCAGACAGACCGCTCGTAGCGCGCGCTCAGCAGCGTTATTATCCGGCTCTGCCAGACCATCATCGCAGTAGTAACACAGGGCATCCCACTGGTTCAGTGCATAAGCGAACGCCTCGCCTAACCGGGATTTTTTCGACAGAGTGGCTCTTTTCTCCACCAACCAGTCATGCAGGGATATCAGCAACGGTTTACTTCGGGACCGTCTGGCGGCCAGCCGCTGAGATGCCGGAAGGCCGCGTATTTCCTCTTCTATCGCGTATAACTCACTGATGCGCTTCAGAGCCTCCTCTGCTGTGGCCGTCCGGGTGCTGATATAGACGTCATGGATTTTGCGCCGCGCATGAGCCCAGCATGCCGCTTCTGTCAACGGGCCACCTTCACGCTCTGCGCTGAACAACCTGTCGTACCCTGCGAAGGCATCTGCCTGCAGCACGCCATGATAGTGCCGAAGATGTTGCTGAGGGTGTTTCCCCTGTCGGTCCGGTGAGAAGGCGAACCATGCCGCTGGCGGATCTGATGAACCCGCGCTTCTGTTATCACGGACATATGTCCAGATACGCCCGGTTTTCGTCTTCTTTCTGCCCGGCGCCAGCACGGGCACCGGAGTGTCATCCGTATGCAGTTTGCGGCAGTCCATCACGTAGTGGTAGAGGGCTTCATCCAGCGGGGCCATTAACCGGCAGCACGCATCCACCCAGTTGGAGAGCAGCGCACGACTCAGATCCACACCCTGACGGGCAAAGATTTCGCACTGGCGATACAGCGGCAGGTGTTCACAGTATTTGGCCGTTAACACGCGGGCCAGCAGACCCGGCCCGGCGATGCCCCGGTCGATAGGACGTGAGGGCGCTGGCGCTTCAACGACGCAGTCGCATCGGGTACAGGCCTTTTTCACTCTGACCGTGCGGATCACTTTCAGGGCGCTGGAGACCAGCTCCAGTTGCTCCGCGCTGACTTCGCTGAGATAGGCCATATCACTACCGCAACCAGGACAGCTGGTTTCAGCTGGCTCCAGTCTGTTTATTTCGCGGGGAAGATGTTCCGGTAACGGGCGACGATGACGGGACTGGCGCAACTGACGCGGAACCTGCTGATCATTGTCCCGGCCGTTGTAACGATCGCTTTGCTGCTCCTGCTGTTTCAGCAGGGCTTCGGCTTCTTCGACCTGCCGGCGTAGCTTTTCTGAACGGGTACCGAACAGCATTCGGCGCAGTTTTTCTATCTGAGCCCGCAGATATTCTATTTCACGCTCTTCGTTCTCTATTTTCTCTTCTGCGCGGGCCAGCGCCGAACGCAGGAACGACTCAGTCTCAGCAACGAGACTGAGCTGGCTGTCTTTCTGGCGAAGCGCGTCTTCCAGCGCAGCGATACGGGCGAGATAGTCCTGACTCATGACCCCATTTATAATGCGGTCATGCGCTTTTTACAACATCGTCAGTGAGTTAAGGCGTGCAGTTTTAGGTTGCCGCCAGTCCAGCTTATCGAGGAGCATGGCGAGTTGTGAGCGGGTGATGGCGATTTTGCCGTCGCGTACAGCAGGCCAGACGAACTGTCCCTCTTCCAGACGTTTGGTAAACAGACACAGACCGTCAGCATCAGCCCAGAGGATCCTCACGGTGTCACCTTTACGACCACGGAAGATAAACAGGTGGCCGGAGAACGGATTGTCATCAAGAACATGCTGGACCAGTTCGCCCAGACCATTGAAGGACTTACGCATATCGGTGACCCCGGCAACCAGCCAGATACGAGTGCCTGACGGTAAGGGTATCATCGGCTCCTCCCGGTCAGCTCGCGGATCAGCGTTTTCAGAAGTGCAGGTGATAAATCCCCGGACAGACGCAGGCTGGCACCGCCGACAGTCACCTCGCATGTCATGGCCTCGCGGCAGGCTGGAGCGGCGGGTTCATAGTGCGGCTCAGCATGGTGTGACAGGGCCATATCAGGCAGGACAACGGGGATAACAGAGTCTTGCTCTCTGATTGACCGTTGTATTTCATCGGGCAGAAGATGTCTGTAACGCTGGCGCCAGGTAAACAGCAGATTGTCATTAATTCCATTATCCCGCGCCAACCGGGCAACACAGGCTCCAGGCTGATATGACTTTTCGACGAGAGCCAGCTTAAAGTCCATTGAGTAGGACGCCCGCGCCCTGCGGGGCTGAAGAGTGTTTGACATTGATAGAGTCCATTAACGTTAATAAGAGGACTCTATCATCGTCAATCGTTAGTAATCGCAACAGGCGGCAGTGGCTTGACGCTTACCCCGGTTTAGTGTGAATATAGCCATTAATAGTGCAGGAGGAAGAATGAGCGTGGATTCAGGTTCCATTGAGAAAGATAATTCATCGACCATCGAGAAACCGCAGAGCCGCAAAGTGCTGGGCGCAACCGGCCTTGCTCACCTTTTCCATGATGGCGTGACGGACATGCACTATGTGCTTTTTGCCCTCTGGCAGCAGCAATTTGGGCTTTCAATGGCGCAGATCGGTTTACTGAAGATGCTATTTTCTGGCGCGATGTCGGCGTTTCAGATCCCATCGGGAGAACTGGGCAGAAAATACGGCGAGCGGAAAGTGTTAATCGGCGGCACGCTGCTTTTAACTGTCGCGCTGCTGCTGTATGGAACGTCAGAAACGCTGATACAGCTCATGATCTTGATTGTGATTGGCGGCCTTGGTGCCAGCGTTCAGCATCCGCTCTCCTCCAGCTTTATTACGCGGTTTTATCCCGCTCAGCGCGCCCGTATCGCGCTCAGCACCTACAACTTTTTCGGCGATGTAGGTAAAGGGATCATCCCCAGTACGCTTTCTGCCTGCCTGTTGATTATTACGTGGGGAACTGCACTGCAGTTGATTGCGCTTTTGGGTTTCCTCGTCACTCTCAGTCTTTATGTGTTACTGCCTGCGGATGGCAAAAAAGCGCCCCAGATGGCTACGCTGGCGGGCAAAGAAGCGACACAGCAGAAGCAGCAGGTCTCCAGCGCAAAACTCCCTGAGCCGCTTCGCAAACGCGCTTTCACTGCGCTGTGCGTGATTGGCAGTATCGACAACGCCACGCGTACCGGCACGCTGACATTTCTTCCCTTTTTAATGGCCGCAAGGGGCGCTTCTGCAACGCAAATTGGCTTTGCGCTGACCTTAATTTTTATTGGCGGAGCATTTGGCAAACTGGTTTGCGGGGTGCTGGCGACAAAACTCGGTGTTATCAAAACCGTCGCGGCCAGTGAGATCATTACCTCGGCCATTGTACTGGGAATGACGGTTGCCCCTTTGCAGGTAAGCTGGCTGCTGTTGGTTCCGCTGGGTGTCGCGCTGAACGGAACCTCGTCCATTCTGTATGGCAGCGTAGCCGAACTCGCCAGACCGCATCAGCAAACCCGCGCATTTGCTATTTTCTATACCGCGTCGCTGGGATGTGGCGCGATTATGCCGCTTATTTATGGCCTGGCAGGCGATGCGATTGGGGTAAAACAGACATTAGTCGTTGTCGCGCTGCTGGTACTTTGCATATTGCCTTTGCTCATTCCCATCAGAAGCGCAACGAAAATTGTCGCGCAATAAGGCTGTTCACTGCCCTTTTTGACACAGCAGAGAGTCGCGGCAGAATGCCGCCCTGACCGGGCTATTGGTCTCGTTGTGCTCCGATTTGCTCCGCCTGCCCGAAACCGGTATCGCCATGAGCATGCTCACCTGCGCCCGGCACCCGTTTGAGCTGAATCACTTCGCCCTGCTCCCATGCGTTGGCCCCTTTGATAACAGGGTGCGCGATAATATTCTGGCGCGCTCGATGGGCCATATGCTGATGACACTGATGCAATGGGGTTATCCGTAGGAATAGCTCAATGGAATACTCCTGGATGGACTGAGTTATCCGCAAAAGTTTGGAGAAATACTGGTGAGAAGTGGTCGCGCCAATCAGAAGAACTGCCTCTGCATAGAGTGATAGATCTTGCTACTTTGGTATGCATTACAATGGATTATGCAAAAAATGGTCGTTTATCATCTGAGGATGATTTTCCTGTAAGCCGCTCTACTGGCAACCCAGAGTTAGCTCACCATACTGAGTTAATGAAAAAAGAGCTGAAACAAAATCATAAGTACCTAGATGAAAGCCTAAAAAGACTCTCTTTAGAATTGAAACGGTTGGGATATGGCAACCAGTAAGGATACAACTACATCTGTACGTCACTCGAGTTGTAAGCTTTAACAAAGATCAGGTATAATTGTTCCAAGGTGATTTGCTACCTCAAGTGCAGCTAGAAATTCAGGTGATTTGCTACCTCAAGTGCAGCTAGAAATTCAGGTGATTTGCTACCTTAAGTGCAGCTAGAAATTCAGGTGATTTGCTACCTTTAAGTGCAGCTAGAAATTCAGGTGATTTGCTACCTTTAAGTGCAGCTAGAAATTCAGGTGATTTGCTACCTTAAGTGCAGCTAGAAATTTAGGTGATTTACTACCTTAAAGTAATAAAGTAAAAAAGGCGACTGCACACAGTCGCCTTTTTTACGAGAAAAAAAATGAAATTCTACCAAATATCAAGTAGATACATTAGTTACCTGAAAGAGTTTGAAGAAAAGGTTCCTAATAGTGAAGATCCCACCTATCAGAATCCTAAAGCTTTTATCGGTATCGTATTAGATATCCAAGGCCATAAGTATCTAGCCCCTCTGACATCTCCCAAACCATGGCATCAGGATATAAAAGAGTCCTCACCTAACTTTTTCAAGTTGCATGAAAATGGCGTACCTGAAAATCAACTCGGGCTAATCAACCTGAAGTTCATGATCCCTATCATCGAGTCAGAAGTATCATTACTTGATATGGGCAGTATGCCTGACTCACGATACAAGAGAATGCTTTATAAACAACTTCAGTTCATCCGTGCCAATTCGGTTAAAATCAATGAAAAATCAGAGCTTTTAAGAAGTCTCGTTTTACAAGGTAAGATGCGGGGGACATGTGACTTCGGCCTTTTAGAGGAGAAGTACAGAGGCTTTGGTAAAGAACATACCGATAAAAAAGAAGAAGAATAGTTTTACCTTTTCAAAGTATCTCCAGTAAGAGTACAATTTTCATCTACATTTTATCGCGCAGATTGCAGTGGCAGGACAATGCTGACCAGTACGCCTGAGGTAAACTGGCTGGCAGGGGCTAAAGTAACTTTCCCACCCAGCCGCGTGACGCATGCTTTGACTATCGCTAAGCCCAACCCAGAGCCGGGTTGGGTCACGCCTTCAGGGCGATAAAATGCATCGAACACGCGCATCCTTTCTTCTGCGGCAATACCGGGACCGTTATCTTCAACTTTAATGATCGCTTCGTGCTGCGATACCATCACGCTGAGATCAATTTGTCCGTGTTCCGGTATATAGCGGATTGCGTTTTCTACCAGATTTTGGTAATGACTCCAACTTATTGATAGTGTTTTATGTTCAGATAATGCCCGATGACTTTGTCATGCAGCTCCACCGATTTTGAGAACGACAGCGACTTCCGTCCCAGCCGTGCCAGGTGCTGCCTCAGATTCAGGTTATGCCGCTCAATTCGCTGCGTATATCGCTTGCTGATTACGTGCAGCTTTCCCTTCAGGCGGGATTCATACAGCGGCCAGCCATCCGTCATCCATATCACCACGTCAAAGGGTGACAGCAGGCTCATAAGACGCCCCAGCGTCGCCATCGTGCGTTCACCGAATACGTGCGCAACAACCGTCTTCCGGAGCCTGTCATACGCGTAAAACAGCCAGCGCTGGCGCGATTTAGCCCCGACGTATCCCCACTGTTCGTCCATTTCCGCGCAGACGATGACGTCACTGCCCGGCTGTATGCGCGAGGTTACCGACTGCGGCCTGAGTTTTTTAAATGGCGGAAAATCGTGTTGAGGCCAACGCCCATAATGCGGGCGGTTGCCCGGCATCCAACGCCATTCATGGCCATATCAATGATTTTCTGGTGCGTACCGGGTTGAGAAGCGGTGTAAGTGAACTGCAGTTGCCATGTTTTACGGCAGTGAGAGCAGAGATAGCGCTGATGTCCGGCAGTGCTTTTGCCGTTACGCACCACCCCGTCAGTAGCTGAACAGGAGGGACAGCTGATAGAAACAGAAGCCACTGGAGCACCTCAAAAACACCATCATACACTAAATCAGTAAGTTGGCAGCATCACCCAGCGGACGTTCATCCGGTCCTCATTTACATTACGAGCTGGTCATCAATAACAATCCTGTTAATTCACTGTCGTTCCGGGCATCGGCACCCGCTGATAACAAACTCGAACAGCATGCCTTTGCGCATGCCAGAGACTACGAACGATACCTGGACTGATAACGGGACCGCGACGCGGCCCCGTTTGCCGGATTAATTTTTTTTATCGTTTTCACTTCCGTGATGTTGGTGATCCCCATGCCCTCCGTGGCCGTGGAAAAGATGCATTAGCGGGCAGACCAGCAATAACAGATATGGCCAGTAACCTGCCACATGTGACCAGTGTTCTCGCAGGAGGGCAAATGCCGCGATCGCGGCGACAGCAATAAGCGCATAGGTGGTACTTTTCATACTGGACTCCTTCTGTTCATAACAGACCCTTCACTCAGTGTTATTTCCCGAGCCTGACACTTTTCAGACGCAACGCATTCACAATGACGCTGACGGAAGAAAGAGCCATGGCCGCCGCCGCAATAACTGGCGACAGCAGTATTCCATACACAGGATAAAGCAGGCCTGCAGCCACCGGCACACCAAGTGCGTTGTAGATAAATGCAAAAAACAGATTCTGTCGGATATTTTTCATGGTGATCTCTGACAGATGACGGGCCCTGTTCAGTATCATCAGGTCGCCTTTGAGAAGGGTGACTCCGGCACTTTCAATTGCCACATCTGTACCCGTTCCCATGGCTATACCCACGTCAGCCGCTGCCAGCGCCGGGGCATCATTCACACCGTCTCCGGCCATCGCAACCACATGGCCAGACTCTTTCAGTCGGGTTATCACTGCTTTTTTGCCATCCGGCAGAATCCCGGCTTCAACCTCATCTATTCCCAGTTTCCGTGCGACTGCTTCAGCAGTAAGCTGGTTATCCCCGGTGAGCATAACAATGCGGATCCCCGCCTGACGCAAAGCTTTAAGCGCATCCGGCGTGGTTGCTTTCACGGGATCCGAGATAGCTATCAGGCCTGCAAGGTTCCCGTCTGTGGCCACATAGATAACGGTAGCGCCTTCCATCCGCAACGTATCCGCAACGGCCTTTTGATTATCAATAACGATACTGTTTTCCTGCATAGCCAGTTCATTACCAATAACAACCCGTTGACCTTCGACATCGCCTGAGACACCTTTCCCCGACGGGGCATTGAAATTACTGACGGCAGGTATCACGATCCCCTTTTCCTGCGCGGCTCTGACAACAGCCATACCCAACGGATGCTGCGAACCTTTTTCCACTGCAGCTGTTACACGTAAAAGAGATATTTCCCCACCCGGACTGAGACTGATAATCCCTGTCACCGTAGGCGAACCTTCCGTGAGCGTGCCTGTTTTGTCGACAACCAGCGTGTCCACTTTTTCAAGACGCTCAAGGGCTTCGGCATTCTTGATTAACACCCCGGCCTGGGCGCCTTTGCCCACCCCCACCATTATCGACATCGGCGTGGCCAGTCCCAGCGCGCAGGGACAGGCAATAATCAGGACCGACACAGCCGCAATGAGACCGTGCGCCATCCTGGGCTCGGGCCCCCAGACAGACCAGATCAAGAAAGCAACAACCGCGATAAGTATCACCAGAGGAACAAACCAGCCTGAAACGCTGTCTGCCATTCTCTGGATGGGGGCACGCGAACGCTGTGCATCAGCGACCATCTGAACAATTCGTGAGAGCATCGTTTCATCACCGACTTTCTCTGCTCGGATGATAAGACTACCTGTCTGATTAATCGTCCCCCCAATGACAGGTTCACCCTCTTTTTTGGTAACCGGCATAGACTCCCCGGTCACCATCGATTCATCAACAGTTGTTTTGCCTTCGACCACGATACCGTCGACCGGAATACTCTCTCCAGGTCTGATGCGGAGCTTATCGCCAGGCAGGACATCTTCTGCATTAATATCCGTTTCATGACCGTCATGATCCAGCCGCCTGGCTGTTTTGGGGGCAAGGTTCAGAAGCGCAGTAATGGCACCTGAGGTTTGTTCCCGTGCCCGCAGTTCAAGAACCTGTCCCAGCAGAACAAGCACCGTAATTACTGCTGCGGCTTCAAAATAAACGGCCACCAGGCCATCCATGTTTCTGAACGATGCAGGAAACCAGGAAGGGAAGACGGTTGCAATGACGCTGTAAACCCAGGCTGCGCCGGTCCCCATTGCAACAAGGGTAAACATATTCAGGGAGCGGTTACGCAACGACATTCCGGCCCGGGCGAAGAATGGCCAGCCACAGTACAACACGACTGGAGAGGCCAGAAGCAGCTGCAGCCATGTGTTGTATTGTGGCGGTACTGTATTCCTCAAGGCGGGAAACAGATGAGATCCCATTTCGAGTATCAGAACCGGAAACGCCAGCAACAACCCCAGCCAGAAGCGTCTTGTCATGTCGCGAAGTTCATCACTCGGCCCCGTCGATGCCGTGGCTACGAGCGGTTCCAGTGCCATTCCACAGACAGGACAGCTTCCGGGACCACTGCGGCGTATCTCCGGGTGCATCGGACATGTCCACACACCTTCAGAAATATCTTTCTCCGCCTGATGGTGAGGCTGTTTTATCTGGTCTGGGCTGACTTCGTGGTGATCGTGGTGGTGGTGGGAATGTTCACTGGCATCTTCGGTAAGATAACGGTCGGGATGGGCTGTAAATTTACTCTCACAGCTGGCAGAGCAGAAATAAAGCTGATGGTCCTGGTATCGAATGCTGCTGTGCGCCTTGTCGGGCAGGAATGCCATCCCGCACACGGGATCTCTCACCTTATGCAATACGTGGCTCTCGTCCGGGGATAATGTCTGTTCAGAAGCAGTCTGGTTGTTGTGTTGCACTACATTGTCATTTTTCACAGTAACTCTCCTTATGCATGCCTGAAGCATTTTCTGTCTTCAGGGTATGTCATGGATGCGATTACCACGAATGTCGCCGGCACAGGAGTGCCTGCTGCCGGCGTCCCGTTATCAGCCGTTCCGCTGACTATTCGATTCGCTGGAAGACTTTTTTACTGCCCTCCGGAGAGAATGAAATAACATCGTAAGCCTCTTTACGGGCCCCCATCTCCATTCCCGGGCTCCCCGCAGGCATGCCCGGGGTGGCAAGACCATAAATCCCTGAACCAGACAGCATTGCCTTATGTATCGTGGCTGCAGGCACATGGCCTTCAATGATCAAATTACCAGTAACTGCGGTATGACAGCTTCTCAGCTCAGCAGGAACAGCATATTTTTCTTTCAGGGCTGACAGGGCCTGATCATTCATGACGTGGGTCCGCACCTCAAACCCGTCCTTTTCCATCGCCTTGCCCCACAGGGAACAGCAACCACAGTTTTCAGACTTGTACATGTCTATTACTTTTTCACCTGCCATTGCAGGAAGTGAAAGGCCAAAAGCCAGGGTCATTAAAATTATTTTTTTCATACTCACCTCTGTATGTTATCGATATAAACCCTGACGTCAGGGTGAATTTATGCAAAAGGACACCCGCAGGGGTGCCCTTTCAGGGTTATGACACGCTCTTTTTATGTCTGCGCAGCCAGATGAGTTTATAGGCGGCAGGAATAATGAACAGGGACAGCAGCGGAGCTGTGATCATCCCGCCAATCATGGGTGCCGCGATACGGCTCATGACTTCTGAACCTGCACCGGTTCCCCAGAGTATTGGCAGCAGACCCGCAATGATCACCGCCACGGTCATGGCTTTCGGCCGGACACGCAGTACGGCACCATGATAGAGGGCTTCATCAAGACCTTCCGGTGTGAACGTCTCTTTACGGGACAATTCCGGGTGCGCTTCAATGGCATGACGCAGATACATCAGCATGACCACGCCAAACTCTGCTGCCACCCCGGCCAGGGCGATAAACCCGGTTCCGGTCGCCACTGACATATGGAAGCCCTGCCAGTACAGGAACCATATCCCGCCAACCAGGGCAAACGGCAGGCTCATCAGAATAAGTAAGGCCTCATCAGCCCGGCGGAATGCCAGATATAACAGGATGAAGATGATCATCACCGTCATCGGTACCATCAGTTTTAATTTCTTGTTGGCGTGCTCGAGTAATTCAAACTGTCCTGAGAATGCCACACTGGTCCCCGGTCTCAGTTTCACTTTCTCACTGATGGCCGTCTTAATATCGTTCACCACCGACACCATGTCCCTGCCGCGGGCATCAACATAAATCCAGCTGGCTGGCCGGGCATTTTCGGTTTTCAGCATGGTTGGTCCAGAAACGACGTTAATATCCGCGACATCGCCCAGCGTGATCTGCTGCTTCATCGGGGTCAGGATCGGCATCTGTTTCAGCGCCTGCGGACTGTTCCGGTAATCCTGCGGGTAGCGAATGTTAATAGGGTACCGGGCCACCCCTTCAACCGTCTCACCCACCATAGCACCTCCGATTGCTGAAGAGACGAACAGCTGGACATCACCTACCGTCATCCCGTAGCGGGAGGCTTTCTCCCGGTTGATATCGATATCGATGTAGCGCCCGCCCTCAAGTCGCTCAGCCAGGACAGACACCACGCCAGGCACGGTTTTGGCTACCGCCTCGATACTCTGCGCCGTCGCGTCGATATCGGACAGAACAGTCCCGGACACTTTGATACCTATCGGGCTTTTGATCCCGGTTGAGAGCATATCAATACGGTTACGGATAGGCGGCACCCAGAGGTTTGCCAGACCCGGTAAACGGACTGTCCTGTCGAGTTCATCAATAATCTTGTCAATTGTCATGCCGGGACGCCACTGATCCTCAGGTTTGAGCTGGATCGTGGTTTCCACCATTTCGAGCGGCGCGGAATCCGTTGCGGTCTGTGCTTTACCGGTCTTGCCAAATACAGAAGCCACTTCAGGAACGCTTTTGATTAACTTGTCTGTTGTCTGCAGGAGCGCTGCAGCTTCTGCCGGAGAGACGCCAGGCAAGGTCGACGGCATATACAGCAGATCGCCCTCGTTAATCTTCGGCAGAAATTCACCGCCCACCTGACTCAGTGGCCAGATAACCGTGAAAATGGACAAGGCCGCAACCAGCAGGGTTGTTTTTGGCCAGTGGAGGACCCGCAGCAGCAAAGGATGATACGCTTTGATCAGCACCCGGTTCAGGGGGTTACTGGTCTCGGCAGGAATTTTCCCCCGGATCCAGAATCCCATCAGAATAGGAATGACGATGATGGCCAGTGCGGCCGCTCCCGCCATGGAGTACGTTTTCGTGAATGCCAGCGGGCCAAACAGACGACCTTCCTGCCCTTCCAGGGTAAAGATAGGAATAAAGGACAGGGTGATGATCAGCAGGCTAATGAACAACGCGGGTCCCACTTCCACGGAGGCGTCGGTAATCACCTTCCAGCGGGTGGCGTTGTCAATCTGCTCACCCGGATGCTGATGATCCCACTCCTCAAGCCGTTTGTGCGCATTTTCAATCATCACAATGGCGGCATCCACCATCGCACCGACGGCAATCGCTATCCCTCCCAGCGACATAATATTGGCGTTCAGTCCCTGGAAGTGCATGACGATAAAGGCGATACACAGGCCAAGCGGCAGAGAGATAATCGCCACCAGGGCAGAACGTACGTGCCACAGGAACAGAGCACAGACGATGGCCACCACGATAAACTCTTCCAGAAGTTTATGGCTGAGGTTATCAATCGCCCGGTCGATTAACTGGCTGCGATCGTAGGTGGTCACGATTTCAACGCCTTCCGGCAGGCTGGCCTTCAGTGTCTCCAGTTTATCCCTCACTGCCGTGATTACGTCGCGCGCGTTTTTACCCGACCGCAGGATCACCACGCCGCCGGCGACTTCCCCCTGGCCGTTCAGCTCGGCAATACCTCGCCGCATTTCAGGCCCGGTCTGCACGCGGGCAACATCCCGCAGATAAACCGGTACACCGTTCTCGCCGGTTTTCAGGACAATGTTATTGAAATCATCAATGGTCTGAAGATATCCGCTGGCCCGGACCATATACTCCGCTTCGGCCATTTCAACGGATGAACCACCGGCCTCCTGGTTAGACGATTCAAGAGCCTGTTTCACTTCAGGCAGGCTGACACCGTACTGGGACAATTTCTCCGGATTGACCTGGATCTGATACTGTTTCACCACGCCGCCAACCGAAGCTACTTCCGCCACGTTCGGGATGGTTTTCAGTTCAAATTTCAGGAACCAGTCCTGCAAAGAACGCAGTTCTGAAAGGTCGTGTTTTCCGCTGCGATCGACAAGGGCATATTCAAAAATCCAGCCCACACCCGTGGCATCAGGACCGATTTCAGAACTCACACCGGCAGGCAGTTTTCCCTGAACCTGATTCAGATATTCCAGCACGCGGGAACGGGCCCAGTACAGATCGGTGCCGTCTTCAAAAATGACATACACATACGAATCCCCGAACTGTGAAAAACCACGCACGGTTTTTGCGCCAGGTACGGACAGCATGGTGGTGGTAAGCGGATAGGTGACCTGGTTTTCTACAATCTGCGGGGCCTGTCCGGGATAGCTGGTTTTAATAATGACCTGCACATCTGACAGGTCAGGCAGCGCATCGACCGGCGTGTTAATTATCGTCCATGTGCCCCAGATGCTGAGAAACAGGGCCCCCATCATGACCAGGAAACGGTTGGCGACAGAGCGCCGGATAATCCATTCAATCATCGTCGTCTCCTCAGTGCCCTGAATGCATATTTACAGGCTGGTCAGACATTGCTGGCATACTGCTTTCTGTTTTTTCAGGGTGGCGCATACGTTCCAGCGCGCCCGTAATATTGGCTTCGGAGTCAATGAGGAACAGGCCACTGACCACCACGGTATCGCCTTCATTCAGGCCGGAACCGATGCCGGACTGTTGCTGTGATTCATGCAGAACGTGGATCTGTTTCGGCACAAACTTGCCTTCATCATCAACAGTAATCACGCGCTGTTCTTTGCCGGTATCGATAACTGCCTGGCTTGGTATCAGCAGCATCTCCTGGCTCCTGGTATTCAGTTTCAGATAGGCATTCATGCCCGGCTTGAGAAACTCATCCTTATTAGAAACCTGGAGACGGACCTGAAGCGTACGGGTTGTCTGATCCACGCTGGGAAGAATGTTCCATTTTTCGACATGGAATGTTTTATCCGGATAAGCCGGTACCGAAATTTCAAACTGCGACGTATCTTTCAGCAGATATGCGATAGATTCTGGCACTGCAGCGCTGATCCAGACCGGGTCCATCCCCTGAATCTGAGCCACTACTTTATCTTTCGAAATATTCATTCCGGTGCGCAGGTCAAACGCAGTAATGACACCATCAATAGGTGCTTTAATGGTAAAACGGGTCTGGATTGTGCGGGTTGAACGCAGCCTTTGAATATCCTCTTCCGGCATACCAGCCAGACGAAGTCGCTCCAGAACCCCTTTTATCTGGGTTGACGTACCGCCTGTACCGGATAACAGCAGGAACTCACTTTGTGCCTCAACCCATTCAGGAATGGTGATATCGATAAGCGGAGTGCCTTTCTTCACATGATCGCCAATCGTCAGGGGATACACTTTTTCGACGAAACCGTCAGAGCGCGCCTGCACAATGACAAACTGATACTCGTTGTAACTGACATTAGCCGGGATTGTCTGAGAATAATTCAGCATTCCTCGCGTGACTTTTTGCGTTTTTAATCCCAGATTCTGAACCTGCGTTGGATCGATACGGATCCCGCCACTGCTTTTATCGCCGCTTTCATCAGCATATTTTGGCACCAGGTCCATATCCATAAAGGGAGATTTTCCGGGTTTATCAAATTTGGTATCCGGTTTCATCGGGTCATACCAGAAAAGTACCTTTCGCTCCGGTGCCTTTTGTTCGGTTTGTACTGTTTTTTGTGATGAGTTTACATACTGCCAGGCAGTAACCGATATCAGCCCCCCTGCTATGAGGCTGCTGATAATTATTGCAGCATATTTTATCTTTAAAGAAGCCATACAATTTCTCGCTGAAAAATCAAAACACCTGGCATATGCGCCCGATCATTCATTCACAGTAATCCCTTAATGAATGTTCAGGCGCACTGGATGTATTCGCTCCGGACTGATAATCAGGATTGCGTAACGTTAATGCTTTTGAGTAAGGAGATATTGCCCTGCTGAATAAACGAGAAATCGACATGGTTGCCGGTTTTCAGGGCATTGATAGCGTCGTCTGCATTAACAAAAGTGAAGCGCATGGTCATTGCAGGCCAGCCCACAGCAGGGATTGCTTCGTGCGAAATGGTAATCTTTTTACTATTCATATCAATGTCTTTAACGACACCGGTGCCCTTGATAACCTGCTGTACCGAAGCATCACTGGCAGCATTCATATCGCCATGCTGATGTGTTTCAGCATGAAGACCGGCAGAAAACATGACAGAGAAGGCACCAAATAAAACGGCTTTAAGTGAATTACGCATTTTTAATTTCCTGATTAATTAAATAAATTTACTCTACCCAACCGCCACCCAGCGCGGTAAACAGATTAATTTCGTTAACCTGTCGGGAATAGGTAAGATCGAGAATGGTTTGCTGCGTAGCGAAGAGGGAACGTTCTGCATCCAGCACTTCGATGTAACTGACAGCACCACTTGCATATAATCCTCTGGCACGCTGGAGAGTTATCTGAAGTGAATCAAGATAACGCTGCTGTGACTCAAGTTGCTGGCTAAGGCTGTCGCGCAGCGCAAGCGTGTCGGAAACATCCTTAAAGGCTGACTGAATTTTTTGTTCGTAATTAACCACCGATTGTTGCTGGCGAATTTCAGCCAGCTTCAGATTGGCTTTATTCCTGCCAGCATTAAAAATAGGAATTTCAATTTTAGGGATAAAATTCCACATTCCACTTCCTGACGTAAACAGGCTTGACAGCTCCGTACTGCTTGCAGAAAGACCACTGGTCAGGGTAATGGAGGGGAAAAAGGCCGCTCGCGCTGCGCCAATATTGGCATCAGCCGCTTTCAGCTGATATTCCGCTTCCATAATATCCGGTCGCTGCAGCAAAATTTGTGAAGACAGATTTGGTGGCAATTTTACTGGTGCGATCTCCCCGCCTTTCATCCCTTTTTCTGACGGAAGTGCGCGGTACGTTCCCAGCACCAGTTGCAGGGCATTGTTTGCCTGAGCCAGATCGCCTTCTCGTTTGGCTATTTCGGCGCGGGTACTTTCGATTTGTCCTCTCGCCTGTTCAAGTGCCAGAACGTTCGTACTCCCGGTCACGAGCTGTTGCTCAACGAAAGCATAGGACTGTTCATAATTTTTCAGCGTTTCCCGCGCAATACGGAGTTGTTCGTACGCCAGTTGCTGGCTGAAATAGCTCTGTGAAACGCTGGAGACCAGCAGGATGTGTACGGCACGACGGGCTTCTTCGCTGGCAAAGTAGTTCTGGCGATCAGCCTCATTCATGTTCTTAAGTTTGCCAAAAAAATCGAGCTCATAGCTGAGCTCCAGACCCGCGTCGTACTCCTGTGTGGTCGGCTTGTCACCTTTCAGACCACCGTTGTATGTGATCCCGGATGAGGCATTCAGCTGGGGATAACGATCTGCATCCGTGACGTTGAACTGGGCCCGGGCCTCTTCAACCTTCAGGGCAGCCATTCTCAAATCACGGTTATTATTCAGGGCTTCACCGATCAGCCTGCTGACCTGGGGATCGACAAAAAAGTTTCGCCAGCCCGTATCCTGATAGCTGTTTACCGCAGGCGTCAGACTGTTTTTAGACAATGAAAACTGCTGGGGAACCGGAGCTGGCGGACGCTGATATTCAGGTGCCAGAGAAACACAACCAGCCAGGATGAATATGGTACTGATGCTGAGTAATTTTAATTTGAACATAACGCTTCTCGTACAGGCAGACCTGGTAAATGGTTCAAACGAAGTCCAGAGTATTGATAGGGATACTTTACCGAACGCTCTCTGTTTGCCGGGTGACAGGATAATGACAATGTTGTCATTTTTGCTGTAATCCGTTGATAACGATCGTGGGCGCAATAAAATGACATTAGCAGCCAGCCGGGGAGCATGATGAAAATATTAATCGTTGAAGACGAAATTAAAACAGGTGAATATCTCAGCAAGGGGCTGACAGAGGCGGGGTTCGTCGTGGATCACGCTGATAATGGTCTGACCGGATATCATCTTGCCATGACAGCCGAGTATGATTTAGTCATCCTGGATATCATGCTGCCTGATGTAAACGGCTGGGATATCATCCGTATGCTGCGCAGTGCCGGAAAGGGGATGCCGGTATTACTGCTGACGGCCCTTGGCACGATTGAACACAGGGTCAAAGGACTTGAGCTGGGTGCGGACGATTATCTGGTGAAGCCCTTTGCGTTTGCTGAACTGCTCGCCCGGGTAAGAACCCTCCTCAGGCGGGGAAACACGATGATCACGGAAAGCCAGCTTAAAGTGGCTGACCTCTCGGTTGATCTCGTATCCAGAAAAGTCAGCCGCGCCGGGAACCGCATTGTGCTCACCAGTAAAGAGTTCAGCTTGCTGGAATTCTTCATTCGCCATCAGGGAGAGGTTCTTCCCCGCTCCCTGATTGCCTCTCAGGTCTGGGACATGAATTTTGACAGCGACACTAATGCGATCGATGTCGCAGTAAAGCGACTCCGCGCTAAAATAGACAACGATTACGGGACAAAGCTGATCCAGACAGTCCGGGGCGTGGGCTACATGCTGGAGGTCCCGGATGCATAGCAAACCTTCCAGACGCCCTTTCTCACTCGCTCTGCGGCTGACCTTTTTTATCAGCCTGTCCACGATACTGGCTTTTATCGCCTTCACCTGGTTTATGCTGCATTCTGTTGAAAATCATTTTGCCGAGCAGGATGTCAGCGATCTTCAACAAATCAGCACCACACTGAACCGTATACTGCAGTCCCCGGTGGATCCGGATGATAAAAAAATAAGCAAAATAAAGGAATCAATTGCCAGCTACCGCAACGTTGCCCTTTTGCTCCTCAATCCCAGGGGTGAAGTGCTCTTTAGCTCAGCTCAGGGGGCGGCACTACGCCCGGCAGTGAATTCAGCAGATTTTAGCGAGCACAGCCGCGCACGGGATGTCTTTCTCTGGACGGTGGAGGATCCTGCGGGACCGATGGATACCGGGTCCGAAATGAAGATGGAAACATACAGGATTATCGCCTCCTCTGGTCAGGCGATATTTCAGGGCAAACAGCAGAACTATGTCATGCTGACTGGCCTATCCATTAATTTCCATCTCCATTACCTCGATGCGCTGAAAAAGAACCTGATTGCGATTGCCGTCGTGATAAGCCTGTTGATTGTTCTGATCATTCGAATCGCTGTCCGTCAGGGGCACCTGCCCCTTCGTAATGTCAGCAATGCCATTAAAAACATCACCTCCGAGAATCTTGATGCGCGACTGGAACCGACACGCGTTCCCATTGAGCTGGAGCAACTGGTTATCTCGTTCAATCATATGATTGGAAAGATTGAGGATGTCTTTACCCGCCAGGCCAATTTCTCTGCCGATATCGCGCATGAGATCAGAACGCCCATCACCAATCTGGTGACGCAGACTGAAATCGCACTGAGTCAGGATCGAACACAGAGGGAACTTGAGGATGTCCTCTATTCCAGTCTTGAAGAGTATAACCGGATGACCAAAATGGTCAGCGATATGCTGTTCCTGGCACAGGCAGATAATAATCAGCTGATACCTGACAGGGTCATGTTTGACCTCAGAGCGGAAGTCATGAAAGTCTTCGAGTTTTTCGAAGCCTGGGCCGAAGAACGCAATATCACGCTCAAATTTAACGGGATGCCCTGCCTGGTTGAGGGAGATCCACAAATGTTCAGAAGAGCGATCAATAATCTGTTATCCAATGCCCTGCGTTATACCCCGGAGGGACAGGCCATCACCGTCTCAATAAGAAAGCAGGAGAGCTTTTTTGACCTTGTGATTGAAAATCCAGGGAAACCGATCCCTGAAGAACATTTATCAAGGCTGTTTGACCGTTTTTATCGGGTGGATCCATCCAGACAACGAAAAGGAGAAGGCAGCGGCATCGGCCTTGCGATTGTGAAGTCAATCGTGGAAGCACATCACGGAAGAGTGCAGGTGGAATCAGACGTACGCTCCACGCGTTTTATCTTATCCGTGCCCAGACTGGAGAAAATGCTCCCGGAAACCCAATGCTGAAAATAAAGATGTAAATGACAAAGATGTCATTAGCCTGTCATGCAGCAAACAGAAGCCATTCGATATAATTAGTGCAACTTATCAGGAAGGCTGGATTGCTTCATCAATACCCGGCGTCAGAGTACGCCAGGAAATGAATATCCAGCCCTCTTCCGGAGAAATAAACGCTGCCGAACTTGTTTCAGTTATGGAACTGAAAACACCGGTTGTACTTCCCCGGACATCACTAATTCAGAAATGGAGAGTTATCATGAAAAATATCGTATTAGCATCTTTGCTGGGCTTTGGTTTAATTTCATCGGCCTGGGCCACTGAAACCGTGAATATCCATGATCGCGTCAACAATGCACAGGCTCCTGCTCACCAGATGCAGTCTGCTGCGGCTCCTGTCGGGATCCAGGGGACTGCTCCTCGTATGACCGGTATGGACCAGCATGAACAGGCCATTATTGCTCATGAGACCATGACGAACGGCTCGGCGGATGCGCACCAGAAAATGGTGGAAAGTCATCAGAAGATGATGGGAAATAACACGGTATCCACGACCGTCCCGTCAACGTCTTACGCGGCGATGAATGAGCATGAAAGAGCAGCGGTTGCCCATGAATTCATGAATAACGGGCAATCCGGCCCACATCAGGCCATGGCCGAAGCGCACCGCCGCATGATCAATGCAGGCTGAATGCGACGGTAGTATCCGTGCTGTTACCTTTTCCCTGATAGATTTTCCTGAAACAACGTTGCTACATTTTTGCCCCCCGTCAGGGGGCTTTTTTGTCTGACTCAGCTACACTTAACCGGTACCTGTCTGAAAGGAATTATTATATGAAAATCAAAAACACCCTTTTTGTAATATTAATGTTATCCCTGCCAGCCATTTCTGCTGAACATTCGGAAATGAAAATGTCAGATATGCACTCATCGGCATCATCACAGGAATATATGGCTGGCATGAAAAATATGCATGAAAAAATGATGGCCGCCGTTAATGAATCCAATCCCGATAAGGCCTTTGCAAAAGGTATGATCGCACACCATGAAGGGGCAATCGCAATGGCTGAGACCGAGCTCAAATACGGAAAAGATCCCGAAATGAGAAAGCTTGCGCAGGACATCATTAAAGCTCAAAAAGGTGAAATCGAGCAGATGAATAAATGGCTTGGCAGTCAAAAATAAAGATTGCAAAAACGCCATAATAAGCGTAATTTTAATTCACTCCCGGGCACGGGAGCCTGTTAAACGTTAAATAATTAAAACCCGATTAATTTCGGGTTTTTTATATACTATACTCCGGTCCTTTGCTGTGGACCGGAATATATGCAGCAGCGATAATTTTTACACATTATCTCGTCATGGCAACAATATCGCTCAGGATCTCAACCAGCTCAATCCTTTCCTGCATTCCGTCATGATAGGTTGATCTTGAGATGATTCTTTCCGCTGTCATCCGGGGCCAGAATTTATCAAGCACATTATCGGGCTTCATTCCCACCGCCCGGCCAATTATTTTTTTAGCATCACAGGTGTCCGTAAACGTGACGGCTACACCGGTCATTTCTTCGATCAGATCCGGGCAGAGATAGTTCTCTATTTCACGTTTACGCGTGGCGAAGAATACCTTACCGGCATCCTCCACTTCTCTTTTACGTTTCTGAATGGACATAACCTGTGCAGGGTCTCCCCCAATATCGGAGTCCAGAAAAACGCACCAGGGAAGCCCCAGATCGTTGGCCAGATTCAATGTAACCCAGTGTTTGACGCTGCCACACCCTCCTATGAGGACTGGCACTATTTTCACGTCCTCCAGAGAGGCTGGCAGCACACCTGACTGTTTTAATGAACTGGCCGCATGCCTCAGGAAAGTGACATCCGACTTTCCCTCTACCAGAACAATCCCCTGCGCCCTTTCCATACCGGTCTCTGGTAGCACCCCCAGGCTTTCAGTGGCTTCCTTCAGCACAGCGTCATCCGGCATTTTTACTACGGGTTCACCCGCCTCATTTCGGGTGACATAACGTACACCTTCGACAGGGATCAATCCGGCCAGCGCCGGGACATGGGTGGTGACGATAATCTGACGGTGCGGCTGGCCTGCCAGTGCCAGCAACGCTTTCATCAGCATCATCTGATAGTTTGGCTGCTGTGACGTTTCAGGCTCTTCGATGGCATAAATCATGTTTCTGGGCGTCCCCGCGACATTCTTTTCAGCCTCAGCCCGGAAAAAATTCAACAGGATAAGCCTCCTTATCCCGCTGCCGCGCTTATTGATGGGGATGCCATTTTCCCCGTCCAGGGTGAAATTGAAGGTCCACTTGGGTTTTTCCTTAAATCGTGGAGTCAGTTCACTGGCGAGTTCGGGGGCCATTTCACGTAATTTATCCGGGTATACGGATTTAATGGTTGATGGGGCACCTTCACCCCATCAATCTGATACCACCCTCAGATGGTTGATAGATCGACTCCGTAGTTGAGTTCCTCTGCGAAGTCCGGCAGTCCGTAACCGATGGTTTTCTTGTAGAAAGGAGAGACCTTCGCAGTCGGTGCCTTCTTCTTGTGCTTCGTGGTGTAGAGCATTCGTGCCCGCATCACCTCGAAGGAGTAACCGCGCCCTTCACGGTTCTTGTCCTTGGCCAGTCGGTTGATGGACTCCGTGTAAGCGTTGGTGACGGGCATGTCCGTCTCGAAGTAGGTCATGGTCTCTTCGCGCCAGTTTCCCACTGCCCTGACCAGATCGCTCCAGACTTCCTTTTGGCCCTTCGGGATGGTGGCTATCCACTCGTCCAGGGCGGCTTCTGCCTGGAGCCGTGTGGTGGCGTCCCAGATGCCGTAGAAGCGCTCCTTGTGCTCGTAGGCGGCCAGCAGTTGCGGGAACGCGCCTGTCCAGGTCTCCATGATGAGGCGCTCCCGGTCTGAGACTTCGTGAGCGCGTTTCAGCAGGATTTTCCGGTCTCCCTTGAGAGTCCGGCTCTGGGACGGTTTCAGCTCCTTTCTGAGGCCCTTGCGCACTCTCTCTAGGGCATCGTTGGCCATGCGCACCACATGGAACTTATCGACCACGATACGGGCCTGGGGCAGCACAGCCTTGACCGCTGCCCGGTAGGGGTTCCACATGTCCATGCTGACGATCTCGACCTTCTGCCGGTCTTTCAGCTTCATCAGGTAGTTGGTCACCACGTCCTGGCGGCGGGGGGCCAGCAGGTCGAGCAGGGTTCGCTCCTCAATGTTGGTCAGAATGCAGCGGTAGCGCTTGTTCAGGTATAGCTCGTCAATGCCCAGGATGCGGGGCGTCTCGAAGCGGTGCCAGCGCCCCAGGAACTCGGCGCGGGCGTTGAAGATGTCGCGCACCGTCTTCTCGTCCAGGCCGGTCTGTGCCGCCACAAAGGTGTAGGGGTGGTTGAAGGATTCCTTCTCCACGTACTCATGCAGCCGCAGTGTCATACGGAATCCGTCCACCATCTCCGGTAGCTGGGGCCTGAATGTTGTCTTGCAGGCCCGGCAGGTGTATCGGCGGCGGACCACCCAGAGAGTGACCCGCTTGCCGTGGATGGGCAGATCACGATAGGGAACGTCACGCTTGCCGAACCGTACGAACTCACCCTGCACGCCGCATTCCTCGCAGGCGATGGGATCGGGCACGTCCACCTGGAAGTGCATTTCGTCGTCGGTTGATTTGCAGCCCAGTACTTGGTATTGCGGCAGGTGAAGGATGTTGTCGGGAAGTTCGGTCATGGTGTTGTATAGGCGTAGGTGTCAGTCAGATCCATCCGACTCGGCATTGGTGTTTGCTTTTTGGGGTCGCCTCAGAAAACGGAATCTATGGTCACTCCCGTTTTTGCAACACCGATTTTGACGACAAGTTGGCTTGCTTGAATCTATCCGGCGTCTGAATGGGATTTTATTCCCGCGCCTTGATGAGTTCCGCGCCTGATGAACCTCCAGAAAATATACGGCTTCAATGAGCCTTTCCGTTTTACAGGTTCCTCAACAGGCCGGTGGGCCGTTAGTATCATCAATATCAGTATTCGCAAAACCAGATCAGTAATTCTTTAAACCGGTGTATTTCTGCCGTTATGCTACATAAGTTTGCTGTCGTGCCGTTAGGGCCCAGGCTATTCTGGCCAGCTTGTTTGCCAGAGCACAAGTGACGACAAAGTTGCTTTTCCGGCACAGTAAATCCCTGACCCAATCGGCCAATTTGCCAGACTGGTGTTCCAGTTTTTGTATGAATACCCTGGCACATTGAACCAACAAAGTTCGGATCTTTTTATTACCTCGCTTACTAATTCCCAGCAATGTCGTCCTACCTCCCGTGCTGTACTGCCGAGGTACAAGCCCTGTTGCCGCCGCAAAGTCACGGCTGCTGGCGTACTGCTTCCCGTCGCCAATCTCAGTTGAAATAGTACTCGCTGTCAGTGTTCCGACGCAGGGAATGCTCAGCAAGCGCTGTCCAACCTCATCTTCGTCCAACTTTCGTTTCAACTGGGATTCCAAATCTTTAATCTGCTCAACAAGATAGTGATAATGCTGTTGTAATTTCAGCAATAACTGGCTGAGGTAAAGAGGCAAACTATTATCCTCAAGAATGGTACTCAGTCGGCTAATAACGGCAGCTCCTCGGGGAACGCTAATGCCAAATTCCAGCAGAAAAGCATGCATTTGATTGGTTGTTTTTACCTTATCCTGAACCAGGGATTCACGGACACGATGCAGAGCCCGCATTGCCTGCTGAGATTCCGTTCTGGGCTGCACAAAACGCATAGACGGACGCGATGCAGCTTCACAAATAGCTTCGGCGTCGACAAAGTCGTTTTTATTGCTTTTAACGAACGGGCGGACAAATTGTGGTGATATCAGCTTTGGGGAATGCCCCAACTCTTCCAACTTGCGTGCCATAAAGTGAGAACCGCCACAGGCTTCCATTGCGATGGTTGTAGCGGGGCATGTCGCCAAAAATTCGATCAACTTTGGCCGGGTAAATTTTTTACGGTAAACAGCCTTCCCGCGACGATCCTGGCAATGAATATGGAAAGAGTTTTTACCCAGATCGATACCAATGAGCGCAATGTTTTCCATGATAGTTCTCCGAATGAAAGCCTGTCCTCAGCATAGTACCGGGAAGGAGGGAGTGACCATCTCATTAAATAAAGCACGCTAAGCCGGTTGCAGCGGCCGTAGCGGCCTGAACTTGCCCGCGCCGATCTTGGCGCTGCTGCGCCAGAGGTAATCGCCGGTCAGGTTGATGTGCTCCCAGCCGAGCGGCGACAGGTACTGCAACAGGCCGTCATCGACGGCTTGACCGTGGCCACGCAAGGCGTTCGCGGCCCGCTCCAGATAGACCGTGTTCCATAGCACGATGGCCGCCGTCACCAGGTTGAGGCCGCTGGCCCGGTAGCGCTGCTGCTCGAAGCTGCGGTCGCGGATTTCCCCCAGGCGGTTGAAGAACACGGCGCGGGCCAGCGCGTTGCGCGCCTCGCCTTTGTTCAGCCCGGCATGCACGCGGCGGCGCAGCTCGACGCTTTGCAGCCAGTCCAGGATGAACAGTGTGCGCTCGATGCGTCCCAGCTCACGCAGGGCGACGGCCAGGCCGTTCTGGCGCGGGTAGCTGCCAAGCTTCCTGAGCATCAGCGAGGCCGTCGCCGTGCCCTGCTTGATCGAGGTGGCCATCCGCAGGATTTCATCCCAATGGGCGCGGACGTGCTTGATGTTGAGCGTGCCGCCGATCATCGGTTTCAACGCCTCGTAGGTGGCATCGCCCTTCGGGATGTAGAGCTTGGTGTCGCCCAGGTCACGAATGCGCGGGGCGAAGCGGAAGCCCAGCAGGTGCATCAACGCGAAGACGTGGTCCGTGAACCCTGCCGTGTCGGTGTAGTGCTCCTCGATCCGCAGGTCGGATTCGTGATACAGCAGGCCGTCGAGCACGTAGGTCGAGTCGCGCACGCCGACGTTCACGACCTTGGTGTGGAACGGCGCGTACTGGTCGGAGATATGGGTGTAGAACGTCCGCCCTGGGCTGCTGCCGTATTTCGGATTGATGTGGCCGGTGCTCTCGGCCTTGCTGCCGGTGCGGAAGTTCTGGCCGTCCGACGATGACGTGGTGCCGTCGCCCCAATGCTCGGCGAAGGGATGTCGGAACTGCGCGTTGACCAGCTCGGCCAGTGCCGCCCCGTAGGTTTCGTCGCGGATGTGCCAGGCTTGCAGCCAGGCCAGCTTGGCGTAGGTCGTGCCGGGGCACGATTCCGCCATCTTGGTCAGGCCCAGGTTGATCGCGTCGGCGAGGATCGTGGTCAGCAACAGGTTTTTGTCCTTGGCCAGGTCGCCTGACTTCAGGTGGGCGAAGTGCCGGGTGAAGCCCGTCCATTCGTCTACCTCCAGCAGCAATTCGGTGATCTTGACGTGCGGTAGGATCATCGCCGTCTGGTCGATCAGGGCCTGTGCGGTATCGGGCACCGCCGCATCGAGCGGCGTGATCTTCAGGCCCGACTCCGTGATGATGGCGTCCGGCAGCTCGTTGGCCAGCGCCATGCGGTTGACGGTGGCGAGCTGCGTTTCCAGCAGCGTCAGCCGGTCATGCAGGTACTGGTCGCAATCGGTGGCCACGGCCAGCGGCAATTCGCTGGCCTGCTTGAGGCTGGCGAATTTCGCGGGCGGCACCAGGTAGTCCTCGAAGTCCTTGAACTGGCGCGAGCCTTGCACCCAGATGTCGCCGGAGCGCAGCGCGTTCTTCAGCTCCGACAGCGCGCACAGTTCGTAGTAGCGCCGGTCGATGCCGGTGTCGGTCATCACCAGCTTCTGCCAGCGCGGCTTGATGAACTCGGTCGGCGCGTCGGTGGGCACCTTGCGGGCGTTGTCGCTGTTCATGCTGCGCAGCACCTCGATGGCGTCGAGTACGTCCTTGGCGGCGGGCGCGGCCCGCAACTTGAGCACGTCGAGAAATTCCGGCGCGTAGCGGCGCAGCGTGGCGTAGCTCTCGCCGATGCGGTGCAGGAAATCGAAGTCCTCGGGTTGCGCGAGCCGCTGCGCTTCGGTGACGCTCTCGGCGAAAGCATCCCAGGACATGACGGCCTCGATGGCGGCGAACGGATCGCGGCCCGCTTGCTTGGCCTCGATCAGCGCCTGGCCGATGCGCCCGAACAGCCGCACCTTGGCATTGATCGCCTTGCCGGATGCCTGGAACTGCTGCTGATGCTTGTTCTTGGCGGCATTGAACAGCTTGCCCAGGATGCGGTCATGCAGGTCGATGATTTCGTCGGTGACGGTGGCCATGCCCTCGATGGCGAGCGCCACCAGGGTCGCGTAACGCCGCTGCGGCTCGAACTTCGCCAGGTCGGCGGGCGTCATCTGGCCGCCCTCGCGGGCGATCTTGAGCAGCCGGTTCTGGTGAACCAGCCGCTCGATGCCGGAGGGCAGGTCGAGCGCCTGCCACGCCTTGAGGCGTTCGATGTGTTCCAGCATGTGCCGCGAGTTCGGTTTGACCGGGGATTGCCGCAGCCAGGCCAGCCACGTCGTCTTGCCGTTGTCGCGGCGCTTGAGCAGATCGTCGAGGCGACGGCGATGCACGTCCGTCAGCGGCTCAGCCAAGGCGTCGTAGAGACGCCGGTTGGCGCGGGTAATCGCTTCGGCGCTCGCCCGCTCGACGGCGTTGAGGGCGGGCACAATGACCGACTGCCGCCGCAGGTGCTCGATCAAGGCTCTGGCCAGCACGATGCCCTTGTCGGTTTGCATGGCCAGCTCGGTCAGCAACTGGACAGCCTGCCGGTAGTGGCCAATCGTGAACGGCTGGAAGCCGAACACCGTTTGCAGCTCGACCAGGTGCTCGCGTCGGGTCTGCTCACGCTGCCCGTACTCGTCCCAGCTTTCGATGCCGACCTTGAGCTGGTTGGCGACCAGTCTCAGCAATGGCGGGAACGGTGGCTCATCAGCGCCAAGGATGACGCCGGGAAAGCGCAGGTAGCAGAGCTGCACCGCGAAGCCCAGCCGATTGGCCGGGCCGCGCCGCTGCCGGATGATGGAGAGGTCGCTTTCGCTGAACGTGTAGTGACGGATCAACTCATCCTTGGTGTCCGGCAACGCCAGCAGGCTTTCGCGCTCGGCGGCGGAGAGGATCGAACGGCGGGGCATGCGGTTTCCTTCTTCTTGAAAACGTAGGTTTGTGACAAGCCCGCCAAGGCAACCGGCGCGGCACGGGAATCAAGGCATTGCGATTCTCGAAAATAGTTCTTGAAATTCTATTCTTGATTGCATATCATCTCAACGAGTTTCGATAAGAAAGGATGCGCATGCGACCGTCTGTTGTGCTTGACATGAAGCGAAGCGCAGTGCGTGAAGCGGTAGGCCGCTTTCGCGCCGCGAACCCGCGCGTCTTCGGCTCGGTGCTGCATGGCACCGACCGGGATGGCAGCGACCTCGACCTGTTGGTCGATGCGCTGCCCGGTGCCACGTTGTTGGACTTGGGCGATTTGGAAGAAGAACTGAAATCGCTGCTCGGCGTTGACGTCGATCTGCTGACTCCCGGCGACCTGCCGCCGAAGTTCCGGGCCAAGGTGCTCGCGGAGGCGCAACCGATATGAGCGAGAACCGCCTGCCCGATTACCTCGACCACATTCAGCAGGCCGCAACCGATGCGCGCAGCTTCGTGGAAGGGATGGCCAAGGACGACTTCTTGGCCGACAAGCGCACCCAGCAGGCCGTCATCATGAGCCTGATCGTCATCGGCGAGGCGGCCACAAAGGTGATGGATGGCTACGTCGAGTTCACCCAGGCGCATGCCGACGTGCCGTGGCGCAGCATGCGCAATATGCGTAATCGCATGGCTCACGGCTATTTCGACATCAACCTCGATGTGGTGTGGGAGACGGTACAGGAATGGCTGCCGGCGTTGCTCCAGCAATTGCCCGCCGTGCGTCAGGATGCCGACGATGAAGACCGTAACGACAAAGGCATGGAGCCATGACCAATCAAGCCGCCGATGTTCGGCCCCTCTGGCGTGTTCGATCCCGCGACCTATGAGCCGCGCTCGGGCAAGACCTTCTGGATGGCCGCAACGGACGTGAGTTCGCTGGTGGGCAAGGAGGCAGCAGCCGACACGCTCATCGGCAACTGCACGACCGCACGACCAGCCTCCCGTTCAAATTCGAGTTAGAATTCATATCCAGCCTGTCTGGGGGCACTGTGAAAGAGGGATCTCCGATGACTGTTGAATCGAGAATATTTTCTGTAGCCGAGTATGTTCAGCCGTCCGAAGGCGAGCCTATTCGTTCCGTTGTGCTTGAAACCCGAGACTCAATTATCGTGGTTTGGCATGTCCATCCCGGGCAGGAAATTGCGGCTCACATTCATCCTCACGGCCAAGACACGTGGACTGTTTTGTCGGGAATGGCTGATTACTTTCAGGGCAATGGGATTGTTCGTGCCCTCAGGGAAGGTGAGATAGCCGTGGCAAGACCGGGCCAAGTGCACGGGGCGCGAAATACAGGTACCGAGCCATTTGTGTTCGTCTCGGTTGTGGCATCAGCCAATGCCGGTTTCGTATTGGCTGAGCGATAGAGCCCAATCTCTGGAGTTGGTCCAATGAGCGGTCGGGGAGATAGGTAACAGACATGCAGCGGACACGGCTGCTAAACCAGGTCGCAAACCTCCTTGCGTCGCAGCGTGCCGCAAGCGACGCGATCAATCGAATGGGGTCGGCATGAGACTGAACACCATCCAGTTCCCGACCGCGTAGCCGCCTGTCCTGCCGATCAGGTCTTGACCATCGACGCCTGGGATCAGTCCTGAATGTTCTTGGAGACCACTACGTTATGAGCCGCAGCCGCCGCAAAACACCCATCGTCGGGCACACGACCTGCGGCAGCGAGCGCGAGGACAAGAAGCTCTGGCATCAGCGCTGGCGCACCCGTGAGCGCACGGCGCTGACCAGCGCGTCGCCCGAAGCCCTGAGCGCCCATCTGCCCCTGCTGGAAAACCAGGCCAGCAGCGTCTGGTCGATGGGCAAGGATGGCCGCTCCTACTGGCCCGTCAAGCGCCAGGCCGCCACGGCGGATCGCATCGCCAATCACAAGGGACGCAACCCGCAAGAACGCGCCTCCCTGAAAAAGCGCCTGCTGCGCAAGTGGATGAGCAAATGAAGCTCTCCTTCCATCAGCACATTGCGCTGTTCTGGATGATCGGTGCTCCGGGCGTCTTCGCGCCCGTGATCGAGAACGCCAAGCGGCCCGATGCCGGCGCCGTCATGGCGTGGGGTGTCGCGATCGTGGCGGTGATGATCCTCTTCACCCCTTTGCTGCTGCGCTGTCCACCATTCCGGCGCTGGTATGGCCGGACGGATGCGCTGTCGGAGCGGCAGCGCCAGGCGCTTGCCGAGCGCGGCCTGCGCCGCTACTACCAGACCGCTTTCGATGACGGCTACGTGCCCCGCGTGATGCCCTACGTGTGGCGCATCATCTGGACGGTCGGCGGGTTGATGGCTGTGACCGCCGTACTGCCTACCAACACCGGACGGCCAGCCTTCGATGCCTTGGTGGTCTTCTCGACCTGGTATCCGATAGGCGTGATGCTGCTGGTTTTCGCGTCGAGGCCCCTTGGCCGGTTGATTCGCCAAAGAGCACAGGAGCGGCGGAAATGAGCACGTCAACCATCGAGGCGCTGGCCAGCGCCTGGGCAAGGATTGCCGAGGAAGCGGAATTCCCCGCTGACTACGAGGGGACTGCCACACCACAAGCGCATCGGGCTAGCGAAGCTATTCAGGAGCAGATTCGGGAGCGCATCGTCGCCACCAACGACATGCGGCTGTTCAGCCTGCTGCACCTGCTGGGTCAGGCGTCGCTGCGCATGGAGCAAGCGCTGTGGCCGGAGGATTACGAGCGGATGACGCGCGAGGTTGAGGAAGCCCTGCGGCAAGCCACCGACGCCAACGCCAGATCGTACACCCACGAAGAAGTGATGCAGGCGATGCAGGAACGCATCGACCGGGCGCGAGACAAGCCATGTTGATTGGCTATGCGCGCGTCTCGACGCAGGATCAGAACCTGGAGCTGCAACGCGAAGCCTTGAGCAAGGCCGGATGTAAAAAGGTCTTCGAGGACAAGGTGAGTGGCACGCGGGCAGACCGGCCTGGCTTGGCCAAGACGCTCGAAATGCTGCGCGAAGGCGATACTTTGGTCGTCTGGAAGCTCGACCGGCTGGGCCGGTCGGTCAAGCAACTGGTCGATCTGGTCGGCGATCTGCACAAGCACGGTGTCCAGTTCAGGAGCCTCACCGACTCCATCGACACCGGCACACCATCCGGGCGGTTCTTCTTCCACGTCATGGCGAGCCTTGCCGAAATGGAGCGCGAGCTGACCGTCGAGCGCACCCGCGCCGGGCTGGAAGTCGCCAAGCAGCTCGGCCGCAAAGGCGGCCGCAAGCCGAAGATGACCGACAGCAAGATCGAGTCGGCCAAGAAGCTGCTGGCCAGCGGGGTGCCGCCCAAGGACGTGGCCAAGAACCTCGGCGTGTCCATTCCGACGCTGTACCGCTGGGTGCCAGCCTCCACGCACGCTTAGCGTGCTTTATTTAATGAGATGGTCACTCCCTCCTTCCCGGTACTATGCTGAGGACAGGCTTTCATTCGGAGAACTATCATGGAAAACATTGCGCTCATTGGTATCGATCTGGGTAAAAACTCTTTCCATATTCATTGCCAGGATCGTCGCGGGAAGGCTGTTTACCGTAAAAAATTTACCCGGCCAAAGTTGATCGAATTTTTGGCGACATGCCCCGCTACAACCATCGCAATGGAAGCCTGTGGCGGTTCTCACTTTATGGCACGCAAGTTGGAAGAGTTGGGGCATTCCCCAAAGCTGATATCACCACAATTTGTCCGCCCGTTCGTTAAAAGCAATAAAAACGACTTTGTCGACGCCGAAGCTATTTGTGAAGCTGCATCGCGTCCGTCTATGCGTTTTGTGCAGCCCAGAACGGAATCTCAGCAGGCAATGCGGGCTCTGCATCGTGTCCGTGAATCCCTGGTTCAGGATAAGGTAAAAACAACCAATCAAATGCATGCTTTTCTGCTGGAATTTGGCATTAGCGTTCCCCGAGGAGCTGCCGTTATTAGCCGACTGAGTACCATTCTTGAGGATAATAGTTTGCCTCTTTACCTCAGCCAGTTATTGCTGAAATTACAACAGCATTATCACTATCTTGTTGAGCAGATTAAAGATTTGGAATCCCAGTTGAAACGAAAGTTGGACGAAGATGAGGTTGGACAGCGCTTGCTGAGCATTCCCTGCGTCGGAACACTGACAGCGAGTACTATTTCAACTGAGATTGGCGACGGGAAGCAGTACGCCAGCAGCCGTGACTTTGCGGCGGCAACAGGGCTTGTACCTCGGCAGTACAGCACGGGAGGTAGGACGACATTGCTGGGAATTAGTAAGCGAGGTAATAAAAAGATCCGAACTTTGTTGGTTCAATGTGCCAGGGTATTCATACAAAAACTGGAACACCAGTCTGGCAAATTGGCCGATTGGGTCAGGGATTTACTGTGCCGGAAAAGCAACTTTGTCGTCACTTGTGCTCTGGCAAACAAGCTGGCCAGAATAGCCTGGGCCCTAACGGCACGACAGCAAACTTATGTAGCATAACGGCAGAAATACACCGGTTTAAAGAATTACTGATCTGGTTTTGCGAATACTGATATTGATGATACTAACGGCCCACCGGCCTGTTGAGGAACCTGTAAAACGGAAAGGCTCATTGAAGCCGTATATTTTCTGGAGGTTCATCAGGCGCGGAACTCATCAAGGCGCGGGAATAAAATCCCATTCAGACGCCGGATAGATTCAAGCAAGCCAACTTGTCGTCAAAATCGGTGTTGCAAAAACGGGAGTGACCATAGATTCCGTTTTCTGAGACGACCCCAAGTAGGTTCCAATGTTTCCACTTGCGCCAATCGCCACGCGCTCCTGCAGCAGCGCCATCTCGGCATCAGCGGCCAGTCGGGTCAACGTGCGTGCATGCCTGAGCAGCTTCGCGCCAGCAGGCGTAGCTTCGCAGCGAATTCTGTTTCGCAGGACCAAAGCCACACCGAGGTAGGACTCAAGGTTGCGAAGACTTTGCGATACCGTGGGTTGCGATACACCAAGTCTTTCGGCTGCCTTCTGAAAGGTGCCTGTCTCGATGATGGCAACATACGCGGCTAGTTGAGTCAGGCTAAGCATTGCTGCCAATCCCCTTGTGGCGACCAACTTGCTCTGCGTTCAGTGCTCCTTGCGGAATCTTTCCATCGAAGAACTCGATGAGATTCTCTGCGGCCTGCATTGCCATTTCTTCTCGGACGCGGGTGACAGCAGAACCAATGTGAGGGGTTAGGAGGGTCTTTGACCGGTTCTCGATCAGGCCTTGATGGACCTGTTTGGGACGGTCAGCGATGGACCAATCTTCGAACTCGAAGACGTCTGCGGCGTAATAACCGAGACCTCCAGAGTCAAGCGCCTTGGAGACGGCCGCTTCATCTACCAACGAGCCCCGAGCGAAGTTGATCAGGATTGCGCCAGGCTTCATCTTTGCAAGCCGCTCTGCATTGATGATGTGGCGGGTTTGAGCGTTGAGCGAGACAGCGACGACCAGGAAGTCGCTGTCCCGGAGAAGCTCGTCGAACGATACAAACGTTGCGTCAAGCCGCTCCTCAACCTCGACGGGCTGGCGCGCCTTGTCCCAGTACCTGACGTCGCTTCCAAAAGGCTTCAGTCGCTCGGCGATAGTGCGCCCTACCGCTCCCAGACCGACGATACCAACCGTACTCTTCTCTAGTCCTGTGCCGTAGAAGCGAGGGCGCCAGCCCTTGAATTCGCCACGCCGGATGTAGCTGTCACCCGCGATCACATTGCGGCCTGCAGTAATCATCAGGCCGATCGCCAGCTCCGCGCCTGGCACGGTTAAGAGGTCCGGAAGGATTGACACCAACACGCCGTGTCGTGTGCAAGCGTCGATGTCGAAGTTGTCATAGCCCTTGAGGCAGCAAGAAACCATCTTGAGTTTCTTGGCATGGTTCAGGAGCGACTCGTCAATCATGTCCGGCATGAACGTGATCACGCCGTCTGAACGCGAGAGGTTCTGAAGCAGTGTGTCTTCGGGCCAGGGCTCGCGATCCGAGTTCGCAAGGACCTCGAAGTGAGCAGATAGGCGATCGAGTACGGCTTGGTGGACCCAATTTGTAACGGTGACTAGAGGCTTCATGCTATCTCCTTGTGTCTAGGTTCAGGGGACGAAAGGCGGTGGAGGACCGCGTCAGCTCCGGCATCTACATGGCGAAGGCAACGCTGGAGGCGCTCCAGTGGTCAATCAGCCAAACGCTGCGATTGGCCTTCTCATAAGTATAAGCCTATCCAAGTCGACTTGAATAGGTACTAACCATTTACGCTCTGGCTGGGCAGTGTCCACGCCAAAAGCATCGATCCACAGGTAGGCTTCATGGACGGGCATGGGCATGGAACCCGCACGGGAGGAGCGATATGCAGCCACGGTACCCCCAAGCGGGGTGGCACCTACCCGGGGTCTAGTCCTGGTCTAGTCCCCAACTCCGACGGGCATCGCCAAATCCGGGCTCAGTAGCCAGCACCAGGCGACGAGTGCTCTGCACTATTTGAATCGCCGTCAAGGTATGGCGTGAGTGACTGACCCGGAAATGGAGAGTTTCTGCCTCGCGCCCATATGCGGGCCGTGGTAGACGAGGCGAAGATCGTCAAGGGTGATCTTCATATCATCCCCGCCAACGACGCAATCGCTCCGCCCATACGTTGCCGAGACCGATTGCGACAGCAGGCAGTACGTTCGGCAGCACAATGTCCGTCATAGGATCTTGTCGAATCGAGACATCGGGTCTCTGGAATCGGCTGCCATGAGATGACGCAAGTATCCGGAAACGAGGTGCGGAGGAACTCGAAGCTGATCATCGCAAGGCTCCCGGCATAGCCAAGTCCGCCGTGCCTGTCGATTGAGAGCCGGCGGCGCGCCAAGTCAATGTGGCCAAGCCGAGGGCGAAGAGCAGTGAGCACCAGCCTGCACGCCATGCATTCGCGCGGTTCCACTCATCGCGCGTGACGACCCAGTCCGCCGGCAGCGTGGCGGGCGTCCACGATTCTGTGATCTGGTTCAGCGGCAGGTTCACCTGCTGCGTAAAGACCACGATGCCCAGCGCATAGCCCAGTCCGACCAGAGTCGCCAACCACCACCAGCCCGGGCGCGCGCGCCAGGCGCTTGTGAGGGCCACCGCGCACCACAGCGGCGGCCCGAAGAAGAAGGTGAAGAACAGTGTAGGGGTCTCCTCGTTTTCAGTGCAATAAGTGACGGTACGCAAAGCTAGCACTGGCGCGGGGGTGGTCTGGGTAGACCGTTGATTTCATTGACTTTCCTGTTCGCTTTGTAAACGGGTATGGTGGCCTCCCACTTTTGAGGTTCACGATGCAGGGTTGGCACACAACGTTTTTGGGGATGCGTGGGCTCCCCCGCGATATCAGCGACTTCGAGATGAAGGCATTTTTCACCTTCGATGGTGCCGAGCGCGACGCAATCAATGCACGCCGAGGTGATTCCCACAAGCTTGGTCTGGCGCTCCATATTGGTTTCCTGCGCATGAGTGGGCGTTTGCTCGGTGCCTTTCGGGTAATTCCAGTAGCCTTGTGGCGCCACCTTGGCAACGAGCTTGGCATTGCAGCACCAGAAGTCGCCTCGCTGAGAGCCATGTATGAACGCGGGCGCACGCTATTCGATCACCAACAAGTAGCCTGCACGGTCCTTGGATTCCAGTGGATGAGCGAGCACCAGCGCCGCTCACTGGTACGTGAACTGCGCGACGAAGTGGCGCGCTGCGCCGACCGCGATCAGCTACTCGTGCGGGCGCGTCAATGGCTGTACAAGAACAAGCTGGTGATCGTGCACGAGCGGGCAATTCGGACACTGATTGCGGCGGCACTTGCCCAGCTTGAAGTTGAAACAGGCACCGCCATCGCCGCCAGCGTTGATCCAGCAACACTTGATCGCTGGCGAGCCTCAGTTTCAGAGCTGCGCCCAGATGGACAAACCCAGCAGAGTTGGCTATGGGCTGCACCGGCGAAACACTCAACCCGCCAAATCAGCGAGGTACTGGAGCGCATCGACCTGCTTTACACGCTGGACGTTCATAAGCACCTGGCAGACATCCCCGATCTCATCTTGCGCCGCTACGCGCGCCGACTTGTCTCCAGGCCGCCCTCAGCCGGAGCCAAGATCAAAGAGCCAGCGCGCACCGTGGAGGTCGCATGCTTTCTTCGGTATTGCCTGTTCACCACCACAGACCAGTTGATCCTTATGGTGCAGCGCCGGATCGCCGATCTGTGGCGTCAGGCTGCCGCCGATGTCCCCGCTACCGTCAATTGGGCCGCAATGTACAAAACGCTGCTCGGCGAACTTGTTGCCTTGAGCGCGCAAGGTGCGGTGCCAGATGCTGAGTTGCGTGCCCGTCTTGAAGCCTTGATCACCGAAACCCAGAAACGCAAACCACCGAGCAGGGCCTCCCTGGTCCGCGAGGGATTGATTGATGGAATTCGCCCCGTGCGGTCGTTGCTCGTCGCCATTGCAAAGCTGCCCTGGCAGGCCACCGGCGAGCATCCTGCCATCGAGTACCTTGCCAAGCTGCAAGCTTTATATCTCAAAGGATCCAGAAAGCTGCCAGTTGAAGTGGTGGCACCAAGTCTGGGAATGATCTGGCAGGTTTCGATCTCCAGCCCAGACCGGGAACGGGCGTTTCAGGCGTTGGAGGTGGCCACCCTGTTTGCCCTGCGCCGCGCGGTGCGCAATGGCTCGGTCTGGATTGAGCACAGCCTGAGCTTTCGGGGTCGTGCGCGCTTGTTCTTCACGGACGAGCGTTGGCAGGCAGAGTCCAAGAAACACTATGCCCGTCTATCGTTACCCAGCAAGGCTGCCACTTTCTTGAAGCCTTTGCTGGCCAGAGTAACTGCCGGTGTCGATGCGGTGGCCGCTGCAGCCCGCAGTGGCGTACTGCGCGTGGATGATGAACTCCATTTGTCGCCATTGCCCGCAGAGGACGAAGACCCAGAAGTGACCAAGCTGCGCGCGGCTTTGGATCACCGCATCGGTGAGGTTCAATTGCCGGAAGTGATTCTGGCCGTTGACGCCCAGGTGCGCTTTAGCTGGATCATGCTCGGACGTGAGCCGCGCTCTACCGACGAGCTGCTGATGGTCTATGCCGGCATCATGGCCCACGGCACCAGTCTGACTGCGGTCGAATGCGCGCGCATGATTCCGCAATTGTCTGCCACCAGCATTCGCCAGGCCATGCGCTGGGCGCGGGACGAACGGCGTCTGAGCCAGGCCTGCCAGGCTGTGCTGGAATTCATGCAGCGACACCCGATTGCCGCCACCTGGGGGCGGTCCGATTTGGCATCTTCTGACATGATGAGCATGGAGACCACCAAACGGGTGTGGCAAGCCCGGCTTGATCCTCGGCGCAACACACCTTCCATTGGAATCTACTCCCATGTAAAAGACCGGTGGGGCATCTTCCATGCGCAGCCCTTTGTGCTCAATGAGCGCCAGGCGGGCGTGGCCATTGAAGGTGTCATCCGCCAAGAAAAGCTGGAGACCAGCCAGCTTGCTGTGGATACCCATGGCTACACCGACTTTGCCATGTCACATGCCCGTTTGCTTGGTTTTGATCTTTGCCCGCGGTTGAAGGAACTCAAACAGCGCCACCTCTTTGTGCCACGCGGCACCAAAGTGCCCGCAGAAATCGCTGCGGTGTGCGAAGCCAATGTCGACGTCGCTTTGATCGAAAAGCATTGGGATAGTCTGGTGCACCTGGCAGCCTCGGTCATGAGCGGACATGCCAGTGCGGTGGCAGCTCTTGCGCGGTTCGGTTCTGCCGCCCAGGGCGATCCAATCTATGAGGCTGGCGTGCAATTGGGGCGGTTGCTGCGTACGGCGTTTTTGGCTGACTACTTTGTCAAGGACGCTTTCAGGAACGAGTTGCGCCGGGTGCTCAATCGGGGCGAGGCTGTTAACGCCCTCAAGCGCGCCATTTATACCGGCCGGATCAGCCCGGCGCAGGCCAAACGTGTCGATGAAATGCAGGCTGTGGCCGATGCGTTGAGCCTGATGGCCAACATCGTGATGGCGTGGAATACCTCACAGATGCAGGCGGTCCTGGATCGCTGGTCGAACCGCCGCCAGGTCATTCCACCGGAACTGATCGGGAAGATTGCGCCCACCAGGCTGGAGAGCATCAACTTGCGGGGTGTGTTTCGCTTCCCGGTTGACCGCTATGCTGACCAAATCCTGCCTTCGCGGCCAAATGCATCGATAACTGGCACCAATGGATGAAACCGACCACGGTTTGACGCCACGAATCGCAGATTTGAAAGTGAACAGGAAAGTCAATGAAATCAACGATCTACCAACACCACCTCCGCGCCAGTGCTAGCTTTTCGTACCGTCACTTATTGCACTGAAAACGAGGAGACCCCGATGCTGGCGATCCGGTCGCGCCGCGGCGCGCCTGCCTCCTTGCGAGGCGCCGCGGTCGTCGAGAGCACGAGGTGCTACTTCTTGAAGCGCGCGGCTTCTTCCGAGCCGCCGGTGGCATTGCCCGCGCTGTACGAATGCGCGCCCACGCCCGCGAGCTGGCCGCCCTGCACGATCAGGTACTCGTTGCGGATCGGCCGGTTCTCGAAGTAGCACTCGAGGATCTCGCGCGTGCCGGCCGCATAGCGCGACTGCGCCGACAGGCTGGTGCCCGAGATGTGCGGCGTCATGCCGTGGTGCGGCATCGTGCGCCACGGATGGTCGGCCGGCGCGGGCTGCGGGAACCACACGTCGCCCGCATAGCCCGCGAGCTGGCCGCTCTCGAGCGCCGAGGCGATCGCGTCGCGGTCGCACAGCTTGCCGCGCGCCGTGTTGATCAGGTAGGCGCCGCGCTTGAACTTCTTCAGGCTGTCGGCATTGATCATGTGCTCGGTCTCCGGGTGCAGCGGGCAGTTCAGCGTCACCACGTCGCAGACCTTGGTCAGGCTCTCGAGGCTGGTGTGGTGCGTGAGGTTGAGCTCCTTCTCGACCGACTCGGGCAGGCGGTGGCGGTCGAGGTAGTGCAGCTTCACGTCGAAGGGCTTGAGCAGCCGCAGCACGCGCAGCCCGATGCGGCCCGCGGCCACCGTGCCCACCTGCATGCCCTCGAGGTCGTAGGAGCGCGCCACGCAGTCGGCGATGTTCCAGCCGCCCTTGACCACCCAGTTGTACGAAGGGATGTAGTTGCGCACCAGGCCCAGCGTCATCATCACCACGTGCTCGGCCACGCTGTTGCTGTTGCAGTAGGTGACCTCGGCCACCGTGATGCCGCGGTCGATCGCGGCCTGCAGGTCGGTATGGTCGGAGCCGATGCCCGCGGTCACGATCATCTTGAGCTTGGGTGCCTTCGCGATGCGCTCGGCCGTCATGTAGGCGGGCCAGAAGGGCTGCGAGATCACGATCTCGGCGTCGTGCAGCTCGCGGTCGAGCACGCTGTCCGCGCCGTCCTTGCTCGAGGTGACCACGAGCTGGTGGCCGTTGGCCTCGAGGTACTTGCGCAGGCCCAGCTCGCCCGAGACGCTGCCCAGCAGGGTGCCGGGCTGGAAGTCGATGCGCCGCGGCGTGGGCAGCGTCTGTCCGTCGGGATAGCGCTCCAGGTGCGGCAGGTCGTCGCGGGCGTAGGTGGTGGGATAGCCCGTCACGGGGTCGTCGTAGAGCACGCAAACAATCTTGGCCAAAGTCATCTCCTGGTTGATGCGGCAGCACATCGCTGCACGGAGGAGATGGTTTCGCAGCGCGCGATTTCAGGCCAATCGTTTGATCGGATGGGGCGATAGGCGCGGCTTATGAAGCCCGCCGCGGGCCGGACCGCGCACCCTCATGCCCGCGCCCGTTGCGATGGTTCGGCACTCGCGCCCTGGTGGCTCGCCAGCTTCGCATACACCCCCTGCCGGCGCAGCAGCTCGTCGTGCGTGCCGGCCTCCGCCAGCGTGCCGTGCTCCAGCACCAGGATCAGGTCGGCGTCGCGGATGGTCGACAGCCGGTGCGCGATCACGAGCGTGGTCCGGTGCCGCATCAGCGCATCGAGCGCGCCGCGCACCTGCAGCTCCGACAGCGTGTCCAGGTGCGAGGTGGCCTCGTCGAGGATCAGCACCGGCGCGTTCTTGAGGAAGGCGCGCGCGATCGAGATGCGCTGGCGCTGGCCGCCCGACAGCTGCATCCCGCGTTCGCCGACGCGCGTGGCCAGGCCCTCGGGCAGCGTGCGCACGAAGTTCGTCAGCGCGGCGCGGTCGAGCGCGAGAGCCAGTTCCTCGCCGCTGGCATCGGGGCGCGCGAGGCGGATGTTGGCCTCGAGCGTGTCGTTGAACAGGTAGGTGTCCTGCGACACCAGCGCGACGCGTTCGCGCAGGCCGTCGAGCCGCAGCTCGCGCACGTCCACGCCGTCGAGCCTCACGCGGCCCTGGCGCGGATCCCAGAAGCGCAGCAGCAGGCTGGCCACGGTGCTCTTGCCGGCGCCCGAGGCGCCGACCACGGCCACGGTGGCGCCGGCCGGCACCTCGAAGCCGAGCTCGTGCAGGGTGTCCTGCGCCTTGCCCGGATAGGCGAAGCAGACGCGCTCGAAGGCCAGCGACAGGCCGCGACCCGCGGCCGGCGGCGGCAGCGGGCCGTCGACCACGGGCTCGGGCTCGTTCTCGACCACGTGCAGGCGGCGCGTGGCCGCGATGGTGTCGGCCAGCTGGCGGCTGACCTGCGAGATCTCCGACACCGGCAGGAAGGTGGCGAGCGCGATCAGCACCAGCAGCGGCAACATGCCGGCCGGCAAGGCACCGCTCGCGACCTGCAGCGCGCCGACCACGGCCACGGCCAGGCCGCCCAGGCCCATCGCGATCTCGAACCACGCGGTCTGGCGCGACAGGTCGTTCAGGATGTCCAGGCGCCGCGCGCGGCTGCGGTCCGCCACCTCGAGGAACTGCGCGCGGCGGCGGCCCGTGGCCTGGAAGGCGGTCAGGTCGGCCAGGCCCTGGATGGTCTCGGCGGTATGGGCGCTCATCTCGCCCAGCGCATGGCGGGCGCGGTCGCCGAGCGCATCGACCTGGCGGCGGCCCCGGATCGGCGACACCAGCGCATAGGCGAGGAACGGCAGCAGCGCCAGCGCCACGGGCCAGCTGTAGAGCGCGAGGAAACCCAGCACCGACAGCGGCACCAGCACCGAGACGATGGCCGGCGCGATGGTGTGGGCGTAGAAGTACTCGACCATCTCCACGTCGTGCGTGGCGAGCGCGACCAGGTCGCCCGAACGGCGCTGCAGCAGGTAGGCCGGCGCGAGTCGCTCGAGCTTGTCGTAGAGCTTCACGCGCATGTCGGCCAGCAGCTGGTAGGCCATGGCATGGGCCAGCCACGACTCGAGCCAGTGGAACAGCGCGGCCAGCGGCGCCGCGACCAGCAGGCCGACGATCAGCGCCGAGGTGTCGCGGCCGTCGCGGATCGCGGCCACCACCAGCGCGCTGAGCACGCCGACGCCGATGAAGGCCGCGACACGCGCCACGCCCAACACGATGGTGGCGATCAGCGTGCCGCGCCAGGGCCGCACCACCGACAGCAGCGTGGCGAGCGTGGCCTTCCAGCCGACCTGCTCGGCGTCGGCATCGAGCGGGCGCAGCGCGGGGCCGCGATCGCCCTCCTCTTCCGCGGCAATGCGCCGCACCGATGCGGCCTGCGCATCGACCGGCGCGGGCGCCGCGGCGGCGAGGCCCACGGCCTGCTCGTGCATCAGGCGGTGGTAGAGGCCCTGCCGTTGCATCAGCACCGCATGGCGGCCCTCCTCGACCACGCGCCCCTGATCGAGCACCAGGCAGCGGTCGGCGCCGATGATGCTGGCCAGCCGGTGCGCGAGGATCAGCGTGGTGCGGCCGACCATCAGGCGGTCCAGCGCCTGCTGGATCAGCGCCTCGTTCTCGGTGTCGACCGAGGACAGCGCCTCGTCGAGGATCAGGATCGGCGCGTCGCGCAGCAGGGCACGCGCGATCGCCACGCGCTGGCGCTGGCCGCCCGAGAGCTGCAGGCCGCGCTCGCCGACCTGGGTGGCGTAGCCCTGCGGCAGCGCCATGATGAAGTCGTCGATGTTGGCGGCCCGCGCCGCGGCGCGCACCTGCTCGTGGGTGGCGTCGGGGCGGCCCAGGCGCAGGTTGTCGTCGAGCGTGCCGTGGAACAGCGTGATGTCCTGGCTCACCAGCGCCATGTGGCCGAGCAAGGTTTGCGTGGCCAGGCCGTTGACGTCGTGGCCGCCCACGCGCACCGTGCCCGATTGCGGCACGAACTCGCGCAGCAGCAGCCGCACGATGGTGGACTTGCCGGCGCCGCTCGGGCCCACGATGCCCACGCGCTCGCCGGCCGCGATGCGGAACGACAGGCCCTGGTGGGCGGCGCGCTGCGGCGAGTAGGAGAAGGCCACGCCGTCGAATTCGATGGTGGGCGCGAGATGCGCGGGCCCGGCGGCGTTCGACCGTGTTTCAGGCGAAGCGGTCGGCGCTTTTGCATCCATCAGCGCATGGATGCTCGCCGCGGCCGATTGCCCCAGCATGCCCCGGTGCAGCACGGAGCGCAGCTCGCGCAGCGGACGGAAGATCTCGGTGCCGGCCATCAGCACGATCAGCAGGGCTTCCACGCTCATGTCGCCGGCCGTCACGCGCCAGGCGCCCACCGTGAGCGCCAGCGCGGCACCGAGTGCCACGCCGAGGTCGCTGATGCCGCGCGTCAGCAGGCTCACCGACAGCACCCAGAAGGTGTTGTCCGAGAGCTTGCGCGCGCGGGCCGCCAGCCGCTCGCCCCAGGCCTTGCCCTGGCCGTAGGCCTTCAGCGTGGGCAGGCCCTGCATCGCATCGAGGAACTCCTCGCCGAATTCGTTGAGCGAGCGCGTGCGCGCCAGGCTCGCGCGGCTGTCGAGCATGTGGACGGCCATTGGCCCGAGCAGCGCGAACAGCGCCGCGGCCAGGAAGACGAGCGCGGTCGGCAGGTCCCAGAAGGCGATGACCGCGAAGATGGCGAACGGTGCCGCGGCCGCGATCACGACCTGCGGCAGGTACTGGCCGAAGAAGGTCTGCAGCTGCTCCACGCCATCGACCACCGTCAGCATCACGCCGCCGGTGCGCTGGTTGGCGAACCAGGCCGGGCCCAGTGCCACGATGCGGTCGTAGAGCCGTGCGCGCAGCGCCTGCTGCACCTCGGCCGAGGCGCGGTTGGCCTGCACCGTGCGCAGATGGTCGAACAGCGCGCGCAGCAGCACCATCGCGCCCACGCAGGCCGCCGGTGCGATCCAGTCGCCGTAGGGCGCGCCGTCGAACACGCGTGCCAGCAACTGGCCGAGGAACACATAGCGCGCGATGCCGGCCGCCAGCGCCAGCAGGCCGAGCAGGATGCCGCCCGCCATCTGCAGGCGCAGGCCCGCTGTCAATTGCCAAAGCCGAATATCGAAATACATGGTGGTGCGATCGGTTCTTCCTGTCGGGCCGTCATTGTCATGCATCGCGCGGGGCGGCGAAAGCGATGGTTTTTCAATCCTGGGTTGAGATAGATTGCACCCTTTGCCGCTCCACCCCGCCCCATGCCACCTCGGGTATTATTATTTTCAAAAAGAATCGTGATCGGTGCCCCGGTGGTTTTTCCATTGAACACGCCACTCTTAAAAAAGGGATAATCAGCTTCCTGCCGCGGCGTTGTCCCCTTCTGTTTTCCGCCTTTACGCCTTTCCAGGTCCGGTAAAAGATCTTCTTCGGACAATGACAGACCAGCAGGACAACCATCAATAACGATGCCTACTGATTCACCATGTGATTCGCCAAAAATATGCACCCTGAAGATGCGGCCGAAGCTATTCATGAGAAATTAAATTGATGGTTTAAAGATACAACACCGCCAAGTTGTTTAAGATCGCTGTAAAAATCCGGGTAGGATTTATTCACCGCTTCTGCATGTTCGATGGTTGTTTCACCCACAGCTTTTAAAGCAGCCACCGCGCAAGCCATCGCAATGCGATGATCGTGCCTTGAACTAACTTCAGCTCCTTTTACGCCTTTCCCTCCGATCACGCGCATCAGATCTCCCTCAAGGTGGATTTCAACACCCATTTTCCCGAACTCGTCCTGCAGCGTCAATCCTCTGTCACTTTCTTTATGCGCCAGCCTGCTTACGCCTTTGATCTTTGTTTCTCCTTTGCAATAAGACGCCAAAGCAACCAATGGCGGAAAAAGATCCGGGCAATCAGTAGCATCAAATTCAAATGCATTGAGATCAGCAGGATGAAGTTTGATCTCTTTTGCATCAATCGCAATACCTGCGTTCGCACTCATCAAAGCCTGAACGATCGCTTTATCAGCCTGCGTCGAAGCTATATCCAAACCTCTTACCGTGATCGGCCCGGCAATAGCCCCCGCTACCAGTAAAAAAGCACCACCGCTCCAGTCGCCTTCTACGGTGTATCGTTGCATTTTCGTTTCATCATATACATTCCCGGCTTTGAAATAAAACTCTTCATAGTTTCGATTCTCGGGAGTCTTCAAACCAAACCGCTTCATCACATCCAGTGTAAGATCGATATACGGACGGCTTTTGAGATTCGTTACTTTTATCGCAACATCGCTTGCATCTGCGGCCGCATATGCAAGCAACAAACCTGTAAGGAACTGAGAGCTTAAGGACCCATCAACCGTAACGTCTGCTGGTTTCAATGGCCCCTGTATAACGAGAGGCAATTTACCCTGGTTAGATTTAACTTTTACACCGAGATGCGGAAGAATTTCATCAAAGAAATCCATTGGTCTTGTAACAAGGCTTCCAGATCCTTTGATCGTCACCTCTTCTTTACTCAACGCAACAATCGGAGTAAACATCCGGATACTTAAACCAGATTCACCGCAGTCAATAAAAGGAGCGACAGGTTTTACGCCTTCACTTGTTATCTGCAAAGAACCATCAGGCTGATCTTCAAGCCTGGCACCAAGCCGGCTTACAATATCCCTGGCAGCTTTATCATCATTGCTATGACCGGGATTAATGATCTCACTTATTCCTTTTGCAACCAGTGCAGCAGCACAAGCTCGCTGCATCGAACTTTTTGAAGCGGGTGACTGGATAATTCCAGTCAGATCTCCGGGCTGTATTGTTACTTTCACTTTGGTAATGCTTGAATGATTTTTTCTAATTGAACCAGTGGAATACTCTTCACCACTCCCTTCCCTACTTTTTCCAGCAACACATAGTTCATTTCTTTTTTTCACGCTTCTTGTCCATTTTCAACAGATTAAAAGCCTTTTCCCTATCGAATGCCATATAAGTCGGTAACCCATATTGTTCCAACACTTCTACCACGCGATTTGTTTGTTTGAATCCAGACAATTGCTCAGAAATATGACACGCGTATGTCATTCCTATAGCAACCGCATGGCCATGCATCAACGCATATTCATTTTCGATGGCATGCCCCAATGTATGACCAAAGTTCAACAAACGCCTTACCGACTTTTCGAACTCATCCTCCTGAACAACCTTCGCTTTTAACTGAGCATTACGCTGAAGAAGCACTGCAATCAGCTTTGGCTTTTTCTGATATACCGCAAGATTGTTCGCTTCCAGTTCACGGAACATGGCAGCATCCTTTATACAAGCATGTTTTATGATCTCGGCAAATCCGTTCACCCATTCCTTGTGCGGAAGACTCTTCAATAAACTAATATCATGCAGGATAAATGATGGCTGACGGATCACACCAACCATGTTCTTATACAGCCCCACGTCAATACCATTCTTACCGCCAACAGATGCATCCACCAGTGCCAGCAATGAAGTCGGAATAAATCCAAACTTTAATCCGCGCATATAAACCGCCGCAACATAACCAGCAATATCTGTGATCACACCGCCGCCAATTCCTACCAGCGTTGTTTTTCTATCAGCTTCCAATTCTATCAACTGATCGATAATATCGTCAACTGTCGACTGAATCTTATACGCTTTTTCCCCCGCCTGCCGGTGCGCCAGTGGGTGCTCTCCGTGCCCAAGAGGTTGCGGTACTTCATGCAACGCGACGGAGCGGTGCTGAGCATGGTGCTGCGCATCTTTCTGCGGGTGATCGCACAAACTCTGCAGACCCACAGCCCCGGTGCGGCCCATATGGACAAGGCAGGCCTGCACATCGGTGCCATCGCCTTCATTCACCGATTCGGCTCCAGCCTCAATGAACACGTCCACTTCCACGTTTGTGTGGTGGACGGGGTGTTTGAGGAAGTGGAGGGCGAGGGCGATGCTGATGCGACCCCTCGAATCTCATCGCCGGGTGTCATCTTTCACGCGGCCACCGGCATCGATGCGGCTACCGTGGCCCCAGTGCAGACCACACTGCAAAAACGCATCCTGCGCGCCTTCGTTGCTCGGGGCCTGCTGGAGAACTGTGACGCCAAAGACATGCTGGGCTACAAACACAGCGGCTTCTCGGTGGACGCCGGTGTCTGCATCGAAGCCCACGACCGCGCTGCGCTGGAGCGGCTGCTGCGCTATTGCGCGCGTCCACCGTTTTCCATGGAGCGCCTACGCAAAGAGGGAAGCAAACTGGTGTACCGCTGTGCCAAACAGCGCAGCGAGCCCACCAGTGACAAGCGTGGTGCCAAGGCAGATGAGCTGCACCTCACACCGCTGGAACTGATCGACCGCATCGCCGCGCTGGTGCCACCGCCACGCACCCACCGGCACCGCTACTTTGGTGTGCTGGCACCAAACTCGCCGCTGAGAGCGGCGGTAACGGCGCTGGCTCAGCCTGCTGCGTCGCAACCAGCCACGGTGGAGACTGCACAACCTGGCGCGGGCGTACCTGGGGTGGCGGCGCCGGGCAACGCGGCCACACCCACACCCGAACCTGAAGCACGCCCGAAGCGAGCGGCGCATTACTTGTGGGCGGTGCTGATTGCCCGCATCTACGAGGCATTTCCGCTGCTGTGCCCCATGTGCGGTGGGCAGATGCGCATCATTGCCTTCATCACCCACAGCGCCGAAATCCGCCACATCCTGAACCACATCGGGGTGGAGTCTGCCCCCCCGCACATCACCCCGGCACGCGGGCCACCGCTGTGGGAGGGCTGCGACGCGCCGGTGGATGATGGTGCGCAAGGCGAGCCGGATTGGGATCTGGCAGCTCAACCCGACGAGGTAGACCAGCGCGTCAATTGGTGACCCAGTGAAGCGGCGGTATCCATCGCTGCGGGGAAGCAGCTGCGCGCGCGCCAGGCCCAAATGCATACTGCCTCCCAAGCTCTTGCCATTGAGCGGCAAGCGAGCGCTCAACCTTCCTTGGCCGAACGTGTTTCGAGGCCCAAAACTCGTGCCATACTTGGCCTCATGCGGTTGAATTTCCTATCCGTTCGTGCCATACTTGGCCTCATGCGGTTGAATTTCCTATCCGTTCGTGCCATACTTGGCCTCATGCGGTTGAATTTCCTATCCGTGCCACCCCATGAGCGCACACCCAGGGAGACAAAAGCCATGACACATCGCCGCAACCCCGCACCGTCGGTGCATGACGCCTGTTCGCGCCGCCGCTTCAGCCAGACCCTGCTGGGTTCGGCCGGCGCCTTGCTGTTGCCGGCGGCGCCGAGCGCCTGGGGCGCGGAAGCGGACGGCTATCCGTCCAAACCCATCCGCATGGTCGTGCCGTTCACGCCCGGCGGCTCCACCGACATCCTCGGCCGCGCCATCGCGCAGGAGTTGGGCAAGGCCTGGGGCCAGCCCGTGGTGGTCGACAACGTGCCCGGAGCGGGCGGCAGCATTGGCGCCGACAAAGTAGCCAAGGCTCCCGCCGACGGCTACACGCTGCTGATGGGCCACATCGGCACGCTGGCCGTGACGCCGTCGCTTTACCCGCACCTGCCCTACGACCCCGAGAAGAGCTTCACGGCCATCGCGTGGGCGGCGCGTGTGCCCAACGTGCTGGTGCTGCATCCGTCGGTGCCCGCCACCAATGTGAAGGAACTGGTCGCCTACGCGCAGGCCAACCCGGGCAAGCTCAACTATGGCTCCGGCGGCAACGGCAGCGCGGCGCACATCGCCACCGAGTACTTCAAGCTGGTCACGCACACGCAATTGCAGCATGTGCCTTACCGCGGCACGGCGCCCGCCGTCACCGACCTGCTGGCCGGACAGATCCAGGTGATGTTCACCGGCGTGCCGGCGGTCATCGAGCAGGTGCGCGCGGGACAGATGGCCGCTGCGGGAAGTCGATTGGCTCAGCTCGTCGTTATCGATGCGGTGGTCGCATCCCTGGCGCTGCGCGATCAAGAGCGGACCCGCTTGGCGGAGCGGGCGGGCATCGATCTGCCCGATATTTCCTGATGCAGCCCGGCACCATCGCAATGGTTCTCGCCGCAGCGGTAGCCCATGCGGTGTGGAACCTGGCCTCGAAGTACAAGCGGGGAGACACTTTACTGTTCGTGTGGGCTTATAGCTGTGCTTCGACGCTGCTGTGGGTCCCGATCGGTCTCGTTCTTATGGTTCAGGACCAAGGGGCGATCGATTGGCGGCTCGGGGTGGGAGCGGCCGTTTCGGCGGCATTGCACATTGCGTACTCCCTGACCTTGCAGGCTGGCTACGATCGTGCCGAACTCGGGGTGGTTTACCCGATCGCCCGTGGCACAGGGCCGGTGCTGACGATGCTGTTTGCGATTCTTATTTTGGGGGAGCGGCTCTCCGTCGTCGCGCTTTTAGGGGCGCTTCTCGTCGTCTCAGGCATTCTTGTCGTTACCGGAAACCCGTTTGGAAGCGGAAGCCACCGCCCGCTCCAGGGGATGTTTTGGGGAGGGGCCACGGGGGCCACCATCGCAAGCTATACCGTCTGGGACAGCTACGCAGTCACGTCGCTGCATTTGGCGCCCGTGAGCTACTACGCTGGCACACTGCTTCTGCAAACCCTGATCCTGACGCCAAGTGCACTGCGCCGATGGCATCACATTCACGCAGTTATCCGTGCTGATGCCGTGCCTATACTCATCGTGGCAGTATTCTCTCCACTGGCCTACATCCTTGTGCTCACCGCCATGCTGACGGCACCGCTCGCGCTCGTCGCCCCTCTGCGTGAGTCGTCCATCATCATCGGCTCTCTTTTCGCGTACAGGCTCTTCCGTGAGGGTCATCTCGCGCGCCGCATAGTTGGAGCGGTGATCGTATTAACAGGGATCGCGGCGATTAGTTCTTGATTTTATCGACAGACCCCATTTTGTTCTCTGGATTAGTTCACTGATGGGTCGACAAAGTCCTACGGACAACTACATTGTCCTCTGCGGAAAGCCGGATATTCCCTCAAGAAATAAGCGTTACTGTTCCTCGGCTACCGCCGTCACAGCGTCAAGAGGAATGAGCACCCAAGGCAGCAATGCTTGCGTGAGTGGGCCGATACATAGAGCGAACAGAACGGTACCGACACCGAAAAGTCCAAATCCGCCTAGCGTGAGGCCGATGGTCAGCACCGCGATTTCCAAGCCAGTGCGCACCAATCTCAGCGATAGGCCAGTCACCCGCTGAAGGCCCGTCATCAAGCCATCGCGAGGACCTCGCCCCAACTGCGCACCGATATAGAGTGCGGAACCCAGGCCGCACAAGAGGACTCCGCCCACAGTGAGTGCAGCACGCCCCCAGAGTAGTTCGGGCGTTTTCAGCACCTGCAATGCAAGGCCCGCGACCACACCGATGGTGATGGCATTGGCGAGGGTGCCAAGCCCCGGCATTTCGCGCAAAGGGACCCACAGCAACAGCACGACGAAGGAAAGGCCGACGACAACCCAGCCGAAGCTCACAGGGAGATGCGCCGTTATTCCAAGATGGAGCGCGTCCCACGGCGCTTGTCCAAGATTGCCCCGTACCATCATTGCCATCGAAATGCCGTAAAAGGTCAGCCCGAGCATCAGTTGCGCCAGCCGTCGAATTAGCTTGCCGGCGCGTAATTGTTCAATAGGCCCGAGTTGGACGAGATGGACTGTTTTTTTCATGTAGCCATATTGCCGAAAATTGGCATTGTGAAAAATAGCCAATCATGGAAAAGTGGACACCATGAAAGAGACCATCTCAGCGCGCCGTGTTCGAGAACTCATGGGCGACCTTGCTCCAGGCCCAGCTTGGGCCAATCTGGCCGATGCGCTTACGCTGCTCATTGGGGACGGCCGCATTCCTCTTGGCGTTCGCCTGCCCAGCGAGCGTGAGCTAACAGCGGCTATCGGCCTGTCGCGCACCACCGTGTCGCGTGCATATGCCGCGCTGCGAGACAGCGGCTACGCTCACGCGACACAAGGTGCAGGAACCTTCACCGCCGTCCCCGGCGGGCGCGAACGAGCCCATGACCGTGTGCTTGCTCCGAAAGGTGTCGGCGAGGACTGGATCGACCTGAACTGCACTGCGGACTCGGCGCCCGCCGACGTAATGAGCGCCTACACAGCCGCGCTTTCGCAACTCCCCGCCTACTTGGGCGGTCACGGATATTTTCCGGGAGGCTTGCCGGTGTTGCAGGAAGCCGTTGCTGCGGCCTACGCGATGCGCGGACTGCCAACCACTCCTGACCAGATCGTGGTCACACCGGGTTCGCTGGCTGCCGCCAGCGTCGTGGCCCGCGCACTTGCTTCGCGTCGCACGCGCGCACTGGTCGAGTCCCCCACGTACCCCAATGCGGCCGAAGCACTGAGGGCATCCGGCGCGCGATTGCACGAAGCGCCATTGGATGCCCACGGATGGGACATCGCCGGCATCATGGAAACCGTGAAGCAAGTGAAGCCGGACTTCGTGTATCTCGTTCCCGATTTTCAGAACCCCACGGGTGCCGTCATGACCGCAGACCACCGCAAGCGATTGGGGAAGCATCTTCTTGCACACGCCGCGCTGCCCATCGTGGACGAAACGAACTACGCGCTGGCGTTGGATGGTCAGCAGATGCCGCCTCCGTTTGCGGCCTTCCATCCTAATGCGATCACGCTCGGCAGCATGAGCAAGGCGTTCTGGGGAGGATTGCGCGTGGGCTGGATTCGAGCCCCTCGTCACCTCGTCGAGCGCCTGACCAGGGCACGCCTATCTCTCGATCTTGGCGTGCCCGTTCTGGAGCAACTCGCGGCGACGCACCTGCTGCGAAGTGGACCGGCCGCTACCGGACATCTTCATCGTTTGCGACTACAGCGTGATGCACTGATCCACGCAGTAGAATCACATTTACCGGGCTGGCGCTTCGTCCCACCTGCTGGCGGGATGGCGCTGTGGTGCGAGCTTCCACGCCGAGGCGCAACCGCATTGGCCTCCATGGTGGCCGCCAACAATGTCATCATTTCGCCCGGCCCGGTCTTTTCCCTGGGGGGCGGGCTGGATAAATTCGTTCGCCTGCCTTGGACTCGGCCGGCAAACGAGTTGCAGGATGCCGTCGAGCGTATCGCCATCGCATGGCATCGCATTGAGCAACATGGCCACCACGGACATCCAACCCCCACACACGGGCGGTTCATCGTCGTCTAAGCGATGACCTCGGCTGATTCAGGCCTCGAATCCCAACGCCGTGAACGCATGCCGCGTGATCGCCTCCAGTGTGCGCCGGCTGGGCCGGGTCTTGGCCAGGACATTGAGTCCTTGCGTCGTGCATACGAGAAATACGGCCGCTTCGGCCGCATCGACGTCCCGCGATAGTTCTCCCGCTTGCTTTGCCCGCTCGATCGCGCCAGATAGGGCCGTTTCCAGCCTGGCCAGGTGGAGTTGGAAGGCTTCGCTGATCTGCGGATCATTCATGGCGAACTCAACGATCGAGTTCGTCACAAGGGCACTGTTGCAAATAGTCGGTGGTGATAAACTTATCATCCCCTTTTGCTGATGGAGCTGCACATGAACCCATTCAAAGGCCGGCATTTTCAGCGTGACATCATTCTGTGGGCCGTACGCTGGTACTGCAAATACGGCATCAGTTACCGTGAGCTGCAGGAGATGCTGGCTGAACGCGGAGTGAATGTCGATCACTCCACGATTTACCGCTGGGTTCAGCGTTATGCGCCTGAAATGGAAAAACGGCTGCGCTGGTACTGGCGTAACCCTTCCGATCTTTGCCCGTGGCACATGGATGAAACCTACGTGAAGGTCAATGGCCGCTGGGCGTATCTGTACCGGGCCGTCGACAGCCGGGGCCGCACTGTCGATTTTTATCTCTCCTCCCGTCGTAACAGCAAAGCTGCATACCGGTTTCTGGGTAAAATCCTCAACAACGTGAAGAAGTGGCAGATCCCGCGATTCATCAACACGGATAAAGCGCCCGCCTATGGTCGCGCGCTTGCTCTGCTCAAACGCGAAGGCCGGTGCCCGTCTGACGTTGAACACCGACAGATTAAGTACCGGAACAACGTGATTGAATGCGATCATGGCAAACTGAAACGGATAATCGGCGCCACGCTGGGATTTAAATCCATGAAGACGGCTTACGCCACCATCAAAGGTATTGAGGTGATGCGTGCACTACGCAAAGGCCAGGCCTCAGCATTTTATTATGGTGATCCCCTGGGCGAAATGCGCCTGGTAAGCAGAGTTTTTGAAATGTAAGGCCTTTGAATAAGACAAAAGGCTGCCTCATCGCTAACTTTGCAACAGTGCCATGTTTTCCATGATAGTTCTCCGAATGAAAGCCTGTCCTCAGCATAGTACCGGGAAGGAGGGAGTGACCATCTCATTAAATAAAGCACGCTAAGCGTGCGTGGAGGCTGGCACCCAGCGGTACAGCGTCGGAATGGACACGCCGAGGTTCTTGGCCACGTCCTTGGGCGGCACCCCGCTGGCCAGCAGCTTCTTGGCCGACTCGATCTTGCTGTCGGTCATCTTCGGCTTGCGGCCGCCTTTGCGGCCGAGCTGCTTGGCGACTTCCAGCCCGGCGCGGGTGCGCTCGACGGTCAGCTCGCGCTCCATTTCGGCAAGGCTCGCCATGACGTGGAAGAAGAACCGCCCGGATGGTGTGCCGGTGTCGATGGAGTCGGTGAGGCTCCTGAACTGGACACCGTGCTTGTGCAGATCGCCGACCAGATCGACCAGTTGCTTGACCGACCGGCCCAGCCGGTCGAGCTTCCAGACGACCAAAGTATCGCCTTCGCGCAGCATTTCGAGCGTCTTGGCCAAGCCAGGCCGGTCTGCCCGCGTGCCACTCACCTTGTCCTCGAAGACCTTTTTACATCCGGCCTTGCTCAAGGCTTCGCGTTGCAGCTCCAGGTTCTGATCCTGCGTCGAGACGCGCGCATAGCCAATCAACATGGCTTGTCTCGCGCCCGGTCGATGCGTTCCTGCATCGCCTGCATCACTTCTTCGTGGGTGTACGATCTGGCGTTGGCGTCGGTGGCTTGCCGCAGGGCTTCCTCAACCTCGCGCGTCATCCGCTCGTAATCCTCCGGCCACAGCGCTTGCTCCATGCGCAGCGACGCCTGACCCAGCAGGTGCAGCAGGCTGAACAGCCGCATGTCGTTGGTGGCGACGATGCGCTCCCGAATCTGCTCCTGAATAGCTTCGCTAGCCCGATGCGCTTGTGGTGTGGCAGTCCCCTCGTAGTCAGCGGGGAATTCCGCTTCCTCGGCAATCCTTGCCCAGGCGCTGGCCAGCGCCTCGATGGTTGACGTGCTCATTTCCGCCGCTCCTGTGCTCTTTGGCGAATCAACCGGCCAAGGGGCCTCGACGCGAAAACCAGCAGCATCACGCCTATCGGATACCAGGTCGAGAAGACCACCAAGGCATCGAAGGCTGGCCGTCCGGTGTTGGTAGGCAGTACGGCGGTCACAGCCATCAACCCGCCGACCGTCCAGATGATGCGCCACACGTAGGGCATCACGCGGGGCACGTAGCCGTCATCGAAAGCGGTCTGGTAGTAGCGGCGCAGGCCGCGCTCGGCAAGCGCCTGGCGCTGCCGCTCCGACAGCGCATCCGTCCGGCCATACCAGCGCCGGAATGGTGGACAGCGCAGCAGCAAAGGGGTGAAGAGGATCATCACCGCCACGATCGCGACACCCCACGCCATGACGGCGCCGGCATCGGGCCGCTTGGCGTTCTCGATCACGGGCGCGAAGACGCCCGGAGCACCGATCATCCAGAACAGCGCAATGTGCTGATGGAAGGAGAGCTTCATTTGCTCATCCACTTGCGCAGCAGGCGCTTTTTCAGGGAGGCGCGTTCTTGCGGGTTGCGTCCCTTGTGATTGGCGATGCGATCCGCCGTGGCGGCCTGGCGCTTGACGGGCCAGTAGGAGCGGCCATCCTTGCCCATCGACCAGACGCTGCTGGCCTGGTTTTCCAGCAGGGGCAGATGGGCGCTCAGGGCTTCGGGCGACGCGCTGGTCAGCGCCGTGCGCTCACGGGTGCGCCAGCGCTGATGCCAGAGCTTCTTGTCCTCGCGCTCGCTGCCGCAGGTCGTGTGCCCGACGATGGGTGTTTTGCGGCGGCTGCGGCTCATAACGTAGTGGTCTCCAAGAACATTCAGGACTGATCCCAGGCGTCGATGGTCAAGACCTGATCGGCAGGACAGGCGGCTACGCGGTCGGGAACTGGATGGTGTTCAGTCTCATGCCGACCCCATTCGATTGATCGCGTCGCTTGCGGCACGCTGCGACGCAAGGAGGTTTGCGACCTGGTTTAGCAGCCGTGTCCGCTGCATGTCTGTTACCTATCTCCCCGACCGCTCATTGGACCAACTCCAGAGATTGGGCTCTATCGCTCAGCCAATACGAAACCGGCATTGGCTGATGCCACAACCGAGACGAACACAAATGGCTCGGTACCTGTATTTCGCGCCCCGTGCACTTGGCCCGGTCTTGCCACGGCTATCTCACCTTCCCTGAGGGCACGAACAATCCCATTGCCCTGAAAGTAATCAGCCATTCCCGACAAAACAGTCCACGTGTCTTGGCCGTGAGGATGAATGTGAGCCGCAATTTCCTGCCCGGGATGGACATGCCAAACCACGATAATTGAGTCTCGGGTTTCAAGCACAACGGAACGAATAGGCTCGCCTTCGGACGGCTGAACATACTCGGCTACAGAAAATATTCTCGATTCAACAGTCATCGGAGATCCCTCTTTCACAGTGCCCCCAGACAGGCTGGATATGAATTCTAACTCGAATTTGAACGGGAGGCTGGTCGTGCGGTCGTGCAGTTGCCGATGAGCGTGTCGGCTGCTGCCTCCTTGCCCACCAGCGAACTCACGTCCGTTGCGGCCATCCAGAAGGTCTTGCCCGAGCGCGGCTCATAGGTCGCGGGATCGAACACGCCAGAGGGGCCGAACATCGGCGGCTTGATTGGTCATGGCTCCATGCCTTTGTCGTTACGGTCTTCATCGTCGGCATCCTGACGCACGGCGGGCAATTGCTGGAGCAACGCCGGCAGCCATTCCTGTACCGTCTCCCACACCACATCGAGGTTGATGTCGAAATAGCCGTGAGCCATGCGATTACGCATATTGCGCATGCTGCGCCACGGCACGTCGGCATGCGCCTGGGTGAACTCGACGTAGCCATCCATCACCTTTGTGGCCGCCTCGCCGATGACGATCAGGCTCATGATGACGGCCTGCTGGGTGCGCTTGTCGGCCAAGAAGTCGTCCTTGGCCATCCCTTCCACGAAGCTGCGCGCATCGGTTGCGGCCTGCTGAATGTGGTCGAGGTAATCGGGCAGGCGGTTCTCGCTCATATCGGTTGCGCCTCCGCGAGCACCTTGGCCCGGAACTTCGGCGGCAGGTCGCCGGGAGTCAGCAGATCGACGTCAACGCCGAGCAGCGATTTCAGTTCTTCTTCCAAATCGCCCAAGTCCAACAACGTGGCACCGGGCAGCGCATCGACCAACAGGTCGAGGTCGCTGCCATCCCGGTCGGTGCCATGCAGCACCGAGCCGAAGACGCGCGGGTTCGCGGCGCGAAAGCGGCCTACCGCTTCACGCACTGCGCTTCGCTTCATGTCAAGCACAACAGACGGTCGCATGCGCATCCTTTCTTATCGAAACTCGTTGAGATGATATGCAATCAAGAATAGAATTTCAAGAACTATTTTCGAGAATCGCAATGCCTTGATTCCCGTGCCGCGCCGGTTGCCTTGGCGGGCTTGTCACAAACCTACGTTTTCAAGAAGAAGGAAACCGCATGCCCCGCCGTTCGATCCTCTCCGCCGCCGAGCGCGAAAGCCTGCTGGCGTTGCCGGACACCAAGGATGAGTTGATCCGTCACTACACGTTCAGCGAAAGCGACCTCTCCATCATCCGGCAGCGGCGCGGCCCGGCCAATCGGCTGGGCTTCGCGGTGCAGCTCTGCTACCTGCGCTTTCCCGGCGTCATCCTTGGCGCTGATGAGCCACCGTTCCCGCCATTGCTGAGACTGGTCGCCAACCAGCTCAAGGTCGGCATCGAAAGCTGGGACGAGTACGGGCAGCGTGAGCAGACCCGACGCGAGCACCTGGTCGAGCTGCAAACGGTGTTCGGCTTCCAGCCGTTCACGATTGGCCACTACCGGCAGGCTGTCCAGTTGCTGACCGAGCTGGCCATGCAAACCGACAAGGGCATCGTGCTGGCCAGAGCCTTGATCGAGCACCTGCGGCGGCAGTCGGTCATTGTGCCCGCCCTCAACGCCGTCGAGCGGGCGAGCGCCGAAGCGATTACCCGCGCCAACCGGCGTCTCTACGACGCCTTGGCTGAGCCGCTGACGGACGTGCATCGCCGTCGCCTCGACGATCTGCTCAAGCGCCGCGACAACGGCAAGACGACGTGGCTGGCCTGGCTGCGGCAATCCCCGGTCAAACCGAACTCGCGGCACATGCTGGAACACATCGAACGCCTCAAGGCGTGGCAGGCGCTCGACCTGCCCTCCGGCATCGAGCGGCTGGTTCACCAGAACCGGCTGCTCAAGATCGCCCGCGAGGGCGGCCAGATGACGCCCGCCGACCTGGCGAAGTTCGAGCCGCAGCGGCGTTACGCGACCCTGGTGGCGCTCGCCATCGAGGGCATGGCCACCGTCACCGACGAAATCATCGACCTGCATGACCGCATCCTGGGCAAGCTGTTCAATGCCGCCAAGAACAAGCATCAGCAGCAGTTCCAGGCATCCGGCAAGGCGATCAATGCCAAGGTGCGGCTGTTCGGGCGCATCGGCCAGGCGCTGATCGAGGCCAAGCAAGCGGGCCGCGATCCGTTCGCCGCCATCGAGGCCGTCATGTCCTGGGATGCTTTCGCCGAGAGCGTCACCGAAGCGCAGCGGCTCGCGCAACCCGAGGACTTCGATTTCCTGCACCGCATCGGCGAGAGCTACGCCACGCTGCGCCGCTACGCGCCGGAATTTCTCGACGTGCTCAAGTTGCGGGCCGCGCCCGCCGCCAAGGACGTACTCGACGCCATCGAGGTGCTGCGCAGCATGAACAGCGACAACGCCCGCAAGGTGCCCACCGACGCGCCGACCGAGTTCATCAAGCCGCGCTGGCAGAAGCTGGTGATGACCGACACCGGCATCGACCGGCGCTACTACGAACTGTGCGCGCTGTCGGAGCTGAAGAACGCGCTGCGCTCCGGCGACATCTGGGTGCAAGGCTCGCGCCAGTTCAAGGACTTCGAGGACTACCTGGTGCCGCCCGCGAAATTCGCCAGCCTCAAGCAGGCCAGCGAATTGCCGCTGGCCGTGGCCACCGATTGCGACCAGTACCTGCATGACCGGCTGACGCTGCTGGAAACGCAGCTCGCCACCGTCAACCGCATGGCGCTGGCCAACGAGCTGCCGGACGCCATCATCACGGAGTCGGGCCTGAAGATCACGCCGCTCGATGCGGCGGTGCCCGATACCGCACAGGCCCTGATCGACCAGACGGCGATGATCCTACCGCACGTCAAGATCACCGAATTGCTGCTGGAGGTAGACGAATGGACGGGCTTCACCCGGCACTTCGCCCACCTGAAGTCAGGCGACCTGGCCAAGGACAAAAACCTGTTGCTGACCACGATCCTCGCCGACGCGATCAACCTGGGCCTGACCAAGATGGCGGAATCGTGCCCCGGCACGACCTACGCCAAGCTGGCCTGGCTGCAAGCCTGGCACATCCGCGACGAAACCTACGGGGCGGCACTGGCCGAGCTGGTCAACGCGCAGTTCCGACATCCCTTCGCCGAGCATTGGGGCGACGGCACCACGTCATCGTCGGACGGCCAGAACTTCCGCACCGGCAGCAAGGCCGAGAGCACCGGCCACATCAATCCGAAATACGGCAGCAGCCCAGGGCGGACGTTCTACACCCATATCTCCGACCAGTACGCGCCGTTCCACACCAAGGTCGTGAACGTCGGCGTGCGCGACTCGACCTACGTGCTCGACGGCCTGCTGTATCACGAATCCGACCTGCGGATCGAGGAGCACTACACCGACACGGCAGGGTTCACGGACCACGTCTTCGCGTTGATGCACCTGCTGGGCTTCCGCTTCGCCCCGCGCATTCGTGACCTGGGCGACACCAAGCTCTACATCCCGAAGGGCGATGCCACCTACGAGGCGTTGAAACCGATGATCGGCGGCACGCTCAACATCAAGCACGTCCGCGCCCATTGGGATGAAATCCTGCGGATGGCCACCTCGATCAAGCAGGGCACGGCGACGGCCTCGCTGATGCTCAGGAAGCTTGGCAGCTACCCGCGCCAGAACGGCCTGGCCGTCGCCCTGCGTGAGCTGGGACGCATCGAGCGCACACTGTTCATCCTGGACTGGCTGCAAAGCGTCGAGCTGCGCCGCCGCGTGCATGCCGGGCTGAACAAAGGCGAGGCGCGCAACGCGCTGGCCCGCGCCGTGTTCTTCAACCGCCTGGGGGAAATCCGCGACCGCAGCTTCGAGCAGCAGCGCTACCGGGCCAGCGGCCTCAACCTGGTGACGGCGGCCATCGTGCTATGGAACACGGTCTATCTGGAGCGGGCCGCGAACGCCTTGCGTGGCCACGGTCAAGCCGTCGATGACGGCCTGTTGCAGTACCTGTCGCCGCTCGGCTGGGAGCACATCAACCTGACCGGCGATTACCTCTGGCGCAGCAGCGCCAAGATCGGCGCGGGCAAGTTCAGGCCGCTACGGCCGCTGCAACCGGCTTAGCGTGCTTTATTTAATGAGATGGTCACTCCCTCCTTCCCGGTACTATGCTGAGGACAGGCTTTCATTCGGAGAACTATCATGGAAAACATTGCGCTCATTGGTATCGATCTGGGTAAAAACTCTTTCCATATTCATTGCCAGGATCGTCGCGGGAAGGCTGTTTACCGTAAAAAATTTACCCGGCCAAAGTTGATCGAATTTTTGGCGACATGCCCCGCTACAACCATCGCAATGGAAGCCTGTGGCGGTTCTCACTTTATGGCACGCAAGTTGGAAGAGTTGGGGCATTCCCCAAAGCTGATATCACCACAATTTGTCCGCCCGTTCGTTAAAAGCAATAAAAACGACTTTGTCGACGCCGAAGCTATTTGTGAAGCTGCATCGCGTCCGTCTATGCGTTTTGTGCAGCCCAGAACGGAATCTCAGCAGGCAATGCGGGCTCTGCATCGTGTCCGTGAATCCCTGGTTCAGGATAAGGTAAAAACAACCAATCAAATGCATGCTTTTCTGCTGGAATTTGGCATTAGCGTTCCCCGAGGAGCTGCCGTTATTAGCCGACTGAGTACCATTCTTGAGGATAATAGTTTGCCTCTTTACCTCAGCCAGTTATTGCTGAAATTACAACAGCATTATCACTATCTTGTTGAGCAGATTAAAGATTTGGAATCCCAGTTGAAACGAAAGTTGGACGAAGATGAGGTTGGACAGCGCTTGCTGAGCATTCCCTGCGTCGGAACACTGACAGCGAGTACTATTTCAACTGAGATTGGCGACGGGAAGCAGTACGCCAGCAGCCGTGACTTTGCGGCGGCAACAGGGCTTGTACCTCGGCAGTACAGCACGGGAGGTAGGACGACATTGCTGGGAATTAGTAAGCGAGGTAATAAAAAGATCCGAACTTTGTTGGTTCAATGTGCCAGGGTATTCATACAAAAACTGGAACACCAGTCTGGCAAATTGGCCGATTGGGTCAGGGATTTACTGTGCCGGAAAAGCAACTTTGTCGTCACTTGTGCTCTGGCAAACAAGCTGGCCAGAATAGCCTGGGCCCTAACGGCACGACAGCAAACTTATGTAGCATAACGGCAGAAATACACCGGTTTAAAGAATTACTGATCTGGTTTTGCGAATACTGATATTGATGATACTAACGGCCCACCGGCCTGTTGAGGAACCTGTAAAACGGAAAGGCTCATTGAAGCCGTATATTTTCTGGAGGTTCATCAGGCGCGGAACTCATCAAGGCGCGGGAATAAAATCCCATTCAGACGCCGGATAGATTCAAGCAAGCCAACTTGTCGTCAAAATCGGTGTTGCAAAAACGGGAGTGACCATAGATTCCGTTTTCTGAGACGACCCCTTCAAGGTCTTCAAAGCGTATTGAGTGTTCATAAGTGATCTTCCGTATCGACGGGTTAACAAGCACAACGAATGGATTTACAGCAGATAAGCTGTAATACTCATTAACAGACTATAGGCTGTAATACGCCTCTTGCCAAGATTCGGCATCTTTCAAAAACAAGGCCGTGTTGAGTAAGCAGTACTGGTATCTAGCACCCCTGACCACTTTGCTTGAGAGTGACCCAGTGACATTTATCGTGATCGTAGGTCTTTTAGACGTTGTTGCTAACCGGCATCATACTCAGGTGGTAACCCCCAGGGATACTCGGGAAGTGATAATTTATTCCCGCCCTAATCAAAATATATAACCCTATCTTATTAGCTTTCTTAGTAGTTTATAAATGAAGTAAAAATTAGCGAAGAAGCTTTACATTAAAAAGTGAGCAAAAATTTTTACCATTGAACCGGCAAAATTTGCAATCTGCGGCTTTTAGCCTGAGAAAATCCACATTAACAGAATAATCATCAAGTCCAACAGAGGCATAACTTACGTCCTCGAATAAATCGGTAATAAATGAGTTGAAATTACAAAAATTAACCTCACTCAATATCCTGAACACCGCAGAAATATAACTACTATGCATTATCCTGACTTCAATAACCTTTAATAAACTAGAATGCGATTTACTTTTAAAGAGGTCAAAGAGAAAGTAAACCAGCTCATTTTTATTGTCAGAAATCCATTTTAAAATTTTATCCCTGGCACATGGCAATAAATACACTGGAGTTTTGAAAGGATTTGAAATGTCAACCACAAGGGAACAATAACCATGAGGATTTATTCCACTTATAATTAAGTCACTAAGTCCTTTCACTGCATCCAAATAGTTGTCAAAACAAACCTCATATAAACAGGTACTATGAGCTGCACATTTAGATTCAAACAACCATCTATGACGAAGATAACCAATGCCTTTAGAGTGTATATCTTCAATAATACATTTATGGCAGTAATGAATCTTTGAGATGTTTACCAATGGATATGAATTAGTTATGTGTAAATTATTTCGACAGGCATCTTCAACAGCGTTGAAATACCCGTAAACACCAGAAGATAACGACACTATATTGGAAGTTAGTATATAACCATTTCTTGTGGCAAGAATGTCATATATATCCTGCAAACTATGCAATTTGTACATATCAATCAGTTCGAGCCGAGGAAAGGCATCGTACCTTAGTTCACCATGCTTAGATATTATGTTCCTGCAATTGGATAAGTTATACATTATCTGTGAACGCAGAAGAAAACTGTGCCACAATTCATTTTCGTAAACCATATCACTCCCTCTTATTTAATTAGATTCTTTTTCCTGAGAAGTGTCATTGTCATTGGTAGTTTATCTCTGTATTTCAAAAGCCAGTTATGCCCCCCCCAGTAAAGCATCCAGGCTTGTAAGTGACATCGGGTATTGCCCCTGAGATAAAACAACATTTATTAATGATGATGAGATTATATCTCTCTCGCTCCAGTCTACTCTTTTATTTCTATAACATCGTACTGCTTTAGGAAGACAGGAATTAAGCCAGCCATTTTCATGTTTATTTAGCCAAAAGAAACTAGCATAACAACTTTCCTTGACTAACTTTCGCGTTACAGAAATGGATTGATTATGTATAAATCTTAATATTTTCTGCTTATGACGCCGTCTTAAAGAATCTTTTTTACATTTTTTACGCCATGAGCATAAACCGTAACAAGAAGAAATTACAGAGGATACAGTTCCTTCCGATAATGAGTTTTTCTCAGCTATGGATGCCAGACTAAACCCCCTTACAGCCATAGACTTGATAAGCAATTCAGTGAATATATTAATTTTTGTGTTTCGCTTAAACGCCCTCAGGTATTTTTTATAAATAAGTGTTTTAATGTAACATCTGCTGCGATTAAATTCTCTCCCAAGGTTGCTAACACTAGTATTATTTTCAGCCATATGAAAGCTGTATTCCTTATGACTTTTAAAGATTTCTTTCTTTTTATTAGGACGACTTCCTGCATACGTTGGCCAGCAAGTATTTAACAAACAATAACAAAGCAAAAGGTGTTTTGTGGGATGCTGACAACATTTATCTTTGAGTATAGGCTCCCAGTAGTGATAATCAGTAAGGGATGTCGGTAGAAGCTCCGATGAACCCTCCCCAAATAACTGGCACTTAGCATAAACATGTGCGTAAAATACATTTTTCTTCAGATTCCCGTCCAATGATAATAAATTTAACTTTTTAAGTACATCCATGTAATTTGGGTGACAAATTTCTTTTCTTCTGATTATATTTATGGACTCATAACAAAATTTAGCAAAATCGAAGTCTGTCTCATTGCTGAGTTGTTCTGTATACGAAACAGGAGGCATCAGTCCAATACGTATGTGCGGTGCAGAAGGGACATTGATGCTTTCAAGCACTACCTGGTGCCGATGGCAGGTTGTAACCCCATGAAGTTGATGCGCCAGATGCCAATAAGTAACACCATAATGAAAAGTATCTTCACGAGCGCAAACCGGGCAAAACTTCAATAGTGTCCGCTGTCCTAGTGAAAAATTACTAAGGCGGCACAATCGATTAAGCCTGGCAGGGGTCGTGTTGAAATCCATAATTTCATTACGACTGATTGGTAGTGCCCAGGCAAACAGAGGGAGTAAAGTCTGTTCATGCCAGAGCTGGTCTGCACTTTCGGATGTATGAAGAGAAATAGCCTTTAATCCTGAATTGAGAATTGGATGGACGCTCATATCAGGTTTGTGGAAAATGATCGTTAACAGAGAAGATGGGGACATACCGTACACGGTAGCTGTCCGACAAAACCGACTGAACAAGGATTCATCAGGTAAAACAGACAACATTCTCATTTACCCCACCTCTCTTTGACCGTTACGAACTGATGACCTCATTACAATTTATTAAGTGGATCTGTATTTATAAGCCCGCAACGCTGAAGAGCATCGTAGGTATTTTTCTTTTCAGCTGTTCTGGTGATAACAAGATCATGGTCAAGAGACAGTATTTTCTCGTCGAAATTGCGCATAACCTCGTCTATTTTTCTTACGAATTCCTTGTGCTGTGGCCTGTCTATATCTCCAGGGATCAAAGCTTTTAAGGGCTTCTCTGACATGAACTTAGCCGAAGCATCACTTTCATTAGATGCAGAGAGCCATTTGGCTTCCTCGTCTTCAGTCGCTGCCCCCGGGAGTAAAGTATCCTTATATTCCTCCGTATGGCTTACGAGTACCGGTACAGAGGCCGACAAGACTGCACCAGTTATGATTTCATTACCGCTACCGATAACCTTTAATTGTGCCCCCCGATAAATCATCTGAGCCAATCCAATGTTGCCTTTAGATAAAATGAATAATTTTTCGTTTAACTCATCATTTAATGGTGTTTCAACATTTGTCCATTGTAATGGCCATAAATAATGAATAAACGATTGCCAGTCTTGTGAGTCGTATCTGACATTTGAAATTTTCATATAACCACCAGACTCTGCCCGCCTGGCAATTCTCATTTTCTTTGTCAGAGTCTCGTCAAAAGGATGATTTCCACAAAAAACCATAGATACCCCCATCGAATCTACAATTTCATGTAAAAAATCAATCAACTTACTCTCACCTCCAGTTCTTGAAAATTTTAGCCTCTGCATTTCATCAATAACAAGGATACCTAAAAATGATGATTTTATTCTTTGCGCAATCTGGCGAGCCAGAGCACCATTTCTAATCTCTGGTGTAGTTCGTTCAATACCAATTGCATCATCTAATTTTTGTAAAATCTCTTCACAAAGGTCTCTCACACTTGAGTTGTATGGACAATTAATCTTTACCCATACGATTTGCTTACTGAAGCCGGGAAAAACTCCTTTATAGCTGCTGTGTTCTATAATCTGAGGGAAATGATCCATGACTTGCTCGATCATGGTAGTTTTTCCAGAACCACTCATTCCAACTATCGTAATGGTTTCAGCCTGGGATTTAAAATATCCACTTTCGGGTTCAATATCAGGACGCTCAGTCCCATAGTAATGAAGATATTGAATAGTTCCGCTTTTTAAAGGATTACGGGCTGCATAGCTTTCCCTAAGTGCCCGTAAAATCATTTTATAAGCCTGGATAAGATTGGTTTGAGGGCAACGGAATTTCTTTATACGTTCGACATACTGCTCTCTAACATTCGCCGGGGCAGTCCAGCGGATTTTTTCGTCAATTTCGGGAAAATAACTCATTTCCAGAAGTACTTCATCTTCCGTAAGCGCTTCAGGAAGTGCTTCAATTAAGGGGTTGCCACGATACTCAGGTAACTCCTGTTCTTTATATATCGCTGAAACGCTCCGTATAAGGTTCATTATTCTGCGTCCTCAGTCTTCTTCTTACCTTTTAACCATCTTTGTTTCTCCTCCCGGCCAGGCAAAAGCAGAACCTTACTGGATGACGGAAGTAGGGGTTCAGGTCTTCCATTAGCAACATCAGTTCGCCCTAATGAATCAAGTTCATTTTTCCTGTTCTTTTTAATATCTTTACCATGTACCCGTCGAGATTCGTATATTTCATTTAATCTTTCGTTACCTTTCTTGTTAAAATCATCTTTATTATTGATATTGCTGAGTGAATTCAGAGTAAATAAATTAATTTCTTTTTGAGTATCTACCCAATCAGCCATTACATCTGTATCAAGATGAGCTTTACCTTTAAATATATCTCTTTTCTTAAGCAGGTAATGCTTTTTGAAAATGCTATTTTTGTCAAATCTTACATATATATAATCTACGCAATTGTCATCTATTCTTGCTTCACAAGTGGTTCTTCCAAATACTCTGGCACCTGATGCAATGTCTGGATCACATTCATAAAAAAGATTATTGTACTGAATCCCACCGGCGGTAATGTTAGCGTTCACAGGGATCAACAATCGTGCGATCACTTCGTCGGCCCCAACGGCTCTTGCGCTGAATCTCCCGTGCTTTAAGCTTATCATCCAACTATTTTTTGGTGATATTACGAGATCATTTTCAATCAGTAAGGGATTGATATAAGCCAGTTCTTCATATGTTCTCTGATTATGTGCAAGTATCTCCCGAATCAGTAAAGACGTGACCTCCTGAATCGTTAAACAAGCCCTGGATTGCGGTGTTGGCTCTCCTTTAACAATCTTACCCCTTCGTGTTGTTCCAATAAGCCTATGAATAACTTCATCATTTAGAATACCGAAACAGCGTTCAACAATGCTTTTTCTGTCGCCTCTACCGACTGGCGCAAACTCAAGTTTTGTCAGGGGGGTCATCTTTTCCTGAGGTTTAAGACCAATCATCTCCCCGTTGTCACACATCAATGTTAATGGAATATGAGAACAAGGCCAATCATCATTAGTAATAGAGATTCCAAATAATCTACAATATTCTTTTTTTGGCATAAAGCAATTTGCTAACGCTTGTCGGGCAGCTCGCCATGAAGCATGGTATAAAGAAACATGAAGGCCAACAATCATTCTTGTTGCGCGATCCACCACTGTATAAATAGTTGGGCGCCCAATGACTTTTCGTCTGTTTAAACTCGAAATAAGATGTACATCAGCGACAGTTGAGTCTATTTCGAAAACATCACCCGGTAAAACAGTTGTATTAGCCGCACTACCTAAAAGCGCCCGCATTTTGAGGTCTATTTCTTTTTTCGTGTTCTTCTTCTTTATCGAGAAATCTTTAGTGAAGAGTTTTTTATTCCAGTATGAAAATTGTTTTAAAGAAGGAACATATGGAGCTCTATTTTCTAAGTTCGCTGTTTTAATTTCATCCCTAAAATACAAATCAATATGTCTCTCTAATGTTTTCTTTATCGTATCTCCGTTAACTTTATAATGATACATAATGAGAGATTTTCTAATATTATTTATATCTCTTTCATTAAGAATGAAAACACGTGAACGTTCATTAGGTAATGCTCTGTTTTTCTTGGAATTCCCAAGTTTAATTTCATGTTTGATTCTACTTTTCCCAGCGGCACCACAGTTCGAGAATGCGGGTAGTAATGCATAAACATCCTGCCCATGTCGCCAGTACAACGCCAGAAGCGTTCTGATAGTATATTGTGATATTTTTTTATTTCTGGAGTAGTCCATTAAAAGGTGAGACTTTTTATGTAATGCATAGTCGAACAGAAACATTCTGTCATCTACAAGATCTTTAATGATATTGTAATTTTCATCTCGCCTTCCCCTGTCTTCATCTGTTATTTCTTTCTCATCTACTAACATATATGAAGGGTATATATAATCTTTACAAGTTATGCTATTTGATTCAATATAATATTTAAACAATGAAAATGAGAAAGGAATTGGCTTACCCGTTCTTTCTGATTTTATTTTAAACAAAATTAACAAATCAACCTTTTTGTCAAAATCCAAAACACGATAAAGCCCCTCTGCAAGCAAATCAGTGCCTTGAGAGAGCCAGACTGAATTTCTAATAATATCCATTTGCGTTCAGTCCTATATAGTGGCCATTGGATATTATCTTTATCAGACCGGTTTCGAGTATTGGATATGATAAATCAATTTTTATCATTTTTAATCCAATCATTGCCTGCAATAACATCATCGCTTCTTGTGCATCTACCCCAATGATTGATGAAATCATTGCACGTAGTCCCACTATGGGATAAACATCTGGTTTAAGCTTCCATAGGATTTTATCAAGAGGATATTTATCATAAAATTCAGAACCATCTCTTAATACAGAAGTAGCCCAGCAAATGTTTTTACCGACGACGTTATTGAGTTCCGAGCCAACATAAATTTGAAACTCAACATCAATCAACTGCCAAAACATCCTCTCTATTTCAAGTTTTTGGGCTTCGCGTTCAGGTATGCTCTCGTTATGTTTTACTGCTATAGCTTTGTATCGAAGTCCGCCTTCAGGAGTTCTCAAGGTCAGTAAAAAATCGGTTGTCATAACATTCAGAACTTCGACAGGTACTCCTCTTACTCCCCTCACCATAGGATGTTGAAAATGTAGATGATTTGCTATTTGTTGGGTAAGCCGGAGAGGAAAGAGTGGGAATTGTTCCCGGATATCAATCACCGAGTCATTAAACTCAGCCAGATAGAAAAAGTTACTTTCGACAGAAGAAAGGAGATGATGGTTTCGAAACGTCTTAAGGCCAAAGACTATCGAACGGTTTCCACGGGATTTAACGTCCTGAGCTCTAAGCCAGGGCTGATAACTTTGGCCATAGCCCACTCCTATGCCGTCACCTAGCGCATTTTCATAATCCAAATAGGATTTGAGACGCCTACCCCTACCCATGATCGTACCCAAAAAACGACATTGATACGTACCTATATGTGCATTTTATAGTCTCCAACCCTATAACCACACATTCAGTAAGTATACAACATTAGCGTCGTTTTTTGAGAATGGTTACAACTTTAGTGCTTTGTGTACAACTTTATTGTCTTCGGACAGCGCGTTTGATGGCTGGCTCAATCGTCTGAAAGTCGCGTTTGGTAAAGAGGAATAACCATACTAATTACCCAAAGAGCGCTTGCTGAGACAGTGAGAATCGCGTAAAACTGTCAGCCGCTCAATGGCTACGAAAATAGAACATTATGTTTCAGGACAACCCGCTGCTAGCGCAGCTTAAACAGCAACTGCATTCCCAGACGCCGCGTGCAGAAGGGGTCGTAAAAGCCACGGAAAAGGGCTTTGGCTTCCTTGAGGTTGACGCGCAGAAAAGCTACTTCATTCCGCCACCGCAGATGAAGAAAGTGATGCATGGCGATCGCGTCATGGCCGTCATTCATACCGAGAAGGACCGCGAGTCTGCCGAGCCGGAAGAACTGATCGAACCGTTCCTGACCCGTTTTGTGGGTAAGGTGCAGAGAAAAGACGATCGTCTTGCTATCGTGCCGGATCATCCCCTGCTGAAAGATGCCATTCCCTGCCGCGCCGCCCGTGGCGTTGAGCATGATTTTAAAGAAGGTGACTGGGCCGTAGCAGAAATGCGCCGTCATCCTCTGAAAGGCGATCGCGGTTTTTATGCTGAGCTGACCCAGTTCATCACCTTTGGCGCCGACCACTTTGTGCCATGGTGGGTCACGCTGGCACGCCACAATCTTGAAAAAGAAGCGCCGAACGGCGTAGCGACCGAGATGCAGGACGAAGGTCTGACGCGCCGCGATCTCACCGCGCTGGAGTTTGTCACCATCGACAGCGCCAGCACGGAAGATATGGATGACGCGCTGTACGCTGAAGAGAGCGCCGATGGCAAACTGCATCTTACCGTCGCCATTGCCGATCCAACCGCCTGGATTGCCGAAGGCAGCAAGCTTGATGACGCGGCGAAAATCCGTGCCTTCACCAACTACCTGCCGGGCTTCAATATTCCGATGCTGCCGCGCGAATTGTCAGACGATCTCTGCTCGCTGCGTCCAAATGAAGTGCGCCCGGTCCTTGCCTGCCGCATGACTATCGCCGCAGATGGCGCGATTGAAGACGATATCGAGTTCTTTGCCGCCACCATCGAATCGAAAGCCAAGCTGGCCTACGATAACGTCTCCGACTGGCTTGAAAATACCGGTAGCTGGAAACCTGAATCAGACGCCATTGCCGCGCAAATTCGTCTGCTGCATCGCATCTGCCTGAACCGCGGCGAGTGGCGTAAAACCCACGCGCTGGTGTTCAAAGACCGCCCGGATTATCGCTTTGTTCTGGGCGAGAAAGGCGAAGTGCTGGACATCGTGGCCGAACCGCGACGCATTGCGAACCGCATCGTTGAAGAGGCGATGATTTCCGCCAACATCTGCGCCGCACGCGTGCTTCGCGACAGGCTGGGCTTTGGCATTTACAACGTCCACACCGGGTTTGATCCGGCGAATACCGAAGCGCTGGCGGCCCTGCTGAAGACTCACGATGTGCACGTTGATCCTGAAGAAGTGCTGACGCTGCCGGGCTTCTGCAAGCTTCGCCGCGAGCTGGACGCGCAGCCGTCGGGTTTCCTGGACAGCCGCATTCGTCGCTTCCAGTCCTTCGCTGAAATCAGCACCGAACCTGGCCCGCACTTTGGTCTTGGCCTCGAAGCTTACGCCACCTGGACATCGCCGATCCGTAAGTATGGCGATATGGTTAACCACCGCCTGCTGAAAGCGATTATCAAAGGTGAAACCATTGCCCGTCCTCAGGAGGACACCACGCTGCAGATGGCCGATCGTCGCCGTCTGAACCGCATGGCCGAGCGTGACGTTGGTGACTGGCTGTACGCACGCTTCCTGCAGGATAAAGCCGGTACGGACACCCGTTTCGCCGCAGAGATCATCGATATCAGCCGCGGGGGCATGCGCGTCCGTCTGGTCGATAACGGTGCTGTCGCGTTTATTCCTGCGCCGTTCCTGCACGCGGTTCGTGACGAAATGGTCTGTAGCCAGGAAAACGGTACCGTGCAAATTAAAGGTGAAACAGTTTACAAAGTCACCGACGTGATTGACGTTACTATCGCCGAAGTTCGCATGGAAACCCGCAGTATTATCGCGCGCCCTGTCGCCTGATAACCGGTTCAATTGTCGGCCATTTCCTTTCCGGAAGGGCCGACAATTTTTCTTTTTATCCCCACCACAAAATCATTATTTTTCCTTACTATTTTCAGCATCCCTTCGCCCAAAACCGCCATAATTATCTACAGTAAAAGAGTGTTGTTATATTCGGTTACGTGAATTTCTATACGCTCAGTATCCTTTTTAACCTGACTCGTTTTATTATAAGAAAGCAGGGAAAAACAACAGGTTCACTTCGGTTTTGCCGCTGTTTCTCAACGGAAAAGTCGACAGCAAATGAATAATTTGTGCGCTAATGAACAGCTGCGGGAGAAAACATGATGGACGATCTGGAGCAGAATTTGCTGTTTCGCTACATGGGGACTCACAGCCCGTGGTGGCGCCTGTCAGCCGACAGCAACGCTCTGCACCTCTCCGCCAGCGAAAATGCCGATGTCACTCAGGTCGTGGCGCTGGACGATGAACAGGCCGATCTCATCCGTCATTTAACCGTTATTACCTCCAGTATTTCCATGTCGCTCTCCCTGTACGGAGAAGATGTCCCGGTTCATCTTGTGGGCCGTAAAATTACCCGCAACGAGTGGGCAGGCACCGCTTCCGCCTGGAACGATACGCCCTCCGTGGCGCGCGATCTGGCTCAGGGGCTCTCTTTCGCGGAACAGGTTGTCTCAGAGGCCAACTCCGTCATTGTTATTCTCGATCAGCACGGCAATATTCAGCGTTTTAACCGGCTTAGCGAAGAGTACACCGGCCTGAAAGAGCAAGAAGTCATTGGTCAGAACGTATTTAAGCTGTTTATGAGCCGCAGCGAAGCGGCAGCCTCAAAGCGCAATATTACCGGTTTTTTTCGCAACGGCAGTTCCTACGAAGTCGAACGCTGGATCAAAACGCGTAAAGGGCAGCGCCTGTTTCTGTTCAGAAACAAATTCGTGCACAGCGGCAGCGGTAAAAATGAAATTTTCCTTATCTGTTCCGGGACAGATATTACCGAGGAGCGCCGCGCTCAGGAGCGGCTGCGCGTGCTGGCCAATACCGATACCATCACCGGCCTGCCAAACCGCAATGCGATCCACGATCTGATTTCTGACGCCATCGATAACCGCGGCGACACGCAGGTGGGCGTGGTGTATCTCGATCTGGATAACTTTAAAAAGGTCAACGACGCTTACGGGCATATGTTTGGCGATCAGCTGTTGCAGGCTGTCGCCCTCGCCATTTTGAGCTGTCTGGACGAGGAACAGGTGCTGGCGCGTCTTGGCGGCGATGAGTTTATCGTCATGGCCACCAATACCTCTCAGGGCTCTCTGGAGGCGATGGCGTCGCGCATTTTAACCCGTCTGCGCCAGCCGTTCCGAATCGGTCTGATTGAGATTTATACCGGCTGCTCTCTGGGTATTGCCCTCGCCCCGCAGCACGGAAACGACCGGGAAAGCGTTATTCGCAACGCCGATACCGCCATGTACACCGCCAAAGAGAACGGCCGGGGCAAGTTCTGCGTCTTCTCACCCGAGATGAACCAGCGCGTGTTTGAGTATCTCTGGCTGGATACCAACCTGCGCAAGGCGCTGGATAACGATCAGCTTCTGATCCACTATCAGCCGAAAATAACCTGGCGCGGAGAAGTCAGAAGCCTTGAAGCGCTGGTCCGCTGGCAATCGCCAGAACGCGGCCTGATCCCGCCGCTGGAGTTTATCTCTTATGCCGAGGAGTCGGGGTTGATTGTGCCGCTGGGCCGCTGGGTGATGCTCGATGTGGTTCGCCAGGTGGCAAAATGGCGCGATAAGGGAATAAACCTGCGCGTGGCGGTGAACGTCTCTGCACGCCAGCTGGCCGACCAGACCATCTTCAGCGACTTAAAGCAGGCGCTGAAGGATCTGAATTTTGAATACTGCCCGGTCGACGTTGAGTTGACCGAAAGCTGTCTTATCGAAAATGAAGAGCTGGCGCTGTCCGTGATCCAGCAGTTCAGCAGACTCGGGGCGCAAATTCATCTGGATGATTTTGGCACCGGCTACTCTTCCCTTTCTCAGCTGGCCCGCTTCCCTATCGACGCCATTAAGCTCGATCAATCTTTCGTCAGGGATATTCATAAGCAGTCTATTTCCCAGTCGCTGGTGCGCGCTATCGTCGCGGTGGCGCAGGCGTTAAATCTGCAGGTGATTGCCGAGGGTGTGGAGAATGCAAAAGAAGACGCCTTTCTGACCAAGAACGGCGTCAACGAACGGCAGGGTTTTCTGTTTGCTAAGCCGATGCCCGCTGCCGCATTCGAGCGATGGCTAAAACGATATCAAGCGCGAAATCAACGTTAACTGGCTTTACGCAGGCCCGCCGCGTGATGGCGGTTTTGCAGCGTGACCAGACGCTCCATGTAGGCGATATCTTTCGGCTCCAGGCAGAAAGCGGCATCAACCCAGTCTTCCGTGATGTCCATCAGTTCACTGCGAGGCAATTGCAGAACGCGAGTACGGGCGCGCAGCATCGCCCTTACGCCATTCAGTTTTGGCCGCAGCGTATCGATGAAGGTTCGGGTGGAGACATAGCTTTGTCCCGGTTCAAACAGGACATCCACCAGCCCGTGCTGCTCGTACCATTCAGCCGTATGGGATTCCCCTTTGTAGATAAGTTCCTCCGCCAGCTTCATGCCTGCACGGCGTGCAACGAGGGAATATCCACCCATACCCGGAAACAGGTTGAAGGCTATCTCCGGGAAACCTAAACGGGCATCGCGCTGAGCCAGGACGAAATGGTGCGCCAGAGCGGCCTCAAACCCGCCCCCTAACGCACTGCCTTCTACCATTGCCAGAGTGATGGCTCCCGTATCAAAACCCCGTGAGGCCGCATGGACGCAATCAACGCAGGCGCGAGCGTACGCCCGTAACGCTTCCCGACGTCCGTTCTGAATGCACTCGACGAAGAACTGTAAATCACCGCCCGTATTGTACATCTCGGGAACCAGCGATCCGGTTACCCAAAAATCAACCGCAAAACCAGACTGGCGAACCAGCCATGAAAAGTTCATGATCTCCTCTATTAACGCATGGTTAAAGCAAGGACGTGGCTGAGCCCGCAGCATCATCCAGACCGTGTGACGCTCCGCCTCGTAATACCCTGACAGCTGCGTGAACCGTTCAGTATCGGTAAACAGTGTGCAGGTAGGCTGATTGATAACTGTCATAGTCTAATTCCTCTTATAAAAAAGCGCCTTGCGCGCAGTTTTAGACTAATCCAGTCATTAAGCCTGCTGCATGAGGGGGAATAAATTTATCACTTACGTTTATGTAATTTAGTTATTGCATTTTTTCCCTTCTCTTTTGAACCTAATTTCTGCATCATTGAAAATATTAACTTTTCGCGCCTGGGGTGAGATTATGTCGACTATTGACGCACAAGCTGTAGCACAACGAATTGATACCGTGCTGGATATCCTGGTGGCGGGCGATTATCACTCTGCTATCCGTAATCTCGAGATCCTGAAGTCTGAACTTCTTGCTCAGAATGGTGCTGACAATGCGCCAGAAAACAGACAGCCAAAAGCGCCGTGGGAAGTTTAATCCCACCGTCTCCGACCTCGTTTCGCTTTATTAAATGGATGCTATGAATTCCCGACAACAACTCATTTTGCAGATGGTCATCGATCAGGGACGCGCAAGCGTAGTCGACCTCGCTAAAACCACTGGCGTGTCTGAAGTCACCATCCGCCAGGATCTTAATCTGCTGGAAAAACAGAGCTACCTGCGTCGCGCGCACGGATATGCTGTCCCGCTGGACAGCGATGACGTGGAGACGCGCATGATGAATAACTACGCGCTCAAACGTGAACTGGCGGAATTTGCCGCGTCCCTGGTGAACAACGGCGAGACCGTCTTTATTGAAAACGGCAGCAGCAATGCCCTTCTGGCGCGCACGCTTGCCGATCAAAAAGACGTTACCATCATCACCGTCAGCAGCTATATCGCGCACTTGCTCAAAGAGACGCGCTGTGAGGTGATTCTGCTGGGCGGTATTTACCAGAAAAAAAGTGAAAGCATGGTAGGCCCGCTGACCCGTCAGTATGTCCAGCAGGTTCATTTCAGCAAGGCCTTTATCGGGATTGACGGCTGGCAACCGGAGACAGGTTTTACCGGCCGGGATATGATGCGCTCCGACGTGGTGAATGCCGTGCTTGAAAAAGAGTGTGAAGCCATTGTGCTGACCGACAGCTCTAAATTTGGCGCCGTTCACCCATACACGATGGGCCCGGTTTCACGCTTTAGCCGCGTGATTACCGATGAACGGTTGAGCGATGCGCACCGTAATAAACTGGAAGATGACGGGCTGATCGTCAATATTATTAAAACGACCGCCTGAGTTCCCTCCGCGCCCGAATTTCGGGCGCATACGCCCCTTCTTTCTCTGAGATGATTCCTGGTACTTCTTTAAGAGTTTTTACCTGTTTAACCTGCATTAAAGTCGTAAAATTAATGTTAGCGATATAACAGGAAGTGACTATCACCTGCGTGATTACGTAACGCCTGCGCGACCAGCTTTCACGGAGAACAGAATTAAGTATTCGATTCGTCTATACTTAACGTGTACATCTTTCCGTGAATCGATAATTCAGGAGAAAGTATTATGACCTTAACCAGCAAAAAATTAGCCGCCGCTGTTCTGGCAATCACTGTAGCAATGTCCCTGAGCGCGTGCTCTAACTGGTCTAAACGTGACCGTAACACCGCTATTGGTGCCGGTGCCGGTGCTCTCGGTGGTGCAGTATTAACGGATGGTAGTACGCTGGGTACATTAGGTGGCGCTGCTGTCGGTGGTATTATCGGTCACCAGGTTGGCAAATAATTATTCTCTAAGCCTTCCCCGGTATTGCGATATTTGAACGCATTTCAGGTCTGACATACGCACGTATATAACACGAGCCACGGCATTTGCCGTGGCTCATTTATTTTAACCGCCTGCCAGTTTGACTTTCATCCCTTTGGCTTCCAGTAGAGATTTTATTAAATCACGCTTATCTCCCTGGATTTCAATAATGCCGTCTTTCACGGCGCCGCCGCAGCCACATTTCTTTTTTAACTCGGCCGCCAGCTTTGCCAGTTCAGCATCATCCAGGTCAATGCCGGAGATAAGGCAAACTCCTTTCCCTTTTCGTCCACTGGTCTGGCGCTGGATCCGAACGATGCCGTCCCCCTTTGGACGTTCCACTTTCGCTTTCGGCTCGTCTATACGCCCGCTATCGGTTGAATAGACCAGACGGCTGTTGGAATCGGTCATTAGGCCCCCTTTTTCAGCGATGCGTTGATAGCCTTAAGCGTCTCAGCCGGGTTGGCAGACTGCGTCACCGGACGCCCGATGACCATATAGTCAACGCCAGCAGCCAGCGCCTGCTCAGGCGTCATAATACGGCGCTGATCGCCCACTTCGCTGCCTGCAGGACGAATACCGGGCGTAACCAGTTTAAAATCCTGGCCCAGCGCTGATTTGAAACGTACCGCTTCCTGCGCGGAACAAACAACGCCATCCAGGCCGCAATGCTGCGTCAGACGCGCGAGACGTTCGGCATGCTCGGCGGGTGACAACGTCACGCCCAGGTCGCGAAGATCGTTTTCGTCCATACTGGTCAGCACCGTGACCGCAATCAGCAGCGGTGCATCTTTACCGAACGGCAGGAGCGCTTCACGGGCGGCCGTCATCATTCTTGCCCCACCCGATGCGTGGACGTTGACCATCCATACGCCCAGCTCTGCGGCTGCGGCAACCGCGTGCGCCGTGGTATTCGGGATATCGTGGAATTTCAGGTCGAGGAAAACGTCAAAGCCGCGCTGCTGCAGATCGCGAACGATTTGCGGTCCAAACAGCGTGAACATCTCTTTGCCAACTTTCAGACGGCAGTCGCGAGGGTCGATGCCGTCGACAAGCGCCAGTGCAGCGTCACGCTTATTGTAATCGAGCGCAACAACAACAGGAGAATCCGTAATTACGCGGGAAGTGGAGGATGTAACAGACGTCATGACCAGCCCTTTTCGTCTATGGGCGCGCAGCGGCGCGGAACAGATAAACGGCCAGCATTCTACCTGCCGACGCCGCAAATTGACAGGATCCATTTACGCGCCTGCAAGGCCGGCAAACCGCACGGAGCACAGGACAGAGGAAAAACCATTAGTATGTTGTAACTAAAATGCGGCGTTTTAAAAAATTACTGCCCGTCCAAGCCACGGATTGGCTTGATGGTGGACCAGGCGCGGCAGGAAGGACAGTGCCAGTAGAGCGTATACGCGGTAAAACCACACTTCTGGCAACGATAGCGCGGCTTGCTGCGCACCTGTTCGCCAACCATGTCGCGCAGCACCATCAGGCTCTCTTTGGCGCGCCCTTCTTCTGCGTCGTTCAGGTGGTAATCCATCAGCTTGTGGAACACCCGCATGGTCGGATGACGCTGCAGCTGACGCGTAATATAAACCTGCGCGGTGTCGCTTCCCTCATACTGCTCAACGACGTCTGAGAGCATCAGTTCAGCGGTGGCGCCGGTATTTTCTTCCACGCAGCGACGCAGGAAAGCTACCCACTCTTCCTGCTTGTCGAGCTGTTGATAGCAGGTTTGCAGCATTTCCAGAGTTTCACTGACCAGTTCTTTGTCCTGGTCGATAACCCGCAGCAGGCTTTCAACGGCTTTGGCGTAGTCGCCATTCGCCATAAAGACGCGCCCCATCATGATGGAGATGCGCGCGCTGTTGCGGTCCGCCGCGGCGCCTTTCTTCAGCAGCGCCATGGCTTTATCCATGTCGTCGTTGCCCATCTGCTGAAGCGCAAGCTCACAGTAGAAATGGGCGATCTCAACGCGCTGCTTATCTTTACCCAGCTTCACCAGGCGTTCAGCGGTATCAATGGCTTTCTGCCAGTCGCTGGTGGCCTGATAAATCTGCAGGAGCTGCTGCAGCGCGCCGATGCGGAAATCTGTTTCGTCCACCAGCTGCGCGAACATATCTTCAGCGCGATCGTACAACCCCGCGGCCATGTAATCCCGCCCCAGCTGTTGCACCGCAAGGAGACGTTGATCGTAGGTCAGCGAGGCGCTTTCCATCAGAGTCTGGTGAATACGAATGGCGCGATCGACCTCGCCGCGCGAGCGGAACAGGTTGCCCAGGGTGAGATGCGCTTCAACCGTCCCCGTATCCTCTTTCAGCATATCGAGGAACAGATCTACCGCTTTGTCCTGCTGATTGCTCAGGAGGAAGTTCACCCCCGCAACGTAGTCGCGGGAGAGCCGGTTGGCCTCATCCTGTTTTGTTTGTTGCGCACTTCTGCGGCCCATATACCAGCCATAGGCTGCGGCTACAGGCAAAAGCAGAAACAACAACTCCAGCATAGTCGATTATTCCTTCACGACCGGCACACCAGAGCTTTCCGGAATGTCAGACGCAGGGGCAATGTTATTTTCGAGTCGCTTAATTTTACGTTCAGCGCGCGCAAGAGAAACACGGACTTTCAGCCAGAACAGACCGCAAACCAGCCAGCCAATGGCAAAGCCGGCAGCAAATAAGACCGCCAGCAGGCTCGAGACGCGATACTCACCCTGAGCCAGCAGATAGTTAAACGTCACCTGCTGATCGTTTTGTGCACCCAACGTGACTGAAATGACAAAAATCGCCAATACCAGTAAGAAAATGAGTAAATATTTCACATTACTTCCCGTTATGTGGTTCAAGCGAATAAAGTGTGTTCAATTCACCGCAATCAGCCTTATAAACTACCATTTTAGCGACGAGCGCGAAACGGAAAAAGTGTCGCGCAGGTCATGGATCTATGGGCAAAATACGGAATATCAACCGTCAGGCGTCTGTCTGGTCCCTTTCGGCTATTTCTTCTTTCTCTTCTGGCGGTGGCGTTAGCGGGCCGCAGAATCGTTCAGTGAGCCAGGTCGCCATCATAATCAGCAGCCATGAGATGAGCGTGGCGACGACCAGGTCCCGCGGCCAGTGCATCCCCAGCAGCAGGCGGCTGCCCATAACCCCGGTCGCCCAGATCAGTAAAATCACGATAGTGATCGTTCGACGCCTTGGCCAAAGCAGCCCAACCCCCAGCAACGCCCAGCTGGCCGCAAACATGGTGTGGCCGGAAGGAAACGCGAACCCGGTCTCTTTCTGCCAGTGTTTACGCAAGAATTTCGGGATATTCTGCTGTTCCGCAAGCTGTTCTTTCACCAGCGCGCCGCGATCTTTACGCTTTAAATTGTAGAACTCATCTACCGGAACATGATGCGTTTTTTCCAGCCAGACGACAAAAGGACGCGGCTCCTGAACGCGATCTTTAACCCAGGACTTCACGCCCTGACCGACAATGATAGCGCCCCCGAGGATCGCAAAGAGCATCAGCGCCGCGCGCAAACGAAAGCGCAGACACCACAGAAACCAGGCGCAGAGGAGTACGTGGGTAATAATCCCCCAAGGTTGGGTGACCGTTTCCGTTATCCAGTATAACGTTTTCAGCCGCGTGGCGTTCTGCCCGGGCTGCCACATCCAGCCTGAAAGCCATACGGCCAGAGGCATAATCAGTAAAATGGCCGCACCTGCTGCCGTACGTCTGGCGATTGAAAGCATGTCTTCTCCTTTTTCGCTAAGCGTCACAATCATAACTGAAATTAATCATCCGGGTGGATATGTCGGATCGTGCGTTTAACGTTCATATAGCATGGTGCCCATTAGGCGAACCTGCTGAGCTTGTGGCAAAATGAACTGATACAGAAAGCAAAACAGGGCAAAGGCACGAAACGTGTCAGCCTACTCTGGAGAATCACATGCAGCTTAAACGTGTGGCAGAAGCCAAACTGCCAACCCCATGGGGCGATTTCCTGATGGTGGGTTTTGAAGAACTGGCAACCGGACAGGATCATGTCGCGCTGGTTTATGGTGACATTTCAGGGCAGACGCCGGTTCTGTCCCGCGTCCATTCAGAGTGTCTTACCGGCGACGCGCTGTTCAGCCTGCGCTGTGATTGTGGTTTCCAGCTGGAAGCCGCCCTGTCTCATATTGCAGAAGAAGGTCGCGGTGTGCTGCTTTATCACCGTCAGGAAGGTCGTAATATTGGTCTGCTGAATAAAATCCGCGCTTACGCGCTTCAGGACCAGGGCTACGATACGGTTGAAGCAAACCATCAGCTTGGCTTTGCCGCTGACGAACGCGACTTCACCTTGTGCGCCGATATGTTCAAGTTGCTGGGCGTGGACGAAGTTCGCCTGCTGACCAATAATCCGAAAAAAGTGGAGATCCTGACCGAAGCGGGGATCAACATCGTCGAGCGCGTACCGCTGATTGTCGGCCGAAACCCGAAAAACGCCCACTACCTGGATACCAAAGCCGCCAAAATGGGCCATCTGCTGAAAGAGTGAGGCTAAAAAGCCCGGCACGGGTGCCGGGCTCGTTTCATCAGTCCAGCATCTTACGAATCACATAATGTAAAATGCCGTCGTTCTGGTAATAGGTCAGCTCGGTTGCCGTATCAATACGGCACCGGCAATCCAGCACCTCGGTTTTCCCGTCTGCCCGCTTTAACTTCACCGGCACCGTTTTACCCGGCTGCAGGTTTTGCAGACCGCTAATCTCGATCTGCTCTTCCCCGGTCAGTCCCAGCGTTTTACGCGTCACGCCCTGCGGGAACTCGAGCGGCAGGATCCCCATACCGATCAGATTCGAGCGGTGAATACGTTCAAACGATTCGGCGATAACCACGCGAACGCCAAGCAGACGCGGACCTTTCGCCGCCCAGTCGCGGCTGGAGCCGGAACCGTACTCTTTCCCGGCGATCACCGCCAGCGGCGTACCTTCCTGTTGATATTTGACCGCCGCATCATAGATCGAAACCACTTCCGTCCCCGGCAGATGGCGCGTCATGCCCCCTTCCACGCCCGGTACCATCTCGTTACGAATGCGGATGTTGGCAAAGGTCCCGCGCATCATGACCTCATGATTGCCGCGACGCGAGCCGTAGGAGTTAAAATCGCGGCGTTCGACGCCCCGGCTCTGCAGATAACGGCCTGCCGGGCTATCGGCTTTGATACTCCCCGCCGGAGAGATATGGTCGGTCGTGACGGAATCTCCCAGCATCGCCAGTATGCGCGCGCCGTGGATATCCTTAAGCGGTGCCGGCTCGGCCAGCATCTCATCAAAGAACGGCGACAGACGAATATAGGTCGAGTCATCCTGCCAGTCGTAGGTATCTGAGCCCACGACGTTGATGGTTTTCCATTCCGGCGTACCTTCAAAGACCTCCGCATACTCTTTGCGGAACATCTCGGTTGAGACCTTTTCGACGGCCAGCGCGATTTCACGCGAAGATGGCCAGATATCTTTCAGGTAGACAGGATCGTTCTTGCGATCGTGACCAATCGGATCGGTCGCCAGGTTGATATTCATGTTCCCTGCAAGTGCATACGCCACGACCAGCGGCGGTGAGGCGAGCCAGTTGGTTTTCACCAGCGGGTGAATACGCCCTTCAAAGTTTCGGTTACCGGACAGGACCGCGCCTACCGTCAGGTCACCCTGCTTGATCGCCGTTTCAATGGGTTCAGGCAGCGGACCGGAGTTACCAATACAGGTCGTACAGCCGTAGCCCACGAGGTTGAAGCCCAGTTCGTCAAGGTACGGCGTCAGTTTGGCCTGCGCCAGGTAATCCGATACCACTTTGGAACCCGGTGCCAGCGAGGCCTTGACCCATGGCTGAGGTTTTAGCCCAAGCTCTACCGCCTTTTTCGCCAGCAGACCGGCCGCCATTAATACGCTGGGGTTCGATGTGTTGGTGCAGGAGGTAATAGCCGCAATCACAACCGCGCCATCCGGGAGCTGATACTGATGTCCGTTCAGAACATAGTCGACCGGACGGTGATCTTTCTGCGCCACGTTCACTTCCAGGGCATTGCTGGCGGCAAAGGCTTTTGGCACGTCACTCAACGCAACCCGATCCTGCGGACGTTTCGGTCCGGCGAGGCTCGCCTCGACGCTTCCCATATCGAGTTCGAGCGTGCTGGTGAAGACCGGTTCATCGCCCGGGTTTCGCCACATGCCCTGCGCTTTGGTATAGGCCTCCACCAGCGCGACCTGCTCTTCGCTGCGCCCGCTAAGGCGCATGTACTCCAGCGTGACGTCATCGATGGGGAAAAAGCCGCAGGTAGCACCGTATTCCGGCGCCATATTGGCAATTGTGGCACGGTCGGCCAGCGGCAGCGAATCCAGACCATCCCCGTAGAATTCTACAAACTTGCCCACCACACCATGCTTACGCAGCATCTGGGTGACGGTGAGCACCAGATCGGTGGCGGTTATGCCTTCAGACAGCTTGCCGGTGAGCTTGAAGCCCACCACGTCAGGGATAAGCATGGACACCGGCTGGCCGAGCATGGCCGCTTCCGCTTCGATACCCCCGACGCCCCAGCCCAGCACGCCCAGACCGTTGATCATGGTGGTATGGGAGTCCGTGCCCACCAGCGTGTCCGGATAGGCGACCCACTCTTTATCCTGCAATTCACTCCAGACAGCTTTACCCAGATATTCAAGGTTAACCTGGTGACAAATACCGGTACCCGGCGGGACCACGCTAAACCGGCTGAACGCCTGCTGCCCCCACTTCAGGAACACGTAGCGCTCGTGGTTGCGCTCCATCTCCAGACGCACGTTCTCGCCAAAGGCGTCATCATCACCAAAGCGGTCAACGGTTACGGAGTGGTCAATGACGAGGTCAACGGGGGAAAGCGGATTCACTTTTGCCGTATCTCCGCCGAGACGCTTAACGGCCTCGCGCATCGCGGCTAAATCAACGACGGCAGGAACACCGGTAAAGTCCTGCATCAGCACCCTGGCCGGGCGGTAGGCGATTTCTCTGTCGGCATGGGCATTTTCCAGCCACCCTGCCAGCGCCTGGATATCATCGAGGGTGACAGAGTCACCGTCCTGCCAGCGCAATAGATTTTCGAGTAAAACTTTCAATGACTTGGGTAAACGCGAAATGTCCCCAAGCGTTCTGGCAGCCAGCGGCAGGCTGTAGTAATGCCAGGTTTTATTTTCTGCCTGTAACGTATCCTTACTGGCTTCGCGTAGGGTTAACGACATAAGCTCCTCCTTAATCACAGAGATGCCCCGACAATCATCAGGGCCGTAATTAAAGATAACACAAAGATGTCGTAACGTTTTGATAACAACCCAAATTGATAAATTTAGGATTGGTCCAGAAAGGAAAAACAAAAACCCCGCCGTAACGAGGTTTTACAATTTAGTGGAGGGCCAACCAGATGAGCTGACTCCAGAACAGAATCGACACGGTAAAAACGCCGATCCATGACCAGTATTTGTGAGACGTCATGTTATTCATCATAGGGACACCAGGCATTATTTATTAAAAGTTCCGAGGTAAGTTCTCAGTGCTATATTGCTGATGTGTATTTATTAAAGAGTACGAAAGTGCAGAGTCGATATTCAGACTATTTGCATCATTACGCAATTAACTAAATTATTGTTTTTTGGGTTCGTCTTCTGCGAACACATCAATAAACGCCTGCTGCTGCGGCGTCAGTTTCCAGGACGCGGGTACAACAGTCGCAGGTGCTTTACGCCCTCTGTGGCCGTTGTCACGATGCTGACACATCTGTTTTACCGTTTCTGTACGTACCGTCACTGCCATATTTAACCCCAATATTTCCAGGCCAGGAGAGCAACCACCACCCAAAACAGGGTAGAGACGAGAAAGACCGCCAGCCAGGCTTTACGCTTGAGCGCAGGATCCCTTTGCGGTTCTTCACTTCCTGAAGGCATTGCTAACCTCATACAATCGACATCGCTTATCATTTAGGACCAAACAATTGGTACAATTAATCATCTGTTGAGATAAATCCTAAAGAAACTTTAGCCGAAAAGCCAGTGAATTTACGCACCGGAAGGTATGAAATATTCAATCTTTTGACCAGAAATAAATAATTGAAAAGAAAAATTTGCGAAGGCGTAAATTAGTTTCTACTTTTGTCGCCAATTCACGACATTATAACCATACGGATTAAATGGATAATGACATTATATGACAGGGGATACGCAGATGATGATAATTCTAATTTAGCTTTGAGGCGTTATTTCGGTACCTTTCCCTAAGGGAAAGATACCGGGTGTGATTATTTTTCGGGGAGTTTGATGTCTTTAAACATCTCTTCAATATCTTCATTTGAGCGTAATGCAACGGCGGTATCAACCACGTCACGCGTTAAATGAGGGGCAAAGCGCTGAATAAAATCATACATATAGCTGCGCAGGAAGGTGCTGCGACGGAAGCCAATCTTTGTGGTGCTATGACTGAAAACATCATGCGCATCAAGACGCACCAGGTCAGGGTCTGACACTGGATCCACCGCCATGCTGGCAATAACGCCCACCCCCAGACCAAGCCGCACATAGGTTTTAATCACGTCGGCGTCCGTCGCGGTAAAGACAATGCGCGGCGTTAACCCTGCCCGGTTAAAGGCCGTATCAAGCTCGGACCGTCCGGTAAAGCCAAACGTATACGTTACCAGCGGATATTGCGCCAGCTCTTCGATAGTGACCGACCCTTTGCCCGCCAGGGGGTGATCGGGGGTCACCACGATAGAACGGTTCCAGTGATAGCATGGAAGCATCACCAGATCGTCATACAGATGAAGCGCTTCGGTGGCGATGGCAAAATCTGCATTCCCCTTGGAAACGGCTTCAGCAATTTGCGTTGGCGAGCCCTGGTGCATATGCAAAGAGACGCGAGGATAACGCTCGATAAAGCCTTTGATAACGCCGGGTAGCGCATAGCGCGCCTGGGTATGCGTCGTGGCAATATACAGCGAACCTTTATCCGGCCAGGTGTGTTCCCCTGCCACTGACTTAATCGCATCGACTTTGGAGAGGACTTCCCGCGCAATGCGGATGATTTCCTGCCCCGCAGGCGTCACCTGGGTGAGATGCTTACCGCTGCGGGCAAATATCTGGATACCTAACTCGTCCTCCAGCATACGAACTTGTTTGCTGATGCCCGGTTGCGAGGTATACAACCCCTCGGCGGTAGAAGAGACGTTAAGGTTATGATTCACCACCTCAACGATATAACGAAGCTGCTGTAATTTCATGCCAGACCATCCGATTTAGCGCATGCGGTCAATCGCTTAAGACGATTTAATAATAAGAAACAGGTTAACTATAACCACTATATCATTTATAGCCTGACTGTATAGTACGGAACAAAAAATAATAACAAGGCAATAAAAAAGGGCCGGAAATCCGGCCCTTTTACAGGTAAGTTACGGTAAGGGAAGATTATTTCTTGCCTTCAACCCATTTGCCATCGACAAAGAAGGCAGACCATCCGGTCGCTTTACCCTCTTTCTCGGCCGCAACATACTGCTGCTTAGTTTTACGGCTAAACCGTACCACGGTTTTGTTGCCTTCCGGATCCTGCTGTGGCGCATCGGCCAGATAACGCAGTTTCTCAGGCAGACGATCGCGGAAGCGATGCAATTCTTCCACCAGCGGCGCGCGCGTTTCACGCGATTTCGGGAAGGTGTTGGCGGCCAGGAAGACACCTGCGGCACCATCACGCAGCACGAAGTACGCGTCTGATTTCTCGCACGGCAGTTCTGGTAGCGGAACCGGATCTTCCTTAGGAGGAGCCACTTCGCCGTTACGCAGAATTTTGCGCGTGTTTTTACACTCGTCGTTGGTACAGGCCATGTACTTACCGAAACGCCCCATTTTCAGGTGCATTTCAGAACCACACTTCTCGCATTCCACAATCGGGCCGTCATAGCCTTTAATGCGGAACTCGCCCTCTTCGATCTCATACCCGTCACACGTTGGGTTATTACCGCAGACGTGCAGCTTACGTTTTGGATCGATCAGGTAGCTGTCCATTGCCGTGCCGCATTTCTTGCAGCGGCGTTTGGCACGCAGAGCGTTAGTTTCCGCATCGTCACCTTCCAGCACGTTGAGAACTTCGTTCTCAGGCACCAGGTTGATGGTGGTTTTGCAGCGCTCTTTTGGTGACAGCGCGTAGCCGGAGCAGCCAAGGAACACGCCCGTGGTTGCGGTACGGATCCCCATCTTGCGGCCGCAGGTTGGACAGTCGATGCTGGTCAGAACCATCTGGTTAGGCAGCATGCCGCCCTCTTCAGGGTCTTTCTCCGCTTTTTCAAGCTGGTCGGTAAAGTCGCTGAAGAAGCTGTCGAGTACCTTTTTCCATTCCGCCTGATGGCTGGCAACCTGGTCGAGGCTGTCTTCCATTTGCGCGGTGAAATCGTAGTTCATCAACTCGCGGAAGTTAGCTTCCAGACGGTCGGTGACAATCTCACCCATTTTTTCCGCATAGAAACGACGGTTTTCAACGCGCACGTAGCCACGGTCCTGAATCGTCGAGATGATGGACGCGTAGGTCGATGGACGACCAATACCGCGTTTTTCCAGCTCTTTCACCAGGGACGCTTCACTGAAGCGCGCAGGCGGCTTGGTGAAGTGCTGGGCTGGCACGAGGTCAACCAGCGAGAGCTCATCCCCTTTATTTACCGCCGGCAGCGTTCGGTCTTCATCACCTTTACGCAGCGCTGGCATCACCTTCGTCCAGCCGTCGAAGCGCAGGATACGACCGCGCGCTTTGAGACGGAACTCACCCGCACCAACGGTCAGCGTGGTGGAGTCGTACTGCGCTGGCGTCATCTGGCACGCCACGAACTGGCGCCAGATCAGCTGATACAGCTTCTGCGCGTCGGCTTCCATGTCTTTCAGCGATTCCGCTAACACCGAGACGTCAGAAGGACGAATCGCTTCGTGTGCTTCCTGAGAGTTCTCTTTGCTGGCGAACTGGTTAGCGCTTTCCGGCAGGTATTTCTTACCGAAATTGTCACTGATGTAGCCGCGCACCATGCTGACCGCGTCCTGGCTCAGGTTGGTTGAGTCGGTACGCATGTAGGTGATGTAGCCCGCTTCATACAGGCGCTGGGCCATCATCATGGTCTTCTTCACGCCATAACCGAGACGCGTGCTTGCAGCCTGTTGCAGCGTGGAGGTAATAAACGGTGCCCCCGGCTTGCTGCTGGTCGGTTTGTCTTCACGTTCCAGCACCTGATAGCGTGCATTTTCCAGCAGCGCTACGGCGGCCATGGTCTGGTCGCGGTTTTCTGGACGGAAAGGCTTGTCGTTGTGATGGCTCACCTGCAGCGGCAGAGCGTCACCGCCCGGCGTGGTCACATTGGCATCGACTTCCCAGAACTCTTCCGGCACGAAGGCTTTAATTTCGCGCTCACGCTCAACGACCAGACGCACGGCGACGGATTGCACACGCCCTGCGGACAGGCCACGGGCAATCTTCTTCCACAGCAGTGGAGAGACCATGTAGCCCACAACGCGGTCCATAAAGCGACGAGCCTGCTGTGCGTTTACGCGGTCAATATTCAGTTCGCCCGGCTTCTCAAACGCCTGACGAATCGCATTCTTCGTAATTTCATTAAACACTACACGGCTGTAGCGTTTGTCATCACCACCGATCACTTCCCGCAGGTGCCACGCAATGGCTTCCCCTTCGCGGTCAAGGTCGGTTGCGAGATAGATGTGGTCTGCTTTTTCAGCAAGCTGCTTCAGCTCGTTAACGACTTTTTCTTTCCCGGGCAGCACTTCATATTGTGCATCCCAGTTATGCCATGGGTTAACACCCATGCGGTTGACAAGCGCGCTACGTTCATCCTTTTTAGGCTTTTTAGCCCCTTTGGTGGAGGTAGAGTCTGCGCTCTTTTTGCTGGCTGAGCCACTGGTCGGCAAATCGCGGATATGACCGACGCTGGACTTAACCACGTAGTCATTACCCAGATACTTATTGATCGTTTTGGCTTTTGCCGGGGACTCAACGATGACGAGAGCTTTACCCATATTCACCTTTACCTAATTTAATTCTTCCAGGAATACGCCGCACGTTGATTTCCCTTCCGCTGACGACGAGCCAATGATATTGCGACTGCGTCAGGAGATATCAACCCCTTTGACTTACCGGACGTTAATGAGAAGACGCCCAGGTGATTGAGTTTTCGGGTATTTTTCTCACATCTCGTGTAATTCGTGACGAATTCCCGGTTGAATGTCAAGCAATTCTGTTGCCAGAATGACGAAAGCGCACACTCTACCTGATAAAATTCGTTACGCAACTTTATTAGCATGCAAAAGCAGATCCCGCCAGCCAGGCCCCTGCACCTTATCCCCTCACATTACAGGGAAAATTTGCCCCCAAAGCGCCCTCGGCGTAGACTATTGTCACTGTTTAAGGAGTGGATTATGCAGAATACGACCCAACCTATTGACCGAGCCTCTCTGCTTATCGAAGCAAACAAGCTTATCCGTGACCATGAAGATACGCTGGCGGGCATTGAAGCCACCGGCGTAGAGCAGCGTAATGGCGTGCTGATTTTCAGCGGCGAATACTTCCTTGACGAACAGGGTTTACCGACCCCGAAAAGCACAGCCGTGTTTAACATGTTCAAATACCTGGCGCATACGCTTTCAGAGAAATATCACCTGGTCGATTAACGCAAAACGCGAGGCATATGCCTCGCGTTTTTGTTTACAGCAGCGGTTTTTGTCCGCGCTGAAGCCAGCGCAGCAGCAGACGGTCCGCGCTTTCTGCGGCACTGTTGGTAAAGCGGTCAAGGAGTCGCTTACGCTGGGTAAAGCGCACGCCCACCAGTTCCCGGCCTTCCATCAGATTGAGCAGCAGATCGTCGCTGGTTCCGACTTCATCCACCAGCCCTTTCTCCTGCGCCTGGATGCCGTACCAGTGCTCGCCCGTCGCGACCTGTTCAATATCGAGCGTTGGGCGCATACGGTGTACAAAATCTTTAAAGAGATGATGCGTTTCGTTGAGATCTTCGCGGAATTTTTGACGCCCTTCTTCCGTGTTTTCCCCCAGCAGCGTCAGGGTACGCTTGTACTGACCCGCCGTGTGAAGTTCGATATCAATCTCTTTATTTTTCAGGAAGCGGTTAAAGTTCGGAATTTGCGCGACCACGCCGATCGAGCCAATAATGGAGAACGGCGCGGCAACAATTTTGTCCGCCACGCAGGCCATCATGTAGCCACCGCTCGCGGCCACTTTATCCACGGCAACGGTCAGCGGGATCTGTTTTTCACGCAGGCGCTGCAGCTGTGAGGCGGCCAGTCCGTAACCGTGAACCACCCCGCCCGGGCTTTCAAGACGCACGACAACCTGATCCTGCGGTGTCGCCACGGCCAGAACGGCAGTCACTTCTTCCCGCAGAGAAGACACTTCATGCGCATCCATACTGCCTTTAAAATCGAGCACATAGACGCGCGGCGTGGCCTTATCCTGCGGCGCATTGAGCTTTGCTTTTGCCTTTGCCGCTTTGGCTTCCTGTTTATGCTTTTTCTTCTGCGCTTTCTGCCAGACTTTCTGTTGATGACTATCAAGCAGCGCCAGAGACATCTCTTCCTGCATCTCTTTATACTGCTCGCTCAGGCGGGTGATGCGTAACTCCCCACGCTGACGCTTGCGCTGCGTCAGGTTGGCAATCAGAACGGCAACCACCGCAATGGCAACCACCACCGTCGCGATTTTGGCCAAAAACAACCCATATTGAGAAAGTAATTCCACGCGTTCCACCTTGATTTAACCACGAATCTTTCACGGCAGTGTACAACAGCCCTGCCCATGCGTCTCGCTCGTGACATTACCTCTGCGAGCCGCCTTCAGGAATCCCCGGACTGGAGTTTAAATATTTGCAAATTGTTAATTTTACAGTAATGCGTCCTGTAGACTGATTGAATTATTAGGCTAATTCGGGCATAAAGCCGAAAAGTCATCATAAAAGCGCCATTGCGTCACCGGTCGCCTGAGGAGTCACCGTGCATTATCAACCGCAAAAAAATCTGCTGCAAAACCGGATTATTCTTGTCACCGGTGCCAGCGACGGGATTGGCCGCGAGGCAGCCCTGACATACGCCGAATATGGCGCCAACGTCATTCTGATCGGGCGCAACGAAGAAAAACTGAAAAACGTCGCCCAGGAGATTGAGGCCGTATGCGGCACGCCGGCCCCGTGGTATACGCTCGATTTACTGACCTGCACGCCTGCGGTGTGCCAGGAATTAGCCCAGCGCATCAGCGCTCACTATCCGAGACTCGACGGCGTGCTGCATAACGCCGGTTTGCTAGGTGAAGTGCGTCCGATGGATGAACAGGATCCAGATATCTGGCAGCAGGTGATGCAGGTCAACGTCAACGGCACGTTTTTCCTCACACAGGCATTGCTTCCTTTATTACTCAAATCCGAGTCCGGGTCCCTGGTCTTTACCTCGTCCAGCGTTGGCCGTGAAGGACGCGCAAACTGGGGAGCCTATGCCGTATCAAAATTCGCGACCGAAGGCATGATGCAGGTGCTGGCGGAGGAGTACCAGAGCCGCCATCTGCGCGTAAACTGCATTAACCCGGGCGGTACGCGCACCAAAATGCGCGCCAGCGCGTTCCCGAGCGAAGATCCGCAGAAGCTGAAAACCCCGGCAGACATTATGCCGCTCTATCTCTGGCTGATGGGCGACGACAGCCGCCGCAAAACCGGGATGACCTTTGACGCCCAGCCGGGACGTAAACCAGGAATTTCGCAATGAGTGAAGAACGTCATCAGCAGCGCCAGCAGCGTCTGAAAGAACAGGTCGATGCGCGCGTCGCGGCAGCCCAGGACGAACGTGGGATCGTCATCGTTTTTACCGGCAACGGAAAAGGGAAAACCACCGCCGCATTCGGCACGGCGACACGCGCCGTCGGACACGGGCAAAAAGTGGGCGTGATCCAGTTTATCAAAGGCGAATGGCCCAACGGTGAGCGGAATTTGCTTGAGCCTCACGGCGTTGAGTTTCAGGTGATGGCGACCGGGTTTACGTGGGATACCCAGAACCGGGAAACGGATACTGCAGCCTGTCTCGCCGTCTGGGAGCATGCAAAGAGAATGCTGGCCGATCCCTCGCTGAATATGGTTCTGCTGGATGAGATCACCTATATGGTCGCCTACGACTACCTGCCGCTGGAAGCCGTGCTGGATGCTCTGAAGAATCGTCCTGTACACCAGACGGTTATCGTCACGGGGCGCGGATGTCATCGGGATATTCTGGAGATGGCCGATACCGTCAGCGAGCTGCGTCCGGTCAAACATGCGTTTGATGCAGGCATCAAAGCGCAAATTGGAATTGATTACTAAAGAAAAAAGCCCGGTTCGTTGACCGGGCTTTTATATTAACCGTTGTTGTTACGGCTGCCGGAACGGCGACTGCTGCTCACCTGGCTGTGTCGCTTCACCGCGCGACGGATCTGATTCGCCTTCATGCGACGACGATCTTTTTCCACCGCCACTTTTGAGGTGGTTTCCGGCGTCAGGCCGACCAGCTCGCGCAGGTAGTTGGTTTGGGTCAGATCCAGTTCGGTATAACCCCCGCGCGGCAGACCTTTCGGCAGCAGAATGTCGCCGTAACGGACGCGGATCAGGCGGCTAACCTGGACGCCTACCGCTTCCCAGAGACGACGAACTTCGCGGTTACGGCCTTCGGTCAGGGTCACGTTGTACCACTGGTTAATGCCTTCCCCACCGGTAAACTTGATGGTTTTGAATGCCGCAGGACCATCTTCCAGCTGAACGCCACGCGACAGATCGCGCAGTTTATTTTCGTCAACCTGGCCAAATACGCGCACCGCGTATTCACGTTCCACTTCACGGCTTGGGTGCATCAGACGGTTTGCCAGTTCACCATCGGTGGTAAACAGCAGCAGACCGCAGGTGTTCACGTCCAGACGGCCGACGGCAATCCAGCGAGCGCCACGCAGTTTAGGCAGACGGTCAAACACCGTCGGACGACCTTCCGGGTCGTTGCGGGTGCACAGCTCGCCTTCCGGCTTGTAGTAAGCCAGCACGCGGCAGATCTGTTCAGCGGACTCTTTCACGGAGATAAGATGACCGTCGATGCGGATCTTCAGCCCCGGTACGATTTCTACGCGGTCACCCAGCGTGGCGATTTTACCGTCCACACTCACGCGGCCCGCTTCAATAATGGCTTCGATTTCACGGCGTGAACCGTGGCCGGCACGCGCCAGCACTTTCTGTAACTTCTCGCTCATTGAGCTTCCTCAGGTGTCGCCTTCACAGGCGTCGAATCAGGTCAAAAGAGGGCTGAGCCCTGCTTTGATGGCCGCGTAGTATATCTGCTTATACCTTTACAAGAAAGGCTTTACGTCACCCACGCCTTCACGAATCACTTCCGGTGCATCTTCGGTTAAGTCGACCACGGTGGTCGGCTGCTGGCCGAGATAGCCGCCGTGAATAATCAGCTCGACCACCTTCTCCAGACGATCTTTAATTTCTTCCGGATCGGACTCGGTAAACTCGCTTCCGGGCAGCATCAGCGAGGTAGAAAGCATCGGTTCGCCGAGGGTTTCCAGCAGCGCCTGCGCAATCGGGTTCGACGGTACGCGCATTCCGATGGTTTTGCGTTTCTCCTGCAGCAGACGACGCGGTACTTCCTTCGTGCCCTTCAGGATGAAGGTGTAGTTGCCCGGCGTGTTGTTCTTAATCAGGCGAAACGCCACGTTATCAACATACGCGTAGGTCGACAGCTCAGAGAGATCGCGGCACATCAGGGTAAAGTTATGGCCGTCCGGCAGCTGGCGAATACGGCAAATGCGCTCCATTGCCCCTTTATCTTCAATTTTACAGCCCAGCGCGTAGCCTGAATCGGTCGGGTAGACAATCACGCCGCCTTTGCGGACGATATCCACGGCCTGGTTGATCAGACGTGGCTGCGGGTTATCCGGATGGATATAGAAAAACTGACTCATACTTCCCTCTCTTCAATTTGCTGCGGCTGTTCCCAGAGCTGCCAGACCGGCTCAACGCCAGCGGGCAGCCAGAGCTTGCGCCCCAGTTCGATCCACGCGCAGGGCTGATGGAAATCAGACCCCTGTGACCCAAGCAGGCCGAACTGGCGGGCATAGGTCGCGAGCTGCGCGCGCTCGTTGGGCGCCTGCTGACACTGGGCGACTTCCATCGCCTCGCCACCGCATTCGGCAAAGTGTGCCAGCAGCCTTTTCAGCCATTTAGCAGAAAGATTATACCGCCCAGGATGGGCCAGCACGGCCTTACCGCCAGAATGATGAATCACATCAATAGCTTGTTTTATTGTACACCACTGTGGCGGAACGTATCCGGTTTTACCGCGCGCCAGATACTTTTTAAAGACGTCCGCCATGGTCGTCGCTTTGCCCGCGTCGACCAGAAAACGGGCGAAATGACCGCGGGTGACCGCCCCGCCGTTCGCCATCTTTTGCGCGCCTTCCAGCGCGCCCGGAATATGCGCCTTTTCCAGACGCTCGCCGATCATCTCTGCGCGCTGATTGCGGCGCGTTTTTTGTTCTTGCAAAAATGCCGTAAGTGCCGGATGGTCTATATCGATATTCAGGCCAACAATATGAATCTCATGGTTTTCCCAGACGGTCGAGATCTCGACGCCGGACACCAGATTCAGCGCCAGCCCGCTGCGGGCGATCTCGGCGCGCGCCGCCGGAATGGCATCTGTCGTATCGTGATCGGTTATCGCCAGCGTGCCGACACGCATTTCAACGGCGCGATGAACCAGGGCTTCGGGTGTCAGCAGGCCGTCAGAGGCCTGAGTATGGCTGTGTAAATCATAAATAATGGCGTAGGTGGTATCGCTCAAAGCACTTCCCATAACAGGTTGGAGACATCCGAAAACACCATGATACCGACTTAACGCGAAATTCTGAAATCAAGGGTTGACAACTTGCCATCGAACTAGTTAACTAGTACGCAAGTTCACACGAGAAAGGTATCTGAAAATGACCGCACATTTCACTCTGCACGGCTGGTGGCGCACTTCCTGATCTTCGGGCAGTGTCACGCGTCTGCGAAATGCAAACAGATACCCGCCCGCTACCCAGCGGGCTTTTTTTTGAACAAAATATGAGAACAACAACATGCAAACAGCCAAACCTCATCTCGAACTGCTGACCTGCGAGGCGGCCTATCGCCACAACCCGACCGCGCTGTTTCATCAGGTGTGCGGGGCACGTCCGGCAACGCTGCTGCTGGAATCGGCGGATATCGACAGCAAGGACGATCTCAAGAGCCTGCTGCTGGTCGACAGCGCGCTGCGCATTACCGCTTTAGGTGACACCGTCACCATCAAGGCATTGTCAGACAATGGCGCATCGCTGCTGCCGTTGCTGGATGTCGCCCTGCCGTCAGGCATTGAAAATGAACGCCATCCAGAAATGCGCATTCTGCATTTTCCGCCGGTGAGCCAGCTGCTGGACGAAGACGCGCGCCTCTGCTCCCTGTCCGTTTTCGATGCCTTCCGCCTGCTGCAGAATCTGGTCACCGTGCCGGAAGACGAGCGTGAAGCGATGTTCTTCGGCGGGCTGTTTGCTTACGACCTGGTTGCCGGTTTTGAAGATTTGCCGGAAACCGAGCAGGGTAATCGCTGCCCGGATTATTGCTTCTATCTGGCTGAAACGCTGCTGGTGATCGACCACCAGAAGCAATACACCCGCATCCAGGCAAGCCTGTTCACGCCGTCTGTCTCTGAGAAACAACGCCTTGAGCACCGCATCGCTCAGCTGCAGCAGCAGATGACGGAAGCACCGCCTGCGCTTCCGGTGCAGCGAGTGGAAAAAATGACATGCGACGTTAACCAGACTGACGATCAGTACGGCGCCGTGGTTCGCCAGATGCAAAAAGCGATTCGCGCCGGGGAAATTTTCCAGGTGGTGCCTTCACGCCGCTTCTTCCTTCCCTGCCCGTCGCCGCTCGCAGCCTACGACGTGCTGAAAAAGAGTAACCCAAGCCCGTACATGTTCTTCATGCAGGACAACGAGTTCACGCTGTTCGGCGCCTCGCCGGAAAGCTCGCTGAAGTACGATGCCACCAGCCGTCAGATTGAGATCTACCCGATTGCCGGAACCCGTCCGCGCGGACGTCGCGCCGACGGCTCCCTGGATCGCGATCTGGACAGCCGCATCGAACTTGAAATGCGTACCGACCACAAAGAACTCTCCGAGCACCTGATGCTGGTTGACCTGGCGCGTAACGATCTGGCACGTATTTGTACTCCCGGCAGCCGCTACGTGGCGGACCTGACCAAAGTCGACCGCTATTCGTTCGTGATGCACCTGGTCTCCCGCGTGGTCGGCGAGCTGCGCCACGATCTCGACGTGCTGCACGCCTACCGCGCCTGCATGAACATGGGCACCCTGAGCGGCGCACCGAAAGTACGCGCCATGCAGCTGATTGCCGCCGCCGAAGGACGCCGTCGCGGCAGCTACGGCGGCGCGGTAGGTTACTTCACCGCCCACGGCGATCTCGATACCTGCATCGTAATCCGCTCCGCCTATGTCGAAGACGGTATTGCCACCGTTCAGGCGGGTGCCGGGATTGTCCTTGATTCTGTTCCGCAGTCTGAAGCTGACGAAACGCGCAGTAAAGCCCGTGCGGTCCTTCGCGCCATTGCTACCGCACACCATGCACAGGAGATTTTCTGATGGCTGACATTCTGCTGCTCGATAATATCGACTCCTTTACCTACAACCTGGCAGATCAGCTGCGTGCGAATGGCCATAACGTCGTTATCTACCGCAACCACGTTCCGGCGCAGACCCTGATTGACCGTCTGGCCACCATGCAAAACCCGGTGCTGATGCTCTCCCCGGGGCCAGGCGCACCGAGCGAAGCCGGCTGTATGCCGGAGCTGCTGACCCGTATGCGCGGCAAACTGCCGATCGTCGGCATCTGCCTCGGCCATCAGGCGATTGTTGAAGCCTATGGCGGCTACGTTGGCCAGGCGGGTGAGATCCTGCACGGTAAAGCGTCCAGCATTGAACATGACGGCCAGGCGATGTTTGCCGGGCTGCCGAACCCGCTCCCGGTCGCGCGCTATCACTCGCTGGTTGGCAGCAATATTCCCGCCGGGCTGACGATCAACGCCTCGTTTGAAGGCATGGTGATGGCGGTGCGCCACGATGCGGACCGCGTCTGCGGCCTGCAGTTCCACCCGGAATCAATCCTGACCTCCCACGGCGCGCGCCTGCTGGAGCAGACGCTGGACTGGGCGTTACAGAAGCTGGAGCAGACCAATACCCTGCAGCCGATTCTGGAAAAACTGTATCAGGCGCAGACCCTGAGCCAGCAGGAGAGCCATCAGCTCTTCTCCGCCGTGGTTCGCGGTGAGCTGAAGCCTGAGCAGCTGGCAGCCGCGCTGGTGAGCATGAAGGTGCGCGGCGAAAGCCCGCAGGAGATCGCCGGTGCCGCTACGGCCCTGCTGGAAAATGCCGCCCCGTTCCCGCGCCCGGACTATCAGTTTGCGGATATCGTCGGTACCGGCGGTGACGGCAGTAACAGCATCAATATCTCCACCGCCAGCGCCTTCGTGGCGGCGGCGTGCGGTTTGAAGGTCGCGAAGCACGGTAACCGCAGCGTTTCCAGCCGGTCAGGTTCTTCCGATCTGCTCGCCGCATTCGGTATTAACCTCGATATGAACGCCGAGCGTTCCCGTGAAGCGCTGGATGACCTGGGCGTCTGCTTCCTGTTTGCGCCGAAGTACCACACCGGTTTCCGCCACGCGATGCCGGTTCGTCAGCAGCTTAAAACCCGCACGCTGTTTAACGTGCTCGGCCCGCTGATCAACCCGGCCCACCCGCCGCTGGCGCTGATTGGCGTTTACAGCCCTGAGCTGGTTCTGCCGATTGCCGAGACGCTGCGCGTGCTGGGTTATCAGCGTGCCGCCGTGGTGCACAGCGGCGGTATGGATGAGGTTTCTCTTCATGCGCCAACGCTGGTGGCCGAACTGCGCGACGGCGAAATCCTGAGCTATCAGCTGGAGGCGGCCGACTTCGGCCTTGCCCCGTATCACCAGGAAGCGCTGGCTGGCGGTACGCCGGAAGAAAACCGTGACATTCTCACGCGCTTATTACAAGGTAAAGGAGAGGTCGCCCATGAGGCCGCCGTTGCTGCCAACGTCGCCATGCTGATGCGTTTGCACGGTGAGGAAGACCTGAAGGCCAACGTTCAAAAAGTTCTGGATGTACTGCGCTCCGGTGCAGCTTACGATCGCGTTACCGCACTTGCGGCAAGAGGGTAAAGAATGCAGACCGTTTTAGCGAAAATCGTTGCCGATAAGGCCATCTGGGTGGAAGCCCGCAAGCAACAGCAGCCGCTTGCCAGTTTCCAGAATGACGTCGTACCAAGCCAACGTCGTTTCTATGATGCCCTCCAGGGTGCACGCACCGCGTTTATTCTTGAGTGCAAAAAAGCCTCCCCGTCTAAAGGCGTTATTCGTGACGATTTCGATCCGGCGCGTATTGCCGGCATTTATAAGCATCATGCGTCAGCCATCTCCGTGCTGACGGATGAGAAATATTTCCAGGGCAGCTTCGATTTTCTGCCGATCGTCAGCGGCATCGCGCCGCAGCCGATCCTGTGCAAAGACTTTATTATCGACCCGTATCAGATCTGGCTGGCGCGCTTTTACCAGGCCGACGCCTGCCTGCTGATGCTCTCGGTGCTCGACGACGAGCAGTATCGCCAGCTTTCCGCCGTCGCGCACAGCCTTAACATGGGCGTGCTGACCGAAGTGAGCAACGAAGAGGAGCTGGAGCGCGCGATTGCGCTGGAAGCCAAAGTGGTCGGCATTAACAACCGCGATCTGCGTGACCTGTCCATTGACCTTAACCGTACGCGTCAGCTGGCGCCGCGTCTGGGGTCTGGCGTCACGGTGATCAGCGAATCCGGCATTAACAGCTACGCCCAGGTGCGCGAGCTGAGCCACTTCGCCAACGGTTTCCTGATTGGCTCCGCCATGATGGAACATGACGATCTTAATGCGGCCGTGCGTCGCGTGCTGCTGGGTGAAAACAAAGTCTGCGGCTTAACCCGCGAACAGGATGCTCAGGCCGCGTATGAAGCCGGGGCGATTTATGGCGGGCTGATCTTTGTGGACTCCTCTCCTCGCGCGGTCAGCGAAGAGCAGGCGCGTAAGGTCATCGCAGCGGCTCCGCTCAGCTATGTAGGCGTTTTCCGCAACGTAGAAATTGCAGACGTTACGGCAAAAGCCGACGCGTTATCCCTCAGCGCGGTGCAGCTCCACGGCGATGAAGACCAGAGCTACATCGATGCCCTGCGCGCCGCGCTGGCACCACAGGTGCAAATCTGGAAAGCGCAAAGCGTTGGCGATACGTTGCCCTCGCGTAACCTGAACCATGTGGATAAATACGTCCTCGATAACGGCCAGGGCGGTACCGGCCAGCGTTTTGACTGGTCGCTGCTGAACGGCGAAAAGCTGGACAACGTCCTGCTGGCGGGCGGATTAAGCCCGGATAACTGCGTAGAAGCCGCTAAAACCGGCTGCGCAGGCCTCGATTTCAATTCAGGCGTAGAGTCCCAACCGGGTATCAAAGATGCCAGCAAGCTGGCCTCGGTATTTAAAACTCTGCGTGCATATTAAGGAAGAGAAGATGACGACATTACTTAACCCGTATTTTGGTGAGTTCGGCGGGATGTACGTCCCGCAAATCCTGATGCCCGCGCTGCGCCAACTGGAAGAAGCGTTTGTCAGCGCGCAGAAAGATCCGGCGTTTCAGGCGGAATTTACCGACCTGCTGAAAAATTACGCCGGTCGTCCGACCGCGCTGACCAAATGCCGCAACCTGACGGAAGGCACCAAAACTACGCTGTATCTGAAGCGTGAAGACCTGCTGCACGGCGGCGCGCATAAAACTAACCAGGTGCTGGGCCAGGCGCTGCTCGCGAAGCGTATGGGCAAAACCGAAATCATCGCCGAAACCGGTGCGGGTCAGCACGGCGTGGCCTCTGCGCTTGCCAGCGCCCTGCTCGGCCTGAAATGCCGCATCTATATGGGAGCGAAAGACGTTGAGCGTCAGTCTCCGAACGTCTTCCGTATGCGTCTGATGGGAGCGGAAGTGATCCCGGTGCACAGCGGCTCCGCGACGCTGAAGGATGCCTGTAACGAAGCGCTTCGCGACTGGTCTGGCAGCTATGAAACCGCGCACTATATGCTCGGTACCGCGGCGGGCCCGCACCCGTTCCCGACTATCGTGCGCGAATTCCAGCGCATGATCGGTGAAGAGACCAAAGCGCAGATCCTCGAAAAAGAGGGGCGTCTGCCGGATGCGGTGATCGCCTGCGTTGGCGGCGGATCTAACGCCATCGGCATGTTCGCAGACTTTATCGACGACGCCAGCGTCGGTCTGATTGGCGTCGAGCCAGCCGGGCACGGCATTGAATCGGGTGAACACGGCGCGCCGCTGAAGCATGGCCGCGTGGGGATCTACTTCGGGATGAAATCCCCGATGATGCAAACAGATGAAGGCCAGATTGAAGAGTCTTACTCTATTTCTGCCGGCCTCGACTTCCCGTCCGTCGGGCCGCAGCATGCGTATCTAAACAGCACCGGCCGCGCGGACTATGTCTCCATTACCGATGACGAAGCGCTGGAAGCCTTTAAAACGCTGTGCCGCAGCGAAGGGATCATCCCGGCGCTGGAGTCTTCGCACGCGCTGGCGCACGCGCTGAAAATGATGAAAGAAAACCCGGAAAAAGAACAGCTGCTGGTGGTGAACCTTTCCGGCCGCGGTGACAAAGATATCTTCACCGTTCACGATATTCTGAAAGCACGAGGGGAAATCTGATGGAACGCTACGATAACGTATTTGCAGAGCTGAAATCCCGCCAGGAAGGCGCGTTCGTTCCCTTCGTCACCCTGGGCGATCCGGGCCCGGAACAGTCGCTGAAGATTATCGACACCCTGATTGAAGCCGGTGCCGACGCGCTGGAGCTGGGTATTCCGTTCTCCGATCCGCTGGCGGATGGCCCAACCATCCAGAATGCGACGCTGCGCGCATTCGCCTCCGGGGTGACGCCGACCCAGTGCTTCGAGATGCTGGCGGCGATTCGCCAGAAGCACCCGACCATTCCGATCGGCCTGCTGATGTACGCCAACCTGGTGTTCAACCGCGGTATTGATGAGTTCTATGCCGAGTGCGCGCGCGTGGGCGTCGACTCCGTTCTGGTGGCAGACGTGCCGGTCGAGGAATCTGCGCCATTCCGTCAGGCGGCCATGCGCCATAACGTCGCCCCGATTTTCATCTGCCCGCCGAACGCCGATGACGCCCTGCTGCGCCAGATTGCCTCTTACGGACGCGGGTATACCTACCTGCTCTCCCGCGCGGGCGTGACCGGTGCCGAGAATAAAGCCGCCCTGCCGCTGCATCATCTGGTGGAGAAGCTGGCCGAGTACCATGCCGCACCTCCGCTGCAGGGGTTCGGGATTTCCTCCCCGGATCAGGTCAGCGCAGCGATTGACGCGAAGGCGGCTGGTGCCATCTCAGGCTCCGCGATTGTGAAGATCATCGAGAAGAACGTGGACAAGCCAGAGCAGATGCTGGCCGAGCTGAAAGCGTTTGTGACCGCAATGAAAGCGGCGACGCGCAAAGCATAACCCTTCCACCGTCTGGCTCCCTGCCAGACGGTTACCCTTCCTTCCCCACCTTCTACAACGGATTACCTCAAAATTGATCCCGTCGATATTTTCGGCGTGAATGGCTTTCCATTCTGGCGTGCAAGCGTATGATCTGGACTCTTTTTTATCTTTAATCCTTCTGAGTTCAGAGGCTTATTCATGTCATGGCAATCCTTTAAACAGGCTTACCTGGTTAAGTTCTGGTCACCTGTTCCGGCCGTTATCGCGGCAGGCATTCTCTCTACCTACTATTTCGGTATTACCGGCACCTTCTGGGCCGTGACCGGCGAGTTCACCCGCTGGGGTGGTCAATTGCTACAGCTCGCTGGCGTGCATACTGAAGAGTGGGGTTACTTTAAACTCATTCATCTGGACGGCACGCCGCTTACCCGCATCGACGGGATGATGATCGTCGGCATGTTCGGCGGCTGTTTCGCGGCTGCGCTGTGGGCAAACAACGTTAAGTTGCGGATGCCCAAAAGCCGTATTCGCATAATGCAGGCGGTGGTCGGCGGTATCATTGCCGGATTTGGCGCCCGTCTGGCGATGGGCTGTAACCTGGCCGCTTTCTTTACGGGTATTCCTCAGTTTTCGCTTCACGCCTGGTTCTTTGCTGTCGCCACGGCCATCGGCTCTTACTTCGGTGCCAAATTTACCCTGCTGCCGTTGTTCCGCATTCCGGTGAAAATGACAAAAGTCAGCGCGGCGTCTCCGTTAACCCAGAAGCCGGACCAGGCGCGTCGTCGTTTCCGCCTCGGTATGCTGGTCTTTATGGCTATGGTCGCCTGGGCGCTTTGCACTGCGATGAATCAGCCCAAACTCGGCCTGGCGATGCTGTTCGGCGTGGGTTTTGGCCTGCTCATTGAACGCGCGCAGATCTGCTTTACCTCCGCGTTTCGCGATATGTGGATCACCGGCCGGACGATGATGGCGAAGGCGATTATCGCCGGGATGGCGGTCAGCGCCATCGGTATCTTCAGCTATGTTCAGCTCGGCGTTGAACCGAAAATCATGTGGGCTGGTCCTAATGCGGTGATTGGCGGCCTGCTGTTTGGCTTCGGGATTGTGCTGGCTGGCGGGTGTGAAACCGGCTGGATGTACCGCGCCGTTGAAGGTCAGGTGCATTACTGGTGGGTGGGCCTGGGAAATGTTATCGGCTCGACGATCCTGGCGTACTTCTGGGACGATCTGTCCCCGGCGCTTGCCACGAGCTGGGACAAGGTCAACCTGCTGAGCACCTTCGGCCCCCTCGGCGGCCTGCTGGTCACCTACGCCCTGCTGCTGGTCGCTTTTTTACTGGTTATCGCGCAGGAGAAACGCTTCTTCCGTCGCGCGAGTGTTAAAACAGAAACCCAGGAGAATGCTGCATGAAAGAGATCGTGCCCGATTACCGTCTGGATATGGTCGGTGAACCCTGCCCTTATCCGGCTGTTGCCACGCTTGAAGCCCTACCGCAGCTCAAAAAAGGGGAAATTCTGGAAGTGGTCAGCGACTGTCCGCAGTCCATCAACAACATTCCGCTGGATGCGAAAAACCACGGCTACACGGTGCTGGATATCCAGCAGGATGGTCCGACCATTCGCTATTTGATTCAGAAGTGAGAAAGGATATGCGCCCCGTCGGGGCGCATTGAACGGCCGGGATTAGAAACGATAGCCCGCAGAGAACATAAACACCCACGGATCCAGGCGAGTATTGATACTTTGCTGCTGACCGCCCGCCTTGAAGCGTACGTCCGTATCAATATCCATGTACCAGACCGAGGCGTTAATCAACCAGTCGCGGTTAATCAGATAGTCCAGACCGACCTGCCCCGCCATGCCCCAGGAATCTTTCAGGCTGAGGTCAGTCAGACCGGCCTCTTTACCGGTATCGTTAAACTTCTCGTCAAAGAAGGTGGTGTAGTTCACACCGGCGCCAATATAAGGACGCACCTTGCTGCTGGCATCGCCAAAGTACCATTGCGCCATCAGCGTTGGCGGTAAATGGTGAACCGTTGCGATATCACCGGTTGCGCCCAGACCCACGCGATGACGGAACGGCGTTGCAGCCAGAAGCTCAACACCAACGTTTTCCGTCGCCATATAGGTGAACGTTAACCCTAACTGGGTGTTATTACTGACGTTAAAACCGCCCATACCCAGCACGTTATCCGATCCTTCAGTCGGGCGAACCGTAGCCGAACCGGCACGAATAAAGAATTCGCCTGCTTCATGCGCATACGCGCCGCCAGAGAGACTGCTTAATACAAGGGCTGCCACCGCTAATTTTTTCATATCCGCTCCATCGTTGTGGTTTTAATCGCGGATGAGAATATACTCACAAATGAGTAATAAGTGATCTGCTACAGATCACATTAAAACCAGTAACTTAACATTCATTGATCTGGATTAATTTTTTGTTACGCGTCCAAAAGCGATAAGTTGTTTCCATGTCAATTTTTGGCATTTCACGGTTACAAAATTTTCCCTTTTCCCCCTCTTGCTCTTCCTCTGACGGCTGGATAATTTATCGCTCTCACAAGTTGATTTGATGCGTTCTTCTTTTGCAGGTGTGCCATGAGTGATATCAACCCGTGCATGACGTGCGGAGCCTGTTGTGCGTATTTTCGAGTCTCTTTCTACTGGGCCGAAGCCAGCGATGGCGGCGGTACCGTTCCGGTTCATCTTACTGAGCCGTTAACGCCCTTTCTGCGCTGCATGAGCGGCACAAACCAAAAGCAGGCCCGCTGCGTAGCGCTACAGGGTGAGCCAGGGGTCTCTACCCGATGTTCCATTTATGAGGATCGGCCCAGCCCGTGCCGGGAATTTGCCATGTCGGGGGAAGATGGGCAGGTCAACGAAGCCTGCAATCGCGCCCGGGCGCGCGTTGGATTACCGCCGCTTTACAAAGATATGCTTTTCCATACAAGCCTTGATGCTGCCACAGCAGGTGCATCCGGTGTACAATTGCCGGCTAATTAACACCTGCAATACTCAAGGAGAGTGCATGTCTATCACGGCGAAGTCTGTCTACCGTGACACGGGAAACTTTTTCCGCAATCAGTTCATAACCTTTTTACTGATCGCGTTGCTATGTGCCTTTATCACGGTGGTGCTGGGCCATGCCTTCTCACCGAGTGAAGAACAGATTGCCAGCCTGAGCCAGGGCGACCATCTTGCCGGAAGCGTGGGGCTGTTTGAACTGGTGCAAAACATGACGCCGGAACAGCAGCAAATTCTGCTGCGGGCGTCTGCCGCGTCAACGTTCTCAGGCCTGATTGGTAATGCGGTTCTGGCGGGCGGCGTTTTGCTGATGATTCAGCTGGTCTCGGCGGGCCACCGGGTCAGCGCCTTACGGGCGATTGGTGCGAGTGCGCCAGTCTTACCTAAGCTGTTTATTCTGATCTTTTTAACCACCATGCTGGTGCAAATGGGGATTATGCTGGTCGTGGTGCCGGGCGTATTACTGGCTATCGTGCTCTCATTTGCGCCTGTGATGGTGGTGCAGGATAAAATGGGGATTTTTACCGCGATGCGCAGCAGCATCAGACTGGCATGGGCTAATATGCGTCTGGTGGCTCCCGCCGTGATCGGCTGGCTGCTCGCCAAAACGCTCCTGCTGTTGTTTGCACCGAATTTTGCGGTATTAACGCCGAACGTTGGCGCGGTAGTGGCGAATACGCTGAGCAATCTGATTTCGGCGGTACTGCTGGTCTATCTGTTCCGCCTGTATATGTTAATTCGTCAGTAATCCTGAGGCGGGGGCATCGCTGCCTCCCGCCCCGCTCAGAAGATGGAATCACAGAATGAAGCAGTTTCTTGATTTTTTACCGCTCGTGGTCTTTTTTGCTTTTTATAAGCTGTACGATATTTATGCCGCGACCACTGCGCTGATCGTTGCAACGGCTGTTGTTCTGATCTACAGCTGGGTTCGCTATCGCAAAGTCGAAAAGATGGCGCTGGTTACCTTCGTCCTGGTCGCCGTATTCGGCGGGCTGACTCTGTTCTTCCACAATGATGAATTTATTAAGTGGAAAGTGACCGTTATTTACGCGCTGTTTGCGGGCGCATTGTTAATTAGCCAGTGGGTCATGAAAAAGCCGCTGATCCAGCGCATGCTGGGCAAAGAGCTGACGCTGCCTCAGGAAGTCTGGTCCCGTCTGAATATCGCCTGGGCGGTCTTCTTTATTCTCTGTGGTCTTGCCAATATCTATATTGCCTTCTGGCTGCCGCAGAATATCTGGGTCAACTTTAAGGTCTTCGGCCTGACCGCGCTGACGCTTATCTTCACGCTGTTAAGCGGCGTATACATCTATCGCCACATGCCGCAGGACGAGAAGTAATAAATTATATAGAATACAAATCCATATCAAATAGTTAGATTAAAATTAGACGTTTAATTATGATTAAAAGCACGCTTTAATGTACACTTTGTATAAAGCGTGTTTTTTTTAGCTGCGTTTTGCGTAGCTCCTTCCAGTTTCACGAAGCCCCGCTTTACCACTTCGCTGCCTTCCATCATCATGCTCTTGTTTCAAAATCATAAAGTTTCGGTGCACACCTGTTTATCCCTGCCCTATACTTTCAGTCTAACTGACTGGAGGTTTCTATGTGTGAACGTTTCGCACAAGCACAAACTCGTGAAGAATATCTCGCTTATTTGGCCGATGAAGGTGATCGTGACATCGCATACGACCCTGAGCACATTAGACATTACAACGTCGAGCCAGGCAAAAAGGTGTTGCTGCTGAGCGAACGCGATGAGCAGCTGCACCTCGATCATGTTTTCTGGGGTTACGCTCCCGGGTGGTGGGATAAACAGCCACTAATTAACGCGCGCGTCGAGATGGCGGCCACCATTGGATGTTCAAACCTCTCAGGCAGCATGGCCAGGCTATCTTCTTTGCCGATGGATGGTTCTAATGGAAGAAGAAAGGTGACAAAAAACAGCCCTACTTCATTCACCGGGCCGACGGCCAGCCCATATTCATGGCAGCGATCGGCAGCACCCCGTTCGAACGCAGAGATGAAGCAGAAGGTTTTCTGATAGAGACGTCTGCAGCTGACAAAAGACTGGTCGATATTCACGACCGCCGGCCGCTAGTTCTGTTGCCTGAAGCCGCCAGGGAATGGATGCGGCAGGATATAGGCGGGAAAGAAGCTGAAGAGATAGCTGCCGACGGTGCTGTGCCCGCCGACAAGTTTATCTGGCACGCGGTGTCGCGCGCCGTGGGCAATGTGAAAAACCAAGGATCATATTTGATGCAAGCTTCAAGCTGATGAAAAACTATTGCAAAGCTCCTAGGTTAATTGAATATGCTATTGTCAACAAGAACACAATATAGAAAGCGGCCTGCAAGCAAACAATTATTGATTGATGTACTACCGCATGTATGGCTTTACGATTACCTGGCTCTGGGAGACCCTGTTTTCGAATAACTTGTTGACGTAACTTTTTCCTAAGGAAATTGTAAGGAAATAAGCCAATAAAACTTTCCGCAAATTCTTCGTACGTTGGACCTTCCTTTGCCTGATAACCTGTATGCTTAGTTAAATCATCAAACGCTTTCATTGCCTCTTCATACTCTGAAACCCTTGCTTTCATGATAGTAGTGGTCTTTTGACCTGCAGCTTCAGAAATGGATGCGTTTATTTCAAAATATTTTGCAACAAAACCACAACACGCTGATAATGTTAGAAAAAATATAGCATACCTTAGACCAGGAGTTGAAATATAGGGAATGATTTTATCGATATTTACAATCATTAATGCTGCTGTAGCTCCACAACCAACTACCATCCAAGAGCTAAATTTATCAAAAACACTATGAGTCTCTATCACTCCTGAACTTGCAGCATCAACCATGGAACGATGAAAGTTTTGATTTATTAATTCTTCCCATTTTTCAATATGCTCATAATTTCTTCTTTCTTCGCTCATCTTGTCCCCCAGAGATATGAAGATGTTAGAGTTAACTTACTTTAACAAGATCAGAATATCTCGTCGTATACCGTGGTGAAAGCATTTCTCGCTTCATCTGCCACTGCTGCTCTACACCCTGCCCGGCAAAGTACAGCGTTCCTTTTCCGTCTTTTGCGTTGAGGTGATCGAGAACCTCCATCAACCTTTCGCTACCCGCCCTCGGGGCGTTTTCATCAAACAGTTTGAGCTGAGCCACTCCCTGGCTGAAAAAGTCCCCAAGCATGATCCCTGCCTTATGGTACCGGTGACCATTCTTCCAGATTTTGTCCAGACACTTTACCGCGGCGTTGATGATGTCGCGAGAATCCTTTGTAGGTGTGAGAAGCTTAATTGATGCACTGTTGCCGTAATATGGCTCATTCAGGGCAAATGGGGACGTCTTCACGAATGCAGAGATAAAACGGTAATATTGATGCTCTCCCCACAACTTTTCTGCACCACGGGCCGCATAGCTGGAGATAGCCTGGCGCATCTGTTCGTACTCAGTAACGCGTTTGCCAAATGACCGGCTGCAGACTATTTCCTGTTTTGCTGGTGCGAACTCTTCCAGCTCTAAACATGGCTCGCCTCGCAACTCCCGGACGGTTCGCTCCAGCACGACATTGAAGTGTTTGCGAATAATCCAGGTGCTTTGCTCTGACAGGCCCAGAGCCGTTTTGATGCCCATGGTGTTTAGCTTCTTACTGATGCGCCTGCCGACGCCCCATACATCCTTTACAGGCACAATAGCCAACAAACGACGCTGGCGATCGTTATTGGACAAATCAACAACTCCGCCCGTCTGCCTCTGCCATTTCTTCGCTGCGTAATTTGCTAGCTTAGCGTGTGTTTTTTATCTGCGCGATACCAACCCCGACAGTCAGGGGTGTACGCTTCAGAACCGTAGCGCGGCACTCTTTGCCGAAGGTCAGTCAGGTCTCGGCAGTTGCGAACGCCAGTCAGGTCACAAAAAGCTTCGTCGATACTGTAAATTTCGACTCTGGGACTCATTTCCTCCAGCGTCGTCATTAGCCTTCCTGAGTTTCAACAATTCTCGCTGAAGGAGGTAGAAGTGACTCTGTAGCCGCAACAAAGGCGACATGTGTGTCTGCTGCTGTCGACTGCAATCTTATGAGTCATCCAAAAAAATAAACAACTGTATATAAAAACAGCACGCGGCATTATCAGATTTATCAAGATTCGCTGGCAAGGTAAAAATGATAGAATCCCTGCATTAAAAGGGGTTGTTATGAAGAAGATTAGTTTATTTTTTGCATTATCTATGCCACTTATGGCACAAGCTGAATCACCATATAAAATTGATGAGAGCCCAAAAAGTTTCTACGGGATAACGGAAAGTATTAATAACATGAGGTTATCTCAGGCCTCAAATGATAACTTTCTTTTTTTTGGTGACTCAATTGTTCAAGCACTAAAACAGAATAAGTTACATGTTAATTACGTCAATATGGGCATAGCCGGAGATACTGTTCATGGCGTTATGAAGCAAATTAAAGAAGCTCCTATTGGAAAATTTAACGGGATTTTAGTGTCTGTCGGAGCTAACAATTTGCTGCAGGGTCAACATGGTAAAGAGCTGGGAGATGAGATTGGTGCCGTAATAGATTACGCGGCGCCGCGAACCAAGCAACTCTACGTTATGGAAACATTCGTTCCAAATCGTTTAAAGTACCCTTTCATCTCGCCTGATTTTGATGCTGCAAATCGCATAATTTATAAGACTTGTTCTCAATACAAGAACTGCCAAGTCATCCCCTTGCCAAAAGGCATGATCGGCAAAGATGGTATTGATTTGAAATACACCATTTCTGATGGCGTGCACCCTAACGCATTAGGTTTTACATTATGGAAAAGGGAGATTAACAAAAAGATGGCTAATTTCCCTTATAATCTCTATTACCGCGTTCGTTACTGATGTGCAATTAAAAAAGCCCGCTGGAGCGGGTTTAAAACAGATTAGAACAGTTTTCGAAGTTCACTCTTTACACTGCAAGCCATACAGAAGGTGGACAATACTTCACACTACCGAAGCGTAGACTTCTACAAGGTTCAGGGGCGCACCAGTAACTCTCAACTTTCAGATCATTATGTATCCGCCGGGATGCCACTGTCTCTCTTGAAAACCTGATTGTCATCTCTAACTTCAGAGATGTACAAAAAGAGTAAGTAAAATCCACCAAAATTGAGCTTTCATTCGAAACTCCACAACCGTTATGCAAGCGGCTATCACTACAAGTTTGGCAGCGATTTGAGATGTTTACTTGATCGCCAGCATCATAATGCTATGATTCAGTATATTTTTTTCAGGAAGTTACAAAATGCAGGAACGTTTTCATAGCATCCAGTATTTGAGAGGGATCGCAGCCCTGATGGTGGTCTTCACTCACCTCAAAGAAGATTTAAATGGCGCCTTTGGTTTACCAGATATAGGATCTAAACTATTCTCGCATGGTATTTTTGGTGTTGACTTATTCTTTATAATAAGTGGTTTTATTATCCATCAGTCCACACTGAAGAGGGAGCATAGTAAACCACTAACGTTCGTAATAAGACGAGCGTTCAGGATTTATCCTGTGTTTCTGTTTTGCGTTCTTGCTTTCATCTCCATTGCGCCAGGGACACCACAGCCTGTTGATCTAGCAAAGGGACTGATGTTTATTCCTCTTAACTTTGACGCTCCAGCCCCATTCTTCGGGTATAACTTCCTTTATCCGGCATGGACACTAACGTACGAACTATTATTTTACTCTATCTTTGTTATGGCTATATGCTTCTCGCATGCCAAAAGAGGGCTTTTAGCCTCTGCAACAATTTTCTTTTTTGTTGTTATTCTGCAACTCATATCTAATAAACATGTCGCTTTAGATTTTTCATCTCCAACGTTGTATTCCCAAGGAATATTCAAGCTGCTTGCGTCGCCAATGTTGATAGAATTTGTTTATGGCATTACCATTTCAGTTATTTTTACAAAACTGAAACTAAGTAGAACCTTCTACATTTTGATATCGGCTATAACATTCACTGCGTTTATATTACTGTTTGAATTTGGCATATCAAATTATCATGGCCCATTAAATTATGGCATTGCAGGTGTATGCATCATCATTTCAGGACTTTCATTTGAGCGTTCGGGGTTACTGCCTCAAATTTCAGCACTAGATAGACTTGGGGATGTATCATACTCACTATACCTTTCACATATCATTACGTTCTTCGTATTGAAGCATTATATACTAACTCCACTAAACATAAACCCAAGAGCAAGTATTGCATATTTTATCTTTGCAACATGCAATGCAATTTTAATTTCAAATTTCATATTTAAATATATTGAAATCACGTTTATTAGACTTGGCAAAAATGTTAGCAAGCTTGTCTGATAGTAATCGGGTGGTGTTGTGCACCACCCGTTAATTAATCAAAACTTATACAGATTACCAAAAATCCCACCAAAATCTTTTCTAACGCTCTGCTATCCCCGAATGAAATGTCCATTAGGGTCATTGTGTGGCCAGCAGCTACCGCCCCATTGAATAGCCACGGGTTTAACAGACACCTCCGAGTCTTTTAAAATGACTTAAAGAGAGGTGCTCATGAGCGGTAAGCGTTATCCCGAAGAGTTTAAAATTGAAGCAGTCAAACAGGTTGTTGATCGTGGTTATTCTGTTTCCAGTGTTGCAACACGTCTTGATATCACCACCCACAGTCTTTATGCCTGGATAAAGAAGTACGGTCTGGATTCTTCCACTAATAAAGAACAGTCAGATGCTCAGGCCAAGATCCGCCGTCTTCGGAAAGAGCTGAAGCGAGTTACCGACGAACGGGACATATTAAAAAAAGCCGCGGTGTACTTCGCAAAGCTGTCCGACTGAGGTACGCCTTTATCCGTGACAACACCTGTTGCTGGCCTGTTCGTCTGCTTTGTCGGGTACTGGATGTTCATCCCAGTGGCTTTTACTCCTGGCTTCAGCAGCAGCATTCACAACGCCATCAGGCAGACCTGAGACTGACAGGACAGATTAAACAGTTCTGGTTGGAATAGGGATGTGTCTATGGTTATCGCAAGATCCATCTGGATCTGCGCGACAGCGGGCAACAGTGCAGAGTCAACAGAGTCTGGCGACTGATGAAACGTGCCGGAATAAAGGCTCAGGTCGGATACCGGAGCCCGCGGGCACGTGAAGGCGAGGCCAGTATCGTGTCGCCCAACAAGCTCCAGCGACAGTTCAATCCGGATGCTCCGGATGAGCGTTGGGTAACGGACATAACTTACATCAGGACCCACGAAGGTTGGCTTTATCTTGCAGTGGTTGTTGATCTGTTCTCACGCAAAATTATCGGCTGGTCAATGCAATCCCGGATGACTATGGAAATTGTCCTGAACACACTGCTGATGGCTGTATGGCGGCGTAATCCTTAAAAAAAGGTGCTGGTTCACTCGGATCAGGGCAGCTAGTACACAAGCCATGAGTGGCAGTCGTTCCTGAAATCACACAGCCTGGAGGGCAGCATGAGCCGCCGTGGTAACCGCCACAATAATGCGGTTGCAGAAAGCTTTTTCCAATTGCTGAAGCGTGAACGGATAAAGAAAAAGATCTACGGAACGCGGGAAGAAGATCGCAGCGATATTTATGATTACATCGAAATGTTTTATAACAGTAAGCGTCGACATGGTTCTAGCGATCAGATGTCACCGACAGACTATGAAAACCACTATTATCAACAGCTCGGAAGTGTCTAGATTACCCGTGGCGATTCAGTTTCATCCTTGCTCTCGTCGGCATCGTCACCCTCAATAATTTCCGGGTTAGTCTGCCTGCACTTGCCCATCAACTTCTCTACTGCGCCGTGAGCTATGCCAACGCGTCGGTACAGGGCGTAGAGGTGTTCGTAGGTTACCTGCTCAGGGAAGCCATACTCTTACCATGCTAAATGGCGCTTATTGTCCAGACCCATATGGGCGCGTGCCATCCGCGCATCGTTCAACGCATGGTTGACGGTGAGAGTTAATTTGTCAGACATGGTTTGTCCGGTGGTGGCGTTGTGGCAATAAAAAAGGCCGCCGTAGCGACCTATTCGTTTTTTTTGAGAGGGCCGATTCCCAATCAAATGGTTTCTGTAGCCCGACGCTTCTCTCAAGCACCTTAAGCTTTATCAGTAACGCCTCGTTTCTTTCAGGTTCGAATGATTGGTAGTAAGGGGCGTATTGCTGAGCAAGCTTAGTAAAAATTAGCGATGAATGCTCAAGTCCTATAAGCCTTAACTCTTCTCTTATTTCTGCAACTAAGTGCACAAAGCTATGCATAAAACCTCCGAATCATATGACGGGAGTTTAATTATGGCTTCGCTTGATATTCGTACAAATTATCGTAACCATTTTGGGATCATCATCCCGGCCATCTGGCCCTTACACTTAATGTGTCTATCGAGGCTGTAGCGAATGCCATCCCAGCAGTGCTCGTATCCATCAGCGAGTTTCGGTCATACTTCTTCGGTGATGCAGTCCGTTTTGTACGACCACATAAGGGCCTCACGCGCCACGTTCTTGTACCGAGGATGGATAATAATTTCGTCGAATCCGCGGAGGTGCGCAATGCCATCCTCTACGCTTCCCTACCACTTCTCAGCGGCTGAGATATTAAAGCCCTGCCGCTTGGGATAGCTGATTGTCTCTGGTCGCGCCGAGTCAGCCTTGATGGGCCAGTCACGCGAAGCAGGAATCGTGTCGTATATCTCAGGCATGTGGTCGAGCTCTGTCTGCTGGCCGTATGCCTCGTACTCGATGTACAGCCGTTTATGCAGGATGAACGAGCGCACCAGCGTGTTAGGGTCTTTGGCGAAACCGAAGTCAGCACCGAAGAACAGGCGCTCTGCCTCTTTCCAGAGGCTTTCCGGGAACTCAGCGATGCGGTATTTTCCGGCCAGCACCTGCTTATCTGAGTTTTCAAGGTAAGCACCTTCCCAAACCCACGCGTATGCTGCGGGTCGAGACGGCGCTGGTCATTCTGTCTCTCCTTCCAGCACATCAGGGAGTCACGGGTTGTCCCTATAGTTCATCTCAACGGTGATGAAGTCGTCGCCAGCCTCTTTGCGGAAACGCTTGTCAGTGGTGCTACCGTCGCGCTCTGGGTTCCATGCCACCCAGATCTTTGAGCCTTCCTCACGCACTGTAGGGCTCAGTTTCTGCCAGGCTACTTCGCTGACTGATTCTGCCTCATCAACCCAGCAGAGCAGGATGCGTGCTTTCGACTTAATGCTGTCGAGGTTATGCCGCAGGACGACAAGCACTGATTAATGACTGACCAGAACGTCTACGACAGGCGTTCTGGTCTATTCTCTCCGCTGTGAAATCATAGTAGCATCCCGCCTGAAGTCTTCCGTTACGAGTTAAAACAATGACAACAACTAACGCCCCGCAGGGCGAACTGGTTTTACGCACACTGGCAATGCCCGCTGACACCAATGCCAATGGCGATATTTTTGGCGGCTGGCTGATGTCGCAGATGGATATGGGCGGCGCAATTCTGGCAAAAGAGATTGCCCACGGGCGCGTGGTGACTGTGCGAGTGGACGGCATGACCTTCCTGCGCCCGGTTGCGGTGGGAGATGTGGTTTGCTGCTACGCCCGCTGCGTCAAACGCGGCAACACCTCTATTTCAATCAACATCGAAGTGTGGGTTAAGAAAGTCTCTTCTGAACCCATTGGACAGCGTTATAAGGCCACTGAAGCGCTGTTTATTTATGTTGCAGTCGATAGCGAGGGAAAACCTCGTCAACTTCCGCAGGCCTGATCGACAGGCAAAAAAAAGCCTCCTTTCGGAGGCTTTTTTTATTCCATCTGCGCCCCGCCGTTCAGGCGGAAAACAATATTCACAATCAGTCCATTGCCCGGTTTCCCGGCCTCATAGCGCCATCTGCGCATCGCCGATTTCACTTCGCGCTCAAACATATTGGAAGGCTGAGCGGACAATATTTCCACGTTATCCACGCGGCCATCGGCAGTGACGTCAAATTTCACCCGTACGCGGCCTTCAATACGTAAGGCCTGCGCTCGCGCCGGATACTGAGGCTGGTTGCGACTCAGCGCGCGCGGGCCCGCAGGGGCACTGACTGTCGGCTTAGGCGCGGTTGCGGTGTTATTCATCACCGGACGCGAAGGCTCCGCATTCTCGACCGTCTGGGTCGCACGTGGTTCAACCGGACGTTCCTCGCGTTTCGGACGCTCCTCGACCTTCTTCACCGGTTTTGGCTTCGGCTTAGGTTTTGGCTTCGGTTCAGGCTTGTGGATCACCACCGGCGCTTCCTTCGGTGGCGGCGGAACAGGCTCGGGCTCTGGCTCAGGTTCAGCCACCGGCTGCGGTGGCGGAGGTGCAGCCTGCGGCGGTTCGAGATCCGCTGGCGATACCATCGTCACCGAAATCGGCTGCGCGGGCGCGGGCATTTCAATAACCTGATGAACCGAGGTATACAGCAAACCCGCCACAACAGCACCGTGAATCACGACAGAAAGCAGCGTCGGCCAGGGAAAGCGGCGAGGTAAATCAAGGGTCATCGAAGTCATAATCATCAACGTTAAAAAACCGAACACTGATTTTAAATGCAAATAGCAATCATATTCAATAAGACACTTTGTTCTGGCGCAACTTTAGCGCATGAGAGGCCAAAAAAGGCGCATTCAGATCAGGGTATTAACATTGTTTTTATTTTACATTGCAGTCGTTTGCCCTTTCACATAACGTAACTGACACTTTTACCGGTTAAGGAGCTTCGCCGTGTTTTACGTGATTTACTCTGAAGATGTTGCTGATTCGCTCGAAAAACGCCAGGCTGTGCGCCCTGCGCATCTGGCACGTTTGCAGCTGCTCCAGGATGAAGGCCGTTTACTGACCGCCGGCCCAATGCCTGCAGTAGACAGCAACGATCCGGGCGCCGCCGGTTTTGCCGGTTCCACCGTGATTGCTGAGTTTGAATCCCAGGAAAGCGCTCAGGCATGGGCTGACGCAGATCCGTATGTTGCCGCAGGTGTGTATGCGAAAGTAACGGTCAGACCGTATAAGAAAGTGTTTTAAATCAATCAACTAAATGTAGGGCAGCAAACTAACGTTTTATTGCCCTATTACCATTTTGAATGAAAAAAGATATAATCCATCCATCTCTTTTACTTAGACAGATTTGTTATGGATTATATTTTATTAGTATTATTACTGGCCGTTTGTTTTTCCAATTCTGTACTTGTCAGAATTAAATCAATTATTATGGTTATTGCATTGCTTACATTTGCATTTTGGTTTATATCAGATATGTTTACCGGAAATGGTGTAAATGATGCAGTTTATTATCATCTAAAAAGCAATGTTCACGGAACGTCCATTGATGATATATTACCTAAGATATTTGCTGCAAGCATATTTATTTTGATATCAATTGCGATACTGTTTATTTCATTCAAATATGGAAATAAATTACCACATAGCAAAACCCCATTATTTATATCATTATACATACTTCTCCTTTCGATTTTTATTTTTAAGTCTAACGCAACTCAAAATATTTTTAACTCGCTTCAAAACTTATCCTATGGAAACGGGATGAAAGTGGCTAAACAATATAACGGCATTGATTACGACATGAAGAATAAATATAACTATGTCTTTATTTATGCTGAGAGTCTTGAGCGTTCATTGAGAAATATAAATGGTATTAATTACATCCCAAATATAAGTAAACTCGCAGATCAATACCTTGAATTTACTGACATACAGCAAATTCCTGGTATGGGATGGACAATGGCAGGAATGGTTAATACGCAATGTGCTATCCCATTAGTTCTCCCCCAGGGGAATTCAGCGAGTAATATGTCTCATTTCCTGGCTGGGGCCGATTGCATTGCAACGCATTTGAAAAATAGTGGATACACTACTGAATTTATACGCGGGAGTGATAAAGAATTTGCTGGTGGTGATAAGTTCTTTTCTCAGCATGGCTGGCTAAATCAACATGATAAACAATATTTACTTAATCATCGCGTAGTAGATGAAAATAATATTAGTGGATGGGGAGTTCATGATGATTCGCTCATAGAACATGTATATAGTGAATTTGAGAAATTATCGGCCTCAAAAAGCAATTTCCTTCTCTCGTTCTTAACCGTCAACACTCATCCGCCAGCAGGCACTTATTTATCTGCCTGTGATGGACATATTAATGCCCCCATTAGTAATCCGATGCTTAAATCAGCGAGTTGCTCTGATTATCTTGTTGGTAACTTTATAAAAAAAATCATCAATTCAGACCATTTTGACAATACAATCATTGTTCTTGTTTCAGATCATTTGATGATGGCTAACGCTGCCAGTAAAGAGCTTGACAGCATTCAGGACAAGCGTAGAAACAACTTTATTATTATAAAAAAAGGGGTTAAACCTACTAAAATCGCAAAACCAGGAACATTACTGGATGTATGGCCGACTGTACTTGATATCTCTTCGGCTGATAAACCCGATTTTGGATTTGGTCACAGTTTACTTCGCAATGAAAAAAGCCATATATTACAATCATGGAAAAAATCTAAAAACATAAGTAATTATTTAGGATTTTCATCCTCACTATGGAAATACCCTTCCCTAAATGACAAATTCTCATTTAAGGATGGCATATTGACAATTGGTCAACAAGAATATAAATGGCCTCTCTTCGGATCCGCTGACAAGAATAAAAACATCAAGAGCATTTATTTTGAAGCCTTTGCCTTAAACGCACAAAAATTAACCACCGAAGATAATATTCTTTTTTATATAAATGATTGCTCTATAACATCTCATAGTAAAAAAGGCTTATGTGGCTATGAGTTAACACATAATGGTACAGTACAGTATCAAATAAATGAAAAAGGTCTTTTCAATCGCAGAGAACTCAGTGTTGCCTCTCCTTTGTTTACTGAGAAACTTATCGGTATTTCGTCTGGGCCACTTAATGTTCAGACAGGAATTTATGATAATATTCAAGAGCAAACCATGCCATATGGAGTTAATTTTTATAAGCTGGAAGGAGAAAATAGAAAACTAAAACTTATGGCCAACGTTGACACATGCAACAATGTTCCTGTTGATACTAACGCAGTAAAAAAATTAATTGATAAAGACAACTCGCCCCTCATCATTGCTTCAAATGAGTCTGTTTTTTGTATCCCTTATGAAACCAGACCATCAATTAACGAATTATTGCGCTCTAGTGTTGCTACTCAACTTGCCCCCAGACAGCAAATAATAGGTACTTATACTAAAAATGATACGAAATTCATTTTAGGAAAGCCTGAAATTCCATTAGATGTGTTTATAGACAAAACAAATTTTAATCTGGAAGAATTATGTACAATTTTAAACGACTGTAGGTGATTTATTCTAATCTTTGAAAGGCTCCCTCAGGAGCCTTTCAAACCATCAATGCAGCGACGCTAGCCTCGCCGCAAACCCGACAAACAGCAACCCTATCAGCCCGTTCCCCAGCTTTGCCAGTTTCTTTTTCGTTTTCAGATAACGCGTGACAAACGCGCCTGAGAAGATCAGGAAACTCATATACATGAAGCTTATCAACTCCAGCGTCGTCGCGAGGATTAGGAAAGAAGTGCCGGTGCTCTGCGCATTCACGTCAATGAACTGAACGAAGAACGATACGTAGAACAGAATCGCTTTGGGATTGGTCAGGCTTAATACCAGCGAACGTTTCATGATCATACTGGCCGGTTCGGGGCCGCTCTCATGCGCGTTTTTCTGACGGTTCACCACTGACCAGAGCATTTTGCCGCCCAGCCAGAGCAGATAGAAAGCCCCGAGATAGCGCACGATATTAAACAGTACCGGCGTGGTCTGGATTAATGCCGCGACGCCCGCCCAGGCCAGAAACATCAGAACCGCATCGCCGATAAATACGCCTGTGGCGGCAAGATACCCTTTTTTAACGCCGTGACCGATCCCGGTTTTGAGCACAAACAGGGTATTCGGCCCTGGCACCAGCACGATAAAAAATGCGCCGACAACATACGTCCAGAAATTCAGTACGCCAAACTCCGCAAACACTTCTCCCTCCTTTTGCTAAACACAACAGGAATATCGCTGCAAATACGCTATTCCTAAAAAATCAGACGCTATAAAATCAGCGGGCACCCGTTACGGTGCCCTCATGGTTTCAGATATCCTGGACTGCGAACAGCAACGCATTGCGGTGCCTGGTCAATCCACATTTTCTGATGGCGTGAATACGCATATTGCGGCGGGATTGTGCTTCCAGCCAACGAGCCTTGCGACGACTCACCTGTCGCAACATGCGCCAGCGCCCTACTTCTGTTCTACTGCGCTTCATGTCTACAACTCTTTAACTTACAGAGTCGCCATTATAAACCCAACCCGGCAGCAAACCAGCGCTTTTACCTGGCGTTTTTATTTGCCAGATGAATCCTGATGCGTACACTCATAACAATACGCTTTCAAAAGGATTTTTTTACCTATGACAACCTTCTACACCGTGGTGAGTTGGCTGGTCATTTTGGGATACTGGCTGTTAATCGCGGGTGTGACATTACGCATCCTGATGAAGCGCAGAGCCGTACCCTCTGCCATGGCCTGGCTTCTGATCATTTATATCCTCCCGCTGGTGGGAATTATTGCCTATCTCTCTTTCGGCGAGCTTCATCTGGGTAAACGCCGCGCCGAGCGGGCCCGCGCCATGTGGCCCTCCACCGCGAAGTGGCTGAACGACCTTAAAGCCTGCAAACATATTTTTGCCGAGGAGAACAGCAGCGTCGCCTCCTCACTGTTTAAGCTGTGCGAGCGCCGTCAGGGGATTGGCGGCGTTAAGGGCAATCAACTGCAGCTGCTGACCTCGTCCGACGACGTCATGCAGGCGTTAATCCGCGATATTCAGCTGGCGCGTCATAATATCGAGATGGTTTTTTATATCTGGCAGCCCGGCGGGATGGCTGACCAGGTCGCTGAGTCGCTGATGGCCGCCGCGCGTCGCGGCATTCATTGTCGCCTGATGCTTGACTCCGCGGGTAGCGTGGCTTTTTTCCGTAGCCCGTGGGCGGGCATGATGCGTAATGCCGGGATCGAAGTGGTTGAAGCGCTGAAGGTAAATCTCCTGCGCGTGTTTCTGCGCAGGATGGATCTCCGTCAGCATCGCAAAATGATCATGATCGATAACTATATTGCCTACACCGGCAGCATGAATATGGTTGACCCGCGCTTCTTCAAACAGGACTCGGGCGTAGGTCAATGGGTTGATTTGATGGCGCGAATGGAGGGGCCGATTGCCACCTCGATGGGCATCGTTTATTCCTGCGACTGGGAAATAGAAACCGGCAAGCGTATCCTGCCGCCACCGCCGGACGGAAATATTATGCCGTTTGAAGAGGCGAGCGGTCACACTATTCATACCATTGCTTCCGGGCCGGGCTTCCCGGAGGACTTAATCCATCAGGCGCTGCTGACGGCAACCTACTCGGCGCGTGAATATCTGATCATGACGACGCCCTACTTTGTCCCCAGCGACGACCTCCTGCACGCGATCTGTACCGCCGCGCAGCGCGGTGTCGATGTGAGCATCATTTTGCCACGCAAAAATGACTCCCTACTGGTGGGCTGGGCCAGCCGGGCATTCTTTAGCGAACTGCTGGCCGCAGGGGTAAAAATTTATCAGTTTGAAGGCGGATTGCTCCACACCAAGAGCGTTCTCGTCGACGGTGAGCTGAGCCTGGTGGGCACGGTCAACCTGGATATGCGCAGCCTGTGGCTAAACTTTGAAATCACGCTGGTCATTGATGATGCCGGCTTTGGCGGCGACCTCGCCGCGGTGCAGGATGATTATATCTCCCGCTCGCGGCTGCTGGATGCCAGACTGTGGGTAAAACGTCCGATGTGGCAGAGAATTGCCGAACGACTGTTTTACTTCTTTAGTCCGTTGCTGTAAAACGTGCCCAACGATGTTAAACAGGTAGTCATCATGGAAATGGATCTGAACAATCGCCTGACCGAAGACGAAACGCTCGAGCAGGCCTATGACATTTTTCTCGAACTGGCGGTTGATAACCTCGATCCCGCAGACGTGATCCTCTTTAATCTGCAGTTCGAAGAGCGCGGCGGCGCTGAATTGTTCGACCCTTCAGAAGACTGGGCTGAGCATGTGGATTTCGACCTGAATCCGGACTTCTTTGCCGAAGTGGTGATTGGGCTGGCCGATGAAGACGGCGGCGAAATTAACGATATTTTCGCCCGCGTCCTGCTCTGTCGGGAGAAAGACCACAAGCTGTGCCATATTCTCTGGCGCGAATAATAAAAAAGGCTGCGATTGCAGCCTTTTTTATTTACTCCGGCAATTCACTGCCGCAGCGGTGACAAAACCGCGCGTCGTGTTCATGTTCGCCCTGCTGGCAATGAGAACATTTGCGCTGTTGCTTGCGGCTCTGAAACGCGCTGCTCATGTGTGTGGTAATCAGTCCCGTCGGGATCGCAATCACCGAATAGCCAATCAAAATCAGCACGGACGCCACGATGCGCCCCAGTGGCGTATGGGGCGTAATATCACCGTAGCCCACGGTCGTGACGGTCACAATGGCCCAGTAAACCGACGCATTGAGCGTCGTAAAGCCATATTTGGGCCCTTCTATTAAATACATCAGCGCGCCAAAAACAATCATGACGATGGCAATAAACGAGTAGAACAAAATAAGCTGATGCCGGGCGCTGACGATCGCACTCCAGAACACGCGTAATGACGGCATAAAACGCAGCAATTTCAGAATACGTAATACCCGAATCACGCGCATCGCTCGCCAGGCAAAGACATAACTCAGGCTGATCTCCGGCCACAGCCACATGACATAGAGCGGTAAGATGGTGGCTAAGTCGATAAATCCCCAGAAGCTGAAAACATACCTGGCCGGGTTGGGCCAGGCTATTACCCGGAGGAGATATTCAGCGGTAAAAACCAGGGTAATCGCCAGCTCAAGCCAGACAAAGATATGCCATTCGTCAAACGTCAGGTGGTATTGCGTCCCGGCACCCGATTCAATAAAGATAACTACCACGCTGAGGAGCGCAAATAAACCGCACAGACCTTCGAAGCGTCGCCCGGAAACCGTTTCAGGATCGAATAAAAAATGATAAAGCCGCCGACGGGCTGACGTGAATAAACGCGACACAGTTACCTCGCAAAAAATAAGGGCTGACGTCATGTCAGCCCTTGCGATTATAACGGGTCTACTTTCAGGCAGGAAACCGCATGTCGGAAACTGCCTTCGAGAACCGGTCGCGTTTTAGCACATTCCGGCCCGGCCATCGGGCAGCGCGTGCGGAAGACGCAGCCTGACGGCGGGTTAATTGGTGAGGGTAATTCCCCTTCCAGAAGCTGGATGGTTTTATTTTTCTCCAGATCGGGATCGGGGATCGGCACCGCGGACATTAGCGCTCTGGTGTAAGGGTGCAATGGATTGTGGTACACCTCGTCATAGGTGCCGAGCTCCACGGCATGCCCCAGATACATCACCAGCACGCGGTCAGAAATGTGTTTCACCACGGCCAGGTCATGCGCGATGAAGATCAGCGACAGCCCCATTTCGCGCTGCAGCTTCTGCAGCAGGTTAACCACCTGCGCCTGAATGGACACATCCAGCGCGGAAACCGGCTCATCGCAGATAATCAGCTTCGGTTCGAGGATCAGCGCACGGGCAATACCAATACGCTGGCACTGACCGCCGGAGAACTCATGCGGATAGCGGTTGATGAGGTTTGGCAACAGGCCGACTTTCATCATCATCGCCTTCACGCGGTCGCGCACTTCCTGACGAGACATCTTCGGATGATAGGTGCGCAGCGGCTCGGCAATAATCTCGCCGATGGTCATACGCGGGTTTAATGACGCCAGCGGATCCTGGAAAATCATCTGGATATCGCTGCGCACCTCGCGCCACTCGTCGGGCTTCATGCCCAGCAGGTCTTTACCCAGCCAGGCCACTTTACCGTCGGTGGCTTTGACCAGACCGATGATGGCTCGCGCAAAGGTCGATTTACCGCAGCCGGACTCTCCCACCACGCCCAGGGTTTCCCCTTCGTACAGGCGCAGCGTGACGCCGTCCACCGCTTTTAGAGTTTTCGGCGGCTGCCAGAACCACTGTTTGCCGTCTTTGATGTCGAAATGCACTTTAAGATCGGCGATTTCGAGCAGAACGTTGCGTTTTTCATCTAATGCGTTCATACCAGCTCCTCCTGCGGCTTAAAGCAGGCGCGCAGACGGCCTGGTGCAAACTCTTCCAGCGGCGGAGCGCTGTTGCAGATTTCCATCGCGTGCGGGCAGCGCGGCTGGAACGGACAGCCTTTCGGCAGACGCAGCAGGTTTGGCGGGTTGCCCGGAATGGTGAGCAGGGATTCCCCTTCCGCATCAAGACGCGGCACCGCATTCAACAGACCAATCGAGTACGGGTGCGCAGGCTGATAGAAGACATCGCGCGCTTTGCCGTATTCCATGGTACGACCGGCATACATCACCAGCACTTTGTCGCAGATGCCGGCCACTACGCCCAGGTCGTGAGTGATCATGATAATCGCCGTGTTGAACTCGCGCTTCAGCTCGTTCAACAGGGTCATGATTTGCGCCTGGACGGTAACGTCCAGCGCTGTGGTAGGTTCATCGGCAATCAGCAGCTTTGGCCGGCACAGCAGCGCCATCGCAATCATCACGCGCTGACGCATACCGCCAGAAAACTCGTGCGGGAACATGCGCATACGCTTGCGCGCTTCCGGCATTTTCACCGCATCCAGCATTTTGACCGACTCTTCAAAGGCCTCCGCTTTGCCCAGGCCTTTGTGCAGCATCAGGACTTCCATCAGCTGCTCGCCTACGCGCATATACGGATTCAGCGAGGTCATGGGATCCTGGAAAATCATCGAGATCTGCTCAGCGCGCAGCTTATTCAGCTCGTGTTCCGGCAGGTTGAGGATTTCACGTCCGTTGAATTTAGCGGAGCCGCCAATCACGCCGTTAGCAGCAAGCAGGCCCATCAGCGCAAAGGCAGTCTGGGATTTTCCGGAACCGGATTCCCCCACTATCCCCAGCGTTTCACCCGCGCGCAGGTTGAAGTTGAGATCGTTGACGGCGGTAACATCCCCGTCCGGCGTTTTAAAGGTCACGCGGAGATCTTTCACATCCAGCAGAAGGTTATTCTGCTGTTGCGCCTGTGGCGCAGTGGCCGTTTCAATAATTGTCATGACGGCGCTCCTTAACGGTCTTTCGGGTCGAGGGCATCACGCAGGCCATCGCCGATAAAGTTAAAACAAAACAGGGTAACGACCAGGAAACCCGCCGGATAAAGCAGCAGCCACGGTGAAACTTCCATCGAGTTTGCGCCATCGCTCAGCAGCGCGCCCCAGCTGCTCAGTGGCTCTTGTGTACCCAGACCCAGGAAGCTCAGGAAAGATTCAAACAGGATCATGCTTGGTACCAGCAGTGAGGCATAAACCACCACCACGCCCAGCACGTTAGGAACGATATGGCGAACCACGATATTCCCGGTGGACACACCGCCTACCTGCGCGGCTTCGATAAACTCTTTGCGTTTGAGGCTCAGCGTCTGGCCGCGAACAATACGCGCCATATCCAGCCAGGAAACCATCCCGATAGCCACGAAGATCAGCAGGATATTTTGGCCGAAGAAGGTCACCAGCAGGATGACGAAGAACATGAACGGGAAGGAATTCAGGATTTCCAGCAGACGCATCATTACCGAGTCTATTTTGCCGCCGAGGTAGCCGGAAAGTGAACCGTAGAGCGTACCCACGATCACCGCCACCAGCGCGGCAGCAATACCTACCATCAGCGAGATACGGCCACCGATAGCGACACGCACCAGCAGATCGCGTCCCGAGGAGTCCGTGCCAAAATAGTGGCCTGATTCCATATCCGGCGCGCTGGACATCATGCCCCAGTCGGTGTCGAAATAGGTAAATTGCGACAGCATCGGCGCCAGGGTCACAAACAGTGCGATGATCACCAGAACAACCAGACTGGCAACCGCTGCACGGTTGTGCATAAAGCGACGGCGCGCGTCCTGCCAGAGGCTACGACCTTCTACTTCCAGTTTTTCACTGAAGTTTTCCAGCGCCTCGCTGTTTTTCTTACTCAACATCATGGCGTGCTCCAGCGTTAGTAACGAATTTTCGGATCGATGACGGCATACAGCACATCGACGATAGCGTTAAAGAGAATGGTCAGCGCACCGACGAGAATGGTCAGGCTCAGCACCAGCGAATAGTCGCGGTTGAGCGCGCCGTTAACGAACAGCTGACCAATGCCGGGCAGGCCGTAGATTGTTTCGATAACCATAGAGCCAGTGATGATCCCGACGAATGCTGGTCCCATGTAGGAAAGCACGGGTAACAGCGCCGGTTTGAGCGCGTGGCGGAAGATAATCCGACGCATCGGCAGCCCTTTAGCGCGCGCGGTACGAATGAAGTTCGAGTGCAGCACTTCGATCATTGAACCACGGGTGATACGCGCGATACTGGCGATGTACGCCAGAGATAATGCCACCATCGGCAAAATCATGAACTTCAGTGCCCCGCCGTTCCAGCCGCCTCCAGGCAGCCACTTCAGCGTGATGGCAAATATCATCACCAGTAATGGCGCGACAACGAAGCTGGGTATCACTACCCCGGTCATTGCCACCCCCATTACGGCATAATCCCATTTGGTATTTTGTCTTAGCGCGGCGATAACGCCTGCGGTGACCCCGAAAACGATGGCCAGAATAAATGCCGCAGCACCCAACTTAGCCGAAACCGGGAAGCTGGACGCGACCAGGTCGTTAACGGAATAGTCTTTATATTTAAATGACGGTCCAAAATCACCGTGGGCCAGCTGCTTCAGGTAATTGAAGTACTGGGTGGAGATTGGATCATTTAAGTGGTATTTCGCTTCGATATTCGCCATGACTTCAGGCGGCAGCGTACGCTCACCGGTAAATGGACTGCCCGGCGCAAGACGCATCATGAAGAAGGAAATCGTGATGAGAATAAATAGCGTTGGAATCGCTTCAAGACAGCGACGTAGGATAAATTTCAACATTGCCCGTACCTTCTGGCGTGTGCCTATATTATGTGACGTTGGTTAGACACCGTGGGGCGAGCATGCCCGCCCCACTCATTGCCATTAATGCTTGATAATATACAAGTTTTTAACGTAGATATTATCCATCGGGTCTTTACCGGTATATCCACCTACCCACGGTTTCACCAGACGGGCGTTAACGTAGTAGTAAACCGGAACGATCGCGGAATCTTTATCCAGCTGCTGCTCGGCTTTAGAGTACAGTTCTGTACGCTGCGCTTCGTCAGTGGTTTTCAGCGTGTCGCCAATCAGCTTGTCGAACGCCGGGCTCTTATAGTGCGCGGTGTTGTTCGAGCTGTCGCTCAGCATGGTGTTCAGGAAGGAGGTCGGTTCGTTATAGTCCGCACACCAGCCAGCTCGTGCTACATCAAAGGTGCCCTGATGACGGCTGTCGAGGAAGGTTTTCCACTCCTGGTTTTCCAGCTTCACGTTCGCGCCCAGGTTCTTTTTCCAGATTGAGGCAACGGCGATAGCCAGTTTTTTGTGCAGATCGGAAGTGTTGTACAACAGGCTAAAGGTCAGCGGCTTATCTGCGGTGTAGCCCGCTTCGGCCAGCAGTTTCTTCGCTTCTGCGTTACGCTGTTCCTGAGTCTGTTTGAACCACTCTGGCTCGGTCAGTTTTGCGCCATCGGTGTATGGAGGGGTATAGCTGTACGCCGGCAGATCGCCCTGGTTTTTCACTTTGTTCACGATGATATCGCGATCCAGTGCCAGCTTCAGCGCGGTACGAACACGTACGTCGGTAAACGGTGCTTTCTGGTTGTTGATTTCATAGTAATAGGTGCACAGGTACGGATCGACGTGAACTTCTTTAGGGATCTCTTTTTTCAGTTTCTGGAACAGTTCAATCGGCATGTTGTTATAGGTCATGTCGATTTCACCGCTGCGATAGCGGTTAACGTCAGTCACTTCGGACGAAATTGGCAGGTAGGTCACCTGGTCAATAACGGTTTTCGCGTTATCCCAATACTGCGGGTTACGGTCAAGCACCATACGTTCGTTGACCACCCAGTCTTTCAGCTTATAGGCACCGTTGGTCACGATATTGGCAGGCTGCGTCCATTTCTCACCAAATTTTTCCACGGCGGATTTTGGTACCGGGGAGACGGACGGGTGAACCAGCAGCTTATAGAAGTACGGAACAGGTTCGCTCAACGTCACTTCAAAGGTATTGGCATCGATCGCTTTTACGCCCAGGTCGGTAACAGGTTTTTTGCCCGCGATGATGTCATCAATATTGGCGATGTGGCCATATTGCAGGTAGCTCGCATACGGAGAGGCGGTGGTTGGATTCGCCAGACGCTGCCAGCTATAAACGAAATCTTCGGCCGTGACCGGTGTACCGTCGGACCATTTCGCATCTTTACGCAGATGGAAGGTCCAGACTTTGAAATCTTTGTTTTCCCATTTTTCTGCAACACCCGGCGCCGGGTGGCCGTCTACGTCTGTCACCAGCAGGCCTTCGAACAGGTCGCGGTTAACGTTAGACTCAGGAACACCTTCAATTTTGTGCGGGTCAAGAGACTGAACTTCCGCACCGTTGTTACGCACCAGCGTCTGTTTCTCCGCCAGTTGAACACCTGCAGGAACGTCCGCAGCCATTGCAGCGTTGCCCGCGATTAGCGCAGTTAAAATCCCCGCCGCTACCAGATTTTTTTTTGTGATGATGGACATTGTGTTGGTACTCCACTCATTATAATGACTGGCCTTCGCCAGCTGTGTAATCCCCTGTTGGGGCCTGTACAGCGCAGGAGTTTTTTTTGCTGCTGTCAGGTTCTTCTTTTACTGCTTGCTATCACCGACTTTTTTATTACTGACCGCTCGTATGGCCGTCTTGCGTCGATTCTTTACAGGCCTACCCTGTTTGAGACCTGCATTGGATATCTGAGAAGAGAACCATATGAAAATAATTCTCATCTGCTTGTTTTATGCTGCAAAATATTAGGCCGGAAAGTATCAAATGGCGTAAACGCGCGCCAATACATTTTGCAAATTTGTTAAGCAATTCTCTTTTACGGTGAGTACCGCATCGTTGAGGGCAGCCCTGCCGGACATCGAACACCACTTAAAAACCATGACATTCAATAAGATAGAGAAATTTTTCTCTACACGCGCGTCGCTGCGCTATCATCGAGTGATTTTGTACAAAAATTTAACAACTGGTTATTATTTAGCACATTCATCTAGGGGAATGTTGAATTTACTAATATCATTTCGGTTATCTCTCAGCAAGCCCCAGAGTATCATGTGAGTAAAATAACAGATCGATCGAAGGTTTTCTGCGCAGGCGGGTTTGGCGGGAATTAATAACTCATTGAAATACAAGCAATGAACATTATTAGTAGAATTTATTATGATATGTGAGCATTTCAACTTTAGTTATAGGATTTACTGATAATGACGTAAAAAAACGGAGCCGTGGCTCCGTTCTTTCATACGAAATATCAGTGCAGCAAACCGGGGAAAATGCTTTTAATTCCTGTAACGATGAATTCAATCCCTAACGCCATCAACAGCAGACCCATAATACGCGTTATGACGTTAATGCCCGTCTGCCCCAGCAGGCGCACCAGCCAGGGCGCCATGCGGAATACTCCCCAACAGCAAAGTGCGAAAAGCGCAATGGCAACGGAAAAGCCAATCAGGTGCATCAGGCTATGGTAACGCGTGCCCCAGACAATGGTTGAACTGATGGCGCCAGGGCCAGCCATGAGCGGTAAGGCCAGCGGCACCACGCCAATACTTTCGCGGATAGCTGTTTCTGACTTCTCCTGCTTGTTCTGTTTATCCTCGCCCAGCTTACCGCTGATCATGGACATCGCGATGGTCACGACCAGGATCCCACCCGCTATGCGGAAAGAGTCAATCGAAATCCCGAAGAGCTGGAGAATGGCGTCACCCAGGAAAAGGGAGGTGAGCAATATGATAGCCACTGACAGGTTAGCGGTGAGGTTGGTCTTATTCCTCGCCGCCGCCGTCTGGTAACTCGTCATACTAATAAAGACAGGAATGATCCCCACCGGGTTGACCAGGGCAAACAAACCAATAAAAAATTTAAAATACGTTGGAAAATCAAAGAGCGTTTGGATCACGTTTTGCTCCGCTTATACACATGCCCGGGACTGACACTTTGCCATGAGAAATCGCGCTGAAGATACCCTTTTTATTAGCATACTTCACTCGAAATCTGTGGCAAAACGTTATCATTTCAGGATGTTAAACATATGTATAATCAATGATAGCGTCGCTTCCATTACTTACGTAATTATTTAACACTTGAAAAATCTCAACGAAATAACCCTGCTGAAAGGTATCAGCTTGGGGGAAAATTGACGCAGATCATGATTTCCGTACTCAGAAGTGAGTAATCTTGGTTACGCCCCCAGGGAGATCACCTGACAAAAAGGGATGATGCTAAGGTAAGGCTCTTTTAGTAAATTAGTGTGCTGACGCAGAAAGTAACTCTTTGTTTTACTTTGTGTTACGCAAGTCGTATCGGCTCTGTCTATACTGTGTGACGTATCGAGCGCTGGTTTACTAAAAGAGTTTAAACATTATCAGGAGAGCATTATGGCTGTTACTAATATCGCTGAACTGAACGCCCTCGTCGAGCGCGTTAAAAAAGCCCAGCGTGAATATGCCAATTTCACCCAAGAACAGGTTGATAAAATCTTCCGCGCGGCCGCACTGGCTGCTGCAGATGCTCGAATCCCTCTCGCTAAAATGGCCGTTGCCGAATCCGGCATGGGTATCGTGGAAGATAAAGTGATCAAAAACCACTTTGCTTCCGAGTATATCTATAACGCCTATAAAGATGAGAAAACCTGTGGCGTGCTGTCCGAAGACGACACCTTCGGTACCATCACCATCGCTGAACCTATCGGCATCATCTGCGGTATTGTTCCGACAACTAACCCAACGTCTACAGCTATCTTCAAATCACTGATTAGCCTGAAGACCCGTAACGCAATCATCTTCTCTCCACACCCACGTGCGAAAGACGCGACCAACAAAGCTGCGGATATCGTCCTGCAGGCGGCGATCGCTGCTGGCGCACCAAAAGATCTGATCGGCTGGATCGACCAACCTTCTGTTGAGCTCTCCAATGCGCTGATGCATCACCCGGACATTAACCTGATCCTGGCGACCGGTGGTCCAGGCATGGTTAAAGCCGCATACAGCTCCGGTAAACCAGCGATCGGTGTGGGCGCCGGTAACACTCCTGTTGTTATCGACGAAACTGCTGACATCAAACGTGCCGTTGCGTCTGTACTGATGTCTAAAACCTTCGATAACGGCGTGATCTGTGCATCTGAACAGTCTGTTGTTGTTGTTGATTCCGTGTACGACGCAGTTCGTGAACGTTTCGCCAGCCACGGCGGCTACCTGCTGCAGGGCAAAGAGCTGAAAGCCGTTCAGGACATCATCCTGAAAAATGGCGCACTGAACGCTGCTATCGTGGGTCAGCCGGCTTACAAAATTGCTGAACTCGCAGGCTTTACCGTTCCGGCAACAACCAAAATCCTGATCGGTGAAGTGAAAGTTGTTGACGAAAGCGAGCCGTTTGCACATGAAAAACTGTCTCCAACGCTTGCCATGTACCGTGCGAAAGATTTCGAAGACGCGGTAGAGAAAGCCGAGAAACTGGTTGCCATGGGCGGTATCGGTCACACGTCTTGTCTGTACACCGACCAGGACAACCAGCCAGAACGCGTTGCCCACTTCGGTCAGATGATGAAAACTGCACGTATCCTGATTAACACCCCTGCTTCTCAGGGTGGTATCGGTGACCTGTACAACTTTAAACTCGCACCTTCCCTGACTCTGGGTTGTGGTTCCTGGGGTGGTAACTCCATCTCTGAAAACGTTGGTCCAAAACACCTGATCAACAAGAAAACCGTTGCTAAGCGAGCTGAAAACATGTTGTGGCACAAACTTCCGAAATCTATCTACTTCCGCCGTGGCTCTCTGCCAATCGCGCTGGATGAAGTGATTACTGATGGCCACAAACGTGCGCTCATCGTGACTGACCGTTTCCTGTTCAACAACGGCTACGCTGACCAGATCACCTCTGTACTGAAAGCGGCTGGCGTTGAAACTGAAGTGTTCTTTGAAGTTGAAGCTGACCCTACCCTGAGCGTGGTGCGTAAAGGTGCTGAACTGGCTAACTCCTTCAAACCAGATGTGATTATCGCTCTGGGCGGCGGTTCCCCAATGGACGCCGCGAAAATCATGTGGGTCATGTACGAGCATCCTGAAACCCACTTCGAAGAACTGGCGCTGCGCTTTATGGACATCCGTAAACGTATCTACAAGTTCCCGAAAATGGGCGTAAAAGCGAAAATGATCGCAGTAACCACCACTTCCGGTACCGGTTCAGAAGTTACGCCATTCGCAGTAGTAACGGACGATGCAACAGGTCAGAAATACCCACTGGCTGACTATGCACTGACCCCAGATATGGCTATCGTTGATGCGAACCTGGTCATGGAGATGCCGAAATCACTGTGTGCGTTCGGTGGTCTGGATGCGGTAACTCACGCCCTGGAAGCTTACGTTTCTGTGCTGGCATCTGAGTTCTCTGACGGTCAGGCTCTGCAGGCGCTGAAACTGCTGAAGGAAAACCTGCCAGCGTCCTACAACGAAGGGTCTAAAAACCCAGTAGCACGTGAACGCGTTCACAGTGCAGCAACCATCGCCGGTATCGCGTTTGCGAACGCCTTCCTGGGTGTTTGCCACTCTATGGCGCACAAGCTGGGTTCTCAGTTCCACATTCCTCACGGTCTGGCGAACGCCCTGTTGATCAGCAACGTTATCCGTTATAACGCTAACGACAACCCAACCAAGCAGACTGCTTTCAGCCAGTACGACCGTCCGCAAGCGCGCCGTCGTTACGCTGAAATCGCAGACCACCTTGGTCTGAGCGCACCGGGTGACCGCACTGCTGCGAAGATTGAGAAACTGCTGGCATGGCTGGAAAGCCTGAAAGCTGAGCTGGGTATTCCAAAATCTATCCGTGAAGCAGGCGTTCAGGAAGCTGACTTCCTCGCTCACGTAGATAAGCTGTCTGAAGATGCATTCGATGACCAGTGTACTGGTGCTAACCCGCGCTACCCACTGATCTCCGAGCTGAAACAGATTCTGCTGGATACCTTCTACGGTCGTGAGTTCAAAGAAGGTGACGTTGCCGCTGTGAAAACAGAAGTTCCTGTCATCAAAGCTGACAAGAAAGCGAAGAAAAGCGCTTAATTGAAAGCAGAAGAAAAAACCCGCCTTTATGGCGGGTTTTTTTATGTCTGTATAACAAGGCTGGCGTTATTTCCTGTTGTCGTGTTGAATCGCCGTCAGCGAGCCTACAGACAACGCTTCTTTATAATGCTTACGACAGACTGAAACATAGCGTTCATTACCGCCTATAACCACCTGCTCGCCATCTGCATAAGGTTTCCCGGCCTGGTCAAGACGAAGCACCATGCTGGCTTTTCGACCGCAGAAGCAGATTGTTTTCAATTCGACAAGCTTATCCGACCAGGCAAGCAAATACTGGCTACCAGCAAAGAGCTCACCGCGGAAATCCGTACGCAGGCCGTAACACAGCACGGGAATATCGAGCTCATCAACCACCTCTGAAAGGGCATGAACCTGTTCACGCGTCAGAAACTGGCTCTCATCTACCAGAACACAGTGAATGGGCTGCAAAGCATGTTCTGTACGAATGTCCTCATATAGATCGGTTTTCGGGTTAAACAGTCTGGCAGGCGACGAGAGCCCTATTCTGGAGCTCACCTTCCCTGCGCCAAAGCGATCGTCAATTTCAGCCGTATAAACAACGGTACGCATCCCGCGCTCCTGGTAATTGTACGAGGATTGCAGCAACGCGGTGGATTTCCCGGCATTCATTGCCGAATAGTAGAAATAAAGTTGTGCCATTGGCCGTAAAACCCTAATCAATGTGTAATATTCCCGATGATTCATTGTACCATAATTTGTCTGGTCATCAGCGATGTAGCACACAGAGGAAGCGTTTCAGCGCGGAGTTCACAACCTTCTTTTCATGAAAATAACCCGCTAAAACATGAAGTAAACTCCCTCAGCCTGGCCAATATGTTATATGTTTAGCCAAACATAACACTGCATTTTATAGTGGAATCGCCGTTCATTAAAATTCACTATTTATTAACTATTTCAGTCTTAACATCACGGTGGGGAACTAATACAAAAGGCTGATATTTCTCCGCCGCAACTATAATTCCTGCGGTAAATGTCACAAAAAAAAGAGGCAATCGACTGGGTCCAGCCGGGTTAGCTGATAACAAACGAGACTGTTGGGTGATGAAATTTAAGTTAGCGTAATTAATAATAGCGGCATTATTTAGTATTTTTTGAATTCCTTACATTCCTGGCTATTGCACAACTGAATTTATGGCTCTATTATTAGGTCAACAAACCACCCCCCATTATAAGTTTGAGATTACTACAATGAGCGAAGCACTTAAAATTCTGAACAACATCCGTACTCTTCGTGCGCAGGCAAGAGAATGCACCCTCGAAACGCTTGAAGAAATGCTGGAAAAATTAGAAGTTGTAGTTAATGAACGTCGTGAAGAAGAAAGCGCAGCTGCCGCTGAAATCGAAGAACGTACTCGTAAACTGCAGCAATATCGTGAAATGCTGATTGCTGATGGTATCGATCCAAATGAATTGCTGAACAGCATGGCTGCAGCTAAAACCGGTACTAAAGCCAAGCGTGCTGCTCGTCCTGCTAAATATAGCTACGTTGATGAGAACGGCGAAACTAAAACCTGGACTGGCCAGGGCCGCACTCCTGCTGTTATCAAGAAAGCCATGGACGAACAAGGTAAACAGCTGGACGACTTCCTGATCAAGGATTAATCCAGCCGTATTCAGAAAAATCCCGCGTAATGCGGGATTTTTTTTAACCTAAATTTGTCGCAAACATCCCCTTACACTCTGTCATAAAGCATTATTTGGCAATTTTAATAACTGTACTTTGAGACAGGTTTTGGAAGTGTTTAGGGCACAAAAAAACCGGTGGGCAGCGCCTCACCGGTTTCGGACATATCTAACCGTGGCTTATTTCTTAATACCTACGCTCTCTTTGAGCCAGGTTTTAAATTCTTCACCAAGAGTATTGTGGCGAATACCATATTCAACGAACGCCTGCATATAACCAAGCTTATTACCGCAGTCATGGCTCTTACCTTTCATATGGTAAGCCTCAACGGTCTCTTTCTCGATCAGCATATCAATGGCATCCGTCAGCTGAATCTCATCACCCGCTCCTGGAGGCGTTTTCGCCAGCAGAGGCCAGATTTCAGCGCTCAGGACATAGCGACCTACAACGGCCAGGTTTGAAGGCGCTACGTCGGCTTTAGGCTTCTCTACCACGCCAACCATTGGCACGCTTTCGCCCGGCTCAAGGTTAACGCCTTTGCAGTCAACCACACCGTATGCCGTCACGTCGTCAACAGGCTCAACCATAATCTGGCTGCTACCGGTTTCGTCGAAACGTTTGATCATCTCTGCCAGGTTATCCTGAGAAAGATCGGATTCGTATTCGTCCAGAATTACGTCAGGCAGAATTACCGCTACAGGCTCATCACCTACAACAGGATGTGCACACATCACAGCGTGGCCCAAACCTTTAGCCAGGCCCTGACGAACCTGCATAATAGTAACGTGTGGCGGGCAAATAGACTGAACTTCTTCTAACAGCTGACGCTTAACACGTTTTTCCAGCATGGCTTCAAGTTCAAAGCTTGTATCGAAATGGTTTTCGATAGAGTTTTTTGATGAATGCGTAACCAGCACAATTTCAGTGATGCCGGCTGCGATACATTCATTAACGACATACTGGATTAATGGCTTATCAACCAGAGGCAGCATCTCTTTAGGAATTGCCTTAGTTGCTGGTAACATCCTGGTCCCCAATCCCGCTACCGGGATGACGGCCTTTCTGACTTTCGAATTTAGGGCAGCCATTCAAATTCTCCTGAGCTGTTCAAGTTTTGAACTTTTATGCAATAAATAACGCGTTGAGTATATCAGCCTCACCCCGCAGTCCGGGTCTGAAAAGAACGCGTTGCCGATCAATTAGGACAAATACGCATGAATCTGGGCAGCGATAGTAGCACTCCCCGTAAAACACAGGTAAAGCAATCTTAAAATTAAGATCCAATTGCTTATTCCGTGGACAACATTAAGCGTAGCCGTCCCCCGGCGCCCCAAATTTGGCACTGCCAGGAGGAACAGCGGTGGCTAATTTGATTAAGATATGCCGTACCCAATGTCCCAAGCGGAACACCGTTACTCACCTGAATATGATGTTCACCGGTATTCAGTGAAGCGTTGAGACCTGCTGAAACGAGGATCAGATTCTTTAAACCGCTGTGGTAATAGCCGACCAGCAGCGGGAACTGTCCGGGCAAATTAGCCTGGCGAAAAAGCTGGTTTACCTGTTTGAGCAAACTACCTAACTCCGGCAGCCGTTGTCCCTGATGCGATAACTGTTCCTGCAGCAAACCATTAAAAAGCGCACGAAGAAGTAACGCGGCTAATACGCCATTATCCCCTGCCCGGGTGACATCCAGAGAATAAAACGCAAGGTCGGAATCAGATAAAGGTGCGATATCCAGTACCAGTCCCGGCTGGTCAGCCGCTACCAGCTGACGATAATTTACGCGGCAGTGTGAAATAGTTTGCTGTACGGGTGGCTGAAGTTCTTGCAACAGTTTCGCCGCAGCAGGAGGGTCACTCACCAGGGCATCCCAGTCTTGGAAAAGACGCTCCTCCTCCTCTACCCGGGAATTAAACATATTCGGATAAAGGCACGCTAAGACCGTTTCTCGCAGCCGATTCAGATCCTTGACCGGCTTAAGCAGAATATCCTGGACACCGAGTCGCAATGCTTTGGCGATATCCGCCATATTCTCTGTGGCAGAGATCACCAGAATCGGCGTCTGGTTGCCTTCGTTACGCAGATGTTCAACCAGCTTCAGCCCATTCATGCGCGGCATCTCAATGTCGCAAATCATTAAATCGGGCGTAATGCTGATCATTTTTTCCAGGGCGTCAATACCATCTTCAGCCAGTGAAGTGATTGCTCCCAGCGAGGATAACCACGAATCCAGTAGCGATCGGAAAACGGGCTCGTCTTCTACAATCAAAATGTGTTTTCCGGCCAATGGCTGCGTCATGGTTCCTCCCCTGGCTGACAGTAACTAAATAGTGGCATGCGATCGGCACTATCGCCTGTCAGATTTTGCTGAAGTAGTCAAAAAAAGGTGCTTAACGTGCTGTTTGCACAAAAGGCAACAATTCGTCCATTTTCTTTTCGACGGCTAACGAGCCCGCTGCGATGGCGGCCTCAGCCCGATGGAAATCAAGAGTAGAGATTTGCGGACAGTAAGGCTGAATAAGAATATCTGGCGGGTCGCCTGCCATACGATTGCGCTTAAGGCGATTCTCCAGTACCTGGATTGACGTGGTCATGATTTCTATCGCCGTCGGCGCGGCAACCGAGCGTCGCGCGGCCATACGCCCGATTCTACCGCGCAGGCGCTCATGCCAGGCCAGTTTCTCGCCCTCGGCATCTTCGCTCTGGAGATTGACCGGCATGAGGTCCTGTTGCATCAGGTGGGCGTCGTGCTGCAGGTCGACGGCAATCACGATATCCGCCCCCATTGCACGGGTCAGAGAGATGGGAACCGGGTTTACAACGCCACCGTCAACAAGCCAGTAACCGTTGTGTGGGACAGGCGCCATAAGCCCCGGCATGCTGCAGGAGGCGCGCACGGCAAGATGGATATCCCCTTCGGTTAGCCAGAGTTCGCGTCCCGTGCTGAGGTTCGTCGCGACGGCGCCAAAGGGCATCTGACAATCAGTGAAGTCTTCGAGAGGCATAACCTGACGGAACTGGTTAAAGACGCGTTCGCCGCGCAACAGCCCACCACGCTGCCACGAGAGGTCCATCAGACGCAGGACGTCCCAGTAACTGAAGGAACGCACCCAGGTCTCGAGTTCCGGAAGCTTCCCGCACGCGTAGGCGGAGCCGACAAGCGATCCTATTGAACAACCTGCGACAATATCTACGTTAATGCCCATCTTGTTTAAGGCATTAATCACGCCGATGTGTGACCATCCCCGGGCTGCACCTGAGCCCAGCGCCAGTCCAATTTTAACCTTTCTCATTAGCCCTGTTTTACTTCCCCTGGATTCCTGACATAGCGTCAACGCAACAGCTCAGTTAACATAGTGCTACCCGAAGCGTTTTACGCCTTTATTATTTGTTCCAGGAAGAGAATCGTGTCTCAACTCTGCCCTTGTGGTAGCGCTCTGGAGTATAGCCTATGTTGCCAGCGATATCTGTCTGGCGATCAGGTTGCACCAGACCCGTCACACCTCATGCGTTCACGTTACACTGCTTTTGTGATCAAAGACGCAGACTACCTGATTAAAACCTGGCATCCCTCCTGCCACGCTGCCGAATTCAGACAGGACATCGAAGCCGGCTTCGCGAACACGCAGTGGCTCGGCCTCACCGTCTATGAATTCTCAACGGGCAGTCATGTTGATGAAGGTTACGTCAGCTTTGTTGCTCGTTTTACCGAGAATAATAAACCTGGTGCCATTATCGAGCGTTCCCGGTTCTTAAAGGAAAGCGGGCAGTGGTATTATATTGACGGAACGCGCCCACAGTTTGGTCGTAACGATCCCTGCCCGTGTGGTTCAGGTAAAAAATTTAAAAAGTGTTGCGGGCAGTAATGCCTGACAACCCAGACTTCGCAAATACAAACAGGATTTCCCGGCGATGCAATCATTACAACGTAAAGTTCTGCGCACCATCTGTCCCGATCAAAAAGGACTGATCGCACGAATTACCAACATTTGCTACAAACATGAACTGAATATCGTGCAGAACAACGAGTTCGTTGACCACCGTACCGGCCGCTTCTTTATGCGTACCGAACTCGAAGGTATTTTCAACGACACCACCCTGCTTGCCGATCTCGACAGCGCGCTTCCGGAAGGTTCCGTGCGCGAACTGACCCCAGCCGGTCGACGCCGCATCGTGATCCTGGTGACCAAAGAAGCACACTGTCTGGGCGACCTGCTGATGAAAGCAAACTACGGCGGTCTGGACGTGGAAATAGCTGCCGTTATTGGCAACCATGAGACGCTGCGCACGCTGGTCGAGCGTTTTGATATTCCGTTCGAGCTGGTGAGCCACGAAGGCCATACCCGTGAAGAACACGACGATCTGATGGCGCAGGCCATTGAAGCGCATAACCCGGACTACGTGGTGCTGGCGAAATACATGCGCGTGTTGACGCCATCCTTCGTGGCGCGTTTCCCGAACAAGATCATCAACATTCACCACTCGTTCCTGCCGGCCTTTATTGGTGCGCGTCCCTACCACCAGGCCTACGAGCGCGGCGTGAAGATCATCGGTGCGACCGCGCACTATGTGAATGACAACCTGGACGAAGGTCCAATCATCATGCAGGACGTGATTCACGTGGACCACACCTACACGGCCGAGGACATGATGCGTGCAGGGCGTGACGTTGAGAAGAACGTGCTCAGTCGTGCGCTGTATCAGGTGCTGGCGCAGCGTGTCTTTGTCTACGGCAACAGAACCATCATTCTTTAATCTTTCGGAAAATGAATTGATTAGCTTTGCGCCTTTACGGATAAAAAGCAGGCAAACAGCTTCATTTACCTAAAGGAATGCTTTACAGGGGCGCCTCATTTGATATGATGCGCCCCGCTTCCAGAAGGAAGCAGGTAAGTCAAAAAGCATTACCCCGTGGTGGGGTTCCCGAGCGGCCAAAGGGAGCAGACTGTAAATCTGCCGTCATCGACTTCGAAGGTTCGAATCCTTCCCCCACCACCATCTCTCAGCACGACATCAAAATTTGAATTACCCCTGGTGGGGTTCCCGAGCGGCCAAAGGGAGCAGACTGTAAATCTGCCGTCATCGACTTCGAAGGTTCGAATCCTTCCCCCACCACCATCACTTTCAAATAACTCCAAACCTCCTTTTTGCACCAGGCATCATGTATTTCCGTAACGGGGAAGGATGAGAAGCTTCGACTAAGGTTCGATTCGAGCGTAGCGAGAAAGCGTTGCCGCAGGCAACGACCCGAAGGGCGAGGCGCAACGCGCCGAGTAATCCTTCCCCCACCACCATCACTTTCAAATAACTCCAAACCTCCTTTTTGCACCAGGCATCATGTATTTCCGTAACGGGGAAGGATGAGAAGCTTCGACTAAGGTTCGATTCGAGCGTAGCGAGAAAGCGTTGCCGCAGGCAACGACCCGAAGGGCGAGGCGCAACGCGCCGAGTAATCCTTCCCCCACCACCATCACTTTCAAATAACTCCAAACCTCCTTTTTGCACCAGGCATCATGTATTTCCGTAACGGGGAAGGATGAGAAGCTTCGACTAAGGTTCGATTCGAGCGTAGCGAGAAAGCGTTGCCGCAGGCAACGACCCGAAGGGCGAGGCGCAACGCGCCGAGTAATCCTTCCCCCACCACCATCACTTTCAAATAATCCAAAAAATCATTATAAAACTGAACCGAATCCGCCTTTGTAGGCCGGGTAAGGCGCAGCCGCCACCCGGCGACAGAAGACAGAAGACAGAAGACAGAAGACAGAAGACAGAAGCCTACATCGGCGGCAAACGACGCTTCACCGGCGAACTCTTCACAATCGACGTATTGCACTGGGCATGCTCCGCCAGGCCGTCCAGCAGCACATCCAGCTGCTCTATCGATCGCACCACCAGCCTAATAACAAAGCAATCTTCCCCGGTGACTTTGTCGCTCTCTATGCACTCCGGCATCGCCTGAATGTATTTATCCACCTTATGCAACAACCCCGGCAAAGGCCGCACGCGCACCAGCGCCTGCAGCGTATACCCCAGCGCCGCCAGATTCACCCGTGCGCCATACCCCTGAATCACACCGCGCTCTTCCAGCCTCTTCAGGCGTTCTGCCGTGCTGGGGGAAGTCAGACCGATGCGTCCGCTGAGCACCTTCAAAGACATGCGCGCATCTTCGACCAGACAGGCTAAAATTTGACGGTCGATATCATCGAGAAGGTATTCCATCGTTTTCACCTAATTTTAAAAAGTCATCACTGCATTTCACCTTATCTCATCCCTGTAAAACCCGACAGCGATTTTCGACAATAGCGTCATACAATCAGGAGGTGGATGATGCGTGATTTCCATAAAGGCGTCTGGCAAATGAGCCTGGCGATGTTAATTTCCGGCTCTATCGGTGCGTTTGTTTTACTCAGCGGTCTGCCGGTGACGGAAGTGGTGTTCTGGCGCTGTCTTATCGGGGCAATAGCGCTTTTTATTTTTATCCGGGCAAGTCAAAAGCCCTTCAGTCCCCTCACCCGCACCACGCTGCTGCTGGCCATTCTCGGCGGCGTAGCGCTCGTGGTGAACTGGCTGCTGCTCTTCGCGGCCTATGAACGGATCTCGATTGGTCTTTCGACCGTGGTCTATAACACCCAGCCGTTTATGCTGGTCCTGATGGGGATGTTTTTAGGTGAGCGCGTTAGCCTGGTGAAATGGGGCTGGCTGTTCCTCGCCTTTGGCGGCGTGGTGATCTTGCTCTCCAGCGAGCTGACCGGCGCGCACGGCGGTGAATGGCTCGCCGGAATCGGCCTGGCGATGGCCGCGGCTTTCTTCTATGCGGTCACGGCCATTATTGCCCGCAAGCTCAGATCCGTTGCGCCGCAGCATATTGCCTTTATCCAGGTGCTGACGGGCGTCGTGATGCTTTTGCCGTTTGCCAGCATGCCGTCATTTTCTGGTGATTTTCCCTGGCCGATCCTGCTGACGCTGGGCATCGTCCATACAGGCATTATGTACCAGCTGCTCTACAGCGCGATCCAGAAGCTGCCTACGCCCATTACCGGCTCCCTGTCGTTTATCTATCCGGTGGTGGCGATCGTTGTCGATAATCTGGTGTTCGGACACTCGCTGAACCTGACGCAGCTGGCGGGCGGCGCGCTAATCCTGTTTGCTGCCGCGGGTAATAATCTGGGCTGGGGCGAAAAAAAACCCCGCGAGTGCGGGGTTGGTATCAAAACGGCGAATTAGCGACGGGCGCGCACAATCTGGTATTTGCGCGTCAGGTACTCCACCGGCGCGCTCCAGATATGCACCAGACGTGAGAACGGGAACAGCACAAACAGCGTCATCCCCAGCACCAGGTGAACGCGGAAGATAAACGCCACGCCGTCCAGGTGCGCGGAGGCTCCGCCGTGGAAGGTCACCACGGACTGCGCCCAGCCGACCAGCTTCATCATTTCGCTGCCGTCCATATGCTGCGCCGAGAACGGAATGGTCAGCAGGCCCAGCGCGCACTGCACCATCAGCAGGGAGAGGATCAGAATATCCGCTGCGGTCGTGGTCGCACGCACGCGCGGGCTGAACAGACGACGTTTCAGCAGCAGCAGGCCACCCACCAGAGTCATCACGCCGCAGGCACCGCCGGCGATCATCGCCATCTTCTGCTTCACCTCGATCGGTAGCCACGCTTCATACATCCAGTGCGGCGTCAGCATCCCCAGGAAGTGACCGGCAAAAATCCCCAGAATACCGATGTGGAACAGGTTAGAGCCCACATGCATCCCTTTACGATCCAGCATCTGGCTGGAGGCCGCACGCCAGGTGTACTGGCCGTAGTCGTAACGCAGCCAGCTTCCCACCAGGAACACGGTACCCGCGATATACGGGTAAATGTCGAAGAAGAACATATTCAGGAAGTGCATTAGTGCCGTCCTCCGTTAGAGATATTCAAATATTGCGGTGCAACCGCGCCGGCAAAACGACGCTGGTGAGCGGAGATTTCAGACTCGCCGCAGTTCTGGTCAGCAAAGAATTTCACCTGCTCTTCTTCCCAGACCGCGTCCAGCGCTTGTGGCGTATCATCGCGGGCTTCATCCGCGATTTTCTCCGCCACTTTTTCACTGTCGACCGCGGCGTTGGCCAGCTTCACCAGCAGATCGAACAGCACCGCATAGCGGCTCTCGCGCTGCTGAAGACGCGCGCCGAGCAGCGCCAGGATCGGCGCGATGTCCTGCAGACCGCCCAGCGCCTCTTCTTTCGGCAGCTGCGCCAGGTACTCCAGATACAGCGGGAGATGATCCGGCAGCTCGCGGCTGTCGAGCTGCAGGCCGTGCTGTTCGTACTGGGCCATCAGGTCGACCATCGCCTGACCGCGGTCACGGGACTCACCGTGAACGTGTTCAAACAGCAGCAGCGAGGTCGCACGCCCCCGGTCAAACAGCTGGCTGTAGTCCGACTGGGCATCCAGAAGGTCGCGCGCCAGCAGATCGCGGAGGAAAACGCCAAGCCGCTGGGCATCGTCTTTATCCAGGTTTTCAGATGACGCGAGTGCATCAAAGAGTTCCTGCTGATGCTGCGCAAGCGCAGCATCCGGGTACTCGAGCAGACGCGAAACAATGACGAGTTCAATCATTGGTGCGGCTCCGTTTTGCTGGTCACATCCATGGCATCGATGCGGCGGCTGTTGAACAGGTTGAATTTGCTGTCTGACCCGTGGCAACCGTCGCCAAAGGTAAAGCCACAGCCATTTTTTTCCGGGAAGGCTTCACGGGCCAGCTCGCGGTGGCTGCTCGGCACCACGAAACGGTCTTCGTAGTTGGCAATCGCCAGATAGCGGTACATCTCCTGCGCCTGCGCTTCGGTCAGACCAACCTCTTCCAGCGCGCGGGTATCGATCACGCCGTCTACGGTTTCCGCGCGTTTGAAGTGACGCATCGCCAGCATACGCTTCAGCGCGAGCAGTACCGGCTGGGTATCCCCTGCGGTCAACAGGTTCGCCAGGTACTGAACCGGAATACGCAGGCTTTCCACGTCCGGCAGGATGCCGTTGCTGCCCAGTTCGCCCGCGTCAGCCGCGGACTGAATCGGCGACAGCGGCGGCACGTACCAGACCATCGGCAGGGTGCGGTATTCCGGGTGCAGCGGCAGCGCAAGCTTCCAGTCCATTGCCATTTTGTACACCGGTGACTGCTGCGCCGCGTCAATCACGCTCTGCGGCACGCCGTCCTTCAGCGCCTGCTCAATCACCTTGGGATCGTTCGGATCGAGGAAGACGTCCAGCTGACGCTGATACAGATCTTTCTCGTGCTCGGTGCTCGCGGCGTTTTCAATCGCGTCCGCGTCATACAGCAGCACGCCGAGGTAGCGAATACGGCCTACGCAGCTTTCTGAGCAGACAGTCGGCATTCCGGCTTCGATACGCGGGTAGCAGAAGATGCACTTCTCAGATTTACCGCTCTTCCAGTTGAAGTAGATTTTTTTGTACGGGCAGCCGGTGATGCACATGCGCCAGCCGCGACACTTGTCCTGGTCGATCAGCACGATGCCATCTTCTTCACGCTTGTAGATAGCGCCGCTCGGGCAGGTCGCCACGCACGCCGGGTTGAGGCAGTGCTCGCACAGGCGCGGCAGATACATCATGAAGGTATTTTCGAACTGGCCGTACATCGCCTTCTGCATGTTCTCGAAGTTCTGGTCTTTGGCGCGTTTCTCGAACTCGCCGCCCAGAATCTCCTCCCAGTTTGGACCGCTGGTGATCTTGTCCATGCGCTGACCGGTGATCAGCGAGCGCGGACGAGCGATCGGCTGGTGCTTGCTTTCCGGCGCGTTGTGCAGGTTCTGGTAGTCGTAGTCAAACGGCTCGTAGTAATCGTCGATGCCCGGCAGGTGCGGGTTAGCGAAGATTTTACCCAGCAGCATCGCGCGGTTACCCATGCGCGGCTGCAGCTTGCCGTTGATTTTACGGATCCAGCCGCCCTTCCATTTCTCCTGGTTTTCCCAGTCGGTCGGGAAGCCGGTGCCCGGCTTGCTTTCCACGTTGTTGAACCAGGCGTACTCCATACCTTCACGGCTGGTCCAGACGTTTTTACAGGTGACCGAGCAGGTATGACAGCCGATGCATTTATCCAGATTCAGCACCATGCCGACTTGTGAACGAATTTTCATTTTACGCTCTCCTGTACCTGGTCATTACCTTCGCCGTCTAACCAGTTAATATTCTTCATCTTACGTACCACCACGAACTCATCGCGGTTCGATCCTACGGTGCCGTAGTAGTTAAAGCCGTAGGCCAGCTGCGCATAGCCACCGATCATGTGGGTCGGCTTCGGCGTAATGCGGGTCACGGAGTTGTGGATCCCGCCGCGCTGCTCGGTAATTTCTGACCCCGGCAGGTTAACGATACGTTCCTGCGCGTGGTACATCATGGTCATCCCGGCCGGTACGCGCTGGCTCACCACCGCACGCGCCGTCAGGGCACCGTTGCTGTTGAACACTTCGATCCAGTCGTTATCTTCGATACCCAGATCTTTGGCGTCCGTTTCGCTCATCCAGACAATCGGACCGCCGCGAGACAGGGTCAGCATCAGCAGGTTGTCGCTGTAGGTGGAGTGAATGCCCCACTTCTGGTGTGGCGTCAGGAAGTTCAGCGCCTTCTCTGGGTTACCGTTCGATTTCGCGCCCATTACCGCTTTCACGGAGCGGGTGTCGATTGGCGGACGGTAAACCAGCAGGCTTTCACCGAAATCGCGCATCCACTGGTGATCCTGATACAGCGACTGACGGCCTGACAGGGTGCGCCATGGGATCAGCTCGTGAACGTTGGTGTAGCCCGCGTTATAGGACACGTGCTCATCCTCCAGGCCAGACCAGGTCGGGCTGGAGATAATCTTGCGCGGCTGCGCCTGAATATCGCGGAAGCGGATTTTCTCTTCCTCTTTATTCGTCGCCAGGTGCGTATGGTCGCGGCCGGTGAACTCGCTCAGCGCCGCCCAGGCTTTGACGGCAACGTGACCGTTGGTTTCCGGGGCCAGGGTCAGGATCATCTCTGCTGCATCAATCGCCGTGTTCAGCATGGGCTGGCCTTTCGCCGGGCCGTCCGCTTTGGTGTAGTTGAGCTTGCGCAGCAGATCCATCTCGCTCTGGGTGTTCCAGGCGATCCCCTTCCCGCCGTTACCGATTTTCTCCATCAGCGGGCCGATAGAGGTAAAGCGCTCGTAGGTTGCCGGATAGTCGCGTTCAACCGGAATAATGTGCGGCGCGGTCACGCCCGGGATCAGGTCGCATTCGCCTTTTTTCCAGTCCTTCACGTCCAGCGGCTGCGCCAGTTCGGCGGCGGAGTCGTGCTGGATTGGCAGCGTCACCACGTCGGTCTCTTTGCCGAGGTGCCCTACGCAGACTTCGGAGAATTTCTTCGCGATGTCTTTGTAGATATCCCAGTCGCTTTTCGATTCCCACGCCGGGTCAACGGCCGCAGACAGCGGATGAATAAACGGATGCATATCCGAGGTATTCATGTCGTCTTTTTCGTACCAGGTCGCGGTTGGCAGCACGATGTCGGAGTACAGGCAGGTGCTGGACAGACGGAAGTCGAGCGTCACCACCAGATCCAGCTTGCCGTCGAGGCCGTTATCTTTCCATTCCACCTCTTCCGGCTTCACGCCGCCCTGCTTGCCGAGATCTTTCCCCTGGATACCGTTTTCGGTACCGAGCAGGTATTTCAGCATGTACTCGTGGCCTTTACCGGACGAGCCCAGCAGGTTGGAGCGCCAGATGAACAGGTTACGCGGGTGGTTTTTACCGTTCTCCGGCTGTTCTGCCGCGAAGCGGATAGAGCCATCCTTCAGGGATTTCACGGTGTAATCCACCGGTGACATGCCCGCCTGCTTCGCCGCTTCCGCAATGCGCAGCGGGTTAGTGCCCAGCTGCGGCGCCGACGGCAGCCAGCCCATGCGCTCTGCGCGCACGTTGAAGTCAATCAGGTGGCCGCTGTAGCGGGATTTATCCGCCATCGGCGACAGCAGCTCCTGCGCGGTGACCGTTTCGTAGCGCCACTGGCTGGAGTGGTTATAGAAGTAGGAGGTGCTGTTCATATGGCGTGCCGGACGCTGCCAGTCGAGGGCAAACGCCAGCGGCTGCCAGCCGGTCTGCGGACGCAGTTTTTCCTGGCCGACGTAGTGCGCCCAGCCGCCGCCGCTCTGACCGACGCAGCCGCAGAAGATCAGCATGTTGATCAGACCGCGATAGTTCATATCGAGGTGATACCAGTGGTTCAGACCCGCGCCGACGATGATCATCGAACGGCCGTGCGTTTTGTCCGCGTTTTCTGCAAACTCACGTGCGATACGGGTAATGTGCGCGCGAGGCACGCCGGTAATCTGTTCCGCCCAGGCCGGGGTGTAGGCCTTCACGTCGTCATAGCCGGTTGCGCAGTTTTCATCGCCCAGACCGCGTTCCAGACCGTAGTTCGCCATGGTCAGGTCATAAACGGTGGTGACCAGCGCGGTAGAGCCGTCGGCCAGCTGCAGGCGCTTAACCGGCAGTTTGTGCATCAGAACGTTTTTCAGTTCAACCTTGTTGAAGTGCTCTGAACCTTCACCGCCGAAGTACGGGAACCCGACCTCGGCGATCTCGTCCTGGCTACCCAGCATGCTCAGGCGCAGCTCCGTCTCTTCGCCGGTGGTGCCGTTGCGTTGCTCAAGGTTCCACTTGCCCTTCTCGCCCCAGCGGAAGCCGATAGAGCCGTTTGGCGCCACCAGCTCGCCGTTGCTGTTATACGCAACGGTTTTCCACTCAGGGTTATTTTCCTGGCCCAGCGAATCCACCAGATCGGCTGCGCGCAGCGTGCGGCCAGCAGCATAGTAGCCCTCACGCTCTTCCAGCATGACCAGCATCGGCATGTCGGTGTAGCGACGCACGTAGTCGGTGAAGTACTGGCTTGGCTTATCAAGATGGAATTCACGCAGCATGACGTGGCCCATCGCCATCGCCATCGCCGCATCGGTACCCTGTTTCGGCGCCAGCCACAGATCGCACAGCTTGGCGATTTCCGCGTAGTCAGGAGTGACCGCCACGGTTTTGGTGCCTTTGTAACGGACTTCGGTAAAGAAGTGCGCGTCCGGCGTACGCGTCTGAGGAACGTTAGAGCCCCAGGCGATGATGTAGCTGGAGTTGTACCAGTCCGCGGACTCCGGCACGTCGGTCTGCTCGCCCCAGGTCTGCGGAGACGCAGGCGGCAGGTCGCAGTACCAGTCGTAGAAGCTAAGGCAGGTACCGCCGATCAGCGACAGATAGCGCGCCCCGGAGGCGTAAGAGACCATCGACATCGCCGGGATAGGCGAGAAGCCCGCCACGCGGTCAGGACCGTAGGTTTTAACGGTGTAGACGTTGGAGGCGGCAATCAGTTCGTTTACCTCTTTCCACGAGGAGCGAACGAAACCACCGCGACCGCGAGCCTGCTTGAAGCTTTTTGCTTTGTCAGCGTCTTCGATGATGGACGCCCAGGCATCCACCGGATCGCTGTGCTGTACTTTCGCCTCACGCCACATTTTCATCAGGCGCTTGCGCATCAGCGGGTATTTCAGACGGTTGGCGCTGTAGAGATACCAGGAGTAGCTGGCACCGCGCGGGCAACCGCGCGGTTCGTGGTTTGGCATATCCGGGCGGGTGCGCGGATAGTCGGTCTGCTGCATTTCCCAGGTCACCAGACCGTTTTTAACGAAAATCTTCCAGCTGCATGAGCCGGTACAGTTCACGCCGTGGGTCGAACGGACGACTTTGTCATGCTGCCAGCGCTGGCGGTAACCGTCTTCCCAGTCCCGGTTGGTATCCAGAACCTGGCCGTGCCCATCGGCAAAAGTTTCACCCTTCTGTTTGAAGTAGCGAAACCGGTCCAAAAATTTGCTCATCGGGTATCTCCTGTGTGGAGCCTGTGGCTCTCTAAATCGACATTGCTGATTTGCAGCGAAGGTAACGCCCTGAAAGAGGGGGAGAATTGATAACGATCAAGACGAGGAGGGACTTTCAGGCGAGGGATTACACCAAATACCACCAAAGCGGTATCTTCAAAAAATTCATATCATCATGAAATATAGAGTTATTTTTATTTTATCGTACAAAAAGCCAGTCAAAATTTAACATCTCAGGTATTAAGGGGTAGAGCCACCTGCAAAGCGATGGCGATCGCAGTGTCACCGCAGGCGTCTGCCGTAAAAGCCGTAAGTATGTTGTAACTATTATTCAGGCTAAAAAAAACGCGGCCCGAAGGCCGCGTAAACGGATAATCACACTTACTTATTTTTCTTGGTATTTCGGCCATATACCAGCCACGTAATCACAACGCAGGCGATATAGAAGACGAGGAAGACTTTCATGGCACCGGCCGGTGAGCCGGTCAGGTCCAGAGAGATACCGAACGCTTTCGGGATAAAGAAGCCGCCAATCGCGCCGATGGCAGAGATAAAGCCCAGCGCCGCGGCCGTATCCGTCGCCGCTTCGCGCATGGCCTGCTCTTCGCTTCCGCCCTGCGCCTTCACGCGATCCATCGTCAGCTTACGGAAGATCACGGAGATCATCTGGAAGGTAGAGGCACTCCCCAGACCGGCCGTCAGGAACAGCACCATAAACACGCCGAAGAAGGCGATGAAGTTACCGCCCTGCCCGTCGACGGGTAGAGTGAGGAACAGCAGCGCGCAGAAGACCGCCATCACGACGAAGTTCACCAGCGTCACGCGGGTACCGCCGAGACGGTCAGAGACCATGCCGCCCAGCGAACGCGCCAGGGCACCGATAAACGGTCCGAAGAAGGCAAAGTGCAGGATCTGAATCTCCGGGAACTGCGTTTTCGACAGCATCGCGAAGCCCGCAGAGAAGCCGATAAACGAACCGAAGGTGGCCAGATACAGCAGCGCCATCACCCAGAGGTGTCCACGCTTCAGCACCGGCAGCTGTTCGCTCAGCGACGCCTTCGACGCGGACAGGTCATTCATAAAGAACCAGGCTGCGAGGGTGAAGGCCACCAGGAAAGGTACCCAGATCCAGGCGGCGTTCTGCAGATAGAGGGAAGAACCATCCGCCTGCTCAACGCCACCGCCGCCAAAGGCCGCGAAAATAGAAACAGAGATCGCCAGCGGGGCAATCAGCTGCATCACGCTGACGCCCATATTCCCCAGGCCGCCGTTAATGCCCAGCGCACCGCCCTGCTTCGCTTTCGGGAAGAAGAAGCTGATGTTCGCCATGCTGGAGGCGAAGTTCGCCCCCGCAAAACCGCACAGCAGGGAAATAATCACGAACACGCTGAACGGCGTAGAGGTATCCTGCACCGCGAAGCCGAGCCAGACGCAGGGGACGATCATGATGCCCGTACTGAACGCCGTCCAGCGACGACCGCCAAACACCGGCACCATAAACGCGTAAGGCACACGCAGCAGCGCGCCTGACAGCGACGGCAGCGCGGTCAGCATGAACAGCTGATCGGTCGTAAACGTAAACCCAACTTTCGGCAGATTGACCGCCACCGCGCTAAACAACATCCATACGCAAAACGCTAATAACAAACACGGCACGGAAATCCACAGATTCCGGCTTGCTACACGATGGCCGCGCTGTTGCCAGAACGCCGGATCCTCTGGACGCCAGTCTGTAATAACGGCACCATTTTCCCTTTCGGGAGCGGATGAGTGACTCATAGACACCTCTGATTCTCGAATGATGCTGCAAACATTAGGGTTTTAGGGCGGCGGTAAGTTGATATAAATCAAAGGAAAAGTGGGAGGTTTTGCGGCGTAAAATAAGGCCTCACCCTTAGTGAGTAGGCTAATTCGGTAAAAAAGACGTGGTTTTTCACGGCACTGACGGTTCCTGGCTACCCCCACCTCCTTCCCCCTACTCCGTTGGCAATTTAGGGGTAATCCTTTATTGGTATGGGTATACTCCAGGGTATGCACCAGAATAGCGCCATTCCTGCAAGCAGGCCACGTCAGGAGCACGCCACCTCTATGTTAAAAAGATGTTTATCTCCGCTGACGCTCGTGAATCAGCTAGCCCTTATCGTTTTGCTGTCCACCGCCATCGGCGTGACCGGCATGGCGATCTCCGGCTGGCTGGTACAGGGAGTACAGGGTAATGCGCATGCCATCAACGAGGCAGGCTCGCTACGCATGCAGAGTTATCGCCTGCTGGCGTCGGTTCCCCTGACGCAGGACGATCGGCCCCTGATTGATGAAATGGAGCGCACGGTCTTCAGCCCCGAACTGGAAAACGCCGCTATCCGCGCCGGTCAGCAATATCAGCTTAAAGCCCTTCAGGGCTACTGGCACACCCAGCTGGAGCCCGGGCTGAAACAGGCGCGCAGCACCGAAACCGTTGCGCAGGACGTGGCGGGGTTCGTCTCACGCATCGATGCGCTGGTCTCCTCTTTCGACCAAACCACAGAATTACGCATCGACCGGGTGGTGATGGTGCACCGCGCCATGGCGCTGTTTATGGGGCTGCTGCTGATCTTCACCATCGTCTGGCTTCGTGCGCGGCTGCTGAACCCGTGGAAACAGCTGCTGGCAATGGCCCGCGCGGTGACCGCACGCGATTTTACCCAGCGCACGCACATCAGCGGGCGCAACGAGATGGCCATGCTCGGCCAGGCGCTCAACACCATGTCTGCAGAGCTCTCCGAGAGCTACGCGGTGCTGGAACAGCGCGTTCAGGAAAAAACAGCCGGACTGGAGCAGAAAAACGAGATCCTCTCCTTCCTGTGGCAGGCCAACCGGCGTCTGCACATGCAGGTGCCGCTATGCGAACGCCTCTCTCCGGTGCTGAACGGCCTGCAAAATCTGACCCTCCTTCACGACCTTGAGCTGCGCGTCTACGACGTGGAAGACGAAGATAACCATCAGGAATTTACCTGCCAGTCGGATATGTCCTGCGATGACAAAGGCTGCCATCTTTGCCCTCGCGGCCTGCCGCCGCTGACGTCCGGCGGCACCACCCTGAAGTGGCGCCTGACCGACAGCCACACCCAGTACGGTATTCTGCTGGCAACGCTGCCAGCCGGGCGTCACCTGAGCCACGACCAGCAGCAGCTGGTCGATACGCTGGTCGAACAGCTAACGGCCACGCTGGCGCTCGACAGGCATCAGGAAAAGCAGCAGCAGCTGATCGTCATGGAAGAGCGCGCGACCATCGCCCGCGAGCTTCACGACTCTATCGCCCAGTCGCTCTCCTGTATGAAAATGCAGGTGAGCTGCCTGCAGATGCAGGATGCGGAGATGCCCGAAAGCAACAAGCAGCTGCTCAGCCAGATCCGCAACGAGCTGAACACCTCCTGGATACAGCTTCGCGAGCTGCTGACTACCTTCCGTCTGCAGCTGACCGAGCCGGGTCTGCGCCCGGCGCTGGAGGCCAGCTGTCACGAATTTAGCGCCCGACTGGGGTTCCCGGTGAAGCTGGACTACCAGCTGCCGCCGCGGTTTGTCCCCTCCCACCAGGCCATACATGTACTGCAGATCGCCCGTGAAGCGCTGAGCAACGTGCTTAAGCATTCCGGCGCGACGGCGGTAACGGTCACCGTCAGCCAGCACAATAATCAGGTGAAGCTCACGGTTCACGACAACGGCCGCGGCGTGCCGGAAAATGCCGAACGCACTAACCACTATGGTTTAATTATTATGCGAGACCGCGCCCAAAGCCTGCGCGGTGATTGCCAGGTTCGCCGGAGAGAGACGGGTGGCACGGAAGTCGTGGTCACCTTTATTCCCGAGAAACCGCTTACAACTGCTCAAGGAGAAACCCATGACTAATCAGGAACCGGCATCCATCCTGTTGATCGACGACCATCCGATGCTGCGTACTGGCGTGAAACAGCTGGTCAGCATGGCGCCCGATATCACCGTGGTTGGCGAAGCCAGCAACGGTGAACAGGGCATTGAGCTTGCCGAATCCCTCGATCCCGATCTGATCCTGCTGGATCTGAATATGCCCGGCATGAACGGTCTGGAAACCCTCGACAAGCTGCGGGAAAAATCGCTTTCCGGGCGCATCGTCGTCTTTAGCGTGTCGAACCATGAAGAGGATGTGGTCACGGCGCTGAAGCGCGGGGCGGATGGTTATCTGCTCAAGGATATGGAGCCGGAAGACTTGCTTAAGGCGCTGCAGCAGGCCGCGGCGGGCGAGATGGTTCTCAGCGAAGCCTTAACGCCGGTTCTCGCCGCCAGCCTGCGCGCCAATCGCGCCACCTCTGACCGTGACGTCAGCCAGTTAACCCCGCGCGAGCGCGATATTCTCAAACTCATTGCCCAGGGGCTGCCGAACAAAATGATCGCCCGCCGCCTGGACATCACCGAAAGCACGGTCAAGGTGCACGTGAAGCATATGCTGAAGAAAATGAAGCTCAAATCCCGCGTTGAAGCCGCGGTGTGGGTGCATCAGGAACGCATTTTTTAAGGATTACTCCTCCGGCAGAAGCTTCCAGCGCGGGTCGTTGTCCGGCAATGCGACCAGCGGCTGCACGACGGTCAGCACGATCTCATTGGACGAGACGCGCTGGCCTTTCTCATCTTCCACCACCGCCGACAGGTGCCAGCGGTTTGTCGCCCCTTCACGGTCATCCCAGGCAGGCATAATCACACTCCAGCCGTCGCTGCTGTTGCTTTTGGACGGCGACGTCAGGCTCAGCGCCTGCGTATCCCCCTGCCAGTGGATCTCACGAATGCCGTGCGCGCTGCGAACCTGAAGCTTCAGCATAACGGTCTCGCCCCCTTTCAGATCCCACGGCGGCGTCGCCAGCCAGACGGACAGCGTTTTACGTTGGCGGAACTCCATCACCGGCAGGCTATTGCGCTCCGGCGAGTCGTAGCGGCTTCCGCGCAGGGAGCGCGTGGCGGCGACTTCACCGGCGGAAAGCTGCTTCACCAGCGGCACGCCAAAGCGATAGTTGAGCTTCAGCCCGAGGTTATTCTGGCTCGCGCCACTTTCGCCCTGCTTGTGCGCGGCGGTCAGGGTGACCAGCGGCACGGGGGTATAGTTAAGCCCCAGATTCACCGCCACCGGATTGTGATAGCCCGTTCCGCTGTTGAAGAGATCGACGTTATCGCCGAAGTATTGCTCGAAGCTCACGCTGGTATTCAGATGATGGAACCACGGCAGCCAGGCTTTAGCGGTGACGTCATAGCCGCGCGCCATGCGCTGCTCCTGGACGTCGGAGCGATCGCGCCAGCCGGCAAAGGGCTGATAATAGTTGGCTGACAGGCGCAGATTTTCCCCCCACGCTTCCGCGCCCAGCCCGGCACGCTGCAGGTTTTCATCCAGCAGGTTATCGTAAAACGTGTTGTAACCCAGCAGCCATTTCCCGGCGACCCAGCGCTGGCCTATTCCGGCGTTACTGACCAGGCCATCCGCCTGCTGGGTCAGGCCAAGCTGGCTCCAGCTCAGGTAACGGTTGTTATCGTTCCAGGGGATAAACCAGCTCCCGCTGCTGCCGTTAAATTTGCCGTCGTTATCCACCAGTAGGTTCACGCTGGCGTTCCCCCAGGGCGAAAGCCAGGATTCAATCTGCTGGTTCACTTCGCCGCTCACCGCGTCGCGCACCTGGCCAAACGCAAACTGCCGCGCCTGCTCGCCCGTTGTCAGGCCGTTGTCGGTCATGCTGGCTTCACCGAAGGCTTTCGCCATTTCGGCCAGGTGTTTTTCCCCCTCGCCCGTTGGCGCCGCCATGCCGAGGTCGGGCAAACTATCCCCGTTATTATCAAAGGGATTTTGCGCCTGCTGGATAAAGGAATTCGGCGCACCGTGAACGGCTCCGGCCGTAACAAGGGAGAGTAAAAACAGCAAACGAATGCGGGACGATACAGCCATCAACGTCGTAAATAAGAACCTGTGTTAATGAACAAACTCTTATTATGTTAACGCGATAAGCCTTGAAATGCAGTCCAGGCGGACATTTCAGGATTATCCTGAAACAGCCCTTTCAGCTCCGGCACGCAGGAGCCACAGTTCGTACCGCAGCGCAGCGTCGCCCCCAGCGCGGTGACGGAATCACACCCGCCGACGATCGCCTCCCGTATCGCATTCTCCCCGACGCTGAAACAGCTGCAGATGATGCGTCCCGGATCCGCCGCCTCCCCGACGCTCTGCCCGTTCAACAAGGCGTGGCGTTCTGCGAGAAGCACGGGTGGGGATTGAAAAGCGGCTTCAATCACCGCATGCGCCAGCGCCGGTAACGCGGTGCCCTCCCAGAAGCCCAGCATCAGCTGGCCTTCATGCCAGGCCAGCACGCTGCTGCGTTCACCGGTTTGCGCAACCTGCAGCTGCCAGCCACGAGCGCTGGCGTATTCCATTACCCACGGCAGCAGCGGTTGATCGCCCGCCACCGTCAGGCGTGAGGCTTTACGCCACCAGTAAGCCGAAGAGGGCATTTCCGGCCATTCCCGGGCATAGAGTTCCCCCTGCCAGGCGGGCTGCCAGGGCAGGATCCTGACGGCGGTTTGTTTACTCTCTGGCTGGCCCGAAACCGGATCGCAGCGCCCTTCCACCAGCGCATTCACCTTTCCCTGGCGGGCAAACCCAGCGTTCCAGTGCATCGGGGCAAACGCCTCGCCTTCCCGTATCCCGTCGCTGATTCGCACTCTTGCCACCATCACGCCGCGCGGCGAGCAGATGCGCGCCAGCTGGCCGTCGCACAGGGAAAAACGAACGGCATCTGCCGGGCCAACCTCAACAAACGGTTCGGCGATATGCTGCATCAGCCTCGCCACGTATCCCGTTCGGGTCATGGTATGCCACTGATCGCGGATGCGCCCCGAGTTGAGAATCAGCGGGTATAAGGCGCTGACCGTCGCGCCGTGCGACAGAGGGATAACGGGAACGATGTTTCGGCGCGGAAAACTCCCCGTCGGCCACTGATAAGGCTCAAGCTGATCCCACTCCTCACGGGTTAGCGCAGCCAGTTCATGAAGACTCAATGCCCGCGCGCCGTCATTTTCAAAGGCCGTCAGCGCCGCATGTTCGCAAAAAATCTCGTGCGGATGTTGCCAGGCAAAGGCCTCGCCGTAGCCCAGCCGTTTCGCCATCTGCGCGACGATCCACCAGTCCGGCTTCGCTTCGCCCGGCGCGGGCAGAAACGCGCGCTGGCGCGAAATGCGGCGTTCCGAGTTTGTCACCGTCCCGTCCTTCTCCCCCCAGCCCAGCGCCGGAAAACGGATATGGGCGAACCGGCTGGTATCGGTATCCTTCATCACCTCAGAAACCATCACCAGCGGGCAGCTCGCCAGCGCCTGACACACCGCGTGGCTGTCGGGCAGCGACACGGCAGGGTTAGTGCCCATGATCCACACCGCCTTCACCTCGCCGCGGGCAATGGCGTCAAACAGCTCCACCGCCATCAGGCCCGGGGTTTGCGCCAGCCGTTCCGTTCCCCAGAAACGCGCCACCCGCGAGAGATCGTCCGGCTCAAAGTTCATGTGCGCCGCCAGCTGGTTCGCCAGCCCGCCCACTTCCCTTCCCCCCATCGCGTTTGGCTGTCCGGTCAGCGAAAACGGGCCGCAGCCCGGACGGTTGAACTTCCCGCTGGCAAGATGAACGTTAATGATGGCGTTACACTTGTCGCTGCCGCTGGCGGACTGGTTGATCCCCATGGTGTAGAGCGTGATGGCCCGGGGCGCCGTCATAAACCAGTCATAAAAGGTGCCTATATCCTGCGGCGAGAGGCCGCAAAACGCCGCCACGCGCTCAACGGGCCACTCATCCGTTCCCTGAATCACATTAAGCAGACCGACAAACAGCCCGGCGTCGCTGCCGGGGGCGAGCGCCAGATGCAGGTCAGCAATATCACAGGTGGCGGTTCTGCGGGGATCGATTACCACCACCTTGATCCGCGGGTTGTCGTGCTTCGCCTGCACCAGCCGCTGATAGAGCACCGGATGCGTCCAGGCCGCGTTCGAGCCAGCCAGCACCACCAGATCGCTGTTTTCCATATCCTCGTAGCCGCACGGCACCACGTCTTCGCCAAAGGCGCGCTTGTAGCCCACCACCGCCGAGGACATGCAGAGCCGGGAGTTGGTATCGATGTTTGCCGCGCCGATAAACCCTTTCATCAGCTTGTTGGCGGCATAGTAATCCTCGGTCAACAGCTGGCCGGAGGCGTAAAACGCCACCGCCTGCGGCCCCCATTTATCGATAATCTCCCGCAGGCGCTCTCCTGCCGCGCTCAGCGCCTGCGCCCAGTCCACCTCAAGGCCGTCAACGAACGGGCGCAAAAGCCGCCCCTGTAAGCCCGTCGTTTCCCCCAGGGCCGTTCCTTTCACACACAGGCGGCCCAGGTTCGCAGGATGGGTTTCATCTCCCCGAACGCTGACCGCTTCACCTTCCGCGCGGACGATCACGCCGCAGCCCACCCCGCAGTAGGGGCAGGTTGTCCGGGTTTCCGTCATGAGGCCTCCGCACGCATTACCAGGGCGTCGCTGCCAACCCACACCTTGCCGTTTTCAATTTTCACCGGCCAGGCGCGCACCGCGGGTTCGCCGTTCTCTACCTGACAGCCGTCGCGCAGGCGAATGCGCTGCTTGTAGAGCGGTGAAATTACTACCGGCTCGCCCGCCGCATCGCCAAGAATGCCGCGTGAAAGCACGTTCGCATCGCCGCCCGGCTCCCGATCGTCGAGGGCGTAAACGGTTTTGCCAAAGCGGAACAGCGCAATCGGCTTACGTCCAAGCCGCGCGCCGATACCCGCCTGCTCGGGGATATCGTCGATGCCGCAAATTTCCTGCCAGCGCTTGCTTTCATCCGGCGCAGTCTCGTTCACCGTCGTGCGGAACAGCGCCAGGCGGCTGGGATCGCTGAGCGTGGTTTGCCATTCGCACTGGTAGGCTTCCACCACCCGGGCCATCTCCTGCTCCAGCTCGTGGGCGATGCCGAGGCTGTCGGTGATGATCACCTCCCGCAGATAGTCGAGGCCGCCTTCCAGGTTGTCCATCCAGGTGCTGGTGCGCTGCAGGCGATCCGCCGTGCGGATGTAAAACATCAGGAAACGGTCGACGGTGCGGATCAGCGTTTCGTCGTCCAGATCGCTGGCGAAGAGATCCGCGTGGCGCGGCTTCATCCCGCCGTTGCCGCACAGATAGAGGTTCCAGCCCTTATCGGTGGCAATCACCCCCACGTCTTTGCTCTGCGCCTCCGCGCACTCGCGGGTGCAGCCTGAGACCGCCATTTTGATTTTGTGCGGCGCGCGCAGGCCCTTGTAGCGGTGCTCCAGCCGGACCGCGAGGCCGGTGGAGTCCTGCACGCCGTAGCGGCACCAGGTCGAGCCGACGCAGGATTTCACCGTGCGCAGGGATTTACCGTAGGCGTGTCCGGTTTCAAACCCGGCCTCCACCAGCGCCTGCCAGATCGCCGGCAGCTGTTCGAGGGTGGCCCCAAACAGGTCGATACGCTGACCGCCGGTAATTTTGCTGTACAGGCTGTAGCGTTTCGCAATCTGCCCGATGGCAATCAGCCCGTCGGCGGTCACTTCCCCTGCGGGCATGCGCGGCACGATGGAGTATGTGCCGTCCTTTTGGATGTTGGCGAAGTAGCGGTCGTTGGTATCCTGCAGCGGCAGGTGCGCCGGTTTCAGCAGATACTCGTTCCAGCAGGAGGCGAGCACCGATCCCACCAGCGGCTTGCAGATCTCGCATCCGTGCCCCTGTCCGTAGCGGCTGATAAGCTGGTCAAAGGTGCGGATATGGTTGACCCGCACGAGGTGGTAAATCTCCTGGCGCGAGTACGGGAAGTGCTCGCAGATGTCCTTTTTCACCTCCACGCCCTGCTCCGCCAGCTGGAACTCCATCACCTGCTTCACCAGCGCGCTACATCCGCCGCAGCCGGTCGCCGCTTTGGTGCACTGCTTAACGGCGCCGATATCCGCCGCGCCCGCGCTCACCGCCCGGCAAATATCGCCTTTACTGACGTTATGACACGAACAGATCTGCGCGCTTTCCGGCAGCGCCGCCACGCCGAGCGCTTTTGGCGCGCTGCCTGACGACGCGGGTAAAATGAGCGTTTCCGGCTCTTTCGGCAGGCTGATGCCGTTAAGCATCATCTGCACCAGCGTGGCGTATTCGCTGGCATCGCCCACCAGCACGCCGCCGAGCAGCGTTTTGCCGTCGTGGCTGACCACGATTTTCTTGTAGATTTGCTGCGGGCCGTGCGTCCACTGGTAGCTCAGCGCCCCCGGGGTGCGCCCGTGGGCGTCGCCGAACGAGGCCACGTCCACGCCGAGCAGCTTGAGCTTAGTGCTCATATCCGCGCCGGTGAAGGTTTTATCCTCCCCCGCCAGCGCGGCGGCGGCCACCCGCGCCATCTGATAGCCGGGCGCGACCAGACCGAAGATTTTCCCCTCCCACAGGGCGCATTCGCCGATGGCCAGCACGTCCGGATCGGAGGTCTGGCAGCCGTCGTCAATGCAGATCCCGCCGCGTTCGCCGATAGCCAGCCCGCTGCTGCGCGCCAGCGCGTCCTGCGGACGAATGCCCGCCGAAAAGACCACCATGTCCGTTTCAAGCTGTTCGCCATCGGCAAAGCGCAGCACCAGCCCGCCGTCCGCGGTGGCGATCTCCGTCGTGGCTTTACTGGTGTGAACGCCGACGCCCAGCGCCTCGATTTTCTTGCGCAGCATCGCCGCGCCGTCGTTGTCGAGCTGGACCGCCATCAGGTTGGGCGCAAACTCCACCACGTGGGTTTCCAGCCCGAGCTGCTTCAGGGCATTCGCCGCCTCCAGTCCGAGCAGGCCGCCGCCAATCACCACGCCGCGGCGCGAGCCAGCCGCATGTGCAGCAATGTTGTCCAGGTCGTCAAGGGTGCGGTAGACAAAACAGCCCGGCAAATCGTTGCCCGGCACGGGCGGAACGAACGGGTATGAGCCGGTCGCCAGCACCAGCTTGTCCCAGTGGGTCTCATGCCCGCTGGCGGTACGCACCACGCGCGCGTCGCGGTCGATGCCGACGATCTGCTGCGACAGGCGCAGCTCAATGCCGCTGTCGGCAAAGAAATCCCCCTCCACCAGCGAGAGCGACGCCGCGCTGCGGCCGCCAAAATATTCCGACAAATGCACGCGGTCGTAGGCGGCATAGCGCTCCTCGCCAAAGACGACGATCTGATACTGCTGATGCAGATTGCGCTTAACGCAGTCTTCGAGGAAATGATGGCCGACCATACCGTGCCCAACCACCACCAGAGTAGGTTTTGTCATAGCATTCTGTCCTGCAACCTGCGGTTGCGTAGTGAAACGATCGAACAGCCAGTCCGCGTGGGCGGGCGTGGCCGTTGCCAGTAAATCGGTAAACGTTGCCGCGCTGCGGCAGTCGCCCATCAGCAGCGCGCCAGCCAGCGCCCCCTGATGGATCAATAAACGACGATAGTGACGGGTCAGCGGATCCCATGCGCTCCAGACCACGTCGCCCTCCTGCTCCGCCGCACGGCCGAGGCTGAACAGCTCCACGCCCGTCACCTTGAGACGCATCCCGCTGTCGGTCAGGGTAAACGGCGCGGTAGCGTCCCCGGCCAGCCGCGCGGCCAGGATTTCCGCCTGCGCCAGGCAGGGGGCGACCAGGCCAAACGTCTTCCCGTCAATTTCGCAGCACTCGCCGATGGCGTAGACGTTCGGTTCGGAGGTTTGCATCTGGTGATCCACCACGATGCCGCGCGCGCAGCGAATGCCGCTGGCCTGCGCCAGCGCGACGCTGGGCTGCACGCCGGTCGCCAGCACCACGCGAGCGGCGACGACGCGGCGCCCGTTGAGCAGCGTCACGCTATTCCCGCTCACCGCTGCGATGCCCGAGGCGAGCTCACAGCGCACGCCCCGCGCCGCCAGCGTCTCTTCCAGCAGCATTCCCGCCTGCCGATCCAGCTGCTGCTCCATCAGCCACGGACCGCGATGAACCAACGTGACGTTGTCACCTGAGCGCGCCAGCGCTGCCGCCGTCTCAACCCCGAGCACGCCGCCGCCCAGCACCACCGCCGGACCGGCGATCGTCCGAATGGCACGGGTATCCTCCAGGGTGCGGAACGTGAACACATGCGGCGCATCGCAGCCGGGGATTGGCGGAATAAAGGGCGTTGATCCGGTGGCAAACACCAGCGCGTCCCAGCCCAGCGTGCGGGCGGTGGTTTGCACTTCCCGCGCGTCCACGTTCACGGCGATCGCCTTTTCACCCCGCAGCACCGTCACGCCGCGCGACTGGTACCAGTCGTCATCCTGCAGACAGATGTCTGCAGCCTGCTTTTCACCGCCCAGGACCGGCGAAAGCTGGATGCGGTTATAGGCATGCTCCGGCTCGTCACCGATGACGGTGATAGCGAAACGACCGGCAGCACGCCCGGTGAGCGCGGCAATCAGCCGCGTGGCCGCCATGCCATTTCCGATAATGACCAGTCGCATCAAAGCCCCCTCGTTACGCCGCTTTCGGCTGCTTTTCATAGAGGAAATGGAGGATCTGTTGGCGCATGTGGTGATAGCGGCTGTCGTCGGCCAGCTGCACCCGGTTGCGCGGGCGCGGCAGGTCCACGCGCAGGATCTCCCCGACGGTGGCCGCCGGGCCGTTGGTCATCATCAGCACGCGATCGGAGAGCAGCACCGCCTCGTCCACGTCGTGGGTAATGAGCACGATGGTGGTGTTCAGCGCCTGCTGGATCTGCATCACCGAGTCCTGCAGATGCGCGCGCGTCAGGGCGTCGAGCGCGCCAAAGGGTTCATCCATCAGAAGGACTTTCGGCTTCATCGCCAGCGCGCGGGCAATGCCGACGCGCTGCTTCATGCCGCCGGAGATCTCCCCCGGTCGCTTGTGCAGGGCGTGCCCCATCTGCACGCGGTCGAGGTTGTGCTCGATCCACTCCCTGCGCTCCGCCTTGCTCATGCTGTGGCGAAACACGTGATCGACCGCCAGGGCCACGTTGTCGAAGCAGGTGAGCCACGGCAGCAGCGAATGGTTCTGGAAGACCACCGCACGTTCCGGACCCGGCCCGGCGATTTCACGGTTGTCGCAGATCAGCCCGCCTTCCGTCGGCAGGGTAATACCGGCGATGAGGTTCAGCAGCGTCGATTTGCCGCAGCCGGAGTGCCCGATCAGGCTGACGGTTTCGCCCTCGTGGATATCAAAAGAGACGTTTTGCAGCGCCAGAAACTCGCCGCTGGCGGTGGAAAAACGCTGGCTCACGGCCTGGACCTGAATTAATGGTTTCATGTTCGCTCCTTATTTTTCCTGCCAGCTAAAGCGACGGGCGATCAGCATCAGCCCCTGCTCCAGCAGCAGCCCGACCACGCCAATGATGACGATGGCGATGAGAATGTTTTCAACGTTGAGGTTGTTCCACTCATTCCAGATCCAGAAGCCGATCCCTAAACCTCCGGTGAGCATCTCGGCGGCGACGATCACCAGCCAGGCGATGCCGATGGAGAGACGCACCCCGGTCAGCACCGCGGGCAGCACCGCCGGGAAGAGAATGCGGCGCATGATGGTCCACTCGGAAAGCTGCAGCACCCGGGCCACGTTGAGGTAGTCCTGCGGAATGCGGCGTACGCCTTCGGCGGTGTTGATCACCATCGGCCAGATGGAGCAGATGAAAATGGTCCAGCTCGACGCGGGTTCCGCTTTCTGGAACAGCAGCAGGCCGATGGGCAGCCAGGCCAGCGGGCTAACCGGGCGTAACAGCGCGATCAGCGGGCCGAACATGCGAGAGAAAAAGGTGAAGCGACCAATCAGGAAGCCGAGCGGGATCCCGGCGAGCGCGGCCAGGCCAAAGCCCACCGCCACGCGCTGTAATGAGGCGAGCACGTTCCAGCCGATGCCCATATCGTTAGGCCCGTCGCGATAAAACGGATCGGCAAACAGGGTGATGGCGGAATCGAGCGTGCTGAGCGGCGTCGGGAAACCTTTGCTGTTAATCGCCGCCAGCTGCCAGAGCACCACCAGCAGTCCCAGACCGAGAAACGCCGGGATGATGCGCTGGAGGATCGCGTTAATCCGACGCGCAAACGTCGGCGTACGGCGGCGAACCTGCACCGGAGGCAGGACAATCACCTCCCCACTCTCCGGCGTCTCGTGTGAATTCGTCTTTTGCAGATGCTGCATAATCAGGCCTCTTTACGGTGAATGGCGAAACGGCTGGCGTATCCTTCCGGGTCGGTACCGTTCCAGACGGTGCCGTCCATCAATGTGCTGCTGCGTAATGGTGAAGTCGGTGTGCTGATGCCCCCCACCGCCGTGGCGGCATCCTGCCAGACCGCGGTCTGGTTAATGCGCTGCGCGATGCCCGCGTAGTCCGGCGCGGATTTGAGCAAGCCCCAGCGGCGGAACTGGGTTAAGAACCACATGCCGTCGGAGAGATACGGGTAGCTGACGGCCCCCTCGTTGAAGAAGCGGATCGGGTGCGCGTCCTGCCAGCGCTGGCCCAGGCCGTTGTCGTACTCGCCGAGCATGCGTCCGGTGAGATACTGTTCTTTGCAGTTGAGCCACGCCCGGCGGGAGAGGATCTGCGCGGTCTCGCGTTTGTTTTCCGGGGAGGCTTCGATCCAGCGCGCCGCCTCCAGTACCGCGCTCACCAGCGCCCGCGCGGTGTGCGGGTTTTTCGCCACCCAGTCGCGGCGCGTACCGAGGATTTTTTCCGGATGATCGGCCCAGATAGACTGCGACGTGGCGGCGGTAAAACCGATGCGGTCGTTGATTGCCCGGGCGTTCCACGGCTCGCCGACGCAAAAGCCAACCATGTTGCCAATGCGCATGTTCATCACCATCTGCGGCGGCGGCACCACCACCGTGCGCACGTCGTCAAAGGGGTTAATGCCCGCGCTGGCCAGCCAGTAGTAGAGCCACATGGCGTGCGTCCCGGTCGGGAAGGTGTGCGCGAAGGTGTAGGTGCCGGGCGCCTGCTGCCCAATGAGCTTTTTCAGCCCGTCAAGGTCTCGTACGCCCTTCTCAGCCAGATCGCTGGAAAGCGTAATCGCCTGGCCGTTCTGATTGAGCGTCATCAGGTTCGCCATCTGCTGCGGCTTGCCGGCGATGCCCAGCTCCAGGCCGTACAGCAGGCCGTAGAGAATGTGCGCGGCATCGAGTTCGCCCGCCACCAGCTTGTCGCGCACAGCCGCCCAGCTCGCCTCTTTGGTGGGCACGATGGTAATACCGTATTTTTTATCAAAGCCTTTCAGCGCCGCGATAACCACCGGGGCGCAGTCGGTCAGCGGGATAAACCCGATGCGCACCGTTTCCTGCTCCGGTTTATCCGAGCCTGCCGCCCATGCGGCCTGCATGATACCCGGTAACAGCATTGCGCCACTCGCCAGCACGCTGGCCTGCAAAAAACGCCGTCTCGACAAATCCGCCATGACCAACCACTCCTGAAAAAAAACCAAAAAAAAGCGCCCACGATGCCGAAGCACCAGTGGACGCCTTTATCCCGAAGACGCATGCGCCGCCGTTGGCGCATCGTCAAAAATGGTTAATCCGATAATGCAAAGTGAATGCCAGGTTTTAACCCGCAGTTTCCGGGGCGCTAACCGAACTCCCCTCGCCTGCACGCACCTTAATCAGGCACAAAATGTCCGCTGACCGTGCAGCTACTCCTTTGGTGTTACCTGCCATAAATTCTTCACCATTAGCAGCGCGCGGGCGATATCCACCATCCTTTGGTTTTTGTCCATCGCCATTTTGCGCAGCGCCGTCCAGGCCTGTTCCTCACTCATATTCTGGTGGGTCATCAGCACGCTTTTCGCTTTATCAATGACTTTGCGCTCTTCAAGCGTATCGCGCAGCGATGCTAGCTGGCGCGAGAGCTGTTCTATCTCGCGTGCCTGCTGGCGCACCAGGGTGAGCAACGGTTTTTCCGGATACTGTATCAGCGGGTCGTCCTGCTCATCGGCGGGAGGCACGTACTCATCGTTACGGTAAATACGCTCGTCCACCGCCGTCATCAGATCGGCGATGAGCGTCTCCTCCAGCGTGCGCAGATGCTCAAGGCGCGCGGTTTGCAGAGCAAACCAGGCCAGAGCGGTAAGGCCATCATCCGCGGCAGGCTGGCGAGTACAGGCTACGCGCCGGAGTTGCTCCGTTTCACGATCGGGCTGGCAGTGGAGAGAAAAGGTGGTCTGGACGTCAGCGGAGCTGTGTGAGAGAAAAATTTCAAAGCAGGCCTGCTGCCCGTCGATGCGGTCAACCAGCCTCTGGCGAGTCACATCATCGAAAAAGCCCTGCGTGAAGCCAATCGCCCCCAGGGCCCGTTCCTGTCCCGCCAGCTCTTTCCCCTGCATCAGGCTATAAAGGGCAACAAAACGCCCGGCGATTTGCGGATCGTCAATGCTGTCATTGAGCTGCGGCACGATACTGAGCAGATGGCGGAGCATGCGGGAGTAGTGTTCCATCGCCTGCGGCGCCGTTACCGTTTGCTGAATAACACCGTCGCGCAGCGCGGGAAGCATATCAAGGCACTGAAGCGCGCCGCCGATACGTTCACAGACGGTACTTCCCGGGATCGGCGACTGTTTTTCAAGAATGTCATAAAGTGCAGCGAGGTTTTCATCCACCAGCGCCCGGCTGGCTTTGCATTCGGGGGCGTAGAGCTTACCCTGTGAGCAGAGCCAGACGTTGGACGCCCCACGCTCGCACTGTAACATATGCACCAGTTGGCTAATGCCGTGCACAAGCACGCCAAGCTGTGCCAGCTTGCTGAGCTGCTCCCGGCGCATCATTCTTGCGCGCTCGAGCCATTCGCCAGCGCCTGGCGAAATGCCAGCCATTAATGTCATGCTTACTCTCCAGAACAGCGAAACTCGGGAAAGCTAAGCAATATTCGTGCCTTTATAAGAACAGGAGTCAACATGCAGAAGATTGTGATCGTCGCCAACGGTGCGGCTTACGGCAGCGAATCCCTTTTTAACAGCCTGCGCCTGGCGATTGCGCTGCGTGAAAAAGAGAGCGACCTGGCGTTACGACTCTTTTTAATGTCGGACGCGGTCACCGCGGGGCTGAAGGGTCAAAAACCGGCAGAAGGCTATAACATTCAGCAGATGCTGGAGATCCTCACCGCGCAAAACGTGCCGGTGAAGCTGTGCAAGACCTGCACCGACGGCCGCGGCATTACCGGTCTGCCGCTTATTGATGGCGTAGAGATTGGTACGCTGGTTGAGCTGGCCGAGTGGACGCTGTCCGCCGATAAAGTATTAACTTTTTAATAATAAACCCGTAAAAATATTATTTTCTTATGGACGCGGTTTCAGCATCAAGTTTACCTGCGGGGTTGCCGATAGGCATGGAAACAACACAGCAGGTATTTCACTTATGTTCAGATCGATTCGTGCACGCATCATCGCGGCGACGGCAGGCTGTCTGGTCGTCGCCCTTCTCCTTAATACCGTTATCAACTTCCAGGTCACGCGCCAGGATAACCAGCAGTCCCAGCGCGATATCCTGACCAGCACCAGCGCCAGCCATAACATGGCGATTGCCGACTGGGTAAAAAGCAAGATGACGGTGATCGCCTCCGCGCAGACCGTTGCGCTGAATGACGACCCGGTTCCGGTGTTTAAACAGCTTGCGCAGGCGGGTGGATTCACCAACGTCTATGTTGGCTACGCCAGCAAAACGGCGAAATTCTCTGAACCGGCGGGCGTTCCGGCGGACTATGACCCGACTATTCGCCCGTGGTATCAGCAGGTGGTCAGCACGGACGGTCCGGTTGTCACCGCGCCCTACGTTGACGCGGGGACCGGTAAACTGGTGGTAACCTTTGCGGTGCCGGTGAAAGAAAATGGCACGCTCAAAGCGGTCGTGGCGGGCGATGTGGCCATGGATAGCGTGGTGGCAAACGTGCGCGGGATCCATCCCACCCCGGCCAGCAGCGGGTTGCTTCTGAACAGCGACGGCAGCGTGATTGCCGCTAACGATCCGGCTCTGACGCTGAAACCGTTTGGTGAGACGATCAAGGGCATTGATTTTGCTGCGCTGAAAAGCGGTAACCCCGTCGACGGAACGCTGAACGACGCGGAAAAAACCTTCGTGGCGACAGCCGTGCCGGGCACAAACTGGCTGTTAGTCATCGCGCTCGACAGCGGTGACGCCACCTCCGGCATGCGTTCCCTGCTTAAAGCCTCGGGGATTTCGCTGGTGATCCTCGCACTCCTGAGCGCGGCGATTGTGCATTTCCTGATTGCCCGCCTGCTCAAGCGTTTGTCCGACATTCGCGACGCGATGCACAACATTGCTAACGGCACTAACGATCTGTCCCAGCGCCTGCCGGATAACGGCGAAGACGAGGTCGCGCAGATTGCCCAGGCCTTTAACGCCTTCAGCGATAAGCTGTCGGTGGTGATGGTGCAGCTCCGTGACGCCAGCGAATCGGTGAAAAACGCCGCGCAGGAGATTGCCGCAGGTAACCAGGATCTTTCCGGACGTACCGAGCAGGCGGCATCCAGCCTGCGCGAGACGGCCAGCGCCGTGGAGCAGATCACCGCCTCCGTGACGCAGTCGAATGAATCGGCGGCAGAAGCGAACGACCAGGCGAGCAAGGCCTCAGCGGCCGCGGCGCGCGGCGGCGAGGTGGTATCGCAGGCGATCAGCACCATGCAGTCCATTGAAGTCGCGTCGGCAAAAATTGGCGATATCACCAGCGTGATTGACGGCATTGCTTTCCAGACCAACATTCTGGCGCTGAACGCCTCCGTCGAGGCGGCGCGTGCGGGTGAGCAGGGACGCGGGTTTGCCGTCGTAGCAGGTGAAGTGCGTAACCTGGCAAGTCGTAGCGCTCAGGCGGCGAAAGAGATCAAATCTCTGATTGACTCCACCACCGACAGCGTGGCAACCGGCTCCCGCTACGTGCATCTGGCGGGGGAAAGCATGGATGAGATCCGCTCCAGCATCGGCAGCGTCTCTGGCATCATGCGCGAAATCTCCATCGCCACCAGCGAGCAGATGAAAGGGATTCATGAGATCAACCACGCGGTGACCCATCTCGACAGAATGGTTCAGCAGAACGCCGAGCTGGTGGTGGAATCCGCCGCCGCCGCGGGAGCCCTGCAGAGCCAGGCGGGCGACCTTGCTGAAACAGCCGGGCATTTCCGCATTTAATCTTCTTCCGGCGCGCGTTTAGCGGGTAAAACGCGCGCTAGCCTAAATTTTGAGAAATTTTGTCATTTTTGTTTAATCGTTATGCCATTTTTTGATCAAAATCAGCATCCCGCCCCCTCCCCTTTGGTGTTATGCCATGAGTGAATTGTGAACAACATCACGCTCGGATATGGCAGCAGGGAGAGCGTTGTTTAAGACTACGGGGTAAAAAATGGCACTGGTAAAAACAAGTTTGAAACTGTTTGGCGGGGATACGGTAGTGGTGCGTTGCTCAGAACGCTGTCGTATTCATCTGATGAGTTCGAAAGCACAAAAACAGTCCCAGGCGGATATTCTCACCGTACAGGACGATAAGGCCTGGCTTACCGTGCCGTATACCGGCACGTGGGATGTGCTGATTGATAGCCACAGCCAGTCGCTGGAGCATTCCGTCAGCTACGTGGCAGCATAAGTTTAAACGCCCGGCAAGCCGGGCGTATTGTCAGGCAAAACCCGGTCGCAGCGCGCTGTTGAGCGGGTTCCCTTCCAGCAGCGCCTTCACCTTCACCACCAGCTCATTCAGACAATCGTCCTTCATGCCGAGGCGGGTCAGCTCCTGATCGAGGGAGAACAGATACTGCGCGTTGGTGCCCAGAGGCCCGCTCGCGGCGGCAATCAACGGGGCAATCACCTGCGTGCGGGTATCCGCTTCATACAGCGGATGGCGCGGATCCATAATAAACACCAGCGCATTGACGGTGCGTCCGTCGTCCAGTTCCAGCTTGCACCAGCTCGGCATATAGCAGCCGGTGATCATCTCGCGCTTCCAGAGCAGCGTGAGCTCCTCTCCCAGCGTGGCATCCGGCAGGCGATACGCCACGCCCGTGGTGCGCCCGCCCTCTTTCAGTGCAAGCATACGGCCAGGCTGGCACGCGCTGCCGCGTCCGGCCGTCAGGCGCAGGCAAAATGCGCGATGCCAGCCAGGCAGCGTTCCCGTTGCCGATTCGACAAATTCCAGAGCCGGGTTCCACATCAGGGAGCCGTAGCCAAAAATCCATACCGGGCCATCATCCGGGCGGCAGGCAAGCGTGGCAGCGAGTGACGCCGCACGTTGTTCAGCTGACCAGAGAAGCGATTCCTCAATAGCACCAAATGCCGTCTTACAATCTGCCTTCATTAAGAAATCACGCGTTAACACTTTCCACCTCCGCCACTGCATGCTTCCTTGCGACATCTGTAATTCGCCTTCCCGGCATTTTATGCTGGTCATTTTGCCAGCAGTCGAATAACGATAAGCAATTAGCGGACCAGTTGCAATACAACGGAAGTTCAACCGCCTGAAAAGTCAAAATGAAGGCAGCGAATCATTTCATGGCTATTTCTTTTTATGCCATTTATCGTCGTCTCCTTTCTCATATTCATGTTTTACTGCGGCCCAGGCGACTTTGTGGGCCGTCTCTTCACGGCTGGCATCATCCCGGCGATCGTCCTTATCTTTGTACTGATCCCAGGCGCTGTTGAACGCCTCTTTGTAGATATCCTGTGCGTGAGCGGGCAGCACGTTTTGCACGTTATCGGGTAATTCGCGTTTCGCTTTATAGGGCATCACTAACCTCTCTTTTGGTTAAAGAGATAAGTGTGGACGACGATACAGCATGGTGCCACCCGGCAATAATTTATGAATAAACTACATTTTTAATTAATTGTTATTTAATGAGTAATCAACAAAGAATCTGCATTATACCCATCATCAATAAAAATAATGACAAAGGGTAAAATTAAGTAAAAAATAAAGGGTATTTAACAGAGATCTGTTAATTTAATGACCTCAAAAATCTATCTATAATTACAAGCACCTGCATTGATGGAGAAGCACATGACAGCAACACACGAGGCGGTAAAGACCCGCCACAAGGAGACGTCACTCATTTTCCCGGTTCTGGCACTGGCTGTGCTGCTCTTCTGGGGAAGCAGTCAGTCACTGCCAGTGGTGGTTGGTATCAATATTCTTGCCCTGGTCGGCATCTTAACCAGCGCATTTAGCGTTGTTCGCCATGCGGACGTCCTGGCCCACCGTCTGGGCGAGCCGTACGGATCGTTAATTCTCAGCCTTTCCGTTGTTATTCTCGAAGTCAGCCTGATTTCCGCGCTTATGGCGACCGGCGATGCCGCGCCGACGCTGATGCGCGACACGCTCTATTCGATCATTATGATTGTGACGGGCGGCCTGGTAGGCTTCTCTCTGCTGCTGGGCGGGCGCAAATTTGCGACCCAGTATATGAACCTGTTCGGCATTAAACAGTATCTTATCGCCCTCTTCCCGCTGGCGATTATCGTGCTGGTCTTCCCGATGGCGCTGCCGGGTGCAAACTTTTCCACCGGGCAGGCGCTGCTGGTCGCACTGATTTCCGCCGCCATGTACGGCGTGTTCCTGTTGATTCAGACCAAAACGCACCAGAGCCTGTTTGTGTACGAGCATGAAGATGACGGCGACGATGATGACCCGCACCACGGCAAGCCGTCGGCCCACAGCAGCGCGTGGCATACGGTTTGGCTGATCGTGCATCTGATTGCGGTGATTGCCGTCACCAAGATGAACGCTAACCCGCTGGAGACGCTGTTAACCGAGCTGAACGCGCCGGTGGCGTTTACCGGCTTCCTGGTGGCGCTGCTGATCCTGTCGCCGGAAGGGCTGGGCGCGCTGAAAGCGGTGTTGAATAATCAGGTACAGCGCGCAATGAACCTGTTCTTCGGCTCCGTACTGGCGACGATTTCACTTACCGTACCGGTGGTGACGCTGATTGCCTTTATGACGGGCAACGAGCTGCAGTTTGCGCTGGGCGCGCCGGAGATGATTGTGATGGTCGCCTCGTTGCTGCTGTGCCAGATTTCGTTCTCAACCGGGCGCACCAACGTGCTGAACGGCGCGGCGCATATGGCCTTGTTTATTGCGTATCTGATGACGATATTTGCATAATTTTATCCGGTGCGGGCTGATGCCCTCACCCCAACCCTCTCCCACAGGGAGAGGGAGAACAAAAAACCCGCCGAAGCGGGTTTTTTTATTAGTTGCTGGTGTCCAGCTCGTCGAAGCTCTTCACCAGATCGTCAATCGCTTTGATCTGCTTCAGGAACGGCTCCAGCTTGTCCAGCGGCAGCGCGGATGGGCCGTCGCATTTCGCGTTAGCCGGATCCGGGTGCGCTTCAATGAACAGGCCGGCCAGACCGGTCGCCATGCCGGCGCGCGCCAGCTCGGTCACCTGAGCGCGACGGCCGCCGGACGCGGCGCCGAACGGGTCGCGGCACTGCAGAGCGTGGGTCACGTCGAAAATCACCGGAGACTGACCGGAGACATTTTTCATTACGCTGAAGCCCAGCATGTCGACAACCAGGTTGTCGTAGCCGAAGTTTGCGCCACGGTCGCACAGGATGACCTGATCGTTGCCGCCTTCGATAAATTTATCGACGATGTTGCCCATCTGGCCTGGGCTGACGAACTGTGGTTTCTTCACGTTAATCACGGCGCCGGTTTTCGCCATCGCCGCAACCAGGTCAGTCTGGCGAGCGAGGAACGCCGGGAGCTGAATCACGTCCACCACGTCTGCCACCGGCTGCGCCTGTGAGGCTTCATGCACGTCGGTGATCACTTTCACGCCAAAGGTCTGCTTCAGCTCCTGGAAAATTTTCATTCCCTCTTCCAGGCCCGGGCCACGGTAAGAGTTAATGGAGGAGCGGTTGGCTTTGTCAAAAGAGGCCTTAAACACGTACGGGATGCCCAGCTTCTGGGTCACGGTCACGTAGTGTTCGCAGATACGCATGGCGAGATCGCGGGATTCCAGCACGTTCATGCCGCCAAACAGTACGAACGGCAGGTCGTTTGCTACCTTGATATCACCAATGCTAACCACTTTTTGTTTCATAGGATCGCCTTATTCAGGTGTGAATCGGAATTAAGATTAATGCAGTGTAATTTGTTTGTGCGAGATCGCGTTGATCTGCGCACGAATCATTTCGCTAATAGGGTCTTCCGGACACTGCTCAACGAAATAATTCAAATCATTCAGCGCCACGTGTTCACAGTCGAGCTGCGCGTAGATCAGCCCACGATCGCGAATTTCGTAGGGATCTTCCGGGTTGAACTGCAGCAACACTTCGCTGGCGCGCAACGCCAGCTCCATCTGACGCTCTTCCATTAACGCAGACTTCAGCGTATCCAGCAGCTTGCGAATGACCTCGGCGTTATCCGCCTCGTCGAGATCTTCGTTGAAGAGCTCAGCCACCGGGCTGATATTGCCTTTCAGCCACACGTCCAGCGTATGTTCATCCAGCGTGTCGCCGTTGAAGGGATTAATGAGCCACATTTCGCCGTCCAGCCACTCAGCGCGCAGGATCATCTGCGTCGGAAAAATGACCGGGACCAGCGGAATATCCAGACGGTGCGCGACCCACAGCAAAATAGAGCCCAGCGCCACGGCGCTGCCCTGACGATTTTTTAAGACCTGGTCCAGCCATAACGCGTCAGACAGGCGATACACGCCCCGCGTGTCGCAGAAACCCCATTCGCCGTAGAAAAGCTCCAGCAGCTTCTCTAATTGCCAGTCTTGCGGGCGAGCCTGATTAATCTCTTCACGCGCCAGGCTGACCAGATTCTCCAGCTCATCGTAGACAAACTGCGACGTAAAATCGTCGCGAATCATCTCGGAAATCAGGATCATGCCATCGCAAAGCGGCACTTTATTAAATTCGAAATCGGCTAAGGACCTCATGACTTACCCCAGTAACGGTATTCTTGTGGTGGCGAGTTTAATGATGATGTACAGCACCACCAGACCCAGCAGAAAGGCGATAAACCCGACCTGCTGGCTGCGCGGACGACGACGCCCAAGCGCGATAAAACCCAAAACGATGTAGATGATAACGCCAAACAGCTTTTCAGTCAGCCATGCACCTTTATCAGTAAATGGCAGATAGCCGGTCTTCAACATGAGTCCGGCGCCGGAAAGGAGCAATAGCGTGTCGATGCAGTGCGGCGCGATACGCACCCAGCGGGCATCCATCAGCGGATTGTTGCTGTAGCGCCACCAGTAACGGACGATGAAAAAGCTGACGGTTAGCGCAACGGAAATGAGGTGGACGGTAATGAGCACGGTAAACAGGCTCATAGCCACTGCCCCAGCGTCAGGCGTTCGTTGCCGCCGTAGTCGCGGCAGGTTTCGACAGCGGCGTAGCCAGCTTGCGTAAACAGTGCCCGAACGGCCTCTCCCTGCGTCCAGCCATGTTCCACGAGCAGCCAGCCGCCGGGAAGCAAATGTTCCCGTGACATTGTCACAATGTGTTCGAGATCGGCTAATCCCGCGTTGGCGGCCACGAGCGCCGTCAGCGGTTCGAAGCGCACGTCTCCCTGCGCAAGGTGCGGGTCATGTTCGTCGATATAGGGAGGATTGCTGACAATCATCGCAAATGAGCGATTCTCCAGCGCGGCAAACCAGCTGCTTTGCAGCACCGTCACGTTGCGAAGCCCGAGACGTTCCACGTTACGCTGCGCCAGCGCCACCGCGTCGGACATCACATCCACCGCCGTTACCGCGCAGTCGGGCCGCTCGGTGGCCAGCGCCAGCGCGATAGCCCCGGTGCCGGTACCGAGATCGAGAATGCAGCAGGCCGCCGCCGGTAAACGCGCCAGCGCCTGCTCCACCAGACACTCGGTGTCCGGACGCGGGATCAGCGTCGCCGCCGAGACGTACAGCGGTAACGACCAGAACTCACGCTCACCGACAAGGTGCGCCACCGGCTCGCCGGTTTTACGGCGGGCAAGTAGCGCGGCGAGCTGCGCTTCCTGTTCCGCCGTCAGTTCGGTTTCGCCAAAAGCCAGCAGATAGGTGCGGGCTTTACCCGTCACATGCTCAAGCAAAATTTCGGCGTCGCGTTTCGGGCTTTCGCTTTCTGAAAGCTCATCGGCCGCCTGACGTAACCAGCGCTGAAAATCCATTATTCCTGCTCGGACAGCGCCGCCAGCTGGTCGGCCTGGTATTCCTGCACGATAGGCTCGATCAGCATATCCAGCTTCCCTTCCATTACCTCGTCCAGACGGTACAGCGTCAGGTTGATGCGGTGATCGGTTACGCGCCCCTGCGGGAAGTTATAGGTGCGGTTACGGTCGCTGCGATCGCCGCTGCCCAGCAGGTTACGGCGCGTAGACGCTTCCGCCTGCTGGCGTTTCGCCATTTCGGCTGCGTGGATACGCGCGCCCAGCACGGACAACGCTTTGGCTTTGTTTTTGTGCTGCGAACGCTCGTCCTGACATTCAACGACGATGCCTGTCGGCAGGTGGGTAATACGGATGGCGGAATCGGTGGTGTTAACGTGCTGACCGCCCGCGCCAGAGGAGCGGAACGTATCAATACGCAGGTCTGCAGGATTGATGTCCGGTAGTTCAGCTTCCGGCAGCTCCGGCATCACCGCAACCGTACAGGCGGAGGTGTGAATGCGGCCCTGAGATTCGGTGGCCGGCACGCGCTGCACGCGGTGACCGCCGGATTCAAACTTGAGACGACCGTACACGCCGTCGCCGCTGATCTTGGCGATAACCTCTTTGTAGCCACCATGTTCGCCTTCGTTGGCGCTCATGATCTCCACGCGCCAGCGACGCGATTCGGCGTAGCGGCTGTACATGCGGAACAGATCCCCGGCAAACAGCGCCGCTTCGTCACCGCCGGTACCGGCACGCACTTCCACAAACGCGTTACGCTCGTCGTCAGGATCTTTCGGCAGCAGAAGCACCTGAAGCTGCTGCTCCATCTCTTCAGAACGCGCTTTCGCATCCTGCAACTCTTCCTGCGCCATCTCGCGCATTTCAGGATCGTCGAGCATCATCTGCGCGGTTTCGATATCTTCCTGAACCCGTCGCCAGTCGGTAAAGCATTTAGAAACATCACTTAACTGCGCGTATTCACGCGAGAGCGCGCGAAAACGTTCCTGGTCCGCAATGGTCCCGGCATCCCCGAGCAGCGCCTGTACTTCTTCATGGCGCTCGTGCAGAGCTTCCAGTTTAGCGACGATAGAAGGCTTCATAGGCGTAAGTGCACCTTGTCTTAGAAAATGGGTATAGGGCGCTATTCCAGCCCGAGGCTGTTGCGCAGAATAGTCAGGCGTTCATCATCCCCGTCACGGGCAGCCTGCTGAAGAGATTTGGTTGGTGCATGGATCAGGCGGTTGGTCAGTTTCCACGCCAGATCCTGCATAATCGCATTTGCGTCGCCGCCCTGTTCAAGGGCTGCTAACGCTTTGGCAGTCAGGTCATCACGCACCTGCTCCGCCTGCCCGCGGTACTCGCGGATGGTCTCGCTGACGCTTTGCGCGCGCAGCCAGGCCATAAACTCACTGGTTTCCTGCTCAACGATGGTTTCCGCCTGAACTGCCGCCGCTTTACGCTGGGCAAGGTTGTGCGAAATGATGCTTTGCAGATCATCCACGCTGTAGAGATAGGCATTAGGCAGCTTTCCCACTTCCGGCTCAACATCGCGCGGGACGGCGATATCCACCAGCAGCATCGGCTGATTACGGCGGGACTTCAGCGCACGCTCCACCATCCCTTTTCCGATAATCGGCAGCGGGCTGGCGGTAGAGCTGATAATAATGTCCGCCTCTTTCAGGCGTTCATCGATGTCGCTCAGGGCAACCACCTCTGCACCCACTTCATCTGCCAGCACCTGCGCGCGTTCGCGGGTTCGGTTAGCGATAATCATCTTTTTCACTTTATGCTCGCGCAGATGGCGCGCCACAAGTTCGATGGTTTCGCCCGCCCCCACCAGCATCACGGTGACGGTAGAAAGGGATTCAAAGATTTGGCGTGCAAGGGTGCAGGCCGCGAAAGCAACAGAAACCGCACTGGCACCAATGTCGGTTTCGGTTCGCACACGCTTCGCCACGGAGAACGACTTCTGGAACATGCGCTCCAGCTCGCTGGCCTTTAGATGCCCTTTTTGCGAATCTGCAAAGGCTTTTTTCACCTGACCCAGAATTTGCGGCTCGCCCAGCACCAGCGAATCCAGCCCGCTGGCGACGCGCATCAGATGGCTGACGGCATCGTTGTCCTGATGCCAGTACAGACTGTTGCGCAGCTCGTCTTCATTGAGGTTGTGGTAGTCACATAGCCAGCGGATCAGCGCTTCGTGCAGGTTGTCCTGCTCTTCCACGCTTAAATACAGCTCGGTACGGTTGCACGTCGAGAGCACCACGCCACCCTGCACCATAGGCTGTGCAAGCAGGCTGTCCAGCGCCAGGTCAAGCGTATCCGGCGAAAACGTCACGCGTTCTCGCAGCGAAACCGGAGCCGTTTTGTGGTTGATGCCGAGTGCTAATAGGGTCATGTTGAGCGGGAGTAGTACCAGCGTTAATAAGGTTAGCAGAACGCATCATACAGGATGCGCGAGATCAATAAAAGGGACTGCCTCCTTTCGGAGTAATAGGTTACACAACCCTTTGAGATAATTTGAACGTAGACGGTAGCCCCCTTCGACGCTAGCATTAACAGTTATAACTGCAACGTATCTCAAGGATTTGTCCTCATTATGACCCGACTGATTCGCCTGCTGCCGCTGGCAGCACTGGTTCTGACCGCGTGTACCGTCACCCAACCAAAAGGCCCGGGCAAAAGCCCTGATTCACCGCAGTGGCGTCAGCACCAGCAGGACGTCCGTAATTTGAACCAGTACCAGACCCGCGGCGCTTTCGCTTATCTCTCTGACGAACAAAAGGTTTATGCCCGCTTCTTCTGGCAGCAGACGGGGCAGGACAACTACCGCCTGCTGCTGCTGAACCCGCTGGGCAGCACCGAACTGGAGCTTATCGCCAAACCGGGCGAAGCGCAGATCACCGATAACAAAGGCCAGCACTATACCGCGACCGATGCCGAAGAGATGATTGGCAAGCTGACCGGGATGCCTATCCCGCTCAACAGCCTGCGCCAGTGGATCCTTGGCCTGCCGGGTGAGGCAAATGACTACACCCTTGACGACCAGTACCGTCTGAGCCAGGTGAACTACACCCAGAACGGTAAAACCTGGAAAGTGGTGTACAGCGCCTATGACAGCAAGAGTAAACCGTCGCTGCCATCGAATATGGAACTGACCCAGGGCAGCCAGCGCATCAAGCTGAAAATGGACAACTGGATCGTTAAATGATGACCCACTGGCCCTCTCCGGCAAAGCTGAACCTGTTTTTATACATCACCGGCCAGCGTGCTGACGGTTATCACACCCTGCAGACGCTGTTTCAGTTTATTGACTATGGCGACACGATCTCTATTGAACTGCGCCAGGACGGGCAGATTTGCCTGCTAACGCCGGTCGAAGGCGTGGCGCATGAGGACAACCTGATCGTGCGCGCCGCGCGTCTGCTGATGAAAGCCGCGGCGGAATCGGGCCGTCTGCCCGTGGGAAGCGGTGCGGATATCCGTATCGAGAAACGCCTGCCGATGGGCGGCGGTCTGGGCGGCGGCTCATCCAACGCCGCCACCGTGCTGGTTGCGCTGAACCACCTCTGGGGCTGCGGGCTGTCGAAGGACGAACTGGCAGCCCTGGGCCTGACGCTGGGGGCGGATGTCCCGGTGTTTGTGCGCGGTCATGCGGCCTTTGCTGAAGGCGTGGGTGAGATCCTCTCCCCGGCTGAACCGCCGGAGAAGTGGTATCTGGTTGCCCATCCTGGCGTGAGCATTCCGACGCCGGTCATCTTTAAAGATCCTGACCTGAAAAGGAATACCCCGGTTCGGTCAATAGAAACGTTATTAAATTGTGAATTCAGCAACGATTGCGAGGATATCGCAAGAAAACGTTTTCGCGAGGTTGATGCGGTGCTTTCCTGGCTGTTAGAATACGCGCCGTCGCGCCTGACTGGTACAGGAGCCTGTGTCTTTGCTGAATTTGACACCGAATCCGCCGCTCGTCAGGTGCTTGAGCAAGCGCCGGTTTGGCTGCATGGTTTTGTAGCACGCGGGATGAACACCTCCCCCCTACAGCAGACCATTCTGGCGCAGACTGAGTTTCGGTGACAACGTCACCCTGTTCCAGACGTTGCATCGCGCTCTTTAATACACCGCCTGGATAGCCTTCGCCTGGCCCGCACAGTTTGCGGCGAACGCTATCCACCACTGGACGCATGCCTGAGGTTCTTCTCGTGCCTGATATGAAGCTTTTTGCTGGTAACGCCACCCCGGAACTAGCACAACGTATTGCCAACCGCCTGTACACTTCCCTCGGCGACGCCGCTGTAGGTCGCTTTAGCGACGGCGAAGTCAGCGTACAAATTAACGAAAATGTACGCGGTGGTGATATTTTCATCATCCAGTCCACCTGTGCTCCAACAAACGACAACCTGATGGAATTGGTTGTTATGGTCGACGCCCTGCGTCGCGCTTCAGCAGGCCGTATCACTGCTGTAATCCCTTACTTCGGCTATGCCCGTCAGGACCGTCGCGTCCGTTCCGCGCGTGTACCAATTACCGCTAAAGTTGTCGCTGACTTCCTGTCCAGCGTCGGCGTTGACCGCGTACTGACCGTTGATCTGCACGCAGAGCAGATCCAGGGCTTCTTCGACGTCCCGGTTGATAACGTATTCGGCAGCCCAATTCTGCTGGAAGACATGCTGCAGCTGAACCTGGATAACCCAATCGTGGTTTCTCCGGACATCGGCGGCGTGGTACGTGCCCGCGCTATCGCTAAGCTGCTGAACGATACCGACATGGCGATCATCGACAAACGCCGTCCGCGCGCTAACGTTTCTCAGGTGATGCACATCATCGGTGACGTTGCTGGCCGTGACTGCGTGCTGGTTGACGACATGATCGATACCGGCGGTACGCTGTGTAAAGCAGCTGAAGCGCTGAAAGAGCGTGGTGCCAAGCGCGTGTTCGCTTACGCGACTCACCCGATCTTCTCCGGTAATGCGGTAAACAACCTGCGCAACTCCGTCATTGACGAAGTTGTAGTATGCGATACCATCCCACTGAGCGACGAGATCAAAGCACTGCCAAACGTGCGCACGTTGACCCTGTCCGGGATGCTGGCCGAAGCGATTCGTCGTATCAGCAACGAAGAATCCATCTCAGCAATGTTCGAACACTAATCGAACACGGCCGAAAAACCCGCTGCGGCGGGTTTTTTTGTCTCCGGGTTTTATTTGTATGATTAATGCCTCCTTCACCTGCCATTCACATGACAGATGATGCGCATACGGATGATAGATAATTGTGAAAAACGTAGCCTCCTCACATGTTCTGCCCTTTCGCGCCCTCATCGACGCCTGCTGGAAAGAGAAGTACACCTCGTCACGCTTTGTCCGTGACCTGATTGCCGGGATCACCGTCGGCATTATCGCCATCCCGCTGGCGATGGCGCTGGCGATTGGCAGCGGCGTTGCGCCGCAGTACGGTCTGTACACCTCGGCCGTTGCCGGGATAGTCATTGCCCTGACGGGCGGCTCGCGCTTCAGCGTCTCCGGCCCGACCGCCGCCTTCGTGGTGATCCTCTACCCGGTTTCGCAGCAGTTTGGTCTGGCAGGCCTGCTGGTCGCCACTCTGATGTCCGGCGTCTTTTTGATTCTGTTTGGTCTGGCCCGCTTTGGTCGCCTGATTGAATATATTCCCCTTTCCGTGACGCTGGGATTCACATCGGGGATTGGTATCACCATCGGAACCATGCAGATCAAGGATTTCCTCGGCCTGCAGATGCCCCACGTACCGGAGCACTACCTGCAAAAAGTGGGGGCGCTGTTTATGGCGCTGCCGACGGCCAACCTGGGCGACGCCGCCATCGGGATTGTGACGCTGGGCACGCTGATCGTCTGGCCTCGCCTCGGTATTCGTCTGCCGGGCCATCTGCCCGCGCTGCTGTTGGGCTGCGCGGTGATGGCGATCGTCAATATGTTCGGTGGTCACGTCGCGACTATCGGCTCGCAGTTCCACTATATTCTGGCGGACGGCTCACAGGGTAGCGGCATTCCGCAACTGCTACCGCAGCTGGTGCTACCGTGGGACATGCCCGGCTCCAGCTTTACCCTAAGCTGGGATTCCCTGCGCGCCCTGCTTCCCGCCGCGTTCTCTATGGCAATGCTGGGGGCGATTGAATCCCTGCTCTGCGCCGTCGTTCTGGACGGCATGACCGGCACCAAGCACAAAGCCAACAGCGAACTGGTCGGTCAGGGATTAGGCAACCTCGTCGCGCCGTTCTTCGGCGGTATTACCGCAACGGCAGCCATCGCCCGTTCTGCGGCCAACGTGCGCGCGGGGGCAACCTCACCGGTTTCGGCGGTTATCCACTCCGTGCTGGTGATCCTCGCCCTGCTGATCCTCGCCCCGCTGCTCTCCTGGCTACCGCTTTCCGCCATGGCCGCCCTGCTGCTGATGGTGGCCTGGAACATGAGCGAGGCGCACAAGGTGGTGAACCTGCTGCGTCGCGCGCCGAAAGACGACATCATCGTGATGCTGATATGCATGTCGCTGACCGTGCTGTTCGATATGGTTATCGCCATCAGCGTCGGGATCGTGCTTGCTTCCCTGCTGTTTATGCGCCGTATCGCGCAGATGACGCGCCTTTCCCCTGTTAACGTCGAGGTGCCTGACGATGTGCTGGTGCTGCGCGTGATTGGCCCACTGTTCTTCGCGGCGGCGGAAGGTCTGTTTAGCGATCTGGAGTCCCGCATCGCGGGCAAACGGATTGTGGTGCTGAAATGGGATGCCGTACCGGTACTGGATGCAGGCGGCCTGGATGCCTTCCAGCGCTTTGTGAAACGTCTGCCGGAAGGCTGCGAGCTGCGGGTGAGTAACCTGGAGTTTCAGCCGCTGCGCACCATGGCGCGCGCGGGTGTACAGCCGATCCCTGGCCGACTCTCCTTCTACCCTAACCGTGAAGCCGCGTTAGCGGATCTGTGAGTGACCTGATGCAGAGAAACGTCTCTGCATCATCACCCCGATCGCCTGCTGGAGCCATGCAAGCACGGCAGGCGTCATCCAGGTTCCTTTCATCAGGTGCGGCTCCTGCTGCATGGCAGTACGAAACTTTTGCTGAGTTTCCGGGTTCTTGCCCGCGTAAGACTGGAACAATGCCAGCCAGTTTTCAGCCAGCTTTTGCGCCTCCTCACAGGCAGGATCGGTATTTTCCCGCTGCGCCTGATGCAGTTTCGCCACCAGCGGCGGCCACTCCATCATGCGGTCAAAGTAGTGTGCCCGGGTAAAGGCCATCTCTTCGGCAGTGAGATACTTCTCCCATATGCAGAGCTTAGACTCAGCAAACGCGCGCGTGATGTAATCCGTCATCTCCGGCGTGATGCCGGTCTGCGCCTGCATCTGCGGTTCAACGCTGTGCATCTCGTTCAGCCGGGTGAGAAACTCCGGCTTGCCCGCCGTGTCCTGCTCAAGGCGCTCCATCCAGCGCGTCGCCAGATCCATCGCCCGGGCGTCAGTAGCGGGTATATGGTGCTCCAGCAGCGTGTTGGCCTCTGCAACCAGCCCTGACCAGATAGCCGTCAGCGCATCCTTCTGCACCGCAAACGGCAGCTGCTGTAACTCTTCTTTGCTAAACCAGCGATCGTACATATTCATTAACTCCAGAGTCTGTAGCCAGGATTCCAGATCCGGCGTCGCATCGTCGAGAAGCCCGGTTCGCAGCTCCACCAGCCGGTCGCGCAGCGTATGTATGCTGCGCAGCTGTTTATCCAGCAGCGTGATTTGCGCATCGAGTAACTCGGTTAACGACAGCGACTCCTGTTCCAGGAAATCCCTGATTTCAGCAAGTTCCAGCCCCGCTTTTGCCAGCGCCTGGATCATATGCAGACGCTGGACATCCGCCAGGTTGTAAAGCCGGTAACCTGCCGCGCTTCTGGCAGAAGGCAGCAACAACCCTGTTTGCTCATAGTGGTGCAATGTCCGCACGGTGATCCCGGCGCGTTTCGCCAGCTCACCCACCTGAATCAACATAACTGCTCCTTTTTCTTTGCCAGTGACGCCACTCTGGAGCCTTACGTTACGTGAGGGTCAACCCTTGATGCAAAAAAAACGACTCCCTCGGGAGCCGTTTCGGCGTTCTTTATCGTAGCACTAGCTGTGCTTATGCTGATCGCGACGACAGCGTTTGTCGTAGTGGCGCACCCACCAGTATTTATCGCAGACTTCCTCATGGCCGCTCACGCGCGCCCCGGCGAGCCACAATACCGCACCAACGAAGATACTCAATATCGCGCCGTGCGCGAAGTATTGCGGGAGGTCAATCTGAGGTAACTGGTTTAAAATGGAATAACCCACGCCGCCTACCATCACGAACAGCCCCAATCCCATCAGTACGTTACCGAGTAACGAAGCGTTTTTGCGTTTCATGTGTCACCTCCGGAACTTTGGGTTGTCAGGGGAAAAGCCCCTAATCCTTGTGTGTAAAGTATAGACAACGCCCCTTTTATGAGTTGCGTGAATGATCACAATTACAGATAAGTCCCAAACAAAAGTTTACAAATAAGACTTTGAACAGCTTGAAATTCTAATGGTTCAAATCAGAAATTATTCGTATTTCGCTAGGAAGATCGCAGAATTTTGTCAAGCGGCGCGACAGACAGTAAACTACGCGCCAGATCTGGAACCCATTAGGAATTGAATCGTGACGATTAAACTGATTGTCGGCCTCGCCAACCCCGGCGCAGAGTATGCGGCCACCCGCCACAACGCTGGGGCATGGTACGTCGATCTGCTGGCCGAGCGGTTACGTGCTCCCCTGCGTGAAGAACCTAAATTCTTCGGGTATACCTCACGTATCAACCTTGCTGGCGCGGATGTTCGCTTACTGGTGCCCACCACCTTTATGAACCTGAGTGGTAAAGCGGTGGCGGCAATGGCAACGTTTTATCGCATCAATCCGGATGAAATCCTGGTCGCACACGATGAGCTGGATCTCCCGCCCGGCGTGGCAAAATTCAAGCTGGGCGGCGGGCACGGCGGCCACAACGGCCTCAAAGACATCATCAGCAAGCTGGGCAATAACCCGAATTTCCACCGTTTGCGCGTAGGAATCGGCCATCCGGGCGATAAAAACAAAGTTGTCGGTTTCGTACTCGGTAAGCCCCCGGTTTCTGAGCAGAAACTGATTGACGAGGCGGTAGACGAAGCGGCGCGCTGCACTGAAATCTGGCTGAAAGATGGGTTAACCAAAGCGACAAACCGCTTACACGCTTTCAAAGCGCAATAATCCGCCCGATTCGGCTTTTTTACCGCGCGTCATGCGGGTTACGTGTATAATAGGCGTAGTTATTTACTTTTCATCAATCGGTTATCGTTAACGGATTGATTATCAAGATATTAAGGTGATTTAGAAATGGGATTCAAATGCGGTATCGTCGGTCTGCCAAACGTGGGCAAATCCACCCTGTTTAACGCGCTTACAAAAGCGGGTATCGAAGCGGCGAACTTCCCGTTCTGTACCATCGAACCTAACACCGGCGTTGTGCCAATGCCGGACCCGCGTCTGGACCAGCTCGCGGAAATCGTGAAGCCGCAGCGCATTCTGCCAACCACCATGGAATTCGTGGACATCGCGGGCCTGGTAAAAGGCGCGTCCAAAGGTGAAGGTCTGGGTAACCAGTTCCTGACCAACATTCGTGAAACCGAAGCGATCGGCCATGTTGTGCGCTGCTTCGAGAACGACAATATCATCCACGTTAACAACAAAGTGGATCCGGCTGACGACATCGACGTCATCAACACCGAGCTGGCGCTCTCTGACCTCGACACCTGCGAACGCGCGATTCACCGCGTGCAGAAGAAAGCCAAAGGCGGCGACAAGGACGCGAAAGCGGAACTGGCTGCGCTGGAAAAATGTCTGCCACAGCTGGAAAACGCGGGCATGCTGCGCGCGCTGAAAAACCTGACTGAAGAAGACAAGGCGGCGATCAAATACCTGAGCTTCCTGACCCTGAAGCCAACCATGTACATCGCCAACGTTAACGAAGACGGTTTTGAGAACAACCCGTACCTCGACAAAGTGCGTGAAATCGCGGCGGCTGAAGGTTCTGTGGTTGTGGCGGTTTGCGCTGCCGTTGAATCCGATATCGCTGAGCTGGACGACGCCGACCGTGAAGAGTTCATGGCCGAGTTGGGTCTGGAAGAGCCGGGCCTGAACCGCGTTATCCGCGCAGGCTATGAGCTGCTGAACCTGCAGACCTACTTCACCGCTGGGGTGAAGGAAGTGCGTGCGTGGACCATCCCTGTGGGTGCAACTGCGCCTCAGGCGGCTGGTAAAATTCACACCGACTTCGAGAAAGGCTTTATTCGTGCGCAGACCATCGCGTTTGAAGACTTCATCACCTACAAGGGTGAGCAAGGCGCGAAAGAAGCAGGCAAGATGCGTGCGGAAGGGAAAGATTATATCGTTAAAGATGGCGATGTAATGAACTTCCTGTTTAACGTCTGAGTCGTCTTGAATAAAAAAATCCACGCCCTGGCGTGGATTTTTTTATTGCGGGGTCAAAACACATTGTCTAAAAGTTCTGCCTTCATACTGGGTTCGAAGGGAATGATTTCGGCAGTCGCAAGCTTCAACGCCTGAAAAGGATCCTGGCGCAAGCGCTCTTCGAGAGAGACCAGACTCTCGCATTTAGCGAGTATGACTCCACCGGTTCTTGGGATCCGTCTACCCGATGCCAGAAATATCCCCTCTGCATACCCCTTTTTTAGCCACTCAACATGAGCAGGTATCGCTGCATCGATTTCATCGAGTGGTTTTATATAGGTCAAAATGACAATGTAAACCGTGGTCATCCTTTGCCTCTCAGCTAGGTTTTATGCCTTTTGTTGGAACTGCTTATGCAGCTCCTCTTTTGTCCCCCGGTATTGTTATAACGTTTATGTGTATTTTAATCTTAATAAGCGGGTCCGGATTGGGACAACACGTTATGCATCATAGGAAAAAACCAATCATGCCAGCCGTTTTTTACCGCATAGCTACAGACAATGACGACTTCCCTTGGAAGAGTGAGTGTTAAGCAATAAAAAAAGTCCCTTTAGGAGGTGCAGACAAATATACTTCTTCACAGATTGCATGGAAGTTTGTCAAAACGGCTGGTAACGGCTTTTTTCATTTAATACAAGGACTAATTAACGTGTTGAATCTAACATTACATAGTATAAAAATGATATGCCGAAAGTATATTTTTACCCTTTAGCGATCACAACGCTCCTATAATCTGTTTCATTTTTTATCCAGAACATTTCATCTTGAGGTAACGATCCATCACTGCAGAAATCAACAAGTTCGCCGAACCAACCATCAGGAACATATTTGTGGTAATGCATACTCTCAACATATTCAGAATATAATCGCTTACTTTCAAAGTCTATAAATAAATCCGGCATTAGATCATAAATATCCCACCAGGTTGTTTTTTCTGAAAGCCTATTGTAAAACGCCTCAGCTATATCATCCTTATCGTATAAATAACCATCTTTAATTAAGTTACCAATGAATATCTGTGCGTTTTTTTCATTTACTACTGGTATGTCATATCTTTCCTTATGGATATCCTGTAGGTTTATTTCCACCCCGTTTTTCACAAAATCGTCTATCCATTTAACTCTGTCCAAAACCCACATTTCTTTAAAGGCAACGAACCAATAAAATCTTCCTTCGTTCTTTACTATTACAAGGAGTTCATCATCTTTATTAACGTTCATATAGTAACCTATTTTACATTCCCCGAGCCTGGAATCGCTACTTCTTCAAGCCATTCTGCCCATATTGATGGTAATTCATACGATCTACCTGGCGTTGTCGGATCGACACGCTTAGGAGCTAACCCACCTTGATTTAACGGATTAGTACGATAACCGGCCTGAGGTATTGCACTTTCTTCTATGAAATCCGCCATCCACTTAGGAACTTTAAAGGAGACAATTTCTGCATTACCACCTCTAATATCAAGGAAATGCTGAGCATGCGAGCTATCTCCAATACTGATATTTAAGGTTCCACGTTGAATTTTTGGGTTATTAGCAGAATCTAATTTGATTCTGACCCGACTTGCATTTGGTGGAGTTCCCCCTTGAACCCTAAAGATAGACTCAGTTGCATTGGGATCCCCTCTCTTACATAGACCAAGCGGATCTATCCAACCTAATGGGTTAGGAGCATAGCTGTAAAGATTTAACCCACCATATAGCCCTATCGGGTCCTGCTGCGTAAACCGCCCGCAGTCCGGGTCGTAATACCGGAACAGATTGTAGTGCAGCCCTGTCTCACGGTCCAGGTATTGCCCCTGCATGCGCAGGTTCTGAGAATATCCTGATACCTGCGTCTCGCTTTCCCGCAGCAGCTTGCCCCAGGCGCTGTTCACCCCTTCCCAGCGCACCTGCCCTTCGATATCCGTCATCCGCTCCGGCGTGCCGTTGGGCTGGCAGTGGAACCAGAAAATCTCCGGTGCATCCACGCCGTCAATACGCGCCAGCGGATCGTAGCTGTCCTGATCGCTGTAGACGTAGGTGAGCGGCACATCCCCGTGCACCTCCTGCAGCAGGCGGAACCCTTCCCATACAAACCGGGTGGTGACCGGCTTGCCGGTTGGCTGTCCGCCCAGCATCTGGCGTCGCGTTTTGCTGATGCGTCGCCCGAGCGGATCGTAGCGGAAGCTGACCTGGGTCTGCGGCTTGTTGCGGTCCCGCGGCTGGCTGATGACTTCCGTCAGGCGATGCTCACCGTCGTAGCGGTAGTGCCAGCGGGTCTGGCCGTTATCTTTTTCCACGGTGCGGCCGTGGATGTCATAGCGCCAGCGAATGCCGTTCAGCTGCGTCAGGCGGTTGTGCGCGACCTTCTCAGCGGAACCTTCGAGCGGGTTACCGGCTGCATCCCAGCGCCACTGCTCCTGTCCGGGCAGCGTCCCGTCCTGAACGAGCAGACGCCCGGCGCTGTCGTACTGCCAGCGATACCAGCTGAACGGGTTATCGTCCCGCTCTTCCCGCACCAGGTTATTTCGGTAGTCGTAATCCCAGCGGCGGGACCAGCGGCGCGGCGACGGGCGCTGGGCATTGCCGGTAAAGACGTCCCGGCGATGCAGTCGCCCAAGACGATCGTATTCGCTGCGGGTGGTCAGCAGCCCCTGAGTGCGGCTGGTCTCCCGGTGGAGTTCGTCGCGGGTAAAGTCGGAGACCGACAGCTTATCGAGAGCAATGCTGAGCAGATGCCCGCTGCCGTAGTAAAACTGCTTCAGCTCGCGGCCATCGGGCAGCGTGACGGAGGTGCGGTTGCCCAGCGCGTCATACTCCCACGCCAGCTCGCCGTGCTCGCCCGCCTCGCGCGTCACGCGACCAAGCGCGTCATACTCAAAGGCCAGCTCCTGCTCTGCCGCGGTGGTCCACGCGTCGGCTGCAAGCGCAGGATGCAGCCCAATCCGGCTTAACAGTCCGGACGGCGTGTAGTGATAGCGTGTCTGCCCCTCCGGCGTGGTGCGGGCGACCAGCTGACCGCTCGCGCTCCAGGCGAAGGCGTGGGTGATGGCATCCGGATGACCGGCGGCAAACGTGCGCGCTATCGTGCGCCCGCAGGCGTCGTAGCGATACTGCGAGGCTACGCCATCCAGCCCCACCTCTTCCAGCAGCAGCGAGTCCGCGCCCCAGCGGAACTGATACGCTTCGCCGTTTTCGTTTTCCAGGGCAATCAGACGCCCGCGGCTGTCCCAGCGGCGACGGACCTCTTCACCCTGGGTATTACGCGTCGCGGTTAATCGCCCTGCCTCATCGTATCTGAACTCACTCTCTTTACCGTCGGCGCCCGCATGCTTCACCGGCAGGCCACGTTCGTTCCATTTGAGCGATTCCGTCCAGCCTTCCGGGCGATCGAGCTGCACCGGACGCCCTGCGGCGTCGTAGCGATATCGCGTCTCTTCCCCGTCGGCGCCAGTCTCGGCCACCAGCCAGCCCAGCGGGTGATAGCGGTAGCGGGTAATACGCCCGGAACAGTCCGTCGAACGAACGATCTGCCCGGCCTCGTTGTACTCCTGGTAGCGGCTGTTTCCGGCGGCATCGACCTCTTCAACGACCTGGCCGAACTCGTCCCGGCGCAGCTGCGTGGTCTGCCCCATCGGGTCCACCACGCGCTTAAGCCCGTGATGTTCATCGTACCAGAACCGGGTGGCGCTGCCGTCGGCTTCAATAATGGCCGCAGGAAGCGCGCGGTGTTCCAGCCAGGCGGTGGTGCGGGTATTGCCGTCGGCGTCGGTCTCCTGAACCCGGTTGCCCATGTCGTCGTAGACGAAGGTAACGGCATTGCCGAGCGGATCGATGCGGCGCGTCAGAAGCTCGTTCTCGTCCCACTCGTAGCGCCAGTTTTCACCGCGCTCGTCAACGTAGCGGACAATCAGATTCTGCGCGTTCCAGTAGTGGCGGCGCGTCTGGCCGTCGTAGTGCTCAACGGTCGTCAGCCCGGCGGCTAAATCGTAGCTAAAGCGGCACCCGTCGCCGGTGCTGGTGCGGTTTTCCACCACGCGCCAGTGGTCGAATTTTTTCCAGCGGTATTCGCTCTCCAGACCGCCCGGCATCCGGTGCCAGACCATCAGCCCGTGCACGTTATAGCGGTATTCACGCGTCACCACGCCGGAGGCATCCGTCGCGCTCGCCAGCTGGCCGCGCGCGTCGTAGCCCCACTGCATCAGCGGCCAGGTTTGGCTACCGTCGAAATGGCTGGCTGCGGTAACGCGCTGCGGGAAACGTTCATCTTCGTAGCGCAGGGTGACGTCTATCGCCCGCGGCTCGTCGTGAAGGCCGACCAGCCTGCCGTGCTCGTCCCACTCCGTCAACAGCGCGTTGCCGTATTCATCGCTGAGGGAGGCCAGACGCAGGATAGATGGATTCGCCCGGGTCGGTTTATACAGACGCCACACCGCGCCGTCATCATCGGCAATCGCCACGTCGCCGCTCTCATTGCGGCGGATAATGATGCCTTCGCTGATGCTGTAAAACGCGCGGTCGACAGGCGGCAGCTCGAAGCTCAGCTCGCGCCCGGTTTCGTCGAACCAGGTGGCGTTGTTGTCTTCCAGCGCCAGATAGCTGTCAAAGGTGGTTGCCCAGCCCAGACCGAACAGCCCTTCCCGGGTGGTCAGGCTGTTGTAGCTGCGCTGCCAGCGAAGCGGAAAGCGCCCCGGCAGCGAGAAATCGAGCTCGTCGTCGTCATTCAGCACCTTCACGCCGGTGGCGGCGTGAACCGGGTGCGAGGAGCCAAACACCGCATTCACCGCCATATCGGCCAGCATCCCACCGCCGGCCGCCGCCAGCGCGCAGGGCATGTTTTTCAGGATCTTGCCCGGACGCCCGCGCAGCAGCGAGAGCGCAATCATCCCCAGCGCCAGACCCGGCGTTTTACCGCTTTTGATATCGCGAACCGTGAGCGTGTCCCCGCCGATGATCACGTTCGGGGAGACGTCGTCGGAAACGGTGCCTTCGCATGTGGTGCGATCTTTCGCGCGCACCGCGGGCTGCCCGTTGATGAAGACGCTTTTAGAGCCTTCCGCCAGATACTGCGGCCCGGAGTGCTTTTCGCACGCCACCTTGTCCTCTTCCAGCGGCGAGGTTCCCGCGGCGGCAGAGGCCACGCTCGGCTGCCACATTTCGCTGCCAAACTGACCGGCAGCGGAAAGCAGCATACCCGCGTAATCGGCAAAGCTGCCCGGCGACTGCGGCTCGGGGGACGGTGTATCGGCGGGCGTCAGCGTGCCTGCCGCCCGCGCGGCGGGGATTGCGTTGGTGAGAACGTTACTGGAACCGGTGGTGATTTTACCCGCAGGCGACGGCGGAAAAAGCGCATTGCCTAACCCCTCAGCGGCGTTGCTGATATCGTCGGTGATCCCCGCGACGTTCGCCAGCACGCCACCGATAATCCCGCTTAACAGACAGCTGGATCCAATTGCTGCCACGCCCGCTGCGGCCGCCCCTGCGCCCAGCAATGGCGCCGCTACGGTTGCAGCTGCGCCTACCGCCGCGCCGATCACCGCATAGGCGGCACCTTCCGCCACAATGCTGGTGATGTCAGCAAAAATGCTGGAGTGAATAATCTCGTCGCCCTTACGGGCCGCGTTGTTATCGCTCATGCCTTACACATTCCGGTTGTCGTTTAGCGTCAGACTCTGCTTAAGCGCGCTCCAGCGCACCTCGTCCTCTTCGGTGAATGCCCTGAGTGCCGAGAGGGTAAAAATCATCAATACCGGTTTACCCGGCGTCTGCACGGCCAGCTGTTTTTGCCACAGGCGCTGCCCGTTACGGTCAAACGTCGTCTCAACTTCCAGCCCGTTAATTTTTCCGTCAGGCCCGGCCTTTACGTTCCGGAATTCGCTCTGGGCAATTTCGCCCATCTGAGGACGCAGCACATCCCACTGGCGATGGAACTCTTGTTCATAGTCGCTGCCATCGGGGATAACGCCGCGGCTGACCACCACGGACAGCCCGCTTTCGTCATCGCGAATAATGTTCATGCTGTTATCCTGCCAGGCAGCAGGAAAAAGGGAAAACGAACCTTCCTGGAGGGTGTATTTCATAAGTGAACTCGGGATGATTAATATCAAGAACAGTGAAGGCAAAAATAAAGGCCAGAGAATACTGACCCTTTAGTAATAGATTCTACTTATTAACCCATTGACCTGGCTGATCAACTAAAATATCACCACCCTTACTGACTACCAATTTCAATGGGTTATAGGTAACCGTATAGGTAATTCCGCCATTTTTAAATAAGGAACCAATTACTTTTCCTGTCGCATCGTTTAAAGTCTTCCCATCTAAAGAAATTGTACTATTGTCACTTTTTCTAATTCCAAGGTAAAACATATCATTGCAGTCGCTTTCAAATGAACCACATTTATTGACTAGAGTAATATTGAATTTATCGGTATCAAAAACTCTTTTTTCGGACACCGGCGACTTTAACACTTTTGTTAGTTTATAATACTGCGGAGCATAATATTCACCTTTCTGTGGCGGTGTAATTAAAGTCCAGATCATTTTATCACCAACAACTTCCAGTTTCGCACGTCCCTTTTCACCACCAAATGAAGAGGTAAATTCCACATTTGCTCGATTTTCAGCAATAACACCCTTTAGATTATTCTCATCATCTGAGGGACAGTCAATGCGGTTACCGTTTTGCGTAACATAACAATAACTACCATTCACATTTTGACCAGCTTGAGTTAATCGTAAAGTCAGTGTTGACTCATTTTTTTGTTCTCCGCCCCACTGACCAGAAAACATATCTTTAGCTATTGCATGACCACTATTAAAACCCGCAACCATCAATAACATTACTAATTTTATATTCATTACAAAGCCACCTGTGCACACCGATCAACTCGATTTAACCAACCTGTCAAAAACTTAGCATTTTTAGAGTTATTTACCACAAGATTCTCATAATATTCTTTACGAATGTCCGCTATTCTGGACGTAAGCTTCGCTGAGTCGCTTACGCTGTTCATTGCGTCTATAGTCTTAGGCCCTATTTTTCCATCTGCAATCAACTGCTGGCCGAACTCATTATTCAGCAATTTTTGGATTTGCTTACCGGCTCCGCCGGAGGTTATGGTCCAATCATAAGACATTAGTGCGAGTTTAGGATCATTAAGATTGTTAAATCCAGACGGCTCCCAGTAACGTTTACGGTAAATTGTCTCAGCTTGTTCATTGGTTAAATTTTTTAGGTTATCCAATGTGGGTTCAACACCAAGATCTTCCTTGGCATATTTCTGCCATGTTTTCCACGCAATTCCTTTATTGGTAGCCCCCCCAGCGTCGTTAGGGTCATTAACGTATCCGCCTTCATTTTGGAAAATAATAGGTGAAATCTTTGAAAACTTGTCCTCACTTTGAGTCGGTGTTGCTGAAGTGGCATTACTTACTGTAGCTTGAGGTGCTGGTTTCGTTGCAGACTGTGATGGCACAGGAGACGCTCCTGCCCCTTTCTTGCTTTGTTCAGGCGCAAAATACGCCTGCACTGCCGCATCAATATCCCCTTTATGCCCCGAACCCGGTGCCGTTGTGCCCGGCTTGGTTCCCGACGTATTCAGATGCAGCTTACCGCCCGTGGTGATATACCCATCCCCTTCCACGAAGAAGTTAAACTCTTTGCCGATCAGGTTAATCTTGCCGTTCGCGTTCAGCTCAATGGCGCTCTCACCGGAGACCAGCCGCAGCTTCGTCCCGGAAGCAATCACATACTGCTCCACCGCCGCATCCAGCTTGCCTTTCCCCGTCAGGATCTCGGTTCCGCCTTTCACGGCCTGGGTTTGGTTCGCTTCCACGCGATGCAGTTCATTTTTCTTCACGTAATGGCTGCGCGCCCCGCCGACGCTGTGCGTTTCATCGTTCTTAACGCTGGTGTCCATGTTGCGCTCGGCCTGGATCCACACCTGCTCTGCGCCCGCTTTATCCTCAAACCGCAGGGCGTTGGCATTGTCGACGGAACCGTCTTTCGTGCGGCTCATAAAGCCCATCTGCGTCGCCGCGGCAGGCAGCGCCCACGGCGGCATGCTCGCGTCGTTGTATACGCGCCCCGTAATAATCGGACGGTCCGGGTCGCCGTTGATAAAGTCCACCACCACCTCGTCGCCGACGCGCGGGATCTGCACCCCGCCGTAGCCCTGGCCCGCCCACGCGCTCGACACGCGCACCCAGCAGGAGCTGGTGTCATCGCCTTTCGCCAGGCGGTCCCAGTGGAACTTCACCTTCACGCGACCGTATTTGTCCGTCCAGATACTCTCGCCCTTCGGCCCCACCACTTTCGCGGTCTGCGGTCCGTAGGTGCGCGGCCACGCCGTGGTCTGCGCCGGACGGTACACCACCGCCGACGGGATGACCGTAAAATCGGTGCGGTGAATGGTTTCACCCTCGCCGCTGGCGTAGCGGTTCTCTTCGAAGTGGTAACCCGCCGCCGTCACCAGATACTCGCCGTTGTCGCTGAAGAACGGCGCGTTGGTTAAGTTGAAGGTGTGCCCTGGCGCAATCCCCGCCGCCGTGGCGGTGGCCTGAATCTGCTGATGCTCAACCTGCCAGCGCTCCTGACGGATGCGGGCATAGAACTCCCCGTGCCCTTTGTCCACAAAGCGCCCCGGCCAGTCGTACACGTCGATGCTGCCCGGCTTCGGCGACGCCGGGTTCTGCTGGGCCTGGAACAGCCACGCGTTCGGCTTGCGGAAGTCATAGTCGTCAAGGCTGTAAATCCCCGGCGTCACGCTGTCCTCCAGCGCCCACTGGCTGATGCCCTCTTCGTCCGTACTGCCGCCGGACGGCGTCTGATGGTAAGGAATAACCTCATAGCCGCTGAACGGCTGATGCTGCGTGGCGGCGTCGGTGAGTACCAGGGTATGCTTGTCCGCCTCGTGGCTGAAGTGATAGGCAATCCCCTCCAGCTCCATCAGGCGGCTGATGAAGTCCAGGCTCGACTCCTGATACTGCACGCAGTAGTCCCACACCCGGTAGCTGCCGGTGAGCTTATCCTCAACGTTGACCTGATGCTCGCCAAGCAGGGTTTTCACAATCTGCGGCACCGTCTGCCCCTGGAAAATACGCAGGTTACGGTCGCGCTTCATCGGCCACAGGTCCGGCTCCACCGTCAGCTGGTAGACCGCATAGCGGGTGCCCGTCAGCTCAACGGCGCTGACCGCCACGCGGGTAATCTTGCCGTTAACATAGCGGGAGGTCAGCAGATTCTGCGTCGGGATGGTTACCGTGACCGGCTGGCCCAGCAGCTTGCTGCGATCGATGCGCGCGTCCGTGCCGAGCACGGTCAGCGTCAGCGCGAACGACTCGGACATCGCCTCGCGGCCCGTCAGTTTCCAGAACAGAAGCCCCTCCACCGGGAGCTGAACGGTAATTCGGTTGAGCATAATCTTTATTCCATCTAGCTTATGCGATTCAGAAAATAGGTTCGCATCTGTGACTGAGCGTAATTCTAAGGGTTCACCAGCCAGGTGCCCGGCTTGGTGATATCCAGCGTCTGGCCACGCGTTCTTCCGTTGCCCTGGAGTTCAATCTTCACCTCACCGGACGGCAGCTTGAGCGATGCATAGCCGTTGGTCGCCGGACGCAGCGCTTTTGGCTCGCCGTTCACTTTCAGCGTTTCGCCGTCGAGGATGCGGATATAGACCAGCGCAACCGGGCTCTCCACAGGCGGCGGCGTCTGCTGGGCCGTCGCCTGCTCGTTAACCTTCGCCGTTTCCGGCTTCACGTCCGGCGCGTTTGCGGCGGTCTCAGACGGGCGCGTCTCTGCCGGTGCCTGTGCAGCCTGCTCGGGCGCATCGTTACCGCCGCTGAACAGCATCGCCCCGGCGACAATACCCACCAGCACGCCTGCGGCAACCATGCCCGGGATCTTGTAGCGGCGCCAGTCGAGCAGCGAAGCCGGTTTTTCGTCTTCGACCGGAACCAGCATCGTGCCGGGCTTTTTCGCCGTCAGCACGTCGTTGATCCCTGCGACCGGCATCTCTATCAGCGCGGCGAACTCGTCGATTGACTGCGGACGGTCCTCCATGTGCAGCGCCAGCGCGCGGTCGATGGCCTGCAGCAGCGGAATGGAATAGCCCTGCGGCATAATTTCCACCAGCGGTTTGCAGGTATCCTGAATCGAGCGCACCACGCTGACCGGCGGCGGAGAACCCACAATCAGGGTACGCAGCACCGCGCCGAGGGCGTAAATATCCGTCCACGGGCCCTGCTCGCTTTCGTTGTCGTCGGTGTACTGCTCGATCGGCGCAAAGCCCGGGCGCAGCATGGTTTCCGTTTCATCGGAAAGGTTACCGATGGTGCGGCGCGCGGAGCCGAAATCAAGCAGCACCGGCAGGCCGTTATCCTGGATCTGAATGTTATCCAGCGAGATGTCGCGGTGCAGATAGCCTTCGTTGTGGATGGTCTTGATCGCACCGAACAGCATCGGCAGCGTGCGGCGGATCCAGGCCTCGTTGATCAGCTCCGGCTTTTCCTCGCGCAGGCGCGAAAGCGTGGTGCCGCTGTAAAACAGCGTCCCCATGTAGGCCGTGTCGTTTTGCACCCAGAAACGCAGGACATGCAGCAGGTTCGGGTGGTTAAAGCGCGCCAGCAGACGCGCCTCCTGAATAAAGCTGTTCAGGCCTGCGGAAAACGCTTTGCCAAAACGCTCGCTGCGCAGCACAAGGGTCATGTCGTCGCCGCGCACGGCGAGCGAGGAAGGCATAAATTCTTTGATAGCGATAGTGCGTTCGAGCTGGTGATCCCACGCGCGATAGACGATGCCAAAACCGCCGCCGCCGATCACCTCTTTGATTTCAAACTCGTTGAAGCGGTACCCGACCGGGAGCGCGTTTGGGACAGTCCGATTGTTATCATTATCCGTCATCTTTTACAGTTCTCTTGATGATTATTACGCGGCAAACTGACAGTGAAACTCGCCCTGCTCGCAGGTGACGTGCAGACGTCGGTACTGCTCGTCGCTGCGGCTGGCGGTAAGTAAGATCTGGCTCATCTGAGGCAGCAAGGTGTTGGTCAGAATAGCATCCACCATGCGACCGCCGGACTCCACCTCGGTACAGCGCTGAACAATCTGTTCCACTACGCTGTCGTCAAATTCAGAAATAATGCTGTGATTCTCTTCCAGACGACGCTGAATGCGCTTGAGCTGCAGGCGAACAATCTGCCCCAGCATCTCGTCGCTGAGCGGGTAGTACGGCACCACCAGCAGGCGGCCCAGCAGCGCCGGTGGGAAGACCTCCAGCAGCGGCTGGCGCAGGGCGCCGCTTAACGCGTCAGGCTCCGGCATCAGCTCCGGATCGGCGCACATGGCGCTAATCAGGTCGGTGCCGACGTTGGAGGTCAGAATAATGATGGTGTTCCGGAAATCGATGTGGCGCCCCTCGCCGTCTTCCATCCAGCCTTTATCAAAGACCTGGAAGAAGATCTCGTGGACGTCCGGGTGCGCTTTTTCAATTTCGTCCAGCAGCACCACGCTGTACGGGCGGCGGCGCACGGCCTCGGTCAACACGCCGCCTTCACCATACCCTACGTACCCCGGAGGCGCACCTTTTAAGGTGGAAACGGTGTGCGCTTCCTGGAACTCACTCATGTTGATGGTGATAACGTTCTGCTCGCCGCCGTAGAGGGATTCCGCGAGCGCCAGCGCGGTTTCGGTTTTACCGACCCCGGACGGGCCGCACAGCATAAAGACGCCCACCGGTTTGTTGGGATCGTCCAGCTTCGCCCGCGAGGTTTTCACGCGGCGGGCAATAAGATCCAGGCCGTGACGCTGGCCGATAACGCGCTGGTTAAGCGTGTCGGCGAGGTTGAGCACCGCGTCGATCTCGTTTTTCACCATCCGGCCCAGCGGGATCCCGGTCCAGTCAGAGACCACCGCGGCAACCACGTTTTCATCCACCGCCGCAAACAGCAGCGGCTCATCGCCCTGCAGGGCGTTCAGCGCCTGCTGCTGTTCCGCCAGCTGGCCGCGCAGCTCGGCGCTATCGTCATCGCCCGCCGCGAACAGCGCCGCGCGCAGGCGGATAATCTCCTGCACCAGGCTGCGCTCTTCTTCCCAGCGCTGGGCCAGGGCTTCGCGTTTTGTCTCATACGCGTCGCGTTCGGCGAGTAAAGCGGTTACGCGATCGGCGTCACCGGCTCCCACGCGCGCTTCGCGTTCAGCAATCTCAATCTCCACGTCCAGCGCGGCAAGGTGGCGCAGGCAGTCTTCGAGCTGCGCAGGCGGCGCGCTCTGGCTAACCGCGACGCGGGCGCAGGCGGTGTCGAGCAGCGCAACGGCTTTATCCGGCAGCTGACGCGCCGGGATGTAACGATGCGACAGCTTCACCGCCGCGCTGACCGCTTCGTCGAGCAGCAGCACCTGGTGGTGCGTCTCCAGCGGCGACACGGTGCTGCGCAGCATCAGAATGGCTTTCGCTTCGTCCGGCTCGTGAACCTGCACCGTCTGGAAACGGCGGGTCAGCGCCGGGTCTTTCTCGATGTACTTTTTGTATTCCGCCCAGGTGGTGGCGCCGATGGTGCGCAGCTGTCCGCGCGCCAGGGCAGGCTTCAGCAGGTTCGCCGCATCGCCGGTTCCCTGCTGGCCGCCTGCGCCAATCAGGGTGTGGATCTCATCGATAAACAGAATGATTGGCGTTGCGCTGGACTGGACTTCGTTAATGAGCGCCTGCAGACGAGCTTCAAACTCGCCTTTCATGCCGGCGCCAGCCTGCAGCATGCCGATATCCAGCAGCCACAGCTGAATATTTTGCAGCGGCTCCGGGACGTCGCCGTCGGCGATACGCAGCGCCAGCCCTTCCACCACCGCCGTTTTCCCGACCCCGGCTTCCCCGGTCAGCAGCGGGTTGTTCTGGCGGCGACGCATCAGGATATCCACCATCTGGCGGATCTCTTCGTCGCGCCCGACAACCGGGTCAATCTTTCCTTCGCGGGCGCGGGCGGTCAGGTCCTGGCCGTACTGGGCCAGCGTCCCCTGCGCCGCCGGTACCGTACCCGCCGGTGCGTCCGCGGCGGCGGCGGCCTGCTGCGTCTCTTTGCTGTTGGCGCAAATCGCGTCGAACTGCTCAATCAGCACCTCGACGTTAAGGCGGGTGAACTGCGACGAGATGCTTTTCAGCACGTTGGCCAGATTCCAGGTTTTCAGCATGCCGATCAGCAAATGACCGCCGCGAATACGGCTGACGCCAAACTTCAGCGATCCAAACACCCAGGCGCGCTCCACGGCGCTGTCGATATGCTCGGAGAGATCGGAAACGGAACTGGCCCCGCGCGGAAGGACATCCAGCGCGGCCACGATATCGCGGGTCAGCTGCTGTTCATCGAGGGCAAAGTGGCGGATGACCTGCTGCAGATCGCCATCCTGCTGCTGCATCAGCTGATGCAGCCAGTGCACCAGCTCAACGTACGGGTTGCCGCGCAGCTTGCAGAACGCAGTGGCGCTTTCCAGAGAGGTAAATAACAGCGTATCCAGTTTGCCGAAAAGCACGGCACGGCTAATTTCTGACATGTTAGTTTCCATTAACAATGATTCGGTATACGGAAGGATTACCGCTCTGCGCGATACACCAGATCGCCACGCGGGACAGGCTGCGGCTGAAGGCCCAGCCAGGTGTTATAGCCTAATCGCCCATTGCTGCCGAGCGTGGTGCCCTGCACCGCGTCTTCACGCAGGATCACCCGCGTTTCCCATTCAAACTCCACCCCGGCGTACTGACGCACCCAGTCGCGCAGCTCGGTGACCCACGCTTCACCCGGCAGAAAACGGTTGTACTCCTCCGCGCTCAGCGGGCCAATTTCGATGCGAAACTTATGCTGCACGTCGCGGACGGCAACGCCGAGAAAGGCGGATTCCCCCATGCGCGGCATGCGGCGCCCTGCGCCAAGCTGCGCCTGCTCGCGCGTGGAAAGCGGCATCCACTGCGGCACGTTGCTCACCAGCTTAACCGGCGCTTTAAAATAGCTGCGCAGGATCTTCTCCAGCCCCTCCGGATCCCGCCCGTGACGGGTCAGGTGCCCGGCGTGGGTAAAGCGGGCATGCGAGCTCAGGCTGCCTTTGTTCATCTGTCCCGGCTGGCCCATGCCAATCAGCGATGCCAGATACCCCTCAAAGCGCCTGTTATCAGCGCGATCGAGGGAGACGGTGGGTTGCGCATCCGCCCAGGCGCGGTAAAACAGCAGCGCCAGGCGATGATGGAACAGGTCGGCAAACGCGCTGAGGCTGGTGTCCTGATGATGATAAATTCGCTCGCGGGCGTATTCGGTCATATGGACCGGCAGCGGGCCGTTCGGGCCAAACAGGCCGAAACTGAGGATAGACACCTCGTGCAGCCCGCTTTCCTCCCGCTGGCGGACCTGAGCCAGCGTCGACGGTGCAAAACTCATCGACGGCTGCTGGCCGATGCGCAGCGGCTCAAATTTCGGCAGCGGCGCGCGTCCCAGCGGGTAGCGCTCGCCGCCCTGGGCATCAATGCGCCTTAGCAGCTGAAACAGATCGTAGCGCCAGGGCGTCTCGCGAACCCCTTGCCAGAACGCGTCCGGCAGCCGGGTCAGGCGATGCACGCGCAGCGGTGCAGTGGCAGCGTCACTCATATCAGCGCCCTTTTACCCATGCGCGGCGCCCAGTAGCCAATCTCGCCGCGCTGCTGGCTTTTCAGGGTGAACTCCGTAAAGCTGTTGATGGACACCAGGCGGGCAAAGAGACGTTCCATCACGCTGCCAAAAAGCCACGGACTGGCGCCGGAAAAGGCACGCTCATCGACCGTCAGGGTGATGCCGATCCCGCGGGCGAAAACGACCGGGCCGGGTTCAGGCACGCGGCGGTGAACCGGCTCCAGCACGCAGTGGCGTACCCCTTCCACCTGACGCGCAACGGGCGTTTCTGCCAGGTTGGCGTACAGCCCTAACAGCTGGCGCAGCGCGGCCGCGCCGTCTTCGTTTTCGCTGTCCATCAGGCTGAGGTAGTTCATCTGCAGCTGGCTGATGAGCCGCCAGGTGCTGAACCCTTCCGCCAGCGCCGGGCGCGGCGGCGTTGGGCCTTTGCGCAGGGTGAGGGATTTCACCGGCATGGAGTCGGCCATAATGAACTGCCCGAGTTCCTGCTGCAGCATCAGCGGCAGATCGCGGCTGGTGCAGAGCACCTCTGCAGAGATATAGCGCAGGTTTTCCTGCCACGGGGCGTGCTGTTCATCCACCAGCGAAACAAACACCTCTGAACCGATATAGCCGGTGCGCGTGCCGTAGCGCAGGGCGTGCTCGGACAGCACGCGCTGTTCGCGGCGCAGGGAAAAATAGGCCCCGTAGTTGCCCGCATCGCCGCTCCAGGTGCTCCAGAATGGACGAAACGTCTGGTCATCGCGCTGGCCGTCCGCGCTGCCATAGATTTTTTTGACCGCGTAAATTTCATAATCCAGCGGACGAATGTTATCCACCACCAGATGGTATTCATGCTGGCCTTCATTCAGCTTCTGACGCGCCGCGACCTTTGGGAACAGGTTGATGACCGGCGTACAGTGCAGCGCCAGATGGCTGGCATCAACCACGCGCTCCAGCTGTTCATCCGACTTATCCAGCAGAATGAAGATGTCGAAGGCTTTTTCGCCTTCACAGCGCTCGATAAGCTTGCCCAGACCGCTCAGGCTAATGAAGCGGAAACGGGCCGGAAAGGCGAAATACTCCTGCAGCAGGCGATAGCCATCAAAGTTGCGCAGATCGTCCGGAAGCAGGGCCTGGTCAGGCTCAAAGCCTTCCTGGCGCAGCGCGTCCGACGCCAGCAGCTGTCGCTGCGGCTGCGGGCTGACCGTCTGGCAGACGATCCCGGCGTGATGCTCCATCACCAGCTCCAGCAGCTTCAGCGCTTCAATGTCCGGGCCGCCGAGGAAAAATTCCAGACGGTCGAAATCCAGGTGCCCGAGGTTTTGCGGGCCGTCGCAGGCGATGCGGATCCGCAAGGCGCTGCCGATCCCACGCTGGCTCAGCCCCAGCTGCGCCAGCGGCAGATCGGCGGGCACGCCGCCCAGCTCGACCTTGTCGATTTTCAGCGGCAGCAGGTTGACCTCGTGCGCCGTGGTATAGCTGCAGGTCACGCCGGTTTTTTTTAGCGCCAGGCTGTCCATCATGGTACCGCGCGGCACAATGAAGCCCTTGCTCAGGTCGCCCCGGCTGCTGTCGGGCTCAATCTCCGCGATCGCCATCGACGGCGTGGGCGCAAGATAGTTAGGCGCAATCATCTCCAGCAGACGCTGGGAGAAGCGCGGAAACTCCGCGTCCATTTTCATCTGCACGCGGGAGGTCAGGAAGGCGAAGCCCTCCATCAGACGTTCGGTATACGGGTCCGCCACTTCGATGCCGCGCATGCCCAGCCGTCCGGCGACTTTGGGATAGCGTTCGGCAAACTCGGCCCCCATTTCGCGCAGGTAGGCCAGCTCGCGGTTGTAATATTCGAGCAGTTTACTTTCCATGATTACCCCGCATCTTTCAGTTCAAAATGGCCGTTTTCCAGATCGACATCGGTACGAAACAGAAACTCCAGCGGGTACGGCACACACCACAGACGCCCTTTGATCTCGATGGAGAGCACGTTGTGCAGATCCAGCGAGGAGGTATCCGACACGCAGCGGACCTGCAGCCCCTGCGGCAAAATGCGCGGTTCAAAATTGATGATGGCCTCGGTGAGCTTGCGCTGAATGTCGTGCCATTCGATATCCGACATTCTTTTCCCGGCCAGCGGCGCGACGCCGAAGTTGACCACCGAGCGCTTCACGTGCGGCAAGGCGCTCAAATCGCCGGAGGCATCGTGGTTGATGGTGTTAAACAGCCACTGTAGATCGCGCAGGACGTTGCGGCGCAGGGCGGCGTGGGTGATCAGATTGCTGTTGGCCGACTCGCGCTTTTTTTCCGGCTCATTATCGGTGAGACGATCCAGCAGCGAGGGCTGCATTTTGTCGCGCGCCCCCACCTTCTCCTGCTTGCTGCGGGCTTGCCAGCCGCTGCGCAGCAGATCGCCTTCGCCAGCGGGATTACTCATCGGCTCCATCCGTCGCAAACGTCACGAGGCTTAAGGACAGCAGCGGGTATTCGCTTTGATCGCTCAGCCAGGCCTTCTGGCCCCTGCCTTCGTAAAGGGTGCCGTCTTCGTCGAGCGGCTGCCATTCTGTGGTGCGGCCCAGCCTGACCGCATCAGTGGCATCGGCAGCAAACGGGTAACGCGCCGGGATCTGACACACCTGCTCCGTACCGTCGGTCAGGCGCACCAGCGCGTGACGCCAGACCAGATCGGTCACGCTGGCGGGCGCCTGGAAACGGATCTCCGCGATGGCGCTGAAGGGCAGCCAGAAATAACGGCCGTTCACGATAGTTTCGCAGACCGGGCCGAGACGGGCATCGCCGTCCATCAGCCAGTCAAACGCCTGCGTCTCCTCGTTTTCGAGGATAATCTGGCCGGGGGTGGCCTCAGCCCGATCGAGGGCCTCCAGACGCAGCGCCCGGGCGCGCTCGCCCTCCTCGCTCAGCGCCGCGGCCAGGGTCGTCAGCCACGGCCACTGGGTTTCTGGCATGGCCGGACGCGCCTGTCCCGCCATCACCTGCGCGCGCTGCAGCTCGCCCTGAATGGATTGCTCCAGCAGCGTGACGGTGGGCTTCGCCTGAGGCTTCAGCGCCAGCCAGCTTTTCAGCTGGGTCAGCGCGCGCGTCCAGTTGCCGCTGAGGGTTAAAAACTGCACGAACGCGGCGCGGAGGTCGGCATCCGCCGGACGGGCTTTGATTTCAGCTTCAAGGCGCGCCAGCGCGTCGCTGAGCGACTCGCCCGCCAGGTGTTGATTGAGCGTATTCATAGCCACTCCTTAATTCGCCGCGCGCCATGCGCCGACGGCCGGATCGCGCAGCTGAGGACGCAGCGTGTCAATCAGGACGATATTCAGCGGCGTGCCGGGTGCGACCCAGGCGCTCCAGGTTTTTTTCACCGCCGCAATACGCGCCTGCAGTTTTGCATCGTCGCTGGCGATTTCACGGGAAATCTCCACCGCTACGGTGCCGTTGCTTTTCCAGCTGTTCAGGGCGCTATCGTAAGGCAGGATCATCCAGCTCTGGTCGCTGTTTGGGGTGCTGAATACCATGCGCTCTTTGTTGACGGAGGTGATCAGCGCGTTTTCAGGATCGGCGCTTTGATTCAGACCCGTCACCGGGAAGCCGTGGATATACGTCACCGCCATCTCTTTCTGTCCGCCGTTGCGGGACTGCGAAACCACGGTGTGTCCGCTCAGCCAGCTGCCGTTACCGCAGCGGGTGGTGTCAGAATCCGGAATAAAGAGCGCCGGAGCGGAAGCGCCACCTTCCCAGAAGGTGCGCAGGTGGCAGCCGTCCTGCAGGGTGAATTCCTGCCACGGCGTGCGGTCAGCCGCGACGGTGCGGGAAGCCACGTTCTGGTCCGGCGGCAGCAGCGCGCCGCTGGTTGGGGTTGCGGTGACGGTCGCAGCAGGCGCGGCCTGGTCCTGTTTCACCACCAGCGCCCAGTCCTGCGCTTTGCCTGCCGTACCCTGCGCCAGCGTGGTACCCGCCGGATCGTTTAGCGTCCAGCTAAGCTTATTCACTTTGCTGCACTGGTGTTCCAGCAGGGAGCCAAGACGCGGCACAAAGTTCTCCAGCACGGAGACGTCCTTCTTGCCGTTCGCCACAATGCGCAGCGCCACCTCAGGCTTACACCAGCTCTGCGGCGTGTTGTCTTTAATGTTGTCGATCCAGATATCCAGCTTCTGCGCAGGCGACTGCACGATGCGGAAATTCTCAGCCTGCGCGGTGGAGGTGACCGCCAGAAGTGCCAAACCCGATAGCCAAAGTTTCATATCGTTCCTTGTGTGTCTAATCAGTTCCGCAGGGAAGAAATTGTGCTGCGTCAGAGAGGGTGTGCAGCAAAGTGGTGTCCTGAGGGTTGCCCATCCATACCGCCAGGGCAGTATAGTTATCCTGAGCATTCCCCTCCTGTTCGCCATTCTTTTGAATGATTTGGTTCATTAAGGTCAGCCACTCCTGCGGCGTATTGACCATATGCAGCGACTGCTTCATTTGCTCTTCGCTAACGCCGTGCCAGAACCCGTCGGTGCAGAGTAAGAATGCATCGCCGTCTTCAACCTGCACCACGTCGCTGTAGCTCGCTTCCGGCCCGCCGTTTTCAATTCCCAGCGCCAGATAGAGCAGGTTGCTGTTCAGGTTGTCGGTCTGGTGCCCGGCGTCTTTCATCTGCTGCACCAGGCTGTGGTCGGTGGTCACATGCCACAGCCATCCCCGGCGAAACAGGTACAGGCGGCTGTCTCCGGCGTGCGCCCAGTAGGCCAGGCCGTAATCACGGTCAATGAACAGGCTGACCAGCGTCGTGCCCATCCGGCGATAGTCCTGAACGGCCTGCTGTTCGCTGAGGATGGTGCGGTTAGCCGTCTGCACGTAGTCGCGGATATGCTGCGCATTAAGATGTTTGTCGCCATCGAAGCGGGAGATAATACTGTTGCGGGCCAGCTCTGCAGCCACCTCACCGCCCGGCAGGCCCGCGATGCCGTCGCAGACGACAAAGCAGGCTGAACGTTCCCCTATGGTTTCTCCCGTCTGATCCTGGTTGCTGGCGCGCGTCCCCTGGCGGGAGAGAGAAGCCGTTGCGATATTCATTTGTCTTCCGATCCGCTCTGTGAGTCTTTGTACTGATTCACCTCCATGTCGTACGCATGAAGGAAAGCCTCGCCGAACAGGGTGTGGAAGTCATCCTCAATCTCGCCAGCCGTCTCGCCATAGCTGCGAACAAAATAGTCCCACAGGGCGGCTTTGCGGCTGCCCGGCAGCGCCAGACGAGAGGTCATCCCGTTCTGCTTCGCCTGCTCTTCCAGCTGTTCCGGGTTAAAGGACTGCAGCATCGCGGCAATGATGGCGCGGATACCGGAGATCATGCCCAGCTGGTGCGCCTGCAGGTCGATCAGCGCGTCGCGCACGGATTTGGTCGGCGGCATAAAGCCCGGCATCGGGGTGCCGAACATCTGGATCAGCACGGTTTTGCCGGTCGGCAGCAGCTTGAACGGGTTGTTGGCATCGTCCAGCACCATGGTCATATCGGCCTTCACGCCCCGCTTGAGGATGGAGCGCGAGGAGAGCAGCGCCACGGTTCCCTGAGAGAACATGCCGAGGATCTGCCCGAGCTGACGCATATTTTCACGATCAAACTGCGGGACGGGCTGCATTTCGCTCAGGCCCATGCCTTCCAGCAGCGCCTCCAGCAGCTCGCCCTGCAGCACTTCGCCCTTCTCACCGCTGTTTGCCGTGGCGGTTGGGGCGGCAGCGTTATTGACCGGGTCAATGCGCAGACGGCCCTTCGGTGCCTGAGCGCTGCTGCGCGCAACGGCCTGCGGCGTTGGCATGGTGAAGCCCGCGTAATCCGGCCGCGCGGGCTCTTCTTCAGCACGCGGTTCTTCCTGCGGCTCAGGGGCGAATAGCGGAGAATCGGCCAGCACGTCCTCTTCCTGCTCGGGTTCCGGCACTGGCGCAGGCTTTTCGGCAATAATGTCATCCGGATGGGTCAATGGCGCGCCGCCCATCAGTCCGAGCGGGTCGTCATTACGCGCGGCTGGCGCGCTGGCCTTACCGCCAAACAGGGCCAGCGGATCGAGCTCATCCGTCGCCTCGTCTTCTGGCTTCACGGGGCTATTCTCGCCCGGCGGCACCAGCGTTGACGGGGTGACGTCGTCAAAAATACTCTCTTTTTTGAACAACGCTTCGTCGCTGAACAGCGTGTCCGGGTCGACATTCTTACGCTCGAGCTTTGGATCGCTGTCGTTAAACATCGCCAGCGGATCTTCCGCGTTACGCTCCGGGGCCGCAGGCTGGGAGAACGGATCGTGCGATGCAGCAGGCTGCGGTTTTGTACGGTTGCTGGAGATGCTGTCGGAGATGGAGAACTCCTGCATCAGGCTATCCCAGATCTCCGTTGGCACGGCGGTTGGCTCGGCCTTCCCACGCGGTGCGGCACTCGCCGGCTTCGGTTGCGGAGCGGGCGCGGACGCGGCTGCCGGACGCGCCTGCTGATGCATGCTTGCCGCCATACGGCTCACGGGCTGGGTATCGTGAATCAGTTCGGTCACTTCGATACGGTAGTCATCAATACCGAGAATGTCGCCATCCTGCAGCTCAACCTGACGCCCTCGCTCCAGCGGAATGTCATTTAATACCACGCGGGTGACGCTGCCACGGTTGGTCACGCGGCATTCGCCCTGGGCGTCAACGTGAACAATGGCCTGCAGACGAGAGATGGTGCGGTCATTATCCGGCAACACCAGATTGTTATCCGTACCGCGCCCAATGGTGCCGCCCGGGGCGTAAAAATCACAGCTGCTTTGCGGCGGCTGATGACCGGGTTTCGTAGAAATAATCGTGAATCGCATGGCGTATTCCTGCTGGTATGATTAGCGCTCAAACGCTGCCGCTCTCGGAGCGAGAACGGCGGCGTTTGGGGGCCGATTCCATCTGTTCTATTCTGGCGTTTTGAGCGGACGAATCGCGTCGCTATTGGCGATTAAGCTGCACTTCAAAACCTGATAATGACCCGGCTGAGTGCCACCCACTTTCTCTTTCAGTAGAGAAGCAATCACCTTGTCTGCTTTTTCAAAATTTTCAGCAGGCAAATTGCTAGCTTCGAGCCATGCGGCGGCACTAGCCTCGGCATCAGCTTTCAGGGCTTTGCTGTCCGCAATCTTACCGATACACCGGTTTTGCACCCAGTTTTCAAAGATTTGTTGCTGAGAAAAAGCGCTGATATCAGGCAGCGTTTGGGCATAAACAGCAGAGGCATTTAATGCCAACACGAGCAGCAGTAAACGTTTCATTTCATGCTCCAGAACGTTGCGTTGGTAGGAATAAACGAACCATTTCCTGGAGAACCAAGGAAATGACAGTCATCAGAGCAAATATTTCCATTCCAGAGTGTTACGTGCCCGGTTGCATCACTCCAGCCGTGCCCGGTAAAGATAATAATGCCTTGCTTACCAGCAAATTGGGCAGGCGTTGGCGAAGAAACTGACATATCTGCATTGCCCAGTACCGTGGGTAGAAATGCAATCATATCTTTAACGCGGAACATATAGCGCTTTTTGTCGTTTCCGGTCACTGTCGCATATTTGCTATTAGAAGGAATCGGGATACCACAGTAATTTAAAACGTAGCTCATACGAATTGGGCAGGCATTTTTAAAAATACCGGCATCAATATTATGCTGAACTTTTCCACCCAATAACTTACCAACCTGTTCTACGTTTACATTCACTTCTCTGAATCGGTTCCAGGCGGCGCCAAAAGCAGGACGCATTTGAGACATCTTGTTTCTCCTTGATAAGAAGCTCAGGATAAAGTGAGCCCTTTCGGGCCCACTATTATTATGCTTCTTTGTTTTCTTTGATGTTCCAGCCAGCGCTGCTTTCAGCACCTTTACCACCCGACGTGGTCTGCTCCCAGTACTGCTGTTTCACTTTCGCAGCCTGGAATGCATAGGTCACACCAACGGTATCGCCGTTGTCAGCACCGGTGTACTGAACAGAGGTGACCAGCACATCTTCCAGCGTGATGCGGGAGTATTCCACCTGCTGGCCGCCGGCTTTACAGACGGACAGCTCAACTTTGGTCAGGTGTTTGCCGCTGGCGCAGTGTTTCAGGATAGCGGTGGTGGATTTGTCGATAAGCGCGTTAACGTGCAGGTCGTTGAAGTTAACTTTACCGGCACCGCCGCCACCGCCAACGCTCATATTACCTGGCTGGGAAGCGCCCCAGGAGAAGGAGGTAATATCAGTCCAGCCGGTGTGGTTAGAATCTTTAGATTCGCCCGTAACACCCTCGACCTTCAGAAACATATCAATAGCCATAATATCTACTCTTCGTGGATGAACAATATTGCTTTCGAAAAAGCACTTATATGGCAAACAGGAAAGCATGGGGCTGAATAAAACCGTCCATATTTTACCTCTGCCTCATATCAAATGATCCGTGTCATTTGACAGTCTTACATTCCCCCTGAATGAACGGAAAGAATGTGAAGTCTTTTACTACTGCGGGTTATCCTGAATCCAGGTGCGGTCAGGATTTCCGATGATTAATTGAGGAGCAAGTTTATTAAGTTCGTCACTATAATAAAGTCGCAGGCAGTTTAAGGTCACACCTTGTACTTCTGGTTTTCTCTCAGAATGGAAGGCATTGGTTGCGCCCTTGTATTTATTAATCAGAGCGTTAATTTTGTCATTACCATTCTCAATATCGAAAGGCACCCATTCCAGTAATGCATTACTGCTACGCGCTGCATCCAGAGAAAACTGGCTTTTATCATCAGCCACTTGTGCCAGACAGCGAGAAAAAACAATGTCTTTAACAACTTGCCTATAAGGCAATTTTTTGACAAATGACACCGGATCGTCAGTTGCGTAAACAGAGGCGGAACTGGTGAGCAACAGTAGACTGGCAATTATTTTTTTCATGGCAACTCCCAAAAATTGGCTTTGGTCGTCGTGTAATTTGTATCCGGCGCATTGAAATAACAGTGATCCGAACAGGTTAAACCATTCCAGAATGTGGCATGACCGGCGGCATCATTCCAGCCCTGAACCTCAAACAGAATTACGCCCTTTTTGTTGGCCAATTGCTGTACGGGTATGGAAGGATAACTCACGATCATGTCAGGTTTACCCCACTGGCGCGTCAACCAGGCAATAACATCTTTTACGCGGTAGAAGTACCATTTATTATCAGCACCGGATACTGTGAGATTTGCAATACGCGGAACGGGATGCCCGGTATAATTCAGAACATAACTCATGCGAACGGCACAACTGTTTGACCAACCGCCCTGATTTTCGGGTATTTCGAAGTTGTGCTTAACCTTGCCGCCGATAACTTGCTTAACTTTGCCGATAGAGTCATTTGCATCGTAAATACGTGTTGCCGCCGCCCAGGCAGCAACAAACGAAGGTCTCGCTGTCATATTTCCTCTCAAATTCCCATGCTATAAAGCCAGCGCCGGGCACGGTTTCCCGGCAGCCATTATCATTACGCGTCTTTCGTCTTCAGCGACGGCAGTTTAGATACCAGACGCAGGGAAACGGTCAGACCTTCCAGCTGGTAGTGAGGACGCAGGAAGAACTTCGCGGCGTAGTAGCCCGGGTTGTCTTCAATCTCCTGCACCTGCACTTCCGCAGCGGCCAGCGGTTTACGGGACTTGGTCTCCTGAGAGGAGTTCGCCGGGTCACCGTCGACGTAGTTCATGACCCAGTCGTTCAGCCAGCGCTCCATCTCTTCGCGCTCGCGGAAGGAGCCGATTTTGTCGCGCACGATGCACTTCAGGTAGTGCGCAAAGCGGCAGCAGGCGAACAGGTACGGCAGACGAGAGGCCAGACGCGCGTTGGCGGTGGCATCCGGGTCATGGTACTCGGCCGGTTTCTGCAGCGACTGCGCGCCGATGAAGGCGGCAAAGTCTGAGTTTTTGCGGTGAACCAGCGGCATAAAGCCGTTTTTCGCCAGCTCGGCTTCACGACGATCGCTGATGGCGATCTCGGTCGGGCACTTCATGTCCACGCCGCCGTCATCGCTCGGGAAGGTGTGGCACGGCAGGTTTTCCACCGCCCCGCCGGACTCCACGCCGCGAATCGAGGTGCACCAGCCGTACTCTTTGAAGGAGCGGTTGATGTTGGCGGCCATCGCATAGGCGGCGTTCGCCCAGGAGTAGCTGTTGTGGTTCGCGCCGTCGGTCTGTTCTTCAAAGTCAAAGCTGTCGACCGGGTTGGTGCGAATGCCGTACGGCAGGCGCGACAGGAAGCGCGGCATCACCAGGCCCAGATAGCGGGCATCTTCGGATTCACGCAGCGAACGCCAGGCGGCGTATTCGGTGTTCTGGAAGATCTTGGTCAGGTCGCGCGGGTTGGCCAGCTCCTGCCAGGACTCCATCTGCATCACGCCCGGTGCGGTACCGGTAATAAACGGACAGTGCGCCGCAGAGCCGATGCGCGCCATTTCGCCCAGCAGCTCAACGTCCTGAGGGCTGTGGTCGAAGTAGTAGTCGCCCACGATGCAGCCAAACGGCTCGCCGCCGAACTGACCGTACTCCTGCTCGTAGATTTTCTTGAAGATTGGGCTCTGGTCCCAGCCCACGCCCTTGAAGCGCTTCAGGGTGCGGCCCAGCTCCTGCTTGGAGATGCTCATAAAGCGGATCTTCAGCATCTCGTCAGTTTCAGTGTTGTTCACCAGGTAGCTCAGACCGCGCCAGGCGCTCTCCAGCTTCTGAAACTCTTCGTGGTGAATGATCTGGTTTACCTGCTGAGATAGCTGCTCGTCGATACCGGCGATCAGGTTCTGAATGGTGCGGTAGGTGTCGTTGGAGAAAGTGACGGTATTTTCCAGCGCCTGCTGCGCCAGCGTTTTGACCGCGCTTTCGACGGCTGAACGGGCCTGATCGGTTTTCGGGCGGAACTCTTTGTTCAGCAGCGCGCTGAATTCATCCTGGCTGAACGCCTGACCCGCCTGCTGCTCGTGTTGTTGAGTCTGGTTGCTCATCGATTATTCCTCGCTACCTTTCGCGCTTTCGTCATTTTTCGGCAACTGGCTCAGGGATTTGAGCAGCGTCGGATCCTGCAGAATTTTAGCGATCAGCTCTTCCGCACCGTTTTTGCCGTCCATATAGGTCAGCAGGTTGGAGAGCTGGGTACGCGCTTCCAGCAGCTTGTTCAGCGGCTCGACCTTGCGGGCCACCGCATCCGGCAGGAAGTCGTCCATGCTGTCGAAGGTCAGATCCACGTTGAGCTTACCTTCGCCGGTCAGGGTGTTATCCACCTGGAACGCCACGCGCGGCTTAAGCGCCTTCATGCGTTCGTCAAAGTTGTCGATGTCGATTTCGAGGAATTTACGCTCGTCGACGGCCGGCAGATTTTCAACCGGTTTGCCGACCAGATCGGCCATGACGCCCATCACAAACGGCAGCTGAATCTTACGTTCTGCACCGTAGATCTCTACGTCGTACTCGATCTGCACGCGGGGGGCACGGTTACGTGCGATGAATTTCTGCCCACTGTTACTCATTGCCATGATGTTCTCCATCAAAGATGCGCGGTGAAGGTGAAACGGCAGGCTCCATGCCTGTCGTCATAATGCCTGGACGCGTTATTCGCGGCGCCCAAAAATGTTTTCAAGTTGGTTAACGCCGTCTGGCGCCAGGTCGCGAATAATGTCCATAAAGTTAAGTTCTGACAGCCGCTGCACCCGTTCAATCATCAGCGGTGCGGGGTGGCTCGGTTCGTACTGCGCAAAATACTGCTTCGCTTTTTCCAGCATCAGCTGCGCGTCGGCGCGGCTGGTGACCTGCACGCTGCGCCAGTCGGCGACCGGCTGAACGGGCTGCGCTGCCGACGACTGCTGCTCGGCCTGGGGTTCTGCCTGCGCCTCACGGTTCGGCAGCAGCTTGCTGATGTCGGTTACCTGACACGCGCTGGCCACCAGTCCGACGGTTTTCAGCAGCTGTTCCATCTCGGGCACGCCGCTTTCACCGAGATGCCCGGTGAGCAGCTCGCGAATCGCCAGCAGACGTTCGTTAATGACGATAACCGCGGTGGTTCCCGGCTGGTCGCCGCGGGCCAGCTCGTCAATCAGCCGTGGACGGCCGCCGGGATAGTCCGGACATTCCGTTTTGCTGCCGTCGAGCAGCGCTTGCGCGTCCCGGAGCGAAATTTCATCGCCGTTTGAACGCAGAAGCGAGGCGTTTCGCACGGCGACGGTGAGGTCGGATTTATCGCTCAGCCCCGCCAGGGCGTTAATGCGGTAGAACGGATCGGTTTCGCCATACTCTTCCAACAGCGGATAGAGCGTCTCCCAGTAACGGGCGATCGCCTCCTGCACCAGCAATAATCCGTCCGCGTAGCCCGCCAGCCCGCGGCGGCGCGTCCAGGCATGGGTTAACGCCAGCAGTACGCGAAGATCTTTGGTGCGGGTCAGCAGGCTGGTGGCGTATTTTTCCACCGTGTTCCAGTCAGCGGGCTCTGCCGGGATAATGGTGTCGCCAAACTGCTGTTCCGCTTTCCCCTGACTGGCCTGATTCATGATCTGGAAGTCGGCGTCGTACTCCAGGTTTTCGCCGCAGGGTTTTTCGGGACTGATTGGCGCGAGAAATTCTTCGATATTCATGAGATCCCTGCTTATTCAAACATGGGCGGATAGAGACCGTGACGCCCCGGACGGGCGCCCCCTGCCGGGTCGAACAGCAGGGTGAAAAGCTGCCCGGTAAAGTTACCGCTGTGCACGTGGGTGTACAGCGGGTAGCCGTCGCAGCGGTTGGTCCACCAGTAGCTGGTCTGACGCAGCGGATCAAAACACTCGGCCGCCTGAGGCCAGCCCAGCGTGCTCTGGCCATCCTCGTCATAGCCAATCACATCAAGGATGTCGGAACGCTTTTGCGGCTCGACGGGCTGCGGCGCCGGAATGGTCATCAGCATCTCATCCAGCTGCGAGGCGGAAAAACTGTTGCGCACCGCGTGCAGCCCCAGGCGCCCAATCTGCTGGTACCAGCTTTCGGCCTGGCTGAGCAGGCTGGTCGACCACTCTGACGGGGCGAAGCTCAGCTGCAGGCAAACCGGATACTGTCGGCCAACGCTGTCGCGGCCGGGCAGCAGACAGCCCATCTGGATCATCTGGCTGCCCAGCATGGGCGGTACCACAAAATTCCAGACTGGCGCTTTGTTAAACTGGCGCTCGCCGCTGCGCTGCTCTTCCTGCTGCCAGGCCAGCAGGCCGACCTGGAACCAGTGTGACCACTGGCGCTGTAAAGAGTCAGGAAAGCGACGCTGCAAAAAATCTCCGGCGCTGGGTAATTTGCCATACCAGCTGTAGCGGTTCATCGCAGGGGTATTCGTCATACGGCTGTCCTTGCGGTTAGGGGCATGAGAAACGGGGAAGCTGGAACGGGTTACGAATGCTGTTTGGCGCAAACTCCAGCGTGACCTGATGTCCGTCGACGTTGAAGGTGGCCTGACGGCTCAGGCTACCCGCGCCCGGGCTGGTGCTCGCTTTATCGAAGAAGCGGTTGAGCGCCCAGGCGCCGTTGGTGACCAGCGTCGCCGTGCTGCCGTTCGCCAGCCCCAGCTGCATGCGTACCTGGTTGGTGCCGCCCGGCCCCGGCCAGTTCATGATCTGCACGGCCTGCGGGCCGTGGCTGTAGCGCAGCAGCTGGCCGTCGACGTCCAGCGTCAGGTTCAGAATGGTGTTATCCATTCGCACGGTGCGAACCGTCACCTTGAAGGACGGCGTCGTGGCGCCATTAGCAAAGAAAGCGTCGCGAATCGACTGGGCCTGCTGGAACGGTCTCAGCAGCCCTTCGCTTCCCGGCAGCGTTTTCCCGTCGATGCCCGGCATAAAGCGCCAGTTTGCCTGGGTGGTATCCACTTTATTGGTCAGATTGTCGCGGAAGAAAGCGTCCATCAGCCCGGTTCCCGGCGCAAACATGCGCGCGAGATCGTCAGGGGTGACCTCGGTGCTGGCGCTGCGCACCAGCGGGTAACGGCCGGCGATCGCCTGACGGCAGAAACCGCCCACCTCAACGTTAATCCGCTTACGCACGTTTTCGAGGTCGCGGCGCTGGGTATCGCTGCTGGCGCCCACCGCCATATTGCTGAACATGGTTTGCAGCCCGCCCGGCAGGCGACCGGCGCTGGCCTGCAGGCGGCTGATCGCCTCTCCGCCCGGTGCCGGCATGCCGCTGTTGGCCGCGTCCTGGACGGCGGTCAGGTAGCGATAGAGCTCATCCACCTGCTTGAGAAAATCATCAAACACGATGGTCTTCCCGCCCTTCTCCAGCGGCTGCGCCAGCTCAATCATCGGCGCGTAGTGGTCGGTGACCAGCTGTTCCGGCGCCTGGGTGACCACGGCGGCCTGGGTCGGCGCAGCGTCATTGTTGCTGAACAGCGCTTCCAGCGTGCGGGTGGCGCGGCTGCTCTGCGCCTGCGCTTTATCCGCATCTTCCGGCGCTGGCGCATTGCGTGACAGCGTCAGGACCTGGCTCAGGTTCTGCACCAGACGGCGCAGAGGCGAGTTTGCGCCGGAGAGCAGGCGCGCGGTGTTGATGCGCTGGGAGAGATCGGCGCTGTTATTGAGCTGAATGTCGGCGAGGAAGCGATCCCAGTTCGCGATAAAATCGCGCATGTAGAGCTGGCGCACGGCGTTATCGATCTGCTGTTTATCTTCCTGCGCCGTCGCGGCCCCCAGCACCCAGGCGTCGTCCTCGTGCAGGGCGGTGGTGACGCTGTCAATCTGGCCGTTAAAGCTTTTCCAGTAGCCGTCCGGCGTATAAAGACCCGGCACGCCTTCGCTCACCGGCTTGCCGCTTTTGCGTGAAAACACCAGCTCGCTCTGCGGTCCGCCCAGGTCGGAAAGGGAGACCGGCTTGAGGTTATCATCATGTTCAAGCAGGCGTTTAAGACGACCGTATACGCGCGTGGAGAGCGGCTGCTGATTGATCATCGCTCTTTCGCGGGCCACCAGGGATTCATCCTGCGCGTACGGCGAGGCCTGGATTTTCGGTTCCAGCAGCTGCGTCAGGTGCCATTCAAGCTGCTGCAGCTGCGCCTTCGTGACGTTCTGCGGCAGATTTCGCTGCAGGTTGAGCATCACCCACGAATGCAGGAATTTGCCGTCGTAGTGCTTCGGCTGATACAGCATCTGATAGGCTTTCAGCGCTTCATAGCTGTATTCCACGTCGCTGCCGTTGTCGTTGCGCAGCCAGGTGGTGATGTGCATGGCAACGGCAGGCAACAGCATCTGATCCAGCGCTTTCTGGTACAGAGACTGCGAGGCATCGCTGACGTCATCTCCGCGGTAGAGCCCCATACGGCGGGATACGGGCGGATCGTTTACATCAAACGCGTCGCTTTTCGGCAGGTCCACCAGACCGTTCAGCAGCGGCAGCAGATCGAACAGGTCACGCTGGGTCTGGTTCTGCAGCGCTTTGCTCTGCTGGTCCAGCAGCGGCACCTTCGCATCCACCTCTTCCAGATAGGCCTTGTTTTTGGCATAGCTGGTCAGCCACAGACCGCCGAGGATGACCAGCAGGGCCAGCAGCGCCGCGTAGCCGGACCAGATCACCGCCCGGTTGCGCAGCTCCCACCAGCGGTTTTCGCCCGCGATCCCGGCTTCCTGGAAGATGACGTTTTGCAGCAGGTTCTTAATGAAGAAACTCTGGCCTTTTGCCCCCGGGATCGGCGCTTCTTTGCTGACCGAATCCCAGTTATCCGTCTCTCCCCCTTCCGGCAGCGACAGCGCGCGGTTCAGTTCGCCCATCACGCGGTCGAACGGCATGCCTTCCTGCGTCCCGCTGGCGAAGTAGATCCCGCGCGGAGAGAACTCGGTTTCGAAGTTGGAGCGGGCGAAGACCGTGCTCAGATAGTCCGCCAGCAGCGGACGCAGCGCGGCGAACTCCTGCGGGAAGAGATACGCTTCGGCGCGGGTTTTCGCGTCATGCTCTTTCAGCATGGTTTCCGGCAGCCCGGCATCAAGGCGCTGCTGGAGCAGAGAAAACTCCTGCTGGAAGTTGCCCATCAGGTCGTAATCGGCGTGTTTGGTTTGCTCCCACGGCAGCGTAAAGCCCCAGATCTGGTCGCGCTGCGCTTTGTCGTAGTCGGCAAACCAGGCGCGGAAGCCTTTAAGCAGGTCGGCCTTGGTCACCATCACGTAGACGGGGAAGCGAATACCCAGCTGTTCATGCAGCTCGGACAGACGCTGGCGCAGGTTCACCGCCTGCTGGCGGGACGCCTCGGCGGACTGGGTGAGCAGGTCAGAAATGCTGATGGTGATGATGACGCCGTTGATCGGCTGGCGGCGGCGATACTTACGCAGTAACCCCATGAACTCCAGCCATTCGCCGGCGTCCTGCACCTGCTCGCTCTCCTGGGTGGTATAGCGGCCCGCCGTGTCCAGCAGCACCGCTTCATTGGTAAACCACCAGTCGCAGTTACGCGTGCCGCCAATGCCCCGCAGCGCGGTCTTACCGAAGCGATCGGCCAGCGGGAACTGCAGCCCGGAGTTGACCAGCGCCGTGGTTTTGCCGGAGCCCGGCGCGCCGATAATGACGTACCACGGCAGCTGATAGAGATATTGCGTGCTGAAGCGCTGCGTCCACTGGGCGCCCTGGCCCGCTTTGCTGAAGTGCGCTTTTTTCAGCATCTGCGCGGCTTCATCAAAGCGGCTGGCGAGGATCTGCTCCTCGCTGTTCAGCCGCTTCTGCGGATCCGCCGCTTCCGGGCTGGCGGTGTTCTCCTTGAGCTTGTCCATCAGCTTGCGGTTCAGCCAGGCGTTGTACAGGCGCGGCAGAATGTGGCCCTGCGCCCAGAGCAGATAGACCACGGCAATGCTGATAATGCGGTTCTGCTCAGACTCAAGCGGTCGGGTGTCCACGATGGACAACAGGGGACCAATCATCCAGATCACCGCCGCAAGCGCCGTTACGCCGAGGAAGCTCCACAGAATGCGGTTGGTCAAAATGGAAAGAAGTGTAGTCAGCATCCTTAGTTTCCTTGCGGCAATCCGTTCAGCTCAGCCTGAGTGTTTTCAGGCGACACCAGCAGAGTAATTTCCACACGGCGGTTACGGGCGCGGTTTTCAGGCGTCGTGTTCGGCGCCACCGGGTTAATCTCGCCCCGCCCTTCCGCTTTCACGCGGCCAGGCTGAGAGAGGCTTCCCTGCAGCATTTTCTGTACCGAGCGGGCGCGTTCCAGAGAGAGTTCATAGTTCGAGGCAAAGCGCGCGCTGCGGATCGGCACGTTGTCGCTGTAGCCCACCACCAGAATTTTGCCGCTGACGTTATTCATCGCCTGCGCAATGCGGTTGATGACCGGTTCATAGCGGTCACGCACGACGGTAGAGGCGGAGGCAAACAGCCCGTCGCCCTTCAGGATAACGACGCTGCGATCCGCTTCGTCTTTCACCGCGACCAGGCCCGCCTCGATTTCAGGCTTCAGGAAGCCGCGCAGGTTCAGCACCGCCGGAAGCTGACGGGCCGGCTGCTGAATAGTGGTTTCCGGCAGCTGGGACTGGTAAATCTTCGCCAGCACCGGGTTGGTGTTATCGCCAAGGCGCCAGTTAAGCACGATATAAAACAGGCAGGCGATAAACCCGGCCAGCGCCACGCAGGCCCACAGGGGAACCATCGGCCGCCAGAGCTTGCGCAGCACCGGACGATCTTCCGGATGGGGAGAAAGCGGCGGCGGATAGCTGCCGCGCACGCCGCGGATCATCTGCCACAGCCGCTGCTTGATGGTTTCAAGCTGGGTGCGGCCATTATCCAGCACCCGATAGCGTCCTTCGAAGCCCAGCAGCAGGCAGTAGTTGATCATCTCCAGCAGCAGGATATGCTCGCGCGGGTTCTGCGACAGGCGCGCCAGCAGCTGGAAGAACTTCTCGCCGCCCCAGGTTTCGTTGTGGAAGGTCACCAGCAGACCGTTGCTTGACCAGACGCCGCTGCTGCCCCAGGGGGTGAGCGCGGCGGCCTCATCGAGCGCCGTACACAGGCAGTAACGCGCCCCGACGATCACTTCGTAGGGCAGCCCCGCCTGCTGACAGCGGACTTCGAAACGGCGAATCTCATCGATCAGACGCTGGCGTAACGCCACCTGATCGTCATGGGAGACCGAATGACGGATCTGCGGAATCGCGTTGAGCAGCGGATTGGCGGCCGCCACCAGCTGATTGTTGCTACTGGCTCCGGTAAACGCGGCATCACTGCCGGTGTCCTGTCGTTCCTGCATATTAAGCGCTCGCTTTATTATTCTGTCGGGCTACGGATGGCCCAAAACTCCATATCCAGCCCCGGGAACTCCCCTGCAAGATGCAGGGCGAATGCGCCGGACTTATCCATCTCGTGCCACAGCTCGCTGCCCTTCTCCAGTTCAAAGTAGCTGTAGCCGGCATGCCACGGGATCTGCGGCGGCGCGACCGGCATGGCGCGCAGCATAATGCCCGGCAGCTGAAGCTGAACCAGATCGCGGATTTTCGAGACCGGCGCGACCTTCATCTGCGCCGGGAAATGGGTTTGCAGGTGTTCGCCTGGCACATTGGCTTTAACCGCCAGCACGAAGCCGAACTCGCGCACCATGCTGGTTTCAGGCACCGTGGCGATGTTCAGGCCGTGGGAGCGTTCGTTAAGCGGCAGCTGGATCGCGTGGTCTTCCATCACCAGCGACAGTCCCTGACGCAGCATCAGCATCAGTTTGCTGAAGCAGTTAGCCAGATCGTCATGATCGTAAATCGGCAGCACGCTTTCGGCGGTACGCTGCGACGTCCAGGTGGCGAGCTCGGTCGCAAACGGCAGCCAGCTGCGCCAGAGCGTTTCCGGATGCAGCAGCGGGAGGGTTTTTAAATGAGAAACCTCGCCCAGATGACGGTTAACCAGCGACAGCAGCGTGAACTCAATCAGTTCAGAGGTGTTAAAGCGGCCAGGCTGGCGCAGACGACCGCCAATTTGCTGGCTGCGCTGGACCAGCAGACCGTGCAGATCGTTGATCATGCTGTAGATCTGCGGGCTGTTGTTGGCGTTGAGCATCGGCGGGATGTAGCTGTTATCGAGCCGCACGTGGTTATCGTTACGTTTCTCCGTCACAAACGCCACGCCGATGGCGGTCCATTCCGCCGTGAGGTCTTTTTCCAGCATCAGGGTCAGACGCAGACGGCCAAACTGGACGGTGGCATCCCCCACCGACATGGCGTTGTCGTCTTCCACCTCTTGCTCGAAAGCGATGAAGCGCGCCAGCGAGGCCGGCTCTTCGCTAAAAATCACCTCTTCTCTCTCGCCACGACGAACCGGCAGCGCGAGCACCACCTTTTCGTTGGTGAGATTGTCAGGAATTTTCAGCGGTACAGGACCGTTGCGCCCGTTACGTACCTGGAAAAAGGTGCCATCCGGCAGCAAGCCACTGCAGTAGCTCAGGGCAATGCATCCCTGACGAAGCATCGCTTCATCCAGTTCCACGTCAAGAAAGCCCCAGAGATATGACCGCTGTAGCGCGCCCCATTCACGAACATGGTTGAGCAGATAGCTTTCAGTCCGCTGAAAATGGTGTGGACGCAGGAACATGCCCTCGGTCCAGACGACCTTTTCTGCTTTCGTCATGATGATGTGTTTCCTGTGTTGAAGCGCGTTACTGGCTGATGACCCGAATGCCGTTCACGTCGAGAAAAACGTTGGCCTGAAGTTCATCCGCGGACCATTTCCAGAACTGGTAGATATGATTTTCGCCAGGCACAGGCAGAGGGAGTGAAACGCGCCATTTTTTGCCATCCAGCATCTGATACTCCGCCATCACGCCGATGTAGCGGGCCTCCGGAGAGCTTTGCCCGCTGAGGGTTTTGGACAGCTGTCCCGGCATCAGGAAGAACACGTCGCTGTTCAGCAGATTCGCGCCAAGCGTGGCTGACGCGTTGTTCTGCAGGGAGTAGAAGTCGCTGGACATGAAATCCGCATCGGATTTCAGCAACAACACCCGGACCTTAAGCGGCGCAGATTCGTTGATTTGTGGATGAGCCTGAAACTGCAGATTGTAGCGGGAGGGGTCGCTGTGTGAAGACGACGTACAACCACTGACCAGGGCGAAAATCACCGCGTAAAAGAATAACCACAGCTTATGAAAATTTTTATTATTCATAAAAATGCGCTCATGCAAGCCGTTTAGTTCAGGATCCAGGTACCGTTAGCGCTGTCTTTGCAGGCTTTGCTGTTGCCATCGACGTCGACACAGGTCGCTTTTTTACGCGCCTTCGGACGAATGGCCTGTTTACGCACGGCGGCGTCGTACAGGTCGGCCTTGATCACGGCGCGCATCGGGACGTAACCAATCAGCTGATCGTTCCCTTCATCGGCCAGCGCCATCCAGTAATGTTCAACCTGACCCAGCACCACGTAGGTTTTTCCGGTGTCGAGAGTGCGGATAACTTTGCCGCCGAAGTCAGGACGGCTCATCAGGGAGGCTGGATACATGGCGCGATACGGTTCGTTGACCGGGTTGAACTCCGCCGGCGGCGTCACAGCGTGACGGTGGGTTAAGGTCACGCCGTTGACCTGGCTGGTCTCGATCGTATCGTCGTTGATCACAGGTTTCTGCGGCGCTTTACAGCCCGCCACCGCCATTACAAACAGAAGTGAAAACAGTACGCGCATTTTCATATGCTTTTCCGTAGCGATATTTCGATGATGAAGATAAGGGAGTGAAGTTTGACTTAGGTGCTATTGTTAAAATAGCCAGGATATTTTCGGGGCGTTACTATTTTAAGGGCATAGCTACCGCACGAGCCCTTCAGAATAAGGCCCAGTGTCTTCCTGACATATTTTGACAAACGGTAAACAAGTTTACATGAGCTTCGTCTCAATTCAATATTTACCGGTACGTAACTGTTGGTAAATGAAGCAGTCGGAAAATTATAGGATTAATCCTATGAAAAAACCCGATATGACCTACGCCCTTTTATTTCTTAGCCACACAACATTACAACCATATGTTTTATATACGAAAAACACAAAAGAGAACCACTTTCATTAACGCAATACGGCTATTATCGCCACTACCATAATTAGTAGAATTCGCGTATTGGTGAGGTCAGCAGAATATATGAACCATGAATTATTTGTTGCACCATCAGGGTAACTTTAATATTGAATGCACGTGTTAACGTGAATGTGACTATTTCACTTATGTTGCACGACGTTAATTTTACGCCTCAAAATAACTTTATATTTCGCGTTGCGACAATGACCCGGCCAGGCCTGAATTTTATCCTTTAATCATTAAGCCTGAGTTAACCATCCTGACATTATCGCAGCCAAAAATGCTCGCAATAGCCCGCCAGCTGCGACCCGTGTTTATTGCTGCCGCCCGCAGCCTTCATTCGAAATTTTATTGTTGCTACATCCTCTGCTGCTCGCCCCATCTATCTTGCCTACCGTGTGATAGATAAGATTTATTATTAAAATGATAAAATTTCGTTATAATTTCTTTAAATATTTAAACATCAGATCCGATAAATCGTTGTAATAAAAAGAATTTAAGATAAGGCACTTTTCCGCACCGCATGCGCGTAGCCATCCGGTCGTCATTGCTTTCGCTTATTGTCTTGTACAGCGCTTATATGGGTTCAGACGTTGTGTGACCGAACAGATCAGGAGTGGGTATGAATAAGAAAAGACGCTCGGTGCCGGGTATCAGACACTATGACGGTCCTGCCGGAGGCTGGGGCGCGTTAAAAGCGACGGCCATCGCGGTACGTACCCAAATGGATACCCTTGATGCTCCCGCCACGCTGCTGCGCACCAACCAGCCTGACGGTTTCGACTGCCCGGGCTGCGCGTGGCCGGATAAAGAACACAAGTCGACGTTCCAGTTCTGCGAGAACGGCGCAAAAGCCGTGACCTGGGAAGCGACCAGCAAACGCGTTACCCCCGCGTTTCTGGCCGAAAACAGCGTCTCCTCGCTGCTGGCAACATCGGACTTTGAGCTGGAAGGCTACGGTCGACTGACGCATCCCCTGCGCTATGACCGGGCAAGCGATACCTTCCGGCCCGTCGACTGGGAAGAGGCGTTTCACCGCATCGGCGAAGTATTGCGCGGGCTCGAACCGGACCAGGTCGAGTTCTATACCTCCGGACGCGCCTCTAACGAAGCGGCGTATCTGTTCCAGCTGTTCGCTCGCGAATACGGCACCAATAACTTCCCCGACTGCTCGAATATGTGCCACGAGGCCACCAGCGTCGGTTTGCCGCGTTCGATTGGCATCGGGAAAGGCACCGTCTCGCTGGACGACTTCGATAAGACCGAGCTGGTGATCTCCATCGGCCACAACCCCGGCACCAACCATCCGCGAATGATGGGGACGCTCCATGAGCTGGCCCGTCGCAACGTGCCGATTATCGTCTTTAACCCGCTGCGCGAGCGCGCCCTCGAACGCTTCGCCGACCCGCAAAGCGTGATTGAAATGGCGACCTACGGCTCAACGGATATCGCCTCGACCTATTTCCAGGTGAAGGCCGGGGGCGATGCCGCCGCGCTGAAAGGGATTGCCAAACATCTGCTGGAAATGGAGGCCGAACGCGGTGACGTGCTCGACCATGCGTTTATTGCCGAACACACCCAGGGCACTGAGGACTTCGCCGCCGATATCGCGCAAACCCGCTGGGACGAGATCGAGCGCGAATCGGGCCTGAACCGGGCGGCGCTCAAAAAGGTGGCCGACGCCTATGCGAAATCAAATGCCACCATCATTACCTACGGGATGGGTATTACCCAGCACAATAAAGGTACGGCAAACGTCCGCCTGATCGCTGACCTGCTGCTGCTGCGCGGAAACATCGGCAAGCCCGGCGCGGGAATCTGCCCCCTGCGCGGCCACTCTAACGTTCAGGGGAACCGCACCGTCGGGATCAGCGAGAAGCCTGCCCCGGCCTTCCTGAACCGTCTGAAGGACGTTTTCGGCTTTGAGCCGCCGTCTCACCACGGACACGATGCGGTGCAGGCCACGCAGGCGATGATCGACGGTCGCGCGAAGGCGCTCATCTGCCTCGGGGGTAATTTTGCCGTCGCGATGCCCGATCACGAGCGGGGTTTTCCGGCGATGGGTAACCTTGATTTGAGCGTGCACGTCGGGACCAAGCTCAACCGTACCCATCTGCTGGTGGGCAAAGAGACCTTTATCTTTCCGTGCCTCGGCCGCACCGAGCTGGATCTCCAGGCCACCGGCCGTCAGTCCATTACCGTCGAAGACTCCATGTCGATGGTGCACGCCTCGTCCGGCAAGCTGAAGCCCGCCTCGCCGTTGCTCCGTTCGGAACCGGCTATCGTCGCCGGCATGGCGAAAGCCACGCTGCCGGAAACCCGCGTGGACTGGCTGACGCTGGTAGATGATTACGACCGGATCCGCGATCTGATCGAGCAGACCATTCCGGGCTTTGAGAACTACAACGCGCGGATCCGCGTTCCCGGCGGCTTCCGTATGCCGCTGCCGCCGACGCAACGCATCTGGCCAACGGCGACGGGAAAAGCGATGTTCTCGGTGTTCGACGGCGTTCACGAGAACGCCAGCGGCGAAGGTGAGCATGTTCTGCGGTTAATCACGCTGCGCAGCCACGACCAGTACAACACCACCATTTACGCCCTGGACGACCGCTACCGCGGCGTGTTTGGCCGCCGCGACGTGCTGTTTATGAACGAAGACGATATGGCGCAGTCAGGCCTGGAACACGGCGACCGCGTGGATATCGAAACCGCCCTCCCCGGCAGCGTTCAGCGTCTGAAGGACATCACCGTGGTGGCGTACAGCATCGCGCCGGGCACCGTCGGCGCCTATTACCCGGAGGCCAACGTGCTGGTACCGCTTGATTATCTGGATAAGGACAGCGGTACGCCGTCGTATAAATCCGTTCCGGTTCGCATCACCCTGCGCTCGAAAGAGATCCGCATGCTGTAAGGCTGCTCGCGCAGAGATAATGATGGATATTAAACAGTTAAAATATTTAATTGCGCTCGACGAGACCCGGCACTTTGGTAAAGCGGCCTCGCAGTGCAACGTCACCCAGCCGACCCTCTCCATGCGCATCCGCAGCCTGGAAGAGGAGCTGGGGCTGGTGCTGATCGTGCGCGGGCAGCGCTTTGAAGGGTTTACGCCGGAGGGGGAACGCATCCTCGCGTGGGCCCGCGCCCTGCTTGCCGCGCATGACGGGTTACAGGCGGAGGCCGCGCTGTGTAAAGGCCAGGTGGTGGGCGAATTACGTCTGGGGATGGTGCCGCTGGCGAGCGTGGATCCGATGATCTTTATTCGCCAGCTAACCCAAAAATACCCGGAGCTGACCTACAGCCTCTATTCCATGTCCTCAGCGCAGATTGCCGACGGCGTCAGCCGCAATCAGCTTGAGCTGGGAATTTGCTACCTCAACAGCATCGACACCAGCCTGTTTGACGTTATCCAGCTGCCAAAAACGAAGATGGGCCTGCTGCACGACACTCGCCATTTCCAGCTCGGCCAGGCAGCGCTGACGTGGCACGACCTGACGGATTTTCCGCTGGGGTTCCTGACCAAAGGGATGCACTACCGGGCGCATATGGAGGCCAGCTTTAAATCTGCCGGCATCGAACCGACGTCCGTTTTCGAGAGCGACTCGACGTTTCAGATCATTCAGGCGGTTCAGAGCGGCGTGTGCTGCGCCGTCATGCCGCTGAACAACGGGCTGGAGGCGCTGAACGGCAACTTCCGGATTGTCCCCATCGCCGACGCGAACATTGAGGCTCCCGTCGGCCTGATTATGCGCAGACAGAAGCCCGTCTCCTCGCTGGCGCTGCGCTGCTTTACAGACGCGCAGGAGATTTATCACGCGGTCAATGAGGCGTAGGCCTCGCGCGTCACCACGCTAAAACCGCCGATCAGCACCGCGTCGCACATTTCCCGATGTTCCGGTGAACTGACCAGCGCGTGGAGCGCATCGCGAATGGCGTTAAGCGTTTCAGGCGAGGTGTTAGGCGAGGTGATCAGGGGCAGTCCCGGCGTCAGCGGGGTGCGGTCAATGACCGCCAGCCCCGCAAGGCGTTCCGGCTCATGGCGCTGCAGCAGTGCCCAGGTCACACAGTCGATGGCCGCGATATCCCCCGCCCCGCCTTTCACATCAATCAGCGACTGGCGATGGCTGCCGCTGAAGGACGTTTGCACGAAAAAGGGACCGCCGCTCGCCAGGGGAGCCACTATTTTTCGCAGCGCATTGTAGCCGGACTGGGAATCCGGGGAATTACAGACCGCCCGACGTCCGCGAAAATCCGCCAGCGTGAGGTGCCGATCCTCCTCGCGCACCGCCAGAAAGCTGCGGTACTGGATCCCTTCACAGCCCGGCGCCGCGTAGTGAAAACAGCCGACCACCTGCACGTCCGGTAGCTGCGTGACCAGCGGATAACCGCAGGTCTGGCTGAGGATAAGCGCAGGCTGTTGCCAGTGGGTCAGCAGGTCGGACTCCGGCCAGCCGGGGTCACGATCGACGAACACACCGCGCGCGGCCAGCAGCCCCTTTACCGCCAGCCAGAGCGCGCGGGTGTCGGCGCGATCCACGGCATACATGGGAAACGCCAGCAGGTTACTCATACCCTTCCCCCTGTTGTTTTGCGGGATGAACGGTGACGTCGACGGGCCTGGCCCAGAACTGACGCAGCCATTCACCATAGCCCCTGACGAGAAAACCGTGGTTTCGCTGCTGGTACGCCTCCCGATTTTGCTGGTAGATGGCCTTCAGCCCGTACCAGGGAACGCCCGGCAGATCGTGATGCACTGAATGGTAGTTGAGATTCAAAAACAGTACCCGCCAGAATAACCCGGCCTCGTTAATGACGGAGCGCGCCAGCGGGTCGTCCGCCGCGCGATGTTCGAAAAACGATCGGACCTTGGTCAGCGCCAGCGCCGGATAGCTGACCGCCAGCACAAACCAGACGGGTGAAAAACCGGTATGCGTCATCCAGGCGAAGAGCGCCACCAGCAGCAAAACGTGAACCAGCCACATCGCCATAGCCCGCAGGTGAAGGTGACGAAATGCCGCCACGGCGCTGCCCAGCGTCAGAAGGATATCCAGCAGCGGGGCCAGCACCAGCCGCCCGGCGAAGGTATTCCGCGCCCGAATCATACGTTTCTGCCAGGGGGAAAAGCGCGCCCAGCTCTCGTCGGTAAAATAGTACGACTCCGGGTCATCCACCGGATGGGTCAGGCTATGGTGCCGATGATGGGCGAGATGGGAGTCCCGGTACAGGCCATACGGATACCAGACCGCCAGCGGGAGCGTTCCGAACAGCTGGTTGAGCCAGGCGAAACGCGTGGGGTGCCCGTGGATCAGCTCATGCTGCAGGGACATGTACCAGGCGGTAAACCCGATGAGCAGGAGCGTGGCGGGCAGCAGGCCGAGCGTTTGCCAGAACGCCAGCGTGGCAAACCAGCCTGCATAAATCGTGATAATTAACAGCCACGTGGGCAGTTCGCTTCGCCATAAAAAACCCGATGCAAGGTGGCGGATTTGTTCGCGCTGTTGCGGATGTAAATAGAGGGAGCTTCGTTGACTCATTCCTTCAGACGCCGTTTCGCCAGAGATAATTCTCTGACGATCGGGGATAACGTCTGAAATAACAAAGAACTTAAATCGCATTGCTTTGCCAGAAACGTGGGGCGCACGCGTCGCTTGACTTATTCTGTGATAAAGGTACTTTTCAGGACATGAAGAAGATCCTGATTATTGTTCCCGACGGCGGCATGCTGTTTGAAGCCGCCGGTATCGCCGACATTCTGATGCAGGCCAACCGGCTGCATCCGGAAGGTCTTGCGCAGCCCCGCTACCGGATTATCATCGCCACCACGCAGCCTCACCAGGTGATCCACGGCCAGTCCGGCCTGAATCTGCTGGCGGACTATCGCCTGCCGGAGCTGGACCCGCGTGAACCGCTGGACACCATTATTATCACCGGACGCGGCATGAACGAGCAGGAGAGCACGGCGGTGGTGGACTGGCTGCACCTCGCTGCGCCGCACGCCCGGCGGGTAGCCTCTATCTGCGGCGGCGCGATGCTGCTGGCCCAGACCGGCCTGCTGGACGGTCGCCGCGCGACCACCCACTGGCGGCTGCTGGAGACGATGCAAGCCCAGTATCCGGCTATCCACGTCGAAGGCGGTCCGCTTTATATTCAGGATGGCCCCATCTGGACCTCCGGCGGCGTGAGTTCCGGGTTCGATCTGACCCTGGCGCTGGTGGAAGACGACTACGGATTTACCCTCGCCCGCGACGTGGCGCAGGATATGGTGATGTATCTGCGCCGCCCCGGCGGCCAGCTGCAGTTCAGCCGTTACAGCCTGCAGCAGCCCGGCACATCAGGCCCGATAAGCGAACTGCAAACCTGGATCCTGCAGAACCTCACCGCCGACCTGTGCGTGGAAAATCTGGCCGAGAAAGCGGCGATGAGCCCGCGTAATTTCACCCGCGTGTTTACCCGCGACGCGGGAGTTTCTCCGGCCCGCTACGTTACCGAAGCGCGTCTGGCCGCGGCCCGCCAGCTGCTTGAACAGACCCATGACTCCCTTGAGCGCGTTGCCGAGCAAAGCGGGTTTGGCACCAGCATTAACCTGCGCCGCATCTTTGAGAAACAGCTTCACCTCACGCCCGGCGAGTACCGCCAGCGCTTCCACTGCCGCAAGATGGCGTAATCTGATCCTTTTTTGTCGTTTACGCCAACCGGCCCGACGCCTACAGTGACTCCAGACAACAGAGATAAGGAGTGCACCATGGTTAAGGTCGGTATTAACGGTTTCGGCCGTATCGGACGTAATTTCCTGCGCGCGGCGCTGGGTAACCCGGATCTGCAAATTGTGGCCATTAACGATCTGACGGACAGTAAAACTCTCGCCCACCTGCTGAAACATGATTCCCTTCTGGGCAAGCTTCCCGCCCCGGTTGAAGCGGCAGACGGCGCGCTGCAGGTAGACGGGCAGCGGATCGCCGTATTTAGCGAACGCGATCCGGCGAATATCCCGTGGCGTGACGTCAGCGTTGACGTGGTGATTGAGGCCACCGGCTTCTTTACCGAGCGGGAAAAAGCGGCGGTGCATATCACCCACGGCGGCGCTAAGCGCGTCATCATTTCCGCCCCCGGGAAGAACGACGACCTGACGATTGTGATGGGGGTTAATCACGAGCAGTACGATCCCGCCCGTCACGCGGTGGTGAGTAACGGGAGCTGCACCACGAACGGTCTGGCGCCGGCCGCTCAGGTCCTGCATCAGCAGTTCGGGATTGAGCATGGCCTGATGAATACCACACATGCCTACACCAACAGCCAGGCGCTGCACGATCAGCCGGAGAAAGATCTGCGCGGCGCGCGCGCGGCGGCGCTGTCGATTGTGCCTTACTCCAGCGGCGCGGCAAAAGCGCTGGGGAAAGTGATCCCCTCCCTGGACGGCAAACTGACCGGGTACTCCCTGCGCGTGCCGGTGCCGGTGGTGTCGATTGTGGATTTAACGGTAACGCTGAGCCGTAACGTAACCGCCGAAGAGGTGAATGACGCGTTCCGCAACGCGGCCGCCAGCGGGCCTCTGAAAGGCATTCTGGGCTATAGCGATGAACCGCTGGTCTCCAGCGATTACCAGGGCGACCCACGCTCCTCGATTATCGACGGGCTTTCCACGCTGGTGATTGGCGGGAACATGGTGAAGATCCTGGCGTGGTACGACAACGAGTGGGGCTTCTCAAACCGTCTGGTGGATCTGGCGGTGTGGATGGATAAGAAAGGGCTGTAAGTCTTACCGTGATGCCGGGTGGCGCATGCGCTTACCCGGCCTACACATTATGTCATCATTCAGTAATATCTCCCCCTTCCTCGCTGAATATATAATTCTTAATAATCTCAAGATTATTTAACTCTTTCTAATTCATCGCATCAATTATAAAAACGCACCAATTAAGTTAGAAAATAGGTTAATGTTTATTCTTTATTTTACGTTTAAAAGTGCGAGTCCGATCACTGTCCTTAGTCGATAACGTAGACCATGATACACCCTGCACACAACAGGGACATATTATGTATTACAGCAAGGAAATTATAGAAAGAATTGGATCCGATAAAGATCTTGCATTAAGGCTCGATCGTGCCGTCGCGGGGGTAAAGGACGGTGCCATAGAATATTTAAATAATCTTGGCGATGCGACCACGCGATTGCTTTATTATACCTCTTGCTTCACTGATAATTATCAGGATGTCTGTACACAATTGCGTTCAGAAGACAAGAGGTTCATTTTTGGTGTTGTAGAATTAGTTAAACACAGAGATTTAATCTTCCGCATGGTTAAGATATATTTAGAAACAATGCTTAAAAACAGAAATGAAGATGAGAAAAAAAGCATACTCCAGAAAGTCATACCCTTCACAACCAATTATTCAGTTAAACAAGCTTCGAAATTCGGCTTAATTTATGCTGTTACAAAGTACATATGTTATAGCAATCAAATGAATACCGCAGTGCAAAGGGTGTTAATGACAAAAGTTGCTGGGAGAACGGGTGGCGTATTTTTAGTGTTAAACGGTTATGCAATGATTCAACACGCTGCCGACAGTGCCAATAATCTTAAAAAAAACGTTCCGTTATTTTACCATGCATTATATATGGAAAATATTGAAATGATGTTCTTTCTCATCGAACCCGTAATAATGAAAGCTGGCTATCTGAATGTTTATACAGCGTCAGACAATGATATTACGAATGCATTTATAAAAATGGCCCAATAATGCGAGAATTCATTAAGAGCATCATTAAACTTATTATCGAAGACTGGAAGAATGATTTGAAAGCATATGGCACAATTTTTGTCATTGTGATCTTATCAACGATACCAGCTACCTTCATCGAGGATGACCAAACCGCAATACTTATCATTGGGGCTATTGTTGTGATTGTTTTTTATATAGCGTACTTCTACGAGCCAAAAGGATGAAACATGTCTACACCAGCACATATATGGTTTACTGACGAAAATAACGCGCCCGTTTCAGGCGAGTGTTTAATGCCTACAAGATTGGGCTCTACCGAACTCAAATCGTTTAATCACTCCGTCTGGATCCCCACCAGTTCCAACACGGGAAAACTAACCGGGACACGCCTTCATGTTCCAATCACCTTTGAAAAAGAAATAGATCGCATCACACCCCATCTTTTTCGTGCCGTATGTACAGGCAAAACATTCAAATCTGCATTAATCAAAATGTATAAAATTGATGACGCCGGTATTGAGCGCGAATACTTCAATATCACTCTGGAAAACGTCAAAATAACCAGGATCTCGCCAGTATTGCACCCGCTCGGTATCGCAAGTGCGCATATGGAAGAAGTCGAACTCCGCTATGAATCGATTGAATGGAAATATTGCGACGGGAATATCATGTTTAAAGACACCTGGAATGAAAGAGCAACAGCATAGAACAATGAACACCCGTTAAGTCCCTCTCCCAAAGGAGAGGGAAAAGGCTCACTCTGCTTTCACTTTCACGCCCATAAACACAATCACCATCGCCGTTACCAGCAGAAGCCCGCTTCCGGCGAATACCCCGCTGGCGCCGTTGAGGTCAAATACCGCGCCGCCCCCGGCCGCACCGGCACTTATCGCCAGCTGAATTGAGGCCACAAGCAGCCCGCCTGCACTTTCGGCTTCATCCGGAACGGTAGTGGCAAGCCAGGTTGACCAACCCACCGGAACCAGACCAAATGCAAAGCCCCACAGCGCGACCAGGAACCCGTCCAGCATCGCCAGATGACCAAACGCCACCATGGTGAGCGCGAGAACGCCCATCGCGAACGGCACCAGCGCCAGCGTCAGGCGCAGATTACGCGCCAGCAGATGCCCGGCAACCGAGGTGCCGACAAAGTTGGCCAGCCCAAAGCCCAGCAGGATCAGCGAAATGGTCTCCACGCTCGCCTGCCCCACCGTTTCCAGGAACGGGCGCAGGTAGGTAAAGAAGGCGAAATGGCCGCTGAAAATCAGGATGGTCGCCAGCATGCCGCCAATCATCCCCGGACGACGCAGCACGCGGAACAGCGTACTCAGGCTGCCGCTGCTCTCCGGCTTCATGGACGGCAGGACCCAGAGCTGCCACAGCAGCGCCAGCATGCTCGGCAGAATGCAGAGCACAAAGACGTTGCGCCAGCCGATCAGGCTGCCCAGATAGCTGCCGAGCGGCGCCGCGACCACCGTGGCTATCGATACGCTGGAGAAGATCACCGCCAGCGCCTTCGGTACTTTACCCGCCGGAACCAGGCGCATCGTGGTCGCCGTCGACATCGCCCAGAATCCCCCGATGGCGATCCCCAGCAGCAAACGCCCCATCAGCAGGACGTGCAGGTTGGGCGCAAAGGCCACCAGCAGGCTGGAGATAATTTGCAGCACCGAGAAAAACATCAGCACCCAGCGGCGGTCGATGCTTTTGGTCGCTGGCGTAATCAGCAGTCCGGTTACCAGCGCCACCAGCGCGGTGGCGGTGACGGCCTGCCCGGCCATTCCCTCACTCACGCCCAGGCTCGCGGCCATCGGCGTTAACAGACTGGCGGGCAGAAATTCTGCCGTAATCAAACCAAACACCCCCAGCCCCAGTGAATAGACGGCCCGCCAGGCGGGTTTTGCAGGCGCTACAGCCTCGCTCGCCGCGACACATGAATTCATCTGTTTTTCTCCCGTTATAAAAATGTGACAACTGTCGCAAAAGCATAGAAGGTTCACCCTGGACGATCTATGACATATAATCTCCACTTATTGATTATTCGTCCGGAGTTGCGCCATGACCGTACAGTCACCCGATCTGATCAGCGAACTTTTACGCGGCATGCGTCTGTCAGGTGTGAAATACCGGCGGATCCAGGCCAGCGCGCCGTTTGGCGTCGCCTTCCATCAGGCGCCCGGTAGGGCGCAGTTTCATTTTGTGAGCCACGGTAGCGCCCTTCTGCGAATGGAAAGCGGTGCAATGTTCGAACTGAGCAGCGGCGATGCCCTCTTTATTCCTTGCGGTAATTCTCATGCCCTGCTCTCTGACGAGCGGGCAACCATTACGCCCGTCAATGCCTTTCCCAGCGAGCCCATCTGCAGCTCGGTGTGTGCCATCACCTGCGAGCCCTGCCCGGAAAGCGAGAACACCATCATCTTTAGCGGGTGCATGGATTTTGAGCTGGGCGGGATGCAGCCGCTGATCAAGGCGATGCCGGAAGTGATGATGGTCAGCCGGCTGATGTCCACCTGGCCGGAGATCCACCCGCTGCTGGCGGCGATGGAGCGGGAATCCGTTTCGCGCCATGCCGGGTACGCCGGGATCCTTGCGCGTCTGGCCGACGTGGTGGCGGCGTTAATCGTGCGCGGCTGGGTTGAAGGCGGATGTGGTAAAGCCACCGGCTGGGTGCAGGTTCTGCGAGACCCGCGCCTGAGCCGGGCCATTTACGCCATGCACCAGCAGCCTGGCCTGAACTGGAGCGTGGCGGATCTGGCAAAAGAAGCGGGCACGTCCCGTTCCGTGTTCGCCGAACGGTTTCTGGCCGCGACGGGAACCACCCCGGCAAAATATCTCAGCGAGCTGAGGATGCGGCTGGCCATCCAGTACATTCGCCACGAAAATCAGCCGATTGAAACCGTCGCGCTGCGGCTGGGGTACGGCTCTCTGGCGGCATTTAGCCGGGCATTTAAGCGCATCATTGGACATGCGCCTGGCACGCTGCGGGAAGCCAGCCAGACGCCGGAAGAGGTCTGACGGGCAGGCAATTATTAACGCGAAGCGGGCAATATTCGTCTAAGGTTTTCAGGTGATTGACAACAGCGGTCACGCTGTTTAGTGAAGACAGGAGACGAACTGATGATAAGACCTCGTACACTACGCCCCGCATTCTTGCCCCTTGCGTTAGGAGGCGCGCTGCTCGGCGTCACGACTTGCGGTTATGCCGACGATAGCCCCGCAGTCCAGACAACCTCACCCGATATTTTGCTGGGCCCTCTGTTTAACGATGTGCAAAGCGCCAAACTGTTTCCCGATCAGAAAACCTTCGCGGATGCCGTCCCCAAAAGCGACCCGCTGATGATTCTGGCGGATTACCGGATGCAGCACGCGCAGTCCAGCTTTGACTTACGCCACTTTGTCGAGATGAACTTCACGCTCCCTGCGGAAGGGGAAAAATATGTTCCGCCTGCTGGACAAAGTTTACGTGAGCACATCGACGATCTCTGGCCCGTGCTGACGCGCACCACGGATAAAGCCAGCAACAAATGGGATTCCCTGCTGCCGTTACCCAAACCTTACGTTGTGCCCGGCGGACGTTTCCGCGAGGTCTACTACTGGGACAGCTATTTCACCATGCTGGGCCTGGCAGAGAGCGAACACTGGGACAAAATCAGCGACATGGTGGATAACTTTGCGTATGAGATTGACACCTTCGGCCACATTCCCAACGGCAACCGCAGCTATTACCTGAGCCGCTCCCAGCCGCCGTTTTTCTCAATGATGGTTGAACTGCTGGCGACCCACGACAGCGATGCGCTGAAGAAGTACCGCCCGCAGATGGAGAAAGAGTATGCCTACTGGATGGACGGCGTCGACGCCCTTCAGCCGGGGCAGGCTAACAAACGCGTGGTGAAGCTGGACGACGGCGCTATCCTCAACCGCTACTGGGACGACCGCGATACCCCGCGCCCGGAGTCCTGGCTTGACGACGTGAATACCGCCAAAAGTAACCCTAACCGGCCTGCGACCGAGATCTACCGTGATTTGCGTTCCGCTGCGGCCTCGGGCTGGGACTTTAGCTCGCGCTGGATGGACGATCCGCAAAAGCTCGGCACCATCCGGACCACCAGCATTGTCCCCGTGGACCTGAACGCCCTGATGTTCAAGATGGAAAAACTGCTGGCGCGGGCAAGCCAGGAGAGTGGCGACGCCGCCAGCGCAAGTAAATACGAGGCGCTGGCAACGGCGCGTCAGAAAGCCATCGAGAGCCACCTGTGGAATGATAAAGAGGGCTGGTACGCGGATTACGATCTCAAGAGCAAGAAGGTACGCAATCAGCTCACGGCGGCAGCCCTGTTCCCGCTTTACGTGAAGGCGGCGGCGCAGGATCGGGCCGATAAAGTCGCCGCGGCAACTTCATCGCGCCTGTTGAAACCGGGCGGTATTGCGACCACCACCGTCAATAGCGGCCAGCAGTGGGATGCGCCAAACGGCTGGGCCCCGCTGCAGTGGGTGGCGGCGGAAGGGCTGCAGAATTACGGACAGGAGAAGGTCTCGATGGACGTGACCTGGCGCTTCCTGAAGAACGTTCAGCATACTTACGACCGCGAAAAGAAACTGGTCGAGAAGTATGACGTGTCGACAACCGGTACGGGCGGGGGCGGCGGTGAGTATCCGCTGCAGGACGGCTTCGGCTGGAGTAACGGCGTGACGCTGAAAATGCTGGATCGGGTCTGTCCGAAAGCAAAACCGTGCGACAGCGTGCCGGAGAATCAGCCTGCGGCGAATGAGGAGGCTGCGCCGGTGAAAGCTGCGGCGCAGTAAGGGAGTATTGCCGGGTGGCGGCTACGCCTTACCCGGCCTGCGCGTGCTAGCCCTCTCCCTCCGGGAGAAGGTTAGCCAGTAAGTTTTGAGCAGAAGCAATAACGTTGTTTCAGAACGCCTGAACGCTTTCAGCGATGCCATGGTCCGGCTGTAAATCGCTGAGGCGTTTGCCTTCCGGCCGGGGCGAGGCGCATGGATGCGCCGAGAGGGCGGGCTTTACAGGGATGTTACCTCCGCCCGTCCCCGATAAGCCGGAAGGAATACGCCGAGGGCACCGCGAAGCGGCGATTTACCGCCGGGAGCCCGGGTTGCCAGGGTGGTGGCGACTGAGCCACCCTGGCACGTTCACCGGTCGCATCGTTACAGAGTAGCAAGGAACATAAAGTGAACGGAATGACCACCGGAGCCGTATGTTCCCCCTCACCCTAACCCTCTCCCTCAAGGGAGAGGGGGCAGTCCGATTGCGCATTTTTGACGGGGTTCCCCTGGTTCCTTAGAAACTATAACTCGCCCCTAGCTGATACGTCCTGTCACGCCCAATCCAGCAGTTGGTCGCGTCGTAGCAGGTCAGCGTCTCTTTATTAGTGATGTTCTGCGCACTGGCCTTAAGCGTTAGCCCAGCCAGCGAGGGCAGGATTTCACCCATCCGGTAGGAAGCCGCCAGATCGTACTGCGTAGTGCCGCCCAGTTTACCCGCATCGTTTGCCGGAGAGATTTCCATCGGCCCGGTGTAGCGTGCCCCAGCCCCCAGCATCAGTCCTTTCAGCGGCGTGTTGTCAAAGGTGTAATCCCCCCAGAGGTTGAAGGCATTCTCCGGCACCTGCGTTGGACGTTTGCCTTTGTACTTGTCATCTTCCCGGTTGATCGCGTGGGTGTACGCATAGTTGGCAATCAGCGTCAGGTTGTCCGTCGGACGGCTGATGGCGGAGAGCTCTGCCCCTTTGGATTCCACTTCCCCGGTCTGACGATAGTTCAGGAAGCCCGGATCGGAGGTGACGACATTTTTCTGACGAATGTTAAACACCGAGGCGGTAAAGGTGGTGGCGTAGTCGGCCAGCAGATATTTCACCCCGCCTTCCACCTGTTTGCTGGTGGTTGGCTTGACGTCTTTCGCAACGAGCGTGCCCTGCGGCGACACCGGCGCAAAACCTTCTGAATAGCTGATAAACGGCGAAATCCCGTTATCGAAGGCGTAAAGCGCGCCCAGGCGTTTGGTGACGCGATCCTGCGATACCCAGGCTTTATCACCGTTTTGCAGGTAGTTGGTGGTAACGGAGCGGTAATCGTCGTAGCGCAGGCTGCCCAGCAGGTTGAGGCCGCCTAACTCTACCTGATCCTGTAAGTAGTAGCCGTTCTGCTGATAGCTGAGACGGTTTTTCTGGGCAGTATAGAGCCCCAGCGCGCTTTCCTGGATCTGTGAATAGTCAGGATGCCGCATATCGATGCCCGGCGTGGCCGACGCGTAGCGATAATGGAAATGGGAATTCAGCTTCTGATAGTCAAACCCGGCCAGCAGGTGGTGTTTCCAGTCGCCCAGGGCAACGGTTTTGGTCACCTGGTTGTCGATGTTGAAGCTCTTAAGGTCTTCATCGGTGGTGTAGGCAAAACGGTTGAGCTGATACGCCTCGCTTCCCGTCCCTGTCGCGTAGACGCTGCGCTGGTGGGTATCGACGTCGAAATAGCGCGCTTTCTGATTAAAGCCCCAGCCGCTGTCAAACTCATGTTCAAAGCTGTAGCCCAGCATCCACTGACGCTGCTTAAACCCGCTCCATTCGTCCCCGGCATAATCGCGCTTGCCCGCATATTTCGAGTGCAGGTAGGCGAGCGGCAGCGGGTTAGACGGCGTCAGGCTCGGGGTGTTTTGCGCCAGCGCGTCCAGGGTAAGGCGGGTTTTGCTGTCGGGCTGCCAGGTGACGGACGGCGCAACCAGGTAGTTTTCATACCGGGTGGTGTGCGGCTGATCGTCGTTTTCCGTCGCTTTGCCCAGCAGACGGTAGTTCCAGTCGCTGTCGGCAATCTGCCCGGTTGAATCGAGATAGCCCTCTTTCAGATTACGGTTTCCGGTGTTAACGCCGATTTCGGTTCGGGCTTCCCGCTGCGGTTTTTTACTTTGAATATTCACCAGCCCGCCCGGCGAACCTCCGCCGTAAAGGACCGATGAGGGGCCTTTCAGGATATCAACGCTGTCGATCAGCAGCGGATCGATGCGCGCTTTGGTATTGCCGGTGACGTTATAGGGCAGCTGCAGCCCGTTATAAAACTCCTGGTCAACGGTAAAGCCACGAATTTTATATTCGCTCATGTAGGAGGTATTCCCCCGCACCTCGGTTGAGACGCCCGGGGCATAGCGCAGGATTTCATTCACCGAATTCGCGTGACGCTTTTCAATTTCCGGCGCAGAGAGGGTCGTGATGACCTGCGGCGTTTTACTTTCGGCAACGGCCGATTTCGTGGCGCTGTTCGTCCAGGCCGGCAGCGCGCTGCCCTGCTCTGAGCCCGTGACGACGATGGTGGATTCTTCGGCGAACGCCGGGATCTGCAATGCCAGCGTGACGGCCCCTGCCAGAGCGCAAAGCGTAAAACGTGAGGTATTCATAATGTCGTCTTGTTGTTAGATGCAATACGGAACGACAATTATTATCATTTAGATTAACAAATCAATACTCAGGCAAAAAAACGGCCCTCCGCAGAGAGCCGTTTACGTCAATTTATGCTCGTCGCAGTAACCTGAATATGCCCAGCACCACAATGGCACCCACGACAGCGACCAGAAAACTGTGCAGGTCGAAACCACTTATGTTGCCTCCAAAGCCAAACATCGTCGCCAGCCAGCCGCCCACAACCGCACCAACGACCCCGAGTACACAGGTCAAAATAAAGCCGCCGCCATCGTTTCCCGGCATGATCAGTTTAGCGATAGCGCCAGCAATAAGACCAAAGATAATCCAGGCGATGATACCCATAGCGATGCCCTCTTGCAGGTTTAACGCGTGCGCAGAAAACCTTCTGCACAGCTAACTTAATTATAGGTCATCGCCGGAAAATCATTTTCATCTCACCGACTTATCTTTGGTTAAACAGGCAAAAAAAACTCACCGGTTTGTATTAAGTTTCATTGCAGATTGCCGATAACGCTAAGACAGTCTGTCATCAATCAAGGAGCCATCCGGCGTGAGTCATTACAGTGAGCAGTTCCTCAAGCAAAATCCGCTGGCTGTATTAGGGGTATTACGCGACCTGCAAAAAGGTGAAGTGCCGCTGCGCATCAGCTGGTCGAATAATCAGTTCATCAGCAAGATCCTTGACGCCTCGCAGGATCGGCTGGTGATTGATTTAGGCAGTCAGGAGTATGAAAACCGCGCGGCGCTGAAAGCAGAGAATATCGCTGTGATGGCCGAAACGCAGGGCGCCAAAGTGGAGTTTGTCCTGTCGCGGCTGGAACTGAGCGAATACCAGGGACTGCCGGCTTTTGTTACCCCGTTTCCGACCAATCTCTGGTTTGTTCAGCGTCGTGAATATTTCCGCATCAGCGCCCCGCTGCATCCCGCCTATTTTTGTAAGGCCAAAATGCCGGACAAAAAAGAGATCCGCTTCCGCCTCTTCGATCTGTCGCTGGGCGGCATGGGCGCGCTGATGGACACGCCGAAACCGGACGGGCTGGTAGAGGGCATGCGGTTTACGCAAATCGAACTGGATATGGGGGGCTGGGGTCGCTTTTATTTCGATGCACAGCTGATTGCCATCAGCGACCGCACCGTCGTGGACAGCAAAAATGAAACCATTACCACGCCGCGTCTGAGCTTCCGTTTCCTGAACGTCGGGCCCGGCGCGGAGCGTGAGCTTCAGCGTATTATCTATTCCCTGGAGCGAGAGGCGCGGGAACGCGCAAATAAGGTCCTGTGAAGAAATCGGGCAGCGTGACCGCCGCCCGTCTGCGGCATTACATGGCATCCATCGCTTTCTGTACTTTCCAGATATAACGAGGCGCCTGTGGTGCCGGGTGATTTTTCGCCACATGTTCAAAGAATTCGTCTTTGTCCATGTCGTTAATCTCTTCTATCGCCTCTTTGCGGTCAGAGGAGAAGGTTCTGAGCAACGCGCCGGCACCGTTAACGTAAGACACCACCAGCGCGTACTGCATCACCTCTGGATCCTTAATCCCCTTCAGCACGCCATGCTCCATGATGCTCAGGTAGGCCGTGCCCATTGAAATGTTACGTTCCGGGTTTTTGAGCTCGCTGGTCGACGGCTGGCCGCTCCAGCCCATGTAGCGATAAACCTCTCTCCCTGCCGTTGACGCTTTAAGCTGCATCAGCCCCACCGCGTTGGACTTGCTGACAAGCGTGGGATTACCGCCTGACTCCACCGCAATAATCGCCGTGATGAGACGCGGGCTGACGCCCCAGGCCTTCCCGGCTTGCTCACTGATCGGCATCCACTGCATGGCCCGTTTCACCGGCACTTCCGGGTTCCAGGGCGGATTTTGATAATCATGTTTTGAACTACAGCCAGCGAGCAACACAATCAAAAAAGCAAACCATCTCAATTTCACGTCATCTATCCTTATAGCCGGTCATCGCGGTGCGCCGCCTCTTGAAGCAGGCAGCGTATAAGCGGCATGATATAGACAATTAGTTTCTCATTCAGCAAGGAATTGCCATGTCTCAGTTTCATCTTATCGCGCCGTCGGGCTACTGCATTAACCAGGACGCGGCGCAGCGGGGCGTTCAGCGTTTGCTGGAATCTGGCCATCAGGTAGAAAATCAGACGATTATCCCCCGCCGCCAGCAGCGTTTTGCCGGTACCGAAGCGCAGAGGCTGAATGATATCAATAGTCTGGTGAACCTGACGGGCGAAAACCGGGTTGTGCTTGCGGTGCGCGGCGGATATGGCGCGAGCCGGCTGCTGGAGAGCATTGACTGGCAGGGGCTGGCGCTGCGCCAGCAGCAGGATCCGCTGCTGATCTGCGGCCACAGCGATTTCACCGTCATCCAGCTTGGGCTGCTGGCCCTGCATAACGTCATCACCTTCAGCGGTCCGATGCTGGCCGGTAACTTCGGCGCACCGGAGCTGGATGCGTTTACCGTGGAACATTTCTGGCGTGCGCTGCGCAATTCCACCTATAGCGTGGAGTGGCAAGGCAATGGACCGCACTGGGAATGTGAAGGCCAGCTCTGGGGCGGCAACCTGGCGATGCTGGTCTCGCTCATCGGCACGCCGTGGATGCCGCAAATCGAGGACGGCATTCTGGTGCTGGAAGATATCAACGAACATCCGTTCCGCGTCGAGCGCATGCTATTGCAGCTTTATCATGCCGGAATTCTTGAACGCCAGTCCGCGATTGTGCTGGGCAGCTTCAGCGGCTCTGCCCCGAATGACTATGACGCGGGTTACTCCCTGGAGACCATGGTCGACTTCGTTCGCTCGCGGCTGGATATTCCGGTCATTACCGGTCTCGATTTCGGCCACGAGCAGCAAACCGTGACCCTGGCGCTGGGGGCGCACGCCACCCTGCTCCACAATGATTCCGGCAGCCGGCTGACCATCAGCGGCCATCCTGTCATAAAGGCATAAAAAAGCCGTTATACCCCCTTAATAAAACGCTGTTGCCGTTGTTAATATGTTAGGGTTTTAGTAACAGCGTTAACATTGAGGTGGGAGTAAGAGAACATTGGATGCCGCAGCGATAATCAGCCTTTTCATTTTGGGTTCCGTCCTTGTAACCAGCAGTATTTTATTAAGTTCATTTTCATCGCGTCTCGGCATACCTATTCTTGTCATTTTCCTCGCCATTGGCATGCTGGCCGGCATTGATGGCATTGGCGGTATCCCATTCGATAACTACCCCTTCGCCTACATGGTGAGTAACCTCGCGCTGGCGGTGATCCTGCTGGACGGCGGGATGCGCACCCAGGCAAGCTCCTTCCGCGTGGCCTTAGGGCCTGCGCTGTCGCTCGCCACGGTCGGCGTGTTGATTACCTCCGGCCTCACCGGGATGATGGCCGCGTGGCTTTTCCATCTCAATATCATGGAAGGTTTGCTGATTGGCGCCATCGTGGGCTCAACCGATGCGGCAGCGGTATTTTCCCTGCTCGGCGGAAAAGGGCTTAACGAACGCGTTGGCTCCACGCTTGAGATTGAATCCGGCAGTAACGATCCGATGGCGGTGTTTCTCACCATTACGCTTATCGAGATGATTCAGCAGCATGAAAGCGGGCTGAGCTGGATGTTTGCGTTACATATCCTGCAGCAGTTCGGCCTGGGGATTGTCATCGGCCTGGCGGGGGGCTATCTGCTACAGCAGACGATCAACCGCATCTCGCTGCCCGCGGGGCTTTACCCCCTGCTGGCGCTGAGCGGCGGCATTCTCATTTTTGCCGTCACCACGGCAGTCGACGGCAGCGGTATTCTCGCGGTCTATCTCTGCGGGTTCCTGATGGGCAACCGCCCTATTCGCAACCGCCATGCCATCTTGCAGAACTTTGACGGCCTGGCGTGGCTGGCGCAAATCGGCATGTTCCTGGTGCTCGGCCTGCTGGTTACGCCATCGGATCTGCTGCCGATCGCCGTTCCGGCGCTGCTGCTGTCCGCGTGGATGATCTTCTTCGCCCGTCCGCTGTCGGTATTTGCAGGCCTGCTGCCGTTTCGCGGCTTCAACCTGCGCGAGCGGGTCTTTATCAGCTGGGTGGGCCTGCGCGGCGCGGTGCCGATTATCCTTGCGGTGTTCCCGATGATGGCCGGTCTGGATAACGCGCGGCTGTTCTTTAACGTGTCGTTCTTCGTGGTGCTGATTTCCCTGCTGTTCCAGGGAACCTCGCTCGGGTGGGCGGCGAAAAAAGCCAAAGTGGTGGTCCCGCCCGTGGGCTGGCCGGTCTCCCGCGTGGGGCTCGATATTCATCCGGAGAACCCATGGGAACAGTTTGTCTATCAGCTGAGCGCCGACAAATGGTGCGTGGGAGCCTCGCTGCGCGATTTGCACATGCCGACCGAAACGCGCATTGCCGCCCTGTTCCGCGATAATGTCCTGCTGCACCCTACCGGCAGCACCCGCCTGCGCGAGGGGGATATTCTCTGCGTGATTGGTCGCGAGCGCGACCTGCCCGCGCTGGGCAAGCTGTTCAGCCAGTCGCCTCCGGTGGCGCTGGACCAGCGCTTCTTCGGCGATTTTATTCTGGAAGCCAGCGCCAAATTTGCGGATGTGGCGCTGATTTATGGTCTGGATGAAGGGCTGGAGTACCGCGACAAGCAGCAAACGTTAGGGGAAATCATTCAGCAACTGCTGGGAGCGGCCCCCGTCGTCGGCGACCAGGTAGAGTTCGCCGGGATGATCTGGACGGTTGCGGAGAAAGAAGATAACGCGGTCAGAAAAGTCGGCGTCAGGCCGATGGAAGAGGAAACCGAGTAGTTGTTTTTTTGCCGGGTGGCGCTAACGCTTACCCGGCCTACGTTCGAGGGTTTTGTAGGTCGGGTAAGGCGAAGCCGCCACCCGACATAAATATATGTTACACCGTCACAACCGGCACTCTTGGTGCCAGCGCGCACATCAATTCGTACCCCACCGTGCCCGCCGCGGCAGCCACGTCGTCAATTTTGATTTCGTTACCCCACAGCTCGACGGGTGAGCCAATGCCCGCCTGCGGGCATGGCGTCAGATCAACGGCCAGCATATCCATAGATACGGTGCCCACCGTTCCCGTGCGAACCCCATCGACCCAGACCGGCGTGCCGGTCGGCGCGATGCGCGGGTAGCCGTCGGCATAACCGCCCGCCACGATGCCAATCCGCTGCTCGCCCTTTGCCCGGTAGCGGCTGCCGTAGCCGACCGTGTCCCCGGCCTTCAGCGTCTGCACGCCAATGATTTCACTGCGCAGGGTCATGACCGGCTTCAGGCCGCTGTTGGCGATATCCTGCCACTGGCCTGAGGGAGACGCACCGTAGAGAACGATCCCCGGACGCACCCAGTTATAGTGCGCCTCGGGATGCCACAGCGTGGCCGCCGAGTTCGACAGCGAGCGCGGGCAATCCAGCCCTTCTGCCGCCTGCTCAATGCGGACCATGGCATCGGCAATACCGTCGGGTTTTTCCGCGTCGGCAAAATGCGCCATCAGCGTCATTTCGCCCACGTTTTTCATGGCGCGCAGCTGCTGCCAGACCGTATGCACCCGCTCAGGCTGGAAGCCCAGGCGGTTCATGCCGCTGTTCACCTTGAGATAGATATCCAGCGGAGCATGGAGCTTCGCATCCTGGATCGCCTTAATCTGCCAGTTGCTGTGCACGCTGGTGGTCAGCCGGTACTTATCCAGCAGCGGCAGATCGTCCGCATGGAAGAACCCTTCCAGCAGTAGAATCGGCCCTTTCCAGCCGCGCTCGCGCAGCAGAATGGCCTCTTCCAGATTCAGTAGCGCAAAACCGTCGGTCGCGCTCAGCGCGCTCCAGATACGATCGATACCGTGGCCGTAGGCATTCGCTTTCACCACCGACCAGACGCGCGAACCCGGGGCCGCCCGACGAACAATTTGCAGATTATCCTTCAGGGCCTGCAGGTTCAGCTGGGCCAGAACAGGACGGGACATGACAACTCCTTAGCTATGCGCGCCGTGCAGGTGCTGTGGACGCGAAGGCGTAAACCCCGATTGATAGCGCGCGGCGCTTAAATCGTCAAACGGAATTGCCGGCGTGCGCCCGGAAATCAGGTCGCTCAGCAGCTGGCCCGATCCGCAGGCCATCGTCCAGCCGAGCGTGCCGTGTCCGGTATTGGTCCACAGGTTTTTGAACGGCGTGCGGCCCACGATCGGCGTGCCGTCCGGGGTCATCGGACGCAGGCCGGTCCAGAACGTCGCCTGCTCAACAAAACCGCCGCGCGGGAAGAGATCGCCCACCACCATCTCCAGCGTTTCACGACGCGGCTGCAGCAGTTCGGTGTTGAAGCCGACAATCTCCGCCATGCCGCCTACGCGAATGCGGTTGTCGAAACGGGTAATGGCGATTTTGTAGGTTTCATCCAGAATGGTCGACACCGGGGCGCCGCTCTCTTCTTTCACCGGGATGGTCAGCGAGTAGCCCTTCAGCGGATAAACCGGAATGTCGAGAATGCCTTTCAGCATGGCGGTGGAGTACGAACCAAACGCCATCACGTAGGCATCGGCTTTGATCACCTCGTCGCCGCACTTCACGCCGTAAATTTTTTCCCCTTCCGACAGCAGCTTGTCGACGGAGGTATTAAAGCGGAACTTCACCCCCGCCTGCTCGCACATTTGCGCCAGACGTTGCGTAAAGAGCTGGCAGTCGCCGGTTTCATCATTCGGCAGGCGCAGGCCGCCCGTCAGCTTATGCGCCACTTCCGCCAGCGCCGGTTCAACCTGGCCAAGCTGGCTGGCTTCCAGCAGCTGGTACGGTACGCCGGCATCCTCCAGCACGGCGATATCGCGGGTGGCATTTTCGTACTGTTGCTCGGTGCGGAACAGCTGCAGCGTCCCGCCCTGGCGGCCTTCATACTCAATCCCCGTCGACGCGCGCAGCGCTTTCAGACAGTCACGGCTGTATTCCGCCAGGCGCACCATGCGCCCTTTGTTCTCCATGTAGTGGCGCGTGTCGCAGTTGCGCAGCATCTGCCACATCCACTTCAGCTGGAACTGCGTGCCGTCAAGGCTGATGGCCAGCGGCGCATGGCGCTGGAACATCCATTTAATCGCTTTCAGCGGAACGCCCGGCGCAGCCCACGGCGCCGCATAGCCCGGAGAGATTTGCCCGGCGTTCGCCGCGCTGGTTTCAAGCGCGGGACCGGATTCACGATCGATAACGGTTACGTCATGTCCCGCCTGACTTAAATACCAGGCGCTGGTTACCCCAACGACACCACTTCCCAGTATGACAACACGCATAGCCACTCCATTATGTGCAAAAGAACAATCTTCTAATTACAGATTGATAACCTAGTTGAAAATATTATTCAACATACGACTTTTTTATGGTGACTTACCTCACACATCCCCCAGCATCAGGGGATAGTGCTAATTTGGGATCTCCTGCTGCGCGTTATTTTTAACCAGCATAATATGCTGCGGCATACCGTTTTTTTGCCGTATCAAAAACGCGAAATCGCAAAGAAAAAATTTCTGCCCCAGCACGCTTTTTAACACGTTGATCTATGCTTGAAAGGAGGCTCTCCAGACAGAGAGAGCACCCACAACGAGGGCGCGCTAATGGCTACTATTGATTCCCTGAACAAGGACAACACACGTCTGAGCGATGGACCCGACTGGACCTTCGAGCTGCTGGATGTTTACCTCGCCGAAATCGACCGGGTCGCAAAGCTGTATCGCCTGGATACCTATCCCCATCAGATTGAAGTCATTACGTCCGAACAGATGATGGACGCCTACTCCAGCGTCGGGATGCCGATTAACTATCCGCACTGGTCGTTTGGCAAAAAATTTATTGAAACCGAGCGGCTGTATAAGCACGGCCAGCAGGGGCTGGCGTATGAGATTGTGATTAACTCCAATCCGTGTATCGCCTATTTAATGGAAGAGAACACCATTACCATGCAGGCGCTGGTGATGGCGCACGCCTGCTACGGGCACAACTCCTTTTTCAAGAATAACTACCTGTTCCGCAGCTGGACGGACGCCAGCTCCATCGTCGATTACCTGATCTTCGCCCGCAAATACATTACCGACTGCGAAGAGCGCTACGGCGTGGACGAAGTGGAAAAACTGCTCGACTCCTGTCACGCCCTGATGAACTACGGCGTGGATCGCTACAAACGTCCGCAGAAAATCTCCCTGCAGGAGGAGAAAGCCCGGCAGAAAAGCCGCGAAGAGTACCTGCAAAGCCAGGTGAACATGCTGTGGCGTACCCTGCCGAAGCGTGAGGAGGAAAAAACGATCGCCGAAGCGCGTCGCTATCCGTCCGAGCCGCAGGAAAACCTGCTCTATTTTATGGAGAAGAACGCCCCGCTGCTGGAGCCGTGGCAGCGTGAAATCCTGCGCATCGTGCGCAAGGTGAGCCAGTATTTTTACCCGCAAAAGCAGACGCAGGTCATGAACGAAGGCTGGGCAACCTTCTGGCACTACACCATTCTTAACCACCTGTACGACGAGGGAAAAGTGACCGAGCGGTTCATGATGGAATTCCTCCACAGCCATACCAACGTGGTGTTCCAGCCGCCCTACAACAGCCCGTGGTACAGCGGGATTAACCCGTATGCGCTTGGCTTCGCCATGTTCCAGGACATTAAGCGCATCTGCCAGTCGCCGACGGAAGAAGACAAGTACTGGTTCCCGGATATCGCCGGTTCTGACTGGCTGGAAACGCTGCACTTTGCGATGCGCGACTTTAAGGACGAGAGCTTCATCAGCCAGTTTATGTCGCCGAAGATCATGCGTGATTTCCGCTTCTTCACCGTGCTGGACGATGACCGCAACAACTATCTGGAGATCTCCGCAATCCACAACGAAGAGGGATACCGTGAGATCCGCTCTCGACTCTCTTCCCAGTACAACCTGAGCAATCTTGAGCCGAATATTCAGGTATGGAACGTCGATTTGCGCGGAGACCGCTCTCTGACGCTGCGCTATATCCCCCACAATCGCGCGCCGCTGGATAAAGGGCGCAAAGAGGTGCTGAAGCACGTGCATCGCCTGTGGGGCTTTGACGTGCAGCTGGAGCAGCAGAATGAAGACGGGAGCGTCGAGCTGCTGGAACGTTGCCCGGCGCGGTTGAATACGCTGTAGTGACGCTTTTGCCCGGTGGCGCTACGCTTACCGGGCGAAAAAAAAAACCTCTCGTATGAGAGGTTTTTCTTTTAGCGGGTCTGAATCGCTAAATCACCCGGCAGCGTTTTCTGCATACGGTGCCAGATTTCACCGGAATCGTGACCGTAGCGGCGCACCGTCTCATAAACCTGATCGTGCAGACCTTCGGTACAGAGCTTGCTCAGCTTGTGGTAGAAGCCCAGCGCCAGGCTACGCGCTTCCGGATTGGCAAAGTAGTGGCGGCCAATGCGGGTGTAAAGCCCTTTCATACCGTTGAGGATCAGGCCGTACACCGGGTTGCCGGAGGCAAACGCCAGGCCGCGGAACACGTTGTAATCGAGAGTGGCAAAAGCATCGGCGTGATCTTCCACCTCGTTCGCGCTGGCCAGCACCGCAAGGGCGTCTTCCGGATGCTGACGGAAAGCGGTACGAATAAAGATCGTCGCGATGTTGGTGCGAACGGAGAGCAGATTATCAATGAGCTGCGGCACGCTTTCATGGTCAAGACGCGCCAGCGTTTCAAGAATGTTCAGCCCGGACGTTTCCCAGAAGTTGTTCACTTTCGTAGGCTTACCGTGCTGGATCGTCAACCAGCCATCGCGCGCCAGCCGCTGAAGCACTTCACGCAGCGTGGTGCGAGTGACGCCAATCAGTTCAGAGAGTTCGCGTTCAGCCGGAAGAATGGACCCCGCAGGGAAACGATTATTCCAGATGCTTTCAATGATGTACTCTTCCGCGAAACCCGCCGGGCTCTGCGCCTTAATGACCATAGTGAGATTTCCATTACACAGCTTTAGCAAATTGGACTCATCATACCAGAGGCACGCAGTGGCAGGTAGCGCGGCAAAGAGAGAAAAGAGGGATCGCCGTTTCATTTTTGTGAAATTTACAATGCAGCCTTATCCGCCTCCAGGCCGCGATTTTTGCGTATACTGATGTTTTGTCTTACTTGACGGGAAGGACGTCTGTTGTGGAAATTTCTTTTGGGCGCGCGCTATGGCGCAATTTTTTAGGTCAGTCTCCTGACTGGTATAAGCTGATACTGCTGGTTTTCCTGGTCGTTAATCCCATCATTTTTAGCGTGAACCCCTTTATCGCCAGCTGGCTGCTGGTGGCGGAGTTTATCTTCACCCTGGCCATGGCGCTGAAATGTTATCCCCTGCTGCCGGGCGGATTGCTGGCGTTTGAAGCCGTCGTCATCGGTATGACCAGCGCCGGGCATGTCAAAGCAGAGCTGGCGTCAAATCTCGAAGTGCTTCTGCTGCTGATCTTTATGGTGGCGGGCATCTACTTTATGAAACAGCTGCTGCTGTTCATCTTCACGCGCCTGCTGCTCAGCATTCCGTCGAAAATGTTCCTTTCGCTGGCGTTTTGCCTTGCCGCCGCCTTCCTGTCGGCGTTCCTGGATGCGCTGACGGTCGTCGCGGTGGTGATCAGCGTAGCGGTTGGGTTTTACGGTATTTATCACCGCGTGGCCTCCTCTCGCCCAAATGAGGACCTGCAGGATGACAGCCACGTCGAGGCGCATAACCGTGACGTGCTGGAACAGTTCCGCGCGTTTCTGCGCAGCCTGATGATGCATGCCGGCGTGGGTACCGCCCTGGGCGGCGTGATGACCATGGTGGGCGAGCCGCAAAACCTGATCATTGCCAAAGCGGCGGGCTGGCACTTCGGTGATTTCTTCCTGAGAATGGCCCCGGTGAGCGTACCGGTGCTGGTCTGCGGGCTGGCGACCTGTCTGCTGGTGGAGAAGTTTCGCCTCTTTGGCTATGGGGCGCAGCTGCCGGAGCCAGTACGTCAGGAACTGCAAAAATTCGATGTGCAGAGCCGAAGCCAGCGGACGCGCCAGGAGACGCTACGACTGATTGCTCAGGGGATCATCGGGGTCTGGCTTATCGCGGCGCTGGCGTTCCATCTTGCCGAAGTGGGGCTGATTGGCCTGTCAGTCATTATTCTCGCCACCACCTTTACCGGCGTGACGGACGAACATGCCATCGGCAAGGCGTTTACCGAAGCCCTGCCGTTTACCGCCCTGCTGGCGGTGTTCTTTGCCGTCGTGGCGGTGATTATCGACCAGCACCTGTTCGCGCCGATTATTGCCTTTGTATTACAGGCGTCACCGGATGCTCAGCTCTCGCTGTTTTACCTGTTTAATGGCCTGCTCTCGTCGATCTCAGATAACGTCTTCGTCGGGACGGTCTACATCAACGAGGCCAAAGCCGCCATGGAGCAAGGCGTTATCAGCGCCGGACAGTTTGAGCTGCTGGCCGTGGCGATCAACACCGGTACCAACCTGCCGTCGGTAGCGACGCCAAATGGCCAGGCCGCCTTCCTGTTCCTGCTGACCTCCGCCCTCGCGCCGCTCATACGTCTTTCTTATGGCAGGATGGTATGGATGGCGCTGCCCTATACGCTGGTGCTCACGATCGTCGGATTGCTTTGCGTCAAAATTACCCTCATTCCCTGTACGCAATGGCTGGTACAAGCGGGTATACTTGCGGCGCAGTAAACTATGCATCTCGGGCAGTTCGCTGCCCGTTTGCCTTTTCGCACGATAAACATCCAATTACGTTTTATTTCGCCAGGTACAGGTGGCGCGAAAAACGAATTCGTTTACACTGCGCTTTCTAAGCATGTTCCAGGGAAATGATTATGTTGAGATTTTTAAACCAGTGCTCCCGCGGTCGCGGAGCGTGGTTGTTAATGGCCCTGACCGCCTTCGCGCTGGAAATGGTCGCGCTGTGGTTCCAGCACGTAATGGGACTGAAACCTTGCGTACTGTGTATTTACGAACGCAGCGCGCTGTTCGGCATTATGGGTGCGGGCCTGGTGGGTGCGATTGCCCCAAAATCGCCGCTTCGCTATGCCGGTATTGCCATCTGGATCTACAGCGCCTGGAAAGGAATTGAACTCTCCTGGCAGCACACCATGATGCAATTGCATCCGTCACCGTTTATGACCTGTGATTTTGCCGCCCGCTTCCCGAGCTGGCTGCCGCTGGACAAATGGCTGCCGCAGGTGTTCGTCGCATCCGGTGACTGCTCCGTTCGCCAGTGGGAATTCCTGACGCTGGAGATGCCGCAGTGGCTGGTGGGCATTTTTGCCGCCTACTTCGTCGTGGCGCTGCTGGTGCTGATTGCCCAGCCGTTCAAACCGAAGAAACGCGATCTGTTCGGAAGGTAAACGCAAAACGGCAACCAAGGTTGCCGTTTTTAGCGTTTGCGCCCTCTCCCGTGGGAGAGGGTTGGGGTGAGGGCATCAGGCAGCACAAGCACAAAAAACTCGCCTCGGCGGTTTTTTTAATCTCAACGGGTCGGGTGGTTCATGATGTGATCTTCCCAGTCTCGCACCTCGGACTCTTTCACCGCGATGTGGCGCACAGAAATGCGTTCACCGTGCATCGCCGCTTTTGAACCGGTTAACAGCGGATGCCAGTCAGGCAGACCTTTCCCTTCCGCCAGCAGGCGATACGCGCAGGTATGCGGCAGCCATTCAAACGTCGGCAGATTATCCCGGGTTAACTTGATGCAGTCAGGCTCAAATTCAAACCGGCGCTCATAGTTGCGGCACTGGCAGGTTTTAATGTTTAACTGCTTGCAGGCAACGTTGGTGAAGTAGATTTCGTCCGTATCTTCATCCATCAGCTTGTGCAGGCAGCACTGCCCGCAGCCGTCGCACAATGATTCCCATTCCGCGTCAGTCATGTCGTCGAGAGTTTTGCTTTGCCAGAAAGGGATGTCGTTCATCAGGATGTCCACACGTCAAAAGAAAGCGCACCTTATAACGAGTCTGGCACGTTGTTGCAAGCTTTGCCGCCCTCTTCAGGCGGCAAGATGGGGTTACAGCACGCGGGTTTTCAGCGACAGACCGTTGAAACCGACCTCAAGCTCGTCACCGCTGAGTAGCGGGCCAACGCCTTCTGGGGTTCCGGTCAGGATCACATCGCCCGGCTTCAGGGTAAAGAAGCGGCTCATGTAGGCGATCAGCGGCACAATCTTATGGATCATGTCTGCCGTGGTGCCCTGCTGGCGGACCTCGCCGTTAACCTTGAGGCTGAGCGGCGTGTCCTGCGGATCGCCGGTAAATTCGCTCACCGGCACAAACGCCGAAATCGGGCAGGAATTATCAAACCCTTTGGCTTTTTCCCACGGCTGCCCTGCTTTCTTCATTTTGCCTTGAACGTCACGCAGGGTCAGATCCAGCGCCACGCCGTATCCGGCAATCGCTTTTTTAACATGTTCTTCTGAGGCCTGGCGCAGCGTCGCGCCGATCAGCACGGCAAGTTCAACTTCGTGATGCACCGAGCCCAGCCCCTGCGGCAGCGCCAGCGGCTGTCGGATATCGCACAGCGCCGTTTCAGGCTTAATAAACAGGACCGGTTCTTCTGGCGTCGCGCTGCCCATCTCCTGAATATGTTTTGCGTAGTTGCTGCCCACGCAAACCACTTTGCTGACGGGATAATCCAGTAATGCACCTTGCCAGTTATGATGTTGATACATGGTCGACCCCTAAACGGTTGATGTGTTGTGCCCAAAAACAGTTGAGACTATTTTTTACCGTTCGCCTCAAGATGCTGTTTTAATAAATTCTCGGGTGGCGGTGGAAGCTGTAAATAATAGCCTTGCTCGGCTAAGGCCGTTTTCACTTTATCCAGATCGGCATTAATCAGTTTCTTACGACCATCGAGCGGCAGCAGCATCGCCAGCTGTGGTCGGCCAAAGTTCTTCATTAATTCTTCAGGCACGCGTGAAAAATCGTCTTTCTTTTCGACATAAAGATAGGTCTGGTCACGGCTTGTACTTCTGTAGATCACACAAAACATGTTTTTACTCTGAATTAATGGGTGGTTGCTTGCCTCAATATACTCCTGACTATAACATGCCTGATACTCTTCGGAATATCGCAGCGAGTGGTTGCGGTTAATAGCAAATTGAGTAAGGCCAGGATGTCAAACACGCCCATCGAGCTTAAAGGCAGTAGCTTCACCTTATCAGTGGTACATTTGCATGATGCAAAACCCGAGGTTATTCGTCAGGCGTTAGAAGACAAAATCGCCCAGGCTCCCGCCTTTCTGAAGCACGCCCCTGTTGTTATCAACGTCAGCGGTCTTGAGGCTCCGGTTAACTGGAAACTTCTCCAGCAGGCCGTCTCCTCGACCGGACTGCGTATCGTGGGCATCAGCGGCTGCAAAGATACTGAGCTGAAAGCGGAAATTGAGCGTGCGGGGCTGCCCCTTCTGAATGAGGGCAAAGAAAAAGCCTCGCGAGCGGCACCCGTTGCCGTGCAAACGCCCCCTCCTGCGGTGCAAAACGTTACTACCGTCACAAAAACGCGAATGATTGATGTGCCGGTTCGTTCCGGTCAGCGCATTTATGCACCAAACTGTGATCTGATTGTTACAAGCCACGTCAGTGCTGGCGCTGAGCTGATTGCAGATGGCAATATTCACGTATACGGTATGATGCGTGGACGTGCGCTCGCAGGTGCAAGTGGCGATCGAGATGCGCAAATATTTTGTACTCACCTGACGGCGGAACTGGTGTCCATCGCAGGTGAATATTGGCTGAGCGACAAGATCCCAGCCGAATTTTATGGCAAAGCGGCTCGCCTGCTTCTGGCAGACGACGCGTTGACCGTTCAACCGTTGAATTGATCCCTTTTTAACAAGGAATTTCTATGGCACGCATTATTGTTGTTACTTCGGGTAAAGGAGGCGTTGGCAAGACCACCTCCAGCGCGGCCATCGCTACTGGTTTGGCCCAGAAGGGAAAGAAAACCATCGTTATCGACTTCGATATCGGTCTGCGTAACCTCGACCTCATCATGGGATGTGAGCGTCGCGTCGTGTATGACTTCGTAAACGTCATTCAGGGCGATGCCACGCTTAACCAGGCGATGATCAAAGACAAGCGCACCGAGAACCTCTACATTCTCCCGGCTTCTCAGACGCGTGACAAAGACGCCCTGACCCGTGAAGGCGTGGAAAAGGTGCTCGACGATCTGAAAAAAATGGATTTCGACTTCATTGTCTGCGACTCCCCTGCCGGCATCGAAACCGGTGCCCTGATGGCGCTCTACTTCGCTGATGAAGCGATCATCACCACCAACCCTGAAGTTTCATCCGTGCGTGACTCAGACCGCATTTTGGGTATCCTCGCCTCTAAATCCCGTCGTGCGGAAAATGGCGAAGACCCGATTAAAGAACACCTGCTGCTCACCCGCTACAATCCGGGCCGCGTGAACAAAGGTGACATGCTGAGCATGGAAGACGTGCTGGAGATCCTGCGCATTAAGCTGGTGGGCGTTATCCCGGAAGATCAGTCCGTGTTACGCGCGTCTAACCAGGGCGAGCCAGTGATCCTTGATACAATGGCAGATGCAGGTAAAGCTTACGCCGATACCGTTGACCGTCTGCTGGGAGAAGAACGTCCTTTCCGCTTCATTGAAGAAGAGAAGAAAGGTTTCCTCAAACGCCTGTTCGGAGGATAAGTTATGGCATTACTGGACTTTTTTCTCTCGCGGAAAAAGAACACCGCCAACATCGCAAAAGAACGTCTGCAAATTATCGTTGCGGAGCGTCGTCGTAGCGACGCCGAGCCTCACTACCTGCCGCAGCTGCGCAAGGACATCCTGGAAGTGATCTGTAAGTATGTGCAGATTGACCCGGAGATGGTCACGGTGCAGCTGGAACAAAAAGACGGGGATATTTCGATTCTGGAGCTGAACGTTACGCTCCCGGAAGCGGAAGAGTCGCGTCCGTAGGTTTGTGTTTTCGCCGCCCCGGTAAGCGCAGCGCCACCGGGGAAATATGCCGGGTATATCGCCCGGCATATTTTTTTATCGCGGGTAACCGTCCAGCAGCGTATTCAGGCGATCGGCCATCAATTCCCCGCGCCATCCCGCCATCATCTCCGGCACGCCATTCTGCGGCTTCAGCTTCCAGTGCCAGTTCAGCAGCTGGTTAATCTGACGACGTGAGGCGAGCAGTTCCGCGCTCAGCTTGCTTTCCGTTGCAACTGCCTGCACCAGCGCTTTGATATCCTTAAACGCTTTGCGATAGCCCGGCATGTCCATCAGGTTCAGCAGCGGTTCCGGCAGCGCATCTTCCGGCAGCTCCTGCGCTTTGGCGACCAGCGCCAGCAGGGTTTTACCGTGGAAGCGGATCTCGCTGCCCGAAAGGCCAATGCTGTCCAGCTCCCCCAGGCTGCCCGGCATATAGCGCGCGACTGCCCAGAGATGCTCTTCGCGAACCACAAAGTTAACGGCCAGATCGCGCTCGCGCGCTTTACGCAAGCGCCAGTCTGCCAGCAGCTGCAGGCATGCCAGTTGACGCGTGCGCAGCTGCCAGGCGTTGGTGATATCGCGCCAGGCCTCTTTCGGGTCAACCACTTCCTGACGACGCTGCTGGGTCATACGGCATTCGTCCAGCGCAGCAGCGAGCCAGCCGGAGGCTTCCGCCTCTTTCATCAGCTGTCCGGCAATCGGCAGCAGGTAAAACACGTCTGCCGCCGCATACTCCAGCTGACGCTCGGTAAGCGGGCGCGCCAGCCAGTCGGTACGGGATTCGCTTTTATCCAGCGTCAGGCCCGTATACTCCTCCACCATGGCAGCAAAGCCCCATGAGAGCGGACGATTGCTGAATGCCGCGAGGATCTGCGTGTCAATCAGCGGCTGGGGCATGATGCCAAAGGTGTTCAGAAAGACTTCCAGATCCTCACTGCCTGCGTGCAGGTATTTCGTCACGGCGGTATCGAGCAGCAGGTCACGCATCGGCGTCCAGTCGGTAATGCCGAGCGGGTCAATCAGCGACACGTGTTTACCGTCATACATCTGAATCAAACCCAGCTGCGGATAATAGGTTCGGGTACGGACAAACTCGGTATCCAGGGCAATGGCAGGAAAGTCGCGCGTCACTTCGCACAGCGAAGCCAGCTCGTCGTTGGTCGTGATCATCTGGTAATTCAAAACGGGTTCTCTTTTGTTTGCGCCCATAAAAAACGCCGGCTTAACCGGCGTCTGGGCGATTAGCGTGAAGCTCAGGCCTTATTGTCTACTTTGCCACGGGCTTCGTCACGTAATTCTCGTCGTAATATCTTTCCGACGTTGGATTTCGGCAGCTCATCGCGGAATTCAACCAGCTTCGGCACCTTGTAGCCCGTCAGCTGACGACGGCAAAACGTTACCAGCGCCTCCTCCGTCAGGGAAGGATCTTTCTTGACCACAAATATTTTAACCGCTTCACCGCTGCTGCCGGAAGGGACGCCGACCGCCGCCACCTCGAGTACGCCGCTGTGCTGCATAACCACGTCTTCGATCTCATTCGGATAGACGTTGAAGCCGGAGACCAGGATCATGTCTTTCTTGCGATCGACGATGCGCAGGAAGCCCTCTTCATCCATTACCGCAATATCACCGGTGTGCAGCCAGCCGTCTTTGATGATTTCGTCGGTCGCATCGGGACGCTGCCAGTAACCCAGCATCACCTGCGGACCTCTGACGCAAAGCTCACCCGGCTCGCCCGGCGCGACTTCGTTATCGTTATCATCGACCAGTTTGGCCTCGGTGGAAGGAACCGGCAGACCAATGCTTCCACTGTGATAGTCGATATCGTGTGGGTTCACGCTGACCAGCGGAGCACATTCCGTCAGCCCATAGCCTTCCAGCAAATACTGACCGGTGAGCTTCACCCAGCGCTCGGCGACCGCCTGTTGAACCGGCATGCCGCCGCCCGCAGAGAGATGCAGCGTGGAGAAATCCAGCTGCTGGAACTCTTTGTTATTAAGCAGCGCGTTAAACAGGGTGTTCACCCCCGTCATGGCGGTGAACGGGTATTTCGCCAGCTCTTTCACCAGGCCCGGGATATCGCGCGGGTTGGTGATGAGGATGTTCTGACCACCCAGTTCAATAAACAGCAGGCAGTTCATGGTCAGCGCAAAGATGTGATACAGCGGAAGCGCGGTGATCACCACTTCTTTGCCCGGATGCAGAAGCGGCCCGTAGGTGGCGTTCACCTGTTCAAGGTTTGCCAGCATATTGCGGTGGGTAAGCATGGCCCCTTTGGCGACGCCGGTGGTCCCGCCCGTGTATTGCAGAAACGCAAGATCTTCCGCCACCACTTCGGGTTTCACATACTGCATACGGTAGCCCGCATGCAGCGCGCGGCGGAAGGAGATGGCGTCCGGCAGGTGGTATTTTGGCACCAGGCGCTTGACGTATTTAACGACAAAGTTAACCAGCGTGCCTTTGGCGGTGGAGAGTTGATCCCCCATGCGCGTCAGGATGACGTGTTTAACCTGGGTTTTGTCGACCACTTTTTCCAGCGTATGGGCGAAGTTGGACACAATGACAATCGCGGCCGCGCCGCTGTCGTTCAGCTGATGCTCCAGCTCGCGCGGGGTATACAAGGGGTTAACGTTGACGACAATCATCCCGGCTCGCAGGATACCGAACAACGCCACCGGGTATTGCAGCAGGTTCGGCATCATCAGCGCGACGCGGTCCCCTTTTTGCAGCCCCAACCCTTCCTGCAGATACGCCGCAAACGCCCGGCTACGCTCCTCCAGCTTACGGAACGTCATGACCTCGCCCATATTCACGAATGCGGGCTGGTCCGCGTAGCGCCTTACCGAGTGCTCAAATAATTCCACCAGGGATTGATAACGGTCAGGATTGATCTCAGCAGGAACATCTGCGGGATAACGGTTAAGCCAAACCTTCTTCAATGCATCACCTCTGAAATGAGTGTTCGTCGTCATCACAACCCCGATAATAAACAGTTTGTTAACATTATATTAACTCAGCGTACCAGTTTATTAATTGTTCAGATTTAAGGTTGCGAAGCGCGTCACTCTTTTTTTTCGTTTTATCCGTAAAAAAACAGAGACAGCGGCTGAGCCGCTGTCTCTTTTCTAACAATAACAGTAAGTTACTCAGTAACGATCGTCTGAACCTGTGCAGGACCCGGGTTATACCAGCCCCAGCCCGGGTAGCCGTAACGATAAGGATGTGGACCCCACATCCACGGATCCATCGGCTGAGGCGGCATGATCACCTGCTGTGCCAGCCGCCAGCGTTTATACCCGTTGACCTGCATGGTCATAAATTTATACGGCGTGCTGCCGATTTTGCCCTGCACGGCGCCGGTAATCGGCCCGACGACGGTCACCAGCTGTCCGCGAAAATCGACCGGATCGAGGAAACCACTGACGTCCGCATAGATACGCCCGCGAGAGGCCTCACCCAGTACCGGCCGCGCGCCGCTGTCCAGCGGAACGGTCGCGATCTCCAGACGGGTTTTCCCCTGCTGGTTTTGTACGTCGATGACCTTACCGCCAAAGCGCGCTTCCTGGCCGACGTACAGCTCAGGCGCATTCATCACCCGAACCAGATCCTGCTGTGGCGTCGGGCTGCTGCCCTTAATCGCATCAGGAACGGAAACGCATCCGCTCAGTGCTATGGCAACCGCGCCTGCCATAATAAGGCGTACTACTTTAGTCTGAACCGCCATGATGCGACTCCTTTTTCTCAGTTCCTGTTACTGAGATTCACTCGCGGCCCGGAAGTTTCTTCCACGCAACGGTGTTTCGCAAATAAACCGGCTCCGCGTGTTCAACGGCAACGGTTTTTCCTGCCGCGAGCAGCTGGCAGGCAATCGGAAGCATATCTTCCGCAGCCGGCAGCAGCATGTTGCCGTCCACCAGCGTCACCCCGGCGTCGTTTGCCATGTCAGGCCACGCCGGCCAGCCGGTGCCGACGGTTGCCCACTCGCCGGAGAGCTGCTGCAGCCGCTCAGTGACCGCTTCCGGCTTGAGCACGGCTTCCGTCTCTTCGCCGCGCCACACGCCCTGCTCGTCGCGGGTGTATTCGGCCCAGTAAACTTCGCCCATGCGGGCATCAATCGCGGCGAGCACGCGCGTTGCCCCGGTCATGCGCCATGCGCCCTGGGCCATAGTGGCGAGGGTAGAGACGCCGATCATCGGCAGTTCGGCGCCCAGCGCCAGCCCCTGCGCAATACCAATCCCGATGCGTACGCCCGTAAAGCTGCCGGGGCCACGGCCAAAGGCCAGCGCGTCAAGGTCGGTTAAGGAGGTGTTGCCCTGGGTTAAAATGGCTTTTACCAGGGGCAGAATGCGTTGGGTGTGTTCCCGTGGGCACTCTTCGAAATGAGCAGAAACAGCACCGTCGTTCAACAGAGCGACAGAGCAAGCCTCTGTCGCGGTATCAATAGCCAGAATTCGCATCAGTCGTCGCGCTCTCGCAAGGGTCAGTCACAAAATGGCGCGCATCTTAGCACACTCCGGGGTAAATTACTCCGCCGTTGGGTTTGCCAGGAAACGCACCGCGCGTTTTATGTCCCGCGTCCGCGGCGCGGGCGGCAGGCTGGCAAGGAAGGTCGCCCCGTAAGGGCGCATCACCAGCCGGTTATCGCAAATGACCAGCACCCCGCGATCGGTAACGTCGCGGATCAATCGCCCTACCCCCTGCTTGAGGGTAATCACCGCGTCCGGCAGCTGTACCTCGTCAAACGGATCGCCCCCGCGCAGACGGCAGTCTTCCATCCGCGCCTTCAGCAGCGGGTCGTCCGGAGAGGTAAACGGCAGCTTATCAATAATTACCAGCGAGAGCGTATCGCCGCGCACGTCCACCCCTTCCCAGAAGCTGCTGGTTGCTACCAGCAGGGCATTTCCGGCGCTGACAAACTGCTGTAACAGCTGGCCTTTACTGGTTTCACCCTGCAGCAGCACCGGCAGCGTCATGGTGGCGCGGAACTGCTCGGCGAGGTCACGCATCATGGCGTGAGAGGTGCAGAGCATAAAGCAGCGGCCGTTGTTGGCCTCGATCATCGGTTTTAACATCGCGGCCAGATGGCGCGCCGCCCCCGGCTGGTTCGGCAGCGGCAGATTACGAGGCACGCAGAGCAGCGCCTGTTTTTCGTAATCGAACGGGCTGGGCAGGAGCAGCGATTCCGCATCCTCAATGCCAAGACGTTCCGTGAAGTGATGCAGATCGTCATTCACCGACAGGGTTGCCGAGGTGAAAATCCAGCTTCCCGGTTTTTGCGCCATTACCTCTTTAAATTTATCCGCCACCGTCAGCGGCGTGAGCGCCAGGGTGAAATGCCGCGAGGTGCACTCATACCAGTAGCTGAACCCCGGCTGGTTAATCTCTTTCAGCCGTTTGAGCCGCCCGCGATAGAGCGTGGCGCGTTCGAAGGCCGCGTCCAGCAGCGCGGAACGGCCAAGCGACAGTTTTGCCACGTCGTAGCAGAGTTCGAGGGCATCATCGAGCAGCAACAGCGCGCGCTGGATGTTTTTGTCCGCCAGCAGCTCGCGCAGGTTACCGCGATAGCCCGGCTCGCCAAGCTGTAAGCGGAAATCCTGCGCGCTTTGGGCCAGACGGTCGGCGCACTTCTGCAGCTGCTGGGTATCTTTGAGTTCGGTCCGGTAAGCAATGGTGAAATCTTTCGCCAGATCCTGAAGCTGGCGGCTGGAAAGCGACTGGCCGAAATACTGGCTGGCGATGTCCGGAAGCTGGTGGGCTTCGTCGAAGATCATCACGTCCGCCTCCGGGATCAGCTCGCCGAAACCGCTGTCCTTGACGACCATATCCGCGAGGAACAGATGGTGGTTCACCACCACCACATCCGCGTCCATCGCCGTTTTGCGCGCTTTCACCACAAAGCAGTCTTTATACAGCGGGCAGTCGCTGCCGAGGCAGTTGTCGTTGGTGCTGGTCACCAGCGGCCAGGCAGGCGAGTCTTCCGGCACGCTCGCGCAGGTGCTGATATCGCCCTCTTCGGTCTGGTTCGCCCAGGCGCGAAGGATAATAACGTCGCTGAGGGTTTGCACCGGCAGGTCGCCGCCCGCCAGCGCCTGCTGCTCAAGACGTTCCAGGCAGAGATAGTTGGAGCGCCCCTTCAGCAGGGCCAGACGCCCCTTGTATTTCAGCGCTTTCGCCACCGTGGGCAAATCGCGGCTGTAGAGCTGATCCTGCAGCGCCTTCGAACCGGTGGAAATAATCACCTTCTTTTTCGCGCGCAGCGCCGGAGCAAGGTAAGCATACGTTTTACCCGTGCCGGTTCCGGCTTCGACCACCAGCGGCTGAGCCTTATCGATGGCGCGTGCAACGGCGTGCGCCATCTGACGCTGAGGCTCACGGGGCTTGAAGCCGGGAATAGCCTGCGCTAATTGACCTTCAGGGGAAAAATCGTCTGCCACGGTGCTCTCTCACTGTATTTTTGCACAGGGATTATGTCAGCCCATCCTCTCCTGTGCCACCCCAAATAGTGACGACAGGAGAACAATATGGCAGTCTTGCCGCCTGACGACGAAAAATAACGAGGAAACGTTTATGACAATTGTGCGCATTGATGCCGAAGCCCGCTGGTCTGATGTGGTGATCCATAACCAGACGCTGTACTACACCGGCGTACCGGCTAACCTGGACGCGGATGCCTTCGAGCAGACGGCTAACACTCTGGCGCAGATTGACGCGGTGCTGGAAAAACAGGGCAGCGACAAATCCCGCATTCTGGATGCGACGATTTTCCTGGCAAACAAAGATGATTTCGCGGCGATGAACAAAGCCTGGGATGCATGGGTGGTGGCGGGTCACGCGCCTGTACGCTGTACCGTACAGGCCACGCTGATGAAGCCGGAATATAAGGTAGAGATTAAGATTATCGCGGCGGTGTAAGCCTGATTATTCTTCTGGATCTTCATCTTCATCTTCGAAACGCGCCACGATCCGCTCGCCGGAATGACTGGCGCGAATCTCCTCGGCGACAACGGTAATCGCCTGTCCGCTGCTCATCCCCTGGGACATCAGTTCCTGAATTCGCTCAACCGCTTTCTGCTGCTGTTCATGGCTCAGAGAAGGTAAACCTGCAAACATCGTCAACTCCTGCTAAATTATTCGCGCTAATTATTTCACGCTGCCCGGTAGTATGCCACACATGAACATGCGCTTCCCCACTGTTATTACCTTGCCCTGGCGTGCAGACGCCGCTGAATTCTGGTTTGCCCGCCTGAGCCATCTTCCGTTTGCGATGCTGCTGCATTCCGGCCATGCGGACCATCCCTATAGCCGCTTCGACATTCTGGTGGCCGATCCGCTAAAGACGCTGACAACCGATGACCTGTCGTTAACGGACGATCCCCTGAAGCAGCTGCAGCAGGCCATTAACGCGCTGGGCTTATCTGCCGCGCCGAACCCGGACCTCCCTTTCCAGGGCGGCGCGCTGGGCCTGTTTGGCTACGATCTGGGTCGCCGTTTCGAAACGCTGCCGGAGCATGCGCAGGCTGATATTTCCCTGCCAGACATGGCCGTGGGGCTGTATGACTGGGCGTTAATAGTCGATCACCAGAAAAAAACGGTTTCCCTGCTGAGCCATCATGACGTGCAGGCGCGTCTGGCGTGGCTTGAGGCGCAACGGCCTGCACCGGCAGAGACGTTTACCCTTACCTCTGGCTGGCGCTCGAACATGACCGCAGCGGAGTATGCCGAAAAATTCGCGCGCGTTCAGGCGTATCTGCAAAGCGGTGACTGCTACCAGGTTAACCTCGCCCAGCGCTTCCAGGCGACATACCGGGGAGATGAGTGGCAGGCGTTTACCCGTCTTAATGCCAGCAATAAGGCGCCGTTCAGCGCGTTTGTCCGTCTGGAACGGGGGGCCATACTCAGCCTGTCACCCGAGCGCTTTATCCATCTGGCCGAGGGCACGATTCAAACCCGTCCGATTAAAGGCACTCTGCCGCGTCTTGCCGATCCCGACGCCGATCGCCAGCAGGCGGAAAAACTCGCCGCCTCTCCGAAAGACCGCGCCGAGAACCTGATGATTGTCGACCTGATGCGTAACGATATTGGCCGCGTCGCCGAACCAGGCAGCGTGCGCGTGCCGGAACTGTTTGTCGTCGAGCCTTTCCCGGCGGTGCATCATCTGGTCAGTACCATTACCGCGCGTCTACCCACCTCTCGCACCGCCTGCGATCTGCTCCGCGCCGCCTTTCCGGGCGGCTCCATCACCGGCGCGCCAAAGGTGCGGGCGATGGAGATCATTGACGAGCTGGAGCCGCACCGCCGCAACGCCTGGTGCGGCAGCATCGGCTATATCAGCCTCTGCGGCACCATGGATACCAGCATTACCATTCGCACGCTGACGGCCTGCGGCGGAAACCTTTACTGCTCGGCCGGGGGCGGCATTGTTGCCGATAGCCAGGTCGATGCGGAATATCAGGAAACCTTTGATAAAGTTAACCGTATCCTGAAACAACTGGAGTAATCACGGGTGGAAAAAGAGAACCTGACGCTGGACGATTTTTTATCTCGCTTTCAGCTATTACGACCGCAGGTCAACCGCGAAGCGCTGAACCAGCGTCAGGCGGCCGTGCTGATCCCGGTCGTGCGTCGCGCGCAGCCGGGCCTGCTGCTCACCCAGCGTTCTCCCCATCTACGCAAGCACGCGGGTCAGGTCGCCTTTCCGGGTGGCGCGGTTGACAGCTCCGACGCCTCGCTGATTGCCGCCGCGCTGCGGGAAGCGCAGGAAGAGGTTGCCATTCCGCCGGAGGCCGTTGAGGTCATTGGCGTGCTGCCGCCCGTCGACAGCGTTACCGGTTTTCAGGTCACGCCGGTGGTCGGCATTATCCCGCCCGGCCTGCAGTATCACGCCAGCGTCGATGAAGTTTCAGCGGTGTTTGAAATGCCGCTCGAAGAGGCGCTCCGGCTCAGCCGCTATCATCCGCTCGATATCCATCGACGGGGGCATGACCATCGGGTCTGGTTGTCCTGGTATCAGCATTATTTTGTCTGGGGCATGACGGCGGGCATCATTCGTGAACTGGCGCTGCAAATCGGCCTGAAACCTTGACTATACTTTACATTCCACCCTTTTTCGCAGGTTTGCGATCCGCGTCGCGCTATTAGCAAAACCCATCGTTAACCATTAGTTTAATTCATGTGAATAGTTAAGCCGAGGTCGGTGTTCCCTCTTACACTATGCGCAGTTATAACATCGTTACTGGAACCCCGGTAACCCTGTCAGGAGTGTGAAAGTGATTAGTATATTCGACATGTTCAAAGTGGGAATTGGCCCTTCGTCTTCCCATACTGTTGGCCCGATGAAGGCCGGTAAACAGTTCGTCGATGATCTGGTCGAAAAAGGATTACTGGAAAGCGTTACCCGTGTCGCCGTGGATGTTTACGGCTCGCTGTCATTAACGGGTAAAGGCCACCACACCGATATCGCCATTATTATGGGTCTGGCAGGCAATATGCCGGATACCGTAGATATTGATGCCATCCCGGCATTCATCCGCGACGTGGAAACACGCGGCCGCCTGCTGCTGGCAAACGGTCAGCAGGAAGTCGATTTCCCGCAGGATGACGGCATGCGTTTCCGTAGCGACAACCTGCCGCTGCATGAAAACGGCATGACCATTCACGCTTACAGCAGTGAAAAAGAGATTTACAGCAAAACGTACTACTCCATCGGCGGTGGCTTCATCGTGGATGAAGAGCATTTTGGCAAAGACAGCGTCGGCGACGTCAGCGTACCTTACCCGTTCAAATCGGCTACAGAAATGCTGGGCTACTGCAAAGAGACCGGTCTTTCACTGTCCGGCATGGTGATGCAGAACGAACTGGCCCTGCACAGCAAAAAAGAGATTGAAGACTATTTTGCGAACGTCTGGCAAACCATGCGCGCCTGTATCGACCGCGGGATGAACACCGAAGGCGTTCTGCCGGGTCCACTGCGCGTACCGCGTCGTGCCTCTGCCCTGCGCCGTATGCTGGTGACCACGGACAAGTTCTCCAACGACCCGATGAACGTGGTCGACTGGGTAAACATGTTTGCCCTGGCGGTTAATGAAGAGAACGCCGCAGGTGGACGCGTCGTGACGGCGCCAACCAACGGCGCCTGCGGTATCGTTCCGGCAGTGCTGGCGTATTACGATCACTTTATTGAGCCCGTGACGCCGGACATCTACATCCGCTATTTCCTGGCGGCAGGGGCCATCGGTGCGCTGTACAAAATGAACGCCTCCATCTCCGGTGCGGAAGTGGGCTGTCAGGGTGAAGTGGGCGTTGCCTGCTCCATGGCGGCGGCAGGTCTGGCAGAGCTGCTGGGCGCAAGCCCTGAGCAGGTCTGCGTGGCGGCGGAAATCGGTATGGAACATAACCTCGGTCTGACCTGTGACCCGGTCGCGGGCCAGGTGCAGGTGCCGTGCATCGAGCGTAACGCGATTGCCTCTGTGAAAGCCATCAACGCCTCACGTATGGCGATGCGCCGTACCAGCGAACCTCGCGTATCGCTGGATAAGGTGATTGAAACCATGTACGAAACCGGCAAGGACATGAACGCGAAATACCGCGAGACGTCCCGCGGTGGCCTGGCCATTAAGGTGCAGTGCGACTAATACTGCCTTTCGCCCATCTGCAACGGATGGGCGAATTTCCCTCTTCTTTCTCGTCTCCTTCTGCTTTCCCCACTACACTTTTACTGTTGCGTCCGGCTTTTGTGGCTGGTGGCTTATCAGGCGACCGTTCATGCAAACTGCACAAACGATCATTAAAAACTATCGCCGAAAACGCGTTATCGTCTGTGTGACGGTTGCGCTCCTCACGCTCATCCTGACGTTAGGCATTCGCTTCATTTCACAGCGCAATGTTAACCAACAGCGGATCCTCGATTTTACTAGCCACACCGTTCGCGCCCTTGATAACGTCCTGCTTTCTTTAGAGAACCGCCGCAGCGTGCTGCAGCCCCTGGTAGGGCAGCCCTGCCCGCAGGCGCACCTGGCGCTGCGAAAGCAGGCCGCCATTTTGCAGACGGTACGCTCCATCGCCCTGATTAACGAGGGTATCCTGTATTGCTCAAGTATTTTCGGGAGCCGCAACGTGCCCGTTCGCGACTTCCTGAAAGAATTACCCGCCAGCACGGCGAAGCTGATTTTATCGAGCGATCAGTGGCTGCTTAAGGGTAGCCCGATATTGATCCAGTGGTATCCCGTCTCACAGGACGGTGAAGCTGGCGTAATCGAAATCATCAATATCGATCTGATCGCCAAAATGATCCTCGAGCCCCAGCGCCCGCTCATCAATGACGTGGCGCTGACCGTAGGCGATCGCTTTCTGCGCTATGGACAACGCGTCAGCGACAGCCTGACGTTTGATGAGGAGGGCTCTCTTTTCCAGCAATCGTCCACCCGAAACTCTTTCACCATTACGGTCAGCGGGCCAGGCCCTGGAGAGTTAGCCTTAAAAAGCCTGCCAGCCCAGCTGCCGCTGGGACTCATGCTCAGCCTGCTGCTGGGCTATCTCGCCTGGCTGGCAACGGCAAACCGGATGAGCTTTACATGGGAGATCGATATGGGCATTGCGGCGCGGGAATTTGAGCTTTTCTGCCAGCCGCTGGTGAATGCCCGTACCCAGGCGTGCACCGGCGTGGAGATCCTGCTGCGCTGGAATAACCCCCGTCAGGGTTGGATCACCCCGGAGGTATTTATCCCGCTGGCAGAAGAACATAACCAGATTGTCCCCCTGACCCGCTATGTCATCGCCGAAACGGTGCGCCAGATAGGCTACTTCCCTTCCAGCGCCGGTTTTCACATTGGTATTAACGTCGCCGCCAGCCATTTTCGTCACGCGGCATTGATACAGGACCTGAACCGCCTCTGGTTCAGCGCCGGTCCGCGCCAGCAGCTGGTGATTGAACTCACGGAACGGGATGCGCTACTGGATGTGGATTATCGCATCGTGCGCGAACTGCATCGCAAAGGGGTGAAGCTCGCCATCGACGATTTTGGTACCGGGAACAGCTCCCTCTCCTGGCTTGAAAAGCTGCACCCGGACGTGCTGAAAATCGACCAGTCGTTTACCACCGCCATCGGTACCGACGCCGTGAACTCGACGGTGACGGATATGATTATTGCGCTGGGTCAGCGGCTGAATATCGAACTGGTTGCTGAAGGGGTCGAGACGGAGGAGCAGGCGCGCTACTTGCGCCGCCATGGCGTGCCTGTCCTGCAGGGGTTTTTCTATGCGCGGCCCATGCCGCTACGGGATTTTCCGAAGTGGCTGGCGGGAAGTTCATCCCCGCCAGCGCATCATAACGGGCACATCGTGCCCTTAATGCCGCTGCGCTAAGCCGGCTTACTCATCTTCGTCGTGGGCTGATTGTTCTTTAACAATGCGAACCATATCAACGCGATAGTCGTTGGCTTCAACGATCGTAATGTGCAGCGGCGCCAGCTCGATCACATCGCCGACGCGCGGGATTTGCCCGTTAACGGCGATCACCAGACCGGCAACGGTCGCGATGTCTTCTTCATCGTTGATCACGTTTTCCAGCCCCAGCGTGTGCGAGAGCGCGTGCAGGTCGGTGGTACCTTTAACCAGCCAGCCTTCACCGTCGGCAACGATCTCAGGCGTTTCGTCGGCATCCGGGAATTCACCGGCAATCGCTTCCAGTACGTCCAGCGGTGTAACCAGCCCCTGCACCACGCCAAACTCGTTGGTGACGATAACAAAGCTACCGCGAGCGCGGCGCAGCACTCCGAGCAGGTTGATAGGATCCAGCGTTTCCGGCACGACAATCGCAGGCGACGCGGCAGCAACGGCTTCCACGTTGACGCCCTCTTCCAGGGCCACCAGCATCTCTTTTGCCCGCACGACGCCGATGATCTCATCCAGCTCTCCGCGACACACCGGGAACAGGCTGTGCGGAGAAGAGAGCAGCTGCTGGCGAATTTCATCGACGCTCAGGTTAGCATCAACCCAGCTGATCTCCCCGCGCGGCGTCATGATGCCGCGCAGCGAACGGGAGGCCAGGGAGAGCACGCCGTTAATCATGTAGCGCTCTTGTTCCACAAACGCCCCTTCCGGGACCGGAACCGGGTTATGGTTTTCGGAATCAGACTGGACGTTCACCTGACGACGACCGCCCATCAGGCGCAGAATCGCGTCTGCGGTACGGGCGCGCAGCGGCTGATTCGACTGCTGCTTAATAAAGTTACGGCGCGCAATCTGGTTGAACAGCTCGATCAGAATCGAGAAGCCAATCGCGGCGTACAGGTAGCCTTTCGGAATATGGAAGCCAAAACCTTCCGCCACCAGGCTCAGACCAATCATCAGCAGGAAGCTCAGACACAGCACGACCACCGTCGGATGCTGGTTGACGAAGCGCGTCAGCGGCTTCGAGGCCAGCAGCATGACCGCCATCGCAATGACAACAGCCGCCATCATTACCGGCAGATGATTCACCATGCCGACCGCCGTGATCACCGCATCCAGCGAGAAGACTGCATCAAGCACCACAATCTGCAGCACTACCACCCAGAAGCTGGCATAGCCTTTACCGTGCCCATCATCGTGCTGACGGTTTTCCAGCCGCTCGTGTAGCTCCGTCGTCGCTTTGAAAAGCAGGAATATCCCCCCGATCAGCATGATTAAATCACGCCCGGAGAAGGTGTAATCCATGACGGAGAACAGCGGTTTGGTCAACGTGACCATCCAGGAGATGACGGAGAGCAGCCCCAGTCGCATAACCAGCGCCAGCGAGAGACCAATCAGACGCGCTTTATCACGCTGTTTTGGCGGCAGTTTGTCCGCAAGGATGGCGATAAACACCAGGTTATCAATGCCGAGAACAATCTCCAGCACCACCAGCGTGAGCAATCCCACCCAGATTGACGGGTCCATTAAGAATTCCATGACAAGCTCCTGCTAAAGGAATGACGAAACGGTGCCCCACTCAACGTGGGCAAAACAGAGGTAAACAGAGTTGATACGTGGCGAGGATCGCCGGTGAATAAGGCGCGAAATGGCCTGGTTGATGACTGACGTCGGTGACGGTCCATATAGTGGGCTGTAACCCTATACTCCTGAACGATTAAACGGAGGCTAAACATATCAGAGACACTGTGTTTTTAGCAAAGATTTACGTTCCTTTGCAAAGTTCTGTAACACAGCGGCTTTACGCTACAGATAAATCTGTAACCCGTGGCTAAATTACGGATCTTCATCACATAAATTATTTTTTCACTATCTAAAATAATTCGCGGAAGTCTTAGTTTTTTGAACTCTAACCCTTATCTGAATCGATTCGGTTCGCCAATACGATTCTCAGTACGACTGCCTGGCAGACGTATTAATGATAATAAAAGGAGGTAGCAAGTGACCATTGCTATTGTCATAGGCACACATGGTTGGGCTGCTGAGCAGCTACTCAAAACGGCAGAGATGCTGTTGGGCGAGCAGGAAAACGTCGGCTGGATCGATTTCGTTCCCGGTGAAAACGCCGAGACGCTGATAGAGAAGTACAACGCTCAACTCGCGAAGCTGGATACCAGCAAAGGCGTGCTGTTTCTCGTTGATACATGGGGCGGCAGCCCGTTCAATGCCGCCAGCCGCATTGTCGTCGATAAAGAGCACTATGAAGTTGTCGCCGGGGTTAATATTCCCATGCTGGTGGAAACCTTCATGGCGCGCGACGACAATCCGGCGTTCGATGAACTGGTGGCGCTGGCCGTTGAAACCGGTCGCGAAGGGGTAAAAGCCCTGAAAGCGCAGCCGGTTGAAAAACCTGCCCCTGCATCTGCAGCGGCACCTAAAGCGGCAGCACCGGCAAAACCGATGGGCCCGAACGATTACATGGTCATCGGCCTTGCGCGTATTGATGACCGCTTAATCCACGGCCAGGTCGCCACGCGCTGGACCAAAGAGACCAACGTTCGACGCATTATCGTGGTCAGCGACGAAGTGGCCGCCGATACCGTACGTAAAACCCTTCTGACTCAGGTTGCTCCTCCTGGCGTTACCGCGCACGTCGTGGATGTCGCCAAGATGATCCGCGTTTACAACAACCCGAAATACGCGGGTGAACGCGTAATGCTCCTGTTCACTAACCCGACAGACGTTGAGCGCATTGTTGAAGGCGGCGTGAAAATCACCTCCGTGAATATCGGTGGTATGGCATTCCGTCAGGGCAAAACGCAGGTCAACAACGCCATTTCAGTCGATGCGAAAGATATCGAGGCATTCAACAAGCTGAATGCGCGCGGTATTGAACTGGAAGCCCGTAAGGTTTCTACGGATCAAAAACTGAAAATGATGGATTTGATCGGCAAAGTTGGGAAATAAGCCCGCGCCGGTTCTCATATAAAGTTTATGTAATAGGAGAAGTGCAATGGAGATTACCACTCTTCAGATTGTGCTGGTGTTCGTCGTCGCATGTATTGCGGGTATGGAATCCGTACTTGATGAATTTCAGTTCCACCGCCCTCTGGTGGCCTGTACGCTGATTGGGGCCGTTCTGGGTGACATGAAAACCGGTATCATCATCGGTGGTACCCTGGAAATGATCGCCCTGGGCTGGATGAACATCGGCGCAGCGGTTGCGCCCGATGCGGCGCTGGCCTCTATCATTTCGACCGTTCTGGTTATTGCTGGTCACCAGAGTATTGGTGCCGGTATCGCCCTGGCGATCCCGCTGGCTGCAGCAGGCCAGGTTCTGACCATCATCGTTCGTACTATCACCGTTGCCTTCCAGCACGCGGCGGATAAGGCGGCCGAAAACGGCAACCTCACGGCACTGTCGTGGATCCACGTTTCATCCCTGTTCCTGCAGGCGATGCGTATCGCGATCCCGGCGGTTATCGTGGCGATCTCTGTTGGTACCAGTGAAGTGCAGAGCATGCTGAACGCCATTCCAGAAGTGGTCACCGGCGGTCTGAACATCGCGGGCGGCATGATCGTGGTCGTCGGTTATGCGATGGTCATCAACATGATGCGCGCAGGCTATCTGATGCCGTTCTTCTACCTCGGCTTCGTGACCGCTGCCTTCACCAACTTCAACCTGGTTGCACTGGGTGTGATTGGTGCGGTAATGGCGATTCTCTACATCCAGCTCAGCCCGAAATATAACCGCGTCGCGGGTGCCCCAGCGCAGGCTGCTGGTAACAACGATCTCGATAACGAACTGGACTAGCAGGTGAGCGAAATGGTTGATATGACAAAAACTACCACCGAGAAAAAACTCACTCCGGGTGATATTCGTGGCGTGTTCATCCGTTCTAACCTGTTTCAGGGTTCATGGAACTTCGAACGTATGCAGGCGCTGGGCTTCTGCTTCTCCATGGTGCCGGCGATCAAGCGCCTGTACCCGGAAAACAACGAAGCGCGCCGTCAGGCGATCAAGCGTCACCTGGAATTCTTTAACACCCATCCTTACGTAGCGGCTCCGGTTCTGGGCGTAACGCTGGCGATGGAAGAACAGCGTGCGAACGGCGCAGAGATTGACGATGGTGCTATCAACGGTATCAAAGTCGGCCTGATGGGTCCGCTGGCCGGTGTCGGTGACCCAATCTTCTGGGGTACCGTGCGTCCGGTCTTCGCGGCGCTGGGTGCCGGTATCGCGATGAGCGGCAGCCTGCTTGGCCCGCTGCTGTTCTTCATCCTGTTCAACGCCGTGCGCCTGCTGACCCGTTACTACGGTGTGGCCTACGGCTACCGTAAAGGGGTGGACATCGTTAAGGACATGGGCGGCGGCTTCCTGCAGAAACTGACTGAGGGGGCGTCAATCCTCGGCCTGTTTGTCATGGGGGCGCTGGTTAACAAGTGGACGCACGTGAACATCCCGCTGGTGGTATCGACCATCACCGGTCAGGATGGTCAGACGCGCGTCACCACCGTGCAGACGATTCTGGACCAGCTGATGCCGGGCCTGGTACCGCTGCTGTTGACCTTCGCCTGCATGTGGCTGCTGCGTAAGAAAGTGAACCCGCTGTGGATTATCGTTGGCTTCTTCGTCATCGGTATCGCGGGCTACGCAGTCGGCCTGCTGGGTCTGTAAGTTTCAATGCTATAGGCCGGGGGCTTGCCCCCGGTTTTTTTATCTGGAGGATGAATGACTGTCACGGACATCGTACTGGTTTTATTTATTGCTGCCCTTCTGGCTTACGCGATCTATGACGAGTTCATCATGCCCCGCCGCCACGGCGAGACGCTGCTCTCCCTTCCCCTTCTGCGACGCGGGCGCGTGGATGCGTTTATCTTCGCGGGTCTCATCATTATTCTTATTTACAATAACGTCACTAGCCATGGTGCAATATTAACCACATGGTTATTATGTGCGCTGGCATTAATGGCGGTTTATCTGTTCTGGATCCGCACGCCGAAAATCATTTTTAAATCCCGCGGATTTTTCTTCGCCAATGTGTGGATAGAATATAACCGTATTAAAGAGATGAATTTATCCGAAGACGGTGTGCTGGTGATGCAATTAGAACAACGCCGCCTGCTTATTCGGGTGAAGAATATTGACGACCTGGTAAAAATATACAACTTACTTCTTAAAACTCAATGATTTGCATATATAGCAATGGCTATATTCTGTGTTTATCTTGCGCAAGAAATATAGCCTAAGCTATATCCTTTTCGTTAATTTTCTCTCTATTTTTTAACGATAATTTCACGCTTAAAGACAAATGAAAATCGTTATCAACAAGCATTTTAAATAATGCTTCTCCATTGTTGTTTTATATTCTCAAAATATGTTAAGGTTGCGCCCGTCGTTGGGGAGTAGCCGATTTCCTGCTCGCAGGAAATGTACGTGTCAACATACTCGTTGAAAAACGTGGCGCGTACGGATCGCTGACAGCACATCTTATGTGCGGTGCGATCAGGCGAGACCATAGATACATCAACTGCTGTTCACTGGGGGCAGTGATGTGTCATATGGATATCCCCGGTCTGGACGCTGTTATGAATATCTCCGCTACGATCCTCCTCGCTTTTGGCATGTCCATGGACGCTTTTGCGGCTTCCATCGGAAAAGGCGCCACGCTCCACAAACCTAAGTTCTCAGAAGCCCTGCGTACCGGCCTCATTTTTGGCGCTATCGAAACGCTGACGCCGCTTATCGGCTGGGGTCTTGGCATGCTCGCCAGCCAGTTCGTGCTGGAGTGGAACCACTGGATTGCCTTCGTACTGCTGGTGTTTCTCGGTGGCCGAATGGTGATTGAAGGTTTTCGCGGCGGTGATGATGAAGACGAAGAGCCGCAGCACCGTCACGGGTTCTGGCTGCTGGTCACCACGGCGATTGCCACCAGCCTTGATGCGATGGCCGTCGGTGTCGGTCTGGCATTCCTGCAGGTCAATATTATCGCCACCGCGCTGGCCATCGGCTGCGCAACGCTGATTATGTCCACGCTGGGCATGATGGTTGGACGGTTTATCGGCCCGCTGCTGGGTAAACGCGCCGAGATCCTGGGTGGAATTGTGCTGATTGGCATTGGTGCCCAGATCCTCTGGGCACACTTCGCCGGTTAATCTTCGCGCTGCCAGACGTGGATACTGAAATCCGTCTGGCAGTTAAATATTGATTGTACAGCTAACGCTTCCCATACTTCTGGTTTTGCCCGCCATGCGAACGGCGTCATCTGCAGCAGCGCGGTGGCCTCTTCGCCTTTCAGCGTCATTTCATACGCCACGGTTTGCTCCTGCTTAAGGGTAAAACCGGACAGCTGTTCAGAATGAGGTGCATGCAGACGCACTTCGTCGTAGATCAGCCCTTTCAGCTCCATCAGATGACGCGGGCCCGGCGTTACGGTGACTACCCATCCGCCCGGTTTCACCACGCGAGACAGCTCTTCCGCCTTGCAGGGCGCGTAAATGCGGATAACCGCATCCATGCTGGCATCGTCAAACGGCAGCCGGTGGCTGGATGCCACGCAGAACGTCACGTCCGCGTAACGCTTTGCCGCCGCGCGAATGGCCACTTTCGACACGTCCAGACCGAATGTCAACGCGCCCTTCTCGCGTGCGATCCCGGCAAACCGTGCGGTGTAGTACCCTTCCCCGCAGCCGATATCGAGCATAGCGGTGGCTGAACCCGGCAGGATGTCATTCAGCATCTGCGCGACGGTTTCCCGCAGCGGCAGATAGTGCCCGGCATCCAGAAACGCACGACGCGCCTGCATCATCTCTGCACTGTCGCCTGGATCGCGGGAGCGCTTATGCTGCACCGGCAGAAGATTCACGTAGCCTTCTTTTGCCATATCAAACTGATGCCCCTGCGGACAGGTATAGCTTTTATCTGAATGCGTCAGGGGGGCGTGGCAAAGAGGACAGCTGAAGGACATGGTGACTCCGGAGCATAATCAAAGGGCGAAGTGTACCGCTATTCGCCCTGGTTATAAACGCCCGGTTAACGCATAACGATAAGGTGATCGGAACCCGCCGGTAACCCGTCAGGTTTCACATTCTCCAGACGCAGCACGTTGCCCATAATCTCGCTGAAGACAGGTGCGGAAACGGCACCGCCGTAATAGGCACCATTTTGCGGATCGTTAATCACCACCACCAGGGCAAAGCGCGGATCGCTGGCGGGCGCAACGCCGGCCGTATACGCAACGTATTTATCGACGTACTTCCCGCTGTCGTCAATTTTCTTCGCCGTACCGGTTTTCACCGCCACCCGGTAATCGCGAACGGCGGCCTTAACGCCCCCGCCGCCGGGCAGCGCAACGCTCTCCATCATGTGCTCCACCTCGTGCGCGATCTCTTCCGGCATGACGCGGTGCCCAATAACGGGTGGATCGATACGCGTAATCGAGAGAGGTCGCTCAAGCCCGAAGCCGCCGATCGTGGCGTAGACGTGCGCCAGCTGGAGCGGCGTCACCATCAGCCCGTAGCCGAAGGCAAAGGTCGCGCGATCGAGCTGGCTCCAGTATTTACGATTTGGCAACAGCCCCGCGCTTTCGCCCGTTAAGCCAAGCCCCGTATTCGTGCCAAATCCAAAGTTGCGATAGGTATCAATAAGATGCTGGACAGGCATTGCCAGGGACAGTCGTGACACGCCGGTGTCGCTCGATTTTTGCAGGATCCCGGTCATCGTCAGTTCAGGATAATAGCCCACGTCGCGGATACGATGCCCGTCAAGGGTATACGGGTGAGTGTCAATCACGCTGTCCGGCTGGACCAGGCCCTGCTGCAGGGCCGTCATCAGCACCAGCGGCTTGACCGTCGAACCGGGCTCGAACGTATCGCTGATAGCACGATTGCGGAAATCGTTTATCGTCGCGCCTTCCCGATTATTGGGGTTGAAATCCGGATAGCTCGCCATGGCGAGTATTTCCCCGGTTGGAATATTAATTAGCACCGATGCCCCAGACTCGGCCTTGTTCCAGGCCACGGCATTATCGAGCGCATCTTCGGTGATGGTTTGCAGCCGCTCGTCGATACTTAACTGGATGTTATGCGCCGGTGCAGGCGCCACTTCCGTCAGGTTTTCAACCACGCGGCCGTAGCGGTCTTCCCTTACCTGCCGCACTCCGGCCTTGCCGGTCAGCTGCGCATTGAAGCTTTTTTCCACGCCTTCAATGCCCTGCCCGTCAATATTGGTGAAGCCAATCAGGTTCGCTGCCACATGGCCGGCAGGATAAAAACGGCGGGACTCGTCGCGTAAATTGATGCCGGGCAGATTCAGCTTATCGATCCACTTCGCCTGTGCGGGATCGACCTGACGGGCAAGATAAATAAAACGCCCCTGCGGGTTGGCGTTGATTCGCGCCGAAAGTGTGCCCAGGGAGAGATGCAGCGCATTTGCCAACGCCTGCCAGCGTTCATCAACGCCAACGCCCCCTTTTGCCAGCACCGTTTTAGGATCGGCCCAGACGGCCCGGACGGGCACGCTCACCGCCAGGGGGCGACCTTCGCGATCCATTATCATGCCGCGCGGCGCATCGATCGCCAGCTGGCGGAGGGAGCGCATATCTTCCTGCTTCACCAGATTGTCAGGCTTGATGATTTGCAGCCAGGCAACGCGGCCCAGCAAAAAAGCCAGACTACAAAAAATAGCTAAACAGAGCAGCACAAAACGCGCTGGCGTGAAATTGCCAGCGGTCGTTATCAATTTCTTCTTCACCTGAACCCCAGGACTGTTAAACAACGCCCTGATTTAACGGGAAAAGATGGGTTTAAGGTGGCAAAACAGTGCTACTAACCTCGCAGCTTTGCAACAAGTTACTAACAAGACCGCAAATGGTAATATTTTGAAAGATAAGGGACATAAAAAAGCCCCGCGTTATGCGAGGCTTTATGTCTGAGATTGAAGTGCTGAGCGCTTCAGTCAGCAGCGGTTCGATCAGATAGCAGTTACGTTAACTGCAGCTGGGCCTTTCTGGCCGTCCTGAATTTCGAACTCAACGTTCTGGCCTTCAGCCAGAGTTTTGAAGCCGTTACCCTGGATTGCAGAGAAGTGTACGAACACGTCTTTGCTGCCGTCAGCAGGAGTAATGAAACCAAAACCTTTAGACTCGTTGAACCACTTAACTTGACCTTTAATCTTTGCCATTTTGCAAAATTCCTTAGAGTGTTTTCTTAGCCCGCAGGCATTAACTGAGATAAAACTGAGACATTACTGCATGAGGCACTAATATAAGGTTCGGCAGAGAAGCGGTATTCAACGACAACGTGTTTACTCAGGACTTCTTTACTGAAAATGCCACACATAAACAGAACTGTACCTCGTTTGACCCAAAACGTGTTATCACACACTATGTTTAATATGGCAAGCCATTTTTAAACATGTCTCGATCCGCCGCACAAATTCGAACAGTGCCTGTCAGGTTTTGCACAATTATGCGCATCACTTACAGACAGCTCTGCTGCGTAACAAAGACCCAGCGTTGCTTTCACAAGCGCTGTAATCTAAGACTTTTTTAACATAGCTCAATCATTACGAAGCGTCCAGCAACCGGGAAAAGAAATCTTACGTCCTGATTGAGTTAGAACAATTTGTGAAAACTTATGCTTAAATCATTGTAACGCGACCAAATTGTTTCAGAGAAAAAACACTGTTAATAACCCGCGCCGAACTGTATTAAAATGCACCAACTATTAAATAGTGTTATGCACCAAAATAATGAAATTTTTATGACTCTGCATCAAAAGAAGGCAAGCAAAACGTTTCGATAAAAATAAAACATTCCTGCACGCGTTTACAGACAGAATATATGCACTACGTTATCGCTTCGTTTATAAGGATAAATATTCACCAACTTTCAGTATCCTGAAAGAATGATTAACCGGTGCTAAATTATCTAGCGCGTCAGTTAACTCCCGCACAGGTTCATCCAGGGATTCATCTGCCAGTTCAAACACGCCCCAGTGAATGGGAAACGCCAGAGGGCAGCCCAGCTGCTGCCACAATGCCACCGCAGATTGCGGATCCATATGATGGACAGCCATGAACCAGCGTGGGGCATAGGCTCCAATCGGTAACGCGGCAGCATCTATATGGCCCAGACGTTCAGGTATCAACAGCAGCTCTGGCGAATACCCCGTATCTCCGCTGAACCAGAAACGATGATGTCGACCTTCCATAACCCAGCCGCACCATAATGAGCGATTGCGGTTCCATGGCGTGCGCATACTCCAGTGCTGTGCCGGTACGGCGGTTAGGGTCATCCCCTGCCAGGTGAAGCTCTGCCACCAGTCGAGCTCAACCACGCGTTTTGCCCCCCGGCGGCGAAACCAGCCGGCCAGGCCCAGCGGAACAAAAAAACTGACCTCGGGGAAGCGTTTGAGAATACGGCGAATGGTCGCGTCATCAAGATGATCGTAATGATTATGGGAGATGACGACCGCATCAAGCTGATGGAGTTGATCGACTGACAGAGCGGGAGGCGTTTTGCGCTGTGGTCCCAGGAAAGGGAGTGGAGAAGCGCGCCGTGAAAAAACCGGATCGGTAAGGATGATATTGCCGTCCAGCTGCAGCATCACGCTGGCGTGTCCCAGCCACCATACCCCATCTTCATGAGGTTGCGTAAGCTCAACCGGTTGCCACCACTGTTGGATAAAGTCTTCATAACCCAGCGCGGGTGGCTTCGGTAAACCGGCCTCTTTACGCGCTTTGCGCCAACGGTCAAGGTCGCCGGGTTGATGTCCGACAGGATCGGTATTACGAAAACCGTTCGGAGTGTGATGTTTCAGGGAGGGGTCATACCAGGGATTTTTCCAGACCACAGCCACCTCCCGGACAAAAGATTAACGCTCAGCCACCAGGCGGATAAAGTCGTCTTCGTCTTTGTTATCTTCAGCGACCACGTCTTTCGGCGCGTCTTTCTCTTCCGGTTCGTTAGCCTCACACAGACGGCGCAGCAGCGCATTCTGACGTTTTTGCTGATCGAGCAGCGCTTCCAGCAGTTCAATCTGCTCGTTAGTACGGGAACTGGCGCGGTTCACGAAAAACCAGATGACCAGGCCCACAAGCAGAACAACCAAAGAAATCATCAGGGATGCCATATTCAGCAGCCCTGAATTCAGTAACTCACCCATTTCACCACCTCAATAAAAACGTCTATTTTACCACTGGCGCGAAGGAAGGAAATCATCTTGAGAAAAAATGCGTATTACCACGGAATAAACTTATTGATTGCGCAAACGCCGCTAAAAAACTGTACATCCTGATCGCACATCACATTGATCGTCTGCGTCCATAACACCACGCACGCTATCAGCACGATAATCAGAATTACCCAGCGTATTTTTTTCACTCCACACTCCGTCTAAAAACCTGATGTAACGAGGTTATCACGCTTATCTTAAACAAGGACTAACTGTACCGCCATCGCGCTTTTTTTCAGAATCCTGCACTTGTTTCATCGTGTAAACCGTTTACGCTAGCTTTATGATAACAACGACAAAAGAGGTTAATGATGCGCTTCATCATTCGAACAATCATTGCGCTGGCCATCGTCTGGATTGGCCTTCTGCTCACGGGTTATGGCGTGCTTGTGGGAAGCACCGAGAACGCAGCCGGGTTAGGGATTCAATGTAAATATTTAACAGCACAGGGCGTGAGCACTGCGCAATATCTGCATACTGACAGCGGGATCGTTGGCTTGACCCACTGTCCGGTCCTGCGTAAGACATCCGTCGTGATTGATAATGGCTAATCGGCCGGTGAAATGACTGGCAAAAAAAACGCCGCAACAGATGCGGCGTTTTTTTATACGAGCAGAGATTAAAACGGGTAGTCGTGGTAACCCATCTGTTCAGAAATCTTACGTGCGGCAGTGTGCAGAATAGCTACATACTCATGCAGGCGCTCTTCGGAGAAGCGTAAGGTTGGGAAGGAGATACTCAAGCCCGCGATCACAACCCCAAAGCGGTCAAACACCGGAACGCCGATGCAGCGCAGCCCTTCTTCCTGCTCTTCGTTATCTTCGCCATACCCCTGCTCGCGTACGCGATCGAGCACCGTTAACAGCGCGTCCGTACTGGTAATGGTTCGTGAAGTACTTTGCTTGTATTCCACGCCTTCGAGGATCTGCTTCACTTCTTCACGATCGCGCCACGCCAGCAGAACCTTACCAATCGCGGTACTGTAGAGCGGGTTGCGACGACCAATGCGCGAATACATGCGCAGATTGTACATGGAGTCGATTTTATGGATGTAAACAATGCTGTCTTCATCCAGCGCGCCGAGATGGATGGTCTCTTTGGTCAGGCGAGAGATTTCACGCATCTGAATATCAGCGCTGCGGATCAGGTCAACATTTTGTAGCGCACGGGCGCCCAGCTCAAACAGCTTCAGCGTCAGAGAGTATTTTTCAGATTCGCCTTCCTGGGCTACGTAGCCCAGCGACTTCATGGTTTGCAAAAAGCGATATACGGTGCTTTTAGACATCATCACGCGCTGCGACAACTCTGTAATACCTATTTCACGCTCTTCCCCCAGCGCCTGTAAGATGCCAAACACCTTCAGCACGGAAGAAACAGAATCTGGCTGTTTATCCAAATCCGCAATAGCCATTTACCACCTCATAGAGAGTGTTTTATAAAAATCAGAACCGGTTTTTATTATAAGTTCCCGTCATGTCACCTGCAATCAATCCGCGTTTACTTCGTTACAAATCTGCGACATATCGCGGCTGTAACAATGCTAAAATAGTTACCCTGAGAATAATTTCACGCTGAGCTTTTTTAATCCTAATGGAAAAGACCCTTTCCGATGGCCTGCCTTTACCCCAGCGGTATGGCGCTATAGCGACCATCATTATTGGTATCTCAATGGCCGTCCTTGACGGCGCAATCGCGAACGTTGCCCTGCCAACCATCGCCAGCGACCTGCACGCCTCTCCCGCCAGTTCGATATGGATCGTTAACGCCTATCAGATTGCGATTGTGGTTTCCCTGCTCTCGTTCTCTTTCCTGGGCGATATGTTCGGTTACCGTCGGGTGTATCAGTGCGGTCTGGTGGTTTTCACCTTCACGTCCTTGCTATGCGCCCTTTCAGATTCGCTGCATACCCTGACGCTTGCCCGCATTGCGCAGGGTTTTGGCGGCGCGGCGCTCATGAGCGTAAACACGGCGTTGATCCGCTTAATTTATCCGCAGCGTCATCTGGGGCGCGGCATGGGGATAAACTCGTTTATTGTCGCCGTCTCATCCGCCGCCGGGCCAACTATTGCGGCGGCGATCCTTTCCGTTGCGTCATGGCAATGGCTGTTTGCTATTAACGTGCCGCTGGGCATTGTCGCTATATTCTTTGCCCTGCGCTTTCTTCCCGCTAACGGCCCTAAAAGCACCATGCCGCGCTTCGATGTGGCGAGTGCGGTGATGAATGCCCTGACCTTTGGCCTGCTGATTACGGCGCTGAGCGGCTTTGCGCAGGGACAGTCCCTGATGCTTACCGCCGCGGAGCTCATCGCCCTGCTGGCGATCGGCTTCTTCTTTGTTCGCCGCCAGCTCACTCTCCCCGTGCCTTTGCTGCCGGTCGATCTGCTGCGTATTCCCCTCTTTTCCCTCTCCATTTGCACGTCAGTCTGCTCGTTCTGCGCCCAAATGCTGGCCCTGGTTTCTCTGCCCTTCTTTCTGCAGAGCGTGGTCGGCCGTTCAGAAGTGGAGACCGGCCTGCTGTTAACCCCCTGGCCGCTGGCGACCATGGTGATGGCGCCGCTGGCAGGTTACTTAATTGAACGCGTCCATGCCGGTTTATTGGGGGCGTTGGGGCTGGCGGTGATGGCGACAGGCCTTTTCGCGCTGGCTCTGCTACCGTCCTCGCCAACCGATCTGGACATAATATGGCGCATGATCCTGTGCGGCGCAGGGTTTGGCCTGTTCCAGTCCCCTAACAACCACACCATTATCACCTCCGCGCCGCGCCATCGCAGCGGTGGTGCCAGCGGCATGCTGGGGACCGCGCGCCTTCTGGGGCAAAGCACAGGTGCGGCACTGGTTGCCCTGATGTTTAACCTCGCCGGACAAAACGGCAACCACGTTGCGCTTCTCACCGCGGGAGCCCTTGCTTCCCTCGCGGCGGTCGTCAGCGGCCTGCGGATGACCCAGCCCAAAGTTCAGGCATAAAAAAAGCCGGGCGGAGTGTTCTCCTGCCCGGCTTATTAGGGTTCTTAGCGTTACTTCAGGTATTCCCCACTGCGCAGCGCTTCGATACGTTTATCCAGCGGCGGGTGAGACATAAACAGCTCGCTCAGCGATTTGGACTTACCGTTAATGCAGAAGGCCATCATGCTGTTCGCTTCCTGCGGCTCGTAGCTGGTTTTCAGACGCTGCAGCGCGGCAATCATCTTCTCACGACCAACAAGCTTCGCCGAGCCGGCATCCGCGTGGAATTCACGGTGGCGGGAGAACCACATGGTGATGATGCTGGCCAGAATACCGAATACCAGTTCCAGAACCATCGAAACGGCGAAGTAGATCAGCGGGTTGCCGTTGCTCTCTTCACCTTCGTCACGGTTTCCGCCCATAAAGCCAGCCGCGATCTGCGCCAGAATACGGGAGATGAAGATTACGAAGGTGTTCACCACGCCCTGAATCAGGGTCATGGTCACCATGTCACCGTTGGCGATATGGCTGATTTCGTGGGCAATAACCGCTTCGGCTTCGTCACGGCTCATGTTCTGCAGCAATCCGGTGCTGACGGCAACCAGTGACGCATCGCGACGGGCGCCCGTGGCGAAAGCGTTGATGTCCGGGGCATGGTAAATCGCCACCTGCGGCATGGCGATCCCGGCCTGACGGGATTGCTGAGCCACCGTATTCATCAGCCACTGTTCCATGTCGTTACGCGGTTGTTCAATAACCTCACCACCCACCGATTTCAGTGCCATCCACTTCGACATCAGCAGGGAGATGAACGAGCCACCAAAACCAAACAGCAGCGCCATAATCAACAGACCCTGAACGCTGCTCGACTGAATTCCTGTCAGGCTTAGCACGAGCCCGAAAACCACCATGACCGCCAGGTTGGTGAGCAGGAAGAGCGCGATTCGCATCATAATTTTCTTTTTACCTCAGTTTAACAAAACGCACTATGCGATTACCCACATCGTATGGGTATTGCGGCTATTTTCAAGCATCCGGCGGGCGTAAGTCACCAGAAAGACACAACTTTACACAATTGGAAATCTGGCTGACGGAAGGATGCAGAACAAAAAGAAACAGGCACAATTTCTTGTGCCTGTTGGGAGGTTATTTTGCCGGAGCGGGCTGTACGGCTGGTTTCTCTTTTTCCTGATTCGCCAGGTCGAGAGCGATATGCACCGTCTCGTCCAGATACGGATCCGGCTCCTGGTAATCTTTTGGCAGATCGTCCAGTTTCTTGAGCAGAGGCTTGCCTTCGCGCTTGAAGCGATCGTTGATACGCGCCAGGCGGGTTGCATCGTCTTCGTTGTTCTCTTTCTCACGCTGTGCGTAGTTCAGAGAAACGATATTCCGCTTATCTTTCAGGGCATTGAATCGTGCAATGTCCTTCATGATGTACTGGAACTCCGGATCTTTCGCGATGCGGTCGTTATGCGCTTTCAGCAGTTCTGGGCCAAATTGCGTCATATCACCCGCTTTCACGTAGGTCGCGGCATTGATGCTGTCCCACGGCAAGGCGTTATCTTCAAACTTCTCGCCGGTTTCCGTCTCTTCCGTGCCTGTCGGCATCATGATGTCCGGCGTTACGCCCTTACGCTGCGTACTGCCGCCGTTCACGCGGTAGAATTTCTGAATGGTGTACTGAACCGAGCCCAGCGCAGGCCATTCCGGACGCAGCATCTGATCGTAAATACGATTCAGAGAGCGATACTGCTGAACGGTGCCTTTCCCGAAGGTTGGCTCACCGACGATCAGCGCGCGGCCATAGTCCTGCATTGCAGCGGCAAAGATTTCAGACGCGGAAGCACTGAAGCGGTCAACCAGGACCACCAGCGGGCCTTTGTAGTAGACCACACCGTCGTTGTCGGCATCTTCACGCACTTTACCGTTGTTATCGCGCACCTGAACCACAGGACCAGATGGAATGAACAGACCGGAGAGGGAAACCGCTTCAGTCAGCGCCCCGCCGCCGTTACTGCGCAGGTCGATGATAATGCTGCTGACGTTCTGCTTTTCAAGCTTCTGCAGCTGAACCTTCACATCGTCAGTCAGCCCCACGTAGAAGCCAGGAATATCCAGAACACCTACCTTCTCTTTACCCACGGTTTTCACCGACATTTTCACCGCGCGGTCTTCCAGACGGATACGCTCGCGGGTCAGGGTAACGATACGGGTTTTGGTGCCTTTACCGGCAGGCAGAATTTCCAGACGAACCTTGCTGCCTTTCGGACCTTTGATCAAAGCAACCACGTCATCGAGACGCCAGCCGATCACGTCGACCATGTTCTGGCCTGTTTGTCCTACACCCACAATGCGATCGCCTACGCTAATCGCTTTGCTTTTGGATGCCGGGCCACCCGCGACCATGGAATTGATCACCGTGTAATCATCGTCCATCTGCAGCACCGCGCCGATACCTTCCAGAGACAGGCTCATCTCAGTATTGAACTGCTCGGTGTTGCGTGGAGAGAGATAGTTGGTGTGCGGATCGATTTCGTGCGCAAAGGCGGTCATTGCGAGTGAGAAAACATCCTCACTGTTGGTCTGCGCCAGACGACGAATGGCAAATTTGTAACGACGCGTCAGCGTGTCACGGATCTCTTTTTCGTCTTTGCCGGTCAGCTTAAGACTCAGTTCGTCGTATTTAACTTTACCGTCCCACAGCGCATTCAACTCGGCTTCATCTTTCGGCCAGGGTGCTTTACTGCGATCCAGATTAAAAGTGTCAGTACCGGTAAAGTCCATCGGACGTTCCAGCACTTTCAGCGCGTACTGATAGCGTTCAAAGCGGCGCTTTTGCGACAGGTTGTAGAGATCGTAGAACAGATCCAGCTTGCCTGAACGCAACTCGTCACCCACCTCGGATTTGCGCTTAGCGAACTGCTCGACATCGCTGGCGAGCAAAACGTTATGGCTGTAATCCAGCAAGTTCAGATAGCGGTCAAAGATTTTGGCCGAAAAGGCCTGATCGAGATCGAACTGACGATAGTGCGAGCGGGTAAAACGTGAGGTCACGCGCTCGCTCACCGTCGCGTGCTGCGTCTCTTCCTTGAGAACCGGAATTTGATCAACACGCGTAATATCGTCCACTGCAAAAGCGTGACCTGTTATGGCAAACAGGCCCGCCAGCGCGGTGAGCTTAAAAAAAGTGTTCATGCCAGGCTTGGCCTCCGTTTCAGAACAACAAGTGTTCTGCGCGTACAATCATTGACATACCAGAAGTCAGCTGTACACGAACGCCATCTTTGGTGATTTCCAGTACGGTGGCGTCCATAGCATTGTTACCCGCTTTTACCTTCAGTGCCTGACCTACGCTCAGGGCGTTAATGTCAGAAACCGGCGTATGGCGCGGCTCTTCACGAGGGGCACGCGGGGCTTTTGCTGCTGGTTTGTCTGCACGCGGTTTGCGATCGTTATTATCGTGACGGCGCGGCGCAGGGCGTGGTTTACGCTCACGACGAGGCGCTTCTTCCTGGCCGTTTGCCGCTGCGGCTTCGCGTTTTTTCGCCTGCTGTTCTGCACGTTGTGCCTGAACGCGTGCTTTGGCTTCTTCAAGCTGCTTGCGCGCGTGCTCAACGTGCTGCTCGTCCAGCTCACCACACGGGTTGCCGTCGAGATCCACGCGGGTCGCGCCAGGTTTGATACCGTACAGGTAGCGCCAGCTCGAAGTATAAAGACGTAAGGCGGAACGCAGCTGAGTTTTGCTGAGGTTCATTTCCCCTTCAACACGCGCCACCAGATCCTGAAAAATACCGACTTTCAGGGGACGAGCTTCACCTTCCGCGCTGAAGCACTGCGGGAAACGCTCGGCCAGAAATGCGATAACTTCTTTACTGCTATTCAACTTAGGTTGATTTTCCATGAAATTTCCTGATTACAACGGACGTTGCCAACAAGCGCAGGCATGAACAGGCGTCATTATAATGACGCTATCAGTAAATGCTACGTTATCCGTTGATTATCCTGCGACGCTCGCAAAGAATTTTTGATAATCGGTTGCATCGAGTACGTTTTCCAGATTCGCCACCAGCTCGCGCAGCCCCTGTTCGTCCTCGGTTGTAAAGCGACTGAAGACCGTACTGTCGATATCCAGAACGCCAATAATCTGATTTTTGACTACCAGCGGCAGAACGATTTCAGAATTACTGGCGGCATCACAGGCAATGTGCCCGTCAAACGCATGAACGTCTTCCACACGCTGGACCTGATTTTCGGCCACCGCCGTGCCGCATACGCCACGCCCTACCGGAATACGCACGCAGGCCAGTTTGCCCTGGAACGGGCCGAGCACCAGCGTCTCACCTTCCAGGAGGTAAAAGCCGGCCCAGTTCACGTCAGAGAGACGTTCAAACAGCAATGCGCTAGTATTTGCCAGAGTGGCTAAGAAGCTGGTCTCACCCGCCATCAATGCCTTAAAATCGCGGTTCAGATCCGCGTAGAATTCTGTTTTGTTCATTATTCAATCACTTAGTTGTCTTACAAATTTACCGCATAGCCTATTAAAATAAGCATTAAATGCGCTCATGCTCAAGATGAATCCGTTCATGAGTTATTATAACTTTCAACAATACTTATTTGTGCGCAGCTGATGGCCTTAAAAACAACCAAAATTACGCCGACAAGAAAGATAACTGTCCATACGGTGAGCGAAGCTTTGCCACGTGCACATTATCAGCGTTGCCCCCAGTGCGATACGCTTTTTATGTTGCCGAAGATGAAATCGCACCAAAGTGCCTTTTGTCCCCGCTGCGACGCCAAAATTCGCGATGGCCGCGACTGGTCGCTCACCCGCCTCGCCGCCATGGCCGTCACCATGCTGCTGCTGATGCCCTTCGCCTGGAGCGAACCGCTGCTGAAACTCTACCTGCTTGGCGTACGCATTGACGCCAACGTGCTGCAGGGTATCTGGCAGATGACCCGTCAGGGCGATCCCATCACCGCTGCCATGGTGCTGTTCTGCACCGTTGGTGCGCCGCTGGTGCTGGTCGCCGCCATTGCCTATCTGTGGTTTGGCAATATTCTCGGCATGAACCTTCGCCCGGTGCTGCTGATGCTGGATAAGCTCAAAGAGTGGGTGATGCTGGATATTTATCTGGTGGGCGTGGGCGTTGCGTCGATAAAGGTACAGGACTACGCCTTTTTGCAGCCCGGCATCGGACTCTTTGCTTTCATCAGCCTGGTATTGCTGAGCATCCTGACGCTGATCCACCTGAACGTTGAACAGCTCTGGGAGCGATTTTATCCTCAGCGCCCCGCCACGCGTCCTGATGAAAATCTGCGCGTCTGTCTGGGATGCCACTATACCGGCTTGCCCGACGCGCGTGGGCGCTGCCCGCGGTGTCACATTCCGTTGAGACTGCGGCGCAACAACAGCCTGCAAAAATGCTGGGCCGCGCTGATCGCCTCCCTGGTGTTTCTGATCCCAGCCAATATGCTGCCGATTTCCATCATTTACGTGAATGGCGGGCGTCAGGAGGATACTATCCTCTCCGGGATTATCTCCCTTGCGCACAGCAACGTCGGGGTGGCGGCGATCGTCTTTATTGCCAGTATCCTGGTTCCCTTTACCAAAGTGGTGGTGATGTTTACCCTGCTCATCAGCATTCACTTTAAGTGTGAACAAGGCTTACGGACCCGCATTCTGCTGCTGCGGTTCGTCACCTGGATTGGCCGCTGGTCAATGTTAGATCTGTTCGTGATTTCGCTGATGATGTCGCTCATCAATCGCGACCAGCTACTTGCTTTTACAATGGGACCCGCGGCTTTTTATTTCGGCTCTGCGGTGATATTGACTATTCTTGCTGTGGAATGGCTGGATAGCCGCTTACTTTGGGATGCACATGAGTCAGGAAACCCCCGCTTCGCCGACTGAAGCGAGAATTAAAACAAAACGCCGCATTTCGCCATTCTGGTTGCTGCCCGTCATCGCCCTGATGATTGCAGGCTGGCTGATCTGGACGAGCTATGAAGATCGCGGGAGTACCGTCACCATTGATTTCCAGACCGCCGACGGCATCGTCGCCGGGCGAACGCCCGTTCGCTTCCAGGGGGTTGAAGTGGGTACGGTTCAGGACATCTCCCTTGGAAAAGGGCTGAACAAGATTCAGGTGCGGGTCAGTATTAAATCTGACATGCAGGATGCCCTGCGCAGCGAAACGCAGTTCTGGCTGGTCACGCCAAAAGCGTCTCTGGCCGGCGTGTCAGGGCTGGATGCGCTCGTGGGCGGTAACTATATCGGCATGATGCCGGGTAAAGGAGAGCCGCAGGATCACTTTGTTGCCCTGGATACACAGCCCAAGTACCGCCTCAACAACGGCGATTTAATGATCCATCTGCAGGCGCCGGATCTCGGTTCTCTGAACAGCGGTTCGCTGGTCTACTTCCGCAAAATCCCGGTTGGCCGCGTGTACGATTACGCGATCAACCCGAATAAACAGGGCGTCACCATCGACGTGCTGATCGAGCGTCGCTTCACCAATCTGGTGAAAAAAGGCAGCCGCTTCTGGAACGTCTCCGGCGTGGATGCGGACCTCAGCCTGAGCGGTGCGAAAGTGAAGCTGGAGAGTCTGGCCGCGCTGGTGAATGGAGCCATTGCCTTTGACTCCCCGGAAAACTCAAGCCCTGCCACCGCGGATGACTCATTTGGATTGTACGCTGACCTGGCGCACAGCCAGCGCGGCGTGATCGTCAAACTCGCCCTGCCCGATGCTAAGGGGCTAAAAGCCGGTTCAACGCCGCTGATGTATCAGGGGTTGCAGGTTGGTCAGCTCACCAAAATGACGCTCAACCCGGGCGGCTCGGTCACAGGAGAAATGACTGTCGATCCGAGCGTGGTCGACCTCCTGCGCGAGAAAACGCGTATCGAAATGCGCAGTCCAAAGCTCTCCCTGAACGATGCCAGCCTCAGCACGCTGTTGACCGGCAATACGTTTGAGCTCATCCCCGGTGAAGGTGAGCCCAGCAATAGCTTCGTGATTGCCCCGGCGGATAAATCCCTGCTGCAAAAGCCGGGCGTAGTGACCGTCACGCTGAATGCGCCAGAAAGTTACGGAATCGAAGCCGGCCAGCCGTTAATTTTACACGGCGTGCAGGTCGGTCAGGTGCTGGAGCGCAAGCTCTCCGCGAATGGCGTGACCTTCTCGGTCGCCATCGATCCGCAGTACAGCGACCTGGTGCACGGTGACAGCAAATTCGTGGTGAACAGTCGCGTCGATGTGAAGGTGGGACTGGACGGCGTGGAATTCCTCGGCGCCAGCGCCAGCGAATGGGTTAACGGCGGCATCCGCATTCTGCCCGGTGATAAAGGCCCCGTTCGCGACAGCTATCCGCTGTATGCCAACCTGGAGAAAGCGGTTGAAAACAGCCTGAGCGATCTCCCTACCACCACGCTGACATTAAGCGCCGAGACGCTGCCGGACGTACAGGCAGGATCCGTGGTGCTGTATCGCAAGTTTGAAGTTGGGGAAGTGATCGCCGTTCGCCCGCGTGCGGACGCGTTTGATATCGAACTGCATATCAAGCCGGAGTACCGCAAGCTGCTGACGCCAAACAGCGTCTTCTGGGCCGAAGGCGGCGCGAAAGTTCAGCTTAACGGTAACGGGCTGACCGTGCAGGCCTCCCCGCTCTCACGCGCGCTGCGCGGGGCGATAAGCTTCGATAACCTCAGCGGCGCGGGCGCGAATCTGCGCAAAGGCGATAAGCGTATTCTCTTCCCGTCCGAAACCGCCGCACGCGCCGTGGGTGGACAGATTACCCTGCACGCGTTTGATGCCGGTAAGCTGGCGGAAGGCATGCCAATCCGCTATCTGGGCATTGATATTGGACAAATCCAGAAGCTGACGCTGATTACCTCGCGCAACGAGGTGCAGGCCACCGCCGTGCTGTACCCGGAATATGTGCAGACCTTCGCCCGCACGGGTTCGCGCTTCTCGGTGGTGACGCCGCAGATCTCGGCCGCGGGCGTTGAGCATCTCGACACCATTTTGCAGCCGTACATCAACGTTGAGCCGGGCCAGGGTAATGCCCGTCGTGATTTCGAGCTTCAGGAAGCCACAATCACCGACTCGCGCTACCTTGGCGGCCTGAGCATCGTGGTGGAAGTGCCGGAAGCGGGCTCGCTGAGCATCGGCACCCCGGTTCTGTTCCGCGGCATTGAAGTGGGTACGGTCACGGGCCTGACGCTCGGTACGCTCTCCGACCGCGTAATGGTGGCGTTACGCATCAGCGAACGCTACCAGCACCTGGTCCGTAATAACTCGGTATTCTGGCTGGCATCAGGCTATTCGCTGGACTTTGGCCTGACGGGAGGCGTGGTGAAAACCGGCACCTTCAACCAGTTCATTCGCGGCGGTATCGCGTTTGCCACGCCGCCGGGCACGCCGCTGGCGCCGAAAGCGCAGCCGGGTAAACACTTCCTGCTGCTCGAAAGCGAACCGAAAGAATGGCGCGAATGGGGAACCGCCCTGCCGCGTTAATCTGAAAGGCTCCGGTGTCAACGCACCGGAGCCTTTATGTTACACTGCGCACCTGAACTTTTCCCTGTGGTGTGCCCGTGGCTCAAAACTCCGTATTTCTTCCTGAACAATTCCTGGCGCAGATGCGCGAGGCGCTTCCTTCTCAACTGTCGTTAGATGATTTTATCGCCGCCTGCCAGCGTCCGTTACGCCGAAGTATTCGCGTCAACACGCTGAAAATCAGCGTCGAGGATTTTCTGGCGCTGGTCTCGCCGTACGGCTGGCAGCTTACGCCGGTCCCGTGGTGCGCCGAGGGGTTCTGGATCGAACGCGATGACGAAGCCTCGCTGCCGCTGGGCAGTACCGCTGAACATCTGAGCGGTCTGTTCTATATTCAGGAAGCCAGCTCGATGCTGCCGGTGGCCGCCCTGTTTGCCGATGGCAATGCGCCTGAACGCGTGATGGATGTTGCCGCCGCTCCTGGCTCAAAAACCACGCAAATTGCCGCCCGAATGGGTAACCACGGGGCGATCCTCGCCAACGAGTTTTCCGCCAGCCGCGTGAAGGTGCTGCATGCCAACATCAGCCGCTGCGGTATTCATAATGTTGCCCTGACGCACTTCGACGGACGCGTGTTTGGCGCCGCCTTACCGGAAGCCTTCGATGCCATTCTGCTGGACGCTCCCTGCTCCGGCGAAGGGGTGGTGCGTAAAGATCCCGACGCGTTAAAGAACTGGTCAGTTGAGAGCAACCTTGAGATCGCCGCCACGCAGCGCGAGCTGATCGAGAGCGCATTCCATGCCCTGCGCCCAGGCGGCACGCTGGTCTATTCCACGTGCACCTTAAACCGCGATGAAAACGAAGACGTCTGCCTGTGGCTGAAAGCGAACTACCCGGAGGCAGTTGAGTTCCTGCCGCTTAACGGCCTGTTCGCCTCGGCACAGGAGGCGGTCACGCCGGAGGGTTTCCTTCACGTGTTCCCGCAGATTTACGACTGCGAAGGTTTTTTTGTGGCGCGTTTGCGTAAAACGCAGGCGGTTGCTCCCCTGCCCGCACCTAAATTCAAGGTCGGCAACTTCCCGTTTTCCCCTCTTAAAGGTCGCGATGCAGCACAGCTTGAAGCCGCCGCCAAAAAGGTTGGGCTGGTCTGGGATGAGAGCCTGCACCCCTGGATGCGTGATAAAGAGATATGGCTGTTCCCGGCACAGATCGAGCCGCTTATCGGAAAGGTCCGTTTTTCGCGAATCGGGATCCGCCTGGCGGAAGTGCATAATAAAGGGTATCGCTGGCAGCATGAGGCCGTTATCGCCCTTGCCGGAGGCGAGAATACCTTTGCCCTGACGCATCAGGAAGCCGAAGAGTGGTACCGTGGTCGCGATGTCTATCCGGACAGCACGCCATCAGGCGATGAAGTGATAGTGACGTATCAGGGATATCCGCTGGGGCTGGCAAAAAAGGTCGGCTCAAGGCTGAAAAACAGCTATCCGCGCGAGCTGGTTCGGGACGGCCGTCTGTTTACCGGTAACGATCGCACAGCCTGAAAAAAAGCGCATTTTTTTACTGGCGATTTTGCTCTCCTTGTCTACGATCAAAAATGGGTGATCGCACTGGTCATACCAGATTTTGACAACCGACCCGGAGAGCACTATGACGAAAACCAGCGTGCGTATTGGCGCTTTTGAGATCGACGACGCAGAGCTGCGCGGCGAAGCACAAGGCGATCGAACGTTAAGTATTCCCTGCAAATCCGACCCGGATTTGTGCATGCAGCTCGATGCATGGGATGCAGACACCAGCGTCCCGGCAATACTTGATGGCGAACATTCTGTCCTTTACCGTGAGCATTACGATAGTAAAACCGATGCCTGGGTCATGCGTCTTGCCTGACCTAAAGAGAACCCGCCCGAAGGCGGGTTATTTATTACTGCAGCTGCGCCAGCGTGAAGTAACCGTCGAAAACAGCACCCGTATCAATGTAGTGAAGATTATTAAAATCATATCTTCTGTCGAGGGGCGTATGCCCAAACCAGAAATGATCCGCGCCGCTGATGCCCTCCCCTTTGCCCACCATAAATCCCATCAACCTGTCGCGGTTCCATAAGACGCGCTGGGCGCTAACCGGTTTTTGCCATCGGTATTCCGCGGCCGGATAATCCGCATGGGCAATCACATTCAGACCGTTCGCACAGGTTATCTCGATGATATGCGGTAAATCGCGACAGGCGTCGAGCAACGACAGGGCCAGCTGTTGCTGGTCGCGTTCAAGATGCGAAAACCATATTCCGCCATTCATCGTCCAGAGTGAAAAATCGTTATTATCCAGACTGTCGAGAGCCATTTGCTCATGGTTTCCCCGCACGGCACGAAACCATTTTTCATGAATTAACTGCAGGCATTTAACGCTATCAGGGCCACGATCGATCACATCCCCGACCGAAATAAGTAAATCCTCATACGGGTTAAAGTGACGGCGTTTAAGCTCATCCATAAGCCACTGGTAACAACCGTGTATATCGCTGACAACCCAGACGTGACGCCACATCCCACCTTCAATTCGCTGATACATAGAACCTCCTTTAAACAGTATAGCCGCCGCAGAAAAGGCGACAGACCGGCGCGGTCGTCACGAAGTGAAACAAACGGTAAACCAAACAGAAATAAAGATCCTCACGCTATTAATCCCTTTTTATTGGCTCTTTAGAATAAGGGTATAAAAAAAGAGGGGTCTTCACGTGTCTAATACGCACCTGCATAACGATGTTTTCTATCCGCATCGCACAAACATTATTTCCGAGCTGGTGAACGGCAAACGCGTGCCGGGTCCAATCTGGCGTAAACGCGAATATCGCCTGAAATTCCTTTTACGCTCGCTTCTGTTCTGGTCTTCTACCCATCGCATGCTGGAAGCCCTTTCGGGTCGCGACGATTTCGACAGGCTGCTGGCCTCTCAAATTACGTTGCCCAGCAAGACCCACCGACAGTATCTGATGCGCGGCCTGACGGCTAACGATCGCGCCGACGCTATCGTCAACCATTACTACTGGATTGATAGCCTGAGAGAGAGCGGTCTCGCTCAGGCCCTGAGCAGCCCGCAGGAGCAAACCGTTGTGCAGTTCCATGCCAAAGACGGTGCTACCTATACGGTCAATGCCTCCTCTGCGGGGAAAGCCGAGCGCGAAGGCGAAAGCACGCTGTGGCTACGCGACAACGAAGATACGCTGCTGGCCAGCCTGACCTTTAGCGTCGCGCGCAGTAACGGTCAGCAAGTCATGGTCATTGGCGGGCTTCAGGGACCTCGTCGCTGCGTATCGCGAGACGTCATTAAACAGGCCACCCGCGCCTGTCACGGCCTGTTCCCTAAGCGCGTGTTAATGGAAGTTCTTTTTCAGCTGGCTGCACAGTCATCTGTCCGGGCGATTTTTGCCGTCAGCGACGAGGGGCACGTTTTCCGCGCGTTGCGATATCGCCTGAGCAAAGGCCGCCATTTCCACGCCAGCTACGATGAATTTTGGGCGTCTCTGGACGCTAAAAAACTTTCAAGCTTCTGCTGGCAACTGCCGCTGCAAATGGAGCGTAAATCTCTTGAAGAAATTGCCAGTAAAAAACGCGCCGAATACCGCCGTCGCTTTGAACTGCTCGATGAAATAGAGGCATCCGTTAAGTCCCACTTTTAAGCCTGGCTGGCGTCTTCGCTCACTGCATAGCGGATGCATTCCGTTTAAAAAAGAATGATAAAGCAGCCCACTATTGCACAGGGCGAGGGCGCTCAGTTAGCATTGCGCGAAATGAAACCGGCGAATGCGTTGGGAAAAGCGCAATGCGGGCGCAAAAATGAGGGACTTCGGTAATGATCTATGACTGCTTCTTATATTACGATGAAGATATGCTTCTCGAAATCAGGCTGAACACGCTCGCGGACGTTGTCGATCGCTTCGTTATCGTTGAGTCAACCCATACCTTTACCGGTAAAAAGAGGCCGCTGCATTTTGACATTAATAAATACAGCCAGTTTAAAGATAAAATTATCTACGTTGTTCATGATAAAGAACCGATTACGAAAGCCGCTGAAGAATCACACCCGGCTCGGGAGGTGATTCCGGGTCTGCCAGAGGGAATGGTGGTGGATGCGTGGGCAAATGAAGCCGCGCAGAGGAATGCCATCATGCAGGGTTTGACGCATGCCAACGATGATGATTTGATTTTAGTTTCCGATGTCGATGAGATATTTTCACCACAGGTGGTAGCATCGATAAATCCCAAAAAGCTCTGCACCACTATTTATCAGAATTTCTATAATTATCAGTTTAACCTGCAGGTTTTTAATACTGACAACACACCAAGAAAATGTAAATTACCGCGAGCCACACAATATAAAAATCTCGTTAGTTTCTTTGGCGGCGAACCTGAATCATTCAGGAATCTTAAACGCACCCGAAGCGTTAAAAACTGGTCCTGGCTAAAGTGGAACTGGTTCAAGATTAACAACAGCATTATTGACAATGGTGGCTGGCACTTCTCGTGGGTAATGACACCCGAGCGCATCTCAGAAAAAATGTCGACCATATCCCATACTGAATACGATCTTCCTGAGTTTAACAACCCGGAACACATCATGAAGGTCATTAAAAATGCGGAAGATATCTGGGGGCGGGACAGGACGTTAATCAAGCAAGAGCTAACGGTTGAAAACTTCCCGGAGTACATTGTCCGCCACAAAGACAAATTCAGCGCGTTCATTATTTAACTTAGGGCTGCCCTTTTGCTCGCCAGAGGGCGTTTGCTCAGCGGTCGCTCGGCCACAAAATTTTAACAAAGATCCCAAAAAACCCTGGACGCACGCGGTCCTGAGTATGTTATGGTTTAGACAGGATATGGAATGTTCGAGAAAGTTTCGGGTGATTTAGAGTCAACACCGAACAACGCTTTGAAAAACATACAGATAAAAAGAGACCGAATACGATTCCTGTATTCGGTCCAGGGAAATGGCTCTTGGGAGAGAGCCGTGCGCTAAAAGTTGGCATTAATGCAGGCTAAGTCGCCTTGCCTTTTAAGAATAGATGACGACGCCAGGTTTTCCAGTCCACAGCAAAAGCGGCCGGAAAAAAAGCGCCAGAGCATCATTAAAAGTGAAAAACCGCAGTGCTTTCGTCAGCATCTGCGGTTTTTTATTGGAAACCCGAACGTTAGCAGAGCTTGTCGGCGCGCTCGATAAACGGTGCCAGACTCATTTTTTGTCCCGGATGCGACGGGTCATCGATTTGAATAATACTAATCGGCTGGCCGCTGCTCTTGCCGCTGGCTACCTGCTGCTCTGCGGTATCATTCAGCGGGTATTGCACCAGCGTGCTCGGATTGATGGCATACAGCGCATGACCTGGACGGCAGGTCAGCATCACCTCTTCGCGATTGAACGCCCATTTGTCCTTACCTACTTCAAAACGACTCACGGTGATAACCTGCGGTGCGGCAAGCGCGCTCCCCGTACAGGCCAGCAATAAGAGAGAAAGTACTGTCTTTTTCATATGATATTCAACCTTGTCAGAAGGGTTCCCAGGTGGCGAACAGACTGACCGTTGCCAGCACCAGCGCTCCCAGCACCACTTCTGCCTGTGTCATCCTGATAAAAATCTGCTTTGCTCGCCCGCTCTCCGGACGAAACCGTGGCACCAGAAAATACCGATTTGCCAGCGCAATTACCACCATCAACGCCACCAGCGCACATTTGAACAACAAAAACCGCACGTAGCCAGCCTGCCAGGGAATATCGAGGCCCAGTATCATGAGCGCATTTATCACCCCGGAGAGCAGCACGCCCGCAACGGCGTAATGCCCCACGCGCGAGAAACGCATCATGGTAAAGATGGCGGCATTCTGCCAGCGCCCTTTCGCCAGACGCATGCAGAACAGCAGGGGCAGTAATCCGCCAAGCCAGGTGGCGGCACAGATCAGGTGAAAAGCATAATTAAGACGCTGCAGCGCCCCCATCGGACCGTCGTTCATCGCTGCGTGCCCTACCCCAGCCAGCAGGATAAGCTGTCCCATTGCGAGCAGCAGCAGGCGCGAACCTTTCAGCGGCGCGAGCCATGCGGCACTAACCGTCAGCGCAGCGAGGATTATTTGCCACAGCCAGACGCCGCCAAACCGGGTTCCCATCACGCTGAACCAGATCTGTGGCGCAAACACATCTCCCCAGCCGTTGCCCATCAATCCGCCCTGCAGCATAAACATCAGGACCGCTGCCGCAAGGCTCACTAAGGCCGCCACTTTCTGCTGCGACTGGAATCGCCGGGACAGCAGACGGTGGAGAGAGGAAGGCGCAAACCAGACGCTGTAAAGCGCATTGCCAAACACCAGCATCAGCGCTCCGAAATGGATAAAGCGTAGCCCGATATAACACAGCGCCAGCATGCTATTTCACGCTAAAGTGATAGCTGCCTTTGGTTTTATGGCCGTCCACGGAGACCACATGCCAGTCCACCTGGTAAGTCCCTGACGCCAGCGTTTGTTCCAGCGGAACGGTGAGTTGAGCCTTGTTCTTTTCGTCGCGCGTAGCGGTTCCCGTTTTGATGACCTGCTTTTGCGCATCCGTTACCACTACACCGCTAAATCCAGGTTCGATACCTTCTGAAAAATTCAGCGTAAGTGCCTGCGGTGCGGTCACGACGCTGTCTGCTGCCGGGATCTGCTGTTTAAGATGTGCATGTGCCAGCACGGAAGGCGTCATCATTGTCGAGGCCACAAAAACCAGTGCGCAGACCGCGCGGGAAGCGGAGAAACCCATCCTATCATTCCTTTTTGTTATGTCTGTATGCTAAAGAATAACGCTGTATAATAAACGAGTCGAGGATCATCCTGCCTCCGCTTGTCATCGTCGTGCAATCGCGGTAACGTTGCCGCCGCATAAAAAGGAGAAGGTAATGAAGATCAATCTGGCCGCCCTTCCGCAGGACGAGATGGATAAAGTGAATGTCGATCTCGCTGCCGCTGGCGTCGCGTTCAAAGAGCGTTACAACATGCCCGTCGTGGCTGAAGTCGTGGAACGGGAACAGCCCGCCCATCTGCGCGACTGGTTTCGCGAAAGACTCATCGCCCACCGCCTCGCCTCGGTCAACCTCTCCCGTTTACCGTACGAGCCTAAAGTTAAATAAGCTTAACGAGTCGTTACATTTCCTTACGCGGAATCTGGCAGGATAAGAAAACCCTGATTATTTTAGGTGTATTCTTAAATCTCTGCGACTCAGTGTATAAGGAAGTCACGATGTCACATTGGAATATAGCGGCAGCCCAGTATGGCGGGCTGCATCAGACTGTAGATGACCATGTTACGCACCACCTTCGCTTCATCGCCGAAGCAGCACGGCAGCGGTGCGATCTGCTGGTTTTCCCTGAACTCTCATTAACGGGCTCTGGCTCGCCGACGTTACCTCCCCCGCCCGATGACGCGCAGCTGGAGCCGCTGCTCAACGCGGCGCATCAACACCAGATCACCGTTATTGCCGGGCTCCCCCTGGAGCAGAATGGCCAGCGCCAGAAAGGCCTTGTGCTGTTATCGCCCGCTCGCCATCGCATTTTGCGCTATCCGCAAGGGCGTGGTGCCAGCCTCGTGCCGGGGGATAAACACCTTACCATCCTTGATGCATATCCCGATTCGCCCAATCTCGATCCCCGGGCAACGCTTGTTACCAGCTGCCAGTCGGTGGGGGATCATCGCTGGCGGCAGTCCATCAGTAACCTGCAGCGCTTCGCGCATAAATATGCCATTGCAGTGCTGATGGCGAACGCCTGCGGCGGTAGCGCGCTGTGGGATGAAAAAGGCCAGCTGATCGTGCGCGCGGATAAGGGCGAGCTTCTGGTGACCGGCACGCTCGGCGGAGAGGGTTGGCAAGGCGATATCATTCCTTTAGGCTAGGCGTTTTAAGCTCAGGAGTTTTCAATGCTGCGCGTCATCGATACCGAAACTTGCGATCTTCAGGGCGGAATAGTGGAAGTGGCCTCTGTCGACGTGGTTGATGGTAAAATCGTCAACCCAATGAGCCATCTGGTGCGTCCCGATCGCCCCATCAGCCCTCAGGCGATGGCTATCCATCGCATTACCGAATCGATGGTGGCGGATAAGCCGTGGATCGAAGAGATTATTCCGCACTACTACGGTAGCCCGTGGTACGTCGCGCATAACGCCAGCTTTGACCGCCGGGTGTTGCCTGAAATGCCGGGGGAATGGATTTGCACCATGAAGTTGGCGCGTCGTTTGTGGCCTGGGATTAAATACAGCAACATGGCGCTGTACAAGTCCCGCAAGCTCAGCGTTCGTACCCCTGAGGGGCTTCACCATCACCGCGCCCTGTATGACTGCTATATCACCGCCGCGTTGCTGATTGATATTATGAATATCTCTGGCTGGACGCCGGATGACATGGCGACGATCACCGGACGTCCCGCGCTGCTGACCACGTTTACCTTTGGTAAATATCGCGGGAAGCCGGTGTCCGAGGTGGCGGATAAAGACCCGGGCTATTTGCGCTGGCTGTATAACAACCTCGACAGAATGAGCCCGGAGCTGCGCTTAACACTAAAACATTATCTGGGCGACGCTTAACGCTCCGCACGGCCTGGCAGCGTGTCCTGCGCCAGGCCTATTAAAAAGGCATATTCCAGCGCAACCCCTTCGTACGATTTAAATCGCCCCGATTTCCCTCCGTGTCCGGAATCCATATCGGTACACAGCAGCAGCAGATTGTCATCGGTTTTCAGCTCACGCAGTTTTGCCACCCATTTTGCCGGCTCCCAGTATTGCACCTGAGAATCATGCAAACCGGTGGTGACCAGCATATGCGGGTAGGCTTTCGCCTCCACGTTATCGTACGGGCTGTACTCTTTCATATAGCGGTAGTACATCTCATCCTGCGGATTCCCCCACTCCTCAAATTCCCCGGTAGTAAGGGGAATGGATTCATCGAGCATGGTCGTGACCACATCGACAAAGGGAACCTGCGCGACAATCCCCTTAAAACGGTCGGGACGCTGGTTGATTGCCGCCCCCATCAGCATGCCGCCCGCGCTGCCCCCCATCCCAAAGCAGAGCTGCGGATCGCCGTATCCCTGCTCAATCAGCGCATCGCAGACGTCGAGGTAGTCATTGAAGGTGTTTTTCTTCTTCAGGAATTTCCCGTCTTCATACCAGTGCTGGCCCAGCTCACCGCCGCCGCGAATATGGGCGATGGCGAAAACAAAACCGCGATCGAGCAGGCTTAGCCGGCTGCTGCTGAAATCGGCGTCCATGCTTGAGCCATACGAGCCGTAGCCGTACACCAGAATCGGGTTTTTGCCTTTCTGGAAATGAGCCCGATGGTAAACAAGAGAGACCGGCACCTCCACGCCATCACGGGCGGTGACCCACAGGTGCTCGCTGCGGTAGTTTTCGGACTCAAACCCTTTTACCTCGGTCTGTTTAATCACCTGGCGCTGCCCGGTATCCATATCCAGCTCAAACAGGGTGTCCGGCGTGGTCATGGAGGAGTAGCCGTAGCGCAACCGCGACGATTCGGGTTCAGGGTTGAATCCAATCCACGTCACGTAGGCCGGGTCATCAAACGCAATCCCCACCACTTCCCGGGTTTTACGGTTGATTTGCCGGATACTGGTCAGCCCGCGCTGACGCTCTTCCACCACCAGCCAGTCGGTAAACAGGGTGAACCCTTCCAGCATTACCTGATCCCGCGCGGGGATAAGCACCTCCCACTTGCGCTCATCGCGGACTTTGGTTTTATAGAGACCAAAGTTTTTGCCCTCGCGATTGGAGCGCAAATAAAAGCTGTGCTGGAAGTGATCCAGGCTGTACTCGTGATCCTTGCGGCGCGGCAGGAAACAGAGCGGCTGGGCGTCCGGCAGTTCGGCATCCAGCAGCAGGACTTCCGACGTCGTCGCGCTGGCAAGGAAGATAATCACATAGTGGCGTGAGGAGGTTTTATGCAGGCTGACATAAAACGTTTCGTCTTTCTCTTCATAAACCAGCTCGTCGTCAGCGGAGTCTGTTCCCACGGTATGTCGCCACACCTGGTAAGGCAGCAGCGTCGACACGTGCTTTTTAACGTAGTAAACCGTCTCGGAATCATTCGCCCAGACAAAATCCGGGGAGACGTTTTCCAGCATTTCCGGATACCAGTTGCCGGTCTCCAGATTGCGAAACCGCAGGCCGTACTGGCGGCGGGAGAGATAATCCTCCGCCAGCGCCATCACCGCGTTGTCAGGGGAAATGGACATGCCGCCCAGGGTATAAAACTCGCTGTGGGCGGCGCGCTGGTTGGCATCCAGCAGAATATCCCACTCATCCCATTCGGCGCTTAACACCGACTGACGCTGGTAGATGGGATACTCATTGCCGGGCTCGTAAATATGGCGATAGCGATAGCCATTTTTGGTCCAGGGCGCGGAGATATCGCGCTGAGGAATACACTGCACCATTTCATTCAGGAGCTGGTCCTGAAGCGTCTGCTGGCTGGACATGACCTTGCGGCCATAGTCGTTTTCCTCGTGCAGGTAGTCGAGTACCTCTGGCCGGGAGCGAGAATCGTCCCGCAGCCAGTAATAGTTGTCTATACGCGTATCGCCATGCGTGGTGATCGCATAAGGAGTACGTCGGGCTTTCGGTGGCATGTCATCATTCTTTTAAGATTTACACCCTATAAGGTTGGCAAAACCCACGCATGATGCAAGCGAAACAGCGTCGCGACGGCGACGACTATCCCTGTAACGCCTGTTTTTGCTCCCGGATATCCCGCTCAATGCCCTCGCGCACGTCCTGAGGGATCTTTAACGCATCGCCCAGGGCGTTAAGGTAGCTCCGCTCCATAAAATGATCGATATCGATGGCTGCGCAGCTGAGGAAATAGAGCTCCAGCGCCTCTTCCTCATTTTTCACACTTTGGGCAAGACGCTGCGGCTCGAGCGGCTGTTCTATCGCCTGCGCCACCAGCACTCTTCCCTTCTCTTCAACGCCGGCTTCGCGCAGCTGCTGCTCGATCGCCGCTCGTTCCTTATCGTCAATATGCCCGTCGCTTTTCGCGGCAAAAACCAGCGCAAGAATGAGCCGTTCGGTACGCAGATCCAGCGGCGAGGTGTGCTCGCCGTAATGCGGTTCATCGCTGTGCGCGGTCCGTATTCTGTCCTTGTATTTATTCCACAGCACGGTGCCCGCGATGGCGCCGCCGCCGGCCAGCAGCGCGCCTGTACCATACTTTGCCAGCAGCTTGCGTGAGGATTTATTCGCGACCAGCAGGCCTGCAAGCCCGCCGAGCGCTCCGGGTACCAGCAGTTTGCTGAGGTCCCGCTCGCCAGACGATGTTTTCTGCCCTAACAGGGATTGCAGTTGATTTAACCAGCCAGACATGGTTTCCCTCGCTTAACGGTGAACATGTTTCACAGCGTAAGCGAGCGGGCGTCAGGAAATGTCTGGTCGGGCTAAAGAAGCGCAAATTTCTCTCCCCTCGCTTAGCCGTGCACGAGACAGACGCAAACGTTTTCGTTTATACTGCGCGCAACTTTTTCAGGGGGATTGTTATGATTCGTTTAGGAACTGCGCTGCGGCCTGCGGCGACGCGAGTGATGCTGTTGGGATCGGGCGAGCTGGGGAAAGAGGTCGCCATTGAGTGCCAGCGTTTAGGTGTGGAAGTCATTGCCGTAGACCGTTACGCCGACGCACCCGCCATGCACGTCGCCCATCGTTCTTATGTGATTAACATGCTGAATGGCAATGCCCTTCGCGAACTGATTACGCGCGAAAAACCCGATTTTGTCGTGCCGGAAATTGAGGCCATCGCCACCGATACGCTGATCGCTCTGGAGCAGGAAGGCCAGCGCGTGGTGCCCTGTGCGAAAGCCGCAAAGCTGACCATGAACCGCGAAGGCATTCGTCGCCTGGCGGCGGAAGAGCTGGGATTGCCCACCTCGAGCTACCGTTTTGCTGGCGATAAGGCCGCGTTTCTGCAGGCCGTCGAGGAAATTGGCTACCCGTGCATCGTTAAGCCGGTGATGAGCTCCTCCGGAAAAGGACAGAGCTTTATTCGCGACAGCGGTACCCTGGATAACGCGTGGGATTATGCCCAGCAGGGTGGCCGTGCCGGAGCCGGTCGCGTAATCGTCGAAGGCGTCGTGAAGTTTGATTTCGAAATCACCCTGCTGACCGTCAGCGCCGTTGACGGCGTCCATTTCTGCGACCCGATTGGTCACCGTCAGGAGGATGGCGATTACCGCGAATCCTGGCAGCCGCAGCAGATGAGCACCCTGGCGCTGGAGCGTGCTCAGGAGATCGCCCGTAAAACCGTCCTGGCGCTGGGCGGCTATGGCCTGTTCGGCGTGGAGCTGTTTGTGTGCGGTGATGAGGTGATTTTCAGCGAAGTCTCCCCTCGCCCGCATGACACCGGCATGGTCACGCTGATTTCGCAGGATCTCTCCGAGTTCGCCCTGCACGTGCGCGCCTTCCTCGGCCTGCCCGTCGGCGGTGTTCGTCAGTATGGCCCTGCCGCCTCGGCGGTGATCCTGCCGCAGTTAACCAGCCAGAACGTCACGTTTGATAACGTCGACGGGGCGGTGGGCGCAGGATTGCAGGTACGCCTGTTCGGCAAGCCGGAGATCGACGGAACTCGCCGTCTTGGCGTGGCATTAGCCACCGGGGATAACGTTGACGACGCCGTGGCGAGAGCGAAAGCGGCCGCTGCGAGCGTCAAGGTTGCAGGATAAAAAAACGGGCCGTAAGGCCCGTTTTTCATGCGGCGAGTGGCTTACTGCTTCGCGCCTTCAACCGCTTCACGAGCCAGTTTGGTGATGCGATCCCAGTCGCCCGCTTCCAGCGCATCCGCCGGAACCAGCCATGAACCGCCGATGCACAGCACGCTTTTCAGCGCCAGGTAGTCACGGTAGTTGGCAGGAGAGATACCGCCCGTCGGGCAGAAGCGTACCTGAGAGAAAGGACCCGCAATCGCCTGCAGCGCTTTGGTGCCGCCGTTCGCTTCAGCCGGGAAGAATTTGAATTCTTTCAGACCGTAGTCCATGCCCAGCATCAGTTCAGAGACGGTGCTGATGCCAGGGATCAGCGGAATAGTACCTTCGGTGGCGGCTTTCAGCAGCGGCTCGGTCAGGCCAGGGCTGATGGCGAACTGCGCGCCCGCTTCGGTCACTTCCGCCAGCTGCTGCGCGTTGAGAACGGTACCCGCACCGATGATGGCGTCAGGCACTTCTTTCGCGATAGCGCGGATAGCATCCATCGCGCAGGCGGTGCGCAGGGTCACTTCCAGAACGCGAACGCCACCCGCAACCAGCGCTTTCGCCATCGGTACAGCGTGCTCCAGCTTGTTTACCACGATAACCGGCACGACAGGGCCAGTGGTCAGGATTGCTTCTGCACTTGTTTTCCAGTTTTTCATCAGAGTTTTCTCTCGCCAGATCGTTAAAATCAAGTCGTCTTAAAACGTAATACAGGTTGCGCCCTGCTCCGCACCGGAGAGTTTCTCACGCAGCGCGCTGAACATTTCGCGCCCGGTCCCCACGCGCGATGCGCTCAGGTCAGGAATATGAGGCTGACGTGCCGCCAGCTCGGCTTCATCCACCAGCAGTGTTAACTCGCCCGTCTGGCCGTTCACGCGGATCATGTCACCGTCGCGTACTTTCGCCAGCAGACCACCGTCGTAGGCTTCCGGCGTCACGTGGATGGCTGAAGGCACTTTACCGGATGCCCCGGAGAGGCGTCCATCGGTGACTAGCGCAATTTTGAAACGGCGGTCCAATAATACACCAAGTGGTGGCATAAGTTTATGTAATTCTGGCATCCCGTTGGCTTTAGGCCCCTGGTGACGCACCACGACCACGCAGTCTTTATCAAGAAGACCGGCGTCAAAGGCCGGTAACACGTCGTGCTGGCTTTCAAATACCACCGCCGGCGCTTCGATCACCTGGTTCTCTTCCGGTACGGCAGAGGTCTTCATTACCGCGCGGCCGAGGTTGCCGCTCAGCACTTTGGTGCCGCCATGAGGAGAGAACGGTTTGTCGATAGTGGCAATCACCTGCGCATCAAGAGACGTGCTCGCCCCTTCACGCCAGTCCAGCTCGCCGTTGTTCAGCCACGGCTCCTGGGTGTAGCGCTGAAGGCCAAAGCCCGCCACGGTATTCACGTCTTCATGCAGCAGTCCGCCTTTCAGCAGCTCGCGCATCAGCAGCGGTACGCCGCCAGCAGCCTGGAAGTGGTTAATATCCGCCGGACCGTTCGGGTACAGGCGCGCCATCAGCGGCACCACGGAAGAGATCTCGGAGAAGTCATCCCAGTTAATCAGAATGCCCGCCGCACGCGCCATGGCCACCAGGTGCATGGTGTGGTTGGTTGACCCCCCGGTTGCCAGCAGCGCGACAATCCCGTTGACGATGACTTTTTCGTCGACCATTTTGCCCATCGGCATCCATTCGTTGCCGTTGCCGGTCAGACGCGTGACCTGACGGGCCGCGGCCTCGGTCAGCGCCTTGCGCAGCGGCGCATCTGGCTGGATAAAGGACGAGCCCGGAAGCTGCATTCCCATAAATTCCACGACCATCTGGTTAGTGTTAGCCGTACCGTAGAACGTACAGGTCCCCGGCGCATGATAGGACGCGGCTTCCGCCTCCAGCAGCGCCTGACGGTCTGCTTTCCCTTCCGCGTACAGCTGGCGGATACGCACTTTTTCTTTGTTCGGCAGACCGCTCGCCATTGGGCCGGACGGGACGAAGATCGCAGGCAGATGCCCAAACGACAGCGCCGCCATCACCAGGCCCGGGACAATCTTGTCGCACACGCCGAGGTACAGCGCGCCATCAAACATGTTGTGTGACAGGCCCACCGCGGCAGACATCGCAATCACTTCGCGGCTCAGCAGGGACAGCTCCATGCCGTCCTGCCCCTGCGTCACGCCGTCGCACATGGCAGGTACACCGCCCGCCACCTGGCCCACCGCATTTACGCTGTGCAGCGCGTTGCGGATGATAGTGGGATAGACCTCATACGGCTGGTGCGCGGAAAGCATATCGTTATAGGAGGTAATGATGGCGATATTGTTACGCAACATGCTTTTCAGCGACGCTTTATCATCAGGCTGGCAGGCGGCGAAGCCGTGCGCCAGGTTCCCGCAGGCCAGCTGAGATCGGTGGACGGTGCTGCTCTTTGCCTGTTCAATCCGGGCGAGGTAGGCCGAACGGGTCTCTTTCGAGCGCTCGATAATGCGCTGTGTTACGCGTAACAATGTCGGATTCATAAAAGCTCCTCTAAATTATCTGTCCGGCTCGGGAGTTTACAAAGTCGCTGGCAGTTGTTAACAACGCTGAAACGCTTGCTGTCCGGAGCTCAGGGGCAAAATCACTTCCGGCAGTGTAATAAAAAAAGCTCCGCGGGTGAATCCACGCGGAGCTTAAAAGTTGAAAATTGTGCCACTAGCTGTGTTAGATCATGTTACCGGTAAAATAACACTTTCGAGCTAGAGGATTATTTTACTCAAACTCGTTCCAGGAGCGGCCATCGCGGGTGATCATCGCCACCGACGCGACCGGTCCCCAGGTCCCCGCCTGATACGGTTTTGGCGCATCCTGATCGGCCGCCCAGGCTTCGGTGATGGAGTCGACCCATTTCCACGCCTCTTCCACTTCATCGCGGCGCACGAACAGCGCCTGGATACCGCGCATGGTTTCCAGCAGCAGACGCTCGTAAGCATCGGCCAGGTGCGTCTGGTTGAAGGTTTCGGAGTAGCTCAGATCCAGCTTGGTGGTCTGCAGGTTGTGTTTATGATCCAGCCCCGGCACTTTGTTCAGGATCTGGATATCCACGCCCTCGTCCGGCTGCAGACGAATAGTCAGCTTGTTCTGCGGCAGTTCCTGCCAGGACTCTTTGAACAGGTTCAGTTCCGGGTTTTTGAAGTAAACCACCACTTCGGAACATTTGGCTGGCAGACGTTTACCGGTGCGCAGGTAGAACGGAACGCCCGCCCAACGCCAGTCGTCGATATCCACGCGGATCGCCACGAACGTCTCGGTGTTGCTGGACTTGTTCGCGCCCTCTTCTTCCAGGTAGCCCGGCACTTTTTTGCCTTGCGCAAACCCGGCGGTGTACTGGCCGCGGACGGTCTTCTCACGCACGTTGGAGCGATCGATGCGGCGCAGTGACTTCAGCACTTTCACTTTTGCATCACGGATGCTGTCAGCCGTCAGGTCAGACGGTGGAGACATGGCAATCATGCATAGAATTTGCAGCAGGTGGTTCTGGATCATGTCGCGCATCTGACCGGCCTGGTCAAAGTAACCCCAGCGACCTTCAATCCCCACCTCTTCCGCCACGGTGATTTCCACGTGGTCGATAGTGCGGTTATCCCAGTTATTCACAAACAGGGAGTTAGCGAAACGCAGCGCCAGCAGGTTCAGTACCGTCTCTTTACCGAGATAGTGGTCGATACGGTATACCTGGCACTCTTCAAAGAACTCGCCCACCTGGTCGTTGATTTCACGCGAGGTTGCCAGCGACGTACCCAGCGGCTTCTCCATCACGACGCGCGCCGGTTTGGCGTTCAGTTTGGCTTCGCCCAGACCTTTGCAGATGGCGCCGAAGGTGCTTGGCGGCATGGCGAAATAGTTAATGGTGACACGGTTTTTCTGATCCAGCATCGCGCCTAAGCGGGTAAACGCGCTGACGTCATTAACGTCCAGGTTGCAGAAATCGAGGCGTCCACTCAGGGTATCCCACAAACTTTCATCAATTTTTTCTTTCATGAAAGTTTCGAGCGCCTCGCGGACGACTTTGGTATAAGCGTCCTTATCCCAGTCGGCGCGCCCGACACCCAGGATACGGGTATCCGGATGAATTTGGCCCGCTTTCTCCAGTTGATACAGGGAAGGCAGCAATTTTCGGCGTGCAAGATCGCCTTTCGCGCCGAAAATGACCAGGTCACATGCCTGGGCTGTTTGCGTTACCGCCATGTCATTCTCCTCAGTTGGATCACCTGGTACTTCTGCCAGGTATCGTTGTAATTTTATTACAATGCACTGTACTGCTTTTACGTCATTCCCGAAACCATTAGCGCTTATCGTCGCGTGCGATAACGCGATTTTTCCTCCTTTGGAGGATTACGACGGCGCAATGACGCAACAACCGTCGTTTCTTTGCGCAACGGGGTCACAGCAAAACCCGACACCGATCAAGTAATGAAAAAAAACAACAACATTATCTTGTCGATTGTTACCCTTAATGGAAGCCACAAGGGTAATATCGGCTAAATCGAATCACGATTTCATCAATTTATGAAATCGTTTACACCCATGAGCGTCCTGTTAACATGAACATGCTGGAAAAAATCCAGTTTCAACTGGAACACCTTAGCAAATCCGAGCGAAAAGTGGCCGAGGTCATTCTCGCCTCCCCCGCTCAGGCGATTCATTCAAGCATCGCCGCTCTGGCACAGGAAGCGGGTGTTAGCGAACCGACGGTCAATCGCTTTTGCCGCAGCCTGGAAACGCGCGGCTTTCCTGATTTTAAACTGCATCTGGCACAAAGTCTGGCTAACGGCACCCCATATGTTAATCGTAATGTGGATGAAGACGACAGCGTTGATGCCTATACCGCGAAAATTTTTGAATCGGCCATGGCTTCGCTTGACCACGTGCGCCAGTCTCTGGACATGAGTTCCGTGAATCGCGCGGTGGATTTGCTCACCCAGGCCAAGCGGATTGCGTTCTTTGGTCTCGGGTCGTCGGCCGCCGTGGCGCATGACGCCATGAACAAATTTTTCCGCTTTAACGTCCCGGTTATTTATTCCGATGACATTGTGCTGCAACGCATGAGCTGTATGAATTGCAGTGAAGATGACGTCGTGGTACTGATTTCGCACACCGGGCGCACCAAGAGTCAGGTAGAGCTGGCGCAGCTAGCCCGTGAAAACGATGCCATGGTGATTGCCCTCACCACGGCAGGTACGCCGCTGGCGCGTGAAGCGACGCTGGCGATCACCCTCGACGTGCCGGAAGACACCGACATTTATATGCCGATGGTCTCCCGACTGGCGCAGCTCACCGTGATTGACGTGCTGGCAACCGGTTTTACCTTGCGTCGGGGCGCAAAATTCCGGGATAACTTGAAGCGGGTCAAGGAAGCGCTGAAGGAATCGCGTTTTGATAAAGAATTGCTTATAAAGAGCGATGTTCCCTGATAGTTGATAACGAAGACGTAACCAATAATTACGATGTAACGATTTACGGCATTCGGTCCTCTCTCCGCTGCCTTGCAGCAGATGAAGGCCGATTCAATGTTCACGCAACACCAAAGTTGTTTCAGTCAACGGAGTATTACATGTCCAGAAGGCTTCGCAGAACCAAGATCGTAACCACCTTAGGCCCGGCCACCGATCGCGATAATAATCTTGAGAAAATTATCGCCGCCGGCGCCAACGTGGTGCGTATGAACTTCTCTCACGGTACGCCAGAAGACCATAAATTACGTGCCGATAAAGTGCGTGAAATCGCAGCCAAACTTGGCCGCCACGTTGCTATCCTCGGCGATTTGCAGGGTCCAAAAATTCGTGTATCGACCTTTAAAGAGGGTAAGGTTTTCCTCAATATCGGCGACAAATTCCTGCTTGATGCCAACCTGGGCAAAGGCGAAGGCGATAAAGAGAAAGTCGGTATCGACTATAAAGGCCTGCCGGCTGACGTGGTGCCGGGCGATATCCTGCTGCTCGACGACGGTCGCGTACAGCTGAAGGTGCTGGAAGTTCAGGGCATGAAAGTGTTCACCGAAGTCACCGTCGGCGGCCCGCTCTCCAACAATAAAGGCATCAACAAACTGGGTGGCGGCCTCTCTGCAGAAGCGCTTACCGATAAAGACAAAGCGGACATCGTGACGGCTGCGCTGATCGGCGTTGACTACCTGGCGGTCTCCTTCCCGCGCTGCGGTGAAGATCTGAACTATGCGCGTCGTCTGGCGCGTGATGCAGGCTGCGATGCTAAAATCGTCGCGAAAGTTGAACGCGCGGAAGCCGTTTGCGATCAGGATGCCATGGACGATGTGATCCTCGCGTCCGACGTGGTGATGGTTGCGCGTGGTGACCTGGGCGTGGAAATTGGCGACCCTGAGCTGGTAGGGATCCAGAAAGCGCTGATCCGTCGCGCACGTCAGCTGAACCGCGCGGTGATCACCGCGACTCAGATGATGGAATCGATGATCACCAACCCAATGCCAACCCGTGCAGAAGTCATGGACGTGGCTAACGCCGTGCTGGACGGTACCGATGCGGTGATGCTCTCTGCGGAAACCGCTGCGGGCCAGTATCCGGCAGAAACCGTGGCCGCCATGGCGCGCGTCTGCCTGGGCGCTGAAAAGATCCCAAGCATCAACGTCTCTAAACACCGTCTGGACGTGCAGTTTGACAACGTGGAAGAAGCGATTGCGATGTCTGCGATGTACGCGGCAAACCATCTGAAGGGCGTTACCGCGATCATCACCATGACCGAATCTGGCCGCACCGCGCTGATGACCTCTCGTATCAGCTCTGGTCTGCCGATCTTCGCCATGTCCCGTCACGAACGTACGCTGAACCTGACCGCGCTGTACCGCGGCGTGACGCCGGTTCACTTCGACAGCACCAGTGACGGCGTAGCTGCGGCGCACGATGCCGTAAACCTGCTGCGCGATAAAGGCTATCTGGTGTCCGGTGATATCGTCATCGTGACCCAGGGCGACGTGATGAGCACCATCGGCTCAACCAACACCACGCGCGTTATGACCGTCGAGTAATAATGTCTGTGTTAAAAAGCCCTCTCCAGATGGAGAGGGCTTTTTTTATTTCCGCGGATAAAGCTCTTTGCGTTTATAGGGCTCAGTTTCACCCGGCTTACGCGTTTTAAGCAGCTTCAGGATCCACGTGTACTGTTCGGCATGCGGCCCCACCAGGATTTCCACCTCTTCGTTCATTCGACGCGCAATGGTGTGGTCGTCCGCGGTCAGCAGATCATCCATCGGCGGACGGACCTCAATACTCAGGCGATGCGTTTTGCCGTCATAGACCGGGAACAGCGGGATCACGCGGGCACGACAGACTTTCATCAGGCGACCAATCGCGGGGAGCGTCGCTTTATAGGTCGCAAAGAAATCGACAAACTCGCTGTGCTCTGGGCCGTGGTCCTGATCCGGCAGATAGTAGCCCCAGTACCCCTGACGCACCGACTGAATGAAGGGCTTAATGCCATCGTTACGCGCATGCAAACGTCCGCCAAAACGACGACGCACCGTATTCCAGACAAAATCGTAGATTTTATTTCCCTGGTTATGGAACATCGCCGCCATTTTCTGGCCCTGAGACGCCATCAGCATCGCCGGAATATCAACGCCCCAGCCGTGGGGAACAAGGAAAATGACTTTCTCGTCATTGCGGCGCATCTCCTCGATGATGTCCAGCCCTTTCCAGTCAACGCGATCGACGATTTTATCCGGCCCTTTCAGCGCCAGTTCAGCCATCATCGCCATTGCCTGCGGCGCGGTGGTATACATCTCATCAATGATTGCCTCGCGCTCGGCGTCGCTTTTCTCAGGAAAACAGTAGTAAAGGTTGATCTGCGCGCGACGGCGGGCGCTCTTGCCTAAACGCCCGGCCAGACGGCCAATTTTCCCCAGAACGGGATCGCGTACGGAAGCAGGCAGCATCGCCATCCCCGCAAAGGCGTAGACACCAAGCCAGGCGCCCCAGTTGCGCGGATGGCGGAAGGATTTTTCAAACTCAGGAATGTATTCAATATTGTTTTTTTTGGTTTCCATGCTGGATCCAGGGTCTGATGACGCAAAATTTTATTCAGATAGTGTAGCGAGGCAGTCGTCCACGCACAAAAGAAAAAGCCGGCGTCAGTGTGCGCCGGCTTTTTTAACAAAAACAGAGGGCTTAGTTTAAGCTCAGCTGCGGCATCACCTCTTTCACCTGCGCCAGATAATCAGTACGATCTTTACCTGTCAGGCCTTCGGTGCGCGGCAGTTTCGCCGTCAGCGGGTTCACGGCCTGCTGGTTGATCCACACTTCATAGTGCAGGTGTGGGCCGGTAGAGCGTCCGGTATTGCCGGAGATCGCGATACGGTCACCACGCTTCACCTTCTGGCCCGGCTTCACCAGCAGCTTACGCAGGTGCATATAGCGGGTCGTATAAGTACGACCATGACGTACCGCGACATAATATCCGGCGGCACCGCTACGCTTGGCCACCACAACTTCACCATCTCCAACCGCCAGTACCGGCGTGCCCTGCGGCATGGCAAAGTCAACGCCACGGTGCGGCGCGACGCGCCCGGTTACCGGGTTCAGACGACGCGGGTTAAAGTTAGAGGAAACGCGGAACTGTTTTGCCGTCGGGAAACGCAGGAAACCTTTTGCAAGGCCCGTACCGCTGCGGTCATAGAACTTACCGTCTTCGGCACGAATCGCGTAGTAATCTTTGCCTTCGGAGCGCAGACGTACGCCCAACAGCTGGCTTTGCTCGCGCTTGCCGTCCAGCATTTCGCGGGACATCAGGACGGAGAACTCATCGCCCTTCTTCAGCTTGCGGAAATCCATCTGCCACTGCATGGCTTTGATCACCGAGCTGATTTCAGCGCTGGTCAGGCCTGCATCGCGCGCGCTGGAGACAAAGCTCGCGCCCACGGTGCCTTTCAGAACGCTGTTGACCCAGTCGCCCTTCTGCATTTCGCTGGTCATCTTGAAACCGTTTGCAGTGCGATCGTAGGTGCGGGTTTCGCGGCGGGACATTTCCCAGGTCAGACGCTGGAGATCGCCATCCGCCGTTAATGTCCAGGAGAGCTGTTGTCCGATTTTCAGGTTACGAAGATCTTTATCCGCAGCCGCCAGCTGGCTGATATTGCCCATGTCGATGCCGTACTGGTTCAGCACGCTGCTCAGCGTGTCCCCGGTAGAGACAACATATTCGTGGATACCCGCCTCGTTCTCGGTTTTATCGTCCAGCTCATCCTGCGGAATAGCTTCATCTTCCTGAGCCGCCTGGTCGATAGGCTCACTGGCTTCAGGCAGCAAAGAACGGATTTCGCTCTTTTCAAGCTCAATGGTTTTAATGATAGGGGCAGAACTCGGGTGGTAAACATAGGGCCGCCAGACGGCGACCGCTAAGGTGAGTACTGTAAGCGACCCCAGCATAACGCGATGGGGTCGTGGCAGATTGTTAAATGCCAGGGCGACAGAGCGGGCTATCTGTTGCACGTATTCACTTCCTCGTTAATCTCCTTTCAGGCAGCTCGCATACTGGTTCGCCAGTTGGCTGAGAAACTGCGAATAGCTCGCTTTGCTCAACTGGATATTCGTACCTAGCGGGTCAAGGGTTCCCATGCGCACGGATGTTCCCCTGGCCACGGCTTCTACGACCGCTGGCCTGAACTGTGGCTCAGCAAAAACGCATGTCGCTTTTTGCTCAACCAACTGTGTTCTGATTTCATGTAAACGCTGCGCACCAGGCTGAATTTCAGGGTTGACGGTGAAGTGGCCCAGCGGGGTCAAACCGTAGTGTTTTTCGTAATAGCCGTAGGCGTCATGAAAAACGAAATACCCTTTACCTTTCAACGGTGCGAGCTCATTACCAACCTGCTTATCGGTTGCGGCTAATTGTGCCTCAAAATTCTTCAGGTTGGCGTCTAGTTTGGCTCGACTTTGCGGCATAAGTTCCACTAATTTGTCGTGGATTGCAACCGCTGAAAGCCGCGCTATCTCTGGGGATAACCAAAGATGCATGTTGTACTCGCCGTGATGGTGATCTCCATCACCTTTTTCGCCGTCTGCGGCATGATGGTCATGTTCGTCGCCGTCGTCATCCGCCCCTTTCATGAGCAACGGTTTCACGCCGGAGAGTTCGGCAATCGCGACCTGTTTTTCGCCAGCAACCTGTTTTGCTGACTTTTGCATAAACGCTTCCATTTCAGGGCCAATCCAGACAACTAAGTCCGCGTTTTGTAAGCGTTTTACATCTGACGGGCGCAGGGAATAGTCATGCTCGGATGCACCATCAGGGAGCAGAACCTGGGTTTCCGTTACCCCGTCTGCAATGGCAGACGCGATGAATCCGAGTGGTTTAAGCGAAGCGACAACCGCAGCGTTAACATCTTGTGCGGTTGTACCCCAAAGGGCAGCGGATAATGCTGCGAAAAGAAGCGTATTTTTATGTAACATAATGCGACTAATCATCGTAGTGAATGCGTGGAATGTGATATTATAACATTCGTTGACTTCTTCAAGCTTAAAATGACATGACGACATTGGTTTCTCTTGAAAATATTTCGGTCTCATTCGGGCAGCGCCGCGTCCTCTCTGACGTGTCGCTCGATCTGAAGCCCGGCAAAATTCTGACGCTGCTCGGCCCCAATGGCGCAGGTAAATCCACCCTGGTGCGCGTGGTGCTGGGTCTGGTCGCCCCCGATGAAGGCGTAATTAAGCGCGAGGAAAAATTGCGTATTGGCTATGTGCCGCAAAAACTTCATCTCGACGCCACGCTGCCTCTGACGGTCAGCCGTTTCCTGCGCCTGCGCCCCGGCACCCGTAAAGCCGATATTCTCCCGGCGCTGAAACGCGTGCAGGCGGGCCATCTTGTCGATGCGCCGCTGCAAAAACTGTCCGGCGGTGAAACTCAGCGTGTTTTACTTGCCCGCGCGCTGCTGAGCAGCCCGCAGCTGCTGGTACTGGATGAACCAACTCAGGGTGTGGATGTGAATGGTCAGGTTGCGCTTTATGATTTGATCGACCAGCTCCGTCGGGAGCTTGATTGCGCCGTGCTGATGGTGTCGCACGACCTGCATCTGGTGATGGCAAAAACCGACGAAGTGTTGTGTCTCAACCACCACATCTGCTGCTCCGGTACGCCTGAAGTGGTGTCAATGCACCCGGAGTTTATCTCCATGTTCGGCCCCCGCGGCGCTGAACAGCTGGGTATTTACCGTCATCATCATAATCATCGCCATGATTTACAGGGACGAATCGTACTGCGTCGGGGAAATGGACACTCATGATTGAACTGTTACTGCCCGGCTGGCTGGCCGGGATTATGCTTGCCTGCGCCGCGGGCCCGCTCGGCTCGTTTGTTGTCTGGCGCAGAATGTCCTATTTTGGCGATACCCTGGCGCACGCGTCTCTGCTGGGCGTTGCCTTTGGTCTGCTGCTGGATGTAAACCCCTTCTACGCGGTGATTGTGGTCACGCTGCTGCTGGCCGCCGGTCTGGTCTGGCTGGAAAAACGCCCTCACCTCGCGATTGATACGCTGCTTGGCATTATGGCGCACAGTGCGCTGTCTCTGGGCCTTGTGGTGGTCAGCCTGATGTCGAACATCCGCGTGGATCTGATGGCCTACCTCTTCGGGGACCTTCTGGCCGTGACGCCGGAAGATCTCATCGCTATCGCCATTGGCGTGGTGGTGGTGCTCGCTATTCTGCTCTGGCAGTGGCGGAATTTACTGGCCATGACCGTCAGTCCGGATCTGGCATTTGTCGACGGCGTGAAGCTGCAGCGCGTGAAACTGCTGCTGATGCTGGTGACGGCGTTAACAATTGGCGTCGCGATGAAGTTTGTCGGCGCGCTGATTATTACGTCTCTGCTGATCATCCCTGCCGCCACGGCGCGTCGTTTTGCCCGTACGCCGGAGCAGATGGCTGGCGTAGCCGTGATTATCGGAATGATTGCGGTAACGGGTGGGTTAACCTTCTCGGCGTTCTACGATACGCCTGCGGGGCCGTCAGTGGTGCTGAGTGCGGCGGTGCTGTTTATCTTCAGTATGATGAAAAAGACCGCGAATTAACATGGAGGGCGCTGAAGCCCTCACCTGGCCCTCTCCCTCGGGAGAGGGAACAAAACATTACGGCATTGCCGGTGGCGTAATGCCGAAATGATTCCACGCCCGCACCGTTGCCATACGTCCACGCGGGGTACGCTGTAGGAAGCCCTGCTGGATCAGATACGGCTCCAGCACATCTTCAATCGTCTCACGCTCTTCTCCGATTGCCGCCGCCAGGTTATCCAGCCCGACAGGGCCGCCAAAGAACTTATCCAGCACCGCCAGCAGCAGTTTACGGTCCATATAGTCAAAGCCTTCAGCATCGACGTTCAGCATATCCAGCGCCTGAGCGGCGATCTCCGCGGAAATCGAGCCATCGTGCTTCACCTCGGCAAAGTCACGCACGCGGCGCAGCAGGCGGTTGGCGATACGCGGCGTACCGCGGGAACGCTTCGCCACTTCAAACGCGCCCTCTTCGCTCATTTCGAGCCCCATATAGCGGGCGCTACGGCCAACGATGTGCTGGAGATCCGCCACCTGGTAAAACTCGAGACGCTGCACGATGCCGAAGCGGTCGCGCAGCGGAGAGGTCAACGAGCCGGCGCGAGTGGTGGCGCCAATCAGGGTAAAGGGCGGCAGATCGATTTTGATAGAGCGCGCGGCCGGGCCTTCACCGATCATGATATCCAGCTGGTAATCTTCCATCGCCGGATAGAGCACTTCCTCCACCACCGGGGACAGGCGGTGGATCTCATCGATAAACAGCACGTCATGCGGTTCGAGGTTGGTCAGCATCGCCGCGAGATCGCCCGCCTTCTCCAGCACGGGGCCGGAGGTGGTGCGCAGGTTGACGCCCATTTCATTGGCGACGATATTCGCCAGCGTGGTTTTGCCTAAACCGGGAGGGCCAAAAATGAGCAGGTGATCGAGCGCATCGCCGCGCAGCTTTGCCGCCTGGATGAAAATCTCCATCTGGGAACGAACCTGCGGCTGGCCGATATACTCATCAAGCAGTTTTGGGCGGATCGCGCGATCCACCACGTCATCTGCCTGAATAGTGCCTGCCGACACCAGGCGGTCTGCTTCAATCATCCTTTACCTCACAATGCAGCGCGCAGCGCTTCACGAATCAGGGTTTCACTGCTGGCGTCCGGTTTGGCAATTTTGCTCACCATACGGCTGGCCTCCTGAGGTTTATAGCCCAGCGCCACCAGCGCGGCAACCGCTTCCTGCTCGGCGTCATCATCCGTCGCAGGGCCTCCAGGAGAGGTCAGTACCAAATCGGCAGCCGGAGTGAACAGATCGCCATGCAGACCTTTAAAGCGGTCTTTCATTTCGACAATCAGGCGCTCGGCGGTTTTCTTACCAATGCCCGGGAGCTTAATCAGCGCCGCAGGATCTTCGCGCTCGACGGCATTCACAAACTGTGGTGCCGACATGCCGGACAAAATCGCCAGCGCCAGCTTCGGACCGACGCCGTTGGTTTTAATCAGCTCGCGGAACAGGGTGCGTTCCTGCTTGTTATTGAAGCCGTACAGCAACTGGGCATCTTCACGCACCACAAACTGGGTAAAGACAATCGCCTCTTTGCCCGCGTCCGGCAGCTCGTAGAAGCAGGTCATCGGCATATGGACTTCATAGCCCACGCCACCTACTTCCAGCAGCACTAACGGGGGTTGTTTTTCAATGATGATGCCTCTGAGTCTGCCTATCACGTGACGCTCCTGCGTTCTGAGAGAAATTAACTGCCGACATAATAAAAAAAGGCTGGATGTTTATCCAGCCTGATTTCTGATTATCGTAACCTGCCTCGCGCCAGATTGAGCCGCGACTCGCTCATTTGCATCGCATTCTGGCTGACGTGACAGTGGGTAATCGCAATCGCCAGCGCATCCGCGGCGTCGGCCTGCGGGTTCGCGGGAAGCTTCAGCAGGGTACGCACCATATGCTGCACCTGGCTTTTCTCCGCGCTCCCAATGCCCACTACCGTCTGCTTGACCTGACGTGCCGCGTATTCGAATACCGGCAAATCCTGGTTCACGGCAGCGACGATGGCGACACCGCGCGCCTGACCGAGCTTTAGCGCTGAATCGGCGTTTTTCGCCATAAAGACCTGCTCAATGGCGAAATAGTCCGGCTGAAACTGGGTGATGATCTCCGACACGCCCGCATAAATGAGCTTCAGGCGCGAAGGAAGATCGTCCACTTTGGTGCGAATACAGCCGCTGCCCAGGTAGGTTAACTGGCGTCCCACCTGACGGATAACGCCATAACCGGTGACGCGTGAGCCTGGGTCAATTCCGAGAATAATCGACATCACGCGTCTCCTGTAACGGGTTTAAACGCTCTCATCAGAGAGTCGCTGCAACCTCATCAGAGATTTCACCGTTGTGGTACACTTCCTGAACGTCGTCGCAGTCTTCGAGCATGTCGATCAGACGCAGCAGTTTCGGTGCAGTTTCAGCATCCATGTCCGCTTTGGTGGACGGGATCATGGACACTTCAGCGTTGTCCGCTTTCAGGCCAGCCGCTTCCAGCGCATCGCGCACGGCACCCATCTCTTCCCACGCGGTATAAACGTCGATAGCGCCGTCATCGAAGGTCACTACGTCTTCCGCACCGGCTTCCAGCGCCGCTTCCATGATCGCATCCTCGTCGCCTTTCTCGAAGGAGATGACGCCTTTTTTGCTGAACAGGTAAGCAACGGAACCGTCAGTACCCAGGTTGCCACCGGTTTTGGTGAACGCGTGGCGCACTTCCGCAACGGTACGGTTACGGTTGTCGGACAGACACTCAACCATCACCGCAGTACCGCCAGGGCCGTAACCTTCATAAATGATGGTTTCCATGTTCGCGTCTTCGTCACCGCCCACGCCACGTGCGATAGCACGGTTCAGGGTGTCACGCGTCATGTTGTTTGACAGCGCTTTATCTACCGCCGCGCGCAGACGCGGGTTAGATGCCGGGTCGCCGCCGCCCAGACGCGCTGCTGTCACCAGCTCGCGAATGATTTTGGTAAAGATCTTACCGCGCTTGGCATCCTGTGCCGCTTTGCGGTGTTTGGTGTTGGCCCACTTGCTATGACCTGCCATAAAAAGTTCTCCAAAAATCGCGCCTTCTCAGGCTGCGTTAATTACAAATTCTTCAATCGCCTGCCGGTTGCTCCACGACTTGGTCAGTGCGGCGGCATCCGCCGCATTCACCCAGCGGTAGGTCAGGTGTTCGGTAAACACGATCTCCCGTTCATGGGGGAGCGCGAGACAGAACCACGACTCCGTATTGCGCTCGGTACCCGGCGCGTAGCGATGACGTAAATGGCTAAAAATTTCAAACTCCACCGTGCGCTGGCAGTCCTTCAGGGTCAGTTGCTCGCGGGCAACGTCAATGGTGACCTCTTCCTTTACTTCGCGCGCGGCGGCCTGCGACGCGGTTTCCCCCTCTTCCAGACTGCCGGTAACCGACTGCCAGAAATCAGGGTCATCGCGCCGCTGCAACATCAGCACCCGCTTCGTGTCTTCTGCATAAATGACCACCAGGACCGAAACGGGAAGCTTATATGCCATATCAGTTTTTCTCTTCCTTCTTCACCACTTCAATGCCCAGTTCGGCCAGAGAGGCCGGGTTGGCAAAGCTTGGCGCTTCGGTCATCAGACACGCTGCGGCAGTGGTTTTCGGGAAGGCAATAACATCACGAATGTTATCGGTGCCGGTCAGCAGCATGGTCAGTCGGTCAAGACCGAAGGCCAGGCCCGCGTGCGGCGGCGTACCGTATTTCAGGGCGTCCAGCAGGAAGCCAAACTTCTCGCGCTGCTCCTGCTCGTTGATGCCCAGAATGCCGAACACGGTCTGCTGCATTTCGCCGCTGTGAATACGCACGGAACCGCCGCCCACTTCGTAGCCGTTGATGACCATGTCATAAGCGTTGGCGACCGCATCTTCCGGTGCCGCTTTCAGCTCTGCCGCCGTCATGTCTTTTGGCGAGGTGAACGGGTGGTGCATTGCGGTCAGGCCGCCTTCACCGTCGTCTTCAAACATTGGGAAGTCGATAACCCACAGCGGCGTCCATTTGTTTTCGTCGGTCAGGCTCAGGTCTTTGCCAAGCTTCAGACGCAGCGCGCCCATCGCATCCGCCACGACTTTCTTGTTGTCTGCGCCGAAGAAGATCATGTCGCCGTCCTGCGCGCCGGTGCGCTCAAGGATCGCTTCCACGATGTCCGCGTTCAGGAATTTCGCTACCGGGCTGGTGATGCCTTCCAGACCTTTCGCACGCTCGGTCACTTTAATATAGGCCAAACCTTTCGCGCCGTAGATCTTGATGAAGTTGCCGTAGTCGTCGATCTGCTTGCGGCTCAGTGCCGCACCGCCCGGTACACGCAGCGCTGCTACGCGGCCTTTAGGATCGTTAGCCGGGCCAGCGAAGACGGCAAACTCAACGCCTTTCACCAGGTCTGCTACGTCCACCAGCTCCATCGGGTTACGCAGGTCTGGTTTGTCGGAGCCGTAACGACGCTCGGCTTCAGCGAAGGTCATGATAGGGAAATCGCCCAGCTCAACGCCTTTCACGTCGTTCCACAGGCTACGCACCAGAGCTTCCATCACTTCACGCACCTGCTCGGCAGTCATGAAGGAGGTTTCCACGTCGATCTGGGTAAATTCTGGCTGGCGGTCAGCGCGCAGGTCTTCGTCGCGGAAGCATTTCACGATCTGATAGTAGCGATCGAAGCCGGACATCATCAGCAGCTGTTTGAACAGCTGCGGAGACTGCGGCAGCGCGTAGAATTTGCCTTTATGAACGCGGGATGGGACCAGGTAATCGCGCGCGCCTTCCGGCGTGGCTTTGGTCAGCATCGGGGTTTCGATGTCGAGGAAACCGTGGTCATCCATAAAGCGACGCACCAGGCTGGTGATTTTCGCACGGGTTTTCAGGCGCTGAGCCATTTCCGGACGACGCAGATCCAGGTAGCGGTATTTCAGACGCGCTTCTTCAGTGTTGACGTGGTTGGAGTCCAGCGGCAGCGCTTCTGCACGGTTGATGATCACCAGATCGGACGCCAGCACTTCGATGGCACCCGTCGCCATGTCGGCGTTGACGTTTTTCTCGTCACGCGCGCGCACGGTGCCGGTAACCTGAATGCAGAACTCATTACGCAGCTCAGAGGCCAGCTTCAACGCATCTGCGCGATCTGGATCGAAGAACACCTGAACGATACCTTCGCGGTCGCGCATATCGATGAAGATAAGGCTACCAAGATCACGACGACGATTGACCCAACCACACAGGGTGACCTGCTGTCCGACGTGGGACTGACGCAGCTGCCCGCAATATTCTGTACGCATGAGATATCCCTTAATTAGCCGCAGGCTAAATGTCGCCTGGTATGCAGGCTACTATGTCGCAGCTTTCTGTATGTCACAACTGGATGAAAAAAGGCGGCTATTATACTGGAAATTCCGCCGGACGATAAGAGCGAACCACGGCCAGGCGGTCGTTTGCTGCACTCTTATTGCGCATTCTCACAAAAATTAACAAAATTATCCGCCCAGGAACAGGCCATCACATCGTATGGTGTCTGGAAGTGATTCATTTAACGGGAGTAACGATGTTAACACTTGATGCCAGTAAAACCGCACTTGTCGTGATTGATTTACAGGAAGGCATTCTGCCCTTCGCCGGTGGCCCGCATACCGCGGATGATGTGGTCAGCCGCGCAGCTCGCCTGGCGGAAACATGTCGTGCCAGCGGTGCGCCTGTTGTCATGGTGCGCGTCGGCTGGTCTGCGGATTACGCTGAAGCGTTAAAACAGCCCGTTGATGCCCAGGCTCCTGCACGCGCCCTGCCGGAAAACTGGTGGACGTACCCGGCCGCACTTGGCAAACGCGACAGCGATATTGAAGTGACCAAACGCCAGTGGGGCGCATTTTACGGTACCGATCTCGAGCTGCAGCTCCGCCGTCGCGGCATCGACACCATCATCCTGTGCGGCATTTCCACCAACATCGGCGTGGAGTCTACCGCCCGCAACGCGTGGGAGCTGGGCTTTAATCTGGTGATTGCCGAAGATGCCTGCAGCGCGGCCTCCGCGGAACAGCACCAGGGCAGCATGACCCATATCTTCCCGCGCATCGGCCGCGTGCGCAGCACGGATGAGATTGTCAGCGCGCTATGATGTACGTGGGCCTGCCCCAGTGGTCGCACCCGAAATGGGTGCGCCTTGGCATCACCAGCCTTGAGGAGTATGCCCGGCACTTCAACTGTGTCGAGGGTAACACCACCCTGTATGCGCTCCCTAAAGCCGAGATTGTTGCGCGCTGGCGGGAACAAACGACCGACGACTTCCGCTTCTGCTTTAAGTTTCCGTCCACCATTTCCCACCAGGCCGCGCTGCGCAACTGCGGGGATTTGACCGAAGAGTTTTTTACGCGCATGTCGCCGCTGGCGAACCGCATCGGTCAGTACTGGATCCAGCTGCCCGCCACGTTTGGCCCGCGCGATTTACCTGCGCTCTGGCAGTTCCTGGATGCCCTGCCCCGTGAATTCACCTACGGCGTTGAAGTCAGGCATCCTGAATTTTTTGCGAAGGGCGAAGCAGAAAAAGCGCTCAATCGCGGCCTGCTTGAGCGTTCCGTTAACCGGGTGATCCTCGATAGCCGGCCGGTGCACAGCGCTGTCCCCCATAGCGAAGCCATCGTTGAAGCTCAGCGTAAAAAACCGAAAGTGCCGGTCCATGCCATCGTGACCGCGCATAACCCAATGGTCAGGTATATCGGCAGCGATAACATGCAGCAAAATCAGGCGATGTTCGCCGTCTGGCTGCAAACGTTAGCGAAGTGGGAACACACCACCACGCCGTATCTCTTTTTGCATACGCCGGATATCGCCCAGGCGCCCGAACTGGTCGATGCTCTGTGGCAGGCCTTGCAGGCTGCGGTGCCGTCCGTGGGCAGCGCCCCTTCCATCCCACAACAATCTTCTCTTTTCTGATATCACCCCCTATCATAGTGAAGTGCCATCTGCCAAAAACAGGGAGTTTGTATGGTCAGCGCGCTGTATGCGGTGTTAGGTGCATTACTGCTGATTAAGTTTTCATTTGATGTTGTGCGCCTCAGAACGCTGTACCGCGTCTCTTACGGTGACGGCGGATTTTCCGAGCTACAAAGCGCTATCCGCATTCATGGCAACGCGGTCGAATACATCCCCGCAGCCTTAATCCTGCTGCTTTTTATGGAGATGAATGGCGCAGAAACCTGGATGGTGCACATCTGTGGCCTGCTTCTTATTGCTGGCCGCCTGATGCACTATTACGGTTTTCACCACCGCTTAATCCGCTGGCGTCGTTCCGGCATGAGCGCGACCTGGTGTTCGCTTTTGCTGATGGTGCTGGCTAACCTGTGGTATATGCCGTGGGAGTTGGTTTTCTCCCTCCATTAGCGCACAATACGCCACTTTATTTTTCCCGGATTTTTACGTTATGTCAGATCGCGACACGCTTTTTTCCGCGCCTATCGCCAGCCTGGGCGACTGGACCTTCGATGAACGGGTAGCCGAAGTCTTCCCGGATATGATCCAGCGCTCTGTTCCCGGTTATTCCAATATTATCTCTATGATCGGCATGCTGGCTGAGCGCTTCGTTCAACCCGGCACGCAGGTCTATGACCTGGGCTGCTCGCTCGGCGCGGCAACGCTGTCGGTTCGTCGTAACGTTCACCACGAAGGCTGCCGAATCATTGCCGTCGATAACTCCCCGGCGATGGTTGAGCGCTGCCGTCGCCACATTGACGCGTATAAAGCCCCTGTTCCGGTAGACGTGGTGGAAGGCGATATCCGCGAGATTGAGATCAATAACGCGTCGATGGTGGTGCTGAATTTCACCCTGCAGTTCCTGGTGCCTGAAGACCGCCAGCTGCTGCTGGACAAAATTTATCAGGGGCTGAATCCCGGCGGCGCGCTGGTGCTCTCGGAGAAATTCAGCTTCGAAGATGCCGAGGTTGGCGAACTGCTGTTCAATATGCACCACGATTTCAAACGGGCGAACGGCTACAGCGAGCTGGAGATCAGCCAGAAGCGCAGCATGCTCGAAAACGTGATGCTGACGGATTCCGTAGAAACCCACAAAGCGCGTCTGAGCAAAGCCGGGTTTGAGCACAGCGAACTGTGGTTCCAGTGCTTTAACTTTGGCTCTCTGGTGGCGCTGAAAGCGGGAGAATCCGCATGATCGAATTCAGCAACTTCTATCAGCTGATTGCCAAAAACCAGCTTTCCCACTGGCTGGAAACCTTGCCCGCGCAGATTGCCGCCTGGCAGCGCGATCAGCAGCACGGCCTGTTAAAGCAGTGGTCAAACGCGGTGGAGTATCTGCCCGAACTGACCCCGCATCGTCTGGATCTTCTGCACAGCGTAACCGCCGAGAGTGAAGAGCCGCTCCCGGCCGGGCAGATCAACCGCATCGAAACGCTGATGCGTAACCTGATGCCGTGGCGCAAAGGGCCGTTTTCACTTTACGGCGTGAACATCAATACCGAATGGCGCTCGGACTGGAAATGGGATCGCGTGCTGCCCCACCTTTCCGACCTGACCGGACGTACCATTCTGGACGTAGGCTGCGGCAGCGGTTACCACATGTGGCGCATGATTGGTGCGGGGGCGCATCTGGCGGTAGGTATTGACCCGATGCAGCTGTTCCTGTGCCAGTTTGAAGCGGTGCGTAAGCTGCTGGGTAACGACCAGCGCGCGCACCTGCTGCCGCTGGGCATTGAACAACTGCCTGCCCTGAAAGCCTTTGATACCGTCTTCTCCATGGGCGTGCTGTACCACCGTCGTTCCCCGCTGGAACACCTGTGGCAGCTGAAGGATCAGCTGGTCAGCGGCGGCGAGCTGGTGCTGGAAACGCTGGTGATTGAAGGCGATGAACATGCCGTTCTGGTGCCGGGCGATCGCTACGCGCAGATGCGCAACGTTTACTTCATCCCTTCCGCGCTGGCGCTGAAAAACTGGCTGGAGAAGTGCGGGTTTGTGGATGTGCGGATTGCCGACGTCAGCGTGACCTCAATTGAGGAACAGCGCCGCACCGACTGGATGATCACCGAATCGCTGGAGCAGTTCCTCGACCCGGCCGACCACAGCAAAACCATCGAAGGCTATCCAGCCCCGATGCGTGCGGTGTTGATTGCGACCAAGCCGTAGTTTTCCCCTCACCCCGGCCCTCTCCCCTATGGGGCGAGGGAGAAAAACCGCACCGAGCCGTCCCCTCTCCCCTATGGGGAGAGGGTTAGGGTGAGGGGATAAAAAAAGGCCCCTGTTGAAATTGCAGGGGCCTGGTACAAGCAAGCATCATATTGGGCGACATGATGCGCGGTAAAAATCGGTACGTTGCTACACGTGATGGCGCTCAATCAGCGACTTCATTTCCGCAACCGACTCTCCCTCTACGCCATAGCGTGAATACTCATCCGCTTCAGCATCCGTCGACATTGACAATCCTGTATTGCGATAACGCATGGGCGAAGGTATCCATTTACCCGCGGAGCTGTGCAGCTCTTCTACCCCTGCGTTTAAAAACCGTTCCAGATTGCTGGCGCGGACTCCCGCACCCGCCATTATTATTGGAACACCGGAATGTGCTTTTAGTTCCGTAATTAATTGCAGTCCTTTTTCAGCTGACGCCTGCTGACCCGATGTCAGGATGCGCGCTACGCCAAGTTCTCCAAGCGTTTCAAAGGCCTGAAGCGGATCTTTACACATATCAAATGCGCGATGAAAAGTGACGGCCAGCCCCTGCGCGGCGCTCATAATCTGACGCATGCGCGGTATATCGATATTGCCGTCTTCATCCAGCAGGCCGGTCACCAGCCCTGGAAACCCCAGGTCCCGAACGAGTGCGATATCATCAAGCATGGCACTGAACTCGCCCGCCGTGTAACAAAAATCACCGCCGCGCGGACGAATAATCGGGTGTATGGGAATGGTGACGGCCTGACGGGCAGACTTCAACACGCCGTAGGACGGCGTCAGCCCGCCCTCTTTGGGTGCCGCGCACAGTTCAATGCGGTCAGCCCCGTGCTTTTGCGCGGTCACGGCACACTCCACGCTGTAACAACAAATCTCCAGCAGCGCCATTTAATCCTCCTGAAATTCCACTAAACGAAACATCATGACACGCCGTCCGTTTTCAGTCCCGGCGTGAACTCACATCTCTTACGCTTCGCTGGCAACGATCTGCTCAATGGTCCACGGATGAAACTTCACCGTGACCTGTCCGTCCGTAACGGCCAGCGTCGGGTTTGGTAACCGCTCGCGCTCGCCTTTGGGTGAACTCGTCTTCACAAAAATCCCCGGCTTGCTTAAGCCTTCGTCGGAAAGGAGGGCCAGCGCGCGCGCGTTCAACGTTTCCGGCTCACCCGGCAGGACTATTTCGATATGCTCCCAGCCTTCGTGCGGATAGCGTTTCTCGCCCGGCCACGGCAGCTCAACCACGCTGAATTGCCAGTGCGCCACGTTCACCGGTTCATGCAGTTTGAACAGGCAAATGGGGCGACCATTGATGATGTTCTCGGAGAGCAACTCGCCGCACCGTTCGAACCCGCGACGCCAGCGCTCGGCCGTGGCATTCTGATGACAGCGCAAAGAGATGTGATCGGCCTCAAGCGGCGCGATATCCAGACCAAGACGGGTGGCAAGTTCTGTGAACGCCTGGGTGAAGCGCGGTAAATCTGCGGAAATATCATGCAGTTCGTCAATGGATTGCCAGTTCGCCATAAGTCACTCTCTTTTCATGTCGCAAAGCCGCTAATTTACTCTGTTGCCCTGTTTTGACCAACCGCAGAATCCGGCTTTTTGCGACTGCATGATTATGCACACCTTCACCGCCTGGATTCTGAGCAATCTTCAGGCCCCGCAATGCTGACGCCAGAGGGCATTTGCAGTATACTCCCGCCCTAAATTCTTTAACTGGCGCGGGCGGTTGTAAGCCCGCATCAAAAACGTAAGGTATCCAGGTGAATATTCAGGCTCTTCTCTCCGAAAAAGTCAGTCAGGCACTGATTGCCGCAGGCGCACCTGCTGATTGCGAACCGCAGGTTCGTCAGTCAGCAAAAGTACAGTTTGGCGACTATCAGGCTAATGGCGTGATGGCAGTGGCTAAAAAACTGGGCATGCCGCCGCGACAGCTCGCTGAGCAGGTACTGACGCATCTGGATCTTTCCGGCATTGCCAGCAAAACCGAAATCGCCGGTCCGGGCTTTATCAACATCTTCCTTGAGCCTGCATTCCTGGCAAGCCACGTTGACGCGGCCCTGAAATCTGACCGTCTGGGCGTTTCCCAGCCGGAAGCGCAGACCGTCGTGATCGACTACTCTGCGCCGAACGTGGCGAAAGAGATGCACGTTGGCCACCTGCGCTCCACTATCATCGGTGATGCCGCGGTGCGCACGCTCGAGTTCCTCGGTCACAAGGTGATCCGCGCGAACCACGTGGGCGACTGGGGTACCCAGTTCGGCATGCTGATTGCTTACCTGGAAAAACAGCAGCAGGAAAACGCGGGTGAAATGGCGCTGGCGGACCTGGAAGGGTTCTACCGCGAAGCCAAAAAACACTACGACGAAGACGAAGCCTTTGCCGAGCGCGCGCGCAGCTACGTGGTTAAACTGCAGGGTGGCGACCAATACTTCCTCGAGATGTGGCGCAAGCTCGTCGACATTACCATGTCTCAGAACCAGCTGACCTATAACCGTCTGAACGTCACCCTGACCCGTGACGACGTGATGGGTGAAAGCCTCTATAACCCAATGCTGCCCGGCATTGTGGCTGACCTGAAAGCCAAAAACCTGGCGGTAGAGAGCGAAGGCGCAACGGTGGTGTTCCTTGATGAGTATAAAAACAAGGAAGGCGAACCGATGGGCGTGATCATCCAGAAAAAGGATGGCGGCTACCTCTACACCACCACTGACATCGCCTGTGCGAAATACCGTTACGAGACGCTGCATGCTGACCGCGTGCTGTACTACATCGACTCCCGTCAGCACCAGCACCTGATGCAGGCGTGGACCATCGTGCGTAAAGCCGGTTACGTGCCGGATTGCGTTCCGCTGGAACACCACATGTTCGGCATGATGCTGGGTAAAGACGGCAAGCCGTTCAAAACCCGTGCGGGCGGTACCGTGAAGCTGTCCGACCTGCTGGACGAAGCGCTGGAACGCGCCCGCCGTCTGGTGGCCGAGAAGAACCCGGACATGTCTGCCGATGAGCTGGAAAAACTGGCCAACGCCGTGGGTATCGGTGCGGTGAAATACGCGGATCTCTCCAAGAACCGTACCACCGACTATATCTTCGACTGGGATAACATGCTGGCGTTTGAAGGCAACACGGCGCCTTACATGCAGTATGCCTACACCCGCGTGCTCTCGGTGTTCCGTAAGGCGAACATTGATGAAAACGTACTGGCGAATGCGACAGTGATCATCACGGAAGATCGTGAAGCACAGCTGGCAGCGCGCCTGCTGCAGTTTGAAGAGACGCTGACGGTTGTCGCGCGTGACGGCACGCCTCACGTGATGTGTGCTTACCTGTACGATCTGGCGGGGCTGTTCTCCGGCTTCTACGAACACTGCCCTATTCTGTCTGCGGAAAACGAATCGGTCCGCAACAGCCGCCTGAAGCTGGCGCAGCTCACGGCGAAGACCCTGAAGCTGGGTCTGGATACCCTGGGTATCGAAACCGTAGAACGCATGTAATACAAAAAACCCGGCAAGCGCCGGGTTTTTCTTATCAGAAATACTTCCGCAAATATTCCGTTAAACAGAGAATCGCCATCGCCTGTCCGTACGGCATCGACGTCAGCGGGATCTGGCGATAAAACTCAAGATCGCTGCCCATGCCCGTGCCGAACGACGTTTGCAACAGCTCGCCTTCCGGCGAAATATTTTTGACGATACCGCGAATCGCTTTTTCTGCCACTCCGGCATACTCCGCGCCAACGTAGCGCTTGCGCACGGCTTTCAGAATACCGTAGGCAAACCCTGCCGTGGCGGACGCCTCAAGATAAGAATGTGGATCGTCGAGCAGCGTATGCCATAGCCCGCTGTCGTCCTGATATTTCGCCAGCGCGGCAATCTGCGCATTCAATACCTGCACCAGGTAGCGGCGCACGGCGCTGTTTTCCGGCAGATCCACAAGCTCGAGGAAGTCCGGGATCGCGATGGTGAGCCAGCTGTTGCCGCGCGCCCAGCGGGCACGGGCAAAGTTATGGTTGCCGTCGTAGCTCCAGCCGTGGAACCACAGCCCGGTCTCCCGGTCCATCAGGTTCTGCACGTGCAGCAGGAACTGATACACCGCCTCTTCTACATATTCCGGTTTGTTGAGCAGCTTGCCGATTTTCGCCAGCGGCAGCACCGTCATCATCAGCGTGTCATCCCACATCTGTTGATGGTTTTCTTCCGCCAGGGTGATGTGCTGCATCCCGCCGTGTTCCGTGCGCGGCATCTCGGCCATCGCCCATTCCGCCCAGCTTTCCAGCCACGGCCGCCAGGCCTGATTTTTGGTCTCTTCGTAGCGATAAGCCAGCGTCAGGAACGGCGACATGGTATTCACGTTTTTGGTGGTCGCGCCTTCCGCAAAGCGGTCGGCAAACCAGCTGTCGATGATGTCTCGCATACCTTCGTCGCCGGTCTGGCAGTAATATTGCCAGATACCGTACAGGCCAACGCCGTGCGTCCACTCCCATCCGGCCCAGCCTTTAGTGTCGATCACGCGCCCGTCGTCCAGCCGCAGCAAAAATTCACCCGTTTTGTCGTGGATATTGACCAGGCTATGCGTCACCTTTTGAATCAGCGATTTCAGTTCGTCCCGGGCGATAAAGCGCTCTGGCTGACGTAATAACGGGCTATGTTTGACAGGCCAAACTTTCATCATCTTAACCTCTGTTGTATGTCGAATTCAGTACCGCGCGATCCTTCAGCGAGGGTGCCGCTGGCTTATTGCGATTCAGATAACCGATGTTGTTATTGCCCCACAGTGACTCATAAGGCATACCGGCCAGCATCTCAACGGTGGCGCGGGCGTGTGGCGTCGCTGACTCAGGCATCGCATGACCACACTCACGCATTTTCGCGGTCTCCTCGCGCAGCGTGCTGTGGGTCTGCAAATTGAGCCTGAAGCGCAGGGAAACGAGGAAGCCGCAGAACAGGACCAGGATGGTGCCCACGCTCAGGATCGTCAAAATGGTGTGGCTCACTTCCGCAGGCTGTACTTTCTGACCGCTAACAAAGCCGGACATCTGCATCACGATGCCCACCAGCATCACCGCACCGGCCTGTGACGCCTTACGGGTCAGGGTCATGATGCCCGCGAAGATCCCTTCGCGGCGCTGGCCGGTGATCGCTTCATCCACGTCAGCAATGTAGGTATAGGTGTTCCACGGCACGTAGTTGATACCGCCGCGACCGAGACCGGCAACCGCTGAGATCAGCAACAGCAGAGCGTAGACGTCACTCAGGCCCGCGTAATAGAGCATGGCGTAAGAGAGAGACGCCAGACCAAACAGCACCACGACCATGCGGTAGGACGGTGCAGGCCCGAAACGGATGCACAGCGGGATCATGGCGATAACCGCAAAGAACTGGAAAATAGCCATCGTGCCCAGCAGATTGGACGCCATTGACGCTTCCTGCATCAGCACGAACACCACGTAGTAGGTGAATACCGCATTAAACACGTCCTGCGCGATATAGCCGCCAAGGTACATGCCCAGATGCTGACGGAAAATCTTGATGCGCAGCGTGGAGCTTAACTCAACGATCAGGCGGTTGAGGCTCTGCCCCAGCGTCAGCTTCTTCTTCTCTTCTTCAGCACGCAGCGCCGCTTCTGACCACTCTTCGCGCGGGCGTTCCCAGGTAAAGAACCAGACGAAAGTTAGCATCAGCGCGCAGAGCAAGGAGAAGACCAGGCTTGCGTAGAAGAAGGAGATGGCGTTTTCTTTCCCGAAGTGGGTTAACAGGATCCCCGGCAGGAAGGAGGCCAGAATGGCGGACATCTGCGCCATTGAGATACGCGCCCCGGAGAACTTGGTTTTCTGTTTAAAGTCATCAGTCATTTCCGGCACCAGCGTTTCGTACGGCACCAGAATCATGGTGTAGACAATATCAAACACCAGATAGGTCAGCAGGTAGTACCAGAAGCTCATGTCCCCAACCCACATCAGCGAGTAGCTGAACACGCACGGAATCCCCAGCAGGATAAAAAACTTACGGCGGCCGAAGCGCTTACCGAGCCAGGTCGTCCCAAAGTTATCGGTTAAAAAGCCCATTAACGGGCTAACGACGGCATCAAGCACCCTTGCAGCGGCAAAGATAAACGTTGCTTCGATCGGTGAGAGCCCGCAGAAGGTGGTATAAAAATATAAAAGCCAGGCCGCCGTCAGGGCGGTGGTACCCGCCCCGAGGAAATCGCCTGACCCGTAAGCGAGATAATTTGCGAGCCCAATTTTACGTGTTCTCATTGCCGTCACCCCTAATCAGTTTTGGGAGACTCCCTGCAAGCAAGCGTCTTTCGGGAGCTTTTAGACGGCTACAGTAAATGCATCGACCGGTTGATACCTTTCTGTTTCTGCCATCCCTAAGAGGGTCAATGGCAATAATGCAAAGAGTACCGTCACGCGCGTCACTGATTTATAAAACAGCGTTTCTATTTGATCAAAAGGTGAGGTCAATTTTGAGAGCCAGCCATCAAAATTGCTGATGGCTGGTGAAAAGGCAGGGTGTTAGCGGTAGTTCACGATGACTGAATTACTCTGTACTTTCAGCGCCGGGATTAAACGTCCCCCGCCCGGCACTTCCCAGATGAAACGCAAAGGTTCAATGGCCGGTACGCCGTTGAACGCCTGCGTCGTGCCATTTTCGCCGTCAATTTCCGTGCAGCGCGTCTGAGAACAGAGGCGCACCCGCAGCCCTGCGGGCGTTGGGCCAATCAGCCGGTAATTCCAGACCACAAGGCCCATCTGACCGGAAACGCCTTCAGAAGGCGACAGCGGGTTAGATGACATAGCAACGCCCCGGTTGCTGAGGGTCACGCCCATGCTGCTTGCCTGCCAGGAGCCCTCCCCGGCCGCGTGCGCCGCCAGCGGGAAGAACAAAATCCAGAGCCATTTACGCATTATTTTCCTCCAATCGTCGCAGTCATGCGGATGTGACGGTTATCCGACAGCTCCATATTCGACAGCACGACCAGCTGGTTCAGGCTACGACGCAGGAAGCGCGACAGCAGCGGACGCAGCGCATGGTTCACCAGCAGCACCGGCGGCGCGCCCAGCATCTCCTGGCGCGCCAGCGCCTCCTGCGTTTGCGCCAGCAGACGGTCCGCCAGGCCCGGCTCCAGGCCGCCCCCGCCCTGCAGGGCCTGCAGCAGCAGGCGTTCAAGCGGCGTATCGAGGCCAATGACCTGCACTTCTCCGGTTCCCGGGAACCACTGCTGGGTGATCGCACGACCCAGCGCCACGCGTACCACCGCCGTCAGCTCGTGCGGATCGCTTTGTATCGGCGCATGCTCGGCAAGGGTTTCGAGAATGGTGCGCATATCGCGGATCGGCACTTTCTCTTCGAGCAGGTTTTGCAGCACCTTGTGCAGCGTAGTCAAAGTCACCACGCCCGGGACCAGATCTTCCGTCAGCTTCGGCATCTCCTGCGTGACGCGGTCCAGCAGCTGCTGCGCTTCCTGACGGCCAAACAGCTCTGCCGAGAATTGCCCAATCAGGTGATTAAGATGGGTCGCCACCACGGTACTGGCTTCAACAACCGTATAGCCCTGGATTTGCGCCTGCTCTTTCAGGGCACTTTCAATCCAGATAGCGGCCAGGCCAAAGGCCGGATCGATGGTTTGCTCGCCCGGCAGCGTGCCTGCGGCGGTACCCGGGTTAATCGCCAGCCAGCGGCCCGGATAGGCATCACCGCTGCCAATTTCGACCCCTTTCATCAGAATGCGGTAGCGCGCGGGCGGCAGGTCCATATTGTCGCGGATGTGTACAACCGGCGGCAGGAAACCCATATCCTGCGCGAATTTTTTACGGATACTGCGGATACGGCCAAGCAGCTCGCCATCCTGCTGGAAATCGACCATCGGAATCAGGCGATAGCCCACTTCCATTCCCAGGGAATCTTCCAGCTGAACGTCGTTCCAGGTCGCTTCGACGGCCTGGGTATTCTCCGGCATTTTTACCTGAACAGGCTCCGCTGCCGGTTTGATTTCACGACCGCGCATCCACCAGGCAAGCCCCAGCAGACCCGCCGTAAACAGCAGGAACACCAGGTTTGGCATCCCCGGCACCAGGCCGAGCAAACCCAGAACGGCAGCGGCCAGCAGCATAACGCGCGGGTTGCTGAAGAGCTGGCCCACCATCTGCTCGCCAACGTCCTGATCGGTACTCACGCGGGTCACAATCACACCCGCCGCAGTAGAGATAACCAGCGCCGGGATCTGCGCAACCAGACCGTCACCAATGGTCAGCAGCGTATAGCTTTCCGCCGCGTGGCCCATGTCCATCCCGTGCTGCAATACCCCCACCAGCAGGCCGCCGACCACGTTAATCACCATGATCAGAATGCCCGCGATGGCGTCACCGCGCACAAACTTGCTCGCACCGTCCATGGAGCCGTAGAAGTCCGCCTCCTGCGTCACTTCCGAACGGCGTTTTTTGGCTTCATCCTCGGCAATAAGGCCGGCGTTCAGGTCGGCGTCGATCGCCATCTGCTTGCCCGGCATCCCGTCCAGCACAAAACGCGCGCCCACTTCCGCGATACGCCCTGCACCTTTGGTGATAACCATAAAGTTGATGATAACGAGGATAACGAACACCACGATACCGATAGCGAAATTGCCGCCCACCAGGAAGTGGCCGAACGCCTCCACCACTTTACCTGCCGCTGCCGCACCGGTGTGACCTTCCATCAGGATGATACGCGTGGACGCCACGTTCAGCGCCAGTCGGAGCAAGGTGGTAAACAGCAGAATGGTCGGGAATGCGGCGAACTCCAGGGTACGCTGGGTGAACATCGCCACCAGCAGCACCATAATGGACAGCGCAATGTTGAAAGTGAAAAGCAGATCGAGGATGAACGCCGGGAGCGGCAGTACCATCATCGACAGAATTAGCAGGATCAGAATCGGCCCGGCAAGGATTTGCCATTGGGTCGATTTCAGGTTGCCGGGCAGGCGCAACATTGCCACCAGATTAGCCATCAGTGTCCTTCTCGTTCATAAAATCCAGCGCGGCAGGCACCGGAAGGTTTTCAGGTTTCACAGGCCGCTGACCGCCAGCCAGACGCCAGCGCTTCAACTGCCACACCCAGGCCAGCACTTCCGCCACGGCGGCGTAGAGTTGTCCCGGGATCTGTTGTCCGATATCCGCATGGCGGTACAGGGCACGCGCCAGCGGAGGGGCTTCCAGGATCGGCACGCGGTTTTCAGTGCCAATTTCCCGGATACGCAGTGCGATCAGCCCCGCCCCTTTCGCAACGACTTTCGGCGCGCTCATTTTGTTTTCGTCATAGCGCAGCGCAACGGAATAGTGTGTCGGGTTGGTGACGATGACGTCGGCCTTCGGCACATCGTCCATCATCCGGCGACGGGCGGCGGCACGCTGCATCTGGCGGATGCGCCCTTTCACGTGCGGGTCACCTTCCATCTGCTTATATTCGTCACGGATATCCTGACGCGACATGCGCAGCTTTTTGAAGTGGGTATAAAGCTGGAAGATCACGTCAAAACCCACCATCGGGATAATGCTGAGCACCACCAGCAGCGCGCAGAGCCCGACCAGATTCAATGCGTTGCTCATCGCGGTGAGCGGCGATTCGCTGATAAGACGCATCATTTCCGGCCAGTGGTACCAGAGGTAAAACCCCGCGGAACTGCCCATCAGCACCGATTTGAGAACGGCTTTGAGCAGCTCAGCCCCGGTCTGCGCAGAGAACATTTTCGCGATACCCGGCAGCGGGTTCAGTTTGGAAAATTTCGGTTGCAGCGATTTGGCACTAAAAACCAGACCGCCGAGCATCACCGGAGAGACCAGCGCGACCAGCACAACCCCGGTAATCAGGGGCAGCAGCGCGACCATGGCCCCTTTAATAAGCTGAATAATCTGGCTGAGGATCAGATTCGGATCGTTGACCATGCTGTGGTCAAAACGTAAGCCGGTGGACAACATTCCCGCCAGCTTGCGGGCGAGCGACTCCCCGCCCCACCAGATAATGCACACCCCTACGATAAGGATCAGCAGGGAGGTCAATTCTCGGGATCGGGGGATCTGCCCTTCCTCACGCGCCTTTTCTAGTCGGTGGGGTGTGGGGGCTTCCGTTTTGTCGTCGTTCTCTTCTGCCACAGTGCATGCTCAGCCCATTACGTCACGGGTATCATGCCAGCACCGCCTTTCATCAATGGGTTGATAAACCCCTATAACCGGGTCTTTTTATCCAGTTTAAGACCACCCTCCGCAATTCGGGTGAGTGAAGAGAGGGCAAGTAATGTTCGAACGAACATTCTCCAGCTTTTGTGATGTGTTTCATATTACAAAATGAATTAAGCGCAGTTTTAAAGAACATCTACTCTAAAAATATTCCGAAAGAAAATTAACATAACCGTCGATTTTAACTACCTGGTATTGCAGGAATGATGTAATTATGTAAATTCAATAATTCAGAGCAATCGATAACATATAAATTATTACCCCACACAATCCTAAAAAGGATAAATCTGCATAACATTAATCCTGAGACTCAATTACCCGCAGAAAATTAAATGTTATAATTTCACGCGACATAATTTACTTTCCACCAGAAAGCAAAATGCATGCCAGATAATTATTTTTACTTAAAGGAACATTTAAGATGGATTTGAAAAAGAATATTATTGCGGGCTTAGCCCTTGCAACACTGTCGATGAATGGTTTCGCCGCAGAAATGAATGCTGGCACTATTCACTTCACGGGTGAAATTATCGAATCAAGCTGCACCGTTCAGGGTGACGACGGCACGGACAGTACTATCCCACTGGGAACCTATCCTTCATCATTGTTTACAACCGTTGGGACGGAAACCGCACTTATGCCATTCTCCATTACGTTGGCGAATTGCCCGTTAAAAAGCGATGGACTTCCGGCTGTACAGTTAACCTTTAACGGCCCGACGACCCTGACCAAGACCAAGACGCTGCTGGATGTCAGTAAAATTACCACCACGGGCGAAACCGCGGCTACCGGTATCGGCATTGCCGTCAGCCCGTCGGGTAAAGATGATCAACTCGTTACGATGGACGGCGCTGAGGGGCAGATCTATATCGAACTGGCGACAAAATCCGAAGATACAATTAAAGCTGATTTTAATGCCCGCTATAAATCATTTGCAGATGCGGTTACCGCCGGTCCGGCAGATGCTGATATGACGGTAAATATTCTTTACCGTTAACAAACGCATTACTGATATTCATAATATATATATTTAGGCGTCATGACGTTTAAGGAGTCATGATCTGATAATAGTCCGGACTCGGACTATTATCATTTCCCTTCAACCTCCTTTATTAAAGGTTTCACCATGCGCATTTTACTCCAGGTCTTATTATGCATTCCTGTTATTGCGAGCACCTTTTGTCACGCAGCAGGTATTCAGAACGGTCGCACACGCATAATCTACGATGCCGCGAAAAAGGAAGTTGCCCTGCCCTTACAAAATAATGATAAAGAGCTTCCATGGTTAATACAGTCATGGACGGATACAGGTGATGGTAAAACGCACGGACCGTTTATCGTGACACCGCCTCTCTTTCGGCTCGATCCGCAAAAAGAGCAAAGCCTGCGTATTACCTGGAACGGGACAACCTTAGCAGGCGATAAAGAGTCTCTGTTCTATATGAACGTACGAACCGTTCCTGCCACGGCTACGGATGAGGGAGACAAAAACGTCCTGCGGTTAATCTATAAAACGCGTCTGAAACTGTTCTGGCGCCCTGTCGGACTGAGCGGTACGCCCTCTGAATCCTGCAAAAACCTGCGCTTCGCTCGTCATGGTCAACAGCTCACTGTCATCAACGAGGGGGCGTTCTACAGCGTCTTTGATTCACTTGCGCTGGGAGCGCACAAAGTGGAGAAAGCCGACATGGTTGCCCCTAAATCCCGCGCTGACATTCCTCTCCCTGACAATGCTCAGGGGACGAGCGTCACCTGGCGCTGCATAACCGATTATGGCAATGCTTCCGAAAAATACACCGCCACCCTGGCGCAGGATTAAAAGACCGCGATGATGACAGGACGTAATGATATGTCATACGAGCGGCTCTTTAGACCGAATCCGCTTCTTCGCTGCCTTGGCGGTGTCTTGCTCATCGCGAGCTTCTCGACGCTGGCCCGTGAGTATCGTTTCTCTCCCTCATCGCTTGAAGGGGACATGCTGGCCCAGCAGGATATCGACCTTTCACTCTTTTCAAAGTCGAATGCTCAGTTACCCGGCACCTATTCTTCACGAGTGCAGGTGAACGAACACCGCCTGAGCACCACCAGTATCGCTTACGTCAGCTCCCCGGAAGGGTCACTGATACCGCAGCTCACACCGGATATGCTGCGGGCATGGGGGGTTGCTATCGACCAGTATCCCGCCTTGCTTGCGTTACCCGCCAATAAGGCTTTGCCTAAAGATATCAGCAACTATATCCCCCAGGCCTCCGCGCGGCTTGATTTTTCAAACATGACATTAGCGTTGAGTATTCCTCAGGCCGCGTTAAGGGGTACCGGTCGCGATTACATCGATCCTTCGCGGTGGGACGACGGTGTTCCCGTGTTGTTCAGTGACTACGCTTTCTCAGGATCAAAAAATCAGGAGAGCGGCGACAACAGCGCCACCAGTCAGTATCTGAATTTGCGCACCGGCGCCAACCTGGGTGGCTGGCGAGTGCGCAATTATTCAACGTGGAGCAATTCAGAGAATGAAAACCTGTGGGAAAACATCAATAGCTTCCTCCAGCATGACGTTGACGCCATCAAGGCACAGTTCACGGCCGGAGAAAGCAACACGCGGGGCGAGGTATTTGATAGCTTACAGTACCGGGGCGTTAACCTTGCGTCGGATGAAGAGATGCTTCCCTACAGCCAACGCGGCTATGCTCCTGTCATACGCGGCATCGCCAGTTCAAATGCGGAAGTCTCGGTGCGCCAGAATGGCTACCTCATCTATCAGCAAAATGTCGCGCCGGGCGCGTTCGAAATCGACGATCTCTACTCCACGACCAACAGCGGCGATCTGGACGTTACGGTGAAAGAGGCTGACGGCACCGAGCATCACTTTACGCAGCCCTACTCCAGTATCGCGGTTATGCTGCGGCCTGGGCATATGAAGTACGAAATGACAGCAGGCCGTTATCGTGCTGAAAGCGGGAGCGACCAAAAGGAACCCGACTTTTTCCAGGGAAGCATGATTTACGGTTTAAATAACCTTCTCACCTGGTTTGGAGGGCTGACGCTCTCGAAAGACTATAACGCAGCCAATACCGGTGCCGGTCTGGCGCTCGGTCCGCTGGGCTCGCTGTCCGCTGACGTTACCATGGCCGATACCCGGCTAGACGATAACAGCCAGCATACCGGCCAGTCATGGCGTTTGCTTTATACCGGTAAACTGGATTCGACCGATACCAACTTCAGCCTCGGCAGCTACCGATACTCCAGCCGCGGGTATTACAGCTTTGCCGACGCCAACCAAAAACTTGACGCTCACGAAGACGATCTGCAGTTTCGTTACAATAAACGCAACCGCATTCAGGCCAGCGTTAGCCAAACCGTTGCTGGGGTGAGTTTGTATCTTAACGGTTATCAGCAGGATTACTGGGGCACCTCTAAAAAAGAGCGCAGCCTGTCCCTGGGATTCAATACCGTTGTTGCCGGCACGAGCTATCACATTGCCTATACGTACAGCAAAACCAACGGCGACGAGTCTGACAGGATGGTCTCTTTGGGATTTAGCATTCCTCTCGCCAGATGGCTGCCACGCGCCTGGAGTAGCTACAACATCAGCAACACTAAAAATGGCTATACGCGGCAAAACGTGGGCCTCAGCGGCACGCTTCTGGAGGATGAGCGTCTGAGCTACTCGTTGCAGCAGAGCCACTCCAACCACGACGGGGAAGATATCAGCAGCGTCTATGGCAGCTACCGCTCGCAGTACGCCAATCTGACCGCAGGCTATTACGCTTCCACCGATCACTCTCAGCAGCTTAACTACGGCATTGGCGGCGCTATTGTAGCCCATCCTCAGGGCATCACGCTGGCTCAACCTTTAGGAAGCCAGTTTGCTATCGTGAACGCCAACGACGCTTCCGGCATCCGTTTCCTGAACCAGCGGGGTATTCGGACCGACTGGCAGGGTAACGCAGTCATTCCATCGCTCACTCCCTACCAGGAGAACAATATTCGTATTGATACCTCGAGCCTGCCGGAAAATGTGGACAGCAGTGATACCGCCATCACCGTCATTCCCTCGCGCAACGCGGCGGTGCTGGCCAGATTTGACGCCCACACAGGCTACCGGATGCTGGTCACCCTGAAGCGTCCAAGCGGCCTCCCCGTTCCGTTCGGCGCCATCGCGACCAGTAGCGACCCGGTGATGAGCGGGATTGTCGATGAAACTGGCACCGTCTATCTGGCAGGCGTTGGAGAGACCGCGCAAATCACCGTGAAATGGGGCAACGGCACGGGCCAACAGTGCCGCGCCAGCATTACGCAACAGTCAGCCAACCAAACCGAAAGCCCTAACGGTATTCGCTCGGTTAGCGAGCTTTGTCAGCAGGAATAAGCACATGATAACTATACTCAAGAAACAGGCCGCCTGGGCTTCATTGGCCACGGCACTGAGCCTGAGCGCAGCCAGCCCGAGCAGGGGAGCAGTGACTTTACTTCATAGCTGCTTTAGTGCACCACAAGCCTACACCACGACGTTCGATCATGAGTTTTCGTCCAGCGAAAATATCGCCAATCATGACTATGATGTGCCAAATCATCTGGTCGGCAATGGCCCGGAGATAGTGGCCAACTGCAGCTGTCCCGCAAATATGTTTTCTTCGAGTATGGTCTATGAAAAAACGTTTGCCGGAAGTCCGCTGAATCCGGGAACAAACGGATACGGCTATTTGACCGAAAAAATCGATGCCGATATCACCGCCTACGCTGATGCAATCAACTCTCCGGACGGCACTTCTTTGACCCCGATAGCTGTCAATGAATACCCGACGCCCAGAGCTAATATGCGTAGCACTACCGAGAATGCACTCGCCAAAACGGAGGGAGATGCCAACGTTTGCAGCAGAGGCACCCAGCCGAGTTATGCCGCTGCAACAAAGCGTAATTTCCGCTGGAACGTCGTTGCGATCCTGCTTCACATTAAAAAACCCATCCTGGGCCAAGAGGTGATCCCTTCGACGATTGTCGCGCAAAACTATGCCTGCCTCTATTTCGGTACGGGGACAAGCTGCGATTCGGGGCAGGCAGAACAGGTCTCTGATATCTGGTTTGGCGGCACGCTGTCTGCGCCGCTAAGCTGCACCATCAACGCAGGCAGCACCATTGAGGTTGAGTTCGGCGGCATCGTCAGCAAGCAATTCGTCATCAAGGGGCAACCGCCAAAACGTTATGCCATCAAAAACGTCGATATTGCCTATCACTGTGATGATAACGCAGTGGGAAACACGGACCGGATAAAGCTCACGCTCACAGCAGATCAGGGCGTGGCGGACAGCAGTACGCCGTACATTGCTAAACTTCTGGACAGGGACGATCTCGGGGTGCGTGTATATGATGAAAACAGTCAGAACGTCGCGCTGGACGGGACCTATGAGTTTCCGGTGACGATGGACGCGCAGGGAAACGGTGTGGTCAAAATTCAGGCTGTACCGGTCAGCACGACCAATGCCCCTCCGGCCCCGGGCCGCTTTGAAGGTAACGTGACGGTGAAGATGGATCTTCGCTAACCGAAATACCCTCAGGTTGACGCCGCAGCCTGAGGGTAATCAGAACAATCAGAAGCCGAGGCTGTCCAGCAGATCGTCGACCTGATCCTGGCTTGCCACAACGCCCGCCTTGCTGGCGTCAAGCTGTGGACCATTGAGCAGGCTTTCGTTCTCGCGTTTTGGACGGGCCGCCGGTTCCGGGATGTTCTCCAGCAGAACCATCAGCAGCTGACGCTCAATCTCCTGGATAACATCCATCATGCGCTTGATCACCTGACCGGTCAGGTCCTGGAAATCCTGCGCCATCATGATGTCCAGCAGCTGGGCGTTGGTGAAGCTGGTGTGGCCCGGCACATCACCCAGGTACTGACGGGTATCCGTCACCAGCTCGCGGGCATCCGCCAGCTCGATAGGATTTTCAAACCACTCGTCCCAGCGTTTGCTCAGCGCTTTCGCCCCCTTTTCCATCGCATCCTGGTGCGGCTGTGACGCTTCAACGCTGTTCAGCGCACGCTCCGCGGCCTGAGCGGTCATCTGCACAACATAGTCCAGACGATCGCGGGCATCAGGAATAGCTTCTGCCGCTTCGGCAATCGCCTGATCCAGACCCAGCTCACGCAGGCTGTCACGCAGCATGCGCGTCAGGCTGCCGATGCGGACGATGATATCGCTCGGCGAGTGTTCTTCAACGGGTTTCATAGCAGGTTGCAACATTTCCATCACCTCACATGCCGAGTTTCTCGAAGATCTTACCGAGCTTCTCTTCCAGGGTTGCCGCGGTGAATGGCTTCACCACATAGCCGCTTGCGCCCGCCTGTGCAGCGGCAATGATGTTCTCTTTTTTCGCTTCTGCAGTAACCATCAGAACCGGCATAGACGCCATTCCGGCATCGGCACGAATGGTTTTCAGCAGTTCCAGACCGTCCATGTTTGGCATGTTCCAGTCGGAGATAACAAAACCAAACCCGCCAGCCTGCAGTTTGTTCAGCGCATCAACGCCGTCTTCTGCTTCTTCAACGTTGTTGAAGCCCAGCTCTTTCAGCAGGTTGCGCACGATGCGACGCATGGTGGAAAAGTCATCCACAACCAAAAACTTAAGCTCTTTATCCGCCATAAAATAATACTCCTGAGTCAAATACGTATTGCCTGTCCGGCACTGATTTTCGCCAGCATCTGCTGGCTTACCTGGCTAAGATCGACCACTTCGCTCACGCCACCCATATTGATGGCCTCGCGCGGCATGCCGAACACCACACAACTTGCTTCATTCTGCGCAATCGTCCAGGCGCCAGCCTGGTGCATTGCAAGCATTCCGGCGGCACCATCGTTGCCCATCCCCGTCAGGATCACCCCAACGGCGTTGCGCCCCGCATGTTTCGCCACCGAATGAAACAGCACATCCACCGACGGACGGTGCCGGTTGACCGGCGGTCCGTCATGAATTTTGATTTGATAGTTAGCGCCGCTGCGCGACAGCTCCATATGCTTGTCGCCCGGGGCGATATAGGCATGTCCCGGGAGCACGCGCTCGCCGTCTTCCGCCTCCTTCACGCTGATCTGGCACAGCTTGTTCAGGCGTTCGGCGAACGAACGGGTAAAGCCTGGCGGCATATGCTGAGTGATCAGAATACCCGGACTTGAAAGCGGCAATGGCTGGAGTACATGACGAATTGCCTCTGTTCCTCCGGTTGACGCCCCAATAACCAGCAGTTTTTCCGAGCTGAGTAAGGGACCGGCCTTCAGGGTCGCAGGCGCGGCCAATGGCGTATGGGCAGCAAGCTTCGCCCGCGACGCGGTGCGGATCTTCTCCGCGATCATTTCGCTGTAGGCCAGCATCCCTTCGCGAATGCCGAGCTGCGGTTTGGTGACAAAATCCACCGCCCCCAGCTCCAGCGCGCGAAGGGTGATTTCCGATCCTTTTCCGGTAAGGGAGGAGACCATCACCACCGGCATGGGCCGAAGCCGCATCAATTTTTCGAGGAAATCTATGCCATCCATGCGCGGCATCTCGACATCCAGCGTTAGCACGTCGGGGTTATATTTTTTAATTAAATCCCGCGCTACCAGAGGATCGGGCGCAGTCGCCACCATCTCCATGTCGCTGTGGCTATTGATAATTTCAGTCATGATCTGACGCATCAGCGCTGAATCATCGACAGACAACACCCTGATTTTACTCATGCTTTTTCCTTACTCAGCGCATATACCGTTTGCCCACGCAGGCTAAACTCACGCGCGAGGTTGCTGAAGTTTTCCGAGTGCCCGGCAAACAGTAAACCGTCAGGCTTGAGCAACGGAACAAACCGACGCAAAATGTCCTGTTGCGTCGTTTTATCAAAATAGATCATGACGTTACGGCAAAAAATGGCGTCGAACGGCCCCGGCACGTTGTACTGCTTATCCAGCAGGTTAACGGGCGCGAATTCGACGCAGTTCGCCAGCTCCTGGCGTACGCGCACCAGGCCTTCATGCGGGCCCGTGCCGCGCATGAAATAACGCTGCAGCTGCTGCGGCGACAGCGTTTTCAGTTCATCCTGGCGATACACGCCGTTACGCGCCTTCTCCAGCACCTCGGTATCGATATCGCTGGCGTAGACTTTCCAGCGTCCGGGCGTCATGCCCAGGGTGTCAGCAAGGGTTATCGCCAGCGAGTACGGCTCTTCACCCGTCGAGGCGGCCGCGCTCCATACGCGATACTCCCCGGTGCGACGGCGGGCGTGCTCGGCCAGGACCGGGAAGTGGTGAGCTTCACGGAAAAACGCCGTCAGGTTGGTGGTTAACGAGTTAATAAAAGCCTGCCACTCTGCGCTGTTCTGGTTCGCCTCGAGCATGCTCAGATAGCGGCCAAAATCATCCAGCCCCAGCGTACGCAAGCGCCGCACCAGGCGGTTGTAGACCATGTCCCGCTTATGATCCGCAAGCACGATCCCCGCACGCTGGTAGATTAACTGACATATCCGACGAAAATGCGCGTCGGACAGCGCGAGGCGCTGTGTCATCTGCAACAATAATGACGTTTGCCCAGGGGGCATTGGTGATGTCATAGCGCCTTCTTAATTACATTCAGGATACAACTGGCACGGCCTGCGACCGCCCGACTTCTGTTACTGCTTCAACGTGCTCTTTCACATTAAATACCGCGACCAGTCCGGTCAGACGATCCGCCTGGCTGGCCAGCTGATCGGTTGCCGCTGCCGCTTCCTCAACTAACGAGGCGTTCTGTTGCGTCACCTGATCCATCTGGCTGACGGCCTGGGCAACCTGCTCAATCCCGCGGCGCTGTTCATCCGACGCAGAGGCAATCTCGCCCATGATGTCGTTCACCCGCGTCACGGAGGTGACGATCTCGTGCATGGTTTTCGCCGCCGTATCCACCAGCGTTGAGCCCTGCTGAACGCGCGAAACCGACTCTTCGATCAGCACCTTAATCTCTTTCGCCGCGTTGGCGCTGCGGCTCGCCAGGTTACGCACCTCCCCCGCCACCACCGCAAACCCGCGCCCTTGCTCACCGGCGCGCGCCGCTTCCACGGCGGCATTCAGCGCCAGAATGTTGGTCTGGAACGCGATACCGTCAATCACGCTGATGATGTCACCAATTTTCTGCGAGCTGGTGGCAATCTCCTGCATGGTGCTGGCGACATGGGACGCCTGGTCGCCGCCTTTCTTCGCCGTCATCGCCGCCTGTTTTGACAGGTCAGACGCCTGACGCGCGTTATCGGCGTTCTGGCCTACCGTCGCGGTTAACTGCTCCATGCTGGCCGCCGTCTGCGCCAGCGAGGCCGCCTGCTGCTCGGTGCGGGACGAGAGATCGTTGTTCCCCGCCGCAATCTCAGAGATCCCGGTGTGCATGGCATAGCTGCCCTGCCGCACGTCGCTCACCGTTTCCCGCAGGGATCCCTGCATCGCCTTAAGGCTGGCAAAGATCGCCGAAATTTCGTTCTTGCCGAACACCGCCACCGGACGCGCCAGGTCCCCTCTCGCAATACTGTCGAAGTGGCTGCTGATAATCGCCAGCGGCTGCACGATCATTCTGCGCGACCAGAGCAGCGCCCCGCCGGTCAGCAGCCCTGCCAGGATCACCACCACGGCAAAGATGACGCCCGACATGTGATAGCTTTGACGGCTCTGGTCACCGGCACGCTGAACAGACTGGTTAATATCCTGCTGCCACGCGTTAAAGCTGCCGTCAAACGCCGCCTGAGACGCCTGAACCGGTGCAGTCATAAAGTCCGAAAGCTGGTTGTTCTCAAGCCACGTCGCCTGGTGGTCCAGATCGCTGTACCACTGCTCAAAGTTCGTCTTCATGGCGGCCTTCAGCGCTTTCTCTTTCTCACTGTCGGCGGCCTGCGCCGTAAAGGCTTTAAACTGTGCGTCAGCCTGCTTCAGGCTGTCGCGCGCGGTCGCCATCAGCGCTTTAATGTCATCCGGCGGATAACTCAGCGCGGTTAAGGTTCCCGCCTTGTTCAGCTCAGTGCTTGCCTGCAACAGCACGGCACGCGTTTGTGCCAGTGCGGAGCGCTGCTGATTACTCGCCTCAACTTCCTGCAAATTCTGATAGCCATCGCGAAACGCCCAAAAAGACAACCCGTTACTGCCAACCTGCAACACACCGCAAAGGATCAGAATCAAAAACAGTGTGGTCGAGATACGAATACGATTTAACATCCACGCTCCCATCAAGCGGCAAGCAGCCGCGGTTTAATTGTCAGTCAAAATGTTTCCCAGTTTTCATCTTGTCCGGTCGTCGCGGTGCGCGTACGGTGTGCAGCCGATTCAGCGGCTGGCGCTCGATACGTCGCCTGCGTGGTGACCGTGTTTCCAGCGAGTGAAGCGAGACGAAACGCCGAGACGGCCATCTTCAGACGGCTCGCCTGGTCTTCCAGAGCAGCGGCCGCCGCAGCGGACTCCTGCACCAGCGCGGCGTTTTGCTGTGTCACGCGATCCATTTCCGATACCGCCAGAGCAACCTGGTCGATACCACGACTCTGCTCATCGGACGCAGAGGCGATTTCACCCATGATGTCCGTCACGCGGGTGACGGCATTCACGATGTCATTCATGGTCTCCCCGGCGCTTTCCACCAGCACGGAGCCGGTATCCACGCGGGAGACGGAATCTTCAATCAGGGACTTGATCTCTTTGGCCGCGTTGGCGCTGCGGCTGGCCAGGTTGCGTACTTCCCCGGCCACCACGGCAAACCCGCGCCCCTGTTCACCCGCGCGCGCCGCTTCCACGGCGGCGTTCAGCGCCAGAATGTTGGTCTGGAAGGCAATGCCGTCGATAACGCTGATGATGTCGGCGATTTTCTTCGAGCTGTCGGCGATTTCGTGCATGGTTTTAACCACGCCATCCACCACGCGGCCGCCGCGCTGCGCCGTCTCGGAGGCGCTTTCCGCCAGCTGAGACGCCTGGCGGGCGTTATCGGCGTTCTGCTTCACGGTCGCGGTGAGCTGCTCCATGCTGGCGGCCGTCTCTTCCAGGGCGGACGCCTGCTGCTCGGTACGGGATGAGAGGTCGTTATTCCCCATCGCAATTTCGCTGGTGCCGGTGTAGATAGCCTCCGACCCGTTGCGCACGTTCGCGACGGTTTCGATTAACGAACGCTGCATATGGTCAACGCTGTTTGCCAGCTCGGTGATCTCATTGCGCCCGGAAACGGTCAGCGTTTTGGTCAGGTCACCGCCGGCAATTTCACGAATGTGGGCAATGACGCGGCCGAGAGGGTTCAGCAGGATATGGCGAATGCCGTACCAGACCGCGACCAGCACAATGACCAGCGCCAGCGCCATCACGGCCATCTGCCATTTTGCAAAGCGGTAGTCATTCTGGCTTGCCGTAAAGGCCGAGTGATAGAGATCGCCACTGACCTTCGCGTATTCCCCCAGCGCCGCGCCGAGTGCGTTTTGCATCCCCTGCGTTGGCTGCGCGAAATAGGCGTCCATATTGCCGCTCTCCAGGAACTGAATCAGCTCTGTCAGGCCGGTATGGTAGGCATTGTATTTTTCATCGATATTCTGGCTCACCTGCTCCATAGCAGGCTGCGGGGCGATCTTTTTGAAGGCGTCGTAGTGTTTCGCGGCGTCAGCGAGGGTGGCACGGGCATTTTTCAACAGATCGGTTTTCGCGCTGCTCTGCTGATTGTTGGGGTCCATCATCATGCGCGCGGACGAGCGGCTCAGGTTGATACGCGTTTGCAGCATCAGATCCCACGTCGACGTGAGTTCACTCTGCTGCAGGCGGAGATCGTTCGAGGCCGCGAAGCTGTCCTGGTTCTGTTTTAATGACGAGAAAAAAAGCCCGCCGGAGATGAGCTGAAGAAGTGCGAAAATGACCAGCACCATCATGAGCATTGTGACAACGCGGATACGGTTCAACATACAACACCTTCTCATAGATTTATTAACGGTGTTATCGGCACAGCCCACAGGAACTTTACATTTGCGAAAGGGAAAAGCGCGGGGTTAAAACGCCACGTCGACAATCAGCGTGTCTGTGTAGGTTCCGGCGGGCGGCGTGGCCTGATTGGTCAGGACTTTCGCGGTGTAGTTGTAGGTGCGCAGTAAACCGTCGGTACTGACCTGGGACGATACCGCGCTTGACCAGCGCTCGCTGCCGCTGCCGCCCCAGCGGTTACCGGTGGCTTCCTTATAGATGTCGTAGCTCATGGCGTTGCTGCCGCTCACCATCCGCCGCACGTTGTTCAGCGCGTTGGCACCGTTATTAATGCCGATGGTATACGAACTTCCTTTGGTACAGGTGACGGCAATCGCCTGCGAGACGGTGGGGAAACTTTGCACCAGCGGCGCGCTGTTGAAGTTCACATCTGGCGTGGTCATGGCGCTGCAGTCGTTGGTAACGGTCATATCCAGCAGGATGGTGGTTGTCGCGGTTCCCGTCTGATTGATTGTGCAAATGCCGAGCGCGCCGACGGAGCAGACGCTGTAGTTAATGCTGAAGGTTAACTGCACCTGATATGGCCCGGCAGTGACGTTTTGCCCGGCGACGGTGCGGAAATAGAGCGGAATGTTGTACTGCTTTGACCCCAGCAACCCCAGCAGGGTACTCCCGCTCCAGGTATACGATTTACTTATCTGTACCTCGCTGCTGCTCGCGCATCCCGATAATCCGCACAGCCGGGTGGGGATCACGTCGGTGATGGCCGCATTATCCGTGCGTTTCATCGTGGCCCGGCTGCTGCCCGAGACAGATGCCGCGGTGTAGGTCAGCGTTACCGAGTCGCTGGTCAGCAGATTCAGTACGGCATCGCAGGCCACCACCAGCGTGCCGGTGGTTTGAACTTCTCCGGTTCCGCTAAGCGCGAACGAGGTGACGCTGCCAAACGACGCATTAACCGTACTGACGGTACACGCCGCCCAGCCGCCGCCGGAGAACAGCAGCAGGATGAATAGCAGCAGGCGCGTCATGGCTCCTCCCGGCAAACCAGCGGCCCGTAGGTTTTCAGCTTGTGCTCCGGATTGGCCCCCACGGTCAGGGTAGTCTTACAGCGCCTCCCGTCAGGTGCGATCACCTCCAGCGGGTTCACATCGCTGAGATTTTCCAGCCAGGCGATGCCGTCATACCCCACCACCGCATTGCTGCGCGAGGCGCGTCGAACCTGGCTTCCCACCGGCAACGCCTTCCCGCGCGCGTCATGCAGAATAACGCTGGCCACCCGTTCCTGCTCCATCGGGAAATCGACCAGATAGCCGCTGTGGCGCCGAATCGCGATCCGCCGCTCGGTCTCTTTCAGACGGGTATCCGCCGGCAGATTCAAAGTATCAATCCGGTAGCTTGCCGGGTAATACGCCGACACCCCGCTGACCAGCAGGTAGCCGTTGTTATTGGTTTTACCGACGGGCTGGTTCTCATAGCTGACGGGCACGTCCGGGTGGCCGTCGGTACTGATGACCACAAACGCATCGTTGATCTTATTCGCCGCGAACAGCTCGCCGTCCATCAGCACAACGGCGCCCATCGCCTCGCCCCACCAGGTCATGGTATCCCTTTCGCCATAGCCGCCGCCCTGCAGCTCGATGTTGTTATTGCGCCAGCCCAGCGTACCCTGCTGATAATCACTGGATCTTGACTGGTTGGCCCAGGCCATGTTCCAGCTGAACCCACCGTCAGAAGGCATGGAGTGGTTGTAGTTAATGCGCTGGGTACTGCCTGCATCCGGGGTGTTTTCAACGGTGACGGCAGCGCTGTCGCGCGCACCAAGCGGCACCTGCAGCGACAGCGCGACCGTCCAGTCTCCCCGCTGCCGATCCCGGCTGCCGGCCAGGTAAATGCTGCTCGCCCCCCACAGGTTGCGGCTCCAGGAGAGATTGAGCAGCTCGGTTTTTTGGCTGTCAAAACTCTCCACGCCGATCCAGGCAGCACCGATGTTGCCGTACCGTCCCAGATTGAAGGTCAGCGAATACTGGTCCGTATTACGGCTAAAGCTGGCGATGGGCTTATCGCTTTCGTCATACACCGTCGGCTGATCGTAAAGGGCGAGATTGCCAAAGCCGCGGTCGCGACGCGTGTGCTGGGTGGCGACGCTAAACTCGCTGGTACTGTACTGGTAACCCCAGTTGATTTGCCCGCCCGTATCACCGCGCATGCGGCTTTGCGAGTAAGAGGTATTCACCACGCCAAACTGGCCGAGTTTTATCACCGTCCCCGCGCCGCCCAGCGCCAGCTCCTGCGCCCCTTCCGCGTGGCCCTCGAGGGTTAGCCAGTCCGTCATTCCGTAGCGATACGAGCCGCTGCCGGCTGCCGGACCGTAGTCAAAATTCTTGATACCGTAATTACGCCGCAGGCTGCCGAGCGTCACGGCGCCGTCGCTCAGCCCTTGCTTAAGCAGGTCGCTGGTGACGTAAAACGGTAGCGTGGTGCTTACCTGGCGCCCCAGCGCATCCGTTGTGACCAGCACCGCATCCCCGGCGCCGTTGATATAGGGCAGATTAGTCAGGGTGAAGGGGCCCGGCTGAAGCTGGGTTGAGCCGGAGCGATAGCCGTTGATAAAAAGATCGACCGAGGTGGGTACCGCGGCTTCCCCCGCGAACTCGGGCAGCGGCCATGTCACCAGGTCAGGACGCAGGGAAAAATCCCGCCCGACGCTTATCCCCCCCATCCGCACGCTGGAGCTCCAGCTCAGGGCATCGCTGATCACGTCCCCGGCGCTCCAGCTCATCGCGTCATCTTCGTTGGTGAACAGCAGGGTCGTGTCATAGCGGACATACCCTTCCTGCTGTCCGTCGTTACCGGTGAAATTTTCCCGCGCGTAACCGGTCGAGGAAAACGAGCCGTTTTCGTTGAAGTAGCGGAACTCATGCCAGATCGACGCCTGACCACCGATATGTTCCGTGTGGTTGGTGTAGAGATCGTAATTCAGCAGCGCCCCGCGCCCGTAGTGCGGTTTGGCCTGCGCCGCTTGCGCGCTGAAAGGCGTCACGCGGGCCGTCACCCAGTCGCGGGGAACGTTAAGCAGCAGGCGCTGCGCGGCGCTGTCGTACTCCACCCGAACCTGAGCAAGCGAGGAGAGATTTACCTCGCCGGTGGGAACGTGCGCCGGGGGCAGCCCCGCGCGCAGCAAATCGGCGCTGGAGATAAAGAAAGCGCCTTTACGCTGCGTCACGGGCACGACCAGGCCGGTGTCGTAGTGATTGACCACGATGGCCAGCTGGAAAACCGCTTCATCATTTACCGCCTGTGCCTGGGGAGGCGGCGGTAAACTGTCGTCGCCGGGCCCGGCCAGGGTCGCGGAACTGACGCATAGCAGTATCATCATCGCCGGCTTCAGTTGACGGGCGTCGACTGCCATTGTTCGTCCCTGGCATTAATCTGCGCGCTCATCCGCTCTGGCTGACGAACGCCAGCGGGTATAGGCCAGCTGCGGGTGCTGCCCGGCAGAACGTAACCCAGCAATCCTTCCGCCACCGTGCGTTTCTGACCTCCCTGCTCCAGCGCCACCTGGCTCAGCCTGACGTGGACATCTCCCCGATTTTTGACCTCCAGCGCAGGCTTCCCCTCCGCATGCGTCACCCGCCAGCTCAGGTTTTGGGTCTCCGCCAAAGCGTGATGCGCACCCTCTTTGATGGTCGGGATCCCCTGCCCATATACGAACAGAGGGATGGAGTAACGCATCTGCAATTTCAGGCCGATGGCGGGTTCGGCTTTGGCATCTGGCTGGGGAATTTCATCGACGATAATGCGATAGGCCTGTTCGACCCCTGCGGGAACCGAAGCCTGTTTGATAAGGCGAATAAGCTGCTTGCTGCCCGTGCCAATCGTGACGATGGGCGGGCTGGCGACCACGTCCTGCTGCGCGGTATAGCGCTCGTGTCCGTCCTCCTGCTTCCAGCGCACGATGCGAACCTGCATCGTCGTGGCGCTGTTTCCCTGATTCTGGATCCACAGTTCCGTGGCGTTGGCGTCTGCAGCAAGCCAGGGATCGATGGGCCAGAGCAGGATGGTAGCCGCCGCCTGCGCCTGGCCGGCAACCGCCATTACCAACGCGCCCGCCAGACAAACCGGTCTGAAAAATGGCTTCATCAACACTCTCCCTTTATTACCATGACAAGGTCACGGTGAGCTGATCGGAATAGGTTCCCGCCGGGCTAAACCCGGTCAGTAGCGCCACGCCAAAAAGCGGCAGCGCGATGTTATTGCTGTTGGTATAGGTCACCGCTATCGCCTGGTTGACGCCAATTTCGCTGTTCGCGGCCAGCGAGCTGCTGCTGTAGAGCCGGTATGGCACCATATCGACGCCGTTCGCGCGCTTCATGCGGCGAACGGATGAATAATTTTGACCGCCATTAATGCTCATGCTCAGCGCCACGCCTGGCGTACAGGCAATAGACAACGCCCCGTTTGGCACAAAGCTGGTGCTCACCGGCGCGCTCTCGACGCCGTTATGGCTGCCAAAATCCAGCGTACCGAGAAGCCCTCCGCTACCGGTGGCCACCGCGCATCCCGGGACAATCGTCGCGCTGACCTTAAACGACTGGGATGTCACCGCATCCGCCGTGGGCATCGTGAGCAATCCGACGATCAGCGCGAAAAAAGGCTGCACGCGTCCCTCTGCGCGTTTGCGCAGACCTGTGAGAGATGCCTTCATGGCGGTTCGGGACTAGTAGGTGACGCTGACGTTAATCGTGTCGGTGTAGGTTCCCGGAACGACCGTCACGCTGTTACCGCCGCCGGTAATCCGTCCGTAGAGGGTGTAACTGTCCACCCCTCCGGCCGTAGACGCGATCGGCAGCGCGGCGTTATTGGCAATCACGGTGTTAAACCCGCTGTCGCTGTACAGGCTGTAAGCCACGCCCTGTGCCGCGTTGGCCGTATTCACCAGATAGCGTTCAGGCGTGCCCGGCGAACCGACAACGGAGCCGGGCGCGGTGGAGTGGGTATTACCGGTGATCGCGACCGTATAGCTGGCGGTCGTACATTGAATGGTGAAGGTGTTTCCGCCGCTGGCGCCGCTCAGCTGCGTCGTAAGCGTGGAAAAGGTTGCCGGATGGGTACCGAAATCGAGCGTACCGAAGTTAATACCACTCTGCGCGGGCGAGCCGTTTATCAGACACCCGTTTGTCAGCGTCAGCGTTGCACCGATGGTGCCGCTGCTGGTGACGGCCAGCGCCTGATGGGCCGTTGTCGCAGCCAGTAAGGTGCCTGCGCAGATCAAAAGAAGTTTTCTTTTCATTTACCACCCTCCAGAAGACGTCTCCGTTCCCTTGCCACATTTTATTTTTGTCGTTCAAGATGTTAGCCCCGCTTAACGTTCCTCTGAGGGGGTTATTGAGAATTTAGTTTACGGATATCGCTTCGACCACCCGACCCTTAACGCATAATGCATATGTCTTATTGACACTATTTTCTTATAAATAACAGCAAGTTAAATTAATTCAGGCAGCAATTTTATTCTTCACGGGGAGAATATATCCATTAAAGTGTGACGACGATCACAATATATCGTCGACGCATTAACAACAAATTTAATAAAAATTAAAAAGGAGTTGTATCCCCCTACACTTTGCGTCAATTTATGTGCCGAATAATTTCCCGCATCGTAATAAAAAATTTATATGTATCGACGCGGGCTACATCTGAAGCGCATAGAGGGTCTTTTTTCGTGGCAAGTGCAAACAAACTCACACTCTTCATCGTGATATTCATGCTGGCGGGTATTCTTTCAGGGGCAGCAATTCATGAGTACGCATCTGCGGATGCCATCACAGCCTGGTCGGATAATATTACCCTTCTGACCGATATTTTCCTCCGTCTGATCAAAATGGTCATTGCCCCCTTGGTCTTCAGCACGCTCACCGTCGGCATTATGAAGCTGGGCGAAACCTCCACTATTGGCCGCGTTGGCGGCAAAGCGATGGTGTGGTTTATCAGCTCATCCGTGCTCTCTATTCTGGTTGGCCTGTTCATCGTCACGCTGGAGCATCCGGGAAGCGGTCTGAACCTGACGGTTCCGACAGAAGCGGTGGATACCGGCCTGGCCGTGGGCGGCATGACGCTGAAAGCATTCCTGTCGCACACCATTCCGACCAGTATCGCGGGGGCGATGTCGAACAATGAGATCCTGCAGATTGTGGTGTTCTCAATGTTCTTCGGCATCGGCGGCGCGTCGCTGGGGCAGAAATTCAACGCGCCGCTGGTGGCCGCGCTGGATGTGGTTTCCCATATCATGCTGAAGGTAACGGGTTACGTGATGTACGTTGCTCCGCTGGCCATTTTCGCGGCGATTTCATCCGTCATTGCCACGCAGGGTCTCGGCATTCTGCTGAACTACGCCTCCTTTATTGGCGGCTACTATGTTGCCATTCTTCTTACCTGCATGGTGCTGCTGGCCGTGGGCTACATGGTGCTGAAAAAAGAGGTGTTTCGCCTGGTCAGCATGCTGAAAGATCCGGTCCTGGTGGCGTTTACCACCAGCAGCTCTGAAGCCGCCTACCCGAAAACGCTGGAACAGCTGGAGCGTTTTGGCTGCTCGCGCAACATCGCCTCTTTCGTTCTGCCGATTGGCTACTCCTTCAACCTGGTAGGTTCGATGGTGTACTGCTCTTTCGCCTCGATGTTTATCGCTCAGGCGTACAACATTCACCTGAGCTTCTCTGAAGTGACGGTGCTGATGCTGACCCTGATGCTGGCGTCGAAAGGGATTGCCGGCGTACCGCGTTCTTCACTGGTGGTGCTGGCAGCAACCATTCCGAGCTTTAATATTCCGGTGGCGGGTATTCTGCTGCTGATGGGGATCGACCACTTCCTGGACATGGGCCGTTCCGCAATTAACGTGCTGGGGAATGGGATCGCGACCGCGATGCTGTCGCAGAATGAAGGCGCGCGGGAAGCGGAAGCTGAAGCCGAGCTGGTAAAGCAGGAAGCGTAAGGTGAAAAAAAGGGTGAGGCCTGATGCCCTCACCCCTGCCCTCTCCCACAGGGTGAGGAAGCAAACACAAAAAACGGCAACCTGGGTTGCCGTTTTGCATTTACCTACGCTACGTGACTCGCGGCGATATCCAGCAGCGCCATCTCATCGCTGTTCAGCAGCTTCTCGATGTTCACCAGAATCAGCATACGCTCGCCGAGCGCGCCCAGGCCGGTCAGGTATTCGGTCGACAGCGTGACCGCAAACTCCGGCGCAGGACGAATTTGGTCAGAGGTCAGGGAAAGCACATCAGATACGCCGTCCACCACGATACCTACCACGCGCTGCCCCAGATTCAGAACGATCACCACGGTGTTGTCGTCGTAGTCAACGTCGCCCTGGCTGAACTTCACGCGCAGGTCCACGATTGGCACAATGACGCCACGCAGGTTGGTGACACCTTTAATAAAAGCAGGCGTGTTAGCGATGCGGGTAACCTGGTCGTAACCACGGATTTCCTGCACTTTCAGGATATCGATGCCGTACTCCTCATCGCCTAAAGTGAATACCAGGAATTCCTGCCCTGATGGCTCGCCCGCCAGTTTCGTTACATTACTCATACCGGTCATGTTATTACCTTCTACTTAATCAGGCGGCTGTGTACGCCACACGTTGTTCACGATTTAATCCCTGAAGCGCCGACACATCGACGATCAGCGCCACGCTACCATCACCCAGAATGGTGGCGGCAGAAATACCCGGCACTTTGCGGTAGTTGCTTTCGAGGTTCTTCACTACCACCTGGTGCTGACCAATCAGCTGATCGACCAGCAGCGCGTAGCGGCGGCCCGCGCTTTGCAGGATCACAACGATGCCCTGCGTGGCCTCTGTCTTCGCCCCGTCCACTTCGAACACTTTCCACAGTTCCACCAGCGGCAGGTATTCACCGCGCACTTCGAGGACGCGCTCGCCGCCCGCCAGCGGATGCAGATCTTCTTCACGCGGCTGCAGGGATTCCATCACGGCGTTCAGCGGCAGGATAAAGACTTCGTCCGCCACTTTGACTGACATGCCGTCGAGGATCGCCAGCGTCAGCGGCAGCAGGATGCGAATGGTGGTGCCGGAACCTTGTTTAGACTGGATCTCAACGTGGCCGCCCATCTCCTGGATGTTACGTTTCACCACGTCCATGCCCACACCGCGTCCGGACACGTCGGTCACCTGCTCCGCGGTAGAGAAGCCCGGCGCGAAGATCAGCATGCCCACCTCTTCGTCGGTCATGTTTTCATTGACCGCCATCCCCTGCGAAATCGCTTTTGCCAGGATGCGCTCGCGGTTAAGACCCGCGCCATCATCGGTCACTTCGATGCAGATATTCCCGCCCTGGTGTTCCGCAGAGAGGATCAGGTTGCCGACCGGCGATTTTCCGGCGGCGATGCGGTTTTCCGGCAGTTCAATACCGTGGTCGAGGCTGTTACGCACCAGGTGCGTTAACGGGTCGATAATGCGCTCGATCAGGCTCTTATCCAGTTCGGTTGAGCTGCCCATCAGAGTCAGTTCAATCTGTTTATTCAGCTTGCTGGCAAGGTCGCGAACCAGACGCGGGAAGCGGCTGAAGACATATTCCATCGGCATCATACGGATGGACATGACCGATTCCTGCAGGTCGCGGGCGTTACGCTGCAGCTGACCCATGCTGGTGATCAGATCGCCGTGCGTGACCGGGTCCAGTTCGTTAGAACGCTGGGCCAGCATCGACTGGGTGATCACCAGTTCGCCCACCAGGTTAATCAGCTGGTCGACCTTCTCAACGGCAACGCGGATACTGGTTGACTCGCTGGAGCGCGCGGCAGGTTTCTCAGCACGGCCTGGTGCCGCGGCCTCTTTTGGCACTGCCTTCAGCGCCGGAGCCGCAGGAGCCACAGCCGGTGCGGCGGCCTGAGCGACAACGGCCACCTCTTCCGCAGCGGCAGGGGCGTCAACCGCGGCCGTTTCGGTTTCGAAGGCGATCTGGTCAGCTTCAATCACAAAACACAGTACCGCCACGATATCGTCCTGGCCAATACCGTCATCAAGCGTCGCGGCAAGGCTGTCTTTGCCTTTTACCACGTTGCTTAACTTCGCCAGGTTACCCAGCTCTTCTTCCAGCAGGTTAACTTCACTCTCTTTAAGGCGTGACAGCACAACGCGCAGTTTGCCCGCTTGTGCAGCGGCTGGCGCGGCCTCGTCGGCAGCAACCGCATCGACAACGCTCAGTTTCGCCGCAGGGACAACGGCTGCAGCGACTTCACCTTTTGCTTCCAGGGCGAGCTGGCGCAGCGCATTGCAGATGTATTCAAAGCTGGCGGCATCAGGCTCTGCCGAACTTTTATAGGCGTCGAGCTGTTCCTGCATAATATCTTTGGTTTCCAAAAACAGGTTGATAATGTCGGTATTGAGCTGCATCTCACCGCGTCGTGCTTCATCAAGCAGGTTTTCCATTAAATGGGTCGTTTCCTGCAGGATGGTAAATCCAAACGTTCCGGCTCCGCCTTTAATAGAGTGCGCCGCACGGAAGATGGCATTGAGCTGCTCGGAGTCCGGTGCTTCGGGCACCAAATCGAGCAAGTGTTGCTCCATATCGGCCAACAATTCGTCGGCTTCATCAAAGAATGTTTGGTAAAAATCGCTAATATCCATGCTCACGCTATCACCTCGGATTGGCTGGTGGCGATGTTGGAACGGCAGCCGAAGGAACGGCCCCAGGCTGTTTTAAATCGTCCAGTGACTCATTCTGACTTTCGGCGTTTTCATGCAGGATGGCCTGCTCCGCCTGCTGGTTCAGCACTAAAAGACTGATACGACGGTTGATGGCATCATCCGGCCCGCGGTCGGAAACGCGCATGGTTGCGGCCATGCCGACTACGCGCAGTACCTTGCCATCATCAAGCCCACCTACCACCAGCTCGCGACGCGAGGCGTTGGCACGATCGGCAGAAAGCTCCCAGTTGCTGTATCCCTTCTCCCCACTGGCGTACGGGAAATCATCCGTGTGTCCTGACAGGCTGATTCGGTTAGGAATGCCGTTCAGCACCGGTGCAATGGCACGCAGAATATCGCGCATGTACGGTTCGACTTCCGCACTCCCGGTTTTAAACATTGGGCGGTTCTGGCTGTCGATAATCTGAATACGCAGCCCTTCCTGCACCAGGTCGATCTTCAGATGCGGGCGCAGCGCGCGCAGCTTCGGATCCGCTTCAATCAGCTGATCGAGATCGCCCCGCAGTTTCTTCAGACGCGCCTGCTCCATCTTTCTTTTCAGCTCGTCGATGTTCGGCTCTTTTTTCACCTCACCCTTCTGCTGGGTGTAATCATCGCCGCCGCCCGGGATCGGGCTTTCGCTGTTAGAGATACGCGGCCCACCGGCCACCGCCGTTGCCAGCGGCGTACGGAAATATTCGGCAATCTGGATCAGTTCTTTTGGGCTGGAGATGGAGATCAGCCACATCACCAGAAAGAACGCCATCATTGCGGTCATAAAGTCGGCGTACGCAATTTTCCACGAGCCGTGTGCGCCATGCCCGCCGCCCTTGTGCTTGCGTTTTTTTACGATGACGATCGGATGGGACTGGTTTTTCATGCGTCCTCAGTTGTCGTCTGTTGGTTTGGATTTTTCACCGCACGCACGTGTTCTTCAAGCTCGATAAACGACGGACGCTCGCTGGAGTAAAGCGTTTTACGGCCAAACTCAACCGCGATCGGTGGCGCGTAACCGTTGAGGTTAGAGAGCAGCGTGATCTTCACGCACTGCATCATTTTGGTGGTTTCCGCGCTCTTCTGGCGCAGAACGCTTGCCAGCGGAGAGATGAAGCCGTACGCCAGCAAAATACCGAGGAAAGTCCCCACCATCGCATGGGCAATCAGCGCGCCCAGCTCGGCTGCCGGACGGTCTGCCGAGGCCAGGGCGTGAACCACGCCCATTACCGCGGCAACGATACCGAATGCCGGAAGCGAGTCGCCGACCAGCGCCAGGCTGTTGGCCGGCACTTCAGATTCGCTTTCGTGGGTTTCGATCTCTTCGTCCATCAGCGCTTCGATTTCGAAGGTGTTCATGTTGCCGCTGATGATGAGTCGCAGATAGTCGACGATGAAATCCAGCATCATTGCGTCAGCAAGAATTCGCGGATAGCTGGCAAAAATTTCGCTCTCTTTCGGGTTTTCAATATCCCGTTCAAGCGAGAACATGCCCTGCTGACGCGACTTCGCCATCAGGCGATAGAGCAGTGCCAGCAGATCCATATACATGCTTTTGGTGTATTTCGAGCGACGGAACAGCAACGGAATCGCTTTCAGCGTGCCCTTGATCGATTTACCGTTGTTACCAACGATAAAAGCCCCTACCCCTGCACCGCCGATGATAATAAGTTCAGCCGGTTGATAGAGTGCTCCAAGGTGCCCGCCGGTCATCATGTAACCGCCGAAAACTGTACCGAGAACTACCAGGTAACCTAATAAGATAAGCACGACATCATCCTTCCGCTAGTGACTATGGCAAGGACGTCCAGCTCGCAGCGTTTACCGTTTGCGGGGTAAAAAAAAGCAGCGGTAATTGCTTACCGCTGCTGGAATCTTTCCCACACGTTCGGGTTAAACAGCTTGTTCGATCTGTTCATCCAGCAGTTGTGGAATAATATCGGCAGCATCCCGGGAAAGTTTACGTCTTTTTACTGCGCGGGATGGAGGCTGACATAAACTACAGGCGAAGCTGCCTGCAGGTTGATGAGCATGGGTAATAAAATTGCCGTCGCAGCAGTTGCAGCGAGACAGTTCAAGCATTCCGCTCTCAACAAAACGCACCAGCGTCCATGCGCGGGTCAGCGCCAGCAGAGGGCCTTCTTCCTGCTGTGGGCATTGTTCAAGGTAAAGTTTGTACGCTTTGATCACGGCGTCAACGCCGCTACACAAACCGGTTTTGAGAAGATACTGCCAGGCATTACAGAACATGGAAGCATGAATATTCTGCTCCCACGTCATAAACCAGTCGGTAGAAAACGGCAGCATGCCTTTCGGCGGGGGGCTACCACGTAACTCTTTGTACAGTTTGATGAGACGACCACGGCTCAGCTGAGTCTCGCTTTCCAGCATTTGTAAACGAGCACCCAGTGTAATCAGCTCCATGGCCAACTGTATGTCACGCGCTTCCTGAACAATGCTTTTCTCGCTCATTGCTAGGCCCTTTTCTTACGGGCTACGTCATCAGGCTGGCTGATTTCGTTAAGCAAGCGAGTGGAAAGAAGAATACCGGTATGGATCTGTTGAAGATCGTCCACACGGGATTCCTGCGTCAGACGCGTTATTGTCTGTGAATCATCGAAACGGAACTGGCAAACCAGTTGATTCGTTTCAGCCAGTTTAACCATCTGCGGGAGGGTTAAGCCGCCCAGCATGGTTGCCATTTCTTCGTTAATACCCAGACGAAACATCGCGGACGCCTTGTCCTGACTAATCAAACGCTGCGCGAGCAGTAAATACGACAAATTGATGTCATAGATATGTTTTAGCAACTCGGATGTATGCATTGTTCCCATCCCGAATAACCAACTATTATTTTTATGCGGAAAGACCGCACCCCGTGATGTCGCCGGGAAATCACCCGGTATAAAAAAGAAAAGGCTAAATGCATAGTTGAATTTAGGTTTGTATTCACTGAAACCGTAAGAGAGAAACCGCGAATGCGTCTCTTACATGATTTATCATTTCTTACAAATAACTAAGATTTTTCCTAATTCGACGCAAACTCTACTCGTCAGTTTTGACACATACAATCCAGCCACCCTCAAATTTAAAAAAAATGTGATCCACGTCACACAATTTAAGTGAATATGACCCATAAATCCATCAGTATGACTTGTAATTTGTTCAAAATTTAGCCAATCGGTACTGTTTTGTATTCTTAATTGACGAATACTCATGCAGAAGGGTGATCCGAACTGGCATGCAACGTGCTTTTCATACCGTAAGCGCCGCGCGGAAACATTTACATCAGGCCCCTCTCCTGGAAACATTTTTCTTACCGTGAAAAAACATATAGTTATGCAGGTAGCACAAAAAATATGTTTCAGGACGTGATCATTCGAAATGAGTTTGTAACGGGTCAAAACGATTTAACAGTCAAGGCGTGAATTTGTGTGATTTACGTTAAGTTGTTAATTTTTTTCATTTAGGCGCATTTTTCAGTTATTCTTCTTATAAGAATAATTAATGAATAATTATGATAAGCTTCACACTAATGTCGTAATCTGCTCTTGCAGAACCGGAGATTTCGCGGTAAAGGTGGTTAAACGCTGTCTTTCAGACATCAAAGGAGTGCGCCATGAGTTACTCCCATCTTCTTGTTTCTGTAGCAGTTTCCCCCGAAAGCCATCAGCTCGTCGCCCGGGCAGTTTCCATTGCCAGACCCCACAATGCCCGCATCAGCCTCATCACGCTCGCCGCTGAGCCAGAGATGTATAATCAGCTGGCCGCGCCCATGCTGGAGGATATTCGCGAGGTTCTGCAGGAGGAAACGCAGCAATTTCTGCGCGAATTAGTGGAAAAGGCACAATATCCTGTTTATGAGACCGTTATTGCGACCGGGGAACTGAACGCCCATATTCTCGATATGTGTCGTAAACAAAATATAGATTTAGTGATTTGCGGGAACCATAACCACAGCTTTTTATCGCGGGCAGCCTGCGCGGCGAAATCTATTGTCGCGTCGAGCCAGGTCGATGTGCTGTTAGTGCCGCTTGGGGGGCATTAGCCCCCCAGCAGTAAATCAGGCAAGTTTAGGGAAGGTCGCGATCTTTTTTTGCAGATCGCCTTCATGACTTTGCGGAGCGATATCCCGGAGATCCTGAATAAAACGCGCCTGCCAGTGGTTAATATCGTTCTTCCGGATTGTTTCCATCATGTCAGCGTGGCGGGAAATACGTTCCGTGAGCGGCATTGTCAGGGCGCGATTCAGCGCGTTAGCCACGTCATCCCTGTCATAAGGGTTAACGATGAGCGCCGACGTGAGCTCATTTGCGGCCCCGGCAAACTGGGAAAGCACCAGAACACCCGGGTCGGCAGGGTCCTGGGCAGCCACATACTCTTTCGCCACCAGGTTCATCCCGTCGCGCAGCGGCGTGACCAGCCCAACGTCCGCATAGCGGAAGACCTTCATCAGGATCTTACGGTCAAAGTGTTGATTCAGGTAAAAGAGCGGCGTCCAGCCCAGCTGGCCGTAGCGGCCATTAATGCGCCCTGCTTCTGTCTCCAGCTGATGGCGAATATCCTGATAGGCCTGAACCTCACCGCGCGACGTCGGCGCAATCTGGGTATAGCGAATTTTCCCGTGATGCTGCGGGTATTTATCCAGCAGCGTTTCATACGCCAGGAAGCGTTCCGGCAGCCCTTTGGAATAATCAAGGCGCTCAACCGAGAAGATATTTTTCACGTGCTTGAGTTCATTCTTAAGCTGCGCCAGCTTCGGCGGCAGCGGGCCGGAAGCCTGCTCCGCGATTTCGTCAGGTTCAATCCCTATAGGATAGACCTCGGTGTGGAAGGTTTTCCCCCACGCCGTATGGGTTTTCCCGCCTTTGGGCACCAGACGCGCTTTGCCAGACACGGAGTCAAGGAACGCGAGGCGGTCATTTTCGGTCTGGAAGCCCAGCAAATCGTAATCACACAGCGCCTCCAGCAGCTCTTCATGCGGCGGCAGCGCGGTAAAAATTTCCGGCGTCGGGAAAGGAATGTGCAGGAAGAAGCCAATCCGGTTATTCACCCCCCTCTTTCGCAGCTCTCTCGCGAAGGGCAGCAGGTGATAATCGTGGATCCATAAAATATCGTCTTCCTCTATTAATGGCAGCAGTTTATCCGCCAGCAGCGCATTTACGCGCGAGTAGCCTTCGAAGGATTCACGCTGGAATTTGACCAGATCAAGACGATAGTGGAACGCAGGCCACAGGACGGCATTTGAGAACTGCGAGTAATACTCATCATAGTCTTTCTCTTTCAATGCAAATGAAGCCCACGTAATGTTTCCGCGCGTCACCTTTTTGAGCGGTTTCTCTTCTTCACTGATTTCTCCACTCCAGCCAAACCACAGCCCGCCAGCGGCTTTTAAGGCACCTAACACCCCTACCGCCAGGCCACCCGCGCTGGCTTTTTTATCATCCGGCGGTGCGATTCGGTTAGAGACGACGACTAAGCGACCCATAATGGTTTCCCCCTTTGCTTTGCGCTATTTGTTGTTGTTGCTGGTTAGCGATGTCAGATATCCACTGCCAGACGCTGGCGACATCCGCCAGCCGCCATTCGGCAACAGTGTCACCAGGCCCCACCTTGACGGCGATCCCTCCGGCCTGATTCACCACGCGAAACCCGGCCTCGTCGGTCAGGTCATCCCCAATGAAAACGGGCGTTCGCCCTTTGAAAGGCGGCGACGCCATAAACGCGGCGATGGCCGCGCCTTTATTAATCCCTTTCGGTTTTAACTCCACGACGCATTTGCCGGGCTGCAACGCCAGCTGTGGATGGGCATTCGCGACCGTTTGAGCCAGCGCCAGTACGGCCTCCTCATGCTGCGGCGCCTGACGATAATGCAGGGCAAAGGCCATGCCTTTGGCTTCCAGCTCGGTGCCAGGCAGCGCTTCCAGCGCAGCAGAAAGCTGCTTCTGGAGCGTTTGCGTGAGTGCGTCAGGGAGTGAAACGATATGCGTGTGATCATGGATGTCGCGGCGCTCCGCTCCGTGTACACCGGCCAGCGGAAAGTGGTAAGGACTGGCGAGCGTATCCAGCTCGGCCATTGAGCGCCCTGATATCAATGCCAGTGCTCCCTCGTTCATGAGCGAGAGCTGATGCAAATCCTGTAACACCGCATCCGGAATAGACACCTGGTCAGGGTGCGGTTTTATCCCGGCGAGCGTGCCGTCGAGATCGAAAAAGAAAGCATAGTGTCCGGGCAGTACAGGCGGTGCGGTTAACATGTCAGCCACCCTTTTCCTCCTTACGGTTTACGAGAGGTAAACGCCTTTACCTCTTTCATAGCCATGTAAGTATAGACAGTGTGACGTCGCTCGCCATTTGACAACCGCCCCGCCAGTAAAACTGGCGGGGCGGTTAAGGGGTCAACTATGGTTATAAGTTGAGCAATAAAAGACGGGGAAACGGGTTACAGGGTACGCTTCGCTTTTTGCTTGTAACGGTCGAAAATCACCGCTGCCAGCAGGATCAGACCACGAACCACGTACTGCGAGAACGGCGAAATGTTCAGCAGGTTCATGGCGTTCTCCACCGTGCCTAAAATCAGGATACCGGCCACCACATATGAGATTTTTCCGATGCCGCCCTTGAGGGAAACGCCCCCTAAAACGCAGGCCGAAATGACGATCAGCTCGTAGCCAATAGAGGTCATCGGCTGGCCGCTGGTCATACGCGAAGCCAGGATAATCCCCGCGGCGGCAGAAACCAGCCCTGAGAGTACGAAGATAATAATCTTGGTTCGCACCACCGGTACCCCGGCCAGACGGGCGGCCTCTTCGTTACCGCCAATCGCCAGCGTATTACGGCCAAAGGTGGTCCGGTTGAGCAGGAAGCCGAACAGGATCAGGCAGGCCACGGTCAGCCAGATTGGCGCAGGCAGCCCCAGCCAGTTGGCGTAACCCAGGGTAAAGAAGCGCTCGTCTTCAATCCCCACCGCTTTACCGTCGGAGATGATATAGGCCAGCCCGCGGACAATTTGCATCGTCGCAAGCGTGGTGATCAGGGCGTTAATCTTCAGGCGTGCGATAACAAAACCGTTCACCAGACCGCTGATGACGCCGAGTAGCAGACCGGCGAGAACGCCAATCCACAGGCTCTCCGTCATGTTGATCACCACTGCCGTCGTGACGCCCGCACAGGCAATCACCGACGCCACCGACAGGTCAAAATCGCCGGAGGCCAGGCAGAACAGCATCCCGCAGGCCACCATCCCGGACATGGAAATGGCCAGCCCCAGCCCCTTCATATTAATGAAGGTGGCAAAGTTAGGAACAAAGATCGCGCAGGCGAGGAACAGCGCGGCAAAGACCACCAGCATGCCGTACTGATCCCAGATACGTCCAAAACTCAGCGCCGACTTCGACTTCGGCGCTCCGGATGTAGTAACAGAGGACATCATTAACTCCTTACTCAGGCGACAGCCTGGCTGACTTTAGGCATGGCGAGGTTCAACGCCTGTTGTTCATTCGCCTGTTCATGAAGCAATTCACCGGCAATTTCGCCTTCACGCATCACCACAATGCGGTCGGCCACGCCAAGCACCTCCGGCAGATCGCTGGAGGCGAAGAGCACCGCCACGCCGCGTTTTGCCAGCTCATAGATCACGTTATAAATCTCGTGTTTTGCCCCCACATCGATACCGCGCGTCGGCTCATCCAGCAAAATGACCTTCATATCTTCTGACAGCCAGCGGCCTAAAATCGCCTTCTGCTGGTTTCCGCCTGACAGATTCATGATCAGCTGTTCCGGACCCGGCGTTTTAATATTCAGCGAGCGAATATGGTGGTCGGCGTTGCTCGACTCCCAGCCATCGTTTATCAGGCAGCCTGCGCGAATAAACTTGCGGCGAGCGGAAATATTGATGTTGTCGCGTACCGAATGTACCGGAATAATCCCCTCGGCTTTACGGTCTTCCGGGCAGAGCATCATGCCCGCCCTGATCGCGTGGGCCGGTTTCTGGATATCGACCCGTTCACCGTCAATAGAAACCTGCCCATCGGTAATTCGGGTTCCCCCGAACAGGCCTTTCATTAATTCACTGCGCCCCGCCCCCACCAGACCAAACAGGCCGACAATTTCGCCGCTGCGAACGGATAACGAAATCGGCGTGCGTACGCCCGGCGCTTTGACGCTGTCCAGACGCAGGCGTTCAGGGCCGTACTGACGCGGCTGCCAGTGATAAATATCACCCAGCTCGCGTCCGACCATCGCCTGAACAAGCTGGTCATGGTTAACCTGCTGCATGTCGGTAAAGGTGCGCACATAGCGCCCGTCTTTAAAGACGGTGATGGCGTCGCTCAGGGCAAATATCTCTTCCATGCGGTGCGAGACATACAAAATCGTACGGCCTTCCTGACGCAATTCGCGGATCACGCGGAACAGATTTTCAATTTCACGCGCAGAGAGCGAACTGGTGGGCTCATCGAAGGCGATAATTCTGGCGTTACGCGCCAGCGCCTTGGCAATTTCAACCATCTGCCACTGGCCGATGGAGAGATATTTCAGCGGCGTCTGGGGATCGACATCCAGACCCAGGTGTTTAAGCTGCAGCCCCGCTTCATAATTAAGTAGCGAACGATTTACCACACCGCCTTTGTGCGGGAGCTGTCCTAAATAGATGTTTTCCGCCACGGTCATCTCGGGAATGAGGTGCAGCTCCTGATAGATGATCGCCACCCCGGCATTGAGCGCCGCCGTGGTATCGGCAAACGCCACCTCTTCGCCGCGAATGGCCAGCGTGCCGGTCGTAGGCGCGTAGTTGCCGCTGAGGATCTTCAACAGCGTGGATTTCCCCGCGCCGTTTTCCCCCATCAGGGCGTGAACCTGGCCGGCATAGCAGTCGAAGCTGATATCGGTCAGCGCGTTAACACCGGGGAAAGTTTTCCCGATGCCGCGAAAAGAGAGATACGGATCAGACTGTCGCATAACGTCTCCGTGATTCCTGTAGTGTGTACGTCTGGCCCCTCACGATGCATGAGGGGCACAATCACAGCGTATTACTTACCGCCCAGCCCTTTTTTCGCCAGCTCCTCTTTGAAGTTGTCGCGGGTAATCAGCACCACGTCGGTCACTTCGGTAAATTTCGGCGGTTCGGCCCCTTTGGTTACCCAGTTGTAGAGCATCTCACTGGATTTGTAGCCGTGAACGTCCGGGCTCGGCAGAAGAGAACCGTAGAAGCCGGTAGCCTGCGCTTTGGACAGCTCGCTGACGGCGTCAACGCCGTTGATGCCAATCCCGATCACGTCAGGCGCTTTGAAGCCCTGGCCTTCCGTCGCGCGCACCCCGCCCAGCACGGTGTTGTCGTTCATGCCGACCACCAGCCAGTGTTTGACCTCCGGATGCTGGACCAGCATAGAGTTCGCGGCGTCGAAAGCGCCCGGGATATCGTTGGATTTGGTTGGGACTTTATAGATCTGTTTTTCCGGGAAGCCAGCCGCTTTCAGCGCATCCATTGAACCGGTAGTACGACGACGGGCGGTGTCCAGCTCGTCAGCGGTGATAGCCATTACCGCTGTCTCTTTGACATCCCAGCCGCGCTTTTGCATCTCTTTATAGAGTTCCTGGCCCTGGCGTTCGCCGATTTTGGTCGCCGCCATCATGACCAGCGGGACGGTGTCCATCGGCTTGCCTTTGGCGTTAACGAACTGATCGTCAACCGCGATGACCTTCATATCGTAACCGCGCGCTTTCGCCGCGATTGCCGACCCCAGCTTTGGATCCGGAGTACAGATAACGAAACCTTTTGCACCGCTGGCCGCCAGGCTGTCGATGGCGTTCAGGGTTTTTTCGCCGTCAGGCACGGCGATTTTAATGACTTCAAAACCTAAATCTTTCCCGGCTTTATCTGCGAATTTCCACTCAGTCTGGAACCAGGGCTCTTCGGGCTGTTTTACCAAAAAACCGAGTTTTAAATTCTCAGCGATAGCGGATTGTGACATAACGGCAGCCAGACCGATGGCCGCCAGCGCTTTAGTAAATTTGTGCATGGTAAACTCCAGCTTTAGCAATCTTTTCTGTAGGGAATAAGTGCGTGCTTCTTATTTAATCGGACTTAAAACAAGGCATTAGCGCTTACCTCGTCATAAGCGTTATTGCTGGTGATAGTTTTAGCGGGAAATTAATCATCCATAAGAGAGCCCCATCACACCGCAGAATTACAGTAATTGCGTACATAAATTCAGCGAAAAATGACATAAAAAAGGCAGAATTTGTCAGACAAATAGAAGAGGGTTAAGCAGAATTATCCATAAGATTAGCCAAGATATCCCTGATGCCTCTCAGCGGACAAAACGGCACCTGGCGTTAAGGGCTTCAACATGTTTTTCATCACGAATGTACAACGCACCTGAAAAAACGTTATTCCGCAGAATTTGATTTAGCGCAATTTTATTGACACATCATATATTCGAAATGATTAATCCGTATTTTTCCTTTTCCCGGAGTAATATTCCAACTTAATATTTTCGAAAGAGTAACAGTGTGCCCTCAAGATAAAAACCGTTAATTATTAGGCCATTAAGTCACATTCAATTCATGGCGAGCTAATTGTATTTCTGTACTATATTAAACTTTGTAATGTATGGTAAATATAGTCTGATTAAGAGTTTTCTTAGACCCAATACAAGGGTATGCTTATTTATATCGAACACAGGAAGTGAATTTCGGTCGACTTCGGTCACGGCAGAATGTCTATTTCTGCTCTTCTCTTCGTATTTGCCTGGCGCTCAGGTTACGCAACGGACATCACGTCCCACAGTCAATAAGGATATGAGTATGGCTACCCAAACGATGATGCAAAAACTTAATGCGCAGATGAACCTTGAGTTCTACGCCTCGAATCTGCACCTTCACTTAAGTGCGTGGTGTGCCGAGAATAGCCTTACGGGGTCTGCCACATTCTTTCGCTCTCAGGCGCAAAGTAACGTCACCCATATGATGCGTGTCTTTAACTTTCTGAAAGCCGCAGGGGCAAATCCTGTCGTTAAAGCCCTTGATGGGATCAACGAAAACTACTCTTGCCTGGAAGAACTGTTTCAGAAAACGCTTGAAGAGTACGAGCAACGCTGCAGCACGCTCAGCAAACTTGCCGATGAAGCCAAAGCGCAGCAGGATATTACGACGCTCAAATTCTTACGCGATATGGACAAAGAGCAGCAGCAGGATGGCATGCTGCTGAAGACGCTGGCGGATGAGATCCATAATGCGCAGCAGGCGGGTTTATGTCCTGAGCAAACCGACCGTCATCTGCTCGACATTGTGGCGGTCCAGCACCACTGAGTTTTGGCCTGCTTCCGTCCCGGGGAGCAGGCCCCCCTCCCATCTCCAACCTTCTGCTTTTGCTGAAATTTAACAAATCAGATCTGGCTCCCAATGATTAACCACACAACGTGTGATGATTTATTTAGTTACATAATCATTGACGAGGGAGTATCATGATCACCATTGAGTTTGTTGTCATTCTCCTCTGCCTGCTGACGGGTACGCGTTTCGGCGGTATGGGGCTTGGGTTAATCAGCGGTATTGGTCTTTTTATTTTATGTTTTGTCTTTGGTCTGCAACCGGGTAAACCGCCGGTTGACGTTATGCTGACCATCCTTGCGGTGATTGGCTGTGCGGCTACGCTGCAGACTGCGGGCGGCCTCAACGTCATGATGCAGTTTGCCGAACGTCTGCTGCGCAAACACCCGCAGCACATCACCCTGCTCGCCCCTTTCACCACCTGGATGCTGACCTTTCTGTGCGGCACCGGGCATGTGGTCTACACCATGTTCCCCATCATCGCGGATATCGCCCTGAAAAAAGGGATCCGCCCCGAGCGCCCCATGGCCGTGGCGTCGGTGGCATCACAGATGGCGATTACGGCTTCCCCCGTTTCCGTTGCCGTTGTGTCGCTGGTGTCTATCCTGGCGGCCCAGCATGGGATCGGCCACGCGTGGGGGATCCTGGAAATTCTCGCCGTGTCGGTTCCCGCTTCGCTTTTCGGCGTAGCCATTGCGGCCCTGTGGAGTTTACGCCGTGGGAAAGATTTGGCTGACGACATAGAGTTTCAGGAAAAGCTGAAAGATCCTAAGCAGCGCGAGTTTATTTACGGCGGTACGGAGACGTTAATGAATCAGCGTTTCCCTAAACAGGCCTACTGGTCCACGTGGATTTTCTTTGCCGGTATTGCCGTGGTCGTTTTGCTGGGGGCATTCCCTGACCTGCGCCCCGCCTTTGAGGTGAAAGGCAAAATGACGGCGCTGTCGATGAACCTTGTCATTCAGATGATGATGTTAATTGCGGGCGCCGTGATGCTGATGGCCTGTAAGGTTAATGCGTCGGCGATTTCCAACGGCGCGGTGTTCAAGGCCGGTATGGTCGCGATCTTCTCGGTGTTCGGCGTGGCGTGGATGAGCGATACCTTTTTTCAGGCGCATCTCGACGAGTTAAAGCTGGCGCTGGAAGGCGTGGTGAAGAGCCACCCGTGGACGTATGCCATTGTGCTGTTTCTGGTGTCAAAACTGGTGAACAGCCAGGCGGCTGCGCTGACGGCCGTTGCGCCAATGGGCCTCATGCTCGGCATCGACCCGAAAATGCTGATCGCCTTTTTCCCGGCGTCCTACGGCTATTTTGTCCTGCCGACCTATCCCAGTGATTTGGCCTGCATCGGCTTTGACCGCTCAGGCACCACCCGCATCGGCAAATTTATCATCAACCACAGCTTTATTCTGCCAGGGCTGATTGGGGTAAGCTGCGCGTGCGCGGCGAGCTACCTGCTGGTCCAGACGTTCTTTTAACCGCTTCAAAGGGCGACACGTGCCGTCGCCCCTACCCCTGTTTTAGTGGGATTCACCCTGCGGCGTGAATCGCAGCTCAATCAGCGCGATAGCTTTCTGGATCGCACGAAGCGTAACCGGGTCAGCGGCAGCAGGATGGCTGGCGAAATCGATGTTTTTCAGCTGCGTAGACATCTTCTCGCGCACTTCAACCGGCGCAATCACGTCCAGAACATCAAGGATTTGTTTGATAACCAGCTGACAGGCGACAACGTCAGAGACCAGTTCCTGATCGGCGCTCAGGTTTTGTGACATGGGCTTTCTCCTTATTTAAAGGCCGCCATAGTAGCAAAACACGCCCCCTGACATCTTCCCTTCATCGCCTGCAGGTACAAAAAAACCCGCCGAAGCAGGTTTTTTTAATCAGAACATGGCGCCTGGCGGCACGTCTTTGAACGTGCGGCAGTAATTGGCCCACATGCTTTTCAGGATTTTGCGCAGTTTCACGACGATGCTCCATTAACTTGTTATACAACTTTATTGTCAACGTGCCTATAATATGACCATTATCACAAAAATCAATTATTTTGTGATGCTCATCACATTTTTATAAGGGGTTGGCCTGATAGCACTCCCCTCTGACCCGTTGCGAAGAGTGAGGGCAGATTGTCCGGCTATTCCAGGCATTGCAGCGGGCATCTGCGGGTACGATAAGATATTTCCATCCACTCAGAGCGAACCATGAAAAGAGTCATTGTAGCCGGCACAATCCTGCTGCTCGCGGGGTGTAGTATCAACCGCCAGGCTGAAGTCAGCAGCCTCGACGCGCCGAACGGCATCGTCCGCCTCGATTACGGCCAGGCAGCGCTGCAAAATGCGTATTCCGATGAGTATGTGAATAACGGCACGGCGGCAAAAGCGTGTCAGAGCATGGGGTATGCCACCGCTTCAGCCTATGGTCAGCCCATCAAAACCTGTACCCTGACGAGCGGCTCTTTGTGCCTGAACGAGAGCGTGACTATCCAGTATAAATGTAAGGGTTACGCCGTTAACCCTAAGTCAAATAATCCCTGGTATTAATCAACGCTGCCAGCTTTTGCTGGCAGTATATTTCATTACGAACAAAAACAATTCTCATTAATAAATTATAAAAATCGCCAATGCGTTTTATTCCCATTCGTATTTTAAATAAATAAAATAAAAATTTTACGTTTTGCAAATAATTAAATAACAAATTATAGTGTCGCTCATTGTGAACCAGAAATAATAATCCGGAGCGTCACCATGCTGAAAACTGAAATGATCGACAAGCTCAACGCACAAATGAACCTTGAGCTTTTTTCATCCCTGCTCTACCAGCAGATGAGCGCCTGGTGCAGTTACCACAGCTTCGAAGGTGCGGCCGCGTTTCTGCGTCGTCACGCTCAGGAAGAGATGACCCATATGCAGCGTCTGTTTGATTATCTTACGGATACGGGCAGCCTGCCGCGCATTGAAACCGTGACATCACCTTTCGCTGAGTATAATTCTCTCGATGAACTGTTCCGCGCCACCTACGAGCACGAGCAGCTGATCACGCAGAAAATTAACGAACTGGTCCATGCGGCGATGACCAGCCAGGATTATCCAACCTTTAATTTCCTGCAGTGGTACGTCGCTGAGCAACACGAAGAAGAGAAGCTGTTTAAATCCGTACTGGATAAATTATCTCTGGTGGGGAAATCCGGCGAAGGTCTTTACTTTATTGATAAAGAACTTTCCACTCTCGATACGCAGAATTAATTTCAGCGCGGTGCCGGTTTCCGGCACCGCGTTAATTTACATACATCCCGCACAGCTGGTGCAGCGCCAGTCATGGGGATTCACCGCCTGGTAAAAATAGCGGTAGCTGGACGTCTCCAGCGGAATCCCCACCTCGAAGAACATATCCGTTAACCAGTCGACATTCTCAACGATCCACTCATCTTCCTGTAAGCCCTGTGCAAAGGTTTCATCTTCAGGATCGATAATCGAATAGATTGCCCAGGTGCCCATATCCTTTTCGCGACGGGACTCGGGAAGTATCAGGGGCTGGTTCTGCCAGCTGATTATCCAGTGGCCATGGCACAACAGGTTACCTCCCCGGCTCCATGCCGCGGTAAAGGGATTCTCCCCTGCCATAAAACCCTCACTTAATTTGATAATTTATATTTATTGTTTACGTTACGCCGGAATGTCGCCTGGCAACATTGCCCTTATGAAGTAGGCCTGCGCCTAAAAAGGGTCAGAGCTCCAGTAGTTCGTAAATAATTCATTACACTACTTGTAACGGTGATTTGACGAGTTACGGCTTTTCCCTTACTCTGCGCCGCAGATTTTGTCGCGGTTAAGCATCGTTGTAGAGGAAAGCGTGAGAAACAGAACCCTGGGAAGTATTTTTATCGTCGCCGGAACGACGATTGGCGCAGGAATGCTGGCAATGCCCCTGGCAGCCGCGGGCGTGGGATTTGGCATGACCCTGCTGCTGCTGGGCACGCTCTGGGCGCTGATGTGTTACACCGCACTGCTGCTGCTTGAGGTTTACCAGCACGTGCCAGCCGACACCGGTCTGGGTTCGCTTGCGGCGCGCTATCTGGGACGCTACGGCCAGTGGATAACCGGCTTTAGCATGATGTTCCTGATGTACGCCCTGACCGCCGCCTATATCAGCGGCGCCGGGGAACTCATCGCCTCCAGCGTCAACGACTGGTTTGGCTCTGACATTACCCCGGCGACGGGGGCTATCTTCTTTGCGCTCATCGGCGGCGGCGTGGTCTGCGTGGGGACATCGCTGGTCGATCTGTTCAACCGTTTTCTGTTCAGCGCCAAAATTCTCTTCCTGATTATCATGCTAGTGCTGCTGGCGCCGCACGTGCACAAGGTCAACCTGCTGACGCTGCCGCTGGAAAAAGGGCTGGCGCTCTCCGCGATCCCGGTCATTTTCACCTCGTTTGGCTTCCACGGCAGCGTGCCGAGCATCGTCAGCTATATGAACGGCGATATCCGCAAGCTGCGTCGCGTCTTTGTAATCGGCAGCGCGATCCCGCTGATCGCCTATATTTTCTGGCAGCTGGTGACGCTGGGCAGCATTGACTCTTCGACCTTTATTGGGCTGATGGCGCAACACGCTGGCCTGAACGGTTTTCTGCTGGCACTGCGCGAGGTTGTTACCTCCCCGCACGTGGAGCTGGCGGTACACCTGTTTGCCGACCTGGCGCTGGCAACCTCGTTCCTGGGCGTGGCGCTCGGCCTGTTTGATTATCTGGCCGACCTGTTCCAGCGTCGCAATACCGCGGCCGGACGGTTGCAGACGGGGGCCATCACCTTCCTGCCGCCATTGGCGTTCGCGCTGTTTTACCCACGCGGGTTTGTGATGGCGCTGGGCTACGCAGGGGTGGCGCTCTCTATCCTGGCCCTGCTGCTCCCTTCCCTGCTGGCGTGGAAGAGCCGCCAGCAGCATCCTCAGCAGGGATATCGCGTGGCGGGAGGAAAACCGCTGCTGTGCGTTGTGTTTGGCTGTGGGGTGGTAATTATTCTGGTGCAGGTATTGATTGCAGCCGGGATGCTGCCGGAAGTGGGATAAAAAAGGGTTTAAGGGGAAACTACCCGCTTTCATAGGGATCGATTCCCCTTTTAAAAATCCCTTATATCCTGATCATAACCATCCATTATGCTGTCGTTAAAATCATTGGTTCATTCATCATCACATCCCCATGTGCTCATAAGCTTTGTCACCATAATACCAGGTAAACAATGCCCCCATCCCAATGAATAAACCTATTACCAGAACAGCAATTATAGTTATAAACCAGCCGGATAACGTTTTGCCGTCGTCACCAGCGCTGGCAATGCTTAACATCAATCCAAAAAAGAACATCAGACCGCCGATCCCGCCAACTTCCCACGGCAACGTATATCTTTTTTCTTCGGGATAATCTGGTTGGCAGGTTAACCGGGAGGATAGCGCGGCCATGGCAAAATGGTTCTGTTCGGACACGGCCACAAGCTGATCGCCCTGCCCGTACATAACCGCATCAGCGGCCAGCGTCAGCATCAGCCACTGATAACCGGCAGAGCCCTCACCGAGCGATGCTTCAAGCTCCAGCCTGTCAGGCACCACTTTGTACTCATCCAGCACTTCCAGCAGCGGATACTTCTCTGTGCGGGATAACCCGGTATACCAGAGTTGCTTAGGCTTGCTGACGGTTTCTGTCCTCAGGTAAACGGGCACTTTGCTTTCTACGTCTGTGACACCCGTCATCGGCTGATAAAAATAAACCGGTTTTTCTCCTTCTGTTTTGACGTAGTCGTTCGTGAAGAGAAGTGCCGTAACATTTTCCATCTGTTTAGACGCTTCTTCGTCAGAATGCAGATCGACACAGATAAGCAGCCGTTCTACGACGTAGCTTTTCGCCAGCTTTATCCATTCCGTGACTTGCGTATAGTCCGGGCATTCAGGTAAAAAAGTGATTTTCTTTGTCGCGATCGCAGAACGTTTAAGCACGCGCCGGAGTTCATCGCTACAGGATTCATCCCCGCCTCGAACCCACACCAGCACTTCAATCTGCTGGTACCGAGAAAGTTTCCCAGCCATGGGCTCCAGAACGCGGGATATTGCCTGCCCGGCTCTCGTGAAATCGAAGGATGCTTCCAGTTCGATTTTCAACGGCATTTTAGCGGCCAGCGGAAACTCTCCCTCCAGTTTCAGCATTCTCAATGCCAGTTCCTTTGTTGCCTTTGGTGGAGTGAGTACCGACCAGCCTGCAAGGGTAATGTTCCCCCTGGCGAAGCTGACAAGCTTGTATTCCTGCCGGGCGGCAATCAGCAGCCTCGTTTCCATGTAATGCCTCATGACGTGATACCCGATAGAACACACCTGAACGAACCCCGTCAGAAAAACAACTGGAATAACCACGGACTGGGCAAAAAAATCGAGATCGACATGTTTATTACCCGGCCAGGTGACAGCCCGGACGGCCAGGCAGATATCACCGGACGCGGAAGAGAGTCCGGACGGTAGCTGTAGCCGTTCAGATAAGGGATACCCTTCAGGATGGCGCGGTAGTGCTCTGCGCGACTGCCGGATAGCGTCATGGTGGTCACAAGAAATCCGGGCTTAAACCCGGCAGGAATATCCCCTGTCGGATGAAACATCACGCCCGGCAGCAGTTCCGGATCGCTGGTTGTCACCCCCAGTACGCTCTGTTTGTTCAGCAGGCGTTCATAACGCAGGCGTGCGTAGAACGAGGCTGTTTCTGCCTCCTGGCCGTAAAAGTCACCTGCAGCCAGAAAGTGATCGGCGTAGTGGTACTGTTTTCCGCTGGTTATCCCGTCAGGAATGTCGTTTCCGGTAATGGTTTTATCCGCCTGTGGGGAAAACGGATCGCGGTAGTTATAGGTACGGACCCGTACATTTTCGGGGATGAGCTGGTACTGCTCTTCGAGTTCGGTTACGTACTCTTCATAACTGGTCATTCCAGAATGGCGGACGTATGGCAGCTGCTTATTTCTGAAAACATAGCGGCGACCACTGTCACCGAAAATCACTACCGTTTCACCTTGTACTTTGTCGTGATTTTCAAAGCGGAACCAGATCCCGACTTCGGCCAGCAGGCGGCGGATAAACTGGAGATCGGTTTCCTTCCACTGGATAATCATTTCGCGGCTGGGGTAGTTGTGGCTCAGTTGGTCAAAATCGATGTTGTAACCTTGAAAATGCCCGCTCTCCTTCATCAGCTTCGTGACGAGCTCAGGCACTGTCATGTCCATGTACACGGCCGAACGGTAGTTCTGATCCAGCAGCGCCAGTTCATGCTCCAGCACGCACTCATACAGGGCTTCATCAGCGGACGACTTCAGACGGGAAAATGACGTGATCACGCCATTAATCTGGCGCACCGGCAACCAGGATTCCTGATTGTGCCAGGTCGATTTCGCTTTCGGGTCAGGCGCGCGCAGAATAAATTCAGCCATCTGGTTCAGAACGTCTTTGACTGCAACGTTCGGATTTGGACTGGTGAAGCGAATGGTATAACGGTAGGGCTTACTGAGTTCTTCTTCCCCGCAAAACGAATGAACATCCGGTGAAACGGTTTTACTTCGTGGGAAATACAGTAAATAACGATTCAGGGTATCCTGTTGTTGAACCGTGTCTGATTGTCCTGCCATCGTCAAATATCCTTTTGATCAATCGATAAGATTAATCAAAATATACGCCTGGAGACCACTCATTAAAACATTATTTCGCAAAAAGGGATAAGGGATAAGGGATAAGGGATAAGGGATAAGGGATTTAATTTATTCAACGCACAAATAAACACAAAATAAACATTCATGGATTAAATGGAAAGATAAAATAAATACCAGAAAGAAATATGACAATATCAGAATACAAATAAGCACTTCAAGGCGTATAGATCAATGATATTCGGTGAGCAACGATAACATTGAGCTTATTCACGTCTGATACGCCTGGCCATATAAGGGGCCTCGACGGCCCCTTATCTCGGTCACAGGTTAAAAACGTATTATTTTCTACTGGTCTTAAGGTGAACGAACCAAAGCCACAAAAATGTATCAGTGCAAACAGCAGCTCTTAAACTTCTTCCCGCTGCCGCAAGGACACGGATCGTTACGCCCGACCTTCGTGCCGTTCACCGTCGGCTTCTTCACTTCCGGCTGCTGCGGGTTGTTAACCCAGTATTGATATAAACGCAGTGCCGCAGGCTGGATGCTTTCGATGCTGGCGATATACTCCTCTTCGGACAGTTCATCCAGCTTTTCGCTGTTCTCTTCCGTCCCGTGCAGCGCAATCACGTCAAGATCGGCCTTCAGGGCTTCCGGCAAGGCAGACCAGTCCGTCAGCGCCACGCCGCGCATATAGCCATAGCACCACTCTTCAACCACGGTATAGCTCTCACCGTCGACGTCGTTATAACCGAACATCGGTTCAAACTGATCCGGATACTCGCTCAGGCGCTCGGCAATATCGTTCATATGCTTAAAGCAGAGATCGATAAAACGGTTCATCTCACGATCGTTTTTCCAGCGCGGAATGTACTTCTCGCCACCCCACACCGCCACCAGCCAGGCGTCTGGCTCAACGACAACAGGACCGGAAAGCACTGCGGTAAGCATGCCGTCCAGTTCGGACACGTCAATCACGGACGCGTCATCATGACCGTAAGACATTAACGTCTCTTCAAGCCACGCCATTTCGCTTTCATTCAATGGGCCTTCAGTCATCGCTGACACTCCTGCAAAAGGAAACGATCCTAACACATATCTCACGCCTCTCCGGGCTGAAGTTTAGGTCTTTATTGCTGCAAAAACGTGCAAACCGTGACCTTTGCACAACTTATGGGCTTTATTGTTAACGATATGTGATCTCCGCTGTAATTTCTTCTCCTCCCGCAAGGCGGCATAACGCGGCGCTCTATACTCAAACATGTCGCATGCCCGTCAATGGGTTAACCATTCTGGCAACGTTTTTGCTTAACGTTCTTCGCGCGCCTCTGCGCAGGGAAATCTCGCCGTAATATGCAGGATGCCGTCTGTATCTTGTTCGTTTAGTGCATTTTGTTCTTGCTCGTGTTTCGGATTGGCTGCGCCGTCGGGCGTTCGGGTTTACGCCGTGGTGCAAAAACCTCTTTGCTAAGGAACATAATAATGTCGCTGAAATTAATCAGAACTCCTCTTTCTCTCGTGTTGGCCGGTTGCCTGGTGACGGCGTTTTCCGCCCGGGCAGATATTGTGATTGGCGTGGCCGGGCCGTTCACGGGTCCGAATGCCACCTATGGCGATCAGTACTGGCACGGCGCAACGCAGGCCGCTGAAGACATTAATGCCGCAGGCGGCATTAACGGCGAGAAGATCAAACTGGTTCAGGGGGATGATGCCTGCGAGCCCAAGCAGGCCGTGGCCGTCGCCAACCGTTTAGTTGACCAGGATAAAGTCAACGCCGTGGTCGGCCATTTCTGCTCCTCTTCCACAATGCCCGCCTCCGAGGTGTATAGCGACGCGGGCATTATTGCGATTACCCCCGGCTCAACTAACCCGCTGATCACCGAACGCGGCATGAGCGACATGTTCCGCATGTGCGGACGCGATGACCAGCAGGGTCAGGTTGCCAGCGACTTCATCATCGACAAGCTGAAAGCCAAGCGCGTGGTAATTATTCACGATAAAGACACCTATGGTCAGGGTCTGGCTGACGCCACCAAAGCGGCGCTGGCGAAACGCGGGGTTCAGGATGTGATGTATGAGGGGTTATCCCGCGGTGAAAAAGACTTTAACGCGCTGGTGACCAAGATCGGCGCGCAAAAACCGGACGTCGTATTCTTCGGTGGCTGTCACCCGGAAGCCGGTCCGCTGGTTCGCCAGATGCGCGAACAGGGCGTGCAGGCGAAATTCTTCTCCGGCGACTGTATCGTCAACGAAGAGATGGTGACCGCCGCGGGGGGCCCGCAATATACCAACGGCATTTACATGACCTTTGGTAAAGATCCGCGCCTTATCCCGGACGGTAAAGCGGTTATCGAGAAATTCCGCGCCGGTAAATTCGAGCCGGAAGGTTACACCCTTTACTCCTATGCTTCCGTACAGGCCATTGCCGCAGCCTTCAAGGCCACCGGCGGCAAGGACTCCGCAAAAGCCAGCGAGTGGCTTAAAGCCAATTCCGTCGACACGGTGATGGGCAAAAAAGCCTGGGACAGCAAAGGCGATCTGAAAGTGTCTGACTACGTGGTGTACCAGTGGGACGACAAAGGCAAATATAAGGAAGTGCAGTAACGGGACGGAGTCACGCTCAACGTCGGCGGGGTTGCCCGTCGGCGCGTAATAAACATCAGGCTGCGCGCATCGCGCAGCCTATAAAACGAGCGCGCTAAGATGAGTACATTCTTCCTGCAACAGTTAATCAATGGCTTAACGCTGGGCTCCGTCTACGGTTTAATCGCCATCGGCTACACCATGGTGTACGGCATTATCGGGATGATCAATTTCGCCCACGGCGAAGTGTATATGATTTCCGCCTATCTCTGCGCCATCGGCCTGGCGCTGCTCTCGTTCTTCGGTCTGCAGTCGTTCCCGCTGCTGATCCTCGGGACGCTGGTGTTCACCATCGTGGTAACCGGGGTGTACGGCTGGACCATCGAGCGTATCGCCTACAAGCCGCTGCGCAACTCCACGCGCCTGGCGCCGCTGATCTCCGCCATCGGGATGTCGCTTATCCTGCAAAACTACGCGCAGCTGAGCCAGGGTCCGCGCCAGCAAGGGGTGCCGACCATGCTGGACGGCGTGATTCGCCTGCATCTGGGCGACGGCTTCGTGCAGATAACCTACACCAAAGTGTTTATTCTGATTGCCTCGTTTGCCGGCATGCTGGTGCTCACCTGGATTATCAACCATACCCGGCTGGGCCGGATGTGCCGCGCGGTACAGCAGGATCGTAAGATGGCCTCCATTCTGGGCATTAACACCGACCGGATTATTTCGCTGGTCTTTGTGATCGGCGCGGCGATGGCCGGTCTGGCAGGCGTGCTGATCACCATGAATTACGGCACCTTTGATTTCTACGTCGGGTTCGTGATCGGCATTAAAGCCTTTACTGCGGCGGTACTCGGCGGCATCGGCTCCCTCCCCGGCGCCATGCTCGGTGGCCTTATCCTGGGCGTAGCGGAAGCCCAGTTCTCGGGCATGGTGAACTCGGACTATAAAGATGTCTTTTCGTTCGGCCTGCTGGTCATGATCCTGATTTTCCGCCCCCAGGGCCTTCTTGGGCGCCCGTTTGTGGCCAAAGTGTGAGGGAGAGAATGATGACATCACACGGTTTTTCACTTAAACGCTGCATTCTGGACGCTATTTTTTCCGGACTGATTGCGCTCGTTATTTTCGGCCCCATTGCGGGCGTGGTGCTGGACGGTTACAGCTTTAACTTCGCCGGGCAGCGGCTGGCCTGGATGGTCGGCATCGTCATGCTCGGGCGTTTTCTGCTGAGCACCTTTTTAGGTACCGCCGCGGGCGCCCGTTTCCAGGCACGCTTCGAAGCCGATAGCGCGGGCGTATATGTCCGGCCACCGGAATACAAAAGCCGCATGCGCTGGATTATTCCTCTGGTAATTGCTCTTGCGATTTGCTTTCCGTTTGTCGCCACGAAATATGTGCTGACCGTCGCCATTCTCGGGCTGATCTACGTGCTTCTCGGTCTGGGGCTGAATATCGTCGTGGGTCTGGCCGGCCTGCTGGATCTGGGATATGTCGCGTTCTACGCAATTGGGGCGTACGGTCTGGCGCTGGGATACCAGTATCTCGGCTTAGGTTTCTGGAGCATGCTGCCGCTGGCGGCAATCATGGCCGCCGCCGCAGGCGCCCTGCTCGGTTTCCCGGTACTGCGCATGCACGGTGACTATCTGGCCATCGTCACCCTCGGGTTCGGGGAGATCATTCGCCTGATACTGAACAACTGGCTGACCTTCACCGGCGGACCAAACGGCGTCTCGGCCCCTCCCCCCACCTTTTTCGGTCTGGAATTTGGTCGACGCGCGAAAGAAGGCGGCGTGCCCTTCCACGAGTTTTTCCACCTGACCTACAACCCGAACATGAAGTTTATTTTTATCTACGCGGTGCTGTTCCTGGTGGTGATGCTGGTGCTCTATATCAAGCACCGCCTGACGCGGATGCCGATTGGTCGGGCGTGGGAGGCCCTGCGTGAAGACGAAATTGCCTGCCGCTCAATGGGGTTAAATCATGTTCTGGTTAAGCTGTCGGCCTTTACGCTGGGCGCATCGACCGCGGGCATTGCCGGGGTGTTCTTCGCCACCTATCAGGGGTTCGTGAACCCGACCTCCTTTACCTTCTTTGAATCGGCGCTGATCCTCGCCATCGTGGTGCTGGGCGGGATGGGCTCGACGCTTGGCGTAGTGCTGGCCGCCTTTGTGCTCACCGTAATGCCGGAACTGCTGCGCAGTTTTGCCGAGTACCGCGTCCTGCTGTTTGGCATGCTCATGGTGGTGATGATGATCTGGCGTCCGCGCGGTTTGATCCGCATTAACCGCAGCGGGTTCGCCGTGCGTAAGGGTGTCGCACCATGAACGGAACGATATTACGCGTTGAACATCTGATGATGCACTTCGGCGGGATTAAGGCGCTAAACGACGTCAACCTGGACGTACAGCGTGGCTCAATTACCGCCCTGATTGGGCCAAACGGGGCGGGAAAAACAACCGTGTTTAACTGCCTGACGGGCTTCTACAGGGCCTCCGGCGGAAACATTTTATTTAATACCCGCCATAAAACGACCAACGTTATTCAGGTGCTCGGACAAAAATTCCAGCCGGGTGACTGGATTAACCCCGCGCAGTTCGGGCAGCGTCTGTTCTACAAAATGTTTGGCGGAACGCATCTGGTCAACCGCGCAGGGCTGGCCCGCACGTTTCAAAATATCCGTCTTTTTCGCGAGATGTCTGTCGTGGAAAACCTGCTGGTTGCGCAGCATATGCGCGTTAACCGCAATCTGCTCGCCGGGATCTTAAATACGCCGGCATACCGGCGCGCGGAAAGCGACGCCCTGGACAGGGCCTTCTACTGGCTGGAAGTGGTGGATCTGGTGGAGTGCGCCAATCGTCTGGCGGGAGAGATGTCGTACGGCCAGCAGCGGCGTCTGGAAATTGCGCGAGCAATGTGCACCGGCCCGGAAATGATCTGTCTTGATGAACCCGCCGCCGGGCTTAACCCGGTTGAAACGCATAAGCTCAGCAGCATTATTCGTTTTCTGCGGGATCATCATGACATCACGGTATTGCTGATTGAGCATGATATGGGGATGGTGATGGAGATTTCGGACGACATTATCGTACTCGACCACGGGGATGTTATTGCCAGGGGAAAACCCGAGCAGATCCAGCATGATGAAAAGGTCATTGCCGCCTACCTGGGTACGGATGAAAGCGAGGTCAATCTATGAGCGAACCGCTGCTGGCATTTCGCGAGGTGGATGTGTTTTATGGCGTCATTCAGGCGCTTAAACAGGTTTCCCTCGAAGTCAATAAGGGTGAAACCGTGGCGCTGATTGGCGCAAACGGCGCGGGTAAATCGACATTGCTGATGTCCATCTTCGGTCAGCCCCGTATTCGCAGCGGACAGATCCTTTTCGGCGGCGAAGATATCAGCCATAAATCCACCCACTACGTCGCATCCGGCGGCATTGCGCAGGCGCCCGAAGGCAGACGAATCTTCCCGGATATGACCGTTGAAGAGAACCTGCTGATGGGGACCATCCCCATCGGCAGCCAGTTTGCCGCTGAGGATATGCAAACCATGTTCGACCTGTTCCCGCGCCTCAAGGAGCGACGCAAGCAGCGCGCGATGACCATGTCCGGCGGAGAGCAGCAGATGCTGGCGATCGCCCGGGCGCTGATGAGCCGTCCGAAGCTGCTGCTGCTGGATGAACCGAGCCTCGGGCTGGCGCCGATTGTGGTGAAACAGATCTTCCAGACGCTGCGCGAGCTGGCCCGCAACGGCATGACCATCTTTCTGGTGGAGCAGAATGCGCATCACGCGTTGAAGCTTTCTGACCGCGGGTATGTGATGGTTAACGGGCAGATCCGGCTGAGCGGCAGCGGCGAGGAGCTGCTGGGAAATCAGGAGGTGAGGAAGGCGTATTTGGGCGGGGTTTGACTACACGATGTTCATGCGCCAACAAACCACCTTTAGTCTGAAGCCACCCTTTTGTGATATCACAATAATGCCTTCCTTGAAAAAGGATAAAATAATTTTCTCGCGTAAATCCTTTTTATAGGCAATAAGCATCTTTATGCGATAAAGTAATAAAGTGATATTTTCACATTCTTTACACAGTAAAACTATTAGCTAACAGGTAATTACATGAAGAAATTTATTAAATGGATTTTCTATATCTTTATTGCTTTGATGGTTCTGGGATATATCGTCGGTAAAAACGACAAAACGGAAGCAGGCGCGACTTCGTCTTCTGCATCAGTTACGGATACGCAGAAGTCAGTACCGCAAAAAGAAGTGTTTACGACCTCCGCAAGACAGCTTTTTAAAGCTTATGAAGAGAATGAAGTCGCAACCGATGAAAACATGAAGGGTAAGCTCATCGCAGTCAAGGGTGTTGTTCAGTCCATTGATAAAGATTTTACAGACTCAATTATCATCGGCTTACAAACAGACAACCAGTTCATGCCTGCACGAATGGAGATGGAAAACTCAGAAAAGGCTACCGCTGTAGCATTGAAAAAAGGACAGCAGGTCACTGTGATTTGTAAAAAAATGATCCGCGTAATGGGTGCACCTTCTGGACGAGATTGTTTATTCGCAAAATAACGAATCGGGAGGGTTTCCCCTCCCATTCCATTCCATTCCATTCCATTCCATTCTCAAAATCATGATGTCTCCAGCATCATGATCCTAATCGATACCAGATAGGCTTATATAATCCCCTCACTCCACATACCAATTGCGTTGCATTACCGGGGCAAGATACCAATGTGTAGACGCAATGATGTAATCGGCAAGGTGTACTTGTGAAAAGCTGGAATGATGGAATGATGGAATGATGGAATGATGGAATGATGGAATGATGGAATGATGGAATGATGGAATGATGGAATGATGGAATGATGGAATGATGGAATGATGGAATGATGGAAGAGTGAAATTCAGGAAATAAAAAAACCACCTTTCGGTGGTTTATACGACAATGCTTATCATTGATTTTATTCTACTTTTCCCATGGTAGCCGGAGTGGGACTTGAACCCACACAGCGCGAACGCCGAGGGATTTTAAATCCCTTGTGTCTACCGATTCCACCATCCGGCCAGGGAAGAAAGTGGAGGCGCGTTCCGGAGTCGAACCGGACTAGACGGATTTGCAATCCGCTACATAACCGCTTTGCTAACGCGCCGTAAAACTTTTCAAACTGACACCCGCTACTGCGCATGTCTTTAATCTGGAGCGGGAAACGAGACTCGAACTCGCGACCCCGACCTTGGCAAGGTCGTGCTCTACCAACTGAGCTATTCCCGCATGTCATCAAGTAAACTTCTAACCACTTGATTTCATTATCGTCCGGCTTGCTGTGCCGCCGTTCGATGCGTTGCATTCTACTGATATGACGTTATGAGTCAACGTTATTTTTTGCATCCCCGGATCGTTTGCTGAAAATTACGGCGAAACGATCACTGATCAAGCAAATCCCCGCGAGCAGCGTTCAAATATTGCAGCATGGACCACAGCGTCAGCACTGCCGCTACCCACAGCAGACCAATTCCCGCCCACTCAACCCAGGCGTTCGGACGCCAGAGCATCCAGACCAGCGCCGCCATCTGCGCCGTCGTTTTGACTTTACCAATCCACGAGACCGCCACGCTGCTGCGTTTCCCCAGTTCCGCCATCCACTCGCGCAGCGCAGAGATAATGATCTCGCGGCCGATCATGGTTGCCGCGGGCAGCGTCACCCACCAGGTATGATAGTGCTCGGCTACCAGCACCATGGCGATAGCGACCATCACTTTGTCTGCCACCGGATCGAGGAAGGCACCGAAACGGGTGCTTTGATTCCAGCGGCGCGCCAGATAGCCATCAAACCAGTCGGTGACCGCTGCGATCAGGAAGATCAATGCGCAGGCGAAAGGTGCCCAGACGACCGGCAGGTAAAATGCCAGTACAAAGAACGGGATGAGTACGACACGGAAGAGAGTGAGCAACGTAGGGATATTAAATTGCATAATGACGGTAACTGTTTGTTGTCAGTAAAATTTAGCTCTATGTTGCTACAGAGCCCTCAATGTTTCAACGAGTAGTAGATCTTTTCTGCCAGCCCTTGCGAAATACCCGGCACTTTTGCAATTTCCTCCATGCTGGCGTTGAGTAATCCTTGCAATCCGCCCATATATTTCAGCAGCATCTGGCGACGTTTTGGCCCCACGCCTTCGATCGTTTCCAGGCTACTGGTGTTTTTCACCTTCGCCCGTTTTTTGCGGTGACCGCTGATGGCATGATCGTGTGATTCATCGCGAATATGCTGGATGACGTGCAGCGCCGAGGAGTCCGGCGGCAGGCTGAAGCCCTCGCCTTCCGGCTCGAAGAACAATGTCTCCAGACCGGCCTTACGATCGGCCCCTTTTGCGACGCCCAGCAGCAGCGGATGGTTTTTATCCCAGCTGACATCAAGCGATTCAAATACCGCTTTCGCCTGGCCGAGCTGCCCTTTCCCGCCGTCAATCAGGATCACATCCGGAATTTTGCTCTCTTCTATGGCTTTACCATAGCGACGACGCAGCACCTGATTCATGGCCGCATAGTCATCGCCCGGCGTGATCCCGGTGATGTTATAGCGGCGATACTCGGCGCGCAGTGGGCCATTCGCATCAAACACCACGCACGACGCCACCGTCTGTTCCCCCATCGTGTGACTGATGTCGAAACACTCCATCCGTTTCACTTCCGGAAGCTTCAGCAGCGTCGCCAGGGCCGTTAAGCGCTGGTTCACCGTCGACTGCTGCGAAAGCTTCGTGGTGAGTGCCGTCGCCGCGTTGGTTCGCGCCAGCTTCAGATAACGCGCACGATCGCCGCGCGGTTTGGTTTGTACATTCACCCGACGGCCCGCCAGTTCAGAGAGCGAATCGGCCAGCAGGGTTTTATCGTCAAGATTAAAATCGAGCAGGATCTCAGAAGGCAGCGTGCGCATCTGGCTCCCCTGCAGGTAGAACTGGCCTACAAAGGTTTCCACCACTTCACCCAGTTCAGTACCGCCGGGCACTTTCGGGAAATAGCTGCGGCTGCCGAGCACTTTGCCCTGGCGAATAAACAGCACGTGCACGCAGGCCATCCCGGCGTCAAAGGCTACGCCGATGACGTCGAGATCGTCACCGGTATTCGAGACAAACTGTTTCTCAGTGACTCTGCGCACCGCCTGGATTTGGTCGCGGATCCGCGCGGCCTCTTCGAACTCGAGTGCGGCGCTGGCTTTTTCCATCCGCGCGATCAGCTGCGTTAAGACCTGATCGTCTTTTCCGGCTAAGAATAGGCGCACATAATCCACCTGCTGGGCATACTCTTCTTCACTTACCAGCCCTTCCACGCAAGGCCCCATGCAGCGTCCAATCTGGTACTGCAGGCACGGGCGCGAGCGGTTACGGTAAACGCTGTTTTCACACTGGCGGATCGGGAAGATTTTTTGCAGCAGCGCCAGCGTTTCACGCACGGCATAGCCGTTAGGGAACGGCCCGAAGTATTCGCCCTTGGCGTGTTTTGCACCGCGGTGCATCGCGAGGCGCGGATGGGTATCGCCGCTCAGAAAAATAAACGGGTAGGACTTATCATCACGCAACAGAACGTTATAGCGCGGCTGGTAGAGCTTTATATAGTTGTGCTCAAGCAGCAGCGCTTCTGTCTCGGTGTGCGTGACGGTGACATCAATATTCTGAATGAGTGAGACCAGCGCTTCGGTCTTACGGGAGGCCAGGTTACTGCGAAAATAGCTGGAGAGGCGTTTTTTAAGATCTTTTGCCTTCCCCACGTAGATAACCGTACCGCCAGCGTCATACATGCGATAGACGCCAGGCTGGCTGGTTACGGTTTTCAGAAATGCTTTTGAATCGAACACATCACTCACTGACTTAACAACGTCTCCGCATTACACAAACCGTGCCGGATGGCCAGGTGCGTCAGTTCGACGTCACCATGAATGTTCAGTTTACTGAACATCCGGTAACGATAGCTGTTCACCGTTTTCGGGCTGAGATTCAGCTGCTCCGAGATCTCATTCACCTTCTGACCTTTGGTGATCATCAGCATAATCTGCAATTCACGCTCGGACAAACTGGCAAACGGTGATTCGGTTTTCTCGGGCTCGATCTGACTCAGCGCCATCTGCTGGGCAATGTCGGAAGCTATGTAGCGCTGTCCGGCAAACACGGAACGGATTGCATTGACGACTTCCTGCGGCGCAGCACCTTTACTCAGGTAGCCCGCTGCGCCCGCCTGCATCACTTTCGCGGGCAGTGGGTTTTCGGTATGCACGGTCAGCATGATGACTTTTGTATCAACAAAGGTACGCGCGATTTTGCGTGTTGCTTCAAGGCCACCGATACCGGGCATATTCATATCCATCAGTACCACATCGGCCGAGTTTGTGCGGCACCATTTTACCGCCTCTTCGCCGCAGCACGCCTCACCGGCAACTTTAATACCTTTAATATCTTCAAGAATGCGTCGTATCCCTGCGCGCACCAGTTCGTGGTCATCAACAAGAAGGACGTTGATCAAAGGAAATGTCTCCAGAATAGGGATAACGCTACTGAGTGATAATTTGGTTTATATTAACGGTTTTCCTCGCAAGATTAAAACGTTAAAAAACCGGCTATTCGATTTTGCTCTCGTTTTTGGAAATTAGGCTGTACAGTACGTGGAAAGAGAGACCATGCATTCAGGGCTTTTGCAGCTTTTTTTAAGCATCTGTATTCAAAAAGTTACGAAAAACTTGCAGGCTTTTCCTGCAAAAAAACAGATCTCAAATTTTTGTAACAATAATTAACGGCAAGCGAACCGGGCATAAACAATTAATAGCCTTTCACGACGGTTCAGTTTACCGGTACGTTCTGTTTACGCAATTAAACATCCACGTAAAAGTACAAAAAACAACCGCTGCATTTTTTGCTTCAGCTTGTGGTATACTCCGCCGCCTTGACTTTCGTCGTCGCGCTTTAGCGCCGTTAAATAATGAGGAAAATAAATGAGCACACCTGAATTTGCCACTGCGGAGAATAACCAGGAACTGGCACAGGAAGTAAACTGCCTGAAAGCACTGCTGACGCTGATGCTGCAGGCGATGGGCCAGGCGGATGCCGGTCGTGTGATCATTAAAATGGAAAAACAAATCGCGGAGATGGAAGACCAGGCTGAATCTGCGGTATTTGCTAACACCGTTAAGCAAATCAAACAAGCCTACCGCCAGTAACAAAAAACGGCTGGATGCAGTGCATTCAGCCGTTTGCTCGTCTGTCACGCAGAACGTATCATCCCGTCAGATCAGTCCCGTTGCCGCCGCGTAGCACGCAATCTGGGTTTTGTTAGGCGCGTTGAATTTCTTCTGCATATTTTTCTGATGGAAGTTAACGGTATTCTCTGAGATAGAGAGAATGATCGCTATTTCCGCTGATGTCTTCCCTTCCGCAGTCCATTTCAGAATTTCGCGCTCGCGTTTGCTGAATTTCATTTCAGGTGGCATGACCATCTCATCTTCAAAACGCACCAGAGAAGTTAAGGCCATTTGCACCAGCATTTGCAGCCGCAGTTCTATTTCCTCACGGGCAAACGGCCCTTCCAGTACACTAGTACGGGAAACAGACAGGAAGCCGAGCGCATGATTAGGCAACATCAGACACTGCGTTATTCCCTCGCGTAAACCGTGGTCCTGCGCGCTGTGCCATAATTCCTGCGCGTCAGCGAATAATGCGTCTGACCAGGGTAAATGACCCTGAATGAAATTCTCCGGTTTTAAGACGGGATCAATAGCGAAATAGTTCGCGGATTGATATTGCGCCATCCACTGCTTTGGGTAAGTGGTATGCACAGAGATCTTAGGCCTGGTAAACGGCACGGGATGGCGCACGCAGAGCGAGTAACAATCGAATTCAAGCGTCTGAGTTTGTCGCTGTAATTCCTGATATACCTCGTCGACACAGGTCAATTCCTGAAACCGGAGGGAGCAATCCCGTCGCCAGGTGAAAAAGTCTGAATCCTTCATACTTACTAAATGAAGCCTCTGAAAAGATAATCATTATTATGGTGAATATAACCTAACACATAAAACTTTTTTCTAACTACAAAATATCGGCATTAGCACAATTAACTTTACTATTGATAAGGTTTATCCGGGCCGGATGGAATAAAAAAACAAACGACTGCCCCCGAAGGGAGAATAATTTGCTCCAGCCTAAATTTCTGGAGCAAATTAGTGCAAAAATGCTACTGCATCAGGAATTTTTCAAGGAACTGACGGGTTCGCGGCTGCTGAGGATTAGCGAACAGGCTTTTCGCCGGCCCCTGCTCCACAATCCGCCCCAGATCCATGAAGATGGCTCTGTCAGCCACATCGCGTGCAAAGCTCATTTCATGCGTCACGATCACCATCGTCCGTTTTTCCTGCGCCAGCTGGCGAATGGTGTTCAGCACCTCACCCACCAGTTCCGGATCGAGCGCAGAGGTCGGTTCATCAAAAAGGATCACGTCAGGGCGCATAGCCAGCGCGCGCGCTATCGCCACGCGCTGCTGTTGCCCGCCCGACAGACGGCGCGGATAGCTGGTCTCTTTCCCCGCGAGCCCGACTTTAGCGAGCAGTTCGCGCGCGCGCGCCGTCGCGTCCTCTTTCGATTCACCTTTTACAATGACCGGTCCTTCAATAATGTTCTCCAGCACCGTACGGTGCGGGAAGAGATTAAAGCTCTGGAAAACGAAGCCGACATGCTGGCGCAGGCGGCGAATTAACCCTTTCTGCTGGCTAATGGATTTCCCGGTATCAATTGTTATCTCCCCTACCCGAATAGTGCCGCCTTCCGGCTGTTCAAGCAGGTTAATACTGCGCAGCAGCGTCGTTTTTCCCGAACCGCTTGGTCCGATAATCGCCACCACTTCACCCTGCTCGACTTCAAGATCGATCCCGTGGAGCACCGTTTGACCGTGGAATTTTTTCAACAGGTTTTTGACGTCGATAGCACTCATTTTGGATCACGCTCCTGGCGGTTAAGCTGGTTTTCGAAGTAGTTTTGCAGAGCAGACAGCACCGTCGCCATCACCCAGTAAATCAGCGAGGCGGCCAGATACATGGTAAAGACTTCAAGCGTGCGCGAAGTAATGAGCTGCGCCTGACGGAACAGTTCCGGTACCTGAATCGTTGCCGCCAGGGACGTATCTTTCACCAGGCTAATGAAGCTGTTGCTGAGCGGTGGAAGCGCCACGCGCGCCGCCTGCGGCAGAATGGCCCGACGCAGCGTCTGCCATGGCGTCATCCCGATACTGGCCGCCGCCTCCCACTGCCCTTTGTCAATGGAGGAGATCGCCGCTCGCAGGGTTTCTGACGTGTACGCCGCGGTATTGAGCGACAGACCAATCATCGCTGCGGGGATCGGATCCAGCTCGATACCAAACTGCGGCAAGCCGTAGTAGATCATAAAGAGCTGGGCGATAAGCGGCGTGCCGCGAAATACGGAGATATAAAAGCGCGCCAGCCAGCGTACCGGCAGGATGGGTGACATGCGCATTAATGCCAGCACAAATCCCAGCACCAGCCCGAAGAACATCCCGCCGATACTGAGCTGTAACGTAAATACCGCACCTTTCAGCAGATACGGCAGAGAATCAATAACCAGTTGAATACTTTCTTGCATTATTATTTTTCGACCTGATTTTTAGACGTGAGGATGATAGGCAAACAGCGCAGGCGCCCCGCCGGTATGGACAAATAAAATCGGCCCTTCATCCTTAAAGCGTTTCTGCGCAATGCCGTCAATCAGTCCGGCCATCGCTTTGCCGGTATAGACCGGATCGAGCAGTATCCCCTCGAGGCGCGCCAGCAGCTTCACCGCCTCCATGCCCTCTTCGTTAGGCGTGCCGTAACCTGGCGCAAAATAGTCGTCCCAGAGCAGAATATCGGCCCTGGCCTTCAGCTCCAGCTGCGCGGCTACCGCCTGCTGTAAAGTGACCACTTTCGGCTTCTGCTCCGCGACGCTGCGCGACACCGTCACGCCAATCAGCTCGACGTCCGGCAGCAGTTGTTCCAGCCCCACCGCCAGCCCGGCATGCGTGCCCGCACTGCCGGACGCGACAACCACGGAGGAGAGGCTCACCGCGCCCTCGCACTGCTGCGCGATTTCCAGCGCACTCTCCACATACCCCAGCGCGCCCAGCGCGTTCGAACCGCCGACGGGGACAACGTAGGGGCGGAACCCCTGCGCTTCCAGACGCGTCGCCAGCTCGTCGAGCTGGGCGGTCGGGTCGGTCAACGCATCCACCATTTCGACCTGCACGTTAAACAGGTCCAGCAGCAGGCGGTTACCGTTGGTAAGATAGTTTTCTGCCCGCGTGCCAATCGGGTTTTCCAGCAATGCCACGCAGTGGAGCCCGAGCTTTGCCGCCACTGCCGCCGTCTGACGAACGTGGTTGGACTGGATAGCTCCGGCGGTAATGAGCGTATCCGCGCCTTCGCGCAGTGCGTCAGCCGCCAGAAACTCCAGCTTGCGCAGCTTATTGCCCCCCATCGCCATCGGCGTCACGTCGTCACGCTTAATAAAAATATCGCGCCCTAAATAATCAGAAAATCGCGGCAGATACTCCAGCGGCGTCGGCGCGCCGATGAACTCCAGGCGGGGAAAGCGCGTTAAATTCTGTAGTGACATGTGTTCTCCGGTAACTCTGACAAAATGTGATATTTTTCATTATGCACGCAGACGCGAAAGAAATAAAAAAGGCGCTTTTAAAAGCGCCTTTTTTTTACGTCAAAGACTTATTTGGTGACGTCTGCACCGAACCACTTCTCGGAGAGCGCTTTCAGGCTGCCGTCTTTTTGCATGTCAGCAATCGCGGAGTCAATCGCTTTGACCAGGTCTTCGTTACCTTTACGAACGGCAACGCCTGATTCCTGACGAGAGAACGCATCACCCGCTACCGCCAGGGTATTGTTGGTTTTCTTCACCAGATCCAGCGCTGCCAGGCGGTCAACCAGAATGGCGTCGATACGGCCCACGCGCAGATCCTGGTATTTCGTCGGGTCATCATCATAGGTGCGGATATCCACGCCCTGCACGTTCTGGCGCAGCCACTCTTCGTAGTTGGTACCCAGACCGACACCGACTTTCTTCCCTTTCAGGTCCGCGGCAGTTTTAATTCCGCCTTCGTTGCCTTTCTTCACCAGCGCCTGAATACCGGACACGGTGTACGGCGTAGAGAAGTCATATTTCTTCTTACGCTCGTCAGAAATGGTCACCTGATTAATCACCACATCAATACGTTTGGAATCCAGCGACGCCAGCATACCGTCCCATTTGGTCGGTTTCAGTGACGCTTTAACGCCGAGGTGCTTCGCCAGCTCTTCAGCAAACTCCACTTCAAAACCGGTCAGCTTACCGTCATCGCCCTGGAAGCTGAACGGAGGATAGGTTCCTTCCAGCCCGACCAGCAGCGTACCGCGCTCTTTTACTTTATTCAGCAGGTTTTCTGCGGCGAACGTTTTCACGCTCATACCCGCAACCAGCGCAACGGCCATAACACCCATCAGCGCCTGACGACCCAGAAGTGCAAATTTCATAAATACCCCGATATAGTGGAATTTTTACGTAGTGTAGAGAAATCGCCTGCAACGTCAAAGGCGACTGCGCTACATCTTATTCTTTTTTAATATATATCAGAAGTTGTTCCGGCGTGGGCTTTCTGCTTTATGGCACCCGGCATTTGTACCTTGTATTGCGCATACTTGCGCAGCGCAATTCGGTAGTTGTTGGTGCTGGTCGCAGGCAGCCACGGCTCCAGATTTTCATCCAGATAACCGGTTTTCAGCAGATCGCGAGAAATATTGTTTACGGTCAGATGTTGCCCAAGGCGGCGCAGGCGAACGACATATTCGCGAACGGTACCGTGGCTCATCTCCGTTTGTTCAAACAGGAACTGCTTGAAGCCGATAATATCGAAGAAGTCGCTTTGCTCTTTGCAGTGGAGATCCCCACAGAAACGGCAAAGCGCCACCCACTCTTTTTGCTCTTCGAGCCATGCTGCTTCGTCCATCAACGTGTCGAGACGCGAAATCGCAATCTTATTGACGATTTCGCCCCGGCGAACCAGCGTGATACGATCGAGTAACTTGTTACAGTGGGCGCAATGCGTCTGGCTGTGTTTAAAGTCTTTCAGGTAGCGGCTTAAAGGCCGTCTTTTAGATTGCTGCACCGTCATGATAACTCCTGGTTGTCAATACGTTGTGCGGCATTTTTAAGGTGAATCAATCACCTATAACTTACCCAGCTTGGTTCGTAAGCGTTTAATGGCCTGGCTGTGCAGCTGGCTCACCCGCGACTCTCCCACCTCCAGAACAGCGCCAATCTCTTTGAGGTTAAGCTCTTCCTGGTAATAAAGGGTCAATACCAGCTGTTCGCGTTCAGGCAGAGCTTCAATAGCCTCCATGACGCGCTGGCGTAAATTCCCTTCCATTAAATGGTGTAACGGGTTTTCATGCTGGTGCTCGTCCGTCACCAGCTCGATGCTATCGCCATGCTCTTCGCGCCACTCGTCATAAGAGAAGAGTTGGCTATTATTGGTATCGAGCAACATCTGACGATACTCTTCAACAGCAATGCCAAGACGTTCCGCCACTTCGGTTTCCGTTGCGTTACGTCCCAGTTCCTGTTCCAGCTGCCCCATCGCATGCGCCACTTCGCGCGCGTTGCGGCGAACACTGCGCGGCACCCAGTCGCGGCTGCGCAGCTCGTCCAGCATCGCACCACGAATACGCTGAACTGCGTAAGTCGTAAATGCCGTTCCTTGCAGAGCGTCGTATCGGTCAACTGCATTCAATAACCCGATACCGCCCGCCTGTAGCAGATCGTCGAGTTCCACGCTCGCCGGCAAGCGCACCTGGAGGCGCAATGCTTCGTGACGCACCAGCGGGACATAACGCTGCCACAGCGAGTGTTTATCCATTACACCTTCAGCGGTATAGAGTGAATTCACGATAAACAGCCCTGCGTTAGTTGAGTTATCGGCATGATTATCCGATTCTGCAGGGCGTTCAATTGGATGAAAAAGGGGGATAAAGTGAGGTTATTCTGAGGTTGCCCACAACAGGGGCAACTTTTCTGCCTAAATTAACAGTTGTAACAATGAAAGATCGTCGCCCAGTTTGACGCTATCTATATGTTGATGAAAGAGCTTTCCCGCTTCCTGATTATGCTGGCTAAGGGAGTGGAAGCTGTAAATAACATCAATAATATTATCTTGTTCAATTTTCCCCGCCACGATCGCCTGACCGGCAAGTAACGTTTTAAGGAAATAGAACTCCGCAACGATTAAATAAAGGTTATTCAACATGCTGCGGCCATTGTTCTGCGGGAAGCCCTGCTCCCAGAGTTTGTATTTAAAAAAGTTCTTGAATAAATGGTCATGTGTCGCCAGGTAACTGCCCGCCACATCGCGCCAGACGGACTCGATGTTCTCCATGACCTTCTCTGCCGGCACGGTGTCACCCACAGACTCAAATTGTTGATAAAGCTGAGTAAAATAACGGTTTAATACCGCACCGCCGCGGGCTGTCACTTTCTTCGTGAAGTAGCTCTGGATGAGCGAAATTAACGCGAATTTCAGGCTGTAGTTCTGATTAAATCCGCCTAATTCCGTTTTGATTTTACCGCTCATCAGTTCGTTAACCAGCGAGAAATAGACCGTTTCGAGCGTGCCAATATTCTCTTCCAGGTTATCGAGCTTTTCCGCCACCATGAGGAATTTCACCACGGCGTAAACCTGTTCTTCAACGCTGACGCCCTCAACGCTGAAAATATTCTGGCAGAAGAGATTGATGACCTTTGCCTTCAAATCAATCATCGGCGCATTATTGACGTCCTGCTGAACAATGACAGATTCCATCAACGACATAGACTCCCGATCGTTCAACAGAAGTCGGGTCACTTCCGGACACGAGAGGTTCAGCGATTTTTCGATTTCATTTTTATAGACCCGGTTTGTCCGCGGAAACGACGTACAGGTTGGGCTTAAGGCCTGGATGCCCATGGCGCTATGAACAGAACAGAGTTTTTCCGTATCCATAAACGGGCAGTTTTTACTTTCCGTATGGAAAATCACTTCACCCCAGTGGTCATAGTTTTTTTTGGTGACTTTTATCGCCGTTTTCGCCGTCTGACGAATAGCAGCATTTTTACTGTTCAGATAGCGATTAACGGAGGATTTATCAAACGCGATGGTCCAGCCCTGACAACAATGTTCACGGCATTCCCCACCGACACATGAAAAATCTGCGACCAGCTTTGGTTGAGTGACACTGATTTGTTTCACAGGCGGATTCTCAAATAGCAGAGATAAAAAAACCCCGCCGAAGCGGGGTTTCACGCGTAAAATTAACGCAGCAGAGACAGAACGGTCTGTGGAACCTGGTTTGCCTGAGACAGAACAGAAGTACCAGCCTGCTGCAGGATCTGCGCGCGGGACATATTGGAAACTTCAGTTGCGTAGTCAGCGTCCTGGATACGGGACTGAGCAGCAGACAGGTTAGTTGAGGTGTTGTTCAGGTTGTTGATTGCAGAAGTGAAACGGTTCTGCACAGCACCCAGGCCAGAACGTGCTTTATCAACTTTAGCGATAGCTGCGTCGATGGTGCCCAGGTCGGTAGCGGTCATAGTTTTCAGGTCGATAGCAGCAACACCCAGAGTCGTGGTGTCAGCTTTTGCACCGCTCAGGTCCAGATCGATGGTGTCGCCGTCGTTCACGCCAACCTGAATTTTAACCACACCAGCAGTACCTGCAGTGCCGTCCAGCAGTTTGATGCCGTTGAAATCAGTTTTGCCCGCAACGCGGTTGATTTCATTCAGACGCGCGGTAACTTCATCCTGCAGAGAGGCCAGGTCAGAGGTGCTGTTGGTGCCGTTGCTTGCCTGAACAGCCAGTTCACGAACGCGCTGCAAGTTGTTGTTGATTTCGTTCAGAGAACCTTCAGCAGTCTGCGCCATGGAGATACCGTCGTTGGCGTTACGCGCAGCCTGGTTCATGCCTTTAATCTGAGCGGTCATGCGGTTTGCAATCGCCTGGCCAGCAGCATCGTCTTTCGCGCTGTTAATACGCAGACCGGAGGACAGACGCTCGATAGCAGTGCCCAGAGAAGACTGAGATTTGTTCAGGTTGTTCTGAGTGGTCAGGGACAACAGGTTAGTATTGATAACTGCCATAATTTTGTTTCCTTCAAAAATTGGGTTTTAGGTCCGGTGCCTAACACTCACAGCGTCTCTCACCGTCAACAAGGTTATCGACGGGTCCCCAAAAGACTTTAGAATCAATTTTGAAAAAATTGCAAAACATTGATTTTTAATCATTTTATTTTTAAAAAATCAATTAAGGTCCATCAGAGCGTTATTATTTATGCTTTTTTAACGCGCAAAGAGATGACAAAAAAGGCACACACTTATTCGTGTTTTCAATACACGGATAATGACCCTAAAGTGCAATCCTTTCATTTACCCCGCCAGGACGTGCCTATTCTTTGGATTATTTTTTTCTCACCATCGTAAACTTTTACGTTGAGAGGCCGATAAGAGTCCTGAACTACTTTCGTATTTTAAGGAAAATATGCATGGCTACTATCAGTAACCTCGGGATAGGTTCTGCAGGACTCGGGGATTTATATAATCAGTTGGATGCAGCAGAAAGAACCAAGCTGACGACGATTACTTCCCAGCAATCAACGTATAACGCACAGTTAAGCGCTTACGGCAAACTGCAGAGCGCCATGACATCGCTGCAGACTGCGACCGCTGCGCTGGGTAAAGCAACCACCTGGAACTCAACGTCCGTTAGCAGCACCAACACGGCCTTTACCGCCACGACAACGGCTGACGCGTCCGTGGGTTCCTTTGTTGTCAACGTCAACCAGGTTGCAAAGGCGCAGGCACTGACTACCGGCTCCTATGCAAACAACACGGATCTGCTGGGCGATACGACAGGTACGACGCGTAAAATCACCATCACCCAGCCGGGCACGAAAACGCCTTTAGAGGTCACCCTGGCGGATGGCGATACGTCTCTGGCCGGGATTGCGAGCGCCATTAATAAAGCGAACGGCAACGTCACCGCCAGCGTCATTAAAGCGAAAGACGGTGATTACCGCCTGATGCTGTCATCTAAAACCACCGGTACGGATGGTGAAATGACGATCAGCGTCACTGGCGACGATAAGCTGCAAAACGCAATTGGTTACAACTCAACCACAAAAACGGGCGCACTGACGGTTAACACCGGAGCTCAAAACGCAATTGTGGTAGTGAACAGCATTTCGATTGAGCGCCAGACGAATACCATTACCGATGCCCTGCCTGGCGTGACTTTCTCGCTGAAAGCAGAAAGCAAGGCAGATGAAACATTGGAGGTGACTCGCGCAACGGATGCGAACCAGAAGGCGATCACCGACTGGGTCACGGCGTATAACTCGCTGCAGTCCACCATTAACAGCCTGACGAAGTATGTTCCGGTTGATGCAGGCGCCGGCAGCCAGTCAGCCAGCAACGGGGCACTTGTTGGTGATGCAAACGTGCGCGGGATCCAGTCTCAGCTGCGCGGCCTGCTGACCGAAGTGCAGAGCGGCTCGGTACAGATCATGGCCCAACTGGGAATTACCCAGGACCCGGTAAAAGGTTCTGACGGTACCGTCGGTAACCTGAAAGTCGATACCGATAAGCTGAAAAAAGCGCTGACCGAGAACCCGAACGCCGTACAGCAGTATTTTGTCGGTGACGGCAAGAAAACCGGTATGGCCACTCAGATGAACAACACGCTGACCACCATGCTCAGCACCAGTACCGGCAGCGCCGGGGTGATCCAGAACGCGAAAGACGGGATCAACAAAACGCTAAAAACTCTGGGTGAGCGTTACGATGCTATGGAAGCCACTATTGATGCCACCATGGCGCGTTACAAAACCCAGTTCACCAGTCTGGACGTATTAGTCACCAAAATGACCAATACAGCCAACTACCTGACCCAACAGTTCTCACAAAAATAGTCGTAGCCTTCAGGAGTGGATATGTATAAGACCTCTGGTGTTCAATCCTATCAGCAGATAGGAGTCGAAAGCGCAGTCATGAATGCCAGTCCACACCAGCTGATTGTCATGTTGTTCGACGGGGCGCATAGCGCCCTTGTTCGCGCGCGTTTGTTCATGGAAGCCGGACAAATTCGTGAGAAAGGCGAAGCGTTAACGAAAGCCATCAATATCATCGACAACGGTTTAAAAGCAGGACTGAACATGGAGGTTGAGAGCGAGTTGTCCGGTAATCTTGCCTCCTTGTACGAATATATGGTTCGACGTTTGTTGCTGGCGAATGTCAGTAACGACGTAGACGCAATTGTTGAAGTCGAGGGTTTATTAAACAACATTGCGGATGCGTGGAAGCAAATCGGCCCCAATGCGTCCTCTATTTCAGGATAATTTTGATGAATAATCCCAGCGCAGCGCTTAGCCACTGGCAGGCGTTACATGCTCAGAGCATTGCTATGCTAAATCTCGCACATTCTGGTCAATGGGATGCGCTTATCGAGCAGGAAATGCATTATGTTCAACTGGTGGAAAAGATATCTCAAACGCCCATCATGTCATGCCCTCCTGCTCAGGTTGAGCAAGCGCGTGCGCTGCTGGAAATGATCCTTGAAAATGAGAATGCGCTAAAGGCACTGCTGAAAGTCCGGATGGACGAACTGCGTAATCTGATTGATCAAACCGGCAAACAGCAATCCATCACGTCTACCTATGGAAAGCTGTCAGGGAATATTCTTTATCCAGAAAGTTTGACCCGCGACACACAACTATGATTTCTTCATCCATACTCCAGAAGTCTGCCAATGGCTTCTGGAGCAAGGATGATGAAAAACCCCACCCTGTTACAATGTTTTCACTGGTACTACCCTGCTGGCGGTGAATTGTGGCGTGAGGTCACGGCGTTAGCTCCCAATCTTAACGAAATCGGCATCAACATGATCTGGCTGCCGCCCGCCTGTAAAGGGGCATCCGGCGGGTATTCTGTCGGCTATGACACCTATGACCTGTTCGATCTTGGCGAGTTTGACCAGAAAGGCAGTATCGCCACGAAATACGGCGACAAGGCGCAGCTGCTGGAGGCTATTGATGCCCTTAAAAGCAACGACATTGCCGTTCTGCTGGACGTGGTGGTCAACCACAAAATGGGCGCCGATGAAAAAGAGCCCGTGCGCGTTCAGCGCGTGAACGAACAGGACCGCACGCAAATCGATGACGAGGTCATTGAATGCGAAGCCTGGACTCGCTACACCTTCCCAGCCCGGGCCGGGCAGTACTCACAGTTTATCTGGGACTACAAATGCTTCAGCGGCGTCGACCACATTGAAAACCCCGATGAAGACGGCATCTTTAAAATCGTCAACGACTATACCGGCGAAGGCTGGAACGATCAGGTTGATGATGAGATGGGCAACTTCGATTACCTGATGGGCGAAAATATCGACTTTCGCAATCACGCCGTGACCGAGGAGATCAAATACTGGGCCCGCTGGGTCATGGAACAGACGCGCTGCGACGGTTTTCGTCTGGACGCCGTCAAGCATATTCCCGCCTGGTTTTACAAGGAGTGGATTGAGCACGTCCAGGAAGTCGCCGACCAGCCGCTGTTTATCGTGGCGGAATACTGGTCCCATGAAGTGGATAAACTTCAGGCCTATATCGACCAGGTCGAAGGCAAAACCATGCTGTTTGATGCCCCTCTGCAGATGAAATTCCACGAGGCGTCACGTCAGGGCCGGGATTACGACATGAGCCAAATCTTCACCGGTACCCTGGTGGAAGCCGATCCGTTCCATGCGGTCACCCTCGTCGCGAACCATGACACCCAGCCTTTGCAGGCGCTTGAAGCACCGGTCGAAGCCTGGTTTAAACCGCTGGCGTACGCGCTGATCCTGCTGCGGGAAAATGGCGTGCCGAGCGTCTTTTATCCGGATCTCTTCGGCGCCAGCTATGACGACGCGGGAGGCGACGGTGAAACGTACCATATTGATATGCCGGTCATTGAGCAGCTTCACGAGCTGATCCTCGCGCGCCAGCGTTTTGCCCACGGCGTGCAAACGCTGTTTTTCGACCATCCAAACTGCATCGCCTTCAGCCGCAGCGGTACTGAAGACGATCCCGGCTGCGTGGTGGTGATGTCGAACGGGGATGATGGTGAAAAAGTGATTTGTCTTGGGGAAAACTACGGCAACAAAACGTGGCGGGATTTTCTCGGCAATCGCGAAGAAACCATCACCACGGCGGCGGATGGCGAAGGGACGTTTACCTGTAATGGGGGAAGCGTCAGCGTTTGGGTGATAGAGGATGCGTTGTAGAACGGGAAACGTGGGGCCTGATGCCCTCACCCCGTCCCTCTCCCACAGGGAGAGGGCGCAAACACCAAAAACGGCAACGAGGTTGCCGTTTTGCGTTTACCCTTAGGGTAGTTTACTCTCGAGCGGATTCTTGCTCAGGTAATCGGCACACTCAACCGTTGGACGGTCGACCTTCTGCAGCTCCAGCCCGTCATACTCCAGCGTCGAGCCATCGCGCTCCAGCGGATAGATATCCAGCTTACGCGTCACGTTGTAATAACTGTCTGAACGCAGCATGATTTTACCCGGCACGGCAATCACGCGCTGCCACTGACGGCAGTCCAGCGTATCGCCCTCTTCCGTCACCACCAGCGTGGCAATCGCCTTCGGGCTGACCATGTTGCTTTGCGGCCCTTTCGACTGCCAGTATCCCGCCAGATGCGCCGGGACAGGATGCTTGATCACGTCTTTATAATTATCGACCTGAACGCACCCGGTCAGTGCCAGCAGCGCGCCAGCAATTGCTATTTTTTTCATCATCTTTCCTGCATTCGAAGAAAAAAATATTGTGGCATTAAAGCGCTGCGGCTGCCAGCGAAGATCGAGAGGTCTTAAACCTGCATCCCCATGACTTCCTGATACGCAGACACCAGCTTGTTACGCACCTGGATCCCCATCTGCAGGGAAACCGAGGCTTTTTGCAAATCGGTCATCACATCATTCAGCGCCACGCCCGGCTCACCGAGGGTGAACTTTTCTGCCTGAGTGCGCGCGGCGGTCTGGGTATCACTGATACGGTCAAGAGCGGCATGCAGTTGCCCCGCGAAGCTGATGCTCGGCTGCTGATCTGCCACATTCTGATTACGGGCCGTCATCGCCGTTGCCTGCAACTGACTGATTACCCCTTCAATGCCCTGTATAGCCATGACTCTCCCCTGGATGGTTTTTTACGCGGTCAAGACTAACAGCTTGTCAATAAGATAATGGCGGTAAATAGCATGAAAAAACCAGGTTATTTGACGCATAGAAAATCACGAATCATCAAATAATGGCAGGGCCATCAATATGGAACTTTTGTCGTGTTTGCCGACCCGGGAGTCAGTTTTGTTTCTCTACACGAATAACGTAAACCACCAGGATTTAAGAGGTGCGCAATGAGTGCAACAGCATCGACAGCGCCGCAGAATAAATCACTCGAGTGGATGAACCGCCTTCGCGCGAATCCTAAAATCCCGTTGATCGTGGCAGGCGCTGCCGCAATTGCGATCCTTGTAGCGATGGTCCTGTGGGCGAAAAGCCCTGATTACCGGACGCTCTACAGCAACCTTTCCGATCAGGATGGCGGCGCCATCGTCACCCAGCTTACCCAGATGAACATCCCTTATCGCTTTGCCGATAACGGCGGTGCGCTTGAGGTACCGGCTGATAAGGTGCACGAACTGCGTCTGCGTCTGGCCCAGCAGGGGCTGCCGAAGGGCGGTGCGGTTGGCTTTGAGCTGCTGGATCAGGAAAAATTCGGTATCAGCCAGTTCAGCGAGCAGGTGAACTACCAGCGTGCGCTGGAAGGTGAACTGGCCCGCACCATTGAAACATTAGGCCCGGTGAAGAGTGCCCGCGTGCACCTGGCGATGCCTAAACCTTCTTTATTTGTCCGCGAACAGAAATCACCTTCGGCTTCCGTTACCGTGAACCTTGAACCCGGCCGCGCGCTGGACGAAGGTCAAATCAGCGCGGTGACGCACCTCGTTTCCAGCGCCGTTGCCGGTCTGCCGCCGGGTAACGTGACGCTGGTTGACCAAAGCGGTCACCTGCTGACGCAGTCCAATACCGCCGGTCGCGATCTGAATGATGCGCAGCTGAAGTATGCCGCCGATGTCGAAAGCCGACTCCAGCGCCGTATTGAAGCCATCCTCGGCCCGGTCGTGGGTAACAGCAACGTGCACGCGCAGGTAACCGCACAGATCGACTTCGCGAACAAAGAACAAACTGAAGAGCAGTACAGCCCGAACGGCGATGCGGCTCAGGCGGTGATGCGTTCACGCCAGATCAATTCGAACGAGCAGGTCGGCGGTGCCTACCCGGGCGGCGTGCCGGGCGCGCTGTCTAACCAGCCTGCCCCGGCTAACGCGGCACCGATCTCTACGCCGCCGGCCAATCAGCAGAACGGTCAGCAAAATAATCAGCAGACCACCTCAACGACCAGTAACACCGGTCCGCGCACCAGCAGCCGTAACGAAACCACGAACTACGAAGTGGATCGGACGATTCGCCACACTAAACTGAACGTGGGCGATATTCAGCGTCTTTCCGTTGCGGTAGTGGTGAACTACAAAACGCTGGCGGACGGCAAACCGCTGCCGTTGACTGCCGAGCAGATGAAGCAGATTGAAAACCTGACCCGTGAAGCGATGGGTTACTCCGAGAAGCGCGGCGATACCCTCAACGTGGTGAACTCACCGTTCAACTCGGTTGATGAGACCGGCGGTGAACTGCCGTTCTGGCAACAGCAGGCGTTTATCGACCAGCTGATGTCCGCAGGACGCTGGCTGCTGGTGCTGATTGTCGCGTGGCTGCTGTGGCGTAAGGGCGTTCGTCCGCAGCTCCAGCGCCGTGCTGAAGCCGAAAAAGCGGCTCGCGAACAGATGAACACGCGTCAGGAAACGGAAGAAGCGGTTGAAGTGCGCCTCAGCAAAGATGAACAGATACAGCAGCGTCGTGCTAACCAGCGCATGGGCGCTGAGGTCATGAGCCAGCGCATTCGCGAAATGTCAGATAACGATCCGCGCGTCGTGGCGCTGGTCATCCGCCAGTGGATGGGTAACGAACATGAGTAATACGCTTACGGGCACCGATAAAAGCGTCATCCTGCTGATGACCATTGGCGAAGATCGTGCGGCAGAGGTGTTTAAACATCTCTCCCAGCGAGAAGTGCAAATTCTCAGTGCGGCCATGGCCAACGTGCGTCAGATCTCCAACAAGCAGCTGACCGAAGTGCTGGCAGAGTTTGAACAGGAAGCCGAACAGTTTGCCGCGCTCAACATCAACGCCAACGACTACCTCCGCTCCGTGCTGGTCAAGGCGCTGGGCGAAGAGCGTGCCTCCAGCCTGCTGGAAGACATTCTGGAAACGCGCGATACCGCCAGCGGTATCGAAACGCTCAACTTTATGGAGCCGCAGAGCGCCGCCGACCTTATCCGCGACGAGCACCCGCAGATTATCGCCACCATCCTTGTCCACCTCAAACGTGGTCAGGCGGCCGATATTCTGGCCCTGTTCGAAGAGCGCCTGCGTCACGATGTGATGCTGCGTATCGCGACCTTCGGCGGCGTCCAGCCGGCCGCGCTGGCGGAGCTGACCGAAGTACTGAACAACCTGCTCGACGGTCAGAACCTCAAGCGCAGCAAAATGGGCGGCGTGAGAACGGCGGCGGAAATCATCAACCTGATGAAAACGCAGCAGGAAGAGGCCGTCATTACGGCGGTTCGCGAATTCGACGGCGAGCTGGCACAGAAAATCATCGACGAGATGTTCCTGTTCGAAAACCTCGTGGAAGTGGACGACCGCAGCATCCAGCGCCTGCTCCAGGAAGTGGATTCCGAGTCGCTGCTTATCGCCCTCAAAGGCGCCGAGCAGCCGCTGCGCGAGAAGTTCCTGCGCAACATGTCTCAGCGTGCGGCCGATATCCTGCGCGACGACCTTGCCAACCGCGGCCCGGTTCGTCTGTCTCAGGTGGAAAACGAACAGAAAGCCATTCTGCTTATTGTTCGTCGTCTGGCGGAAACCGGCGAGATGGTGATTGGCAGCGGAGACGACACCTATGTCTAATGAGCTGCCCTGGAAGCGCTGGACGCCGGACGATCTGGCGCCTCCCCTCTCCGAGTTCACGCCGGCCGTCATCGCAACCGAAGAGCTTGACCCTGACGTCGAGCAGCCCGAGCTGACCGAAGAGGAGCAGCAGGCCCAGATGCTGGCGCAGCTGCAAATGCAGGCGCACGAGCAGGGCTATAACGCCGGTCTGAATGAAGGCCGCCAGAAAGGCCACGAGCAGGGGTATCAGGAAGGTCTGGCGAAAGGGTTAGAGCACGGTATCGATCAGGCGCGCCAGCAGCAGGCGCCGATCCATGCCCGCATGCAGCAGCTGGTCAGCGAGTTCCAGCACACCCTGGACGCGCTGGACAGCGTGATTGCCTCGCGACTGATGCAGATGGCGCTGGAAGCCGCGCGTCAGGTCATCGGCCAGACGCCCGTGGTGGATAACACCGCGCTTATCAAACAAATTCAGGGTCTGCTTCAGCAGGAGCCGCTGTTCAGCGGGAAACCTCAGCTGCGCGTCCATCCGGACGACCTGCAGCGCGTTGAAGAGAGCCTGGGCGCGACGCTTAACCTGCACGGCTGGCGCCTGCGCGGCGACCCGTCGCTACATCACGGCGGCTGCAAAGTCTCTGCCGATGAAGGCGATCTGGATGCCAGCGTCGCCACCCGCTGGCAGGAACTGTGCCGCCTGGCGGCACCGGGAGTCGTCTGATGACCGCGCGCCTCACCCGCTGGCTCACCACGCTCGACAACTTTGAGACGAAGATGGCGCTACTGCCATCTGTTCGTCGTTATGGGCGACTGACGCGCGCCACCGGCCTGGTTCTCGAAGCCACCGGCCTGCAGCTTCCGCTGGGCGCGACCTGCGTCATTGAGCGTCAGGATGGTCTGGAAACGCGTGAAGTTGAAAGCGAAGTGGTCGGGTTTAACGGCCAGCGCCTGTTCCTGATGCCGCTTGAAGAGGTGGAAGGCATTCTGCCCGGCGCGCGCGTGTATGCCAAAAACATTTCTGGCGACGGGCTGCAAAGCGGGAAGCAGCTGCCGCTTGGCCCTGCCCTGCTGGGCCGCGTGCTGGACGGCAGCGGGAAACCGCTCGACGGGCTGCCCTCCCCGGACACCACCGAAACCGGCGCGCTGATCACCCAACCGTTCAACCCCCTGCAGCGTACCCCTATCGAGCATGTGCTGGATACCGGCGTGCGCCCGATTAACGCCCTGCTGACCGTGGGTCGCGGGCAGCGTATGGGACTGTTCGCCGGGTCAGGCGTGGGCAAATCCGTCCTGCTCGGCATGATGGCGCGCTATACCCAGGCCGACGTGATCGTCGTGGGGCTGATCGGTGAACGTGGTCGTGAAGTAAAAGACTTTATTGAAAACATTCTGGGTGCGGAAGGCCGCGCCCGCTCGGTGGTGATCGCCGCACCGGCAGACGTGTCGCCGCTGCTGCGCATGCAGGGTGCCGCATATGCCACCCGTATCGCCGAAGATTTTCGTGACCGCGGCAAGCACGTGCTGCTGATCATGGATTCCCTGACCCGTTACGCGATGGCGCAGCGTGAAATCGCGCTGGCCATCGGTGAGCCACCGGCGACCAAAGGCTACCCGCCTTCGGTATTCGCCAAACTCCCTGCGCTGGTGGAACGCGCGGGGAACGGCATCAGCGGCGGCGGCTCCATCACCGCGTTCTATACGGTACTGACGGAAGGCGATGACCAGCAGGACCCGATTGCCGACTCCGCGCGCGCGATCCTTGACGGTCATATTGTGCTGTCGCGCCGTCTGGCCGAAGCCGGGCACTACCCGGCCATCGATATTGAAGCCTCTATCAGCCGCGCAATGACGGCGCTGATAACCGAGAAGCACTACGCCCGCGTGCGTAACTTCAAACAACTGCTTTCCAGCTTCCAGCGCAACCGCGATCTGGTCAGCGTGGGGGCGTATGCCAAAGGCAGCGACCCGATGCTCGACAAGGCGATTAGCCTGTGGCCGCAGCTGGAGGCATTTTTGCAACAAGGCATTTTTGAACGCGCCGACTGGGAAGATTCAATTCAGGCACTGGAGCTGATTTTCCCGCAGGTGTAACACAGGTGGAGGGCGAAGGTCATGGCGCAAAACAGCGCGTTATCAACGCTGAAAGATCTGGCTGAAAAAGAAGTTGATGATGCCGCATTGCAGCTAGGCGCAATGCGACGCGGGTGCCAGCAGGCTGAAGAACAGTTGAAGATGTTGATCGACTATCAGCATGAATATCGCACCAACCTCAATACCGATATGACACAGGGCATTGGAAGCCAGCGCTGGATTAACTATCAGCAGTTTATCCAGACGCTGGAGAAGGCGATAGATCAGCATCGCCAGCAGCTTAACCAGTGGACCCAGAAAGTCGATACCGCGCTGAATTTCTGGCGCGAGAAGAAGCAGCGACTGCAGGCCTGGCAGACTTTACAGGACAGACAGATCGCGGCAACGACCCTGGCGGAAAACCGTCTGGATCAGAAGAAAATGGATGAGTTTGCCCAGCGCGCATCAATGAGGAAACCGGAATGATCACACTGCAACAACTGCTGATGAGCGACAGCGACCTGTCAGGCGGCACGCAAACGGGGAAAGGCACCGACGGTGCACAGGACTTTCTCTCTCTGCTGGCGGGCGCCCTCTCGGACGCAACGGGCAAGGGCAAAGATGCGCCGCTGACCCTGGCTGACCTGAAAGCCGCCGGCAGTAAACTGTCAAAAGTGGCTCAGGACGCCAAAGGGGATACCACCCTGCAGGCCAAAATTGCCGACCTGCTCTCGCGCCAGACCGCGCTGAACGGCGATGAAACGTCGCCCGTCACGTCGCTTGATACGCTGGTTTCCGGGCTGGTGCCGCTGTCTAAAGGCGACGCGCTGAAGACGCTCAATGCGGCGAACAGCAAAGATGACGGTAAGAGCGAGCTGAGCGAAGAAGAGCTGGCCGGATTAAGCGCGCTGATGGCGATGCTGCCGCACCAGCAGCAAACTACCGCCTCTCGCGCGGCAGGCAGCGAGGGCGTTTCCGCCACCTCAACGCTGAATTCCGCGACGCTTTCAAACGGCGCGGGCCAACCGTCCCTGAACGCGTCTGCGGGAAGCCACGATAAAGCGCAGAGTGCTACGCCTTATCAGAACCAGGTGAAAAATCACGAGCCGGCCCTGCAGGGCAACGCGCCTGCTACACCGACCGTGGCCGCGGCGGCAGAGAAGCAGGAGCTCGCCAGTTCGTCCTCATCATCATCACCAACAGCTACTCTGGCACCGATTATGTCCAGCCATGCGACCAGTCAGACGGCCGCCACCCTCGCCAGCGCGCCGGTATTAAGCCAGCCTCTGGGGACCCACGAATGGCAGCAGTCCCTGAGCCAGCACATCACCCTGTTCACTAAGCAGGGCCAGCAGACGGCAGAGCTGCGCCTGCACCCGGAAGATCTGGGTCAGGTGCAAATTTCGCTTAAGCTGGATGATAACCAGGCCCAGCTGCAGATGGTCTCTGCGCACAGCCACGTCCGTGCGGCACTGGAAGCCGCGCTGCCGGTACTGCGGACCTCACTGGCGGAAAACGGCATTCAGCTTGCGCAGAGCAGCGTCAGCAGCGAGAGCTTCGCCGGGCAGCAGCAGTCTTCATCCCAGCAGCAGCACCAGGCTTCGCGTTCCGGCAACACCGGCGGTTTTAATGAAGAGAGCGATGAGTTACTGCCTGTTCCTGCCGCCCTGCAGTCCGCAGCGCGCGGTAACAGTGCCGTAGACATCTTCGCCTAAACGCCAGAGGTAGCGTGATTATCCCCGTCTTTTCCACGCTTTGACGACAGCAGGACACGGGATAATCACCTTATTAAGCTGTACCGAAACAGGAAGCTCGTATCAGATGACTGACTCCGCTATCACCAAAAAAAGTAAGCGTTCCATCTGGATCCCGCTGCTGGTGTTGATCACGCTCGCCGCCTGCGCTACCGCGGGCTATAGTTACTGGCGTATGCAGCAGGAACCGACCACCGCTGCAGCCAAAGCTGAAGCACCGCCTCCGCCGGCTCCAGTGTTCTTCCCGCTGGATACCTTCACCGTCAATCTGGGTGATGCGGATCGCGTGCTTTATGTTGGCATTACGCTGCGCCTGAAAGATGAAGCCACCCGTTCACGTCTGAACGATTACCTTCCTGAAGTGCGTAGCCGCCTTCTGCTGCTGTTCTCTCGTCAGGACGCTTCGGCGCTGGCTACCGATGTGGGTAAGCAAAAGCTGGTCGACGCCATTAAACAAACGCTGGCGACCCCGCTGGTAAACGGCCAACCTAAGCAGGAAGTCACTGACGTTCTGTATACAGCATTCATTCTGCGGTAACGACATGGGCGACAGTATTCTTTCTCAGGCAGAAATCGATGCGCTGCTCAACGGCGACAGCGATAACAATGATGATCCTAAACCGGGTATTGGCGGCGATAGCGATATTCGTCCCTATGACCCGAATACCCAGCGTCGCGTGGTACGTGAACGTCTGCAGGCGCTGGAGATCATTAACGAACGTTTTGCACGTCAGTTCCGTATGGGGCTGTTTAACCTGCTGCGTCGTAGCCCGGATATTACGGTGGGTGCGATCCGCATTCAGCCGTATCATGAGTTTGCCCGCAACCTGCCGGTGCCAACCAACCTTAACCTGATTCATCTGAAGCCGCTGCGCGGCACCGGTCTGGTGGTGTTTTCGCCAAGCCTGGTGTTCATCGCGGTGGATAACCTGTTCGGCGGCGACGGGCGTTTCCCGACCAAAGTAGAAGGTCGTGAATTCACCCATACCGAACAGCGCGTCATTAACCGCATGCTGAAGCTGGCGCTGGAATCTTACAGCGACGCGTGGAAAGCGATTAACCCGCTGGAAGTGGAGTACGTCCGTTCTGAGATGCAGGTGAAATTTACCAATATCACCACCTCCCCGAACGATATCGTCGTTAACACGCCGTTCCACGTGGAGATCGGTAACCTGACCGGCGAGTTCAACATCTGCCTGCCGTTCAGCATGATCGAACCGCTGCGCGAGCTGCTGGTGAACCCGCCGCTGGAGAACTCCCGCAACGAAGACCAGAACTGGCGTGAAAACCTGGTCCGCCAGGTCCAGCATTCGCAGCTTGAGCTGGTGGCGAGCTTCGCCGATATCCCGCTGCGGTTATCTCAGATCCTGAAATTACAACCCGGTGATGTTTTGCCGATAGAAAAACCCGACCGCATTATTGCCCATGTGGATGGTGTCCCCGTGCTGACAAGCCAGTACGGCACGATTAACGGTCAGTATGCGTTACGCGTTGAGCACTTGATCAACCCGATTTTGAATTCGCTGAATGAGGAACAGCCCAAATGAGTGACATGAACAATCCGTCCGATGAGAACAGCGGAGCACTGGACGATCTGTGGGCTGACGCGTTAAACGAGCAAAAAGCACCCCCGGCCAAAAGTGCAGCGGATGCCGTATTCCAGCAGCTCGGCGGCGGTGACGTCAGCGGCACGCTGCAGGACATCGACCTGATTATGGATATCCCGGTTAAGCTGACCGTTGAGCTGGGACGCACCCGCATGACCATTAAAGAGCTGCTGCGCCTGACGCAGGGTTCCGTGGTGGCCCTTGACGGTCTGGCCGGCGAGCCGCTGGATATTCTGATCAACGGTTATCTGATTGCCCAGGGTGAAGTGGTGGTGGTTGCCGATAAATACGGCGTACGCATCACCGACATCATTACCCCGTCTGAACGTATGCGTCGTCTGAGCCGTTAAGCATGAAAACCCAGGCAACAATATCACAGCCTTCTGCCGTTCCCGGCTCGCCTCTGCTCCAGGTGAGCGGGGCATTGTTCGGTATTATTGCCTTTATTCTTATCGCCGCCTGGCTGGCGAAACGCTTTGGCCTGGCGGGTAAAACCGCCGGTGCCCGCGGCCTGAAGGTCAGCGCCAGCACCACGCTGGGTCCACGCGAGCGCGTGGTCATCGTCGAGGTAGACGATGCGCGCCTGGTCCTGGGCGTCACGGCCTCAAACATCAGCGTATTACATAAGCTGCCGCCCGCCCCTGTTGTGGTGGACGAGCGCGCAGACGCCCCTGCGGATTTTCAGTCCGTCATGAAGAGTTTGCTTAAGCGTTCCGGGAGATCCTGATGCGCCGTTTGTTATCCCTGACGCTTGCGGGCGTTGGCCTGTTTGCTCCCGCGGTCTATGCACAGCTGCCCGGTCTGGTCTCCACCCCTCTCGCGGGCGGCGGACAAAGCTGGTCGCTTCCGGTGCAGACGCTGGTGTTCATCACCTCGCTGACGTTTATTCCGGCCATCCTGCTGATGATGACCAGCTTCACCCGCATCATCATCGTCTTTGGTCTGCTGCGAAACGCGCTGGGAACCCCTTCCGCGCCGCCAAACCAGGTTCTGCTGGGGCTGGCGCTGTTTTTGACCTTTTTCATTATGTCGCCGGTTATCGACAAGATTTATACCGACGCCTATCAGCCGTTCAGCGAAGACAAAATCTCCATGCAGGAGGCGCTGGATAAAGGCGCTCAGCCGCTGCGAGAGTTTATGCTGCGTCAGACGCGCGAAGCCGACCTGGCCCTCTTTGCCCGCCTGTCCAACACCGGCGAGATGCAGGGACCGGAAGCGGTGCCAATGCGTATTCTTCTGCCTGCCTATGTCACCAGCGAGCTGAAAACCGCGTTCCAGATTGGCTTTACCATCTTTATTCCGTTCCTGATTATCGACCTGGTGATCGCCAGCGTCCTGATGGCGCTCGGGATGATGATGGTGCCGCCCGCGACCATTGCCCTGCCCTTTAAGATCATGCTCTTTGTACTGGTCGACGGCTGGCAGCTGCTGGTCAGTTCGCTGGCGCAGAGTTTCTACAGTTAAGGAACGGCAATGACACCCGAATCGGTCATGATGATGGGCACGGAAGCGATGAAAATCGCGATTGCCGTTGCCGCGCCGCTGCTGCTTGTCGCGCTGGTTACCGGTCTGATTATCAGTATCCTGCAGGCCGCCACGCAGATTAACGAAATGACGCTGTCGTTCATCCCGAAAATCATCGCCGTGTTCGTGGCGATTATCGTGGCCGGGCCGTGGATGCTGAACCTGTTGCTGGACTATATGCGCAACCTGTTTACCAATCTGCCGTACATCATCGGCTGACCTGACGATGCTGCACTTCACCAGCGACCAGTGGGTTCAGTGGCTCGGCGTCTATTTTTGGCCGATGCTGCGCATCATGGCGCTGATATCCACCGCCCCGATTCTCAGTGAGAAATCGATACCCAAGCGCGTCAAGGTGGGGCTGGGCATTATCATCTCCATTATCGTCGCGCCCTCTCTTCCCCCCGTGGATATTCCGATCTTCTCGGCGAACGCGGTGTGGGTGGCCCTGCAGCAGGTGATGATTGGCGTCGCCGTCGGCTTTACCATGCAGCTCGCCTTTGCCGCGGTGCGTACCGCAGGGGAACTGATCGGTCTGCAGATGGGGCTATCGTTCGCCACGTTTGTTGACCCTGGCAGTCATCTCAACATGCCCGTGCTGGCGCGTATTATCGATCTGCTCGCCATGCTGCTGTTCCTGTCGTTCAACGGCCATCTCTGGCTTATCTCCATGCTGGTGGATACGTTCCATACGCTGCCGATTGGCGAAAATCCGGTGAACAGCAACGCTTTCCTCGCGCTTACCCGCGCTGCGGGGCTGATTTTCCTCAACGGGCTGATGCTGGCGCTGCCGATCATCACCCTGCTGCTGACCGTCAACCTGGCGTTAGGTTTACTCAACCGAATGGCGCCGCAGCTTTCGGTGTTTGTCATTGGTTTTCCGCTGACGCTGACGGTTGGGATTTTATTAATGTCATTACTGATGCCACTTATCGCTCCCTTCTGTGAACATTTATTCGGCGAGATATTCAACCTGTTAGCGGATATTGTCAGCGAGCTGCCACGTAAATAATAGCCCTCACTGTTGCTATTGTCTTTCTGAGGATATTCCTAAAATAAAACGCGTAAAACATCTTCCAGGATATATCTGACGCGGTTTAATTGTTTCTAACCATCTCACAATACTTAATATTTACTTTACTTTAAGAAGATTCCTGGCAAATTATACGTAACTTTACGGGATAGTGAGTCCGCCTGAAAGTCTTTGTCATGCTCACAGGTTTATTATTTTTTTCCATCCCGTATGGCTGTTTTGAGCTCTCAGGCAGATGGTGAATTATCGTTACGCATTGAGTGAGGGTATGCCATGTCAACGATCATTATGGATTTATGCAGCTACACCCGGCTAGGGTTAACCGGGTACCTGGCAAGCAGAGGGGTAAGAAAGAGAGACATCAACGATGCACACACCGTTGACGAACTCGCAGCCGCTTGTGACGAACTAAAACCAGGCGTGGTGTTTATTAATGAGGACTGTTTCATTCACGATCCAGCCAACAGTCAGCACATTAAGCAAATCATTAATCAGCATCCAAAAACCCTGTTTATTGTTTTTATGGCGATCGCGAATATCCATTTCGATGAGTATTTGTTGGTCCGTAAAAATTTATTGATCAGTTCTAAATCGATTAAACCCGAGTCGCTGGATGACATTCTGGGTGATTATTTGAATAAAGAAGTTAAAAATGTAGGAGCGGTTAACTTACCCACCCTATCATTAAGCAGGACTGAATCAAGTATGCTGCGAATGTGGATGGCGGGACAAGGAACTATTCAGATCTCTGACCAGATGAATATTAAAGCGAAAACCGTTTCGTCACACAAAGGAAATATTAAAAGGAAAATTAAAACGCATAATAAGCAAGTGATCTACCACGTGGTACGCCTGACCGATAATGTGACGAACGGGATTTTCGTCAACATGCGTTAGTCGCTTAAGACCTGTGCACCCTACCTTTGATCTCTGGCCTGGCCAGAGATTTTTGCTTCTGGAGAGGGTGTCGGGCACGCGCTGTGCTACCCGACGCCGTGCTACTCCGCCTTCTCGACAAAAATGCCGTCCGGATGCCCCAGTTCGTTAAAAAACCAGATGCCGAGCGGGTAGTCTTCAAGCGATACCAGGTACATTGTGCCTTCGCTAAACTCTTCAATTGCCAGCACCACACCCGGGCGGCGCGGCCCACCGTCCGTTTTAACGGTTACCCGATCGTTGACCTTCATACATTCCTCCTCTGGTTTTGAGCCAGTGTAGAACAAAACGCAAAAACGCACATCGCCGCCCGGCGTGATTGGCGTTTTTATACACAGTCTATACTTACTGTTGGACACGGCTGAAAGAGGAACCCCGTAATGAAGACCGATAAAGAGTACAGCGACACCATCAAGCGCGAAGTCGAGGTGGATGTCGATGCCCTGCTGGCCGCCATCAATGAGATCAGTGAGTCAGAAGTCCGCCGGTCGGACGACAATTCGGACCGCGTCATTGTCAACGGAAGGGATTATCACACCTATCGCGAGCTGGCGGAGGCCTTCGAGCTTGATATTCACGACTTTAGCGTGTCTGAAGCCAATCGGTAGGGCGAAAAAAATCCCGGCCATGGGGATGACCAGGATCAAAACTTGCTTATGCAAGAAGCACTTGAAAATTCGTTACACCAGGAAATCTGATGTACATGCCACACTATCCCCAACGAATTTGGCTGACAAGCATATATTCTTACGATGAATATAATATTTTTAACATAATGCTTTTTGTTATGAGCAATAACACACGCCGAATGCGGGTTTGCCAGGAGCATTCCACTTTTCTCCGGTTTTCGCCTTACTTATTTTTTAGGAATTTTCTTAGAGCGAGACGCATCTGTTACCAGGAGTCGCTATGCCTTCACTGCGGGATACATTGCTGATTTTCTCTGACCTGGATGGTTCACTGCTGGATATTCACACCTATGAGTGGCAACCCGCCATGCCCTGGCTGGACAGGCTGCTGGATAATCAGGTTCCGGTCATTCTTTGCAGCAGCAAGACCGCGGCAGAGATGCTCGATCTCCAGCTGGATCTGGGGCTGGAAGGCTTGCCTTTTATTGCCGAGAACGGCGCGGTGATTCAGCCTGACGTGCGCTGGGATAAGGTTCAGCGCCAGATAAGGGGGCTGACGCACCGGGATATTCGCCCGCGAATCGAACAAATTCGCCTGCAGACGGGCTATAAATTCACCACCTTTGACGACGTGGATGAGCACGTTATCAGCGAGTGGACCGGACTGACGCGCTACCGTTCGGCGCTTGCCCGCAAGCATGAAGCGTCCGTCACGCTCATCTGGCGCGATACCGACGAGAAACTGGTCCAGTTTGAAGAGGAGCTGGCGAATGTCGGCCTGAAATGCCTGCAGGGCGCGCGCTTCTGGCATGTTCTGGACGCTCGCTGCGGCAAAGACGTTGCGGTGAACTGGCTGATTGAGCAATACCGCGAGCTGGAAGAGATTGAACCCACCACGCTGGGGCTCGGCGACGGTCCCAATGATGCGCCCCTGCTCGACAGTGTTGACTTCGCGGTGGTGATTAAGGGCATTAACCGCCAGGGCATCACGCTACGGGACGATAACCCTGCCCGGGTTTATCACACCCGGCAGCCCGGCCCGGCGGGCTGGCAGGAGGGGCTGGATCACTTCCTCTCCTAATCCCGCCAGACGACCCGGTTACGCCCGCTCTGTTTGGCCTGATACAGCCGGACGTCCGCCACGGACTGCAGCTGTTCAAACTCGTAGTTACCCGCTTCATCCGCGCTGCTGACCCCCAGCGACGCGCTGACGCGCAGGGTCGTGCTCTTCTTCACCAGGATCTCCTTACTGTTGATCCGGCAACGTATACGGTCCGCGACGCTTCTCGCCTCCTCCAGACCAATCCCCGGCAGGACGACGCAAAACTCTTCCCCGCCTACACGCCCTGCCACATCATTCTTGCGTAACGCGCTGGCAATCAGTCCTGCCGTGTGGGAGAGCACCTTATCCCCGGCCTGATGGCCGAAGCGGTCGTTGATATTTTTAAAATGGTCGAGATCGATCTGTATCACCGAGAACGGCAGCGACTGCTGGCGACAGGTTTCCGCCAGCAATTTTGCGCGGTCGAACAGCGCGCCGCGATTATTCAGGCGGGTAAGCGGGTCATGCCAGGCCTGCCACTGGAGCGAGTGCTGAAGCGTATACATGTTACTCACCATGCGGCGGATCACCAGCCACGAGATCAACAGCATGGCGGTAAAGAGCGCCCACATCAGCGCCAGCACGATACTGATGCTGCCGAAGTCGTCCTGTACCCCTTCGTGCAGGGTGTGGATCCGCAGAACAACGCCGTCGAAGTGATCGAGCCGCTCCCAGCTGACAAAACGGCTTCCGAGGCGGATCCCGCCGCCGGTGGCGTGCTCAATCGCCTGCGCAATCTGCGCCGTTTCGCGTTCGTCAAAATGATTAACCGCATTTCCCGTATGGGCAGAAGTGGCAATCATATTGAGCCGGGTATCGTACAGCTGATACTCCCCTTCCGTTCGGTCTTCGGTCGCATCGGCCAGCAGGCGCTGCATGGTGCCCAACGTAAAATCCATCGCCACGACGCCATACCAGTAATGATCGAAATAGATGGGAACGCTGGCGGTGATCATACGTTCATCATTGGTCCAGGAGGAGGGGGTGGAGATGAACCAGCGCACCGCGCGAGCGCGATTGTTCCGCTCTGACTGCTGGGTAAACCAGGACTGCGTGACAAGATGGTAATAGCGGGAGGTAATGTCGCCCGCCTGGTCCGGCGTATCGGTGGAAATGAAAAACCCGGCGCGGGAGACGTAGATCACGCGCGCTTCCGTTTGTGCTCTGGACGACGCCAGCCTGAGCAGATACCCCACTTCGAGCGTGGCAGAAATCTCGTGGCTGAGGCGTTCGGCGTCACGATTCAGAAATGTGGTTTTCTCGACGAAGGCATCCGAGACACCGTTAATGGGAAGGGTGCGTTTTTTATCAACGGCAAGCTGCCAGGTGGGGAGCATGCGGACTGAGCTAAAGCGTGACACCGCATTCTGGAGGACATCAAATGCCAGCGGCGTCTGGATCGCATCATGCATGCCCTGACGGAACAACAGCATCCTGTCGACGCTGTTCTGCAGCTGCCTGTCCAGCGAACTGGCGACCGTATCCAGATGATTACGCTGGCTGGAGATGTACGCTTCTTCCAGTACCACCACTTCACGCCAGGTCAGTAGAGTCGAAAATACCAGAACAACCAGGAAACAGAGATTAACAATCAACCCCGGATTGCTACGCTTATGCAGCCATTGCAAAAAAGATTGTCTTACAACAAAGGTATCGCGCTGCACACACACTCCCTGATCGCTGCCTTACACCCGGTACTGGAGATAAAAACGCCCGGCAAAGCCGGGCGTTATGTGATTAAGCCTTATCCCGCTGGTGCTGCCCGTCTCCCGGCTGAAGCTCATCTTCACGAAATGCTTCCCGCTTGATGCCATAGCCATCGTGCCACCGACATTCCACCATTCCGCTGGAATACCCGGTGACAATCATACGTGGACCGCCCTTCTTAGGCTTAACTTCATCACTGACCAAAAAGACCATACCTGCCTCCTGTATCAGGGTGAAACTGTTTCAATTTAGACGAGGAATGGTCTTTTTGCACCCCATAACGGGTAACAATTAGTGCGACGTGCCGCGAATTTTTTCAACCAGCTTCACCGCCGCGACCACGATAGCGCCAATGATGAAGCCCAGCACCAGATTCAGCAGCGTGGGCAGAATCGCCGCGACAACGGCCCCCTGCGCCGAGGAAAAATGTTCGATCGCATGGTGCAGCGGCGCGATACCGTGCACCACGATCCCGCCGCCCACGAGGAACATCGCCAGCGTGCCCACCACCGACAAACTCTTCATCAGCCACGGAGCCAGCACCAGCAGGCTTTTGCCGATGCCTCTTGCCACCGCGCTCGATTTCTCCTCCAGCCAGTAGCCGATATCATCCAGCTTGACGATCAGTCCCACCAGGCCGTAGACGCCGACGGTGACCAGAATGGCGATGCCGGAGAGGATCAGAACCTGATTCAGGAGCGGCGCGTCAGACACGATGCCCAGCGTAATGGCGACAATCTCTGCGGACAGGATAAAGTCGGTCCGAATAGCGCCTTTGACCTTATCGCGCTCGAAGGTTTTCGGATCCTGAGCGGCCAGCGCTTCAAGACGCTGCTGGCGCATCTCCGGCGTATCGCTCTGCTTGCGCGCGCTAAAGGAGTGCAGGACCTTCTCTACGCCCTCGAAGCAGAGAAACGCCCCGCCAATCATCAGCAGCGGCGTGATGGCCCAGGGAATAAACGCGCTGATCAGCAGCGCCAGCGGGACCAGAATCACCTTATTCAGGAAGGAGCCTTTTGCCACGCCCCACACCACCGGCAGTTCACGGTTAGCCCTTACCCCACTCACCTGTTGGGCGTTAAGCGATAAATCATCTCCCAGCACGCCTGCGGTTTTTTTCGCCGCCAGTTTCCCCATCACTGAAATGTCATCCAGTAAGGTCGCAATATCATCCAGCAATGTTAATAAGCTACTTCCTGCCAAAATCTTAATCCTTCATTTTTTGGTAATTAGGTGAATAGTATGGAGCAAAAGCGCAAACCCGGAAACACCCACCTCACGTCAACAAAAAATTCACATCAGCTACACAATTAAAGGGCTCGCCAGCGAGATAGTTTTCGCGTTTACTATCAGCGACCTTTTTATTTCGTCGTGAGGGATTATGCGTTTCCGGCAATTGCTACCGCTCATTGGGGCACTCTTTTCGCTGTATATCATCTGGGGCTCAACCTACTTTGTCATTCGCATCGGCGTGGAAAGCTGGCCGCCACTGATGATGGCGGGCGTCCGCTTTCTCTCGGCTGGCGTGCTGCTGCTGGCCTTCCTGCTGCTGCGCGGGCATAAGCTTCCCCCGCTGCGCCCGATGCTGAATGCCGCCCTGATCGGCCTGCTGCTGCTGGCGGTGGGGAATGGGTTTGTAACGATTGCCGAGCACCAGAACGTACCGTCCGGGATCGCCGCCGTGGTCGTTGCCACCGTACCGCTGTTTACACTCTGCTTTAGCCGTCTTTTCGGTATCCGCACCCGCAAGCTGGAATGGCTGGGGATTGGTATTGGCCTTGCCGGCATCATTCTGCTGAACAGCGGCGGTAACCTGAGCGGGAATCCGTGGGGCGCAATCATCATTCTGATTGGCTCGATGAGCTGGGCGTTTGGTTCCGTCTACGGTTCGCGTATCGAACTGCCGACCGGCATGATGGCGGGCGCGATTGAGATGCTCGCCGCCGGGATTGTACTGCTGCTCGCCTCCACGCTGACGGGAGAAAAGCTGACGACCCTGCCGCCGCTGTCGGGCTTTCTGGCGGTAGGCTACCTGGCGCTGTTTGGTTCCATCATCGCCATTAACGCCTATATGTTCCTGATCCGCAATGTCTCCCCGGCTGTCGCCACCAGCTATGCCTACGTCAACCCGGTCGTGGCCGTGCTGCTCGGGACGGGATTGGGGGGAGAAACGCTCTCTTCCGTTGAATGGCTGGCATTAGGAGTGATTGTTTTTGCCGTCGTGCTGGTCACCCTGGGCAAATATTTACTGCCCGCAAAACCGGTGGTCACGCCTTGCGAGGTGGAGAAACCGTAAGCAAGTGAATACCCTGCGTGTCGATCTGCGCGGTCTGGCCGCCGCCGCAGATCCACTCCTCCAGCCGCTCGGTCAGATCGGTATCGTTCAGTTTTAATCTGCCTCTCAGCGCACACTCCCAGACGATCAGCACCCGCCAGCCCTGCGCAATCAGCGCGGTGAGATCCCGTCTGTCGCGCTCGACGTTCTTGCCAATTTTATCCAGCCAGAAATCGGTGCGCGTCGCGGGGACTTTGAACAGGTAGCAGTCGTGGTGATGCCAGAAACAGCCGTGGGTAAAGATGATGCACTGCCAGGCGTCGATGACGAAATCCGGGCGACCCGCAAGCGCGGGATCCTGCACGCGGAAATCAAACCCCGCCTGCGTCAGCAGCCCGGCCAGGCGCTTTTCGATGGCGGTGTTACGCGTGCCGATGGCACGCATATTTTTGCTGCGCGTGGCCTTATCGTGAACATCCGTCATTGACGGCCTCACCCTGACGGAGTGCCACCGCCTGTCTGATGCGCGAGGCCAGCAGTTTTGCCACGGCCGCGAACGCGGGAACCACCACCGAATTACCAAACTGGCGGTACGCCTGGGTATCCGAAACCGGAATGCGGAAGCGGTAGCCCTGCGGGGTCTCAAATCCCATCAACCGGGCGCATTCCCGCGGCGTTAAGCGTCGCGGACGGTGACGCTGGTTGTGCGGATCGTCGAAATCTTTTTCACCGAGCGCCTTGTCCCAGCCTCTGTCGATCAGGATCTCTGCCCCATCCTTATAGTAGCGAGCGGACAACGTACGGGTCACGCTGTGCGGATCGTTGGGGTTTACCATCCCAAAACCGAAGCCGTTGCCCTTCGCCTGATGCTTCTTGGCATAGCGGTAGAGGTATTTCCACAGCACCGGGGTAAGGATAAATTTCGCGTCAACGACAGGTTCCAGCAGATCGGCAACGGTAGGACGACGCTCGGGATACAAAGACGGAATATCACGAAGGGTGAAATCCCCCTTGAGATTGAGATCGCGGCGGAAACCCACCAGCACGATACGTTCGCGATGCTGGGGCAGAAAATGTTTCCCATCAATGATTTTGGGATCGTCCGCGCCCATGTCCTGCGAGTCGGCCACGTCATAACCCAGCTCATCCAGGGTCTGCATAATAATGCGGAAGGTTTTTCCGCCGTCGTGGCTCTTTAGATTTTTGACGTTTTCCAGCACAAAGATGGCCGGGCGACGGGCGTCAATAATGCGCGCCACATCAAAAAACAGCGTTCCCTGGGTATCGCAGGCAAAGCCGTGGGCGCGTCCAAGGGCATTCTTTTTGGAGACACCGGCCAGCGAGAAGGGCTGACACGGGAAGCCGGCCAGCAGCACGTCATGCGCCGGGATCGTCTGGCGAATGTGCTCGGCGGCGTGTTCATCGCTCACGCCGCTTTTATGGCTCAGGGTGACATCGCGGATATCCGCGTTGAACTGGTGCTCGTGCGGATCGCAGTACCAGTTGGCCTTGTAGGTCCGGACGGCATGTTTGTTCCACTCGCTGGTAAACACACATTGTCCGCCGATAGCTTCAAAACCGTGCCGGATGCCGCCGATACCGGCGAACAGATCGATAAAGCGGAAGGCATAGTTCGGATGCGCGGCAGGAGGACGCGGAAGCAGGTTTTGCAGATAACGAAACTCGCCTTCACTCAGGCGACGCCCTGCGCGTTCGCTGGTCAGCAGACGCTTAAGGATCGCCGGGCTCCAGTGGCTCTCGCCGTGCGCCACCAGCAGATTGGCCAGCGTTTTAGCATCATAGATATCCAACAGCTGGCGCAGCAACGCCTGCACCGTTGCCGTTGATTTCTCAGCCTGCTCGGGCGCGGGCTCTGTCACTGATCGATTTTCCTGCATTCTTTTAACCGGAGAGTAAAGACTGGAAACAGATTACCACAGTTCAGTTGCGCAAACTGCGACGGAAGCGGCTCAACACCTGGCTATCCAGCCCGATGCAGTCGCCGTGTAATTCGGCACTGAGTTTCGCCATAAACTGGATCAGGAAATCGGCATTGTGACGTGCCAGCTCGCGGCCCATTTCCGTTTGCATTGTATCAGGCAATCGCAGCAGCTTGGTCTGAAAATGGTCGAGGGCAAACGCACGGTCATCAAGAATACGCGCATCGGCAAAGGGATCGTCTGCATCAAAAAGCGGCACGCCCAGCGCGCCCGAGACGGCAAAGACGCGCGCCAGGCCGATAGCGCCTAACGCTTCCAGCCGGTCTGCGTCCTGCACAATTTTGGCTTCCATGCTCTGTGGCGCAATCCCGGCGCTGAAGCTGTGCGCCTCAATCGCGTGCGCAACGGCGGCAATATGCTCAGGCGGAAAGTCCGGGAAGTCGCGGTGCAAAATATCCCCCGACTTGCGTGCTGCCAGCTGTGACGACCGGCTGCGTTCGGGATGGTTTTTCGGCAGGCTGACAATATCGTGGAAATAGCATGCGGTCAGGATCACCAGCGGTTCCACCGCCTGGTGATCCATGATTTTTTGCGCCGTCATCCAGACCCGACGAAAATGCGAAATATCATGTGCGGTATCGTCGGTGCTGTGGTTTTCCTCAAGCCAGCGCTCAAATCGCTGCTGCCACCGGGCAAGTTCCATCGTCATATCCTGATGTTTAAAAGAGAATCAATTATAACATAGCCGAATTAAATCAATTTAAAAATAGAACCACGAAATACTTAATAATAATTACACCATATAAATTCAATGAATTAATTCACCAGAAAAATAAAGAGATTAATAGAAATATTTAGCAATATTTCATAGGATTTAATTACATTTATTTTTGAAACTAAATAACACTTCCTGGAATAGTATCAAGCCTGTAATTGCGGAGGGTGATTACATATATTCATATAAATTATGTTTGAAGGGAATATATAATGAAAAGAAAAGTTCTGGCAATTGTGGTACCCGCGTTATTAATGGCAGGCGCAGCCAATGCGGCTGAAATGTACAACAAAAACGGCAACAAAGTTGATTTCTACGGCAAGATGGTAGGTGAACGCATCTGGTCGGACACTGACACAAGCAACAGTGAAAATGAAGATACTTCATATGCCCGTTTTGGTGTGAAAGGCGAAACACAGATCAATAACGAACTGACCGGTTACGGCCAGTTTGAATATAACATCGACGCCAGCACACCTGAAGGTGAGCAGGACGAAAGTACACGTCTGGCCTTCGCGGGTCTGAAATTCGCAGACTACGGCTCATTCGATTATGGCCGCAATTACGGCGTGGCTTATGACGGCGCGGCGTATACCGATATGCTGGTTGAATGGGGCGGAGACTCATGGGCTGCCACTGATAACTTTATGACACAGCGTACCAACGGCGTTGCGACTTACCGTAACACCGATTTCTTCGGCATGGTTGAAGGTCTTAACTTTGCTGTACAGTACCAGGGTAAAAACGATAACCGCAATGAATTCAAAGCGAATGGTGATGGTTACAGCATGTCTGTGAATTATAACATTGATGGCTTTGGTTTCGTTGGCGTGTATGGTAAATCCGACCGTACCGATGAGCAGACTGCTGACGGTTATGGCGATACAGCGGAAGTTTGGTCTCTGTCTGCAAAATATGATGCAAACAACGTTTATGCTGCGGTGATGTACGGTGAAACCCGTAATATGACTAAAGTTGGATACAATGCCTTCGCCAATAAAACCCAAAACGTGGAAGCCGTTGTTCAGTATCAATTCGACTTTGGTCTGCGTCCATCCCTGGGCTACGTATACTCACAGGGTAAAGACCTGTATGCCCGCAATGGTTATAAAGGCGTTGACGCTGACCGCGTAAATTATATTGAAGTGGGTACCTGGTACTACTTCAATAAAAATATGAACGTTTATACAGCCTATAAATTTAACCTGCTGGACGAAGAAGACGGTGCCATCACTGGCAACGCAACTGACGATCAGTTTGCTATGGGTATTGTTTACCAGTTCTAATCCCCAAAATAAAAAAGGCCGCAATTGCGGCCTTTTTTATTTCTTCACTATCTCTATTACGGCGCTTCCTGCAGCGCCACGCGGATAAACCCGTTATTCTGCGCCAGCAGCTCATGGGCTTTCCATGCATCCAGCCCTGTCAGCACCATCAACACCGCCGTTTTACAGTTATGGTTACAGCTCTCCAGCGCGGCTTTTGCCTCGGCCCGTGTGCATCCCCCTGCTTCCATCACAATGGCGATTTGCCGTTCAGCCCATTTGGTCGTGCTTGCCTCAAGATCCACGCGCAGGTTGCTGTAAACCCGTCCGGTTCGGACGGCCAGCCCGGTGGCAATCATCGAGAGGATCATTTTTTGCGCGATCCCCGCTTTGGTGTTGATATAGCCTGCGACGACGTCGGCCCCCAGCTCCGGAGCGATAACCATGCTCGCCAGCTGCGCGGCTTCGCTTTGCGCATCACCGGTAACAATAGCGACCGGTGAACCCAGCGACCACGCATGGCGCATTGCCCCCCAGACCCACGGCGTTTTTCCGCTGACGGTCACGGCCAGCATCATATCGTGTTCACCAAACTTGATGGCCTGCAGATCGGCAACGCCGCGCTCGTAGCTCCCTTCCCCTTCTTGTGCCGTAACGGCCATCACAGGGGTTTTGCCCGGCGCATATTCATCGGCAATCTGTTGCGCTACGCGCCCTGACGGCCCCGCGCCAACGACAATCAGGCGACCGCCGTGGCTGAGCGTCGCGGCGGCGTTGTCCACCACGCGGGCAATAATATTTAAACAGGGGGTAATCGCAGCAGAAATGAGTGCATCATCCTGGTGAATGACTTTCAGCATGTCCAGCGTGGACAATCTATCAATATTCATCGTGCTGGCGTGCCGTCTTTCCTTGACCGAACCGGTAAGCATAACGCTCATAAACAGCCTCCTTATTATGAGTACCCACACACTATAAAGTGTTTTATATAGATGACCTGCGAGGAGGGTCACGAAAAGAGGACCAAATCCACGCCTTTACATGGCTTTAAGAAAAGCGCGTCATCGGCGATAATTACCCCTTTCTTAATCATCGCGGAGTGTTGATGAGCGATTTGCAGCCTTTCCTTCCGACGCGCAAGCGCCCCATGAAGCTGAACACCCTGGTCACGCTGATGGTGTGCGCGATTATTGCCTCTGTGCTGCTGGTGGTCTTTGCGCTCTACTCCGTACAAATCACCCGGGCGACCCGCGATGATGTAAAAGATACGGCTCTGGGTATTGCCAGAACGCTGGCCAACAGCCCGGAGATCCAGCGCGGCCTGATGCAGGCACCGCAGGAGAATATTATTCAGCCCATCGCCCAGGCGGTGACGAAACGAAACGATCTGCTGTTCACCGTGGTCACCGATATGCGCGGGATCCGCTACTCTCACCCGAACGAGGCGCTGCTGGGGCTGCATTTTATCGGTGACGATTTAACTCCCGCGCTTGAAGGCAAAGAGAACGTATCGGTAAACCGGGGTGCGCTCGCCGAAGCGCTTCGCGTCTTCACCCCAGTCTACGACGGCCAGCACGAGCAGATCGGCGTGGTGGCGGTAGGTATCTCCCTGAAAAAGGTTGAAGAGCAGATCGCTCGCGGGCGGCTAAACGCCGTCTGGACCATTTTATTCAGTATTTTTATGAGCTCCATGGCGATTTGGGGTCTGGTGCGGGTACTGAAACGCATCCTGTTCGGGCTCGAACCTTACGAAATTTCCGCCTTGTTCGAACAGCGTCAGGCGATGCTGCAGTCGCTTCGCGAGGGGGTGCTGGCCGTCGATATTCACGGGCGCGTGACGATGATCAACCAGACCGCCAGAGAAATATTGCTTCTCCCTTCCGGCAAGCAGACCGAAAACGCCAGCGCCCCCCTGCTGGCCAGCCTGCGCGAAGTCTCAAAGACGGGCGTCGCGCGCCAGGATCAGGAGATCAGCTGTAACGGGCGTCTATTGCTGTGCAACATGGTGCCCGTTAAAAGTCAGGATCGGGTGATCGGCGCCATCACCACCTTCCGTGATAAAACGGAAATCAGCCAGCTGATGCAGCGTATTGATGGCATGGTTAACTACGTCGACGCCCTGCGCAGCCACACGCACGAGTTTATGAATAAACTGCACGTGATCCTGGGCCTGCTGCACATGAAGCGCTACGACAAGCTGGAAGAGTACATCATTCAGACGGCACATAATTACCAGACGGATATCGGCACGATACAGAGCAAGGTAAAATCCCCGGTGATTGCCGGGTTCCTGCTGGGTAAAATCAATCGGGCGAAAGAAGCGGGCGTAACCCTGACGCTGGCGGATGAATGCCAGATACCGGATACCGCGAGCGAAGAGCAGGTCGCGGTGCTGATCACCGTGCTGGGTAACCTCATTGAAAACGCGCTCGACGCGATGGAAGGACAGCAGGAAGGTGAGATCGGCCTGCTGCTGCATTATCAGAATGGCTGGCTCAGCTGCGAAGTCAGCGACGATGGCCCCGGCATTGAACCCGCTCAGCTGGAGGCTATTTTTACAAAGGGCTTCTCAACAAAAGGTGAAAACCGCGGCGTTGGGCTGTTCCTTGCTCGCCAGCAAATCCAGAACCTCGGCGGCGATATCACCGTCGAGTCTGAGCCAGGCGTATTTACCCAATTTTTTGTTCACATCCCCTGGGATAGCGAGAGGAATATCGCGTGATAAATGTATTAATTGTCGATGATGACGCCATGGTAGCCGACCTCAACCGTCTGTATGTCAACCGTGTTGATGGTTTTAGCTGCTGCGGCGTCGCCTCCACGCTAAACCAGGCCGAGGCCATCATTAATAACCCCGGGCAGCCTGTCGACCTGGTGCTGCTGGATGTCTATATGCAGCAGGATAACGGGCTGGATCTGCTGCCCGTTATTCGCGCATCCGGTCGCCCAATCGATGTGATTATGATCTCGTCGGCTGCCGACGCCGCCACGATCCAGACCTCCATCCACTACGGCGTGGTGGATTATCTGATCAAGCCGTTCCAGTTCCCACGCTTTGAAGAGGCGCTGAACGGCTGGAAGGCAAAGCATAGCCTGATGGGTTCGCACCAGTATTATGAGCAGGCCGACGTCGACCGGCTGATCCACGGCGGGGCGCCGGAACTGGCGGACAGTAAAAAGCTGCCGAAGGGGTTAACGCCGCAAACGCTGCGCACGATTTGCCAGTGGATTGACGCTCACCCGGAGACGGAATTTTCTACCGATGACCTGGCAAGCGCGGTCAATATCTCCCGCGTGTCCTGCCGCAAGTACCTGATTTGGCTCGCACAAATCAATATTCTGTTCACCAGCATTCACTACGGTGCCACCGGACGTCCGGTGTATCGCTACCGTCTCCAGCCGGAGCAGACCGGCCTGCTCAAGCAATACTGTCAGTAACGCGGTAGTCGTTATCCAGCAGGGTAAAGCGGAAGTGGTGTGCTGAAGAGAACACCACTTCTTTTGTTTTGGTCACAAAGATAGCTTCAATATCGGGGCGCGCGCGCAGGGCGGCGCAGCCTTTTTCGACGCCCATGCCGTACATCAGCGTGGTCCAGATATCGCCGTCGATGGAGTCCTTCGAAACAATCGTTACGCTGTCCAGCTCGTTGTCCAGCGGATACCCGGTGCGCGGATCGAGAATATGGTGATAGCGCCTGCCGTTTTGCTCAAAGTAGCGCTCGTACGTTCCCGACGTCACGACGGAGAGGTTCTCTACGGTCATCGTGCCGATCAGCGCATCACCGGCGAACGGTTTTTTCAGCCCCACGCTCCAGCCCCCTTCCGGCGAGCCTAACGTCTGAATGTTTCCGCCGAGGTTGATCAGCCCCAGCTCAGCGCCCTCTTTATGCAGGTAATCACGCACCCTGTCGGCGATATAGCCTTTGGCAATGGCCCCCAGATCGATCTCCATCCCCGCTCTGGTCAGAAACACGCTGCTGCTGGCCTCATCAAGAAGAACATCCTCAGGACGGGTTATCGCCAGCAGCGACGCGATTTCATCGGCAGGCGGAACGCTGTCCCCCTGAAAGCCAATTTTCCAGCGCTTCACCAGCGGACCTATCGCCAGGTTAAAGGCGCTGTCCCTGAACAGGCTTGCCGCTTTGGCACAGCGGATCAGCTCAAACACCGGCCGGCTGACGGTAACCGGATGCTGGCCAGCCGCATGGTTGATGTCCATCACCTGCGAGTGCGCGCGGTTAACGGTGAGCAGATCTTCGTACTGTTTGATCAGGCGAAACACGCGGGACGCGAGGGCTTCGTCGTGGGAGAAGAGTTTCAGGAGAATGGGTGAGCCCATCAGGACGGCGGAGTAGCTGTAAACGCGATGGCTATCAGGCATGGCTGTATTCCTCAGATGTAGCCCCGGCAGGCACCGCGCCGCCGGGGAAAATGCCGGATAGCGCTGGGCGTATCCGGCCTACAACACAGGGGTCTTACTGCTTTTTCGAACGCATAGCCGCCTGATGTCCTGCAAGCGTACCAAAAATAATGATATCTGCCACTGCGTTACCGCCGATACGGTTACCGCCGTGGATCCCGCCTACCACTTCACCGGCCGCAAACGCCCCTGGCAGCACGTTGTGGTTGCTGTCCAGCACGCAGGTTTCGGTGTTGATGGTCACGCCGCCCATGGTGTGGTGCACGCCCGGTGCAATCTGAATGGCGTAGAACGGCCCTTCGTTGATAGGCGCACGCAGCGCGGTGGTACGGCCAAAATCATCATCGTGCTGTTTTTCAACGAAGCCGTTGTAACGTTCCAGCGTCGCGAGAAAAGCGTGGTGATCCATACCCAGCGCCTCAGCCAGGGCTTTTGGCGAGCTGGCGCTGGTCACGAAACCTTTCGCGATGTACTCATCAGCGGCTTTGTTTTTGGCACGTACGTGCTCGTCAAATACGATGTATGCGTATTTCTCCGGCAGCGCGATGATTGACGCCGAGACTTTATCGCGGGTCGACATTTCGTTGTAGAAGCGCTCCCCTTTCTGATTGACCAGAATCGCCCCGCCGCCGCGAATGGATTCGGAAATCAGGTACGAGGTTTTCTGCTCTACGGTTGGGTGAATCTGAATTTCGCCCATATCCACGGTACCCGCCCCGATGCGCTCCAGCAGCGCGATGCCGCCGCCGGTTGCCCCTTTGTGGTTGGTGGTGACGAACCCTTCCAGATCAGGACGGTATTTCACCACCATCTGGCTGTTGGCGCTGAAGCCGCCGGTGGCGACAATCACGCTTTTGGTTGCCACGGTGACGGTTTCGTTCTCTTCGGTAGTCAGGCGTACGCCGGTCACTTCACCGTTCTCGAAGATGATGTCGCTGACGGAGGTATCCAGCATCACCTCGATGTTGCGTTTGTTGACGTTACGCACCAGGCCGCTGATGAGATAGCCGCCCACCGCTGAACCGTCTTTTGGACGGTGAGTACGGTCGATGCTCATCCCGCCGGTGGTGGTGATGTCGTTCAGCATGATGCCGCGCGTGGCCAGCCACTCAATTGCCTGCGGCGCGTTCTCGACGAAGCGGCGCAGCAGTTCCGGGTTGTTCTTGTTGCCGCCGCCTTTCAGGCTTTCCTGATAGAACAGCTCTTTGCTGTCCTGAATGCCCTTCACGCGCTGGAAGCGAGTTTCGGCGGCGTTCATACCGGCAGAGGCTTTAATGGTGTTCCCGCCGATGGTCGGCATTTTCTCGACAATCAGCACGCTCGCGCCTTCGTCGTGAGCCTGAATCGCCGCCGCCAGACCGGCGCCGCCGCTGCCGACAACGACCACGTCCACGCTGCGGGTTTCGTTCGGATCAACGCCCTCTTCCGCGGCCAGCGCTTTGCTGGATTTCAGCATCGCTTTAGAGACCGCTTTCTTCACCGCTTCACTCTGGCTGGTTGCGCCGGTGATGGCATCCACGTGCGGGGTATTGGCGTCCAGAATGCGGGTACGGATCTCTTCAAAGCTGGTTACAAACTCAACGTCTTCGCTCGGGCCGGAGGCCAGTTCGATGTCCGCAATGCGGTCGGTTTCCAGACTGACGTTAATCACCAGTTCGTTAGCGTCATCCTGCACCTTCTCAGCAAAGGTACCCGGTTTGAATTTGGATTCGCCCATGCTCATGTCGCGGATCATCGCTTCCACCAGCGAGAAGCGCCACAGCGGTTCAGGAATGCTGAGCTCTTCGCGTTTGGTGCTGTCCATAAACAGCTCCAGGCTTTCGCCGGCCGCGATGCGGTCGGTCCAGTCCGGATAAGCGATGGTGGCGCGGCCAACGGCAATCAGGTCGTAACCGTGGTCCAGCGCTTCATTCACATCGGAAGCATTCACCACGCCGCCCACGCCCATGACCGGAACCTGCGCCAGCGTTTCAGAACGCATGGCGCAGTATTTTTCGATAAGCGGAGTTGGGTCCTGGGTGTCGACAATGGAAGGACGCAGGGTTGCGCCGACGGAGAAGTGCAGATAGTCCACGCCGCGCGCCGCCAGTTTTTCCAGCAGGTACATGGTGTCGTCAAAGCGGATGCCCGGGACTTCCATCTCTTCAGGGGAGAAGCGGTAGCCAATAATAAACGCGTCGTCCGCGTACTGGCGCACCATTTTGTGGGTAATGTCCAGCACCGCCAGCGGGAACTTCGCGCGGTTATCGCGGCTGCCGCCCCACTCGTCGTCGCGCTGGTTTGAATTCGAGGAGTAGAACTGCTGAATCAGATAGGTGTTCGCCCCGTGGATTTCCACGCCGTCGAAACCGGCCTGGATGGCGCGGCGCACCGCCTCACCAAACTTGCCAATCATGCCTTCCACTTCTTCTGCGGTCAGGGCGACAGGCGTTGCGGCACCTTCACGCGGCGCGGCTACGGCGCTCGGGCCAACCGGGGTACGGCCACCAATCAGTTTTGGATCGACCATGCGGCCGCCGTGGTAGATCTGCAGCAGCGCCTTAGATCCTTTGGATTTGATGGCCTCCGCGATTTTCGCCAGCCCGGCAATTTTCTCGTCATTATCAATACCGATGGCACCCGGGAAGGCGAGACCGAGATCGTCGACGAAGCAACACTCCACAATGATGGTGCCAATGCTGCCGGAACGGGCCCGATAGTACTCCACCAGCTCGCTGGTGACTGTGCCGTCAAAATAGCCGGTACAGGTTGTCATAGGGGCCATTAACAAACGGTTTTTCAGTTCAGTGCCATTCGGTAATGTGAAGGGGCTAAGAATGCGTTCGTTAGTGCTCATAATAGAAACTCCAAACTTTTAAAAATTAAGAATTCGTTATCGGATTGATTTTTTATTTCGTCGTTATTTGCCGATGTCATGATATTAATATAATGATTTTTTTAGTTTCTAAAGTTATTACGTTAGTTAAAAAACTATTTAATCCCTGCGATAACACAAATAACACATTGGTGTTAGCGATTGTAATTCAGTCATTCACAATAATTTAAAAACCGTTAAAATATGAATGGTAAAACCAATTCACCTTAAGACACACAAAATCAATAAAAACAACATATTACAATCACACCAAAATCTATCTTGTTAAAAAAATGATAAAAAACACGCAAAAAACAGGCAATAACCACATACGCCAGAGTGGTTGTTAATAAAAGCATAAAAATAACGCTGCAATTCTATTTTTTTGATCGCGATCAATAGTTATGGCATTCAAAAGCGCAATATAAAAACATCATCATTTTTTAATTTAACGCACACTAAAACGCGTTAAATCGCTATTACTGAAAATACAGGAAAGCACCTTTAATAACTAAAAAAAGCAAAGAAACTTAAGAAAGTGCTTTTTCAGTGCGACCGAATTTTTGACAACTTAAGACGTGAAACTATGAATACAAAAACTGCTGTAACGCCCCCTGTGGCGAACCAGGCATCAAATGGAAACGCAAAACGATTGCTGATGATGACGCTACCCGTCATCGTCGCCGTACTGCTGCTGTTTGTTCCCGTTCCTGAAGGCTTGCCGCCTTACGCATGGCACTACTTCGCCATCTTTGTCGGCGTGATCGTCGGTCTGATCTTCGAACCGCTGCCGGGTGCGGTGATCGGCCTGACCGGCGTGGTTGCCATCGCCCTGTGCAGCCAGTGGGTGCTGTTCAGCCCCGATCAGCTGGCTGACCCGAAATTCAAGCTGGCGGGCGCCTCCTTTAAGTGGGCGGTGAGCGGGTTTGGTAACTCTACCGTCTGGCTGATTTTCGGTGCCTTTATGTTCGCCGCTGGCTATGACAAAACCCGCTTCGGCCGCCGTCTGGCGCTGATTCTGGTGAAGTACCTCGGCCGTCGCAGCCTGACGCTCGGTTACGCCATCACGTTTGCGGACCTGCTGCTGGCACCGTTCACCCCGTCCAACACCGCGCGCAGCGGCGGGACCATCTACCCGATTATCGCTAACCTGCCGCCGCTGTACGGTTCAAAACCTAATGACCCAAGCGCGCGTAAAATTGGTTCATACCTGATGTGGGTGGCGATCACCGCAACCTGTATCACCAGCTCAATGTTCCTCTCCGCCCTCGCGCCAAACCTGCTGGCCCTGGCGCTGGTGAAAAGTACGGTTGGGATTGATATCTCCTGGGGCACCTGGTTCCTCGCCTTCCTGCCGCTGGGTATCCTGCTGATTCTGACCATGCCGCTGCTGGCCTACTGGTTCTACCCACCTGAAGTCAAAGTGAATAACGAAGTGCCGCTGTGGGCGACCCGCGAGCTGGAAAAACTCGGCAAACTGTCCCGCAATGAAATTCTGCTGCTGGTGTTCGTATGCTGCGCGCTGCTGATGTGGATCTTCGCTGCCGCATGGATTGAGCCTGCCATGGCGGCCCTGCTCATCGTCGGTCTGATGCTGTGGACCGGCGTGCTGGAGTGGAACGATATCACCGGTAACAAGGCCGCATGGAACACCTTCGTCTGGTTCGCCACCCTGGTGGCACTGGCGGATGGCCTCTCCTCTACCGGCTTTATCAGCTGGTTAGGTAAAGAAGGCGGTCTGTTAATGAGCGGTATCTCTCCGGGCGTGGCGACCGTCGTCCTGCTGCTGGCGTTCTACCTGCTGCACTACCTGTTTGCCAGCACCACCGCGCACACCACGGCGCTGCTGCCAGCGATGCTGACCATCGCCTCCACCATCCCGGGCATGAATATGGAAGTGTTCGTTCTGCTGATGGTAACTTCGCTGGGCGTCATGGGGATCATCACCCCGTACGGTACTGGCCCAAGCCCGATTTACTACGGTAGCGGCTACCTGCCAACCAAAGACTACTGGCGCCTCGGCACCATCTTCGGTGCCATCTTCCTGGCGGCCCTGCTGCTGATTGGTTATCCGTGGATGTCCATGATGTTCTGATTCCTGACCGCCGGACTTCTCCTCCGGCGGTTTTATTTTTGTGGAGCAATACGCTATGTCAAATAAACCGTTTTTCTACCAGAACCCCTTCCCTCTTTCCCATGACGACACCGAATACTACCTGCTGACCAAAGAGCACGTCTCCGTTGCCGAATTCGACGGTCAGGAAGTGCTGAAAGTGGAGCCGGAAGCCCTGACCCTGCTGGCGCAGCAGGCCTTCCACGATGCCGCGTTTATGCTGCGTCCTTCCCACCAGAAGCAGGTTGCCGCCATTCTCAACGACCCGGAAGCCAGCCAGAACGACAAATACGTTGCCCTGCAGTTCCTGCGTAACTCTGAAATTGCCGCAAAAGGCGTGCTGCCAACCTGTCAGGATACCGGCACCGCGATCATCATGGGTAAAAAAGGCCAGCGCGTCTGGACCGGCGGCGGTGACGAAGCGGCGCTGAGCCAGGGCGTGTATAACACCTACATTGAAGATAACCTGCGCTACTCGCAGAATGCGGCGCTGGACATGTATAAAGAGGTAAATACCGGCACCAACCTGCCCGCGCAGATCGATCTCTACAGCGTGGACGGGGACGAATACAAATTCCTGTGCATGGCAAAAGGCGGCGGTTCTGCCAACAAAACCTACCTCTATCAGGAAACCAAAGCGCTGATCACCCCGGCGAAGCTGAAAAACTACCTGGTTGAGAAGATGCGCACCCTGGGCACTGCGGCCTGCCCGCCTTACCATATCGCGTTTGTGATAGGCGGTACGTCAGCGGAAGCCACGCTGAAAACCGTGAAGCTCGCTTCCACGCGCTACTACGACGCGCTGCCGACGGAAGGTAACGAACACGGCCAGGCGTTCCGCGACGTTCAGCTCGAACAGGAACTGCTCCAGGAAGCGCAGAACCTCGGCCTCGGCGCGCAGTTCGGCGGTAAATACTTCGCCCACGATATCCGCGTGATCCGCCTGCCGCGCCACGGCGCCTCCTGCCCAATCGGCATGGGTGTCTCCTGCTCCGCAGACCGCAACATTAAAGCGAAGATCAACCGCGACGGGATCTGGATTGAGAAGCTGGAACACAACCCCGGTCAGTATATTCCTGAATCACTGCGTCAGCAGGGTGAAGGCGACGTGGTGAGCATCAATCTGAACAAGCCGATGAATGAGATCCTGGCGCAGCTTTCCGCGCACCCGGTCTCTACCCGCCTGTCGCTGAACGGGACCATCATCGTGGCGCGCGATATTGCCCACGCGAAGCTGAAAGAGCTGCTCGACAACGGTGAAGAGCTGCCGCAGTACGTTAAAGACCATCCGATCTACTACGCAGGCCCGGCCAAAACGCCGGAAGGCTACGCCTCTGGCTCACTCGGCCCGACCACGGCGGGCCGTATGGACTCGTATGTGGACTTACTGCAATCCCACGGCGCGAGCATGATCATGCTGGCGAAAGGCAACCGCAGCCAGCAGGTGACCGACGCCTGCCATAAGCACGGCGGCTTCTACCTGGGCAGCATTGGCGGCCCGGCAGCGGTGCTGGCGCAAAACAGCATTAAGAGCCTGGAATGCGTCGCGTATCCGGAACTGGGAATGGAAGCCATCTGGAAAATTGAAGTCGAGAACTTCCCGGCGTTTATCCTGGTGGATGACAAAGGCAACGATTTCTTCCAGCAGATCCAGAACAAACAGTGCGCGGGTTGTTCACAGCGCTAAGTTGAGACAGGCCGGGTGGCGCAACGCTGCCCGGCAGTCGCAGACAGACATGCGCCTGCGTCATGTCACAAAACCGTGATATCAGCCACTTAGCAAAAAGTGGTGAATAAAAAATCAATCAATTGTTAAGTTATTGTTGTCATTAATTGTATTGATCCCGCGAAGGCTATTCATGCAAAACGTGCATCAGCCGATGCGGCATTTGCGCTTATCTATTTCCTCATCCTGATCCAGTTTTCAAAAACAGACGCGTAAAACGTCAACAATAAACTGGAGATAACCATGTTTTCCTCAACCTCACCTGCAACCGTACGCTCGAAAGCGGGCGCCATACTCCGCGTGACGTCCGGCAATTTTCTTGAGCAGTTCGATTTCTTTCTGTTCGGCTTCTATGCCACCTACATCGCCCACACGTTCTTCCCGGCGAGCAGTGAATTTGCGTCGCTGATGATGACCTTCGCCGTCTTCGGCGCGGGCTTTTTGATGCGTCCAATAGGCGCCATCGTGCTTGGCGCATATATCGACAAGGTAGGTCGCAGAAAGGGGCTGATCGTCACGCTTTCCATCATGGCGGCGGGGACGTTCCTGATTGTGCTTATCCCCTCTTATCAAAGCATCGGTCTGTGGGCGCCGCTGCTGGTGCTGACGGGCCGTCTGCTGCAGGGCTTCTCCGCCGGTGCGGAGCTTGGAGGCGTCTCGGTTTATCTGGCTGAAATCGCCACGCCGGGCCGCAAAGGGTTTTACACCAGCTGGCAGTCCGGCAGCCAGCAGGTCGCCATTATGGTCGCTGCGGCGATGGGCTTTGCCCTGAATGCCCTGATGGAGGAGAGCGCCATTCGCGAATGGGGCTGGCGCATCCCGTTCCTGTTCGGCTGCTTAATCGTGCCGTTTATCTTTTTCCTGCGCCGCAAGCTGGAGGAGACGGAAGAGTTCAGCGCGCGCCGCCAGCATCTGGAGATGCGTCAGGTCTTTAAAACGCTGCTAGGCAACTGGCAGGTGGTGGTCGCAGGCATGCTGATGGTGGCGATGACCACCACCGCGTTCTACCTGATCACCGTCTACGCCCCCACCTTTGGCAAAAAGGTGCTGATGCTCAGCGCCTCGGACAGCCTGCTGGTCACGCTCCTGGTGGCGATTTCTAACTTCATCTGGCTGCCGGTGGGCGGCGCGCTGTCGGATCGCTTCGGGCGCAAGCCGGTGCTGATTGCCATGGCCCTGCTGGCGCTGGCGACCAGCTACCCCGCCCTGACGCTGCTGGCGAGCGCGCCCAGCTTCTCCATGATGCTGAGCGTGCTGCTGTGGCTCTCCTTCCTTTACGGCCTGTACAACGGCGCGATGATCCCGGCCCTGACGGAGATTATGCCTGCTGAAGTGCGCGTGGCGGGGTTCTCTCTGGCTTACAGCCTGGCAACAGCGGTCTTTGGCGGCTTTACCCCGGTCATGTCCACCGCGCTGATTGAATACACCGGTGACAAAGCCTCGCCTGGCTACTGGATGAGTTTCGCTGCCGTGTGCGCCCTGCTGGCCACGCTCTACCTCTACCGCCGCCGCGCGGTATCGCTGCAAAACACCGTCAAGTCACAGGGGGCAGTATGAAACGCACCTATCGCTTTACCGCCAGCGCGCTGGTGCTGACGCTCCTGAGCGTTAATGCCTGTGCCCAGGACGTGAAGGTCATGATTTCAGGCGGCTTCAAGGCCGCCCTGGAAAAGCTGGCCCCGGACTATGAACGCCGGAGCGGGGATAAAATCGTGATTATCCCCGGCCCCTCAATGGGCGCTACGCCGCAGGCGATCCCAAACCGACTGGCGCGCGGCGAGAAAGCCGACGTGGTGATTATGGTGGGCGATGCGCTGGAGAAGCTCGAAAAAGTCGGCCAGACCCAGCCGGGTTCGCGAACCGAACTTGCGGACTCCCCCGTTGGCATGGTGGTGAAAAAAGGGGCGGATGTCCCTGATATCAGCAGCGAGTCGGCTTTGCGTAAAACGCTGCTGCAGGCCAGCTCCATCGCCTACTCTGACAGCGCCAGCGGCAGGTACGTCAGCCAGACGTTGTTCAAAAAAATGGGGATCGAAAAAGAAGTGGCGGGTAAAGCGACAATGGTCGAGCGTATCCCGGTCGCCTCAGAAGTGGCGAAAGGAAAATACGCCGTCGGTTTCCAGCAGGTCAGCGAGCTGCTGCCGGTTCAGGGCGTCACCTTTATCGGGAAAATCCCGGATAATCTGCAGTACATCACGCGCTTCGCGGGTGCGGTCACCCGTCACGCAGAACATCCCGCGGAGGGGAAAGCGCTGCTGACCTATCTCGCCTCACCGCCCTCCAGGGCCGTCATCCAGAAGACCGGGATGATCCCCGTTACGTCCGGCGATACTGCTCGGTGATCTGCTTTTCCAGTTCAGCCGCAATGTAGGACTGGATGCGCCCCCGGCGACGGATAAGCCCCACGGTGCGTTTCACTTCCGGCGCCACCAGCGGCAGATGCGTCAGCAGCGTGTGCTCTGACGTCGGCATCGACATGGCGGGAACGGCAGCAATGCCGATCCCCGCCTCTACCATACCGAGCATCGTGGTAACGTGGCGCGTTTCGCAGACGCTGGGGCGTTCGGGAACGATATCCCCCAGCATCCGATCGAGCAGGTTACGGTTACCTGACGTTTTATCGAGGGAGATATAATCCTGCTGGTAAAAGGCCTGCCACGTCAGGTGACTCTTCTGCGCCAGGGGGTGATCCTTCCGGCACGCCGCAACATAGACATCCTCCACCAGCGGGAAAAATTCGATGTCAGACGGCAGGTTTCCTGCGAAGCAGATACCAAAATCAGCCTGGCTTCGGGCCACGGCGTCAATCACATTCCCCGCGCTGCTGTCGATGAGCTTAATGCGAACCCGCGGATAGCGAGACTGAAAACGACGGATCACATCGGGCATAAAGTAACAGGCCGCGGACGGCACCGTGGCAACCGTGATCAGCCCCGTCCGCTCTTCGCTGACCTTATCGACATCCGCCAGCATTGACTCAACGTTGTCGAGCAGCTGCGCGGAGCGTTCAGCAAAGTTTTGCCCGTATAACGTTAAGGACACGCGGCGGGTGGTACGGTCAAACAGCCGGTTTCCCAGCGCGGCTTCCAGCTTTTCAATCCTGCGGCTCAGCGCCGACTGGGATAAGCAGATAGATTCAGCAGCGACACGGAAGTTACCGTATTCCACTAACGCTCTGAAAGCATAAAGATCGTTAAGGTCAAAATTCACGGGCATAGCGTCTGGATGTCCTGTCAGGGAATACGCAACAAAGTCAAAAATAATAGCGTCTTATTGACCCACCGCAACCGGCGCGGTGGTGAAATACATCAGAGCTCGTTGAGATGCAGGCGAATATACCCGGCGCGATCGGCAATGGCCTGCCGCTCCTCTTCCTTCATGTCCGCAAGCTGTTTAAAGACAATGCCCAGGCGGGGATTGTTACCCAGACGCGCCTGGTTGCGCGCAAAGAAATCCCAGTAAAGGGCATTGAAGGGGCACGCCAGCTCTCCGGTACGCTGGGTGTGCTGATACCGGCACCCCTGACAGTAATTACTCATCTTGTGAATGTACGACGCGCTCGAGACGTAGGGCTTACTGGCCAGCAATCCGCCATCGCCAAACTGGCTCATTCCGAGGGTATTGGGCAGCTCCACCCATTCAAAGGCATCAATATAGACCCCCAGATACCATTCATGAACCGCCTGCGGCGACAGGCCGCTGAGCAGGCTAAAGTTCCCGATGACCATCAGGCGCTGGATATGGTGGGCGTAAGCCTCGGTGAGCGACTGCCCAATCGCATGCGCCAGGCAGCGCATCTGCGTCCTGCCGGTCCAGAACCAGTCCGGCAGCGGGGCGTGCTGGTCTAAGGCATTCAGCTCCCGATAGCCCGGCATCTGCGACCAGTAGATCCCACGCACGTACTCCCGCCAGCCGAGAATTTGTCGGATAAACCCTTCAACGGCTGGCAGCGGCGCATGGCCCGAACGCCATGCCTGCTGGGCGGCAGCCACCACTTCCCGCGGATTAAGCATTTTGGTGTTCAGCGCGAACGAAATTAACGAGTGGAACAGAAAAGGCTCCTCAGCGTGCATCGCGTCCTGCCAGGCGCCGAACTGCGGGAGCACGTGAGCGATAAATTCATCCAGCCTGGCTTTGGCTTCCGAACGGTTGAGCGGCCAGCTAAAATTCCCGGCCTGCGGTTCACCGAAGGTGTTTACGCCGCAGCGCTGGATCTCCGCCCATAAGGCTGAATAATCGTGGCGCGGACGCGAGTCGTCCGGCGCGGGCGGCTCGCCGGACCAGCGCTTGCGATTTTCAGCATCATAATTCCATTTTCCCCCTTCCGGCTCGCCTTCTGAGGTTAACAGTACGCCGTGCTGACGACGCATTTCCCGGTAAAAGTACTCCATTCGCCAGCTTTTGCGCGTCGCAAAGAACGCGCTCACCTGTTCACGGGTGGTGAAGAAATGCTCGCTGCTGACGCAGGCCGTTTCGACGGACGCCGCTTTCGCCCACGCCTGCAGCTGCGTATCCAGGCGCCATTCGTCGGGCTCCTGCCATATCACCCTGTCGGCGCCGTAATGCGCGACAAGCGCGTTAAGATTGTCTTCCAGCGCGCCGCGGTTTGAGTTGTCAGAGAGCCGGACATACCTCACCCGATGCCCCTTCTCCTTTAACGCAGAGGCAAACGCGCGCATGGCCGCAAAAATGGCGATCACTTTCTGAGCGTGGTGAAGCACGTACGCGGTTTCGGCCCGCAGCTCCAGCATCACGTAAATGACATTCGGATTGCAGGCATCAAACCAGCTATGGTGCGGATTAAGCTGATCGCCCAGGATCAGGCGCAGTTCGGTCAACGGTGGCTCCTGCGACAGCGCTCGGAACAGTATTTGACCTCATCCCAGCATTTTGCCCACTTCTTGCGCCACGTCATGGGCCGCTGGCAGTGCGCGCACGCCCGGCTGGGCAGGTTCTGCTTGTTACCTTTGAAATCGCTCATCTTTTCAATACCGTACTGATTTCTTCACCAGACCGGTGGATGCAGGCTACGACAGACTTCACAAAATGAAGGTGATGCCCGTAAACCGCTACCCACCGCTACGTACGAATGATAGTTTATTCAGGCTGGAATTGTCGCAGTGAGCGATTTTCTGGCATCTTAACCGAACCTGACTTTCCCATTTTTGTTCAAGTGACGAGTTTGCGAGCAAAGCGATGATAAAGTGGCCCTGGAAAACGAATGAAGCTGGCCGGGATATGGCGCTGCCATGGAATGACGCGCTGACGATCCCTGTTCTGGCTAATCTTAAGCCGGATGAACAAGCGAAACTGGTTCAGCTGGCGGATCGTTTTTTACAGCAAAAACGCCTGGTTCCACTGCAGGGTTTCGAACTCGATCCCCTGAAAAACGCGCGCATCGCCCTGCTTTTCTGTCTGCCGGTGCTGGAATTGGGTATCGAGTGGCTGGACGGCTTCCACGAAGTGCTGATCTATCCGGCTCCCTTTATCGTCGATGACGAGTGGGAAGATGACATCGGGCTGGTGCACAACCAGCGCGTGGTGCAGTCCGGACAAAGCTGGCAGCAGGGGCCGATTATCCTGAACTGGCTCGACATTCAGGACTCGTTCGATGCGTCCGGTTTTAATCTGGTTATCCATGAAGTGGCGCATAAGCTGGATACCCGCAACGGCGATCGCGCCAGCGGAGTACCGCTGATCCCACTTCGCGAAGTGGCGGGCTGGGAGCACGATCTGCACGCGGCGATGGATAACATTCAGGATGAAATAGACCTGGTGGGCGAAAGCGCGGCCAGCATTGACGCCTATGCGGCAACCGACCCGGCCGAGTGCTTTGCGGTGCTCTCGGAGTATTTCTTCAGCGCGCCCGAGCTTTTCGCGCCCCGCTTCCCGGCGCTGTGGCAGCGTTTCTGTCAGTTTTATCAGCAGGATCCGCTCCAGCGTCTGCGGCAAAATGAGGAGTCTGGCGGCCATTCCTCCCGCCAGATCCATTAAGGCTTTTCGGAAGGGGTCCGCTCGGTTGACCGTACCCCTATGCTCAACGCTAAAAACAGCACTGCCATTCCCCATGCGGCCACCGTCAAAGACTGCTCGCCGTAAAAGCGCGTCACCACAGGCACCAGCAGCGCGCTGACGCCGTAGCCTAACGTGTGGCTGGTGGCGATAACGCCCGCGCCTTTCCCGGTGGTCAGCCTGTCGTTCAGCAGCAGCTGGTAGCCCGGCGTGGCCATCGCCGCCCCGAGTGAAGTGATAACAATCCCCACGTAGAACAGCGTTAAACCGGCGACAGTCATCAGCCCAAGCCCTGCGACCATTAACACCGCCGCGATGCAGAGCAACGTCACCGGGGTGAAATGCTGCGGGCGGACCACCAGAAACTGCGCCGCGAGCGTGGCCAGCGCGGCCAGGCTCAGCAGAAGCGCAACATGATGGCTGATCTCCCGGGCGTTGCCCTCCAGCAGAGGGCTAAGATGCGGTGACAGGCCAAGCTGCATCAGGCTGACCAGCGCCGCCAGCAGCAGCGCCAGAAGCAGGAACGGCAGCATGGAGGCCTGCAGGCGGGTCGCCTGGTGCGCTACCGGCGGCAGCGGCGGGTCTGCGGCTTCGCGAAGCACCAGCAGCAGCGCGATTAACGGCGCGATCGCCATCAGCCAGAGCGGCGCCACCGGGCTGACGCTGAGCATCAGCGCCGCCAGCGGCGGGCCGAGCAAACGTCCGCAGCTGAGGCCGGAGCTTATCGTCGCCAGCGCCGCCATTCTTTTCTCCAGCCCCGCACGCTGAATAGCCCACGTCTGGGCCGCAGGCACCAGCCCCGAGACCGTCAGTCCGTAAAGCAGACGTGAAAGAATCAGTCCCGCCAGTCCCCAGACGGTATCCAGCCTTCCGGCCGCCATCGCCCAGACCACCAGCGCCATGACGGCGAAACTGGCCAGATAGCCGCTCAGCGAGGCCACCATCACGGCCTTACATCCCCGCCGCTCGCTCTGGCGTCCCCACCAGGGCGAGGCCGGTAAAAAGAGCATGGATCCAAACATCAACAGCCCGGCCCAGACCGAAAGCGACAGCCCGGTCAGGGTCACCAGCTGCGGGAGCATCACCAGCAGGCCGTTTTGCCCGATACCTAATAAACCCGCACATAACGCCACGGGCCAGTTGGCTTTTGAGGTGACCTTTTCGGTCAATGTTTCTGAGTCAGCGCGCATGAGAATGTGAACATAGTGTCAATAAATGTGTGGAAATCATGAAGTTTATGAAAACAAATATTGCAAAAATGGTTGCGGCTGTAAACAGAATGAATATCATAACGAGAATTATTATCAATCATGGAATGAGGTACATCTATGCGTGCTCTGCCCCGCTCTGCCGGTACAGACGTTGCAGCCCAGTGTTTTTTGAACGCCCTGTTGCGCGAAACGAAGGACTGGCGCTATCTCCCCGCTACCGCTGCGGATGCGTTACCGAACATTCATATCCCGCTGTCCCAAACCCAGGCGCTTCGGGTTCCGGTACGCTATTTCTCTCCCACCCAGCATCATCAGTACCGTTTCCCGGCCACGCTTCTTCAGAGCAACAGTGATGACGGTGACGCCGTCACATTTGATCAACTGGTTGATTTAATTCTTGAAAAACCGTCAGTAAAAGGCTCGCTGGATGCCGATACGCTGGCGCGTTTTAAGCAGCGCGTTCTCGAAAGCCATGCCCACACCTGGCAGGCGATCGATCTGCGCCACGGCTGGGTAAACCTGCGCGATAAGCCGCTGACGTTTGCTGAAGCGGAACAGGCGCTGCTGGTCGGCCACGCGTTTCACCCGGCGCCGAAGTCGCACGAGCCGTTCAACGAAACAGAGGCGCGTCGCTATCTTCCTGATTTCGCCTCCCGCTTCCCGCTGCGCTGGTTTGCCGTTGAGAGCGCGCTCGTCGCCGGCGACAGCCTGAACGTCTCCCTGCGTGAGCGTCTGCTGCGCTTCGCGGCCCAGAGCGCGCCTGAACTGCTCGGCCACTTCACCGACACCCGCTGGCTGCTGCCGATGCATCCGTGGCAGGCCGACTATCTGCTGGAGCAGGACTGGTGCCAGCGTCTGGCGGAAAACGGTGCATTGCAGGACCTGGGCGAAGCGGGCGCGCAGTGGCTACCCACCAGCTCCTCCCGCTCGCTGTACAGCGAAACCAACAGCGACATGATTAAGTTCTCCCTCAGCGTGCGCCTGACCAACTCCGTGCGCACGCTGTCGGTCAAAGAAGTTAAGCGCGGAATGCGCCTGGCGCGCCTGGCGAAAACGGAACGCTGGCAAGAATTACAGGCCCGCTACCCGACCATGCGCGTGATGCAGGAGGACGGCTGGGCGGGGCTGCGTGACGAAAGCGGCGTTATTCAGGAAGAGAGCCTGATGGCCCTGCGCGTCAACCTGCTGTTCGATACGCCAGACACCCAGACCAACGTGCTGGTGAGCCTGACCCAGGCCGCGCCGGACGGCGGCGACAGCCTGCTGGCCTCCGCGGTGCGCCGTCTGAGCCAGCGTCTGGATTTACCCCTCGCCAGGGCCGCCCGCTGCTGGCTGGACGCCTACTGCGACCGCGTGTTGCTCCCGCTGTTCAGCGCCGAGGCGGACTACGGTCTGGTCCTGCTGGCGCACCAGCAAAATATCCTCGTTGAGATGCAGCAGGATTTCCCCGTCGGGCTGATCTACCGCGACTGCCAGGGCAGCGCCTGGACCGAAGGAGCCGACGCGTGGCTGAAAGAGGCGGGCGAAACGGAGGTGGAAAACCGCTTCGGTGAGAGCCAGCTGCTGCGCTACTTCCCTTATTACCTGCTGCTGAACTCTACCCTTGCCGTCACCGCCGCCCTCGCCGCCGCCGGTTTCGACAGCGAGGAGAACCTGATGTCCCGCGTGCGCGACGCGCTGACGGAACTGCGCCGCACGGCGAAGCAGACCCGCTGCCTCGACTACGTCCTCGACAGCCCGACATGGAACTGCAAAGGCAACTTCTTCTGCTACCTGCACGATCGCAATGAAAACACCATCGTCGATCCGGCGGTGATCTATTTCGACTTTAGCAACCCGTTTTACAAGGAGAAGGCGTAATGTCCATCGCGAATATCGTCCATTCCGGCTACGGCTTTCGCTGCACCGCAACGGATCGCGCGCTGCCGCTGACGTTGGGTCTCGACGGCAGCGCGGTGCTGGAGCGTCTGAATGGGATCCCGGACGGCTGGCTGGTCGAAGCACTCGATCAGCTGTTTGTTGCCGCACCCGCGCTGACCGGCATTACCCTGCCATGGGCAACCTGGCAGGATGAACCCCAGGCGCAGGCGCTGTTTAGCCTGGCCCACGGGGACTATCTGGCACGCGAAACCTTCTGGCAGCTGCCGCTGTGGCTGAAAGGCGAACGGCCGCAGGCCAGCGGCGGGATGCAGTTTGATGAGAGCCGTCAGCTGTACTTCCCGCTGCGTCCTCACCGCCCGCAGGGCGAAGTGTACCGTCGTTACGATCCGCAAATTAAGCGCACCCTGAGCTTCCGCGTGGCCGACGTGGCGCTGGACGGCGAGCGCTTTACGCGCTGGATGAACAACCCGCGCGTGAACGCCTTCTGGGAGATGGCGGGCCCGCAGGCCGAGCAGGAAAGCTACCTGCGCCGTCAGCTTGACTCGACGTACTGCTACCCGGTTATCGGCTGCTTCGACGACCAGCCGTTCGGCTATTTTGAGCTCTACTGGGCGCCAGAAGACCGCATTGGCCGCCACTACCGCTGGCAGCCGTTTGACCGCGGCCTGCACATGCTGGTGGGCGAAGAGAACTGGCGCGGCGCGCAGTACATCCGCAGCTGGCTGCGCGGCCTGAGCCACTATCTGTATCTCGATGAACCGCGCACCGCGCGCATCGTGGCTGAGCCGCGCTTCGACAACCAGCGCCTGTTCCGCCATCTGGCCTCCGCCGGTTTCGACACGGTGAAAGAGTTCGACTTCCCGCACAAGCGCTCGCGCCTCATCATGAGCCAGCGCCACCGCTTCTTCAGCGAGGTGGAACTGTGAACGCGCTCTGGCAGAAAGTGAACCGCGAGATGGTGGCGAAGATCCTCGCCGAGCTGGAGTACGAACGCACCCTGCGCGCTGAGCCGGTTTCGTCGAACGGCTGGCGCATCGCCATGGGCAACGAGTCCTGGCAGTTTCGCGCCACGCGCGGGATCTGGGGCTGGCTGCATATCGACCCGGACAGCCTGATCGCCGCCAGCGGCGATGCCGTGGAAGCGGAACGCGCGCTGCTGCAGCTGGCGAGAGTGCTGGAGATGAGCGACGCGCAAACGGCAGAGCATATGGAAGATCTCTACGCCACGCTGCGCGGCGACATGCAGCTGCTGCAGGCGCGTGAAGCGCTGGACGCGGACGCGCTGATCCACCTCGACCCGGACGAATTACAGTGTCTGATGAGCGGTCACCCGAAGTTTATTTTCAACAAAGGTCGCCGCGGCTGGGGCCTGGACGCGCTGCGTCAGTACGCGCCTGAGTATCGCGGACGTTTTCGCCTGCACTGGGTCGCCGTTCAGCGCGAGCATCTGGTCTGGAGCAGCGACGCCGATTGTGATATCAGCGCCCTTCTGGCCAGCGCCATGGACAACGCCGAGCGCGCCCGCTTCAACGACCGCTGGAACGCGCTCGGTCTCAACGACGGCTGGCTGCCGGTGCCGCTGCACCCGTGGCAGTGGCAGCAGAAGATCGCCATTCATTTCCTGGCGCAGCTGGCGCGCGGTGAGATGGTTGAGCTGGGCGAATTTGGCGACGAGTATCTGGCGCAGCAGTCCCTGCGCACGCTCACTAACGCCAGCCGTCGCGCGCCGTATGACATCAAGCTTCCGCTGACCATCTACAACACCTCCTGCTATCGCGGCATCCCGGGCAAGTACATTGCCGCCGGGCCGCTGGCTTCGCGCTGGCTGCAGCAGCAGTTCGCTACCGACGCCACGCTGATCCGCTCCGGTGCTCAGGTGCTTGGCGAACCCGCCGCCGGTTATCTGTCGCATCAGGGCTATGCCGCATTGCCGAAAGCGCCCTACCGCTATCAGGAGATGCTGGGGGTGATCTGGCGCGAGAACCCGTCCAGTTATTTAGAAGACGGTGAACAGGCGGTGCTGATGGCAGCGCTGATGGAAACCGATAACGCCGGGCGCCCGCTGATCGACGCGTGGATTAAACGCTCGGGGCTAAGCGCCGACGCGTGGCTTGAAAAGCTGTTCGAGGCAACGGTGATCCCGTTCTATCACCTGATCTGCCGCTACGGCGTGGCGCTGATCGCCCACGGCCAGAACGTGACGCTGGTGATTAAGGACTACGTCCCGCAGCGCATCCTGCTGAAAGATTTCCAGGGCGATATGCGCCTGGTGGATGAGGATTTCCCGCAGGCCCAGAGCCTGCCGGAGCAGGTGAAGGCCGTCACGGCGCGCCTGAGCGCGGATTACATTATTCACGACCTGCAAACCGGTAATTTTGTGACGGTGCTGCGCTTTATCTCGCGCCTCACGCTGCAATGCGGCGTGAGCGAAACGCGTTTCTACCAGCTTCTGGCCGGAGTTTTACGGGAGTATATGGCGGCGCACCCGGATCTGGCAGAGCGCTTCGCCAAATTCGATCTCTTCAAGCCGCAGATTATTCGCGTGATCCTCAACCCGGTCAAACTGACCTTCTCCGAACACGACGGCGGCAGCCGCATGCTGCCTAACTACGTCACCGACCTTGATAACCCTCTTTTTCTCGCCTCCCGGGAGTCAGCGCAATGAAAACCTTTGATTTCATCGGCATTGGTATTGGCCCGTTTAACCTCAGCATCGCCGCTCTGGCCGAAGGGCTGGACGGCTTTAGCTCGCTGTTCCTTGAGCGTAAACCGCACTTCTCCTGGCACCCGGGAATGATGGTGCCGGACTGCCACATGCAGACCAGCTTCCTGAAGGATCTGGTCAGCGCCGTGGAGCCAACCAACCGCCACAGCTTCCTGAACTACCTGGTGCAGCGCAAAAAGTTCTACCGCTTCCTGACTACCGAGCAGCGCACCGTCTCCCGCGAAGAGTTTGCGGACTACCTGTGCTGGGCGGCGGAAAACCTCACCAATCTCGCCTTCAGCCAGCAGGTACAGCAGGTGAGCTTTGATGAGAAAAGCGGCCTGTTTGAGGTAATGACCCAGCGCGACCGCTTCCTGGCGCGCCACGTCTGCGTGGGGATTGGCAAACAGATCAACCTGCCTGACTGCGTCACCGCGCAGGACGATACCTGCTTCCACGCCAGCGAGATGATGCTGCGCACGCCGGATCTCGCGGGCAAGCGCGTCACCGTCGTCGGCGGCGGCCAGAGCGGCGCCGACCTGTTTTTGAATATCTTCCGCGGCGAATGGGGCCAGCCGCTGAGCCTGAACTGGGTATCGCGCCGCAATAACTATAATGCGCTGGATGAAGCCGCCTTTGCCAACGAGTATTTCACGCCGGAGTACGTGGACAGCTTCTCCACGCTGGGTGAAGAGGCCCGTCGGCAGATGCTGCACGAGCAGAAGATGACGTCCGATGGGATCACCACCGAGTCCCTGCTGGCGATTTACCGCGCCATGTACCACCGCTTCGAAGTGCTGCGTGAAAAACCCTGGGCGCATCTCCTGCCGTCCCGCTCGGTGACGTCCCTGACGCGCCAGGAAAACGGCCATCGCCTGAGCATTCAGCATCACCTCGACGGCGGCCGCGAGCAGCTGGAGAGTGACGTGGTGATTTTCGCCACCGGCTACCGCGCCGTGCAGCCCGCGTTCCTCGCGCCGCTGTCTCACCGCCTGCATCTGGATACGGACGAAGCCTTCTGCATTAACAACGATTTCACCCTCGAATGGGACGGCCCGCAGAGCAACCGCCTGTTCGCCGTGAATGCCGGGATGCACCGTCTCGGCATTGCCGAACCCCAGCTCAGCCTGATGGCCTGGCGCGCGGCGCGAATTTTGAATCGCGCGCACGCCGACGAGCCGTTTGAGCTGGCTACCACACCCGGCGTTATCCACTGGCGCAGCACCACCAGCCCGGAGAACAGCCCGGTTTTTAAATCGTTAGCAAAAACCACCGAGTACTGACACACACAATCAGGATCAACATAACAATGAAACGTTCTCATCTTTGGGTTTTAAATCCTTGCTTGCTTGCAATGCTTTCTACCTCTGCGTGGGCGGAAGAACAAAAGGAAGAAAATATCGTGGTCTCCGCCAGCCGCGCGCACCGCAGCGTGGCGGAGATGGCGCAGACCACCTGGGTCATCGAGCGAGCTGAAATTGAGCAGCAGGTTCAGGGCGGGAAAGAGATTAAAGAAGTGCTGGCGCAGCTGATCCCAGGTATGGACGTCAGCAGCCAGGGCCGTACCAACTACGGCATGAACCTGCGCGGCCGCTCAATGATGGTGATGGTGGACGGCGTTCGCCTGAACTCGTCCCGCAGCGACAGCCGCCAGCTGGACTCTATCGATCCGTTCAACATTGACCGTATCGAAGTGATCTCCGGCGCCACCTCGCTCTACGGCGGCGGCAGCACCGGCGGCCTGGTGAACATCGTCACCAAAAAAGGCCAGCCGGATACCGAAGTGGAGTTCCAGACCGGGGCAAAGAGCGGGTTTAACAGCCACAACGATCGCGATGAGAACGTGTCGGCAGCCGTAAGCGGCGGCAACGACAACGCCTCCGGTCGTCTGTCGGTGTCGTATCAGCGCTACGGCGGCTGGTATGACGGCAAAGGCAACGAGGTGATTATCGATAACACCCAGACCGGCCTCCAGTATTCCGACCGTATTGATGTGATGGGCACAGGCACCATCAACATTGACGATCGTCAGCAGCTGCAGCTGACGACCCAGTACTACAAGAGCGAGTCCGACGGCAAGCATGGGCTGTATCTCGGGAAGAACTTCTCGGCGGTAACGGGCGATGCGACCGCGTACAACAAAGATAATCTCGATTCTGACCGCGTACCGGGCACCGAGCGCCATCTGATCAACCTGCAATACTCCAATACCGACTTCTGGGGCCAGGATCTGGTCGCGCAGATTTACTATCGCGACGAGAGCCTGACCTATTATCCGTTCCCGACCCTGACCAAAGGCGTGGTGAGCAGCATCGGCGCGTCCCAGCAGAAAACCGATTTTTACGGCGGCAAGCTGACGCTGAACAGCAAGCCGGTGGACGATTTAACGCTGACCTGGGGTGTGGATGCCGACCACGAAACCTTCGATGCCAACCAGCAGTTCTTCAATCTGAGCAAGGCCGCGGCGAGCGGCGGCATGGAGCTGGATAACGCCTACAACGTGGGCCGTTACCCGGGCTACAGCATCACCAACCTCGCCCCGTTCCTGCAGGCCAGCTACGACATTGACGCCATCACCCTGAGCGGCGGCGTGCGTTATCAGTACACCGAGAACAAGGTGGACGACTTTGTCGGTTATACCCAGCAGCAGGCCATCGCCACCGGGAAGGCCACCTCCGCCGACGCGGTGCCGGGCGGAAAAACCGATTACAACAACTTCCTGTTTAACGCCGGGATCCTCGGTCGCCTGACCGAACAGCAGCAGCTGTGGTTTAACTTCTCCCAGGGCTTCGAAATTCCGGACCTGGCGAAGTACTACGGCTCCGGCACCTATCAGCTCAGCAACGGTCACTATCGCCTGCTGAACAGCGTCAACGTGAACGACTCGACGCTGGACGGTATCAAGGTCAACGCTTATGAGCTGGGCTGGCGTTACACCGGCGATAACCTGCGCACGCAGGTCGCGGCGTATTACTCGCTCTCGGATAAAACCATCACCATCAACAAGACGGATATGACCATCAACCTGGAAGACGACAAGCGTCGTATCTACGGGGTGGAAGGTCAGGTGGACTATTTCTTCACCGACAGCGACTGGAGCACCGGTGCGAACTTTAACGCCATCAAGTCTGAAACGCGCGAAAACGGCAAATGGGAGAAGCTGACGGTTGACAGCGCCAGCCCGTCGAAAGCCAGCGCATGGGTCAACTGGGCGCCGGGCGACTGGACCCTGCGCGTGCAGAGCACGCAGACCTTTGACGTGTCAGACTCCGACGGCAAGAAGATCGATGGCTATAACACGGTCGACTTCCTGGGCAGCTACGCCCTGCCGGTGGGTAAGGTCAGCTTCAGCGTGGAAAACCTGCTGGACAAAGACTACACCACCGCCTGGGGCCAGCGCGCGCCGGGGCTGTATAGCCCAACCTACGGCGCACCGGGGCTGTATACCTATAAAGGCCGCGGACGTACGTTTGGTCTGAACTACTCCGTACTGTTCTGATCCTGCGCGCCGCCTGCGGGCGGCGCATTTTGCTGTGTAATTTCAACGCGAATTTGCTATAAAATCAGCGAGTTGCTGAAATTGTCGGCAAACAAACGAAAAGTGCGTTTTCACCCTTTGACAAGGCGTACCGAGGCCGCTACTATGCGCCTCGTTCACACGATTCCTCTGTAGTTCAGTCGGTAGAACGGCGGACTGTTAATCCGTATGTCACTGGTTCGAGTCCAGTCAGAGGAGCCAAATTTAAAAAGCCTGCTTTTAAAGCAGGCTTTTTGCTTTTCTGCGTCTCGACAATTTTCTGGTGGTGCTGCGCTTACCCGACCTACGGAACTGTATGCCCGGTCAGCGCAGCGCCACTGGCGCAGTAAACCGCTGCTTTCATCATTTTTCCTCTGTCTTATTTTCGACTAGCGGAAAGACCCGTAACGCTCAGGGCAGCCTGGCAATCACCTTAATCTCAAACTGGAATCCGTACAGCCACGTCACGCCGATCCCGGTCAACGTCGGGTAAGGCGCTTTCCCCCAATATTCTGGCAGGATACTCCAGATAGCGTCGAGGTTTGACTCGGGATCGACGACAAAGAGGGTAACGTCAACCACGTCACCGAACGTGCAGCCCGCAGCAGCGAGAACAGCATTAAGGTTTTCGAATGCCAGCCGGATCTGCGCGTTGAGATCCTCTTCAGGCGAACCATCCTCCCGGCTACCTACCTGTCCCGAAACAAACAGGAAGCCGTTAGATTTGATGGCGGGTGAATAGCGATTGCGCTCGTAGAGCGCCTGCCGACCGAAGGGAAAAACGGCTTCGCGTGTTGTCATATTTGTGCCTCTGTAAGGGGGCGAAACCCGCCCGGTGAACATAAAGACACTTTACAGGTGCCAACTCGGGCGGATAAACAAGCGACTTTGTCCATCATTGTTTGTAATATCCAAACAATCGGTGAAAAGAGAGAACAACGGATGGATCGTTTCGATGCGATGCGCGCCTTTGCTCGCGTGGTGGAGGCAGGCAGTTTCACCAAGGCTGCCCAAACGCTTCATATGAGCAAAACCACGGTGACGCAGCTTATTCAACAGCTGGAAGCGCGCCTGCGCGTCAAGCTGCTCCACCGCACCACCCGCAGGCTCGGTGTGACTCCTGATGGCGCGGTCTACTACGAGCGCGTCATCCGCCTGCTGGCGGACATGGAAGATGCTGAAAACAGCCTGTCCAGTGCGACGATGACGCCCCGGGGGCGACTACGGGTGGACGTGCCCACTCCTCTCGCCCGCCTGGTGCTGGTGCCCGCGCTACCGGCTTTTCACGCGCGCTACCCTGATATCCAGTTCGACATGGGCGTGAGTGACCGGGTGGTGGATCTGATCGGCGACAACGTGGATTGCGTCGTGCGCGGCGGTGAAATCAACGACCAGTCCCTGATCGCACGCCATGTCGGCGATTTGCAAATCGGTGTTTACGTCGCACCGAGCTATGTGGAACGCCTCGGCGCACCTGCGCATCCGCGAGAGCTGGAAAACACAGACCATCGCATAGTGGGATTCTTGTCCTCACGCACCGGCAAGGTTGATCCTCTGGTACTGCACGGTGAGAGCGAACATATTGAAATCACGGGAAGCTACGTGCTTGCAGTGGATGATGGCAATGCCTACCTCGAAGCCGGGCTCGCGGGATTAGGCGTGATTGCGCTACCCGTTTATATGGCGGCAGCACATCAGGCTTGTGGCTCCTTGATTCCGCTATTTGAAGACTGGCGTATTAACCCAATGCCCCTGTACCTGGCCTTTCCGCCGAACCGCCACGTTAACGCCAAACTGCGCGTTTTTATTGATTGGATCGCTGAAGTGATGCAGCAGCATGTCCCCACTTCTACAAATAAGTAACTGCATCTATTCGCTCATCACCGCCGAGTGACGGTCATGCTGGCGGTTTTGAAGCTGGCTTTTTGCTTTTCTGCCCTACAGCACAAACTCATAGTGCGAGCCATCCGGCAGCTCCACATCAAGCCGCAGCTTTCCGCCCGCAGCCTCAACGTAGCGCTTGAGAGAAGAGAGTTTCAAATCGCGCCCGGGCTTTTCCATTACCGCAACGGTAGGTTGCCTGATACCCAACGCCTGCGCCATTTCTACCTGCGTTTTTTGTACTTTCTCGCGTAACTCAGCAAGATGAATGTTGAGCAAAATATCCGTTGCTATCGCCTGAGCGCTGGCGACAACCTCCGGCTTTTCATCCGCTATAAGCTGCTCAAGGGTTCTTCCCATCGCGCTATTCCCTCTCTTTTAATCTATTCAGCCAGTGAGTGAATTCCCGGTCAGCAACGAGAAGCATCTCATCGTAGAATCGCCTTTCATTGCCGACCTTATTGCCCGCACAAAGCACGATACCCGTGCGGTTTGGATCAAAGGCGAAAAACGCCCGCAAGGGATCGCCCTTACTCTGAATACGTAGCTCTTTCATGTTGCTGTGACGAGAGCCTTTAAGCGTATCAGCGTAGGGTCTCGATAAACCCGGCCCCTTCTCTCGCAAAACCAGCAGTGCTGCAAGTACGCTGGCGCGTTCGGTATCGTCAAGCGAAGTGAACCAGCGATCAAACCTGTCCGTCGTGTTAATTGCCCACACAAAACCTCCCATTCAATATAGATCAAAAGCTATATACGTGCAAAGCTATAGCGATGATTATGCTGAGATGGAAAAGCAGAATCTTGTGGGGTTACGGGAATACTGAATGCGTGCCGGAGTAATTCTATGTCTCCCTTGTTGGATATTCATTTTGTTACGAGCAGAATCGGAAAAAGTTCAGCAGCCCAGCAACTGCCGCCAGGCCGCCACTTCCTCATCCAGCCACGCGGCAAAAAGAGCCACCTCGGGCTTCGTCTCCGTTGACTGCGCTTTCACCAGCCAGTAAGGCCAGGGATACGGCGCGGTAATTGAGGTTAGCTGGACCAGTTCCCCCCGGGTGATGGCATCCTGAACCAGAGAGCGACGCTCCAGCGCGATGCCTTTCCCGAGCCGAACGGCTTCGATAATTAAATTCGAGTCGTTAATGCATAAACCGCCAGGCACGATCTCTTTCTCCAGCCCCGCATTTACGCACCACGTTTTCCACGACTCCATGGAAAAAATAATATGACTTTTTGCAATCTCAGCCGGCGTAGCGGGCAGCACACCGTCGTTATAGCCGGGTGCGGCCACCACAATGAGTTCATCGGAAAAAAGGTAATGGCTTTCGCTCCCTTCCCAGTTTCCCTTCCCCATCCGTATCGCGATGTCTGTTCCTTCCTGCTGCAGGCTGGTGACCGTCAGGCTGGCCTGGATCCGAAGAGTGATAAGCGGATATTTCGCCCGAAAGCGTTCCAGACGCGGCAACAGCCAGTGGCATCCAAAAGACGGCACCATCGCCAGCGTCAGCTCCTGCTTTCTCGGCTTCACCTGTACAAGCCGGGTGGCATCTGCGATATGGTTCAACGCCTCGCGTACCTGTAAGGCATAGAGCCGCCCTTCTTCGTTAATCTGCACCCCGCGTCCCTGACGGATAAAGAGCTTTACGCCCACCATCTCCTCCAGCACTTTGATCTGCTGGCTGATTGCGGAATGGGTAACGTGGAGTTCTTTCGCCGCCAGCGTCACGCTGCCAAGACGGGCGACGGCTTCAAAGCTTCGCAAACTGGCAATGGGTGGAAAATCCGACATGAAAGCTCTCCCTTATCCGCGCTGGATGTATAACGGCAACTTGCCCACATGTCAGTAATACTAACCTTTACGGTAAGATACTGAAGATATTCGCCAGGAAGTTTGTATTGTACTGTCTGTTCATCCTCTTCAATGACGCGTTATTTCACAGAGACAGGAAAACGGCAACGATGATTAAGCTTATTGGCATGATGGATTCACCTTATGTACGGCGCGTGGCGATTTCCCTTGAACTTTATGGCGTTGAGTTTGAAAGTCAGCCGCTGTCGGTATTCAGCACCTTCGACGCGTTCTCCCGAATCAACCCCGCGGTAAAAGCGCCGACGCTGATTCTGGATAACGGAATACGTTTGATGGACTCGTCATTGATATTGAATTATTTCGAGACTCAGGCCGCACCCGGGCGGAGGCTTCTGCCCGTCGCGCCGGATGCGCTGGCAAACGATCTTCAGACGCTGGGCTTTATCCTCGCCGCCGCGGAGAAAGCCGTGCAAAATGTGTATGAGCACAACCAGCGCCCGGTGGAAAAGCAGCACGCTTTATGGGTCGAGCGCATTACCACCCAGCTGCTGGCGGCCTGCAGGGAATGGAATGCCTTGCTGAAGACGCGTCCGGCCTCCGCCGTTCCCGATCAGGTTGCCGTCACGAGCACGGTTGTCTGGACGTTTATTCAGTCGATGATCCCGCACATCGTTAACGCAGCGGATTTTAGGGGGATTCAGGCGGTTGCCGAATCATTTGAATCACAGGCGGTCTTTAAAAAATATCCGTTCAGCTAAGCGATGAGCCCGGTCAGCGCAGCGCTACCGGGCAAATCAGCACCTAAATCTGATAATCAATCGCCACTTCTTCCGGCTCCATCACCTGACGTTTAATCTCATCTACCGACAGCCCGGCGTTGCAGAGCTCGATAAAGCGCCACACATAGTTGCGCTGCAGTTGCCCGCGCTTCAGGCCAAGCCATACGGTATTGGCGTCGAACAGATGACGCGTATCAAGACGCACCAGGTTCCCGTCCTCGCGTTCTCCGCTGGACTGTTCCGCCACCAGGCCAATGCCCAGACCCAGCTCGACGTAGGTTTTGATCACGTCAGAATCCTGCGCGCTCAGCACCACGTCCGGCGTTAGCCCTTTGCGGTTGAAGGCTTCATCAATGCGCGAACGTCCGGTGATCCCCTGGCGGTAGGTGATCAGCGGCCATTTCGCAATGTCTTCCAGCGTCAGAGGGGAAACCTGATTCAGCGGATGATCGACCGGGAGTAACAGGCTGTGGTACCAGCGGAACCAGGGAAAGGCCACCAGCAGCGGGTCGTTGCTCAGGCGTTCGCTGGCAATGCCGATATCCGCCCCACCGTTTTGCAGCAGCACTTCAATTTCCTGCGGCGTGCCCTGGATGAGCTCCAGACGGACGTCGGGGAAAAGTTCGCGGAACGCTTTAATCACCGGCGGCAGGCTGTAGCGCGCCTGGGTGTGGGTGGTGGCAATGGTGAGTACGCCCGAGGCGTCATTGGTAAAGAGATCCGCCAGACGACGCACGTTGCTGGCCTCGTTGAGGATCCGCTCAGCGATGGTGAGCAAAGCCTTACCCGGCTCCGTCATGCCGAGCAGCCGCTTGCCGCGACGGATAAAGATCTCTATGCCCAGCTCCTCTTCCAGCTCGCGGATGTGGCGGCTGACGCCGGACTGAGAGGTATAAAGCATATTGGCGACCTCGGTCAGGTTGTAGTCCCGCCTGGCCGCCTCACGGATAATTTTAAGTTGCTGGAAATTCACGGTTCACTCCGGCGCATCTGACATAGCTCTATTGTTAGAGTCAGCCGCGCTGCAGAACAAATAATAAAAACCAGCATCTTATGCTTTTATGGAATATCAGCTCACGAGCTGGAGTTCACGGTTCTCAAGCGACGGCTTGCTGACCAGCGACATCAAAATCTCTTTTACCGCCTGCGCCTGCGGCGTCAGCGAACCGCGTGCAGACATGTTCAGCGACAGCGGCAGGCTCATCGAAGGCGTGGTGATGCGCGCCATCCAGCCGTTTGCCGCGCTGCACAGCGAGCGGGCTGCGGATTCCGGCAGAACCGTCACCCCCATTCCGCTGGCAATGGCCGCGGTGAGCGTGGAGATTGAGTCAATTTCACCGATGATTTTGGCCGTCAGGCGGCGCAGGGAGAACGCTTCGTCCACGCGCACGCGCACGGCGCTGTAGTCGCGCGGCAGATAAAGGTTCATCTCTGCCACGGCGGTAAGGTCTACGCTCTGGCCCGGACAGTCACGGGTGCCCACGAGGTAGAGATCTTCTTTCAGCAGCGGCTGGCTGGTGATGCCGGCGACCGGGGAGCGATCGTAAAGGACCGCCATATCCAGCTGGCCGTTGAGCAGTTTGTCATTCAGCACGGAGCCGCTGTTTTCGTGCAGGTACACCAGCACTTCTGGCAGCTCGGCGCGGACGGCCTGCAGCAGCGGCATGGTAATAGAGGACGCGGCCGTTCCCGGCGCCAGGCCGATAGACACGTGCCCGCTCAGGGTCTGTCCCACGTTATTCACCGCCAGCTGCGCCTGTTCACACTGGCGGAGGATGGTGCGCGCATGGGTATACAGGATTTTGCCTGCTTCCGTTGGCGTGACGCCGCGTTTGGTGCGGATCAACAGCTGCTGATCCATCTCGCCTTCCAGAGTAGCCACCTGCTGGCTCAGCGCAGGCTGCGCGATATGCAGCACTTCTGCCGCTTGAGTCAGGCTGCCGATATCGACGATTTTTACGAAGTATTTCAGTCGTCTTAAGTTCATTTTGCCCCCTGTTCGAAATGCTGTGCCGGAACCGGCTGTCGTTGTTGAACAGGATTTGCAATATGAATGCCACTTTTACCAGGCGGTCTAAATTGTTCGCTAAGCGCCTGAAAATAAGGAAACCTAATCATGGAGGGGGGTTTTATTACCGAAACAGCAGTTTATGATCTGCCCCATTAGGGGTATGCCCGCACCATGACGGTGCATTCCGCTGCCAAAAACATCACTTTGCCGATTTTGTCAGCAAACGATCAAAAGGCGTTGATCCACCCTTTGACAAGGCGAACGCAGGTCGATAATATTCGCCCGTTCACACGATTCCTCTGTAGTTCAGTCGGTAGAACGGCGGACTGTTAATCCGTATGTCACTGGTTCGAGTCCAGTCAGAGGAGCCAAATTTGAAAAGCCTGCTTTTAAAGCAGGCTTTTTGCTTTTCTGCGCAAGGTAAATGCAAAACGGCAACCGGGTTGCCGTTTTTAGTGTTTGCACCCTCTCCCGTGGGAGAGGGCTGGGGTGAGGGCACCAGCCCGCGCTATCCCTTCACATGCCAATCTTAACCGGCATTCCCGACCGCCGTTCCAGTTCAGCGCCCGCGCCCTCGTTTATCAGCTGCGTCCGCTGCGCGGCTGAAATAGGCAGAGGCACTTTCCGGGTTGACTCAAATTCCGCGCGGTTACGTGATAATGGCTCGTGAACCTCCACCCAGCGGCTGCCGTCCGGCTCCGTGGTCATTTTTACGGGCCGATCGATAAGCTGCACGCGGGTTCCCACGGGAACGTTATCGAAAAGATACTTGATGTCGTTATTACGCAGACGAATACAGCCCTGACTTACCCGCAGCCCGATGCCGAAATTCGAGTTTGTGCCGTGAATGGCATACAGCCTGCCGATATAAATCGCATACAGCCCCATCGGGTTATCCGGCCCGGCGGGCACGAATGCCGGCAGCGTTTTCCCTTCTGCCGCATAGGCGCGACGCGTATTCGGCGTTGGAGACCAGGTTGGCCCCTCCTGCTTACGCTCAACGGCCGTCACCCAGTTACGCGGGGTTTCGCGCCCGGCCTGACCGATGCCGATGGGCAGCACTTCAACGGTGTTACCGCCTGGCGGGTAATAGTAAAGGCGCATTTCTGCCGCATTCACGATAATGCCCTCGCGGACGGTGTCAGGCAAAATCAGCTGCTGAGGGATCACCAGCCGGGTGCCGGATTTGGGCAAAAAAGGATCCACGCCCGGGTTTGCTTCCAGCATATTGCTTAGCCCCTGCCCGTATCGTGCGGCAAAGGCTTCCAGAGGCAGCGTGTTGCCTTCTGGAACGGTGATGATAATCGGGTTTCCCACCAGACGACTGCCTTCCGGCGGAAGCGTATAGGTTACGGCAAACGCACCGGGAACGGCGGCGCACAGCGTAAGGACGAACCAGGTAAGTCGAATCATAGTTTCCTGTGCTCAAAAAAAGAGAAAGCCCGGGCTCGGGCAGGCTTTCTCAGTTTACGCTATTACGCCTCGGTTTTGCGCCACCTGCGCGTCAGCACTTTCTCCGCCTCGACAATAAGGAACATCACAAAACCAATCAGGAAGGTGATGACCCAGTAGCGGAACGGCAGCGCTTCGGTGCCAAAGAGCATCTGCATGAACGGTGCGTAAATGATAAGAAGCTGTAGCGCCAGCAGTACGCCGCTCACGATCCAAATACCTTTGTTCGCCAGCAGGCCTTTGCTCAGCGAGAAGCCGTCATTAACGCGGCAGTTGAGCATGTAGAACCACTGCGCAGTGACCAGGGTTTGCAGCAGCACGGTGCGGATAAATTCTGCCGAGTAGCCGCGCGGCTGTAGCCAGGCTTCCAGCACGAAGGCGCTGATGGCAATCATCAGACCGACAAACACCACGCGCCAGATGGCATAGCCGTCCATCACATGGAGATTCGCCTTGCGCGGTGGCCGGTTCATGATGTCCTTCTCACCCGCCTCAAACGCCAGGCCAAACGATAGCGTTGCCGACGTCGCCATGTTCATCCACAGGATCAGGACCGGCGTCAGCGGGATCAGGTTCCCCGCCAGCAGCGCGATGATGATCAGCAGAGCCTGCGCGATGTTGCTGGGGATAACGAACAGAATGGTCTTTTTCAGGTTGTCGTAAACCCGACGCCCCTCGTGCACCGCGCTGGCAATAGTGGCAAAGTTGTCATCCGTTAGCACCATGTCGGCGGCTTCCTTGGTCACTTCCGTCCCCTTAATCCCCATGGCGATACCCACATCCGCCCGCTTGAGCGCTGGGGCATCATTTACGCCATCCCCGGTCATGCCCACGACTTCCTGTTTACTTTGCAGGGCCTGCACAAGGCGGAATTTATCCTCCGGGCTGGTTCGGGCGAAAATATCGTACTGCTGCGCGGCGTCGCTCAGCTGACGATCGTCCATCGCCTCCAGCTCACGTCCGGTGATAGCGCTTGCGGCGTTACCAATCCCCAACATTTGCCCAATGCTCATTGCCGTTTGCGGGTGGTCGCCGGTGATCATTTTCACGCGGATCCCGGCCTGCAGACAGTCAGCAATGGCGGTAATCGCCTCCGGACGCGGCGGATCCATCATTCCAGCAATACCCAGCAGGATCACGCCGTCATGCAGGTCCGGATGATCCAGCTCGCGTTGTCCCTCGTGGGCAGGTTTCCAGGCCGCAGCCACCATGCGCAGCCCTTCACGGGCATACTCTTCAATCTTCCCTTCCCAATAAGGCTGATCGAACGGCTGCAGTCCGTCATTCGTCTGCTGGTACTGGCAGAGGCGGAACAGGACGTCCGGCGCGCCGGTGATTAAAATCACCTCTTCATCGCCCAGCCGGTACAGGGTGGACATGTATTTATACTGTGAATCAAACGGGATTTTACTGCGCATTTCGGTGTCGACCGGTGGGAGCGGGATTTTCGCCGCCAGCACCTTCAGCGCGCCCTCGGTTGGGCCCCCGGTGATTTTCCACAGCCCCTGCTCGTCTTTGATCAGCTGGCTGTCATTACAGAGATCAATGGTGCGCAGGTAGCGTTCCAGCAGGGAACCCTGCGTCACGCTGACGGGCGTCGGGTCATCTACGGGGTGAATACTCCCCACCGGTTCGTAGCTGTCGCCCTCTACGCGATAGGTCGTGTCAGCGGTAATCACCGCTTTGACCGTCATTTCATTCATCGTCAGGGTGCCGGTTTTATCCGAGCAGATGACCGTCATCGCCCCCAGCGTTTCCACCGTAGGCAGCTTGCGAATGATGGCCTTGCGACGCGCCATGGCCTGTACGCCGAGCGAAAGGATGATGGAAATGATGGCCGGCAGGCCTTCCGGCACGGCGGCAACGGCGAGGCTAATAAGCGACAGCACCAGTTCAGAAACCGGCATATCCCGGAACAGGAGGCTAAAGACAAACAGCGCCACCATCATCACCAGGATAGTGATGAAGATGGTCTTACCGAGCTTATCCATCTGCACCATCAGCGGCGTGCGGTGTTTTTCAATGTCGGACATCATCTGATTGATGTGGCCCAGCTCGGTCTCGCCCCCGGTTGCCACCACCACGCCTTTACCGCCGCCGGAGCTAACGGTAGTGCCTGAGTAGAGCAGATTATACCGGTCACCTAAAGGCAGTTCCCCGCTTAACGCATCGCTGTTTTTCTCAACAACGGTGGATTCGCCGGTCAGGATGGCCTCCTCCACGCGAAGGTTATGCGCTTCAATCACGCGCAGGTCCGCAGGGATACGATCCCCGGCGCGGATCACCACGATATCTCCCGGGACCAGCGCCGTGGTGGGGATCGTTTCGTGATTCCCCTGTCGTACCACCACGGCTTCGCTGGAGAGCATATTGCGAATGCTCTGCAGCGATTTTTCAGCATTGCTCTCCTGGATATGGCCAATCAGCGCGTTAATGATGGCAACCCCAAGGATCACAAACATGTCTACCCAGTGGCCCATAAAGAGCTTAAGCAACGCGGCCACCAGCAGAACGTAAATCAATACGTCGTTAAAATGCGCCAGGAAGCGCAGCCAGGCGGGTTTGCCCTTTTTTTGCGGTAACGCATTCTCACCGTGCTGCTGAAGCCGGGCTGATGCCTCTGTGCCGCTAAGGCCTTCCAGGGTGGAGTGGATATTCGACAGGGTTTCGTCAACGGTTTGTTGATAATACGGACGTTCAGGTTTTCCTGTTTTCATCGTTCCTTCCTCAGGTTCTATTCAGAAATCACCTTGCTTCTCTGTAATTAACGAATAACGAAAACAGGAACATGTGCGTAACGAACAATACTTGCCGCCTCCGATCCTAACAAATGGGTTTGAATATTTGGATTTCGCGAGCCGACAATAATCGCGCCGACGGTAAGTTCATCCGCCAGCTTAATAACCTCATCACGAACATTCCCGCTACGGACGTGGAGATGAACACGCTCTTCTGGCAGATTTACTTTTTTGACCAGGTCAGACAGCTTTTCTTTTGAATTATTAATCATATATTCATCCATCTTGCGCGCATCTGAAATAAAACCACGCGTCAGTTCGGCTGAAAATTTGGGCATGACGTGCAGCAAATGAATGTCACCCGATGCGCTTTGCGCCAGAAACTGTGCATGCTGCAACGCTTTATCCGCAAGGCTTGTCTCGTAGACATCCACCGGAACGAGAATGTTTTTATACATATCGAGCATCCTTTTTATAACCAACACGAGAGTGAATGAAGAAAAAAAACGCATTAAATGCAGGGGGTTGCCCTTAATGCCAGTTACGGTAAAAAAAGATGATTAACATTAAACGTAGCACAGGAATATCAGGTTTAGCGCTTCCCCACTGATAATGGTTATTTAACATTTATCTTTTCGCCGACTATGCTCATAGTCAGCTACCGCTTCCGGCTCATGGAGGAATGTATGTATGGTTTAAGCCTGATCCGTCTGGGTATGTTTATTGCGCTTGCCATTATCGCCAGCACGGCGATTGGTTTATTTACCTATATGGTCGTCACTGTTCTGGCAGAATAGTGTCACCCCTGTCCAGGTTATGGAATAAATAAAACAGTTATTTATTAGGGGAATACAGTGAACCGCTACCTCTCTCTTTTACCGTTCGTTTTGTTAACGCTCACGGCGTGCGACCCGAAACCGAAGCAAGACTCTCCCCTTCCCAGGATGGTAAAAGTGGCGGAGGTGACGGTTCCCGGTCACGCCCAGCAGCGCGTTTTCCCCGCCCGCATTGAATCGGGCGATGCCACAGACCTTTCCTTCAAGCGCGCAGGTCAAATTGAAGCGCTCGATGTGCGTCAGGGCGCAGCCATCAAGCAGGGGCAACAGCTTGCCAGGCTGAACGCCCGTGAAGCCCAGCAGCGGGTTAACGACAGACAAACGGCGGCGACGCTGGCCCAGAGGCAGTTCGATCGCTTCCAGACGCTGGCGGGCCGGCAGGCGATTTCGAAAGCGGAAATGGACGTGCAGCGTGCGAACCGCGATTCGGCGAATGCGGCGCTGCAGATTGCCCGGGAAGAGCTGAATCAGATGACGCTCGTCGCCCCCTTCAGCGGGACGGTGGCCAGCGTACATGTCCGAAACCATCAGGTGGTGTCCCCCGGTCAGCCCATTGCCACGTTAACCCGCACCGACCTGCTTGACGTGGTGTTCAGCATCCCTGAAAACCTGTTTAAGACCTTTGATATCCGCAACGCGCAGTATCGGCCCGTGGTGAGAATTAACGCCATTCCGGATCGGGAATTTACCGCCGTCTACAAAGAGCATTCGGGCAGCAGCGACAGCAATACCCTGACCTGGCAGGTGATACTCACCATGCCGCGGCCAGATGATTTTCCCGCCGTCGGTGGCGTAAGCGGTACGGTGACCATCAATTTAACCAATCTCCCGGCGGGCGCGAGCGCTCAGGCGCTGGTCGTACCGGTTGAGGCAGTCTTTAACCCGGACAACAGCCCGCGCAATGAGCCGCACGTATGGGTCGTAACGGGCGAAGGCGACGCGCTCCATCTTGAAGACCGCAAGGTCAGCGTGGGACAAGTGAGTACTGAAGGCGTGGTGATCACCAGCGGGCTTAAGGCGGGCGAACGCGTGGTGGCCGCGGGCGTTGGGGAGCTCCATGCTAACCAGCCGGTGCGTATCTGGACGCGTGAACGGGGCCTGTAATGGATATCTCTCGTCAATTTATTAATAACCCTGTTCGCGTCTGGCTAACGATCCTGCTGCTGGGCATCGGGGGGATTTTTGCCCTGTTGAATATCGGCAGGCTGGAAGATCCCGCTTTTACCATCAAAACCGCAGTGGTGGTCACCCACTACCCCGGCGCATCCGCTCAGCAGGTTGAAGAAGAGGTGACGCTTCCGCTGGAGAATGCCCTTCAACAGCTGCCTTATCTGGATAACGTCAGCTCTATCTCGTCAAACGGTCTGTCGCAAATCACCGTTAACATCGCGTCACGCTATCACTCGAACGAGCTGCCGCAGATTTGGGATGAACTGCGCCGCCGCGTGGGCGATGCCTCGCGTCAGTTCCCGCCCGGCGTCGTCACGCCCTTTGTAAATGACGATTTCGGCGACGTGTTCGGCTTCTTCTTCGCCATTTCCGGGAATGAATTCAGCAACCCTGAACTGGTGAGATACGCGGAGCAGCTTCGCCGCGAGTTAATTCTGGTCCCCGGGGTTGCGAAGGTCGCCATCGGTGGGGCGATTAGCCAGCAGGTCAACATTGATATCTCCCTGAGCAAAATGGCCGCGCGCGGCATTACGCTGAACCAGCTTTCCGCCCTGCTCAGCAGACTTAACGTTGTTTCCAGCGCAGGAGAAATCACCTCCGGCACCGAATCCATTCGCCTGCACCCGACCGGCGAGTTCGGGAATCTTGATGAACTGGCGGATCTCATCATCACGCCTTCCGGCACCGGGGCGGCGACGCGTCTGCGGGATATCGCCACGCTGTCGCGCGGGCTGAACGAATCGCCAGCCAGTATCTACCATGCCAACGGCAAAAAAGCCGTCACCATGGGCGTCTCGTTTATTCCCGGGGTGAACGTGATCGACGTGGGCCACGCGCTGGAGGCGAAGCTAAACCAGATGTCGGCGGAAAAACCGGCAGGCATACGGATAGACCTGTTTTACGATCAGGCCGCTGAAGTGGGCCATTCCGTTAACGGTTTTATTATTAACTTCCTGATGGCGCTGGCGATTGTCATCGGCGTGCTGCTGATCTTTATGGGCGTACGCAGCGGGATCATCATTGCGGTTTCTCTCGCCCTTAACGTGCTGGGCACGCTGCTGATTATGTATCTGTGTGGCATTGAGCTACAGCGCATCTCGCTTGGGGCGCTGATTATCGCCCTCAGCATGCTGGTGGATAACGCCATCGTGATTGTCGAAGGGGTATTGATTGCCCGACAGCAGGGCTCCCCGCTGCTAACCGCCATAAACTACATCATCCGCCGCTCCGCCCTGCCGCTGCTGGGGGCGACGGTGATTGCCATCCTGGCGTTTGCCCCTATCGGGCTGTCGCAGGATTCCACCGGGGAATATTGTAAATCTCTGTTCCAGGTGCTGCTGATTTCCCTGATGCTGAGCTGGTTTTCGGCGCTCACCCTCACCCCGGTGCTGATTAAGTGGTGGTTGTTTAAAAACGACAGCGCGCCGGACAACGCTGACGAGTCAGATCCTTATGACAAACGTCTCTACCGCGCCTACCAGCGCCTGCTTAACACGCTGCTGAGCCATAAGGCACCGACGCTCATTGTGATGGCTGCGCTGCTGGCAGCGTCTGTCTGGGGCTTCGGCGCCGTACGGCAAAACTTTTTCCCGTCGTCTAATACGCCCATTTTCTTTGTCGACCTGTGGTTACCCTACGGTACCGATATCAAGTGGACTGAGAAAATGACCGGCGATATCGAAAAAACCATTAACGGCCAGCCTGGCGTGGAGACCACCGTCTCAACCATTGGTCAGGGAAGTATGCGCTTTATTCTGACCTACAGCGGACAGCGCCAGTACAGCAACTATGCGCAGATCATGGTGCGCATGGACGACCAGCGCAACATCTCCGCCCTGACGCGCCACGTGGACGAGTACATCGCGCGAAACTATCCGCAGGTCAACGCCAGCACCAAACGCGTGATGTTTGGCCCCTCCGGCGATAGCGCCATTGAGGTGCGCATTAAAGGCCCCGACCCTGACCGGCTGCGCCTGATTGCCAGCCAGGTAGACGATATCCTCACGCGCGACCCGGCCACGGGCAGCGTCAGGAACGACTGGCAAAACCGCAGCAAGGTGATCCGCCCACAGTACGTTGCCGCCCTTGGCCGCGAGCTTGGCGTAGATAAGCAGGACGTTGATAACGCGCTGGAGATGAACTTCTCCGGCAGCCGGGCGGGGCTGTACCGGGAAGGCAGTGACCTGCTTCCGGTCGTGGTGCGCCCGCCTGAGAGCGAACGGCTGGACGCCAGTCACCTGAACAACGTGCTGGTCTGGAGCCAGACGCGGCAGCAGTATATCCCGCTGAGTAACGTCGTCAGCCGCTTCTCGCTGGAGTGGGAAGATCCGCTGATCCTTCGACGCGACCGCTCGCGGGTGCTGACGGTTCAGACGGACCCGGACCCGCTGAGCCAGCAAACCTCCGGGGATATTCTCGCCCGGGTGAAGCCGCAAGTAGATGCCCTTCCCCTGCCACACGGCTACAGCATCGAGTGGGGGGGCGACGCGGAAAACTCCAGCGAAGCGCAGCAGGGGCTATTCACTACGCTACCTCTCGGGTATCTGGTGATGTTTGTCATTACGGTGCTGATGTTCAGCTCGGTAAAAAATGCGGTCGCTATCTGGCTGACCGTACCGCTGGCGCTGATTGGCGTGACGCCGGGATTTTTACTTACCGGCATTCCCTTTGGCTTTATGGCGCTGATTGGTCTGCTGAGCCTGAGCGGAATGCTCATCCGCAACGGCATCGTGCTGGTGGAAGAGATCGAACAGCAGAAAACGCAACAGGATCAGCACAGCGCGATCGTGTACGCCGCGACCTCGCGTCTGCGCCCCATCCTGCTCACCGCGTTCACGACCGTACTTGGCCTGGCTCCGCTGCTGCTGGACGTTTTCTTCCAGAGCATGGCCGTTGTGATTATGTTTGGACTGGGGTTTGCTACAATCCTGACGCTGCTGGTACTCCCCGTGATCTATGCGTGTTTCCATCGTAAGGACGAAGCCAAACAACAATGAATGCGACAGGGCTGAACATTATCAAGACGCTGGGCTGTATGACGGCGGTGACCTTCTTTACCATCTACAACACCTGGGATCATTATGATTATGACTATCACTGGATCCTGGGGTTTTTAACCTTTATTTCGACCATCGCCACACCGCTGTTTTTTGTCGTTGCGGGCTATCTCGACGGACAATCACGGCACGGCACCCGCTGGCAGCTCGGTAAAATTAAAAGTCTGGTGATTGTTTTTCTGTTCTGGATAACGATCTACTACCTGTGGGAGCCCTATCAGCGCGGGTATTTAATCCAGCCCTGGTTCGTGTTTGCGTTTGTGGTGATTTACACCTTCCACCCGGTGGTGGAGTGGCTCAGCCAGCGGCGAAGGCTGTTCTGCGGCGCGATCGCTGCCCTGCTGCTCTTTTCCTACGGATACGATCTGCTGTCAGCGCTCTATCCTGGAACGCACGTCCTTTCTCTTTCACCGCAGTATCGGCTGTGGACATGGCTGCTGTTTTATCTGACGGGGCAACTCTTTTGCGACCCGAAAATTGCCGAGTGGATTAGCCGCAAAAATGTCGTCAGGGCGGCGGTTGTCGCCATCCCGTTTATCTACCTCTTCACCTGGTTTTACGAGCGCCACTTCTTCTTCGCGCTGTTCAAGGCGGACAGAAACGCCTTTATTCTCACCGGCTCGCAGATTTACATTTTGATCATCGCGCTGGTGATTGCGGCGAACGGCGTGCGCTTTCGCCGCAATGCTGAATTTAAGGAGTCCATTCTGGCCGCCATCAGCAAAACGATGACCGGCGTGTATATTGTGCACTACTCGGTGTTTCATCTGCTGACGGCGCTGATACCGGTGAGCTCTCTCGGTATGAAGCTGGCGTTGATTGTGCTCACCTTCGTCACCTCAGTTCTGTTCTCCATGCTGGTATTGTCTAACGCCGTGGCAAAAAAGGTGATCACCCTTTAGAAGCCTAAGCGCAGCCAGGCAAAGAGCACGTTGCCGTTGTTATAGGTTCCGGGAATATAGGTGAACTGGACGGTAACGCGCTTATACCCGGCGGAAAACAGCGGGAAGATAAACGGTAGCGGGACATAGTTTGCAAAATCATCTCGCGCCGTGATGCCCGCCGCGGCACCGAGCCCAAGACGGAAATCTTTGGCATCATCCAGATACCAGCCCTTCTCCCAGCCATAGCCCATCGCGGGCTGCCATTCGTTGTGCGAATCCTTGAACATCATTGCGAACAGCGCGCTCCAGTTGCCCTCTTCGTTATAGCGGGAAACGCCCAGCCCGCCGCCCCACGGCATTTCATTGTAATTGTCGGTTTTTTCTTTGTCGTACATAAAGCGAGCGTGCCAGCTCAGAAACGGCAGGTACAGGTCGTAACGTTGGGGCTCTTCCCAGGTTTGCGAAATATCATCCGTCAGCGCATTCCACCAGCCGCTGATACGCTGTTCACCATAGACGTTGGGCTCCGCATGAAGCGGTGCGACAAATAAAAACAGGACCATCCAGAATGCCGAAAAGGTGCGTTGCATCGTTATTCCCTCAGCTTAACTTACGCAGCGGTCACTATTACTGTAAACCATTCAGCCTTTAACGGAGCCAGAAGACACAATTATCTCGCTGCAGGCGGGGATGAAATTTATTTATTCAGCACCATCCGGAAAGATAAAAACGTTTTCTCAGGCGTTCTGTCGCGGTAGTCTCATAGGTTCCGTTTATATGACGGCCGCTATGTGAGTGACCTTTTCTTATACCAATAATTAAAAATCAGTACGGACAGGACAACTATGGACTCCACCCTCATCTCCGATCGTCCCAACGAGGAGACACCTTCGCTCAATCGTGCCCGCCGCGCAGCTTTAGGCAGCTTCGCGGGTGCCGTCGTCGACTGGTATGATTTTCTGCTTTACGGCATCACTGCCGCCCTGGTGTTTAACCGCGAGTTTTTTCCCCAGGTCAGCCCTGCGATGGGCACGCTTGCCGCGTTTGCCACTTTCGGCGTCGGCTTTCTGTTTCGCCCGCTGGGCGGTGTGATCTTCGGCCACTTCGGCGACCGCCTGGGCCGCAAGCGCATGCTGATGCTCACCGTCTGGATGATGGGGATCGCCACCGCGCTGATTGGTATTCTCCCTTCGTTTTCCACCATTGGCTGGTGGGCACCGGTACTGCTGGTCACCCTGCGCGCCATCCAGGGCTTCGCCGTAGGCGGCGAATGGGGCGGTGCGGCGCTGCTGTCCGTAGAGAGCGCGCCGAAAAATAAGAAAGCGTTTTACAGCAGCGGCGTACAGGTCGGGTACGGCGTGGGCCTTCTGCTTTCCACCGGGCTGGTATCGCTAATCAGCCAGCTCACCACCGACGAGCAGTTCCTGAGCTGGGGCTGGCGCATTCCGTTCATCTTCAGCATCGTGCTGGTCATCGCCGCGCTGTGGATCCGCAACGGGATGGAGGAGTCGGCTGAGTTTGAAAAACAACAGCTGGAAAAACCGCTCGCCAAAAAGCGTCTGCCTGTGATGGAAGCGCTGATTCAGCACCCTGGCGCTTTTCTGAAAATTATCGCCCTGCGCCTGTGCGAACTGCTGACGATGTATATCGTCACCGCGTTTGCGCTGAACTACTCGACGCAAAACCTTGGTCTGCCGCGCGAGCTGTTCCTGAATATTGGCCTGCTGGTCGGCGGGATCAGCTGTCTGACTATCCCCTGCTTCGCCTGGCTGGCGGACAGGTTTGGCCGCCGTCGCGTTTACATCACCGGGGCGCTGATTGGCACCCTCAGCGCCTGGCCGTTCTTTATGGCGCTCGAGGCGCAGTCGATCTTCTGGATTGTCTTCTTCGCCATCATGCTCGCCAACATCGCTCACGATATGGTGGTCTGCGTGCAGCAGCCGATGTTCACCGAACTGTTTGGCGCAAGCTACCGCTACAGCGGCGCGGGCGTGGGCTATCAGGTCGCAAGCGTGGTCGGTGGCGGATTTACGCCGTTTATTGCCGCCGCGCTGGTGACCTTCTCCGGCGGCAACTGGCACAGCGTGGCGATTTATCTGCTGGCCGGCTGCCTGCTGTCGGCGGCGACGGCGCTGCTGATGAAAGAGACGAGCCACGGCTGATCTCCCTTTTGTTTCACAGGCGTGTGACATACTATCGGGTAGAGTCGCACACCTGTGGAACAAGGAGACAGAGATGAATAATAAGGGCTCCAGCCTGACCCCGGCTCAGGCGCTGGAAAAACTCGACGCGCTGTACGAACAGTCCGTCAACGCGCTGCGCGGCGCCATCAGCGAATATATCGAAACAGGGAAACTTCCCGACCAAAAGGCCAGAACCGAGGGCCTTTTTGTTTATCCATCGCTCTCTGTGACCTGGGACGGCAGCGCCAGCAGTAATCCCAAAACCCGCGCCTACGCGCGCTTTACCCACTCCGGCTGCTACAGCACCACCGTCACCCGCCCCGCGCTGTTCCGACCGTATCTTGAAGAACAACTCACGCTGTTGAACCAGGATTACGGCGCGCACATTGCCGTTGAGCCCTCGCAGCATGAGATCCCGTATCCGTACGTGATTGACGGTTCGGCGTTAACCCTTGACCGCTCCATGAGCGCGGGGCTGACCCGCCACTTCCCGACGACGGAACTTTCCCAGATTGGCGATGAGACGGCCGACGGGATTTATCACCCGGCAGAATTTTCTCCCCTGTCGCATTTTGATGCCCGCCGGGTCGATTTCTCTCTGGCGCGCCTGCGCCACTACACCGGTACGCCAGTCGAACATTTCCAGCCGTTCGTGCTATTTACCAACTACACCCGCTACGTTGATGAGTTTGTCCGCTGGGGCTGCAGCCAGATCCTCGACCCGGAGAGCCCGTATATCGCGCTGTCCTGCGCGGGCGGGATCTGGATCACCGCTGAAACCGAAGCGCCCGAGCAGGCCATTTCCGACCTGGCGTGGAAAAAGCACCAGATGCCCGCCTGGCACCTGATCACCGCCGACGGCCAGGGCATCACGCTGATTAACATCGGCGTTGGCCCGTCAAATGCCAAGACCATCTGCGACCATCTGGCGGTACTGCGCCCGGACGTGTGGCTGATGATTGGCCACTGCGGCGGCCTGCGCGAAAGCCAGCTGATTGGCGACTACGTGCTGGCCCACGCCTATCTGCGCGATGACCACGTGCTTGATGCGGTGCTGCCGCCGGATATCCCAATCCCGAGCATCGCCGAAGTACAGCGCGCGCTGTATGACGCCACCAAAGAGGTCAGCGGCATGCCGGGCGAAGAGGTTAAACAGCGCCTGCGCACCGGTACGGTCGTCACAACGGATGACCGCAACTGGGAGCTGCGCTACTCCGCCTCCGCGCTGCGGTTCAACCTGAGCCGCGCGGTGGCGATCGATATGGAGAGCGCCACCATTGCCGCGCAGGGGTATCGCTTCCGCGTTCCTTACGGCACGCTGCTGTGCGTCTCCGACAAGCCGCTGCACGGTGAAATTAAGCTGCCGGGCCAGGCCAACCGTTTCTACGAAGGGGCTATCTCTGAGCATCTGCAGATTGGTATTCGTGCGATTGATTTACTTCGCGCGGAGGGCGACAAGCTGCATTCGCGCAAGCTGCGCACCTTCAACGAGCCGCCATTCCGCTAATCACGATAAGGAAAAACAATGTCCAGCACATCACCGCTCTCTGCCCTGCGCCACTGGCTTGAGGCCAGCCATCTCGACGGGATGATCGTCCCGCGGGCGGATGCCTGGCAGAGCGAATACTGCGCGCCTTACGACGAAAAGCTGGCCTGGCTGACGGGCTTTGACGGTTCGGCCGGCGTGGCGCTGGTGCTGAAAAACAAAGCGCTGCTGTTCGTCGACGGGCGCTATCAGGTTCAGGCGCGCGTTCAGGTCAATATGGATGAGGTTGAGATCCACCACCTGCACAACGAGCCGCTGGCAGAATGGCTGGCAGAAAACGTTGAGGCAGGAACGCGCATCGGTTTTGACGCGCTGCTGATGACCAACGCGGAGTTTGAGCAACTGTCAGCCACGCCGTGCGAGCTGGTGCCGCTGAAGGTCTCGCCGTTTGACACGCTATGGACCGATCGCCCAGCCGCACCGGCGGGGCTTATCCGTGAGATGCCGGTTGAACACAGCGGCGAACGCAGCGCGGACAAACGTCAGCGCGTCGCCGCCGTGCTGGCCGCAAACAATGCCGATTATCTCGCCGTCACCCTGCCGGATAACATCGCCTGGCTGTTAAACGTCCGTGGTGCGGATATCCCTTACAGTCCGGTACCGCTCTCCTTTGCCCTTCTTGGTCGTGACGGTCACGTTGAGTGGTTTGTTAATGACAATAAGCTCAGCGCCCTGCCTGACGGTGTGCGCAATGCGTTCACCATTGCGCCGCAGGATACCTTTATTGAACGCTGTCAGCAGATTGCCGTAGGCAAACGGGTGATGATTGATGCCGATTCCGCGCCGGTGGCCCTGCGCTTCGCCATTGAGCCACGGGGAGAAATTGTCTGGCGGACCGATCCCATCACCCTGATGAAAGCGACTAAAAACCCGGTCGAGCTGGCAGGCTATCGCGAGTGCCATCACCGGGACGGGGCCGCGTGGGTCAACTTCCTCGCCTGGCTGAGCCGCGAAGTGCCGCGGCGCGAGGCGGCAGGACAACCGCTCACCGAGCTGGACGCGCAGGCGCAGCAGCTTGCGTTCCGTCAACAGCAGCCCGGGTTCATCGAGCAGAGTTTTGAAACCATCTCCGCCTCTTCGAGCAATGCGGCGATGTGCCACTATCATTCGAGCGAGGCCAGCAATAAGCCCATCGGCCATGACCATTTTTACCTGAACGATTCCGGCGGCCAGTATGTTAACGGCACCACCGACGCCACGCGCACGCTGGCGTGGGGTAACGTCGATCCGCAGCAACGCCTGCATTACACTGCCGTGCTGAGAGGCTTCCTGTCGCTCATTACCCTGCAGTTCCCTTCCGGGACTCAGGGGCATCAGCTGGATGCGTTTGCGCGTCGCCCGCTGTGGGAGATGGGGCTGGATTACGATCACGGCACGGGACACGGCGTGGGGCACCAGCTGCTGATCCACGAGAACCCGCATCGCATCGCCAAAAAGGTTAACCCGTGGCCGCTGGTGGCGGGCAATATCATGACTATCGAGCCAGGCTACTATCTGGGCGATAGCCACGGTATTCGTATTGAAAACCAGGTGGAGATTGTGGAGAGCCATCCGGGTTTCTGCAAATTTGCCTCGCTGACGCTGATCCCGATCGACTTAAGTCAGGTTGAGCTGCATCTGCTGAGCGAGCAGGAAAAGCAGTGGCTGGATGCGTATCACCGGCAGGTTCGCGAGGTGCTTTCACCTCTGGTGAATAGCGATGCGCGTGAGTGGCTGGTTGAGGCGACGGCGCCGATTGGTTTGGGTCGATAGTGCATTGTGCGGGCTGGTGCCCTCACCCCAGCCCTCTCCAGCGGGAGAGGGTGCACACACTAAAAACGGCAACAAGGTTGCCGTTTTGCATTTACCTTGCGCAGAAAAGCAAAAAGCCTGCTTTAAAAGCAGGCTTTTTAAATTTGGCTCCTCTGACTGGACTCGAACCAGTGACATACGGATTAACAGTCCGCCGTTCTACCGACTGAACTACAGAGGAATCGTGTGAACGGGGCGCATATTATCGATGCTCCCCCATGATGTCAAAGGCAGAATGCACATTTCCGATCGTTTGCCGAATTATTCTCCACTTCGCGCAATTGTCAGGCATTTTTTCGCGGATATTTCCACAGCCAGCGTCCGCTGACCATCCGCCAGTAGAACAGCGCACCCCGCACGGCCCAGTCGAGGAACATCCCCAGCCAGACGCCGACCACACCCCATCCAAGCATCACCCCGAGCGTATACCCCGCGACAACGCGACATCCCCACATGCCGAGCATCGATACCCACATCGCAAAGCGGGCATCGCGCGCCCCTTTCAGCCCGGCGGGTAATACCCATGAGGCCGCCCAGATGGGCATAAAGGCCGCGTTGAGCCAGATGAGGATCTTTACGACCTCTTTAACGTCGTCTTCGTGGGTATAGAACGAGGCCATCAGCCCGGCAAACGGCGCGGTTCCCCAGGCGATCAGCGTCAGCCCAATGGTTGACAGCCAGAACACGTGCCGCAGCTGCCGCTCCGCCTGGCCTATCTGCCCTTTCCCGAGCCGTTTACCCGTAATAATGGTGGATGCTGAACCCAGCGCGTTACCCGGCAGGTTAATCAGCGAGGCAATAGAGAAGGCGATAAAGTTACCGGCGATAACGTCGGTCCCCATCCCGGCGACAAACATCTGCGTGAGCAGCTTCCCGCCGTTGAACAATACCGATTCAATGCTCGCGGGAATGCCGATGCCCATCACTTCCCAGATAATGGCGAAATTAAAGGGGCGGAAATAGCTTTTTAGCGTCAGACGCAGCGAGGGGGTGATCCCCGCCATCAGCACCCCGATGATGGCTGCCGCACCGATATAGCGTGAAATGGTTAACCCCAGTCCGGCACCGACGAACCCCAGCCCCTCCCACGAGAACACGCCGTAGATCAGCACGCTGCTGATAATGATATTCAGGATATTCATCCCGCCGTTGATCAGCAGCGGAATTTTGGTGTTGCCCGCCCCGCGCAGCGCACCGCTGCCAATCAGCGCAATGGCCGCCGCCGGATAGCTTAAGACGGTCATTTCCAGGTAGGTCAGCGCCAGGTCTTTAACCTCGTTAGTGGCCTCCCCGGCGACAAAATCGATAATCTCTTTACCGAAATAGTGGATCACCGCCGCCAGAACGATCGAAAAAATGGTCATGATCATCAGCGACTGGCGGGCCGCCTCGCGTGCACGTTTGGGATCAAGCTTGCCGAGGCTAAAGGCCACCACCACCGTCGTCCCGAGATCTATGGCGGCAAAGAACGAGATTACCACCATGTTAAAGCTGTCCGCCAGCCCAACCCCAGCCATCGCCTCTTTTCCCAGCCAGCTCACCAGGAAGGTGCTCAAAACCCCCATCAGCAGAACGCAGGTATTTTCCAGGAAGATAGGCACGGCAAGGGGGGTGATTTCACGCCAGAACAGGACACGATAGCTTTTACGTTTTGCATACCATGGCGTGCGCGTTATCGCCTGGCGTAAGGAGGCAGTGACGTTCAAAATGGACCTTAGCGAGAAAAGTTGAAACTCCATTTCAAATGATGGGGGACAAATGCTAATCCTGCAAAGTATTTTCCAGAAAAAGATGTGTGGATTTACAACAAACTGACGACAGAATCAGCAATCAGTCGATTTTCCCTAAGATCAGGTTTGACAAAAGTTTTTTCGCCGCTAAGATAAGCCTCCACAACGATTCCTCTGTAGTTCAGTCGGTAGAACGGCGGACTGTTAATCCGTATGTCACTGGTTCGAGTCCAGTCAGAGGAGCCAAATTTAAAAAGCCTGCTTTTAAAGCAGGCTTTTTGCTTTGCGGATGAGGGAAAATGAACGCTCTGTTTGTCTACGGCACGCTGCGCCCGGGCCACGCTAATGCGCATATTCTTGAAGACATCGGCGGCGAATGGCTGGCCGGTTCCGTATCCGGCACGTTTTACGAACGCGGCTGGGGCGCCGCGGCGGACTTCCCGGGAATTGTGCTCCACCCTGACGGCCCCCGCGTCGAAGGCTATCTGTTTATCTCGGATAACCTTGCCGCACACTGGCAAATGCTGGACGAATTTGAAGACGGCTACGATCGGGTTGAGGTCACGGTGACCACCCTTGAAGGCAAGCAGGTTCAGGCCTGGATTTATCAGCTACAGCCGCGTTCTGAATCATAAAAAAAGGCTCTCTGTCACCAGAGAGCCTTTTTCATTATTCGCTGCGATTACTCGCTTTTTGCTTCGCCGTTTTTGATTTCGCCCATCACTTTCAGCTTTTTAGAGATGTCACGACGCTCTTTGGACAGCTCAGCGTTTTTGATGATGTAGTCATCAACGCGGTCTTCATAGTCGCTTTTCATGCTGGCAATGATGCCCTGAATAGCTTCAACGCTCATACCTGGCTTGATGTAGTCGCTCAGGTTGTCGAGGAGCAGAACACGTTTCTGGTTGTCACGGATCTTCTTCTCAACGTCCTGGATTTCACGCTGCAGCTTGTTTTTGCGGCGGAACAGGCGGACGAATTCCAGAACATCCTGGAACGAAGGCTTGGTAGTTTCCATTTTTACACCCCTGATAATGTGAGATTCGGATTCGTTAAGGCAACCGTTGTAACAATAACCTTACTGACAGCGGCTGCGAATGACAATGAGTATATCGTTTAAAGCTATCATAACCCCAATTGCTGCTGAATCGAAGCAGCAGCCGTCACATACGCCTTTTATTTGCGCAGCGCCCGGCAAATAAGGTGCGATAACAGCTCAAGCTGACGCGCCAGTTCCATGCTCAGCCAGACGTAGCCATGAATAGGCGTTTCCGCAACGTTATCGCTCTGGCGTTCATTGATTAACTGCTTCAGCTCCGCAACGATCTCATTCAGCCGCTCGCTGTTGGCCAGTATCGGCTGCGGGTTCCCTTCATAGAGCGCATGGGCAATGGTCAACAGCGTTTGCTGCGTCATCTGCTGGGTCTCTTTGAGAGTCTGCGCGTTAAGCATCAACAGATGGCTGGGACGCGAGGCCCAGTGGGCGTTGATTTGCAGTTCAAGCATGCAGACCAGATTGCGGCTTACCGTTTGGATGGCTTCGAAAATCGATTTCTGAATACGGGTTTCTTTGCTGGCGGGCGCGATCAGGCCGCGCATTTTGACCACGTCGTTGAGGATCGTTTGCAGATGCTTTTCCAGCCGGGGACGCTCGACCAGATTCGGGGAAAAACCGGCCTGATAGACGCGGTTAAAGGCGGTGACGTAGTTCGCCATCTGAATACGCCAGTGCAGAAAAGCGCGCTGCGGCCAGATGCCGGTGAAGAGCATGGCCAGCAGTGATCCCAGGATGACATCCCCGCTTCGCCACAGCGCGGTGGTCATATCCCCGGCGGGCGCACCGACAACCACCGCGAGAGTAATCCCAATCAGCAAGGCCTGATACGGTCTTTTGCCCAACGCCAGCCAGCCGCACAGGAACATGGCGGCCCCGCACCATGCCAGCATCACGGGAAATGAGATGAGTTCCAGCTTCAGGGCAATAAGCCCAAGGGCCGAACCTAAAACCGTCCCGCCAATTCGCTCAAAGGCGCGCGGAACAACGTTCCCCCAAAACGAGATGGGCCCCATCACCACCACCAGGGTGATCAGCGGCCACGTCCCTTCCGGAACATCAAGCAAACGGACCAGTACAAACGTCAATACGAACGCCAGCGCGATGCGACACCCGTGCACCACGCGGTAATGTTTGTACAACCGAATTTCAAAAGGGGTTAATGATTTGTCGGGACGCACACCCGCTCTCCAGCTACACGGCAAATCACAATTGTACTGTGTTTTCAGCCGGGCGGATCGCTCCCGGCTGAAAAACCCTTCATTTAGCAGGCCTAAGCCGTTTTATGCTCTACCGCGATATACATTTCGATATCCCAGTAGCCGTCTGCATTGCCGTCATTGAGATAGCGTTCGAAGCAGGGTTTAAGTGCCATCTGGTACTTATTGTCCTGCAGCAGAGAGTTGAAGAACTGATACCACGGCGTGGCGAAGTCGTAGTTTTCCACGCGCGCCGTCGCCACGGCATAATCCCCGGCCGCGATTTCCGTCATCATGACGCCTTCGCTGTTTTCCGGGATAACGAAATCGTCCGGCACCGTAACGGCCGTATCGCAGCGCAGTTTTTCTGCCGGGACCTCATCGGGGTTATCGTAGTAGACCGCAACCCACTCCAGCGGCTCAATGTGGCGCCCGTCCACCCACATCACCAGCTGTTCAAAGCCCTGTTTTACCGTTTGTTCCCACGGTCCGACCAAATGAAAACCGGCAATCTTACGTTTCTGTTGCTGCTTGATGCTGTAGTCCATGCTGCCTCCATTTATTACTGTATATTTATACACTATAAAGCTGGATTACTATTATCGGCAAACGAGGAGTGTTTATTATGTGAGCAGACTCGCAACCCTGCCAGTCTGCCCATCAGCGGTTAAAGCGTGTGGTGGAGATAATCGCTCATGCGAGAGAACAGTCCGCCCTTATCAACGGCTTCCAGCGTCACCAGCGGCCAGTGCGCCACCACCTTGTCACGGTCATAGAGCTGGATCTCCCCGACCCGCTGATGCGCAGCAATCGGCGCTTCCAGCTCTTTTTTATCCAGCACGTATTTGGCTTTGATGTTCGGCACTTCCGCTTTCGGCAAGGCCAGCCAGAAGTCCTGGTCGGTGCCCAGTTTCACCTGCTCCTTATCGCCGTACCAGATACGCTCTGTCCCCACTTTTTTACCGCTATGCAGGATTTGCACCGTATCGAAGTTCTGCTGCCCCCAGTGCAGCAGTTTCCGGGCCTGGTCCTCACGGCCTTTCGGGCTGTCCGCCCCCATCACCACCGCGATTAAACGGCGCTGCCCGTCAACGGCGGACGCAATCAGGTTAAAGCCCGCTCCCGAGGTATGCCCCGTTTTAAGCCCGTCCACGTTCATGGTTTTATCCCACAGCAGGCCGTTACGGTTTTGCTGGGTGATCCCGTTCCAGGTCAGGCTCTTTTCGCTGTACATATGGTAAAACTCAGGCTCGCCGTGAATGATGGCCCGGGAGAGTACGGCCAGGTCATAGGCCGAGCTGTGCTGGCCCGGCGCGTCCAGCCCGTGGACGGTTTCAAAGTGCGTATCGCGCAGGTTCAGCTTCTGCACGTAGTCGTTCATCATCTTCACAAACTGCGGCTGACCGCCCGCCACGTGATCTGCCAGCGCCACGCAGGCGTCGTTGCCAGAATCGACAATCAGACCGCGGCTTAAATCACGCACGGAGACGCGATCGCCCTCTTTCAGGAACATCAGCGATGAGCCGTCAAAAACCGGGTTGCCTTTTGCCCACGCGTCACGCCCGACGGTGACAATGTCGTCCGGCGTAATGCGATGGCTATCAATGGCCCGATCAACCACATACCCCGTCATCAGCTTGGTCAGGCTCGCCGGATTACGTTGTTGATGTTCGTTGCCCGCCGTTAAGATCTGACCAGTCGTGTAGTCCATCAGCACCCAGGAGCCAGCCTGAATGGCCGGAGGCTGCGGCGAAAAATCCAGTGGTTCGGCCGCAAAAGCAGATGAGACACTCGAAGCGAGTAAAGAAACAGCAATAAACAGACGGCGTTTCAACGGTATATCCTCAGGTCATTAAAAATCGATGACCTTTTTACGGGAGTTCTGATGTCGTTACCTGGCTTAATTGCAAAAAAATGTGACAGAGCACAGATTTTTCTCTGAAGCTGGCGCGCAAATTTGCTCGACAGCGGTGCTTTTTATTCGGTCTGAACCGCACGATCGTTTACCATAGTGACGTCATTTTTTAACAGGATGGTATTACTGGTGTCTGACTCTGCCGCTCGCCCGACTTTTTTATTCCATGACTACGAAACCTTTGGCACGCACCCGGCGCTGGACCGACCGGCGCAGTTTGCCGCCATCCGTACCGACGACGAATTCAACATTATTGGCGAGCCTGAGGTCTTTTACTGCAAACCGGCTGATGACTACCTGCCGCAGCCCGGGGCGGTCATGGTCACCGGGATCACGCCTCAGGAAGCGCGCGAGAAAGGCGTTAACGAGGCAGAATTCGCCCGACGCATCCACGATCTGTTTACCGTCCCCAATACCTGCGTGGTCGGTTACAACAACATCCGCTTCGATGACGAAGTAACGCGCAACATCTTCTATCGCAACTTCTACGATCCCTATGCCTGGAGCTGGCAGAACCGCAATTCACGCTGGGATTTGCTCGACATCATGCGCGCCTGTTATGCCCTGCGTCCTGAGGGCATTAACTGGCCGGAAAACGAGGAAGGGCTGACCAGCTTCCGGCTGGAACACCTGACGCGCGCCAACGGCATCGAGCACAGCAATGCCCACGACGCGATGGCGGACGTCTATGCCACCATTGCCATGGCGAAGCTGGTGAAAAACGCGCAGCCCCGGCTGTTTGAGTATCTGCTGAGCCACCGCAGCAAGCAGAAGCTCATGACCCTTATCGACGTACCGCAGATGAAACCCCTGGTGCATATTTCCGGCATGTTTGGTGCCTGGCGCGGTAATACCAGCTGGGTCGCCCCGCTGGCCTGGCATCCGGACAACCGTAATGCGGTCATCATGGTGGATTTAGCTGGCGATATTTCGCCGCTGCTTGAGCTCGACAGCGATACCCTGCGCGAACGGCTTTACACCCCGAAAAATGAACTCGGCGATCTGCCCGCGGTGCCGGTCAAACTGGTGCATATCAATAAATGTCCGGTACTCGCGCAGGCGAATACGCTGCGCCCGGAAGATGCGGACAGACTGGGCATTAACCGTCAGCGCTGCCTCGATAACCTGAAAGTGCTGCGCGATAACCCGCAGGTGCGCGAGAAAGTAGTTGCTATCTTTGCCGAGGCGGAGCCGTTCGTGCCGTCTGAAAACGTGGATGCCCAGCTCTACAACGGCTTCTTCAGCGATGCCGACCGCGCGGCGATGAATATCGTTCAGCAAACCGAGCCGCGTAACTTACCGGCGCTGGATATTACTTTCGCCGATAAACGCATCGAAAAGCTGATGTTTAACTACCGCGCACGTAATTTCCCCGGCACGCTGGACGAGGCAGAGCAGGATCGCTGGCTGCAGCATCGTCGCAATGTCTTTACCCCTGAGTTCCTTAATAGCTATGCCCAGGAGCTGGAAATGCTTTATGGCCAGTATGAAGGGAATGCTGAGAAACAGGCGCTGTTGAAATCCCTGTTCCAGTACGCTCAAGAGATTGTCTGAGCGAGGGGTATAAAAAAAGCCGGAGGCGATGTCTCCGGCTTTTTTTTGCCCGCTGGCACAGGCCAACGGGTGTGTCGTTTTGTAGGCCGGGCAAGCGCTAGCGCCACCCGGCGAGTCATTACGCGACGTCTTCGTACTGAGGAACCGGGTTACGGAAGCTCTTCGTGACGCAGGCCAGGTAAACCAAACCGATAGCACCCCAGATCAGACCCAGAACCATAGAGCTCTCTTCCAGGTTAATCCACAGCGCGCCCACGGTCAGGGCACCACATACTGGAAGCACCAGATAGTTGAAGTGGTCTTTCAGCGTTTTGTTGCGCTTCTCACGGATCCAGAACTGTGAGATCACGGAGAGGTTAACGAAGGTAAACGCCACCAGCGCACCGAAGTTAATCAGCGCGGTCGCCGTCACCAGGTCGAATTTAATCGCCAGCAGGGCAATAGCGCCAACCAGCAGCACGTTCCACGCCGGAGTACGCCATTTCGGATGAACGTAGCCGAAGAAACGGGTCGGGAATACGCCGTCACGGCCCATCACGTACATCAGACGAGAAACGCCTGCGTGTGCCGCCATGCCGGACGCCAGTACGGTCACGCTGGAGAAGATCAGCACGCCCCACTGGAAGGTCTTACCCGCTACATACAGCATGATTTCAGGCTGTGACGCATCTGGATCTTTAAAGCGAGAGATGTCCGGGAAGTACAGCTGCAGGAAGTAGGAAGCTCCGATAAAGATCAGGCCGCCAATCAGCGCTGTCAGGAAAATCGCTTTCGGGATCACGCGCTCAGCATCTTTGGTCTCTTCGGACAGAGAAGAGATACCGTCAAAGCCCAGGAACGAGAAGCACAGAATCGTCGCACCGGTAATCATCGGCACAACGTGCGCACCTTCAGACCAGAATGGACGCGTGCTGGTCAGCGTACCTGCACCTTCACCGTGAGAAACACCGTAGATGATCAGGCCAACGATAACCGCCACAATACCCATCTGCAGTATAACAATCAGGGTGTTGAAGTTCGCCACGGTCTTGATGCTGCGCAGGTTAGAGATGGTCATAAAGGCCACCAGCGCGACAACGAAGATCCACGATGGAACAGAAGGCACCAGCGCTTCGAAGTAAATTTTTGCCAGCAGAATATTGATCATCGGCATGAACAGATAGTCCAGCAGAGATGACCAGCCCACCATGAAGCCAACCGCCGGGCTGATGGATTTTTGGGCATAGGTATAGGCAGAGCCTGCAGACGGGAAACGGCGAACCAGTTTACCGTAGCTCAGCGCAGTAAAGAGAATGGCGACCAGCGCAAAGGCGTACGCCGTTGCCACATGACCGTCTGTGAGGCCTGATACGATACCGAATGTATCGAACAGCGTCATCGGTTGCATATAGGCAAGGCCCATCATAACAACCGGAATCAACGTAAGCGTTTTACGTAATTCCACGCGAGAGGTGTTTGGAGTTGCGTTATGCGACATAGTTATTCTCCTTTACGGTGATAACCGCCACGTAAGCGAAAAATTGCCCCATTTCTTTCTTCCTCAGCGACAACAACTGTCGGATTTTAGTAAATATCTATCCGGTACGAAGCCCGGCCTCTTGGTTTTTAGTTTCGTTTCGTACATGCAAAAAAAAATAACCGACGCCTTTTATATCGTCGATTATTCATTTGGTTGCAGCGGCCGCATTTTGCCCCACATCGGATACAAAAGGCAATACTTTGCAAAGCATGGGACAATTTTCTTTTTACTAACTGGCTGATTTCTGGACGTCGGGCTGAGAGTAAACGGCGGCGATAGCACTATTTGCTAAAATCTCGTCTCGCCACCAGGCGCTGGCCAGCCCGGCAGTTTGTTCATTCCAGCCTACCCACACCGATTCATTACTGCTTTGAGCAAGTACCTGTTTTTCAACAAGCGCGCCGCTGTCAATAAACCGCTGCGCCAGATAGCGCGGTAAATAGCCGCAGCCCAGGCCGCTTATTTGCAGTTCCAGCTTGGTTTTAAAGTCGAAAACGGTAATGGCCTCCTGCTCATCAAGCAGCTGCGAGGAGACCGAGCATTCCGGACGAGAGCTGTCCCCGACCACGATGGCGCGATAGCCTTTAATCACGCGACGGTTAAGCGGCTCGGGTTCCTGAGCCAGGGGATGATGAGGCGCTATGGCAAATACCTGCTCGAGCACGCCCAGCCGGGCAAAACCAAAATCACTCAGCTGGGGAGGCTCATGGAGTGCACCGACAAAGATATCCGCCCTGCCCTGCGTTAAGGCATCCCAGGAGCCACCCAGCACGCCGTTGATAAAGATAAGCCGGGTCACGCTGTGGTGTTGATAGAAGGCTTCAATCAGCGGCGTCAGGAGAGAAAACGGAAAAGTATCATCTACGCCAATAACCAGCTCGTTTTCCCAACCCTGATGAAGTTTTACGGCCTGTTTTTCGAGTTCACGAACGGTATGGAGGACTTCACGGCCTTTGTCCAGCAGCATCTGTCCGGTACGGGTGAAACGTGCGCGGTGCCCGGTGCGATCGAGGATCTGGATATTGAGATCGCTTTCCAGTTTTTGAACGGTATAGCTCAACGCAGATGGGGTTTTGTAGAGCTTTGCTGACGCAGCGGCAAAGCTCCCCTCTTTTTCAAGGGCATCCAGAATAATAAGAACATCCAGCAGCGGTTTCATGCTCGCCCCCTTCTGGTGCGCGATCGTCTCCGCTGCGGGTCTTATTCCATGGGCATCACCAGCGGATCGGGATACTGATACTCAAACCCCAGCTCATGACAAATGCGATTGCCATCAACAACTTTGCCTTTGCTGTCATCCTTTGCCTCACCAAAAACCGGCGGAGCCAGGCCCAGCTGACGTGCCATCAGCGGGTAAAACGTGCTGCGTGCCGGATGAGAAGGTGCACATATATTATAGATGTGTCCACCTTTCGGAGCCTGTAAGAGTAGCTCAATCGCAGCAACAACATCGTCAAGATGCACAAGATTGACGACATGCTGGCCGTCTGGCGCAGACTTACCGGCAAAAAAGCGTCCCGGATGGCGGCCTGGACCCACCAGCCCCGCCAGACGGACAATATCGACCTGCGTGCCGGGAAGATTATGCAGCCAGTCTTCCAGCTCTTTCAGAACCTGACCGCTCGCCGTCACGGGACGGCGCTCGGAACTCTCTTTCACCACGCCCTCAACTTCGCCATACACCGACGTCGAGCTGGTAAAAATGATGCGCGGAACATGGTGCGCCAGCGCGCTGTCGACGATCTCCTGCATCGCCTGCAGATAAAACGACTCGCCCGGGCCACTGCGCCGCGCGGGGAGCGTGATCACCAGCGCATCGACGTTCATCAGCGTGTCCAGATCGTCAGCATCACACACCAGCTCCGGTTCAAGGCGCAGCTCAACTCCATCAATACCGCACATGCGCGCTGCCTCTACCCCATCCGCCGTGGTTTTGCTCCCGGTCACCTGCCAGCCTTTCGCGGCTAATGACATCGCCAGCGGCATTCCCAGCCATCCTAAACCGACAATCGCGACCTTTTTCATGCGAATTCTCCTGACTCTCACTCGTCTTTTATAAGGCTACGCCAGCCCGGCAGAACACACAATTCATAGCATCAATATGAAATGAATTAATGATCAAAAAAAGCCCTTGCAATATGTCGTACAACTGGTTTAGGTTAAAAGACATCAAATGAATAAGCATTCATCGAGAATTTATATGACACGCGTTCAATTTAAACACCACCATCATCACCATCATCCTGACTAGTCTTTCAGGCGATGTGTGCTGGAAGACGTTTGGATCTTCCAGTGGTGCATGAACGCATGAAAAAGCCCCCGGAAGATCTTCTTCCGGGGGCTTTTTTTTGGACCAAATTCAGGCAGGTTAAAACAGGTTAACGAGGAATAAAGAATGTTAGATAACTCACGCTTACGCATAGCTATTCAAAAATCAGGCCGTTTGAGCGATGACTCACGCGAACTGCTGGCCCGCTGCGGGATTAAAATTAACCTGCACACCCAGCGCCTGATTGCTCTGGCTGAAAACATGCCCATCGACATTCTGCGCGTGCGTGATGACGATATTCCCGGCCTGGTCATGGATGGCGTCGTTGACCTCGGCATTATCGGGGAAAACGTGCTGGAAGAAGAGCTGCTGACCCGCCGCGCGCAGGGTGAAGATCCGCGTTACTTCACCCTCCGTCGTCTGGACTTCGGCGGCTGCCGCCTGTCCCTAGCTACGCCGGTTGACGAAGCGTGGGACGGCCCGGCCGCGCTGAACGGCAAACGTATCGCCACCTCTTACCCTCACCTGTTAAAGCGTTATCTCGACCAGAAAGGCGTGCAGTTTAAATCCTGTCTGCTGAACGGCTCCGTTGAAGTGGCGCCGCGTGCGGGTCTGGCGGACGCCATCTGTGACCTCGTCTCTACCGGCGCGACGCTGGAAGCCAACGGTCTGCGCGAAGTAGAAGTGATCTACCGCTCTAAAGCGTGCCTGATTCAGCGCGACGGCGACATGGCCGACGCCAAGCAGCAGCTGATCGACAAGCTGCTGACCCGCATTCAGGGCGTGATTCAGGCGCGTGAGTCCAAATACATCATGATGCACGCCCCAACCGAGCGTCTGGATGAAGTGATTGCCCTGCTGCCGGGCGCTGAGCGTCCAACCATCCTGCCGCTGGCGGGCGATCAGCAGCGCGTGGCGATGCACATGGTGAGCAGCGAAACCCTGTTCTGGGAAACCATGGAAAAACTGAAGGCGCTGGGCGCAAGCTCCATCCTGGTGCTGCCTATTGAGAAGATGATGGAGTAATGGCCATGAGCTTTAACACAATCATCGACTGGAATACCTGTAGCGACGCAGAGCAGCGCGAGCTGCTGATGCGCCCGGCGATTTCCGCCTCTGAGAGCATCTCACGCACCGTGGCGGAGATCCTGGATAACGTCAAAGCCCGTGGCGATGACGCGCTGCGTGAATACAGCGCGAAGTTTGACAAGACGGAAGTCGGCGCATTACGGGTTACCGAGCAGGAAATCATTGATGCCAGCAATCGTCTGGGTGACGACATCAAGCAGGCGATGGCCGTCGCGGTGAAAAACATTGATACCTTTCACACCGCGCAAAAGCTGCAGACCGTGGATGTCGAAACCCTGCCCGGCGTGCGTTGCCAGCAGGTCACGCGCCCGGTTGCATCCGTTGGCCTCTATATCCCCGGCGGCTCTGCCCCGCTTTTCTCCACCGTACTGATGCTGGCGACACCCGCGCGCATTGCCGGGTGTCAGAAAGTGGTGCTGTGCTCACCGCCACCGATTGCCGACGAGATCCTCTATGCGGCGAAGCTCTGCGGCGTGCAGGCGGTCTATAAAGTGGGCGGCGCGCAGGCGATTTCGGCCCTGGCGTTCGGCACGGAATCCATTCCTAAGGTCGACAAAATTTTTGGCCCGGGCAATGCATACGTGACCGAAGCCAAGCGTCAGGTCAGCCAGCGTCTGGACGGCGCGGCCATCGATATGCCTGCCGGTCCATCTGAGGTGCTGGTGATTGCCGACAGCGGCGCAACGCCGGACTTCGTCGCCTCCGACCTGCTTTCTCAGGCGGAACACGGCCCGGACTCGCAGGTCATCCTGCTGACGCCGGATGCCGATATGGCGAAACGCGTGGGCGAAGCCGTTGAGCGCCAGCTTGCCGACCTGCCCCGCGCCGACACGGCACGCCAGGCGCTAGCGGCCAGCCGCCTGATTGTGGCGCGCGACCTGGACCAGTGTATTGCCATCTCCAACCAGTACGGCCCGGAGCACCTGATCATTCAGACCCGCAACGCGCGCGATCTGGTTGACAGCATTACCAGCGCGGGCTCGGTGTTCCTCGGCGACTGGTCACCGGAGTCCGCGGGCGATTACGCCTCCGGCACCAACCACGTGCTGCCCACGTATGGCTACACCTCAACCTGTTCGAGCCTGGGCCTGGCGGATTTCCAGAAACGCATGACCGTGCAGGAGCTCTCCCGCGAAGGGTTTGCGTCACTGGCGTCTACTATTGAAACCCTGGCTGCCGCCGAGCGGCTGACCGCCCACAAAAATGCCGTTACGCTGCGCGTTGCAGCCCTGAAGGAGCAAGCATGAACATTGAAGAGTTAGCCCGCGAAAATGTCCGTCGCCTGACGCCTTACCAGTCGGCGCGTCGTCTGGGCGGTAAAGGGGATGTCTGGCTGAACGCCAACGAATTCCCGACGGCGGTGCAGTTTGAACTGTCGCAGCAAACGCTGAACCGCTATCCGGAATGTCAGCCGAAAGCGGTGATTGAAAACTACGCGCAGTACGCGGGCGTGAAGCCGGAGCAGGTGCTGGTCAGCCGCGGCGCGGATGAGGGCATTGAACTGCTGATCCGCGCCTTCTGCGAGCCGGGCAAAGATGCGGTGATGTACTGCCAGCCTACCTACGGCATGTACAGCGTCAGCGCGGAAACCTTCGGCGTAGCGTGTCGCAACGTGCAGGCGCTGGAGAACTGGCAGCTGGATCTTCAGGGGATCGCCGACAATCTCGATGGTGTAAAAGTGGTATTTGTCTGTAGCCCGAACAACCCGACCGGACAGATTATCAACCCGCAGGATATCCGCACTTTGCTGGAAATGACGCGCGGTAAAGCGCTGGTGGTTGCCGACGAAGCCTACATCGAGTTCTGCCCACAGGCGACGCTGGCAGGCTGGCTGGAAGAGTATCCGCACCTGGTGGTGCTGCGTACGCTGTCGAAAGCCTATGCCCTTGCGGGTCTGCGCTGCGGATTCACCCTGGCAAATAAAGAGGTCATCGACCTGCTGCTGAAAGTGATCGCCCCGTACCCGCTCTCAACGCCGGTTGCCGATATTGCGGCACAGGCGCTGACGCCACAGGGGATCAACGCGATGCGCGAGCGCGTGGCGCAAATCCTGGAGGAACGTCAATATCTGGTGACCGCCCTGAAGGATATCCCTTGCGTCGAGCAGGTATTCGACTCGGAAACTAACTACATCCTGGTGCGCTTCACCGCATCGAGTGCCGTATTTAAATCTTTATGGGATCAGGGCATTATCTTACGAGACCAGAATAAACAACCTTCTCTGAGCGGCTGCCTGCGCATTACCGTAGGCACCCGTGCAGAGAGCCAGCGCGTGATTGACGCCCTGAAAGCGGAGAAAGTATGACCCAGAAGATCCTTTTCATCGATCGTGACGGCACCCTTATTTCGGAGCCACCAGCCGATTTTCAGGTCGACCGATTCGACAAGCTGGCTTTTGAACCGGACGTGATCCCGGTGCTGCTTAAGCTGCAAAAAGCAGGCTTTAAGCTGGTGATGATCACCAACCAGGATGGTCTGGGTACCGACAGCTTCCCGCAGGCGGACTTTGACGGCCCGCATAATCTGATGATGCAGGTGCTAACCTCTCAGGGCGTGGTATTTGATGAAGTGCTGATTTGCCCGCACATGCCGGCCGACGAGTGCGACTGCCGTAAGCCAAAGGTGAAGCTGGTAGAGCGCTACCTGGCTGAAGATGCGCTGGATAAAACCAACAGCTATGTCATCGGCGATCGCATCACCGATATTACTCTGGCGGAAAATATGGGCATCGCGGGGCTGCGCTACGACCGCAACAACCTGAACTGGGCGAAGATTGGCGAGCAGCTCACAAAACGCGACCGCTATTCCCACGTAGAGCGCAACACCAAAGAGACGCAGATTGATGTGAAGGTCTGGCTGGACCGTGAAGGCGGCAGCAAGATCCACACCGGCGTCGGTTTCTTCGATCACATGCTGGACCAGATTGCCACCCACGGCGGTTTCCGCATGGAAATTACGGTAAAAGGCGATCTCTACATAGACGATCACCACACCGTGGAAGATACCGGCCTGGCGCTGGGTGAAGCCCTGAAGCTGGCGCTCGGCGACAAGCGCGGCATTAACCGTTTCGGCTTTGTCCTGCCGATGGACGAGTGTCTGGCGCGCTGCGCGATGGACATCTCCGGCCGTCCGCACCTGGAATACAAAGCTGATTTCACCTACCAGCGCGTGGGCGATCTGAGCACCGAAATGGTGGAGCACTTCTTCCGCTCCTTGTCCTACACCATGGGCCTGACGCTGCACCTGAAGACCAAGGGCAAGAACGACCACCACCGCGTGGAGAGTCTCTTTAAAGCCTTTGGCCGTACCCTGCGCCAGGCAATTCGCGTGGAAGGTGACGCCCTACCTTCATCGAAAGGAGTGCTGTAATGAACGTGGTCATTCTGGATACCGGATGCGCCAACCTGAACTCCGTGAAATCGGCCATTGCGCGCCACGGCTATGAGCCGGTGGTAAGCCGTGACCCGGACGTGGTGCTGCGCGCCGACAAACTCTTTTTACCGGGCGTGGGCACCGCGCAGGCGGCGATGGATCAGATTCGCGAACGCGAGCTGGTCGACCTGATCAAAGCCTGTACCCAGCCGGTGCTGGGCATTTGTCTGGGCATGCAGATCCTGGGCCGCCGCAGCGAAGAGAGCAACGGCGTTGACCTGCTGGGCATTATTGATGAAGACGTGCCGAAAATGACCGATCGCGGCCTGCCTCTGCCGCATATGGGCTGGAACCGCGTCTACGCCAAAGCGGGCGACCGGCTGTTTCGCGGCATCGAAGACGGCGCGTATTTTTACTTCGTGCACAGCTACGCCATGCCGGTGAACGTGAATACGATCGCCCAGTGCACCTACGGCGAGGCGTTTACGGCGGCCGTACAGAAAGATAATTTCTTCGGCGTGCAGTTTCACCCGGAGCGCTCTGGCGCCGCTGGCGCGCAGCTGCTGAAAAACTTCCTGGAGATGTGATGATTATTCCCGCGTTAGATTTAATTGACGGTACGGTTGTCCGTCTGCATCAGGGCGATTACGGCCAGCAGCGCGACTACGGAAACGACCCGCTGCCGCGTCTGCAGGATTATGCCGCCCAGGGTGCGCAGGTACTGCACCTGGTGGATTTGACGGGCGCGAAAGATCCGGCGAAACGCCAGATCCCGCTGCTAAAACAACTTGTTGCGGGCGTTGATGTGCCCGTCCAGGTCGGCGGCGGCGTGCGTACGGAAGATGACGTCGCGGCGCTGCTGGACGCTGGCGTGGCCCGCGTGGTGGTGGGCTCAACCGCCGTGAAAGATCCTGAGACCGTGAAAGGCTGGTTCCGCCGCTTTGGCGCCGATGCTCTGGTGCTGGCGCTGGACGTGCGTATTGACGAACAGGGTAATAAGCAGGTTGCCGTGAGCGGCTGGCAGGAAAACTCCGGCGTGACGCTGGAAGAATTGGTCGATATCTATCTCCCCGTTGGCCTGAAGCACGTGTTGTGTACGGACATCTCCCGCGACGGAACGCTGGCGGGCTCTAACGTCTCGCTGTATGAAGAGGTCTGCGCACGCTATCCGCATGTGGCGTTCCAGTCTTCGGGCGGTATCGGTGATATCAGCGACGTGGCCGCGCTGCGCGGTACCGGTGTGAAGGGCGTGATTGTGGGCCGGGCCCTGCTGGAAGGTAAATTTACTGTGACGGAGGCGATTCAATGCTGGCAAAACGGATAATCCCCTGCCTGGACGTACGCGATGGTCAGGTCGTGAAAGGCGTGCAGTTCCGCAACCACGAGATCATTGGCGACATCGTTCCGCTGGCAAAACGCTATGCCGATGAAGGCGCCGACGAGCTGGTCTTTTACGACATCACCGCCTCCAGCGATGGCCGCGTGGTCGATAAAAGCTGGGTGGCACGCGTGGCGGAAGTGATCGACATTCCGTTTTGCGTGGCGGGCGGTATTAAATCCGCTGACGACGCCGCCAAAATTCTCTCGTTTGGCGCCGACAAGATTTCGATTAACTCCCCTGCCCTGGCCGACCCGGAGCTGATCACCCGCCTCGCCGATCGTTTTGGGGTGCAGTGTATTGTGGTTGGGATCGACACCTGGTATGACGCCGCAACGGGTAAGTACCACGTGAACCAGTACACCGGAGATGAAAGCCGCACGCGCGTGACGCAGTGGGAAACGCTCGACTGGGTGCAGGAAGTGCAGAAGCGTGGCGCGGGCGAAATTGTCCTCAACATGATGAACCAGGACGGCGTGCGTAACGGGTATGACCTCGAGCAGCTGAAAAAAGTCCGTGCGGTCTGCCACGTTCCGCTGATCGCCTCCGGCGGCGCGGGCACCATGGAACACTTTCTCGAAGCCTTCCGCGATACGAACGTGGACGGCGCGCTGGCCGCGTCCGTGTTCCACAAACAGATTATTAATATTGGTGAGTTAAAAACGTACCTGGCCGACCAGGGCGTGGAGATCAGGGTATGTTAACAGAGCAACAACAGGCGCAGCTGGACTGGGAAAAAACGGACGGGTTACTGCCGGTGGTTGTCCAGCATGCCGTCTCAGGCGAAGTGTTGATGCTAGGGTATATGAACCAGGACGCGCTGGCGAAAACAATCGACAGCGGCAAAGTGACCTTCTACTCGCGTACGAAACAGCGCCTGTGGACCAAAGGCGAGACCTCGGGTCATTTCCTGAATGCAGTGAGCATAACGCCTGACTGCGATAACGACACCCTGCTGGTGCTGGCAAACCCAATCGGCCCAACCTGCCATAAGGGCACCAGCAGCTGCTTTGGCGAGGCGAGCCACCAGTGGTTGTTCCTGTATCAACTGGAACAGCTGCTGGCAGAGCGTAAAACGGCGGATCCCGAGAGTTCCTATACCGCGAAACTGTACGCCAGCGGAACCAAGCGTATCGCACAGAAGGTAGGAGAAGAAGGCGTTGAGACGGCGCTGGCCGCAACCGTGCATGACCGCGAGGAACTGACGAATGAAGCGTCTGATTTGATGTATCACCTGCTGGTGCTACTGCAGGATCAGGAGCTGGATTTGACGGCGGTGATTGAGAATCTTCGCAAACGTCACAAATAAAAAAACCGGGGAATATCCCCGGTTTTTTTTAATCTGCAAATCAGACTTTTGGTTTGTAGTTGCGCAATGCGTTGCGGCCAAGCACAAAACCGGAACCAAGCAACCCGCCCAGCAGTACGGCAAGAATAAGAGTAATTGCTTTTTTCGGGCTGTCACGACGCACAGGGAGTTCCGGCTTCATGACATAACGGTAAACGTGGATCGTGTCTGGGTTAACGCTCAGATTCTGGATGTCCAGCAGATTTCGCCTGGTCTGGTAATAAGCTCTGGGAAAGACCAACGGGAGAGAAGCTTCGTTGTCAATCATTGATCTCAGCCCCTCACTTCCCAGCAAGAACATCGTTTCCTGAGTCACCTCCTGGGTTTGCTGGAGGCGCGGCGAGGTAATTTTCGCTGCTTCAGCGTTCTTGAGTGCCTCAGCAATCTGTTTGATACGCAGATCTTTCTGTTCCTGAGCGACCTTCTCCTGGTTTTGCAGGGAATCATTCAGGGTCTTTATCTGCGCTTTGATGTTGTCATTAAGGTCAGCGGCCAGTTCTTTAGCCGTTTGCTCATCTACCTGCTGGATGAACTGTGCCAATTGCTTTTGCGCAGCTTCTGCAGATGTACTGGTATACGATACTATTAATGGGAGCGGCTGCTCTTTAACCGTGGGCTCGATCGTCAGTTTTTCAGGCACTGCCTGGTTATCAAGCGCCTGCGACAACGCCGAGAATGAGGAGCTAAAACGACCGATAGCGCGCGTTTGGTTGTCAAGCATTGTAGGTGCTGCGGTACCATAAAGGATGTTCAATGCATTAGAATAACTGGCAATCTGGGCCGCATCTGGTTGCGTAATAATCGCACTTGAGGTCCATTTTTCCTTTGCGACAGAGAGATATCCAATTGCCAGGGCGATACAAACAACAACAAAGGTGGCTATCACCCACTTCCCACGCCACAGCTGCAGCATTAAATCAAGTAAATCAATTTGCTCCGGGTCATTGCCTCGGCTGACCTGGCTATTGTTATTTTGCGTCATACAATCCCTAACTGATAAAAAAAGGGCAAACATAATTTTGTTTGTATAGTTTATCCATTACTGGCGATTTTTCTATAAGAATCCGATGAGTAATATCGGAAAGATGGGTTATGTAACTTACACCCTTCGCGCTATCATAGACGCCATGTGATGCGTTACGGCATCTATAGAATAGGGTTTATGAGGGAAGCTATGAAATTTTTAGTCACGGGCGCTGCAGGTTTTATCGGTGCGAATGTCAGTAAACGCCTCCTTGAGGCGGGTCATCAGGTTGTTGGTATCGATAACCTCAATGAATACTACGATGTCAACCTGAAGCTGGCACGCCTGGAACTGTTAAAATCTGAGCGTTTCACCTTTCACAAGCTGGAATTAGCCGACCGGGAAGGTATGGCCACGCTTTTCGCGGCTGAGAAGTTTGATCGTGTTATTCATCTTGCCGCCCAGGCGGGTGTACGCTACTCCCTGGAAAACCCGCACGCGTATGCTGATGCCAACCTTATCGGCCATCTCAACGTGCTGGAAGGCTGCCGCCATAATAACGTGCAGCATCTGCTTTATGCCTCGTCCAGCTCCGTATACGGCCTCAACCGCAAGATGCCCTTCTCCACTGACGATTCCGTGGATCACCCGGTCTCACTCTATGCCGCGACCAAAAAAGCCAATGAGCTGATGTCGCACACCTATTCGCATCTGTACAACTTGCCGACCACCGGCCTGCGCTTCTTCACCGTGTACGGTCCGTGGGGACGCCCGGACATGGCGTTGTTTAAGTTTACTAAGGCGATCATTGAGGGCAAAAGCATCGATGTCTATAACTACGGTAAAATGAAGCGCGACTTCACGTACATTGATGACATCGCTGAAGCAATTATTCGTCTGCAGGATGTTATTCCTCAGTCAGATACAAACTGGAGCGTTGAGACCGGCTCCCCGGCAACCAGCTCAGCGCCTTACCGGGTCTACAACATCGGTAACAGCTCGCCAGTCGAACTGATGGATTACATTACCGCGCTGGAAGACGCGCTGGGTAAAAAAGCAGAGAAAAACATGCTGCCTCTCCAGCCAGGCGATGTTCTGGAAACCAGTGCCGATACCCAGGCGCTTTATGAGGTGATCGGATTTAAACCGCAAACCTCGGTTAAAGATGGGGTGAAGAACTTCGTCGGCTGGTACCGCGATTTCTACAAGGTTTGAAAATAAAAAACCCGGCAATTCAGCCGGGTTTTTTACAAAATAACGCAGAGAATCAGTCGCTACCAAACAGATCGCGGGTATAAACCTTATCCGCCACGTCAGCCAGCTCTTCCGCCATGCGGTTTGAAATGATGACATCGGCTTCTTTCTTAAAGGCATCCAGATCGCGGATCACCCGGGAATTGAAGAACTGATCGTCCGGCATGGCAGGCTCATAGATTACAACCTCAACCCCTTTCGCCTTAATGCGCTTCATGATCCCCTGAATGGAAGAGGCGCGGAAATTATCGGAGCCACTCTTCATGATCAGACGGTATACGCCGACCACTTTCGGTTGACGCGCAAGGATGGAATCGGAGATGAAATCTTTACGTGTACGGTTAGCGTCAACAATCGCCGAAATGAGGTTGTTCGGCACAGCCTGATAATTTGCCAGCAATTGTTTAGTATCTTTTGGCAGGCAATAGCCGCCGTAGCCAAATGACGGGTTGTTGTAGTGGTTGCCAATACGCGGGTCGAGACACACACCTTCAATAATCTGGCGGGTATTCAGGCCAAGACTCTCTGCATAGCTGTCCAGCTCATTGAAATAAGCTACCCGCATTGCCAGGTAGGTATTCGCGAAGAGCTTAATCGCCTCAGCTTCGGTGGAGTCGGTGAACAGCACCTGAATATCTTTCTTCACTGCGCCTTCCTGAAGCAGCGCAGCAAAGCGTTCAGCGCGCTCTGAACGTTCGCCAATGACGATACGCGAAGGATGCAGGTTATCGTAAAGCGCTCTCCCCTCACGCAGGAATTCAGGCGAGAAGAAGATATTATCAATACCGAACTTTTCTTTAATAGATTTGGTAAACCCAACAGGAATGGTCGATTTAATGACCATCACCGCATCAGGGTTGATCGCGATAACGTCTTTGATCACCGCTTCTACCGTTGAGGTATTGAAATAGTTGGTTTTAGGATCGTAGTCAGTAGGCGTCGCAATGATGACGTAATCCGCATTGCGGTATGCATCTTCTTTATCTGTCGTGGCGCGGAAATTCAGCGATTTATTGCTGAGATAGTCCTGGATTTCTTTATCCACAATCGGCGATTTTTTCTGATTGAGCATATCCACTTTGGCCTGCACGATATCCAGCGCAACCACTTCATGATTCTGGGCAATCAGAATGCCGTTAGAAAGACCGACATACCCTGTTCCGGAGATTGTTATTTTCATTCGCTAATGACTTCTGTGAGTTAACTGTACTGATGGCCGCCAGACCATCGCGATAAACATAACTGTTGGGCTTTGTACCTCCTGGCAAACTGAACTGTCAAGGCAAACCAGGAGTAATCACTACGAGCGGGGCGAGATTCAGACTACTTCGAATAACAGGCGACACTTTTTGCATAAAAAAACCCGGAGACATGCTCCGGGTTTTGATTACAGCGAGTAAGTTAACTTATTCCATCCATTCGGTATGGAACACGCCTTCTTTATCGGTACGTTTGTAAGTATGCGCACCGAAGTAGTCACGCTGTGCCTGAATCAGGTTAGCTGGCAGCACAGCAGCACGGTAGCTGTCATAGTAGGCTACTGCAGCAGAGAAGGTCGGAACCGGGATACCGTTCTGGACAGCGTAGGCAACCACGTCACGCAGCGCCTGCTGATATTCATCCGCAATTTTCTTGAAGTACGGTGCCAGCAGCAGGTTGGCGATACCGGCGTTTTCAGCATAGGCATCGGTGATTTTCTGCAGGAACTGCGCACGAATGATGCAACCCGCGCGGAAGATCTTCGCGATTTCACCGTAGTTCAGATCCCAGTTGTTCTCGTCTGACGCTGCACGCAGCTGAGAGAAGCCCTGCGCGTAAGAAACGATTTTACCCAGGTACAGTGCACGGCGCACTTTTTCAACGAATTCGGCTTTATCACCCGCTGGTTTAGCCTGCGGACCAGACAGCACTTTAGATGCCGCGACGCGCTGCTCCTTCAGGGAAGAGATGTAACGCGCGAAGACGGATTCGGTGATCAGAGACAGCGGTTCGCCCAAATCCAGAGAGCTCTGGCTGGTCCATTTACCGGTACCTTTGTTCGCAGCTTCATCCAGAATCACATCAACCAGGTATTTACCCTCTTCATCTTTCTTCGTGAAGATATCTTTGGTGATGTCGATCAGATAACTGTTCAGCTCGCCTTTGTTCCACTCGGTGAAAGTTTCCGCGAGTTCTTCATTGGAAAGGTTCAGACCGCCTTTCAGCAGGGAATAAGCCTCAGCAATCAGCTGCATGTCGCCGTATTCGATGCCGTTGTGCACCATTTTGACATAGTGACCAGCACCGTCCGGACCGATGTAGGTCACACACGGCTCGCCATCTTCGGCAACGGCAGCGATTTTAGTCAGAATAGGAGCAACCAGTTCGTATGCTTCTTTCTGGCCACCAGGCATGATGGATGGGCCCTTCAGTGCGCCCTCTTCACCACCAGATACACCGGTACCGATGAAGTTAAAGCCTTCAGCAGACAGCTCACGGTTACGACGAATGGTGTCCTGGAAGAAGGTGTTACCGCCATCAATGATGATGTCACCTTTTTCAAGGTAAGGCTTCAGGGAGTCGATAGCTGCATCGGTACCTGCGCCTGCTTTCACCATTAACAGGATACGACGAGGCGTTTCCAGAGACTCAACGAACTCTTTCACCGTATAGAAAGGAACCAGTTTCTTGCCTGGGTTCTCGGCAATCACTTCTTCGGTCTTATCACGGGAGCGGTTGAAAACGGAGACGGTATAACCACGGCTTTCGATGTTGAGCGCCAGGTTGCGCCCCATCACTGCCATACCGACAACGCCGATCTGTTGCTTGGACATTACATACTCCTGTCAGGTGTGGTCACCACGGCTTATGCGCGGCTTGAAATGTGGTTGAGATGTTAACTCAGTATTAGGTGACATGAATAGCTTTTGCTGATCTATGTCACACTGATTGCACAATCCAGGTACAGTCAAGCCGCCAGAAATACGCCGGCGGCAGACCCTCACTTCCTGAGCAAAGCCAGAATTTCTTGCGTTTTCTCTTCCATCAGCGCCGTGTCAGCACGGGACTCCACGTTCAGGCGCACCACCGGCTCGGTGTTGGACGAGCGCAGGTTGAAGCGCCACTGCGGGAACGCCATGCTGATGCCGTCCGTACGGTCAATTTCCAGCGCGTGGATCGCAAAGTGCTGCTCCACGCGGGCAATGGCCTCGGCCGGCTGCGCCAGCTTGCTGTTGATCTCCCCGCTCGCCGGGAACGCCGCCATGCGGTCGCGCACCAGCTCGCCCAGCGTCTGCCCCTTCAGGCACAGCAGCTCGGTCACCAGCAGCCACGGGATCATCCCGCTGTCGCAGTAGGCAAAATCACGGAAGTAGTGGTGGGCGCTCATCTCGCCGCCGTAGATGGCGTCTTCTTCGCGCATACGCTCTTTGATGAAGGCGTGGCCGGTTTTGGACATCACCGGCGTGCCGCCCGCCGCGGAGACCACGTCGACGGTGTTCCAGGAAAGGCGCGGGTCATGGATGATTTTCGCGCCCGGGTTTTTCTCAAGGAACGCTTCCGCCAGCAGGCCGACAATGTAGTAGCCCTCAATGAACTGCCCTTTCTCGTCGAACAGGAAGCAGCGGTCGAAGTCACCGTCAAAGGCGATGCCCATGTCCGCGCCGTGCTCAATCACCGCGTTGCGGGTGTCGTCGCGGCACTCCGGCAGCAGCGGGTTAGGAATACCGTTCGGGAAGTTGCCGTCCGGGGTGTTGTGTACCTTGACGAAGGTCACCGGCACGTTCAGCGCCTTAAAGCGGGCTTCCAGCGCGTCTACCACCGGGCCGGCCGCGCCGTTACCGGAGTTGATGACCAGCTTCAGCGGCTTGAGGTTCGCTACGTTGATGTAGCCCAGCAGGTGGTCGATGTACTCTTTCTGCAGGTTGATTTTTTTGTAGCTGCCGCGCTTCGCGTCGTTTACCGGCGGGAAGTCGTTGGCTTCCGCCAGGCGCTGCACGTCACGCAGGCCGGTGTCGCCGCTGATAGGACGGGCGCCCTTGCGCACCAGCTTCATCCCGTTGTAGTCCATCGGGTTGTGGCTGGCCGTCACTTCGATACCGCCGTCCACGCCCAGGTGGAAGGTGGCAAAGTAAATCTCCTCGGTCCCGGAAAGGCCGATATCCAGCACGTCCACGCCCGCGTCCTGCAGCCCTTTCGCCAGGGCCAGCTTGAGGGATTCACTGGTCAGACGCACGTCGCCGCCCAGCACGATGGTCTGCGGTTTTAAATATTCGCCGTACGCGCGGCCAATGCGCCACGCGATGTCTTCATTCAGCTCTTCGCCCAGCTTGCCGCGAATATCGTAGGCTTTAAAACAGGTTAATTTTTCCATGATAATTTTACCGTAATCTCAAACACGACCATACCTGTCAGCAAAACGTACAATATCATCCTCTCCAAGATAAGAGCCTGAGCGAACCTCAATCAATTCCAAAGGGATCTTTCCAGGGTTCTCCAGACAGTGCGTTGCTCCAACAGGAATATAAATAGACTCATTTTCACCGAGGAGTTTGGTTTGCTCGTTAATTGTAACTTGTGCAGTTCCTGCGACGACTATCCAATGCTCAGCACGATGGTGATGCATCTGAAGAGAGATACCTTCGCCCGGCTTTACGGTCAATCGCTTAACTTGATAGCGGCTTCCCGTATCAATCGAGTCATATTTACCCCAGGGACGATAAACTTCGCGGTGAGTATGATGTTCATGACGGCCGTCTGCTTTTATCGATTCGACAATTTTCTTCACATCCTGAACGGCGTTACGATCGGCAATCAATACAGCATCCTTGGTCTGCACAACGACCAAATCTTTCACCCCAACAGTAGTCAATAGCCCGGATTCAGAATACAGGAAACTATTTTCGGTATTATAGGACAAGACGTCACCTGTAACGACGTTACCCTCTGGAGTCTTATGGCTAATATCCCAAAGCGAAGACCATGAGCCGACATCACTCCAGCCAGCATCCATTGGCACAACAACAGCATCTGAAGTCTGTTCCATCACAGCATAATCAATCGACTCATCAGGACAAGCTCTGAAAGCTTCCTCGTCAACGCGAATAAAGTTAAGGTCAGGATCAATAGAGCTCATGGCCTTTTCGCACGCCTTAAGAATATCCGGACGATATTTTTTCAGTTCCTCAAGATAGCGATCGGCGCGGAACAGAAACATCCCGCTATTCCAGTAGTATTCACCGCAGGCAACATAGGCTTCCGCCGTTTCAAGATTAGGTTTCTCAACAAATTGCGCGACCTCAAATGCATCTGCATGCTCAACATCAACGCATGGCACACCTCGACAAATGTAACCATAGCCAGTCTCTGGTTTATGCGGGACGATGCCAAAGGTCACAAGCTTTCCATTTTCAGCATAAGGTAGCGCCTTACGAACTGAATTACGGAAAGCTTCTTCATCCTGTATGACGTGATCGGCGGCCAGAACCAGCATGAGCGCATTGCCCTCGTGCTGGGTACGAACTGCAGCAAGTGCAGCCAACGCTATCGCCGGAGCAGTATTACGACCAACCGGTTCGAGGATGATATTCTCAGTGAGTTTATTCATCTGGCGCAGTTGCTCGGCAACGATAAAGCGGTGCTGTTCGTTACAAATGACGACGGGACTTTCGCATTCAATGCCCTGTAATCGGTTAATTGTCGCTTGTAACATTGTCAGTTCACCTTCCAGACAGAGAAATTGTTTTGGATAGAGAACACGAGAAAGCGGCCATAAACGACTACCGGAGCCCCCGGCCATAACAACAGGAAATAATGACATGATTGAACTCACTTTAATGATGAATATAAATTAATTATATTCTTAACCATCAACTCTTTAGTAAACATAGTATCAAATCTGGCTTTCGCGCCTTTACTATATGTCTCACTGCTTTGAATAACAGAAACAATTCCTTTAGCAAGTGCTTTAGCATCATTCGGCTCAACAACGATGCCAGTCTCGTTATGCTGATTAACCCAGGCCACACCACTTCGTGGAATATTTGTCGACACAAGCGGTCTGGAGAAACTCATAGCTTCTAACTGAACCACACCAAAAGCTTCAGATTCATGAATAGATGGCAGACAAAAAACGTCACATGCTTTATAATAAGAAGCCAAATCCGAATAATTGATACTACCAAGAAGAATTACTTTATCTGACAATCCATCATTAGCAATTTTTTGCATTAATGAATCAATCAATGGGCCAGTACCGCCAATAAGAACAATGTAATCTTCAGGAAGTTCTTTCGCAGCATCAATCAGGTATTCCATACCCTTATAATAAACAAGACGCCCCAAAGAAAAAATTATCTTTTTATTTTGATAACGTTGCTTGATACTTTTTTCAAGCTCCTCATTCAATGGCATAACACGGGTATCAACCCCAATTGGGATACAAACAATTTTATCCTGATAAGGCTGTAAAGTTGGAGAAGACTGCCCATACACAGGGCTAGTAACGATAATTCTGGTACACTTATCTAAAATCCATTTTTGTAGCGGAGCAAAAAGCATCAATAATTTTTTTTGCTTAACAATATCGCTGTGCCAATGGAGAACTATCTTACCTTTGGGCGGGAATAAAAAGAGTGCCAAAACAGCCAGTGGATTTGGAAGATGGACATGGATAACATCATAATTATTTCTTATTGCTCTCCATCGGGATATTAAGGAAAATGATAGCGGTGTCGAAAAAAGCTGTGCAAACAATTTCTGACGGTAAACTTTATAACGGAGTTTGTCGTCATTCTTTCTTTCTCCAATTGGATCAACACAGAGTACATCAACAGGTTGGTCATTACTTTTTGCGATACCTTCACTTATATCGAATGCTACCTGTTCGATTCCACCATGTACTGGAGGGTAAAATTTGCTAAACTGTAAAACCTTCATTCAAATATTCCTTTGAGAGATCACATCCATAAGTTTCGATGCAACATCACGTACGTCAAATTTTTCTAACCTATGATATCCATTGCGAATCAATACAGGACTGAGCTCATCATAATTTTCAATCAATTCACGTAACTTAGAACTAAAATCTAATGAGTCCTCTGGATTAAAATAATATGCCGCATCGCCACAAACTTCAGGGATACTTGCGCGGTCAGAAGCCATTACAGGACAACCGCGTTGCATTGCTTCCAGAGGAGGAAGTCCGAAACCTTCATATAATGACGGATAGACAAAAATAGAAGCATCTCTGTATTTTAACTCTAAATCGTCATCTGATAGATATCCACAGAATACAATGTTCTCATGCTGTGAAAACGTCACTTTTGAGAAAGCTGTCCCTAACCCTCCCACCACGATGAGTTTATAATCTTCGATTTTTGAATTCAGAAAAGCATTAATAACAAACTCGATATTTTTTCTCGGCTCTAAGGTACCAACCAATAAAATCTCTTTATGCTTAACCGCTTCGCTTGCAATATGATTCTTGAGGTTAATAGATGTATCTACGGAGTTTGGCAATACAGTGATCTTATCTGGATCAACCGCCAGATATTTCTCTATCTCTGATTTTGAAAAGTCACTAACCGTAAAGATACCTCTCGCAATTTTCGACTGAATGGCATAGTTAACCTTGTATACAGCACGGTATAAGAAACGAAACCACTTTGGATATGCGTACAATGACATATCATGGATAGTAAAGTAACAGTTCTTGTAAAACGCTGGTGATAACCCAGTGAAGCAGAGCAGTAACGGGCTACCGACGCTTCTTAGATAACGAGGTAATTCGATTTGTTCCCAGAAGTGACCGTTACGATTTCCTATTTGAAGGATATTAAATTCCTTCCTCCATTTCTCATCAATGAGGTCCGTTTTCGGTGTCAAAAAACAGATATCGGGAACGTGTTTAACGAGTTCCCGACATAGTACCAATGCATATTGCTGTACACCAGTTTTACGTTGAGTCAAAAATCTCGCATTAATATAGATCATTTATTACTCGGCATTCTATAGATGTAACACTGAAACATAAAGAAGGAATAAAAAAGAATAAATCTAAAAGGTAATGTAAAAAGCATCGAAGCAACAATATACATTAGAATGATAAAGTGATTCTTATTTGCTTTAAGTCTGGCTGACAACAAACATATACCCAGGACAAATATGAGCAAGCCCGGCAGGCCGAAACTTAAAATAATAAAACTTAAGACATCTTTTGGTGCAAAACTTTCATAGGCACTGGGATCCGACGAGGATAAATAAGATCTCATCTCATTACAGTTTACGTCCAAACCAGAAAGAGCCTGACAATAGTCATGTATAAAAGGTGATAGCGTACTCTTGAAACCATATACTCCACTGCCAAGTGGATAATCACTAAGATGCCATATGCTGACAATAGGGAAACCCAGACGAGTTACATACGTCATCGTTGCAGAATTTGACAAATTAGCTGCAATGAGTGCAAAAAGGTCATAATAGATGAATGCAAGACTGACAAAAAGAACAATAAAAGATAACGGGATGAGTTGGTATGTATAATTATAAAAGCCCTTCACCTTGAAAAAATAGACTAGCCCAAGGAGTACTGGAATTATCAGGAATGAAAATTTAGCACCTGAAATATAGGTGGTAATGGCAAACATACACGCAAGGATTAGTCTGTACTTTTGATTAGACAACATCACCATCAAGAACATTAGGCCATAAAAATAGCCATTTAAACTTGGCTCTGCAAAAGTGCCTGCAAATCGAAAGTTTTCATCATATAACCAAGCCCCACCTAATACTTTAACATGAAAACCAAACTTCGCCATGATGTAAAGTATCAGCGCCACGCCAAGAAATAAACTTGATATTTTGACACTAAAACGATATATATTAAAGTTACTTTCAAGTTCTTTGGCATAACTAAATATAACAAACCATAAGAGCATATTTAGTAAAAGTGCGAAGGTTTTATCATATTCAGCACCATGATAGAATGCACCAAGCACAGCACCTAAGAGAAGGATAAAGGCAGAAAAGAGTATCTTTGCAAGGTTAAGACTGCGAATCCTGAAAAGTAGGAGCAATACGATTACAAGGATGATCTTCAGGCCAAAATCAGCAATACTTGAAAGGCCTTTCATCAAACCAATCTGAGAAAAGTCAACACCACTAAAAAGCGAATTAATTAATAACAGCCCAACAAGTGATTTGACAATAAAAGTTGTAGATAAATTATAGTTATTGACAAGTGTGCTACTGGAAATTTCGCTCACCTTAACCTCTTAGTCATTTATTTTTTTAACATTAGTCCGTCGATAATCCCCCTGACAAAAGCCTTATAAACTTTATATGGCGTTTTGCGACAAAGTGGATAGACCAACCGGGTAACAATGGTAAAGAAAACGCTAACAATATAATAAGGAGCTTCAATATTTTTTCTGGCGAAAAATATACGGTTCCTTGTCAAATAATATGCACCAAATAGACTTAACCCCCCCCCAGTAGAAGTACTAACCTTATGAAACACTAGAGGTTCATTAATAATTCTAACTCGGCTGCCAGCTATGTTTGCACGATAGAGAAAATCAGTATCATCGTAATAAGCAAAGTAACGAGCATCCATCATACCTATAGTGGCAAACATCGAAGCATGTACAAGTAAAAAACATGTTGGTGCATAATCGCACTCTTCTGGAATATTAGCGTAAATTTCATCGTAGTCGGCTCCCTCAAAAAGATGAGGGGCAATAGCTTTTTTCTTATTAAAAAAAGCGCCTGCGTACCAGACTTTTTTTTCTGGATAACTGAATATTACAGGTGAAACAAGTTTGTATTGTCCCTCCTCAGCAACACTCATCATTTTGCTGAGGGTATCTTCCTGTTCAAAAAGTAGGTCGTTATTAGTGAGTAATATATACTCACACCCATCCTTTAAAGCTTCTTCAATGCCTTGGTTGTTGGCCTGCGCAACCCCAACATTGTTTCCGTCATTATTAATATAGGTATACTCTATGTCTTTCCTCAAGAGAATTTCTTGCGTTAAGTTAAAAGAATCCTGATTTGTACTGTTATCCACAATATAAAGATGCTTGTTCTGATATTTTTGTTTTTCAACACTCGAATAAAAGTCAGGCAGCACACCTGGAGAATTGAACAAAACAGTAACGAGTCCAACTTTTTTCACACTTTCACCTAAGCAATATTAGTATTGATTTAACAGATTCTTGATGCTTTTTACTTGTTTTATTATGAAGACAGTAAATACAACTATAAAAGCTACCTGGATGCCATAAATAACACAATGGATAGTTACCGACTGAGTCATCACCAGACTGACCAGGCAGATGGCTATCATCACAGGTATTACCAGAAACGAGACAAATATCAGCTTTGACTTATACTCAGCTTCAGCCCGATACTTGCATGCGTAAACCGCCATGATTAATACGCCTGAAATAAACGTCGAATAGGCAATTCCAATCGCGCCATAGATACGAACAAAGAAAATCGACAACGCAAAGTTCAATAGTCCTTCGAGCACCGGCAGCCAGGCGATTGATAATTGTTTGCCGTAGGCGACTAACATAAGCCCGTAGGGCGCTGCAATCATTCGGATAAGATAAGCCGCAAGCAGCAAAGAAAACATTACGTGCAGGTTCGTCGCTTGCTGATAGCCCAACCAGACGCCAAGGATATGCACAGAAGCAAACCAGGCAATAAAGACACCGATAAAGACAATCATCGAGAAAATGAAGATAAGTTTGTTAACCAAAAGTTCAACATGCTGGTTACTCCCGTGATTGTGCATCCTTATCATAGGTTGAATTATAGGATTAATCATGGCTCCCAAAATTCCCACCCCAGCATTAACAAGCGTCATTAATACGGCAAAACCAGCTAGTTCCTGAAATGAGTATTTACCGACGGTAAAGGTGCCTATACCGGAAATTAAGAACTGGGCTATATTCCATACTAAGAGCCCACTGAAAAAGACAACTATTGTTTGAAATAAATTCTTATCCAACGATAACTTTGTTCTTTGCGATGTATTTTTTAATTTATATAAAATATAAAATGCAATTTGATTAAAACTGTTTATTGCAAAATAAACCCATGCAATAACATCGAGACCATGGTGAACAAGCAACAGAATCGACGTACCCAGAATCACTTTAAAAAATATATTTATGCCAGCGGTAATATCATTGCGTTCTATACCAGTAAAATAACCAACAAAGGGTGAGAATACGTTATTAATGACAAATGAACTGCCAATTAATATAAGAATTAGTTTAGCATTAGCGTTGGTTTCTGAAACTTCAGGGAAAAATGAGAAAAAGAATTTTGCTAAAATAAATATTCCGCCCAAACATACCATGTTGAGCAGTAACGCAAAAAGCAATGACTGATGCATTGCCTTTTGAAGTTTCTGTGGGTTACTTAAATGAAGGGCGACAAAACGCCCTACCGTAACCTGAAGACCAATTCCAAAAATTCCGATCAAAACCCCGACCTGAAGTGTAAGGGACCAAATCGAAAAATCTACCTTTGAAAGATTGTGTAGTAAAACTGGAGAGATAACTATCCCAAGTATTACATTTGAGAAGCCATTTATTATGTTAGATAAAGAGTTTTTAAGTAACCGCTTAAAACCACTCATATTTATCTCGCCAGTTCTTCTTTATAACTAGCTATCATAATTTTCAAATCATCAAGCACATGTTGTGGTTTATAATCCGGAATTTCAGTAGATAACTTATTTATGCTGGTTACGGGGAACTCTTCACGAGGAAAATTACCGTCATGCCAGTTAACTTTACAAGCCGTCTCTTTTTCAATGACATCAGCGATTTGCTTAGCTGTTACGTTAAATCCAGATGCGACATTGTATATTTCTTTATTAGTGTTTTGGTTTTCAGCCAACCACACACATGCTTTAGCGACATCATTGACCGAAACATAGTCCTTAGCATATTCAGGCGCAACAAACATGTTGATTTCACCATTATTAATGGCATGACGAATAATGGACGGCAGGAATAATGTACTATTGAGCGCTAAACCATAGACATTGCTAGGTCGAACTACAGTAACATCACGTTCGCTCTTAAGGCACAATTCTTCTGCTACCAGTTTGGTCAGATTAAACAGCTTCCTGTTATCATCCGCAGTTACTACCAGATCGTCAGTTTCATTCGCGCTATGATGGTTCATATAAACTCGAGTTGAGGATATATATACCAGCTTTTCAAACTGTGCATCCTGCAGTAACTTTGCCAACAAAACCGTATTTGCTTCCAGCACAGAAAAATAGCTTTTGGCACAATCACCATTACCAGCACAATAAATGACTTTGCCCAACTCACCATTGAGAGAATTGCAGCTGTTGCGATCAGGAACAACGACATCATGCCCTTGCTCTTTAAGCAATGTAACGATATGTGAACCAATGAAACCGTTACCCCCAATAACTGTATACTTAGCCATTTGTCCAGCCTTTAAGAATCTGTTCTTTGATACTTGCAAGTGAAGGTAAAATACAATCTTTAGCAGAAACTACAGGATTAGAAACTGGCCATTCTATACCCAGATCTGGATCGTTCCAGATAAGACCACCTTCATCGGTTGGATCATAATAATCTGTGCATTTGTACTGGAAACTAGCAGTATCACTTAATACGCAGAAACCATGAGCGAAACCAGGAGGAATATAAAACTGAAGAAAATTATCTTCGGATAGAATGACTGAATGATGCTGACCAAATGTTGGTGATTCTGGGCGGAGATCAACGGCCACATCAAAAACAGAACCCTGGGTTACTGAGACTAACTTACCCTGAGGCTTTGTTTTCTGAAAATGAAGCCCGCGCAGAACATTTTTCGTCGATTTAGAACGATTATCCTGAACAAAGTCCAGACCAAATCCTAATTCCTGGTAACGTTTTTTCTGATATACTTCGAAGAAATAGCCACGTTCGTCACCAAAAACTTTAGGTTCAATAATTACAGCATCTTTTAAAGGCGTTTCAATAATTTTCATACTTTTTACTACTTTATGTTGGATTTTCAGTCTTTAGCTAAATGCTGCAAATATTTGCCATAGTCATTTTTATTGAGTTCTTTGGCTAATTTTGCTAACTGTTTCTTATCAATGAAACCTTTGCGATAAGCAATCTCTTCCGGGCAAGAAACTTTGAGACCTTGACGTGATTCGATCGTCTGAATAAAGTTACCTGCCTCAATTAGACTCTCATGCGTTCCTGTATCAAGCCAGGCATATCCACGCCCCATAATAGCAACTGAGAGCGAATTTTTTTCCAGGTAGAGTCGGTTAATATCAGTGATCTCTAATTCACCACGCGCTGACGGTTTCAGCTGTTTAGCCATCTCAATGACGTCATTATCATAAAAATAGAGACCAGTCACAGCGTAATTACTTTTTGGCTTCAGTGGTTTCTCTTCTAAAGAAAGCGCTTTGCCATTCTCATCGAAATCTACCACGCCATAACGTTCAGGGTCTTTCACATGATAGGCAAAGACTGTAGCTCCTTTTTCCTGATTCATTGCCATTTCAAGTTCTTTTGGCAAATCGTGACCATAGAAAACATTGTCTCCAAGGACTAAAGCACAAGAATCGTTACCGATAAACTCTTCACCAATGATAAATGCCTGAGCAAGACCATCAGGACTTTCCTGGACTTTATATTCAATGTTCAGTCCCCATTTTTTACCGTTACCCAGTAATTGCTCAAAGCGCGGGGTATCCTGAGGTGTGCTGATGATGAGAATATCCCGAATACCCGCAAGCATCAGCGTGCTTAACGGATAATAAATCATCGGCTTATCATAGATTGGCAGCAGCTGTTTACTAACCGCCATCGTCACAGGGTAAAGGCGAGTACCTGAACCACCGGCTAAAATAATTCCTTTTCTTTTTGACATGTTCAATGCTTCTTATGACGGGGTTGAAAAGATTAGCGTTGCTCGTAATTTTTATTGATCCAGTCCTGATAGGCACCACTCATAATATTTTGGACCCAATCCTGGTTATCAAGATACCAATGAATCGTTTTCTTAATACCAGATTCAAAGGTCTCTTGAGGTTTCCAGCCGAGTTCCAGAGTGATTTTACTGGCATCGATTGCATAGCGTCGATCGTGGCCTGGGCGATCGGCAACATAAGTGATTTGTTCGCTATACGAGGTATTCTTCGGCTTTATTTCGTCAAGAATATTGCAGATGGTCTGTACTACTTCAATATTCTTTTTCTCATTATAACCGCCGATATTGTAGGTTTCACCTACGATACCTTCCGTAATAACGGTATAGAGTGCACGGGCATGATCCTCAACGTACAACCAGTCACGGATCTGATCACCTTTGCCATAAATAGGCAACGGTTTACCTTGTAATGCATTGAGAATTACTAACGGGATTAGCTTTTCTGGGAAATGGTAAGGTCCATAATTGTTTGAACAGTTAGTCACAATAGTTGGGAAATTATAAGTCCGATGCCACGCGCGTACTAAATGATCGCTTGATGCTTTAGAGGCAGAGTACGGGCTGCTTGGAGCATAGGCGGTATGCTCAGTAAACAATGGAAGACTTTTGTTATTATCCCATTCATCAGGATGAGGTAGGTCCCCATACACTTCATCGGTTGAAATATGATGGAAACGAAATCCCTGTTTCTTTTCTCCTTCCAGGTTTTGCCAGTATTTTCTGGCTGCTTCAAGCAAGACGTAGGTTCCAACAATATTCGTTTCAATAAACGCGGCCGGACCGGTGATTGAACGGTCAACGTGACTTTCTGCTGCCAGATGCATTACTGCATCAGGTTTATGAGTTGAAAAAATTGCGTCTAATACCTGTGCATCGCAAATATCAGCATGAACGAAAGCATAACGATCGCTGTTTTCAATATCTTTTAAAGATTGAAGGTTACCTGCATAGGTTAACTTATCAACATTTACCACAGAATCAGTTGTTGAATTAATAATATAACGCGCTAATGCCGAACCGATGAATCCGGCAGCACCAGTAACTAATATTTTCATTTTTCATCTCAAATAAGTAAAAATGGATTGCATTAAGAAACACTGATCCATTCATTTCGTTCGAAACAGTATTTTTTGATAACTTTTGCAGGTACACCGGCACAAACAGAATAATCGGGGATATCTTTCGTAACTACAGAATTTGCTGCGATCACACTATTTTTACCAATGCAAGCACCTATGATGGAGACATTTTCCCCTATCCAAGCACCTTCTTTAATAACCACATCCCCTTTGAATATTACAGGTTGTTGGCTTACTGGAATATGAATATTTTTGTATTCATGAAGATTATCTGATATATATACCTTATCGGCGATAAGAACATTTTTTTCGATAATTACACGGCGCACACTTACGATATGTAAAAAGCGACCGATATAAACGTTATCACCTATATTTAGAATCGGATTATGGTTATCAATTTTTAATGCCAATGCCCACAACCCCGGTTGGATTACCACTCTATCTCCAACCTCTATATATCTCACCCCTTGCAATATATCAGGCTTAAAAATACCGCTTTTGATTCCGAATTTTTTAAAGGAAATACGAAAAATTAATGAAGAAAAAAGAGTGGCTATTTTACGCCTGACCTTGAACATCAATTCGTACATTATAATCCCTTTTTAAAATTTGAGGAAAATTCTACAAGGGTATCTACATCAAACTCCCACCAGGAACATTTTATGTTATGCCTGTCCCTAATAAATTTCGCAGGAACACCACCTACAATTGTATAAGGTTGTACATCTTTGGTAACAACCGACCCTGCCCCAATGACGGCTCCATCGCCAATAGTCACACCATCCATTACGATGGCATTAACGCCGATCCAAACATCATTGCCTATGATGATTTTCTCGGATTCAGTAATAGACTCAATCACTTTTTTACTAACTCTGTGATTTTTCAATCTATAAGGGAAGCATGTATTTTCAGAGTAAAATATTGGATGTGTAGAAAATAAATCAACTGGATGTTTTCCAAGACCTATTTTGACACCTTCTGCAATCGAACAAAATTTACCGATCTGACAATTGTTGACAGAGGCAGTACCTGCGAAATACGTATAATCACCAACTATAGAATTAGTTATATTTGCACGACGAAATAAGACAGTGTAACGACCGAATTGTGTAGACCGATTTTTTCTTTTATAAAAATATGATAACAATTTTATTTTCATTCTCGATAAAGCTTGCTTCATATAGTGACCTACACTGTTTAATATCAATTTAGTTTGGAAAATCAACGCTACCGCCCCTGGCTCAACAGCTACCAGTTCACTGAAACCATGGGCAAATTGTTCAAAATCTATCTTTCTTACACATTGAGTATGAAAGATTTAATCTGATATTGTGGTCCTAATTGCACATCAAAACAAGAAAAAAACCACAGTTTAACTTAATGGCGTTTCTTAGCATCAGCACGTGACCCGCTGATTTTTAAATAAAAAACGGCAGAGAGCGATGAGAATGTATCATTTGCTCTTCTGCCGCCATTGTGTTTGTCTAATAACTAAACAGCTACTCAGCTAACAGTTGCTCGATTTTCTTACGGAACTCCGCCCCTTCCTTCAGGTTACGCAGTCCATAGTTCACGAACGCCTGCATATACCCCATTTTCTTACCGCAGTCATAGCTGTCGCCGGTCATCAGCATCGCGTCAACGGACTGTTTTTTCGCCAGTTCGGCAATCGCGTCGGTCAGCTGAATACGGTCCCAGGCGCCTGGCTCGGTTTTTTCCAGCTCTGCCCAGATATCGGCATTCAGAACGTAACGGCCAACCGCCATCAGGTCCGAATCCAGCGTCTGTGGCTGATCCGGTTTTTCGATGAACTCAACGATGCGGCTCACCTGCCCTTCCGTTTCCAGCGGTTCTTTAGTCTGGATAACGGAGTACTCGGAGAGATCGCCCTTCATGCGTTTCGCCAGCACCTGGCTACGGCCGGTTTCATTGAAACGCGCCACCATTGCCGCCAGGTTGTAACGCAGCGGATCGGCAGAAGCGGTATCGATGATGATGTCCGGAAGAACAACAATGAATGGGTTATCACCCACAACCGGACGGGCACACAGAATAGAGTGGCCCAGGCCCAGCGGCTGCGCCTGACGCACGTTCATGATGGTCACGCCCGGCGGGCAAATAGACTGCACTTCCGCCAGCAGCTGGCGTTTGACGCGCTGCTCAAGCAACGCTTCGAGTTCGTAAGAGGTGTCGAAGTGGTTTTCTACCGCATTCTTGGAGGAGTGCGTAACCAGGACGATTTCTTTGATCCCTGCAGCAACAATCTCATCGACAATGTACTGAATCATTGGCTTGTCGACGATCGGCAGCATCTCTTTAGGAATGGCTTTTGTGGCTGGCAGCATATGCATGCCCAGGCCTGCTACCGGAATGACTGCTTTCAAATTAATCATTATTTCTTCCACCTTAAAATGGTTGACGAATTATAGCTCTTAAACCTGTTTTCGCCAGCATGATTTGCCGTAATCCTTGGGCAATGTTACGCCTTAGCATCACAAATTTCTGTAGTTGTAATCTGATTAGATCGCGCTTTTATGCCAGGAATAGTCTCAAAACTGATGATTGTCGATTATCTGTGCGGAAGCGCAAAGTTAAGCCTTTCCACATTCACCACCTGCTGGTCGACCCGGTCAATATCGACCGAGCTTTGCCCCTTCTCATTCACTGCTTTTATGTTCGCCAGCGACAGCAACGTCTCGTCTTTCGCCATGAATTTACCCCGCACATCCTTACGCAGGTCGAAGTTAATCTTCAGGGCGGGCCCCACAGCGGCTTCCTGCATCACATTGATATTGCGTAAAAAAAGATGTTGCGGCTTGTTGTGCAGCTCAAGCGTTGCACGCTGCATTTCCACGTTGGTTATCGCCACAAACGAGGTGGCGTTACCGGATGAAATCTGTATTCCGCGCAATTTATACGCAAGCTGACGATTATCGAGATGAATATTGTTGAGCTTGAAGTTCTGCGGGATGGACAAATAATCGCCTTTTATCACCCCATAGCCGATTAACATTCCCGCACTGTTCACCATATCGACATTATCAATAATGAAATTATCACAGCCATAGATGGCCACCGTGGCGTTGTCTATACCCGCCTTTTTACTGAAATCGGGGGTAATATTTTTGGCCTTGATATTGCGAATAACAAAATGTTTACCGTTTTCAACGTGCACCAGCTGGCGACAGTTGCTGCCGGTGATGTTTGCCACCACGAAGTTCTTGACGGTTTGCTTCTCCGGATAGTCATTATCGTAGGTGCTGCCGGCGAGACCAATACCGATGCCCCAGTTGATCTTGCCGTTGGTGCAGTTGATGTTGTCGATGACATGGTCAGAGATCAGGATATTGCGATCGTTGATGGCGACGTTCCACTCGATCGCATCCCCCTGGAGATGGCTAAATTTGCTGTTGGTGATGCGGGCTCCGTCCACCTGGTTGTGGAAACCCTGGCGCAGGATGGCGTAGTTGGCCTGGCTTACGCTGATGTTATCAATCAGCAAATTGCGCATTACGCTCGGTTTCTTGCCGCCGATGTAGATCTGCGTCACCGGGCCAAAACCGCTCATGGCCAGCCCTTTGATAACGCAGTCAGATCCGCGAACGTCGAGAGTGATGTTCTCCGTGCGGCCAGCACCTTCGCCTATCACTTTGCTGCCTTCCTGCAAAACAAAGCGGCCGCGCCCGTTGCCGGTTAACGCCCCGCGGATCAGCAAGGTTTTACCGTCGGGAATGAAAATACCGGTATTGATGTTTTCGCAGGTGAGCCCGGCCGGGACCACGACGGTGTCGCCGTCATTAAACGCCTGCTTAAAGGCGGCGATCCAGTCGTTGTTATTGTACTGATGAACAGAGACCGTTCTGCCGCTTGCCGCCCGCGCGATGCGTGACGACAGCAGCGGCGTGGCCGCCAGAACGGAGAGAGAAGAGACAAAGGTGCGTCGGGTAATCTTTTTCAGCATACATCCTCGGCGTTACAACGTTTGCAGCAGGCTCGCTAACTGGCGGTTAATCACCTGCTGGTTAAAATCGGTTTCCACTTTTTGTCGGGCGTTCTGGAGCACGGGCTCCAGCGCCTGCTGGTCAATATCGCTGAAGGCTGCTAATCGGTCCGCAAGGGCCATCGCGTTATTCTCCGGCACCAGCCAGCCGGAGTGGTCAGACTTAATCAGCTCCGGGATCCCGCTGTGCAGGGTTGATACCACCGGAATACCTACGGCCATCGCCTCCATCAGCGCCACCGGAATGCCTTCCATATCGCCATCGGCGCCCGTTACGGAAGGCAGCAGAAAGACATCCGCCTCGTCGAGCATGGCCTTGACCTCGTGGCTCGGCTTGAAGCCCGGCATCTCTACGACATCTTCCAGCTGATACTGTTCGATAAGCGTGCGCAGACGTCGCTCCCACGGCCCAATGCCGAGAATGCGATAGTGGAAATCCACCCCGCGCGCTTTCAGCTGGCGGCAGGCTTCAATGGCCACATGGAGGCCTTTCTTCTCGGTCAGGCGAGCAACGGAGATGATCTGCAGCGGTTTTCCCGGCACCTTGACAGGACGGCGAGTGAAGCGCGTTAAGTCCACGCCCATACGCGAAACGGCAATTTTCTCTCCCGGGCAGCCCATGTTTTTCAGGCGTCCGGCCCACAGGTCGCTGATAGGCAGCATCATGTCGCCGCGCCTGAACAGCTGCTGATACTCCGGCGTGTAGTGGTTCAGCACTTCGCGGCTGGAGATATCGATACCGTGGAAGATGGTCGCAATTTTGCCGTCAATCACGCCCAGTTCGCGCAGCTTCGCGGCGGTGACGCCCGCGGGGCCAAAGTGGGCGATAAACACGTCGGCACGATACGGCTGCGCGGTTTGCCCGCAGATGGCCGACAGGATCAGATTGCGGGATTCGGAACCATAGCGGGAAACATTCAGCGCCCGCCACGTCGACGCGCGGTGGATCCCGCGCAAGGTCTGGCTGGCCCGGTGGCGCAGCTTGCTCAGCCTCCCGGACGGCTCATCCTGCAGCCAGCGGGTTTTCGCCTCCAGCCCATACTGGGTATACGCCGCATGGGTATTTTTAGTATCGCCCTTTTGCAGGGCGATAATCTCCACGTCATATCCCATATCGATAAACGCGGTGATTTGGTTTAGGACAAACGTTTCAGACGACAGCGGAAATTTCAGTAAGAAGAAACCAACCTTCATTTCCCCTCCCGTACGCGGTCAAGTACCGATTTCACCATCCCAATGCCCTTCTCGCGCTCGGCTTTCACCGCCACCGCCAGGCGTTCATTGATCGCAGGCAGCTGGCCGAGCGTGTCGCCCACCATCGCACCGAGCGAACCATCGAGCAGATGACGGATATCCACGGCCATTTCCGGCATACCGAGCTGCTGCATGATGCCTGCTGATTTGTGTTCGTAGTTGATGGCAATGGCCGGCGTGCCAAAGTTCATGGAGATAATGGCGGAGTGCAGGCGCGTGCCGACGGTCAGGTCGCAGGCGGAGAGCAGCTTGCCCATCTCCAGATCGTTCAGTTCGTCCATCACCACGTGATAGCGGGACGGATCGTTCACCAGGCTGCGCAGGTTCAGCGCCACCATACGGTCGTCTTTGTTGTAGCTGTCGATGCCGGTGCAGGTTGAGAGCGCCAGCACCTGGTACCCGCTGTCCAGCACGCGGTTCACCACGTCGGCGAAGGCTTTCTCATACGCCGCCTGGGTCGTACCTAAACGCTTATCGAAGGGCGCCAGCTCGCGCAGGGTAATCGCGACGGTTTTCTGTTTCGCCGCCACGTCGAGCCAGTGCTGCACCGCGTAGCTCGGCTGGAAGCTGTCGTCCTGGTGATCCACCAGCCACGCGGTGTCCACGCCGTGCTCAACTTTTGAGGTGTCAATTTCGCTGCGCTTCATCATGTCGAGGCTGACCGACTCGCGCAGGATCAGCGCGTCGCAGTGGCCGAACACGTAGTTTGCAAGCTGGTTAAACTGCGGATCCTGGAATGGCCCGACGCTGTGGCCAATCATAAACAGCGGCTTTTTCGCCATAAAGGTGCAAAGCGCATGCTCAAACTGCGGCACGCCGTAGAGATCGACGAAGAACGAACCGCCGACCTGGATAATGGCGTCGTAGCCGGACAGCAGACGGACAAAATCGGTAAAGCCCTGCGCGATAGCAATATTGCGCAGCTTGCCGGTATCGGTCACGCGGGAAAGCAGCACCTGGTGCTGGTAGCGACGACGCAGCACTTTCTTCACCCGACCCATCACGCCCGCGGCGTTGTTATGCTGTTTCATCTGGCTGTAGAGCGGGTCGCCCATCACCGGGCGGTTCAGTAACCAGGATGAGCTGACCGGATAACGGCTCATCACGTCCACTTCGGTCTCAGGCTTAAGGGTGTTAATTGCATCCAGTAAACCGCGCAGGATGGCGCTGTCGCCACGGTTGCCGCAGGTATGGTTGCCAAGAATTAATAATTTCATAATGGCCTCTTAAATAACTAGCCTGCGCGAAGCAGCGTTTTCATTTTTTCGTTACGGCAAAACTGGCGCTTCATCTCCACCACCAGCGCATTGCGTGACAGCACAATCATCACGCCAAATGCCAGCGCGCCCGCGGCAACCTGTACCGCCAGCAGCGCGGCCAGCGGCAGGTGACCGCTGAGGATGATGCCCAGGCCGTAGCTCACCGCCAGGGTCGGCAACGAGAGATAGAACGGCAGCCACAGGCTCAGGATGTACTGACGGTAGCTGGAGCCCAGCACCGGCTTGATCATGATGAAGTAGCTCAGAACGGTATTGATTATCTGCACCAGCAGGAAGCCCAGCGTGACGCCGATGGCGCCCGCCATATGCCCGCCGACGATAATCGCCGGAATAAACAGGAAAGTTTTGAACACGTTGAACTTAAAGCTAATGTCGACGCGCGCTTTTGCCATCAGCAGGGAACCAATCGGATTCCCCACGGAGCGCAGAAGCCCCACCACGCACAGCAGCTGCAGGATCGGGATGATGCCGTTCCACTTCTCGCCAAACACCAGCGGCACGAAGTTGCTGGAAACCACCATCAGCCCAAGCAGCACCGGGAAGTTGATGATCCCCACCACGGAAAGCAGCTTGTAGAAGTTAACGCGCAGCTTCTCGGTGTCGTCCTGAATCTTGGCGAACGCCGGGAACAGGACGCGGGTGATGATCGGGTTCAGCTTCATCGGCGGCACCACCGCGACGTTGTAGGCCAGGTTGTAGCCCCCCGCCACGCTCGCGCCAAGAATACGCGCCAGCACCAGCGTCGACAGGTTGGTATTCACATAGTTGATGATGCTGTCCGCCGTCAGCCACGCGCCAAAGCGCAGGTTGGACGAAACGGACGCGAGAGAGAAATGCAGTCCGGGACGGTAAATCTTGCGGCCAAAGTAGCCGAACAGCAGCGTGCGCACGGCTGAGTTAACCAGGTATCCGAGGATAGCGGTCATCGCCAGCGGCCAGAAATGGGCGCTCACCACGGTGAAGGTAAAGCCCGCCAGCACCGCGCTGGTCTCGATCATGCCGATCTTGTTGAACTCCAGCTCTTTCTGCATCAGCGCGCGGAACTGCTGCCCGTGCGGGATCACCACGAAAGCAAACGACAGCGTGCGCATCAGCGGAGCCAGATCCGGGTTGTGCAGCACGCTGGCGATGGTGTCGCTCAGCAGGAACACCAGCACGAACACGAAAATTCCCAGCCCCACGTTCAGCCAGTAGAGCGTAGTCAGCTCAAGATGGCTGATCTCTTTGCGCTGGATAATCGAGTTGGCGATACCAAAATCAGACAGCGTATCGGCCAGCGCGATAATCACCAGCGAGACGGTCAGCAGGCCGAACTGGTGATTATCAATAATGCGCGCCAGCACGGTCATCTGCACCAGACCGAGGCCAATGATGACGATGGTCGCCATCGCTGACCACTTCGCCCCGCTGATGGTTTTTTCACGTAAGCTCATCTTAGTACGCCGCTTTGTTCACGAAACCTTTGAAGATGGTCAGAAAAACAATCTTGATATCGAACCAGATACTCCATTCACGGATGTACTCCAGATCGAATTCGATACGTTTTTCCATTTTTTCCAGCGTGTCGGTTTCGCCGCGCCAGCCGTTGATCTGCGCCCAGCCGGTAATGCCCGGCTTCACCTTATGGCGCAGCATGTAGCCTTCAATCAGCGAGCGGTACTGCTCGTTGTGCGCCACCGCGTGGGGACGCGGGCCAACAATCGACATGCCGCCGGTGAAGACGTTGATAAACTGCGGCAGTTCATCCAGCGAGGTGCGGCGCAGGAAGTTCCCCACGCGGGTGACGCGCGGATCGTTCTGCGTTGCCTGGGTCACCACCTTGTCGTTTTCCATCACCTTCATGGAGCGGAATTTCCACACCATAATCGGCTTACCGTCCATACCGTAGCGGGTCTGGCGGAAGATAACCGGGCCGGGAGAGCTCAGCTTCACCGCGAGGGCAATGCAGCACAGCACCGGGGAGATGAGCAGTAAAATCAGCGAAGAGAGCACGATATCTTCCGCGCGCTTCAGCACGCGGTTAATGCCCGACAGCGGGGTGTCGTACAGCGGTACGACCGGCACGCCGTTCACTTCTTCAATGCGTGAATGGAGGATGTTGAAGGTAAAGACGTCCGGGATCAGGATCACCGAACAGGTGGTGTCCGCCAGCTCGCGCATCAGTTGTTTAATGCGGGATTCGTCTCTCATCTGCATGGCGATGTAGACGTTGTGAATTTTACCGGCTTTCGCGTCTTCAATAAGCTGTTCGTAATTGCCCGCCCAGTCCGACGGCACGCCGCCCGGCTTCGCGTCGTGGTAAATCCCGACCACTTCAAACCCTAACCACGGCTCTTTGCGGAAGCTGTCGAGCAGAACCTTACCAACCGGCAGATCGCCCGCTACCGCAACGAAGCGACGATTATAACCGCGGTTACGCAGCCAGCCCGCGCCGAAACGGATCAGGGAACGGCACACCACCATGCCGACGCTGGTGATCAAATACCAGCAGAGATAGGTGACGAGGCGATTATCAAAATCATGGCTGAAGGCCACCAGGCCTGCGCTGAAGATCAGGCTCAGGGTCCAGTTCTGCAGCAACAGCATCAGTTCGGTGGTCATTTTCACGCCGCGCCACGAGCGGTAGAAATCGGTCATCCCGCCGATCATCTGAAACACGACCAGCGCAATGAGTGCCATCAGCAGATGCATATATAAGAACGGCAGCCCGCCGATCCGACACACCGCCCACAATCCACCGACCATGATGGTGATATCAGAAAAACGCTGCACCATAGAGATTAACGATGCATTCGTTCTCGCTCGTTCGCGTTTTTTTAGATTCGTCATCGTTGTTCCTGTATTCGGTTCCCCCTCCCGCAGGGAGGGGCAATTGTTACTGATTCAACAGCGCCAGAATGTCCTTCGTTCGGGCTTCCATCAGCGCCGTGTCAGCACGGGACTCCACGTTCAGGCGCACCACCGGCTCGGTGTTGGACGAGCGCAGGTTGAAGCGCCACTGCGGGAACGCCATGCTGATCCCGTCCGTACGGTCAATTTCCAGCGCGTGGATCGCAAAGTGCTGCTCCACGCGGGCAATGGCCTCGGCCGGCTGCGCCAGCTTGCTGTTGATCTCCCCGCTCGCCGGGAACGCCGCCATGCGGTCGCGCACCAGCTCGCCCAGCGTCTGCCCCTTCAGGCACAGCAGCTCGGTCACCAGCAGCCACGGGATCATCCCGCTGTCGCAGTAGGCAAAATCACGGAAGTAGTGGTGGGCGCTCATCTCGCCGCCGTAGATGGCGTCTTCTTCGCGCATACGCTCTTTGATGAAGGCGTGGCCGGTTTTGGACATCACCGGCGTGCCGCCCGCCGCGGAGACCACGTCGACGGTGTTCCAGGAAAGGCGCGGGTCATGGATGATTTTCGCGCCCGGGTTTTTCTCAAGGAACGCTTCCGCCAGCAGGCCGACAATGTAGTAGCCCTCAATGAACTGCCCTTTCTCGTCGAACAGGAAGCAGCGGTCGAAGTCACCGTCAAAGGCGATGCCCATGTCCGCGCCGTGCTCAATCACCGCGTTGCGGGTGTCGTCGCGGCACTCCGGCAGCAGCGGGTTAGGAATACCGTTCGGGAAGTTGCCGTCCGGGGTGTTGTGTACCTTGACGAAGGTCACCGGCACGTTCAGCGCCTTAAAGCGGGCTTCCAGCGCGTCTACCACCGGGCCGGCCGCGCCGTTACCGGAGTTGATGACCAGCTTCAGCGGCTTGAGGTTCGCTACGTTGATGTAGCCCAGCAGGTGGTCGATGTACTCTTTCTGCAGGTTGATTTTTTTGTAGCTGCCGCGCTTCGCGTCGTTTACCGGCGGGAAGTCGTTGGCTTCCGCCAGGCGCTGCACGTCACGCAGGCCGGTGTCGCCGCTGATAGGACGGGCGCCCTTGCGCACCAGCTTCATCCCGTTGTAGTCCATCGGGTTGTGGCTGGCCGTCACTTCGATACCGCCGTCCACGCCCAGGTGGAAGGTGGCAAAGTAAATCTCCTCGGTCCCGGAAAGGCCGATATCCAGCACGTCCACGCCCGCGTCCTGCAGCCCTTTCGCCAGGGCCAGCTTGAGGGATTCACTGGTCAGACGCACGTCGCCGCCCAGCACGATGGTCTGCGGTTTTAAATATTCGCCGTACGCGCGGCCAATGCGCCACGCGATATCTTCATTCAGCTCTTCGCCCAGCTTGCCGCGAATATCGTAGGCTTTAAAACAGGTTAATTTTTCCATGATGACCCCTTTTTCAGGCAACAGTCGGCCCTGACCACGTAATGGCCAAATTGATTTTTTTGTCATTCGCAGGCCCGGTAAGCGCAGCGCCACCGGGCATAATGCAGAGTGCTATACCCGCCCGTAGCGGTCCTGGAAGCGCACGATATCGTCCTCTTCCAGATACGAGCCGGAGCGCACCTCAATTAAGTCGAGAGGAATTTTCCCCGGGTTCTCCAGGCAGTGCGTCGCCCCCAGCGGAATATAAATGGACTCGTTTTCACCCAGCAGTTTGACTTCACCGTCGATGGTGACTTTAGCGGTACCCGCAACCACCACCCAGTGCTCGGCGCGGTGATGGTGCATCTGCACCGACAGCCCCTCGCCCGGCTTCACGGTGATGCGTTTCACCTGGTAGCGGTCACCGGAGTCAATGGAGTCATATTTCCCCCACGGACGGTAGACTTCGCGGTGAATATGGTGCTCGTGACGGCCATCGGCCTTGATCTGCTCCACCACTTTTTTAACGTCCTGCACGGCGTTACGGTCGGCAATCAGCACGGCGTCCTTGGTCTGGACAACCACCAGATCCTTCACCCCGACCGTGGTCACCAGGCCGGATTCGGCGTAGACGTAGCTGTTTTCCGTTTTGTGGCTAATAACATCGCCGTGGTGGACGTTACCCTCCGGGGTATGGGCGCTGATCTCCCACAGGGAGGACCAGGAGCCGACATCGCTCCAGCCCGCATCCATCGGTACCACGACGGCGTCCGCCGTACGTTCCATCACCGCATAGTCAATGGACTCTTCCGGGCAGGCGAGGAACGACTCTTCATCCACGCGGATGAAGTCGAGATCCGGGTCCACCACCGCCATCGCTTTCTCGCAGGCGTCAAGAATATCCGGGCGGTATTTGCGCAGCTCTTCCAGATAGCGTCCGGCGCGGAACAGGAACATCCCGCTGTTCCAGTAATACTCACCGCTGGCGACATACGCCTGCGCGGTTTCCAGATTCGGTTTTTCAACAAACTGCGCCACGTCAAACGCCACGCTGTCGCCTTCACCCGGCGTCACGCTGCCGCGACGAATATAGCCATAGCCGGTTTCCGGCAGATCCGGCACGATGCCGAAGGTCACCAGCTTGCCGCTCTCGGCGTAAGGGATCGCCGCACGCACCGCGTCGCGGAACGCGTCTTCCTGCTGGATAACGTGGTCTGCCGCCAGGACCAGCATCAGCGGGTCACAGTCAGGGCTGCTGCGTTTTGCCGCCAGCGCCGCCAGGGCGATCGCGGGCGCGGTATTGCGTCCGGCAGGCTCCAGGATGATGTTTTCGGTGAGCTTATTCAGCTGGCGCAGCTGCTCGGCAACAATAAAGCGGTGCTGTTCGTTACAAATCACCACCGGGCTTTCACACTCCACGCCGTGCAGACGGTTTACCGTCGTCTGCAGCATGGTGAGATCCCCTTTCAGGCAGAGGAACTGTTTTGGATAGAGCACGCGGGACAGCGGCCACAACCGGCTACCAGAGCCACCAGCCATCACAACCGGATACAAAGTGGTTTGACTCATGATTTATCCCCGTATATCTGCAATAAATTGGCTCAGCACGTTCTCTTTCTCGAGCGTGCGTTCGGCATATTCACGTGCCACCGTGTTCACTTTTGGCATGGCAAGTGCCTTCTCAATTCCGGTTACCAGCGCCGGGACCGATTCCGGCTCCACGCACACGGCAATACCCGGATAGCTGTCGCACAGCTGGCCTAATTCTGTTTCGGCTTCTGCCGTGATCACCGCGTTACCGCCCACTGCCAGAATGTTGGTCAGCTTGGACGGCAGCACCGCGTCCGCGGCGCCGCGTTTTTGGACCACCAGATGGCAGTCGCCCATCTTCAGCAGCGCAGGCAATGCCTCGTAAGACTGAAGCGGGAAAAATTTCACGTTGGTCAGGCCGCGTTCCCCGGCCATTTTTTCCAGCCGCGCCTTTCCACCGCCCTGCCCGACAATCACAAACGTCCACGGATGTTCACTCAGCAGCTGGGCCGCTTCAATCACGCTTTCCAGCCCCTGCTTTTCGCCGATGTTGCCTGAGTAAAGAATGATTTTTTGATCTTCAGGCAAACCGAGCTGCGCGCGCAGGGCCTGAGCGTCTTGCTCAGTTACATCGCGAAAACGCGCCACTTCGGACCAGTTCGGGAAGAAGATCACCTTCTCTGCCGGAACGCCCTTTTCCTGCGCCTTGTTCATCATCGAGCGCGAGATAGTCGAGACGTAATCCACGTTGTGCAGGCCGCTGCGCTCAAACGCGCTGGCGAGCTTCGCCACCTTGCCGCCCTTGCTTTTGCCTGCCATCCCCAGGCCCAGCATGGCGTCAACTTCATAATCCTGAATGTGCAGCAGGGTGCGCGCGCCGGAGAGTTTGCCCAGCAGGCGCATGCCCGGCGTGCAAAACAGCGTCGGCACCACGCCGATGATGCAATCCGGCTTCCAGCGACGCTGCGCCATCAGCGGGAAGAAACTGCTCAGGGCAAAGCTGCCCAGATGAATTAACCGCTTCAGCGTCGAGGGCTGCTTAGGCACATACAGCGGGCAGCGCCAGACGGTCGCTGCACCCTCTTCGCGACGGTAGCGCCAGCTTGAGTAGCGCTCCCCGACTTTCCACTCCGGGTAGTACGGCGGCGCGGTGATGACCCGCACGTCATGTCCCTGGCTCGCCATCCACTCGACCATCTCGCCGGTGTATTTCCCGATGCCGGTTAATTCCGGCGAGTAGTTGATTCCGTATACGAGGATCTTCATATGCCCGGCACCTCGGCCTGACGTTCAGCCAGGAAATAGGCACGACTGTTGTCATGCACATTGTCGCTGGCAAGCAGCGCCTCTGGCGTCTGCCAGCGGTAGTCGTCATGCTGAGAATCAGGCAGACGCAGGTCTGCCTCACTCACCTTCAGGCGGAATCCCAGCACGATGTAGTGCGTGGTGAACCCGGTGCCTGAAAAGTTATCGTCATAGAAGTGCTGCCAGACCCCGTAAAACTGGCCCGCTGCCATCGGCAGCTGCAGGCCCAGTTCCGCCAGAGTGAGACGCTCAAACGCATCGCTGAGCCGCTCATCCTTCTGCACGCGCCCGCCGGGCACGAACCAGAAGCCCTGTGCAGGACGGTTGGTTCGTTTCCCCAGCAAGAACTCGCCGCGTTCGTTCTCCACGATCAAATCAATTGAGATGAGCGGAGTCGAACGCACTACCGTGGCAAAATCTTCCTGACTTAAAAACATCGTTACCCCCGGAAGCGGTGCTGGTTTTCCAGGAACCACTGGTAGGTACTGGCCAGCCCCTGCTCCAGTGACACCTCGTGATACCACCCCAGCTGATGCAGACGGGTCACGTCCAGCAGCTTGCGCGGCGTGCCGTCCGGTTTCGTCGCGTCAAACACCACGCGGCCTTTGTAGCCCACCACCTGCGCGATGGTTTGCGCCAGCTCGCGAATGGTGCAGTCCACGCCGGTACCGACGTTGATGTGCGACAGCATCGGCTCGGTGTTCTCCTGCCACACCTCGCGATCCAGCTCCATCACGTGAATGCTGGCGGCAGCCATGTCGTCCACGTGCAGGAATTCACGCATCGGCGTACCGCTGCCCCACACCACCACGTCCGGCGCGTTCTCGGCGGTCGCCTCGTGGAAGCGGCGCAGCAGCGCCGGGATCACGTGCGAGTTGCTCGGGTGGAAGTTGTCGTGCGGTCCGTACAGGTTGGTCGGCATCACCGAACGATAGTCGCGGTTGTACTGACGGTTGTAGGACTCGCACAGCTTGATCCCGGCAATCTTGGCAATCGCGTACGGCTCGTTGGTTGCTTCAAGCGTGCCCTGCAGCAGTTCGCTTTCGGCGATCGGCTGTTTCGCCATTTTCGGGTAAATACAGGACGATCCGAGGAACAGCAGCTTATTCACGTTGTGCAGATGCGCCGCGTGAATGATGTTGCTCTCGATCATCATGTTTTCGTAGATGAAATCCGCCGGGTAGGTGTTGTTAGCGACAATGCCGCCCACCTTCGCCGCCGCCAGATACACCTGGTCAATGCGTTCGTTAGCAAAGAAGTCCTGTACCGCGCGGCTGTCGAGCAGGTTCAGCTCGTCGCGCGTGCGGACAACCACTTCCACGTCACCGCGCTGCTCCAGCTGGCGAACAATCGCGGAACCCACCATTCCGCGATGACCGGCGACAAAAATACGTTGTTTTGTCATTCTCAGGACTCCAGCGCGATGGCAACCTCGTAGCCATGAGACTTGAGCAGGGAGTGTTTTTTCGCTGCTTCAAGATCTTTAGCTACCATCTCGGAAACCATTTCCTGCAGGGTGATTTCTGGTTTCCAGCCCAGCTTCTCGTGCGCTTTGGTTGGGTCGCCCAGCAGGGTTTCCACTTCAGCAGGACGGAAGTAGCGCGGGTCAACCTGGACAATCACGTCGCCTGGCTTCACGCCCGGAGCGTCGTGGCCGGTCACGGAAACCACGATACCTTTCTCTTCCACGCCGGTACCTTCGAAGCGCAGCTTGATGCCCAGCTGTGCCGCGGCCATTTCAACGAACTGACGTACGGAGTACTGCACGCCGGTTGCAATCACGAAGTCTTCTGGCTGTTCCTGCTGCAGCATCATCCACTGCATTTTCACGTAGTCTTTGGCATGGCCCCAGTCACGCAGGGAATCCATGTTGCCGAGGTGCAGGCAAGACTCCAGACCCTGCGCGATGTTGGCGATAGCGCGGGTGATTTTGCGGGTCACGAAGGTTTCGCCGCGACGCGGAGATTCGTGGTTGAACAGGATGCCGTTACAGGCGTACATGCCGTAGGATTCACGGTAGTTCACGGTGATCCAGTAGGCGTACAGTTTTGCTACCGCATACGGAGAGCGCGGGTAGAACGGCGTGGTCTCTTTCTGTGGGATTTCCTGCACCAGGCCGTACAGCTCGGAGGTGGATGCCTGGTAGAAGCGAGTTTTCTTCTCAAGGCCGAGGAAGCGGATTGCTTCCAGCAGACGCAGCGTACCCATGGCATCAACGTCGGCGGTGTATTCCGGGGATTCGAAGGAGACCGCTACGTGGCTCATCGCGCCCAGGTTGTAGACTTCATCCGGCTGTACTTCCTGCAGGATACGGGTCAGGTTGGAGGTATCGGTCAGGTCGCCGTAGTGCAGATGGAATTTCGGGTTCGCCGCGTGAGGATCCTGATAAATATGATCCACACGTTCGGTGTTGAAAGAAGATGCACGACGTTTAATACCGTGTACTTCATACCCTTTTTCCAGCAGGAACTCTGCCAGGTAAGAACCATCCTGCCCGGTAACGCCGGTGATGAGAGCGACTTTAGACATGTTTTATTCCTCTACTTATGAATTTAATCAGAGCCGTTAAGTAGGCTATCTTTTTTGTCATTTTGAACGTGGGCTGTGCTCGAAATCCTCACGTACCTAAGTACGTTCCGGTTTCTCCGCGCAGTCCGCGTTCAAACTGCCTGCAACGATTACGCCTACTTAACAAGGCTCTTCGTTTCAACGCGTTCGCGTATCACCACTGCGGGGTTGCCACGGCAAATTTTATTTGCCGGTAGCGATTTAAAAACGCTGCTGCGGGCACCGACTACCGTGCCATCGCCAACAGAAACACCCGGTGCAACAAAAACATCCGTTGCCAGCCAGCATTTTTCGCCAATCACAACAGGCGAAGCGGTAATATCAAAATGCTGACTCATAAAATCGTGGCTGCCGGTGCACAAATAACATTTCTGTGAAACCACCGAATTTGCGCCAATCGTAATTTCGCCCAGGGTATATAACACCGCGTCATCCCCAACCCATGCGTAATCCCCAAGCGTTAATTTCCACGGATAGGTAATTTTCACAGAAGGTCGGATGACTACGTTTTTTCCGATTTTTGCGCCAAACAGGCGCAATAAAAAAGCTCGCCAGCGGTACATTATTTGCGGCGACCAGGCAAATAACGTTGCCTGAACGGCCCACCACAGCTGTACCTTAATACCGTTCCCGCCCCGAAAACCTTTCGGCACGGAGAAACCTTTTAAATCCTGCATTGCGTTTCCTTATATTCAGGCTTTGTTATATAAGGTTTTCGTTTTGCCTGTGGTACGCAGGCGTAATAAATAGGACAATTCCGCCCAGAACCCCGGCACGCGTAATATTTTACGCTGCACGTTTTTGGCATCCTGGCACAATTCCAGATTATTAGACGTTGACACGCCGCCCATGGAGAATTCAGACACCAGCCCTTTAATTCGACGGAACGGGTAACCTGATTTATACAGGCTGGCTGCCAGCGCATAATCGGAAGACACTTTATACTGCAAATCGTAAGGCTGTTTTTTCAGACCTTTTACCGGGAAGAAAATGGCCTGATGGCTGGCCGGCAGGCTGTGGTAGATATACCAGCCTGGCTTCGCGCTGCGGCACACTTTATGTCCGTCGCCAAAATCGAGCAGCGCATCGCCAATATACATGGCGTCCTCTTTCTGGCGAGCCAGCTGACGGGCAAACAGCGCCACGTCATCATGGAAAATGTCGCCCGAGTTCAGGAAGATGGCATAACGGCCTTGCGCCATGTTGATGCCTTTATTCATCGCATCGTAGATGCCTTTATCTTTCTCGCTGATGTAGCGTAAGTTGAACTCACCGTTGAGTTTTTCCAGAAACTCCGCCGTGCCATCGTTCGAGCCGCCGTCGACCACAATCCACTCAAAGGTGAGGCTTGGATCGCGCGCCAGGTTGCGCAGCGAGCGCCAGGTTTTTACCACCCCTTCGTAATTACGAAAAGCGACAGTAATGACGCTAAGAAACATAAATCACCTCATTTCGTCATACGTTCGTAATATTAAGCGCCTTGCGCAGAATAAACGGACAGACAATCAAGAAAGCATATTCCGGGCTAAATATTGACCCGGTAAAAAACAGCGACACCGGAGTAAACAGATAAAGCTGAACGCGAAAGTTCTGGTTATCACCAAACGCGTTAATCATCATTTTGAAAACTTTAAACAGATACCACAGGGTCAACAGTACGGCGAACCACGAAAAATAAATAATTAACAGATACAGACCATTGTCTATGGTTTTACCGACATCCGCACCGTTAAAGATTCCGAATGATGCAACATATTCGTAAAGTGAGCCGAATCTTACTACCCCATCAATATGGGTTAAGGAATAACCCACCATCACCAGTGGCCCAATGATGCGATAATAGGATGAAGACCCTTCCGTTCCCAAATCTCCCAGACGTTCTGAGATGTACGGGAAGGCAAATATCACGCCTACCATAAATACCGTCAGGGAGATAATCGCCAGCGGCAGTTTTTTCTTAATCGCATCTTTGTTCAGGTACTGGAACGCCCACTCCAGCAGGTAAAACAGGATAAATGTCATTACCCCTGAGAACGATCCAGACAGAACAATTCCTGCAAGAATCATAGCATCGGTCTTAGGCGTTTTGATACCAAACTGTTTGATGCTGAGCCAAATTGAGATTAACGCCAGAGCGAAAAACGCCGGTTCAAAATAGAGGGCTGTAGTACGCTTCCCGCCAAACTTGATGAAGTTCAATACATAGCTGTTACTGTAAATGAGATATTTCGAAATTATCTCCATCAGGCTGCTGCCGCCGGTGAGAATAATTTGCGACATCTCCAGTGCGGCAAGCATAACAATTAACGCAACGGCAATATAAAAGAACCTAAGGATTTTCCGATAATTGTGCGGAGAAATAGTTTTAAACCGAATACTCCAGACCATACCGATAATAATGACAATATAAACAAACAGCATGGTCGAGGTGACGTATTTACTGGCATCCAGCGACTGGCCAAAGATGTAGTTAAACAGCGTCAGGCCCGTGCCCAGCCCTAAGGCAATCATCAGCTTCTTGAGGTTGATTTTATCGACATACAGCAGAAGCAGAACGGGCAGGAAGGTTACGATGGTTATCGGGAAGCTTTCGCCGAGCTGGGCAATTTTGACGTTGACCAGCAGGTAGATCAGCGGCAGCAGCAGATAACTACAGATTCTGATAGAACGAGACATATTCCTCCAGCATCTGTTGTCCACTGTAGGCCTTGCGGCTGCGGTTGCGGAACGATTCCAGGTCAGTGCCAAAAACGATCTCAGCAATCTGCGCCTTCGGCAGCTGTACCAGCGGCAGGACCTCCTGCTCCGTGAAGGTTTTCCCGCCGGACTTTTCCAGCACTTCGCGCGCCGCATCGCTGTGGGTGGCGATCACCGGCACGCCGATAGAGAGCGCTTCGCAGAGGATCAGCGGGTAGTTATCCACGCGGGAGCTGAACACCAGCGCGTCCATTTCATTCAGCGCGCTCATCAGCTTGCGCTTGTCGGTCTCAAACCCGTGGTTCACCACGTTGGCCCCTTCGAACGGCGAAAACTTGCCGAAGGTGTGAAGCTCTATCTTGTCACCCAGCGCCATCATGTCGCGCACCAGCTGCTGGTTGGTTTTACCGTCGTAACGCAGGTCATGCGCAACGATAGCGATTTTCGGTTTGCCCGCGGTTTCCGCCACCGGGGTTAGCTCGGCAAGAATGGCTTCCGTCGCCACGTCGATGCCGTTGTTGATAATCTGACAGCGCCCTGCCCCGTACAGGCTGTTGAAGGCATCGGCCACGTGCTGGCTCGGGGAGATAAACGTACAGCCGAGCGAGAGCATGTCGCGGAACAGCTGACGCTTTCCGGCCACCAGCTGATGCGCGCGATCCACCTTCACCGGCGGGTAGTTGCTTAACGTCGGGCACTTCTGGCAGTTATCTTTCCAGCCTTCGCAGCCGTCGGTAAACGCGCAGCGTCCGGTCACGCTCCAGTGATCGTGCAGCGTCCACACAAAGCGGGTGTCCGGCTTGTGGGCCTGCACCTTCTGGCAAAACGCCACTACCTCTTCCAGATTCAGCCAGTAGCTGTGCAGAACGTGAAAATGCAGCACAACCGGGCCCGCGGTGCGGGTAACCGTGCGATAAAGATTGTTCAGGTTGCCAAACAGATCGCGGTTAAACAGACGGAACAGCGCAATGTTGGCCATCGAGGTCAGACGCGGCGTGTGCTTGTGCACCTGCGGGAAGTTATCGTGGCTGACGCTTTTCTTGCCGCCTTTGCCGTAGCCGTAAATAAACCGAGACTGAAGTCCTTTTTGCAGCGCGCGCTGGTGCAGATCTAGGGCCACGCCTGCCGCTCCGCCTTCTGCGAGGCGTACGTTAAATTGCAGAATGTTCATTTAATCACCTTCACGCGGGCTTTTTCTCCCACCACCAGCGCGTTATCCGGAATGCTGTCCAGCACCACGCTGCCAGCACCAATCGTGACGTTATTACCAATCGTAATGTCACCGACGATCACCACGTTCGCCCCCAGCTCGACGTTATTGCCGATGACCGGGCAGGCCAGGCTGTCAGGCCCGCGGTTGCCAATGGTGACCGCATGACGAATGGTGAAATCATCGCCGGCGACCACAAACTTGTTGATCACCACCGCATAGCCGTGATGGATGGTAAAGCGGCGGCCAATGGTCGCAGCGGCCTGAATTTCATAGCCAAAAAAGCATTCGGTGATGATGCGGTACAGCACCAGCACGGGCGCCGCCCAGATATTGTTCAGCACGTTTTTCTTACGCCACACCGAGCAAAAATGCGCGATGCGGTACGCCAGAACCATGCAGCACGGACGCAGGCTCCAGCTGTTAGCGCGGCAATCTTCCAGAAACATTATTTCCCCCGAAGTCCATCAGCCAGGCGCTTGCCGTTACGCACGGACAGCAGCGTCAGCAGCGTGCGCCAGTTCATGCGCTTATTGCGGATCTGATAGAGGGTAAAGAGCTGATATTTACGGCTGGCACGGTCAAACTTGTCCTTGTGCTTGCGGTAAAAATGGAAGTAGCCGGAGAACTTCTTCGGCGAGGAGGTGATTTGCATCTCCCCGTGGTTGATGTGCAGGATCTGGGTGGCCTCTTCCACTTTCCACGGCTCGCCGTATTCCACCACCATGCGCAGGAAGATATCGTAATCCTGCGCGGCCTTGAGTTCGGTATCGAACAGGCACTCTTTGAAGCGCCACGCCCAGGTGAAGACCTGGTTACCAATAATGTTGCGCTTGTAGAACAGGCGGCGAGAGTACGGCGATTTCGGGTACAGCGGCAGACTCGCGGGCTGCGAGTAAACCTCGCCCTGACAGACATAGTCGTTGGCATACAGGAAAGCGTGCGTGACCAGCTGTTCTTTATGCGACAGGAAGATAGACAGGCGGTTCGGCGTCCATTCGTCATCGTCGTCGATCCCGGTCAGATACTGCCCTTTGGCCTGCATAATCGCCTGATTACGCACCGCGCACGCGCCGGAGTTAATGGCGTTATGCGTATAGACCACCCGCGGGTCGTTGAGGTCAGTCACAAACTTTTGCAGCTGTTCATACGAGGAAGAGCAGTCATCAACGATGATCAGCTCCCAGTTATCGTAATCCTGTCGCAGGACGGATTTGATTGCGCGGATCGCCAGCTGCTGACGATTCCATGTCGGCATATAGATTGAAACTAAAGGGCGTTGTGTGGTCATCTTTTCCCCTCACCCCGGCCCTCTCCCCAAAGGGGAGAGGGTGAAAGGCAGCCAGTGGTTATCATTACGTTCGTCCCCCAAATCCCGCACCGAACAGTCCCCTCTCCCCTTTGGGGAGAGGGTTAGGGTGAGGGGTGTGGGGTGTGTTTTGTTATTTACTGTCAGATTTATATTCGTACTCGTAATAGCCGTAATCCTGGTACCCGGTCGCGCGGCGGAAGATGGAGTTCAGGATCACCCCTTTCACCTCAATGCCGTTCTGCTCGAAGCGGCTCAGGCTGGTTTCCACCTCTTTCAGGGTGTTCACCGCGTAACGCGCCACCATCAGCGTGGTGCCCGCGTGGCGGCCAACAACGGCCGCGTCGGTCACGGCCAGAATTGGCGGCGTATCGATCAGCACCAGGTCGTAATTTTTGCTCGCCCACTCCACCAGCTCGGTAAAGCGTTCGCTCATCAGCAGCTCGGACGGGTTAGGCGGCACCTGACCGCGTGGGATCAGGTCAAATTTCGGCACCGTTGTAGGTTTCGCGCTCTGGCTGATTTCACCTTTGCCGAGCAGGATTTCCGACAGACCGTTCACGTTGTTGGTGCCCAGCAGCTCGTGGGTGTAGCCCTTACGCATATCGCAGTCGATCAGCAGCACGCGCTTGTTGGTCTGGCTGACCACCGCCGCCAGGTTGGCGCAGACGAAGGTTTTACCGATTGACGGACTCACGCCGGTTAACATCATGACGTTGTTTTTGGCCTGCATCATGGCGAAGTGCAGACTGGTACGCAGGCTACGGATCGCTTCGATGGCGAGGTCGGTCGGGTTACCCACCGCCAGAAGCTGGCTCTGTTTGTAACGCTTGACGCCCTTGATGGTTTTGACGCTGTCGCGGGATTTTTGCCACTCGGACAGCGGAATGCTGGCATAGACGTTGATACCGCTCTCTTCCAGCACCTGCGGGCTTTCGATACCGCGGTTGAACAGCGAACGCAGCAGCACGCCCACGATGGAGAGCATCAGGCCGAGAATAATGCTGCCGAGAATAATCAGCGCTTTCTTCGGCTTCAGCACGCCAGGCTGGGTAATGGCCGGGTCGACGATGCGCACGTCACCGACGGTACTGGCTTCGGTGATTTTCAGCTCCTGCTGCTTGTTCAGCAGCTGCATGTAAACCTGCTGTCCGGACTCCACGTCGCGGGTCAGACGCACGATCTCCTGCTGCGTTTTCGGCATCGCGGTCACGCGGTCATTGAGCTTCGCCTTCTCCTCTTCCAGGGTACGGCGTTTCTCCAGCAGCGTGCGGTAGGCCGGGTGACGTTTGGTATAAAGCTTGGAAATCTCCGCCTCTTTGAAGGTCAGCTCGTTGAGCTGCGCATCAATGTTGACCATCGAATCGAGGACCGATTTCGCCTCCAGCGGCAGGTCAACGGAGTCTTTATCCTGACGATAGGCGTTCAGCTTGTTCTCGGCATCATCCAGATGGGCGCGCACTTCCGGGAGCTGTTTAGCGAGGAAGGCCAGGCTTTTCGCCGCTTCCGCCGACTTACGCTCAACGTTCTGCTCAAGGTAGTTGCGGGTAATGCTGTTCAGGATGTCGCGGATTTGATCCTTATCTTCACCGGTAAAGGTCATGCTCAGCACGCCGGTGTCCTTACCGTTTTCGGTGACGGTCAGGTTGTTTTGCAGATTGTTGATCATCCCCAGGGTGGAGAATTTGGTGACGGTGAATTCGCCGCCCTCCTGGGCGTTAATCGCGCTGACCATCATGCTGACGCCGTCTTTGGTCAGCATCTGCCCCACTTCACCGCGGGCGCTAAAGCCTGCGTCGCTGGTTAGCTGGTACTGTTTCGGGCCAAGCACCGTCAGGGTAAACGTCTGATCGCCTGCCCCTTTCGGCAGCACGAAGTCAGTGACTTTCACCGTGTCGTTGTTGCGCCCCATCAGACGATCCCAGCCGGCACCAAAGAGTGGGAAGGTATTTTTGGTGACGGAGATATCGAGCCCGAGGTCGTGAACCGTTTTACCCAGCACCAGGCGTGACTGGATGAGCTGAATTTCGGCGTCGGATGCCGGCGGCTTGTTCGCCAGCGCGGAACCAATGTCCTGCACCAGCGAGTTGCCGGTATTCTGCTCGATCTGCACCAGCGCATCGGCGCTGTAGATAGGGGTGGCGAACAGCGTATAGACGACGGCCGCCGCGGCGAACACGGCGGTAATGCCCAGCACCCACCACTTTGCCTCTACAACAGTGCCGACCAGGCGCCCAATATCAATTTCATCACTGCCCGAAGTCGGGGCGGCAGAAGGTCTTGTTTTTTCTGTCATTGTTATCCCTGCTGAACTTTCAGTGCCTGCGCCCACTGTTGGGCAGACTGGTCAAGTAAGGTGTAAACCGCCTCAAAGGCCTCATGGCTTTTGCGATACGGATCGGGGATTTCACGTTCATTGTCCCAGTGACCAAACAGCATCACCTTGCCGCGCATCTCCGGAGCGATATCGCACAGCGCATGAATATGGCGTTTTTCCATCGTCAGGATCAGGTCATACTCCCGGCACATGCGGCCAGTGACCTGGCGGGCCACGTGGCCGTCGAGAGAGAGGTGATGATCCCGCGCCACGCTCGTTGCGCGCTCATCGGCACCTTTACCGACCAGTGCACCCAGCCCTGCCGAATCAACGGTCAGTTCGGGCTGGTAGTGTTTCAACAACCGTTCAGCCGTAGGGGAACGGCAAATGTTCCCCACGCATACCACCAGAATTTTGTTAAACATCGCGGATTACCAGGTATGAATGTCGCGCGCCGTATCCGTCATGTAGCGAACGCCACTGATGGTTGGCAGCAACTGGTTGATCAGACGGTTCCAGCGGGCAACCGGCGCGGTGGTGACATACACCACATCATATGGCTGGAGACGGAACTCCGTTGCCATCACCAGAGAGGTCGCATCGGACATATCCAGCTGGTAGATGTTGGCAATCTTGCCTTTCGCACTGCCCTCACCTTTCAGCGGACGAATAACGAAGATACCGGTCGCGTTAGAGGTCGTCAGATCGATACCCTCAGCATTGCCCAGCGCTTCGGTCAGCGTCATACCGCTGAAGTCCATTTTGAGGGTGCTCTGTTTCTTCACTTCACCCATCACGAAGACTTTCAGATCGTCATTGCGCGGCACGTAGAGAATGTCGCCCGGATAGAGCAGGCGGTTCTGGGTCAGATCGCCGTTTTGCATCAGCGCCTGCAGCGAAATACGCTGCTCCTTCCCGTTGTGGGTGAGCACCACGTTGCGCCAGTCGGCGCCGTCGGTTAACCCGCCCGCGGCGTTGATGGCATCCAGGACGGTCAGAGGAACGTTGGTGATGGCCTGCTGGCCGGATTTGTTCACCTGGCCGGAGATATAGGCTTTTTGCGAGCGGAATGCGGCGATATTAACGTCCACCTGCGGATCGGCGATGTACTGCGCTAAGCGGCCGGTAATATCACTACGGATCTCGGCAAGCGTTTTGCCTGCAACATGGACTTTACCAATGTAGGGATAGAACATAGTGCCATCTGACTGCACCCAGTTACCGGTATCGCTTGAGCTACGGTACTGGCCCGCTGGCGTGGTCAGTTCAGGGTGGTCCCAGACGGTCACGTTGATCACGTCACCCGGCCCCACGCGGTACTGGTAGGACGCAATTTCCTGGTCCAGCGACATATTCGGCTGGGCAACATTCGGACGTGGACGTAATTGTTCGACCAGACGAGGCGTAAGTGGATAAACATTCACCATTTTGTCGAGATCAAAATCGGCATCCTGTTGCTTGATCACATCCTTACCCATTGTTGACATATTGCTGCCGGGAAAGACCGTGCAACCACTCATCAAGGTCACAGACACCAATAATGGCATCAATTTCATTTTGGATTTCATCATTGATTATTTATCACTTTGGCAGAGTAATTATCCTGTGCAATTTAAATAAGCTCGAGTCGTATTGGGTTTCAGCATGCAGTTAATCAAATAGAAATATAACTGGCATCAGTCCTAAAAAAAGCTTATTCATCCATTGGCTATTGACAGAATAATCGAGGCTGATTCACACGCTTTCAGGCACGCTACCGCCCTTGGCTTTCAGTTACCAATCCACTGACTAAACAATGTGTTATGGATAGACACCCTCTTGAGCAAGGTCTTCTGGAAATATATCAGTCGCTTGAGAAACCCGACGGATAATGAATAACCATCCCTGAAGACCGAACATTAATAGCAACACCGAGATTTAACATTTGATGCTGGGAGAATTGTTGCAGCTAACCTAATAGCAGGCAAGGAGACAACTGTCCTAATATCGGTTTTTAAGATTAATATTAAGAGCAAATTTTTGACCTTTTAGGAATTTCTTTATATTGACAAAATGAGAGTAAAAATCATCACCTGCGATATATCCTAAAATGCATTCCTTGTAATTAAATATACGTATTTCGCTTATTTACACCCTATTGAGAATGCTCTCTTTTTTACCCGTCGTATTAAGAGAAATCTCAGCCCGGCATTGCAATTTCCCCCAGCTTTATCCATGATCGAAGTGTGACATTCGTCATATAACAGAAGGTATTGCTATTACTATGGAATGGATTGCCGATCCCTCAATCTGGGCCGGGCTGATTACGCTGGTCGTCATCGAGCTGGTGCTCGGGATTGATAATCTGGTCTTTATCGCCATCCTCGCTGAAAAACTGCCCCCTTCCCAGCGCGACCGCGCGCGCGTGACGGGTCTGCTGCTGGCGATGGTGATGCGTTTACTGCTGCTGGCCTCTATCTCCTGGCTGGTAACGCTCACTCAGCCTCTGTTCTCCATTCACGGCCTGAGTTTCAGCGCCCGCGATCTGATCATGCTCTTCGGCGGGTTGTTCCTGCTGTTCAAAGCCACGGTGGAGCTCAACGAGCGGCTGGAGGGCAAAGACAGCGAGAATCCAACCCAGCGCCGCGGAGCGAAATTCTGGCCGGTAGTGGCGCAAATCGTGGTGCTGGATGCGGTCTTCTCCCTCGACTCGGTGATCACCGCCGTCGGGATGGTCGACCACCTTGCGGTGATGATGGCCGCGGTGATCATTGCCATCACGCTGATGGTGATGGCCAGCAAGGCGCTGACCCGCTTTGTGAACAGTCACCCGACTATCGTGATCCTCTGCCTGAGCTTCCTGCTGATGATTGGCTTTAGCCTGGTGGCCGACGGTTTTGGCTTCCATATTCCGAAAGGCTACCTGTACGCCGCCATCGGCTTCTCCGTCATGATTGAAGCGCTCAACCAGCTGGCGATATTTAACCGCCGCCGCTTCCTGTCCGCGAATCAGACCCTGCGTCAGCGCACAGCCGACACGGTTATGCGCCTGCTAAGCGGTAAGAAAGAGGATGCGGAGCTGGATGCCGAATCCTCCGCCATGCTGGCCGATCGCAGCGACGGGCCGATCTTCGACCCGCAGGAACGACGGATGATCGAGCGGGTGCTTAATCTGAATCAGCGGACGGTCAGCAGCATCATGACCTCGCGGCACGACATTGAGCATATCGACCTGACGGCACCAGAAGAGCACATTCGCGCCCTGCTGGATAAAAACCAGCACACCCGCGTGGTGGTGACCGGCGGTGAAGAGGAAGAGGAGCTGCTGGGCGTGGTGCACGTTATTGACCTGCTCCAGCAGCAGCTTCACGGCGAGGCGCTCAACCTGCGCGTTCTGGTGCGCCAGCCGCTGGTCTTCCCTGAGGGGCTACCGCTGCTTTCCGCCCTTGAGCAATTCCGTAACGCGCGCACGCACTTTGCCTTTGTGGTGGATGAGTTTGGTTCGGTGGAAGGGCTGGTCACGCTCAGCGACGTCATGGAAACCATTGCCGGTAATCTGCCTAACGAGGTGGATGAGATTGACGCCCGCCATGACATTCAGAAAAACGCAGACGGGTCGTGGACGGCTAACGGCCACATGCCGCTGGAAGACCTGGTGCAATACGTGCCGCTGCCGCTGGATGAAAAACGGGAATATCACACCATTGCCGGCCTGCTGATGGAGTATTTGCAGCGTATCCCGCAGCCGGGAGAAGAGGTTCAGGTGGGCGACTATCTGCTCAAAACGCTGCAGATTGAAAACCATCGCGTGCAAAAGGTTCAGCTCATTCCGCTGCGGGATGAGGAAGAGCTGGATTTTGAGGTGTAAAAAAGCCCGGTGGCGCTGCGCTTACCGGGCCTACGGTACAGGCTTTTGTAGGCCGGGTAAGGCGAAGCCGCCACCCGGCGCAACGGACATCAAAGCTTATCCAGCAGCTTCTTCACGTCCTTACCGTCCTGTGAATCTTTATTACGATCCGCCCAGCCGCTAAGCCGACGTTTCGCTTCATCCTGCAGATGCTTGCGCAGGATCTGATCCACCTGCAGGCTGTAATTCAGGGCCTGCCATTTGCCGTATACGGTCAGCGGGACCGGCGTCTCTTTCAGGAAGTCGATGAGCTTGCTTTCACCCTGCCAGCCGGAAAGTACCCGCACGTTAAAGCGCGTATCCGCCGTCTCTTTCACCAGATCCAGCTTACCTTCACCGGTCATTGATAACAGTGAAGAGGCGCCCTGCATCCCATCGAGAGTGAGTTGTCCGTTGTCCAGCGTCAGGTCCGTGGTGAAGCTGTCGAGGCGCGTGGCACTGTCGTAGTTATCCTGGGCTTTTACATCGCTGCTGCGCTCAACCGCCTGCTGCACCAGCTGCTGGAAGTTAAGCCCTTCCATACGGGAATTCTTCAGATCTAGATGCGCCTGCCCCTGCCACTCGCGGCGGAAAGCATCGGCATCAATTTTCGTGCCTGAGAAGTCACCCGCGAGCGTCAACTGCCCCGTCAGGGATATCGGATAGTTGAACGCGTTCAGGATGGTGCCTATCTCAACGTTGTCGAGACGCGGCTGGAATTCGGCGCTGGCAACGTCTTTACGGACATCCAGCGTGCCGGGCAGCGAGAGGTTTCCTGCGCCCATCTTCCCGCTCAGTTCGGAGATCACCAGCAAACCGTTATGGTTAAACATCTGGCTGCTCACGTCGGTAAAATCAATGCCGCGCCAGCGCAGGCTATTGGCTTTCAGCAGAATATCCGCCGTGAATCCGCGCAGCGCGTTATAGTCAGGCTGATCGAGATTAGACGAGATAACCGGACGTGATGCCGGTGCCTGGCTTTGCCCCGTCTGGGTGGCATCGTTGTCCGTGGCGCTGGCCGGCAGAGGCGGCAGCAGGTTTTCCAGATTGAGCTTGTCAAACTGCAGATTCAGCACCCACTTCGGCTTCTCTTCGAGCGTGACGCTCGCCTGCCCCTTCAGGCTACTGTCATTTGCCTGCAGGTTGAGATTATCCAGCTCGAGCTGCTTTTGCTCTTCGCGCCACACGGCCTGCAGCGTTCCCTGCCCGGTTATTCCCTGGGAGGGGAGATCGGCACCCGTCAGCTGCCAGTTCAGCTGCTGGATGTCGGCCGTGAGCTGATGCGGGTAGTCCGAGGCGTTCACATTAGCATTCAGCGACAGGGTCAAATCGCGCTGATCGCGGTTCACGCGCCCGCTAAATTCCAGCGACGCAAGATGGTGAGCATCCTGTTCCATCTGCAGGTTAATGTTGCGAATGGTCACCTGCTCCTGGTGCTCATGCTGGAAAACCAACACGCTGTCGGCAACTTTCAGCTTGCCGATATCAAAGGACCAGCCGGTATCGGACGGTTCATCGGGCAGAGTATTTTCGCGCGGCGCAACCGGCGCACTGGCATCACGCACGGCTTCGGTTTGCGGGGTGAGCTGAATCACCGCGCCTTTCAGCATCACCTGCTTAACCTGCAGCTGGTGGGAAATGAGCGGGATCAGCGCCACATCGAGGCGCATGTTGTCTGCGGACACCAGCGGCTGGGACGCCCCCGGTGCCGTGAGCGACATGCGGCCAGAGAGAATGCTGAGCTGCGGCCAGACGTGCCAGCGCAGCGGCCCGTCAAGCTTCAGTTGATAACCACTGCGCGCCTCGACCTGCCGCACCATGTAAGCGCGGAAATCGTTGGGGTTAACCAGCAGAACCAACGCCGAAAGGCCAGCCACCAGCACCACCAGCAAAATCATCAGCGTCGTCAGAACTCTTCTCATGGCATCCTCAATGGACTAACGATCAGTCTTTATCAATACGGCTGGCAACCGCGCCCTGCTGGTCGCGATATTTTGCGTCCTGCCGACGGTTATAAGGACGATCTGCCGGGCCTGACAGCGGTTCAAAGCTCAACGCGCCGATCATCATGCCCGGACGCAGCGCCAGCGGCAATTTACCGGCATTGAAGAATTCCAGCACGATACGCCCCGACCAGCCTGGATCGATACGGTGCGCGGTCACGTGAACCATCAGCCCCAGTCGCGCCAGCGAAGAACGACCATCAAGCCAGCCGACCAGGTCCGGAGGTAAGGTGACGGATTCAAACGTCACCGCCAGGGCCAGTTCACCCGGATGCAGATAAAAAGCTTCGCCTTCATCGATTACGATTTCGTCACTCATCACGCGATCGAGCGCGGCGCTGACTTCGTCCTTCGGCCCGCTGAGGTCAATGAACGGCGCAGTGTGGCCACTAAAGGTGCGGAATTTATTCCCCAGGCGGACATCAACGGTCACGCCATTGATACGCTCAACGGGTGGACGTGGGGTAATAGACAAACGGCCTTCATCCAGCCAGGCTTCTATATCGCGATCGCAAAGACGCATGCCACTTTCTCCTTTCATGCATCGTACCCTGAGGCGGTAAGCGCTCAGGGTAAAACCAGGTTATCTCTGAACGGTACACAATTCACGCGGCTTATTCAAAAAACTGACTGATTTTCGCTTTTAAGATATCAATAGCAATGCGGTTTTTACCCCCGCGCGGCACGATGATATCGGCGTATTGTTTGGATGGCTCAATAAACTGCAGGAACATCGGGCGGACCGTTTTCTGATATTGCGCCATGACGGAGTCCATCGAACGGCCGCGTTCATTCACGTCACGCTTGATGCGGCGCATCAGGCAGATATCCAGCGGGGTATCGACGAAAATCGAGAAGTTCATGGATTCACGCAGGCGGGCGTCGGTCAGCAACAGGATGCCTTCAAGGATAATGACCTTTTTCGGCTCGATGCGGATGGTTTCCCGGGTGCGGGTGTGTTCTACGTAACTGTAAACGGGCAGTTCAATGGCCTGGCCGCTCTTAAGCGCTTCTAAATGCTGGAACAGCAAGCTGTGATCCATTGCATTTGGGTGGTCATAGTTGGTTTTGACGCGTTCTTCCATCGACAGATGGGATTGATCTTTGTAATAGCTGTCTTCGGGAATGACGCCGATATGCTCATCACCTACTTGTTCACGCAGTTCGCGATAAAGCGTACTGGCAATTAGACTTTTACCTGAAGCCGATGCGCCGGCGATGCCTATAATGACGCATTGATGAGACTTATCAGTCATAAATTTAGCGACCTGATTAACCTGGATGTTAAGGAAGGACGACGCCGGAGCGTCAAACGCGGCAATTATAGGGATTTCACGGGCGTGATACCAGTCGAAAGCACAGGTTCTGCGAGACTGGCCGAAAAGTGACATCTTATTCCCTGAGTGAAATTTAAATGAGCGTTTTTTCAGCGTTTAACCGTTTTTTTTCACGGAGCCTCTATTTAATAAGTCTGTGGTGTCAAATTCTGAGCGGTCACCATATGAATTGTAAATTGTTTGTACTAGCATAAACCAAATTATCAAATTCACGCGTTCGGACATCTTCCCTGACGGCATGGCGTCTCTGGATAAAGCGGTAATGAATAAACAATACCAGCGGGTTTTGGTTACCACCCCACATCCTTTAATACGACTTGTCTGTCTGGGCCTGGTCACCTTTATCTTTACCTTATTTTCCCTGGAGCTTACCCGGTTCGGCACCCTGCTGGCCCCGCTCTGGTTCCCCACCGCCATTATGATGGTGGCGTTTTACCGCCATGCAGGAAAAATGTGGCCGGGAATCGCCCTGGCCTGTTCGTTCGGCAATATTCTGGCCACCTGGATGCTCTTTTCGTGGGGATCGATAAGCCTCACCTATACCTCGATTAACGTGGTTGAAGCCTTTACCGGCGCGCTATTGCTGCGCAAATTGCTCCCGTGGTACAACCCGCTGCAGAATCTGAATGACTGGATCCGCGTGGCCATCGGCAGCGCGGTGATCCCGCCGCTGGTGGGCGGCTTGCTGGTATCCCTGCTGGCTCCCGGCCCTGAACCCCTGCGTAATTTCTTCGTCTGGGTGCTGTCCGAAGCCATTGGCGCGCTGGCGGTGGTACCGTTGGGTCTGTTGTTTAAACCGCATTATCTGCTGCGCCACCGTGACCCGAGACTGCTGCTGGAAACCCTGACCACGCTGGCCGTAACGCTGGCCCTCAGCTGGGCAGCCATCACCTGGCTGCCGTGGCCTTTCACCTGCGTTATCGTTTTGCTTATGTGGAGCGCCGTGCGCTTGCCGCGAATGGAAGCGTTCCTGGTGTTTCTGGTCACCGTGATGGTTGTGTCGCTGATGATTGCCCGAAATCCTGTGGCGCTGACAACCCAGCACGTCGGGGCGATGCTGAACGCCCCCTGGCTGCCGTTCCTGATGCTGCTCCTGCCTGCCAACGTGATGACCATGGTGATGTATGCCTTCCGCGCCGAGCGCAAACACATCACCGAAAGCGAGGAGCGTTTCCGCAATGCGATGGAGTATTCCGCCATCGGTATGGCGCTGGTCAGCATTGAGGGCAAATGGCTGCAGGCTAACAAGGCGCTGTGCAATTTCCTCGGTTACAGCCAGACGGAGCTCCAGTCGCTGACCTTCCAGCAGCTCACCTGGCCGGAAGATCTGCACACCGACCTGGAACAGCTCGAACAGCTGGTCAACGGCGACATCAATACCTATACCCTTGAGAAGCGCTATTACACTCGCGACGGGGAAGTGGTCTGGGCACTCCTTGCCGTCTCCGTCGTGCGCCATGCCGACGGCTCGCCGCTCTATTTTATCGCCCAGATTGAAGACATTAACGACCTGAAGCAGACCGAGTGGGTCAACAAACGCCTGATGGAGCGCATTACGCTGGCTAACGAAGCGGGCGGCATCGGCATCTGGGAGTGGGATCTGGAGCCAGACATTATCAGCTGGGACAAGCGGATGTTTGAGCTGTATGAAATCCCGCCGCACATCAAGCCTACCTGGCAGCTCTGGCATGACACGATGCTGCCGGAAGATCGTGCCCACGCTGAGCAGGTGCTGCGGGACTCGCTGATTTCCCGTCTGCCGTTTAAGCTGGAATTCCGCATCCGCGTGAAGGAAGGCGTGCGCCACATTCGCTCCCTGGCGAACCGGGTGCTCAATAAGCAGGGTGAAGTCGAACGGCTGCTCGGGATCAACATGGACATGACCGAGGTGAAGCAGCTCAACGAGGCCCTCTTCCAGGAAAAAGAGCGTCTGCACATCACCCTCGATTCTATCGGTGAAGCGGTGCTGTGTACCGATATCAACATGAACGTCACCTTCATGAACCCGGTGGCCGAGAAAATGAGCGGCTGGCTGCAGACCGAGGCTATTGGCCAGCCGATCCTGAAGGTGTTGCACATCACCTTTGGTGAAAAAGGGCCGCTGATGGAGAATATTCACAGCGGCGATATGTCCCGTTCCGATATCGATCAGGACGTGGTGCTGAACTGCCGTACCGGCGGTAATTTTGATATTCACTACAGCATTACGCCGCTCAGCACGCTGGACGGGCAGAATATTGGCTCGGTTATCGTGATTCAGGACGTGACCGAGTCGCGCAAAATGCTGCGTCAGCTGAGCTACAGCGCCTCCCACGATGCCCTGACCCATCTGGCAAACCGGGTCAGCTTCGAAAATCATCTTAAACGCCTCCTGCAGACCGTTCGCGAAACGCGCCAGCGTCATGCTCTGGTCTTTATCGATCTCGATCGCTTCAAAGCCGTCAACGATACGGCAGGCCATGCGGCGGGGGATGCCCTGCTGCGGGAGCTCTCCTCCCTGATGTTGACCATGCTCCGCTCCAGCGACGTGCTGGCGCGACTGGGCGGAGATGAGTTCGGGTTACTGCTGCCGGACTGCAATATTGAAAGCGCGCGCTATATCGCCGGGCGCCTGATCCACACGATCAATGACTATCACTTTATGTGGGAAGGCCGCCTGCACCGGATCGGCGCCAGCGCAGGCATCACGCTGATTGATGAAAATAACCATCAGGCGTCGGAGGTGATGTCGCAGGCCGATATAGCCTGTTATGCCTCGAAAAACAGCGGGCGCGGCATGGTGACGGTTTACGAACCCCAGCAGGAGCGGGATCACAACACGCGCAGCATGATGTCGCTTGATGAACAGTGGCACATGATTAAAGACAATCACCTGATGATGATTGCCCGTAGCGTCGCCTCCCCGCGCATCCCGGAAAGCAGTAATTTCTGGCTGCTCTCGTTACGCCTGTGGACCAGCCAGGGCGAAGTCCAGGAAGAGCATGCCTTCCGCTCGGGTCTGGCCGAGCCTGAGCTTTTGCACGCCCTCGACAGACGTATTTTTAATGAGTTTTTCCGCGCCTCTGCCGCACAGGTCGCCAGTAAAGGCATGGGGGTAGCGCTGCCGCTTTCTGAGGCCGGTTTAGCCAGCGTAACGCTGGTCGATGAGCTTCTCGACCTGCTGGATAAAAGCCCGATGCCGGGTCGTCTCCTGCATCTGGTTATCTCTGCCGACGTGGTGTGCAGCCCGGATAAAAACCTGCAGCGGAGTCTGCAAAAGCTTCGCCAGGCGGGTTGCCGCGTGATCTTCAGCCAGGTGGGCCGCGACATGAACGTCTTCACCCACCTGACCGCCAATATGGCCGACTATCTGATGCTGGACGCAGAGGTGGTAAGCAACGTGTATGGCAACCTGATGGATGAGATGATGGTGACCATTGTTCAGGGCCACGCCCAGCGTCTGGGGATGAAAACCATCGCGGGCCCGTGCAATCAGCCCATCATGATGGATACGCTCTCCGGCATCGGCATTGATTTCATCTATGGCGACACCATCGCCGAGCCGCAGCCGCTGGATCTACTGCTCAACACCAGCTATTTCGCCATCAACTGACGGCGTCCAGCCGTCGGTATACCAGATGTGCAGCAGCGCGTAAGAGCGCCACGGCTGCCAGCGTTCGGCATAACGCCGAATCTGCGCGGGCGTCATCCCGGCAAAGCGTTGCTTAATCAGATAATCATCAGGCAGAAAGACATCTTTCGCCTGCCAGCCGCGCAGGGCCAGGTAGTTTGCCGTCCAGCGCCCTATCCCCGGCCGCTGCTGTAGCGCCTTCATCCCGGCCTCAATATTCTCGGGTGGGAAAAGCGGAAACGTCCCGTCGATGACCGACTGCGCCAGGTGAATTAACGACTCCGCGCGTTTTACCGGCATGCCCAACGCTTTCATCGCCAGCGGGTCCGCTGCCGCCAGCGCGTCCGGCGTGGGGAAACAGAGATACCCCGGACAATCCGCGATCGGCTCACCGCACAGCGCCACCACGCGCGACGTCAGTTTCGCCGCCATCGCCACGCTCACCAGCTGCCCGAGGATCGCCCGGACGCCCTGCTCGTACGCGTCCATCGCCCCCGGCAAACGCAAGCCTGGCCGGGCAGCACCGAGATCGCCCAGCGTATCCGCGATGTGCTGCGGGTTGCAGGCGAGATCGAACAGGCGCTCGATGCGTTCAAGGCACGTCTGCGCAACCGGAACTAATCCCGGACTGAGCGTCACGGTCAGCGTATGGGTGGCGATATCCGGCGTTACGCGAAATATCCCCTGATGCCCTTCGCAGGCAAAACTGCGCTCGTAGTAGTCGTGGGTGACGGTTTCAATGCCCGTCACCGCACGCGCGCCGAGAAAGCCAAACATCCACTGCCAGTCGTAAGGGGGTTGCCAGTTCAGGGTGTACATCGTCTCTCCTTTTGGGTTCTCCACAGCATAAACGGAAAGGTCCTGTTTCGCCTTGCTTTCATATTCCTGTTGTCGCCATGCGGACATTTCGTTAAAGTCTCGCCCCTTCTCACTGGCATGGGGATTAATCGTGTTTATTGGATTCGACTACGGTACGGCAAACTGCTCGGTTGCGATTATGCAAAACGGGCAGCCACAGCTTCTGAAAATGGAAAAAGAGAGCACGCTGCTGCCGTCAATGCTCTGCGCGCCGACGCGTGAAGCGGTAAGCGAATGGCTGTTCCGCCACCATCAGGTTCCGGCCACGGCGGCGGAGACCCAGGCGCTGCTGCGCCGGGCGGTCAGCTTTAACCGTGAGGAAGACATCGACGTTACGCCGTCCAGCGTGCAGTTCGGCCTCTCTTCGCTCGGGCACTATATTGAAGATCCTGAAGAGGTTTACTTCGTTAAGTCGCCAAAATCCTTCCTCGGCGCCAGCGGACTGAAGCCGCAGCAGGTGGCGATGTTCGAAGACCTGGTGTGCGCGATGATGCTGCATATTCGCACTCAGGCGCAGACGCAGGTCTCCGATGCGATTACCCAGGCGGTCATTGGCCGCCCGATCAACTTCCAGGGGCTGGGCGGCGATGAGGCTAACCAGCAGGCGCAGGGGATCCTTGAACGCGCGGCGCACCGGGCAGGCTTCCGCGACGTGGTGTTCCAGTACGAGCCGGTTGCCGCGGGGCTGGATTTTGAAGCCACGCTGGCGGAAGAGAAGCGCGTATTAGTCGTGGATATCGGCGGGGGCACAACGGACTGCTCGCTGCTGCTGATGGGGCCGCAGTGGCATAACCGTCGCGACCGTGAAAATAGCCTGCTGGGGCACAGCGGCTGCCGCGTAGGCGGTAACGATCTCGATATCGCGCTGGCATTCAAAAGCCTGATGCCGCTGCTCGGCATGGGCGGGCAAACCGAAAAAGGCATCGCCCTGCCGATCCTGCCGTGGTGGAACGCGATTGCCATCAACGATGTGCCTGCGCAAAGTGATTTTTACAGCACCGCGAACGGCCGCTTCCTGAACGATCTGGTGCGCGACGCGCAGGACGCCGAAAAAGTCGCCCTGCTGTATAAAGTGTGGCGTCAGCGCCTGAGCTATCGCGTGGTGCGGACTGCCGAAGAGAGCAAAATTGCCCTTTCCGACCGCGCTGAGCATGCGGTCTCCTTGCCGTTTATCTGCGACGAACTGACCACCGCGATTTCGCAGGACGGGCTGGAGGCGGCGCTCGCGCAGCCGCTGCAGCGTATTCTGGAGCAGGTGCAGCTGGCGCTGGAGAACGGCAAAGAGAAGCCGGACGTGATTTACCTGACCGGGGGTAGCGCCCGTTCGCCGCTGATCAAGAAAGCGCTGGCGGAACAGCTGCCGGGCATTCCGATTGCCGGTGGGGATGACTTTGGCTCCGTTACCGCTGGTCTGGCGCGCTGGGCGCAGGTGATGTTTAGCTAGCGTTGTTGCGGTGCGGTCTGGTGCCCTCTCCCACAGGGAGAGGGAGAAAACACCAAAAACGGCAACGGATGTTGCCGTTTTGCGTTTACCTCCATTCAGACCATTCCTGACAGTCTTCCATATTTCCTCCATTTTTCCGCTGTGTTAGCTGACTAAACTAGTATCATTCCCCGAAGTCTTCAGGATGAGAACGTACAACGATGAAAGGCAGTAACAAATCCCGCTGGGCAATCGCCGCTGGCATCATTGTGGTGGTCCTTGCCGCCGCCTGGTACTGGCACAGTCAATCCGCGAACTCCGCCGCCCCCGCTGGTGCCAGTAGTCAGGCGCAGCGCCCGGCAGGCGGAGGGCGTCACGGCATGCGCGGCGGCGCGCTGGCGCCGGTACAGGCGGCGACGGCAGTGAATAAAGCCGTTCCTCGCTATCTAACGGGCCTTGGGACCATTACCGCCGCCAACACCGTGACGGTGCGCAGCCGCGTCGACGGTCAGCTGATGGCCATTCACTTCCAGGAAGGTCAGCAGGTCAAAGCGGGCGATCTGCTGGCGGAAATCGACCCGAGCCAGTTTAAGGTCGCCCTCGCCCAGGCGCAGGGGCAGCTCGCGAAGGACAAAGCCACGCTCGCCAACGCTCGCCGCGATTTGGCCCGCTACCAGCAGCTGGTGAAAACCAACCTCGTGTCTCGTCAGGAGCTGGACACCCAGCAGTCGCTGGTCAGCGAAACGCAGGGTACCATCAAAGCCGACGAGGCCGCCGTGGCCAGCGCACAGCTGCAGCTGGACTGGAGCCGCATCACCGCGCCGATTGACGGGCGCGTGGGCCTGAAGCAGGTCGATATCGGCAACCAGATCTCCAGCGGCGACACCACGGGCATCGTGGTGATCACCCAGACTCACCCGATTGATTTAGTCTTTACCCTGCCGGAAAGCGAAATTGCGACCGTGGTGCAGGCGCAAAAATCCGGAAAGGGGCTGGTGGTGGAAGCCTGGGACCGCAGCAACAGGCAGAAGCTGAGCGAAGGTTCCCTGCTCAGTCTGGATAACCAGATCGACACCACCACCGGCACCATCAAGCTGAAGGCGCGCTTTAACAATCAGGACGATGCCCTCTTCCCGAACCAGTTCGTCAACGCGCGCATGCTGGTCGCCACCGAAGAGAACGCGGTGGTGATCCCTACCGCTGCGCTGCAGATGGGTAACGAAGGTAACTTCGTCTGGGTACTTAACAGCGACAATAAGGTCAGCAAGCACCTGGTGAAAACCGGTATCCAGGACAGCCAGACGGTGGTCATCGCCGCCGGCCTTTCCGCAGGCGACCGCGTGGTCACCGACGGCATTGACCGTCTGACCGAAGGGGCCAAAGTGGAAGTGGTTGAACCTGCGAAACAGGGAGCGAAATCCTGATGCAGGTGATGCCTCCAGGCTCTACAGGCGGGCCGTCACGCCTGTTTATCCTCCGTCCTGTCGCCACCACGCTGCTGATGGTAGCGATCCTGCTCGCCGGGATTATCGGCTATCGCTTCCTGCCCGTGTCGGCGCTGCCGGAGGTGGATTACCCAACGATTCAGGTTGTCACACTCTATCCCGGCGCCAGCCCGGACGTGGTGACGTCCGCCATTACCGCGCCGCTGGAGCGCCAGTTCGGCCAGATGTCCGGACTAAAACAGATGTCCTCCCAGAGTTCCGGCGGGGCATCCGTCGTGACGCTGCAGTTCCAGCTGACGCTGTCGCTGGACGTCGCCGAGCAGGAGGTGCAGGCCGCCATCAACGCCGCCACCAACCTGCTGCCGTCCGACCTGCCTAACCCGCCGGTCTACAGCAAGGTGAACCCGGCGGATCCGCCGATCATGACGCTGGCCGTCACCTCCTCCGCCATGCCGATGACCCAGGTCGAAGACATGGTCGAAACGCGCGTGGCGCAGAAAATTTCTCAGGTCTCCGGCGTCGGCCTCGTCACGCTGGCGGGCGGCCAGCGCCCCGCCGTGCGCGTGAAGCTTAACGCGCAGGCGATTGCCGCGCTGGGGCTGACCAGCGAAACCATCCGCACCGCCATCAGCAGCGCCAACGTTAACTCGGCAAAAGGCTCGCTGGACGGTCCCACCCGCGCCGTGACGCTCTCTGCCAACGATCAGATGCAATCCGCCGATGAATACCGTCAGCTGATTATTGCTTACCAGAACGGCGCCCCGGTGCGTCTGGGCGACGTGGCGACCGTGGAGCAAGGTGCCGAAAACAGCTGGCTCGGCGCCTGGGCCAACAGGCAGCAGGCGATCGTGATGAACGTGCAGCGCCAGCCGGGCGCTAACATCATCGAAACCGCCGACAGCATCCGCACCATGCTGCCGCAGCTGATCGAAAGCCTGCCGAAGTCGGTCAGCGTGAAGGTGCTTTCCGACCGTACCACCAACATTCGCGCGTCGGTCACCGACACCCAGTTTGAGCTGAGGCTGGCGATTGCGCTGGTGGTCATGATCATCTATCTGTTCCTGCGTAACGTTCCGGCCACCATTATTCCCGCCGTCGCCGTGCCGCTCTCGCTGGTCGGGACCTTTGCGGTGATGGTGTTCCTCGATTTTTCGATTAACAACCTGACGCTGATGGCGCTCACCATCGCCACCGGGTTCGTGGTGGATGACGCCATCGTCGTTATCGAGAACATTTCGCGCTATATCGAGAAAGGCGAAAAGCCGCTGGCGGCCGCGCTGAAGGGCGCAGGCGAAATCGGCTTTACCATTATCTCGCTGACCTTCTCGCTGATTGCGGTGCTGATCCCGCTGCTGTTTATGGGCGATATCGTCGGGCGTCTGTTCCGCGAGTTTGCCGTGACGCTGGCGGTCGCCATTTTGATCTCCGCCGTGGTGTCGCTGACCCTGACTCCGATGATGTGCGCCCGTATGCTGAGCCACGAGTCCCTGCGCAAGCAAAACCGATTCTCGCGCGCCTCCGAGCGCATGTTCGAGCGGATTATTGCCGCCTACGGTCGCGTGCTGGCGAAAGTTCTGAACCATCCGTGGGCCACGCTCGGCGTGGCGCTGGGAACCCTGGCGCTCAGCGTGATGCTGTGGATTTTCATTCCGAAAGGCTTCTTCCCGATCCAGGACAACGGCATTATTCAGGGCACGCTGCAGGCTCCCCAGTCGGTCTCCTTCGCCAGTATGGCCCAGCGCCAGCAGCAGGTGTCTGAAATCATCATGAAGGATCCGGCGGTCGAGAGCCTGACCTCCTACGTGGGCGTCGACGGCACCAACCCGTCGCTCAACAGCGCGCGTCTGCAGATCAACCTCAAGCCGCTGGATGAACGCGACGATCGCGTCAACGCCGTCATTGAGCGTCTGCAAAACGCCGTGGCGCGGGTGCCGGGCGTTGAGCTTTACCTGCAGCCGATTCAGGATTTGACCATTGATACCCAGGTCAGCCGCACGCAGTACCAGTTCACGCTGCAGGCCACCTCGCTGGACGCGCTCAGCACCTGGGTGCCGCAGCTGGTGAATAAGCTTAACACCCTGCCGCAGCTCGCCGACGTCAGCAGCGACTGGCAGGACAAAGGGCTGGCGGCGTACGTGAACGTCAACCGCGATACCGCCAGCCGTCTGGGCATTACCATGTCGGACGTGGACAACGCGCTGTACAACGCCTTTGGTCAGCGCCTGATCTCCACCATCTACACCCAGGCGAACCAGTATCGCGTGGTGCTGGAGCACAACACTGAGAACACGCCCGGACTGGCGGGGCTGGACTCGGTGCGCCTGACCAGCAAAGACGGCGGCATTGTGCCGCTGAGCGCTATCGCCACGGTGGAAGAACGCTATACCCCGCTGTCGATTAACCATCTGGATCAGTTCCCGTCCACCACCATCTCCTTCAACGTGCCGGACAATTATTCTCTCGGCGAAGCGGTGGAGGCCATTCAGGCTGCTGAAAAAGAGCTCAGCTTCCCGTCCGATATTCAGACCCAGTTCCAGGGCAGCACGCTGGCGTTTCAGGCCGCGCTGGGTAACACCATCTGGCTTATCGTCGCGGCGGTCGTGGCGATGTACATCGTGCTCGGCGTGCTGTACGAAAGCTTTATCCACCCGATCACCATCCTCTCTACCCTGCCAACGGCGGGCGTGGGGGCGCTGCTGGCACTGATGCTGGCGGGCAGCGAGCTGGACGTCATTGCCATCATCGGCATTATCTTGCTTATCGGGATCGTGAAGAAGAACGCCATCATGATGATCGACTTTGCCCTGGCCGCCGAGCGCGAGCAGGGCATGTCGCCGCGCGACGCCATCTTCCAGGCCTGTCTGCTGCGTTTCCGTCCGATCCTGATGACCACGCTGGCCGCCCTGCTGGGCGCGCTGCCGCTGATGCTCAGCACCGGCGTTGGCGCGGAGCTGCGCCGTCCGCTGGGTATCGGCATGGTCGGCGGTCTGCTGGTGAGCCAGGTGCTCACGCTCTTCACCACGCCGGTTATCTACCTGCTGTTTGACCGCCTGGCGCTGTGGACCAAAAGCCGCTTCCCGAAACGTGAAGAGGAGGCATAAGTGAAGTTTTTCGCCCTCTTCATTTATCGCCCGGTGGCGACGATTTTAATCTCGCTCGCCATTACCCTCTGCGGCGTGCTGGGCTTCCGGCTGCTGCCGGTAGCGCCGCTGCCGCAGGTGGATTTCCCGGTGATCATGGTCAGCGCCTCGCTGCCGGGCGCGTCACCGGAGACCATGGCCTCGTCGGTTGCCACGCCGCTGGAGCGCTCGCTCGGGCGGATTGCGGGGGTCAACGAGATGACCTCCAGCAGCTCGCTGGGCAGCACGCGCATCATTCTGGAGTTCAGCTTCGACCGGGATATTAACGGTGCGGCGCGCGACGTGCAGGCGGCCATCAACGCCGCGCAAAGCCTGCTGCCGAGCGGGATGCCGAGCCGCCCAACCTACCGCAAGGCCAACCCGTCCGATGCGCCGATCATGATCCTGACGCTGACCTCGGACACGTATTCTCAGGGGCAGCTTTACGACTTTGCGTCTACCCAGCTGGCGCAGACAATCTCACAAATTAACGGCGTCGGTGACGTGAGCGTCGGCGGGAGCTCTCTGCCCGCCGTGCGCGTGGGCCTAAACCCGCAGGCGCTGTTCAACCAGGGCGTGTCGCTGGATGACGTGCGCTCCGCCATCAGCACGGCCAACGTCCGCAAGCCGCAAGGGGCGATTGAGGACGGTAGCCACCGCTGGCAGATCCACACTAACGACGAGCTGAAAACCGCCGCGGAATATCAGCCGCTCATTATTCACTACAACAACGGCGCGGCGGTGCGCTTAAGCGACGTTGCCAGCGTCACCGACTCGGTGCAGGACGTGCGCAACGCCGGGATGACCAATGCGAAACCGGCCATTCTGCTGATGATCCGCAAGCTGCCGGAAGCGAACATTATTGAGACGGTGAACAGCATTCGCGCCCGCCTTCCGGACCTGCAGGAGACCATCCCGGCAGCAATCGATTTGCAAATTGCCCAGGATCGCTCCCCGACCATTCGCGCCTCGCTTGAAGAGGTGGAGCAAACGCTGATTATCTCCGTCGCCCTGGTGATCCTGGTGGTCTTCCTGTTCCTGCGATCCGGTCGCGCGACGCTTATTCCGGCAGTGGCCGTGCCGGTCTCGCTGATCGGTACCTTTGCCGCCATGTACCTGTGCGGGTTTAGCCTCAACAACCTGTCGCTGATGGCCCTGACGATAGCGACGGGCTTCGTGGTAGATGACGCCATCGTGGTGCTGGAAAACATTTCCCGCCACCTGGAAGCGGGCGTGAAGCCGCTGCAGGCTGCGCTGCAGGGCACGCGCGAGGTGGGCTTTACGGTGCTCTCCATGAGCCTGTCGCTGGTGGCGGTATTCCTGCCTCTGCTGCTGATGGGCGGGCTACCGGGCCGGCTGCTGCGCGAGTTCGCCGTCACCCTCTCCGTCGCCATCGGCATTTCGCTGGCGATCTCCTTAACGCTGACGCCGATGATGTGCGGCTGGATGCTCAAGCGCAGCAAACCCCATTCGCAGCCGCGCCGTAAAGGCTTTGGTCGCTTCCTGATGGCCATGCAGGAAGGCTACGGCAAATCGCTGAAGTGGGTGCTGAACCATACCCGGCTGGTCGGCCTGGTGCTTATCGCCACCATTGGGCTGAACGTCTGGATGTACATCACCATCCCGAAAACCTTCTTCCCGGAGCAGGACACCGGCGTGCTGATGGGGGGGATTCAGGCGGACCAGAGCATTTCGTTCCAGGCGATGCGCGGCAAGCTGCAGGACTTTATGAAGATCATTCGGGAAGACAAAGCCGTGGATAACGTCACCGGCTTTACCGGCGGGTCACGCGTTAACAGCGGGATGATGTTTATTACCCTGAAACCGCGCGGCGAGCGCAACGAAACCGCCCAGCAGGTGATTGACCGTCTGCGGGTGAAGCTCGCCAAAGAGCCGGGGGCAAACCTGTTTTTGATGGCCGTTCAGGATATCCGCGTCGGCGGCCGTCAGGCGAACGCCAGCTATCAGTACACGTTGCTCTCGGACGATTTAGCCGCCCTGCGTGAGTGGGAGCCGAAGATCCGCAAGGCGCTGGCCGCCCTGCCGGAGCTGGCGGACGTCAACTCCGATCAGCAGGACAACGGCGCCGAGATGGCCCTGACCTACGACCGCGAAACCATGTCGCGTCTGGGCATTAACGTTGAAGCCGCCAACAGCCTGCTGAACAACGCCTTCGGCCAGCGCGAGATCTCCACCATCTACCAGCCGATGAACCAGTACAAGGTGGTGATGGAGGTTGATCCGCGCTACACCCAGGACATCAGCGCCCTGGACAAAATGTTTGTGATTAACAACGACGGCAAGGCGATTCCGCTCTCCTACTTTGCCAGCTGGCAGCCTGCCAACGCGCCGCTGTCGGTGAACCATCAGGGCCTTTCGGCGGCGTCGACCATCTCCTTTAACCTGCCCGCCGGTTCGTCGCTTTCAGAAGCCAGCGACGCAATCAACCGCGCGATGACGCAGCTTGGCGTGCCGTCCACCGTGCGCGGCAGCTTTGCCGGCACCGCGCAGGTGTTCCAGGAGACGATGAACTCGCAGGTGATTTTGATTCTGGCCGCCATCGCCACGGTCTATATTGTGCTGGGCGTGCTGTACGAGAGCTACGTTCACCCGCTGACCATTCTCTCGACGCTGCCGTCGGCGGGCGTTGGGGCGCTGCTGGCGCTGGAGCTGTTCGGCGCGCCGTTCAGCCTGATCGCGCTCATCGGGATCATGCTGTTGATCGGCATCGTGAAGAAAAACGCGATCATGATGGTGGATTTCGCCCTGGACGCCCAGCGCAACGGCAATCTGTCGCCGGAAGAGGCCATCTTCCAGGCCTGCCTGCTGCGTTTTCGTCCGATCATGATGACCACCCTGGCGGCGCTGTTTGGCGCACTGCCGCTGGTTATCTCGGGCGGAGACGGCTCAGAGCTGCGCCAGCCGCTGGGGATCACCATTGTCGGCGGCCTGGTCATGAGCCAGCTGCTGACGCTGTACACCACGCCGGTGGTCTATCTGTTCTTCGACCGCCTGCGGCTGCGCTTTTCGCGTAAAAACAGAACCACGGTGACCGAGTAAATGACCGATCTCCCCGCTAACGTTCGCTGGCAGCTATGGATAGTCGCTTTCGGCTTCTTTATGCAGTCGCTGGATACGACCATCGTCAACACCGCCCTCCCCTCAATGGCGAAAAGCCTGGGGGAGAGCCCGCTGCATATGCATATGGTGATTGTCTCCTACGTGCTGACGGTAGCCGTCATGCTGCCAGCCAGCGGCTGGCTGGCAGACAAAGTGGGCGTGCGGAATATCTTCTTTACCGCCATCGTGCTGTTTACCACCGGCTCGCTGTTTTGCGCCCAGGCCAGCACCCTCGACCAGCTGGTGATGGCACGCGTGCTGCAGGGCGTCGGCGGGGCGATGATGGTGCCCGTCGGGCGGCTAACGGTGATGAAGATCGTGCCGCGCGAGCAGTACATGGCGGCGATGACCTTTGTGACGTTACCTGGTCAGGTGGGGCCGCTGCTGGGCCCGGCGCTCGGCGGCATTCTGGTGGAGTACGCCTCCTGGCACTGGATCTTCTTAATCAATCTTCCTGTTGGCATCATCGGCGCCATCGCCACCCTGACGCTGATGCCGAACTACAAAATGCAGACCCGGCGCTTTGATTTCTTCGGCTTTATCCTGCTGGCGGCGGGCATGGCCACGCTTACCCTGGCGCTCGACGGGCAAAAAGGGCTGGGCATTTCGCCCCTGACGCTTGGGCTCCTGATCGCGCTCGGCGTTACCGCCATACTGTGGTATCTGCGGCATGCCAGAGGTAACGATAAGGCGCTGTTCAGCCTTAGCTTGTTTAAAAACCCCACCTATCGCCTTGGCCTGTTCGGCAGCTTCGCCGGGCGCGTCGGCAGCGGCATGCTGCCGTTTATGACGCCCGTTTTCCTGCAAATCGGAATGGGATTTTCGCCGTTCCACGCGGGCCTGATGATGATCCCGATGGTGCTCGGCAGCATGGGAATGAAGCGCATCGTGGTGCAGGTGGTTAACCGCTTTGGCTACCGTCACGTGCTGGTGACCGCCACGCTGGGGCTGGCGCTGGTGAGCCTGCTGTTTATGGCCGTGGCGCTGATGGGCTGGTACTACGTTCTGCCGCTGGTGCTGTTCTGCCAGGGGATCGTCAACTCCATGCGCTTCTCGTCGATGAATACCCTGACGCTGAAGGATCTGCCGGACGATCTGGCGAGCAGCGGCAATAGCCTGCTGTCGATGATCATGCAGCTCTCGATGAGCGTCGGGGTGACCATCGCGGGTTTACTGCTCGGCATGTACGGCCAGCACCATCTCAGCGTCGACACGCCGGTGGCGCATCAGGTCTTTTTGTATACCTATTTAAGCATGGCGGTCATCATCGCCCTGCCCGCTTTCATCTTCGCCAGAGTGCCGGATGATACCAGCAAGAACGTCGTGATTAGGCGCGGCAAAAGGAGTGGCTCATGAAATTCTGGCGTCCGGGCATTACCGGCAAGCTCTTCGTGGCGATATTTGCCACCTGTATCGTCCTGCTGATCACCATGCACTGGGCGGTGCGGATCAGCTTCGAGCGCGGTTTTATTGATTACATCAAGCATGGCAATGAACAGCGTTTACAGGGCTTAAGCGATGCGCTGAGTGAACAGTACGCCCAGCACGGCAACTGGCGTTTTCTGCGCAATAACGACCGCTTTATTTTCCAGATCCTGCGCTCGCTGGAGCACGATACCGGTGACGATCGCCCGGGGCCGGGCATGCCGCCGCACGGCTGGCGCACCCAGTTCTGGGTGATTGACCAGGACATGCGCACGCTGGTGGGTCCGCGCGCGCCGATACCGCCGGACGGCACCCGTCGGGCGATCAAAGTCAACAACGCGACGGTCGGCTGGGTTATCGCCTCGCCGGTGGAGCGCCTGACGCGCAACACCGACATCAACTTTGACCGCCAGCAGCGCCGGACAAGCTGGCTGATTGTCGCCCTCTCCACCCTGCTCGCCGCGCTCGCCACCTTCCCGCTGGCGCGCGGTCTGCTCGCCCCGGTGAAAAGACTGGTGGAAGGCACGCACAAGCTGGCCGCCGGGGATTTTACCACCCGCGTCGATACCCGCAGCCAGGACGAACTGGGCAAGCTGGCGCAGGATTTTAACCAGCTTGCCAGCACGCTGGAGAAGAACCAGCAGATGCGCCGCGACTTTATGGCCGATATCTCCCACGAGCTGCGCACGCCGCTGGCGGTGCTGCGCGGCGAGCTGGAGGCCATCCAGGACGGCGTGCGCCAGTTTACGCCTGAATCGGTGGCCTCTCTGCAGGCGGAGGTGGGCACGCTCACCAAGCTGGTGGACGATCTCCACCAGCTCTCCATGTCCGACGAAGGCGCGCTGGCCTACCAGAAAGCGCCGGTGGACGTGATTAACATTCTGGAAGTGATCAGCGGCGCCTTCCGCGAGCGCTTTGCCAGCCGCAACCTGAAAATCGACCTCTCCCTGCCGGACAGCGCGGTGGTGTTTGGCGACAAGGACCGGCTGATGCAGCTGTTCAATAACCTGCTGGAAAACAGCCTGCGCTACACCGACAGCGGCGGCGGGCTGCACATCTCCGGCAGGCAGGAAAACGGGCGCTTTGCCCTCACCTTCGCGGACTCCGCCCCCGGCGTGCAGGACGCGCAGCTGGAAAAACTGTTTGAACGTTTCTACCGTACCGAAGGCTCCCGTAACCGCGCCAGCGGCGGTTCCGGACTGGGGCTGGCGATTTGCGTTAACATCGTCGAGGCGCATAATGGCACGATCCGCGCCGCCCATTCGCCTTTTGGCGGGGTTAGCATTACAGTAGAGTTACCTCTGGAACGGGATTTATCGAGAGAAGTATGACCGAGTTACCGATTGACGAAAACACGCCGCGCATTTTGATTGTGGAAGACGAGCCGAAGCTTGGGCAGCTGCTGATCGACTATTTACGTGCGGCCAGCTACGCTCCATCGCTGATCAGCCACGGCGACCAGGTGCTGCCATACGTGCGTCAGACCCCGCCGGATCTGATCCTGCTGGATTTAATGCTGCCGGGCGTTGACGGACTGACCCTGTGCCGGGAAATTCGTCGCTTCTCCGACGTGCCGATCGTCATGGTCACCGCCAAAATTGAAGAGATTGACCGCCTGCTGGGGCTCGAAATTGGCGCGGACGATTACATCTGCAAGCCCTACAGCCCGCGTGAAGTGGTCGCCCGCGTGAAAACCATTCTGCGCCGCTGCAGGCCGCAGCGCGAGCTTCAGGTGCTCGATGCCGAAAGCCCGCTGATTGTCGACGAAAGCCGCTTCCAGGCGAGCTGGCGCAGCAAGCTGCTGGACCTGACGCCTGCGGAGTTCCGCCTGCTGAAAACCCTCTCCCACGAGCCGGGAAAAGTCTTTTCCCGCGAACAGCTGCTGAACCACCTTTATGACGATTACCGCGTCGTGACCGACCGCACCATCGACAGCCACATCAAAAACCTGCGCCGCAAGCTGGAGGCGCTGGACGCCGAGCAGTCGTTTATCCGCGCGGTGTACGGCGTGGGGTATCGCTGGGAAGCGGATGCGTGCAGGATTGCGTAAATTTAGCAATTCTTCAAATGCCACTAATAACTTAAGTATTATTCGCCTTATTAGAATATGCCAGATAGAATATTCTGGCATATTCTAAAAACTAATCAATCTTCAAATAATTCAATTCTTGCCTTCATTTTTGCAAGGACTGCATTCATTTTTTCGCCATCTGTAAATTTCCATTTACTTAGATATTCTTTATATAAGCTAATCATTTTAGCTGTCTCACCTTTTTCGGACATCAGTCCCCCCAAAGCTAGCACCATATCGTAAATAATCACCCTCAACTCAGAGTCTTCCAAATCAGAAAAGGCAGCAATTCCTCTTGTGTAGAAATTTATAGCCTCATCACTTTTCTTAAGCCTTTCATAAAATTTCCCGATATTTCTATAAGCTTTTGCAACTTCATACTGAACAGGAAATGGCTCTTCGTTACTGATTGAATCAATTAATCTCCTGTAAGTGGCGATTTCCTCCTCTAAATTACCCAATCTACGAAACAACGTAGCCAAGCCGTTGTAACTTTTAGCGACTTCTGTTTGGATATTAATATTCTTAGAAGAACTGAACGATATAATCAATTCCCTGTATGCTTTAATAGCATTTTCAGTATCATTTATTTTCCCATAGGTTATAGCTAATCCTCTAGAGGCTGATACAAGCTCCTCTTGAACTTTTTCATTTTCCACCATTTTAAATAAAGCAATAAATTCTTTGTATATGTTTATTTTTTCATGATGTTTATTAAGCAAGCCATACGTTATTCCTATACCTCTATACGCCATAGCAACTTGAGTCTGTATACTCTGATCTCTGGAACTTTTAAAGGTATTTATTAAAACTTTGTAACACGCAATTTTTTCTTCTTCTCGATTAATCTTTCCGTACACCAACCCTAAGTTTCTATATGCTCGCGCCACCTCAATTTTAATTTCCAAACAAGAAGACGCTCCTAATTTATCAATGAGTGTCTGATAACTATTAATTTCATTTTCATAGTCATTATTGCGACCATAGGCAACTCCCATATTACAATGTGCCATTGCGACTTGAGTTTGCACCTCTTCAACACTTGAGTTGCTAAATTTATAAATTAATGTTTGATAAGATGATATCTCATCATTTGATAAATGCAAATTTCTAAATGTCAAACCTATATTTCTATAGGCTTTTGCAATTTGAATCTGTAAAAAAGCATCTTCATTACTTTCATATACCCGAATAAGTTCTTTATAAGCTTTTATTTCTTCATCATGTTTTTCTAGGGATTGATAAGCTCTAGCTTTATTAAAATAAGCCATTGAAACCTGACGTCTTATTATATCCTCATCAAACTGACCATAGCACTCAATCAACTTATTATAAATATCAATTTCATCATCAGTTCTTCCCAGCATTCCGTATGTTATACCCAAATTGCAATGGGCCATAGCGACTTGTTCTAGAATAGAAATATTTGTGCTATCTTTAAAATGCTCGAATAATTTCATGTAACTCGCAATTTCACCTACAGAATTAGCCAACTTTCTGTAGGAAAGTCCCATGTTACGGTATGCCATTGCAACCTGAACTTGTACTTTCTCATTGCTTGATGTTTTATATGCATCAATTAACTTTTGATAAGAAATAATTTCATCTTCAAATTTAGAAATATTTCTGTATGCGACCCCCATATTTCTATATGCGATGGCAACTTGTGGCTGAATCGCTAAATGCGGCTTATCATAAAATAACTCAATCAATATTTTATAAACAGCTATTTCATCCTCTATCTTATTTAACTTTCCGTAACTCAATCCCATTGAAAGATAAGCCAATGAACAATAATATAAAAGAGAATTATTTTCTGTATTTTTATATTTTAAAGTAATGAATCGATAACATTCCAACTCATCTTCAATTTTCCCTAATTCCCCATATAGCTTACCCATTTTATAATATGCAATCACTACCTGTACAAGCAGGGCTTCACAATCAGCATTACTGAACTTTTCAATTACATTTTTATATGAGCCAAGAGCTTCATGATAGTTTTTTATTTTTCTGTACATATCGCCCATATGCCGATATGCCATACTCAATTGAATCTGCATTGAAATATTATCTGTATCATCGAATTGTTCAGTGAGCAATCTATTAGCAATAATAGACTCACCAAAATCATCTAATCGTTCGTAAGCCAATGCCAAACATCTATATAGCATTGATACAATTAGATCATTGCCAAACGCCTTTACTGTCTTAATTAGCTCTTTATAATCATATATTACACTATTCAACAAACTTTCTTTATTATAAGGAACATCCAGATGCATGCAAGCCCGATTAACTTCTTCAGAAACCATTTGATTTCTAGAATCATTACATAACCCCAAGACTTTATTATACATTGCCTCTTCATCTAATTTCATATTCAGATGACTATATATTAGCCCCATGTTACGAAAAATAATAGCGAGTAATACGTTTTTACTATTTTCTTCGAACTGCTCGCAAAAACCTATTAAGTTTTGATAATTAACTATCACAGGATGATATCCTATTTTATTATCTTCAGACTCTCCATCAATTCCTACTTCAATTCCAGTAGAAATAACCATATTATTGGCCATCACTAATGTATCATTTTGAAAGTTTATATCTGAATCTAACTCATAACTATCATTAATATTCTTATCTTCATTTGAAGAACTTATTGTATCGTTCCCATCTGCGCTTTCGTCCATCTTGACACTAGATTCTGATGGTGACTTAACTTTATTTTTTCCATCCGTTACATAATCAACATCTGTTATTGAAACTTCTTCTGTTCCAAACATTTTCTTATCTGTATGTTCAGCCGAAAAAACGCTTTGCTCATCAATAAGCGTCTCATATTTTATTGAAAGTCTAAGAAGGAATTGTTTTTTTGCCTCATCAAGTAAAAAAAGTTCATTTTCTTTAATCCATTTATCTACTGCATCTTTATGTATTGACTTTGTTCTACTCCAAATAAACTGAAAAGAGGCTAAAGAAAGAACTGCCAATATTAAGGGGATAAACCATGTCAAAAAACTATAAACTGTCATAACATTGGTAGAGTAAGAATCTATTCTGGATATACTTTCTTTTAATCCACTTAACGACGAGTCTAAATTATTTATTTTTGACCCAAGATCAGAATTTATTTTATTATAATACTCATTGTTATATCTTAACTCTGCCTTTAAATTAATAACATCTGAAGACAAATCAGGATTGCCGTTCTCTGACTTAGCCTCAAGACAACTACAAAAAAAAACACAAAAATAATAAAACAAGAACTTTCATCATTTATGCACCCTTATATAATAAAGAAACACTATAAAATTTCATGCCACTCCCTGACAGGTGGATGATACTGTTTTTTAAATAACCACATTGTATTTAGAGCATCCAGTTTATCACTTGAAAAATATATTTATTTAACTCTTATACAACATTATATATTCGTTTGTAAAACAAACACATTAATCTCATAGTTAATAAATCCCCAACTAATCTAATCGTACACCCTCTACTTTATATTCAACAGCATAATTAGCTCGTTTGTTAAGTAAACCACCAGTAATTGGTTCAGTATTCCGTAGCATTCTTTCAACCTAAAATGTTAATTTGATTAACCTATACAATTCGTTAAAATAGCACTGTATTGAGTCACATTAAAAGCAAAAAATATACACCTTAGAATAAATCTGCAAATTTTTTATTTAGCTAATTAAAAACCTAGCGCTTTACCTCCCTGCCCCGCAGCGCTACAATGCCCGCCCTTAAAGTGGGGGATCTCCCCTTACCGCTGCACCTGGTGCACGCGGATCTGACCTGTCATCAGAACGAGAACAAACATGTTTAAACCGGAACTCCTTTCCCCGGCGGGAACGCTGCAAAATATGCGTTACGCTTTCGCCTATGGTGCCGACGCCGTTTATGCGGGCCAGCCGCGCTACTCGCTGCGCGTGCGTAACAACGAATTCAACCACGAGAACCTGCAACTCGGCATCAACGAAGCGCATGCCCTGGGCAAGAAATTCTACGTGGTCGTGAACATTGCGCCGCACAACGCCAAGCTGAAAACGTTTATCCGTGACCTGAAGCCCGTTGTGGATATGGGGCCGGACGCGCTGATCATGTCGGACCCGGGTTTAATCATGCTGGTTCGGGAGAACTTCCCGGAGATGGATATTCACCTATCCGTACAGGCAAACGCCGTCAACTGGGCGACGGTGAAGTTCTGGAAGCAGATGGGGCTGACCCGCGTTATTCTTTCTCGCGAGCTGTCTCTGGAAGAGATCGAAGAGATCCGCACCCAGGTGCCGGATATGGAAATCGAAATCTTCGTTCACGGCGCGCTGTGCATGGCCTACTCCGGCCGCTGCCTGCTCTCCGGCTATATCAACAAGCGCGACCCGAACCAGGGCACCTGCACCAACGCCTGCCGCTGGGAATATAACGTCCAGGAAGGCAAAGAGGATGACGTCGGTAATATCGTGCACAAGCACGAGCCTATTCCGGTGACCAACGTTGAGCCGACGCTGGGCATCGGCGCGCCAACCGACAGCGTGTTTATGATTGAAGAAGCCAAACGTCCGGGCGAGTACATGACCGCCTTTGAGGACGAACACGGCACCTACATCATGAACTCGAAAGATCTGCGCGCTATCGCCCACGTCGAACGTCTGACCCAGATGGGCGTGCACTCTCTGAAGATCGAAGGCCGCACCAAATCCTATTACTACTGCGCGCGTACCGCACAGGTGTACCGCAAAGCCATCGACGACGCGGCGGCAGGTAAACCGTTCGATACCAGCCTGCTGGAAACCCTGGAAGGCCTGGCGCACCGCGGCTATACCGAGGGCTTCCTGCGTCGTCATACTCACGATGACTACCAGAACTACGAGCACGGCTACTCCGTTTCCGAGCGCCAGCAGTTTGTCGGTGACTTTACCGGCGAGCGCAAAGGCGCGCTGGCGGCCGTCGCGGTGAAAAACAAATTCACCAAAGGCGACAGCCTGGAGCTGATGACCCCGCAGGGCAACATGAACTTTACGCTGGAGCATCTGGAAAACGGCAAAGGCGAGGCGATTGACGTGGCGCCGGGCGACGGGCATACCGTCTGGCTGCCGGTTCCGGAAGAGGTGGAGCTGAAGTTTGCGCTGCTGATGCGTAACTTCAACGGTGAAAGCACCCGAAACCCACACGGCAAATAGTTAATCAGGGAAATTTTTTCGCGCTGGGATAATTCTTAGAATCGGATCACATACCGCTTCGTTCAATACGGGTATTATCCCCCCGCTGAAAAACATAACCCATAAATGCTAGCTGTACCAGGAACCACCTCCTTAGCCTGCGTAATCTCCCTTACGCGGGCTTATTTTTTGCCTTCTCTCTCCTCAACCCAGGCAATAAGCTCGTCGATTTGCCCCTCAGAGAATACGGCTATCCCATGCTCTGCGAGCAACGATGCAGCCACACCCCTCCCCGCTTTATGGATCCCGCGAAAAGATCCGTCATAAATAAACTGACTGCCGCACGTGGGGCTGCCATCGGTTAATAGCGCTGCGCTACACCCCGACTCCTGAGCAGCGCGTAGCGCGAGCCAGGCTGCAAGCTGATACTGCTCAGTCACATCCTGCCCTGTATTTTCAGTAATTCTGGCTTGCCCGTGCATTACGTCTTTGCCATCAGCGGACATAATCTCTGCCGGAGGACGAGGGACAGGCATCCCGGCCGCAAGTTCAGGGCAGTGGATAACCAGACGTTGTTCCTGCTGCCAGCGAGCGAGCAGCTCGTTCATTCGCGCTTTTTCACTTCCGTTATGACGAACCTTAAAGCCCATAAGGCACGCGCTTACCAAAATTTTATTCATCATCACTTTCCTGTGATTACGTTACTACCATCGCTGGAGTGTAACGCGCTTTCGGGCATATTTTGTTCCTTTCATCCTGTTCTTACCCGCTTTTTACCTCTCTGCTATACACTCTTACTAACGCTAAAAAAGGGAGCAGCGCGGATGGCAACCTATCCAGACAGTTTATTGATTCTCAATGGCAAAAGCGCGGGCAACGATCTGTTGCGTCAGGCAATTCAGGGTTTGCGCGATGACGGCGCGCGCATTCACGTCAGGGTGACGTGGGAAAAAGGCGACGCGGCACGCTATATCAATGAAGCCCTCGGGCTTGGCGTCAGCACCATCATTTCCGGCGGCGGCGATGGCACCATCAATGAGATTGCGTCAGCGCTTATCGACCTGTCCCCGGCAAACCGGCCGGTGATGGGTATTTTACCGCTCGGCACCGCCAATGATTTTGCCACCAGCGCAGGGATCCCGGAGGAGCTGGAGAAAGCGCTCCAGCTGGCGATCCTCGGCAAGGCCACCGCTGTGGATATTGCGCAGGTGAATGATAAAACCTGCTTTATCAATATGGCGACGGGCGGGTTTGGCACGCGCATCACCAGCGAAACGCCGGAAAAGCTGAAAGCGGCGCTGGGCGGCGTGTCGTACCTGATCCACGGCCTGATGCGCATGGACACCCTCAAGCCTGACCGCTGCGAAATTCGCGGCGAGGATTTTCAGTGGCAGGGTGATGCGCTGGTAATTGGGATTGGCAACGGGCGTCAGGCGGGCGGCGGACAGCAGCTCTGCCCGGAGGCGCTGATTAATGACGGTCAGCTCCAGCTGCGTATTTTCACGGGCGACGGCCTGCTGCCCGCGCTGTTTACCACGCTGACGCAGCCGGAAGAGAGTCCGAATATCATCGCCGGGAAATCGGCGTGGTTTGAAGTGAATGCGCCGCACGGGATGACCTTTAACCTCGACGGAGAGCCGCTGAGCGGAACGCAGTTTCGCATTGAGGTGTTGCCCGGCGCGCTGCAGTGCCGGCTACCGCCGGACTGCGTGCTTTTGCGCTGATGTATCACACGGTGAGCAATGATGCCCTCACCCAACCCTCTCCCACCGGGGAGAGGGAGATGGAGCCGTCAGGCAATCGTGACTTTGCTGTCCAGATAGACGTCCTGAACCGCATTGATCAGCTTCACGCCGTCGGCCATCGATTTCTTAAACGCCTTGCGGCCAAGGATCAGGCCCATGCCGCCCGCGCGTTTGTTGATCACCGCCGTACGCACCGCGTCTGACAGGTCGGTATCACCGCCCGCCGCGCCGCCGGAGTTGATCAGCCCCGCACGGCCCATGTAGCAGTTCGCCAGCTGGTAGCGCACCAGGTCGATCGGGTTATCGCTGGTCAGCTTGCTGTAGACGCGATCGTCGGTGTAGCCAAAGTTCACCGCTTTGTAGCCGCCGTTATTCTCGGCCATTTTCTGCTTCACGATATCCGCGCCGATGGTCGCCGCCAGGTGGTTCGCCTGCCCGGTCAGGTCGGCAGACACGTGGTAATCCACGCCGTCTTTCTTGAACGCGTTGTTGCGCAGATATGCCCACAGTACGGTGACCATGCCCAGCTCGTGCGCGCGCTCAAACGCCGCGGAGATCTCTTCAATCTGACGACGGGACTGTTCGGAGCCGAAGTAAATCGTCGCCCCTACCGCCACCGCGCCCATGTTGAATGCCTGCTCGACGCTGGCGTAGAGGGTCTGGTCATATTCGGTTGGATAGCTAAGGGTTTCGTTGTGGTTCAGCTTCACAAGGAACGGAATGCGGTGGGCATAGCGGCGCGAAACCGAGGCCAGCACGCCGTAGGTAGAGGCCACGCAGTTACAGCCCGCTTCAATCGCCAGCTCAACAATGTTCTTCGGATCGAAGTAGAGCGGGTTCGCCGCAAAAGAGGCGCCCGCAGAGTGCTCTACGCCCTGGTCCACCGGTAGAATAGAGAGATACCCGGTGCCGCCGAGCCGCCCGGTGTTGTAAAGCGTCTGCATATTTCGCAGGACCGCAGGCGGACGGTTATTATCGATCATCACGCGGTCAACGTAGTCATGACCAGGCAGATACAGCTGGTCGGCTGGAATGGTCATACAACGATGCTGTAAAAGGCTGTCGGCGTCTTTGCCAAGCAACTGCGCAATATCAGTCATGTGATACTCCCGTAAGTCCGACGTCGTGTCGGTGTGTGTTTATCCAGTCCCATCTTTTATGGGCAGACTAAGCCTGGTACCGACTTAACAGATTTTCCACTCTTTGCTTTTTTTTTCAGCACAATCTGCTGGCTCGATTCGTGTACAACAAAACTGTTACATTGATCAAACAATCGCCACAAAGGTATTTAAAAGGTATTATTGAGTGGTATGTTAAAGGCGTACCCTCTCTGACATGCAGGATTAAAAAATGAAAACGAAAGTCCAACTGTCATTCATGATGTTTGTTGAATGGTTTATCTGGGGCGCGTGGTTTGTGCCGCTGTGGCTGTGGCTGAGCAAAAGCGGTTTTACCGCCGGGGAAATCGGCTGGTCTTACGCCTGTACCGCCATTGCCGCGATCCTCTCGCCGATTCTGGTCGGCTCGCTGACGGACCGCTTCTTCGCCGCGCAGAAAGTGCTGTCAGTGCTGATGTTCGCCGGAGCCATTCTGATGTACTTCGCCGCGCAGCAAACCCAGTTCAGCACCTTCTTCCCGCTGCTGCTGGTTTACTCCCTGACCTATATGCCGACCATCGCGCTGACCAACAGTATCGCCTTTGCCAACGTGGACGACGTTGAGGCCGATTTCCCGCGCATCCGCGTGATGGGTACCATCGGCTGGATCGCCTCCGGGCTGGCGTGCGGTTTCCTGCCGCAGATGCTGGGCTACAGCGATATTTCCGACACCAACATCCCGCTGCTGATGACGGCAGCCAGCTCCGCCCTGCTCGGCGTGTTTGCCCTGTTCCTGCCGAATACGCCGCCGAAAAGTACCGGCAAGCTGGATTTCAAAGTGATGCTCGGGCTGGACGCGTTAATCCTGCTGCGCGACAGAAACTTCCTGGTGTTCTTCTTCTGCTCGTTCCTGTTCGCCATGCCGCTGGCCTTCTATTACATCTTCGCCAACGGCTATCTCACCGAAGTGGGGATGAAAAACGCCACCGGCTGGATGACGCTCGGCCAGTTCTCCGAAATCTTCTTTATGCTCGCCCTGCCGTTCTTTACCAAACGCTTTGGTATTAAGAAGGTCTTACTGCTGGGCCTGATTACCGCCGCCATCCGCTACGGGTTCTTTGTTTACGGCGGAGCGGAACAGTACTTCACCTACGCCCTGCTGTTCCTCGGCATTCTGCTGCACGGCGTGAGCTACGACTTCTATTACGTCACCGCGTACATCTACGTGGACAAAAAAGCGCCGGTGCACATGCGCACCGCCGCGCAGGGCCTGATTACGCTGTGCTGTCAGGGCTTTGGTAGCCTGCTGGGTTACCGCCTGGGCGGCGTGATGATGGAAAAAATGTTCGCATACAAAGAGCCGGTGAATGGGCTGACCTTCAACTGGGCCGGAATGTGGACGTTTGGTGCAATCATGATTGCCGTGATTGCCGTGCTGTTTATGCTGTTTTTCCGCGAATCGGATAAAGAGATCGCCGCAATTGAGGTGGTTGATGGCGATGCCGCGCTGACACAAGGGGAAGTTAAATGAAACAAGAACGTGTTCTCGGTGCTCTTTACGGGCAGGCGTTAGGGGATGCGATGGGCATGCCGTCGGAGCTGTGGCCGAGAAAGCGCGTCAAAGCGCACTTCGGCTGGATCGACCGCTTTTTACCCGGTCCGGCAGAGAATAATGCGGCCTGCTATTTCAAACAGGCAGAGTTCACCGACGATACCTCAATGGCGCTGTGCCTGGCGGACGCGCTCATCGAGTGCGACGGGGAGATTAACGCAGACGTTATCGGCAAGCATATTCTGCGCTGGGCGCTCGATTTCGACGCGTTTAATAAGAACGTGCTCGGCCCGACTTCCAAAATCGCGCTTAACGCGATTCGCGACGGCAAGCCGGTTAGCGAACTGGACAACAACGGCGTGACTAACGGGGCAGCGATGCGCGCCTCCCCGCTGGGCTGCCTGCTTCCGGCCACGCGTCTGGAACACTTTGTTGAGCAGGTGGCGCTGGCCTCCAGCCCGACCCATAAATCCGACCTCGCCATTGCCGGCGCGGTGGTGATTGCCTGGGCGGTTTCCCGCGCTATCGACGGCGAAAGCTGGCAGAACATCGTCGATGCGCTGCCGGGTATCGCCCGCTATGCGCAGGAGGCGAAAAGCACCACCTTCAGCGCATCGCTGGCGGCACGTATTGAGCTGGCGCTTAAGACCGTGCGGGAAGCCAACGGGGTTGAGTCCGCCAGCGAGCAGGTGTACCAGCTCGTGGGGGCCGGAACCAGCACCATTGAGTCCGTTCCGGCGGCCATTGCGATGGTCGAACTGGCGGGAACCGACCCGAACCGCTGCGCGGTTTTATGCGCCAATCTGGGCGGCGATACCGACACCATTGGCGCGATGGCGACGGCCATCTGCGGCGCGCTCCACGGCGTGCAGGCGATTGACCCGGCGCTCAAAGCCGAGCTCGACGCCGTTAACCGGCTCGATTTCGGCCACTATTGCGCGAAACTGCTGCACTACCGGGAGCAAAGGGAGGGCGTATGAATTCGTTTGCCCAACGTCTCGACACCCTGCACGCCGCGCGGCCGGTAACGGTGCTGGGCGCGGCGGTGATTGACGTCATCGCCGACGCCTACGCCCTGCCCTGGCGCGGGTGCGATATCGAGCTCAAACAGCAGGGCGTGAATATCGGCGGCTGCGCGCTGAACATTGCCATCGCCCTGAAACGGCTCGGCATTGCGTCGCAAAACGCCCTGCCCGTCGGCCACGGCGTCTGGGCGGATATTATCCGCAACGCCATGGCGAAGCAGGATCTGCACAGCGCCATTGAGGCCGAAACCGGCGACAACGGCTGGTGCCTGGCGCTGGTGGAGCCAGACGGCGAGCGCACCTTTATGTCCTTTAGCGGCGTGGAGAACCAGTGGCAGCAGCGCTGGCTTGAAGTGCTTAACATCCCGTCGAACAGCCTGGTCTATTTATCCGGCTATCAGCTGGCCTCGCCGTGCGGCGAGCTGCTGACTCGCTGGCTGGAGGGATTACAGGACGTGACGGCCTTTATCGATTTCGGCCCCCGCATCGCGGATATTCCCGACGCTCTGATGGCGCGGATTATGGCCTGCAGGCCGATCGTGTCGCTTAATCGTCAGGAAGCAGAGATCGCAGCCGAACGACTGGGCGTAGCGGCTGACAACCTGGGGGCGGAGTGGCAGCAGCGCTTCGGCGCCGCGCTGATTGTGCGTCATGATAAAGACGGTGCCGCGTGGTATGACGGCGACGATGCGGGCGTTGTTCCGGCGTTCCCGGCGACGGTTGTGGACACCATTGGCGCTGGCGACAGCCACGCGGGCGGCACGCTTGCCGGGCTGGCGGCGGGATGGTCACTGGCAGACGCCGTTCTGCTGGGGAATGCCGTGGCGTCCTGGGTGGTCAGCCACCGCGGCGGGGACTGCGCCCCGACTCGCGACGAATTATTCCTCGCACACAAAGACGTATAGATCGCTGCGGCAGTAGCTGATGCTGTACTCAATCGGCCGGTGCTGTTGGTCAAGCGCAACCTGCTTGATCACCAGCACCGGTATTTTTTCGTCCATCTTAATGTGCGCCTGAAACTCGCTGTCCGGCATGCGGGCGCTAACCCGTGAACGGGTGCGCTGCGGGAAAATATTCTGACTGCGGAAGTAGTCATACAGCGAAATGCCAATCGCATCCGGATCGGGAATGAGCCCGACCGGCACCCAGGACTCTTCAATCGACACAGCATCGTCATCCACATAGCGAATGCGCTTGAGCAAAAAGACCTCGCTTTCCGGAGGAATCGACAGGTGGTTTGCGACCTCTTCCGGGCACTTCACCACCCGCTTGTTGACCCACAGCGTATTAGGCTTTTGGCCGCGCAGCACCACCTGCTGGGAAAAGCCGCGCGCCTCTTTCAGCGAATATTCAAAGATATTGTTGATTTGCGTGCCATAGCCACGGGAGCGCGTCACCACGCCCTCTTCCTCCAGCGCCTGCATCGCCTTTCGCACGGTGATGCGCGACACCCCGGTTAACTGGCTCAGATCGCGCTCGCCGGGCAAAATATTCCCGTGCTCCAGCACCCCGCTGCGCACCGCGTTTTTTACCGTTTCGGCAAATTTCAGGTACAGCGGCGTGTTGTCAGGCGCGGCGATCCGTTCATTCAGTTGAGCGATTAACCGGGTATGCGCTTGTTCCATCTCTGTTTTCTCAGGCGTGGTGTTTCCTGCCAGTATACTGGGTTACCACCATGCATGAAAATGATGAACCGGCCCAATACCGTGACCCACTTCCAGAGTATCGGCTTTTGCCAGCGCCGCCGAGAGCCAGGTTTTCGCTTCGCGCACCGTATCGGCCCAGCCTTCATGCCGCGGGCGCAGCGCCGCCAGCGCGGCGGAGAGCGTGCAGCCCGTGCCGTGGGTGTTTTTGGTCTGCACGCGCGGCGCGGTAAAGCGTACTTCGCCGTCGCGGGTAAAGAGCCAGTCCGGGCTTTCAGCGTCATCCAGATGACCGCCCTTCATCAGCACCGCCCCGCAGCCCATCGCCAGCAGCGCGTTTCCCTGCGCTTTCATCTCGCGTTCAGTTTGCGCATGCGATGTGCCTAACAGCGCGGCGGCCTCCGGCAGATTGGGCGTGATAAGCGCCACCTGCGGCAGTAGCTTTGTACGCAGCGTCTCCACGGCGGAGGTGGAGAGCAGCGGGTCGCCGCTTTTTGCCAGCATGACGGTATCCAGCACCACGTTTTGCACCTGATAGCGTTTAAGCCGCTCGGCCACCGCCTCCACAATGTCCGTCTCGGCCAGCATGCCGATCTTGGTGGTATCGATGCGCACATCGCTGAATACTGAATCCAGCTGCGCGGCAACAAAATCCGGCTCAATACGGTAGACCGACTGCACGCCGCGCGTGTTTTGCGCCACCAGCGCGGTAATGACCGAGCAGCCGTACGCGCCAAGGGCCGAGAAGGTTTTGAGATCGGCCTGGATACCCGCGCCGCCGCTGGGATCGGTGCCGGCAATGGTCAGGGCGTTAATCCGCTTCATGCCTGTTCCTCCAGCGTATAGAGCGCATCCAGGAACGCGCTGGCAAAACTGCCTGGCCCGCGTGACTGCGCAACGGCCACCGTTCCGGCCCGCTTCATCCATCCGCAGGCGGCAGCGACGTTATCCATCCGTTCGCCCGGCAGCGAACAGCTCGCCGCCACAACGGCAGAAAGCGCGCATCCGGTTCCCACTACGCGCGTCATCAACGGATCGCCGCCCGTTATCGTGCGTGTGCGTTGTCCGTCGGTGATGTAATCCACCTCGCCGGTGACGACCACAACGGCATTGGTCTGGCGAGCCAGCGCCTGTGCGGCGGGCACCGCGCTGGCTGCGGTATCGGTCGTATCGACGCCGCGCCCGCCCGCGCTCATTCCGGCAAGGGCCAGAATCTCGGAGGCATTGCCGCGAATGGCGGCCGGTTTCAGAGCAAGGATTTGATGGCAAAAACGGGTGCGTAACGTCAGGGCACCCGCGGCAACCGGGTCCAGCGTCCAGGGCTTGCCTGCCGCCACCGCGCTTTCAATTGCCCGGCGCATCGACTGGGCGCGCGGCGAGGTCAGCGTGCCAACATTAATCAGCAGCGCATCGGCAATCGCGGCAAACTGTTCAGCCTCTTCGGCCTCAATCACCATCGCGGGTGAGGCGCCAAGCGCCAGCAAAACGTTGGCGGTAAAGGTCTGTACGACATCGTTGGTCATACAGTGGGTCAGCGGAGAACGGGTTCGGAAGTGGTGTAAAACGTGTAAATCGAGCAGGTCAGGCTGCATGGGTTCGCTCCTGCCTTGCGTGAAGAAGCGATGACCGGGAAGGCATCTGACTTCCCTACGCTGGCATTATCCAGATCAGGTAATACGGGTATTTCTCAGCCCATCAGTGATGGGGCACCCCGAGTCAAATAAATCAAAATCAAAAGCTTGCGATTAACGTCCCGTTAATCCCTGTTCTGGATCATGCCAGCGGAAAGCCAAAGACTCAACCATAAAAAATGCTCTGTGTCCCAGTTTGTGTCCCACGTTGTGTCCCACATTCAAACGACAAAAAGGCCGGGTTTCCCCAGCCTCGTTTAGTTGTGATCTTTCGTCGTTTTCGAACCCGTAGATATGAATGTGATGAAAAAGACCTGCTCTTGTTTCTCAACACAAGATTAATCTTAAAAATAAATTATCATTACATTTCAAAAAGATACACTTATCGTTTTTATCGATCATTATTTGATTATTGATCGTTATTATTGATCAATAATTTTTAAAGGTGCATTATCAGGTAGTTATCACTCAACTGGAACGTAACATGCACTCTGAATTCATTGCTGAACCCATCATGAACCTTGAAGGTAAGCTGTTAGGAGTCGAACTTCTTACGCGGTTTGTCTCAGAGTCCAAACGCCCCCTTCACCCAGCGTTTGTCATTTCAGGATTGGATTTCGATCAGAAACGCCTTTTTCTCTACAAACAGTTTGGGGTCATAGCCAGTAAGCAGGACTGGTTCGAGCATCACGGGTTGTTCTGCTCGCTCAATGTTGACTACGATATGGCGACACTCTTAAGGCATGACGGTTTGTTACAACTAACCGTCAGTTCCATGCCATTTATCAAACTTGAAGTTTCAGAAGATTTTCCTGGTCTTGAACAAGGGCTTAAAAGCCCGATTCTGAAATCATTATGTCAGGGTGTTAACTCCCTGTGGCTGGATGATCTGGGAGCCGGAAATGCAAATGTTGCCAGCCTGCTTGAGGGTTACTTCGAAGTGGCGAAGATTGACCGTCATTTCTTTAATGAACAAATTGATAAACCCACATTTCCTCTATTGATAAAAAATATAAAGCGGTACTGCGATAAGATAGTGGTGGAAGGCGTAGAAAGCAGACAGTATCTCGACCTTCTACAGGAGGTTGGTATTTGGGGAGTTCAAGGATACCTTTTCAAATCGGTCCCGTTTCACAAAGTTGAAAAATTGTTATAAAAAAGCCGGGATTAACCCGGCTCTTATGCTTTCAGTTTTTTCTTTCGCTGCTGCTCAAAGTGAGCTAATGCTGACTCCCAGCCGTAATCGTTCACGCGCTGTAGAAATGTGCTACGGGGAACATTGAAGTATCTAGCAATGGCTGACAGGTTCAGCCATTTATCGGATTGGTTATCCAGACTCATTGCCAGAAGTGGCAGGCCTTTCGAATTGAACAGTTTCATGTGCATATGTAAATCTCCTTTCCTTTGCCTCGCCTGGCAGCGGGAGCAATGCGCTCCCACAAACCGCTTTTTTATGCCGTTGGTAGCAGTGTCAGCTTACAAACCAGATCCGGCCTGAAGTTGTATGCCAGAAGGCTACTTTCTGAGTACAGGTTGCGGTTTCGAAGTTCATCAAACGCACGGTAGGCATACCAATCTTCAATATCACCAGAAGCGGAGATCTCCAGATGGCGGGCGCACGGACCAACGAAACGTCCCATTGGCAGACTTTGGTCAACCGGAGCGTTGCCAAAGACCGGAACAAGGAAAGCCTCGTTTGACTTGATACCACTGAATACTGAATCGCTGACTTCAATCAGACGTACAGAACCCAACATAAAGGAACTGAAGCCCGGCAGAACGTCAGACGGGAACAGCACATCAGAACCAACCAGACCATTTCCGTAAACTAATAGCTCCCGGATTTGTGGGTGATAGCGCACAGCACGGTAGGCATCAGAGCCACACAGCAGAACCCAGCCACGAAGGTATTGAGTCAGACCACCCATCAGTGCTTTTGTGGCACTGACCTGATCGTCAATATCGCGCATCGGATCATCACCAACATCCTGATGAAGGTCAGCGGTTCGCTGGTTCAGTCCAAACTCTACAGCCCAGTCGATCTCACTCTGCTGTGTACCAAATGCATCAACCTTGTTGAAGATCAGCGTCTGCCAATAGGCGTATTCGCGGGAGCGTTCAAACTTGGCACGCATCTGAATAAACTTATTGGCCTCAATCTCATCAAGAGACTGCTCAATAGTGCTGCCCGGCTTACGGTAACCTTTCAGATCGGCTGAAGTTACGCGATCCGTCACACCGCGCCATACAAGCTCGTATAAATACGATCCAGCGGTCGGCTTCTCGATAGTCCCCCACTCCGAACTGAAACGCATCAACGGCGCATCCACACCAATAGATGCCTCTTGGATACGATCCACACTAACTTTGTGGGAATCCGCGATCTGACGGTCTGCAAATACATTGAGGTGGGTCAGTAGTAAATTACTCTGCGGAACCTGAGTGCGAAACACCTTGCTGTAGTCAACATAATCAAATGATTTAATAGCCATTTTGAAGTCCTTTTCTTGTTAGTTATTCTGCGATGACAACATCGTCAGAGGTCAGGCGAATGTTTCCGTTAGCGGTCAATGCTGCTAGTGCTGCATTTGTTGCTGAACCCATTACGGCGCGGATTGCTTCTGGGTACACATAAATCAGGCGGTCAGCCACGATGACAGGAACATCAGAACCTGCCTCAGCGCAGGAGAGGCACAGAAGCGCATCAGTCCCAGAGGTGTAAAGCGTTCCGGTAGAGGTCACCACGGAACCTGGTTCCACAGCCTGTGCGAGTGTCGCGAATACAATCGCTCTGCGGTCAAAATTGGCCGTTGCAGAATTCTTCACCACGTTGTTATACGTTTTTGGATAATCTTCCAGTTTCACAGTCTTGAATCTCCATTCAGGTCATCGCCAATGATGGCGTTATTATTTCTCTGGCAAATTTGCCATTGAGGGGCGAAAAGAAAGCCGCTATCAGCGACTTTCTTCACTTCATGTTCCATGCAGAAAAAGAGCCGGAGGCAGGAAAGCGCCTGCCCCGGTTGGTAGATCATCGGATAGATGAATTTCACCCGTTTACGGGTTAGCAACATGCGTTGCTAATCGCTTCACGATGGTGTTTTCTGATGGAGAGATTTGGAAAGCGTGATCGGTGGGTCACGCTTCAGGAATGAGGGAGCACAGCAGCGGGAGACCTCATATCTTCGCTGCCGCACTCAATGCCAGTTTTCGTCTGGCAAGACGGCCTTCCGAGGATGAAAGGCTTTGGCAAATCCCCGATCCAAGGTCGGAGAAAATTCTTCTACACCCGAAAACGGGTTAGCTATCGGTGCGGAGCACTTTACCAAGGGTAAACACCTTCGGTGCAGTGGCCTGCTGGCTAATCGCTCTGCGATGCTTTTCTGATACAGCCAGCGGCAATGGCCTAACCTTACCGTGAGAGGGTGCGGATATTGGCTGTATGAGAAAAGGCCCGCACGGTGTTCACACAGGCACTTTAAGTAAGGAGAAAGAATGACAACGGCTTTTGTACGCACATACAATTTAAATCATCACCCTATGCAATTATTTTAACACGAATGATTATCATTTGCAACAACAAAAACAATAACATGCCGAATTTAACGGCCCTCTCTCTCGTGTGGGCCAATTTGCTGCGTCATTTTTGACGGAACGATAATTTACTGGGTAACTCCCAAGATAAGATTGGTATTTCTCCTATCCTGCTCTTGTACTTCGGCCTTAATTGCATCGCTGAATTTGCTATCGTCAATGCTGAGTTTAACCTCGTTGGTCACAGTCAGATCGGCCTTGCCTTGAACACTTAACGGCTTGCCAAGGTTCATGCCATGAGCAAGATTATCAATGCCCGGTAGTTGTGCCATGCCTGCGGTAGCTGGCTGCATTCCAGGTAAGGTGTTCATCCCCGCAAACGCATTGGTGAAACCCTGCGCATGGTCTGTAAAGAAGTTTTTGATGTCAGTCCACATGGTAGGTCTGTCATTATTCGCCTGCACCCTCTTCATAAAGGCATCAGGATCAGCCTGAATTTCATCGAGACGATTATTGAGGCTTACACCAGCCATGATTGCAGGAAGACCGATTGAGAAGCCGCCACCTCTCCCGCCTTTGGATGGTTTGCCATCTTTCCCCGGTTTGGTGTTGTCTGTTCCAGGTGTTGCAATACCACCAAGAGAGCCGATCCCGGCAAGCGTACCAAGCAGACCTTTCAACGGATTCGCGAAGCTGACAAGCCACCTCAACGCGCCAGCTAACTTGAAGATCGCCCCAGTGAAGATCGCAATTCCTGCCGCATATGCTGCTGTATTGCCGAATCCCTCGAATGTCTTGGACAATTGAGGAGCATACTTTTTGATCAGTGCTTCAATGAGAATGAAGCTGTTATAGACCGTGTAACCAGCATCAGTGAAACCTTTAATCACGTTGCCTGCAATGGCTCCCAGCGTCTTAAATGCATCCTGGTTGCTGTCAATTGCATCTGTCAGACCGTTAAACGTATCGGTAAGCTGACTGCCGAAGCCCGATTCAAAGAAATTCTTCTGTGCAAGCTGCATCGTTGTGCGCAAGCGCATCATAGCAACACGGTTAGATTTCAGTGACTTCTCGAAAGCTCCGCCCTTCTGTGCTGCCGCTTTGAACTCATCACCAACAAGGGGAAGAATATCCTTCGCCAGCAGTTCACCATTTTTCATCATTGCCATGAGGTCTTTTTCGGTAAGGTCTGTCCGGCCTTTTAGCTTATTCAATGCTTTGACGAAGATCCCAACTGCGTTTGGTAAAGCGTCCCCGAGCTGCCCCTTCAACTCTTCAGCCTGCACCGTGCCTTTAGCGTACATCTGATTAAGCGCGAGCAAGGCGCGGCTCTGCTCCTCACCAGTGGCCCCTAATACGGTTCCGTACTGGCTGACACCTTCAAACAGGTTTTTGATTTGGCTGTCGCTCGCCTTTCCTGCGGCACTGGCGTAGAACTTAACGTAGTCTTTCGATGTCTGTTGCAGGTCAAGACCAAGGGAAAGAGCCTGTTTCTGGAGATACGCCATTTCCTGAGTGGCTTTCTTACTGTCGCCTGTCACCGCCTGGAGACCAGAGGCCATTGATTCGAAGTCTTGCCCGGTCTGCATGATGGTTTTGCCGATCCCAATAGTGGCCCCAATGGTGATCGCTGTGCCAGCATGATCAAGAAGGGATGTATCAAGGCCCGTCACTTTAGCTTTAACTGGGAGCGTTATCGGCTTTTTGATTAACCCGCCCTGCTGTCTCAGCCCGTGCTGTAGCTTGCTCACCCTGGCGTTGTACTCTCCAAGTGCCATTGAACCAGCATGATATTGTTTCGTTAATTGAGCGAAGTCGCTGATTGCTTGCGCTCGCTGGCGTGGTGTCAGGTTGTAACCGTTGGTGGCAGTGCTAAAGCGAATACCTTTGGTGCGGATCTGCTGAGTGCGTTTCTCTAGGTCGGCCTGTTCACGCTGTGCTCTGATTGCCTTACTGAGACCACGGACACTTTTAGGAACCAGACCGCCCGCTGCTGGGTTACGTGCTGCAATCGCAGCCATACGTTGGGCATGGCGCTGTTCGTTGGTCGCCATACGTGCATTGATAGCACTTTGTTTCTGAGCCTCAGCGATTAACCGCTGATTGAGCTTCAATCTCTGCGTTTCTGCTCGCGCCTGCTGTAACTGGGTCTTGCCGTTGGCTTGTTGTAGCTTTCGTGTCGCCTGGTCGAAAGATTTTCCCGCTGACTCCGCATATTTTTTCAGGCTCTTGATTTTGTTGCGGGCGCGGTTAAAGGAGTTTTGATCGACCTGCCAGGAGACTGTATTAATCAGGCTGGAGACGATCTTATTTGTACCGGACATCATTCCCCCTGATTGATAACGTAACCCAGACGATCAAGCGCGGCGCGTTGTTCAGGTGTTAGCTCATCAAGGCTTGCCTTCATCATGAGGCTGACCGGACGCAGATTAGCGCTATAACCTTGGGCCTGGTGGCACAGGGCGATCCCTTTTTCCTTTATGGTTTTTGCTTTCGGGACTGACTTGCTGGCTGTTGCAGTCGAAGCGGTCAGATATCCCTCGATAGCATCAGCCAGAACCTGATCGGCGCTTTTATTCAGACCTCCGCTCTCCGGTTCGGCAGCGGCCTGCATTGCGGCGAGAATATCGGCGCGGATGTCGTTTACGTTTTTCATTTTTTGGTGTCTCCAAAGTAGGATTTTTGTCGCAAGGCGATGACGGGCAACGTCACTGCTTCGCAGCAAGAGGATCAGCCCATCACGGGCGCAGCGATACGCCAGCCAGACCACGGGCAGGTAAAAGATGTAATCAAGGTTCAAGGGTTCCCGATGTGGGGTTGAGTCAATAATGCAGGCGTGGTGAACGTCGCTGTGGGTTCTTCTGTTTTCTGGCGACCGTTTCACGATAGGCCACAAACAACGGATCATGCTGATCCGGCATTCGAGATGCCATTTCCTTTTCGGTTATTCCTTCACGCTTAAGCAGCGTTACCACAGTGAATAGAGGCAGTTGAAGGTCAGCACAGATTTTTGCCAGCATTGCGCCGGATTCGTAGTACATTCGGGCCATTCGCTTAGTGGCATACTGACTGGTATTGCTTATCTTGCGACAGCGAGGATTCCACGAGTTATCGTAAAGGCCTTTTACCAGGTCATACGGCAAGCGTAGGAGCAGCGCCGTTTTGCCTGGGGTGTAACCATGCACGAGCATTTTTTTAGCAGTCTCGATCAGCGAAGAATCACGAGAGCGGGATTTGTAAAAACGGGACAAATCGGGGGGTTCAGCACCGGAGGTGTTTACCTCTGGTAAAGTGCTTCGCACCGTAAGGGTTTCAGCCGTCAGGCTGTTAGTGGTATCACACAATTATTCCTCCAGTATCAAAATTGTTCATCGTCGTTCCAGTCAGGTTCTTTTGGGGTGCCCTCATAGAGGGTATACCCATTAGCTTTTTGTTTTGCTGGTTCTGGTGCAGGTACATCATCAGGCCGCATATGCTCTCCAGGCTCCCCTATATTGGTTTTACCTGTCAGCTTCCACACAAGTTTGATCTCATCCTGCCAGGTTGAAGCGCCTTGTGATTGCGCCCAGCGTCTGGCTTCTGACACCAACCTACCATTATCAAACGGGCTTTCAATCCATGGCATTTTGACGATATTTTTCCCAGTCACCCCATCATCACTGGAAACATCATCGCAGCTATCACCAGCAGGCTGTGAAACGCCAGATTGCTGTTCAGGATCATCCGTGGCAGATGAAGAGGCCACACCATCAGCCCGTTGCACGGGTTTACTCTCTGAGTAAATCGCCGTGGGCGACACACCAGGGGATTGCTGTTCGTGCTCTTGCTGCTGTACGCCATCTTCTCTCTCCTCGATTTTTGGCTGTGCTGCTTTTTTCGTCTTTTTAGTTTTCAAACCACTGACACGAACATGATCGTAAGACGGCTGACCGTTCGGCAATTCCTGATAGATGAATTCCAGGTTGTGGGCGATATCGATAAGCTGTTTAACAAAATATTCACAAGCGTGACCTGACTTCTTCGCCTTGGGCGTTTTCCAGTCAATAAGACCCAGCGCCTTAAGATCCTTCTTCACTTTCTTGAAGGTTGATTTAGAAACATCATTCTTGATAGCAAGGTTTTCATCTGAATCGTAGAAGTGACCAGTTGACCTACCAGCCGCAATGTTTTTCGGATTCGTCAGACCACGAAACTGATCTTCCAGATAGGCATAAATTATTCTGTGGTCGTTCGTTACTCTGATCACTTCACCTGTACTTTTTACGGCCATTGTACGAGCGTCCAAGCGCTTAGGAATAATGCGTGATGGTTCCTTGATAACGTTAGTTTCTACTGTCTCGGTCATTGTTCTCTCCTTCAATGGGATTCTTCATGTTGGTTCGGATGCGTTCAGCCTCGGCATCCACGAGTCTGCTAATGAACGTTGCTACAGGTATCCCAGTTCGGCGGCATTCCTGCATAATTGCGTCCATCGTTGAATTACTGAATGTCAGTTTCATCCAATTGCCCTCCTCGTTTTGGGTACAAAAGAAACCTCTCCAGTGGTCACCAAGAAGGCGAACCGGATCAAGTTTTGTTCAGTGTTGTTAGACTGCGGTTGCGGTCGGGAAGTCACCCGCACAGGTGTAACCGTAAGATTCCAAGCGCTCTACACCATCAGTGGCGACCAACAGCATAATTACCTGCTCTGGTGCCAGGTCCAGATTGAGGTTTTCACGGTATAGAGTGCGGTAGCCTTGGAGCACTGGTGCCAGGATTTCAGTCAGGCTGTGACCCTCGGCGTATTTCTCGCTTAGCGGCTTAAGCACCGTTTTAAACGCTCGCGCCTGCTTCGCCTTCTTCCGTTCCTGTCTCAGAATTTGCAAGCAGACGGCGACCTGTGGGAAGCGAGCATGTACAGCATCCGCGCCACCATTTCTACTAATGAAGGCCCATAATGCGGACTTGGTGTATTTGCCGTTCAGGATGAGATCAGCGATCTGCTCGCCTGTCATAGTGGTCAGGTCGAGACGTTGGGATTTTGGTTTATTCATTGGGTTCTCCGTTTCTGTTGAAAGAATTATTCGCGGAGGTTCTATTTGTAACCCATTTTGTATTGCCGTGAGATTGACAAGAGATGTCGTGATGACGGCAAAATTATTCGAGGATTCGTAGGTAAATCATCACCCTACTAGGATCTATTGTATCAGATCACTCTGAAAATAGCAATCATTATCATTTATGTTTTTATAATACATAATAATCATTATCACATTATCAGCAAAAGAAATCTTTGCCAATAGGGCTAAATCGCTCTGTAACGCATTCTGCGGGGACTCGTCGTTATAGCAGTACCATCGTGTTACCCACACCATTTAAACGCCGTAGAGAGGCGCTGAGGAAGTCAGTTAGACAACCCGCGCCGCCCCGGAGTGAACCGGACAGATGCGAGGCAGTCCTCTACGCCGTGCTCCGATCCACATTGACTGACGCGCCTTGCGGCTTGTCTCCCACACAGTGCATCGTTACACGCTGTTGCCGCAGGCTGTCGGGTTACCCGAGTCGCAGAGCGTAGCGAGGGGTTAACGAGGGTTAGAAGGTCACGAGATGACGGGTCTGTTCACGTCATCGAATAGAGCTTCTTACCACCAGATATGTGTAAACGGGCCAAGCCTGTCCACCAACTGGCAACACCAACCAGTTAAACGCAGGTTTAACCCTGCCTTTGAACTTGGTGGTTTAAAGATCTTATTAAAGATTAGGATCTTATCGTAGAGATTTATTTATTTTCTTCTTGGTGGTCGTCTGACGACCTTATAAATCCCATTCTACGGTTGTCTGACGACCTTAGAAAATGGTTATTAGGTTGTCTGACGACCTTAAAAACCGTGCTGGTAGCACCGGGTGAGAATTTTCCAAGTCATCCACGCGACCAACTTCTAGTTTGATGCGTCCGCGTCATGCTCCAATGGCACAACCAACAGCAATACCTGAGGCGGTCCAGACACCTGATCCGCTTCGAGAATTGATCATCTCCCTCCCCCGCTTTCATCTGAAAGTACCGACCATTCTCCGCGCTGGCTGAAGATTGGCAACCCTATACTGGTTTTCTGTCAAAATTTGGTGGATGATCTTTACCATTGGCTATCCTGTAAACAAAATAGATTAAATGCACCTCAAATAGCCTATAATCCGTAGTTAATCATGCTAAAGCGGTCGCTAAACGTACAAATCACAAGTCTGTACCTATGGGCGTTATGGTGTGTTGCATGCAGCGAAGCCAGTAATGGTGCGGCCTAGGCAAATCCGCCAATTGAATGGGTGCTAAACACAACCACCTTTCTGAACCATTTCTCCATAAAAAATAAAACATCACACACAAAACCAAAACAGAACCCCTCTGGAGGCTCCTCTATCGCGCTATGGGAAGTCGTGGATCATGGTGTTGTCAGTTCACGATTGTGTGGAGATAACGCCGCTACGGGATTCTGGTTGAGCGTAGGAGGGATTGGTGGGTTGGCTGTTTACATTGTTGTGGGAAATGGTACGAAGTAGTGGCGGCCTGGCTCGGTGAATATAACCTGTTGGTGGCTGACGTAGTGGCCTGCTGGCAGGTATTAGAACTCACCTCTAACTTACACAATGTACATGTGTAATTTAGCAAGCTATTGATTCTTATGGATTGTGTTGTGGATGAACATCTAAGGGGTTGTCTTATGCAGAATTTATGCAGAATCAGGCAAGGATTATTCACTGGCAGAGCCAGCATGTGTGGTGTGCAAAGGACTACCCTTCGATATTTTAAAATGATGGTTCATTTTTATTGAACCGCTGGAGAGACTGTCCAGCAGTTCCCCATGTGAGACCGGATATTTTCCGACAATGATATCTGAAGAGTGGCCCCCACTTTCGTTTTCCCACCGCGCGGGAGTGGGTGAAATAACATCTAAAAAACCCTTTACAATAATCATATTATGATCAATATTTGCTTTGTAACTTACTTAATGAGATGGCAATGGGGGAATTGTATGAAGAAGGTCGAACCAGTCAGAGACAAAGAGAAGATCGCAGAGGTTGAAAGACTGCTGCGTCAGAATAACAGCAGCGCTATCTACGGTGATTTGTGGGTGTTCCTGAATCAGACAGCGGCGCGGATTGGTGACGCTCTCAAGTTGCGGTATGCCGACTTTAACCATATCGAAGGGAACGTGTTGAACCATAAGGAACAGAAGACAGGGAAAACCCGCTCGATCATGCTGACTGCCAAAGCGCTTGAACTGGTAGCTCAACGCCGTGCAGATAATCCCGGCCATGTATACTTGTTCGAAGTGGACAGCAATCGGGCCAAGGGTAAGCCGATCAGCCGAGTGACGGTCTCAGCCAAATTCAAAGAAGCCGGGGATATGCTCAATCTTCACATCGCGGCGCACAGCCCACGCAAGAACCTTGGTTATCACGCTATAAAACGTGGGGTCAGTCTACCGACGCTCACGAAGCTGTACGGGCATTCATCGCAGGCGGTCACGCTGGCGTATTGTGGGATCATGGATAAGGATGTCGAAGACGTGTTCCAGACTATAGATTATTGAGTGAAAATAATACTGAGTTGAATTATGTTGTGGTTAATTAATGCAAAATGAAGGCAGGAATAAGTTCCCACCTTCACAATAAGTAGTTGTATTATTCAAGTCGAGATTTATTTTTATTGACATATGGATGGAATTCGCCATGAGTCAGTCTTGCTTTTCCAAGAGATGACTTGAGCTCTGTCCCCATAGTTCTTAAGGTACTTCTATTGGAAGCAGTCTCTCTTTTATTTACTTTCTTAGCGTGATAGTTCATTTCATGATCTTCAGAAAAATTCACATACTCATGATCACTGATCGCCATTGCTTAGCTCCTCGCTAGTCCAATTAGACAGAAACAGAACTTCTATAAGAAACATCTTAAACATACTGTAACAACGTTTAAAAGTATGCAATTGCAATAGTTATTAATGCACGCTATAAACTTATTTGATCGCAAAAATGTGAGCTTACGCAAATTTCACTGCGTCTCTTATCCTTTCCTTTTATTCCCTCTCCTGCGGATGATGCTCATGCTGCAACCATCGTTGAAACGAGCTTCCTCGTAATGCCAACAGCTTTATCAATGATTCCTACTGCGGCGGTTTTGCTAGCTAACATTCCAGACATATTGTTTCCTTAAACTAAAATTCGATTCAGTACTGCTTCAGAAGCAGTTTTACCGTAACTGATTAAATCCATCGGCCCAGCGTAATGCACATTAGGAGGAAAGCTTCGGTACATGTATTTATGCGCCATTGCCGCTGCTGCAATCGCGGTATCAAACTCAGGTGTAGAACCGTTCGAAAAATGTTCTGCGTTAAAATGCGCAATTACATTACTTCTGAACTCAGTCATTTTCTTCCAATAAGCATGAAATTCGGTTGGCGTCGTTCGCAGCTCATCGAATAAAACCTTTCGAAAACCGGCGTGATCATCAACTACACACTTCCAGTGAGTTCCCTCAGCATCAGAGCCAAAAACTTTGCACCAATGTATCGCCGCATCACCAATCAAGGCATTACAAACGCCTCTGAAAGGGAATAAATCACCAGTACCACGATCCAAGTGTTCTAAAACGTCAGCCAGAGCGAAAAAAGTGTGAATGGACCGTGAAAAAATCGTTAAACACATCATGCTGTTTTCAATAGCTTTTGCCCTTGCAATATCCATCCCTTCAGATCCCTTACCCTTTTGCGCATTTTATAGATCATACATTGTAAGCCCGCAGGTGATAAGACTATAAGCAAGGCTTTACTTCTCCAAATTTTAAATCAGACCCATTCTAAACCATCAATCACATAACAAACCGTAGAAAGCGGGAAGGTGTGCAAATAGCGTCTAGTAATACCTGAGCCGCTCTTCTCATGACCTACCACCTGTTGCAGGTGCGCCAGGTTACCAACCCAGCCAGCTAAACAGGTTGAAATCATGGTATGCCGGAAACTGTGAACTAGCCGCCGCTGCCCATAATCATCAAGGTACGGAATACCAAGCTGATCACGGACATCAGCCAAGACCTTGCCGATTTTCGGCATGTTTTTACCCGACACTGGCGAGAAGATTTTATCTTTCCACTGACGATTAACGAAATCGAGGAAACCCCACTCGATCAGTTTGGGATGTATTGCCACCTGCCTTGTAGCGTTCTCGGTTTTCCCCTGCCCTCCTTCCGCGATCAGGAGATAGTGCCGCTGGCTATCTTCATCAAATTTGATCTGTGATTTCTCCAGCTTGGCGATCTCCCCTCTTCTGGCTCCCGTATACGCCAACAACAGAGTGATCCACTTCTGCCAGCCATCAGGTTGCTTGAGCGCCCACCCTACAAACTTTCTCATTTCTGCTGCACTGTAAGCTCCAAACCTCGCTTTCGACGGTGCGGCGACAACTCCATCAGTCGGAGACTTCTCCAGAATATCTTTATTGTCAGTCAGGAAGGTTTTGAACAACGATTTGTAAATCTTTAAATGCTTGTGGATAGACTCAGCGCCAACCAAATCTTCAGGTGGCACATCATCACACTCGATCAATTGCTGAACCGTCATTGACCGATAAGGCTGCACTACACGCTTAGGCAAGTTTTCAACAACTTCCATCACCTGCTTGATGTCCTGCTTGGTTATCGTCATTACATCTGTTGATGCACCAAGGACAATGAACATGACTTCCATAAAGCGCTCATTGGCTTGAGAGATAGCCTTCGTCCAGTTTTGGGCTTTCTCCTCTTTATACATATTCCACGCGCCAGCCAGTGTTAACACGTGTTCTGGTTGTGCTTCAGTTTGTTCTTCCTCATCTACCGAAGGAGAGACAACCTCGCGGTCTTCATGAACAACTATCGGCTGAATATTGCGCCGCGCATCATTCAGAAATTGGTGCGCCAGCCATTGTTCATTCTGCTGCTTCAGACTATTGCCATACTCAGAAAGACGCTTACCGAAGTGCTCCGGTTGGATGGCTCCACGTTGAACCAGAGGAATTACAGGAGAAGCAAAAGACATGAGCAACTGCGCCTGGGTGTGGCTGTCAGTCTCTAACGACTTACGGAAAAACTTATTATCAGGCAGGCGAAAACGAACGTAATAAACCCCGTTACGTTTAATGGTGTGGCGTATGGTCTGGTGTCCCATTTCGTGAGCCTCGATGTGATCGGCTAAACAAAACGGTTCGAAAATCGCAGATAACTCTTTGATTTTATCCTGAATAATCGCCAGGACTACGCTGGCATTATCCAGATCAGGTAATACGGGTATTTCTCAGCCTTCAACGAAGAAGGGCACCCCGAGTCAAAATACTTTTAAAACATTGAGTTATGAAACTCATTAACGTTATGTAGTGTAACCGCGGCCCCAGGCCAGGCGCAAGGAGTTTCGATTTATCACGCCGTTGTCACCGCGGAAATCTCCCGGCGCTCTTTCCCGTCATTTGCCAACATTTATTACGCTTTAGTTAATTCTGGTTCAGTAATTGTTAATACGTTATTGAAAAACTTTATTACGTACTTTTGCTGAGACTATTATTTTTATTTTTTATTACGTGCTCATTCCGCTTTTATAAGATAGATAAACTTCTTTCGCATGAAAGAATAAGAAAGTATTAATTTATTTAACTCTATTAAACATTTGTACTTTCATCAATAGCTTAACGCTTCCCTTTATTTATTGAACAATCCATAAGTTAATGTATACATTAAATAAACCTCCTCGATACAGCACCCTGCCCTTTCATTTATTCATATCATTTATGATTTAGATCAAAATCATCAATTTGGGTTTAATCGATAGTTTATTCACGCCACTAAAAAAGGTCCGGGCATTGAATATTCTGTTTTGACATACGGAAACACAGATATCCACATGCCACTAAAGCCAAAACTGTTCTGATTAATTTTGTTTTTTAATACGTTAATGATGTGAGTCCTTCGAATGAAAATTTTCAATAAATCTGTTATTTCTGTTTTTATATTTGGGTTGGTCGCCGGTAGCGCCATGAATATTACCAACGCTGCTGCTGCCGTTTGGGATGACGCATCAATCACAGATATTGTGAATGACCATCAAGACCAAATTACGCAAAACAGGGTCGATAGCATTGCTCGCGATCTCTCAACTGAAAATCGCTTAACGCAGGTGGATAGCGACCTTCAATCCACTAAATTAGGTGTTTTGGTTATTGAGCAAGCCACAAATGACGCTTACCAAAAAGCCTTGCTTGCTGGTGCGCTTGCAGATACCGCCAATCAAAAAAGCGATGCGGCTTTACAGGGCGTTATGACGAACGGCACAGAAATTATCGATATGGAAAACGTTAACAAAGTGCAAGATAACCGTCTTGACAGCCTGGAAAATGCCCCTAAACCCACTAACGGCGTAGATGGCAAAGATGGCGTGACGACCACCGTGACGCACATGCAGGTAGACGCAGCAACACAAACTAAAGTGGCTAATAATACCCAGGCAGTTACCGCCACCGCACAGGATCTGCTGGCAACGAAACAGACGTTACAGGCAATGAATAACAATACCAACCTGCAATTTAAATCACTGCACGATGAAGTAGATAATAATAAGAAGCAAGCTAATGCCGGTATTTCAGGTGCCATGGCGATGGCTGGATTACCGCAGGTACAAACGAATCAGCATGTTATGTTCTCTGCTGGCGGAGCCACATACAATAGTGAAAGCGCCCTTGCCGTTGGGGCATCCGTTAACTTTAGTTCACATGTGATCGCGAAAGTGAGCTTCTCTGATGATACCGCCAATAATATGGGAGCGTCAGTTGGCGTCGGAATGGGCTTTTAACGATATAAAACTTAAGCATTATTAACCGGCGCCATTAAGTTAATAACCCCCTTGCCTCCGGCAAGAATAGCGATGACAGAAAAAACATGCTCAGACATATCATTATTTCAGCGACCCTGTATCTGATGCTCATTGGAGTCGGTATTTGGATCGGCATGATGTACGTCTCTTATTATCTGTGCGTTTTATAAGGTGAACAAAAGTTTAGACATGAAAACTCAATTAATATGGATTGCACTGATGTTGACGGTAGCGACAACACCGGCTCATGCGATTAACGCGCACTATCGTGCTCAATTAGAACGTTCAGGATGCACTGAGATGAACGCGAATGACGGCTCTTGTGATATCCACAAAACAAAAGCCCAAAATGCGGCGCAGCACGCAACAGCTGCGGTCCACGACCCTTTGCGTGAAGCCACTTTCACATCGGATGCGGTTAACGCCACGATTTCAAATGGCTTTTTTAACGCCACTATTAACGGCAAAAAGGCCACCGTGAAACGTCTGAATGCTCATTTCTATGAGATTCACGGTAATGGTTTTGTTATATCGCTAAGCATTGATGAGAACGGCATTACGGCGGCGTCCTGGAATAAGACGACAGGGCGTAACCACGGCATTTTGCAGGTGTCGCAGAAATAAAGCGAACAAGGAGGCAGTCTGCCTCCTTTTCGGTCAGCGAATGGCACGATTTGTCACACTCTTTTTTATGAATTTACAGTCAGGGCAGAACACACGTAACAGTCTGTTTTTCTTTACCATAAAGTGCAATTTTCTTTCTTAAAAACGGGATATCCTCTCCCCTGAGCGCCATGTCACAAAACAGTAAACAAATTAACCATTGAGCCCCGTGGCAAAAGGCTCTATATTGGCGGCGTTTTTTTCAGGCCCCCATCTGTTTTTTAACTTTTTATTCAATCGTGGCTCATAACGAAGCGGCGGTTGTAGGAGTGATATGATGACGGATAAAGTCCGTATTGACACCGTAGATGCCCACAAAAGCAACGAAACCTATCTGGCCCGTCAGGCCGAGTTTGAATCTAACGTCAGGAGTTATCCGCGCAAACTGCCTTTAGCCATTACTAAAGCAGAAGGCGTGTGGATCACCGATGCAGATAATAAAGAATACCTTGACTGTTTAGCAGGCGCGGGGACCCTTGCGCTTGGCCATAACCATCCTGATGTGCTGAAAAGCATCCAAAATGTCATTACCAGCGGCTTGCCGTTACATACCCTGGATCTGACTACGCCTCTGAAAGACGCGTTTTCTGAATACCTGCTCTCTCTGCTGCCTGGTCAGGGCAAAGAGTACTGCCTGCAGTTCACCGGTCCATCCGGTGCTGACGCCGTTGAAGCGGCGCTGAAGCTGGCGAAAAAAGTGACCGGTCGTAGCGGTATCATCAGCTTCTCTGGTGGTTACCACGGTATGACCCACGGCGCGCTGTCCGTGACCGGCAACCTGTCTCCGAAAGAAGCGGTTGACGGTATGATGCCAGAAGTGCAGTTCATGCCTTACCCGCACGAGTACCGTTGCCCGCTGGGTATCGGTGGTGAAGCGGGCGTGAAAGCGCTGACGTACTACTTCGATAACCTGATCAACGACGTTGAAAGCGGCGTGCGTAAACCTGCTGCGGTGATTCTGGAAGCCGTTCAGGGCGAAGGCGGCGTGAACCCGGCTCCGGCTGAGTGGCTGCAGCGCATCCGTAAAGTGACTCAGGAACACGGCATTCTGCTGATCCTCGACGAAGTTCAGGCTGGCTTTGCCCGTACCGGTAAATTCTTCGCCTTCGAACACGCGGGCATTGAGCCAGACATTATCGTGATGTCTAAAGCCGTAGGTGGCGGTCTGCCGCTGGCCGTGCTCGGTATCAAAAAGCAGTTCGACGCATGGGCGCCAGGCCACCACACCGGTACCTTCCGCGGTAACCAGCTGGCGATGGCAACCGGTCTGACGACGCTGAAAATCCTGAAAGATCAGAACATCGCGGGCAAAGTTGCCGCTCAGGGCGAATGGCTGAAAGGCCAGCTGAAAGAGATGGCGAAACGCTATCCTGTTATCGGCCACGTGCGCGGTCTGGGCATGATGATCGGTATTGAGATCGTTAAGCCACACGAAGCCGCTGACCACATGGGCTGCTTCCCGGGCGACGGCGAGCTGTCTGCTCTGATTCAGAAGAAGTGCTTCGAAGCCGGTCTGATTCTGGAGCGCGGTGGCCGTAACGGTATCGTTCTGCGTCTGCTGCCGTCTCTGCTGATCAGCGACGAAGAGCTGAAAATCTTCCTGGATAAATTTGAGCAGGCACTGCTTGCTGCGGGCGTTCGCCCGGCGTAACCGGAGTTATTGATTACGATGTCTGATTCAAACCCAATTTTGTTCTCCTCTGCGCAAAGCATTGAAGCTTACCAGCAGGCGATTGAACAAAGCACTCAGGCTGTGATGCAGTGGCTGAAACAGCCTGAGATGTACCAGGGCAAAACGGTCGCAGAGCTGCGCGACCGTATTAAGCTGGATTTCAACCCGAAAGGGCTGGGCAACGAAGCGGCGATTGAACGCGCCGTGGAGTTCTTCCTGAAAGACAGCTTGTCCGTTCATCACCCGCAGTGTGTGGCGCACCTGCACTGCCCAAGCCTGGTGGTAAGCCAGGCGGCGGAAGTGCTGATCAACGCCACTAACCAGAGTATGGACTCCTGGGATCAAAGCCCGTCCGCAACCATTATCGAGATCAAGCTGATCGAGTGGCTGCGTACCCGCGTGGGTTATCAGGCCGGCGACGCCGGTGTCTTCACCAGCGGCGGCACCCAGAGCAACCTGATGGGCCTGATGCTGGCTCGCGATGCGTTCTTTGCGCGTCAGGGTCACTCCGTTCAGCAGGACGGCCTGGTCGGCGATTTGCGCAAAATTCGCGTACTGTGCTCTGAAAACGCACACTTCTCCGTGCAGAAAAACATGGCGCTGATGGGTCTGGGCTACCAGTCCGTCGTGCAGGTGAAAACGGACGAATTCTCCCGCATGGATCTGACCGCTCTGGCGGCGAAAATCGAACAGTGCAACGCGAACGGCGAACAGATTCTGGCGATCGTCGCAACGGCAGGTACCACCGATGCCGGTGCTATCGACCCGCTGCATGCGATTGCAGAGCTGGCCGCGAAGCAGAACATCTGGGTACATGTTGATGCGGCCTGGGGCGGCGCGCTGCTGATGTCTGAGCAGTATCGTCACTACCTGGACGGCATCGAGCTGGTGGATTCCGTCACCCTGGACTTCCACAAGCAGTTCTTCCAGACCATCAGCTGCGGCGCGTTCCTGCTGAAAGAAGCGCGCCACTATGAGCTGATGCGCTATCAGGCGGCCTACCTGAACTCTGAGTTCGACGAAGAAGCGGGTGTGCCTAACCTGGTGTCCAAATCTCTGCAGACCACCCGTCGTTTTGACGCGCTGAAGCTGTGGATGAGCCTGGAAGCGCTGGGTCAGGAGCAATACGCGGCGATCATCGACCACGGCGTGACCCTGGCGCAGCAGGTTGCGGCCTACGTGAAAGAGCAGCCTGCTCTGGAACTGGTTATGCAGCCCCAGCTGGCAAGCGTTCTGTTCCGCTTCCGCGGACAGGTGCAGATGGATGACGCGGGCATCGCCCTGCTGAACCAGAAAATTGGTGATGCGCTGCTGGAATCCGGCCGTGCGAACGTTGGTGTGACCGAGCACAACGGCGTCACCTGCCTGAAGCTGACGCTGCTGAACCCAACCGTGACGCTGGAAGATATTAAAATCCTGCTGTCTCTGGTTGAGCGCACCGCGCAGGAAGTTCTGGCTAAGTAATACAACACCCCTCTTCCGCCGGGAGAGGGGTTATTTTTATACGCCTGCCCACCACATCCTTAATTTTAATCCCCAGTAACTCGTCCAGCCCGTCGTGGTACTGACCACATTACCCTTCGACACAATGACCAGCGTCGGCGTGACGCTCACCTGCCACTGCTGCGACAACGCACCGTTTTCATCGTTGATCACCGGCATTTTCAGCTGTTTCTTTTCAACCCAGCGCGCAAGCTTTGCGTTATCGCCGGAACGCATGGCAATACTCACCACGTTCCCGCCTTCTTCTGCCAGCTGATTAACGGAAGGCGTCGTGTAACGGCATATGCTGCACCAGGTGGCCCAGACGTAAATCAGCAGCGGCCGTTCCTGGCTCAGCGCCGCGATATCGTGAATATTGCCGTCGATGCTCTGCATCGGTGTTCCACTAAAACTGGCGGGGAGTGTCGGTTTTCGATACCGATCAACACCCCACACTACGGCCAGCGTCAGCAGAACGAGTATGATCCCTTCCCGCGCCCAGCGGCGCAGTCGACTGATTTTGCGGTTATCCATTGTGACCTCATGTTTCAACGAAGGTCATCTTAACGGGCAATACGCCATCACGCTGTAAAGAAGTGTCGCGCCAGGTTTACTCCTGGGTATAACCGTAGTCGTAATGGCTATATCCCGAGTTGTAATAGAGCGCAGCCGATTTCACGATATCATTGAGGATCGCGCCATTCACCTGCACACCCATTTGCTGCATACGCTTCAGGCAGTTCTCGATCTCCTTGACGCTGGTTTTACCAAAGCGGGCGACAAGAAGCGTGGTAGCCGCTGCTCTGGCTATCAGCAAGGCATCCGTTACGGCAAGCACGGGTGGGGTGTCGACAATCACGATGTCATACAGTTTGTCTATCTGCGATATTACGGCCTGGAAGCGTTCACTCATGAGCAGCTCAACGGGATGTGAAGGTTGGGGTCCGCAGGTCAATACATCAAAACCGCCTTTCTCGGCGCGTTGAACCGCCTCCTGCCACTCAACGGCTCCTCCGAGTACGCAGGATAATCCCCGATGATTGCTCAGTTGGAAAACATTGTGGACATATCCCTTGCGCATATCCGCATCAATAAACAGCACTCGCTGTCCGGCCTGAGCGGCAATCGACGCCAGTGAAGTACTGACCAGCGTCTTTCCGCAGTCCTGCGTGGGACCAGACACCACGACGATCCGGTTTGTGGCATCCATCATGGTAAAATGCAGACTGGTGCGCAGCCCGCGCAGCGCCTCGACAAATATATCTGCCGGACGGTCAATGGGCAAAAAAGGAACGTTTGATGTCCTGTGCTTCCATCGGGAAGCAAACAGGGTTTTCCTGCGCAGGTGCGTTTTTTTCCAGAGCCACACCGAGCGCGGAAGCGTCGCCAGAAGCGGTATCCCCTGCACTTCCAGTTGTTCAGGCGAGGTAATGCCCCGATTAAAGGCTGAGCGCACTAAAACCATGCCGGCAGAGAGCATCAACCCCATCAGCATACCCAGTACGATAATTAGCGCTTTGTGCGGTTTGATCGGATCTGGCTTCGTAACGGCCGGGTCAATAATCCGCACGTTCCCGATAGCGCTGGAGCGCGAGATACTCAGTTCTTGCTGACGCGTCAGCAGCTGCAGATATATGGTACGCCCGGATTCAACGTCACGACTCAGGCGTAAGATTTCCTGCTGCGTGGAAGGCATGGATGAAACGCGATTGTTCAGGCGCGCGCGCTCCCGCTCAAGCGTTTGTTTCTTCTCCCGCAAGGCACGGTAGGTGGGATGGTCTTTTTTGAAAAGCTGGGAAACTTCTGCTTCGCGAAACGTCAGCTCGTTAAGCTGGTTTTCCACGTTAACCACCTGATCAAGCACTGACTTAGCCTCCAGAGATAAGTCGACTGAATCGCGTTGCTCTCTGTAGGCATTGAGTCTCGCTTCGGCTTCATCCAGCTCCCGGCTGATCTTAGGTAATTGCTCCTGTAAGAACGTGAGGCTGCGGGAATCTTTCGCTTCCTGGCGCGCAATATTCTGGCTGAGGTAATTTTCAGCAATGGCATTAAGTATCGTGGCGATCCTGGCGGGGTCTTCACCCGTTAACATTAAGGAGATCATACCGCTCTGTTTCGCCGACTCCACAACCGTAAGCCTGTTCTGAATGACATTGATCGCGTCAAGCCTTGTGACGGTTTCGAGGGTAAACTGGGTGCCAGGTTCCGCGCTGAGGGATGTCACCAGAAGCGACATTCCGTCTTTAACCAGCATTTCCCCCACGATGCCGTCTGCTTCAAGCGTTTTTCCCTCAAGACGATATCGACCTTTCTCCCGTACGGTGAGTAAAAGCGTTTGTGGCTGCCCTTTCAGAAGGGGAATAGTCAGCGCGCCAATCGTTATTTCAGCGGATTTACGTCCCCGCACGTGTTCCCATAAAGACCCGATGACCGGGAACAGACGCCGCTTGACGTTGTACGTCAACCCTAACTGATCGACGGTCTCCCCCAGGATCATCCGTGATTTAAGGAGTAAAAGTTCCGGCGCGACATCGGGTGAGAGATCGGACCCGAACGGGTTCAGGTTCTTGATTAGCGAGTTATTCTGCTTCTCTTCAACCTGTAACAGCGCATCAGCCTGATAAACTGGCGTGGCGCTGAACGCATATATCCCTGCACATACCGTGAGCAAGAGCGTGACACACGCGATCGTCACCCGGTGATCAAACATCTCAGCAAACAACTGAAGAAGATCGATTTCATTATTCTGCGGTGTCGCAGCACTATATTTGTCTGATTTAGAAGACGACATTACGGCTTCATTCCTTGTTGACTCAAACGACGAGCCCATTCCTGACTGGCTTTCCCCAATTGCTCGAAAACATATTCATAGACTTCGCGACTTTTGTGATACGGGTCGGGAATGTGCCTTGTTTCAAGCCATTGTCCAAAGAGCAGTGATTTCCCCCGGTTCTCCGGGCCCATTGTGGCAATGAAACGGAGGTGTTCCGGCTCCATTACCAGAATCAAATCGGATTTTTGCAACAGGCTGCGCGTCACCTTGCGGGCAACATGCCCTTCCAGCGAAACGCCATGACGCCAGGCGACAGACTGCGCAGCCGCATCCGCCGGGCGGCCTTCAAGTCCAAAAATACCTGCCGAGGTTACCTGCTTGCCGGGTAATTGCTGACGCAACAGCCGCTCACCAATCGGTGAACGGCAAATATTGCCGGTACAGACTACTAAGATTGACTGAAACATTACTGTGGCCACGATCTGATGTAACGAACGGTTTCGGTCAGGTCATGGACGCCACTGATGGTAGGCACAAGCTGGGTGATCACGCGATTCCAGCGTGATAGCGGTGCCGTGGTGACGTAGACAATGTCATACGGTTCCAGCTGGAATTCCGTACCCAACACCATTGCTGACGCATCTTCGGCATTCAGTTGATAGATATTGGCAATTTTGTCCGTGTCGCCTTTTTTCGTTACCTGCCTGATAATAAAAATGCCGGTTGCATCGGCCATATTTTGGTTAAGCCCCCCGGCATTGCCCAGGGCTTCGGCCAGCGTCATGCCGCTACGATCCATCTTAAGCGTACTCTGCTTGACGACTTCGCCCATCACGAACACTTTCAGCGCGTCGTTTCGGGGAATAAACAGGATATCGCCCGGATAAAGCAGCTTATTTTGTGTCAAATCGCCATGCTGCATCAGTGCATAAAGCGAAAGGCGGGAGTCCTGGCCATCATGCGTCAGCACGACGTTACGCCAGTCGGCATCCGCAGAAAGACCGCCAGCGGCGTTAACTGCATCCATCACCGTCAGCGGAATATTGGTTATGGGTTGCTGGCCTGATTTTTCGACCTCTCCGGTGACATACGCTTTTTGGGAACGGAAGGCGGCAATGCTGACGTCCACCTGCGGGCTCTCAATGACTTTATCCAGTCGAGATGTAATCTCTTCACGTACCTGTGAAACCGTTTTTCCCGCCACCCGCAGCTTACCGACGTAGGGATAAAAGAGCGTACCATCGGCGTTGACCCAGTTGCCGGCATCGCTCGCACTACGATATTGTCCTGCGGGCGTTGTTAATTCAGGGTGATCCCAGACGGTGACCGTCAGGATGTCGCCTGTACCAATACGGTATTCCCAGTTTTTGATCTGCTCATCCAGATTAGGATTTGCCTGAGATTTCGATACGGTTGGACGCAGCTTTTCAATCAACCCCGGCGTTAGTGGAAAAATTTCCACGTGCTTATCAAGCTGATAATTAACATCTTCCGCAGTATTGACTTTTTTCCCGTACACGCTCAAGTTCTGTCCGGGGGAAAATACACATCCCGTTAACTGACTAATGGTGAGAAATAACAGCGAAAATGCAGTTGTACTTTTCATTTATATAACTATTTCTTTTTAACGTTGCGCTTATCGTAAAGCTTGCAAATGAACTCAACATAAGCTCATGAAATTTAATTATTTATTCAACTTCGGCATGTAATTTTGGCATGATAAAACGCAAGCCACCTGGCCTCTAAAAAAACAACGATTGATCTTGTAAAAAAGGTAGTAAGCGCGCTTCGCCCGAAGACAATATTAAATGCCCTTCAGTGGGAAAGCATTCGTATTACAGTCCAATTTTGACGTAAAAAGTTATTTTCAGGTTTGAGTATCGAAATAATAAATATTAAAAATATAAAGCACAGGCAATATTCACCATAATGATAAGCATCATCCAGTTTGACTACACAAAACCGTCCACTTTTGTTACATTTTTTCTCAAACATACCCTGCGTTGATACTTAAAATGGACTGTCTGCTCCGCTTTGCACGACCTGCAGACGAAAAGTATCTGTAACGATATCACTGGAGAAAAAATGGCTAAGCGTAAATTGCTGCTTCTGGGTGTATTACTGTCTCTGGCGGGATCTGCATTAGCTGCCCCGCAAACGGCCGCTGCGCCATCCGGCATCAAGGCCTATGAAGAACAAGAGTTCATCGCTGACTTTACGAAATTCAAGATTGGCGACACGGCGCCGGCGCAGTATCAAACGCCGGAGTACACCATCAAACAGTACCAGCTGCGTAACCTGCCGGCTCCGGATGCCGGAACCCACTGGACCTATATGGGTGAGAACTACGTGCTGATCGGCGATGCTGATGGCAAGATCTACAAAGCCTACAATGGAGATATTTTCTATCACCGCTAACGCAATTCTGATTCGCCCCTGGCAGGAAAGCGACCGTCCTTTCCTGCGCACGCTCTACCTCCACGCCCGGCGTGAAGCCTGGCCATGGCTGGACAGCGCGGACTGGCAGCTTGAAGACTTTGACGCGGCAACCTGCGACGAAGTGATTTGGGTTGCTGTTCAGAACGGTCATCGCCTGGGTTTTGCCTCCGTCTGGACGAACGATAATTTCCTGCACAACCTGTTTGTCGATCCGCAGTATCAGAGCCTGGGCGTCGGGCATGAGTTGCTTGAACACGTACAGAAGACGTTTACCAGTACGGGTTCACTTAAGTGCCTGGTGAAGAATGCGCGGGCTATTGCGTTTTACCAGCGACACGGCTGGCACATAGAGGCGACGGGTAATTCTCCGGACGGAGAGTATTATTTGATGCACTATCGGTTGAGTTAAAGTCGGGTGGCGGCTTCGCCTTACCCGACCTACGTGATGGTGCCATTTGTAGGCCGGGTAAGCGAAGCCACCCGGCAATTAGGAGCTGAGGAATTACACCGCGCGGAACGCGATTTCCCCTGGAATGATTTCACCCTGCCAGTAGAGCTGCGCCGCAACGCGTCCCGCCAGCTGGCGATACATTTCCGCAAATTCGCTGTCCGGACGGCTGACCACCGTTGGCTTTCCGCTGTCCAGATCTTCACGCAGGGTAATGTGCAGCGGCATCTGTCCCAGCAGCTGGGTGTGATACTTCGCGGCCAGTTTTTCTGCGCCACCCGTACCGAAGATAGGTTCGTGGTGACCGCAGTTGCTGCAGATGTGCATGCTCATGTTCTCGACGATACCGAGCACCGGCACTTCCACCTTCTCGAACATCACGATGCCTTTTTTGGCGTCGATCAGCGCGATATCCTGCGGCGTAGTCACGACGACCGCCCCCGTGACCGGAATGTTCTGCGCCAGCGTCAGCTGAATGTCACCGGTGCCCGGCGGCATGTCCAGCACCAGATAATCCAGATCAGGCCACATCGTCTCCTGCAGCATCTGCAGCAGCGCCTTGCTGGCCATCGGGCCGCGCCAGACCATGGCGTTATCGTCAGTCACCAGGTAACCGATGGAGTTGGTCGCCAGACCGTGCGCCATAATTGGCGCCATGTGGGTCCCGTCCGGCGAGGTGGGGCGCTGGTTTTCCGCGCCCAGCATGTTAGGAATAGACGGACCGTAGATATCCGCATCCAGAATACCGACCTTTGCCCCTTCCGCTGCCAGCGCGAGCGCCAGGTTAACGGCGGTAGAAGATTTCCCTACCCCGCCCTTGCCCGAGCTGACGGCAATGATATTTTTCACGCCGTTCACGCCAGGCTGGTTTTTCACGCGCTTCAGCGTGGCGATGCTGTGGCTCAGCTTCCAGTCGATCGCCTTCGCACCGGTAATACGCAGCAGCTCAGAGCTGGTCTGCTCTTTCAGCGCGTCAAAGGCGCTGGTCCAGACGAACGGCATCTGCAGCTCAATGTGCAGGGTATCGTCCAGCCAGGCAACGTGGTGTAACGCTTTCAGCGTAGTGAGATTGTGCTTCAGGGTTGGATGCTGAAAGTTAGCCAGCGTCCCGGCGACCATTGCTCGTAAGGCTTCCGGTGATTTGGCCTGGGATTGAGAACTCATCCCGACTCCTTTGTTCTTGTGAATAAGACCTTAGATGAACAAGTTTACCTGAAAGGCCGTGGTTTGTGCTTACTTAATAATGCCCCTTTTGGTAATATCGAAAACCCTTTTCACAGTTAAAAGAAGTAATGCCTACTATGACTCAAGTCGCGAAGAAAATTCTGGTAACGTGCGCACTGCCGTACGCCAACGGCTCAATCCACCTCGGCCACATGCTGGAGCATATCCAGGCTGATGTCTGGGTCCGTTACCAGCGAATGCGCGGCCACGAGGTTAACTTCATCTGTGCGGACGATGCTCACGGCACGCCGATCATGCTGAAAGCGCAGCAGCTGGGGATCTCCCCGGAGCAGATGATTGCCGAAATGAGTCAGGAGCATCAGACTGATTTTGCTGGCTTTGACATCAGCTATGACAACTATCACTCCACGCACGGCGACGAAAACCGCGAGCTGTCGGAGCTGATCTACACCCGTCTGAAAGAGAACGGTTTTATCAAAAACCGCACCATCTCTCAGCTGTACGATCCGGAAAAAGGCATGTTCCTGCCGGACCGTTTCGTCAAAGGCACCTGCCCGAAATGTAAATCCCCGGACCAGTACGGCGATAACTGCGAAGTGTGCGGCGCGACCTACAGCCCGACCGAGCTTATCGAGCCGAAATCCGTGGTATCCGGCGCCACGCCAGTCATGCGTGACTCCGAGCACTTCTTCTTCGACCTGCCGTCCTTCAGCGAAATGCTGCAGGCGTGGACCCGCAGCGGCGCGCTGCAGGAGCAAGTGGCGAACAAAATGCAGGAGTGGTTCGAATCCGGCCTGCAGCAGTGGGATATCTCCCGCGATGCGCCGTACTTCGGCTTTGAAATCCCGAACGCGCCGGGCAAATATTTCTACGTCTGGCTGGACGCGCCAATCGGCTACATGGGCTCCTTCAAAAACCTGTGCGACAAGCGTGGCGACACCGTCAGCTTCGACGAATACTGGAAGAAAGATTCCACGGCCGAGCTGTATCACTTCATCGGTAAAGACATCGTTTATTTCCACAGCCTGTTCTGGCCGGCGATGCTGGAAGGCAGCAACTTCCGCAAACCAACCAACCTGTTCGTACACGGCTACGTGACGGTGAACGGCGCGAAGATGTCCAAGTCTCGCGGAACGTTCATTAAGGCCAGCACCTGGCTGAACCACTTCGACGCGGACAGCCTGCGCTACTACTACACCGCGAAGCTCTCTTCCCGCATCGACGATATCGACCTGAACCTGGAAGATTTCGTGCAGCGCGTGAACGCGGACATCGTCAACAAGGTGGTGAACCTGGCCTCCCGTAACGCGGGCTTTATCGCCAAGCGTTTTGACGGCGTGATGGCGGCTGAACTGGCTGACCCTGCCCTGTACAAAACCTTTACCGACGCGGCAGCCACCATTGGCGACGCCTGGGAAACCCGTGAGTTCGGTAAAGCCGTGCGCGAAATCATGGCACTGGCCGACCTGGCGAACCGCTATGTGGACGAACAGGCACCGTGGGTTGTCGCGAAACAGGAAGGTCGTGATGCCGATCTGCAGGCCATCTGCTCCATGGGCATCAACCTGTTCCGCGTGCTGATGACGTACCTGAAGCCGGTTCTGCCGCAGCTGGCAGCCCGCGCTGAAGCGTTCCTGAACACCGAACTGACCTGGGATGCCATGGCGCAGCCGCTGCTCGGCCACAAGGTGAACACCTTCAAGGCGCTGTACAACCGCATCGAGATGAAGCAGGTTGAAGCCCTGGTGGAAGCGTCTAAAGAAGAGGTTAAAGCGGCTGCGGCACCGGTGACCGGCCCGCTGGCAGACGATCCGATTCAGGAAACCATTACCTTTGACGATTTCGCCAAAGTCGACCTGCGCGTGGCGCTGATCGAAAACGCGGAATTCGTGGAAGGTTCTGACAAGCTGCTGCGCCTGACGCTGGATCTGGGCGGCGAGAAGCGTAACGTCTTCTCCGGCATCCGTTCAGCCTACCCGGACCCGCAGGTGCTGATCGGTCGTCAGACCGTGATGGTGGCGAACCTGGCGCCGCGCAAAATGCGCTTCGGCATCTCTGAAGGGATGGTGATGGCCGCAGGCCCTGGCGGGAAAGATATCTTCCTGTTAAGCCCTGATGAAGGCGCGAAGCCTGGCCAGCAGGTGAAATAACAAAAAAGCCGGAGATAATCTCCGGCTTTTTTTTGTCCGGCGGCGCTACGCTTGCACGGCCCTACGGGTTTTGTAGGCCGGGTAAGGCGAAGCCGCCACCCGGCTAAATCACGCCTTCGGGTGATGCACCCGGTGGGTCAGCCCGCGCAGGAAATTACGCAGAAACTGATCGCCGCACTCGCGGTAGTTTTTATGATCCGGCGCGCGCATCATGGCGGTCACTTCCGGCACGGATACGCGGTATTTTTGCTCGGTCATGATCGCCACAATATCGTCCGTTTTCAGCGAGAACGCGATGCGCAGCTTTTTCAGCACCGTGTTGTTGTTCACGCGACGCTCCAGCGCCAGCTCCGGCGCGGCCGGATCCTTGCCACGCTTATCGTAAATCAGGCCGTTCAGGAAACCCGACAGAATAATGTCCGGACAGCGAACGAAGCCCTCTTCGTCTTCTTTGGTCATCCAGGTATCGAAACCGGCAGACGTGGATTCCATGTCCGACAGCGCAAGAATGCGCACCATGTCGTTGTTGTTTGCTTTCAGGGTGTAGCGCAGGCTACGAAGAATGTCGTTACTTAGCATAGAGCCTTCGAATGTCGATGATGCAATGGCGCGCAGTGTACCAGTTTTACAGGCCAATCGCCTCTTTCAAACTCTTGAGATAGCGACGGCTGACGGGTACCGTTTGCCCGGCACGCAGCACCAGCTCGGCCTGGCCGTTATCTTCCAGGCGAATCTCCTTCAGGTGCGCCATGTTCACCAGATACTGGCGATGGCAGCGGATCAGCGGCGTGCGGCTCTCCAGCGTGCGCAGGGTCAGCTCGGTAAACCCTTCGTTCCCTTCCGCGCTGGTGACAAACACGCCGCTCAGGCGGCTGCTGACAAACGCCACATCATCCATCTGCAGAAGATAAATCCGGCTGTGCCCGGTGCAGGGGATAAACTTCAGCGGCTGCTGGTTTTCCGGCAGCAGCGTGACGTCCTGTACGGTTCGCTCCTGGCGTAAACGGGTGAGCGTTTTTTCCAGACGCTTTTCTTCGATCGGCTTGAGCAAATAGTCAAACGCGTGCTCCTCAAAGGCCTTAACGGCATATTCGTCGAACGCCGTCAGAAACACTATATAGGGGCGATGCGCCGGATCGAGCATGCCGACCATCTCCAGCCCGCTGATGCGGGGCATTTGAATGTCGAGGAACAGCACGTCCGGGCGCAGCTTGTGCACCGCGCCGATGGCCTCAATGGCGTTCGCGCACTCCCCCACAATCTCAATGTCAGGCTGCTCCTGCAGCAGAACGCGCAGGTTTTCTCGTGCCAGCGGCTCGTCATCCACGATCAGCACTCTTAACATGCGTTTTCCTCCAGCGGCAGTCGTACGGTAATACGGGTAAATCGGTCTGGCTCACAGGCGACGGTAATGCCGCAGTCGTCGCCAAAATGGGCGCGCAGGCGTTTATCCACCAGGCTCATCCCTAAACCGCCGGAGGCGGAAGGCTGATAAAGCCCGGCATTATCTTCAATATCCAGCACCAGATGGTGGTTGAAACGGCTGGCGGCAATGGTTATCTCCCCCGTTCCCAGAAGCTGTGACGTGCCGTGTTTAATGGCGTTTTCGACAATAGGCTGCAGGGTAAAGGCCGGGAGATGCTGATACGCCAGCTCGTCCGGAACGGAGAGCGACACCTGCAGGCGCGACTGGAAACGCGCCTGCTCGATCTGCAGATAGGCATTCACGTGCTCAATCTCATCGGCGAGGGTCACGATCTCAGACGGCCGTTTCAGGTTCTTACGGAAAAAGGTCGACAGAAACTGCACCAGCTGCGCGGCCTGATCGCTGTCGCGGCGGATCACCGCTTTGAGCGTGTTGAGGGCATTAAACAGGAAATGCGGGTTGACCTGAGCATGCAGCAGCTTAATTTCAGACTGCGTCAGCAGGGCTTTCTGCCGCTCATACTGCCCGGCGAGGATTTGCGCGGACAGCAGCTGGGCTATCCCCTCCCCCAGCGTGCGGTTGATGGAGCTGAACAGACGGTTTTTGGCCTCATACAGCTTGATGGTCCCCATCACCCGCTGATTTTCCCCGCGCAGCGGAATCACCAGCGTGGAGCCCAACTTGCACTGCGGATGCAGCGAACAGCGGTAAGGCACTTCGTTACCGTCGGCATACACCACCTCACCGGTTTCAATGGCGCGCAGCGTATAGGCTGAGGAGATCGGTTTACCCGGCAGATGGTGATCGTCCCCGGTGCCGGTAAAGGCCAGCAGCCGCTCGCGGTCGGTTATGGCCACCGCGCCGATATCCAGCTCCTTGTAGAGCACCTGCGCGACCTTCATGCTGTTCTCTTCGTTAAACCCCTGGCGCAGGATCCCTTCGGTCGAGGCGGCGACCTTCAGCGCCGTGGCGGAAAACGCCGAGGTGTACTTCTCAAACATGGCGCGCTTGTCGAGCAGAATGCGCATAAACAGCGCCGCACCCACGGTGTTGGTGACCATCATCGGAGCGGCAATACTGCTGACCAGGTGCAGCGCATCTTCAAACGGACGGGCAATGAGCAGAATGATCGCCATCTGCGCCACTTCGGCCACAAAGGTAATGGCACCGGCGGTAAGCGGGCTAAAGACTTTATCCGGGCGGCCGCGTTTGATCATGTAGCTGTGCACCAGGCCGCCGAGCAGCCCTTCCACGATCGTTGAGATCATACAGCTGAGCGCCGTCATTCCGCCCATGGAATAGCGATGCAGACCCCCGGTTAAGCCGACAAGCCCACCGACGACGGGACCGCCCAGCAGCCCGCCCATCACCGCGCCGATAGCGCGCGTGTTGGCAATAGAGTCTTCGATATGGAGACCAAAATAGGTCCCCATAATGCAGAAAATAGAGAAGGTAACGTAGCAGAGCAGCTTATGCGGCAGACGTACGGTGACCTGCATCAGCGGGATAAACAGGCGCGTTTTGCTCATCAGCCAGGCAATGACAAGAAACACGCACATCTGCTGAAGCAACAGCAGCACCAGATTAAACTCGTACATACTCAAAACCGCACACGCTAAAAACGCGTAACATACACTGATGCGGGTTTACTTTCTTTGAAGCATCCCAAAAAAGCGCAAAATCGTGTCCGTTATCACACCTTTTTCTGAATATCGCGCATGCTTCGCATTGTTTGTTCAAAAATCAATCAATCCTTCCTGGTTCGCCAAAGTGGGTCTACAGTTAAGCTGGGAACGCGTAAGCCAGGGGGCGAATATGGCGCTTTACACGATAGGTGAAGTGGCACTCCTTTGTGATATCAATCCCGTTACCCTACGGGCGTGGCAGCGACGGTATGGATTGCTTAAACCGCAGAGGACCGACGGTGGGCATCGCCTTTTCAATGAGGCCGATATCGACCGCATCCGCGAAATTAAAAGCTGGATCGACAACGGAGTGCAGGTCGGCAAAGTGAAGTCCCTGCTGAGCCATGATGACCCGGACACGCAACATCTCTGGCGCGAACAACAGGAAACCCTGCTGCGGCTTCTGCAGGCGGGGAATCTTCAGCGCCTGCGCGCGTGGATAAAAGAGCAGGGCCGCGACTATCCGGCACAGACGCTGATCTCCCATCTTTTCATTCCGCTCCGTCGACGTCTGCAATGCCAGCAGTCCACCCTGCAGGCGCTGCTCAGCATACTCGACGGGGTGCTGATCAACTATATTGCCGTCTGCCTTGCCTCAGCGAAGAACAAGGCCGGAAAAGATGCGCTGGTGGTCGGCTGGAACGTGCACGATACCACCCGCCTGTGGCTGGAAGCGTGGATTGCGACCCAGAAGGGCTGGCGCGTGGATGTCCTGGCGCACTCGCTGGCGCAGCTTAAGCCCGAGTTTTTCGACGGTCAGACCCTGCTGGTCTGGTGTGGAGAAGTGCCGTCCGCCACGCAGCAACAGCTGCTGACGGAATGGCGAGAGAATGGTTACCCGGTTTATTCCCTTGGCCCGGATGAGCCATAACGGCATTTAATGGTTCATTAACAGCTGCGCTTCACCGTATAATTGTTCCGTTAACAACAGGAGCACATGATGAAGGCAACCAAACTGGCCATTATTACCCTTTTTGTCCTGATGGCCGTGAGCGGTATCGGCGGCGTGATGCTGGCAGGATACTCGTTTATTGTTCGCGGCGGTGTCGGCTGAGGTACAGCGCCAGCCGCTCAAAAAGGCGATCGACGACGATTGCCGCCAGCGCGACCAGCACCGCCCCCTGCACGATATAAGCCGTATTAAACCCGCTCAGGCCGATAATTATCGGCGTTCCCAGCGTATTGGCACCGACCGTTGACGCAATGGTCGCCGTCCCGATGTTAATAATCACCGACGTGCGGATCCCGGCAATGATAACCGGCGCCGCAAGCGGCAGTTCAACCTTGCGCAGCCGCTGGCCGCGACTCATCCCCATCCCTTCTGCCACGCTCAGCACTGACGCCGGTACCGCCGCGAGGCCCGCCAGCGTGCCCTGCAGCACCGGCAATACGCCGTATAAAATCAGCGCAATAATGGCGGGTTGCTGACCAAAGCCCATCACCGGAACCGCTATCGCCAGCACCGCCACCGGGGGAAACGTCTGGCCAATCGCCGCTATCGTCTCCACCAGCGGACGAAATTCTTTGCCCGCAGGCCGCGTGACCGCGATGCCTGCCCCAACCCCCAATACAACCGCGATGGCGCTTGAGAGCGCCACCAGCCAGAGATGCGCCAGGGCGAGATTAATAAAGCTCTCCTGCTGATAAACCGGCCGCGGCAGCCCCGGGAAAAGAGCGTTAAACAGCGCCGCGCTGTGGGGCATCAGAAACAGTAAGGCGACAAAGAGCGTTACCAGCCAGAGGAGCGGATCACGCAGTGCCTTCACGCGTCACCTCCCCGGCCAGCAGATCGCGAAAATGTAAGGTTCCGCACGGCGTACCGCGCGAGTCCGAGACGGGCAATACCTCGCACTGGCGCGCGACAAACGCCGAGAGAGCATCCCGCAGGCTCATCTGCGCCTGCAGCGGTTCGCCGCTCACCGGTACCTCCTCCCGACGCATATAGTCGCTGACCGTCCGCAGGGAGAGCAGCCTCACGCCCAGCTCGCTGCGGCCAAAAAACTCGCGCACAAAGTCGTTCTTCGGCCATGTTAATAGCTCAAGCGGCGAGCCCTGCTGCACCACTTCGCCATGATCCATCAGCACCAGATGGTCGGCCAGGCGCAGGGCTTCATCAATATCGTGCGTCACGAGAACGATCGTGCGTCCGAGAATGCGGTGAATGCGGGTCATCTCCGCCTGCAGCGCCCCGCGCGTGACCGGATCCAGCGCGCCGAAGGGTTCATCCATCAGCAGTACCTGCGGGTTAGCCGCCAGCGCGCGCGCCACGCCCACGCGCTGCTGCTGGCCTCCGGAAAGCTGGTGCGGATAGCGGTCGCGCAGCGCGGGCTCCAGCCCCAGGAGCGACATGAGTTCATCCACCCGGTCAGCGATTTTTGCCCGCGACCATTTCTCCAGCTGCAGCACGGTGGCGATGTTCTGCGCCACCGTCCAGTGCGGAAACAGGCCGATAGACTGAATGGCATAGCCCATACGGCGGCGCAGCTCCAGCACCGGCAGGCTGCGGATCTCTTCCCCGGCAAAGCGGATCAGCCCGCTGTCGTGCTCAACCAGGCGGTTGATCATCTTCAGGGTGGTGGATTTTCCCGAGCCCGAGGTGCCAATCAGCACGGAAAACGCCCCCTCGGCAAAGTTCAGGTTCAGATGGCTCGCCGCCGGGCGACCGGCAAAGGTTTTACTGACATCATGAAATTCAATCATTGGCTCTTCTCCTGAGCAGCGCGAGCCATAAGGCAAACAGCGCGTCGACGACAACCGCCAGCGCAATCGTGGGCACCACGCCCAGTAACACCAGATCGAGGGCACTGCTGAGCAGCCCCTGGAACACCAGCGCGCCAAAGCCGCCCGCGCCAATCAGGGCCGCAATCACCGCCATGCCGACGGTTTGTACCGCCACCACCCGCAGGCTGCGCAGCAGCAGGGGCAGCGCCAGCGGCAGCTGAATTTTCCAGAAACACTGCCGCGCGCTCATCCCCATCGCATGGGCGCTTTCAAGCACATCCGGCGCGACCTGACCCAGCCCCGCGACAACGCCGCGCACCAGCGGCAGCAGCGCATACAGCACCAGCGCAATAAGCGCGGGCGTTAACCCCGTTCCGGCTATGCCGAGCGTACCCAGTACGGGAAATGACTTCACCAGCCCCGCCAGCGGGGCAATCAGCAGGCCAAACAGCGCGACGGAAGGTATGGTCTGGATCACGTTGAGCACGGCAAAGACCCCACCCTGGCGTGAAGGATGACGATAGCACCACATGCCGAGCGGTATCCCGATCAGCAGAGCCGGGATCAGCGTGCCAAAAAGGATCGTCAGGTGTTGCGCCGAGGCATCATCAAACACCTCCTGACGGTTGGCGTACTCTTTCAGCAGCGAGAGATTGTTCAGCTCACCGCTGAACAGCAGGAACAAGGGAATGCACCATATCTGCGCGTTGAGCACCCAGCGCCAGACGGCGCTGGAGATGAGTCGACGAATGGCGTCGCTGCTGGCCAGCAGACACAGCGCCAGCCACAGCCAGAGCCCGCTGCCCACCGTGGTTCTCGCCAGCGGACTTTCCGCTGAGGCCATATGCGTCGCCGCCTGCCCGGCCCCCCAGAACAGGATGATAAACAGCCCTTCAGCGAGGAGCAGCGTCAGCCACTGCGCCGTGCGGCCTTGCCAGAGCGATAGCGCAACCCACGCGCCCAGCGCCGCCGCCAGCCACCACGGCGTGAACGCCCACACTTCCCAGAGATAGCGCCCTTCCCCTGACATCAGGCGGTTAGGGGCGACATTCACAAACGGCAGCGCGATCGCCGCGATGGCCACGCAGGCCAGCAGCAGCAGTACGCGGTTATGACATTTTATTGGCACAGCCCTTTCCCGTTACTTCACAAGCCCTTGTTGTTTCAGGAAGTCGGCGGCCACTTTTTTGGCATCCAGCCCCTCGACGGCAATGCTGGCGTTCAGCTGCTGCAGCGTTTTTTCATCCAGTTTTTCGAAGACCGGTTTGAGCCATTCTGCAATATCCGGATAGGCTTTCAGCACCGCCTCGCGCACGACCGGGGTCGGAGCGTAAATCGGCTGTACGCCTTTTGGATCGGTCAGGGTTTGCAGGCCGAGCGCCGCCACCGGGCCGTCGGTGCCGTAGGCCATTGCCGCGTTAACGCCAGAGGTTTGCTGCGCCGCCGCCTTGATGGTTACCGCCGTATCCCCGCCCGCCAGCGAGAGCAGCTGCTCCTGGTCGAGCTTGAAGTCGTAGGCTTTTTCGAACGCCGGGAGCGCGTCAGGACGCTCGATAAACTCCGCGGACGCTGCCAGCTTAAAGTCGCCCTTCTCTTTCAGATAGCGGCTGAGATCCGCCAGAGACGTCAGCTTACCTTTCTCCGCCACGTCCTTGCGCACGGCGATAGTCCAGGTGTTGTTGGCCGGAGCAGGCGTCAGCCAGACCAGCTTGTTCTGTTCCGCGTCGAGTTTTTTGACTTTCTCATACCCGGCTTTGGCGTTTTTCCATGCCGGATCGTTTTCATCTTTGAAGAAGAATGCCCCGTTGCCGGTGTATTCCGGATAGATATCCAGCTCGCCGGAGGTGATCGCCCCGCGCACGACGGGCGTGGTGCCCAGCTGAACTTTATTGACGGTTTTCACGCCGTGGCTTTCCAGCACCTGCAAAATAATATTGCCGAGCAGCGCGCCTTCGGTATCGATCTTTGAGCCCACTTTTACCGGCTCCGCCGCCTGTAACGGCAGGCTTAGCGCCGCCAGCAGCACCGTAGAACCCAACATCCCCTTTGCAATCGTCATTCCGCTATCCTCATTTTTTTATCGCCTTTTTCAGAGGCTTGAGAGAAAAGCGTAGCTTAAAACAGCGGATTTACCCGGCAAAATGCCTTTTTAGCATAAGGTAAGACGCATCCCCCGGAAGTCGGGGGATGCAAAGGGAGGAAGGTTACAGCAGCTCGAACTCGCCTTTATTCACGCGGGCGGAATCCTCCCCGATAAAGACGTTAAACTTGCCCGGTTCCGCATCGTATTTCATCTGCTGGTTCCAGAACTTCAGCGCCTCCACGTCAATCGGGAAGCTGATGGTTTGGGTTTCGCCAGGCTTCAGGTTGACCTTCTCGAAGCCGCGCAACTGTTTCACCGGACGGCTCATCGAGGCGGTGACATCCTGAACGTACATCTGAATCACCGTTGCCCCTTCGCGCTTGCCGGTGTTGGTCACCTCGACGCTGGCGGTAACTTTGCCGTCACGCTTCAGGGTCGGCGCCGACATTTTCACGTCAGAAACCTTGAAGCTGGTGTAGCTCAGACCGTAACCAAACGGATACAGCGGGCCGTTAGCTTCGTCGAAGTAACGGGACGTGTACTTGTTCGGCTTGTCGGCGTTATACGGGCGACCGGTGTTCAGGTGGCTGTAGTAGACCGGGATCTGCCCAACGGAGCGCGGGAAGGACATCGGCAGCTTGCCCGACGGGTTGTAATCACCAAACAGCACGTCGGCGATGGCGTTACCGCCTTCGGTACCAGCGAACCAGGTTTCCAGAATGGCGTCAGCCTGCTGGTCCTCTTTCACCAGCGCCAGCGGACGACCGTTCATCAGTACCAGCACCAGCGGCTTGCCGGTGGCTTTCAGGGCGGCGATCAGATCGCGCTGGCTCTGCGGAATGGTGATGTCGGTACGGCTGGAGGCCTCGTGCGCCATACCCTGCGCTTCGCCCACGACCGCGACAACCACGTCAGACTGTTTCGCGGTATTCACCGCCTCGTCGATCATCTCCTTCGGCGTGCGCGGATCGACCTTCACCGCTTCCTCGTACTGGTTGAGGAAGGTGACGATGTCTTTATCGTTGGTGACGTTCGCCCCTTTGGCGTACACCACTTTCGCGTTATCACCCACGGCACTCTTAATCCCGGTCAGCACGGTCACGGACTGGTCGGCCACGCCTGCGGCAGACCAGCTGCCCATCACGTCGCGCTTGCTGTCGGCCAGCGGGCCCACCACGGCAATGGTGCCGGATTTTTTCAGCGGCAGCGTGTCGAGGCGGTTTTTCAGCAGCACCAGGCTTTCGCGCGCCACGTCACGCGCTTCTTTGCGGTGCAGGCGGCTTTCGGCATTGGTATCTGCCGGGTCTGAATCCTTCGGCCCAAGATGACTGTACGGATCGTTAAACAGACCCATGTCGTATTTCACGTTCAGCACGTGGCGCGCGGCATCGTCCAGCTCCGCCATCGTGACCTTGCCGCTCTTCACCAGCCCCGGCAGGTATTTGCTGTAGTACTCGTCGCTCATGCTCATGTTGATGCCCGACTTGAGCGCCACGCGCACCGCGTCTTCCGGATCGGAGGCGGTACCGTGTTTAATCAGCTCTTTAATCGCGCCGTGGTCGGAAACGGTGATGCCTTTAAAACCCCACTGGTCGCGCAGCACGTCTTTCAGCAGCCAGGAGTCAGAGGTCGCAGGCGTGCCGTTCAGCGAGTTCAGCGCCACCATCACCGCGCCGCTGCCCGCATCCAGCCCTGCCTTGTACGGCGGCATGTAGTCGTTGAACAGGCGCTGCGGGCTCATGTCGACGGTGTTGTACTCTTTCCCGCCTTCAACCGCGCCATAGGCCGCGAAGTGTTTGACGCTGGTCATCACCGAGTAGCGATCCGCCGGGCTTTTGCCCTGCATCGCTTCCACCATGGTTTTCCCCATCGTGGAGGTTAAATAGGTGTCTTCACCAAAGCCTTCCGAACCGCGGCCCCAGCGCGGATCGCGCGAGACGTCCACCATTGGCGCCCAGGTCATGTTCAGGCCGTCGTCCGCCGCTTCATAAGCCGACACGCGCCCGACGGTTTTCACCGCGTCAAGGTTAAAGGAGGAGGCTAAACCGAGGCTAATCGGGAAAACGGTACGCTGGCCGTGCACCACGTCATAGGCAAAGAACAGCGGAATTTTCAGGCGGCTGAGATCCATCACCTGATCCTGCATCTTACGGATATCCTGGCGGGTGACGGTATTAAAGATGGCCCCTACCTGCCCGTCTTTGATCATCTCGCGAATGGCCTCTTTCGGATTATCCGGACCGACGCTGATAAGACGCAGCTGGCCGATTTTCTCATCAACCGTCATTTTCTTGAGCAATTCCGTGACAAACGCGTCCCGTGCTTCAGGCGTGAGCGGGTGATTACCAAACAAATCCTCTGCCAGCGCAGGTTGCAGCGCCAGGCTGACGGCGACACCTACAGAACATAGCCATTTCATGTCGTTTTACTCTCTCATCAATAACCGCCGGACGATCTCGGCCATACCGTGCGAAAAGCGCAGTGTGCCACAAACCCTCGAAACGTTGCAGGGTTATTCTCTGATTTTTCTCGTGAATACTCGACCGCTTAACAGTTAATCGCGCTATGCTTTACAGCGAGAAATTTGCCCCACCACAAGGAGTGGAAGATGACTTCTGTTCGAACAAACGATAACACGACTTTTATTAACGAACTGTCGCGCCTGGTTGGCTCCTCTCACCTGCTTACCGACCCGGCCAAAACCGCCCGCTACCGCAAAGGTTTCCGCTCCGGTCAGGGCGAGGCGCTGGCGGTGGTCTTCCCCGGCACGCTGCTGGAGCTGTGGCGCGTGCTGAGCGCATGCGTCGCCGCCGACAAGATTATTTTAATGCAGGCCGCCAATACCGGCCTGACCGAAGGCTCCACGCCGAACGGCAACGATTACGATCGCGACATCGTGATTATCAGCACCCTGCGCCTCGACAAACTGCACCTGCTGGATAAAGGCGAGCAGGTGCTCGCGTTCCCCGGCACGACGCTCTACGCCCTGGAAAAAGCGCTTAAGCCGCTGGGTCGTGAGCCGCACTCGGTGATTGGCTCGTCCTGCATTGGCGCCTCGGTGGTCGGTGGGATCTGCAACAACTCCGGCGGTTCCCTGGTACAGCGCGGCCCGGCCTACACCGAGATGTCGCTGTTTGCCCGTATTGATGAAAACGGCAAGCTGACGCTGGTGAACCATCTGGGTATCGATCTCGGCGCGACGCCGGAACAGATCCTCAGCAAGCTCGACGACGATCGCGTGAAGGACGAAGACGTGCAGCACGACGGTCGTCATGCGCACGATCACGACTACGTGACCCGCGTGCGGGATATCGACGCCGATACGCCGGCGCGCTACAACGCCGACCCGGACCGCCTGTTTGAATCCTCCGGCTGCGCCGGGAAGCTCGCCGTGTTTGCCGTACGTCTGGATACCTTCCCGGCGGAGAAAAAGCAGCAGGTGTTTTACATTGGTACCAATCAGCCTGAGGTTCTGACCGAAATTCGTCGTCATATTCTGGGCGAATTCACCCATCTGCCGGTGGCGGGCGAGTACATGCACCGGGACATTTACGACATCGCCGAGCGTTACGGCAAAGATACGTTCCTGATGATCGACAAGCTCGGCACCGACAAAATGCCGTTCTTCTTCACCATGAAGGGACGCACCGACGCGATGCTGGAGAAAGTGTCGCTGTTCAAACCCCACTTCACCGACCGCTTTATGCAGAAGCTGGGCAACGTTTTCCCGGCGCACTTACCGGAGCGAATGAAAACCTGGCGCGATAAGTACGAGCACCACCTGCTGCTGAAAATGGCCGGGGACGGAATTGCCGAAGCGCAGTCCTGGCTGACCGAATTCTTCAAAACCGCCGAAGGGGATTTCTTTGCCTGTACGCCTGAAGAGGGCAGCAAAGCGTTCCTGCACCGTTTTGCCGCCGCAGGCGCCGCCATCCGTTATCAGGCGGTGCATGCCGAAGAGGTGGAAGATATTCTGGCGCTGGATATCGCCCTGCGACGTAACGACACCGAGTGGTTTGAGCACCTCCCGCCGGAAATCGACAGCAAACTGGTGCATAAGCTCTATTACGGCCACTTTATGTGTTATGTCTTCCATCAGGATTACATCGTCAAAAAAGGGGTCGATGCGCACGAACTGAAGGAGCAGATGCTCGCCCTGCTGCGTGAACGCGGCGCACAATATCCTGCGGAACATAACGTCGGGCATCTTTATAAAGCCCCTGACGCACTTAAGCAGTTTTATCGCGAGAATGACCCTACAAACAGCATGAATCCCGGCATTGGTAAAACAACGCGGAAGAAATACTGGAAAGAGAGCGCGGACGCGGAGCAGCGCGTAACGCAAGCGTCTGATTAATTCCTATAGCCAAATTTGAGAGATTGTTTAGCGCGCCTTAATCGTAATAGAGTAACCGTCTGACGCCGGAGGAACGATTCTCCGGCTTTCTATAACGAGGAGCAGGCACATCATGTCGGCTGTTGATGTTTTATCCGAGACCGAACTGGAAGTGCGCGATGCCCTTCCCGATGATGTGCATGCCATCGCCGCCATCTATGCATGGCATGTGCTGCACGGGCGCGCGTCATTTGAAGAAGTCCCCCCTACCATCGACGAAATGCGTCAGCGTATGAAAAGCGTGGCTGAGAGCGGTTTACCGTGGCTTATCGCGCTGTATCGCGGCATCGTGGTGGGCTACTGCTACGCCACGCCTTACCGCCCGCGACACGCCTACCGCTATACCCTGGAAGAGTCGATTTACGTGGATGCCAGCATAACCGGGCGCGGTTTTGGCTCGGCATTAATGGATGCGCTGATCGCCCGCTGCGAGCAAGGCCCGTGGCGGCAGATGATTGCCGTTGTGGGCGATGGCAACAATAATGCCGGCTCGCTGCGGCTGCATAAAAAGCACGGCTTCGAGATTGTCGGTCAGCTGCGCAGCGTGGGGTATAAGAAAGGCGACTGGCGGGATACGGTGATTATGCAGCGCTCGCTCAACGATGGGGACTGGACGCTGCCGGAATAAACGCAAAACGGTAACCTGAGTTACCGTTTTTAGTTTTTTATCCCTCTCCCTGTGGGAGAGGGGCGGGGTGAGGGCATCAGCGCGCACAAACGACTCAGTCGCTCTGCGCCGTCGCCATCTGTTCCGCTTTCTGCTTTTTATACGTCAATGCTGCGGCCGGAACGGGCTGCACTTTCCCGGTTTCAATCCAGGTACGCAGGCGGCTTGCGTCCGCGAAGTGGGTATATTTGCCGAAGGCATCCATCACCACCAGCGCCACCGGCTTACCGTTGAATACGGTGCGCATCACCAGACAGTGTCCTGCCGCGTTGGTAAAGCCGGTTTTGGTTAACTGAATATTCCAGTTATCGCGGTATACCAGATGGTTAGTGTTGCGGAACGGCAGCGTATAGGCCGGGTTCGCAAAGGTCGCCATCTCTTCACGGGTGGTGCTGAGCTGACCAATCAGCGGATACTGTTTGCTGGCAATCAGCAGTTTCGTCAGATCGCGGGCCGTGGAGACGTTATTGATCGACAGACCCGTCGGTTCAACATAATGCGTATTGGTCATCCCCAGCGCTTTGGCTTTCGCGTTCATCGCGCGGATAAAGGCGTCATAGCCGCCCGGATAGTGGTGCGCCAGGCTCGCCGCCGCACGGTTTTCAGACGACATCAGCGCCAGCAGCAGCATATTTTTACGGCTGATTTCACTGTTCAGACGCACGCGGGAGTAGATCCCCTTCATCTCCGGCGTGTGGCTGATATCCACTTTCAATTTTTCGTCCAGCGGCAGATGTGCATCAAGCACCACCATCGCGGTCATTAATTTGGTAATCGAGGCGATCGGGCGCACCAGGTCCGGATGGCTGGCGTAGATCACCTTATTGGTGTTGAGATCGACAATCATCGCGCTGCCGGACGCAATTTGCGGCTGAGCAGCAGCGGCGGTCACCGCGGGCGTTTTAGCGACGGCCGGCACGGCAGCGGACGCGCCCAGCAGCAGCGCCAGGCTAAGTAAAGAGACTCGGAATTTCAGCATGGTGAGACTTCTGATAATTATTCACGCACGTCATGACGTACACCGCCTGTATCAACGGATAAACACAGGCTGGCTTCGGCATCATAGCGGTCACCGGGCGTTGTCGCCAGCGGATAATCGTGAACAGATGCTGCATTGCTGGCATTTACGCCAGCAATGCAGTGAACTCAGAAGAGACGGTATCCGTAACCCCAAAGAATAACCGTCAGCGCCAGTAGCGCCTCCAGCACCAGCACCCCGATGGCGAGTGTTGAACTGGAAAAACTCAGGCCTTCTTCTTTATTGATATTCAGGAAGGTTGGAACCCCCAGATACAGCAGATACCCGGTGTAAAAGAGGGCAATGGTACCGATCAGCGCGCACAGCCAGACCAGTGGATAAAGCGCCACAATACCGCTTAAGAACAGCGGGGTCGCGACATATCCGGCAAAGACCATACAGTGCGCCAGCGATGGACGTTGCGGGTAGTTACGCGCCATCCAGTGAATGACGCGGCCCATTACCGCCACACCCGCCAGCATCAGACCATAAAAAACGATGGCCAGATAGAGCCCGGTAAACCAGGAAAGCTGAACCACGGTGCCATCACCGAAGTTCCAGCCGATTTGTGTTGTTCCAATAAAAGCGCATAGTACCGGCACCGCAGCCATTAGCAGCACGTGGTGCGTGTAATGATGCGAGACCGTTTCGTTCTCACTTTTAATGACATGCATCTCACGATCGGGATGGGAGAAAAGTCCCCAGACATGGTTCATAGCGCCCCCTTGTTGTCGGCCCGTCAGCGATACCTTAAGTATAATGCAGGCTTTAGATTATTTTCTGTACAGTGGGAAATTTCCGTTGATTTCCCCGCTGTTGATTCATGGGGTATATGATTAAACGAGGTACGCTGAGGGAGATAACATTTACGTAATGGATATTAACGCACTTATTGAACAATATGGATATGCCGCGCTGGTCGTCGGTAGCGTGGCAGAAGGTGAAACCATCACGCTGTTAGGCGGCGTCGCCGCGCATCAGGGTTTGCTGAAATTCCCGCTGGTCGTCGCAGCGGTCGCGCTCGGCGGAATGATTGGCGATCAGCTGCTCTACTTTCTCGGGCTGCGCTTCGGGCCAACGCTGCTTAAGCGTTTCGCAAAGCATCAGAAGAAAATCCGCCGCGCTCAACGGCTCATTCAACGTCATCCCTATCTGTTCGTCATCGGCACGCGCTTTATGTATGGCTTTCGCATTATCGGGCCGATACTGATTGGCGCCAGCCATCTGCCGCCAAAAATTTTCTTGCCGCTCAATGTTCTTGGTGCGATAGCCTGGGCGCTGATCTTTACGACGCTCGGCTACGTCGGGGGCGAAGTGATTGGCCCGTGGCTGCATAATCTCGACCAGCACCTGAAGCACTGGGCGTGGTTGATTCTGGTGGTTGCGGCGGTGATCGGGGTCAGGCTGTGGCTGAAGCACCGGGATAAGACGCGGGATGAGGAGTGAGTGCGGTCTCCTCCCCTCACCCCGGCCCTCTCCCAAAGGGAGAGGGTGTTTTTAGTTCCCTCTCCCTTTGGGAGAGGGTTAGGGTGAGGGAAAACTACCCCTCCGGCTTAAACTGCGGGTTCGCCAGCATAAAGCCCCCGTCGACAATAAACGATTGCCCCGTCGTGTAGCTGGCGTCGCTGTCGCACAGCCATGCCACCAGGCTGGCAATCTCTTTGGTGTGGCCCGGTCTTGCCAGCGGGATTTCCGGCATTGAGCCTTCCTTCACTTCGCTGTCGTCCATGTCGTTCATCGGTGTGGCAATGGCGCCCGGCGCGACGGCGTTCACCAGAATGTTGTGCTTAACCAGTTCCATCGCCATGGATTTGGTTAACCCGCCGAGCGCGTGTTTTGCCGCCGTGTAGGCGCTGGCCTCCGGCAGCGGCGTGTGCTCGTGCACCGAGGTGATATTCACAATCCGCCCTCCTTTCCCCTGCTTCACCATCTGCCGGGCGGCAATCTGCGAACAGAGAAACGCGCCGTCCACGTCGACGGTGAAAATAGTCCGCCAGTCGTCAAACGGCATCTCAAGGAACGGCGCTTTGGTCATCGCTCCGGCATTGTTAACCAGCACGTCCAGCCGACCAAAACGCGCAATCAGCGTTTCAATAGCCTTTGCGCCTTCCGGCAGCGCGCTTAAATCAAGATGGATAGCCTCTGCGCGCTGCCCCTGCGCTTCAACTTCGCGGCAGGTTTCCAGCGCCCCTTTTTCATCCGAGTGCCAGGTGACGCCAATATCAAACCCGCGCTCTGCGAGCATCAGCGCCGTGGTTTTACCAATCCCGGAATCCGATGCGGTCACTATCGCTACTCTGGTCATACTCACCTCCTGAAAAACTGCAAAGAGGTAAGTATAGATAATGACCATTTTTAGCCATGATGATAGCCGCCGCCCAGCGCCGACGTCAGCTGCAGCGTGGCGTCGACATACTGGCCTTTCAGCAACAATCCGGCGAGGTCTTCCCTGAGGGCCGGGATCCTGGCTTCACTGACCCGCGAGCCCGCAACAATCCCCGCGCTGAAACGCGCCTGCGCCAGCGCCACAACCCGCGCCGCATCTTTTTCGACCTGCTGCTGATGGCGGTTCTTCGCCGTCAGCGTTTCGACTTCGCTGGCCGTGCGCGCCACCTGATTGACCGCTTCGACCACAGCTTTGTTGTAGTTCGCGACCGAGAGATTGTTCTGCGCCTGGGCGATATCCAGGCTGGCGTTCAGCCTGCCGCTGTCGAAGATCGGCAGCGTCAGCCCGGCGGTCACGCCCATCTGCTGCGCTGAAGCGCGAAACAGATCGCTCAGATGGAGGGCATCCTGCTGTAAGAACGCCATCAGGTTCACGTCAGGATAGAAAGCCGCTCTGGCGGCCTCCACCTCGCTCATGGAGGCTTCGATATACCAGTGCGCCTCCTGAAGATCCGGACGGCGTGCCAGCAGTTCATAACCGAGCGTCGGCGGTAGCGCGGCGTCAACCGTCGGCAGCGCATGCCGCGTAAGCGTTACGGAGGAAGAATTCGTCAGCGCGACCAGACGCGCCTCAACGGCTTTCATCTTCCCGTTGACTTCTGCCAGCTGTTCTTCGGTTTTGTTGGCGTCGATATCGGTTTCCACCCCTTCAACGGAGGAGGTGATCCCGTGCTGATACAGTTCGCGATCGGCGCCGATTATGTTGTCCTGCTCATGTTTGATCTGCGCGAGAACCTCCCCCGCGGCGGCCTGAGTTTGCCACTCCCAGTAGAGCCGCGCCACGCTGCTGGCCAGCAGCTGGCGGGTCTGCTCCAGCTCCGCTTTTTGCGCATTCACTTTGCCAATCCGGGCCTCGACCCGGGCGCGATTTTTTCCCCACAGATCGAGCTCCCAGCCTGCGGTCAGCCCAAAGGTGCCGTTGGTGTACCACGGCCCGGTAGTGCCTGCAGCCGGGTCGGTAAGGGCGAAAGGCCCCATCAGCCCTTCGGCGGACATTTTCTGGCGTTCCGCATCGGCGGAAAAATCAATCTGCGGACCGTCAGCGGCCATTGCGGCTTTGGCCTGGGCTTCGGCAAGCGTAATGCGCTGACGGGCAATCTGCATATCCGGCGCATCGCTCAACGCTTTCGCAATCAGCCCGTTAAGCTGGGGATCGTTATACGCTTTCCACCACTCATTCTTCGGCCAGTCCTGATGATTCAGAACCGTATTCACCGACGCCGCAGCGGTTTGCGTTTTAAGGGGAGACACCGTGGCATGTTCAGGCGCACAGGCTGCCAGAATAAAAGCGAAGGGTGCACTCAGAGATAAAATAAGAGAACGTTTCATGACGCCATACACTCAAAAAATAAAGGCGCACGTTACGCTCGATATCGTTCATTTTTTTAGTAACGCGTGGCAATCCGCAAATTGTCATACATTTTAATACCCGGAAATTTATTCCCGAAGAGAATGATTAAATTCAATGCATTCACGCCAAATATAAATACGCTGCTACACTTATTCAGGACATACATGAGCGGGAGAAAGGAATGAAAATATTACTGTGGGTTATTTTAATTATATTTCTGATAGGGCTCTTAGTGGTTACCGGCGTATTCAAGATGATTTTCTGATCTATTTGCCCGGCTCAGAGCCGGGCAACGTCATTAATATCAGGCTTTCAGCGAAGCCCCTTTCGTGGCAATCACCTCTTTATACCAGTAGAAACTTTTCTTACGGCTGCGCGCCAGCGTGCCGTTACCGCTGTCATCGCGATCGACGTAAATAAAGCCGTAGCGCTTGGAGAGTTCAGCTTTAGACGCGCTCACCAGGTCGATTGGCCCCCAGCTGGTATACCCCATCACCTCAACGCCGTCGTCAATGGCTTCACGCACCTGCACCAGGTGGTCGTTAAGGTAGCTGATGCGATAGTCATCCTGCACCACGCCGTTCGTATCCGGTTTATCTTTCGCCCCGAGGCCATTTTCCACGATAAACAACGGCTTTTGATAGCGATCCCAGAGCACGTTTAACAGGGTACGCAGGCCGATGGGGTCAATCTGCCAGCCCCATTCGGAACTCGCCAGATGCGGGTTTGGCACCATGCTCAGGATATTGCCGCGCGCCTGCTGGTTGAGGGCCTCATCCGCGGTAACGCAGCCCGTCATGTAGTAGCTGAACGAGATAAAATCGACGGTCGATTTCAGCGCCTCGCGGTCGTCATCCGTTACCTCAAGCTGAATACCATTGTCGCGGAAGAAGCGCTGCATATACCCCGGATAGGCGCCACGGCACTGCACGTCGCCAAAGAATTGCCACGTGCGGTTTTCCTGCAGCGTCTCCAGAACATCTTCCGGCTTGCAGGTCAGCGGATACATCAGGCCGCCCAGCAGCATGTTGCCGATTCTGGCATCCGGGATAATCTCGTGGCAGGCCTTCACGGCCAGCGCGCTGGCCACCAGCTGGTGGTGGATCGCCTGGTACACCTCCCCTTTGCTGCTGGTTTCCGGCAGGCCCACGCCGGTCATCGGTGCGTGCAGAGACATATTGATCTCGTTGAAGGTCAGCCAGAGCTTCACCTTCTCCTTGTAGCGCGCAAACACGGTACGGGCGTAGCGCTCGAAGAACCCAATGGTCTGGCGGCTCCCCCACCCGCCGTACTGCTTCACCAGCCCCCACGGCATTTCGTAATGCGAGAGCGTCACCAGCGGGGTAATGTTGTGCGCGGCCAGCTCGTCAAACAGCCGGTCGTAAAACGCCAGCCCCGCCTCGTTAGGCTGCTGCTCGTCGCCGTTCGGAAAAATGCGGGTCCAGGCAATGGAGACGCGCAGGCAGCTAAAGCCCATCTCAGCGAAGAGTTTGATGTCTTCCGGGTAGCGGTGATAGAAGTCGATGGCGACGTCCTTGATGCCGCTGTCGCCCGCCACGCGCTCAACCACCGGGCCGAAGACACCCTGCGGCTGAACGTCCGAGGTGGATAGCCCTTTCCCCTCCTCCAGATACGCGCCTTCTACCTGATTCGCGGCAACCGCGCCGCCCCATAAAAAATCGTCCGGGAAAGTTTTCATCACGTTCTCCTGTTATTGATGGCTTACGCTGAGTAACGGCGCACCGGCGCTGACGGACGTTGCCGCCACGGTCACCACATCGCGATACTCATCGCTGTTACTGATAATGATCGGGGTCGCCAGGTCGTATCCGGCATCGATAATCGCCTGTCGGTCAAACTCCAGCAGCAGATCGCCGGGCTGCACCCTGTCGCCCACCTTCACGTGGGCGGTAAACGGCCTGCCGTCGAGCTTCACGGTGTCGATCCCCACGTGAATCAACACTTCAATCCCGCTGTTGCTGAGCAGGCCGATGGCGTGTTTGGTCTGAAACAGCGAGGCCACCACGCCAGCAAACGGGGCCACCACTTTGTTATCCGAGGGAATAATGGCGGCGCCGCTGCCCAGCAGGCCGCTGGCAAACGTGGTATCCGGCACCTGGTCGAGCGCCAGAACGGTCCCGGTCATCGGGGATAAGACATCGTTTTCCCCTGCCGTAACCGCAGCTTCCGCCGCTGCGCGTCCCGGCATACCTGCCACCAGCGTCAGGCCACAGCTCAGCACCAGCGCTACCGCGGTGCCGATCACGCCGCCCCACAGCGTGGCGTTTACCCCACCCGGCGGAATCATCTGGGCGATGGTAAAGATATTGGCGAAGCCGAAGGAGTAAACGTGGGTATCGCTGAAGCCGACAATCGCGCCGCCGATAGCCCCCGCCACGCAGCCAAAGATGAATGGACGACGCAGCGGCAGGTTTACGCCATACACAGCGGGTTCGGTGATACCGAAAATCCCTGCCGTAACGGACGACCCGGCCAGCATTTTCTGACGGGCATCGCGGGTACGCAGGAAGATCCCCAGCGCCGCCCCCACCTGGCCAAACACCGCGGGCAATAGCATTGGCAGCATGGAGTCATGCCCCAGCACCGCCAGGTTGTTAATCATCAGCGGCACCAGCCCCCAGTGCAGGCCAAAAATAACGCAGACCTGCCACAGCGCGCCCATCGCCGCGCCCGCCAGCCACGGTGCCAGAACGTAAATGCTCTGATAGCCGTTCGCCAGCATCTGGCTCAGCCAGGTCGCCAGCGGCCCGATAACGAGGAAAGTCAGCGGCACGGTCACGCCCAGACAGATCAGCGGCGCGAAGAAGTTTTTCATCGAGGATGGCAGCAGCCTGGTGCTCTGCTTTTCCAGCCAGCAGCTGACCCACGCGGCGAGAATAATCGGGATCACCGACGAGCTGTAGTTAAACCAGGTGACAGGAATGCCCAAAAAAGCGTCCGATACCGCGCCCGGCTGCTGGCTGGCGTTAAACGCTGCAATCATCATCGGATGGGTGAGCGCCCCGCCGATGACCATGGTAATAAACGGGTTGCCGCCGAATTTTTTCCCGGCGGTATAGCCCAGCACCAGCGGGAAGAAGAAGAACAGCGCGTCGCTGGCGGCGAACCAGATTTTATAGGTGCCGCTCTCGGTGCTGAGCCAGCCGCACACCACCGCCAGCGCCAGCAGCCCTTTCAGAATACCGGACGCGGCCAGAATGCCGATAAACGGGGTAAAGATCCCGGAGACGATGTCAATCAGGCGGCCCAGCAGATTACCCTTTTCGCCCCTCTCTTCCACGACGGGCGCGTCATCGGTAAGGCTTGCCTCATTGCGCACCGCCTGCCAGACGTCGTGGACGTGGTTGCCAATCACTACCTGAAACTGGCCGCCGCTTTCGACCACCATGATGACGCCCGGGTTTTTCTTCAGCCCTTCCGCATCCGCCCGTTGATTCTCTTTTAGTTTGAAGCGAAGCCGGGTCGCGCAGTGCACAAGACTGACGATGTTCTCTTTTCCGCCAACGTGGCCGAGAATATCCTTCGCTAAAGCCTGGTATTCCATCTCGATTTCCTTACATCCGATGCCTGCAGGCACCTGTTGACTGAGTACAAAAAATAAAAAAACCCGAGAACGTCCTTCTGACGAAGGCCGCGCTCAGGTTTTGCCTGCGTGATGCAGTAACAATCCTGTTTTGAGGCTTAACGCCCCTCTTTTCTCACCCGCTCGATATGAATGGCGAGGAACATAATTTCTTCGGTCGTCAGCTCGCGCTGATAGCTTTTGTTCAGGTGCTGGGCGATTTTCTCGGCGCATTTCCACGCTTTCGCGTAGTTGTCTTTTACTGCCGTATGCAGCGAGACATCGTCATCTTCCACCACGGTGCGGGTCAGCATCCGCTGGGCAAAAAACTTCAGGTGCGTGACAAAACGCTGATAGCTGAGCGACTCTTCATCGTACTCAAGCTGCAGCTGATACTTCACCAGCTGCAGGATCTCCTGCATCACCCGCGTCACGTGCATCACTTCCGGCATTTCGCTGTTCAGCTGCGCGGTGACCAGATGCAGCGCGATAAACCCGGCCTCATCCTCTTCCAGCTCGACGTTCAGGCGTCTGGCAATAATGGCCCGCGCCTCCTGCCCTAATTCGAACTCCTTCGGATACAGCCGTTTAATATCCCACAGCAGCACGTTTTTGATGGCCAGCCCGTTCTTCTGCCGCTCAATCGCAAAGTAGCAGTGGTCGGTGAGGGTGATATACAAACTCTCCTGCAGCTTGCCCAGCCGCTGCGCCGCCAGCCCGATGATACGGTCGCAGGTGGTCATCACCTCCAGCGGAATTTGACTCAGCAGCTCTCCGAGTCGACGCACCAGTTCATCGCTTTGTAACGCAAACACCTTTTCAACCAACGCGGTATCCAGCGCTTCGCCGACGCGCTTCTGAAAGGCCAGCCCACGGCCCATCACCACCTGTTCGCGCCCGCGCTCATCCTGAACAACCACCACGTTATTATTGAGTATCTTGGCGATTTTCATCTGAACCCCAGAAACAAAAAAACCTGACCTCCGGCAGATGCCAGAAAATCAGGTTTTGCCTGCCTAAGCAGTAACAATCCAGTTCTGGCACTCTATCAGTTTCATTCATAGCCTCAATGCATCACGCGTCAGAAACGTGACGCGGATCGAACTTGCTAGAACGTCACGACAGTTTTCAGCTCGGTAACCCAGGCATCCTGGGTGCGACTGACCCCGCCGGGATGGTGCCAGTACTGAATGCCCGGCTGCAGTTCAAGCCACGGCACGGGACGAAAACGGTAGTAAAACTCACCGTTCAGGGAGTGGCCTGGCTCCGGGTGATACGCCGGATCGTTATAGTCCGACACGCCGCTCAGGCTGTTCATATAGCGCTGGTTGCGGGCGTACTGGCTGCTCATATCAATCCAGGTTAGCCCGAAGCCAATCCAGTCTTCCGGCCGCGCGTCAAACAGCCCGCGGTAGCGCAGCGAGGCGGCGTAAACCTGGTGCATGTAGTTGGTACTCTGATCCGCAAGGCTCATGCTGAAAGAGGTGCTCAACCCGCGATTCGGGTCATCCTGATGCTGCGTAAGCTGCTGGTTCAGCCCGGCGTACATGAACCAGGTCCGGCTGTGGGTATCAAAGCCGTTCGGGTCCGTCGCGCCCGCACCGCCGGATTTGCCGCGATAGAGATCGGTTTGCGGCGCGTTGGTAAAAACCACGCCCAGGTTGTACGCCCCCGGCAGGCCGTTAATCAGCGGACGCGCTTCGATTTCAACCGGCAGTAAGACCCCTTTGCTGCCCTTCGTCGACCAGCTCCACGCGTGGCTGCGGCTGGAGGCCTCGGGATTTTGCTCCATCACGCCACCTTTTAAGGTCAGCGTCGGCGTTAATTTATACGCAAGCGTGGTGCCCCAGGTGTGAACGTTCCAGTTGTTCCACGTCAGCGAGTTGGCTGACTTCCCGCCGCACTGCGACAGGAGCTGGAAATCACAGGGGATGATTTGATCGAAGGTCTGTACCTTGTTCATCATCCCGATGCGCCAGGTCAGACGCCGGTCGTCAAAGCTGCGGGCAAAGGTCAGCCAGCCCAGACGGGTAATCGACTGCCCGCCCCAGCTCTCCTGGGTCAGGTCGTTAAAGTTAACGCGCGGGTCCTGCACGCGTTTGGTGGTGAGGTCGTCATTGTGGTTACGGTTGACGATGTTCCCTTCGATACGCGCATCCGGGATACCGGTCCAGCGCTCCAGTTCCTGGCTGAAGGTCAGCGCAAACTGGTCGATATAGGCCACGTGGGAGTCGTGGTTATATCCGCCACCGCCGTTCCAGCCAATTTCATTCAGATATCCGAGGTTCCAGGTAAAACCGTTATCGTTGAGGATTTTACGTATGCCGAGCATTTCGCCCAGAACAGGCTCCGGCGAAGCTTCAAAACCTAATACCGTTCCGTTCCAGTCCTGCGCCACCGACAGCGGGGATATCGCTAATAAGGCGAGTGCATAAAGTTTATTTTTATATGCCATGATAACAACCTGTGATTGAGTATTTTGTGCGTAACCGGCCGCAGGAAATTTTTCTATTTCCTGTCGATATTTCATTTTTTTAAAATCAGTAAAAAGCGCTAAGCCAAATTTCTCTCCTGCGTAAACGAGAGGCAAAAAAAAACCTAAGCGCTCCACAGCGAAAATGCTGTGAAACGCTTAGGTTTTGCCTGTTAACCAGTAACAATCCTGCGTTGAAAACAATGGCACCTTAACACCGTCGCGCCACGTTGAAAACCAGAACGGTTTTCTGATTTAAAAAAGTGTGAGCAATTTAACGCTTATTATTTTGACTGAATCACCCGGGCAATATCAGATGAAGTCTGCAATGTACGAATTTCCTGAAATAATCCCAGCGCTTCATCGTACTCTTTGCGTAAATAGCTCAGCCACTGTTTAATTCGCGCGACGTGATACAAACCGGTGTCGCCCTGCTTTTCCAGTCGGCTGTATTTTTGCAGCAGCGTGACGACGTCTGCCCACGGCATTCGCGGCTCGTTATATTTCACCACCCGGCTAAGGTTGGGCACATTCAGGGCACCGCGACCGATCATCACCGCATCGCAGCCGGTGGCCTTCAGACAGGCCTGCGCGCTCTCGTAGTCCCAGATTTCACCGTTGGCGATGACCGGAATGGTGAGGCGCTTGCGGATCTCGCCGATCGCCTGCCAGTTAATGCGTTCGGCTTTGTAGCCATCATCTTTGGTGCGGCCATGCACCACCAGCTCGGTGGCCCCGGCCTGCTGCACCGCATCGGCGATTTCAAACTGCCGCGCGTCGCTGTCCCACCCCAGGCGCACCTTCACCGTCACCGGCAAATGCGAAGGCACGGCCTCACGCATGGCTTTCGCGCCGCGGTAAATCAGCTCAGGATCTTTCAACAAGGTCGCCCCGCCGCCGCTGCCGTTGACCAGCTTCGACGGGCAGCCGCAGTTGAGATCCACCCCGTAAGAGCCCAGCTCAACCGCGCGGGCGGCGTTTTCCGCCAGCCATTCGGGGTACTGGCCGAGCAGCTGAATACGCACCAGCGTGCCGGAAGAGGTCCGGCTCTGGTTGTGCAGCTCGGGGCACAGGCGGAAGAAGGATTTTACCGGCAACAGCATATCGACCACGCGCAGAAACTCCGTCACGCAGAGATCGTAATCGTTCACCTCGGTCAGAAGCTCACGCACGAGGGAGTCGAGCACGCCTTCCATTGGGGCCAGTAAAACACGCATAGCAGTACCTGTGAAAAAAGACGCGCTATAGTAGCCGCTCTCTATATCGCTGGGAAGCGCTTCTGTTCAGGGAGAAAGTCAGCCGGCGTTGCCCCCACAATGGCGCGAAACGCCGCCGCAAATGCCGCCTGCCCGGAAAACCCCAGCATCCAGGCCACCTGTTTAACCGGGTATCCGTTGGCGAGCAGGTCCAGCGAGGCACAAATCCTTGCTCGCTGTCGCCAGGCCCGGAAGCTAAAGCCGGTATCATTAATAAACGCGCGTGAGAAGGTGCGTTCAGACATCGCGGCCTGTTCCGCCAGCCTGTCCATCGAAACGTCCCAGAGATTGCTGGCAATGATGTCACAGGCAACGCGATGTAAGCGCTCATCCACGGGCATCGGTAATTCCGCCGAAATCTGCTGCGCCTCGCTGAGGATTTCGAGCAGCAAAACGGCCATGCTGCGCTGGCTGGCCGGTATTGCGCACTGAACAGCCCGGCAATCAGCTCTTTGAACAGCGCTGTCGCCATAATCACGTGAACCTCTTCTTTCCGTTTAAAAGATCCGCATTGCGATATCAGCGCGGGGCTAAACCAGACCGCGCGGAGCTCCGTTGCGGATAACACGCTGTAGGTGTGTTCCTGAAAGGGAGGGATCCACAGCGCGCGCTGTGGCGGTATGACCCAACGCTTATTGCCGGTTTCGACCAGCATCACCCCTTTGATGGCAAACAAAAGCTGCCCCTGTGGATGCCGGTGAGGGGGATCCACTTCGCCGCGCGTATAGCTAATTGCCCCTCGGGACCATCCGATGGCATCGTCGTGAATTGGCGTTTTATCGATAACGGTTGGCATTTTACATTCCTCCCTTCCTCTTATGATGCTGCTTGTACACGTAACCGGAGAGAGACGCAATGCACATTCATTTTATCATTCATGAACATTTCGAAGCGCCAGGCGCATATGAAATCTGGGGGAAAAATCGCGGCTGTAGTATGAGCTACTCCAGAGTTTATCAGGGCGATCCGTTACCCGAGGATCTGCAGAGCACAGACTTGCTTATCATCATGGGAGGCCCGCAGTCACCTGCCACCACGCTTCAGGAGTGCCCCTGGTTTGACGCGCAGGCGGAAATACGGCTCATCGGCCGCGCAATAGAGGCAGGTAAAACGGTGATTGGCGTTTGTCTGGGCTCGCAGCTTATCGGTGAAGCGCTGGGCGCAGCGTTTTGCCATAGCCCGGAAAAAGAGATCGGCAAATTTCCCGTCAGGCTCACAGATGCAGGCAAGGCGAACCCGCTGTTTGAGGATTTTGGCCACGAGCTGAACGTCGGACACTGGCATAACGACATGCCAGGGTTGACGCCGCAGGCTAAAGTGCTGGCTTACAGCGAGGGCTGCCCCCGTCAGATCGTGCAATATGGCGAACGGGTTTACGGTTTTCAGTGTCATATGGAACTGACGCCGGAGGTGGTTGAGCTGCTGATTGAACATTCGCAGAACGATCTCCGCCGCGCGGCTGAATTTCGTTTTGTCGAAACGGCGGAAAAATTACGCTCGCATGATTATCGCGAAATGAATCAGGTGCTGTTTTCTTTTCTGGATAAACTGACCGCCTCGCGCTGATGCATTCTCTGGCTCGTCACTTCGCCACCGCACGCCCTTTCCTCTAAACTGTAGCCTGCCCCTGTGCGGTGATACCAGACGTTCCATTCTGGAATGTCTGGTATGCTCAAATTTCATGATGTGATCCGTGGCACATTTTTGGGTTTAATTGTATGATGAATGCGTTTCAGCAAGGACTATCACCATGAGCAAATCATTGAACATTATCTGGCAATATCTGCGCGCATTCGTCCTGATTTACGCCTGCCTGTACGCCGGGATTTTCATCGCGTCGCTGCTGCCGATCGTCATTCCCGGCAGCATTATCGGTATGCTGATCCTCTTTGTTTTGCTGGCGCTGCAAATCCTGCCCGCAAAATGGGTCAATCCCGGCTGCTTCGTCCTTATTCGCTATATGGCGCTGCTTTTCGTGCCTATCGGCGTCGGGGTCATGCAGTATTTTGATTTGCTCAAGGCCCAGTTCGGCCCGATTGTGGTCTCCTGCGCGGTCAGTACGCTGGTGGTTTTCCTTGTGGTGAGCTGGAGTTCGCATCTGGTGCATGGCGAACGTAACGTGGTCGGGGAGAAAACAAAAAAATGATGGCCAATATCTGGTGGTCGCTGCCGTTAACCCTGGCGGTGTTCTTCGCCGCGCGCAAGCTTGCCGCACGCTTCAAAATGCCATTGCTGAACCCGCTACTGGTGGCGATGGTGGTAATTATTCCGTTCCTGCTTCTCACCGGCATTCCCTACGAACGCTACTTTGCCGGCAGCAAAATTTTAAACGACCTGCTGCAGCCTGCCGTTGTGGCGCTCGCCTTTCCTTTATACGAGCAGCTCCATCAGATCCGCGCCCGCTGGAAATCCATCATTACCATCTGTTTTGTGGGCAGCCTGGTGGCGATGATCACCGGCACGTCGGTAGCGCTGTTGATGGGGGCCTCTCCGCAGATTGCGGCATCGATCCTGCCTAAATCGGTGACCACGCCTATCGCGATGGCGGTCGGCGGCAGCCTCGGCGGGATCCCGGCCATCAGCGCGATGTGCGTCATTTTCGTCGGTATTCTCGGCGCGGTGTTTGGTCACACCCTGCTGAACGGGATGCGTATTCACACTAAAGCGGCACGGGGGCTGTCGATGGGAACAGCTTCCCACGCCCTGGGCACTGCCCGCTGTGCGGAGCTGGATTATCAGGAAGGGGCGTTTAGCTCGCTGGCGCTGGTGATCTGCGGGATTATCACCTCCCTGCTGGCCCCGTTCATTTTCCCGCTGATTCTGGCGGTAATGGGCTAAAATTTGCGATGCGTCGCGCAAATTTCATTTTGATTTCATAAGTTGCATACATAATGAGAAGTGGATCACATATAAAGCCCTGACGGCTCCGTAAACTACCGATCCATTAACCTTTATGAGGCAAACGCCATGCACCCACGTTTTCAAGCTGCTTTCGCCCAGCTTGCAGAGAATTTGCAGTCAGCCCTGGCTCCCGTTCTGGCAGATGCACACTTCCCCGCCCTGCTGACCGCGGAGCAGGTCACGATGCTGAAACAGGCAACGGGACTGGACGAAGACGCGCTGGCTTTCGCACTGCTTCCCCTGGCTGCCGCCTGCGCGCGGGCCGATCTCTCCCATTTTAACGTCGGGGCCATTGCGCGCGGCGTCAGCGGAACCTGGTACTTCGGCGGCAACATGGAGTTCCTGGGCGCGACCATGCAGCAAACGGTTCACGCCGAGCAGAGCGCCATCAGCCACGCCTGGCTACGCGGTGAAAAAGCCCTGAGCGCCATTACCGTTAACTACACCCCCTGCGGCCACTGCCGTCAGTTTATGAACGAGCTGAACAGCGGGCTGCAGCTGCGCATCAACCTGCCGGGTCGCGCGCCGCACACGCTGGGAGATTATCTGCCTGACGCGTTTGGCCCTAAAGATCTGGAGATCAAAACGCTGCTGATGGACGATCAGGACCACGGTTATGCCCTGTCCGGCGATGACCTGAGCCAGGCGGCCATTCGCGCGGCCAACAAAAGCCACACGCCGTACAGCAAGTCTCCGAGCGGCGTGGCGCTGCAGTGCCGCGATGGCCGGATCTTTAGCGGCAGCTACGCGGAAAACGCCGCGTTTAACCCAACCCTGCCACCGCTGCAGGGCGCGCTTAATCTGCTGAGCCTGAACGGCTATGACTATCCGGACATTCAGCGCGCTATTCTGGCAGAAATTGCCGATGCGCCGCTGATTCAGTGGGATGCGACCGCCGCGACGCTTAAAGCGCTGGGCTGCACGACGATTGACCGCGTACTGCTTGCGTAATCCTTCCGGCGGGCAGAAATGCCCGCCAGTTTGCTGAAAAACCCCTCAGTTGAGTCGCTGTTTCTTGCGCTAACCAGGCGGGTAAAGTAGCCTGAGTTAAATTTCATCCACGAACGAGCCATCTCCATGTTAAAGCGCGTTTTTTACAGCCTGTCTGTCCTGGTCGGCATACTGCTGTTGATCGTGCTGGGTCTCGACCGCTGGATGAGCTGGAAAACCGCCCCCTACATCTTTGATGACCTGCAGGACCTGCCCTATCGTCAGGTTGGCGTGGTCCTCGGCACCGCCAAGTATTACCGCACCGGCGTGATTAACCAGTATTACCGTTACCGCATTCAGGGCGCGCTGAACGCCTACAACAGCGGCAAGGTGAACTACCTGCTGCTGAGCGGCGATAACGCGCTGCAAAGCTACAATGAACCGGTGACGATGCGTAAGGACCTGATTGCCGCGGGCGTGGACCCTGCCGATATCGTGCTCGACTACGCCGGATTCCGCACCCTGGACTCCATCGTGCGCACGCGTAAAGTCTTCGACACCAACGACTTCATCATCATCACCCAGCGCTTCCACTGCGAGCGCGCGCTGTTTATCGCGCTGCATATGGGCATTCAGGCGCAGTGTTACGCGGTGCCGTCGCCAAAAGATATGCTGAGCGTGCGCGTGCGCGAGTTCGGCGCGCGTTTTGGCGCCCTGGCCGATCTGTATATCTTCAAACGCGAACCGCGCTTTTTAGGCCCGCTGGTGCCGATTCCGGCGATGCACGAAGTGCCGGAAGACGCGCAGGGTTACCCGGCCGTCACGCCCGAGCAGCTGCTGGATATGCAGAAAAAGGAGAAATAACAGGGCCGCCTTTATACTTTCTTTACGCCGGGCCTGACGCTTTTTATCCCCCCTTTACGTCGGCTCTTTTAAGCTGAGTTCACTGCCGCTACGGCTTCATTGAAGAATGACTATGAACTCAATAATGAATGCGTTTTTCCTCAAAAGTCTCCGCCCGTATTTTAACTTTCCCGGTTTATCACTTCCTGGCGCACTCAATTCCGGTCTCTGGCTTGATGAAAAAATTGACGCCCTGCAGCACAACATTTCAGTGGAAGTGGCAGATTATCTGGAACGCTACCCGCAGACGAAACATGTAGACGTTTACCTGAACGATATCAACGGCACGATGCGCGGCAAGCGTCTGTCGGTGGAGAGCATGCTGAGCCTGGAAAAAGGCTGTTATTTTCCCCTTTCGGTCTACTCGATGGATCAGAAAGGAAAAATCGCCGCCCCGCTGCATGATGAGCCGGATCGACTCTGCGTTCCTGTCGCCGGCTCCTTGCGCCCCTGCCCGCAAGATCCGCAGCACAACGCGCAGATCCTGCTGACGATGAAAGACAGCGACGACACCCCCTGCCCGCTTGAGCCGCGCGTGATACTGCAGAACGTGCTGGCCCGCTTCCACCAGCACGGCCTCTTCCCGGTGATTGCCCCGGAAATCGAGTTCTATCTGACGGGACATGACAATCGGGATCCGCAAAATCAGGGCTGTTTTCATATGGATACTACGACGGCCCATGCGGCACTGTTTGACGAGCTGGAACAGCTGGCGCACCTGCAGCGCATCCCGCTGTCCGGGATCGTGGCGGAAGCCGAGTCCGGTCAGTACGAATTAAACCTGAAGCACAGCCATCGCGTCGTTGAGGTCTGCGATAACGTGCTGGCGCTTCGTCGTCTGACCCGTTACGTTGCCGAAAAGCACGGCCTGCAGGCCAACTTTATGGCGAAGCCTTTCAGCCAGCTGTCCGGCAGCGGTTTGCACTTCCATTTCAGCCTGAACAATCGTCACGGCGAAAACGTTTTTGCTTCCCCGGTGAACGCGCTTAACAGCATGATGCGTTTGTGCATCGCGGGGCAGCTGGCGCTGATGCCCGCCTCCGTCGCCATTCTTGCGCCGGGCGTTAACGCGTTTCGTCGCCTGCGTAAAAACCTGACGGAGCCCGTATTTAACTCCTGGGGCTATAACACCCGCTCCGCCGCTTTGCGTATTCCCTGCTCGGATGACCACAACCGTCGCATCGAATACCGGCTGGCCGGGGCTGATGCCAATCCGTATCTGGTGGCAGCCACTATCCTGACCGGCATGCTGTACGGGCTGGAAAACATCGACGAGGAGGAGTTGCCCGAACCGCAGCACGATCGTCCCGAGCTGCCGCTGTTTCAGCAGGAGGCGATTGAGACCTTTGCCCGCTGTCAGTACCTCACCGACAGCCTGGGCAACGCTTTTTCCGAACAGTGGGTCGCCTGCAAGCTCTCTGAACTCGACTGGTTTGAGCGCATCGTGACCCGAGAGGAGTCGCATCTGGCGTAGGGCATAAAAAAGCCCGCTCGATGAGCGGGCCGGATAACGCGAGGAGCAATTACTTCTTACGCGCGTACTTCAGTGAATCCAGCGCAACCGCGAAGATAATGATGGCGCCTTTGATGATGTACTGCCAGTACGGGTTCACGCCGATATAGGTCAAGCCGTAGTTGATGACGGTGAAGATAATCACACCGGTCACCACGCCCAGTACCGTACCCACGCCGCCGCTGAAGGAGACGCCGCCCACCACGCAGGCTGCGATCGCATCCAGCTCGTACATGAAGCCGAGGTTGTTGGTTGCAGAGCCGATACGGCCCGCTTCCAGCATCCCGCCGAAGGCGTAGAACACGCCGGACAGGGCATAAATGATGAGCAGGTTCAGGGCAACGTTCACGCCGGACACTTTCGCCGCTTCCGGGTTACCGCCGATAGCGAAGATGTTTTTACCAAAGCGCGTTTTGTTCCACAGGATCCAGACGAAGGCCACCGCAATCAGCGCATAGAAGGTGATATACGACAGGCGGAAGCTGCCCAGCGCGATGAACCCTTGCGTAAAGGTCGAGAAGCCGCTGTCAAAACCCGAGATGGGGGAAGCACCGACAAAGTCGTAGTACAGGGAGTTGATACCGTAAACGATGATCATCGTACCCAGCGTGGTGATAAACGGCGTCACGTTCAGGTAGGCGATGATAATACCGTTGATCAGACCAATCACCGCACCGATGGCGCAGACAATCAGGATCACCACGAAAATCGGCATGGTGGCCATTTCCGGGAAGACCTTGTTGGCGTTTTCCATCGACTGCAGCAGGGTTGCCGCGATAACCGCCGCCAGACCCACCTGGCGACCGGCAGAAAGGTCCGTCCCCTGGGTTACGATCAGACCCGCCACGCCCAGCGCAATAATAATACGCACGGAGGACTGGGTCAGAATGTTACTCAGGTTCAGCAGGCTTAAGAACGTAGGGTCCTGGAAAATGATGATAGCCAGCAGTACTAAAAGAACAACGTAAATACCGCCTTCTTTCAGGTAAGTGAGAAAACTTTTTTTATTTAACGCACTCATGAGGAGCCCCTGATCTTAAAGGTGCAAAGACGCAAGACGCAAAATTTCGTTTTGCGTTGTCGTTTTGGTGTCAACAATACCGGCAACGAGACCATTGCTCATAACCAGAATACGATCCGTGATCCCTAACAATTCCGGCATTTCGGAAGAAATAATAATGATCCCTTTATTCTTTTTCGCCAGCTCGGCAATCAGCTGATAAATTTCAAACTTCGCGCCGACGTCAATACCGCGGGTCGGTTCATCCAGCATCAGAATTTCTGGCTGGGTTAATAACCAACGTCCGATAATGACTTTCTGCTGGTTACCGCCTGACAGCGAACCAATTTGGGTGCGGTGTCCTGGCGTTTTCACGCGCATGGAGTCAATAACCCATTGGGTATCGCTCTTCATGCGGGAGTTATCCAGCAGCCCGACTTTGTTTTTGTAATTGCGAATGTTAGAAATTAACGAGTTAAAGTTAATATCCAGATAGGCATAAATACCGGTCGAACGACGCTCTTCCGTCACCAGCGCAAAACCATTATTAATGGCTTCGTTGGCGTTGTGGTTGTTAATTTTCTTACCGTGCAGCGTAATTGTGCCTTCGGCTTTCTCACGGATACCGAACAGGGTTTCCACGATATCGGTACGTTTTGCCCCGACCAGACCGGCAATCCCCAGGATTTCGCCCTTGTGCAGGTCGAAGGAGACGTCGCGAATAGACGGCTGACGTAACGAGGTCAGATTGCGCACTTCCAGGATCACTTCGCCCGGCTTGTTTTCTTTGTCCGGGAAGCGCTGGTTAAGGGAACGGCCGACCATCATGGCGATGATCTTGTCCATGTCCAGCCCTTCCAGCGGCTGCGTGGCAATCCACTGACCGTCGCGCAGAATGGTAATCTCATCGCACAGCTGGAAGATCTCTTCCATTTTGTGGGAGATATACACAATGCCGCAGCCACGATCTTTTAGCTTACGAATAATGGTAAAAAGGTGATTAACCTCTTTTTCCGTTAATGACGATGTCGGTTCGTCCATGATGACGATTTTCGCATCATAGGAGAACGCTTTGGCGATTTCGATCATCTGCATCTGGGAGACGGATAATGTTCCCACGCGGGCGCGCGGATCGATATCAATATCCAGCTCATCAAAAATCGCTTTGGTGTCGCGATACATTTTGTCCTGATCGACAAAGACACCCTTGGTTGGATAACGCCCCAACCACATGTTATCCATGACTGAACGCTGCAGCACCAGGTTTAATTCCTGGTGAACCATCGAGATACCGTTTTCCAGTGCTTCTTTCGCTGAATGGAAATCGATCTCTTTCCCCTGAAAAAGAATGCTGCCAGAATCTTTTTGATAGATCCCAAAAAGACATTTTAATAATGTTGATTTACCCGCACCGTTCTCCCCCATCAGGGCATGAATAGAGTGAGGACGAACTTTCAAATTAACATTATCGAGTGCCTTAACGCCGGGAAATGACTTGTTGATACCGCTCATTTCCAACAAGTATTCACCGGATGACTGAGTATTTGTGCTGACCATAATTATACCTTGTTGGCCTCGCATATCGCGTTATAAAAGGGCGCAACGAATTGCGCCCAGTGGAGACAGTACCGCTAACTTATTTACCGATAAACTCAGCCAGGTTGGACTGGTCTACGCCCACGTAAGGTACGCGAACGATTTTGTTTTCAATTTTCCAGCTGGTGCCATCTGCCGCGCCTTTGCCATCGGCCAGGTTTTTCGCCAGATCGAAGGTGGCTTTCGCCTGGTTGTTGGCATCGTTCAGAACGGTACCGGCCATCGCACCGGATTTAACCAGCGCCAGCGCTTCTGGCAGTGCATCTACGCCGAACACAGGAATGGAGGATTTGTTGTGTGCTTTCAGCGCTTCTACCGCACCCATTGCCATCGCATCGTTGTTCGCGATAACCACTTCGATTTTGTTCGCGTTAGGGCCGGACAGCCACGCGTCCATCTTATCTTTCGCCTGAGCGGTATCCCACATCGCGGTATCTAACGCCAGCTGCTGGGTTTTCAGACCCTTGTCGTTCAGCTCTTTGATAACGTAGGTGGTACGGGCTTCAGCATCCGGGTGGCCGGGTTCGCCTTTCAGCAGCACGAACTGAATCTGACCGTCTTTGTTCAGGTCCCAGTTCGGGTTCGCCGCCCAGTGTTTCGCGATCAGATCGCCCTGAATAATACCGGACTCTTTGGAGTCGGTACCGACGTAATACGCTTTGTCGTAGCTATCCAGCGCTTTACGGGAAGGTTCTTTGTTGAAGAAGACGATTGGCACGTTCTGGCCGCGCGCTTTTTCAATAACCGTGCCTGCTGCAGCCGGGTCAACCAGGTTGATGGCCAGGGCTTTCACGCCTTTCGCCAGCAGAACGTCGATCTGGTCGTTCTGTTTGGACTGGTCGTTCTGGGAGTCGTTCATCAGCAGCTGAACGTCTGGCGCTGCTTTCGCATCTTTCTCAATCGCTTTACGTACAACAGACATGAAGTTGTCGTCGTATTTATAGATGGTCACACCAATACGGGTATCCGCAGCGTGCGCTGCTGCACCAAAAAGCATGCTTGCCATTACGGCAGACAGGGTCAACACCTTCTTATTCATGGTATCTCCGGTTTTTTTTATGCAGGGTAGTTCTTGTGAATAACGATCGGCGGGCAGGTGTTAATAAAACGTTACTGACAGCCGAAGTTCACTTATAAAATTTCTATCTTCCGTGTTCGGTAACGCTCCAGAAATGCGTTTTATTCGTTGTTTGCGGCACATTGGCTATAGTGAAAGTGAATAATCACCGTTACATAGCGTTTCAGCCCCTAAAACGCTGACATCATAGTCAGCGCCTTGTTAAGATACTGTGAATTTACTCACAGATTGAAAACGGTTACATCACCTCAAGTAATCAGTTAGTGATCGGAACCACAATTTGCCGGGCCGCGACGGAGTGCCGACGCACTAAAGTCGGCATGAAACAGTGCGTTGCGCCCGGATCCAGCAGCCCTGCCGCCCCCTGTAACGCCAGCTCAGTCGCCAGTTTCGCCATAGAGGCAATGGGGTAACGCACCGTTGTCAGCTGCGGGTCGGTGTAACGGGCAATCGGGATATCATCAAAACCAATGAGTGATAAATGCTGTGGCACCGCAATGCCGTTATCTTTCAGCGCCGTCAGGGCGCCTGCCGCCATGCTGTCGTTATAGGCAAACACCGCAGTAAGCTGCAGGTTGCGGCCCAGCAGCTCCACCATCGCCGCCTCACCGCCCTGCATGTCCGGTGTACCTGTGCCTGTCCAGCTTTCTGACGGCGTAATGCCGTGCTCTTTCAGGGCGTTTTGCCACCCCTCGCGCCGCAGGTCGTCATCTTCAATATGATGGCTGGAGGCCAGATAGCCGATCCGCTGATGCCCGTTGTTGATGAGCATTTTCGTCGCCATCATGGCGCCGCTGACGTTATCCAGCCCGACGCAGCGATGGGCATAGCCGGGGACGATGCGGTTGATCAACACCATGCCCGGGATCTGATCCATAAAGCCGGTTAGCTCTTCATCGCTCAAGGCTTTTGAATGGACAATCAAGGCGTTACAGCGCTGGCGGATCAGCACTTCGATGGCATGGCGTTCCTTTTCCGCCTCATGATAGCTATTGCCGATCAGGACATATTTCTGATGCTGCTGGGCGACCACGTCGACCGCTTTGACCAGCGCGCCGAAAAAGGCATCCGATACATCCATCACCACCACGCCGATGGTGTCGCTGACCTGCGTCGCAAGCGCCTGGGCATTGGCATTTGGCCGGTACCCGAGCTGGGTCACGGCTTTCATTACGGTTTCACGGGTTTCAGGGCTGACTAGCGCGCTATTGTTCAGCACGCGTGAGACGGTAGCCACAGAAACGCCCGCCTGACGGGCGACGTCACGAATGGTGATCATATTCACCATCCTTCAAAGGATTGCAGCAACTCACAGACACCCCCTGTGTTTAGCAAGGTGGCTATTTTGGCAGCGAGAGAAAGGGGACTACGTGAAGAAGCTCACACTCATGAAAACGCTTACATCCGTTTTGTTAATGATTGTGATCCAGATCGTTATCTGGATGTGTTCCTCAATGATACCCCTGAAGCATGTGAGGTTAACTGACGCCACACCCACTCCAGCGGTCCCTGGCGGAAATAGCGTAGCCAAAGAACAGAAAACGCCAGGTTAATCACCCAGACCGGAATAACAAACGCCAGCAGCGTGAGGCGGTCGAATTTCATAAACAGGCCAAAGCGATAGAAAAGCGTGGTGCATATCAGCGTTTGTAGCAGGTAATTGCTCAACGCCATGCGGCCCACGCAGGCGATAGCGCTGACGATCCACAGGCGGGAAAGCGTTGGCCAGTAGCCATAGATCAGCGCCGCGTAGCCGATGGTCTGGAACGGCGCGCTCAGTTCGCGCGGCACCTGGAGCAGGAACGCGCACCAGCGGTAATCCCAGTGGATATGCCACTGCGTGATTATCGCCGGGAGGTTAATCAGCACGCCGATCAGCACCAGTCCGACACCCGTTCGCCGATAGTGACGCAGGCTGAACTCCCCTTTCAGCCAGCCGGTGCGCATCAGTGACGCGCCCATCAGCATCATGCCCGCCAGCTGCCAGCCGTATTGCGCGCCCAGCGCAAGGAGGTTATCCCCCAGCATATCCGCGCGGTTGCTTATCGCTTCCGTACCGCCCTTCAGCTTCCAGTACTGTTCGTACTGCAGGTTAGCGGCATCCGGTATCCAGGAACGGTTCGTCGCCTCGCCGGAGATCATCCCCAGCAGCAGCAGGACCCCAAGCCCCATGACATAGAGCATCACGCCGGTGTTAAACAGGCTTTTTACGCTGTGCGCATCGCGAATCAGACGCCAGCAGATCAGCCCGACTAGTCCATACGCGAGAAGAATATCGCCGTCCCAAAAGAACAGCCCGTGGATAAAGCCGAGGAGAACCAGCAGCGTCAGGCGCGACTGGATCCAGCGCGTACCGCGTTTGAGGAGGAGTTGCAGACCTGCACCAAACAGCAGGGCAAACAGCGTGAGGAATTTAACCTGCGCGAAGAGATCGAGGACAGCCCAGGTCCAGGCATCACTGCGCGTGATGTCGCCATACCAGGCAGGATTGAGATAAGCCGCCTTCGGCAGGCCGAAGGCGCTGATATTAAGCAGCAGGATACCGAGAATGGCGACGCCGCGAACAAAATCGAGCGTGACGTTTCGCTCCATGGTTCCTGCCCTGTAAGACTTAGTTGTGGTGACGTACGGCGCGCAGGAACTCCTGGCGGGTATTCTGGCTCGATTTAAACAGGCCGCCCAGCGACGTGGTGGTCGTTGCACTGGTCGCATCACGCACGCCGCGCGCCTTCACGCAGTAGTGAACCGCGTCGATAGAGACGGCCACGTTATTGGTGCCCAGCAGCGTTTGCAGCGCGGTCAGGATCTGCTGAGTCAGACGCTCCTGCACCTGCGGACGCTGAGCAAAGAACTGCACGATGCGGTTGATCTTCGACAGGCCAATCACCGTATCTTTTGGGATATACGCCACGGTCGCTTTACCGTCGATGGTCACGAAGTGGTGTTCGCAGGTGCTGGTCAGCGTGATATCGCGTACCGTCACCATCTCGTCCACTTTCATCTTGTTTTCAATGACGGTGATTTTCGGGAAGTTGGCGTAATCCAGCCCGGAGAAAATTTCGTCGACGTACATTTTCGCGATGCGGTGCGGCGTCTCCATCAGACTGTCGTCACTCAGATCGAGATTCAGCAGCTCCATGATCTCGGTCATATGACCGGCAATCAGACGCTTGCGGGTTTCATTGTCCAAATCCTGTACGGGCGGACGCAGTGGCGTTTCAAGACCGCGCGCAACCAGGGCTTCGTGGACCAGGGCAGCTTCTTTACTGAGTGATGACATTTTGTTCTCCTGCAGGTGTGGCGTCTTTTGCCCTCGTTGTGGCAAAAGTATGCGCTCATTGTGCGTGAGGCGGCGCACATAATCCAGTATTCACGACGATAATTATTGCAATTGCTGTTGCCTTTCAGCGTGACGATTCCAGACCAGCGCTCCGCCGACGAACAGCGCAACGCCCGCCAGCCCCAGCGCGGGCTCCAGCCGGTGGGTAAGCCAGGTTGATAACGCCGAGGTCATCGGGCCAATCAATTGACCAATCGCATACCCGGTGGTGAGCAGGCCTGCCATATAACGCGTATGGTTTGGCGCCAGCTCGCGGCCGTATAAAAGAGAGAGCTGCACGGCACACAAAAAACCGCCGCCCACCAGCAGCCCGCCCGTCAGCAAACCGCCAATCCCCGGCAGCAGCCAGGCCGCCAGCACGCCAGCCCCCTGTAACCACAGCACGATAGCCAGCCTGCGGTTCGCCGTTGAGGTGTGGCGTAAAAGAATACTGAGCGCAATGCCCACCACGGCGGCGATACCAAAAATCGGCCAGACAAACTGGGCGAACAGGCTGCCGGGAAAACGCACCGCAGCCATTTGCGACAGGAATGTCGCCGGGAGGATATAGCCAAACCCGGCCAGGCTGTAGCTCCAGACCAGGCGCTTTAAATCCGCCGTCAGCACCAGCGGCTCCGGCGCGGTGCCGGGGCGATGGAGCTGCCCGGATCGCGGCAGGTAGCGCGCCACCAGCGCAATCAGCACCAGCGCCAGCACGCCGTAGATTTGCCATGCCGCCCCGGCCGAAAGGGATTTCGCCTGGATATAGACGGCGAGCAGCCCGCTCAGGGCAATGCCCGCCCCTGGCCCGGCAAACACGGCGGCGCTCAGGCCCGGTTTACCCAGCTGCCCCAGCCGTTCGTTGGTCCAGGCGGCAATGAGTACCATCGACCAGCCGCTCATGCAGCCAATCACGAAGCGCAGCAGGCCGTGCACGACGGCGTTATCCGCCGCCGCGGAGAGCAGCGTCAGCGCAACCGCGCCGGTGATGCCAAGCCAGAGGCGCGTTTCCACAAAGCGGTGCGCGCGCATGGCATCCCATGCGCCCACCAGATAGCCCAGATAATTCATCGCCGCCACCAGACCCGCGCTGGTCAGCGTAAGCTGCCCGGCAGCAATCATGAGCGGCACCTGAGGCGTAAAGGCAAAGCGCCCTATCCCCATCGCCACCACCAGAACGACAAATCCACTGAGCGCAATACGCAGCGCCATGACCGCTCCAATTGTTAAAGAAAAGTAAATTTATGATGCAGCATCTCGCCGTCTGGCGAAAGTGAAAGTTACTCACAGGTCAATGAAAAGGCTGTATTATGGTTTTTATGAATACGCATTCTCATTAAGGAGCCCTGCATGGAACTGCTCGAAGAGCACCGTTGTTTTGAAGGTCGACAGCAGCGCTGGCGGCATGACTCCACCGTCCTGAACTGTGCGATGACGTTCAGCATTTTCCTGCCGCCGACGGAAAATCCGCCGGTTCTGTTCTGGCTTTCAGGCCTGACATGCAACGACGAAAACTTCACCACCAAAGCGGGCGCGCAGCGACTTGCCGCCGAGCTGGGTATTGCGCTGGTGATGCCTGATACCAGCCCGCGTGGTGATGATGTAGCCGACGATGCAGGATACGACCTGGGTAAAGGCGCCGGGTTTTATCTCAATGCGACCGAGCAGCCGTGGGCAGGCCACTACCGCATGTATGACTACATTCGCGACGAGCTGCCCGCGCTGATTCAGTCCGGGTTTGCGGTAAGCGACCGCTGCGCCATCAGCGGACACTCCATGGGCGGACACGGGGCGCTGATCATGGCGCTAAAAAATCCGGAAAAATACGTCAGCGTGTCGGCATTTTCGCCAATTGTGAACCCAACGCAGGTGCCGTGGGGTCAAAAAGCCTTCACGAACTATCTGGGTGAAGATGAAACAAAATGGCAGGAATGGGACAGCTGCGCGCTGATGCTGGCCAGCAGCTCGGCAAATGCGATCCCGATGCTTATCGATCAGGGCGATGCGGATCAGTTCCTCGCCGGACAGCTACAGCCTGCGGTGCTGGCAGAAGCGGCCCGCCAGAAGGACTGGCCGCTGACGCTGCGCATCCAGCCGGGGTATGACCACAGCTATTTCTTCATCGCGTCCTTTATTGAGGATCATCTCCGCTTTCATGCGGAGCATTTGTTCGCGTAAGTGCGGATGATTGCCGGGTGGCGGCTTCGCCTTACCCGGCCTACGTTCGCGGATTTTGTAGGCCCGGTAAGCGAAGCGCCACCGGGCATAGAGGTTACATCAGAACTTATAATCCACACCGACAAAGTAGCGACGGCCGTCTTCCGTATAGCTGTAATCGTCACGGCTCAGATCTTTATCCAGCAGGTTCTGCACGCCCGCGCGCAGCTTCACGCTTTTCGTCGCCTGCCACGCGGCGCCGGTATTCCAGATGACATAGCCACCCGGCGTTGCTGCACTGCTGGTCAGCGCGCGTTTCTCACCGGTGTAGTTGCCCTGAACGTAGAACGACCAGTCCTGCGTTGCCTTCCAGTCAACGGTACCGTTGGCGGTGTGGAACGGCAGATCGGACAACGGCTTGTTGCCGCCGTTGCTGATATCGCGACCATCGTTGTAGGTGTAGTTCAGGGTCAGTTTCCAGTCGTCCGCCAGCGGGAGTTTCAGCTCGGTCTCCACCCCGCGGATGCGCGCCTTGTTAACGTTGTAGTAGCGGAAAATCGGCTCACCGTCCGCATTCAGGCCAACGTAGTTAGGGTAACCCTGGGCCTGTTTTGCATTGGCCGTACGGCTGATGCTGATGCGGTCATCCACGTTATTCTGGAAGGTGGTAACGCTGGCCTGCACGCCCTCTAACCAGCCCTCTTCCCCGCTGTAGTACAGACCGAATTCGAAGCTTTCGCTGGTTTCCGGTTTCAGATCCGGGTTACCGACAATCTCACAGGCACCGCGGCACGAGCCGGTGACCCAGTCCGGGCTCAGCTGGAGCAGTGACGGCGCTTTAAACGCGGTAGCCCAGCCCCCTTTCACCGTTACGGTATCGGTCGCGTTGTAAACCAGATAGGCTCGCGGGCTCCAGTGGTCACCGTAGGTATCATGGTCATCCATACGGATGCCGGTGGTCAGCGCCAGAGGTTCAAAGATACGCCACTCATCTTCAAGGAACAGGGCATACTGGCTTGTCGAGGTACTGCTGCTGGAACCGCCCGTCAGGTTGACCGGATCTTTCAGCTTATCGTGACGCCATTCCCCGCCGAAGGTCAGCAGCTGGTTGATTTCACCCAGGGGCAGCACGTATTTTCCGTCCACCGCGTTGCTCTCGGAGGTGATCGGATTGCTGTTGCCCGGGTTTTTGTTATCCACCTTTTCGCCGTAAACCTTCAGCTCGCTGTTGCCGACGCCCCAACGGCCGTTGTGGCTGAGAGAGTAGTTCTGACGTTCAAGGCGGTTTTTGTCGAGGGAATCCGAGTCGCGATCCTGACGGTCGAAGCCGTAGCCCGCCGTAAAGTCGTGGTTTTCAGACGGTGTCCAGGCGAACTCCACATTCGCATCGCGGCTGGTGAAGCCCTCAATGCGCGGCGTTTCACCGCTCGCCGTGGTGGAGGATTTCTGCTGACCGTCTTTCTCACGCTTCGCGAGGCTACCGTAGGCTTTCAGCCCCAGCAGGCCGTCCACCAGCGGACCGCTGGTATAGAACTGACCGTTGTAAGTGTCTCCACGGTCGCGGTGCTCCTGAATCGTGGAATCGGCGCTCAGGGTGCCCGTCCATTTCTGGCCGATTTTTTTGGTGATAATGTTCACCACGCCGCCCAGCGCATCGGAACCGTACAGAGAAGACATCGGTCCGCGCACCACTTCGATTCGTTCGATGGCGTCAACCGGCACCCAGTTGAGGTCGAAATCATTATGGCGGAATACCGCGTTACGCGAGTTAACGCGCTTGCCGTCGATCAGGATCAGTGTGTAACTGCTGTCCAGTCCACGAATACTTACCCCTTTACGGTTGTCCCCTTCGCTCGTGAGCTGAACGCCCGGCACTTCCCGTAACACATCTTTCAGATTCTGAACGGGTTTGCGCTGCAAATCTTCCTGGGTAATCACGCTGATGCTTGCCGGGGCGTCTTTCAGGTTTTGCTCGGTCGCGGAGGCCGTTACAACCATTGTGTCGCCGGATTCCGCTGCGATAACAGGCAGGGCCAGGGACATTGCGGACGCACAAAGTCCTCCCCTGACGAAGGGATTCAACCTAAACATTCCATATCTCCATGAGGTAAATACAACTAAATCAAATCATCATTGCTCACAGCGTCTTCCCTGCCGCCCACATCTACGGTGGGTCGGTGATACGCTTATTTTTGATAACGATAAAGCAAACGATAATTATTATCAATTAAATTGTTAAGAAATATATCTTTGTATCAGAATGCAGGAATAAAAAAACCCGCTCGATTGAGCGGGTTAAAAGAGAGGAACTGCGGTTATTGTTTAAATCGTTCCGGGAATTCCATTTCACTGTAGCGAACGAATTTTGTTCCTTTCGTCAGCTTGTAGCCAAACCAGATAACGAGGAACAGCGGAATACCAATGTAGGTCGCCGTCACGGCGCCCCAGTCAATGGTGTCCGCCAGGAACGCTTCATAGTTCTGTCCCAGCGTAATGATCAGGCACAGAATGAAGGCGAAAATAGGACCCAGTGGGAAGAAGCCGGAGCGATACGGCAGCGAGTTAATATCGTGACCCTGCTTGACGAAGCCACGGCGGAAACGGTAGTGGCTAATAGCAATCCCCAGCCAGGCAATAAAGCCCGTCATCCCGGACGTGTTAAGCAGCCAGAGGTACACCGTCTGGTTGCCAAACATGGAGGTCAGGAAGCACAGACCGGCAATCACCGTTGTGGCGTAAAGCGCGTTACGCGGTACACCGCCACGGGACAGCTTCGCGAAGATACGCGGCGCCTTACCGTCGCATGCCAGCGTGTAGAGCATACGGGTGGACGCGTACATCCCGGAGTTACCGGCTGAAAGCACAGCGGTCAGGATAACGGCGTTCATCACTGCCGCAGCTGAAAGCAGACCGGCGTGCTGGAAGACCAGCGTGAACGGGCTGACGCTAATGTCTTTTACGTCATTACGCAGCAGGCTTGGATCGGTGTACGGGATGATCAGGCTGATAATCAGGATCGCGAACACATAGAACAGCAGGATACGCCAGAAGACCTGACGGACCGCACGCGGAATATTTTTCTCCGGGTTCTCTGACTCACCGGCGGCGATACCAATCAGCTCGGTACCCTGGAACGAGAAGCCGACAATCATCGCCACGCCAATCATCGCCGAAAGGCCACCGGCAAACGGCGCATCACCTATCGCCCAGTTACTCCAGCCCGCAGGTTCTGCGCCTTTGAAAATACCAACGATCATCGCCACACCGACGACGATAAAGATGATGACGGTTGCCACTTTGATCAAAGAGAACCAGTATTCCGCTTCGCCGAAACCGCGCACGGAGATGTAGTTCAGCAGGAAGATGACGGCGAGGAACAGGGCGCTCCAGATCCAGCCCGGCGTATCCGGGAACCACCAGTTCATCACCAGCTGTGCGGCGACAAGGTCAACGGCGATAGTGACCGCCCAGTTGTACCAGTAGTTCCAGCCCAGCGCGAAGCCGAAGCCTTCTTCAACGTATTTTTGACCGTAGGTCGAGAACGAACCGGATACCGGCATGTACGCGGCCAGTTCGCCGAGACTGGTCATCAGGAAGTACACCATCAGGCCAATCAGGATATAAGAGAAGAGTGCCCCACCCGGGCCGGCTGCCGAAATCGTTGCGCCAGAGGCAACGAAAAGACCTGTACCGATTGAGCCGCCAATGGCGATCATCGTCAGGTGACGCGCCTTGAGTTCACGACGTAGCGTGGGCGCTTCTGTGGTTTTAATTTCTGAAACCATATGAAAATGCTGTCCATTCAATAAATGAGGCGCGATTGTAGCAGACGATCCGCGTTCCTTCCGGCAGAAATACTCAGTTATAAGAGAGCTTCATGACTCGGCCAGGATTATAAGTAAAGCATAAAAATGTGGGGTGACAGGCGCGCGTAGCCCCGGTAAGCGAAGCGCCACCGGGGAACGTTAAATGGCGCAGTAGCGCAGAAAACGCTGCAGAGAGCTGGAAAGGTGTTTCTGACGATGATGGATGCACCATAGCGTGCGCACCAGTTTCGGCAACGGAACCGGGATTTCAACCAGCGACCCCGTCTCAAGCTGTTCGGCAATGACGCGCCGGGAAAGACAGCTGATCCCCAGGCCATGACGCACCGCGTGCTTGATAGCCTCAGAGTTCCCAAGCTCCATCCCTAACTGGAAATGCGGCAGATGGGAAAGCAGCAGATAATCGACAATTTCACGCGTGCCGGAGCCCTGCTCGCGCAGGATCCACTGCGCCTGCGCCAGGCGCTCCAGCGTCACCTCGCCCTGCAATAACGACGAGGCCGGGGACGCAAACACCACCAGCTCATCCTCCAGCCAGGGCTCGGCAATGATATCGACGTTATGGCAGGGTCCTTCGATGAGGCCGATATCCACGCGGAAATCGATCACCGCGTTGATAACGTCCTGGCTGTTACCCACGCTCATCTCCAGCGGCAGGGTCGGGAAATCCCGGCGGTAGCGGGCAATCACTTCCGGCAGAATGTAGTTCCCAATGGTGCTGCTGGCGTAGACGCGGATCGCGCCGTTGTCTTCGCGGAACAGCTGTTCGATTTCGATAGCCTGCTCCAGCAGCGCCAGCGCGCGTGGATAAAGAAGACGGCCGTGCTCGTTGACTACCAGTCGCTTCCCTACCCGGTCGAACAGCTGCACGCCCAGCTGTCCTTCAAGATCGGTCAACGCCGCGCTGACCGCAGACTGCGAGAGCGCCAGCATTTGTGACGCCTGGGTCGTCGAGCCGCTTTTCAGCACCTCGGCAAACACTTCCAGCTGACGCAATGTAATGTGCATAGTTGCTTACCACTTATATAGATTGATTATAAGTATATAATCAATTTTATTTTTAAGCCAGAGCGCCGTAACCTTTAGCCAGACAAAGGAGAAGGTTATGTCAGAAATCACCTTACAACATCATCGTACAGTGTGGCACTTCGTGCCGGGCCTCGCGCTTAGCGCAGCAGTGACCGCCGTAGCATTATGGGGCGGCAGCATCCCGGCTATCGCAGGCGCAGGTTTCAGCGCGTTGACGCTGGCCATTTTGCTGGGCATGGTCGTGGGAAACACCGTTTACCCGCATATCTGGAAATCCTGCGACGGCGGCGTGATCTTTGCCAAACAGCACCTGCTGCGTCTCGGGATCATCCTTTACGGCTTCCGTCTCACCTTTTCGCAGATTGCGGACGTGGGCGTGAGCGGAATTGCCATCGACGTCCTGACCCTGACCAGCACCTTTTTGCTGGCCTGCTTTATCGGCCAGAAAGTCTTTGGCCTGGACAAGCAAACCAGCTGGCTGATCGGTGCCGGGAGCAGTATCTGCGGGGCCGCAGCGGTGCTGGCAACAGAGCCCGTCGTTAAAGCCGAAGCCAGCAAGGTGACCGTGGCGGTGGCGACGGTGGTGATCTTCGGTACGCTGGCGATCTTCCTCTACCCGGCAATGTATCCGCTGGTGGCCCACTGGTTTAGCCCGGAAACCTACGGCATCTATATCGGTTCGACCATGCACGAGGTGGCCCAGGTAGTTGCGGCAGGACATGCCATTAACCCGGAAGCTGAAAACGCGGCGGTGATTGCCAAAATGCTGCGCGTAATGATGCTGGCGCCGTTCCTGATTTTCCTCGCGGCGCGGGTTAAGCAGCTGGCACCGGCAGGCGGCAGCGAGAAAAGCAAAATCACCATTCCGTGGTTTGCGATCCTGTTCATCGTGGTGGCGATTTTCAACTCCTTCCACCTGCTGCCGAAAGCGGTGGTGGATATGCTGGTGACGCTGGATACCGTGCTGCTGGCGATGGCCATGGCGGCGCTGGGGGTGACCACACACGTCAGCGCGTTGAAAAAAGCCGGTGCCAAACCGCTGCTGATGGCGCTGGTGCTCTTCATCTGGCTGATTGTCGGGGGCGGAGCGATTAACCTCGCGGTCCATAGCCTGATGGCATAAACCATCTCGTCCTTCTCCTGCTAACCCGCTATCATAAGCGTTTCGGGTTAGCAGGAGTTTTTTTATGAAATATGTTGGAGCGCACGTCAGCGCTGCAGGTGGCCTTGCGAATGCCGCCATTCGCGCCGCCGAAATCGAGGCGACCGCTTTCGCCCTGTTCACCAAAAACCAGCGCCAGTGGCGCGCCGCGCCGCTCACCGCTGAGGTGATTGATGATTTCAAAGCCGCCTGTGAAAAGTATCACTACGGGCCAGGCCAGATCCTTCCCCACGACAGCTACCTGATCAACCTCGGGCACCCGGTTGAAGAGGCGCTGGAAAAATCCCGCGAGGCGTTTCTTGATGAAGTACAGCGCTGCGAACAGCTGGGGCTGACGCTGCTGAACTTCCATCCGGGAAGCCATCTGATGCAAATCGATGAAGATGCCTGCCTGGCGCGCATTGCCGAATCCATCAACATCACGCTGGACAAGACCAAAGGCGTCACCGCGGTAATAGAGAATACCGCCGGTCAGGGCAGCAACCTCGGCTTTAGGTTTGAACATCTGGCGGCGATCATCGACGGCGTGGAGGATAAATCCCGCGTTGGCGTGTGCATTGATACCTGCCACGCGTTTGCCGCCGGCTATGACCTGCGTACAACCGAGGCAACGAAAAACACGTTCGATGAGTTCGAGCGCATTGTTGGCTTTAAGTACCTGCGCGGAATGCACTTAAACGATGCGAAAAGCGCCTTTGGCAGCCGCGTTGACCGCCACCACAGCCTGGGCGAAGGCAACATTGGCCACGATGCGTTCCGCTTCATTATGCAGGACGCCCGCTTCGACGGTATTCCGATGGTGCTGGAAACCATTAATCCGGACATCTGGGCAGAAGAGATTGCCTGGCTGAAGGCACAGCAAACCGCTGAACAGGCGGCATAAAAAAAGCCGGGTGCATAATGCAACCCGGCTTTTTTGTGGTTTATCGCTTACGCTGCTTTCGCCACGACTTCCGCTTCCGGACGTTTCAGCACCGCGTATGACAGACCCGCCACCAGCGTACCGGCAACGATGGCCAGCAGATAGCCCAGCACCGGGGTAATGGCGCCAGGGATCAGCAGTACGAACAGACCGCCGTGTGGTGCCATCAGCTTCGCGCCAATCGCCATGGAGATCGCCCCGGTCACTGCACCACCCGCGATACAGCACGGCAGTACACGCATTGGGTCACGGGCCGCGAACGGAATGGCACCTTCGGTAATGAAGCACAGACCCAGTACCAGCGCGGCTTTACCGCCTTCCTGCTGCGCTTTATCGAACTTACGACGGGCAATAATCGTCGCCAGGCCGAGCGCCAGAGGAGGCACCATACCTGCCGCCATGATCGCTGCCATCGGTGCGTAGGTCTGGGTACTCAGCAGGCCAACACCAAAGGCGTACGCCGCTTTGTTCACCGGACCACCCATGTCGGTACACATCATGCCGCCGAGAATTGCGCCCAGCAGAACCGCATTCGCGGTGCCCATGGTTTGCAGCCAGTGGGTCAGACCCGCCAGGATGCCCGCAACCGGCTTACCAATCAGGTAAATCATCGCCAGGCCGACCACCAGGCTGGAAATCAGCGGGATGATCAGAATCGGTTTCAGCGCTTCCATACTCTGCGGCAGCTTGAGCTTCGAGCTGATGAGCTTCGCGACGTAACCGGCCAGGAAGCCCGCGATAATCCCGCCGATAAAGCCAGAACCGGTGCTCACGGCCAGCATACCGCCGATAAGACCCGGCGTCAGGCCAGGACGGTCAGCGATGGAGAAGGCAATAAAGCCTGCCAGAACGGGAACCATCAGTGCGAACGCGGAACCGCCGCCAATCTGCATTAACGCAGCGGCCAGCGTGCCTTGCTCTTTAAACGCGGTAATACCAAATGCGAACGAGAGGGCGATACACAGACCACCCGCAACCACCATCGGCAGCATGTAAGACACACCGGTCAACAGATGGCGATAGGCGCCTGCAGACTCTTTCTTACCTTCCGTCGCGGTTTGACGCGCGCCGGTTGCCTGATACGGCTTCGCTTCCACCAGCGCTTTATCAAACTCCTGCGCGGTCTTTTTCAGCGCCAGGCCGGTAGACGTGCGGTACATTGGCTTACCGGCAAATTTCGCCAGGTCCACTTCGATATCCGCCGCCACAATCACCAGATCGGCCTCAGCCACTTCTTCAGGGGTGATAGCGTTGCCGGCACCGACGGAGCCGCGCGTTTCAACTTTAATCCACCAGCCGCGTTTTTTCGCTTCGGTTTCGATGGCCTCAGCCGCCATGAAGGTGTGAGCCACGCCCGTCGGGCAGGCCGTCACCGCAACAACGCGTTTCGGACCCGTGGCCGCAGCCGGTGCCGTCGCGACAGGCACGCTGTAGACAGACGCGTGCCCTTTCGCTTCGCTCAGGAACAGTTCCGGATGTGCCACCGCGCGATTAATATCGCCCAGCCACACTTTTTTGCCGTTCAGCGCACTGTCAGCCGGGATGTTGTCGCCCAGGACAATGACCAGTTCGGCATCGCCCGGGTTATCAATGATCTCGAGATGTGCTTTGTTCGCCGCCGCTCCCAGCAAGGTCTTCGCCATATAGGCGCGAGCCTGTCCGAGACCGGAGTCAATGATCAGCAGCGTTTTCATTATTCCTCTCCTGCTGTTAGTTAAAAGGTTTTAAGTCAACGCGCGCCATCATCGCGGCTAACTGGGTACGATCGGTAATACCGACATTGCTCTGGCTTACGGCCAGGGCAGCAACGGCAGTGGCAAGACGTAAAGTATGTTCACTGGATTCACGCATCAGCAGACCATAAATCAGGCCGCCAACCATTGAATCCCCTGCGCCAACGGTGCTGACAACGTCAACCGACGGCGGTTTGGCGATCCATTCGCCAGAAGCGTTAACCCACAACGCTCCTTCTGCACCAAGCGAGATAACCACGTGAGCGATACCCTGCTCGCGCAGCGCATGGGCAGCGTCAATCACATCTTTTAATTCCGGCAGCTTACGACCCGCCCAGATCTCCAGCTCGCGGCGATTCGGCTTCACCAGCCACGGCGAGGCTTTCAGACCGGCAACCAGCGCGTCGCGGCTGCTGTCAAAAATAATGCACGGGCACTGGCTGCGCAGGCGCGTCATCCAGTCGGTAAACGCTTCAGGGCTCACGCCGGACGGCAGGCTGCCGCTGACGCAGACCATGTCAAACTGACCAAGCCAGGTCAGAGAGTCGTTAACAAAACGCTCCCAGTCAGACGGCGTCACTTCGAAGCCAGAGAAGTTCAGATCGGTCACTTCACCGTCTTTCTCCGTCAGCTTGACGTTGATTCGGGTGCGGCCCTGAACAACCTGAAAACGGTTGGCAATGCCCAGCTCGCTGAACAGCTGCTGGAAACCATCCTGGTTATCTTTACCGAGGAATCCACCCACGGTGACGTCGATACCGAGATCCTTGAGCACTTTCGCGACGTTAATCCCTTTGCCCGCAGCATGCAGGCCAGTGGTACGCACGAGGTTGACTTCGCCGCGCTCAATTTCCGGGCAAAATCCTACCAGGTCATAAGCCGGGTTCAGCGTAATAGTCGCAACACGTCTGCTCATTATGCGCCCTCCCCCAGACCTGCCGCGATGGCGTCGCCAATCGCTTTCAGCGCCTGTTCAGCATCAGCACCCTGCGCGGTGAAACGCAGACGGTGGCCTTTCTTCACGCCCAGCGCGACCACTTTCATCAGACTACGGCCGTTGGCCGGTTTGCCCGTGCCATCAAGATTCGCCACGGTGATCTCACTCTCGAATTGTTTAATGGTATTCACCAGCATGGTGCCCGGACGGGCATGCAGGCCGTGCTCGTTGCGTACCACGAACTCCGCGGTCTGCACGTCTTCGGTCGGCGCATCATCGCTGGTCAGCAGTGCCAGCACGGTCGAGGCATCAGCGTTCAGCAGTTTTTCAGCTTTGTTGTTCAGCAGCAGATCGCCAAGACGCTTCAGCACGGAAACCGGCTGCTCATCGTTCATTGCCACGGTCACCAGCATGGCCGCGCGCTCGCCTTCTACGTCAAACGCATTGGCCGCGCGGCTCACGGCGATAGCGCTGCGCAGGTTGCCTTCAGCACTGTCATTCAGCCAGATACCCTGACCCAGATTCAACGGCTTATCGTTAATCACGCGCGTCACAAACGTGGCATCCGCCGCGCCGGCTTCTTTCAGACGACCCGCGTTCAGCGCCTGCAGCGTCACCAGATCGGAGGCAACCACGTCCAGCGTCAGCGTTTCGTTATCCAGCTTCAGCGCTTCGCTCTGTTTTTCGCCCATCAGCAGGGCGCGCAGCTCTTCAGCTGTGGTCGCGGACTTCAGCTGTTCAGCCACATCGTCATCGCTCAGGACATGCGTCAGCTGACGCAGCAGGCCTAAGTGTTCGTCGCTGCTGGCCGCGATACCGATAGCCACATACGCCACCTGACCGTCGCCCCAGAGCACGCCCTGCGGGAACTGATAAACCTTAACGCCGGTTTTCAGCACCTGATCGCGGGTGTCGGTTGTGCCGTGCGGAATGGCAATGCCATTGCCGAGGAAGGTTGAGGTCTGCTGCTCGCGGGCCAGCATGCCGTTTACATAGCCGTCCGCGACGTTACCCGCCTGCACAAGCGCAGCGGCAACCTGGCGAATAGCCTCTTCTTTATCCCCGGCCTGAGCGCCCGGGTGGATATCCTGAACAGATAACTGGAACATGGTTCTCCACTCCTGCTGAACTTGAATCGTTTCAGCTTTAATGAGAAAAAATGCGCTAGCCTGCTCCGTTTGTTAAAACAAGATAGCGCTGAAACGTTTCAAAAAGTCTTGCGCTTTCTGCAATATCTTGCAAGTAAACTCGTATTTGCGATATCAGAATTTAGAGATACAGCACATTTCTTCTTCGTTCAGCTGAATTTTGCTGAAGTTCAGCAAGACAGTTTCAGCTAAGGTCAGCCGGGTGGGACGGAAGTTGAAATGCCATTTTGATTTTTCGTGGCATCATTGACCGCACCCACTGTTTATTTTTTAGCTGACGGCGTAAACTCCGCCCCTCTCTGCTACTCGCTAATTATAAAACATGCATAACACCCCTGCGGCCGTCTCGCCGAAGCCCTTTGATTTGACCTCAGCGGCATTCCTGGTTGTTGCCTTCTTCACGGGCATTGCCGGTGCGTTACAGACGCCAACATTGAGCCTATTTCTGACAAATGAGGTTCACGTCCGTCCGGCAATGGTCGGCTTCTTTTTTACCGGAAGCGCCATCATCGGCATCCTGGTCAGCCAGTTTCTGGCGGGACGCTCCGACAGAAAAGGCGATCGCAAAAGCCTGATCGTTTTCTGCTGTCTGCTCGGGGTCATGGCCTGCGTTCTGTTCGCCTGGAACCGCAACTATTTCATTCTGCTCTTCGTCGGGGTATTCCTGAGCAGCTTTGGCTCAACGGCGAACCCTCAGATGTTCGCCCTTGCCCGCGAACACGCCGACCATACCGGACGTGAAGCGGTGATGTTCAGCTCTGTCCTGCGTGCTCAGGTGTCGCTGGCATGGGTGATTGGCCCGCCTCTGGCTTATGCGCTGGCGATGGGTTTTGGCTTTACGGTAATGTACCTGAGCGCGGCCGTCGCGTTTGTGGTGTGCGGCGCGCTGGTGTGGTTCTTCCTGCCGTCCATGCGCAAAGAGCCGAAAGTGGCAACGGGCGTGCTGGAAGCGCCGCGCCGTAACCGCCGCGATGCCCTGCTCCTGTTTGTTATCTGCACGCTGATGTGGGGCACCAACAGCCTGTATATCATCAATATGCCGCTGTTTATTATTGATGAACTGCACCTGTCGGAGAAGCTGGCGGGCATCATGATGGGCACCGCGGCCGGGCTTGAGATCCCGACGATGCTCATTGCGGGCTATTACGCAAAGCGCTTCGGAAAGCGTTTTTTAATGCGCATCGCCGCCATCGCCGGTCTGCTGTTTTATATCGGTATGCTGACGGTACATACGCCGGGGCTGATGCTGGCTTTACAGCTGCTGAACGCCATCTATATTGGCATTCTCGCCGGGATAGGGATGCTCTATTTCCAGGATCTGATGCCGGGCCAGGCAGGCTCTGCCACCACCCTTTATACTAATACCACCCGCGTGGGCTGGATTATCGCGGGCTCAATGGCCGGTGTCGTTGCAGAAATCTGGAACTATCACACGGTGTTCTGGATTGCGCTGGTGATGTGCACGCTGACGATCGGCTGTCTGGCGAGGATTAAAGACGTTTAGGGCGCGGTGAGCGCTTCCAGCTCAAGAAGGTACGTCATCGCCTGCCCTCGCGTGCTGCCACACATTTCGGCAGTGGGCTGAAGCCCGGAGCAGACTTTCGGGCGCAGCGGTGAGCCAAAGATCATGCACAGGTTCGTTTCCGAGAGCTGAACGCAGCGGGTATTGGCAGGCTTGCCCTCCGGCATTCCTGGAATGGGGCTTGAAATGGACGGTGCAGTACAGCACGCGCCACAATCGGGACGACAATCCATAAATGCTCTCTTTCGCTGACGATCGCCCGCGCAGTCGGGCATCGCGCGCACAGTAACACCTTTTGCGTATTGATAGCAAAAGCCACGAATTCCTCTTGCCTGAAAGGCCGCGCGCGAGTAATTTGGCGCGATATTTTTTACCTCCCGTAAACAGGATTACTGCAATGCCAAGAGCGAACGAAATTAAGAAAGGTATGGTGCTGAATTACAACGGCAAACTGCTGATTGTGAAAGATATCGACATTCAGGCACCCAGCGCCCGTGGTGCAGCAACGCTGTATAAAATGCGTTTCGCCGATGTGCGTACCGGCCTGAAGGTGGAAGAGCGCTTTAAAGGTGACGATATCGTCGATACCGTGACCCTGACCCGTCGCTACGTTGATTTCTCCTACATCGACGGCAACGAATACGTGTTCATGGACAAAGAAGATTACACCCCGTACATCTTTACCAAAGATCAGATTGAAGAAGAGCTGCTGTTCATCCCTGAAGGCGGCATGCCTGACATGCAGGTTCTGACCTGGGACGGCGTGCTGCTGGCGCTGGAGCTGCCTCAGACCGTCGATCTGGAAATCGTGGAAACCGCACCCGGCATCAAAGGCGCATCCGCAAGTGCGCGCAACAAACCGGCTACCCTGACCACCGGCCTGGTTGTGCAGGTGCCGGAATACCTCTCCGCTGGCGAGAAAATCCGCATCCATATCGAAGAAAAACGCTATATGGGTCGCGCTGACTGATTGCGGCGTTTGTCGGGTGGCGGCTTCGCCTTACCTGACCTGCAAAAACACAAAAACCGGCTCTCAGGCCGGTTTTTTGTAGGCCCGGTAAGCGTAGCGCCACCGGGCAACAGAGCTTACAGAAGCTCCGGATACTTCGTCATCTTCAGCGCCAGCTCGACGCCGCGCACTTCCGCCATCCCTTTAAGACGGCCAATCGCCGAATAGCCCGGGTTGGTTTTCTTACGCAGATCGTCCAGCATCTGGTGGCCGTGATCCGGACGGAACGGGATAGGACGCACATCGCCCGCCTGCTTGCGACGCGCCTCTTCCGCAAGAATGGCGTCTACCACCGCTACCATATTCACATCGCCGCCCAGGTGCGCCGCCTCGTGGAAGGTTTTTGGGTTCTCTTCGCGGCAGGTCGCACGCAAGTGCGTAAAGTGAATGCGATCGCCAAAGGTTTCAATCATCCGCACCAGGTCGTTATCCGCACGCACGCCGTAGGAGCCGGTACACATGGTGAAGCCGTTATAGATGCTGTTTACCGTATCCTTCAGCCACTGCATATCTTCAATAGTGGAAACAATGCGCGGCAGGCCGAGGATAGGACGCGGTGGATCGTCCGGGTGCACCGCCAGACGCACACCAGCTTCTTCAGCAACCGGCACGATAGCGCGCAGGAAGTACGCCATGTTTTCACGCAGCTGCTGCTTATCAATATCGCCATATTCCGCCAGGCGCGCGCGGAACTGATCCAGGGTATACCCCTCTTCCGCGCCCGGCAGGCCCGCAATGATATTACGGGTCAGCTTTTCGATGTCTGCATCACTGGCGGCGTTAAACCACGCAAGCGCCTGCTGCTGCTCTTCCGCGGTGTAATCCGCTTCGGCGCCAGGGCGTTTCAGAATGTGCAGCTCAAACGCCGCGAAGGCGATCTGGTCGAAACGCAGGGCTTTCGAGCCGTCCGGCATCTGATATTCAAGGTCGGTACGCGTCCAGTCGAGGATAGGCATGAAGTTATAGCAAACCGTATCAATGCCGCAGGCCGCCAGGTTGCGAATGCTCTGCTGATAGTTAGCAATCCAGGTCTGGTACTCCCCGGAATGGGTTTTGATGTCTTCGTGAACCGGGATGCTCTCTACCACAGACCAGGTTAACCCCTTCTCCGCCAGCAGCGCCTGACGCTGTTGAATTTCTTCAACCGGCCATACCTGACCGTTTGGAATATGATGCAGCGCCGTGACGACACCCGTTGCGCCTGCCTGGCGCACATCATCAAGAGAAACCGGATCGTTCGGCCCGTACCAACGCCAGGTTTGTTCCATTGCCTCACCCTCTTAAGTTGTTATACCAATATGCGTTACTGCAATGACGACTACCATACATGTTTACCGTTAAGGGTCAACATACCGCCACACATTGATTGATCAAACTCACAGAACGGGGATATTTACGGCTCACCAATTTTATTTGCTGTCATATAACTTTACACTGGCATTGTTAATTAATGGTTAATCAGGTGTGTATCTCATGAAGACAATTGCCTCCACCGCCCTTCCTGCCCAGGTTCAGCAGCCGCGCTACGATCGTCAGCAACTGCGCTCCCGCATCGTCCATTTTGGCTTTGGCGCGTTTCACCGTGCGCATCAGGCTTTGTTAACAAATCGGGTGCTGAACGAAAAAGGCGGCGACTGGGGTATTTGTGAGATTAGCCTTTTCAGCGGCGACGTGCTGATGAGCCAGCTGCGCGCGCAGGATCACCTGTTCACCGTGCTGGAGAAAGGGGCAGAAGGCAATGAGGCGATTATCGTCGGTGCCGTCCATGAATGCCTTAACGCAAAGCTGGACTCTCTGCCCGCCATTATTGAGAAATTTTGCGAGCCTCAGGTCGCGATTGTGTCGCTCACCATCACGGAGAAAGGCTATTGCATCGATCCCGCGACCGGGAAACTCGATCTGCACAACGCCCGGATAATCCATGACCTTGAAAACCCCTCAGAGCCGCATTCCGCACCCGGGATCCTGGTCGAAGCGCTTCACCGCCGCCGCGAGCGCGGCTTGCCTGCGTTTACCGTACTCTCCTGCGACAATATCCCTGATAACGGGCACGTGGTGAAAAACGCGGTGCTGGGCATGGCGCAAAAGCGTTCCGCGGCGCTGTCTGAATGGATTGACAGCCACGTGAGCTTCCCGGGGACGATGGTCGACAGAATTGTTCCCGCCGCGACGGACGCCTCGCTGGCGGAAATCACCGACGCGCTCGGCGTTGAAGATCCGTGCGCCATCAGCTGCGAGCCGTTTATTCAGTGGGTGGTGGAAGATAATTTTGTTGCCGGCCGTCCGGAATGGGAAGTCGCGGGCGTTCAGATGGTGCAGGATGTTCTGCCCTGGGAGCAGATGAAATTGCGCATGCTCAACGGCAGCCACTCTTTCCTGGCATATCTGGGGTACCTCGCGGGCTATGCCCATATTAATGAATGCATGGAGGACGCTGCGTTCCGCGAAGCCGCCCGTCGGCTGATGCTGGACGAGCAGGCGCCCACATTACGCATTAAGGATGTCGACCTCACCGCCTACGCCGATAGCCTGCTCGAGCGCTTTGCCAACCCGGCACTTCAGCATCGGACCTGGCAAATCGCGATGGACGGCAGCCAGAAGCTTCCGCAAAGAATGCTGGACGGGATCCGCGTTCATCTCGAGCGAAAAACACCGTGGTCGCTGCTGGCTCTGGGCGTGGCCGGCTGGATACGCTACGTCAGCGGTACCGACGACCGTGGCAACGCGATTGATGTTCGCGATCCCCTCAGCGATAAAATTCGCACCATGGTCAATGCCAGCAGCGACGCCGGTCGCGTTAACGCCCTGCTGGGGCTGAGCGAGGTCTTTGGTCACGATCTCGCGCAAAACAGCGCGTTTGTGGAGACTGTCAGCCGGGCATACCAGCGCATCACCCGCCACGGCGCGCGTCAGGCTGTTATCGAGACGTTAAATATTTAACGATTATTGCGCTTAACGCGAACGGATGAAGCCTCCGTTCGCCCTCCCCCTTCTCACCGGTCACGTTTTTCGCCAGGATAGAGAGATTAGTGTTATAGCATCACAATCCTCATCTGGAGCGCACGTGACCAAAACCAACCTCATCACCGGTTTTCTCGGCAGCGGTAAAACCACCTCAATTCTCCACCTGCTGGCGAATAAAGATCCTGCCGAGAAATGGGCCGTGCTGGTCAATGAATTTGGCGAGGTAGGCATTGACGGCGCGTTACTGTCATCCAGCGGCGCGATGATTAAAGAGATCCCCGGCGGGTGCATGTGCTGCGTCAATGGCCTGCCGATGCAGGTCGGGCTCAATACGCTGCTGCGTCAGGGCAACCCCGACCGCCTGCTGATTGAGCCCACCGGGCTGGGCCATCCGAAGCAGATCCTCGATTTACTGACTGCCCCGGTTTACGAGCCGTGGATCGACCTGCGCGCCACCCTGTGCCTGCTCGATCCGCGTCAGCTTCTGGATGACAAAGTGGTGGCCAATGAGAACTTCCGCGATCAGCTCGCCTCGGCTGACGTTATTGTCGCGAATAAAGCAGATCGCGCCACGGCTGAAAGCCAGGCCGCGCTGGACGCGTGGTGGCAACATTTCGGCGGCAACCGCACGCGGGTGCAGACCACCCAGGGGAATATTGATAGCGCCCTGCTTGACCTTCCTCGTCTGAACCTCACCGAGCTGCCTGCCAGCGCGGATCATTCGCACAGTCATCCGGTTAAGCAGGGTTTAGCCGCTCTCAGCCTGCCGGAACATCAGCGCTGGCGTCGTAACCTGAACAGCGGCCAGGGATATCAGGCCTGCGGATGGATATTTGATGCTGAAACCGTTTTCGACACCATCGGGATCCTGGAGTGGGCCCGACTTGCTCCCGTCGATCGCGTGAAAGGGATCATGCGCACCCCAGACGGGCTGGTGCGGATCAACCGTCAGGGCGAGGATTTCTTTATTGAAACGCAGAATGTGGCGCCGCCTGACAGCCGAATAGAGTTAATTAGTGCGGTTAACGCCGACTGGAATGCGCTCCAGTCCAGCCTGTTGAGGATTCGTTTAAGTTCGGGCGGCTAACGTTGCCCCAGTTTTCACTCTATGCAGAACGTTATGACAACTCGATTTCCCCTGATATTACTGCTTAATGTCGCCGGTCTGGCGCTTTTCTTCTCCTGGTATATCCCGGCGGATCATGGTTTCTGGTTCCCGCTGGATTCTGCCATTTTTCACTTCTTCAACCAGGAGCTGGTGAAGAGCAACGCGTTCCTGTGGCTGGTGGCAATTACCAACAACCGCGCCTTCGACGGCTTCTCGCTGCTGGCCATGGGCTGCCTGATGCTCTCTTTCTGGCTGAAAGAGGATAAAGCCGGGCGTCGGCGTATTCTCATTATCGGTCTGGTGATGCTGCTGTTTGCCGTTGTCATTAACCAGCTGGCAACTGCGATTATTCCGGTTAAGCGTTCAAGCCCAACGCTATTCTTCATCGATATTTATCGCGTCAGCGAACTGCTGCATATTCCAACAAAAGATGCGTCGAAGGACAGTTTCCCCGGCGATCATGGTATGATGCTGCTTATTTTTTCCGCAATTATGCTTCGCTATTTCGGCAGAAAAGCCTTTGCCATAGCCCTGATTATTTTTGTGGTTTTTGCCTTCCCGCGCGTAATGATTGGCGCTCACTGGTTTACCGATATTGCCGTCGGTTCGCTCTCCGTGGCGCTGATTGCGCTGCCGTGGTGTTTGATGACCCCACTGAGCGACAGGATAATAGCGCTGTTCGATCGCTATCTTCCCGGAAGAGCGCAACAACAATTAAACAAATAACTAACCTAAATTAACGTGAGCTATCAGGGATCGACATGATCCCTGATAGCGTTCTCGCCGCGATCTTTCCCCACTGTCATATTCTCGTCATCATATTCATGATAAAAATGAAGCAATTGCATACTGGCGCAGCGGATCCGTCGCTATTTTGAGCAATTCTATGTTTTTACTTTCTGTATCACATTTTCTTATAAAAAAAAGGCTTTTTTTTCTCGCAATACCCCAGGCAATCGGTTAATCTCGAACTCGTTTTGCCCCATAGAGATAATTATTTCACTGGCGAATAATTTTGTGCGCTGTGCCACAAATGTGACCAGAAAGAATTGTCTCAATGTGAACAGATAATTAGTCTCGTCACGTTTGGCATTTTTATAACGATATTTGTCGTTAAGGACTTCAAGGGATAATAAACAAAATGGTCAAATCTCAACCGTTTCTGAGATATATCTTACGGGGGATCCCGGCGATAGCAGTCGCGGTACTGTTATCTGCATGTAGTACATCGAACACCGCAAAGAATATGCATCCTGAGACGCGTGTTGTGGGAATGGAAGATTCCTCGTCACTGCAAGCCTCTCAGGATGAATTTGAAAATATGGTACGTAATCTGGACGTGAAGTCCCGCATTATGGACCAGTATGCTGACTGGAAAGGCGTGCGCTATCGCCTTGGCGGCAGCACAAAAACAGGTATTGATTGTTCCGGTTTTGTACAGCGTACGTTCCGTGAGCAATTTGGGTTAGATCTTCCGCGTTCAACCTATGAACAGCAGGAGATGGGCAAGTCGATTTCACGTACCAAACTGCGCACCGGTGATTTAGTCCTGTTCCGTGCCGGTTCTACAGGTCGACATGTTGGCATCTACATTGGTAATGACCAGTTTGTACATGCCTCCACCAGCAGCGGTGTGACCATTTCCAGCATGAATGAACCGTACTGGAAGAAGCGCTACAACGAAGCACGCCGCGTACTGACCCGCAGTTAATATGACTATCGTATCGTTGGTTATCCCTTGGCTGGCGATATGATGAAAAAAAGCACTGCTTCGGCAGTGTTTTTTTTTGCCCGTTACACTGAATACATCCAGCGGCATTTCAGGAATCACGACGTCTATGTTCACCCGCTATTTCTCCAGCAATCGCAAAATACTGATCCTCAGCATCATCACAGGCCTGATCGCCGCCCTGCTCCTGGGTTCGTTGCAATTTTTCTGGAGCTACCACAAGCGGGAAGTCAAATTCGACACCCTGATCCACGATGTGAGCATCTATATGGAGAGCTACTTCGATGAGTTAAAAAATTCTATCGATGTGCTCCAGCCGCTCACGTTAAACAACTGCCACGACGTCAATCAGGAACTTACCTCGCGCGCTGCCTTTAGCGTTAACGTTCGCGCATTCCTGCTGGTCAGAGACAAAATGGCGTTCTGCTCTTCTGCCACCGGGCCGATGAATGTTCCTATGGAGGAGCTAATCCCCGAGCTGCACATCGACAAACAGATTGATATGGCGTTACTTCCCGGCACCCCCATGTTGCCCAACAAGCCCGCGATTGCCATCTGGTACCGTAACCCGCTAGTGAAGGACGGCGGCGTGTTTACCTCGGTGAACCTCAATCTGACGCCTTACCTGCTCTACACCGCGCGCCAGGACGAATTTGCCGGCATTGCCATCATTATTGGCGACCATGCGCTGTCAACGCGCTCCAGCACGCTGGTCCTTGCGCATGATCTACATGAAACGCCCGCCCGAACCGCGACGCTGAAAGACGTTCCCCTGACCATCAACCTGTATGCTGACGCATGGACCAGCGATGAAATTCTCTACGCCCTGTTCTTCGGGCTGGTGTGCGGCATTTGTGCCGGATCGCTCAACTACTATATCCTCAGCATTCGCCTCAACCCGGGTAAAGAGATTTTAAGCGCGATTAAGCGCGGTCAGTTTTACGTGGTTTATCAGCCCGTCGTCGATGCTAAATCGCTCCAGATGACCGGGCTTGAAGTGCTGATGCGCTGGAAACACCCGACGATGGGGGAAATTCCGCCGGACGCGTTTATCAATTTTGCCGAAGCGCAGAAGCTGATTGTCCCGCTGACGCTGCATCTCTTCGACCTTATCATTCACGATGCCCCCGTGTTACAAACCCTGTTACCTCCGGGGGCAAAGGTGGGCATCAACATTGCGCCGGGGCATCTGCATGCGGAAAGCTTCAAAGACGATATGCGCACCTTCAAAGCGCTACTGCCGCAGGATTACTTCCAGATCGTGCTGGAAATTACCGAGCGCGACATGCTCAATCATCGGGAAGCCAATAGCCTTTTCGAATGGCTGCACAACGAAGGGTTTGAGATAGCTATTGATGATTTTGGCACCGGCCACAGCGCGCTGATTTATCTTGAGCATTTCACCATGGACTACCTCAAGATTGACCGCGGCTTTGTTAATGCGATTGGCACTGAGACCGTGACGTCGCCGGTGCTGGATGCCGTCCTGACGCTGGCAAGACGACTGAATATGTCGACCGTCGCCGAAGGGGTGGAAACGCCGGAACAGGCCGCCTGGCTGCGCGAACACGGCGTTAATTTCCTGCAGGGATACTGGATTAGCCGCCCGATGCCGCTGGCGCAGTTCCGCGAATGGCGGCCTGATATTTCGCCCGAGGGTGATTAATTTCACATTGCCCGTGACGTCACTTATTATTCAGCTTAACCGAGCCGGTCTGTAAAAGAGGGAGCCGCCGCGAGATGCTTATGCGCTTCATGTTGCTGATGTTGGCACTAACGAGCCTGTCCAGCCAGGCGCAGGCCATCAAAGAAAATATCGCCTTCGCGGTGATTGGCGAGCCGAAATATGCGGTCAATTTTACGCACTTCGATTACGTTAACCCTGCCGCGCCGAAGGGCGGAAAGGTCACGCTTTCCGCCACGGGAACATTCGACAACTTCAACCGCTTCGCCCTGCGCGGCGTGGCGGCCGCGCGAACGGAATCGCTTTACGATACGCTCTTCGTCACCTCGGATGATGAGCCCGGCAGCTATTATCCGCTGATTGCCGAGAACGTGCGTTACGCCGATAACTTCGCCTGGGCGGAAATTTCGCTGAATCCGCGAGCACGTTTTCACGACGGTACGCCGGTGAAGGCCAGCGACGTCGCGTTCACCTTCCATAAATTCATGACCGAAGGCGTCCCCCAGTTCCGCATCGTGTATAAAGGGGCTTCCGTCAGAGCCATCGCGCCGCTCACCGTGCGCATCGAGCTGAGCGAACCGAACAAAGAGAACATGCTCAGCCTGTTCTCGCTGCCGGTGATGCCGGAATCGTTCTGGAAAAATCATAAGCTAAGCGACCCGCTTTCCACGCCGCCGCTGGCAGGCGGCCCATACCGCATCACCGACTGGCGCATGGGGCAATATGTCGTTTACTCTCGTGTGAAAGACTACTGGGCGGCAGACCTGCCGGTAAACCGCGGGCGCTGGAATTTCGACACCCTTCGCTATGATTACTACCTCGACGATAACGTGGCGTTTGAAGCGTTCAAAGCCGGCGCTTTCGATTTACGCGTCGAGAGCAGCGCCAAAAACTGGGCGACCCGCTATATCGGCAAAAATTTCGCCAAAGGCTATATCGTCAAAGACGAGCACAAAAATGAGTCTGCCCAGGACACCCGCTGGCTGGCGTTTAATATTCAGCGTCCGGTATTTAATGACCGCCGGGTGCGCGAAGCCATTTCCCTGGCCTTTGATTTTGAGTGGATGAACAAAGCGCTGTTTTACGGGGCTTACAGCCGTGCGAATAGCTATTTCCAGAACACCGAATACGCCGCGCGCGATTACCCGAAAGCCGACGAGCTGGCTCTGCTGGCGCCGCTGAAAGCGGAGCTGCCGCCGCAGGTGTTCACCACCGTGTTTCAGCCGCCCGCGTCGAACGGTGACGGTTACGACCGCGACAACCTGCTGAAAGCCAGCAAACTGCTGGATGACGCGGGCTGGCACCTGAAAAATCAAAAGCGTGTGGATGCCAAAACGGGTAAGCCTCTCAGCTTTGAGCTGCTGCTCTCGTCCGGGGGCAACGATCAGTGGGTACTGCCGTTTAAGCACAACCTTGAGCGGCTGGGCGTGACCATGAACATTCGCCAGGTCGATAACGCGCAGATCACCAGCCGCATGCGCAGCCGTGATTACGACATGATGCAGCGCCTGTGGCCCGCGCAGCCGTGGCCCAGCTCCGACCTGCAAATCTCCTGGGCCTCCAGCTACATTGACTCCTCATACAATGCGCCAGGTGTAAAAAGCCCGGCGATTGACGCGCTGATTGCGAAAATAGTGGCGGCGCAGGGGGATAAAGAAAAGCTCCTGCCGCTCGGGCGCGCCCTCGACAGGGTCCTGACCTGGAACTACTACATGCTGCCGATGTGGTATATGGGCGAAGATCGCCTTGCGCGCTGGGACAAGTTCTCCGTGCCTGCCGTGCGCCCTGTCTACTCCCTGGGCTTTGATACCTGGTGGTATGACGTTAACAAAGCCGCCAGACTTCCCGCTGAGCGGCGATAAGGAATCATCATGGGTGCCTATCTTCTCCGTCGTCTCCTGCTGGTCATCCCCACCCTGTGGGCCATCATCACGATTAACTTTTTTATCGTGCAAATCGCCCCTGGCGGCCCGGTCGATCAGGCAATTGCCGCCATTGAATTTGGCAACAGCGGCGGCATGCCCGGCGGCGGCGGTGAAGGGATGGGCGCGAGCCATGCGCGAACCGGCGTAGGGAATATCAGCGAAAGCCATTATCGCGGCGGACGCGGGCTGGATCCGGAGGTGATCGCCGAGATCACCCACCGCTACGGCTTTGACAAACCGATTCACGAGCGCTATTTCAAGATGCTCTGGGATTACATCCGCTTTGATTTTGGCGACAGCCTGTTTCGCAGTGCGTCAGTGTTAACGTTGATCAAGCAAAGCCTGCCGGTTTCGATAACGCTGGGGCTGTGGGGAACGCTGATTATCTATCTGGTCTCTATACCGCTTGGGATCCGCAAAGCGGTGTATAACGGCAGCCGGTTTGATATCTGGAGCAGCACGTTCATCATTATCGGCTACGCCATACCGGCGTTTCTGTTTGCCGTCCTGCTGATTGTCTTTTTTGCCGGGGGAAGCTATTTCGACCTCTTCCCGCTGCGGGGGCTGGTCTCCGCCGATTTCAGCTCCCTGCCGTGGTATCAGAAAATCACCGACTATCTCTGGCATATCACGCTGCCGGTGCTGGCCACGGTCATTGGCGGGTTTGCGGCCCTGACCATGTTGACCAAAAACGCCTTTCTCGATGAAATTCGTAAGCAGTACGTTGTCACGGCCCGCGCCAAGGGCGTGAGCGAGAAGCAGATCATGTGGAAACACGTGTTCCGCAACGCCATGCTGCTGGTGATCGCCGGATTTCCGGCCACGTTCATCGGCATGTTTTTTACCGGCTCGCTGCTGATAGAGGTGATGTTCTCGCTCAACGGCCTGGGGCTGCTGGGCTATGAAGCTACCGTATCGCGCGATTATCCGGTGATGTTTGGCACACTCTATATTTTCACCCTGATTGGCCTGCTGCTGAATATCATCAGTGATATCAGCTATACGCTGGTCGATCCCCGAATCGATTTTGAGGGCCGCTGATGCCGCGTTTAAGCCCCATCAACCAGGCCCGCTGGGCCCGCTTTCGCCACAATCGCCGCGGCTACTGGTCGCTGTGGATTTTTGCCGTGCTGTTTGCCTTAAGCATGTGTTCGGAGCTGATCGCCAACGACAAGCCGCTGCTGGTGCATTTTAACGACCGCTGGTACGTGCCGGTTATCGCCAACTACAGCGAAAGCGACTTCGGCGGCCCGTTTGCAACACCGGCGGAGTATCAGGATCCGTGGCTTCGCCAGCAGATTGAGCAGCACGGCTGGGCGCTCTGGGCGCCGGTACGCTTTGGCGCAAACAGCATTAACTTCGCCACCACGACGCCCTTCCCTTCCCCGCCCTCCGCGCAAAACTGGCTGGGAACGGATGCTAACGGCGGGGACGTGCTGGCGCGCATCCTGTATGGCACGCGAATTTCTCTTCTCTTTGGGCTGATGCTGACGATCTTCTCAAGCGTAATGGGAGTCGTGGCGGGCGCCGTTCAGGGCTACTACGGCGGGAAAATCGACCTGTGGGGCCAGCGGATTATTGAAGTCTGGTCAGGCATGCCAACGCTGTTTCTGATCATCCTGCTTTCCAGCGTGGTGCAGCCCGGCTTCTGGTGGCTGTTAGGCATCACCGTCCTGTTCGGCTGGATGGCGCTGGTGGGCGTGGTGCGCGCGGAGTTCCTGCGCACCCGCAATTTCGACTATATTCGCGCCGCGCAGGCGCTTGGCGTGAGCGATCGGGGGATCATCTTCCGCCACATGCTGCCCAACGCGGTCGTGGCAACGCTCACTTTCCTGCCGTTTATTCTGTGCAGCTCCATCACCACCCTCACCTCGCTGGATTTTCTTGGTTTCGGGCTACCGCTGGGTTCCCCGTCGCTCGGCGAACTGCTGCTGCAGGGCAAAAACAACCTGCAGGCGCCGTGGTTAGGCATCGCCGCCTTTCTTTCCGTGGCCGTGCTGCTGTCGCTGCTGATTTTTATTGGCGAAGCCGTGCGCGATGCCTTCGATCCGAACAAGGCGGTATAAAATGACCCAGCCTCTTCTCAGTATTGATAACCTGTCGATTGCTTTTTCTAAGCAGGACGAGACGCGCACCGTGGTCACCGACCTGTCGCTGCAAATCCAGCCCGGGGAAACGCTGGCCTTGGTGGGCGAGTCGGGTTCAGGCAAGAGCGTTTCGGCACTCTCCATCCTGCGCCTGTTGCCGTCCCCACCGGTGAGCTACCCGCAAGGGGATATTCTGTTTCACGGCAGCTCGCTGCTGCATGCCGACGAACATACCCTGCGCGGCATACGCGGCAACAAAATCGCGATGATCTTCCAGGAGCCGATGGTTTCCCTCAACCCGCTGCACAGCCTCGAGAAACAGCTCTATGAAGTGCTCTCCCTGCACCGGGGGATGCGCAAAGAGGCCGCGCGGGGAGAAATTCTGGACTGTCTGGAACGAACGGGCATACGCAATGCGGCCAAACGGCTGAATGATTTTCCGCACCAGCTCTCCGGCGGCGAACGACAGCGCGTGATGATCGCTATGGCCCTGCTCACGCGACCCGAGCTGTTGATTGCCGACGAGCCCACAACGGCGCTGGACGTGACGGTACAGGCGCAAATACTGACGCTGCTGCGGGAACTGCGTGACGAGCTGAACATGAGCCTGCTTTTTATCACGCACAACCTGAGCATTGTGAGAAAGCTGGCCGACAGCGTCGCGGTGATGCAAAACGGACGATGCGTTGAACAGAATAGCGCGTCCACGCTGCTGAGCGCGCCGCAGCACCCCTATACGCAGCGTTTGCTCGACAGCGAACCCTCCGGCGACCCGGTTCCGCTCGCGGCTGACAGCACACCGCTGCTGCGCGTTGAGGATTTGTCCGTCTCGTTCCCGATCCGCAAAGGTATTCTGCGGCGCATCGTCGACCAGAATCCGGTGCTGAAAAACATCCGCTTCTCGCTGCGCCCGGGAGAATCCCTGGGGCTGGTGGGCGAATCCGGTTCGGGCAAAAGCACCACCGGTCTGGCGCTGCTGCGCTTAATTGCCTCGCAGGGCGAGATCTTCTTTGACGATATGCCGCTGCACCGCTGGAACCGCCGCCAGATGCTGGCCGTGCGGCCCCGCATGCAGGTGGTGTTTCAGGATCCCAACTCCTCGCTTAACCCGCGGCTCAGCGTGTTACAGATTATCGAGGAGGGTCTGCGCGTGCATCAGCCCGGCCTGAGCGCTCAGCAGCGAGAGCAGGAAGTTATGCGGGTGATGGCCGAAGTGGGCTTAGATGCCGGGACCCGCCACCGCTATCCGGCTGAATTCTCCGGCGGGCAGCGCCAGCGTATCGCCATTGCCCGCGCGCTGATCCTGAAGCCGGAGCTGATTATTCTGGATGAACCAACGTCGTCGCTGGACAGAACCGTTCAGGCGCAGATCCTGGCGCTGCTGAAAGGGCTTCAGGAAAAACACCGGCTGGCCTATATCTTTATCAGCCACGATCTACAGGTGGTGCGGGCGCTATGCCATCAGGTGATTGTGTTGCGACAGGGAGAAGTGGTCGAGCAGGGAGAGTGCCAGCGCGTATTTAGCGCGCCAACGCAGCGCTACACGCGCCAGCTGTTGTCGGCAGACTAGCGGTCAGAAGGGGTACTGGCCGGAGAAAGGCTCCGCGATGGCAACGCCAAAATTCTTCAGACGGCAGGTGGCGGCAAACTCGTCCTGGCTCTTCACGAACAGGCACGGCTCACCTTCACACTCCAGCACGGAGCTGTCCACTTCGATATCCGTCAGGGCCTGACTGAGACGCTCCATCACCCGCCATGCATTTTCGTCGCTCGGGCTCAGCAGCTTGAGTGCCACCAGGCAGTTTTCACAGCCCGCGACGCTTTGCGGAATCGGTTCAACTTTCGAACCTGCAAAACCCGCCGACCAGCGATAGCTCTGGGGCAAGCGATGGACAATGGAGAGTTGTAATGTATTCACGTTCGTTCCCCGGAAGCAAAATTTACTTCACAATTTATTTACATTTATAGTAACACATCATCGCCAGCCTGCACTATTCAGCGCTTTTTTATCGATATCCAGGCTCGCGTCGGCGCTATATGTACCCGTTTCTGCGATCTAACTCAACCTTTTTGAATACAATGATGTGACTTTTTACACAAATAGATTTTACATAAAATAAACAAACACGGAATAAACGAACGGGGGTTTGGTTGATATGCATCAACAAAAAAGGCCCTGTCGGGCCTTCTCTGTATTTTAGTGGGCCGCTTTTCGCGGTCGACTGGCGTAAAGATAGAAGAGTATCGAGCTGGTTGCGCAAAAAGCCATCGCCCACAGCATGGGCCATGCCGTCGTAAAGGTAGCCATTGAAAGCAACGCTCCAACGATAGCACCGATGCCGAAGCGGAACGTCCCCGCCAGGGAAGAGGCGGTGCCCGCCATATGCGGAAACTCATCCAGGATCACCGCCATCGCATTAGATGACACCATCGACACGCAGCCGACAAAGGCCGCCACGCCGACCACCAGCGCCCAGAAGCCCACGCCCAGAAACGCGCTCACCACCAGCCAGATAGCCATCACAAACTGGATCCACAGCCCTGCGCGGAACATGTTCAGCGCCCCCACCCGCCGGACAAAACGGCTGTTGATGATGGTCATGATGAACAGGAAGACGATGTTAAGCGCGAAATAGTAGCCGAAGTGCTGCGGCGAAACGTGGTTCAGCTCGATGTAGACAAACGGTCCGGCGCTCAGGAAGGAGAACATCCCGGCGAAGCTGAACCCGCTTGCCAGCATATAGCTGAGCACGCGCTTGTGGCGAAACAGCGAGGCAAAGTTGCCGATTGTGGTTCGGATGTGGAATTTCTGACGGCGCTCGACGGGAAGCGTTTCATCAATAAAGAAGAAGATCATCGCCGAGGCCAGCAGCGCGGCCAGGGCCAGGATCCAGAAAATCACGTGCCAGCTAAACCACACCAGCACCGCGCCACCGGCCATCGGGGCCACCAGCGGCGCAATCGTCGTCACCAGCATCACGAACGACATCATGCGGGAGAACTCTTCTTTCGGGTAAATATCGCGCATCAGGGCGTTAATCACCACGCTTGCCGCTGCCGCCGCCAGACCGTGGAAGAAGCGCATGATAATCAGATGGTCGATGGTCTGCGCCAGCGCACAGGCCACCGCTGCGGCCGCAAAGACCAGCGTCCCGCCCAGAATAACGGGCTTGCGTCCAAGGCTGTCCGCCATCGGGCCATAAAACAGCTGGCCGAGGGCAAAGCCGAGAATATAAGTGCTGAGCGTCATCTGCGCGCTGCCCGCCGGAACGCCAAACTGCGCGGAAATGACCGGCAGCGCGGGCAGGTACATATCAATAGACAGCGGCATCAGCATGGCCAGCAGGCCAAGGATGAAGACGATTTTGAATGACGAGTGTGGCCTGGTGGTCACAGAGCTCTCCTGAAATTAGTGCGAAGGCAGACCGACGCTGGCGATCTCTTCTTCCGTTAACGGGCGATATTCGCCTGGCGCCAGGTCGGGATCGAGTTCGATCGCACCAATCCGCTCACGATGCAGGCCAATAACGTGGTTCCCCACCGCGGCAAACATACGTTTCACCTGATGGTAACGCCCTTCGCTGATGGTCAGACGGACTTCCGTCGGCGTGATCACCTCAAGCACGGCGGGTTTGGTCAGATCTTTTTCATTATGCAGCTGAACGCCTTTCGTGAATTGCTCTGCCGTGTCATCCGACACCGGCGACTCCAGCGTGACCAGATAGGTTTTCTCGCAGTGGTGACGCGGGGAAGTAATGCGATGCGACCACTGCCCGTCGTCGGTCATCAGCACCAGACCCGTGGTGTCGATGTCGAGGCGGCCTGCGGCGTGCAGCTTGTGCGCCACCGGTTCGTCGAGGAAATAGAGCACCGTCGGGTGATCGGGATCGTCCGTTGAGCAGACGTAGCCTTCCGGCTTATTGAGCATGAAGTAGCGCGGACCGTGCTGCTGGGTCAGCGGATTGCCGTCATACTCCACCTGATGGTCAGGTTGCAGTTTGAACGCGCTGTCTCTCACAATGTCGCCATCCACGGTAACGCGGCTGGCGCGAATTTCGCGCCCGGCAATAGCGCGGCTTACGCCGAGTTGCTGAGCGATAAACTTATCAAGTCGCATGAAATCTTTTTAGCCTTAATGGTGCTGGAAGTCGGACAACAGGTCCGAAAAAAGAAGCAGTCTGGAACGGTTCAGTATAATGGTCTGGTTGCGCCACTCAAGGGAAAAAGTTTCGTGGCATACTATGTGCGGAATAACGAAACCGAGACCCCATGACTTTTACACTTCGTCCCTATCAGCAGGAAGCCGTTGACGCCACCCTCGCCTGGTTCCGTAAACATCGCGAGCCGGCGGCGATTGTGCTCCCGACCGGCGCAGGCAAAAGCCTCGTCATCGCAGAGCTGGCGCGTCTGGCCCGTGGTCGCGTGCTGGTGCTGGCGCACGTTAAAGAGCTCGTCGCGCAAAACCATGCCAAGTATTGTGCGCTTGGGCTGGAAGCCGATATTTTCGCCGCCGGGCTGAAGCGCAAAGAGAGCCACGGCAAAGTAGTCTTCGGCAGCGTGCAGTCGGTGGCGCGCAATCTGGACCTGTTTAGCAGCGAATTTTCGCTGCTGATTGTCGACGAGTGCCACCGCATCAGCGATGACGGCGACAGCCAGTATCAGCAAATTCTGGCTCACCTGAAAGCGGTGAACCCTCACCTGCGCCTGCTGGGCCTGACGGCGACACCGTTTCGCCTGGGGAAAGGCTGGATCTATCGCTACCATTATCACGGCATGGTGCGCGGCGATGACAAGGCCCTGTTTAGCGACTGCATTTACGAACTTCCGCTGCGCTACATGATTAAACATGGCTACCTGACGCCGCCTGAACGGCTGGATATGCCGGTGGTGCAGTACGATTTCAGCCGTCTGCAGGCGCAGAGCAACGGCTTATTCAGCGAAGCGGATCTCAACCAGGAGCTGAAAAAGCAAAAGCGTATTACGCCGCATATAATCAGCCAGATTGAGGAGTTCGCCGCGACGCGCAAGGGGGTGATGATCTTTGCCGCCACCGTTGAGCACGCGCGCGAAATTACCGGGTTACTGCCCGCCGGCGACGCGGCGTTAATCACCGGCGAAACGCCTGGTCCGGAGCGCGACGGCCTGATTGACGCCTTTAAAGCACAGCGGTTCCGCTATCTGGTAAACGTGTCGGTATTGACCACCGGCTTTGACGCCCCGCACGTCGACCTGATCGCCATTTTGCGCCCGACCGAATCGGTCAGTCTGTATCAACAGATTGTTGGCCGCGGCCTGCGCCTGGCCCCGGGGAAAACCGACTGCCTGATTCTGGATTATGCCGGTAACCCGCACGATCTCTATACGCCTGAGGTCGGCGCGCCAAAAGGGAAAAGCGACAACGTGCCCGTGCAGGTCTTTTGCCCTGCCTGCGGGTTTGCCAACACCTTCTGGGGAAAAACCACCGCCGACGGTACGCTGCTCGAACACTTTGGCCGCCGCTGTCAGGGCTGGTTTGAAGATGATGACGGGCATCGCGAGCAGTGCGATTTCCGCTTCCGGTTCAAAAACTGCCCGCAGTGCAACGCCGAAAACGATATTGCCGCCCGCCGCTGCCGGGAATGCGACACGGTGCTGGTTGACCCGGACGACATGCTGAAAGCGGCGCTAAAGCTGAAAGATGCCCTGGTGCTGCGCTGTTCCGGCATGGCACTGCAGCCCGGCGCCGATGAAAAAGGCGAGTGGCTGAAAATCACCTATTACGACGAAGACGGGGCGGACGTCAGCGAGCGCTTCCGCGTCCAGACGCCTGCCCAGCGAATGGCCTTCGAACAGCTGTTTATCCGCCCGCATACCCGCACGCCGGGCGTGCCCCTGCGCTGGATAACCGTAGCAGATATCGTGCGTCAGCAGGTGTTATTGCGCCATCCGGATTTTGTCGTCGCCCGTAAGAAAGGCCAGTTCTGGCAGGTGCGCGAGAAGCTCTTTGACTACGAAGGTCGCTTCCGTCGCGCCAACGAATTGCGCGGTTAGCGGGACTTTTCATTGATGTGAGGGGCATTTGAGTATAAAATGCCGCCCGCTTCACATCCGTGAGGCAGAACACTCACCTGCTGCTGGGTCGCCTGTAGTAGGGTTTTAAATACAGAGAGAAATCAATGTTCACTATCGAAGCAGAAGTACGTAACGTGCAGGGTAAGGGTGCGAGCCGCCGCCTGCGTAACGCTAACAAGTTCCCGGCTATCGTTTACGGTGGCGAAGCTGCTCCAGTTGCAATCGAACTGGATCACGACAAACTGTGGAACCTGCAGACCAAAGCTGAATTCTACAGCGAAGTTCTGACCATCGTTGTTGGCGGTAAAGAAGAAAAAGTGAAAGTTCAGGCTGTTCAGCGTCACGCGTTCAAGCCAAAACTGACTCACATCGACTTCGTTCGCGCGTAATCGCAAACTCGTCGAAAAAAAACCCCGCTTCTGCGGGGTTTTTTTATGGCTGTTATTTCCCACCCGAGGTGCGGCGCTGAAGCTGATCGCGCAGGTTCGGCGGCGTACCTTTAATGGTCAGCGTATCGGTGGCCGGATCCCAGAAGATGCGTTCACCCAGCAACATCGCGTCAAAGTTGATGGTTAACCCACCGCCGCTGCCGGCAAACTTGGTTAACTGACGCAGCGTACTGCGATCTGCCGGGAAGCTCTCTTCAAGCTCATAGCCTTTCTCCGCGGTGAATTCCTGGAAGCTGACTTCGCTGACGCCCGCCAGCTCTTTTGACAGGGACTCCAGCTCGATCTCCTCCCCTGCCTGCAGCTGTTCGTTGCAGTAGCTGTAAACCTGCTGGCGCACGGTCTGGCGCTCAGATTTATCGAGCTGCGCTTCAGCCGTGAAGTCGTCAACCGCCTGGAGCAGCCCTTTGTTCTGCGCTTTGGCGTTAAGACCTTCGCTGGCACCGAGGAAATCCATAAAGAAATCCGCCACTTTGCGGCCCACGCGCCCCTTCAGGAAAGTCAGGTAGCGGGTCGACTCCGGGTTGGTTTCCCACTCGGTCAAATCAATACGCGCCACGATATCCGCATGGTTGATATCCAGATAATGCGTTGAGCTGATATCCAGCTGCTCGTTGACGCGCATGCTGCTTAAGTTATTCAGCACGGTAACCAGCAGATACTCGACCGCCAGGTAGCGATAGTGGCAGAACAGCACGATCCCGCCGTCGGCGAACGGATATTTCGCCAGCTCGTCGCGCAGACGCCCGGTGGCGGCGCGGCTAAACGCCAGGAAATCCTCTTCGCCCTGACGCTGCAGGCGCAGGCTATCGGCCAGTTCACTCTCTTCGCTGAACAGGCCATAGGCTTTATTTTTGGCGCTGTAGACGCGATGCAGCTCTGCCATCATCTCCACCACGGTCGCCGTGGGTTCCAGTAACGAATCGCGCAGCACCACTTCAAGGGTTTGCTCATCGCGCTTGATAAGCTGGTGCAAGGCAATCTGGTTGATTTCCAGACTCATGATAAACTCTCCTTTTAGACCGGGCGGTATTCAACCACCACCAGGACATGTGTGCAACAACAGATAAAAAAGGGGAAAAAAAGCTGTTGCTACGGTAATATGTTGCCCTTTCATCAACAAACTGATTTTGATTTATGCCACAACATTCCCGCTACAGTGATGAACACGTTGAACAACTGCTCAGTGAGCTGGTCAACGTACTGGAAAAACATAAAACGCCGACCGATCTCTCCCTGATGGTTTTGGGAAATATGGTCACCAACCTGATTAACACCAGCGTTGCTCCGGCTCAGCGTCAGGCGATCGCAAAATCGTTCGCCCAGGCTTTACAGTCGTCCGTCAGCAACGACCCGGCCCATTAAGGGATACGAACAACAGTTTATGGTGACGAATCGTCAGCGCTACCGTGAAAAAGTCTCCCAGATGGTCAGCTGGGGGCACTGGTTTGCCCTGTTCAACATTCTGCTGGCGACGGTCATTGGCTGCCGTTATCTGTTTGTCGCAGACTGGCCAACAACGCTAACCGGGCGTATCTACTCCTGGATAAGCGTTGTCGGTCACTTTAGCTTTTTGGTTTTCGCCACCTATCTGCTGATCCTGTTCCCCTTGACGTTTATCGTCATGTCGCAGCGTCTGATGCGGTTCTTGTCCGCCATCCTTGCGACGGTGGGGATGACGCTGCTGCTTATCGACAGTGAAGTGTTCACCCGCTTCCACCTGCACCTCAACCCCATCGTCTGGGAACTGGTGATTAACCCCGACCAGAACGAAACGGCCCGTGACTGGCAGCTGATGTTTATCAGCGTCCCGGTGATCCTGCTGATTGAGATGCTGTTCGCCACCTGGAGCTGGCAAAAGCTCCGCAGTCTGACCCGGCGACGCCATTATGCGAAGCCCGTCGCCGCGCTCTTTTTCGTCTCCTTTATCAGTTCGCACATCATGTATATCTGGGCGGATGCGAACTTCTATCGCCCTATTACCATGCAGCGCGCGAACCTGCCGCTCTCGTACCCGATGACGGCCCGTCGCTTCCTCGAGAAACACGGTCTGCTTGATGCGCAAGAGTACCAGCGCCGTCTTATCGAGCAGGGCAACCCGGAAGCCGTCAGCGTTCAGTATCCTCTGAGCGACCTAAACTACCGCGATATGGGGCGCGGGCAAAACGTCCTGCTGATCACCGTCGATGGCCTGAACTATTCCCGTTTCGAGAAGCAGATGCCTGCGCTGGCCGCTTTCGCGAGTCAGAACGTCTCGTTTACTCAGCATATGAGCTCCGGTAACACAACCGATGCGGGCATCTTTGGCCTCTTCTATGGCATTTCAGCCGGCTACATGGACGGCGTCCTGTCTACCCGCACGCCTGCGGCGCTGATCACCGGGCTGAATCAGCAAGGCTATCAGTTAGGGTTGTTCTCCTCCGATGGCTTTAACAGCCCGCTTTACCGTCAGGCGCTGCTGTCCGATTTCTCACTGCCGACGGCGCAAAATCAGTCCGACGCGCAGACCGCCGGCCAGTGGATAAACTGGCTGCAGCGCTACGCCCAGGAAGATAACCGCTGGTTCTCATGGGTTGCCTTTAACGGCACAACGCTTGCCAACAGCAATAAGAGTGACTTTGCGCGCCGCTACGGTCGCGCGGCTGGCGATGTTGATGCGCAGATAGGCCGCGTGCTTGACGCGCTTCGCGAGTCGGGCAAGCTGGACAATACCGTGGTGATCGTGACCGCGGGCCATGGCATCCCGCTAGGTGAAGAGACGAAGAGTATGAGCTGGTCTCGCCCGAATCTGCAGGTTCCGCTGGTGATCCACTGGCCTGGCACCCCGGCGCAGCGCATCAATATGCTCACCGAGCATAAAGATGTGATGACCACCCTGATGCAACGCCTGCTGCACGTCAGCACGCCAGCAAACGAGTATTCGCAGGGGCAGGATCTCTTCAGCGCCGCGCGCCGCCACAGCTGGGTGACGGCGGCGGGGAATAATACGCTGGTAGTCACCACGCCGAAGCTGACGCTGGTGCTGAACAGCAATGGGAATTATCAGACGTATAATCTGCAGGGCGAACGGTTGAAAGACCAGAAACCGCAGCTGAGCCTGCTGCTTCAGGTCCTGACGGATGAGAAGCGCTTCATCGCTAACTGATTAATAATAAACCAGTTAGCGACAGATTCCCTTGCATTCAAAACGGAATCGAGTAGTATTCTTTTTATGCGTCGGCACGTAGCGCAGCCTGGTAGCGCACCGTCATGGGGTGTCGGGGGTCGGAGGTTCAAATCCTCTCGTGCCGACCAAAAATACATTGAAAACCAGCCTTTTATGGCTGGTTTTTTTATTGGTAATTTTCTTGTGGGGAAAGATTGGGGAATAACTGGGGAATAACTACCGATAATTACGCCTCTCTTACTCATCGAAATAATCGCCTCGAATCCGTTTGAAAGACTTAACCAGCACGCGCTACTTTTCTCCCTACCCTATACTTTCAATCTGACCGAAGGTTTCTATGTGCGGACGTTTTGCAAAAGCCCAAACCCGTGAAGAGTATCTGGCATTGTCGGTCCCTCTTTTAAATATCCATCTTCTGAATACGCCCTGATACGGATCTGCTTACACCCCATGGTTCTTTAAAATGATGTATCGCCAAATCATCAGGTTCCATTCCTATATTACGTTCACGGCGCAGCGATACACGCAGCTGATCATCAATTCTGGCGCGGACATAATCGGGATGAAATTCCTGGCGAAAGAACTGGTGTGCTTGCAGGCCACTCCGCAGAAAGAGCTTTTTGGTCAGCCTGTCTACACGCTGGTACAATAGTTTACAAGAGATCCCAATAAGTCGCGCAGCTCCTTGCATTGAATCCCGCATCAGCAGACTGTACACGGTCGTTTTGTCCTGATGGGAGTAATCGCTCATGCTACGGTGTTTCTGTAGCACTTCCGTTGCACTATGGTAACTGACGCCAGGACAGTGACGGAGCGTCTCATAGTAATGGAGCAGAGGGGCATGGTTATCAACCGAAATCAGGGTTCTCAGGATCCGGGAATGCATCCCGCGGTCGCCAATAAAAATAAACCGTTCCACATCATTGTTTCGCCTGATGCACTGCAGTATCTCCTGCAAAGAATGAAAGGAACTTAGATCAATGATGCAGGTATGCTGCGCTAGCTGGATATGAGCAAACAATACCTCAACGGCAACACGCAGATAATGATTACGGGTTTCAATACGATAGGTCACGTTTATGTTCCATCACACCAGGAAGAGGCACGCAGGCCTCTTCCTGTTCACGGGGGATTAGAAGCTGAAGCGAATACCGGCCATGCCTTGCATCGGTTCATCCACATAACCGCTCTGGCGGTAGTTCAGTTCGCCGTATAGCGTCACATCTTTAGCAGGGCTCACGGTGATACCCGCACCGTACTTACCGGCGGTGCCGTTCTGGTTATTCCTGAAGCGGTTCACTTCGTTAATCACCACTTCATTCGAACGCACCAGCTCCTGCTCGATGCTGACACTCAGGTACGGGCGGAACGTGGTGCTGCCCATCGAGAAATCGGTGGCCACGCGGGTTCCGGCTTCAGCGGTCAGGGAGCGGGCTTTCCCGGTTTTGGCAGTCATGCCGTTACTGAGCTTCACACTCGCGTCATTGATGGTGGTCCCGGTCATGCGTGCAAATGGTTCCACGCTCAGGCTGTCCATCGGCGTAAAGGTGTATCCGGCTTCCAGCGCTGTACTTAGGGCGTACTGATGCCATTTGCCGCTGGTCATGTCGCCGTTAGTCATGCTGGCACTGAGCTTGCTCTCCAGACGATTGGCCTTCAGCGTACCATCAAGGTAGAAGCCGCTATTATCATACCAGGTGGCGTACGCACCGAGGCCATAGCTGTCCACGGTGCTGGTACCACCGCGGGCATGCCTGACGTTGTTACCGGTCAGGGAGACGAAGCCTCCGGTGACCAGGATGCCGCGGTCAAACCCGGTGACGATGTCACCCCCGAGTTCCATGCCGTTCTGGTACATCTTATAGGCAGCCCCGTTGCTGGTTTCTGCTGCGCTTTTCTTGCCCAGATAGTGACCCCAGATGCTGCCTTCACCGTGCTTAACTTCGCCGCTGCGTCCTTGGCGATATGCACGCAGGCCCTCCATTTCGCCGCGCATAATGTTGAGACCTGCATTGGCCATGCTTAGGACAGCATCCGTTGAAGGCGTCACTGCCAGCGAGCCGCCAACATTACCACCGTCTCCACCATTGCCGTTGTCTCCACCATTGCCGTTGTCTCCACCACTGCCGTTGTCTCCACCGTTGCCGTTGTCGCCACCGTCACCGCCTCCGTTTTCGTCGGTCATCGCGCCGAGATACCATACGTTCCCCGTCATAGCGTCTTTTCCGGCTTCTTGCTTCAGCACGTACATATAAGTCCCGCCGTCCACCGCTCGCGAGCTTTCACCACTTGCCGTTTGCAGGGTAAAATCAATGTTGCCACCCTGATCATTAATCAGGTTAAGCGTGAGATTGGTGTGATCAGTAATTTCCTTACCAGAGTCTGCTAACACCAACCCGAAACTGCCATTGCCCTTTTCAATGGTGACAAAGTTTGCCGCTCTATCCGCAAGTGAAGTATTAAGCTTAAAAAGCCCTGTACCGTTGAGTTCACCAATATCCAGCTTGGAATAACCCAATGCTGCTGCATCATGAAATCTAACCGTACCGTCATTCATGGTCAGTTTGTCAACTCGAGCCGAATTAGAGATGTCGTTATCCATCGGAACCCAAACGGTCAGTTCACTGTTATTCAGGTTAACATCCGTTGCATTCGATCCCATTCGCATCAACATGTAACCAAAACCGCTTCTAGTGTCGATAGAGGTTTTTCCCGCAGCCTGACCGCCTGTGTTGAGTACAAAAACACCGTCATTAACTTCGGTATCAACAGCTATGCCCCCGTTCAAAACTTGCATATGGCCGCTTGCGATTTCATTTCGGATTGCGACCCCATAGACGTAACTATTGCCACCGTTAACAACGGTATCTATCACCATTCCGCCAGCATCGACATTCTGGTTGCCGCCCTCATTGATGACTGTGTTTCGCGCAATGCCACCAAGCTGAATGGACTGTGCGCCACCGTTGATTGTCGTATTGTTTGCACTACCTCCCGATTTAACAATCTGGCTTGCTTCCCCTTTTTTCTCTAACGTGGTGTTCTGCGCAATACCGCCGTCATCAATAGACTGCTGCCCAGAGATAATTTGTGTGTTATTAGCTACGCCAGATACTTTTTGTTGACCATTAAAATTCACAGACGTATTTTCAGAAACACCTCCTGCATTTACAATTTCGGTTCCTCCCTCAACTTGAGTACTCTGAGAGTTCCCGCCATCGAGAATATTTAAAGTACCGTCTTTTTTTACAGTTATATTTTTAACTACTTCCCCATCATTTACATCGAGGATATTACCTGGTGCTACTTCCGTAGCCTGAACCAGCGGAGTAAAAGCAAGTGTTGAAGCAATCAATAAAGAAAGCGGATTCATTTTACAATGAAGCATTTATATTACCTTTTCAGTTCAAATTAATGTGCCACAGTCAATGGCGATAGAGTGTAAAAGTTAAACAGCAATCAGATTTTCTTTTTTCCAGAAATAACCTTGTGCGATATCCGCACCTGACTGGATGCATTTAATTAATTGATTTTCAGACTCGATACCTTCAATCAGGACTGGAAAGTTTCCCATTACCAATTTCACAACCTTGATAATACTGCTTAAATAAGGTGCGTTAACTTCACCCTTATCTATTTTGATACCATCGATTTTTCCCTGATACACAGGCAAGCTAACCAAATCATCAGCGGAAAAATCATCTATCCACACTTCCACACCCGAAAAACGCAAGCGGTCAATATTTTTAAAAAAGAAATATTGTTCTTTATCATTAAGACATTTCAGCGCAGAAGCATCGGCCACTTCAAGAGACACATGCGAATACGCCGCGATGTCCTCAATATCAAAATGATTAAGTGCGATAAAACCCGCCACAGTCAGATTATAAAAACAGGTGGCGTTGACTTTTGCACTGACACGATTTATCTGCTGGCGTAACAACGTAATCTGCTGACGGCCTGTCAGCCGTGAAAACCACTGTTCCGAATTCAAACCTTCGCGCAACTGGCTAAGGACTTCATAGCCAATAACGTGACTGGCCGCTAAATCAATTAATGGCTCGAGGCGGTAGTGTTTAATATCGGGGTACGGCTTCGTCCCGGTGTTACTGATGATGTTATTCATATCTGTGCCCTTTTCCTTTAACGGTCCGGTGCGACAGAATGCCGCCCGTTCTGATGGGCTCAGTATTCAGATAATTCCATGCCTTAACAATATTATAATTCGCTGACATGCTTTTTTATAGCCAACAACACTAAATTATAACTAAAATGCAGAGCTATATTCCAAATAAAGGTATTGGAATGACCTTGCCGTACAGTTGTGGTTTGAAAGGTCTATCATGTAGCAATGCTCGGCATAAGGAGATGAGCAATGCTGTATACCCTTGATGACAAGGTGATCTACGATCCTGTGAACGCCTATCTGCGTCGTCACGATGAAAAGGTGGTTGACGCCACGCACCTGACGGCTATTGCCAATAAAATTTTGCACCATCTGGTGATGCATCATGGTGAACTGGTAACACGGGAAACGCTGTTTGATGAGGTGTGGGAAAAGGCGGGAATTGCCTCTTCGTCCAATACCCTGAATCAGTACATCAGCCTGCTGCGGAAAACTCTAGCCGGATATCTTGACCGTCAGGATATTATTGTCACTGTCCCGCGAGCCGGATATTACCTGAGTAAAGAAATCAGTATTTCAGCGCATACGCATCAGCAACAGCGGTTTTCGCATCTGCCAAAATATATTGCAGCGACAGTTGCCCTAGGGGTTATTGTTGCGGGTTCTTTTTTATATACCACCCAACCGGAGAAAATTGCCCCCCGAAAGATTGGTGAGATTAAAGGCTGTCCGGTTTATGATATTTCTGGAGTGAAAAGCGATGTTGCCGATGCCTCCAGTTTTGCGGTGGCAAAAGAAGCCCTCGAAAAAAATAATCAAATCTGCACGCAAACCACCGCGTTTTATATGTTTGCCCAGGAAGCTCTGCACTTACATAAACCGGCGAGAGTGATGTTCAGTCGCTGTATTGAATGGGATGATTCCCGGGATACCTGCCAGAATATTTATTATTACGACTGGATACGCTGATGAATAAAAGACACCGTTTTCTCTATAGTACCACTGCTGTACTCCTGGTGATATTTATCACGATCGGGTACTGGGTTTCCCGGCATAATCTCAGTTTTACCTGTTCGTCTTCAACCGTATCCTTTTACGGCAATAATGGAAATGCTCCTTTTCTGAATTTCACTCAGACGCTGACCTTCAACTACCTGGGAAAAGCCGCCGTCTTCGTCGCAGGTGAGTTACACACTCCAGAGGGAGTAACCTATAGGATAAACCGCAGTGTCTTTTACGACTATGTACATCTCGGTGGCAGTAATTATCACCTGCAGGTTACCGATTCGATTTTAGCCGGAAATGACGATGTGCCGGGCAGTCTGGCGAAAACGGAGCTAGCGCCACTGCAACAGGGGGCAAGCAGGATCGTCGGCATACGTCAGTTGCCGAGCGGAGACATGGTTGTGGCTAATAACGTAGGCCCGTTTCTGATCTGCGCGGTGCATTAAATTGAGGAGACTGAGATTGGCTTCACCGTTTCGTTTCTAAGTTTCTATGCAGCTTCGAATTATGAGTTTTGTAAATTTTATAGCAGTGACCCTTTATGAGCAGATTTATGCCGCCGCCCTTTCTTTCATACGATGGGCGGCAGTTTCTTCAGCTTCCGGACTGAAGCGCTTCCACTTCCAGGGTTAACTCTTCAATTTTATCCATTAATGCGAGAATGGCCTCATGATGAAGCGCCGCGGAAACACCCGTTGTATCGACTGAAAGGACATCCTTAACCTCGGTACCATCCTCCATCGTCATCGCCTGCCCAAAGTGGTTTACTGCTTCAGGGAAAACTTCCTGGACTTCCTGAGCAATAAAACCAAAACCAGTTACGCCAGAATCAAGACGGCGCCAGGAATATCCTCTGAGCTTCTTCATTGCTTCCAGTGGTTCAGGAATAACAACAACATCGTCCTTAATTCTCCGATCCGAATTGTTTACCCACGTACCAGTAGCCTGGCCATTTGCGTTGAAATTCCAGAGCGCAAATGGAGAGGAATTATCAGCGCGTAAAGCAATCTGAACCGATTGAATAGAAGCTCCGCCGGTTCGTAAAGCCCCAATAGTCCACTCCCCAGTCCACCATCCACCGCGCAGGAAGTTTACCCAGTCGCCAGCACCAGGGTTGGTGTTCGATACGTTTGTAACAACGATTGCATTATTGATTGATCCACCATTGTAAACGCCTGCTTTAACTGTAAAGCCAGCAGCACCTGGTACAGACAAACCGCTATTTAGAGTTCCTCCTGTTTTTCCGTCCACAGTATTCAGGCGTGCGTCATCGCCAGCGGCTACCGTTCCCGCAACTGTTCCAACGTCCCTGGTGGCGCTGTTTCCTAAACTGAGGTTTTGGCGAGCACCTGAAGCAGTGCTCGAACCGGTACCACCCTGTGTTACAGACAGCGCTGTCGTTAGTCCATTGAGAGAGGTGATGTCACTGTTTGCACCTTTTGCCGCCTTGCCTGAAAGTGATGTGGTAATGCTATTCCAAGCTGGGACCGTCCATGTTGTTCCATCCGGCAGAATTACCGGTACATCTCCTGTTCCAGTAAAAATGCGTTGCCAGTTCTGTTTGTCGTAATTCAGTCCACGCAGCGCTTCAGCACTTTGCGCCACCAGCGCGGCAGTTACCATATTCAGCGCCACGCGGGGGACGGCTGACCAGGCCGCGCCGGATTGCGTTGGCCCGGTAAAGTTGCTGACCAGCGTCAACTGGGTATTACCCTCTACCGATTTAACCGGAAACGTATACGGAACACCGCCCACAGTAGAGACAATGAAGTCACCTGCGGCAAGTTCTGTTGCGAATGAAGTTCCGGAACCGCTAACAATAGCGGACCCGTTTGTCAGGGTGATGGTTCCTGCTGACATAGTGGACTCCTGAATTCTGATAATAAAAAACCCGCCGGAGCGGGTTGTTAGTAAATTGCATCAATAATGGGGATAGAGAGGCTTGTCAGCCGTCGGCCCACCACACTGTACTGCGATGTCCATGAAGCGGCATTTCTTCCCCTCCCCGCGCGCACCAGATTGCCGCTGCGGATCAGTCCAGCCCATTTCAGGTAGTCCCAGCCGTTGTAGACCTCACTGTTATAGCCGTAGCGGCCAAGCAGTATCATGCGATCGCCGATGTCGGTATTCCCCCACGATGGAGCGTAGGTCTGGTTCCGGTACACAAACGGTCTTCGCGTGGTGGAGAACACGCAGACTCCACCCTTAATGATATTCAGGCCTCTTCCCGGGGTCGGGCTTACGCCGCTGGCAAAAATAGCGATCTGCATGGTAACGGTCGCATCCTGATCGAGACCTGCATGATCGACTGTCGCAATAATATTCGCGCCGTCGAATTCGATGGTGACGTTATCAGCACTCCATTTTGCAAACACCATATAGCGGTCGCGTGAGATAGTTGTCGTCGGTGTAGCCCAGCTCCCGGTGAAAGTGACGGTACCGCGCCAGACACAGTAGCCCGACATCGTGGCATCAGTGATCGAGAGGAAATCCGTGCTATCCTGAATCAGCAACCCCCTACCGGACGATGCCGGGAGGATTTGCCAGATAGACGCGTCAAAGGTTTTTGCACGCCCCCAGTTATCGCTCCACCAGGTATTTATGGTGATGGTGTTACCTGATACGGTAAATCCATCCAGCATGCCGATCGTGGGAATGAGGTTTGTACCCCTGTTAAGTTTGTAAACGGTATTACGCGGGATAACGACGATCTGGCTGCCATCCACGCGCTGATTAATCGTGTACTGGTTAACATCCCATGCTTCGCTGACGTTCTGGCAAAACGAAGGGCAGCGAAGCCCGGCAGTTATTTCCATTACCGGGCCGCCGTCCGCATAGGTAATACGTAAACCCTTTGGCATAGTTACCACTCTCCAAGAACAATCAGGTTACCGCCTCCGAGATCAATTTTTACGCCCTTCCCGTCAATGGTGACGCCATTACCATTCCCGGTGAACGCGAAATTACCGCTCGAAGCATACAGCGCACCGTGCAGCTCGCAGTTTCCTGATTTATCAATGTTCCACCCAGCACCGCCGGGACCAGCAACATAGTTTGATGAGCGGATGTAATTACCTATCTTCGCATTAGTAATAGTGCCGTCCTGGATAAATGCATCGCTGATAAATACTTGCCCATTCACCACCGCGAACGGAGAATACTGGGTGATCGAGAAGGTGCCATTATCGTTATCGGTTACGCTGACAACGCGGTACTGCTGCGCGTAGAGCTCGTCAGATTCCACCACCCAAACAGCTTCGGCCTGAGGCGTCTCACTGTATGCCGTGGTGACTGTGACTGATTCACCGTTCACGGCCTGAATGGTCCTGCTCTGCGATGCCCCGGAAGGTAAGTTGAGAATAAGGCGATCACCTGCTGCCGCATCTGCCACGCGGTCAAGTTTGATAACGCGACCGTTAACGGCGCTGATACGGCCACCCATAACCTTTCCTGAAAGCAACTCGTCTGCCACGGCGATGATGTAGCCCGGCTGCGGAATGTTTCCGTCCAGACCGACATCAAACGAAACAACGCGATCCTTGTTGTTGGTGAGGATACCCCAGCGGCCTTTTCGGTTTGCTTCAGACTGCCTGGTACAGCCGATGGCTGTCATTTCCAGTTGATTGAAACCGTACCGCGCCACCAGCGCCTGCTCAAATAACAGGCCTGCCGTTAACCGTGGTAGCTCCCCGGCAAATCGTCCAGATGCCGCTGCCATCTTTGTACGCCGTGAGGCTGTTACCCTCTTTCTCATTCAGAAACTGATCGAGAATGACGGATGCCGGCGCACCAGCCAGTACCAGCCCCAGAACAGCAGCACTCAATTTTGCTCTGGCTCTCATCACTCACCTTCCTTTTGTAATGCCTCAACGACCACGCTTGCAGCTGCAGGACGTTCGTGAAGAGGTTTGTCACCAACGCCTTTCAGGTAGTCATTGACCATTTTTGTTCTCTTCTCATCCTCTTTACGCCTGCGGTGTGCATCAACACGCCCGTTGATGTAGGAGGCAAGCGAGATAAGTAAACCGGCAGCGCCAAAGAACATGAACACCAGATCCTGAGTGGTAAATCCAATGGCAGAAGCCAGAGCGGCTACCCACGCGAAGAACTGCGTGAAGATGTTCCCTGAATCATTCATTTTCATGGTCTCTCACCTCGCTAAGTGCGGGTGCTATTTCTAGAAATAAAAAAGGCCGCCAAACGGCAGCCTCGTGATGATTGAAACATGCTGGAGCTTCCTTCTCCTGAGAAGTGCAATAAATTAAGTTATCCTTAAGAAGAGTTATTTAAATCTTTAAAATAATTAACTATTCACATAGTTTTTAGATGTTATCATTTGCGTTAGGTTAACAACTTATCCTCAATAGGGATACAAGACATATAAGCGGGTAGCACTGGCATTATTATTGCGGAGAAGATTGATGTCGTTCTCCGCACTTTTTAATACTCAGAGCTAGCTATCAAATGTCCACCAACCGCTAGATTAGTGCCATAAGGGCGATCAGACATCTAGCCCCCCTCTTATTGCGGCCAACGCATTCAGAAAAATTGAGCGGAGAGAAAAAAATGCTCACTTTTTAGTCCCCGGCAAATTGTCTCACCTCACTTACCGTCTGGTTGAAACGTTCCTCTTCCAGTTCTACGCCGATACTGGCATTCCTTCACGTTACGTTCTAACCAGGATTCCAATGCGGTCAAACCGCCTGCTGCACGGATAACTCTCTCGTCGGTGAAGAATTCCTCGAGGGACTTATCTTCTGCCAGCGGCTGCCTGGCATCAGGGACGAGCCCCGACGGAAGCCCAGCCATACTTTTTGGCTGAGGCTCCACCAGCACACGCCCCTGTTGAAACAAAGACATCAGTTCGCTACCCGGCTTTAAAATCACAAGCCCCAGGCGCGGTACAGTCTCGGCTGTAAACAGTCCTCTCACGCGGCATGCCCCTTAGCGATGTGAGCCGTCCACAGACCGCCGATCCACTCGATGCCTTTGGGTGTAAAGCGTGCCTGGCTAGCTGATGCGCGCCACCAGGCAAAATATGTCTCAGCAATTTGGCAGAAAATTATCCCTGCCACCAGCACCAACGAGTAAACCACACAGCCCGGGTGCAGCCGGGCTTTATGGAGAAGGAAACCATGGCAAAGCTAATGAAAGCGAGTCTCTGGAGTAAACGCGAATTTACCAAAGACTCCATTCCTGACAACCGTACAATAAAACGTTGGGTCGAAAACGGATTACTCATGGGAAGGATTGTAGATGGTTCAGTTTTTGTCTATGAAACCGAAAAATGGGGAGTTGACTCAATTGTTAATCAGGCGGTACGTCAGTTAATAATTGAGGGTTGACCATGGCAGCAAGGCCACGAAAAAAAGAATACCGCCACCTCCCTGATTATCTTTTTTTTGATAAAGATCGTGGCGTGTATAAGTTCACGCTTATTACTGGGAAAAAGAAAACTCTCGGTTCGGATCGAGTAATGGCTATCGCCATTGCCCGAGAATATAACCTGAGGATGCGCCCTGAAAATACACCTTCGATAGATTCATTAATTCGGGAATCGGGAGGGCTGAATGGTGAAGCCCACCCGTTTTCTGAACATGTTGATCGCATTATGGAGAGAGCGATCAAAGATGAGCAGCCGTCTAAAAGCACACTTGACGATTGGAATAATGATGCCATCAGGGTTAAAGAATTTTTTAATAACATACCCGCATGCGATATTGAGCTTGAGCACGTAAATGCCTACATACGAAATTACCATTCTGAATCGTCGGCCAATGTTCAGAACCGAAAAGTTAGCTTCCTGAAAAAGCTATTCTCTTATGCTGTTGATGAATCGCTAATGATGGATAACCCTGCAACACGGAAAAAAATGCGGCGTGTCGATAAAAAGGTCCGCCGGCGACTTACTTTGGAACAGTTCCTGGCCATACATGCAGCTGCTGAACCTTGGCTGAAGACTGCAATGGACCTTGCCATACAAACTACGCAAGCGCGCCTGGAAGTTTCCCGGATCCGGTACTCGATCAAGGAACCTCAAGAAGGGGTTTGCGGCTGTGTATGGTTCGATCAGGAGGAGGCTGGCATATTCGGAACGCTTTACATTCATCGGCAAAAAGTGCAGCACAAAGAGGCTTCACACGTCGCTATTCCGATCGGTCGAGCCCTGAAAGAGATCATCGACAACAGCAGAGACAATGTGGCCAGTCCTTATGTTGTTCACCGGCTTCTGGAAAAGAGAAGCAATCCGATAAGCAAGGAAGTTAACCACCCAACACAGGTGGCCCCTGATTATTTGAGCAGGGCATTTTCAGAGCTGCGGGACCGGATAGGTGTAGCGGCAGAGTTACCTATCAAAGAAAGACCAACCTTTCACGAGATTAGAGCGCTGGCAGCTCATATTTTCGAAAAACAAGGCATCGATCCGCAGGCGAGAATGGCCCATAGTGATGCAAAATCGACAAAAATCTATACCCAAAACCATGTTGAATGGGTAGAAGTACCCCATGCAGAAATAAAAATGGCATAGAAAAAGGCACCTAAGGGTGCCTTGAATAAAGACTTAAATAAGGCACCCGCAGGTGCCTTGTGTGGTCACTCTTAGCAACGAACTAAGAACGCCCACGCCTCATACCCATAATCATGAGCATCAAGGACTTTGGCGGATTTTCCACGTACCTTGCGGTAGCGGCAGAAAACCCAACGGAACCCTTTTGGTGCCGCTTTTGAAACGATTGATTTCAAACCCATTCATAAAACACCTCCTTACCGAGAGAGATTTTTCCTTGAACCTACTCTCCCGAAGTGTTATGTTCGGGCTGCTTATAGAGAAGTTCACGGTGCGATGCCTCTTGGTATCATCGCCTAGTTAAACCCTGATGGTTGCCGCCGTCAGGGTTTTTACTTTTTTAACAGTTGTTTTTGATAATCCGCAGCGTGTGCAGACACTCCACACGCCTTTGCGATTTCCTCTACAGACATACCCCGCAATAATGGTGCATGACTGTAGGGAACGAGTAACTCTCCACTAAAGCATTTAGCTTGCCATTCGCTGCTTTCAAAAGCTCTAATTTCCACTCCTGGAGCCGCTCTGGCAAAAGCAATATTCTTATGCATTAGCAGATGACCAATTTCATGAGCAACAGTCATACGATCACGACCGTTTCCAGCATGGGCACCCTCATAGACATCCTCACGAAGAATGATTAACGAGTCCTGAGGCATAGTAAGACCATGTGTTCCCCCCATCTCCTTTTCCGTAGCTGTTTCAAAAGAAAAGTTAGGTAAGATCTGCGGTAGCGCGAACTCCAGCATTTCTATTACGGGAAAATACAAATCATGTATCTTCAGCATCGAGCGTAAGTTGTTGGTTAAACCACGCACCGCGTTGCGGCTTAAAGGTGGCACTCGATAATCTTGTCCGCTCAAACAGAGCCTCCTACTTATTGTTTTTTCGTTAACAATTCACGTAGACGTTTAAACTCATCATCGCTCAGTTCATCAAAGTTGCGTGCAAATGCCATCGCTACTTCCCGAGCATTTTGATTCTTACCCGACAGATTAATCTCAACAGATTGTTGAGAATCACGTGCTGCTTTTGTTAAATCGTCACCTGCATGAACACCTTCATTACTGAAATAGCTAATGATGCTTTTCAGCACAGGATCAGTAACAGCGCGTTTTCCTGTTTCAATTGCTGAGAGGTAAGACGAGGTCACGCCCATAGCATCAGCCATGCTTTTCAGCGTGACACCGACGTCTATACGTAATTTCCTAACTTTCTTACCAAACGGCGTTAACATATTTTGGCCTCTCTAATGTGCGTAAGAGTCACATACAACTCGACTCTGAGACTAAGATAACAACTCCCAGATGAGAAATCAACAGATTTTTGTTAACTTCACGAGCGTACTTTAGTTAATCAAGATTTACTCATGATAGTTCATTTTCTTCTATGTTGTTTGTCAACGAATGCGAATAGTATTGGGGAAAAACTCCCCATAACTCATTGATGTATATAGTGCGGATTTTGCAAAATATGCACTGTTTGCATATACAGTCAAACATGCCGTAGCACCAGTATTTACAAGGGTTGCAGCGGCTTTAACGCAGTGACATGGGGTGTCGGGGGTCGGAGGTTCAAATCCTCTCGTGCCGACCAAAAACATATTGAAAACCAGCCTGATGGCTGGTTTTTTTATTTCGCCTCGTCCGGCGTTTTGCGCAGATACACAAGCGTAGTCAGACAAATCACCGCTCCGGCATAAAACGTATATTCCGCGCCAAACGTTTCCCATATCGCGCCGGCTCCCACGCTGGCGATTAATAATCCCACGCCGCTGACCAGACTAAAAATACCGAAAGCCGTACCGCGCAGATCGGGCGGTGCGGTTTTAGCGATCATTGCCGCCAGTAGTCCCTGGGTCATACCCATATGTATTCCCCAAAGCGCGACGCCTAAAATGACCCCCATCCAGTGGCTGCTCAGCGCCAGAACAATATCTGCACCAATCAGCACCATTAGCCCCCACTGCAGAAGCCGGGTGTGGCTCATGCCATCAGAAAGTTTGCCAAAAGGGTATGCGGAAAGGGAATAGAGTACGTTCATGACCACCATCACCAGCGGAATAAGGGCCAGAGGAACGCCTGACTGCTGCGCACGAAGGACGAGAAAAGCCTCGCTAAACCGGGCAAGCGTGAACACTGCACCAAGGCCAATCACCCACCAGCACGCTTTACCCAGCCGCCTTAAATTCTCTCGTTTAATGGGGTTTGTGCGTTTATGTTCGAGGGGAGTTTTCGGCTCCTGAAGGCCAAAATAGAGCAAGGCAACTGAAAGCAGACCGGGGATAAGGGCTATCCAGAAAACAGTGCGAAAGTCGTTGTCCAGCAACAGCATTAAGCTTACGGCCAGTAATGGGCCAAGAAATGCGCCTGTGGTATCCATTGACTGACGCAGACCATATGCCGCACCACGCATTTCCGGCGGCGTGACGTCTGCAACCAGCGCATCCCGCGGTGCGCCCCGTATCCCCTTCCCCGTACGATCTATCAGACGTGCGCCTAAAACCATCCCGGAAGAGGACGCTAATGCGAAAAGGGGTTTGCTTAACGCCCCCAGGCCATACCCTAGCAGGGCCAGCCCCTTACGTTGACCCAGGTAGTCGCTTATCGCCCCCGAAAAGACCTTAATAAAAAGCGCAGTGGCCTCCGCCAGCCCTTCAATCAGGCCGATAAACAGCACGCTCGTACCGAGGGTGGTCATCATAAAAAGTGGCAGCAGGCTGTGAATACTCTCTGACGAGATATCCATCAACATACTGACGCCTCCCACAACCCAGACGCCTTTGGGGATCTGGCTGAGCACTGGAAATCTGGAACGCATCTACCGCTCCTGCTTTAAAAACAGTTGCCTGAATGCTTACAGGATAGGATATCGCGGATTAAAAAAACCTGAGGAGAGTGGGATGAGACCATAAAAAAGCCATCCGGCAGGATGGCTTAGTTATCGCAGGTCGACGCTTAATGCTTCTCACGTCCGCCCAGGAAGAAGATGCCCAGCGGGATGGCCAGCAGAACGGTGAACACCAGGCTGTAGACGAAGATCATCGCCGACTGCAGGACATACATGCTGGTTGTCCAGGCAGAGAGGGGGATATTGTACTGTTCGATAACGCCAACAATGGTTGCCCGCCCCACGCACGCGGCGGCAATCATAAATACGACCAGCAGCGCCAGGAGGAACTTGCGGCCTTCAGGCGTTTTCAGTTTTGCACGAACCATCTCTCTTCCCTTTTACAGATGAATAACAATATATAGGGTCTAAAATAACACGAACTGGCACCTGACTCCACACCAGCATAAACAACCACTAAACAGGTAAATTAAAAGCTCATAACGCTACTCATAATGAAAATGTAAGTAAATAACACCGGTCATTCATCGTTGTTATGTTAACCTGCGCAGGATCGTTTTGACATAAAGGAATGACAATGAAAAACGCACCTAAATTTGCCATCGCCCTCATCGCCGCCGCGTGCATCAGCAGCAGCGCTTTCGCCAGCGAAACCCCAAAACAGCAGCCGCTGGAAAAAGTGGCTCCGTACCCGCAGGCGGACAAAGGGATGAAGCGTCAGGTGATTCAGCTGCCGGTTCAGCAGGATGAAGCGAACTTCAAAGTGGAACTGTTAATTGGCAAGACGCTCGAAGTGGACTGCAACCAGCACCGTCTGGGCGGTCAGCTGGAAAGCAAAACTCTGGAAGGCTGGGGTTACGACTATTACGTCTTTGACAAAGTGACCTCTCCGGTCTCCACCATGATGGCCTGCCCGGACGGCAAGAAAGAGAAGAAATTTGTAACGGCCTATCTGGGCGACAACAGTCTGTTGCGCTACAACAGCAAGCTGCCGATCGTGGTCTATACGCCTGAAAACGTGGAAGTGAAGTATCGCATCTGGAAGGCTGATGAGAACATCGGACAAGCCGTAGTACGTTAAAAATAAGTCGGGTGGCGGCTTCGCCTTACCCGACCCGGAAAGGGTGCGCTCTGGTGCCCTCACCCCCCCCTCTCCCACCGGGAGAGGGAGAAAACACTAAAAACGGTAACGGATGTTACCGTTTTGCTTTTACCTTACAGCGCGATATCCGCAACCGGTTTGTTTTCCGGCTGAGGCTTCAGCTCCGCTTTTGGCGCCGCATCCGCAGCCTGTGGCTTGATGTACTGCAGCTGCAGTACGCGGCTGGTGTATTCCAGCTCCTGCTCCGTCGCGCTCACGTTGCCGTTCAGCTTCGTGCCGTAGGATGGAATAATGGTTTTCAGTTTCGCCTGCCATTCCGGGCTGGCGACTTTATCTTTAAACACTTTTTCCATCAGGTGCAGCATGATTGGCGCAGCGGTAGACGCGCCCGGCGACGCACCCAGCAGCGCGGCGATGGTGCCATCCTTATCGCTTACCACTTCGGTACCCAGACGCAGCACGCCGCCCTCTTTCGGATCGCGCTTGATGATCTGTACGCGCTGACCCGCCTGCCACAGACGCCAGTCTTCTTTCTTCGCCTGCGGATAGTACTCTTTCAGCGCCTCGAAACGGTCGTCGTCAGAGAGCATCACCTGGCTAATCAGGTATTTCACCAGGTCGAAGTTATCCAGACCCACGTCCATCATCGGCTTGACGTTAGAGGTGGTCGTGGCGCTGAGCAGATCCCACAGGGAGCCATTTTTCAGGAACTTCGTGGAGAAGGTCGCGAACGGCCCAAACAGCACCACGCGTTTGCCGTCAAGCATACGGGTGTCGATGTGCGGAACAGACATCGGCGGTGCGCCAACGGAAGCCTGGCCGTACACTTTTGCCAGATGACGATTCACCACTTCCGGGTTATCGGACACCAGGAACTGGCCGCCCACCGGGAAGCCCGCGTAGTCGTCAGCTTCCGGAATACCGGACTCCTGCAGCAGCTTCAGCGCCGCGCCGCCCGCACCGATAAAGACAAACTTCGCCTTGATGACGTGCTCGGCTTCGTTGTTTTTCAGATCGGCGACGGTCACGCTCCAGCTGTTATCCGCGTTGCGCTTGAAACCGCGCACTTCGGTGCTGAGCTGCAGGTTGAAGTTCTCTTTTTTCTTCAGAGACGTCACCAGCTGACGGGTAATTTCACCGTAGTTAACGTCGGTACCAATTTCGGTACGGGTCGCCGCCACTTTCTGGTTCGGGTCACGACCTTCCATGACCAGCGGAGCCCACTCTTTAATCTGCGCGTGGTCTTCAGAGTATTTCATCCCGCGGAACAGCGTGCTCTGCTGCAGAGCGGCGTAGCGCGCGCGCAGGAAGTTAACGTTCTGCTCACCCCACACAAAGCTCATGTGCGGCACGGTGTTGATGAAGGAGTGCGGGTCGTGCATCACGCCGCTGTTGACCTGATGAGACCAGAACTGGCGAGAAACCTGGAATGCTTCGTTGATCTCTACCGCCTTCTCGATACTAATGGAACCGTCCTTTTTCTGCGGCGTATAGTTCAGTTCCATGAGTGCCGAATGGCCGGTACCGGCGTTATTCCATCCGTTCGAACTCTCCTGCGCCACGCCATCAAGGCGCTCGACCATGGTCATAGACCAGTCCGGCTGCAGTTCTTGCAGATAGGTTCCCAGCGTGGCGCTCATGATACCGCCACCAATTAAAAGGACGTCCGTTTCCTGCTCTTTTGGTGCGTCAGCTTTCGCCGCCATGGAGACGGTGTTAAGCCCCACGGCCAGAGAAAAGAGCATGGCAGTCATTTTTTTCATAATTTATGCCTTAGTGTAAAAGTGCTTGATGCGTGGAAATTGCAGGTGAAAAAAGCTGCGGGGGCACGGTAACAACTTTTAAATATTGTTTAAAGGTTACGAAATTATTGTAATTGTGAAATTTAATGATGGATTGTTTGTGAGGAATTATCGATGCGTCTGGTAAAGCGCGGTTTTACTGGATAGTATGTTGCGTTTTGCGATCGCGCGCACGGAAGCCTGCCCTAACCAGCGAACTGTTATGTCCCTACTCCATTCTGCTGTATCCCCCGAAGACCGCGTAGCCAACGTGCTGCGTTCCCCAAAGCGGCTGACGCGTGAAACGCTGGCTGGCGTGATTACCGCCCTGGCGCTGATCCCCGAGGTTATCTCATTTTCGGTTGTGGCGGGCGTTGACCCGAAGGTCAGCCTGATCGCCTCCGTGGTGCTGTGTCTTGCTATGTCTGTACTCGGTGGTCGCCCGGCGATGGTCACGGCAGCGGCCGGGTCCGTGGCGCTGGTCATTGGCCCGATGGTGCATCAGCACGGCGTACAGTACATTCTTCCCGCCGTGCTGATGGCGGGCGTAATTCAGATTCTGTTTGGCGTGCTGGGCATGGCAAGACTGATGCGCTTTATACCCCAGTCGGTCATGACCGGATTTGTTAACGCCCTGGGCATTTTGATCTTCTTCGCTCAGGTGCCGCATTTCTGGAGCCGAAGCCCGCTGATTGTGGGCCTGTTCGTCCTGACGCTGCTGATTGTGCTGTGGGTGCCGCGCTATATCAAAAGCATCCCTTCCCCGCTGATTGCGATTGTTGTGCTTACCTTGTTCACCGTTTCAACCGGTCAAACCCTGCCGACCGTGGGCGATGAAGGCTCCATGAGCGGCGGTTTGCCGGGTCTTACCGAGCTGCTGGTCCCGCTCAATGTGCAGACGCTGAGCATTATCTGGCCGTGCGCGCTGAGCATCGCGTTTGTCGGCCTGCTGGAATCCCTGCTGACGGCAAAGCTGGTGGATGAGCTGACCTCGACACCGTCAGGTAAACGCCGCGAAAGCATTGGACTAGGCGTCGGCAATATTCTGGCCGGATTTTATGGCGGGATTGCAGGCTGCGCGATGATCGGACAAACCATCGTCAACGTGGAGATGGGGAAAGGTCGAAGCCGCATTTCAACCTTTGCGGCGGGCATTGTGCTGCTGATTCTGGTGACGGCGCTCAGCGACGTGATGGCCAACATCCCGATGGCGGTGCTGGCGGGTATTATGGCGATTGTCGCCGTCAAAACCTTCAGCTGGCACAGCCTTCAGCCAGCCACGGTGAAAACGGCCCCGATAGCAGAAACGGTCGTCATGCTGGTCACCGTTGCCGCCACGGTATCAACCGGCAATCTGGCGATTGGCGTGCTGGGCGGGATTATCGTCATGGCACTCCTCCCCGCCCGCATTAAGCGTCGGCTTAAAGCAGAAAAATCGTCGCCAGCCCAAGAAAAATAAAGAAACCGCCGGTATCAGTGATGGCGGTGATCATCACGCTCGACCCCACCGCGGGGTCGCGCCCCAGTTTGGTCATCGTCAGCGGGATAATGACCCCCATCATTGATGCCACCAGCAGGTTCAGCACCATCGCCAGCATCATCACGCCGCCCAGGGCCATATCGTCGTACAGCCACCAGGTGATGCCGCCCATAATCCCGCCCCACACCAGGCCGTTGATCAGCGCCACGCCCATCTCCCTGAAGATCAGAAAGGCGAAGTTGCCGGGCTGAATATTTTCCAGCGCCAGGGCGCGAACGATCATGGTGATGGTCTGGTTTCCGGTGTTGCCGCCAATTCCGGCCACAATCGGCATCAGCGAGGCCAGCGCCACCAGCTGCGAAATCGTGTGTTCAAACCCGTCAATCACCCGGGAGGCGATAAACGCGGTACACAGGTTAATGGCCAGCCACGCCCAGCGCGTTTTCACCGCCTTGCCGACGGAGGCATGGACGTCATCTTCGGCGCTGATCCCCCCGAGCGCGCGAAGGTCGTTGTCGGTTTCTTCGTAGACCACATCAACGATCTCATCGATGGTCAGACGCCCCATCAGTTTGCCGACTGAATCCACGACGGCGGCACTCACCAGGTCGTCACGCTCGAAGGTACGCGCCGCTTTTTCCGCGTCGTCCTCCGGGGAGAAGACCATCGGCTCGTTTTCCATCACCTCGCTCACCTTCCGCTGGGTGCTGTTGAGCAGGATGGTTTTCAGCTCAAGTTCGCCAAGCAGGGTTTTATCCCGGGAGGTGACAAACAGTTTATCGGTGTTGTCCGGCATTTTGCCCAGGCGACGCAGGTAGCGCTGCACGGTACCGAGCGTCACGTCCGGGCGCACCGTGATAACGCCGAACTCCATGATCGCGCCGACGCTGTTTTTCTCGTAGTGCATCACCTGACGCACGCGCGCGCGTTCATCGGCAGGCAGCGACGCCAGCAGGCGGCCGGTCAGGTTTCGCGGCAGATGCTGAACGAGGTAAATCTGCTCGTCGATATCCAGGGTTTGCAGAGCGTCGAGAATATCCCGGTCGCTCATCTCGTCGATCAGGTCGTCCCAGACGTTTTCGGAGGCCTCAAGCAGCACCTGCCCGCGCTCGTGATCCTGCACCAGACGCCACAGGGCGTGGCGTTCTTCCGAGGGAAGCGCTTCAAGGGTATCCGCCAGATCCGGCGGGGGTAAATGAGCAACCAGCGCACCTACCTCAGCAATATCGTCGGCCAGGGTGCCGACATCATATTGCTCAGCCAGGGTGAGTTTGCCTAAAAGCGTAGAAGTGACCGCTTTATCGGTCGTGAGAAGCCAGATGAGTCGCGCGCGCTCCTGGTCACGCTGTCTGGCGCTGTTTTTCTTTAATACCGACATCAATCATAAATCCATTAAATGAGTTGGGGTTAAGCATAGCGCGGGGATATGTAAATAAGAATAAACAACGCGGCGGGATGGAGAAAAAAGCGGCATCGCGGCCACGATTTATCCCCTCTCCCAGTGGGAGAGGGCCAGGGTAAGGGCATCAGGCCGTGCGCGCTACCGCGTCACGCGATGCCGCATCGCGCTCTTCACCGGTCAGCTCGCTCAGCTTGCCGTCACGCATCTCCAGCAGGCGGTCAGCATGAATGAAGTAGTGATCGTCGTGGCTGATGGCGAAAATGGTTTTGCCCATCTCCTGCATCAGCGGCAGCAGCACCTGATAAAACTCGCGGCGGAAATGCGGGTCCTGATCCGCAGCCCACTCGTCCAGCAGGATGATGTCACGCTCTTCCGCCAGCGCCAGCAGCAGCGCCACGCGCTTTTTCTGCCCTTTGGAAAGCTTCAGGTTGAGGATCTTCCCGTCCTGTAACTCCAGCTTGTGCGACATCTGCAGCTGCGCCAGCCATTTTTCCACCAGCGCAGGATTGGCCGGTTGCCCTTCCGGCCCCAGCAGCCGATCGAACAGCCAGACGTCGGTGAACACCGCCGAGAAAAGCTTGCGGTAATCCTCGGGCTTCTCCGCGCTCAGCGCCCTGCCATCCAGCAAAATCTCGCCCGACTGCGGCTGATAGAGTCCAGTCAGCAACATCGCCAGCGTAGATTTACCGCTGCCGTTGCCGCCGATGAGGAACAGCAGTTCACCGCGGCGGATCGTCAGGTTGACCGGCCCCACGGAGAAGGCGCTGTCCTGATAGCGGAACGTGACGTTACGCAGCTCCAGCGTCTGCCAGTTAGGGAAGGCCTGCGGGCGCGGGAATTCGGCTTTAAACGGCGCGAGATCGAATTTTTTGAGCTTATTAAAGGCCACCTGCGCACTCAGCAGGGTGGGCAGCGCACCGACCGCCGAGAGCAGCGGCGTGCGTAAAAACAGCAGCGTCAGCGAGTAGGTTGCCGCGACGTTGGTGTCCGCCCAGCCCAGGCCGTTCGCCATCCAGAATACCAGGCCAATGGCACCCAGCATCATGATGTTTGACCAGTTCACCGCGCTCAGGTGGAAGGTGTCGGCGCGAATAATATGATGACGGTATTCGCGCGCGTCCGGGATATAGAGATGATTAAAGATATGCTCGGCGCGTTCGCGGTTCAGGGTGAGCTCTTTGCGCCCTTCCAGCACCGTCTGGTAATCGTTGTAGAGCTTATCTTCGGTTTCGCGCAGCACCGCCATGTGTTTATAGACGCGCGACACCAGCATAAAGCCGCCCCAGATGGTAATGGCAATCCACAGGGCGGTCACCGCCAGCATTTTGCTGGAGAGCCAGGCGAGATAGGCAGCCGAGCCAAAGGTCAGAACGATCCCCTGCACCAGCTCCGGCAGCCGAACGAACGCGATGGTGATGGCGCGCACGTCGCTGGTCAGCCCCGCCAGCAGGGATGCGCTGCCGAGCTGCTCAACGCGCTCAACCTGAGTGTCCAGGATCCGCTTGATAAACTCACTGCGCAAACGGAAAACGAAATGGTGCCCGAGCGTGGTCAGCGCCAGCTGGGAACCGAGCGTAACAGCCATCAACAGGAGCAGCAGGCCGAGAAACTCCGGCAGAACGGAGAGCGAGGTATCGACCATTTCAATCAACCGCACGTTAATAAACGCGATCAGGCCAATACCCAGCGCGGCGCTGGCGAGGCTTAACGCCATTACTGCAATGAAGGGCCAGCGATACTGACGCCAGACGAGGAGAAGTAGTTGCATGCAGGCAATCCGGACAATAAAAATCAGCCAGCAGTGTAAACTGCCCTGCGTGTACATCAAGAATAATTCTTATTTTAGTTTACCGTGCCCCGCCTGACGGAAGGTCAGGTTATAACGGTACTCGCCCGTGAGCGGGTGAACCCCGGGTTTCAGCGGCTGAATGCCGTGATAATACAGCCGCGACTCTCTGCCCCACACCACCACATCGCCATGTTCCAGCATGATGCGCTTGAGCGGGTCGTTGCGGCGTAATCCCCCAAACTGGAAGACGGCAGGCAAACCTAACGATACCGAGACGATAGGCGCGCGCAGATCGGGTTCATCCTTGTCCTGATGCAGCGAGAGCTTCGCGCCAACGGCGTAGCGGTTGATCAGGCAGGCATCCGGCCGGAAGTCAGGATACTGCGCTGCTACGGCGGCCTCGTGGCAGAGAGCCTGAAAAACCGCAGGCATCGGGGGCCACGGCTGGCCGGTAGCGGGATCGTTCGGGGCATACAGATAGCCCCGCTCGTTCGTCGCCCAGCCCAGATCCCCGCAGTTGGCCATGGCCACCGACATGGTGTAGCCGCCCGGCGTCACCATATGGCGAAACGGCGAAACCGCCGTCACCTCGTCGATACCGGCCAGCAGCGCCGCCGCACGGGAGAGCGCAAAGCGGCGCAGGATCACAGCCCCCGGCGCAAGCGGTTCCTGCCAGGGTTCAGCATCCGCAAAAAGATCGAGCATTATCCCTCCTGGCGTTTCGCCTCACGTTTCAGTAATAGCGCTTTTCGCGCCGTCCCCCAACGGTAACCCGACAGCGCGCCGTCGTTACGAACCACGCGATGACAGGGGATCACAATCGCCAGCGTGTTTGCCGCACAGGCTCCGGCAACGGCGCGTACCGCACTGGGCTGGCCAATCGCCTGCGCCACCTGCTGGTAACTTGCCGTTTCGCCGCAGGGAATGTTGCGAAGGGCCTGCCAGACGCGCTGCTGGAACGCGGTTCCGCGAATATCCAGCGGCAGCGCAAGCGGTACGTCGCGATTATCAATACTGGCAATCACCTGCTGGACCCGCTGCGCGAAATCCTCTTCCATCGGCGCATGTGCTGCTTTTGGAAATTGCGCGGCAAGCTCTTCGGCTAATTCTTCATTGCTGTCACCCAGCAGGATCGCGCAGATCCCCCGCTCGCTTTCTGCCACCAGACAGCGTCCTAACGAACAGTCGCTGATGGCATAACGCACCGCCACCTCCCCTTTGCGGTACTGCTTCGCCGTCATGCCCAGCGCATCGTTGGCTTTACGATAATAGCTGCTGCTGTCGGGAAAACCCGCCGCCAGCACGGCGTCGGTAATTTTGTCACCCTGTGCAAGCGCGGTGCGCAGGCGCTGGCCTCGCGCCGCCTGCTGCCAGGCTTTTGGCGTCATGCCGGTCACGGACTTAAACAGACGGTGGAAATGGAAAGGACTCATGGCGACCTGCTGCGCCAGCCCCTCCAGGGTTAGCGTGGGATCCTGCTCCAGAAGACGACAGGCGTGTTCCACTTTTGCCAGCTTCTGCTCCTGCGGATCGCGTTTGTCCGGCATGCAGCGCTTGCACGGGCGAAACCCTGCCTGAACGGCGTGGTGGGCATCGGGATAAAAGCGGACGTTTTTACGCAGCGCGTGGCGGGCGCGGCATGACGGGCGGCAGAAAATTCCCGTCGTCTGCACGGCGAAGACAAACCGCTCGTCAGCGCGCGGATCGCGGGCCAGCACGGCCTGCCAGCGATCCTCATCGGTAATAAAGGTCGGGTTTCTCATTATCGGCTCCTCATGTAAGCATACATAGAGCGTGCCTGAGCGCCAGTGATAAAAAACCCGCAACCTTGCTTTTTAATTTTTGTCGTGCACCAGGAAACTCTTGAACTGCGGCGAGCTCCAGGTTTTGAACCCGTCGCCCTCTTTGGTGATCATATAAACCGCCAGTCCTTCCTGGCGAACCACCTCTTTGGCTTTTTCCGGGCCGAGAACCATTAATCCGGTATCCCAGGCATCCGCTTCCAGCGCAGTGGGGGCAATGACCGTCACCGAGACCAGATTATGCGTGATGGGACGGCCGGTCTGCGGATCGATAACATGCGAAATACGCTTCCCGTCAAGCTCGTAATAGTTACGGTAGCTTCCGGAAGTACTGATGCCGTGACCGTTGATATCCACTATCGCCTGCACGGCATTTTGCCGATCGGTCGGTTTTTGAATCGCTACGCGCCACGGCTTATCGCTGGCGTTCATCCCCCGGCTGACTAACGCGCCGCCCACGGAGACCAGATAACGGGAAATGCCTTCCTGGGCCATCAGCGCAGCAAGATGATCCGCCGCATAGCCTTCCCCAACCGTCGACAGATCGACAAACAGATCGGGGATATCTTTTTGCAGGTACTGTTGCCCGTACTGATTGATCACCGTCAGATGCTGCAGCCCTGTCCGGGCGCGGGCGTCATCAATGGCCGCCTGTTCAGGCGTGGTCATCGGCTGTTTGTTAGGGCCAAATCCCCAGAGGTTCACCAGAGGTCCGACGGTCACATCCATCGCCCCGTTGGTTTTGTAACCCACGCGTATGGATTCGGTCACGATATCGGCCATCGCTTCGCTCACCGGCCACAGGGAGGTACTGGTGGAGAGATTAAAGCGCATCAGCGCCGAATCATTTTTATAGGTTGAGAGCAGCTGATCGTCGGCATCCAGCTGAGACTGGATTTTGCCGCGAAGTTCATCTGTGCGCGTTTTATCGAGGTTCATCACGCTGACGCGCCAGAAGGTGCCCATCGTTTTGCCTTCGAGCACCGTCGCGGCGGGTGCGTCGGTTTTCGCCACGGGAGTGGGATCGTTACACGCGGTCAGGAAAAAAAGCATAGCCAGAAAGCTGGCGCGTAAAAAAGTCATGTCCATTCATTATTATCCTCATGCCAGGGCGGCAAGAGTACACCAAAACGGGTGAGTTGTGAGAATCCGGGAAGCACAAAAAAGGGGCCATCAGGCCCCTTACGTCACACGGTGAAGCGATTAGAACTGGTAAACCAGGCCCAGCGCGACGATATCGTCAGTACCGATACCCGCCTGACGGGTGAATTCATTTTCATCAACCAGGTTGATTTTGTAATCCACGTAGGTGGACATGTTTTTGTTGAAGTAGTAAGTCGCACCAACATCAACATATTTCAGCAGATCCTGATCGCCGTAACCTTCGATGTCTTTCCCTTTAGACTGCAGGTAAGCCACGGATGGACGCAGGCCGAAGTCGAACTGGTACTGAGCAACCACTTCGAAGTTCTGCGCTTTGTTAGCGAAGCCGTAAGCGGTAGTCGGGCTGCTGCCGTTAGAGGTACCGAAACGGGTTGCGTTGTAGGTCTGGGAGTACTGCGCTGCCAGATAGATGTTGTTGGCATCGTATTTCAGGCCACCAGAATAGACTTCTGCGTTATCGCCATGACCGTAAACGCTTGCGCCGTTCTGATCGGCGGTACGTTTGGAGGAGGACATTGCGCCGCCCACGCTGAAACCTTCGCCCAGGTTATAGGTCACGGATGCACCGTAGCCGTCGCCGTTCTGTTTCAGCAGGCTACGGCCACCTACGTTTTCACCGCTTACGCTGCCGTTTTTACCCTGATACTGCAGGGCAAAGTTCAGACCATCCACCAGACCGAAGAAGTCCTGGTTACGGTAGGTCGCTACGCCGTTAGCACGGGACTGCAGGAAGTTGTCTGCGCCGTAGGTATCGCCGCCAAATTCTGGCAGAACGTCAGTCCAGGAGGTTACGTCGTAGATTACGCCGTAGTTACGACCGTAATCGAAAGAACCCGCGTCACCGAATTTCAGACCCGCGAACGCCACACGCGTCCAGGCATCGTTTTCGCTTTCGGAGGTGTTGCCCTGGATCTGGTATTCCCACTGGCCGTAACCGGTCAGCTGCTCGTTAACCTGAGTTTCGCCTTTGAAGCCAAGACGCATGTAGGTCTGGTCGCCGTCGGCACCCTTGTCGTCAGAGAAATAGTGCAGACCATCGACTTTGCCGTACAGATCTAATTTGTTGCCATCTTTGTTATAAATTTCGGCCGCATTTGCTGCGCCTGCCACCAGGAGTGCTGGTACCAGGAGGGACAGTACTTTAACTTTCATTTTATTAACCCTCTGTTATATGCCTTATAATTGCCACTGCTTACTGGTTAACCCTCATTAACCAGTCGGCAATTTCATTCTCCTCAAAATTACAGAATAATCCAATGCGAATATGATACGAAAACTTTGAAGATGTTTCATTTATCTATCAACATGTTTCAAAATGTAAATATCAAGGAACTTTTACAAAGCACAAATAGCTTAGAAAATTAGCACTTATAATCAAACGAAAAAATCACCCCATAAACATCAGTAAGTTACAATAAAATCCGTTACAGCACTGAATGACAAAACAAGATCGCAGCTAATCTCTAAAATAACTCTCGCTATCATCATTAACTTTATTTATTACCGTCATTCAGTTTTGAATGTCTGTTTATCCCTAATTGAACCGGATGCTTCGCATTCGGTTTTTTTTTACCTTTCTTTACGTAACTTCTCTTTTTTTGTGCTACCGCACCGTAATTGTAACGACTATTAACTAAATTCTCTTCGGGTATTCTTCGAAGTCCATAAATTGGTACAAGACTTAATTTCTTGTTAATTCGTGCTATTTATTGACGGCGTGGGTCGATTATTTGTACGCGCATGGCGCGTTTGTACATGTTTTCTGCACTCCCTGCCGCCGATATTGTCCGGAGAAAAAGTCGCCTCTTCCCGGACAGTCGCGCTGGAAATTCAGTTATTACCCTTTATACTGCCCTATCGCCACAGAGCACGACCATAACGGGTTAAAGATATCAATGAGTCAGACTGAAACTACCGCCCCGAGCAAATTCTCCCTTCTCCCCGGGAGCATCACCCGTTTCTTTCTTCTTTTGATCGTTGTGCTGTTAGTCACCATGGGGGTGATGGTACAAAGCGCGGTTAACGCCTGGCTGAAGGATAAGAGCTATCAGGTCGTTGATATCACTCATGCCGTGCACAAGCGCATAGACACCTGGCGCTACGCCACCTGGCAGATTTACGACAATATCGCGGCTGCCCCGACCTCCTCATCCGGGGATGGACTTCAGGAGACGCGGCTTAAGCAGGATGTCTATTATCTCGAAAAACCGCAGCGTAAGACCGAGGCTCTTATTTTCGGTTCTCACGACAGCGCGACGCTTGAGATGACGCAGCGTATTTCGACCTATCTGGATACCCTCTGGGGTGCCGAAACGGTACCGTGGTCGATGTATTATCTGAACGGTCAGGATAACAGCATGATCCTGATCTCAACGCTGCCGTTAAAAGATCTCTCGTCCGGCTTTAAAGAGACAACCGTGGGCAGCATCGTCGATTCCCGCCGGGCAGAGATGCTGCAGCAGGCGAACGCCCTTGATGAACGTGAGAGTTTCTCTTCCCTGCGTCGTCTGGCCTGGCAAAACGGCCATTATTTTACCCTGCGTACCACGTTCAACCAGCCCGGACATCTGGCGACGGTAGTGGCCTTCGATTTACCGATTAATGATTTAATCCCGCCGGACATGCCGCTCGACAGCTTCCGCCTGGAGCCAGACACCAGCACCCAGAACATGCGTGCGGCGTCTGACAAAGAGGCCGCAGAGAGCGTATCGATCTCCTTTAACGGCTCGAAAATCGAAATTGCCTCATCGCTGAACTCGACCGGTATGCGCCTGGTGTGGCAGGTACCGTTTGGCACGCTGTTGCTCGACACCCTGCAAAATATCCTGCTGCCTCTGCTGCTGAATATCGGTCTGCTGGCGCTGGCCCTGTTTGGCTACAGCACCTTCCGTTTCCAGACGGGTCGTCAGAGCGACGCCTCTGCGGTTCCGGCCGGCACCAGCAATGAGCTGCGCGTATTGCGTGCACTGAATGAAGAGATTGTTTCCGTGCTGCCGCTTGGGGTCCTGGTTCACGATCAGGAGGCGAATCGTACGGTGATGAGCAACAAAATTGCCGACCATCTGCTGCCGCATCTTAACCTGCAGAACATCACCACCATGGCGGATCAACACCAGGGGGTGATTCAGGCCACCATCAACAATGAACTGTACGAGATCCGTCAGTTCCGCAGCCAGGTGGCTCCCCGCACGCAAATCTTCATTATTCGCGACCAGGATCGCGAAGTGCTGGTCAATAAGAAGCTCAAGCAGGCGCAAAGGCTGTATGAGAAAAACCAGCAGGGGCGCGCCGCATTTATGCAGAACATTGGCGATGCCTTCAAGCAGCCGTTAAAAACGCTGGCGACCCAGGCGGCGGCGTTAAACACCTCTGAAAGCCACCAGCTTGCCTGCCAGGCCGATTCGCTGGTCAGAATGGTTGATGAGATCCAGCTGGCGAACATGCTGGAGAATGATTTCTGGAAGGGAACGCCAGCCCTCTTCTCCATTCAGGATCTGATCGATGAAGTGGTGCCTGAAGTACTGCCCGTCATCAAGCGCAAAGGGCTGCAGCTGCTGATCAATAACAATCTCCCTGCGAATGACGAACGCCACGGCGATCGCGAAGCGCTGCGCCGCATTCTGCTGATGATTATTCAGTATGCCGTGACCACCACGCAGATCGGCAAAATCACCCTTGAAGTCAGCACCGAGGAGTCGGCAGAAGACCGTCTGACGTTCCGCATCCTGGACACCGGGGAAGGCGTCACAACGAGTGAAATTGATAATCTGCACTTCCCGTTCCTGAATGACACGCAGAGCGATCGCTACGGCAAGGCCAATGCCCTGACCTTCTGGCTGTGCGATCAGCTGGCGCGTAAGCTCGGCGGCCACCTGAATATCAAAGCTCGTGAATCCCTCGGCACCCGCTATTCTCTGCACGTGAAAATGGCGGCCAATCCGCAGGAAGAAGATGAGGAACGTCTGCTGGATGACGTCGTGGTGATGGTCGACGTGACCTCGAACGAGATCCGCAATATTGTCGTTCGTCAGTTAGAAAACTGGGGAGCGGCCTGCATCACGCCGGATGAAAGACTTGCAAGTCAAGAATTTGATCTGTTTTTAACTGATAATCCGTCTAATCTTACTGCCTCCGGCTTGCTTTTAAGCGATGATGAGTCAGGCGTGCGGAAAATCGGCCCTGGCCAGCTGCGCGTCAACTTTAATATAAGCAATGCGATGCAGGAAGCTGTACTACAACTAATAGAAGAGCAGCTGGCGCAGGAAGAGATAACGGAGTCACCGTTAGGCGGCAATGAAAATGCCGAGCTTCACGCCAGCGGATACTATTCACTCTTTGTTGATACAGTACCAGATGATGTTAAGCGGTTGTATACTGAGTCCGCTGCGAATGATTTTGCAGCGCTGGCACAGACAGCACACCGGCTTAAAGGGGTGTTTGCCATGCTTAATCTGGTTCCCGGCAAGCAGTTATGTGAAACGCTGGAACATCTAATTCGTGAGAAAGATGCCTCTGGCATTGAAAAATACATCAGCGACATTGACGCCTACGTCAAAAGCTTGCTGTAGCAAGGTAGCCTTATACATGAACAATATGAACGTAATTATTGCCGATGACCATCCGATTGTACTGTTCGGTATTCGCAAATCACTTGAACAGATCGAGTGGGTGAATGTAGTCGGTGAATTTGAAGACTCTACAGCACTGATCAATAACCTCCCAAAGCTTGATGCACACGTGCTCATTACCGATCTCTCCATGCCTGGAGACAAATACGGTGATGGGATCACGCTCATCAAATACATTAAGCGTCACTTCCCGGATATCTCGATCATTGTTCTGACCATGAACAACAACCCGGCGATCCTGAGCGCGGTGTTGGATCTGGACATCGAAGGGATTGTGCTGAAACAGGGCGCCCCGACCGATCTGCCAAAAGCGCTCGCTGCGCTGCAGAAAGGCAAGAAGTTCACGCCTGAGAGCGTCTCTCGTCTGCTGGAAAAAATCAGCGCGGGTGGCTACGGTGACAAACGCCTGTCCCCGAAAGAGAGTGAAGTTCTGCGCCTGTTCGCAGAAGGTTTCCTGGTAACCGAGATTGCCAAGAAGCTGAACCGCAGCATTAAAACCATCAGCAGCCAGAAGAAATCAGCGATGATGAAGCTGGGCGTGGACAACGATATTGCTCTGCTGAACTATCTCTCCTCCGTTACGCTGAGCGCAACGGACAAGGATTGATCCCGGACGGGTGTGCGGCCTGATGCCCTCACCCCGTCCCTCTCCCACGGGGAGAGGGTGAAAAAACGAAAAGGCCCTTACGGGCCTTTTTTATATTCTGGTTTTTCTCACGCGATCCGCGTAAATCGACAACGTCTGCTTCAGCACGTCCAGCGTCACCGGTTTCGACAGACAGCTGTCCATGCCTGACTCCAGACAACGCTGTTTCTCTTCCGCCAGCGCGTTCGCCGTTACGCCCACCACCGGCAGCGTCAGGCCAAGCTGTCGGATGCGCTGCGTCAGACGGTAGCCGTCCATGTTTGGCATGTTGACGTCGCTAAGCACGATATCAATATGATTTTTACTCAGCACATTCAGCGCATCCACACCGTCATTGGCGGTTTTGCACTGGTAGCCCAGCGATCCAAGCTGGTCAGCCAGCAGGCGGCGGTTAATCGGATGGTCATCCACCACCAGAATCATCATATCGTCATTCACCGACGCCAGAGACTCCGGTGACGGCAATCCGCCCGCGCCGTCGCGCTCTTCCAGCTCCACTTTGTAGATGCGCGCCAGCAGGCTCAACAGCTCGTGCGGCGTTGCAACACTGTGTACCCATTCCCCTGGTGCACGCTCGACAGGAATGCCGATGTGGCGACGGCAGAAGAGCACCGACCCTCTCCCCTGCCACGGCTGCTCCGGCATCTCGTCGGCAATCAGCACATCGTCCACATCCGGTGTTTGACCTTCATAGAGACACACCCTCACGCCGCTGTGGGCAAGCAGCGCCGTCAGGTAGTCATTCAGCGAGGCGTTATGCACCGCCAGCCAGCAGCGCTTGTCGCTCAGCCCGTCCACCGTCGCTTTTGCCGGATACTGCGCCGAATAGAGCGGAATACGGATGGTGAACTGGCTGCCCATGCCGGGCTCGGTATCCACAGAGATATCGCCGTCCATCATGCTGACGAGCTTCTCACAAATCGCCAGCCCCAGTCCGGTGCCCTGGAAGTTACGCTGCACGCCGGTCCCGACCTGGAAGAACGGGTCGAACAGGCGGACCACTTCCTTCGCCGGGATGCCGACGCCCGTGTCGCGCACGCGAATGCTCAGGTAATCCCCCGCCCGGCAAACGTGCAACACGATACAGCCAACGTCGGTGAATTTGATGGCGTTGCTGAGCAGGTTTGATATGACCTGCTGCAGGCGCATCGGATCGCCGTGCAGCGTCAGCGGCACGTCAGGTTCAATAAAGCAGTAGAGCCCCAGCTGTTTACGCACCACCAGCGGCAGATAGTTGGCGCTGATGTGGTTCATGACCTCGCGCGGCGAGAACTCCCGCGGTTCGATTTTCAGCTGCTCAGACTCAATTTTAGAGAAGTCGAGAATATCACTGATGATTTTCAGCAGCAGGCTGGAGGAGTTGTTCATTGCCGTCACCAGCCTGTCGACCCCTTTCGGCAGCTCTTTGGTCTGCAGCAGGTCGAGGTTACCGATGATCCCGTACAGCGGCGTTCGCAGCTCGTGGCTGACGGTGGCAAGGAACATGGATTTCGACTGGCTGGCCTGCTCCGCGGCCTGCGCCATCTCCTGCAACGACTCTTCCATCTTCACGCGCGCGGAGACATCCACCAGCACGCAAATCGCCACGTTTTCATTGCGATAGCGGGAATGCACAAAGCTGATCTGCAGGTTGGTGTGCGTGCTGGTGAGCACGTCGACAAAGTTAACCTGCTGACCGCAGATAATTTGCGTCAGCCTCTGGCGGTCTTCGTGCGTCAGCATGTTCAGGTAGTTATGCGCCAGCTCGTTACTCAGGATGTTGGTTCCGTCCTGGGTACGCAGAATACAGATCCCCACCGGCGCCGACGCGACAATCTTCCGGTTAAACTGCTCGTGTTCCTCCAGCCGCTGGGCGTCGCTTTCGGCCGGAATAAAGATTTTCCGCTCATACATGCGCGCCAGGGTAAACAGCGCCCCGCCCGCGATCAGGTTCAGCAGAATCGCATTCATGATGAGAATACGTATCCGCTCAAGCACCATATCTACCGGCAGCGAATAGACAATACTCAGCGACGAAGGCGGCAGGCTCTTTTTCAGCACCAGCTCGCGGAAGCCCGAGGTATAGCCAAACCACGACCGCTCCTGCATCCAGTGCGGTTCAACGTTTAACCGGTTATCCGGCCCGGCGAGTGAGATCAGCTGATGACCGTTTTCATCCAGAATGGTCACCCCCATAGGCAGGCTGCCCGGAGTGAAAAAGTTTTCCATACGAATGGTCTGCTCAATCCCCAGCAGCGCCTGCAGGCGATTGCCCAGATACACCGGCGTCAGGGCGTAGAAATAGCCCACGCCCGGGCGCGGGCCCTGGCTAACCCAGAAGATGTTATTCCCGCGCTCGTCCTGCGGCGCATTGCGGTATTTCACAATACGTTCATGCAGGCTTTTCAGCGCATCGTCACGCTCAACGGGCACGTCGCGCAGGCCAAAGTCAGCCATGCAGAGATTTTCACTGCCAATCAGGAATACGCGGTTCAGGTCATAGGCGGCGGAGAAATTGTCGCGCCAGTAGCGCATAAACCAGGCAAGGGATTCCAGCGACCCGCGCCAGGTATTGCTCATGGTGGAGCAATCGGAGTCCGGGAACAGCGGCTGGAAGTCCGGGACTTCGGTTTTGTCGTTACGCCCGCGAAGCGCAAGGATGCCGTTTTCCGCCGTCAGACGATTTTCGGCAATATACTTCAGCTCCTTCATCACGTCAGACGTTCGCTGGATGTAGCGCTGGGCCTGGTCGGAGCTTAAGTTAAACTCCTGGCGGATCTCCGCTTCTTTCTGGTGTAGCGCGTTAACGATGTAAAACACCGAGAACAAGGCCACCAGCAGCCAAAGCAAGAGCGCCAGCGCCCGAAACAGATAGCGAGAAACTTTCAGCGTAGTACGAAAGGAGACGAGGTATTTCAAGGGGGCGAGGCTCCGCCGTCGGGGTCAAAAGAATGTGGTTAAGGTAGCGGTAAACGCGCCAGGTCGCAACGTTGACTTATCTGCTTGTGCAAAAGAAAAGGGCCGGAATCCGGCCCTTTTTTGCATCAGGAGACATTACTCGTCAGCGTCATCCGCTACGTCATCGTCGGTGTCGGCTTCCGGCGCGATATCATCATCGCCTTCCGCAACGCTACCGTCGATGGAATCGAGCTCTTCGTCATCCACCGGCTCAGCAACGCGCTGCAGACCCACCACGTTTTCATCTTCCGCTGTACGGATGAGGATCACGCCCTGGGTGTTACGCCCAACCACGCTGATCTCAGAGACGCGGGTACGCACCAGCGTACCGGCATCGGTGATCATCATGATCTGATCGGCATCGTCTACCTGCACCGCGCCCACAACGGAACCGTTGCGCTCGGTCACTTTGATAGAGATAACGCCCTGCGTGCCGCGAGACTTGGTTGGGTATTCCCCTTCCGCCGTACGTTTACCGTAACCATTCTGCGTCACGGTCAGGATAGCCCCTTCACCGCGCGGAATAATCAGAGAAACAACGCTGTCTTCGCCAGCCAGTTTGATACCACGAACGCCCGTAGCGGTACGACCCATTGCACGAACGGCGTTCTCTTTAAAGCGCACCACTTTACCGGCCGCAGAGAACAGCATCACTTCATCAGAACCGGAGGTCAGATCCACACCGATCAGCTCGTCGCCTTCGTTCAGGTTCACCGCGATGATCCCGGCGGAACGTGGGCGGCTGAACTCGGTCAGCGCGGTTTTCTTCACGGTACCGCTGGCGGTCGCCATAAAGACGTTCACGCCCTCTTCGTACTCGCGTACCGGCAGGATGGCGGTGATACGTTCATTCGCTTCCAGCGGCAGCAGGTTAACGATTGGACGACCACGCGCGCCACGGCTCGCTTCCGGCAGCTGATAGACTTTCATCCAGTACAGACGACCGCGGCTGGAGAAGCAGAGGATCGTGTCATGGGTGTTCGCCACCAGCAGGCGGTCAATAAAGTCTTCTTCTTTAATGCGTGCCGCAGATTTACCTTTACCGCCACGACGCTGTGCTTCGTAGTCGGTCAGCGGCTGATACTTCACATAGCCCTGGTGAGACAGGGTGACCACCACGTCTTCGCGGTTGATCAGGTCTTCAATGTTGATATCAGAGCTGTTCGCGGTGATTTCGGTGCGGCGCGCATCGCCGAACTGATCGCGGACCAGCTCCAGCTCTTCACGGATCACTTCCATCAGACGCTCTGCGCTGCCCAGGATATGCAGCAGTTCAGCAATCTGTTCCAGCAGCTCTTTGTATTCGTCGAGCAGTTTCTCGTGCTCAAGGCCGGTCAGTTTCTGCAGACGCAGATCCAGAATCGCCTGAGCCTGCTGTTCAGTCAGGTAATACTGACCGTCACGCACGCCGAACTCAGGTTCCAGCCACTCAGGACGCGCTGCGTCATCGCCCGCACGTTCCAGCATCGCGGCGACGTTACCCAGATCCCACGGACGGGAAATCAGGGCGGCTTTCGCCTCCGCCGGGGTTGGCGCACGACGGATCAGTTCGATGATCGGGTCGATGTTGGCCAGCGCAACCGCCAGCGCTTCAAGGATGTGCGCACGGTCGCGGGCTTTGCGCAGTTCGAAGATGGTACGACGGGTCACCACTTCACGGCGGTGACGCACGAACGCGCTCAGGATCTCTTTAAGGTTCATGATCTTCGGCTGACCATGGTGCAGCGCAACCATGTTGATACCGAAGGAAACCTGAAGCTGAGTCTGGGAGTACAGGTTGTTCAGCACAACCTCACCCACCGCGTCGCGTTTGATCTCAATCACGATGCGCATACCGTCTTTGTCAGACTCGTCACGCAGCGCGCTGATGCCTTCAACGCGTTTTTCTTTTACCAGCTCGGCGATTTTTTCAATCAGACGCGCTTTGTTCACCTGATACGGGATCTCGTGAACAATGATGGTTTCACGGCCGGTTTTAGCGTCCGCTTCCACTTCGGCGCGGGCACGGATGTAAATCTTGCCGCGGCCGGTGCGGTACGCTTCTTCAATACCGCGACGACCGTTGATAATCGCCGCCGTTGGGAAGTCCGGACCCGGGATGTGTTCCATCAGCCCTTCAATGCTGATGTCTTCATCGTCGATATAGGCCAGGCAGCCGTTGATCACTTCGGTGATATTGTGCGGCGGAATGTTGGTTGCCATACCGACCGCGATACCGGACGAACCGTTAACCAGCAGGTTCGGGATCTTGGTTGGCATCACATCTGGGATGCGCTCGGTGCCGTCGTAGTTATCGACGAAATCAACGGTCTCTTTTTCCAGGTCGGCCATCAGCTCATGAGCGATTTTCGACATACGGATTTCCGTATAACGCATCGCCGCAGCGGAGTCGCCGTCGACTGAACCAAAGTTACCCTGACCATCTACCAGCATGTAACGCAAGGAGAATGGCTGCGCCATACGAACGATGGTGTCATAAACGGCGGTATCACCATGCGGGTGATATTTACCGATGACGTCACCGACGACGCGGGCAGATTTTTTATAGGCTTTATTCCAGTCATTGCCCAATACGTTCATGGCGTATAGTACGCGACGGTGTACCGGCTTAAGGCCATCGCGGACGTCCGGCAGCGCACGGCCAACAATGACCGACATCGCATAGTCCAGATAGGAGCTCTTCAGCTCTTCCTCGATGTTAACCGGTGTAATTTCTCTCGCAAGGTCGCTCATCTAACCGCTATCCCTCTACTGTATCCCGGATTCAAAGGTCGCAAATTATAACACAGCCGAGGTGATTGAGGTAAACCTATACGCTTTATTCACGGGGATTGCCTGATATACTCCTTTGTCTTGCTAAATAAGGAGTAAAAGCGCCCATGAATGCCGAAAAATCCCCGGTGGCTCACAACGTTGACCACGAAGAGATTGCCAAATTTGAAGCGGTGGCGTCCCGCTGGTGGGATCTCGAAGGTGAGTTCAAACCGCTGCATCGCATTAACCCGCTGCGTCTGGGCTATATCGCGGAGCGTTCCGGCGGTCTGTTCGGTAAGAAAGTGCTCGACGTCGGCTGCGGCGGCGGCATCCTGGCTGAGAGCATGGCGCGCGAAGGGGCGAATGTTACGGGCCTGGATATGGGCTTTGAACCGCTCCAGGTGGCCCGCCTTCACGCGCTGGAGTCCGGCATACAGGTGGAATACGTGCAGGAAACCGTGGAAGAGCACGCGGCAAAACACGCCCATCAGTACGATGTGGTGACCTGCATGGAGATGCTGGAGCACGTTCCCGATCCGCAGTCGGTGGTGCACGCCTGTGCAAAACTGGTGAAACCGGGCGGCCAGGTCTTCTTCTCAACCATCAACCGTAACGGTAAAGCCTGGCTGATGGCCGTTGTCGGCGCGGAGTATGTGCTGCGCATGGTGCCGAAAGGGACGCACGACGTGAAGAAATTCATCAAGCCTGCGGAGTTGTTAAGCTGGGTTGACCAGACGTGGCTCAAAGAGCAGCACATCACCGGCCTGCACTACAATCCGTTGACCGATAAATTCAAGCTTGCACCGGGCGTAGATGTTAACTATATGTTGCATACCACCGCCAAAAACGACTAACGTCATTCGTTATTCTTATAAAGATTGCGCGACATCATGTTGCGCAATTCTGACCTCCCGTTGAAGAAATCAGCACTCGATCAAATTTTGAATTTTTTTTCTTAATTATTGACATGTCTTCCAGGCCTTACGGTACGAGGACTTAGCCTTTTTTACTCTTTCACAACCTCAATTTAACGCCAAAATCAACCCTTGTGCTGAAAAGATTCGATACTAGAATACTCACCATATAGCGTTTTTCTTATCGCAAACCCCCTACATGTAGTATTTATCCACAGAGTTAGTCACAAGGCGGATCTGTGGATAAACGGGGGATATTTTTTATTTCACGGACAGGTAAAACCCACATGAATCAGAGTCTGCTGGTGACAAAGCGCGACGGTACTACCGAGCGTATCAATCTGGACAAAATCCATCGAGTTCTCGACTGGGCAGCAGAAGGACTGAACAACGTATCTATCTCCCAGGTTGAACTGCGTTCCCACATTCAGTTCTACGACGGCATCAAAACGTCTGATATCCACGAAACAATCATTAAAGCAGCGGCAGACCTCATCTCCCGCGAAGCACCGGATTATCAGTACCTCGCTGCACGTCTGGCGATTTTCCACCTGCGTAAAAAAGCCTACGGCCAGTTTGAGCCGCCGAAGCTTTACGATCACGTGGTGAAAATGGTTGAGCTGGGCAAATACGACACGCATCTGCTGGAAGACTATACGGAAGAAGAGTTCGAGCAGATGAACGGGTTTATCGATCACTGGCGCGACATGAACTTCTCCTACGCGGCGGTGAAGCAGCTCGAAGGCAAATACCTGGTTCAGAACCGTGTAACCGGTGAGATCTACGAAAGCGCCCAGTTCCTCTATATTCTGGTGGCCGCCTGCCTGTTCTCTAACTACCCGCGTGACACCCGTCTGGAATACGTGAAGCGTTTCTACGATGCGGTATCCACGTTCAAAATTTCTCTGCCAACGCCAATCATGTCTGGCGTGCGTACCCCAACCCGTCAGTTCAGCTCCTGCGTACTGATCGAGTGTGGTGACAGCCTGGATTCCATCAACGCCACCTCCAGCGCGATCGTGAAATACGTCTCCCAGCGTGCCGGTATCGGCATCAACGCCGGTCGCATCCGTGCGCTGGGCAGCCCGATTCGCGGCGGTGAAGCGTTCCACACCGGCTGTATCCCGTTCTATAAACACTTCCAGACGGCAGTAAAATCCTGCTCTCAGGGCGGCGTGCGCGGCGGTGCTGCGACCCTGTTCTACCCGATGTGGCACCTGGAAGTGGAAAGCCTGCTGGTTCTGAAAAACAACCGCGGCGTGGAAGGCAACCGCGTGCGCCATATGGACTACGGCGTGCAGATCAACAAGCTGATGTACACCCGTCTGCTGAAAGGCGAAGACATCACCCTGTTCAGCCCGTCCGACGTTCCGGGCCTGTATGACGCGTTCTTTGCCGATCAGGACGAGTTCGAGCGTCTGTACACCAAATACGAAAAAGACGACAGCATCCGCAAGCAGCGCGTGAAGGCGGTAGACCTGTTCTCCCTGATGATGCAGGAACGTGCCTCTACCGGCCGTATCTACATCCAGAACGTGGACCACTGCAACACCCACAGCCCGTTTGATCCAGTAGTTGCGCCAGTGCGCCAGTCTAACCTGTGCCTGGAGATCGCCCTGCCGACCAAACCGCTGGAAGACGTGAACGACGAAAACGGCGAAATCGCGCTGTGTACGCTTTCCGCGTTCAACCTGGGCGCAATTAAGAGCCTGGACGAGCTGGAAGAGCTGGCGGTGCTGGCGGTTCGCGCGCTCGACGCCCTGCTGGACTACCAGGATTACCCAATCCCGGCCGCTAAACGCGGTGCAATGGGCCGCCGTACCCTGGGTATCGGCGTGATCAACTTCGCCTACTGGCTGGCGAAAAACGGCAAGCGTTACTCCGACGGCAGCGCTAACAACCTGACGCACCAGACGTTCGAAGCGATTCAGTACTACCTGATGAAAGCCTCTAACGAGCTGGCGAAAGAGCAAGGCGCGTGCCCGTGGTTCAACGAAACCACCTACGCGAAAGGCATTCTGCCAATCGACACCTACAAGAAAGACCTGGATGCGATCGTCAGCGAACCGCTGCACCTCGACTGGGAAGGTCTGCGCGAGTCCATCAAGACCCATGGCCTGCGTAACTCAACGCTCTCTGCCCTGATGCCGTCCGAGACCTCTTCACAGATCTCTAACGCCACCAACGGTATTGAACCGCCGCGCGGCCACGTCAGCATCAAAGCGTCGAAAGACGGCGTGCTGCGTCAGGTGGTACCGGATTACGAAACGCTGGGTAATAACTACGAGCTGCTGTGGGAAATGCCGAACAACGACGGCTACCTGCAGCTGGTGGGTATCATGCAGAAGTTTATCGACCAGTCGATCTCTGCCAATACCAACTATGACCCGACGCGCTTCCCGTCCGGCAAGGTACCGATGCAGCAGCTGCTGAAAGACCTGCTCACCGCCTACAAATTTGGCGTGAAAACGCTGTACTATCACAACACCCGTGACGGTGCGGAAGACGCGCAGGACGACATGGTACCGTCAATTCAGGACGATGGCTGCGAAAGCGGCGCATGTAAGATCTAATGAAGGGCGGGGATATCCCCGCCTTTATTTCGTAAGACAGGACACACTCATGGCATATACCACCTTTTCACAGACGAAAAACGACCAGCTCAAAGAGCCGATGTTCTTCGGCCAGCCGGTCAACGTGGCACGCTACGATCAGCAAAAATATGACATCTTCGAAAAGCTGATTGAAAAGCAACTCTCCTTCTTCTGGCGCCCGGAAGAAGTGGACGTCTCCCGCGACCGTATTGACTACCAGTCGCTGCCGGATCACGAAAAACATATCTTCATCAGCAACCTGAAGTACCAGACGCTGCTGGACTCCATTCAGGGTCGTAGCCCGAACGTGGCGCTGCTGCCGCTGATCTCCATTCCTGAGCTGGAAACCTGGGTGGAAACCTGGGCGTTCTCCGAGACGATCCACTCCCGCTCTTACACCCACATCATCCGCAACATCGTGAACGATCCGGCGGTGGTGTTTGACGATATCGTCACCAACGAGCAGATCCAGAAGCGCGCGGAAGGCATTGCCCATTACTACGACGAGCTGATCGAGATGACCAGCTACTGGCATCTGCTGGGCGAAGGCACCCACAACGTGAACGGTAAAACCATCACCGTTAACCTGCGCGCGCTGAAAAAACAGCTGTACCTGTGCCTGATGAGCGTTAACGCGCTGGAAGCGATCCGCTTCTACGTGAGCTTTGCCTGCTCCTTCGCCTTTGCCGAGCGCAAGCTGATGGAAGGCAACGCCAAAATCATTCGTCTGATCGCCCGCGATGAAGCCCTGCACCTGACCGGTACCCAGCACATGCTGAACCTGCTGCGCAGCGGGACGGACGATCCGGAGATGGCGGAAATTGCCGAAGAGTGCAAGCAGGAGTGCTACGACCTGTTCGTGCTGGCGGCTCAGCAGGAGAAAGAGTGGGCAGACTACCTGTTCCGCGACGGCTCCATGATTGGCCTGAACAAAGACATCCTGTGCCAGTACGTTGAGTACATCACCAACATCCGCATGCAGGCTGTCGGTCTTGACCTGCCGTTCCAGACGCGCTCTAACCCGATTCCGTGGATCAATACCTGGCTGGTGTCCGATAACGTGCAGGTTGCGCCGCAGGAAGTGGAAGTCAGCTCTTATCTGGTCGGTCAGATTGATTCTGAAGTCAACACCGACGACCTGAGCAACTTCCAGCTCTGATGTCACGCGTCACGCTACGTCTTTCCGGCACTGAGGTGCTGTGTCGGGAGGAGCACCCTTCTCTGCTGGTGGCGCTTGAGGCGCATCAGGTAGAAGTAGAGTACCAGTGTCGTTCCGGCTACTGCGGTTCCTGCCGCTGCCGCCTGGTCGCCGGCCAGGTGGACTGGCTGACCGAGCCGCTGGCCTTTATCAACGAAGGGGAAATTTTGCCCTGCTGCTGCCGGGCAAAAGGCGATATAGAGATAGAGATGTGATGTTGTCCGTATCCCCTCTCCCGGTGGGAGAGGGTTAGGGTGAGGGTATCAGGCCGCAGAGCCTGATTGTCGGGTGGCGGCTTCGCCTTACCCGACCTGCCAAACCTACTTCCGGTGAATGAATTCGACCGCTTTATCCGGGAAATCCGTAAACAGTCCGTCCACGCCCGCCTGGTTATACAACACCTCATAAAGCTGATTCACGTCCGTGGCATACGGCGGCAGCTGGTCTGCACGCACGGTATACGGATGCACCTGCATCCTGCTGGCGTGCGCCTCTTTCACCATCGCCGTCAGCTTCACGTGGCCCGGCGTTGAGCCTTCCGCCACCAGCATGTGGTAATCCGGCCCGATACCGTCGGCGTACTGCGCAATCTGCTTCATCGCGCCCGGCTTAAACATCCAGTCGTAGCTGTAGTTCACCCACTTGCCGTCCGGCTGCTTCTCCTGTGTTTCATTCCAGTCGGTATAGGCAATCAGCTGAACCAGATTGAGGTTCATCCCCATCTTCGGCTCCAGCTCGGTTTTGATGCGCTTCAGCTCGGCGGCGTCAAAACACTGCAGGTAAACTTTGTCCTTCTTGCTGGTGTAGCCGTACTGTTTCAGCACCTCCAGCGTCTTCGCGGCAATGTCTTTGCCTTCCTGATGGTGGAACCACGGCGCTTTGATCTCCGGGTAGATGCCGATATTTTTACCGGTTGAGTGGTTCAGACCCTGAACAAACTCAATCTCTTCCTGGAAGGTATGGATCCGGAAGTCAGATTTGCCCATCGGGAAACGTCCCGGATAGACCTGCACCTTCTTGCCGTTTTCAATCTCAAAGCCTTCGGTAAACTTCAGGGAACGGATCTCCGCCAGGGTGAAATCAATGGCGTAGTAGCGGCCATCTTTGCGCGCGCGGTCCGGGAAACGCTCCGCCACGTCCGTCACGCGGTCAAGATAGTGGTCATGCAGGACGACCAGCTGGTCGTCCTTCGTCATAACCAGATCCTGCTCCAGATAATCCGCGCCCTGGGCATAGGCCATCGCTTTCGCCGGGAGCGTATGCTCCGGCAGATAGCCGCTGGCGCCGCGGTGGGCAATAACGATTTTATCCGCCGCCAGCGCGGAGCCTGTCATCAGGCCCGCCAGCAGCAGGCCGGTTGTTACGTAAGATGATTTCATCGCAATGCTCCTTATTGACGACGCGCCAGCACTTCCGCGTGGTGACGTTTCTCACCGATCATGACCACAATGAGCAGCAGTACCGCCAGCACGCTGCCGCCGATCATCACCATAAAGCCGCCGTCCCAGCCGAAGAAGTCAACGGTGTAGCCCACGATGGCGCTCGCCGCGACCGAACCGCCCAGGTAGCCGAACAGACCGGTAAAGCCTGCCGCCGTGCCTGCCGCTTTTTTCGGCGCCAGCTCCAGCGCGTGCAGACCGATCAGCATCACCGGACCGTAAATCAGGAAGCCGATGACGATCATGCAGGCCATGTCTACTGATGGGTTGCCCGGCGGGTTGAGCCAGTAAACGACGGTCGCGATGGTGACCAGGGTCATAAAGAACACGCCCGTCGCGCCGCGGTTGCCTTTAAACACCTTGTCCGACATCCAGCCGCAAAGCAGCGTGCCCGGGATCCCGGCATATTCATACAGGAAATAGGCCCAGGACGATTTATCCAGCGCGAAGTGCTTCACCTCTTTCAGGTAGGTCGGGGACCAGTCCAGAATGCCGTAGCGCAGCAGATAAACGAACACGTTCGCCACCGCGATGTACCACAGCAGCTTGTTCGGCAGGACGTACTTCATGAAGATCTGTTTTGCGGTCAGCTCTTCTTCGTGCTCCTTGCTGTAATCATCCGGATAGTCGTTTTTGTACTCTTCAATCGGCGGCAGGCCGCAGGACTGCGGCGTATCGCGCATCAGCGCGAAGGCGAAAATCGCCACGACGATGGCGCCAAAGGCAGGCATATAGAGCGCAGCGTGCCAGTCGTTGAACCAGGCCATCCCCAGCAGGAACAGCAGCGGCGGAATACCGCCACCGACGTTATGCGCGCAGTTCCACACCGACACGATGCCGCCGCGTTCCTTCTGCGACCACCAGTGCACCATGGTACGTCCGCACGGCGGCCACCCCATCCCCTGGAACCAGCCGCAGAGGAACAGCAGCACGAACATAATCGCAATACTGGACGTCGCCCACGGCACAAAGCCCATGAACAGCATGACCGCGGCCGCCAGGATCAGGCCGGCGGGCAGGAATACGCGCGGATTCGAGCGATCCGACACGGAACCCATGATGAATTTGGAAAAACCGTAGGCAATTGAGATCCCCGAGAGCGCGAACCCCAGATCGCCGCGGGAGAAGCCCTGCTCCACCAGATACGGCATGGCGAGCGCGAAGTTTTTACGTACAAGGTAGTACGCCGCGTACCCGAAGAAGATCCCCAGGAAAATTTGCCAGCGCAGACGGCGGTATAGCGGATCAATTTCTGCCTCTGGCAGACGCGCCCTGTGCGGCGCAGGTTTGAAGATACTGAGCATAACAGCCTCCGTGGCCTTGAATTGAATGGGCAGGTGGCTCGCACCTGAATTCCAGAGGCGGGGATGTTAAGAAATCACGGTGATTGTTACTGTGAATCAACGCACAGATTGTTACAGAAATATGACAGAATGCGCAAAAAAGCGCATGAAATCACGTTCCACTTTCGAATTTCGCGCGTTTATGTTCGAAATCAAACAAACCACACTATTGATATGGCTAAATGATAAAAAAACGAACATAGAGGGTAAACAATGACCATTCACGATCCTCGCTACAGCGATGTGATAATCATTGGCGGTGGCGCAACCGGCGCCGGGATCGCACGCGACTGCGCCCTTCGCGGCTTAAGCGTCACGCTGCTGGAGCGCCACGACATCGCAACGGGCGCAACCGGGCGTAACCATGGCCTGCTGCACAGCGGCGCGCGGTATGCGGTTACCGACGGTGAATCCGCACGCGAATGTATTGCTGAAAACCAGATCCTCAAGCGTATCGCCCGCCACTGCATTGAGCCGACCGACGGCCTCTTTATTACTCTTCCCGAAGATGACCTCGCCTTTCAGGACAACTTTATTACCGCCTGCACTGCGGCGGGCATTCAGGCTGAGGCCATGGACCCGGCGCTGGCGCGGCGGCTGGAACCGTCGGTTAACCCGGCGCTTATCGGCGCGGTGAAAGTGCCTGACGGCACCGTTGACCCCTTCCGCCTGACCGCCGCCAATATGCTGGACGCCCGCGAGCATGGCGCGAACATTCTGACCGGGCACGAAGTGACCGGGCTTATCCGTGAAGGTCATCGTATCTGCGGCGTGCGGATCCTTGATACGCAATATAACGAACACAGCGAGCTGTATGCCGCCGTGGTGGTTAACGCGGCGGGGATCTGGGGGCAGCGCATCGCGGAATACGCGGACCTGTCGGTGCGCATGTTCCCGGCGAAAGGCTCGCTGCTGATCCTCGACCACCGCATCAATAACCATGTGATCAACCGCTGCCGCAAACCGTCCGATGCCGATATCCTCGTCCCGGGCGACACCATTTCGTTAATCGGTACCACCTCAACCCACGTCGACTACAGCGAGATTGACTACAACCGCGTGACCGCCGAAGAGGTCGACATCCTGCTGCGCGAAGGGGAAAAACTGGCCCCGGTGATGGCGCAGACGCGTATTCTGCGCGCCTACGCGGGCGTGCGTCCGCTGGTTGCCAGCGACAACGACCCGAGCGGACGTAACGTCAGCCGGGGCATCGTACTGCTCGATCACGCCGAGCGCGACGGCATGGACGGGTTTATCACTATCACCGGCGGCAAGCTGATGACCTACCGCCTGATGGCCGAGTGGGCGACCGATGCCGTCTGCCGCAAGCTGGGCAATACCGAACAGTGCGTGACGGCAGAACACCCCCTGCCCGGCTCGCGTCAGTCCACCGAAAAAACGCTGCAAAAAATCATCTCCCTGCCCGCGCCGCTGCGCGGATCCGCTATTTACCGCCACGGCGACAGAACGCCGCAGTGGCTCGGTGAAGGACGCCTGAGCCGCAGCCTGGTGTGCGAGTGTGAAGCCGTCACCGCCGGTGAGGTGCAGTACGCGGTGGAGAGCCTGACGGTCACAAGCCTGCTCGATCTTCGTCGCCGCACCCGCGTGGGAATGGGTACCTGTCAGGGCGAGCTGTGCGCCTGTCGTGCCGCCGGGCTGCTGCAGCGTTTTCATACCACCACCGCCACCCAGTCGCTCGATCAGCTCAGCGCGTTTTTAAACGAGCGCTGGAAAGGCATTCAGCCTGTCGCCTGGGGCGATGCCCTGCGCGAAAGCGAATTTACCCGCTGGGTCTACCAGGGGCTTTGCGGTCTTGAGAAGGAGCAACGCGATGAAATTTGATACCGTAATCGTCGGCGGCGGGCTGGCAGGCCTGCTCTGCGGCATCAAGCTCACGAAGCAGGGGCTGCGCTGCGCCATTATCACCCGGGGCCAGAGCGCCCTGCACTTCTCGTCGGGCTCGCTGGATCTGGTGGACGAAGCGTACCGCGATAAGCTGCCGCCGGAGCACCCGTATCACCTGATTGGCGCCCAGCATATTGACCGCTTTGCGCTGGAAACCGAAGCGCTGCTGGCGGACTGCGGCGCGCGTCTGAAGGGAAGCGCCCGGTTCAATCACCAGCGCGTCACGCCGCTCGGCACCCTGCGCTCTGCCTGGCTCAGCCCGGAAGAAGTGCCCGTTGCTCCCTTCAACGCCGCGCGCGTGCGGGTCGTGGGCATTAGCGGCTTTCTGGATTTTCAGCCCCATCTCGCGGCAGCGTCGCTCTGTCGCCAGGGCGTCAATGCCGAAACGGCAGAGATAGAGCTGCCTGAGCTTGATGTCCTGCGCGACAACCCGAGCGAATTTCGCGCGGTGAATATCGCCCGTTTTCTGGATAACGAGGACAAATGGCCGCTGCTGTATGACGCACTCAGACCGCTCAGCGACAGCTGTGACGCCCTGCTGATGCCCGCCTGCTTTGGTTTACGCGACAACCGGCTCTGGCGCTGGCTCTCGGATCGTCTGCCCTGCTCGCTCGGCCTGCTGCCAACTCTGCCCCCTTCCGTCCCAGGCATTCGCCTGCATACCCAGCTCCAGCGCCAGTTTGTCGCGCAGGGCGGCGTGTGGATGGCGGGTGATGAGGTGAAAAAAATCACCCTGACCGACGGCGCGGTGAGCGAAATCTGGACGCGCAACCACGACGATATTCCGCTTCGCGCGCGCTTTACGGTGCTGGCAAGCGGCAGCTTCTTCAGCAACGGGCTGCTGAGCAGCCGGGAGGGCATCCGGGAAGCCATTATGGGGCTGGATGTTCGCCAGCGTGCCTCCCGCGCGGACTGGTATCAAAGTGATTTCTTCTCGCCGCAGCCCTGGCAGCAGTTCGGCGTGATTGTCGATAACCAGCTACATCCGCAACTTTCAGGTAAGCCCGTCAGTAATCTTTTTGCCATCGGCTCGCTGCTGGGCGGGTACGATCCGATTGCCCAGGGATGCGGTGGCGGGGTCTGCGCCGTCACGGCGCTGTATGTGGCAGAGCAGATTAGCCAGCGCACGGAGGCTGAACAATGAACGACACCCGTTTTGAAAGCTGCATTAAATGCACGGTGTGTACCACCGTCTGCCCGGTGAGCGGCGTGAACCCACGCTATCCCGGACCAAAGCAGGCCGGGCCGGACGGCGAGCGTCTGCGGCTGAAGGACGGCAAGCTGTACGACGAGGCGCTGAAATACTGCATTAACTGCAAACGCTGCGAAGTCGCCTGCCCGTCGGATGTGAAAATCGGCGATATCATCCAGCGCGCCCGGGCGCGCTACAGCACGCAAAAGCCGACGCTGCGGGACGCTATTCTGAGCCATACCGATCTGATGGGCAGCGTCTCGACGCCGTTTGCCCCGCTGGTGAATGCCGCGACCTCCCTCAAACCGGTGCGTCAGCTGCTGGATGCCACGCTGAAGATAGACCATCACCGCAGCCTGCCGAAATATTCTCACGGCACCTTCCGCCGCTGGTACAAATCCGTCGCGGCGGAGCAGGCGCAGTACGCCGACCAGGTGGCTTTTTTCCACGGCTGCTATGTGAACTACAACCACCCGCAGCTGGGCAAAGATCTGCTGAAGGTGATGAACGCCATGGGAACGGGCGTTCAGCTGCTGAACAAAGAGAAGTGCTGCGGCGTACCGCTGATCGCCAACGGGTTTACCGATAAAGCGCGCAGGCAGGCTCAGAGCAATGTCACGTCACTGCGCGAAGCGATTGTCGATAAAGGTATTCCGGTGCTGGCGACCTCGTCCACCTGTACCTTCACCCTGCGCGATGAGTACCCGCATCTGCTGGACGTGGATAATACCGGCCTGCGCGAGCACATCGAGCTGGCGACACGCTTCCTGTGGCGCAAGCTCGATAGCGGGCAGACGTTGCCGCTGGGGAAATTGCCCCTGAAAGTGGTGTATCACACGCCGTGTCATATGGAGAAAATGGGCTGGTCGCTCTATACGCTTGAGCTGCTGCGGTTAATTCCGGGCCTGGAGCTGACGGTGCTGGATTCGCGCTGCTGCGGGATTGCGGGAACCTACGGCTTTAAGCGTGAAAACTACGAAACGTCACAGGCGATTGGCGCCCCGCTGTTCCGCCAGATTGAAGAGAGCGGCGCGGATATCGTGGTAACGGACTGCGAAACCTGCAAGTGGCAGATTGAGATGTCCACCAGCAAGCGCTGCGAACATCCAGTCACCCTGCTGGCGAAGGCGCTGGGCTAAACATGGCCGGGGCGAAACGCCCCGGCACAGGTTTTACTCGATGAACAGCGACTCGACAACGTTAATCCAGCCGTGCTCGCTGGCAACCTCTTTGCCATTCAGCCAGCGGCGCAGCATGTTCAGCGCCATCATGGCGCAAACCTCCTGACGCACCGACAGGCTGTGGCGGGTGATGCTCATTTTTACCCGCAGGGCCCAGGTGCCTTTCGGCGTCGCCAGCGCGAAGTTAAGGTGTTCCTCGTCCAGCCCCCCGACAAACAGCGCCAGACCGGCAAAATGCTTCACCCTTCTCTCGGAAGCCCAGCGGGCGGTTTGCGCCAGGGTCTCCTGCTGGAACGGCACCACTTCGCTGGCCAGCAGCGGCGCGTTGACGCGCGACAGCTGCAGCGCCAGCAGGCCACCGGTGAACTGCTCGCTTAAGGTCACGCTCAGCTGACGCGACTGCAGATGCGTCGCAATCTGCGCGGGCAGCCCTTCCGTCCCTTCAAAGATCAGGCTTTCGCCCGCCACGCGCTGCACCTCGGGCCACAGGGCCAGCATCGCCTCTTTCTGTTCGGCCGGACCTGTCAGCTTGAGCTCAATGATCGGCATGGAAGAGCGGTAGCCCATGGAGACGCCCGGCGGCAGCGGGAGAGGGTCAAGGCTCTGGGCCAGATCGCTTTCCGAGCGGCCAAAGGTGGTCAGACGCAGGCACAGCGGCGGTTCAGGCAGGGTAAAACGATCGCGAAGGCGCGGCAGGATCTGCTGCTCGACCATCACTTTAAATTCTGAGGGCACGCCCGGCGTGAAGAACATCAGGCAGCGGTTCAGCTGCATGGCAAACCCGCACGCGGTACCCACCGGGTTATCGACCAGCTCGGCGCTGGCGGGAATTTCAGCCTGTTTGCGGTTGCTGGGGGCCATGACGCGGCCACGTTCAGAGAAAAAGCGCTCCATCTGCGAAAGCCACGCCTCGTGCAGCACCAGCCCTTCGCCTTTTGCGGTCGCGGCGGCCAGCGCGCTGAGATCGTCACCGGTGGGGCCGAGTCCGCCATTCACAATCAGCACGTCACAGTGTTCGCTGCGCTCGCGCAGAATAGCGACCAGCGACTCAAGATTGTCGCCCACCGTATTGCGGCGCGTTAACGGCAATCCTTGCTCAAAGAAAAGATCGGCAAGCCAGGCAGCATTGGTATCAATAATTTGTCCATGCAGCACTTCGTCGCCGGTGGATAACATCTCCACGTTAATCATTATGTTCTCCCGCTTATTTGGTCAAAACACTATAGCGCAAACGCGGGGTGGAGAAGAGAGAAACTGGCGCGACAGAACGCCGCGCCGGAGTGATTAGAAGCCTGCGCTGACGCCCACGTACGGGCCGTCGGCCAGCGCGTTGTCGCGGTTGCCGTCTTTGCCGGCCAGGTTCAAATAGCGATAGCCCGCTTCGATGGTAATCGGACGCATGATGGTCCAGCGCGCGCCGGCGTTGGCCTCTTCATAGCTTTCGATACCGCTTGAGAGGGAGTCCGGCGAATAGTAGTACTCACCAAACAGGCCGAAGCTATCGCCAATTTTCCACTGCAGGCCGCCGCCCACTGCCGCCGCGTACCCTTCGTCACCGTCATTTGGGTTGGTGTAGATACCTTTACCGCCGACGGTGGCCAGGAACGGGCCAAGAGGAACGTTCAGACCCAGGCCGAGGCTCGCCGCGTCGCCGTCGTCATCGTTATGCGTCCAGCCGCCGGTCATCGCCAGACCGGAAGTCTCGGTACCCATGCCAAAGCCCAGGTGGGTATAATCCTGACCCGCCGAGCCGTTAATGCTGATGGCGTTAGCCGCCGCAGATATAACCATCAGGCCGAAGCCCACGAATGCCACTTTTTTCATTGTCGTGATCCCACACAATTATTATAAAGAAGTCCCAAAACCGCGAGATTTTAACCGGAGTCTCCCGGGGATCAAGCACTCTGCGTGCGGCAGGTCAGTAGATTGTAATTATTTGAAACGGCTATTATCCCTTCAGCGAGGCGTTCACCCACTGCTGCAACGCGCGGCGCGAGACTTTAATGCCGCCATTTTTGAGTTCGGTCGGCAACAGCAGCCAGCGGACGGGTTGTTCAAAACGCGCCACCTTATCCCTGACCCAGTCAGGTAAACAGGTGATATCAGTTCCCGGCTCGCACTCCACCACCGCCACCGGACGCTGTCCAAACTCGGCGTCGTCCAGCGGGACGATAAACACCTGGTTAATCTGCGGATGGCGGGCGATAACGCGCTCAAGGCTCTCCGGCTGGATCCCTTCTCCGCCGCTAAAAAAGAGGTTATCCATGCGGCCCAGGATCGTCAGGCGGCCGTCATGCCATTCACCGCGATCGCGGGTAGCGAACCATCCCTGCGCGTTGGTCAGCGGAACCAATTCGCCGTCCCGCCAGTAGCCTGAGGCCATACTCTCTGCCCGGATCCAGACCTCACCGTCAACCACCTGCACCTCTCTGCCCGGCAGCGCATAGCCTACGTCCGGCTCGCCGTCCGCCGCTTTCGCGCAGACGGTAGAGGCAAACTCGGTCAGGCCGTAGCCGCAGAAGGTGCGAATCCCCTGCTCGCGCGCCTGCTGCGTCAATTCCACAGGGATGGCGGCTCCGCCCAGCAGCACCGCTTTCAGTGCAACAGGCTGGTGGGTGTTAAGCAGACGCCAGAGCTGGGTCGGCACCAGCGAAGCGTGCGTACAGCCGCGCAAAGCCTGCGCCAGCGGCTGTTTCTCGCGCACGGTTAACCGCGCGCCGGCCTGCAGCCAGCGCCATAAAATCCCCTGGCCGGAAACGTGAAACAGCGGCAGCGAAAGCAGCCAGTCGTCGTCTTCGCCGTAGGGCATCAGCGCCAGCACGCCGCGCGCGCTGGCGAGATGGGCGTCGCAGGTATGCACCGCTGCTTTCGGTAGCCCGGTAGAGCCGGAGGTCAGCGTCATCGACGCCAGCCGCGCCGGCTGCCACGCAACGCGATATTCCCCCGCGCGCTCGCGCATGCTCAGGGCTGGAAGACCGTCGCAGGTACCGTCCAGCACCAGCGCAAAGCGCAGCGTCATCTGCGGGAGCAACACGTCCAGCAGCGGGCGAGGCAACTGCGGATTAACGGGAAGAATACGCGCCCCGCACTGGAGCAACGCCAGCCACGCCAGCAGGGTTTGCGGATGATTATGGGCCAGCAGCAGCACGCCGTTGCCCTCCTCGACGCCCTGCAGGTGAAACTCTGCCGCAAGGCGGTCGACGCGGGCGCACAGCTGTTGCCAGCTGAGCACCTCGTCGTTCAGCCTGAGGGCTGGTTTATCAGCAAACTGCGCGCGCCAGTGCCGCCACGGCCAGTCGGTATAACTCATAACAACGGCTCCAGCGCCGCGACGTTGAGGCACGGCAGCGCGCTGTCCGGCCACCTGCGGATAAGCTGAGCCTGCATCAGGTTCAGCGTGTCGAGGCCAGGGATCGTATCCGGCGTTAGCCAGGCGGCAATGCGCGCCAGCTGGGTCAGCCCAAGGCTGGACTCAATCGACGAGCTGATGACCGCCGTCAGCCCTGAGGCATGCGCTGCCGCGACCTGCTCTCGCACCTTCGCCAGGCTGCCGGTCAGCGTTGGTTTAATCACTACCGCGCTGACGCCGGGCTCGGCGACAAATTCAAAATCGTCCTCGCGCAGGCTTTCATCCCAGGCGATGGCAATCCCCGTTTCGCGGGCGAACGCGCGCGAATCGTCGCGGGTTTTGCACGGCTCTTCGAGGAAGGCAATGCGGCTGCGGTACGCCGGGTTGACGTACTTTGCAAACTGCTGCGCCTTGAGCGGCGTCCAGGCGCGGTTAGCGTCCAGACGCAAATGGAGATCGGGGATCGCCTCCAGCAGCAGGTTGGCGACCATGCCGTCGCGCACCGCTTCGTAAAGACCGACTTTAATTTTCGCCACTTTCTCGCCCGGCATGGCGGAGAGCAGCGCGAACAGCTCGTCAGGGTCGCCCGTACAGAGCGGTGCCGCGCGGTAGTTAGCCTCTTCAGGCAGGCTGCCGTCGAGCTCCGCCAGGGCGCAGCTGATGCCAAAAGCCGCGGAAGGCACGTCCGGCAACGCCGGATCCGCGCCCTCACGCCACGCGTCTGCCCACGCCAGCAATACAGACTGCGCGTCATCCAGCGACTCCAGGCTAAAGCCCGGCAGCGGCGAAATCTCGCCCCAGCCTTCCCGCTCGTCCTGCTGCAGATGCACGAAGAAGCCGTCACGGGTTTTTAACCGCCGTTCACGCAGCACTACGCCCGCGTCCATCGGTATCTGCCAGCGGTAAACCTGCGCGCGACGCATTACGGGTTCCGTTTGTATTTGCTGAAGTCCGGCTGGCGTTTTTCGTTAAACGCGTTGCGCCCTTCCTGACCCTCTTCGGTCATGTAGAACAGCATGGTGGCGTTGCCCGCCAGCTCCTGCAGACCCGCCTGACCGTCACAGTCGGCGTTGAGAGCGGCCTTCAGGCAGCGCAGCGCCATCGGGCTGTTTTGCAGCATTTCGCGGCACCAGCGAACGGTCTCTTTTTCGAGATCGGCAATCGGTACCACGGTATTCACCAGGCCCATATCCAGCGCTTCCTGGGCGTTGTACTGACGGCACAGGAACCAGATTTCGCGGGCTTTTTTCTGCCCGACGATGCGCGCCATGTACGAGGCGCCCCAGCCGCCGTCGAAGGATCCCACTTTCGGACCGGTCTGGCCGAAGATGGCATTTTCTGCGGCGATGGTCAGATCGCACATCATGTGCAGCACGTGACCGCCGCCGATGGAGTAGCCCGCCACCATCGCCACTACCGGTTTTGGACAGGTGCGGATCTGACGCTGGAAATCGAGGACGTTCAGGTGGTGGGTACCCGCATCGTCCTGGTATCCGCCGTAGTCGCCGCGCACTTTCTGATCGCCGCCGGAGCAGAACGCTTTATCGCCTTCGCCGGTCAGGACAATCACGCCGATATTGTCGTCGTACCGCGCATCCGCCAGGGCCTGAATCATCTCTTTCACGGTCAGCGGACGGAAGGCGTTACGCACCTGCGGACGGTTGATGGTGATTTTGGCAATGCCGTCGGTGGATTTGTGGTAGCGAATGTCGGTGTAGCCTTCGGAGCAGTCCTGCCATTCAACCGGGGCGTAAAGCATGTTTTCATCAGGGTAAATCATAGAGTGTCCTTTATTCGATAACGCAGTATCTGAGCCAGACTCGCGATAACCGCATCGGGGTTTTCCCGGTGGGCGTTGTGTCCGGCGTCTGGAATGGCATGGCGAACGGCGTTCACTTCCGCGGCAAGGGCCGAGAACTTCTCATCCCGCTCGCCATAGAGATAGTCAAAAGAGAAATGGCGTGCGCTAAGCGCGGCACGCAAATCCGGCTGCACGGCCAGCGATGTCGCCTCAAGCATCATCGCCAGCGTCTCGCCGTTGTTCTGGCTGCGCAGGGTAATCAGCGCCTCGCGCTGGGCGTCCGTAAGGGAGGCGAACACGGGCTGTTGGTACCAGTCAGCGAACACCTTATCCAGCGGTTCGGTGCGAAAACGCGTTGCCCAGCGGCGGTCGGACGCCAGCCGCGCACTTCGCGCATCGGCATCCTGCAGGCCCGGGTGTCCACCTTCAACAATCACCCCGAGCAGCCCCTTCGGCTGCTGGCAGGCATGAAACATCGCAATGCGGCCGCCGAGGGAATACCCGATGAGCCAGAATTTAAGTATGTTGTAACTAAGAAGGGTCCGGGTGAGCAACGTGCTCATCTCGTCAAACCCCGTCACGCCCAGATTTCGGGATCCACCGTGACCCGGCAAATCCAGATACAGCCGGGGATAATCGCTGAGCCCTTCACCGACCCTCTGCCACTCGCGGCGGTCGCCTGAAAAACCGTGCAAAAAAACCAGCCAGGGATAGCCTGGTTTGCCAGCCTGCTGCACGCCAGAGAGGATCACAGGTGGCTCACCTGCGCCAGCAGGCTTTGCAGGGCCTGCGCACCGTCAGCCTCGTTCACCACCAGCTCAATCAGCGTTGCGCCCGGCTGTTTCCAGGCGCTGCTTAACGCCGCGTCCAGCTGTTCCCAGCTTTTCGGGCGATGGTATTTCAGGCTAAACATCGCCGCGGCGTGTTCGAACTGCACGTTCTGCGGCATCAGATAGAAGCGCTCGCGCTCGCTCTGAGGCGTTGGCAACAGGGAGAAAATCTGCCCGCCGTTGTTGTTGACCACAATCAGCACAAACGGGGCAGACGCCTGACGCAGCAGCGCCAGCGCGTTGAGATCGTAGAGCGCGGAGAGATCGCCCACGATCGCCAGCGTCGATTTCGCGCTGGCGCGCTGCACGCCCGCCGCCGTGGAGATCAGCCCGTCGATGCCGCTGGCACCGCGGTTGCTGTACACCGGGTAGCCCGCGGGCAGCTTCGAAAACGCGTCAATCAGCCGCACGACCAGGCTGTTGCCGACAAACAGCTGCCCCTGTTCAGGCAGGTACTGGCGAATGCGGTGCGCCAGCCCGGCCTCGCTAAACGCTTCACAGTGCGCTTTGGTCAGTTCCCACGCCTGACGCGAAAGGTCCGGGATAACTATCGCCCAGGGCTTGCGTTTCTCAGCCGGATGAAGCGTCAGCCAGGCGTCGATACTGCTGACCAGACGACGGCCGCGGTGGTGCGCCGGGTCAAGCCGCCCTTCCAGCGAATCCACCAGCCAGTACTCTTCCGGCGTGCAGGTGGCCTGCCACTGCAGTAACCGTTTGCCGGTCAAACTCGATCCAAGCTGGACCACAATCTGCGCCTGCGCCAGTTCGGTGACCGCTTTCGCATTACCCAGCCAGAGGTCGGCGCACGGCAGCGGCTGACCGGTCTGGGAAAGCACGTCGCCAATCAGCGGCCAGCCGAGGGTTTGCGCCCATTCGGCGACCAGCTTGCCTTCGGCGGCGCTCATGCGCCCGGCAATCACCACGCCGCGCTTCTGCCGCCAGAAGAACCAGTCGCGCTGTTTCGCGCTCTCAAGATGCGTCTGCTCGCGCAGCCACGGTTTTTCACTCTGCCACCAGTCGCCGAGGGACTGCTGCCAGTCAAGACCGGTGTCGTCCAGCTCGCCGTACAGCGGCTCGGCAAACGGGCAGTTGATATGCAGCGCCCCGCTGCGCAACGTCTCCATGGCGTGATCGACAGTGGAGACCAGCCAGCTTGCCGGAATATCCTGGGTGGGACGCGGTAACGAAATCGTCTGCGAAGGATGCGAAGAAAAGAGCCCCGGCTGGCGAATGGCCTGATTGGCGCCGCAGTCGATAAGCTCAGGGGGACGATCGGCCGTCAGTAAGATCAGTCTTTCACCCGTTAACCCGGCTTCAATCAGGGCCGGATAGAGGTTCGCCACGGCGGTACCGGAGGTGACGATCACCGCCACAGGTTCTTTGCTGACTTTCGCCAGACCCAGCGCCAGATGGCCGAGGCCGCGTTCATCAAAGTGGGTGTGGTGAATCAACGCCCGGTTTTCTGCGGCCGCCAGCGTCAGCGGCGTTGAGCGAGAACCCGGTGCAATACACACGTGCCTCACGCCATGGCGCGTCAGGGCTTCAAGGATCACCGCCGCCCAGCGTCGGTTAAAAGAACTTACTGACATGAGATTGTCCGGTATCAAGAATGCGACACAGTATAAATAATAGAAAAAATTGGAATTTTGATATAAATCGGGATTGCGCGAATCTGTATTAATCCCTTAGGAGCAGAGAGCGCAATCCGGCGGCTTTGTTTTCAATCTCCTGCCACTCCTGCTCCGGGTCAGACCCGCTGACAATACCGGCACCGGCGTAGAGCCGCAGGGAGTCTTCCTGAACGCGCGCGGAGCGCAGCGCCACGCAGAACTCACTCTGTTCGGGGGATAAGTACCCGGCCGAACCGGCGTACCACTCGCGGTTAAAGGGTTCAACCTTCTGGATAAACTCACGCGCGGGCTGTCGGGGTAATCCGGCAACGGCCGCGGTCGGCTGCAACATGAGCAGGCACTGCTCGTCGTCGGCCTGTTTGAGCTCGGTCCAGATACAGCGGCGCAAATGCTGCACCTTACGCAGGCGTACCACCTGGGGAGGGAGTACCTCAAGCGTCCGCGTAGAGCGCTGAAGACGCTGGCAGATATCTTCCACCACCAGCATATTTTCGCGCTGGTTTTTATCATCGTTCAGCAGCCACTCGCCGAGACGCTGCGCCTGGCTATCATCGGTATGGCTGGCGACGGTGCCAGCGAGCGCTTCCGTGCGCAGCAGCTTGCCGCGCCGCCGCCAGAGACGCTCGGGCGTAGAGCCGAGAAACGCGTTGCTGGCGTCGAATACCATGCAGAAATGATAGCAATGTAAATTCAGGGCGCGGCTGGCGGCCATCAGCGCGACAGGGTTAACGCGCTGCGTGAACTGCAGATCGGTTGCCCTGGCGAGCACCACTTTTTCAAACTCACCGCGCGCGATGGTCTCCGTCGCTCTGCGGATAAGTTTCAGCCATTCGGCCTGCTGCGGCTGATGGGTTTCGTGCTCAACCTGCACGGAGAGCGGACGGATAGATTTGGCAGGACGAAGCCGCTGTAAAAAATCCTGCGCGACGCGGGCATCCTCCACAAGCGAGCGGTCGCTCCAGAGCTGCAGGCGCAGCGTGGCGTTGCCGGCGGTACGTCGCCAGAGCAGTCGCGGTAAAAAGAGGCTCCCCTGTTCGGGATTAAAGGCGTTCAGGCCGCAGATGCGAGTATCTTGCGCCACATTTTGCTCGCGCAAAAACTGCGAGGCTAATGCCAGAGAGGAAAATTGGTTGACCGCCCCCAGCGCGGCCAGCTCTTCATCGCCGTTACGCTGCTGCCAGTAAAACTGCGGATAACACTGCTGCTCGCCCAGCCAGGCGAGGGGATCGAAGGCGTCGTTTAACGGGAAAGAGACGTCGAAATGACGTATGCCGGGTGCTGCGGGTAACGCTTGCGATAGCTGGGTACGCAGTTGCTCCAGCGCGAGGAAAATCGAATTCACGCGAACCTCTCCCTGTTAAAACCTCGTATTATACGGGGTACTGACCATAAATAGCAGTACCCACGTATAGGGAGTGGTTAAGCGGCTTAACGACGGGCTAACAGCAGCCCCAGCACCAGCCCTACGGCAGCACCCACCCCAATACCCTGCCACGGTTTTTCATGCACGTAATCATCGGCACGATACACCGCTTTTTTGGCACGGTAGTAGTAAGTATCTGACGCATGGCTGACGCGGTTTTTCACTTCATGCAGCGCCTGCTCGGCACGGGCTTTTAGCTCAATATATTTCTGATCGGCAGGGTCGCCCGAAGAACGTAACACCTCTTCCAGCGTTTCGCTCAACAAGGCCAGGTCGTCGTCGATACGGGTATCCCAGGATTGAAATGACATATTTTTCTCCATGTTAGTACACCAGTCCGCTAACTATAGCCAACGAGATGCCATTACGCCTGTTTCACTTCTCGCGCCATGCCGACGTGCGGAATGCCATCTTCATCGTATACCTCCGTCACTGGCGCAAAGCCAAAGTGCCCGTAAAAGGATTGAAGATGCGCCTGCGCGCCGAGGTATAACGCCTTGTCCGGCCACTGTTTCCGGCACGCCTCCAGCGTTTTTTCCATCAGCTGATAGCCCAGTTTTTCCCCTCGCGCTTTGCCGCTAATGATGACGCGGCCAATGACGACGGGCTCAAAATCGTCTTCGCTTTTCAGAATCCTCGCATACGCCACCAGCTCGTTATCCCGCCAGCCGAGGATATGGCGGTTCTCACCGACAAGGTCATCACCATCGATGTCCTGATACGGGCAGGTCTGTTCCACAACAAACACTTCACAGCGCAGCTTCAGCAGGGCGTAAAGTGAATGAACGGTGAGGTCGCTATGATGTAAATCTTGCCACTGGATCATGTCAGTCTCCTTCCTGGGGTTCATCACGTTATACTAAACCCCTCCCCGTTCGGCAAAGGGCTGATTGCGTTATGGAACTGATTTTTCTGGGTACGTCCGCTGGCGTGCCAACCCGCTCACGAAACGTGACGGCGATCCTGCTGGATCTTAAGCATCCCACCCGCGGCGGGCTGTGGCTGTTTGACTGCGGTGAAGGGACGCAGCATCAGCTGTTACACACCGCTTACCACCCCGGCAAGCTGGATAAAATTTTTATCACCCATCTGCATGGCGACCACCTGTTTGGCCTTCCCGGCCTGCTGTGCAGCCGCTCGATGGCCGGTAACGCCAACCCGCTGACGATTTACGGGCCAGCGGGTATTCGTGAATTTGTCGAAACTACGCTGCGCCTGAGCGGGTCATGGACCGATTACCCGCTCGAGGTCGTTGAGATTGCCGAAGGCCTGGTTTTTGATGACGGGGATTATCGGGTTACCGCTCAACCGCTCAATCATCCTGTCGAGTGCTATGGCTACCGTATTGATGCGCATGACAAACCCGGCGCGCTGGATGCCGCCGCGCTGATGGCCGACGGCGTAAAACCCGGGCCGCTGTTCCAGCGTCTGAAGCAAGGAGAGACCGTCACGCTGGAGGACGGACGCGTCATTAACGGCCAGGATTATCTCGCCGCACCGCAGCCCGGCAAAAAACTGGCGATTTTTGGCGATACGGCCCCGTGCCCGGCGGCGCTCACGCTGGCTCAGGGCGTGGACGTCATGGTGCATGAAGCGACGCTTGAAACGGCGATGGAAGAGAAAGCCAACAGCCGGGGCCATAGCTCCACGCGTCAGGCGGCACAGCTTGCCCGCGACGCGGGCGTCGGGCGGCTCATCGTCACCCACGTCAGCTCGCGCTACGACGCGCGGGGCTGCGAAAAGCTGCTGGCAGAGTGTCACGCGCTGTTCCCGGAATGTGAGCTGGCCGAAGATTTCGCTCAGGTTAGCGTTTAGTCCTTCATTTTTCCCTCAGGATGCCGATAACGATTAAAAGGTCAGCATTTCTCTCGAGGGTAGAATGGATAATTTCCAGAAAGATATTGATGACAGGGCGAATCTGACCCTGTCGAACCGTTTTGAACTGTTGCTGTTCCGTCTTGGCACCTCTCTGAACGAAAATAAATCCGAGCTGTTTGGCATTAACGTCTTTAAGCTGCGTGAAATTGTGCCGATGCCGGAGTTCACGAAACCCGCCGGGATGAAGTCACCGCTGATGGGAATGGTGAATATTCGCGATCAGGTGATCCCGGTGATTGACCTGGCCGCCGTCGCGGGCTGTAAGCCCACCACCGGGCTGAACATCCTGCTGATCACCGAATATGCGCGCAGCGTGCAGGCGTTTGCCGTGGAATCGGTTGAGAACATCATGCGTCTGGACTGGAAGCAGGTGCATGCGGCGGAAACCGCCGTCAGCGGTCGCTACATCACCAGCATCGCGTGTCTTGACGAGAAGACCGATACCAACGATCTGGCGATGGTGCTGGACGTTGAGCAGATCCTGTATGACATCACCCCGGCCAATCACGATCTGCACGCCACGAACCTGAAGACCACCAAATTCCATATCAAACCGGGCGCTGTCGCCATCGTCGCGGAAGACTCCAAGGTGGCGCGCTCGATGCTGGAGAAAGGTCTGCAGGCGATGGAGATCCCCGCGCAGCTGCATATCACCGGCAAAGACGCGTGGGAGAAAATTGGCGTGCTGGCCGCACAGGCGCAGGCTGAAGGAGTTCCCATCACCGATAAGATCGCTCTGGTGCTGACCGACCTCGAAATGCCGGAGATGGACGGTTTTACGCTGACGCGCAAAATCAAAACCGACCCGATATTGAAGGACATTCCGGTGGTGATCCACTCTTCCCTGTCCGGCAACGCCAACGAAGACCATATTCGCAAGGTGAAGGCGGACGGGTATGTGGCGAAGTTTGAGCTGAACGAGCTGTCGTCGGTGATTGAGGAAGTGCTGGACCGCTCGATGAAGAAGATTGACGGGCCGTTGATTAGCCGCAAGCAGCTGGCTTAGTCGGGTGGCGCTACGCTTACCCGACCTACAAAACCCGTAGGCCCTGCAAGCGTAGCGCCGCTGGGCAAACCATAAAAAAACCCGCCGAGGCGGGTTTTTTCGTTACGTGCGGGCTGGTGCCCTCACCCCGTCCCTCTCCCACCGGGAGAGGGCGCAAACATTAAAAAAGGCAACTTTCGTTGCCTTTTTGCTTTCACCTTACATCAGCGGCATCGCTCGCTGCACGATATCAATCAGCGGCTGCGGATAGATACCGAAGATCAGCACCAGCAGTGCGGAGATAAGCACGACGATACCACCGGCGCTGTACTGCCAGTTGGTTGGGGCATCACGGTTGAGCTGCTGAGGCGCGCTCAGGTACAGGCTCACGGCCACGCGCAGGTAGTAGTAGAGGCCAATCGCGGAGCCGATAACCACGCCCGCGGTCAGCCACCACAGGTGCGCCTGCACACCGACGGCCAGCACGTAGAACTTACCGATAAAGCCAAGCGTCATCGGGATACCTGCCAGAGAGAGCATCATCACGGTCATTACCGCGGACAGGATCGGACGGTGCCAGAACAGACCACGGTAGGAGAACAGTGAATCGGCATCCGGGCCACGGTACGGGCTGGACATCAGGCTCACCACGCCGAAGGCGCCGAGACTGCTGAACAGGTAACCGGCCAGATACACGCCCACAGTTTCCATCGACATCTCGCCGCTCTGCAGCGCAATCAGCGCCACCATCAGGTAGCCCAGATGAGAGATAGACGAGTAGCCCAGCAGACGCTTGATGTTGGTCTGGCTCAGCGCCATCAGGTTACCGAAGATGATGGAGACGAACGCGATAATGCCCAGCACCACGCGAACCGCTTCGCTGTCACCAACCGGCGCGTACAGGAACAGACGCATGACCACACCGAAGATAGCGATCTTGCTCGCCGTCGCCAGGAAGGTCGACACCGGAGCCGGAGCGCCCTGGTATACGTCTGGCGTCCACAGGTGGAACGGCACCAGAGAGAGTTTGAAGCCGAGGCCAACGATCATCATGCCCAGACCCGCCAGCAGCAGCGGCTCATGCAGCATGCCGTCACCGAGGCTCTTGCCGAGCGCCATGAAAGAGAGGTTACCGGACTGTGCGTACAGCAGCGCAATACCAAACAGCAGGAACGAGGATGCCGCAGCAGACAGAATGGTGTACTTGATGCTTGCTTCCAGGGAGCGCTTCTGACGGAAGGCGTAACCAATCAGGCCGAACAGCGGTAAAGAGATCAGCTCAATACCAAGGAACAGCGCGGCCAGGTGGTTCGCATTCGCCAGCAGAATGCCGCCCAGCGCGGCAATCAGAACCAGCAGGTAAAACTCTTCTTTGTTGTCGTTGTAGCCTTCGAGCCACGGGTACGCAAAGGTACAGGTTGCCAGGCTCGCCAGCAGCACCAGACCGGTATACAGCATGGCGTAACCGTCAACGCGCATTAGCGGGGTGACGTCCATCGCCCCACCCTGGCCAACAAACCAGAGAGAAACTAACGCGGCGTTCAGGCCGATGACCGACAGCGTGGCATTCAGGAAGTGATTGCGTCGCCACGCAATGGAGAGCATCACAACCACCACCGTCAATCCGACGATCAGCAGCGGTAGCAGCGCGATCAGTTGTTGTGGAGTTATTGTCATGGCGAATTACGGCCTTGTAGTAGAAGCAGAATTAACAAACCACTGCTGGATGTTGCCCATCGCGCTATGCGAGGTATCCAGAATCGGCTGCGGGAAGAAGCCCAGCAGCACCAGCAGTACGACCAGCAGCAGGATGATGAACAGCTCACGCAGCGACATCCCCGGCAGTTCTTGTGCAGCAATTTCGCTCTTCGCTTTACCGAAGTAAGCGCGGTGCAGCATCGCCAGCGAGTACACGGAAGCGAACACCAGACCAAAGGTGGAGATCACGGTAATCACCGGTACCACTTTGAAGCTGCCGAACAGAATCATAAATTCGCCGACGAAGTTACCGGTACCCGGCATCCCCAGGGTAGCCACCGCGAAGAACATGGACAGCGCTGGCAGCCATTTAATTTTGCTCCACAGGCCGCCCATCATACGCATGTCGCGGGTATGCAGACGTTCGTACAGCTGACCGCACAGGATGAAGAGGCCGGCTGCGGACAGACCGTGCGCAATCATCTGGATCACCGCGCCCTGGTACGCCAGCTGGCTACCGGTGTAGATAGCAATAAGCACGAAGCCCATGTGGGAAACGGAGGTGTAGGCAATCAGACGCTTGATGTCGTACTGCGTGAAGGCCATCCAGGCACCGTAGAAGATACCGATCACACCCAGCCACATGGCAATAGGTGCGAACTCTGCGGAGGCATTCGGGAACAGCGGCAGTGCGAAACGCAGCAGACCGTAGGCCGCCGTTTTCAGCAAGATGCCCGCCAGGTCAACGGAACCCGCCGTTGGTGCCTGAGAGTGCGCGTCTGGCAGCCAGCCGTGCAGCGGAACGACCGGCATTTTCACCGCGAACGCGATGAAGAAGCCCAGCATCAGCAGGTATTCAACGCCGTGGGACATTGGCGTTTTCAGCAGATCTTCGTAGTTGAAGGTCCAGGTTCCGGTCGCGTTGTGGTGAACAAACACCAGCGCCAGAATGGCAATCAACATCACCAGACCACTCGCCTGGGTATAGATGAAGAACTTGGTTGCCGCCGTGATACGCGTTTTACCGTCGGACGCCTTGTGGCCCCACAGCGCGATCAGGAAGTACATCGGCACCAGCATCATCTCCCAGAAGAAGAAGAACAGGAACATGTCGATGGCAAGGAACACGCCGATCACGCCGCCCAGGATCCACATCAGGTTCAGGTGGAAGAAGCCCTGGTATTTTTCGATTTCTCGCCAGGAGCAAAGTACCGCCAGAACGCCGAGCAGACCGGTCAGCACCACCATCAGCAGCGACAGACCGTCAATCGCCAGGTGGATCGTAATGCCGAAACGCGGGATCCACGGCAGGATGAACTCAGACTGCCACTGCGGAATGCCCGCAGACTGGGTCAGTGAGTAACCGCCCTGCAACCACAGTTGCAGGCCAAGCGCGAGCGTCAATCCCATGGTGATCAGCGCGATCCAGCGCGGCATCTTCACGCCAAAGCGTTCAGTCTGCCAGCACAGGAAGCCGCCGATGAAGGGAATTAATATTAGCCAGGGTAGTAACATGGCGATTTACATTCCTTTTTAAGGCCCCCAGCAGGGGCCTGATTTTCAACGAATTCGAATAAAATTCACTTAACGATCAACGCAACACCATCAGCAGCGCCAGCACGACAACCGCACCGATGCTCATGGACGCCACATACCAGCGCAGGTAACCGTTCTCGCTGTACAGCAGGCCTTTACCTGCAAAGCGGGAAAGGATCGCCGGGATATTCATCAGGCTGTTCAGTGGGTCGCGCTTCAGCAGCCACGCAATGCCCAGGAACGGCTTAACGAAGATCATATCGTACAGCCAGTCGAAGCCCCACGCGTTGTACCACCAGGTGCCCAGCAGACGGCCCGGCGCACTGTTGGCAACGGCAGTCACCAGCGTACGTTTGCCCAGCCACAGCCATGCTGCGATCAGGATGCCCGCGATAGCGACCACACCGGAGGTGATTTCAAGCGTCAGAACGCGACCGTGCTCAAGCTCGGTGGTGTCTGGCAGTACGCCCTGCAGCGGTGGCACAATCATCGCGCCAACGAAGGTGGACAGTACCAGCAGCACAATCAGCGGCAGGTGGTGGGTAATTCCCTTCCCTGCGTGAGCGTGAATTTGTTCTTTACCGTGGAATACGATGAAAATCATACGGAAGGTATACAGGGAGGTCATGAACGCACCGACCAGACCCGCAACCATCAGATTGATATGACCATTCGCCATGGCACCCGCAAGGATTTCGTCCTTACTGAAGAAGCCCGCGGTGAGCATCGGCAGTGCCGCCAGCGCCGCGCCGCCTACCAGGAAGCAGATATAAACCAGCGGGATGGACTTACGCAGTCCGCCCATCTTGAAGATATTCTGCTCGTGGTGGCAGGCCAGGATCACGGAACCGGATGAGAGGAACAGCAGCGCTTTAAAGAACGCGTGCGTCATCAGGTGGAAAATGGCTGCGTCCCACGCCTGAACGCCCAGCGCCAGGAACATGTAACCAATCTGGCTCATGGTGGAGTACGCGAGAACGCGTTTGATGTCGGTCTGCACCAGCGCGGCAAAGCCTGCCAGCACCAGCGTGACCGCACCAACGATACCCACCAGATGCAGAATTTCCGGAGTCATCAGGAACAGGCCATGGGTACGCGCAATCAGGTAGACGCCCGCAGTTACCATGGTCGCGGCGTGGATCAGCGCGGAGACAGGGGTTGGACCCGCCATCGCGTCGGCCAGCCATGTCTGCAACGGCAGCTGCGCGGATTTACCCACGGCGCCACCCAGCAGCATCAGCGTTGCCCACCACAGCATGTTGTTGCCTGCAGCGAAGTGCGCTGGCGCCAGTTCCACCATTTCGCGGAAGTTCAGCGTGCCCAGCTCGTTGTAAAGAATGAACAGCGCGAAAGCGAGGAAGACGTCACCCACGCGGGTCACGACGAACGCTTTCATGGCCGCTGCGCCATTCTTCGGATCGGTGTAGTAGAAACCGATCAGCAGGTAAGAACACAGACCTACGCCTTCCCAGCCCAGATACATCAGCAGCAGGTTATCGGCCAGCACCAGAACCACCATGCTGGCGATAAACAGGTTGGTGTAGGCGAAGAAGCGGGAGTAACCCTCTTCACCGCGCATATACCAGGAGGCGAACATGTGGATCAGGAAGCCGACGCCGGTGACCACGGAGAGCATGGTCAGCGAGAGGCCGTCCAGCACCAGGTTGAAGCCGATGTTGAAATCACCGACCGACATCCAGGTCCACAGCGGCACGCTGAAAGGCTGACGCCCGTTGTTAAAGAAGTCGATACCCGCATACGCCGTTACCAGCGCAGCCAGACCGATGGAGCCAATGCCCACGGTCGCAGACAGATTCTCAGACCAGCGGCCGCGAGAAAACGCCAGCAGCACGAAGCCAATCAGCGGAAAAATAATGGTTAAGGCAAGCATGTTCATCCACGCAACTCACTTACTGAATCGATGTTCAGGTTCTGGCGGCGACGATGGAGCTGCAGCAACAGCGCCAGGCCAATACTCGCTTCGGCAGCCGCGAGGCTGATGGCGAGAATGTACATCACCTGACCATCGGTCTGGCCCCAGTAGCTTCCGGCGACCACGAAGGCCAGCGCGGAGGCGTTAATCATGATTTCCAGACCGATCAGCATAAACAGCAGATTGCGGCGGATAACCAGACCGGTCAGACCCAGAACGAATAAAATCGCAGCGAGGATCAGTCCATGTGTTAAGGGGATCATGCGCGCTCCTCCGTTTTTCTTTTCGCGCGGTCGTCAGTGCGGTTGCTCAGCACCTCGCCAGCACGCTCTTCGCGGCCAACGTGGAAAGCAACAACCAGACCTGCCAGCAGCAGCATTGAGGCCAGTTCAACCGCCAGAACGTATGGGCCAAAGAGGGTAATACCGACCTCTTTAGCGCCGATCGGCGTGCCGTCGATGCCCTGATCGTTGACGCCCAGAATGGCGTAAACAATCACCGCCAGCATGATGGCCGACAAAATTGCCGGACCAATCCATACCTGCGGTTTTAACCACTGACGTTCCTGCTCAATCTCAGAGCCGCCCAGGTTCAGCATCATCACCACAAACACGAACAGCACCATGATGGCCCCGGCGTAGACGATGATTTCCAGCGCACCGGCGAAGTGCGCGCCCAGTGCGAAGAACACCCCGGAAATGGCCAGCAGCGAGATGATTAAGTACAGCAGCGCATGCACCGGATTGGTGTGCGTAATTACTCGCAGCGTAGCCAGGATGGCGATAAGGCCACAGATATAAAAAGCGAATTCCATTGCCCTCTCCTTACGGTAACAGGCTCTTGACGTCGATAGGCTTAGCTTCGTTCTCTGCTTCGCCCTTATCTTTGCCGTCGATTGCCATACCCGCCATCCGGTAGAAGTTATATTCCGGGTATTTGCCCGGACCGGAAATCAGCAGATCCTCTTTCTCGTACACCAGGTCCTGACGCTTGTACTCACCCAGCTCGAAGTCTGGAGTCAGCTGAATCGCCGTGGTTGGGCACGCTTCTTCACACAGACCGCAGAAGATGCAGCGTGAGAAGTTGATGCGGAAGAACTCAGGGTACCAGCGGCCGTCTACCGTCTCTGCTTTCTGCAGAGAGATACAGCCGACCGGACACGCTACCGCACACAGGTTACAGGCAACGCAGCGCTCGGAACCGTCCGGGTCGCGCGTCAGCACGATACGGCCACGGTAGCGCGGCGGCAGATATACCGGCTCTTCCGGGTACATCCGGGTTTCGCGTTTGGCAAACGCGTGCAGGCCGATCATCCAGATACTGCGTACCTGGGTACCGAAGCCTACCAGTAATTCTTTTAAGGTCATGGTCTATAGCCCCTTATGGCTGCTGCCAGAGAATGACAGCCGCCGTTACCAACAAGTTGACGAGCGTCAGCGGCAGGCACACTTTCCAGCCGAAGGACATTACCTGGTCATAACGCGGACGCGGTAACGCTGCGCGAATCAAAATGAACATCATCATGAAGAACGCGGTTTTCAGCGCGAACCAGATGAACGGCGGTAAGAACGGGCCATGCCAGCCACCGAAGAACAGCGTTACCATCAACGCGGAAATGGTGACGATACCGATGTACTCGCCCACGAAGAACAGACCGAATTTCATACCGGAATATTCGATGTGGTAACCGTCGGCCAGTTCCTGTTCGGCTTCTGGCTGGTCAAACGGGTGACGGTGACACACGGCCACGCCCGCGATAGCAAAGGTAATAAACCCAAAGAACTGCGGGATAACGTTCCAGATGTCGGCCTGGTTATTGACGATGTCGGTCATGTTGAATGAACCAGCCTGCGCCACCACGCCCATCAGGGAGAGCCCCAGGAACACTTCGTAGCTCAGCGTCTGCGCGGAAGCACGCATCGCACCCAGCAGCGAGTATTTGTTGTTACTGGACCAGCCTGCGAACAGCACCGCGTACACCGCGAGGCCTGCCATCATCAGGAAGAACAGAATGCCGATGTTCAGGTCAGCAACCACCCAGGTCGGGCTGACCGGAACGATAGCAAACGCCAGCAGCAGCGAGGTGAAGGCGATCATCGGTGCCAGAGTAAAGATCACGCGGTCAGAGAAGCGCGGGATCCAGTCCTCTTTAAAGAACATCTTGATCATGTCCGCGACCAGCTGGAGTGAACCACCCCAGCCCACGCGGTTCGGTCCGTAACGGTTCTGGAACAGACCGAGCAGACGACGTTCACCAAAGCTCATGAACGCGCCGCAGGTGACCACCACCAGCAGGATAACAATCGCTTTCAGAATGCTCAGCAGGATGTCGATAAGATCCGGCGTTAACCAACTCATGCTTTTGCCTCCTGCAGATTATCAAGACGCGCACCCGCCAGAACCGGCGCGATGCCAGGCATACCCATCGGCAGACCCACCTGCCCTGCTGTCAGACCTTCGGAGATAATCAGCGGCAGGCTGATTGTCTGGCCGTCATAGCTAAAGGCGATGTTCGCGCCCGCGTTTACGCCAAGCTTCGCGGCATCCGCCGGGTTGAGCTTGATGTAAGGCTGCGGCATACGGGTCTGGAAGACAGGCGAACGCTGAGACAGCTCGTCGCTACCGAACAGATGGTAGTACGGCGCGATACGCCAGCTGCCATCCTGCGCCTGGAAGCTCGCCGGTACGGAGGTGAAGAAGTCCAGACCGGTTTCGGAGGCTTCAATCAGACGCACGCCCGGATCGCCGTGACGCAGGGAGCCACCCACTTCAGCCTGGAACTTGTTCCATGCCTGCGGGGAGTTCCAGCCCGGCGCCCATGCGAATGGGATTTGCGAACGCGGCGCAGACGGCTGGTTGTTCCCTTCCATTGAGAAGGCGAACATGGTGTCTTTATCCTGCGGCTGGCGCGGTTCGTGCACGCTGATATTGGCGCGCATCGCGGTACGGCCGCTGTAACGGTGCGGTTCACGCGCCAGTTTCTGGCCGCGAATGCGGAAGCTGGCTTCAGGTGCGGCATCTTTAATGCCTGCCAGCTGAGGCAGTTTCTCCACTACCGCGTCGATAACGTGGTCGAGCTGCGTCCAGTCCACTTCACGGCTCTGCACGGTGCTGTGCAGGGAGTGCAGCCAGCGCCAGCTTTCCAGCATTACGGTGTTGCTGTCGTAGTACGCCGGATCGTAAACCTGGAAGAAACGCTGTGCGCGACCTTCGTTGTTGATAACGGTACCGTCGCTTTCTGCGAAGCTTGCCGCAGAGAGCACCAGGTGCGCTTTGTCCATGATCGCGGTGCGCTGATGGTCAATGACCATTACCAGCGGCGCTTTGGAGAGCGCGGCGTCAACGCGAGCGGCAGAGGCGTGGCGATGCAGATCGTTTTCCAGCACCACAACGGCGTCAGCGGCACCGGACTCCAGTTCGCTTAACGCTGCTTCCAGCGAGCCGCCGCCGATCATGCCCAGACCGATGCTGTTTACCGCACGGGCAATCATGGTCACACCGACATCAGCACCGCGGCCTTTCAGGGCTTTGGCAACGTTGGCTGCCGCCTGAATGATCTCCGCGCTGCCGGCGTTGGTACCGGAAATAATCAGCGGTTTCTTCGCACCTGCCAGGGCCTGAACAATCACGTCAACCTTGTTCTGCAGGTCACGATCCAGTTCAACGGCCGGCGAGCTGCTGTCCAGCGCGTGGGCAATGGCAAAGCCGAGGCGCGCCTGATCTTCAACCGGCGCGCAGTAGGTCCACGCGGCGATATCGTCCAGACGGGTGTTGTCAACGTTGGTCACAAACAGAGGATGCTTCGCGCGCTGGCCGATGTTGAGGATCGCCGCAATCTGCCAGTCAGCCACTTTCTGCGCCGCTGCCATTTCACGTGCTTTACCCTTCACCGCCTGACGAACCGCCAGAGCCGCACGTGCGCCCGTCTGCGTCAGGTCTTCACCCAGCACCAGGACCGCATCATAAGATTCGATTTCGCGCAGCGCAGGGGTATGAATACCGCCTTCACGCAGCACTTTCAGTACCAGCTGCAGACGTTCCTGCTCGCCCTGAGCGATACCGGTATAGAAGTTTTCCGCTCCAACCAGCTCGCGCAGCGCGAAGTTGCTTTCGATGCTGGCGCGCGGGGAGCCGATACCGATCACTTTCTTCGACTGGCGCAGAATATCTGCCGCGCCCTGCATCGCCTGTTCAGCGTTCAGGGTAATGAAGTCGTCGCCACGGCGCTGAACCGGCTGACGCGGACGGTCTTTCAGGTTCACATAGCCATAGCCGAAACGACCGCGGTCGCAGAGGAAGTAGTGGTTAACGGTGCCGTTGTAACGGTTTTCGATACGACGCAGCTCGCCGTAACGCTCACCCGGGCTGGTGTTACAGCCGAGGGAACACTGCTGGCAGATGCTTGGCGCAAACTGCATGTCCCATTTACGGTTGTAACGCTCGGAGTGGGTTTTATCGGTGAATACGCCGGTCGGGCAGATTTCTACCAGGTTACCGGAGAATTCGCTTTCCAGCGTACCGTCTTCCGGACGACCGAAGTAGACGTTATCGTGCGCGCCATACACGCCCAGATCCTGACCGTCTGCATAGTCTTTGTAGTAACGCACGCAGCGGTAGCAGGCGATGCAGCGGTTCATTTCGTGAGAGATGAACGGCCCCAGATCCTGGTTACGGTGGGTACGCTTGGTAAAGCGATAGCGACGGAAGCTGTGGCCGGTCATCACGGTCATATCCTGAAGGTGGCAGTTACCGCCCTCTTCACAAACCGGACAGTCGTGCGGGTGGTTGGTCATCAACCATTCCACAACGCTTTCGCGGAACTGTTTGGCTTCTTCGTCATCAATCGAAATAAAAGTGCCTTCGGTGGCTGGCGTCATACAGGACATCACCAGGCGACCACGCGTGTCTTCCGCGTTTTGATATTGCTTCACCGCACACTGGCGGCAAGCACCGACGCTGCCCAGCGCCGGATGCCAGCAAAAGTACGGAATATCGAGGCCAAGAGACAGACAAGCTTCCAGCAGGTTGTCCGCCCCGTTGACTTCGTATTCTTTGCCGTCTACATGAATCGTAGCCATTAGCATGCTTCCAGTTGGCTCGGTCGAAACCGAGCGTTAATCAAAATTCTTGTCGTTACCAGCGCGCTTTAAGCAGGTTCGGCTGAATCCCACTAATCGCATGGGTATTGCTGAACGGCTGCTTGATGCCTGCTTCGAACTCGTCGCGGAAATATTTGATCGCGCTCTGCAGAGGTTCGACGGCACCCGGTGCGTGGGCACAGAAGGTTTTACCCGGGCCTAAGAATCGACACAGTTGCTCAAGCGTCTCGATATCCCCAGGCTGGCCTTCGCCACGTTCGATTGCGCGCAGGATCTTCACGCTCCACGGCAGACCATCACGGCACGGTGTACACCAGCCGCAGGACTCGCGGGCGAAGAACTCTTCCAGGTTACGCACCAGCGAGACCATGCCGATCTCGTGGTCGACGGCCATCGCCAGCGCCGTACCCAGACGGCTGCCTGCTTTACCAATGCTTTCGAATTCCATTGGCAGGTCAAGGTGGGCTTCGGTCAGGAAGTCTGTCCCTGCCCCACCCGGCTGCCAGGCTTTGAATTTCAGGCCATCGCGCATGCCGCCAGCGTAGTCTTCAAGAATTTCACGTGCGGTGGTACCGAACGGCAGTTCCCAGACGCCAGGATTTTTAACGCGACCAGAAAAGCCCATCAGCTTGGTACCGGCATCTTTGCTTGAGGAGATGCCCTGATACCACTCCACGCCGTTGGCGAGGATAGCCGGAACGTTACACAGGGTTTCAACGTTGTTTACGCAGGTCGGTTTACCCCATACGCCGGAGCTTGCCGGGAACGGTGGCTTGGAACGCGGGTTCGCGCGGCGGCCTTCCAGGGAGTTAATCAGCGCGGTTTCTTCACCGCAGATATAACGCCCTGCGCCGGTGTGCACGAACAGTTCAAAGTCAAAGCCGGTACCCAGGATGTTTTTACCCAGCAGGCCCGCTTCGGTGGCTTCGGCAATCGCGCGACGCAGGTTTTCCGCCGCTTCAATGTACTCACCGCGCAGGAAGATGTAGCCACGGTACGCTTTCAGCGCAAACGCGGAGATCAGCATGCCTTCCACCAGCAGGTGCGGCAGCTGTTCCATCAGCAGGCGGTCTTTGTAGGTGCCCGGCTCCATTTCATCGGCGTTACACAGCAGGTAACGGATGTTCATGGATTCGTCTTTCGGCATCAGGCTCCACTTCAGACCGGTGGAGAAGCCCGCACCGCCGCGCCCTTTCAGGCCGGAGTCTTTCACCGCATTAACGATGTCGTCCGGCGCCATGCCGCCAAGGGCTTTACGCGCGCCGGCATAGCCGTTTTTGCTCTGGTATTCGTCGAGCCATACCGGCTGTTTGTCATCGCGCAGACGCCAGGTCAGCGGATGCGTCTCAGCAGTACGAATTACAGTTTTCATTTGTACTGCTCCAGCAGGTCAGGAATCGCTTCCGGCGTCAGATGGCTGTGAGTGTCCTCATCAATCATCATGGTCGGCCCCTTGTCGCAGTTACCCAGGCAGCAGGTTGGCAGCAGGGTAAAGCGTCCATCGAACGTGGTCTGGCCCGGCTTGATATTGAGCTTTTTCTCAATCGCAGCCTGAATGCCCTGATAACCGGTGATGTGGCAGACAACGCTGTCACAGTAGCGGATCACATGGCGGCCTACCGGCTGACGGAAGATCTGGCTGTAGAACGTGGCTACGCCCTCTACGTCACTTGCCGGAATACCCAGCACTTTCGCGATCTCATAGATCGCCCCATCCGGCACCCAACCACGCTGTTTCTGTACGATTTTCAGCGCTTCAATGGACGCCGCACGCGGGTCTTCGTAGTGGTGCATCTCGTGCTCAATCGCGGCACGTTCTGCTTCACTCAGCTCAAAAGCCTCGGTTTGTGGTTGTTGATTCTCGTGCATAATTAGCGGTCCACATCTGACATAACAAAATCGATACTACCCAGATACACAATCAGGTCGGAGACCAGACTGCCGCGGATGGCGGACGGGATCTGCTGCAGGTGCGCAAAGCTCGGCGTACGCACGCGGGTACGGTAGCTCATGGTGCTGCCGTCACTGGTCAGGTAGTAACTGTTAATACCCTTGGTCGCTTCAATCATCTGGAAGGATTCTTGCGCCGGCATGACCGGACCCCAGGAAACCTGCAGGAAGTGGGTGATCAGGGTTTCGATATGTTGCAGCGTGCGCTCTTTCGGTGGCGGCGTCGTCAGCGGGTGATCCGCCTTGAACGGGCCTTCCGGCATGTTGTTGAGGCACTGCTCAAGGATGCGCAGACTCTGGCGCAGCTCTTCCACTTTCAGCATCACGCGGGTGTAGCAGTCGGAAACGCCGCCGCCCACCGGGACTTCAAAGTCGAAGTTCTCGTAGCCAGAGTAAGGACGGGCTTTACGCACGTCGAAATCAATACCGGTCGCACGCAGACCTGCACCTGTCGTACCCCACTCCAGCGCTTCTTTCGCGCCGTAGGCAGCAACGCCCTGGGAACGGCCTTTCAGGATGGTGTTACGCAGCGCGGCTTTCTCGTATGACGCCAGACGTTTTGGCATCCAGTCGAGGAACTCACGCAGCAGACGGTCCCAGCCGCGCGGCAGATCGTGTGCCACGCCGCCGATACGGAACCAGGCAGGGTGCATACGGAAACCGGTAATCGCTTCCACCAGATCGTAGATTTTCTGACGGTCGGTAAAGGCGAAGAAGACCGGGGTCATCGCGCCGACGTCCTGAATGAACGTGGAAATGTACAGCAGGTGGCTGTTGATACGGAACAGTTCTGACAGCATAACGCGAATCACGTTAACGCGATCCGGCGTAACGATACCCGCTAGTTTCTCAACGGCCAGCACGTATGGCATTTCGTTGACGCAGCCGCCGAGGTACTCGATACGGTCGGTATACGGAATGTAGCTGTGCCAGGACTGACGCTCGCCCATCTTTTCAGCGCCACGGTGGTGGTAGCCGATGTCCGGAACGCAGTCGACAATCTCTTCGCCATCAAGCTGAAGAATAATACGGAATGCACCGTGCGCAGACGGGTGGTTTGGACCGAGGTTGAGGAACATGAAGTCCTCGTTGTCGGTACCGCGCTTCATGCCCCAGTCTTCCGGCTTGAAGGTCAGCGCTTCCATCTCCAGATCCTGCTTGGCTTTGGTCAGCTCAAACGGATCGAATTCGGTTGCACGCGCAGGGTAGTCTTTACGCAGCGGGTGGCCGGTCCAGGTCTGCGGCATCATGATGCGCGTCAGATGCGGGTGGCCGTCGAAGGTCATGCCGAACATTTCCCAGGTTTCACGCTCATACCAGTTCGCGTTCGGGAAAAGTTTGGTGATCGTCGGCAGATGCATGTCGTTTTCAGACAATGCCACCTTGAGCATGATATCCGTATTACGGTCTATTGAGATCAGGTGGTAGAAAACGGAAAAATCCGCAGCAGGGAGACCCTGGCGGTGGGTACGCAGACGTTCATCCATGCCGTGTAAGTCAAACAGCATGACGTACGGTTTTGGCAATTTCTTGAGGAAATCGACAACTTCCAGCAATTGCTCACGCTTCACCCAAACAACGGGTACCCCGGTGCGGGTAGCCTGAACAGTAAAGGCATCCGGCCCAAAACGGTTGCGCAGTTCGCCAATGACTGGGTCATCCAGATGATCCCGGGTCTGCCAGGCGGCTTCTTGCGCGGTTAAGTCGGTCATATTGTTCACCATTGCAAATGGTCCGTGGTGACTGTTGAGCCTGGCTTCGCGCTATTTGAGTAGTGATATGCGAAGGTGTTCTCCAGGCCTACAGGCGCAAATTAAATTTCGTCAGGCGTACGCAGATTGGTGACGGCAATACGTTCACCACGTTTACGCTCGCGCTCAGACTGCATGTTCGCGCGATACACACCCTGATCGCCAACAACCCACGACAGTGGGCGACGTTCTTTACCAATAGATTCCTGCAGCAGCATCAGCGCCTGCATGTAGGCTTCCGGACGTGGCGGACAACCCGGGATGTACACATCCACTGGGATAAATTTATCTACGCCCTGCACGACGGAATAAATGTCGTACATACCGCCAGAGTTTGCACATGCGCCCATGGAGATAACCCATTTTGGCTCCAGCATCTGGTCATAAAGACGCTGAATAACAGGTGCCATCTTGGTAAAGCACGTACCGGCTACCACCATCAGGTCAGCCTGACGCGGGGAAGCACGGAGTACCTCGGCCCCAAAACGCGCAACGTCATGCACCGCAGTGAATGACGTCACCATTTCAACGTAGCAGCAAGAAAGGCCAAAGTTGTAAGGCCAGATGGAGTTCTTACGACCCCAGTTGACCATATCGTGCATGGCATGTTCGAGTTTGCCCATGTACACGCTTTTATTGACTTCTTGCTCCAGGGGGTCGGTTACGATCTCCTGTTTTTGCAGGGGGTAACGGTCATTCTCACCGTTAGGATCTATGCGGGTGAGCGTATAATCCATCTTATTGCCTCGCTGTTACTGCTGACGATTAGAGATACTGTTTTCCGGGTTGATGTGTTCACGACGTGAACGCGCAGGCGTCCAGTCAAGCGCGCCAATACGCACCAGATAAACCAGACCGGCCAGTAGCACTAAAATGAAAATTGCGGCCTCGACAAAGCCCACCCAACCACTTTCGCGGATGGACGTTGACCATGCGAAAAGGTAAAGCGCTTCCACGTCGAAGATGACGAAGAACATGGCTACCAGATAGAACTTGGCAGACAGGCGTAAGCGAGCGGAACCTACTGAATCAATACCTGATTCGAAAGGTGTGTTTTTGTGCCTTGCACGGGCGCGACCGCCCAGGAACCAGCCGCCGACTAACATCAGGCAGCACAGGCCAATGGCTACAATAAGAAAGATTGCGAATGCCCAGTGATGAGCGATGACTTCTGTGGATGTTGACATACTCATTGCTTACTCATCAAAAGTGATACCAACGACACTGCTCTTGCTGGCAGATGGGCATCACATCGATTCATGGGGAGGAACAAATAACCTTACACTAACTGTCAGAAATGAGACGTAGACAGCAAAATGATGGGGTTTTTTACTCCTTTCTATAACCTATTGTCAACTTTAACAAAGGTTTCTTCACATTAAATTACATCGAGCGATTCTCATTAACATTTGGTGCCCTTTAACCCTGGTGGGTGCATGACTTTCCGTCAAATGTATGTTGTTGAATCGTGTCCGTTTCGGAAGTAAAAAAAATAACCCTCCTATTTTGACAGGATTTGCCAACGATTCCTCCCCCCAAATAGGAGTATTTTCTTGATCTGCGACACGCTTTTGTTAATTCAACATGGAAAACGGCAACATATTTCCTGTTTTTTTAACATGAGAGGGATAGGGGCGAAGTTAGAACGGAAAACGGACAAGTTTTAAGCAAAAGTATTCAGCTTATTGATAAATAAGAGAGTATCCTGAAAACCCTTGCGCCATAAGCGGGTATTGTTGCGTAAAAAAAGCCACTCCATGTGAAAATCACACGAGTGGCTGTTTTTTACACTTACATTTTGTTACCAGAATATTGAGCTATCGATCACTCAAAATCCCCTTCGACGATCAGGGAGTCATCCCCCCCTTCGGAGGTAACGCGCTCGAACTGCCACGGGTTATGGTAGTTTTCCATCGCCTCGAACACCACTTTGGCCAACTCATTATGGCTGGACGAATTGTGGCAGAGCAGATACTCCGTATCCGGCAGCGCAGGAAGACCGTCGGATTTCCCCAGGACGCGCAGATCGGGGCTCATCATCTCTACCGGACGGGCCGTTACGCCCAGACCGGCCTTCACGGCGGCTCGAACCGCTGGCAGCGTGGAAGCCACATACGCCAGACGCCACGGAATGTTGGCCTCATTCAGCGCCGTGAGCACCATATCGCGGAACGGGCTCGGGTCATCCAGCAAGACCAGCGGAACCGGCTCCCCTTTTTGCAGCACGTACTCGGCTGCGCAATACCAGTGCGTAGGTGATGTGCGCAGCGTCAGGCAATCAAACTGCCCGGGACGATGCGTCGTCACCACAAGGTCGACTTTATGCTCATTTAACATCTCAACCATAAAGGCATTACGTTTTACGCTAACGTCCAGCGCAAGCTTCGGATAAACCGAACTAATACGGTTGAGAAGAAACGGCAATATAGTATCCGCTGACTCATCAGATGCGCCTAACGTTAACACCCCTTGAAGGTTGCTAAACATTAATGACATACATGCTTCATCATTAAAGCGAAGAATTTTCCTGGCATAACCCAGTAGCTGAATACCGTGTTCCGTTAAGAGCTTATTACGCCCGTGACGTGCAAAAAGCTCTTTACCAACCAGTTGCTCCAGCCGCTGCATTTGCTGGCTAACGGCGGACTGAGTTCGGCAAACGGCGGCAGCAGCTGCTGCAAAAGTGTTGAGATCGGCGACCGCAACAAACGTTCTCAGCAGATCGAGGTCGAGATTCATTATCGGACGATTTGCATTTATCATATCTATTCACTTTCAGGTTGCTCGTGCGGAGCTGCCCGGGTTGAAGCTGTGTGTAACAGTTAAGCAATTCCCTCTGAAGGTTTTCCCTCGCATCCCGGCCCGGCAGACTGCCTGACAGATAGTTATTGTGCTGCTTTATATCAACAGTCAGAAAGCACGTTTCATGACGTTATTTTTATTCTCTTAAACGTTCAGGATATTTAGATGTTCGCAGGTTTATGTAAATTACATTAAAGGTATAACACCTTTTCTGCCATCTTTATCGCAGCGCTGTCAACGTAGCAGGAGATGTGCGACACATTCCAGCCAGAGATAACTCCAACAATAACAATCAATTAATTCGAAAAGTCAGTGCCAGATATACAAAATTTTTGCATCTGTCCTCTGCTTTCCTGAAAGACATCTTAACCCAAATCCACTTTATTTATAAGTCTTATTGCAATATTGAGGATTAAAGAAGAATGTTAAGCTTCTAAACTAATTTTATTAAAATTAACTAAAGTTGCATTTTATAGGTTAATAATAAATAAATTTTAATTTAGATTAAGACCATTCATTAATGGCACTTAACATTAATTTCACATGAGTAACTTTTAGCCACATTATGCTTTTACAGGAACATGTATCAAGCATTCAGGTTTTACGAAAAGTCACGCCGGGTGATTGCTACCGTTGTCAGGTTCACCACTTATTTTTACCAGCACAATATACAGAATTCTGACAAATGAATAGCACATTTAACCTATCATCGTGCCATGCGCACAACTTTAAGACAGTAAAAAAGCTAACGCACAGCGAAAAAGATTTATCAAAATTTTGCTCCCGGCACAAAATCTTCTACTGCACACCCTTCAAAACGAAGCGAGGGGGGAGTACATTATTCCGTGCTGACTTCCACGGCAGGGAGCGGCAATAATAGCGAAAAGGTTAAAGGTTCATGTCCCCTATCGAAAAATCCAGCAAGCTAGATAACGTCTGTTATGACATCCGCGGCCCGGTTCTGAAAGAGGCAAAACGCCTTGAAGAGGAAGGCAACAAGGTTCTGAAACTCAACATTGGTAACCCTGCGCCATTTGGTTTTGAAGCGCCGGATGAAATTCTGGTTGATGTGATCCGCAACCTTCCAACTGCACAAGGCTATTGCGATTCAAAAGGACTTTACTCCGCACGTAAAGCCATCATGCAGCACTACCAGGCGCGCGGTATGCGTGACGTGACCGTTGAAGATATCTATATCGGCAACGGCGTTTCCGAACTGATCGTGCAGGCGATGCAGGCGCTGCTGAACAGCGGGGACGAAATGCTGGTGCCCGCGCCGGACTATCCGCTGTGGACGGCTGCCGTATCACTGTCGAGCGGGAAAGCCGTGCACTATCTGTGCGACGAGTCCTCCGACTGGTTCCCGGACCTCGATGATATTCGCGCAAAAATCACGCCCCGCACGCGCGGCATCGTGATCATTAACCCGAACAACCCGACGGGTGCAGTGTACTCAAAAGAGCTGCTGATGGAGATCGTCGAGCTCGCCCGCCAGCACAACCTGATCATCTTTGCCGACGAAATCTACGACAAGATCCTGTACGACGCGGCACAGCACCACTCAATCGCTGCGCTGGCACCGGATCTGCTGACCGTCACCTTTAACGGCCTGTCTAAAACCTACCGCGTGGCCGGTTTCCGTCAGGGCTGGATGGTACTGAACGGCCCGAAAAAGCACGCCAAAGGCTATATCGAAGGGCTGGAGATGCTGGCCTCGATGCGTTTATGCGCGAACGTGCCGGCGCAGCACGCAATCCAGACGGCGCTGGGTGGTTATCAGAGCATTAGCGAGTTCATCGTTCCCGGTGGTCGCCTGTATGAACAGCGCAACCGCGCGTGGGAGCTGATCAACGATATCCCGGGCGTTTCCTGCGTGAAGCCGAATGGCGCGCTGTATATGTTCCCGAAAATTGACGCGAAGCGCTTCAATATTCATGACGACCAGAAAATGGTGCTGGATTTCCTGCTTCAGGAAAAAGTGCTGCTGGTTCAGGGTACGGCGTTTAACTGGCCGTGGCCGGATCACGTGCGTATCGTGACGCTGCCGCGCGAAGATGACCTCGAAATGGCCATCAGCCGCTTCGGGCGCTTCCTCTCCGGATACCATCAGTAATCTTAAAATCAGGCTACTTCGGTAGCCTGATTTGCATCTTCCCTCCCCTCCCCGCACAATGAACGCCTGTCGCAGTGAAGACAAAAGGTAACCTATGAGTCAGAGTCATTTCTTCGCCCACCTCTCCCGCCTGAAACTCATCAACCGCTGGCCGCTGATGCGCAACGTGCGCACAGAGAACGTGTCAGAGCACAGTCTGCAGGTTGCCATGGTTGCCCATGCGCTGGCCGCCATTAAAAACCGCAAATTCAACGGCCAGGTCAATCCAGAGCGCATCGCCCTGCTGGCGATGTACCACGATGCGTCAGAAGTGCTGACCGGCGACCTGCCCACGCCGGTGAAATATTTCAACTCGCAAATTGCGCAGGAATATAAGGCCATCGAGAAAATTGCCCAGCAGAAGCTGATTGACATGGTGCCGGATGAGTTGCGCGACATTTTTGAGCCGCTCATCGATGAGCATCAGTACACGGAAGATGAAAAGTCGCTGGTCAAGCAGGCCGACGCGCTCTGCGCCTATCTGAAGTGTCTGGAAGAGCTGTCCGCGGGGAATAACGAATTTTTACTGGCGAAAACGCGTCTGGAAAAAACGCTGGAATCCCGCCGCAGCGAAGAGATGGACTATTTTATGCAGGTGTTTGTGCCAAGCTTCCATCTGTCGCTGGATGAGATTAGCCAGGATTCACCGTTGTAATCTGTTTGCCCAGCGGTGCTGCGCTTGCGGGGCCTGCGGGTTACAGGCCGGGTAAGGCGCAGCCGCCACCCGGCAAAATTATCAGAACGGGAACAGGACCGGTATCAACACCACGCACACTACCATTACCAGCACGGTGAACGGCACGCCCAGCTTCACGAAATCACTGAACTTATAATTCCCGGGCCCCAGCACCAGCGTATTCACCGGTGAAGAGACCGGCGTCATAAATGCCGCGGAGGCCGCCATTGCGACCATCATCGCAAAGGGATACGGCGACACGCCCATGGATTTGGCCATCGCCAGCGCAATCGGCGCCATCAGTACCGCCGTCGCGGTATTCGAGATAAACAGACCGATGGTGGCGCACATGATGAACAGACAGACCAGCATCATGTACGGCCCATACCCGCCGCCAACGTCCATTAAGCCTTTAACAATCAGATCCACCCCGCCGGTTTTTTGCAGCGCCAGCGCGAAGGGCATCATCCCGACAATGAGGATAATGCTCGGCCAGTGAATGGCTTTATACGCGCTTTCGGCGTCAATGCAGCGGAATTTGCCCATCAACAGGCAGGCGATAATTGCCGCGACCGGATTGGGGATTTCATCGGTCAGCATCAGCGCCACCATCAGCACCAGACAAAAAATCGCGTGGGGCGCCTGGCTGTGCGCCGGGGAGGCGTCGCTCTCCTCGACAGGCATGTTGAGCACCACAAAATCGCGCCCTTTTTGCCCTAGCTGGCTAATCAGCTTCCAGTTACCGACAACGAGGAAGATATCGCCCAGCAGGATCGGCTCATCCACCACCGCCCCTTCCAGCGCTACGCCATCGCGCTTCAGCCCCACGACATTCAGGCCATAGCGGGTTCGGAACCCCATTTCCCGCACGGTTTTGCCCAGCAGTTCCGATTCCGGGATCAGCGATACTTCGGCCATGCCGACATCCAGTGCCTGATCGGAGAAATACTCCCCGCGCAGCACCATCGGTTCCAGCAGCTGTTCGCTGCAAAACTCGCGCAGATCCACGTCCGCGGTGGACATATCAATCAGCAGGACATCCCGCGCGCGGAATTCCGACACCCCGTTGACGTTGACAATAACCCGGCGAAAACGACGCCAGCGCTCTACGCCGATCACGTTCGCGCCATAGCGCTCACGCAGCTTCAGGTCGTCAAGACGCTGTCCCACCATCGGCGAGCCGGGGCGAATAGCCAGACGGCGCGCGCGCCCGGTGAGACGGTACTCTTTAATCAGATCGCGGAAGGTGCGTCGCTTCCACCCTTCTTTATTTTTGTCCTGTTTTTCACCTTTCAGGGCAAACCGGGTCAGCAGCATGTAGACCACGCCCAACACCAGAATGACCAGCCCAAGCGGGGTGACGCTGAAAAAACTGAAGCCCTGGAATCCTTCCCGGATAAGCTCGCTGTTGACGACCAGGTTCGGCGGCGTTGCCACCAGCGTCATCATGCCGCTGATCAAACCGGCAAAACTCAGGGGCATCATCAGGCGCGACGGCGAGATCTGCATCCGCATGGAGACGCTCAGCACCACCGGGATAAAGATGGCGACAACGCCCGTTGAGCTCATAAACGCTCCCAGCCCGGCGACGGTCACCATCAGGTAGATCAGCATTTTGGTTTCGCTGCTGCCCGCCACCTTCACCAGCCACGACCCCATGATGGTCGCCACGCCGGTACGCACCAGCCCATCACCAATAATAAACAGGGCGGCAATCAGGATAACGTTGGGATCGCTAAACCCGGAAAACGCTTCCGGTAGCGTGAGCGTTCCGCTCAGCACAAACGCGACGATGACAAACAAGGCGACAGCGTCCATGCGTACCTTGCCCGTTGCAAAAAGAAGGATGGCGATTAAAAGCAGGCTCAGGACCCAAATCAGTTCACCGTTCACAACATGTCCTTGTCAGTGGGAGATGAGGAATTTTGCCATAAAAAAGCCCCAGCAATGTGGGGCTATATCATGTGATTACTTTTTTAGCGAGACGGTTACAACCCCGTCAGAGGCTTTCGAAACAGCCAGCGCCGTCAGTGAATCCAGCACAAAGTCTGCCTCCTCCAGCCGGGGGGATCCCGCCGGAACATTCACCGCGATAACGTGGCTTCCGGCGTTCAGCCCGGCCAGTACGCCAGCGGCCGCGTCTTCCACCACCACGCACTCTTCAGGCTCGAGGCCCAGCAGTTCAGCGCCCAGTAAAAACGCGTCGGGCTCCGGTTTACCGCGCTTTACGCGCTCCGCCGTGATAAACACTTCTGGCGTCGGCAGACCTGCCGCCTTGTGACGGGCGTGGGCGACGGGAATGGAGCCTGAGGTAACGATAGCCCATGGGATCTGCGCCTCGTTCAGATGCTCAAGCAGCTCGCGCGCGCCCGGTAACGCGGTAATGCCGTCCGTATCCGTGGCTTCAATATGTTCCAGATATTTGAACTCCGCCTGAATTTCGTCCTCAGAGCGTCCGGCCAGGAAGTGCCGTAGCGAGGTGATGGCCTGTTTGCCATGGATAAAATTCAGCACGTCCTGATGCTCTATGCCATGTCTGTCAGCCCAATGGCACCAGGAACGCTCCACAACCGGCAGCGAATCCACCAGCGTACCGTCCAGATCAAACAGAAAACCTCTACACTGCACACGCACCTCCGTCAGGCATTAATGATTTGTTGAATTTCGTTGCTGCTTAAATGGTACTGACGCGGGCAGGCGTGCCACGCGCTTAGCATTCGCTGATATTTATCCCACATAGGGGTCTGCGCGTTGAAGCCGTGGGTGCCCGCGTCAAAGTGGGTATAGCGCCCTTCTGTATTCACCATAAAGCGAACATAGCTCAGATAACGCGCTTCCGTTGCGGCATCAAAGCCTAAGAAGGTCACGCGGCGCTCGTCGATGGACTGCTGATCTTTGAGATTCGTCCAGGACACGTGCAGGGCGTGATACATCTCCATAATGTCGATCACGATGCGACAGGTTTCTTCTTTCAGCTCGCCAAACTCGCGGTCCAGTTCGCGCATTTGCAAACCAAAACCGCGTTCAACGATGGTTTGCAGGCGGCTGTAGCGCGCAGCGTTATCGGGATCAAGCATAGTCATCATCTTGTACTGGTTGGACAAAATCAGACGTTGAGCATGGGTCATTTCCATCTTTCGACTCCTGTAGCGCATTGCACTTTAAAAAAAAGACACGGTAACTGATTGTTACTGTGCCTTCTTTTCGTCGTCGTTTCGATGATCAATCACAAATCATCGAGGAATGTTTTATCCAGTTGCTTAAAAGCGCGCTTTAACGTGTCCGCCAGCGCCTGGTAGTCCGGCTTGCCTTCGACCGGGGCGAGCGCCTGTCCGGCCTCCTCCAGTTTTCCGCGCACTTCATAAAACCAGTGTAAAATAGAAGGGGGAAGCGGAGTGATGGACCGTTTACCTAACCACCACAGGCCCTGCATCGGCAGGCTTAAGGCGAAGAGCGCCGTCGCGACTGCAGGACCAAGCTGCCCGCCCAACGCAATCTGCCAGCACAGCGTAAAAACAGCGACAGGCGGCATAAAGCGAATCGCATAGCGCGTGGCGCGAATGGTGCGATTCTCAATGAACATCGGCGCAAGGCGCTTTTCCATCGGCCACGTCTTTGCGTAATGCTGTCCCCGACGAAACAGACTAAAGAAATTTACGGACGGGTTCTCTGGTGTCGACATGGCTGTACCTCAACTTCACATATAAAAATTAAAATTTTCGTGCAAAACCACAACAAGCTATGACAACGTTCAAAATATTTTGTCATCTCTACCCCGTATCGGGTATCCTGTGCCAGCCTGATAGGGCCTTAGACGAGAATCATTAACTCGTCAAATTATTGCATATTATGCCATTGGCTGAAAATTGTGCAAAATGGCATAAAATCATAGTTATTTCTTCCATCATGCCACAATGTTCGTTTGGCATGATGTTAATCATAAATGTCTGAGTCCTCATGCGTTACGCTGTTAGACTCACTGACGTTTTTTTAGCCACGTATCAATAATAGGTACTTCCATGTCGAGTAAGTTAGTACTGGTTCTGAACTGCGGTAGCTCCTCACTGAAATTCGCCATCATCGATGCGCTCAACGGTGACGAATACCTCTCTGGTTTGGCCGAATGTTTCCATCTGCCTGAAGCACGTATCAAGTGGAAGATGGACGGCAGCAAACAAGAAGCGGCTTTAGGTGCAGGCGCCGCTCACAGTGAAGCGCTGAACTTTATCGTTAACACTATTCTGGCACAAAAACCAGAACTGTCTGCTCAGCTGACTGCGATTGGTCACCGTATCGTCCACGGCGGCGAAAAATACACCAGCTCCGTCGTGATCGACGAATCTGTGATCCAGGGCATCAAGGACTCTGCGTCCTTCGCACCGCTGCACAACCCGGCTCACCTGATCGGTATCGCTGAAGCGCTGAAATCCTTCCCGAATCTGAAAGACAAAAACGTGGCCGTATTCGACACCGCGTTCCATCAGACCATGCCGGAAGAGTCTTACCTCTATGCCCTGCCATACAGCCTGTACAAAGAACACGGCGTACGTCGCTACGGCGCGCACGGCACCAGCCACTTCTATGTAACTCAGGAAGCCGCAAAAGTTCTGAACAAGCCGGTTGAAGAACTGAACATCATCACCTGCCACCTGGGCAACGGTGGTTCTGTTTCTGCTATCCGCAACGGTAAATGTGTTGATACCTCCATGGGTCTGACCCCGCTGGAAGGTCTGGTGATGGGTACCCGTTCCGGTGACATCGACCCGGCGATCATCTTCCACCTGCACGACACCCTGGGCATGAGCGTTGACCAGATCAACAAAATGCTGACCAAAGAGTCTGGCCTGCTGGGTCTGACCGAAGTCACCAGCGACTGCCGTTACGTTGAAGACAACTACGCAGAGAAAGAAGACGCTAAACGTGCAATGGACGTTTACTGCCACCGTCTGGCGAAGTACATCGGCTCTTACACTGCGCTGATGGACGGCCGTCTGGACGCGGTTATCTTCACCGGTGGTATCGGTGAGAACGCGGCAATGGTTCGTGAACTGTCCCTGGGCAAACTGGGCGTTCTGGGCTTCGACGTTGATCACGAGCGTAACCTGGCTGCCCGCTTCGGCAAGTCTGGCTTCATCAACAAAGAAGGCACCCGCCCTGCTCTCGTTATCCCAACTAACGAAGAACTGGTCATTGCGCAAGACGCGCACCGCCTGACTGCCTGATTCCACACCGCCAGCAATGCTGGCGGTGCTGTTTTGTAACCCGCCCAATTGCGGCGGTAACGAAAGAGGATAAACCGTGTCCCGTACTATTATGCTGATCCCTACCGGAACCAGCGTCGGCCTGACCAGCGTCAGCCTTGGCGTTATCCGTGCTATGGAACGCAAAGGCGTTCGTCTGAGCGTCTTTAAGCCAATCGCCCAGCCACGTGCTGGTGGCGATGCGCCAGACCAGACCACCACTATCGTTCGCAAGAACTCCAATCTGCCAGCGGCTGAACCGCTGAAGATGAGCCACGTTGAGTCTCTGCTGTCCAGCAACCAGAAAGACGTGCTGATGGAAGAGATCATCGCTAACTACCATGCTAACGCGCAAGACGCGGAAGTGGTGCTGGTTGAAGGCCTGGTCCCGACGCGCAAACACCAGTTTGCTCAGTCTCTTAACTTTGAAATCGCGAAAACCCTGAACGCAGAGATCGTTTTCGTGATGTCTCAGGGCACCGACACCCCAGAGCAGCTGAACGAGCGTATCGAACTGACGCGCAGCAGCTTCGGCGGCGCGAAAAATACCAACATCACCGGCGTGATCGTGAACAAGCTGAACGCACCGGTGGATGAGCAGGGACGTACTCGCCCTGACCTGTCCGAGATTTTCGACGACTCTTCCAAAGCGAAAGTCATCAAAGTTGACCCGGCTAAGCTGCAGGAATCCAGCCCTCTGCCAGTACTGGGCGCGGTGCCATGGAGCTTCGATCTGATTGCAACCCGTGCAATCGATATGGCGCATCACCTGAACGCTACCATCGTTAACGAAGGCGACATCAACACCCGCCGCGTGAAGTCCGTGACCTTCTGTGCGCGCAGCATTCCGCACATGCTGGAACACTTCCGCGCAGGTTCCCTGCTGGTAACCTCCGCAGACCGTCCTGACGTACTGGTTGCCGCCTGCCTGGCCGCGATGAACGGCGTGGAAATCGGTGCGATCCTGCTGACCGGTGCCTACGAGATGGACCCACGCGTCAGCAAGCTGTGCGAACGCGCGTTTGCGACCGGCCTGCCGGTCTTCATGGTGAATACCAACACCTGGCAGACCTCCCTGAGCCTGCAGAGCTTCAACCTGGAAGTGCCGGTTGATGACCACGAGCGTATCGAGAAAGTTCAGGAATACGTAGCGGGCTACATCAACGCAGACTGGATCGAATCCCTGACTGCGACCTCCGAGCGCAGCCGCCGCCTGTCTCCTCCAGCATTCCGTTATCAGCTGACCGAGCTGGCGCGTAAAGCGGGCAAACGCGTTGTTCTGCCAGAAGGCGACGAACCACGTACCGTTAAAGCGGCTGCTATCTGTGCAGAGCGCGGCATCGCGACCTGTGTGCTGCTGGGTAACCCGGATGAGATCACCCGCGTTGCGGCGTCTCAGGGCGTTGAGCTGGGCGCTGGCATCGAAATCGTTGACCCTGAAGTGGTTCGCGAAAGCTACGTTGCCCGTCTGGTTGAGCTGCGTAAGAGCAAGGGTATGACCGAAGCCGTTGCGCGCGAACAGCTGGAAGACAACGTGGTGCTGGGCACGCTGATGCTTGAGCAGGACGAAGTTGACGGTCTGGTTTCCGGTGCGGTTCACACCACGGCGAACACCATCCGTCCACCGCTGCAGCTGATCAAAACTGCACCGGGCAGCTCTCTGGTTTCTTCCGTGTTCTTCATGCTGCTGCCTGAACAGGTTTACGTTTACGGCGACTGCGCGATCAACCCGGATCCAACCGCAGAGCAGCTGGCAGAAATCGCTATCCAGTCCGCGGACTCCGCGATTGCCTTCGGTATCGAACCGCGCGTAGCGATGCTCTCCTACTCCACCGGTACCTCTGGTGCTGGTAGCGACGTAGAGAAAGTGCGTGAAGCGACCCGTCTGGCGCAGGAAAAACGTCCTGACCTGATGATCGACGGCCCGCTGCAGTACGACGCCGCCGTAATGGCCGACGTTGCGAAATCCAAAGCGCCGAACTCGCCGGTTGCAGGTCGCGCTACCGTGTTCATCTTCCCGGATCTGAACACCGGTAACACCACCTATAAAGCGGTGCAGCGTTCAGCAGACCTGATCTCCATCGGGCCAATGCTGCAGGGCATGCGCAAACCTGTGAACGACCTGTCTCGTGGCGCGCTGGTTGACGATATCGTCTACACCATCGCTCTGACCGCGATCCAGTCTTCGCAGCAGCAGTAATGTTAAAAAGCCCGGTGGCGCTAGCGCTTACCGGGCAACAAAAAGGCGACCACTTAACGGGTCGCCTTTTTTATTTACAGCAGCTCTCGCGCCGCCGATACAATGTCATGTGCCGTCAGGCCATACTCCTTCTGCAGGAAATCCTGCGTCCCCACCTGGCCGTAACGCTCCTTGACGCCCACCCGCCGCATCGGTACCGGGCAGGTTTCCACCAGGACTTCCGCCACCGCCGATCCCAGCCCGTTGTGAATGCTGTGGTTTTCACAGGTGACGATGCGACCGGTTTTCTCGGCATAGTTTTTCACCAGCATCCGGTCGATGGGCTTCAGGGTAAACATGTCGATGACCGCCGCGCTGACCCCCTCCTGCTCAAGCTGGCGCGCCGCTTCCAGCGCTTCCGCCACCATGATGCCGTTGGCAATCAGAGTTATATCGGTTCCTTCGCGCAGCACGTTGCCTTTGCCAATAGTGAAGGTTGAGCCCGGGGCATATACGCTCGGCGCCTGCTTACGGATGGTGCGTACCCAGTAGAAGCCTTCGAGGTCGATAAGCTGGCGCAGCACGTCCTCAAACATCACCGCGTCGGTCACCTCCAGCACCACCGAATGCGCCAGACCGCGTACGATGCCCATATCCTCAAACGACATATGCGTTCCGCCGTTGTGGCAGGCCGTCACGCCCGCATCCGAGGCAATCACCTTCACGTTGTTGCGCTGATAGTCCAGGGACATAAACAGCTGGTCGAAGCAGCGACGGCTGGCAAACGCGGTGAAGGTATGAACGAACGGTTTACGCCCGGTAAGCGACAGCCCCGCTGCGGTGCCGATGACGTTGGCCTCCATAATGCCGCAGTTAATCACGTGCTGCGGATAATCGCGCGCCACGCCGTCCATCGCCATCGAGCTCATCAGATCCGCTTCCAGGGCGATAATCTCGCTTCCCGCCTCAATCTGCTTTGCCACAAAGCCCGCGTAGACCTTACGCATCTCAACGGCGTCTTTCTCTCCTGCCGGTGCAACCTTAATCATGTGAAGCCTCCAGTTGGCGAATCGTCTCGTTGAGGGCCGCTTTGCTCTCCGCGGTCAACCGCAGGTGGTGCGAGTTGCTGAGCTGTTCCAGGTACGGCACCCCCTGCCCTTTGATGCTGTCGAGGATGACGACTATCGGACGCGCGTCGGCAGCCGGGACCCGCGACGTCACCGCCAGCAGTCCCGGGATGTCGTCGCCCTTCACCGTCGCCACGTCAAAGCCAAAGGCGCGGAATTTCCCCTCCAGGTCGAACGCGCTGATAATTTCGTCCAGCTCGCCGTCGAGCTGCTGTTTGTTCCAGTCCACGAACACCGTCAGGTTGTTAAGGCGATGATGAGCGATAAACTGGAAGGCTTCCCAGCACTGCCCCTCGTTCAGCTCGCCGTCACCGACGATGCAGAAGACGCGGTTCGGTCGCCCCGCCAGCCTGTGCGAGAGCGCCATACCGCCGGCAATCGAGATCCCCTGCCCCAGCGAACCGGTGGTGGCGTCCACGCCACGCGTTTTCAGACGGTCCGGGTGGCTTGGCAGGCGCGTGCCGTTCTGGTTCAGGGTGCTCAGCTCTTCCACCGGGAAGTAGCCCTTGATCGCCAGCGTGCTGTAGAGCGCCGGGCCCGCATGGCCTTTCGACAGAACAAAATAGTCTCGCTCCGGCCAGTCCGGATCCGCCGGGTCGATTTTCATCACCGCGCCGTACAGCACGGCCAGGGTTTCAACCACCGACATACTGCCGCCATAGTGTCCAAAGCCCAGCTGCGTCAGGGATTTCAGCGTCTCAAGACGGATCTGACGCGCGAGTTCGGTTATCTCTTTCTCATTCATGATTTGGCTCCGGTGTTTTCCTGCGCGTTACCGCCCGCAGGTTTGTTTTTCGCGAAGACGTTGTACGCCACCAGCAGCGCGAACAACGCCACAACCAGTCCGGTGATGGCAAGCGGCGACAGGAAGCGCGCCAGGTTGCCGAGGACAATTCCGACCGCGCCGAAGTCGGCGTCCGAGAAGGTAGTGTTGGCAAAGCCAATGGCGCCCAGCACCGGCAGCAGCAGAACCGGCAGGAAGGTGATCAGCAGGCCGTTAGCAAAGGCGCCAATCATTGCCCCGCGGCGTCCGCCGGTGGCGTTACCGAACACGCCCGCCGTTGCGCCGGTGAAGAAGTGCGGCACGACGCCCGGGAGGATCAGCACCCAGCTAAACTGACCGCAGATGAACAACCCTACAATCCCGCCGAGGAAGCTGAACAGGAAGCCAATCAGCACCGCGTTTGGCGCATACGGATACACCACCGGGCAGTCCAGCGCAGGACGCGCGTTCGGCACCAGCTTTTCCGAGAAGCCGGTAAAGGCCGGAACGATTTCCGCCAGAATCAGGCGTACGCCCTGCAGGATGATGAACACGCCCGCCGCAAAGGTGATCGCCATGATGATGGCGTAGACCAGGTAGTTCTGACCGCCGCTGAAGGTGGCCTCCACGAACTCACGACCGGCGCTCACCGCCATGATCAGGTAGATAATCATCATGGTCAGGGAGATGGAGATCGAGCTGTCGCGCAGGAAGCTCAGGTTCTTCGGCAGGTTCATCTCTTCGGTTGAGCGGGAGCCTTTGCCAACCTTGCTGCCAATCCAGCCGGACAGCACGTAGCCCAGCGTGCCAAAGTGGCCGAAGGCAATCTCATCGTTGCCGGTAATACGCTTCATGTAGCGCTGGGCAATCGCCGGGAAGAAGGCCATGATCAGGCCGAGGATCAGCGAGCCGGTAAAGACCAGCCCCACGCCCTCAAAGCCCGCTACCGTCAGGATCACGCCAATCATGCACGCCATATAAAACGTGTGGTGCCCGGTCAGGAAGATGTACTTCAGGCGGGTAAAGCGCGCGACGATAATATTCGCCACCATGCCGAAGGCCATAATAAGCGCGGTCGCCGCACCGTATTTTTCCAGCGCGATTGACACAATCGCTTCATTGTTTGGAATAATGCCCTGAATCGTAAAGGCGTGCTCAAACATACCGCCCAAAGGATTTAATGACCCCACCAGCACCGTGGCGCCGCCGCCCAGCACAATAAAGCCGAGAATGGTTTTAATTGTTCCTTTCACCACGTCGGAAAACGTTTTTTTCTGCGCAACCAGACCAATAAGCGCAATTAAGCCGACCAGCACCGAAGGGACTTTTAAAATATCAACAACGAAATTCAGCGTTTCAAGGATAAACATATCCACCTCGCCTTATCAGGGTTATTGTCTTTCGAACCAGGCGCGCAGCTGCGCTTCAAGTTCGTTGATGTCGATGATGTTGTTAATCACCACCAGCTGGCTTTCCGGCACGCTGGCGCTGGCCGCAATGTCTTTTGCCATCACGAACAGATCGGCCGCGCCCGGCGTGGCCGAGGAGAGATCGGAATGTTCAACCTCAGCCTCAATCTCCAGTTTTTTAAGTACCTTTTTAATATTCATTTCGACCATAAAACTGCTGCCCAGGCCGGAGCCGCAAATAGCCATGATTTTCATTGTTGTCCCCTTATTTTGAGTAGAGCACGCCCCATCACGCTGTCGCGTAATGTTGTGAATAATCGGATTAAAGAATTAAATCAGAAGCGGTCAATAATCGTTTTAATTTCCTCCAGGGTATTCGCCTGATGCAGTTTCTCCATATCCTCGTCGCTGGAAAATAATTCTGCGAGTGCGGATATCATTTCGATATGGCTATGTTTATCCGGTGCCGCGAGCATAATAATCACATCGACAGGGTCAAACTCACCGGCACCAAACGAGACGCCCTGTTTTAGTTTTAATAAAGACAACCCCAGTCCTTTGGCGCCTTCCTCCGGCCGCGCATGCGGCATCGCCAGCCCTGGTGCCAGCACATAATAGGGTCCTAACGTGTGGTGCTGCTGGATGATGGCAGTGACATATTCAGGCTCAATCACCTGCATATCCAGAAGCGGCGTCGCGCACAGCTCCAGCGCCTGCGGCCAGTTTTCCACGCTATCCTGCAGCGTGATGGTTGTATCATATATCCATTTTTTGAGCACTTTTCACTCCCGCTACACGCTAAAGATGAGCAAACTTTATTCAACACATCGCTGAATGACTGCGATCGCGATCACAAAGATAGCGCTACCAATCGTTAACATGCAGAAATGTGATAGCGCTATCAAATTGCAATCACGGCGCTAAATCACAGCAAAAAAAGGGATTTAAGGCGTATACTGCCTGTCACGTGAAGCGAAGGAAATGAAGAACGCGTCTGGTCAGCAGGAAGGTGTATGTCTCTAACCCGAAAACGGCGCAGTACCGGTAAAGTGACACTCGCCGATGTCGCACAGCTTGCCGGTGTGGGCACGATGACCGTGTCCCGTGCACTCCGCACGCCCGAACAGGTTTCCGATAAACTACGTGAAAAAATTGAAGCTGCCGTGCAGGAGCTGGGTTATATGCCTAATCTTGCCGCCAGCGCGCTGGCCTCGGCGTCGTCATGGACGATAGCCATGGTGGTGCCTAATCTCTCCGAAGCCGGCTGCTCGGAGATGTTCGCCGGGCTACAGCAGGTGCTACAGCCTGCGGGGTATCAGATCATGCTGGCTGAATCCCAGCATCGCCTGGAGCAGGAGGAGAAATTGCTGGAGACGCTGCTGGCATCGAATATTGCCGCCGCAATCCTGCTCAGCGTTGAACATACCGATACCGTTCGCCACTGGCTGAAAAATGCCTCTATTCCGGTGATGGAAATGGGTGCCATGCGCGCCGACCCGATTGATATGAATATCGGGATTGATAACGTAGCGGCCATGTATGAACTCACGGAAATGGTGATTAAACGCGGCTACCAAAATATTGGCCTGCTGTGCGCCAACCAGGAGCAGTGGATTTTCCAGCAGCATCTGCAGGGCTGGTACAAAGCCATGCTTCGCCACCATATGTCGCCGAACCGGGTTATTAACGCGGCGATGCCGCCGAGCTTCTCGACCGGCGCGGCACAGCTGCCAGAATTCCTGCTGGCGTGGCCGGAGCTGGATGCGCTGGTATGCGTCTCTGACGAGCTGGCCTGCGGCGCGCTGTACGAGTGCCAGCGCAGGCGAATCAAGGTGCCGGACGATCTGGCGGTGGTAGGCTTTGGCGATAGCGACGTGAGCCGCGTCTGTCAGCCGCCGCTGACGACGATGGCGGTGCCGCATCGTAAGATTGGAATTGAAGCCGGGAAAGCGCTACTGGAGCGTCTGAATGACGGGGACTGGCGCGATCAAAAGCCCATCGCGTCCAGTCTGTGTCTGAGAGAGAGTTGCTGACGCTTACTCAGCTTCTTCCTCTTTCTCTGATTTGGTCGATTCGTTTTTGGCGTTGCGGGTCATCCACAGCGCCAGCGCTTTTAACGAATCCGGCGTGAACTCGTCGCAGCGCGCGGTGATCTCTTCCGGCGTCATCCAGCTGACTTCACTCACCTCTTCTTCCTGCAGAGCGAACGGGCCGTGGGAGACGCAGCTAAACAGCCCGCCCCAGACGCGGCAGTTTTCGTCTTCGAAATAGAACTGACCGTGCTCGGCAAACGGCACACCGGCGATGCCTAACTCTTCTTCTGCTTCGCGACGTGCGGAATCCAGCAGCACTTCATCTGCCTGGACAACCCCACCTGCGGTGGCATCCAGCATACCCGGGAGAAAATCTTTGGTGTCCGTGCGGCGCTGGACCAGAATTTTGCCCATCCCGTCGTGCACAACGATGTACGTTGCGCGGTGGCGCAGACGCTCCGCACGCATTTGTTCGCGGCTGGCCTGCGCGATCACTTCATTCTCTTCGCTGACAATGTCAACCCACTCTGTACTTGCCAAATGACTCTGCTCCACCATCGGGAAACCTTCTCTTCTAAGCGCTCTTTCGGCGCGTTTGCAGTTGAGGTGTAACTTACGGATTAATCGCTACCTGCGCAATAACTTGCTGATCATTAAGTGCGATAACGCTCAGGGTATTTCCATCCAGCATGCCATAGCTCGCAGGATAACCGCCTTTCGGTATGCTGACCGAACCCGGATTGAAGTGATAAATCTCACCGCGCTTTTCAGCAACCGGAATATGAGTATGACCGTAAACCAGGACATCGCCAGCCGCGAGCGCCGGGAGATTATCCGGGCTAAAAAGATGCCCGTGCGTCAGGAACAGGCGGCTTTGTTCCAGCAGCACCTGTTGCCATGGCGCGGTAAGGGGAAAATGCAGCAGCATCTGGTCCACTTCGCTGTCGCAGTTGCCGCGAACGGCAATGATGCGCGAGGCGTACGGGTTGAGCTTTTCCGCGACCTGCGCCGGAGCGTAGCCCTCCGGCAGCGCGTTGCGCGGGCCGTGGTTGAGGACATCCCCCAGAATAATCAGCCACTGCGCGCCGCTTTGTGCAAACAGGGAGAGGACACGCTCGATAGCGGGCAGCGATCCATGGATATCCGACGCAAACATCAGTTTCATCAGTCACTCCTCGGGAAAACAGACTGCCCCCATCATACCTGAAGCGTCAGGGCTTATCAGCCCGCGCGCTTAGCCGAGAGTGCCACATAGCGCTGCACGGAGGCGCGCTGCCACTGAAACGCGGCATAATCAACCAGCAGCTGCGGCACCTCATCGCCGTTGAGGATCAGGCGGTTTAGCATCAACGCCAGATCGGCGTCGGCGATGCACCACTCGCCGAACAGGTTCGGGTTGCCGTGTGCGAGCAGCGAGGTGGCGGTTTCAATCAGTTTTTGCGCGCTTTCACGGCCTTCTGCGCTGAGCGCTGGCTTTTTGACCCCGGCAAACACGACGTCCGTTGAGCGTTCCACGCGAATTGGCACCAGATCGCTCCGCAGCCACGCCTGGATCTGCCGCGCCCGCGCGCGTTTTTGCAGATCGTGAGGATAGATGCGCTCCCACTCAGGCGGCGCGAACCGATCTTCCAGATATTCATCGATCGCCGACGATTCGCTCAGGGCAAAACCGTCGATCTCCAGCACCGGCACGCGTCGGGTCAGGTCGTAGCCCTGCCACTGCGGTTTGAGATGTTCACCGCCGTCAAGATCGACGGTCTTCAGCGTAAAAGTGAGCCCTTTTTCGGCCAGCGCAACGTATACGCTCATAACATAGGGAGAAAAGAAATTCGCATCGGACCACAACGTGATGACGGGCTGGTTCATAACATCCTCATAGGCTGATCGGTTTTTACTCAACATATAATCTCTTTGCCTCGCTGTCACTTGATGAAAACTCACGATTTACAACAACCACCTATACTCATTTGTCATGGCACCACTATTCGCATGGACAGGAGTTGAGAATGATCGACCTTTATTACGCCCCTACCCCAAACGGCCATAAGATCACCCTCTTTCTTGAAGAAGCCGAGCTGGATTACAGGATCATTCGCGTGGATATCAGCAAAGGCGAACAGTTCAGCCCTCTCTTTCTGGCTATCTCGCCGAATAATAAAATCCCGGCCATTATTGATAACCAGCCGGCGGACGGGGGCAGGCCGCTGAGCCTGTTTGAATCCGGTGAAATTTTGCTCTACCTGGCGGAGAAAACCGGCAAACTGCTGAGCGGCGAACTGCGCGAGCGTCACCATACCCTGCAATGGCTCTTCTGGCAGGCGAGCGGGCTGGGGCCCATGCTGGGGCAAAATCATCATTTTACCGCTTACGCCCCGCAGCCCATTCCCTACGCGATCGAACGCTATCAGGTTGAGACTCAACGGCTCTATGACGTTCTGAACCGTCGGCTGGAGAAAACGCCGTGGCTCGGGGGCGATCATTACAGTATTGCCGACATCGCCTGCTGGCCGTGGGTGAATACGCATGAAAAACACCGAATTGACCTGGCCTCTTACCCGGCGGTGAACAACTGGTTTGAGCGCATCCGAACCCGCCCGGCCACCGAGCGAGCGATGCAAAAAATCCAGCAGATTTAACCCGCTATGAGGCTGGGTGCCTGCGAGCCTCTCATGTATGATGAGCAGGAAATACTGACACGGAGAAGACCTGCAATGTCACAGCCAGACGCTATTATTCGCATAAAAAATTTACGCTTGCGCACCTTCATCGGCATCAAAGAGGAAGAGATCGCCAACCGTCAGGATATTGTCATTAACGTGGTAATTCACTATCCCGCAGACAAAGCGCGGGCCAGCGAAGACATCAACGACGCGCTGAACTACCGCACAATTACCAAAAACATCATTCAGTACGTGGAGAATAACCGCTTCTCTCTGCTGGAAAAATTAACTCAGGATGTGCTCGATATCGCACGCGAACATCACTGGGTCACTTATGCTGAAGTTGAGATCGATAAACTTCACGCCCTGCGCTACGCCGATTCCGTCTCCATGACGCTAAGCTGGCGACGCCAGGCGTAATCCTGGAGGTTGTATGAAGATTTTGCTGACCGGCGGCACGGGCCTTATTGGTCGTCACCTCATTGCGCGTCTGCAGGCCTTGCATCACGACATTACCGTGGTCACGCGCAGCCCGGAGAAAGCGCGCCAGGTGCTGGGGGCGGGTATCGATATCTGGAAAAATCTGGCCGAGCAGCAAAATCTGGACGGCTTCGACGCCGTCATTAACCTCGCGGGGGAACCCATCGCCGATAAGCGCTGGACGGAAGAGCAAAAACAGCTGTTATGCAGCAGCCGGTGGAACATCACCGAAAAGCTGGTCGAGCTGATCCGCAATAGCCACACGCCGCCTTCGGTGCTGATTTCGGGTTCAGCCGTGGGCTATTACGGCGATCTCGGCGAGGTGGTGGTGACCGAGGAAGAGCCGCCGCATAACGAGTTTACCCATAAGCTCTGCGCCCAGTGGGAGCGTATCGCCTGCGCGGCGCAGAGCGATCGTACCCGCGTCTGCCTGCTGCGGACCGGCGTCGTGCTTGCGCCGAAGGGCGGCATTCTGGCGAAGATGCTTCCCCCTTTCCGGCTTGGACTCGGTGGGCCGATCGGTAATGGCCGTCAGTATCTGGCCTGGATCCATATCGACGATATGGTCAACGGTATTCTCTGGCTGCTGGATAACGATCTGCGCGGGCCGTTTAACATGGTTGCGCCGTATCCGGTGCGTAACGAACAGTTCGCCCACGCGCTGGGTCATGCCCTGCACCGCCCGGCGATTTTGCGCGTGCCTGCCACGGTCATTCGCCTGATGATGGGTGAAGCGTCCGTGCTTGTACTAGGCGGACAGCGGGCGCTGCCAAAACGGCTGGAAGCGGCCGGCTTTGCGTTCCGCTGGTATGAATTAGAAGAGGCGCTGGGGGATGTGGTGCGGTGAATATGTTACAGTGACAGGCCATGTTCCGAAGAAATGGCGTAACAATGGCAACCATCACCACACCCCGGCTTCACCTCACTCCTTTCGAACCCACTGACTGGGCCTTCTTCCGTTCGCTGCGTGAAGATCGCAGCATCATGCGCTACATGGCCGCCATCGCGCCGGAAAAAGAGACCCGACGCACGTTTGCCGCACGCCTGATGGCGGAGCATGTCTTTGTGATCCGCTCTCTGGAGGACGATACGCCGCTGGGCGATATCGGCCTGCAAATCAGCCCTGAGAATCGTGAAGAGGCCGATATTGGCTATACGGTTGTGCCTGCCGCGCAGGGAAAAGGGATTGCCAGCGAGGCGCTGCGCGCGGTGTGTGATTACGCGTTTAACCAGACCAGCGTGAAAGCGATTAACGCGTACGTGCTGGCAGATAACGGCGGTTCGGTGCGGGTGCTGGAGAAAGCCGGGTTTGTGCGCACGCAGGTGCTGGAAAAGGCGTATGAAATTGACGGCGTGCGCTATGACGACTGGGTGTATCGGCTGGAGTATGCCGGCCGGCATCGGAATTAGTTGGCCCGGTAAGCGAAGCGCTACCGGGCGATTGGCTGCACTGCGGGCTGATGCCCTCACCCCAACCCTCTCCCACAGGGAGAGGGAGAACACCCAGTCCGTAGGCCCGGTAAGCGAAGCGTCACCGCGCGATTGGGCTGCACTCCGGGCTGATGCCCTCTTTACTTCAGAGATCCTTTCAGGAACTGCTGCAGGCGCGGGCTTTGCGGGTTCGCCAGCACCTCGTCCGGGTGGCCCTGCTCTTCAATTTTCCCCTGATGCAGGAAGATAACGTGGTTCGAGACGTTACGGGCGAAGCCCATCTCGTGCGTCACCACCACCATCGTTTTGCCCTCTTCGGCCAGCTTCTGCATGATGCGCAGCACTTCGCCAACGAGTTCAGGGTCCAGCGCGGAAGTCGGTTCGTCGAACAGCAGCACCTCGGGCTCCATCGCCAGCGCGCGCGCGATGGAGACGCGCTGCTGCTGACCGCCGGAGAGATGCACCGGGTATTTCATCTGCTGGCGCTCGTCGATACCCACTTTCGCCAGGTATTTCACCGCGCGCTCGCGGGCTTCCTGCTTGCTCAGGCCCAGCACCTGAATCGGTGCTTCCATCACGTTCTCCAGCACCGTCATGTGGCTCCAGAGGTTGAAGTGCTGGAACACCATCGTCAGGCGCGTACGCAGCAGTCGCAGCTGGTGCTTATCCGCGACCTTCAGCTGGCCGTCTTTATCACGGACCAGGTTAATATTCTGCCCGCTCACCACAATCGAGCCTTCGCTCGGTTTTTCGAGGAAGTTAATGCAGCGCAGGAAGGTACTTTTACCCGAGCCGGATGAGCCGATAATACTGATCACGTCGCCCGCATTCGCCTGCAGCGACACCCCTTTCAGCACTTCATGTTCGCCGTAGCGTTTGTGCAAATCAATAACGTTTAATTTGTTCTCAGCCATCATCTTTCTCAGTGCGTCGAAGAAGGTTTTATATGCTGCAACCAGCGTTTTTCAGCCTTACGGAACAGGCTAATCAGAACATAAGAGATAATTAAATAGAGCACCGCCGCAATGCCAAACGCGGTAAACGGCTGATAGGTCGCGGAGTTAATATCGCGCGCGATTTTGAGCAGATCCGGCACCGTCGCGGTAAAGGCGAGCGCGGTGGAGTGCAGCATCAAAATCACTTCGTTACTGTACGCCGGTAACGCGATACGCAGTGCCGACGGCAGAATAATGCAGCGATAAAGCTTCACCGAGGAAAAGCCGTACGCGCGCGCCGCTTCAATCTCACCGTAAGGGACAGAGCGAATTGCCCCGGCGAAAATCTCGGTGGTGTAGGCGCAGGTGTTGAGCGTCAACGCCAGCACCGTACAGTTCAGACCGCTGCGGAAGAACGCATTCAGCATCTCAGTGCCTTTTACGATCTCAAGCGTATACATCCCCGAATAGAACACCAGCAGCTGCACGTACAGCGGCGTACCGCGAAACACGTAGGTAAACAGCCAGATCGGGAACTGGATAAATTTATTGTTCGACACGCGGCCAATAGCAAGAAACACCGCCAGAATGCCGCCCATCACCACGGAGGAGATCAGCAGCCAGAGCGTAATCGCCACGCCGGTAAAGCGGTAGCCATCCGTCCACAGCAGCGATTTCCAGTATTCCTGAATAATCTCAATCACAGGTCAGCCCTCTTCACACCCACGGAGTAGCGACGCTCGAGCAGAAGCAGCACACCATTGGAGGCGGTCGTAAAGACCAGATAAATCACGCCGCAGACCACCGCAAAGTAGAACGGCTCCCAGGTGCTCTTGCCCGCCAGCTGAGTCGCTTTCACGACGTCTTCCAGACCGAGCAGCGAGACCAGCGCTGTCGCTTTGAGGATAACCTGCCAGTTGTTGCCGATACCCGGCAGCGCATAGCGCATCATGGCCGGGAACATAATCCGACGAAACGTTTGTGAAGAGGTAAAACCAAATGCGGTTGCCGCCTCAATGTGTCCTTTCGGCACGGCCATGTAGGCACCGCGGAAGGTTTCGGTGAAGTAGGCACCGTAGATAAAACCGAGGGTAATAATACCGGCCACCATCGGGTCGATATCAATTTGTCCCATACCCATCGCGTCCGTTACGCTGTTCAACGCAATCTGCAGACCGTAAAAGATAAGCAGCATCAGCACCAGATCGGGAACGCCGCGAATAAGCGTGGTGTAGCCTTCAAAAATAAGCGCCAGCGGTTTGTTAGCCGAAAGCTTCGCCCCTGCGCCCGCCAGACCTATCAGCACCGCCAGCACCACGGAGCTGATAGCCAGCTCAAGGGTGACAAGCGCGCCCTGTAAAATAACGCCAGAAAATCCGTACAGCATACCGCGAGCCCTGTCGTATCGTGAGTGGTGGAACCGTGTCTTTTCCCCTCCCGCATCGGGAGGGGCCGCACGTTATTTGACGGGGCGATTAGCCGCCGTAAACATTAAAATCAAAGTACTTTTTCGCCAGCTTGTCGTAGGTGCCGTCAGCGCGCATTTCAGCAAACGCTTTGTTCAGCGCCTCACGCAGCTCGTTGTCTTCTTTGCGCAGGCCCATGCCGGTACCCACACCAAACAACTTCACGTCCTTAATAGACGGGCCGCCAAACTTGTAATCTTTACCCACCGGCGTTTTCAGGAAGCCTTCGCTTGCCGCGACTTCATCCTGGAATGCCGCATCAATTCGGCCTGCCGTCAGGTCAGCGTAGATATTTTCCTGGCCCTGATAGGAGACGATTTCAATCCCCTTCGGCGCCCAATGTTCGTTGCCGTAGGTTTCCTGCGTGGTGCCCTGCAGCACGCCGACGCGTTTGCCTTTCAGGGACTCCAGCGTTGGCTGAATGTCAGAAGCTTTAGCCACCACCAGACGAGAATCGGCCGCGTAGAGTTTGTCGGAGAAGGCAATCTCCTGCTGGCGTTTTTCGGTGATGGAGAGAGAGGACATGATTACGTCGATTTTTTTCGCTTTCAGGGACGGGATCAGCGCATCCAGCGGGTTCTCAACGTAGGTACACTGTGCTTTGATGCGTTTGCACAGCTCATTGGCCAGATCGATGTCAAAACCGACCAGTTCACCCTTTGAATTCTTCGATTCGAACGGCGCATAGGTTGGATCGGTACCAATCCGAATTTTCTGCGGAATGGCTGCGAATGCCGCGGTGGCGCTGGAAAAGGCCAGCACCAGAGATAGTGACAACACGAGTTTTTTCATATTTGTCCTCAACAAACTGTCTTCATACGGGATTTTTACGACGACGGGGTGGTGCTAATGTGCCATTAATCCCCTCTTTCAGGCAAAGACTAATGCCCTTCAGTCGGGAATTTTTGCATTATAAATGCGTAAGTATGCACAAAGCGATCCAATACGGTGCAATAAATGCACCGCATTGGGTCAACCGCTCCCGCAACGCACCTTTGCGGTGCGTTAGCGTCAGGCATTATTCACCGTATACGTTGAAGTCGAAGTATTTCTTCGCCAGTTTGTCGTAAGTACCGTCTTTACGCAGCTCTGCAAAGGCTTTGTCAAAGGCGGCTTTCAGCTCGGTATCATCCTTACGCAGGCCAATACCGGTGCCGTCACCAAAGTATTTTTTGTCTTTTACCGACGGGCCCGCAAACGCATAGTCTTTACCCGCAGGCTGTTTCAGGAAGCCTTCGCTCGCGGCGACTTCATCCTGGAATGCCGCATCCAGACGGCCTGCGGCCAGGTCAGAGTAAATAAGATCCTGGTTCTGGTAAGCTACCACGTCTACGCCCTTCTCACGCCAGGTCGCATTGGCATAACCTTCCTGCGTCGAACCCTGAAGCACGCCAACATGCTTGCCTTTCAGCGAGTCGATGGTGGGCTTAATCGGGGAGCCTTTTGGCGCAATCAGGCGAGAATCCGCGGCGTAGAGCTTGTCAGAGAAGGCAATCTCCTGCTGGCGTTTTTCGGTGATGGAGAGAGAAGAGATAATGGCGTCGATTTTCTTGGCTTTCAGCGACGGGATTAACGCGTCAAAGTCGCTGCCCACCCATGTGCATTTCACCGCAATGCGTTTGCACATTTCATTTCCCAGATCGATATCAAACCCCACGAAATCGCCTTTCGCATCCTTGGAAGAGAATGGCGCGTAGGTTGCGTCTGTACCGATACGAACCGTCTGTGGAAGCGCTGCGTAGCTACCTGCTGCCGCACTTAACCCCACGAGCAAAGACAGAGCCAGAACCGTCTTCTTCATACATTTACCCTCAAGTACCGTGATTTTATTATGTATTGCGTTGTGTGTTGTGTTGCAGGCTTCATCTTGCAGGTCTTATGCCACATTGCCGTCTGGTCAAAACTTCGACGTTAAATATGTTAATAAAACGTTGCGATATTGCCTTAATGGTGAAAGATAGCAGGTCTGCCGAACGAACCGGAAAGAGAAAAAGGGAAAAAACGAATTAAATGTCGAGGATATGATCGCCGTTGCATAATTGCCCTGAAACAGGGCAACGTCTCTTTTCATGCACTCTGTTTGTGCACAGATTCAGGCCCCTTGCCAGCGGGTGAAGAGATCTTCGGGCAGGTCGATGTCAAACTGATCCAGCACGCGGTTGACGGTCTGATTAATCACGTCGTCCAGCGAGGTCGGGCGATGATAAAACGCCGGAACCGGCGGCATGATGATGGCCCCAAGCTCGGCGGCCTGGGTCATTAAACGCAGATGGCCGAGATGCAGCGGCGTTTCCCGCACGCAGAGCACCAGAGGACGACGCTCCTTCAGCACCACATCCGCCGCGCGCGTCACCAGGGTGTCGGTATAGCTGTTCACAATGCCGGAGAGCGTTTTAATTGAACAGGGCAGGATAACCATGCCGGCCGTTTTAAACGAGCCTGAGGAGATGCTGGCGGCGATATCACGGGCATCGTGAACCACGTCCGCCAGTGCCTGAACATCGCGCAGGGAGAGATCGGTTTCCAGAGAGAGGGTCTGCCGCGCCGCCTGGCTCATCACCAGATGGGTCTCGACTTCCGCCACGTTACGCAGAACCTGTAACAGACGTACGCCGTAAATCGCGCCGCTGGCGCCGCTGAGCCCAACAATGAGTCGTTTCATGATTTTCGCCCTTACTGATTTCAGGGCAGACTGTGCAGGATTTTGCGGGGAGTTGCAAGTGAGGGCATTCGCCCTCACCTGCCGGAGCATCAACCTTCGTTGTGCATCTCTAAGCTTTCAAGATCGTTCTGCATCTGAACGGCTTTCGCATCGTCGTTGCGCAGCGAATCAAGATAGTCGAGATACTGCTGGTCAACGTCTTTGGTCACGTAAATACCGTTGAACACGGAACATTCAAACTGCTGGATTTCCGGGTTCTCGGCGCGCACCGCGTCGATGAGATCGTTTAGATCCTGGAAAATCAGGCCGTCGGCACCGATGATCTGGCGAATTTCATCCACTTCACGCCCGTGAGCGATCAGCTCGTTGGCGGTTGGCATATCGATGCCGTACACGTTCGGGAAGCGAATCTCCGGCGCAGCAGAGGCCAGGTAGACTTTCTTCGCACCCGCTTCGCGCGCCATCTCGATAATCTGCTCAGAGGTGGTGCCGCGAACGATGGAGTCATCCACCAGCAGAACGTTCTTGTCGCGGAATTCCGCGCGGTTGGCGTTCAGCTTGCGGCGCACGGACTTACGGCGCAGGTGCTGGCCCGGCATGATAAAGGTGCGGCCAACGTAGCGGTTCTTCACGAAGCCCTGACGGTATGGCTTGTCCAGGATGCGGGCGATCTCCAGCGCGATATCGCAGGAGGTTTCCGGAATAGGAATAACCACGTCGATGTCGAGATCGTCCCACTCGCGGGCAATCTTCTCGCCCAGCTTGGTGCCCATGTTGACGCGCGCGCTGTAGACGGAAATCTTGTCGATGAAGGAATCCGGGCGGGCGAAGTAAACGTATTCAAACAGGCACGGGTTGCTGACCGGGTTATCGGCACACTGGCGGGTAAACAGCTGGCCCTTCTCGGTGATATAGACCGCTTCGCCCGGCGCAACGTCACGCAGGAACTCAAAGCCCAGGGTATCCAGCGCCACGCTCTCAGAGGCAACCATATATTCGGTACGGCCATCGCCAAGGTCGCGCTTGCCGAGCACCAGGGGACGAATGCCGTTTGGATCGCGGAAGGCCACCATGCCGTGTCCGATAATCATCGCCACGCAGGCGTACGCGCCGCGGATCTGGCGGTTGGTCGCGGCAATCGCAGCAAAGATGTTGTCTGCTTCCAGCGGATAGTGACGGAAGTTATCCAGCTCGCTGGCGAACACATTGAGCAGGATTTCAGAATCAGAGGTGGTGTTAATGTGGCGACGTTTCTCTTCGAACAGCTTTTTACGCAGCTCATGCGCGTTGGTCAGGTTGCCGTTATGAGCAAGGGTGATGCCATACGGTGAGTTGACGTAGAAAGGCTGTGCCTCGGAGGCGCTGGAACTGCCAGCAGTAGGATAACGAACGTGACCGATCCCCATATTACCTTGCAGACGCTGCATATGGCGGGCTTCAAACACATCGTTTACCAGGCCATTCGCCTTGCGTAAACGGAAGCAGTTGTTTGCATCAATGGTGATGATACCCGCAGCATCCTGCCCACGGTGCTGAAGCACCGTTAACGCGTCATAAATCGACTGGTTTACCGGCATGAAACCGGCGATACCGACAATACCGCACATTCGTCTTTTCCTCGTTAAGCCACATCTCAGGGTTTATGCCCTGGGCAAAAAACTCGACGAGCTTTGCAGATAGTCAAAGAACCATCTGATGATGAAGCTGAACTCTGGAATGAGCTGCGATTTCTGCCAGTCTTCGCTTTTGGAGAACCCGGTGAAGGTATCCAGGAAGAACAGGATCGCGGCTACAATCAGCACGCCTCGTAACGCCCCGAAACAGATCCCGAGCACCCTGTCCGTTCCTGACAGACCGGTTTTCTCGACCAGCTGACCTATCACGTAATTCACGATAGCGCCGACAATCAGCGTTGCGATAAACAGCACCGCGATGGCAATTCCGTTTCGGACCAGTTCATCTTCAAAGCCCGTGAACCAGACAGACAGGTAAGTGTAGTAATGACTGGCAACAAAGAAAGCACAACCCCAGGTTACCAGCGATAACGCTTCACGAACAAAGCCACGGATCAGGCTAACCAGACAGGAAAAACCAATCACCGCAATGATGGCGTAATCAATCCAGACCATATGTGTCCCACGATTTAACGCCCTGTCATCCAGTTCGGGGCGAATTCTAACAGAAAAAGAAAACGTTTGCGTAGGGATTTCCTTCCCGCGCGTAAATAAAAAAGGCGCTGAAAAAATGTTCAACGCCACGGTCCATTTGACGTCTCTGTGGACGTCTGCTCCCCCTCACCCCGGCCCTCTCCCTCAAGGGAGAGGGAGCAAACCACTCCGAGGTTGGGTAAGATCTTATCAGTTCGCGCTGTAGCCCATCACCACGCCGCTCAGGCCGGAGATCTGCTTCAGCTCGCCGAGCGAACCTTTAAGCTTATCTTTGGACGCTTCTGGCCCCACGAGGATACGGGTAATTTTACCCTGCACCGGCGTGGAAGGTGAAGTGTAAACACGATATCCCGCACTGCGCAGTTTGCTCACGACCTCGTTAACTTTGTCGGCGTTTTTCAGCGCGCCGAGCTGCACAACGTACGCTTTTCCGGTCGGTGCCGCGTCTTGTTTTGCCGGCGGTGGGGTTTCTGATGCGGCAGCCAGCTGCTCTGCGGCTTTATCGCGCTGCGGTTTCGGCTGCGGCTTCTCAACCGGCTTCGGTTTTTCAACGGGTTTAGGCTGCTCTACCGGCACCGGATCGATATCGCTGCTGCTCGCTGCCGCCAGACGAGACGGATCGAGCGACGGGGCGGCGGCATCGCCTGCGCGCACCTCTTCCGCCGCGCCTTCCGGCGGCTGAGCAGGCAGCGCCTGCGTCGCCGCTGGCAGCATATCCGGCTCATCACGGTCACCCGGTTTCGGCACCAGCGGAATAGCGGCAAACTCGTCCTGATAATGCTTTTTCTGCCCGTCGAGCAGACCCGGGAGAATAATCACCCCGAGCGCGACCAGCACAATGGTTCCTGTTAAACGGTTCTGAAACTTACTCGCCACCGGTTCTCCCCGCGTCCATCACTTCCATGACATGTGCCACCGTGTGGAATGAACCACACACCAGCACGGTATCTTCTGGTTTAGCATCCGCCATCGCGGCATGCCAGGCCTGAGCCACGCTACTATAGATTGCGCCTTTGCCGAGATGTTCCATCAACTGCTCAGCCGTCGCGCCGCGCGGCCCCTCCAGAGGAGCACAATACCAGCTATCGACCACAGTCTCCATGCAGGCCAGCGTCCCGCCGATATCTTTATCATGAAGCATACCGATAACCGCCAGCACGCGCCCGGTTTTTGGTAACGATTTGAGACGTCCCGCGAGATACGCCGCCGCATGCGGGTTATGCGCCACGTCCAGAATCAGGCGCGGTGACTCGCTGACAATCTGGAAGCGCCCGGGCAGAATTGCGCTCTGAATGCCGTCGCGAATTGCCTGCTCGCTGACCGCTAATCCGCTGGCGCGCAGTGCCGCCAGCGCGGTGGCCGCGTTCGGCTGCGGCACCTGCGGCAGCGGCAGGTTATCCAGCGCGCCCTGGGCATCGCTGAAGCGCCAGCCGTTATCCTGAACCTCATACTGCCAGTCAACGCCGCGGCGCAGCAGACGCGCGCCCTTCTCATTTGCCACGTCAGCAATGGTGTGCGGCATGTCCGGCTCGCCGACCACGGCGGGTTTATTCGCCCGGAAAATACCGGCCTTCTCGCGGCCAATGCTTTCACGATCCGGTCCCAGCCAGTCGATATGGTCCAGCGCGATGCTGGTGACCACCGCCACGTCCGCACTCACCATATTGGTGGCATCAAGACGTCCGCCGAGGCCGACCTCAAGGATCACGACATCCAGCTGCGCCTGTTTGAACAGCCACAGCGCCGACAGGGTACCGTATTCAAAATAGGTTAATGAGATCTCACCGCGTGCGGCTTCAATTTCCGCGAACGACGCCGTATGCGCCGATTCCGGCAGCTCGCTGTTCTGCACGCGAACGCGCTCGGTGTAGCGGACCAGGTGTGGAGAGCTGTACACGCCAACTTTGTAACCTGCGGCCATCAGGACAGATTCCAGCGTGCGGCAGGTAGTGCCTTTACCGTTGGTGCCCGCGACGGTGAACACGAAAGGTGCCGGTTTGAGCACATCAAGACGCGCGGCGACCTGGCTTACGCGCTCAAGCCCCATATCGATGGTTTTACTGTGCAGGTTTTCCAGATAAGAAAGCCACGCGGCCAGGGGCGACGTGGCTTGGGGAATGCTTTTATTTTCCATAATGCCCGGTTGTCATTAACAGATTAGAAAGCAAAAGGGCAGCGCCAACCGGCCCTGCCCTTTTCAGTTATCAGGCCTCGGGTTCCTGATCCGGTACCACCACGCCTTCGCGCGGCTCATCCGGGTTCGGCGCTGGCAGATTCATCAGCTTCGCCAGAATGCTCGCCAGCTTCAGGCGCATTTCCGGACGGCGGACGATCATATCGATAGCGCCTTTCTCAATGAGGAACTCACTGCGCTGGAAGCCCGGCGGCAGTTTTTCACGAACGGTTTGCTCGATAACGCGAGGACCCGCAAAGCCGATCAGCGCTTTTGGCTCAGCGATGTTCAGGTCGCCCAGCATCGCGAAGCTCGCAGAGACGCCGCCCATGGTTGGGTCGGTCAGCACGGAGATGTACGGAAGACCGCGCTCCTGCATTTTCGCCAGCGCAGCAGAGGTTTTCGCCATCTGCATCAGCGACATCAGCGCTTCCTGCATACGTGCACCACCGGAGGCTGAGAAGCAGATCAGCGGACAGTTGTCTTCCAGCGCCTGCTCAACGGCACGCACGAAGCGCGCACCGACCACGGAGCCCATTGAGCCGCCCATAAAGGAGAACTCAAAGGCAGCGGCGACAACCGGCATCTCATGCAGGGTGCCTTTCATGACGATCAGCGCGTCTTTCTCGCCGGTCTCTTTCTGTGCAGAGGCCAGACGATCTTTATATTTTTTGGAATCGCGGAACTTCAGCACGTCTTTTGGCTCAAGTTCGCTACCCAGCTCTACCAGAGAGCCTTCGTCCAGCAGGCTATGCAGGCGGTTGCGCGCCGACATACGCATATGGTGGTCACACTTCGGACACACCTCAAGGTTGCGCTCCAGCTCTGCGCGATACAGAACCTGACCGCAGCTATCACACTTCGTCCATACCCCTTCAGGAATGCTCGCTTTGCGCGTTGGGGTAATGTTGCTTTTAATTCGTTCAATCCAGCTCATTGATAACCTTTCTGCCTGAACCTGGTCGTATGCCAGTTTTGCTATAAGAGGCGAATAATGCCATTTTTGCCTCCAACAGACCATGAATGTTGCACATTAAAACATAACAGCCCGAAACTTTGGATAAAAAAGTGGTCGAACCGCCAGCGTGCATTTACTTCGCTTGTTTTGCCGCCGCACGTTTGTGACGAATGATTTCGATAACGCCAGGCAGTACGGAAAGCACAATAATCGCTACAATCAGTAACTTAAGGTTTTCCTGCACCACCGGGAGATCGCCAAACAGATAGCCTGCGTAGGTAAACAGCAGTACCCACAGCAGCGCGCCAACCACGTTGTATGCCGCAAAATGACGATAGGACATATGCCCCATTCCCGCCACAAACGGTGCAAATGTGCGCACAATAGGCACAAAACGCGCAAGGATAATGGTTTTCCCGCCATGGCGTTCATAAAACGCATGGGTTTTATCTAAATAGCTGCGACGGAAAATTTTCGAATCAGGATTGCTGAAAAGCCGCTCACCGAACACCCGTCCAATCGTATAGTTGACCGCATCACCGACAATGGCGGCAATCACCATCAGCACAACCATAAGATGCACGTTCAGATCGTTAGTGGGTAACGCCGATAGCGCCCCGGCAACGAACAGCAGTGAATCCCCTGGCAGGAATGGGGTAACGACCAGACCGGTTTCACAAAACAGAATGAGGAACAGAATGGCGTAAACCCAGACGCCATACTGCGCGACCAGCTCTGCCAGGTGAACATCAATATGCAGAATGAAATCAATCAGAAAACGTATTACGTCCATATTGTCTAAGCCCTAATTGCACCTTTGTTTAGTCCGCTAAAAACAGCGGGCCCATTGGCGGTTTCGGCAGGTCAAATCGATCCGGATAGTCTACTGAGACCAGATACAATCCTTCCGCTTTCGCCGTGGCTGCCGCAAGCGTTCTGTCCTTCGCTGCCAGCAGGTCTGCAATCCAGCTCTCCGGCTGGTGTCCGGCACCCACTTCCATCAGGCTGCCCACAATATTCCTAACCATATGATGTACAAAGGCATTGGCTTTAATATCCACCACCACATACGCGCCAAAACGGCTGACGTTTATGTGCATGACGTTGCGCCACGGCGTGCGGGACTGACACTGCACCGCACGAAACGACGTAAAGTCATTTTCACCAATCAGACACTGCGCCGCGCGATGCATACGTTCCGCATCAAGCGGTTCATAAAAATGCGTCACGCCCTGGCTTAACACCGCCGGACGCAGGCGCTGGTTGTAGATGACATAACGGTAGCGACGCGCCGTGGCGCTGAAGCGCGCGTGAAAATCATCCGGCACAGCTTTTACCCAACGCACCGCAATGTCACCAGGCAAATTCGCATTTACACCCAGCGTCCAGGCGGCATCCTTACGCACGGCGGTGGTTTCAAAGTGCACCACCTGCCCCGTGCCGTGAACTCCCGCGTCCGTACGTCCCGCGCACAGGACGTTAATCGGCTCGTTTGCCACCTGAGAGAGCGCTTTCTCCAGCTTCTCCTGGACGCTGCGCACCTCGTTCTGACGCTGCCAGCCATAATATTTACTGCCGTCGTACTCAATTCCGAGCGCAATTCTATGGACCGGCTTTTGTTCCACGTCTGACATCAGTACAGGTACTCCTGCACCAGTTTTTCAGCGATTTTGACCGCCATCAGCGCGCCGCCGAAGCGAACGTTATCGGCAACGGACCAGAACTGAACCTGTTCCGGCATGCCGTAATCGTTACGCACGCAGCCAACGGAAAGATGCGCGCTGCCGGTGGCATCGCCAACCTGGGTCGGGAACTCGCTCTCTTCGGAGAGCACGATGTCTTCACCGCGGCCAAACGCGTCGCGCGCCTCTTCTGCCGCCAGCGGACGCAGGGCTTCAAAGCCAACCATCTGCGCGTGGCCGTAGAAGACCGGAGACTGCACGACGTTCGCGGAAATCATCAGGCCATCGTCCTGCAGAATTTTACGCACTTCATCGACGATACGGCGCTCTTCGCGCACGGAGCCCTCGCGGTCCGGCAGCAGCGGCAGCATGTTGAACGCCAGCTGGCGCCCAAAGAAATCGTCTTCGTCAATCGGGATACCGTTCAGCAGCTTCGCGCTCTGCCCGGCCAGCGCGTCAACGGCCTTTTTGCCGTTCGCGGACGCGGACAGCAGGCTGGTGACGGTAATGCGCGACAGGCCACCGTCGTCGATCAGCGGTTTCAGGGCGGTCAGCAGCTGGCTGGTGAGGCTGTTCGGGACCGCAATGACGTTACGGTTGCGGTAGTCAGCCAGCACAAACGGGTTCACGTCCGGCACCACCAGCGGCACATCCGGCTCCATTGAGAACAGACCGCTCAGGTCGATCACCAGGCAGCCTGCGTTAGTCGCCTCTTCAACGTACGCAGCCGTCGCTTCAGCGCCCGCGGCGAAAAACGCCAGCTGCGCCTGCGTCCAGTCGAACGCGGCCGCGTCCTGGACCATGACGGATTTACCGTTAAAACGCAGATGCTCACCTGCGCTGTCGGTACGGGCCAGCGCATAGATATCGCCCACCGGGAACTGACGCTCAGCAAGGGTTTCGAGCAGGGCTTCGCCCACGGCACCCGTGGCACCTAAAATGGCAATGTTCCAGCCTTCAGACATGGTGGTTTACTCCAGAAATAAAAAAGCGTCCCTGTCGGAGTATCCGACAGGGAGCATTAAGAAGACATTAATGCGCCGGGTGATGAACGGCGTTAAATCCCAGCTTATGCAGCAGCGTCGCCGACGGGGCGTCGTCGCATATTACATACAGGGAAGACCACTCGCGGCGCTCAACGTAGTTCTTGCGCAGCTTATCAAATTCACCCGGGATCCCCGCCACTTTACGCAGCAGCGCATCATCGCGGCGCACATCATACACCAAATGCACCAGCCTTTTCAGCGTTGCCTGATCGAGCGGACCGTGCAGGGTAATGCGGCCAAATTCAGGCGCGGGGAGTAAGGTATCCAGCGCCACCTGCTGCGGATGGCCGATAAAAGCGCTGTAGGCTTCGAAGACCTGCGTCGTGCCGCGCGCTTTCCCCTCGAGGGTATAACCGGCGATATGCGCCGTGCCCACGTCTACCTTGTTAAGCAGCTCAACGTTGAGATCCGGCTCCGGCTCCCAGACGTCCAGCACCACGCTGAGGTCTTGTCCTTCGTTCAGGCATGTCAGCAGCGCGGCGTTATCTACCACCGGACCACGGCAGGCATTTATCAGAATAGTGCCAGCCTTCAGACGACGGATCAGCGCCTCGTCAGCAAGATGCAGCGACTTATACGGCCCCTCTTTAAACAGCGGCGTGTGGAACGTCAGCACGTCACACTGTTCAACCAGCTCATCCAGCGAGCGGAAATCCTCGTCATCGCCGTTATCTTTACGCGGCGGATCGCACAGCAGCGTGCGGATCCCTAACGCTTCAAGGCGCTTTTGCAGGCGCCCGCCGACGTTACCCACGCCGACAATCCCCACGGTGCGGTCCTTCAGCGCAAACCCGTCGCGCTCGGCCAGCATCAGCAGGGAGGAGAAAACGTATTCCACAACGGCAATGGCGTTACAGCCCGGCGCGGCGGAAAAACCGATTCCGGCCTGCTTCAGCCATTTATCATCCACATGATCGGTCCCTGCCGTTGCGGTTCCGACAAACTTAATCGCTTTACCGGCGAGCAACGCCTCATTTACTTTAGTCACCGAGCGCACCATCAGCGCGTCTGCGTCATCCAGTTCGTTGACCGGGATCGGGCGACCAGGGACAGCCTTAACGTTACCCAGGCGGCTAAACAGCTCACGGGCGTAAGGCATATTTTCATCAACGAGGATTTTCACGTCTGAGTACCTGTTTGAGAGGAAGAAAACCTGCCAAGTGTGCCATAATCTCGCCGCCAGGCATATATGTATGCCTGGTTTACGCTGAGTTTTGACTTTAAGGATTTTTGACGATGCAGCCCATTTCAGGTACGCCGCCACGCCCTCCGGGTGAAGGCCCCGTCACGCCAAACGTTGCCGGTGAACAACCGCTATCCACGCAACAGCGCACCGTGCTGGAGCGACTGATCACGCGCCTGATTGCGCTGACTTCACAGCAAAACGCGGAAGTCTGGGCCGGGGTAAAGCATGATTTAGGCGTGAGGAACGACGCACCGCTGCAGTCGCGCCATTTCCCTGCTGCCGAGCAAAACCTGAACCAGCGTATCAATACCGCGCAGCAGAACCACACCACGCGCCAGATTGTTGCTCAGCTGACGGAGCTGCTGGGTCAGGGCAATAACCGGCAGGCGGTGAGCGATTTTATTCGCCAGCAGTATGGTCAGACCGCGCTGGGCCAGCTGACGCCCGACCAGCTCAAAACCGTGCTGACCCTGCTGCAGAACAACGAGCTGTCTATTCCGCAGCCTCAGGTGCGCCCGGCGACCGAGCGTCCGCTGCTGCCAGCCGAGCACAACACGCTCAAGCAGATGGTGACGAAGCTGGCTGCGGCCACCGGCGAACCGACGAAGCTTATCTGGCAATCCATGCTGGAGCTGTCCGGCGTGAAGGCGGGTGAGTTAATACCGGCCAAACAGTTTACGCATCTGGTGACCTGGCTCCAGGCGCGCCAGACGCTCAGCACCCAGAATGCCCCTACCCTGCATACCGTCCAGGCGGCACTGAAGCAGCCGCTTGAGCCGCACGAGTTTGAAGTCATCCGGGATTACGCCCAGCAAAACTGGCAGGCCACGCCGCAAACGGTTCTGACCACCGCGCAGGTGCAGGATCTGCTCAATCAAATCTTCGTTCGCCGCGCCGAGCGCGAAGGCGGCGTGCCGGAGGTGAGAAACATTCAGCCGATCTACAGCCCGCTGTTTGCGCCGGTCGTCGAGACGTTCAGAACGCTCTCTGCGCGTCCGGGGTTGATGTTTATTGCGCTACTGATTGCGCTGGCGATTTTCTGGCTGGTTGCCTGATATTTTGCCCGGTGGCGCTGCGCTTACCGGGCCTAAAGCGGCTCGAACCGTAGGCCGGGTAAGGCACAGCCGCCACCCGGCAATAACGGCTCAAGTCCTGCGAAACGCCACCAGCGTCACCACGATCCCCACCACTGCGGAAACCGCACCGGCCAGAAAGACGGACGGATAACCAAACGAGGTGGCTAACACCCCGGCCAGCGGTCCGGTTACCCCGTATGAGATATCCTGAAAGGCCGCATAGCCGCCCAGCGCCGTACCGCGCACCTGCGGGGCCACGCGCTTCACCACTTCAACGCCCAGCGCCGGGAAGATCAGTGAACAGCCGCAGCCGGTCAGCGCCGCGCCAAGCAGCGCAACGGATGCAACGGGTGCATTCCACAGCAGCAGCAGACCGATGGTTTCAATCACCAGCGACGCCACCGCCACCTTCACGCCGCCAAAGCGATCCGGCATCCAGCCGAAAAGCACGCGCATCAGCACAAACGCGCCGCCAAACGCGGTGAGCGTAAAACCGGCCATCGCCCAGCCGCGGCTCATAAAATAGAGCGAGACGAAGGTACCAATCACCGCAAAACCCACGCCCTGCAGCGCCAGGCCAAGACCCGGCTGCCAGATTTGGCCGACCACGCTCCACAGGGAAGGACGCTCGCCTTTGTGCGCGGGCACCTTACGCACCGAGCCGTTAAACGCCCACGCCAGCAGGGGTAAAACCATGGTGGTGGCAGCCAGCGCCGCAAATCCAAACTGGCTATTGATCAGCAGCCCAAGCGGTGCGCCTGCGGCCAGCGCGCCATAGATGGCCATACCGTTCCAGGACATCACCTTGCCGGAGCGTGCCGGCCCCACCAGACCCATTCCCCAGGTCAGGGTGCCGGTCAGCAGCTGGCTTTCACCAAAGCCCAGGATTAAGCGGCCCAGCACCAGCAGCGCAAACTTATACGCGGCGTCTACCGGCAGGAGAGAAGCCAGCAGCCATGCGCCGCCCGCCAGCCCACAGGCAAACATCCCCTGTAGCGCCGAGCGTTTTGCACCGTGCTGATCCGCCAGCCGTCCGGCGTAACCGCGGGTCAATACCGTGGCTAAAAACTGAATGCCCACGGCAATGCCGACCATGGTGTTGCCATAGCCCAGCTCCTGATGAACGAACAGCGGGATCACCGGCAGCGGCAGGCCGACGGTCATATAGGTTAGAAATACCGCGAAAGCGATACGGAACAGCGAGACGTTCGCTGAAGGGGTTGTTTCTGTTTGAGTTACTGCAGTCATGCTTTACTCCGAAATGAAGAGTAAGGCGGGGAAATGCCACGCCCCCTCTACCTGATTATCAGGATTAAGGTGCGTTGGTTGACGTTAAACGCTTACGCATTATCGTGAGGATAATGTTGAGGGGTGAAGTTTGCCTGTGAGATCAGCCGCTTGTCAATGCATAAAAAAGGGAGCCTTATGGCTCCCTTCCGGAATCAAACGTAAAACTTATGCTTTCAGCTTACGCATAACCAGCGTGGCGTTGGTGCCACCGAAGCCGAAGCTGTTTGACATGACGGTGGTCAGCGTCGCTTCCGTTGGTTTGGTCACGATGTTCAGGCCAGCAGCCTGCTCGTCCATCTCATCGATGTTGATGCTTGGCGCGATAAAGCCGTTTTCCAGCATCAGCAGAGAGTAGATCGCTTCCTGCACGCCAGCCGCCCCCAGAGAGTGACCGGTCATGGCTTTGGTCGCGGAGATTGCCGGGCTGTTGTCGCCGAAGACTTCACGGATCGCACCCAGCTCTTTCACGTCGCCTACCGGAGTAGAGGTACCGTGGGAGTTCAGGTAGTCGATTGGGGTGTCAACGCCGTGCATCGCCATCTTCATGCAGCGCACAGCGCCTTCGCCGGATGGCGCAACCATGTCGGCGCCGTCAGACGTTGCACCGTAGCCCACGATTTCAGCGTAGATGTGCGCGCCACGTGCCAGGGCATGCTCCAGCTCTTCAACCACAACCATACCGCCGCCGCCAGCGATAACGAAACCGTCACGGTGCGCATCATAGGTACGGGAGGCTTTATCCGGGGTTTCATTGTACTTGGTGGACAGTGCGCCCATCGCGTCGAATTCACAGGCCATTTCCCAGCCCAGCTCTTCGCCGCCGCCAGCAAATACGATGTCCTGTTTACCCAGCTGGATCTGCTCAACAGCATTACCGATGCAGTGCGCGGAAGTCGCACACGCGGAGCTGATGGAGTAGTTCACACCGTGGATTTTGAATGGGGTCGCCAGGCACGCGGAAACCGCAGAACCCATAGCTTTGGTGACCACGTACGGACCTACAGCTTTCAGACCACGCGGGCTACGCATTGCGTCAGCGCCGAATACCTGCGCTTTTGATGAGCCGCCGGAACCGGCGATCAGACCCACGCGCGGGTTGTTCTGATAAACCTCTTCACTCAGGCCGGAATCTTTGATCGCTTCCTGCATGGAGAGATAAGCATAAATAGAGGCATCGTTCATGAAACGAACCACTTTGCGGTCAATCAAACCGGTGGTGTCCAGTTTGACGTTACCCCATACGTGGCTACGCATACCTGAATCTTTAAACTCTTCAGAGAAAGTGATCCCGGAGCGTCCTTCACGCAGAGATGCCAGGACTTCCTGCTGGTTATTACCGATGCTGGAAACAATGCCCAGGCCAGTAATCACTGCACGTTTCATTCAATACCTCTGTAAGTCGCACTATAGTAAGTTTCGAGTCGCACAATAGCGTACACTTGTACGCCGAACAAGTCCGATCAGACATTTTCTGCGGAAATTTGCACCGATGGACTCACATCGTTAAGATCGTGCCACTGCCTGTCAGACGAGTAACTTACGTGAAACAAAACGCTATACAACCCGCCAACCTCGAATTCAACGCTGAGGGTACACCTGTTTCCCGAGATTTTGATGACGTCTATTTTTCTAATGATAACGGACTCGAAGAAACTCGCTATGTTTTCCTCGACGGAAACCAGCTCAGCACCCGCTTCCCGGAGCATCCGCGGAGCCAGTTTGTTGTAGCGGAAAGCGGATTCGGTACCGGGCTCAATTTTCTGACCCTCTGGCAGGCGTTTGACCAGTTTCACGCTGCCCACCCTGAGGCTACGCTACAAAGATTACATTTCATCAGTTTCGAAAAATTCCCGCTCACCGCGCACGATCTGCGGCTCGCTCATCAGCGCTGGCCAGAGCTTGCAGCCTGGGCGGAGCAGCTTCAGGCGCAGTGGCCACCCCACATTGGCGGCTGCCACCGTCTGATTCTGGACGGCGGACGCGTGACGCTGGATTTATGGCTTGGCGATATCAATGACCTGACCGATACGCTCGATGATTCGATGAATCAGACGGTGGATGCGTGGTTCCTTGACGGCTTTGCCCCCGCCAAAAACCCGGACATGTGGAGCCAGCATCTGTTTAGCGCGATGGCGCGGCTGGCGCGCCCGGGCGCAACGCTTGCCACCTTCACCTCGGCAGGCTTTGTCCGCCGCGGGCTGCAGGAGGCGGGCTTTACCATGCAGAAAACCAAAGGTTTTGGCCGCAAGCGCGACATGCTGGTCGGCAGAATGGAGCAGACGCTGGACATCCCCGCAAGTGCCCCCTGGTTTGCACGCGGCGCCAGCGCATCCCGTGAGGTGGCGATAGTCGGCGGGGGGATCGCCAGCGCTCTGCTGTCTCTCGCGCTTCTCCACCGCGGCTGGCAGGTCACGCTCTACTGTGCCGACGACGCGCCAGCAAGCGGGGCATCCGGCAACCGTCAGGGTGCGCTCTATCCGCTTTTAAGCGCGCACGACCCGGCCCTGTTCCGGTTTTTCCCGGCGGCGTTTACCTTCGCTCGTCGCCTGTACGACGCCCTGCCGGTGGCGTTCGAGCATGACTGGTGCGGCGTGACGCAGCTCGGCTGGGATGAAAAGAGCCAGCAAAAAATCACGCAGATGCTGTCGCTGGGTCTGCCTGACGAGATTGCCCGTGCGGTAAGTGCGCAAGAGGTGGCAGACACCGCTGGCGTGGAAACCGGGTGTGGGGGCATTCAGTATCCGCTCGGCGGCTGGCTGTGCCCGGCTGAACTGACCGCGGCGGTCATTGCCCTGGCGCAGTCGCGCGGGCTGACGGCGCATTATGCTCACAAAGTTGAATCGTTGAGCCGGACAGAACGCTGGAATCTGCGTTTTGCTGATGGCAAAGAGGCGAGCCATGCCAGCGTTGTGCTGGCAAACGGACATAACATCAGCCAGTTTATCCAGACAGAGACGTTGCCGGTTTATCCGGTCGGCGGCCAGGTAAGCCATATTCCTTCCGCGCCCGAACTGAGCAAACTGCGTCAGGTGCTGTGCTATGACGGCTATCTGACGCCGCAAAATCCGTCTAACGGCCACCACTGCATCGGGGCCAGCTATCATCGTGGCGAAACGGATATGCGATACAGCGACGCGGATCAGGCCCAGAACCGCCAGCGCCTGATTGACTGTTTCCCGGATGCGGCGTGGGCGAGAGAGGTTGACGTCAGCGAGGGTGACGCGCGCTGCGGCGTGCGCTGCGCCACCCGCGATCATCTGCCGATGGCGGGAAATGTGCCGGACTACGACGCGACGCTTGAGGCCTATCAGGATCTTGCTGATAACCGGGATAACGCGGTAAGCGCGCCGGTTTATCCGGAGCTGTTTATGCTGGGTGGATTAGGATCTCGCGGGCTCTGTTCCGCACCGCTACTGGCAGAAGTGTTAGCCGCACAAATGAGCGGCGAGCCGATGCCGCTGGACAGGGTTACGCTTGCAGGGCTGAATCCGAATCGATTGTGGGTACGGAAACTGCTGAAGGGGAAGAAGGTCAAGTAGGGTGCGGTCTGGTGCCCTCACCCTAACCCTCTCCCACAGGGAGAGGGGATATTCACAGGCCCGGTAAGCGCAGCGCCACCGGGTGAAATACGATGACTTAGCGTTTAGCCTGCTGGAACAAAGTGTCCCACATGCCTAACACCAGAGACTGGTCGCGCGGCGAGAGCTCCCCGGCCAGAATGGCTTTTTCCAGGCTGCGAGTGACTTCAGCGTGAACGGCGTCGGCAGAGTGATCGTCCCCCGCTTCCAGCTCGGCTACCGCGAGCGTCAGGTGACCACGCAGATAACCGCTGGCGAACAGCTCATCATCACTGGCGTGTTCCACCATGTCATCAATTAACGCCAGAATGCGTGATTCAAATTCTGCGATCATCTTCTTTCCTCTGTTAAAGATCTTCCGGCCAAGGGAAGCATTCCGCCGTGATAACCGGCGTGTGGTAATAATTCTGTAAGGCCTCGATCAGGCGTGCCGGACGTTCCGGGATGCCTTTCTCAAGATATTCCATCACCTGCGCGTGAACGCGGCGCTGGAAGACGATACGGTCTGGCTCGAAGTCGCCTTCGAGGTTGTCACAGCTGACGTTGAACGGGAAACCCGCCGCGACGCAGAATAGCCATTCCAGCGCCTGCGGCTTCACTTCCACATCTTCAAACTGGCCCTGAGTGGCGGCATCACGTCCGTCCGGGCAGTACCAGTAACCGAAGTCCACCAGCTCGCGCCGCGCTTTACCCGCAATGCACCAGTGCGAAATCTCGTGCAAGCCGCTGGCATAAAAGCCGTGGGCAAAGACGATGCGGTTATACGGAACCTCCGCATCAGCAGGAAGATAGATCGGTTCGTCGTCGCCTTTAATCAGACGGGTATTAAAATCGTCGGCAAAACAGCCGTCGAAAATCTCAATCAGCTGTTCGTATCTATGCGTACTGTTCATTAGTGCATCCCCAACCAGGTGAGGATCTCCTGTCCATGGCTGTCATAAAGAAGTTTGGCGCTCATTACGGCCGAGACGATGACGATCATCGGGCGAATAAGTTTTTGTCCTTTGCTTAATACCAGACGCGAGCCCGCGCGCGCGCCCAGGAACTGCCCTGCCATCATCACAAATCCGGTTGCCCAGATAACCTTGCCGCCGATGATAAACAGCAGCAGGCCGCCGACGTTTGAGGTCGCGTTGAGCACTTTGGCATGGGCGGTGGATTTGGCGAGGTTAAACCCGGCCAGCGTCACGAACGCCAGCGCATAAAATGAACCCGCCCCCGGCCCGAAGAAACCGTCGTAAAAACCCACGCTGCCCCCGGCAATCAGGGCAAACGGCAGGCCGTACAGGCGACGCTGGCGGTCTTCTTCACCGAGCTTTGGCATCAGCAGGAAGTAAAGCCCGATGCAGATGACCAGAATCGGCAGGATCTGGCGCAAAATATCGGACTGCACGTGCTGAACCAGCAGCGCGCCCGACGTGGAGCCGATAAAGGTCATCAGGATATTGAGCTTCTGATCGGCAAGGCTCACCACCTTGCGGCGGATAAAATAGAGCGACGCCGAGAGCGAACCGCCGCAGGCCTGCAGCTTGTTGGTGGCAAGCGCCTGCGCCGGGCTCATGCCCGCCGCCAGCAGCGCGGGCACGGTTAACAACCCGCCGCCGCCCGCGAGCGCGTCGATAAAACCGGCCAGCATGGCCACAAAGAACAGCACCACCAGCAGCAGCGGCGACACCATAAACAGATCGACGAAATTATCCATTAAAGTACATGCTCATCCAGTAGCGCCTGGCAGGAAGGCGGCAACGGAGGCGGTGTCTTCTTCTCAGGCTTAGAGGTTCCAGGTTTTGCCGGCTCAAACCAGCTTTGCAGTTCCGCACCGCAGCCATCGCCTGGCGGAGGTAGCGGCTGATCTTCACATTCCAGGCTATTCGCTGGGCAGCGCAGACGAACGTGCATATGCGCACGATGCTGGAACCACGGGCGCACTTTGCGCAGCCAGTCGCGATCGGTTCCGGCGTCCAGGCAGAGCTGCTGCTTGATTGCCGGGTTGACGAAAATACGCGTGACGTCGTTATCTTCCGCGGCCAGCTTGATCATGCTGGATACGTCCCGCGTCCACAGGGACGGCACAACGCGCTTACCGTCGCTCGCCACCAGATCCAGCGCCTGCGGTTTCAGCAGCTGGGCGGAGGTCCAGCGCGTTTTCGGCAGCTGCAGGAAGATATCGACATCCAGTCCGGTCTGGTGGCTGGCGTGTCCACCGTTAAAGCGACCGCCGGCAGGCATCCCCATATCGCCAATCAGCATCGTGCCCAGCCCAAGGTTATGCACCTGGTTTCCCAGACGCTGGATGAACAGCACCAGATCCGGGTGGCCGAAATAACGTCGCTGATCGGTGCGCATCACCTGATAGGTATCAGACTGGAGAGGAAGCTCCTGGGCACCGACGATACAGCCGTTGGAAAAGGCGCCAATGGACTGCGCGCTCCCCGCCACCGGGTGGGTGATTTTTTGCCATGGCGTCGCGGCCAGACTGGCTCCACTGGCAAGCAGCGCCAGCAGAGCAATTGCGTTTTTTTTCATGTTTACCAGCGTGGAATGGTGGTCGTCACATCCGCATTCTGCGCGCGCTGGCGCAGGAAGTGATCCATCAGCACGATCGCCAGCATCGCTTCTGCGATCGGCACCGCGCGGATCCCCACGCACGGATCGTGACGTCCTTTGGTGATCATCTCAACTTCTTCGCCATCGCGGTTAATCGTGTGGCCCGGCACGGTGATGCTGGAAGTTGGCTTCAGCGCGATGTTGGCAACAATCTGCTGCCCGCTGCTGATACCGCCCAGGATGCCGCCCGCATGGTTGCTCTGGAAGCCCGCTTTCGTAATCTCATCGCGGTTCTGGCTGCCGCGAAGCTGAACCACGTCAAAGCCGTCGCCAATCTCAACGCCCTTCACTGCGTTGATGCTCATCAGCGCATGGGCAATGTCGGCGTCGAGACGGTCGAATACCGGCTCGCCCCAGCCAGCCGGGACACCGTCAGCTACCACGGTCACTTTCGCGCCAATGGAGTCGCCCTCTTTTTTCAGGCCACGCATCAGTTCGTCCAGCGCCTCAAGCTTGTCGGCATCGGCGCAGAAGAACGGGTTTTGTTCAACCTGATCCCAGTCTTTGATCGCCAGCGGAATGTCGCCCATCTGGGTCAGACAGCCGCGGATAGCGATGCCAAATTTCTGCTGCAGGTATTTCTTAGCAATCGCCCCTGCCGCCACGCGCATCGCGGTTTCACGCGCGGAAGAACGTCCGCCGCCGCGATAGTCGCGGAAGCCGTATTTTTGTTCGTAGGTGTAGTCGGCGTGGCCCGGACGGAAGACGTCTTTAATGGCGCCGTAGTCCTGGGAGCGCTGATCGGTGTTTTCGATCAGCAGGCCAATGCTGGTCCCGGTAGTGCGCCCTTCAAAGACGCCGGAGAGAATTTTGACCTGGTCCGGCTCGCGACGCTGCGTGGTGTAGCGAGAGGTGCCCGGGCGACGACGGTCGAGGTCGTGCTGTAATTCGGCTTCGGTCAGTTCGATGCCTGGCGGTACGCCATCAACGATACAGCCCAGCGCCAGCCCGTGTGATTCCCCAAAGGTGGTCACGCGGAATACCTGTCCAATACTGTTTCCTGCCATCACGGCTCCGATGTTGTAGTTTGTGTTTGAGCGATGTGAAACGGGCCGAAGCCCGCTGGATTAATCTTTATAGATGCTGAAGTATTCGCGCGCGTCGAGCAGCTGCGCTTTGGTCAGCATAAAGACGCCGTCACCACCGTTGTCGAACTCAAGCCAGGTGAACGGCACATCCGGGTACTGCTCTATCAGATGTACCATGCTGTTGCCCACTTCACAAATCAGAACGCCGTCGTCGGTCAGGTAATCCGGCGCGCAGGCCAGAATGCGGCGGGTCAGCTTCAGGCCATCAGAGCCTGACGCCAGACCCAGCTCCGGCTCGTGACGGTATTCGTTCGGCAGATCGGACATGTCTTCCGCATCGACGTACGGCGGGTTTGTGACGATCAGATCGTACTGCAGCGTCGGCAGATCGCGGAACAGGTCAGAGCGAATTGGCGTAACGTGATGGATGAGCCCATGCTCTTCGATGTTGTGCTCGGTCACGGCCAGCGCGTCGGTGGAGATATCTACCGCGTCCACTTCCGCTTCCGGGAAGGCGTACGCGCAGGCGATGGCGATGCAGCCGCTGCCGGTACACATATCGAGAATGTGCTGCGGCTGATGGCCAATCAGGCCGTCAAAGTGGTTGTTGATCAGCTCGCCAATCGGCGAGCGCGGCACCAGCACGCGTTCATCAACATAGAACTCGTGGCCGCAGAACCAGGCTTTGTTGGTCAGGTAGGCGACCGGAATGCGCTCGTTCACGCGGCGGATCACGCGCTCAACGATGCGGTGTTTTTCGCTGGAAGTCAGGCGCGCGGTGCGCATGTCTTCCGGAATATCCAGCGGCAGGTAGAGAGACGGCAGCACCAGCTGCACGGCTTCATCCCACGGGTTATCGGTACCGTGACCGTACCAGATATTAGCGGCGCTGAAGCGGCTAACCGACCAGCGCAACATGTCCTGTATGGTATGCAGCTCGTTTACTGCTTCATCGACAAATATTTTATCCACTCTTTCCTCCAGGGCATGCTCGCATAATTTTCGGCGGCTAGTTTGCCATGAAGACGGCGATAAATCAGCAATGACGCGTCTCGCTTGAGGTTAAAAAATGCATTTAGTCGGGTACACTGTCGGAAATACGAGATGAGAATGACGAATGAAAAAGAAAACATCGCTCAGCGAGGAGGATCAGGCGCTCTTCCGTCAGCTGATGACCGGGACGCGTAAAATCACGCAGGACACCATCGTCCATCGCCCGCTGCGTAAAAAAATCAGCGAAGTACCGGTCAAGCGTCTTCTGCAGGAGCAGGCCGATAACAGCCACTATTTTTCAGATGAATTTCAGCCGCTGCTCAACACGCAAGGGGCTGTGAAGTACGTACGCGAAGACGTCAGCCATTTTGAGCTGAAAAAATTACGCCGCGGGGATTATTCGCCGGAGCTGTTTCTCGATCTGCACGGTTTAACGCAGATGCAGGCGAAACAAGAGCTGGGGGCGTTGATCGCCGCCTGTCGCCGTGAACATGTTTTTTGCGCCTGCGTGATGCACGGCCACGGTAAACATATCCTCAAGCAACAAACGCCGCTGTGGCTGGCTCAGCACCCACACGTAATGGCTTTTCATCAGGCACCGAAAGAGTACGGCGGAGATGCCGCGTTGCTGGTGTTGATTGAAGTGGAAGAGTGGCAGCCGCCAGAGTTGCCCTGACAGAATGGCGGGAAGCACATTGCGCCCCGCCATATCGCACGTCACGTCAGATAGCTTTTGCCATCTTCAGGTTGCACGGACTCATTTGCCAGTTGAAGACACCTTTGCCCGTTTCGTCGAGAGAAACATTGGCAATGGCGGATGTCGTGAACATCGGCGGGGTCTCGCCCGGGCACAGCTCAGAAACCAGATAGCCAACCAGTGGCAGGTGGGAAATGACCAGCGCGGAAGCGACACCTTCATTGCACAGCGCCTGAAGATAAGCGCTGACAAGGCCTACATCGCCACACGGGGTGAGTTCAGGCAGAACATCCACACTGGTCGGCAGGTTCATACACTCCCCTACCACATCCAGCGTCTGTTCTGCACGCAGGAACGGACTCACCAGAACGCGTTCGATGTTCACTTTTTGACCGTTAAGCCAGGTCGCCATCAGACGAGATTCGTCGCAGCCACAGACGGTCAAAGGACGTACTGAGTCACTGGCGGCATCGAGTGCCGCGTCGCCGTGACGCATGATAAAAACTTGCATATTGCACCGCTTTTGTTAACCAGAATCACCGGCGTTAACTACCCGCGATAAATGCTAAGAGGTAGAAAACCCGATGGCCGGGCATTGTGCCTGATCCATTCGGTGAATGAAACGCTGTTTTTTACCTCAATGGCGTAAGTATAGTCAATCTCTGTTTACAAAATCGCCAGAACAGGTCCATTCACTTCAGGATTTACCCTTCTTTGACCTCAGCTTACGAGGACAGTTTCCCTTGCAGGCCAAAATGTCTGGCCGCGTTCCGCCATCTGCAATAATTGGTCACACGGTGTAAACCGTGGACCATATTGCGAAGCCAGACGTTGCAGGATAGCAACCACTTCACCCGCGCCGAGCGTATCCATGTAACGGAACGGGCCGCCAAGGAACGGCGGGAAACCAATGCCAAATACCGCGCCGATGTCGCCATCGCGTGCACTCTTGATCACCTGCTCATCAAAGCAGCGCGCCGCTTCATTGAGCATCATCATCACGCAGCGCTCAGCGCACTGAACGGCGGACAGTTTTCCCTGACCTGTGGTCGAAATGAGTCCATATACCGAAGGGTCGACCTGTTTCCTGCTTTTACGCCCTTTCGCGCCGTAAAGATAGAAACCGCGTTCATTTTTTCTGCCTTTGCGATCGTCCTTCAAAATCGCAGAAACAATGTTTGCAGGTGGGCTAAAACGATCGCCATATGCAGCTTCCAGCACTGGTATAATTTTAGTGCCGGTGTCTATTCCCACCTCATCCAAAAGTTGGATTGGGCCAACGGGGAAACCAAACTTTACCAGCGCCTCGTCGACGTGCTCAATCTTCTCCCCTTCCGTCAGCAACCGCATTGCTTCATTAATGTAAGGAGCCAGAATGCGGTTGACGTAGAAGCCAGCTTTGTCCGCTACCACAATCGGGGTTTTGCCCTGTTTTTTCGCCAGCTTCACCACGGTGGCAACAGTTTGCGGACTGGTAGTCGCGTGCGGAATAACTTCCACCAGCGGCATTTTTTCGACCGGGCTAAAGAAATGCAGCCCAATCACCTGCTCCGGGCGCGCGGCTTTCCCTGCGATATCGCCAATCGGTAATGACGACGTATTGGAGGCAAAAATGGTATGCGGGGCGCAATGTTGCTCAACGTCTGCCACCATCTGCTGCTTAAGCGCCAGATCTTCAAACACGGCTTCAATCACCAGATCGCGGTGCGCAAAACCGCTGTAATCCGTCGTACCGGAGATCATCGCCAGGGTTTTGTCGCGCTCGCTTGCCTTGATATGGCGGCGCTTGACCTTTTGATCAAGGTTCTGCCAGCTGTACTGTAGCGCGTGATTGATCCCCTTAGGATTAATGTCTTTGATTCGTACAGGCAATTTGCCTTTGCTGGCGGTAACAAAAGAGATTCCGCCACCCATGAGCCCCCCACCCAGTACGCCAATCGCACGCAGCGGCGCAGGCTGCGCCTCGCTGCCCGGATCTTTTTTCACGTCCGTGCTGGCGAAGAAGATGCTGCGCAGCGCCTGCGACTGCGGCGTCATCGCCAGTTCGCCAAAGGCTTTGGCCTCCGCGGCATAGCCGCTGCTGCTTCCCTGCGACAGCCCGGTCTCGATCACTTCGAGGATCCGCTTTGCCGCCGGGTAATTGCCTTTGGTTTTTTGTTCGGTCTTTTTGCCCACCATGTTGAACAGGAGCGTTCTTCCCAGCGGGCCGGCCAGCACGCGCTCACGTACCGGCAGAGGACGTTTTGCCTGACGCCCTTTCAGCGCAAGCTCAACGGCGGCTTCCAGCAAAATGGACTGCGGCACGACGTCATCGACCAGACCGGCTTTCATCGCTTGACGGGCACGCAGCTGTTTACCGGTTAAGATCATCTCCAGCGCCGTGCTTACGCCCACCAGGCGCGGCAGTCGTTGCGTTCCGCCGGAGCCAGGCAGCAGGCCCAGCTGCACTTCCGGCAGACCCAGAATCGTTTTCGCATCGTCGGTGCAAATCCGGCTGTGACAGGCCAGCGCCAGCTCAAGCCCACCACCCAGGCAGGCACCGTGGATCGCGGCAATGACCGGGATCGGCAGACCGTTGATCTCCGCCATGACCTGCTGGCCCTGACGCGCCAGCTCTTCGGCTTCCAGAGCGCTTTGCGCCCGGGCGATCATGTTGATATCCGCGCCGGCGATAAAGTTATCCGGCTTGGCAGAGATAAAGACCAGACCACGAATCGCTTTGTTGTCGCGGATCTGCTTTAGCATCGCGCGCACCTGAACACCAAATTCGGCCTTCAGGGTATTCATCTTTTCATCAGGCACATCGATCGTGATAACGGCCACGTTATCGAGGCGAACCGTCAGATTAAATGCAGATGGCATATCCATTATTCAGCCTCCAGAACCATTGCTGCGCCAAGGCCACCCGCCGCACAGGCGGTAACGAGGCCAAACCCGCCGCCACGGCGACGGAGTTCATGTAATGTTTGCGTGATCATCCTCGCCCCTGTGGCGGCAAATGGATGACCGTAGGCGATAGAGCCGCCCAGCACGTTGAATTTACTCTGATCCACTTCGCCCGTGGCATGGGCGCGGCCCAGCACATCGCGCGCGAAACGCTCGCTTGCCAGCAGCTGTACGTTTGCCAGGGTTTGCGCGGCAAACGCTTCGTGCATATCAATCAGGGTTAAATCAGCCAGCGTCAGCCCCGCGCGCTCCAGCGCCAGCGGCGTGGACCACGCCGGACCTAACAGCATGTCCTGCCAGACATCAATGGCGGTGAAGGCATAGCTGCGTAAATAGCCCAGGGGAGTGATGCCCAGCTCCTTCGCGCGGGATTCGGTCATCAGGATCACGGCGGCGGCGCCATCCGTCAGCGGCGTACTGTTCGCCGCCGTCACCGAGCCGTGTTTGCGGTCAAACGCCGGGCGCAGTTTGGCGTAATCCGCCAGCGTTGAGGTGCCGCGAATATTGTTATCTTCCACAAGCGGTTCACGGTAGGGGGGAATATAGGCGGTCATGACCTCGTCGGTTAGCTTGCCTTCCGACCAGGCTTTTGCCGCAAGCTGATGCGAGCGATGCGCCAGGGCATCCTGTTGTTCACGCGTAATGCCGTACGTTTTTGCCATCTGCTCGGCGGTATCGCCCATGCGCAGGCCGGTGGAGTATTCCGCGACGGCAGGTGGTACAGGCATGAGGTCGCGCAGGCGTAAACGCGAGAAGAGTTTGAGTTTCTGACCCGTCGTGCGGGCTTTATTGGCATCCACCAGGATGCGAGCCAGCTTTTTACTGACCCCAATTGGCAGCACCGAAGAGGAGTCCGCTCCACCCGCAATCCCGGCGCGAATAGTGCCCGCCATCAGGCTTTCAGCGACGTTAGCCACAGCCTGGAAGCTGGTTGCGCAGGCGCGGCTGACGCTGTAGGCATCGGTATGCACGTTCATCCCGGTACCGAGGACGATTTCACGCGCAATATTGGGGGCTTCAGGCATCTGCACGACCTGACCGAATACCAGCTGTTCGATGACCTCAGGCGGAATTTCGCTGCGAGCCAGCATCTCCCCCACTACCATTTTCCCCAGGTCGACGGCCGGTATGCCATGAAACGCCGTTGCCTGACGCGCAAATGGCGTGCGCAATCCACTGACTATGGCAATGCGATCGCCCTGACGGGTAATAAGCGGTAATGCCTGACTCATAACACTCCCCTGTAAAAAATTTTCGCAAACATAAAGTGGTCTGACCTGATAATAGTCTTAACCATTTTTTTACATTCAGCCAATCGGGGAAACGAAAAAGTGCGAGCTAAAACACAGAGAAAAAAAAGAAAATGCCCCCAAGGAAAAAGCAAAACGGTAACCCATAGGTTACCGTTTTTAGTGTTTGCACCCTCTCCCGTGGGAGAGGGCTGGGGGGAAGGGCATCAGGCCGCAGAGATTAACGCAGGCCCAGCTGGAAAATCAGCGTTTCTGCTTCACAGGCAAAGACAAAGTCGATGTCCAGCTTCACGCCGCCTTCCACTTCGGTAAAGGTAGACTTGATTTCACACGGATCGGATTCAACGTCACGCGCACGCTTGCTCAGCGCAGTCAGGGTCTCTTCCGCTTCGGCACGGTTGGTGAATACACGGCTGTAAGAGGCGGTGCAATCGGTGTTGTCCATGATGGTCCCAACATCCATACAGCAGCAAACCGGGGTTTCATCAGCACTGCATTTACTCATAGCTCAATTTCCTCTGTATTCGCGCAGCGCGCGAGATAGACACGATGCTGATATTTTACGCCCCGGAGCGGGCGCTCTCCAGCCGTTAATGGCGCAAAATCGGATAAGTGACCAATATCACACTAAAAAATGATCTAAAACAAAAACCACCCTTTTGGGTGAGTCGCGATGGTCACAATTTTGCCAACCAGATCTCGTTTCACGAAACATGTTTGAAAATATTAATAAACAAACTTGCAACATTCCGGCTGGTCAGACCTATACTCTGGCCACTGGTCTGATTTGTCTGTCATACCTCAGACCCTACACTTCGCGCTCCTGTTACGGTATGTAACAATTATTGAATAAAAATAACTCAATGAGGTTATGGTCATGAGCCAGAAAACCCTGTTCAACAAGACTGCGCTGGCAGTCGCAGTGGCACTCGTCTCCACTTCCGCCTGGTCAGCGGGCTTTCAGTTAAACGAATTTTCTTCCTCTGGCCTTGGCCGTGCGTATTCCGGGGAAGGCGCTATCGCTGATGATGCGGGTAACGCGAGTCGTAACCCCGCGTTGATCATGATGTTCGATCGTCCGACTTTCTCTGCCGGTGCAATTTTTGTCGATCCAGGTGTTGATATCTCGGGCCGTTCTCCGACAGGTGCCGATCTGAAATCGGATAACATTGCCCCAACGGCATGGGTTCCAAACATGCACTTCGTGGCGCCGATTAACGACCAGTTCGGCTGGGGCGCATCCGTAACCTCTAACTACGGTTTAGCAACCGAGTTCAATAACGACTATGCAGCTGGGGCGTTTGGCGGTAAAACCGACCTGGAAACTCTGAACCTGAACCTGAGCGGTGCTTACCGTCTGGATAATCACTGGAGTTTCGGTGTTGGCTTTGACGCTGTGTATGCTAAAGCGAAGATCGAACGTTACGCGGGCGACCTGGGCAAAGTCGTCGCTGGCTCAGGCGCACTTCCACCAGCCCTGGCACAGCGTGTGGCTGGTATCCCAGCAGATACTCAGATCGCTTATCTGAAGGGCGATGAGTGGGGCTTTGGCTGGAACGCCGGTATCCTTTATGAACTCGATAAAAACAACCGTTACGGCTTTACCTACCGTTCAGAAGTAAAAATCGATTTTGATGGAGATTACAAAAGCAGCCTCCCTTCTGCTTATAACCAGATCCTCGGCAACTTCGGTCTGCCAATGGGAACCAATGGCCAAACCACTGGCGGCTCTCTGAGCCTGCACTTACCAGAAATGTGGGAATTGTCAGGTTATAACAAAGTGGCGCCACAGTGGGCAGTTCACTATAGTCTGACCTACACCAGCTGGAGCCAGTTCCAGGAGCTGAAGGCGACCAATAGCAAAGGCGACACGCTCTTCTATAAAGATGAGAGCTTCCGTGATGCTTACCGCATCGCGCTGGGGACAACCTACTATATGGATGACAACTGGACATTCCGCACCGGTATTGCCTTCGATGATAGTCCGGTACCAGCAGACAAACGCTCTATCTCGATTCCGGATCAGGACCGCTTCTGGCTGAGCGCTGGTGCGACCTATGCATTCAACAAGGATGCTTCTATTGATGCGGGCATATCTTATATGCACGGTCAAAAAGTTAACTTCAAGGAAGGTCCGTATGAGTTCTCTTCCGAAGGTAAAGCCTGGCTGTACGGCATGAACTTCAACTACGCGTTCTAATCGCGCTGGAATCAAAAAAGGTGAGCATTGCTCACCTTTTTTATTTACTCCGAATCGATATCTTTTAGTTCGTTTTCGATCGCCTTCGCGTTTGGATTCTCTTCCGGCTTCAGCTTGCCGCCGTTGGCAATAAAGTCATGATTCTGGAAGTACGCTTCACGCACCATAATGTACGGGTCAGAAGACTGGCGCAGCAGACCATCAGAGTCGAGCAGTTGCGCGCGTGTTTCAATCCCTTCCACCGTCCATTTACCCACCGACAGCGGCCAGGTCAGCCACGACAGGACCGGATACAGCGTATCCACCATATCGCCGCCATCATCACGGAGGGTGAAGCTACCGTAGAACGGTAAATGCACGTACGGACCATACCCGACGCCATAGTGTCCCATCGTGCTGCCGAAACGGTGCGGCTGTTCACGCTGCAGTTTCTGGTTAGCCATACCTGCAACATCAATAAAGCCACCCATACCCAGAATGGAGTTCAGGAAGAAGCGGGTAAAGTGGACCATCCCCTGATACGGGTCGCCCTGCAGGAAGTAGTTCACCATTACCGCAGGCTCTTCGAGGTTGCTGGTAAAGTTACTTAACCCGTTACGCGCAGGTTGTGGAACATAATCGCGCCATGCTACTGCCACCGGACGAACCACATACGGGTCCAGTACGTTGTAGTTGAAGCTATACATTGAGCGGTTAAATCCTTCGAGAGGATCGGAGCGTCCCGTTTGCTCACCGGAGCTGGCGCAGCCCACAAGCATCGTCGCGCCAAGCGCAAGCGCCGACAGCCGAAGTTTCATAAATATCTCCCTGTTCAGTATGGCTATCGTTGATTGCCATCCGTAACGGAGCCGTTGACGCTCCGTCTGTAAACGTGCAAGCGATTGTAACAGCACGTTTACCGATGTCTATGAGCACAATTACGGGCAGTAACCACCGTGACTCTGATCTCAGCATAGCCTGGCTTTTGGAATTCGTTTCGCTGGCAATTTTATAATGACTTTGAAAGAGATGTATCACCTTTGTTGTCATTGCCGCCAATTTAAGAGCATCCCCACAGGCATCCCGATAAAAGCCGCTACGCTTAACAGAAAGATCAACCTCCGGGAGCAGATATGAAAGATGTAGGCGAAGAAAAAATTGGCCAGAGTACTGAGGAGCTTGAAATTGAAAGCGAGGAGAAAGCGCGCGGCGAGAAGATAGAAATTGATGAAGATCGCCTCCCCTCCCGCGCAATGGCTATCCACGAGCATATACGCCAGGATGGTGAAAAAGAGATGGAGCGCGACGCGATGGCCCTCTTCTGGTCAGCCATCGCTGCCGGGCTATCAATGGGCGCATCTCTGCTTGCAAAAGGGATATTTCATGTGCAGCTGGAAGGCGTACCCGGTGGATTTTTACTGGAAAACCTCGGCTATACCTTCGGCTTTATTATTGTCATCATGGCCCGCCAGCAGCTGTTTACCGAAAACACGGTGACCGCCGTTCTGCCGGTGATGCAAAACCCCACACTTGGTAATTTCGGTTTATTGATGCGGCTCTGGAGCGTGGTTCTGCTGGGTAATATCATCGGCACGGGCATCGCGGCATGGGCGTTTGAATATATGCCGATCTTTGATGAACCCACCCGGGATGCGTTTGTGAAAATCGGCATGGACGTAATGAAAAACACGCCGGTCGAGATGTTCTCAAACGCCATCATCTCTGGCTGGATTATCGCCACAATGGTCTGGATGTTTCCTTCAGCGGGAAGCGCCAAAATTGTGGTGATCATATTGATGACCTGGCTGATTGCGCTGGCGGACACCACGCATATTGTGGTCGGTACCGTTGAAATCCTGTATCTGGTCTTTAACGGTACGCTTCACTGGAGCGATTTCTTCTGGCCGTTTGCCCTTCCGACGCTGGCAGGAAACATTTGCGGCGGAACGTTTATCTTCGCGCTTTTAAGCCATGCCCAAATTCGTAACGACATGTCGAACAAACGCAAAGCTGAGCTTAAGGCACGGGAAAATGATGATAAATCGACAAAAAAATCGACCTGAATGGTGACTCTTTGAGCAGTCAGGCGGCGATGTGCTTAACGCAAAGTGTAAATAAGGCTATACTCGTGCCGCCTCGTCCCCTTAGTTAAATGGATATAACGAGCCCCTCCTAAGGGCTAGTTGCAGGTTCGATTCCTGCAGGGGACACCATGATTACATCTCAGCAAGTCTAATAACTTCCATAACTCACTGATTTAAATCCTAATCACTAATCTTGTTCGTCCAGTAAAGTGCCATTATTTCTGATAGAATCTATACATCTTTGCGTATAAGATTGTGTATAACTGAGTTCGATCTTTTTTCTATACACATGCTGCTATCTGACATTCAAATAAAACGAGCAAAACCAAAGGATAAGCCCTATACGTTGAACGATGGCATGGGGTTGTCACTTCTTATCGACACATCAGGCAGTAAAGGTTGGCGTTATCGCTACCGCTTTGCAGGCAAGCCGAAGATGATTTCCTTTGGCGTGTACGGTGATGTATCGCTTGCACAGGCGCGTGCTAAACGTGACGAAGCTCGTTCGATGTTGGCCAAAGGGGTCAACCCCAGTGAAGCCAGAAAGGCAGAAAAAATTGCGTTACAGTTTGCTCATGCTAACAGCTTTGAATCTGTAGCGAGGGAATGGCACGCATCCAAAACGGCAACCTGGTCTAAGGGCTACGCAAATGAAGTTCTTAACTGCATGGAAAAGGATATTTTCCCGTTCATCGGCCAACGTCCAATCGAACAAATCGAACCTTTGGAGCTGCTCACCGTTCTGCAAAAGATCGAAAAAAGAGGTGCGCTTGAGCAAACCAGCAAAATACGTCGCCGCTGCGGTGAAGTTCTAAGATATGCAGTCGCTACCGGGCGAGCAAAGTACAACTTTGCCCCTGATTTGGCGATCGCACTTAGCAAACCTAAAACTCAACACTTCCCGTTTCTGACTGAAAGCGAGTTGCCTGAATTCGTCAATGCTCTGGACAGCTATAAAGGTAGTTTAGTAACCAAATACGCCACGCAGCTGTTAATGCTAACTGGCGTACGAACGATTGAACTACGTGCAGCGGAATGGGTTGAGTTTGATTTCGATAATGCTTTATGGGAGATCCCCAAAGAACGGATGAAGAAACGTCGCCCTCACCTAGTTCCGATGCCTATTCAAGCAATAAGTATCTTGAAAAAGCTGCAAGAAATAACAGGAAAATATAACCTTGTTTTTCCAGGACGAAACGACGTTAGAAAACCAATGAGCGAAGCCAGTATCAACAAAGTAATAAAGCTACTTGGCTATCATGGCCGTTTAACCGGTCACGGCTTTAGACATACCATGAGCACTATTTTGCATGAACATGGTTTTGAGAGTGCTTGGATAGAATTGCAACTTGCGCATGTTGATAGGAACTCTATTCGAGGTACTTACAATCATGCGCAATACTTAACCCAAAGAAAGTCAATGCTTCAATGGTATGCAGATCATCTTAACCTCTGAATAAGCAGTTCTATGTCATCAATAAAAGCAAGTAGCATACGTTGCAACGCCTCGGCATCTTGAAAACTCTTCATACCTTTATACTCTTTCACAGCACTAGACATTAGCTCTACAAAATCATGTCCTCTTATACATAATCTAGGATCACAATCTAATTTACCTAACCATTCATTAAAAGATCGAATGAATTCGCCATTTCTAGACTTTAATCCAAATGAAATAAGATTCTTATTAATATAACTAACATAGTCAAATATCAAACTATCACTTGGTGACGATAGCGATTTTCTTATATCACACCAATTACCATTTATCCCTAAAGATCGGTCTGTAAGTTTGATACTATAAAGTTGTTTCAAAACATTTAAAAAAGACACATAAAACTGCGGCCAATTTTTAATCTTGCTATTAGAAATATCAACTAAAATTACTTTTATTAATTGCTCTGAAAAAAAATACATCTCAAGAGAACTATAATCAGTCCAGACAAGTTGGGGGATATCTTCAATTGCGTCAAACCAATGATCCAAGTCTTTATCCACTAAACATTTATAATTATCGCATTGCAATTCTTCAAGCTCTTTCGCCAACGCAATTACTCTTTGTTTATTCCCTTCTGTTAGCCCATACTTTTCAAGTATTTCATATGGGATGTCAACACTATCAATTTCATATGAAACGATATTTTTCTCTAATTTTTTTTCGCACCAAGAATTTAATGCAAGCTTATCAAAATCGCCCTCAACATAGATATCACGCAGTGAAGGCTCAACAAAATATCGAGTTTTAATATCTTCAATAGATCTTCTTGGTAAATCAGCCATTTTGATTTTCCAGTTTAGCAACTCTTTTACGATGTTGAGAAATTATCTCCAAAGAATGCGAAGCAAAAATAAACTGAATGTTTGCTTCATTTGTAATATCAAGTAACGAGTTAATTATTATTCGTTGCCATTTTATATTTAGTGATATCTCAGGCTCATCAATCATGAATATACTAGGAGTATCCCTAGCAACTAAAACATAGCAAAACAGTAATAGCAACTGCTGTTCACCAGAGGATAACTGAGCAGGTGTCAGTTCATCTCCAAATTTATTAACAATCAGAAACCCTTGGCTTAACTTAAATTGAATCTCTTTATCAGTTAACAACTCATTAATCGTTGAAATAAATTTATCTAATATTTTATAAATAGAACGAACACCAGCTAAACGCCCATCTAAACTTTCAATATATGGTTTTAAAAGTTCGGCTGAAAGTGCTTTTTGTGATGAGGAATCTGTAGAAAGGACATATTGAAACTCAGTCATATCTAAAAAAGATGTTAATTCGTATTTTGCTAGTTCAAATGTTTCTTTCCCAATAGAAATTAAATTATTTTTAAGGCTATCAATATCAGCATCGACTATTAGTGTGCTCCCTTGATTTGTGCTTGAGCCAAGCTGTTTCAAAATCCTTACATATGTGGAGTGTACATTATCAGTCCCAATATTCGTACCCTGAACGGCTTTACGCGCAATCCATTTAGTTGCAGCACTCATAGCCTGACTTAATGCAATCTCTCTTGACCTTAAAACTAAGTCCTGGATTCGCTTTGGCGTTCCCATCTTAACAGCTCGCCTCAGCTCTACTTCATCATCAGGATCACTGATAGTGTCCCCATCTAACCTTCTATCAGCATCCAAGATAAAGGTAATTGGTGTAATTGATTTCAAAGTTTCAATATATAAACGTTGACTAGTGACTTTCCTTAAAGGATCTTTATTTTGATGTCTTTTGTTTTCAATTATAATATTTTCATACGGCCCACCTTCACGAACATACACAACTTCATCATCTATTACGAGTCTTCTTACCTCATTCTGACCAGGACTTCTAACCCATCTAGCAATTATGTTTCCTTTATGAGATATCTCCATTGTCAGGGAAGCATTCTCAGTGTTAAAACTTTCATGCTTAGCAGTTAATGTGTGTCCAGAAGTTAACTCAATTTTTAGAAGATCAAACTTGATACTTGAAAGTGCAGTTCTATGCCCATTTTGATTTGAGGGGGAAAGCATATGGAAAGCTAACCGAAGCAATGTACTTTTACCCACCCCGTTATCACCATATAAAATTACGGCACTGTTATTTAACTTTTCCTCATCCAAGTTATAAGTATATAACCCAAACAACTTTTCGATATGTATAGATTTAATCAGATACTGATTCATATTCTTCCTTGTTTATTCTTTGAATAACTTTACCATCTATAAGGTGATACATAATCACCCCTCTCAAATTATTTTAAGAAGCGAAGATTTAACTTAATTTCTTAATCTCATGCATATGATTCATGATGCTCCCAGCCAAACAGACGAGGTGAATTCATCAACAAAGATACTCAAAACAACAAAAAAAGTAAAACTACCAAAATCGCACTACACCGCACCCGCCTGCGGTTTTCAGATCGCAAAAATTTTTCAGTTGGGATTTTTTACAAATGATAGCGCCAGACCGCGCTACAACTGGGGATTTACAGCGAGCAGGAAACTGAAAAGAGTGAAAAGAATTTCAGCTTTTTTCAGTTTAGCTTCACTCCAACATCGTAACCACTATAATTAAGCTATTGATATTAAAGACATATAAAATTTTAGGTGAGATTTTTCATGATAACTGACGGCACACCTAAAATTTAACAATCTGATTATTATAGATATTTTTCCTTAAGCAGCTGAAATTTAATGAACCGAAGCCGGGAAAATTTTAGTGACTCCCGGCGTGCCGTTCACTGGTTCTCTTTGGCTGCCAACAGGAGTTCTAACGCTTTTTGTCGCTCGTCCGGTGGCAGGGCATCCATTAGCTCTTTAATCCGTCCCTGGCCGCTCAAAGCGCTGGGACTAATCGTGTGTGAGAAGGAAACGTTCATCACAAACGTATGCCCACACTCTACGTTAGAGCAATAACAGTACACATCTGATAATTTGGGGTGCTTTCGGTTTGTTTTCCTCACCGTTGCCGCAGACATACACTCCGGGCAGTAAATTTTCATCACTCGCATAGCTAAACCTCTGTTGCCTGCCAGAAGAAGGGATTTTGGTTCCTTTCCTCTTGTTCTGAACGTGTAACACTGGTAACACGTGTAACATCTTTGATTTAATTGAAATTAATCTGTTACCAGTGACCTAAATAAAGAGGTAACGCGTGGTAACACACTGATTTTTGTTACCACTGTTACCAGTGGCTATTTCTGACTGGTAACAGTGGCAAGCCTTGCCGTCACTGCCTGTTACCTCTGTTACCAGTGTTACCTCATAAAAATAAGACTCACGCGATTACTATTCGGGATCAGTGCTACCCAATACTTGCGTATTAAACTGGTACACACGCTTAAGCCCTATTTCTGGAAGGCGAACGCTGTTTTGCGTTCTCCCATCCTCCCCGGCTTTCAGCCAGCCCGCCTCAACACACAATCTGGCCACCTTTCGTGAATCGAACCCTTTACAAATTTCTTTCCAGCCAGATGGCAATACGTAGAAGGTCACAGTGGATTCTGTCACGTTGTCGCCCTTGTCCACTTTCCTGAACCCCATCATCGACAGTGGGCGGTTCCTGTCGTCGTGCCAGTCAGCAAAGCGGCTGAACTGGTTACGTGTCATATAATCCCTGACCTGCTCCAGTGCGGTTTTATCCTCCTGGTTCGCGGTATGCCCACGATCAGCCATCCATGAGGCAAGACAACACTCAGCAGCCCTGAACGCCTCACCTTCAGGCCATCCGGTTATCCCGGCTTGTGTGGCAAGTTCCCCAGCCATAGCAACCAGCGCAAAACGGGTAACGGCGCGCCCAACCTGATTTCCTGCATCCGCTGGGGTCAACCTGCGGGTGTAGTCCTTCAGCAGCGCTTTCGCCTGGCTGGTCAGTTCCTGGAGATCGGCTGTCAGACAATGCAGCCAGTCGCGGAAGGGTGAGCCATGATAATGAATAACGGCGTGTTCCAGATGCTCCGCCAGCGCTTTACCACCACTAAAGCCGTGCAACTCCTCAAATACTCCATGCTTGCCTGAATCACTCGGGATCTGGATCATGCGTACTTCAACCCCGGCGTAGGTTCGCTCTCCGGCACTGGCGGCGTGCTCGACCAGTGACAGCTCCCCCGTGGAAAGAAACAACAAATTCCAGCGGTTTGTTTCCCGTACCGAACCATCAGTTCGGGCACGGGCTTTGCCCTGGCCGTTCGCCAGCATGTAGGCAATATTCCCCGCCTCTCTGCCATCCACCTCGCGGATTTCATCAAGCATCAGTGTGGCATCATTGCGGCGGCTGGCCGTTCCTTCCAGCGCGTTCCCGGTAGCACGCCATGTATGCCAGAAATCCGTACCACCGCACACCGAAGCAGCCACTTTCATGGTCGTGGTTTTACCGTCTGTAGATTCACCTTTCAGGTGATAACCGCCGCCACCTATGCCAACCAGCTTCAGAAGCGGCGCGGCGAATGCCAGGCTTACGGCAAAGGCCAGTCGGGCATTATTGACGCAATAGCGACCTATATTTTCCCGCCATTCTTCCGTGGTGCCCGTAACACGAAAATCACGCCCCTGAACGCTGGAAGTCTGGAGAATGACAGACTGTGACTCTCTGCCGATCACTTCATCCTGAAGAACATAAACGCCGCCATGCCAGCCTGTTTTATTCACGCAGGTCACTTTTCTGTCGGGCTTGCACAGGGAGATGTATTCCATCAGGTGCGCTCTGGCCATCCCGTTGATATTGATATAAGAAAGCCCATTGACCAGCAGTACGCGCCGCAGTTCCTCCCCGCTACCACCCAGCATTTCCATCGGCATTGCCCATTTTCGGCTAATGCCGTTGGTGTCCTCCCATTCCAGCAGACGGCCATAATTACTGCCGTCAGCATCGCTGGTGATAGCAGTCACACGCAGTGGACTGCAAATCTTGATATTGCGGATCTCAGTGTCACCATCTGATTTGTTCACCAGCTTGTCATACCACAAATATTCTTTCGTGAGCCTGAACCCCTGCGGTAATCTGGTTTGCCCTTTTCCGTGCAACGTCATTTCCTCCCGGAAGGCTTCACGCGCCCTTTCCTTCCCGGTTTCCTGGCGATAATCATCCCAGTCGGCTTTATGACGTACCGGAGGCAGAGTTACCCAACCATCTACGGCTTTCGCCGCTTTTTCAGCCCATACCCGGCCAGTGTTCTCTTTCCCGTCAACAAGATCGTTATCTCCAGCCAGGATAATCCGGGTGTCAGGCCATCGAATGCGGATTTGCTCAGCAACCTTTACCAAATTTGTGGCCGCAATAGCTGCAACGATCCAACCTTCAGCCAGGAGGCTGACCGTCAACGCAGTGGCATATCCTTCAGTGATAATGACCTGTTCCGGAGCATCAGACGGAACATCAGCCACGGCAATAAAAGCACCTGACAGCTGACTGCCGGGTAAAAGACTTTTATCACCATCGGAGTTAATAAGCTGACCGCCTGTAACATTCCCGGTGATGTCAGTTAAAGGCAGCAGCAGCGACCCGGCTGGAAAAGACATCCCCGCCAGATTGATGGCGGCAGTAAGAAGCGGTAAAGAGTAACCCTGTAATCCCTTTTCGGTCAGATAGGCTGATTCACCGTTTTGAGACAGCTTTTTAAGTTTCTGATAGCGGTCTGCCCCGGTCTCTTTTCCCCCCGTCTTTTTCCTGGCTGGCATAGCGGGTTTATCCTGTACTTCAGGCAATGCCAGTACCTCAGAGACCATTCCCGCGACCTCCTTCACTGAGCGCCCAGTCACCAGACGGACTAAATCAAGGCCATCGCCATTGCCGCACTGATTACAGAACCATGTTCCGCGCCCTTCTTTGTCATCAAGACGAAAGCGATCTTTTCCGCCGCAGGCCGGACAGGCACCGTGGCGTCGGGCGGAAGGAACCTTAATCCCTAACGAGGATAGGATGTGTGGCCAGCGCCCGTTTGCTGCCCCCGAAACCGCAGATACAGACTGAACTTTCATAACAGTACCTCCCCGACTCCCGCAGTGGTAATGCTGAAACCAGGAGGTACTTCTCCATCTGGCGCACCGAAAACGATGTCCCGGTACACTTCACGTAGCTCAGAAACACCAAATGCGGAAAGACGGATATTTTCAGCCATGTAACCAGGTGACAGCATTCGCTCCAGAACGTCACACGCCAGACGATGCCCCTCTTCATGGCCGAATTCGTTAATCCAGGGCGCTTCAATGTGATAAAGAATATTCATGGCTACACGATCAGGTGTCAGCTCGATACGCTCGCCATCCTCGATATACACAGCTTCCCCATTAATCCGCAGCATCAGGGAGATATAGGCGTCAGCAATGCAGGAGCGCAGAAATGCCGCCCGAAATTCTGTTGAGTTGATCCCGATATTAGCGTGCATCGCTTTCTCCTTTCATGGTGCTGGTTTCCTTCACTACGCCTTCCAGCTGTTCTGCAATACATGCCATTAGCGCTGCGGCACCTTCAGCAGAAATCGTTTTTGTTCCGCTCATTACAGGCATTGAAAGAATTTCGGCAAGAAACTCGCTGGCCTGAGCTACTCGTAAAAGACGGCTTTCGCCCGCTTCAGACAAGGTGCAACCATGTTTAGTGATAGGTAAATGGCTCATGCGTTCACCTCCCCGAAATTGTTCATCGGAATACGTGCGGCGAAACTCAGTACAAAATCAGCAGCGAGTTTCATGCGGGCAGCACGCTCGCATGTTGCAACAGTACGCACAGCGAATGGTCGCGCGGCACAGTCAGAACGGCGAACAGCGAGAAATACAAAGGTAAATTGGGGGTGAGACAAAGCAGGGATCGTAGCCATGGCGGCAATCTCCGTTAGATAGCGGGTAACGCTACCACCGGAGTTCCTACGCTCATGGGTGGTAGCCCAGACGGGGGTAGGAATACCGGCTCTAACGGATACCGGCCAGCCCGAAAGCTGCCCCGCCTGGACTACCATAATTTGGATGATGTGGCGTAAATAACGAATAGATACGGTTAACCACCACACCATAAAATAAGGGTGAGTCAAAGCTACGACACAAAAAAACACGCCTGGCGCGTGTTGTGTCGCCGTTAGATTACTCGGGTTCCTACGCCCGGTTGCCGATTTTGCGGCAACGCTGTGAATATAGCCCGAGCAATTAGCATGGCGCAAGAATTTTATAACCGAATCTTGTGTGTTGAACATAAAGATAAACCTAGGCATTCTTAAACCTCAGACCGAAGTTTCGGTTTTTCATTATCCTGTTGCTGTGCATAAGACCCGCTTTTAGCGAGTCTTTTTGTTTCTATAGTCTCAGTCAGAAAAAGTCACCGCACTCTCATCAACAGCCGCATAAAGCTCCGGTTCACCCAGCGCATACCCTTCATTACGAAGATAAGAATTAACGTATTCACTTTTCTCATCATCAAACTCAGCCCGGAATGATCGGGTTCGGGACTGGGTATAGATGTGCAGATTATCCAGCGTAGTGACCGCAAGACGTTTTCCCGGCATGAACGGCGGGATAAAAGCAAACCGTCCAGCAACCGAACTGACTGCCATTTGTGCAGCATCCACATCAGCCGGGCGATCAGCTGCGTTGAAGAGCTTAAGACGCTGTTTAGCAGCAAGCTCGGCACCCACGAGAACCACCAGACGCGGATCTTCCCGATAAGGCTCTGCAATCAACTCAGTGATGAGGTGATTAGCGAGCAGATCGAGGTTTTTCCATTCCCCGGTATCTCCAAGGGTTAGAGGGGTGCTTAGAACCTGCTGACCATCTCGATAGTCTTTTGCCAGCGCATGCCAACCGATATTTACATCCTCACCTTTTTTATTGATCTCAGGATCAGTCGTATCGGCAATAGACTCGCCATTAAAACCAACCCGCAACATATCAAGTGCATAAGCCTGACTAAAAAACGCACTGACCGATTTATCAAATTCGCCCTGAGCACCTGTATGATAAATATGTGACATATCTAAATAGCTGATTCGTGCACACGTGTCAGTTTCGGACAGAAAAAATTCAGTGCCATTTATCGCTAACATCTTACTGAATCTGCCACCATGAACTCGTCCTGTATGTAACTCGCTGGCTCCAATATTAATGGCATTACCTGAAACAGCATTAACGTCACGCAAAGTGATATTATTGATTAACCAACCAGACTCAAGAATTGAGCTTCGCAAAATATTTTCCGTTGGTTTACTTAATGCAAATCTTCTGTTTGAAGATTCCTGGTAATTTGTACCAGATACGAATTTACTATGATAACGGCGTGCAGCGTCCGGCCTTTCGGCTTTGAATGCGTACATGATTTATCCTTTTATTATTTACGAAATATTTTTTTCTTGTGTTCAGAGAGCTGATTAAATTTCACAGCATGTTCTGCATACTCTCGATCGCTTACTACGGAGCGAAGTATGGCATTTTCAGCGCGGTAGTACTCCCGATAGGCCATAGTTCGACTTATCCCACCTCTTTCCAGTTCGTAACGGTCATTTGGGTATGCACAACATTTAAGAATGTGCTCAACAGCATTATCCAGTGCGCATAGAGCATCCAAGATAAATCTCACATCCCGAACTAAAGTCGCATCGTTTAAAACGTTAATAAACTCATCGGGAGAAGTTAACGGTCTGGAAAACGAGTTAATATATTTTTTACTAACGTTCCCCCCGATATGTTCAGCCTCTTCAAGTAACAAACTTCCGAATCCTCTGAAGAGACTTACCCGCGTTTGCTGCTCTTTCTGCCGTAAAAATGCAGAATGGTACTGTCGTTCATAAGCATCACGCGCCCCTTTCACGGCATTTTTGTTTTTTACTTCAGAAACTGTTCTGGAGTTAACATTCAACCCTGCATTTTTTAATGCGTACTCGGCAGTTTTAACCTCTCTTTGTCGGAAGGATAACTCTTCTTCTTCACGGTGACATAGCACCTCAAATCGGCTCAATAGGAGATTAGTTTCTTCGGTAGTCGCCTCTGTATCAGGGATCATTAGACCAGTTAAAGAACATAGTTTCTGTCCTTTAATGCGAAGTTTATTCAAAAAATAAATCTCAACGATTCTTGCGATACATGCAGCATCACTATATCCATCTTTGAATATACTTACATGATATGCTTCTAATAGTGATGTGCTTTCATTCTTGATTGAGAGTATTTTATTAGCATTCCTTGGGTTAATCATTTTAATACCTCTTATGAGCAATTATCTTTCCTGTTCTGAATATTTTTCTCTATCCAATCATTAATCTCGGCTTCGACCCATGCTACAGATCGAGCACCGATAGACACCTGTCTAGGAAAGTCTTTGCTTTTCATTTTTAAATAAATAGTTGACTTTGGAAGCCCCGTTAAATCAATTACATCCGACATCCGTAAAAGTCTTAATTTTTTATAGGATGGTTCACTGTTAAGCATAAAACTCATAATTACCCCACTCATTAATTACTATTTCTTCTTTATTGGTCTCGATTGGATATTTATATACTTACACAGATGAATTTATTCGTAAAGTTAGCCCCATGACAATTCATTCAAAATTATTGAATAATAATAAGTGGTGAATAATATTGAGGAGTACTGAATGTTAACGAGCGACAACCATTGAAAACGGTTGTTAACTACTGACAATCATCAAATTTGACGAATGAATTTGTAACATTTTGTAAAGTGGAGGCTGGAGGCTGGAGGCTGGAGGCTGGAGGCTGGAGGCTGGAGGCTGGAGGCTGGAGGCTGGAGGCTGGAGGCTGGAGGCTGGAGGCTGGAGGCTGGAGGCTGGAGGCTGGAGGCTGGAGGCTGGAGGCTGGAGGCTGGAGGCTGGAGGCTGGAGGCTGGAGGCGTTGCAGAATGCCTCCATCTCGGATGAAAACACAAGCATTTATTGATGTGTATAATTAGGTGTATAACTTTATAGAAGATAAATTAAATTAATAATATATTTCAACAACATACACACCAGGTTCTATTTATGCAGGGGACATTTTACCCTCCCGCTTTTTTCAGCACATTCGTCTGTCTACCGCCAGAGTTCACTGAGCAGAAGAATCCTGTTTTATTTGAGCGTAACGCGTTGCCAGCTGTTTAAGACGCAACTCCAGTTGAGTCTTTTCTGCTTCAGGAAGCGCATCTCCTGCTGGATGCTGTGACAGGCGCCTGAGTTGTTCTTCAGCCGGTATCGTCTGGTTAAATGACTGTATAGTCGAAAAAACTACCGATTTAAGCTCGCTTACCGTGATGTATTTTCCTTTTTGCTCGTCCAGACTACTCAGCCGATGACTCAGTTGCTGAAGCGTCATCATTCCCTGATATCTGAGCAGCAACCTGCTCTGGCGTGAAATCTTTCATGCTCTGGAAAGTCAGCTGAACATTTTCCTCACTACCATCATCAGAGAGCGTATTTTTAACGGTTAGATTAAGTTTTGGGGAGTATTCAGAAAGAACACTGTCGAAATTATTTTTCGTGATGTTAACTTTCTCACGCTCAGATATTTGAGCAGACTCTTGTCCATTACTGAAATCACCCGCAACCAGTAATTTAAGCGGTAATTCCATTTTCTTGCTTGCCCCGCCCGTATGCAGGTCAAGCTTCAGGTTAATACGTGCCTTAGGCACCTCATTCTGAAAACTGTCAGCCATCTCATCATCCCTCTGTGTTTTTGCTACGCCAACTTCACGGTATCGTTCTTGATGCGCAATATTAGAATAATGATCGATGCAAAATCAAATACACAGATCATTTATCCGCAATGAGAAATTTCTTAAGAATTTTCCACTATTATATTATTACGGATTATCCATTCAGCTCAGGGAAAGACACTGCTTTTTTCACGCAAAGCGAATATTTGTACCGTAAGAAGGATCGCAGCCAGAGAGATGCTAATAAAACCATCTTGTTTTGATTTGTATCACAACATGATATTAAAAAAAGATGGAGGAACGGCAACAGGTTATTGCAAGCAGATAAATGACAGAGGTTAATGAATGAAGAAGAGTGACGAATTGATTGATGACATGAATAATAAATAAGAATTTTCATAAAGAAAATTCTTATTTATTATTCGAAGGAAAATAAAATGTAGATGCGGGTCCGAAAATAAACACTGCTGCTCTTTTGTCGGCCCACTCCTCCTTGCGCAAAGACTTCAGTTCTCCCCTCAGGCATGAAAGCTGCTCTCCCTTCTGGAGTTTATACAGTGTAAAATCAAACACCTCCCGGATCGCCGCTTTTTTAATCAAAAACGAGTAATAGCACATATCGTATAACGGTGCTACATTACGCCGCCCGCCCAAATCAGCAGTGGCCAGGCAACGCCGCCGTAAAGTTCGGTAAAGCCTGCAACCATCACCTTGAAGAACGGTCTTATCGGCACGTCGTATCGCAAACTCTGCGCTACCTTTACAGGCTTCACATAGGTTCTACTATTTTGTCTCAATCCAAATTTCAACGTGCGTTTTTACACCCGCGTTACTGGTTTACATGGTTTGGCCTTGGCGTACTCTGGTTGCTGGTTCAACTTCCGTACCCTGTCCTGCGCTTGCTGGGGTCAAAACTGGGCAGCGCTTCCCGCGTTTTCCTGAAACGTCGCGAATCCATCGCGCGTAAAAATATTGAGCTTTGTTTTCCGCAGTACAATGCAGAGGAGCGTGAGAAACTCATCGCTGAAAACTTCAAGTCTATCGGCATGGCGCTGCTTGAAACCGGCATGGCATGGTTCTGGCCAGATGAACGTGTCCGCAAATGGTTTGACGTGGAAGGCCTGGATAACCTTAAACGCGCGCAGATGCAAAAACGCGGCGTGATGGTCGTCGGCGTTCACTTTATGTCGCTGGAGCTGGGCGGCCGCGTGATGGGGCTTTGCCAGCCAATGATGGCAACCTACAGACCGCACAACAGTGCGCTTATGGAATGGGTGCAGACGCGAGGCCGTATGCGTTCCAATAAGGCGATGATCAGCCGTAATAACCTGCGCGGTATGGTCGGTGCTCTCAAGAAAGGAGAGGCCGTCTGGTTTGCCCCCGATCAGGATTATGGACGTAAAGGCAGCAGCTTTGCGCCTTTCTTTGCGGTGAAAGACGTTGCGACGACTAACGGCACCTTTGTCATTTCACGTCTGTCTGGTGCCTCCATGCTGACCGTGACGATGGTGAGAAAAGCAGATAAGTCAGGCTACCGCCTGCACATCTCCCCGGAAATGGCTAACTATCCGGAAAACGAGTGCGAAGCGGCCGCGTTTATCAATAAAGTCATCGAAACTGAAATCATGCGCGCGCCAGAGCAATATCTGTGGATGCATCGTCGTTTCAAAACCCGCCCTCTTGGCGAAGCCTCGCTCTATATTTAGCCCTTCATGAAGGTTAGTTTCGCTAAGAAACTAACCTTTTCAATCACCTGTCTTCCCGCTGAGTAATTGTCTTTCAATGCGTCGCCCAAAGTGAATTTATTGCGAAGTGAAATCAAACTGTCGCCGTTCCACGACACTCGTAAGTAACGGAAATTATTTAAAAAAATCCCTCTTGTCACCCCTCATTTTTAAGCGTACATTAGCGCCGTCTGGCAACAGGAAAGCACAGAATTCTGAGCTGGAGTTAACGGCATAACGGGAAAATTCTCATTTCCGTTTTGACCGGATTTCAGTTCTCTATAATCAGGTGGACTCTGTTTTTAAATGCGTACCACAAGATACGCGGAGCGATGAAACGTGAAATATTTCTTTATGGGCATTTCGGTGATTGTTTTAGTCTGGGCCGGAACCTTTGCCCTGATGATCTAGTGAAGAACATGCAGTCAAAAAAACAGGAGCCATCGGCTCCTGTTTTTTTATGTCATGACGACGCGGGATGTTCAGCGACGCTCTTTGAGGTCAGAAGGCCGTCGGCCCGGAACATACTCTTGATACCCCTCACCGCCTGACGAATACGGTCACTGTTTTCAATCAGGGCAAATCGCACATGGGTGTCGCCATAATCACCGAATCCAATGCCAGGCGAGACACACACCTTTGCATCCTGAAGCAGCTTTTTAGCAAACTCCAGCGATCCCATCGCCGCATAGGGCTCCGGAATTTTTGCCCAGACGTACATAGACGCCTTCGGCATTTCCACCATCCAGCCCGCTTCATGCAACCCTTTTACCAGCACGTCGCGGCGGCGCTTATACTGGGCGGCAATCTCGTGGACGCACTGCTGGTCGCCTTCCAGGGCAGCGATAGCGGCGACCTGCAGCGGCGTGAAGGTACCGTAGTCGTGGTAACTCTTAATGCGCGCCAGGGCACTCACCAGCGTTTTGTTACCCACCATAAAGCCAATACGCCAGCCCGCCATGTTGTAGCTTTTCGACAGGGTGAAGAACTCTACCGCCACATCACGCGCGCCCGGGACCTGCATAATCGACGGGGCTTTCCAGCCGTCATAGACGATATCTGCATAGGCTAAATCGTGAACCACCAGCACGTCATAACGCTTGGCCAGGGCTACTACTTTCTCGAAGAAATCGAGTTCCACGCACTGCGCCGTTGGGTTCGACGGGAAACCGAGGATCATCATCTTAGGTTTCGGATAGCTTTCGCGAATCGCACGTTCCAGTTCGTTAAAGAAATCGACACCTTCCACCAGGGGCACAGAACGGACCTGCGCACCGGCAATCACCGCGCCGTAGATATGGATCGGGTAGCTTGGATTAGGCACCAGCACCGTGTCGCCATGATCCAGCGTGGCCAGCATCAGGTGTGCCAGCCCCTCTTTCGAGCCGATGGTGACAATAGCTTCACTTTCCGGATCGATATCAACCTGATAGCGATCCTGATACCAGCGCGAGATCGCGCGACGTAACCTGGGAATACCGCGAGAGGTCGAGTAGCCGTGCGTATCCGGGCGCTGGGCAACCGTGCAGAGCTTTTCAACGATATGCGGTGGCGTTGGGCCGTCAGGGTTACCCATGCTGAAATCGATAATATCTTCGCCGCGCCGACGCGCAGCCATTTTCAGTTCAGCAGTGATATTGAAAACATAAGGGGGGAGACGATCGATACGCGTAAAACGGCGTTCAGGACTGAATTCAGCCATAGATTCCTCAGATTAACGTTAGCGCCCGGACCGTCCGAGCGACGCTGCCACCGATGTGGCATGTTTAGAAAATAACCTGAAAAAAATCATGCTGTCGAGAGGGAAATGAAAAAAAAGCGCTCGACTAAAAACCGGAACCCGGCTGCGCCTAAAAGCGGAAGCCCCTGTTTCGGGATCGGTTGTCTGATAGCTGTTATTTAACAGGATGATATCAAACCAGTAACCTGACGATGCGCCGTTCAGAAAAAAACAGGACGCCTCGGTCATCGCCAGATAATCCCCTTTCAAAATTATGGTTTTTCCTCATTTGATAAACCTGACGGATAGCTGGTCAATACGCGCCAGGTTTTTTATCATGGTCCTTTCCCGTTTTCCCAGGTCTACTCGTGCACGAAATATTCACTATGCTGCTGGCGGTTTTTGACCGTGCGGCATTAATGCTGATTTGCCTGTTCTTCCTCATTCGCATTCGCCTGTTTCGCGAGCTGCTGCACAAATCAGCCCACTCGCCAAAAGAGCTGCTGGCCGTTACCGCCATCTTTTCGCTGTTCGCCCTGTTCAGCACCTGGTCCGGCGTGCCGGTAGAGGGTTCGCTGGTTAACGTGCGCATTATCGCCGTCATGTCCGGCGGAATTTTGTTTGGTCCGTGGGTGGGCGTCATCACCGGCCTGATTGCCGGGACGCACCGCTATCTGATTGATATCGGTGGCGTAACGGCGGTGCCGTGCTTTATCACCAGCATTATCGCCGGGGTGCTTTCCGGCTGGATCAGCCGCAAAATCCCGAAAAAACAGCGCTGGCGCGCCGGGATCGTCGCAGGCATGGTGTGCGAAACGCTGACCATGATCCTGGTCGTCGTCTGGGCTCCCACCACCGAGCTGGGGCTGGATATCGTCTCGAAAATCGGTATTCCGATGATCCTGGGCAGCGTGTGCATCGGTTTTATCGTGCTGCTGGTGCAAAGCGTTGAAGGGGAAAAAGAGGCCAGCGCCGCCCGTCAGGCCAAGCTGGCGCTGGATATCGCCAACAAAACGCTGCCGCTTTTCCGCCACGTTAACGCGGAATCGTTGCGTCAGGTCTGCGAGATCATTCGCCATGACATCCACGCTGACGCCGTCGCCATCACCAATATTGATCACGTGCTGGCCTACGTTGGCGTCGGGGAGCACAACTATCGCGACAACGATGACACCATAAGCCCGACCACCAGACAGGCGATTAACTACGGTAAAATCATTATTAAAAATAATGATGAAGCCCACCGAACGCCGGAAATCCACTCGATGCTGGTCATCCCGCTGTGGGAGAAAGGCGTCGTGACGGGCACCCTGAAAATTTATTACTGCCACGCGCATCAGATCACCTCGACGCTGCAGGAGATGGCCATCGGCCTGTCGCAGATAATCTCCACCCAGCTTGAGGTTTCGCGGGCGGAACAGCTGCGCGAGATGGCAAATAAGGCGGAACTGCGCGCGCTGCAGAGTAAAATCAATCCCCATTTCCTGTTTAACGCGCTGAACGCTATCTCCTCGTCCATTCGCCTTAATCCGGACACCGCGCGCCAGCTGATTTTTAACCTGTCGCGCTATCTGCGCTACAACATCGAACTGAAAGATGACGAGCAGATCGACATCAAAAAAGAGCTGTATCAGATCAAGGACTACATCGCGATTGAGCAGGCCCGCTTTGGCGACAAGCTCACGGTCATTTACGATATTGATGAAGAGGTCAACTGCGTGATCCCGAGCCTGCTTATCCAGCCGCTGGTCGAAAACGCGATTGTTCACGGTATTCAGCCCTGTAAAGGCAAAGGCGTCGTCACCATCAGCGTCACCGAAAGCGGCAACCGGGTGCGGATTGCCGTGCGCGATACCGGCCACGGGATTGATCCAAAAGTCATTGAGCGCGTGGAGTCTAACGAGATGCCGGGGAATAAAATCGGTCTGCTGAACGTGCACCACCGGGTCAAGCTGCTTTACGGCGACGGGCTGCATATTCAACGTCTTGAGCCGGGCACCGAAATTGCTTTTTACGTCCCGAATGAGCGCTCGCGCGCGCATACGACGACATCACTGTTGCCCCAGGTGGAGTAACCCATGAAAGTTATCATCGTAGAAGATGAATTCCTGGCTCAGCAGGAGCTCACCTGGCTTATCAAAACCCACAGCCAGATGGAGATTGTGGGCACGTTTGATGATGGTCTGGACGTACTGAAATTTTTGCAGCATAACCGGGTCGATGCGATTTTCCTGGATATCAATATCCCGTCGCTGGATGGCGTATTGCTGGCGCAAAACATCAATCAGTTTGCCCATAAGCCGTTTATCGTTTTCGTTACCGCCTGGAAAGAGCACGCCGTAGAGGCCTTCGAGCTGGAGGCGTTTGACTATATTCTTAAGCCTTATCAGGAGTCGCGGATTGTCAGCATGCTGCAAAAGCTGGAGGCCGCCTGGCAGCAGCAGACCGCTCCCGCTAGCGCCACCCCAACGGTACGCGAAAACGACACCATTAATCTGGTCAAAGACGAGCGCATCATCGTGACGCCGGTCAACGATATCTATTACGCCGAAGCGCACGAAAAGATGACGTTTGTCTATACGCGGCGGGAATCGTACGTGATGGCGATGAACATTACCGAATTCTGCAGCAAGCTCCCGGCTGCCCACTTTTTCCGCTGCCACCGGTCGTTTTGCGTGAATTTAAATAAGATCCGCGAGATCGAACCGTGGTTTAACAACACCTACATTTTGCGTCTGAAGGATCTGGATTTTCAGGTGCCGGTAAGCCGCAGCAAGGTAAAAGAGTTTCGTCAGCTGATGCACCTGTAAAGAAAACGCCCTCTCCCGCGGGAGAGGGCTCTGCATCAGAGGATTTGACCGAGAACCTGACGCAGATGGGCCCCGGAACCCAGCAGTCCCGGGTTATCATGCACGATCAGATAAACCGGAATGTCCTGCACGTAGCTTCTGAAACGCCCTTTATCTTCAAACCCCCCGCGGAAGCCCGAGGCTTTAAAGAAGTCGAGGAAGCGCGGTACGATCCCGCCCGCGATATAGACCCCACCGAAGGTGCCCAGCGTCAGCGCCAGGTTGCCGCCGAAACGTCCCATGATCACGCAGAACAGCGACAGGGCACGACGGCAGTCAATGCAGCTGTCCGCCAGCGCGCGTTCGGTGACGTCTTTCGGCTGCAGGTTTTCCGGCAGACGCCCGTCTGATTTCACAATCGCCCGATACAGGTTCACCAGCCCCGGACCTGAAAGGACGCGCTCGGCGGAGACATGGCCGATCTCAGCGCGTAACTCTTCGAGGATAATGCCCTCTTCTTCGCTGTTTGGCGCAAAGTCTACGTGGCCGCCTTCACCCGGCAGGCTCACCCAGCGCTGAGCAACATGCACCAGATGCGACACGCCGAGGCCTGTACCGGCCCCGTAAACCGCAATCGGCTTGCCTTCGACCGGTTCAGCGCCGCCAAACTGGATCAGATGCTCTGGCTTCAGCATTGGGATCGCCATGGACACCGCGGTAAAGTCATTGATGATTTCAAGATGGGAAAAACCGAGGTTTTTTTTCATCTCGGCGATAGAGAATGCCCAGGTATGGTTGGTCATTGCGACCCAGTCGCCGGTTATCGGGCAGGCAATCGCGATGCAGCCGTCTTCAACGCTCACCTGATGCTCTTCCAGATAGGCGCGGACAACGGCCTCAAGGCTTGGATAATCCAGCCCGGAATAGGTTTTCGCCCGGGAAATCTCACCGCTACTAACATCGCACAATGCGAGGCGCGCATTCGTGCCGCCCACATCACCTACCAAAGCATACTTTGTCATTCTTCTACTGCTCCGCTAAAGTCAAAATAAATCTTTGGGACACTGTAAATTCAAGGCGTGATAACAACAACGGCCATAAGGTGAATGCCCATGGATTATCGATCTTCGTCACAGAATAACTTTACCGTTTCAGCACCTTTTGCACTATTGCCATAAAGCTTAATGTGCAAAGTAACGTAATACCGTTTTGTACAAGGAAATCATCATGCTCCACCCGCGAGCCAGAACCATGCTGTTGCTGGCAATTCCGACGCTAATTATTGGCGTGGCCTCAAGTCTGGTGCTCATTGTCGTGATGAAAGTCGCGTCGGTGCTGCAAGCCATGTTGTGGACAGCGCTTCCGACAAAACTGGGGGTCAATGCTGATTCCCCTGCCTGGATCGTTGTGATGCTGACGTTAACCGGTATTGCGGTAGGCCTGGTGATCCGTTTCAGTCCCGGCCATGCCGGCCCCGATCCGGCGCAGGAACCGCTGATTGGCGCCCCGGTTCCCCCTTCGGCACTGCCCGGGCTGCTCATTGCATTGATTATCGGTCTGGCCGGCGGCGTCAGCCTGGGGCCGGAGCATCCGATTATGGCGGTGAATATTGGCCTGGCGGTTTTCCTCGGTTCACGCATTTTGCCCCGCGTCGGCGCGCTGGACTGGACCATCCTCGCCTCCGCAGGCACCATCGGGGCACTTTTCGGCACGCCCGTCGCTGCCGCACTGATCTTTTCTCAGACGCTCAGCGGCAATAACGACGTCCCGCTGTGGGATAAGCTGTTTGCTCCGCTGATGGCAGCAGCCGCCGGCGCGCTGACGACCAGCCTGTTTTTCCATCCCCACTTCTCACTCTCTCTCCCCCACTACGGCCAGATGCAGATAGCCGATATTTTCAGCGGCGCCATCGTCGTCGCGATCGCCATCGCGCTGGGAATGGTAGCGGTATGGTGTCTTCCTCGCCTGCACCGGCTGATGCATAAACTCAAACACCCGGTGTTAGTTCTGGGGGCTGGTGGTTTGATCCTCGGTATTTTAGGGGCAATCGGCGGAACGGTGACGTTGTTCAAAGGTCTGGATGAGATGCAGCAGCTGGCCTTCAGCCAGGTGTTTAGCGTCTCCGACTATCTGCTGTTTGCCGTGATTAAGCTGGCCGCACTGGTGGTGGCTGCAGCCTGCGGTTTTCGCGGTGGACGCATCTTCCCGGTGGTCTTTGTCGGTGTAGCGCTGGGGCTGATGTTGCACGAACACGTCGATGCGGTGCCTGCGGCCATTACCGTCTCCTGCTCTATTCTGGGGCTGGTTCTGGTGGTCACGCGCGACGCCTGGCTCAGCCTGTTTATGGCGGCGGTAGTGGTACCCGATTCGACGCTTTTCCCCCTGCTCTGTATCGTGATGTTGCCCGCCTGGCTCCTGCTGGCGGGCAAACCGATGATGATGGCCTGGCGAAACGACAAGTAATCAGGCGCTATTGCGCGCTTCCAGCGCTTTAGTAATCGCCCCCAGCAGCGGCGGGATATCGGCTTTCGGCAGCATCACCTCAATTAGCGAGAGCCGCTCGTGGTGCGCCACTTTCTCAAGGACATCCGCCAGCTGCTCCGCTTCACTGACCCGCCAGCACTGGGCCTGAGGATCAAGGCTCAGGGCCTGCGGGATTTGCGTCCAGTTCCATAGCGCAATGTCGTTATATCGCTGTTCCGGCCCGTGAATCGCTCTTTCCACCGTGTACCCTTCGTTGTTAAGGACCAGAATAATCGGGTGTTGTTTATCCCGCAGCATCGAGCCAAGCTCCTGGATGGTGAGCTGCGCCGCGCCATCCCCCGTCAGCACAATCACGCGCCGGTTTGGGCAGGCGGTTTGCGCGCCAAACGCTGCGGCCAGGGTGTAGCCGATCGATCCCCACAGCGGCTGGACGATAAAATTCACATCAGCCGGCAGACGAAGGTCGATCGCGCCGAAGGCCGAGGTGCCCTGATCCGCAAGGATGATGTCTCCAGGGCGGATAAACGTCTGCAACGTTTTCCAGAAATTCTCCTGCGTCAGCGAGCCATCCGGCTGCGGATATTCCATCGTACTTTGAGACGACGGTACCGGCGCATCGTGCACGTGCTGTTTACACAGCTCTACCAGCGTTTCGATTGCCTGAAGCATGGGGATGCCGGTAAACCAGACGTCACCGACGCGTGAGGCATGAGGCTGAACTTCAATTGTTTGTGACGGGGTTAGCTGATGCGTGAAGCCGGCGGTCAGGGTATCGGTAAATCGCGTCCCGATGCACAGCACCGTGTCTGCCCCTTCAATCGCCTCTTTTACCGCACCGGCGCTCGCCGAACCGCTGTAGGTGCCGTAAAAACCGGCGTGACGCTCGTCAAATATGCCTTTACCCATCAGCATGGTGGCGTGTGCCATCGGCACGTCCTTGACCCATTTCTGTAGGGCATGCTTCAGGCCATGGCGCAGGACAAGGAAATCGGCCAGCAGCGCAGTACGCTTGCTCATGGCCAGCCTGTTCTCAGCGGCATCCCGGAACGCTTTCAGGCAGGCGCTATCGGCATGCGCGTGTTTGAGAGTGAGAGCGTTTACAGGAGGCGTGGCGGCTTTTTTTGCCACATCCGCAGGCAGCATCAGATAGCCGGGACGACGCTCCCGGAGCATGGTAGTTAATACCCGGTCAATCTCGTAACAGGCGTTTTGTTCGGTCAGGATCGCCTGTGCAACGGTGATCGGTTCGCTCATATGGTAAAAATGACGAAACTCACCGTCGCCCAGCGTATGGTGCAGCAGCTCTCCTCTTTGCTGTGACGCCGTACCCGGCGCGCCCACAATATGCAGTACCGGAACGTGCTCAGCGTAACTGCCCGCAATGCCGTTCATGGCGCTTAATTCTCCTACACCAAATGTCGTCAGCAGCGCGGCAAAGCCCTTACATCGGGCGTATCCGTCCGCGGCATAGGAGGCGTTTAACTCGTTGGCACAGCCCACCCAACAGATATCCGGGCTGTCTATCACATGGTCGAGAAACTGCAGGTTATAGTCGCCCGGCACGCCAAACAGATGATCGGCTCCACAATCTGTAAGACGGTCCAGCAGGTAATCGGCGACGCAGTATGGGGTACGCATGAACAGGTATCCTTCTAATGTTGACCTCACCTTGAGTATTAAATAAGCGTGATGACTGTCCAGAATTGGCGATAAGAAGAGCATGGAAAGAATGCTTTACAAAAAAGGCTGCGCTATGCTGCTTTTTTTCGCGTTAATGTAAACGCATACACTGATTTTTTCTTCAGCGCCAGAGGTCATGAGAATGGGTTATCAGCCGGACAAAAATCGTTATCGGACAATGGAATATCGTCGCTGCGGGCAAAGCGGACTCAGGTTGCCCGCCATCTCGCTTGGGCTGTGGCATAACTTTGGCGACACCACGCTTATCGAAAACAGCCGTCAACTTTTACAGCGCGCGTTCGATCTGGGCATTACGCATTTCGACCTTGCCAACAACTATGGCCCGCCGCCGGGATCGGCCGAACGTAATTTCGGCCGTATTTTGCAGGAGGATTTCCTGCCCTGGCGCGACGAGCTGATCGTCTCTACCAAAGCAGGTTATACCATGTGGGATGGCCCTTACGGCGACTGGGGGTCACGCAAATATCTGCTGGCAAGCCTCGATCAGAGCCTGAAGCGCATGGGGCTGGAGTATGTGGATATCTTCTATCATCACCGTCCTGACCCACAAACGCCGCTGCTGGAAACCATGAAAGCGCTTGACCATGCGGTGCGCCAGGGAAAAGCCCTGTATGTCGGGTTATCCAACTACCCTGCAGAACTGGCCCGCAAGGCGATTGATATCCTTGACGATCTCGGTACGCCCTGCCTGATCCACCAGCCGAAATACTCCCTTTTTGAGCGTGCGCCGGAAGAGGGACTGCTAAACGTGCTGCAGGAAAAAGGGGTCGGCTGCATTCCCTTCTCACCGCTGGCCGGTGGACAACTGACCAACCGCTATCTCAACGGCATTCCGGCAGACTCACGCGCGGCAAGCGGCAGTCAGTTCCTGAACCCTGACCAGATCACCGAAGAGAAGCTGGAGAAGGTAAGAAAGCTGAACGCCATGGCGGAAGAGCGCGGTCAGAAGCTGTCCCAGATGGCGCTGGCCTGGGTATTACGCCATGAGAACGTGACGTCAGTGCTGATTGGGGCAAGTAAAACGGCCCAGATTGATGATGCCGTGGGGATGCTGGAAAACCGCCATTTCTCTGCGGAAGAACTTGTCCGTATTGACACGATTCTGAACAGCTCAAAATAGAATCACTTTTAGCAAAAAGTGCTCTCGCTCAGGAATTCGGAGTTGAGGCGATGAAACGAGGCTTTACCAACTCGTAATATTGCGTTAACAGGCCCCACAAGGGCCCCGATCGTGAAGGAGAAAGAGTATGTTCAGGTCACTGATTCTTGCAGCGGTATTACTGGCTTCAGCCCCGCTGATCGCCAATGCGGGCGAAATCACCCTGTTGCCATCAGTAAAATTACAAATTGGCGATCGTGACGACTACGGCAGATACTGGGACGGTGGCTACTGGCGCGACCGTGACTACTGGAACCGTCACTATGAGTGGCGCGGAGACCGCTGGTGGAAACATGATAACGGCAGGCACCGCGGCTGGTATAAAGACAACGCGTATGAGCGCGGCTACCGTGAAGGCTGGAACGATCGTGACGACCGTCGCGGCGGCTGGGATCGCGGCGGGAAAGGACGCGGCCACGGTCATGGCCACGGTCACCATTAATGCAAAAAGGAGCCTCCCGGCTCCTTTTTCTTTTAGAGCCCCAATGCTGTGCCAATAAGCAGCCACAGGTTCAGTGCCACTACCACCACCACGATTGCCCACCCGGTCCGTTTCACCAGCGTTGAGTTAACCAGTTCGCCCATCAGGGTTTTGTTGCTGGTAAAGATCAGCAGCGGCACCAGCGCCAGCGCGATACCAAAGCTCAGCAGCACCTGGCTCATGACCAGAATTCTCGTAGGATCAAGCCCCATCAGGATCACGATAAATGACGGTAGCATGGTGACGGAGCGACGAACCCACAGCGGAATATGGAAGCGGACAAATCCCTGCATCACCACCTGACCTGCCAGCGTGCCCACCACCGTAGAAGAGAGACCGGCAGCCACCAGGCTGAGACCAAATATCGTGGCGGCAGCATGGCTCAGTAAGGGCTCCAGCGTGAGATAGGCCTGGTCGAGATCGGCAATACCGGTGTGGCCGTTAAAGTGGAAAGCGGCGGCTGCGGTAGCCATCATCGCCAGATTGACAAACCCCGCGATGGTCATGGCAATCGCCACGTCCCATTTGGTGGCGGAGTAACGCTCTTTGCGCGTCCCACCGTGGAGATGCTGGGTCAGCGAGGAGTGCAGGTAAATCACATGCGGCATGATGGTCGCCCCCAATACCCCGGCGGCCAGGAACACCGCTTCCGAGGTTGGCAGGCTTGGTATTGCCATACCTTTACCGAGCTGCACCAGATTCGGCTGTGAGAAAATCAGCTCGACGATATAGGCCGCCGCAACAAACAGCAGCAGACCGCCGATAACCTTCTCCAGCGGCTTTTGACCCCGACGCTGCAGCATCAGGATCAGGAAAGTGGCAATCCCGGTCAGTACCGCCCCCTGCAACAGCGACACGCCCAGAATCAGCTTAAAGCCGATCGCTGCACCGATAAATTCAGCGAGGTCAGTGGCCATGGCGATAATTTCCGCCTGGACCCAATAGAGCCAGACGGCCGGACGCGGATAATGGTCGCGAATTTGCTCCGCCAGGTTTTTACCCGTGGCAATCCCCAGCTTTGCTGAGAGCATCTGAATCAGCATCGCCATCAGGTTAGCCCAGACGACCACCCACAGCAGCTTATAGCCGAAGCTGGCCCCGGCCTGAATATTGGTCGCAAAGTTACCTGGATCGATATAGCCAATGGCAGCAATGAACGCAGGTCCCATTAATGCGAACCGCAACTTGCGCGCGGCTCTGCCACTGCTACCCTCTACGCGACTGTTTGTCATTTCTGCCTCTGAAATATAGCCTTTGCTATGTTTAATGCTATCAAAATGAGAATGATTATCAAGATCATTTGTGATGTTTACAGTGATTTCTCTGATAGCTTTGAACGATAGACGGGCGGGTAAGTGGGGCGATCTAACAGAAACTAAAATCGCGCGCGCTTTTGTGAAGACTAGCACACAAACTTAACTTTTCACTCATTTACCTAACATAACAAAAATGTATTGTGGATCACTATTTTTGAGACTCGTCACAGGATGTAACTATAGTGTGTCCTCGATCTCGTTTTCTTTTCGCTTGTTACATAGAATGTGCACGAAAATTAAACCTGCCTCATATTTGGAGCAAATATGGACCGCGTCCTTCATTTTGTCCTGGCACTTGTTGTCGTTACTGCACTTGCATTGCTGGTCAGCACAGACCGCAAAAAAATTCGTATCCGTTATGTTGTCCAGCTGCTGGTCATTGAAGTTTTACTTGCGTGGTTCTTCCTGAACTCCAATGTAGGCCTCGGCTTCGTGAAAGGCTTCTCCGAAATGTTCGAAAAACTGCTCGGATTCGCCAATGAAGGGACCAACTTTGTCTTCGGTAAAATGAACGACGAAGGTCTGGCGTTCTTCTTCCTGAAGGTTCTCTGCCCTATCGTCTTCATCTCCGCGCTGATCGGTATCCTGCAGCACATCCGCGTTCTGCCGTTCGTTATTCGTGGAATTGGTTTCCTGTTATCCAAAGTGAACGGCATGGGCAAGCTGGAATCCTTCAACGCCGTCAGTTCCCTGATCCTCGGTCAGTCTGAGAACTTCATCGCGTATAAAGATATTCTCGGCAAAATGTCCCGCAACCGCATGTACACCATGGCGGCAACCGCAATGTCTACCGTTTCCATGTCTATTGTGGGCGCGTATATGACCATGCTGGAGCCAAAGTATGTTGTTGCGGCGCTGGTTCTGAACATGTTCAGCACCTTTATCGTTCTGTCGCTGATCAACCCGTACCGCGTTGACGCAAGCGAAGAGAACATTCAGATGTCAAACCTGCACGAAGGCCAGAGCTTCTTCGAAATGCTGGGTGAGTACATTCTGGCGGGCTTCAAAGTGGCGATTATCGTTGCCGCCATGCTGATCGGCTTCATTGCGCTGATTTCTGCGCTGAACGCCCTGTTCGCCGCGGTGCTGGGTATCTCCTTCCAGGGTATTCTGGGCTACATCTTCTACCCGGTTGCCTGGGTGATGGGTGTGCCGGCTCACGAAGCGCTGCAGGTGGGCAGTATCATGGCAACCAAACTGGTTTCTAACGAATTCGTTGCGATGATGGATCTGCAGAAAATTGCGAGCACGCTTTCTCCGCGCGCGGAAGGCATTCTGTCCGTGTTCCTGGTCTCCTTCGCGAACTTCTCGTCCATCGGGATTATCGCCGGCGCGATTAAAGGTCTGAACGAAGAACAGGGCAACGTGGTTTCTCGCTTTGGCCTGAAGCTGGTTTACGGCTCTACGCTGGTGAGCGTCCTGTCTGCTTCTATCGCGGCACTGGTACTCTAACGTTTAGCGTTAAACAAAAACCGGGAGCCTGGCTCCCGGTTTTTTTATGCCCGCAATTCTTCCAGCGGTTTGGGTTTGCCTATCAGGTAGCCCTGCAGGTAATCCACGCCGAAGCGAAGCAGCATCTCGCGCTGCGCCGGTGTTTCGACGTATTCCGCTACGACGCACAGCGATTTCGTCTTCGCCAGATTACACATCGACTGCACGATCATCGCATCCATATCATCGGTACAAATGTCTTTAATAAAGCAGCCGTCAATTTTAATGATGTCTGCCTGCAGGCGTCTGAGGCGCTCGTAGTTGGCGTAGCCGGTACCAAAATCATCTATAGCAATCCGGAAACCGTAATCCCGCAGTTGCTGAATATTGTGGATGCTGCTGCCTGAATTTGAGAAGGCCTGCTCTTCGGTAATCTCAATCACGACGGACTGAGGCGCAACGCCGTAGCGTTCAAAGAGCGCACAAATCTCGGACGCCACCTCTTTTTGCATCAGCGTAAGCGGCATCAGATTAACGGAGAAACGAGCGCCAGCCTGCGTTGAAGGGTGATCGCGCAGCCACAGCAGTAATTTATCCATGACGCACATATCAAACCGGTGGCTAAGGTTGAACTGGGCAATCAACGGAATAAAGCGGTCAGGAGTGAAGATCTCGCCCTCGCTCTCCATACGCGCCAGAATTTCGTAGTAGCCGCTCCCGTCCGCCTTCTGGATCGGTTGCGCGTACAAATGGAACTGTCCCGCCTCCAGGGCATGCTTAATTCGCGCCAGCATCAGGACTCGCTCTGTCGTTTGCCCTGATGCCGCCTCGAGGCTATTCGTGAGCGCAAGCACGTTGTTTGCTGCTCCGCAGGATTGCTCGGCCAGCCAGCTCAGCTGCCCCAGCGTGTGGTGCAGTTTTTCGCCGTTTTCGACCATTCCCCAGGACGCACCGAATTCAATATCCAGCCCGGTGTTGTTCCAGAAAATCTTACGGCTGTTCAGCCGATCAACCATATGCTGGAGGCGCTCAGCGGTTCCCGGGCCCAGTAGTACCAGCACAAGCTCGCTTCCGGGGAGCTGGAAGAGCGTCTCATCTTTTTGCAGGAGAGGCTGCAGCGACGTGGCGATCGTACGTTTGCAATGGACCCGCATCAGGATCCCATAATGGCGGCTCAAAAATTCCAGGTTATCCATACGCAGAATGCTCACTTTTGCATCCGGGTGAATCTCAAGATAATCCTCCAGCGCACGAATATTGGGCAATCCGGTCAGCGGATCGGTGAGCGCCCTGCCCTGCCAGCCCCGCTTAAGCCACTCGCTGCGCTGGTAAATACGCGACATGTAAAGCAGGCAGATCGCGAACGAGATAAGCACGGACAGAATAAAAGAGAGCGAATGGCCCGATTCCACCCCGTTAAGGAAGTTGTAGTTGTAGGTCAACAGCAGCAGCGCAGATACAGCCCACAGCAGAGAAATCAACGCATAGGTCAGTCGGCTTATCGCTAAGGTAAAAAGAATAAAAATCAGCGGCATCAAATAGCCCGCAATGACGGGAGATTCAAAAGGACCACATAAAATGACGAGAATGAAACTTAATAGCACCAGCCAGGCAAAAATATATAATGAATTCTTGTGAAAAAACACGGGCTTCACGCTTCGTCGCCAGAAACTTATTGCATAACGGGGATTAATTATCATTCTTAACGGGTAATAGAACATCATGGTAAAAATCAATGCCGCGCATATCAGGCTTTGTATATCCACAACGTTATAAATTACCGTCCCTTCGCCGAAAAAGGTCGAAATTGTCACCGGAAAATCAAACAAATAGCCCGCCAAATACATCGACAGCTTAATCCCTATTGGCACCATAAAACCGAGCCAGAATATCCGTAATCCGATGTGCTTGTTAGGGATGGAGTAGCGCCAACGCTTACCCAGCATGATGCGCAGAAGGCCGCACGCCGCGAACAACGCAAAGGTCTGACAGAACAGTAATACTGAATATTGTAGCGGTGCTAAATTTACATAGAATAAATTAGTGACAGTAAAACCTAACAAAATGGGAAGAATAGCCCTGCGCCCAAATAGCAGAATTACCGCCAGCATTACGCTTAAAGGTAACCATGCTAAATAAACGTCGTGACCATTAACAATTGCGCGGGGAGAGAGATAACGGGAGACAGGTACCGCAATCAGGCATAAAGCCAGAGCAATCATAAATATCTTTACATTATTGTAAGTTTTTCTATTCATTAACCAGGGCGTTATTTTCCGAGAGAATTATTGACCGGATGGATAATATGTTTATTAATTGCGCGAATCAAGTTCAAGTCTATTTTTAGACTGGTTTATTGATGTCGATTGTGGTGAGGTACGGGAATACCTTCTTTTTGATAACAAAATACGGTGGCGGGTGTTACAAACACATAAAAAAAACCCTCGTCTTTTGACGAGGGTTTACAATTTTGGTGGAGCTAAGCGGGATCGAACCGCTGACCTCTTGCATGCCATGCAAGCGCTCTCCCAGCTGAGCTATAGCCCCACATGTGACTTTACTGACCGCACTCTGTTGGGTTCAGAGTTTGGTGGAGCTAAGCGGGATCGAACCGCTGACCTCTTGCATGCCATGCAAGCGCTCTCCCAGCTGAGCTATAGCCCCATCGTAAAGCTGTCATGTTGACGGGCGGCATAATATGAATTCCACCGCGGAGTGTCAACGGCAAAATCAATCCCAGCAATTCAATCGCCGAAAATTCATGCAAATGAATCACTTTGCGAGCCTGCTCGCAGTCAGGAGTTAAGCCTGTCACGTTTTCACGTAAAACGGTGCTATAAAATGAGCCGTTAATTAACCCTACTGATATTCAGGAAATTGTATGATCAAGGAACGAATGACGCCAGAAGAGTTAGCCCTCCTCACTGGCTATAGCCGCCAGACCATCAATAAATGGGTACGCAAAGAGGGTTGGATTACATCACCAAAACCAGGCGTCCAGGGCGGGAAAGCTCGCCTGGTACATGTGAACGAAAAAGTCCGTGACTTTATCCGCAGCGCACGTCGGGCAAGTGAAACGCCCGAACTGCCAGAAGGCGTCAGTCATGATAGTTCGCTCCACACGCTGCTCCTGACGCTGGCCAATGAAATGACGCCGGAAGAGCAGAAGCAGATGACATCGCTGTTAATGCGGGAAGGGATTACCGGCTTGTTGCAACGTTTAGGGATTCGCGATCAGAACTGATATGAAAAAATTACGCAGCAAAATGACCACGGAAGAGCTGGCGGAGAGTTTGGGCGTTGCCAGACAAACGGTTAATCGCTGGATACGCCAGCAGGGATGGAAAACCGAAGGCCTCAACGGCGTGAAGGGTGGTCGCGCGCGGCTCATTCATATTGATGCGCGCGTGAAGGAACATATTATGAGCCTTCCGGCGATCCGTAACCGTCAGGCGGTTTACCATCTCGCTGAGGTCACCGCTTCATACAGTGAACCCTCTTCAAACCTGTCTCCGGGCATTATTGAGACGCTGGAGAGTATGACTCAGCCAGAGCAGAGGCGTCTGGACGCCTTATTGAAACGCGAAGGCATACACGGCTTTCTGACGCGGCTCGGTCTCACGGAATAAAAGGCATAAAAAAAACGGCAGGGTAACCTGCCGTTTTTTATCTGAGGCCTAATTACTGCTGATTTTCACGTTCAGCGATAAAGTCCAGCGCCTTGTTAATACGCGCCACGCTGCGTGACTTGCCGATGGCGTGAACCGTCACATCCAGCGCAGGAGACTGACCCGCCCCGGTCACCGCAACGCGCAGTGGCATGCCGACTTTACCCATACCGACTTCCAGCTCGTCTGCTGTCGCCTGAATGGCGTGATGCACATTCTCAGCGGTCCACTCGGTAAGGGCCGCCAGCTTGTCGCGCACCACTTCCAGCGGCTGACGCGCAACCGGACGGAGGTGTTTCTTCGCGGCGTCCGCGTCGAACTCATCAAACTCTTCATAGAAGTAGCGGCAGCTTTCGGCAATCTCTTTCAGCGTTTTGCAGCGCTCGCCGAGGAGTTTCACCAGGTCCGCCAGCTCAGGGCCAGTGCGGGTATCAATCTTTGCCTGCTCAATATGCCACTGCAGATACGTCGCCACATATTCTGGCTGCATGGTGTTGATGTAGTGATGGTTCAGCCACAGGAGCTTGTCGGTATTAAAGGCGCTCGCTGATTTGCTTACAGAGCTCAGAGAGAATAGTTCGATCATCTCTTCGCGACTGAAGATCTCCTGGTCACCGTGAGCCCAGCCCAGACGCACCAGATAGTTCAGCAGTGCTTCCGGCAGATAACCGTCGTCGCGATACTGCATAACGCTTACCGCCCCGTGACGTTTAGACAGTTTTTTCCCGTCATCGCCGTTGATCATGGAGACGTGCGCATAAACTGGCACAGGGGCGTTCAGCGCCTTCAGGATGTTGATCTGACGTGGCGTATTGTTGATATGGTCTTCACCACGGACAACGTGGGTAATTTCCATATCCCAGTCGTCAACCACAACGCAGAAGTTGTAGGTTGGAGAACCGTCGGTACGACGGATGATCAGATCGTCCAGCTCCTGGTTGCTGAATTCAATTGGGCCACGGATCTGGTCGTCAAAGATCACCGATCCCTCTTGCGGGTTAGCAAAACGCACCACGCAAGGCTCATCTGCAGCATGCTCGCTATGGTCGTGGCGGCAGCGGCCGTCATAACGCGGCTTTTCACCGTTCGCCATCTGCGCTTCACGCAGTTCATCCAGACGCTCTTTAGAGCAGTAGCACTTATACGCCGTGCCCGCGACCAGCATCTCATCAATGACAGCGTTATAGCGGTCAAAGCGTTTGGTCTGGAAGTAAGGACCTTCATCCCATTCCAGATTCAGCCAGTTCATCCCATCCATAATGGCTTCAATTGCTTCCGGCGTGGAGCGCTCAAGATCGGTGTCTTCAATACGCAGCACGAACTCACCTTTGTTGTGGCGTGCGAAAAGCCAGGAATAGAGAGCGGTACGTGCACCACCGACGTGCAGATAGCCTGTCGGGCTCGGCGCGAAGCGAGTTTTGATTTTCATGAAATGGCCTTACGTTATAAAGATGCCGGCAATCGGCAAATCCTGGGGAAAAAACGATGGGCAATATTCTATCACTGTGGGGGGATTCCTCAATGTTGATCCCTTTATCGTGACCGAGTTTGCGATTTTTGTTTAGAAATCATGCGTCATTGCCCGTTTCGCGATCGTTTTGTTTAATTTTACGACGAACGAATAAAAACTTTAGAAAATGCGTTGACTCATTTTCAACTCTCCCTATAATGCGACTCCACACAGCGGGGGTGATTAGCTCAGTTGGTAGAGCATCTCCTTTACACGGAGGGGGTCGGCGGTTCGAGCCCGTCATCACCCACCATCTACTTCGGTAGGCCCGTAGTGTAGATAAGAATTGAGATTGGGCGATTAGCTCAGTTGGTAGAGCATCTCCTTTACACGGAGGGGGTCGGCGGTTCGAGCCCGTCATCGCCCACCATTCTCACCTTATCGCAGCAGTTCCGAAATGGGCGATTAGCTCAGTTGGTAGAGCATCTCCTTTACACGGAGGGGGTCGGCGGTTCGAGCCCGTCATCGCCCACCATTTCGGGTCGTTAGCTCAGTTGGTAGAGCAGTTGACTTTTAATCAATTGGTCGCAGGTTCGAATCCTGCACGACCCACCAATGTAGAAAGGCGCCCTAAAGGCGCCTTTTTGCTATCTGCAGTTTGTCTACTTCCGCCTTCCAGTACACTTTCACCGCATCATCAATACTGATTGTGTATCGATGTAACTCCCTGCCAGATATGGCAGTTTTGCTCAAGCTAATCCCGTTAGTGCCGATACCTCTGTTTTATAACGCGAGGAAAAAGTATGACGACCATTCAGGCTTCAACCCAACAGATTCAAACCAGCGGCGCGAGTGGAACTTCCAGCAGCAACGATATCGCTACGCAAATCACCCGCATTCTCGACAAGATCAAAAAGCTGACTCAGCAGTTAAAAGAGCTGGCAAACAGCCCCATCAGCACCGATGAGAAGAAGAAGCAGCAGGAACTTATTCAGACCCAGCTCAAAGTGCTGCAGGCACAGCTCGCCGCGCTGCAGCGCCAGCAGGCCGAAGAAGCCCAGAAGAAGCAGGATCAAAAGCTGGGCAAAGTGGAAGGTGTGAATAACCCTTCAGACAATAATCAGATTGATATCTACATCTAATCTTCTGATGCGTTAAACAGTGGGTCGCGTATGCGGGCTTCGGTTAATCGTTGTGCCTGGATACGCACCACTTCCCAGATAGCCTGCGCCGCCCCCGAGAGTGAGCGATTTTTTCGCCGCACCAGCATCAGCTTTCGCTCAACAACGGGCGTTAATCGCTTGACGGCCAGCCGGCTTCCCTGCGGCAGGGGAAGCGCCAGGGCGGGCAACACGCTGATGCCAATGCCGGCTTCTACCATGGGAAAAAGCGTCGCCGGGTGACCAATCTCCTGCACGATCGTTGCCTTTACGCCCTGATTCACCAGCGCGGAATCAATCAGCGGACGGCTGCCCGAGGCATAATCCTGTAAAACCAGGTTCGCGCCCGTCAGGGACTGCCAGCTGACTTCCGGCAACGTAGCCAGCGGGTCGTCGTCACGGCAGAGCAACAAAAAGGGCTCGGAAAGTACGCTTTCGCACGCCAGATCGCTCGCCTGGCCGGGATCGATAACAATACCAAAATCCACATCACCCTGACGGATGCTCTCCAGCACCCACTGCTGCGGCCTGTCATGCAGGACAAAATCAATGTCCGGGTAGCGATGACTTCCCTCGGCAATACACTGCGGTATAAGGTGCGCAGAGATCGTCTGACTGGCCGCGACGCGCACGGTCCCCGAAAGCTGCTGCCCCAGCCTCCCCACGTCTCTGAGCGTGCTGTTCAGCTCATCCAGCAATCGTTCAAGACGCAGGGCGAGCTGCTGCCCCGCTTCGGTCAGAACCACTTCACGGGTTGTGCGGTCAAGCAACTTCACCCCGGTCTGATTCTCAAGCTCTTTCACGCTGTGGCTGACCGCCGACTGGCTCAGGCCAATCATCTCCCCTGCCCGGCTAAAGCTGCGGGCGTGAGCGACGGTGACGAAAATACGAAGCTGGCGTAAGGAGTAATTCATCTGTTTCATTCATGAATGGATGCAATAAATCAATTTTATTTCTCAAATGGAAAAAAGCACAATAGCGACATCTGTTTTCAGGAGTCATTATGAAACTATTTCGTATTGTTGATCCGTTTACGCTCACCCTGGTGGTTACCGTTTTACTGGCCTCGTTCTTCCCCGCCCGCGGGGGCTTCGTCCCGTTTTTTGAAGGGCTGACGACGGCCGCCATCGCACTGCTGTTCTTTATGCACGGCGCAAAGCTCTCGCGCGAAGCGATTATTGCCGGCGGTAGCCACTGGCGGCTGCATCTCTGGGTGATGTGCAGCACGTTCATTCTGTTCCCAATCCTCGGAGTGCTGTTTGCCTGGTGGGCGCCGGTTAACGTCGACCCGGCGCTTTACACCGGTTTCCTGTATCTCTGTATTCTGCCGGCTACCGTACAGTCCGCCATTGCCTTTACCTCTCTCGCCGGAGGGAACGTTGCGGCCGCGGTCTGCTCGGCATCGGCATCCAGCCTGTTAGGGATTTTCGTTTCCCCGCTGCTGGTGGGCCTGCTGATGAACATGCACGGCGCGGAAGGCAATCTCGAGCAGGTTGGAAAAATTTGCCTGCAGCTGCTGCTGCCGTTTGTCCTGGGGCATCTATCCCGTCCATGGACCGGGGCGTTCGTGACGAAGCACAAGAAATGGATCTCAAAAACCGACCAGTCGTCGATTCTGCTGGTGGTCTATTCCGCCTTCAGCGAAGCGGTTGTGAACGGGATCTGGCATAAGGTGGGCGCAGGCTCGCTGCTGTTTATCGTGGTGGTCAGCCTCGTTCTGCTGGCGATTGTGATTGCGGTAAACGTCTTTGTGGCACGCAGGTGCGGCTTCAGCAAAGCGGATGAAATCACCATTGTCTTCTGCGGTTCCAAAAAGAGCCTGGCAAACGGTATCCCGATGGCCAATATTCTGTTCCCGACCTCGGTGATTGGGATGATGGTGCTGCCGCTGATGATTTTCCACCAGATCCAGCTGATGGTATGCGCGGTGCTGGCGCGTCGCTACAAGCGCCAGACCGAAAAGCTGACGCAGGAAGAGACCCGCGCCGCGAAGGCTTAAGGACGTTTCAGGGGCTGAACCAGCTGGGTCAGCCCCTCGGTTTTGATCAGTAACGTGATAGCCATCAGCTCGCCCAGTCGCCCTGCCGGGAATTCATCCTTACGGGCAAACCACAGCAGATACTCCTCCGGCAAATCAATCAGCCTGCGGCCCTTGTATTTACCGAACGGCATCTCCGTATTGGCTATTTCAACGAGCTGTTCTTTCTCCACGTTACTCTCCTAACAGACGCATCATTTCCGCTTCGTCGATAACCTCAATGCCGAGCTCCTGGGCTTTCGCCAGCTTAGAGCCCGCCGCTTCCCCGGCGATCACCAGGTCGGTTTTCTTCGACACGCTGCCCGCCACTTTGGCCCCCAGCGCCACCAGGCGCGCTTTCGCATCGTCGCGTGAAAGCTGACTCAGGCTGCCGGTCAGGACTACCGTTTTACCGGCGAACGGGCTGTCGATCTCTTCGGCGTTAACCACTACCGGCGCGGGCCACCTGATGCCCTCTTCCAGCAGCTTGCCGATGACTTCACGGTTGCTCTCTTCGGCGAAGAAGTTAAAGACGTGCGTGGCGACCACAATGCCAACGTCAGGGACTTTCTGCAGCTCGTCGATGCTTGCCTTTTCCAGCGCCTCCAGCGTACCAAAGTACGCCGCCAGGCCCGCTGCCGTCGCCTCACCCACTTCACGAATGCCCAGCGCGTACAGGAAGCGGGCAAAGGTCGTCTCTTTGGCGGCTTCCAGCGCGTTAACCACATTCTGGGCTGACTTTGGCCCCATGCGATCCAGACCGGTCAGTTTACCTGCCGTCAGCCTGAAGAGATCCGCTGGCGTATGGACATACTCTTTCTCAACCAGCTGATCGATAATCTTGTCGCCCATGCCGTCGACGTCCATCGCCCGACGAGAGACGAAGTGCTTCAGCGATTCTTTACGCTGCGCACCACAGATTAAGCCCCCAGTACAGCGCGCCACCGCTTCACCTTCCACACGCTCAACGTCGGAGCCGCACACCGGGCAGTGGGTCGGGAAGACGATCTCGCGCGTATCGGCAGGACGTTCCGACTCCACGACGTTAACCACCTGCGGGATAACGTCGCCCGCGCGGCGAATCACCACTTTGTCACCAATGCGCAGGCCGAGGCGTTCGATTTCATCGGCGTTATGCAGCGTGGCGTTACTCACCAGCACGCCCGCAACCTGCACGGGCTCCAGACGGGCGACCGGGGTAATCGCCCCCGTACGACCGACCTGGAACTCCACGTCGCGAACGACGGTCATCTGCTCCTGAGCAGGGAACTTAAACGCCACCGCCCAGCGCGGCGCGCGCGCCACAAAGCCCAGCTGCTCCTGCAGCGCCAGTGAATTCACCTTGATGACGACGCCATCAATATCAAAACCGAGCGTCGGACGGTCCTCTTCCACCTTGTGGTAGAACGCCAGCACCGCTTCCGGCGAGTCGCAGAGCTGAACGCGGTTGCTCACCGGCAGGCCCCACGCTTTAAACTGCAGCAGGCGTCCGAGGTGCGTATCCGGCAGCTCGCCGCCCTCCAGAATACCGACGCCGTAGCAGAAGAAAGTAAGCGGTCGCTTCGCGGTAATACGCGGGTCAAGCTGGCGCAGAGAGCCTGCCGCCGCATTACGCGGGTTAGCAAACACCTTCCCGCCGGTGCGACGCGCCTCGTCGTTAATTTTCTCGAAGCCCGCCTGGGGCAGGAACACCTCGCCGCGCACTTCCAGACGCGCGGGAATGTTGTCACCCTGCAGCTTCAGCGGGATCGCGCGGATGGTACGCACGTTGGTGGTGATGTCTTCGCCCGTCGTACCGTCGCCACGCGTTGCGGCACGCACCAGCACGCCGTTTTCATAGAGAAGACTGACCGCCAGGCCATCCAGCTTGAGCTCGCAGCACCAGGTGAGGGAGTCGCTGCTTTTCAGGCGATCCTGCACGCGCTTGTTAAACGCGAGGAAGCTCTCTTCATCGAAGACGTTATCCAGCGACAGCATCGGCACCTCATGGCGCACCTGGCTGAAAGCGCCTAGCGGCTCAGCGCCGACGCGCTGGGTAGGGGAATCCGGCGTGATAAGCTCCGGATGCTGCGCCTCTAATTCGCGCAGCTCGCGCATCAGGCGGTCATATTCGGCATCCGGGACTTCCGGCGCGTCCATAACATGATAGAGGTATTCATGATGGCGAAGCGTGGTTCGCAGTTCAGTGAGTTGTTGTTCGATTGAGTCCATATCGCACCATCAATGAGAAAAAACCCCCGACAGGCGGGGGTTGAGGAGGAGTTGAAGTAAACGCGACGATTACGCGTTAGCTTCCTTAACTTCGCGGATGCGGTCCTGATACTCGCGCAGCTTCTGCGGGGTCATCATTCGACGCTGATCGTCGAGCACCACGCCGCCGACTTCGTCAGCGATGTGCTGAGCGGACTGCAGCATCAGCTTAAAGTTTTGCAGTTCGTCGCCGTAAGAAGGCACCTGCATAAAGATAGTGACGCCCGGGGTCACGAAATCACCGGTCATTTCCGGATCAAAGGTGCCAGGGTTAACCATGTTGGCCAGGCTGAACAGCGCCGGACCGCTACCGTCAGGGCTCAGATGGCGATGGAAAATGTTCATATCGCCAAACTTGAATCCTGCCTGTTGAATACTGTTGAGCAGCACGTCACCGTTAAGATGGCTGCCGTGATGCGCGGCCACGTTCATGATGATCACCGCTTCTTTACGCTGCGGTTTTTCAACAACCGGCTCTGGTTCTACAACGGGCTCAGGCTCAACGTGTGGAGCCGGAGCAGGCTGAGACGCAGGCTGTACGTGAACAGGCTGCTGCGGTTGTTGTACCGGCTGAGCAGGCTGTTGCTGCACGGGCTGCTGCACCGGTTGCTGTTGAACCGGCTGTGGCGCAGCAGGCTGCTGATAGACAGGCTGTTGCGGCGGCTGGCGCACCGGTTCTTCCACAGGCTGCGGCGCTGGCTGGCGCGGCTGTGCAGAAGCATACGGCGGTTGATACTGGTGCTGCGAAGGACGAGGCGCTTCATGCTCCCCATGGCCTGCGCCGGGCGCAGTATTGACCCGATGAACACGAACTTCACCCACGCCTTCGTCATCGCTGCCGTCGATGTCATCTTCACTGTCATCGTCGTCACGACTGGACTTCATGCGCTTCAGTGGGCGATCGCGAAACATCGAGGAACGCTCTTTACGGCTGGTCCAGAAACCATGTACCAGTAAAGCGATTATGGCGATCGCGCCAACAATGATTAATATCAGACGCAAATCCTGCATCATTATATTCTCTGTTGTTCTAACACCTTGCCACCACGGCAAACATTTACTCACTAAGAGTATTTGCCGTTTACGTCAAGTGCAAGTGTGTGCAGAGCATTCACAGCATAAAGATGAAGGAAATCGTGCTTTTTGCTGGTTTTTCGAACATTTCCGAACTGGTCATTGCTCCGTAAGTGGATAATATAGGCGGGCAATTCCACTGGTTGTGTAAAAAGGAGTACAGCCTGGCTATGGTTTCAACATCTTCTTCTCCCCCGCGCAGCGGCGTCTGGTATTTTTCTCAGGGCTGGAAACTGGTCTCCCTGCCGGGGATTCGACGCTTCGTGATTCTGCCGCTGTTGATCAACATTATTCTGATGGGCGGCGCGTTCTGGTGGCTATTCACAAAGCTGGAGAGCTGGATCCCATCGCTGATGAGTTACGTGCCGGACTGGCTGCAGTGGCTTAACTACCTGCTCTGGCCGGTGGCGGTGATCTCCGTGCTGCTGGTGTTTGGATACTTCTTTTCGACGATTGCCAACTGGATAGCCGCACCGTTCAACGGTCTGCTGGCGGAACAGCTGGAAGCGCGGCTTACTGGTGCGACGCCACCGGACACGGGCGTGCTGGGGATCATGAAAGACCTGCCACGCATCATGAAGCGCGAGTGGCAGAAGTTTGCCTGGTACCTGCCCCGCGCGGTCGTGCTGCTTATCCTCTATTTTGTGCCAGGCATTGGCCAGACGGTGGCGCCGGTGCTGTGGTTCCTGTTCAGCGCCTGGATGCTGGCCATCCAGTACTGCGACTATCCGTTCGATAACCACAAGGTGCCGTTTAAAGAGATGCGCACCGCCCTGCGCAGCCAGAAGGTCGCCAACATGCAGTTTGGCGCGCTGACCAGCCTGTTCACCATGATTCCCTTCCTGAATCTGTTCATCATGCCCGTCGCCGTCTGCGGCGCGACGGCGATGTGGGTCGACTGCTACCGTGCTAAGCACGCGTTATGGAAATAATGCAAAAATGTGTAAAGCAGGGGTGGCTTATGCCGCCCCTTATTCCATGCTGATCCCCATTATTTCCTTGCAGTATATAGATATGCGAATTCCTTACTTCCCCCTACCTGCTCAACAGGTATGCTGGGTCGGTATCCCAATTTCATACAGTTAAGGACAGGCCATGAGTAAGATTTATGAAGACAACTCGCTGACTATCGGTCATACGCCCCTGGTTCGACTGAACCGTATCGGTAATGGACGCATTCTGGCGAAGGTCGAATCACGTAACCCGAGCTTCAGCGTAAAATGCCGTATCGGTGCAAACATGATTTGGGATGCTGAAAAACGTGGCGTACTGAAGCCTGGCGTTGAGCTGGTGGAACCGACCAGCGGTAACACCGGTATCGCTCTGGCCTATGTGGCTGCCGCGCGTGGCTACAAGCTGACGCTGACCATGCCAGAAACCATGAGCATTGAGCGTCGTAAGCTGCTCAAAGCGCTGGGCGCGAACCTGGTGCTGACCGAAGGCGCGAAGGGCATGAAGGGCGCCATTCAGAAAGCTGAAGAGATTGTGGCCAGCGATCCGGCGAAATATCTGCTGCTGCAGCAGTTCAGCAACCCGGCTAACCCGGAAATTCACGAGAAGACCACCGGTCCGGAAATCTGGGAAGATACCGACGGCCAGGTTGACGTCTTTATCTCCGGCGTAGGTACCGGCGGTACGCTGACCGGCGTGTCACGCTATATTAAAGGCACAAAGGGTAAAAAAGACCTGATCACCGTTGCCGTTGAGCCAACTGACTCACCGGTTATCACCCAGGCACTGGCGGGTGAAGAGCTTAAGCCAGGCCCGCATAAAATTCAGGGTATTGGCGCAGGCTTCATTCCGGGCAACCTGGATCTGAAGCTGATCGATAAAGTGGTGACTATCACTAACGAAGAAGCCATTTCTACCGCGCGTCGCCTGATGGATGAAGAAGGCATTCTGGCGGGTATCTCTTCCGGTGCAGCCGTTGCGGCAGCGCTCAAGCTTCAGGAAGATGAAGCCTTTACCAACAAGAATATTGTGGTTATCCTTCCTTCTTCGGGCGAGCGTTACTTGAGCACCGCACTGTTTGCCGATCTGTTTACCGAAAAAGAGCTGCAACAGTAGTGCCAGCATGTTAATAACGCGTAAAAAAGCACCTTTTCAGGTGCTTTTTTGTGGCCTGCTTCAAACTTTTGCCCCTCCTGGCATTGCTTCACCCCGTTTGGTCTGGTATTTAAACCAGCAATTATTTTGATGCGTGAAATTAATCGGTGAATGAAATAGCCTTGCTGAATCGATTTTATGATTTGGTTCAAGTCTTGCTTTCGCTGCATAATGTTTAATGACGATCGAAACGTCAGCGCTAACAATACAGGCTAAAGTTCAGTCGCCAGGCTAGACTTTAGTTCCACAACACTAAACCTATAAGTTGGGGAAATACAATGTTCCAGCAAGAAGTTACCATTACCGCTCCGAACGGTCTGCACACCCGCCCTGCTGCTCAGTTTGTTAAAGAAGCAAAAGGCTTCACTTCTGAAATCACTGTGACTTCCAACGGCAAAAGCGCGAGCGCAAAAAGCCTGTTCAAACTGCAGACTCTGGGCCTGACTCAGGGCACCGTTGTCACCATCTCTGCAGAAGGTGAAGACGAGCAGAAAGCAGTTGAGCATCTGGTAAAACTGATGGCTGAGCTCGAGTAAGTTTCCGGGTTCTTTTAAATATCAGTCACAAGTAAGGTAGGGTTATGATTTCAGGCATTTTAGCATCCCCGGGTATCGCTTTCGGCAAAGCACTGCTGCTGAAAGAAGACGAGATCGTCATCGACCGGAAAAAAATTTCTGCCGACAAGGTTGATCAGGAAGTTGAACGTTTTCTGAGCGGTCGTGCCAAGGCATCTGCGCAACTGGAAGCAATCAAAACTAAAGCTGGCGAAACTTTCGGTGAAGAAAAAGAAGCCATCTTCGAAGGGCACATCATGCTGCTCGAAGATGAGGAGCTGGAGCAGGAAATCATAGCCCTGATTAAAGATAAAGGCATGACGGCCGACGCGGCTGCGCATGAAGTTATCGAAGGTCAGGCAACTGCCCTGGAAGAACTGGATGATGAATACCTGAAAGAACGTGCGGCTGACGTACGTGACATCGGTAAGCGCCTGCTGCGCAACATCCTGGGTCTGGCCATTATCGACCTGAGCGCGATTCAGGATGAAGTTATCCTGGTTGCCGCTGACCTCACCCCGTCTGAAACTGCACAGCTGAACCTGAAAAAGGTCCTCGGTTTCATCACCGACGCGGGTGGCCGTACCTCTCACACCTCTATCATGGCGCGCTCTCTGGAACTGCCTGCCATCGTGGGTACCGGTAGCGTCACCTCTCAGGTGAAAAACGGCGACTATCTGATTCTGGATGCCGTAAACAATCTGGTTTACGTCAACCCAACCAATGAAGAGATCGATAAACTGCGCGCGGTTCAGGAGCAGGTTGCGACTGAAAAAGCTGAACTCGCTAAGCTGAAAGACCTGCCAGCCATCACCCTGGACGGCCATCAGGTAGAAGTGTGCGCAAACATCGGTACCGTCCGCGACGTTGATGGCGCTGAGCGCAACGGTGCGGAAGGCGTAGGTCTCTATCGTACAGAATTCCTGTTCATGGACCGCGACGCGCTGCCAACGGAAGAAGAGCAGTTTGCTGCCTATAAAGCCGTGGCTGAAGCGTGTGGTTCTCAGGCGGTTATCGTCCGTACCATGGACATCGGCGGCGACAAAGAGCTGCCGTACATGAACTTCCCGAAAGAAGAGAACCCGTTCCTGGGCTGGCGTGCAATCCGTATCGCGATGGATCGTAAAGAGATCCTGCGTGACCAGGTTCGCGCGATCCTGCGTGCCTCTGCTTTCGGTAAACTGCGCATCATGTTCCCGATGATCATCTCTGTTGAAGAAGTGCGTGCACTGAAGAAAGAGATCGAAATCTACAAACAGGAACTGCGCGACGAAGGTAAAGCGTTTGACGAGTCAATCGAGATCGGCGTAATGGTGGAAACACCTGCGGCGGCGACCATTGCGCGTCATTTAGCCAAAGAAGTTGATTTCTTTAGTATCGGCACCAATGATTTAACGCAGTACACCCTGGCAGTTGACCGTGGTAATGATATGATTTCACATCTCTACCAGCCAATGTCACCGTCCGTACTGAACTTGATCAAGCAAGTTATTGATGCTTCTCATGCAGAAGGTAAATGGACTGGCATGTGTGGTGAGCTTGCAGGCGACGAACGTGCTACACTTCTGTTGCTGGGTATGGGTCTGGACGAATTCTCTATGAGCGCCATTTCCATCCCGCGCATTAAGAAGATTATCCGTAACACGAACTTCGAAGATGCGAAGGTGTTAGCAGAGCAGGCTCTTGCTCAACCGACAACGGACGAGTTAATGACGCTGGTTAACAAGTTCATTGAAGAAAAAACAATCTGCTAATCCACGAGATGCGGCCCAAATTACTGCTTAGGAGAAGATCATGGGTTTGTTCGATAAACTGAAATCTCTGGTTTCTGATGATAAGAAAGACTCCGGAACTATTGAGATTGTTGCTCCGCTCTCCGGCGAGATCGTCAACATCGAAGACGTGCCGGATGTAGTGTTTGCTGAGAAAATCGTTGGTGATGGCATTGCTATCAAACCAACTGGCAACAAAATGGTTGCTCCAGTTGACGGCACCATCGGTAAAATTTTTGAAACCAACCATGCGTTCTCTATCGAATCTGATAGCGGTATCGAACTGTTCGTTCACTTCGGTATCGACACCGTTGAACTGAAAGGCGAAGGCTTCAAACGTATCGCGGAAGAAGGCCAGCGTGTTAAAGTTGGCGACCCGGTAATTGAATTCGATCTGCCACTGCTGGAAGAAAAAGCCAAGTCTACCCTGACGCCGGTTGTTATCTCCAACATGGACGAAATCAAAGAACTGATCAAACTGTCTGGCAGCGTCACCGTGGGTGAAACCCCGGTTATCCGCATCAAGAAGTAATTCTTGCCGCACAGAAAAATGGCACCTTCGGGCGCCATTTTTGTTTATGCCGGTAGGATAAGCTCGTCGTAGCCCTTCGACTGGGTATAGAGCATCACGTCAGTCACCCGATCGCCCGCCATGCGAATGGCGTCGGCAACGGTTTTCCCCTCAACAATTCCGCTCACCAGCTCTGAACAGAACAGGTCGCCCGTCCCTTTCAGATCGGTTTCTACGCGCGGATGCGCGCTGACGGTCACGCCTTCATTCGTCACCAACACTACGTGGATGTTTTCCGGGTCATCGGCCACCGGCGCGCTGGTGATCGCCACCCATTTCAGGCTATCGGAGAGCAGTCCCTGCGCCGCCGAGATGGCGCTTTCCGGCGTACGGCACGGTTTGCCGCTTAACACTTCCAGCTCATAGACGTTTGGTGTGATCCCCTGCGCCAGCGGCAGCAGGTGCTCCCGATACGCCTGCGGGATCTCGGGCTTGACGTACATACCGCTGTCGATATCTCCGATAACCGGGTCGACCAGCACCAGCAGGTCAGGATGCTGCGCTTTGACCGCCTTCAGCCATTGAGCCAGCAGGACGATCTGGCTGGCGCTGCCCATATAGCCGGTGGTGACCGCTTTAAGCTCGCGCAGGATCTCGCGTTCTTCCAGTGCCTTAAGATAGCCGCTGAACCACTCGTCGGGGATCACCCCACCATAAAACGTATCGTAATGCGGCGTGTTGCTAAACAGAACCGTCGGCACGGCGGTGACGTTCAGCCTGTGGGTACGAATATTCGGTACCGCAATGCTGTTCCCCACGCTGCCGTAAACCACCTGCGACTGCACTGCGACAATGTCGGTTTGCTGCGCCCGGGTGTTATCCCGGAATAGAATCATCTCCATGACGCTTAAATCCCCGCCCCCTGCGAATAACTCTCTTCACCAAAGACGCCGGTAGACAGATAGCGATCGCCGCGATCGCAAATAATCGCCACTACTACCGCCCCCGGGTTTGCCTGCGCCACCCGAATCGCCCCCGCTACCGCGCCGCCCGAGCTGACGCCGCAGAAGATACCTTCGCGCACGGCCAGCTCACGCATGGTATTTTCCGCCTCGCGCTGGTGAAGATCCAGCACCTGGTCCACCAGCTGCGCATTAAAGATGCCGGGCATATACTCCGCCGGCCAGCGGCGAATACCCGGAATGCTGCTCCCCTCTTCCGGCTGGAGGCCAACGATGGTGACGGCTTTTTCCTGCTCGCGCAGAAAACGCGATACCCCGGTAATGGTGCCTGTGGTGCCCATGCTGGAGACAAAATGGGTGATACGCCCGTCGGTTTGCTGCCAGATTTCCGGGCCGGTGGTGGTGTAGTGCGCGTACGGGTTGTCCGGGTTGTTGAACTGATCCAGCAGTTTACCTTCACCGCGCCCGGCCATCTCCAGCGCTAAGTCGCGTGCGCCTTCCATTCCCTGCTCTTTGGTCACCAGAATCAGCTCGGCCCCGTAGGCACGCATCGCGGCGCGGCGCTCCTGGCTCATGTTGTCCGGCATCAGCAGCTTCATGCGGTAGCCTTTCAGCGCGGCGATCATCGCCAGGGCGATACCGGTGTTGCCGCTGGTGGCCTCTATCAGCACGTCGCCTGGCTTAATTTCTCCGCGTTTTTCGGCCTGGACAATCATCGACAGCGCCGCGCGGTCTTTCACCGAGCCCGCCGGGTTATTGCCTTCGAGTTTGACCCAGATTTCGCTGCCGTTGTCCGGACCCGTGCGCTGAAGCTTGACCAAAGGAGTGTTGCCGATGGTGTGTTCTAATGTATTCATGATCGCTGTCCAATAAAAAGCCCGGTGGCGCTTCGCTTACCGGGCCTACAGACGTCATATTGTAGGCCGGGTAAGCGCAGCGCCACCCGGCAAAACTACGTAATCCTAACCTATCAGGCTGACTCCGCCAGAGCAATATCCTCGCGCGTCTCGATGCGCTCCTTCCCGTGATAAATACGGGCGTGCTGCAAACCAACAAACAGGCGCTCCCCCCGGTGCGGCGGCACGTCGTCGCGCATGACCACGGTCAGCGGCTCGGTATACCAGCCCAGCGGCTGTACCACCAATTGGGTGTAGTGACCTTTAGGGCTAGCTTCCAGCACCTGCACCGGCAGCGGTGAATCCAGGCTGGTTCGGCGGCTCACGTCCACTTCCCACGGACGCAGGAACAGATCGACCGGCCCCTGATGCGCGGAGGTATAGCCCAGCGGCCAGCGATGCGCGCCAACGTGGAACTGTCCGCCGCGAATAGTGCCCTGCAGACGGTTTACCTCGCCCATAAACTCCAGCACGAAGCGGGTCGCCGGTTCACGCCAGAGCTGCTCCGGCTCGTCAACCTGCTCAATGTTGCCCTGGCTCATGACCACCACGCGATCCGCAACTTCCATCGCCTCTTCCTGATCGTGGGTCACGAAGACGCTGGTGAATTTCAGCTCTTCATGGAGCTGACGCAGCCAGCGGCGCAGCTCTTTACGCACCTGCGCATCCAGCGCGCCGAAGGGTTCATCCAGCAGCAGAATTTGAGGCTCAACGGCCAGCGCGCGCGCCAGCGCCACGCGCTGTTTCTGCCCGCCGGACAGCTGGGCCGGGAAACGATCCGCCAGGTGAGCCAGCTGCACCATCTCCAGCAGTTTGGTCACTTTCGCCTTAATAGTTGCCGCATCCGGACGTTCGCGACGCGGCAGCACGGTCAGGCCAAACGCGATGTTGTCGAACACGGTCATGTGGCGGAACAGCGCGTAGTGCTGGAACACAAAGCCTACTTTACGATCGCGGGCGTGCAGACGGCTCACGTCGGTGCCGTGAAAGCGGATGTGCCCGCTGGTCTGATGCTCAAGCCCGGCGATAATACGCAGCAGCGTGGTTTTGCCCGAGCCGGACGGCCCCAGCAGCGCCACCATTTGTCCGGAAGGGATATCCAGCGAGATATCATTCAGCACCTGGGTGCGACCAAAAGACTTCTTAATATTGGCAATCTCAATGCTCATGATTTCCCTCCTGATGCTGACGTTTTTCCTGATTTTCTAAACGCCACTGCACCACACTCTTCAAAAACAGGGTCAAGATGGCCATCAGCGTCAGCAACGCTGCGGCAGTAAACGAGCCGATGGTGTTGTAGTCCTGCTGCAGCAGCTCAATCTGGAGCGGCAGCGACAGGGTTTCACCCCGGATGGAGCCGGAGACGACGGAAACGGCACCGAACTCACCAATCGCGCGGGCGTTGGTCAGCACCACGCCGTAAAGCAGCGCCCAGCGGATATTCGGCAGCGTCACGCGACGGAACATCTGCCAGCCGGAAGCGCCCAGCAGCACCGCCGCTTCGTCTTCGTTGCTCCCCTGGCTTAACATCACCGGCACCAGCTCACGCACCACAAACGGACAGGTCACGAAGATGGTGACCAGCACCATGCCCGGCCAGGCGAACATGATCTGCAGGTTATGCTCGTCCAGCCAGCCGCCCAACGGACCGTTGGAGCCGTAAAAGAGCAGGTACACCAGACCCGCCACCACCGGCGATACGGCGAAAGGAATGTCCAGCAGGGTCAGCAGCAGCTGACGTCCCGGGAAGTTAAAGCGGGTTACCAGCCAGGCCAGCAGGGTCCCGAACACGAGGTTCACCGGCACGGTGATCAGCGCAATCAGCACGGTCAGCCAGATGGCATGCAGCATATCCGGGTTCGCCAGGTTTTCCAGCGCGGGCATCAGGCCCTTGCTGAACGCCTGAACGAAGATATAAACCGTCGGCACGACGAGAATGAGGGCGGAAACCAGCACGCCCGCCCCAATCAGAAACCATTTACCCCAGTTGATGCGGGGTGCATCGTATCGCTTCAATTGCGTAACTTCCGCCATCAGTGACCTACCACACGTCGACCAAAGCGACTTTGCAGAGTGTTAATCGAGTACAGCAGCAGCAGCGAGGCCGCCAGGATCACCGAGGCAATCGCGCTCGCCGCCGGATAATCAAACTCCTGCAAACGGATGAAAATCATCAGCGAGGTGACTTCTGTTTTCCAGGCGATGTTCCCGGCGATAAAAATCACCGCGCCGAACTCACCGAGGCTGCGGGTAAACGACAGCGCGACGCCCGCCATCAGCGCCGGAGAGAGCTCCGGCAGAACCACCTTGCGGAAGCTCTGCCAGCGCGTGGCGCCCAGCGTTTCCGCCGCTTCTTCGTATTCCGGCCCCAACTCTTCCAGCACCGGCTGCACGGTACGGACCACAAACGGGATGCTGGTAAAGGCCATCGCCACCGCGATACCGAGCCAGGTGTAGGTCACTTTGATGTCGAATTTCGCCAGCCACTCGCCGTACAGCCCGTTCACGGAGAAGAGCGACGCGAGGGTTAAGCCTGCCACCGCCGTCGGCAGCGCAAACGGCAGATCCATCAGGGCGTCAAGCAGCGTGCGGCCCGGGAAGCGATAGCGGGTTAAGATCCACGCCATCAGCAGGCCAAACACGCCGTTAAAAATGGAGGCGACAAACGCCGACAGCAGCGTCACCTTGTAGGCCGCCACCACCTGCGGGTTGGTGACCACGTCCCAGTACTGCGCCCAGCTCATCTGAGCAAGCTGCATCACCAGCGCGCTGAGCGGCAACAGCAGGATCAGGCAGACGAACAGCAGGCTGGTCCCGAGGCTTAAGGTAAAGCCCGGCAGCACGCGTTTTGTCGAAACTGCAAACATTACTTATGCCCCGCCGCCAGCAGTTTGTCTAACTCACCGCCGCTGGCAAAATGCGTTTTCATCACATCAGGCCAGGAGCCGAAATGATCTTCCACGCGGAACAAATCGGTCTGCGGGAACTTATCTTTCAGTTTGTTCATTACGTCCGGGTTATTCACGCGGTAGTAGTAATCGGTAATGATGGTCTGCGCCTGCGGGCTGTACAGGTAGTTGAGATAGGCTTTTGCCGCTTTCTCGGTACCGTTCGCCTGCACGTTTTTATCCACCCACGCCACCGGGAACTCGGCCAGGATGTTGGTTTTCGGGATAACGACCTCGAAGCCCTGCGCTTCGTACTGTTTGCGGATGTTATTCACTTCCGATTCAAAGCTGATCAGCACGTCGCCGAGACCGCGCTCCGCGAAGGTCGTGGTCGCCCCGCGGCCGCCGGTATCAAACACTTCGACGTTTTTCAGGAACTGGGTCATGAACTGCTCGGTTTTGGCTTTATCGTTACCGTCAGCCTTGTCCGCCGCGCCCCACGCGGCTAAATAGGTATAACGCGCGTTACCGGAAGTTTTTGGATTCGGGAAAATCAGCTTCACGTCGGAACGCACCAGGTCGCTCCAGTCGTGGATATTCTTCGGGTTGCCCTTACGCACCAGGAAGCCCATGGTGGAATAGAACGGGGAGCTGTTGTTCGGCAGTCGGCTCTGCCAGTCTGCCGGGATCAGCTTGCCTTTGTCGTGCAGGATCTGCACGTCAGTCACCTGGTTGTAGGTCACCACATCCGCTTTCAGGCCCTGCAAAATCGCCAGCGCCTGCTTGGACGACCCGGCGTGGGACTGCTTGATGGTCAGCTTGTCGCCGTTATTGTCTTTCGCCCACTGCTGTTCAAACGGTGGATTAAGGGCGGCAAACAGCTCGCGGGAGACGTCATACGAACTGTTTAACAGTTCAGTCGCCTGCGCCTGTGCCACCAGCAGTAAACCTGCCAGCGCCAGAGTTCCTTTTTTCAGTACAGTAACGGCCATTGCGCACCCTTATAAATGTGATGACTATCTTATAGTCATAATATTTATAACGGGGATGAAAGGAGTAACGGTTTTATATACCGTTTGGTGATTTAGAAGCAGAAAAGGGAATAAGGGGGAGGCCTGATGCCCTCACCCCGGCCCTCTCCCACAGGGAGAGGGAGAAAGGACATTACAGCGCCAGCAGACGCTCAACGGACGGCGCAAAGTAGTAGCCGCCGGTCACCGGTTTGGTGAAGCGCAACATGGCGTCGCGCTTGCCGTCGGTATCACCGAACATGCTCAGCAGCTGCTGCTCAATGTTATACAGGCGCGCGCAGTACGCGCAGAAGTAGAGGCCGTGCGTGCCGCTTGCCGTGCCGTACGGCAGGCTCTGGCGAACAATCTTCAGCCCTTTACCGTCTTCTTTCAGGTCAACGCGGGTCAGATGAGAGGTCACAGGACGGTCGTCGCCGTCGATCTCTTCGTTGGCTTCTTTAGTGCGGCCAATCATCATCTCCTGGTCGTGCACGCTCATGCGGTTAAGCTGCTTGAGGTTGTGCTCCCAGCGCTGCACGAACACGTAGCTGCCGCCCGCGTCCACGCCGTCTTTGATTACCGCGACTTCACGACGCGTCTCTTCGCCTGCCGGGTTTTCGGTCCCGTCGACGAATCCGCTTAGATCGCGCTCTTCCACCCAGCGGAAGCCGTGAACCTCTTCCTGCACCTCAATGCTGTCGCCAAAGGCCGCTACTGCCGCCTGGGCAACGGAGAAGTTCACGTCGTGACGCAGGGAGAGAATGTGGATAAGCACGTCGTACTGGGTTGCCGGAGCCAGACCTTTGCCGTAAGGGATGAAGTCTTTTAGCTCTTCCGCCCCTTCGCCACCGCTCAGCTGACGCCAGACGTTATTGCCAAAGGCAACAACGGCGCCGAGGTGCGCTTCCGGGAATTTGGCCTGGAAGGTGGCCAGCTTATCAACAAACGCTTTACTGGCCGCACGCAGGGCATCCACGTCCCCTTTGACATTGGCTTCAATCCAAATCGCCGCGCGGCAATGTTCTGGCAAAATGCCACTCTGAACCTGAGACATCGCTCCTCCTGAAATAAAGATGCCACGTCAGCGTGGCATTGATGGCGGCTATTATACCCGGATTTCAGCGAGGCGGTTTGTTCAGGCGCAAATTACTGCTTCCAGAGTATTTTGCTCACTTTCCAGCTCCTGAGCGTGTCGTCAGACGGCATCAGACCTTCCGGGCCGCTCCAGGTTCCGGTGAAGACATAGCTGATGTGCTGGCTGCCTTCAGCCTTACATTCCACCGCGACCTTGTCGTCAGACGGCAGGCTGGTGCAGTTGCCAAAGGCCTGCTTATAAAGGTCGCTGAACGCCGTCCCCACCTTCACACCGCTCGCCGTCGGAATATCTTCATCCATCACGGCAATTCGGTTTACCGTGCCTTTGTCACCGTTGATCACCAGCGCCAGCTTGTCGCCCTTCAGCGCTTCGTAATAGCGAACAATATTGCCATTCTCCGCTTTCATGCCGCTACGCAGGCGGTAATCGCCGCTGAGCGCATCCTGAATAGCGTCCTGATCCAGCGCCGTCGCGGCGGTAATTTTCCCCACGCCCTGCTCGGTGACTTCCGTTGATGAGCCAAACCAGTTCCACGGATACGCGGCGGACCAGTTAATGGAGGAGAGCGTCGAACAGCCGGTCAACGCCAGCGGGAGAGCGCATAAAAGTAAACGCAGCGATTTCATTGAAACGTCCTTTCTTGTTAAATCAACGCTTGTTGGAGTGCGACATCGGCAAAAAGTGCCGGATTAATCATCCTGATGCGCAAAACAGGCGCGAAGACGCGGATTGGTCAGCAGCCACAGCAGCGCCACAATATCGGCAACCACCAGCGCAACGCCGGTGCCCGTCAGCGGTTCACCGTACCACCAGAGTACCGGCTGCCAGAAGAGCAGCGCAACCTGGGCGAGGATCAGCAGCCAGCGAAGCGCGCGCCAGAAACGTGGGATCGCATGCCGTCGTCCGCTGCACAAAAAAGCGACCACCGCCGGTACGCCCGGCAGCAAGCCGAGCCAGAAGGCGTCGTGATCGGGATAAAAGAGATTCAGCAGCGTGTCACCCTGCCCGCGCGACGCGGCGGCCATCACAAACAGCACCCAGGTTCGGGCCTGGAGCAGCAGAACGCACCAGAATAAAAAGGGCAGCCTGACGCGGCCCTGCGCGTCATAGTCTGCCGGATGGATCTCAGTACTCTTCATCTTCGATCAGACGCTTTCCTAAACTCAGCACGTCGGAATGCTCGTAGCCCAGACGCTCATACATGCCCAGCACCACGTCGTTATCTTCCCGTACCATGATCTGGATTTTCGGGCAGCCGCGGGCGATCAGCTTCTTCTCGAGCCGGTTCAGCAGCGCATTGGCAATGCCGCGGCCACGGTATTCCGGGTGGACGCCCAGATAATAGGCCGAGCCGCGGTGGCCGTCATAACCGCCCATGACCGTCCCCACAACCTCGCCATTGACTTCCGCGACCAGAAACAGACTGACGTCGTGATTCACCTTACGTTCGATATCCATTTCCGGATCGTTCCACGGACGCAGCAGATCGCAGCGCTCCCAAAGGGTGATCACCTCTTCGAAATCTTCCTGGCGAAAAACGCGTATCTCCATGGTATTAACCGCCTTTTCGGGTTTAAAAACAGTGATTATGGCGCGAAGCTCGCCTTTCGCCAATAACCGGGGAAAATCTCGCCAAAATTTGGCATAATGTCACTTTGTCACGTATTGAAATGAAAAGTAAAACAATTCTCAACATGGACTGTCGTAACGGGAAACACGATACGATATAACACCAGGACCCCATTTTTTAGTATTCAGGCCGCATGAGCACATTCAAACCATTAAAAGCACTCACATCGCGTCGTCAGGTTCTCAAAGCGGGGCTGGCGGCCTTAACGTTAACGGGCATCGCAAAGCAGGCTCAGGCGAAAGACGAGAGCACGCTCAAAACCAGTAACGGACACAGCAAACCGAAAACCAAAAAGCCGGGCGCGAAGCGTCTGGTAATGCTCGACCCGGGCCACGGCGGTATTGATACCGGCGCCATCGGCAAAAACGGGTCAAAAGAAAAACACGTCGTGCTGGCAATTGCAAAAAATGTGCGCGCAATTTTACGCAGCAACGGCATTGACGCCCGTCTGACGCGCTCTGGCGACACCTTTATTCCGCTGTATGACCGCGTTGAGATCGCCCACCAGCACGGTGCGGATCTGTTTATGTCGATTCACGCCGACGGCTTTACCAACCCTTCTGCGGCAGGCGCCTCGGTGTTTGCACTCTCTAACCGTGGTGCCAGTAGCGCCATGGCAAAATACCTCTCCGACCGCGAAAACCGGGCGGATGAAGTCGCCGGGAAAAAAGCCACCGACAAAGATCATCTGCTACAGCAGGTGCTGTTCGACCTCGTGCAGACGGATACGATTAAAAACAGCCTGACGCTCGGCTCGCATATTCTGAAGAAGATTAAGCCAGTGCATCGTCTGCACAGTAAAGGCACCGAGCAGGCGGCATTCGTGGTGCTGAAGTCGCCGTCCATCCCGTCCGTGCTGGTGGAAACGTCCTTTATTACCAACCCGGAAGAAGAGCGGCTCCTCGGCACCACGGCGTTTCGTCAGAAGATCGCCAACGCTATCGCCTCCGGCATTATCAGTTACTTCAACTGGTTCGATAACCAAAAAGCGCACTCCAGGAAACGTTGATGAAACCCGATGCTCAACTGGTCAAAACCTTCCTGCTGCAGCTGCAGGATGAGATCTGCCAGAAACTGGCTGCCGCAGACGGCGGTGAATTTCAGGAAGATAACTGGCAGCGCGAGGCCGGAGGCGGCGGGCGCAGCCGCGTGCTGCGAAACGGCGGCATCTTCGAACAGGCAGGCGTGAATTTTTCCCACGTTCACGGCGACGCCATGCCCGCATCTGCGACGGCGCATCGTCCTGAACTGGCGGGCCGTAGCTTCGAGGCGATGGGCGTTTCGCTGGTAGTGCACCCGCACAACCCGTTCGTGCCGACGAGCCACGCCAACGTGCGCTTTTTCATTGCGGAAAAACCAGGCGCCGACCCGGTCTGGTGGTTCGGCGGCGGTTTCGATTTAACGCCATACTACGGCTTCGAAGAAGATGCCGTGCACTGGCACACCACCGCGCGGGATCTTTGCCTACCGTTTGGCGAAGACGTCTACCCGAAATTTAAAAAGTGGTGCGATGACTACTTTTACCTGAAGCACCGCGACGAGCAGCGCGGCATCGGCGGGCTGTTCTTTGATGATCTCAACGCGCCTGATTTTGATACCGCGTTCAGCTTTATGCGCGCGGTAGGCGAAGGCTATACCGACGCCTATCTGCCGATTGTCGAGCGCCGTAAAAATACCGACTACGGCGTGCGCGAGCGCGAGTTCCAGCTTTACCGCCGCGGGCGCTACGTGGAGTTCAACCTGGTGTGGGATCGCGGGACGCTGTTCGGCCTGCAGACCGGCGGGCGCACGGAGTCGATTCTGATGTCGATGCCGCCGCTGGTACGCTGGGAGTACTGCTACGAGCCAAAAGAAGGCAGCCCGGAGGCTGCCTTGCGTGAGTTTATTCAGGTTCGGGACTGGGTGTAGCCCTTATCCCCTCTCCCTTTGGGAGAGGGTTAGGGTGAGGGTAAAAATTACAGCGGCTGCGTCTGCGCCTCAACCACCGCCAGCGCCACCATGTTCACGATACGACGCACAGAGGCAATCGGCGTTAACACGTGCACCGGTTTCGCCACGCCCATCAGTACCGGCCCTACGGTCACCCCTTCAGAGCTGGAGACGCGCAGCAGGTTGTAGCTGATACGCGCCGCTTCCACGTTAGGCATAATCAGTATGTTGGCCGATCCCTTCAGCGGGCTGTCCGGCATACGTTCGTTACGGATGCTCTCCACCAGCGCGGCGTCGCCGTGCATCTCCCCGTCAATCATCAGCTCCGGCGCACGCTCGCGCACCAGCTCCAGCGTCTGGCGCATTTTGCACGCCGCCGCTGATTTAGACGAACCAAAGTTAGAGTGCGACAGCAGCGCCACCTTCGGCTCGATGCCAAAGCGACGGACGGTCTCGGCGGCCATCACGGTGATCTCCGCCAGCTCGTCCGGGGTCGGATCGTCGTTAACGTAGGTATCGGCAATAAAGGTGTTGCCGCTCGGCAGCAGCAGCGCGTTCATCGCCCCGGCGGTATGGACGCCGTCGCGATAGCCGAAGATCTCCTGCACCACGCTAAAGTGCTCGTGGTAGTCGCCGATGGTGCCGCAGATCAGCGCGTCCGCCTCGCCGCGATGCACCATGATCGCGCCGATCACCGTCGTGTTGCTGATGACCGCTTTCTGAGCCTGCTCCTGGGTGATCCCCCGGCGCTTCATGATCGCGTAGTATTCGCTCCAGTACTCTTTGAAGCGCGGATCGGATTCGTTGTTAACGATCTCGAAGTCGACGCCCGGCTTAATCTGCAGGCCCAGCTTCTGGATACGCATTTCAATCACGCTCGGACGACCAATCAGGATCGGTTTCGCCAGGCCTAAGGTGATCAGCTCCTGGGTGGCGTGCAGCACGCGCGCCTCTTCCCCTTCCGCCAGCACCACGCGCTTCGCGTCGGCGCGGGCCTGAGAGAAGATCGGCTTCATGAACAGGTTCGTTTTATAGACAAACTCGGTGAGCTTATCGACGTAAGCGTCGAAATCGTGAATCGGACGCGTCGCTACGCCGGAGTCCATCGCCGCTTTGGCCACCGCAGGGGCAATTTTAACAATCAGACGCGGGTCGAACGGTTTCGGAATGATGTAGTCCGGGCCGAAGCTCAGATCCTGATCGCCGTACGCAGACGCGACCACTTCGCTCTGCTCGGCGTGGGCAAGCTCCGCGATGGCGTGAACGGCGGCAAGCTTCATCTCTTCGTTGATCGCCGTTGCGCCGACGTCCAGCGCACCGCGGAAGATGAACGGGAAGCAGAGCACGTTGTTGACCTGGTTCGGGTAGTCCGAACGGCCGGTACAGATGATGGCGTCTTCGCGCACCGCTTTCGCCAGCGGCGGCAGGATTTCCGGTTCCGGGTTCGCCAGGGCCAGGATCATTGGCGCACGCGCCATCTTCTTCACCATCTCCTGGGTCAACACTTTCGGACCGGAGCAGCCGAGGAAGATATCCGCGCCGTCAATCACGTCGTCCAGGGTGCGTTTACCGTCGTCGTCGACCGCGTACGCCGCTTTGGTTTCAGCCATGTTCGGCTCGCGGTCTTTATAGATAACGCCCTTGGAGTCGCAGACCACAATGTTGTGTTTCTGCATACCCAGCGCCACCAGCAGGTTCATACAGGCGATGGCCGCGGCGCCTGCGCCAGAGACCACCATGCGCACGTCGGAGAGATTTTTCTCTACCACGCGCAGGCCGTTGAGAATCGCGGCGGTGCTGATAATCGCGGTTCCGTGCTGGTCATCATGGAACACGGGAATGTTCATACGCTCGCGCAGCTTCTGCTCGATATAGAAACATTCCGGCGCTTTGATGTCTTCCAGGTTAATCCCGCCGAAGGTCGGCTCCAGCGCGGCCACCACGTTGATGAATTTGTCAGGATCGAGTTCGTCCACCTCGATATCGAACACGTCGATACCGGCGAATTTCTTGAACAGTACCCCCTTCCCTTCCATCACCGGCTTACCGGCCAGCGCGCCGATGTTGCCCAGCCCCAGCACCGCCGTGCCGTTAGAGATCACGGCGACAAGGTTGCCGCGCGCGGTATATTTGTAGGCCGCCAGCGGGTCTTTTTCGATTTCCAGACACGGGGCTGCGACGCCCGGCGAATAGGCCAGCGCCAGATCGCGCTGGGTTGCCAGCGGCTTGGTTGGGGAGACCTGGATTTTGCCCGGGACAGGGAACTCGTGAAAATCGAGGGCACTCTGTTTCAACTGCTCATCCATCTTATTTTTCCTTTCACGTATCGGTCAAAAGGGTGACGTAAGCGATCCTGATGCACACCCTGGTGTGCCGCCTAGTATCGCCTCAGGCCGCCTCCTAAACTTTGAAGGCAGCCAAACTCTCACCATCACACATTAAAAATTGTTATCAATTTATAACAGCCATGTTACCCGTCTCAAAAGCAATGCCTCCCCCGTCTGCTATGCTTTTTTGTTAAGTCCATCATGATTTTTCCAGAAGTGTGAACTAACGCACTCATCTAACTCTTTTATTTCCAAGGAGTAATTATTTATGAACCAGCTAGACGGCATCAAAAAATTCACCACCGTGGTTGCAGACAGCGGCGATATCGAGTCGATTCGCCACTATCAGCCGGAGGACGCGACCACTAACCCTTCGCTACTGCTCAAAGCTGCAGGGCTTGCCCATTTTAGCCATCTGATTGATGACGCCATTGCCTACGGTAAACAGCGCGGGAAAACGCAGGAGCAGCAGGTCGCCGAAGCCAGCGACAAGCTGGCGGTTAATTTTGGTGCGGAAATTCTTAAAAGCATCCCGGGCCGCGTCTCGACCGAAGTCGACGCCCGCCTCTCGTTCGATAAAGAAAAGAGCATTAATAAGGCGCGTCGCCTGGTGGAACTGTACGAGGAGCAGGGGATCGATAAATCACGCATTCTGATCAAGCTGGCGTCCACCTGGGAAGGCATCCGAGCGGCTGAGGTGTTGGAAAAAGAGGGCATCCACTGCAACCTGACCCTACTGTTCTCGTTTGCCCAGGCGCGCGCCTGCGCTGAAGCGGGCGTGTTCCTCGTCTCGCCGTTTGTCGGGCGCATCTACGACTGGTATCAGGCGAAACAGCCGATGGATCCGTACGTGGTGGATGAGGATCCGGGCGTGAAATCGGTCCGTAATATCTACGACTACTACAAACAGCACCGCTATGAAACCATCGTGATGGGGGCCAGCTTCCGCCGTACCGAGCAGATCCTCGCCCTGGCAGGCTGCGACCGTCTGACCATCTCCCCTAACCTGCTCCAGGAGCTACAGGACAAAGAAGAAACGGTGATCCGCAAGCTGGTGCCGACCTCCACCGTTCTGCCAAAACCGAAAGCCATGACCGAAGCGGAGTTCCGCTGGGAGCACAATCAGGACGCCATGGCCGTGGAAAAACTGGCGGACGGCATCCGCCAGTTCGCCGTCGACCAGCGCAAACTTGAAGACCTTCTCGCCGCCAAACTTTAACCTTGCCACGGAGTGAACTATGTCCCGTAAAGAGCTAGCCAATGCCATTCGCGCCCTCAGCATGGATGCCGTGCAAAAAGCCAATTCCGGCCACCCCGGCGCGCCGATGGGCATGGCTGATATTGCCGAAGTGCTGTGGAACGACTTTCTGAAGCACAACCCCAATGACCCCACCTGGTACGATCGCGACCGCTTTATTCTCTCCAACGGTCACGCCTCAATGCTGCTCTACAGCCTGCTGCACCTTTCCGGCTACGATCTGCCGCTTGAGGAGCTGAAAAACTTCCGCCAGCTGCACTCCAAAACGCCGGGGCACCCGGAAATTGGCTATACCCCGGGGGTGGAAACGACGACCGGACCACTCGGTCAGGGGCTGGCCAATGCGGTCGGGCTGGCGATTGCCGAACGCACGCTGGCGGCACAGTTTAACCAGCCGGACCACGAGATTGTCGACCACTACACCTACGTGTTTATGGGCGACGGCTGCCTGATGGAGGGGATTTCACATGAGGTCTGCTCCCTGGCGGGCACGCTGGGGCTCGGCAAACTGATTGGCTTCTACGATCACAACGGCATCTCCATCGACGGGGAGACCGAAGGCTGGTTTACCGACGACACGGCAAAACGCTTTGAAGCCTATCACTGGCACGTGGTGCACGAGATCGATGGCCATGACCCTGAAGCGGTGAAAAAAGCGATTCAGGAAGCGCAGAGCGTGAAGGACAAACCGTCCCTGATTATCTGCCGCACGGTCATCGGCTTCGGCTCACCGAACAAGGCGGGCAAAGAGGAGGCGCACGGCGCGGCGCTGGGCGAGGAGGAAGTCGCGCTGACCCGGCAGAAGCTGGGGTGGAAACATCCACCGTTTGAGATCCCGAAAGAGATCTACAGAGCCTGGGATGCCCGTGAGGCGGGTGAAAAGGCCCAGCAGTCCTGGAACGAGAAGTTCACCGCCTACAAAAAAGCGCACCCGGATCTCGCCGCCGAGTTTTCCCGCCGCATGAGCGGCGGTCTGCCGGAGGACTGGGACGACAGAACCCAGGCGCTGTTTGAAAACCTGCAGTCCAACCCGGCGAAAATCGCCACCCGCAAGGCGTCGCAAAATACCCTGAACGCAATCGGCCCTCTCCTGCCCGAACTGCTCGGCGGCTCGGCGGATCTGGCGCCCAGCAACCTGACCATCTGGTCGGGCTCAAAATCGCTGAAAGAGGACATCGCCGGGAACTACATCCACTACGGCGTGCGCGAGTTTGGGATGACCGCCATTGCCAACGGCATCGCCCATCACGGCGGGTTTGTGCCGTACACCGCCACCTTCCTGATGTTCGTCGAGTACGCCCGTAACGCGGCGCGCATGGCGGCCTTAATGAAGGCGCGGCAGATTATGGTCTATACCCATGACTCCATCGGACTCGGGGAAGACGGGCCTACGCACCAGGCGGTTGAACAGCTGGCAAGCCTGCGCCTGACGCCGAACTTCAGCACCTGGCGTCCGTGCGATCAGGTCGAAGCGGCGGTGGGCTGGAAGCTGGCGGTAGAACGCCACAATGGCCCAACGGCACTGATTCTGTCACGCCAGAATCTGGCGCAGATTGAGCGAACCCCGGAGCAGGTGAAAAATATCGCCCGCGGCGGCTACATCCTGAAGGACAGCGGCGGCAAGCCGGACGTGATCCTGATTGCGACCGGCTCCGAGGTGGAAATCACGGTGAAAGCGGCGGAGAAACTGACTGCCGAAGGTCACGCGGTGCGCGTGGTGTCCCTGCCCTCAACGGATATTTTTGACGCCCAGGACGAGGCGTACCGGGAATCGGTCCTGCCGTCCAACGTCGCGGCTCGCGTAGCGGTGGAAGCCGGTATTGCCGACTACTGGTACAAGTATGTCGGGCTCAAAGGGGCGATTGTCGGCATGTGGGGTTACGGCGAATCCGCCCCTGCCGATAAGCTGTTCCCGTACTTCGGCTTTACCGTTGAGAACGTGGTGGAGAAGGCGCTGAGCGTACTGTAGTGTTTTACCGCGTGATCCACAGCGTGGGCCAGGCATCTGACCCGTTCCAGTTGTCGCAGCTGGGCTCCTCGGCGTAGCGAACCAGGCGGAAGCGCTGGCCGTCAAAACGCCAGCGCGTCTGGATCCCGCAATCGCCCAAACCGCGCCCCAGCGCGAGCGTTGTCAGCTCGCGCGTCTTTTCATCAAAGCTCGCGTTCATCAACTCCATTTCGCTCCCGTCGCCTGACGGCGTAAACGGCAGACGCAGCCTGACGCTGCGCGCGGTGAACGGTTTTTTACGCGATACCAGCCACGCCAGATCGACCGTGTTATAGGCCCCCGCCTCGCAGCTGACGATCAGCAACGCTTTGTCATCGGTTAACGCGGTGACGCGCACTTCCCGGCGGTTAGGATCCAGCGAGCACTGGCTGGTGTTCATCCGCCCGGTGCCATAATCCAGCAGGTCGTTCAGTTCGGCGTGGGAGAGCGGCGTCGGGGTCGGGTTGACGACCGCCACCTTTTTAAGGGCAGGAGCAGGCGGAACGCTTAACGGCGGATCGTCACCTTTCTTGATCCACGCGGTTTCGCTGCCGACGCGCTTTTGCTGCGCATCAATGAACAGCAGCGCGGCTTTCAGACCGCTCAGCGAAATAACCTGCTTGCCGTCGCGCAGGGTCAGGGCCTTCCCTTCCTGGATGTTTTTCAGAAAGGCGGTGATGGTAGCCGCATCGTCCGTTTTAAGATGCCAGGGCGTGAGCTGCCAGCGCTGTTTGTCCAGCTTCAGGGGAACGTTATCCAGCAGCAGCCGGGGGGCAATCTCTGGCTCTTTTACCGAGGGCGTATCAAGGCCGCCGAGATCGATACGCAGCGTGGCGTCCGTTTTCGCCCCGGCGCTACGGGTGAGCGTCATGACCAGACCACGGTGTTCACCCGTGTTGCGTGCGAGGCAAAAATTCTGGTTGTTGCAGGTTACCTGCCAGTCGGAGAAGGCTTGCTGGGCAGGTGCAGCCCGCACCTGCGGCGCGAGGAGCACACAAAACAGGTAAAACAAAAAGACGCTGTAGCGCATGAATGACACAATCCCGGAACGAAAACGCTTAACTGGGCAGTATCTTCGTGTTCCCGCCGGGGTTGCTCAATCGGATTTATCAGATATACCCGAAAAACAGGCTATATCCGTTCGAAAGTGGTGTTCATCAGCCCGGTTGTCTGTAAATACTGCAGTAATATCACCGCTTTACCATCCCTGATTTCGCCTGAACGCACCATCTCCACCGCCCGGGCAAAAGGAAGCTCCAGCACTTCGATATCTTCATCCTCCACGCCACCGCCGCGGTGAGTGCGCTGCGCGTCGCTGTATTCCGCAATGAAGAAATGCACAATTTCCGTTACGCCGCCCGGCGACATAAACAGCTCGAAGACCTTTTTGACCTCGCCCACTTCGAAGCCGGTCTCTTCCACGGCCTCTTTGCGGATACAAACTTCCGGCTCATCATCATCGAGCAGGCCCGCGCAGGTTTCAATCAGACGTCCGTCAGGGTTGCCATTAACCCATGTCGCCACCCTGAACTGACGGATCAGCACCACGCTCTGCTTTTCACGGTTATAGAGCAGAATGGTTGCCCCGTTGCCGCGGTCGTAGACCTCGCGCTTGTGGCGGATCACCTCACCGTTGTTACGCGTAAGATCATAGGTGATGTTACGCAGGACAAAGTAGTTTTCAGAGAGAATTTTGTCTTTGATAACGTCAATTTTCAGGGTCATACGGGCTCCACAACACAATGAGTCGTCCTATACTACGCCGTGAATCCCGCTTTGTCGCCCGCCGGTTTAATGATGTTTTGGGGCGTTAACCCCAAGCCAGTCGAGTATCCCCTGCGCCGCATGACGTCCTTCCGCCATGGCGGTCACCACAAGATCCGCACCGCGAACCGCATCGCCCCCGGCGAAGATCTGTGGGTTAGTCGTCTGGTAACGGTAGCGGCTCTCGACCGAAGCAACGATCCGCCCCCGGTCATCCGTTTCGACACCCTGCGCCTGCAGCCACGGCATCGCGTGCGGGTTAAAACCAAACGCCATGATGACCGCATCAGCCGCCATCACGAACTCGCTGCCCGCTACCGGAACCGGTCGACGCCGTCCCTGCGCGTCCGGTTCACCGAGCTCGGTACGCAGCATCCGGATACCGCTGACCTTACCGTTCGGATCCAGCGTCAGCTCAACCGGCTGGACGTTAAATTCAAACGCCGCGCCCTCTTCTCGGGCGTTCTTCACCTCTTTCTTCGAGCCAGGCATATTGGCCTCATCCCGACGATAGGCGCAGGTCACCTTTGCCGCGCCGTGGCGTAACGCGGTACGGACGCAGTCCATCGCGGTATCGCCCCCGCCAAGCACCACCACGTTTAAGCCCTGGGTATCGATAAATGGTTCGCTGGCCGTCGACTCCAGCCCCATAACATGGCGCGTGTTACCTACAAGGAAAGGCAGCGCATCATAGACCCCAGGCGCGTCCTCGTGCGGGATACCCGCCTTCATCGAGCGGTAGGTTCCCACGCCAATAAACAGGGCGTCGTACTCGTGCTTTAACTGCGACATCGACACGTCCTGGCCCACCTCGCAGTTCAGCTCGAAGCGGATCCCCATCGCGGTAAATATCTCTCTGCGCCGCGCGAGCAGCGATTTGTCCAGCTTGAATGCCGGGATGCCAAAGGTCAGCAATCCGCCAATTTCCGGATGCCGGTCATAGACAGTCACACTCGCGCCGCTGCGCGCCAGCACGTCGGCGCACGCCAGCCCGGCGGGCCCCGCGCCGACGATCGCGACACGTTTACCTGTCGGCGTGACGGCGGACATATCTGGCCGCCAGCCCATCGCCAGCGCCCGATCGGAGATATAGCGCTCAATGTTACCGATGGTCACGGATCCCGCCTCTTCACGTATTGTGCAGGCACCCTCGCATAATCGGTCCTGCGGACAGACGCGGCCGGTAATTTCAGGTAAACAGTTGGTCTGATGTGAAAGCTCGACCGCGCCGGCGATATCCCCCGCGTTGAGGCGCTCGATCCACTGCGGGATGTGGTTATGCAGCGGGCAGGTCCATTCGCAAATGCTGTGCTCTCCGCATTTCAGGCAGCGCGACGCCTCGCGGGCGGCCTGCTCGTCCCGGAACGGCAGGTAAATTTCGTTAAAATGGCCCACGCGTTCTGCGGCAGCCAGCTTGTCGGGCTCGCCGCGTGGCGGGGTTGTTTGCATCTGATGCAGTTTGGTTCGCGAAGCGTCCTCTCTGACGGCTTCCGCATGCCAGGGCTGCGCTTCCAGGCAGGCCGTGCGCTGGCGGCGCGATTTCGCCAGAGTATCAAGGACAGCAGGCGTCGCCAGTGAGAGGACATCTGCCGGGCAATTTTCGATACAGGCCGGGCCGTGTAGCCGCGTCAGACAGAGATCGCATTTATTCGCCGAGGCCTTCACGCCGCCGCTGTCGAGCGGGGTGACGATAATCTCCATCGTGCCAAACGGGCAGGCCACCACGCAGGCCTTACAGCCGATGCATTTTTGTTGATTCACCTGTACGCTGTCATCGCATTTGCTGATGGCGCCGTTCGGACAGCTTTGCGCGCAGGGCGCATTTTCACAGTGATGGCAGGTGACGGGACTACTCTTCTCGCCGGCTCGCAGGACCGTAATGCGGGGATGAAAATGGCGCTCGCTCAGGACGTGCTGCTCATCGTTGTGCGCCATCACGCAGGCCACTTCGCAGGCGCGACACCCGATGCACTGCTGGCTGTTAGCCATAATAAAACGATTCATAACCACACCTGTTTTTGGTTCAATAACCTTATTCTTTGTATGAGTATGGTATTTACGCATCACGGCGCGATCGGGCAATGTTCAAATGCCCGGAATGCCGAATTATTTACAGTGAACCTGTAGCAGATCAATTTTATTCAGAGAGCCGTTCTGTGACCGTCAAACGACCCGTTTCCGGAAGCCTTGCCTGGGCTTTCTTTTCGATAATTGCCTTATCGGTGCTGACCAGCACCGTCGCGCTGCTGACGCTAGCCAGCAGCCAGCGTGACGCCGAAGCCATTAATATCGCGGGTTCGCTGCGCATGCAGAGCTATCGTCTGGGCTACGAGATGCAGCGCAACAGCCCTGCCCTTGCCGCGCATCGCGACAGCTGGCAACGGACGCTGAGCGCGCCTGCCCTGCAGAAGCTGAACCGCTGGTACGTCCCGGACAATGTTAAAGCGCGCTACCAGCAGCTGCACGTGGCCTGGCTGGAGATGGATGCGCGCATCGCCCGCGGCGACAGCGCGTGGTATCAAACCCACATTGAGGATTTTGTCGGCCGTATTGATGCCTTTGTGCTCGCCCTTCAGCACTACACCGAACATAAAATCCAGACGGTGACCCTGCTCTCGCTGGCGGGCGCTCTCGGGATCCTGCTCCTGACGCTGTTTACCCTGCGACGCATCCGTCGCCAGGTGGTGTTGCCGCTTAACAATCTGGTGGCGGCCAGCGAACGGGTTGAGCGTGGCGAATTTACAACCCCGGCGCCGGATACCGCCCTGCCGAACGAGCTGGGCCAACTCTCCCGCGCCTTCAACCACATGTCCGCCGAGCTGGCTACGCTTTACCGTTCGCTCGAAGCCTCGGTCGCGGAAAAGACGCGGCATTTGCATGAAGCCCACCAGCAGCTCGACATGCTGTTCAAATGCTCGCAGGCGCTGAATACCGGCCAGATAGACAGCCACTGCTTTCGGCATATCCTGCAGATTGTCCATGACTATACGCAGATGAATTATCTCGAACTGCGCACCAGCGACGACTGGCGGCTGTCTGAAGGGACGGAGTCACATGGTATTCCTCTGCAGCACCTGCCGGTACTGATGCAGGACACCCTTTACGGCGAGCTGCGCTGGCAAAGCGAGACGGACAGCGTTCCCCTTCCGCTGATGAGAAGCGTGGCGACCATGCTCGGGCGCGGGCTGTACTTTAACCAGGCGCAAAAACATTACCAGCAGCTGCTGCTGATGGAAGAGCGCGCCACCATTGCACGCGAGCTGCACGATTCGCTGGCGCAGGTGCTATCGTATCTGCGCATTCAGCTTGCGCTGCTCAAACGCGCCGTGCCCGAGGAAAATACCCCGGCGCAGACCATCATCACCGACTTCTCCCGCGAGCTGAACAATGCCTGGCAGCAGCTGCGCGAGCTGCTTACCACCTTCCGCCTGACGCTGAACCACGCGAACTTACCCGCGGCGCTGCAGGAGTCCCTCGACGTCCTGCAGAGCCAGACGCAGGCGAAGCTGCATCTCGACTGCCGCCTCTCCTCGCTGGCGCTGGACGCGCAAAAGCAGGTGCATTTGCTGCAGATCGTGCGTGAGGCCGTGCTGAACGCCATTAAGCACGCGCAGGCCAGCGAGATCACCGTCAGCTGCGTGACCGCCGTGGACGGTACGCACAGCGTCAGCATTCGTGACAACGGCATCGGGATTGGCGAAGCCAGCGAGCCGCCGGGCCATTACGGCCTGAACATTATGCGCGAACGCGCGCAACGGCTCGGCGGGATGCTGCACTTCTCGCAGCCGCAAAACGGCGGCACGCTGGTCAGCGTGACGTTCCCGGCGCCCGCGCCATTAACGGGTAAATAACGGTAAAGGAGGACGCGCGGGAAAAAGCGCATGATAATTTACATTATCTCCTTTATTTCTCCACGTTTGGCCTGGGCCTTACCGCTAAAGTTATGCGGGCAATAAACAATAATGACGTGCAGCAAAACGAGGTCACTCTTTCATGGCGAATTTTTTCATCGATCGCCCCATTTTTGCCTGGGTGCTTGCCATCCTGTTGTGTCTGACAGGTGTCCTGGCGATTACTTCACTTCCTGTTGAGCAATACCCCGATCTGGCGCCGCCTAACGTGCGCGTAACGGCAAACTACCCCGGCGCTTCCGCACAAACGCTGGAAAACACCGTGACGCAGGTTATCGAGCAGAACATGACGGGTCTGGATAACCTGATGTACATGTCCTCACAAAGTAGCGCCACGGGCCAGGCGACGGTTACCCTGAGCTTTAAGGCGGGCACGGACCCGGACGAAGCGGTGCAGCAGGTGCAAAACCAGCTGCAGTCGGCCATGCGCAAGCTGCCCCAGGCGGTGCAGAATCAGGGCGTGACCGTGCGTAAAACCGGTGATACCAACATTTTGACCATCGCGTTTGTCTCGACAGATGGCTCGATGGATAAACAGGACATTGCGGACTACGTCGCCAGTAATATTCAGGATCCCATCAGCCGTATCAACGGCGTCGGGGATATCGACGCCTATGGCTCACAATACTCTATGCGCATCTGGCTCGACCCCAACAAGCTGAACAGCGTCCAGATGACGGCAACCGACGTGACGAATGCCATCAAGGCCCAGAACGCCCAGATTGCGGTGGGGCAGCTGGGGGGAACGCCGTCCGTCGATAAGCAGGCCCTGAACGCCACCATCAATTCGCAATCCCTGCTGCAGACGCCGGACCAGTTCCGCAACATCACCCTGCGCGTGAATCAGGATGGGTCGGAAGTGCGTCTGGGCGATGTCGCCACGGTGGAAATGGGGGCGGAAAAATACGACTACCTGAGCCGCTTTAACGGCAATCAGGCCTCCGGTCTGGGGATAAAGCTTGCGTCCGGCGCAAACGAAATGGCCACGGCAAAACTGGTGTTAGACCGTCTGGACGAACTTTCACAGTATTTTCCGCACGGGCTGGAGTACAAAGTCGCCTACGAAACCACCTCCTTCGTTAAAGCGTCGATCGAGGACGTGGTGAAGACCCTGCTGGAAGCCATCGCGCTGGTATTCCTGGTGATGTACCTGTTCCTGCAAAACTTCCGCGCGACGCTGATCCCAACCATTGCCGTCCCCGTGGTGCTGCTGGGGACCTTTGCGGTGCTTTACGCGTTCGGGTACAGCATTAACACCCTGACGATGTTTGCGATGGTGCTGGCGATTGGCCTTCTGGTGGATGATGCCATCGTGGTGGTTGAAAATGTCGAGCGCATCATGAGCGAAGAAGGACTCTCGCCGCGCCAGGCGACGCGCAAATCCATGGGGCAAATTCAGGGGGCGCTGGTCGGTATCGCGATGGTGCTGTCGGCCGTCTTTATCCCGATGGCCTTCTTTGGCGGCACAACAGGGGCGATTTACCGTCAGTTCTCAATAACCATCGTCTCGGCGATGGTGCTCTCCGTGCTGGTGGCGCTGATCCTCACCCCCGCGCTGTGCGCCACCATTCTAAAACCGCTGCACAAAGGGGAGCAGCACGGGCAAAAAGGGTTCTTCGGCTGGTTTAACCGGATGTTCAACCGCAATGCCGCGCGGTATGAATCTGCCGTCGGTGGCGTGCTCCATCGCAGCCTGCGCTGGATGATGATTTACGTTGTGCTGCTGGGCGGCATGGTCTGGCTGTTTATGCATCTCCCCACCTCTTTTCTGCCGATGGAAGACCGCGGCATGTTCACCACCTCGGTGCAGCTCCCGAGCGGCGCAACGCAGCAGCAGACGCTGAAAGTGGTCCAGAAAGTGGAGCAGTACTTCTTCACCAAAGAGAAAGATAACGTTGTGTCGGTCTTCTCCACCGTGGGCTCTGGCCCGGGCGGAAACGGGCAGAACGTCGCCCGCATGTTCGTCCGCCTGAAGGACTGGGACGAGCGCGATACCCGAACGGGAACGTCATTTGCCATTATTGAACGCGCAACCAAAGCCTTTGCGCATATTAAAGAGGCGCGCGTCTTCGCCAGCAGCCCGCCGGCGATAAGCGGTCTGGGCAGTTCCGCCGGGTTTGATATGGAGCTGCAGGATCACGCCGGCGCGGGCCACACGGCGCTGATGGCGGCACGCGATAAGCTGCTAGCGCTGGCGGGCAACGATCCTGGCCTGACCCGCGTCCGCCATAACGGTCTTGACGACAGCCCGCAGCTCCAGGTGGATATCGATCAGCGTAAGGCGCAGGCGCTGGGCGTGTCGATCAACGATATCAACGATACCCTGCAGACGGCGTGGGGCTCGAGCTATGTGAATGACTTTATGGATCGCGGCCGCGTGAAAAAAGTGTATGTCCAGTCCGCCGCGCCGTTCCGCATGCTGCCGGATGATATAAACCGCTGGTTTGTCAGGAATAACGCTGGCGGCATGGTGCCGTTCTCCGCGTTTGCCACCTCGCACTGGGAGAGCGGTTCGCCGCGTCTGGAGCGCTATAACGGCTACTCTGCGGTTGAAATCGTCGGGGAAGCTGCGCCGGGCGTCAGTACCGGTACCGCTATGGATACCATGGAAAAACTGGTCCAGCAGCTGCCCGCCGGTTTTGGTCTGGAGTGGACGGCCATGTCCTACCAGGAGCGACTCTCCGGGGCACAGGCTCCCGCACTTTACGCGCTCTCTCTGCTGGTGGTCTTCCTCTGCCTAGCCGCACTGTATGAAAGCTGGTCAGTCCCGTTCTCCGTCATGCTGGTCGTGCCGCTTGGGGTTATCGGTGCGCTGCTGGCGACCTGGATGCGCGGCCTCGAGAACGATGTTTACTTCCAGGTGGGTCTGCTCACCGTGATTGGGCTATCGGCGAAAAACGCCATTCTGATCGTTGAATTTGCCAACGAGATGAATGCCAAAGGCCACGAGCTGATGGCCGCCACGCTGCACGCCTGCCGTCAGCGCTTACGCCCGATCCTGATGACGTCGCTGGCGTTTGTCTTTGGCGTACTGCCGATGGCAACCAGTACGGGTGCAGGCTCCAGCAGCCAGCATGCCGTCGGGACGGGAGTGATGGGCGGCATGATTTCGGCAACCATCCTGGCCATTTACTTCGTGCCGTTGTTCTTTGTGCTGGTGCGTCGTCGCTTCCCGCTAAAGGAACGGGCTGAGTAAGTGATTGAAATAAAAAAAGGCGGTTTTATCGGCCGCCTTTTTATTGTGTGATTAATTCACACTATGGTTATTTTACTTATTTTAGTGCTCTTGCAATTCTTACTGAATGTCATTTACGAAGCATGCCTTCGATAAAATCTTTCCAGTTCCCCAGTTCACGTTCAATCATAACAACCTCTCTTATTATTATGCGCATTCTACAAAAACGGACCATCATTGTGAAGACTATTTAACCAATTGCTGTGATTGTACCCCACGTCCTGCGGGGATTTATGATAAATATGAACGGAGAGGTCTCAATTTTTTGTGACGGCTAGCAATATTTTGAAATAACCCTCCGAACGGGTGAGTTTTATTTTACCCGCTGAGTTTATTCGAAATTTAAACTTTATGGACATCTATGCTTAAAGGGTGAAAGAATATTCAGCGTACAGATGTGAGTTGAATTAAGAAGAAGCGTAAATCCAGACGATTCCTGAATGTGTTATATTCCACTTAAGGATATATCTTCGAATTTACTGAACATTTAATCATCATTAGGTCAAAAGGATTCACCATGGTTGTGATGTACGGCATTAAAAATTGCGACACCATCAAAAAAGCCCGTCGCTGGCTGGAAGCAAACGGCGTGGAGTACCGTTTCCACGATTACCGAGCCGATGGGCTTGATGCAGAATTTCTGCATAGCGCGATCGGCGAGCTGGGGTGGGAAGCCCTGCTGAACACCCGCGGCACCACCTGGCGTAAGCTGGACGAATCTCTGCGCGCCAGCATCAACAACGCCGACAGCGCGGCAAAACTGATGCTCGACATGCCGGCAATTATCAAACGCCCATTGCTCTGCGCGCCAGGGCAGCCTATGCTGCTGGGTTTCAGTGAAACCCTTTATTCCGACTTTTTTCGTTGAGGTGTAGTTTATGTCATGCCCGGTCATTGAGCTGACTCAGCAGCTTATTCGCCGTCCTTCCCTTAGCCCGGACGACGCAGGTTGTCAGGCACTTATGATTGAGCGCCTGCGTGCCATCGGTTTTACCGTTGAACGCATGGATTTTGGCGATACCCAGAACTTCTGGGCGTGGCGCGGACAGGGCGAAACGCTGGCCTTTGCCGGGCATACTGACGTCGTTCCCGCCGGTGACGCGGATCGCTGGATCAACCCGCCGTTTGAACCGACCATCCGCGACGGCATGCTGTTTGGTCGCGGCGCGGCAGACATGAAAGGCTCCCTGGCGGCGATGGTCGTGGCGGCAGAGCGATTTGTGGCTCAGCATCCAAACCACAAAAACCGTCTGGCGTTTTTAATCACCTCCGACGAAGAAGCCAGCGCCCATAACGGCACCGTGAAGGTTGTTGAAGCGCTGATGGCGCGTAACGAGCGTCTCGACTACTGCCTGGTCGGTGAGCCGTCCAGTACCGAAGTGGTGGGTGATGTTGTCAAAAATGGGCGCCGCGGCTCGCTGACCTGTAACCTGACCATTCACGGCGTTCAGGGGCACGTTGCATACCCGCATCTGGCCGATAACCCGGTCCATCGCGCTGCGCCGATGCTGAGCGAGCTGGTGGGCATCGAGTGGGATAAAGGCAACGAATTCTTCCCGCCAACCAGCATGCAGATCGCGAACGTCAAGGCCGGGACCGGCAGCAACAACGTGATCCCGGGCGATTACTTCGTCCAGTTCAACTTCCGCTTCAGCACCGAACTGACCGATGAGATGATCAAGGCGCGTGTTATCGCGCTGCTGGAAAAATATCACCTGCGCTACACCGTGGAGTGGTGGCTTTCCGGCCAGCCGTTCCTGACGCAGCGCGGTAAGCTGGTGGATGCGGTGGTGAACGCCATCGAGCACTATAATGAAATTAAGCCACAGCTGCTGACAACGGGTGGCACCTCAGACGGGCGCTTTATCGCCCGTATGGGTGCCCAGGTTGTCGAACTGGGTCCAGTGAACGCAACCATTCATAAAATCAATGAGTGTGTCAATGCGGCAGATTTGCAACTGCTGGCCCGTATGTATCAACGTATTATGGAGCAACTCGTCGCCTGACGAACGCTCTGAGAGGAATAGCGAATGGATTGGCTTTCAAAGTACTGGTGGATTCTGGTGTTAGTTTTTCTGGTCGGCGTACTGCTGAACGTGATTAAAGATCTTAAGCGCGTTGACCATAAAAAATTTCTCGCCAACAAACCGGATCTTCCCCCGCACCGTGATTTTAACGACAAGTGGGACGATGACGACGACTGGCCGAAGAAGGACCAGAAGAAATAATCGTTAAGTTTCCCCTCTCCCCGGGAGAGGGGGAAACCTCACATAAACTCTACAATATCATCGTTATCCGGCTTGCCGCCGCTGAGCGCTTCATCAAAGTAGTGCTTCGGTACGGTATAGCGCAAACGATCGAGCGCGAACTGCATGCTACGGTCGTCAATCGCGTGGCCCAGCTCGTCAACGATATCCAGCGTCACGTCCCCACCTTCGCGAATCAGCGCTTCCTGAGCGGCAACCGCATGCGATAGCTCAATCACCCGGTCTTCACCACCGTGGATCAGGTGGATCGTGGTCTGCGTGGTCGCGCTTGTCGGTAACGTCGCAAAACGGCCGTTAAACGCAATGACGCGTGACGCCAGACCCGGCTGCGCTTTTACGCTTTCCAGCGACATGATTGACCCCTGCGAGAAGCCAATCAGCGCGGTCGCGTCAGCACCTACGCCGCTCTGCTGCTGCCAGTAGCGGACGATGTCGATAAAGGTCGGCATGATGGCGTCGATGCGAGCCTGACGATTCTCTTCCGTCACGCCCTGAACAGAGAACCACTGGCGCCCGTTCGGACCACATGGCTCTACGCCACCGATGCTGACAATTAATGCCTCCGGAAAAACGGGCGCAAACCAGCTGCCAATCTGACCCATATTGACGGCATTATCGCCAACGCCATGAAACAGAAGCAGTAACTGTTTAGCCGGTTTGTCAGGGCTTTGAACAACAAAATGGTCGTGTTTCATGGTGGTCTCCTTAATAGATGACCTGGATTCTACGCCTCCGGACGTGAATGACCATGCCACTTTACTGAAGAAGTCATTGAAAAAATTGCCATTGCAAAATATCTTCTTTCAGCTGCTGGCAGCGCGGATAGTCAAGACTTTCAATCGCTTGCGCGGTTTCATTCCGCAACGTTGCCAGCAAGGCTTTTCGCCCGACGTCTTCCGTTTTTCCGTCCATTTTCCCACGCAGGGCCGGAAGCGGCATGTCCACGGTTAACAACAGCCGCGTCAGTGCGGCAACCGAGGTTGAAAACGCCCGATGCGCAAAAGCAAACCCCGCCAGCTCCAGCCAGTCGTCATTATTAAGGGTAGCTTCCCAGCCGTCTTCCACGGGGATCTTTTCACCGTTCCAGGCCGATAACACCCGCGCATCGCGCTTCAGACGCTGCTGCGCCTGCTCGCACAGCTGACGCCCGGCCTCGCTCTGGGGCAGCAACGCCATGGCGGTGTAGCAGCCGCTGCTGGCTTCACGATGGCTGCCCATCCGCACCAGCACAAACCCACATTGCTGCCAGAAATGCCACAGCCCATCGGTATAGCCAAAGCTCACCGACAGATAATCTTCGCCGCTGGCGCCGCGAACGAGCGCCTGGCCAATCCCTTCCCGCTGACGGTGAGGATGTACGGCAATGCGGGTGACCCGTCGTCCTCTGAGCGTCGCCGCCAGCGGAGAGCCGCCGTGCGCCGCCAGAGACTGCGCCACCAGGTTACCGCGCGGACGCCGGTATCCTGCCCATACGGCGCGGCTAAGCTCAGGGGAGAGCCCGCCCTCCTCAACCAGCCAGAGCGCCCCGGCGATATCCGGGTCCGTTTCGGCAACGGCAAACTGCTGCCCGGGCGCGTCCATCATGCGGCGTAAATCGAGCGGCGAGGTGCGATAATGCGCCGCGCAGAGAAGCTCGTATACGCTCGCTGCAAGCGCCGGGCGGCTTTCCCATGCCGTCGGCGTCAGGGACGTTAAACGCACCTCCCCTTCCGGGCGTCGGTCAATCAGCGTATCGTCAAACAGCAGCGCGCTGGCAACAACCCGCTCAAGCGGGCAGCCCGCAGCCCAGCGTACCGGTGTAGATAAGCTGTAGCGCTGCAGCCCGGCAAACCGACCGCAGAATTTAAGCAAGAATCCCCGGCCCGTCCCCTCATATCCCTGCACCGTGGTGGTCAACAGCACGCGAGGGAAACGGACTGCTAACTTTTCCAGCAGCGGACCGGGGATCGCAGCGGCTTCATCGACAATGAGCCAGTCAGCCTGGCGTGAAGAGGCAAGCAGCGCGTCCGGGGCCATAAAATGAAAACGCTCTCCGGCAAAGCGGGCGATGATATCCGTCGCCCCCTTCGACGGCGCGGTAACCACGGCGCTGCCCGCAATGCGGTTCAGCAGCATGCCCGCCAGGGCTGATTTTCCGCGCCCGCGCGCGGCGGTGACGGCCACGATGCCACCCGACATCCCCTGCAGCACATCCAGGATCTCAGCCTGCTCGCGCTGCGGGGCGCCGCTGGCAGGCTGCCAGTCTGGCGCGTCGGGTAAAGGCGGAAGGGATAACGCGCGGCCCTGAAGCCAGACAATCGCGTCGGGATCGGCGGCAATCGTCCGGCAGAAATGGTGGACAAAATGCGGCGTGGCTATCGCTTCGGCGCTGTCGCTCCAGCGCAGTGAATCGCTGTCAGGCAACCCGGGCCACGCATCGAGCGGCGGAACCCGCAGCACCAGAAGGCTTCCGGCGCTCAGCGTTCCGCTCAGGGCGGCAAATGCGGCGACATCAAACCCGGCGCTGGCGTCAAAAACGGCGTGCCGGTACTCGCGTCCCAGCAGGCCGCCGATGGCTTTTGAAGGGTGTTCGTCAAGCCTTACCCAGTCTCCGGGCAAGGCGTCACGCAGGGTCAGCGCCTGGGTTAACGTCCACTGCGCCTCACCGCTGAGCACCACCAGCCGACGATGGCCGGTGCGCTCAAGCTCTCTTATCAGCTGTTCAAACTCCAGCATTACATCGTTTTGCCGAAGGTATTACACTGCGCCGGATCGCCGCTGTCGAAGCCGCGTTTGAACCAGCTATAGCGCTGCTGTGAAGTACCGTGAGTGAAGCTGTCCGGCACGACGCGCCCCTGGCTCTGCTGCTGAAGGCGGTCATCACCAATAGCCTGAGCGGCATTTAACGCCTCCTCAAGATCGCCGGATTCCAGCACGCCCTGCTGCTGCATGCTGTGGCCCCAGACGCCCGCGAAGCAGTCCGCCTGCAGCTCCATTTTAACGGAAAGGCGGTTCACTTCAGCCTGAGACGCATTTTGCTGGAGCTGGCGCACTTTGGGCTCAATTCCCAGCAGTTTTTGCACGTGATGGCCGACTTCATGCGCAATCACGTAGCCCTGGGCAAAATCACCGTCAGCGCCAAGCTTGCGTTTCATGTCATCGTAAAAAGAGAGATCGATATAGACGGTGCCGTCTGCCGGGCAGTAGAACGGCCCCATCACAGATTGCCCGGTACCGCATCCGGTGCGGGTTGCCCCCCGGTACATCACCAGCTTCGGCTGCTGGTAGGTACGCCCCATCTTCTCAAACAGCTGACCCCAGGTGTCTTCTGTTGTGGCGAGAATAACGGAGGTAAATTTGGCCGCTTCATCTTCATTCGGGCTGATGGAGCGCTGAGAATGCTCCTGCTGCTGCAGCGGCTGACCGGTCATCAACCCGGTAAGGTCAACGCCGTAGTAACCCGCGACTAAAACCACAATCAGCAGGATGATACCGCCCTTGCCGCTGGGTAACCGGAAGCCGGGCCCACCCATTGAAGGACCGCCGCCGCCATCACTGCGTCTGTCTTCTACATTGTCACTTTCACGACGCCCTTGCCAGCGCATAACCACCTCGAACTATTCCATTTATAATAGCTATGATCGTAGGCGGTTAACGGCAAGATTACCATAGGAAACAAAGGTAAGACGCCAAAGGATGGGAACATCCTTTGGCAAGTGAGGGAGTTAGTCGAGCTTAACGCCTAAACGGTGAGCAACCGCTTCGTATGCTTCAATCAGGCCACCCAGGCTCTGACGGAAACGGTCTTTGTCCATTTTATCCAGGGTTTCTTTATCCCACAGGCGGCTACCGTCTGGTGAGAACTCATCGCCCAGCACCACTTCGCCTTTGAACAGACCAAACTCCAGCTTGAAGTCGACGAGGATCAGGCCCGCGTCATCAAACAGTTTTTTCAGCACGTCGTTGGCTTTGTAGGTCAGCTCCTGCATACGCGCCAGGTTCTCTTTGCTCACCCAGCCGAAGGTTTCGCAGTAGGATTCGTTGACCATCGGGTCGTGCATGGCATCGTTTTTCAGGAACAGGTCGAACAGCGGTGGATTCAGTTCGATACCTTCTTCAATGCCCAGACGCTTCACCAGGGAGCCCGCCGCACGGTTACGAATAACGCACTCAACCGGAACCATATCCAGTTTCTTCACCAGACATTCCGTATCGGACAGCAACGCTTCCATCTGGGTCGGGATGCCCGCTTCGGCCAGTTTGGTCATAATGAAGTGGTTGAACTTGTTGTTCACCATGCCTTTACGATCGAACTGCTCAATGCGTGCGCCATCCCCTGCTGACGTATCATTGCGGAACTCGAGCACCAACAGATCCGGGTTTTCCGTGCTGTATACGGTCTTCGCTTTGCCACGATACAACTCAGCTTGCTTCTGCATCTTCATTACTCCTGGTGTGATGATTTGTGTTCAAAACTGGGGATATTATGCCACGCACACGTTTGCGTAGCACTAAAATAAAAAGGGCTGGATTCACCAGCCCTCGTATTTATTTGCTGAATGCTGCCTGGAAGACAGCGACCAGCGCATCGTTCTGCGACTGGGTCAGCGTATGACCTTTTGGATCGATAAACTGCAGACTGCTGCGGTTATCAAGGTCGCCTACCTGAATCTTGTAGTCACCGGAGGCAAGCTGAGGATCTTTCGCGCCCAGTTCCTGCCATGCGCTGTCGGAGAGCGGCTTATACGTTGCCGTCATGCTGCCGGTTGAACGCGTGCTGTCGGTCACTTTCATGCCCACTTTTTCCAGCGTCGCTGGCAGACGCTGCCAGGTCTGGTTAAACGGTGCACGCACCACCAGCATTGGCAGGCCGGTATCATCCGCACCGCTTTGCACATCGAAGGTCGCGCCGTTGCGGCTCTGCGCGGCGTTGGCGGCATCGGTAGCGGTCTTATCCAGACCTGCGGCAATCACGTTCAGCATTTCGGTGCTGTAACGCTGCAGGGACGCGGCATCCGCAACCGGTTTACCCGCCTGCTCCAGGTTCAACAGCTTAACGTTAACCGCCTGCTGGTAACCCTGTGGTTTAACGGAGACTTGATAACGACCGCGGTACTGCTGGTCTTCATCCAGACGGTTCCATTCGATCCAGTCGGTGGTTAACGTCTGGCTGGCGTCATCGCGTTTATCGATGGTGTAGTTCTTCGACTGAATGACGCTGACAACCTGCGGCCACAGCGTGCTACCGCGCGCGCTCTCAACCATCAGAGACGCCGTATCACCGGTGAACTGGGTACGCGCCCCGCTGACCAGCGCCAGAGGCTGTGCTGGCGGACGAATATCAAGCGCTTTACCGACCAGGCCGCTGCCGTTGGTCACGGGAATATTATAATCGCCGTTCTGAATCGGCAGGATCATACCAGCCGGTGCGTGAAGTTCAGCAAGCGGGGTCGCATCCAGATAGGATTCATCACCGCTCACCTGGCGCTTGTAGCGCGAATCTGAACTACAGGCAGCGAGCAGCATAACAAGCGAAACACTCGCAACCTTCGCCAGGCGCGACTTCTGTACTGAATAAGCCATCAAATCTCCCTAAACTCTACAGCAAACCGGCATGCTTCAGCGCCGCCCTGACGATGTCACGACCGTGGTCGGTAATCGGTGTCATTGGCAGACGCAGCGTATCGGTTGCTACAAGCCCCAACTCCTTACATGCCCATTTCACTGGGATCGGATTGGGTTCGACAAATAATTTATTGTGCAGCGGCATCAGACGCTGATTAATGACGCGCGCTTCATCAAAGTGACCGGCTGCGGCCAGTTTGCACATTTCAGCCATATCGCGCGCCGCAACGTTTGACGTTACGGAGATCACGCCATGACCACCGAGCTGCATAAAGTCCAGCGCGGTCGCATCATCACCACTCAACAGGATAAAGTCGTCTGAAACCAGCTCTTTGATCTGATGAACGCGGCTTAAGTTCCCTGTCGCCTCTTTAATACCGATAATATTTTTTACTTCCGAGAGACGACCAACGGTTTCCGGCAGCATATCGCAACCGGTACGGGACGGCACATTATACAGAATTTGTGGCAAGTCAGTATGTTCAGCGATGGCTTTGAAGTGCTGGAACAAACCTTCCTGAGTAGGACGGTTGTAATAAGGGGTCACCGTCAGACAGCCCACGATGCCGCTGTCGTTAAAACGCTTGGTCAGGCTGATAGCTTCTGCGGTTGCATTAGCACCTGTCCCCGCGATGACCGGAATACGTCCGTCCGCCAGTTCCAGGGTCAGCATCACCACATCGCCGTGCTCGTCGTGGCTCAGCGTTGCGGATTCACCGGTAGTCCCTACCGAAACGATCGCCGAGGTTCCGTTGGCGACATGGTAATCAATGAGCTTCTTCATGCTTGACCGGCAGACATTACCTTTTTCATCCATCGGTGTAACAAGCGCGACAATACTTCCCGTGAACATGAGCCATCCTCTGTGCGAACAAGAGCCTCAATGTTACGTTTGGAACTGTAATAAAAGCAAGCGACCTGAGGCTCGCAGGCGGTTGTATGCATGTTTTTTTTATGCTTTCCTTAGGAAGACTTAACCATGCAAAGGAAGAACAGGTTTGACAACCTCATCACAACATTACCTGGTTATCACTGCGCTGGGTGCCGACAGGCCGGGTATCGTGAACACCATCACCCGTCACGTAAGCAGCTGCGGCTGTAATATCGAAGACAGCCGTCTGGCGATGCTTGGCGAAGAGTTCACATTTATTATGTTGCTTTCCGGGACATGGAACGCCATTACGTTGATTGAATCGACCCTGCCGCTGAAGGGGGCCGAACTGGATTTGCTGATTGTCATGAAGCGCACCACCGCGCGTCCGCGTCCGGCACTGCCTTCTACCGTCTGGGTACAGGTTGAAGTGCCTGATTCACCCCATCTGATTGAGCGTTTCACCGCGCTTTTTGACAATCATCAGATGAATATTGCCGAACTGGTTTCCCGTACGCAGACAAGCGATGAACAGGGTCTTCCGGTGCTGTTTATTCAAATTACCGCGCACAGCCCTGCCTCACAGGATGCGTCAAATATCGAGCAAGCGTTCAAAGCCCTCTGTACAGAATTAAACGCGCAGGGCAGTATAAGCGTCGTCAATTATTCGCAGCACGAACAGGATGGAGTTGAGTAATGAACCCACTGAAAGCCGGTGACATCGCACCGAAATTTAGCTTACCGGATCAAGACGGCGAGCAAGTAAATTTGACCGACTTCCAGGGACAGCGTGTTCTGGTCTATTTCTACCCGAAAGCCATGACCCCCGGCTGCACCGTACAGGCCTGCGGCTTACGCGACAACATGGACGAGTTGAAAAAAGTCGGTGTGGAAGTGCTGGGTATCAGCACGGATAAACCAGAAAAGCTGTCACGATTTGCTGAAAAAGAGCTGCTGAACTTCACGCTGCTTTCTGATGAAGATCATCAGGTGTGCGAGCAGTTCGGCGTCTGGGGCGAGAAGACGTTTATGGGTAAAACCTACGACGGCATTCACCGCATTAGCTTCCTGATTGACGCTGACGGTAAAGTCGAACATGTGTTTGACGACTTCAAAACCAGCAACCACCACGACGTGGTGTTGAACTGGCTGAAAGCAAGCGCCTGATAAACAGCAAAACGGCAACCCAGGTTGCCGTTTTTAATGTTTTCCCCCTCTCCCCGTGGGAGAGGGTCGGAGTGAGGGCATCAGGCCGCACAAAGACTACTTCTCTTCCACCGCCGGCACATCCGGCCACGCGTGGACCACGGCCTTAATCAGCGTCGCCAGCGGAATCGCAAAGAACACGCCCCAGAATCCCCACAGCCCGCCGAAAATCACCACGGATAAGATAATCACCAGCGGATGCAGGTTCACCGCTTCGGAGAACAGCACCGGTACCAGCAGGTTACCGTCCAGGCCCTGAATAATCAGGTACACCGCAAAGCAGCTCCAGAACTCTGTCCCCAGCCCAAACTGGAACAGCGCGACCCCAACAACCGGAATGGTCACCACAAACGCGCCGATATACGGAATCAGGACCGACAGCCCCACCAGCACCGCCAGCAGCAGCGAGTAGTTCAGGCCGAAAATCAGGAAGCCAATCCAGGTGGCTACCCCCACGACAATCATCTCCAGCACCTTGCCGCGAATGTAGTTTGTGATCTGCTGGTTCATCTCTTCCCAGACCTGCCCTGCCAGCCCGCGGTTGCGCGGCAGAATACGGCGCACGGCGTTGAGCATTTGATCTTTATCTTTCACCAGGAAGAAGACCATCAGCGGCACGAGCACAAGGTAAACCGCCAGCGTCAGCAGTCCGACCAGCGAGGCCAGAGAGTACTTCACCACCGAATCGCCCATCGTCATGATGCGGGCGCGCATATTTTCGGCCATCGCGTCAATAATCCCGGCATCCATCAGGGCCGGGTAACGGCGCGGCAGCGTGGCGGCAAAATCAGACAGCTTGTTCAACATGCCGGGCATGTCGCGGATCAGGTTAATTCCCTGCTGCCAGGCGACCGGCATCACCACAAAGGCCATTAGCAGCAGGATGCCGACAAACAGCACCAGCACGATGCTGGTCGCCCAGCGGCGGGAACAGCCGATGTGTTCCAGGCGCGCCGTCGGCCACTCCAGCAGGTATGCCAGCACAATCGCAACCAGCAGTGGCGCGAGCAGGCCGCTGAAGAAGAACAGAATACCGAACCCGGCAACCAGAATAACCAACAAAGCAATGGCTTCCGGGTCGCTGAACCGACGCCGGTACCACTGCATTAACATTTCGAGCATACAACCCTTCCCTGAATCGAATGGCGGGAGTGAGACGGTGAATTGTATCTAACTGTCACAAAAAAGACTTTCGCTTTTTGTATCCCGATCGGAATCCGCAAAAGCCTGATGAATGGGATTTTCTTCATGCTGTAACACGGCTACACTCGCAGAGCAGCAGAGATGAACGTTATGCCGGTTCATCGGTCAAATTAGCACATCCAACATACAGGACAGTGGTTATGTTCAGGCAGTTGAGAAAAACACTGGTTGCAACACTGATTGCCGCGGTGACGGTCGGTCAGGTGTTGCCCGCTTTTGCTGACTCGTCCGATTCATTGCCGGACATGGGCACCACAGCAGGAAGCACGCTCTCTATTGGGCAAGAGATGCAAATGGGGGATTACTATGTTCGCCAACTGCGCGGTAGCGCCCCGCTGATCAACGATCCTTTGCTGGTACAGTACATTAACGGGCTGGGGATGCGTCTGGTTTCGCACGCCGACTCGGTAAAAACGCCCTTCCATTTCTATTTAATCAATAATGACGAAATCAACGCCTTCGCCTTCTTTGGCGGAAACGTGGTGCTGCATTCGGCGTTATTCCGTTATTCCGACAACGAAAGCCAGCTGGCCTCGGTAATGGCGCACGAAATTTCGCACGTCACCCAGCGTCACCTGGCGCGCGCCATGGAAGACCAGAAACGTAACGCCCCGCTGACCTGGGTGGGCGCGCTGGGCTCTATTCTGCTGGCGATGGCCAGCCCGCAGGCCGGGATGGCGGCCCTGACCGGTACGCTGGCTGGAACGCGCCAGGGAATGATCAGCTTTACCCAGCAAAATGAACAGGAAGCGGACCGCATCGGGATTCAGGTGCTGCAGCGTTCGGGCTTTGACCCGCAGGCCATGCCGAGCTTCCTCGAAAAACTGCTCGATCAGGCGCGTTACTCTTCCCGTCCGCCGGAAATCCTGCTGACGCACCCGTTACCCGAAAGCCGCCTGTCGGACGCGCGTAACCGTGCTAACCAGATGCGTCCGGTGGTGGTCCAGTCTTCGCAGGATTTCTACATGGCGAAGGTGAGAACGCTGGGGATGTACAATTCCGGGCGTAACCAGCTCACCAGCGATCTGCTGGATACCCTGGTGAAAGGCAACGTGCGTGAGAAAAACGCCGCGCAGTATGGTCAGGCGCTCCAGGCGATGGAAGCCAGCAAATACGACGAGGCGCGCAAAGCGCTGCAACCGCTTCTGGCTGCCGACCCTAACAACCCGTGGTACCTCGATCTGTCGACGGATATCGATCTGGGCCAGAAGAAAACGGCCGATGCGATCAACCGTCTGAAAGGGGCGAAAGACGTCCGTACCAACCCGGTGCTGCAGCTTAACCTGGCGAACGCTTACTTACAGGGCGGTCAGCCTGGCGAAGCGGCGACCATTCTGAACCGCTATACCTTTAACAATAAAGACGATCAAAACGGCTGGGATCTGCTCGCTCAGGCGGAAGCCCAGCTCGGCAACCGCGATCAGGAGCTGGCGGCGCGTGCCGAAGGTTTTGCCCTGGTGGGCCGCCTCGATCAGGCGATTTCCACGCTCAGCAGCGCCAGCGCGCAGGTCAAACTCGGCAGCCTCCAGCAGGCCCGTTACGACGCGCGTATCGATCAGCTGCGCGGCCTGCAGCAGCGCTTTAAGCCGTACGAGAAGATGTAATAAAGGAGAATTCACGTCATGACAGACGCCGTAAAAATTTATCACAACCCTCGCTGCTCCAAGAGCCGCGATACCCTGAGCCTGCTGAAGTCTAACGGCGTTGAGCCGGAAGTCGTGCTGTACCTCGACACCCCACCTGACGCGCAAACCCTCCGCCAGCTGCTGCACATGCTGGGAATGGGCAGTGCAAGAGAGCTGATGCGTCAGAAAGAAGATCTGTATAAGTCGCTTAACCTGGATGACAGCCGTCTCACCGAGGCTGAGCTGATCCAGGCGATGGTTGAAAATCCAAAGCTGATTGAGCGCCCGATAGTGGTGGCGAACGGCCAGGCGCGCATTGGACGCCCGCCGGAAGACGTGCTCGAGATCCTCTAGTCCTTATGCCGCAGCGCTTCCAGAAAGGCCTGCGGCGTTCTCTCTCCCAGCTTTTTCTGCGCTTTTCCCCGGTTGTAAAATTCGCACAGCTGGATCAACAGCTCGCCTGCCGATTCACTGTTCAGACGTGGGATGATTTCACATAGCGGTAGATCAACCTGAACGGCGCGGTATTGCTGTGGATGCGCCGTTACGGTGGTATTACGCTCCTCAAGCTTCACCTCGAAACCAAAAGTCTCAACAGATTGAATATCAGCCGGACAGGCTGCCAGCGCGTCGTTCGCCCAGTGGGCCAGCAGCTGCGGAGAAATGCCCGCGTACAGCCGGGCGTAGCACCAGCCGCTCACGGGTTCACGCGCCCACAGCAGATGCTGTTCCCCGCCATCGTCCATATGCAGCGACAGAGGCTGATGATGTAACAGGAGTTTTTGCGGCACGATACCTGCCTTCAGCGCCTTTTTTCCCTGCAACGTCGCGCCCTTCTGCTTTATCGAAGCCGGTTTGAGGTAGCGGTTCAGGGTCGCGCGGGACACGGCGATCCCGAGTCCGCTATTGACCATCTGCAGCAGGTCGTCCAGCGGGGCGCCAGTGATATCCCGCAGGGCATTGACCAGCGCAACCTGCTCCTGTCTCAATGCTTTGTGTATCATTTTTGGCGTCGTGTGATTATCCGAAACCTGCTCGCGGTTGCGCCAGCGCCTGACGGTAGTGACCGAAATACCCAGCTCGGTAGCCAGCTCCCTGTCGCTTTTATCTGACTGCTGTAGATAGCGACGGATGCGCGGCGTCGTGGTGGCATTAGCATGCAGTTTAATTTCCATCGCAGGATCCTCGGAACCAATCTTATGAGATTTATACTACACCAGCGATTGCTTTGTGACCGATTTCACCTTTCGCTCGCCGCGCTTCACTGATAATCCTAAGACATAACACAAACAACACCCCTCAATCTTGTACGGAGTTCACAATGAACAATGTTCTGGGATTTCTTGAAGCAAAACTTATGCCGCTGGCGGCCAAAACGGCCCAGCAGCGTCATCTCGGGGCCATTCGCGGCGCCTACGTGTCATTCATGCCGTTTATCATCGTCGGCTCTATTCTGCTGGTGATCTCGTCGTTCCCGAATCAAGCCTATCAGCAGTTTATGTCTCAGGCCTTTGGTGAGAGCTGGAGCGCCATTATTGAAATCCCGTTCAACGCGGTCTTCTCCACCATGTCGCTGTTCATCAGCTTCCTGGTTGCCTTCCGCCTGGCGGAACACTACGGTGAAGACCGCATCTCCTGCGGTATCCTGGCGCTGGTCGCCTTTCTCATCCTGACGCCCTTTATCAAAGTGGCGGAAAACGGCGGTATTACCGTCATTCCGGTGGAGTGGATTGGCAGCAAAGGGCTGTTCGTGGCGATGATCGGTTCCCTGCTGTGGACGGAGCTGTTCTGCTGGCTCAAGCGCAAAAAACTGGTGATCAAAATGCCGGACGGCGTGCCTCCGGCGGTGCAGGAGTCGTTCGCCGCGCTGATCCCGGCCCTGCTGGTGATGATTCTGGTGCTGGGTATCCGCATCGTGTTTGAAAACACCCACTACAACACCATCCACCAGTTTATTTACGAAGTGGTTGCCACGCCGGTGCGCCACTACGGCACCTCTTACTTTGGCGCGCTGATGACGGTGTTCAGCATCACCATTCTGTGGTCAGTGGGCATTAACTCCGGCTCGATGATCAACGGCATCATTCGCCCGCTGTGGATGGAGAACCAGACCGACAACATCGCCGCGATTCAGGCAGGCACGACGCCGCCTCACATTATCACCGAACAGTTTTTTGACATGATCTGGATGGGCGGCGCGGGGGCCACGCTGTCGCTGGTGATTGCGATGCTGATTTTCGCCCGCAGCAAAAACATGCGTGAAGTGGCGCGCCTCGGCGCCGGGGCATCGGTGTTTAACATCAACGAACCGATCCTGTTTGGCCTGCCGGTGATCATGAACCCGATCATGCTCATCCCGTTCAACCTAGTGCCGCTGGTGCTGGTCACCGTGCAGTATGCGGCGATGAAGATTGGCGCGGTTGCCGTCACCACCGGGGTGTTTATTCCCTGGACGCTGCCGCCGGTTATCAGCGGCTTTATCGTTACCGGACACCTGAGCGGCAGCGTCATGCAGCTTATCAACCTGCTGATTGGCGCCATGCTGTACCTGCCTTTTATGCGTATCGTGGACAAACAGTACCGCGCGGCGGAAATGGCCACCGTTACGCAAACCGACACCACCCTTGCAAAACAGGAGTAAAGCATGTGGGGAATTATCGCGACCTGGAGAATGGCGCTTGAAGGCGTTACGGAGTCTGCGTCTGCGCTGGCTGCGGGTAAACCGGTCTCTGCAGCGGTTGTGGATGCCGTCGCCGCCGTCGAAGACTTTCCGTTTTATAAATCCGTCGGCTACGGCGGGCTGCCCACCGAAAATGGCGAAGTGGAGCTGGACGCCGCCTACATGGACGGCGATACGCTGGCGTTTGGTGCCGTGGGCAACCTGGTGGATATCGCCAATCCGGTGCGGGTGGCGCATGCGTTAAGCCGCCAGCGCTACAACAGCCTGCTGGTCGGCCAGGGTGCGCGGGAATGGGCGCTGAGCCAGGGCTTTGCCGACAAAACTATGCTCACTGACCGCGCCATGCAGCACTACCGCAAACGCTGCCGCGAAACGCTGGATAAGGGCTTAAGCCCTTACGACGGGCATGACACCGTCGGCATTATCGGCCTTGATAAACAAGGGTCAATGAGCGTCGCCACCTCCACCAGCGGCCTGTTCATGAAAAAACGCGGTCGACTCGGGGATTCGCCCATTATTGGTTCCGGCTTTTACTGCGACAGTGAAACCGGCGCGGCCACCGCAACGGGCGTCGGTGAAGATCTGATGAAAGGCTGCACCAGCTACGAAATCGTCCGCCGCATGGCGCAGGGTATGACGCCGCAGCAGGCGGCGGATTCGGTGGTGTTCGAGCTGGAAGACAAGCTGATGTCGCGCTTTGGCCGCGCGGGCGATCTTTCCGTGGTGTGCATGAACAACAGGGGCGAATTCGGGGCCGCCACCAACATCAAAACCTTCTCGTTTGTGGTGGCGACGGCTCGCCAGCCCCTCACCGTTTTTCGTACCGAACGCCTGCGGGAGAAAACGCATTATTACGCCGTAGACGATGAATGGATGCAGGCCTACGCCGCGCGGATCCGCGCGCCGATTGAGGAGTCATGATGATTACGTATCAGTTTATCACCGCGCTTTCTGACGCGGCTCCGCAAAGCCATTTGATTGCGTCCGCCTCCTGTACGCATTTGCCCGAAACGGCGCTTGTCGCGGAAATGCGCGAGTCTGCCAGCATCGCTGACACCCGCTTTGGCTGCGCCCCGTTTGCCCGGATCACTCTGCTGCCGGATGCCCTCTGGCAGGATAGCCTGACCGAAGGATTGCTGACGGCGCTGCGCCCGCTGCTGGCCTCGCCCGTCAGCCCCGAGCTGATACTGGACGTTACCGATATCAACGATGTGGTGCTGGCGCAGGTGCTGCGTTTTCTCTTTAATCAGGCGCACAGGCTGAGCGACCTGAAGCTGAAGAAAACGGATGAATCGGCGGTGCGCCTTACGCACATCACCGCCCTCTGCCTGCCGGAACAGCAGGCAAAACTGGAGGGTGTCTTCCGCCAGCAGCAGGCTATCGCCCGCGGCATGGTCGCGGCGCGACGTCTGGCGGATATACCGTCCGACCGATGCACGCCGCAGTTTGTGGTGGAAGAGGCGCAAAGGCTCTGTGCCGCCTTCCCCGCCCTGCGCTGCGACGTGCTGAACGAAAAGGCTATTGCTGAGCAGGGTCTGGGGCTACTGCACGCCGTTGGCAAAGGGGCGACCTGTCCGCCGCGCCTGCTGGCGATCCATTATGACGGCGTCAACGACGGCCCGGTGCGCTGCTATGTGGGAAAAGGTATTACCTTCGATACCGGCGGCCTGTGGCTGAAGGAAGGCGCGGGCATGTACACCATGAAATACGACATGTGCGGTGCGGCTAACGTGCTGGGCCTGATGCAGACCGTGGCAGAGCTGGCGCTGCCCGTACGCATCATGGGCGTGCTGGCGCTGGCGGAAAACGCCATCGGCCCGGACGCCATGCAGCCCGGAACGGTGGCGACGGCCTGCAACGGCACCACGGTTGAAATCAACAACACCGATGCCGAAGGCCGGCTGGTGCTGGCGGACGCCATCGCCTGGGCCAGCCTTCGTCATCCGCAGGCGCGCTATATTATTGATATGGCGACCTTAACCGGTGCGGTCGTGAAGGCGCTGGGGTATGAGCTGAGCGGGCTGATGACGCAGGATGAACCGCTGCGTGCGGCGCTGACGCTGGCAGGTAAGCAGAGTGGCGATGAAGTGTGGTCCCTGCCGCTGGATGCGCGGCTGAAAAAACAGACCGATAGCGCCATTGCCGATCTGTGCAACACGCCGACCAACAATGCGGCAATCAGTGCGTCGGCGGCGTGGCTGCTGCACCACTTTTGCCCGCCGACCATTCCGTGGGCGCATCTGGATATCAGCGGTACGGCGCTGTGGCGAGAGAGCGGAAGGAGCGTGGCATCAGGAAGACCGATCCCGATGCTGGTGGAACACCTGATGGGAGATCTTTAGCCGGGTGGCGGCTACGCCTTACCCGGCCTACAAAGGGCGGCAGGTTTTCGTAGGCCCGGTAAGGCGCAGCCGCCACCGGGCGAACAAACTCAAAGCTTGAGAATATCTTTCACAAACGGAATGGTCAGCTTGCGCTGGGCGGTAATGGAGGCGCGATCGAGCTGATCGAGCGTGTCAAACAGCGTGCGCATTTCGCGATCCAGTCGTTTAAGCAGGAAACGCCCCACGTCCTCCGGCAGCTCAAACCCGCGCTGCTTTGCGCGCAGCTGTAACGCCTGAAGCTTATCTTCATCCGACAGCGGCTGGAGCTTGTAGATTTGCCCCCAGTCCAGACGAGACGCCAGATCCGGCAGCCCCAGATTGAGCTGTCTCGGCGGACGATCGCCGGTGATCAGCAGCCGGGTTTTGCCCGACTCCAGAATGCGGTTGTAGAGGTTAAAGATCGCCATTTCCCACGGCTCGTCCCCCGCCACGCATTCGATATTATCGATGCAGACCAGCGAGAGATGTTCCATTCCCTCCAGCACCTCAGGTACGAACCAGGTACGTTTATCCAGCGGCACGTAGCCTACCGCATCACCGCGCGCCGAAAGCTCCGCGCAGGCGGCATGCAGCAGATGGCTGCGCCCCGCGCCTTCGCGTGACCAGATATAGATGTATCCGCTGTGATCCTGGCGCAGCACGTTTTGCAGTGCAGCCAGTAAAGAGGGGTTATCACCCGGCCAGAAACTCGCGAAAGTTTCGTCGTCAGGGAGATAGAGTGGCAGAGAGAGCTGTGCCGGTCCGTTCAGAAATACCTCAACCAGAGATCCTACGTAAAATCGGAATGGAGTTTAACACGGAACCTGCAAGGAGAGAACCGGGCGATCCCTCGCCCGACTTTTCGATCAATGTGGTGCTTTTTCGCTGTCGTCCGCGTCGAGAATTTCTTCTTCCGGGCGGATGACCGAGATCAGCTTGAAGATCAGGCTCAGGCCCACGCCGACGATGGTCGCCAGCGCCATGCCCTTCAGCTCGGCCGCACCAATGTGCACCTTCGCGCCGCTCACGCCGATGATCAGGATAACGGAGGTCAGGATCAGGTTTTGCGCCTTGCTGTAATCCACTTTGGATTCAATCAGCACGCGAATACCGGAGGCGCCGATCACGCCGTACAGCAGCAGAGAAACGCCGCCCATTACCGGCACCGGAATGATCTGAATCGCTGCCGCAAGTTTACCGACGCAGGAGAGCAGAATGGCGATAATCGCCGCGCCGCCGATAACCCAGGTACTGTAGACGCGGGTAATCGCCATCACGCCGATGTTCTCACCGTAAGTGGTGTTTGGCGTCGAGCCGAAGAAACCGGAGATGATGGTGGAGAAACCGTTCGCAAACATGGAACGGTGCAGACCCGGGTCGCGGATTAAATCGCGCTTAACGATGTTCGCCGTCACCACCAGGTGGCCGACGTGCTCCGCAATCACCACCAGCGCCGCAGGCAGAATGGTGAAAATAGCAAACCATTCAAAGCGCGGCGTATAGAAGGTTGGCAGCGCAAACCAGTGGGCCTGAGCGATCGGGGTGGTGTCCACCACGCCCATCGCGAAGGAGAGCGCATAGCCCGCCAGCACGCCGATCAGGATCGGGATAATCGCCATGAAGCCGCGGAACAGCACGGAGCCAAACACCGTCACGCCCAGCGTTACCAGCGAGATGATAATGGTTTTGGAATCCGGTGACTGGCCGTCAGCAGGCAGCAGGCCGGCCATATTCGCCGCGACGCCCGCCAGCTCAAGACCGATGACGGCAACGATGGCGCCCATCGCCGCAGGGGGGAACATCACGTCCAGCCAGCCGGTACCGGCTTTCTTCACAATGAAGGACACCACGCAGAACAGGACGCCACACATGATAAAGCCGCCCAGCGCGACTTCATAACCCAGCGGCAGCAGCAGCAACACCGGCGAGATAAAGGCAAAGCTCGACCCGAGATACGCCGGGATTTTGCCTTTACAGATAAAGAGGTACAGCAGCGTACCGATGCCATTGAACAGCAGCACGGTGGCCGGGTTAATGTGGAACAGGATTGGCACCAGCACGGTTGCGCCAAACATGGCGAACAGGTGCTGCAAACTAAGCGGGATAGTCTGTAAAAGCGGCGGTCTTTCACTCACCCCGATAGCACGGCGCGTCATAGTGTTTTCCTCTGTGTAGTATTGTTGGTGTTTTATTCAAAAAAAAGCCGACTATCAAAGTCGGCTTATTTATCGTTATTCGATTATTTCGTACCAAAGATCTTATCGCCGGCATCGCCGAGCCCCGGGATGATGTACCCGTGCTCGTTCAGCCCCTGGTCGATAGAGGCGGTATACAGCTCAACGTCCGGGTGCGCTTTTTCCAGCGCCGCGATCCCTTCCGGAGCGGCAACCAATACCAGCACCTTAATGCTGTTACAGCCCGCGTTTTTCAGCAGGTCGATGGTGGCGATCATAGAACCACCGGTCGCGAGCATTGGGTCAACCACCAGCGCCATACGCTCGTCGATGTTAGAGACCAGCTTCTGGAAGTAAGGAACCGGCTCAAGGGTTTCTTCGTTACGGTAGATACCCACCACGCTGATACGCGCGCTTGGCACGTGCTCCAGCACGCCTTCCATCATGCCGAGACCGGCACGCAGGATTGGCACCACGGTAATTTTCTTACCTTTGATCTGCTCAACCTGCACCGGGCCGTTCCAGCCTTCGATGGTGACTTTTTCTGTTTCCAGATCAGAGGTCGCTTCGTAAGTCAGCAGGCTGCCGACTTCAGATGCCAGTTCGCGAAAACGCTTCGTGCTGATGTCATGCTCACGCATCAGGCCCAACTTGTGTTTAACGAGTGGGTGTTTCACTTCCACAATCTTCATTCTCTTTCTCCTCTGAGGTGGCGTCCGCAAAAAAAATCGCGGGATTATACCGCTTTTTTCGGATTAGGCCATACCCATGTTGCTTGACGTATATCAAGCAAAGTGATTTAGAGACAACAAAACCGGAGGCGAGACTCCGGCTTGGGCGCGGGGTTCTGCCCGGTGGCGCTGCGCTTACGCGGGCCTACGTGTAGTGTAGGTCGGGTAAGCGTTAGCGCCACCCGACAATTACAGGTTCTCGCCGTTGCTCGCAATCACCTGCTTATACCAGTCGAACGATTTTTTCTTACTGCGGTTCAGCGTGCCGTTTCCTTCATTGTCTTTATCCACAAAGATAAAGCCGTAGCGTTTTTTCATTTCGCCCGTGCCGGCAGACACCAGGTCGATGCAGCCCCACGGGGTGTAGCCCATCAGATCCACGCCATCTTCCACCACCGCTTTTTTCATCTCGCGGATATGGGCGGCCAGATAATCAATACGGTACTGGTCGTTCACCGTGCCGTCGCTCTCCTGCACGTCGATCGCGCCAAAGCCGTTCTCAACGATAAACAGCGGCAGCTGGTAGTGATCCCAGAACCAGTTCAGGGAGTAACGCAGCCCGACCGGGTCAATCTGCCAGCCCCAGTCGGATTTCTGCACGTACGGGTTAGAGACCAGGCTCTTGCTTTCGTCGTAATCCAGCTGCGGGTTGTCCGCCGTCGCCTTGGTGGCGAAGGACATGTAGTAGCTGAAGCCGATGTAATCGACGCAGCCCTGCTTCAGCGCGGCTTTATCCTCTTCGGTGATATCCAGCGCGAAGCCGCGACGTTCGAAGTAGTTGAGCAGGTGCTGCGGGTACTTCCCGCGAACGTGCACGTCGGTGAACCAGTAGCGGCGGTGCATGGCGTTCATCGCCATCATCATATCGTCCGGCGCACAGGTCAGCGGGTAGATAGGACACATGGCAATCATGCAGCCGATCTGCAGCGACGGGTTAATCTCGCGCCCCGCCTTCACCGCCAGGGCGCTGGCCACGAGCTCGTAGTGCGCCGCCTGGAACATCACCGGTTCACGGTCTTCACCCGGCGCGTACTTCAGCCCGGAGTTCGTGAACGGCGCAAAGTCTTCGTGGAAGTTAGCCTGGTTGTTGATCTCGTTGAAGGTCATCCAGTACTTCACCTTATGCTGGTAGCGCTGGAACACCACTTTTGCAAAACGAACGAAGAAGTCGATCAGCTTACGGTTGCGCCAGCCGCCGTATTCCGTAACCAGATGGAAAGGCATCTCGAAGTGAGACAGGGTGATAACCGGTTCGATGCCGTACTTCAGGCATTCGTCGAACAGATCGTCATAGAATTTCAGGCCAGCCTCGTTAGGCTCAAGCTCGTCGCCTTTCGGGAAGATCCGCGTCCAGGCAATAGAGGTGCGGAAGCATTTGAACCCCATCTCGGCAAAGAGTCTGATGTCTTCTTTATAGCGGTGGTAGAAATCGATGGCTTCATGGTTAGGATAATTTTTCCCCTCCAGCACGCCGTTGGTGATTTCACGCGGCACGCCGTGCGCCCCCGCGGTCATCACATCTGCGACGCTCACGCCCTTGCCGCCCTCTTTCCAGCCGCCTTCCAGCTGGTGCGCCGCAACGGCCCCGCCCCACAGAAAATCTGCTTTAAATCCCGACATTCGCTTTCCCTCATTCTGCGTTATTTTCTGCAAAAACAATTACAGAAACCGGTTTCAGTTCGATGATGTGCAAAGGGAATAATCGTTGCAAGCAGTTCTAAGAAACCGGTTTCATTTTCGTGAACAGAGTCAAGTTTGGCTGCATTCACGAGGTACACAGAAAAAAAGATCCCCACGTCCAGAATAGGCTCGCAAACGTTTGCCTGGACTGTTAGAATTGCGCCGATTTTTCTTACTAGCTATGCAATCGCGTGGGGATTTAAGCCGTGACCAACAAAACTTCTCTCAGCTACAAAGATGCCGGTGTTGATATTGACGCAGGTAATGCGCTGGTTGACCGAATCAAAGGTGTGGTGAAAAAAACCCGCCGCCCGGAAGTGATGGGTGGTCTGGGTGGATTCGGCGCACTGTGCGCGCTGCCGCAAAAATATCGTGAACCTGTTCTGGTCTCGGGTACTGACGGTGTAGGCACTAAACTGCGCCTGGCGATGGATTTAAAACGTCACGACACGATCGGTATCGATCTGGTCGCGATGTGCGTGAATGACCTGGTGGTACAGGGCGCAGAGCCGCTGTTCTTCCTCGATTACTACGCGACCGGCAAACTGGACGTGGATACCGCAGCCAGCGTGATTAGCGGTATCGCCGAAGGCTGCCTGCAGTCCGGCTGTGCGCTGGTCGGTGGTGAAACCGCAGAAATGCCGGGCATGTATCACGGCGAAGATTATGACGTCGCGGGCTTCTGCGTCGGCGTAGTAGAAAAATCAGAAATTATCGACGGCAGCAAAGTGGCCGATGGCGATGTGCTGATCGCGCTGGCCTCCAGCGGCCCGCACTCCAACGGCTACTCCCTGGTGCGTAAAATCCTCGAAGTGAGCGGCTGTGACCCGCTGACCACCGAGCTGGACGGTAAACCGCTGGCTGACCATCTGCTGGCGCCGACCCGCATCTACGTGAAAAACGTGCTTGAGCTTATCGAGAACGTCGACGTTCACGCTATCGCTCACCTGACCGGCGGCGGCTTCTGGGAAAACATCCCGCGCGTCCTGCCGGACAACACCCAGGCGGTGATCGACGAATCCTCATGGCAGTGGCCAGCCGTGTTTAACTGGCTGCAGACCGCAGGCAACGTGAGCTCTCACGAAATGTACCGCACCTTTAACTGCGGCGTGGGCATGGTTATCGCCCTGCCGGCAAGCGAAGCGGATAAAGCGGTTAAACTGCTGACTGAAAAAGGTGAAAACGCGTGGAAAATCGGTACGATTAAAGCTTCCGATTCCGAACAGCGTGTGGTCATTGAATGAAAAACATCGTGGTGCTCATTTCCGGCAACGGAAGCAATTTGCAGGCCATCATAGACGCCTGCAAGCAGAAGAAAATCAATGGCACCATTCGGGCAGTTTTCAGCAACAAGGCCGACGCGTTCGGCCTTGAGCGCGCGCGGGAAGCGAACATTCCCGCGCACGCGCTGGAAGCCAGCCAGTTCGCCGGGCGTGAAGCCTTTGACCGCGAGCTGGTGCATGAGATTGATGCCTACGCGCCGGACGTGGTCGTGCTGGCGGGCTATATGCGTATTCTGAGCCCGGCCTTCGTCGAACACTTCGCTGGTCGTCTGCTGAATATCCACCCTTCCCTGCTGCCGAAATATCCCGGCCTGCACACCCATCGCCAGGTTCTGGAAAACGGCGATGAGGAGCACGGCACCTCCGTGCATTTCGTTACCGACGAGCTGGACGGCGGTCCGGTGATCCTGCAGGCCAAAGTTCCGGTCTTTGACGGCGACAGCGAAGAAGACGTGACGGAACGCGTGCAGACCCAGGAACACGCCATTTACCCGCTGGTGGTCAGCTGGTTTGTCGACGGGCGTCTCGAGATGCGCGACGGCGCAGCCTGGCTGGACGGCGTGAAGTTACCCCCGCAGGGTTATGCGGCCGAAGAGTAGTTTGTTACGTCGGGTGGCGCTGCTGCGCTTACCCGACCTGTACATTGCATTACCCGATATTCCCTTCTCCAACCTTCTAAAATCCCCAACAAAAAAAATAACTGTCATACTTTTCTGGCACTGTTGGACATATCGTGGAAATGCTCGCCATAATAAGGACGAGACGGATTTACCACGTCCTGTGATTGAACTGGAGTGTGAGCTGTAATGGGTCAGGAAAAGTTATATATCGAGAAAGAGCTAAGCTGGTTAGCATTTAACGAACGTGTACTCCAGGAAGCGGCAGACAAAAGTAACCCGCTGATCGAGCGCATGCGTTTTTTGGGCATTTATTCCAACAACCTGGATGAGTTCTACAAGGTTCGCTTTGCCGAGCTGAAAAGACGCATCATCATCAGCGAAGAACAGGGCTTAAACTCGCACTCGCGGCATCTGCTGGGCAAAATCCAGTCCCGCGTGCTGAAAGCCGATCAGGAATTTGACGGCCTGTATAACGAACTGCTGCTGGAGATGGCGCGCAATCAAATCTTCCTGATTAACGAACGCCAGCTTTCCGTTAACCAACAAAACTGGCTGCGCCACTACTTCAAACACTATCTGCGCCAGCACATTACCCCGATTCTGATCAACCGCGAAACCGATCTGGTTCAGTTCCTGAAGGATGATTACACCTACCTGGCGGTGGAAATTATTCGCGGTGATTCCATCCGTTACGCGCTGCTGGAGATCCCGTCCGACAAGGTGCCGCGCTTTGTGAACCTGCCGCCGGAAACCCCGCGCAGACGCAAGCCGATGATCCTGCTGGACAACATCCTGCGCTACTGCCTGGACGACATCTTCAAAGGCTTCTTCGATTACGATGCGTTAAACGCCTACTCGATGAAGATGACCCGTGACGCCGAATATGACCTGGTGCACGAGATGGAAGCCAGCCTGATGGAGCTGATGTCTTCCAGCCTGAAACAGCGCCTGACGGCCGAGCCGGTCCGTTTTGTCTATCAGCGCGATATGCCGGACGCCATGGTGGAGATGCTGCGCGAGAAACTGACCATTTCGCGCTATGACTCCATCGTGCCGGGCGGTCGTTACCACAACTTTAAAGACTTTATTGGCTTCCCGAACGTCGGCAAAGCCAATCTGGTGAACAAGCCGCTGCCGCGCCTGCGCCATCTGTGGTTCGATAAATTCCGCAACGGATTCGACGCCATTCGCGAACGCGACGTGCTGCTTTACTATCCGTATCACACGTTTGAGCACGTGCTCGAACTGCTGCGTCAGGCCTCGTTCGATCCGAGCGTGCTGGCGATCAAAATCAACATCTACCGCGTGGCAAAAGATTCCCGCATCATCGACGCGATGATCCATGCGGCGCACAACGCCAAAAAGGTCACCGTGGTGGTTGAGCTGCAGGCGCGCTTCGACGAAGAGGCCAACATTCACTGGGCGCGCCGTCTGACGGAAGCCGGTGTGCACGTCATCTTCTCCGCGCCGGGGCTGAAAATTCACGCCAAGCTGTTCCTCATCTCCCGCAAAGAGGGCGACGATGTGGTGCGTTATGCCCACATCGGTACCGGGAACTTTAACGAGAAAACGGCGCGAATTTATACCGACTACTCGCTCTTAACCGCCGACGCCCGCATCACTAACGAAGTGCGCCGGGTCTTTAACTTTATCGAAAACCCGTACCGTCCGGTGAGCTTTGACTATCTGCTGGTCTCGCCACAGAACTCGCGCCGCCTGCTGTACGATATGATCGATAAAGAGATCGCCAATGCCCAGAAAGGGCTGTCGTCCGGCATCACGCTGAAGCTTAACAACCTGGTCGACAAAGGGCTGGTGGACAGGCTTTATGCAGCGTCCAGCTCCGGCGTGCCGGTTAACCTGCTGATCCGCGGCATGTGCTCGCTGATCCCGGAACTGGAAGGCATCAGCGACAATATTCGTGTGATCAGCATTGTTGACCGTTACCTGGAACACGATCGGATCTATATTTTTGATAATGCGGGTGATAAACAGGTCTATCTCTCTTCGGCAGACTGGATGACGCGCAATATTGACTACCGTATTGAAGTCGCGGCACCGCTGCTGGATCCGCGTCTGAAGCAGCAGATCCTCGACATCATCGAGATTCTGTTCAGCGATACCGTGAAAGCACGCTATATCGACAAAGAACTCAGTAACCGCTATGTACCGCGCGGCAACCGCCGCAAAGTGCGGTCGCAACTGGCGATTTACGACTATATCAAATCACTCGAGCAACCCGATTAACCTATGCCGATAAATGATAAGACCCCACGCCCGCAGGAATTCGCCGCGGTCGACCTTGGCTCTAACAGTTTCCACATGGTCATCGCCCGTGAGGTGGATGGCGCGCTGCAGATAATCGGTCGTCTGAAGCAGCGCGTACACCTGGCGGATGGTCTTGATGAACGCAGCATGCTCAGCGAAGAGGCGATGGAGCGCGGGTTAAACTGCCTGTCGCTGTTTGCTGAACGCCTGCAGGGCTTCTCGCCTTCCAGCGTGTGCATCGTGGGCACTCACACCCTGCGCCAGGCCCTGAACGCCCCGGAGTTCCTCAAGCGGGCCGAAAAAGTGATCCCCTACCCGATTGAGATCATCTCCGGTAACGAGGAAGCGCGTCTGATTTTCATGGGCGTTGAGCACACCCAGCCGGAAAAAGGGCGCAAGCTGGTTATCGATATCGGCGGTGGCTCAACGGAGCTGGTGATCGGCGAAGATTTTGAGCCGCGCCTGGTGGAAAGCCGCCGTATGGGCTGCGTCAGCTTCGCACAGATGTATTTCCCGGGCGGCACCATCACCCGCGAGAACTTCCAGCGCGCGCGTATGGCGGCTGTCCAGAAGCTGGAAAACCTGGCCTGGCAGTACCGTATTCAGGGCTGGAACGTGGCGCTGGGCGCGTCGGGCACCATCAAGGCGGCGCATGAAGTGCTGCTGGCGATGGGTGAAAAAGACGGGTTTATTACGCCCGAACGCCTGACGTTGCTGACCGAAGAAGTGCTGAAGCATAAAAGTTTTGACGCCTTAAGCCTGCCGGGTCTTTCCGACGAGCGTAAAGCGGTATTCGTGCCGGGGCTGGCTATTCTCTGCGGCGTGTTTGATGCCCTCGCCATAAAAGAGCTGCGCCTGTCGGACGGCGCGCTGCGTGAAGGCGTGCTGTATGAGATGGAAGGCCGCTTCCGCCATCAGGATATTCGCAGCCGCACCGCGCAAAGTCTCGCCAATCAGTACAACATCGACCGTGAACAGGCGAAGCGCGTGCTGGACACCACGGTGCAGATGTACGAACAGTGGCAGGAGCAGAATCCGAAGCTCGCGCACCCGCAGCTTGCCGCGCTGTTGAAATGGGCCGCGATGCTGCACGAGGTGGGGCTGAACATCAACCACAGCGGGATGCACCGCCATTCGGCCTACATTCTGCAAAACAGCGATCTGCCTGGCTTCAACCAGGAGCAGCAAACCATGATGGCGACCCTGGTGCGTTATCACCGCAAGGCCATCAAGCTCGACGACCTGCCGCGCTTTACGCTGTTCAAGAAAAAACAGTTCCTGCCGCTTATTCAGCTGCTGCGTCTGGGCGTGCTGCTCAATAACCAGCGTCAGGCCACCACCACGCCGCCTACGCTGAAGCTTAAAACCGACGACCACCACTGGACGCTGAGCTTCCCGCACGACTGGTTCAGCCAGAACGCGCTGGTCCTGCTGGACCTGGAAAAAGAGCAGCAGTACTGGGAAGCGGTCACCGGCTGGCTGCTCAAAATTGAAGAAGAGAGCGCCGACGTCGCCGCGTAACGGCTCAGGCGTCCGCGGTGGACGCCTCTGCTTCCAGCAGTGACTCAAGCGGTGCCGGTCTGCCAATCAGATAACCCTGCACATAATCGATGCCTAGCGCGTGAACCGCGCTACGTATCTCTTCGCTTTCGACATACTCCGCTACCACCAGCATCTTTTTCATGCGCGCCAGATGGCAGATAGACGCCACAATCTGATAATCCAGGCTGTTGTTGACGATATTGCGAATAAAGCTGCCGTCAATCTTGAGAATATCCGCGTCCACGCTTTTCAGCCGCGCATAGCTCGCATAGCCGGTGCCAAAATCATCAATTGCAATACGTACCCCCATTTTCTGCAGCTGCCGGAGGATGTGTAGCGCCTGCTCCGCATTGCAAAAGGTGCTGCACTCAGTCACTTCAAAGATCAGCTGCCACGGCTCAATGGCGTATTTCGCCAGCAGGCGACTCACCTCAAGCGGAAACTGCACCCGACACACGGTCGACGGGGCAAGATTAATGGCAAAGCGCTGGCCGGGCAGTCTTTCGCGATGCGCGGCCAGGAAACGCAGGGTGTGCTCGAGCACCCACAAATCTACCCGCGAAGAGAGACCAAACTCCTGCGCGACGGGCAGGAACTGGTCGGGGGAGATCAATAGCCCGTTTATATCCGGCATTCGGAGCAGGACTTCGTGATAGCAATCGCCACGCATGCCGCGAACGGGTTGAACCAGCAGGGTGAATTCGTCGTTATCAAGCGCCTTTTGCAGGCGGCTCATCATCGCGACTTTATCCTTCAGGCTGCGCTGCAAATGGACGGCCCCACGCTGCTGAAGGTTTTCCGGATGGTTGGAGGAGAGCGACAGGTCGGCAACCACGCCCAGTTCGCCAAGCACCAGATAAAGATGGTTAACCGGGGACCGGACATAGCAATAGCTCACGCCCACCTGCGGCTGCAGCGGCATGCCGTCCCAGACAAAGCGGAACTGCTTGATGTGCTCGTCCAGGGCTTCAATCCGCTGCTGGTGCGATTCCGCGTTAAGCCGTACCGCCAGGTCATACCCGGTCAGGTGATACACCAGCTCATTGGGCTGGAGAATGCCATTCACCCACTGCGCCAGCTGCTGTTTGTACTGAATGCGCAGCAACACGCCGTAATTTCGGCCCAGAATTTCCAGCTCCGGAATGCGCAGCAGGCAGAGCGCCGACCACGGGTTTTTCGCCAGATCGCGCGACAGCGCCCGCAGGTTAGGCATATGGACGATCGGGTCGAGCAGCGCCAGCCTGCGGGAGCGTTTGTTCGACGCGCGCTGCCGGGTCGCCAGCATCGACATATAAATCACCACGAAGGAGAAGACCAGGTAACTGGAAGAGGTGATCGCCAGCTGAATGTCATACCCCGGGTTCACCGGGATATAGCGGTAAAAATAGTGAATAGACACCAGCAGTATCGGCGTCCAGATAAGCGAAATTAGCTTATAGCCAAAACGCATCGCGCCCCAGAGCATCACCGGCATCAGCAGGGAAAGGGTGTAGTTGGTGGTGAAAATGGAGCTGTTCTCATTCATCGGAAGCAGCAGCAGCGAAAGCAGCCCGCCAAGCGCGATAGCCCACACCAGCAACTCAACGACCGTCACCTTTTTGTCTATCTCGGAACGGATCTGCGAGAGAAGGCTTTTGATATAGCGCGGATGACGAAGCAGGCGGATCAGCAGATAGCTCAGCGGCACGCCCGTCAGGCCGCTGACCAGCAGCGTCTGATAGTTGATGAGCGTGCGAATATTGAGGGGGTTTAATCCCGCAAGGCTCTGGCGGCTCTCATACACGCCTAAATACACCGCAAACTGAAACAGCACCAGAAACAGCGTCGCGGGGCAGAACGCCTGCCAGAAGATGCGCTGCGCCATCAGCCGCACGTCGCCGTACGCGGTCATATTCCGTCTGGGCGCAAACACCCGGTAGCCACCCCAGCTGAGCACTAAAGGGACGACAAAATGGAGGATCCCCGCGACGGTTTCAAACATCCCGACCGACGGGTAATAGCGGATAAACAGCGACAATACGATCCCGGGCAGCGCTTCCAGGCCAAAGAACATCATCAGCGAAAGCAAAAATGAGAGGGGTAAATAATAGAGTGCCGCAATGCCGTCGCCCAGCTGCGTGAACGTATTCGCAATGCTCAGCACGGGAAGTAAAACCACAGGCAAAATAAGCGGCAATGCCCACCAGCGGTTTTCATTTTTTTTCAGGAAAGCGAGAATGTTCATAGATGCCCGGTTAAACCCCTTTCGCTCCAGAGGGAAAATAAAGACAGGCATCCAACCTGACGTACGCGCCGCCCGGCAAGGTGAGGGGCGAACTGTATGGAGGAAGGATTTTAAATATCAGGGCCGGGAAGCCGTTGACTTAAATCAAACTACTTTACGCAAATAACTTTTCGCGGCGTTTTTTTGAAATTATTTTCTTCATATTATCAATATGGTAAATGCATTAATTAATTTCAATAACATTAATCAATGTAAACATTGACGGTTATTTACACACAGCAGAATTGACCCCGCCTTCCCGCTGTGCCTTAATATCCTCGTCGCCCAAAAGGGCTTATCCAGGAAAAACAGAGTGAGTCAGGTCACGCGTATGCGCAAACGACATCAATTTAATACCCGAATGACCCGCATCATACTGCTCATCAGCTTCCTGTTTTTCTTTGGCCGCTTCGTTTACTCTTCAATTGGCGCCTGGTACCACCATCAGGACAAAATCCAGTCGCAGCAATCCAGCCTGACCGTCGACACCGCTGACCGCTAAACAGCCGTAGGATGTTGCACGAGCCGAATAATGGCCGCGATCCCTTTGCTGAGGATTTTATCCTGCCGCATTACCACCGCCAGCTGCCGCTGCAGCATGGGCGTAAGCGACATCACGCATAGCCCTTCGCGATCGGCATCCTGTTGGACCGCCATTCGCGGCACAATACTGTAGCCCAGCCCCGCGCGAACCATGCGTTTGATCGCTTCGATGCTGCCAAGCTGCATCACCGGTGCGATCGCTAGTCCATTAGCCGCAAACCAGCCATCGATCAGCGCCCGGGTACCGCTGCCTGATTCAAAGGCAATCAGCGGCTGAGCGTGCAGCGCCTCCGGGGTAAAATCCCTGAAAGCATCCTGCTGCTCCCGCGACGCGATAAAAACAAACTCTTCGTCCATTACCGGCATGACGTCCAGCGCTCTGCCGCTCACCGGCAGCGTCACCAGCCCCATATCGAGCCGGTTCTCTTCGATGGCCCTGACGATGTCGAGGGTGTTGCCCGTCGTCACCCCCACGCTCAGAAGCGGATAGTCCTGGCGCAGCTTCTCCAGCAGCGGCGGCAGAAGATGGATGCAGGCCGTTGCCCCCGTGCCAAGCGTAATGGTGCCGCTCACATCGTGGCTGAATGCGCTCACGGACCGGATGGCGTCATCCACCGCCTGCTGAATACGCTCCCCGTGCGCCAGCAACGCCTGCCCGGCAGCCGTAGCCTTAATCCCCCGCCCGGTACGCTCCACCAGCCGCGTTTGCAGAAACTGCTCCAGCTGACGTATTTGCAGGCTGACGGCAGGCTGGGAAATACCCAGCGCATCCGCTGCCGCTGAAAAGCTGCCGCGCTGGATCACCAGACGGAAGGTGGCGAGATAGCCCAGATTAAGCGTTGTCATTCAAAGTTTCTCTTATACCGCGCATAAGGTTGCTGCCCTGCCAGCACAATAGCGCGCGAGTTATGCTCAGGACAACTGCATAACGGAATGAAAAACAATGGAAACACCCGCCCTGCCACGCCGCCTCGCCCTCGCGGCGGGATGTAATCAGCTTATCAACTGGGGGATCTCGTTTTATATGCCCGGCACCTTTGCGCTGGCGATTTCAGCCGACCGGGGATGGTCATCACCGCAGATTTACCTCGGCCTGACGCTGGCGATGCTGGTGATGGCGGCGGTTTCCCCGTTTGTCGCCCGCCTGCTGGCACGCTTTGGCGGTCAGAAGGTGGTGATGAGCGGCACGTTGCTGATCGCCGCAAGCTGCGCAGGGATGGCCTATACCCAGACGCTTTTTGGCTGGTACTGCGCCTGGCTGATCGGCGGCGTAGGGATGCGCCTGTCGCTGTACGACGCGCTGTTCGCCGCGCTGGTGAACCTCTACGGGCAGCAGGCGCGAAGAACAATCTCACGCGTCACGCTGGCGGGCGGGCTGGCCTCCGCCGTTTTCTGGCCGCTGGGCGATGCTCTGCTTCAGGTCATGAGCTGGCAGGAGGCGCTGCGCGTCTACGCGCTCTTCGGCCTGCTGAGCGCGATGCTGATTCGAACGCTTCCCCGGCAGCGGCTGACGGTGACGACAAAGGTCACCGCGCCGCCGCTGAACAACGAGCGGCGTAACGCCTGGCTTTATGCCGCCTTCATTGCCCTCATCACCCTTGTCTCTAACGGCACCTCCACCCATCTGCCGGAGTTTATTGCCCACTTCGGCCTGCCGGTCGCCATCAGCATGCTGTGGGGAGTCGGCCAGACGGGCGCCCGCTCGCTGGAAGTGCTGGCGGGTGCCCGCTTAACCCCCTTCAAACTGACGCTTTTTACCGCGCTCGCCATGCCGCTCTGCTTTCTTCTGGGGATGAGCAGCGCCCTGTTTGCGTGGTGTGCGGCCGGGTTTGTGCTGGGCTACGGCGCCATCAACGGGCTGGTCACCATCGTAAAAGCCACCCTGCCGCTGGAGCTGTTTAGCCCCGAAAGCTATGCCCGCCGCACCGGCATGCTGCTTATCCCCGGCCAGCTGATGGCGGCAGCCTCACCGTTTGCCTATGCGTGGCTGAATAAAACGCTGGGGATCGCAGGTGCAATGTGGGTATCAACGGGATTGACGCTGGTGATTGCCGGGCTGGCGATAGCGATTGTGCGTCGTCCAGGCAGGCAAACTGTATCGCACTGTATCCAGAGCGCCACGCTGACAAACGGGTACAAAACGCCGCCTCCGGCAAATATCTCCGATACATAAAAATGGTTTTCTTTCCCTGTCGTCATTCACAACCGATAAGGAGAGAACCCATGATTCGTCGCTATGCACTTTTCCCCCTGCTAGTCCTGGCTTCTGTAGCCCATGCCCGGACCACGCCGCTGGACAACCTGAGCGCAGAGGACGTTAACGGCCCCGCCGCCGTTGCGCCGCTGGCGCAGCCGCAGCCGCCCGCAAAGCTGATAGTCGATCCCCCGCTTGCCGGGCCGCTGAGCAAAGGCGCGGTGTTTATCCAGTACCGTGCCGAAAACCTGCGCATCGAGCCGGTATTCGGCCCCGAGGCGCTCAAGGTCACCCCGCGCATCGGTCACATTCACGTGGTGGTGGATGACGCGCCGTGGCACTGGGCTGACGCCAGCGGAGAGCCGGTGATCCTCGTGGGGCTACCCGCCGGTAAACACAAGGTGACGATTATTCTGGCCGACCCGACGCACAAGCCGCTCGACCACAAAACCGTTGAATTCACCGTCCCGCCACACGCGACGGTCCACCACTTTTAAGGAGTCTGAAGATGAAAGCACTGTCTGTAGTGACGGCAGGCCTGCTGGCGGTTTCCGCCAGCGCCTTTGCGCAGAGTAAAACCAGCGTCGTGCTGGTGCACGGCGCGTTTGCCGACGGCAGCAGCTGGAATAAGGTGATTACCCTGTTGCAGAAGCAGCACGCCGAGGTCATTGCCGTCCAGCTCCCGCTCACGTCGCTTAAGGATGACGTTGCGGCCACGCGGCGGGCCATCGCCCGCGCCGAGGGTGAGGTGGTGCTGGTGGGCCACTCCTGGGGAGGTACCGTGATTAGCGAGGCGGGCAACGATGCGCGGGTAAAATCGCTGGTGTACGTGGCGGCGTTCGCGCCGGATTCCGGCCAGTCGACGGCGGATCTGGCAGGAAGCTATCCTGCCCCGCCGGGCAGCGCGGGCATTGCTAAAACGGCGGACGGCTATTTATACCTGCCGACAGAAGCCGTCAGAAAGGACTTCGCGCCTGACGTGAAGCCAGACATTCAAAACACCATTGCAGCCACGCAGGGGCCAATTAAGGCCGAGGCGTTTGGTGAAAAGGTCGCCCACGCGGCGTGGCATGATAAACCGAGCTGGTATGTGGTCAGCAAGAATGACCGAATGATCAACCCCGATCTTGAACGGGCGATGGCGAAGACGATCCATGCGAAAACCGCCGAGGTGGCGGCAAGCCACGTGTCGATGGTGAGCCAGCCGCAGATCGTCGCCCGGACGATTGAGCAGGCGATAAGCGGTAATTAACCGGAGTGACTCATTCGATCTTCTGCACTTCCGTATCCACCGGCAGCAGCGCAGTGCCGTCATGCGCTGCTGGCGCCATAAAGGGAACCGGCCTGCCCGTCCGCCTGTCGACCAGCAGCGAGTGACGCTCGCCCTGCGCAAACAGATTTTGCTCTCCCCACTGACGCAGCGCCACGATCACTGGGAAAAGACGTTCGCCTTTGTCGGTCAGAACATATTCCTGATAAGCCGTGCCGTCCGATGCTCCCTGTAACGTCAGGATTTCCGCCTCAACCAGCTTGCGAAGCCGGTCAGAAAGGATGTTGCGCGCCACCCCAAGGCTGCGCTGAAAATCCCCGAAGCGCGTCATGCCGTCAAACGCATTACGCACAATAAGAAGCGACCAGCGATCCCCGAGCAGGTCAACGCTGCGGGCAACGGGACAATATTCCTCTTTTACCGTATTTCGGGACATCACCTGTTTTCCTCGCAAAGGCCACCCCATAACTGGTTGCATTTTAAAACTGCATAGCCTAGCATTCAACCAGTTTCTTTTTGAAACCAGGTTATCACAGGCGAGGATTTTGAATATGTCACTGACGTCAGCCCTTCCTTCAGCCGACATGCCGCGCAGCATGGTCTGGCTGTTCGCCACCGCCAGCGGCCTAAGCGTGGCAAACGTCTATTACGCCCAGCCTTTGCTTGACGCGCTGGCGAACGATTTCGGCATCAGCCATGCGGCCGTGGGGGGCGTGGTGACCGCGACACAAATTGGCTGCGCGCTGGCTCTTTTGCTCGTCGTTCCTCTGGGTGACAAAGTGGATCGTCGACGACTCATGGCAGTACAGCTGATTGCTCTGGTGGTGGCGCTGGTTTCCGTCAGCATGGCACAGTCCTCTTCAGCGCTGCTGATCGGTATGCTTGCGACCGGTATGTTGGGCACGGCCATGACGCAGGGGCTGATCGCCTACGCCGCCAGCGCCGCGTCGCCCCATGAACAAGGACGCGTTGTCGGTGCGGCACAGGGCGGCGTGTTCACAGGTTTGCTGCTCGCTCGCGTCTTTGCCGGTGGCATCAGCGATATCGCGGGCTGGCGCGGGGTTTATCTTTGCGCTGCCGCGCTGATGCTCATGATTGCGTTACCTCTGTGGTGGCGACTCCCCGCCCTGCCAGCCGTCACTGCCACGATGAGCTATCCGCGCCTGATTGGTTCAATGCTCACGCTGCTGCGGCAGGAAAAAGTGCTGCAGATACGCGGCGTGCTGGCGCTGCTGATGTTTGCGTCGTTCAATATTTTCTGGAGCGCGCTGGTGCTGCCGCTGAGCGCACCGCCGTTTAACTTTTCGCATACAGCGATTGGCGCGTTTGGACTGGCTGGCGCGGTGGGCGCGCTGGCTGCTGGCCGGGCAGGACGCTGGGCCGATCGGGGATATGCCCAACGCACCAGCGCCGCGGCGCTGAGTATCTTACTGTTAGCCTGGTGGCCCTTGTCGCTGATGGACCGTTCACTCGGGATCTTGCTTATCGGCATCATACTGCTCGACTTGGGCGGTCAGGCGCTGCACGTCACTAATCAGAGCATGATTTTCCGCACCCGTCCCGAGGCGCACAGCCGGCTGGTCGGGCTTTACATGCTGTTTTATGCCGTCGGCAGCGGGCTCGGCGCGCTCGGCACAACGATGACGTATGCCTGTGCCGGCTGGCCGGGCGTCTGCCTGCTTGGCGCCTCGGTCAGCCTGCTGGCGCTGGTGTTCTGGTGGCTAACCCGCGCTAGCCACCGCTGTCCGCGGGATAATCCCGATTAATCCACGCGTGGTCCTCTTCCCAGGTGAACATCCATTTGCGCACCGGGCCGGCCATCACGTTGAGGTAGTAGCTGTCATACCCGGCCATCGTCGCGACCGGGTGGTAGCCCTTCGGCACCATCACCACGTCACGGTTATAGACCGCCATACACTCATCCAGCGTTCTGTCATCGGTGTAGACGCGCTGCATGCAGAACCCCTGCTCCGGGTTGAGGCGATGGTAGTAGGTCTCCTCCAGATAGGTCTCCTGCGGCGGGTTATCCGTGTCGTGCTTGTGGCTCGGGTACGAACTGGTGCAGCCTTCACTGGTCCACACCTCCACCACCAGCAGGCTGTCGGCGGGCCTGTCTTCCGGCAAAATGTTATGCACGTAGCGCTGGTTATGACCTTTGCCGCGCGCTTCACCGTCGATATCCTGCGGCGCAATCAGCCGCGTCGGATACGTGCCTTTGCCCGGCGCGGCGCAGACCGCCAGCTCCAGCGTCGTCAGCGCCTTCACCTGCACCGATTCCTGCGGGGCGACGTACACCGCCCACGGCTTAATGCGCTCGAAGGGGCTCATCCGCTCGCCGATATCGTTAAACTGCGCGGAAGGCGTGCTGATGGAGGCCCGCCCGGCGACCAGCACCAGGCAGCGCTCTTCGCTGACGGCGGGCAGCGTCAGCGTCTGCCCCTCCTGCAGCTCATACGCCTCAAAGCCGACGTAGCCCCACCCTGCGCCTTCCGGTGTAACACACTGGGTGCGCCCCTCCGCGTTCGGCTGTTGCCAGCGTGATAACAGACGTGACATGTTCCCTCCTCAAATCAGTCCGGCGTCGCGCGCCAGGCGGCTCAGGTTGTTATACCCCAGACGGGCGTAGGTCAGCGGATGGGCAATCGCCGGATCCTGCTCGGCCTCGACCACCAGCCAGCCGTGATAATCCTGCGCCTTCAGCAGCCGCATAATCGGTGGGTAATCGACGCAGCCGTCGCCCGGCACGGTAAACACGCCGCTCAGCACCGCATCGAGGAAGCTGGTTTTGCGGTTTTTGACGTCCGCCAGCACGTCGGCGCGCACGTCTTTGCAGTGAACGTGATTGATGCGCGACGCCCAGCGCTGCGCCACCGCCAGCGGATCGGCCCCGGCAAAGGTGAGATGGCCGGTATCCAGCAGCAGTCCGACCGCCTCCCCGGTGTGAGTCATCAGGTTGTCCACGTCTTCGGAAGACTCAATCACCGTGCCCATATGGTGATGGTAGGCAATCTGCACGCCCTGCTGCTGCGTATAGCGGGCAAATTCGGTGAGCTTCTCGCCGTACTCCTTCCAGCGCTCCTGCGGGAAGCGCGGGCGCAGATGCACCGGGGTCTGCTGCTCGCCGTGAATGCAGCCGCTCACTTCCGCAAACACCAGCACCTTCGCCCCCAGCTCGCGCAGCAGCGTCAGGTGCGGCTGCACGGCGGCGATCTCCTCCTCCACGCTGCGCTCCAGCAGGCGGCCGGAGTACCAGCCGGAGACCAGCTGCAGGTCGTGACGCTGCAGGATGGGGCCAAGCAGGCGCGCTTCGCGCGGGAATTTATTGCCCAGTTCGAAGCCGGCAAAACCGGCCTCTTTCCCTTCGCTCAGACAGGTTTCCAGCGAGGTTTCCGCGCCGAGAGAAGGCAGATCGTCGTTCGTCCACGTCAGCGGGTTAATGCCTAATTGCACACTCATTGTCGTCTCCATTATGCGTGTCCGCGCTCGCGCCACCAGGCGATAAGCTGCAGGTAGTTGTCCCGGATGCGCGCCACCAGCTGCGCATCGTCAATATCGTGCTTCAGCCACGCGCGGGAGGCATCGCCAAACAGCGTGCGCCCCACGGCGAAGCCTTTCACTACCGTCTGCCCCGCTGCGGCTTTGAAGTCGGCGCGCAGCTGTTCCGCCGGAGCGTCCAGGCCGAGGATCACCACCCCGCGGCAGTGCGGGTCCCGGCGTTCGATAATCTCGCTCAGCGCCGTCCAGCCGTCGGCGGAGAGCGGCGGCAGCTTCCACCAGTCCGGGTAAATGCCGAGGTTGTAGAAGCGGGAGATGGCGCGCAGGTAGAGCTCGTCGCTGCGCGGCATGGTCGCAGGCAGGATCACCTCAAGCAGCAGCTCGTGCCCGGAACGGCAGCAGGCGTGGTACACCTCGGCGATTTTCTGCTCCTGCTCCAGGCGCAGGCCGTGGGCATCTTCCGGGTGGAAAAAGACCAGGCACTTCACCACGTGCTCCTGCGGCCAGCTGATAAGCTGGGTGCCGATGTTGCCGTGCTCCATCTCCAGCGGCCGGGAACCCGGCAGCTCGATGGGACGACCAATCCACCACCCTTCCCCGGTGATCGCGTTCAGCGCGTCCTGACCAAAGGTGCCGTCGCACAGAAGGCCGGCTTTGCCCTCCAGCCCGGCGCGGCTCGCCGCCTCGCGGCTGGCCTGCAGGATCAGCTGCTTCAGCGCCGGAATGCGCTTAAGCGACGCGCCGCACTGCATCGCCATATCCTCAAGCTGGCTGCGGTGGTCGAAGGCCATCACGCACAGCTCCGGCCATTCGCGGCGGCGAGTGGTCATCCGGTGGAGATGGTTAAGACGCGGGTCGAGATCCGGGCGCGGCACGTTCGCGGCGCGGGAAAGATAGTCATCCAGCTCGATTTTGCTCGGCATCGCCGGGGCGCAGCCGTGGCGCGAAACCACCAGCGCGCCGCAGGCGTTGGCGTAGCGGCACGCCTGCTCCCAGCCTTCGTCGTTCAGGTAGCCGCGCAGCAGGCCGGACATAAACGCGTCCCCCGCCCCGAGGACGTTCAGCACCTCCACGCGCACGCCGGTCACCGTCAGGCCTTCGTCCAGCCGGGGCGGAATGGCGTCGGTATAGACCGAGCAGCCGAGCGCGCCGCGCTTGCAGACCAGCGCTGCGTCACTGACGGCACGCACCTGTCCCAGCGCCTGTAGGGTATCCGTGCTGCCGCCCGCAATGTGAAACTCCTCTTCGGTGCCGACAATGACGTTGAAGAGGTGCAGCACCTCCTGCAGCTCGCGGGTGACCTTCTCGGCGGCGATAAAACGCGTTTCGCCGTCGCCTAAGGAGGTTAGCCCCCACAGCACCGGACGATAGTCGATGTCCAGCACCGTGCGCACGCCGTGACGGCGGGCATAGCCCAGCGCCGTCAGCACCGCCTCGCGGGTCTGCGGATGAGAAAGGTGAGTCCCGGTGATGGCAAGACAACGTGCGGAGGCAATGTAGCTTTCGTCCACATCGCTGGCGGTAATCGCCATATCCGCGCAGTTATCGCGATAAAAAATCAGAGGAAAGGTGTCCCGGTCTTTAATGCCGAGGAGCACCAGCGCCGTAAGTCGTTGTTTATCGGTAATCAGATGGCTGGTATCGCAGCCCACCTGGTTGAGCTCTTCCCGCAGGAAGCGGCCCATATGTTCATCGCCGACGCGCGCCAGCATCGACGAGCGTAAACCCTGGCGCGCGGTGCCGTACGCCACGTTACCCGACGACCCGCCGAGGTATTTGGCGAAGCTCGACGCGTCCTCCAGACGGGCACCAATCTGCTGACTGTAGAGGTCTACCGCCACGCGGCCCATGCATATCACATCAAACTGCTTTTCCACGTTGATACCTCATCAGACAATGTCGTTCACGTTCAGCCAGCGGCCTTCCCGGTGCGAGAGCGCAATCGCGTCCAGCACGCGCGACACCTTCCAGCCCTCTTCGAAGTCCGGCCACATCGGCGCGTCGGCGGCAATCCCGTCCACCAGGTCGCGCACCTCCACCGTTTTTTGATCGTTAAAGCCAATCCCGTGTCCCGCGCCCATGCAGAACGCGGCGTAGTCCGGGTGCGCCGGGCCGACGAGCAGCGTGCGGAACCCCTGGCGGTTCACAGGATCGTCATGCAGATAGAGCTTCAGCTCGGCCATGCGCTCCTGGGTGAAGCTGATGGCGCCTTTCGTTCCGGTGATGACGTACGAGAGCCCCATCTTGCGTCCGCAGGCAACGCGGGAGGTTTCAATCACGCCCTGCGCCCCGCCCGCGAAACGCACCATCGCGTGGGCCTGATCCTCGTTTTCAACGGCAATCATCTCAGACGATCCGGCCTTCGCCGGGCGCTCCGGGACCACGATCTTCAGGTCGCCGCAGACCTGCTCGATATCCCCCACCAGGTACTGAGCCATGTTGACGATGTGCGCCGCGAGGTCGCCCAGCGCCCCCAGCCCGGCGGTCTCTTTGAAGCAGTGCCAGTGAATGGGCGAGAGCGGGTCGGCCATATAGTCTTCGTTGTGGGTGCCGTAGAAGTGGATCACCTCGCCAATCTCGCCGCGCGCGATAATCTCCTTCGCCAGCTGCGCCGTCGGGTTCTTCATGTAGTTGAACCCCACCAGCGTTTTCACCCCGGCCCGCTTCGCGGCGTCGACCATCTCGCGCGCGTCGTGGGCGTTAAGCGCCAGCGGCTTCTCCGAGTAGACGTGCTTGCCGTGGCGGATCGCCTCCAGCGTCATCTCCTTATGCAGATGGTTGGGGGAACAAATATCCACCACGTCAATGGCCGGGTCGGCCACCAGCGCCCGCCAGTCCCCGGTGGAGCGGTTGAAGCCAAACGCCTGCGCGCGCGCTGCCGCCAACTCCCGCGTGACTTCCGCCACCATCTCGCGCACCAGCCTGCCGCGCAGGTTGAAGACCGTCGGGGCCTGGGCATAGGCGATAGCGTGCGCCTTGCCGATATACCCGGTGCCAATTAATCCAATACGAACCTCTTTCATCGTGATCCTCACAGTGCGCCGCGACGGCTTTTGGCATAGGTATCAAACGCCACCGCCAGAACGATAATTAATCCGGTGATAATCTGCTGGTAGTAGGCCGAGACGTTCATCAGCACCAGGCCGTTAATCAGAATGCCCATAATGATGGAGCCGATAATGGTCCCGCCGATGCGCCCGTAGCCGCCCATCAGCGAGGTGCCGCCGATCACCACCGAGGCGATGACGCGCAGCTCAAAGGAGATCCCGGCGACCGCCTCGGCGCTCCCCAGACGCGCGCTCAGGATGAAGCCCGCCAGCCCCGCCAGACAGCCGATCAGCACGTAGACGCTGACCAGCACGCGCTTGACGTTCACCCCCGCCAGGCGCGCCGCCTCCGGGTTGCCGCCGATGGCGTACACGAAGCGGCCCCAGCGGGTTTTATGCAGCGCCAGATAGCCGCCGACGGCGACGATGGCGAAGATCCAGATCGGAATAGAGATGCCGAGCAGCTCCCCGCGCCCCCACCAGCGGTAGCCGGGGTCAAAACCGGCAATCGGCGCGCCGTCGTTAATCACCAGCGTCAGGCCGCGCCAGATGGTCATCCCGCCGAGGGTGACGATGAACGGCGGCAGGCGCAGGCGGGTGACGCCCAGACCGTGCAGGAAGCCAATCGCCGTGCCCATGGCCAGACAGATCCCCAGCCCAATCAGCCAGCTCATGCCGCCCCACGCGTTCGGGTCAACGGTGGTGAAGTTGTCGCCCTTGATCACGTACGCCGCGGTCATGGCGCACACCGCCAGAATGGAGCCGACGGAGAGGTCGATCCCGGCGGTGAGAATGACGAAGGTCATCCCCACGGCCATGATCCCGTAGATGGAGACTTCGGTCAGGATGTTGAAAATATTGCGTTCAGAGAAAAAGTTGCTGTTCTGCGACTGGAAGAAGATCAGCAGCAGGATCATGAAAATCAGCACCCCGAAGCGCTCGAAGAAGGCGATGGGATCGATGCGTCCGGCGCGTTTGACCGGGGCCTGCGTTTTAGAAATCATCTGCGTCATGAGAAACTCCGTTATGCCGCGTTCAGGGCGTTGTGGTTGATGGCCATCATCGTCATCAGCCGTTCTTCGTTAGCGTCATCACCGTGGATTTCCCCGGTCACCCGGCCTTCGCTGAGGGTGATGATCCGGTCAGACACCGCCATCACTTCAGGCAGATCGGAGGAGATCACAATCACCGCCACGCCCTTTTTCGCCATGTCAAACAACACCTGGTGCACTTCCGATTTGGTCCCCACGTCGATGCCGCGCGTCGGCTCATCGACGATCAGCACCCGCGGGTTGAGCGCCATGCAGCGCGCGAGGATCACCTTTTGCTGGTTGCCGCCGGAGAGCTTGCGCACCTCCTGCGCGCTGTTGACCATTTTGATCTGCAGCGCCTTGCGGTAGGACTCAATCAGATCGTCCTCTTTGCGGGTGTTCACGAACCAGCGCCACTGCAGCAGCGAGGAGAGACAGGAGAGCGACAGGTTGTCGCGAATCGACAGCCCCAGCACCGCCCCCTCTTTTTTGCGATCTTCCGGCACCAGCGCCACGCCCTGATCGAGGGCATACAGCGGGTCGCGCGGCTGGTACGGCACGCCGTCCAGCTCAAAGCTCCCGGAGGTAAACGCATCTGCGCCAAACAGGCAGCGGGCCACTTCGGTACGTCCCGCGCCCACCAGCCCGGCAATGCCTAAGACTTCCCCGGCGTGGACGTGGAAGCTGATGTCGTGCAGGGCGATGCCGTGCGGATCCAGCGGCGGCTTTTCGCGGCTCAGCCCCTTCACCGCCAGGCGGACGGGTTTGTCTTCATGATGCGTTTCGCTGGCGGGACGACGGTTAAAGGCTACGTCGCGCCCGACCATCAGGCGGATCAGCTGTTCGACGTTGGTCTCCGCCACCGCGCCGGTGCCGGTAAAGCGGCCGTCCTGGAAAACGGTGAAGCGATCGCAGAGCTGGAAAACTTCGTGCAAACGGTGGGTAACATAAATAATGCTCACGCCGCGGTTTTTAAGCTCCCGAACCACGCGGTGCAGGCTTTCCACCTCGCTGTCGCTCAGCGCGGCGGAAGGTTCGTCCATAATGATTAACCGGGCGTTGAGGGTCAGCGCCCGGGCGATCTCCACCATCTGCTGCTGGGCGACGCTCAGGCGGGCGACAGGCGTGGTCGGCGCAACGTTCAGCTGGAGGTAATCGAGAATGACCTGCGCCTCCAGGTTAACCGCCCTTTCGTCGACGATCAGGTTACGCCTGCGCGGCTCGCGCCCGAGAAACATGTTTTCCGCGACGGTCATGTTGGGCAGCAGGTTGAATTCCTGATAGATGGTGATAATGCCCTTGTTCTGGCGCGCCACCGGGGAGTCGTCCACCGGCAGCGTTTCGCCGTTGAACCAGATATCCCCGCGCGTTTGCGGCTGCGCGCCCGCGAGCGCCTTCAGCAGCGTGGATTTTCCCGCCCCGTTTTCCCCCAGCAGGGCGTGAATTTCGCCGCTGCCGACGGTCAGCTGAGCGCTGCTCAGCGCCCAGACGCCGGAAAAGCTTTTTGCCAGGTCGGTCACTTTCAGTAAGGGTTGCGACATCAGTCTGCTCCTCCTCATGATGAGCCGCCAGAGGCGGCTCGGGACATATTAGTTACCGGCCTCACCGATACGCTCGGCCTGCTGCAGGTTCTCTTTGGTGATCAGCGTCGGCGGGTAGTCGGCGCCGGTGATGGCTTTCTTCTCGCGCACGTTGGCCACCAGCTGGCTCATCGCCGTCTGCACCGCAAAGCCCGGACGCTGATCCGCCGTTACCGCCAGCCAGCCGTCGCGCACGCGGGCCAGCGCTTCCGGCACCGCATCAAACCCGGTCACGAGGATTTCGCCCGGCTTCACGCCCTGGCTCTGCAGCGCTTCAATCGCCCCCAGCGCCATATCGTCGTTGGCGGAGAGGATCACCTGCGGACGTTTCGGCAGCGAAGGCAGCACGCTTTCAACGATGCGCATCCCTTCAGAACGCATCCAGTTGCCGGTCTGATCGGCGACGATCTTGTACTTATCCCCGCCCGCCTTCAGGCTGTCGCGGATCCCTTTGGTGCGTTCAATGTTGGAAGAGGAGCCCGGCTGACCGGTGAGGAGAATGATGTCCGCGCCGTCGGGGAATTTGGTTTTAACGAAGTCGCCAACCGCCTGGCCGCCCTTGTAGTTGTTGGCGCCAAAGTGCGGCACTTTCTTCTGGCTGTCGACGGAGCGGTCAAGAGTGACGATCGGCAGCTTCGCATCCTGAATTTCATCCACCGCGCTGGAGACCGCGTTGACGTCGTTCGGGGAGACGATAAAGCCCTGTGCCCCGCGGGTGATGGCGTTTTCCAGGTCAGCCACCTGCTTCGGCGAGCTGCCCTGCCCGTCCAGCACCTGAAGCTTCACGCCCATCTCTTTTGCGGCTTTCACCGCAGTGCGCTGCATGTGAACTTCAAACGGCATGGCCAGGTTTGGCGTACTGAAAACGATTTGCTCGTTTTCGGCGAGGGCGGCCCCGGACGTCATGGCGATGAGGGCGGCTACGATCAGTTTTTTCATTATTATGTCTCTCTGTGTAGGGTTGTTGTGTTTAGAGGACGATCTCGCGCTGGCTGCGCAGTGATTCCAGCGCTTTATCCGCAAGGTACAGCGCACGTTCACCATCATCGCCGCTGCAGTCAGGCACCGCTTCGCCGCGCAGGACCGCAACAAAGTGTTCCCATTCCGCGGCGTAAGCGGATTTGTAGCGCTGCAGGAAGAAGTGTTCCGGCAGCGCGCTGGTGCAGCCCTGTTTGCCGTAGTGCTGCACCTGGTTTTCCAGAATGTTGCCCGCGCACAGCAGCCCTTCGGAGCCGTGCAGCTCCAGGCGCTGGTCGTAGCCGTAAGATGAACGGCGGCTGTTGACAATGGTCGCCATCGCGCCGGAGGCATATTTCAGAACGATAAACGCGGTATCGATATCCCCCGCCTCGCCAATCGCCGGATCCACCAGGTTGCTGCCCTGGGCATACACCGACACCGGCTCTTCGCCCATGATGAAGCGGGCCATGTCAAAGTCATGAATGGTCATATCGCGGAACATGCCGCCGGAGACGCGCACGTACTCAGCAGGCGGCGGAGAAGGATCGCGGGAGATGATGAGCAGCGATTCCGGTTTGCCGATGCGCCCGGCCTGCGCGTCGGTTTTCACGCGGCGAAACTGCGGGTCAAAGCGGCGGTTAAAGCCAATGAACAGCGGCACGTCGTACTCTTTGACCACCTTCAGGCAGTCGCGCACGCGGGCGAGGTCAAGGTGTACCGGCTTTTCGCAGAAGATGGCCTTGCCGTGGCGGGCGGCCATTTCAATCAGATCCGCGTGGGTATCGGTGGCGGAGGCGATCAGCACGGCGTGAACGTTAGGGTCGGTCATCGCCTCGTTCAGGCTCTGCTGACGGGCCTGATACTGCGCGGCGAGACGGGTGGCAAATTCCTGATTCGGGTCAACCACGGACCAGAGCGTGGTCGCGCCGTGGCTGGCGATGTTAGCTGCATGTACCTGGCCGATTCGGCCAGCGCCCAGTAAAGCAATGTTAAACATAACGGCTCCCGGTGTTGGTGAATGCTGTGAACTAACGACTCTATAAATAAAACATTTATTTCATTTTTATAAATAGTGAAAATTATGTTTTTGAGTGCGGGTTAACACTTTTGAGATGAATGAGATAAATTTTGTTATCAATCTCACAACATAGATGAACGTGCGGCAACTCCCCTCACCCCGGCCCTCTCCCCAATGGGGCGAGGGAGAAAAGCGCGCACCAAACTATCCCCTCTCCCCTTTGGGGAGAGGGTTAGGGTGAGGGGAAAATGAAATGAAAATTTCGTTACGAAGAGAAAACTCAATACTGGCGGGCTTTTTTCACCTGCGCCTGGGTTTGCTCAGCGGCCTCACGCACGGCAGACGACGCCGCCACCTGCGCATCACCGGTTCGCCACCAGGAGGCGTAATCGTGGGTCATGGTCTTCGGCAGCACCTTGATGTCCAGCAGCGTCGGGCCCGGATGCGCCCGCGACGCCTCCAGCGCCGCCAGCAGGCTTTGCTCATCGTTCACCCGCCACGCGCGGCAGCCGTAGCTCTCCGCGTTTTGCGCAAAGTCGACCTTCACCAGCGGCCCGTCGAGACGCCCGGTTTCCGGGTTGCGGTGGCGGTTTTCGGTGCCAAAGCTGCCCATGCCGTGCCCCATCTGCAGGTTATTAATGCAGCCGAAGCTGGCGTTATCAAACAGCAGAACGGTGACCTTAATGCCCTCCTGAACGGCGGTTTGCAGCTCGGAGTGCAGCATCATGTAGGAGCCATCCCCCACCATGGCGTACACCGGCAGTTCGGGTCTGGCGAGCTTCGCGCCGAGAGCTGCCGCAATCTCGTAGCCCATGCAGGAGTAGCCGTACTCCAGGTGATAGCTGTCCGGCGTTTTGACCTGCCAGAGGCGCTGTAAATCCCCCGGCAGCGAACCGGCCGCGCCCACCACGATGGCGTTATCTTCAACATGCTGGTTGATCAGCCCCAGCACCCGCGTCTGGGTCAGGCGGGTGTTAAGCGCCTCGCCGTATTCCGCCAGCTGCGCATCCAGGTGCCCCGCCACTTCGGGCGCGTCGTCAGGACGCCACTGGCGATCCCACAGGCGGCGGCACTCGTCGCGCCAGGCGGACTTCGCCTGAGCGATCGCCTCTCCCCAGCCGCTGCGGTAATCCCCGAGCGCGTGGGTCAAGGCCTGGAGCCCGGTTTGGGCATCGGCAATCAGCGCGGTGGCGTCCAGCTTCAGGGCGTCAAACTCAGCCACGTTCAGCAGCAGAAACTCAACGTCCGGGTGGGAAAAGAGCGCCTTGGAGCCGGTGGTAAAATCGGTAAGGCGCGTGCCGACGCCAATCACTAAATCGGCCTGCGGCGCGAGCTGGTTGGCGGCCATTCCGCCCGTCACCCCTATGCCGCCCAGGTTAAGTGGGTGGTCACTTACCAGCGCTCCCTTTCCGGCCTGGGTTTCGGCAAACGGCAGCCGCAGCGTTTCGACAAATTCGCGAAACGCCTCATGCGCGCCGGAATAGCGCACGCCGCCGCCGCATACCACCAGCGGACGACGCTTGCGGGCGATCAGCGCCCGCGCCCGCGCCAGACGCTGCGGATCGGGCGGACGGCGTTCGATGTGATGCACGCGACGCGCGAAGAAGCTCTGCGGGTAGTCCCAGGCCTCTCCCTGCACGTCCTGCGGCAGGCAGATGGTCACCGCGCCGGTATTGGCGGGGTCAGTAAGCGTTCGCATCGCGCTTAGCATGGCGCTCATCAGCTGCTCGGGGCGGTTGATGCGGTCCCAGTAGCGGGAGACCGGACGGAAGCAGTCGTTGGTGCTGATGCTGAGATCGTGATACTGCTCGATCTGCTGCAGTACCGGGTCCGGCTGGCGGCTGGCATAGATATCGCCCGGCAGCAGCAGGAGCGGGATGCGGTTCGCCGTGGCGGTGGCCGCCGCCGTGACCATATTGGCGGCGCCCGGCCCGACGGAGGAGGTGACGGCAAAAATGCGCTGACGGCGGTGCTGTTTGGCGAATCCCGTCGCCATATGGGCGATACCCTGCTCGTTGCAGCCCTGCATCACCTGCAGATGGCCCGGGTCCTGCTCCAGCGCCTGGCCGATACCGAGCACGTTGCCGTGCCCAAAGATGGTCGCCACGCCCTCCACGAAGGGCGTTTCGTCACCGTCCACGCTGACGTACTGTTGATTAAGGAACCGGACCAGCGCCTGGGCCATGGTCATACGTTCGGTTTGCATAAAACCTCCTGTCAGCCCAGCGTCGGCATGGAGAACGCAGCGCCTGTCTCCTGCTGCATTTCCGGCCAGCGCGCGGTGATGGTTTTCATTCGGGTGTAGAAGCGCACGCCGTCGCTGCCGTGAACGTTGAGCGCGCCAAAGATGGAACGCTTCCAGCCGCCGAAGCTGTGGAATGCCATCGGCACCGGGATCGGCACGTTGACGCCCACCATGCCCGCCTGCACCTCTTCGCAGAAGCGGCGCGCGCAGCCGCCGTCGCGGGTGAAGATCGCTGAACCATTACCATATTCATGGCGGTTAATCAGATCCACCGCGCTGGCGTAATCTGCTACGCGCACCACAGAAAGCACCGGGCCAAAAATCTCTTCTTTATAGATGGTCATCTCCGGGGTGACGTTATCGAACAGCGTCGGCCCGACGAAGTAGCCCTGCTCGTGGCCCTTCACGCTGAAGCCGCGACCGTCCACGCGCAGTTGTGCTCCCTGCACTTCCCCGCTGTCGATATAGCCCAGCACCTTGCTTCGGTGCGCGGAGGAGATGAGCGGCCCCATTTCGTTTTCCGGCGACTGGTCCAGGCCCGGCCCGACGCGCAGCGCGGCAATCTGTTTCTCCAGCCGGGCGCAGAGGTCATCGGCGGTTTTATCCCCCACCGCCAGCACCACCGAGAGCGCCATACAGCGTTCGCCCGCCGCGCCGTAGGCCGCGCCCATGATGGCGTTGGTCGCCATCTCCATGTCGGCGTCCGGCATCAGGATGCAGTGGTTTTTCGCGCCGCCCAGCGCCTGGCAGCGCTTTCCGTGGGCGGACGCGGTCTGGTAAATGTATTCCGCAATCGGCGTGGAGCCGACAAAGCTCACCGCCTGCACGCGCGGGTCGGTCAGGAGCACGTCAACGGACTCTTTATCGCCCTGAACCACGTTGAAGACGCCGTCCGGCAGGCCAGCCTCTTTCAGCAGCTGCGCCAGCGCGAGCGCCAGAGAAGGATCTTTTTCCGACGGCTTCAGCACGAAGGTGTTGCCGGTCGCCAGCGCAATCGGGAACATCCACATCGGCACCATCGCCGGGAAGTTAAACGGCGTGATCCCGGCGCAGACGCCGAGCGGCTGCATCAGCGAGTGGCTGTCGACGCCGGTACCGACGTTCGCAGAATGTTCACCCTTTTGCAGATGCGGGATACCGCAGGCAAACTCCACCACTTCCAGGCCGCGGGTCAGTTCGCCCACCGCATCGGAGAAGACCTTGCCGTGCTCTTCGCTGATGATGCGGGCCAGGCGCTCCATGTTCTCTTCCAGCAGCGCCTTGAAGCGGAACATCACGCGCGCGCGCTTAAGCGGAGCATGGCGCGCCCACGCCGGAAACGCCTGCTGCGCGGCGGCAATCGCCTGCTCCGTTTCCTGCGCCGTACTCATCACCACCTGGCGGATCTGCTCGCCGGTGGCCGGGTTGAAGATCGCCTGAACGCGCTGGCCTGAACCGGTGACACATTCGCCGTGAATAAAATTCGCTACCGTCTCCATCCTTAACCTCTCGCTGTTGATACGTGACTGTTACCTGAACACTGTGTACTGAACACTATATATGAAACAAATATTCCATTTTAAGTTGAAATAAAATAAATGATGATTATTGTGATCAAGGATGGATTTTTATGCTAATAGCCAACAACACTGACGCCGCGTACGCTATTAAGGGATTTCGGGCGAGGAAATGACTGAAGTTTCTGTTTCATTTTTGCTGCCAGATGGATGGCCGACATTTAAAAGACGCGGTTTTGCGTTTAGAATCATAAGACTGTATTTGGGGGATAAGATGACGACAGCAACCAGCCTGAACGAACTGCAGCAGCAAATCCGCGATCGCTACGATAGCCTCAGCAAGAGGCTGCAGCAGGTCTCCCGCTACGTGCTGGACAACACCAACAGCGTGGCCTTTGATACGGTTGCCGTCATTGCCGAGCGCGCCGACGTGCCGCCCTCGACGCTGATCCGCTTTGCCAACGCCTTTGACTTCACCGGCTTCAACGAAATGAAACAGCTGTTTCGCATGAACCTGGTAGAAGAGACCGCCAGCTACAGCGACCGCGCCCGACTGTTCCGCGAGATGGAGAGCGAGGCCGTGCCGGAAACGCCGCTCGATATCCTGCAGGAGTTTGCCCGCTCGAACGCGCAGGCGCTCCAGCAGCTGGCCGCCCGCGCCGAACCGGAAATGCTGGAGCGCGCGGTACAGCTGCTGGCCGACGCCGACACCATCTACATTGCCGGACTGCGCCGCTCCTTCAGCGTCGCGGCCTACCTCACCTACGCCCTGAGCCATCTGGAGTGCCGCCCTATCCTGCTCGACGGCATGGGCGGGATGCTGCGCGAGCAGATTAGCCGCATTAAGGCGCGCGACATCGTGGTGTCGATCAGCTTCTCGCCGTACGCGGAAGAGACGGTGATGGTCAGCGAAACCGCCGCCAGCGTCGGCGCGCGGCAGATTGTGATTACGGACAGCCAGATCAGCCCGCTGGCGACGTTCAGCGATCTCTGCTTTGTGGTGAAAGAGGCGCAGGTGGATGCGTTCCGGTCTCAGTCGGCAACGCTGTGCCTGGTGCAGTCGCTGGTGGTGGCGCTGGCGTATCGGTTGGGAGAGGGGAAGTAAGGCAATAAAAAAACCCCCTGCACAGGCAGAGGGGTTTTGGTGTTAATTCAGCGGGGAATTATTCCCACTCAATCGTAGCCGGTGGCTTACCGCTGATGTCATACACCACGCGGGAAATACCGTTCACTTCGTTGATGATGCGGTTAGACACACGGCCCAGGAAGTCATACGGCAGGTGCGCCCAGTGCGCGGTCATGAAGTCGATGGTTTCCACCGCACGCAGGGAAACAACCCAGTCGTACTTACGGCCATCGCCCATTACGCCGACGGAGCGAACCGGCAGGAACACGGTGAACGCCTGACTCACTTTGTTGTACAGGTCAGCTTTGTGCAGCTCTTCGATGAAGATCGCGTCCGCGCGACGCAGCAGGTCGCAGTACTCTTTCTTCACTTCACCCAGCACGCGCACGCCCAGACCTGGACCCGGGAACGGGTGACGGTAGAGCATGTCGTACGGCAGACCCAGTTCCAGACCGATCTTGCGCACTTCGTCTTTGAACAGCTCGCGCAGCGGTTCAACCAGGCCCATCTTCATCTCTTTCGGCAGGCCGCCCACGTTGTGGTGAGATTTGATGACGTGTGCTTTACCGGTTGCGGAGGCCGCGGACTCGATCACGTCAGGGTAGATGGTGCCCTGCGCCAGCCACTTCACGTCTTCCAGCTTCAGCGCCTCTTCGTCGAACACTTCCACGAACACGCGGCCGATGATCTTACGTTTGGCTTCCGGATCGTTCTCGCCTTTCAGCGCGTCCAGGAAGCGCTGCTCGCCTTCCACGTGAACGATGTTCAGACCGAAGTGGTCGCCGAACATGTCCATGACCTGCTGGGCTTCGTTCAGACGCAGCAGACCGTTGTCCACGAAGACGCAGGTCAGGTTTTTGCCGATGGCGCGGTGCAGCAGCATCGCGGTCACGGAGGAGTCCACGCCGCCGGAGAGGCCGAGGATCACTTTGTCATCGCCAACCTGCTGGCGGATACGCTCAACGGCGTCGTCGATGATTTTTGCCGGAGTCCACAGGGCTTCACACTGGCAGATGTCACGCACGAAGCGCTCCAGCATGCGCATACCCTGACGGGTGTGGGTCACTTCCGGGTGGAACTGCACGCCGTAGAAGCGTTTTTCTTCGTTCGCCATGATGGCAAACGGACAGCTTTCGGTACTGGCAACGGTCACGAAGTCAGACGGGATGGCGGTGACTTTGTCGCCGTGGCTCATCCACACGTCCAGCAGCGGTTTGCCGTCTGCGGTCAGGGAGTCTTCGATACCGCGCACCAGCGCGCTGTCGGTGACGACTTCTACCTGTGCGTAGCCAAACTCGCGCTCGTTAGAGCCTTCTACGTGGCCGCCCAGCTGCATTGCCATGGTCTGCATACCGTAGCAAACGCCGAATACCGGCACGCCAGCTTCGAACACGTACTGCGGCGCGCGCGGGCTGTTCTCTTCGGTGGTACTTTCCGGGCCGCCGGACAGGATGATGCCGCTTGGATTGAATTCGCGAATCTGTGCTTCCGTGACATCCCACGCCCACAGCTCACAGTAAACGCCCAGTTCACGTACGCGACGCGCCACCAGCTGAGTGTACTGAGAACCGAAGTCCAGGATGAGAATGCGATGTTTATGAATGTTTTCCGTCATTGACGCTAATTCCGAGGCAAGAGAAACAAAAACAGAGCGCCCGATTTACTCGTCGTCTTTCAGGCTGCAGGTGCGTTGGCTGCGTCCATTCGCCCCGGTCACATAGTTAACTATGCTCCCGGGGTCTCATGGACTTGCCGCCTTCCTGCAACCCGAAATCCATAGAGTAACTGGATCGGGCGCGGAAACTTATCAGGAGCCCAGACGGTAGTTCGGGGACTCTTTGGTGATCGTCACGTCGTGAACGTGGCTCTCCTGGATACCCGCACCGCTGATGCGTACAAATTCCGCTTTAGTACGCAGCAGGTCAATGGTACCACAGCCGGTCAGACCCATACAGGAGCGCAGGCCGCCCATCTGCTGGTGAATGATCTCCTTCAGACGGCCTTTATAGGCAACGCGACCTTCGATACCTTCCGGTACCAGTTTGTCAGCGGCGTTATCGGTCTGGAAGTAACGGTCAGAGGAGCCTTTGGACATCGCGCCCAGGGAGCCCATACCGCGGTAAGATTTGTAAGAACGGCCCTGGTAGAGTTCGATTTCACCCGGGGATTCTTCGGTACCGGCCAGCATGGAGCCTACCATTACGGCAGCTGCGCCCGCGGCGATCGCTTTGGCGATGTCGCCTGAGAAGCGGATACCGCCGTCAGCGATAACCGGAATACCTGTGCCTTCCAGCGCTTCAACCGCGTCAGACACGGCGGTGATCTGCGGAACGCCCACGCCGGTCACGATACGTGTGGTACAGATAGAGCCAGGGCCGATACCCACTTTCACCGCGCTGCAGCCAGCGTCAGCCAGCGCGCGAGCGCCTGCGCCAGTGGCCACGTTACCGCCGATGATCTGCAGATCAGGGTATTTGGCACGGGTGTCGCGAATACGTTGCAGAACGCCTTCGGAGTGGCCGTGAGAGGAGTCAATCAGCAGGACGTCAACGCCCGCAGCGACCAGCGCGTCAACGCGCTCTTCGTTACCAGCGCCCGCGCCAACCGCAGCGCCGACGCGCAGACGGCCATGCTCGTCTTTACAGGCGTTAGGCTTACGTTCTGCTTTCTGGAAATCTTTAACGGTGATCATGCCGCGCAGGTGGAAGCTGCTGTCAACAACCAGCGCTTTTTCAACGCGTTTTTCGTGCATTTTTGCCAGCACCACGTCGCGGGTTTCACCTTCGCGAACGGTGACCAGACGCTCTTTTGGCGTCATGTACACGCTGACAGGCTGGTTCAGGTCAGTCACGAAACGCACGTCACGACCGGTGATGATGCCAACCAGTTCGTTCTCTTCGGTCACAACCGGGTAACCGGCGAAGCCGTTACGTTCGGTCAGGGCTTTCACTTCGTGCAGCGTGGTGGTTGGCAGAACGGTCTGTGGGTCAGACACGATGCCGGATTCATGTTTCTTCACGCGGCGAACTTCTTCCGCCTGACGTTCGATAGACATGTTTTTGTGAATAAAGCCAATGCCACCTTCCTGTGCCAGGGCGATAGCCAGGCGCGCTTCAGTCACGGTGTCCATTGCCGCAGAGAGCATAGGAATGTTCAGGCGAATGGTTTTCGTCAACTGCGTGCTGAGATCGGCAGTATTCGGCAGAACAGTGGAGTGAGCGGGAACGAGGAGGACGTCGTCAAACGTCAGTGCTTCTTTAGCGATACGTAGCATGGGCAATATCTCTGACCTGGGTGGTTAAATATTGCCGTGGCATTATACAGAGCGTAACCGATTGCATCTACACTTTTTTATAAAAAAGCTTGCGATTGCCTCTCAGCAGGTTACTATCGACTGAATAACTTGCTGATTTAGAATTTGATCCCGCTCACATGTTATCCTCTCAATCCCCCTCAATTTATACCGTCAGCCGCCTGAATCAGACGGTGCGTTTGCTGCTTGAGCAGGAAATGGGGCAGGTCTGGATCAGCGGTGAGATCTCTAACTTCACGCAGCCGTCCTCCGGTCACTGGTACTTTACCTTAAAAGACGACACCGCCCAGGTGCGCTGCGCGATGTTCCGCAACAGCAACCGTCGCGTGACGTTTCGTCCACAGCACGGCCAGCAGGTTCTGGTTCGCGCCAATATCACCCTGTATGAGCCGCGCGGCGATTATCAGATCATCGTCGAGAGCATGCAGCCTGCGGGCGAAGGCCTGCTGCAGCAGAAGTATGAACAGCTAAAAGCCAGGCTCTCTGCCGAAGGGCTGTTCGACCAGCAGTACAAAAAACCGCTGCCCTCCCCCGCCCACTGCGTTGGGGTCATCACCTCGAAAACCGGTGCGGCACTGCACGATATTTTGCACGTGCTGAAGCGTCGCGATCCTTCCCTTCCCGTCATCATCTACCCGACCGCCGTTCAGGGTGACGATGCGCCGGGCCAGATAGTTCGCGCCATTGAGCTGGCGAACGCGCGTCAGGAGTGCGACGTATTAATCGTCGGGCGCGGCGGCGGCTCGCTGGAGGACTTGTGGAGCTTTAACGACGAGCGCGTGGCGCGGGCAATCTTTGCAAGCCTTATCCCCGTGGTGAGCGCCGTCGGCCACGAAACTGACGTAACGATAGCCGATTTTGTCGCGGATCTGCGCGCGCCTACGCCGTCCGCGGCGGCGGAAGTGGTCAGCCGGAACCAGCTGGAGCTGCTGCGTCAGATTCAGAACGGCCAGCAGCGTCTTGAGATGGCGATGGACTACTTCCTTGCCAACCGTACCCGCCGCTTTACCCAGCTTCATCATCGTCTTCAGCAGCAGCACCCGCAGCTGCGTCTGGCGCGTCAGCAGACCGTGCTGGAGCGCCTGCGTCAGCGCATGAGCTTTGCGGTGGACGCGCAGCTCAAGCGCGCGGTATCGCGCCAGCAGCGCGTAACCCAGCGCCTGAATCAGCAGAACCCGCAGCCGAAAATTTATCGCGCGCAAACGCGGATCCAGCAGCTGGAGTATCGTCTGGCGGAAACTGTCCGGGCGCGCCTGAGCACCACCCGCGAACGTTTTGGCAATGCGGTGACCCATCTTGAAGCGGTCAGCCCCCTCTCCACGCTGGCGCGCGGCTATAGCGTGACGACGGCGACGGACGGCAAAGTGCTGAAGCAGACCAAACAGGTGAATACCGGCGATGTGCTGACGACGCGTCTTTCAGACGGCTGGGTAGAAAGCGAAGTGAAATCAATTAAACCGGTGAAAAAGACGCGTCAGCGTAAAACCGGATAATTCCTCGCCGGTTACTTACTATACTGCTGCTATTCCCTTTTTTAATAAGGAGAGCAGCATGCCCCATCTTCATAGCGTTATTCCCCCTTATATTCTTCGTCGTATTATCGAAAGCGGTTCCGAGCCGCAGCAGCGCTGTGCCCGTCAGACCTTAACCCACGTCCAGACGCTGATGGCCCACATGCCCGGCAAACCCGCCGCGCCGCACGTGAATAAAGCCGGGCAGCTGGAGCGCGATATTTACGACGCGAAGCATACCCAGGAGCTGCCGGGTACCCAGGTGCGTTACGAAGGCCAGCCATCGAACGGCGATGTGGCGGTGGATGAAGCCTACGATTATTTAGGTATTACCCATGATTTCTTCTGGAAAGAATATCAGCGCGATTCGCTCGATAATAAAGGGCTTATTTTGACCGGCACCGTTCACTATGGCCGGGAATATCAGAACGCCTTCTGGAACGGTCAGCAGATGGTATTTGGCGACGGCGACGGGGAAATATTTAACCGCTTTACCATCGCCATCGACGTGGTGGCGCACGAGCTGAGCCACGGTGTGACCGAGACCGAAGCCGGGCTTATCTATTTTGAGCAGTCGGGCGCGCTGAACGAGTCTTTGTCGGACGTGTTTGGCTCGCTGGTCAAACAGTACCATCTGAAGCAAACCGCCGATAAAGCAGACTGGCTCATTGGTGAAGGGCTGCTGGCGAAAGGGATCAACGGCAAAGGGCTGCGCTCAATGTCTGAACCCGGCACCGCCTATGACGATCCCCTGCTCGGCAAAGACCCGCAGCCTGCGCACATGAAAGATTTCATTAAAACGCGCGAGGATAACGGCGGCGTGCACCTGAACTCCGGCATCCCCAACCGGGCATTTTATCTGGCCGCGACGGCGATCGGCGGCTACGCCTGGGAAAAAGCGGGTTATGCCTGGTACGACACGGTTTGCGATCGCAAACTGGCGCAGGATGCGGATTTTGAGGCCTTCGCAAAGCTGACGATCGCGCACGGAGAGAAACGCTCCGGCAGCGACGCTGGAGCGGCCATTAAACAAGCCTGGGAACAGGTGGGAGTGTTGTAAATGCAGGTTCCGGAACTGACTGATGACGCCGTGGTTGAGCTGGCCCGGGAAGGCGGCGTCGCTTTTATTCCCAAGCTGAGTGGACAGCGCACCATCGCGCTCTCCTCGCTCAATGAGGCCCAGCGCCAGCGCCTGGTGAGCATCCTGGAGCAGGCTTTTCCACGCGGTCAGCCGCCCGGGCAAGCTTCTTCACCCGGCAGCGGCGACCAGCGCTATTTCCGCATCCAGATTGTCTGGACCGGGCAAAATCAGGCGCACTACGCCGATATCATCGTGCTGGTGCCCGAGCAGGAAGCGCCCGAGTCGCTGGTCGAGCTGTGGCAGAAAGGCGAAGGCTGCGTCTGCGATTAACCTTCGGCCCGAACAAACTCCACGCGTTTTTTAGAGATAAGACCGTGGCCGTTCTGGCAGAAATAGTCCACCGCACCGCAGGCTTTTAATACCTGGAGTGGCTGATGGCACTCCGGGCAACGGGCTTCAAGTGCAATATCTTTATTACAGCTGTCGCAGTGCGCTACCCCGTTCTGGGGCTCCAGCGGTGCCTGGCATTCCGGGCAGGTAATCGACATATTCTCTCCTGTTGGGTTTTACCGGGGCAGGATAACTGCCCCAGTAGGCTGAACATTATCAGGCTTCAGCTGCAGGTTTAGTCTGCGCATTTTCCAGCATGCGGCGCACCGGAACAATAAGGACGATCAGTACCGCGGCACAGATCAGCAGCGCGATGGAGCAGCGCGCGAAGAGATCCGGCAGCATATCCAGCTGATCGGCCTTCACGTGGCCGCCAATCAGGCCCGCCGCCAGGTTACCCAGCGCGCTGGCGCAGAACCACAGCCCCATCATCTGGCCGCGCATTCTTTCCGGCGCAAGCAGCGTCATGGTCGCCAGGCCAATCGGACTCAGGCACAGTTCGCCGAGCGTAAGCATCAGGATGCTGCCCACCAGCCAGAACGGCGACACGCCCGCTCCACCGCTGCTCAGCACGTTCTGTGCCGCCAGCATCATCAGGCCAAAGCCTGCCGCCGCGCACAAAATACCAATAACGAACTTGGTGATGCTGCTCGGGCGAATGTTTTTGCTCGCGAGCTTCGGCCATGCCCAGCTAAACACCGGTGCCAGCAGGATGATGAACAGGGCGTTGATTGACTGGAACCACACCGCCGGGATTTCAAAATCACCAATCATGCGGTTAGTGTAATCGTTGGCAAACAGGTTGAACGAGGTTGGCTTCTGCTCAAACGCGGACCAGAAGAACGCCGCTGAAATCAGCAGAATAAAGCAGACCAACAGCCTGGCGCGCTCTTTACGGTTCAGCCCCGCAAAGACAAACAGATAAATAAAGTAGAGGGCAACGGACGCCGCAATCACGTAGACCAGCACGCTGGCTACCGCGACCGGGTTAATCACAATCACGCCCTGCGCAATCAGCGTCACGATCGTTGCCACGCCTGCCGCCAGCGCCAGCAGCCAAACGCCCACGCCGTTACGCTTCACCACCGGGCTGTTCCAGGTAGAGTCGAGGCCGACTTCGCCGTCATAGCGTTTCATTGCCGGAACGGCAAACACGCGGAAGATAATCAGCGCCACCAGCATCCCGATGCCGCCAATACCAAAGCCCCAGTGCCAGCCGTGAGTTTTAATCAGCCAGCCGGAAATCAGCGGCGCGATGAACGAGCCCATGTTGATGCCCATATAGAACAGCGAGAAACCGCCGTCACGACGCGCGTCGCCTTTTTTATACAGGGTGCCGACCATCACCGAGATACAGGTCTTAAACAGCCCGGAGCCAAGCACGATGAACATCAGGCCGATAAAGAACAGGTTGTTCCCCATCACCGCTGAGAGCGCGATCGACAGGTGTCCGAGCGCAATCAGAATTGAACCGTACCAGACGGCTCTCTGCTGACCGAGCCAGTTATCCGCCAGCCAACCGCCCGGCAGCGCGGCCAGGTACATGGTACCGGCAAAGATACCGACAATCGCCGAGGCGTTTTCACGCGCCAGGCCCATTCCACCGTCATAGACGGTGGCGGCCATAAACAGGATCAGTAACGGACGAATGCCGTAAAATGAGAAACGCTCCCACATCTCGGTGAAGAACAGGGAACCGAGCGGATACGGATGGCCGAAGAACGTTCGGCTCTCTTTTTGATTAACAGTGGATTGCATAATTCTCCCGAAAGGTATGTCGTCGTGCTTGTAAACACCAGCAGGTACGCCGGCCAGTTACGTATCTGGCCGATTTTTTACATGCGGCGAAAAGTTAGTTAACCATTTGATAACCAGGCGCTAGTTTTGTCTAGTACCGGACCCTGGACTTTAAGATGAAAATTCGACGATTGTCTACTTTCTTAGATTTAAACTTGGTTAAAAGTGAATAGTGATTGACTTCACACAGAGAAAACCGGCGGTATGATTGGACAAAAAAAAGCCCGCGATAAACGCGGGCTTTCGTGAAGCAGGTAAAGCTTATTTGCTTTTCTTAATGTGCTTAATCAAGCGTTTACGCTTACGCATCTGGTTTGGCGTCAGGGTGTTGCGCTTGTTGGCAAACGGGTTTTCCCCTTCCTTGAACTGGATACGGATAGGCGTGCCCATTACGTCCAGCGATTTACGGAAGTAGTTCATCAGATAGCGCTTGTAGGAATCCGGCAGGTCTTTCACCTGGTTGCCGTGAATTACTACGATTGGCGGGTTATAACCACCGGCGTGGGCATATTTCAGCTTCACGCGACGGCCGCGCACCAGCGGCGGCTGATGGTCTTCTGCAGCCATATTCATGATGCGCGTCAGCATCGCGGTGCTCTGACGACGGGTGGAGCTGTCGTACGCTTCACGCACGGATTCGAACAGGTTACCCACACCGCTGCCGTGCAGCGCAGAGATAAAGTGCACGCGGGCGAAGTCGATAAAGCCCAGACGGAAGTCGAGAGTCTCTTTCACCTGCTCGCGCACTTCATTGCTCAGCCCATCCCACTTGTTGACCACGATAACCAGTGAGCGCCCACTATTGAGGATAAAGCCGAGCAGAGAGAGGTCCTGATCGGAGATTCCTTCGCGTGCGTCGATGACCAGCAGCACTACGTTGGCATCTTCGATCGCCTGCAGGGTTTTGATAACGGAGAATTTTTCCACCACATCGGTGATTTTCCCGCGCTTACGCACCCCGGCGGTGTCGATGAGGACATACTCACGCTCATCGCGCTGCATAGGAATGTAGATACTGTCACGGGTGGTGCCCGGCATGTCGTAAACGACCACGCGCTCTTCACCCAGAATACGGTTAGTAAGCGTAGACTTACCTACGTTTGGACGACCCACGATGGCCAGCTTGATCGGCAGATCCTGCGGGTTGAAGTCGTCTTCAGGCTCTTCTTCGCCCTCTTCTCCGTCTTCAAACTGCGCCCAGTATTCAGCGTCTTCGTCTACTTCTTCCGGCGGGTTTACTTCGTCAACCCACGGCAGCAGAACGGTTTCCAGCAGGCTGGTGACGCCACGGCCATGCGATGCCGCAATCGGGTAGATTTCACCCAGACCCAGAGACCAGAAATCCGCGACGGCCTGATCGGCATCGATGCCGTCAGTTTTGTTCGCCACCAGGAAGGTCGGCTTTTCGCGTGAACGCAGGTGTTTGGCAATAGCGGAGTCCGCCGGCATCAGGCCAGCGCGCGCATCCACCATAAACAGCACCACATCCGCCTCTTCAATCGCCAGCAGCGACTGTTCCGCCATGCGGGTTTCAACGCCGTCTTCTGTGCCGTCAATACCACCGGTATCAATACAGATGAACTCGCGTCCTTCCACCTCTGCACGACCGTACTTACGGTCACGCGTCAGCCCCGGGAAATCCGCAACCAGCGCATCACGGGTGCGTGTTAAACGGTTAAAAAGAGTGGATTTTCCAACGTTAGGGCGCCCGACAAGCGCGACCACAGGTACCATGTTTGAAGCCTCATAAAATTCAAAATAACGTCGCTTTCGCGGCGTTTTTAAAAATGTCAAAACGGCTCCTGAGTGAACAGGAGCCGTTTAGTATACTACAACCGCCGGGTAATTAACGCGTGATCGCGTACAGCGTGCCGTCTTTTGCCTGAATCAGCAGTTTGCCGTCGGCCACAACCGGATCGGTCAGGAAACCAGAACTGTCGACTTTCTGCTGTGCAACAAAGCGGCCGTTATCCGGATCGATCCAGTGCATATACCCTTCGCTATCGCCAACCACCAGGCTACCGTTGTACAGCGCAGGCGAGGTCAGCAGACGGTGCAGCAGATCGCTTTGCGTCCACAGCGTCACGCCGCCTTCGGTGCTCAGCGCCAGCAGACGGTCGTTCTGATCGACCATATAGATGCGGTTGCCCTCAACGATGAAATCGTTCACAGAGCCCAGCTCACGTTTCCACATGATCTGGCCGCTGCGCAGATCCAGCGCGGTCAGGTTGCCGTTATAGGCCAGCGCGTAAACCACACCGTTAACGATGACCGGCGTTGTGTCTACGTCGCTCAGGCGGTCGATTTCCGTTGAGCCAGTAGCCTGAGAGATACGCTGCTGCCAGATCATCTGACCCTGCTGCATCAGCACGGCGCTCACGCGACCGTTGTCACCGCCCACAATGGCAGCACCAAATGCGGTAGCCGGTGCTGATTCGCCGCGCAGAGAGAGCGCAGGCATATCCAGGTTAACGGTCCATTTCACCAGACCGTCAGCTTCGTTCAGCGCCTGCAGCTGGCCGTTGCTGGTATGAATCAGCACCAGGCCGTCGCTCACCACCGGGCGAGACAGGGATTCACCCGCTACGGTTGTTTGCCAGGCAATAGAACCGTCGCTGCTGTTCAGCGCATAAACCTGCGCTTTTTCGCTGCCCACGTAAACATGGCCACCGGCAACGGTCAGACCGCCAGAGAGCAGTGCAGGTTTACGGGAGAACCAGCCGTCTTTTTCCGCCAGGTTAACGGACCATACTTCTTTCCCGTCATCGGCGTTCACCGCTTTCACGGTACCTTTGCGGTCAGCGGCATAGACAACGCTGTCTGCATACGCAGGATGAAGGTTGGAATAGAAATCACCAATCCCATTGCCCACGGAGACATCCCACGCGGTGGATGGGGTAAACTGGTTTTCAACCGTCGGCAGTGGGGACATTTTCACAACGTCTTCTTCGCCACTGAACAGTGAACAACCACTCAATAACGTAACAGAAAGCAGTCCTGGCAGAAGTAATTTACGCAATTGCATCGGGTCCCTCTCAGACGGACAAATTATTTATTTTCATCTGCATCATTTCGCTCAGCGCAGGTGAAGCATTGCTCTCTACGCCAGCTTGCCACGCTTTACGCGCGCCCGCTTTGTCACCTTTGCTCAGCAGTGCTTCACCGCGCAGATCGGCAACGATGGCAGCAAAACCTTCGCCTTTGATGGTATCGAGCGTTTTCAGCGCATCGTCAGCTTTTTTCTGCTGAACCTGAATACGTGCCAGGCGCAGATTGATCACCGCTTTCAGGTTCTCATCGCTTGCCGCAGCAAGGCTCTGCGAGAGCTGTGCAGCGGCTTTATCCAGTTCGTTCTTATCAACGTACTGCTGAGCCACTTCCAGCGCAGCCAGTGCACCGTAGGTGTTTTTGTTGTCAGCCGCAAATTTTTCTGCCGCCGTCAGCGTTTGCGGCTGATCGGCACGAATTGCGCTCACGGTATTTTCATAGGACAGAGACGCGCCGCGCGCGGAATCCGCCTGATGATTGTTCCAGTAACGCCAGCCCACCAGCGCACCGATACCTAAAACAACCCCAACAACCAGCGCTTTGCCGTTTTCAACAAAGAAGCGCTTAATCGCGTCGACCTGATCGTGTTCGTTCTCGTAAATTTCCACGCAGTCCTTCTCCTTAGCCCAATAGAGTGCGCAAGTGCGCCGCAACGCCGTCCTGCGTTACCGTTGTCTGCTCACCAGAGCGCAGGTCCTTCACCACCACTTCGCCGTTAGCCACTTCGGACTCGCCCAGCACCAGTGCAATACTTGCGCCCCACTTATCGGCACGAGCAAACTGTTTTTTAAAGTTGCCGCCGCCATGGTTGGTCATCAGCTTAACGCCCGGCAGCGCATCGCGCACGCGTTCGGCAAGCTGCATCGCCGCAGACTGCGTTTCCGCGCCTGAAGCCACCAGGTATATATCGACAACGGAATCTGCTTTAAATTCCGGATTAACTGCCTGAACCAGCAAAACAAGTCGCTCAAGGCCCATCGCGAAGCCAACAGCAGGGGCTGCGCGACCGCCAAGCTGCTCAACCAGACCGTCATAACGGCCGCCCGCGCACACGGTGCCCTGAGAACCGAGGCTGGTGGTCACCCACTCAAACACGGTGCGGTTGTAGTAGTCCAGACCGCGCACCAGGCGCTGATTCACGGTATAGGCGATGCCTGCCGCTTCAAGCAGCTTGCACAGGCCCGCGAAGTGTTCGCGAGATTCTTCATCCAGGTAGTCACCCAGCGCAGGCGCATCGTTCAGCAGTGCCTGAACATCCGCGTTTTTGGAATCCAGAACGCGCAGCGGGTTGCTGTACATGCGACGTTTGCAGTCTTCGTCCAGCTTCTCTTTATGCTGTTCCAGGAACGCCACCAGCGCATCGCGGTAGTTAGCGCGTGCTTCCAGAGAACCGATAGAGTTCAGCTCAAGAGAAACGTGATCGGCGATACCGAGGGCGCGCCACCAGCGGGCGGTCAGCATAATCAGTTCAGCGTCGATGTCCGGGCCCTGCAGGCCAAAGACTTCCACACCCAGCTGATTGAACTGACGATAACGACCTTTCTGAGGACGTTCGTGGCGGAACATCGGGCCGATATACCACAGGCGCTGCTCCTGATTGTACAGAAGACCATGTTCGATGCCGGCGCGTACGCAGCCCGCCGTACCTTCCGGACGCAGGGTCAGGCTGTCGCCGTTGCGGTCCTCAAAGGTGTACATCTCTTTTTCAACCACGTCGGTGACTTCACCGATCGCGCGTTTGAATAACGGGGTCTGCTCTACAATCGGCAAACGGATTTCGCTGTAACCGTAGCTGCCGAGCACCTGCTTCAGTGTGCCTTCAATGCGCTGCCAGATGGCGGTTTCGCCAGGCAGATAATCGTTCATGCCGCGGATGGCTTGAATGTTTTTTGCCACGTTTATTCTCTTTCTATATACAAAAAAAACCCAAAGAATGGGTTCAATCATACATGGGAAGCGGCACGCTTCCCATCACGTTATTTTTCAACCTGCTGAACGCTGATACGCTGTGTTTCGTCCATCATGGCGGCTTTGGCGCGGATGCGGGCTTCAAGCTGGTCGATCATGTCGCTATTATCCAGACGATCTTTACGAACGCCATCTTCATAGAGACCACTTTTCTTGTTACCGCCGGTTACGCCCAGGGTTGACACCAGTGCTTCACCCGGACCGTTTACCACGCAGCCGATGATGGAGACGTCCATCGGGGTGATAATGTCTTCCAGACGCTGCTCCAGGGCATTCACCGTCCCGATCACATCAAACTCCTGACGCGAGCAGGTTGGGCAGGCAATGAAGTTGATCCCACGCGCGCGAATGCGCAGCGACTTCAGGATATCGAAACCGACTTTGATCTCTTCGACCGGATCGGCCGCCAGCGAGACGCGCAGGGTGTCACCGATCCCTTCAGAGAGCAGCAGCCCCAGACCGATCGCAGATTTTACAGAGCCGCTGCGCAGGCCGCCCGCTTCGGTTATCCCGAGGTGCAGAGGCTGGTCGATCTGTTTTGCCAGCAGACGATAAGACTCCACCGCCAGGAACACGTCGGACGCTTTTACGCTGACTTTGAACTGATCGAAGTTAAGACGATCGAGATGATCGACATGACGCATCGCGGATTCGAGCAGCGCCTGTGGCGTCGGCTCGCCGTATTTTTCCTGCAGGTCTTTTTCCAGGGAACCGGCGTTAACGCCGATACGGATAGGAATATTTTTATCGCGGGCGCAGTCCACGACCATGCGGATACGCTCTTCGTTACCGATGTTGCCCGGGTTAATGCGCAGGCAATCGACGCCGTATTCGGCCACTTTCAGTGCGATGCGGTAGTCGAAGTGGATATCAGCCACCAGCGGAACGCTGACCTGCTGTTTGATCAGTTTGAACGCCTCAGCGGCATCCATGGTTGGGACGGAAACGCGAACAATGTCCGCGCCTACACGTTCTAATGCTTTGATTTGATTGACCGTCGCTTCCACATCAGTAGTGCGCGTATTGGTCATCGACTGAACGGCGATAGGTGCCCCATCGCCGATTGGCACATTCCCAACGTAAATCCGTTTCGATTTTCTACGTTGAATCGGAGCCTGGTTATGCATGAAAAATCTCCCGCGTTGCCCGTCTGTTACTGTGCTGCTGATTGTTCGGCATTAACGGTAAGACGTGCAACCTGGTTAGTTCTGATAAAGCGGCTCAGGTCGACAGGTTTTCCTTGATACTGGATCTGTACCGCTGCTGGAGCGCCGATTTTAAGTTTATAGGGAGCCTGGCCGGTTAGGTTTAACGTGCCATCTTTACGCTGCAGGCCGCTGAACAGTTTTTTACCTGTCGCGTCAGTCACTTCCAGCCAGCAGTCGGCGCTGAAGTTCATCACCAGCGCGTTGGGATCGGCTGCTGTTGCCGTCCCCGCCGGGCTGGTTGGCAGAGACGCTGCGCTATTGTCTGCAGGCTGAGTAGCCGCAGACGCGTTCGCCGCAGTATCAACATTCGCCTGAGAAGGGGCAACAACCGCGTTTTGATCCTGAGCCTGCGGCGCAGCGGTGTTAGCCGTTGCTGCCGGAGCCTGTGCTGCATCGGTCGCCGACGCGTCTGGCGCTGCGGTCTGTGGCTCGCTGGAGGACGCTGCACCGTCGGTATTCAGCGGCACGTTCTGGGCATTCTCACTTCCGGCCTGGTTGAGTTCAGCAGAGGATTGATCGGCCATGGTGGTGATCTCTTCCTGCTGGGCTTTGTGGTTTTGCCACCACCATGCGCCCGTCAGGCCAATCACCACAAACAGCACCAGCCAGGTAAAGCTCATCAGCCAGCCATCGCGTTTTTTACGACGTTTCCCAAGGGAGAAGGTCTGCATCGGCGCAACTTTTGCTGCACGGACCGGTGCCTGCTTCTCCATCATTGGCAGTAATTCATTTTCGGGGATATGGACCAGTTTTGCGTAAGAGCGGATATAACCGCGCAAGAACGTTGAAGCCAGATCGGCAGGCGCCTTATCTTCTTCAATATCGCGAACCGTGGAAACCTTCAGGCACAAGCGTTCCGCAACGGCTTGCTGGCTGAGTCCGAGTTGTTCACGGGCGTTGCGAAGACGAACGCCAGTGGAGAGTGCTTCATGTTGGTCGTGAGTGGCTTCAGTATTCATTCGCTACAACTACTGGTACGTGAAAAATAAGGGTTCAGGTGCCGGTGAGTCACAATGCCACCCGCACCGCGAAACTTCTGGTCAGTTAACCTTGAACAGAGAGTATAAGACTGTCAGCCCGGAGATGACAGTACAGCCCTGCCCGTACGGCTAAACTGTTGTTACGTCGTTACATACTGCCCGAAAGTCGGATGAAACGCACCGTAATTATTGTTCAGTCATCACGAATCTGACTGATTATTCAGTAAGACCAGGCTTCACGGCGCAGATAATGCGCCGTGAGTGCATAATAATCAAACAGCTTTAACCGCGATCGTCTCACCCTGCATGCGTTTACGCAGGGTACGTTTGGTACGGTCAATAACATCACCAGCCAGCTGTCCGCATGCTGCATCAATGTCATCACCACGGGTTTTACGCACGATAGTGGTGAAACCATACTCCATCAGCACCTTGGAGAAACGGTCGATACGGCTGTTCGAGCTACGGCCATACGGCGCCCCCGGGAACGGGTTCCATGGGATCAGGTTGATTTTGCATGGCGTATCTTTCAACAGTTCAGCCAGCTGATGCGCATGTTCGGTACCGTCGTTGACGTGGTCAAGCATCACGTACTCGATGGTGACGCGGCCCTGGTTGGCGTTGGATTTCTCCAGATAGCGACGCACCGCAGCGAGGAAGGTTTCGATATTGTACTTTTTGTTGATCGGCACAATTTCGTCACGAATTTCGTCGTTTGGTGCATGCAGGGAGATCGCCAGCGCAACGTCAATCATATCGCCCAGCTTGTCCAGCGCAGGCACAACGCCTGAGGTAGACAGCGTTACGCGACGCTTAGACAGACCAAAACCGAAGTCATCCAGCATGATTTCCATCGCCGGAACGACGTTGGTCAGGTTCAGCAGCGGCTCACCCATCCCCATCATCACCACGTTGGTGATAGGACGCGTACCGGTTACTTTTGCCGCACCCACGATTTTCGCGGCACGCCAGACCTGGCCGATAATTTCTGACACCCGCAGGTTACGGTTAAAGCCTTGCTGCGCGGTTGAGCAGAATTTGCACTCCAGCGCACAGCCTACCTGAGAGGAGACACACAGCGTGGCGCGGTCTTCTTCCGGGATGTAGACGGTCTCAACGCGCTGATCGCCTACCGCAATCGCCCATTTGATGGTGCCATCTGCGGAGCGCTGCTCTTCCACGACTTCCGGTGCGCGGATTTCCGCCACTTCCTTGAGCTTGTTGCGCAGGACCTTGTTGATGTCAGTCATGTCATCAAAATTGTCGCTGCAGTAATGGTACATCCACTTCATGACCTGATCGGCACGAAACGGCTTTTCGCCCATCTCTTTAAAGAACTCGCGCATCTGCTGACGGTTCAGATCCAGCAGGTTGATTTTTCCATTTTTATTGGGAACCGCAGGAATGGCGACTTCGGAGGTATTCACTAATTCAGACATAATATTTTCCGGCCTCGTTGTTACACGTTATGGCCCATGGAGGGTTGAATAGAAACGCCCCGGAAAGCAGTCTGCTCGTCCGGGGCGTTGCATTGTACAAAGTCTGGCGCAGGGATGCCACGTCTGGACGCGGCATTTACGAAAATAATGTGTAAACGAAACCGTTAAATTAACGGGTGCGTGGACACACTTCGCCTTCTGCGAAGAAGAAAGCGATTTCGCGTGCAGCAGATTCAACAGAGTCAGAACCGTGGGTGCCGTTCTCGGTGAAGCTGTCCGCATAGTCAGCGCGCAGAGTACCTGCCAGCGCGTTGTCCGGGTTGGTTGCGCCCAGCAGGTCACGGTGACGCTGTACTGCGTTTTCGCCTTCCAGCACGGATACCACGATTGGACCGGAGGTCATGAACTCAACCAGGCCGTCAAAGAATGGGCGACCTTCGTGCTCAGCGTAGAAACCGCGAGCCTGCTCAACGGTCAGGTGCAGCATTTTGGTGCCAACAATTTTGAACCCTGCAGATTCAAAGCGAGCGAAGATGCTGCCAATAACGTTTTTTGCCACCGCGTTTGGTTTGATGATGGAAAAAGTACGTTCAATAGCCATGATAACCTCTGTCAATGTTCTGTTGTTTTGCATACCTGAGTATGGTGTGGCGCGGATTATAATGAGCAATAGCGCCATTGCCTATGGATTCAGGTAACATTTTTTTAAAATAAGACGAGTTTTAGCAACAGCTCACATCAGAAAGCTGTTTTCAGATCACTGCAGCGTAAAATTCACCGTCGCGACCTGCCCGGTCTCATCCATAACGAGTAACTGATAATCGCCCGATTTATCAAGCTGTAATGTGTAAACTCTTCCCTTCACATTCAGCGGTTCACCGTTCAAAAACCACCAGCGCTCGCCGCTATTGCCGGTCGCCTGAAGCGGCAGCGAAACGCGGGATTCCCCCGGCAGACGTTTGATGACGGCCCCTTCTCGCACGCCTGTCAGGATGAGTGGCGCAGGTGCGTCCTGCGACAGCGGAGGACAGGTGGTTGATGAAGGAGGGACCCGTACCGCGCGACGCTCGGTCGCCGGCAGCCAAGGCTCCAGCGGCAGCGGCCAGACATCCAGTACTTTTTCAGTTGCATCAGGGCAATCTGCCGCCACGCGTTTACCCGTTTTATCCAGCCAGACCGGGAAGCGAATGCCGCGTATCCCTTCCTGTTCGGGCAATAGCAGCGTGGGCGGTTCACTCCCTTCCAGCAGCCAGGTCGACAGGCGACGCCGACAGTTTTCGCTCCCTTCCGGCAGCGACTGGCCGCCCGGCCAGCAGATCACGCCCCGCCCGACGCTCTCCGGACGCGGGTCGCGCGGCAGGCGGGCTTCGTCTACCGTTGAGCGTGACTGAAGCAGGTTATTGACCTGATTTAACAGTGGAACTGCGCTGGCGAAACCAAACTGCCCCGCTACGGGCGTGCCGTCCGGTCGTCCTGTCCAGATGCCAATCACGTAGCGGGCATTAAGACCAATGGCCCATGCATCACGGTAGCCGTAGCTGGTGCCGGTTTTCCACGCCAGCGGCGCGATCTGCGGTAATGCATTATCCGGCAGCGGCTGCGCCTCGTTCGCCAGAATACGGCGAATAATCCACGCCGAGCCTTGCGACAGCAGCGGACGTTCAATGAGCGGATCGCCCGGCTGTAACCGCAGCCTCCCCGCCTTACCGTGTCGGGCAAACGCGCTGTAGGCCGCGGCGATATCGCCCAGCCGGGCGCCTGCCCCGCCGAGGATCAGGGACAGATTCGGCTGCGCCCCCGCAGGCAGGATCAGCGGCAAGCCTGCGTTGCTCAGCATCCCGGCAAAACGTTTTGGCCCGTAGGCTTCCAGTACCTGTACCGCAGGCAGGTTGAGGGAGCGCACCAGCGCTTCACTCATGCTAACCGGTCCGTGGAACCCACTGTCAAAATTCCCGGGGCGATAATCACCGGTTTTTCTGGGAACGTCCTGGAGCAGCGAGGCAGGATGGATCAGGCCATCGTCCAGCGCCATACCGTAAATAAAGGGCTTTAAGACCGATCCCGGGGATCGGATCGCATTGACCATATCCACGTGGCTGAAACGCGTGTCATCGTTAATATCCACCGAGCCGACCCAGCCGCGCACTTTCATATCGGTATGATCCACGACGATCATCGCCAGCGAGCTGCGTGCCGGCAGGCGAGATTTCCAGTTCATCGCCAGCTCTTCCAGCTGCCGCTGCAGTCCGGCATCCAGCGTGGTGACAATTTTTGCGTCGCGACTTTTGCCGAGCATCATGCGCGCAAAGAGCGGCGCCAGCTGCGGCATCTGTCGGGGCGCCAGCCATACCGATTCTTCCCGTGATTCTTTAACCTGCTTCGCGGACCAGACGCCCTGCGTGACCATGCGGTCGAGCACTTTGTTGCGCGCCGCCTCGGCCCGTTCAGGCCAGCGGTCCGGACGCAAGCGGCTGGGTGCCTGAGGCAGTACCGCCAGCAGCGCCGCTTCGGAATAGCTGAGCTGCGACGGCGGTTTGCCGAGATAGGTCCAGCTTGCCGCCCCGACGCCCTGCAGCGTGCCGCCAAAGGGGGCACGGTTGAGATAGAGCGTCAGGATGTCTCGTTTAGAGAGGTGCCACTCCAGCTGCATCGCCCGCCAGAGCTGACGAACTTTGCCGCCAAAGGTGCGCGGATGCGGGTCCAGCAGGCGTGCCACCTGCATGGTGAGCGTGCTTCCGCCAGAGACGACTTTGCCAGAACTGAGATCCTGCCAGGCAGCGCGCAGGACAGAGAGCGGGTTTACGCCTGGGTGATCCCAGAACCAGCGATCTTCATACTGGATCAGCGCCTCAAGGTAGCGGGGAGAGACCTCTTCAATGGTAACCGGGTAGCGCCAGATCCCGTCGCTATCGGCAAAACGCCAGAGCGGCGTGCCCTTCTCATCTACCACCACCCGGGCGGGATTAACCTCTTTCAGAGGCAACGGCCACAGGCGGTCGGCGGCGACAATCAGCCCCCATAAAACGAGAAGCGCTCCCGCCAGCCATAGCCAGCGGGAGCGTGTCAGACGTGCCATTTGCATATTACGGGACAACAATCAGCGGGCCGCTGGCCGCCCCCGTAGCCCGCCACTGCGGAACGTACATAGACTCCACCATCGGGACCGGCACCTGATAAGTTCCCGGCGTCACGGCACGGGCCAGATAGACCAGCGTGACCGGCTGACCTTCGTTTACCGGCACGGCAGCCACAAAGCGGTCGTCGCGGAATTCCATATGCTGAATGTCCGCCTGCTGCATCTGGCTGAGCAGGTTCTGTATCTCACTGCCGCTGTCCTGCAGGCTGGCGCTGCTGCTCGCCAGGTTCTGGTTTTCCAGCTCCAGACCCGCAGGGAGCAGATCCACCACCAGCGCATCCGGCACGTTCTGGCTGGCTTTAACGTCCAGCCACACCAGCACCAGCTCACCGCTCTTCAGGGAAGAGAGCGATTTACTGCTGCCGTCGGTTGCCAGGATATGACGTTCAACCTGCAGCACGTTCGAGCTTGGCTGAGGGGCATATTCCGGATAACCGGTGCTGTCCAGGCGTACCCACAGCGGTGTTGTACCGGTGTTAGTCACCTGCAGCGCGCCAAGCTGGTCGCCGCTCACGTTTTGCACCAGTGACTTATCGCCGCCTGATGCGGTCTCAGACAGAGACGTTTTCGCCTGCCACGTACCAGACAGGGTTTGCAGCGAGCGTCCGGCCAGGAACAGCGCATTGCTCTCCTGCGTTGACAGCCAGCGCTGGCTGAAGGCCTGTTCAGACAGGGCATTCAGCAGCGTATTTTGCGCATCCGGCAGCAGCTTGTACTCCTCCAGAAGAGAGAGCATCAGCGCGTTATCGCGAAGCTGGCTGCCGTAATCGGCCATCCAGTTTTTGCTGTCGTTACGCGGGGTTTTGAGCGCCAGATCCAGCGCCTGCTGGCTGCGCGGCGCATCGCCCATCAGTTTGAGCGCCATGCCCAGCTGCATCAGCGGCAGCCCGGAAGCCGCCTGCCCGTGGCGATCCCAGATTTCACGCAGCGCGCCCAGCGGCGCTTTTTGCTGACGTGCCAGCACCAGCGCGGCATAGGCCTGCACGGCAAATTTGCTGGCCTGAGTATCATCGCTGTAGCGAATGGACATCATGCCCGGATCCTGCAGGTAGCGCAGCAGGCGGTTATTGGCGTTATTCACTGCATCGGCAGGTACGCTGTAACCCTGCTCGCCCGCGCGCACCAGGAAGTCGGTCACGTAGGCCGTCAGCCAGTACTCTTCCGGACCGTTTTTATCCCAGAGCGCAAAACCACCGTCTTCACGCTGCATCTGCAGCAGGCGAGAGATGCCAATATCAATCGCTGCACGGCGCTTGTCATCGGTGTCGCCCTTGATGCCAAGTGCAGTCAGCTGCGCCGCGTTGGTGTAGAGCGACGGGAACAGGCCACTGGTGGTCTGTTCCAGGCAGCCATACGGATACGCCTGCAGTTCGCGAATATAGCGCGCCAGGTTAAGCGGTGGTTTGCCGCTCAGCAGCAGTTGTCCCTGCAGGGTAGCAGGAGAGAAACCGTTACTGTGCTGCGCCGGTGCGGTCCAGGACTCGCCGGGATTCAGCATGGCACCGGTATTCACCGTCTGCGCCGGGAATGCCGGCCGCACGCCGATTTTCCAGCTCTTCTGCTGCGGTGCGAAAGTCTCGCCCGGAAGCTGCAGGCCGGTCACCTGAGCGGTCACCTCACCGTCACCATAACCCTCCAGCGCGCGCACCGGAATAAACAGGGTACTACGCGCGCCAGGAGACAACTGAACCGGCTGCGGCTGCCCGCCTTCCAGCGACAGTTTTCCTGTTGCGGTCAGGGCGACGTTAAGCGTTTGCTGCTTGTCCGTCAGGTTGGTGAGATCCAGCGTCAGCCGTGAGGTGTCCCCGCTTGCCAGGAAGCGCGGCGTGTTAAGCTCGGTAATGACCGGCGCAGCCACCACAACCTTGCTTTCGCTGCTGCCAAAATCGTCTTCCGTCCAGGCCTGCGCCATCAGACGCAGCTCGCCGTTGAAATCACCAATCGGCAGCGTAATCGTGCCTTCTCCGTTGGCATCCAGCGTAACCGGCTGTGCCTGCTGGGCAATAATGGTGACGTGGTTCACCGGCGGCTTACCGCCGCGCTTCAGCTCATCACCGTCACCACCAAAGCGCAGCGCGGCCAGGCGGCCCTGCCCTTCGATGACCTGGCCGTAGATATCGTAGATATCCGCGCCGTAGCGCTTCTGACCGAAGAAAGCCTGCCACGGATCGGGCGTAACGTAATCGGTGATGTTCAGCACGCCGCTGTCAACCGTCGAGACCAGGACGTTCACTTTCTGCGGAACCGCACCCTCTTTCACGCTGGCTTTCACCTTCACAGAAAGCGTCTGGTTTGGACGCATTTTCTGCGGGTTATCGAGCGCAATGTTCAGACGGCGATTTTCATCGCCCATCGGCAGATGCAGCAGGCCGACCGCGCGTTTCGGCGTGGCGGATTTGGATTTATCCCCAGGACGGACCACCAGCGTACTCAGGTAGAGATCGTGACGCTTCCAGGCTTTGTCGACCGGGATAGCGAGATCGAGCCCGTTTGCCGGTACGTCGATCTCTTTCCACCACAGCGGCCCTTCGCTGGACTCAATCATCGCATAGCCCTTACCTGCTGACGGCGCTGCAATGTGCAGGTTAATAGTATCGCCTGGCTGATAGGCTGGCTTATCCAGTTTCAGCGTCACGCGGTCAGGACGTGCAGCCCCGGTGCCGTCGCTGTTATCCTGCCAGCTGTAACCTGCCCAGAAGCGCACGCTGCTGACCATCTCATCAGGCGCTTTAACTTCCAGACGGTATGAGCCCCACTCCACCGGGAAGGTGACTTTACCCGTCTCGTCGGCCTTGAGAGTCAGCTCCTGCTCGCCTTCAACCAGATCTTTCTGATCGAACTGAGACTGCCAGCCCTCGCTCTCAGACCAGTTCCAGAAGTAGTCGCGGCGCTCACGGATCAGGCGTACCTGTAAACCGGAAACCGCCTTTTTCGCTCCGCTGGCATCGGCATAAACGATGTCGAAGCTGGCGTTGCCGTTCTCGTCAACAATCGGCTGGTTGACGGTGGTATCGGTGCGGTAGTCGTAAACGGCTTTACTGGCGAACTGAGGGCGGATACCCGGCAGCTCAGCCGCTGGCCAGATGGCCTGCTCAGCGCGACGCGTCACCGGACGACCGCCCGACTCCAGCAGGCTGGCCTGCAGGATCAGCTGCAGCGGAGAGTGCACTTCTTTCCACTGGCTTTCGGTAGAAACCTGCCCACGCCCCTGCTCATCAAGCGTAAGCTGCACTTCATCCAGACTGCGGCTCAGGTTCTCCTCAGCGATATCGCCAAACTGGAAGCCCGGCAGCGCAGCCACCGCGTCACGCAGCGGACGCAGGAAAAGCTGGCCCTGCAGAGAATTACCGTTGGCCGGTGCGCCATACAGGTAATAGCCCACCACGTTAAAGTCCACGTTATCCTGCGGTGAAACCGGCGTTTTTTGTCCGCTCAGGTTGAGCGCCATACGCTCGGGCATGAAGTCTTCGACGTGGAAGTCCCACAGGCGCTGCAGGTTATCGCCCGTGTTGGCACGGATATGCCACATACCGGTCTGCGCTCCGCTGTCCAGCGGATAGTTAAAGCGATAGAGCCCATTCTCTGGCTTGACGACAATCGTACGCGCGACCTGTCCATCCGGGCGCAGCACGTCAAGCTTCACGGGCTGATCCGGAAGCGGCTTACCGTCACTGTCGCGCAGTAAGCCGTTGAGGATCACCGTTTCACCCGGACGATAGAGATCGCGCGGGCCAAACATAAAGAATTGCTTGCTGTAGCCGGGGCGACCGGCAATATCGAACTCCGCCAGATCCAGCGCCGGAAGCTTGAGGTCAAGCAGCGTGGTCTGGCCGTCTTTGCTCGCCAGAATAAGCGCGGCTTCTTTGTCCGTTTCAAGCTTCGCATGACCATCGGCATCGCTCTTCTCCTCGGCGAGAGTCTGGCCTTTATCGTTCAGCAGCGTGACGGTCACGCCGGACTGCGCCGCACCGTTTTCCAGACTCTGAGTGAAAATATCCAGGCGGTTATGGTAACGGTGAGCGGACAGGCCAATATCGCTTAGGGTAAAGAGCGTTGCGGCGTTGCTGTAGTTGTAGTGTCCAGCCTGGTTCATGACCGCGATATAAACGCCAGACTGCTGGAGCGGTTTAATATCCTTCAGGGGCAACAGCAATTTTTCGCGCGTGTTGCGCGCCGGATTAAGATCGAATCGACCGGTGTAAACCAGCTCCGCCATCTTCAGCAGGTTATCGGATTCCCAGTTGGTCAGCGAGTTACGGTACTCCCACTGGCTGACAAGGGAGGCCAGCGATTCCGGCTTCACGCGGTAAAAGTTGACATCAACATTGTTGACGTTGAGCGCCATCACCGGCAGACCTTCCACCACTTTGCCCGGCAGCAGCGAGCCGCGGCTGGCAAAACCAACGGTGGGTTCAATGTCCCGGGTGGTCAGGGCTTTTTCATAATCAATGCCGAACGTCGCCTTGTTCAGCGCCTGCAGGTCACGTTCAACGGTGACGACCAGGTTGCGGTTAGGCTCCAGATGACGCAGGCGAAGCTCTTTCAGGTTAGGCGCAAGTTCCCACGCCCCGTCAACCTTGCCGCTTTTCTTGTCCACGACATGCACCGTTTTGGCGAAATCCTGATCGGGATTCAGCGGAACAGAAAAGGTCAGCACCAGCGTGGCGGCACCGTCGAGCTGAACTTCTGAGGTATCCAGCAACGTCAGCGCTTTTCCCTGAGTCTGGGCAGCCAGTTTAGCCAGCGTTTCAGCATTGGGCTTTTCTGCAGCTTTCGGTGTGGATGCGGTGGATGCCGCGGGAGCCGCAGCCTGAGTTTTATCGTCGCTGTTATCACAGCCGACAAGCGTAAACGTGGTGAGCAGCGCAAGAGAGAGCGCGGCTAAGCGAAACGGTTTCATCCTTTGTCCCTGGCCCATGGAGCCTGTTGGTCGTCGTCCGGATAAGTATTATCCGCAAGTTTCATTAATTCAAAAAGGCCAATTTTAAAATCTGGAAAGCGCCTCGCAGAACGGCATCACGCCGCTACGCCGTGATGGAACCGCGATCACAGCACATAACGTCACATGTTACCTTTCAAGTCATTTGTTTTTAAAACAATAAGATAGCTGGCTAAGCTCGCCCGAAGGCTGCTAGTTTTATGACCATGACGCACCCCGAGTGCGCGGTTCAAAAAGAGAGAAAGCCATGAAACGAGCCGTGAACGCCCTACAAAATTTCGGAAAATCATTGTACGGACCGGTACTTATCTTACCGATCGTCGGTCTGTTTATCGCCTTTGGTAACGTGCTGGGTAACGGTAATCTCGCTGAATACCTGCCGTTTCTGGGCCATCCGCTGATTCAGCACCTTGGTCAGCTTATCGCGAAATCTGCCGTGTCGGTGCTGGTCAACCTGGCGCTGGTGTTTGCCGTCGGGATCCCGATTGGTCTGGCGACACGTGATAAAGGCTATGCCGCGCTGATTGGTCTGGTGACCTTCGTTGTGTTCATCAATGCCATGAACGTCACGCTACAGCTGCAGGGCGCGCTGGCGCCAGCGGCCCAGATGAAAGCGGCCGGGCAGACCATGGTACTGGGCGTGCAGGTGCTGGAGATGGGCGTTTTTGCCGGGATCCTGACCGGGGCGCTCTCCGGATATCTGTACAACAAATACTCCAGCGTACAGTTTAACGGCGCGATGGCGATTTACTCCGGCCACTGTTTTGTCGCCATCGTCATGCTCCCCGTCTCCATGCTGCTCGGCGTGGTGATGAGTGAGCTGTGGCCGTATGCCCAGCACGGCATTAGCGCCCTGGCGCTGGCCATCAAAGGCTCCGGGCCGTTGGGCGTGGCAATCTACGGTTTCCTGGAACGTATTCTGGTCCCCACCGGCCTGCACCATCTGGTTTATACCCCGTTCCTCTATACCGAGCTGGGCGGCACGCAGGAGGTGTGCGGCGCAACCTATCAGGGCGCACGCAATATCTATTTCGCCGAGATGGCCTGCCCGGACGTGAAGCAGCTCAGCAGCACCGTGGTGTGGGACGCGCGCGGCATCAGCAAGATGTTCGGCCTGCCTGCCGCAGCCCTGGCGATGTATATGACCGCAAAGCCGGAGCGTAAAGCCATTGCGAAAGCCATTCTGATCCCAGCGGCGCTGACCTCGCTGCTGGTCGGCGTGACCGAGCCGATTGAGTTCTCCTTCCTGTTCGTCGCTCCGCTGCTCTTCGTGGTGCACGCGGTGCTGACCGGCATCGGCATGATGCTGTTCTCGCTGCTGGGCGTTCACGCCATCGGCGCCAACGGAATTATCGACTTCATCCTGTACAACCTGCCGCTCGGCACGGAGAAGTCCAACTGGCCGATGTACATCGTGGTCGGGCTGATCATGTTCGCCCTCTACTTCGTGGTGTTCCGCTTCCTGATCCTGCGCTTCAACATGAAAACGCCGGGCCGTGAGGATGACGATCGGGAGACGCGCCTCTACAGCAAGCAGGAGTACCAGGCGAAGGGCAATAACGACGGGCTGGGCGAATCCATCGTGACGGGTCTGGGCGGCAGGGAAAACATTGAGGTGGTGGACAACTGCTACACCCGCTTACGCGTCACGGTGAAGGACGTCGCCATTATCGACGAGCCGCGGCTCAAGGCGACCGGCGCGAAAGGGATTATCAAACAAGGTAACAACGTTCAGGTGGTCTACGGGCTGCACGTCAAAAAAATGCGAGAAGCCGTTGAGACGTTTCTCTGAAAGGAGCTAAAGATGTTTACACCCCCATTTATTCTGTCGATTGCCGGCGGCGGTAGCACCTACACGCCGGGCATTGTGAAAAGCCTGATGGTGCGCCTGCAGGATTTCCCGCTGGCCGAAATTCGCCTTTATGACATCGACGAGGCGCGTCAGAACACCATTGCGCCCGTCGTCGAGAAGGTCATTCGCGACCACAGCCAGAGCATCAAATTTACCGTCACCAGTGACCCGGAAGTGGCCTTCAGCGGCGCGCATTTCGTCTTCGCCCAGATGCGCGTCGGCCAGTACAAGATGCGCGAACAGGATGAGAAGATCCCGCTGCGCCACGGCGTGGTCGGCCAGGAAACGTGCGGACCCGGCGGCCTGGCATACGGACTGCGCACGATCCTGCCGATGGTGGAGCTTATCGATCTGGTGGATCGCTACGCGCACGAAAAAGCCTGGATCGTGAACTACTCCAACCCGGCGGCGATTGTCGCGGAGGGCGTGCGCCGGCTGCGGCCAAATGCGCGGGTGCTGAACATCTGCGATATGCCTGTCGCCGCGATGCGCAATATGGGGGCGATTCTGGGTGTCGATCGCCGCAGGCTGGAGGTGGACTACTTCGGACTGAACCACTTCGGCTGGTTTACCCGCGTGCTGGTGGACGGCGAAGACAAGCTTCCCGAGCTGCGTAAACATATCGCGAAGTTTGGCCTGCTGACGGAAGATGCGGCTAAAACCGATCCGCAGCATTCCGATCCTTCGTGGGTAAAAACCTGGCGCAACATTAAGCCGATCATGGACCACTTCCCGGAGTATCTGCCGAACCCGTATCTGCAGTACTACCTGATGCCGAACCAGATCGTCGAGCATCAGAACCCGGACTATACCCGCGCCAATGAAGTGATGGACGGGCGCGAGAAAAAGCTGTTCGCCGCTGCCGAAGAATACAAGCGCACCGGGATCCTGCCGGACGCCTTCCACGTGGGCGTGCACGGCGAGTTTATCGTCGATGTCGCCCGCTCGCTGGCCTTTAACCTGCGGAGCCGCCATCTGGTGATGGTGGAAAACCGCGGGGCGATTACCAACCTGCCTTACGATGCCGTGGTGGAAGTGCCCGCTTATATCACCTCCGAAGGCCCGGAACCGATTCGCGTCGGTCAGGTGCCGCTGTTCCATCAGACCCTTTTGCAACAGCAGCTCGCCTCTGAACAGCTGCTGGTAGAGGCGACAATCGAAGGGAGCTATGAGAAAGCCCTGCAGGCGTTCACCCTCAACCGCACCGTGCCGACCATGGAACACGCGAAAGCGATTCTGGATGAGATGATCGAGGCCAACCGCCACTACTGGCCTGCGCTGCAAAAAGCCTGGCAGGACGGCGAAACGGTGAAAAAATAGGGGCTTGCTCGCGAGTTGAACGTGGTTTGCTTGTCGGTGTCAGAAAAAACACCGACAATCCTTTTTTACGGAAAAGAATGGAGGCAACCCATGTCCACCTCATATTTTGTCGCCGCCGACTGGCTGATTGAGCACGGTGACGATCCGGAAGTTCAGATTATTGACGCGCGTATGGCCCCGGCCGGGCAGGAACACCTTCGCGATATGGTCGCGGAATACCGTGCCGGACATCTTCCTGGCGCGGTATTTTTTGATATCGAAGCCCTCTCCGATCGCAACTCTCCCCTGCCGCACATGCTGCCGCGCCCGGAAGCGTTTTCTGTGGCGATGCGCGAGCTGGGCGTCAGCAAAGACAAACACCTTGTTGTCTATGATGAAGGTAACCTCTTCTCCGCCCCGCGCGCATGGTGGATGCTGAAGAACTTCGGCGTGGAAAAAGTCTCTATTCTGGCGGGCGGGCTGGCGGGCTGGAAGCGCGACGAGCTGCCGCTCCAGCAGGGTGACGTGACGCTGCCGGAAGGCGAGTTCGACGCCACGTTCGACGCGCACGTGGTGAAACGCCTGACCGACGTGCTGGTCGTGAGCCATGAAAAAACGGCGCAAATCGTCGATGCCCGTCCTGCTCCGCGCTTCAATGCCGAAGCGGATGAACCGCGTCCGGGGCTGAAGCGCGGACATATTCCGGGGGCGCTGAACGTGCCGTGGGGCGATCTGGTGTTTGAGGGCGAGCTGAAAACCACCGACGAGCTGCGCGCCATTTTTGACCGTGCAGGCGTGGATTTACATCGTCCGATTATTGCCAGCTGCGGCTCCGGCGTCACGGCCTGCGTGGCGATCCTGGCGCTCGCCACGCTCGGCGCGAACGACGTCACGCTTTACGACGGCGCCTGGAGCGAATGGGGTGCGCGAGACGATCTGCCTGTCGAACCCGCGAAATAATGGATAACCGCCTGGCTACGCTGTTAACGCGCGGGGCGTCGCTGACCCGCGCGGAGTATCGCGTCCTCGCCCACCTCACGGAGCACCCGCTGCTGGTGGGCAACATCACGGTACGCGAGCTGGCGCAGGCGACGTTTGTTTCTACCGCCACCATCATGCGGCTCTGTCAGAAGCTGGGGTTCAGCGGCTTTAGCGAGTTTATCTGGCACTGCAAGCAGCTGCTCTCCGACACGCCGCATATTGCCGCTCAGGGGCAGTCGCTTCCTGAACTCCCGGTGCTGTTTAATCAGTTTATCGCCAACTATCAGCACACCTTCCAGTGGGTCACGCAGGAGAAGCGCCAGCAGTTTGCCGACCTGCTGCGCCAGAAAGAGAGCTTCTTTCTCTACGGGGCCGGGTTTTCCTATCTGTTTGCGGAGTACCTGACCAAGAAGCTGCAGGTGCTGGGCAAAACGGCGTTTATCTCCGGGCCAGGGGACAGCCGGAATATTTTCCTCAGCAACGCCTCACGCTATCAGGTGTTTATTGCCGTCTCGCGCAGCGGTGAAACCGAGCAGGTGTTGGATAAAGCGCGGATTGCCAAAAACGTCGGTATGACGATCGTCGCGTTTACCCGCGCCTCGGCCAATACGCTGGCGGGGATGGCGGACGTGCATTTTGCCCTCTATGACGAAGCGGTACACTTCGCCGCCGAAGCCGCGGGGGTGACGTCGTTTGAGTCGAATCTGGTGCTGCTGATGGATTTACTGCTGCTGGAAGCAACGGGGTGATATTCACCCCGCCGTAATCAGATGATGCGGTTGGTTTTGAGATCGCGCAGGAAGCCGCCCCAGCGACGCTCGTAGAACGGGGTGATGTGCTCGGTAATAAAGTGGCTGATGCCCTTCTCGCCGTTCTTCACCTGGCAGATATCAATCGGCTCATCGCCCGGCAGCGTGTCGGTCGCCACGCTTCCCGCGGCCTGAATGATATCGTCGATATCGCCGTCCGCCTCAATACCAATCAGCAGAACCGGATGCTCGTCCGCACGCTCTTTAATGGAGCAGAGAAACGCGCGTCTAACCGGTTTCAGGGTTTTGAACAGCGTCGTGAGGGAATCAATCATCTGCGCGGGCGGCTCGGCTACTTCAGACAGCAGCAGCGTTTCGCCCCCTTCCAGCACTTCCTGGGTGCTGAGCGGGTTGCCCTCTTCACCTATCAGATGGCTGATTTCACGCGGGGTAAACTCTTTCCCGGTCGGCAGCTTCGCGTTAAGGAACAGCGTCTGGCCAAGCGTCATTTCGAACAGGGTACGCACCGGCATCACTACGAACGCCTGTTCGTCTTCTACCGCTTCCTGCAGGGCTTCCAGCGAGGTAAAGAACGGGATCACCGACGTGCCGTCGTCTTTCTCCCAGTGCAGCAGATCCAGCGCGCTGTCTTCGACAACCTGCTCACCTTCCGCCGCGGTGCCCGGCACCCAGACGGTGGATTCCAGCAGCGTGCGGAAAAATGCCGGACGGTGGGCGGGCTCTGTCGCCGCCTGCTCCAGCAGGGTTTCTAATTCGTTTTTGGTTTCGGACATAACAATTCCAGATGATGCATTTCCCCTCACCCCAGGCCTCTCCCTCAAGGGAGAGGGAGCAAACCATCCCCTCTCCCCTTGGGAGAGGGTTAGGGTGAGGGCAATAAAGATTACTCAGCCGTCAGCAGGTTCGCCACGGTACGCACGCCCAGACCGGTCGCGCCAGCGGACCACTGCTCAACCGCCGCTTTACGGTAGGTTGCGGAGCAGTCGATGTGCAGCCAGCCTTCGTGGTAGTTCTCAACGAAGTGGGACAGGAAGCCTGCCGCCGTGCTTGCACCCGCCGGGTACGCCGCGCTCGCGGTGTTGTTCAGCTCAGCAAAGTTGGACGGCAGCTGGCTGCGGTGGAACTCGGCCAGCGGCAGACGCCAGAACGGTTCGTTTTCCGCAGCGGCGCTTGCCAGGAGGCGAGCGACAAGCTTGTCGTCAAAGCTGAACAGCGCGTGGTAGTCGTTACCCAGCGCCGTTTTCGCCGCGCCGGTCAGGGTTGCCATGTCGATAATCAGCTCCGGCTTCTGGGCGGAGGCGTCGATCAGGCCATCGGCCAGCACCAGGCGGCCTTCGGCGTCGGTGTTCATCACTTCGACGTTTTTGCCGTTGCGATAGCGAATGATGTCGCCCAGCTTAAAGGCGTTACCGCTCACCATGTTGTCCGCGCAGCACAGATACAGCTTCACGCGCTTGTTCAGACCGCGGGTAATGGCGAACGCCAGCGCGCCGGTGATGGTTGCCGCGCCGCCCATGTCGGACTTCATGGAGTCCATGAACGCGCTCTGCTTCAGGCTGTAGCCGCCGGTGTCGAAGGTGATGCCTTTCCCGACCAGGCAGGCAAAGACCGGCGCCGCTTTATCGCCGGTTGGGTTGTAATCCAGCGCCAGCAGGACCGGAGGGCGCTCAGAACCACGGCCCACGGTGTGGATGCCCATGTAATTCTGCTCGCGCAGGTCTTCACCTTTGGTAATGCGGTAGGACATTTTCTCGCCCGCCACGCCGCACAGCAGGTCAACCGCGCGCTGCGCCAGCTGCTCAGGACCAAGCTCTTCCGCCGGGGCGTTGATGGTGTCGCGCACCCAGTCGATGATTTGCAGGCGGCTTTCCAGCTCTTTCTGACCGGCTTCGTCGAGGTTAGCCCACTCGATTTTGCGGGTGCCTTTCGGCCCTTTGTAGCCTGCCCAGAATGCCCAACTGCGGTCGGTGTCCCAGCCTTCGCCTTCCAGGGACACATGCTTAATGCCCAGGCCGTCAATTTTACGCGCGGCGCGCTGGATCAGGCCCAAATCATCTTTGCCCGTCAGGTGCAGGGTAATGCCGTCGTTATTAATGCTGTAGGTGGCTTTCTCGCCCCAGCGCGCGTCAGCAGGCTGATTCGAGAGCGTAATCTTCATCGCTTCGGTCATTTTATTTTTCCTTATTAGCAACTAGCAAACGGGCCGCCTGAAGGCAGCCCGTTATGTTATTTATTCTGCTTCATCTAACCAGACTAACAGAATCGCCTCCAGAATTTTTTCATTGGATGCGTTTGGATCGTCGTCGAAATCCTCTAAATCGCAGATCCACTGGTGCATGTCGGTGAATCGTACGGTCTTCGGATCGAGATCCGGGTTCGCGTCGTAGAGCGCTTCGCCGATTTCACGGCTGTCTGTCCACTTAAGTCCCATATCAATGCTCGCGTGCGTGGTTGATGGTGTAGCGTGGGAATTCCACGACCAGATCTTCATCGGTCACCGCGGCCTGGCAGCTCAGGCGGCTGTCAGGCTCCAGACCCCATGCTTTATCCAGCATGTCGTCTTCGTCTTCGGTGCTCTCGGCGAGAGAGTCGAAACCTTCACGCACGATGCAGTGGCAGGTAGTGCAGGCACAGGATTTTTCACAGGCGTGTTCCACTTCGATACCTGCACGCAGGGCAACATCGAGAATGGTTTCACCGGTCTTCGCTTCCAGAACCGCGCCATCCGGACAGAGGTCCGCATGAGGCAAAATAACAATCTTTGGCATATTAAACCTCGTCCACGGACTGGCCTTTCAGCGCGACGCGGACAGATTTGTCCATGCGGCGAGCAGCAAAGTCCTGGGTTTGTTTATCAACGTTTTTAATGGCTTCTTCTATTGCGTCAGCGTTATTGCCTTCTGCTACTGCGCTTAAATGCGCGGCAGCGTCGTCAATCACCTGGCGCTCAGCGGCGCTTAACAGCGCGGCATCGGCAGCGAGCGCGCCGTTCAGGCTCTCCAGCACGCGGGCGGCTTCAACTTTTTGTTCAGCCAGCATACGCGCCTTCACATCCTGCTCGGCGTAGCTCATTGAGTCCTGAATCATGGAGGCGATTTCGCCATCGGTCAGGCCGTAGGACGGCTTCACCTGAATGGACGATTCCACGCCGGTCGATTTTTCCATCGCCGTGACGCTCAGCAGGCCGTCCGCATCCACCTGGAAGGTGACGCGAATATGCGCCCCGCCCGCAGGCAGCGCCGGGATACCGCGCAGCGCAAAGCGCGCCAGAGAGCGGCAGTCCTGCACCAGCTCGCGCTCGCCCTGCATCACGTGGATGGACATCGCGGTCTGGCCGTCTTTGAAGGTGGTGAACTCCTGCGCGCGCGCCACCGGAATGGTGGTATTACGCGGGATCACTTTCTCTACCAGGCCGCCCATGGTTTCTAACCCGAGCGACAGCGGGATGACGTCCAGCAGCAGCATTTCGCTGTCCGGCTTGTTGCCGACCAGAATATCGGCCTGGATTGCGGCGCCCACGGCAACCACTTTGTCCGGGTCGATGGAGGTCAGCGGCGTGCGGCCAAAGAATTCGCCCACGCGCTCGCGCACCAGCGGCACGCGAGTCGAACCGCCCACCATGACCACTTCCAGCACCTCGTTAGCCTCAACGCCCGCATCTTTCAGTGCGCGACGGCAGGCCAGCAGGGTGCGTTTCACCAGCGGGGCAATCAGATCGCTGAACTGGTCGCGGGCGATCTCACCCTGCCAGCCCGCAACGTTTACGCTAACCGTCTGCGCATCGCTCAGGGCGATTTTGGCGTCGATAGCCGCATCCAGCAGTTCACGCTGCACGCGCGCATCGCTGCGATCGCTGATGCCCGCCTGCTCGCGAATGTAATCCGCCAGCAGATGGTCGAAGTCATCGCCGCCCAGCGCGGAATCCCCGCCGGTCGCCAGCACTTCAAACACCCCGCGGCTTAAGCGCAGGATCGAGATATCAAAGGTACCGCCACCGAGATCGTAAACCGCGATCACCCCTTCCTGACCGGAGTCGAGGCCGTAGGCAATCGCCGCCGCCGTCGGTTCGTTCAGCAGGCGCAGCACGTGCAGGCCTGCCAGACGCGCGGCGTCTTTGGTGCCCTGACGCTGTGCATCGTCAAAATAGGCCGGAACGGTGATGACTACGCCGTCCAGATCGCCGCCAAGCGTCGCCGTCGCGCGCGCCGCCAGCGCTTTAAGGATGTCGGAGGAAACGCGAATCGGGTTCAGCAGACCGGCCGCGGTCGCAATCATCGGCAGGCCGTTTTCACTGGCCTGCAGCTGATAAGGCAGATGCGGATAGCGGGTCTGAATATCGGCCAGAGAGCGGCCCATCATGCGCTTTACGGAGCTGATGGTGTTGGCCGGATCGCGCGCGGCGTTGGCGCGGGCGTCATAGCCGACCGCGTGACCCTGCTGCTGGTAGTGGACCACGGAAGGCAGCAGATGGCGGCCCTGCTCGTCAGCCAGCGTTTCCGCCTGGCCGCTGCGCACGGTCGCCACGAGGGAATTGGTGGTGCCCAGATCGATACCCACCGCCAGACGACGCTGGTGCGGTGCGGCACTTAAGCCAGGCTCACTAATTTGTAATAAGGCCATAATTGCTTCCGAAATTAAAAATCGAGCAGCTTTTCTTCGAGTTGTTCAGCACTGCTTCGCAGTTTATCGAGAAAACGGAGTTTGCGCACAGTGTCCGCCGCCACGTCCCAGGTCTCGTTGTTCAGTTGCTCCACCATCTGCTGATGGCGGGTATCGAACATGCCCTTCACGCGCGTGATGAAGCTTTCCAGACGCGCTTCGTCTTTGGCCTGTTCAATCTCATCCAGCTCTTCGCGAAGCTCCAGCTGTTCCATCAGAAACGCGGTGTCGCGCACGGTATGCTGTTCGCTCGCCAGATCGAAACCGTGGAGCGAGAGCAGATATTCTGCACGCGCCAGCGGATGGCGCAGCGTCTGCCAGGCCTGGTTGATGGTCGCAGATTGGGAAACCGCAGCCAATTGCTCAGACTGAGTACCACTCGCGAATTTATCCGGGTGATACTGACGCTGAAGATCCTGAAAACGGATCGTCAGCGCCTGGAGATCAATCGGGTATTGAGCGGGTAGTCCGAAGAGAGTGAAGTAATCCATAACAATCTCAGGGGTAGCCTATTAGAACAAACCCCACGCGCAGCGGGTAAGCCACGGTGGGGTTATACCTTCTTACTTCGCGCTGCAGATGCGTTGTCTGCGCTCGTTCACCCCAGTCACTTACTTATGTAAGCTCCCGGGGATTCACTCGCTTGCCGCCTTTCTGCAACGCGAATTAATCGGTATAACAGCGGAACGCGGTTAAACGTGGAAGCTTTCGCCGCAACCACACTCGTCTTTGACGTTCGGGTTCGTGAACTTGAACCCTTCGTTCAGGCCTTCTTTGACGAAGTCCAGCTGAGTGCCGTTGAGGAATTGCAGGCTTTTGCCATCGACCACCACCTTCACGCCCTTGTCTTCAAACACGGTGTCGTCAGACGCCGGCTCGTCAACAAACTCCAGTACGTAAGCCATACCAGAACAGCCGGAGGTACGTACGCCCAGTCGCAGGCCAAAGCCTTTACCACGGTTCGCCAGAAAAGAGCTTACTCGCGCGGCAGCGCTGTCGCTAAGGGTAATCGACATACTCAAACCTCAATTATTTTGCTTCACGTTTGCTTTTGTAATCCGCAATGGCGGCTTTGATCGCGTCTTCTGCCAGAATTGAACAGTGAATTTTCACCGGTGGCAGTTCGAGTTCTTCAGCAATATCCGTGTTCTTGATTGCCTGTGCTTCGTCCAGAGACTTGCCCTTCACCCATTCGGTGACCAGGGAGCTGGACGCGATAGCAGAACCGCAGCCGTAGGTCTTGAAGCGCGCGTCTTCAATGATACCTTCATTGTTGACTTTAATCTGCAACTTCATCACGTCGCCACACGCCGGTGCGCCAACCATGCCGCTACCGACAGATTCGTCGCTGTTGTCAAAAGAGCCAACGTTGCGCGGGTTCTCGTAATGATCGATGACTTTTTCGCTGTATGCCATGATTGAATTCTCCTTATGTACCGATTAGTGATGTGACCATTCAATGCTGTTCAGATCCACGCCCTGCTTGAACATTTCCCACAGTGGAGAAAGGTCGCGCAGACGGCCGATGGAGTTGCGAACCAGCTTGATGGTGTAGTCAATCTCTTCTTCGGTAGTGAAACGACCTAAAGAGAAACGGATAGAGCTGTGCGCCAGCTCGTCGGTCATGCCCAGCGCGCGCAGCACGTAGGATGGCTCCAGGCTTGCAGACGTACAGGCAGAACCGGAAGAAACGGCCAGGTCTTTCAGCGCCATGATCAGCGATTCGCCTTCAACATAGTTGAAGCTGACGTTGAGGATGTTCGGAGCGCCCTGCTCGAGATCGCCGTTCAGATACACTTCTTCCATATCTTTCACGCCGTCCCACAGACGGTTACGCAGCGTGCGCAGGCGCGCCATCTCGGTTTCCATCTCTTCTTTTGCAATGCGGTACGCTTCGCCCATGCCCACGATCTGGTGAACAGGCAGCGTGCCGGAACGCATGCCGCGCTCGTGGCCGCCGCCGTGCATCTGTGCTTCGATGCGGATACGCGGTTTACGACGAACGTACAGCGCGCCGATCCCTTTCGGGCCATAAATTTTGTGGCCGGAGAAGGACATCAGGTCCACTTTCAGCTGGCTCAGATCGATAGGCAGTTTGCCCACGCTCTGGGTCGCGTCAACGTGATAGATGATACCGCGCGCGCGGCACATTTCGCCGATGGTCGCGATGTCCTGAACGACGCCGATTTCGTTGTTAACGTGCATGATGGAAACCAGAATGGTGTCATCACGCATGGCCGCTTCGAGCTCTTTCAGGTCGATGATCCCGTTGCTCTGTGGCGCCAGGTAAGTCACTTCGTAACCTTCACGCTCCAGCTGGCGGCAGGTATCCAGCACGGCTTTGTGTTCGGTTTTACTGGTGATGATGTGCTTGCCTTTTTTCTGATAAAAGTTGGCTGCACCTTTGATCGCCAGGTTGTCGGATTCGGTCGCACCGGAGGTGAAAACAATCTCACGCGGGTCGGCACCCACCAGGTCGGCAATCTGATTACGGGCGATATCAACCGCCTCTTCAGCATGCCAGCCAAAACGGTGTGAACGGGAAGCTGGGTTACCAAAGTTTCCGTCCAGGGTCAGACACTGCATCATTTTCTCGGCAACACGCGGGTCCACCGGCGTGGTTGCGGAGTAATCGAGATAAATCGGTAATTTCATTGCTCTTTAAACTCCGTACATCGCTTCAATGCAAGGAATCAGGCAACCGGCTGGATGTACGACCGAGTACGCGGGGCGTGACCGCCCCGGCCTGATTCTGAAATCTTTATCGTTTTATTACGCGCGCAGTTTGACGTCGATAGCGTCCTGCGCGCGGGTGCTGCGTTGGGAATCCTGACCATGCTGACGACCAGAGACATCCAGAACTTCCTGGTTATTGACCAGTTCACCCAGGGTGATGTTGTTCAGGAAGCCGGTGAGACGGTCGCTCAGATCGCGCCACAGCGCGTGGGTCAGGCACTTATCGCCGCCCTGGCAGCCGCCTTTACCCTGGCAACGGGTCGCGTCAACGGATTCGTCAACTGCGCTAATCACTTCACCAACTGCAATACTGCCCGCGTCTTTACCCAGCAGATAACCGCCGCCTGGGCCACGAACGCTGGAAACCAGTCCATTTTTACGCAGTCTGGAGAACAGCTGTTCCAGGTAAGAGAGGGAGATCCCTTGTCGTTCAGAAATATCAGCCAACGGAACCGGGCCCGCTTCGGAGTTGAGCGCAACGTCCAGCATCGCGGTCACGGCATAACGCCCTTTAGATGTCAGTCTCATGTCTTACTTAACCTCAAACTCGCCCCTGCCCGGGGTTTTTTATTGTAAAATGGGGGTATTGCATAGCAGGGCCAAGTCTGACATTCCTGACTAAAATGGTCAACTATTTACTTGACTGTTTTAGTCAGGTATTTAACGTTCCGTGCCTTCAAAATCCCGGTGCGGCCTGATGCCCTCACCCCAGCCCTCTCCCACGGGGAGAGGGGAAATCGACACTACTCTTTATTCTTCTGCTCAATCGACGCCAGAATCCCGCGCAGGATGTTAAGCTCCTGGCTTTCCGGGCGCGCGCGGGTAAACATGCGGCGCAGCTTGTTCATCACCTGGCCCGGGTGGCCTTCACGAATAAAGCCGGTTGAGAGCAGCGTCTGCTCCAGGTGACCGTAGAAGCGCTCAAGGTCGTCCACCAGCGGGTAGGCCGTTTCTTCTTTAGGCTCTACCTGTTTCTCCTGCGTCGCCAGCCACGCCATACGCACCTCATAGGCGATAACCTGCACCGCCATCGCCAGGTTCAGCGAGCTGTATTCCGGGTTAGCCGCGATGGCGACGTGATAATGGCACTTCTGCAGCTCGTCGTTGGTCAGGCCAACGCGCTCGCGGCCAAACACCAGCGCAACCGGAGCCTGTTCCGCTTCTGAGACGCTTTTCAGGCCACATTCGCGCGGGTCCAGCATCGGCCACGGCAGCGTGCGTGAACGTGCGCTGGTGCCAACAACGAGGCTGCAGCCGGCCAGCGCTTCGTCAAGGGTATCGACGATCTGGGCGTTGCCGATCACGTCGCTGGCACCGGCCGCCAGGGCGATAGCCTGCGAGTCAGGTTTCACCAGCGGGTTAACCAGCCACAGGTTCGTTAAGCCCATGGTTTTCATAGCGCGGGCAACGGAGCCCATGTTGCCGGTGTGCGATGTTTCGACCAGCACGATTCGAATGTTTTGCAGCATAAGTTTTAATGTCTGAATTCAGCGTCTGAAGAATATTCCGGCATATTATCATAAACGGGAGACATAATCCGATCCCACTGCTATACTCTGCGCCGATTTTCCTGTTCTTTAACATCCAGTGAGAGAGACCGATGCATCCGATGCTGACCATCGCCGTGCGCGCAGCGCGCAAGGCGGGTAATGTAATTGCCAAACACTACGAAACGCCAGACTCCGTAGAAACCAGCCAGAAAGGCAGCAATGATTTCGTGACTAACGTCGATAAAGCCGCAGAAGCGATTATTATCGAAACGATCCGCAAATCTTACCCGCAGCACACCATCATCACCGAAGAAAGCGGTGAACATGAAGGTACCGATCAGGATGTTCAATGGGTTATCGATCCACTGGATGGCACCACCAACTTCGTCAAACGCCTGCCACACTTCTCTGTGTCTATCGCAGTACGCATTAAAGGCCGTACTGAAGTCGCCGTTGTTTACGATCCAATGCGTAACGAACTGTTCACCGCTACCCGCGGTCAGGGCGCACAGCTGAACGGCTACCGTCTGCGCTGCAGCAACGCACGCGATCTGGACGGCACCATCCTGGCGACCGGTTTCCCGTTCAAGGCGAAACAGCACGCGACCACCTATATGAATATCCTGGGCAAACTGTTTACCGAATGCGCGGACTTCCGCCGCACCGGTTCTGCCGCGCTGGATCTGGCCTACGTGGCGACCGGCCGCGTTGACGGTTACTTCGAGCTGTCGCTGAAGCCGTGGGACTTTGCTGCGGGCGAGCTGATCGCACGTGAAGCAGGCGCCATCGTGTGTGATTTCACCGGCGGCCATAACTATATGTCTACCGGCAACGTCGTTGCAGGTAACCCACGCGTTGTTAAAGCCATGCTGGCCAACATGCGTGATGAACTGAGCGATGCGCTGAAGCGTTAATCCCGGTCATTCCCTCTCCCCGTGGGAGAGGGAATCCCAACTAAAACGGCCGCAATCCTCTTCCCACCGGCATCGCGCTCATCCACATCGTCACCGCCGCAACCAGCAGAATCACCCCGCCCGCCAGCGCAAGCGTTGTCCACCCTACCTGCCGCCACAGCACCGGTGTTTTATTGCCGCTGAGTCTGACCGCAAGCTGACGGAAGCTGTGAACCAGCAGCGCTAAAGACGAAATGGTGAGAGACGTCCCTGCCGCCATCGCCAGCGCGGAAAGCATTCCCCAGCCAAACACGCCTATCACCTTGCTGAACAGCAGCACCATGATTGCCCCCGAACACGGGCGCATGCCCATCGAGAGAATAATCATCAGCCGCGCGCGCCAGTCGTCGCCGTTCTGCAATTGTTCCTGCGTGGGCAAATGCTGATGCCCGCAGCCGCAGTTTTCATCATGAACGTGAGGCGGCGTAAAGGTTTTGAATTTCGGTTTTTGCAGCAGCACGCGCAGCTTTTTCAGCGCCCGCCAGCAGAGGATCAGCCCCAGCACGCCCACCAGCGCGTAGCTCCCCTTCTCCAGCCAGAAACTGCTCATGTGCAGCTGGCGCGCGGGAAGCTGCAACAGCGAAAGCACAACCACGACGAGCGCAATCGCCACGCTGCCCTGAAGCAGCGAGGAGGCCAGCGTCAGCCCGATACTCGATTTCAGCTTCGACGGATGGGTGGCGAGCCAGGTCGTTATCACGATTTTGCCGTGACCCGGCCCCAGCGCGTGCAGTACGCCATAGATAAAGCTGAACGCCAGCAGGGAACCACCCGCTTTGGTCGGGTTCTCCGCCACCGCCTTCAGCAGACCGCTCATCTGCTGGTTGACCTCACGCTGCCAGACGATGCTTTTCATCATGACCTGCGGCCAGGCCTGCCACAGCCAGAGTGAACCGCAAACGGCCAGCAGGAGAAAAAGCGCCAGCGGCCAGAGGTGCAGCCAGCGGCGCGGTTTCCGAACCGGAGAGGAGATCACTGACATTGTAACGTCACCTCCTGCGCGAACTGTTTACCCAACTCCATGTCCTCAGGCGGTGCATCCTCCTTATCAAGCGAGACCGCAAAGTTCAGCGTCTCTTCGCTGGGTTTCGGGGTGTGAACGCCAATTTTGCAGCTTTTTTGCAGAGCGTCCGGCAGCCGTACGTCGCCGTCTTTGTCATAGCGCATATCGACATAGTAGGTAGGATCAAAAGTGGAAAAACGGTACGTTTGCCCCGCCAGCGGCTGCGGATGCGCCAGCGGGAGCACAAACGTCAGCACCGCCTGATGCCCGTCACGCGTCATCCCGTATTCCGTTGGCCGGTTCAGAAATTTGACCTTTTGCCCGTTGTGCCAGAATTCCGTGAAGTAGTGCTGGCCGAGCACGTTGGCCATCACTTCCGCCGCCAGCTTTTTCCAGATTTCATCGCCGGGCTTCGCGTTTCCCGCATCATAGAGCAGATCGGCCGAGGTGATTTCATCCATCGTCCAGCGCATCTTCAGGCCGCTCAGCTGCGTGCCGTCGGTAACCAGCTCGGTCTGGAGGTCAATAAAACTGTGAGGGTGTGCGCTGGCGGTGAAGCTGATAACCGCCAAAAATAACGCCATCGCACTTTGTTTAACTGTTTGCATCAATTCCTCACGTCAAAAATTCTGTGATGTCCCCCAGCAATCCTGAGTGAAAGGCCTGCCGGCGCGCTTTTCAGCGCTCATCCTTTAGCTATTCTTATCAAACATTCACACTGGATACCCGACAGATGATGACGACGCTTGAAATTCCATCTGTGCTTTCCAGTTCGCAGCGCCGCTGCCAGGTGCTTTTGATGCTATACCTGCCCGATGCTGCCGTCACCGCAGAGAGCATAATCGCTGCCAACGGGGTGGACGACGCGATGGCACGGCAAGATATAGCCGAGACGCGCGATGAAATCCAGCGCTATCACCGGCTGGACATCGTCACGCACCACGACGGCAGCTACCGGATTGAAGGCACAGCCCTGAATCAGCGTTTATGCCTGCTGCACTGGCTGCGCCGGGCGCTGCGGCTTTGCCCGCAGTTTGTCTCACACCAGTTTACCCCCGCATTAAAAACCGCGCTTAAACAACACGGCATTGCGCGACCGCTGTACGACGATGCGAACCTGCGGGCGCTGATCGGCTTCTGCTCCCGCAAGCTCCAGCGCCAGTTTGAATGTCGCGACGTCCAGTTTTTACAGCTCTATCTGCAATACTGTCTTATTCAGCACCAGCTCGGGAATACGCCACAGTTTTCTCACGTTCAGCGCAGCTGGACCCAGTCGAGAGGGGAGTATTTTACGGCCCAGGAGATCGTGCGTCACTGGAGACGTCGCGTGCCGCAGGGAGCGCACGGGGATGAACAGCTGTTTCTGGCCCTGCTGTTTATGATGCTCCGCACGCCCGATCCGGTGCTCGATAAACACCAGCAGGATCAGCGCTTGCGCCGGGCCATCGTGCGCATGGTCGCCCGTTTTCGCTCGCAGACCGGGATGAACTTCAGCGATGAGCAAGGGCTGACCGATCAGCTGTATATCCATCTTGCTCAGGCGCTGGACCGCTCGCTGTTTGAAATTGGCATCGACAATAGCCTGCCGGAGGAGATCCACCGTCTCTATCCCCGGCTGTTACGCACCACAAAGGAAGCGCTGTTTGAGCTGGAAGCGGAGTTTGGGCTGCGTTTTTCTGATGAAGAGATGAGTCTTGTCGCGGTGATTTTCGGCGCCTGGCTGATGCAGGAGACCGATCTGCACGAAAAACAGGTGATCCTGCTGACGGGAGACGATAAAGCCAGCGAGGATCTGATTGAACAGCAGCTTCGCGAGCTGACGCTGCTGCCGCTCAATATTCGCTATCTGACGCTGCAGGCTTTCCAGAAAGAGGGGGCACCGCGCGAGGCTGCGCTGGTTATCACCCCCTACCCTACCGTCCTGCCGCTGTTCTCGCCGCCGCTGATACATGCCGTTGAAACATTGAACGCGCAGCAGCAAGAACATATTCGCGCCATGCTGGAATCATAGCGGCGCGCGAGCGGCCACTTTCGGGCGAACAACGATGGCGGGTAAGGCGACCAGCGCCATCACCCAGAAAACCCCATGCCCCAGGTGCTGGTAGAGGAACCCCGCAAAGACCGTCATGATCGCGATACTGCCCCCCATCGCGACCGCCGAGTAGACGGCCTGCAGGCGAATAACGTCTCCGCCCTCGCGCGCTGCGATATAGCGCATGGCCGCCAGATGGCACACGGTAAAGGTGCCGCAGTGGAGAATTTGCGCCACTATCAGCCACGGCAGATCGGTCGTCCAGCCCATAATCCCCCAGCGCGCCACGCCGCACACGGCGGAAAGCAGCAGGAGGTCTCGCGCGCCAAAGCGACGGAACAGCTTCTTGCTCAGGGCAAAGATAATGACTTCGGCCACTACCCCCAGCGACCACAGATAGCCCACTGCGGAAGCAGAATATCCCGCCCCCTGCCAGTAGATGGCGCTGAAGCCATAGTACGCCGCATGCGCCCCCTGAAGCAGACAGACACACGCCAGAAAACGCCAGCTTTGTGCCACCAGGCTCCGCCAGGCGGGCCAGCCTGCGCTCTCCTGATGGCGGCTTTCCCCTTGCGGCATCACCGACGGACGCAGCAGCATACCCAGCAGCATAGAGGCAATACCGATACTCAGCAGGGCGAGAATGGCGCGGTAATCGTAAAGGCTGACCAGTTTGCCCACCAGCGCGGAACCAATCACAAAGGCAATTGAGCCCCACAGGCGCACGCGGCCGTAGTCCATGGTGATCTGCTTTTGCCAGGTGTTCGCCAGGGCATCCGTCAGCGGTACCAGCGGTGAGAAGAACAGGTTAAAGCCGACCATCACCACCATCAGCCAGGCAAACTGGTGGCTGACCCAGAAGCAGGCAACAAAGACCAGCGTCAGCAGAGCAAGAATGCGCACGGCCTTGATTAGTAAGGAGGGATCGCTGACGCGCGGGGCAATCAGCAGGCTGCCGAGGAAACGCGCCACCAGCCCGGCCCCCAGCAGGACACCGATAGTCTCAGGAGTCAGGCCGATACCCTTGAGCCAGACGCTCCAGAAGGGCAGAAAAATACCGTAGCTAAAGAAATAGGTGAAATAACTGAGCGCCAGCCAGCGCGTGGAATGCAAGACCATGAATCCCTCCCGAAATCGAGGCCATAGTCTGGCGAGAATATAAAAATTAAGCAAGTAGATAGCCTGCTATAAATTAACGAAAAATTAACATCTTGTGCAGTCGTCTGGCTTATGGCAGGGAATGAAAATATGTATTACGTTTAAATTACTCCACTTGCAGAGGTTTTTCTGCCATGAACTCACTACGTTATTTCGATTTCGGTCAGTCACGTCACCTGCTGCTGCTGATTGGCCGCATCGCACTTGTCGTGCTGTTTATCATCTTTGGTTATCCAAAACTGACGGGGTTTAGCGGCACCGTACAATATATGACCTCGCTGGGTACGCCGATGCCCATGCTGGCGGCCATTATTGCGGTGGTGATGGAAGTCCCTGCTGCCATTCTGATCGTGCTGGGCTTTTTCACCCGCCCGCTCGCGGTACTGTTTGTATTCTATACGCTGGGCACGGCGATTATCGGTCACCATTACTGGGATATGACTGGTGATGCGGTCGTACCGAATATGATTAATTTCTATAAGAACATCAGTATTGCTGGCGCCTTTATTTTACTGGCCATTGTTGGTCCGGGGGCTATTTCCCTCGACCGGCGTTAAGCCAAAAAAAAAGGCCGCAAGCGCGGCCTTTTTTATTTCTGCAAAGCAGAGGAATTACGCGTATACCGGGAAGCGTGCGCAGATATCCAGAACTTTACCTTTGACGCGCTCGATAACCGCTTCGTCATTGATGTTGTCCAGAACGTCACACATCCAGCCAGCCAGCTCTTTCACTTCCGCTTCTTTGAAGCCGCGGCGAGTCACGGCCGGAGAACCGATACGGATACCGGAGGTCACGAACGGGCTCTTCGGATCGTTTGGCACGCTGTTTTTGTTCACGGTGATGTTGGCGCGGCCCAGGGCTGCGTCAGCTTCTTTACCGGTCAGGTTCTTATCAACCAGATCCAGCAGGAACAGGTGGTTTTCAGTACCGCCGGAGACCACTTTGTAGCCACGGTTCAGGAACACTTCCACCATCGCTTTGGCGTTCTTAGCAACCTGCTGCTGATAAACCTTGAATTCTGGCTCCATCGCTTCTTTCAGCGCAACGGCTTTAGCCGCGATAACGTGCATCAGCGGGCCGCCCTGCGCGCTTGGGAATACAGCGGAGTTCAGTTTTTTGTACAGCTCTTCGTCACCGCCTTTCGCCAGGATCAGGCCACCGCGTGGACCCGCCAGGGTTTTGTGGGTGGTGGTGGTCACAACGTGAGCGTGTGGAACCGGGTTCGGGTAAACGCCAGCGGCAATCAGACCCGCAACGTGCGCCATGTCGACGAACAGGTAAGCACCAATGCTGTCTGCGATTTCACGCATTTTTGCCCAGTCAACGATACCGGAGTAAGCAGAGAAGCCACCGATGATCATCTTCGGTTTGTGCTCTTTAGCCTGCTTCGCCATGTCTTCGTAGTCAATTTTACCGGACTCATCAATACCGTAAGGGATGATGTTGTACAGTTTGCCGGAGAAGTTAACCGGGGAGCCGTGAGTCAGGTGGCCGCCCTGCGCCAGGTTCATACCCAGAACGGTATCGCCCGGCTGCAGCAGCGCGGTATAGACCGCGAAGTTAGCCTGAGAGCCAGAGTGTGGCTGCACGTTCGCGTAGTCAGCGCCAAAGAGTTCTTTCGCACGGTCGATAGCCAGCTGCTCAACGATATCCACGTACTCGCAACCGCCGTAGTAGCGTTTGCCCGGGTAACCTTCAGCATATTTGTTAGTCAGCTGAGAACCCTGCGCCTGCATGACGCGCGGGCTGGTGTAGTTTTCGGAGGCGATCAGTTCGATGTGCTCTTCCTGACGTACTTTTTCCTGCTCCATAGCCTGCCACAGTTCGGCATCATAATCGGCAATGTTCATTTCACGCTTTAACATCCGCATCTCCTGACTCAGCTAACAAGTAAATTTTGGCCTGAAAAGGCAGTCCTGTTGGACGACGGGCAACAGTATAACTGATTAGTTCTGTGATAACAGGTCTTGACAAACGATTTTACGCAAACGTTTTCCTGCGCGCCACGCAAGGGTTTGAGGAATAAAGCTCTCGCCCTTTCCAGCGGATTTCTTTTCAGGTTTGTGATGCATATTTTTCATCTTGCAAAGAACCATTTACAACACAGGGGTATTTTTTATAAGATGCATTTAAAATACATCATTAAAGTCACATCAGAAGGATGCGCCCATGCTCGACGCTCAAACCATCGCTACCGTTAAAGCCACCATCCCCCTGCTGGTGGAAACCGGCCCTAAACTCACCGCCCATTTCTACGATCGCATGTTCACGCACAACCCGGAGCTCAAAGAAATTTTCAACATGAGCAACCAGCGTAACGGCGATCAGCGCGAAGCGCTTTTCAACGCAATCGCGGCCTACGCCAGCAATATTGAAAACCTGGCGGCACTGCTGCCCGCGGTGGAAAAAATCGCGCAGAAGCACACCAGCTTCCAGATCCAGCCCGAGCAGTACAACATTGTGGGTGGCCACCTGCTGGCAACGCTGGGCGAGATGTTCAGCCCGGGCCAGGAGGTGCTGGACGCGTGGGGTAAAGCCTACGGCGTGCTGGCAAACGTGTTTATCAACCGCGAAGCGCAGATCTACAGCGAAAACGCCAGCAAGAACGGCGGCTGGGAAGGCACGCGCGCCTTCCGCATCGTCGAGAAAACGCCGCGCAGCGCGCTGATTACCAGCTTTGAATTTGAGCCGGTGGACGGACAGCCGGTTGCCGATTACCAGCCGGGCCAGTATCTGGGCGTGTGGCTGAAGCCTGAAGGTTTCCCGCATCAGGAGATCCGCCAGTATTCTCTTACCCGCAAGCAAAACGGCAAAGGCTATCGCATTGCGGTGAAGCGTGAGGACGGCGGTCAGGTCTCCAACTGGCTCCACAACGAAGCTAACGTGGGCGACGTGATCCATCTGGCCGCGCCGGCGGGCGATTTCTTCATGGCCGTAGAAGCGAATACCCCGGTTACGCTGATCTCTGCGGGCGTCGGCCAAACGCCAATGCTGGCGATGCTCGATACGCTGGCGAAAGCAAACCACGGCGCGCAGGTCAACTGGTTCCACGCTGCGGAAAACGGCGACGTGCACGCCTTTGCGGATGAAGTGAAAACGCTCGGGGCGTCCCTGCCGCGCTTCACCGCGCACACCTGGTATCGCCTGCCGACGGATAAAGACCGCGCGGCCGCACGGTTTGACACTGAAGGCCTGATGAATTTAAGCCAGATGGAAGGGGCGTTTAGCGCGCCGGACATGCAGTTCTACGTCTGCGGGCCGGTGGCGTTTATGCAGTATGCCGCGAAGCAGCTGGTGGAGCTGGGCGTGAACAAAGACAACATTCACTACGAATGTTTCGGGCCGCATAAGGTGCTGTAATGAAAAAGCCCCTCGTTCGAGGGGCTTTTTTTTCGCCGGGTGGTTGCACCTTACCCGGCCTACAAAACCGTTGGCATTGTTAAATCGCGGCGTCGTCTTCTTCGCCGGTACGGATACGGATCACGCGCGCCACGTCAAAGACGAAGATTTTACCGTCACCGATTTTGCCCGTCTGCGCCGTGCGGATAATGGTATCCACGCAGGTATCGACGATATCGTCGCTGACCACGATTTCAATTTTTACTTTCGGCAGAAAGTCGACCATGTACTCTGCGCCACGGTAAAGCTCGGTGTGACCCTTCTGACGACCAAAACCTTTCACTTCCGTCACGGTCATCCCGGTGATGCCGACTTCCGCCAGCGCTTCACGCACGTCATCCAGTTTGAAAGGTTTAATAATCGCATCAATCTTTTTCATGGTGGGTCCTTAAACTCTTGCCTGTAAGCTGCCTCGTAATCGATTGCTCACAGTACCATACGGCATTACTCTTTAAAATCGTTTGCTTCCAGCTCGTGGCGCGACAGCAGCTTGTAGAACTCGGTGCGGTTGCGTCCGGCCATGCGCGCCGCGTGGGTCACGTTGCCTTTGGTTATCTGCAATAGCTTGCGCAGATAGTTCAGCTCGAACTGATTCCGCGCTTCCGCAAACGTCGGCAGGGCCGTGTTTTCCCCTTCCAGCGCCTGCTCCACCAGCGCATCGCTGATCACCGGTGAGGAGGTCAGCGCCACGCACTGCTCAATCACGTTCACCAGCTGGCGCACGTTACCCGGCCAGCCTGCGGCCATCAGCCGCTTCATCGCGTCGGTGGAAAACGCGCGCACGAACGGTTTATGGCGATCGGCCGCCTGGCGCAAAAGATGGTTCGCCAGCAGCGGTATGTCTTCCGCACGCTCCGCCAGCGCCGGGATCTTCAGATTCACCACGTTTAGACGGTAGTAGAGATCTTCGCGAAACTCGTTGCGCGCCATCACTTTTGGCAAGTCGCGGTGGGTGGCGGAAATAATGCGCACATTAATATCGATATCGCGGTTGCTGCCCAGCGGGCGAACTTTTCGCTCCTGCAACACGCGGAGCAGTTTGACCTGCAGCGGTGCGGGCATGTCGCCAATCTCGTCCAGGAACAGGGTGCCGCCTTCCGCGGCCTGGAACAGTCCTTCCCGGCTGCTCACCGCGCCGGTGAATGCGCCGCGGGCGTGACCAAACAGTTCAGATTCGAGCAGCTGTTCCGGAAGCGCGCCGCAGTTAATGGCGATAAAGGCATTTTTACTGCGCGGGCTGGCGTTATGGATCGCCTGGGCCAGGATCTCTTTTCCGGTTCCGCTCTGGCCGTTGATGAGCACGCTGACGTCGGACTGCGCCACCATCCGGGCCTGTTCAAGCAGACGCAGCATAATGGGGCTGCGGGTGACGATGGACTCCCGCCACGCTTCATCCCCCGCCGGGGCGGCATGTTCCAGCGCGCTGTCGATAGCCTTATACAGCGCGTCTTTGTCCACCGGCTTGGTCAGGAAGCTGAAGACCCCCTGCTGCGTCGCGGCAACCGCATCCGGGATCGACCCGTGCGCCGTCAGGATAATCACGGGCATACCCGGCTGCTGCTTCTGGATCTCCGCGAACAGCTGCAGGCCATCCATTTCGTCCATCCGCAGGTCGCTTATCACCAGATCGATTTTCTCGCGGCTGAGGATCTTCAGCCCCTCCAGCCCGCTTTCAGCGGTCACGACGCTGTAGCCTTCACTCACCAGACGCATCCCCAGCAGCTTTAACAGCCCGGGATCGTCATCCACCAGTAAAAGATGGGCAGGTTTACGGCTCGTCATGCTTCACATCCTCTTGTTTCGGCGTATCGCTGTCCGGTGCAGCGGATGAGCTCCCCGGCTGATATTTACGCGACGAGAGCTGCCTTTCGATATCCGTCAGGTTCTCCAGCTTACGCGTCGTGGTATCCAGCTGCGTACGTAAATGTTGCTGCTGTTGACGCAGCGTATCAAGCTCGCTGTCGGTTGACTGCTGTAGCTTGCTGTAGCGGGAGCGCTCTTCAGACAGCTGAAGCTGTAATGTCTGACCATCGCGCCAGAGCTGGTATACCGGGCGTACCTGCACGGGAAGATTGACTACAAACGTGTCCAGTCGGGTCACATTGACGCGGCGTTCAACGGGGGTGATTTTCGCATCTGCGAGTAAAATCCCACGCTTGAAAGCGTCCTGCCAGGTGTCGTCATCCAGCATCGCCGCCTTCGAGCGGGCGTCTACCGGCGCCAGACGCTGGGCGCAATCTATCCCACGCAGCCAGAACAGCGGGTTGCTTTCAACGTCATGTCCTGACAGGTTCCAGATGTCGTCACAGCGGGTTGAGAGGAAGTCAGCCAGCTGGTTATCGGGCCATTTATCTTCCTGTTTACCGCTAATGGCACTTTGTGGCGCATGAGAAACACACCCAGCCAGAAATAAACAGGGCAGGCTCAGGCGAAGCGTTTTGCTGGAAAACACCGCACTTACGGCGCGGAAAAAGACGTGTGACATACTCACCAGACATAGATTCATTTTATTGATTTTTCCGGCTCACGGGCAGTTCGATACGGAAGCAAACATCTGAACGTTCGTCCGCGGCAATGTTTAGCTCACCCTGCATGCGTCGAATGCAGTCCCGGGCGATGCTCAAGCCCAGACCACTTCCTTTAACCGCGCCTTTCCGCTGATGACTTCCCTGGAAAAAGGGTTCGAAGATCATGGTTTTTTCGTCATCGGGGATCGGGGTGCCGGTGTTTGCGACGTCAATAAAGACCCGTGAACCATTCGTATTACTTCGGATATAAATGTTACCGGATTCAGTACCATAGTGCACCGCATTGGAGTAAAGATTATCCAGAACGCTCATCAGCAGCATGGGTTCAGCCAGGCACGCAGGCGCATTCAGCTCAACGCCGGTATGCATCATTTTAGCTCTTGCTGGCAAGCTGTGGGCGGAGATCACCATATCCACCAGCGGCTCAATTTCAACGTTTTCCAGTACGACCGCCCCGTCAGCCAGCTTGCGGTTGTAATCCAGCAGTTGCTCAATCAGCTTTTGCAGATTGCGGCTGCTGTTATCCAGGATCTCAACAATTTCTTTCTGCTCTGGCGTAAGGGGCCCGGCCACTTCGTCCGCCAGCAGCTCCGTTCCTTCACGCATGCTGGCCAGCGGCGTTTTAAGCTCATGAGAGATATGGCGCAGGAACTGATGGCGCTGTGATTCGAGCCACGCCAGGCGCTCGGACAGCCAGATAATGCGCTGGCCTACGGATCGCAGCTCGCGCGGGCCTTTAAAAGCGACCGTATCCCCGAGCGATTTCCCCTCCCCCAGGCGGTTGATCATACGCTGGATACCCTTTACCGGGCCGATGATCATGCGGGTAAAGAGCAGTACCAGCCCGAGGCTCACCAGGAACAGCACCAGCGCCTGCCAGCCGAAAAACTGGCCACGCTCGGCAATCTCCTGCTGGAGCTGCTGGCCGCGAGAGAAAATCACCGCGCGCGTAGACTGCACCATCTCGGTGTTGGCACTGGCAAAAGCTTCGAGGCGCGCGGCAGCAACGGCATCCGGGCCGCTATTGCTGCACTGCAGCTGCGCGAGATCGTTTAAATCCTGACGTAATGCCTGATAGAGCTTGTCATCAGGTAGGACCCCCGCGTGAGCGTCCAGCATTTCGCTGTAGCGTTTACGCTGGCTCTGATAAACCTTTTCCAGCGTCCGATCGTCAAGCACGCAATACTGACGATAGCTACGCTCCATCTCCAGCGCGGCGTTGGTCATCGCTTCACTGCGTCTGGCGTCGATGAGCGTCGTGCGGTTGGTCAAAGCCGCCTGCGCGCTCAGCGCGTTCAGGCTTTGCCACGCCTGCCAGGCAAGGATCAGCAGCGGCAGCAGGATCAGCAGGAACGCCATCATGACGAGCTGCCGCAGGGAGCGGGGGAAAACGGGCCAGCGTTTCAACGCATTACTCTCTTAATGGGGATTTACGCAGAGCGTAACTGAGTCTGCCCTTCAGATACAACAAAGCCGGGTAAAAACCCGGCTTTGTCATGGAATGAGGCGGTGCCTAACTCGACGTTTCGCCCTGGCCTGATAAAGCATCGCTATGATCAGTAGTTGGACGGCAGGCACCTTTTTGTGCGTCATTCGAAGTTTATGTAGCGCGTCCCGAAGGGGCTGACATAAGAAGGTGAATGAGCCACTGGTTAATATTATGCAACACCCGTGCCAGAATGCAAAACAAAATATTAACACGCTGAAATATATGAATTTTACTCGTTTATCACGTTAATTATCGGTTGAATGATTTTCAGGCTAAGTGTCGCTATTCAGCAACACCTTAAGGGGAACCTTACCTGACATATATAAATCAAAGAGTTAAGTGTCTCCATTTGGAGACAGTCATATTGCGGGTCTGTCGCGTAATTGCGACACAAATAAAAAAGCCCGGTCAAGCTCGCGCTTACCGGGCCTACAGGTACTGCCTAAAACTTAACCCAGCTGCTTACGCGCGTTGCGGAAGATACGCATCCACGGGCTGTCCTCGCCCCAGTTTTCCGGGTGCCAGGAGTTGCTCACGGTACGGAACACGCGTTCCGGGTGCGGCATCATGATGGTCGCGCGACCGCTTTCGCTGGTCACTGCCGTAATACCGTTGGCGGAGCCGTTCGGGTTAGCCGGATAGGTTTCCGTCACCTTGCCGAAGTTATCGACAAAGCGCAGCGCTACCAGGCCTTTGCTCTCCAGCTGAGCCAGATGCGCAGCGTCGCGCACTTCTACCTGACCTTCGCCGTGGGAAACGGCGATTGGCATCTGTGAACCGACCATCCCCTGCAGCAGCAGAGACGGGCTTTGGGTCACTTCCACCAGGCTGAAGCGCGCCTCGAAGCGGTCAGACTGGTTGCGCACAAAGCGCGGCCAGGCTTCGCTGCCCGGGATCAGCTCGCGCAGGTTAGACATCATCTGGCAGCCGTTACACACGCCCAGCGCCAGGGTCTGCGGACGGTGGAAGAAGGTTTCGAACTCGTCGCGCACGCGGCTGTTGAACAGGATGGACTTCGCCCAGCCTTCGCCCGCGCCCAGCACGTCGCCGTAGGAGAAGCCGCCGCACGCCACCAGCGCCTGGAAATCTTCCAGACCGGTACGCCCGGCCAGCAGGTCGCTCATGTGGACGTCGATAGCGTCAAAGCCCGCGCGGTGGAAGGCGGCCGCCATCTCAACGTGGGAGTTGACGCCCTGCTCGCGCAGCACGGCCACTTTTGGACGCGCACCCGTCGCTATGTACGGCGCGGCGATGTCTTCGTTGATGTCGAAGGAGAGCTTCACGTTCAGGCCTGGATCCTGGTCATTCGCTTTCGCGTTATGCTCCTGATCGGCACATTCCGGGTTGTCACGCAGGCGCTGCATCTGCCAGGTGGTTTCTGCCCACCACATGCGCAGCGTGGTGCGGCTTTCGCTGAACACGGCGTGACCGTCTGCTTCAATGACGAAGCGGTCGCCCTGAACGGCTTTGCCCAGATAGTGCACGCAGTATGCCAGACCATGCTTCGCCAGAATCGCTTCAACCGCGTCGCGATCTGCCGCACGCACCTGAATCACGGCGCCCAGCTCTTCGTTGAACAGCGCCGCCAGACGGTCTTCGCCCAGCGTCGCAATGTTCGCTTCCACGCCGCAGTGGCCGGTGAAGGCCATCTCTGCCAGGGTCACCAGCAGGCCACCGTCGGAACGGTCGTGGTAGGCCAGCAGCTTACGCTGCGCCACCAGCGCCTGAATCGCGTCGTAGAAGCCTTTCAGCTGCGCCACGTCACGCACGTCGGCTGGCTTATCGCCGAGCTGGCGGTAAACCTGCGCCAGCGCGGTAGCACCCAGCGCGTTGTGGCCTTTGCCCAGGTCAATCAGCAGCAGGGCATTGTCTTCTGTCGCAAGCTGCGGCGTAACGGTGTGACGCACGTCTTCCACGCGGGCAAACGCGGTGATCACCAGCGACAGCGGAGAGGTCATCTCGCGCTGCTCGTTGCCTTCCTGCCAGCGGGTTTTCATCGACATGGAGTCTTTGCCCACCGGAATGGTCAGGCCGAGGGCAGGACACAGCTCCTCGCCCACCGCTTTCACGGCTTCATACAGGCCAGCATCTTCGCCAGGGTGGCCGGCAGCGGCCATCCAGTTGGCGGAGAGCTTGATACGTTTGATATCGCCAATCTGCGTCGCGGCGATGTTGGTCAGCGCTTCACCGACCGCCAGACGGGCAGAAGCCGCGAAGTCCAGCAGCGCCACCGGGGTGCGTTCGCCGAGAGCCATCGCTTCGCCGTAGTAGCTGTCGAGGCTCGCGGTGGTCACGGCGCAGTTCGCGACCGGGATCTGCCACGGGCCGACCATCTGATCGCGCGATACCATACCGGTCACGGTGCGGTCGCCGATGGTCACCAGGAAGGTTTTCTCTGCCACAGCAGGCAGGTGCAGCACGCGGTTTACCGCTTCTGCCACGGTGATGCCCTGGCGATCCAGCGCTTTGCCCGCCGCTTTACGGGTGGTTACGTCGCGGGTCATCTTCGGCGTTTTACCGAGCAGCACGTCGAGCGGCAGATCGATTGGCTGGTTGTCAAAGTGGGTGTCGCTTAAGGAAAGGTGCTGCTCTTCGGTCGCTTCACCGATGACGGCATACGGCGCGCGCTCGCGGCGGCACAGCTCGTCAAACAGCGGCAGCTGGTCGGCAGCAACCGCCAGCACGTAGCGCTCCTGGGATTCGTTACACCAGATTTCCAGCGGGCTCATGCCCGGCTCATCGCTCAGGATGTCGCGCAGGTTGAAGCGCCCGCCGCGGCCACCGTCGCTCACCAGCTCCGGCATGGCGTTGGACAGGCCGCCCGCGCCCACGTCGTGGATGAAGAGGATCGGGTTGGCGTCGCCCAGCTGCCAGCAGCGGTCGATCACTTCCTGGCAGCGGCGCTCCATCTCAGGGTTGTCGCGCTGCACGGAGGCGAAATCGAGATCCGCATCAGACTGGCCGGAGGCCATCGAAGAGGCCGCGCCGCCGCCCAGACCGATGTTCATCGCCGGGCCGCCCAGTACGATCAGCTTCGCGCCGACGACGATCTCGCCTTTCTGCACGTGATCGGCACGGATGTTGCCGATCCCGCCCGCCAGCATGATGGGTTTGTGGTAGCCGCGCAGCTCTTCGCCGTTGTGGCTGTCCACTTTCTCTTCATAGGTGCGGAAGTAACCGTTAAGCGCCGGACGACCAAATTCGTTGTTAAACGCCGCGCCGCCCAGCGGGCCTTCGGTCATGATATCCAGGGCGGTCACGATGCGCTCTGGCTTGCCGAAATCTTCTTCCCACGGCTGTTCAAAGCCCGGGATACGCAGGTTAGAGACGGAGAAACCGACCAGACCCGCTTTAGGTTTAGCGCCACGACCGGTCGCACCTTCGTCACGGATTTCGCCGCCGGAGCCGGTCGCCGCGCCCGGCCACGGGGAGATCGCCGTCGGGTGGTTGTGGGTTTCCACTTTCATCAGGATATGCGCGGGCTCCTGATGGAAGTCATAGCGCCCTGCTTCGCGATCGGCGAAGAAGCGGCCCACCTCGGAACCTTCCATTACCGCGGCGTTGTCTTTATAGGCAGACAGCACGTGGTCAGGGGTTTGCTCCATGGTGTTTTTGATCATTTTGAACAGCGACTTCGGCTGCTGTTCGCCGTCAATAATCCAGTCGGCGTTGAAAATCTTGTGGCGGCAGTGCTCAGAGTTAGCCTGCGCGAACATGTAAAGTTCGATGTCGTTCGGGTTACGGTTGAGCTTAACAAACGCATCCTGCAGGTAGTCGATTTCGTCTTCTGCCAGCGCCAGGCCGAGACGCAGGTTGGCGTCAATCAGCGCCTGACGGCCCTGCCCCAGCAGGTCTACGCTCTGTACCGGCGCAGGCTGATGGTGAGAGAAAAGCTTCTGCGCGTCATCGAGAGAGGCAAATACGCTCTCCATCATGCGATCGTGCAGTTCAGCCGCAACCGCCTGCCACTGCGCGTCGCTAAGGGTAGAGGCTTCCACGTAGTACGCCACGCCGCGTTCCAGACGGTTAATCTGGTTCAGGCCACAGTTGTGGGCGATATCGGTGGCTTTGGAAGACCAGGGGGAGATGGTGCCCGGACGAGGCGTAGCAAGGATCAGTTTGCCGGTTGGCGTATGGCTGTTCAGGCTTGGACCATACTTGAGCAGGCGTTCCAGCTGTACGCGCTCCTCTGCATTCAGGGGGGCATTCAGGTCAGCAAAATGGACATACTCAGCGTAAATATTGCTTACCGGAAGGTCGGCCGCCTGAAAACGTGCCAGCAGTTTAGTGATACGGAAGGCAGACAGTGCAGGCGAACCACGCAGAATTTCCATCATAAGTCTCTCGTCTTCGAAGCGCCGGGGCGCTTACAGTGTGCGCAAGGGGGGAAAACGGGCGTCATTATAGAGAATCCTGAGCGCCGACGAAACCGTTTGCGTCGAAATAAAATTTGCACAGAGATTTAACAATAGATGTGACCTGTCTCTCTAATTGGTTGCCAAGTGGCGCAAGTTTACGCAAAATGCCGCTCATTCAATGGCAAACCTTATGATTAACATGGCTACAGCAGACTGAGGCAACCGGCGTCGCAGAGAATTAACTAATTGAAAAAATTAAAGATTAATTATCTGCTCATCGGCATTGTAACGTTGCTGCTGGCAGTGGCCCTCTGGCCTTCCATCCCCTGGTTCGGCAAAGCCGAAAACCGTATCGCCGCCATTCAGGAGCGGGGGGAATTGCGCGTCAGTACCCTCAACTCGCCGCTGATTTACAGCGACGTCAACGGCAAAATCATTGGCCTGGATTATGAACTGGCACAACAGTTCGCCGATTATCTTGGCGTGAAGCTTAAAATCACCGTCCGCCAGAATATCAACCAGCTGTTTGACGACCTCGATAACGACGATGCCGATATGCTCGCCGCCGGGCTGGTGTATAACAGCGAGCGCAGCAAGAACTACCAGCCAGGCCCGACCTACTACTCCGTTTCGCAGCAGCTGGTTTACCGCGTCGGGAGCCTGCGCCCGCGCTCGCTGTCCACGATTAACGATCGGCAGCTGACGATTGCGCCCGGCCACGTGGTGATTGACGATCTGCGGGAGCTCAAGGAGAAGAAATATCCCGACCTGAGCTGGACGGTGGATCCAAAACTCGGCACGACGGAGCTGCTGGAGCAGGTAAAAGATCAGAAGGTGCCGTACACCATCGCCGATTCGGTCGCGATCAGCCTGTTCCAGCGGGTGCATCCTGAAATCGCCGTGGCGCTGGACGTCACCGACGAGCAGCCCGTGACCTGGTTTAGCCAGCTTGATGACGACCAGACCTTCTCTGCCGCGATGCTTGATTTCTTCAACACCATCAATGAAGACGGTACCCTGGCGCGTCTGGAGGAGAAGTACCTCGGGCACGGCGATGACTTTGACTACGTTGACACCCGCAGCTTCCTGCGCGCGGTAGACAGCGTCCTGCCGGACCTGCAGCCGCTGTTCGAAAAATACGCCCAGGAGATTGACTGGAAACTGCTGGCGGCTATTTCGTATCAGGAATCCCACTGGGATACCCAGGCCACGTCGCCCACGGGCGTACGCGGTTTGATGATGTTAACCAAAAATACCGCGCTGAGCCTGGGCGTCAATGACCGTACCGACGCCGAACAGAGCATCAGCGGCGGCGCGCGCTACCTGCAGGATATGATGGCCAAAGTACCGGAAACGGTGCCGGAAGAAGAGCGGATCTGGTTTGCGCTGGCGGCCTACAATATGGGCTACGCGCATATGCTTGATGCGCGAGCGTTGACGGCAAAAACGAAAGGTAACCCGGACAGCTGGTCAGACGTTAAGCAGCGCCTGCCGCTGCTGAGCCAGAAGCCATGGTATAACAAGCTGACATACGGCTACGCGCGGGGACATGAAGCCTACGCCTACGTGGAAAATATCCGTAAATATCAGATTAGCCTGGTCGGGTATCTGCTGGAGAAAGAGAAAGAGGCGACGGAGGCCAAACAGCTGGCTCAAAGTTACCCGGTCGTGGCGCCGGACGAGCTTAATCGCCCAACAGCTTCAGTTCTGCCTTTTGCTGCTTTTTCTGCTGACGGCGCATTCGAAAGAAATCGCTTAATAGCCCCGAACACTCTGGTGCAAGCACCCCACCGATAGTCTTCACCTGGTGGTTCATACCCGGGTGACCCAGCACGTCCATCAGCGAACCGGCCGCACCGGTTTTTTCATCCCGCGCGCCAAAGACCAGAGTCCCGATCCGGCTGTGCACCATCGCGCCGGAGCACATCACGCACGGCTCCAGCGTCACATACAGCGTGGTATCAAGCAGGCGATAGTTTTGCAGCACCAGACCACCCTGGCGAAGCGCCATAATTTCGGCATGCGCAGTAGGATCGTGGCGGCCTATAGGACGGTTCCACCCTTCGCCAATCACCTGGTTGTTATGAACCAGCACCGCGCCCACGGGCACTTCGCCCTCGTCCCAGGCGCGTTGAGCCAGCGTCAGCGCGTGGCGCATCCAGTATTCATGATTGTGTTCAGGGTTGGACAAAGGCTGATACTCCAGTCGAAAAGCGGGCGGCATTATACACGCCCATTATGGATAAGCCTATTCGAGTTGCTGAAGTTCGCCTGATGGCGTGACGCGCCAGCGGTGCTGGCAAAAATAGAGCAGCGGGTTGTCCTGCTTGCTGTCGCTGTAGCCGCTGTACAGGCGCAGCGGCGTACCGATGCGTTTCTCCAGCTGGACCACTTTTTCATGCCCCAGGCAGCGCAGGGTCAGCACCCAGCCGCCGTAACCGCGGGCAATTTGCGTGGCGATAAGATTCACGCGCGGAAGCCAGGGGGTATCAAAGTAGACCTGCTCCACCAGCGTCTGCGGGGAGCCGGTAATGAGCCAGATGTCGGCATCATTCGCGTCGAGGTAGCTGGTCAGGCGCGCCTGCACCACCGGAAAGGCGGCGACGTGGCCGCGAAACCAGTGCGCAAAATCCTTTTCGAGCTGCTTGAGCCGAGCTTCGCTGTGCCCAAAGGTACATCCCCACAGCAGCAAACTCATCGGCCACCGCGCCGCACGGCCTTTCACCAGCAGCGCGATCCCGATAACCGGTAAGAGCGGCAGCACGAGCAGCGCATTCAAAGGCTGACGCCGCAGCAGGTACCGCATAAACGTACCAAACATATCTTGCTGATGCAGCGTTCCATCCAGGTCGAAAAAGACAACGCGACGCGCGTGATTTGCCAAACCTTACTCCTCTGGGTCGTTGAAACCTAACAGCCAGGTAAACAGGAACCCGGCGATCACCGCTACTAAATAGCCTAACAGATAGAGCATCACTTTTCCGGTCACGATGGTTAATGCCAGCGGTAAACCGGAAAGACCAAAGGTGATCACGGTGGCGACTTTCCAGTAGCTGATCAGCGCCCCGCCTACCGCGCCCCCCAGACAGGCGGCGAGAAAAGGTTTACCCAGCGGCAGCGTAACGCCGAAAATCAGCGGCTCGCCAATGCCGAGCAGTCCGACCGGGAGCGCGCCTTTAATCATTTTTTTCAGCCGTGCGTTGCGGGTTTTCATCAGTACGGCAATCGCCGCGCCGACCTGCCCCACGCCCGCCATCGACAGGATAGGCAGCAGCGCGTTATAGCCGTGCGCCTGCACCAGCTCGACGTGGATCGGCACCAGCCCCTGATGTAGCCCCGTCAGCACCAGCGGCAGGAAAGTACCTGACAGCACCGCTCCCACCAGCAGGCCGCCGCGGTCAATAGCCAGAGACGCACCGTGAGCGATGGCTTCAGAGATCCATCCGCCTAGCGGCTGGAGGGCCACAATCGCTACGCTACCGGTAATCAGCGTGGTCAACAGCGGGTTGAGAATCAGCTCGATCGAGCCAGGCAGAACCGCGCGCAGCCTTTTCTCGATCCAGCACATCAGGATGACCACCAGGAGCACGGCGATCACCCCGCCGCGCCCGGGCTGGAGCGCCTCGCCAAACAGCGTTATCTGCGCCAGCTGCGGGCTGGACAAGATGCCCGCCATTACCCCGCCCATCGCCAGCGATCCGCCAAACACCTTCGCGGTATTCACCCCGACCAGAATGTTCATGATGGCGAAAACAGCGCTGCCGAAGATCCCAAGGATCCCCAGCAGATTCGGATACTGCGTGGCGAAATCCCCCACGATATCCGGTCGCTTGAGGATATTGATGATCCCGGTGATCAGGCCGGAGGCAATAAACGCCGGGATCAGCGGAATAAAGACGTTTGCCAGCTGACGCAGCGCATCGCTCATGGGGGCTTTGTATTTGGCCTTCGCCTGCGCCCTGGTGCGTTCCGCATCGTCAATCGACGCGCTCGCGCTAACGCCCATCAGTGCGCGCATGGCATCAACAACCTGCGCCGCTTTCCCCGGCCCGACGATCAGCTGATGCTGCTGCCCCTGTTTCACGTAGCCGCTGACGCCGGACAGCTGCTTCAGGCGCGGCACGTCGAGCTGGTCGTCGTTATGCACCTCGACGCGCACGCGCGTCATGCAGTTTTCGAGACGCTGAATATTTTTTTCCCCACCGATTCCCTGCAGGATATCGCTGGCGAGCGCTGCTGTTTTGTCCATAGACGCCTCTGTTAGTTTTCTAATGCCGCCCGTAAGAAGCCGCTATGCGCATCGAGTTTGGCTCTCGCGGCCGCCGCATCCAGCCCGCTCAGGATCATCAGAATGGCCGGTTTAACATCGTGATCGGTCTGCTTGAGTACCGCTTCTGCCTCTTCACGGCCTGCGCCTGTCGCCTCCATCACCATGCGGCAGGCTCTGTCCATCAGCTTGACGTTGGTGGCCTGCATATCCACCATCAGGTTCTGATACACCTTGCCGAACTTCACCATCGCGCCGGTGGAGATCATATTGAGTACCAGCTTTTGCGCGGTCCCGGATTTCAGGCGCGTGGAGCCGGTGAGCGCTTCCGGCCCAACAACCGGAGAGATAGCAATAGCAGCCACCTGCGCAATCGGGGAGCCAGGGTTACAGGAGATGGCGACCGTCGTGCAGCCCGTCCGGTTGGCGTATTCCAGCCCGCCAATGACGTACGGGGTGCGCCCGGATGCCGCCAGCCCGACCACCAGATCCTTCGCGGTCAGATTCAGATCCTTCAGGTCATCCTCGCCCAGCTGTTTATTATCTTCCGCTCCCTCAACGGCTTTCAGCAGCGCGCCGGGTCCACCGGCAATCAGCCCAACGACCAGACCGTGCGGCACCCCAAAAGTGGGCGGACATTCTGACGCATCCAGAACCCCAAGACGCCCGCTGGTGCCCGCCCCCATGTAGATAATGCGACCGCCGGCCTTGAGGGCTTCCGCCGCCGCATCGACAGCTTTCGCCACCTCGGGTAATGTCCCTTTCACAGCCTGCGCGACCAGCGTATCCTGTTGATTAAAGCGGTTAACCAGCTCCAGGGTGGAGAGCGCATCCAGATCCATGGTTTGCGGGTTACGCGTTTCAGAAACAAGTGAGCCAAGATTCATTTTTGTACCTCAAGAATTTTTAATTCATAATAATCACACTATAATGGAATATAAAATTCATTCAGGCGAGCAAAATTCGTATTTGCGCAGATAATCACATTTTCGCCAGGAGACCCTATGAACTGTTTAATTCGCATTCGCCAGCGCTATGCAGGCTTTGCCCAAAGCGACAAGAAGCTGGCGGATTTTCTGCTTTCTCAACCCGATCGCGCGCGCCATCTCAGCTCGCAGCAGCTGGCGAGTGAAGCCGGCGTGAGCCAGTCCAGCGTGGTGAAGTTTGCCCAGAAGATTGGCTTTAAGGGGTTCCCCGCCCTCAAGCTGGCGATCAGCGAAGCGCTGGTGAGCAACCCCAACCCGCAGTCCATGCCGGTGCATAATCAGATCCGCGGCGATGACCCGATGCGGCTGGTTGGCGAAAAGCTGATCAAAGAGAACGTGGCGGCCATGCACGCGACGCTCGATGTGAACACCGAAGAGAAGCTGCTGGAGAGCGTGGCGATGCTGCGCGGCGCGCGGCGAATCATCCTGACCGGTATCGGCGCGTCCGGACTTGTGGCGCGTAACTTTGGCTGGAAGCTGACGAAAATTGGGCTTAACGCCATCGTCGAGCAGGATATGCACGCCCTGCTGGCAACCGTACAGGCAATGGATCCTGACGATCTGCTGCTGGCCATCTCCTACTCCGGCGAGCGCCGGGAAATCAACATGGCAACTGATGAAGCGCTGCGCGTCGGCGGTAAAATTCTGGCGATCACCGGTTTTACGCCGAATGCCCTGCAGCAGCGGGCAACGCGCTGTTTATATACCATTGCCGAGGAACAGGCCACACGCAGCGCGGCTATCTCGTCCACCAGCGCGCAAATGATGCTGACGGACCTGCTGTTTATGGCACTGGTGCAGCAGGATCTGGAGCGCGCGCCCGAGCGCATTCGTCACAGCGAAGAACTGGTAAAGAAACTGGTTTGACGCGTATAATGCCCGCCCGGTTTGTGTTGTTTCTGAGAATTTCCTGATGGCGCTGTTAATTACCAAAAAATGCATTAATTGCGATATGTGCGAGCCCGAATGCCCGAACCAGGCGATTTCGATGGGCGACAGCATCTATGAGATTAACAGCGACCGCTGCACGGAATGCATCGGCCACTATGAAACGCCGACCTGCCAGAAGGTGTGCCCGATCCCGAATACCATCCTGAAGGATCCGGCCCACGTCGAGAGCGAAGAGCAGCTATGGGATAAGTTTGTCCTGATGCACCACGCGGACAAACTTTAACTTTCGATGATCACCGTCGCGCTGGCATAGTGACGTTCATCCGCGATCGTCACGTGCATATGATTCACCCCCAGCTTTTCCGCCAGCTTTTGCGCTTCCCCCCACAGACGCAGGCTCGGTTTGCCCAGCTCATCGTTAAACACTTCGAACTGATTAAACGCCAGGCCGTTACGAATGCCGGTCCCGAAGGCTTTGGCCGCCGCCTCTTTTACCGCAAAGCGCTTTGCCAGAAAACGCACCGGCTGCTGATGCGCTTCCCAGATGGCCCACTCGTTATCGCTCAGCACGCGTCTTGCGAGGCGATCGCCGCTACGGGCGATCACCGCTTCAATGCGGGCTATTTCAACGATATCGGTGCCTAAGCCCAGAATGGCCATTACTGACGCGCTTCCTGCATCAGGCGTTTCATCTCAGAGACCGCCTCTTTCAGACCGCTCATCACCGCACGGCCAATGATGGCGTGGCCGATGTTCAGCTCGTGCATTTCCGGCAGGGCGGCAATGGCCTTCACGTTGTGGTAGGTCAGGCCGTGACCGGCGTTAACCTTCAGTCCCAGGCTTGAGGCGTACGTGGCCGCTTTGGCAATACGCTCCAGCTCTTTGGCCTGTTCGGCATCGTTTTTGGCATCGGCATAGCAGCCGGTGTGGATTTCGATATACGGTGCGCCCACCTCGGCCGCCGCTTTAATCTGGGCGAAATCGGCGTCGATAAACAGAGAAACCAGGATACCGGCATCCGCCAGGCGCTTGCAGGCATCGCGCATTTTGTCGAGCTGACCGGCCACGTCCAGACCGCCTTCGGTGGTTACTTCCTGACGTTTTTCCGGCACCAGGCAGCAGAAGTGCGGCCGGGTCTCGCAGGCAATCGCCAGCATCTCTTCGGTGACCGCCATCTCCAGATTCATACGGGTGTCCAGCGTCTGGCGCAGAATGCGCACGTCGCGGTCAGTAATGTGGCGACGGTCTTCACGCAGGTGAACGGTAATGCCGTCGGCGCCAGCCTGTTCAGCGATAAACGCCGCCTGAACCGGATCGGGATACGCCGTACCGCGCGCATTACGCAGCGTGGCGATGTGGTCGATGTTGACGCCTAACAGTAATTCAGCCATGACAATCCTCGGTATTTTGGTTCATTTCTCTTCCCCCTCTCCCTCCGGGAGAGGGCTGGGGTGAGGGGTAAAACGTTAACGTTTCGGCACAAATTGCCTGAATAATTCGCGGCTCTTTAAGGGCTTGCCGCCAAGATACGGCTTGAGGGCAATCCGGGTAAAGCGTTTTGCTGCGCGCAGGGTGTCCAGATCGGGAAACTCGCGCTCATACAGCGCCCGGAGCTGGCGCCCGGTAAAGGTGCTGTTGTCTATCACGATACTGGCAATAAAGCCTTTTTCTTCGCGGTAGCGGTAGGTCATGGTGTCTTCTATCTCATCACCGCTGCCCGCGCAGTGCAGAAAATCTACGCCGTATCCGAGGTGGCCCAGCAGCGCCAGTTCAAAACGACGCAATGCGGGTTCGGGCGTGCCGGTTGCGCCAGCCAGCGACTGGATACAGTGCAGATAATCGAAGAAAAGTTCAGAGAAGCGGGTCTCATGTTCAAGAACGCGTGAGATGAGTTCGTTGACATACAGACCGCTGTAGAGCGTGATGCCGGAAAGAGGAAGCGCCAGGGAGACGGCTTCGGCACTGCGCAGGGTTTTCACTTCCCCTCGCCCACCGAAGCGTACCAGCAGCGGCGTGAAAGGCTGTAGGGCACCTTTCAGGTTAGAACGTTTGGAACGTGCGCCTTTCGCAACAAGGCGCACGCGGCCCGACTCTTCCGTGAAGACGTCCAGCATGAGGCTGGTTTCGCTCCAGGGACGACTATGCAGGACAAAGGCGCGCTGCCATCCATCCATATGCTCGTCGTCTTAAGTTACTGGTCTTCGCCGTAACCGAGGCTGCGCAGAGCACGCTCATCATCGGCCCAGCCAGATTTCACTTTCACCCACAGTTCGAGGTGAACCGGCGCTTCGAACATCTCCATCATGTCCTTACGGGCTTCGATACCGATGGTTTTGATCTTGGCCCCTTTGTTGCCGATAACCATCTTCTTCTGCCCTTCGCGCTCTACGAGGATCAGGCCGTTGATATCGTAGCCACCGCGCTCGTTGGTCTGGAAACGCTCGATCTCCACCGTTACGGAGTAAGGCAGTTCAGCACCCAGGAAACGCATCAGCTTTTCACGGATGATTTCAGACGCCATAAAGCGCTGAGAGCGATCGGTGATGTAGTCTTCCGGGAAGTGATGAATCGCTTCCGGCAGATGCTTCCGCACGATGCCCGCGATGGTATCAACGTTCAGCCCGGTCTCAGCAGACAGCGGAACGATGTCGAGGAAGTTCATCTGGCTACCGAGCCACTGCAGATGCGGCAGCAGGTCGGCCTTTTCCTGCACGTTATCAACTTTGTTGACCGCGAGGATGACCGGCGTTTTGCCGTCACGCAGCTTGTTCAGCACCATCTCGTCGTCCGGCGTCCAGCGGGTGCCTTCCACAACGAAAATCACCAGCTCTACGTCGCCGATCGAGCTGCTCGCCGCCTTGTTCATCAGGCGGTTGATGGCACGCTTCTCTTCCATGTGCAGGCCGGGGGTATCGACGTAGATCGCCTGATACGCGCCTTCAGTATGGATGCCGACGATGCGGTGACGCGTGGTCTGCGCCTTACGCGAGGTGATTGAAATCTTCTGCCCAAGCAGGTTATTCAGCAGGGTGGATTTGCCAACGTTCGGACGTCCGACGATGGCAATAAATCCGCAATAGGTTTTCTCTTCGCTCATTCCAGCTCCAGCATTTTTAACGCCTGTTCGGCGGCAGCCTGTTCAGCCTTACGACGGCTTGAACCTGTGCCCACCACCGGTTCACTCAGGCCACTGACCTGGCAATGGATGGTAAATTCCTGATCGTGCGCTTCGCCACGCACCTGCACCACCAGATAAGACGGCAGCGGCAGATGACGACCCTGCAGATATTCCTGCAGACGCGTTTTCGGATCTTTTTGTTTATCGCCCGGACTAATTTCGTCCAGACGGGTCTGATACCAGTTCAGGATCAGCTTTTCTACGGTCTGGATATCGCTGTCCAGGAACACACCACCAATTAATGCTTCGACCGTATCGGCAAGAATAGATTCACGACGGAAGCCGCCGCTTTTCAGTTCACCCGGTCCAAGACGCAGACATTCGCCCAGCTCAAATTCGCGAGCGATTTCCGCAAGGGTATTACCCCGAACCAGCGTGGCACGCATGCGGCTCATATCACCCTCGTCCACACGCGGGAAACGATGATAAAGCGCATTCGCAATCACGAAACTTAAAATAGAGTCGCCTAAAAACTCGAGACGCTCATTATGTTTGCTGCTGGCACTGCGGTGGGTTAATGCCTGTTGCAACAACTCCTGATGATGAAAAGTGTAGCCCAGCTTCCGTTGAAGCCGATTAATTACGATGGGGTTCATGCGATACCAATAAATGAATGCGTCAAAAATGCAGCACACGAAACCGACCTGAGAAAACCAACGCGGTTTCGTGTGCCGTGGCACCCTTGCAGGGCCAACCTTAAACTTCGGGGGAATATTCTATACACAACGACAGGGGATGTCGTTAGTTCGAAGAGATTTATCGTGGAAATAATTCACGTAGCCGCTAATTAAAGCGGCTACGCGTTCATTTATTGAGAATTAATGGATTCCGCCGATACGATTCAGGCGTACACCGGTCGGCCATTCGCCTTCCTGCTTCTCAAAACTCATCCAGATGGCTGTGGCTTTGCCGACCAGATTCGCTTCCGGCACAAAGCCCCAGTAACGGCTGTCCGCAGAGTTATCGCGGTTGTCACCCATCATGAAGTAATGTCCTGGCGGTACAATCCAGCTCGCCAGCTGCTGGCCAGGCTGGCGATAGTACATACCCAGCTGATCCTGCGCGATTGGCACGGTGAGGATTCGGTGCGTCACATCGCCCAGCGTCTCTTTGCGCTCAACCAGACGGATGCCGTCCTCCTTGGTTTCACCTTTCGGTACCTGGAAGAACCCGCTGGTCGCTTCGCCACCGTTACGACGGGCAAAGGTCTGCACAAAGTCACTTGGCTCAACGTTTGAGTAAGTGATTGGCAGCGCGTTTTCACAGGCGGTACCGGAGCTGCAGCCAGGCTGAACGGTGACTTCTTTCGCAACCGGATCGTAAGTAACTTTATCACCCGGCAGACCTACCGCGCGCTTGATGTAGTCCAGGCGCGGATCTTCCGGATATTTAAACACCACGATGTCGCCACGTTTCGGATGACCGGTTTCGATCAGCGTTTTCTGGTAGATAGGATCTTTAATGCCGTAGGCAAACTTCTCTACCAGAATAAAATCACCAATCAGCAGCGTTGGCATCATTGAACCTGATGGGATTTGGAACGGCTCGTAAATAAACGAACGTACCACCAGCACAATCGCCAGCACCGGAAATACCGAGGCGCCCGTTTCCAGCCAGCCCGGTTTCGGGCCGACTTTCTTCAGGGTTTTCGCGTCAATCCCATCTCCAGTGGCTGCCTGAGCGGCAGCCTGACGTTCACGACGTTTTGGGGCGAAGATAAACTTATCCAGACACCACAGCAGACCTGTTACCAGGGTAGCAATGACCAGGATCAGGGCAAACATGTTCGCCATGCCAACTCCTTAGGGTTATTTGCCGTCTTTACCAACATGAAGGATGGCAAGGAATGCTTCCTGCGGCAGCTCGACGTTACCGACCTGCTTCATACGCTTCTTACCTTCTTTCTGCTTCTGCAGCAGTTTTTTCTTACGGCTGACGTCACCGCCATAGCACTTCGCCAGAACGTTTTTACGCAGCTGTTTCACGGTTGAACGCGCGATAATGTGGTTGCCAATCGCCGCCTGAATCGCGATATCGAACTGCTGACGCGGGATCAGATCTTTCATCTTCTCAACCAGCTCGCGGCCGCGGTACGGCGCATTGTCGTTGTGGGTGATCAGCGCCAGCGCATCCACGCGCTCGCCGTTAATCAGCACGTCCACACGAACCATGTTGGAGGCCTGGAAGCGTTTGAAGTTGTAATCCAGTGACGCATAGCCACGGGAGGTCGACTTCAGACGGTCGAAGAAGTCGAGTACCACTTCCGCCATCGGGATCTCATAGGTCAGTGCCACCTGGTTACCGTGGTAAACCATGTTGGTCTGCACGCCACGCTTCTCAATACACAGCGTAATGACGTTCCCCAGGAATTCCTGCGGCAGCAGCATGTGACACTCTGCGATAGGCTCACGCAGCTCCTGAATGTTGTTCAGCGGCGGCAGCTTGGACGGGCTATCGACGTAGATCACTTCTTTCGAGGTGGTTTCAACTTCATAGACTACGGTCGGCGCCGTGGTGATCAGATCCAGATCGTATTCACGCTCCAGACGTTCCTGAATGATCTCCATGTGCAGCAGACCGAGGAAGCCACAGCGGAAGCCGAAGCCCAGCGCCGTTGAACTTTCTGGCTCGTAGAACAGGGAAGCATCGTTCAGGCTCAGTTTACCGAGCGCGTCACGGAAGTTTTCGTAGTCGTCAGAGCTGACCGGGAACAGACCCGCGTAAACCTGCGGTTTCACCTTTTTAAAGCCTGGCAGCGCTTTATCTGCCGGGTTACGTGCACCGGTCAGGGTATCGCCCACCGGCGCGCCGAGGATGTCTTTAATGGCGCAGACCAGCCAGCCTACCTCGCCGCATCTCAGCTCGGTACGGTCAACCTGTTTTGGCGTAAAGATGCCCAGACGGTCTGCGTTGTAGACCTGTCCGGTACTCATTACCTTAATTTTGTCGCCTTTACGCATGGTGCCGTTTTTAATGCGCACCAACGAGACAACGCCCAGGTAGTTATCGAACCAGGAGTCGATAATCAGCGCCTGCAGCGGGCCATCCGGATCGCCTTCCGGGGCCGGAATGTCACGTACCAGGCGTTCCAGCACGTCGGTCACGCCCACACCGGTTTTCGCGGAGCAGCGCACGGCATCGGTCGCGTCAATGCCGACAATATCTTCAATCTCTTCCGCTACGCGTTCAGGGTCGGCGGCTGGCAGGTCGATCTTGTTCAGAACCGGCACAACTTCGAGATCCATTTCCATCGCGGTGTAGCAGTTTGCCAGGGTCTGGGCTTCAACGCCCTGCCCGGCATCCACCACCAGCAGCGCGCCTTCACAGGCCGCGAGCGAGCGTGAAACCTCATAGGAGAAGTCAACGTGGCCTGGGGTATCGATAAAGTTCAGTTGATAGGTTTCACCATCAGCCGCTTTGTAATCAAGCGTAACGCTCTGCGCTTTGATGGTGATACCGCGTTCGCGTTCCAGGTCCATGGAGTCCAGAACCTGGGCTTCCATTTCACGATCAGACAGGCCACCGCAAATCTGGATAATACGGTCAGACAGCGTCGACTTACCGTGGTCAATGTGAGCAATGATCGAAAAGTTACGTATGTTCTTCATATAGTTAAATAATTATGCCTTACGAATTCCTGGAGGCCGCTGTTCTTAGCCTGACGTTTTTCAGTGCGAAAACGCAGCATTCTACACTACATCCTCGCTACCTGGAAATGCACTTAGAAGCAGGTATAGCGTGAAGAAAGGCCGTTTTCTGTTTTAGGGTGTAAAAAATGATAAAGCCCGATGGATCACCGGGCCTCAGAAGAGAGCGTTTCAACACGAAGCTGGTCTGGTGCCAGCCCAACGCTGAGAATGACAGGCTGCCACTCCTCGCGCGCGGCGAGCGTCGGAGAGAGACCTTTGGCAAGCCAGAATCCCCCCACGCCACCCAATGCGGCACCGCACATAGCGGCCACATCGGTACCAAACAGCATCTGAAACAGGCCGCCCATGATAAACAGGCCGACCAGCGGAGAGAGATACACCAGCATAGCGGAGCTGAGCAGGCTGCCTTCCGCGATGCCCAGTTCCACCTTCTGCCCCGCCATCAGCGGCTGCTCACTTGGCACAGAAATCGTGTGCGATGTTTGTGGCCCAAGCTTATTCAACACGCGGCTGCCGCAGCCGGCGCGGGATGCGCAGCTATTACATGAGGCTTTAACATCGCAGCTCACCAGCGCAATGCCGTTTTGCCAGGAGACAACCGTCGCCCACTCTTTGATCATTGTGCAGCCCTGAATTTAATGCTGTCGGAGATGCGCTTCGCCGTCTGCGGAGGGAGTTCTCCCACAATGGTGATCTCTGCGTTATCGCGTACCGTTGTACTCACCGTACGGCGCCCGGTACGCAGCATTTGTTCAGCGCTGTTTGCCGTTGCGCGATTAATATTCACCGAGAAGCTGAACAAACCATCCGAATAGAGGCGCGATTCTACCGGCGTTTCAATCGTTGGCAGCTGACGACGGCTGCTGGACACTTCGCTAAACCCTTGCGGGATCCAGGCAGGTACCCAGTTGAAATTAACGGAATCCCCGGCAGGAACAGAAAGCAGCGGTGGCAGGCTGGCCTTAGCCAGATTCTGCATGCTGTTGCCAACCTGATTGTTCACGCTGAAGGAGATAACCCGGAACTGTTCCAGCGTTTCACCGTCACGGTCGAGCAGGTCAACACGCATGGGGAGTTTGGTTTCGGCATCAATCCAGACGATATAGCTGTAGCGCGTTCCGTCCCGGGCAACAACGCGAATTACCTCGCACAGTCTGTCCGCGATGCGGGTACGCCCTACCGAAATAAAATCGTAGTAAGGGGCAAGCCGTTTGAAGTCGGTGTAAATGAGTGACGGCAGGGAATCAACGATATAGTCGCCATTCAGCGTGAAAGGCTCCAGGCCTGGCTCGAAATAGCTGATTTCATTACCACGCTGGACCACTTCCCGACGCGGGCCATCCATCTGTAAAAGCTGGGCGAGCGGCTGCTTATCAAGACGGGCATGACGATAGCGTAACGACTCGACGCCCTGCTTATTGATGCTGATAAATGCCAACTCATAATTGAGTGACTGGCTGGCCAGATTCATTTGCTGCAACAACGCCCCGGATGAAACATCAGCCGAGGCGTTGGCAGAGAAGAACAGGCTACCCGCCATCAGAGACATGGCGAACCAAAGTTGCTTCATTACTGCGATTGCGTTCCTAAAGTTTGGTTTCCGGGCACCTGCACAGCAGCTTGCTGTGTCTGCGCCTGCTCAAACTGAAGCTGTTCGGAGTGCAGACGACGCTGCAACTCGTAATCCTGCAACATCGCATTAATGCGACGGCGCTGCTCCTGAACCTGCTGTTGCTGACCGCCGCTGGCGGATGCATCAGCCGGTACGCCCAGGCTTACCGGGCTGGCTTTGCCCATCATCGGCAGTGTGTTAAACACTGGCGCTTCTGGCTGCTGATTAGTTTCAGACTGAGTATTATAGTGCTGGACGCCAACAATAACTGCAAGCGATACGCATGCAGCCACACCCATTTGGGTAAGCTGGCTGGCCCACGGACGCACCTTTTGCCAGAACGGCATTTTCTGCCACTGGTGAGGCGCGGGTTGAGCTTCAGGAATCAGCGGAGTGGTCTGATGAACAGGCTCATTCTCGATCGCCGCCATGACGCGGGCTGAGATATCGAAATGGAGAACCTCGCCGGTGTCACCGCGAAGGGTGTCACGGATGAGATGGTAACTCTCCCAGGTCTCTTGCATTTCGGGTGAATGAGACAGCTCGTTGAGCAGCTCGCTATCCACCGTTTCACCATCCATTAAAGCGGAAAGTTTTTCTTTCTGCATGCCTAATACCTTTTCCAGTATCCCGCTATCGTCAACGCCTGATAAGCGGTTGAACTTTATTATCAATAGCTTCTCGCGCACGGAAAATTCGTGAACGTACCGTGCCGACCGGACAATCCATGATAGCGGCTATCTCTTCATAGCTCAGACCATCCAGCTCCCGTAACGTAATTGCCATACGTAAATCTTCCGGGAGCGACTCGATCGTGCGAAAAACGATTTGTCTCAGTTCTTCTGACAACATTAAGTTCTCAGGGTTCGAAATTTCTTTCAATGCGCCGCCACTTTCGAAGTTTTCGGCGTCGATTGCGTCCACATCACTTGAAGGCGGACGACGGCCCTGAGCGACCAGATAATTCTTTGCCGTATTGACCGCAATACGGTACAGCCAGGTATAAAAAGCACTATCTCCCCGGAAAGAATCCAGCGCGCGATAGGCCTTAATAAAAGACTCTTGCACCACATCAGGCACATCGCCTGACGGTACATAGCGGGAAACCAGGCTCGCCACCTTATGCTGGTAGCGGACCACCAGTAGGTTAAAGGCTTTCTGATCTCCCTTCTGGACCCGTTCAACCAGGACCTGGTCCGTTAACTGCTCGCTCATCCGAGGTAATGTCTCCCCAAACCTAAATTCCACGCGTTATCGAAACGCCACTCTAAAAATACCGCACTTTGAGCAAGCACCATTTAGAGTGTCTGATCTTCAATAAGTTCCGTAACGCCTTTGTTTTTGTTCATCGCGCCGCAGACCGTTTATTTTCTCTCATTATAAGTCTGTTCACGATACGCACCACTTTATGACAAGAAACATCTTTTTCCCGCCAGAAGAGTAACGCAACACAGGCTTTATTTCACCACAAAATCTGACGCTAACGATCTGCTTCGCAAAATAATTTCACTCATTTACCCTCCGTTTACCTCCGCTTACGCGTTTAGCCATTGCGACAGCCTCTAAAAAAATACGTGCGATATATCGCATTCAGGTGCTATTCTGACCCAACACTGTTTAGTAAATTAAACAACAATCATGAACACAACACCTGAACTCCATTGTGATGTACTGATCATCGGCAGCGGCGCTGCCGGTCTCTCTCTGGCGCTGCGCCTGGCCGAGCATCAAAACGTTATCGTTCTGAGTAAAGGACCGATAAGTGAAGGTTCCACGTTTTATGCCCAGGGCGGCATTGCCGCCGTGTTTGATGAGACAGACAGCATTGCGTCTCACGTCGAAGATACGCTCATTGCCGGGGCCGGGATCGTGGATGCACACGCCGCAGAGTTTGTCGCCAGCAATGCCCGTCACTGCGTTCAGTGGCTCATCGACCAGGGCGTCTTGTTCGATACTCAGGTTCAACCCAACGGTGAAGAGAGCTACCACCTGACTCGCGAAGGCGGCCATAGCCACCGCCGCATCCTGCACGCAGCGGATGCCACCGGAAAAGAAGTGGAAACCACGCTGGTCAGTAAAGCGCTGAACCATCCTAATATTCGGGTTCTCGAGCGAAGCAATGCCGTTGACCTGATTATCTCTGACAAGATTGGCCTGCCCGGCACGCGTCGCGTGGTGGGCGCCTGGGTCTGGAACCGAAATAAAGAGAAGGTGGAGACCTGCCGGGCGAAGGCAGTGGTGCTGGCTACGGGCGGTGCCTCCAAGGTGTATCAGTACACCACGAACCCTGACATTGCCTCCGGAGACGGAATCGCTATGGCCTGGCGCGCTGGCTGCCGGGTGGCGAACCTCGAGTTTAATCAGTTTCACCCAACAGCCCTGTTCCATCCCCAGGCGCGCAACTTCCTGCTGACGGAAGCCCTGCGCGGTGAAGGCGCGTATCTGAAACGCCCTGATGGCTCCCGCTTTATGCCCGACTTTGACGCCCGGGGTGAACTGGCCCCACGTGACATCGTTGCCCGCGCCATCGATCATGAAATGAAGCGCCTTGGCGTAGACTGCATGTATCTCGATATCAGCCATAAGCCAGCAGAGTTCATTCGCCAGCATTTCCCGATGATTTATGAAAAGCTGCTCAATCTTGGCATTGATTTAACACGCGACCCGGTGCCCATCGTGCCAGCGGCCCACTATACCTGCGGTGGCGTAATGGTTGACGATCATGGACGTACTGACGTAGACGGTCTGTATGCTATCGGTGAGGTCAGCTATACCGGACTTCACGGCGCGAACCGTATGGCCTCTAACTCGCTGCTTGAGTGTCTGGTGTACGGCTGGTCGGCGGCGGAAGACATCACGAAGCGCATGCCTTACGCCCGCGAGACAGAGCACCTGCCAGCCTGGGATGAAAGCCGCGTGGATAATCCGGACGAGCTGGTTGTGATCCAGCACAACTGGCATGAGCTACGGCTGTTTATGTGGGACTACGTAGGGATTGTGCGCACCACGAAACGCCTGGAACGCGCCTTGCGCCGCATCACCATGCTGCAGCAGGAAATTGATGAGTATTATGCTAATTTCCGCGTATCCAATAATCTGCTGGAGCTGCGTAATCTGGTGCAGGTTGCCGAGCTGATTGTTCGCTGCGCGATGATGCGTAAAGAGAGCCGTGGGCTGCACTATACCCTGGACTACCCGGCTCAGCTTGCTGAATCCGGCCCGTCGATACTCGCCCCGCAGGTTTACATAAACAGATAAAATGCCTGGGTCAGAGCCGTGTAATCTTCGGAATAACGCTGGTCTGGCCCACGGATCACCATCCGGTCATTAAAGCATTCACCCTCTTTTGGCGAGAGCGCCAGCAGCACGCGGTGCGGCAGTCGTCCTTCCGTATCCGAAATATCGGTACGCAGACGTAACGTCCAGCCGATCTCCTGCGCGATACCGATGAACGTGTTGCCGGTACTCTCTGGCAGGACCACACAGAAAAAACCCTCTTCAGAGATGAGTTCTGCCGCACTGGTGAGCAGCGCTTTATGATCGAGGGAGCCGGTATAACGCGCCTGTTCACGCTCGGGTGTCCCGCACTCAACGCCAGGTTCATAGTAGGGAGGGTTGCTGACAATCAGATCGTAACGCGCGGTTTGTTCAGGCGCCCAGGCGAGCACGTCTGCGCATTCCACCTTCATTCGGGCTGCCCAGGGGGATTCGGCCATATTGTCACTCGCCTGCTCTGCGGCCTGCGCGTCCAGTTCGACGGCATCAATGATGACATGTTCTTCCGTACGCTGCGCCAGCATCAGCGCCACCAGCCCGCTGCCGGTACCGATATCAAGAATACGCTTAACACCTGCGACAGGCGCCCACGCTCCCAGTAAAATACCGTCTGTACCGACCTTCATGGCACAGCGATCGTGCGCGACAAAAAATTGTTTAAACGTAAAACCATCGCGGCGCAGCTGCGCTTTGAGTTGAGACATGTCAGGGCAACCTTCTAAGTGAAACTGGAGTAGCATAGGGGAAAGCGAAGTGGCCGAAAAGCGATATCCATACAAACAGATGAAGATTACAGCCGTAACGTCTATAATCAGCGCCCCACACAGAGGTAGAACATGACTGTAACGACTTTTTCCGAACTTGAACTCGATGAAAGCCTGCTCAATGCACTTGAGAGCAAAGGCTTTACACGCCCGACCGCCATTCAGGCAGCGGCCATTCCGCCTGCGCTTGAGGGCCGCGATGTGCTCGGTTCTGCGCCAACCGGCACGGGGAAGACAGCAGCCTATTTGCTGCCTGTGTTGCAGCATCTGCTCGACTTTCCGCGTAAAAAATCTGGCCCGCCGCGTATTTTGATCCTGACGCCTACGCGCGAACTGGCAATGCAGGTTGCCGATCACGCGCGTGAACTTGCGGCAAATACTCATCTGGATATCGCCACCATCACCGGCGGCGTTGCGTACATGAACCACGCCGAAGTGTTCAGCGAAAACCAGGACATCGTCGTTGCGACGACGGGCCGCCTGCTGCAGTACATTAAAGAAGAGAACTTCGACTGCCGCGCGGTTGAAACGCTGATCCTCGACGAAGCCGACCGCATGCTGGACATGGGCTTCGCACAGGATATCGAGCACATTGCAGGGGAAACGCGCTGGCGTAACCAGACGATGCTGTTCTCTGCCACCCTCGAAGGGGAAGCGATCAAAGACTTCGCAGAGCGTCTGCTGGAAGATCCGGTGGAAGTCTCGGCGACGCCGTCCACCCGTGAGCGTAAGAAGATCCACCAGTGGTACTACCGCGCGGATAACCTTGAGCACAAGGTCGAATTGCTGAAACACCTGCTGAAGCAGGAAGATGCTCTGCGCACCATCGTGTTTGTGCGTAAGCGCGAGCGCGTGCACGAGCTGGCTGAGATGCTGCGTAACGCCGGGATCAACAACTGCTATCTTGAAGGCGAGATGGCGCAGATCAAGCGTACCGAAGGGATTAAGCGTCTGACCGATGGTCGCGTTAACGTGCTGGTTGCGACTGACGTTGCCGCACGCGGGATCGACATCCCGGACGTCAGCCACGTCATTAACTTCGATATGCCGCGCAGCGGAGATACCTACCTGCACCGCATTGGCCGTACCGGCCGCGCGGGCCGCAAAGGGATTGCGATTTCACTGGTCGAAGCGCATGACTACCTGCTGCTGCAGAAAATTGGCCGCTATGTTGATGAGCCGCTGAAAGCGCGCGTTATTGACGAACTCCGCCCGACCACGCGTGCGCCGAGTGAAAAGATGACGGGTAAACCGTCCAAGAAAGCGCTCGCAAAACGTGCTGAGAGAAAAGAGAAAGAAAAAGAGAAACCGCGCGTGAAGCAGCGCCACCGCGATACCAAAAACATTGGTAAGCGCCGTAAGCCAAGCTCTGCCGCACCAGAGACGAAAACTGAAGAGTAAAAAAAGCCGGGGAAATCCCCGGCTTTTTTATTCCCCCCTGCTGAAGCCGTTACAGGCTTTCAGTAAAGGTACGGGCGATAACGTCGCGCTGCTGTTCTGGAGTCAGTGAGTTAAAGCGAACCGCATAGCCGGACACGCGGATAGTCAGCTGTGGGTATTTTTCTGGATGCTCAACGGCATCCATCAGCGTTTCGCGGCGCAGCACGTTAACGTTCAGGTGCTGGCCCCCTTCCACGCGCACTTCCGGCTGCACTTCCATAGGAACTTCACGGTATTCGATTTCGCCCAATTTGTTTACCGGTACGATTTCATCTTCAGCAAAACCCGCTTTCGCAACGACGCAGCGCGCTTCGTTCTTCTCGCTGTCCAGCAGCCAGAAAGAATTGAGCAGATCGTCATTTGCAGCTTTAGTAATCTGGATACCTGTAATCATGTGTTGCCTCCCTTAGGCTACAGTAACTCGTGTCGGCCTCTCGCGGCCAATTGGTAAAACCATTGTTTCTTGTGTGTATATATAACATTCACACCCCGGCGATTTATTGATTTAAATCAACAAAAACACCAACCACATAAAGAGTGTGGTTTGAATTTATTGTTTTAGATCAATTTAACAACCTTACCAATTCAACTTACCCTGTATCTTTTCAAAATAAATTTAGCCACTTGGCACGTATTTCAGCGCGTAATTTTGCTCACCGGGGTGAAACAGGTAAGCTAGTCAGAGATTGAGATTCGCAGGAGAGCGAGATGACGACACCTTTAACCTGGCATGACGTGCTGGCAGAAGAAAAGCAGCAGCCTTATTTTATCAATACGCTCAGCACCGTTGCCGCTGAGCGTCAGTCCGGACAGACGATTTACCCGCCGCAGAAAGACGTGTTTAACGCCTTTCGCTACACCGAACTGAGCGATGTGAAAGTGGTCATTCTGGGCCAGGATCCCTATCATGGCCCCGGGCAGGCGCATGGGCTGGCGTTTTCCGTTCGTCCGGGCGTGGCTATCCCCCCTTCTCTGCTCAACATGTATAAAGAGCTTGAAGCAACCGTGCCCGGTTTTACCCGGCCAAACCACGGTTACCTGGAAAGCTGGGCGCGCCAGGGCGTGCTGTTGCTGAATACGGTGCTTACCGTACGGGCGGGTCAGGCGCACTCGCACGCCAGTCTGGGCTGGGAGACGTTTACCGATAAAGTCATCAGCCTTATCAACGAGCATCGTGAAGGGGTGGTGTTTTTACTCTGGGGTTCTCACGCGCAGAAGAAAGGGGCGATTATCGATCGTCAGCGTCATCACGTGCTCAAGGCACCGCACCCGTCACCGCTGTCTGCACATCGCGGTTTCTTTGGCAGTAATCATTTTGTTCTGGCGAATGAATGGCTGGAAAAACGTGGCGAAAAGCCGATTGACTGGATGCCTGTATTACCGGCAGAGAGCGAGTAGTTTGAGTTTGTATGCCCGGCTCACCGGGCATACAAAAAGCATAATGGCTTATGCCTTGTTCTGACGCCACCATTCGGCCAGCAGTACGCCGGTCGCAACGGATACGTTCAGACTTTCCACATTGCCTGTTCCGTCGATAGAGACGCTCAGATCCGCACTGGAGAGCGCCGCGTCAGACAGACCATCACGTTCCTGACCTAATACCAGCACCATTTTGCGCGGCAACGTCGCTTTAAACAGCGGCGTACCGGCATGGCTTGAGGTGGTCACGATGGAATAACCCGCTTTACGGAACTGCTCGAGTGCGTCCAGAACGCTGTCGCCGGTGATCGGCTGTACGTGCTCGGCTCCGCCTTCCGCAGTACGGATCGCGGCACCGGATTCCAGCAGCGCGGCATCCTGCAACAGCACGCCTTTCACGCCAAAGTGCGCGCAGCTACGCATCATTGCGCCCAGGTTGTGCGGGTTGCCCACATCTTCCAGGGCCAGCACGCAGTCATCGGCATCCGCCTGGCTGACCCACTGCTGCACGGTCGTGCCGTTACGCTTTTTGATCAGGAAGCAGACGCCGCCGTGGTGTTCAGTGCCGGACGCTTTGGTCAGCTCGGCATCATCAACCACGTGGTAGGCTTTACGGTTCGCGGCCATCCAGCGCAGCGCTTCTTTGAAGCGCGGGGTCACGCTCTGGATAAACCAGGCGCGGACGATACACTCAGGACGGCTCAGGAACAGCGCCTGGCAGGCGTTCTCGCCATACACGCGGGTCTCTTCCGCACGCTGACGGCGCAGCACTTCCGGGTCGATAAAGCTTTTACCGCTGATACCGCCGTGATCGGCTTTTTCCGGCGTCTCATCGCCAGGGGCGCGAGAAACGGTGCGCCAAGGTGAGGCGTTATCACGTGAGAAGTCATCACGCGGACGATCGTCGCGTGGACGGTCACTGCGTGGGCGGTCGGAACGCGGACGGTCATCGCGTTTGCGATCGTCACGTTTGCGGTCATCACCGCGGTTATTTCTGTCATCGCGGGCGGGGCGACGGCCACCGTCTGCACGAGAAGACGCCGGACGCCCGCCACCTTTTCCGGTACGCGGATTTTGGGTGCGTTTATCAGAGTCATCATCACTGCGGACATACATCACTTTGACCTTGCCGCTTTTGTTTTTCATTTCGTCGTTCATGCTTTTCTCCACCAGCGCTGCGCGAAGCGCGCAGATTACCCGATGTGCCAGCGCATAGCCATAATTTCGTACAAAAGCCTGTGACTATTGTTCTCATTGAATAAAACGCATTGTTGTTTCAAACAGGCTCATTGATAATATGTAACATATTAGAAACATTATCGGCGTTGTGCCGCTGTCCCATGGCTCTATCAGAGGTTAGTTATGAATACCGTATGTGCCAACTGTCAGGCTCTTAATCGCATTCCGGACGATCGGATGGAAGATGGTGCGAAATGCGGACGTTGTGGCCATGAATTATTTGATGGCGATGTCATTAACGCGACGGGTGCTACGCTGGACAAACTCCTCAAGGACGATCTTCCTGTCGTGATCGATTTCTGGGCGCCATGGTGCGGCCCTTGCCGTAGCTTCGCGCCGATTTTCGAAGATGTGGCCGAAGAGCGCAGCGGAAAAATGCGGTTCGTTAAGGTCAATACCGAAGCCGAACCCGAACTGAGCGCACGTTTTCGTATTCGCAGCATCCCGACCATTATGATTTTCAAAAATGGCGAAGTGATCGATATGCTCAACGGTGCGGTTCCAAAAGCACCTTTTGAAAGCTGGTTAAACGAGTCGCTGTAACATTCACGGGGCACGTCTTGTGCCCCGCTCCCGCCTCTGCGAAAATAGCGTTTTTCCTGCATTTCGCCCATGACTGATAACGCCGTTCTTAAATTACGCGCCGAACGCCTTGCGCGCGCCACCCGACCGTTCCTCGCACGAGGCAACCGTATTCGCCGCTGTCAGCGCTGCCTGCTGCCGCTGAAGGTTTGTCTGTGCGAGACGCTGGCACCGAGTACGGCACAGAGCCGTTTTTGTCTGGTCATGTTCGATACCGAGCCGATGAAACCCAGCAATACGGGGCGTCTTATCGCCGATATTCTGCCGGATACCGCCGCGTTTCAGTGGTCCCGTACAGAGCCGCCTCAGGCCCTGCTCGATTTAGTGGCCAGCCCCGACTACCAGCCGATGGTCGTCTTCCCCGCGTCATATGCAGGTGTGGATCGCCAGGTGCTTTCAGCGCCGCCATCCGGTAAACCACCGCTGTTTATCATGCTGGACGGTACCTGGACCGAAGCGCGAAAAATGTTTCGCAAAAGCCCGTATCTCGACGCGCTGCCGGTGATTTCTGTCGATCTTTCCCGCGTCTCCGCCTACCGCCTGCGTGAAGCGCATGCTGACGGGCAATACTGCACCGCCGAAGTGGCGATTGCGCTTCTGGATTTAGCGGGAGATACCGCTGCGGCTGGTGCCCTGGGCAACCATTTCTCATGCTTCCGGGAGCGCTATCTGGCGGGAAAAACCGTTCATAAGGGCAGCGTCACAGCGCCCGAGCCAGAAAGCGTTTAAAATCATCAGGTCGCTTGCATTCACAGGAGGCCTGCATGAGCCAGCGAGGGTTAGAAGCGCTACTTCGTCCTAAATCCATTGCCGTTATCGGCGCATCAATGAAACCGGATCGTGCTGGCTATCTGATGATGCGCAATCTGCTGGCCGGGGGATTTAACGGCCCCGTCATGCCCGTCACGCCGTCTTATAAGGCCGTTCAGGGGGTACTTGCATGGCCTGATGTACAAAGCTTGCCTTTCGTGCCGGATCTTGCCGTACTCTGTACAAACGCGAAGCGCAACCCGGAACTGCTGGAATCACTCGGCAAGAAAGGGTGTAAAACCTGCATTATTCTTTCGTCTCCGCCTGAACAGAAAGCCGAGCTTCTGGCCTGCGCCAGCCGCTATCAAATGCGCATTCTTGGGCCAAACAGTCTGGGCCTGCTCGCCCCCTGGCAGGGGCTGAATGCCAGTTTCTCCCCGGTCCCGATCCGCAAAGGCAAACTGGCGTTTATCTCGCAGTCGGCTGCGGTATCGAACACCATCCTCGACTGGGCGCAGCAGCGTGAAATGGGATTCTCCTACTTCATTGCCCTGGGCGACAGCCTGGATATCGACGTTGATGAGCTGCTGGATTTTCTGGCGCGTGACGGCAAAACCAGCGCGATCCTGCTTTATCTTGAGCACCTCAGCGACGCGCGTCGTTTTGTCTCGGCTGCGCGAAGCGCTTCGCGTAATAAGCCGATCCTGGTGATCAAAAGCGGACGCAGCCCTGCGGCACAGCATCTGCTGCATTCTCATTCCGGCATGGATCCCGCCTGGGACGCCGCCATTCAGCGCGCGGGGTTGCTGCGGGTACAGGATACGCACGAGCTTTTTTCCGCCGTTGAGACGTTAAGCCATATGCGCCCGTTGCGCGGTGAGAAGCTAATGATTGTCAGTAACGGTGCGGCCCCTGCCGCGCTCGCGCTGGACGAGCTGTGGCGGCGCTTCGGCAAGCTGGCAACGCTGAGTGAAGAGACGCTGCAGCGCCTGAAAGAAGCGCTTCCGACCAGCGTGACGCCCGGCAATCCGCTTGATTTGCGCGATGACGCCAGCAGCGACCGCTACATCAGAGCGATCTCCATTTTGCTGGATAGCCAGGATTTCGACGCGCTGATGATTATCCACTCCCCCAGCGCGGTCGCGCCGGGCAGCGAAAGCGCGCGCGCGCTCATTGACGCCGTGCGCAACCATCCGCGAGGTAAATACGTTACCCTGCTCACCAACTGGTGCGGTGAGTTTTCCTCTCAGGAGGCGCGGCGCTTGTTCAGCGAGGCCGGGCTGCCAACCTACCGCACGCCGGAAGGCACCATCACCGCGTTTATGCATATGGTGGAATATCGCCGCAACCAGAAACAGCTGCGTGAAACGCCGGCTTTGCCGGGGAATCTGACGGCGAACACCGTCGACGTTCACCGGCTGTTGCAGCAGGCCATTGAAGAAGGCGCGACCTCGCTTGATACGCATGAGGTCCAGCCCATTCTGGGCAGCTACGGGATGCAAACCCTGCCGACCTGGATCGCCAGCGACAGCGCTGAGGCCGTGCATATTGCCGAACAGATTGGCTATCCGGTGGCCCTGAAGCTGCGTTCCCCGGATATCCCGCATAAGTCTGATGTTCAAGGGGTTATGTTATACCTGCGTACGGCGACTGAGGTGCAGCAGGCAGCTGATGCCATTTTTGATCGGGTCAAAATGGCCTGGCCGCAGGCAAGGATCCACGGATTGCTGGTGCAAAGCATGGCAAACCGCGCAGGGGCTCAGGAATTACGGGTGGTGGTCGAACACGATCCCGTCTTCGGCCCGCTCATCATGCTGGGAGAGGGTGGCGTTGAGTGGCGTCCGGAGGAGCAGGCCGTGGTGGCGTTACCGCCGCTGAACATGAACCTGGCGCGTTATCTGATCATCCAGGCGATTAAAAGTAAAAAGATCCGTGGCCGGAGTGCGCTGCGCCCGCTTGATATAGCCGGGTTAAGTCAGTTCCTGGTGCAGGTGTCTAACCTGATTGTGGATTGTGCCGAAATCCAGCGGCTGGACATTCATCCGCTGCTCGCCTCGGGCAATGAGTTTACGGCGCTGGACGTGACCCTGGATATCGCGCCATTCGAAGGAGACAGAGAGAGCCGTCTGGCGATCCGCCCGTATCCCCTGCAGCTGGAAGAGTGGGTTGAGATGAAGAATGGAGAACGCGCCTTGTTCCGCCCTATTCTGCCGGAAGATGAGCCCCAGCTGCGGGCCTTTATCTCTCAGGTCACGAAAGAGGATCTTTATTATCGCTATTTTAGCGAAATCAACGAATTTACCCACGATGATTTAGCCAATATGACCCAGATCGACTACGATCGAGAAATGGCGTTTGTTGCCGTTCGTCGCTCCGATAAGGGGGATGAGATCCTCGGCGTCACGCGTGCTATTTCTGACCCGGATAACGTCGATGCGGAGTTTGCGGTGCTGGTGCGCTCCGATCTTAAAGGCCTGGGTCTGGGCAGACGGCTGCTGGAAAAACTTATCAGTTATACGCGAGATCACGGATTGTTACGCCTCAATGGCATTACTATGCCTAACAATCGCGGTATGGTGACCCTGGCGCGAAAACTTGGGTTTGACGTTGATATTCAGCTGGACGAAGGTATTGTGGCCTTGTCCCTCAGTCTGACATCAGCAGACAAACGCGAGTAAGCTACTGGAAATGTTACCCACTTTGGACGGGACTGGTGGTATCATTGTCCGCTTATGTTGTTTGCATGGTACAGACAACCCTTCAATGAACAGAGAAGAAACGCACTGTGATGTTGTCAAAATTTAAGCGTAATAAACATCAACAACACCTTGCTCAACTACCGAAGATTTCTCAGTCAGTTGATGATGTAGAGTTCTTTTACGCTCCCGCTCATTTTCGGGAGACGCTTCTGGAAAAGATTGCCAGCGCCACGCGACGCATTTGCATTGTAGCGCTCTATCTTGAACAGGATGAAGGCGGGCGCGCGATCCTGAACGCGCTCTATGAAGCCAAACGTCAGCGTCCGGAACTTGATGTTCGCGTGCTGGTAGACTGGCATCGCGCTCAGCGTGGCCGTATTGGCGCTGCCGCCTCAAACACCAATGCTGACTGGTATTGCCGCACGGCGCAGGAAAATCCTGGCGTTGATGTGCCTGTTTATGGCGTCCCGGTTAATACCCGTGAAGCGCTCGGCGTCCTTCATTTCAAGGGATTCATCATTGATGACAGCGTGCTTTACAGCGGCGCAAGTCTGAATGATGTTTACCTTCATCAGCTCGATAAATATCGCTACGACCGCTATCATCTGATCCGTAATCCGCAGATGGCCGATATCATGTTTAACTGGGTTGATAAAAATCTGGTCCATGGCCGCGGTGTTAATCGCCTTGACGATCCTGAGCGTCCTAAAAGCCCGGAAATCAAAAACGATGTTCGCGCCTTCCGCCAGGAGCTGCGTGATGCGGTCTATCATTTCCAGGGTGATGCGAACAACGAAGAGTTATCCGTTACCCCGCTGGTAGGGCTCGGTAAATCAAGCCTGCTGAACAAAACGATATTCCATCTGATGCCGTGCGCGGAGCAGAAACTCACCATCTGTACGCCGTACTTCAACCTTCCTGCCGTGCTGGTGCGTAATATCATTCAGCTGCTGCGCGACGGTAAAAAAGTGGAAATCATCGTTGGTGATAAAACCGCAAACGACTTTTTCATTCCTGAAGATCAGCCGTTCAAAATCATCGGTGCGCTGCCTTATCTCTATGAGATCAACCTGCGCCGTTTCCTGAGCCGTTTACAGTATTACGTAAACACTGACCAGCTGGTTGTGCGTCTCTGGAAAGATGAGGACAACACTTACCATCTGAAAGGAATGTGGGTCGACGATGAGTGGATGCTGCTGACCGGTAATAACCTGAACCCACGCGCGTGGCGACTGGATCTGGAAAACGCTATCCTAATCCATGACCCGCAGCACGAGTTAGCCGCAAAACGTGAACGTGAGCTGGAGCTGATTCGCACGCATACCACTGTGGTTAATCATTACCGCGAACTGCAGAGCATTGCCGATTATCCGGTAAAAGTCCGCAAGCTTATCCGCCGCTTACGTCGTATCCGTATCGACCGACTTATCAGCCGTATTCTGTAATGTCCAGGCCCTGCCACCCGCAGGGCTTTTTTATGGAGCCGTTGATGCGTATTCCTCTGTTACTTAGCGTCCTCTTTCTGACTGGCTGTAGCCATATGGCCAACGATAACTGGTCCGGACAGGATAAAGCCCAGCATTTCCTCGCTTCCGCAATGTTGTCAGCAGCAGGCAATGAATATGCGCAGCATCAGGGATACAGCCGGGATCGTAGCGCGGCGATAGGGTTGATGTTCTCAGTCAGTCTTGGAGCATCAAAAGAACTGTGGGATAGCCGCCCCGCAGGGAGCGGCTGGAGCTGGAAAGATTTCGCCTGGGATGTCGCCGGCGCAACGACCGGCTATGCCGTGTGGCAGATGGCGCGCTATTAAAGTCGAATGCCTTTCCCTTTGCGATGCAACATCAGGGAAACAATAAAGGCCAGTGCGCCCATTATCGTTACGTACCAGAAGAATGTCGTTTCACTTCCCCATGATTTAAGCGACAACGCAACGTACTCCGCCGATCCGCCAAACAACGCATTAGCTACCGCATAAGAGAGCCCTACCCCTAAAGCACGTACCTGCGCCGGGAACATTTCAGCTTTCAGTATTCCGCTGATAGAGGTATAGAAACTGACAATCACCATCGCCAGCATCACCAGCGCAAACGCCGCATACGGCGAAGTCACATGCTGAAGGGCCGACAGAATAGGTACTGTACATAATGCCGACAGGCCGCCGAAAATCAGCATCGACGTACGTCGACCGATTTTATCCGAGAGCGCACCGATAATGGGTTGTATGAGCATAAAGACAAACAGCGCCACGGTCATGACTACGCTGGCGACGTTTGCGTGCATGCCGGTGGTGTTCACCAGGTACTTCTGCATGTAGGTGGTGAACGTGTAAAAACTGAGAGAGCCGCCAGCAGTAAAGCCCAGCACCATGAGGAAAGCTTTGCGGTTACGCCATAACCCTTTGAATGTTCCCGCCTCCTTCAGCGTTCTGACTTCCTTCTGAGAGGTTTCATCTAACTGACGGCGTAGCCAAAGTGCGACCACCGCCAGTACTGCGCCCATCGCGAAAGGAATTCGCCATCCCCAGGCGTGAAGTTGTTCATCCGTCAGAATTTGCTGCAGGATCACAACCACAAGAATGGCCAGCAGTTGACCACCAATCAGCGTGACGTACTGGAATGAGGCGTAAAAACCTTTACGGCCTTCCAGGGCAATCTCACTCATGTAGGTCGCACTGGTACCGTATTCACCGCCCACCGATAATCCCTGGAATAAGCGGGCCAGTAATAGTAGCGCCGGTGCCCAGGTACCAATCGATTCATATCCCGGTAAGCAGGCGATCACCAGAGAACCAAAGCACATCATGCACACCGAGATCAGCATAGAAGCCTTACGGCCGCGACGATCCGCAATGCGGCCAAACAGCCAGCCCCCGATGGGCCGCATTAAAAACCCTGCGGCAAATACCCCCGCCGTTTGTAGCAGCTGCGTTGTGGTGTTGCCGGATGGGAAGAAAATATGTGCGAAGTAGAGTGAACAGAATGAGTAGACGTAAAAGTCGAACCATTCAACCAGATTCCCTGAAGAGGCGCTGACGATTGCCCATACCCTTCTTCGGGTATCACTGTTAGCCAGCGTCCCGTTTGATGTAATGCTTTCTGTCATTGTGATTATGCTCCTGCCATAAACAGCGGCGTATTGAGCCAAGAGACTCAATTACCTCGTAAATGAAATGTTATAATTTTGTTATAAATAACATTGCGACAAGGATCACACATTCCATTAGCAGGATAAGGGATTAAGAGAAAGGCCAGAAAGGGTAAGCACAAAGCAAAAAACCCCGCACCTTACGGTACGGGGTTCTTCTAATTGATGCCTGGCAGTTCCCTACTCTCACATGGGGAGACCCCACACTACCATCGGCGCTACGGCGTTTCACTTCTGAGTTCGGCATGGGGTCAGGTGGGACCACCGCGCTAAAGCCGCCAGGCAAATTCTGTTAATCTGTATCAGAGCTGAAAATCGTGTCTGTCTCATCCGCCGAAACAGCTTCGGCGTTGTAAGGTTAAGCCTCACGGTTCATTAGTATCGGTTAGCTCAACGCATCGCTGCGCTTACACACCCGACCTATCAACGTCGTAGTCTTCAACGTTCCTTCAGGACCCTTAAAGGGTCAGGGAGAACTCATCTCGGGGCAAGTTTCGTGCTTAGATGCTTTCAGCACTTATCTTTTCCGCATTTAGCTACCGGGCAGTGCCATTGGCATGACAACCCGAACACCAGTGATGCGTCCACTCCGGTCCTCTCGTACTAGGAGCAGCCCCCCTCAATTCTCCAGCGCCCACGGCAGATAGGGACCGAACTGTCTCACGACGTTCTAAACCCAGCTCGCGTACCACTTTAAATGGCGAACAGCCATACCCTTGGGACCTACTTCAGCCCCAGGATGTGATGAGCCGACATCGAGGTGCCAAACACCGCCGTCGATATGAACTCTTGGGCGGTATCAGCCTGTTATCCCCGGAGTACCTTTTATCCGTTGAGCGATGGCCCTTCCATTCAGAACCACCGGATCACTATGACCTGCTTTCGCACCTGCTCGAGCCGTCACTCTCGCAGTCAAGCTAGCTTATGCCATTGCACTAACCTCCTGATGTCCGACCAGGATTAGCTAACCTTCGTGCTCCTCCGTTACTCTTTGGGAGGAGACCGCCCCAGTCAAACTACCCACCAGACACTGTCCGCAACCCGGATTACGGGTCTACGTTAGAACACCAGCCATTAAAGGGTGGTATTTCAAGGTCGGCTCCACGCAGACTGGCGTCCACGCTTCAAAGCCTCCCACCTATCCTACACATCAAGGACCAGTGTTCAGTGTCAAGCTATAGTAAAGGTTCACGGGGTCTTTCCGTCTTGCCGCGGGTACACTGCATCTTCACAGCGAGTTCAATTTCACTGAGTCTCGGGTGGAGACAGCCTGGCCATCATTACGCCATTCGTGCAGGTCGGAACTTACCCGACAAGGAATTTCGCTACCTTAGGACCGTTATAGTTACGGCCGCCGTTTACCGGGGCTTCGATCAAGAGCTTCGCGTTGCCGCTAACCCCATCAATTAACCTTCCGGCACCGGGCAGGCGTCACACCGTATACGTCCACTTTCGTGTTTGCACAGTGCTGTGTTTTTAATAAACAGTTGCAGCCAGCTGGTATCTTCGACTGATTTCAGCTCCACCCGCAGGGGCTTCACCTACATATCAGCGTGCCTTCTCCCGAAGTTACGGCACCATTTTGCCTAGTTCCTTCACCCGAGTTCTCTCAAGCGCCTTGGTATTCTCTACCTGACCACCTGTGTCGGTTTGGGGTACGATTTGATGTTACCTGATGCTTAGAGGCTTTTCCTGGAAGCAGGGCATTTGTTACTTCAGCACCGTAGTGCCTCGTCATCACACCTCAGCGTTAAAAGGTACCGGATTTACCTGGAACCTCCGCCTACATGCTTAAACCGGGACAACCGTCGCCCGGCTAACATAGCCTTCTCCGTCCCCCCTTCGCAGTAACACCAAGTACAGGAATATTAACCTGTTTCCCATCGACTACGCCTTTCGGCCTCGCCTTAGGGGTCGACTCACCCTGCCCCGATTAACGTTGGACAGGAACCCTTGGTCTTCCGGCGAGCGGGCTTTTCACCCGCTTTATCGTTACTTATGTCAGCATTCGCACTTCTGATACCTCCAGCACCCCTCACAGGACACCTTCAACGGCTTACAGAACGCTCCCCTACCCAACAACGCCTAAGCGTCGCTGCCGCAGCTTCGGTGCATGGTTTAGCCCCGTTACATCTTCCGCGCAGGCCGACTCGACCAGTGAGCTATTACGCTTTCTTTAAATGATGGCTGCTTCTAAGCCAACATCCTGGCTGTCTGTGCCTTCCCACATCGTTTCCCACTTAACCATGACTTTGGGACCTTAGCTGGCGGTCTGGGTTGTTTCCCTCTTCACGACGGACGTTAGCACCCGCCGTGTGTCTCCCGTGATAACATTCTTCGGTATTCGTAGTTTGCATCGGGTTGGTAAGCCGGGATGGCCCCCTAGCCGAAACAGTGCTCTACCCCCGAAGATGAGTTCACGAGGCGCTACCTAAATAGCTTTCGGGGAGAACCAGCTATCTCCCGGTTTGATTGGCCTTTCACCCCCAGCCACAAGTCATCCGCTAATTTTTCAACATTAGTCGGTTCGGTCCTCCAGTTAGTGTTACCCAACCTTCAACCTGCCCATGGCTAGATCACCGGGTTTCGGGTCTATACCCTGCAACTTAACGCCCAGTTAAGACTCGGTTTCCCTTCGGCTCCCCTATACGGTTAACCTTGCTACAGAATATAAGTCGCTGACCCATTATACAAAAGGTACGCAGTCACACCACGAAGGTGCTCCCACTGCTTGTACGTACACGGTTTCAGGTTCTTTTTCACTCCCCTCGCCGGGGTTCTTTTCGCCTTTCCCTCACGGTACTGGTTCACTATCGGTCAGTCAGGAGTATTTAGCCTTGGAGGATGGTCCCCCCATATTCAGACAGGATACCACGTGTCCCGCCCTACTCTTCGAGTTCACAACCTGTGCATTTTCGTGTACGGGACTGTCACCCTGTACCGTGCGACTTTCCAGACGCTTCCACTAACACACAAGCTGATTCAGACTCTGGGCTGCTCCCCGTTCGCTCGCCGCTACTGGGGGAATCTCGGTTGATTTCTTTTCCTCGGGGTACTTAGATGTTTCAGTTCCCCCGGTTCGCCTCGTTAACCTATGTATTCAGTTAACGATAGTGCAACGAATTGCACTGGGTTTCCCCATTCGGACATCGCCGGGTCAAAGGTTCATATCACCTCGCCGGCGCTTTTCGCAGATTAGCACGTCCTTCATCGCCTCTGACTGCCAGGGCATCCACCGTGTACGCTTAGTCGCTTAACCTCACAACCCGAAGATGTTTCACTTCTGATTGCGAAAATTTGAGAGACTCGAACACACATAACATGTGTGTCGTTTCAATTTTCAGCTTGATCCAGATTTTTAAAGAGCAAATATCTCAAACGTCACCCGAAGATGAGTTTTGAGATATGACGGCAGGTGACTTTCACTCACGAACCAGCAAGTGGCGTCCCCTAGGGGATTCGAACCCCTGTTACCGCCGTGAAAGGGCGGTGTCCTGGGCCTCTAGACGAAGGGGACGTGAAGTCTCAATCGCAAGACGCCTTGCTATTTACTTTTCATCAGACAATCTGTGTGAGCACTGCAAAGGCAGGTTCTTTAAGGTAAGGAGGTGATCCAACCGCAGGTTCCCCTACGGTTACCTTGTTACGACTTCACCCCAGTCATGAATCACAAAGTGGTAAGCGCCCTCCCGAAGGTTAAGCTACCTACTTCTTTTGCAACCCACTCCCATGGTGTGACGGGCGGTGTGTACAAGGCCCGGGAACGTATTCACCGTAGCATTCTGATCTACGATTACTAGCGATTCCGACTTCATGGAGTCGAGTTGCAGACTCCAATCCGGACTACGACGCACTTTATGAGGTCCGCTTGCTCTCGCGAGGTCGCTTCTCTTTGTATGCGCCATTGTAGCACGTGTGTAGCCCTACTCGTAAGGGCCATGATGACTTGACGTCATCCCCACCTTCCTCCAGTTTATCACTGGCAGTCTCCTTTGAGTTCCCGGCCTAACCGCTGGCAACAAAGGATAAGGGTTGCGCTCGTTGCGGGACTTAACCCAACATTTCACAACACGAGCTGACGACAGCCATGCAGCACCTGTCTCAGAGTTCCCGAAGGCACCAATCCATCTCTGGAAAGTTCTCTGGATGTCAAGAGTAGGTAAGGTTCTTCGCGTTGCATCGAATTAAACCACATGCTCCACCGCTTGTGCGGGCCCCCGTCAATTCATTTGAGTTTTAACCTTGCGGCCGTACTCCCCAGGCGGTCGACTTAACGCGTTAGCTCCGGAAGCCACGCCTCAAGGGCACAACCTCCAAGTCGACATCGTTTACGGCGTGGACTACCAGGGTATCTAATCCTGTTTGCTCCCCACGCTTTCGCACCTGAGCGTCAGTCTTTGTCCAGGGGGCCGCCTTCGCCACCGGTATTCCTCCAGATCTCTACGCATTTCACCGCTACACCTGGAATTCTACCCCCCTCTACAAGACTCTAGCCTGCCAGTTTCGAATGCAGTTCCCAGGTTGAGCCCGGGGATTTCACATCCGACTTGACAGACCGCCTGCGTGCGCTTTACGCCCAGTAATTCCGATTAACGCTTGCACCCTCCGTATTACCGCGGCTGCTGGCACGGAGTTAGCCGGTGCTTCTTCTGCGGGTAACGTCAATCGACAAGGTTATTAACCTTATCGCCTTCCTCCCCGCTGAAAGTACTTTACAACCCGAAGGCCTTCTTCATACACGCGGCATGGCTGCATCAGGCTTGCGCCCATTGTGCAATATTCCCCACTGCTGCCTCCCGTAGGAGTCTGGACCGTGTCTCAGTTCCAGTGTGGCTGGTCATCCTCTCAGACCAGCTAGGGATCGTCGCCTAGGTGAGCCGTTACCCCACCTACTAGCTAATCCCATCTGGGCACATCTGATGGCAAGAGGCCCGAAGGTCCCCCTCTTTGGTCTTGCGACGTTATGCGGTATTAGCTACCGTTTCCAGTAGTTATCCCCCTCCATCAGGCAGTTTCCCAGACATTACTCACCCGTCCGCCGCTCGCCGGCAAAGTAGCAAGCTACTTTCCGCTGCCGCTCGACTTGCATGTGTTAGGCCTGCCGCCAGCGTTCAATCTGAGCCATGATCAAACTCTTCAATTTAAGTTTGATGCTCGTGAATTAAACTTCGTAATGAATTACGTATGTTCACTCAGAGACTTGGTATTCATTTTTCGTCTTGCGACGTTAAGAATCCATGTCACTTTGAGTGCCCACACAGATTGTCTGATAAATTGTTAAAGAGCAGTGCCGCTTCGCTTTTCGCAGCGGCGCGGGGTGTGCATATTACGCTTTCCCGCTTCAGAGTCAAGTGATTAATTTCGCTATTCTCTGCTGACCCGGCGGCGTGTGTGCCGTTGTTCCGTGTCAGTGGAGGCGCATTATAGGGAGTAATTCCGAAGCTGCAAGGATAAAGTGACATTTATTTACTAACCGCTCACTTTCCAGGCAAATCTTACTCCAGACCTCAATTTTCGCCTGGTTTTTAAACAAAAACGAGCCGCAAGCGGCTCGTTTTTGCGTTTTGTGACTTACTGCACTGCCACAATACGATCGTCGTTGGCTTCCAGACGAATAACTTTGCCCGGAATCAACTCTCCGGAGAGGATCTGCTGCGCCAGCGGGTTTTCGATCTGCTGCTGGATAGCACGTTTCAATGGACGCGCACCGTACACTGGATCGTAACCATTCTCGCTCAGCAGCTTCAGGGCCTCGTCGGAGATGTGAATTTCATATCCACGCTCTTCCAGACGTTTGTACAGACGCTGCAGCTGGATCTGCGCAATCGACGCAATGTGTTTCTCACCCAGAGGATGGAATACTACCACTTCATCAATACGGTTGATGAACTCCGGACGGAAGTTATGGCTCACGACACCGAGCACCAGATCCTTCATATGGCTATAGTCCAGTTCACCGAAACGTTCCTGAATCAAATCGGAACCCAGGTTCGAAGTCATGATGACAACCGTATTACGGAAGTCGACCGTTCTCCCCTGTCCGTCGGTCAGACGGCCATCATCCAGCACCTGAAGCAGGATGTTGAACACATCAGGATGCGCTTTTTCCACCTCATCCAGCAGGATGACGGAATAAGGGCGACGGCGAACGGCTTCCGTCAGATATCCCCCTTCTTCATAACCAACGTATCCCGGAGGCGCGCCGACCAGACGTGAGACGGAGTGTTTCTCCATAAACTCGGACATGTCGATACGTACCATCGCATCGTCGCTGTCGAACATAAAGTTAGCCAGCGCTTTACACAGCTCGGTTTTACCGACGCCCGTCGGCCCCAGGAACAGGAACGAACCAATCGGACGGTTTGGGTCGGACAGTCCTGCACGACTACGACGAATAGCGTTCGAAACCGCTTCAACCGCTTCGTTCTGGCCAATCACCCGATTGTGTAGATCTTGCTCCATGCGCAGCAGTTTTTCACGCTCGCCTTCCAGCATGCGCGCCACCGGAATACCGGTCCAGCGAGCAAGCACTTCCGCGATTTCCGCATCCGTTACTTTATTACGTAACAGACGCATCGTTTTCCCTTCTGACTGCGTCGCTATCTCAAGCTGTTTTTCCAGTTCAGGAATTTTGCCGTACTGCAGTTCAGACATCCGCGCCAGATCGCCGACACGGCGAGCCTGCTCAATGGCAATTTTGGCCTGTTCGAGTTCAGCTTTAATGGTCTGAGTGCCGGAAAGGGATGCTTTCTCGGCTTTCCACTCTTCTTCCAGCTCAGAATACTGGCGCTCTTTATCGTCCAGTTCTTCATTGAGCATATCCAGGCGTTTCTTACTGGCTTCATCAGACTCTTTCTTCAGCGCCTGCTGTTCCAGCTTGAGCTGAATGATTCGTCGGTCGAGCCTGTCCAGCTCTTCCGGTTTCGAGTCAATCTGCATACGAATGCTCGAAGCCGCTTCATCAATAAGGTCGATCGCTTTATCCGGTAGCTGACGGTCAGCAATATAACGATGCGAAAGCGTCGCTGCCGCAACGATAGCCGGGTCAGTGATCTGCACGTGGTGGTGCAGTTCATAGCGCTCCTTCAAACCACGCAGGATCGCGATGGTATCTTCAACGCTTGGCTCAGCAACAAACACTTTCTGGAAACGACGTTCCAGAGCAGCATCTTTCTCAATGTACTGACGGTACTCGTCGAGCGTGGTGGCACCGACGCAGTGAAGTTCACCGCGCGCCAGCGCAGGTTTCAGCATGTTCCCGGCATCCATCGCGCCGTCCGCTTTACCCGCACCGACCATAGTGTGCAGTTCGTCGATAAACAGGATAACGTTCCCTTCCTGCTTCGCCAGGTCGTTAAGCACGCCTTTCAGACGCTCCTCAAACTCACCGCGGTATTTCGCACCGGCCACCAGCGCGCCCATATCCAGCGCCAGTACGCGGCGGCCTTTCAGGCCTTCCGGCACTTCGCCGTTGACGATACGCTGCGCCAGCCCTTCAACGATGGCGGTTTTACCGACACCCGGTTCACCAATCAGCACCGGGTTGTTCTTGGTACGACGCTGCAGTACCTGAATCGTACGGCGAATTTCTTCATCACGGCCGATAACCGGGTCAAGTTTGCCCTGTTCAGCACGCTCGGTCAGATCGACCGTAAATTTCTTCAAAGCCTGACGTTGGTCTTCGGCTCCCTGATCGTTCACGCTTTCACCTCCGCGCATTTTCTCAATCGCCTGAGTCACATTGGCGGTGGTCGCACCGGCAGATTTCAGCAGGTCGGTCAAGGTACCGCGTGATTCAAGCGCCGCCAGAACAAACAGCTCTGACGAAATAAAGTTGTCCCCACGTTTTTGCGCCAGCTTGTCGCAAAGGTTAAGCACGCGCACCAGATCCTGCGACGGCTGAACGTCGCCGCCGGTACCTTCTACCTGCGGTAAACGGCTCAGCGCCTGATCGATGGCGGTGCGTAACTGGCCAGCATTAATGCCAGCGGACGTTAATAAAGGACGTACCGATCCCCCTTCCTGATTCAGCAAGGCGCTCATTAAATGAAGAGGTTCGATAAACTGGTTGTCGTGCCCCAGTGCGAGGGACTGGGCATCGGCGAGAGCAAGCTGGAATTTATTAGTAAGACGATCCAGACGCATAACTCCTCCCATAACAGGTCAAATTTGCTACTGGAGATTAAATGAGGTCATCCCTCAATTATTCAAGGTTAATGACCTGAATTATGTGAAAAGAAAACGGCACGTACCGGATCGTCTTGATTCTTTAGGTTATATCAGCCAAATGAAACTTGCCATACGCCCCGTGGTCTTGTCGCGACGATAGGAGAAAAAATCACCCTTTTCGGTGAATGTGCAGCGATCGCCGCCGAAGATCTGCATCACGCCAACGTTATTCAGACGCTGACGGGCGAGCTGGTAAATATCGGCCAGATATTTATCCCCCGAAGGCAGGAAGGCTTCAACCGCTTGCGGATCTTTTTCCATAAAGGCTTCGCGAACCTCTGGCCCCACTTCGAAAGCGCGAGGACCAATGGCCGGGCCAAGCCAGGCCATAATATTGGCTGGCTCATCGCTAAAGCAGGCGACAGTTTCTTCGAGCACGCCTTCACACAGACCACGCCAGCCCGCGTGTGCTGCAGCCACCTCGGTACCTGCACGGTTACAGAACAGAACCGGCAGACAATCGGCGGTCATCACGGCACAAACGGTTCCCGGAGTATTACTGTAAGAGGCATCAGCGCGTTTAGAAGCATAGGGTTCTCCCGTCAACTTCAGCACTGCGTTACCATGAACCTGTTCCAGCCAGACCGGTTTCGACGGCAAGTTCCCCGCAGCAAACAGACGTCGGCGGTTCTCTTCAACATGTTCCAGGTTGTCGCCACAGTGCGCACCGAGGTTCAAAGACTCCCACGCGCCCTGGCTAACACCGCCAATACGGGTTGAACTGCAGGCGGCCACGCCTGCAGGCAATGGCCACTCCGGGACAATCAGTTTGGTCATAACCAGTCCACTTGATCCTTATGTTCTTCGAAATCAGCACGCATGGCGTCAATAAGGTCCACCATATCCTGCGGGATAGGCGCATGCCATTCCATCTGAATACCGGTGATAGGGTGGTAAAGACGCAGCATAGTCGCGTGCAGCGCCTGGCGATCGAATTTACGCAATACGCTGATAAACTCATCCGATGCGCCTTTAGGTGGACGCGGACGACCACCGTATACCTGATCCCCGACCAGCGGATGGGTAATGTGGGCCATATGCACGCGGATCTGGTGAGTACGTCCGGTTTCCAGACGCAGACGCAGGCGCGTATGAATACGGAAGTGCTCCATAATGCGATAGTGCGTCACCGCCGGTTTACCCATCGGATGCACCGACATATGGGTACGTTTGGTTGGGTGACGGCTGATTGGCTCTTCCACCGTTCCGCCAGAGGTCATATGCCCAATGGCTACCGCTTCATACTCGCGGGTGATTTCGCGCAGCTGCAGCGATTCCACCAGACGGGTTTGAGCAGGAACGGTCTTCGCTACCACCATCAAACCGGTGGTGTCTTTATCCAGACGGTGCACGATGCCCGCGCGCGGGACATCCGCGATCGGCGGATAATAATGGAGAAGTGCGTTAAGTACCGTACCGTCAGGGTTCCCCGCGCCCGGATGAACAACCAGGTCGCGCGGCTTGTTGATCACCAGAATATCATCATCTTCATAGACGATGTCCAGTGGGATATCCTGCGGCTCGAAGCGGATTTCCTCTTCGATTTCAGCATTGATGGCGACAGCTTCCCCACCTAACACTTTCTCTTTTGGTTTGTCCCAGATCTTGCCGTTTACCAGCACGCGCTGGTCAAGGATCCATTCTTTTATGCGTGAACGCGAATAATCAGGGAACAATTCGGCCAAAGCCTGATCTAAGCGTTGACCGAGCTGATTTTCGGAGACTGTTGCGGTGAGTTCTACTCGTTGTGCCATAAACTGCTTCTTCGTTTAACGTTGGGTTTTACGGCTTTGCCGTTTAATATAGTGTGCTATTGTAGCTGGTCTTAATCGGGAGCAGGAACAGAGTTTCTCCCGGACAAACATTTGAGGAAAGTCAAAACGTCATGACGCGCATGAAATATCTGGTGGCAGCGGCCACGTTGAGCCTGGCTTTGGTGGGCTGCTCCGGTTCAAATGAACAGGTCCCTGACAATCCGCCGAATGAAATCTATGCGACTGCACAACAAAAGTTGCAGGACGGTAACTGGAAACAGGCGATAACGCAACTGGAAGCGTTGGATAATCGCTATCCATTTGGTCCATATTCGCAGCAGGTACAGTTAGATCTCATCTACGCATACTATAAAAATGCCGACCTGCCGCTGGCTCAGGCAACTATCGATCGTTTCATGCGTCTGAACCCGACTCATCCTAACATCGACTATGTGATGTACATGCGCGGCCTCACCAACATGGCGCTGGACGACAGTGCGCTGCAGGGCTTCTTCGGCGTGGATCGTTCAGACCGTGACCCGCAGCATGCGCGTGATGCCTTCAATGACTTCTCCAAGCTGGTCCGCGGCTATCCGAACAGTCAGTACGTGACTGACGCCACCAAACGTCTGGTGTTCCTGAAAGATCGTCTGGCGAAATATGAATACTCCGTAGCGGAATACTATACCCGTCGTGGCGCATGGGTCGCCGTGGTTAACCGCGTAGAAGGTATGCTGCGTGATTATCCGGATACTCAGGCAACGCGCGACGGCCTGAAGCTGATGGAAAATGCTTACCGTCAGATGCAGATGACCGCTCAGGCTGAAAAAGTGGCGAAAATCATCGCCGCGAACAGCAGCAACACCTGATATTGCCTCAATGCAAAACGGCAGCCCGAAGGCTGCCGTTTTTTTATTCATTTTAGCGCGTCGCTGAAGCGCTTAAGCCTCAACACATCCAGTCAACTATGGCCCCAATTTTTGCCTTCGACAAGGTAAATCTCACCTCTTCCTGCCCTGCCTCACAAAAAAGATTCCCTGACAAAAACCGACAAAATAACGTGATCTAAATCACACATTTTGACATTAGGTCGGGTATGCTGGAATTACCAAGACGGAAAGACAAGAGGTAAAATTTATGACAATGAACATTACCAGTAAACAAATGGAAATTACTCCGGCAATCCGCCAGCACGTCGCAGACCGTCTCGCCAAACTGGATAAATGGCAAACTCATTTGATTAATCCACATATCATCCTGTCCAAGGAGCCGCAGGGTTTCATCGCTGACGCAACTATCAATACTCCAAACGGCCATCTGGTCGCCAGCGCAAAACACGAGGATATGTACACAGCAATTAACGATTTGATCAACAAGCTGGAACGGCAGCTCAATAAAGTGCAACACAAAGGTGAAGCCCGTCGCGCCGCAACATCGGTGAAAGACGCCAGCTTCGCGGAAGAAGTTGAAGAAGAGTAATCCTTTAAATTGAGTGTACCGCCAACGCGCCTTCGGGCGCGTTTTTTGTTTTTTATTGACAGGGTGAAAACAGTACGGGTACTTTAACGGTATCAATCACAGGATGACTTTATGAAACTTACGCCGTTCTTCTTCGCATTCTTTTTTACCTTCCCCTGAACGGGAGGCGTTTCGTCGTGTGATAAAGAATGCGAAGACGAACAACAAGGCCTCCCACACCGGGGGGCCTTTTTTATTGATAACGATAAAATGAGACAGGCAACACTATGACACCGGAAAACCCGTTACTGGATCTGCGAGTAAAAATCAGCGCGCTGGATGAGAAACTGCTGGCGCTGCTGGCCGAACGCCGCGCCCTTGCCGTTGAAGTGGGCAAAGCCAAGCTGGACTCCCATCGCCCGGTACGCGATATCGACCGCGAGCGCGATCTGCTGGAACGTCTCATTCAGCTCGGCAAATCGCATCACCTCGATGCCCACTACATTACCCGGTTGTTCCAGCTCATCATCGAAGACTCCGTTCTCACTCAGCAAGCGCTGCTCCAGCAGCATCTGAACAAAACCAATCCACACTCTGCGCGTATCGCCTTCCTCGGTCCGAAGGGATCTTATTCTCACCTGGCCGCACGTCAGTATGCCGCACGCCATTTCGAAGAATTTATTGAGAGTGGCTGCGCTAAGTTTGCCGACATTTTTAATCAGGTTGAGACCGGCCAGGCGGATTACGCCGTCGTACCTATTGAGAACACCAGCTCCGGCGCCATCAACGACGTCTACGATTTGCTGCAACACACCAGCCTGTCGCTGGTTGGCGAGCTGACGATCCCTATCGATCACTGCGTGCTGGTCTCTGGCTCAACGGACCTGAGCAAGATCGAAACGGTTTACAGTCATCCACAGCCGTTCCAGCAGTGCAGCCAGTTCCTGAACCGCTATCCGAGCTGGAAAATTGAGTACACCGAAAGCACCTCGGCGGCGATGGAAAAAGTGGCGCAGGCTAACTCCCCAACCGTCGCCGCGCTCGGCAGCGAAGCAGGCGGGGCGCTGTATGGCCTGCAGGTGCTGGAACGCAACCTGGCGAACCAGACGCAAAATATCACCCGCTTCGTGGTGCTGGCCCGCAAGGCGATCAATGTGTCAGACCAGGTGCCGGCCAAAACCACGCTGCTGATGGCGACCGGCCAACAGGCCGGGGCGCTGGTTGAAGCCCTGCTGGTGCTGCGTAACCACAACCTGATCATGACCAGGCTGGAATCACGCCCAATCCACGGTAACCCGTGGGAAGAGATGTTCTACCTCGATATCCAGGCCAACCTGGAATCTGCTTCCATGCAGAAGGCCCTGCGCGAACTGGGCGAGATCACGCGTTCCATGAAGGTGCTGGGCTGCTATCCGAGCGAAAACGTGGTCCCGGTTGACCCGGCTTAACGTTCGATAAACCGGCTTTTCTTCATCCCTGCCACGTTCACCGGCAGGGTGAAGATGGCGCCGGAGAGCGGATACTTCGCCACCTCGTCCGCATCCATATTTTCCCGCGTGGTGGTAATAAACAGTGTTTTCATGTCATCGCCGCCAAAGCAGACCATCGTCGGGCAACGCACCGGCATGCGGTATTCTTCCAGCTGCTCCCCTTGCGGAGAAAAACGCGCAATACGCCAGCCGTCAAACAGCGCGCTCCAGTAGCAGCCTTCCACATCCATGGCAGCGCCGTCCGGTATCCCTTCGCCCTCTTTAAACTGACGAAACACCTCGCGCCTGCCGGGTTCGCCCTTCTCATCAAGCGGCGTTCGGTAAATAACGCCGTTTGGCGTATCTGAAGTAAACATCCATTGATTATCAGGGCTAAACGCTAAGCCGTTGTGCCCGTGAATATCGCACTGGATCACTTTCGGCGTCAGGTCGTTGTCGATGCGCATCAGCAGGGCACCGTTGTAATCTCCCGGCCCCCAAAACGTGCCCGCGTAGAATCGTCCCAGAGAATCGGTGCCGCCGTCGTTAAAGCGTGCGAGCTGCGGGTTAGAGGGGTTATCGCACACCTTGCGGCGCAGCAGGCCGTGTTTATCGGTCAGCCAGATACCCGTTCGCATCGCAACGATAAAACCACCCTGCTCGCGCAGCGCGAAACAGCCCACCTCCTCATGGAAAGAGAGTACGGTGTGTTCTTCCGTCGGCAGATGGTAGCGGTGGATCTCCCCTTCCAGAATATCGGCCCAGTAGAGCGCATGCTCTTCTGCGCTCCACGTCGGGCATTCAGGCAGATGCCCGGTGTAATTCAGCAGCAGTTGCGGTTCAGCCATGACAGTTCCCCAAAATAAAAAAGCCAGCATTGCTGGCTTTCAGTATATACATCATCGCATTACTGGCGACTGTCATTTGCCTGGCGCAACAGCGTCCGGCTCTCACTCTGGAAACGCTGTGCGTAATCGCCAAACCAGTGCTCGACCTTGCGGAAGCTGTCGATAAACGCCTGCTTGTCTCCGTGCTCCAGCAGCGTAATGGCTTCACCAAAGCGCTGATAGTAGCGCTTGATGAGCGCCAGATTGTTCTCGGAGGACATAATAATGTCCGCGTAAAGCTGCGGATCCTGAGCAAACAGGCGCCCGACCATCGCCAGCTCCAGACGATAGATAGGCGAAGAGAGCGCCAGAAGCTGTTCAAGCTGCACGTTCTCTTCCGCCAGATGCAGACCGTAGGCAAACGTCGCAAAGTGGCGCAGCGCCTGAATGAACGCCATGTTCTGATCGTGCTCGACCGCGCTGATGCGGTGCAATCGCGCGCCCCATACCTGAATCTGTTCCAGGAACCACTGATAGGCTTCCGGCTGACGACCGTCGCAGTAAACCACCACCTGCTTAGCCAGGCTGCCGCTGTCCGGGCCAAACATCGGGTGCAGACCCAGCACCGGGCCCGTATGCGCAGCCAGCATCGCCTGCAGCGGACCATTTTTGACGGAGGCCAAATCCACCAGGATGCAATCTTTCGGTAAAGCAGGAAGCTTCCCGATGATCTGCTCCGTCACGTGGATCGGCACGCTGACGATAACCATCCCGGCATCTTTCATGAGTTCCGGAGCATGCGCCCAGTCCTCTTTTTCCAGAATGCGCACCTGATAGCCCGAAAGCGTCAGCATTTTTTCAAACAGACGCCCCATCTGTCCTGCCCCGCCGACAATCACCACCGGCCTCAGGGACGGACAGAGGGTTTTGAAGCCCTTGTCGTTTTCGCTGGAATAGGATTCCCGCATCACGCGACGCAGAACATCTTCAATTAAATCCGGCGAAACGCCCAGCGCCTGGGCCTCTTTGCGACGAGAAGCCAGCATTGAGGCTTCGCGCTCCGGGACGTAAATTGGCAGGCCGTATTTGCTTTTCACCTCACCGACTTCGGCAACCAGCGCCATGCGGCGCGCCAGCAGGTCCAGCAGCGCCTTATCCACTTCATCAATTTGATCGCGCAGTGCGGTCAATTCAGCAACCATAACTAACCTCTTAAGCCAGACGCGTCGCCAGCTGGCCTTTCAAATCTTTGTGGATCTCACGCAGCAGCGCATCGGTGGTTTCCCAGCTGATGCAGGCATCCGTCACGGAGACGCCGTGCTTCATTGCACTGCGTGGTTGTTCAGATGATTGATTGCCTTCATGAATATTGCTCTCAATCATCAGACCGATAATCGAACGGTTGCCATCTTTGATCTGTGCGACCACGGATTCCGCAACCGCAGGCTGGCGACGGTAATCTTTATTTGAATTACCATGACTGCAATCTACCATCAGTGCCGGGCGCAGTCCCGCCTGCTCCATCTCTTTTTCACACTGCGCCACGTCCGCCGGGCTGTAGTTAGGTGCTTTCCCGCCGCGCAGGATCACATGGCCGTCCGGGTTACCCTGCGTTTGCAGGAGGCAGACCTGGCCCGCCTGGTTGATACCAACGAAACGGTGCGGCATCGCAGCAGCGCGCATGGCGTTGATCGCCGTCGCCAGGCTGCCATCGGTACCGTTTTTAAAGCCAACCGGCATTGACAGGCCAGACGCCATCTCGCGGTGGGTTTGCGATTCCGTGGTACGCGCGCCAATCGCCGACCAGCTGAACAGATCGCCCAGGTACTGCGGGCTGTTCGGGTCCAGCGCTTCGGTTGCCAGCGGCAGCCCCATGCTGACCAGCTCCACCAGCAGGCGACGCGCAATCTTCAGGCCTACTTCCACATCAAACGAGCCATCCATGTGCGGATCGTTAATCAACCCTTTCCAGCCGACGGTCGTACGTGGCTTCTCAAAATAGACGCGCATCACCAGATAGAGGCTATCGCTGACCTCCTCCGCTAACGCTTTAAATCGACGAGCATATTCAATGGCGGTTTCAGGATCGTGAATGGAGCAAGGACCGCATACCACCAGCAGGCGCGGATCGCGGCCGGCGATAATGTCAGAAATGGTCTGGCGAGAGTGCTCGATCTGAGCCTCCTGCGCGACGCTCAGCGGAAATTCCGCTTTCAGTTGATCAGGAGTGATTAACACCTGTTCGTCAGTGATATGTACGTTGTTCAGCGCGTCTTTTTGCATGATGGCGATCCTGTAAAGCTCGTTTGCGATAGTTGTATTCCTCAATGAGGTGAAACCACGATACCATAAAAAGTAAACATTTCAATCCAAAATACGTACACATTACTTTACAGATGCCAATTTATTGCAAAAATCAGCCGATAAAAACGTAAACTTTAAATTACAGACAGGTTTTCTTTAGCCAGGCTATGCTGAAGAAAAAAGGAGAATGGCTATGCGTTCAATTGCTCTCGCGCTGTTGTCGCTGTTTTTAACGGGCTGTCAGATCAATCCTTACACCTTCCAGCCCGACTGGACCAGCCCATCCTGGTTTGATGCAGGTAAAGAAGACGCCATGAATGGCCTGCCGGTTAAAGATAACCAGACCCTGGCCAATAGCTTTAACGACACACACGTTGATCGTAGTGAATATCTTCGCGGCTATGCTGATGGTCAGAAGAAAGTCTGCGAAGAAGGGTTTATTCACGCCTGGGGATTAGCAGGCAAATCTTTCCCTGCCAGTTGCGATACAGCCGAAAACGCGGCAAAACTGCGTGCGTCATGGCAGCAAGGGATGGATGAAAGTATGCGCTCCAGCAGACTGAATTAATCTATTTTTATCCACCGGAAAATAAACAACTGTAGGATTTAGCTTAGGTCGGCCTCATGCTATTTCTGACATAATGACGGCCCTGATAAACAATGGTATTCTGCCCGCAACTCTTAAGGACATCTATTTCCAGAGCGATGTGGCGGATTCTGGTGAGAAATTTATTCTTGATCTCTTTTTTCCGACTCACTCTGGTGATAATGCTGTTCCTTATGGTGGGCCCTGCGGCGGCAGGCACGCTTACGGAAACGGATAAATCGGTACGCTCGATTGTCTCAGGCATTGTGAGCTATACGCGATGGCCGTCACTTTCCGGTCAGCCTAAACTCTGCGTCTACGCCACTTCGCACTATACGCACGCCCTCAGCGGCGATGAGGGGCATAGCGAGTTACCTTATACTCCCGTTATTGTACGTAACGATCAGGAAGCCCTGGCCGCGACGTGCGATGCGATCTATTTCGGGTCTGAATCACCGGCGAAACAACTTGAATTAATAAGTCAATATCAGGGCAGAGCGTTGCTATTAATCTCAGAGCAAAATCCGGAATGTGTAATTGGCAGTGCCTTTTGCCTGATAATCGATCGCGGCCAGGTACGGTTCGCCGTCAATCTGGATGCATTGACGCGCAGTGGCGTAAGAGTCAATCCGGATGTATTAATGCTTGCACGGAATAAGCAGCATGGATAAAGATTTCACTTCAACGCCACGTCCGACGTTTAAAAGAACGTTGAGGCGAAACAGCATGATAAGCGTCATCATCACGATGACGTTAATATGGCTGCTGCTCTGTTTTGCTTCCGTCGTGACGTTAAAACAATACGCGCAAAAGAATCTCGAATTAACCGGCGCAACAATGAGCCACAGCCTGGAAGCCTCGCTGGTGTTCAACGACTCGCTAGCGGCCAACGAAACGCTGGCTGCGCTGGGCAAACAGGGGCAGTTTGCCGTGGCCGAGGTTATTAACGCGCATAAAAAGCGGTTTGCCTACTGGTCATGGAACCCGGAGGACAACAACGACACGCTGGGCGCACTGGTCAGCCGCTGGCTTTTCCCCGTACCGGTTGCGCAGCCCATCATGCATAACGGCGCAACGATCGGCGAAATTCGCCTGACCGCGCGTGACAGCCTGATCGGCCATTTCATCTGGATGTCGTTTGCCGTTCTGACCGGCTGCATTCTCTTTGCAACCGTCGTCGCGCTCACTATTACCCAGTCTTTGCACCATGGGATGGTCACGGCCCTGCAAAACATCACTGACGTCGTGCATGACGTTCGTACTAATCGCAACTTCTCCCGCCGAGTGAAAGACGGCCGTATCGAAGAGTTTCACCAGTTTGGTGAGGACTTCAACAGCCTTCTGGATGAGATGGAGGAGTGGCAACTGAAGCTTCAGGCGAAAAACGCCCAGCTGCTGCGTACCGCCATGCACGACCCGCTCACCGGTCTTGCCAACCGCGCGGCGTTTCGTAACAGCATTGCGGCCTTAATGAACGACCCTTCTGCCAAAACGAACTCGGCCCTGCTCTTCCTCGACGGTGATAATTTTAAGTTTATTAACGACACCTGGGGACATGCGGCAGGAGACTGCGTGCTGATAGAAGTCGCCAGCAGGATGATGGAGTTTGGCGACAAACGTCACCAGGCATACCGCCTTGGCGGTGACGAATTTGCCATGGTGCTGTACGGCGTACACTCTGAGCTCGAGGTTCAACACATTTGTGCTGCGCTATCGCAGCAGTTTATCCGTCCGTTTGATCTTCATAACGGACAAAAAGCATCGATGTCACTCAGCATTGGCTTTGCTCTGGCGTGGGAAAATGCTTCCGTGGAAGCATTACTGGAGAGGGCTGACCGCAACATGTATCAGGTGAAAAACCAGCGTACGAAAACAACAAGTTAGAAAGGATACACTATGTTAAAACGTTACTTCGCGCCGATAGTTCTGGCCTCACTGGTTCTGGCAGGCTGTCAGTCGCCCCCGGAAGGCAAATTCACTCCTGAGCAAATTTCGGCGATGAAGTCTTACGGTTTTAACGAACTGAACGGTGACTGGTCGCTTGGCATGTCGGACACCATCCTGTTTGATAAAAATGACGCCAGACTGCGTCCGGAAAGTGAAACGCAGATCCAGTCCATGGCCTCTCGCCTGGCGGAAACCGGCCTGAACCACGCGCGAATGGACGGTCACACGGATAACTACGGTGAAGAAAGCTACAACGAAGCGCTGTCGTTAAAACGCGCCAATGCCGTGGCCGATGCCTGGGCGAAGGGGGCAAATATCCCGCGCAGCAATCTCACCACGCGGGGGTTAGGTCAAAAATACCCGGTTGCGAGCAACAGCACTCCGCAAGGGCGCGCTGAAAACCGCCGCGTAGCAGTGGTGATCAGCACGCCATAGGGTTATTTAGCGGATGATTCGGCGAGCGTCACCCTGGTTGCCGCTCGCCAGCGCAGCCAGTCCACCAGAACAAACAGCGCCAGACTCACGCCCATGACCGGCAAGGCCAGCCCCAGCAGTATGCTGATTATCACCGTAATCCCTCTTCCCCACCCTGACAGCGTCAGCCAGCTTTGACAAAGCGTCTGCACCGGATCCACGGCCGACTGTGCCGGACGACGCATCCACCACATCCGGTAACCCCAGACGATGAGCACGCACAGGGCGAGGCCAAACACCACCAGCAGCAGCTGATTCACCAGCCCGAATAAGATCCCCATATGGAAATCCACGCCCCAACGGGTCAGTTTTGCCATTAACGGGAAATCCTCGAAACGGGTTCTGTCCAGAACCTGCATCGTAGAAGGATCAACCGCAACGGCGTCCACCTGGGTCGGCCAGCTGCGATCGATTTCCGTCACGGTCCAGGCGCTATCCGCCGTTTTCGCCGGGCGGATCTCCAGCCTGTTGGCATCAATCCCCGCGTTACGGGCCGCGCTTAATACTCCGTCAAACTGCGTCAGATCCATCGCCATTTCCGGCATCATCATGCCGCCGTGATGGCCCCGGTGTTCGGCATGCTCATCCACGATCTCCTGTTGACCGGAAAGCGTCGTGTTCACCTGCGGGGTAAGCCAGTTCATCTCTGCCCGCAGCTTATCAACGTTCCCGCCTGCCCACTGGGACCAGGTCAGGCCGGTTGCGGAGAACAACAGCATTCCACCCAGCAGACTCCAGCCCAGCGTCACGTGCATCCGACGACGATTCTGGAAGCGATTATTGATCCGCCGTTTGGGCCGGGTATAAAACCACAGGGCAACACCACCCAGCGCGGCAACCCACATCCAGGAGGCCGCAAGCTCGCTGTAGAGTCGCCCCACGTCGCCCAGCATCAGAGAGGTATGCAGATAATCAATGGTCTGACGCAGCGGTAAAATCCCGCTGGTGCCGTATACCGTCATATCTCCCAGCACCGCCAGGCTTACTGGATCAATAAAAATAGCCCGATTCTCCGATGGCCTAAGCGTCGGGTCAGCAAACATCACGCGGGTAGTTTCGCCTTCAGCCAGCCCCGGACGCACGGCGTGCAAATGCACATCTGAGCCAACGGTTTTTTCCGCCACGGCGATTTGCGCCGCCAGCGGCTGCGGCACGCCCAAGGAATCCGTGTGGAGCGCGTGCCGGTAAAGCGCATTCTCCAGCTGCGGGGTCGCCACATACAGCGTACCGGTCAGCGCGGCAAAGAAGATAAACGGACCAACAAAAAGCCCGACGTAGAAATGGAGGCGACGCAGCAGGTTTCCCCATGCCGCGCGCGGAGTGCAGGTAGTCATACTTTTCCTTTTTAAGGCAAAAAGTTATCGATTTAGTTTTAAAGGGAAAAAGCAGACTGCCGCGGCGGCGCGCGGGTATCAGGGTAAAGCCAGGGGAAAAAGTGCCAGTGGCTGACCGCCTCGCGCGGCGGCTTAATGCGAAGCCTCTGTAATACCGCGCTGAGCAGGACGATCAGCGCCAGCATCACGCCAGGGACATGCGCTAACAGCACGCAGTAGCCGCACGCTTCCGCATGGTCGACAGGCATCGTATGCGGCATATCGCCCTGATGCTCGTCCATCGACATCATGCTCATGTCATGATGCATGCCCGGCATGGCGCTCATGGGATCTTTCAGCAAGGAGACGGAGATAAGCGGCGCCACCACGATCAGCAGGATCGCAAACAGCGCGGTCAAGGCCGCTGCGCGTTTCCGGTCAGGCTGATGCAGTACGTTATCCACGTCCCCTCCATTCAAGAGGCAAGCATTGTAAATGATTTATGACAAAAGGGTTAACGCGAGAGGTGCGCAGGGATAAAAAAAGGGCCAGCCTTTCGGCCAGCCCTTTCTAACAGGATGTCGCTTAAGCGAATCTTAGTTCAGACGCTCTTTAATACGAGCAGACTTACCAGTACGCTCACGCAGGTAGTACAGTTTAGCTTTACGTACAGCACCACGACGTTTAACAGCAATGCTGTCAACTACCGGAGAGTGAGTCTGGAAGACACGCTCAACGCCTTCGCCGTTGGAAATTTTACGAACAGTGAATGCAGAGTGCAGACCGCGGTTACGAATAGCGATAACCACGCCCTCGAATGCCTGCAGACGTTTTTTGGAACCTTCAACAACCCATACTTTCACTTCCACGGTGTCACCTGGACGGAAGGAAGGTACGTCCTGCTTCATCTGCTCTTGTTCAAGTTGCTTAATAATGTTGCTCATAATTTAATCTCTTATCCTGGGTAAACTGATATTCGGGAGCGTATTACGCATTCCCATCATGTTCATGCTGCTGGTGCGCGTGTTCTGTTTTGAACTCGGCCAGCAACTTTGCTTGCTCTTCAGTCAGAGCCAGGTTTTCCAGAAGTTCAGGTCTTCTAAGCCAGGTTCGGCCCAGCGACTGCTTCAAACGCCAGCGACGTATCTCGGCATGGTTTCCAGACAGTAACACTGCCGGTACTTCCATCCCTTCTAACACTTCAGGACGAGTATAGTGTGGACAGTCCAGCAACCCATCGGCAAAGGAATCTTCCGTTGCCGAAGCTTCATGGCCCAGAACTCCCGGAATGAACCGGGCGACGGAGTCAATCAGCGTCATTGCGGGTAACTCACCACCGCTGAGAACGTAATCGCCGATAGACCATTCTTCGTCAATCTCGGTTTGAATTACGCGCTCATCTATCCCTTCGTAGCGCCCACAGACCAGAATCAGCTTTTGATTCGTCGCCAGTTCGCTCACGCCCGCTTGATCAAGCTTGCGTCCCTGAGGTGACAGATAAATCACCTTTGCGCCTTCACCTGCCGCGGCTTTTGCTGTGTGAATGGCGTCCCGTAAGGGTTGCACCATCATTAGCATCCCCGGTCCGCCGCCGTAAGGACGATCGTCCACGGTACGGTGCCGGTCATGAGTAAAGTCACGAGGACTCCAGCTCTGGATGCTCAGCAGGCCATTCTTTACTGCCCGGCCAGTTACCCCGTAATCGGTAATCGCGCGGAACATTTCAGGAAACAGGCTAATTATGCCAATCCACATAGCGCCGTCTTTTACCGTTTATCCGGAGAATTTAAAAACCAGGATCCCAATCTACTTCAATGGTTTGAGTAGTGAGATCGACTTTCTTGATAACCTGTCCATCGAGGAACGGAACCAACCGCTCCTTGATGCCAAATGCATCTTTCAGGTTTGCCTTAATGACGAGAACGTCATTTGACCCGGTTTCCATCATATCGATGACTTTCCCCAGGCTGTAGCCTTCGGTAGTGACTACCTGGCAACCCATAAGGTCTTTCCAGTAGTAGTCGCCCTCTTCCAGCTGTGGCAACTGCGACGAATCCACGACAATTTCACAATTAGTCAGCGCATTCGCGGCATCACGATCGTCAACGCCTTTCAGCTTGATGATGATGTCCTGATTGTGGTGACGCCAGCTTTCCAGCTCGACCTCTTCCCACTTACCGCCTTTCTGGATAAACCAGGGCTGGTAATCAAAAATGCTATCAGCGTCTTCAGTGGAGGAAAACACTCTGAGCCAACCACGGATACCGTAGCAAGAACCCATTTTTCCCAATACGATCGGTTCAACAGGTGCTTTATTGCTCATCATGACCACCGTGACAGATTAAGCTGCTTTGTTTGCTGCTTTGATCAGCGTAGCAACGCGATCGGAAACAGTAGCGCCCTGGCCAACCCAGTGAGCGATACGATCCAGATCCAGACGAGTTTCTTCTTCTGCGCCAGCGGCCAGTGGGTTGAAGAAACCAACGCGCTCGATGAAGCGACCGTTGCGTGCATTACGGCTGTCAGTCACAACAACCTGGTAGAACGGACGCTTTTTAGCGCCGTGACGAGCTAAACGAATAGTTACCATAACATCCTCTTGTGTGAATAAAACAACCGGGCCCCATCGAGGAACGGAGCCCGGGTGTCATATTAAAAGCCCGAAAATTTTACTCATTTTCGGGCAAAAAGCAATCTCAAAAGCGATTAACGCCCTGGAAAACCGGGTGGCATCATGCCTTTCATGCCGCGCATCATCTTCGCCATGCCGCCTTTCTTCATTTTCTTCATCATGCGCTGCATGTCGTCGAACTGTTTAAGAAGACGGTTAACGTCCTGCACCTGCATGCCGCAACCGGCTGCGATACGGCGTTTACGGGAACCTTTGATGATATCCGGGTTAGCGCGCTCTTTGAGGGTCATCGAGTTGATGATCGCCTCCATACGCACCAGCACCTTGTCATCCATCTGCGCTTTCACGTTGTCAGGGATCTGGCCCATGCCCGGCAGTTTGCCCATCAGGCTGGCCATGCCGCCCATGTTTTTCATCTGACGCAGCTGCTCAAGGAAATCGGTGAGATCGAAACCGTCGCCTTTTTTCAGCTTGCTGGCCAGCTTCTCGGCCTGCGCGCGGTCAACCTTGCTCTCGATATCTTCGATCAGCGACAGCACGTCGCCCATGCCGAGGATACGGGAGGCAATACGATCCGGGTGGAACGGCTCGAGCGCTTCAGTTTTCTCGCCCACGCCGAGGAATTTAATCGGCTTACCGGTGATGTGACGAATGGAGAGCGCCGCACCGCCGCGGGCGTCACCGTCTACTTTGGTCAGCACTACGCCAGTTAACGGCAGCGCTTCGTTAAACGCTTTCGCGGTATTCGCCGCATCCTGACCGGTCATGGCGTCGACAACGAACAGGGTCTCTACCGGGTTGATAGAGGCATGCACCTGCTTGATCTCGTCCATCATCGCTTCGTCAACGTGCAGACGACCGGCGGTATCCACCAGCAGCACGTCGTAGAATTTCAGCTTCGCTTCTTTCAGCGCCGCGTTAACGATATCGACAGGCTTCTGCGCCACGTCGGACGGGAAGAAATCTACGCCGACCTGCTCGGCCAGGGTTTCCAGCTGTTTGATCGCCGCGGGGCGATAGACGTCCGCAGAGACCACCAGCACTTTCTTCTTGTGCTTTTCACGCAGGAATTTACCCAGCTTGCCGACGCTGGTCGTTTTACCCGCACCCTGCAGGCCCGCCATCAGCACCACGGCCGGCGGCTGAGCCGCCAGGTTAAGCACCTGGTTCTCTTCGCCCATCGCCGAAACCAGTTCATTACGAACGATTTTGACGAATTCCTGGCCCGGGGTCAGGCTCTTGTTAACTTCATGACCAACCGCTTTCTCTTTTACGCGGTTGATAAAATCACGAACAACCGGCAACGCGACGTCTGCTTCCAGCAGCGCCATGCGCACTTCGCGCAGCGTTTCCTTGATGTTCTCTTCAGTAAGGCGTCCGCGGCCGCTGATGTTGCGCAGCGTGCGCGACAAACGATCGGTTAAATTATCAAACATTGTCTCTCGCCTGAGTAGAAACGTTGGGCCGCCATGGGCGACACATACACAGAATTTTGCCGGAGTATAACATGAAGGCGCCTTTGTTGTTATGCAACGGTTGGAGCAGGCGTCACGTAACGTTATACTGCTTCTCTTTCTTATTAAGACAACTGTCGATGCCTATATGCCTGTTTTCGCACTGATCGCCCTTGTTGCCTACTCTGTCAGCCTCGCGCTGATCGTTCCCGGACTGCTGCAAAAAAACAGCGGCTGGCGGCGCATGGCTATTCTTTCCGCGGTGATCGCACTGATCAGCCACGCGTTTGCGCTGGAATCACGCATCATTCCCGGCGACGGCAGCGTGCAAAACCTGAGCGTCCTCAACGTCGGCTCGCTGGTCAGCCTGATGATCTGTACGGTAATGACCATCGTCGCGTCTAAAAATCGCGGCTGGCTGCTGCTGCCGATTGTCTATACCTTCGCGCTGATCAATCTGGCCCTCGCCACCTTTATGCCTAATGAATTCATTACGCATCTGGAGGCGACGCCGGGGATGCTGGTGCATATCGGCCTGTCGCTCTTTGCCTACGCGACGCTGATCATCGCCGCGCTTTACGCCATGCAGCTCGCCTGGATTGACTATCAGCTGAAAAACAAAAAGCTGGCGTTTAACCATGAAATGCCGCCGCTGATGGTCATTGAGCGTAAGATGTTCCACATCACCCAGGTGGGCGTGGTGCTGCTGACGCTGACGCTCTGCACGGGCCTGTTTTACATGAAGAACCTGTTCAGCGTGGAGAATATCGATAAAGCAGTGCTCTCCATCATCGCGTGGTTTGTCTATATTGTCCTGTTATGGGGCCATTATCATGAAGGCTGGCGCGGTCGTCGCGTGGTCTGGTTCAACGTCGCGGGTGCGGGCATTCTCACCCTTGCCTATTTTGGCAGCCGCTTCATACAGCAATTTGCTGGCTAAGTAACAAAAGGAGTTCCCCCTGGAACACATCTCTACCACCACGCTGATCGTTATCCTGATCGTCATGGTGGTCATCTCCGCCTATTTCTCCGGCTCGGAAACCGGCATGATGACCTTAAACCGCTACCGGTTACGTCATCGTGCTAAACAGGGTAACCGTGCCGCCCGTCGCGTTGAAAAACTGCTCCGCAAGCCGGATCGCCTGATAAGCCTGGTGCTCATCGGCAACAACCTTGTCAACATTCTGGCCTCAGCCCTCGGCACTATTGTCGGGATGCGCCTGTACGGCAACGCCGGGGTGGCGATTGCCACCGGCGTGCTGACGTTCGTTGTGCTGGTGTTTGCCGAAGTGCTGCCGAAAACCATCGCCGCGCTTTACCCTGAGAAAGTCGCCTACCCGAGCAGCTTCCTGCTGGCACCGCTGCTGATCCTGATGATGCCCCTGGTCTGGCTGCTGAACATGGTGACGCGCGTACTGATGCGGATGGTGGGAATCAAAGCCGATGTCACCATCAGCAGCGCGCTCAGCAAAGAGGAGCTGCGCACCATCGTGAATGAATCCCGCTCGCAGATCTCCCGGCGCAATCAGGACATGCTCCTGTCAGTGCTGGATCTGGAAAAGGTGAGCGTCAACGACATCATGGTGCCGCGTAACGAAATCGTCGGTATCGACATCAATGACGACTGGAAAGCCATCGTTCGCCAGCTGACGCACTCCCCGCACGGGCGCATTGTGCTCTATCGCGACTCGCTGGATGACGCCATCAGCATGCTGCGCGTACGCGAAGCCTACCGTCTGATGACCGAGAAAAAAGAGTTCACCAAAGAGGTAATGCTGCGCGCCGCCGACGAGATTTACTACGTGCCGGAAGGTACGCCGCTCAGCACGCAGCTGGTGAAATTCCAGCGCAACAAGAAAAAAGTCGGCCTGGTGGTCAATGAGTACGGCGACATTCAGGGACTGGTGACGGTCGAAGATATTCTGGAAGAGATTGTCGGGGACTTTACCACGTCAATGTCACCTTCCCTCGCGGAAGAGGTCACCCCGCAAAACGACGGCTCGGTGCTGATTGACGGTAGCGCGAACATTCGCGAACTCAACAAAGCCTTTAACTGGCATTTACCGGAAGATGAGGCTCGTACCATTAACGGGATGATTCTGGAAGCGCTGGAAGAGATCCCGGCGGCGGGCACGCGGGTGCGCATTGAGCAGTACGATATTGATATCCTGGACGTGCAGGACAATATGATTAAGCAGGTGAAAGTCCTGCCCGTAAAACCCCTGCGCGAAAGTATCGCTGAGTAAGGCTGTAGGCCGGGTAAGGCGAAACCGCCACCCGGCACTACGAATGGCAAATTACGCTTTCGCTTTCGCCACGGTCACCATCGCAGCGCGAATGGTACGGCCGTTCAGGGTGTAACCTTTCTGCATCACGCCCAGCACTTTACCGGCTTCGACCTCTTCGGACTCCACCATTGCAATCGCCTGGTGAACGTTTGGATCCAGCGGTACGTTGGTATCGGCAATCACTTCCACGCCAAACTTACGCACCACGTCGAGCATGGATTTCAGCGTCAGTTCAATACCTTCGATCATCGCCGCGTTGTCCGGATTCGCTTTGTCAGCCACTTCCAGCGCGCGATCGAGGCTATCGATTACCGGCAGCAGTTCGTTGACGAATTTCTCCAGCGCAAATTTATGCGCCTTCTCAACGTCCTGCTCGGTACGACGACGCAGGTTTTCCATTTCCGCCTTGATGCGCAGAACACCATCGCGTTCGCGATTCTGTGCTTCTACCAGCTGGGCTTCCAGATTCGCAATTTTTTCATCGCGCGGGTCCACCTGCTCAGCAGATGCGTCTGGCTCTACAGCCTCAACTTCATCGTGCTGTTCCGTGATAATTTCTTCAGGGGCTTGCCCCTCAGGCGTTTTCTGTTCTTTACTACTCATGAATTTCTCCGCGTTTTTCTGCATTCATCTCGCTAACTTCGCTTATTATGGGGATCAGTTTCCGGGATTCAAGGGAACAAGACAGATTGTCATCATTCATCAGGCACAAGGACCTCCAGAAAATGAATAATCATTTCAGGTGTATTGGGATCGTCGGGCATCCGCGTCACCCTACCGCACTAACGACACATGAAATGTTGTATCGCTGGTTGTGTAGCAAAGGCTATGAAGTGATGGTCGAGCAGCAGATTGCGCAGGAGCTTCAGCTGAAGAGCGTCAAAACCGGCACGCTGGCGGAAATTGGTCAACAGGCCGATCTCGCCGTGGTGGTGGGCGGCGACGGCAACATGCTCGGCGCGGCCCGCACGCTGGCGCGCTATGACATTAAGGTCATCGGCATCAACCGTGGCAATCTCGGCTTTTTAACCGACCTCGACCCGGACAATGCGCAGCAGCAGCTGGCTGACGTGCTGGAAGGGCACTATATCAGCGAAAAACGCTTTTTACTGGAAGCGCAGGTGTGCCAGCAGGACTGTCAGAAGCGCATCAGCACCGCGATTAACGAGGTGGTTCTTCACCCCGGAAAAGTGGCGCACATGATTGAATTCGAAGTTTATATCGACGAAATCTTTGCTTTTTCCCAGCGTTCCGACGGGCTGATTATCTCCACTCCGACCGGCTCAACCGCCTACTCGCTTTCTGCCGGCGGCCCGATCCTGACGCCCTCGCTGGATGCCATTACCCTGGTGCCGATGTTCCCGCACACGCTCTCCGCCCGCCCGCTGGTTATCAACGGTGACAGCACGATACGTCTGCGCTTCTCGCACCGCCGTAACGACCTGGAGATCAGCTGCGACAGCCAGATAGCGCTGCCGATCCAGGAAGGTGAAGATGTCCTTATTCGTCGGTGTGATTACCATCTGAATCTGATTCACCCGAAAGATTACAGCTATTTCAACACATTAAGCTCGAAGCTTGGCTGGTCAAAAAAATTGTTCTGATTTTGCATCCAGTACTTTACTGTATAAAAAACCAGTTTATACTGTATGAAAACACAGTTATGGTTTTTCATACAGGAAAACAATTATGCTGGCACAACTGACCATCAGCAACTTTGCCATTGTTCGTGAGCTTGAGATCGATTTCCACAGCGGCATGACGGCGATCACCGGGGAAACCGGTGCAGGTAAATCCATTGCCATTGATGCCCTCGGCTTGTGCCTTGGTGGCCGCGCAGAGGGCGACATGGTGCGCATGGGCGCAAACCGTGCCGACCTGTGCGCCCGTTTCTCCCTGAAAGACACCCCTGCCGCCCAGCGCTGGCTGGAACAGAACCAGCTTGAAGATGGACGTGAGTGTTTACTTCGCCGCGTGATCAGCAGCGACGGTCGTTCACGTGGCTTTATCAACGGCACGGCGGTCCCGCTCTCCCAGCTTCGCGAACTCGGCCAGCTGCTTATCCAGATCCACGGTCAGCACGCGCACCAGCAACTCGTCAAACCTGAACAGCAGAAAGCGCTGCTCGATGGCTATGCGGGTGAGTACGCGCTTACTCAGCTTATGGCGGAGCACTATCGCCAGTGGCATCAGAGCTGCCGTGAACTTGCCCAGCACCAGCAGCAAAGCCAGGAGCGCGCAGCACGTGCGGAGCTGCTGGCGTACCAGCTTAAAGAGCTCAACGAATTCAACCCGCAGCCGGGTGAGTTTGAGCAAATCGACGAAGAGTACAAACGTCTGGCGAACAGCGGCCACCTGCTCTCAACCAGCCAGAATGCGCTCAACCTGCTGGCGGACGGCGAAGACGTGAACCTGCAAAGCCAGCTGTATAACGTCCGCCAGCTCATTACCGAACTGGTTGGCATGGACAGCAAGCTTTCTGGCGTCCTGGATATGCTGGAAGAAGCGGCCATTCAGATCTCCGAAGCCAGTGACGAACTGCGCCACTACTGTGAACGTCTGGATCTCGACCCGAACCGTCTGTTTGAGCTGGAGCAGCGCATTTCCCGTCAAATTTCACTGGCGCGCAAGCACCACGTCACGCCAGAAGAGCTGCCAGGATTCTATCAGTCTCTGCTGGAAGAACAGCAGCAGCTTGACGATCAGGCTGACTCGCAGGAAACCCTCTCTCTCGCGGTGAACCTGCACCATGAACAGGCGCTGGCGACAGCGCAAAAGCTGCATGAAATCCGTCAGCATTACGCCCAGGAGTTAAGCCAGCACATCACCGACAGCATGCACACGCTGGCGATGCCGCACGGCGTCTTCACCATTGATGTCCGCTTTGAAGAAAACCACCTGACGGCAGAAGGTGCGGACCGCATCGAGTTCCGCGTCACTACCAACCCGGGGCAGCCGCTGCAGGCTATCTCCAAAGTGGCCTCCGGCGGTGAACTTTCGCGTATTGCGCTGGCGATTCAGGTGATTACCGCGCGTAAAATGGAAACCCCGGCGCTGATTTTCGATGAAGTGGATGTCGGCATCAGCGGCCCAACGGCGGCGGTGGTGGGCAAACTGCTGCGCCAGCTAGGCGAATCAACGCAGGTGATGTGTGTCACCCACCTGCCGCAGGTCGCGGGCTGTGGTCATCATCACTTTATTGTCAGCAAAGAAACCGACGGTGAAATGACCGAAACGCACATGAAGCCGCTGGATAAACGTGCGCGTCTGCAGGAGCTTGCTCGCCTGCTCGGCGGCAGCGAAGTCACCCGCAATACGCTCGCGAACGCGAAAGAACTGCTGGCGGCATAAACTTTTTCGGGATCTCAGGGTCATACAGAACAACAAAAACGCCGCCAGACCGGTTTCAAAGTGGGACAAGGTCTATTATCATCGGCATATTACATATGAGCCGCGTTCTGCTCGGGCCCGAAAAGGAATCAAATCACTATGCGTTGTAAAATGCTGACCGCTGCCGCAGCGGTTCTTCTGATGTTGACCGCAGGCTGTTCCACTCTGGAGAAAGTGGTTTACCGTCCTGACATCAACCAGGGGAACTACCTTACCCCTAACGATGTGTCCAAAATCCGTGTGGGGATGACACAACAGCAGGTCGCTTATGCACTGGGAACCCCGATGATGTCCGATCCATTCGGCACTAACACCTGGTTCTATGTATTCCGTCAGAAGCCGGGCCACGAAGATGCGACCCAGCAGACCCTGACGCTGACCTTCAGCAGCGCCGGTGTGTTGACCAACATCGACAACAAGCCTGCCCTGACCAAATAATCAGAAGTCAGAAATGCAAAAAGGTGCTCATTGAGCACCTTTTTTGTTTTTCTTTTATCCCCTCGCCCCTTTGGGGAGAGGGTCAGGGTGAGGGGAAAACACGCTACTTACCCGCTTTCTCCGCACGCTGACGTCGCAGTTCTTTCGGGTCAGCAATCAGCGGACGATAAATCTCCACCCGGTCGCCCTCTTTCACCACATCACCCAGCTTCACCGGACGGCTATAAATCCCGACCTTATTTTTCGCCAGGTCGATATCGCTGCGAAGTTCGAGGATGCCGGACGCGCGGATAGCCGCCTCAACGGTTGCCCCCTCTTCCAGCGTCACGCGCTGCAGATACTGCTTCTCCGGCAGCGCATACACCACTTCTACAGCAATCTTATGCGACACTGTAAACCTCTTTGGCGCGGGTGGTGAACGCCTGAACCATATTCGAAGCCAGCTCTTTAAAAATGCGGCCAAACGCCAGCTCAATCAGCTTATTGGTAAATTCAAAGTCCAGCTGGAACTCGATGCGACAGGCGTCAGCGCTCAGCGGCGTAAACTTCCAGCCCCCCATAAGGGTTTTAAACGGACCATCCACCAGATGCATCAAAATACTCTGATTGCTGGTCAGCGTATTGCGGGTGGTGAACGTCTTGCTGATCCCCGCTTTGGAGACATCCACCGCCGCAGTCATCTGCGTCGGGCCGGACTCCAGAACGCGGCTTCCGGTGCACCCCGGAATAAATTCTGGATAAGACTGAACGTCGTTCACTAACTGATACATTTGTTCCGCGCTGTAAGGCACAAGCGCAGTACGGCTAATCTGAGGCATAGCATTTCCCATGGTCACACAACGGACAAATAATAACATTTATCACCTGTTAAAAAAACGCTAAGCCTCATCTCGTGCTAAGATAGCGCGTTAGACCTCACAGGACGCAATGAGGTGACTTTTTGAAATCAGATTACCGACGGCTTTACGACACTTATGACGAAGAAAAAAGCACATAAACCAGGCTCGGCGACCATTGCGCTCAACAAGCGTGCTCGCCACGAGTATTTCATTGAAGAAGAATTCGAAGCTGGCCTTGCGTTGCAGGGCTGGGAAGTAAAATCGCTGCGCGCCGGGAAAGCCAACATCGGCGACAGCTACGTGATCCTGAAAGATGGCGAAGCCTTCCTGTTCGGCGCGAACTTTACGCCGCTGACCGTCGCCTCCTCGCACTACGTGTGTGACCCAACGCGCACCCGCAAGCTGCTGCTGAACAAGCGTGAGCTGGAATCCCTCTACGGACGCATCAACCGTGAAGGTTTCACCGTGGTAGCCCTGTCGCTGTACTGGAAAAACGCATGGTGTAAAGTGAAAGTTGGCGTCGCAAAAGGTAAAAAACAGCACGACAAACGTACTGACCTGAAAGAGCGCGAGTGGCAACTTGATAAAGCGCGCATCATGAAAAACGCAGGACGTTGATTCTGCACACTTATTGTACTATTCAATAAGTTAGCGTTCCGGGCTGGTATCCAGGAAGTGAAATCTGGTATACTTAGTTCAACACTATTGGGGCTGATTCTGGATTCGACGGGATTTGCGAAACCCAAGGTGCATGCCGAGGGGCGGTTTGCCTCGTTAAAAGCCGCAAAAAAATAGTCGCAAACGACGAAAACTACGCTTTAGCAGCTTAATAACCTGCTCTGAGCCCTCTCTCCCTAGCTTCCGCTCTTAAGACGGGGATCAAAGAGAGGTCAAACCCAAAAGAGATCGCGTGGAAGCCCTGCCTGGGGTTGAAGCGTTAAAACTAATCAGGCTAGTTCGTTAGTGGCGTGTCTGTCCGCAGCTGGCGTGCGAATGTAAAGACAAACTAAGCATGTAGTACCGAGGATGTAGAAATTTCGGACGCGGGTTCAACTCCCGCCAGCTCCACCAATTAAAACAAGGGGTTACGTGAAAGCGTAACCCCTTTTTTTTGTCCATGTCCACTTTACGTCCACCAAGCTTAAGGATGAAATGCAGATGGCCACAAAATACCAAACCGAACTGGCTCTAAAAGCGTTGCTCACTGAACTGCATCGCACAGGCCAAGACCTATACACGTTCGTTGACGAAGCGATTTTGCAAATGCATAAAGAAAAACTATTCGTAAAAGAAGATACGATTAGAGAAAGAGGTGGGGCGGAGGACGCACTCTTTGCATGTGTTGAGGCGCTTGCTGGAAGTCGACCTTACGTGAAACCCGGAGACATCGAAGATTTCTAATCTTCGCTAAACCCATCTACTTAGCCGTAAATGGGTTTTTTGTTGCCTGGAATTTAAAACATTAAAAATCAACAACATATGTAAAACATCAATCACCAACGGCGACGAAATGGCGACAGAGTCATTGTGTTTGGTTGAGGAGAATAAGCAGCCTCCTCGACCGAATGAGTCCATTCGACAAAGCGTGAGAGTGGGCAACATGACATAATGCCTGTAGGATAGTTACTCACGATCCAGCAATTTCAGATGCGCTAAATAGCCTCAACAGTTCGGAGACATCTGCACCTGGACGTGTTGTTCGAGCAAAGGCGTATCCGTAAAAAGGAATCTCATTTTTAAAAATTCCAACTTCGGTTAGTAGTGTTGCAACAGCATTCATTTGAGTTCCAGAGGTAACTATATCATCTAAAATTATTACAGCCGTTCCATCATTTTTTTTGATTTTCTTATAAGTACCTAATGTCTCCAGATGGGGCCTAACCTCTCTCCTTCCATTTGACATATGAGCTGGAGGCGTTGGCAAAAAGCGTTCAACGATGTAAAAATGTTCAAGAATAAAGTTTATCTCACCCTTTTTCCGCGCAAAATAAGCATACTTTGACCACCATTCAGCCAAAATTAGCATCGGAAATGATTTATTACATTCCATCGGAACTGAGGGTGGTGTAGGAACCAAATATATTTTCCCAGTTAGCTTCTCTTTTTTCGCCCATTTTACAAACTCCTGGAATGATACCCACATCAATGCTTTAAAAGCTTTTCCATATCCGATTGTTTTATTTCGATTGTAAAATGCAACTCTTTCACTATTTTCTATTTGGCTTTGAGTTAATTCTTTTGCAACTTTAATTGATCTCTTTACTTCAAACCAAACTTTTTTTCGTTCTTCTACGTCATCCCAGTCATCTGAATTTGGCCAATATTCAAAGGCATGCCCTATATTTTCTGATGGTATTGTTGTTAAATCGCATTCATCAGGATCGACGGTATCATAATTTCTTTTAAAATCATGTTGCTGGAAAACCAACTGTCCATTTAGATAGTCATCAACAGCAGATTTCAATTCATCCAGATTTGTACATATAGCACTTGGCTTTGTCCAGCGATTATAATATTCACAGGATTTTTTGCTCAATCGTCCAAGCAAGATAGAGGGGAAAGCTCTTAAATGAGCAAAATATATATCTTTGGGACTATCACCAACCACCAAAATATCTTGATATGAAGTAAAGATAATATTATCATCAACTGTAGGTTTATGTTGACTACAATAAATATTGTCTCGACTTACTTTGACACCACCTTTATCAAGAATAGCAAAACAATAAGCCGAGGGAGAGTCAGAGAATATAAAGACAGCAATCCCACTATTTATCAGTTTATTGATGTATTCCACAACGCCCTGATGCCTTTCTCGCACTTCAATCTCATCGCGTTCAATAAGACCAGGAATGGTTTCTCGTCCAATTTCGGTTCGGAGGTATGGTTTAAATTCTTCTGTAGCAAAGATTGTATCATCTAAGTCAAAGATTATAGCTCTTGAATTCATGGTAAATTCCCTTTATCTATCCTTAACAACTTTAATCGAGTTTTTATACTTATGAACCCACTGATATTCTGGTTCATGAATATTATTTTCTAACGCATAAACAGTTTTGTTTTGTTCAACACATGTTCTTATCGCATATTGAGTTCCACTTTTATCTCCAGCTCTTGCTACCACAACACCTTCTCTTGAAAGGCTAACTGTTGTGAGATTTCTGTTCGCAAAATATGAGCCTTGAGAAAGTATACCAACCGGATATTCACTCAAAACGAGATGATCTTTCGCAATCAATTCTTGAAGGTTTTTGTTTTCAGCTGGATAGGCAATATTGATAGGGTTACCTAAAACCGCTATCGTTTTTGCTCCAAGTTTTATTGCTGTTTGATGGCCAAGCGTATCCGAACCTTTTGCAAGTCCGCTGACAATAACCTGAAAACCGGCGTTTACAAGCCGTTCCAAGGCATTTAAACCTTGCGTAATATGTTCAGGATTATCAAGATTCCTTGTACCAACAAAAGAAATGCTTCGAGGTAATTTCAAAATATTAATATCACCTCGATAATACAAAACAGGTGGAGCACCATAAATATCTTGAAGCAAATCTGGATAATTATCGTCTAAACAATTAATCACTCCAAAATTTACTTTCAAATTTGAAAATATCTTATCAAGCTTAGAAACTATATCCGAATCGGGTGGTATCATTGAAAAGTGATAATCATATAGCTTTTGTATACTCCCAAAATTTAATAATAAACTTTTTAACTCGGCATTGGATTTTTTGGAACCTACTCCTATTTTTTTGGCTAGAATCAATGCTGCGTGTTGCCAAGCTTCACTTTGTGCAACAGTAAGTGTAAGAGAGCTATCCATGTTTGTTCCTATCAGTCACACGTTGTCTTTCCTCCACATTATAAGATAATGAATCAATTTGAAATCCAGTTTGTTTATACATTTCAGTTTCCGGTAGCTCTTCAAAGCCATACGGAGCTGCGAGAAGGGGGTTTCTAAAAACGCTTCACAGAGGCTAAAAAATATAAAAGACAATAATATCAACACCTTAAACCCATGACATTGATACCAAACACTATAGTAAACTGAAAAACACTGAAATTCTTTTCAATGTTTTCAGTTTCGGTTTTCCGCAAAGCCGCCAGCACTGGCACGGTCTGACGGTCTGGTTTGAAGAAAAATAAAACTGAAAAATTTTTATGATCCAAAAACCGCAGGCGGGTGCGGTGTAGTGCGATTTTTGTCTGCGAAAGATTTTTTTTGCCATGCTGTGACGCGCCAGCGCCCTGCTGAGGATACGATCTACTTTAAGGATGGCGCTGACTGCCTGAAAGGCTGGAACACGCCAGAGCGCTACTGATTGCGCGTGGCAAAGTCTGTTTGTGAGGATAGAGAAGAGACGCCCTGCGGGGGATGAAGGGCATAAAAAAACCCGCTTGCGCGGGCTCAGGTCTTAAACGGCTTATTTGCCAATCACCGGGGAGTATTTGCCGTTCAGCGTGTCCGCTTTAGCTCCGGTGCTCCGGATGGCTCCCGCGTTGGTTGGTGCTCCTGTATTGCTGTGCGTGTGGTCGGCCGTTTGATCTGCCAGCTCTTTTACCACGTCCAGCGTGTCCAGCATCAGCTGTGCCACGTTGATGGTGCCAGAGCCAATCCACACTACCGGGGCAATAATCTGCTGCTGAACGGCCGCCACGCTTTTACGTATCAGCCCAATTTTCTCAATCAGGTCTTTACCCGTGGCGACTGTCTTGCTCCCGGCTATGTCCGTTTCATCATTGCCGCCGATACTCGCAACGCGGTTATTCACTGCCTGGCTGTAATCACCCGTACATACCTGCTGAATGGCTCCGGCCATCAGTGTGGACGTGCCCAGCACCGTAACTGTATCCGTGGCCTTAATGGTAGTTTCCCGGCTGACCAGCTCCCGCTGTTCAGTATCGGCCTTAACCATCCGCGCCATAGATGTTTCACTGATAGTCTGGTCTGTCTGCCTCACCCAGTCGCCCGCCTGGGTGACGCGCTGCGACACTTCCGCACGCTGCTGTTGCAGCTGCTCACCAGGCTGGATATCCGGTAAGCTGGTTCCCTCCGGCACGGTCTGCCGCACAAAGGGCTTATCCGGCCTTCCGCCAGTAAAAGCAATTTCAACCAGCGTCCCTTCAGGGGGAAACTGGAACATCCCGGAATCGTTACCCGCCATAGGAACCGGCAGAGGCACAGCTGAGTAAACAGGCGTGTCTTTATCCGGATTGCCGTCCGCGTCTAACAGCTGCACATCAACCGCATAACGAGGACGGAACGGATCGGAGAAATTGCCGCTTTTCACCGCTTCAACGGGATTCATGACGCGGGCGAATTTTGGTAAGTGCATCCCGGAAGCCAGCTCCGGATAATGGCTTTCAATCTGGCGCTGCACGGGCGTTTTCTGGAGAGCCTGACCCGTTGAGCGGTTGCGCGGTGTCCATGTCACAGACATCGTGTCATTTTGCAGGTGGACTTTTGTCACCCTCTCCCCGTTCAGATCCACGCCGGGGCGCAGGCTCTGCACCAGGGGAAGCGTCATGGAGTTCCCGCCAGCCGCCCCCTGGTTAAATTCATGGGGGATCTCAATCGGGCGATCAGCAAACAGGGCTTTTTCCGCGCCGCCTACATATACCCCGCCGTCCGGCAGCTGGTACCAGACGTAATCCGTAACGCCAAAAGCTTTACCCAGATTATCCAGCAACTGATAACCCGTACCGCTATGGGTGAAGTGTGGGATCGGACGGTCTGAATACTCTGCATCCGGTACACTGATTGTCAGCCCGCTATGCTCCGTCAACCAGCTGGCTACATCGCGCAGCGTAGGATGCTGGAATGAGCATGGCCACAGACGTTCAAACACACCGACCAGCTCACGAACAAACAACCGCTGGAAACCATTTTCAGCAGGTTGCGAGCGCTCCACATACCCGGTGAACCAGCGCAACACCAGATCGGTATTCTGCGCAACGACGTGTGTGATATCAGCCTGAACCTGCAGCTGACGGAGCGCGTGCTGGTCAGCACCGACGGCGGTATCTCAACGGTTGAGGTAGAGCCGGAACCCGACGAGCCAGAAGAAATGTGGACGGTGAAACGTGGATGATCTGCACAAAGTGGATGAGTGGCTGGCAGCCCTGCTGGCAAATCTGGAGCCTGCTGCCCGTCAGCGCATGATGCGCGAACTGGCGCAGGAGCTGCGCCGCAATCAACAGCAGAATATCAGGCTGCAGCGCAACCCTGACGGCAGCGGATACGAGCCGCGAAAGGTCACGGCCCGGACTAAAAAGGGGCGCATCAAGCGGCAGATGTTCTCGAAACTGCGCACGGCGAAATACCTGAAAACTGCAGCCAGCGCGGACTCAGCCAGCGTGCAGTTTGAGGGGAAGGTTCAGCGTATTGCGCGGGTGCATCATTACGGCTTAAGGGAGCGTGTAAGTCTCAAGGGACCGCTTGTACGTTTTTCTGAACGTCGTTTATTAGGTATTAATGAAGAGGTTTACCAATTAACAAAAGACGCCATTTTTGTGCGCTTAAAAAATTAGTGTTACAACCCTCTATTTTCACCTATATAGCACGTTCCGAAACTTTAAATCTGCAAAGTATTTATTTTTTCTCGATAATGATTAAAATCGTTATGTGCCTCTGTAAAGTTTGATTCAAATGAGTTCATTAAGTTTGAATACAATGACTCATAAGATAATGATATATTTTTTCCGCTCTTTTCTGCCATGGTGCTAACCAATCTATGTATGGCTGAAAACAGAAAGTGTCCTCTGATCCATCGACTGTAATCAATCTGTTGGGGGAGTGCTGCATCTATTTCTTCTAGATTGATTGCGCCTAGTTTGACAAGTGTAGATTCACTATATGATTTTATTTTATGCTCGCAGATTGCATTTGATTTTTTGGATTTCATAAATCTATCAGCGTTATCGCCAATGACCGGAATGCCTTTGTTGTAAATGAAGTTATAGATGTCTAACTTGATTAACGGTTCCATTTTTGAATAAAAATCGTCCCGCCATGAAATGATATTTATTTCACTCATTGTTTTTTGAGATAACTTCCCTAAGGTTTTAATTGCTTTGTACACCCCATTTTCATTAATGAATGTATTTTCAATTGAGTGGCCAGGTGTTTTAATTATTCTTCGGTCGAGCATTTGATTACTGAAAGTAGTAAAGTCCGCATCACAAGCAATTATTATGTTGAGATCTTCGTTTATAATTCGCTCAATATATTTTTTTAATTCCTCACACCCGCCAACATCCTGAATTTCGACTTTGAGATCGCTTACTTTATCAAAAACTGTTTCCCAGAAACAGATATCATCCGGGCCCTCAACATAGACCATGACCTCTGCTTGGTAAAATAAATTCATGATATTTTCTGCATCTGCAGAATAATGGAAATCAACCATGGACCAACTTCTCCATGTCAAAAATTGCATCTCTATACTTTGATGCTACTTCGGGTGAATGTGTTGCGGCAATTATTTGAGCGTTAGGGTTAAGTCGCTTGATCGCGGGAATTATTTTTCTTTGCCATGCAATATGCAATGAAAGCTCAGGTTCATCCGTGAGATAAATGAAGGGTTTGTTTTGCTGAAGTAGTGTTTCAATAAAGAGGATTAAAAGTTGCTTTTCTCCAGATGATAAGTTCTTGTGACTGATTGGTCCATGACCATTTTGCAAAATTAACTCGCCGGAGATGAAAGAGAATTTTTTGTCCGTAATGAATTCATGCAAGGTATCAGTAAAAAGATTTATTGGAGCAAAGATTCCTTTTATTTCTTCTTCTGATTTTAATGACATTTTAATTATTCGTTGTGTTTTTCTTAAAGCTTCGAATGATCTATAGTCGACATTAATTACTTCATTGTTATTTTTTTCGGCTAGCTTTATTTCATTAACGGTTTGATCAATGGCCTCAACATGAAAATTTATTTTTCTTCTTACGTCACTGTCAAATGCTCCAAGTTGGGAGTATGCGGTCGTTAAACTTCTACGTTCCGATTCTTTGTCAAAGTTCAAATTAAAAGATTCATCGACGATATCTTCCTTGCTATACAAAATGGAGGCTAGAACTTCCTTTTGTAGGTTGGCTGAAACATCGCGTGCTCTTTGCGATAATGACAATTGATATTTAGTAAGATTCGACAATAGTTGGTCTAACCTAAAATCAATAGGGTTGATGAATTTTGAACCATAATTATCTCGAACTTCTAGATCTTCACCACTTCTTAATCTATAAACAGAAAGAGATGCTAATGATACTAATTTATCAAGTTCAATTTTTAGGTTTTCTGCATCCTCCTGATATTTTCTTCTTATATAGAGAGGGATTCGTCTGTCATCAATCGCTCTTATGACGAATTTTTTGCGAGAAAGAGTATATTCAAATGTCGGCAGGGGTTTGTCTGGATCAAATTTTCTAACTATTTTTATAGTTTTGTTTTTATTTCCGTCTTTAACTTTTATTGTGACATTGTCAAAGCTATTTTCACCAATTGATTCCAGTTCTAAGGCTAAAACTGAATGCAATATGTTCATGAATGTCGTTTTGCCAGTTCCATTACGACCAATGATTATGTTTACATCTTCATTAAATGAACATGAAGCACTTAATCTTCCCCAAAAACCTTCAATTTTAACACTGGCTAGTCTAAACATAATGTTCCTTCATAGGTTGGTTAGGTTGGTCTCTTTGTATCATAACTGGCACAAAACTAAAGAGTTTTGAAACTCATTTTTTGGCTTGATGATTGTGAGATGAATGCACAACTCACAGAAATCATGCGCCTTATCACCAACCTGATCCGCACCGGCACCGTGACCGAAGTGGACCGGGAAAACTGGCTGTGCCGGGTGAAGGTAGGCGAGCTTGAAACCAACTGGATTAACTGGCTGACCCTGCGCGCAGGCGGTGCCCGTACATGGTGGTGTCCGTCACCGGATGAGCAGGTGGTGGTCCTGAGTATGGGCGGCAATCTGGAAACCGCTTTTGCCTTACCTGCGATCTATTCAAACCAGTTCGCGCCGCCGTCGGACTCCGTGGACGGATGCGTAACGGAATACCCGGACGGCGGCTGGTTTGAGTATGAACCCGCCACCGGGCGCTGGCACGTCCGAGGCATCAAATCCATGGTGATCGAGGCGGCAGATAACATAACCCTGAAAACGGGGGAGTTTGTGGTGGAAGCAAGCAACACGCGCATAAACAGCGAGGTGGTGATCAATGGTGGCGTCACCCAGGGCGGCGGTGCCATGAGTTCTAACGGGATCGTAGTCGATAAACACGGTCATACCGGCGTTAAGTCCGGCGGAGATACATCTGGAGGTCCTGTATGACGCTGTATATCGGTATGAATCAGGACAATGGCAAAGCCATTTCTGATGCGGATCATTTGCGGCAGTCGGTCAGGGATATTCTGCTGACTCCCCAGGGAAGCCGTATAGCCCGCCGGGAATATGGTTCCCTGCTGTCAGCATTGATTGACCAGCCCCAGAACCCGGCGCTGCGCCTGCAGATTATGGCGGCTGTTTACGTATCGCTGAGTCGCTGGGAGCCTCGGCTTACGCTGGATTCCATCACCATCAACAGCAGCTTTGACGGCTCCATGGTGGTTGAGCTAACCGGGAAGCGCAATAACGGCGCGCCTGTTTCTCTTTCGGTATCAACAGGAGCAGACAATGGCAGTCATTGACCTTTCCCAGCTCCCCGCGCCGCAAATCGTTGACGTGCCAGATTTTGAATCCCTGCTGGCTGAGCGTAAGGCCGCCTTTGTGGCTCTGTATCCGGCAGATGAACAGGACGCGGTGCGGCGCACGCTTGAGCTGGAATCTGAACCCATCACCAAACAACTGCAGGAAAACACGTACCGGGAAATCCTGCTGCGCCAGCGTATCAACGAGGCGGCGCAGGCGGTCATGGTGGCTTATGCCATGGGCGGCGATCTCGATCAGATGGCGGCCAACTACAACGTGAAGCGGCTGACGGTTACACCTGCCGATAACGACGCGGTGCCGCCGGTCGCAGCGGTAATGGAAAGTGACGAGGCGCTGCGCCTGCGTGTTCCAGCTGCATTTGAGGGGCTGTCCGTTGCGGGACCAACGGCGGCTTATGAGTTTCACGCTAAAAGCACGGACGGGCGAGTCGCTGACGCCAGCGCAACCAGCCCGGCACCGGCGGAGGTGGTGCTTACCGTACTGAGCCGTGAGGGCGACGGAACGGCAGCGGCGGACCTGCTGGCGGTGGTTGAACAGGCGCTTAACAGTGAGAACGTGAGGCCGGTTGCTGACCGTCTGACGGTGCGCAGCGCTGAAATTATTCCGTACAGCGTGGATGCAACGATCTTTCTTTACCCGGGGCCAGAAGCTGAGCCGGTGATGGAGGCGGCAAAGGCCAGCCTGCAGAAATATATCGCCAGCCAGACGAGGCTGGGGCGCGATATTCGCCGCAGTGCTATTTATGCCGCGCTGCACGTTGAGGGTGTGCAGCGTGTTGAGCTGGCCTCGCCGCTCGCTGATGTGGTGCTGGATAAGACACAAGCCGCTTCATGTACGGAATGGAGCGTAACAAACGGGGGAACGGATGAATAGTCTGCTTCCTCCGGGTTCATCGCCGCTTGAGCGCCGTCTTGCTCAGACCTGCAGCGGCATTTCCGATCTGCAGGTGCCACTGCGGGATTTATGGAACCCGGCAACATGCCCGGTCAAGTTTCTGCCGTATCTGGCGTGGGCCTTTTCGGTTGATCGCTGGGACGAAGGATGGGCGGAGAGCGTGAAGCGCCGCGTGGTGCAGGATGCGTTCTATATCCATCAGCACAAGGGCACAACCAGCGCTGTGCGGCGTGTGGTGGAGCCGTTCGGCTTTCTGATCCGCATCATTGAATGGTGGCAGACCGGTGAGGCGCCGGGCACGTTTCGCCTGGATATTGGGGTGCAGGACCAGGGCATAACAGAGGAAACCTATCTGGAGCTGGAGCGCCTGATTGGTGACGCCAAACCCTGCAGTCGGCATTTGATAGGCATGTCCATAAATCTGCAGACGAGCGGGCCATGTTTTGTGGGGGCTGCCACTTATAGCGGCGAAGAAATCACGATTTACCCGTATATCAACGAAACCATCATTTCCGGTGGTTCTGCCTACGAGGGCGGCGCCGTCCATGTTATTGACACAATGAGAGTGAATCCATGAGCGCAAAATTTTATACCCTGCTGACGGATATCGGCGCGGCGAAACTGGCAAATGCCGCCGCGCTCGGTGTTCCGCTGAAAATTACACAGATGGCGGTGGGTGATGGCGGCGGCGTGCTGCCAACGCCAAACGCACAACAGACAAAGCTGGTCGGTGAAAAACGCCGTGCAGCTCTGAATATGCTGTATATCGATCCGCAGAACAGCAGCCAGGTGATCGCTGAGCAGGTGATACCCGAAACAGAGGGCGGTTGGTGGATTCGTGAAGTTGGGCTGTTTGATGAAACCGGGGCGCTGATTGCTGTCGGAAACTGCCCGGAGAGCTACAAGCCGCAGCTGGCAGAGGGCAGCGGCCGCACGCAGACAGTGCGCATGGTGTTAATTACCAACAGCACCGATAACATTACGCTGAAAATTGATCCTTCCGTGGTGCTCGCTACCCGTAAATACGTGGATAATAAGGTACTGGAGCTTAAGGTGTATGTGGATGAGCTGATGGCGGCACATCTTGCGGCAGCTGATCCGCATTCACAATATGCACTTAAAGCCAGCCCGACGTTCACCGGAACCCCAAAAGCCCCGACGGCGGCAGCTGGTAACAATTCCACTCAGCTTGCCAATACTGCTTTTGTGCAGGCCACTATGGCTAATGCCCTAGCGAACAAGCAGCCTCTGGATGACACACTGACAGCCTTGTCAGGAAAATCTATTGCGGCCATTCTCGAATACCTCGGTTTAGGGGAAGGTTCTGCATTGCCTGTCGGTATACCCATTCCATGGCCTTCTGCTACACCTCCAGCGGGGTGGCTCAAATGCAATGGCGCTACGTTTATTGCTGATCTATATCCTACGCTTGCGCTTGCCTATCCTGCCCTTAAATTGCCAGATTTGCGCGGTGAGTTTATACGTGGTTGGGATGATGGGCGTGGGGTAGATGTTGGCAGGGGAATGCTATCAGCTCAGCTTGATGCTCTACAGAAAATGACAGGTACTGCAAGCAATGGAGCTGCGACAGGCTTTATAAATAACAGCACTTCTATTGTTACTGGTGTATTTAAGCGAGGGGTAACAACGTATGGAAATACAACCGCACAGGATCCAAATTACCAAGGGGTAGATTTATTATTCGACACATCTCTGGTTGCCCGATCATCAACTGAAACCAGACCCCGTAACGTTGCATTCAATTACATTGTGAGGGCTGCGTAATGGCTCAGGCTATTTTGAACAAAGATAAAGTTGCCAGTTCGGCAGGTAATGTTACGGTATATAACTACGATGGCGAGACGCGAGAATATATTTCTTCTGCGGTCGAGTATTTGGCTGTTGGGGTTGGTATTCCGGCTAACTCATGCATTGATCTGCCTTTCGAAAATAAAGAAGGCTTTGCAATTTGTCGAACTAAGGACTTTTCTGGATGGGAGTATCTTGCTGATCATCGCGGTGAAACTGTTTACAGTATCGAAACAGGTGAGGCTTTGGTAATTACGGCGCCAGGCGATTACCCAAGAGGGACCACTACGCTGCCACCTTTTACTCCATTTGATAAATGGAATGGTAGTGAATGGCTCACGGATAGCGCTGCGAAGCATTCGTCAGAGGTGTTAGCCGCAGAACAGCAGAAAGCTGCCTTATTGAATGAAGCCAGGGCAGAGATAAGCATTTGGCAGACTGAATTACAGCTAGGAATTATAAGCGATCAAGATAAAGTCAACTTGATAAAATGGCTAAACTACATTAAAGAGTTGCAGGCGGTAGACCCAACTGTCGTACCAGATATAGACTGGCCTGAGAAGCCTCAAGATTAAAAAGAAAATCAAACCCGGTAAGTTGGAAGTAGAACAAATTACCGGGTTTTTAATGTTCATTTTGCTAGATTCTCACCCTTGCAAATTAGTGAAACTGCTTTATCAAAAATGGTTGTTAACAGTCCATTGATTGCTCTCAATGAAAGCATGTAACAGACTATGCAACATGCTAGTATTTGTGTTGCTAATAATATACTTTGCGGGGTGTTGTTTAGTAAGAATGCAGAAAGCTCTCTGATGAACAATCCATGCACTAGATATATAGATAAACTATACCCGCCAAGGCGTGATAAAAATGATAGTGATGGATGTAGATAAAATATCGATGCTATCAATGAAGCAACACCTAAATAGCTCAAGAGCCTGTAGCCTAAAAAGTGATAATTGTTAAGTTCTAAGGAATTAAAACCACTAGAGCCATACAAAAAAGGAATTGGGGCGTTTTTGGCAACGAATGCAAGGCATGCGAAGGCGCTTATAAGAGTAATGAACGTAATGCGCGTGGATGGTTTTTTAATATGCAGTGAATGCTTGAATGCTAAACAGCCCATGATATAGAAAGGTAGGAAAGTAAATGTGCGCATCGCAGAAAATGATAAACCATTGAAGTTTAAATATTGGAAAAGCAAAGAGATTGCAATCGCAATGATAAGAGGGTGCTGAGTTGATAAAATAAATGGGGAAATTATTTTCCAGAATAATAAGCTAAGCAAATACCACATTAACCAATATGGTGCTGCAAGATAAAAATATCCAGAGAAGTTTCCATTTTTTAAGAGGTTTACAACTTCATAAAGTACATTGAATATTACCAAAGGGAGAATTACACCATTGATTAACTTTTCAATATTTATATCCTTGCTGCCCTTCGATAAAAAACCGGAAATAAATGCAAACAGAGGCATGTGAAAAGTATATATAAAGCTATATATATACTTGAAATATTCGTTGTTTAAATTTGACTCCAGCATATGACCAAAAACAACTAAAAAAATCAACATACCCTTAATGGTATCAATCGATTGTCTATCTTGAGAGGTAAGGAGCATATTCAATTACCAAAAAAACCATCCAGACTATAACATATCATTATTACTCAATTAGTTGCTACTAATGCTTGATTAAGGAGCAAGGGCGAGTATCAGCGAAGCTGAAAAGGCGTGCATATCAATTATATCCTTTTTGTCCGTACAAGAGCTGGAAGCTCATCTTCTGCCGACTGACAAACTTCATATACTCGCGGGCGTATTGTGTGATTTAGGGAACAATGCCGCGTAGCTGTCTGCGCGGCCTATTCACTTCACCATAGGGCGAAACCTAAACACCGGAGGGTTCGCCGTATGGCTCAGGATTATCATCACGGTGTGCGCGTCGTTGAGATCAACGATGGCACCCGCACTATTTCAACAGTAAGCACGGCAATTGTCGGTATGGTCTGTACCGGCGATGATGCAGATGCGTCCGTGTTCCCTCTCAATAAGCCGGTCCTGCTTACCGACGTGCTGACGGCCAGCGGTAAAGCAGGGGAGTCCGGCACGCTTGCCCGTTCGCTGGATGCAATTGCCGACCAGGCTAAACCAGTGACCGTCGTTGTGCGTGTTGCGCAGGGTGAAACAGAAGCGGAGACAACCTCCAACATTATCGGCGGCGTGACAGCTGACGGTAAAAAAACGGGCATGAAAGCGCTGTTAGCGGAAGTTCATGCCCTTCCAGTAAATCACCTTCAGCACGCGGAATTTTTCAACGGCGAACATCGGCGGGGCGACAATCACGAAACACGACAAATCGCCGCTTCGTGCCGGGTCAAAGCCGCCCCAGACTGGCCTGTCTCCAAACGGCCGTTTTGCATCCGGGTTATGATCCTGCCAGGTGTCCACCTCCACGCCGCACGCTTCCAGGTCGGAAAAGCTGAAAACGGAATCTTTGCTGTCCACGAACACGCACATATAAAGCATGTCGAATGTGGCGGTGTTGTAGCGGTTTCGCAGCTTCTCGATGTTGGCCAGGTTGAAGCCGCCCGCAATGGCATCCTCCATCGTGATGATGTAGCGCCACTGGCCATCCGGGCAGAGCCGGCCGCCGTTCCGCATTTCATCAAACAGCGGAAATTTAATGGCCGCGCGTTTCTTGCTGCCCTGTTTCCACTCTTCACCCGTCCAGAACGGGTACGCCTGGTGTGTTTTGGCCGATGGCGTGGAAAAGTAGGTGGTACGCCATTTGTCATGGGTGGCCATCGCGCTGGCCACCTCGTTCAGTTTTGCGAAGTTGGGAACCCAGAAATATTCATCACAGTAAAGATGGCCACTGTATGACTGGGCGGTGTTTTTGTTGGTAGACAGGAATCGCAGCTCTGCGCCGTTGCTTAAGCGGATCGGGTTCCCGGTCAGCGTGATACCAAAATACTGCTCCGCAATGTTGACGATGTAAGACCGGAACACTTCCGCCTGGGCTTTAGACGCGGACAGGAAGATTTGTGGATCGCCCGTCATTACCGCATTTTCGAACGCCTCAAACGCAAAGTACCAGGTTGCACCGATCTGGCGGCTTTTCAGGATGTTCCTGACCAGCTGGCCGATGTTGCGGCGCAGGTGTTTCTGATATTCGAAAAGATGCTCATCCGCCCAGGTGTCAAAATCATCCTGAGTCAGTGACGAAATATCGTTTTTCTTGTACATGCGTTTGCTGCGGGGTTCGTCCTCGCTTTCCCCTCGTGCAGCTGCTTGCCGTTCCCCCTGGCTGCTGGCCAGCTTTTCTTTATGCTTATTGCTCTGGGCACGCAGCTTTGTGGCGTGCGCAATAAGCAAATCCATTTCTTTTAAATCCAGATCCGTTTTATTGTCACGCCCGGCTAACAGCTGGTAACGGCGTTCAATTGCCTCCTCTGTGCTTTCGAAACTGAGCAGGTCAGCCCATTTATATTTTTCCGCCCAGTAGTAAACGATCCGCGCATTCGGCAGATTTAATTCTGATGCAATTTCTTTTGGCGTGTAGCGGCGCAGGTAAAGAGCGCGGACAACGCCTTTTAATTCGTCTGAGTATTTAGCCATAGATTTAATTATGCCGTGGTGCTGATGAAAAAACGGCGGGGTTAATTCGGGGCTGTTCGGTAATGGCTTATAACCGAACTGTTCAGAATAAAGCGTAATGCAGGGATGTGTTTAATTAGCAATAATCAAATCCACAGCAAGGGAAACAGTTAATCGACAGAGGGGGAAATATGTGTCGCATTTAAAAACTGGCTGGCTGTGTGTTGCTACTGAAGGCGATACGGTTGATGGACGTGTGCTGGAACGGCAATGGATTATCGACATGGGGGAAACCTATGACCCAAACCATTACGCAGCCTTACTATGGCCAGAACACGAGCGCTACGCCGGAAACTTTGGAGAAGTGCTGGAAGCGATGTGGCAAGACGGTGATGACGGGCTGGCGCGGCTGTATGTCAGCCTGTGCCCGAATAAGCGCCTGATTTATGCAAACGACGAAGGCCAGTTGCTTTATTTCTCTGTAGAGCCGGAGCTGAACTGGCGCGGAGGGGATCGTACATATCTGAAGGGGCTGGCTGTTACTGACAACCCGGCAAGTGTAGGAACTACACGGCTGCGCTTTAGTCGGCGCAAATTAAACAAACAGGGATATTACAGTTGTGTGATTTCCCGAAACGGTAAAATTACACAGGAAGGAAATATGAAAGGCTGGCAAAAATATTTTGGCTTGAAACCAAAGTTTGAAGAGCAAGACCCGCAGGATAACCCGCCAGCGGATGATGATAAATTACAGGCACTGGCCAGTGCGGTAAACGATCTGGAAGCGCGTGTGGGGGCAATTGAAACTCAGCTTAATTCCGTGCAGGACGATGTTGACACTATTTCTGAAGTAGTGGACACGGAAGAATTTGCCGCTATTCGTGACAATGCAAAAGAGATTGTTACCCGCTTCAATGATTTGGGCAATAAAGGCGGTCAACGCAACCAGCGTCAGGTGCCGTCCAAACCAGGTAAATTCAATTTCCTGTAATTTGCATAAAAGCAAAAAAGTAAAAACAAGTTAAATAATCGCGTAAAGGCGAGGGAGTTTTATGCACCTTAATAACCGTGGGCGGGATTTACTGGATAAATATACGGCTGGAATGGCGCAGCAGTTCGGCGCACGTGATACCAGTCGCTATTTTTCCCTGAATGACCCGCAGGAAAATGCGCTGCGTCTGGCGCTGCTGGAGTCGGTAGAGTTCCTGGACATGCTCACATGCCTGGACGTTGACCAGCTGAGTGGCCAGGTGATCTCTGTTGGTTCATCTGTTCTTCACACCGGGCGTAGTGAGAACGGCCGTTTTGTCCGTCAGGTAGGCGTTGACGGTAATGATTATTCGCTGGTTGAAACGGACAGCTGTGCGGCGTTGCGCTGGGATTTGCTTTCCGTCTGGGCTAATGCTGGCAAAGACGAAAACGAGTTTTACAACCTGGTTCAGGCTTTCACTAACCGCCGGTGACTTTACGAAATATCGTGAAGCACGGTTGAAAGGTGAGGTACGTAACGAAGAAGGCGCGCTAATGTCGCCAGTAAAACCACGCACGGTAAACCTTGAACAGCGTAACTTATCATCAGTTTTTGGCACTCTGAAAAAGCTGGGCCACTGGTCAGCCCCTAACCCACTAGCTGGGCTTCCAACATTCAAAATCGCAGAGGGTGAATTGGCGTTCCTGGCCTCGGACGAAATTAAACGCCTGCTTGATGCCTGCGCTGATTCTCAAAGCCCTAGCCTATTGATGATCGCAAAGGTATGCCTGGCTACCGGCGCGCGGTGGAGTGAAGCCGAAAATCTTCAAGGCCATCAGTTATCAAAATACCGGATCACCTATACCAAAACTAAAGGCAAGAAAAACCGAACTGTACCGATATCTCAGGAGCTGTATGACGAACTCCCCAAAAACAGAGGGAAGCTATTCACACCATGCAGAAAAGCCTTTGAGCGTGCAGTAAAGCGGGCTGGTATCGATCTGCCAGAGGGGCAATGTACCCACGTTTTGCGTCACACGTTTGCTAGCCATTTCATGATGAATGGTGGAAACATATTAATTCTTAAAGAAATTTTGGGGCACGCCGATATTAAGATGACTATGATTTACGCTCATTTTTCTCCAGAGCATCTCGAAGATGCCGTAGCTAAAAACCCTTTAACTACTTTAGGTATATAAAATGACTGCACAAAAGACAAATAACGAAACAATAACTGAATTATTGGAAAAACTATTCTCTGATGATTATTTGAACCCACCATTCGAATTAAAGAAAGATATAGTTCACGATTTCAATGATCGTTGTAATAAATACATTGAAATGATTAAAAAGTACGCCGCCAGCAACAATACAAAATTTCGCATAGATATAGCTTTGGAGCGAATCAATTCGCTAAAAGATGATATTGAAAAATGTTTGAAGCATTTTTTATCTGGCGATGTGAAATCGGCTTATGAGCAGTTTGATGAAACACTGAAGAATGAAAAAGTAAATTCACACATTCAGTATATATCAATACCACTAAAATCGATATGTAATGAAAAACAACCATTGTACCGTGTAAGAAAATCAGACATACCATTAGATAAAAGGAATGAGATCTTTCATATTCCTTTTTCAAAACGGCATCTAGTTAGTGCACAAAGATATTCTATCGCGGGTCTTCCTTGTTTATACCTTGGAACTTCACTATATGTTTGCTGGCAAGAAATGAATAAACCAGACTTTGACAAACTTTATATATCTTCATTTACAACGGAAGATGAAAAATCAAGAGTACTAAATTTTGCACCTAGTTTACTGAACGAAGTATATGAATATGACGAATCACCCACTTCACTAACACAAAAAAAAGGCTCATATCTTCTACTATGGCCATTAATTATCGCATGTAGTTTCATAAAGAAAAACTCCACCTCTCATTTTACGCAGGAATATATAATCCCAAATTTATTAATGCAATGGATTAGTCAACGAATTCAATCTTCAATTGTCGGAATCTCATATTTCTCAACAAGAATGAAAAAAACAAAAGACTCACGACTCTCTATAAATGTAGTATTCCCCCCAAAATCCACTTACAAGCAAACATCAGAAAACGATTATAGTCCCAAACTATCTTCTTTGTTTGATTTTACGCCTCCAGTTTCTTGGCAAGTGTTAAAAACATTAGACTATCAAATTGACGGTAGCAAAACTGATGCTCAACTTGAAGCGATGGAGCATCTCAAATTCAGGGAGAAACGATTTGGAATTACTGATATTGACGAAGATCTTGTGAAACTTTATCCGCTTACTGATTTTTACAAGCTGGAAGTGTGTCTAGATAAAATATTCGATTATGACAAAATCGATGCAACAGCATGACGATAGGTGGCGACATTTTGGCGGCAGTACATTAAAAACGCCTAAAACTGACAAACACGACGCAAGACTAACATACTGTTTTAAAACGTAAAGCATTGTTATTATTGTAGTTGAAATACTATGTAGAAATTTCGGACGCGGGTTCAACTCCCGCCAGCCCCAAAATTCTCCATCGGCGATCACCAGAGTCGACTGATGAAGTCCTGAAAGCCCTGCGGGCTTTTTTGTGCCCCATTCTCACAGTTCCTTCCATCCCTTTGACAGACATCATCCCCCTTCCCCCTTCTCCTGTGCAAAATTACCCACACCACCAAGCGCTACGGAATAGCCGCTCAACCCGGAAGGAACCCCACCATGTACAGACCCATAACCGTTATTATCTTCATTCTCCTGACCCTCGCCGCCCTTGCTGAAATAGGCTTTTTATCCTTTGGATAATCCTCAGGCGAAATATCCCTCAGCAGGGCACATTGATCTCATTACAGTTTTTTCCTAAAGCCATCCCGTTTCGCCTGTGCCATGCTGAATCACGCTCATAACCGATAACGTTAAATGAGGATATTATGAAAAAAACAATTATCGCATTATCTGCCGTTCTGCTGGCTTCCCCAGTATTTGCTGCGACCACACATGCAACTGACGATACCGTCGCTGCGGCGAACGCAAACGCCAACGAGGCGAAGCAAAAACTGCACGAAGAGCAGAACAAAGGTGAAGAGCTGAAGCTGAAACAGAAGCATGCTGCGGAGGGTAAAAGCGAAAGCCTGGGCAGCAAGGTCAGCGAAGATTCCCAGAAAGCCTGGCATAAAACTAAACAAGGCACCGAGAAAGGGTGGGATGCCACCAAAGAAGGCGCTGAGAAAGGCTGGAACAAAACCAAAGAAGGTGCCAGCGAGCTGGAAAAGAAAGTCACTGAGTAACCCCTTCGAAAGGCCGCGCAAGCGGCCTTTTTTATTCCCCGCAGCTCTGCGTTCTCAAGGCTACACTTGTCACCAGGCCCGGTTATCGCGCTCCGGTTGAAATAACGTCAACAAAGCCGAATAGATCCCGGGGGTGACGCGTTTACTCCCTGCCCCCCTAAAGAGATCCTGAGATGCTTCGACGCCTGGTGATAGTGCTTGTTTTGATTTGTCCGTGGGCGACGGCTGCCCCGAAGAGCTACATAATTGACGCCAATAACACCGCCATTCGGCTGTCGTGGCATGCCTTCGGCGGCATCCTCTCCTGGGCGACGTTCAGCGGCGTGACGGGCGCCGTGACGCTCAACCCGGAAAACGACGTCGACGACCATATTCACGTCACTATTCCCGTAGCGACTCTCGTAGCCTCAAACAAGCTGCTCACCTGGCAGCTGAAAAGCGATATGTTTTTTGAATCCGAGCGCTACCCGACGATCGAGTTCATCAGCTCTCGCGTGGTCGCCCAGGGCGACGGGCGGTTCAGGGTGTTCGGCACGCTGACCGTACGAAACATCGCCCGCCCGGTGATCCTGGAGGCTGTCGTGAAAGACCCGCAAGCGCAGGCCCTCACGCTGGATGCCACGACGGCGATCTCGCGCGCGGCCTACGGGATGGATAAGTTTGCGCTGGTCGTGGACGATCGTATTGCCATCGCTATTGCCATTCAGACGAACGACGTGCCGTCATCCTGAGATGAGGCGCTGTAGCTGCTCCGCGTTTCCCCGCAGGTGAGACGGCGGGTTGCGGCCAATCAGGACGAACTGGTAGCCCGCCTCCTGCCACCACGCCAAGTTCATGCCGTGCCGCTGCTCCTGGCGCAGAGAGGCCATAGTCTTCTCATCTACAGGAGAGACACAGAGCGCCATCGGGCCGTAGTCGGCGTTGATCCAGGCAATCTGCGCGATCGAGGTGGTTTCATAGCGCAGCATTCGCACCATTTTCAGCTCTGCCCCCTGCAGGACAAGCTGCGACATGTGCAGCTTGATGCCGATGTCCTGCGCGGCTCGTTCCAGCCCGCGCTGCAGGACCGGCGTTGCGCTGTCCATATCCAGCAGCGTCTCAACGCTGTACAGGGACATATATTGCGCTTCGAGGTCGCGAATATGGGCGTTCTCATCCGCTGGCGCGGAAGCGGGCCGCAGCAGGTAGCCCAGCCCGGATCCGACCATCAAAAAACTGACCGACGCGGCGATCAGCGCCCGCCTGCTGACGCCAGCCGGCGTGGAGGATTGTGGATCGGGAAGGGCCTCCAGACGCGCCTGCATTGTCTCCAGAGGTGCCTCATCCAGCAGGGGGGCAAACGCCCCGGCGAAATCCTGGCTGCTTTTCATCAGTTCGTTGGTTCGCCCGGAGAGGCGTTCGTCACTTTTCAACTGTTCTTCAAATTGCTGCGCGTCGACGCGGCACATCTCGCCATCTATCCATGCCACGATAGCGTCGTCGTTATAGGGCGGTGCAAAACGGTGCGAGTTCAAGAGCGTTTCTCCTTTGCCGGAGGCAATGCGTCAGCGGACCTGGCAAGCCGAGCCCGCGCCGTCGCCAGCCGACTCATCACGGTACCGACAGGCACCGCCAGCGTGACCGCCGCCTCGTGGTAGGTAAAGCCTTCGACATAAACCAAAAATACCGCGTTGCGCTGGGCTTCAGGCAGCGCGTTAACGCGCTGCATCACCTTCAGATAATGCAGACGCGTCTCATCCTGTTCGCGGGTATCCGGCGCCAGAAGCTCGTCGCTGGCCACAAATCCCTGCCCCTGACGCACGTATCGGGCCCGAAGCTCAGAGATCCAGATGGAGTGAAGTATCGCGAACAGCCACCTGTCGATGCGCGTGCCCGGCGTATACTGGCTGCTCCTTTCAAGCGCACGCACGCAGGTGGACTGAACCAGCTCTTCGGCGATATCCCTGTTTCGCGACAGCACCAGCCCATAGCGCCAGAGGCGCGGCAGGTGTGCGGCTAACTGTTGACGAACCTCACTGGTAGCGATGTGTTTTCCCTCCACGAGAAAATCAGGATTCCGGATGCCCGTTGATGGCGGCCTGCAGGTCACGGTACTCCTCGCAGGACTGGCCACAAATACCGGCAATCACCTTCAGCTGTTCTTTCGCGAGGTCAGGACGTCCTTTTACCATCCACGCTTCACCGAGGTATTCCCGGGCTTTGGCATAATCCGGTGCGATAGCCAGCGCGCGCTGGTAGTAACCAATCCCTTCGTCCGTGCGGCCAAGCTTGCGCGTGGCGAACCCGCGATAGTTCCACGCTTCAGCCGTATTGCCATTTTTCAGCGAATCAAGCAGGTTCAGCGCCGCCTGGTACTCGCCTTTCTTCGCGAGATGGTACGCATAGTTGGTTTTGTCCTGGTCGCTGAGGCTGCTGCTTTTGTCCGGCACGCATTTCTGGGTGGCGCTGTCATACACCTGTCCGGAAGGACAATCGGGCGTTTTGCTCTCGGTACTATTATTGCCCATTGCCAGCGCCAAGGGGGACAGCAGGGAAAAAATCAGCACCGGGATCAAACGAAACGAGATCGTGTTCATATAAAGCTCCAGGGTAAGAAGGAAGTGACGTCAGTAAACGCCCGACTGACGATTTTTATTCATTCTCCCCGTGAATTTTTTGCTGTCGCAAAATCATGCTGACGTCGAAGCACCAATGGAAATAAATCAGGTTATTTTACCCTTTACTTAACGCTATTATTTTCGCGTGATAGCAGAGTTTTAAGCCTGCATAAGAATATATTTTATTGTGTGAGTGACATAATATATCTTATATCAAAAACGTTACCCTAACTTAAATGCATATTAAGCGCACTTAAACAATAACGTTTTATATTATATTAAAAATGTCCCCTACCAATTATCATACTGCGTAAATCATATTCAGAATCAACGTCACAGGTTAAAACTAAAATGATATAAAACAAAAGGTTGAGCCAAGTAAATTATTAACCACCCCAATACATTAATGCCCTCTTCATTGTTTTGGCACTTATTTACGAAAGCTTAATTTGCACAACCTTCGTTTTCTGTCTATATCATTTTTATATTCTAAAAAATAATTCCTCTATTAATTACAGGGTTTTACACGATACAAAACACCCATAAAAATTGTTCACTTTTATAAGTCATTAGATTCGCTCTGATGTTGCCACTCTGAATTCTGGCGGGCATCGTGCGCGCTAAAAACAACGGTCAGTGCTGCGTAATAACAGCGACTGCGCCGGGGGCGCCCTTTACCTTCTGCAGAGATGGCTCGTCTTGCTCGCCGTTCATGACACATCTGCTGGAGTAATGCCTAAATGAGCCAAATCTCTGTTATATCGAAACTTACTGGCGTGGAAACGACCACGGAAGGCACACAGGTTACCCTGAGCCATTCCTCTATCGTTGAGCTTAATGTCGAGCAAGCGAGCGTCTCCCACTTCGCGCGAAACGGTAACGATCTGCTGGTTACGCTGCACTCCGGCGAGGTGATCACCCTTAAAAACTTCTACGTCACGGACGCGCAGGGCGTGAGCCAGCTGGTACTGCAGGACAGCAACGGCGCATTATGGTGGATTGAAGATCCGACCGGAGCCGCCACGTACGAATCCATCGCGTCTACGGACGTGCTGCTTGCGGCCTCCGGGAGCGACGCCGGTGGTGCCGCCATCTGGCCATGGGCACTGGGCGGCATTGCCGCAGCGGGCGGCATCGCGGCGGCGGCAAGCACCGGCGGCGGTGATAGTGGCGGCAGTAACAATTCGGCCAATGCGGATACGACAGCGCCGAACGCGCCTTCCGGCCTTAAGTTCTCTTCAGATGGCAAAACCGTCACCGGTACCGCAGAACCCGGCAGTACCATCACGCTGAAAGACGCGAACGGCAACGTCATTGGCACAGGAAAAACGGGCAGCGACGGCAGCTTTACCGTCTCTCTCGGCACACCGTTGACTAACGGCGAGCAGGTGACCGCCACCGCCACGGATAACGCCGGGAATACCAGCCCGGGCACAACGCTCAACGCGCCGGACACCACCGCGCCCGATGCGCCAGCAATCACCAGCGTAACGGACGATATTGCCCCGCAGACGGGGGCAGTCAGCAACGGCGGCAGCACCAACGATCAGCGTCCGCAGCTTACCGGCACCGGCGAGGCGGGCTCGACCGTGACGATTTATGACGGCGGAGTCGCCATTGGTACGGCGGTCGTCGCCAGCAACGGCACCTGGACCTTTACCCCGTCGGTTGACCTGAGCGAAAGCACTCACCAGATTACCGTGCGGGCAACCGACGCCGCCGGCAACACCGGGCCAGCCTCGCCGGTGTTTACCCTGACGGTGGATCTTACTCCGCCGGACGCGCCGAGCGCGATTGTGCTGACCGACGATACGGGCCTTATCAAGGGAACCATCACGTCTGTCGCGCCAACCGATGCTTCACTGCCGATCCTCGCGGGAACCGGCGAGCCCGGCGGAACCATCACCATCTACGATAACGGCGTGGTGGTTGGCACAACGACGGTATTGCCCAACGGCACCTGGAGCGTCACGCCGAACGGCCCGCTCCCGGACGGGACACACTCCATAACCGTCACTGAAACCGATGCCGCCGGAAACCTGAGCGCGACCTCAGAGCCCGTCATCTTCACCGTGGACACCACGCCGCCGTCTGCCCCGGGTAATCTCGTGGTGTCGAATGATGGCGGCACCATCAGCGGCATCGCGGAAGCTGGCAGCACGGTGACCATCCGTGAAGGTAATGTCACCCTTGGCACTGTTGTTGCCGACAGCGAAGGGAACTTTAGCCTGACGCTGACCCCGCCGAAGCTCAACGGCGAAATCCTGACCGCTGACGCCACCGACGCGGCGGGCAACACGGGGCCCGCAACCTCCGCGGCGTCACCGGATATTACCCCACCGCAGACGCCAATTATCGTGTCGGTGATGGATGACGTGCAGGCCACCACCGGCCCCGTGGGCCAGAACGGCCTCACCAACGACCGGGCCCCGACCGTGAACGGGACGGGCGAAGCGGGCTCGACCATCACGATTTATAACGGCAGCGATGTCCTCGGTACGACGGTTGTTCCCTCCTCCGGCCTGTGGAGCTTTACGCCGCCCGCACCGCTGACCGATGGCACCTGGGTGCTGACCGCGAAGGCGACGGATCCCGCCGGTAACCCGAGCGGGTTATCAGACCCGTGGACAATTAACGTCGACGGCACGGCACCCGGCGCCCCGGTGATTTCACAAGTTGTGGACGATGTTCCCGGTCGCACCGGCTCGCTCGACATTTATGAGACCACTAACGACGCCACCCCGACGCTCAGCGGTACCGCCGAAGCAAACGCGACGGTCACCGTGCGCGTGGACGGTGTTGCTATTGGTACGACCGTCGCCAATGGTCTTGGCGTATGGATCTTTACGCCTTCCTCGCCTATCGCCGAGGGCCCGCACGCCCTGACCGCCGTCGCGACCGATGCGGCAGGTAACACCAGCGGCGTCTCCAACACCTGGACTCTGACGATTGACAGCGTCGCGCCTGCCGCCCCGGTCATTACCCAGGTGCTGGATGATGTGCCGGAACGCCTCGGCGCGCTCAACCCCAACGACAGCACCAACGACACCACGCCGACGCTCAACGGTACGGCTGAACCTGGCTCAAGCGTCACCATCCGCCTGGATGGCACCGATCTTTTCACGGTCCTGGTCGACGACAACGGCACGTGGACCTATACCCTCACCACGCCTCTTGGCAGCGGGCCTCATACCTTTACCGTTGTCGCCACCGATGCGGCGGGTAACACCAGCCTGCCGTCAGGCGGCTTTACCCTGACCGTCGATACCACGCCACCAGCGGCGGCAACCATCGCCACCGTGACCGATGACGTCGGCGGCGTTCAGGGCACGCTCATCAGCGGCGATACCACGGATGACACCACACCGCTGCTGCAGGGCATCGCCCCGGCTGATGCGGCGATCACCGTCTATGACGGCGCCACCCTGCTCGGCACCGCCACCCTCGACGGCAGCGGGGGCTGGAGCTTTACGCCCGTTACCCCGCTCACCGACGGCCCGCATTCGCTGACGGTTCACGCCACGGATGCCGCAGGCAATACCACCATCTCCAGCCCGTTTGTATTGACGGTGGATACCGTCGCGCCTGCCACGCCGGACGTCCCGGCCATCACCGTCAATCCTGACGGAACAACAACAACGCTGAACCCGGGCGAAACCACCCGCGACACCACGCCAACCCTGAGCGGTACCGGCACGGCGGGCGATACCGTGACGATCTACAACAACGGCGCCAAAATCGGCGACGCTGTCGTGGACAGTACCGGCAGCTGGTCGTGGACGCCATCACCCCCACTGTCCGGCGGTACCTATGACATCACCCTGACCGTCACCAACGTGGACGGCACGGGCAACGAAAGCGCCCCGTCGCAGCCGGTAACCATCACCATTGATACCGAAGCGCCGGCTACGCCTGCGGCACCGACCGTCACCGACAGCGTCACCCAGATCACCGGCCCCGTACCCGATGGCGGAACCACCAACGATCCGCGCCCGGTCCTGAGCGGCACCGGCACGCCGAACGACGTCATCAACATCACTGACACCGTCAACGGCATATCGACCGTCGTGGGCACCGTCACGGTAGACAGCAGCGGCAACTGGAGCTGGCGCCCTGGCAGCGACATTGCCGAGGGCAGCCACGCCTATACCGCCACCGCCACCGATGAAGCGGGCAACGTCTCTGATCCGTCGCCAGCGATTACGATCGTCGTGGATACGCTGGCGCCGGATACGCCGGTGATTAGTGCAGTGGGCGGTGAGCCGAACGGTGGCTACATCACGGATACCACACCGACAGTGGGCGGAACCGGCGTTAACGGTGAGACGGTGATCGTCTACAACAACGGCGTCGAAGTGGGCCGTGTCGTGGTGGCTAACGGGGAATGGAACCTGACGCTTCCAACGCAAACGGACGGTCCGCTCAACATTACCGTGGCGGGCGTGGACGCAGCGGGCAACCTCAGCGCGCCGAGTTCGGTCTTTACCGTTACCCTCGATACCATTGCGCCTGAGATCCCCGTCATTAGCGCCGTAGCTGACAGCCAGCTGTCTAATAACGTGCTCTACACGAAGGACGGCACGCCAACCCTTACCGGGACCGGTGAACCCGGTACCACCGTTATCGTTTCCGTAGACGGCACGCCATCTACGGTGCTGGTGACGGTCCAGCCGGGCGGCACCTGGAACTGGACTGCCGACACGACGCTGCCGGATGGCCCGCATACCTTCACCGTCTCTTCCAGCGATCCAGCGGGTAACTCCTCCGGTGATTCAGCACCGCTGAGCGTGACGGTAGACACCGTCGCCCCGGCAGATCCGGGCAACATGCTGCTGGCTGATGAAGGAACACCGCTGACCGGTACCGGTGAAGTGGGAAGCATCATTACCGTGACAAACGGTTCCACGGTCATTGGTACCGGCGTTGTCGGCAGCGACGGCAACTTCTCCATTGCGCTGAGCCCGGCGCAGCTGGATCCGACCACGCTGACCGTGACCGCTACGGATGCCGCAGGGAATGCCAGCGCGGGCGTGCCTTTTGTCGTCGTCGATTCACCGCTCGACCTGCCGCAGGTGCCCGTCATCACGGCGATCGTCGATGACGCGGATCCGATCACTGGCGATGTGAAAGGCAAAACCACTAATGACACCACGCCAACGCTTACCGGTACGGCCGAAGCGGGCAGCCTGATAACCATCTATCAGGACGGTAGCGCGACGCCACTGACGACGGTGACCGCCGACGGCAGCGGCAACTGGAGCTATACGCCAGCCGCGCTTGGCGAAGGGCTGCACACCTTTGAGGTGACGGCGACCCTCAACGGCCAGACCAGCGGCCGCTCTCCGGCGGCCAGCGTCACCGTCGACCTCACCGCACCGGGCACGCCAGCTATCGGCGCGGTGATTGACGACGTCGGTCCGGGCACCGGACCGCTGACCAGCGGCCAGACCACCAACGACAACCAGCCGACCCTCACCGGCACCGGCGCGGTGGGCGATACCATCTCCATCTACAACAACGGCGTGCTGCTGGGGACCGCGGAGGTCGGCAATACGGGCACCTGGAGCTACACCACGCCCGTCCTGACTGAAGGCAACCATATCCTGACCATCCGCGAGACCGATCCGGCGGGGAATCAGAGCGGTCCTTCGGCGGGCTTCACCGTCGTGGTGGACTCCGTTTCCGCCACGCCGGTCATCACCAACGTCACGGATAACGTCGGTAACGCTGCCACCACGGTGGTCAGCGGCACCGAGACGAACGATGCCACGCCAACCCTTTCGGGGACAGCGGACGCAAACAGCGTGGTGACCATTTTCGACGGCGGTACCCAGATTGCCGTGGTAACGGCTGACGGCACCGGCGCGTGGACGTTTACTCCTGACACCGCGATCGGCGAAGGCTCGCACAGCTTCACCGTCCGGGCGACCGATCCGCTGGGCAACGTCAGCGCGGTCTCAGCTCCCTGGAGCGTGGTGGTTGACCTGACGGCACCGACGGTTCCGACGCTGGATAATGTGAGCGACAACGTCCCTGGCGGCGTCCAGGGTAACCTCACCAGCGGCCAGGTGACCAACGACAGCACCCCGACCATCAGCGGCACCGGGCAGGCGGGCAGCACGATTCACATCATGAATAACGGCACGCAGATTGGCACGACGATCGTTGACGGCAGCGGGAACTGGTCCTTTACGCCGACCGCGCCGCTGGGCGACGGCAGCTACTCCCTGCGCGCGTATGCAACGGATGCGGCAGGCAATGCCTCGGCGAACTCGTCGGTCTTTGCCTTTACCGTTGATACCGCAGCCCCCGGCGTACCGGTGGTGACCAGCGTGATTGACGATGTCGGTCCGATCACCGGGACGCTCACGTCGGGTAACAGCACCAACGACGCGCGTCCAACCTTCAACGGTACGGGCGAGGTGGGTTCTACCGTGCACGTGATCGTTGATGGCAACGAAATTGGCACTGCGGTGGTGAATGCCCAGGGCAGCTGGACCTTCACCCCGGGTACCGATCTGGGCGAAGGTCCACACGCCATCACCTTCAACGCCACCGACGTGGCTGGCAATACCGGCAGCACGACGACACCGTTTAACCTGACGGTGGATACGGGCGTGCCGTCGGCGCCGGTCATTTCGACCGCGGGTGACAACGCGGGCAGCATTCAAACTCCGCTCTCTTCCGGGCAGAGCACCGACGACACCACGCCGACGCTAAACGGCACCGCGACCGCCAACGCCACGGTCACCGTGTATGAGAACGGGCAGCCGGTCGGCACCGTTCAGGCGGACGGTACTGGCGCATGGAGCTTTACGCCGTCAACGCCGCTGACCAACGGCAGCCATACCTGGACCGCCACGGTCACCGATGCAGCGGGCAACGTCAGCCTGAACTCGCCGGACTTTACCCTGATTGTGGATACCACCGCACCGAACGCGCCGGTTATCAGCCAGGCGATAGACGACGTGGGCACCATCACCGGCCCGCTTACGTCCGGACAAACAACCGACGATACGGTACCGCGCCTTGTCGGAACCAGCGAACCGTTTGCCACCGTGAAGATCTATGAGGGAACTACCCTTGTCGGAACGGGCACCGCGGATGGCAACGGAAGCTGGAGTATCTTGCTCAACACCACGCTGACCGCGGGCGCGCACAGCTTCACCGCGCAGGCGACGGATGCGGCAGGCAACACCAGCGTGTCGTCCACCAGCTTTAGCCTCACCGTCGACACCACGCCGCCTGCGCTGCCGGTGCTGACCAGCATTCTGGATGACGTGGGCAATGCGGCGACGCCGGTGGCGAACGGCGGGTTCACCAACGACGCGCAGCCAACCCTCAGCGGTACGGCGGAAGCCGGGTCGACGGTGAAAATCTTCGATAACGGCGTACAAATCGGCAGCGTGACGGCGACCGGCGGGGCGTGGAGCTTTACGCCATCCCCGGCGCTGGGCAACGGTCCGCACAATTTGACCTTTACCGCCACCGATGCGGTGGGCAATGCCAGCGCGCCGACCGCCGGGTACGTGATTAACGTCGATACCCTCGCGCCGGGCGCACCGACCATCATTTCAGTGATTGATGACGTCGGCAGCGTCACCGGCCCGGTGACCGGTACGAATCCGACCAACGACACGCGCCCAACGCTGAGCGGAACCGCCGAAGCGAATGCCACGGTGCGGATCTACGATGGCATTACGCTGGTGGGCACGGTGACCGCCGACGGCAGCGGCAACTGGACCCTGCCGCAAACCACCACGCTGGCGCAAGGCACGCATAACTTCACCGCCACGGCCACCGATGCGGCGGGCAACACCAGCGTGGCGTCAGCCGTGACGACGATTATCGTCGATACGACCGCTCCAACGGCGCCGACCGGGACCTTCAACGCCGACGGTAGCGTCCTGACCGGGACTGCGGAAGCAGGCAGCACCGTCGCGATCCGCCTTGCGGACGGCTCGACGGTGACCGCCATTGCGGGCAGCAACGGCACCTACACCTACACCTTCATTAACAAACAGACCGAAGGCCAGACGCTGCAGATCACCGCCACCGACGCCGCGGGCAACACCTCGCTGCCGGGCTCCGCCCTTGCGCCGGTGGTGCCGCTCTCCGCCAGCAATAACGTCGAAGAGCTGAACCTCAGCACCACGGCAACCGTGACCAACAGCCAGTACAGCGATTACGGCTTCCTGCTGGTCGGCGCCGTCGGCAACGTCCTGACGCTGCTGGGCAATGATACGGCTCAGGTCAACTTCACGGTGGGCAGCGGCGGCAGCGCGGATATCGTGGTGAACGCCAACGCCACGGGTGCGGTGCTCTCTCTGCTCAACACCCTTGAGCTGGTGGTTCAGCATTACGTCAACGGCGCCTGGACCACCGTGGTGGATACCGGCCAACCGCAGTTTGCCGATCTCCTGACCCTCGGTGCAACCGGCGTATCGCTGAACCTGACCGGGCTGGCCGACGGCAACTATCGCGTGCTCAGCTACAACACCAACCTGCTGGCAACCGGCTCCTACACCAGCCTCGACGTGGCGGTGAAAGAGACCGGTCCGGGTACGGTCACGGGCGATACCAGCCTCAACGGCAACGTGATCCTCGATACGGACCCGACAGCCGGCAGCGACAACGCGCCGGCCGGAACCACCGTTTCCGCAGTCACTAACGCCCAGGGCGTCACCACCAGCGTGAACGCCGACGGCACGGTGATCCAGGGCAAATACGGTACGCTGACCATCAACCGCGACGGCAGCTACACCTACAACCTGACCGACACCAGCGCCGCGGTCGTTGGCCGGACGGAGAACTTCACCTACACCATCACCCATAACGGCGTCAGCGCGTCGGCGCAGCTGGTGTTGTCTCTGGGTGCCGGTACGGTAATCAACGGCATTGTGGCGGTGGACGATACGGCCTCGCTGACCTTTGATACCACCGTGAGCGAGATTAATAACGGCGCCTCGTCTCAGAACGGTTTTACCCTGGTGGGCATTAATCTCGGCAGCACGCTGGGGCTTAACCTGCTGGACGACATGACCAACCCGATTATCTACAACGTGGAGGAAGGCACGACCCGCACCATGACCATCCAGGCCTCCGTGGGCGGCGTGGCGCTGGCGTCGGTATTCGATCTGTACGTCTATAAGTTCAACAACGCCACCCAGACCTTCGAGCAGGTTCGCGTCGAGTCGGGCTGGCTGCGCGCTCCGCTGTTGGGGGGCTCGTCATCCCAGCTTACGCTGAATCTGCCGGCCGGGGAGTACCTGTTCTTACTCAATACCGCATCGGGGATCGCCGTCCTGACGGGCTACACGCTGAGCGTCCTGCAGGATCATGTCTACAGCGTGGCGAGTATCAGCGAAACCACCACGGGCGACGTGCTGACGAATGACCCAGTTCCTCCAGGCACGTTGGTCACCGAAGTGAACGGCGTGGCGGTCAACAGCAGTGGAACCACCACCATTCAGGGGGAATACGGCACGCTGACCATCAATTCGTCCGGACAGTACACCTACACCCTGAGAAGCGGCGTGGGGGCGGACCATATCAGCACGCCGGATACCTTCGTCTACACCGTTACCGCGCCTGACGGCTCGAAGGATACGGCATCGCTCAACATCACCCCAACCCCCCGGGCGATGGATGCGGTGAACGATGTCAGCGCCACGATGGACCTCACCTCGGTGCACCACACGTCGGCATACTCGGATACGACCGTGGGCACCGCCAGCTGGACGACGGCCCTGCTCTCGTCAACCCAGGGCTCCGGCAGCGGAACCTTCGTGGTCGACGCGAACACCGCGCTGCACAACGTGTCGCTCCACTTTAACGTGGCCTCGCTGCTGGCGCTGGGCGGGCTGACGGTAAACTGGTCCATCAGCGACGGCTCGGGCGTGATACGCAGCGGCTCCTTCAGCGGCGGCTCACTGCTGGGCGGCAGTATCGACATCCCGCTCACCGGGCTGGATCTGAACGCCGGGACCTATACGCTGAACTTTACCGGTAGCGTACCGGGGCTGAGCGTGGGGAACATTACCATTACGCCAAGCGTGAACGGCACCACCTACTCGCTGAGTGATTTCGACGTCACCGGCAGCCACACCGTCAACGGCAATATCTTTGACGGTACCGATTCTGGCGGCGTGCTGGATCAGCTCCACTCGGTGGATACCCGTCTTAGCGTGACCGGGTACAACGGCGTGACCACCACGCTGGATCCGTATACCGGCAGCGCAACGGTGAACATCATCGGCCATTACGGCGTCCTGGCGATCGGCGCTGACGGCCATTACACCTATACCCTCAACAGCGGGGTATCGCTCTCATCCATGACGTCGAAGGAGACCTTCAACTACACCCTGACCGACGCTACCGGGAGAACGGACAGCGCCACGCTGACCATCAATATGGCGCCGCAGTTCATCAGTTCGGAACATAACGACGCCATCACCGGTACGGCCTACGGCGATACGCTGATTTACCAGGTGCTGAACAGTACGGTGGGGAATGCTACGGCAGGTAACGTCAGCAGCACCGCGGGGGATCACTGGACCGGCTTTTCGCTGGCGCAGGGGGACAAAATCGACATCGGCGATCTGCTGGTGGGCTGGAACGGTAGCGCCGCGACGCTGGGGAATTATCTCCATGTCACTAATAGTAATGGCAATACCGTGATCTCCATCGACCGTGACGGTGCGGGAGGCACCTACACTAATACCACGCTCGTTACGCTTGATGGCGTTCAGACCACCTACGACGAGCTTGTTAACCAGCAACACATCATTACCTGATAGCACCTGCAAGAGATGACCCGGGCGCACAGCGCCCGGGCATAAATAATAAAGACATACTCTTTTTAATAGGGACATGACATGGGAATGAAGATGCCTCACTGGTGGCTCTCGTGCTGCCTGATATCTGTGCCCGCTCTTTGCGCGAACCCGGCGGCAATCATCAATACCGGACAGCTTCGCGAAACGCAGGAACTCCCCTCGCTCAATGGCCGCGTCGCACCTGCGGCTGGCAAAGCCGCCCCCGGTTCGCTGCAGCTTGGCGATGCCGTCAACCGCGCCGTCACCTGGCATCCGGCCATCAGCGAAGCCGTGGGGAAACTCTACCAGCAGAGCGAAGAGGTGGACGTCGCTAAATCAAAATACTATCCGCAGATTAATGCCGGCGTGGACAACGGTTATTCCCATGACGGCGACCAGAACGGCTTTACCCCGTCGCTGGTGCTTTCTCTGTCACAAATGCTCTACGACTTTGGCAAAGTGGACAGCCAGGTGCGGGCCGAGAGCGCGGGCGTTGCCCAGCAGCAGGCCAACGTGCTGGTGAGTATCGACACCATCGCCCACGATACCGCCATCGCCATGGTGCAGGTGCAAACCTGGCAGCAGATGGTCGAGACCGCTAAAGAGCAGCTCGACGCCCTCTCCTCCATTGGCACGCTGACCCGCCAGCGTAACGACGAAGGGGCCACGTCGCTCTCTGACGTGGTGCAGACCGATGCCCGTATCGAAGGCGCCCGCGCCCAGCTGATGCAGTACCAGGCCAGCCTGGACAGCGCCCGCGCCACGCTGATGAGCTTTCTCGGCTGGAACAGCCTGAACGCAATCAGCAATGACTTTCCGCAAAAGCTGGGCCGGAGCTGCGACATTGCCGAGCCGGATGACCGTCTGGTGCCCGCGGTGCTTGCCGCCTGGGCGCAGGCTAACGTCGCCCAGGCTAACCTCGACTACGCCGACGCGCAGATGACGCCAACCGTCTCGCTGGAGCCGGAGGTGCGTCACTACATGAACGATCGCTACGCGGGGAGCGAAACCCGCGATCGCACCCAGTATTCCGCATGGGTGAAAGTGCAGATGCCGCTCTACCAGGGCGGCGGCCTCACCGCCCGGCGTAACGCTGCCGGACACGCGGTGGAGGCGGCGCAGTCCACCGTTCAGCGCACGCGCCTTGATGTCCGCCAGAAACTGCTGGAAGCCCGCAGCCAGGTGATGAGCCTGCAAAGCACGCTGCAAATCCAGGGTCGCCAGGAAGCCCTCAGCGCCCGCACCCGCGAACTGTACCAGCAGCAGTATCTCGATCTCGGCTCGCGCCCGCTGCTCGACGTGCTCAACGCCGAGCAGGAGGTCTACCAGGCGCGCTTCACCCAGCAGCAGACCCTCGGTCAGCTGCACCAGCTGCAGCTCAACTGCCTGTATAACACCGGGCAGCTGCGTCATGCGTTCGATCTTGATAACCGCACCATCCAGACCGTGGAGATCCAGCCATGAAGCAACGCGAAATCCCGCAGGGCGAAACGATGACGGATGAGGCGCTGGCGCAGTGGGCGCAGGCCTTTGGCTTTGTCGCCACGCGCTACCGCGTGGCCTGCTCTCCCGGCGCGCTGATCGCAGGCGCGCCGTGGCTGAAAGGCAAACCAATGGTTCCCGCCCTCACCCAGCTGGCCCGCGAAGCGGGGCTGTCGTTTCAGCTCCTTACCGACGATCGGCAGGCGATCAACAGCTGGCGTCTGCCGGTGGTAGTGGCGATGCATGACGGCAGGATCGGCGTGATCGAGCATTTCGACGGGGACGATACGCTGGAGGTCAGCTTTTTCGACGATGACACCTACACCAACCGGCTGTCGATGACGGCGATACTGCCCGCTATCCGCCACGTCATTGCCCTGCGTCCACTCGCCGCGCTGAAGGACAGCCGCGTGGATGCCTATATCTCAAAATACCGCCCGGACTGGCTCTACCGGCTGGTGATGCGCGACCTGCGCCCCTACAGCTGGGTCATGCTGGCCGCCCTCTTTATCAACGTGCTGTCGCTCTCCGGGATCGTCTTTTCCATGCAGGTGTACGACCGGGTGATCCCCGCGCAGTCCTACCCGACGCTTTACGTCCTGACCATCGGGGTGCTGATTGCCACCCTGTTTGGCTTTGTGCTGCGCGTGGCGCGCGGGCACATTATGGATCTGCTGGGCAAGCGCTCGGACATGCGCGTTTCGGATCGCGTCTTCGGCCACGCGCTGCGGCTGCGCAACAGCGCGATCCCCCGCTCCACCGGCAGCTTTATCTCTCAGCTGCGCGAGCTGGAGCAGATCCGTGAGATGGTCACCTCGTCCACCATTTCGACCATTGTCGACCTGCCGTTCTTTCTCCTGTTCGTGGTGGTGCTGGCGATCATCGCCCCGCAGCTGGCGTGGATCGCCCCGGTCGCGGCGGTGATCATGGTCCTGCCCGGCCTGCTGCTGCAAAAGAAGCTGGCGGAGCTGGCAAAGCAGTCGGCCCATGAATCGACCCTGCGCAACGCGGTGCTGGTGGAGAGCGTGCAGGGGCTGGAGGACATCAAGCTGATGCAGGCGGAAAACCGCTTTTTGCAGCAGTGGAACAGCTATATCCAGATCACCGCGGAATCCGGCCTGCGCACCCGCGAGCTGACGCAGAACCTGATCAGCTGGGGGATGACCATTCAGAGCCTGGTCTACGCCGGGGTGATTGTGGTCGGCGCCCCGATGGTGATCGACGGCACCCTCACCACCGGTTCGGTGGTCGCCGCGTCGATGCTGGCCTCCCGCATGATCGCCCCGATGGCGACGCTGTGCGGCGTGCTGGCGCGCTGGCAGCAGGTCAAAGCGGCAAAAGAGGGGCTGGACAGCATCATGCAGCTTCCCACCGAAAATCAGCGCGAGGAGACGCCGATCCGCCAGGACGTGCTGCGCGGTCATTACCTCTTCGAGCAGGCGCAGTTCCGCTATCAGCCGGACGATCCGCGCATGGCGCTGCGCATTAACCGGCTGGAGATCATGCCGGGAGAAAAAGTGGCGATCCTCGGGCGCAACGGCGCGGGCAAATCGACCCTGCTGCAGGCCATGGCGGGCGGAATGGATCTGGCGGCCGGCGAGCTGCGGCTTGATAACTTCAGCCTGCCGCATCTCGACGTCGCCGACGTCCGGCGCAACGTCGGCTTTATGACCCAGAACGCCCGTCTGTTTTACGGCACCCTGCGCGAAAACATCACCCTCGGCATGCCGCGCGCCACCGACGAAGAGATTTTCGAGGCGCTGGAGCTGACCGGCGCGGCAGGCTTCGTGCAGAAGCTGCCCAAGGGGCTGGACTACCCGATCATGGAAAACGGCGTGGGATTATCCGGCGGGCAACGCCAGTCGATTCTGCTGGCGCGGATGCTGCTGCGCGATCCGAATATTGTGCTGATGGATGAACCCACCGCCTCGCTGGACGAGCACACCGAGCGGGAATTCATCCAGCGTCTTGGCGACTGGCTCGGGCATCGCACCCTGATTGTCGCCACGCATCGCGTACCGGTGCTGGAACTGGTGGAGCGCGTCGTGGTGTTGAAAGAGGGGATGCTGGTGATGGACGCGCCAAAAGCCCAGGCGCTGAACAACAGCCGTATGCAGCAGCAACAGCAGCAGGCAGCAACCGGACGGGAGTGGAAAAATGAAAATCAGTCAGCGTGACGTGGCGGCAATGGACGATCTGGATAACGCCCTCGACTCCGAAAGCGGCTACACCGGCGCGCGTCGGATCGTGATCTTCTCGCTGCTGATGTTTGTGGTGCTGGGCGTCTGGGCGTGGTTTGGCGTGCTGGATGAGGTATCAACCGGCTCGGGTAAAGTGATCCCCAGCTCGCGCGAGCAGGTCTTACAGTCTCTCGACGGCGGGATCCTCACCGAGCTGAACGTCCACGAGGGCGATCAGGTGCAGGCCGGGCAGGTGCTGGCGCGGCTCGATCCGACGCGTTCCGAATCGAACGTCGGCGAAAGCGCGGCGCGCTACCGGGCTTCACTGGCCTCCAGCGCCCGCCTGTACGCCGAGGTGAACGATCTCCCGCTGAAGTTCCCCCCTTCGCTGGCAAAGTGGCCGGATCTGATTGCTGACGAAACGCGGCTCTACAACTCCCGCCGCGCGCAGCTGGAGGATACCCAGCGGGAGCTGCGCGCCGCGTTAGATCTCGCCAATAAGGAGCTGGCGATCACCCAGCGGCTGGTGAAAACCGGTGCCGCCAGCCACGTGGAGGTGCTGCGCCTGCAGCGGCAAAAAAGCGATCTGGAGCTGAAGCTCACCGACGTACGCTCGCAGTATTACGTTCAGGCGCGCGAGGCGTTATCCAAGGCCAACGCCGAGGTGGATATGGTTTCGGCGATCCTCAAAGGCCGCCAGGATTCCGTCACCCGTCTGACGGTAAAATCCCCGGTGCGCGGGATCGTGAAAAACATCAAGGTCACCACCATCGGCGGCGTGATCCCGCCCAACGGCGAGCTGATGGAGATTGTGCCGGTGGACGATCACCTGCTGATCGAAACCCGCCTGTCGCCGCGCGATATCGCCTTTATCCACCCGAACCAGGAGGCGCTGGTTAAAATCACTGCCTACGATTACGCCATTTACGGCGGCCTGCACGGGGTCGTCGAAACAATCTCTCCGGACACCATCCAGGACGAGGCCAAGCCGGAAGTGTTCTATTACCGGGTGTTTATCCGCACCAGCCAGGATTACCTGGTGAATAAGGCCGGCAGGCACTTCTCGATTGTGCCGGGGATGATTGCGACGGTGGACATTAAGACCGGCGAGAAAACGGTGCTGGATTATCTGATCAAGCCGTTTAACCGGGCGAAAGAGGCGCTGAGGGAGCGATAGTCAATCGCCGGGTGGCGGCTCCTCCTTACCCGGCCTACATACCCGGAGGCCCTTGCAAGCGCAGCGCCGCCGGGTATTTAACCGCACGTCAGAACTGGAACCTACCTCGAAATATTAATCTTTAGTCATGCATCCCACTTCCCTTCAGCCATCGCCAAGGTAATATTAACCGCAGACAAAAACGCACTTGCGCACTGTGCAGGAGTGCATTACTATTCAATCAGCTTCAAGGACTGGAGCTCAGCACCATTATGATTAGTTATTTTCGGGATCAATAGCTTGAGGATTTTTTTCTTTACGGCAGATCGAGCAATGTTATTCCTGCAAATCTGGAAACAGCGCTTGCGAGAAAGCTCGATATCATCAGGGCAGCAACCTCGCACAGGGATTTGCGATCGCCACCGGGCAATATGTATGAAGCATTGAATCCTCCGCTGAAGGGATATTCCTCAATCCGGGTAAACAGGCAATACAGGCTCGTATTTCGCTGGACAGAGGGTAAAGCAGAAGATCTCTACCTCTCTCCACACAAGTACACGCAACACAAGTGAGGCATCACCTATGACACTTCAACAGGCACTCCGCAAACCCACCACGCCGGGCGACGTGTTGCAGTATGAGTATCTTGAACCGCTCAATCTGAAAATCAGCGATCTGGCGGAGATGCTCAATGTTCACCGCAACACCATCAGCGCGCTGGTCAATAACAATCGCAAGCTGACTGCCGATATGGCGATCAAACTGGCAAAAGCCTTTGATACCACGATTGAATTTTGGCTTAACTTACAGCTGAACGTCGATATCTGGGAAGCGCAATCCAACCCCAGGACGCAGGAGGAGCTAAGCCGTATAAAGACCGTTGCGGACGTCATGGCTAAGCGAAAATCTGGCCAGCCGGATGTAGCCTGATTCGGTAAACACTTCACCTATCAATACTTTTTCAGGAAGAAATCATGCGCCAACGAACCATTGTCTGCCCCATCATCCAGAATGACGGTGCCTACCTCCTGTGTAAAATGGCCGACGATCGCGGCGTGTTCCCCGGCCAGTGGGCTCTCTCCGGCGGTGGAATGGAACCGGGCGAAACCATGGAACAGGCGTTGCGCCGTGAGATCCGCGAAGAGCTGGGCGAAGCGCTGGAGATTGTCTCGGTTACGCCATGGGCTTTTCGCGATGACATTAGGGTGAAAACCTACGCCGATGGCACCAGAGAGGAGATTTACATGATCTATCTGATCTTCGACTGCATCAGCGCCAACCGGGAAGTCACGTTTAATGAAGAGTTTCAGGAGATCGCCTGGGTTAATCCGGAGTCGCTAAAAGAGCTGGATCTCAACGCAGCCACGCGCATTACCTTCGCCCAAAAGGGCCTTCTTTAATCACCCACTGCCCCGGCGTTTTACCTGCCCATGCTCTGAAAACCTCAATAAATGCGCTGACGCTGCTGTAGCCGCAGGACAGCGCAATCCACCCTACCGGCTTCCCCGCCGCCAGCCACTCCATTGCCCGCATGACGCGAGCCAGCTGCCGCCAGTTAACAAAGTTCATTCCGGTCTGGGCGCTAAACCGACGGTTGAACGTACGCACGCTCATCCCAGCATGAATAGCATGGCTCTCGACCGTCTGGTTATCATCGACAAACTGCAGCAAATGGCTGACCACGTTCTTCAGACGCGGATCCGTCGGCACGGGCAGAGAAAAGCGAGCCTGGGGCGTCAGGGCAAGCTCATCCAGCAGCAAAGCAAGCTTTCGCGGATCGTACTCGCTCTCTGCATCGCATAAACGGGAAAACAGTGCATGGGTGAGATCGTCGGGCTCGAACAGCGCGGGCGCATCGGGAAGCATTGCGCACACGGCGGGGTCAAGAAAGATAGCGCAGCCTTCTACCGCACTTTCGGAAAAAGCGGCGTGCTGCCGATCCGGAGGGATCCAGCCGATGTGTTTTGCCGGTACGACCGATCGCGCCTGCTGCGTCTCAATGACCAGCAGCCCCGTTGCAATGCGCCACAGCTGGCCGGTGCGATGACTGTGCCGGGGCGTTCGGTACCCGCCGGGATGAAGGAGCGTTTCAACACTGACCATATCATTTTGACCGAAAATCGTTATTCTTCGGCGTATTAGAGAAACTGCGACTTCTGCTGTCAAGGATAATGGTGATTCAACCACATAAGGAGCCCGCATGAGCATTATCACGTCCCTGATAGCCCACACCGACAACGCCGCGCAGCGCGAAAAGATGGCCTGCCTGTTAACCCGCTTATTCAACGGCGATATCGATCCGGCAGAGGTATTTACGCCCGATTACCAGCAGTTTACGGACGGTCACGCGCTTGACTACCGGGGTTTTGTCCAGCATCTGAGCCACGTCAGCTCACAGATCCGCGCAATCGCCTTTACCGTGGTGGAGATAGCCTGCCATGACGAACTTCTGGCTGACCGGCATATCGTGACGGTCACGTATCCTGATGGTCGTCAGGCAGAGATCGAGGTTTACCTGTTTGCCGCGCTGCGTGAAGGGAAAATCTGGCGGATCCATGAAGTCACGCGAGCACTCAGCGGCGATGCTGCAGATCGCACGCTGGCACACGCGACAGAATAACCTTACTCCGCCGGGCGCGGTGCGGCACTGTTATAGACCCCAACGTAACGCGCAAATTTCCCGAGAAACACGCCGGCAAACACGCCGCCGGAGACGATCGCCAGCGCGCTCATGGCGGGCTGCTGCATCGTCTGGGGAGAGACCGCGCTCATCACGCCCAGCACATACTTCACGCCGAACGCCAGCATCATAAAGGGCAGCGCGGTGTAGTCTGCCTGGCGGTAGAGGGTGCGCGGCGCATCTGCGCGGGTGATAACCGCCTGCTTAATCAGGAAATACCCCAGCGCGGCCCCGGCGAGGATCCCCGCCGTCCACAATGCGACAGTCCCGGGCGTCAGCGTGCGGTAGATCACCAGATCGTAGATATCCCAGATTAGAAATATTGCCGGAATGATGGCAAGCCTCTCCAGCGTAACGGTGGCGGGCCTGCGGGCTTTAATGCCGCGAGAGATAAGGAAGATAAACAGCACCCACACCCAGGCGGGCGTGTGCGTAACGACACCGAACAGAAATTCAAACATGGAGATCTCCATGGACGATCGCGGCCCGTGCCGCCTGAACGCGTATTGCGCATAACGGCAGGAAAACCATTATGCGCAGGTCTTTTACAGCGATTTTTTCAGGCGTTGAACCGCTTCCTTCAGCTCTTCATCCGTTGGCGTGACAAACGACATACGCAGCGTTGAATGGTCTGGCTCATTGCAGTAGAAAAATTCGCCCGGCACAAATACTACGCCGTTACTTAACGTTTTTTCCAGCCAGCGGGTGGTATTACTACCATTTTTCATATTCGCCCACAGGAACATGCCGCCCTTCGGCTTGTGGAACGACATCACATCGCCCAGCTCGGCCTCCAGCTCGGTTGCGAACGTCTGGTATTTCTGGCGATAGGCTTCGCGGATCGTTTTAATCTGATCGGGCAGACGACCGGTTTTCAGGTATTCATACGTCATCAGCTGCGACAGCGTGCTGGTGTGCAGGTCGGTGGTTTGCTTAAGGTTTACTACTGCGCGCTTCAGCCATTTCGGCACCAGCACCCAGCCCACGCGGGTCCCCGGCGCGAGAATTTTGGAGAAAGTCGAGGTATACACCACGTTCTCTTCGTTGCCGATATCTTTAGCATGGGCAATTAACGGGCGGAAAACTTCATCGGTATAATTAATTTCGCTGTACGGATCGTCTTCAATAATGACGAAATCATAGCGCTTCGATAATTCCACCAGCTGTTTGCGACGCGCCTCAGAAAGGGTTACCCCGCCAGGGTTGCCAAACGTCGGAACAATATAGACCGCTTTGATGGTTTTATTTGCCGCCAGCGCTTCAAGCTCGTCGACCTTCATGCCGTCGCCGTCGGTGCCAACGGATTCAAAATTCGCCTGCGCCAGGCCAAATACCTGCAGCGCAGCAAGATAGGTTGGACGCTCAACCACAACGGTATCGCCCGGGTTAATTAATGCACGCGCCAGCACGTCGAGGGACTGCTGTGAACCGGAGGTCACGACCACATCATCCGCCTTGCAGCGGATCCCGCGCCCTTCACAGATGCGCTGAATTTCTTCCCGCAGCCCCGGTACGCCTTCGGTCAGACCGTACTGAAAGGCCTCACCAAAATGCTGTGATAATACGGCATCAGCGGCAATTTTCAGCCCTTCGTGATCGAACAAGGCCGGGTTAGGAATCCCCCCACCCAGCGAAATGACGCCGGCCATTTTGCTATGTTTTAATAATTCACGGATGGCAGATGATTGCAGGCCCTGCGCGCTGCTGGCGAGTTTATTCACAGACATTCTTTGCATACCTTCTTTTTTTATAGTGTGCCCAATCTTAGCAGAATATGGGCGATAAATTCCGTTAGCTTAGGGAGAGGTCGTAAATCCTGACGCCACAGCAAATGCACGGGTCTCGGCGCCGGAATATACGCCTCCAGCACCCGCACCAGCCTGCCGCTTTCCAGATCTTCCGCCACCAGCACTTCCGGCTGCAGCAGCAGTCCCGCCCCGGCTCTTGCGGCCATCCGCAGCCCGTAGCCGTCGTTGCATCTTAAGACCGCGTCCCGCTTCCAGCGCACCTCGCCCTCGACGCCCGGCAGCCGCCACTCGTTGCGTGCGGTCCACACGCTGTGGGATAAGCAGAGATGATCCACCAGATCGGCAGGGGTTTGCGGCGTACCGTAGCGCGCAAGATAGTCCGGCGCGGCGCAGATCACCATCCGGTAAGGGCAGAGGTATTTCGCCACCAGATCGTCGTTGTGAATGTCGCCAATGCGAATGGCCAGATCGATACCCTCCTCCACCAGATCCACCATCCGGTTGGTGAGATCCAGCTCGATGCGCACTTCCGGGTAGCGTTGTAAAAAAGAGGCCGTAAGCGGCGCGATCGCGCTGCCGCCAAACGAGGTGGGTGCGGTCACGCGCAGGGTGCCGGACGGCACGGCGCGCAGGCGTTCCACGGCGCTTTCGGCGATCGCGACCTGCTCCAGCACCCGCTTCGCCTCGTCGAAATAGACCCGCCCGGCGTCGGTCAGGCTCTGGCGCCGCGTGTTACGCTCCAGCAGGCGGGTACCGAGCTGTGATTCCAGCAGCGCAACGTATTTCCCCACCATTACCGCCGACATCTCCAGCCGTGCCGCCGCACCGGTAAAACTGCCGCTTTCCACCACCGCAATAAAGGTCTCCATGCTGCGAAGCTTATCCATATTCCAAACCTCTGGTTAGCAATCTTCTAACTTTAGCCCAGTTTATCTGCATTTTTATTTATTAAAGAATGGAGGCTCACAACATAAGGAGTCGGCTATGAAAATCGTGATTATTGGTGCCAGCGGTACGGTCGGTCGTGCGGTAACGGAAGAGCTGAGTCGTCGCCACGAGGTCATCCGCGTTGGCCGCACGCAGGGCGACGAGCAGGTGGATATCACCTCGCAGGCGAGCGTCCAGGCGCTGTTTGAGAAAATCGGCCTGGTGGACGCGATTGTCTCCGCCAGCGGGGGTCTTTACTTTGGCCCGCTCGCGACCATGAAGGACAGCGACTTCAACCAGGGCCTGCAGGACAAGCTGCTCGGGCAGGTGCGCCTGGCGTTGACCGGCCAGCACTATCTGAACGAAGGCGGCTCTATTACGCTGATAAGCGGCATCGTGGCGCACGAGCCGATTGCCCAGGGCGTGAATGCCACCACGGTGAATGCGGCGCTGGAAGGGTTTGTCCGCGCCGCAGCCTGCGAGCTGCCGCGCGGGATCCGCATCAACCTGATTAGCCCGACGGTACTCACCGAATCCGTCGAAACCTACGACGGCTTCTTCCCGGGCTTTGAGAGCGTTCCCGCCGCGACCGTGGCGCAGGCCTATCGCCGCAGCGTGGAAGGCGTGCAGAGCGGGCGGGTGTATAGGGTGGGTTACTGAGCCTTACGGGCGGCGATCAGCACCAGCATCGGGCGCTCAGCCTCTTCGGCCAGCGCGGGCCAGGCGTCAATCTGCGCCTGCGCTGGCCCCCACTCGTTGACGTCGCTTATCGTTAATCCGGCCCCGATCAGCGCGTTAAGCGTGGTGCCGAGCGTGCGGTGGTATTTAACCACCCCGTCCGCCAGCCAGTTGCTGACGCGTTTGCCTTCATCCTGATAATGGTTCACGCCCCAGAACCGCTCGCCGTTATCGTCGGTCAGCCAGCCCTGACGGGTGGCGCAGGTGTAGATCGGGTGCTCCATTGAGAACACCAGGCTGCCGCCTGGCTTGAGCGCGCGCTGAACCCTGGCAAATAACGTATCCAGTTCCGGCAGGTAGTGCAGCGCCAGCGAGCTGTAGACCAGATCGAGGCTATTCTCGTTAAGCTTAAGAGATTCCAGATCGCTACGCTGATAGTGAATCTGTGGGTCAGCGGTAAGCTCCGCCGCGCGGGCGAGCATCTTTTCTGAGATATCGACCCCCGTGACGTCAGCAGCGCCCAGCTCGCGGGCCGCGCGGCAGAACCAGCCGTAGCCGCAGCCGAGATCGACAACCGATTTGCCGGTTAAATCCGGCAGCATACTTTTTAGCGCGGGCCACTCCGGCGCGCCGTCCAGACCCTGCACCGAGCGTGGAAGCCGGGCGTAGCCTTCAAAAAACGCCGGATTGTCGTAGATATTTTGTGCCATGGCAGATCCCTCTTTAAGAATGTGCCTCCCAGTATAAAGCATTGCCTGCGGCCTGATGCCTTCATCCCCTCTCCTACAGGGAGAGGGAGAAATGCACGTCAACCCACCGAGCCCCAGACAAGGTTGCCCTTATGGAACGTCGCGGTGCGCGGTGAAATGCGCGCCACGGCCTCGGCGGAGCAGGAAGCATCCACCAGCACAAAGCTGGCGTCGTCCTGCGCTTTCGGCCACACGCGCTCGCCTTTGTCGTTCAGCGGCAGCACGTCGCCGGTGGCAATACCGAGCGCGCGGGAGAGCGTCTGCTCGTTCGGGCGGATGTAGAGCTGAGCGTAAAGATTCGCTTTCTCCAGCATGTCCCCCAGACCGTACGGCGACCAGTGATCGATCACGCTGTCGGTCCCCGTCATTACGAACACGCCCTTCTCGCGCAGCTGCTTCAGCGGCATATGCAGGGTGCCAATCGGCACGGTGGAGGCGATGGTCACCCGCTGCGCCGCCATGCGGGTGGCGATCTCATCCACCTGCTGCTCGTTGAGCGTCGCCAGCGCGAAGGCGTGGCTGATGGTCAGCTTGCCCTTCAGCTCCGGCGTTTTCTCCACCGTCTCCACCATATAGTTCACCGCCGCCACGCCCGCCGGGCTGGTTTCATGCAGGTGGATATCCACCCCTTTGTCGTAGTCCAGCGCAATCTGGAACATGGTGTCGAGGGATTTCTCCATCGCGCCGTCGACGTTGGTTGGATCCAGCCCGCCCACGTAGTGCGCTCCGGCCTGCATCGCCTCGCGCATCAGCTTTTCGGAGTTTGACAGCAGCAGCCCGTGCTGCGGGAAAGCGACGATTTCGCAGTCAAAGCCGGGCTTACGGCGCGATAAAACCGCCTGCAGGTTTTCCAGATTCTTCAGGCCGGAGGTCGGCTCGATATTGCAGTGGCTGCGGGCGATGGTGGAGCCTTTCGACTGGATCAGATCGATCAGCTTTTCCGCGCGCTCCTGGGTGTAGGGCTGTAGCTCCGGCAGCAGCTTCTGCTCAAGGCGGATCATGTCCTGAATCGTCGTGCCCGCGGGGCGGTTCAGGGAGCGCCACGGACCGCCGTAAAAGGTTTTATCCAGGTGAATGTGCATGTCGCGCATCGCCGGGAGCATCAGCTTGCCGCCTGCGTCATAGTGCGGCAGCGTGGCGTCGGCGTGGCGCTTGTTATCGCGCAGGGCGACGATCTTCCCGTCTTTAATCTCCAGCGTTTTCAGCTCGGTGCGGGTGCTCGTCGCCACGCCGCCGTCGACGTTAAACCCGGCTTCGAGCAGCACGTTGTCCAGATAGTAATGTTTCGCGGTGATGCTCATCGGTTTGCCCGTCTCGCAGGTTGGCTTCGCGGAGTCAGCAGCATACGCGACGGATCCGGTGGCGCCAAACAGCGCGCAGGCGGTGACCATTTTGCCGCTGTGGCTGATAAATTCGCGGCGGCTTTTGTTTTCACTCATCTTATCTTCCTTCATTAACAATATGGGTGCCGGTTTCCCCGCGCAGCGCCGCGGGCAGGCTGTCCGGCGAGGTGATAATCACGCGCCTGCCGCCGTGGTGTAAAAATTCCAGCGAGGCGACGATTTTGGGGAGCATGCTGCCCGCCGGGAAGTGGCCCTCATCCCTGTAGCGCGTCATCTGCGCCACGCTGACGGTGTCCAGCGCCTGCTGGTTCGGCTTGCCGAAGTTGATGCACACCTTCTCCACGCCGGTGGTGATCGCCAGCACGTCGGCACCGATCTCGCGTGCCAGCAGCGCGGTAGAGAGATCTTTATCAATCACCGCATCGACGCTCTGGTAGTCGCCCTGCTCGCTGCGAATCACGGGTATTCCGCCGCCGCCCGCGCCGATCACCACAAAGCCTTTTTGCGTCAGCGTTTTGATGGCGTCGGCCTCAACGATGCGCAGCGGCTGCGGTGAGGCCACCACGCGACGGTAGCCACGGCCTGAATCCTCGACAAAATGCCAGTCCGGGTGTGCCTGCTGCAGCTCGTCGCGCTGCGCCTCGGTGAAGAACGCACCGATAGGTTTGGTAGGGTGAGTAAAGCCCGGATCGTTTTTATCCACCTCCACCTGCGTGACGACCGTGACCGCTTTTTGCTCCCCGCGCGCGGCCAGGCGGTTGTTGAGCGCCTGCTGGATCAGGTAGCCAATCCCGCCCTGGGTGTCCGCCACGCAGTTTGCCAGCGGGGTTAGCGGCAGCCCTTCCCGCTCGTGGGCGATTTCGGCGCGGCGCAGATCCAGCCCCACCTGGGGGCCGTTGCCGTGGGTGAGCACGATGTCATAGTCGGATGCCAGCATTTCCAGCACCGACTCTGCCACCGCTTTCACCGCCTGCGCCTGGTGTTCAATCGACTGGCTGGCGTTGTCTTTGATAATGCTGTTGCCGCCGATGGCGACGACCATAAGCTCTTTCATTTTGTGTCCTTTAGAAGGTGCGTTCTGGTGCCCTCACCCCGGCCCTCTCCCACAGGGAGAGGGGGAGTAACAGAGAAATCCAGCACATGCTTCACCACAAACATGCCGCCCATCATCAGATACGCGGTGACGAACATCAGCGAACTGCCCTCGGCAAAGCCCACCACCGGGGCATGGATCACGCCAAACAGCGCCAGCAGCGCCCCGACGGCGGCCGCAACGGCTCCCCGCAGCGGCTTGTTGATGATGGCGAAAATGGCGATACAGCCCCACAGCATGCTGGCGAGCGGCGCGCCGTTGCCGAGATGCACCAGGCCTTCGTAGTAAATTCCTTTGCTGTGCAGCACGTCGGTGCCGATCTTCGCCGCGCTGGTGCCCGCCGCCCCCATCACGCTGTTCATCATCGTCAGCGCCCAGTTGGCGATCCACGGGAATAGGCAGATGAAGATCACCGGCACCTCCACTTTGGGCGTTTCCCTTACCACCTGGTTGGCGGTAACAACACCGATAAACACCAGAATCGGCACGATGGCGGTCATCGGAATGATGGCGAGCATAAACGCCCCCAGCCCGAACAGCGGCACGATGAACATAGTCACGCCGGAGGCCAGCGTATAGCCGATGCTCGCGCCCATCGCTTTCCAGCCAGGGTGGCCAACGTAGACCGTCACCGGGAACGGGTTCCCCATCAGGCAGCCGAGCATCGACGCCAGACCGTTCGCCAGCATCACCTTACGCGTCGGGTACGCATCTCCCGCCGCGTGGGCGCTTTCGATGTTCTCCAGGTCAAAGATGTAGTTCGCCAGCCCCAGCGGCACGGCAGAGGCCAGATACGGCAGCGCGTGCGGCAGGCCCTGCATGAAGCTGTCCACGTGCACTTCCGGCGGGTTAAAGCCGAAGGATGACATGGACGCTTTAATCGCTTCCGGGCTTTGCAGGCCGGAGATCCACGCCAGTGCCGTACCGGCAATCAACAGCAGCAGACCGGTCGGGATACGGGCGAAAATCGGCTTTTTACCGAACCAGTTGATGAAGATCAGCAGCAGCACGATGAACGACACGGTCGGCGCTTCGAACGCCTGCAGCATCGGGTTCATCGCCAGCAGCAGCAGGCCCAAACCGGAGAGGCACGACAGCAGCACGGTGCGCGGGATCATCTTGCGGATGGTTTCACCGAGGAACGAACCGCCCGCGAGGATCATCGCCTCCACGAAGCACCACACCAGGCCAATCTGGATCGCGAAGTCCGCATCGCCGGTCTGCTGATAAACCGGCATCAGCACCAGGAAAGTCACGGTAAAAATCGACGGCGCGCTCGGGCCGGACGGCAGCGCGGTCACGTCCGTACGCCCGGTGGCGCGCGCCATCTGCATGCCGAACCAGGCGTAGCAAATACTCGCGACCAGCACCGCCAGCCCGAAGGCCGGCGCGATGCGTCCATAAACAATCTCCTTCGGGATGCCGACGACAAAAATGAGCAGCCCCATCATGGTCAGCAAATTGGTCAGGTTATTGGTCATCAACCCGAAATACGCCGCCCAGTCACCTCTTTTCCACTCCAGCTTCATGTTTTTCATGGATGCATGCCTTATAAAAAGTAGCGATCGCGGAAGGTCAACAGCGCCTTTTCAAAACAGCTAAACGGCGGGTGAACGATGCCCGCCCCAATCATGCCGATGCCCGCGTCTTTGTGGGCAATGGCGGTGTTAATCACCGGCAGAATGCCGCTGCCCGCGACTTTGGTGATGTCGATGGCGGTTGGGATGCCCATAAACGAGAGCAGCGGAATGGTGACGTTCGGGTTTTCGCCGAGGGTGATTTCGCGCATCTGGCGGGAAAAGTCGATGGCTTCCTCCACCGTGCCGCCCACCAGCGCAACGATTGCCGGGGCCGTCGCCATCGCAAAGCCGCCAATGCCGTAGGTTTCGGTGATGGCGCTGTCGCCGATGTCCAGCCCGGAGTCTTCCGGCTTATAGCCCGCGAACATCGGGCCAATTACCTGCTGCGCCGGGCCGGTGAACCACTGCCCCGGCAGGCCGGAAACGCGCAGGCCGAACTCGTATCCGTTACGCGCCATGGTGGTGACGATGGTGCTGTACTCAATGCCGTGCGCGGCGTCCAGCGCGGCCTTACACATCGCCATCCACGTCGGGCCGGAGAAGTAGTCGCTGCTGGCGACAAACTCGAACACCTCGCGCTGCTGCTCCACCGGATAGCGCGCCTGAATCAGCCCCGGCGTCAGCGCCTGGATCAACAGCGTGGTGCCCGCGTTGTTGCGGTTGTGGCACTCGTCGCCCATGTGCAGCGCCTGGGCCAGCATCAGGCGCAGGTCGATTTCGCCGACGATCTTCATCGCGTCGCGCAGCATCGGGCCGAGCACGTCGCGCATCCAGTTCAGGCGGTCGATCACGCTCTGGTCGTTGGCCCCCATGCGCAGGATCTTCGCCATCTGCTCGCTGAGGTTGGTGAACGCGCGGTTGCCGTAGGTTTTGTTCTCCACGATGTGCATAAACATCGACGCGGAGGTGACGCCCGCCATCGAGCCCACGCAGTCGTGCTCGTGGCACGGCGAGAAGGTAATTTCTCCGGAGGCAGCGAGCCTTGCCGCATCGTCCAGATCTTTCGCCAGCCCTTCAAACACCAGCGCCCCGGTGACCGCCCCCTTCATCGCCCCGCACATGTTCTCCCAGGCGACAGGCGGACCGGCGTGCAGAATGGTGGTGCGGGTCATGCCCGGCACAACGTTAATGGCCTGGTCATAGCCCACCAGCACCGGATGAGACTGAATAATGCGCTCAAGGGCGATTTGGTTAGCGGCGGCGATTTTCTCCGCCAGCGGTTTTTCCGCCAGTTGGTCGAGCGCTTCAACGACCTGCATATTGCCCCGTCCCGGCGGCGTCCAGTCGAGCTGGGTGACGGGAACGTGCTGTTTTTTGAGATCGTCGCTGAACATCGCAATGCCGACGTTAATCACGTTCAGCGGCTGGTTGAATAAGGTCGTCATTATGCTTTCTCCCCTTTGCAGACAAATTCGCGTGCCAGTAATCCGGTGTTGGTGCTGCTGCTGGCCCAGATGACGCCTGCGTCGGTCAGCAGCTGGCACTGCTGCGCCAGCGACTGCGGATCCTGGTCGGTGCCGAGCACGTAGCCGAGAATTTCCAGCGGACGGTTATCGGCCTTCGCGATGGCCTGCGCCTCTTTAATGGCGTCGATCATTACGCCGACCGGATCCTCGTGCGCGCCGAAGCCCAGCACGAAGTCCATCACAATTACCCCGACTTCCGGGTCGCGGGCTTCCTGCAGCAGGCGGCTGATGCGATTGGTCGGGTCGATCATCGGGTGCGGCTTGCCGTTAGTGAAATCGTCGTCGCCAAAGTCGAGGAAGGTATGGGCTTTACTGACGCTTATGTCGCTCAGGCGCTTAGCCGGATCCGGCTGGATGTTGCTGTAGACGTCGTCGAATTTCGCAAGCGCCGCGAACATCGCCTCGTCGCACAGGGTGCCGCCGCAGAACAGGCCGCGAATGTACTTCTGCTGCGGGGTCATGCGGGCGCGCACCTCTTCAATCAAAGGCCAGTTGAGCGGATGCAGATCGAGGGACTCTTTATTGATGCCGGTGAGCAGGACCGCCTTCAGGGCCGCCTCTTTGGTGCCGCGCGCAAACTGCAGGCCGTCTTCATCGGCGGGCGGTTCGCTGCGGCCGAGGAAGCAAACAACCACCGGCTTGCGGCAGGCGCGCGCGCGGGCCAGCACTTTTTCCGCTACGGCTGGCGCTGGCGGCTTGGAGATCAGCGCGATAACCAGGGTGTCCTCGTCGGCTTCCAGCATGTCGATGGCGTCGAGCATCATCAGGCCGCCAATTTTCTCGCTGAGATCGCGCCCGCCGGTACCAATCAGCTGCGACACGCCGCCGCCGAATTCGTGAATGCGCACGCTCAGCTCCTGGCTGCCGGTGCCGGATGCGCCTACGATGCCAATCGGTCCGCGGCGCACCGCGTTGGCGAAGCACAATCCCGCGCCGTTGATGATGGCGGTGCCGCAGTCCGGCCCCATCATCAGCATCCCTTTCTTATGCGCCAGCTGCTTCAGGGCCAGCTCGTCGTCGAGCGACACGTTATCGGAAAACAGCATCACGTTAAGATCGTTTTCCAGCGCCTGGCGCGCTTCGCGGGCGGCGAAGGTGCCGTTGACGGAAATCACCGCGAGGTTGCTCTCCGGCCGATGGGTTTTGGCGCTGGCAATCGTGGCGTAGCGCGCTTCATGGGTGCCGCCGCTCTCTTTACGCGTGAACAGCGCTTCGATGGCCGCCAGCGTTTCATCCTTCGCCGCGTCGCCTTTAATTACGATCATCAGGTCGCCGTTTTTGGCTTCCGCTAATTCCGGCGTTAATAGCCCGAGGTTTTTTAATACGCCTTTGTTCATTTCCGTCGCCATCGCGACAAACGCCTGCTCGACGCCCGGTAATTTATTGGCCTTGGTGGAAACGGACATTAATGAGACGGAGTCAAAATATGTGTTCTTTTTTATGACGATTTTTGTGGGCATTATTTTCTCCTGAACGCGGATAAAAGGGGGCCGCCGTCGTGCAAAATGCACGTCGGTAAAAATGCTTTTTAAATTAACGGCCAGCCGGACGCGGCTGACCGAATGCGTTATGCGCCCGCCGCCAGCAGCAGGTCAGCTATTGCATCGAAGCCTTTTTCCCGCGCCAGCTCGAGCGGAGTTTTACCGTATTTATCGGTCATGTGCGGGTTCGCGCCGTGATCCAGCAGCAGCTTCACGATCTCCTGCTGCTTCGCGCCGCCGTCGTTGAGCACGATCGCTTCCAGCAGCGGCGTCCAGCCAACAAAGTTGGTGTGGTTGACGTTGATATCCGTTTTTTCCAGCAGCTCGCGCACGATCTCCACGTGCCCCTTTTCACTGGCAGGGGTAATGCCCACGCCGCCAAAGCGCGTCAGGCGGTCGAGATCGGGATTTGCAGGAAGGACAAGGCGCAGCAGGGTGATATCGTTGGTCAGGCAGCTAATCAGGAAAGGGTTAAAGCAGGTCTGATCCTGTTTATCAATGTCCGCCCCGGCGGCAATTAATAACGCCACGCAGTCATAATGTTTTTTCAGGCTGGCAATAATAACGGCGGTTCTTTTCTGTCGATTGGTGGCGTTAATATCCACGCCTTTCTCCAGACAGGCTTTTAGCGCATCGCTATTGCCCTCTTCTGCCGCCAGCAGAAATTCAGTAACGAGTTCGTTCGCAGACATATTCAGACTCCCGATGTTTTTATTTCTGTTGACCTGAGAATAGCAACAGCCTGGTGATAAAAGAATCCGCTTAAAAATGATTCATCGACAGTCAATTCATTGTTGAGGTAAATTCAACAAACCGGTCAAAACGTGCGTCTGTGCAACCTTTTTCTTATGTTTCTCCGCTTTTTAGCGCTTCTGGCTGCATTATGCTTATGCCTGACGAAGCCTTACTGCGTGCGGCTTTCGACAAAGAGTCAGAACTGTGATCGGCTTCAAATGCGTTGTAACGACGCTGTTAAAATATGTTCAAAACTGATGGCTGAAGGGAGTGAGATATGAATTCCATCTTTACCGAGGAAAACCTGCTGGCCTTTACTACCGCCGCACGCTTCGGCAGCTTCAGCAAAGCCGCCGCCGAACTGGGCGTGACGACCTCTGCCATCAGTTACACCATTAAGCGCATGGAGACCGGGCTGGACGTGGTGCTGTTTGTCCGCAGCACGCGCAGCATCGAGCTGACCGAGTCCGGTTTTTACTTTTACCGTAAGGCCACCGACCTGCTTAATGACTTTCACGCCATCAAGCGCGGGATTGACACCATTTCTCAGGGTATTGAGGCGCGGGTGCGCATCTGTATCAACCAGCTTTTGTATACCCCACGCCACACGGCGCGGCTGCTGCAGGTGCTAAAAAAGCAGTTTCCCACCTGTCAGATCACCGTGACCACCGAGGTCTACAACGGCGTCTGGGACTCCATTATCAACAACCAGGCCAACATCGCGATTGGCGCGCCGGACACGCTGCTGGACGGTGGCGGGATTGATTACACCGAGATCGGCGCCATTCGCTGGGTGTTTGCCATCGCGCCGGAACACCCGCTGGCGTTCACCCCGGAGCCAATAGCGGAAAGCCAGCTGCGCCTGTATCCCAACATCATGGTGGAAGATACCGCGCACACCATTAACAAAAAGGTCGGCTGGCTGCTGCACGGGCAGGAGGCGATTCTGGTGCCGGACTTTAACACCAAATGTCAGTGTCAGATCCTGGGCGAAGGGATTGGCTTTTTGCCGGAATACATGGTCCGCGAGGCGGTAGACGCGGGGCTGCTGGTCACCCGACGGATTAACAACCCGCGTCAGGACTCGCGCATGCTACTCGCCACGCAGCATGCCGCAACCGGCCAGGTCACGCGGTGGATCAAGCAGCAGTTTGGTCCAGCGGGGGTACTGACCGATATCTATAGCGATTTACTGTGGCGCGCCTAACTTTTGCTCTGTACCCAAAACGCGTGAATGAGGCCGGGGAAGTAGCCCAGCAGCGTCAGAAGAACGTTGATAATAAACGCCCAGCCAAACCCTTTACCCAACAGCACGCCCAGCGGCGGTATGAGGATCGTAAAAACAATACGCCAAAATCCCATATAAACACTCCGTTCAATCTAATCCATTGAAAATAATAAAGAGAACGCTGTAAGCATAGCCAGTTTATTCGTCTGTACCAGTTCCGGGCCTCGCGTTTACCCTCTTTTACGCTTTTGACGCTGGTTTAATGCATCGGATTAGTTTAGCATTCACTTAATTAAGCAAACCCTAAACTATTATGACCGAACTAGAACAGCTTCAGGCCAGCGCCGGGCAGGCCGCCACACTTTTAAAAGCGATGAGCAACCCGCGTCGGCTGCTGATCCTCTGCACCCTGTGCGGAGCGCCCGGCACCAGCGCGGGGGAGCTTGCGCGAGCCACGGGGCTAAGTCCTTCCGCCACGTCGCAGCATCTGGCGCGCATGCGTGAGGAAGGGCTTATCGACAGCACCCGCGACGCGCAGCGCATTCTCTATTCCATTAAAAACGATGCGGTACATCAGCTTATCAGCACCCTGAAAACCCTTTATTGTCCGTAAGGAGCCGCCATGTCACTTCCTCTTCTTTCACCGCGCCAGGCCAATGCCCGCGTCGCTGAAGGCGCAAAACTGATTGATATTCGTGATGCCGACGAGTATGCCCGCGAGCATATTCCCGCCGCGCGGTCCGTGCCGCTGGATACCTTACCCGGCGCACTTAACGCGCTGGCGGGCGATACGGTGATTTTTCACTGCCAGTCCGGCGCCCGGACGTCGGGGAATGCCGAGCGCCTTGCTCAGGCCGCCGCGCCCGCAGAGGCATTTGTGGTCGAGGGGGGGATTCAGGGCTGGAAGCAGGCGGGGCTGCCAACCGTTGAAGACAAATCCCAGCCGCTGCCGCTGATGCGTCAGGTGCAAATTGCCGCCGGGCTGTTGATACTCTGCGGCGTGGTGCTGGGCTATAGCGTCTCCAGCGGCTTTTTCCTGCTCAGCGGTTTTGTCGGAGCCGGGCTGCTGTTCGCCGGTGTGACGGGCTTTTGCGGCATGGCGCGACTGCTCAAGGTGATGCCATGGAACCGGCGTACCTCATAAGCAGTAATCGGTGAAATACGCTGTACCCGGCGTCATACGTGGGCTAAGGTGAAGATCGCTAAAACGATGAGGAGGTAATATGTTTTCTGTCGGTGATTATGTGCAACCGCGTAAAGGCGGCCCGAAACTGAAAGTGCTCGAAGTGAACGGTGACAGCATTGTGGCGGTCCAGGCCAGCAATGAGCAAGGCGAGAAATATACGCTGAAAGCCGCCGACGTGGCGCCTTATACCGAAGAAGGCGATTTCGGCGTCTGCTGAACAGTCAGCCGGGCGGCGTGTTCCGCCCGGCTCATCCGTTAGATCAGAAAATCATCCAGTGATTTACCGTCTGCCAGCGCGCTGGCGATAGGCTTCGGCGTACGGCCCTGGCCGGTCCACGTTTTCTCTTCGCCGTTCTGGTCAATAAAGCGATATTTTGCTTCACGCGGCTTACGCTTTTTCGCTGGCTTACCCGCCTGCGCCAGTTCAGAACCCAGCAGGTCAGTCGGGGAAATACCATCGGCTTTCATCCGCTCCAGCAGAGCATTAATTTTTTCCTGCTGCTCAGCACGCTGCTGCTCTAATTCCGTCAGCTCGCTGCGTTTCTCTTCAGTAACGACCCTGACCTTTTCCAGCATTTCCTCAAGAACGTCCAGGGATAATTCACGCGCCATGGCGCGCAGGGTTCGGATATTATTAAGATTCTGTAACGTCAAAGACATATTATTTGAAAACCTTTTCTTTGGGGGATAAATAGATAAATCGCCGACAGAATAATTCATTTGAGTTGAAATATCTACCCAAGGGTCCGTACGGGCATCAGCGTTAATATATTTAGAACTCGCTGTTAATAATAGCGCAAGGCGCTGACAGGACACCGGTGAATCCAATCACCACATTAATATAAATAGCTAAATTTAATCCAAACCACAGCATACTCCACCGCTATCAGGTGGGGATTCCTGCTTCTCGCCACCAACAAAATCAAGTATTTGATTTTAAAATAAAAACTATCAAACGAGACAGATTATAACGATCGGAACAAAAAACGAACAACTTTAGAGAATTTTGTGGACAAAAGACGCTTAAATAAAAATTAATCACTAGTTGTTAGTTCAAACGCAGAGATATACGCTATACACATCAAACAAACCAACCTAAAGCACTAACCGCCGAAGGAAAATCGTTTCTTTTGTGTTCTTCTCAAGGAGTTCAGACATGTTCTCGCCGCAATCTCGCCTGCGCCACGCGGTGGCGGATACTTTCGCGATGGTTGTTTACTGTTCCGTCGTGAACATGCTGATCGAAATATTCCTCTCCGGAATGTCCTTCGAGCAGTCGCTTTCTTCTCGTCTGGTGGCGATCCCGGTCAATATTATTATTGCATGGCCTTACGGTTTATACCGCGATGCGGTAATGCGTTTCGCGCGTCGTATCAGCCCTGCAGGCTGGGTGAAAAACCTGGCGGACGTTCTGGCGTATGTGACGTTCCAGTCGCCGGTTTACGTAGCCATTCTCCTGACAGTCGGTGCAGACTGGCACCAGATCGCTGCGGCGGTCAGTTCGAATATTGTTATTTCGATGTTGATGGGAGCCGTTTACGGCTATTTCCTCGACTACTGTCGCCGCCTGTTTAAGGTCAGCCAGTACAGCCAGGCAAAAGCGTGATGTGAAGCGACTGGCGCACGCCAGTCGCGGATTTACTGTACGTCGCCAAACAGTCCCTTCAAAAATCGCTCCAGCGCCATACGCGAGCTGAAACCGTGCGGAATACCATAATGCTCATGCCGTTCACCGCCTAAATAGAGCGGAAATTGCTGATAATGATCGCAGGTTTTAATATCCGAGGCAGGCTCAGCAAATGACAGACTTCTGTCTTTCAGCGTCGGGTGAATAATGAGAGCGGTACGTCCCATTCTTGCTTCGCGATTAACATAAACATAATTCTCGCCGCGGCGATATCCATACGCTTTTGGCGTCACCTCATCCATGGTGAATCCCTCTTTTTCAAGAACGCGTGCCACCTCGTCAGGTCGTAAATACATATCTTTTCCTCGTTATCTTTTCCTGCCCGGCAACCTTACAGTATTCAGCAATAGCAGGGCTTTCAGAATAGTCCATAAACTGCCGGATAACGCGTGATGCGCTTCAGATATTAAATTTCTGAACTAAACTGAACGGGAACACAAAATTACGGAGGATCGTATGTTTAACAGACCGAACCGAAACGATATTAACGACGACGCTCAGGATATTCGTAATGATGTCAGCCAATTAGCGGACACGCTGGAAGAGGTGCTGAAGTCCTGGGGAAGTGACGCGAAGGACGAAGCGGATGCCGCAAAGCGTAAGGCTCAGTCTCTGCTCCGTGAAACCCGCGCCCGTATGAACGGACGTTCACGCGCCACGCAGGCTGCCTGCGACATGGCAAGCTGTGCTACGACCTTCGTGCGTGAAAAACCGCTATGTACTCTGGGAACCGTCGCGGCGGTCGGCATCTTCGTCGGTGCCCTGCTCAGCCTGCGTAAATAATCCCGCGTATTCTGCCCCGGTAGCCTCAGGCGCCGGGGCATTTTTATGCCCGTTAGCCTGAAAAACCCGTACAGCCTGCCCTGCCCCGCTGTGCTCATCACAGGGGCGATATCAATCTAAATTTCCCATATCTTGTATGGTTGAAACTTAAGACAACTACATCTAGTATTCCTTTTAGCAAGACATACACAACCCGACGCGATGATTCGCGCCGTACCCTCATTTTAAATGGAAATACGAATCATGAGCATTATTATTTACACTCGTAACAATTGTGTTCAGTGCCACGCGACCAAACGGGCAATGGAAAGCCGCGGCGTGGCGTTTGAAATGGTGAATGTTGACCAGGTCCCCGAGGCCGCAGATACCCTGCGCAAGCAGGGTTTTCGGCAGCTTCCTGTGGTGGTCGCCGGGGAAACAAGCTGGTCTGGCTTCCGCCCGGACATGATTAACCGCCTGAGCGCTCAGGCCGCCCGGGCATGAGTGGGCTGGTTTTCTTCTCCAGCAGCTCGGAAAACACGCTCCGCTTTATTGAGCGCGTCGGGCTGCCTGCGGTGCGCATTCCGCTGAACGAGCGGGAGCGGATCCGGGTAGAGGAACCTTACATTCTGGTGGTGCCCAGCTATGGCGGAGGCGGTACGGCAGGAGCCGTGCCTCGCCAGGTGATCCGCTTTCTGAACGATCCTCATAACCGCGGGCTAATCCGCGGCGTGATCGCGGCGGGGAATCGCAATTTCGGCGATGCCTTTGGCCGCGCCGGGGATGTCATTTCTCAAAAATGCGGCGTGCCGTATCTCTATCGTTTTGAGCTGATGGGGACACAGCAGGACGTCGAAAACGTGCGTAAAGGAGTGAACGAATTTTGGCAACGACAACCGCAGAACGGGTGATTCAGGCGACACCGGATTACCACGCATTAAACGCCCTGCTTAACCTCTACGATCGGGAGGGGCGCATTCAGTTCGATAAAGATCGTGAGGCGGTGGACGCCTTTTTTGCCGCCCACGTGCGGCCCAACAGCGTGACGTTTGCAAGCCAGAATGAACGTCTCGACTATCTGGTTAACGAGGGCTACTACGACGCGCGCATGCTCACCCGCTACGACCGCGCCTTTGTGGTGAAGCTGTTTGAGCGCGCCCACGCCAGCGGCTTTCGTTTCCAGACCTTCCTCGGCGCGTGGAAGTATTACACCAGCTACACCCTGAAAACCTTTGACGGTAAACGCTACTTAGAGAGCTTTGAAGATCGCGTGGCGATGGTGGCGCTGACCCTGGCGCAGGGTGATGAAGCGCTGGCGGAGCAGCTCGCCGACGAGATCCTTTCCGGACGCTTCCAGCCCGCCACGCCGACCTTCCTCAACTGCGGCAAAGCCCAGCGCGGCGAGCTGGTCTCCTGCTTCCTGCTGCGTATCGAAGACAATATGGAGTCGATTGGCCGAGCGGTGAACTCGGCGCTGCAGCTTTCCAAACGCGGCGGCGGCGTGGCGTTTCTGCTCTCTAACCTGCGTGAAGCGGGCGCGCCGATCAAGCGCATCGAAAACCAGTCCTCCGGCGTGATCCCGGTGATGAAGATGCTGGAAGATGCCTTCTCCTATGCCAACCAGCTTGGCGCGCGTCAGGGCGCGGGCGCGGTTTACCTGCACGCGCACCACCCGGACATTCTGCGTTTTCTCGATACCAAACGCGAAAACGCCGACGAAAAAATTCGCATCAAAACCCTGTCGCTCGGCGTGGTGATCCCGGACATCACCTTTAAGCTGGCCAAAGAGAATGCCGAGATGGCGCTCTTCTCGCCGTACGACATCGAGCGTATTTACGGCAAAGCGTTTGGCGACGTGGCCATCAGCGAACTTTATGACGAACTGGTGGCCGACGATCGTATCCGCAAAAAAACCATCAACGCCCGCGATTTCTTTCAGCGGCTGGCGGAGATCCAGTTTGAGTCCGGCTATCCGTACATCATGTATGAGGATACGGTGAACCGCGCGAACCCGATTGCCGGGCGTATCAACATGAGCAACCTGTGCTCGGAGATTTTGCAGGTCAACAGCGCGTCAGCCTACGACGAGAACCTGGACTACGCGGACATCGGCAAGGATATCTCCTGCAACCTCGGGTCGCTGAATATTGCCCACACCATGGATTCCCCCGACTTTGGCCGCACGGTGGAGACCGCCATTCGCGGGCTGACGGCGGTATCGGACATGAGCCACATCCGCAGCGTGCCGTCTATTGAAGCAGGCAACGCCGCGTCGCACGCCATCGGTCTGGGGCAGATGAACCTGCACGGCTATCTGGCGCGGGAAGGCATCGCCTACGGCAGCCCGGAAGGGCTGGATTTCACCAACCTCTATTTCTACACCATTACCTGGCACGCGCTGCACACCTCGATGATGCTGGCGCGCGAGCGCAGCCAGCGGTTCGCGAGCTTTGAGCAGTCCCGCTACGCCAGCGGGGAATATTTCAGCCAGTACCTCGAAGGCGACTGGCAGCCGAAAACCGAAAAAGTACGCGAACTCTTTGCCCGCGCGGGGATTACCCTGCCGACGCGCGAGATGTGGCAGCAGCTGCGAGACGAGGTGATGCACTACGGCATTTATAACCAGAACCTGCAGGCCGTCCCGCCGACCGGATCGATTTCCTACATCAACCACGCCACGTCGAGCATTCACCCGATCGTCTCGAAAATTGAAATTCGTAAGGAAGGCAAAACCGGGCGCGTTTACTACCCTGCCCCGTTTATGAACAATGAGAACCTGGCGCTGTATCAGGACGCGTATGAGATCGGCCCGGAGAAAATCATCGATACCTACGCCGAAGCGACAAAACATGTGGACCAGGGGCTGTCGCTGACGCTGTTCTTCCCGGACACCGCCACCACGCGGGATATCAACAGAGCGCAAATCTACGCCTGGAAGAAAGGCATCAAAACGCTCTACTACATTCGCCTGCGCCAGCTTGCGCTGGAAGGCACCGAAATCGAAGGCTGCGTGTCCTGCGCGCTGTAAGGAGAAAGGATGAAACTGTCACGCGTGAGTGCCGTTAACTGGAACAAAATCCAGGACGATAAAGACCTGGAGGTATGGAACCGCCTGACCAGCAACTTCTGGCTGCCGGAAAAGGTTCCGCTCTCCAACGATATTCCGGCCTGGCAAACGCTCGGCCACGCCGAACAGCAGCTGACGATCCGCGTTTTTACCGGCCTGACGCTGCTGGACACCATTCAGAATACCGTTGGTGCACCCGCGCTGATGAGCGACGCGCTCACGCCGCACGAAGAGGCGGTGATGTCGAATATCAGCTTTATGGAGGCGGTGCATGCCCGCTCCTACAGCTCGATTTTCTCGACCCTTTGCCAGACCAAAGACGTGGACGCAGCCTACGCCTGGAGTGAAGAGAGCGAGTCACTACAGAGAAAGGCGGAGCTGGTTCTGGAATATTACCGCGCCGACGAGCCGCTGAAGAAAAAGATCGCCAGCGTGTTCCTGGAATCTTTCCTCTTCTATTCCGGCTTCTGGCTGCCCATGTACTGGTCGAGCCGGGGCAAGCTCACCAACACCGCCGATTTGATTCGGCTCATCATTCGCGATGAAGCGGTGCACGGGTATTACATTGGCTATAAGTATCAGAAAGGGCTGGAGAAAGTCAGCGAGGCGAAGCGCGAGGAGCTTAAAGGCTTTGCTCTCGATTTGCTGATGGATCTGTACGACAACGAGCTGAGCTATACGGAGGAACTCTACGCCGGCACAGGCTGGGAGGACGACGTGAAGGCCTTCCTCTGCTACAACGCCAACAAGGCGCTGATGAACCTGGGCTACGACGCGCTGTTCCCGCCGGAGATGGCGGAGGTGAACCCGGCGATTCTGGCCGCGCTATCGCCCAATGCCGACGAAAACCACGATTTCTTCTCGGGATCTGGCTCATCGTATGTGATGGGCAAAGCGGTGGAAACCGAGGATGAAGACTGGGATTTTTGATGAACGCTAACGTTCGTTAATTTAATATAAACCCAACAATTCCCTCTCTAATATTTACAAAACAACTACACTGTAATTTCCACGTCATATTCGCCTGAATGATTCCGGTTCAGGCGAAATTTCCCGATGCAGCAGCAAAAAATTGAGAAAAATTCAAACCGCCCTCAGCCCTTTATTCATGGGAAATTCAGCCGTTTCGCTTACTTCAAAATTCCGCCCTTAGCCCGACTCAGGGTTGTCTCAGATTCTCAGTATGTTAGGGTTATGCCCGTTAACAATTTACCATGGTAATCATATCGGCATAAACAAATAACAGGACACTCTCTATTGCATGGCAATTAAATTAGAAGTGAAAAATCTTTATAAAGTATTTGGCGAGCACCCGCAGCGCGCATTCAAATATATTGAGAAAGGCCTTACGAAAGAGCAAATTCTGGAAAAAACCGGGCTATCGCTTGGCGTTAAAGACGCCAGTCTGGCCATTGAAGAAGGCGAGATTTTTGTCATCATGGGATTATCCGGTTCGGGTAAATCCACTATGGTTCGCCTTCTCAATCGCCTGATTGAACCCACCCGCGGGCAGGTGCTGATTGACGGCGTGGATATCGCCAGAATATCAGACGCAGAGCTTCGCGAGGTGCGCAGAAAGAAGATCGCAATGGTGTTCCAGTCATTCGCGCTAATGCCGCACATGACGGTGCTGGATAATACCGCTTTCGGCATGGAATTAGCCGGCACGCCGGCTCAGGAACGTCAGGAAAAAGCCCTTGATGCGCTGCGTCAGGTCGGGCTGGAAAATTATGCGCATGCGTACCCGGATGAACTTTCCGGCGGTATGCGTCAGCGCGTGGGATTAGCCCGTGCATTAGCCATTAATCCAGACATATTATTAATGGATGAAGCCTTCTCCGCCCTCGATCCGTTAATTCGCACCGAGATGCAGGATGAGCTGGTAAAATTACAGGCTAAACATCAGCGAACGATTGTCTTTATTTCCCACGATCTGGATGAAGCCATGCGTATTGGCGACCGCATTGCCATTATGCAAAACGGTGAAGTGGTGCAGGTCGGCACGCCGGATGAAATTCTCAATAATCCGGCGAACGATTATGTCCGCACCTTCTTCCGCGGCGTGGATATTAGCCAGGTCTTTAGCGCCAAAGATATTGCTCGTCGAACGCCAAACGGCATTATCCGTAAAACGCCAGGCTTCGGCCCGCGCTCGGCGCTGAAGCTGCTGCAGGATGAAGACCGTGAATACGGTTATCTGGTTGAACGCGGCAATAAATTTGTTGGCATTGTCTCCATCGACTCCCTGAAAACGGCTCTCACTGAGAACCAGGGAATCGATACGGCGTTAATTGACGCTCCGCTTGCCGTGGACGCCGAAACGCCGCTCAGCGAGTTGCTTTCTCACGTGGGCCAGGCGCCGTGCGCCGTGCCGGTCGTGGGTGAGGAACAACAGTACGTCGGCATCATCTCAAAAAGGATGCTGCTGCAGGCTTTAGATCGCGAGGGGGCAAACAATGACCGATCAATCTAACCCGTGGGGCGCCACTGAGGCAGCGGACAGCGCTGCACAATCCACCGACGCGTGGGGTTCCACGCCCGCTCCTGCCGATGGCGGCGGCGCGGCAGACTGGCTGAACAGCGCACCCGCGCCTGCGCCAGAACATTTCAACATCATGGATCCGTTCCATAAAACGCTGATCCCGCTGGACAGCTGGGTCACAGAGGGGATCGACTGGGTGGTCACGCACTTCCGTCCGGTCTTCCAGGGGATCCGCGTCCCGGTGGATTACATCCTGAACGGCTTCCAGCAGCTGATGCTGGGCATGCCGGCGCCGGTGGCGATTATCCTGTTCTCCCTGATCGCCTGGCAGTTCGGTAGCGCGGGCATGGGGGTCGCCACGCTGATCTCTCTGATCGCTATCGGCGCGATTGGCGCGTGGTCGCAGGCGATGATCACCCTGGCGCTGGTGCTGACCGCTCTGCTCTTTTGCATTGTCATCGGCCTGCCGATGGGGATCTGGCTGGCGCGCAGCCCGCGAGCGGCGAAGATAATTCGTCCCCTGCTGGATGCGATGCAGACCACCCCGGCGTTCGTCTATCTGGTGCCTATCGTGATGCTGTTCGGCATCGGCAACGTGCCGGGGGTGGTAGTGACCATTATCTTCGCCCTGCCGCCGATTATTCGTCTGACCATTCTGGGGATTAACCAGGTGCCTGCGGACCTGATCGAAGCGTCACGCTCGTTCGGCGCCAGTCCGCGCCAGATGCTGTTTAAGGTTCAGCTTCCGCTGGCTATGCCGACCATCATGGCGGGCGTTAACCAGACGCTGATGCTGGCCCTGTCGATGGTGGTCATTGCCTCGATGATCGCCGTTGGCGGACTGGGTCAGATGGTGCTGCGCGGCATTGGCCGTCTCGATATGGGGCTGGCGACCGTCGGCGGCGTCGGCATTGTGATCCTCGCCATTATCCTTGACCGCCTGACTCAGGCCGTCGGTCGTGATTCACGCAGTCGCGGCAACCGTCGCTGGTATACCACCGGCCCTGTAGGGTTACTGACCCGTCCATTTACAAAATAAGGAACAACGATGCGACATAACGTACTTTTTGCCACAGCGTTTGCCACCCTTGTCTCCACCAGCGCGTTTGCGGCTGACCTGCCTGGCAAAGGCATTACCGTACAGCCGGTGCAGAGCACCATTTCGGAAGAGAGCTTCCAGACCCTGATCGTCAGCCGCGCGCTGGAGAAGCTGGGCTACACGGTTAACACGCCGAGCGAAGTAGATTACAACGTGGGCTACACCTCGATTGCCTCCGGTGACGCCACCTTTACCGCCGTCAATTGGCAGCCGCTGCACGACGACATGTATGCCGCCGCCGGCGGTGACAAGAAGTTCTATCGCGAAGGGACCTTCGTGACGGGTGCGGCGCAGGGGTATCTGATTGACAAGAAAACTGCGGACCAGTACCACATCACCAACATTGAACAGCTGAAAGATCCGAAGATCGCCAAACTGTTCGACACCAACGGTGACGGCAAGGCCGACATGATGGGCTGCTCGCCGGGGTGGGGCTGTGAAGCGGTGATTAACCACCAGAACAAAGCATTCGATCTGGCGAAAACGGTCGACGTGAGCCACGGCAACTATTCAGCGATGATGGCCGACACCATTGCCCGCTTCAAAGAGGGTAAACCGGTGATCTACTACACCTGGACGCCGTACTGGGTAAGCGACGTGCTGAAGCCGGGCAAAGACGTGGTGTGGCTGCAGGTGCCGTTCTCCTCCCTGCCGGGCGAGCAGAAAGATATCGACACCAAGCTGCCGAACGGCATGAACTACGGCTTCCCGGTGAATACCATGCACATCGTGGCTAATAAAGCCTGGGCGGAGAAAAACCCGGCGGCGGCGAAGCTGTTCTCGGTGATGAAGCTGCCGCTGGCGGACATCAATGCCCAGAACGCGATGATGCATGCGGGCAAATCGTCTGAAGCGGATGTGAAAGGCCACGTCGACGGCTGGATCAAAGCCCACCAGCAGCAATTTGACGGCTGGGTGAAAGAGGCGCTTGCTGCGCAGAAGTAAAAACAAAACCCTACCCCTCACCCTAACCCTCTCCCAGAGGGAGAGGGGACGATGACCTCCCTCTCCCCTTGGGAGAGGGCCGGGGTGAGGGGATCAAACCGCACAATCCCCCTAAACCGCACAATACATCACCCAACAATCCCCCAATATTCACAATCATTAGCTATTATGGTTTCCGGAAAAATAATCACTCAACTAACGATTCCTGAAACTAATGACAAAAACAGCTCAAGGGCTTAGCCCCGCACTCATCCTTTTAATGTCCGTGGCAACGGGTCTGGCGGTCGCCAGCAACTATTACGCACAACCCCTTCTCGACACCATCGCCCGCGCGTTCAATCTCTCCGCCAGCTCCGCAGGCTTTATCGTTACCGCTGCACAGCTGGGCTATGCCGCCGGGCTGCTGTTCCTGGTGCCGCTCGGCGATATGTTTGAACGCCGAATGCTGATCGTCTCCATGACCCTGCTGGCCGCCGGTGGGATGCTGATCACCGCCAGCAGCCAGTCGCTGACGATGATGATCGTCGGAACCGCGCTTACCGGGCTGTTCTCCGTGGTGGCGCAAATCCTGGTCCCGCTCGCCGCGACCCTCGCCTCTCCGGAAAAACGCGGCAAGGTGGTGGGCACCATCATGAGCGGCCTGCTGCTGGGGATTTTGCTGGCGCGTACCGTTGCCGGGCTGCTGGCAAGCCTCGGCGGCTGGCGCACCGTATACTGGGTGGCGAGCGTGCTGATGGTCGTCATGGCGCTGGCGCTGTGGCGCGGGCTGCCAAAGGTGAAGCAGGAAAACCACCTGAACTATCCTCAGCTGCTGGCCTCCGTTTTCAGCCTGTTTACGCAGGACAAGCTTCTGCGCACCCGCGCCCTGCTGGGCTGTTTCACCTTCGCTAACTTCAGCATTCTCTGGACGTCAATGGCGTTTCTGCTGGCCGCGCCGCCGTTCAATTATTCCGAAGGGGTGATTGGCCTGTTCGGCCTGGCCGGTGCCGCAGGCGCGCTGGGCGCACGCCCCGCTGGCGGGCTGGCCGACAAGGGCAAATCCCACCTGACCACCTCCGCAGGGCTGGTTTTACTTCTGCTCTCCTGGGCGGCGATCTGGTACGGACACATCTCGGTGCTGGCGCTGATCGTCGGTATCCTGGTGCTCGATCTCACCGTTCAGGGCGTTCACATCACCAATCAGACCGTCATCTATCGCGTGAAGCCAGAGGCGCGTAACCGCCTGACGGCCGGATACATGACCAGCTACTTCATCGGCGGCGCAGCGGGTTCGCTTATTTCAGCGTCGGCGTGGCAGCATGCGGGCTGGTCGGGGGTATGCGCGATCGGGGCCATCGTCGCCACCCTCAACCTGCTAGTATGGTGGCGCGGTTATCACCGTCAGGATGCAATTAACTAACATTTACATTGAGTTGGCCTCTTAGGGTGTTAAGAGGCCCTTCACTCTGTTAATGTAAACGTAATCATTTATCCCAGAAATTTTAATGTGGGTGACATATTTACAATCGGCATGAATAGTTCAGACCCCCGTCCTCACATCCTCTCTTCAGCGGGTTCACACCCAACGCTTTCTGTGCTCACCGGGTCACGGACTTACCCGGCGCTTTCTGATGGTGACATAAGTTTGGCGGATATAACCGCACAAATAATTCATTTACATTATTTGTCACTATCGTTACTATATCGGCTGTAATTAATGAGGTTATGCCCAAATGGATAGTTCGTTTACGCCCATTGAACAAATGCTTAAATTCCGCGCCAGTCGCCATGAGGACTTTCCGTATCAGGAAATCCTGCTGACTCGCCTGTGCATGCACATGCAGGGTAAGCTACTGGAAAACCGTAATAAAATGCTGAAAGCTCAAGGGATTAACGAGACGTTGTTTATGGCGTTGATTACGCTGGAGTCTCAGGAAAATCACAGCATTCAGCCTTCCGAACTGAGCTGCGCGCTGGGCTCCTCCCGTACCAATGCGACCCGTATTGCCGATGAACTCGAAAAGCGCGGCTGGATTGAGCGCCGTGAAAGCGACAACGATCGCCGCTGCCTGCATCTGCAACTGACCGATAAAGGTCACCAGTTCCTGCGCGAGGTGCTGCCACCTCAGCACAATTGCCTGCACAAACTCTGGTCTGTACTCAGCACCGCCGAGCGCGACCAGCTTGAGCACATCACTCGCAAGCTGCTCACCCGTCTGGACCAGATGGATGAAGACGGCGCCGTTCTTGAGGCGCTGCGCTAACGCGACGACACGCTCACCATTCCAGATTCATAAGAAAACCGACAGGCCAGCACGTCACAGTGCTGGCCTTTCTGACAACAGGTCGGCTCAGCCGATGTGAAAATAAGAAGATCGTGGAGAACAACAATGAGCGCAAATGCGGAGAGCACTACCCCGCAGCAACCGGCCAACAAGAAAGGCAAACGTAAGAGCGCCCTTCTTCTGTTGACCTTGCTCTTTATCATTATTGCCGTGGCATATGGGATCTATTGGTTTTTAGTACTGCGTCATGCTGAAGAGACTGACGACGCGTACGTGGCAGGGAACCAGGTACAAATTATGGCGCAGGTGTCGGGCAGCGTGACGAAAGTCTGGGCTGACAATACCGACTTTGTGCAAAAAGGCGATGTGTTGGTGACCCTCGATCCAACCGACGCCCAGCAGGCGTTTGAAAAAGCACAGACCACGCTGGCCTCCAGCGTCCGTCAGACCCGCCAGCTGATGATCAACAGCAAACAGCTGCAGGCCAACATCGACGTGCAGAAAACGGCGCTAGCGCAGGCGCAGAGCGATCTGAACCGCCGCGTACCGCTCGGCAGCGCCAACCTGATTGGCCGTGAAGAGCTGCAGCACGCCCGCGACGCCGTTGCCAGCGCTCAGGCACAGCTGGATGTGGCGATTCAACAGTACAACGCCAACCAGGCGATGGTGCTGGGCACCAGTCTGGAAAACCAGCCTGCCGTACAGCAGTCGGCGACCGAAGTGCGCAACGCGTGGCTTGCCCTGCAGCGTACCAAAATCGTCAGCCCGATGACCGGCTATGTCTCCCGTCGTTCCGTCCAGCCAGGGGCGCAGATTAGCCCAACCACGCCGCTGATGGCGGTCGTGCCGGCAGACAATCTGTGGGTAGACGCCAACTTTAAAGAGACGCAGCTTGCCCATATGCGTATCGGCCAGAGCGCGACGGTTGTCAGCGACATCTATGGCGATGACGTGAAGTACACCGGTAAAGTGGTCGGCCTGGACATGGGGACCGGCAGCGCCTTCTCCCTGCTGCCTGCGCAAAACGCCACCGGTAACTGGATCAAAGTGGTTCAGCGTCTGCCCGTGCGTATTGAGCTGGATGCCAAACAGCTTGCGGATCACCCGCTGCGTATCGGCCTCTCTACGCTGGTAACGGTCGACACCGCCAACCGCGACGGTCAGATCCTGGCAAGCCAGGTGCGCAGCAGCCCGGCTTATGAAAGTAACGCCCGTGAAATTAGCCTCGATCCGGTCAACAAGCTGATCGATGACATCGTGAAGGCAAACGCCGGTTAATCCGAAGGTGAGCGTTATGCAACAGCAAAAGCCGCAAAAACCGCTGGAAGGCGCGCAGCTGGTCATTATGACCATCGCGCTGTCGCTGGCGACATTCATGCAGGTGCTGGACTCCACCATCGCAAACGTGGCGATCCCGACCATCGCCGGTAACCTTGGCTCGTCGCTGAGCCAGGGGACCTGGGTCATTACCTCGTTTGGGGTGGCAAACGCCATCTCCATTCCGATTACCGGCTGGCTGGCAAAGCGCGTCGGTGAAGTGAAGCTGTTCCTCTGGTCAACGGTATTGTTCGTTCTTGCCTCCTGGGCGTGCGGCATGTCCAGCAGCCTGACGATGCTGATTTTCTTCCGCGTCATTCAGGGGATTGTCGCCGGGCCGCTGATCCCGCTGTCGCAGAGCTTACTGCTGAACAACTACCCGCCAGCCAAACGCTCGATTGCGCTGGCGCTGTGGTCAATGACCGTGATTGTCGCGCCGATTTGCGGGCCTATCTTAGGCGGCTATATCAGCGACAACTATCACTGGGGCTGGATCTTCTTCATCAACGTACCGATTGGCGCCCTCGTGGTAATGCTGACGCTCCAGTCGCTGCGCGGCAGAGAAACCCGGACGGAACAGCGGCGTATCGACGCCATTGGTCTGGCACTGCTGGTTGTCGGCATCGGTAGCCTGCAGGTCATGCTCGACCAGGGCAAAGAGCTGGACTGGTTCAACTCCAGGGAGATCATCATCCTGACGATTGTCGCGGTGGTGTCGCTGAGCTTCCTGATTGTCTGGGAGCTGACGGACGATAACCCGATAGTCGACCTGTCGCTGTTTAAATCGCGAAACTTCACCATAGGCTGTCTGTGTATCAGCCTCGCCTACATGCTCTACTTCGGCGCGATTGTACTGCTGCCGCAGCTGTTGCAGGAGGTATACGGCTACACCGCAACCTGGGCAGGTTTAGCCTCGGCGCCGGTTGGATTGATTCCGGTTCTGCTGTCGCCGATTATTGGCCGCTTCGCCCACAAGCTCGACATGCGCCGGCTGGTGACGTTCAGCTTTATCATGTACGCCGTGTGCTTCTACTGGCGCGCGTATACGTTCGAACCGGGAATGGACTTTGGCGCGTCCGCGTGGCCGCAGTTTATTCAGGGCTTTGCCGTGGCGTGTTTCTTTATGCCACTGACCACCATCACGCTTTCCGGTTTACCGCCTGAGCGCATGGCGGCCGCATCGAGCCTGTCGAACTTTACGCGAACGCTGGCGGGCTCGATAGGTACGTCGATCACCACCACCCTGTGGACGAACCGTGAATCGATGCACCATGCCCAGCTGACCGAAGCGGTGAACCCGTTCAACCCGAACTCCCGGGAGATGTACAACCAGCTGCAGGGAATGGGTATGACGGAGCAGCAGGCGTCAGGGTGGATTGCCCAGCAGATCACCAACCAGGGTCTGATTATCTCGGCCAACGAGATTTTCTGGATATCGGCGGGGATCTTTATCGTCCTGCTGGGGCTAGTGTGGTTTGCTAAACCACCGTTTGGCGCCGGTAGCGGCGGCGGTGGTGCGCACTAATTCGCGTTGTCCAGAACGCGACAGCGATTGTCAGTGTCGATAAAGCAGCGCTCCTGAAATCCATTCACGATAGTGAAAAGACAACAGGAGCGCATCATGCTGAACACACCCGCCGACAAGTACCAACCCTATCCGACCCTTTCCCTGCCCGACCGCCGCTGGCCGGAGCAACGCATTACCCGCGCGCCGCGCTGGCTCTCAACCGACTTACGCGACGGCAACCAGGCCCTTGCCGAGCCGATGGACAGCACCCGCAAGCTGCAGTTCTGGGATCTGCTGCTGGGCTGCGGATTCAAAGAAATTGAGGTGGCTTTCCCATCCGCCTCGCAGACCGACTTCAACTTCGTTCGCCAGCTGATTGAAGAGAACCGCATCCCGGATGACGTCACGATTCAGGTATTAACCCAGGCGCGGGAAGATCTCATCCATCGCACTTTCGAATCCCTGCGCGGTGCGAAACAGGCCACCGTCCATCTGTATAACGCCACCGCCCCGCTGTTCCGCCGCCTGGTGTTCGGCATGGAGAAAGCGCAAATCGTTGAGCTGGCGACGCGCTCCACGCGGCTAATTCGTCAGCTGTGTGAAGAGAACCCGGACACTCGCTGGCAGTATGAGTATTCCCCGGAGACCTTCTGCTTTACCGAGCCGGAGTTTGCGCTGGAGATTTGTGAAGCCGTGGCGGAGATGTGGCAGCCGTGCGACGAACGGCCCATGGTGATCAACTTACCCGCAACCGTCGAAGTGAGCACGCCGAACGTCTATGCCGACCAGATCGAGTATTTCTGTCGCCACTTCAGCCGCCGCCGGGATGTCTGCATCAGCGTGCATCCGCATAACGACCGCGGTACCGGCGTCGCCAGCGCCGAGCTGGCCGTGATGGCGGGGGCAGACCGCGTGGAGGGCTGTCTGTTTGGTAACGGCGAGCGCACGGGCAACGTCTGCCTGGTGACGCTGGCGATGAACCTCTACAGCCAGGGCGTCAGCCCGAATCTCGACTTTAGCGATATGAACCGGATCGTGGAAGTGGTGGAAGCCTGCAACCAGCTGCCGGTGCATCCGCGCCACCCGTGGGCCGGACGGCTGGCCTATACCGCCTTCTCCGGCTCGCACCAGGACGCGATCAAAAAAGGCTTTGATGCCCGCAGGCCTGGCGATCGCTGGGAGATGCCGTATCTGCCCGTCGATCCGCAGGATATCGGCTGCACCTACGAAGCGGTGATCCGCGTAAACAGCCAGTCAGGGAAAAGCGGCAGCGCGTGGCTCATCGAACAGAATCATGGCCTGAAATTACCCCGCACCCTGCAGCAGGATTTCAGCCAGCACGTGCAGCAGGAAACCGATCGCCACGGAAAAGAGATGACGCAAAATGCGCTGTGGCAGCTTTTCCGCACCCGCTACGGCCTGGTAGCTTCGCCGCAGTTTGCGCTGCAATCCTACCGCAGCGACAGCCAGCAGGACGGCCAGCTGCGTTTGACGGCAAGCATCGCTACGCAGGGGGGAACGCGTCAGCTGGAAGGTCAGGGTAACGGTCTGCTCTCCGCCGCCGCTCACGGCTTAAGCCGCTGGGTCAACGCCCCGTTCGTGATTAAGGATTATCACGAGCATACGTTAGGCGAACGCAGCGACAGCCGCTCGGTGGCCTACATCCGCTGCCTGTTCCAGGACGGCAGCAGCCGCTGGGGCGTGGGCATCGACAGCGACGTGGCGCGCGCGTCGCTTCAGGCGCTCTTAAACGCCGTCAGTCGTTCTTAAAGTAATCGCTGGGTGAGATGCCCATCACCCGGCGGAACATCGCCGTAAAGGCGCTGTGGCTGCCGTAACCCAGATCCAGCGCCACGCGCAGCACCGGCTGGCCCTGCGCCAGCCGCACTAAGGCTTCCAGCAGGCGCGCCCTTCTCAACCATTCGCCGTAGCTTAATCCCGTCTGCTGCTGAAAATGGCGGTTCAGGGTGCGTTCGCTCATGTTCATCATGCTCGCGGCCTGCGCGCTGCTCCAGCTCTCCCCCGCGTTTTGCCGGATTTGCAAACACAGGTGATGTAACGCCTCGCTTTCCGGCTCCGGCAGATGAAACGGCAGCACCGGCATGGTGCGGATTTCATCAAGAATGAGTTCATAGACGCGTTCATCCCGGCTGCCGGGCGAGTACGATTCAGGTAAAGCAAGAGAGACGAGGATCAGCTCGCGCAAAAGCGGCGCGATCTGCACGATCTGACAGGTGGCCGGGAGATCGGCCCGCGCCAGCGGATCGATAAACAGCGTTCGCGCCGCCACGTTGCCGGTGATGCGAAGCGAGTGGCGGGTCCCTGCCGGTAGCCAGACGCCGCGACCGGGAGGAACAACCCAACAGCCCGAAGCCGTATCGACCCGTACCACGCCGCTCAGGGTGTGCAACAGCTGCGCGCAGTCGTGCTCATGCCACGGCTCGCTGTCACCATGAACGTAATCATGGGCAAACGGAACGAGGGGACGATGGGTAAAGGAGAATGTTGAGGTTGTGGTCATGGGGTTAAACCACCCTCACCCCTACCCTCTCCCGGAGGGAGAGGGAAAAGGTGCACTAGATGTGCAGTTCCTGCAGTTTTTCTTTTGGCAGGGCCAGCTCTTCGTTGCTGTTCACGCGAACATCACGCTCGATGATGTGACGCGCGATGTCCTGCGCTTCTTCCAGAGAGTGCATCTGGTAAGTACCGCACTGGTAAACGTTCAGCTCAGGGATCTGGTTCTGCTCTTTCACCTTCAGCACGTCTTCCATCGCCGCTTTCCACGCATCAGCGACGCGTTTCTCTTCCGGCTGGCCAATCAGGCTCATGTAGAAACCGGTACGGCAGCCCATCGGAGAGATGTCGATGATCTCAACGCCGTTGCCGTTCAGATGGTCACGCATGAAACCGGCGAACAGGTGTTCCAGGGTATGAATGCCTTTCTCTGGCATCACTTCTTTATTTGGCACGCAGAAACGCAGATCGAAGACGGTGATCGTGTCGCCGTGCGGGGTGTGCATGGTCTTCGCCACGCGTACTGCAGGTGCTTCCATACGGGTATGGTCGACAGTAAAGCTATCTAATAACGGCATACGTCACCTCCGACAGTGATTTTTTTTAAAATAAACTGAACTCTTCTACAGAATGCACGTCTGACTATATGAAAGACGCGCATTTGTTATCATCATCCCTGAATTCAGAGATGTATATTTTGGCCACAGCGATGTGGCCTTTTTCTTTTCTGCTTAAGACTGCTTCGCCAGAAACGCCTCAAACGACTCGGTATCCGCCGCTTCAACCTCTTTCTGACGCACCACGGACGCATCGCGTTCCGCGACAAAATCCGCTTCGCTCAGCACTTCTAACGGCTCCTGCATCAGCATCTCGCGGTACTCCGCTGAGAGTGAACGCCCGGTGCCGCCAATGCCCTGATCGATCATAGAACGCAGAATACGCGCTGAGAACGTCAGTTCCGGATTATCAAAACATTCCATCAGCTGATCGCAGATCTGTTGATACGCGTCGCCGCCGTCGATGCTGTCCATTGTGCGTGCAACACGCTTCAGGTCGCGGAACAGATCTTTGCCGACTTTTGTCAGCGGGAACTGTGCCGTTTCGCAGCCAATACCCAGCGTCAGGCCCGGCTTACGCCCTTCCAGAATCACGCGATTCCAGTTTGTACGGGTACAAAGCAGTTCGTCTGAACTCATTTCCGGCGCATCCGCCAGCACGCACCAGACCATAAACAGATCCAGGAAGCGAATCTGCTGCTCATCAACGCCAATCGGTGAGAACGGGTTGATATCCAGCGAACGCACTTCAATGTATTCAATCCCGCCGCGCTGCAGCGCATCCGACGGGGTTTCACCGCTGCGCGTTACGCGCTTAGGACGAATAGGCGCATACAGCTCGTTTTCAATCTGCAGCACATTGCTGTTGATTTGCAGGCGCTTGCCGTCTTTTTCGAGGCCGATTTTCTCGTACTCTTCCGACGGGGTTTTGATCGCCCGCTTCAATCCTGCCACATATTCGTGCAATTCGTTAAACGTAATACCGAGATTGCTTTGCGATTTATTGGTATAACCGAGATCGCTCAGGCGCAGAGAGGTGGCGTACGGGAGATAGTACATTCCGCACTCGGTCTTCTCGAACGGCAGCGTGGTCGGTTTCCCCTGCAGGAACGAAGAACAGATCGCCGGGGAGGCACCAAACAGATACGGGATCACCCAGCCGAAACGGTAATAGTTGCGGATCAGGCGGAAGTAGCCTTCAGAGATCGCGTCTTTATCCGTTTCACCGCATTTCGCCTGCCAGAACGCCATTGGCAGCGAGAAGTTGTAATGCACGCCCGAGATCGTCTGCATCAACGCGCCGTAGCGGTTTTTCAGCCCTTCGCGATAGAGCGTTTTCAGCCGGCCGATATTTGACGTGCCGTACTGCGCCAGCTCAATCTCCTGGCCCTGCTCGATATAGCACGGCATGCTGAGGGGCCACATACGTTCGTCGCCCATGTTGCGCGCGGTGTAGCGATGGATATCGCGCATGATCGTCAGCATATGATCAATATCACCCTCTACTGGCGTGATGAACTCCAGCAGTGCCTCAGCGAAATCGGTTGTGATCCATTTATGTGTCAGCGCCGAGCCTAACGCCTTCGGGTGACCCGTCGTCGCTAAGCTACCGTCCGCGTTAACGCGCAGCGTTTCACGCTCAAGACCACGCTGAATACCCTTCAATGCCTGAGGGTGGTTTTCCAGCCAGGCCAGCGCCTGAGATACGTCCGGGATCAAATTGACCTCCCGCCTGTCAAAGTAATGTTACTCAGCATAATTGTAATGGTTGACGATTGAAGGTCGCGTATTCATTCCACCAATTAGTGCCACCACGTCATACCCTGTAGTGTTGCCCACGCCACGAGAACATAGCGCAACGCCTTGCCAAGGCACAAAAAAAAGAGCACCGGTCCCCAGGAGATGCGCATCCATCCCGCCAGCAGACACAGTAAATCGCCTATTACAGGCATCCAGCTTAATAACAGCGTGGCAGCGCCATAGCGTTTTAGCCAGCCGACTGCCTTTTCCTGCCAGCGCGATTTTTCGCGCAGCGGAAAGAAACGCCCAAGAATAACGTTAGTCAGCCCTCCAAGGCTATTACCCATTGTTGCTATTAATACAAGCAGCCAGGGCTGACTCACGCCGGACAACAGCATCGCCACCAGCACCACTTCCGAATTTCCCGGTAACAGCGTGGCGCTTAAAAAACTGCTGGCGAATAATGAGGCAAGTGACAGCGCGTCACTCACAGTAAGCGCACATCCACCGCATCCATTCCGGCATCACGCGCGGCCTGAATGCCGAAATCGGCGTCTTCAAACACGACACATTTTGCCGCCGGGACGCCCATTAATTCTGCGCAAAGCAGGAAGGTGTCCGGTGCGGGCTTGTGATGTTTAACATGATCGGCGGCGACCACGGCAGAAAAATAGTGGCGCAGGCCAAGATGGTTGAGCAAAGCTTCTGCAATCGCGCTTTCGCTCCCGGTTCCTACAGACATCGGGCGGCGCCCGTGCCACTCTTTTACCACATCAATCAGCGGCAGAGGGCGTACGGTATCTAAAAGCATGGCTTTTACCGCATCGGTTTTTTCGCGCGCGAGCAGGTGCGGGTCGAGATCGGCCTGATTCAGTTCAATCACGGCCTGCGCAATACGCCAGGTGGGAGATCCGTTGAGGGCAATCATCGCCTGAAGATCGAAACGCATGCCGTAGCGGCCCAGGACGTCAGTCCAGGCTTGACGATGCGTGGGTTCGGTATCCAGGAGAGTGCCGTCCATATCGAAGATCAAACCGTCATACTGTGCGTACATCGTGCTCTCGCTAAACGATTAACAAAGCATTACTTTATCGTAAATGGTGATTTTTGTCGCTGACTGAGAGTGTGATTGCTGACGGAACGTCGAAGGAATAAACAAAGAAGGAGAAGATGGTGCATCCGGGAGGATTCGAACCTCCGACCGCTCGGTTCGTAGCCGAGTACTCTATCCAGCTGAGCTACGGATGCATCAGGGAACTACTTTCAGAAATAATAATGGTGCATCCGGGAGGATTCGAACCTCCGACCGCTCGGTTCGTAGCCGAGTACTCTATCCAGCTGAGCTACGGATGCATCAGGGTACTGCTTTCAGAAATAGTAAATGGTGCATCCGGGAGGATTCGAACCTCCGACCGCTCGGTTCGTAGCCGAGTACTCTATCCAGCTGAGCTACGGATGCATCGGGATTTACTACTGTACTGCTCGATATTCATATCACTTCTAAAGCAATATGAAGTAATAGATGGTGCATCCGGGAGGATTCGAACCTCCGACCGCTCGGTTCGTAGCCGAGTACTCTATCCAGCTGAGCTACGGATGCAAAATGGCGGTGAGGCGGGGATTCGAACCCCGGATGCAGCTTTTGACCGCATACTCCCTTAGCAGGGGAGCGCCTTCAGCCTCTCGGCCACCTCACCACACAACGCCTCTTTCAAGTGCTTCGAGTTACTCGTTAAGAGCTTCTCGTCGCTGCGTGGCGCATATATTACTTTCTGGGACTTATAAGTCAAACAATTTTCCAAAAGCTTTTATCGTTTGCACAAATCACACGCAATTCGCATGTAAAAGCCGCAAAGAGGGTGTTTTATAAGCGGATTTTGCAGGCATCTTCACAGAAAACCTTTGCAGAAATGGCGGCGTAGGGGCGAGTTTGGGGTAATAGAGTGGTTAAAAAGAGAGCGTTTGAAATTAAACGGTAACGTTGAGCAGGAAAAATGACAGGAGGGTTGCGTCTCGCCCGACAGCGAGACGCGACAATATCAGTAACTGGACTGCTGGGATTTTTCAGCCTGGATACGCTGGTAGATCTCTTCACGGTGGACAGATACTTCTTTAGGAGCGTTAACACCAATACGTACCTGGTTACCCTTTACCCCTAAAACTGTCACGGTGACCTCATCCCCAATCATGAGGGTCTCACCAACTCGACGAGTCAGAATCAGCATTCTTTGCTCCTTGAAAGATTAAAAGAGTCGGGTCTCTTGTATCCCGGCATTATCCATCATATAACGCCAAAAAGTAAGCGATGACAAACACGTAAAGTGTAAGCAGTCACGGCATCACATTCTGTTAAACGTAAGTTTAGCCGATATACACAAACTCAACCTGACTTTATCGTTATCGATAGCACAGTGAACAAGACGCCATAACGTTACCGCTATGGCGTCTGCTTGTGCTTTGTAGTTATTACAGTTTCGCGCTTACCCAGCTTTCAACGCTGGCCAAAGCTTGCGGAAGTGCCGCCGCATCCGTACCACCGGCTTGCGCCATGTCCGGACGACCGCCACCCTTGCCGCCCACCTGCTGAGCGACCATACCAATCAGTTCCCCTGCTTTAACGCGGTCGGTCACATCCTTAGAGACGCCCGCAATCAGAGAAACCTTACCTTCTGCCACTGTCGCCAGCACGATAACGGTAGAACCAAGCTGGTTCTTGAGATCGTCGACCATAGTACGCAGCATCTTAGGCTCAACGCCCGCCAGATCGCTGACCAGCAGTTTGACGCCCTTAATGTCTACAGCCTTGCTGGAGAGGTTTGCACTCTCCTGCGCCGCAGCCTGCTCTTTCAGCTGCTGCAGCTCTTTTTCCAGCTGACGCGTGCGATCCAGCGCAACGCGCACTTTCTCGCCCAGGTTCTGGCTATCGCCTTTCAGCAGCTGCGCGATGTCGTGCAGCTGATCGCTCTGCGCATGCAGGCTGGCAATCGCACCTTCACCGGTCACCGCTTCAATACGACGCACGCCTGCCGCCGTACCCGACTCGGAAACAATGCGGAACAGGCCGATGTCACCGGTGCGCGATGCGTGCGTACCGCCGCACAGCTCGGTAGAGAAGTCGCCCATGCTCAGCACGCGAACGCGGTCGTCATATTTCTCACCAAACAGCGCCATCGCACCTTTTTTCTTGGCGTCCTCGAGCTCCATGATGTGGGTCTCGATTGGCAGGTTACGACGGATCTGCACGTTCACCAGATCTTCCACCGCGCGGATCTCAGACGGTTTCATCGCTTCAAAATGCGAGAAGTCGAAACGCAGCACTTTGTCGTTAACCAGAGAACCTTTCTGTGCAACGTGGGTACCGAGTACGTCGCGCAGGGCAGCGTGCATCAGGTGGGTTGCAGAGTGGTTCAGACGAATGCGCGCGCGGCGAGCTTCATCCACGTTAGCCTGTACGCCCTCGCCCACTTTCAGAGAACCGGAAACCAGTTTGCCCTGGTGACCAATCGCCTGACCGTATTTCTGGGTGTCGCTGACGCTAAAGCTAAAGCCGTTGCCTTTCAGTTCGCCCTTATCGCCAACCTGACCGCCGGATTCCGCGTAGAACGGCGTTTTGTCCAGAATGACAACCGCATCCTGACCCGCGCTGATGCTGTCCACGGCTTTACCGTCAACAAACAGAGCGGTGACTTTGCCGGTCAGTTCCAGCGCGTCATAACCTTTGAATTCCGATGCACTATCAACGCGAATCATCGCGTTGTAGTCCGCACCGAAACCGCTGGACTCACGCGCACGACGACGCTGCTCTTCCATCGCGGCTTCGAAGCCCGCTTCGTCAACTTTGATGTTGCGCTCGCGGCAAACGTCCGCCGTCAGGTCAACCGGGAAGCCGTAGGTGTCGTACAGGCGGAAAGCGGTTTCGCCATCCAGCGTGTCGCCCTTAAGTTTCGCCAGCTCTTCGTCCAGCAGCGCCAGGCCGCGCTCAAGTGTACGCGCAAACTGCTCTTCTTCGGTTTTCAGAACCTGCTCTACCTGCGCCTGCTGGCGTTTCAGCTCATCACCGGCAGCACCCATCACGCCAATCAGTGGCCCAACGAGTTTATAGAAGAAGGTGTCCTTCGCGCCCAGCATGTTGCCGTGACGGATGGCACGACGAATGATACGACGCAGCACGTAGCCACGGTTTTCATTCGACGGGATAACGCCGTCGGCAATCAGGAACGCACAGGAACGAATGTGGTCCGCGATAACGCGCAGCGATTTGTTGTTCAGATCGGTCGCGCCGGTAACGTTCGCAACGGCTTTGATCAGAGTGCTGAACAGGTCAATTTCGTAGTTGGAGTTAACGTGCTGCAGAACCGCGGCAATACGCTCCAGACCCATACCGGTATCGACGGAAGGCTTCGGCAGCGGCTCCATCGTACCGTCGGCCTGACGGTTGAACTGCATGAACACGATGTTCCAGATCTCAATGTAGCGATCGCCGTCTTCTTCCGGGCTGCCTGGAGGGCCACCCCAGATGTGGTCGCCGTGATCGTAGAAGATCTCGGTGCACGGACCGCAAGGGCCGGTATCACCCATCTGCCAGAAGTTGTCAGACGCGTATGGCGCGCCTTTGTTATCACCGATGCGAATAATACGCTCGCGCGGGATCCCGACTTCTTTTTCCCAGATTTCGTAGGCTTCGTCATCGGTTTCATAGACGGTAACCCACAGACGCTCTTTCGGCAGGTTGAACCAGTTTTCACCGGTCAGTAGTTCCCACGCATATTGAATGGCATCGTGTTTGAAGTAGTCGCCGAAGCTGAAGTTACCCAGCATTTCGAAGAAGGTATGGTGACGCGCGGTGTAACCGACGTTTTCCAGGTCGTTGTGTTTACCGCCCGCACGCACGCAACGCTGTGAGGTTGTGGCGCGGGAATAATTACGCTTGTCGAGACCAAGGAACACATCCTTGAACTGGTTCATCCCGGCGTTGGTAAACAGCAGAGTCGGATCGTTGTTCGGTACCAGGGAGCTGCTGGCAACAACCTGGTGTCCCTTACTATGGAAAAAATCGAGAAACGCCTGACGGATCTCAGCGGTGCTCTTGCTCATAATTATCCTGAAATCAAGCTAACGAAATGTCGTAGCCAGCCTGTACCGGTAAACCGTTGGACAGACCAGCTACTGGAAAAAGTGGGAATAAGATAAGTTTTCTTTAGTGGGAAGTAAAATCCCGCATGCGTTCAATCGGCAAAATTACGCCAGATATCCTGAATATCTTCCATGAGAAAGCCGCGGTAGAGCAAAAAGCGCTGGATTTTAACTTTTTCTGAAAACTCACGCGGCAGCGGTTCGCCGTATTTACGAATCGCCTGTTCTCTGGCCAGCTCGCACCAGTCAGTATCACATTCGCGCATCGCTTTTTCGATGGACTCCCTGGCCACCCCTTTCTGGTTCAGTTCCTGCCGGATGCGCGCGGGCCCATATCCTTTACGGCCGCGGCTGGCGAGAAACCGTGAGGCAAAGCGCTCGTCATCGAGATAACGATGCTCATAGCACCAGGCAATCACGCGGTCATAATCTTCCGCGGTGGCATCAATCTCTTCCGGCCCGTTTTTACTCATCACCGGAGCCGACAGTTTTCGCCGCAGCTCCTGTTCACTGTGGTCACGAACGGCCAGGATGCGCACCGCGCGGTCCAGTAAGCGCGCATACGCGGGTCTACGTGTTGTCGGTTCACTCATAAAAAACCTGCTGATTCAGAAATGCAAAAAGGGCCGCATCAGCAGCCCTTCATTTTTAAACGAAACAATTAAAAGTCTTCGTTAGTTTCTTCAGCATCCGCGGCATCGACCACGAAATCAGGTTTGGAGTCCTGGTTGTTCAGCAGAAGCTCACGTACCTTCTTCTCAATCTCTTTCGCTGCAGCCGGGTTCTCTTTCAGCCAGGAGATCGCGTTCGCTTTACCCTGACCAATCTTGTCACCGTTATAGCTGTACCAGGCGCCCGCTTTTTCAATCAGCTTCTCTTTCACGCCCAGGTCAACCAGCTCGCCGAGGAAGTTGATCCCTTCGCCGTAGAGGATCTGGAACTCAGCCTGTTTGAACGGCGCGGCGATTTTGTTCTTCACAACCTTCACGCGGGTTTCGCTACCGACTACGTTTTCGCCCTCTTTCACCGCGCCGATACGGCGGATATCCAGACGGACAGAGGCGTAGAATTTCAGTGCGTTACCACCGGTAGTGGTTTCCGGGTTACCGAACATCACACCAATTTTCATACGGATCTGGTTGATGAAGATCAGCAGCGTGTTGGACTGCTTCAGGTTACCCGCCAGCTTACGCATCGCCTGGCTCATCATACGTGCCGCGAGGCCCATATGCGAGTCACCGATTTCACCTTCGATTTCGGCTTTTGGCGTCAGTGCGGCAACGGAGTCGACCACGATAACGTCAACGGCACCAGAACGCGCCAGCGCGTCACAAATTTCCAGCGCCTGCTCACCGGTGTCCGGCTGAGAACACAGCAGGTTGTCGATATCCACACCCAGCTTGCGGGCATAAACAGGGTCCAGCGCGTGCTCGGCATCGATAAACGCACAGGTTTTACCTTCGCGCTGTGCCGCGGCGATCACCTGCAGCGTCAGGGTGGTTTTACCGGAGGACTCTGGCCCGTAGATTTCTACGATACGGCCCATAGGCAGACCGCCAGCGCCCAGCGCGATATCCAGAGAAAGCGAACCGGTGGAGATGGTTTCCACATCCATGGAACGGTCTTCACCCAGGCGCATGATGGAGCCTTTACCGAATTGCTTTTCGATCTGGCCCAGTGCTGCCGCCAACGCTTTCTGTTTGTTTTCGTCGATAGCCATTATTACTCCTGTCATGCCGGGAGAAGCGACTGTGCTTCACCGTGGATTTCTGTTCTGTTGGTGCAATTATACTGTATGGTCATACAGTATCAAGTGTTTTGTAGAAATTGTTGCCAGAGCGTTTTTAACGCATAAACGGTTGCCTGACGACGTACGCTTTCACGATCGCCGCTGAAGCACTCCCGGCGGGTGATCCCTTCCCCTTTGGAGGTGGCGAACCCAAACCAGACGGTGCCGACAGGCTTCACGTCGCTGCCGCCGTCCGGGCCCGCAATACCGCTAATGGAAATCGCGTAGTCTGCCCGCGCCTCTTTGAGCGCGCCAATGGCCATCTCGATCACCACCGGTTCGCTGACCGCGCCATGCTGTTCAAGCGTGGATTCACGCACGCCAATCATCTGAGCTTTAGCTTCGTTACTGTAGGTCACAAAACCGCGTTCAAACCAGGCGGAACTGCCGGCAATATCGGTAATCGCTTTCGCCACCCAGCCGCCGGTGCAGGATTCCGCGGTGGTGATTGTCGCGCCACGCTGCTTCAGCGCAAGGCCAACGATCTCGCTAAGCTGCATCAATTCATGGTCAGTCATTCTCGCTCCAGGCATCAGAAAAACGTGCTGCACAAGATAGCACTTTCTCGTCAGATGTGGGGATGGACTTCAGGTTTTACGAGGGGGCTTCAGAAAAAAGCCGGTACGGACGCACCGGCGGTGGAAAGGTTATTTCATGCTGTCAGCGAGGGTGTTCACATTGTGGCGAAACGCCTTAACGTAGGTGTCTGCCACCCCACCTTTTGCCGACAGCGCTTCGGGGTAAAGCTCACCCCCGGGCTGTGCGCCCGTCGCCGACGCAATCTGTTTCACCAGACGCGGATCGAGCTGATTCTCCATGAACCAGGTTTTCACGCCGTCGGCTTTAATCTGATTGATAATCTCGGCGACCTGCGCCGCGCTGGCTTCGCTCTCAGACGACAGCCCCTGCGGCGCCATAAACGTCGCGCCGTAAGCGCGGCTGAAATAGCCGAACGCGTCATGGCTGGTCAGCACGTTACGCTTCGCCGGCGGGATCTGACTAAAGCGCGTTTTGGCCCAGTTATCCAGTTGTGTCAGCTGCGCGATATACGGCTTACCGGTAGCCTCGAGCGCCGCTTTATCTTGCGGATCGGCTTTCACCAGCCCGTTCAGAATATTTTGCGCATACAGCGCCCCGTTCGCCGCGCTGTTCCACGCGTGCGGATCGGTCACAGTCTTTCCATCTTCCTCAAGCGTGTGGGTTTTCACCCCTGTTGAGGCGACAACCAGTTGCCCTTTGAACCCGGAGGCTTTCACCAGACGATCAAGCCAGCCTTCCAGCCCCAGGCCGTTCACCACCACCACATCAGCCTTGCTCAGGGCCGCGCTGTCTTTCGGCGACGGTTCGAAGGTATGCGGATCGCCGTCCGGCCCGACCAGCGTCGTCACGTTCACATGGTCGCCGCCCACCTCCTGCGTGATATCCCCCAGTATCGAAAAGCTGGTCACCACATTCAGCGTTTTCGCCATCACGCCGTGCGACATCATCCCCAGCGCGAGCGCCACTACAAATCCTGTACGTTTCATCGTTTCCCCTTGCGTTAAAAATACGCCCGCAGGCTGCCAGCGAGCCTGCTTCGCGTACCCAGTAAAATGGAAATAAAGAACAGCGCGCTGGCGGTGAGCACGATGGACGGCCCGGCCGGTAGGCTCATCGCCCAGGAGAGGCTCAGCCCCAGCCATGCGCAGAAGATACCGCTGATACCCGCCATCAGGAGTAAGGCAGGTAACGTGCGCACCCAGCAGCGGGCTGCCACGGCCGGAAGCATCATCAGCCCAACGGCCATCAGCGTGCCGAGCACCTGAAAACCGGCCACCAGGTTAAGCACCAGCAGCGCCAGAAACAGTCCGTGCAGCAGGCCAGGCAGCCAGCGGGCGTTCACCTGCAGCCAGGCGGTATCAAACGCTTCTGTCACCAGCCCGCGATAAAACAGCGCCAGCGTGATAAGGGTGAACATGCAAACGCCCGTGACAAACAGCGCGGCGTCGTTGTCCACGGCGAGGATGGAGCCAAACAGCAGATGCAGCAGATCGACATTCGACCCGCGCAGCGACACCAGCGTGACCCCCAGCGCCAGCGAGCCAAGATAAAACCCGGCAAAGCTGGCATCTTCTTTCAGGGGCGTGCGTCGACTGACCAGACCGGCCAGCAGCGCCACGGTAATTCCCGCGATAAAACCGCCAATACTCATCGCCAGCAGCGACATACCGCTGAGCAAATACCCCACGGCGACACCCGGCAAAATGGCGTGAGAAAGGGCATCGCCCATCAGGCTCATCCGACGCAGCTGAAGAAACACGCCGAGCGCGGTGGTGCTGACGGAGAGCGCCAGGCAAACCACCAGCGCGCGACGCATAAAGCCGTACTCAATAAACGGCTGAAAAAAGAGATGCCAGATCATGCCACCCTCACCCGCTCGGTTTTCCACTGGGGAACGTCAGCATCCAGCCGCAGCGTCTGCGGGAAATGGCGCGACACGCGCTCGCTGTCGTGCAGTACCGCGAGCAGCGTTTGCCCCTTCATATACATCTCCAGCATCAGGTCCATCAGCACGCTGCAGGTGGCTTCATCGACTCCGGTAAAGGGTTCATCCAGCATCACCAGCGGCGCCTGCTGCACCAGGACGCGGGCAAAGAGCATGCGCTGAAACTGACCGCCGGAGAGTTCATCGATGGTGGATAACGCCATGGACTCAAGCCCGACGCGCTCAAGCGCGCTGGCAATGCGCAACCGCGTTTCGCGACGAAACCCGGAAAAAAGCGACATGCCCGGCCAGCAGCCCATGCTTACCACGTCCTGTACGGTCAGCGGAAACTGCGCCTCCAGCGCGTGACGCTGTGCCAGCCAGCCGATTACCGGCGGCTTCCCCTGCCAGCGGAAGCCGCCGCTGACGGGAGGAATAAATCCCGCCAGCGTTTTCAGCAGCGTGGATTTCCCGCAGCCGTTAGCGCCGATAATGGCGGTCATGCTGCCGCGCTCAATCGTGCCCGAGAGGGGCCGCGTAACGGGCTGGCGTTCATATCCCGCGACCAGTTCATTCATCACAATCATGGCAATGCCACCGCCCAGCGCACGGCCAGCCCGATAAAGGCAACAAGCACCAGCGCCAGCAAAAGCCGAACCAGAGCAGACAGAGAAAAAAGGGACGTTGACATTCTGACACCACATTAAATGTTATAACATAACAATAATGAAAGGCGGTGAAGATGTAAATGGCGGGTTTGAAAAGGGAGTGTGGCGAAATGTTTCTGCAGGAAATAGGTGCGCGCGGGTGCCCTCACCCCAGCCCTCTCCCACAGGGAGAGGGGGAATAAGATGACTTACTGACTAAACGGTGACGCCGCCGGCACGCGGGCCTGCGATACCGCCAGCCCCAGCTGCCATACGGCCATCGCATAGTGAGTGCTGTGGTTATAGCGGGTGATGGCGTAGAAGTTCGGCATGCCGTACCAGTACTGATAGCCCGTCCCGACATCCAGACGCAACAGACTTACCTGATCGACATTGCCCAACGGCTGGGTCGGTGTTAAGCCCGCCGCCGTCAGCTGCGCAACGCTGTATTTGGTTTTGAAGCCGTTTTCCAGCCCCGGCGCCTGACCGTTCGCCTGCACCGCCACCTGGCCGCCTGGCGTCCAGCCGTGCGCTTTGAAGTAGTTCGCCACGCTGCCGATGGCATCTACCGGATCCCACAGGTTGATATGACCATCCCCGTTAAAGTCGACGGCATATTGCTTATAGGAGGACGGCATAAACTGGCCGTAGCCCATCGCGCCGGCAAACGACCCTTTCAGATCGAGCGGATCGTCCTGCTCGCTGCGCGCCATCAGCAGGAAGGTTTCCAGCTCGGAAGAGAAATACTCCGCGCGGCGCGGATAGTTAAAGGAGAGCGTCGCCAGCGCGTCCAGGATGCGGGTTTTACCCATCACGCGGCCCCATCGGGTTTCCACGCCGATAATCCCGACGATGATTTCCGGCGGTACGCCGTACACCTGCCACGCGCGGTTGAGCGCATCTTCATACTGATTCCAGAACACCACGCCGTTTTGCACGTTGTCCGGGGTAATAAACTGTTTGCGGTAGCGCAGCCACGCGCCGTTCGGCCCGCTCGGCACCTGGGCGGTTGGAGCCTGCCTGTCCATCAGGCGCAGCACGTAGTCCAGTCGCTTGGCCTGAGACAAAATTTCGTGCAGCTGCTGTCTGTCAAAGCCGTGCTTGCTCACCATTTTATCGATGAACTGCTCGGCCGCCGGGTTATTCGCGAAGTCGCCGCCCATCTGCATCATATTGTGCTGCGGCTCCAGCAGGAATCCTCCGGAAGGCGCGCCCGCCGTTTGCTGAACGGCTTCGGTCTTAGGTTTGCTACTACAGGCAGACAGCAGAATAAGCGCAGGCAACAGCGCTGCATAACGACGCTTGAACATGAGACATCCATTTAACGGGTTCGATAAGAACCCAGTATGGTAAAGCATCCGCAACACCTCAAGGAAGCGGTACACGCCTCCCCCACGCAAATCCGCCCTTTTTTCCACCGAAAATCATTGACCCCATCAATAAACTTTCAAAATAATCCATTTTTCTTTCATTGTGAGATCTAACTAACACTTTAAAACCTTTCAAAGTGATTATTATTAACCCCGCAACACAAAAACAAAAAAGCCTCACAGGAGAGAAGAATGATAGAAACCATCACCCACGGCGCCGAGTGGTTCATCGGGCTGTTTCAGAAAGGCGGAGAAGTGTTCACCGGCATGGTGACCGGGATCCTGCCCCTGCTGATCAGCCTGCTGGTGATCATGAACGCGCTGATTAACTTTATCGGCCAGCAGCGCATCGAACGCTTCGCCCAGCGCTGTGCCGGTAATCCGCTGTCCCGCTACCTGGTACTGCCGTTCATCGGCACCTTCGTGTTCTGCAACCCGATGACCTTAAGCCTCGGCCGCTTCATGCCGGAAAAGTACAAGCCGAGCTACTACGCCGCCGCCTCCTACAGCTGCCATTCCATGAACGGCCTGTTCCCGCACATTAACCCCGGCGAGCTGTTTGTCTATCTCGGGATCGCCAGCGGTCTTACCACGCTTGGCCTGCCGCTCGGCCCGCTGGCGGTGAGCTATCTGCTGGTCGGCCTGGTCACCAACTTCTTCCGCGGCTGGGTGACCGACCTCACCACCGCCATTTTTGAGAAAAAAATGGGCATCCAGCTTGAACAGAAAGTTCATCTTTCAGGAGCCACAGCATGAACCGGATCCGCATTGAGAAAGGCACGGGCGGCTGGGGCGGCCCGCTGGAGTTCGACGCCACCGAAGGCAAAAAGATCGTCTACATCACCGCAGGCACGCGCCCGGCGATCGTCGACAGGCTGCGCGAGCTGACCGGCTGGGAAGCGGTCGACGGCTTCAAGGAGGGCGAGCCGCCGGAAGCGGAAATCGGCGTGGCGGTGATCGACTGCGGCGGCACGCTGCGCTGCGGTATCTATCCGAAGCGCCGCATTCCGACAGTGAATATTCACTCCACCGGAAAATCCGGCCCGCTGGCGCAGTACATCCTTGAGGACATTTATGTCTCAGGCGTGAAGGAGGACAACATCACTCTGGTGAATGGCACTGCCGCGCCGCAAAAAGCGGCCCCGCGCGAGTACGACACCAGCAAGAAAATCACCGAGCAGAGCGACGGCCTGCTGGCGAAGGTCGGGATGGGCATGGGGTCCGCCGTGGCGGTGCTGTTCCAGTCAGGGCGCGACACCATCGACACGGTGCTGAAAACCATACTGCCGTTTATGGCATTCGTTTCGGCGCTGATCGGCATCATCATGGCGTCCGGCCTGGGCGACTGGATTGCCCACGGCCTCGCCCCGCTCGCCAGCCACCCGCTCGGGCTGGTGACGCTGGCGCTGATCTGCTCCTTCCCGCTGCTGTCGCCGTTCCTCGGCCCGGGCGCGGTGATTGCCCAGGTCATCGGCGTGCTGATTGGCGTGCAGATTGGTCTGGGGAACATTCCCCCGCACCTCGCCCTGCCCGCCCTGTTCGCCATTAACGCCCAGGCGGCGTGCGATTTCATCCCCGTAGGGCTGTCGCTGGCGGAAGCACGCCAGGACACCGTGCGCGTGGGCGTGCCGTCCGTGCTGGTGAGCCGCTTCCTGACGGGCGCGCCGACGGTGCTGATTGCCTGGTTTGTCTCCGGCTTTATTTATCAATAAGAGGTTCCTGCGATGACCGTGATTTACCAGACCACCATTACCCGCATCGGCCAGAGCGCGGCTGACGCGCTGAGCGACCAGATGCTGATCACCTTCCGCGAAGGCGCCCCGGCGGATATCGAAGAGTTTTGCTTTATCCACTGTCACGGCGAGCTGAAGGGCGAGCTGAAGGCCGGGAGCCAGCTGGAGCTGGGCGAGGCGCGCTATGCCGTGACCGCCGTCGGCGACGTGGCCGAGCAAAACCTGCGCGAGCTGGGCCACATCACCCTGCGTTTCGACGGCCAGCCGCAGGCCGAATATCCCGGCACGGTTCACGTGGCGGGCCCGGTTCCGCAGGCTGTCACCCCAGGCTGCACGTTAAAATTTGTTGCGTAATTAAGGAGAAACACATGAGTCAGGTTGCCGTTGTCATTGGTGGAGGACAAACCTTAGGCGAGTTCCTCTGCCGTGGGCTTGCCGCAGAGGGCTACCGCGTGGCGGTAGTGGACATTCAGAGTGAAAAAGCCGCCCGGGTGGCGGACACCATTAACACCGAGTTTGGTGAAGGGATGGCGTACGGGTTTGGCGCCGACGCCACCAGCGAGCAGAGCGTGATGGCGCTGGCCCGCGGCGTGGACGAGATTTTTGGGCGTACCGACCTGCTGGTCTACAGCGCGGGGATTGCGAAAGCGGCCTTTATCAGCGATTTCGAACTGGGGGATTTTGACCGTTCGCTACAGGTGAATCTGGTGGGCTATTTCCTCTGCGCCCGCGAGTTTTCCCGTCTGATGATCCGCGACGGCATTCAGGGGCGCATCATTCAGATCAACTCCAAATCGGGGAAAGTGGGCAGCAAGCATAACTCCGGCTACAGCGCGGCGAAGTTTGGCGGCGTGGGGCTGACGCAGTCTCTGGCGCTGGATCTGGCCGAGTACGGCATTACCGTGCACTCGCTGATGCTGGGCAACCTGCTGAAATCGCCGATGTTCCAGTCCCTGCTGCCGCAGTACGCCACCAAGCTCGGCATCAAGGCTGAGGAAGTGGAGCAGTACTACATCGATAAAGTGCCGCTGAAGCGCGGGTGCGATTATCAGGACGTGCTGAACATGCTGCTGTTTTACGCCAGCCCGAAAGCCTCGTACTGCACCGGGCAGTCGATTAACGTCACCGGCGGGCAGGTGATGTTCTGATCGAGCGGGCTGATGCCCTCACCCTTACCCTCTCCCACCGGGAGAGGGAACAAAACAAGGAGCCGATATGGTCACCGCACTCATCACCGTCGCCGCCCTCGCCTGGATTTTCCAGATGGCGTTTGGCGGCTGGCAGATCCACCAGTTTAACCGCGCGTTTGACGCGCTGTGTCAGAAAGGTCGCGTCGGGGTCGGGCGTTCCGGCGGACGCTTCAAACCGCGCGTGGTCGTCGCCGTTGCGCTGGATGAAAACAATCACGTCTGCGATTCCCTCATCATGCGCGGCATGACCGTCTTTGCCCGACCGGTGAAAATCCAGGCAATCAACGGCATTTCGCTGCAGGAATTACGGCCTGATGTGATCTTTCCCCATGATCCACTCTGTCAGAATGCACTATCATTAGCGCTTAATCTGAAACATGGATAATTTCGTTGTGAAAGCTATAGACTTGCGAAATTATCATTTCGCAACCTAAGGAACGAAGCGCCTATGAAACCTCGTCAGCGGCAGGCGGCCATTCTCGAGCATCTGCAAAAGCAGGGAAAATGCTCGGTAGAGGATCTGGCCCACTACTTTGACACCACCGGCACGACAATACGCAAGGACCTGGTATTGCTCGAAAACTCTGGCGCCGTCATTCGAACCTACGGCGGCGTGGTGCTCAATAAGGACGAAGCGGACCCGCCTATCGACCACAAAACGCTGATTAATACCCACCAGAAAGCGCTGATTGCCGAAGCCGCCGTCAAATTTATCCACGATGGCGATTCCATCATTCTGGATGCAGGCAGCACCGTCCTGCAGATGATCCCGCTGCTCAGCCGCTTTAACAACATCACGGTGATGACCAACAGCCTGCACATCGTCAACGCCCTGTCGGAGTTCGACAGCGAGCAGACCATCCTGATGCCCGGCGGCACCTTCCGCAAAAAATCGGCGTCGTTTCACGGCCAGCTTGCGGAGAATGCCTTCGACCACTTCAGCTTTGATAAACTCTTTATGGGCACCGACGGCATCGACCTGAACGCCGGTGTTACGACGTTCAACGAGGTGTTCAGCGTCAGTAAAGCGATGTGCAACGCCGCGCGGGAAGTGATTTTGATGGCAGACTCGTCGAAGTTTGGCCGCAAAAGCCCCAACATTGTCTGTAGCCTTGAAAGCGTTGATAAGCTGATTACCGACGCGGGTATCGACCCGGCGTTCAGGAAAGCGCTGGAAGAGAAAGGAATCGACGTGATCGTAACCGGAGAGAGAGATGAGTGATTTTCTGTTAGAAACGGGCCGCCAGACGCTGATGCTGGAACTGCAGGAAGCCAGCCGCCTGCCCGAACGTCTGGGCGAGGATTTCGTCCGCGCGGCCAACACCATTATCCACTGCGAAGGCAAAGTGATCGTGGCGGGCATCGGTAAATCCGGCCATATCGGCAAAAAGATTGCCGCGACGCTCGCCAGCACCGGCACCCCGGCGTTCTTCGTGCATCCGGCAGAGGCGCTGCACGGCGATCTGGGGATGATTGAAAGCCGCGACGTGATGCTGTTTATCTCCTACTCCGGTTCGGCCAAAGAGCTGGATCTGATTATTCCGCGCCTGCAGGAAAAATCGGTCGCCCTGCTGGCGATGACCGGGAAATCCCGCTCGCCGCTGGCGCTGGCCGCCAAAGCGACGCTGGATATTTCCGTTGAGCGTGAAGCCTGTCCGATGCACCTCGCCCCGACCTCCAGCACCGTTAACACCCTGATGATGGGCGACGCGCTGGCAATGGCGGTAATGCAGGCGCGCGGCTTTAACGAAGAAGATTTCGCCCGTTCGCATCCGGCGGGCGCGCTCGGCGCACGCCTGCTCAACAAGGTTCACCACCTGATGCGCACCGACGATGCCATTCCGCAGGTCAAGCTCGATACCAGCGTCATGGACGCGATGCTGGAGCTCAGCCGCACCGGCCTTGGGCTGGTTGCGGTGTGCGATGACGGCGGGAGCGTTAAGGGCGTGTTCACTGACGGCGACCTGCGCCGCTGGCTGGTGGGCGGCGGCAGGCTGGAAACCAAAGTGTCGGACGCCATGACCAAAGGCGGGCTGACGCTGAACGCCGAGAGCCGCGCCATTGAAGCCAAAGAGGTGCTGATGAAGCGCAAAATTACCGCCGCACCGGTGGTGGATGACGCCGGCAGGCTGTGCGGCGCCATCAACCTGCAGGATTTCTATCAGGCCGGGATTATCTAACCCTTCAGTCCCAGACGCTTCGCCAGCCTGTGCAGGTTGGCGACGTCCATCTCCAGCGCCCGCGCGCACGCCGCCCAGCTGCGGTTATTCTGCTCCAGCGCGCGGGTAATCATCTGACGCTGAAATATCTCCGTGGCTTCACGCAGATTTTCATTCGCTATCTCGGGTACTGCCTGGGCGATAGCCGGTACGGTTTCATCCTGCAGCGCAAAATGCCGCGCGTGGAGCACCACTTCATCACCCGAACGCGTCGCCCGCGCCAGCACCACCGCGCGGTGAATCGCATGCTCCAGCTCGCGCACGTTGCCCGGCCAGCCGTAGCTCAGCAGATGCGACCTCGCACCCGGGCTCAGCACCACGCGGGAAAGCCCCATCCTGAGACGGCACTGCTCGCAGAAAAAGCCCGCCAGCAGCACCACGTCGTCACCGCGCTCGCGCAGCGGCGGCACGGTAAGCGGGAACACGCTCAGGCGATGGAACAGGTCGGCGCGGAACTGCCCTGCCAGTACCGCTTCACGCAGGTCACGGTTGGTGGCCGCCAGCACGCGAACGTCCACTCTGTGGCTGCGGTCATCCCCCACGCGCTGGATGTCGCCGTACTGCAGCACGCGCAGCAGCTTGGCCTGCAGCGACAGGGTGAGCTCGCCGATTTCATCCAGAAACAGCGTGCCGTTATCGGCCATTTCGAACTTGCCGCTGCGGTTGCTGATGGCTCCGGTAAACGCCCCTTTTACGTGACCAAACAGCTCGCTTTCCGCCACGCTTTCCGGCAGCGCGGCGCAGTTGAGGTACACCAGCGGGTTCACCGCGCGCGGCGACGCTTCGTGAATGGACTTCGCCACCAGCTCCTTGCCGGTGCCGGTTTCCCCGAAGATCAGCACGTTCAAATCTGAGGCGGCGACAATCTCAATCTCTTTTTTGAGCTGCGCCATGCCCGGAGAGAGGCCGATCATCTCCGTGTGCGTCACCTGCTCAAACGCCGCCGGGCTGCCGGGAAGAATGTTCTGGCTCTCCAGCTGTTCAATCAGCAGGGCATTGTTCAGCGCCCCGGCGGCCAGGGCGGCAATCAGGCGCAGCTCTTCGTCGCTAAAGGTGTCGAACTGGTCCGGCGACAGGCCGTCAAGGGTCAGTGCGCCAATCAGGTTTTGTCCGGCAAACAGCGGCAGGCCGATACAGGCGTGCACCTTCAGGCTCTCCTGTCCGGGAATAAGCCCGTCGTACGGGTCGGGCAAGTCGCTGTCCGCCGGGAAACGCACCACGTCACCCGCGCGGGCGATAGTTTCCAGACGCGGATGGCCCTCAAGGGTAAAACGCCGCCCGAGCACGTCCTTCGCCAGCCCGTCGATAGCCAGCGGAATAAACTGCCGCCCCTCGTAGCGCAGCAGCGCGGACGCATCGCACTCAAGCACGTGGCGCAGCGTGGAGATCAGCCGCTGAAAGCGGTCCTGATGGCCGATACCGGTCTGCAGCTCAATGGCGATCTTCGCCAGCACGTCTACGGAAAAGCTCATAGTGACCTCGCTGTCATTTTGACAATGCATGTTGTCATATTGACACTAATTTTGATAGTCATAATGACTACCCATTACGGATCATAAAAATATTAATTAAGTAAAATCAATAAATTAAAAACTGGCACGCAACTTGATATAGGCAAAACATCTTATTTGAAAATGCTGTATTACGTAGAGGTTGCTATGTCTATTCTGGTTAAAAATAACATTCATTGGGTGGGTCAACGTGACTGGGAAGTGCGCGATTTCCACGGGACGGAATACAAAACGCTGCGCGGCAGTAGCTACAACAGCTATCTCATCCGCGAAGGTAAAAACGTGCTGATCGATACCGTCGATCACAAGTTCAGCCGCGAGTTCGTGCAGAACCTGCGCTGTGAAATCGACCTGGACGCCATCGACTACATCATCATCAACCACGCGGAAGAAGATCACGCCGGTGCGCTGACCGAGCTGATGTCCTACATTCCGAACACGCCGATCTACTGCACCACTAACGCCATCGACTCGATCAACGGCCACCACCACCATCCGGAGTGGAACTTCCACACCGTGAAAACCGGTGACGCGCTGGATATCGGCAACGGCAAGCAGCTGATCTTCGTGGAAACCCCGATGCTGCACTGGCCGGACAGCATGATGACCTACATGACCGGCGACGCGGTGCTGTTCAGCAACGACGCCTTCGGCCAGCACTACTGCGACGAGCGCCTGTTCAACGACGAAGTGGACCAGACCGAGCTGTTCGAGCAGTGCCAGCGCTACTACGCCAACATCCTGACGCCGTTCAGCCGCCTGGTGACGCCGAAAATCACCGAGATCCTCGGCTTTAACCTGCCGGTGGATATGATTGCCACCTCCCACGGCGTGGTGTGGCGTGAAAATCCCACCCAGATTGTGGAGCTCTACCTGAAATGGGCGGCGGACTATCAGGAAGACCGCATCACTATTTTCTACGACACCATGTCCAACAACACCCGCATGATGGCGGACGCGATTGCCCAGGGCATCAACGAAGTGGACCCCAACGTGGCGGTGAAAATCTTCAACGTGGCGCGCAGCGATAAGAATGAGGTTTTGACCAACGTGTTCCGCTCTAAGGGCGTGCTGGTGGGCACCTCCACCATGAACAACGTGATGATGCCGAAAATTGCCGGTCTGGTAGAAGAGATGACCGGCCTGCGTTTTCGCAACAAGCGCGCCAGCGCCTTTGGCTCCCACGGCTGGAGCGGCGGCGCGGTAGACCGTCTCTCCACCCGTTTACAGGATGCGGGCTTTGAAATGTCCCTCAGCCTGAAGGCGAAATGGCGTCCGGATATCGACGCCCTGGAGATCTGCCGCCAGCACGGCCGCGACATTGCCCGCCAGTGGGCGCTCGCACCGCTTCCGCAAGCTGCCGAACCGACCGCACAGCAGGAAACCTGCGCCTGCGCCGCCGCGGCAGCCGCCGATCCCGGACCGCGCATGCAGTGCAGCGTCTGCCAGTGGATTTACGACCCGGCGCTGGGCGAGCCGCTGCAGGACGTTGCGCCAGGTACACCCTGGAGTGACGTGCCGGACAATTTCCTCTGCCCGGAATGTTCCCTCGGGAAAGACGTCTTTGACGAACTGGGTACGGAGGCAAAATGAGCAACGGGATCGTCATCATCGGCTCGGGCTTTGCCGCCCGCCAGCTGGTGAAAAATATCCGCAAGCAGGACGCCAGCGTGCCGCTGACGGTGATCGCCGCCGACAGCATGGACGAGTACAACAAGCCCGATCTGAGCCACGTCATTAGCCAGAATCAGCGCGCCGGGGACCTCACCCGCCAGACGGCGGGGGAGTTCGCGGAACAGTTTAACCTGCGTCTGTTTCCCTACACCTGGGTCACCGACATCGACGCCGCCGCCCACGTGGTAAAAGCAAAAGAGAAAACCTGGCAGTACGACAAACTGGTGCTGGCCACGGGTGCCTCTGCGTTTGTGCCGCCGATTGAGGGCCGCGAGCTGACGATCACCCTCAACAGCCAGCAGGAGTATCAGGCCAGCGAAACGGCGCTTCGCGACGCGCAGCGGGTAATGATTGTTGGTGGCGGGCTGATAGGCACCGAGCTGGCGATGGATTTCTGCCGGGCGGGTAAATCCGTGACTCTGGTCGACCATGCGGCGAGCATTCTGTCGTCGCTGATGCCGGCAGAAGTAAGCAGTCGCTTACAGCATCGCCTGACCGACATGGGGGTGCATCTGCTGTTGAAATCGCAGCTGCAAAGCCTGAGCAAAACCGAAGGCGGCATTCGTGCCACGCTCGACCGCAGCCGCAGCGTTGAGGTGGATGTCGTGGTTGCCGCGACGGGCCTGCGGCCGGAAACCGCGCTGGCGCATCGCGCAGGCGCCGAAATACAGCGTGGCGTGAAGGTAAATAGCTACCTGCAAACCACGCAACCTGATATTTACGCGTTAGGTGACTGCGCTGAAATTAACGGTCATGTGCTGCCATTTTTACAGCCAATTCAATTAAGCGCGATGTATCTGGCGAAAAACCTGCTCGGCGGCAGCGCGCCGCTGAAATTACCCGCCATGCTGATTAAAGTCAAAACGCCGGAATTACCGCTGCATCTTGCCGGTGAAACGCAGCGTCAGGATCTGAACTGGCAAATTACCCTCGAACCGCAGGGAATGGTCGCGCGCGGCGCGGATAACGAGGGTCAGATTCGCGCTTTTGTGGTTAGTGAAGACCGGATGAAGGAGGCTTTCGCTCTGCTGAAACTGTTACCTGCTTAACCCTCGTTTTGCCGGGTAGCGCTTCGTTTACCCGGCCAACAGCAAGTCTACGCTGTCTTAATCTTTGGATTTTATTATTCACCGCCCCGATATTCCGGGGCTTTTTTTTACGTATTCTATTCATCAAATAAATGCAAAGTAGATATATCATCGCTATCAATCCCTTATTTATTATTTTCGTAAATACTTTAATCTGAAACAGATTAAAAACATCATCCAGCTTTATTATTGTCAGCCGACTCAGTCTGAAAAGACATCATCAGCAGGAGGCGAATCATGGCGAATTTTTATAAATAACTCAATTATCTTTCTCGTTATTTCACACAAGCGAAGAATGCGGAATATATTTATTCCGCAAAAGTTCTACATTTTCAGCATCTTTTTTATCGGTATGCCGCTATGCGCCAGCCATTGAGGAAGTCGCGGAGGTTGCGCCGTGCAGGAGCCGGTTCAGGAACGTACCACCAGCGCGTCGTAGCCACGCCAGCGGTAGTTGACCATGGAGATCAGCCAGCAGGCGACAAACAGCCCAACCACCACAAACCCGGCGTTGCCCAGATTGTCGTTTACCGTGCCAATCAGATCCCACACGCCGCCGCTGAGGGCAAATTTGTCCATCAGCAGACCCAGCGCTTCCAGCCCGCCGATAAACAGCGCCACCACCACGGAGGTGCCGGTGATGGTCATGTTGTAGTAGAGCTTGCGCTGCGGCTTGTTGAACGCCCAACCGTAGGCACCGACCATCAACAGGTTATCGAGAGTATCCACCAGCGCCATGCCGCTGGCGAAGAGCGCCGGGAAGACCATGATTGACCACACCGACATCCCGCTTGACGCGCTGGCGGCAGAGATCCCCAGCACGCCAATCTCGGTGGCCGTGTCAAAGCCGAGGCCAAACAGGAAACCGACCAGGTACATCTGCCAGCTTTTATTCACCAGGCGGAAGGTTTTGCCAAACAGCCAGTTCATGACGCCGCCCTGGGCAGGGAGCGTGATGTCGCCCTGCACTGGCCTGCCCTGTTTCAGCGCCTGAAAACTGCGCCAGACGCCGCGCAGGATCACCATGTTCACCAGCGCCATCGCCAGCAGGAAGGTGGCGGAAACGGCGGTGCCAATCAGGCTGCCGGTTTCGTGGAACCATTCCATGTTTTTCTGAAACGCCGTCGAGGTCGCGGCGATAGCAATAGAGGCCAGCACCACGATGGTGGAGTGCCCCAGCGAGAACCACGCCCCCACGCCGGAAGGACGTTTGCCCTGCTGCATCATCTTACGCGTCACGGTATCAATCGCCGCGATGTGGTCAGCGTCCACCGCGTGACGCAGCCCGTAGCACCACGCCAGCAGGCTGGCGGCCATCAGCGCCGTGCTGCCGCTAAAAGCGTGCCATGCCCATCCCCAGGCCAGCAGGTTTGCCATTACCAGAGCCAGCAGCAGAAGCGCGGCGCGAGGTTCATTGCGTAAGAGTCGTAACATTTTAAGTCCTTTGTGAACATGACCGGGCAGCGGCGATCGCCGCCTGCCCGAAGGAGATCGCTCCGTCACCTGCGGGCAGGCGCGAAGGAAAAAGAAGCATAAAGTCAGATAGATAATGACGCAGCCGCGCGCGCAGCAGACGGTTGTGTAGCACGCCGCCGCTGAGACAGATTGTCGACAGCGACAGGCGTCGGGCATGGCGTGCGGCGAGTTGCGCCAGCCCTTTTGCCAGCGCGTCGTGAAACGCCCACGCGCGCTCGCAGGATTCCGCCTGCCAGCTCATCCACTGCTGCCAGAACTGCGCGAGGTTATCCACGTCCAGCGTCACCGGATGGTCGACGCCCGCGCACTGCGAGGCCAGCGCTTCCAGCCGGCAGGCCGCTTCACCTTCCCAGGATTGGGTTTCAATACCCAGCGCGCAGGCGACCGCATCAAACAGACGACCACAGGACGAGGCCTGCGGCGCGTTGATGCAGCGCCGGATCGCCGTTGCCAGCAGCGGCCAGTTTTCACGCTGAACCGCGCGCGTTTCCGGGTACTGCTGCCAGTCAGGGACAAACGCCAGGCAGTGGGCGAGTAAATTACGCCACGGCTGCCGCGCCGCCAGATCGCCCCCCGGCAGCGCAACGGCAGGCAGCCCGCCCAGACGCTCGCACGCGAGATAGTTCACCCGCAGGCACTCCCCGCCCCACAGCGCGCCGTTCTCGCCCATGCCGATCCCGTCCAGCGTCAGGGCAATCGCGTCTCCGCCGTCGAGCGGCCAGCCGTTCTCCGCCAGGCACGCCGCCGCGTGGGCGTGATGGTGCAGCACGGTTTCGACCGGCAGCTCCTGCGCCTGCGCCCATCGTTGTGTGTGATAGCCCGGATGGGCGTCACACACCACGCGATCCGGCTGAAAGGCGTAAATTTTCTGCATCAGCGATAGCGCACCGCGCCACTGCGCTTCGACACCCTCGTCGCCGAGATCGCCAAAATGCTGGCTCAGCACCGCCTGGCTGCCACGCACCAGGCAGAAGGTGTTTTTCATCTCCGCGCCGGTGCATAGCATGGCGGGGATATTCTCAAAACCCGCAGGCAGCGTAACGGCATCGGGCACAAAACCGCGCGCGCGGCGAAGCATCGCGCCGTCGCGATCCATCACCGAATCGTCCATCCGCTGCAGGATATCGCGGTTGTGCAGCAGGAAGCCGTCCGCGACGTCGCCGAGCTCATCCAGCGCCTGCTGGTTGGTCATGGCAGGCGGTCTGCCGCTGAGGTTGCCGGAAGTCATCACCAGCGGGCGCTGGCAGTCCATCATCAGCAGGTGTTGCAGCGGATTAGCGGGAAGCATGATGCCAATACAATCGAGCCCGGGTGCAATCCCTTCGGGAAATCCGGGAAGCGAGGCTTTTGGGGTCAGCACAATCGGCGCTGCGGAGGAGCGCAACAGCGTCTGGATCGCCTCCGGCACGCCGTCCGCATTCGGGATCATCACCGCCAGCGGCTTCGCGGGACGCTGCTTGCGTGCCCGAAGCGTCGCGACCGCCTGCGGATTACGCGCGTCGCAGACGAGATGAAAACCGCCCAGCCCTTTGACCGCGACTATGCCGCCGCTTTTCAGCATCGCCACCGCCGCGCTCAGCGCAGCCTCACGGGAAACGGTGATGTCGCCCGCACGCCATTCCAGCGCTGGCCCGCAGTCCGGGCAGGCTACCGGCTGGGCGTGAAAACGTCTGTCAGCCGGGTTACGGTATTCCGTCTCACACGGCACGCAGAGGGGAAATGCGGCCATTGACGTGGCCGGACGGTCATAGGGCATCGCGCTGATAATGGTAAACCGCGGTCCGCAGTGGGTGCAGTTGATAAACGGATAGCGATATCGGCGCTCGCCGGGGTCGCGCATTTCAGCCAGGCACGCCGGACAGGTCGCGGCGTCGGGGACGATCTGGGTGTCCATCGCCCCGCCCGCGCTGTGGCGGATGGTAAAGTCCTCCGGCACCTGCGCCCAGGTAAACGGCTGCGTTTCAACGTGGTCAATGCGTGCCAGCGGTGGGCAGTCCTGATGCAGCCTCGCGGTAAAGGCCCCCCCATTACCCGCGAGGCGCACCAGCACGCCCTCTCCATCATTGCAGACGTCACCGGTCAACTGAAGCGCCTGCGCCAGCTGCCAGACGAAGGGACGAAACCCCACGCCCTGCACTTTACCGCGCACGCGCAGCTGTACGCCGTTACTGCACATACGGTTCAGAACAGCAGCGATGACGACGTGTCGAATGCCGCACGACGGCGCTTTTCGGCGCTCATCTGCTCAAGCTTCTCGCGATCCACGCAGACCAGCGCATGCGTCGGGCAGGCTTCCATGCAGGCCGGACCGGCGTCGCGGTGATAGCAAAGATCGCATTTGTTGGCTTCGGCTTTCTCCGCACGTACGCTCAGACCCATGCCGCTGTTGCGTACCACCGGACGAACAACCACCTCCATCGCGCCGTACGGGCAGGCGACCACGCAGGTTTTGCAGCCAATGCAGCGCTCCTGCATGACGTGCACAAAGCCTTTCTCGCGTTTAATCGCCCCGTTCGGGCAGACGTTCGCGCACGGTGCGTCTTCGCACTGGCGACAGATGGCGGCGGTGGAAATATTCACGCCTTTGATGACGTGGATGCGCGGCAGGAAGGTGTCAGGGGTGAGCGACGCGCAGTCCTGCTCCGCCTGATGGGAAACCACGCACGCCACTTCACAGGTACGGCAACCAATACACTTACTGGCATCGGCCATAATAAAACGGTTCATCTGCTTCTCCAGCATTACAGTTATGCGCGGAGATATTCATAAACCGTGCCAATAATTAACCTGTTGATTTTAGATGAATTTAAAAATCACAATGGTGCTGTCATCGTCACTTATGACGATGACAGCTGTCGACATCAGCGGTGCGGGCCGTCAATAACGGAGTCGCGCAGGACAAGCTCGCCGGAGAAGGTCTGCTGATACTTAAACTCACCGCCGTCGAGCATGAAGATCAGGCGGCTGATGGTCTCTTTGATCATCTCCGTCACCGGAATACGCACGCTGGAGAGCGACGGCACGATGTAAGGCGCGATGGCCACGTCGTCGAAACCGATCACCGACACCGCGTCCGGTGCGGCCACGCCGCTGTCGTGGAGCTGCTTCATGGCGCCGATCGCCATGTCGTCATTACTCGCCACCAGCGCCGTAAACCGTTCACCGCGCGCAAGCAGTTCGGCAACCGCCGCCGCGCCACTGGCGGGGTTCCACTTCCCCTGCGCAATCAGCCCCTCGCGCAGCGGAATACCGTGCTGCGCCAGCGCGTCCCGGTAGCCGGAGAGACGCTCAACCCCGGTGGGGGAATCCAGCGAGCCGGTGATAAACGCGATCTCCCGGTGCCCTTTCGCAATCAGCTGTGACACCGCCTCCTGGCTGGAGGCTTTATGATCTGACCAGACGCAGTGGCTGCTGTTTTTCCGCAGACGGCGGTTGAGCACCATAATCGGCTGCTCGCACTTCTCGACGATCTCATCCATCTCTTCCACGCTCAGGAAGCGCGGATAGATGATCACCGCGTCGCAGCGCATATCGAGCAGGTACTGGATCGCCTCGCGCTCTTCATCCGCGCTGTGCTTGCCGTCCGCGAGGATCAGCTGCCGCCCCTTTTCTTCCGTCATGCGCGCGGCGTGAAACAGCAGTTCGCTAAAGTAGACGCCGTGATAGAGGGTGTTCGTCACCACCAGTCCCAGCGTCTGGGTACGTTTGGTTGCCAGGTTTCGCGCCAGCAAATTCGGGCGATAGCCGCTCTCTTCAATGGCCTGAAACACCCGGTCTTTGGTCTCCTGGCTGACGTAGCCATTTCCCGACAGCACCCGGGACACCGTGGCTTTCGAAACGCCTGCCCGCTTCGCCACTTCAAGCATCGTGGTCATAGTGTTATTCCGTCTGAATCTGATGGAGCGCAGTGTACTGCACTGCAAAAAAATTGTCGCAGCGGTGAAATCACGCTTTCGATACCTCATTGCGATCTTCATCACGAAACGAAAAAATGGTCAAAAAGCGATCTTGTTTCATTCACAGAAACTCATGATGATTATGTGGAACCGGTTTCCTACATGTCTCACAACAATAACAGGATCACATCCGATGGCCAAAAATTACGCTGCGCTGGCGAACGACGTTATCAGCGCGCTGGGCGGCAAAGAGAACATCGTCGCCGTAACCCACTGCATGACGCGTCTGCGTTTCGTACTGAAAGACGAAAGCCTGACCGACGCTGCGCGACTGAAAAGCATCAGCGGCGTGCTCGGCGTGGTACGCAACGACAACCAGTGCCAGGTCATTATTGGCAACACGGTTTCACAGGCGTACCGCGAAGTGGTGAGCCTGCTGCCCACGGACCTGCAGCCCGCAGTGCCGGAAGGTCCGCAGAAGATGACCTTACGCCGCATTGGCGCCGGGATCCTCGACGCGCTGATCGGCACCATGTCCCCGCTGATCCCGGCGATCATCGGCGGCTCGATGGTCAAGCTGCTGGCGATGATCCTCGAGATGACCGGCGTGCTGCCAAAAGGCGCGCCGACGCTCACAATTCTGACCGTCATCGGCGACGGCGCCTTCTTCTTCCTGCCGCTGATGGTGGCGGCCTCGGCGGCGGTGAAGTTCAAAACCAACATGTCGCTGGCCATCGCCATTGCCGGCGTGCTGGTGCACCCTAGCTTTATCGAGCTGATGGCGAAAGCCGCGCAGGGCGAGCACGTTGAGTTCGCCTTTATTCCGGTGACGGCGGTTAAATACACCTACACCGTCATCCCGGCGCTGGTGATGACCTGGTGCCTGTCATACATCGAACGCTGGGTGGATCGCATTACCCCGGCGGTGACGAAAAACTTCCTCAAGCCGATGCTTATCGTGCTGATTGCCGCCCCGCTCGCCATCGTGCTGATTGGCCCGCTGGGGATCTGGATCGGTAGCGCCATCTCCGCGCTGGTCTACACCATTCACGGCTACCTGGGCTGGCTCTCCGTCGCCATCATGGGCGCGCTCTGGCCGCTGCTGGTGATGACCGGGATGCACCGCGTGTTTACGCCGACCATCATTCAGACCATTGCCGAAACGGGCAAGGAAGGGATGGTGATGCCGTCGGAAATCGGCGCCAACCTGTCGCTCGGCGGCTCGTCGCTGGCGGTGGCGTGGAAAACCAAAAACCCGGAGCTGCGCCAGACGGCGCTGGCGGCAGCGGCCTCCGCCATTATGGCGGGGATCTCTGAACCGGCCCTGTACGGCGTGGCGGTGCGTCTGAAACGTCCGCTGATTGCGAGCCTGATAAGCGGTTTTATCTGCGGGGCGGTCGCCGGCATGGCCGGTCTTGCCAGCCACTCGATGGCGGCACCGGGGCTGTTCACCAGCGTGCAGTTCTTTGACCCGGCGAACCCGATGACCATCGTCTGGGTGTTCGGCGTGATGGGGCTGGCAGTGGTGCTGTCGTTTGTTCTGACCCTGCTTTTAGGGTTTGAGGATATCCCGGTCGAAGATGAGGCTGAAAAAGCGCGCGCCCTGCAGACCGCACCGGTACAGAACAACGCAGCAAAAGCATAAATTGAAAGCGAGGTAAGAATGTCTGTTTTTCCACAAGGATTTTTATGGGGCGGCGCGCTTGCCGCCAACCAGAGTGAAGGTGCTTACCGTGAAGGCGGCAAAGGACTGACGACGGTCGATATGATCCCCCACGGCGCGAATCGCCTGGCGGTGAAGATCGGTAAGGAAAAGCGTTTTTCGCTGCGTGACGACGAGTACTACCCGAGCCACGAAGCGATTGATTTTTACCATCGCTATAAAGAAGACATTGCCCTGATGGCGGAGATGGGCTTTACGGTGTTCCGCACCTCCATCGCCTGGAGCCGCCTCTACCCGAACGGCGACGAACCGCTGCCGAACAAAGAAGGCGTTGCCTTCTATCGCGCGGTGTTCGAGGAGTGCAAAAAGTACAACATCGAGCCGCTGGTAACGCTCTGCCACTTCGACGTGCCGATGCACCTGGTGACGGAATACGGCTCCTGGCGCAACCGTAAGATGGTCGATTTCTTTGCCCGCTACGCCCGCACCTGCTTTGAAGAATTTAACGGGCTGGTGAAATACTGGCTGACCTTCAACGAAATCAACATCATGCTGCACAGCCCGTTCTCCGGCGCGGGGCTGGTGTTTGAGGAAGGCGAAAACGAAGACCAGGTGAAATACCAGGCCGCGCACCACGAGCTGGTGGCAAGCGCGCTGGCGACCAAAATCGCCCACGAGGTGAACCCGGAAAACCAGGTCGGCTGCATGCTGGCGGGCGGAAATTTCTACCCCTACTCCTGCAAGCCGGAAGACGTGTGGATGGCGCTGGAGAAAGACCGCGAGAACCTGTTCTTTATCGACGTGCAGGCGCGCGGCAGCTATCCGGCCTACTCCGCCCGCGTGTTCCGCGAAAAAGGCGTGGTGATTGTGAAAGATCCCGGCGACGACGAGCTGTTAAAAAACACCGTCGACTTTGTCTCGTTCAGCTATTACGCCTCGCGCTGCGCGTCGGCGGATATGAACGCGGGCAACACCAGCGCGGCGAACATCGTGAAGTCCCTGCGTAACCCGCATATTCAGGTGAGCGAATGGGGCTGGGGCATCGACCCGCTCGGCCTGCGCATCACCATGAACATGATGTACGACCGCTACCAGAAGCCGCTGTTCCTGGTGGAAAACGGCCTCGGGGCGAAGGACGTTATTGATGAAAACGGCGAGATCAACGACGACTACCGCATCAGCTACCTGCGCGAGCACATCCGCGCGATGGGCGACGCGATTGAGGACGGCGTGCCGCTGATGGGCTACACCACCTGGGGCTGCATCGACCTGGTGGCCGCCTCAACGGGCGAGATGAGCAAGCGCTACGGTTTTGTGTACGTTGACCGCGACGACGCCGGAAACGGCACGCTGGACCGCAAGCGCAAGAAATCGTTCTGGTGGTATAAGAAGGTGATTGCGAGTAACGGGGGGGATCTGGAGTAGCCTGTTGCCCTCACCCCGGCCCTCTCCCACAGGGAGAGGGAGATGGGTTTGGTAGGCCGGGTAAGGCGAAGCCGCCACCCGGCACTGCTCAGAGCTGAGAAAAACCACCATCCCCAACCCACTCCGCAAGCCGTGAATAGACCCGTTCCACCGCCTCCTTCACCGGCGGCGTCATCGGGTAATAAAACCCAACGATGTCCGGCTGAATCCCCAAAAACAGCACCTCGCCCACGTCGTCTTTAATCTGATCGACCAGGTAGTTCAGCGGCATATTGTGGGTGGTCATCATAAACATCTCGGCGATGTCGTCCGGATCAATCAGGCGGATCTCGCCGGGGTTGAGCCCCATATCGGTGGCATCGACGATTAACAGCTTCTCCGGGCGCAGCTCGCGGATGGCGACCACGTCGTTTTCCGGCGCGCTGCCGCCGTCAATTACCACCCAATTGCCCTGCGGATTCGCGGCGCACATCTCTGCCAGCAGCGGGCCCGCGCCGTCGTCGCCCATCATGCTGTTGCCGACACACAGTAAAACGTCAGTCACGTAATCTCCTCACCATCAGGTAGATGGCGCTCTCCTGATGAATATCGTGCAGCATGCTAAGCAGCGTTTTGCTCCACGCCTGTTGCTCGGGGGTTTGCCTGGCGAGCGCCGCGTCAAAGGCGTTGGCGAGCATCGCAATGTGGTTGGCGTCGATGACGATCTCGCCGTACTTTGGCACGCCCTCCATCTTGCGCCGCGCCGTACTGCCCTCCTCCAGCGTGGCGATCCACGCCAGGTACTCGGGCCACGGGCAGCTCAGCGCCGCCTCCAGGCAGTCAATCACCCCGAGGTGATGCCCAATCGCCAGGCTGTAATAGACCACCTGCTGCGCCGCGTCGGGCGTGGCATCGTTCTCATCAATAAACTTACGGCTCAGCTGGCTGAACACCACCGTTTCACTCATCGGATACGCGCCTCATCCACGATGCTGTTCAGGTTTGCCACGATCTCATTGAGACGCGGATCGTTTTCCGCCTCCAGCCAGCGCGCTACCTGATGGTCGCCCTGGCTCAGCAGGCGCAGATAATCGTCGGCAATCTGGCGGCCATAGCGGTAGCCCGCCAGCCTGCGCGCCGTGCGGTCAATCTTCACCCGCAGCGGCTGTACCATGTCCGGGTGCAGGATGGCCGCAGGCCGGTTGTCCAGCTCGCCCGGCTCGCGCGCGTGGATTTTCTGCTCCAGCAGGCCGAGCGCCATGGCAAAGCCGTACAGCGTCGCGGCAGGCGTTGGCGGACAGCCCGGAATGTAGACGTCCACCGGCACGATTTTGTCGGTCCCGCCCCAGACGCAGTAGAGGTCGTGGAAGATGCCGCCGCTGTTGCCGCAGGCCCCGTACGAGATGCAGATTTTCGGGTCCGGCGCGGACTGCCAGGCGCGCAGCGCGGGCGAGCGCATGGCGCGGGTGACGGCTCCGGTAAACAGCAGGATGTCCGCATGACGCGGGGACGGCACCACTTTGATGCCGAAGCGCTCGGCGTCAAACAGCGGCGACAGCGTAGCGAAGATCTCAATCTCGCAGCCGTTGCAGCCGCCGCAGTCCACGCGGTAGACGTAGGCCGAGCGTTTGATTTTTTTCAGCAGCGACGCCTTCATGCTGGCGATGGACTCCTCCACCGTCATCGGCACCGGAATGCCGTTAGCGTCGCGCGGGCCGAGTAAATTTTCCATCAGCTGGCCTCTCTCATATGGCGGGTGATATCAATGCGGTCGGACGGCAGGAGACACTTCTGACGCTTGCACTCCGGGCAGGTTTCAAAGCTTTCGCGGTAATGCTCCGCGCGGGCGTCACCGTTGTGCTGCAGCAGCGCGATGGCGTAGTCGATCTCTTTTTGCACGGCGAACGGGCCCTGGCAGACGCGGCAGCTGCACAGGTCAAAGCGCGACTGCTGCAGAAAATCCTCTTTCTTCCACACCGCCAGCTCGAATTCCTGCGACAGGCGAATGGCGACCGTCGGGCAGACCTCCTCGCAGCGGCCGCAGAAGATGCAGCGCCCGAGGTTAAACTGCCAGGCCAGCTCGCCGGTTTTGAGATCCGTTTCTACCGTTAAGGCGTTCGACGGGCAGGCGTTGACGCAGGCCGCGCAGCCGATGCACTGCTGCGGGTTGTGCTCCGGCTTGCCGCGAAAATTTTTATCCACCGGCATCGGCTCCAGCGGATAGCTGCTGGTCTGCGTGCCCGTTTTGATTACTTTTTTGATAAAGGTAAACATGGCGAGTCCTTATTTCAGCGGCGAGTTTTTACGCTCGATGCTGTAGCGCTCAAGCTCTTTGTACGGCACCACCTGGCTTTTCTTCTTGCGCACGTCCACCACGGTCATGCGGTCGGTGCAGGAGTAGCACGGGTCCAGACTGCCGATGATCAGCGGCGCGTCGGAAACCGTGTTGCCGCGCAGCATATAGCGCAGGGTTGGCCAGTTGGCGTAGGTGGCCGCGCGGCAGCGCCAGCGGTAAAGCTTCTGGTTGTCGCCGGTCATGCTCCAGTGGATGTCGTCCCCGCGCGGCGCTTCGGCAAAGCCGAGGGCAAAGCGGTTCGGAATGTAGGTGAAGCCTTCCACCATCAGCGGGCCGCCCGGCAGGTTATCGAGGCCGAAGTCGATCATGTTCAGGGCGGTAAACACCTCGTTGATGCGCACCTTGAGGCGCGAAATGACGTCGCAGCCCTGCTCGCTGTGCACGGTCATCGGCAGCAGGCCGTAGCCGACGAACGGGTGATCGGCACGCGTGTCGCGGGCGTGGCCGCTGGCGCGCACCATCGGGCCGACGTTGCTGAAGTCGCGGGCGATCTCCGGGTCAAGGCGGCCGATGCCGACGGTGCGCTGCTCGATGTTTGGCGTGCTGAGCAGCATGTCCACCAGCTCCTGCACGTCGCGGCGCATCTGCTGCGCCAGCTGGCGGGTCTGGATCATGTCGTCCTTCAGCAGGTCGCGGCGGATCCCGCCGATCAGGTTCAGGCCATAGGTTTTACGCGCCCCGGTGAGGATCTCCGCCATCTTCATTGACGCTTCACGCACGCGGAAGAACTGCATAAACCCGGAGTCAAAGCCGACGAAGTGGCAGGCCAGGCCGAGGTTCAGCAGGTGCGAGTGCAGACGCTCCACCTCCAGCAGAATGGCGCGGATCATCTGCGCGCGCTCCGGCACCACGATCCCCATGCCGTTCTCCACCGAGGTGGTGTAGGCGGTGCTGTGGGCGAAGCCGCAGATGCCGCACACGCGGTCAGAGAGGAACGTTACTTCGTTGTAGCCCATGCGGGTTTCCGCCAGCTTTTCCATGCCGCGGTGGACGTAGAACAGGCGGTAGTCGGCGTCGATGATGTTTTCGCCGTCGACGAACAGGCGGAAGTGGCCCGGTTCGTCTGAGGTGACGTGCAGCGGGCCGATCGGCACCACGTTGTTCTTATTGCTGCCCAGCTCGTTGATGAATTCGTAGGTTTCGCTGTCAGTGGTCGGCGCCGGGCGCTGGCGGTAGTCCATGCTGTCTTTGCGCAGCGGATAGAGTTCGTCCGGCCAGTCGTCCGGCAGCACCAGGCGGCGCTCGTCCGGCAGGCCGACCGGCACCAGGCCGTACATGTCGCGCACTTCGCGCTCGCCCCAGACGGCGGCGGGCACGCGCGGCGTGACGGACGGGTATTCCGGCTTAGCCGGGTCGACTTCGACGCGCACGGTGAGCCAGCACTTTTCGCCCTGCTCCATCGACATCACGTAGTACACCGCATAGTTGCCGCACAGCTGGCGCTCGTCGTTGCCGAACAGCACCGACAGCCAGCCGCCCTGCTGGTAGTACAGAAACTCGACCACTTCCGGCAGATAGTTCACCTTAATGGTGACGGTTACCTGGTCTTTGGTTTGCCAGGACTCCTCCAGCACCACGCCGGGGAAAGCCTGATGCAACGCGGCGAGATACTGCTGACCTTTCTTTTCTTCAGACATAAATACTCTCTTTAATCACGCCACCAGCAAGGAGACGAACGCTAAAAATGCAAAACCAAAACCGGCCCAGGTGATGCGCGACGTTTCCACAAAACGCAGGCGCGCCATGCTGTTTTCAAACAGAGCAATCACCAGCACGCCGATCAGCAGCTTGAGGGCGGCAACCACCACGGCCAGCACCAGACCGCCTGCGGAGAAGTGCGTCATCTGCCCCCACGGGAAGAAGACGCCGACAAACATCTGCAGCACCACCAGCTGTTTGAGGCTGATGCCCCACTTCAGCACCGCGAATCCATAGCCGCTGTATTCGGTAAGCGGCCCCTCCTGCAGCTCCTGCTCGGCTTCCGCGAGGTCAAACGGCAGTTTGCCCATCTCAATAAACGTGGCGAACGCGCAGGCGCACAGCGCCAGCACCAGCGGGATCGAGCGCGCCACCGGCCAGTGGTAAACGGTGTGGGTGATAAAGCTGATGTGGGTAGAGCCCGCGACCTGCGCGGCGACCCACAGCCCCAGCAGCAGGATCGGCTCCACCAGCACGCCGAGCATTGCCTCGCGGCTGGCACCGATGCCGGTAAACGGGCTCCCGGTGTCCAGGCCCGCAATCGCAAAGAAGAAGCGGGCGATGGCAAAGAGGTAGATAAGCGTGATCAGATCGCCAAGCACGGGCAGCGGCGACGCCACCGTCACCACCGGCAGCGCGGTGGCGATGGTCAGCATCACGCCCACCATCACAAACGGCGTCAGGCGGAAGACCCAGCCTGCGGCGTCCGGCGCGACGCTCTGACGGGAGAGCAGTTTAAAGAGATCGCGGTATTCCTGAAGCACCCCAGGCCCGCGACGGTTATGCATTCGGGCGCGCGCCACGCGCGTGATGCCCGACAGCAGCGGCGCAGCGGCGAACAGCACCAGCGCCTGAAGAATTGCCAGTAACAGACTCATGTCAGGCTCCTCGTGAAATCACAATGACCACCAGCACCGCCAGCTCGATGACCGCCAGACGGTGGAACAGCGCGGGTGCGGCGGCGCTCTGCCAGCCGGGTACCCAGCCTACCGGGTTCAGCCAGTGGCGCAGCTTCAGCACGGCGGCGAAGTTCTCCTTCACCGGCATGGCGAAACCGTGGGCGGTGATGACCATCGACTGTTCGTGTTCGTAGCCGCAGGCCCACGCCGCACCGCGCGAGCGGGAGGCGAGCCGGTCGCGTTTGAAGAACAGCATCAGGACGAGCGGCAGCAGCGGTGCGCCAATCAGCAGCAGCGCGATCATGGGCTGAGAGACGGTGGTATTCGCCACGGTCAGCGGCAGAGGAATAGCGTTGCCCAGCAGCGGCAGCAGCCACGGCGCGGCGACGCCGCCCGCGATGCAGCACAGCGCCAGCGCGACCACGCTCACCCCCATCAACAACGGTGCGCAGCAGGCGTTTTCCGCTTCGCGGGTGCGCGGCGCGCCGAGGAAGGTCACGCCGTAGACTTTCGCCATACACATCACCGCCAGCGCCCCGGTAATCGCCAGACCGACCGCCAGCAGCGGGCCGAGCAGGCGTGCGATAAATACGTCGCTCTGGCCGAGCGCGAAGAAGGACTGGTAGATCACCCACTCCCCGGCAAAGCCGTTCAGCGGCGGCAGCGCGGCCATTGCCATCAGCCCGACCAGCATGGCGAGTGAAATCACCGGCATCTTTTTGCCAATCCCGCCCAGCTTTTCGATATCCCGATGACCGGTGCGGAACCAGACGCTGCCCGCGCCGAGGAACAGGGTGCTTTTAAACAGGCTGTGGTTGACGAGGTGATACAGACCGCCGATAAACCCGGCGGCAATCAGCGCCGGATGATTGAGCGCCAGCCCGGTCACGCCCGCGCCAATGCCGAGCAGGATGATGCCGATATTTTCCAGCGTGTGGTACGCCAGCAGGCGCTGGATGTTGTGCTCCATCAGCGCGTACAGGCCGCCGACGAACGCGGTGATCATTCCCGCAATCAGCAGCACGACGCCCCACCACAGCGGCGGCTGTCCGCCGGTCAGCGTAATCGCCAGAATCCCGAACAGACCCACTTTCATCACCACCGCAGAAAACAGCGCGGCGGCGGGCGCGGAGGCATTCGCATGCGCCTGCGGCACCCAGCCGTGCAGCGGGATAATCCCGGCGAGCAGGCCAAAGCCGAGCACGCCCAGCAGCCAGACGTCATTCCCCAGCGGATGCCCGTTGAGCGCAGCGAAGTCCAGCGTGCCGAAGCGGTGCCACACCAGCCAGCAGGCCAGCGCCAGCAGCAGCGTCCCGAGGCGTCCCAGCGCAAACCACAGCTTGCCGGAGGTGCTGCAGCCGGTCAGGAACACGCCGCACAGCGCCATGATTTCCGCCATCACCACCAGCGCGCCGAGGTTGCTGGCAATAACGGTGCAGACCGCCGCCGCCATCAGCAGGTTAACCAGCAGGTCGTTAGCCCTGGCGTGCGGATGGCGGTGCCAGTCGATATTGAACAGGCTGATAAACAGCCCGCACAGGCCAAACGTCACCAGCCAGATGGCGTTCAGCGGCGTGATCGCAACCGAGTGGCGAATCAGCGGCATCACGGCCTCTGAGGACTGGCCGCCGAGCAGGACATCGCCGCCTGCCGCCAGCGTCATCAGGCTAGCAACCGCCCCGCCGATCCCGGCGATCGCGCCGCTCAGAGTTTTATGGAATGAGAAGATCAGCGCCAGAACAGCGGCGGCAGCAAAACAGGCTACCGCGCTGGTAATCATCATCGCCGCGTTCATTTCGCCCCCTCGTTAAGCGCCTGTAGCAGAGAAAGGTCGCCAAAATCACTGTTGATGGTCAGCTCGCGTTTACGCTTGCTGGTACGGGCGATGTCGCGAATGTTAACCAGAATCAACGCCTTAGTCGGGCAGGTTCGCACGCAGGCCGGGCCCTGCTCATCGAAGCTGCACAGGTCGCATTTCACCGCAACGGCACGGATGCCGGGCACCCAGTCCAGCAGCGTACTTACGCGTGCCGGAGCCGGTGGCGCGGGCGGGGCTTTTGGCGAGTTGGCGTTCGCCGGAATATGCAGCGGACGGCTGCCGGAAAATTCAATCGCGCCGAACGGGCAGGCAATGCCGCACAGCTTGCAGCTTACGCACAGGCTTTCGTTCAGCTGGACAGCTCCATCAACGCGGGTGATGGCATTCACAGGGCAGACACCCGCGCAGGGGGCGTCTTCACAGTGATGGCAGAGCTGCGGGGCAGACTCTTTTTCATTACGCATGACGTGCAGGCGCGGCATGGACTGCAGCCCATGCAGGCGATGCGTTTCCGAGCACGCCGCCTCACAGGTTCGACAGCCAATACAGACCGTCGAGTCAGCAATTACAAAACGGTTCACCGGGTTATCCTCTGGTGATAGTCATTTTTGACGAAAAACTGTCTTGTCGACACTTCTCGACACGCAGGAGTCAGGCCACGTTCGCTGAGGCGTTTCCGTCCATCAGCTGCTTCAGGTTGACCGGGAGATCGTGCTCAACGGCGGCGTACAGACCGTTATAGACCGGCGCGATTTTTTCCAGATAGTGCTCCAGCACCTGCTGGCGATCGCGGTTGCTGACGTGGCCATCCACCATGCCATCGGCCATCAGCTGCGCCTTCGCAATACACTGTTTTTCGCCGTCTTTTGTCTCGAGGTGGTACTCAATGGTGTGGCTGTTGAAGTTGTCCGCCAGGGTAACGTTGATGGTGAAATGGCCGAACAGGACGAAGCGCATGTCGCCCTGCGCCGCGCAGCTCATCGCGTGGTGAAGACGCGCTTTCGAGAGGGTGATGCCCTGAACCAGAGAGTTGCAGTAGAGGTGCCACTGGTCCTGCAGCTGCTGATGACGCTGCGCGATGTAATCCGCTTTTTCGCTGATTTCCCAAATAGTCATAGAAGGTATCCGGTTAATGGAGATAGCGGCTGTTAAGCAGATTCCATGCCAGTTTTTATCTTGATGATTTTAAATAGATTTAATTACAAAACCGCTGTCAACGCCGCGGTGTCGACGTGTCATTTCGACAGCGTTGACATCGTCACGCCTTAACAAAAATCAAGCTGGCACCGTTATTGCATTCAATGGCGCAATTCATTGAGGAGGCGTCATGCACGAAATCACCCTCTGCCAGCGGGCCCTGGAGCTTATCGAACAGCAGGCAGTGCAAAACCACGCGAAGCGCATCACCGGCGTCTGGCTGAAGGTCGGGGCGTTTTCCTGCGTCGAGCCCAGCGCCCTGCATTTCTGTTTTGAGCTGGTTTGTCGCGGCACGCTGGCGGAAGGCTGCGAGCTCCATATTGAAGAGCAGCAGGCGGAGTGCTGGTGCGAGCAGTGCCAGCAGTACGTCACCCTGCTGTCATCAAAGGTTCAGCGCTGTCCGCAGTGTCAGAGCACCGGTCTTCGCATCGTGGCGGACGACGGCATGCAGATCCAACGCCTCGAAATCGAGAAGGAGTAAATTATGTGTAGCACCTGCGGTTGCGCCGAAGGCAACCTGTATATAGAAGGGGATGAACACCGTCCCCATTCCGCGTTTCGCTCCGCGCCCTTTTCGCCTGCCCCGCGGCCAGCTGCGGCTTTAACCGGTATCACCTTCGCCCCGCAGCGCTCCGCTGCGGGCGATCTGCACTACGGCCACGGCGAAGCGGGTACCCACGCGCCGGGCATCAGCCAGCGCCAGATGCTGGAGGTGGAAATCAACGTGCTGGACAAAAATAACCAGATCGCCGCCCGCAACCGCGCGCGCTTTGCCGCCCGCAAACAGCTGGTGCTGAACCTGGTCTCCAGCCCCGGCTCCGGCAAAACCACGCTGTTAACGGAAACGCTCAAACGCCTGAACGGGCGCGTCTCCTGCGCGGTGATTGAAGGCGACCAGCAAACCGTTAACGACGCGGCGCGCATTCGCGAAACCGGCACCCCGGCGATTCAGGTCAATACCGGCAAAGGCTGCCACCTGGATGCGCAGATGATTGCCGACGCCGCCCCGCGTCTGCCGCTGGCGGATAACGGCATTCTGTTTATTGAAAACGTCGGCAATCTGGTCTGCCCGGCGAGCTTCGATCTGGGCGAACGCCACAAGGTGGCGGTGCTTTCGGTGACCGAAGGCGAAGACAAGCCGCTGAAGTACCCGCATATGTTTGCCGCCGCGTCCATCATGCTGCTGAACAAGGTCGACCTGCTGCCGTACCTGAATTTCGACGTGGATAAGTGCCTGTCCTGCGCCCGGGAAGTGAATCCCGAGATTGAGATCCTGCTGGTATCCGCCACGCGCGGCGACGGCATGGACGCCTGGCTGAACTGGCTGGAGAGTGAACGATGTGCATAGGCGTACCGGGACAAATCCATTCCATTGACGGGAACCAGGCCAAAGTGGAGGTCTGCGGCATCCTGCGCGACGTGGACCTGACGCTGGTGGGCAGCAGCGATGAAACGGGCGCATCGCGTCTCGGCCAGTGGGTGCTCGTCCACGTGGGGTTTGCCATGAGCGTGATTAACGAAGCGGAAGCCCGCGACACGCTGGATGCCCTGCAAAACATGTTCGACGTGGAGCCGGACGTGGGCGCGCTGCTGTACGGCGAGGAGCGTTAGCCATGCGTTACGTTGATGAATACCGCGCGCCGGAGCAGGTGCTGCAGCTTATCGGGCACCTGAAAACGCGCGCGGCGCTGCTGGACTACACCAAAGAGAGACCGCTGCGGATCATGGAGGTGTGTGGCGGACACACGCACGCCATCTTCAAATTTGGCCTCGACCAGCTGCTGCCGGAGAACATCGAGTTTATACACGGCCCCGGCTGCCCGGTGTGCGTGCTGCCGATGGGGCGCATCGACAGCTGTATCGAAATTGCCAGCCAGCCCGACGTCATTTTCTGCACCTTTGGCGACGCGATGCGGGTGCCGGGGAAAAACGGCTCGCTGCTGCAGGCGAAAGCGCGCGGGGCCGACATCCGGATCGTCTATTCGCCGATGGATGCCCTGACGCTGGCGGAGGACAACCCCGCGCGCAAGGTGGTGTTTTTTGGTCTGGGGTTTGAAACCACCATGCCCGCCACCGCCATCACGCTGCAGCAGGCGAAAGCGCGCGGCGTCGGGAATTTTTTCTTCTTCTGCCAGCACATTACGCTCATTCCCACGCTGCGCAGCCTGCTGGAGGAGCCGGGAAACGGCATTGACGCCTTTCTGGCACCGGGGCATGTCAGCATGGTAATTGGCACAGACGCCTACGGTTTTATCGCTGAACAGTACAATCGTCCGTTAGTGGTCGCTGGTTTCGAACCACTTGATCTACTGCAAGGTGTCACCATGCTGGTTGAGCAGAAAATAGCGGCCCTGAGTACCGTGGAAAACCAGTACCGCCGCGTGGTGCCGGATGCGGGAAATGAGCGGGCGCAGCAGGCGATAGCCGACGTGTTCAGCGTTGAGGGCGACAGCGAGTGGCGTGGTCTGGGGCTGATTGCCGAATCCGGCGTGCGCCTGACGCCAGCCTATCGCGCGTTCGACGCCGAAGCGCATTTCCGCCCGCAGCCGCAGCAGGTTTGCGACGATCCCCGGGCCCGCTGCGGCGACGTGCTCACCGGTAAATGCAAACCGCATCAATGCCCGTTATTTGGCAATACCTGTAACCCGCAAACGGCGTTTGGCGCGCTGATGGTCTCCTCCGAAGGGGCGTGTGCCGCGTGGTATCAGTATCGCAACCAGGAGAGTGAAGCATGAATACGGTTGAAATGGCGCACGGCAGCGGCGGACAGGCGATGCAGCAGCTGATTAACCGGCTGTTTATGGAATCCTTCAACAACCCCTGGCTCGCCGAACAGGAAGACCAGGCGCGCATTGACCTCGCGACCCTCACCTCGCAGGGCGACAGGCTGGCGTTCTCCACCGACAGTTACGTGATTGACCCGCTGTTCTTCCCCGGCGGCGATATCGGCAAGCTCGCCGTCTGCGGCACGGCCAACGACGTGGCGGTCAGCGGCGCCATTCCGCGCTACCTCTCCTGCGGGTTTATCCTCGAAGAGGGGTTACCGATGGAGACGCTCACGGCAGTGGTCAGCAGCATGGCGCAGACCGCGCGCGAGGCGGGGATAGCTATCGTCACCGGCGATACCAAAGTGGTGCAGCGCGGCGCGGCCGACAAGCTGTTTATCAATACCGCCGGCATGGGGGCGATCCCCGCCGATATTCACTGGGGCGCGCAGCGGCTTAGCGTGGGCGACGTGCTGATCGTGACCGGAACGCTGGGCTGCCACGGGGCGACCATCCTAAACCTGCGCGAAGGTCTGGGGCTGGATGGCGAACTGCGCAGCGACTGCGCGGTGCTCACCCCGCTGATCCAGACGCTGAGGGGTATTCCCGGCGTGAAAGCCCTGCGGGACGCGACGCGAGGCGGCGTGAACGCCGTGGTCCACGAATTTGCAGCAAGCTGCGGGTACGGGATTGAACTCACCGAGCGCAGCCTGCCCGTTAAGCCTGCCGTTCGCGGCCTTTGCGAACTGCTGGGCCTTGACCCGCTTAACTTCGCCAACGAAGGCAAACTGGTGATTGGCGTTGAACGCGCGGCCGCGGAAGCCGTTCTTGAACAGCTGCGGGCTCATCCGTCAGGAAAAGAGGCGGCGATGATTGGTGAAGTGGTTGAGCGCAAAGGGGTGCGCCTGGCCGGGCTGTATGGCGTTAAACGGACGCTGGATCTGCCGCACGCGGAACCCTTACCCCGTATTTGCTAGAACCGCGCCAAAAGCGGTCAGCACTGAATCTCTTTTTTGCCAGTTTCTATTGGAAAGCAATATGCCGTATACACCGATGAGCGATCTTGGACAGCAGGGCCTGTTTGACATCACGCGCACACTTTTACAGCAGCCCGATCTCGGCGCGCTGAGCGATGCCCTGACGCGGCTGGTCAGGCAATCGGCGCTGGCGGACAGCGCCGCGATTGTGCTCTGGCATAGCGGAACGCAGCGCGCGAGCTACTACTCGACGCGCGATAATGGCAAAACGTTTGAATACGAAGACGAAACGTATCTTGCGCACGGCCCGGTGCGCCGCATACTCTCCCGGCCTGAAGTGCTGCACTGCAACTTTGCGGAGTTCCGCCAGGCGTGGCCGAAGCTGGCGGAAAGCGACCTCTATCAGCCTTTCGGGCATTACTGCATGCTGCCGCTGGCGGCTGAGGGCCAGATTTTTGGCGGCTGCGAGTTTATCCGCACGACCGACCAGCCCTGGAGCGAGGCGGAATACGAGCGCCTGCACACCTTTACCCAGATTGTGGCCGTCGTCGCGGAGCAGATCCAAAGCCGCGTCACCAATAACGTCGATTACGACCTGCTGAGCCGCGAGCGCGACAACTTCCGCATTCTGGTCGCCATCACCAACGCCGTGCTCTCCCGCCTGGACATGGACGAGCTGGTCAGCGAAGTCTCGAAAGAGATCCACCACTATTTCAAAATCGACGCCATCAGCATTGCGCTGCGCGGCCATCGCAAGGGCAAGCTGAACATCTACTCCACGCACTATCTCGATGAAGCCAACCCGGCGCACGAGCAGAGCGAGGTGGACGAAGCGGGCACCCTTTCCGAGCGGGTCTTCAAAAGCAAAGAGATCCTCCTGCTCAACCTGAACGAGCAGGACCCGGTCGCGCCGTACGAGCGGATGCTGTTTAACACCTGGGGCAATAAAATTCAGACCCTTTGTCTGCTGCCGCTGATGTCTGGCAACACCATGCTGGGCGTGCTAAAGCTGGCGCAGTGCGAGGAGGGCGTGTTTACCACCGCCAACCTGAAGCTGCTGCGCCAGATTGCCGAGCGTATTTCCATCGCGCTGGATAACGCCCTCGCCTATCAGGAAATTCATCGCCTGAAAGAGCGGCTGGTGGATGAGAACCTGGCCCTGACCGAACAGCTCAACAACGTGGACAGCGAGTTTGGTGAAATCATCGGGCGCAGCGACGCCATGTACAGCGTGCTTAAGCAGGTTGAAATGGTGGCGCAAAGCGACAGCACGGTGCTGATTCTGGGCGAAACCGGCACGGGCAAAGAGCTGATAGCCCGCGCCATCCACAACCTGAGCAACCGCAACAGCCGACGGATGGTGAAGATGAACTGCGCCGCGATGCCTGCGGGACTGCTGGAAAGCGATCTGTTCGGCCACGAGCGCGGTGCATTCACCGGGGCCAGCAGCCAGCGGCTGGGCCGTTTTGAGCTGGCGGACAAAAGCTCGCTGTTCCTCGACGAAGTGGGTGATATGCCGCTGGAGCTACAGCCGAAACTGCTGCGCGTCCTGCAGGAGCAGGAGTTTGAGCGCCTGGGCAGCAACAAGCTTATCCAGACCGACGTGCGGCTGATTGCCGCCACCAACCGTGACCTAAAAAAAATGGTCGCCGACCGCGAGTTTCGCAGCGATCTTTACTATCGTCTGAACGTCTTCCCGATCTTCCTGCCGCCGCTGCGCGAGCGCCCGGAAGATATCCCCCTGCTGGTCAAAGCCTTTACCGCGAAGATCGCGCGCCGGATGGGGCGCAACATCGACAGTATTCCTGCCGAGACGTTGCGCACTCTTTCATCGATGGAATGGCCCGGCAACGTGCGCGAGCTGGAAAACGTCATCGAACGCGCGGTGCTGCTGACGCGCGGTAACGTGCTGCAACTCTCCCTGCCTGAGGTTACGCTTCCTGACGTGACCGCGCCCGCCGCCGAGACAGCGAAAGAGGGAGAAGATGAATATCAGCTCATTATGCGCGTGCTGAAAGAGACCAACGGCGTGGTCGCCGGGCCAAAAGGTGCCGCCCAGCGACTGGGGTTAAAACGCACCACCCTTCTGTCACGCATGAAGCGTCTCGGGATTGATAAAGAGAGCCTCATTTAAGACCTTATTCCGGCGGTGTTTTTCTGACACCGCCTTTTGTTCCCCTGCGCAATTGTCCCTCATTGACACAAAATCGTTTCCTCTGTATAAAATTCCGCCTTAATAATGAGTTTCATTTGCATCAATAATAATTTTAATGAAGGGTAGCGTTTCATGAAAAAGGTCATCTGCGCGTTAGGCCTGGCGATTGCGTCGGTCGGTTCTGCTCTGGCAACCACCTATCCCCTGACGATTGAAAACTGTGGCTACAAAGAGACATTCACCAAAGCACCGGAACGCGTCGTGGCCCTGGGCCAGAACACCGTCGAAATTTTGCTCCTGCTGGGCCTGGAAGATAAGGTGAAGGCCAGCGCCTTCTGGCCGACCAAAGTGCTGCCGCAGCTGGCGGAACAGAATGCAAAAATCAAAACCCTGACGGTCGAAATCCCGACCCTTGAATCCGTTCTTGCGCAAAATCCTGACTTTGTCCCCGCGCAGTCCCCGCTGCTGCTGGGGCCTGAAAGTAAGGTCGCAAAACGCGAAGACCTGATGACCCTGGGCGTGAACAGCTACGTGTCGCCGGGCATGTGTGCAACAAAAAAAGCCACCGGCGATATGTACGGCAGCCGCCAGAAGCTGTGGGATATGACGTATCTCTATAAAGAGATTGAGGATTTCGCCAAAATCTTTAACGTTGAAGACCGCGGTCAGGCCGTCATTGCCGATTTCAAAAAACGCGAGGCCGACCTGCGTAAGGAATTCGGCAAGAGTAAAAAAGACCTTTCGTTTGTCTTCTGGTTCTCCAGTTCATCCCCTTCTGCAGACGCCTACGTCGGCGGTAAAAATAGCCCCTCCGGGTTTATCGCCAGCCTGATGGGCGGCCATAACGCCATTACGTCCGAGACCGAATGGCCAACCGTGGGTTGGGAAAGCATTATTGCCGCCAATCCGGATGTCATCGTGGTGTCCAGCCTGGACCGCAACCGCTGGGCGCTGGATAACGCGGAAGAAAAAATCAAATTCCTGAAGAGCGATCCGGCGGTCAGCCAGCTGGACGCGGTGAAAAAAGGCCATATCGTGGTGATGGACGGCCAGGCGATGAACCCGACGATCCGTACGATTTACGGGGCTGAGCAGGTCGGCGAACAGCTCAGAAAGCTGGGGCTGAACTGATGACAACCGCCGTTCTTCAGGCCCGGCAGAGCCTGGTTCTGACGACCTCGGGTTTGCTCGCCCTGGTACTGTTATCTCTGACGATCGCGCTGAGCGTCAGCGTCGGCGAGTTGTCCATCCCGCTGGATAAGGTGTTTTACGCCATCAGCAATAAAATGGGGCTCACAGAGGTTCCGCTCACCCGCATCTATGAGAGCGTGATCTGGGACTTTCGCCTGAGCCGCGCGCTGGTGGCGGCCTGCTGCGGCGCGGGGCTGGCCATCTGCGGTGCCGTATTGCAGAGCCTCCTGAAGAACGCCCTGGCGGAACCTTACGTGCTCGGCGTGTCGGCAGGTGCCTCAACCGGGGCGGTGTCGGTCGTCGTTTTGGGGATTGGCACCGGTGCGGTGTCGCTCTCTGCGGGCGCGTTTGCCGGGGCGTTCGCCGCCTTTGCGTTTGTCGCGTTTCTGACGAACGGCGCGCGCGGGGGAAATGAACGTACCATTCTGGCTGGCGTTGCCGCCTCACAGCTGTTCAACGCCATTACTGCCTACACCATCAGCACCTCCGCCAGCGCCCAGCAGGCGCGCGACGTGATGTTCTGGCTGCTGGGCAGCTTCAGCGGCGTTCGCTGGCCGGAATTCCAGCTGGCGCTGGTGGTGGTGCTGACTGGATTAGCCGTTTGCCTCTACTATTCCCGGGCGCTGGATGCCTTCACGTTCGGTGATGACGCCGCCGCCTCTTTAGGTATTGCCGTCCCGTGGGTGCGCCTGACGCTCTTTACCACTACCGCGCTGATTACCGCGACGATTGTCAGCATGGCGGGCTCAATCGGCTTTGTCGGGCTGGTGGTCCCGCACGTGATGCGTTTCCTGTTCGGGCCGCTGCACCGCACGCTGCTGATTGCCAGCGCGCTGGCAGGGGCGATCCTGATGGTGCTGGCAGACATTGCCTCGCGCATGCTGATTGCGCCGCAAAGCCTGCCCGTCGGCGTGGTCACCGCGCTGGTTGGCGTGCCTTTCTTTGCCGTGATTATCTACCGTTCAAGGAATAAGTGATGAGTATCTGCGCTGAAAATATTACCTGGAAGGTCGGCAAAAAGGTCATCGTTAACGACGTCTCGCTGAAGGTTTCCCGGGGCGAAACGGTAGGGCTGCTTGGCCCTAACGGCTGCGGTAAATCGTCTCTTTTACGGATCCTCGCCGGGCTTCGTCGCCCGAATGCTGGCTGCGTTACCCTGGACGGGCAGGACATCTCCCGCATCGCCAAAAAGCAGCTGGCGCGCCGGGTCGCCTTCGTCGAGCAGCACGGCATGACGGACGCCAACATGCGCGTGCGCGACGTGGTGAAACTCGGGCGTATTCCGCACCACTCCGCTTTTTCCAACTGGAGCAACCACGATGACGAAACCGTCACCGCCGCCCTGGAGCGCGTGGATATGCTGGATAAAAGCGATCAGGGCTGGCTGAGCCTCTCCGGCGGAGAGCGCCAGCGGGTGCATATTGCCCGCGCCCTGGCTCAGACCCCAACGGAAATCCTGCTGGACGAGCCGACCAACCACCTCGACATTCATCATCAGATGCAGCTGATGCAGTTGATCAGCGAATTACCGGTCACCAGCATTGTCGCTATCCACGATCTCAACCACGCCTCGATGTTCTGCGACTCGCTGATTGTGATGCAGAAAGGGCAAATTGTGGCGACGGGGACACCGCAGGACATCTTATCCGAGTCATTGTTGTGGGATGTCTTCCGGGTCAAAACCAAAATCGAGATCTCGCCGTTCCATGGCAAAAAGCACATCCACTTTATCGTTTAGGGGCGAGTGAACGACGATGCCCCTTCGCCCTGCCGCCACGCTCTGGCCGCCCGTCTTACTGGGTAGCCAGTTTGTTTTCAACATTGGCTTTTACGCCGTCGTTCCCTTCCTGGCGATATTCCTGCGCGACGACATGCTGCTCTCCGGCGGACTGATCGGGCTGATCCTGGGCCTGCGTACCTTCTCGCAACAGGGGATGTTTATCGTTGGCGGTGCGCTCTCGGACCGGTTTGGCGCGAAAGTGATTATCCTGAGCGGCTGTATTGTTCGTGTTTCAGGCTATCTGCTGCTGGCCTTCGGGGAATCCCTGTGGCCGATTATTCTGGGCGCGTGTCTGACGGGCGTTGGCGGCGCGTTATTTTCTCCCTCGATTGAGGCACTGCTGGCAAAAGCAGGCACGCACAGCGAGGCAAATGGCAAACGCAGCCGCGCGGAGTGGTTTGCGCTCTTTGCCGTCTGCGGAGAGCTCGGCGCGGTACTGGGCCCGGTTGCTGGCGCCCTGCTCACCGGCCTCGGCTTTCGTCAGGTGGCGCTGGCGGGGGCAGGCGTCTTTGTTATTGCGCTAGTGGTGCTCTACTTTTGCCTGCCTGCTGCTGGCCACCGTTCACAGACGCTGAAAATACAGCCCTGGTGGACAACGTTCCGTCAGCCGCGCTTTGTCGCCTTTATCATTGCCTACAGTTCATGGTTGTTAAGCTATAACCAGCTTTATCTGGCGCTGCCGGTGGAGATCCAGCGTTCTGGCGGTAACGAAAAAGATCTCGGCCCGCTTTTTATGCTGGCCTCCGTTTTGATCATCACCTTACAGCTGCCGCTGGCGCGCTTCGCCCGTCGCGTGGGCGCGGTGAGAATTCTGCCGGTGGGATTTTTGCTGCTGTCAGCCGCCTTTGCGAGCGTGGCGACGTTCGCCCCGATGACGCCGCAGGAAGGCTGGCTGCGCTTACTGCCTTCTGTCTGTTTTGTGACGCTGTTGACGCTGGGGCAAATGCTGCTGGTGCCATCGGCTAAAGATCTGATCCCTCGGTTTGCGGAGAAATCCACGCTTGGCGCGCACTACGGCGCACTCGCCACCGCCGGAGGCATAGCGGTACTGGCGGGAAACCTGGTGTTTGGCAGCCTGCTGGACCGCGCGCTGGTGCCCTCAACGCAGGCGATGTATCCCTGGCTACTGCTGGCCCTCTTCCCGCTCTGCAGCGCGCTGGCCCTGAAGGTGATTTGCCGCCCGCTGAGACGCTGAACCGATCACTTTTTCGGACGGTATTTCTCCGGCAGTTCCGGCACGGGACGACGGTCATCCATCAGATGACGAACGGTAAGAATAGGATGACGCCATAACATACGCGGGCCTGCCCAGCGCATAACCTGCTTCATCTCTTCACGTCTGGCAGGCTGGTAGCAGTGTACGGGGCACTGCTTGCAGGCCGGCTTTTCCTCACCGAAAACGCATTTATCCAGGCGCTTATCGGCATACGCGTTGAGCGCCTGATAGTGCCCTTCCTCCTGAGATGCCTGCGGACACTGCTTTTCATACAACGCGATCATTTTCGCGATGGTCTCTTTTTCTCGAGAGATGCGTTTACCGGACATAGCGGATTACCGAATAATAAAGTGCATCGATAATACACCTTTCAACGCTGGATTTCAGCGGTTGCATTTCGTTTCCTGAAGGCTGATTCCAGTTTTAGCCCTGCACCGGCGAACAATCACTGGTATTTTATACAGCATCAGAAATGACCTTTGTCCATGTTGTCTGGAGACCCTATGCAAGAGCTCACGATCGGCAAACCCTATCGCCATTTGAAAGTGGGATATTTTAGAAAGCGCCATGAAGACCGCAATACAAAGATACCGAAGCGCTACAGCGTACATGCGGCGCTGAGCTTAAAAGGTGACTGGCTTGAAAAGGCGGGGTTTACGACCCATTCCCGAGTCAGGGTGGGCGTGGAGCATGGAAAAATTGTCATCGAATTAATGCCGGAAGATGCCTCGTAAAGCCACGACATTTTTCTGCGCCGGACCTTTTTTTCATGCGACAATAGAAGGAACAAACGGCCTTTGAGCCCATCAAAACGGTTTATTTTCAAAGAAATGGACATCATAACTCCATGAGCACAATCGACAATTTCGACGCACATACGCCGATGATGCAGCAGTATCTGAAGCTGAAAGCACAGCATCCGGAAATCCTGCTGTTTTACCGTATGGGCGATTTTTACGAGCTGTTTTATGACGATGCTAAGCGTGCATCGCAGCTGCTCGACATCTCGCTGACCAAACGTGGCGCATCGGCAGGCGAGCCCATTCCTATGGCAGGTATCCCGCACCACGCGGTAGAAAACTACCTGGCGAAGCTGGTGAATCAGGGCGAGTCCGTTGCCATCTGCGAACAGATCGGCGATCCGGCGACCTCAAAAGGCCCGGTGGAACGCAAAGTCGTGCGCATCGTCACGCCTGGCACCATCAGTGATGAAGCCCTGTTGCAGGAGCGCCAGGATAACCTGCTGGCAGCGCTGTGGCAGGACGGCAAAGGGTTTGGCTACGCGACGCTGGATATTAGCTCCGGACGTTTTCGCCTGAGTGAACCGGCTGACCGTGAAACGATGGCCGCCGAACTGCAGCGCACCAACCCGGCAGAATTGCTCTATGCCGAAGATTTCGCCGAAATGGCGCTGATTGAAGGTCGTCGCGGGTTGCGCCGTCGTCCGCTGTGGGAATTCGAAATTGATACCGCGCGCCAGCAGCTGAATCTGCAGTTTGGCACCCGCGATCTGATTGGCTTTGGCGTTGAAAACGCACCGCGCGGGCTGTGTGCGGCCGGTTGTCTCCTGCAGTACGTGAAAGATACCCAGCGCACCGCCCTGCCGCATATCCGCTCTATCACCATGGAGCGCCAGCAGGACAGCATCATCATGGATGCCGCCACGCGCCGTAACCTGGAGATCACGCAGAACCTGGCGGGTGGCGTAGAAAATACGCTCGCGTCGGTCCTCGACAGTACGGTAACGCCAATGGGCAGCCGCATGCTGAAACGCTGGCTGCATATGCCGATCCGCGATACCGAGACGCTGGTTTGCCGTCAGCAGACGATTGCCGCGCTGCAGGATCGCTATACCGAGCTGCAGCCGGTTCTGCGCCAGGTGGGCGATCTGGAGCGTATCCTTGCGCGTCTGGCACTGCGAACAGCACGACCACGCGATCTCGCGCGGATGCGTCATGCTTTCCAGCAGCTGCCGGAACTGCGCGCGCAGCTGAGTGACGTTGACAGCGCGCCGGTACAGAAACTCCGCGAAACCATGGGCGAATTTACCGAGCTTCGCGAACTCCTGGAGCGCGCTATTATCGATGCGCCTCCGGTTCTGGTGCGTGATGGCGGCGTGATTGCCCCAGGCTACAACGAGGAGCTGGACGAATGGCGCGCGCTGGCCGACGGTGCGACGGACTACCTCGATAAGCTGGAAATCCGCGAGCGCGAGCGTCTTGGGCTCGACACCCTGAAAGTGGGGTATAACGCGGTACACGGTTACTACATTCAGATTAGCCGCGGGCAGAGCCACCTGGCGCCGATTCACTACGTGCGTCGCCAGACGTTGAAAAACGCCGAACGCTATATCATTCCTGAACTGAAAGAGTACGAAGACAAAGTCCTCACCTCGAAAGGCAAGGCGCTGGCCCTGGAAAAACAGCTGTATGAAGAGCTGTTCGACATGCTGATGCCGCACCTGGGCGACCTGCAGCAAAGCGCCAGCGCGCTGGCGGAGCTGGACGTGCTGGTCAATCTGGCAGAACGCGCTGAAACGCTGAACTACACCTGCCCAACCTTTACCGACAAGCCCGGCATTCGCATAACCGAAGGCCGTCACCCGGTGGTAGAACAGGTGCTGAACGAACCGTTCATCGCCAACCCGCTGAGCCTGTCACCGCAGAGAAGAATGTTGATCATTACCGGTCCGAACATGGGCGGTAAGAGTACCTATATGCGTCAGACGGCGCTGATTGCGCTGCTTGCGTATATCGGCAGCTACGTCCCGGCGCAAAACGTGGAGATTGGCCCCATCGACCGTATCTTTACCCGCGTCGGGGCAGCGGACGATCTGGCGAGCGGTCGCTCAACCTTCATGGTCGAGATGACCGAAACGGCAAACATTCTGCATAACGCGACGGAGCACAGCCTGGTGCTGATGGACGAAGTCGGGCGCGGAACGTCAACCTATGACGGTCTGTCGCTGGCATGGGCCTGTGCGGAAAGCCTTGCGAATAAAATCAAGGCCATGACGCTGTTTGCCACCCACTATTTCGAACTGACGCAGCTGCCGGAGAAAATGGAAGGGGTTGCGAACGTTCATCTGGATGCGCTGGAGCACGGCGATACCATTGCCTTCATGCACACGGTACAGGATGGCGCGGCGAGCAAGAGCTATGGCCTGGCCGTCGCGGCGCTGGCTGGTGTGCCGAAAGAGGTGATCAAGCGCGCGCGTCAGAAACTGCGTGAGCTGGAAAGCCTGTCACCGAATGCGGCAGCGACGCAGATTGATGGTACGCAGATGTCGCTGTTGGTGCCTGCGGAAGAGACGTCGCCTGCGGTGGAAGCGCTGGAAAACCTCGACCCGGATTCACTGACGCCGCGTCAGGCGCTGGAGTGGATTTACAGGTTGAAGAGTCTGGTTTAGTTTTCTGCGGTCTGTTTTGTCGGGTGGCGGCTTCGCCATACCCGACCTACAAACCCTGTATGCCCGGTAAGCGCTGCGCCACCGGGCTTTTTTTTACAGCAGCGGCGGGATCGTCGGCACCTGTGGTGCCTCGTCAATATCCTTCTGCGTCATGCGGAACGCTTCCGGGTAATGCTCGCGGCTGGTACGGCGCAGCGGTTCAGTATTACGCCAGGTATACAAACAATGCTGGCACTGGTAAACGGTCCAGACCCCTTTTACCGGCGACGTCGCCATCACTTCAATATGCTCATCGGCACAACGTGGACAAATCATCTTTTCCTCCTTATTGACGTGTTGCCAGCATCGCGGTCAGTTTTTCAGCCCAGGCTTTGGTTTCAGGCAGATCCTGTACCGGCTGGCTGTAGTGACCCCGGGTGTCCGGCGCGACAGGCGTGGTGGCATCGATAATCAGTTTGTCGGTAATGCCCGCCGGGCTGGAGCCAGGATCGAGTTCAAGGACCGACATGTTCGGCAGCTGCACCAGATCCCCTGCCGGGTTCACTTTCGACGACAGCGCCCACATCACCTGCGGAAGGTTGAACGGATCGACATCCTCATCCACCATAATTACCATCTTCACGTAGCCCAGACCGTGCGGCGTGGTCATGGCGCGTAAACCGACCGCGCGGGCAAAACCGCCGTAGCGTTTTTTGGTGGAGATAATCGCCAGCAGACCATGGGTGTACATCGCGTTCACCGCCTGCACTTCCGGGAATTCCGCTTTCAGCTGCTGGTAGAGCGGCACGCAGGTGGCCGGTCCCATCAGATAGTCAATCTCGGTCCACGGCATGCCGAGGTAGAGCGACTCAAAAATCGGTTTGGTGCGGTAAGAAACTTTGTCGATACGGACAACCGTCATGTTACGGCCACCGGAATAGTGTCCGGTAAACTCGCCGAATGGCCCCTCGATTTCACGCTTGCGGCCTTCAATCACCCCTTCCAGGATCACTTCAGAACCCCAGGGCACATCGAAGCCGGTCAGCGGCGCGGTGGCAATCGGGTACGGGCTTTCACGCAGCGCGCCGGCCATTTCATACTCGGACTGATCGTATTTCAGCGGCGTGGCGCCCATCAGGGTGATGATCGGGTCGTTGCCCAGCGTAATCGCAATCGGCAGGTCTTCACCGCGCTCTTCCGCCTTGTGCAGATGCAGGGCGATATCGTGCATCGGAACAGGCTGCAGGCCGAGCTTGCGCTTGCCCTTCACTTCCATGCGGTAGATCCCGACGTTCTGCTTGCCGAAGTTGCCCGGGTCGAGCGGATCGCGCGAGACAACGCACGCTTTATCGAGATAAAAACCGCCGTCACCGTCGTTCAGACGAAACAGCGGCAGGATATCGAACAGGTTAATATCTTCACCGTCCACCGTATTCTGCGCCCAGGCCGGGTTGGCGCGACGCTCCGGCGTGACGGGGAATTTATCCCAGCGGCGGATAAATTCGTCGATCTGTTTTTTTACCGGGGTGTTCGCAGGCAGCCCCATCGAAATGGCGTGGTTCTGCCAGGAGCCGATGGTGTTCATCACCACGCGGGCATCGGTAAAGCCACGAATGTTGTCGAACCACAGCGCGGGCGCGCCGTCGCCAATGCGGCCGGTCGCGTTGGCTGCCGCCGCAAGATCGGGCTCGGCGTTAACCTCTTCCTCAATTTTCAGCAGCTGCCCTTGCTCATCGAGCGCCTGCAGGAAGCTTCTCAAATCATCAAATGCCATCTTTATTCTCCTGTGAAAAATGTTTCGCCTCCCGCAGCCCGTTCCAGCGGCGCGCCTTTTTATGCTCCAGCCCGAACTGATCGAGCACGCGGGTCACGATGTGCTGGGTAATGTCATCTGCGGTTTGTGGGTGGTTGTAATACGCAGGCATGGGCGGCACCATCGCCACGCCCATGCGGGAAAGTGCGAGCATGTTCTCAAGATGAATGGTGCTGAGCGGCGTTTCACGCGGAACCAGCACCAGCTTGCGCCCCTCTTTTAGCACCACGTCAGCCGCGCGTCCCACCAGCCCTTCGGCGTAGCCCGCGCGGATCCCCGCGAGCGTTTTCATGCTGCAGGGAATGACGATCATGCCGTCGGTGCGAAACGAGCCTGAGGAGATGGTGGCGGCCTGGTCTGCCGGACTGTGGACAACGTCAGCCAGGGCAGCAACGTCGTGCACGGTGTAGGGCGTTTCAAGCTCAATGGTGGTTTTTGCCCACTTAGACATCACCAGATGCGTCTCCACCTCCGGCATTTCCCGTAACGCCTGCAGCAGCGCCACGCCCAGCGGTGCGCCCGTTGCTCCCGTCATTCCTACTATCAATCTCATTCATCACCTCAATATTTTGTTCGTGTACGAACATTATAAATAAGCTACTCCAGGATCGTTTACCTGACAAGATCGTTCGCATACGATCACACGAATGGCTAAAAGATGCCGCGTTAAAATTGAGAGCAATAGCGGCTATCATAGGGGAGAGATTTTTTCCGTCGGAGTGTTCATGGAACTAAGTCAAGAGGCGTTCCACCTGTTACGTCAGCTTTTTCAACAGCATACCGCGCAGTGGCAACATGCCTTACCGGAACTGACCAAGCCACAGTATGCGGTTATGCGCTCTATTGCCGAGCATCCGGGTATTGAACAGGTGGCGTTGACCGAAGTGGCGGTCAGCACGAAAGCGACCCTGGCGGAGATGCTCAGCCGCATGGAGGCGCGCGGGCTGGTGAAACGCGAGCACGATCCGGCCGATAAGCGCCGCCGGTTTGTCTTCCTGACGCCAGAAGGTGAAGCCCTGCTTGCGGGCTGTAAACCGGTTGGCAACGAGGTGGATGAGGCGTTTTTAGGACGTCTTAACAAGGCCGAGCGGGAGCAGTTCTCTGCGCTCATCAAAAAGATGATGCACGATTAATTCACGCTGGTGCGCATAAAATCGATAAACGTGCGCACCTTCGCCGACACGTGCCGGGCATCGGGATAAACCGCATAGATGCCCTGCTGCGCAAAGGTATATCCCGGTAAAACCGGGACCAGTCTTCCCGCATCAAGCGCATCGCGCGCCAGCCATTCCGGCAGTAACGCCACGCCTCCGCCCGCGAGTGCAAAGGCCATAAGAGCCTGCGAGCTGTCGGCAAACAGGCGCGGCGCTTTTTTTATCTCCAGCGTTTCGGGTGCACCGCTGGCATCCTTCACCTGCCAGCGCAGCGGCGAGGCCAGGCGCTCGTGAATAATCCAGTCGGCGTTGGCAAGGTGCGCAAGCGTTTCGATCGGATGGTTAACGAGCCACCCGGGCGTCGCAACGGGGAGAATCGAGAAGTGCGAAATCAGCGCGGCGTGGTTGCGCGAATCGGCAAGCGTTCCCAGCCGGATAGCTACGTCAAAGCGCTCCGAGATAAGGTCGGCGTGCAGGGACGACGAAACGTGCCGCACGCGAAGATCCGGGTGCTGCTGGCTAAACCTGGCCAGCAGCGGCACCACCACCTGTGAGCCATACTCGGGCGTCGTCGTGATCCGCAGTTCGCCAGTAAGCCCCGCATGATTCGCGCGGACATCATCCTGCAGCCGTTCCGCATCCTTCAGAAGCGCCACGCTGCGTTGATGAAAGAGTGCGCCCGCCTCGGTTAACGTCAGGCGGCGGGTCGAGCGCAGCAGCAGCGTAACGCCCAGCTCATCTTCAAGCTGGCGAATATTGAAGCTGACCACGGCTTTTGTCAGCCCCATTGCCTCGGCTGCGGCCGTGAAACTGCCGGTATCGGCCACCGCGACAAACATCTGAGCCCGCTGCAGGTTAATCATCATCACGCCCTTTACTGTCAAAATATTTTTGACAGTATATCGCGCTTTGTCAGGTTTATCCGTTCTTCCCGGATCGATACGATACGCCACCTCACCGGAGGATCCACCATGACGTATCGCAGCAAAGTCGCCGCTGTTTATCTGCTGGGCTTTTTTCTTGATTTGATCAACATGTTCATTGCCAGCGTCGCCTTCCCGGCAATGGCTCAGGCCTTTAACACCACGCCTTCAGCCCTTGCCTGGGTCAGTAACGGGTACATTGCCGGCCTGACGCTGGTGATCCCGTTTAGCAGCGTGCTCACGCGCCGCATCGGGCCAAAGCGCGTCATCCTGCTCTCGCTTTTTCTGTTCAGCGCAGCCTCCGCAGCGGCGGGCCTGTCTGCAACGCTTGAAAGCCTGATCGCCTGGCGTGTGATCCAGGGCGTGGGAGGGGGCTTACTGATCCCCGTCGGACAGGCGCTGACCTGGCAACAGTTTAAGCCTCACGAGCGTGCCCGACTCTCCTCGGCGGTGATGTTGGTCGCGTTGCTTGCCCCGGCCTGCTCTCCTGCTATCGGAGGACTGCTGGTGCAGACGCTCAGCTGGCGATGGATATTTTTCGCCACGCTACCGGTCGCTGTCGTGACCTTTGTTTTGGCCTGCCTGTGGCTTAAACACGAAATGCCCGCGATGAAAGCGGCCAGACTGCTAAACCTGTCGTTGCTCGCGGACCCGCTTTTGCGTTTTTCCATGCTTGTTTATATCTGCGTACCCGGCATGTTTATTGGGGTGAACGTCACGGGCATGTTTTATCTTCAGCACGTGGCGAACATGAGCCCAGCCGCAACGGGGATGCTCATGCTGCCGTGGTCCGTGGCATCGTTTATCGCCATCACGGCAACGGGACGCTATTTTAACCGTATCGGCCCCCGACCGCTGATCGTCATCGGTTGCCTGCTGCAGGCGACGGGTATTCTGCTTTTGATTAACGTCAGTTCGGCGACGCTGCTGCCTGCCGTTGCGTTTACCCTGATGGGCGCGGGGGGAAGCCTGTGCAGCAGTACGGCTCAAAGCAGCGCTTTTCTGACGACGCGCCGGGAAGAGATGCCGGATGCCAGCGCGCTGTGGAATCTTAATCGGCAGCTGAGCTTTTTTGCCGGTGCCCTGCTGCTGGCGCAGACGCTGAACCTGGCGCAGGTCTGGCTGCCACCGCTCGCGGCCTGGCACGGAATGTTTATTTTTGCCGCAAGCATGACCTTGCTGCCTGTACCGTACGTTTTTCGTCTTAACAATACGCAGGTGCTCACCCAGCTGCGACAGGAGAATTCATGACGCCTTTCGAACACGACATTATCGACCTCCACATTGCGCTTGAAAACTGGTTAGGCAAAGGTGAAGGAGATCCCGACGCCCTGCTCGCCCGCTTCAGCCCGGATTTTCTGATGATCCCGCCGGGCGGCGTTCAGATCGACTATATCGGTCTTGCCAGTTTTCTGGAAAACCAGCGCGGAAGCCGTCCAGGACTGAAGATCGTCATTGACGAATTGTCCACGATCCAGCGCTGGGATCGTGGCGCGGTGCTCCACTACCGGGAGACGCAAACCCGGCCGGACCTGCCCGTCAACGTGCGCTGGTCAACCGCGGTGCTCAATCAGGAAGGCGATCGGATAGTGTGGCGTCTGCTGCACGAAACGGCTAAGCCGTAGCGCAAAAGAAAAAGGCCCGTCTCACGACGGGCCTTTTTTGACGAAAGGTTGCTTATTCGCGGAACAGCGCTTCGATATTCAGACCTTGCCCCTGCAGGATTTCACGCAGGCGGCGCAGACCTTCAACCTGAATCTGACGAACACGTTCACGGGTCAGGCCAATTTCGCGGCCGACGTCTTCCAGTGTCGCAGCTTCATACCCCAGTAAACCGAAACGACGTGCCAGCACTTCACGCTGTTTGGCGTTCAGTTCGAACAGCCATTTGACGATGCTCTGCTTCATGTCATCGTCCTGCGTGGTGTCTTCCGGACCGTTGTCTTTTTCATCGGCCAGGATGTCCAGCAGCGCTTTTTCGGAGTCGCCACCCAGCGGGGTGTCAACGGAGGTAATGCGCTCGTTGAGACGCAGCATACGGCTTACGTCATCAACCGGTTTATCGAGTTGCTCAGCAATCTCTTCTGCGCTTGGCTCGTGGTCCAGTTTATGGGACAACTCGCGTGCGGTACGCAGATAAACGTTCAACTCTTTGACGATGTGAATCGGCAGGCGGATCGTACGGGTCTGGTTCATAATAGCCCGTTCGATGGTCTGGCGAATCCACCAGGTCGCGTAGGTTGAGAAACGGAACCCGCGTTCCGGGTCAAACTTCTCAACTGCGCGGATGAGACCTAAGTTGCCCTCTTCAATCAGATCCAGCAGAGCCAGACCACGATTGCCGTAACGGCGGGCAATTTTCACGACCAGTCGCAGGTTACTTTCAATCATGCGACGACGCGAGGCTACATCACCACGCAAAGCACGACGTGCGAAATAGACTTCTTCTTCGGCCGTTAGCAGTGGGGAGTAACCAATCTCCCCAAGGTAAAGCTGAGTCGCGTCCAGTACACGCTGTGTGGCACCCTGCGATAACAGCTCTTCTTCAGCCAAATCGTTATCACTGGGTTCCTCTTCTACTAAGGCTTTTTCGTCAAAAGCCTCTACTCCGTTCTCATCAAATTCCGCGTCTTCATTTAAATCATGAACTTTCAGCGTATTCTGACTCATAAGGTGGCTCCTACCCGTGATCCCTGAACGAGACACCCTGGCTGGCATGCCCCGTCAAATTATCGCTGCGGCAAATACTGCAGCGGGTTTACGGATTTCCCCTTGTAACGAATTTCAAAATGCAAGCGTGTAGAACTGGTTCCGGTGCTACCCATGGTAGCGATTTTTTGCCCCGCCTTAACTTCTTGTTGTTCCCGGACCAGCATTGTGTCGTTATGGGCGTAGGCACTCAGGTAATCATCGTTATGTTTGATGATAATAAGATTACCGTAACCGCGCAGAGCGTTACCGGCATACACAACGCGCCCGTCTGCGGTCGCGATGATAGCCTGTCCTTTACTCCCTGCGATATCGATCCCTTTATTTCCCCCCTCGGAGGAAGAGAAGTTCTCGATAACCTTGCCGTCAGTTGGCCAGCGCCATGCAGAGATTGGCGAACTGGAGGTCATACTGCTGGCAGTCGGTTCAGTAGAGCTAACCACAGGTGCCGTCACCGGTGCTGTGACAACAGTCGCAGTCCCTTTATTATTCGGCAACATTTTGTTAGCAGTCTGATCACCTGAATCCTCAGAATACGTAATTACAGGTTGTGAAGCAACCACCGTGGTGGATTTTTGTGCAGGCTTAACGCTGTTATTTTGAGCCGTCACATCGGCCGCTGAAACGGTGTTGCCAGGCGTAAGCGGCGTGCCCGTCGCGTTGCCAACCTGGAGCGTTTGCCCCACTTCCAGACCGTATGGGGCCTGGACGTTATTGCGCTGCGCGAGGTCACGGAAATCGTTCCCGGTGATCCACGCAATGTAGAACAGCGTATCCCCGCGTTTTACGGTATAGGTGCTGCCACCGGTATAGCTGCCTTTCGGAATGTTCCCATACTGACGGTTATAGACTATGCGGCCATTCTGGGTCTGAACAGGCTGTTCCACTGGCTGAATCTGCGTAGGCTGCGTCATTGGACGCTGAACCGGCTGGATTGGCGGATTTTGTTGCGCCGTAGAGGTGCCCATTTTAGGCGGAGGTGTGATCAACATTCCGCCGGACGTGTTACCCGAGCCGCTGTTTCCGCCGACAGAACTGACGGGCGCAGGCGCGTTGTTAGAACTTGTACAGCCTGCCAGCCAGAGCGAAACCAGTGATAATGCCGCAACACGGCTGATGGTGAATTTAGGGCTTCCCGCGCTCATTTATCCCCCAGGAATGTGTTAACTACCAGTGACTTAAAATTTACCGTGATGGCACGAATCTTTCGCGCCACACCATACGCTGAATTTGCCTTAATAACCCTGGATAATTCCGAGTCTCAGGCCAACTCCCCCTTTACCAGAGGCACAAAGCGCACGGCTTCCACGGTGTCGATAATAAACTCGCCGCCGCGCCGACGAACGCGCTTCAAAAGCTGCTGCTCGTCCCCGACGGGCAGAACAAGAATGCCCCCCTCATCCAGCTGCGACAACAGGGCCGCAGGAATTTCAGGCGGGGCCGCCGTCACGATGATCGCGTCAAACGGCGCGCGCGCCTTCCAACCCTGCCATCCATCACCGTGTCGTGTCGAAACATTATGTAAATCAAGTTGTTTCAGGCGACGACGTGCCTGCCACTGTAAACCTTTAATCCGTTCAACGGAGCATACATGATGAACCAGATGCGCCAGGATCGCGGTCTGATACCCCGACCCGGTGCCAATCTCAAGCACGCGGGAGTCAGGCGTCAGCTCCAGCAGCTCCGTCATGCGCGCCACCATGTAAGGCTGCGAAATCGTCTGGCCCTGTCCGATGGGCAGCGCCACGTTTTCCCACGCTTTGTGTTCAAACGCCTCATCTACAAATTTCTCACGCGGAACCTGAGCAAGCGCTTCAAGCACGTGCTCGTCGCGGATCCCCTGCGCGCGGAGTTGTTCCAGAAGAGTTTGTACACGTTTGTTTACCATTGCGCGTTCACTCCTGCGCGTTCCAGCCAGCCCGATACCACATCATGCGCGCTATACGCGGTTAAATCTACGTGCAGCGGGGTAACCGAAACATAGCCTTCATCCACGGCGGCAAAGTCGGTATCCGGACCCGCATCGCACTTATCGCCGGGAGGGCCAATCCAGTAAAGCGTGTTGCCGCGAGGATCCTGCTGCGGGATCACCTGATCGGCAGGATGTCGGCTTCCGCAACGGGTGACGCGAATGCCTTTAATTTCATCGAGAGGAAGATCCGGCACGTTGATGTTGAGGATGCGCCCGGTACGCAACGGCTCGCGGCCGAGCGCCCGCAGGATCGAACAGGTCACCGCGGCGGCGGTGTCGTAGTGCGTGTGGCCGTTCAACGAGACCGCCAGCGCCGGGAACCCCAGATGGCGCCCTTCCATTGCGGCCGCCACGGTGCCGGAGTAAATCACGTCATCGCCGAGGTTAGGACCGGCGTTAATGCCGGAAACAACGATATCCGGACGCGGCCGCATCAGCGCGTTCACGCCCAGAAAAACGCAGTCGGTTGGCGTGCCCATCTGCACGGCAATATCGCCATTTTCAAAGGTAAAGGTGCGAAGCGACGACTCCAGCGTCAGAGAGTTAGACGCTCCACTGCGGTTACGATCGGGCGCCACGACCTGCACGTCCGCGAATTCGCGGAGGTGTTTCGCCAGGGTCTGAATGCCTGGCGCGTGGATACCGTCATCGTTACTCAGCAATATTCGCATAATCACCCGAGGTGTTGATAAGTTCCCTGACAACACTGGTGGCAAAGCTACCTGCCGGTAGCCAGAAGCGTAACTCGACGGTCACGTCATCCCACCAGTTCCAGCTTAACTGCTGCGGATAGAGCAGCATCGCGCGGCGTGCCGCTTCGACTTTTTCCCGCACCAGCAAGGATTGCAATTCTGGCGCATCCGCTACGGCTAACTGCTCGGCAGCCAGCGCGTCGCCCTGCGTTCCCCAGTCGCCCGTACCGGGCAGCGCGGCGGTAATCATCAGCGCTTTTGCGTCCACGCGCGACTGCACATCGGCCATTTCTTCAGCCGTTGCCACAAACCAGCTTCCGCGTCCCGCTAATTGTAGCGCATCGCCAACAACAACTTGATTCGCGTCCGGTTTTTTCAGCCTTTCGCTCACAATCTGATTAAACAACGCGCTGCGGGCCGCCGACAACCAAAAACTGCGTTTATTCCTGTCGCGCACCGGGGCATCGCTTTGCGCCCAGCGCAGCGCACCCTGCAGGTTGCTGCCGCCAATGCCAAAGCGCTGCGCGCCAAAGTAGTTCGGTACACCGCGTTCACTGATCGCGTTCAGACGTTTTTCAACGTCTTCGCGGTGAGACACTTCACGCAGCACCAGCGTAAAGTCGTTCCCCTTCAACGCCCCCAGACGCAGTTTGCGCTTGTGGCGGGCGAACTCCAGTACCTTACAGCCTTCAAGCTCAAATTTGCTTAAATCAGGCATCGTATTGCCGGGAACGCGCGCGCAGAGCCACTGTTCCGTGACGGCGTGTTTATCTTTCTGTCCGGCAAAGCTCACTTCGCGGGCATGGATTTTGAGGAATTTTGCCAGCGCGTCGGCCACAAAGCGGGTATTGCAGCCATTTTTCAGAATACGCACCAGGATATGTTCGCCTTCGCCATCCGGCTCAAAGCCCAGATCCTCCACCACGAGGAAATCTTCCGGGCTGGCTTTCAGCACCCCGTTCCCCTGCGGTTTACCGTGCAGGTATGTCAGGTTGTCGAAGTCTGTCATTTGCTCGCCTTCACCAGCAGCGCCACGGCTTCACAGGCAATCCCTTCGCCACGCCCGGTAAAGCCCAGCTTCTCGGTCGTCGTCGCTTTGACGTTCACGTCGTCCATATGGCAGCCCAGATCTTCTGCAATAAACACGCGCATCTGCGGAATATGCGGCAGCATTTTCGGGGCCTGGGCAATAATCGTCACGTCGACGTTGCCGAGGGTGTAGCCTTTCGCCTGAATGCGGCGCCACGCTTCGCGCAGCAGTTCGCGGCTGTCCGCGCCTTTAAATGCCGGGTCGGTGTCCGGGAACAGCTTGCCGATATCGCCCAGCGCGGCAGCGCCCAACAGCGCGTCGGTCAGCGCATGCAGTGCCACGTCGCCATCAGAATGCGCCAGCAGTCCTTTTTCATAGGGAATGCGCACGCCGCCAATGATAATTGGGCCTTCTCCGCCAAAGGCGTGTACATCAAAACCGTGTCCAATTCGCATTATGCCTTCTCCTGATGGGTCGAACGGGTAAGATAAAATTCCGCAAGCTGTAAATCTTCCGGACGCGTCACTTTAATATTATCAGCGCGTCCTTCAACAAGCTCAGGGTGGAAACCGCAATACTCCAGCGCGGAGGCTTCGTCCGTGATGGTCGCGCCTTCTTTAAGCGCTCGCGTTAGGCAGTCGTGGAGTAATTCGCGGGGGAAAAATTGTGGCGTCAGCGCGTGCCATAAATCGACGCGATCGACGGTGTGGGCGATAGCCTGTTTGCCCGGCTCGGCGCGCTTCATGGTGTCGCGCACCGGTGCGGCCAGAATCCCGCCAACCTTGCTTGTTTCGCTCAGCGCCAGCAGGCGCGCAAGATCGTCCTGATGCAGGCACGGACGCGCCGCGTCATGTACCAGCACCCACGGCGCGTTTCCGGCGGCCTGAATGCCCGCCAGCACGGAATCGGCGCGTTCGGCGCCACCGTCAACGACGGTAATGTGTGGATGATTTGCCAGCGGCAGCTGCGCGAAGCGCGCATCGCCAGGACTGATAGCGATGATCACACGCGTCACCCGCGGGTGCGCCAGCAGCGCGGCCACGGCGTGCTCGAGGATCGTTTTATCGCCAATAGAGAGGTACTGCTTGGGACATTCTGTCTGCATGCGCCGGCCAAAACCTGCGGCCGGCACCACGGCGCATACGTCCGAAAAAGTTACTGCCATGTCGTAATCCTGGGCCTGATTATCGATTGTTTTGTGCTGAGCCCTGATTGCGTTTAGACGCATCCGGAACCAGACGATAAAAGGTTTCGCCCGGCTTAGTCATACTGAGTTCATTGCGTGCGCGTTCCTCAATCGCCTCTTGCCCGCCATTGAGGTCATCAATTTCAGCAAAAAGTTGATCGTTTCGCGCCTTAAGTTTGGCGTTTGTTGCCTGCTGAGCCGCGACGTCATCGCTCACCCGGCTATAGTCGTGCAGTCCGTTCTTACCGAACCACAGCGAATATTGCAGCCAGATTAGCAAAGCCAGCAACAGCAGCGTTAGTTTACCCATCCTGCCCCCTGAAAAACGGCATCATCATCCCAAGACTTCCCCAGAGCACTACGCCGGGGTAACAGAGATGCCGCAACATCGCGGGCAAATGTACCACATTTTTTCCGCAGAATCGTCCTGCTCAATATCGTTACACAGTTGGTTACGGTTTGAATTATGGCTGAAGTTAGCCCATGAGCCACAAAAATAACAGACCAAACATGAGAACCACCGTCACAATCGTGACCACGGTGCTGTACAGGAGCTTACCGTTGAGCAGCGAGTGCAGCGCAATGCCGACGACAACCGCCACGGGCATCAACGCGAGAAAGAAAGGCCAGGTGTAGAGAAAGAAGAACAGCGTGTTGCCGCCGTAGATGAGAAACGGAATGCCAAGCGCCAGCAGCCATGAGACGAAGCCAATGATGGCCCCAGGAAATGACCAGGTCGTTTCGTCGTCGGTCGCTAGCGGCTCCGACCCGGTGGTGGTGATGTAATGTTCACTGTTGCGCATAGCTAATCCTGTGACCGTGACTCATCGTTCGGGAAGACAGCTCCCGAACGATACCGCCTCAGGATCTGATAATATCGTCCCGTCTGAGCAGGTCTAATAATTGGCTTACTAAATTTGTTACCAATTGTTGACCTTCCAGGTGAATTTCAGGCGATTCAGGCGCTTCGTATACCGCGTCAATTCCGGTGAAGTTGCGCAGTTCTCCGGCACGCGCTTTCTTGTACAGCCCTTTCGGGTCGCGCGCTTCGCAAATCTCCAGCGGCGTATCGACAAACACCTCGATAAAGCGATCCTGGCCCACGCGTTCGCGCACCATCTGGCGCTCGGCGCGGTGCGGAGAGATAAACGCGGTCAGCACCACCAGCCCGGCGTCAGCCATCAGGCTGGCGACTTCGCCCACCCGGCGGATGTTCTCTTTGCGGTCATCGTCGCTAAACCCTAAATCGCTGCACAGGCCGTGACGCACGTTGTCGCCATCCAGCAGGTACGTGCTTACGCCCTGCTGATGCAACGCCTCTTCCAGCGCGCCGGCCACCGTCGATTTGCCCGAGCCGGACAGCCCGGTAAACCACAGCACAACCCCACGGTGACCGTGGAGCTGTTCGCGCTGGGCGACGGTGACCGGATGAGGATGCCAGACGACGTTCTCATCATGGGCGGCCATTACTTGCCTCCCAGCAGATCGCGTGCGCCCCAGTGCGGGAAGTGTTTACGCACCAGCGCGTTCAGTTCCAGCTCGAAGGCGCTGAATTCAGACGTCGCGGCAGCCTGTTTAATCGGTTCGCGCACCATACCGGCCCCGACGGTAACGTTGGTCAGCCTGTCGATAAAGATAAGACCTCCCGTGACCGGGTTCTGCTGATACGGATCCAGCACCAGCGGTTCGTCGAAGGTCAGATCGACCAGACCAATGCCGTTCAGCGGCAGCTCGGTGACGTCACGCTGGGTCAGGTTGTTGATATCCACCTGGAACTGAATACCGTCCACGCGGGCGCGGGTTTTCTTGCCGGCAATTTTGATGTCATAGCTCTGGCCAGCGGTCAGCGGCTGTTCGGCCATCCACACCACGTCCACGGAAGCCCCCTGCACTGCCGCCAGCGTTTCCTGCGCGTCGACCAGCAGGTCGCCCCGGCTGATATCAATTTCGTCTTTCAGCACCAGCGTTACGGCTTCACCGGCGCCCGCTTCCTGCAGGTCACCGTCGAAGGTGACGATACGGGCGATAGTCGATTCCACGCCGGATGGCAGCACCTTGACGCGCTGACCTACCTTTACGGAGCCTGACGCGAGAGTGCCTGAGAAACCGCGGAAATCGAGGTTCGGACGGTTCACGTACTGCACCGGGAAGCGCATCGGCTGGGTATCGACCACGCGCTGAATTTCAACGGTTTCCAGCACTTCCAGCAGCGTCGGACCGCTGTACCACGGCATGTTCGCGCTCTGGGAAGCGACGTTATCCCCTTCCAGCGCCGAGAGCGGCACAAAGCGAATATCCAGGTTGCCCGGCAGCTGTTCGGCAAAGGTCAGGTAGCTCTGGCGGATCTCCTCGAACTTCTCTTCGCTGAAGTTGACCAGATCCATCTTGTTGACCGCCACCACCAGGTGTTTGATCCCCAGCAGCGTCGAGATAAAGCTGTGACGACGGGTCTGATCCAGCACGCCTTTACGCGCGTCCATCAGCAGGATCGCCAGGTCGCAGGTAGACGCGCCGGTCGCCATGTTGCGGGTGTACTGCTCGTGCCCCGGGGTATCGGCGATAATAAATTTGCGCTTCTCGGTAGAGAAGTAGCGGTAGGCCACATCGATGGTGATGCCCTGCTCGCGCTCCGCCTGCAGGCCGTCCACCAGCAGCGCCAGGTCGAGTTTTTCACCCTGGGTGCCGTGACGCTTACTGTCGTTATGCAGGGAAGAGAGCTGATCTTCGTAAATCTGGCGCGTATCGTGCAGCAGGCGGCCAATCAGGGTACTTTTCCCGTCATCCACGCTGCCGCAGGTCAGAAAACGCAGCAGGCTTTTGTGTTGTTGCGCGTGCAGATACGCTTCCACGCCGCCTTCGTTGGCAATTTGTTGAGCAATAGTGGTGTTCATGGCGGCTCCTTAGAAATAACCCTGACGTTTCTTCAGCTCCATGGAGCCTGCCTGGTCGCGGTCAATCACGCGCCCCTGTCGCTCGCTGGTGGTGGACACCAGCATCTCTTCGATGATCTCCGGCAGCGTCTGCGCGCTGGATTCCACCGCCCCGGTCAGCGGCCAGCAGCCGAGGGTACGGAAGCGCACCATCTGTTGTTTGATCACTTCGCCCGGCTGCAGGTCGATACGATCGTCGTCGATCATCATCAGCATGCCGTCGCGCTCCAGCACCGGGCGCTCGGCGGCCAGATACAGCGGAACGATTTCGATGTTTTCCAGATAGATGTACTGCCAGATATCCAGCTCGGTCCAGTTGGAGAGCGGGAAGACGCGAATGCTTTCGCCTTTGTTAATCTGACCGTTGTAGTTGTGCCACAGCTCCGGACGCTGGTTTTTCGGATCCCAGCGGTGGAAGCGGTCGCGGAAGGAGTAGATACGCTCTTTGGCGCGGGATTTCTCCTCGTCACGGCGCGCGCCGCCGAAGGCCGCGTCAAAACCGTATTTGTTCAGCGCCTGCTTCAGCCCTTCGGTTTTCATGATATCGGTGTGCTTGGCGCTGCCGTGCACGAACGGGTTGATGCCCATCGCCACCCCTTCCGGGTTTTTATGCACCAGCAGCTCGCAGCCGTAGGCTTTCGCGGTACGGTCGCGGAACTCGTACATTTCGCGGAATTTCCAGCCGGTATCCACGTGCAGCAGCGGGAACGGCAGCGTGCCCGGATAAAACGCTTTACGCGCCAGATGCAGCATGACGCTGGAATCTTTACCGATGGAGTACATCATCACCGGGTTAGAAAACTCGGCGGCCACTTCGCGGATGATATGGATACTTTCCGCTTCGAGCTGCCGCAGGTGTGTAAGACGTTTTTGGTCCATAACCGTTCCTTAAGCCAAATTTACGACAGAAGAACCAAAGCCTTCTGTATCGGTTGTATGTTGGAACCAGGCGAGCGTGCTGTGCAGCTGCACCACTTCACCCACCACGATCAGGGCGGGCATCGGGGCGTCTTTCGCCAGGGTTGCAAGATGTTCCAGCGTGCCCGTCGCAACGTGCTGATCGACGCGCGTGCCGCGAGAAATGACGGCAACGGGCGTCGTCGCCTCGCGACCGTGCTGAATAAGCTGTTCGCTGATGTCCGCGGCCTTCATCGTGCCCATGTATATCGCCAGCGTCTGGCGGCTCTGGGCGAGATGCGACCAGTCGAACGGCGTGCTGTCGGCCTTGTAGTGGCCGGTCACAAAGGTCACGCTCTGGGCGTAATCGCGGTGGGTCAACGGGATACCGGCGTAGGCCGTTACCGCAGAGGCCGCCGTGATGCCGGGCACCACCTGAAACGGTATGCCCGCTTCGGCTGCCGCCTGCAGCTCTTCGCCGCCGCGGCCGAAGATAAACGGGTCTCCCCCTTTCAGGCGCACCACGGTTTTACCCGCTTTGGCGGCGTCAACCAGCATCTGGTTGGTGTCGTGCTGCGGCACCGAGTGCTCGCCAGCCCGTTTGCCGACGCAGATTTGCTCCGCGTCGCGACGGATCAGCTCGCGCACGCCGTCGGTGACCAGATGGTCGTAGAACACCACGTCAGCGTCCTGCAGCACCTGCAGACCGCGCAGCGTCAGAAGCCCGGCATCGCCCGGCCCTGCGCCCACCAGAATGATCTCCCCGCCCGTACTGCCGGGGTTATCCAGTTCGTCCTCGAGAATTTTCTGCGCTGCCGTCTCATTACCGGCATGCATCAGGCTGGCAAAGCGGCCGCGAAACACGCGTTCCCAGAAGCGACGGCGTTCCGTTACGCTGGTCAGGCGCGTTTTCAGGTGGTTGCGCCAGTAGCTGGCTTTTTCCGCCATGCGCCCGAGGCTGGTCGGCAGCAGCGCTTCGATTTTTTCACGCAGCACGCGCGCCAGCACCGGTGCGGTACCGCCGGAGGAGATCGCCACCAGCAGCGGCGAACGGTCAACGATCGACGGGAAGATAAACGAGCATAACGGCTGGTCGTCCACCACGTTCACCAGGCGGTAACGGGCCTGAGCGGCGTCGGAAATCCGCCGGTTCAGGTCGCGATCTTCGGTCGCCGCAATTACCAGCACGACGCTGTCGATTTGTGATTCGTCAAAATCCGCTTCTGCCACTACCCGCACCTGCGCCCCTGCGCGTTGCAGAAACGCGATTTTGCGATCGGCAATTTCACCCGTGCCAACAACCAGCACAGGCTTCTCTTTTATCGCGGCAAATAAGGGCAGATAGTCCACAAGCAACAACTCACTAACAACGAGGAATAAAGGGACTATAGGGGGCGGCTTAGACCGAATGAAATTACGAATTGGAATGAGTAGTTACTCAATGGAATAACGCCGTGAAAAAGCTAATACCAAAAAGTGCTTAACACGCGAAATTTCGGGCATTTAAGAGCAATTCAAATTGTGTATGGACGATCACAGTTTCATACTAGGCGGGTTATTATTTTGCTCAGTTTTTAAGGACTCACTATGTTTTCCGCAACGCGCCACCGTATTGCTGCCCTGGCGTTCGGCGTTTGCTTTATTCTTCCTGCCCAGGCAAAAAACCAACCTTATGGTGAAATCGCCACTATGCAGGCGCGGCATATTGCCACCGTCTTCCCTGGCCGCATGACCGGCTCGCCTGCGGAGATGCTCTCCGCGGACTATCTTCGCCAGCAGTTTGCCGGGATGGGCTACCAGAGCGATATCCGGTCGTTTCACAGCCGCTACGTCTATACCTCACGAAATAAAACGAAAAACTGGCATAACGTGACCGGCAGTACGGTTATCGCGGCGCATGAAGGTCGCGCTGCTGAACAGATTATTATCATGGCGCACCTTGATACCTACGCTCCGATGAGCGATGCAGATACGGATAACAACCTCGGCGGGCTGACGCTGCAGGGCATGGACGACAACGCGGCGGGCCTGGGCGTGATGCTCGAGCTGGCCGAGCGGATGAAAGATATTCCAACCCAGTATGGCATTCGTTTCGTGGCTACCAGCGGTGAAGAAGAGGGCAAACTCGGCGCTGAGAATCTCCTTAAACGCATGAGCGCTGAGGAGAAGAAAAATACGCTGCTGGTGATCAACCTCGATAACCTGATCGTCGGCGATAAGCTTTATTTCAACAGCGGGCAGAGTACGCCGGGACCCGTGCGGAAACTGACGCGCGACCGGGCGCTGGCGATTGCCCGCAGCCATGGCGTTTTTGCCACGACCAATCCGGGCGGGAATCCTGCGTTCCCACGCGGAACAGGCTGCTGCAACGACGGGGAAGTCTTCGATAAGGCGGGCATTCCGGTGCTGTACGTGGAAGCGACAAACTGGGCATTGGGCAAGAAAGATGGCTATCAGCAACGCGCTAAATCGAAAGCCTTCCCGGACGGGACAAGCTGGCACAACGTGATGCTGGATAATCAGCAGCACATTGACAGCGCGCTGCCGCAGCGGATTGAGCACCGCAGTCGTGATGTGGTGAAGGTCATGCTGCCGCTGGTGAAGGAGCTGGCGAAAGCGGGGAAAGCCTGAGGTCGTTAAGCATAGGGCGGCCTGATGCCCTCACCCAAACCCTCTCCCACAGGGAGAGGGAGGATAAAGGATCACCCTTCGTGCAGCCCGCACTCGCGCTTCAGCCCAAAGAATCGCGTCTCTTCTTCCGCCATTCCCGGTTCCCATTTGCGCGTGGTGTGGGTGTCGCCCACCGACAGATAGCCCTGGTCCCACAGCGGATGGTACTTCAGCCCGTGTTTTTGCAGATACTGATACACCGTACGGTTATCCCAGTCGATAATCGGCAGCACTTTAAATACCCCGCGCTGGACCGCCAGCACCGGTAAGGTTGCACGGCTGCCGGACTGCTCGCGGCGCAGCCCCGCAAACCACGTCTGCGCATTGAGCTCTTTCAGCGCCCGGTTCATCGGCTCGACTTTGTTGATCTCATTGTATTTCTCAATGCCCTCAACGCCCTGCTCCCACAGCTTACCGTAGCGCGCCTCTTGCCAGGCCGCGCTTTCCGTCGCACGGTACACTTTGAGGTTCAGCTTGAGCTTGTCCGTCAGCTCGTCAATAAACTGGTAGGTTTCAGGAAACAGGTAGCCGGTATCGGTGAGGATCACCGGAATGTCCGGACGGATCTGATTCACCAGATGCAGGCTGACCGCCGCCTGAATACCAAAGCTCGACGAGAGCACATAGTCTCCCGGCAGGTTTTCCAGCGCCCACGCCACGCGCCCTTCGGCGTCCAGCTTTTCAAGGTGGGCATTGGTTTCTGCCAGCGCCAGAATGCGTTCGACTTTAGGCAGATCGTTAAGGACGTTTAGATCGAGTACGGACATAATTACCTCTCGTGGTTACTCCCAGAAATCCCTTGCGGGATCGAGCACCGGGCGAATGATGCCCGCACGCACCGTAAAGTCGCCGAAGCCTTCACCCGCTTCGCGCTCTTTCGCCCAGCGCCCGACAAGCTCGTCGATGGAATCAAGGATTTCCGGCTCGGTAATGTTCTCGCGGAACATACGCGGAATGCGCGTGCCGATACGGTTACCGCCCAGGTGCAGGTTATAGCGCCCCGGCGCTTTCCCCACCAGACCCAGTTCGGCCAGCATCGCGCGGCCGCAGCCGTTCGGGCAGCCGGTGACGCGCATAACAATATGCTCGTCCGGAATACCGTGTTTTTCCAGAATCGCCTCCACTTTGTCAGTGAATGACGGCAGGAAACGTTCCGCTTCGGCCATCGCCAGCGGACAGGTCGGGAACGACACGCAGGCCATGGAGTTTTCACGCTGCGGCTTAACCGCATCCATCAACCCATGATCGCGCGCCAGCTTCTCGATCTTCGCCTTCTGGCTTTCCGGCACGCCGGCAATAATGAGATTCTGGTTAGCGGTAATACGGAACTCGCCTTTATGGACCTTAGCAATTTCCAGCAGACCAGTTTTAAGCGGACGGCCCGGATAATCCAGAATACGGCCGTTTTCGATAAACAACGTCAGGTGCCATTTATTATCGATACCTTTCACCCAGCCAATGCGATCGCCGCGACCGGTGAATTCGTAAGGGCGGATCGGCTCAAATTTGATGCCCGCACGACGCTCCACTTCCTCTTTGAACGTCTCAACGCCCACGCGCTCCAGGGTGTATTTGGTTTTCGCGTTTTTACGGTCGGTACGGTTGCCCCAGTCGCGCTGCGTGGTCACTACCGCTTCCGCCACGGCCAGCGTGTGCTCCAGCGGCAGGAAGCCGAACTCGCTCGCGGTGCGGGCGTAGGTTTTCTTATTACCGTGTTCAATGGACAGGCCGCCGCCCACCAGCAGGTTAAAGCCAATCAGCTTGCCGTTTTCGGCAATCGCCACGAAGTTCATGTCGTTGGCGTGCAGATCGATATCGTTCTGCGGTGGGATCACGACCGTGGTTTTAAACTTACGCGGCAGATAGGTCTGGCCAAGGATCGGTTCTTCGTCCGTGGTCGCGACTTTTTCCTGATCGAGCCAAATCTCCGCATAGGCGCGGGTGCGCGGCAGCAGGTGCTCAGAGATCTTCTTCGCCCACTCATACGCTTCGGCGTGCAGCTGGGACTCATACGGGTTCGAGGTGCAAAGCACGTTACGGTTCATGTCGTTGGCGGTCGCCAGCGCGTCCAGCCCGACCGAGTGCAGCATCTGATGCACCGGCTTGACGTTCTTCTTCAGAATGCCGTGGAACTGGAATGTCTGACGGTTGGTCAGGCGGATGCTGCCATAAATCGTGTTTTCACCGGCAAACTTGTCGATGGCCTGCCACTGTTTGGTGGTGATCACCCCGCCCGGCAGACGGCAGCGCAGCAGCATCGCATGACGCGGCTCCAGCTTCTGTTCGGCACGCTCGGCGCGGATGTCGCGATCGTCCTGCTGGTACATGCCGTGGAAGCGGATCAGCAGGAAGTTGTCGCCTTTGAAGCCGCCGGTGAGACCGTCATTCAGATCTTCAGCAATGGTGCCGCGCAGATAGTTGCTTTCCAGCTTCATGCGCTCGGCGTCTGTCAGTTTACCTTCGACCACCAGTGGCCCTGGATGTTTTTCGCTCATTAGTAGACATCTCGCTGATAACGGCGCTCAACGCGCAGCTCACTTAAAAATTCATCCGCCGTTTCGGCATCCATACCGCCGAATTCGGCAATCACTTCCAGCAGTGCCTGCTCAACGTCTTTCGCCATGCGATTGGCGTCGCCGCAGACATAAATGTGGGCGCCGTCATTGATCCAGCGCCACAGCTCTGCGCCCTGTTCGCGCAGTTTGTCTTGTACGTATACTTTTTCTTTCTGGTCGCGGGACCAGGCCAGATCGATGCGGGTCAGTACGCCTTCTTTCACATAGCGCTGCCACTCAACCTGGTAGAGGAAATCCTCGGTAAAGTGCGGGTTGCCGAAGAACAGCCAGTTTTTACCCGGCGCTTCATCTGCCGCGCGCTGCTGCATGAAGGCGCGGAACGGCGCAATGCCGGTGCCTGGGCCAATCATGATGACCGGCGTTTCCGGGTTCGCCGGCAGGCGGAAGTTGTCGTTGTGCTCGATAAAGACGCGCACTTCGCCCTCTTCTTCCACGCGATCCGCCAGGAAGCTTGATGCCCCACCCGCACGGGCGCGGCCTTCGATGTCGTAGCGCACCACGCCGACGGTAATATGCACTTCACTCTCCACTTCGGCCTGCGAAGAGGCGATGGAGTACAGGCGCGGCGTCAGCGGTCGCAGCAGGCCGATCAGCGCATCCGCATCCAGCTGAGCCGGAGAGAAACGCACCATATCGACAATTGGCGTCGTCGCGGCGTAATGCTGCAGCTTCGCTTTGTCGCCCACCAGCGGCAGCAGGGATTCGCTGCGCGTTAAGGTGGCATAATTTTCGACGATATTCGGGGTGTTCACCGTCAGCTCGAAATGCCACTGCAGCGCCTCTGCAAGCGGCTGGATTTTGCCGTCAACGGTGACGGGCTCGTCACCCTTCAGCCACAGCAGCTCAACCAGCTCTTTCACCAGCGCCGGATCGTTCTGATACCAGATACCCAGCGCGTCGCCCGGCTGATAGCGCAGGCCAGAGTCGCCGAGATCGATCTCGATATGGCGCACGTCTTTTTCCGAATCGCGGCCGGTGATTTTCTGGTTCACCGACAGGCTCGCCGTCAGCGGCGCCTCTTTGGTGTACGGGCTGGTGTGGATGTCGTTGACGGCACCCGTCGCGGTGAACGCGGCCTGCGCCGACGTCTCTTTCGGCACGCGCGCTTTCAGCACCTCAACGATGCGCGCACGCCATTCGGCGGCGGCGGTCTGGTATTCAACATCCGCGTCAACGCGGTCCAGCAGGCGCTCCGCGCCCAGCTCCGCCAGCCTGCTGTCGAAGTCTTTACCGGACTGGCAGAAGAATTCATACGAGGTATCGCCAAGGCCAAATACGGCAAACGCCGTGGCATCCAGCTTCGGCGCTTTTTTCGAGAACAGGAACTTATGCAGGGCCACCGCTTCTTCAGCAGGCTCACCTTCGCCCTGGGTAGAGGCGACCACCACCAGCAGTTTTTCTGACGCGATTTGCTTAAATTTATAATCGCCGGCGTTGACCAGTTTCACGTTCAGCTTGGCGGCCAGCAGGTCGTCACGCAGCGCTTCGGCCACGCGGCGCGCATTGCCCGTCTGCGAGGCGGAAATCAGGGTAATGGCCGGAATTTCAACGGCGGTTGCCGGTGCACCCGCCACAGCGCCAGGCTGCTGATTGAGCATTCCCCAGAAATAACCGGAGACCCAGGCAAGCTGAGTGGGAGAAAAATCAGAGGTGGCAGCCTGAAGGCGCGCCAGTTGCTCCGGGTTCAGGGGAAGCAAATTTGAAGGTGGGGCCTGTGTTGTCATGCGTCGTTATGTTCCAGTAGCCAAGCGGACTTTAAGCGAATAAATCCAAACTGAAGATAAGGTTAACGGCGAGGATAATAACAATTAAAGAAGGGATGGAAATAATAAATAACCAAATGGACTAACCTGTTTTAGTTGTCATACTTAGCGATAAAACCGATTAATTAACCCTCTGAAAATTATCGATAAAAGCATCAAAAAACGCCTGTTAACGAGACGCCAGGCTTCAGAGCCGTTTTAGTTAATGCTAAAAATTGTGCTTTCCGGTACTATGCGGCGGTTTTTTCCGCATTACTGAGAGCGATCATGTCCACCACACTGTTTAAAGATTTCACCTTCGAAGCCGCCCACCACCTTCCGCATGTCCCTGAAGGGCATAAATGCGGCCGTCTGCACGGGCATTCGTTCATGGTGCGTCTTGAGATCACCGGTGAAGTTGATCCGCATACCGGTTGGATCATGGATTTTGCCGAACTGAAGGCGGCGTTTAAGCCGACCTACGATCGTCTGGATCATTACTACCTGAATGATATCCCGGGCCTTGAAAACCCGACCAGCGAAGTGCTGGCGAAATGGATTTGGGATCAGATGAAGCCGCTGGTACCGCTGCTGAGCGCGGTGATGATTAAAGAGACCTGTACCGCCGGCTGTATCTATCGCGGGGAGTAAAAAAAGCCCGGCTAAACCGGGCTTTTTTTTAGGCAATATTCAGGTACTTGTGCGTCTGCATCGACAGGCGCCAGTTGCGCGCAATACAGGTTTCAATGCACAGGCGCGTCGCGTCGTCTTTCTGGCTGATCGGCTGTAGCGCAATGACGCGCTGCTTTTCATCCGTCAGCGTTGCCAGCAGTTCATCCAGCGCTTCGATATCACGCACGCGCCCAACCGGGTGCTTAATCTCATCCGCGCGTTCCAGCGCCTGAGACAGCACGTCATACCCGCCGCGCATATTCACTTTTGGCGATACCGTCACCCAGGTGGTGTGCGAACAGCGCACTTCATGGGTGCCGCTGGTTTCAATCTGGCAGCTGTAGCCGTTCTTTTCGAGCAGCTCGGTCAGCGGCGTCAGATCGTGGATGCAGGGTTCACCGCCGGTGATCACCACGTGGCGCGCCGTCCAGCCCTGACGACCAATAATGGCCAGCAGATCTTCTGAACTGCCCGCGCCCCACTTATCGCTCTCTTTGGTTTTCGCCAGAATGCTAAACAGCGACACTTCCCGATCTGCGAGCTTATCCCACGTATGTTTGGTATCACACCAGGCACAGCCAACCGGGCATCCCTGTAAACGAATGAAAATAGCGGGAACGCCGGTAAAGTAACCCTCGCCTTGCAGGGTCTGGAACATCTCGTTAATCGGGTACTGCATAGTCATCTCAGTAAAGGGGATAAACGATAAGTATCGCAGATCCCCGCAGGATGGTCATGCTCCATCGGTGCTTTGCGCGCCAATCGCCGCCATAAAACGCTCGGTAATTTGCTGTGGACGGGTGATCGCGCCGCCGACGACGACCGTATGCGCGCCCAGCGCCAGGCATCTGGCCGCGCGTTCAGGCGTATCCACGTTGCCTTCGGCAACCACGGGAACCGTCACGGCAGCCAGCACGGCCTTCAGGAACGCGCAGTCGCTCTCCGGAAGCGAATGCCCCGCCGTTTCCGCCGTATAGCCGTAAAGCGTGGTGCCGACACAGTCAAAGCCAAGCGCCTGCGCCGTCACTGCCTCTTCGACCGTGGAAATATCGGCCATCAGCAGTACTGAGGGGTAGCGCGAGCGAATGCGCGTGACCAGCGTTTCCAGGGATTCTCCACCGGGACGCTCCCGCGCCGTCGCATCAAGCGCAATGATTTCCGGAGAGACGGCCATGAGCTCATCCACCTCTTTCATCGTGGCGGTGATAAACACCTCGCTTTCCGGGTAATCCCGTTTGATGATGCCGATAACAGGCAAAGAGACCTGCTGCTTAATGGCCTCGATATCCACCACGCTGTTGGCACGAATGGCAGCGGCTCCGCCCTGTGCCGCCGCCAGCGCCATGCGCGACATAATAAACGGGCTATGCAGCGGTTCATTTTCCAGCGCCTGACAGGAGACGACCAGTTTTCCCTTCAGGTTATCCAGTACAGTTTTCATTACGATAAGATCTCTTCCACTTCGTTTTTGATAATCGTGACGTGCGGGCCATAAATGACCTGAACCCCGTTACCGCGCACGATAACGCCGCGCGCGCCGGTGGCTTTCAGCGCCGCGTCATTCACTTTGCTGCCGTCCTTCACCGTGACGCGAAGACGCGTGGCGCAGCAGTCCACCTCTTCCAGATTCTCTTTTCCGCCTAATCCCGCGATCACCGCAACGGCGCGCTCGCTCTGCGAGAAGGTCACTTCACTGGCCATTGCCTCCTTTTCCCGACCCGGCGTGGCAAAATCGAAACGGTTAATCAGATAGCGGAAGGTGAAGTAGTAAAGGAAGAACCACGGCACGCCCACCAGAGGAACGAACATCCAGTTAGTTTTGGCCTCTCCCTGCAAAATGCCGAACAGCACGAAGTCGATAAAACCGCCGGAGAAGGTTTGCCCGATGGTGATATGCAGCATGTGCGCGAGCATGAACGCCAGCCCGTCAAACAGCGCATGAATGACGTAAAGCACCGGCGCAATAAACAGGAATGAGAACTCGATAGGCTCGGTAATTCCGGTCAGGAACGAGGTTAACGCCGCAGAGAGCAGCAGCCCGGCAACGCGCTTTTTATTCTCCGGTTTTGCCGTGTGGTACATCGCCAGACACGCGCCGAGCAGGCCAAACATCATCGTAATAAAGCGCCCGGACATGAAGCGCGACGTGCCCTCATAGAAATGCTGCGTGTTCGGGTCGGCCAGCTGGGCGAAGAAGATCCGCTGTGTGCCCTCAACGAGGTGACCGTTGACAATCTCGCTGCCCCCGAGCGCGGTGGTCCAGAACGGCAGATAGAAGATGTGGTGCAAACCAAACGGGCCCAGCATGCGTAAAATGAAGCCGTACAGCAGGGTGCCCAGATAGCCGGTGGCATCCACCAGCCCGCCGAGACCAAAAATCAGCTTCTGGAAATGCGGCCAGACCACGGTCATGAGCGCGCCGACGAGTATCGCCGCCAGCGAGCTGATGATGGGAACAAAGCGCGAGCCGCCAAAGAACCCGAGGAACTGCGGAAGCGCAATTTTATTAAACCGATGATGGAGCGTGCAGGTCACCAGACCAATCACCACGCCGCCAAACACGCCGGTTTCCAGCGTCTGGATCCCCAGCGTCATGCCCTGCCCTACAGCACCCGGATTCTCATGCGCCAGTTTGCCGGTGAGGATCAGCAGCGCGTTGATGGTGGCATTCATCACCAGAAACGCGAGTAGCGCCGCCAGCCCAGCCGTACCCTTATCGCTTTTTGCCAACCCGACGGCTACCCCAACCGCAAACAGCACCGAGAGGTTCGCAAACACGATTGAACCGGCGCTGCTCATGATAGTGAAAATGGCCTGCAGCCAGCCCACATCTAAAAACGGATAAGCCGCCAGCGTATTGGGATTCGATAACGCGCCGCCTATCCCCAGCAGCAGGCCCGCCGCGGGCAGCACGGCGATAGGCAACATAAAGGATTTACCAAAGCGCTGCGCTTTTTCAAACCATCCCCCCGAAGAAGCACCACTGAACATTTGCATCATTTTTTCATCTCCCCGTTAAACGATGAAAATTTTTACCACATAAATAAGTATCAGTGAAAATTATCATCAAAAACCAGGAAGCCGATCATACTTTTTCAAAATGACTGGCATCTTTCCCCTCCTTTCCGCCACACTAGTCGCAGCGAAACACATTAAGGACGTGGCATGTCGGACCATGAAAATCTGCTGCTGAAGCTCCGCCAGGAGGCTTCCGGGTACAGCCCAACGCAACAAAAACTCGGTGAGTTTGTCCTCAGCGATCCTGCCCGGGTGCTCTACCTGACGATCACTGAACTGGCGCGCGAGAGCCACACCAGCGAAGCCAGCGTCACGCGCCTTTGCCGGACGCTGGGCTGCAAGGGCTATAACGAATTTAAAATGGCGCTTGCGCTGGATATTCAGCAGGGCCAGCCCGCGCGTCAGGCGGGGGATGAGATTGATAACGTCGTGGATGAGTCGGTGCAGGCTTTGCAGGATACCGCCAGACTCCTCGACCGCACGCTGCTTGAAAAAGCGGCGCTGGCGCTGCATCAGGCGCAATCCGTGCAGATTTATGGCGTCGCGGCCAGCGCGATCCTCGGCGAGTATCTGCATTACAAGCTGCTGCGGCTGGGCAAACCCGCACAGCTGTTTAGCGATATGCACCGTGCGGCCATGAATGCGACAACGCTTTCGAAAGATACGCTGGTTGTGGCCATCTCCAGTTCGGGTTCAACGCGGGATTTACTCCACGTGGTGAAGCTTGCCCGCAAGCGCGGCGTTAAGGTTCTGGCACTCAGCAATACGCCCCGCAGCCCGCTGGCCTCTCTGAGCGACATCCAGCTGGTTGCCGCCAAACCAGAAGGCCCTCTAAGTGCAGGCGCGCTCAATGCGAAGGTTGGAGTCATGCTGCTGGTCGAGCTGCTGACCACGTCCATGATTGCGCTGGATGGCCATTACGGCGACGTTAGCCAGCAAACAGCCAGCGCCACGCTTCCCCTTTTGCTCTGAAAATCATTCGCAGGCTAAATAAATCGGCCTGCGACTTATGTTGTCTGATTTAAGTTAAGTGGTATTTAAAACATTTATTCGATAAATGTTTGGTGTAACAAATTATTATATTTATTACATTTTGAATTACGTTCACCATTCGGTACAGACTTCATAAAAACATTTAAATTCAATTAGTTAAAATTTAAATTTTAATAGAGTGAATTTTTACCCTTGCGATACTGTCCAATATATCCACCTGATTTCCTTTCCTTAAAATAAGCTTAAGACGCCATTGATTTCGGCGTTTTATTATTTAAATGCCGTTTACTTTTGCACGCCTACAATCCGCCTCATCAATCATAATGAGACGGTATTAATGAAGATGTTATTGATTACAGGCGTGACCGGATTTCTGGGCGGTGCAGTTCTTGAAAAAATCCTGACCAGCGATCAATCCGTAAAACTTCTTTTGCTTGCGCGCGCCAGCGATCCGCAGAGCGGGCTGGAGCGCGTGCTGGAGAACATGCGCAAGTTCAACGTTCCCGAGGACAAGCTGGCCTCCCTGAAGGTGGATAATATCCTGATTGGCGACCTCAGCCAGCCTGAAGCCTTTCTCAACGATCCCCGTCTGGATCGGGTCACGCACGTGGTTAACTGTGCGGCCGTGGCCTCATTTGGTAATAACCCGCTGATCTGGAAGGTCAACGTTGAAGGTACGCTCGCGCTGGCGCGCCGTATGGAGCAGGTTACAGGACTGCAGCGTTTCCTCCACGTCGGCACCGCAATGTCATGCACGCCGGAGCAAGATTCACTGGTCGCCGAAAGCGCTGAATTCAGAGAGAATGCTGAACACCTGGTGGAATACACGTTTTCGAAGTCAACCATCGAACAGCTGATGCGCCAGGAGTGCCCTAACCTGCCGCTGCTCATCGCCCGTCCGTCCATCGTTGTCGGCCATACCCGTCACGGCTGCACGCCGTCGAGCAGCATTTTCTGGGTCTTTAGCATGGGCCTGATGCTGCAGAAGTTTATGTGCTCAATGGAAGATCGGATTGACGTTGTTCCGGTGGATTATTGCGCCGACGCGATGTTAATGCTGCTCAACAGCAACGCTCGTCCGGGAGAAGTGGTACACATTTCTGCGGGAGAAGAGAACAGCGTTCGCTTTGCGGATATCGATCAGGCAATGGCGCAGGCGCTGGAGAAAGCCCCCGTCGGGGATAAATATGCGCAGGTCAGCTACGAAACGCTGGTCAGAATGCGCCGCGAGCTGAAACATATTTTTGGCCCGTGCAACGAACGTCTGATGCTGAAAGCCATGCGTTTGTACGGTGCGTTTGCCACGCTTAACGTGCGCTTCAGCAACGATAAGCTGCTGAGCATGGGAATGCCGAAGCCGCCCCGGTTTACGGATTACATCGCCCGCTGCGTGCAAACCACCCAGGGGCTGACCATTCCGGAGCAAATGGCGGTCGATTTTAAATAGCCAAAAAAAATGCCAGTCATTCGACTGGCATTTTCATTTTAAGGCTTAAGCAATTATGCCTGGCCTTTGATCTCTTTCAGACCGTTGTATGGTGCTTTTTCGCCCAGCGCTTCTTCGATACGAATCAGCTGGTTGTATTTAGCAACACGGTCAGAACGGCTCATAGAACCGGTTTTGATCTGGCCTGCAGCGGTACCCACAGCCAGGTCGGCAATGGTAGCGTCTTCAGTTTCGCCAGAACGGTGAGAGATAACAGCGGTGTAGCCAGCGTCTTTCGCCATTTTGATCGCAGCCAGAGTTTCGGTCAGAGAACCGATCTGGTTGAATTTGATCAGGATGGAGTTAACGATGCCTTTCTCGATGCCTTCTTTCAGGATCTTGGTGTTGGTTACGAACAGGTCGTCACCAACCAGCTGGATTTTGTCGCCCAGTACTTTAGTCTGGTATGCGAAGCCAGCCCAGTCAGACTCGTCCAGACCGTCTTCGATAGACACGATTGGGTACTGTTTGGTCAGGTCTTCCAGGAAGTGAGTGAACTCTTCGGAGGTGAACGCTTTGTTGCCTTCGCCAGCCAGAACGTATTTACCGTCTTTGTAGAATTCAGATGCTGCACAGTCCATCGCCAGGGTGATGTCTTTGCCCAGCTCGTAGCCAGCAGCTTTAACTGCTTCTGCGATTACGGCCAGCGCTTCTGCGTTAGAACCCAGGTTTGGCGCATAGCCACCTTCGTCACCAACAGCAGTGTTCATACCTTTAGCTTTCAGAACTTTAGCCAGGTTGTGGAACACTTCAGAACCCATACGTACCGCTTCTTTCAGGGATTTCGCGCCAACTGGCTGAATCATGAATTCCTGAATATCAACGTTGTTGTCTGCGTGCTCACCACCGTTGATGATGTTCATCATTGGTACAGGCATGGAGTATTTGCCTGGGGTGCCGTTCAGTTCAGCGATGTGCTCGAACAGTGGCATACCTTTAGCAGCTGCAGCCGCTTTGGCGTTCGCCAGGGAAACTGCCAGGATTGCGTTCGCACCGAAGTTAGATTTGTTTTCAGTACCGTCCAGATCGATCATGATCTTGTCGATGCCAGCCTGGTCTTTGGCGTCTTTGCCAAGGATTGCCTGAGCAATCGGACCGTTTACAGCGCCAACCGCTTTCAGTACGCCTTTGCCCAGGAAGCGGGATTTGTCGCCATCGCGCAGTTCCAGCGCTTCGCGAGAACCAGTAGAAGCACCTGATGGAGCAGCAGCCATACCAACGAAACCACCTTCCAGGTGAACTTCGGCTTCAACGGTCGGGTTACCACGGGAGTCGATGATTTCACGACCGATGACTTTAACGATTTTGGACATTAGATTTTCCTCAGTACAAGTTAAACTAAAACTCCAGACAAACAACGCGTACCAAAGGTACGCGTTGCCGTTCTAACTTTTTTTACTTCGCCTGACGCTTCTGGTAGTCGCTGGCGGCCTTCACGAAGCCTGCAAACAGCGGATGCCCGTCACGTGGCGTTGAAGTAAATTCCGGGTGGAACTGGCAGGCGACAAACCACGGATGGTTTGGCACTTCAATGATCTCGACTAACTGATCATCCCCGGAGCGGCCCGCAACACGCAGGCCCGCGGCTTCAATAGGTTTCAACAACATGTTGTTGACTTCATAGCGGTGACGATGGCGCTCGGTGATGACCGGCTCGCCGTACAGCTTGCGAACCACGCTATCGTCAGACAGCTGGCAGGCCTGTGCGCCAAGACGCATGGTGCCACCCAGATCGCTCTTCTCGGTACGGACTTCGACGTTACCTTCTTCGTCACGCCATTCAGTGATAAGCGCCACAACAGGGTACTTACAGTCTGGCACAAATTCCGTAGAGTTCGCGTTTTCCATTCCCGCTACGTTGCGCGCAAATTCGATCAGCGCAACCTGCATACCCAGACAGATGCCGAGGTATGGAATATTGTTTTCACGCGCATAGCGCGCGGTGGCGATCTTGCCTTCTACACCACGGTAGCCGAAGCCGCCAGGAATGAGGATAGCATCCAGATCTTTCAGGATTTCAACGCCACGCGTTTCAACATCCTGCGAATCAATCAGCTTGATGTTCACGGAAACACGGTTCTTCAGACCACCGTGTTTCAGCGCTTCGATCACTGACTTATAGGCATCCGGCAGTTCAATGTACTTGCCGACCATACCGATAGTCACTTCGCCTGCCGGGTTGGCTTCTTCATAAATAACCTGTTCCCATTCAGACAGGTTCGCTTCCGGACAGTTCAAGCTGAATCGTTTACAAATATAATCGTCCAAGCCCTGAGATTTCAACAGGCCCGGGATTTTATAAATGGAATCGACATCTTTCATTGAAATAACGGCTTTTTCAGGCACGTTACAGAACAATGCAATTTTCGCACGTTCGTTCGCCGGAACCGCGCGATCGGAGCGGCAAACCAGGATATCTGGCTGAATACCAATGGAGAGCAGCTCTTTCACAGAGTGCTGAGTCGGCTTGGTTTTCACTTCACCAGCGGCGGCCATGTACGGCACCAGAGTCAGGTGCATGAACAGCGCGTGCTCACGGCCGATATCTACCGCCAGCTGACGAATCGCTTCCAGGAATGGCAGGGATTCGATATCACCCACGGTACCGCCGATTTCAACCAGCACCACGTCGTGGCCTTCGCCACCCGCAACAATGCGTTCTTTGATTGCGTTAGTGATGTGCGGGATAACCTGAACGGTTGCACCCAGATAGTCACCACGGCGCTCTTTACGCAGAACGTCGGAGTAGATGCGGCCAGTCGTGAAGTTATTACGACGGGTCATTTTGGTGCGGATGAAACGCTCGTAGTGGCCAAGATCCAGATCGGTTTCAGCGCCGTCTTCAGTAACGAACACTTCCCCGTGTTGGATTGGGCTCATGGTGCCTGGATCGACGTTGATGTACGGATCCAGTTTCATCATGGTCACATTGAGGCCACGGGCTTCAAGAATGGCTGCGAGGGAGGCTGCGGCAATGCCTTTACCCAGAGAGGATACGACCCCGCCGGTCACAAAAATATAGTTCGTTGTCATGCTGAACCTGAGAAGTTAGGGTGAAACGATGGAATAACCAGGACGGGAAAGTAGTATACCCGAACACGGCGAGCGCCACAAACTTTCATTCTCCGTCTCCATTCCAGGCCATGACAAACATAAGGAGTGAGAAAATAGCCCCTTTTGGGTAAATGTTTTTGACGCAAATCAAGCGCTTGTCATTTAAAAAATCACACAAATTGCGCTTGATCGCAAAATCTCGTTAGAGATCAGATTCCTGGCGCTTTACTTCCTGCCAGACTTCTTCCATTGCCTCGAGGTCAATTCCGCTCATTTCCAGGCCTCGCGAGGCGACAATCCGCTCAACTTCGCGAAAGCGTCGTTCGAATTTTAGGTTGGCTTTTTGCAGGGCGGTTTCCGCTTTCACACCCAGGTGGCGAGAAAGGTTGACGGTTGCAAACAGCAGGTCGCCCATCTCTTCCTCAAGCTTTGCTTCATCCACCACCGCCTGCTGCGCTTCGTGCATGACTTCGTCAATCTCTTCGTGCACTTTATCCAGCACCGGGCCGAGGGAGGTCCAGTCAAAACCGACGGCGGAGCAGCGTTTCTGGATTTTATGCGCGCGCATCAGCGCGGGCAGGCTCAGCGGAATATCATCCAGCGCCGAGTGCTGGGATTTTTCCGCCCGCTCGGCGCTTTTGATCTGCTCCCAGCGGGCCAGCACCTCAGCGCTGTTCTCTGCGGTGGCATCGCCGAAGATATGGGGATGACGGCGCTCAAGCTTGTCGCTGATGGCAGCGCAGATATCGTCAAAGTTAAAGCGCCCCTCTTCCTGCGCCATTTGCGCATAGAACACCACCTGGAACAGCAGATCGCCCAGCTCGCCGCGCAGGTCGTCAAAATCTTCGCGGGAAATGGCGTCCAGCACCTCGTAGGTTTCTTCGAGGGTATAAGGCGCAATGGTGGCGAAAGTCTGCTCTTTGTCCCACGGGCAGCCGTTTTCCGGGTCGCGCAGGCGTTTCATGATGCCGAGCAGGCGGTCGATTTGAGTCATAGTGTTTTCCATTAAAAAAACAAGCCGGGTGGCGGCAAAGCCTTACCCGGCCTACAGAAGAGTGTGTTTAACCGCCGTGCAGACGACGCGCGTCAATCACATCCGGCACCTGGTTCAGTTTGCCAAGCACGCGGCCCAGCACCTGCAGGTTGTAGATTTCGATGGTCATATCGATGGTGGCAAGCTGCTCGCGGGTATCGCTGCGGCTGGCGACGCCCAGCACGTTGACCTTCTCGTTGGCGAGAATGGTCGTGATGTCGCGCAGCAGGCCGCTGCGGTCGTTGGCAGTGACGCGCACCACCAGCGAGTAGCCGGCAGAATAGCTCTCACCCCAGACCGCTTCCACGATGCGCTCCGGCGCATGCGACTGCAGCTCGGCAAGCTGGTCGCAGTCGGAACGGTGAATCGAAATCCCGCGTCCCTGAGTGATAAAGCCGACGATATCGTCGCCCGGAATAGGCTGGCAGCAGCGGGCAATGTGGTGCATCAGGTTACCTACGCCCTCGACCACCACGCGGCCGTTGTCTTTGCTGCGCTGCTGCGGCGCATAGGTTTTCTGCTGCAGCTGCTTCAGCGCCGCCGCGTCCTGCTCTGCCGCGCTTGGCTTATTGAACTGCGCCTGCAGGAAGTTCACCATCTGATTCAGACGGATATCACCGCCGCCAATGGCCGCTAGCAGCTCGTCAAGCTCGTTGAAGTTGTAGCGCGGCAGCAGGAATTTCTCCGCCTCTTTCAGGCTTATCCCGATATGCTCCAGCTCGTCGTCCAGGATCTGGCGACCGGCAAGGATGTTCTTGTCACGATCCTGTTTACGGAACCAGGCGTGAATTTTCGAGCGCCCGCGGCTGGTGGTGACGTAGCCCAGGTTAGGGTTAAGCCAGTCACGGCTCGGGTTGGGCTGCTTCTGGGTAATGATTTCAATCTGGTCACCCATCTGCAGTTGATAGGTGAACGGTACGATACGTCCGCCAATTTTCGCCCCGATGCAGCGGTGCCCCACATCGCTGTGGATGTGGTAAGCAAAATCGAGCGGCGTAGAGCCCGCCGGCAGGTCGACAACGTCCCCTTTTGGGGTAAAGACGTAGACGCGATCGTCAAAGACCTGGCTGCGCACTTCGTCGAGCATCTCGCCGGAGTCTGCCATCTCTTCCTGCCACGCAATCAGCTTGCGCAGCCAGGCAATGCGGTCTTCGTGGCCAGAACGCGCTCCGCCGGAGGTGCCTTCTTTGTATTTCCAGTGCGCGGCCACGCCCAGCTCGGCGTCTTCGTGCATCTGTTTGGTGCGGATCTGAATCTCGACCGTTTTGCCGCCAGGGCCAAGCACAACGGTATGGATAGACTGATAGCCGTTCGGTTTGGGGTTGGCGACATAGTCATCAAACTCATCGGGCAGATGACGGAAGTGAGTGTGTACTATCCCCAGCGCGGCGTAGCAGTCCTGCAGACGCTCCGCCACGATACGCACGGCGCGCACGTCAAACAGCTCGTCAAACGCGAGGTGTTTCTTCTGCATTTTGCGCCAGATGCTGTAGATATGCTTAGGCCGGCCGTAGACTTCGGCGCGCACGTTCTCTTCTTTCATCGCCTGGCGCAGCCCGCCGACAAATTCCTCGATATAGTGCTCGCGGTCGATACGGCGCTCATGAAGGAGTTTGGCAATACGTTTATATTCCGCCGGGTGCAGATAGCGGAAGCAGTAATCTTCCAGCTCCCATTTCAGCTGACCAATCCCTAAGCGGTTCGCCAGCGGCGCGTAGATATTTGTACACTCTTTGGCCGCCAGCACGCGCTCGTCTTCCGGCGCATCCTTCACTTCACGCAGGTGGGCAATACGCTCGGCAAGCTTGATGACCACGCAGCGGAAATCATCCACCATGGCCAGCAGCATCCGGCGAACGTTATCGACCTGCTCAGAGGAGACGGAATCGGTGTGCGCGGCCTTCAGCTGGCGAATGGCTGCCATATCGCGCACGCCGTGGATCAGCGCGACGACGGATTTCCCGACGCTGTCGCGCAGCACGTCTTCGCTGACCACGTCCGCATCCGCGAGGGGGAAGAGAAGCGCGGCCTGCAGCGTTTCAATATCCATGTTCAGCATGGATAAGATTTCCACCATCTCCACGCCGCGCCACAGGAGAAGATCGGCGTCGGGATGCCCCTGCGTGGTGCGCAGACAATAGGCCCAGGTTTCGGTTAAGCGTTCACACGACTGCTGGCTGGAAATTCCCAGACTTGCGATCCATTTTTGTGGGTCAAATTCCCCAGCTTTATTGAGATGTGCACTTCTTACCGCAACCATTGTCCTCTCCTTTAGGGACCTGGGCCTGTCGAAGTCGACAAGCCAAACAAATTAGATGTGCTCGAACAACACCATCGATTCCAGATGACCAGTGTGCGGGAACATGTCCAGCATTGCCAGACGCTGAATCTGGTAACCCGCGCGGATTAATGCCTCACTGTCCCGGGCAAGCGTTGCCGGATTACAGGAAACATAGACCACACGCTTTGGCGCGAGTTTAATAATATGTGCCATCACACCCGGGGCACCGGCACGCGCCGGGTCGAGCAAAATTTTATCAAAGCCCTGTTTTGCCCACGGCTGTTGGGTGACATCTTCTTCAAGATTTTGATGAAAGAATGTCACATTTTGCAAGCCGTTCTGCTGCGCGTTCTCCTGCCCTTTAGCCACCAGCGCCTCAACGCCTTCCACGCCGACGACGCTGGCCGCTTTTCGCGCCAGCGGCAGCGTGAAGTTGCCCATTCCGCAGAACAGATCGAGCACCCGATCGCTTTTCTGAACATCCAGCCACGTCAGCGCTTTCTCAACCATCTGCTGGTTTACGCCATCATTCACCTGAATGAAATCCCGCGGGCTGAACGTTAAGCGTAGCCCGTTTGACGCATACCAGGGCGCCTCACCGGTAACCTGCTCAAGTATCTCGCTTTGTGGTGCAAGGAAAAGCGCCAGGTCGTGGGAATGCGAAAAGCGTTCCAGTTTTTCGCGATCTTTTTTCGACAACGGCGCGGTATGGCGCAGGACCATCAGCGGTCCATTGTTGGCCATGACCAGTTCGACATGCCCGAGGTGGCGAACGCCGTCCAGCCCGGAGAGACAGGTGCGCACATCCGGAAGCAATGCCTCAAGATGGGGCACCAAAATGGGGCACTGCTGCACATCGACAATGTCACTGGAACCGGCCTTGCGAAACCCCATCTCAAGACGAGCCGTTTTTGGCTGATAGCTGAGGCTCAGGCGCGCGCGTCGCCGATAGCCCCAGGGCACATCGGCGAGAATTTCGTTAACGTCATGTTTAAGCTGACGCGCCAGCGCGCGGCTTTTGCTTTTTTGCTGTAATTCTGTGCTCGCATGCTGTTGCTGGCAGCCCCCGCAAACGCCAAAATGTGGGCAGCGGGGCTTCACGCGCTCCGGGCTATCGTTGAGGCGACGCTTAACCTGTCCGCGCGCGAACTGGCGTTTATCTTCCGTCAGCGTAATTTCTGCTCGTTCTGTCGGCAGTAAACCTGTTATAAACAGAGCCTTACCGTTGTGACGTGCCACTCCCTGACCAAACGGATCGAGGTCCGTGGCTTCAACAGTAATGATTTGACGCGTCGTCACGCGTCGCTTTGCAGAGTAGAATTGCGCCATCGCCGAGATTTTTCTCACATAAACATAATTATCTTAATTGTCCCATAACGGAACGCCATGACCAACTACAGCCTGCGCGCGCGCATGATGATTTTGATCCTCGCCCCCACCGTTCTCATCGGTTTGCTGCTGAGTATCTTCTTTGTTGTGCACCGCTATAACGATTTGCAGCGACAGCTTGAGGATGCAGGCGCCAGCATTATCGAACCGCTTGCCGTTTCCAGCGAGTACGGCATGAACCTGCAAAACCGCGAATCCATTGGCCAGTTAATCAGCGTGCTCCACCGCCGTCACTCGGACATCGTACGCGCCATTTCCGTTTACGACGAACATAACCGCCTGTTTGTCACCTCGAATTTTCATCTCGATCCGGCGGCCCTGAAGATCCCGGACGGTACACCATTCCCGCGCCACCTCACCGTCTTGCGGCGCGGCGATATCATGATCCTGCGCACGCCGATCGTGTCGGAAAGCTATTCCCCCGATGAGTCAGCGCAATCCGACGCCAAATCCAGCAACAATATGCTGGGATATGTGGCGCTGGAGCTGGATCTCAAGTCGGTCCGGCTACAACAGTACAAAGAAATTTTTATCTCTGGCGTGATGATGCTGTTCTGCATTGGCATTGCGCTGATCTTCGGCTGGCGCCTGATGCGCGACGTGACGGGCCCCATCCGCAACATGGTTAATACGGTTGACCGCATCCGCCGGGGACAGCTCGACAGCCGGGTGGAAGGGTTTATGCTGGGCGAGCTGGACATGCTGAAGAACGGCATCAACTCAATGGCCATGTCGCTGGCGGCGTATCACGAAGAGATGCAGCACAACGTTGACCAGGCGACGTCCGACCTGCGCGAAACGCTGGAGCAGATGGAGATCCAGAACGTTGAGCTGGATCTGGCGAAAAAGCGCGCCCAGGAAGCGGCACGTATTAAATCGGAATTCCTGGCCAATATGTCGCACGAGCTGCGTACGCCGCTCAATGGCGTGATCGGCTTTACCCGCCTGACGCTGAAAAGCGAGCTCAACCCGACTCAGCGCGATCACCTGCACACCATTGAACGCTCGGCCAACAACCTGCTGGCGATCATCAACGACGTGCTGGACTTCTCCAAGCTGGAAGCGGGCAAGCTGATCCTGGAAAGCATTCCGTTCCCGCTGCGCAGTACGCTCGATGAGGTGGTGACGCTGCTCGCGCACTCGTCGCACGACAAGGGCCTTGAGCTGACGCTCAACATTAAAAACGACGTGCCGGATAACGTCATTGGCGATCCGCTGCGCCTGCAGCAGGTCATTACCAACCTTGTCGGGAATGCGATTAAATTCACCGAAAGCGGTAACATCGACATTCTGGTAGAAAAACGCTCCATCAGCAGCAATAAGGTGCAGATTGAAGTCCAGATCCGCGATACCGGCATCGGTATTCCTGAGCGGGATCAGTCGCGTCTGTTCCAGGCGTTCCGTCAGGCGGACGCCAGTATCTCCCGCCGTCATGGCGGTACCGGCCTGGGGCTGGTGATCACGCAGCGCCTGGTGAACGAGATGGGCGGCGATATCTCTTTCCACAGCCAGCCGAATCGCGGTTCAACCTTCTGGTTCCACATTAATCTGGACCTCAACCCGAACGTGCTAACCGATGGCCCGGTGACGGACTGCCTGAAAGGCAAGCGTCTGGCCTACGTCGAACCTAACGCGGCGGCAGCGCAGTGTGCGCTCGATATTTTAAGCACCACGCCGCTGGAGGTGGTCTACAGCCCAACCTTCTCAGCGCTTGCCGTTGAGCATTACGATATTCTGCTGATGGGGATCCCGGTCACCTTCACCGGCGAACTGACCATGCAGCAGGAGCGGCTGGCGAAAGCCGCGTCAATGACCGACTATCTGCTGCTGGCGCTACCCTGCCACGCCCAGATTAATGCGGAGGAGTTGAAAAACGACGGAGCCGCCGCGTGTCTGCTGAAGCCGCTCACCTCGACCCGCCTCCTGCCCGCGCTCACGGAGTATTGCCGTCTTAGCCAGCATGCTCTCCCTCTGATTGACGACGAGCAAAAATTGCCGATGAGCGTGATGGCGGTGGATGATAATCAGGCCAACCTGAAGCTGATTGGCGCATTGCTTGAGGACCAGGTTCAGCACGTTGAGCTGTGCACCAGCGGCGCGCAGGCGGTTGAACAGGCGAAGCAGATGCAGTTCGATTTAATCCTGATGGATATTCAGATGCCGGGCATGGATGGCATTCGGGCCTGCGAGCTGATCCACCAGCTGCCGCACCAGCAGCAAACCCCGGTCATTGCGGTCACCGCGCACGCGATGGCCGGTCAGAAAGAGAAGCTGCTGAGCGCCGGAATGAATGACTATCTGGCGAAGCCCATCGATGAAGAGAAACTTCATAACCTGCTGTTACGCTATAAGCCGGGTCACATTGGCGGGACGTACACGGTTTCCAGCGAGCCGGTTGAAATCAGCGTTAACCAGAACGCCACCTTTGACTGGCAGCTCGCGCTGCGCCAGGCGGCTGGTAAACCCGATTTAGCCCGCGAAATGCTGCAAATGCTGGTCGCGTTTCTGCCGGAAATTCGCAATAAGGTGGAAGAGCAGCTGGTGGGTGAAAACCCGGAAGATCTGCTGGAAGCGATCCACAAGCTGCACGGCAGCTGCGGGTACAGCGGCGTGCCGCGGCTGAAAAACCTCTGCCAGCTGCTGGAGCAGCAGCTGCGTGCCGGCACGCCGGAATCGGAGCTTGAACCGGAGTTCCTGGAGCTGCTGGATGAGATGGATAACGTAACGCGCGAAGCGACGAAGTTGCTGGGAAGCTGAGATAAAAGCCCGGTGGCGCTACGCTTACCGGGCCTATGATTGCGGGTGCGGCCTGATGCCCTCACCCCGCCCCTCTCCCTCAGGGAGAGGGATAACTACATTCCCTGCCCCACTTTCAGCACCGCCGCGATATTCCTGGCGGCCATCCTGACGTTCTCGCTGGCATTTTCCAGCGCATCCTCCAGCGAGCAGATGGTGTAGATCACGCTAAACACCGCATCAATGCCGTGATCGTGTACCACGCCAACGTCCGACGTCAGGCTGCCTGCAATGCCGATGACGGGTTTGTTAAAGCGTTTCGCCACTTTCGCCACGCCCACCGGGACTTTGCCGTGGATCGTCTGGCTGTCGATGCGGCCTTCTCCCGTGATCACCAGATCCGCATCGGCCACATGGTCGGCCAGGTGTAGCGCATCGGTCACGATCTCAATGCCCTGGCGCAGCTGCGCGCCGCAAAAGGCGTACAGCGCGGCCCCCATGCCACCCGCCGCGCCGCCGCCAGCCAGATTTAGCACATCGATATCCAGATCCCGGGCAATGACTCTCGCATACTGCGCCAGCGCGTTGTCCAGGGTGACGATCATCTCGGGAGTGGCCCCCTTTTGCGGGCCAAATACGGCTGACGCGCCATCCTTTCCGGTGAGCGGATTCGTCACATCACAGGCGACCTCTATCCGGCACTCCGCCAGACGTCTGTCCAGCCCGCTCAGGTCGATACGCGCAAGTTTTCCCAGCTCGCCCCCGCCCTGCCCAAGGGGCTGCCCGCTGTCGTCCAGCAGCTTTGCCCCCAGCGCCTGCACCATCCCTGCTCCGCCGTCATTGGTGGCGCTGCCGCCAATGCCGATGATGATATGCTTAACGCCCGCGTCCAGCGCGTGACGAATAAGTTCGCCCGTGCCCCACGAGGTGGTTTTCAGGGGATTACGCTGCGAAGGAACGACCAGCTCCAGGCCGCTTGCCGCCGCCATTTCAATAAAGGCACTTTGCTCGTCACCGGATAAGCCATAAAATCCTTCCACGCGCTCACCCAGCGGGCCGGTCACCGGAACATGCACAATGCGTCCCTGCGTTGCCGCGATCATCGCCTCAACCGTCCCTTCGCCACCGTCCGCGACCGGCAGTTTGACGTAAACCGCCTCGGGAAAGATCTCGCGAAAACCACGTTCTATCGCTGTCGCAACCTCAAGCGCACTCAAACTTTCCTTATACGAGTCCGGTGCGATAACAATTTTCATAAGCCATCCTTACGCATAGTCGTTACGTTAAGCATACACCACGTAAAAGACCGCTTGTGGGAGCGGTCCCAATGCGTTTATCGTACCATGCACGGGCGTTTATTGTCGAATGTCCAGTCGGGGATCAGATACTGCATCGCCATGGCGTCGTCACGGGCGCCCAGACCGTGTTTTTGATACAGCTCATGGGCTTTCATGACCTGGTCCATATCCAGCTCAACCCCCAGCCCCGGCGTGGAAGGCACCTGCACCATGCCACCTTTGATCTCAAACGGCTGCTTAGTCAGACGCTGATTACCTTCCTGCCAGATCCAGTGCGTGTCGATAGCGGTAATCGTGCCCGGCGCGGCGGCGGCAACGTGCGTGAACATCGCCAGCGACACATCGAAGTGGTTGTTGGAGTGCGAGCCCCAGGTCAGGCCAAACTCGTGGCACATTTGCGCCACGCGCACCGACCCCTGCATCGTCCAGAAGTGCGGGTCCGCCAGCGGAATATCGACGGACTGCAATGACAGGGTGTGTCCCATCTGACGCCAGTCGGTGGCAATCATATTGGTCGCGGTCTGCAGCCCCGTGGCGCGACGGAATTCCGCCATGACTTCACGGCCCGAGAAGCCCTGTTCAGCCCCACACGGATCTTCCGCATACGCCAGCACGCCTTTCAGCTGCTTGCCAATTTTGATCGCTTCATCTAGCGACCACGCGCCGTTCGGATCCAGCGTCACGCGCGCCTGCGGGAAACGTTTTGCCAGCGCGGTAACGGCTTCCGCCTCTTCCTCACCGGCCAGCACGCCGCCCTTCAGTTTGAAATCATTGAAGCCATATTTTTCGTATGCGGCTTCCGCCAGGCGCACCACCGCATCCGGGGTCATCGCCTCGTCGTGGCGAAGTCGGTACCAGTCGCATTGTTCATCCGGCTGGCTCTGATAAGGCAATGGCGTCAGCCTGCGGTCGCCGACAAAGAACAGATAGCCCAGCATTTCCACTTCGCTGCGCTGCTGCCCCTCGCCCAACAGCGACGCAACGTTAACGCCCAGATGCTGACCCAGCAGATCCAGCATCGCGGATTCAATCCCGGTCACCACGTGAATGGTGGTGCGCAGGTCGAAAGTCTGCAGGCCACGCCCTCCGGCATCGCGATCGGCAAAGGTATTGCGCACGGTGTTGAGGACATTTTTGTACTCGCCCAGCGTTTTGCCCACCACCAGCGGAATGGCATCTTCAAGCGTCTGGCGGATCTTCTCCCCGCCCGGAATTTCGCCCACGCCCGTATGGCCGGAATTGTCTTTGATAATGACAATATTGCGGGTAAAGAATGGCGCATGCGCGCCGCTCAGGTTCATCAGCATGCTGTCATGGCCCGCAACCGGAATGATTTGCATGGAAGTGACGACAGGGGTCGTAAAAGTACTCATCGTGTAATCCTTTTATCAGTGACGTCCAAAAACAGGGCGCTTACGGTCAAATGTCCAGCCGGGGATCAGGTACTGCATCGGGCCCGCGTCGTTACGCGCGCCGCCCGGTAGCTTTTTATACGCCTCATGGGCTTTATGGATCTGATCCCAGTCAATCTCCACGCCCAGGCCCGGCGCATCCGGTACGGCAATCTTGCCGTTGATGATTTCCAGCGGATTTTTCGTCAGGCGGGCTTCCCCTTCCTGCCAAATCCAGTGGGTATCGATGGCGGTCGGGTTACCCGGCGCCGCCGCGCCAACGTGGGTAAACATCGCCAGCGAAATATCAAAGTGGTTGTTCGAGTGACAGCCCCAGGTCAGCCCCCAGTCATCGCACAGCTGCGCCACGCGCACTGCACCTGAAAGCGTCCAGAAGTGAGGGTCCGCCAGCGGAATGTCGACGGCGTTCAGCATCACCGCATGACCCATTTCACGCCAGTTGGTGGCGATCATATTGGTCGCGACAGGCAGCCCGGTGGCGCGACGAAACTCGGCCATGACTTCACGGCCCGAGAAGCCTTGCTCCGCACCGCAGGGGTCTTCCGCATAGGTCAGGACATCCCCCAGCCCCTTGCACAGGCTAATTGCTTCATCCAGCAGCCAGGCGCCGTTGGGATCGACGGTGATCCGCGCATCCGCAAAGCGTTTTTTCAGCGCCCGGGCCGTATCAATCTCCTGCTCGCCGGGCAGCACGCCGCCCTTCAGCTTGAAATCCTTAAAGCCGTAGCGATCCTGCGCCGCCTCGGCCAGACGCACTACCGCGTCGCTGGAGAACGCTTCCTGGTGGCGCAGGCGATACCAGTCGTGATCGCCCGTGGATCGAGCCAGATAGGGGAGATCGGTCTTATTGCGATCGCCAACGTAGAACAGATAGCCCAGCACGGTGACCGCATCACGCTGTTTGCCGGGTCCCAGCAGCTCGCAAACCGGAACATTGAGCGCCTTACCCAGTAAATCGAGCAGGGCGGCTTCCAGCGCGGCGACCGCGTTGACCCGCAGTTCGAACGTCCAGGCCCCTTTACCGAACGTATCAAAGTCTGCCGACTGATTGCCCTTATGCACCCGCTGAACCACCTTGTTCAGACGGGCGACCTCCTGGCCCACCACCTGCGGAATGGCATCGACCAGCGTCTGGTAAATCACCTCTCCGCCCGGGGCTTCGCCCACGCCGGTATTCCCTGCGCTGTCTTTCAGCACGACGATATTACGGGTAAACCAGGCGTTATGCGCCCCGCCGATATTGAGCAGCATGCTGTCCTGCCCGGCCACCGGAATAACCTTCATCTCCGTAACGATTGGGCTCGATTGCGTTGTCATCATCCACGCTCCGCAACAGGTTTAAGTTCGACGCGTTTGATATCCCCAACCAGCACCAGGTAACTCAGCACCGCCACCAGCGCATGCACACCTACGTAGATTAGCGCACCGTTGAAAGAGCCGGTGGTGCCGACGATGTAGCCGATAGCGATGGGCGTAACAATCCCGGAGATGTTGCCGAACATGTTGAACAGACCGCCGCTCAGGCCGCTGATCTCTTTCGGCGCCGTATCCGCCATCACCGCCCAGCCCAGCGCGCCAATGCCTTTGCCGAAGAAGGCCATCGCCATAAAGCCGATAATCATCCATTCGGCGTTGACGTAGTTACAGAACACCATGGTCATGGAGAGCAGCATGCCGAGCACAATCGGGGTTTTACGCGCAATGTTCAGCGAGCCGGTACGGCGCATCAGCCAGTCGGAAATCACTCCGCCGAGCACGCCGCCGACGAAGCCGCAAATTGCCGGGACCGACGCGACAAATCCCGCTTTCAGAATCGACATGCCACGTGCCTGCACCAGGTATACCGGGAACCAGGTGATGAAGAAGTAGGTTAAGGCGTTAATACAGTACTGGCCCAGATAGATGCCGATCATCATGCGCGAGCCGACGAGCTGCTTGATCTGCGCCCATTTCTGGCTGAACGGGACTTTTGCTTTTGCGGATTTCTGATCCATATTGATCAGCGCGCCGCCTTCCGCGATGTACTCCAGCTCTTTTTTGTTCACGCCTGGATGCTGGTTGGGTTCGTGGATCACTTTCAGCCAGACGAAGCTGATGACGATCCCAAGCCCGCCCATGAAGAAGAATACGTGCGACCAGCCCACCTCATGCGTCAGCCAGCCCATGATTGGCGCGAAGATCACCGTCGCGAAGTACTGTGCGGAGTTGAAAATCGCCACCGCCGTTCCCCTCTCCTGCGCCGGGAACCAGGCAGCGACAATGCGGCTGTTCCCCGGGAAGGAAGGTGCTTCCGCTAAGCCTACCAGGAAACGCAGCGTGAAGAGCGCCACGATAATGCCGAAGCCGCTGAAGATATCGACGAACCCCTGCAACAGGGTAAACATTGACCAGATAAAGATGGACCAGAAATAGACGCGTTTAGATCCAAAACGGTCCAGCAGCCAGCCGCCAGGAATTTGACCGATGACGTAGGCCCATGAGAATGCGGAGAAAACGTAACCCATGCCCACCGGATCAAGGCCGATATCTTTTGCCATTTCCGAACCGGCAATCGACAGCGTGGCGCGGTCACCATAGTTAAAGGATGTGACGATAAACAGCATCACCACTATCCAGTAGCGGGCATTGGTGCGCTTTTCAGCGCTGCTCGCTGCGTGGCTTAATGTACTCATTGTTGCACTCCTGAAACATAGCTTTCGCCTGGTTCATTCTGTACAGCACCGGTAGGGTAATCAGAATGAGATTGGTGTTTTGTCGTTTTGGTACGGCCTGACGCCGTTTTATAGTGACCGGAAAAGTATATGAAGGAGTGCCTCATCACCTCACCGTGCAGAAACACAGTATTAAAAGGCGTATGAGAGGTTGTTTATGGCATAAGCCCAGGGGAGTGGAAGGTGGTTCACGGAATTGGCGTTTGGCGCGGGGGGTATCGCCGGGTGGCGGCTACGCCTTACCCGGCCTGGATAACTATTTAAGGAGAGTTGCCCAGTGCTCGACCCATGGGTTCGATTCGCTTTCGGGTTCAGGATGCTCCCCGGCATCAATCAGCAGCATCTCGCCGACGCGCTGGGCGCTCTGCTCCTGAAGGAGCGCATCGAACTGCTTGCCGCCGCCGCAGAAGTTGGCGTAAGAGCTGTCGCCCAGGGCAATGATGCCGTAGTGCACGTCCGGCTGATAGCCAAGCTGGTCTTTAATGCCCTGAAACAGCGGCACGATGCTGTCCGGCAGATCGCCCTGCCCGGTGGTGGAGGTCACCACCAGAATGTATTTATCTTTATACTTTTCCCAGTCTGCCAGTTCCGGGTCTTCATAGACCGTGGCTTTATGGCCCTGGCTGGCGAGTATTGCCTCAGCCTCTTCCGCTACCAGCAGCGAGTTGCCGTACATTGTGCCGACAAAAATGCCTACTTCAGCCATGATATTTTCCCATAATGAATGCGTTTACCGTTCATCCTGAACGTTGCCCGATACAAACTCAACCCTTTCATTTTCGGGGAGTTGTCCCAGCCAGCCAAACTGTGACAGCGCCTGCATCCAGACGTCGTCCAGCCCCGCACGGATGGTCAGCGGCTCGCCGGTAAACGGGTGCGTCAGGCTCAGCTCGCTGGCGTGCAGCATCAGACGATGGCAGCCAAAGTGTTCGGCCGCACTGCGGTTCTGGCGCAAATCACCGTGTTTGCTGTCGCCAATAATCGGGTGGCGCAGGTGCGCAAGATGGCGTCGCAGCTGGTGCTTACGCCCGGTTTTAGGCAAAAGCTCAACCAGGCTGTAGCGTGTGGTCGGGAATTTGCTGGTTGCAACCGGCATTTCGGTCGTCGCCATGCCGCGATAATCCGTTACTGCGGGCTGCGGACCTTTGTCATCGCGGGCAAATTTATCGGCGATTTTGTCCAGTTCCTCCACCAGCGGATAGTCCAGCGTGGCGGCTTCCGTCAGCCAGCCGCGCACGATCGCGTGGTAGCGCTTTTGCATCTGATGCTGTTCAAACTGCTGTGACAGCAGACGCCCCGCCTCGCTGGAAAGCCCCATTAGCAGCACGCCGGAGGTCGGCCTGTCGAGGCGATGGGCGGTAAAAACATGCTGACCAATCTGGTCGCGAACGGTCTGCATCACCACCACTTTCTCATCGCGATCGAGCCAGCTGCGGTGTACCAGCCAGCCTGACGGTTTATTCACCGCCACCAGCCACTCGTCCTGATAGAGGATCTCAAGCGTCATGCATCTTCACCGGCAAACAGGGCATCCAGTTTTTCCAGTTCGACCAGCATCACGTCGCGCGCCGGGTGTGTCGCCTCGAGCGCCATTTCATAGTAGGGAGAGACCGCAAACGCCTGCGGAAGCGGGTGACCGCCCTCAAGCAGGGCGTGCATGCGCGGAATTAACACCCACTGCAGCCATTCAAACGGGGCCAGCGTATCCAGGCAGAAGGGCTGAGTGCTCGCGAACGCTTCTGGCTGCGGCGCGGTCTCCTGCCACAGCTGATGTTGGCGCAAAAGGGCTTCGATGGCGTGCAACTGAGCACGAACGCTATCGTGTTGCGTCATAGTAACCTCAACTGAAAAAGTGAACGGCGCGCAGCATAGCATTGCGGAAGGCAGAAATAAAAAAAGGGAGCACTGTAAAAACAGTGCTCCCGGTTCGTTTCGCAGCATTCCAGCTACAATTCGTGCTCCCTGCTCATCCGTGACAACTTTTCCTGACGCCCGAAGGCCTGGTCATCCGTAAGCCGATGCATCCTGCACACATCCTCCTGACGTGTTTGTCTCATCCTGAAACGTCCTGGCCTTCCTGACCCACCGACCATCCTGACCGGCTCTCGTTCTCCTTCCTGGAGGTGTCCCTTACGCATCCTGCGCTATCCACTTCGCTTCATCCTGAAGCCTTCCTGAAGCGCCATCCTGACGAGTCCTGTGTAAGAAACGCCATCATCCTGATGTTCGTTTCTCGTGTCGGCGTCCTGTCGACAGAAATAGAATCCGCTATTCCGCTTCGTCTTACAACCCACCCTTTCTGGGTTGTAAGCCGTAAGAAATCCCTAAAAACAATACGATGAACAAGTAATTCGTTGAAAAATAGAGGGATATTAATCTGAATTAAATGAGGTAATACTGAATCTTCAGCGATCTCTCACAAACGTTGTAAGAGATCTCTCACACGCGCTATAGCATCAAGGATTACAGAAGTGGCTCAAGTCGAGTGAGGAAATCCGCAAGAGAGGGGGCGAGAGTCTCGCGATTGCGGGTGCCGATAGTCTCTTTAACCACTTCACCTGACAGATTACAGACGGAGATAACGTCCAGTTCGCTGTCCAGCGTGGCAATAAAGAGCGTCGGAGAAAGCTTCAGGCGTTTTTGCGTGACCAGGTGACCAATCAGGTTTTCCTGAACACGCTGCAGATCGTCTTCGCTCCAGGTCTGCAACAGCGTCAGCGTGATATCAGCAAAGCGCGCAGGCATATCCCCTGCGAACTGCGTGGTATAAAATGCTTGAACCGCTGGTTGTACCACAATGTCCATTGCCCGCTCAACCGCATTTACATTTTGCTCGCCGTCGAAAGGTTTTGGTTGCCAGATAACGTAATCGTCGACTGAAGAGATAATGCACGGCGAAGGTACGCCATACAAATCAGCACTTTGCGGCCATGTCTGGTCCTTTTCATGCCATGCGTCGCAATAGCGGGTCGTGAAGCTAGTGAGGGCATTTGCAGTTTCGATGTCCACCGATTTCTCTCTTCTTGTCAGACAGGATAAACTCAGGCCATAAGTGTACCTGTAAAGTGGCTATGAAACATGTCTTACGAAAATCATCAGGCGTTAACCGGCTTAACGCTGGGGAAATCGACCGATTACCGCGATACCTACGATGCAAGCCTGCTGCAGGGCGTGCCGCGCAGCCTGAACCGCGATCCTCTGGGCCTGCATGCGGATGCCTTGCCGTTTGTCGGCGGTGACATCTGGACGCTGTACGAACTCTCGTGGCTTAACGCGCGCGGTCTGCCGCAGGTGGCGGTGGGCCACGTTGAGCTGGATTACGCCAGCGTTAATCTCGTGGAATCCAAAAGCTTTAAGCTCTATCTCAACAGTTTTAACCAGACAAAATTCAGCAGCTGGGACGACGTTCAGCACACCCTGGAACGTGATTTAAGCGCCTGCGCGCAGGGAAAGGTGAGCGTTTCACTGTATCGCCTGCACGAGCTGGAAGGGCAGCCGGTCGCCCATTTTAACGGGACCTGCATCGACGATCAGGATATCGAGGTGGAGAATTATGAATTCAGCGCCGATTACCTTGAAAACGCGGCGAGCGGAAAGGTGGTCGAAGAGACGCTGGTCAGCCACCTGCTGAAATCCAACTGCCTGATCACCCACCAGCCGGACTGGGGTTCGGTGCAGATCCAGTACCGCGGCCCGAAAATTGACCGGGAAAAGTTGCTGCGCTACCTGGTGTCGTTCCGCCATCACAACGAATTTCACGAGCAGTGCGTGGAGCGTATCTTTAGCGATATTCAGCGTTTCTGCCAGCCAGAAAAACTGAGCGTTTACGCGCGCTACACCCGCCGTGGCGGTCTGGACATCAACCCGTGGCGCACCAACACCGATTTTGTGCCAGCAACGGGACGGCTGGTGCGTCAGTAATATAAATATTTTCACAATATGCGCGGTATCTTCCGCGCTTTAGGTTGTGAAACGCCACGCGCCAGGGCTATTGTAATCAACAGGGAAAGACGATAATCGTCCCGTAAGGAGCTCACTTGATTACACATATTAGCCCGCTTGGCTCAATGGATATGTTGTCGCAGCTGGAAGTGGACATGCTTAAGCGCACGGCCAGCAGCGATCTTTATCAACTGTTTCGTAACTGTTCACTTGCCGTACTGAACTCCGGAAGCCTGACAGATAACAGTAAAGAACTGCTGTCCCGCTTCGAAAGCTTTGATATCAACGTGCTGCGCCGCGAGCGTGGCGTGAAGCTTGAAGTCATCAACCCGCCGGAAGAGGCCTTTGTCGACGGGCGCATCATTCGTTCACTTCAGGCTAACCTGTTTGCCGTGCTGCGTGACATCCTGTTTGTTAACGGGCAGATCCACAACGCAGGCCGTTTCCAGCATCTCGACCTGGAAAGCTCGGTCCATATTACCAACCTGGTGTTCTCCATTTTGCGTAACGCCCGTGCCCTGCACGTTGGCGAAGCGCCGAACATGGTCGTCTGCTGGGGCGGCCACTCCATTAACGAAACCGAATACCTTTATGCGCGTCGGGTGGGCACCCAGCTCGGCCTGCGCGAGCTGAATATCTGTACCGGCTGCGGTCCGGGTGCGATGGAAGCGCCAATGAAAGGTGCCGCAGTGGGACACGCGCAACAGCGTTACAAAGAGGGACGGTTTATCGGCATGACCGAGCCGTCAATCATTGCCGCTGAGCCGCCTAACCCGCTGGTTAACGAGCTGATTATCATGCCGGATATCGAGAAACGTCTTGAAGCGTTTGTCCGTATCGCCCACGGCATTATCATCTTCCCGGGCGGCGTGGGGACAGCGGAAGAGCTGCTCTATCTGCTGGGTATTCTGATGAATCCGGCCAATAAAGATCAGGTTCTGCCGCTGATCCTGACCGGGCCAAAAGAGAGCGCCGACTACTTCCGCGTGCTGGACGAGTTTATCGTGCACACGCTGGGCGAATCCGCGCGTCGTCACTATCGCATCATCATTGACGATGCCGCAGAAGTGGCGCGCCAGATGAAAAAAGCGATGCCGCTGGTTAAAGAAAACCGTCGCGATACCGGCGATGCGTACAGCTTTAACTGGTCAATCCGTATCGCGCCGGACCTGCAGATCCCGTTCGAGCCAACGCACGAAAATATGGCGAACCTGAAACTCTATCCGGACCAGCCGGTGGAAGTCATGGCTGCCGATCTGCGTCGTGCCTTCTCCGGGATTGTGGCGGGCAACGTGAAAGAGATGGGCATCCGCGCCATTGAACAGTACGGTCCGTACAAGATCCACGGCGACCCGGAGATGATGCGCCGCATGGACGACATGCTGCAGGGCTTTGTCGCTCAGCACCGCATGAAGCTTCCGGGCTCAGCCTATATTCCTTGCTACGAAATCTGCACATAACGCTCAACTGCATCTGATCAAAGCCGGGTCGCCCTGTTGCGCGTCCCGGCTTTTTTATTAACGAGGTAATTCATACGCATCACTTATGTCTTTTACAAACTATGCGCAAACGCAAACGATTACCTGGTTTTTTCAACCGTAAATTATCAGTCTTAATCCAAATTACCTGCCAGAAAATACTAAAAACCCATTTCTTTACAGCTAAAGACACCTATATCACGGGCCAGTCTTTCAGCTCACATGTCGTTGGTGGTAGCCTTCGCGCCCGTAAATTCTCTTTGACGTTTTTTTAACAGATAAATGGTCTAAAGATGCCCACATCATAAGTGGATTATTGCATTTGGGATCAGGATCACTGATAGATTCATAACTAGAATGTATCTTTCCGCCCGCCAATAGTTACGGGCGAAAATTATTAAAAAACCGTCACTGAACGAATTTCATATTACCGTCAGGCACTTTTTCATCGGATTTGACTAAAAACCTGACAATTTGCTTCCTCCAGGAGATACAGATGGAAACCACTCAAACCAGCACCGTTGCTTCGATTGAATCCCGAAGTGGTTGGCGCAAAACGGATACCATGTGGATGCTTGGCCTTTACGGCACAGCAATCGGCGCTGGTGTACTGTTCCTTCCTATCAACGCAGGCGTCGGCGGTCTGATCCCGCTGATCATCATGGCTATCATTGCTTTCCCGATGACCTTCTTCGCACACCGCGGTCTGACCCGCTTCGTGCTGTCCGGTAAAAACCCGGGCGAGGACATCACTGAAGTTGTTGAAGAGCATTTCGGCGTTGGCGCAGGTAAACTGATTACCCTGCTCTACTTCTTCGCGATTTACCCTATTCTGCTGGTCTACAGCGTGGCGATCACCAACACCGTTGAAAGCTTCATGATGCACCAGCTGCACATGACGCCGCCGCCGCGTGCGATTCTGTCGCTGATCCTGATCGTGGGCATGATGACCATCGTTCGCTTCGGTGAGCAGATGATTGTGAAAGCAATGAGCGTACTGGTCTTCCCGTTCGTTATTGCTCTGATGGTGCTGGCTTGCTACCTGATCCCACAGTGGAACGGTGCAGCGCTGGAAACCCTGTCCCTGAGCAGCGCATCGGCAACCGGTAACGGCCTGCTGATGACCCTCTGGCTGGCGATTCCGGTAATGGTGTTCTCCTTCAACCACTCCCCAATCATCTCTTCTTTCGCTGTGGCGAAACGTGAAGAGTACGGTAATGGCGCAGAGAAGAAGTGCTCCAGCATCCTGGCGCGCGCTCACATCATGATGGTACTGACCGTAATGTTCTTCGTCTTCAGCTGCGTACTGAGCCTCTCCCCGGCGGATCTGGCGGCAGCGAAAGAGCAGAACATCTCTATTCTGTCTTACCTGGCGAACCACTTTAACGCACCGGTCATTGCGTGGATGGCACCAATCATCGCGATTATCGCCATCACCAAATCCTTCCTGGGCCACTACCTCGGCGCGCGTGAAGGCTTCAACGGTATGGTGATTAAATCTCTGCGCGGTAAAGGCAAGAGCATTGAAATCAACAAGCTGAACAAAATCACTGCGCTGTTCATGCTGCTCACCACCTGGGCGGTAGCAACGCTGAACCCAAGCATCCTGGGCATGATTGAAACCCTGGGCGGCCCGGTCATCGCGATGATTCTGTTCCTGATGCCGATGTACGCGATTCAGAAAGTCCCTGCTATGCGCAAGTACAGCGGTCATGTGAGCAACGTGTTTGTGGTTATCATGGGTCTTATCGCAATCTCTGCGATCTTCTACTCCCTGTACACCATGTTCTGATTATCACCCGCGCCGTCTTCGGACGGCGCACTCCTCCCTCTCTGACTGAAAGCAATGGACGCATCATGATTAGCGTATTCGATATCTTCAAAATCGGTATTGGTCCTTCCAGCTCTCACACCGTCGGACCAATGAAAGCCGGTAAGCAGTTCACGGATGACTTGATTGCACGCGGCATCTTGCATGACATTACCCGCGTGGTTGTCGATGTATACGGCTCGCTTTCCCTGACCGGGAAAGGCCACCATACCGATATCGCCATTATCATGGGCCTGGCGGGAAACCTGCCGGACACCGTTGATATTGATGCGATCCCTGGCTTCATCCAGGATGTGAACACCCACGGTCGCCTGCTGCTGGCGAACGGTGAGCATGAGGTTGAATTCCCGGTTGACCACTGCATGAATTTCCATGCGGACAACCTGTCGCTGCACGAAAACGGCATGCGCATTACCGCGCTGGCCGGCGACAAAGCGGTATACAGCCAGACGTATTACTCTATCGGCGGCGGTTTTATCGTCGACGAAGACCACTTTGGTCAAACCAATACCTCTTCTGTCGAAGTGCCGTATCCGTACAAAACGGCGGCGGATCTTCAGCGTCACTGCCAGGAGACGGGCCTTTCCCTCTCCGGCCTGATGATGAAAAACGAACTGGCACTTCACAGTAAAGAAGAGCTCGAACAGCACTTCACTAACGTCTGGGAAGTGATGCGCGGCGGTATTGAGCGCGGGATCACCACCGAGGGCGTTCTGCCGGGCAAGCTTCGCGTGCCGCGTCGCGCTGCTGCGCTGCGCCGTATGCTGGTGAGCACCGACAAAACGACAACGGACCCGATGGCCGTTGTAGACTGGATCAACATGTTCGCCCTGGCGGTAAACGAAGAGAACGCCGCTGGGGGCCGCGTGGTCACCGCGCCGACCAACGGCGCCTGCGGTATCGTTCCGGCGGTGCTGGCGTACTACGACAAGTTTATCCGTGAAGTGAACGCGAATTCGCTGGCGCGCTACCTGCTGGTCGCCAGTGCGATTGGTTCGCTGTATAAGATGAACGCGTCCATTTCCGGTGCGGAAGTGGGCTGTCAGGGTGAAGTCGGCGTGGCGTGCTCCATGGCGGCAGCGGGTCTGGCCGAACTGCTGGGTGCAAGCCCGACACAGGTGTGCATTGCTGCGGAAATCGGCATGGAACATAACCTTGGGCTGACCTGTGACCCGGTTGCCGGACAGGTACAGGTACCGTGCATCGAACGTAACGCGATTGCCTCCGTGAAGGCGGTGAACGCGGCACGTATGGCGCTGCGCCGCACCAGCGAACCGCGCGTCTGTCTCGATAAGGTTATCGAAACCATGTACGAAACCGGTAAAGATATGAACGCCAAATACCGCGAAACCTCTCGCGGCGGCCTGGCGATGAAGATCGTGACCTGCGATTAAGCCCCTCAGGAAGCCTCGTTTTGCGAGGCTTCTTCCTGTTTTCCCCACCATTCATAGTTTCACGCTGCTGACAGTGTTACCCTTCACGCATGAGATAGAAGGGAGATTATCTGTGGCCGTTCATTTACTTATCGTCGATGCTCTTAACCTGATCCGCCGTATCCATGCGGTACAGGGGACGCCTTGTAAAGACACCTGCCTGCACGCGCTGGAGCAGCTTATCCGCCACAGTGAGCCCACCCATGCGGTCGCGGTATTTGATGACGAAGCCCGCAACACGGGCTGGCGTCACCAGCGTCTGCCCGACTACAAAGCCGGACGCGCCCCGATGCCGGACGATCTTCACGCTGAATTGCCCATGCTGCGCGCTGCATTTGAACAGCGTGGCGTCCCCTGCTGGGGTGCACAGGGAAATGAAGCCGACGATCTCGCGGCCACTCTGGCCGTAAAGGTGGCAAGCGCCGGACATCAGGCCACTATCGTTTCAACTGACAAAGGCTACTGCCAGCTGCTCTCGCCGACTATCCGCATTCGCGACTATTTTCAAAAACGCTGGCTGGACGCGCCGTTTATTGCCAGCGAGTTCGGCGTCTCGCCTGAGCAACTGCCGGATTACTGGGGGCTGGCAGGCATCAGTAGCTCTAAGGTTCCGGGTGTCGCCGGTATTGGACCGAAGAGCGCCGCGCAGCTGCTGACGGATTTTCAGAGTCTGGAAGGGATTTACGCCCGTCTGGATGAGGTGCCAGAAAAGTGGCGCAAGAAGCTGGAGGCGCATAAAGAGATGGCGTTTATCTGCCGGGAAATCGCAACGCTACAGACGGATTTACAGCTGGACGGGAATTTACAGCAGTTGAGATTAGAGCGTTAACGCTTTTCTGTAGGCCCGGTAAGCGTAGCGCCACCGGGCAAAACAAAGCACGTACTATCGCTCGTCGCGACGTCCGCCAACCGCAGCCCACCAGCGACGAATATGCACCGTCACCTCTTCACGGTCGTGATACAGCTGACGCGCCTGGATCTCCACGTTAATACCGTGCTCGTCCATCTGCTCCTGAATGTAGGCCAGGTTCTGCGATACTTCCTCATAGCGCTTTTTCATCGGCAGCTTGAGGTTGAAAATGGTCTCACGACACCAGCCGTTCACCAGCCAGGAGGCCATCAGCGCGGCGACTTTTGCCGGCTTCTCAACCATATCGCACACCATCCACGAGATGTTGTTACGGTTCGGGCGATAGCGGAAACCGTCTTCCCGCAGCCAGGTAACCTGCCCGGTGTCCATCAGGCTTTGCGCCATTGGACCGTTATCAACGGACGATACCCACATATTGCGTTTCACCAGCTGATAGGTCCAGCCGCCCGGGCACGCGCCAAGGTCGACGGCGTACATGCCGTTTGCCAGACGTTCATCCCACTCATCCGCCGGGATAAAGACGTGGAACGCCTCTTCCAGCTTGAGCGTGGAACGGCTTGGTGCATCGGACGGGAAGCGCAAACGCGGAATGCCCATAAAGAAGGGAGAGTTGTTGGTGGTGTACGAATAGCCTGTATAGCAGCAGCCTGGTGCGATAAAGAAGATATGCACCACCGGACGCTTCGGCGTTTCGTAGTTCGTCAGCACGCCTGCATCACGCAGCGCCGCACGCAGCGGCACGGTGAACTTACGGCAGAACTTCATCAGCTCTTTACTTTCGTTGGTATCCGCCACTTCAACGCGCAGATCGCCGCCCTTCTCCACCACGCCCTGCAGCATGCCGACAATTGGCGTGATGCGGTCTTCCGGCGGAAGATCCTTCAGCAGCTCACCCGCGACAAACATCTGGCGAGCAAAGATCAGCGAGCTGAACGGCAGCTCGCGCGCCAGCTTGTCTGCGTCTTCAGGCTGATAGCACTCGAATACCACATAGCCCGCGTTTTCTTTTACGCGGGCAAAGCCGAAGACTTCGCGCTTCGCCGCTTTATCGGTAATTTCCGCGGCGCACTCTTTCTCAAACCCCGGGCGACAATATAAAACAACCTTATTCATGAACAACGCCCTTGCGTTTCAGACGGATAGCTCCGATAAACATTAATACCCAACCCGCCAGGAAGCTGAAGCCGCCGACAGGTGTAACGAACGCCCACAGGCGCAAATGTGAGAGCGCAAGGCAGTACAAGCTACCGCTGAACAACACGGTACCCAGCGCCATAAACACGCTGCTCCAGTAAAACCAGATACTGATACGACGCTGCATCGCCACCGCCAGCCCAAAAATAGCCAGCGTGTGGAACGCCTGATATTCAAGGCCGGTCTGGATCCAGCCCATCTCTACTGCGCCTAAAGACTTGCTTAATACATGTGCGCCAAAGGCGCCCAGTGCAACAAAAATAAAGCCACTCACCGCGGCAAAAATCAGCATGAATCGGCTGGTCATGTTTAAGTCCTGAGTTGATGCGTGCCCGGCACACAAACGTTATTGCTCATACCTGAAGCGGAATTTTTCTTGCTCGGTTGCCGCTTTCGCCAGTATCCACTGCCGGAAGGCGGCTATTTTACCCAGTTCTGCCTGACTGTCATGACAAACCAGATAAAACGCATTCTTGCTGACCAGTACATCATTAAAAGGGCAAACCAGGCGGCCTGCCTCAATTTCGGACTGCGCCATGACGTTGTTCGCCAACGCCACGCCTTGCCCGTGAATGGCAGCCTGTAACACCATCGCACTGTGGCTAAAAATGGGTCCCTGCTGCACGTTAATATGTGTAAGACCTAATTGACGGGTATAAGTTTGCCAGTCGCGGCGAGAGGCATCATGCAAAAGCGTATGCTGAGCCAGGTCAGCGGGTGACTTCAGCGCCTTCTCACCTGTTAACAGCAGGGGAGAACAGACCGGCAGGAGATATTCTGCGTATAATTTTTCAACGCGCAAGCCCGGCCAGTTACCGCGACCATAAAAAATGGCGACATCTACGTCATCGGCCAGCTTGTCCTCCTGACGATCTACCGCCTGGATTCGAACGTCGATCCCCGGATAAGCTGAGTTAAAGCTTGAGAGTCTTGGCACCAGCCAATGAATGGCAAAACTGGGCAATAAACTGACGGTCAGAGCACCTTTTGCACTGCGAGCCTGCAGCTTACGCGTGGCTTCCGTGAGCTGGGAAAAAATCTCTTTAATATCCTGAAAATAGCTCTGCCCCTCTTCAGTCAACAGCAACGAACGGTTGCGTCGACGAAACAGCTTAAGGCCCAGAAAATCCTCCAGAGACTTGATTTGGTGACTTACTGCGGCCTGTGTCACAAAAAGCTCATCTGCTGCGCGGGTAAAGCTCAGATGACGTGCTGCTGCATCAAAAACTCGTAATGCATTAAGAGGTGGCAATCGCTTTGACATGGTTATCTGGCTTAGATGTTAACGGGATTTAACAAACAGGAAACAATGTTTAACCTATTAGTTTTTTTTATCTGAGCCATTATAATTTGTCCGTTGAGGAACTACCAGCAAATACCTATAGTGGCGGCACTTCCTGAGCCGGAACGAAGAGCTTTTTTCGGAATGCGTGTTCTGAAGGGCTTTTGGCTTACGGTTGTGATGTTGTGTTGTTGTGTTTGCAATTGGTCTGCGATTCAGACCACGGTAGCAACGCTACCAATTTTTCACTTCCTGTACATTTACCCTGTCTGTCCATAGTGATTAATGTAGCACCGCCAATTTGCGGTGCTTTTTTTTCGCCTGCGATCTGTTAATGCTCGATCTCTTTCATCTCTTTCACGTCCGTGCGGTTGATCTGCTGCTTGTTCCCGTTAGCATCTTTGTACGAAATCATCCCGGTATCATTATCGGTAGTCGGTTTCCCTTCCGAAACGATAGAACGACCATCGTTGGTGTGCATCACGTAGTTGTTACCGGAACAGGCGCTCAGGGCAAAAGTAAACGCACAGGCAGAAATGATTGCAGCTGTCTTATTCATGATTATTCTCCTTTAGCAATTAATGCTATTCAAACCTCGATTTATAACAGGCTAAAACATCCGCCTAACACTATTTAGCATAACCTGCTTTTTTGAGGCCGTAAGGATAAGCAGACAATTCTGATAGATATCAACCTCCTTGCCCTGCCGCTGAAATTGCGCGACGATCGCTATATTGAAATGAGGAATCCCATGAACGCTTTCAGTCCTGCGCAGTTCCGCGCACAGTTTCCGGCCCTGGCCGATGCCGGTATTTACCTGGATAGCGCCGCCACCGCCCTTAAGCCACAGGCGGTGATTGAGGCCACGCAGCAGTTCTACAGCCTGAGCGCCGGGAACGTGCATCGCAGCCAGTTTGCCGAAGCGCAGCGATTAACCGCGCGCTATGAAGCCGCACGCGATCAGGTCGCTCGCCTGATCAATGCCGAGAGCGGGAAAAACATCGTCTGGACGCGCGGCACGACCGAAGCCATCAATATGGTGGCCCAGTGCTACGCGCGCCCGCTGCTTCAGCCGGGCGATGAGATCGTCGTCAGCGAGGCGGAACATCACGCCAACCTGGTGCCATGGCTGATGGTGGCAGAGCAAACGGGTGCACGCGTGGTGAAGCTTCCACTGGGTGCAGACCTTCTGCCCGATGTGGCCCGTCTCCCCGAGCTGATTACATCCCGCAGCCGCATTCTGGCGCTCGGACAGATGTCGAACGTCACGGGAGGTTGCCCGGACCTGGCTCAGGCTATTCGCATTGCCCATGCCAGCGGGATGGTGGTGATGGTCGACGGCGCTCAGGGCGTGGTGCACTTCCCCGCTGATGTGCAGGCGCTTGATATCGATTTCTATGCCTTCTCAGGACATAAGCTCTACGGGCCAACCGGTATTGGGGCGTTGTACGGCAAGCCTGAACTGCTGGCAAAAATGACGCCGTGGCTCGGTGGCGGCAAAATGATCACCGAAGTGTCGTTCGATGGCTTCAAAACTCAGGATGTTCCCTATCGTCTGGAAGCGGGTACGCCGAACGTGGCGGGGGTGATTGGCTTAAGCGCGGCGCTGGAGTGGCTGGCAGAAACAGACATCGTTCAGGCTGAAAGCTGGAGCCGGGGGCTGGCGACGCTGGCAGAGGAAGAGCTCAAAAAGCGCCCGGGCTTCCGCTCGTTCCGCGTTCAGGACTCAAGCCTGCTCGCCTTTGATTTCGCGGGCGTTCACCATAGCGACATGGTGACGCTGCTCGCCGGATACGGCATTGCCCTACGTGCCGGACAGCACTGCGCCCAGCCGCTGCTGGCGGCGCTCGGCGTTAACGGTACGCTGCGCGCCTCGTTTGCGCCGTATAATACCCAAAGCGATGTCGACGCGCTGGTTGCCGCCGTTGACCGCGCCCTTGAAATACTGGTGGATTAATGACTAGCGCTGCTTTAGCCGGACATCCGTTTGGCACCGTCATCACAGAAGAGACCTTAAAACAGACCTTCGCCCCGCTCCAGCAGTGGGAAGATAAATATCGACAGCTGATCCTGCTGGGTAAACAGCTCCCGGCCCTTTCAGACGATCTTAAAGCGCTGGCGAAAGAGATCGCAGGCTGTGAAAACCGCGTCTGGCTGGGCGTGAGCGTCTCCGGCGAGAAGCTGCACTTCTTCGGCGACAGCGAAGGCCGCATCGTCCGGGGCCTGCTGGCCGTATTGCTGACCGCTGTGGAAGGGAAAAGCGCGGCGGAATTGCTGGCACATTCGCCGCTGGCGTTATTTGATGAGCTGGGGCTGCGCGCGCAGCTCAGCGCCTCGCGCGGTCAGGGGTTGATCGCGCTGAGCGACGCGGTACTGGATGCCGCACGTCAGGCTCAGGCCTGACGTTCCGCCTTCGCCATCATTTTCTTGAGGGCGTGAGACACCGCCACAAAGCCGAAGGAGGCGGTCACCATGGTGGCCGCACCAAACCCGGAGGCGCAATCCATTCGTTTTGGCCCTTCCGCCGTGCTTTTCATCGCGCAGACTGAGCCATCCGCCTGCGGGTAGACCAGCGCTTCGGTCGAGAACACGCAGTCGACGCCGAGCTTGCCTTTGCTGTTCTTCACCACGTTAAAATCGCTCTTCAGACGCTCTCGCAGCTTGGCCGCCAGCGGATCCTGGATCGTTTTCGCCAGGTCGGCCACCTGGATCTGCGTCGGATCGATTTGCCCGCCCGCACCGCCCGTCGTGACCAGCGGCACCTTGTAGCGACGGCAGTATGCGATCAGCGCCGCTTTTGGCCGCACGCTGTCGATGGCGTCAATCACATAGCTATAGCCTTTGCTCATGTACTCCGCGACGTTATCTGCCGTCACAAAGTCGTCGATCACCGTCACGCGGCACTCCGGGTTGATCAAACGGATACGCTCCGCCATGACCTCAGACTTCGCCAGTCCGACGTTATCGCGCAGGGCGTGGATTTGACGGTTGGTGTTGGTGACGCAAACGTCATCCATGTCAATCAGCGTGATTGCGCCAATACCGGTTCTCGCCAGCGCTTCTGCCGCCCACGACCCCACACCACCAATGCCCACGACGCAGACGTGCGCATCCGCAAACAGCTGCAGGGCTTTTTCACCATATAAACGTGCCGTCCCGCCAAAACGCTGGCGCCAGGCGTCGCTGATTACCACAGACATAAAACCTCAGATGTAAAAAGGGTGAGGTTTTCCTCACCCTGAACAGTAATCCGTATTGCGCTCAGAATACCACAATCAGCCGCTGAATACGTTTCCAGCTCCCGGAGCTGCCTTCAGTACCCACACGCGTCCGTAGTGGTTATACCAGCCCGCGCGATGGCCTGCGTCAGGGCCAATGCCCTGATAGATGTCAAAGTGCTGGCCTTTTATTGCCCCGCCAACGTCCAGCGCCACCATCAGACGCAGCTCATACTGGCCGTTGAACTTGCCGTTATTGTCCAGCAGAGGAACCTCAGCCAGCAGCGTGGTGCCTGCAGGAATAATCGAACGATCCGATGCTACCGACGCGCGGCCAATCAGGGGAACTGCACTCGCCCCTTTCACCGGCGCGAAGTTTTGCGGTTTGAAGAAGACGAACGACGGGTTCTGCTCCAGCAGCTCGCGCACCTCGGCTTCGCTGTGTTTCTCGCCCCACTCGCGGATCGCCTGCATCGACATATCTTCTTTCTTCACTTCACCGCGGTCGATCAGCACTTTACCGATGCTGCGATAGGCGTGGCCGTTTTTACCGGAATAGCTGAAGAAGTTAAGCGGCGACCCGTCGCCAAAATCAATGTAGCCGCTGCCCTGAACGTCCATGATGAAGTTATCCATCAGGGAGTTGCTGTAGGCCAGAACGTAGTTTTCGCTCAGCGCACCGGCGTAGATCTCAGCGCGAGACGGCAGACGACCGCGTTTTGGCGGCATACGATAGATAGGATACTGGAACTCGCCCTGACGGGAGTGTCGTGCCTGGATAACCGGGGTGTAGTAACCGGTAAACTGGACGTTGCCGTAGTTATCGGCCCCTTCCATCTGCCAGGCGTCGATACCAAACTGGCGCATGTTGCGCGTATCGCCGCCTGCTTTAAGCCAGTCCTGGACCGCGTTATACACGCTACTCTGGGCGCCATACAGACGCGGCGACGCGTTGCGGATCTGGTAGACCTGCTCGGAGAAATCACCGGCATTAATCGGTGCGCCGACGGCATCAGGCTGATTAACTAAAGAGAAAGGCTGGGATAACTTCCCGTCTTTATACTGTTGACCGCGATCGGTCGGTTTGGAAGAACAGGCCGCAAGAATCGCTACCATTGCGCCCGCCATCAGATACTTCGCCCAACGTCCTTTCATTATATCTCGTCTTTAAGTTGCCCATTTCCGCGTGATGAAGATAACAAACCGCCAGGGCTAATGAAATGCGATCGCATGCCCTTTGGCAAATTTTGCGCAAAAAATAGTCCGAACAGAGCCATGTCGTTCAATTTGCATACAAAATCATGATTTATGTGAAAAAGGGGTTGCATCACAAACCTATCCGAGTATAGTGCGCATCCACGGACGCGGGGTGGAGCAGCCTGGTAGCTCGTCGGGCTCATAACCCGAAGGTCGTCGGTTCAAATCCGGCCCCCGCAACCAATTAAAATTTGATGAAGTATCTTCTACGACTGTAGAAAGACGGACGCGGGGTGGAGCAGCCTGGTAGCTCGTCGGGCTCATAACCCGAAGGTCGTCGGTTCAAATCCGGCCCCCGCAACCAATCAAATTTGAAGAAGTAAGTTTCTACACGAGTAGAAAGACGGACGCGGGGTGGAGCAGCCTGGTAGCTCGTCGGGCTCATAACCCGAAGGTCGTCGGTTCAAATCCGGCCCCCGCAACCAACACTTCTGAAAACAATAAACACCCTCAAGGGTGTTTTTTTGTATCTGTCGTTTGTGAATTTGCCGGGCGTTTACCCGGCTGAAAGCATTATCCGCGTCGCGCCAGCGTCGCCCCGTCAGAGAAATACGCCCGTATCCCCGCCAGAATCGACTCCGCAACCTCCTGCTGGAATTTTGCCGTCTTGAGCTTACGCTCCTCTTCGACGTTACTGATAAACGCGGTTTCGACCAGGATGGACGGGATATCCGGTGCCTTGAGTACCGCAAACCCGGCCTGTTCAACGCTGTTTTTATGCAGCTTATTGATGTTGCCCAGCTTGCCCAGCACCGCTTTACCAAACTTCAGGCTGTCGTTAATGGTCAGCGACTGCACCATATCGAACATAGTATGGTCGACGTAGCGGTCGCCGCTTTTGCTCACGCCACCAATCAGGTCAGAGGCGTTCTGGCTGTCTGCCAGGAATCTTGCTGCGGTACTGGTCGCGCCTTTGGTTGAGAGCGCAAACACCGACGAGCCGCTTGGCTGGCGGCTGGTAAAGGCATCCGCATGGATCGACACGAACAAATCGGCGCGCTGCTTCTGCGCTTTCGCCACCCGGACCTTCAGCGGAATAAAGATATCTTCATTGCGCGTCATATAGGCGCGCATATTGCCTTCTTTATCAATCAACGCCTTCAGGCGGCGGGCAATTTGCAGCACCACGTCTTTTTCACGCGTGCGGTATTTACCCACCGCGCCGGAGTCTTCGCCGCCGTGGCCGGGATCGAGCATGATCACAATCGGACGATCCCGCCCTGCTTTTCCGGGCTGCGGGCCACTTTGCGCAGGCGGCACCTGACGCTGAAGATCGCCCTTGTTGTAGTCCTCCAGCAGAGCGAGAAGTGGATCCTGGATATCCGTTGCGTTGGCCGGGTAGAGATCCATCACCAGACGCTCTTTAAAGGTCGCGACGGGCGCCAGGGCGAACAGCTGCGGCTTAACGTTCTGTTTAAGCTCAAACACCATGCGCACGGTTTGCGGATCAAACTGCCCGACGCGAGCCGATTTAATAAACGGATCGTCGCCGCGGATCTGCGCCGCCATCCCTTTCAGCACGGAGTTGAGGTTAACGCCTTCGAGATCCACCACCACGCGTTCCGGGTTGCTGAGGGCAAATTGCTTATATTTCAGCACGCGATTGGATTCAACCGTCACGCGCGTATAGGTCGACGACGGCCAGACGCGCACCGCCACCACCTGACTCGTGGCGGCAAGACCGACCTGACTGACGCTAAGCAACCACATTGCCCCGGCCCCTTTTAACAAACGGCGGCGGCTTATTGCTGAATTGGATCCCGACATGCTTCTCCCGAGCAAGAACACTGACTGATATACAAAATGTCCAAATTGACCGAAAACTTTAACGAATGACGCATAAACTGTCATCTATAAAAGGGTAAACAATCATACGCTAACGCACGGATTACTTACCAATTTCTATGGGTCGCAGAAAATTTGCGCTTGCACACGCGACCACAATCGAATAAAAATACAGAAATTACGAATAAACATTCATTAAGGGTTGTGCCATGGTGAAGGAACGTAGAACCGAACTGGTCCAGGGATTCCGCCATTCTGTTCCCTATATCAACGCCCATCGGGGAAAAACGTTTGTCATCATGCTTGGTGGCGAAGCCATTGAGCATGAAAATTTTTCCAGCATCGTCAATGACATTGGCCTGCTGCACAGCCTCGGGATCCGCCTGGTGGTGGTGTATGGCGCGCGTCCGCAGATCGACGCCAACCTGGCCGCTCACCACCACGAGCCGATTTACCATAAACATACCCGCGTCACCGATGCCAAAACCCTGGAGCTGGTGAAACAGGCGGCGGGTCTGCTGCAGCTGGATATTACCGCGCGTCTCTCCATGAGCCTGAACAATACGCCGCTGCAAGGCGCGCATATCAACGTCGTGAGCGGCAACTTTATCATTGCCCAGCCGCTCGGCGTGGACGATGGCGTGGATTACTGCCACAGCGGCCGTATTCGTCGTATTGATGAAGAAGCTATTCACCGCCAGCTGGACAGCGGTGCCATCGTGCTGATGGGCCCGGTCGCCGTTTCCGTGACTGGCGAAAGCTTTAACCTGACGTCCGAAGAGATCGCCACGCAGCTGGCGATCAAGCTGAAGGCGGAAAAAATGATTGGGTTCTGCTCCTCCCAGGGCGTCGTGGACGGTGAAGGAACAATCGTACCGGAACTCTTCCCGAATGAAGCCCAGGCCCGCGTGGAAGCGCTGGAAGCCGAAGGCGATTACCACTCCGGCACCGTCCGCTTCCTGCGTGGCGCCGTGAAGGCCTGCCGCAGCGGCGTGCGCCGCAGCCACCTGATCAGCTATCAGGAAGACGGGGCCCTGCTGCAGGAGCTGTTCTCCCGCGACGGTATTGGTACACAGATTGTGATGGAGAGTGCGGAGCAGATCCGCCGCGCCACCATCAATGACATCGGCGGCATTCTGGAGCTGATCCGCCCGCTGGAACAGCAGGGCATTCTGGTACGCCGCTCACGCGAACAGCTGGAGATGGAGATCGATAAATTCACCATTATTCAGCGCGATAACCTGACCATTGCCTGCGCCGCGCTCTATCCGTTCCCGGAAGAGAAGATCGGTGAAATGGCCTGCGTGGCGGTGCATCCTGATTACCGTAGCTCTTCACGCGGCGAAATGCTGCTTGAACGCGTGGCGGCGCAGGCGCGCCAGATGGGGCTGAGCAAACTGTTCGTCCTGACGACGCGCAGCATTCACTGGTTCCAGGAGCGCGGATTCACGCCGGTGGATATCGATTCTCTGCCGGAAACGAAGAAAGAGATGTACAACTATCAGCGTCGTTCAAAAGTGCTGATGGCTGACCTGGGATAATACAACGCTTGCCGGGTCGCGCTGCGCGTACCCGGCCTGCATGTCTGGCGTTGTTCAGAGTGACTCAAATATCGCGCCCAGTCCGCTTCGGCGTTCCGTTCGGGTGGCGATCGCCTGCACCAGCACCCGTTCATCGGCATACAGCGACAGACGCTGACGCGCGCGCGTAATGGCGGTATAGATCAGCTCGCGGGTAACGACGGGTGAAAGCTGCGTGGGCAGGATCAGCGCCGCATGGTTAAACTCGGAGCCCTGGGATTTATGCACCGTCATCGCCCAGGCGGTTTCATGCTCGGGCAAACGACTGGGCTGGAAGGACTTCACGCTCCCGTCCGGCATCTGGAACCAGACGCGCAGGCCCTGACCGCAGTCGAGCGCAATCCCGATATCCCCGTTAAACAATCCCAGCGCGCTGTCGTTGCGGGAGATCATCACCGGTCGCCCTTCATACCAGCGCGAGTGCGGGGTACGGTTAATTTTGCGTTTTTGCGCCAGCAGCTGTTCCAGCCTGTCGTTCAGACCCCGGACGCCAAAGGGGCCTTCCCTCAGCGCACAGAGCAGCTGGTATTCGCCAAACGCGGCAATGACCTGCTCCGGTGTACTTTGCTGTTGTACGCCCGTCAGAAAGTGCTGGTACCCCTGCAGGGCATCGTCCAGCATCGCCTGATACTCTTCCCCGTTTTGCAGCGATTTTTTCTCAATATCCGTAAAGGTACCGTCAAATACCGCTGTGGTGGTGCGCCGGTCGCCCCGGTTCACCGCCGCCGCAAGCTGGCCGATGCCGGAGTCGCTGCCGAAACGGTAGCTTTTTTGCAGCAGACACAGGCTGTCGCGCAGCGCCCCTGCAAGCGAATGGTTTTCAGACGTGAGCGAACATCCGGTGAGACGGGCTAACTCCTGCGCGCGTTCCGCGGTATATCCCAGGCTGGCATAGGTGCAGATATCCCCCAATACGGCCCCGGCCTCAACGGAGGCAAGCTGGTCGCGATCGCCGAGGAAAATGACGCGCGCGTGAGGCGGGAGCGCATCGATCAAACGCGACATCATCGTCAGGTCAATCATCGACGCTTCATCCACGACCAGCACGTCAAGGTGCAGTGGGTTACCGGCATGATAGCGCAGACGCTGGCTACCCGGCTGTGCGCCAAGCAAACGGTGCAGCGTGCTCGCTTCATTGGGGAAAAGCGCAAGCTGCTCCCCGGTTAGCGGCAGTTTTTGCAGCGCGCCGCCTAACGACTCCGTCAGACGTGCCGCCGCTTTACCGGTGGGGGCCGCCAGGCGAATACGGCACTTTTTCTCACCCGATAGCTGAATCAGCGCGGCAAGCAGTTTTGCCACAGTGGTCGTTTTCCCGGTGCCCGGGCCGCCAGAAATCACCGAGATCCGTCGCGTTAAGGCCACGGCTGCCGCCACTTTTTGCCAGTCTGTCGCGTCGTCAGAGGTAAACAGCGTATCCAGCGTTTGCCGGAGCTGCGCTTCATCGCAGGGAAGCGGGGCGTTGGTCTCGCTGAAGAAGCGCGCTACCGTCAGTTCGTTACGCCACAGCCGGTTAAGATACAAACGCTCGCCGACAAGGATCATCGGCGTCCCGGTATCGGCTCCGCTCACGGCAGGCGAGCCGAGTAATATCCCCTGCCAGTCCACTTCGTCACCCAGCAGCGCGAAACACGCCTGTAAAGCCGGAGGCATTTTCTCATCCACCGCCAGACGCGACAGCGGCAGACATACGTGCCCTTCCCCCGCGTCTTTGCTCAGAATGGCTGCGGCCAGCATGACGGCAGGCTCCTCGCCTGCCACCATCATGGCGAACTGCACATCCAGGTGACGCAGTAACCGTTGTTCAACCGCGTCCAGCAGTAGCGCCTGCATCGTCATGCTACCTCCTCCGTGCTTGCAGCAAACAGGTTATCCATTTTTTCAATCAGTTCCGCAGCCGGACGCGTGCAAAAGACGCCGGAACGCGGGTCGTTAGCATCCACTCCGCGCAGGAACAGGTAAATGACGCCGCCAAAATGATCTTCGTAGCGGTAATCGGCCATGCGATGGCGCAGGTAACGGTGCAGCGCAAGGGTGTAAAGCTGGTACTGCAGATCGTAGCGATGCATTTGCATGGCAGAGGCCATCGCGTCCTGGGTGTAGGCTTCGCTGCTTTCACCCAGCCAGTTCGATTTGTAGTCCAGCAGGTAGTAGCGCCCTTCGTGGCGGAAAACCAGGTCGATAAAGCCTTTGAGCATCCCCTGCACCTGGCGGAAGTTCAGCGGCGGGCACCCGGCGGATAACGGATCGTACTCGCGGATCAGCGCATCAAGCGCCTCGGCCCTGAGCGGGCTGGCGATGGGGAGATAAAACTCCATCTCCACCTGCTTGTCTTTGGCGGTCAACTGGTTCAGCGAGATCCCCTGCGTCGTGAGCGGCGCGTGCAGTACCGCGCGGATCCAGTCGGTGAGAACCGGCTGCCACTGCGCGTCGTAGCCGCCACTCTGTAACATTTTCAGCACCCATTCTTCGGAAACCGGCTGGGTAAAATCCAGCTCTTCAAACAGGCTGTGCAAAAACGTGCCCGGCGAGGCGCCGCGCGGGAACTGGTGCGGCGTGAGCACCGGCTCAGCGGGTACGCTACCGGCTCCTGCGGCGTCCACGTCCAGTTTTGGCATCAGATCCTGCGCAATACTCTGCCCGTGCTGCTGTAAACCGGAGTAGCTGGTGACGCGCCAGTCGTCGGCAATGGTACGTACAACCTGGCGGGCATGGAGCGCTGACTCACGCAGCTCCGGCATCTGCCAGCGGCTGTTGTCGGGCTGCGACGGAATATGCAGGGCAACATGCTCCGTGCAAAGCGATTCGATGCACTGGCGCAGGCCCGCCGCGTCTTTGGGTTCGCCGTGCTGAATAAGCCGCCCCAGCGCGCTCAGATGAAAATCACTCTCCCCGCTCTTTTCGCCACGGCGACGGAACAGAGGCGCAACGCCCAGGCTGCAGTGCCAGACCGAACGGGTCAGCGCCACGTAAAGCAGGCGCAGGTCTTCCGCCAGACGCTCGGCTTCGGCCAGCTCAACGCTGGACTCCGCGTTGCTGAGATCGAGCACCGCCTCAAAAGACTCGCGATCGTGGTAAAAGGCCTGATCCTGCACGCGATAATTGGCGATAAACGGCAGCCAGACCAGCGGATATTCCAGGCCTTTCGACTTGTGAATGGTGACGATCTGCACCAGATATTTATCACTCTCTAGTCGCATCTGCTGGCTGGACGAATTACTGTTCGGATCGGCAATCTGCTGCGCCAGCCAGCGTACCAGAGCGTGTTCGCTCTCCAGCTGCGTACCGGCTTCCTGCAGCAGTTCGCTGATATGTAAAATATCGGTCAAACGGCGCTCGCCGCCTGCTGTCGCCAGCATATTCTCCGCAATGTGGCGCTGCGCCATGAGCTCGCGCACCATCGCCATGACTCCACGCTTCTGCCATTTTTCGCGGTAGCGAACAAACTCTTCTACGACAGAATCCCACGCGGCTTCGTCATTGTTCAGCGCATCAATATCCCGCGCGTTCAGCCCGAGCATCGCGCTCGCTAATGCGCTACGCAGCGTGCTTTCCCGCTCCGGAGCCAGCACGGCCTGCAGCAGCCATAGCATCTCCTGCGCTTCCAGCGTTTCAAAGACGCTATCGCGGTTCGAGAGATAGACGGAGGGAATATTCAGTAACGTCAGAGCGTCGCGGATGAGCGCGGCCTCCTGACGGCTGCGCACCAGCACCGTGATATCGGATGCCTTTACCGGGGTTGGTTTATCCCCCTTCCACAGCAGCGCTTTACCGTGCGCGCCCGCACTGAGCCAGTCGCGGATTTGCGCGGCACAGTGCTGGGCCATGGCATTTTGATAGTCGGCAACGCCGCAGCCTTCCCCGTCCAGCAGCCAGAAGTTCATGGCAGGCTGCGTCTCGCCGTTGAACTCGAAGCGCAACGAGGCATTTTTCTCGGCGAACTTTACCGGCTGAAACGGGATCTCCCGGAACATAAACGCCGTATCCATGCGGCTGAAGAGCGCGTTGACGCTTTCCACCATGCCGGGAGAGGAGCGCCAGTTAGTATCAAGCGTGTAGTGCGCGTCAACTTCGCTACGGGCTTTCATGTAGGTGAAAATATCCGCACCGCGGAAGGCGTAGATGGCCTGTTTCGGATCGCCGATTAACAACAGCGCGGTGCCGGGCTGCTGGCGCCAGATACGGCGGAAAATGCGGTATTGCTGAGGGTCGGTATCCTGAAATTCGTCAATCATCGCCACCGGGAAGCGGGTGCGGATCGCGGCGGCAAGCGCTTCGCCATTTTCACTGCACAGCGCCGCATCGAGGCGGCTCAGCATGTCGTCAAACCCCAGCTCACCCCGGCGGCGTTTCTCACGCGCGACGGCGTCGCGAATTTCCGTCATGGCGCGGGTAATCATCAGATCGTTGAGCGTTAAGGGCTCAGCCAGCAGGGTTTCAATCGCCACAAACAGAGGATGCTCAGGCACAATGCCGTCGGCTTTGGTCCGCTCAGCCAGGAAACGTTGGGAGAATTTCTCCAGCGCATCCGGGAGCTGGTAGCCTCGCGTCTCCTCCTGCGCCCAGGCGCTGATCTTGTCGATCCATTTCCCCTGATTGCCACGGTTAAACTTGCGTCGGTCAATCCCGGAATTTTCGATGATTGCGTCAATCTCGCCAACGGACTCAATCCATTTTTGCTTGATGTCGGCAATTCTCGCGATGATTTTTTCATGGCGTGAGGCCAGGGTTTCATCCGCAGGCGGCGGGGATTTGATGACCGGTGCTTCACCCTGCAGATAACGATCGATAGCGCGCAGCAGCGCCTCCGGGCCCTTCCACAGCGCATGTACCGCTTCGGCGATATCGCGCTGTAACGGGTAGCAGTGGCGACGCCAGAAATCCGCGCAGGCCTGATAGCGAAGCACGGATTCATCTTCAATGAGCTGCTGTTCAAATAGCATTCCGGATTCAAACGCATTCAGGCTCAGCATACGCTGGCAAAAACCGTGAATGGTAAAGACGGACGCTTCATCCATCTGCCGTTCAGCGAGCAATAGCCACTGGGCTGCCTGTTGCTTATCGGCAATTTCTTCCAGAAGGCTCGCGTAGAGAGGGTTATCCGTGCTCTGACGCAGACAGGCGATGCGCAGCTCGTGGATATTGCTGCGAATACGGCCCCGCAGCTCAGCGGTGGCAGCCTCGGTGAAGGTCACCACCAGCAGTTCCTCCACGCTCAAAGGACGTGGAAAAGCGGCGTTGCCGCCAAGCCCCAGCAGCAGACGCAGGTACAGCGCGGCAATGGTGAAGGTTTTTCCCGTTCCCGCTGAGGCTTCAATCAATCGTTCACCCTGCAGAGGTAAACGTAAGGGATCAAGGGACTCAGCGGTATCGGTCATTCTTTCTTACTCCAGGGCATAGATTGCTGCAGCGCGCTGACGCTCTTCCAGACTTTCCAGCCTTTCGGGTTCACGTACTCCGTTTTCCCGTTCTGGCTACCGGAAACCTGAGACAGGATGGTGATTCCCTGCGGCTTAATGACCGCCTGATGGAAGAAGTCGGCAACCTTCTGCGGCGTCAGCTGTTTTATCTCGGCCACTACTTTATCACGCGAATCAAATTTCAGATTACCGCGATCGAAATCTTTGCTCAGCTGCGAGGCTTCTTCACCCAGCGTCTGCGGCGGCTGCATCACCTGTGCGATGACGGCCTGCTGGATTTGCGCAAACTCTTCCGGCTTCATGGCGCGGAGTTTTGCTTCCACCTGTGGGAAGAAGGCCTGGTAACGCTTCCAGAGATACGCCGGCTGTTTATCGCTGCTTTGCAGCAGGAAACCCAGTCCCCACTGTCGGCCTACGTTCATGGAGAAGGCAAACACCGCGTAGCCAAGCTGCTCCTCAGTGCGTAACTGGTTATAGAACCACGGCTGAATAATTTGCCCCAGTACGGCACTCTGCGCTGAGCTGGCGAATTCATCATAGCCCGTTGGCACAAATACCGCGGCCAGCGCGGAATCCGTGCTGTTACCCGCCTTTTCAAAAATCACATTCTGTTTTTTCTCAACCAGCACGTCCTGGTTGCGGCACCACTCGTCGCCTTTCGAACCGAGCTGAGTGCGTACATTCTCTGCCAGGGTTTTGGCCTGATCCTCACTCATGTTGCCGACGATCAGGAACTCCGGACGCGTGTTGGTTTTCAGCGCATCACGGTAAACCAGCACGTCTTTTAAGGTGATCGAAGGCAACAGCGCGCGGCGATCCTCTCGCTGGAAATAAGGAACTTGCGACAGCATTTGCGCCGGCATAAGCGCCATATCGTAAGCTTTGCCCTTCTCCGCAGAATCCATCATCTGCGCATACCACGATTTAGCCTGTTCAAGCTGCTCTTCCGTCGGCGTATAGCTGAAATAGCCCTCCAGCAGTGCCTGGAACAGCTGAGGCAAACGCTGGGTATAGCCGTTTGCATTGAGCATCAAACCGTTGTTGGCGTTGGTGGAGAAGCTGATCCCGCCCACGGCCGCCTGGTTGCTGAGCTGATCGAGCGCAATCCCGGCGAGATAGTCATTGAGCGCGAACATCACCTGATTTTTGGCGCTGTTCATCGCTTTCGGGTTACGCAGCACCACGCTGACATCGGCCTTTGGCTCGCTTGCGAAGTAGCGGCTGGGCGTATACACCACCCGCAGCGTCGGCTCATCAACGATGAGCGCCGGGTGCGGATAATCTTTTGTCGTTTTGGTCAGCGAGAAGTCATCCGGAATATAGGGGTTCAGCTCCGGCAGCTTCAACGCAACCTCTCCGGCCTTCTTCTGCCAGTCGGCGAAGGTCTGCGCGCTGATTTTATCCACCTGATAGGGGGCATCGACAAAATACGCCGTCTTGTTATGCGGTTCGTTCGGGCTGATGTACCAGATGCGGGCATTCTCCGGCGTCATCATCGCCAGGCGGCCTTTTACCGCATCGGCATCATAGCGGTCGGCAATATTGACCGCGTCGAGGGTGTGCTCCACCGGCACGCGGATCATGGTATCCGCCAGCCACTCAACGTAATCCATATCGCGGGTAATGGACGGGTAACGGAAATCGAGATCCAGCACGTGGGCGAGCTCATCAAAGTAGCGCTTATCGACGCCTTTCTCACGCAGTAAAGAGAGGTAGCTGAAGATCGCCGCCACCACTTCGTCACGGTTTGCCAGGCCCTTGTCGGTCAGGGTGGCGGAGATCGCCAGCACGCCGCTATTGCCGTTCACAACCGGATCGGAGTCGGCGCGAATACCTTCCACCAGCCCCTGTTTTTGCAGCCAGTCAGAAAGCGTACCCGGGCTACGGTTACCTATCAGATAGGTCACCAGCTCATCGGTTTTACTGCGAAACTGTGCGGTGTTGTTATCGATGCGGAATTCCACGCGCAGCACTTTGCGCGGCAGCGCAGGCACGTAGTGGATCACGATGCCCTTTTGCGCATCCGTGACCACCGGTACGTCTATCTGCGGCAGGTCGATATTTTTATTCGGCACCCGGCCAAACGTTTTAGCCGCCATGCCTGCCAGTTCTGGCAACGGTTTATTGCTGTAGATGACCGCTTTCATCAGGTTGGCGGAGTAGTATTTATCGCGAAACGCGTGCAGGGCATCAAGCACCGGGCTGTTCGGTTTGTCGCTTAACGTCTCAAGGTTACCGCCGGAGAAGCGCGAACCCGGGTGCGCAGGGTTGATGGTTTCGGCGCTGACCTGGGCCATGCGCATACCGTCTCGCGTGCGGGCAAGGGTCAACTCAGCATTGACGGCATTGCGTTCACGGTCGGCATATTTTTTATCCAGCAGGGGGGCGGCGATGGAATCAGCAAGGCGATCGACCGCGCCTTCCAGCGCATCATTTTCGACTTCAAGATAAAAGGCCGTGCGGTACGGTGCCGTACTGGCATTGTGGCTCCCGCCATGCATTTTCAAAAATTCGGACAGGCTATCCGGCTGCGGGTATTTTTTTGACCCCATCAGCGTCATATGTTCCAGATAATGTGCAAGCCCAGGATGCGCGTCAGGATCTTCCAGCGATCCAACCGGCACCACTAATGCCGAGAGGGACTTCACCGCCTGCGGATCGGAAACCAGCAGCACGGTCATGCCGTTATCAAGACGAATAGCCTGATATTGACGGGTATCTTTTTCGCTTTTACGAATAGTTTCCTGAACGGGTTGCCAACCGGAGTCTGCCTGAGTGACAGGTACCCAGAGGGCGAAAAACAAAACAAACGCTTTAAACAAGGTGCTACCTCTTTATCACGGCTACATCATTAATACATTGCGTGCTGGACACGCCAACATCTCTTTATTGGGTACATCAGTCCGTGATAAGAAGTGCATCATAATTGAACACCCCACACTGCGCAATTTTTATACAGCGCTCAGGACTGATTAAATTTAAACAACGGCAGCAGGTAGCGCTGCGCCTCTTCCGTGATGGCCTCAAAGTACTCTGGCTCAAGCGTTCGCCATAAGCGCTGATACCAGACATCTTCACCTTCGCCCCGTACCATCATGTTACCTTCGTAGGCCTGCATAAATTTACTGCGCGCTTTCTGCAGTGACGCCTCATCCGTTAACATCGCATCATTCTGTGCGTCATAACAGGCTTTTATCCAGGCCCCGCCACTTTCCGGCAACAGCAGGAGCGGTTTGTTCATTCCCTGACGGTAGCCCTCAATGTACAAAGACAGATACCGTAACGCCTGCTCAGACTCCATCGGCGGGAAGCGCCATTCGCCCTCTTTGCGCACGAAAATCCGACTTTCACCTTTATGACCATCCGCACTGTAGACAAGATGTTCCAGCCAGAGTTGCAAACCCTGTGAAACGCTCAGCATAGAAGGCCGCCAGCGCAGCAGCCCGTCCGGCTGAACCTGGGTTAACCAGCCCGTGAGCTGTACACCATTGCAGTTGAGATCGATTTCAATACTTTTCCCTGGCTGTCGGCACGCTCTTACGCGCTCTGCCAGGGCGGTCATCTCCTGACACTGCGCCTCCCACACAATTTCTCCGAACGCCCCATAGGGCAGCTGTCCTGCAGCACGGTAGCGGCGGTAAAGTTTGTCCGCATCTTCCTCTTCAACCAGCGCATTCAACAGCTGCAGGTTTAACTGGTAGCGCTCCAGCCCTTCCAGCGTAAAAGGCTCTGCATCAGGAATTTCACTCTCTTCAGAACGGAAGTTGACCTGCAATCGCTGCTGGAAGAAGGCGCGCACCGGATGCGCCCAAAACCGCTGAAGCTGTTCGAAGGTCAGGGTGTCGACAGGGCGCGGGTCAAGCTCCTGAATGAAATCGGTATGCGCACTCCCCTCCTTTTTCGCCGCCGGCAGCCACTCCTGCGCATAGCTCTGGCGCTCGCTGGGCGTGTAGTTCACCGGGTCAAACGGCATGCGGCTGTGGAAACAGGTGATATGGGCTTTCACCCTCTTCTCGCTTTCATCGCAGTTGCGATCTTCATCCCCCGGCAGATAGTGACTCTGGCCGATATAGTCCACCAGCTCCTGCACCAGTACGGAGGGAAAACGCTCGCTGTTGTCCTGAATGGAACGGCCGATATAGCTGATATAGAGCTTACTCTGGGCGGAAATGAGCGCCTCAAGGAAGAGGTAGCGGTCATCATCGCGGCGGCTACGGTCACCCCGCTTGGGATCTGCGCTCATCAAATCGAACCCCAGCGGCGCCAGCGCGCGCGGATAAACGCCGTCGTTCATGCCAAGCAGACAGACCACTTTAAACGGGATAGAACGCATTGGCATCAGGGTGCAGATATTGATGGGGCCTGCCAGGAAACGCTGGCTGATTCGCTCCTGGTCAAGCCGCTGCGTTAGCTCATCCCTCAACAGCGACAGTGGGATTGCATCCTGATAATGGGAATTCACGCCTTCATCGACGATCGCCTGCCACTGCGTTTCAATCAGTGCCATTGCCGCTTCGGTGTCACTGTCTGGCAGGAAGAAATCATTAAGCAATGCCCTGCAAACCGGGAGCCACGCTTCAAGCGGACGCGGCTGCATCAGCTCGTGTCGCCAGCGGTTAAGCTGCATCAGGAGTGATGCTAAATGCCCCACCAGTTCAGCAATTAACCCGCTGGACTCATCGTAAGGCAGCACCTCATTCCACTCGCCCTGGCTGCTCTCCATGGCGTAGCCCAGCAGCATACGCGTCAGGCCAAAACGCCACGTGTGCTGCCCGGTTGGAGGAAGTTCGAACTCCTGAACGTTATCGTCATCGATCCCCCAACGAACGCCAGATTCGTTCACCCACTGGCGAAGGTAGCGCAGCCCCTCTTCATTGATGTTGAAGCGTGCAGCCAGCACGGGAACATCCAGTAACGCCAGGACATCTTCGGAGATAAAGCGGCTATCCGGCAGTGAAAGCAGAGTGATAAAGGCCTGCAGTGCCGGATGCGACTGACGGGCACGACGGTCAGAGATAGCGTAAGGCAGATATCGCTCGCCCGTCGCACTGCCAAAAACGGCCTGGATGAAGGGACTGTAGCTGTCGATATCCGCCACCATCACCACAATATCGCGTGGCGTCAGTTCGGGATCGTCCTGCAGCATCGCCAGCAGCTGGTCGTGAAGCACTTCGACCTCACGCTGAGGGCTATGGCAAACATGGATCGTGATGCTGCGATCGTCAGCATCCAGCTTGCGCTTGCTGTCGCTGCGTTCGAATTCTTTCGCCGTCACGCCCATCACGGCACGGTTTTCCAGATCGAGGATATCCAGCTGAATATGATGCAGCAGGCTATCCGGGGCAATATCGACAAAGGCATCCACGTCACCTTCGCCTGATGAGGTGATGTCTGAAAGCATGTGAATGTAGTCACGCCCCAGCTTCCCCCACGAGGCAAGCAGTGGATTGGGCAGGTTCTGGATACCGTCTTCATCAAAAAGCTGCCCGGCAGTCGAGCCGTCTTTAAACAGCGGGACGGAACGTTCTTCAAAAAGGCGCTTTCGTTGGCGAGTCACCAGCCGCGCAAGCCAACGTTCGTCGAGGATATCCCCCCAATACTGTCGGCAAGGGTTGGTGAACAAAATATGAATATCAATATGTTTACCCAGCGCGTTCAACGCCTTCAGATAAACAGGCGGTAATGCGGATATCCCGCAGATAAAAACGCGTGACGGCAGTCGGGCCGGGCGCTCCGACGCATTCTCGAGTATGGAGATAAACCGATCGTACAGGTTGGCACGGTGCCACTTAGGCTGCCCAAGTTTCTCCGTATGCTCTACCAGCGCTTTCCACAGCGGTGCCTGCCATATTTGCGCCTCCGGTAGCCCTTCAACCAACTCGCCCGCTTCCCAACGAATTAACCAGTCAGAACGGTAAACAAGGTATTGATCGTAGAGATCGGCGGTGCGCGACGCCAGTTGGAACAGCTTGCGCTTATCGGTATCGTCATTGAGGTAGTGGCGCAGCATGGCGAATTCATCGTGCTGCAGCATTTCCGGCAGCAGCGCCATGAGCTTCCAGCTCATGCCTTGCTTGTTGAAGGCGCTCTGCTCCGGGATGTCCGGCAACACGCGCACAAACATCTCCCAGATAAAGCTCGCGGGCAGCGGGAAATCAATATTTGCGGCTATGCCAAATTTACGGGAAAGCGACATTTGCAGCCACTGTGCCATACCGGTGCTCTGCACCAGCACCATTTCAGGCTCAAAAGGATCGTCAAGCCGCTCGCGCTCAACGATAAATTCCATCAGCGCTTCCAGCACATCCAGACGATTTGAGTGGTAGACCCTTAACATAGACGCTCCCGACTACTGGCTAACCGGGCAATGCAGGCGCGTTATCTCACCGCGCCGCCCCAGAGGAGAAATAAGTGTGACCGTGATGCTGACACATCCTGCGTGCGTTGTCTGCCCCCGACTGGCCTGCCAGCCTGCCGGGAGAACATTTGTTGAGAGCTGAGACTGATTCCAGGCATGGTGCCAGAGCTGTCGATACTGGTTAAACAGGGTAAACCGAGCCGCCAACGCCCGATGATAACCGGACAAAGCCGTCACGACGATCACCAGCAGCATCATCGCCAGCAGTACCTCAACCATGCTAAACCCTTTTTCTCTGTTCACGGCAGCTGGCATAACGCGCTCTCCTTAAGGGGACAAAAATCACTCCAGCCGTGAGGCGAAAAGCGAACGTTCCCGTCGACAATCTCTCCTGAGCGCCAGAGCAGCAGGTCGCTGTCTCCGGCAATCAGCAGCACACGCGCCCCACTCAGCTGGCGCAAACACGCTCGCCACGCAGGAGTCTTCTTGCACTGAACCTGTGGCTCTGACGACCAGCTCTGAACTCGTCCCCACTCAAGCGCGGACTGCACCGTCGCCTGCTGCTGAAGCGAACGGCTCTCACCGCCGACGAGCGCGCTAAACGTTGTGAGCTGCTGATTGAGACCGGTGAGGATCAGGGTACCGAGCACCAGTAAAAGCAGAACCATCGCCAGCGAAGACATGCCGCGTTGACGATTCACAGGTTGTACCCCGTGACCGTATACAACGCCTGCCAGGGCTCCCCCTTCTCGCCTTTACGAATCGCCGCCAGTTCGATATTCACCTCTGGCGCAAAACCGGCATGTTCCACTGTCCTCACCACAAAATGCGCGATAGTAAGCCTGTCCGGGTCCGTGAGCTTTTCCCATCCTTTTCCTTCACATGAAGTCGCTCCACGCTGGGTTTCCAGCGCGCCAGACTCCAGACGAAAACCGGTGCTGTCATTTTCTGATGCGCTGTTATCCCAGCTGCCGTTACTGTTGGCATCCCACCGCACAATGACGCAACTTCCTTGCCTGGCTGTCACCAGCGCCTGTCCCAGACAGTTTCCCGCGCAGTACCCCGCACGCTGGAGCTGTTTGCCCAGGGCGAACAGGTGGTGCCAGACCTCTTCCTCCAGTTGTCTCTGGCCGGATTGCGCTAAGACCGCCCGCTGCAAGCCGGGTAAAAAACGCGATGCGCTTATCAGCAGGAGGCTGCTAATCGCCGTGGCAATCAGAACTTCGGTCAGTGAGAAACCTCGCTGCTTCATCGACATGAACCTCCCGCAGAGACCTTACACATCCTGATGCGTCCTCCATTTGAGACAATAATCAGCCATTCTCCTGCGCGGCTTTGAACGCGTATCCGCCCAGCCCAAGCCGTATCCTTTAATCCATAGAACGCGAGCGACGGCGTTACCTCGCCGATCGCGACCTCAGGCCAGAGTGGTATCAGCACAAAGGGATTGCCCTTCTCACAGCCTTGCGCGGCAGAGCTCAGCAGACAATCCATGTCTCCCACCCGCTGATGGGTAATGTGATGGTCGCGGTTGTAGCGGTTGGCATGATTGCGCAGAAACAGCAGGTAATCTCGTACCTGACTGGCGGTTTGCCACAGCCGCTGCTGCCGCTGCCAGCTGTCCCAGCCGTACAGACCCGAGGCGCTGAGGATAACGACAAGCGAAATCGCGACCAGCGTTTCGATAAGCGTAAAACCGTTCTCTTTTTTCATATCGGGAGTGTGGCGAAGCGCGGTGAACATGACGAGCGACGGATCCTCGTTTTACGAGGCGTTATCCGGAGAATCAGGAGTGTTGCAGCGCGTTGCACGCTTTCTGGATAGCGCTTAGGGAAACGGGATAAAGCCGAAAAAAAACCGGCGCTAAACAGCACCGGTTGTGTCACGCTTTATCGCATCAGATAGCGACGGGCGCTTTGATGCCCGGATGCGGGTCATAACCCTCAATCTCGAAATCATCAAAGCGATAGTCGAAGATTGATGCCGGTTTGCGTTTGATAATCAGCTTCGGCAGCGCACGCGGTTCGCGGGTCAGCTGGAGATGCGTCTGTTCCATATGGTTGCTGTAAAGATGGGTGTCACCACCGGTCCAGACAAAATCGCCCACTTCCAGATCGCACTGCTGCGCCATCATGTGGACCAACAGCGCATAGCTGGCAATGTTAAACGGCAGGCCGAGGAACACGTCACAGGAGCGCTGATAGAGCTGGCAGGAGAGCTTGCCGTCAGCGACATAGAACTGGAAGAACGCGTGGCAAGGTGCCAGCGCCATTTTATCCAGTTCGCCGACGTTCCAGGCGGAAACGATGATTCGGCGCGAGTCCGGATCGTTTTTCAGCTGGTTCATCACGGTGGTGATCTGGTCAATATGGCGGCCATCAGGCGTTGGCCAGGCGCGCCACTGATTGCCGTAAACCGGGCCCAGGTTGCCATTTTCATCTGCCCATTCGTCCCAGATTGAGACGTTATTTTCGTGCAGATACGCAACGTTGGTATCGCCTTGCAGGAACCAGAGCAGTTCATGAATGATCGAGCGCAGATGGCAGCGCTTTGTCGTCACCAGTGGGAAGCCTTCTTGCAGGTTGAAGCGCATCTGGTGGCCAAAAATGGAGAGCGTACCGGTGCCGGTGCGGTCGTTTTTCGGCGTGCCCTCGTCGAGCACTTTTTTCATCAATTCAAGATACTGTTTCATGGTTCCTCAGGAAATTTGTTGCTGTGGACGACGACGATACGCCCAAATCATCATAATGGCACCCGCGACAATCATCGGAATGGAGAGGATCTGCCCCATGCTGATGTACTGTACCCATTCGCCGGTAAACTGTGCGTCTGGCTGACGGAAGAACTCGACGATAATACGGAATGCGCCGTAGCCAATCAGGAACAGGCCGGAGACAGCGCCCATCGGACGCGGTTTGCGGATAAACAGGTTGAGGATGATAAACAGCACCACGCCTTCCAGCGCCAGCTCATAAAGCTGAGACATATGGCGCGGCAGAACGCCGTAGGTATCGAAAATGGACTGCCACTCCGGGTGTGATGGCAGCAACGCGATATCTTCTGCGCGAGAGCCCGGGAAGAGCATCGTGTACGGCACGCTCGGGTCGACGCGGCCCCACAGCTCACCGTTGATAAAGTTACCCAGACGGCCAGCGCCCAGCCCAAACGGGATCAGCGGTGCGATAAAATCTGAAACCTGGAAGAAGTTGCGTTTGGTGCGTTTGGCAAAAATCACCATCACCAGGATCACCCCAATCAGGCCGCCGTGGAAGGACATGCCGCCGTCCCACACGCGGAACAGATAGAGCGGATCGTTCAGGAATACCGGGAAGTTATAGAACAGCACATACCCAATACGGCCACCGAGGAACACGCCGAGGAAGCCCGCATAGAGCAGGTTTTCAACTTCGTTTTTCGTCCAGCCGCTGCCCGGACGACTGGCGCGACGGCCAGCGAGCCACATGGCAAAAATGAAGCCCACCAGGTACATCAGACCGTACCAGTGAAGCGAAACAGGTCCTACTGAGAAAATGACCGGATCAAATTCCGGAAAATGCAGATAACCACTGTTCATCTGTCACCACAAGATGTTGTTATTCCGCTGAAAGTGGACAGCGGTAGAAATGCGATTCTGCCGTAAGCAGAGGCTCCAAAGTTGCGAATCATAGCACAAGGCGGGCGCGGAGGATGCGCCAGAGATGTAAAAGATGTGTATAGGGTTTTATGCGCGCCGGAGCCCTCTCCCGGAGGGAGAGGCAGAAAGATGATTAGCGGCCGCCGCGGATCAGGCCGCCCATACCGCGCCGTTCCATAAACGCCGCGACCTGATGACGAACCTCAGCGGCCAGCTGCGCGTCAAGGCTGCGTTCAGCCAGCTCGCGGGCATCGTTGATGTCGATATGCCGCAGCAGGTACTTCACGCGGGCGACAGCGCGACCGTTCATCGACAGATGGCGGTATCCCAGACCAATCAGGATCGCAACGCACATTGAATCCCCGGCCATTTCACCGCACAGGCGTAAATCAATGCCGTACTGTTCCGCTTCACGGGCAATCATCGCTAACGCGCGAATGATCGCCGGATGCAGGCTGTCGTAGATACTGGCGACGCGGGTATTGTTACGGTCAACGGCCAGAATATATTGCGTCAGGTCGTTCGTGCCGACAGAGATAAAATCAACACGGTTTGCCAGCTGCGGCAGCATAAAGACCATAGACGGCACTTCAAGCATCACCCCGATCCGCGGTTTCGGGATCGCATAGCCGATCATCTCTTCCACTTCACGGCCTGCACGCTCGATCAGCCGCCGGGACTCGTCGATCTCATCAATGCTGGTGACCATCGGGAGTAAGATGCTGAGATTGCCCGTCGCCGCGTTGGCGCGCAGCATCGCACGCACCTGGATCAGGAAGATCTCCGGCTGATCGAGCGTAATGCGGATCCCACGCCAGCCCAGGCACGGGTTTTCTTCGCTGATCGGCATATAGGGCAGCTGTTTATCCGCGCCGACATCCAGGGTTCGCAGGGTGACAGGTTTGTCGTTAAACATCTGCAGCATCCCCTGATACTGCGCCACCTGCTCCTCTTCGGAGGGGAAACCGCTCTGTAGCATGAACGGGATTTCAGTACGGTACAGGCCAATACCGTCGATGCGGCTGCCAAGCTTTTCTTCATGCTCAGGGCTTAAACCGGCATTGAGCATGACTTTGATCCGCTCACCGCTCTTAAGCTGTGCGGGCAGGTTAACGTCATCTTCCGCCAGCTTGCTTAATTCATTCTCTTCGCTGATAAGACGCTGGTATTCCTGGAGCAGAACCGGCTCAGGATCGACCAGCAGCTCACCACGATAGCCGTCCACTACCAGCGTACGGCGATGCAGTACCGACGGCTGGATATCCGCGCCCATAACGGTTGGAATACCCAGCGCACGCACCATAATGGCGGCATGCGAGTTGGCGGCGCCATCACGCACCACCACACCGGCCAGCCTGTCCTGAGGCAGTTCAGCCAGCGTCGTTGCCGAGAGCTCATCGGCGACCAGAACAAACCGTTTTGGCCAGGCATTCGGCCCCTGAATGGTGTCATCGAGATGAAACAGCAGACGCTGTCCCAGGGCACGGAGATCGCCAGCCCGCTCTTTCAGGTAACCGTCGGTCAGTGCCGCAAATTGGTCGGCAAATTTTTCGATGACCTTCTTAACCGCCCACTCTGCGACCGAGCCTTTATCCACTTCCGCAAAAAGCTCACGACGCAGACGCGCGTCGGAGAGCAGGTGCGAATAGAGGTCGAAGATGGCCGCCGTCTCTTTCTGTGCGCCTGCGGCAAAGCGCTTGCTGTAACGACGAAATTCATTCGCCGCCTCTTCCAGCGCGGCGGTAAGACGCTCTCGCTCAAGCGCTTCATCAAGCGTAGAGGCTTCGTAAACCTGCTCCATCAGCGGCAGCGTGGCGTCCATCCAGCCTTCCGCAATCGCTACGCCTGGCGATGCCGGAAGGGCACGAATGCGCGTATGGCGATACTGACCAAAGAGCGCGGCAAGCTGGGACTGGGAGAGGATCGCCGCCATCTGCGTGGCCAGCGTGACGAGGAAAGACTCTTCGCTTTCATCGTACTGACGTAGCTCGCGCTGCTGGACAACCAGCACGCCGAGCAGCTGGCGACGCTGGATAATCGGCACGCCAAGGAAAGCGCGGAAGCGCTCTTCTTTTACGGAAGGGATGTATTTAAAGCTGGGGTGTTTTTGCGCGTCAGCAAGGTTGATGGGTTCAGCCAGCCGCCCAACCAGGCCCACGATACCTTCATCAAATGCAAGCGTGACGGTGCGTCCACGTGGTTTTTTCAAACCACGGGTCGCCATCAGGTAATAGCAGCGCCGATCGTGGTCGGCCAGATACACCGAACAGACCTCGGTCTCCATCGCAAGACAGATGTCAGTGACCAGAATATTCAGCGCCTCGTTCAGACGCGGAGCACTGGCCACCTTCTCGACTATTTCTCGCAAGCGGGTGAGCATGATTTGCGTAGCTTAACCTCTTTTACGTCGCCAGGCAGGTGCGCTCTGCGGCTTAGGCGGGATCTCCTGAAGCTGCATTACCACACTTGCAAACTCTTTCATCACCCTACGGTAAACATCGCGTTTAAATGACACGACCTGACGAACAGGATACCAATAGCTCACCCAGCGCCAGCCATCGAACTCCGGCGTACTGCTGGTTTGCATATTGATGTCTGAATCGTTGCCCACCAACTGCAACAGAAACCACTTCTGTTTCTGGCCGATACAAACCGGCTTTGTGTCCCAACGCACCAAACGTTTCGGTAACTTGTAACGCAACCAGTTGCGGGTCGAAGCCAGGATGCGAACATCTTTTCGGCTTAAACCGACCTCTTCAAAAAGCTCCCGGTACATCGCTTGTTCTGGGGACTCTCCCGGATTGATCCCGCCTTGAGGGAACTGCCAGGAGTGCTGACCATATCGCCGGGCCCACATTACCTGGCCCTGACGATTACAAATTACTATTCCTACGTTCGGGCGGTAGCCATCGTCATCAATCACCGGACTACCCCAAACTAAACCTTATATATGAATGATTGTTTCACACTACAGGGAGGCGGTAAACCACTCTCTTACAGGGCTGCAACCTAATAACATTTGAATAACTCACAAATAAGTGCTGAGTTATAAACAGATGAGCGGTGGTGAAGGGAATTTTATTCACCTTTTCTGTGGATATAGTTGTGAAGAAGTGTCTGATTACCGATGAACAACCTCAAACGATGCAGTCTCCCCTTTTTCACCTTAATTAGATAATGCAATTATTTTCAAATAGTTAAATGTATTTCCATGAGCACAAAACAGAATATCGTGACGATCGTCACATCAGGGATCGTCATGCTGATGAAAGATCGAACAGCGTCGCTTTTATCCACAGATTGTGCCAATAAGTTAGTCACAATTTGTTTGAAAATTCGATTTTCATCGCACGTCAAGGCTGTAAATTGAAACAGTAGTCAGGGTTATGCCCAGTTATCCCATTTTTCTGTGGATAACATGGTGTAAGATCCTGTTCATTGTCAGTGACCAGATTTGAACAACCGGTTTTCTGAGTCTGGCAAAACGATTTAAAACCAATAAAAAAACCTATAAATCATAGACATGGAATATTGGTACAGAAATAGTTAAACTCTATCCACAGGGGACAATTTCTTAGTTTATTTTTTAATCAAAAGGTTACCTTCATGCATCCGCTTACACCCTTGCTCTCACCGCCATCCAGCGAAGGTCAGTTGCTACAGCAGGCACGGCGTCTTGCAGGCTTTTCTCTTGGCGAGCTGGCGGCAATGGCAGGGCTTCAGATCCCGAAGGATCTGAAACGGGATAAAGGCTGGATCGGCATGCTGCTTGAGCTGTGGCTGGGCGCCAGCGCAGGGAGCAAACCCGAGCAGGATTTTGCAGCGCTTGGCGTGGAGTTAAAAACCATCCCTATAGACAGCCAGGGCAAGCCCCTTGAGACCACCTTCGTCTGCGTTGCGCCATTAACCGGCAACACCGGCGTAACGTGGGAAACCAGCCACGTTCGCCACAAGCTGAAGCGCGTGTTGTGGGTACCGGTCGAAGGTGAACGTCAGATCCCCCTGGCTGAGCGTCGCGTTGGCGCGCCGCTGCTCTGGAGCCCGAACGACGATGAGGAGCAACAGCTGCGTCTGGACTGGGAGGAGCTGATGGACATGATTGTGCTTGGGCAGGTAGAGCGCATCACCGCCCGACACGGAGAAGTTTTACAGTTGCGCCCGAAAGCGGCCAACAGCAAAGCACTTACCGAGGCAATCGGCGCGAAGGGTGAGCCGATACTGACGTTGCCGCGCGGTTTTTATCTCAAAAAGAATTTCACCGGCGCGCTCCTTGCCCGTCTTTTCCTGTTAAAAACATAGTTTTTTACTTATTTTGCGAGCTCTCAAACATAATCGACTGCTTTTTAAGATTTTACCGCTTCCTCAAGTCGCCATATCGGGTTAATACTAGATTATGATTTGATACGCGCCAGATGAGGACGATAACGATGAAAAAATGGGCAGTGTTAGTTTCAGCAGTCGGTTTAGCGTTTGCCGTATCGGGCTGTAGCAGCGATTACGTCATGGCGACAAAAGATGGTCGAATGATCCTGACCGACGGCAAACCCGAAGTCGACGATGATACCGGTCTGGTCAGCTACCGCGACCAGGAAGGCAATAAAATGCAGATCAATCGCGACGAAGTATCACAAATTATCGAGCGATAAACAGATAAAGGTCAGTAGCTTGCTGGCCTTTTTGATTTTTTTCTTCCCCTTTTGCTTCCCCTCTGCCATGTTTATATTCCTTTGTCGGGCACGCCCTGACGCGGTCTATAAGTCTACTGAGGAAGCCGGCTATGCATTATCACCGTATCCCCCACAGCGCTCTGGAAATAAGCCAACTGGGGTTGGGCACGATGACATTTGGTGAACAAAACAGCGAAGCCGATGCCCATGCACAACTCGATTACGCCGTCAGCCAGGGGATTAACCTGATTGATGTCGCAGAGATGTACCCTGTTCCGCCACGTCCGGAAACGCAGGGACTTACCGAAACCTACGTCGGTAACTGGCTGGCAAAACGCGGCAACCGTGAAAAGCTGGTGATTGCATCAAAAGTCAGTGGCCCCGCGCGCAACAACGATACCGGGATCCGCCCGAATCAGATCCTCGATCGCAAAAATATCCGCGCCGCACTGGACGCCAGCCTGAAGCGCCTGCAAACCGACTATCTCGACCTGTATCAGGTGCACTGGCCGCAGCGTCCAACCAACTGCTTTGGTAAGCTCGGCTACAGCTGGAATGAGAGCGCCCCCGCCGTAACGCTGCTGGAAACGCTGGAAGCGCTGACCGAGTGCCAGCGCGCGGGAAAAATCCGCTACATTGGCGTCTCTAACGAAACGGCCTTTGGCGTAATGCGCTATCTGCACCTTGCAGATAAACACGATCTGCCGCGTATCGTCACCATCCAGAACCCGTACAGCCTGCTTAACCGTAGCTATGAGGTGGGTCTGGCCGAAGTGACGCAATATGAAGAAGTAGAACTGCTCGCCTATTCCTGTCTCGGCTTTGGCACGCTGACGGGGAAATACCTGAACGGCGCGAAACCGGCCGGGGCGCGAAATACCCTCTTTAGCCGCTTTACCCGCTACAGCGGCGAGCAGACGCAGAAGGCCGTTGCCGCCTATGTGGATATCGCAAAGCGTCACGGTCTTGACCCTGCCCAGATGGCGCTGGCCTTCGTGCGCCGTCAGCCGTTTGTTGCCAGCACCCTGCTGGGCGCGACCACGATGGAACAGCTGAAAACCAATATTGAGAGTTTCCACCTGAACCTGAGTGAAGAGGTGTTAGCGGAGATTGAAGCGGTGCATCAGGTTTATACGTATCCTGCGCCGTAATAAAAGCAAAACGGCAACGCACGTTGCCGTTTTTAGGGTTTGCTCCCTCTCCCTGTAGGAGAGGGCCGGAGTGAGGGCATCAGGCCGCACTTATCAGCGCCGACGTTGCCAGATCCACAATCCCGCAATCGCCAGCGCAAAAAGCCCGCCAAACCCGACGCCAATCCCCACCACCGGCACACCGACTTTTACCGCCAGCGAGTAGAGCCCCAGCATTAGCAGCATCGCCAGGTTTTCACCCAGGTTTTGTACCGCGATGGCGTTCCCCGCCCCGACGGTCTGCTTGCCACGTTCCTGCAGCAACGCGTTCAGCGGTACCACGAAGAAACCGCCCAGAATACCAATCAGAATGAGGAGGACATACGCAGGCAATAACGCATGTTGCAGCGAGAAAATCAGCACCACAACGCCAATCAGGATCCCTGCGGGCATGCAGCGTGCTACGGTCTCGAGCGTCACCAGCTTCGCCGCCGCGCCTGCCCCCACCACAATGCCGATGGCCACCATCGCGTTAAGATAGGTCGGCGTCGCGTTGTCGGTAATCCCCAGAGCTACCGGCACCCACAGCACCAGCAGGAAGCGCAGCGTGACGCCCGCGCCCCAGAACATGCTGGTTCCCATCAGGGAAAAACGCGTTTCTCCGTTACGCCACAGCACGCGACAGGCGGTAAAGAAACTGCCGGTCATTGGTTTAAAGCGCCAGGATTGCCCCGGGCGAGCCACCGGCAGTTTGGGAATAAACAGGTTCGCCACAACCGCCCCGCCATACACCACCGCGCAGATGCCCAGTGCCGCCAGGACATGCCAGTCGGCCAGTACGCCGCCCGCGACGGATCCGAGCAGGATTGCGGCAATGGTTGACGACTCCATCAGGCCGTTGGCTTTCACCAGCTTATCGCCCGTGGTCAGCTCTCCGAGAATGCCATACTTCGCCGGAGAGTAGGCGGCAGCGCCGATGCCCACCAGCGTGTAGCCAATAAACGGGTTGAAGCCAAAGCAAATGCTGGCGGCACCCAGCAGCTTGAGGCCGTTGGCAAACATCATCACCCGGCCTTTCGGGAAACTGTCCGCCACCTGCCCGACGAACGGAGCAAAGATAATGTAAGCGCCCACAAACACCATCTGCAGGATCGGCTGGCTCCAGTCGGGGTAAAACTCGGCCTTCAGCAGCGCCAGCGTGGCAAACAGCAGCGCGTTATCACCGAACGCAGAGAGAAACTGTGCGGCGATAACGGCCATCATGCCTTTCGATCTGAGCGATGTGTTAGTGTGTACTGACTCACGCATTTTGCTGTTCCGCCTCTTCAACCATGCCTTTCAGGGTCACGAAATCGGGCTTCCCGCTACCCAGCACCGGGAGCTGCTTCAGGTAGCGAATATCGCGCGGCACTGCCAGTTCAGGAATACCGTGTTCACGCGCATAGCTCAGTAACCTGTCGCGCTTAAGCTCAGCGTCGGTTGTAAACAGCACCAGCGCCTCGCCTTTGCTGGCATCGCTCTTCACTACCGTCGCATGCATCTTATCCGCGGACACGGCCGTCGCCAGTTGCTCAACCATTTCCAGCGAGACCATTTCACCGGCGATTTTGGCGAAGCGCTTCGCGCGTCCCTGAATCTGTACAAAGCCTTGTTCATCAAAACGGACAATATCACCGGTGTCGTACCAGCCGGTTTCAACCTCGCCGTTGACGTTTTCAGCCGTCGGCACCTCAAGCACGCCTGGGTTTTCCACGCGCAGATAACCGTTCATCACGTTTGGCCCTTTCAGCTGCAGACGGCCACCGTCTTCAATGCCCGGCACGGCCAGCAGACGCGCGTCCATCCCCGGCAGAATTCGGCCCACCGTACCCGGCTTCGCCGCCATCGGTACGTTAATCGAGACCACAGGAGCACACTCGGTAACGCCATAGCCTTCGAGAATGCGCAGGCCAAACTTGTCCTGCCAGATCTGACGCGTGCTCTCCTGCAGTTTTTCCGCACCGGCCACCACATACCGCACGCGATAGAAATCGTACGGATTAGCAAAACGCGCATAGTTGCCGAGGAACGTTGATGTGCCGAACAGGACGGTGCAGTTACGGTCATACACCAGCTCCGGCACAATCCGGTAATGCAGCGGGCTTGGATAAAGGAACACTTCTGCGCCGGTCAGCAGCGGCGTAAACAGCCCCACCGTCAGGCCAAAGGAGTGGAACAGCGGCAGCGCCGACATAAAACGGTCATTCGCGGTAAAGTCGGCAATGCTTTTGATCTGCTCAACGTTCGCCAGAATGCTCTTGTGGCTGTGGACGACGCCTTTCGGGTTGCCCTCCGAACCCGACGTGAAGAGGATAATCGCGTCATCTTCCGGCTGCTGTTTGACCTGCGCCAGACGCGGCATCAGCAGGTGAGCAAAAATCCACAGCTTGTCGCCGGTGGTGACGTCCGCTTTCAAATCTTCCAGGAAGACCCAGCGCACCTGGGTGAGCTGCTCGGGAAGATGCCAGAGCTTGCCTTTGTCCAGGAACTGACGGGAAGTAAAGACGGTATTAATCTGGGCAGCGGTGATGGCGCTGGTCAGTCCTTTCAACCCCGCCGTGTAGTTCATCATTGCCGGGATGCGCCCCCGGGAAACCGCACCAAAAATCACCGCCGCGCTGATGCCCGCGTTAGGCAGCATCAGGCCAATCTTTTCCCCCTTTTTGCTGTACTTCTCAAGAATGCGGCCCACAAACAGGGTCTTGGTCAGCAGCTTGCGATAGGTATCCGGGGTAAAGTTGATATCTTCGATGCAGTTTTTCTTCGCGCCATAGCGGTGCTGCGCGGAAAGCAGAGACTCGTACAGCGTTTCGCGCGGGCGCACGGCCATGCGCGCTTCCATCATAATCTGATGCAGCATTTCCCCGGCGATTTTACGGCGATCGCGAGCACGCGGCGCTTCCGGCATCGGTAACGACGTGGGCGGCAGAATATGCAGCGTGATTTTTGGGAACAGACGCTGCTTCACCAGCCCCTTCAGGCGGCTGAAATAGGTCAACTCTGCGCCTTCAATGCGCAGCGGCACCACGGTCGCTTTTGATTTCGCGGCAACAAACCCCGCCCCGTCGTAGATTTTCATCAGCGAACCGGTCACTGAAATACGCCCTTCCGGGAAAATAACCACCGGACGCCCCTGCTCAACCAGACGCACCAGATGCTTAATCATCATCGGCTTTGTCGGGTCGAGCGGCACAAAATCAATCAGCGGCGTGAGCCAGCGCATGTACCACTGCTGGCTGATAGAGGTATAGACCGCAAACACCGGGCGCACGGGTAAAAATAGCGCCAGCAGAATGCCGTCTATAAAGGAAACATGATTTGGTGTGATAAGAACGCGTTCACCGCGAAGCGCCTGGGCATCGCCAGTGACGCGGATGCGAAAAAGAATACGGAACAGTGTACGGAAGAACCCAAATAGCATCTCAACTCCCTTTGCCGGCCAGTGTGGAGGGTTGATAGTAAATGGTGGCAGATTACACGAGAAGTGATACGGGAGCGACAGCAAAAGTGGAGGCGAAAAAAAACCTGCGCATCCGCGCAGGTTGGTGCAAGAGATGAGTACGAAACCGTACTAAGAATTCTCACCAATCAATACCTCTGGGATCTTGATTGTGGCCGTTCGTCCTGCGCTTCGCCAGCAGGAAAACGCAAGGGAATGAGCCGAAGTGCAACCAGGTGTGAATATTCTCTGTTGCTGTTACAGATTGAACTATCAGGCAAAAAAAAACCTGCGTAAAAACGCAGGTTGGTGTAAAGCGTGTTAATCAACCGGAGTTGATTCCACCTATCAATACCTCTGGGACTTTGACTGTATCAACCTCTTTGACCACCTCGCCATTGGCCAATCGCAACAGCCTGACGCAAAGTGTAACCAAAGGTTCAGATTGACATTCTTCAGACACGACTGCGCGTGTAACGATTACACTACCAGGGTTGTCCTGCGTCACGTTTGTGGAGCGCGGAAATCCGCTCCCCTTGAATGCGCACCGCTTTTCCGCAACACTATTTGGTGTGTAAACGCTTACCCCCAATAAGAAGGTAATGAATGGCGACAATAAAGGATGTGGCCCGTCTGGCAGGTGTGTCTGTGGCAACCGTCTCTCGCGTGATTAACGACTCCCCAAAAGCCAGTGACGCATCGCGCCAGGCGGTACAAACCGCCATGGAATCCCTGAATTATCATCCCAATGCTAATGCCCGCGCGCTCGCCCAGCAGTCCACCGAAACCATTGGGCTGGTAGTGGGTGATGTTTCCGACCCCTTTTTCGGCGCCATGGTGAAAGCGGTTGAACAGGTCTCTTATCAGACGGGCAATTTTTTGCTGATCGGCAACGGCTATCATAATGAGCAAAAAGAACGCCAGGCCATCGAGCAGCTGATCCGCCACCGCTGCGCGGCGCTGGTGGTTCACGCCAAAATGATCCCGGATGCCGAACTGATTCACCTGATGAAGCAGATGCCTGGAATGGTGATCATTAACCGCATTATTCCCGGGTTTGAAAAACGCTGTGTGGCCCTCGACGACCGCTACGGTGCCTGGCTTGCGACCCGTCATCTGATTCAACAGGGCCATACCCGGATTGGCTATCTCTGTTCCAATCACCCGATTTCTGATGCGGAAGACCGCCTGCAGGGCTACTACGACGCTCTGCGCGAAAACGGCCTGCCGTGTAATGACCGTCTGGTGGCCTACGGTGAACCGGATGAGAGCGGCGGTGAACAGGCCATGACCGAGCTGCTCGGTCGCGGACGAAATTTCACGGCGGTTGCCAGCTATAACGACTCGATGGCCGCAGGGGCAATGGGGGTGCTGAATGACAACGGGATTGAGGTACCGGCAGAAATTTCGCTGATTGGCTTCGATGACGTGCTGGTCTCTCGTTACGTGCGCCCGCGTCTGACCACCGTACGCTACCCGATAATCACCATGGCAACGCAGGCCGCCGAGCTGGCGCTAGCGCTGGCTGAACAGCGCCAGCCGCCGGATATTACGCATCTGTTTAGCCCGACGCTGGTTCGCCGTCACTCCGTTGCGTCACCTGCGGAAGCGCAGAGCGAATAGCGATAGAGGTGAACCCGCGTGTTGGGGTATTCCAGCCCATCACCGATATACTGCCAGCCGTAACGTTCGTAGAAATCGCGGCAGGCAGACCAGAGGTGCAGTTCTTCATATCCCGCCTGCGCGGCCCGGGTAATAACGTGCTGCTGTAGCTTTCCTGCCAGCCCCTTGCCTCGCGCCGCGTCGTCAACGTAGAGCGCCGCCAGCCACGGAAAGAGATCCTGACGGGTGATCAAATCGCAGCGCCAGAGCCCTACCGTACCAACAAGCTGTTCGTCTTCTACGGCGATAAAGGTCAGCGGTAATGCTCCCGGCGTCTGGCTGTGCTCAATAATGCTGTGGAAAAATTCCCGAGAAAGCCCTTCGCCAAAGGCCTGCCAGAGCCAGTCGGTGACCTGCTCCGCATAGTGCGGTGCCTGGTAAAGCGGGAGGATGGCTATGTTTTTCACGTTTCACCTGCGTTTTCTCATGTATTTGCTGGCCTGTCGCCCCAGCTCGGTTCGGCGATTATTTTACCAGAGTCAGACTATTTAGTTTTACTTCACGCAGGCCAGACGAATCGTGACCAAAAAGCGTGATCGTGGCAGAAGTTTTGCGCTTCCCGCATCGCTTATACGCCGTGAGGTCTGTGTTAAACTGCAAATCATTACGTGGAAGCAGGAATGTAGAATGGCAACAATGCTGGATGTCTCACTGCGTGCGGGCGTGTCGAAGGCTACCGTCTCGCGCGTGCTGAACGGCACAGGTCAGGTTAAAGAGAGTACGCGTCAGCAGGTCTTTGCTGCGATGGAAGAGCTGGGATATCGCCCGAACTTCCTCGCGCGTTCGCTGGCTAACCAGACCAGCAACAGCATTGGCCTGGTCGTCTCGACCTTCGACGGCTTTTACTTTGGTCGTCTTCTCCAGCAGGCGTCGCGGCAGACGGAAACTCACGGGAAACAGCTGATCGTCACCGACGGTCACGACGCGCCGGAACAGGAAGAACAGGCGGTGCAGATGCTGGCCGATCGCCAGTGCGATGCCATCGTGCTTTACACGCGCTACATGAGCGAAAAAGCGATCGTCAAACTGATGAACACCGTAAAAACGCCGCTGGTGGTCATTAACCGTGAAGTAAGCCAGGCGCCGGATCGCTGCGTGTTTTTCGAACAGCAGGATGCCGCATTTAAGGCCGTGGATTACCTGATCGCCCAGGGCCATCGGGAGATCGCCTGTATCACCGTTCCGATCCACACCCCCACGGGTAAAGCGCGGCTGATGGGCTACCGTAAGGCGCTGGAAAAGCACGGCATTCGTCTGGACGAGCGTCGGATAAAGTACGGCGATGCGGGAATGACGCGGGGATACGAGCTGTGCAAGGAGTTGATTGCCGACGGAGTGCCGTTTAGCGCCCTGTTTGCCTGTAACGACGATATGGCCCTTGGTGCATCCAAAGCGTTACACCAGGCGGGGCTTAAAATTCCGCAGGATATTTCACTGTTCGGCTTTGACGATGCCCCAAGCGCGAAATGGCTGGAGCCCGCGCTCTCATCGGTTTATCTGCCCATCGACAATATGATTGTCACGGCCATCGATCAGGCGATCCGGCTGGCAAAAAACCAGCCGGTCGATGCTATCCCGCCGTTTACCGGCACGCTGGTGTTACGCGATTCGGTCACAACGGGGCCGTACTTTCATCAGATGAGTTCTAAAGCCAGCAGTTCCTGAATGGTCTGGCGACGACGGATCAGCCGTGCCTTGCCGTTATCAAACAGCACTTCCGGCAGCAGCGGGCGGCTGTTGTAGTTAGATGACATCGACGCCCCGTAGGCACCGGTATCATGCAGCACAAGATAATCACCCGGTTTGACCTCTGGCAGCGCGCGAGTCTCCACTTTGCCGCCTTCCTGCTGGGTAAACACGTCACCCGATTCGCACAGCGGGCCCGCAACGACCGTCTCAACGCGCGGCGCCTGCGTTAAATCACGGCCGTCGGCAGCCAGGGCGGTAATGTGGTGATAGCTGCCGTACATGGACGGACGCATCAGATCGTTAAAGCCTGCATCAATCAAGACGAAGTGGCGAGACCCCATCTCTTTGACGCTGCGCACCTGCGAAACCAGCACGCCGGCTTCCGCCACCAGGAAACGACCCGGCTCAATTTCCAGCTTCACCGCGTGACCAAGATGCGCGGCGATTTGGTCGCGCGCGGCGCTCCACAGACCGTAATAGTGATCGGTATCGATCGCCTCTTCGCCTTCGCGATAGGGAATGGAGAGGCCGCCACCGGCTGAGATCGCCTCCAGATCCTGACCGAAGTCGACAACCTGGTGCACCATCGCACCGCACACCTGCTCCAGGTGGCCGTAATCGACGCCAGAGCCAATGTGCATATGAATCCCCACCAGCTTCAGGCCATAGCGCTGTAATACCTCCAGCGCGGCAGGCATATCGGCATACCAGATCCCGTGCTTGCTGTTTTCACCGCCGGTATTGGTTTTTTGGCTGTGACCATGACCAAAGCCTGGATTCACGCGCAGCCAGACGCGATGGCCGGGAGAAACCTGACCCAGCTGCTCCAGCATATCTACAGAACCGGCATTCACCGGGATCTGCAGTTCGTGGACGCGCGCAAGCGTCGCATCGTCGATCACATCGGCGGTGAAGACGATCGCGTCGCCGTCGGCTTTCGGATCGAATCCGGCCGCCAGCGCGCGCTCGATTTCGCCAAGCGAAACGGAGTCGACCTTCACGCCCTGCTCACGCATCAGGCGCAGAATATGAATATTGGAGCACGCCTTTTGGGCAAAACGCACCACGTCAAACTGATGCAGGGCGGCGATCTTCTCGCGAACGATCTGCGCGTCGTAGACCCACACCGGGCAGCCAAACTCGGCAGGCAGGCGCAGCAGGTTATCGGCGTTCAAATCGGTCTCAGTCTGGTTCAGCGGGCGTGGCATGGTCTTCTCCGGGTAAATGCGTTTTGAAGATTACGCCACAGCGCGAAGAGAATAAAAAATATCGTTTTATCGCGAGTCTATGCAAAAATGATATGGATAGTTATCTGCTTTCAGGTGCCCTATGCCCGCCGTCAATTTACGCCACATCGAGATTTTTCACGCCGTGATGACCACCGGCAATCTCACCGAAGCCGCACAGATGCTGCATACCTCACAGCCGACGGTGAGCCGCGAGCTGGCGCGCTTCGAGAAAGTGCTGGGGCTGAAGCTGTTCGAGCGTACCCGGGGCAGGCTTCACCCGACGGTGCAGGGGTTGCGCCTGTTCGAGGAAGTCCAGCGCTCCTGGTACGGACTGGACAGAATAGTGAGTGCAGCGGAAAGCCTGCGCGAGTTTCGCCAGGGCGAGCTGTCGATCGTCTGTCTGCCCGTCTTTTCGCAATCCTTTTTGCCGATGCTGCTGCAGCCCTTTCTGGCCCGATACCCGGAGGTCAGCCTCACTATCGTTCCTCAGGAATCCCCCCTGCTTGAAGAGTGGCTTTCGGCCCAGCGCCATGATTTAGGCTTAACCGAAACCCTTTCCACGCCAGCGGGAACGGCACGCACGGAGCTGATCTCGTTAGATGAAGTGTGCGTTCTGCCCGCCGGACATCGGCTTGCCGGTAAGGCGGTGCTCACACCGGAGGATTTCCACGGGGAAAACTACATTAGCCTTTCGCAGACAGACAGTTACAGACAGCTGCTGGATACGCTGTTTGCCGAGCATCAGGTCAAACGGCGAATGGTGGTGGAAACGCACAGCGCGGCTTCGATTTGCGCGATGGTGCGGGCGGGCGTCGGCGTCGCGGTGGTGAATCCGCTCACGGCGCTGGATTATGCCGGAAGCGGGATCGTCATCCGCCGCTTTAGCGTGTCCGTCCCGTTCACCGTGAGCCTGATCCGCCCGCTGCACCGTCCGGCTTCCGCGCTGGTGGACGCTTTCACCGAACACTTAATGGAGCACGCGCGTCAGGTGGCGCTTCGTTTACCTGACCTGCAAAACCCGTTATGACAGCATAAACGCCACGGCATCTGCCGCGTGAATGGCGGTGGTATCGAATACCGGGATGGGGCTTCGCTCGGCCGGCACCAGCAGGCCAATCTCGGTGCAGCCGAAGATCACCCCTTCCGCCCCCTGCTGCGCCAGCGTTTCAATCACGCTGACGTAATACGCCCGGGAAGATTCGCTGAAGGTGCCGAGGCAGAGCTCGTCAAAGATAATCTGATTGATGCGCGCCCGATCGTCTTCATCCGGGATAAGGCTCTCGATCCCAAATTCACTGTGCAAACGCCCGCGATAAAAATCCTGTTCCATGGTGTAGCGTGTGCCCAAAAGCGCTACGCGGCGCATACCGGATGCGGCAATCGCACGACCGGTCGCGTCCGCGATATGCAAAAACGGCAGCGAGCAGCGGTCCTCAATATGCGACGCCACTTTGTGCATGGTATTGGTACAAAGCACGATACCCTCGGCGCCGGCACGCTCCAGTCCCAGCGCCGCCTGGGCCAGGATCTCTCCGGCTTTATCCCACTCCCCGCTCGACTGGCAGGCTTCGATTTCATGGAAATCAACGCTGTGCAGCAGCAGGCTTGCGGAGTGCAGACCACCCAGACGCTGCTTTACCCCTTCATTAATCAGGCGGTAATAAGGGATTGTCGATTCCCAGCTCATTCCACCTAACAGGCCGATCGTTTTCATCATCCCTCCTTTTCTTTGTTTCTTTTTTAACACAACCGAAGTACATAAAAAAAGGCGCTGTATTCAGCGCCTTTTTAAACTGCAGAGCTTATTTCGCCACCGGCTCTGGCGGCGAAGTACGGGTGAGCATCGCCTCGCGCAGTAAAACGCTACCGCAGGCAAACATCCCCCCCAGAAGCGCCGCCAGAACAACAATCAGAGCCTTGCCCGGGCCATCCTTTTTCACCGGCATGGAGGGAGAAAGCTGGTACCTGAATGGCTCAAGTTTAACATCGGCGAAGGAGAGCTTTTTCAGCTGTGCGAGGTAGTATTCCCTGTTCTGGAAATCCGCATTCAGCTCGGTTACGTCCTTCAAATTTTTTTCAATCTGCAGCTTTTGCGCGATACCGTCAGCACCGAGCGCAACGGAGTAATCCGGGTCATCTTTTACGGCCTGCCCGTTGCTGTAAACCGGCCTCTTGATGCCTGCGGCATTTGCCACTTCCAGCGAATAATTCAGTCGCTGCAGGTTGGTATTGTGAATATTGGTCAGACGAACTCGATCCAGTTCCAGCTGCTGCTCAACGACGTTCGTTTTTAGGGCGATCAGGTTGCGGATATTCTGCACCGTCTCTTTTTCTACAATAGCCGCGATATAATCAATGTACCCCGCCAGGACGGCTTGCGCATCGTCAGCTGTCGGTGCAGTGAAGCTCAATGTCCAGGAAACATAAGGCGTTTTATCCGCCTCTTTTCCCTGAGCGTTATTCACCGCTTTCATTCGATCTGAAATGTTGACTATCGCGCGATGCAGCTCAAGCGGATCCACCGTGGTGCCTTGCAGCTTCGATGTTACGTAAGGAGAGGTTGTCATATACTCTTCGAGCAATGACTGTGACTGGAACTTTTTAATAAACAGGTTAAAAGTTTGCGGACGGGTGATCTTCACGTCCACATCAAGCACCTGTAACGCCACCATCATCTGGCGCAGTGGGTTCCACTGCAGCTGTTCTGCCGGGGTGATCACCGCTTTACTGGTCCATTTCTGCGGCAGTAAAAATGAAACGGCCAGCCCCACCAGCGCGAAAGTAAAGATAATGGCGGCGATACGTTTTTTCGCCGCCAGAAGGACCTCAAACAATCCCAGAAGATCTATCTCTTTTGCGCTTACAGCCGGGGCGGCAAAACGGGGAAAGTCGAGGTCCGTGCTTTTTCTTAAATCCATTTCTGACATAGTGATTCTTCTTTTTCCGGCTGCAACGCGTCTTTGCTCAATTGATAGCGGTGGCCCGACAATTCAACAATCTAAGAAAAATCCTAATGCCAGTTCCCTCTCTGTGTCTACTCCCTACCAGAGTTAGTAGTGATCTTAGTCACATTATTATTGTGGCTAAGCCACCTTTTTCTTTTCCAGTTACGGCATAGAGTGAAGCCTTCGAACAGGCAAAACAATCACACGCCGATGTTCCGCAGTTTCTCTCCTGCCATCAGCTTGCGCTCGATATGTTCCAGCGTCACGCCTTTGGTTTCCGGGATCAGCCAGAACGTAACGCCAATAAACGCTACGTTCAGCACCGTATAGAGCCAGAAGGTTCCGGCAGCGCCAATCGCGTCCAGCAGCGTCAGGAACGTCGCGCCGATGATCATGTTCGACACCCAGTTGGTGGTCGTGGAACAGGTGATGCCAAAGTCACGGCATTTGAGCGGCTGAATTTCGGAGCACAGGATCCACACCACCGGCGCGGCGCTCATCGCGTAACCTGCGATACACATCATGGTCATACCGACAGAAAGCCAGGAAAGCCCGCTTGAGGCCGTGCCGTTATCAAACTGCATCAGGCAGTAGCCCAGGATCAGCGTACCGAGCGCCATCACGCTGAAGCCAATTTTCAGCGCCGGTTTACGCCCGGCTTTGTCCACGGTGAATACCGCAATAAAGGTGGCGAACATGAAGGTCAGCCCGACCACCAGAGTCGCAATCATCTGCTGTTCCGTAGTGGTAAACCCGGCCATTTTGAAAATGCGCGGCGCGTAATACATGATGATGTTCATGCCGGTGAACTGCTGCATTGCCTGCAGCAACATGCCGAGGAAGACCGCGCGGCGCACGTTGCGGTTGCTCTTAAACAACGCCCAGCCGCCCTGCTTTAGCTTCAGGCTTTCGCGGATTTCGTTCAGCTCTTCGCGCGCTTTTTCCGAGGTATCGCGCAGCATGCGCAGAACCTCTTCCGCCTCCACGTGACGCCCTTTTTGCGCCAGCCAGCGCGGGCTGTTTGGCAGGAAAATCACCAGGACGATCAGCACCAGCGCCGGTAAGGCCAGCACGCCCAGCATCGCGCGCCAGTTGCCGCTGTAGCTGAAGTAGGTGTCAGACAGGAACGCCAGCACAATACCCAGCGTGACCATCAGCTGATACATGCTGATCATCTTGCCGCGCACGTTTTCGCTCGCCATTTCGGAGAGATAAAGCGGCGCGGTGTAGGAGGCAATCCCCACCGCCACGCCCAGCAGCACGCGGGAGAGCAGGAGGATTTCAACGTTAGCGGCAAACGCCGAGCCAATGGAGCCGGCAACGAACAGAATCGCCCCGACCATCAGGCTGTATTTGCGCCCCAGGCGGAACGACAGCCAGCCGTTGAACAGCGCGCCGATGGCCGCGCCGAGCATCATGCTGCTCACCACCCACTCCTGCAGGCGACTGCTGAGGGTAAAGTGATCGGTAATAAACGGTAGTGCGCCGGCAATGACGCCGATATCCAGTCCAAATAACAGGCCCGCCACGGCGGCGGCAATGGAGACAAACTGGTTCATGCGGCGAGTATCACGCAGCGCAGCGGGCATTAGGGTAGAGTCATTTATCGATGTCATATTTTTCCTGCCTCAACAGCAAAATTCGTTAACTGAAATTACGAGAAAGCGAAGAAAAGTGTCAGGCAGGAAATCGCGAAGTTATGGATTATTCCGCTACGGCATACGGTTCTGTGATGGACATTACAATTTCAACTCGTGGCGAATAATCACGTATTTTTACTAATCAGTTAATATTTAAGCAATAAAAGTGTGATTGCCGTCATTTGTGATTTTTTAGTATGGATTTTTCATCTTTATCGATATGGACTAAGCCAATTATTGCGCAAAAAAAACCTCCGCCCACAGGCAGAGGTTCTTAATACAGGTGGAATTAACGCGCCAGCCAGCCGCCGTCTACAGCCACGGTGTAACCGTTGATGTAATCCGAGGCGGAGGAGGCCAGGAAGACAATCGGCCCCATCAGATCGCTCGGCAGACCCCAGCGTCCCGCAGGGATACGCTCGAGGATCGCCGCGCTGCGCTCTTCGTCAGCACGCAGCTGCTGCGTGTTGTTGGTCGCCATGTAGCCCGGCGCAATCGCATTCACGTTGATGTTATGTTTCGCCCATTCGTTTGCCAGCAGGCGGGTCACGCCCATCACGGCGCTTTTGGACGCGGTGTAAGACGGCACGCGGATGCCGCCCTGGAACGAGAGCATAGAGGCAATATTGATGATTTTGCCGCCTTGCCCCTGTGCAATAAAATGCTTCGCCGCCGCCTGGGACATGAAAAATACGCTCTTGATGTTCAAATTCATCACGTCATCCCAGTCGCGCTCGCTGAAGCCGATCGCGTCTTCGCGGCGGATCAGCCCGGCGTTGTTCACCAGAATGTCGATATGACCGAATTCAGCCACCGCGCGGTCCAGCAGTTCAGGAATGGCATCGATTTTACGCAGGTCAGCGGTCAGGCTCAGGAAACGGCGGCCCAGGGCCGTCACGCGTTCGATGGTCTCAGTCGGTTCAACGATATTAATTCCGACGATATCGCAGCCCGCTTCCGCCAGGCCTAACGCCATTCCCTGACCCAGCCCGGTGTCACACCCGGAAACCACAGCCACTTTCCCCTGCAGAGAGAATGCATCCAAAATCATGTTTATTCCTTACTCTTTCAGAGCCTGTCACTCACAGGCAGGTTTATGCTTCACCGCCCGCGACTAGCGCAGATCGCTGACCGCAACGTGGTCCATATCATCAAAGACCTGGTTTTCCCCCACCATTCCCCAGATAAAGGTGTAGGCTTTCGTCCCTACGCCAGAGTGAATGGACCAGCTCGGTGAAATCACCGCCTGCTCGTTGTGCATCACGATATGGCGCGTTTCCTGCGGCTGTCCCATCATGTGGAATACGCAGGCGTCCTCATCCATATTGAAGTAGAAGTAGACTTCCATGCGGCGCTCGTGGGTATGGCACGGCATGGTGTTCCACAGGTTGCCCGGTGCCAGCTCGGTCAATCCCATGCTGAGCTGGCAGGTCTCCAGCACGTCCGGCACGAAGTATTTATTGATGGTGCGGCGGTTGCTGGTGAGGTTGTCACCCAGCGTCACGGGTGCGACGTCTGCGGTGGTCACTTTTTTGGTTGGGTAGGTGGAGTGAGCCGGCGCGCAGTTGTAGTAAAACTTCGCAGGCCTGCTGCCGTCGATGCTGGCAAAGACCACGTCTTTCGCCCCTTTACCCACGTACAGCGCCTCGCGATGGCCAATCTCATAGCATTTTCCGTCTACGGTGATGGTGCCCGGCCCGCCGATGTTAATCACCCCCAGCTCGCGACGCTCGAGGAAGTAGCTCACGCCCAGCTGTTTACCGACCTCACCGCCCACGGAGACACTTTTCGTGACGGGCAGAATCCCGCCCACAATGATGCGGTCGATATGGCTGTAAACCATGGTGTACCTGTCGGCCTCGAATACCTGCTCGACTAAAAATGCATTGCGCAGCCCCTGAGTATCCAGCGTTTTGGCGTGCGCACTGTGGATGCTTTCTCTGACGTCCACGGTAACCTCCAGATGTGGTCATGCCCGAAGGCGGAAATAAACGAAACAGCGTTCCGTTTTTCATAATGAGCACATACTATCGGCATAAAGCGGGCTTTTCAATTATATTTAAAACAATGTTTCATTTTTATTTTTGTTTATAGCGAAAATGATGTTCGGATCACAATTAAGCCGCCGGGAGAAAAAAAACGCGAAAAAAAACCTCCCGGAGGAGGTCATTTTTAATGAGAAGAGGTTAGCGTTCGATAGCCAGCGCCACCCCTTGCCCGCCGCCTATACAGAGTGTGGCAATCCCTTTGCGGGCATTGCGCTTTTTCATTTCGTGGACCAGCGAAACCAGGATCCGGCAGCCGGACGCACCGATAGGATGGCCCAGCGCGATCGCGCCACCGTTAACGTTGACCCGCAGAGGATCCCACTCCAGCATTTTTCCGACGGAGATCGCCTGCGCGGCATAGGCTTCGTTCACCTCGATCAGATCCACATCCGAAAGCTGCCACCCCGCGCGCTCCAGGCAGCGGCGTGTCGCGTAGACCGGTGCGATCCCCATTAACGCAGGATCAACCCCTACGCTGGCGAACGCCTTAATGCGGGCCAGGACGGGAAGATCGAGTTCAAGGGCTTTGCTTTCGCTCATCATCATAACGGCAGCAGCGCCGTCGTTAATGGAAGAGGCATTTCCCGCCGTCACCGAGCCCTGCATTTCAAACGCGGGATTCAGCCTCGCCAGGCCTTCAGCGCTGGCGTCGGTGCGCGGCTGTTCATCGGTATCCACGAGGATACGCTCGCCGCTCTGACGCTGCGTGCTGACCGGGACAATCTCGTCGCGAAAGCGACCGGAATCAATCGCCGCACGCGCTTTTTGCTGCGAGCTTAGCGCATAGGCATCCTGCACCTCACGGCTGATGCCGTACTCGCGCGCCAGGTTTTCCGCCGTCACGCCCATATGATAGTCATTGAACGCATCCCAAAGCCCGTCATGCACCAGGCTGTCGAGCAGCTGACTGTTGCCAAGCTGTGCGCCGGTCCGGCTGTCGGTCAACACGTGCGGCGCGCGGCTCATATTCTCCTGCCCGCCCGCGATGATCACGTCCGCTTCACCACACTGAATGGCTTGCGTCGCGAGATGCAGCGCTTTTAATCCTGAACCACAGACGTCGTTGATGGTGATGGCCGAAACGGTATTGGGCAGCCCGCCCTTCAGCGCCGCCTGACGCGCAGGGTTTTGCCCGGCACCGGCCGTGAGGACCTGTCCCAGGATCACCTCATCAACTTCATATGCTGCGATCCCGCTGCGTTCCACCAGCGCTTTTACCACCACGCTGCCCAGGTCAACCGCCGAGTGACGCGCGAGCGCTCCCTGAAAACAGCCGATAGCTGTACGCAACGCACCCACTATTACGACATCTTTCATCACGACCTCTGTGTTAAATGACATGACGATAGTAGAGGATTGTTACTGGCAATTATCTTAATTGTTTAAAAATAGTGAGTTTAATCACAAGGATCAGCGCGCATCCTGCAGATACTGCCGCAGCCAGCTGCCGGCAACGCCGGGAGGGGATCGTTTATTCCACAGCAGATCGATGCCGATCGCCCGCGGCCAGCCGGGAACATTGAGCTGTACCAGGGATTTCGCGGCGGCAAATTCATCCACCAGCGCGCACGGCAGCACGCACCAGCCAAATCCCTGTACCGCCATACTCAAGAGTAACAGGTAATTCGGTGCTGACCAGACGGGCCCGCGCGCGATCTCAGCCTCGCGCTCAAGATAGGTGCTGAGCCGCAGCTCTCGCCAGCCGTGCAGCTCGTCATGCTGAACGTCATGTTGTCCGGCCAGCGGATGCGCGATCGCGACGTAGATCGCCATGCGGGTCTGCATCGGCAGGCGGGTGACGCCAATATCCGTAGGGTAACTGTCGCGCGCTTCCGTCAGGCCAATCTGCGCTCGCTCCTTTTGCAGCAGATCGATCACATCCTCTTCCTCGCCAATCAGACATTCGAATTCCGTATGGGGAAAACGCGCGTCAAACTGTTTCATCATCTCTTCCAGCACGTCCGGGTTGAGGGTATCGGAAAGGACAAACGTCAGACGCGCCTCCGTTTGCGCCGTTAGCGATACCGCCAGCTCATCCAGCCGCGTGCTGGCGGCGAGAATAGCCTGCACGTAGCCCAGCACCTGTTCTCCCTGGACCGTTAACACCGGCTGGCGTGCCGAGCGGTCAAACAGCTCGAAACCGAGATCGGCTTCAAGATTGGCAATCGACGTGCTGATCGTCGACTGGCTTTTACGCAGCCGGCGTGCGGCAGCGGAAAAAGAGCCCGCCGCAACGGTCTCGACAAACGCCTTAAGGGCTTCGGGTGAATAGCGCATAACCTATCTACTTTAGCGATGGATACCATCTTTAATATATCAGCTTTAGCGATGAAAATAGGCTGCATCAACGCCCATACCGGCGAATTAATGAGGTCTATGACTATGCAACATCAGGATGCACTCCAACGTAAACTGCCGGAGCGGATCTTTCATGCTGTCTGTTTCGAAGGGATTGCTACGGCGATCCTCGCCCCTACGGCGGCGTGGCTGATGCAGCGTTCCGTGGTGGAGATGGGTGGGTTGACCATTATTCTGGCCACCACCGCCATGCTGTGGAACATTCTTTATAACTTCGGCTTCGACCGTTTCTGGCCGGTTCAGCGCGTCAAACGTACTGCGAAAGTGCGCGCGCTGCATGCGCTGGGGTTCGAATGCGGGTTTATCGTGATTGGCGTGTCGATTGTCGCCGCCGTGCTGGGCGTTACGCTGCTTCAGGCATTCACGCTTGAAATAGGTTTCTTCCTGTTCTTCCTGCCGTACACCATGTTCTATAACTGGGCATACGATAGCCTGCGCGAGAAATTTCTTAAGCGTCGCCAGCAACGGCGCGCCCTGGCAGGCTAAACCGCCTCTGGCCGGACGCCCGTTCCGGCCAAACTCCGTCGAAGCAACTGCGCTCTCCGTGCATAACTATGGTAAATTGCACGCCATTCCGATGGTTTGATAGTTGATACGTTGCTCTAATGTCGAAAATTTGGTCAAAAGATGAGACTCTCTGGAGTTTCGCTCTCTATGGCACGGCCGTGGGCGCAGGAACGCTGTTCTTGCCCATTCAGCTGGGCTCCGCAGGCGCTATCGTCCTGTTTATTACCGCCCTCGTGGCCTACCCCTTAACCTACTGGCCGCACCGGGCGCTGGCGCAATTTATCCTGTCGTCGAAAACAAAAGGCAACGAAGGGATCACCGGCGCCGTCTCGCACTATTACGGCAGGAAGATTGGCAACCTGATCACCACGCTCTATTTCATCGCCTTCTTTGTGGTGGTACAGATTTATGCGGTGGCCATCACCAACTCGCTCACGGAGCAGCTGGCGAAACACCTGACGGTGGATACCGCCGTTCGCGTGCTGGTCAGCCTGGGGGTGGTGCTGGTTCTGAATCTGATCTTCCTGATGGGGCGCCATATCACGATAAAAGTGATGGGCTTCCTGGTGTTTCCGCTGATTGCCTATTTCCTGTTTGTCTCGCTCTATCTGACCGGAAGCTGGCAACCCTCGCTGTTGACCAGCCAGATGGCCGTCGATCGCCATACGCTGCATCAGGTATGGATTTCGATTCCGGTGATGGTGTTTGCTTTCAGCCATACCCCGATTATCTCAACGTTTGCCGTTGACCGTCGCGAGAAATTTGCCGACGGTGCTATGGATAAATGCAAGAAAATCATGAAGGTGGCATACCTGATCATCTGCCTGAGCGTGCTGTTTTTTGTCTTCAGCTGTCTGCTCTCAATTCCGCCGTCGTACATTGTGACCGCCAAAGAGCAAGGGGTAACGATCCTGTCCGCGCTGTCGATGATGCCTTCTTCTCCGGCGTGGCTGGGCATTTCCGGGATTATCGTGGCGATTATTGCGATGTCGAAATCGTTCCTCGGCACCTATTTTGGGGTGATTGAAGGGGCGACGGAGATCGTGAAGTCGTCGCTCAATCAGGTGGGCGTGAAAAAGAGCCGCGCCTTTAACCGCGCGATTTCCATTATGGGGGTGTCGTTAATCACCTTTGCCGTCTGCTGCATTAACCCGAACGCCATTTCGATGATTTACGCCATCAGCGGCCCGCTTATCGCCATGATCTTGTTTATCATGCCGACGCTGTCGACGTATCTGATCCCCTCCCTGAAACAGTACCGCTCCATTGGCAACCTGCTGACGCTGATCGTCGGCGTGCTGTGCGTGTCGGTGATGTTTGTCGGCTAAACGCCCTGCATGCCCGGCGTTCTGCCGGGCATGCCTCTCAGTCTCGCCCTGCTGATTCCAGCGGAAAAGGTCTGTCCTGCACGACCGTTTTCATCACAAGCGTAGAGCGAAGGTGCTGCACGCCGGGCATGGCGGAGAGCTTCTCGTCGTAGAGTTTCTGGAAAGCGGACAGGTCGCGGGTCACGACGTGCATCAGATAATCGGGATCGCCAAACAGACGCTGTGCCAGCACGATCTGCGGGATTTCCTCCACCGCCGCTTCAAACGCGCTAACCGCCTTTCTGTCACCCTCCTTCAGCGTCGCAAACACTATCGCCAGGAAGTTGAACCCCATTTTGGCGGGGTCGAGGCTGGCACGGTATCCCGTTATGGCCCCGCTTTGCTCCAGCGCCCGCACGCGACGATGGCACGGCGAGAGGCTCAGATTCACTCTTTCCGCCAGCTCGGTCAGGGATAAACGGCCATCAGACTGTAGCTCAGCAAGAATTTTTCGATCGATGCTATCCATGTGGAAGATTTTCTCATTTTCACGGTGTTATGAGCATAACATTGAAAGCCTATTTCGCAGGGTTAGCGATATTCTTTTTCTCAACGTTTGACGCACTGCGGGAGTTTTCAGAACGATGGAAATGAGTATTGTGGCCGGCTTTTGGGTGGTTTCTTTTCTGCTCATCATGACGCCGGGCGCCGACTGGGCCTACGCCATTAGCGCCGGGATTAACGGGCGACGCGTGGTACCGGCGGTGATGGGGTTAATGTCCGGGCATCTGTTAGCTACGCTGATTGTGGTGGCTGGCGTGGGCGTAGTGATTGCTCAGCATCCGCTGGCGTTAACCGGGCTGACCGTTGCGGGGGCCGTGTATCTCCTCTGGCTTGGCATCGGGCTGTTGCGTCACCCGGCCGCACCGGAAAAGGCCACCCACCATGCGGGAAACTGGAGACAGTGGGCGGTGAAAGGGCTCTGCATTAGCGGCCTTAACCCGAAAGTCTTTTTGCTTTTCCTGGCGCTGCTTCCGCAGTTTACCGACCCGACCGGAAGCTGGTCGCTAGCGATGCAGATGTCCGCGCTTGGTGTGATGCACCTTATCACCTGTACGCTGGTCTATCTGCTGGTGGGGTATGGTTCGAAAGCGGTACTGGCGACCCGGCCACAGGCGGCGCGTAGGGTGAGCATGGCGTCAGGAGGGATAATGGTGCTGATCGCGATGGTATTGCTGTTTGAGCAGGTAAGATAAAAAAACACCGGCCATCGCCGGTGTTATTTACGCCCGAATATCGTCATATTCCCGCGTTTTATCAAACTCATGCTTCGCGAACGGGCACAGCGGGATAATTTTACGGTTCTCACCGCGCATCTTCTCCACCACTTTCGCCACCAGCTGTTTACCGACGCCCTGCCCTTTCAGGCTTTCATCCACATCGGTGTGCTCGATAATGCTCAGGTGCTCGCCGGTCGGTACAAAGACAATCTCCGCGACCTGGTTGCCGTTCGCATCATTGACGTAAAACTTGTTATGGCCTTCCAGAATATCCATGGTTCCTCGCTTATTTTTGGCGATACTTCAGCGCACCGCTCGGGCAGGTATCAATCACGCGTACAACCGTTTCAACGTCCACTTCATCGGGAATGATCCACGGCTTACGTTTCAGATTAAACAGCTTTGCGCTCCCACGCACGCAGTTACCTGAGTGTTTGCAGATCCCGGTATTGAAGTAAACGTCAATTTTCTCGCCGGTATAGGCCCGGTAACCCGCATCCAGTAGTTCTTTATCCATGACATTGCCTCTGTAATTATTATCGTGCTGAATGAAGCATAGCCTTACGGGATCCTGATGGCTATAACGCCGAAAACGAAAAGCCAGGTCACAACTCTTTTCTCGCCAGATTGCGTCCGCTATTGGCCCATGTCAGGCTCGGCAAATGTCACTTTTACATAACTTCCGCAGGTTGAATGAAACGCAGACTCTCTTTTCAGGTAAAGCTGTTTTTAGCGCTGGTGTGCTTCTCCTGCCTGCTGTTAGTTCTGCTGGGAACAATCCTTTTCCATTTTATTGACCGACAGCTCCATCACGATCTCGGCCAGCGCGCCCGGGTTCAGGCCAGCCAGATCGCGCTGATGCCGGGTCTGGCGGCAATGGTAGCGGCCAGAGATATTCCGGGAATAGCCCGGTTAATTCAGCCGCTGCGCGCCGAAAGCGATGCCAGCTACATTGTGATTGGCGATACCGAGGAACAGCACCTTTATCATTCGGAATCCCCGGAGCGTATTAATTTACCGATGATCGGCGGGGATAATGCAGAAGTGTTAAAGGGCAAAACCATTATTTCCGTGCGTCAGGGCGGAATTGGCGTGTCGCTACGCAGCAAAGCCCCCATCTTCAACGCGCAGCATCAGGTGATTGGCATTGTCTCGGTCGGCTATCTGACGTCATATATTGCCAATATTAACGCCCGCATTCTCTGGCAGTCCGGGCTATACGGCGCAGCGCTTCTGCTGCTGCTGTTTATTTTCTCCTGGCTGTTTACCCGCAATTTAAAAAAACAGATGTTCCGGCTGGAGCCGAAAGATATCGCTCAGCTGGTTTTGCAGCAGCGCGCGCTATTAGAAGCCATGTACGAAGGGGTATTTGCCGTTAATGGCGAGAAGCAGCTGATTTTAATTAACCGCGCGGCACGAGAAATGCTGGATATTCGGCAAAATGAGAAAGAACTTATCGGTAAACCGCTGGAAGACATTCTGCAGACGGCGCCGGGCTTTTTATCCCAGCGCTACGCCTCGGTGAGCAGCGGGAGCCACGACCAGATTGCGGTGCTGAACCAGCGCGAGGTGATCGTCAACCGGGTAGCCATTGAGGTCGAACCGGGCGTTGAAAGCGGTTGGGTATACAGCTTTCGCGACAAAAATGACATCAACACGCTCAGCAGCCAGCTCAGTCAGATCAAACGCTATGCGGATAACCTGCGCATTATGCGCCACGAACAGCTGAACTGGACCGCCACTCTGGTCGGGCTACTGCAGATGAAACATTATGACGAGGCGATCCGTTACATTCAGGTGCAGTCAGAAGGCGCGCAGCGCGTGCTGGACTTTGTCTCAGCCCATTTTGTCTCCCCGGCGCTGTGCGGGCTGCTGCTCGGAAAATACGTCAGCGCGCGCGAAAAAGGCATCGAGCTGCTGTTTGACCCCGCCTGCCAGCTCACCCGGATGCCTGCCGCGCTGAGTGAAACGGAGCTGATGTCCATTATTGGTAACCTGCTGGACAACGCCGTGGAGGCGACACTCTACGCGCCGGTCCACGCGCCGGTAGAACTCTACATTTCTGACCGTAACCAGGAGCTACTGATCGAGGTGGCTGACCGGGGCTGCGGGGTGGACGATGCGTTGAAGCCGCACATTTTCCGCCAGGGATTCAGCAGCAAGCCGGACAGCGAAAACGACATTGTGGGTACCGAGCACGGTATTGGCCTGTTCCTGGTGGCAGGATATATCGACAAGGCCGGCGGCAGCATTGAGATTGCCGACAACACGCCGCAGGGCACTATTTTTTCTGTGTTTATTCCGAATGGGCGACAGCATGACTCGACCACTTGACGTTGTGATAGTTGAAGATGAGCCGCACCTGGCGGAGCTGCATCGCGAGTATATCGAGCAGAATTTCCATCTGCGCGTGGTGGGCATCGCCGCGTCGATTGAGCAGGCATGCAGCCTGATTCGTCAGTACCAGCCGCGACTTATCCTGCTGGACAACTATCTCCCGGACGGTAAAGGCGTGGAGTTAATTGATAATCCGCTACTGAAAAGCTACGAATGCTCGGTGATTTTCATCACCGCCGCCAGCGATATGCAGACCTGCAGCCACGCCATGCGCAGCGGCGCGTTTGACTACCTGATTAAGCCCGTCTTTTTCCAGCGCCTGCACGCCTCGCTGGAGCGGTTTATGCGTTTTATCCACACCGTGCAGCAGGTGAAGGTGGTCGATCAGCATGCGCTGGATCGCCTGTTTAATCTTCCCGCTGCGGAAGCCTCCATTACGCCGTCGACGAAGGGCATTGAACCCCAAACGCTGGAACGGATTAAAAACCTGTTTGCCGAGCATCCCGACACCGCGATGTCGGTTGAAGAGGTGGTGGAAAACGTGGGGATCAGCAAAACCACGGGGCGTCGCTACCTTGAATACTGCGTGGAGAGCGGGTTAATCAGCGTCGAAATGCTGTATGGCAATATTGGTCATCCGCGAAGGTTATACCGCAAAGCGCCCGATAAACCGTAATCCAGAACCGTTCACAGGCTAACGTTCGCGGATTTTATGGTGTTAATTGCTGAAACGACGGCGACAATCACACTTCGGAATCATTGCCCGCTTCACCCTCTTGTGGGTGGAGCCCGATACGCTATGTTGACAATTAGTTCCTCAAATGTAACTAAAAGGTTAACTATAATGTCGAACACGTTCCGAATTTCTCTGCTTACCGCTACTGTACTGTTCTCTGCTTCTGCACTCTCTGCCCTGCCGCAGGGCTATCCTGCTGAGTATCTAAAAGTTGTTGATGCCGCAACGAAAGAGGGCAAGGTTGTTATTTACTCCACCACCGACATCAAGGCCGCCGGACCGCTGATCCAGGGCTTCGAAAAAACCTACCCGGGCATTAAAGTCGAATACAACGACATGAACAGCACCGAGCTGTACAACCGCTTCATCAGCGAACAGGCCTCCGGTGGCGTGAGCGGCGACGTGGTCTGGAGCTCCTCTATGGACACCGGCCTGAAGCTCGCCACCGACTACGCCATGGAGTATAAATCGCCGGAGCAAAGCCAGCTGCCGAAATGGGCGGTCTGGAAGGATAAGGCTTATGGTACTACCTATGAGCCGGTGGTCTTTATCTACAACAAGCGCCTGATCCCGGCTGGCGACGTGCCGGATTCTCACGCCGCGCTGGCGAAACTGATTGCCAGCCAGACGGACAAATTCAAGGGCAAAGTCACCACCTACGACATCGAAAAATCGGGTCTGGGCTTTATGCTCTCGGTTCAGGATCACAACGCCGATCCTAATTACTTCAAAACCCTGGCCGACGTCGCCAAAGGTGGCTTATCGGTGCAGTCGTCTACCGGCACCATGATGGAGCGCGTCTCCTCCGGTGAAAACCTGATCGGATTCAACATCCTCGGTTCCTACGCGGAAGCGCGCGCGAAGAACGATCCTTCGCTCGGCATTTCCTATCCAAAAGATTACACCCTGGTGCTGTCTCGCGTGTCGTTCATCAGCCAGCAATCGCAAAACAGCAACGCCGCGAAGCTGTGGCTGGACTATGTGCTGTCTGAACAAGGGCAAAACATTCTGGCCAATCAGGCAGACATTCCCTCCATTCGTAACGATATCGAAGGGAAAAATGATATCGACGGCCTGACCAAAATCCTCGGCAACGCGCTGAAGCCAATTCCGGTTGATGAAACGCTGCTGGAATACCTGCAGCCGAAAAAACGCCTGGAGTACATCAAAGAGTGGCGTACCGCCGCCGGTAAATAAGCGTCTGAGCGCGGCGCAGGCCGCCGCGCTCCCTTATCGACTGAGTTCGTTTTTCTGGGCCGCAACACCAGGGATACCCCATGAATACATTACGCAGAAAGTGGCAAAGCCTGCCGCGAGGCATCGTCGTGCTGATAACCGCCCTGGTTATCTACACCCCGCTGTCGTTTATCGTGATACAGAGCTTCCTGTCCGCCCCGTTCTTTTCGCCGTCAAAAGAGTGGAGCTTTGAATCATTTGAATTTATTTTCACCGACCCTGATTTTTATAAGGCCCTGAAAAGCGGCTTTATTCTTGCTTTCGGGCTGGTCTTTATCTCCATTCCGCTGGGCGGCGTGCTGGCGTTTCTGATGGTGCGTACCGACCTGCCCGGCCGCCGGCTGATTGAGCCGCTGATCCTGGTCCCGATCTTCGTTTCACCGATGGTGCTGGGCTTTGGCTACGTGGTGGCCGCCGGTCCGGTGGGCTTTCTCTCCCAGTGGGCTCAGGCGCTGATTGGTTTTGTGCCGTGGAATATCTACGACATGTCGAGCATTGTGGTCATCGCCGGCCTGACGCACGTCCCGCACGCCTATCTGTATATCTCGTCAGCGCTGCGCAGTGTGGGCTCCGATGTGGAAGAAGCCGCGCGCACCGCGGGCGCGTCGCCCTGGCAGGTGATGACCTCCGTCAGCCTGCCGATGGTGCGCCCGTCCATTCTGTACGCTACCGTGCTGCTGTTCTTCCTCGGGCTGGAAGTGTTCGGCCTGATGCTGGTCCTCGGCGACCCGGAAGGCAACATGGTGCTGGCGACCTATCTCTATAAGCTGACGAACAAGATGGGCACCCCATCCTATAACCTGATGGCGGCGGTTGCCGTGGTGCTGATCTGCATCACCATCCCGCTGGTGATGCTCCAGCGTCGCCTGATGCGCACCGCCAACCGCTTCGTCACCATGAAGGGCAAGGCTTCGCAGGCCCGCGCGCTGCCGCTGGGTAAATGGCGCTGGGTGGCTGGCGGAGTGATTGCCTTCTGGCTCACCGTCACCATCGGCGTTCCGCTGCTCGGCGTGGTATTGCGCGCGTTTATCTCCAACTGGGGCGTGGGCGTTTCGCTGTGGGACGAGCTTTCTCTGAACACCTTCCGCACCATCTGGGCGCAGCCCAACCTGCTGCGCGCCATCGTCAACTCCATGGCGATTGGCGTGATTGGCGGCGCGCTGGCCGTGGTGTGCTACCTGTTTGTCGGCATTGCCATGCACCGCAAGCCGGACAACACCACGCGTTTTCTGGACTACAGCGTGCTGGTGCCGCGCGCCGTGCCTGGCCTGCTGGCGGGTCTGGCGTTCCTGTGGGTGTTCCTGTTCCTGCCGATGTGGCTGGATAACTCGCTGAAATCCGGCTGGCTTTCCGGGTTCGCCTGGACCGACTGGATGCGTGAAAACGTCATCGTCTGGCTGCGTTCGCTGCGCAGCACCATTTTCAGCGTCTGGCTGGCCTATACCGTGGTGTGGATGGCTTACGGGCTGAGGCTTATCTCTTCCACGCTGCTGCAGGTAGGGCCAGAGCTTGAGGAAGCGGCGCGCAGCACCGGGGCGACGCGCGGGCAGATCACCCGCCACGTCACCATCCCGCTCTCCCGCTACGGTCTTATCGGTTCGTGGCTGCTGATGTTCTTGATCTTTGAGCGCGAATATTCAACGGGTGTGTACCTGCTTTCACCCGGCACGGAGACCATCGGCTCGATGCTAGTTTCCCTCTGGGCCGCGGGTGCCATCGATATCGTGGCGGCGCTCTCTTTCATTAACATCCTGCTGGTCGTGGTAGGTCTGGGCATTGCCCTTCGTTTCGGAGTGAAAATACATGATTGAATTAGCGGTTGACGATCTGCACTTAACCTACGGCGACAATCCTGTTTTAAAAGGTGTCTCCATGAACCTGAAGCGCGGCGAAGTGGTCTCCCTGTTAGGCCCCTCCGGCAGCGGTAAAACCACCCTGCTGCGTGCCGTCGCGGGTCTGGAAAAACCGACGCAGGGGTCGATTGTCATTGGCAATAATAAAGTTTACGACGGCACGCCGCGCAGCGAGATCCCGGCGGAAGAGCGTAACCTTGGGCTGGTGTTCCAGTCCTATGCCCTGTGGCCGCACAAGACCGTGTTTGAGAACGTGGCCTATCCGCTCAAGCTGCGCAAAGTCCCGGCCAAAGAGATCCAGCAGCGCGTGCAGGACGTGCTGGACCAGCTTGGTCTGGGCCATCTTGGCAAACGTCACCCGCACCAGCTCTCCGGCGGACAGCAGCAGCGCGTGGCGATTGGCCGGGCGCTGGTGTACAACCCGCCGGTGATTTTGCTGGACGAACCGCTCTCTAACCTCGACGCCAAGCTGCGCGAAGAGGCCCGCGTGTTCCTGCGCGAACTGATTATCAAGCTCGGGTTATCCGCGCTGATGGTGACGCACGACCAGAACGAAGCGATGTCGATTTCCGACCGCATCCTGCTGCTTAACAACGGCAAAATTGAGCAACAGGGCACGCCGCAGGAGATGTACGGCTCGCCGAAAACGCTTTTTACCGCCGAGTTTATGGGCAGCAACAACCGCCTGCACGGCAAAGTCACCGAAGTGCGCGACGGCAAAGCGCGTATCGAAGGAAAAGGTTGGGTGCTGTGGGGCCAGGCCGGTGAAGGGGTGCAGAGCGGTGAAGAAGCGACGGCGGTGATCCGCGTCGAGCGCGTGGCGGTGGTCGAGGGGCCTGGGGAAAATCAGCTTGAGCTGCCGCTGCTCACCAGCATGTATCTCGGCGACCGCTGGGAGTACCTGTTCCGCACGGTGGGAGATGATTTTGTGATCCGCGCGTATGGGCATGAGGTTCGGGATCCGCAGCACTGCCATCTTTCGTTGCCTGAGAAGCATGTTTGGGTGTTCCCGAAAGGGTGAATGGGAGAGAAAAGGCTGCGGGATGCAGCCTTTTTTGCTTTGACAATCCTGCGTAGAGCAGATGCTGCCAGCGCACCCATACCTTCCACTGCGAGCTGACTCCCGTCCAGAGCCTGATTTGCCATCTCCCCAATAGCTGACCAGGCTTCAGTTTTCATCAGGTTTTTTAGGGTATTTGCAACGCCCTGATGCTTACCTTCCAGGACGTTTAGAGCTTTATTGCAGTAACTGTCACCTATCGCCAGGCTGTCAGAGCCAATGCCCCATCAGCAGCATAGTCTGCGGAGCCTATTGAAAAATCTCCGGTATCAGAAAGGGTATCGATGATAGCGTTAGTCGTTGCAGGTAATGGACCTTCACCCACCTTGTCTCTTTTTCCTGACCGATAAAAGTAAGATCCCGGATTGGCGGCCGGGAGCTCTAATATCATGATTCCAATAATCGCAACCAATCATTAAAATCATCAATACCATACAAGTAATTTCGATCTGAGGAAGGAAGATCGACAGCACCTAAGCTTTGAATCACTTTCCAGGCAACTTGATCGGTGATTCTAATATCATCCGCATCAATAATTGAAAAAGCCCATTGAGCAACGTAGGTTCTGTCTACCACACCCACTTTCAACTTATTAATTACGCTAGAAATTTCGTAACGCGTTGGAAGTTCGTTCATATTTATCTCCTTCCTTGATAATTCCCATCAGCATCATAAATATGGTGGTTCTTATCATTAGTAACGGGTTTCGGAGCCACACTACGAATATTGCCAGCATGATCAAGTGTTTCATACCAAGTTCGGGTTTGACCTGTTTTTGGATCCCACTCTCTTACCAGTCGAGCTCCAGCCATTTCTCCAGTTGTTCTGGAAGGCGTCATATCACCATAAAAGCGATAATTTCCATTCTCCAGTTCCTTAACCCCAGCTTGCCCATATTTCTCAGCCTGTCGATAGTATTCTTTTAGCTTCGCTCCTTCCAGGGAACTAACTGCACGCCCCCCATCTTTTGCTATTCCACCGCCACCTTTCAGCAACTCTCCGTCTGCATCCTCAATTCCAATTTTCAGCATTGGATTAATATCGAAGATATTTGGTTTGTCCTTACTCAGCGAGTTATTCTCAACCTCCACCTTCGCCGTTTCTGACGCCATCGCCGCCATGGAGACACTGCCATCCGTCACCGCAGCGCCTGCCAGCCCACCCGCGATACTCACGAGGCTACTGACCAGCCGTTTCTCCTCTGCTGTCAGGTCACTGGATTTTTTATCTCCATACAGCGCGCTAACCAGATGGTCCGTCATCGCCGAGGCCGTAATGGCTCCAATGGCACCAGCCTTCAGGCCATCCGCAGTGCTCCCGCCACTCAGCTGCGTCAGCGCCGCCGCCACAATACCGTGCAGCGCGGCACGGGCTGTCAGGTCTTTCTGCTCCTTGACAAGGGTCGCCAGCTTCGCGCCCAGCGCCGCATTGCGGGTAAACTTAACGGCTGATTAAGCGATCCAGGCACAGTGGCCGGGATTCGTTATATGATTATTTGATTTATTCTTAATATATCTTTTCTTAACTTATTGTTAACGCTTGAATGTGCTAGCTGGTTTATGAGCTTCCTTATTTGGATAAGAGTACTTTTCTGATCTTTTAGATCTTCTCCTTTTATCGTTGATAAGGCAGCAATTAGTTCGCCATCGTAATATTCACCCGCCAACGGATTTTCAGTCAGAACTTCCAACACTTTCGGTATCAACTGATCAATACATAATTTTTGTCGAATAGCGCGACAAAGATCTTCCACTTTTAATCGCCTTGATGGCTGGTAAACAATTCTCGGCTCTAGAACTGGGATCACTAGAAGAATTTACCTAAAGTAGAATCGCCTGTCTAATCGGAAATTAACGTCTAAATTCTTACAGGAAACGTAGATCCTGCTCAGTAAATTATCCATACTTTTGCATTTGACTTCTTAGCGCGTCTGTATCGCTGCATAAAGTTAGTTACATCCGCTTTCTTGCGGCACGAAATCTTTCCTTTGCGCATTTCTAACTCTTTTTAAAAATGCTCCTGACGTTGGTGTTGGGAGCATTTGTACGTTTTAGCGGTTATTTTTCTGGATTTATATATGTATACCTACTATCAATTTCCAGACCAAGATCAGTAGCTATTTTAAGCACTTGCGTGTACTCATCTTTACTGATCACAACATCATGATCAGCAATATGATCACATAGCGTTTCGAATGCTAATACATTCTCTGAAAACCCAAGATAACCAAGGGCAAAGTCAACTAACGAAGGTTCCAGACGATCTTTTAATCCTTCACCAAATTCTCTAATTTCGTCATTAATATCCATTTCACCCACACTATTTTTTAATAGGCTTTAAAGTTGCAGGAGTCGGATTACTATCCGGGAACGCTGTTACAATTTTCCCACTAGCGGGCTCGTATACCACACGAACTCTGACACCATCTCGTTCTTCCCAAGCAACCCACCTTGCCGGCCTTCCTGCGTTTGTATACGCCCCACCAGTTCCGGTCTGAGCAAACCATTGAGTATCGGGGGAGGTAGCAATGTCTCCCACAGTATGGACAACCTTATCTGCTGACCAACTTTGAGGAAAGACTGTTTTTCCTGGATTTCCAGGATATAGATGTCCCCCTTGCGTAGGGCTATCCCCATATAAAATATGTTGTTTCGCTTCTGGTGAAAGGATATCAACGTATTTCTGGTTTGAAGGTGATAGTCCAAGATCTGAACTTTTCGCAATAGACAAAAAGGCTTTAGCAGCTACGTACTGCACCAGCTTGGCTTCACTCGTAGGTACACCACTCGCCAGGATTTCTGCTGCCCGTTGTGGCGTCATTTCTCCGTCAGCCGTCAATGCACTGACCGGGACCCCAAAAAACTCTGCCCATGCTGTCAGCAATCCTTTAACGGCATCCTGCCCTTCAGGTATTTGACCCTGCGAGTTTTTAACCAGCGCCGCCGTAAGTTCATCCGGCGAAGCGCCATTCTGGATCATACTGGCCGCAAGTGACTGTTGAGATAAGCCAATATCATTCAGTCCCTTAGGCAGACTCAGAGAGTTATTCTCAACCTCCACCTTCGCCGTTTCCGACGCCATCGCCGCCATGGAGACGCTGCCATCCGTCACCGCAGCGCCTGCCAGCCCACCCGCGATACTCACCAGGCTACTGACCAGCCGTTTCTCCTCTGGCGTCAGGTCACTGGATTTTTTATCTCCATACAGCGCACTGACCAGATGGTCGGTCATCGCCGAGGCCGTAATGGCTCCAATGGCACCAGCCTTCAGGCCATCCGTACTGCTCCCGCCACTCAGCTGCGTCAGCGCCGCCGCCACAATACCGTGCAGCGCGGCACGGGCTGTCGGGTCTTTCTGCTCCTTGACCAGGGTCGCCAGCAGCGGGGCCGCCCCCGCTGCCGCGCCTGCCTTCAGGTTACCGCCAAGCGCACCTGCCAGTAATCCCGCCGCTGCGCTGCCCTTCGTCCAGAAGGCACTCCCCGGACCGTACTCGGTATTCTGATATCCGGGCTGCGTCTTCAGGAACGCTTCCTGCTCCTGCGGCGTATCGCCCTGCAGTTTTCCTTCTGACGCCAGCTTCGCGCCCAGCGCCGCATTGGATTCCCGCGCTTTCTGCTCCGCATACTTGCCGTAAGCATCCAGCGCAGAGGTAGCCAGGGCCGCGCCTTCGCTCTGGACCGCCAGGTTATCCCTGACCTTCTGCACATCACCGTTCACGTCCACGCCATGGTGGGCGTCAGCCGTATCACGGCTCAGGTCAGCAATATCCTGTTTCTGTCCCGCCGGGTTGCGAATGACAATGCTACCGCCACTCACCGCTGATGAGGTCGTGCCGGTGTGGCTCTCTTCTGCCTGGCCCGTACCGATGGCCGGTGCCAGGTTGCGGTTTTCACCGTTTCCGCTGCCGCCCGCGCTGCCGGAAAGCGCCACCGTATAGCCGTTGCCGCTGGTCTGGCTCTCGTTGTGGAGATTACTGAAACCCAGCGTACCCGTGTCGAGGCTATTTTTATCTGCAGACGCCGTGGATGCAATCACCGCGCCGTCAAGCTGGGTATGATTTCCGGTGGTGACAGCAAAGCCGCCCTTGCCTGCGAATATCCCGCTCTGTTCAGCGACGCTCTTACCATTCTGGGTGATATTCTCACCCGATGCACTGACGCTACCGGAAGACGCACCATAACACAGCGGCGGTATGCACAGGCTGAGGGACGCGCCTGACGAAGACTGCTTGCTGTCATAACTGGCCGTATCCTGCACGCTGCTGATGGTGAGATCGCGCCCGGTGTTGACCACCACACGGTTACCTTCCAGCTCCGCACCTTTCAGGGTGGTGTCGCGTCCGCTGTTCACCGTAAGCTGTTCATCAGCATAGACAACGCTGTTCGTATTGCGCTGCGACTGGCTGTTTTCCTTGCCCTTATGCTGTGACGCTCCCAGCTCCACCGAGATGCCGTTTTGCGCACCAATCAGGCTCACACCGACACCGACGCTGAACTGGCTGCCGCTGTTTTTACTCTCAGAGTGGGTTGTGTTCTGGGAGGCAGACAGCAGAATATCCCGCCCCGCATCCAGCGCCACGTGTTTACCCGCGATCTGTACCCCCATACCGGCAATGTCATTTCCGGCACGAACAGAGACATTCTCGCCGGCATTAATGGTGGTGCCCTGCGTGTCGGTACTGTGGTAACGACTGTCCTGAGATGACGTCCCCGCCGTTAAAGACACTTTAGCCTTGATGAGCGACGAGTCCGACATAGCGCCCTGCGCCGCGGTTGCCGCCGACTGGCCTGTTCTGATGGCGGTCAGCCGTGGATCATCGCCGTTTTCTGCGCTGCGGGCAGCCGTCTCTGCGGCTTTAGCAGCCTCAACAGCCCAGCCGCCAGCAGATGCCGTCACACCATACTGGGCGCTGCTGCTGTGGTTTTCACCGTCGCGGGTATCCCGGCTCACCCCCATGAGGACATTTTCGCCACTGAGTGAGACCGATTTACCGGCACGGATATCCGTACCTGACAGGGAGAGATCGTTACCGGCCTGCGCGACAACGTTACCGTTTTTGCTGCTTAGCTGGCTGCGCAATCCGTTTTCGAGGCTGCTATCTTCCCGACTGCTGTTTTTTTCATGGCGGTAGCCTGCCGTGGCGCTGTAACCATCGCCTCCCAGAGTCCCCAGCAATTTGCTGCTGCCGCTGCTCTCACTGCGCGATGTATCGCGTCCGGCAGAAACGGAGATATCTCCATTTGTGGCTGACAGCAGAAGATCGTCCGTGGCGGTCATCAGGCTGCCGTTGATATTCACGCTGCCGTCACGACTGTTAACGTAAATATCTGAGCCCTGAATGACCGACGCGTTTTGTGTGGTTCGGGTGCCGCTACTGTTGCTCTCCGCCTTGCTCATCCCGCCCGGCAGGAGCTGATTGCCGTGGGAACCCCCACCCGAGATGGCGCGAATAGCACTTCCGGCGCTCAGGGCGCTCGAAAGATTCCAGCCGCTATTTTTAGTGCTGCTGCCGTATTTCTCGCTGTCTGTGGAGGTGGTGATATCAACGTCACGTTTCGCATCGAGGATCACCGTTTCACCGGCCTTAGCCTGGCTTCCGGCAATCAGGATATTGCCGCTGTTGCTGCCTCCCTGTTTACCGGTGGCAGTCATCTGGATATTGCCTGCGGCGGCAAGATGGCTGCCGCTGTTAAACTCGCCCTCGTAGTGCGACTCTGAGGAAGAGCGGGTGCTTCCTGCGGAAATGGCCATCATCTGGCCTGGTCCGTCAAGCGCGAGCGCACCGCCTTCCGCCCCCAGCCCCTTCACTTTATCGACGGTGCTATTACCACTGTTGCCCTTACCGCGCACGATATCGCGCACGTTACGCACAGTGTCTTCAAATGGCGCTTTCACACTGACGGTGACGCCAGACGATTTGGACTCCTGCTTCATGGACTCAGTGGTCGTATCCCGTCCAGGAAGGATGGCGATGCTGTCGCCAGTGATATCGATATGGCCGGTTTTGCGGGAGGAATCATCCTTCGCTCTTCCGGCAACCACATCTGCCGCACTCAACTGGACGTCATTTCCGGCGCTGATGATGACATTGCCGCCAGCAGTGCCCACCGTGCTGCGGGCATCGCTCTGCGTTGTATTTGCCCCCTGTCGGGTGCTTTTTGAAGACTGCGACCCGATGGTGATACCCAATCCCGACCCGCTGGAGAAAACGCCGGATTTCTTCGTCTTCTTCATGTCGTAGTACGTGTCGGTGTTGGTTGCTGCCTCCACGGTCAGATCATTTCCAGCCTTCAGGGCCACATCGCGCTCAGCGGCAACTGATGAGCCCTGTACCGTCAGGTTGTTACCAGCCCGGAGAGCAACGTTGTCGCCGGAAAGCTGCGTACCTTTCTCACGCGTATGCGTCTCTTCGTGGATGGTGTGAGTGGTTTTCTTGCTGAGGAACCCACCGGACGTCTTTTTCTCCTCCCGGTACGCATAGTCACTTTCCGTCGCAGTGGAAAGGGTGATATCCCGCCCGGCGGCCACGGCTGTATCGCCTGCGGCATAGACATCTGCAGCCTGTGCCGTTACATCCCGTCCGGCGATAACAGTCACATTCCCGCCCGCAGTGATGTCGGTTCCCGACTGGCGAACCGACTCGTTAATCACTTTTTTACGGCCTGATTTATAGCTGTCGCCCTGCGTGGTCTCTTCCGCAGCCAGATTCACGTCGCGACCCGCCTGCAGCCCGACGCTTTTCTCCGCCGCCAGCGCGGCGGCCCGGGCGTTGATATCCTGCCCGGCCTTCAGGACCAGGTTATCGCCTGCGGAAATCGTGGTGCGGTCGAGCCCGGTGCTGTGGGACTCGCTTTTCCCTTTACGGCTGCTTTCGCTGGTCTGTGCCGCGTTCAGGTTCAGATCGTTGCCCGCGCTCAGCCCCGCGCTGCCGCCCGCCTTCAGGTCGCTGGCGGTCACGTCAAGGTTGTGCCCGGCATTCACCAGCAGGTTGCCGCCCGCGGTGACGTTACTTCCCTGATACGTGACGGAGGAACGGCTGGTTTTCTCCCGGCTGGAGCTGAATGCGTCGTTGATCTGATTCGCGTTGACGGCAATATCGCCCCACGCGTTCAGCAGCATATCCCCGCCGGAGGCCAGGTTCGCCCCGGTGACGGTGATGTTTTTACCCGCCTCAAGCGACAGGCCATCCTGCGCGGTAATGGACGCCGTGTTGCCCAGCAGGGTGTCCTTCAGGCCGATGTTGCCGTACTTCCCGCCGGCGTTGATATCAATCTGCTCAACCTGCGTCAGGTTGTTGATGCTGCCGTCCAGGCTCTCCAGCGCGACCGTTTTGCCGCTGATGGTGGAGCTGATGTTATTGATATCGCCGATGGCGCTCAGGTTCAGGTCGCCGCCCGCTTTCATCAGGCCGTTGCTGAGGTTGCTGATGCTGTTCTGGCTGTCGAGCGTCAGGCTGTTTTTCGCCAGCAGCGTGCTGCCGCCGTTGGTGATGCTGCCGCCCTTCAGGGTGACGTTGTTGCCCGCGATCACGCTGCCGTTGTTGACGGTGACGTCCTTCGGCGACAGGTAAAGCTTCGGCACCATCACCGTTTCGCCGTTGACGGTGGCTTTCTCCCACCACAGCAGGCTGTGGTCGAGCGCGGCAATCTGATCGGCGGTCAGCGAGACGCCAAACTGCAGGCCCAGCGACTGCTGCGCCGCCGCGGCGTTGTCCATCAGATAGCGCATCTGATCCAGATCGGAGCCGATGCCGTTCAGGTAGCGGTTACCGGTCTGGTTGAGCACCACGTTGGAGACATAGCGGGTATCGAACGCCGCATCGCCGAGGAAGCGGTAGTCGTAGTCCGGGTTCAGGTTGAGGCGGCCAAGCATATAGGACGAGCCGAGGAACTGCTTCTCGTCGGTAAACGCCAGCCGCGTCTCCTGCGGCGCCGTGGACGACGGTTTGACCCCGAGCATTGCGTTCAGGTCGGCAAACAGGGCGGGATCAAGCTGTCCGAGACCGTTCAGTTTCGGGTTGATGCCGATCAGGTACGGGCTTTTCGGGTTGTCGGAGAAGACAAAATAGCCGTTGTTGCCCGACGGCAGCGGGTAAGCGCTGGTATCGACGCGCTGGCCCTGATAATGCCCGACGGCGCCGCCCTGCGCGGTTCGGAGATCGGCGGTGGTGACCCCGGCGTTCGCCAGTGCGCCCAGCTGGCCGAGGTTCGCATCGCCTTTCTGCGTGGTGGCAACGTTGCTGAGAGGCGTGCCGGACGCGCCGCCGTTTTCCAGCGCGCCGCCGCCGTTAAGCTGCTGCAGCGCCCCCTGAAGCCGATCGTTCCACTGCGGCGAGGTCACCGCCACGCTGCCGGCAGCGTTCAGCCCCTGTTTTTGCACACCGCTGCCGATGGTCTGGTTGCTGAGGGTGTTCAGCGACGGGGTGGAGATAACGTTACTGACGCCGCCCGCGTTAGCGGTGGTATTAGTGTTGCTGATGTTGCTGGTGAAGTTTGCGGTGACGTTGCCGCCCGCCTGGATGACGGCGCGGTATGCCGTGTATACAACGCTTTCTGTTGTTCTCCCTGTAAGCTTAAAGCCAGCAATTTCCTTATTTTTAGGTTTCAAGGTATATTTATAATCTTCAACCTTTTGAAGATCGTCAGGAATTACACCTTTATAAGTGTAGATTAAATAATCTGTTGAAACGGAGTTCTCCCAAGATTGGTTTGATAAACTATTCCCTGAAAGATAAATATTATTATTTGCCAGAAGAAGACTGGCGTTATTCGTTAAGTTTCCGGCATTGATAGTTAAGTTTTTCGCTGAACTTATACGGGCCTGCCCACCATTGGCATCCACTTGACTCGTGGTTTGTTTTATAGCGAACTTTTGTTCCACGGTGGAGGCAAATGGAACATATCCCGCAGATGCTGGCTTAGTATAATAACAGCCTGAGCCATTGTTGCCTGCTGCCGAACAACGCTGCTCCTCAGGGTAATAAGCAATACCATAACTACCGTCAGGTAATTTATCTATCGGAACGGTTATTAGCGAATCACCTAATCCCGTTATAGTTTGAGATTTATCTACCGTGGAGATATTTGTCTTTAAACCATCTCTCACATTCAAAAATTGTGCCGTTCTGATCCCAATATCCCCACCCTGCGTCTCAATATTCCCCGACGTGTTCACCACCTGGCTGTTCGCATTCCCCGCCGCATCCCGCTGCATCCACAGGTTGTTCCCCGCCATGATGTCGCCGCGCCGGTTGGTGATGCTGTCAGCAAACAGCGCCAGGTTATTCGCCGCGTACAGCAGCGCGGTGTTGACGATGGACCCCGGCGCGCTCAGGGTCAGCGAGCCGCGCGTGCCGGTGAAGCCGTCGACGGTAATGTTGCTCCGGCTGGCGACGGTGATGTCGCCCCCGCCCTGCACCGTGCCCGCGGCATTGAGCGCCACGCTGCTGCCGGAGAGCGTGCTGGTGCCGCCGCCGGTGGTGATTTGTCCGTTGTTGCTGAGCTGCCCGCCCGCGCTGAGGTTAACCGCCTGCCCCTGCAGCACGCTGCGGTTATCGATGTCGCCGCCGCTGCTGATGGTCAGGGTCCGGCCTGCCGCCACGGCGGTCCGGCTGGTAAACGCGTTCGTCAGCTGCAGCGTTAAGTCCCCCAGGGAGACCAGCTGGCCGGTCAGGTCCAGCCCCCGGCTCTGCAGCCACAGGTTGCCGCCGCTCAGCAGCCTGCCGCCCGCGCTCTGGGTCACCTGGTCCGCGCCAATATTCAGCTGCGCGTTGCCGAGCAGCGTGCCGCTGTTGTTCAGCTGGCTGTAGTTAACCGTCAGCTGTCCCGCCTGGGTGGTGCCCTGGCTGGCAAAGGTGGTGCCGGTCAGCGTGGCCCGGTCGGCCACCCACGTGCCGCCGTTAGTGGCGTTTGCCGCATTGAGTATCAGGTCGGTGGCCTGCAGCCAGCCGGTACCGGTGAACTGCGGCGTGCCGAGCGTCAGGCGCGCGCCGGAAAGCAGCCTGCCGTCGTTACGCGCCTGCGAGGAGGCGGTCACGCGCGTCTCGCCGCCGCCCTGAATCAGGCCGTAGTTAAACAGCGCGGGCGTGGTCAGCGTCAGGCCATCGCGGCTGACGATTTCGCCCCCGCTGCTGTTGGTCAGCGTGCCGCTGAGGGCCAGCGTCGCGCCGTTATCGCCCTGCAGACGTCCGCCGTTGGTGAGCGCCCCGGTGGTGATGCCGAGCGTGCTCCCCTGCATTTTGCCGTCGCTGGTGACGGAGGCCGCCGTGACGTTCAGCGCCCCGCCGGAGAGCAGGGTCCCGGTCGACTGCTGGCTGACCGCGCCGGTCTGGCTGAGGGTCAGGCCATTCACCCCGCTGATGGCGCCGCTGTTGCTGAGCGTGCCGCCGGTCAGCGTCAGGTTTTTCGCCGCCCACTGCCCCTGGTTCACCAGCGTCGCGGCCTGCAGCGTGGCGCTGCCCAGCGCGGTAATCTTACTGCCCGTGGTTCCGGTGAGCGTGTCGGCCAGCGTCATCTGCAGCCCGTCGGCGCTCTGCACCGTGCCGCTGTTGCTGAGCGACTGCGCGTTAAGCAGGATGTTCTGCGCCTGCCAGCTGCCGGCGTTGGTCACCGCCCCGGAGGCAATGGTCAGCGCGCCCTGAGTGAGAAGCCTGCCGCCTGCACCGTTAATCAGCGCCTGCTGCGGCGCGGCCATCGCCATGCGCGCCATCAGCCGCTGCTGCCCCTGAACGGTCAGGCTCTGCAGGCCGGTCAGGGTGCCCTGGTTGTTAATGCTGTCCTGGCGCAGCGCGAGGGTGTTCCCCTGCACGGTGCCGCTGTTTTTAAGGATGCTGCCGCCGAGCGTCACGTCCCCCTCGCTGAGGAGCTGCCCGCGGTTATCCAGCGTCTGCGCGGTGATATCCGCCCGCCCCTGGCTCATCAGCGAGCCGGACGAGGTCAGCGTGCCGCCGGTTGCGGCCGTCAGCGCCCCCTGGCTGAGCAGGGACCCGCCGTGCGTCCAGTCGCCGGTGGCGCGGATGTCCGCGCCGCTCCCCTGCAGCGTGCCCTGCGTAACCAGCTGGCCTGCGTCCAGCGTCAGCATGCCGCCGGAGAGGGTGCGCGAGGCCGCGCCCGTGGTCAGCGCGGTGCCGGTGAGCGCCAGGCCGTTCGTTCCCTGCATCAGCCCGTCGTTGTTCATCTCGCGGGCGGTCAGGGAGAGCGTGCCGCCGGTGATGCGCCCCGGGTTCACCAGGGTGTCCGCGGTGAAGGCGGTTGCGCCGCCGCTCTGCAGCAGCCCGGTATTGGTTAACGCCCCGCCGAGCGTGCCGCTGAGCCCCGCCAGCCCGTTCACCGTGCCGCTGCTGGTCAGGGTGGTGCCGGTCATGTCCAGCGTCGCGCCCTGCAGCGTGCCGGCGTTCGTCAGCTGCCCGCCCGTCAGCGTGAAGCCGCCGCCGGAGAGCCATTTGCCGTTCAGCGCGTTGATAAAGCGGTCAGCGGCGGCGTTAACCGCGCTGCTGCCCTGCATCAGGCCGCTGTTGCGCAGCTCCGTCGCGCCTGCGGTCAGCGTTCTGCCCGCCACCGTGCCGCTGCTGGTCAGCGTCGTCGCGTGAAGCGCGGCATCGCCGGTGGCCACGATGTTCCCGGTATTGCTCAGGGCGTTGCCCAGCCCCAAATCCAGGTCCTGCGCCTGAATATCGCCCTGGTTGGTCAGGTCGCTGCCCCTGAGGATGAGCCCGCCGTTCACCAGCAGCAGACCGGCGTTATCGAGCGTGTCCAGGGACAGATTCAGGCCGCTTCCGCTCACCAGCTGCCCGGTGGCGCCGTTGCTCAGCGCGCGGGTGGTCAGCGCCAGCGTGTCGTTGCCCTGCAGCATGCCGGTGTTGGTCAGCTGCGCGGCGTTCACCGTCAGCGCTTTCCCCGCCAGCCGGCCGTCGTTAAACAGCTGCGCCGCCGTCAGCGTGAACAGGTTCTGGCTGAGCAGGGCGCCCGTGTTGTCCAGCCTGCCGGTCGCGGCAAGCGTCAGGGCGTCCAGCGCCTGAACGCTGCCCTGGTTATTCAGGCCTGCGGCGTCCAGCGTGGCGCTGCGCCCCTGCAGGCTGCCCGCGTTGCTGAGCGTGTGTCCGCTCAGGGTGAGGGTCTCACCGCCCGTCACCTGCCCCTGAGTCTGGTTCGCGAAGGTGTTGCCGGACCAGGCCAGCGTGCTGCTGCCCTGAAGCAGGCCGCTGTTCTGCAGGTCGCCCCGCAGGGTCAGCACTTTCGCCAGCAGCTGGCCCCGGTTATCGGTATTGCCGGCCTGAACGTCCAGCGCCTGCTGGCTGAGCACCTTACCGCTGTTGGTCAGCGCGCCGGTCACCGCCGCCGTCACGCCCGCTTCCCCCAGCGCGTTACCGGTGTTCATCCACTCGCCGGTGGCCAGGTTCAGGGTGTTGCCCTGCATGAGCCCGGCGTTGTTCAGGGTGGAGTGGTGCAGGCCGAGCGCGCCACCGGAGAGCAGCATGCCCGCCTGCAGGTTGCTGAGCTGTGCCCCCGTCGCCGTCAGCGAGCGGGTTCCCTGCAGCGTGCCGCCGTTGGTCACCGACGCGCTGTTGAACTGCGCGTCGGTACCGGCCATCAGCCCGCTGTTGGTCAGGCTGGCGGCGGTCAGCGTCAGGCCGTCCCGGGCAATCACCCGGCCGCCCGCCTCGTTGCTGACCTGACGGGTCAGGTTCAGCAGCAGCGCGGTGGCGCTGAGCTCGCCGCTGCTGGTAAGGGTGTCGCCGTTAAGCGTCAGCGTTCCGCCGCTGCGCAGCGCGCCGCGGTTAGTAATGTCTGCCACGCCGAGCGTCAGGGCCGCGTCCCCCTCGACGGTACCCTGGTTCTCCAGGCTGTCCGCCGTGATGTGCAGGTCGCCGGCGGCAATACTGCCCGCGTTAACCAGAGTAGTGCCGTTCAGGGTGAGCCGGTCGTCCGCCAGCAGGCGTCCGCTGCTGGTCAGGCTGAGGTAGTCGCTGCTCAGGCTGACGCCGTTGATTTCACCCTGGTTGGTCAGCGTGTCGCCTTTAATGCGCAGCGTGCCGTCGGTGGTGATAAGCCCGCCGTTGGTCAGCACCGGAACGTTCAGCGTTAAATCCTGCGCGCTGTAAACCGACCCGCCCGCGAGGTTCGCGAGTGAACCGGTCTTCAGGCCGAGCAGGGTGGTCCCCTGCAGCAGCCCGCCGTTCTCCACCGAGGCTGCGTCCAGGGAGAGGGTACCGGCAATCAGCGAGCCGCTGCTGGTGATGCGCCCGGGGGCCGTCAGGGTCATGCGGTCCGCTTTTGCGGCGCCGGACTGGAGGATGTTCTGTCCGCTGAGAGTAATGGCGCCGGCGGTGAGTTCGCCGCCGCTGGTCAGGTCGCCGGTCGCGTTAAAGCTCAGCGCGTCACCGGTGGATTTCCCGGCGTGCGCAATCGTGCCCGCCGTCACCGACAGGGCGCCTTTCGCCGCCTGGGTGCCGTTCAGCGCGGCGCTCTGCGCCTGCAGGGTGAGCCCCTGCCCGCTCTGCAGGTGCGCGTCCCGGCCGGTGGTCAGGTCGCCGGCGCTGACGGTGACCGCCCCCGCCGCGTCCGTCTGCCCGTTCAGGCTGGCGCTGCGGGTCGCGGTAATCTGTATATTGCCCTGGCTGGTCGTGCGGGACGCCTGACCGCTGGTCAGGGTGCCGGCCTGCGCCGTCAGCGCCGTCGCGCCGGACAGGGTGCCGTTCTGCTCAAGCACGCCTGCGGTCACGTTCATCGCGCCGTCAGCCAGCAGGCTGCCGTCGTTACGCAGGGCCTGCTGCGCCGTGACGTCCGCATTGCCCTTCGCGCTCAGCGTGCCCCGCTGCGCCAGGGTTCCGGCGCTTAACGCCAGGCTGCCGGCGCTCTGCAGGGTGCCGCTGTTGGTCACCGTCTGTCCCTTCAGGGTGACGTCGCTGCCCTGCGCCGTGCCGCCGTTCGTCAGCTCTCCGGCGTTCACGTCCAGACGGCCTTTCGCCGCCAGCAGGCCGCTGCTGGACACCCTGTCGCCGGAGAGCGCAATGTCGCGCCCCGCATTCACCTGCCCCTGGTTACTGACGGTGCTGCCCGTCAGGCGGATATCGGCCGCGGCATCGGCCCGGCTCTGGCCGTCCAGCACCAGCTGCCCGCCGCTCAGCGCCAGGCTCTCTCCTGCCGAGACCGCACTGCCCGTGGATGACAGCGTGCCGCCGCTGCTGAGCGTCGCGCGGGTATCGCTTCCGCTGCGGGTATTCGTCAGGGTGATATCCTTCCCGGCCGCCACGCTGAGCGCGCCCCTGCCGGTGACGCTGCCGCCGCGCTGCGTCAGGCTGCCGCCGGTGGACAGCGTGGTGTCGGCCTGGCCCGTCAGCGTTGCATCCGAAAGTGCCATCCCCTGCCCGCCCGCGACGGTCAGCGCCCCGCCCTGTGCCGACACGCCGCCGCCGTTGACGGTAAGGGTGTCCTGACTGTTCAGCGTCGCCGCGCCGCGGGAGATAAGGGAGGTATTGCTGAGCGTCATCGCCTGCCCGCTGCTGACCGCCAGCGCGCCCGCGCTGTTTGTCCCGCCGCCCGTCATCTGCACTTTCCCCGCAGCGGAAAGGCGCATGTCGCCCTGGCTGGCGAGCGTGCTGTTACTGAGCTCCACATCCTGCGAGCTGGCCACGTTCAGCGCGCCCCCTGCCTGATGGCTGCCGCTGAGGGCCACTCCCGCGCCCTTCGCGCTAATCGAGCCGCTGGCGAGGCTGTTCCTGACCGTCAGTTTCCCGCCCGCATCCAGCTGAATGTCGCCCTGGCGCGCGGTGAGGTTGCCGAGGTTCACCCCGACGCCCGCCTCGCTGGAGACCAGGCGGATACGGTTCGCATACATCCCGCCGAGCGCGCCGGTATCCACCGCCACCACGGGCGCGGCGCCCTCGCCGGCAATTGGCCTGACGCTGCCGTCGGCACCCACGCGGTTCGCCCCTGCGGTCACCGTCAGGTCGTTCGCGTGGATCGCGGCGTTCACCTCCGTTGCGCGCGCAATAATCGACAGCGCGTCGCTCTTGCTGGCGTCCAGCCCCTGGCCTTCAACCGTGATGGCCCCTTTCGTCACCTCCAGCGCCAGCAGGTTACCGCTGGCGTCAAACTGCGGCTTGCCGGTGGTCAGGGTGACGTTCGGGGTGTTGATAAATCCGCACCCGTTACAGGTAATGCCGTAGGGGTTGGCCACCATGACGTTTGCCGCCTTACCGGCGACTTCCGTGTAGCCCTGCAGCTGCGAGCGGCTGGCGCCCGTGACTTCGTTGATGATGCCTTTCGCTTCCCGCCCGGCCTGCAGGTTGGGGTTGTTCTGGATAAGCCCGCCCAGCTGGGTCCGGGTTAAACGGTCCGTGCCGTTATTGAGGATAAGCCCCTCGCTGCCGACGTTATATTCACCGAACTGGTTATGCGAAATGCCCGCCCCGTTGGGCGTGGCGATATTGACGACCGGCACCCCGTTCCCCGCCCGGTCGACCGTGGTCTGCCCGGCCGGCGTGAGCGCCGCCGCGACGGCGGGTGCCACCGGCTGCCAGACCATCAGGCCGCAGACAATCCAGCTGATCAGACGCTGCGAGAAACGAACGGGTGGGTGACGGGTATCCATAGTCGTAGAGTCTCTTAAAGCATGAAGGCAATGCGCCAGTTAACGCTCACATGATCCGGGCCGAGCCAGTCGGGGTAGCGCAGGGGCGTGCCGACCGAAATCTGGCTGCTGTACCCGCGTCCTGCGCTGCTCAGCCCCACCGAACCGCCCCACAGCGTGCCGGAGGCAAAGCGGTCCTGACGGTCTTTTTCCAGCCAGCCGCCGTCAACGGCGACCGTTGCGCTTACCGCGCCAATCACCGGGAGGGTGAAGAGGGAATACCCCAGCTCGTTACGCCAGTAGCCGCCGTTGTCCCCGGACAGGTACTGCTCTTTAAAACCGCGTACGGAGCTTTCGCCGCCGAGCGTCAGGCGCTCGGCGCCGTACAGCCGGTCGGGCGACCACTGGCCGTAGGCGCTGGTCAGCCACCACGCGTTACGGGCAACAGGACGCTGGAAGCTGGCGTTCAGGCTCCATTTACGGAATTCCGCCCGCGGCATATCCCCGGATTTATTTTCGTCGGTTTCGGCATTGAACCACGGCATGCCGTGGCTCCAGGTCGGGTTGAAGGTCGCCACGCCGCCCAGCATTTTTTGCGTGTGGGTAATCCCCAGGACCAGGCTGGAGAGGTTGCGCGTGCTGCTCTTAAGCGGCGCGTCGTTCAGCCAGTTGCGGCTGGAGCGCTGAACCACGCCCGCCGCAATGCCGGTTTTGACATTCCCGTTGCGGAAAACCACCCAGGACGCGTTAAGGCGGTGGGTTTTCGTATCGCCCGTGGAGAGCCAGTTGAAGCCCTGGTTACTGATGGTGGTCCGGTAGTTACTCCAGGCGTAGCTGTAGTCCAGCAGGCCGTAGCCAGACGGCACGCTGACGCCCGCCTGGAAATTCTGCGCATCGTACGCGCTGGCAAAATCGCTGCTGCGCCCGCCGCTGACAAACCATCTATCCGCCAGCCCCAGCATATTATTGGCGGTGAGCACGCCGCTCAGCTGGTTTTCACCGGTGCTCTTCTGCCCGCTATTATCCAGGCTCACGGATGCACTTAACGGAAATTCCGGCTTGCCCGTGAGATTAACGATGGAATATCCGGCCTGCGTTCCCGGCAGAATTTCAATCTGCACCGGCTCTGAACGCAAACGGTTAATTTGCTCCATCCCCTGTTCGATGTCGCGTAAATTAAGGATGCCGCCTGTCCGTCCCGGAAACGCCATTTTCAGCATGCGCGGCGTTTCGCCTTCCAGACGGATCGCTTCCAGCCGTCCTTCCAGCACCACAATATTCAGCTGACCGCCGGAGAGATCCTGCTCGGTAAGAAAAGCGCGGCTGGTGATATATCCCCGGCTGATATACCAGTCAGAAATACGGGCGAGAAGCTCCGTTATTTTCGCCATATCCAGACACCGGCCCTGCCACGGCGCGACAAGGGCCTGCCGGGTTTTCGGGGAAATGAGGGTCGTGCCGGAAAGGGTAATGGTATCAATGGTGAAGCAGGGCCCGGCGCCAGCTGCAGGCAGAGGCCTGTCATGTGCGGGGCGAGGGATACTCCGCTCCAGCTCTTCACGCTGTTGCTGGTTCTTTAATAACAGTTCCTCCTGCTGCTGACGCACGGTGTCCCGGTCAGCAGGAGTAAGGGGGGCTGCATGGTTCAGAGAGCAAAAAAATAACGAGCAAAAAAAGACGGCTTTGCTGTAATAGCGCATATAAAGGATAATATTTTTTTGGTTTTCTTAATTATGCCAGCTCTGGCGCAATAGAGAATAGTCTCAAAAAGAGGGCTACTATAATTGGTAGTAGTATTTGCGTTAAGTCTAAAAAAAATAAAAAGCCGTGATAAAGAAGAGTGTAATTTCTGAAAGTTTTATTATTCGATCATGGTTCCTTCTTTCACAAAATATTAACTAACCTTCCCAATAATGAGATGTAAACGTCAGCGAGTAGTGCTGATTAAATTACCCGTTACACTCATCGTGCTGCAAACTCTGATGGAGTCTGATATTTCAGTGCTGAATATCGGGGCTCGCGCGATAACGTCTTTGAAGTTATCAATCAACAGCATGACGATATCTGTATGGGAAAGCGTGGACAGGATAAAAACAGGCGAAGGAAGATAACATCAGGAAAAGCTGGAGCGGGCGAAGGGAATCGAACCCTCGTATAGAGCTTGGGAAGCTCTCGTTCTACCATTGAACTACGCCCGCTTTGAGGTGCGTATGGCATTATAGACCTTACGCACCTTCATACAAGCCTCTTAACAACTAACCGGCGATAAAATAATCACTTAGCACTTCGGTTTGCTGCCGGGCGCAGGCAGATAACGCTGCGGGTCGATGGCCGTCGCCTTATAGCGAATCTGGAAATGCAGCTTCACCGCATCCGTACCGGTGCTGCCCATGGTGGCAATCTTCTGCCCGGCTTTGACGTTCTGACCGTTGTTGACCAGCATAGTATCGTTGTGCGCATAGGCCGTGATGTAGTCTTCGCCATGCTTAATCATGATCAGGTTACCGTAGCCGCGCAGCTGGTTACCCACGTACACCACCTTCCCTGCCCCGGAGGCATAAACCGGCGTACCGCGCGCAGCGGCGATATCAATACCCTTGTTGCCACCTTCAGAAAGTGAGTAAGGGGCGACCACTTTACCGCTGGCAGGCCAAATCCAGCAGCGCTGTCCAACCGGCGGCCATGACGATTGCGGCACCTGATAGGACGGCGTCACTTTGGCGGTTTTGCCTTTCGAAGAGGATTTTTTGCCCGAGGACGATCCGCCGCTAACCTTCAGCTGCTGCCCCACCTCGATGGTGTAGGGCGGAGAGAGGTTATTCAGCCGCGCCAGATCCTTCACGCTGGTTCCCGTTGCGCGCGAAATCCGGTATAGCGTATCCCCGCGCTTAACGGTATAGACCGAACCGGAATAGCTGCCCATATCCGAAGATTTGCTCCCTGAACAGCCCGCCAGCAATAGCGTCAGCGTCAGGCAAAAAATGGCGGTGATGGGATTTCTCGTCAGGCTTCCTGCAAACAAAACAGATCCTCGGTCAGCGTGAATGGCGCACTATGATAACAGCCAAAACGAATATGGGTCATGCCCTTTTCCGCTCTACGCGCCAAACCGTTCGTATAAGAATGCAGTATAATGTCCCGGCTGATGGTGCTGAACCACTCGGCATTTTGGCACTGGAGCATCAATGAGTATTCAAGAACACGTTATTTTGGTAAACGACCAGGGAATGGTGATTGGCACTCAGGAAAAATATGCCGCGCACACCTTACATACCCCGCTGCATCTGGCTTTCTCCTCCTGGCTTTTTAACGCAAACGGCGAATGTCTGATCACCCGGCGCGCCTTAACCAAAAAAGCCTGGCCCGGCGTCTGGACCAATTCCGTCTGCGGCCATCCGCAGTCCGGCGAAGAGACGATACAGGCGATAATCCGCCGCTGCCGCTTTGAAGTGGGCGCTGAGCTAACCGATATCACCGCCGTCGCCCCTGAATTTCGCTATCGGGAAACCGACCCGTCGGGGATTGTGGAAAACGAAATTTGCCCGGTATTCGCGGCCCGCATCACCAATGACGTGACGATAAACGAAGATGAAGTGATGGACTATCAGTGGGTGGAGCTGGACGCGTTATTCCGCGCGCTGGACGCGACGCCCTGGGCCTTTAGCCCGTGGATGGTCATGGAAGCGACAACCGCCCGCGAAAAACTCAAAGCCTTCGCGGCGCAATAAAAAAGCCCCTTTCGGGGCTTTTTTTACATCTTAACGCCTTATTTCACCGGGCGCATCGCCGGGAACAGGATCACGTCGCGGATGGTGTGGCTGTTGGTGAACAGCATGACCATACGGTCGATACCAATCCCAAGGCCCGCCGTTGGTGGCAGACCGTGCTCCAGCGCGGTCACGTAGTCTTCGTCGAAGAACATCGCTTCGTCGTCGCCTGCCGCTTTCGCGTCAACCTGATCCTGGAAGCGCTGAGCCTGGTCTTCCGCATCGTTCAGCTCGCTAAAGCCGTTGCCGATTTCACGGCCGCCGATGAAGAATTCGAAGCGATCGGTGATTTCCGGGTTCTCGTCATTACGACGCGCCAGCGGAGAGACTTCAGCCGGGTATTCGGTGATGAAGGTCGGCTGAATCAGGTGCGCTTCGGCCACTTCTTCGAAGATCTCGGTCACGATACGGCCCAGACCCCAGCTCTTCTCAACCTTGATACCGATGCTTTCGGCGATCGCTTTCGCAGAATCGAAGTTATCGAGGTCCGCCATGTTGGTTTCCGGACGGTATTTCTTGATCGCTTCGCGCATGGTCAGTTTTTCGAACGGCTTGCCGAAGTCGAAGACTTCTTCACCGTAAGGAACCTGCGTGGTGCCCAGAATGTCCTGCGCCAGGGTGCGGAACAGGGATTCGGTCAGCTCGATCAGATCTTTGTAATCCGCATACGCCATATAGAGTTCCATCATGGTGAACTCTGGGTTATGACGAACGGAGATACCTTCGTTACGGAAGTTACGGTTGATTTCGAACACGCGGTCGAAACCACCGACCACCAGACGCTTCAGGTACAGTTCCGGCGCGATGCGCAGGTACATGTCCAAGTCCAGGGCGTTGTGATGGGTGATGAACGGACGCGCAGACGCGCCGCCAGGGATCACCTGCATCATTGGGGTTTCCACTTCCATAAAGTCGCGGTTGACCATGAACTGGCGGATACCGGCCATGATCTGGGAGCGAATTTTGAAGGTCTTACGGGATTCATCGTTAGAGATGAGATCCAGGTAGCGCTGACGATAGCGCGCTTCCTGATCCTGCAGGCCGTGGAATTTGTCCGGCAGCGGGCGCAGGGCTTTGGTCAGCAGACGCAGCTCGGTGCAGTGGATAGACAGTTCACCGGTTTTGGTTTTGAACAGTTTACCTTTCGCGCCCAGGATATCGCCCAGGTCCCACTTTTTGAACTGCTCGTTGTAGATGCCTTCCGGCAGGTCGTCACGGGAAACGTACAGCTGAATACGGCCGCCAACGTCCTGCAAGGTCACGAAGGAAGCTTTACCCATGATACGACGGGTCATCATGCGGCCAGCAACGGCCACTTCAACGTTCAGCGCTTCCAGCTCTTCGTTCTCTTTAGCGTCGAAGTCAGCGTGCAGTTGGTCTGAGGTATGGTCACGACGAAAATCGTTCGGGAACGGCACGCCCTGCTCGCGCAGCGCTGCCAGCTTCTCGCGGCGGGTTTTCAGTTCGTTGTTAAGATCGACTACCGCGTCAGCGCCCTGTGCTTGTTGTTCAGACATGTTGGTTCCTCATAACCCTGCTTTCAAACTTGCTTCGATAAATTGGTCCAGGCTGCCGTCCAGCACCGCCTGCGTGTTGCGGGTTTCAACCCCGGTACGCAGGTCTTTGATGCGGGAGTCATCAAGGACGTAAGAACGGATCTGGCTGCCCCAACCGATGTCGGACTTGTTGTCTTCCATCGCCTGTTTCTCAGCATTTTTCTTCTGCATCTCCAGCTCATAAAGCTTCGCTTTCATCTGCTTCATGGCCTGGTCTTTGTTCTTATGCTGGGAACGGTCGTTCTGGCACTGTGTTACCAGCCCGGTTGGAATGTGGGTAATACGCACCGCTGATTCCGTACGGTTAACGTGCTGACCACCCGCGCCGGATGCGCGATAAACGTCGATACGCAGGTCCGCCGGGTTAATTTCGATATCAATATCTTCATCAACTTCTGGATAAACAAACGCGGAGCTGAAGGAGGTATGACGACGGCCACCGGAGTCGAACGGGCTCTTACGCACCAGGCGGTGAACGCCGGTTTCGGTACGCAGCCAGCCGTAGGCGTAATCGCCAATGATTTTGATGGTGACGGATTTCAGACCCGCAACTTCACCTTCAGACTCTTCGATAATTTCGGTTTTGAAGCCGCGCGCTTCTGCCCAACGCAGGTACATACGCGTCAGCATGCTGGCCCAGTCCTGCGCTTCGGTGCCGCCAGAACCTGCCTGAATATCGAGATAGCAGTCAGCGCTGTCGTATTCGCCGGAGAACATACGGCGGAACTCAAGCTGCGCCAGCTTCTCTTCCAGCACGTCGAGTTCTGCCACGGCTTCGTTAAAGGTTTCTTCGTCGTCGGCTTCGACGGCCAGCTCCAGCAAACCGGAAACATCTTCCAGCCCCTGAGCCATTTGATCCAGCGTATCTACGATAGCTTCGAGAGAGGAACGCTCTTTACCCAGCGCCTGTGCGCGTTCAGGTTCGTTCCAGACGTCCGGCTGTTCCAGCTCGGCATTTACTTCTTCAAGACGCTCTTTCTTGGCATCGTAGTCAAAGATACCCCCTAAGAACGTCAGAGCGCTCCGTGAGGTCCTGAATACGGTTTTTTACCGGATTAATTTCAAACATGGTCTGTTTTCTTTTATGGACTTGTCAAAATGCGGTGATAAGAGCGGGATTGTACCGAATCCACGCCCTTTTTTATAGAGATTACTGCCGCTAAATTGGCCAGATATTGTCGATGATGATCTGCAGGGTGCGGTTACCGCGAAACTCGTTGATGTCCAGTTTGTACGCCAGCTCGACCTCGCGCACGCCGTTGTCCGGCCATACCGCCGTGTCAACGTTGAAGGCAATGCCGTCCAGCAGCGGTCCACCGCCCACGGGCTCGACCATCACTTTCAGATGACGTTCGCCGACGATGCGCTGCTGCAGCAGACGGAAACGCCCGTCGAACAGCGGTTCCGGGAACATCTGCCCCCACGGACCGGCATCGCGGAGCATTTGCGCAACGTCCATCGTCATTTCAAGCGGTGAGAGCTCGCCATCGGACACCACTTCCCCCTGCAGCAGGGCCGGATCAATCCAGTCGGTGACCAGTTCACCAAACAGCCGCTGAAACTCGTCGAACTTCGCCTCTTCCAGCGACAGGCCCGCCGCCATCGCATGGCCGCCAAACTTGATCATCAGACCCGGATACAGCGTATCGAGACGCTCCAGCGCATCGCGCATGTGCAAACCCTGAATCGAACGGCCTGAGCCTTTCAGCGTGCCGTCGCCTGCGGGGGCGAACGCGATCACCGGGCGGTGGAAACGCTCTTTAATGCGCGACGCCAGAATGCCGACCACGCCCTGGTGCCACTCGGGATGGTACATCGCCAGGCCGCCCGGCAGCGTATCGCCGCTGCGTTCAAGCTTTTCGCACAGGGTCAGCGCTTCGGCCTGCATCCCCTGCTCAATCTCTTTACGGGTCTGGTTCAGCGCGTCCAGCTCGTTGGCCAGCACGCGCGCTTCACCGATGTTATCGCACAGCAGCAGCGCCACGCCGACGGACATATCGTCCAGCCTTCCTGCTGCGTTAAGACGCGGGCCGAGGGCAAAGCCCAGGTCGCTGGCCGCCAGCTTGAGCGGATCGCGGTTGGCGATCTCCAGCAACGCCTTGATCCCCGGACGGCACTTGCCCGCCCGAATGCGGCTTAGGCCCTGCCAGGTCAAAATGCGGTTATTGGTATCGAGCGGTACCACATCCGCGACGGTGCCCAGCGCCACCAGATCGAGATATTCGGCCAGGTTCGGTACGGCAATACCGCGAGAGTCGAACCAGCCCTTATCGCGCAGCAGGGTCCGTAACGCCAGCATCAGATAAAACGCCACGCCCACGCCTGCGAGGGATTTCGACGGGAAATCGCAGTCGCGCAGGTTGGGGTTAATAATCGCTTCCGCATCCGGCAGCGTTTCGCCCGGCAGGTGGTGATCGGTGACCAGCACCGGGATCCCCAACGCGTGAGCATGATCGACGCCCGCATGGGAGGAGATCCCGTTATCGACGGTCATGATCATCTGTGCACCACGGGCGTGGGCCTGATCGACCACTTCCGGGCTGAGGCCGTAGCCGTCTTCAAAACGGTTCGGTACCAGATAGGTGACGTTATCGCAGCCCAGCGCGCGCAGGCTGAGCACGCTCAGCGCGGTGCTGGTTGCGCCGTCGGCGTCGAAATCGCCTACCACCACAATCCGCGTTCCCTCTCGAAGCGCGTTGTAGAGCATTTCGGTGGCTTTTTCGATACCGCTCAGCTGCTGCCAGGGCAGCATCCCTTTCACGCTGCGTTCAAGATCCTCAGCGCGACGCACGCCGCGGCTGGCGTAGAGACGCTTAAGCAGCGCCGGGAGATCGTCCGGTAAATCAACGGGTTCAACCGCCTCGCGGCGGCGCAATTTTATCGGGGCTTTCACGCGGATTATTTACCACCAAACTGTTTCTGGTGCGCGTCGAGGAACTCTTTCATCTCTTTTGGTCCCTGATAGCCTGGAACAACATAGCCGTTGCTCAGGACAATCGCTGGCGTACCGCTCACGCCAAACTGCACGCCGAGCGCATAGTGGTTAGCAATATCAATGTCGCAGGAGGCTGGCTTAACGCCTTTGCCGTTCATGGCGTCGTCAAACGCTTTGTTGCGGTCTTTCGCACACCAGATCGCCTTCATGTCCTGCTCTGGCTGGCTCTGCACGCCCGCGCGCGGGAAGGCCAGGTAACGCACGGTAATGCCCAGCGCGTTATAGTCTTTCATCTCTTCATGCAGCTTGTGGCAGTAGCCGCAGGTGATGTCGGTGAAAACGGTAATAACGTGTTTTTCCTGCGCCGCTTTATAGACGATCATCTCTTTTTCAAGCGCGTTCAGGTTTTTCATCAGCAGCTGGTTGGTGACGTTCACCGGCTGCGCGCCGCTCACGTCGTACATTGGCCCCTGAATAATGTGTTTGCCGTCTTCGGTGACGTAAAGCACGCCGCTGTTGGTCAGTACCGTTTTCATGCCAGCAACCGGTGCAGGCTGAATATCGCTGCCGGTGACGCCAAGCTTAGCCAGCGACTGTTTGATGGCGGCATCGTCCGCATGGGCGAAACCGGTAAATGAGGCTGCCAGCAGGGTGAACAGCGCGAAAGTCTTTTTCATAAGTGATCCTGTTACAATTCGTCGGCACTCACGCACGAGGGTGGTGCTGTTGGTGTAGCTGCCGCAGGCGTTCCGTCGCGACATGGGTATAAATTTGCGTCGTGGAAAGATCGCTGTGGCCCAGCAGCATCTGCACCACGCGTAAATCAGCGCCGTGGTTTAACAGATGCGTCGCGAAGGCGTGACGCAATACGTGCGGCGAAAGCTTTTCACTGTCGATACCCGCCAGTGTGGCGTAATGCTTGATGCGATGCCAGAACGTTTGCCGCGTCATCTGCTGGGCGCGCTGGCTCGGAAACAGGATGTCGATAGACGTACCATTGAGCAGCCACGGACGACCATGCTCCAGGTACGTTTCCAGCCAGTAAACCGCCTCTTCACCCAGCGGAACCAGCCTTTCCTTGTTGCCTTTACCAATGACGCGCACCACGCCCTGACGCAGGCTGATGTCGCTCATCGTCAGACCAACCAGTTCCGAAACGCGCAAGCCGGTAGCATACAATAGCTCAAGCATGGCTTTATCGCGTAACTCCAGCGGCAGGTCAACAGACGGTGACTGTAATAATCTCTCAACCTGTGCTTCGCTGAGATCTTTCGGCAGCCGCTGCGGAAGCTTAGGAGATGCCAGCAGCGCGCTGGGATCGTCTTCGCGAATCTTCTCACGGTAGAGGTGCTGGAACAGCCGACGCATGGCGCTAAGCAAACGCGCGGAACTGGTGGCTTTGTAGCCCCCCGCTATACGTTCGCCAAGCAGCGCCTGCAGGTCGTCACGCTGCGCGCTCGCAAGGGATAACCCCCGGTGCGCAAGCCACTCCACCAGCATGGTGAGATCGCGACGGTAGGCGCTGAGGGTATTCTCGGCAAGATTTTTCTCCAGCCACAGCGCGTCGAGAAACTGTTCGATCAGTGCGAGATCCTTTTCCACATCAGCCCCTTTGATTTTGCAGTCAGGCCATTATGCCTGATTGCGACCGGTTTCTGGTACACTACGCGCAAAGTCAAAGCAAGTATTGAGATAGTTACGCGATGAATATTGGTCTGTTCTATGGTTCCAGCACCTGCTACACCGAAATGGCGGCAGAGAAAATTCGCGACATCATTGGCCCGGAACTGGTGACGTTGCATAACCTGAAAGATGACGCGGTCGCGCTGATGGAACAGTACGATGTACTGATTCTTGGCATCCCAACCTGGGATTTTGGTGAGATACAGGAAGACTGGGAAGCCATCTGGGATCAACTCGATTCGGTCAATCTCGACGGCAAAATCATTGCCATGTACGGCATGGGGGATCAGCTGGGCTACGGGGAATGGTTCCTGGACGCGCTCGGCATGCTGCATGACAAGCTGGCGCCGAGAGGGGTGTCGTTTATCGGCTACTGGCCAACCGAAGGTTACGAGTTCACCAGTAAAAAACCGATTATTGCCGACGGCGAACTGTTTGTTGGACTCGCGCTGGATGAAACCAACCAGTACGATCTCAGCGATGAGCGCCTGCAAAGCTGGTGCGAGCAGATTCTGGGCGAAATGGCTGAAAAGTTTAGCTAACGCGCATTACCCCTGCGTCGTCTGTTGCAACAGCATCCGGCGCAGGTCCCGCCACTCGGCAGCATCCATACTGTCAGCCGCCAGCCACAGATGCTGGCAACGCCCGCCGTCCACCTTGCGTAACCGTAACATCATGCCGCAGTTGAGCATCCAGGGCATACCGAGAATATCCCACTCTTTACCCTGCCAGCGCAGGCGGGAATCCATCAGTAATTTAATCTCTCCCTGACGGGCATTAATGCGACGCTGGCTGCGTACGCTGTCAAAAACGACAAACGACAGTAACAGCAGCCACAGCGGCGTATAGCTCAGCGGCCACGGCATCAGCAAAACAAAGGCCGCAACCAGGCCGTGGAGCAATAAAGACATCCACTGCGAGCGCCACGAGACGCGAAGATCAGATTGCCACAGGACCACGTTCCCGATTCCGTGTTTGAATTAATTGCACCATCCGTTGCAACTCGGTGTCGGCGGGTTTGCCGTGGTTCATCAGCCAGTTGAATAAATCCGGATCGTCAGACTCAAGCAGGCGAACAAACAGACGCTTATCATCATCGCTTAAGCTGTCATACTCATATTCGAAGAAAGGCATGATGGAAATATCAAGTTCACGCATGCCGCGACGGCACGCCCAGTGAATACGGGCCTTGTTGTTAATATCCATGTTCAGTTTCCTGCATTACGTTTGGCACAGTCGGCACCCCGTTCAGTGTTCTTTATTTCTCTACGGGGACACCAGCTAGTGTAACGTGTTTTTGACCGTTTCATTACTGGAATATTGCGATCGCCGAGCAGGCTTCCAGAATAATCCCTACAAAGACAGCGGATTACATTATTTTGCGTAGCGCTACGCATAACTGGTTTAGGGCACAAATGGTCTGTTGAAAGCGCTTGCATTGCCTGCAGGCTCTTTTACCATTAGGCATTATCAAAGCGTTAAGCAATTCAGGATATCGTTATGGCATTTACACCATTTTCTCCTCGCCAGCCCGCCGCCTCTGCGCGTCTGCCGCTGACGCTTATTTCTCTTGATGACTGGGCGCTGGCAACGCTCACCGGTGCCGACGCCGAAAAATATCTGCAGGGCCAGGTGACCGCCGACGTCAGCCAGATGACCGAACACCAGCACCTGCTGGCAGCGCATTGCGATCCAAAAGGCAAAATGTGGAGCAACCTGCGACTCTTCCGCCGTCAGGACGGCTTTGCCTTTATTGAGCGCCGCAGCCTGCAAGAGGCCCAGCTCAAAGAGCTGAAGAAGTACGCGGTCTTCTCCAAAGTCACTATCGCCCCGGACGACGAACATGTCCTGCTGGGAGTGGCCGGTTTTCAGGCGCGTGCGGCGCTGAAAAATCTCTTCAGCGAACTGCCGGATGCAGAAAAGCAGGTGGTCAGCGAAGGCGCGACCTCCATCCTGTGGTTTGAACACCCGGCGGAGCGTTTCCTGTTAGTCACGGATGCGGCAACGGCCGAACGCGTGACCGAAGCACTGCGCGGCGAAGCGCAGCTAAACAATAGTCAGCAGTGGCTGGCGCTGAACATCGAAGCGGGTCTGCCGGTGATTGACGCCGCAAACAGCGCGCAGTTTATTCCTCAGGCAACGAACCTACAGGCGCTGGGGGGTATCAGCTTTAAAAAGGGCTGTTATACCGGCCAGGAGATGGTGGCGCGTGCAAAATTCCGCGGAGCTAACAAACGAGCGCTCTGGACGCTGGCGGGCCATGCCAGCCGTGTACCTGAAGCGGGTGAAGACTTAGAGCTGAAGATGGGTGATAACTGGCGCCGCACCGGCACCGTGTTAGCCGCCGTACAGCTCGATGATGGACGTCTTTTGGTACAGGCCGTCATGAACAACGATATGGAAGCCGACAGCGTGTTCCGCGTGCGTGACGATGCGAACACGCTGAGCATCGCGCCGTTGCCATATTCGTTAGAAGAGTAATCGTATCCAGTTGCCCTCCCTCTCCCTGTGGGAGAGGGCCGGTGGCCCCGCACGATGGAAAAAACTACACCTGCCCCACGTACAAATAGATCGCCAAAAAGTGGCATACGCTGCCGCCCAGCACAAAGCCGTGCCAGATGGCATGGTTGTACGGGATGCGCTTGCAGACGTAGAAAATCACGCCGAGCGAGTACACCACGCCACCTAAGGCCAGAAGCGTCACGCCCCCTACCGACAGTTTAATCGCCAGTTGATACACCACAATCAGCGACAGCCAGCCCATTGTCAGATAGGTGACCAGTGACAGCACCTTAAACCGGTGCGCGATGGTCAGCTTAAACAGGATCCCCAGCAGTGCCAGGCTCCAGATAACAATCATCAGGCCACGCGACAGCGGTGAGTTGAGCCCCACCAGCAAAAACGGTGTGTAAGTGCCTGCAATCAGAAGATAGATAGCGCAGTGGTCAAATTTCTTGAGCCACATCTTGGCCCGCTGATGCGGGATCGCGTGATACAGCGTCGACGCCAGGAACAGCAGGATCATACTCCCGCCATACAGGCTGTAGCTGGTAATGGCCATCGCGCTGGCATTGGCGTCCACCGCCTGCACCAGCAATAACACTAAACCGACAATCCCAAACACCAGGCCAATGCCGTGGCTGATGCTGTTGGCTACTTCCTCAGCCAGCGAATATCCCTGTGCGATTAATGGTCTGCTCACCATACAAAACTCCGGGAAAACAAAAGATGATTATTCATCGCATAACTATGCTAACTGAGAATGATTCCAGTGAACACCTGTTAGCTAAAATAAAGTTAAACATAACGTTTCTAAATTACAATCAGACAGTTACACTTTAATTTCAGCGAACGTGCGTTTCGATTTTAATTATAAACATTTAAAATCAATCACATAAAACTGGTTCTGCCTGGGGTAGATCTCTGCGATCACGCTTTTCAATGCATCCAGGGTCATGTTCTCCTGTTCAGCATGTTTTTGCGTCAATGTATCGAACGTAACGGTTGACGTTCCTGTTACTTCGATGGTGCAAAAATAACCATCATCCTCATAACGCCCCACCCGCAGGATATCGCCGGTTTTGAAATGGGATTCACTTTTATCCCGGATAGTGATGGTTTTACGCCCGGCCAGAATGTCGTCCTGAAAGCGCTGAAAAAAAGTGATGTCGTTTGGCTGCATGTTATTATTCCCTGAAGAAAAGTCTGATGAGTGAGTGTAGCCATTGTGAGCATGTTCTCCCATTCCGCCATTGCCAGTCTCAATAACCTGGAGATGATGGTCTACAACTATGTCATAAAAAATCGTGACAAAGTGATGTACATGACCATCCGCGAGCTGGCGGATGCGGCAGACGTCTCAACCACCACTATCCTGCGCTTTTGCCGCAAGCTTAACTGCGAAGGGTATTCTGAATTTCGGGTACGCTTTAAGCTTTATCTTGAACAGAACGAGCCCCAGCAGGCGAATTTCGGTGCCAGCGAAATTATCAGCTTTTTTAAAAGCGTGAATAATGAAGAGTTCGATGCGTTATTAGATAAGGCGGTTGATATTATTTTATCGTCAGAGCGAATTATATTTGTCGGTGCCGGAACATCGGGTTCGCTGGCAAAATATGGCGCACGCTTCTTTTCTAATATCGGGAAATTCAGTAATCATATTGATGATCCTTATTTCCCGGTCACCAATGATATGGCGAAAAATGCGCTGGCGATTGTGCTTTCCGTCTCGGGCGAGACCGAGGAGATCCTGCGCTTCGCCAGCCAGTTCAGCCTGCATCACTGCAAGGTGCTCTCGATAACCAGCCACGAGCACTCGCGTCTCGCAAAACTGGCGGACTTTAATCTCTCCTGGCACGTTCCTCAGACGCGTATTGCAGGCGTCTACGACATTACCACGCAAATTCCCGTCATTTATATTCTGGAATCTCTCGGACGTAAACTGGCGAAGAAACTCACAGAATAAAACACCCTGTTTTTTTGATGTAACAAATCACATTTACTGTGAATTGTTATATCGTGACATTCAATTTCGCTTTGCTAGACTCGATGCCAATAAGCCATTTATTGAGAAGAGCAGCGATGAAAAAATTAACCTTACCAAAAGATTTTTTATGGGGCGGCGCGGTTGCCGCTCACCAGGTTGAAGGCGGCTGGAACAAAGGCGGCAAAGGGCCAAGCATTTGTGACGTATTGACCGGCGGCGCGCACGGCGTCCCGCGCGAAATCACCCAGGAAGTAGTGCCGGGTAAATACTATCCAAACCACGAGGCCATCGACTTCCACGGCCACTATAAAGAAGACATCAAGCTGTTTGCCGAGATGGGTTTCAAGTGCTTCCGCACCTCTATCGCCTGGACGCGCATCTTCCCGAAAGGTGACGAAACGCAGCCAAACGAAGAGGGGCTGAAGTTCTACGACGACATGTTCGACGAGCTGCTGAAATACAACATCGAACCGGTGATCACCCTCTCCCACTTCGAAATGCCACTGCACCTGGTGCAGGAGTACGGAAGCTGGACCAACCGTAAAGTGGTCGATTTCTTTGTGCGCTTCGCGGAAGTGGTTTTTGAGCGCTACAAAAACAAGGTCAAATACTGGATGACCTTCAACGAAATCAATAACCAGCGTAACTGGCGCGCGCCGCTGTTCGGTTACTGCTGCTCGGGCGTGGTCTATACCGAACATGACAATCCGGAAGAGACCATGTACCAGGTCCTACACCACCAGTTTGTGGCCAGCGCACTGGCGGTGAAAGCCGCGCGCCGCATCAACCCTGAGATGAAGGTCGGCTGCATGCTGGCGATGGTGGCGCTCTATCCGTTCTCCTGCAAACCGGAAGACGTGATGTTCGCCCAGGAATCCATGCGCGAGCGCTATGTCTTTACCGACGTCCAGCTGCGTGGTTACTACCCGTCCTACGTGCTGAACGAGTGGGAGCGACGCGGCTTCTCCATCAAAATGGAGGCAGGCGACGAGCAGATCCTGCGTGAAGGTACCTGCGACTACTTAGGTTTCAGCTACTACATGACCAACGCGGTGAAAGCGGAAGGCGGGACCGGCGATGCGATTTCCGGTTTCGAAGGCAGCGTGCCAAACCCGCACGTGAAAGCGTCCGACTGGGGCTGGCAGATCGATCCGGTAGGCCTGCGCTATTCCCTGTGCGAACTGTACGAGCGTTATCAGAAACCGCTGTTTATCGTGGAAAACGGGTTCGGCGCCTACGATAAGGTGGAAGAAGACGGCAGCATCAACGACGACTACCGCATCGACTACCTGCGTGCCCACGTGGAAGAGATGATCAAAGCCGTGACGCACGACGGCGTGGATCTGATGGGCTATACGCCATGGGGCTGCATCGACTGCGTGTCGTTCACCACCGGCCAGTACAGCAAGCGCTACGGCTTTATCTACGTGAACAAGCACGACGACGGCACGGGCGACATGTCGCGTTCCCGCAAGAAGAGCTTTAACTGGTATAAGGAAGTGATTGCCAGCAACGGCGAGAAACTTTAACGCCGTAACGCCGGGCGGCGCTACGCTTGCACCGGCCTACGATTGATCCCCTCTCCCCTTTGGGAGAGGGGTTTACTTCCCGCCCGCCAACTCAATAAAACTGCCCGTTACGTACGACGCCTTCTCGCTCAGCAGCCAGACAATCGCCTGCGCCACCTCTTCCGGCTGGCCGCCGCGCTGCATCGGCAGCAACGATTTCACGCGATCCACTCGCCCCGGCTCTCCGCCGGACGCATGAATATCGGTATAAATTAGACCCGGACGCACGCAGTTGACGCGAATGCCCTGCGCCGCCACTTCCAGCGATAGCCCGGTTGTCAGCGAATCGACCGCCCCCTTCGACGCGGCATAATCCACATATTCACCCGGCGCGCCCAGGCGCGACGCGGCGGAAGAGACGTTCACTATCGCCCCGCCCTTGCCGCCATGCCTGAAGGACATGCGTTTTACCGCTTCCCGGCAGCAGAGAAAGTAGCCCGTGACGTTGGTCGCCAGGACGCGGTTAATGCGCTCAGCGGAGAGGTTCTCGATAGTGGATTGCTCAAACAGAATGCCCGCATTATTGACCAGCGCACGAAGCGGCTCGCCTTCACGATCGAGGCTGTCAAACATCGCCAGCACCTGGGCTTCATCACTGATATCCGCGCGGACGGCAAAGGCTTTACCGCCCGCTTCAACGATCTGGTTGATCACGTCCGTCGCGGCTTTAATGTTGTGGTGATAGTTCACCGCCACGGTGTAGCCTTCGCGCGCCAGCTGCAGCGCGGTGGCTTTCCCAATGCCCCGGCTGGCGCCGGTGACCAGTGCTATTGCCATTTTCTTCTCCCAATAAAAAGCCGGGTGGCGGCTTCGCCTTACCCGGCCTTTATGACTACACCAATAATATTACTGGTATTCGCTCATCGGCACGCAGGAGCAGAACAGGTTACGGTCGCCGTACACGTCATCAAGACGCTTCACGGTCGGCCAGTATTTGTTTGCCACGCCTGCAGGGAAGACGGCCAGCTCGCGGGAATAACCGTGGTTCCACTCTGCCACCATTTCGTGCTGGGTGTGCGGGGCGTTAACCAGCGGGTTATCTTCCAGCGTCCACTCGCCGTCCTGCACGCGATCGATCTCCATGCGGATGGCCAGCATCGCGTCGATAAAGCGGTCCAGCTCGGCTTTGCTTTCAGATTCCGTTGGCTCCACCATCAGCGTACCCGCTACCGGGAACGACATGGTTGGCGCGTGGAAGCCGTAGTCAATCAAGCGCTTGGCGATATCCAGCTCGCTGATGCCCGTTGCTTCTTTCAGAGGACGAATATCCAGGATGCACTCGTGCGCCACGCGACCGTCGCGGCCGGTATAGAGCACCGGGAAGGCAGACTTCAGGCGAGTCGCAATATAGTTGGCGTTCAGGATCGCCACCTGGCTCGCCTGCTTCAGCCCTTCCGCGCCCATCATGCGGATGTACATCCAGCTGATTGGCAGGATAGAGGCGCTACCGAACGGTGCCGCAGAGACCGCGCCCTGACGGGTCAGCATGCCTTCAATCTGCACCACGCTGTGGCCCGGTACAAACGGTGCCAGGTGCGCTTTCACGCCGATTGGGCCCATGCCCGGGCCGCCACCGCCGTGCGGGATGCAGAAGGTTTTGTGCAGGTTCAGGTGCGACACGTCCGCGCCGATAAAGCCCGGAGAGGTAATGCCCACCTGAGCGTTCATGTTCGCGCCGTCGAGGTAAACCTGACCGCCGTACTGGTGCACCACTTCGCACACTTCACGGATGGTCTCTTCGTAAACGCCGTGGGTAGACGGGTAGGTCACCATGATGCAGGAGAGCTTGTCGCCCGCCTGCTCGGCTTTCGCGCGCAGGTCGACCAGATCGATGTTGCCGTTCTTATCGCACGCCACCACCACCACTTCCATGCCCGCCATCTGCGCAGAAGCCGGGTTGGTACCGTGGGCGGAGCTTGGGATCAGGCAGATATCGCGGTGACCTTCGTTGCGGCTTTCGTGATAGTGACGGATCGCCAGCAGGCCCGCGTATTCGCCCTGCGCGCCGGAGTTCGGCTGCATGCAGAGCGCGTCATAACCGGTCAGTTTCACCAGCCAGTCGGAAAGCTGGTTGATCATCATATGATAACCTTCCGCCTGCTCTGGCGGGCAGAACGGGTGCAGCTCGGAGAATTCAGGCCAGGTGATCGGGATCATCTCCGCCGCGGCGTTCAGCTTCATGGTGCAGGAGCCCAGCGGGATCATCGCCTGGTTCAGCGCCAGATCCTTGCGCTCCAGAGAGTGCATATAGCGCATCATCTCGGTTTCACTGTGATAGCGATTAAAGACCGGATGCGTCAGGATCGCATCGTTACGCAGCATGCTTTCCTGAATGGAGCGGCTGTCGAGCGCGACCTCTTTGTCGAGCGCGTCAATATCCAGACCGTGCGCGTCACCCAGCAACACGCTGAACAGGTTCAGGATATCGTCGCGGGAGGTGCTTTCATCCAGCGTAATGCCGACGGCGTTGTGGATGTCGCTGCGCAGGTTGATCTCTGCTGCATTCGCGCGCGCCAGCACGGCCGCTTTGTCCGCCACTTCCACACACAGGGTGTCGAAGTAGTGAGCGTGGCGCAGCTTAAGGCCTTTCTGCTGCAGACCGCAGGCCAGAATATCGGCCAGGCGGTGAATGCGGCTGGCAATGCGCTTCAGACCAGCCGGGCCGTGGAACACGGCGTAGAGGCTGGCGATGTTTGCCAGCAGCACCTGGGAGGTACAGATGTTGGAGTTCGCTTTCTCGCGGCGGATGTGCTGCTCGCGGGTCTGCATCGCCATGCGCAGCGCGGTGTTACCGGCAGCATCTTTTGAGACGCCGATAATACGGCCTGGCATAGAGCGTTTGAATTCATCTTTCGCGCCGAAGAACGCCGCGTGCGGGCCGCCGTAGCCCATCGGCACGCCGAAGCGTTGCGCTGAACCGAAAACGATATCCGCGCCCTGTTTACCCGGTGCCGTCAGCAGTACCAGCGCCATAAAATCGGCGGCAACGCTGACAACCACTTTGCGGGATTTCAGCTCGGCAATCAGCGCGCCGTAGTCGTGTACTTCACCGGTGGTGCCTACCTGCTGCAGCAGCACGCCGAAAACGTCCTGGTGATCCAGCACTTTGTCAGCGTCGTCTACGATCACGTCAAAGCCGAAGGTTTCCGCGCGGGTGCGCACCACGTCCAGCGTCTGGGGATGCACGTCCGCCGCGACGAAGAAGCGGTTGGCATTTTTCAGCTTGCTCACGCGTTTTGCCATCGCCATTGCTTCGGCGGCGGCGGTCGCTTCATCCAGCAGCGAGGCGGAGGCGATATCCATACCGGTCAGATCCAGCGTCACCTGCTGGAAGTTCAGCAGCGCTTCCAGACGGCCCTGAGAGACTTCCGGCTGATACGGGGTGTAAGCGGTGTACCAGCCCGGGTTTTCCAGCATGTTGCGCAGGATAACCGGCGGTAACTGCACGTTGGTGTAGCCCATGCCAATGTAAGACTTATAGCGCTTGTTCAGGCCTGCGATAGCCTTTAGCTCCGCCAGCGCGGCGAATTCCGTGGTGGCTTCCCCCACCTGAGGCGGCGTGGCAAGCTGGATGTCTTTTGGCACAATCTGGCCGATCAGTGCGTTTAATGAATCCGCGCCAACTGTCTTCAGCATCTCCTGCTGTTGCTGAGCATCCGGCCCAATGTGACGTTCAATGAAGGCGCCACGGTTTTCAAGCTGGCTTAAAGTCTGTGTCATGAGCGATGGTTCCTGAAACGTGCAGTGAATTTAAGTTCCCTCTCCCTCTGGGAGAGGGTTAGGGTGAGGGGAAGATGGGCACCCTCGCCCCTGCCCTCTCCCGAAAGGAGAGGGGGATAAACGATTACTCGTCTTCTAACAGTGCTTCGTACGCGGTCGCATCCAGCAGCGCGGCAACCTGAGATTCGTCGCTGGCTTTGATCTTGAAGATCCAGCCGCCTTCATAAGGCTCGCTGTTCACCAGCTCTGGCGAATCGCTCAGCGCGTCGTTGACGGCAACGATTTCACCGCTTACAGGAGCGTAGATATCAGAAGCCGCTTTTACGGACTCCGCCACGGCGCAGTCGTCGCCCGCGCTAACGGTCGTGCCCACGTCAGGCAGGTCAACAAACACCATGTCGCCCAGCAGCTCTTGCGCGTGCTCGGTGATCCCTACGGTGTAAGTGCCGTCCGCCTCTTTGCGCAGCCACTCGTGTTCTTTGCTGTATTTCAGTTCTGCTGGCACATTGCTCATTGAAGTTCTCCTGATAAAAATGATTAGGCGACCGGCTTACCGGCGCGAACAAAAATCGGTTTGGTCACGTTGACCGGCATTTCGCGGTTGCGGATTTGCACCACCGCCGTTTCGCCAATGCCCGCCGGCACGCGTGCCAGTGCAATACTGTAGCCCAGCGTCGGGGAGAAGGTACCGCTGGTGATCACGCCTTCGCGAGGATTGCCGTCGGCATCGGTAAAGCGCACCGGCAGTTCACCGCGCAGCACGCCCTTCTCGGTCATCACCAGACCCACCAGCTGTTCAGTGCCCTTCTCACGCTGCATCTCCAGCGCTTCACGGCCAATAAAGTCACGGTCAGCCGGTTCCCATGCGATGGTCCAGCTCATGTTGGCGGCCAGCGGAGAAACGCCTTCATCCATCTCCTGACCGTAGAGGTTCATCCCCGCTTCCAGACGCAGCGTATCGCGCGCGCCCAGACCCGCAGGCTTCACGCCCGCTTCCACCAGCGCGCGCCAGAAATCAGCGGCCTTCTCGTTCGGCATCGCAATTTCGTAGCCCGCTTCACCGGTGTAGCCGGTGGTGGCGATAAACAGATCGCCCGCCTGCACGCCGAAGAACGGCTTCATGCCTTCGGTTGCTTTGCGCTGCTCGTCGTTAAACAGAGATGCGGCTTTCGCCTGCGCGTTCGGCCCCTGCACGGCGATCAGCGACAGATCGTCACGGACGGTGATGTCGATGGCATAAGGTTCGGCGTGTTGGGTGATCCAGGAGAGGTCTTTTTCGCGGGTGGCGGAGTTGACAACGAGGCGGAAGAAATCTTCAGTGAAGTAATAGACGATAAGGTCATCAATCACGCCGCCCGAGGCGTTCAGCATGCCGGTATAGAGCGCTTTACCCGGCGTTTTCAGTTTGGCGACGTCGTTTGCCAGCAGATAACGCAAAAACTCCCGGGTGCGGCTACCGCGCAGATCGACAATCGTCATGTGGGACACGTCGAACATACCGGCATCGGTGCGCACCGCGTGGTGCTCATCAATCTGCGAGCCGTAGTGCAGCGGCATCATCCAGCCATGGAAGTCCACCATGCGGGCGCCGCATAACACGTGTTGTTCGTACAAAGGAGTCTGTTGAGCCATCTTGTCCTCGTTGAAAAATTCACCGTGAAACCCGGTATCGGCCCCGTCACCTGGCGCCGACGCAAACGTTCTCTTTTACCCGAACTTACCACCGAAACCAGCGGTTAACCATAAGGTAAAACGGGTCATCACATTAGCTTATGACCAAAAAACGCTAAAAAGCCTACAGAGTTATTCACTGGAAAAATGCGATTAACCCCGCACAAAATTAACAATGATCTAACAGGATTTAGCACATGGTGATATTTCGTGCGGAAAAACGGGCCGAATTTCCGTAACATAAAATCCCGTAGATTAGATTTTCTAATGCGAAAAATGACGTGAAATTAGAATATTTCAAACGAGGGAATTTCCCCGGCGCAGAGGCCGGGAAAATAAAGTGTGACGGGGATCGAGATTAGCGTAACCAGTCGGGAAGATCGTTAAGACCCATCGCCTGGCGAAGAAGTTGAGGTTTGACGCCAGGAAGCGTATCGGCCAGTTTAAGACCAATATCGCGCAGCAGTTTTTTCGCCGGATTTGCGCCGGCAAACAGCTCGCGGAAGCCCTGCATGCCCGCCAACATCATCGCCGCACTGTGCTTGCGGCTGCGCTCGTAGCGACGCAGGTAAAGATGCTGACCGATATCTTTGCCTTCGCGATGCAGGCGACGCAGTTCCTCAACCAGCTCCGCCGCGTCCATAAAGCCAAGGTTGACGCCCTGCCCTGCCAGCGGATGAATGGTATGCGCCGCATCCCCCACCAGCGCCAGACGATGCGCCGCAAACTGACGCGCGTAGCGGCCGGTTAACGGGAACACCTGCCGCTCGCTTTCAAGGGTGCACAAGCCAAGGCGGTTATCAAACGCCATGCACAGCGCCTGGTTAAAGGCATCCGGCGTCGCCTCCTGCATCAGCTGGGCTTTTTCAGGCACCAGGGACCAGACAATCGAGCACAGGTGCGGATCGGCAAGCGGCAGGAACGCCAGAATGCCGTCGTTGTGGAAAATCTGCCGCGCCACGCCGCCGTGCGGCTCCTCGGTACGGATCGTCGCAACCAGAGCGTGATGACGATAGTCCCAGAAGGTCAGCGGAATATCGGCTTTATTTCGCAGCCAGGAGTTCGCACCGTCAGCACCGACCACCAGACGCGCGGTCAGCATGTCGCCGCTCTGTAAGGTGATAAACGCCTCGTTTTCACCCCACGCCACCTGCTGGATCTGCGCAGGCGCAATCAGCGTCACGTCGCTGCACTGCTGCGCTTTCTGCCACAGCGCGTGGTGGATCACCGCGTTTTCGACGATATGACCCAGATGGCTGTAACCCATGCTTTCATCATCAAAAGCAATATGACCAAAGCTGTCTTTATCCCACACTTCCATGCCGTGATAGCAGCTGGCGCGCTGCGCCACAATATCTGCCCAGACGCCAAGGTGCGTCAGCAATTTCTCGCTGGCGGCATTGATCGCCGAGACGCGGAGTTCCGGCGGAGCATCTGGCGCAACGGGCTGAGGCTGCTTTTGCTCCAGCACCGCCACGCGCAGGCCGCTGCCCTGTAAACCACAGGCCAGAGCCAGTCCGACCATACCGCCGCCAACGATGGCGACATCAACATTTTGCACGGTGATAACTCCTTAACGCGCGACCCAACCAAGAGTCCGCTGCGCCAGCACGTCACGTGCCGGAATGAATAATTCCATCGCCATTAGCCCGAGGTTGCGACCCGCAACCAGCGGCGCCCAGCGATTGGCAAAGAGATGGACTAAGCCGTCGGTGACGCCAATCGTCGCCTCTTTATCCGCCTGGCGGCGCTTCTGGTAATGGCTGAGCACCGGGTATGCGCCACAGTCTTTTTGTTCGCCCCACGCCTGCGAAAGGGTTTCCGCCAGGCTCATAACATCCCGCAGGCCAAGGTTGAACCCCTGCCCCGCGATGGGGTGCAGCGTCTGAGCGGCATTACCGACAAGCGCCAGACGATGCGAGATGGACTGAGAGGCAGTAGTCAGCGAAAGCGGGTAAACCGCCCGCTGTCCAGCATGGGTAATACGCCCCAGCCGCCAGCCAAAGGCTTTCTGCAGCTCGGTACAAAAACGTTCGTCTGACCAGGCTTTAACCTCTTCAGCCTTATCCTGCGGATGACACCAGACAAGCGAACAGCGCCCGTCCGACATCGGCAGCATCGCCAGCGGGCCATGCTGCGTAAAGCGTTCAAACGCCCTGCCGTGGTGTTCAGCTGCGGTAGAGACGTTCGCAATGACCGCAACCTGCCCGTAAGGCTGCTGACGCCACTCCACGCCGCACTGGGCGCCGAGCGATGAGCGCGAGCCGTCCGCGGCGACCAGAAGCTGGCCTTCAAGCACGGTGCCGTTTTCCAGCGTTACGCTGACCGACGCCTCACTGCGGCTCACGCTGGCCACGCGCGCCGGGCAATGCAGCGTGACGCCCGGCGCATCCTGGAGCAGACGAAACAGACGCAATCCGACGTCGTGCAGCTCGACAACCTGACCCAGCGCGTCAATGCGGTAATCCTGCGCGTCCAGCGTGACAAAGCCAGCATGGCCGCGATCGCTTACGTGAACGGTTTTAATTGCCGTCGCGCAATCAGCGATGGCCTGCCAGATGCCAATACGGGACAGCTGCTGGCAGGTACCCTGCGCCAGGGCAATAGCGCGGGAATCAAAACCGGGATGATTTTTTGCCTGCGGCGCGACGGCTTCCACCAGGTGCACCGGAAGCTGCCCCTTCGTCAAATGCGAAATGGCCAGCGCCAGCGTGGCCCCGGTCATGCCGCCGCCAACGATAATCACGCTCATGCACGTGCCGCTGCCATCAGCGCCTCGATATCGTCAGCGTTTTTCACGACGCTCGCGGTCAGGTTTTCGTTACCGGTTTCGGTGATCACGATGTCGTCTTCGATGCGAATGCCAATCCCGCGGTACTCTTCAGGCACGTCGGCATCCGGTGCGATATACAGGCCTGGCTCCACGGTTAACACCATGCCCGGCTCCAGCACGCGCGAACGGTCGGTGCCGTACGCGCCAACGTCATGCACATCCAGCCCCAGCCAGTGGCTCAGGCCGTGCATGAAATACGGTCGATGCGCATTTTCAGCGATCAGGATATCGACCTCCCCTTTCAGGATCCCGAGCCTGACCAGACCGGTAATCATGATGCGCACCACTTCGCCGGTCACTTCCTGCATGGAGGTACCGGGACGATACAGCCTGAGCGCCGTCTCAAGCGACTCGAGAACGATGTCGTAAATGGCGCGCTGTGCCGGTGAGAATTTACCGTTCACCGGGAAAGTACGGGTGATGTCCCCCGCGTAGCCCTGGTATTCGCAACCGGCGTCAATCAGGACCAGATCGCCGTCGCGCAGCGCGCTTTCGTTTTCGGTGTAGTGCAGAATGCAGCCGTTTTCTCCGCCGCCAACAATGGTGTTGTAAGAGGGATAACGCGCGCCGTGGCGGTTAAATTCGTGATGTATTTCGCCTTCCAGCTGGTATTCGAACATCCCGGGACGGCACTTTTCCATGGCGCGGGTGTGCGCCAGGGCGCTTATTTCGCCCGCACGACGCATCAAATTCAGCTCTTCTTCAGACTTGAACAGGCGCATCTCATGCACCACCGGACGCCAGTCCGTCAGCGTGGCGGGTGCGGACAGGTTCTGCCGCGCGCCTTTGCGCAGCTTATCCAGCGCGGTGAAAACAATCTCATCGGCGTACGCATATTCGCCCTGCGCGTGATAGAGCACGTCGAGGCCGTTAAGCAGCTGATAGAGCTGCTGGTTGATTTCGCTAAACGCCAGCGCGCGGTCAACGCCCAGCTTCGCCGGTGCAGCCTCCTGGCCTAAGCGGCGGCCAAACCAGATTTCGGCCGTCAGATCGCGCACGCGGTTGAAAATCACGCTGTGGTTGTGGGTGTCATTGCTCTTAATCAGCACCAGCACCGCTTCCGGCTCGTTAAAGCCGGTGAAGTACCAGAAATCGCTGCTCTGGCGATAGGGATATTCGCTGTCGGCGCTGCGGGTGACCTCAGGCGCAGCAAAAATCAGCGCGGCGCTGCCCGGCTGCATTGTTGCCAGCAGCGCCTGACGGCGGCGCGAATACTCTTGACTCGAGATAACCATGACACCCTCCTGTGCGTTATTTTTCTTAATGTAAGGTTGGCTTGCGGACTTCCGGCGCGGTCGGCTGAGAGCGCGTGAAGTTATCGTGGCACAGCAGTGCCGCCACGCGCACGTACTCGATAATCTCTTCAAGAGACATTTCCAGCTCTTCCTGGTCTTCGTCTTCATCGTAGCCGAGCTGGGCGATGTTTCGCAGGTCGTCAATCGCTTCACCCGCTTCGCCGGTCACTTTATCCAGTTTAGGCTGCGTCACGCCCAGCCCCAGCAGATAGTGGTTTACCCAGCCGGCCAGCGCATCGGCGCGATCGAACACGCTGACGTCGTCGCCTTCAGGCAGATAAAGCTGAAAAAGGAAGCCATCGTCTTCCAGCGAATCGCTGGTTGCTGCGTGCATTTTACGCAGCGCTTCCGCCAGCTCGTGACCAAACGCCAGCCCTTCATTCGTGAGGTCGTGGATCAGCGGCTGCCATGAGCTGTCGCTGTTTCCGCCGCACAGCATGCCACTGATCAGACCGTGCATTTCGGCAGGGGTTAAACCGATTCCCTGCTGGTTCAGTAACTGGTTTAAATCCTTGTAACCAGGCATTTCGTTCTGTATAGACATGAGCATTCGTCATCAAAGGGGGGAAGTTTCATGATATGCTACCACTTTGGACCCTGGTGATACCAGAAAAGGGCTTGTATCTTCACATCAGGGTAGCTATAGTGTCGCCCCTTCGCAGCCCCCGGGGCAGTAAGCGAAGGCAGCGCAGTCAATCAGCAGGAAGGTGGCATGTCTGCACAACCCGTCGATCTCCAGATTTTTGGCCGTTCACTGCGAGTGAATTGTCCGCCTGAACAAAGGGATGCTTTGAATCAGGCAGCGGACGATTTGAATCAGCGGTTGCAAGATCTAAAAGAACGCACTAGAGTCACAAATACTGAGCAGCTGGTTTTCATCGCCGCGTTGAACATCAGCTATGAACTGACTCAGGAAAAAGCGAAGACCCGCGACTACGCGGCAAGCATGGAGCAGCGCATTAAAATGCTCCAGCAGACCATAGAACAGGCATTGCTTGATCAAGGTCGCAATCCCGAAAGACCGGGGCCAAAGTTTGAATAACACTTCTCAGTTGACTATGGTAGAGTAACTGTGAAGACAAAATTTCTCTGAGATGTTCGCAAGCGGGCCAGTCCCCTGAGCCGATATTTCATACCACAAGAATGTGGCGCTCCATGGTTGGTGAGCATGCTCGGTCCGTCCGAGAAGCCTTAAAACCATGACGACACATTCACCTTGAACCAAGGGTTCAAGGGTTACAGCCTGCGGCGGCATCTCGGAGATTCCCTCTCTTTTCTTCTACCGACTACCATGACCCAATTCCCTGAAGTTTCTGCTTCACGCCAGGACATCCGTCAGTTAATTCGTCAGCGCCGCCGTGCGTTAACCGCCGATCAGCAAGCGCATTTTGCCCAGCAGGCCGCCGCCCGTATGATGGCGTATCCCCCTGTCGTGATGGCGCACACCGTTGCGCTCTTTTTGTCATTTGATGGAGAGCTGGATACCCAACCGCTGATAGAGCAGCTCTGGCGCGCCGGGAAGAAGGTCTATCTGCCGGTGCTGCACCCGTTCAGCGAAGGTAACTTGCTGTTTCTGCACTATCACCCCCACAGCGAGCTGGTGGTGAATCGCCTGAAAATCACCGAGCCGAAACTCGACGTGCGCGACGTGCTCCCGCTGTCACAGCTGGATGTGCTGATTACGCCGCTGGTGGCGTTTGATGAACAGGGCCAGCGTTTAGGGATGGGCGGCGGTTTTTACGACCGGACGCTGCAAAACTGGCAGCAGTACGGGTTGCAGCCGGTGGGTTATGCGCATGATTGTCAGGGCGTGGAGGCGTTGCCGGTGGAGAAGTGGGATGTGCCGTTGCCGGCGGTAGTGACGCCATCAAAGTTATGGGAGTGGTGAAACAGGCGTGCGGCCTGATGCCCTCACCCCAGCCCTCTCCCACAGGGAGAGGGAGACAATATAAAAAAACGGTAACAACAGTTACCGTTATGCATTCACCTCGCCGCTATCAGTACAGCAGACGCGCGCGAATCGTCCCCTGAATCGCCTTCATGCTCTGCAGCGCTTTTTCGGCAACATCGTCATCCGCTTCGATATCAATAACCACGTAGCCCATCTGCGAGTTCGTTTGCAGATACTGCGCGGCAATATTGACGCCCTGCTCGGCAAAGATCTGGTTGATCGCGGTCAGCACGCCCGGACGGTTCTCGTGGATGTGCAGCAGACGACGACCACCGTGCAGCGGCAGAGACACTTCCGGGAAGTTCACGGCAGAGAGCGTAGAACCGTTGTCGGAATATTTGCTCAGCTTACCCGCTACTTCCAGGCCGATATTCTCCTGCGCTTCCTGGGTAGAACCGCCGATGTGTGGCGTCAGGATCACGTTGTCGAACTCGCACAGCGGAGAGGTAAACGGATCGCTGTTGGTCGCTGGCTCCGTCGGGAAGACGTCGATGGCCGCGCCCGCCAGATGCTTACGCTTCAGCGCATCCGCCAGGGCCGGGATATCGACAACCGTGCCGCGCGCGGCGTTGATCAGCAGTGAGCCCGGCTTCATCAGCGCCAGCTCTTCCGCGCCCATCATGTTTTTAGTAGACGCATTTTCCGGCACGTGTAGGCTCACCACGTCGCTCATGTTCAGCAGGTCAGAAAGGTGTTGAACCTGGGTCGCATTGCCCAGCGGCAGCTTGCTTTCGATATCGTAGAAAAACACGTGCATACCCAGGGATTCCGCCAGAATACCGAGCTGCGTACCGATGTGGCCGTAGCCGATAATCCCCAGCTTTTTACCACGCGCTTCGAAAGAGCCGGACGCCAGCTTGTTCCACACGCCGCGGTGCGCCTTGGCGTTCGCTTCAGGAATGCCGCGCAGCAGCAGCAGCAGTTCGCCAATCACCAGCTCCGCCACGGAACGGGTGTTGGAGAACGGGGCGTTGAAGACGGGAATACCGCGTTTGGCGGCAGCATTCAGGTCAACCTGGTTGGTACCGATGCAGAAGCAGCCGATAGCCACCAGCTTTTCCGCCGCGGCAATAACCTCTTCAGTCAGGTGAGTACGGGATCGCAGGCCAATGAAGTGGGCATCACGGATGGACGCTTTCAGCTCTTCGGTATCGAGCGCGCCTTTGTGAAATTCGATGTTGGTGTAACCTGCCGCACGAAGGCTATCGATTGCTTTTTGATGCACGCCCTCGACCAGCAGGAATTTAATCTTGTCTTTCTCCAGTGATACCTTTGCCATTTACCCGACCCTGTTTTTGTCTGAACTGATGTTGTGCTGGATATGAATCCGCTGTAGCCAACATATCAAAAAAAACTATTGCAGCAATATGAACGTTTGCGTCGGCACTCTGAAGAAAAGTCATACAGAGCAAAATGTCAGAGGAAAATGCTATGGAAATTTACAAACGCGGCAGGATCGGCAAAAGAGGCGTAAAAACGTGACACAAGTCACCGAATTTAGCTTTTCAAAAATTTTTTAGCGGGGGGAGGACTCCCCCCGTCAGATCATTTTACGATGGTTTTCACGCCGTCAGCGGTGCCGATCAGCGCCACATCCGCGCCACGGTTGGCGAATAGCCCTACGGTCACTACGCCTGGGATAGCGTTGATGGCATTTTCCAGCGCAATCGCGTCAAGAATTTCCAGACCGTGAACGTCGAGGATCACGTTACCGTTATCGGTGACTACGCCCTGACGGTATTCCGGACGACCGCCCAGCTTCACCAGCTGACGGGCAACCGCGCTACGCGCCATTGGGATCACTTCGACCGGCAGTGGGAAATTACCCAGAATGTCGACCTGCTTGGAGGCATCCGCGATGCAGATGAACTTGTCCGCAACGGAGGCGATGATCTTCTCGCGCGTCAGCGCCGCGCCGCCGCCTTTGATCATCTGCATGTGGCCGTTGATTTCATCCGCACCATCAACGTAAATCCCCAGACGATCCACTTCGTTGAGATCGAAAACGGTAATGCCGAGGCTTTTCAGCTTTTCCGTGGAAGCATCAGAGCTGGAAACCGCGCCCTCGATTTGCCCCTTCATCGTGCCCAGCGCATCGATAAAGTGTGCCGCGGTTGATCCCGTACCGACACCAACAATGGTACCCGGCTGCACGTACTGGAGAGCGGCCCATCCTACTGCTTTTTTCAGTTCATCCTGCGTCATGATCGTTTTGCCTGTGGTGTGAAAACTCAGGGCGCATTATAGAACACGTCGAATGGAATTCGTCTGCCACGAAGGGAAAATTGTGTCATAGTGCAGAATAAGCAAAATTAAGGAGCCAGCCAGAGCAATGAAACGTCCGGACTACAGAACACTACAGGCACTTGATGCAGTTATTCGTGAACGCGGTTTTGAGCGCGCGGCGCAAAAGCTTTGCATCACCCAGTCCGCCGTATCACAGCGTATCAAACAGCTTGAAAACATGTTCGGCCAGCCGCTGCTGGTGCGTACCGTGCCGCCACGTCCAACCGAGCAAGGGCAAAAGCTTCTCGCCCTGCTGCGCCAGGTTGAACTGCTGGAAGACGAGTGGCTGGGTGACGAACAAACGGGCTCTACGCCGCTGCTGCTCTCTCTGGCGGTCAACGCCGACAGTCTGGCAACCTGGCTACTGCCGGCCCTTGCGCCGGTATTAGCGGATTCCCCTATCCGTCTGAATTTACAGGTTGAAGATGAAACCCGTACCCAGGAGCGCCTGCGTCGCGGTGAAGTGGTTGGGGCGGTCAGTATTCAGCCTCAGGCGCTGCCAAGCTGTCTTGTCGATCAGCTGGGCGCGCTGGACTACCTGTTTGTGGGTTCAAAAGCCTTTGCCGAGCGCTACTTCCCGAACGGCGTCACCCGCGCCGCGCTGCTGAAAGCCCCTGCCGTGGCGTTCGACCATCTGGACGATATGCATCAGGCGTTCCTGCAGCAAAACTTCGATCTGCCGCCGGGCAGCGTGCCGTGCCATATCGTCAACTCGTCTGAAGCCTTTGTGCAGCTTGCGCGTCAGGGCACCACCTGCTGCATGATCCCGCATCTGCAGATTGAGAAAGAGTTGAAAAGCGGTGAGCTGATTGACCTGACGCCGGGGCTGTATCAGCGCCGGATGCTCTACTGGCACCGGTTTGCGCCAGAAAGCCGCATGATGCGCAACGTCACCGACGCGCTGCTGGCGTACGGGCACAAGGTGTTGAGACAGGATTAATCGCTTGAATTCCCTCTCCCTGCGGGAGAGGGTTAGGGTGAGGGCAACTTACTGCGCCTTAGCCGCCTCAGTTTGCTGAGTTTGGGTTGGCTCCAGCTGGAACACCACATCCACCTGATCGTCAAACTGAATGGTTGGCTGCTCGTATGTTTCCTGAGCAGACACCGGAGCTGCCTCAGCCTTCATCATCCGCACCATCGGGCTTGGCTGGTAGTTAGAGACGTGGTAACGCACGCTGTAAACCGGGCCGAGCTTGCTCTTAAAGCCAGAAGCCAGCTGTTCTGCCTGATGAATGGCATCATCAATCGCCGCTTTACGCGCTTCGTCTTTGTATTTCTCCGGTTGCGCAACGCCCAGCGACACGGAACGAATTTCGTTCAGACCCGCCTTCAGCGCGCCATCCAGCAGCGAGTTAAGCTTATCCAGCTGACGCACGGTCACTTCGACGGTACGCACGGCACGGTAGCCTTTCAGGATGCTTTTACCATTCTGGTAGTCATAATCGGGTTGAGTACGCAGGTTCGCGGAGTTGATATCTTTTTTACCGACACCGTTCTGCTCGAGGAAAGAGAGATATTGCGCAACACGATCGTCAGCCTGCTTCTTGGCAGATGCCGCATCTTTCGCAGACACATTGACTTCAATTGCCAGCGTTGCGACATCGGGTACCGCGTCCACGCTTGCGGTGCCTGAAGTGACGATGTGCGGGCCATCCGGCAGTTCACTTGCCTGCACCGACACCGCACCAAAACTTACTAATGCCGCCAGGGCCATCACCTTAAACTTCACTGTTATTCCTCCATGTTGCGAAGAGTGCCCATTAACAGGGCGCATGCCAGCAAGCTTAGCGGGTCTTGTTCAGTTGTCCATAAGACAAGGATTAGTTGAACAATTCCTGAACGTGGTGAATCCCCTCTTTTGCCAGCTGAAAAGCAATAAACCACATCACCAGCCCCACCAGCGTATTAATGATGCGCTGGGCTTTGGCCGTACGCAGACGAGGAGCCAGCCATGCGGCCAGAATGGCGAGACCGAAGAACCAGAGGAAAGAGGCGCTAACCGTGCCCAGCGCAAACCAGCGTTTCGGCTCAACGTCCAGCTGACCGCCCAGGCTGCCCAGCACCACGAAGGTGTCCAGATAAACATGCGGATTAAGCCAGGTGACCGCCAGCATGGTGACGATAATCTTCCAGCGGCCCTGCTTCATGACTTCCGCGCTTGCCAGTTCGAGGTTGCTGCTCATCGCGGTTTTCAGTGCACCAAAACCGTACCAGAGCAGAAATGCCACGCCACCCCAGGTGACCAGCGCCAGCAGCCAGGGAGACTGCATGAGCAATGCGCTGCCGCCAAAAATTCCGCCACAGATCAGCAGTAAATCGCTTACCGCGCACAGCAGGGCAATCATCAGATGATACTGGCGGCGAATGCCCTGGTTCATCACAAACGCATTTTGCGGGCCAAGGGGAAGGATCATGGCCGCACCTAAGGCAAGCCCTTGAAAATAAAAAGATAACATGACGAAATTCTCACAGTGTTGTGCTGAAAGGAGACTATACTGCGCGAATTACATTAGAGGAAATTGATAATATTAATTGGGGATTAGCAGTGCTTATAAAAATAAAGCCCGGTGGCGCTAGCGCTTACCGGGCCTGCGAGAAGTTATTCGGCTTCTTTGACTTTTTTGACGTTTACGTCCATCTGAGGGTACGGGAAGCTGATGCCGTTGGCATCGAAGTCGCGCTTAATGCGCTCCAGCACGTCCCAGTACACGTTTTGCAGATCGCTGCTTTTGCTCCAGATACGCACCACGAAGTTAATGGAGGAAGCGCCCAGCTCGTTCAGGCGAACCGTCTGCTCTTTGTCTTTCAGAATGCGATCGTCTGAAGCAATGATGTTGCTAATTAGCGACTTCACCTGATCGATGTCGGAGTCGTACGCCACGCTGATAATCAGTTCGTTACGACGCACCGGTTCACGGGAAAAGTTAATGATGTTGCCCGCGATGATTTTCCCGTTCGGCACGACCACGATGCGGCCATCGACGGTACGCATGGTCGTTGAGAAAATCTGCACCTGCAGCACGGTTCCGGCAATGCCGCCAAGGTCAACGTATTCGCCGGAGCGGAACGGACGGAAGGTGACCAGCAGAACGCCTGCCGCCAGGTTTGACAGCGAGCCCTGCAGCGCCAGACCAATAGCCAGACCGGCGGCACCGAGAACGGCAATGACGGAGGCAGTCTGCACGCCCACACGGCCCAGCGCCGCAATCAGCGTAAAGGCGATAATGCCGTAGCGCACCAGCGCGGAGAGGAAGTCAGCCACCGTGGCGTCAATATTACGGGCCAGCATTACGCGGTTAACCGTGTTCGATACAATGCGCGCCACGATCATCCCGACGATGATGATGGCAATCGCCGCGACGATGTTCACGGCATAGCTCAGCAGCAGCGCCTGGTTGCGCACCAGCCAGTTACCGGCATTATTGATGCTGTCTACAACATCGAGTTGTTCCATTTATTCTTCCTTTTGTTAAACCAAAACACAAAATCCATCCCCCATGGAGACAGGCAGGTCCGTAAAGGGTAAACAAAAAGCGCCGGGTTTGCCAAACAGATCACAAAAACCGGCCTGGCAGAGTATTGAAAAAGCATAAAAAAAGGCCCGCATTTGCGGGCCTTGGGATGCTGTTAGCAGCTCAAATTACAGAACGTCTACCGCGTTCAGCTCTTTGAATGCCTGCTCCAGACGAGTAATCATTGAAGTCTGGGCAGCGCGCAGCCATACGCGTGGATCGTAGTATTTCTTGTTCGGCTGGTCTTCGCCTTTCGGGTTGCCCAGCTGACCCTGCAGGTAAGCTTCGTTGGTTTTGTAGTACTGCAGAATACCGTCCCATGTTGCCCACTGGGTGTCGGTATCGATGTTCATTTTCACTACGCCGTAGCTTACGGAGTCTTTGATTTCCTGAGCAGAAGAACCGGAACCGCCGTGGAAGACGAAGTTCAGGCTGTTGTGCGGCAGGTTGTGTTTCTTGGAAACGTATTCCTGAGAATCACGCAGGATAGTCGGGGTCAGAACCACGTTACCTGGTTTGTAAACGCCGTGTACGTTACCGAAGGACGCTGCGATGGTGAAGCGTGGGCTGATTTTGCTCAGCTCGGTGTAAGCGTAATCAACGTCTTCTGGCTGGGTGTACAGTGCAGAAGCGTCCATGTGGCTGTTGTCCACGCCGTCTTCTTCACCACCGGTGCAACCCAGTTCGATTTCCAGAGTCATGCCCATTTTGGCCATGCGCGCCAGATATTTGGAGCAGATTTCGATGTTTTCGTGCAGTGACTCTTCAGACAGGTCGATCATGTGAGAAGAGAACAGTGGCTTACCGGTAGCCGCGAAGTGTTTTTCACCCGCGTCCAGCAGACCGTCGATCCACGGCAGCAGTTTCTTCGCGCAGTGGTCAGTGTGCAGGATAACTGGAACACCGTAGTGCTCAGCCATCTGGTGTACGTGGTGCGCACCAGAGATAGCGCCCAGGATTGCAGCACCCTGAGGAATGTCAGTTTTCACGCCTTTACCTGCGATGAACGCAGCGCCGCCGTTAGAGAACTGAACGATAACTGGCGCTTTAACTTTAGCGGCAGTTTCCAGTACGGCGTTGATGGAGTCGGTACCCACGCAGTTAACTGCTGGCAGAGCGAAGTTGTTTTCTTTAGCTACCTGGAACACTTTCTGTACGTCATCACCAGTGATAACGCCAGGTTTTACGAAATCAAAAATTTTAGACATGTTGCTTAGTCCTGTATCTTCGGCCGTTAGAAAAGGTGCGAGCTCTTAAAAGCGCGCTGAAAATTGGGCAGGTTTCCCTGCCCTTGAATGGCTTACTTCTTAGCGCGCTCTTCGAGCATTGCTACTGCTGGCAGTACTTTGCCTTCCACGAATTCGAGGAATGCGCCGCCACCAGTGGAGATGTAGGAGATCTTGTCAGCGATACCGAACAGGTCGATTGCCGCCAGGGTGTCACCACCGCCTGCGATAGAAAACGCTTCGCTGTCTGCGATAGCGTTAGCAACGATTTCAGTACCTTTGCGGAAGTTCGGGAATTCGAACACGCCAACAGGACCGTTCCACAGGATAGTTTTTGCGTTTTTGAGGATTTCAGCCAGTTTCTGTGCAGAAACGTCGCCCAGGTCCAGAATCTGCTCTTCATCTTTGATGTCGTTTACAGATTTCAGGGTCGCGGTTGCGGTTTCGGAGAACTCGGTCGCTACGCGAACGTCAGTTGGAACCGGGATATCGCAGGTGCTCAGCAGGCGTTTGGCTTCGTCAACCAGGTCTGCTTCGTACAGGGATTTGCCCACGTTGTGGCCCTGAGCGGCAACGAAGGTGTTCGCGATACCACCGCCAACGATCAGCTGGTCAGCGATTTTAGACAGGGAATCCAGAACGGTCAGTTTGGTAGAAACTTTAGAACCACCAACGATAGCCACCATTGGACGAGCAGGTTCTTTCAGTGCTTTACCCAGCGCTTCCAGTTCGTCAGCCAGCAGAGGACCGGCACACGCTACGTCTGCGAATTTACCGATACCGTGGGTTGACGCCTGAGCACGGTGAGCCGTACCGAATGCATCCATCACGAACACGTCGCACAGTGCAGCGTATTTTTTGGACAGAGTTTCGTCGTCTTTCTTTTCGCCTTTGTTAAAGCGAACGTTTTCCAGAACAACCAGTTCACCGGCTGCAACTTCAACGCCGTCCAGGTAATCTTTAACCAGGCGAACCGGGTTGGACAGTTTGTCTTTCAGGTAATTAACCACTGGCAGCAGAGAGAACTCTTCGTTGTACTCGCCTTCAGTTGGACGACCCAGGTGGGAGGTGACCATCACTTTCGCGCCCTGCTTCAGAGCCAGTTCGATGGTTGGCAGAGATGCACGGATACGCGCGTCGCTGGTCACTTTGCCATCTTTAACCGGTACGTTCAGATCGGCACGGATGAAAACGCGTTTACCAGCCAGATCCAGATCGGTCATCTTAATTACAGACATGGTGAATCCTCTCGTTGATTCTTAAAGTTTTGCAGACGCACAATGCGTCTTACCTGAAACCTTGAGCGGCCATTGCTAACGTGGTGTCGAGCATTCGGTTAGCAAAGCCCCATTCGTTATCACACCAGACCAGCGTCTTGATAAGGTGTGCGCCACTGACTCTCGTTTGCGTGCCATCGACGATGGCGCTGTGCGGGTCGTGGTTAAAATCTACTGAGACCAACGGTAATTCCGTATAGTCAACTATACCATGAAATGCCCCCTGTGCCGCTTTTTGCAGCAACAGGTTGACTTCACAGGCTTTTACCGGTTTTTTCACCGTCACGCTAAGGTCGATTGCGGTGACGTTAATCGTCGGGACACGTACGGCAATCGCTTCAAATCGGTCATTAAACTGCGGAAAAATTCGGGTGATCCCTGCCGCCAGTTTCGTGTCCACCGGAATGATTGACTGGCTCGCTGCGCGAGTGCGTCGCAAATCCGGATGGTAGGCGTCGATAACCTGCTGATCGTGCATGGCGGAATGAATCGTGGTCACGGTACCGGATTCAATGCCATACGCATCGTCTAACAGTTTGATGACCGGAATAATGCAGTTAGTGGTACAGGAGGCGTTGGAAACAATGCGGTGTTCGGCCTGCAGCTCATGCTGGTTGACGCCAAACACGACGGTCGCGTCGAGGTCGTTACTGCCGGGATGAGAAAACAGGACTTTTTTCGCGCCTGCAGCAAGATGCGCTTCGCCATGTTCGCGGTTGCCGTACACGCCGGTACAGTCAAGCACCACATCCACACCCAGTTCACGCCAGGGTAGCCCGGAGATGCTGTTCTCATGCAGCACGCGAATAGCGTCGTCACCCACAAACAGCTGTTCTCTTTCCTGGCGTACATCCCAGGCAAAGCGTCCGTGGCTGGTGTCATATTTCAACAAATGCGCCATGCCCGTAGCATCCGCCAGTTCATTGATTGCCACCACGGTTATTTCCGCCCGACGTCCGGATTCATATAAAGCACGAACCACGTTACGTCCGATGCGACCGAAGCCATTAATCGCTACGCGTACGGTCATAGATCTCCTGCAAAGCAATCCCTGAGTTTGAGGTGGCTGAAAGAGTAATCCAGCTACGCCCGAAGGGGAATCCTTGCTGTCACAAACTGCGATTGATTGGTCAATTGTCGAACATTTAATCGACTGAAACGCTTCAGCAAGAATAAGCGAATCGGGGAATAAAAGGAATGTCTGTCCAGATGAATAAGCGCGCTATATGACTTGCGTCACATTTTAGGTGGAATAATGGCGGCAAGGTAAAAGCAAAACGGTAACCGAGAGGTTACCGTTTTTTAGTGTTTGCACCCTCTCCCGTGGGAGAGGGCTCGGGTGAGGACATCAGCCCGCACCGTACAAACGATTACAGCAGTTCTTTCGCTTTCGCGACAACGTTCTCAACGGTGAAGCCGAATTCTTCGAACAGCTGTTCTGCAGGAGCAGATTCACCGAAGGTGGTCATACCGACGATAGCGCCGTTCAGGCCCACGTATTTGAACCAGTAGTCTGCGATACCCGCTTCCACTGCCACACGCGCGGAAACCGCTTTAGGCAGGACGGATTCGCGGTAAGCAGCATCTTGTTTGTCGAACGCATCGGTAGACGGCATGGAAACCACGCGCGCTTTCACGCCTTCGGCAGTCAGTTTTTCCCACGCTGCAACAGCCAGTTCAACTTCCGAACCGGTGGCGATGAAGATCAGCTCTGGCTGGCCCGCGCAATCTTTCAGCACGTAACCACCGCGAGCGATGTTCGCCAGCTGCTCAGGCGTACGCTCCTGCTGTGCCAGGTTCTGACGGGAGAGGATCAGCGCGGTTGGACCGTCCTGACGCTCAACGCCGTATTTCCACGCCACCGCGGATTCCACCTGGTCACATGGACGCCATGTGCTCATGTTCGGGGTCACGCGCAGGGAAGCCACCTGCTCTACCGGCTGGTGAGTTGGGCCATCTTCGCCCAGACCGATGGAGTCGTGGGTGTAGACCATTACCTGACGCTGTTTCATCAGCGCGGCCATACGCACGGCGTTACGTGCATATTCGACAAACATCAGGAAGGTAGAGGTGTATGGCAGGAAACCACCGTGCAGGGAAATACCGTTGGCAATCGCGGTCATACCGAATTCACGTACACCGTAATGGATGTAGTTACCGGCAGTATCTTCGTTGATTGGCTTAGAACCAGACCACAGGGTCAGGTTAGATGGTGCCAGGTCAGCGGAGCCGCCCAGGAATTCTGGAAGCCATGGGCCGAACGCTTCAATCGCATTCTGAGACGCTTTACGGCTCGCGATTTTAGACGGGTTCGCCTGCAGCTTAGCGATAAATTCGTTCGCTTTCGCGTCGAAGTCAGACGGCATTTCACCTTTCATACGACGGGTGAATTCAGCCGCTTCCTGCGGGAACGCTTTCGCATAGGCAGCGAATTTCTCGTTCCAGGCCGCTTCTTTCGCCTGGCCTACTTCTTTTGCATCCCACTGAGCGTAGATCTCAGACGGGATTTCGAATGCAGGGTGTTTCCAGCCCAGCGCTTCGCGGGTCAGTGCGATTTCCGCGTCGCCCAGCGGTGCGCCGTGGGAGTCGTGAGTACCCGCCTTGTTCGGCGAACCGAAACCGATGATGGTTTTGCACATCAGCAGGGACGGTTTGTCCGTCACCGCGCGCGCTTCTTCCACTGCACGTTTAATCGAGTCAGCATCGTGACCATCAACGCCACGCACTACGTGCCAGCCGTAGGCTTCGAAACGTGCTGCGGTGTCGTCGGTGAACCAGCCTTCGACGTGACCGTCGATGGAGATACCGTTGTCGTCATAGAACGCAACCAGTTTGCCCAGCTTCAGGGTACCTGCCAAGGAGCACACTTCGTGAGAAATGCCTTCCATCATGCAGCCGTCGCCCATGAACGCGTAGGTGAAGTGGTCTACGATGTCGTGACCAGGACGGTTGAACTGCGCCGCCAGCGTCTTCTCGGCAATCGCCATACCCACAGCGTTAGCAATACCCTGCCCCAGCGGGCCGGTGGTGGTTTCTACGCCAGCGGTGTAACCCACTTCCGGGTGACCTGGAGTTTTAGAGTGCAGCTGACGGAAGTTTTTCAGCTCTTCGATAGGCAGATCGTAGCCGGTGAGGTGCAGCAGGCTATAGATCAGCATAGAGCCGTGGCCGTTGGACAGCACGAAGCGGTCGCGGTCAGCCCATGACGGGTTCTGCGGGTTGTGGTTCAGGAAATCACGCCACAGGACTTCGGCGATATCAGCCATACCCATAGGAGCCCCTGGGTGGCCGGATTTGGCTTTCTGTACTGCGTCCATGCTCAGCGCACGAATAGCATTAGCAAGCTCTTTACGTGAGGACATTTTAACTCCAGATCGGACTGTTAAAGGCCATGCCCTTGACGACAGCGCGTTTTGGGCTACGCCGGAAAAAAGTGCCAACAATGTAACCCAAGCCGCAAGTCATGTACATGGAGCATTCTTTTGCTTGTTAAGAAATCTCTGGATCATGCTCGCATGTTGCGCAATCTGCTCGCCCGGCCCTGCAGATATTCCTTATACTTAGCACGACACCGGCTTCGCTGACGGTGCCCTTTTCGGATTTTATTCAGTTTAACGAGTACGGAAGCAACCTCATGAAAATGCGTGCAATAGTGCTGGCCCTGGGTACAACGCTCCTGCTGAGCGGCTGTCAGAATATGGATTCTAACGGTCTGATGACGTCAGGCGCAGAGGCCTTTCAGGCCTATTCCCTGAGCGATGCGCAGGTGAAAGCGCTGAGCGACCAGGCCTGTAAAGATATGGACGGAAAAGCCACGCTTGCGCCGGCTAACAGTACCTACACGCAGCGTCTGAATAAGATTGCTTCCGCGCTGGGCGACAACATCAACGGCCAGCCGGTGAACTACAAGGTGTACATGGCGAAAGACGTGAACGCCTTCGCGATGGCGAACGGCTGTATCCGCGTCTATAGCGGGCTGATGGACATGATGACCGACAACGAAGTGGAAGCGGTCATCGGCCACGAAATGGGCCACGTTGCCCTGGGCCACGTGAAGAAAGGGATGCAGGTTGCCCTGGGCACCAATGCCATCCGCGCAGCGGCGGCCTCTGCGGGCGGTATCGTTGGCAGCCTGTCGCAGTCACAGCTTGGGGACGTGGGTGAAAAGCTGGTTAACTCTCAGTTCTCACAGCGTCAGGAGTCCGAGGCGGATGACTACTCCTACGATCTGTTGCGCAAACGCGGCATTAATCCATCAGGCTTAGCCACCAGCTTCGAAAAACTGGCCAAGCTGGAAGCCGGACGCCAAAGCTCCATGTTTGACGATCACCCGGCCTCAGAAGAACGCGCACAGCATATTCGCGACCGTATGGCCGCAGACGGAATTAAATAATTTCAGAAGGAGGCAATTTTGCCTCCTTTTTATTTCGCATGAATTGTTAACTTAACAGCACGTATCGGTAACCCCCTGAAAGCCCCGCCAAATCTGCCTTATCACCTTGAAATGTCTGGTCACATAATTATTGCAAAGGTCACTTTTTCCGGTAATTATCACCCCCGCAGTTATTCAAATTACTATATCCAGACAGAGACGTTCCCTCCGTGAAAAAAGAATTATCATTAATTGCTTTAAGCTTATTTGCTGCATTACCTGCCGCTGCAAGCCAGCAATCCGACAGCCAGGGTTTTATTGACGACAGCCATCTGGATCTGTTTTTACGCAATGCGTATATCAGCCGCGACTACCATCAGGGCCAGCAGGACAAAGCCGAGTGGGGTCAGGGGATCATCGCCACGTTTGCATCCGGCTATACCGAAGGGCTGGTGGGCTTTGGCGTGGACGGTATTGCTCAATACGGCGTGCGCCTGGACGGCGGCCGTGGCAAAAGCGGCGCAGGCGGCATCGACTTCTTTAAACAGGAAGATGATGGCCGGGCAAAATCCGATCTGGCAAAGTTTGGCGCAACCGCCAAAATGCGCATCTCGAATACCGTACTGAGCTACGGAAATCAGCGCCCTGAGCTGCCCATCGTGAATGCCGACAGCTCCCGCCTGCTGTTTGAAAGCTACACCGGCACCATGCTGACCTCAAAAGAGATCGACGGTCTGGAAATCAACGCCGGTTACTTCACCGACGAGCAGCGTAAAAGCGATGACCGCCACGACAGCGGACTGAAGAGCCTCTCCTTCGGCGGTGCGAGCTATCAGTTTAACGACCAGTTCAGCGGCGCGCTGTACGCCTCTCATAATGAAGAGGTGATGAACAAGCAGTACCTGGGCATGAACTTCAAACAGCCGTTCAGCACCGGGCAGCAGCTGGTGCTCGACTTCAACGGCTATAACTCCCGTCTGGATCAGGGCTACGCGGACAGCCTCGACACGGGCCGCAGCAACACCATCTGGAGCCTGGCGGCGAGCTACATCTGGGACATTCACACGTTCAAAGTGGCGTACCAGCAGAGCAGCGGCAGCACCGGCTACAACTACGGCGGCTATCGCGACAAGGGCGGCGTGGGTGACGGCGGAAACACCATCTGGCTGGCGAACTCCTACTGGTCTGATTTTAACGGCGAAGACGAACGTTCCTGGCAGGCATCCTACGGTCTGGACTTTGGCGGCCTTGGCTTACCGGGCCTGAGCTGGACCACTGCCTACGTGCGTGGGGATAATATTAAAACCTCTGAAACCAGCAACGGCAAAGAGCACGAGTGGTTTAACCAGATCCAGTACCAGGTGCAGGATGGTCCGGCGAAGGATCTGAAGCTTAAACTGCGCTACTCCGTACTGCGCGTCTCCGGCAACGCCAGCGAGTACAACGTGGGCGGGGACGAGATCCGCGCTTACGTGGAATACCCGTTTAACGTGTTCTGAAGGCAATAAAAAAACCTCTCAATAGAGAGGTTTTTTATCACGCAAGGTGAGGCTTATTCGCCTTTTTTGGCTGCCTGAATGTAGAGCATTTCCAGCGCCAGAGTCGCTGCGGCCAGCGCGGTGATCTCGGACTGGTCGTACGCAGGCGCCACTTCCACCACGTCCATCCCGACAATGTTCAGATCCTTCAGGCCGCGCACCAGCTTGATGGCACGATCTGAGGTCAAGCCGCCGATGACCGGCGTACCGGTGCCCGGAGCAAATGCCGGATCCAGACAGTCGATGTCGAAGGTCAGATACACGGGCATATCACCCACGATCTGCTTCACCTGAGCGATGATGTCGTCCACGCCGCGATCGTTAACCTGGCCCGCATCCAGCACGGTGAAACCGTTGTCTTTGTCGAACTCGGTGCGAATGCCGATCTGCACGGAGTGGTTCGGGTCGATCAGACCTTCGTTCGGCGCGGTGAAGAACATGGTGCCGTGGTCAAACTCGCAGCCGTTCGCGTAGGTGTCGGTATGTGCATCGAAGTGCACCAGCGCCATTTTACCGAAGTGCTTCGCATGGGCGCGCAGCAGCGGCAGGGTCACGAAGTGGTCGCCGCCGAACGAGAGCATGCGCTTACCGGCAGCCAGCAGCTTCTCGGCGTGCGCCTGCAGCTTCTCGCTCATCTCACGCGCGTCGCCGAAGGCGTACACCAGGTCACCGCAGTCCACCACGTTCAGGCGCTCGCGCATGTCGAAGTTCCATGGGAAGCGGTTATGCTCCCAGGCCAGGTTAGTGGAAACCTGACGAATCGCAGCCGGGCCGTGACGACCACCCGCGCGGCCAGATGTTGCCATATCGAACGGCACGCCGGTGATCACCCAGTCAGCGTCGCTGTCGTACGGCTGGAAGTTCATCGGAAGGCGTAAAAAACCAAACGCGTTAGATACCAGAGAGTTATCGTACTGATGACCTAAAGTGCTCATGTCCTGACCTCTTTTAAAGTCGATACATTAAAAACAGATGAAAAAAAATCCCCTCCGCGTCGTTAAACCCGACGAGGAAGGGATTGATTCGTAAATCGCTTATTGGGGCGAATTATCGCCGGTAATGCATACGGGTTCAAGTGAGTATAGGGCATTGTGCGGTCTGATGCCCTCACCCCGCCCTCTCCCTGCGGGAGAGGGCGTTTTCCTACTCGTCTTCCAGGTAGGTGTACCCGTACAGACCCGCTTCAAACTCTTCCAGGAACTGCTGCTGTAGCGCATCGTCCAGACCGGTGTTTTTCACCTGGTCGCGGAACTGAGTGAGCAGTTTTTTCGGATCCAGCTGAACGTATTCCAGCATGTCCGCCACGGTGTCCCCTTCATCGGACAGCTCGATTTCCACGTTGCCGTCAGGGAACACGAACACGTCCACCGCTTCGGTATCACCGAACAGGTTGTGCATGTTGCCGAGGATCTCCTGATACGCGCCGACCATAAAGAAGCCCAGCATCGGCGGGTTCTCCGGGTCGTATTCCGGCATTGGCATCGTCGTTGCGATACCGTCGCCGTCGACGTAGTGGTCGATGGCACCGTCGGAATCACAGGTGATGTCCAGCAGCACCGCACGACGTTCCGGCGCGTGGTTCAGCCCTTCCAGCGGCAGAACCGGGAACAGCTGGTCGATACCCCAGGCATCCGGCATCGACTGGAACAGCGAGAAGTTGACGTAAATCTTGTCCGCCATACGCTCCTGCAGCTCGTCGATAATCGGACGGTGCGCGCGGTTGCTCGGGTCGAGCTGTTTCTGCACTTCATGGCACATGTTCAGGTAGAGCTGCTCCGCCCACGCGCGCTCCTGCAGGCTGAAGGTGCCTGAAGAATAACCCACGTGAATATCATGCAGGTCCATCTGGCTGTCGTGCAGCCATTCGCGCAGGGAACGACGCGTGCCCGGCTCGTGCATTTCCTGCCAGGTTTCCCACATGCTTTGCAGGGAACGCGGAGCATCGTCTGCCGGAGGCGTCGCTTCGCTGATTTCGCTACGCTCAACGCCGATGATGTTAGAGACCAGCACCGTATGGTGCGCGGTCACCGCGCGACCGGATTCGGTGATCACCGTCGGGTGCGGCAGGCCGTTCTCTTCACAGGCATCGCCGATCGCCCAGATGATGTTGTTCGCGTATTCGTTCAGGCCGTAGTTTACAGAGCAGTCAGACTGCGAGCGGGTCCCTTCGTAGTCCACGCCGAGGCCGCCGCCCACGTCGAAGCACTGAATATTTACGCCAAGCTTGTGCAGCTCAACGTAGAAACGCGCTGACTCACGCACGCCGGTGGCGATGTCGCGAATATTGGCCATCTGCGAGCCGAGGTGGAAGTGCAGCAGCTGAATGCTGTCCAGACGACCGCGCTCGCGCAGGATTTCCACCAGCTGCAGCACCTGGTTTGCCGCCAGGCCGAACTTGGATTTCTCGCCGCCGGAGGACTGCCATTTACCGGAACCTTGTGACGCCAGACGCGCACGCACGCCAAGGCGCGGCACCACGTTCAGACGTTCGGCCTCTTCCAGCACGATGGCGATTTCGGTCATCTTTTCGATAACCAGATAGACCTTGTGGCCCATCTTTTCGCCGATCAGCGCCAGACGAATGTATTCACGGTCTTTATAGCCGTTACAGACGATCACTGAACGGGTCATGCCCGCATGCGCCAGAACCGCCATCAGCTCCGCTTTGGAGCCAGCTTCCAGGCCCAGCGGCTCGCCGGAGTGGATCAGGGATTCAATCACGCGGCGGTGCTGGTTCACCTTGATCGGGTAAACCAGGAAATAGTCGCCTTTATAGCCGTAGGACTCACGCGCGCGCTTGAACGCGGCGTTAATAGAACGCAGGCGATGTTGCAGGATCTGCGGGAAGCAGAACAGTGCAGGCAAACGCTGGCCCTGAGCCTCACGGGCTTTCACCAGTTTCGCGAGATCCACGCGCGCTTCAGGGACGTCCGGATCCGGGCAGACGCTGATGTGGCCCAGTTCGTTGACGTCGTAGTAGTTATTGCCCCACCAGGCAATATTGTAAGTGCGCAGCATCTTGCTGGCTTCCTCGGAGCTCATCGCAACCTCCTGCATAGAACGTAGTACACCCTGTTCGCCCGCTGACGAAGGCGAAAAAGAAGACATGTCGTCAGACATAGCGAACCTCAACTCTTTGTAATAAGTGTAAAACAGTTGACTACTATCGCAGCGTTATACGGCGATAACAACCCATAAACGGCTCCGTTTCCCAGCAGAGTATGCTGAAAACCAGACCGTGCGACCGGTTTCTTATTCATATCATTGTAAAACACGTATCCGAACTCTGTATGACAAGGTTCGGCGAAACCACGAGAAAACTCTTGTATTAACAAGAGCGCCCTTGTTCAGTTTTCACAAAGCGTGACCGGCCCTGGAATCCTGAGAAGCGCCGAGATGGGTATAACATCGGCAGGTTTGCAGACTAGAAATGCGGGTTGCGGGAATCAAATACGCGCCAGAACGGCTGCGCTGAATGTGCGGAAAACGATGGTTCATTATCTCGTATCACCTCCACGGCCGCCTCTGTTGAAACGGACCACAAGCCAAAGCTAAAAGTTCACTGCTTAACCCGGCTGGAAGTGGCGACACGATGAGTCCATCGAGCGCTTATTTTATATGAGCCGCGCGCCGCGTTTTATACCGAGAAGGGGGCTAAAAAGCAAAACAAAAATGCGCGTGCTGCCAGCAGCGTCAGGAAAAATTTCCAGCTGCCATTTCAACGCAGTGAGAGATGAATCAAAAAAAACTGGAAATCGGGCGAAGAAGTGACCTAAAATAGCCGTCCAGATGTTAATCCATCTATACTGATTAACACTCATACTGCCAGTGTCAAAAACCTGCAGGCCTTGGTAGAATTATCTCCTTTGGCTATTCCGCACAGCAGCTTGAGCTAACCAAATTCCTCTTAGGTGAAATAAAACATGGCAAAACACCTGTTTACGTCCGAGTCCGTATCAGAAGGACATCCTGATAAAATTGCTGACCAAATCTCCGATGCGGTGCTGGATGCGATCCTGGCGCAGGATCCTAAAGCGCGCGTCGCGTGCGAAACCTATGTCAAAACCGGCATGGTTCTGGTTGGCGGTGAGATCACCACCAGCGCATGGGTTGATATCGAAGAGATCACCCGTAACACAGTGCGTGAGATCGGCTATGTGCATTCTGATATGGGCTTTGATGCCAACTCCTGCGCGGTTCTGAGCGCGATTGGCAAACAGTCTCCAGACATCAACCAGGGCGTTGACCGTGCCGATCCGCTGGAACAGGGCGCGGGCGACCAGGGCCTGATGTTTGGCTATGCAACCAACGAAACCGACGTGCTGATGCCAGCACCGGTCACCTACGCACACCGTCTGGTGCAGCGTCAGGCTGAAGTGCGTAAAAACGGCACCCTGCCGTGGCTGCGCCCGGATGCGAAAAGTCAGGTCACCTTCCAGTATGACGACGGCAAAATCGTCGGTATTGACGCGGTGGTTCTGTCTACCCAGCACTCCGAAGATATCGATCAGAAATCCCTGCAGGAAGCCGTGATGGAAGAGATCATCAAGCCGGTTCTGCCGACCGAATGGCTGAGCTCTGCGACCAAATTCTTCATCAACCCAACCGGACGCTTCGTTATCGGCGGCCCAATGGGTGACTGCGGTCTGACCGGTCGTAAAATCATCGTTGATACCTACGGCGGCATGGCGCGTCACGGTGGCGGTGCGTTCTCCGGTAAAGATCCGTCTAAAGTTGACCGTTCTGCGGCGTACGCGGCGCGTTATGTGGCGAAAAACATCGTTGCAGCCGGCCTGGCTGACCGCTGTGAGATCCAGGTTTCCTACGCGATCGGCGTAGCTGAGCCAACCTCCATCATGGTTGAAACCTTCGGTACCGAGAAAGTGCCTTCAGAACAGCTGACGCTGCTGGTGCGCGAGTTCTTCGACCTGCGTCCATACGGCCTGATTCAGATGCTGGATCTGCTGCACCCAATCTACAAAGAAACCGCGGCATACGGTCACTTTGGTCGTGAACATTTCCCATGGGAAAAAACCGACAAAGCCGCCCTGCTGCGTGAAGCTGCCGGTCTGAAGTAATCGACTGACATCTGCGTGATAAAAGGCCAGCCTTCGGGCTGGCCTTTTTTTGTTGGTGGCGCCGCAAAGGTGCACATATGGTACCGATTACACCGCACCGGATGCGCCTCGCTTTCAGAATATTCTCTTTGCATGATCGCCTTTCTTCTGCTGTTACATCGCCTTTCAGTTAAGTCTGAAATGTGTTCTTTCGCGATGCACATCACCTCGTTTACCTCTATATTTTCAAAGCTTTAATTATTTTTACGGTTGCGCGCTAGTGTAACCGATTACACCAATGTGATTAATCTCACATATTTTTACGGGTCACTCACCTACCCTTTACATCAATAAAACTGATAACCCAACTGGAGGGCATAATGCCTGACAATAAAAAACAGGGGCGTACGTCCAACAAGGCGATGACATTCTTCGTCTGTTTCCTCGCCGCCCTGGCAGGATTACTTTTTGGCCTGGATATCGGCGTCATTGCCGGTGCATTACCTTTCATCACTGACGAGTTCCAGATCAGCGCTCACACCCAGGAGTGGGTGGTCAGCTCCATGATGTTTGGCGCCGCAGTGGGTGCCGTCGGCAGCGGCTGGCTCTCCTTCAAGCTCGGGCGTAAAAAGAGCCTGATGATCGGCGCGATCCTGTTCGTTGCCGGTTCACTCTTCTCTGCCGCAGCGCCCAACGTTGAGGTTCTGCTGGTTTCCCGCGTGCTGCTCGGTCTGGCCGTGGGCGTGGCGTCCTATACCGCCCCGCTTTACCTGTCTGAAATCGCGCCGGAGAAAATCCGCGGCAGTATGATTTCGATGTATCAGCTCATGATCACCATCGGTATTTTGGGCGCGTATCTTTCCGATACCGCGTTTAGCTACAGCGGCGCATGGCGCTGGATGCTCGGCGTGATCATCATCCCGGCCATTCTGCTGCTGATTGGCGTCTTCTTCCTGCCGGACAGCCCGCGCTGGTTTGCCGCCAAACGTCGATTCCACGATGCCGAACGCGTACTGATGCGCCTGCGCGACACCAGCGCCGAAGCGAAAAACGAGCTGGAAGAGATCCGCGAAAGCCTGAAGGTCAAACAGTCCGGCTGGGCGCTGTTTAAAGAGAACAGCAACTTCCGCCGCGCGGTGTTCCTCGGCGTCCTGCTTCAGGTGATGCAGCAGTTCACCGGGATGAACGTCATCATGTATTACGCGCCAAAAATCTTTGAGCTGGCGGGCTATACCAACACCACCGAGCAGATGTGGGGGACCGTCATCGTGGGTCTGACCAACGTGCTGGCGACCTTTATCGCCATCGGTCTGGTGGACCGCTGGGGACGTAAGCCAACTCTGACGCTGGGCTTCCTGGTGATGGCGGCCGGTATGGGTGTCCTCGGTACCATGATGCATGTGGGCATTCACTCACCAACCGCCCAGTACTTTGCGGTCGGCATGCTGCTGATGTTTATCGTCGGGTTTGCGATGAGCGCCGGCCCGCTGATTTGGGTGCTGTGCTCTGAGATCCAGCCGCTGAAAGGGCGTGATTTTGGTATCACCTGCTCTACCGCAACCAACTGGATTGCCAACATGATCGTCGGCGCAACGTTCCTGACCATGCTCAATACCCTGGGCAACGCGAACACCTTCTGGGTCTACGCCGGTCTGAACATCTTCTTTATTGTGCTGACTATCTGGTTGGTTCCAGAAACCAAACACGTTTCTCTGGAACATATTGAACGTAACCTGATGAAAGGTCGTCCGCTGCGCGAAATCGGCGCCCACGACTGATCCTCACGCGGGAGGCGCCTCTTGCGCCTCCCCGCTTCGCACTTTATGCTCTGCCCCTATGAAAGCACCCCGTCTCCCCATTGCCGTTCAGCAAGCCGTTATGCACAGCATGCGGGAAAAACTCGCCCAGGCGAACCTGAAGCTCGGCCGTAATTACCCTGAACCTAAGATCGTATATCAGCAGCGCGGCACCGCGGCCGGCACCGCCTGGCTCGAGCCTTATGAGATCCGCCTTAACCCGGTGCTGATGATGGAAAACCAGCAGGCGTTTATCGAGGAAGTGGTACCGCACGAGCTGGCGCATCTGCTGGTGTGGAAACACTTCGGACGCGTCGCGCCCCACGGCAAGGAGTGGAAGTGGATGATGGAAGCGGTGCTCGGCGTTCCGGCACGCCGTACCCATCAGTTCGAGCTGGAATCGGTGCGCCGCAATACCTTCCCCTACCGCTGCCAGTGTCAGCAGCACCAGCTTACCGTCCGCCGCCATAATCGCGTGGTGCGCGGCGAGGCGACCTACCGCTGCGTCAAATGCGGCGAGCCGCTGGTTGCGGAATAATCATCTGAACTTTCAGGAACTTTCCTGATCTGACTGATTGCATACGGGAACAACATTCGTTACGTTGCGGGCTCGTTTTGACACGGAGTGTAAGATGTCCCGTAATTTTTCTCTTGCGGTCGCCTTTTTGACGACAGCGCTCTCAGGCCACGCCCTGGCCGACGGTATCAACAGTTTCTCTCAGGCCAAAGCGGCCGGTGTTAAGGTCAACGCCGACGTGCCGGGCGATTTCTACTGCGGCTGTAAAATTAACTGGCAGGGTAAAAAAGGGGTCGTTGACCTTGAGTCCTGCGGCTATAAGGTGCGTAAAAACGAAAACCGCGCCAGCCGCATTGAATGGGAACATGTCGTTCCGGCCTGGCAGTTTGGCCATCAGCGCCAGTGCTGGCAGGATGGCGGACGTAAAAACTGCGCCAAAGATCCGGTTTATCGCCAGATGGAAAGCGATATGCATAACCTGCAGCCTGCCGTAGGTGAAGTGAACGGAGACCGGGGTAATTTCATGTACAGCCAGTGGAACGGTGGCGAAGGCCAGTACGGCCAGTGCGGTATGAAGGTTGATTTTAAAGAGAAAGTCGCCGAGCCCCCTGCCCGCGCGCGCGGCAGCATTGCCCGCACCTACTTCTATATGCGCGACCGTTACGACCTCAACCTCTCCCGCCAGCAGACGCAGCTGTTCAACGCCTGGGACAAGCAGTACCCGGTGACGGAGTGGGAATGCCAGCGCGACGAACGTATCGCCAGAGTCCAGGGGAATCACAACCCTTACGTCCAGCGGGCTTGCCAGGCGCAAAAGAGCTAACCTACACTACGGCAATTCGCTTATATCGCATGACACATGGAATTTCTGACTATGCGCATTCCCCGCATTTACCATCCTGAACTGATTACCGCAGGCCGCGAAATCGCCCTGTCTGATGACGCCGCCAACCACGTTGGCCGCGTGCTGCGCATGGGCGCAGGTCAGGCAATACAGCTGTTCGACGGCTCGAACCAGGTTTTCGACGCGGAAATCACGCGGTCCGATAAAAAAAGCGTACACGTTAACGTCCTGCGTGGCGAAGTGGATGACCGGGAATCACCGCTGCACATCCATCTGGGCCAGGTGATGTCGCGCGGCGAGAAAATGGAGTTCACCATACAGAAATCCATTGAACTGGGTGTAAGCCTCATTACGCCACTTTTTTCTGAACGCTGTGGCGTTAAACTGGATGCGGAACGTCTGAACAAAAAGATCCAGCAGTGGCAGAAAATTGCCATTGCGGCTTGCGAACAGAGTGGCCGCAACCGTATTCCGGAGATCCGCCCGGCGATGGATCTGGAGGACTGGTGTGCAGAAGAGGAGAGCGGGCTGAAGCTCAATCTTCATCCGCGCGCCAGCGCCAGCATCAATACGCTGCCTCTGCCCGTTGAGCGCGTACGCCTGCTGATTGGCCCCGAAGGCGGCCTGTCGGCGGATGAAATTGCGATGACGGCACGTTACCAGTTTACTGATATTCTGTTGGGACCTCGCGTTCTGCGCACTGAGACAACGGCACTCACGGCCATTACCGCGCTACAGGTACGGTTTGGCGATCTGGGTTGAAGCATTAACGGAGAAGAACATGATCAAGCTCGGCATCGTGATGGACCCCATCGCAAACATTAACATCAAGAAAGATTCCAGCTTCGCCATGCTGCTGGAAGCGCAGCGTCGCGGCTATGAACTCCACTATATGGAGATGAACGATCTTTACCTGATCAACGGTGAAGCCCGCGCGCGCACCCGCATCGTTAACGTCGAGCAGAACTACGACAAATGGTACGAGTTCGGCACCGAGCAGGATATTGCCCTGGCCGATCTCAACGTCATCCTGATGCGTAAAGATCCGCCGTTCGACACCGAATATATCTACAGCACCTACATCCTTGAGCGTGCAGAAGAGAAAGGCACGCTGATCGTCAACAAGCCGCAGAGCCTGCGCGACTGCAACGAGAAGCTCTACACCGCCTGGTTCTCTGACCTGACGCCGGAAACCCTGGTGACCCGCAGCAAAGCGCAGCTGAAAGAATTCTGGCAGAAGCACGGCGATATCATCATGAAGCCGCTGGACGGCATGGGCGGCGCGTCGATTTTCCGCGTGAAAGAGAGCGACCCGAACATTGGCGTGATTGCCGAAACGCTGACCGAACTGGGTACGCGCTACTGCATGGCACAGAACTATATTCCGGCGATCAAAGACGGCGATAAGCGCGTTCTGGTGGTAGATGGCGAACCGGTTCCTTACTGCCTGGCGCGTATCCCGCAGGGTGGCGAAACTCGTGGGAACCTGGCAGCCGGCGGTCGCGGTGAGCCGCGCCCGCTGACCGAAAGCGACTGGGAAATTGCCCGCCGCGTTGGCCCGACGCTGAAAGCCAAAGGCCTGATCTTCGTTGGCCTGGATATCATCGGCGATCGTCTGACCGAAGTGAACGTCACCAGCCCGACCTGCATTCGTGAAATTGAAGCGGAATTCCCGATTTCGATCACCGGAATGCTGATGGACGCTATCGAAAAACGTTTACAGAAATAACCTAACAATACTATTAGTGACAGCGCCTGTGTTTGTCCCCATACTGGGCGCTGTCGCTTTTTAAACCAGGAAACAGTACCTCTGACAATGAATTTACAGCATCACTTTCTTATTGCCATGCCTGCTCTCCAGGACCCGATTTTTCGCCGCGCCGTTGTTTATATTTGTGAATACAATGAAGACGGCGCGATGGGTATTATCATTAATAAACCGCTGGAAAATCTTCAGGTTGAAGGAATTCTGGACAAGCTGAAAATACCGGCTGAAGCGCGACTGCCGGAAATCCGGCTTGATAAACCGGTGATGCTGGGTGGACCTCTTGCAGAAGATCGCGGCTTTATCCTGCATACGCCGCCGGTATTCTCTTCCAGTATTCGAATTTCGGATAACACCGTTATCACGACCTCGCGCGACGTGCTTGAAACGCTGGGCACCGCTGAGCAGCCTTCTGAAGTGCTGGTGGCGCTGGGCTATTCGTCGTGGGAGAAAGGCCAGCTTGAGCAAGAGATCCTCGATAACGCCTGGCTTACCGCGCCTGCGGACATGAATATCCTGTTTAAAACCCCGATCGCCGATCGCTGGCGTGACGCGGCAAAGCTGATTGGCATTGATATCCTGACCATGCCTGGCGTAGCGGGGCACGCCTGATGAGCGGAACGCTTCTGGCCTTCGATTTTGGTACTAAAAGCATTGGCGTCGCCGTGGGTCAGCGCATCACCGGTACCGCGCGTCCGCTTACGGCCCTGAAGGCCAACGACGGCACGCCAGACTGGAATCTTATCGAGCGTCTGCTCAAAGAGTGGCAGCCGGATGACGTGATTGTTGGGCTCCCGCTGAACATGGACGGTACAGAACAGCCGCTTACCGCCCGGGCGCGTAAGTTCGCCAATAAAATCCATGGCCGCTTTGGCGTCTCCGTGAAGCTTCACGACGAGCGTCTTAGCACCGTCGAAGCGCGCGCGGGCCTGTTTGAGCACGGCGGCTTCCGGGCGCTCAACAAAGGCAGCGTGGACTCCGCTTCAGCAGTAATCATCCTCGAAAGCTATTTCGACCAGGGCTTTTAAACACAGGGGTCTAAAGCCGCCCCTGCGCCCGTCTCTCCGCCAGGCTCTGGTCAAAGTTCTGCATTCCTGCCTGCTGACCGGTTTGAATGATCCCGGGCAGTTGCCACGTTTTCCCTTCACGAATCAAATTCGCCGCCGCCGCAGTGTTCACCAGCAGTTCATACAACGCGACGCACCCGCCCTGTAGATCGGGAAGTAGCCTCTGCGCCAGCACCGCCCGCAGGCTACCGGCCAGCTGGCTACGCACCGGATCTTTCTCCTGCGCCGGGAACGTATCGACCAGCCGTTCAATCGCCTGCGATGCCCCGCGCGTATGCAGCGTCGCCAGCACCAGATGGCCGGTTTCCGCCGCCGTCAGCGCCAGGCGGATCGTTTCGCTGTCGCGCAGCTCCCCCAGCAAAATAACGTCCGGATCCTGGCGCAAGGCACTGCGCAGCGCTTCGGCAAATGACGGGCTGTGCTGGCCTATCTCCCGCTGCTGGATCAGGCAACGTTCGCTCTGGTAGATAAACTCCACCGGATCTTCAAGCGTGAGGATATGGCCGTCAGCATGGTGGTTTAGAAAATCGACCATCGCCGCCAGCGTAGTGGATTTGCCGCTGCCGGTCGCCCCCGTGACCAGAATCAGCCCGGCGTCATTGGATAACAGTTCCGGGATTACCCGCGGCGCGCCCAGCGAAGCGAGCTGCGGGCAGCTACGCGGCAACAGCCGCAGCGTCACAGAGACACCTCTCATCTGCTTAAAGGCACTGCCGCGCAGGCGCTGGCCTCCCGTTACCGTTGCGGCAAAATCCACCTGCCCCTTTGCCCACCATGTTCCCTGCTGCTCATCGTTAAGCCACGCTTTTAATAACGCCCCAACGTCGGGAGGCTGAAAGGGAGCGGGTTCAAGCCGGCCTAATCTGCGCCAGCGCGGTGGCGAATCACTGCACAGGTGTAGATCGGAGACGTTATGCTTTACACTAAGGGCCACAATTTCTTCCACATCCATAGACTACTCCTCGGAAAATGAACGACATTGCGCATAACCTGGCACAGGTCCGGGACAAAATCTCAGCCGCCGCAGCGCGCTGCGGCCGTGCTTCAGAAGAAATTACGCTGCTTGCAGTCAGCAAAACCAAGCCTGCGAGCGCCATCGCAGAAGCTATTGAAGCAGGCCAGCGGGCGTTTGGTGAAAACTACGTGCAGGAAGGCGTGGATAAAATTCGCTACTTCCAGGAACAGGGGAATACGGATCTGCAGTGGCACTTTATTGGCCCCCTGCAGTCGAACAAAAGCCGTCTGGTGGCAGAGCACTTCGACTGGTGCCACACCATCGACCGCCTGCGTATTGCTACCCGCCTGAATGACCAGCGTCCGGCAGAAATGCCGGCACTCAACGTGCTTATTCAGGTCAACATCAGCGACGAAAACAGCAAGTCCGGCATTGCGCTGAGCGAACTGGGTGCGCTGGCCGCCGAGGTGGCCGAACTGCCGAACTTAACCCTGCGCGGGCTGATGGCAATTCCGGCACCTGAGTCAAGTTATGAAAGGCAGTTTGCCGTGGCACAGCAAATGGCTGTAGCATTTGAGGCGCTTAAAGCGCGCTATAACACGGTAGACACGCTTTCACTGGGCATGTCGGATGATATGGAAGCCGCCATCGCGGCAGGCAGCACTATGGTGCGCATCGGCACGGCAATTTTCGGTGCGCGCGACTACTCAAAATAATAAGGAAACCTGAGGAACGCCATGAAGACGTTGACTTTCCTGCTCTCAACAGTGCTTGAGCTGTATACGATGGCGCTTTTGCTGCGCGTCTGGATGCAGTGGGCCCGCTGTGATTTTTACAATCCGTTCTCGCAGTTTGTCGTGAAAATCACGCAACCTGTTGTCGGACCGCTGCGCCGCGTTATCCCGGCGATGGGTCCCATCGACAGTTCGTCTCTGCTGGTGGCGTTTATTCTGAGCGTTATCAAAGCGATCGTGCTGTTTATGGTCATCACCTTCCAGCCGATTATCTGGATTGCTGCGATCCTGATTTTAATCAAAACCATCGGCCTGCTGATTTTCTGGGTGCTGCTGGTCATGGCCATCATGAGCTGGGTAAGCCAGGGCCGTAGTCCGGTAGAATATGCGCTAATCCAACTGGCCGAGCCGCTACTGCGCCCGATTCGCAACCTGCTGCCTTCGATGGGCGGTATTGATTTCTCGCCGATGATCATGGTTCTGCTGCTCTATGTGGTCAACATGGGGATCGCTGAGCTGTTACAGTCCACGGGCGATATGCTGCTGCCGGGGCTGTGGATGGCGCTATGAGTGCAGTAAGCACCTGCGCTGACGGGCTGGTTTTGCGGCTGTATATTCAGCCGAAAGCCAGCCGTGACGGTATTGTCGGGCTGCATGGCGACGAGTTAAAAGTCGCCATCACCGCCCCGCCGGTTGACGGCCAGGCGAACGCGCATCTGACCAAATATCTGGCAAAACAGTTTCGCGTCGCCAAAAGCCAGGTCATCATTGAAAAAGGTGAACTTGGGCGACATAAACAGGTAAAAATCCTTAATCCGCAATCTATCCCGACGGAAGTCGCGGCTCTGAAAGAACAGGACTAAACCATGCAGAAAGTTGTTCTCGCGACCGGCAACGCCGGTAAAGTGCGCGAGCTGGCCTCGCTATTAAATGATTTTGGGCTGGACGTGGTCGCCCAGACCGATCTTGGCGTGGATTCCGCCGAAGAGACGGGGCTGACGTTTATCGAAAACGCGATCATTAAAGCGCGCCACGCCGCGCAGATTACCGGCCTGCCCGCGATTGCCGACGACTCCGGCCTGGCCGTGGATTTTCTCGGCGGTGCGCCGGGGATTTACTCTGCGCGCTATTCCGGCGTTGACGCCACCGACCAGCAGAATCTGGAAAAGCTGCTTGTCGCCCTGAAAGACGTACCGGACGAACAGCGCACCGCGCAGTTCCACTGCGTGCTGGTCTATATGCGCCACGCGGAAGACCCGACGCCGATTGTCTGCCACGGCAGCTGGCCGGGCGTGATTACCCATGAAGCAGCTGGCAACGGCGGCTTTGGCTACGACCCGATTTTCTTTGTCCCGACCGAGGGCAAAACCGCTGCGGAACTGACCCGCGAAGAGAAAAGCGCGATTTCCCACCGTGGACGCGCGCTGAAACTGTTACTGGAAGCACTGCGTAATGGCTAATTTGCCGCCTCTGAGTCTGTATATTCACATCCCGTGGTGCGTGCAGAAATGCCCGTACTGCGATTTCAACTCGCACGCGCTGAAGGGCGAAGTGCCGCACGATGACTACGTTGCGCATCTGCTGGCCGACCTGGACGCCGATGTCGCTTACGCACAGGGACGTGAAGTTAAGACCATTTTCATTGGTGGCGGTACGCCGAGCCTGTTGTCCGGCCCGGCAATGCAGACGCTGCTGGACGGCGTGCGTGCGCGCCTGAACCTGGCGGCAGATGCTGAAATTACGATGGAAGCCAACCCCGGCACCGTTGAGGCCGACCGTTTTGTCGACTATCAGCGCGCGGGCGTGAACCGCATCTCCATCGGCGTGCAGAGCTTTAGCGAGCCGAAGCTAAAACGTCTGGGGCGCATTCACGGCCCGGAAGAGGCGAAGCGCGCGGCAAACCTGGCGACCGGGCTGGGCCTTCGCAGCTTTAACCTCGATCTGATGCACGGCCTGCCGGATCAGTCTCTGCAAGAGGCGCTGGACGACCTGCGCCAGGCGATCGAACTGAACCCGCCGCACCTGTCGTGGTACCAGCTCACCATCGAGCCAAACACGCTGTTTGGTTCCCGCCCGCCGGTGCTGCCGGACGACGACGCGCTGTGGGATATCTTCGAGCAGGGTCACAGGCTTCTAACCGCTGCGGGCTATCAGCAGTATGAAACGTCCGCGTACGCGAAGCCGGGCTACCAGTGTCAGCACAACCTGAACTACTGGCGCTTTGGCGACTATCTGGGAATTGGCTGCGGCGCGCACGGCAAGGTGACCTTCCCGGACGGGCGCATTCTGCGCACCGCCAAAACCCGCCACCCGCGCGGGTATATGGAAGGCCGCTACCTGGAGCGTCAGCACGACGTCGAGGCGGCGGATAAGCCGTTTGAGTTCTTTATGAACCGCTTCCGTCTGCTGGAAGCCGCGCCGCACGCGGAATTTGCGCGTTACACCGGGCTGCCGGAGTCGGTGATTCGCCCGCAGATTGACGAGGCGCTGGCCCAGGGGTATCTCACCGAGAGTGAGGAATACTGGCAGATCACCGAGCACGGCAAGCTGTTCTTAAATTCCCTTCTTGAGCTGTTCCTCGCCGAAGAATCCTGAAGGCTTATTCAGGATTTTGCACCCCGCTCTGCCGGCTGAGGAAAAGGCTGGCAGAGTGTGGGGATGGAAAAATCAAAACAACTCCGCAAAGAAATGACGCCCGAAGAATTACGCCTTTGGTATTTGCTCAGGGGTCGTCGTTTCTTTGGGTATAAGTTTCGTCGGCAGATGCCTGTTGGTCCGTACATCGTGGATTTCGCCTGCTTTAAGGCAAAGCTGATCGTTGAGCTGGACGGGGGTCAGCATCAGAATGAAGAGGCGTATGACTTACGAAGAACAGCATTCTTAAACGCAAACGGCTGGGAAGTTTTGCGGTTCTGGAATAATGAATTCAGGGCTAATGAGGAGGAGGTGTTAATAGCTATTCTGCAACGACTGCAATGCCTGATGCCCTCACCCTAACCCTCTCCCACAGGGAGAGGGAACGATTACACCCTCTCCCATGGGGAGAGGGCCGGGGTGAGGGGCCCAGCGCGCAGAGATCTTACTTAAGCGTCCCCACCAGCGCCTTCCGGCTATCTTCCAGCGACACCACGCGTTTACACACGTCTTTGCCGAACTGCTGGAAATCATCTTCCTGGTTCTTCCACTCGTTCTGAATGGAGGTCTGCAAGCCGCCCAGGCTGCCCAGCACGCCCTGCAGCGGATTACCGCCGCCCTTCAGCACGGCTTTCGCACCCATCTCGTTGATGCTGTCCTGCAGGATGCCGCCCATCGCCTGATTCACCAGCTGCTGCCCGTCAGCGCGGACCTGATCGATCGCCTTGTAGTGGAACGTCAGGCCGTCAGTGCGCGTCTCGATAATGCGGTTCATCTGCTCTTTAAGCTGCTTGTCCAGCTTCGTCAGGCGGGTGCGCATATTGCTGCTCTCACCCACCTCTTTGGTGATGATCTTATCCAGCGCGACGCGGCTTTTCTCAACGCGGGTCAGCGCGCCTTCATTAATCCATGGCAGCGCGGTACGCAAATCGGCCTGATAGTCTTTCGCCTGCTCACGCTGTGCGGCAGTCAGGTTGTACTGCTTGCCGTTAAAGGTGACATTCCCCTGCGGCGTAATCACCAGATTGCCGTTCTCGCCTTTGACCTGCACGGTTTGCGGGCTTAACACCACGTCATCACGCGGGGTGACGCTACATTGATAATCCGCATGGGCGGTGAATCCGGTTGCCATCAAAGCAACAGCCAGCAACGTTTTGCGCATCTTAAACACTCCCTCAGACAAAATGGGCCAGCTAATGCTGGCCCCTTACTGCTTTATTAGTCCCACCAAACGTCGAAAAGTTCGCTGACGCGGACATCTTCGAGCTTGTGGTCTTCAAGCCATTTACGTACCAGGGCCTGATGTTCTTCAGTGCATTTACCCACTTCCTGGGTGCAGATCAGACCTTCCCAGGCCAGATAGCCGCTACCGTCGAAGGCCAGCTTGTTTGGCTCAATCACGTCATTGATGAACGCATCCACGTCCTGATCGATCTGTTCTACACTGGTGCCTTCCGGGAAACGCCACGCAACGGAGAAGCCCACTTCCTGGAATTCTTCGATGTGCATCTTTTTACGCAGACGACGGCTACGATTCTTTGCCATTATTTCACCCTCTCGAACATTAAGTCCCATACACCGTGACCAAGACGATGGCCACGCTGTTCAAATTTCGTTACCGGACGCGATTCCGGACGCGGTACATAGTCGTTACTCTCAGACTGGTTTTTATACCCGTCCAGCGACGACATCACCTCCAGCATATGTTCCGCATACGGTTCCCAGTCGGTCGCCATATGGAAGACACCACCCAGCTTCAGCTTACTTTTCACCAGCTCGGCAAACGGCGCCTGAACGATACGGCGTTTATTATGACGTGCTTTGTGCCACGGGTCAGGGAAAAAGAGCTGAACCATGGTTAAAGAATTGTCAGGAATCATTTTATGCAGCACTTCCACCGCGTCGTGACACATCACGCGCAGGTTCTCAACGCCCTCTTCATGGGCCGTTGCCAGGCATGCACCCACGCCCGGAGAGTGGACTTCGATACCGAGGAAGTTCTGCTCCGGTCGCGCTTTCGCCATGGCCACCAGCGAGGTGCCCATACCAAACCCGATCTCCAGCGTGACGGGTGCTTCGCGGCCGAACAGTTCGGTAAAGTCCAGAGGCTGCTCGCTGAACTCAACGCCCATCACCGGCCAGTAGTTGTCCAGCGCATGTTGCTGCCCTTTTGTCAGGCGGCCCTGACGGCGGACAAAGCTGCGAATACGGCGCAGCGGGCGACCGTTTTCATCAAATTCCGGTGAAATGACGTCGTTTTTCATAAAAGAGTTGTCTGCTTGTGAGAATGTTCGGGAAACGGGCATTATCCAAAGTTAAGGCTTCTATGCAAGCATGGGAAAGATCCGGTTTACAGCAGATTGACGCTGTGCTGCAATCTGCGTCCCTGATTATGCGAATCGATGACCATGCAAGCCTCTCAATTTTCAGCCCAGGTGCTGGACTGGTACGACAAATACGGGCGTAAAACCCTGCCCTGGCAAATTGAAAAAACGCCTTACAAAGTATGGCTCTCCGAGGTGATGTTGCAACAAACGCAGGTCGCCACGGTGATCCCTTACTTCGAGCGTTTTATGGCGCGCTTCCCGACGGTGGCCGATCTGGCAAACGCGCCATTAGACGAAGTGCTGCACCTGTGGACAGGCCTGGGCTATTACGCCCGCGCGCGTAATCTTCACAAGGCCGCGCAGCAGGTCGCGACGCGCCATAACGGTAAATTCCCGGAAACCTTTGACGAGGTGGCCGATCTTCCCGGCGTCGGACGTTCAACCGCAGGCGCCATTCTCTCCCTGTCTTTAGGCAAGCATTTCCCGATCCTCGACGGCAACGTGAAGCGCGTGCTGGCACGCTGCTATGCCGTCGACGGCTGGCCGGGGAAGAAGGACGTCGAAAAACGCCTTTGGGAAATAAGTGAAGCGGTCACCCCGGCCAACGGCGTCGAGCGTTTCAACCAGGCGATGATGGATCTCGGCGCGTTGGTCTGCACGCGCTCAAAACCGAAATGCGAACTCTGCCCGGTGAATAATCTCTGCGTGGCGTATGCCAACCATTCATGGGCGCAATATCCGGGTAAGAAACCCAAACAGACGCTGCCGGAGCGCACCGGCTATATGCTGCTGATGCAGCACGGCGACGAGGTCTTCCTCGCCCAGCGTCCACCGAGCGGTCTGTGGGGTGGTCTATACTGCTTTCCACAGTTTGAAGATGAAGATTTGCTGCGTGAATGGCTTAAACAGCGCGGGATTGCTGCCGATAACCTGACGCAGCTGACCGCGTTTCGCCATACGTTCAGCCATTTCCACCTGGATATTGTACCCATGTGGCTTCCCGTGTCGTCATTTGCCTCGTGCATGGATGAAGGCACCGCTCTCTGGTATAACTTAGCGCAACCGCCATCAGTCGGACTGGCGGCTCCCGTGGAGCGCCTGTTACAGCAATTACGTGCCGGTGCAATGGTTTAGCATCGACAAGAAAAAGAGGAATGAGTATGGCCAGAACGATTTTTTGTACTTTCCTGCAGCGTGACGCTGAAGGCCAGGATTTCCAGCTTTATCCGGGCGACCTGGGTAAACGCATCTACAATGAAATCTCCAAAGAAGCCTGGGGACAGTGGCAGAAAAAGCAGACCATGCTGATCAACGAGAAAAAACTCAGCATGATGAACCCGGAACACCGCAAGCTGCTGGAGCAGGAGATGGTGAGCTTCCTGTTCGAAGGTAAAGACGTGCACATCGAAGGCTATACGCCACCGGAAAAATAACAGCGTGCGGGGGAAACCCCGCCGTTAAAGCAAACACAACACGCACTCCCGGAATGATGAAAAAACTTTTAGCGCTAGCCCTTGTTGCGCCGTTGCTTGTCTCGTGCTCGTCAAAAAAAGGCGAAGATTACAACGAAGCCTGGATCAAGGACACCAACGGTTTTGACATTTTGATGGGGCAGTTTGCCCACAACATCGAGAACATATGGGGATTTAACGAAGTTCTTATTGCCGGACCTAAGGACTACGTTAAGTACACCGACGCCTATCAGACCCGTAGCCACATCAACTTTGATGAGGGTACGATCACGATTGAGACCATCGCAGGCACCGACCCTGCGGCACGACTGCGTCAGGCGATCGTCAAAACCCTGCTGATGGGTGACGATCCGGGTTCTATCGATCTCTACTCCGATGCCGACGATATCACTATCTCGAAAGAGCCGTTCCTGTACGGCCAGGTCGTCGATCAGACCGGTCAGCCGATCCGCTGGGAAGGTCGCGCCACGAAATTTGCCGACTACCTGCTGCAGACGCGCCTGAAAAGCCGCTCTAACGGTCTGAAGATTATCTACAGCGTCACCATCAACCTCGTCCCGAACCACCTCGACAAACGTGCGCATAAGTACATTGGGATGGTGCGTCAGGCCTCGCGCAAGTACGGCGTGGATGAGTCGCTGATTCTGGCGATTATGCAGACCGAATCCTCGTTTAACCCATACGCGGTGAGCCGTTCCGACGCCCTGGGGCTGATGCAGGTTGTGCAGCACAGCGCCGGTAAAGACGTCTTCCGCGCGCAGGGGAAATCCGGCACGCCGAGCCGCAGCTATCTTTTCGATCCGCAGAGCAACATTGATACCGGCACGGCCTATCTGGCGATGCTGAACAATGTGTACCTGGGCGGAATTGATAACCCTACGTCGCGCCGCTATGCGGTGATCACCGCCTATAACGGCGGCGCGGGCAGCGTGCTGCGCGTCTTCTCGAATGACAAAGTGCAGGCCGCGAACATCATCAACAGCATGGCGCCGGGGGATGTCTACTCTACCCTCACCACTCGTCACCCGTCTGCGGAATCCCGTCGCTATCTGTATAAGGTGAATACGGCGCAGAAGAACTACCGTCGCCGGTGATCGGCACACCTTCTCCCCTCTGGGAGAAGGTGTTCTGTTTCCCCTCTCCCTGTGGGAGAGGGTCAGGGTGAGGGCATCAGGCCGCACCTATCCAACCCCACCCATACGAAAATGTTATTTGCATCACAATCCAAACTGCAAATTAATGTGGATTGCATTTTTTTGCGGGAGGTAACAAAACATATTGTTGCCAACTGATAGAATTGCATCAAATAACAACCCTGAATGTTCCCAAAACAACATATATCCCGCTCACTTGTGAGGAAAGTAACATGAACCTTAAGCTGCAGCTTAAAATATTGTCGTTTCTGCAGTTCTGCCTGTGGGGTAGCTGGCTGACCACACTCGGCTCCTATATGTTTGTGACGCTCAAGTTCGATGGTGCGTCAATCGGTGCCGTATACAGCTCGCTCGGTATTGCGGCTGTCTTCATGCCAACGCTGCTGGGCATCGTGGCGGATAAATGGTTGAGTGCGAAATGGCTTTACATGCTTTGCCATCTGGTGGGCGCGGGGACGCTGTTTATGGCAGCCCAGGTGACCACGCCGGGGGCGATGTTCATGGTGATCCTGCTTAACTCGCTGGCCTATATGCCAACGCTTGGCTTGATCAACACCATCTCCTACTACCGCCTGAAATCCGCGGATTTGGATATCGTGACCGATTTCCCGCCAATCCGTATCTGGGGTACCATCGGCTTTATCATGGCGATGTGGGGCGTGAGCTTCGCAGGCTTCGAACTGAGCCATATGCAGCTCTATATCGGTGCGGCGCTTTCCGTGGTGCTGGCGATCTTCACCCTGACGCTGCCAACCATTCCGGTTTCTAACCAGCAGAAAAACCAGAGCTGGAGCACCATGCTCGGCCTGGACGCGTTCGCGCTGTTTAAAAACAAACGCATGGCGATCTTCTTTATCTTCTCCATGCTGCTGGGCGCAGAGCTGCAGATCACCAACATGTTCGGCAACACCTTCCTGCACAGCTTCGATAACAACCCGCTGTTCTCCGGCAGCTTTATCGTTGAACATGCGTCGGTGATGATGTCCATCTCTCAGATCTCTGAGACGCTGTTCATCCTGACCATCCCGTTCTTCCTGAGCCGCTACGGCATCAAAAACGTCATGCTGATCAGTATCGCGGCATGGATGTTGCGCTTCGGCCTGTTCGCCTACGGCGACCCGAGCGCGTTTGGTACCGTGCTGCTGGTGCTGTCGATGATTGTTTACGGCTGCGCCTTCGACTTCTTCAACATCTCTGGTTCGGTGTTTGTGGAAAAAGAGGTGAAGCCTGAAATCCGCGCCAGCGCGCAGGGTATGTTCCTGATGATGACCAACGGCTTCGGCTGTATTCTGGGCGGCGTGGTAAGCGGTAAAGTCGTTGAGATGTACACCACCAACGGCATCACCAACTGGCAGCCTGTGTGGCTGATCTTCGCGGCATACTCGCTGGTGCTGTTCTTCGCGTTCATCGCGCTGTTCAAGTACAAGCACGTACGTGAACCGCACGGTGCGCAGCCGATCGCGCATTGATTGTTGTGCCCGGTGGCGCTGCGCTTACCGGGCCTACAAACCAGACCGTAGGCCGGGTAAGGCGAAGCCGCCACCCGGCTATTTTATTGCAGAGAGCACCCACCCCACTGACAGTAAATCCGCGCTGCCGCCCGGGCTCAGATTGCGTTCAATCAATGCCTTATCCATCTTAAGCAGCGCCTCGCGATCCCAGCCACTCGCCAGTAATTCCCGCGCGTATCCCTGAACGTAGCGTAGCCCTTCAATGCCGCCGCGTGAGACGAGATTACTGTCCTGATTAACCGCCATCAGGCGCAACAGCAGACCGTGAAGCGACAGTCCGCTCCACTGCGCCAGCGCCTTACGCGCCGTCGCAAAGCCGCTTTCCGCCTCACCGCGCGCGCCGGTTAAGCCGTACAGCTGAAACTGCCGCTCGCCCGCCGTCTTCTGCCCGCCGCGCGCGGCCAGCTCCCGCGACACTAGCCCGCTGCAGATGTTACTCACCTCACAGCAGAGGCTATCTGCGGAGATATTTTTCACACGTCCGGCAGCGAAGCACAGTAAACCCAGGGCAAAAATCCCGCCCTTGTGGGTGTTCACTCCGTTCGTCGCGGCGTACATCGCCTGCTCGCAGGCCATCCCCATCGGGCGGATAATGCGAAGCTGTGCGTCAGCGGATTTATCCGCATGTGCGTTACCGAGTTCGGCAAAGCGCGAAAACCACGGCGTTATCGCCGCAATGCTGCGGACGAACAGCGCGTGGTCCATATCGCGATGGGAACCGTTATTGAGCTTGTCCACCAGCCCCGGCTTGGGCGTCAGCTCCAGCTCCTGCCATAGCGCCGCCTCCGCAAGCGCGGGCACGTCAACCGGGCGCGGTTTAGTCGCGAGCAAACCAGTCATCGATCGTCTTCTCCACGCGGGAAACCACCTGCTCAACGGGGTGATTGCGCGAACGGGAACAAGCATGAGCGGGTTCGTCGCAGATCAGGCAGCGTCTGAGATTCGCCCCCAGCGACTGGCGCCCGACGTGGCCGTGCTGAGGACAGATCACGTCCAGATCCCACAGCCTGCCGAGCGGGTGCGTCTGCTCCAGATCCGCGCAGTGCGCTTTGATTTCCACCGCGGGATGGGCCACGCACCACAGGGCTTCTGGCCCGGTCGGGAGCCACAGCACCTGACGGTCCAGCACCTGCCAGCGGTTTTCCCACAGCAGCTGGTCGCACATTTGCAGCGCCACGCCCATGGTATTGCGATAGCGCAGGCTGTCTTTGATTTCCCCTGGCGTGACCAGCGTGAGGGAAATCACCGGTTGTTGATAGTGCTCAAGCATGTCAGCCTGGCGCGCTGCGCGGCGCTCTTTCGCCGCCAGCAGTTCCTCCAGGCTGACACCCGCCCGCACGGGTGTCGCTATTGTCATAACTACTCCTTTACCTGTCGTACGGTGTCGATCACGCTGCCGTCGCGGTAGCGGATCACCCCGACGATTTTGTCGGTAAATTCAATCGGTTTCGGTACGCCCGTCAGGGAAATCGCCCGCTCGTAAAGCGCGCTGATATCCACAACTTTGAGCCCGGCTTCCAGCAGCTGCTCGCGGATCTCCGGGCGCGCCGGGTTGACCGCAATGCCGTGGTCGGTGACCAGCACATCGATGCTCTCGCCCGGCGTGAGGCGCGTGGTGACGCGCTTCACGACCGTTGGAATGCGGCTGCGCAGCAGCGGCGCGACGACGATGGTCAGGTTTGCCGCGGCGGCCACGTCGCAGTGTCCGCCGGACGCCCCGCGCATCACCCCGTCGGAGCCGGTGATAACGTTGACGTTGAAATCAACGTCGATTTCCAGCGCGCTGAGGATCACCACGTCGAGCTGGTCGCAGCTTGCCGCCTTGCTGCCAGGGTTGGCGTAGACGTTGGTGGAGATCTCCACGTGGTTCGGGTTGCGCGCCAGCGAGGCCGCCGCCTGGCCGTCAAAGCACTGGGTATCGAGCAGCTTTTCGATGAGTCCCTTCTCGTGTAAATCCACCAGGCTGCCGGTGATGCCGCCGAGCGCAAAGCGCGCCTTTACGCCGCTGCGCTCCATCTTCTCTTCCATAAAGCGCGTGCAGGCGGTCGCCGCCGCGCCGGAGCCGGTCTGCATCGAGAAGCCCGGTTTGAAGTAGCCGGAGTGTTCAATGACGTCCGCCGCATAGCGGGCAATCATCAGCTCGCGCGGGTTGCTGGTGACGCGCGCCGCACCGACGCTGATTTTCGCCGGGTCGCCCACGCTTTCAACCTGCACGATGTAGTCCACCTGGTCCTGCACCAGGCTGGCGGGCATATTCGGAAACGGCACCAGTTCTTCAGTCAGCAGCACTACCTTGCGGGCAAAGTGCGCGTCCACCATCGCGTAGCCCAGGGACCCGCAGCACGATTTACCATGCGTGCCGTTGGCGTTGCCAAACTCATCGCTGCACGGCACGCCGAGAAACGCTACGTCGATATTCAGCTCGCCGTCCTGAAGCAGCTTCACGCGCCCGCCGTGGGAATGAATTTGCACCGGCTCGTCCATCAGCCCGTGGGAGATGGCATCCGCCAGCCTGCCGCGCATGCCCGAGGTGTAAATCCGGGTGATGACGCCGCTTTCAATATGCTCGATCAGCGCGTCGTTACAGGTCATCAGCGAGCTGGAGGCCAGCGTCAGGTTTTTGAAGCCCATTCGCGCCAGCAGCGCCACGACGGTGTTGATCACCCGGTCGCCTTCGCGAAACGCGTGGTGGAAGGAGATGGTCATCCCGTCCTGCAGGCCGCAACGCTTAACCGCCTCTTCAACAGAGGCGCAGAGCTTGCGGCTGTGCTTCGCGTCGCTGTCCGCCAGCCACGGCGTGGCGCTGTGGGCGGTATCAAAGGGTTTTAAGTCCCGCAGATGGGGGAAGTTCACGTGAAGAAGTTCTGTCTGATTCATTATTTTATCCTTACCGACGCACGCCGGAGGCCGCCGCGCGCTCCAGCACCACCTGCGCGTGGTTAATAATCGGTGCATCCACCATTTTGCCGTTGAGCGACACCACGCCCAGGCCGTTACGCTCGCCCTCTTCTGCCGCCTCAATCACCCTTTTGGCGTGATCCACCTCTTCCTGAGTCGGGGCGTAGGCGTTGTGCAGCATGTCAATCTGGCGCGGGTTAATCAGCGATTTTCCGTTAAAGCCCATCTTGCGGATCAGATCGACCTCGCGCAGGAACCCGGCCTCGTCGTTAACGTCTGACCACACCACGTCGAAGGCGTCGATGCCCGCCGCGCGGGCGGCGTGCAGCACGGCACAGCGGGCGTAGAACAGCTCGGTGCCGTCGCCGCGCTCGGTCTGCATGTCCATCACGTAGTCAAAGGCGGCCAGCGCAATCCCGATGAGGCGCGGAGAGCTGCGGGCAATCGCCACGGCGTTGATGACGCCAATGGCCGATTCAATCGCCGCCATCACGCGGGTGGAGCCGATCTCGCGGCCGCACTCGCGTTCGATACGCTCAAGGTGGCCTTCCAGCTCGTAGATATCGTCCGGGGTGTCGGTTTTCGGCAGGCGGATCACGTCCACGCCGGCCCGCACGGCGGCCTCCAGATCCAGCAGGCCAAACGGCGTGCTGAGCGGGTTAATACGCACCACGGTTTCGATATCCTGATACATCGGGTGCTGAAGCGCGTGGAACACCAGCATGCGCGCGGTATCCTTCTCGCGCAGGGCGACGGCGTCCTCAAGATCAAACATGATGGAGTCGGGACGATAGATAAAAGCGGTTGAGAGCATGGCGGCGTTGGCGCCCGGCAGGAACAGCATACTGCGGCGGAGTTTGCTCATTTCAGCGCCCCCCAGTTGATGGCCTGTTCATCGGCGGCACGCATCAGCGCGCTTTGCAGGCGGGCGCGGATCACACAGTCCAGCGCCCCTTTGTCTTCAATAATAATTAATCCCTGGTGCACGTTCATGGTGCGCAACGTGTCGTTGACCACCTGGCGAATTTGCTCGCCAAACTGCTTAATCACTTCACTGTGGATGACTATCTCCAGCTCGCCGTGAGCGGGAGCGATTTTCACCATCAGGTCGCTGGACTCCTGCGTTCCGGCCAGCGCCTCCCTTACAATTTTCATGATAAATTCCTGGTAGTTAAGCGACTTCCGCACTCGCACGGTAATGCGTTTCGAGATGCGCGAAGGTGGAGTCCGGGACAATCTCCCGGATCCGGGAAAACTGCTGTGTCTTCAGTAAGCGGCGCACTTCGGACGCTGAAATAGCGTTGCCGGTGGCCTTGATGCGCGGCATTTCCACCACCTCGATATGCGAGGCCAGCAGGTCGTGCAGCGTCTGGTTGTACTGGCGGGTGATATCGCAAAACGGCTCCGAGCCGATGAAGCGGTGCGTAATGCCGAGCGCCGGGGCGATGAAGTCCCGGAAGATCAGCACGTCGATCTCGCTCCACGCCTGCTGCACTTTGCCGGTCTCCTTCAGGAAGTAGGCAGGGAAGGTGGCGCGGGAGATGATGTACTGCGAGCCTTCATGCACCACCACGTTCGGCAGATGCGCCACGCCCGCGCGCACCATCTCGAGGCGCGCGCTGAACGGGAAGAACGAGGCGTCTTCACGCACCACGAACAGGTGCAGGGCATCGCACCGCTGCGCCGCCTGCTCCACCAGATGGCGGTGGCCGAGGGTGAACGGATTGGCGTTCATCACTATCGCGCCAACGTTCTCCCCGCACTTGCGCTTCGCGCGCAGGGAACGGCAGTAGCGTTCGATCCCCTGCGGGGTGTTCTCCATCAGCACCGCGTTGTTCCCGCTCTGGGCAATCGGCCAGAAGCCGCTGCGGGCAAAGCGCTCCCGGTTGCACGGACGGGTGCAGAGGAAGAGATGAAAATGGCCGCACTCCAGCGCCGCATTTTCCACCTCTGCCAGCAGCCGCGCGCTGAGGTTCTCGCCGCGAAGCTGCTCGTTGACCGCCACGCATTTGATGACGTTGGCAGCAAGCCCTGCGCAACCCACCAGCTGCGGGCCGGACCAGGCTTCGACAAACAGCGTGATGTCGTTGTCCAGGCCAAGGCCGCTGTCTGCCAGCAGGTAGCGGATCTGGCTTAAGCGTTCCGGGTGTTTCGCCACGAGGGTGTGGCGAAAATCGATGGGTTGACTGTTCATGCCGCCTTACTCAGTGTGCCGCCGCAAGCCCGACGGCCGGCGCTTCCACGATCACGTTGCTCAGATGACCGATATGCTCGATCTCCACCTCAATGCGATCCCCTTCCTTCATAAACAGCGGCGGATTGCGCTTTTTACCCACTCCGCCTGGGGATCCGGTGATGATCACATCGCCCGGGCTGAGGCGGGTGAAGGTGCTGATGTACTCGATCAGCTCCGCCACCTTGTGGATCATGCTGCTGGTGTTGTCTTCCTGCACCATGCGGCCGTTCAGCCAGGTGCGGATCGCAAGCTGGTGCGGATCCGGGATCTCATCCGCCGTCGCCATCCACGGCCCAAACGCGCCGGTTTTGCGCCAGTTTTTACCGGCGGTAAACCAGGTGTGCTGCCAGTCGCGGGCGGAGCCGTCCATGTAGCAGCTGTAGCCCGCCACGTGGCGCAGGGCGTCATCGCGGCTGATGTTCTCCCCACCTTTGCCGATGATCACCGCCAGCTCGCCTTCATAGTCGAATTCACTTGAATGGCGCGGCTTCAGCACCGGCTCGTTGTGGCCGGTCTGTGAATCCGGGAAGCGGACAAACAGCGTCGGGGCCGGGTTATGCTGGTCAAACTCCTTGCGCTTGTCGGCATAGTTCATGCCCACGCAGAGGATTTTTTCCGGCTGCTCGATCACCGGTAAGAAGGTGATGGCGCTCATCGGCACGTCCACGGCGTCGTTCAGGTAACGGGTGGCCTGCGCCAGCCCGTTGCCCTGCAGCAGCGCTTTAAGGTCGCTGTAGCGGTCGCCGAGACGGCGGCCTAAATCAATCACGCCGTCGGCCTGGACGATGCCGTAGCTGCGTTTTCCCTGGTATAAAAAGCTTGCGAGTTTCATTGTTCTTTCCTGAAAACTTAAACGAGGAAGTTGCCCAGAATCAGCAGTGAGACAGAGACGTTAATCGCCCCGCCGATACGGGTAGCAATCTGGGCGAACGGCATCAGGCTCATGCGGTTGCCTGCGGTCAGGATCGCCACGTCGCCGGTACCGCCCTGGCCGCTCTGGCAGCAGGAGACGATGGCGACATCAATCGGGTGCATACCAATCTTTTTGCCGACGAAGAAGCCGGTCGCCACCAGTGCGGAAACGGTGCTGACAATCACCAGCAGGTTGCTGACGGTGAACGCCGCCACCAGTTCATGCCACGGGGTGATAGCCACGCCGACGGCGAAGAGGATTGGATAGGTCACGGAGGTCTGGAAGAATTTGTACACCACCTGAGAGCCTTCCAGCAGGCGCGGAGAGGCGCCGTTGCAGAGTTTCACCAGGACCGCCATAAACAGCATGCCAACTGGTGCAGGCAGGCCAATCAGCTTGTGGCCGAGCATGCCCAGCATGTAGAGCAGCACCGCCAGCAGCGCGCCGGAGGCAATAGTGGTGACGTCCGCTTTGCCGGAAAACGCAGGCTGAGAGACCGTGGCATCGGCATTCGCGCGGTTAGGCATCAGCTGACCTTCACCGGTCAGGTGCGGGAAGCGTTTACCGAGCTGGTTCAGGCAGCCGGAGATGATGATTGCCGTCAGACCGCCGAGCATCACCATCGGCAGCACGCGGCCGAGCGCCACGCCCTGGTCCATGTGCAGCAGGGTGGCATAGCCGATGGAAAGCGGGATCGCCCCTTCCCCGACGCCGCCCGCCATAATCGGCAGAATGATAAAGAAGAAGATCTGGAACGGCTCAAGACCCAGCGCCAGGCCCACGCCCATCCCCACCAGCATGCCGACGATTTCACCGCACAGCATCGGAAAGAAGATGCGCAGGAAGCCCTGAATCAGCACCGTGCGGTTCATGCTCATGATGCTGCCGACGATAATGCAGCAGATGTAGAGATAGAGAATGTTGGTGGATTTGTAGAACTTGGTGGTGGACTCGACCACCACGTCCGGCAGCAGGCCATAATAGACCAGCGCGGAAGGGATAAAGGTGGCGCAAATCGCCGCCGCGCCGAGCTTGCCGACAATCGGCAGGCGTTTGCCAAACTCGCCGCAGGCAAAGCCGAAGAAGGCCAGCGTTGCCACCATGACCACGATATCGCTCGGCAGTTTTCCGCCCAGGCAATCAATCGCAATCAGTGCGCCCGCCAGAACGAACAGCGGCAGAGGAATAATCCCAACTTTCCAGGTATCCATAATATGCCACCAGCGCTCTTTGAGCGAAGGCCGCTGAATTTCAATCGGGTCGTGGGTAACAGAGAAAGAATCGTCAGTTGTGCTCATAATAAGCCCCTTGGTTATTTTGTGCGTTCAGCTTAGAGTCACAAAGGCTTACTTTATGTGAGGGATGGCATATTAAAAGCGAAGTTTTAATGGCAGCTATGGTTTTAATGGTTTCATTTATTTAATGTGATTTATACCTTATTTATTGCCGTGGTTTTTATGGTTTCTTTTCCGAATCGAACAAACAAATAACATTTGTTCGCGCAGCCCGAAGTACGTTCGCCTTCAGCATAACTCTTTTACAGCGCCCGCTGTGCAAGGGATCACAAGTTTTCGGCAAAGCGGGCGTCAGCGCGAAAAAAGATGATATATTGGCGATCTTTGCTGCTACCTCGCGTGATAGTTATGAAAGTTTCTTTCCAGATTAAGCTGTTTATTTCGCTGGTTGCCTTTTTCTCGGTGCTTTTCGCGCTGCTGGGCGGATATTATTATGCCGACGTCGGGAAACAGCTTTATCAGGAAATGAGTACGCGTGCCAAAATACAGGCTGAAGAGATTGCGCTTATTCCGACATTGCGTAATGAAGTTGAACAAAAGAATATCAATGCCATCCATGATTTTATGCAGAAGATTTCTGCGCACAGTGACGCCAGCTTTATTGTGATTGGTGATAATAAGGGGCAGCATCTTTTTCACTCCGTCTTTGCCGACAGAGTGGGCACAACCCTGGTTGGCGGAGACAATGAAGCCGTATTGCAGGGTAAAAGCACCACCACCATTCGCAAAGGCGGGCTGGGCATTTCGCTGCGCAGTAAAGCCCCCATCTTCAACGCCGCCGGACAGGTGGTCGGCATTGTTTCGGTAGGCTATCTGACCAGCTACCTTGATACCATTACCGTCAGCAAAGTGGTCAATATCCTGATTGCCGCCGTGCTGCTGCTGATCGCTCTCTTTATCTTCTCCTGGTTCTTTACCCGCAGCATCAAGAAGCAGATCTTCTCCCTTGAGCCGCGCGAGATCGGCCTGCTGGTGCGCCAGCAGAAGGCGATGATGGAGTCTATTTATGAAGGCGTGATTGCCATTGACGATCGGCGGCGGATTGAAGTCATCAACCAGGCGGCGCGCAAGCTGCTGGGCCTGAGCCAGCCGGCCCGCGAGCTGCGCGGACAGCTGATAAGCCAGGTGATCGATCCGGTCCCGTTCTTCGACACGCAGACGATGCTGGCGAAAGATACCCATGACGAGATTTGTCGTTTTAACGATCTCACGGTGATTGCCAGCCGGGTGCACATTATGCTTGAGGGGTCGCTGCAGGGCTGGGTGATCACCTTCCGCGATCGCAACGAGATCGACTCGCTGAGCGCCCAGCTCAGCCAGGTAAAACGCTATGTCGATAACCTGCGCATTATGCGCCACGAGCAGTTAAACAGGATGACCACCCTCTCCGGCCTGCTGCACATGGGCCGCTATGAGGAAGCCATTGGCTACATTCAGGCGCAGTCGGAACATGCCCAGGAGCTGCTGGACTTTATCTCTTCGCGCTTCAGTTCCCCGACCCTGTGTGGCCTGCTGCTGGGGAAAGCCGCCCGCGCGCGGGAGAAAGGCGTAGAGCTGTGTTTCGATCCAGGCTGTCGGCTGGACAGACCGTTCCTGCCCCTTGGGGAGCAAGAGCTGATTTCGATTATTGGCAACCTGCTGGATAACGCCATCGAAGCAACACAGCGGTCGCCGCTTCCCCACGCGCCGGTAGAAGTGCTGATAAAGCTCAGCGAACAGGAGCTGATTATTGAAGTCGCCGACCAGGGCGTTGGCATTACACCGGAGATGCGTGACCGGATCTTTGAACGCGGCATCACCACCAAAACGCGCGGCGATCATGGGATTGGCCTGTATCTGATCGAAAGCTACGTCACACAGGCTGGCGGCGCGATAGAAGTTGCCGATAATACCCCGCGCGGCGCCATTTTCTCCTTGTTTATCCCGGCCACGGGAACCGCCCGGCAACTGGAAGACACCGACTATGCAACATGAACTTATCGACGTACTGATTGTTGAAGACGAGAACGAACTGGCGCAACTGCACGCGGAGCTGATAGGCAAACATCCGCGTCTGAGGCTGGTAGGCATTGCCTCGTCGCTGGCTGCGGCCCAGGCAGAGCTTGAAAGCAAACAGCCGCAGCTGATGCTGCTGGATAACTACCTGCCGGACGGCAAAGGCATCTCGCTTATCAATAACCCCATGCTGGCCCGCGCCAACTGCTCGGTGATTTTTATTACAGCCGCCAGCGATATGGACACCTGCAGCCAGGCGATTCGCAACGGCGCGTTCGACTACATCCTCAAACCCGTCTCCTGGAAGCGGCTCAGCCAGTCGCTGGAGCGGTTTGTGCAGTTTGCGGAACAGCAGCGCGTGTGGAAGATTGTCGACCAGCAGAACGTGGATTCGCTGTATCAGCTCCAGGCGAAAAACTACCGCCTGGACAACGGCAGTAAAGGCATTGAGGAAAATACTCTGGCGCGTGTGCAGACGCTGTTCAACGACAAGGCAACGCACTGCTTTACCGTGGATGAGGTGGTGAGCGAAACCGGATTAAGCAAAACCACCACCCGGCGCTATCTGGAGCACTGCGTGGAGGCGGGTTTTCTGACGGTGGAGATGCTGTACGGCAAGATTGGGCATCCGAGGAGGATGTACAAGCGTAGTGCGGTTTGATGAAACGTTCCCCCTCACCCCGGCCCTCTCCCCAAAGGGGCGAGGGTGAAAAGACGGCCCCGTACAATCCCCTCTCCCCTTTGGGGAGAGGGTTAGGGGGAGGGCAACAGCCCGCACTATCTCAATACATACCCATACAGCCGCTTAATCCCGTCGGCATCCTTCTCGCTGTAAACCCCCTGCAGCTCCGGCGAGAAGCCCGGCAGCAGGTTGATGCCCTCCTCCAGCGCGAGGAAGTAACGCTGTACCGCCCCGCCCCAGACCTCACCCGGCACCACGCACAGCACGCCCGGCGGATAGGGCAGCGCCCCTTCGGCAGCAATGCGCCCTGCGGCATCACGTATGCGAACCAGCTCCACGTCACCGCGAATATAGGCCCGGTTCGCATCCTGCGGGTTCATCACTACCTCAGGCAGGCTCTCCTTGCGGAACATCGCCTTCTGCAGATCCTTCACGTCAAAGCTGACGTAGAGATCGTGCATCTCCTGACACAGCTGGCGGAGGGTATAATCCCGGTAGCGCACCGGGTATTTCTGGAAAATCGTCGGCAGCACGTCCGCCAGCGGCGTGTCGTCTTCAATATGCTGTTCGAACTGGCCCAGCATCGCCACCAGCTGCGCCAGCTTCTCGCTGCTTTCGGCAGGCGTCAGCAGGAACAGGATCGAATTGAGGTCGCATTTCTCCGGCACGATGCCGTTTTCGCGCAGGTAGTGCGCCAGAATCGTCGCCGGGATCCCGAAATCCGTGTACTCCCCGGTTTCAGCATCGATACCCGGCGTGGTCAGCAGGAGCTTGCACGGGTCGACAAAGTACTGCTCGCGGGCATAGCCCTCAAAGCCGTGCCATTTGGCCCCCGGCTCAAAGCTGAAGAAGCGCAGCTCGCTGGCGATGGCGTGCGTCGGATGATCCTGCCACGGCCGCCCCGCCACCACCGGTGGGATAAACGGTTTGATCATATGGCAATTCGCAATGATCGCCTTGCGCGCTTCAATCCCCAGCTCGACGCACTCCGCCCACAGCCTGCGTCCGCTTTCACCTTCGTGGATCTTGGCATTCACATCCAGCGCTGCGAACAGCGGATAAAACGGGCTGGTGGAGGCATGCAGCATAAACGCGTTGTTCAGCCGCTTGTGCGGGCAGAAACGCGCCTGACCGCGAATGTGGTTATCCTTTTTATGGATCTGCGACGTTTGCGAGAACCCGGCCTGTTGTTTATGCACCGACTGGGTCACGAAAATCCCCGGATCGTTCTCGTTCAATTCCAGCAAGAGCGGGGACGTTTCCGCCATCATCGGAATAAACTGCTCGTAGCCCACCCATGCGGAGTCAAAGAGGATGTAGTCGCACAGATGACCGATCTTGTCGATCACCTGGCGGGCGTTGTAGATCGTCCCGTCGTAGGTGCCAAGCTGAATGATCGCCAGGCGGAACGGACGCGCCTCGTCGGCCTTTTCCGGCGCCGCTTCACGGATAAGATCCCGCAGATAGGCATCGTCAAAGCAGTGGTCGTCAATCCCGCCAATAAAGCCAAACGGGTTACGCGCCGCCTCAAGATAAACCGGCGTGGCGCCCGCCTGGATCAGCGCCCCGTGGTGGTTAGATTTGTGGTTATTGCGGTCGAACAGCACCAGGTCGCCGCGGGTCAGCAGCGCGTTGGTCACCACCTTGTTTGCCGCAGACGTGCCGTTCAGCACGAAGTAGGTTTTGTCCGCATTGAACACTTTTGCCGCGAACTTTTGCGCGTGCTTGGCGGACCCTTCGTGGATCAGCAGATCGCCCAGCTTCACGTCGGCGTTGCACATGTCGGCGCGAAACACGTTTTCACCGAAGAAATCATAGAACTGTCGCCCTGCCGGGTGTTTTTTGAAAAATGCCCCGTGCTGGTGGCCCGGACAGGCGAAAGTGCTGTTGCCCATCTCCACATACTGACACAGGGTGTCAAAAAAGGGCGGCAGCAGGTTCTCTTCGTAGCGACTGGCAGCGCTCTCCAGTTCCAGAAACTCCTGAGCTTTACCCGAGATAACCGCGGTGGCGCCATCGGGTACGTCCGTAGGCTCCTGCGAGAAAATAAACACCGGTAAATGAAATCCCGTGCGTTTCAGCAGTGCAAGAATGCCGCTGCGACTTTCAGCTGTTGTGATGACGACGGCCGCCACATCGGTAAAATCAGTGCTGTCCAGCGTCACCTTTTCGCGGTGAGTAGACACAGTGGAAAGCAGCTCGCGGCTGACGGCAATTTTCATGGTTTTCATAGGCGCAGTTACCCTCACCGGGCGGTGAGACAGGGAGGAGAAAATTCGCGCAATAATGTCACCTTTTATTTTGAGGTGCAAGAAGGAATCAGTATGCACGAAATCAACCAAAGCTAAGGCCCGCGCAGCCCTGCCGTGTCATAATAATGCAATATCAATGATTAAATAACAGGAGTTAACTTTGGTTATCGGGCCATTTATTAACGCAGGCGCCGTATTGCTGGGCGGCGTACTCGGCGCCGTGCTGAGCCAGCGGTTGCCGGAGCGTATTCGCACCTCCATGCCCTCAATATTCGGCCTGGCATCGTTAGGGATCGGTATTCTTCTCGTGATCAAATGCGCCAACCTGCCGGTGATGGTGCTGGCCACCCTGCTCGGCGCGCTGATTGGCGAGTTCTGCTATCTGGAAAAAGGCATCAACAGCGCGGTGAGTAAAGCCAAAAACCTGATTGCCCGACCGGGCGGCAAGGCGAAACACGGTACGCACGAGTCGTTTATTCAAAACTATGTCGCCATCATCATTCTGTTTTGCGCCAGCGGCACCGGGATTTTCGGTTCGATGCAGGAGGGGATGACGGGCGACCCAGGCATTTTGATTGCGAAGGCATTTCTTGATTTCTTTACGGCCACTATTTTTGCCACCACGCTCGGCGTTGCCGTTGCCGCGATTTCCGTGCCGATGCTGCTTATTCAGCTGGCACTCGCGAACTGCGCCACGTTGATTCTCCCGCTCACCACGCCGGCGATGATGGCAGACTTTACCGCCGTCGGCGGCCTGCTGCTGTTGGCGACCGGGCTGCGCATCTGTGGGATTAAGATGTTTGCCGTGGTGAACATGCTGCCCGCACTGCTGCTCGCCATGCCGCTCTCCGCGCTCTGGACGCACTTTTTCGCTTAAGGATGCGGCGAAATGGTGAGAGATTGCGCAGTCTGTAACGAAAACAACATTTTTCGTTGACGCCACGGGGCAGATCGGGTTTAATGCGCCCCGTTGCCCGGATAGCTCAGTCGGTAGAGCAGGGGATTGAAAATCCCCGTGTCCTTGGTTCGATTCCGAGTCCGGGCACCACTATTTAGAAAACCCAGCCTATGGCTGGGTTTTTGCTATATGGCTACGGCCGATTTCTGGGCGCTGATAAGCGTGGCTTTAATGCAGGCACGCTTACGCTAATAGCCCGGTAAGTTAATACAGGCGGTGGCTCTTTTTTATCACTTAATTTTGCCGGATAAATTGCTGACCTGATTTGAAAGGTTGTCGTTGCTCCGCTTCATGTCATCAAGGCTTTTTTGCAATCGCTCGATCTTACTCTCCTGCTCAGAATTCTTTCTCTCAAGCTGTAAAACCTTCTGAGTTAGCTCATCGACTTTGCGGTTGTCGGACTTCATCTTACTCAGGCTATTCTGCATCTCCTGTAGATCCGACTCCCTGAAATCAGAAGGCTCGATTTCATCTGCATCAGAAATTACCGGGATATATCCTCCATTAGCGCTGCTGGGTTTGATACTAACCTGAACTTTATTTAGCCCCGCAGAGTGCGCGTAACCTATTGAAGAAAAATAAAAAAAAGAAACAACACACAGACCAGACAGATATTTATTCATTTCTAACGTCCTTTTAAATTTTTCAATCACTTCCAGGAGTCTCCTTCTGGTATCACCCGCTCAGGATAAAACACATGGCTTAGCCACTGGCAGTTCATAAACGGGGTTAAAGAGCAGAAGATACTATTCGTTTTTCATTATAATACGCGTTTCCTCTCCCCCAAAATCCAACCGCCACCCGATCATTTTCTGCCACCTAACATCCGCCGGTAGATAGCGGTTTGTACTGCCGATCGCGGAATTTTTTTCTGAGCCGAAACTGAAACCAAAACAGCTCCGGTTCAAAATAATGGTCCATCACAAAGTTGCTGTACTCAATTCCGTACCGGGGGAAAAGGTCAAGCAGCATGTCCTCAAGATCTTCAGGTATGAGATTGAAATGCTCCTGGAAGGTCCATTCTTTCTTTGCCGGAGATTTACGGTCACTGTAATTCTCAGTGAGGTAATCTAACAATTCTTGCTCATCATGTAGCATCAGAAAAATTTCCAACCAGTCTCTTCAACCGTGTCCATTACATCGTCCTTTCACTTGTTTTGAGCCAGAGTAAATCCATAGCTAAAACAAGGATGTCGTCACCGTCCAGTTTTCTTAAAACTCAGAATACCGCCCGCAAGTCAGTTCTATGCTTTTGGTTTCTCCCCACCCCAGGGATCGTTCCCACCTGCGTCCAGCAGTTTGTTTTTAAAGATAAACAAACACGCCTCGTTGAAGTTCTCCGCCCCCAGGCGTTCCGAGAGCGCCGTTCGTTTGCGATAGAGGCTTTTCACCGACGTATTCAGCTCATCGGCAATGGCTTCCATCGACATCCCTGCCCTCAGCAACCGCAGCATGATCGCTTCGTGCGTGCTAAGCCGTAAATTAAGCAGCCACTTCGTGGTCAGGCGCCTGCCCTTCATATTGAGCACCAGGTTAAATAACGACGCCATATCCGGCGCAGTCAGCGACGTGTTCATAAATAACTTCATACTGAGCAGATTCTCCTCGCGGTGTCGCATATCGAGCATAACGCAGCAGATTGTTTTTTTCGTTCTGGCCGGATGGCGTATCAGGTAATCATATAAACGGAGCGGAGAACGACTATCAATCAATACAGAATATTCATCTGCACCGTTATCAAATATGTTTCTGTCAATCGAGTCGAGCAGGATAATATCCGGGAAAAATATCCGCATCCCCCTGACAAGGTAGCGATCCTGAGTCACTAAAACAATTGAAGTTGCCACTAACCATCCCTTTTAGATTAAAGCAAGCACGATCCCTCGCAAAGAAGGCCGCCTTCGTTTTATAGCGCTGTTATATTAACGATAAATGTATTCCGGCTTTGGACATCCCTCAATACAGACATTGATGAGTAAGACTTCCTATAGACTATCATTCAATGGCTGCCATTAATTATAAATAAAAAACAATCGCAGAAAAGTCACTTCTCTAAACATTAAGAATTTTTGTCATGAAACTTCCCAAACATGCACCAGAAAGTACTTTAATTGAGGCAGGTAAACCACATTAAAAATATATACAAAGCTGTCACAATATAAATAAAACACCAATATATCAATAGTTTACAAATAAACAATCATTTCAATAAAACCGCCAAAAACCACTCGATACAGAATTATCTCAAAACAACACAGCCCCATTTCAACATATTTATCCGGCAACATATCAGGTGTACATTAGCTTTCACCCAGTCCACTGAGATAAGGATCCATAATTACCTTTAGGTAAGTACCCCGTAACATCACTGCATTCAGATTTAATGTTCTCATTTATGGCCTTTAACCCTGAGTTTAAAGGCGGCCGTGTTATGCAATGGATTCATGATAAACAAATGGCAAATAGATATGGAAAGATCGCTTCGCTTCAATACGTTATTCTTTTATCGCGCCCCAACATTATTGTTTCTGTTATTCCTCTTTCCTGTTCTGGCTCAGGCGACTGAATCCGTTTATGAGCAACAGATTCAACAGGCGCGTAACGGTAATTACTCGCCGTTTCTCGATTATCTTCAGCGTTATCAGCAGCAGCATGCCCTGACGCCAGAACACGTTGCGGACTGGTTACAGGTTGCGTCCTGGGCAGGTCATGATGACGAGGTTATTCAGGTCTGGCAGCGTTACGGTATTTATATGCCGCTGCCCGCCCGCGGCGTTGCTGCCGTCGCGCAATCCTGGCGGAATAAAAAAGCCTGGCAGCCAGCCCTGGCGCGCTGGAAAGAGGCGCGTAGCCTTGCGCCGGATAACGACGAGTATCGTATCGGCTACATAAAAACTCTCGCCGATGCCCGCATGGACGCGCTTGCCCTGCAGGAAGCCCAACGGCTGGTAGCGGAAAATCCCTCTCAGGCACATCTTGAGACGCTCTCGTATGTCTGGTTACGCCAGGGAAAAAGCTGGGATCGGCTTCTGGCAGACACGCGCGCGCTGAATATCGCGCCTGAGAATAAAGCGCTCCTCAGCGAGCTGATCGACGCGCTAACGGATAGCCGGGTGAACACCCCCGCGCTCCAGCTTTCACAAAGCGTCACGCTGTCCCCCGCGGAGCATCGCCGTCTTGAGCGTAATGCCGCCGCCGAACGGGTTCGCCTTGCCGATGTGCCCGGCAGAACAGAAAAGGAGCGCCTGCAGCTTGCGCAATCCACGCTGAATCGTTACGACGCTCTGCTTTCCCGCTGGCAAAAAGATCCGCAGGCGGCGGAAGACGTCGTTCTGGCGCGTATAGACAGGCTTGGCGCGCTGTATGCGCATGGTGATTACCCGCAGGTCATCCGTGAATATCAGGCGCTGACGGCTGAGCAGCATCCGATGCCGGGCTGGGCCATCGGCTGGGTGATTTCCGCGTATCTGCAGGAGCAAAACGCGGCCGCCGCCTTCTCGCTTCTGCAACGCTATCCGCAATACGCTTCCGATCCGCAGGACGAGGAGCACGCGCTTTTCTACGCCTGGCTGGATACGGGACAGTATCAGTCCGCCCGCCGATATGCTGAGCGCCAGACCCGCAACGTCCCGTGGACCCGCTACGATTTCGGCTCCCCAACCCCTCAGCCGAACGATCGATGGCTTACCGGACAGTCGCTCCGCTTTAACTATTTGCTGGCGACGAATGCCCTGCCGGAAGCCGAAACGCTGGCGCACCGTCTGGCGACAACGGCGCCGGGCAATCAGGGATTACAGATTGACTACGCCACCCTGCTTCAGGCGCGGGGCCTGCCGCGTGCGGCCGAGCAAACGCTGAAAAAGGCGGAGGCGCTGGAGCCGTCCAATACAGAGCTAGAGCAACAGCAGGCTTACGTCGCGATGGATCTACAGGAGTGGCGACAGATGGATTTACTGGCCGACGACGTGCTGGCTCGCGCGCCCAACGATCGCAGCGCCAGGCGTCTCGACAGGCTCCGAACGGTCCACCACATGTCCGAGCTGCGCCTCAACGCAAGCAAGGGCTTGCACTCCGATAGCCCCGTCAGCGGGACGCACGACCTGAGCTGGGACGCCACGCTCTATGGCCCACCCGTAGCGGACAGCTGGCGGCTGTTTGCAGGCACCCGCTACGCGCAGAGTAATTTCGATGAAGGCAAAGGCACCAGCCGTCACCTTTTGGGCGGCGTCGAGTGGCGACCACGCGACCTCCAGCTCGAAGCCGAGCTTTCCAGCAACCGCTATCACGGCGAAAACAAGCCGGGCGCTCGCCTCGCAACAACGTACTTTGTGAACGATAGCTGGCAGGTCAGCGGCAGCCTGGAACGCCTGTCGCGCACTACGCCCCTTCGGGCGTTACGCACCGGTATTAGCGCCAACCGGGGTGAAGGCGGGGTGCGCTGGTATCAAAACGAGCGGCGTGAGTACCAGTTCAGCGCCGCCCTCAGCCGCTTCTCCGATCATAACCGCCGCCAGGAATATACCCTCACGGGCAAGGAGCGTCTCTGGCAGACCCCGTCCCTGACGCTGGATCTCGAGCCGGGGATCGCCGCCAGTAAAAACAGCCTGCGCGACACGCTCTACTACAACCCGGCGCGGGATCTGTCCGTGACGGCGGCCCTGGCCGTTGACCATGAAATGGTCCGCCATTACGACACCCTCTGGAGCCAGCAGTTCGTGGCGGGAGGCGGCAGCTACTGGCAGAAAAATCAATCCGCTGGCGCCATCGCCCTGCTGGGTTACGGACAGCGCGTCCAGTGGAACAACGTCATTGATACCGGCGTGATGCTGAACTGGGACAAGCGCCCTTACGACGGCAAACGCGAGAGCAATCTCTCCGTCACGTTTGACGCGACTTTACGCTTTTAAGGATGAATATGCTGAACACACGTTTTTCCGTGAGCCTGATACTCCTCGGCTGGCTCTGCCTCAGCGCGAGCGTCTGCGCGCAGGCGATCTCGTTCATTGCGCCCAAAGATCGGCCGCAGCTGGAGGCGAGTAAACCCTGGCCGAAGAACCAGTTTCTGGTCCTGGCCTACCACGACGTCGAAGACGATGCCGCCGATCAGCGCTACCTCTCCGTTCGCACCAGCGCGTTAAACGAGCAGATAAGCTGGCTGCTGCACAACGGCTACCACGCCATCAGCGTGCAGGACATTCTTGACGCGCATGACGGGAAAAAAACGCTGCCGCCAAAAGCCGTTCTGCTCAGCTTTGACGACGGCTACAGCAGCTTTTACACCCGCGTCTGGCCGCTGCTTCAGGCCTGGAACGTCCCCGCGCTGTGGGCGCCGGTGGGCAGTTGGGTCGATACGCCAGCCCATCAAAAGGTGAATTTTGGCGGCCTGATGACGCCCCGGGATCGCTTCGCGACGTGGGACATGGTGCGCGAGCTCAGCCAGTCTCCGCTGATTGAAATCGGATCGCATACCTGGGCCTCGCATTACGGCATTCCGGCCAACCCGCAGGGCAGCCGCGAGCCGGCCATCGCCAACCGCTTGTATGACAAAGCGACGGGTCGCTATGAAACCGACCAGCAGTTCAGCCAGCGGATCGGCGATGACGTTCGCAAAGTGACTGAAAAAATCACGCAGGTGACGGGCAAGGCGCCGCGCGCCTGGGTCTGGCCCTACGGCGCCGCCAGCGGTACGTCGCTCGCTATCGCCAGACAGCAGGGTTACCGGCTGGCCTTCACCCTTGAGGACGGGCTGGGGAACGTGCAGGATCTTGGCAACATCCCCCGCCTGCTGATCGCCGGAAATCCCTCGCTCAAGGCGTTTGCCAGCACGGTCAGCCAGGTTCAGGAGCGCGATCCCGTGCGCGTCATGCACGTCGATCTCGACTACGTTTACGATCCCGATCCGGCCCAGCAGACCCAAAACATCAACAGGCTGATCCAGCGGGTTTACGACATGAAGATCAGCCATGTTTTCCTGCAGGCGTTTGCCGATCCGCAGGGCGACGGCAGGATCAAGGCGCTTTATTTCCCCAACCGTCGGCTGCCGGTTCGGGCCGATCTCTTTAATTTTGTCGCCTGGCAGCTGCAAACCCGCGCCGGGGTAAAAGTCTTCGCGTGGATGCCGGTGCTCTCGTTCGATCTCGATCCTTCCCTGCCGCGCGTGCAGCGCCGGGATCGTCAAACCGGCCAGCTGCGCGAAGCCACCGAGCCCTATATCCGGCTCTCCCCGTGGGACCCGCAGGTGCGCCAGCAGGTGACGGACATCTATGAAGACCTGGCCCGCTATGCCAGCTTCAACGGGATTTTGTTCCATGACGATGCGGCGCTGACGGACGTGGACGATGCCGGTCAGAACACCACGCGTCAGAAAAGCCAGACGCTTATCGGGTTTACCCACGCCCTGAGCCTGGCGGTGAAGCATATCCGTGGCCCGCAGATAAAAACCGCCCGCAATATGTTCGCCTTACCCATTCTGCAGCCCGAAAGCGAAGCGTGGTTCGCGCAGAATCTTGATGATTTTCTGGCGGAGTATGACTGGACGGTGCCGATGGCCATGCCGCTGATGGAGTCCGTTCCGGCAGACGAGAGCGATGCCTGGCTGACGCGTCTGGTTAACGCGGTCGCCGCACGCCCCGGCGCGCTTGATAAAACCATTTTCGAGCTGCAGGCCAGGGACTGGGATCGGAAACCGCAGCGCGCCGTTGCCGATAGCCAGCTTGCGCAGTGGATGCGCGTGCTCCAGCTGAACGGCGTCAAAAACTACGGATACTACCCCGACGACTTTCTCAACAACCAACCTGATATCTCGCGCATCAGGCCTGAATTTTCTTCGTACTGGTACCCTGACAATGACTGATCGCATTATCGCCTTCTCTATTTTATGTCTGGTATTCGGGTTGCCGTTAGGCGTGGCCGCCCTCTTTACCGGCGAACTGATTCTGGATTTCGTGTTCTTCTGGCCGCTGTTCATGTCGGTGCTCTGGATAACAGGCGGCCTCTATTTCTGGTTTCAGCTTGAACGCCACTGGTCGTGGGATAAAGACACGCCCGCCCCGACGCTCGCGGGTGAGCCGCTCATCTCTATTCTTATCCCCTGTTTCAACGAGGGACGAAATGCCCGGGAGACCATCAGCGCCGCGCTGGATCAGCGGTATGAAAATATAGAAGTTATCGCCATCAACGACGGCTCTTCTGACGACACCGCGCAGGTGCTGCAGGAGTTGGCGCAGGAACAGCCGCGCCTGCGGGTGATTAACCTCGCGGAAAATCAGGGGAAAGCGCTGGCGCTCAAGGCCGGGGCGGCGGCGGCCCGGGGCGATCTGCTGGTCTGCATTGACGGCGACGCCCTGCTCGATCGCGATACCGCCGCTTATCTGGTGGCCCCGCTGATTCAGTACCCCCACGTCGGGGCGGTTACCGGCAATCCGCGCATTCGCACGCGCTCCACGCTGATTGGCCGCATTCAGGTGGGCGAGTTCTCATCCATTATTGGGCTCATCAAGCGGACGCAGCGGATCTATGGCCGGGTCTTTACCGTCTCCGGCGTCATCGCCGCGTTTCGCCGACAGGCGCTGGCGGACGTCGGGTACTGGAGTCCGGACATGATCACCGAAGACATCGACATCAGCTGGAAGCTTCAGCTGCGCCACTGGGATATCTTTTTTGAGCCGCGGGCGCTGTGCTGGATCCTGATGCCGGAGACGCTGAGAGGCCTGTGGAAACAGCGCCTGCGCTGGGCCCAGGGGGGCGCGGAGGTGTTTCTGGTTAACCTTCGCAGGATCGTGCGCTGGGAGCATCACCGCATGTGGCCGCTGTTTATGGAGTACGCGCTGTCAACGCTGTGGGCATTCGCGTACGCGATGACGGTGCTGCTGTTCCTCCTCAGCCAGGTTGCGCCTGTTCCCGCCAGGCTGACCGTGGAGAGCCTTTTTCCACCGGAGTTTACCGGGCTGCTGCTGGGCGTGATGTGCCTGCTGCAGTTCCTGGTCAGCTTGTACATCGAGCGGCGCTATGAACGTAAAGTGGCCAGCTCGCTTTTCTGGGTGATCTGGTTCCCGATGGTGTACTGGATGATCGGCCTGTTCACCACCCTCGTCGCATTTCCAAAAGTCATGCTTAAACGCCAGCGCGCCCGCGCGCGCTGGATCAGTCCGGACCGGGGAAAAGGGAGCATTTAATGAACGAAAACACCTTAATTTTGACCGAGCATCGGCTCTTGCCGCGTCTTTTCGATGCCGCGCTGACGCTGGTGGCGTGGGGAGGATTTCTGTTTTTCCTGTATGCCCGTCTGTGGATGCAGCTAACCGATGAGAGCGACCACCGCTGGAGCGTGATTATCGCGTCCTTTAATACGGTGTTGATCTACTTGCTATTTGCCGCGCTCAACGGCTGGCTGCTGATTTTGTGGTATCAGTACAACCGCCGCCGCGCCCACGTGAGACGGCGCCAGCCGGGCTATTTTCACCAGGAGGAGCTGGCCCGCAGCTTTAACGTCTCACCGCAGATCATCTCCGAGATGAGCCAGTACAACCTGCTGACGGTGTACCACGATCAGATTGGCCGCATCATCGATCTGAAGATCAACGAGCAGCAGGAAGAGGAAGAACAGTAACAAAAACCCCCCGCAGGAGACCCTGCGGGCTGAGGGAACCACAGTATTTTGTAGCAAGGAACATAACGTGACCTGAGCCGTATGTTCCCCCTCACCCCAGCCCTCTCCCTCAAGGGAGAGGGGGCCGTCCTTGCAGGCATTATTTTGTAGGCAATCCTCAGCCCTGCGGGGGGATTTTTATAGCGAGTCCTTCACCACAATCAACGGCTCGATATCGCTCTCTTTCTTCACCACCAGCGAGTCATCGCCGCGCAGACAGGTTCCGCCGTAGTTCCCGCCCACGGTGAAGGTGCAGACCTGTATGTACTTGCCGTCGACCTTCGGCAGGCACCACAGCTGCTGGTAGATGTTTTTGCGGTCAACAAACTTGCCGCTGGATTTATCCAGCAGTTCGTCCTGGGCGCTGATGAGATCGATATTGCTGCCGCAGCGGCCGGCAATCGGCTTGACGGCATAGCCGGTCTGCTTCAGCAGATCGTTAACCTCAAAATCGGTGTCGAGCAGATAACGGTGATTCGGGAACAGCTGCCACAGGACCGGGAGAATCGCCTTGTTGCCGGGAATAACGGTCCACAGCGGTTCGAAGACCAGCACCTCCGGGCGCAGCAGGACGTCAATCAGGCGCACCTCGCCCTCGGGATGTCCGGTCCGAATAGGCACGGCGGCGTATTCGGTTTCGCTGACCTCGCGGATCTGCTCTATCGCCGTTTCCCACGCCCAGGTTTTCCACACGCAGTTGACGTGGCGACCTTCGTCGTCAATCAGCTGTCCGGCGGCATCCCAGCTGAGCGCCTCCAGCCCGTGCAGGATTTTGGTCTCGAACCCGGCCTGCATCAGCGAACGCTGAATAAAGAGCGCGTGATAGTCCTCTTCGACATCGTTGTCCTGCATGATGTGGACGAACGGCCGCGCGTGGCTGTGCTTCCACGCCCCGGTCAGCTCTTCCAGCAGCCCTTCCGCCGGGTTATGCCCGTTGCCGCGATAGCCGTTTTTCACCCACTCTTCGAGAATCAGCCCGCCCTCGGTATGGCAGGACGCGGAGTCGGCGTTGTACTCGTAGACCTTAATGCCTCGCTCATCCATGCAGAAATCCATACGACCGGTGATCATATGGTGGCGACGCCACTGCCAGGAGAGGCGCAGGCGCGGCCAGAGGATTTTCGGGATGTCGAAAAGCGCCAGCAGGCTGTCGTCTTTCAGCACCTTGTCCGTCGCGTGCAGGTACATCAGATGCAGTTCGTTAGTGGCCTTGATCAGCTCCTGCTCGGCGCTTTCGGTAATGGTGAAGTACTGGCAGGGATCTTTGTTGATCACATGGCCGTTGGCGCGGATATACGCCTGCTGCAGCGCGTCATTTTCGTTAAGCCATTTTCCGTCGAACTGACGCTTGTTTTTCAGCCGCGCGCCGCTGATTTTCAGCATTTCGCCGTCGATTTCCGGCTGGGGAATGCTGTATTCCGCGTCGTCGGTCTGGATCATCCAGCCGAGAATCTCCGTGTCATTGAAGGTGTCATGGATCGTGTAACACCCGTTCTCCACGCTCAGACGCAGCTCGCGCGTCCACTGCTGCCCGAGCGGCAGCGGGGAGTGAATCACGTTCTGCTCCGCAATTCGCACCCTATCGTCGAGAAGCTGGGTGATCACCGCCACGTGGCCGGTCTCGTGAAACTCGCCGCCCTTTTGCCAGATCAGCAGCGCTCCGGCGCGCGGCGCGCGTTTTGAGCCGTTGGCAAAAGCCTGAAGAGGCAGAATGTTATCGTTCACCACCTGGCGCAAAAAGCGCAGGGAGAAGATTTCCCACGCCATGCCGACATCGGTAAACACGAAGCCATAGTTGAGAAACAGGAAACGGCGGGCAAACTCAACGCATTGCCACTTGTGGCCCATGTATTCGTTGCCGATATAGCTGCGAAAATCCGCGTCTTCCGGGTATTTTCGCGGATCCAGACTGCCGTAATTTGAAGAGTAAATCGCCACGCCACCGGGCGCATAGCCTAACAATGTCCCGAATGGCGCATCACTGCTTAACTTTCCTTTACGCATGTATCCAACCTAAAACAGGCAGGCGGCAATTTTTTTAAGGGTTGTCGTCGTCTGCACGTTGTAATTAACCTGACAGAGGGACATTTATCATACACCTGCGCGGCGCATTAACTACATGTTAAACAGCCAGCATGCCGCGAAATGCCCAGGCGCAATCTCCTGCATGGCAGGCTCCTGCGTCTGGCACACCGGCATGGCGTGCGGGCAGCGGCTGCAGAACTTACAGCCCGGCAGCGCGGACGTGGGGCCGGGAATGTCGCCGCGCAGGGTGGCGTCTTCGAGGTTGCGGATGCGCGGATCGGGCTGGGGAACCGCCGCCAGCAGCGCGCGGGTGTAAGGGTGCGCCGGACGCTGATACAGTTCATTCGCCGGGGCCACCTCCACCAGTTTGCCGAGATACATCACCCCAATGCGGCTGGAGATATGCCGAACCATGGAGAGATCGTGGGCGATGAACAGATAGGTTAGTCCCAGCTCCTGCTGCAGATCCTGCAGAATATTCACCACCTGCGCCTGCACCGAGACGTCTAGCGCCGAGAGCGGCTCATCGCACAGCACGAATTCAGGGTGCACGGACAACGCGCGGGCAATACTGATGCGCTGACGCTGGCCGCCGCTGAACTCATGCGGGAACCGTTCAAGGTGCTCGTGCTTCAGCCCCACTTTGTAGAGCAGCGTTTCCGTGCGTTCCCACTGTTCTTCGCGGCTGTAGCCGTGGATCTGCATCGGCTCGGCCACCAGCTGTCGCACCGTCATTCCAGGGTTGAGCGAGGAGTAAGGATCCTGAAAAATCGCCTGCATCCGTTTACGCAGCGGCTTAAGCTCTTTTTCACGGGCGTGGGCAATCGCCTGCCCGGCGAAGTGGATCTCGCCCGAGGTGATATCGAAAAGGCGCAGGATGGCGCGCCCGAGGGTGGATTTTCCGCAGCCGGACTCCCCCACCAGGCCAAACGTCTCGCCGGGCTGGATATCAAAGCTCACGCCGTCAACCGCCTTCACGGCCACGCCTTTACGCAGCAAACCGCCGTTGAGCGGATAGTGCTTGCGCAGATCGCGCACGCTCACTAATGGCGCCAGTTGTTCACTCATGCCTGAATCTCCTTGTCGGCCCATAGCCAGCAGGCGGCGCGATGGCCCTCTCCGGCGGCGTAAAAGGCAGGCTGTCGTTCACACTGGGGCATGCGCTTCGGGCAGCGTTCCGCGAACGGACAGCCCGGCGGCGGATTAAGCAGCCCGGGCGGCGAACCTTCAATGGGCGATAAACGTTGATTGACCTCATCCGGACGCGGCAGCGAGGCCAGCAGCCCCTGGGTGTAAGGATGCGCAGGGCGATAAAAAATGTCCTCTACGCTCCCCTCCTCCATCACCAGCCCGCCGTACATCACCACCACGCGGCTGCAGACCTGCGCCACCACGCCGAGATCGTGGGTGATCAGCAAAATCGCGGTCCGGGTCTGCTGTTGCAGACTTTTTAGCAGGCGCAGGATCTGCGCCTGAATGGTCACGTCCAGCGCGGTGGTCGGTTCATCGGCGATCAGCAGCTTAGGGTTGCAGGAGAGCGCAATGGCGATCATCACCCGCTGGCGCATCCCGCCGCTGAACTCGTGGGGATACTGGTCGTATCGCCGTTCCGCCCCGGCAATGCCTACCTGTTCCAGCATGGCGATGGCCGCCGCTTTGGCCGCTTTTTTGCTGAGTCCTTTGTTGCGCATCAGGATCTCAGCCATCTGCTTGCCGATGGTCAGCACCGGATTCAGGGCGGTCATCGGATCCTGAAAAATCATCGCGATCTCGTTGCCGCGGATGGCGCGCATCTGCGCGGGCGTTTTCTGGGCCAGATCCTCATTCTGGAAGCGGATGCTGCCGCCGGTTATCCGTCCGTTGCTCCCCAGAAGCTGGATAATCGACTTGCAGGTGACGCTTTTCCCGCAGCCCGACTCGCCGACGATGCCGACGAGTTCGCCCGGCTGAACCTGAAAGCTCACGCCGCGCACCGCGTGAACCTCGCCCTCGCGCGTGCGGAACGTGGTTTGCAGGTTCTCAAGCGCTAATAAGTTACTCATCGCGATTCGCTCCCGGCTCAAAGGCGGTACGGAACACATCGCCCAGCACGTTAAAGCTGAACACCGTCAGCAGGATCAGAATGCCGGGGAACATCGCCAGCCACGACGCTTCGCCAATATAAGACTGCGCGTTGTTAAGCATGCTTCCCCACGACGCCGCGGGCGCCTGCACGCCCAGCCCTAAGAAGCTGAGCGTTGACTCCATCAGAATGGCCGAGGCGATATTGAGCGTGGCCGCCACGATAATGGTCGGCAGCACGCCGGGAATGATGTGGCGCACGATAATGCGCAGCGGATGCTCCCCCGACGCGCGGGCATAAAGCACGTACTCGCGCTCTTTCACCGACAGGGTTTCAGCACGCACCAGACGCGACATGTTCATCCACGTGAGCAGGCTGATAATCAGAATGATGTTATCCACACCCGGCTTGAGGTAAGCATTTACTACCAGCAGCAGGAAGAAGGCCGGAATGGCCATCAGAATATCCACGGCGCGCATCATCAGGTTATCCAGCCAGCCGCCAAAATAGCCGCTCACTGTTCCCACCACCGTGCCGATAAGCGTGGAAAAGAGCATCGCCAGAAAACCGACCATCAGGGAGATCTGGCCGCCATACAGCGCGCGGGTAAAGTAGTCGCGGCCGTATTCGTCGGTGCCGAACCAGTGCGCGGCATCCGGCGGCAACGTGCGCGCGCCGAGCGCCATTCGATCCGGATCGTACGGGCTTAACCCCGCACAGAGCGCGGCGACGACGAAAATAAAAAGCACAAACAGAGAGAACTGCGCCGGACGGTTGCGGCGCAGCTGGTGACGAACCTGCTGCCAGCGTCTGCTCATCCGGGTTACCTCAGCGTACGAATGCGGGGATCGGCGAAGCGATAAAGCACGTCGGCGATCAGGTTTCCGACGATCAGCATCATCGACGAGAGCATGATGATCGCCATAATCAGCGGGTAATCCAGCGAGGCGATCGACTGGATCCCGAGCAGCCCCATCCCCGGCCAGGAGAAGACGCTTTCCGTCACATAGGCCCCCACAATCAGCTCTCCGAACGACAGGCCGAACAGGGTAATCACCGGCAGCAGCACGTTTTTCAGCACGTGCCGAAACAGAATACTGGAACGCGTCGCGCCGTAGGCAAGCTGGGTCTGCACGTAGTCGGCCGAGAGCTGCGAGATGGTGTTGGAGCGGATGTAGCGCACGTAGCTGGAGAGGTTGTAGAACGTGAGGGCAATACACGGCAGCACGCCGTGACGCAGCAGATCCAGCCCGTTATCCTCCATGCCGATGGTGCGCATCCCCATGCTGGGGAACCAGTTAAGCTGCACGGCAAAAACGGTGATGAGCAAGATGCCGAACCAGAAAATCGGAACAGAAATGCCGATATAGGCGAATAAATTGAGCAGATGATCCAGCCAGCGGTGCTTAAATGCCCCGGCCAGCAGGCCCAGCGGGATCGCCAGCACAATAGCCATCAGCAGCGACGCGCCCATCAGCCCCAGCGTGGCCGGAATGCGTTCGCCGATCATCTCCAGCACCGGGCGGTGATAAATCAGCGAATAGCCGAGATCGCCCTGCAGGACGTTTTTCAGCCACAGGATGTACTGCGTGACCAGGGGCTTATCCAGCCCCAGGCTCTGGCGAATACGCTCGATATCCTCCGGGGCCATACGCGGCGTAATGTACGCCGCCACCGGATCGCCGGGTGCGAGCTTGACCAGCAGAAACGCCACCAGTGAAATAAAAAACAGCATCGGCAGCAGCTGCAGCAGCCGACGCGTGAGGAGTGTGTTCACGACGTGCCCTTTCAAAAGCCCCGACCTGACGGCCGGGGCAATCACTTATTTCTGATAGATTTTTGACAGATCCTGGAACAGATAGACCGGTTTCGGCTCCGCTTCCTCGGTGCCGCCAAAACGCTTGTCCACCGCGACGGTCGCATTGGTGTAGGCGATCGGGTAGTAGGTCATATCGTTCGCCACGGTCTGCTGAATTTGCTTGTAGATATCGGCACGTTTTGCGGCGTCGGTTTCGACTGCGCCTTTATCCCACAGGGCATCAAACTGCGGATTTTTATAGTGCGCGTAGTTATAGGCTTCGTTGCTCATGAACAGCGATTTGTAACCGTCCGGCTCGGAGCCCATGATGTAGCCGCCCAAGTTCAGCTCCCACGCGGTGTTGTTCATATCGAGGCTGCGCTGAGACATGGCGTTGGAGTCCAGCGGCATCAGCTCCACGTTCACCCCAATGCCCTTCAGCGCCTGCTGAATGTAGAGCGCCATGCTCTCCTGGGTTTTGTTGGTGTTCACATACGCCAGGCGCAGCTTGAGATTGTCCGGCGCGCCGGACGTCTTCAGCAGCTCTTTGGCTTTTTGCAGATCGAACTTGTACTGCTCGACGTCATCCGTCTTGTAAAGCGTATCTGGCGTCAGGAAGGAGGTCGCCGGTTTAGCGTAGTCCAGCGAGGTAAAGGCGGTCTGGGTGAGCTCGTCTTTGTTGATGGCATACGCGATGGCCTGGCGCAGCGCTTTGCTCTTCATCACCGGCACGTTCTGGTTGAACGTCATATAGGCCAGACGGCCTTCCGGATAGACCACGAAGTCAAACTTACCGGTATTTTTCAGACGGTTCACATCCTGCGGGTCAACCATCTTGAGGTTGATTTCCCCGTTTTGCAGCGCAAGGTTGGCGGCGTTGCTGTCTTTGGCGAAACGGTAAGTGACCGAATCAAGCTTCGCTTTGCCGTTCCAGTAATCGTCAAAACGGGTCAGGGCGTAATACTGCCCGGCGCGGTACTCTTTAAACTTGAACGGGCCGGAGCCGACCGGCGCATCGTTTTTGGTGCTCTTTTCCAGGTCGCCTTCACCGGCGAACACGTGCTGCGGGATCGGGTAGATTTGTACCAGGGTGCCGGTAAAGGCCGCGCTGACCTGCGGCAATGTGAACTTAACGGTGCGCTCATCCACCTTGCTCACCTGTACCGGCTTGTCGCCGTAGGTGAACATGCTGCGGAAGAAGCTGTGCTGTTTGGCATCCAGCAGCTTATTGAACGTAAAGACCACGTCGTCCGCCGTCAGCGGCTGGCCGTCCTGCCATTTGAGGTTGGGTTTTAACGTCAGGGTATAGCTCAGGTTGTCGGCGGAGGGCGTCAGGCTTTCCGCCAGGCCCCACTCAATGTTGCCGTTATTAAAGCTGTACAGCGGGGCATAGAGCGCCTGCATGATCGTTAACGTCGTACGGTCACTGGCATAGAGCGGATTAACGGCTAACGGGTCGCCGGAGGTAATTCCAATAATTAGCGAACCGCCCTCTTTTGGCGCGTCGTTTTTTGCCGCAGCCGCACTGTTTGTCTCTTTATTTTTCGCATCATCACAGCCCGCCAGGCCTAACGCGAGCGAAACGACCACTGCCGATAACAGAAGCTTGCGCATCTCACTAACTCCTTGCCTTATAAAGTGTTTATTACTGCATCTTTTATTTATGTTGAAGCATCATATTCAGCTTTATCGGTTTACGCATTAATTATGAAAATGCGATTTTCGATTAAGCTTATGCCGGATTTGATATATATAAGCGCCGGAAGGAATAGCGGCAGATCGATTACGCTCAGTTCGTTAAACGCTTCACAAATCTCCTGCTACACTGCCTCAACACATCACTCAAAAGGCAGGCCAACATGTCAGACAACACGTATCAGCCACCAAAAGTGTGGGAATGGAAAAAGAACGGCGGCGGCGCGTTCGCCAACATCAACCGCCCGATTTCCGGCGCGACCCATGAGAAAGATCTGCCCGTGGGCTCCCACCCGCTGCAGCTTTACTCTCTCGGAACACCGAACGGGCAGAAAGTGACGATCATGCTCGAAGAGCTGCTGGCGCTGGGCGTGACGGGCGCGGAGTACGACGCATGGTTGATCCGCATCGGCGAGGGCGATCAGTTCTCCAGCGGGTTTGTTGAGGTGAACCCGAACTCGAAAATACCGGCGCTGCGTGACCACTCCACGAACCCGCCAACGCGCGTCTTTGAATCCGGCAATATCCTGCTCTATCTGGCAGAAAAGTTCGGTCACTTCCTGCCGAAAGATCCGGCGGGACGCACCGAGACCCTGAACTGGCTGTTCTGGCTGCAGGGCGCAGCGCCGTTCCTCGGCGGCGGCTTTGGCCACTTCTACAACTACGCGCCGGTAAAAATTGAGTACGCGATTGACCGCTTCACCATGGAAGCCAAACGCCTGTTCGACGTGCTGGATAAACAGCTGGCGCGGGGTCGCTACGTGGCGGGTGAGGAGTACACCATCGCGGATATCGCCATCTGGCCGTGGTTCGGCTGCGTGGCGCTGGGCAGCGTCTATAACGCCGCCGAGTTCCTCGACGCAGAGAAATACACTAACGTGCAGCGCTGGGCGAAAGACGTGGCGAATCGCCATGCCGTTAAGCGCGGCCGCATCGTTAACCGAACCAGCGGCGAGCTGAACGAGCAGCTCCACGAGCGCCACGCGGCGAGCGACTTCGATACCAATACGGAAGATAAGCGTCAGGTGTAATGTTCCGCCGGGCGGGTCCCCGCCCGGCAACTGAGATCCCTGCCCAGGGCATGATTAGCTTAAAGGGTGAGCCGGTATTGCTGGCACTATCTGGACGTTTTTCTCGCGTGAGAAACGACGTCTCAACCGACAGCAGTCACAAAGGATCTGTTATGAAACTTATTAAAACAACGCTGGTTATCAGCGCCCTCATTTTTTCCACCTCGGGAATGGCTATCGACAAAACCGCCGCTGGCGCGGTAGCAGGCGCGGCCATTGGTGCGGCCACGGGCAAAGATCTGAAATCGACCGTTGGCGGCGCCGTCGTGGGCGCAGGCACCGGTGCCATGTTCAAAAACGGCGGCAAAGGTAAAGCCGCGCGTAAGGGCGGCGCGGTAGGGGCTGCCGTGGGCGCAGGCGCCGCGGCGGTTACCGGCAAGAGCGTGCTGAAAGGTGCAGCCGTTGGTGCGGGCACGGGCGCGCTGATTGGTGAAGCGACGCACTAAGGTCGTGTGCCACCTTGTGAACAGGCATGAATAATAAACCCAGCGATCGCGCTGGGTTTTTTGTGTTTTTGAATCAGATACAAGCCCGTTCGAACAACCGACGCGCGGCTGGCGTTAACCCTGACATATGAATGCAGGCATGCACCATTCCCGGCAACCGTTCACAGCGTACTGGCACCCCCGCCTCCTCAAGCCGTCGCGCATACGCTTCAGCCTCATCGCGCAGGGGATCGTATTCACAACTCAGGATGGTTGCTGGCGGTAACTCCCTCAGCGAGGCCATATGCAGCGGCTCGGCATAAGGATGATGACATTCTCCCAGATAGTTCTCCCAGCAAAACGCCATCGCATCACGCGTTAAATAAAAACCTTCAGCAAATTCACAATAGCTTCGGGACGACATTTCGCGACTTAATGCCGGGTAGAGCAGCAACTGATGCTCAATGTGAGGTCCGCCGCGATCCCGGGCCAGCAGAGCTGTCGCGGCAGCAAGATTGCCGCCTGCACTGTCGCCGCCCACCGCCAGACGGGTCGCATCTATCCCCAAAAGCGCGGCCTGTTCACTGGCCCAGCACAGTGCCTGATAAACATCCTCTAACGGCCTTGGGAAGGGGAACTCCGGTGCCAGACGGTAATCAACGGAGAGTATTTTCCGACCAGTAGCATTGGCCAGTGCCTGACAGGGCCGATCGTACAGCGACAGCGAGCCCAGACACCATCCACCGCCGTGAGCAAAAAGCATTGCAGGCTGTGCGATTTCAGCGTTTGAGGCAGCAGGCGTATACACGCGAAGACCGATAGCGTAACCATCATCAGCGATAACAACGTAATGTTGAATGCCGCCACCTGCTTCCTCCTCACCCTGTAGCCGCAATAAGTCCACTTCGGTGGCGGCACGCAGGTCGGCTAACGACGCCGGTTGCGGCGCGCCCGATGACGCAGCCAGAAAGTCAGCGATGTGTTTATCAAGCGGCACGATCGGTGTCCTCTGAGAGAAAGGGTACGATTAGCCCAATAAACGCCTCATGACACTCTTCGGTAATAAAATGCCCGCAGTCCGCCACCGTCTCGCCACGCAAATCAAGGGCATTGCCCTGCAGGGTTATCAGCGGAGCATCGCGCGTCGCATGTTCGGCCCCCACCGTTAACACCGGCATGGTTAAAGGCGTTAGCGCACGGCGCTGGTTCTGCCGGATGGTTTCCGGGATAGCGCGATAATAGTCGAAACCCGCACGCAGCCCGCCGGGTGTTGAATAGGCGGCGATATACACCTCTGCGGCAACCCGTTCACGTCGATGAGACCAGCGGTCGAAAATATAGCTGAGATACTGTGATTCGCGCCCGCTGGTCAGGGTTTCGGGTAGATCCGCCAGTTGATTGAACATGAAGTGCCAGAGAAAGATGTTCTCTTCCGGTGCGACAAAAATCGGCGGTGGTGGGGCCAGTCCAGGGATAACCGCTTCTGTCAGCACAAGTCGTTCTATCGCCTGAGGAAAATCGCTCGCCATGGCGTATCCAACCCACATGCCAATATCGTGGCCTACTATGCTATAACGCGCATGACCCAACTGCGCCATCATGGTATGCAGCATGGCACCGACACGTCCGGTGTCATAGCCGTCGCGCGGTTTATCTGACTCACCAATGCCCGGAGGGTCGACCGCTATCGCCTGAAAACCCGCCGCCGCCAGCGCCTGAAGGATATAGCGCCAGGTATACCAGGTCTGTGGCCAACCCGGTATCAGCAATACCGGTTGACCTTTTCCCGCCACGACGCAGTGGATGCGCTGTCCGTTCACTTTCGTATAGACGTGTTCTGCCCTGAGATCCGCGTGCGCGATCTCACCGTATTGTTGTTCCATGGGGACTCCCTGTGATGTCGTTGCTTAGCGAATGCCGAGTAATACGTTGATTTTCTGAGGGTTAACTGGCGCACCGGCGAAATCATCGAAGACTTTATCGGTGATGTGAATAATGTGGTCGCGGATGAACGCTGCCCCTTCTCTGGCACCATCCAGCGGGTTTTTCAGACAGCACTCCCACTCCAGGGTTGCCCAGCCAGCATAATCGTATTGGGTCAGCTTCGAGAAAATAGCCCTGAAATCAACCTGGCCGTCACCCAATGAGCGAAAACGTCCTGCACGATCGACCCAGGACTGATAGCCACCATAAATCCCCTGACGCCCGGTCGGATTAAATTCAGCGTCTTTGACGTGGAGCATGTTGATCATGTCCTTATAAATATCAATAAAATCCAGATAGTTAAGCTGCTGTAATACCATGTGACTGGGGTCGAAAAGTATCCGGCAGCGGGGATGCTCTTTCACCCTTTGATAAAACATTTCAAACGTCACCCCATCATGCAGATCTTCGCTCGGGTGGATCTCATAGCAGAGGTTAATACCCTGCTCGTCACAGGCGTTGAGCACCGGCATCCAGCGCCTGGCCAGCTCGTCAAAGGCAGCTTCAATTAACCCTTCCGGCCGCTGCGGAAACGGGAACAAATAGGGCCACGCCAGCGAGCCAGAGAAGGTACCCAGATCGCTGAGTCCAAGCCTGGCAGAGGCCTTGACCGCCATCAGCAGCTGTTTCCGTGCCCACTCGCCGCGGGCTTGCGGGTTACCGTGTACTTCCGGCGGTGCGAAGCTGTCGCATAAGCTATCGTAAGCAGGATGTACCGCCATCAGTTGACCGAAGATGTGGCTGGTCAGTTCACTCACCACCAGGCCATGCTCCGCCAGCATACCGGTCAGATCGTCGCAGTAGGTCTGGCTTTCTGCCGCCGTCGCCACGTCGAACAGCCGACGGTCCCAGGCCGGGATTTGTAATGCCTTGAAGCCGGTTTCCGCGGCCCACCGGGCTATCGCAGGCAAATTATTGAATGGGGCCGCATCATCGCTGAACTGAGCCAGATGGAGAGAGGGACCTTTGAGGGTTTTCATCGTATACTCCTATTGTTTGTCGATTGACAAACAATAGGAGTAAAGCCGGATAACCGCAAGCGAAAATTATAAATTCGTTGGTAATCCAGATGATTTAGGCGATCCTGTTTCACTGAATTCAGGACCAACCGGAGCAACAAAATGGCAGGCAGACCGCGCCAGTTCGATCGTGATCAGGCGCTTATCAAAGCGCGCAACCTGTTCTGGCGACAGGGTTATGAAGGAACCTCAATGTCGGATCTGGTGGCGGAGCTGGGGATTGCATCGGCACGGATTTACAAGGCGTTCGGTTCAAAAGAGCAGCTCTTTCGGGAAGCTATCGCCGATTACGAAAAACAGGAAGGCGGTTTTGCGGATCGGGCCTTATCCGCAGGGGGCAACGTGCGGGATACCATCCAGACGATGTTAATGGATGCGGTTCACCTGTACTGCCATCCGGATTTGCCGCAAGGATGTATGGTGGTGGCCTCTGCAGCCTGCGTCAGTGCGGAAAATGAAACGCTCAAAACCTGGCTGGCACAGCATCGCCTGCAGCGTACGCAGCAGATCATCGACCGTCTCCATCAGGCAGTGCATAACGGTGAACTGCCGGATACGACCGATGCAGAGAGTCTGGGAGACTATTTTGCCGTCTTTTTACATGGTTTGTCGGTGCAGGCCAGAGACGGTGTTCCGGAATCGCGTTTGCAGGCGGCGGTTAAGCAAGCGCTTAGCCTGCTGCCGCATTGCTGAGTGCGATGTTGAGAAAGGCCGAACACAACGGTCTCACATTTTTGCGATCCGCTTTCAGAAATCACATCTTCCCCACTGCCACAACCCTGTGAACAGTTGCCTGTCGTAGCCTGAAGATTACAATGCGTTTGCTTATCGTAAACTACAGGCTACAATAATGGCTAAGGTTAAACACTACATCACAGCAGACGGGTACGACCCTTTTGATGCATATCTGAGAAGTGTTAAAGATCCCATAGCTAAAGCCATGATTGCTACACGTGTCGCCAGAATGTCTACGGGTAACTATGGTGATTGCAAGCCATGCAGAGAGAGCGTTTCAGAACTCAGGATTGACCAGGGGGCGGGTTACCGCGTCTATTTCAGCGAAGTCTTCGATCCGGCAGATGGCGCAGTGAGTCTGGTGCTATTGACTGGAACGAAAAAAAAGCAAAATGCAGATATTGACAGGGCCGTTGAGTATCTCAACGACTACAAGCGCAGGATATAAGAGGAAATCGGAATGGCTAAATCAGTACTTCATGATGACGCAATGGTACAGCTCCTGAAAGATTCTCCGGATTTCGCGCCCGTATATCTTCATCAGGCTTTTATTGAAATTGACGAGCCCGGAGGCTATGAGGCGTTCATGCTGGCTTTACGACATGTTATTGAAGCCTCTGGCGGGATGACCGTCATCGCAAAACGTGCAGGTATTTCCCGCGAATCACTCTATAAATCACTCTCACCAAACGGTAACCCCTCATTTAAGCGTATCGCAGAAGTGGCATCCGCAACGGGATATCCGATTTCCAGAATTGCAGCTGCAGGGTTAAACGCACCAGCGTGAGACGCACGTCAAAATACGCCCTAAGTTCTGGCCGGGCGAAGCATCAATGACGATCGTCATGCTGAAACGCCATTGGAAAAGGCGGTAAGAGACATGCCTGCATGCCGCCTCATCTGTTGCATTAATACTTAATGTCCCGCGCTTTTTGTCTTCCGGACTGTTTCATCTGACGCTTGTCCTGACGGCAGTCGTGATTACTCTGGTTATTGTTCGCCACGCAGGTCTGCTTCACCTGCCGCGACGCGTCGCGGGTTTCCTGCCTGACATCACGCGCCACGCGCCGCTCCTGCGCCTGCTGGGTCGCACTGGCAGAAACCGAGAACAGCATCAGAAGAATGCAAGAAAGGACAGGAATGACAGATAACGATCTGTTCATAGCAACACCTCGGAGAAGAGAGCCCAGAACGTCAGGGGGTTAGCAAAAGAATAGCAGTTTCAGAAGGAGCTGAATGGGGAAGGCGTTAATAATATAAGGCCGCACAAGGCGGCCTTTTAGGTTGCGTTATGCCGTCAGGCGGAACTTCTGCACCGAGCGCTGAAGCTCTTCGGTCTGGCGCTCCAGCGCCGCCGCTGCCGCAGAAACTTCTTCAACCAGCGAGGCGTTTTGCTGGGTAACGCCATCCATCTGGGTAATGGCAATCCCGACCTGCGAAATACCCTTGCTTTGCTCCTCAGAGGCGGAAGCGATTTGCTTCATGATGGTCGTCACTTCCGTCACGTCGCGCAAAATCGCATCCATGGTGGTGCCGGTGTCGCTCACCAGCTGCGCCCCCTGCTCTACGCGGGAAACGGAATCGGTAATCAGCCCCTCAATCTCTTTAGCCGCGTTGGCGCTGCGGCTTGCCAGGTTACGGACTTCACCTGCCACCACGGCAAAACCACGCCCCTGTTCACCCGCGCGCGCCGCTTCAACCGCCGCATTGAGTGCCAGAATATTGGTCTGGAAGGCAATGCTGTTGATCACGTTGGTGATTTCAGCAATTTTCTTCGAGCTTTCCGAAATACCGCTCATGGTGGTCACCACCTCTTCCACAAGCGAGCCGCCGCGGCTGGCGGTAGTTGAGGCGACATCGGCCAGCTGGCTGGCCTGACGCGCGCTTTCCGCGTTCAGTTTCACCGTGGCGGTCAGCTGTTCCATGCTGGCTGCCGTCTCTTCCAGCGCAGCCGCCTGTTCTTCGGTACGGGAAGAGAGATCGTTGTTACCGCTGGAGATTTCTGTCGCGCCGCGCCAGATATTTTCACTGCCGGAGCGAATCGTGCTGACCGCTTCGCGCAGGCTGTCCTGCATCGCGCTCAGCAGCGGCACCAGCTGCCCCACGCAGTTGCGGCCGAACGGCTCAATGGGCTGGCTGAGATCGCCCTGGGCAATCTGGCGGAACTGCTGGCGAATGCGAGCCAGCGGTTTGACCAGCATCGCCACCAGATAACGGTCGGTGAAGAGCAGGATCAGCAGGCCGATAATCGTGGCGACGATAATCACCGTGCGGGTCATACTTGTCAGGCCGTCCACCACCACGCGGGTACTGTCGAGCGACTTCGCGGCGGCATTGTTGAACTCCTCAGCGGCCGCACCGAACGCGCGGCTCAGCGGTGGCGTGACGTTGTTGGCCTGCTGGCGATACCCCTCCAGAGCCCCCTGCTTCGCCTGCTGCATTTGCGGCGTTACGCCCTGTTCAAGCAGCGCCTGCCAGGAGCCGATCACCCGGGAAGAGACCTGCTCGTCCATCGGGCCTGGGGAGATCGCTTTCATCTCGGCCAGTTTCTTGCCCATGTTATCCAGCGCCTGTTGGGCAGAGGACAGATCCGGCGTGCCGCCTGCGGCTTTGACTTCCATCGCACGGCTCAGGCGGGTCACAAAGCGGAAATATTGATCGTTACCCTGGCTGAGTACCGTCATCTGTTTAACCAGCTGGCGATCGACTTCATTGCCATCCGATACGCGAGAAAGGGACCAGGTGCTGTACAACCCAACGCCCGCCCACATTAAACAAAAGATCCCGAGAATCGTCAGCATGACGAAACGGATCGTGAAATTACGGAGCATATTCATAAGTCTTCCTTGCCGTGAGGGTGAGTTCGCCCAGAGGCGAGTACTACTCTCGTTATCGGCAGGAAAGAGGGAAATTATAACGTTTTGTGATCATTTTTAATTAGCGTGGCTTCACTGGTCACACAGCAGACGTTAATCATTAGGCCCGCGCTTAGTGATGCAATTTGTGATGTGATAAGTGCAGAGTGGGAAAGCGCTTTGAATCTGTGGCAGGCGTCGTCGGATAAATAGTGCGGTCTGATACCCTCATCCCGGCCCTCTCCCACAGGGAGAGGGCGCTTAAGTAAGGGGAATTACTTCTTACTGATCTTATCCAGATACCCCATCACAAACGCAGACAGCACAAACGTCAGGTGGATGATGACGTACCACATCAGTTTGTTATCCGGCACGTTCTTCGCGTCCATAAACACGCGCAACAGGTGGATAGAGGAGATCGCCACAATCGACGCGGCCACTTTATTCTTCAGCGACGAAGCATCCATTTTGCCCAGCCAGCTGAGCTTCTCTTTACGCTCGTCGATATCGAGCTGGGAGACAAAATTCTCGTAGCCGGAGAACATCACCATCACCAGCAGCCCGCCCACCAGGGTCATGTCCACCAGCGACAGCAGAACCAGAATCAAATCCGCTTCGGCAATAGAAAAAATGTTCGGCAGAACATGCCAGATTTCCTGAAAGAACTTAATCGTCAGTGCGATAAGTGCCAGCGAGAGGCCAAAATAGACGGGGGCCAGTATCCAGCGGGAGGCGTACATGGCATTTTCAAAAAAGCGTTCCATAGAGTCCTGTTTGCAAAAGAAACCAGCGCCCAGTATATCTCAACGGCGCTGACTGTTTGCAATAACTCAACGGTACGTCACTCAGACGTTGTCTGGGTTAACCTCGGGACGTGCGTACTCCGGCCAGACAAGCGCCACCAGTTCAGGATAGGCTTCCAGACTGAACTCGCGAAAACACTGACGCAAATTTAATACGTCCAGATCGGAATAAGAGACCTTCTCGCCGTTAAGACAGCGCTTTTTAATATTGTCATAATATTTATAGACTGCTGAATTCAGATCGCTACAGCGACGCTGCGCCTCAAACAGTCCAGGCGTGTCATTAATTTCCGACATTTTCATGCGCTTAATTGTCGCGTGTAAAAAGTCGATATATTCGTGGTTCACCCGCCAGTACCAGACAGGCGTAACGGAGTTCATCAATACAGAGAAATGGTCTTCCCCTTCCTCTTTTGTCATCAGTTCAGGTTGCGGGGGTTCACTGGTGTCTTTCGACACTTTCGTTTTATTGAACTCCTGCATCAATAAAAGCACACCAGCGGTCAGTAATAGTAATGTGATGACCGTAAAAAAGATGCTGTTCATGGGTAGGCTCCATTTTTTTTGATTTTAAATTTGCCTCATGATATTGTCAACGAATCTCACGCCTTTACCAACCCCACCCTGTTGAAAATAAAGGAAATTAAAAATGCTGCCCGACTATCTCGTCCCGGCTAAGTACCACATTACGCCTGTGGAACAGCAACCGACGGAAGCAGAAAAAGAGGCCAGTTTCACTCAGGGGAAAAGAAAGCTCTCTGATTTCGAGCCCGATATATTAATTGGTGTTTCCCGAACTGGCAAATCCCGAAATATGTTGCTGGAAGAGCACGATCGCCATATAAAAGACCGCTTATTTCGCGCCATAAAAATTGAAGCCTTTGTCCACCTGCTGAATGACCTGCAGGCCGAGGGTGAAATAGATGCCCAGAAACTAAGTCAAATAATGACCGAGAAAACCGAAGAAATTAATGAAGCGGGCAATGAAATTTGGCTTAATTTAATTACGCGCGAAAAAAACAACCCAATCTTTTATAGCCTGGGGGAAGATTAACGTGAAAGAAGTTAAAAACAACGACGTTTATTTGACTTTAGATGATAAAAAAAGTGATGAATTTATCTTAAAGCAAAATCTCGACGCGCTAAGAAACACAAAAAATGACGAGATGACGCGTATTACGCAAGACCTGGTATCGATCCCGGCGACGCTCGTTCGTCTGAAATGGCAGAATCGCCGTGAAATTTATCCGCTGCAGGTCAAAGAAGAAATTTACGGTGCCGTGATGAACGCCATCATAGAGCAGCGTCCCGAGCTGAAAGAGAAGCTTCTGGGACGTCTTGAGGCCAATTATCAGTATCTGCTTGCCAGAGAAATCGCCACCCTGCGTCTGACGCGCAAGCTGTCCGACGGTGAGTACCGTACCTCAAACGTCACCTGCGTGGCGCTTGATGAGGACGCGCTGGCAACCCCTTCTACCGCACCGACGGATAATAAAAACGCATAAACCGACAGGCATAAAAAAAGCCGGCTTTCGCCAGCTTCTTTATTACTTCGAGGCCGCTTTCTCTTCGCCGACCAGTCCAATCTTCAGGTAACCCGCCTGATGCAGCGTGTCCATTACCTTCATCATGGTTTCATAATCAACGGTTTTATCCGCGCGGAAGAAGACCGTGGTGTCTTTCTTACCGCCCGTAAGCTGCTCCAGCGCCGGGATGACAGAGTCGGCCGTCACCGGGTCGTTCCCGAGGAACATTGATTTATCCGCTTTCACCGACAGGTAGATAGGCTTCTCCGGGCGCGGCTGGGGCTGGCTGGAAGAGGCGGGCAGATTCACCTTCACATCCACCGTCGCCAGCGGCGCGGCCACCATGAAGATAATCAGCAGAACCAGCATGACGTCGATAAACGGCGTCACGTTGATTTCATGCATTTCGCCGTTATCGTCCAGATTTTCGTTTAGACGCATCGCCATACTCTTAACCTGCGCGCAGTTTAGACGCCGCGTGCACCGGCTTAACCGAGCTGGCGTTCAGGTCGAGATCGCGGCTTTGCAGCAGCAGAACCTGCGCGGCAACGTCACCCAGCGTGGCTTTGTAGCTGCCAATCATGCGCGCGAAGATGTTGTAGATGACCACCGCCGGAATAGCGGCAACCAGACCGATTGCCGTCGCCAGCAGCGCTTCAGCGATACCCGGCGCCACGACCGCCAGGTTGGTGGTTTGGGTCTGCGCGATACCGATAAAGCTGTTCATGATGCCCCAGACCGTACCGAAAAGACCGATGAACGGAGAGATCGCGCCGATGGTCGCCAGATAGCCGTTGCCGCGCCCCATGTGTCGGCCAACGGCCGCAACGCGACGCTCCAGGCGGAAACCGGTACGTTCTTTGATGCCTTCGTTATCTTCACTGCCAGCGGAGAGTTCCAGCTCGTTCTGCGCTTCGTTCACTAACAGGGTGGTCAGGCTTTTCGCGTGGAAGGATGAGGTCATGTCTGCAGCCTGATCCAGAGAGCGGGCTTCGGCCAGCTGCTGCTGTTCCCGCTTAAGGCGACGCTTCTGCGAAAGCAGCTCGGCGCTTTTGCTGAAGAAAATAGCCCAGGTGACAACGGACGCCAGAATCAGGCCGATCATCACAATCTTAACCACGATGTCAGCATGCTGATACATGCCCCAAACGGAGAGATCCGTCTGCATCAAATTATTACCCACTCTGTATCTCCAGGACGCAAATCACAAAATCTGAGCGTAATAATATCAAAACGTCGTCGAATTGATAGTAGTTCTCATTAGTATTTGCATGGTGCCGTAATTTTCGTTCACTTTCCTTGCGCTTACGCAGTAAAAATTTCTTATGCAAATTTTTGCTAATATTTTCTGCTTATTCGATAAGCCCCGGGGTGCAGTTTTTTCCAATCGTGGTAGTCTGGACGTCCAGACGTATAAAAACAGGGTTAGCGAACATGACAAAGAAGCATCTTGATACCACGCTGGTACAGGCAGGACGCAGCAAAAAATATACGCAGGGATCGGTCAACAGCGTGATTCAACGAGCCTCCTCGCTGGTATTTGATACCGTAGAGGAGAAAAAAATCGCCACGCGCAATCGCGCGAAAGGTGGGCTGTTTTATGGCCGTCGCGGCACGCTAACCCATTTCTCTCTTCAGGAAGCGATGTGCGAGCTGGAAGGCGGCGCGGGCTGCGCGCTGTTCCCGTGCGGGGCGGCGGCAGTCGCCAACACCATTCTGGCGTTTGTGGAACAGGGCGACCATATCCTGATGACCAACACCGCCTACGAGCCCAGCCAGGACTTCTGCACCAAAATCCTCAGCAAGCTCGGCGTAACGACCGGCTGGTTCGACCCGCTGATCGGTGAAGGCATTGCCGAACTTATTCAGCCAAACACGCGCATTGTGTTCCTGGAATCTCCGGGATCGCTCACCATGGAAGTTCACGACGTACCGGCTATCGTGAAAGCCGTGCGCAGCAAAGCGCCAGAGGCGATCGTGATGATCGACAACACCTGGGCGGCGGGCGTGCTGTTTAAAGCCCTGGAGTTCGACATTGATATCTCGATTCAGGCGGCGACGAAATACCTGATAGGCCACTCTGACGGCATGATTGGCACCGCGGTTTCCAACGCGCGCTGCTGGGATCAGCTGCGTGAAAATGCCTACCTGATGGGCCAGATGGTGGATGCAGATACGGCCTACATGACCAGCCGCGGACTCCGCACGCTGGGCGTTCGCCTGCGTCAGCACCATGAAAGCAGCCTGAAGGTGGCCGAATGGCTGGCGCAGCATCCGCTGGTTGAGCGCGTGAATCATCCCGCGCTACCGGGCAGTAAAGGCCACGAATTCTGGCAGCGTGACTTTACGGGCAGCAGCGGTCTGTTCTCGTTCGTGCTGAAAAAGCGGCTAAATAACGACGAGCTGGCGAGCTATCTGGATAATTTTACCCTCTTCAGCATGGCCTACTCCTGGGGCGGTTTTGAATCTCTGATCCTGCCTAACCAGCCGGAACAGGTTGCGGCTCTGCGTCCCGGCGGTGAAGTGGACTTCAGCGGTACCCTGATTCGACTGCATATCGGTTTAGAAAACGTTGACGATCTGATTGCCGATTTAGCAGCAGGGTTCGAGCGTATCGTGTAGAGTGCTGGCTGAAAATGTACTCCCTGGACGCTTTTGTGGACACCGCAAGCAGAAAAGTCTGCATGAGTTGCGCCCGGGATCAAACCCGACGGGCGAATAAGGGAGTACAATAGCGCTATATCTGCTGTTCCACAGGAAAGTCCATGGCTGTTATTCAAGATATTATCGCGGCGCTCTGGCATCACGACTTTGCCGCGCTGGCGGATCCTCACGTCGTCGGTATCGTTTACCTCGTGATGTTCGCAACTCTGTTTCTGGAAAATGGATTACTGCCAGCCTCTTTTTTACCCGGTGACAGCCTGCTTTTACTTGCCGGGGCGTTAATCGGGAAAGGCGTCATGGACTTCACGCCAACGATGGTTATTCTCACCTCCGCAGCCAGCCTGGGCTGCTGGCTGAGCTATCTGCAGGGCCGCTGGCTCGGGAATACCCGCGTCGTGAAAGGCTGGCTGGCGCAGTTACCGCATAAATATCATCAGCGTGCGACCTGCATGTTCGACAGGCACGGCCTGCTGGCACTGTTGGCGGGGCGTTTCCTCGCGTTTGTTCGCACGCTTCTGCCAACGATGGCGGGCATTTCCGGTCTGTCAAACCGCCGCTTTCAGTTCTTCAACTGGCTCAGCGCCCTGCTGTGGGTGGGTGTGGTCACCACGCTCGGCTACGCGCTGAATATGATCCCCTTTGTGAAACACCATGAAGATCAGGTGATGACATTCCTGATGGTGCTGCCGATGTTCCTGCTGGTGGCAGGACTGGTGGGAACCATCGCGGTAGTGATTAAGAAGAAGTACTGCAGCGCCTGATCCCCTCACCCTGACCCTCTCCCCATAGGGGAGAGGGGAAAAGCTTAAGCTCCCTGCATGGTTCGGATGCGTGATGCATCCTCTCCCGGCGTGACGCCGAAATAGCGCTTAAACTCCCGACTGAACTGCGACGCACTTTCGTAACCCACCCGCATCGCCGCCGCGCTGGCCTTCATGCCGTCGTGGATCATCAGCATCCGCGCCTTATGCAGCCGGTAGGTTTTAAGGTACTGCAGCGGCGAGGTGCTGGTTACCGACTTGAAGTTATGGTGAAACGCCGAGACGCTCATGTTCGCTTCCGCCGCCAGCTGGTCGACGCTGAGGTTTTCCGTGTACTGGCTTTCGATACGCTTGAGCACGCGGCTTATCAGGCTGAAGTGGGTCTGTCGGCTCACCAGAGCCAGTAACGCCCCGCCGCCCGGGCCCAGCAGCACGTGGTAGAGAATTTCGCGGACGATCTGCTTGCCCAGAATACGCGCGTCCAGCGGCCTTTCCATCACGTCCAGCAGACGCTCAATGGCGCAGAGGATCTCTTCCGACAGCGTCGCCGAGTTAATCCCGCTCGACGCCATAGACGGCTGGAAGAATTCGTCTTCGCCAATATCCATCAGCAGCTCCTGCAGCTGAAGAATATCGACGTTGACGCGAATACCGGCCAGCGGAACGGCCTCTGTCGCGAAGGTTTCACATTCGAAGGGTAAAGGTACCGTCAGGAGCAGATATTCATTGGTGTCGTAGCGGAACACGCGCTCGTTGATATAGCCAATTTTATGGCCCGAGAAGAGAAAAACGATGCCCGGCTGGTACATGACCGGCGTGCGCGTCCCGGGCTGCGTGCCGTAGAGCAGGCGAATGTCAGGAAGCAGATCGCTGACACCATTTTCTTTATCTATCAGTCTTTTAATCTGCGCAGTGAGCTGATGGCAGATCGCTTCACGGTTCATATTACGTTACTCCGGGTACGGTTTCCGACGTTGACAGTGTGCGTCGTTTTCCGCGCTTTCTCCAGCGCTCTGTAGAAATGGGCAAGACATCGGCAGGAATGTGCATTGAGAGGATAGTCCCGGACAGACACAATGTGCAGCATCAGGTCGCCCTCTGCGCCACCACGGTTTTTCACCCACTAAAGGGAACGAGCAATGAACAACTTTAATCTTCACACCCCAACCCGCATTCTGTTTGGTAAAGACGCTATCGCCGATCTGCGCGCGCAGATCCCCGCTGACGCCCGCGTGCTGATCACCTACGGTGGCGGCAGCGTGAAAAAAACCGGCGTGCTGGATCAGGTTTACAGCGCCCTGGACGGTCTGGACGTGCGTGAGTTCGGCGGCATCGAGCCAAATCCGTCTTACGAAACGCTAATGAACGCGGTGAAAATTGCCCGCGAAGAAAATATCACCTTCCTGCTGGCCGTCGGCGGCGGCTCCGTGCTGGACGGCACCAAGTTCATCGCGGCGGCAGCGCACTACGCTGGCGGCATCGATCCGTGGCACATTCTGGAAACCCGCGGCAGCGACATTAAAAGCGCCATCCCGATGGGCTCCGTGCTGACCCTGCCGGCCACCGGTTCTGAATCCAACAAGGGCGCGGTGATCTCCCGTAAAACGACCGGCGACAAACAGGCCTTTATGAACGAACACGTTCAGCCTGTGTTCGCGATCCTGGATCCGGTTTACACCTACACCCTGCCTGCGCGTCAGGTGGCGAACGGCGTGGTCGATGCCTTTGTTCATACCGTTGAGCAGTACGTCACGTATCCGGTAGATGCCAAAATTCAGGATCGATTCGCGGAAGGCATTCTGCTGACGCTCGTCGAAGAAGGTCCGAAAGCGCTGAAAGAGCCGGAAAACTACGACGTTCGTGCCAACGTCATGTGGGCGGCAACGCAGGCGCTGAACGGCCTGATCGGGGCTGGCGTGCCGCAGGACTGGGCAACCCATATGCTGGGCCACGAGCTGACGGCGATGCACGGTCTGGACCACGCTCAGACGCTGGCCGTTGTGCTGCCTGCCCTGTGGAACGAAAAACGCGATACCAAGCGCGCCAAGCTGCTGCAGTACGCCGAGCGCGTGTGGAACATCACCGAGGGTTCTGACGATGCGCGTATTGATGCCGCCATCGAAGCGACCCGCAGCTTCTTTGAAGGTCTGGGCGTGCCAACGCGTCTGTCCGGCTACGGCCTGGACGGCAGCTCCATCCCTGCCCTGCTGGCGAAACTCGAAGAGCACGGCATGACCCACCTGGGCGAGCACGGCGATATTACGCTCGACGTGAGCCGTCGCATCTACGAAGCGGCACGCTAAGCGTTTTTGCCCTCCCGACTTTCGTTTTTTGACATTTCGTCCAGACTTAATGCACACCCCATCGCCGGAGGAACACTCCGGCGATGCGCACCTGAAGGAGGAAAAATGGCAAACCAAACCGTAATCAAGCTGCAGGACGGCAACGTGATGCCCCAGCTGGGGCTAGGTGTATGGAAAGCCGGTAACGACGAGGTCGTCTCCGCCATTCATAAAGCCCTGGAAGTCGGCTATCGGTCCATTGATACCGCCGCCGCATATAAAAACGAGGACGGCGTGGGTAAGGCACTTGCCAGCGCCGGCGTCCCCCGCGATGAGTTATTCATCACCACGAAACTGTGGAACGACGATCAAAAACGTCCCCGCGAAGCGCTGGAGGAGAGCCTGGAGAAACTCCAGCTCGATTTCGTCGATCTCTGGCTGATGCACTGGCCGGTTCCGGCTATCGATCACTACGTTGATGCCTGGAAAGGGATGATTGAACTGCAGAAAGAGGGGCTGGTGAAAAGCATCGGCGTCTGTAATTTCCAGGTTCATCACCTGCAGCGGCTGATTGACGAGACTGGCGTTGCACCAGTGATTAACCAGATCGAGCTGCACCCACTGATGCAGCAGCGCCAGCTACACGCCTGGAACGCTACGCATAAAATCCAGACCGAGTCCTGGAGCCCGCTGGCGCAGGGCGGCGAAGGGGTGTTTGATCAAAAGATTATCCGTGAGCTGGCGGATAAATACGGTAAAACCCCGGCGCAAATCGTCATTCGCTGGCATCTGGACAACGGCCTGGTGGTCATCCCGAAATCGGTCACGCCATCGCGCATCGCCGAGAACTTCGACGTCTGGGATTTCCGTCTGGACAAAGAAGAGCTGGGTGAGATTGCGAAGCTGGATAAGGGTAAACGGCTTGGGCCGGACCCGGATCAGTTTGGCGGATAACACCTAAAACGAGCCCGGTCTTGCGCCGGGCTCGTTTTAATCTATAAACCGGACTGACATCTCGCTTCTCCGGGAAGGTCAGGCAATGTGCAAATAACGTTATACACTTTCCCTTCAAGGTTATGTGGCCCACCGAGACCGCCGCCTGCTTCTGCTTCATATTCCTTTCCGTTGACGCTTATCTGGAGCGGGGTGTGATAAATCCAGTCCATCGGACCTATTGGCAGAAAAAAGATCCACTCATGCTGGCTCTGAAAAGCAAAATGACCGTTGTGGTCAGAAAGCGTCTGCTCCCTCTCTAATATTATTTTTGCGCCCGGGACAGGCTTACCTACGCTATCGATTAGACGTCCTTCCACTTCTGGCTGCGTCTGGCGGTGCATTACACAACCGCATAGCGTCAGGCCAATCAGCATCGCTCCTGTTAACTTCCTTATTTTCATTTTGGGACTCCTACCCTTATGCAGAAAAAAGCCGGGTGGCGGCTTCGCCTTACCCGGCCTACGCGCCGACCTGTAGGCCCGGTAAGCGCAGCGCCACCGGGTTTTGTTACATGTTTAACCGATCTTACGTTTTACGTTCTTCTTCGTTCCCGCTCCACCGTTCGAACGCTGATGCATAATCGGCGTGTGCTTGGTCAGCGCCGGGCGCGTATTGCGGTTCTGGCGACGCGCTTCGCGCATCTCATCCAGCGTCGGGGCCGGTACCAGGCAGTCGCGGCGCGAGCCGATCAGGTGTTTTTTACCCATCTCTTCCAGCGCCTGACGGATCAGCGGCCAGTTTTTCGGATCGTGGTAGCGCAGCAGCGCTTTATGCAGACGGCGCTGTTTATCCCCTTTCGGCACCACCACCTCTTCACTCTTGTAGCCAATCTTACTCAGCGGGTTCTTGCCGGTGTAATACATGGTCGTCGAGTTAGCGAGCGGTGACGGATAGAAGTTCTGCACCTGATCCAGGCGGAAGCGACGCTGCTTCAGCCACAGCGCCAGGTTCACCATGTCCTCATCGCGCGTGCCCGGGTGCGCGGAGATGAAGTAAGGGATCAGGTACTGCTCTTTACCCGCCTGCTTTGAATAGGTATCGAACAGCTCTTTAAAGCGATCGTAGCTGCCCATGCCCGGCTTCATCATTTTCGACAGCGGGCCTTCCTCGGTGTGCTCCGGCGCAATCTTCAGATAGCCGCCGACGTGGTGCGTCGCCAGCTCTTTGATGTAGCGAGGATCTTCCACGGCGATGTCGTAACGTACCCCGGACGCGATCAGGATCTTCTTGATGCCCTTCAGGTCGCGCGCGCGGCGGTAGAGGTTGATCGTCGGCTCGTGGTTAGTGTCCATATGCTCGCAAATGCTCGGATAGACGCAGGAGAGGCGACGGCAGGTTTGCTCCGCGCGCGGCGACTTGCAGCGCAGCATGTACATGTTCGCGGTTGGGCCGCCAAGGTCGGAAATCACGCCGGTAAAGCCCGGCACCGAGTCGCGAATCGCTTCGATCTCATTGATGATCGAATCTTCAGAGCGGCTCTGGATAATACGCCCTTCGTGTTCGGTAATGGAGCAGAGCGAGCACCCTATAATTCTGATCATTTAGAAATTTTTTTGCGTTTAAAATCAATGAATTGAAAGATTTCATTTTTCTAAGTCTGATAAAACAGATGAAAACCCAACTGACTATACTCATAAAACTCAATCTTTGCGCTGCTGTACGATACCAGTAATTACAGGCGCCGAGTTTAACATCATGAAAAGTAGCCCAATAATGAATGACGCAACGCCAGCTGCGGTGCCTAACTTCTGACTGAACACCATTGAAACAAAGTACATATTTGGGATAAAAACGGACATAGCAATCACGAAAAGTAACTTATTCAGATAATTATTTATTCGGGTCTTAACCTCAACTCTATCATAAAAAGCCATCGAAACGTAAGCAGTTATCAGTGAATAAAAAGACCATGTCATATAGTTAACCGATTCATTAAATGCCTCTCGCAAAAGCAAAGCACTTTCTGTCATTCCCTACCTCATTAAATCAATAGAAAATAAATCTGAATAATTTATTTTTAAAAGAAAAGAACACAACATAACTTCAGTAGTTATGATTAATCCCTGAATGATTATTTCTTAGCAAGATATAACATGCTTAATGTATATCAGGCAATAAAAAAACTCCCAAAGACCACCGCTGTGGTCTTCAGGTATAGGATTTAAAGAACGAACTCAGTCCGGAAACGTATCACTATCTTCTGTAACGTCCGCTTTCTCTGGTAACATTCTGTTTTTAATATACTGTGAATTCCTGCAGATGAGAGGAAAAATCTCCGAGTTATTCATTATACAACTCGTTGCCGTACGGGCGTCCTCCGGAGACCATGATGAAAATGAAAACGTCTGACGGTCAAGCCATTGAGACAATAATACATTATCAACAGAAGCGCTAAACAGCGCCGCAATAGCCCTGCGTTCAACGGCCTTCTCAGGTTCAATAAACGACAACTCATTATGAAAACGGGTAATAATCGCAATACGGCTGTCAATACGAATATGTCTTTCAAGTAAGACATCGTGCAACTCATCAAGTACAGTCTCTCTCTGGGTATCGTCGAGGCAAGACCACAGGAAATGAATGTTCTCGGCATTTGTGACAACGTCTGGCTCTGCATCACGGAACCATGATGCAAAGATACCCACACTACCTTCCATCCGGATATGCTGCCCCTGAAGTTGCATTTGTTCAAGGATAAAGCGCATGTTCACAGGAAGAACCGTAAAACACTCAATAAGCCTTTCAGAAGAACTAAATACTCCACATGCCAGGGCGTTCAGCTTTTTCTTCAAAATATCAAACTGCTCACCTGACTGATATACGTCATGGAGAAATACTGGACCCATAGCATTCACATCAGACTCAATTATTTTCTCTGACAGTGCTTTTTGACGCTCTCGCACAAATATTAAAAGAGAGGTTGCATTTGTAGCTTCTTTGATGACGTCATACTGACCTTTAACAAAGCTCAGGACAGGTATATTCACCAGAAGACCTAAATCAACAATCCTGCCAACAGCATTTTTGATGTACGGCAGAACATTTTTATCCTTAAGTGCTATAAAGATACTCTCGGCAGTACGTAGATAACGAAGATATGCAGCCAAAGCCAGGTCAAACCGTTCCTCACCAATATGTTCACTGTACGACTCGATACCGGCATAGTTACCATGGAGCACCATGTGAGCAACAGCCTGTGCAGCAAATTCCGCAGGGAAGAGATTCCTCGTCGCCGTATTATTAAGATAATATTGATTTAAAACATTATTATTCCAGTCCGGGCTCAGAACAATTTTTCTGAAATGGATAACGTCCTCAACAACCTGACGATTTTTAAGCGTCATTATTGCAGAGCTAACCTGAGCCCCACCTGTACCATCATTCTTTCCAATTACGTTCTGTACCGCCTTCGATGCAATATTGATATGCCGGATAATTCCCGGATTAAAAAGGTCTATCTGAGGTTGCTCAGCTCCATAGCGTAACATCTCCTCCCGACCGTGATTTCCGATATCTAGTGTGCCAATTTTCAGGTTTGACAAGGTCTCTTCATTATTGACAAGGTATTCCACATAAAATACGCCATCTACAAAATTCTCCATTTTATTCAGTAGTGATTCACCGGCCAGAACAGAGTATGAATCAGCTTCCTGCAGCAACGTCTGCGTGGATTCAGCCTCCAATTTTTCTGAATCCTGAATTTCATCAAGTTTACTCACAATAAACGATATTTGCCTTTCGACGAAAGGCTCTAGGCTTATCCGCCCGTCAGCCATCAGTTTCTGCAGACTCAATACGAAACCTTCATCATTCTTTTCTCTGAGTGAAACAGCATAACTCTGATTCAGCATTTGCACTGCGACTTTGAGTTGCGGTTCGGCGAGAGCCTGACACTTCTCATCCATCCGGCTATAAGAAACCAGCCAGTCTCGCATCTGAATATGTGGTGCCACTCGCTGCCATGCTTCAGCGAAACCCCACAAGGCCGTCAGTTCTTCAAGCCGTGGGATATTTATAGCACCAATCGCGTCTTTAAGAGGCGTATCAAGCAACTCGCTCCTGGCAAGCTCCACCGTGGACTGATAGTGGATGCTCATCAGAAATTCGCTCCATCTTTCTGTATCGTTATTAAAAATTCGGGATATTTGTTGATAAGTTAGCGAGAGCATCTCGTCAAAATCATCCGGAGCAATACCGGGTTCGGTCTGACTAGCTTTGGGATCGCGAAGTAATACTTTAATATCTCGCTCCCCGTATCTGACCACCAGTAAGTAGAGAGCAATAAGAATATGGCGATGATCTTCTGTTGCAGGAACGGTAAGGTTCAGAATATGAATATCATTAACAAACTTCTTCATTAATCGCGGTGTGATACGAGGATACTCAGAGGGTTTCCAGCGCTCAAGCAACACCGTTGCTTCCCGGCACGCTATCCCTGCATCCTCATTTACTGTTTCTTTCCAGTACTGCCTTAACGCTTCCTGCCATCCTGCCGAAATAAGAGGAGGAACCTGAAAACTTACAGGAATCCGCTTTGCAATAAACTCACGCCCGCTGAAACCCGCCACAGAAAGTGAGGCTGAAACCTGTCTTGCCGAATAGGGCACCACTATCCTGAAGTGTTCATGAGTGGCTCCGGCAATAAGCTCCATATCACTCCAGAGCTCTTTCACTTTGTCTGCACTGATTCGGTCCAGATTATCAATGATAAGGATGAAGCGATCTCCATGGGAAATGACCTCTTTGGAGGTAAATCCCTGCAGAGCTTCAGCCAGCTCAATAGCTCCGACCTCCTTATTAACTAGCCAAGTCTCTTCAATCCTGTCAGTACTGTTGCGTTTGAACAAATCACCAATACTCGAATACCCTTTCTTTCTGTACCATTCCATGTTCTGCAGGCATGCCAGTCCTGCGACCATAATGGCAGGAGAAAGAAACGCGGCCACCTCAACATAAAAAAGCCACCCTAATAATGACTCCTTGTTAGTAAAATATTGATTAAGGTCTGTTAGCACATAACGAAGCATCTGCACGGAAAGCAATGACAGTAAAATAAAAACGACGGTCAACCAGCTTAGCCTGCTGCTGACCCTCTTGTCGTATTCAACGATGTTACCCAGAGCCAGATTTTTATACTTATCCAACACATCCCGGGAGCCCGGACATTGTAGGCTGACCCCGTGGTGGATGACATCGATAAGCGCTTTTTTAGTTGAGCCATGATGGTAACGTTCTGCATCAAAGTTAATGAACGTAAAATCATCTTTAAGCTTTTTCTGCAGGAACTTCAATATTGTTGACTTACCTGAACCCAGCTCACCTTCCAGACCAATAATATTGACATCAGGTGTCCTGATGATCTGAGCCACATTCTCTGCAACTTTTTCATGACTGCTGCCTCTAAACATATCCTGGTCAGCGGGTGATTCCGTCTGCAATCGTAGAGTCATTCAGCAATTTCCTTCGTTATAACGTAAGATTCTTTCACTATTAGACACAGTACAGAGCCCACAGCAACCAAATGACTGCAGCCGGGGCAGTTTAGTTTTAAGCATGCATAAGCCGATTTCGATGGAATCCCTTTCACACAATAATATTGAATTGAAGCAATGAAAACATTAATGTGTTTGTTGTGACTAGCTGCAGGGGCCTGGAAGAAATTCCAAAGCCTGACAAACCGGAACAGGGCTTGCTCTGCTCCGGTTTTATCCAGTTCATCTTGAAGCCCTTGTTTTTGTTACATATCCCTGCTCACTCTTTCAGCCATTGTTAAGCTTCTTGTGTGTAATCTGCGAATAATACGGATGCAAAATTGATGCAATGGATTATACATACCTACAGCGCACGTTACGCTGAGCTGAATCGAATTTCAGAGAACGTTCTTCGCTATTACCCTGCCCAGCCAGTTGAACACATTTTATCATCCGGCCCCGAGAGTGACATGTTCTCTGCCTGGTACAGCCTTCATCAGAGTCAAACTAGACGTTATTTACAGGCAAAAGAAGACAGCTACAGAGTTTAAGTCTGACATTATTCGTGGCTGTGTCTGCCTTCGGAGTTTTCAGCTTATCCCGATAACAGCGGTTTTGAAAAATTGACGTTTTTTACACCGGTACATTGCCCGAACGCAATCTCCCCCGTAGCGAAATACCGCCCCGCAGAAAATCGTCCATGCTCGGCATGCCCCTGGAACATCAGCATCTTTTCAATAAAGGTTTTACAGCCTATAGTCTGTATAACACAAAATACACCTTACCTGCTGTATTACAGGGCGGTACTCCCTACTCAGTCTGCGAGGCAGGTCACTTATGAATAATCAGTTCCCGATAAAAACGCTGAACCAGCTCAGACCTGTGCTAATCGGGTTTCGCAAAATCAAGGGCTTCACGCAAAAAGATGTGTCTGAGAGGCTTGCCGTAACGCAGCAAACCTATGCCCGCCTGGAAGCAAACCCTGCTAGCGCCAGTATTGATCGTCTGTACAAGGTATTCAGTATTCTGGGCGTAGAAATAACGCTGTCATCTATTTCCCCTTCACCCTTCATTTCCCACACAGAGATGAGGGGGGCATTTGACAGCACTCCCGCCAGACGGGAGAAATGGTGACTATTAGAAGTTTGCTAGTTTTGTCGAATGACGCCAACTACATGTCCGCATCCATCGAGTAGTGGCTTCAAGCCACGATTGTCACTGCCTCCGCTGCCTTTTTCCAGTAACTCTCTCCTTTTAATTCTAATATTTAGGGGTGTCAACGCAAAGCAGAAACGGCACCTTCTTTGCGAGACAGAAATGACCTGTGATTGCCTGGCCGATTTATGGCAGCTAAGTGCGAGAAGCGGATATAGCGAATTCGCCATTGTACGGGATTAGCAGGTTTACTGAAGCAACCTGCGATGGCGTTATGGCAATAGTCAGTCCCCTGTCCAGTCGGCATAGGTGGCCACCTCGTCACCGCCGGGGATAAACTGATTGAAGCCTCCGCGCAAAATCACTTATTCTTTTCCGTTAATAAAATGCAGGAGCAAAGTCATGACTGGCGAAATTCGTGGGCGAGGCAGGCCACGAAAAACAGAGAGTACCTATACAGATACCCGTAATGACCTGATCCGAAGCGGGCTTGAACTGCTCACGCAGAATGGTTTTCTTTCAACGGGAGTCGATGCCATTGTCAAAAATGCCAGTGTTCCTAAAGGCTCATTTTATTACTATTTCAAGAGCAAAGAAGAGTATGCCCAGACTGTTCTGAGCGCCTATGACAGTTTCTTTGTGCATAAACTCCAAAAACATCTGTATGAATCATCCTTCACACCAATGATGCGTCTGGAAAATTTCATCGACGATGCCTGCGACGGCATTAAAAAGTACAATTTCACCCGGGGCTGTCTGGTTGGCAATATGATGCAGGAGAGTCCGGGTCTTCCACTGTCCTTTATCAAACAGCTCCACGAAATACTTGAGCGCTGGCAGGCGCTTGTGGCGTGCTGTCTGTCCGACGCGTTATCTTCGGGCGAAATCCGTTCCGATATGAATAATACGCAACTGGCGGCCATTTTCTGGAGCAGTTGGGAGGGTGCCGTAATGCGTGCCAAACTTTATTGCTCAACCCAGCCTGTGTACGACTTCTGGAGCTATTTCAAAAAGTCAGTACGCTATCAGCCCTCTAAGGACACGGCTGTTGAAAAGTAAAAAAGGGGCCGCAGCCCCTGATAATAATTATCAAACCCAGGCTGAGCCTGGCTTCCACTTCATTAGCTACACTGAATTACTGCCCGGCCACGAATTCCGCCACTCAGAAGTTTTTCGGCCACATTGATGGCATCACTCAGCGGATAAACGGTGGTCAGGCTATCCAGTCTGGACTCCGGTAAATACTGTACCGCCTGCTGCCAGATCGCCGCTCTTTTTTCCTTCGCGAACATGACACTGTCAATCCCTTTCAGCGTGACGCCACGCAGGATAAACGGAGCCACATTCCCCATTAGTTCCATCCCCTGTGCCATGCCGCAGGCTGCAACAATACTGCCATAACGCACCCCGGCGCATACATTGCAGAGCGTATGGCTACCGACTGTATCAATGGCGGCAGCCCAGCGTTCTTTCTGTAACGGTTTTCCGGGACAGGAGAGCTCGGAACGGTTAATAATCTCGTCCACACCGACCGTTTTATAGAGCCAGGCAGCCTCTTCCGGGCGTCCAGTAGACGCCGTAACGCGGTACCCCATTGATGCAAGGATCATGGCCGCAATGCTCCCGACGCCGCCGCTGGCACCGGTAACAAGTACCGGACCATCTTCAGGCTTAATACCATGATTCAGAAGTGCGTCTACGCACAGCATCGCGGTAAACCCAGCTGTTCCGATTGCCATTACGTGTTTGCCGTTAGCGCCAGCCGGGAGCGGCGTCAGCCAGTCTCCATTTACCCGTGCTTTTTCGGATAGTCCGCCCCAGTGTTTTTCCCCAACACCCCAGCCGGTCAGGAGAACCTTATCTCCGGCCTGATATTCGGGATGTGAACTGGCGGACACTGTACCGGTAAAATCAATGCCGGGCACCATGGGAAAGCGTCGGACGATTGGGCCCCGGCCCGTAATGGCCAGTGCGTCTTTGTAGTTGATGGATGAATAGTCAACATTGACCTCCACATCCCCCTGCGGTAGTTCACTTTCAGCGATTTCAGCAAGTTGCGCACTATAGCGTCCATCTGTTTTGTTGATTAATAAAGATTTAAACACGTTCACCTCGTTTGTCCGGGCGTTTACCGTTCAGTCATTAAGTCGTCAATAAATAATATTGACCGATCGTCTAATAATCAACACTACGATCCCAGTGCTTTGCCAGCATTCAAGAAACATTATTCATTTCATGCACTTAAAGCTGTCTTTTTTGACCGACATCAAACTGTATTCTGGTTTATCTGGTGCAGAGGGAAAATCAGCATCCCTGAAGATACATAGCTAATGCTTCAGAACACGGCTGATGATGCGATAAAACAACCAGGCTTTAATGAGTTAGTCTGAGCGGACCTTCGGCTCAGTAAATAGGTCCGCTCCGTGCCAAGAGCAGACGCTGGTAATTCGGGTAATGGTGCCAACTTACTGATTTAGTGTATGATGGTGTTTTTGAGGTGCTCCAGTGGCTTCTGTTTCTATCAGCTGTCCCTCCTGTTCAGCTACTGAAGGCGTGGTGCGTAACGGTAAAAGTACTGCCGGACATCAGCGCTATCTCTGCTCTCACTGCCGTAAAACATGGCAGCTACAGTTCACTTACACCGTCTCTCAGCCCGGTACACACCAGAAAATTATTGATATGGCCATGAATGGCGTCGGATGTCGCGCCAGTGCACGCATTATGGGCGTTGGCCTCAACACGATTTTACGACACTTAAAAAACTCAGGCCGCAGTCGGTAAACTCACGCATACAACCGGGCAGTGACGTCATTGTTTGCGCGGAAATGGACGAACAGTGGGGTTACGTCGGCGCTAAATCACGCCAGCGCTGGTTGTTTTACGCGTATGACAGGATACGGAGGACGGTTGTGGCGCACGTATTCGGTGAACGCACGTTGGTCACGCTGGAGCGTCTTCTGGGCCTGCTGTCGGCCTTTGAGGTCGTGGTATGGATGACGGATGGCTGGCCGCTTTATGAATCACGCCTGAAGGGAGAACTGCACGTTATCAGCAAGCGATATACGCAGCGCATTGAGCGGCATAACCTGAATCTGAGGCAGCATCTGGCAAGGCTGGGCAGGAAGTCACTGTCGTTCTCAAAATCGGTGGAGCTGCATGACAAAGTCATCGGGCATTATCTGAACATAAAACACTATCAGTAAGTTGGAGTCATTACCGGTGCTCTGATATATTTATTATACTATAGTGGGGTATGTGTTGATCTTAATGTAATACTCCCCTATAGTATAAGAAATACAGAGCAGTGAGGTAAGCAATGCCCAGTACTCCTGAAGAGAAAAAAAAGGTCCTAACCCGGGTTCGCCGTATCCGGGGTCAGATTGATGCTCTGGAAAGAGCACTTGAAAGTGGCGCTGAATGCCGTTCCGTTCTCCAGCAAATCGCCGCCGTCCGGGGCGCCGCTAACGGACTGATGGCAGAGGTGCTGGAGAGCCACATACGGGAAACCTTTGACCAGAATGACAGCTACAGTCATGAAGTCAGTAAATCAGTTGACGATACGATTGAGCTGGTTCGTGCCTATCTTAAATAGGTGAGGCCATTATTACATTGAGGATATATTACGTATGAAATCACGTGCCGCTGTTGCATTTGCACCAGGGAAGCCCCTGGAGATTGTTGAAATTGATGTTGCTCCGCCTAAAAAAGGCGAGGTGCTGATTAAAAACACCCACACAGGTGTCTGCCATACCGATGCCTTTACCCTCTCAGGGAATGACCCTGAGGGCGTTTTCCCGGTGGTTCTCGGCCACGAGGGAGCCGGTATCGTCGTTGAAGTTGGTGAAGGCGTCACCAGTGTGAAGCCGGGTGACCATGTTATTCCGCTCTACACCGCTGAATGCGGGGAGTGTGAATTCTGCCAGTCCGGTAAAACGAACCTCTGTGTATCGGTTCGCGAGACTCAGGGCAAAGGACTGATGCCTGACGGGACCACTCGCTTTTCATACAACGGTCAGCCTCTTTACCACTACATGGGATGTTCCACATTCAGTGAATACACCGTTGTGGCCGAGGTTTCTCTGGCAAAAATTAACCCGGAGGCGAACCATGAACACGTCTGCCTGTTGGGTTGTGGCGTGACTACCGGTATTGGCGCCGTCCATAACACGGCTAAAGTGCAGCCGGGCGATTCAGTTGCCATTTTTGGTCTGGGGGCAATTGGTCTGGCTGCGGTACAGGGGGCCCGTCAGGCAAAAGCGGGACGTATTATCGCTATCGATACTAATCCGACAAAATTTGACCTGGCCCGTCAGTTCGGGGCCACTGACTGCATTAACCCGAATGATTATGACAAACCGATTAAAGATGTTCTGCTGGATATCAACAAGTGGGGTATTGACCATACCTTTGAATGTATCGGTAACGTTAACGTCATGCGTGCAGCGCTGGAAAGTGCTCACCGTGGGTGGGGGCAGTCCGTTGTCATTGGTGTCGCAGGGGCCGGACAGGAGATTTCCACCCGTCCTTTCCAGCTGGTCACCGGGCGCGTATGGAAAGGTTCCGCGTTTGGCGGAGTAAAAGGCCGCACTCAGCTCCCCGGTATGGTCGAGGATGCCATGAAGGGGGATATTGACCTTGAGCCATTTGTAACCCATACGATGACACTGGATGAAATCAATGACGCCTTCGAGCTTATGCATGAAGGCAAATCTATCCGGACAGTGATTCATTACTGATCCCATCAGAATTTTAATCAACTCAAACTGAAGGAAGTGGAAAATGACAACTCCGGTAATTTCTGGTGACGGCATCTTTTCTCATGTGTTCATTGGCGCAGCCGATGTCGAGAAATCCTCCGCATTTTACGATGTCGTCCTGGGCACGCTTGGTATCAATAACCTCGGCCCGTTTGGCAACGGCTGGGTACTCTATGGCCGCGAAAAGCCGGCATTTATCATTGCCCGTCCGGGCAACGGTGAAGCACCTTCCGCTAACGGGGTGACTGTCGGCTTCGCTGCTGCCACCCCGGAAGAGGTTGATGCTTTCCATGCTGCCGGCCTTGCCGCCGGTGGAGCTGATGAAGGTCAACCTGGCCCGCGTGGTCACCTTCCCGGGGCCTATGCTGCCTACCTGCGGGATCCGGCGGGTAACAAAATCACGGCGTATACGTTTATCTGACGTCCGGATTTAAAGATACTTCCCCTGGCTTCGGTCAGGGGAAATAACCATGAGATAACGGCTGATGGAACTCATTGAGCAGCATGCCAGCTCTGGCGGCTGGCAAAACGTGTACCGGCATTATTCACAATCCCTTAATTGTGAAATGAATTTCGGTGTGTATCTTCCTCCCAAAGCAGTAACAGAAAAACTGCCGGTACTATACTGGTTGTCGGGCCTGACCTGTACTGAGCAGAATTTCATCACCAAATCAGGTATGCAGCATTATGCAGCCCGGCATAACGTCATCGTTGTTGTCCCGGATACCAGTCCCCGGGGTAATAATGTCCCGGATGCCGACAGTTACGATCTTGGCCAGGGGGCCGGTTTTTATCTGAACGCGACGGAACAGCCGTGGAATGTTCATTACAGGATGTATGACTATATTCTCAGAGAGCTTCCGGATGTCGTCATGAATCATTTTCCTGCAACGGCAAGAAAATCTATATCCGGTCATTCTATGGGAGGGCTGGGTGCTCTGGTGCTGGCTCTGCGAAATCCTGGTGAATATGTGAGCGTATCAGCATTTTCCCCGATAGTATCGCCTTCTCAGGTGCCATGGGGGCAACAGGCATTTAGCGCTTACCTGGGTGAAAACAGAAAAACGTGGGAAGCCTACGATCCAGTCAGCCTCATTTTACAGGGTGAAAAATTACCAGAAATCTTCATTGATCAGGGGCTGAGTGACGCCTTTTATGAAGAGCAACTGCGCACCAAAATCCTTGAGAGAGTATGCAATGAGATGAACCTCAATGCGTCGTTCCGATATCATACTGGATACGACCACAGCTATTATTTCATTTCCAGCTTTATTGGTGAGCACATTGCTTACCATGCCAACAGGCTCAGGCTGTCAGCATGAGTTGATTTCCAGCCTCAGAAAATGTGCTTAATTTTCAGGCCTGAACAGGGCCTGAACCCTGCAGACCTGAGATGTACTGTAACTGAATCGCCACGGATAATCTAGACACTTCCGAGCCGTTGATGGACTGACCCCGCCCCGGTAGACGATCCTGCCCTATAGTTTGGACTGACCCCACGCCTGTAGACAAATCCTGTCCTCACGACGAGGCCTGTTCGAAGGCCTCCGGACTGACGTCGCCGAGGTGGCTGTGGCGCCGGGACCGGTTATAGAAGACTTCAATGTAATCGAAGATCCGCCCGGGCCAGATCCCTGGTTTTATATATGCGTTTTCTGATCCGTTCTTTTTTCAGCGAACTGAAGAACGATTCGGCCACCGCATTATCCCAGCAGTTGCCACGCCGGCTCATGCTCGGCGCCAGGTTATTGGCCCGGTAGAAGCGCTGCCAGTCGTCACTGCCGTACTGGCTGCCCTGATCGCTATGTACGATAACCTCGCTGTCTGGTTTTCGGCGCCAGACCGCCATCATCAGCGCGTCGAGCGCCAGTTCGCGTGAGAGAGTGGGTTTCATCGACCAGCCGACCACATTACGGGCGAAGAGATCGATAACCACCGCCAGATACAGCCAGCCCTGCCAGGTGCGGAGTAGAGTAAGAGGCAGGGCGTAGTCGGACTATTTCCCTGCCTCTCCTCCCCGAACCGGACGTGCACCTTTCAGCGCATCCGGCTCTCCATTTAAATGCTGGCGAACGCCATTGCCACTTCTGTAAAGCGCGATGTATACGTGTTTCTGGTCTCCGTCCTCAGATAGGGATTACCTTCGGGTAGCCGCCAGCGGAACAGCTTCTTGCCTTGCCCCACCAACCGGTACAGTATTTCGCCGCTGAGCTTGCCGTGATTGGTTTTACCAAATAAAACCCACGTTTTGCTCTGACCCGGTTTCGGTGATTTACACCACCACCTCATCAGGGAAGCGATACCTGTACGGTATTTGCGGGCCAGCCAGTGAGCCAGCTTCCAGAACACGACACGGTCGATATAACTGAAGACTTTGGCCTTAAAATCAACGAACTGATAGAACATGGCCCAGCCTTTCAGTTTTCGGTTGAGTTGTTCAGCCATATCGACTTTGCTTTCACTGTAGTTGCCTGATAACAGTGCTGTCAGCGATGCGGCGAAGTTTCTGGCTTTCTCCTGCGGGATCGTTGAGACCACTCGCATCTCGCCATAACGACTGCGTTTGCGAATGATCCTGTGCCCCAGAAAGATAAAGCCGTCATTAACATGGGTGATTTTAGTCTTATCCATGTTCAGCCTGAGTTTCAGACTGCCTTCGAGCACACCCCGACACTCCTCCCTGATGGCTTCCGCCTGTGCTTTGGTGCCTTTGACGATGAGGACAAAATCATCGGCATAGCGGCAGTACGCCACCGCGGGTTTCCACTGCCAGTTTTCTCTGACCGCCGTACTTCGGCCCCGTTGGATACTGTTATTCCAGTACCACCGATCTTTTCTGGCTTTCCCGCTCAGGTAGCGCTCATGCAGGTATTGATCGAACTCATTCAGCATGATGTTCGATAATAGCGGCGATATAACACCGCCCTGTGGTACACCTTCACTGGCCGCCCGAAAGAGACCGACATCGATATGTCCCGCCTTGATGGTTTTCCACAGCAGAGTCATGAAACGTGCGTCACTGATCCTGCGGCGTACAGCCTTCATCAGCAGTCGATGATGTACGGTGTCGAAGTAACTGGACAGGTCGCCTTCAATCACCCAGCGTCCCCGGGTTTCACCACAGTCTGTGAGCTGTAATTTCACCGTGCGGATCGCGTGGTGGACACTGCGCTCAGGCCGGAAGCCATATGAGAGCGTATGAAAATCACTCTCCCATATCGGCTCCATCGCCATCAGCATGGCCCGCTGAACAATACGATCCCGCAACGCGGGGATACCCAGTGGTCGCAGTTTGCCGTTGCTTTTAGGGATGTAAACCCGTCTGGCGGGCAAGGGCTGGTAGTGGCCTGAGAGTAATTCATCCCTGAGGATTTGCAGCTCAACAGCCAGTCTGGCCTGTAGCATTGTTTTGTTCACGCCATCAACGCCGGGGGTATGGGCCCCCTTTGATGAAAGCGTGATCCGCGCCGCTTCAGCCAGCCATTCTGGTTGTGTTATCAGACGCAGCAGCCGTTGAATCCGTAGGGACGGATCGGTGGCTGCCCATGTGGCAAGCTTGCGTTGCATTTCGCTGATTATCAAAGGTCTTCACCTCGTTAGGTCAGTTAATTCACGTCGCAAACACATTCAAACTGCTTCCCTTCGCCATGTAATGGGCTTTCCCCATCGCGGACTACTACGGAAGCTCCGCCAGCCAGCGCGTCATCGGAGCCATGCCCCCTTAACATCCGTCGCTGACCTTCCCCGGTTTACCTGCCTGGACTCAGGCATACTGAGGAGGCTGCCCGTCGCACTCTTTATCCTTGCTTGCCGCAAGTTGGCAGAAGTCAGCAACGCAAGCGTGATAGACGCTGCTGCCCCGGTGTTTCGCATACATGTCAAAACACCTTCGACCGGCAGTGCTTACGTATCACTGCCAGTTCCTCCTGCACGGCCTGTCAGATCACGTAGGCCGTGGTGACGTTTTCAACCCACAGAGGCGGATTAACGGGTTCATGTTCTTCAGCCTTTCAGTACTTAACCTTGAGGATCATCTCGGCTTAGTGATCTCGCCTCAATCCCCGTTGTCAGCGGGTTACATCACCCTGCGGGCATGCCGCAGGTCACTGCCGCTCAGGTTCTCCACCGTCACACCCGGTGGGATTGTTGGGTTTCTCATCGTGAGTTACCGGTTCAATATTCCAGACAGACTCGCGGTTCATTTAAGCATCCATGCCCGCCCTGAACTCCGGGCACACTATAAGTAATATCGGTGACCCAGACCTGGGTGGCCCGGACAACGGTGAACTGCCGCTGCACGAGATTAGGAGCAACGACTGAAGGCCTGCCAGCGATACGACGTGGCGCTTTATAGCCGCGCACAGCTTTAATCCGGTCCAGTTGCATGATCCGACCCACCCGGTTTCTACCACAGGTTTCCCCGATTTCGTTCAGATCGCCATGAACCCGCCGGTAACCGTATACGCCTCCGCTCAGGGAATATGAGTCGCGGATAAGCATCAGCAGGCGCTGGTTATCTTTATCACGCGCCGAGACAGGGTTATGCAGCCACGCATAGAACCCGGCCCGGGCGACATTCAGTACCCGACACATCGTCATCACACCCCATACAGTTCGGTGCTCATTGATAAAGCGGTACTTCAGTCGGGCTCCTTTGCAAAGTACCGCGCGGCCTTTTTCAGGATATCCCGTTCTTCTTCGGTGCGTTTTAGCTGCGCCCGGAGTTTCAGGATCTCGCTTTTAGCTTCCAGTAAATCCCGGGCATGCTGCTCGCTGTTATCAGGTTTGATAGCCCGTAGCCACTTGTAGAGGCGGTGTGCAGAGACGCCCAGACGCTCAGATACTTAGGCGACGGAATAACCGCGTTCCGTTATCTGACGGACGGCTTCTTCCTTAAATTCAGGTGTAAATCGTGGTGTGCCCATACGCTCCTCCTATACTCAAACTATAGGGCAGGATCGTCTACCGGGGCGGGGTCAGTCCAGGGAGCCGTTAACGACCTGATGGCGGTTGTTCTGGAAAGCTATCTTCGGGAGGAATTCCCCGATACGGGCAAACGAAATGAGTCGCAGAAGAGGTCAATCGACGACACCATTTCGATAGTCCGCTCCTATCTCCGTTAACTCTGCCAGGCAGATGTCTGATGGGGTCTAAAACTGTAATGAAAGGAAATGACATATGAAATCACGTGCATTATTCATCTGTATTTTTTAATTGGTACCCGAAACCGCCTGAGTGTCGCCATCAGCTGGGTCTGGAACCACAGCGTCGCGTACCGGGGAGCCCGCATTATCACGGGAGCCAAATCTCCGGTCCCGGGTACGCCGCCAGCCAGTTCTCATACAGAAGGCGGATCCGCAGGGTACCGCTGAAACTTCAGCGGTGTCCCACATGGTACCACCGGGCCCAGCTTCAGCAATCTGTTTCCAGTCACACAAACGCTTTTTTCGACGGGCTTTCTGATCGAGCGGTCCGGCACACCAGATACCGTCACAAGAGGTGGCCTTATTAAGAGCGGACACACCTAGCACAGGAAATTCTATGGCAAAGAAACTTTTCGGTTATCATCCCATCCTGACTGACGACAACAATTCAGTTGTGATTCGCGGTGCTCGCGAGAACAACCTTAAAGAGGTGGATGTTTCCATTCCGCGCAACGCATTGGTTGTTTTTTCGGGTGTGTCAGGCTCGGGTAAGTCTTCACTGGCCTTTGGCACCATTTATGCTGAGGCGCAACGGCGCTACTTTGAATCGGTTGCCCCCTACGCTCGTCGCCTCATTGATCAGGTCGGGGTTCCGGATGTGGATGCCATTGACGGACTGCCGCCAGCCGTTGCGCTTCAGCAACAACGCGGTGCCAGTAACGCGCGCTCCTCTGTCGGCAGCGTGACCACCTTATCCAGTCTGGTGCGAATGATGTACTCACGGGCGGGCGCTTATCCTGCCGGACAACCGATGCTGTATGCCGAGGATTTTTCTCCCAACACGCCGCAGGGGGCATGCCCTTCTTGCCATGGTCTGGGCCATATCTATGAGGTAACTGAAACACTGATGGTGCCCGATCCCTCACTTAGTATCCGTGAAAAGGCTATTGCTTCCTGGCCCCCGGCCTGGCACGGACAGAATCTGCGGGATATTCTGGTGACGCTGGGGTATGACATCGACACTCCCTGGAAAAATCTGCCAGCGGAAGACCGTCAGTGGATCCTTTTTACCGAAGACACCCCCACTGTACCGGTTTTCCCGGGACTGAGTCCGGAAGATACGCGCGAAGCCGTCAGGAAAAAAATGACGCCGGGTTATATGGGGACCTTCACCGGGGCACGTCGTTATGTGCTACATACCTTCGCCAGCACGCAAAGCGCGTTGATGAGAAAACGAGTCTCCCGTTTTATGGAAGGCAAGCTGTGTCCGGTCTGTCACGGGAAAAGACTGAAGTCAGAATCATTGTCCGTCACCTTTGCCGGTGTGGACATTGGTGAATTTATGCAGATGCCCTTAGACCAGCTGGCGGAATTGCTCCTTCCAATCTCCCGGGGGGATTTCAGTGCCCACCACGCCGGCGCAGATGCCGACAGGGATATCACCCGTCGGGATCTGACAGAGCGTGCTGCATCCGGAAAAGCGGTCCATTCCGATAACGCCGATGTCTGCCGGACATCGGCGTTATCGGAAGAGAAACGACTGGCGGCACAACGGCTGACCGGTGGTGTCATGGCCCGGTTGTATCAGTTGCAGAAGCTGGGGCTGGGTTATCTTACGCTGGACAGAGCAACCCCAACTCTATCTGCAGGAGAGCTTCAGCGACTGCGTCTTGCCACGCAACTCAGTTCGATGCTGTTTGGTGTGGTCTATGTTCTTGATGAACCGTCTGCGGGTCTGCACCCCTCAGACAGTAAAGCGCTTTACGATGCGCTTGAGAACCTTCGTGATGCCGGCAACTCGGTGTTTGTCGTTGAACATGATCTTAACCTGATGCGACGGGCGCAATGGCTTGTTGATGTGGGACCGTCGGCTGGTGAACAGGGAGGACATGTTCTCTACAGTGGTATTCCTGAAGATCTGAAAGCCGTCACCCAATCTCGTACCGCGCGTTATTTATTTGATGAAGTCCGGCCACCACAATCTTTTGCCCGTATCCCATCCGGGTGGCTGAAACTGCAGGGGATCCATCGCCACAATCTTAAGTGGATCGATGTTGATATTCCTCTGGGTGTGCTGACAGCCGTGACGGGAGTCTCTGGCTCCGGTAAATCCAGTCTGATTGCCCAGGCCTTACCGGAACTGGTGCTTTCTTCACTTGGCGGTGAGCCAGAAGACGTGCTTTCCGAAGCCAGCGACGCTGAGGGGCCATCCGTAACGGAGAAAACGTACGGTACCCTGACCGGTGATACCGGACTGGTAAAGCGTCTGGTTCAGGTTGACCAGAAACCGATAGGCAGGACCCCCCGTTCAAACCTGGCGACATATACCGGGTTGTTTGATCCTGTTCGTAAGCTCTTTGCCGGAACGACTGACGCCAAACTCCATCATTACGATGCGGGTCAATTCTCTTTCAATGTGGCAAAAGGCCGCTGTGCAACCTGTGAAGGTGAAGGATTCGTCAGCGTGGAGCTGTTGTTTATGCCGAGCGTGTATGCACCGTGCCCGACCTGCCATGGCGCGCGGTATAACCGGGATACTCTCAGGATCTGCTGGCAGGACAAAAATATCGCGGAGGTCCTGCATATGACGGTGGATGAAGCCAGTCAGTTCTTTGCGACTGAAGAACCAGTGGCTCGTCCCCTCCGTCTGCTGAGTGAAATTGGTCTGGGCTACCTGCGTCTGGGACAACCAGCAACCGAGTTATCCGGAGGGGAGGCGCAAAGGATCAAGCTGGCAACCGAACTACAACGTAGCCAACGTGGCCACACGTTGTATATCCTAGATGAACCGACAACCGGCCTGCATGCTTCAGACGCCGACCGCCTCCTTGTGCAGCTGCAGCGGCTTGTTGATGCAGAAAATACGGTGATAATGATTGAACACGATATGCGGGCGGTTACTCAGGCAGACCAGGTTATCGACATCGGTCCTGGAGCGGGACATGAGGGAGGACGCCTGGTTGCCGCAGGAACTCCCGAACAGGTATCGCAGGTCAAAGAAAGCCGTACCGCACAGTATATTGCCAGGGAACTCTCACGGAACGGTTAAAAAGGGCTGTGTCGTCATTGCGTCAATGGCGGCACATTCCCGGCGTGTTCTGTATCAGTAATCTCCCGCAGGTATAATTTCAGCGCATCCCACTGGTTCAGCGCGTACGCGAACGCCTTCGACAGCTCCGAGTGCCGTGACAGCGTTTTCTGCTTTTCACGCAGCCAGCCCTCCAGCGCGGTCAGCAGCGGTACCGCTTTTTCCTGCCGAATGGCCAGCCGTTCCGCCGCGCTTTTGCCCCGGATGCCCGCCTCGATGCCATACAGCTCGCCGATACGGCACAGCGCTTCGGTCGTGGTGTCAGAGGGCGTCCGCACGTGCACGTCCGCCTGCAACACCCCGCTGAACCCCGCAAGATGCGACTGCGGATGTGTAACGCTGGCGTGATAGAAATTTTAAGTCAGTCATCAGGTGTCCACCTAATTAGGGGTCAGTTTGGATATCGAAAATTATTGTACGTCAAGGTTATTTTTTGACCTCTCTACTTTAGCGGGCCTCAGCCGACGAAACTTATCGGAAGCCGGTACCGGCCAGTCTGACTGAAGATGGAAGCAAAATTAATGCTGTGGGCTACCATACCTTCTTTAACAGGTGATTTGTGAACTGCAACTTCTCGGAACGGGAGTTTGCGCAAGGACCGGAAGTCCGCTTTTCGCTCATAGCGGACCGTTCCTGCGCACATGTCTGCTATGTGGTAGAGGCAGACAATACTTACAGCACAGGGCGTTAATAAATACGGAACAGATCAACCGCAGATGCCTCCTCCTGAATGTATTAATTTTGCTATCTCGTCGGCAAAATCAGGGAACAAGTCTGGATATGGAAGCGCCTGGCAGCTGAAAGTATGAATAATAACGCCCTGACAGGATATTTTATTGCACCCTGTCAAAAGTCATACATTCTTTCCCGGTTTTTGCTTTCTCATACCGGATAACTCTATTTAAGGCTTAAGGATAACCTTCGTCCATCCTTCATCCCGCTCATCGAAGTGCTTATATCCGGCAGGAGCCTCTTCAAGCGAAAGACGATGAGAAATTATTTTGCCCGGACTGGCTTTATCGTGATGGATGAGGCGAGACAGCTGACGGTTATAGGCCTTAACGTTCGCCTGGCCGGTACGGATTGCCTGTCCTTTAAACCAGAAACTCCCAAAATCAAATGGCATCTTACCCTCTCTGGCAAGCTCCGATTCAGCCCCCGGATCCTGAGGAATAAAGACGCCAACCACACCAATTCCCCCGGTTGCTTTCGTCGACGCAACAAGACTGTTCATGGTAACAGAGTTATCTTCATGGCCATGTTTGTTACAGCACTGATAGCCAACACATTCGCAGCCACAATCCGTACCGCGTCCATCCGTCAGGTCGAGAATTTTTTGTACAGCTTCATCGCCAGTAGCATTGATGCCCGTCGCCCCCATTTTTTCAGCCAGAGCCAACCGGTCTGTGTGCGTATCAACCACAAACACCTGTGAAGCACCTTTAATGATCGCCGAATGAGCTGCCATCAAACCGACCGGCCCCGCGCCATAAATGGCCACGCTTTCACCAGGCTTCAATCCGGCAAGTTCTGTTGCATGCCAGCCGGTAGGAAAAATGTCAGAGAGCATCACATAATCATCTTCTTTTTCTGCCGCATCAGGGGGAAGAACAAGGCAGTTAAAGTCGGCAAATGGCACCCGAAGCAGTTCCGCCTGACCTCCCTCCCAGGGACCCATTTCAGCAAAACCATAAGCTGCGCCTGCCGTACCCGGATTGGTAGTGAGACAAAAGCCGGTCAGACCTTTTTCACAGTTTTCGCAAAAACCACATCCCACGTTAAACGGCAGACAAACATAGTCGCCCACCTTAATACGTTCAACGCCTGAGCCAATTTCGACCACTTCACCCAGGTTTTCGTGACCCAGAATCCGTCCCTGTTCAAAGCTGGTCCGGCCCTCATACATGTGCAAGTCCGACCCACAAATGTTGGTGGTGGTGATGCGGACGAGTACATCCGTGGGGCGGACAATTTTCGCATCCGGTACGTCTTTTACTTTTACATCATAAGGACCGTTGTAAATTACTGCTTTCATGATCTTCTCCTTCTTGCGTGCGGAAAGGAAATGCTGCCCCGCGGATTGGGGTATCAATCGAGTTTAGCTGCCATAACAGATCTCGCGATCGGCGAAAGGACGATTAGGATGTTTCTTAACTAAGTGCATTGAAGTCTGTAAGACAGGTACTTACCGATGAAGGCTGCCTGGAAAACGTAAAAACATCACACGTTAATCGTAAGCGTGCAGTGAGAACCGTATTGACGAAGTGAAGCTGGTCAGGCAGGCAGAGTAACCCGCCACGGGAGCAGAGCACCCACCCGGTTCACAGGCCAGTCGGCGATGACATCAAGTACATGATGCAGATAGCGTTCCGGATCCACGCCGTTTAATTTGCACGTCCCGATAAGACTGTACAGTGACGCACCGCGCTCACCACCATGATCCGAGCCGAAGAACAGCCAGTTTTTTCTCCCCAGACTGACCAGTCGTAGGGCGTTTTCGGCAATGTTATTATCCACCTCCACCCAGCCATCTTCTGCATAGCGGGTCAGCGCCGGCCACTGGTTCAGCGCATACCCGAACGCCTTCGCCAGTTCTGAGTGCCTTGAGAGGGTTTTCTGTTTCTCCCGCAGCCACCCCTCCAGTGACGCCAGCAGCGGCAGCACTTTTTGGTGCCGGACTGCCTGCCGTTCCTCTGCTCTTTTACCTCTGAGCTCCGACTCGATGGCATACAGCTCGCCGATCCGTTTCAGCGCCTCCTCCGTCAGGGCTGACGGGGTACGGACGTGAACATCGTGGATTTTTCGGCGGGCATGGGCCCAGCACGCGGCTTCCTTTATATGGCCGTCGCGGTAGAGCTCGTTGAACCCGGCGTAGGCATCAGCCTGCAGTACGCCACTGAAGCCTGCAAGATGGGTCTGAGGGTGGATACCTTTTCTGTCCGGGCTGTAAGCGAACCACACTGCGGGGGCCAGCGCTGATCCGGCGTTGCGGTCGTCTCGAACGTACGTCCATAAGCGCCCGGTCTTCGTCTTCTTATTGCCTGGCAACAGCACCGGGACAGGCGTATCGTCAGCATGGAGTTTGCCGTCGGTCAGGACATAGTGCTGAAGGGCTTCATCCAGCGGTGCCAGCAGACGACAACACGCATCCACCCAGCCCGACAGTACAGAACGACTCAACACTACACCCTGGCGGGCATAGATCTCCGACTGGCGATACAGCGGTGTGTGCTCTGCATACTTTGAGGTCAGCACTCGGGCCAGCAGCCCCGGTCCGGCGATCCCCCGTTCGATGGGGCGCGAAGGAGCCGGGGCCTGAACGATGCGATCGCACCGACGGCAGGCATGCTTTTCACGGACTGTCCGGATAACCCGGAAGGCGCTGCGCATCAGCTCCAGCTGTTCGGCGGCATCCTCACCCAGGTAACTCAGCGAACCACCGCACTCCGGGCAACACGGCTCAGTCGGCAGCAGCCGCTTCTCATCCCGTGGGAGTGACTCAGGGAACGGTTTGCGGGTGCGGGTCTGACGCAGCGGGCGCTGCACTGCCGGGTCATCCACCCGGCCGGTCAGCGTATCGCTTTCCTGCTGCAGCAGGTTCAGGTCAGCTTCCATTTGCGCGATACGGCGGGATACCTTTTCGGAACGACTGCCGAAGTTCATCCGGCGCAGCTTATCCAGTTGCGCCTGCAGATGGTCTATTTCGCGTTCCCGGTTGCTCAGCTTTTCCTGCAGGGCGTGGATCAACGCTTCCTGTTCGGCCAGGCGCTGTTTCAGCAGAAGGATGTCGTCAGAAGAGGTGTCGTTCATAAGCCTGTATTTTACCAGGCTTATTCTGCGACAACCAGGATAAAGAGCGCTACAACATGGTCAGGGATGTCAGTAACCGCTTTGGCTGTCGCCAGTCGATACCTTCCATCAGCATCGCCAGTTGCGCCGGCGTCAGGAACACTTTGCCATCGCGGGCTGAGGGCCAGGCGAAGCGACCACGTTCCAGTCGCTTTGTCAGCAGGCACAGACCATCGCCGGTGGACCAGAGCAGTTTTACCTGACTGCCGCTGCGTCCCCGGAAGATGAAGACGTGGCCGGACATCGGGTCATCTTTCAGCGCGGTCTGCACCTTTGCGGCGAGGCCATTGAAGCCGTTGCGCATATCGGTGATACCGGCAACCAGCCAGATTTTTGTGCCTGCGGGAAGATTTATCATACAGGCCCCCGCATCAGTTCGCGCAGGACAGTGCTCATGAGTTCAGCAGAGGGATGAGTCAGTGTTATTTCTCCTCCCCGACATTTTATGTGGCAGGTAGCGGGAGGAGAGCAGGATGGTAGTTCGAAGGTTGGGAGAGAAGAGCCCGCCTGAAGCTGCACGGGTATCAGGGCAGGAAGCGACGATGAGTTTTTTCGGGGCCGACAGACCCGCCCTTCACGCTGCCAGAGCCTTATCCATTTAAAGAGCAGGTTATCATTGACGTCATGTTTCCGGGCCAGTGCGGCAATACTGCCTTCTTCTTCAAGAGCCAGCCTGACCAGTTCCATTTTGAATTCAGGGGAATAGTGTTTCCGGGGAAGTCTTTCTTTAGCGCGCATGAGGTGTCCACCTGCAAAATAAGTGGGTGCTTAAGTTACAGGATCCTGGATTCGGGACCAGACGGTACTCAGACGACGCTTACCGTTAATCCGGTTTTTTTAAGCAGGCAAGGGATTACGGACAGCTTTGAGCGAGAAGCGGATAAAGTAAATCTATCTCATTTCTGCATTGTGCCAGAAGTAGACATAGGTGAATTAGGTAACCCTAGAGATGCACTTTGAATCAATGATATGAAATGCTGAAAAGGTAATTAACTAATTCAAAATTTGAATAATCAGTTATCTCTTCCATGCTTAATACGTAACCTTAGCTAAGGAGAAATTATGTTAGACGAATACAAAAAATGCATCGAAGCCTGTTATCTATGTGCAACGGCATGTGATAACTGTGCGGCTTCGTGTCTCGACGAAGAGAATCTGGAGATGATGCGCGAGTGCATAAAACTGGATATGCAGTGTGCAAATATCTGCCGTCTTGCAGCTCAATTCATGACACTAAATAGCGGGTCTGCCCAGGATCTTTGCCGTCTTTGCGCTGATGTTTGTCAGAAGTGCGGTGACGAGTGTGGAAAGCATGAACATGACCATTGTCAGGATTGCTCAAGCGCTTGTCATCACTGCGCCGAACAATGCAGAAAGATGGCCGCCTGAGAAAAACTCAAATTACCAAACCCGCTTCGGCGGGGTTTTATATTCCCGGTAATAAGTCGTAGAAGGATGAGATAGATGAGTTTAAGAGTACGGGCGGGAAATAGATCTACTCGAAAGTACTAGCCTCAATGACAAATTCTGGCACAGATTATTTGATTGGCTCAATGTCCGTTTTCGCTGACAGCGGACTGCACCCCGCCGGGGTGACCGCTTCGTGCCAGAATTGGACGTTTCCAAAATCTGCATGCACTAATCGGTGGAGAGCAGATCTCACTGCATAGCCATGCAGACGCGCAGAAATCATCAGGGGCGTTTGAAAGGTGCCGGAAACAGGCGGGAGGCCGCAGAAACGTGCTGAGGGCGCCTGCGGCGGTGCGCCCAAGGGTTGTTATGTTTAATATGGCAGAACTTTCCTGTCGCTATCATTTTGACGCCCGCTATTCGCTCATAGATATGCCTGTCGCGTTTGCGGCTTTACTTGTTATACCCAACCTGCCTGATTTTTATCGCCAGCATCCCGGAATTGAAATTATCCTGAGCAGCTCAGACCGCCGACGGAATATGCTGCATGATGGCCTGGACTGCATACTGAGGGTGGGGGAGCTGGACGATGGCGACTATATCGCAAAGGAGGTGGGAACCGTTAAAATGACGACCTGCGCCAGTCCTGCGTATCTTGATCAACACGGCACCCCGGAAACAATGGACGAGTTGCAGCAGCATCAGGCCGTCAACTGGATTAACAGCAGCAACAGACAAGTTATGCCCTGGACATTCGGGACGTCAGAGGGCTCCACCGAAATTGAACTTCCAGGCAGGCTTGTCGTGGATAACTCAGAAGCCTACATTGCAGCAGGCCTGGCGGGGCTGGGAATACTACAGGGCATGAATATTTTTTTGCAGCCTTATCTCGATCGCGGGCTGTTGGTAGAGGTTCTGCCAGATAATACGTCCCCGAATCGCAAACTGTAACTTCTGTATCCGCACCGCCATCTCTCCCGAAAAGTACGGGCGTTTACCGACTGGCTGGAAAGTTTATTGTAAACGCCTGGGGGCCTGCAGCCTGCTGGTACGTGCGCTGCCTTTTATCGGCCCGCCAGCTTCTGTATGGCTTCACGGACAGGAGCATCGCCAGACGTCAGCTCAATGATGACGCGGCTGACGGCAGGTTGCTCAATGAGTTCAGCCAGCGTAGCCGCCACGTCATCACGGGGCACGTTACCATACGGGATGGCCAGGCCGGCACGTACATAACCCGTACCAGTCTTATCCTGCAGCGCGCCGGGGCGCAGGATCACCCAGTCAAGCTCGCTTTGTGCTAGTTCCACATCGGCCATTTTTTTAACACGCATATAATTTTCGAATGATTCAGAAGTGGTTTCTCCCCGTGCGGACTCCGGGAATGCAGAAACGAGCAGAAAGCGAGACACACCGGCACTGAGGGCGGCAGCTACCGACTTTTTCAGCCCTTCGCCGTCGACCGCATTGGTCATCTCCTGTCCCCCCTTACCGCCGGCACCGGCAGTAAACACCACTGTATCACTACCTGCAAAGTGCATCGCCAGCGCAGCTGCATCCAGCTCTGTCAGGCTCCCACTGACGGGCTCAGCACCCAGCTCGCCTAGCAATGCCTGCTGCTCTGGCTTACGGTAGAGGGCACGAACAGCATGCCCCCTACCTGAAAGGATCCTGCACAGACGCTGGCCGATTTTGCCTGCACCACCGATAATGAAAACATGAACCACAGTTGTCTCCTTCTGGGGTTATGATGTGTCCGAAATTATAACCTGACATCAGGTCAGTTCCTTTGAGCCTGACCGATTGCACTGCATGCTGCTGCCAGCACCAGACAGCTGGTCAGATACTCAGTTGTTCTTATAGCTGAGAACAACAGCCGTACCGATTTAGCTCTCCCGTCACGATGAGAACTCCTGAACCGGTTACACGCAATGCCGGCCAATATCTTCCGTTATATTCGAAAGATCCACGCAAGTTACTGAAGTGCGAGGGACGCAATGTGTACCTTGAACGAACTGAAGTCAGCGGAACCCTGAAGGTTCGATTCCATAGCGTTCAGAAAACTGCTTGCTGAAGCTCGATAGTGAATTGTAACCCACCCGCCCCGCGACCGTTTTTACCGGCAGCGTCGATGTCATCAGCAGGCGGAGAGCCTCCGCGATACGTGCATCGGCGATAACTGAGCGTAAGCTGGTTGACTCACTGGCCAGGTGGCGCCGAAGCGTGGGGCCACTGAGTCCCGTCAGATCTTCAATTTCAGCAGCACTCCAGGGATGAGCCGGTTTGTCCGCTACCATCTGACGGATTTTCATGGCCAGACTTGGCTGCCGGGCTCGCAGCAAAGCATGGTATCCCATGCCATAAAGCCAGAGCACCACTTCAACCATGGCGTGCAGGGAAAGCGGACGCTTCCCTTCCCGCATTGCGGCTGTCCAGCGGTTAAGGGGTGAAAGAAGAGCTGATACGGAAATGGCTGCGATGCTGCCGGTGTCCTGTGGTGGTGGTGCGGCAAGTAACAGCCTGGCTGCTTCAAGCTGTTCCTCCGCGAGCACCACGCTCAGGGCAACAAACTCACCACTTTGTTCTGAAGGGGCATATTCTATATCGATGCTACGGGCATTCGGGACGACCATAATCTCGCCCGGGATCACCCGGTGCCATTTCTCATTTTCACGATACCGGAATTCTCCTTCCAGCGGGAAGGAAAGGGTCGCACCTTCCACCTCGAACTTCTTTACCTGATGCGTCTGTTCTGCGCGAAGGCAATCGCAGGGAAGTGGAAAACGGGAGCGTGCCAGGGTAAGAAGCTCAGCGAGGAGATCATCAACGGGAGAATCGGAAAAGCTGACTGTTTGCATATTCATCCGGAATTTGACTTTGACCGCTATTATACGTCGCCATATACAAAAGCATACAGCGACGCGTGCGGTTGTCTATTCCCGGATGACAAAAATCAGGCCGATTATAGTTATTGCCATACCCACAAGCATGGGCAATGTAATGGCCTCTCCAAACAGCAACCACGCTTCAGCTGCCGTGAGAATGGGAACCAGGTAAAAGTAAGTAGCGACTTTGGTTGCTTCACCGCTTCGTATCATAAAAATCAGCAACATAATCGCCAGAACCGATACGCCAATAACCAGCCAGCCCAGACCCAGCGCAAATGATAAGCTCCACTGCGTCGGAGCAGATTCGAACATCAGGCTAATTGCACCCATCGATATTGTCAAAGTGACGTACTGTAAAAACGTGTTCGCAAAGATATGTCCATCTCCCTGAGCACGGCGCTGATAAAGCGCTCCGATCGTTACGCCAAATAACCCCAGCATGACCGACCCAAAAGCCACAGGATCCAGTGCAAAACTATGCTGGCCTGGCGAGAGCACCAGGAAAACGCCCGCAAAGCCAATCGCAATACCCAGCCATTTCCGGGGATGCAGGGACTGACGGTGCATGAGTGAAACCAGTATTGCAGTCAGTACCGGCTGCAGGCCGGTGATGAGCGCCACAATGCCTGACGGCATGCCACGATGGATGGCATAAAAGCATCCGCCCAGAAAGAAGCTATGCAGGAAAAGTCCGACAATCAGGTTGCGAACCATTCCTCTGCCGGACGGAAAACGGGCCCTGAACCCCAGTGTAAGCAGCAGAAGGACCAGACAGGAAAATGCGCCACGCAGGAATAAAAGATGAAACGGCGCGCTGTACTGCACGGTAAATTTGGCTGCGACAAACCCTGACTCCAGAGGAATACAAAAAGCCAGGGCGCAAGAGTAATGAGCCATTTTTTTGTGAGGCAGTGATATTCATAGTATTGCAGGTGGGTTCTTGTCGGGCGATATGAAAGGGGATCTTCCCGGTCACTATTGTGTGCACCGGGAAGGAAGGTGATCAGACTGCGGGTGACCACAGGTCGTAATTCAGTGCGAAGCTGTTACCTTCACGGATAACCTTACCGGTAGTAGGCAGGTTGAAGTGCATACCACTGACAGCCAGGTTATCGCTCGCTGCGCGGTCAAGCACTTTGCTACGGATGGCCGCCGCCGCCGCAGGATCGCTGTCGAACGCGATAGTAACGTCAGGCTGAGCAACCTGAATGTGCGGGAAGTGAACAATATCACCCCAGATGAGCAGCGACTCTTTTTCATCACCCAGCAGATAACCGGTATGTCCTGGTGTATGGCCGAACAGCGGTACAGTCTGAATACCTGGTAAAATCGCTTCCTCGCGGAATGGCACCAGTTTGTCGTCATAAGCGCTGAAGGCGTTCCTTGCTACTTCAAAGAACGGCTTGAATGCGTCAGGCGCGCCAGCGGAAATGGTTTCATCACGCCAGAAAGCGAGTTCTTTCTCATGCACAAACAACTGCTGAACATTGCGGAAAACGGGAGTCTGCAGGGGGCCTGCAAGCCCGCCGATATGGTCAGGATGCGCGTGAGTCAGGAGAAGGGTATCAATCTGAAGCGGGTCAATGCCTGCCGCGGCCAGGGCTACCTGAAGCCGACCGCCCCAGCCATTGATACCTCCGGCACCACTGTCAATCAGGATGGTTCGCTCAGGCGTCTGGATAACGTAGACGTTGATATTAATACGGGGTACTGCTGGCACACCGCGCTTCTGCAGTAAATCCTCGGCACGTGAGCCGTCAATACCAGACAGCAGCTCAAAAGATACGTCCAGATAGCCATCACTCAGCATGGTCACAGTCATGTCACCTACTTTTTTGCGATTGATAGCCGGGGCCTGCCAGTTCAGTTGTGAAGTCATATTGGTCTCCGTTACGATTAGAGGTCATCAGGTTTTACTTTAGCAATAGTAACGAAATTTCTGGTTCGAACTGCTCATCCTGCTACGTAAACCGCTCATTCTTAAAATCCGGAGCACAGCAGGTTATATTGCTTTTGCCTTTCTCATGTAAGGTGTCGGTATTATCTTTACCGGAGCCTGTAATGGACATTATTGGAATTATCATGTCGGCGGGAAAAGCCTCTGACCAGTCCTCAAGCACCCGACAATAGTGTCCCGCCTCAATCCCCGCCAGGGCAGAAGACTCCGGCAGGTAGGCCAGGCCGTAGCCATCTTTTACTGCCTGAAGCATTGGATAAATGCTTGAAAAAGTAAGCTGCCCGTCCACTTTTTTCACAATCTCCCCCTGCCTGACAAATTCCCAGCCATACAGCGGGCCTGTGGGTGACAGACGTATATTGATGCAGTCATGTTTTTCCAGCTGAGAGGGATGTAGCGGCAGACCTCTTTCTGCAAGATAGGTGGACGATCCAATGACGACAAACCGTATGTCCGGTGCGATTCGGACGGCCACCATATCCTTTAATATGTCATCACCAATTCGGACTCCGGCATCAAAATTGCCCTCAACAATGTCGACAAAACCGTTCTGCTGCGACATTTCCACCTTGATATCCGAATATTTTTTTAGTAACGGTGACAATCGTGGCCAGAGACATTCATGAATCATGTGATCTGATACCGTAAGTCTGACCAGCCCAGCCGGTGTATGGCGCAGTCTCTGAAGAGCTGTCACGCCCGCTTCAATGCGCGCAAGACCGGGTTCAAGCGTCAGTAATAATTGTTTACCGGCTTCGGTGACAGCCACCCGCCTGGTTGTACGCATAAGTAACGGCATGCCAACGCGCTCCTCGAGACGACGTATCGTGTGTGAAAGCGTGGATGCCGAGATCCCGAGGCGGACAGCAGCCCGTGAAAAACTGCACTCCTGTGCTACTGCCATGAATGCAACATAGTCATTAAAATCGTGACGCATACCGTTCCCGTTCAGGATCTCCGATAACATTATCAGAACCATTTAGGTTCATGATGCCGATTCTGTGAGCCATCAGGCAACCCCCCCGTTCCGCTCATCCGATCATAATTTTTATAAATCTAGATATTGGTAAATCTCAATATGTGGAATAAAGTGTCGTGGTTCTGCGGCTACATCGGCCGAACGACGACATGCCAGGTCGTAAATGCTGAGACATGGCGTTTCAGTGATATTGAAAATTCGCTATATCAGGATATGTAATGAAGACGAAAAACCTGTTCTCTCCCACCAGACTAGGTCCCTACACCCTGAAGAATCGTGTTGTACTTCCGCCTTTAACCCGCTCACGGAGCTCACAACCGGGTGATATTCCGAACGAACTGATGGCTGAATATTACGCACAGCGCAGCAGTGCCGGGTTTATGGTGACCGAAGGAACACAAATCGAACCTCGTGGGCAGGGTTATGCGTGGACCCCGGGGATCTACAGCTCACGGCAAGTGGAAGGCTGGAAGAAAGTGACGCGGGCAGTGCATGAAAAAGAAGGCATCATTTTTGCCCAGCTCTGGCATGTCGGAAGAGTATCCCATAACTCCCTGCAGCCATGTAACGCCTCGCCTGTCGCTCCGTCGGCGATACCGGCAGGGGAAAACGTTAAGGTATTCATCGAAACCGGGCCGGGAGAGGGTGCGCTGGCTACCGCTTCCTGCCCCCGCGCACTGGAAAAAGAGGAAATTAGTGAGATTGTCAGGATGTACGCCGGGGCAGCTCAGAACGCCCTTGATGCCGGTTTTGACGGTGTGGAAATTCACTGTGCAAATGGATACCTGGTTAACCAGTTCATGTCATCCCATAGCAACAAAAGAGAGGATGAATATGGTGGCTCATTACATAACCGGCTGCGGTTTCTGCGCGAAGTGACGCAGGCTGTCGCTGATGTGGTCGGTAAAGACCGTGTGGGAGTCCGTTTTGCTCCGCTCTTTCAGACCACGGATGAAGTAAGGGTCTATCTTGGCCTGGTGGAAGATGATCCCCATGAAACCTATACCGAAGCCGTTAAAATTCTTGAAGAAATCGGAATAGCCTATATTTCTCTTGCTGAAGCCGACTGGGATGATGCTCCCGAATTGCCTGAAGCATTCAGAGCTGAAGTCCGTAAGTTATTCAGCGGTGTAATTATGTATGCCGGGCGATATACGCAAGAAAAAGCCGAACGGATTATCGGTGCTGGCTGGGGAGACATTATCGGATTTGGCCGCCCGTTCATAGCTAATCCGGATTTACCGCAGCGCCTTTATCATGAATGGCCACTGAATCCGGTCGATCCAACAACCATGTATGGTGGAACGGCAAAAGGCTACACAGATTATCCCGCCTTTGGCTAACCATTCTTATGAGCATCAGCTTTTCAAAAGCTGATGCTTAACGTAGAGAAGTATCGTAACATTGCAATTCCTCAATGCGACAAGTGACAGAGTTTATGCCTGATATTGATTTGAATGACGTGATTAAGGCGCTGGGAAACCCTGTTAGAAGAAAAATTCTGCATATGCTCAAGGAACCGAAAATACACTTCCATCAGCCTTATGCTGATGCGGACGAGTTCGGTGTGTGTGTCAGTATCATTCAGGAAAAGGTCGGGCTCTCACAGTCTACCGTTTCTCTTTACCTCTCAGCTCTTCAACGGGCACAACTTGTTACTTCTCAGCGCATCGGTCCCTGGACGTACTACAAACGTGACAATGATAAAATAAGGGTTGTTCTTGAGTTGCTGAAAAATACAATCTGATACAGGACTGAGCACATTCAGTGTAACAGTACCGGGGGTTCGTACTTGCGATCCCGGCAGGCATTCCATGAAAGCGCACTAATTCCTCAATATCAGGCTGCAGACCGGTCATAAGAGGCTAATAGTTTTGCAAAATATCCACCAGTTTGGGTCAAATCACTCTGTCGGTTGGTGTGCATACTCGGTGCAAGGACCTGCAGATATTTAAGATGGCGGATAGCTTGTTACAGTGCCGCTGATGACATTCCGACCCTGTTGCCGTCCGGGTAAGATAATACCTCTGACAGCGGTCATAAAAGCCCAACATAATTGTCTTTCGAGCCATATATTAATCGCTCATCGCGCTCTCTTTTTCGAAGAGGTGTCACTTAATCATGATCGGTCAGTACAAAAAGACAGTGCTTTTCCAAATTCCGGACGGTTGTATGCGAAAACGGTGAAGCTCAACAAATGGTGTCATCGCTGTGCAATGCTCTGCGGGCTCATTCTTTCAGTTAACTGTTTGGTTACAGCTTCAATGAAGTATTTCAGTTAATTCACAGCGAGGGTTTGAGGAAACCACGCTGTGATTACCCAACGCTCATCCGGAGCATCCGGATTGAACTGTCGCTGGAGCTTGTTGGGCGACACGATACTGGCCTCGCCTTTACATGCCCTCGGGCTCCGGTATCCGACCTGAGCCTTTATCCCGACACGTTTCATCAGTCGCCAGACTCTGTTCACTCCGCACTGTTGCCCGCTGTCCCGCAGATCCAGATGGATTTTGCGATAACCATAGACGCATCCCGATTCCAGCCAGAACTGTTTAATCTGTCCTGTCAGTCTCAGGTCTGCCTGATGGCGTTGTGAATGCGGCTGCTGAAGCCAGGCGTAAAAACCACTGGGATGTTCATCCAGCACCCGACAGAGCAGGCGAACAGGCCAGCAATAGGTGTTGTCACGAATAAAGGCGTACCTCAGTCGGACAGCTTTGCGAAGTACGCCGCGGCTTTTTTTAATATGTCCCGTTCGTCGGTAACCCGCTTCAGCTCTTTCTGAAGACGGCGGATCTCGGCCTGAGCATCTGACTGTTCTTTATTAGTGGAAGAATCCGGACCGTAGTTCTTTATCCAGGCGTAAAGGCTGTGGGTGGTGATATCGAGACGCGTTGCAACGCTGGCAACAGAATAACCGCGATCAACAACCTGTTTGACTGCTTCAATTTTAAACTCTTCAGGATAACGCTTACCGCTCATGGGCACCTCTCTTTAAGTCATCTTAAATGACTCTGAGGTGTCTGTTAAACCTGTGGCGATTCACCTCGCGTCCTTCCGTTCAGTATAGCCTCAGTCCCTGACACCACCCGAGAACGGAATGACGTCCCCTTTCTCCCTCCCGGTGTTGCGTTCAAGCTCCCTGACATACTGCTGTAAAAGTATAAGGTTATGTAACAGCTCTACATTTTCAGCCATCATCTTTTTGATTTCTTCCCTCAGCTCATTTCTCTGACGGCGATACTTTTCTTTCAGCTTGATCTGCTGCTCAATGCCCTGCTCATCAACCGGCGCGGTGCCCTGGCACGTTTTTTTCAGACTGCGGATAGCCTCCCTGACCTGCCTGTACTCAGGACAGTTATAATTCAGGGTGCCGTTTGCCAGCCCCGCTCGTTTTTCCACAGCATACTGGCTGATACGCTCCCCTGATAACATCAGTTCCCTCAGGGCCTGCTCTGCTCTTGCCTGTGTTTTTTTAACCCCCGACTGTTCGTTCGTCATGCTCTATTCATCCTTTTCAAAAAAACGGACAGCATCTGCATAAAAATCTCTCTCAAGCATCAGAAAATCCCTGTCAGCCTGAGGAGCATTATTTCGCACGGCAATCTCCAGAAGGTTGTCATAATGAGCCATCCTGCGTTTCCACACGGGAACAGAATCAGCTCCGGCCAGCATGTTCTCACATCCCGGATTGCAGGACGCTGACTGAACAACCGCCTTAAACTCGCAGTCATGGCCATTCATGCAATAAAAACCGTTTCCAAGAGATACCAGTTTTTGCCCGCCTCGTTTAGCCATGCTCATCGCTTTTTTCAGTGTAGGAAACGTCATCTGATGTAAGTGCCCACCTCTCTGGGACATCAGTAACTTCCCGCCTTCGCCATAAAGCAGGCCTTCATGCTGATAAGAAACAGCCCTGGAAGCTGAGAGTTCGGTATCAACCCTCTCAATCTCGGCAGCGAATGCCTGAGGGATCGCCCGGCTAAAATGCGAAGCGTTGAGTGCACCGGACATATACCACTCCGTCATGCCTCTGATTAAGTGCTTAAACTGCCGGATAAGATCATTAGTAGAAATCAGATCAAGACGCCTGAGGTGTACAGCAAGTGAACGGCGAAACTGATGGGTTCGCAATGGCCAGAAAGCCCCCTCCCGAATCTCCATCGCAACGCGTTCATCATCACGTATGTTTGGATTTAAAAGCCTGAACTCATCAATATGGTCACGTCGGATGAACAGATGGTGTCTTTTCACAAATTTCTTTGCCCACTCAGTCTGGCGCTGCGTCCCCATAAAAGAGAGTTTTTGCTCCGAGAACCACGACCTGATATTTAAAGACAATGGAACATTGTCCAGCGTCTTCCCGTCCAGGCCTGTCATGATTTGATTAATTCTGCGTAAATGCTGAAAAGGCTTTTCCACATAGCGACAAACAACCCAGTCTTCGTGACTTCCACCTTCCGGGGCGAACTTATGCAACACCGAACGAAGTCCCAGGATATCACCATCATAAATCAGTGAACCGTGCATCACGCCAAGCACTTCGCTGTGTCTCATCCCCGACATGGCCTGTATCACATTCATGACTTTTAACGTCAGCTCAAAATGCCAGGTGTTCAGCTTTATGTGATCAACGCCAATAAAATCAGATCTCCAGCGCTTATTTTTATGTACCGAGAACCAGCCCTGCATCCCGGGGCCAAGTGTCGCGAAAAGCGCCCGAATTTCCCCGGCAACAATATTGTAGTAATACGCGGCCCGGTAATCCGGTATGCTTTTTGCTGTCCCTCTTTTACGGGCTTCCAGCATCGACGTATAGTAAGGCGAATCATAAAAACCGTTTATGATAGCGCACAGCCGGGAAAACCCGTCAAAATCGAAATCACTGATTTCAGCATCCAGTTCAGTAATCAGCCCTTCCCAGACAGACATCATAAGACTGAAAGGCATACAATATGTCTGGTTTGAATCATCCACACTGTTGTAACTGTCGAAGCTAATATCAGGAAAGTAACCGTATTTTCGAAGACGGGTATGACCTGTCAGCGAGATATCCGCCAGGTCCATAAAGTAATTACGTAATGTTCTTTCAGAACGCTTCCTGCCGTGCTCATCCTCCTCCTTCATCTTTACAATGAAAGCATTCCGGACAAGCGGAAAACGAAGCTGAAACAGACTGCGATACCCCATAGACTCAATAATACGGGCTCCCGCCACAATGTTTGCACATTTCCGGATCAGGGACTGCGTCTTCGCGGTCCTGCCGACAATCCAGAGCAGGCTGGCTGAGATGATTTTGGCTTCAAGACGCAGTTCAGGATCCCGTATGCCTGAAAAATTAACGGTTCTTAACGTTTCACCAATATGGGTTCTGACATAGCGATTGGTCCAGACATCATCCCTGAAATAAATATTCAGCGTCTCCTCATTGATAAAACGCATATCATGTTCATCTGAGCTGGCGATAACCAGGCAGTTATTCAGACGTTCAAAGCTTTTGTTTTCTAGTGCCTCACAGATGATATCCTCAGTCGGAAACTCATCCCCTGAACGAAGCGGCGTTCCGGCAGGAAACTCCGCCATTCGACTACGGCTTACCTCTTTTTTCTTCAAATCTGCCATACCGGAGCCACACCTTCTCGCTGAAGTTTAACGCGCGCTTTTTTCAGGGTCGCCTCATCTACCAGCCCAAGCCGTAAATCAATCTTCAGGAGTAACGTTTCATAACGCTCCACAGCATTGACCGAACCGATGTACAACGGTTTTCCATACTCGATAGCATGCCTGAATGACAGCAGGAGCCATACAGACTCCAGCGTTTCCACAACGCAACTTTTTGAACATTCGACACAATGAGAAAAATCCGCACAAGCCTTTGGTGTCCGGCCAAATCGTTTTTGCTTTTTTATAAAGCGCAATTCAATATCTGTAGGCGGCTCCTGCGATCGACATCCCAGGCCATTCAATAAAAGATCCACACCCTCATCGCTTCCACGCAGATCGATCCCCAGCTCATCAGCAACTTTTACCCGCTCGGATAACGCACGTGTCGCAATCCCCTGATTCATAAGCGTATCAAGTGCAGCACTGAAGTTTTCCTTCGCCCCCTGTGGGTTACCTGCAGCATAATTCCGCCTGTAAGTGCCCCAGTTATGCTGTGCTTTTTCCGCCGTAATCAGACCATTCTTTAATGTTCTGTCCGTATACTGCTCAGACGTTTTGCGCAAGCCAGAAACGGTAATTGATGGAAGCGAGGGATTAAGCTGCCGCATCGTGGCCCACGCCCCCTCAGAGTTAGAAAATTTAGTCAGATGACTGGGATTAAGAGAATAAAGCTTACGGAATTTCACCTGCGGCTCACTCAGAAACAGCGCCTGTACCGGAGGGAAGTTATCTGCGGAAACCAGATAGTTAACGATGTCGTCCCTGAGCCTGATAAAAGACAGAAACCAGTAATAGCCCGCACGTTTGGTCACATACTCCGATTTACCTATCGTCAGACGTATATACTTATTCGCTCTCCCCTTATAAACATAATCAGTGCTGATACCCTTTTCATCCAGATGTATATCATCCCGCGTCAGACCCAGAACCTGAGAGGTGTTTCCCCATGTGTGGTAACAGAACAGAAAAAAAGAAGTAAGAAAGTAATTTTCCAGAACGTCCCTGATGATGATCTCTGCCCTGCTGACCCCGTTCTCTCCCGGATACCGGAAATACGCTTCATAAACAGGTGCCAGCAAAGACGGTGAGAAATGCCGCACCCCTTTTTCCGATTTAGCGATATGCTCCCGGATACATCCCGCAAGGAACTCATTCATGGATGACAACTGCCTCAGGATCTCGGAAAGTTCATTCCTGGTATAGCTATCCCTTCCCTGCTGCTGATACGTTCCTTTCGGTAAGAATTCATATTCATACCGCCTCTGAATCTGCCCGCCCGTAAGCAAAAACCGGTTGACCACGGACAAGTAGTGTCTTGCCATCCTGACTGAAATTTTTCGCCGACGAATATCGTTCATGAGATGTTTAATATACATTTCAACGCCTTCAGCCGTGCCATAGTCATACTGATTGACTGACTGCCATATAAAAAACATATTGAGATAACGGAAAATGGTTAACCTTCCGGCGGGACGGTAAGACAGAAGAAATCGTTTCAGAGAGGCAATAAAATCGCGTTTTTCAGGGCGGGCAAGATGCGAATGTTCACTAAACCATCCGGGGAGCAACACATAATCTGAAAAATGAGCCTGAAGATAAACGTCAAGTAAATAATATCGGTTCAGATCCCGCTGAGTGATGTGTCCGCTGACCGTCTCCCATGACAGCACATTTTCGGCCATCCACGTTATCTGCGTTTCACTCCGGCTCATATATGGCTCCATCGCGACCTGCAGCACCGTCAATCAATGCGTCCATGACCCCGGCGACTGCATCAGAAATCTGGTTTTGCTGAAGAAAGACGATGTATTTCATCGTCGTATTTTCGCTTTTATGGCCCATCCAGTATTTTACTGTACCCAGCGCATTTGCGGCCTGATCGGGATAGCAACTCAGTGCCGAGCGTAAAAAATGGGTCGCAAACGTTGCCCGCAAATCATGGGGTTTATGTCTGAACACATTTCCCGGAGCAGACCGGGCCAGGCGATGGCGAAAACTGTACCAGCGGGAGTAAAAGGCTTTTTCAGACATCCGTTTCCCGTTTGCCATTAAAAATAAAGGCTCGTGCCGCCCTTCCCCACCCTGTCGTGCACGCCATTTTTGGATCTTCTTTTCATACTCCTCATCCGCCAGATAATCCAGAACCTGCTCGTACAATCGTCTGGTGATGAAGAGTTCTCGCGTCATCCCAAACTTCGTATGAACTCCGCATCTCGGACCAATATGAAGCCCCCTGATGGTCAACTCAGATACAGGGACACTGGCAAGGTACTCTTCAGTAAAGAGTGACGACGGCAGGGTCAGCATTTCATCCAGCCGTAACCCACAATTTTTCATCAGCACAATCATTAAACTGAACAACCCGGACTCAGATTTCAGTGCCTCATCCAGGATATGAACCTCTGCATCATTCAGTGGGTTGATTGTCCTTTTTGTTGTGCTGGTTATCCTGATGGCAAGATCCGAACTTATCACCTTGCGTCGCCCGTCAACGACTTTTTCGACCAACGTAAAAAATGAGCTGGCAGCCAGCTCACCACACTTGCCCAGAAATACGTAAAACCGTCGGATAACGCTGATGTACACCGCCGCGGTGGATGAGGCGATGCGCCCCTGCCTTACGGCCCCCAGAAGATACTCCCTGAAGCCATATGTAGGGCTTTGGTATTTCAACGTTCCCGGGGTGAAAGGGTCAAGTCCGTTATCCTCCAGCCACCTTATCCAGCGTAAAAATGCCCGGGCTAAAGGCTTTAAATCCCTGGCCTGCAGGATAGCTTTATCCATAAGATAAAAGTGTACATATCGGCTCAGTTTTCGATTCTGGATGCCGCTAATATAAGGTATTTCAGCATACAGAAATCCGGGTTCAAATTTCAGTTTCGGCTCTGTTGCATCCAGTTTGCTGACACGCCCATAACGCGCATGAATGTTAGTGATTATCCTCACAGTCTGTCGCCCTGAAACGCCACCTCATGCCTACACTATAAATCCGGAAGAAGAAAAAACAAACAACCAGGTTGCCGGGAGTGAATATGCAAATCAGGAGGAAAGTAAAAGATGTAACGACACCATCACGATGCAATACATTGACCTCAACACGTTACCCGGACCATACGTGATAAACATCACAAATCCTTTGAGTGAAGAACTTAAGATGTGATTTTCATTTCCCGGCACAAACCGTGCCCTTAAAAAACAGGCAACGGATACATCTTAATGCCAGAAGTAAACCTTAATTGATTGAATACAGCCTGAGTCCATTGCAAAAATAACACACAGGGTAAATTCGCATATACAGAACCCAACGAAAAGCAAAAGAAACCTGTAACACATTTCGTTTACCTGTCACTTTCAATTGTAAAAGCCAGCAGAAAAAGCGCATATAACTATATTTATCCCTGCGGGGACTTTTGTTTGTGCTATATATTTTTTACAGAGAACCGCAACGCGTCCAAACACAAGAATATATTTACCTCTGGAAAATGGTCTGACTCCCTTTCACGTGGTTGTAGTGACCTGTTCTGTGATTCATGTAATGTCTTTTCTGGATGAGGAAAATATGTCATCACTGATATTTTATACAGACGAAGCACAAGCACTGATTGTAACAGATACCCTTGCCGTCACCGATAATGGGGAGCCGTTATCTTTTGTTTCCAAAGCAGGTTACATCCCCCAGCTAAGAACCATCATAGCAGGTACGGGGGCAGGTGGATTTTCTAACACCTGGTTGCTTGAAGCATCAACCAGAATGGTCGTATCAGGTATACAAAATCTCAATTATCATACATCGGCCTGTCTAAGGAGGCTGTGGAAACAATACAAGCATGACCATGCAATTCCCTCTTCTTCAACGGTGACAACCAGTGTTTATCAGTTCGCAATTTGCGAGGAAACAGGAAATATCGTTTCGTTCGCCTATCGCTCAGTCCATGATTTCGAATCAGAGCAATTACAATACGGAACAGGAGTAAAACCTGAGTGCCAAATCCTGGATGGGGATTTGTTGCAGACAATTCCTGTAATGATGAATGAACAAAGGGCTATACAGGCGACATACTCACACCCGGAACGGATCCATATTGGCGGTGAGATGATTGCGCATTATCTGACATCATCTATGTATCAATGCTTTAAGATTGGGGAATTTGAGGATTTCAGAACTCAGGGAGAGTATATATTGAGCAGGATTTAGGCAAAACGCGGTTCAGATAAAGTGCTTTTAACAGGCTTGCTGAACATTAAAAGGATATCTCTCAATTACGATGAATAGCTTGAATTCTAAAAATAGAAAAGTAGAGTTTAACTCTAAATACATAAAAACAAGAGTAAACGAACAGCCGCCGAAGCAGCCGCGCATGATGTTGATCGAGAAGCGGATCATCTCATACGCCGGGATACGGGCGTTACCGTACGCCGGGTGCGGCACGCGCTTGTACGGCAGCGCAAAGACGCTGTCCATCTCTTCGGTGGAGAGCGGGATCGCCGGCGGGTTGATCCAGATAAAGCGCTCGCCGTGCTTCTGCATCAGCGCGCGGGCGCAGCCCGGGTTGGTTTCATGGTGCAGAATACGGGACGCGTGCGCGTAGAGCACCTTGTCGGCTTTCACCTTCTCGTAGGACGGCAGCAGCACATAAGTCTTTTCCCACGGTTTCGGACGCGGCGGCTGCACAACGATAGCCTTCGCTTCCGCTTTTTTCGGCTCAACCGGCTTGTTATCGGCACACGGCAGATCTTCGCCGTACGGATGCGGGATCGGGTCGATTTTGCCCGGCATATCAATGATGCGGGAATCCACCCCGCTCCAGCCCGGCAGCGCCTCTTTCACCATAATGGCGGTATTGCGCACGTCGCGGATGCTGCTCACCGGCTCACCCTGCGATAGACGGTGCGCCACTTCCACCAGCGGACGCTCGCCGTTACCGTAAATCAGCATGTCGGCTTTGGAATCCACCAGCACCGAGCGGCGAACGGTATCTGACCAGTAGTCGTAGTGCGCGGTGCGGCGCAGGCTCGCCTCGATGCCGCCCAGGATCACCGGGACGTCTTTCCAGGCTTCTTTACAGCGCTGGGTATAGACCAGGGTTGCGCGGTCGGGGCGTTTACCCGCCACGTTATCCGGCGTGTAGGCGTCGTCATGGCGCAGCTTGCGGTCGGCGGTATAGCGGTTGATCATCGAGTCCATGTTGCCTGCGGTCACGCCGAAGAACAGGTTCGGTTTACCCAGACGCATAAAGTCGTCTTTGCTGTTCCAGTCAGGCTGGGAGATGATCCCCACGCGGAAGCCCTGCGCCTCAAGCATACGGCCACAGATGGCCATGCCGAAGCTCGGATGGTCAACGTAGGCATCGCCCGTGACCAGAATGATGTCGCAGCTGTCCCAGCCCAGTTGGTCCATCTCTTCCCGGGACATCGGCAGGAATGGCGCCGGTCCAAAGCAGGCCGCCCAGTACTGGGGCCAGGAGAAGAGGTCACGATCCGGCTGGATCAGGGAAATTGCGCTCATAATGCTTCCGAAGAAAAAATAGACAAAAGGAGCGGGATTATACGCTGTTCATCCGCCAGATTTGAAGAAAAGGATGCAGGAAGCAGGCAGATATTCGTGGAAGTCGTTAAAATACGGCGCCCTGATAATTTTGAATCATAATATTCACTATATTTTCCGGTGAGTTGCCCCGGAACGTGTTATTGCGCGGAGCTCTGTCGTGAAGCCCAACGATTCGTTACATGTATCCCAGCTGCGGGTTGTCCTTCACCTCTGCGGTTTTCTGGTTCTGCTGTACAGCCTTTCCATGCTGCCGCCGATGGTTATCGCCCTGCTGAATAAAGAGCGGACCTACTTTGCCTTCCTGACCACCTTTTTAACCTTTTTTACTCTCGGAGGGTTAACCTGGCGGGCAACCCGTCACGCCGGCATACAGCTTCGCACCCGCGACGGGTTTGTGATTATCGTGCTGTTCTGGCTGCTGTTTTCATTCATTAGCGCCATGCCGCTCTGGATGGATGACGGGCTACAGCTCTCCTTTGCCGACGCGCTCTTTGAAGGGGTTTCCGGGATCACCACCACCGGGGCAACGGTGATCGGGGACGTCAGCGCCCTGCCCAAGTCGTACCTTTATTACCGCGCTCAGCTGAATTTTATCGGCGGGTTAGGCGTCATCGTGCTGGCCGTCGCGGTCCTGCCGCTGCTGGGCATCGGCGGCATGAAGCTCTATCAGTCAGAGATGCCGGGGCCGTTCAAAGAGGAGCGTTTGACTCCCCGCCTTGCCGATACCGCGCGCACGCTGTGGGTAACCTACTTCGCGCTGGGCGTAGCCTGCACCCTGGCCTACTGGCTGGCGGGAATGTCATTTTTTGACGCCCTCTGTCACGGGCTGTCGACCGTGTCGTTGGGCGGGTTCTCCACCCGCAGCGAGAGCATTGGGTTTTATGACAGCCACGCGATTGAGCTGGTCGCCGGGGCGTTTTCACTGCTCTCCGCGTTCAACTTCACCCTCTGGTACGTCGCCATTGTCAGACGCACCCTGAAACCGATTCGCCGCAGCCCGGAGGTTAAATTCTTTCTGAGCGCCGCCGCGGTGATTATTGTCATCACCGCCTGGCAGGTCTGGCATGCCGGGATGTACAACGCTACGGATAGCCTGGTGCACGCCTTCTTCCTTGCCAGTTCGATGATGACCGATAACGGCCTTTCGACCGCCGACTATGCCCAATGGCCCGCACACACCATTTTCCTGCTGTTGAGCGCTAGCTTTTTTGGCGGCTGCGTAGGCTCGACCTGCGGCGGGATCAAAGCCCTGCGTTTTCTCATTATGTTCAAGCAGAGTATTCAGGAGATGAACCAGCTGGCGCATCCGAGAGCGCTGCTGAGCATTAAGGTGGGCAAAAGCGTGGTGAATGAACGCGTCCTGCGCTCGGTATGGAGCTTCTTTTTTCTCTACGTCATGATCACGGGCTTTTTTGTCTGGTCGCTCAACCTGATGGGCTACGACCTGTTTACCTCATTCGCAACGGTTGCCGCCTGCATCAACAACATGGGGCTGGGGTTTGGCGAGACGGCGTCGACGTTTGGCACGTTAACCGAGGGGGCAAAACTGCTGATGTGCGCGGCGATGATCCTGGGGCGTCTGGAAATTTACCCGGTGCTGATTCTGTTCTCGCGCTTTTTCTGGCGGGCATAAAACATTCCCGGCGAACCGGGAATGTTGGGGTTAAGGTGCGGGGTTGATCAGCATCTGCCCCACGGAGCCCCTGTCCATCATCTCCAGCGTCTGGCTGTGGAACAGGAACGGGAAGTGCGGCCACGAAGGCTGACCGTAATAGACAAGCAGTTCAACCTGGCCGTCTACCCAGACGGTATCTTTCCAGCCGCGGTCTTCCGGGAACGGCATCGCACCGTTGACGTTGCGGATCAGGAATGCCACCCCTTCAATATGGAACGACTGCGGCATATCTGAACGGACCGTCCAGCGCTCCCAGGTGCCCTGCTGCGCGGTAATGTCGATGCGGTTGACGTCCCACAGCGCGCCGTTGATGCCCGGGTCGTCGCCCAGGCTGATATCACGGCTACGCACCGGCGAGCCGCTCATGATCTCCTGCGGCAGCAGGCGCATTGGCAGGCTATCGGTCACCAGCGGCAGTAGACCGGTTGGGCGCAGGGTCAGCACCAGGGTCGAGACAAGAATGCTCGACGGTTCAAAGAACCCGCGAATGCGGTCCACAATGCTGGCCGCTTCACCGCAGGTGACAGACACTTCATCCCCATTGGTCATATCAATGAGAACTTCGCGACGTTCGCCCGGCGAGAGCGCCAGCTGTTTGACGGACACCGGGGCCGGTAAAAAGCCCTGGTCGCCGGAGATCACGTGCAGCGGACGGCCATCGCTCATTTGCAGCTGATAGCGGCGCGAGTTAGACGCGTTGAGCAGACGCAGGCGGACCCAGCCGCGCGAAACTTCCACATACGGGCTTTGCGCGCCGTTGACCAGCAGCGTATCGCCGACAAAGCCACCGCTGCCCGGCTCGCTGTATTCTGGCGTACCGAAATTATCCAGACGCTTGTCCTGGATGATAACCGGGAAATCATCCACGCCGTAGTGGTTCGGGATCGGCAGGGATTTGCTGACCTCATCTTCCACCAGCCACATTCCGGCCAGGCCATTATAAACCTGCTGCGCCGTGCGGTTAGGCGTGTTGGCGTGATACCACAGGGTGGCCGCGCTCTGGCGAATCGGCAGAACCGGCGCCCAGTCGGCGCTGGGTGACATCATTCGCGCCGCGCCGCCAATCAACGGGCCAGGCACCTGTAAGCCGCTGATGGTCATGGCGACATTTTCAGGGGTACGGTTACTGTAGATGAGCTTTACGTCATCGCCATTCCACACGCGTATGGTCGGCCCAAGGTAACGTCCGTTAATGCCCCAGACCGGCGCGCGCGTCCCCTGGGTAAAGGACCAGTGGCTACGCTGCAGCGTCAGGAAAAGCGGCTGACCGCGACGGGATTCAATTAATGGCGGAATGGGCAGCGGCTGTTGCTGCCCGGCGGCGCTGGCTGTCAGCGGCATCGCACCCGCACAAAGGGCGATCCCGGAAGCCTGAATAAACTGACGCCGACTGAGTGACATATAAGCTCCATCTGAAACGACTAACAACGCGGGAATTCGTTTTCCCTTCAACGCCGGATTAAATCTTACCGGCGGCTTCTCTCTCTGCGACTTCTTTGTCGAGCTGCGCAATATGCTGAGCCATCAGCTCACGGCAGTGCGCTGCCAGCTCGCGCACCTGGTCTTTACCGTATTTGCTGGTATCGACGGGTGGCAGCATTTCGACAATCACCAGCCCGTTATTCAGGCGGTTAAGATTAATCTTATTCGAAGTATTGGAAACACACACAGGAATAATTGGAACACCTGCCGCAATTGCGGCATGAAACGCCCCGGTTTTAAACGGCAGCAGGCCGCGGCCGCGGCTGCGCGTTCCTTCCGGGAACATCCAGATTGAGATTCTGCGCTTTTTAAAATGATTGACCACTTCCGCAATGGTGCTGTGCGCTTTCGCACGGTTATTACGGTCGATCAGCAGGTTACCGGTCAGCCAGTACAGCTGGCCAAAAAACGGGATCCACAGCAGGCTTTTTTTCCCCACCGTCACGGTCGGTGGCAAAACGATATTTGCGGCGGTCACCATATCGTAATTGTTCTGATGGTTGGCGATATAGATGGCGTTACCGAAATTCTCCGCCCCTTCAGGCAGACGTTTTTCAACCTTCAGACCAAACAGCGGCGCAAGGCGACCGAACATATGGCCGAAGGTGGCAACATGCTTAGGATTACGCGGACTGAACAGGCAATAGATGCAGCCGAAAATACAGACCAGAATGCAGTAGATAACGGTAAGAATAAGACGAACAATATATAGCATAGCGACCTCTGAAGCCCCAACAGCTGACAATTATACTTCACCTGTGGCCAGGTAAGGACTTTATTACGAGCGCGTATTGTTAATCGCAACGCACGAATTAACAACGATTTTACGGGAAATTTTATTGAAACTCCCCCTCCGGGCAGAGGGGGATATCACGACATTACTCTTCGCTGTCACCCGCAGCGCTGCGTGCAGGAGAGTCAATCTCCACGCGGTCGATGCGCTGCAGGCCGCGCATCAGCGAGCCGCGGCGACCGCGCTCACCCACCACTTTCTGCAGCTCTTCCGGACGAAGCTTGATCTTACGCTTGCCGACGTGAATGGTCAGCGTGCTCTGCGGCGGCAGGAGGAAGAGGTGCGCCAGGCCATCTTCGCCTTTCGCGGCTTCCGCCGACGGGATGTTGATGATCTTGTTGCCCTTGCCTTTCGACAGCTCCGGCAGATCGCTGACCGGGAACATCAGCATACGTCCGGCGGTGGTGATCGCCAGCAGCATGTCGCTTTCGTTCTCGATCACCAGCGGCGCCATCACGTGGGCGTTGTCCGGCAGGCTAATCAGCGCCTTACCGGCACGGTTACGGGAGACCAGATCGTTGAAGGTACAGATAAAGCCGTAGCCCGCATCGGACGCCAGCAGCAGCTTCTGGTCATCGGCTTCCATCAGCATATGGTCAACCGTCGCACCCGGCGGCAGCGTCAGCTTGCCGGTGAGCGGCTCGCCCTGCCCGCGCGCGGAAGGCAGCGTAATCGGGTCGATGGCGTAGCTGCGGCCGGTGGAGTCGATAAACGCCACCGGCTGGTTGCTCTTGCCTTTCACCGCCGCTTTGAAGCTGTCGCCCGCTTTGTAGCTCAGCCCCGGCGCGTCGATATCGTGGCCTTTGGCGCTACGCACCCAGCCGCTCTGCGACAGAACAATGGTCACCGGCTCGGACGGCTGCATGTCGTGCTCGTTCATGGCCTTCGCTTCTTCGCGCTCGTGCAGCGGAGAACGACGGTCGTCGCCGAAGGCATCGGCATCGGCCTGCAGCTCTTTCTTCAGCAGGGTGTTCATCTTGCGCTCGGACGCGAGGATCGCCTGCAGCTGATCGCGCTCTTTTTCCAGCTCGTTCTGCTCGCCGCGGATCTTCATCTCTTCCAGTTTGGCAAGATGGCGCAGCTTCAGTTCGAGGATCGCTTCGGCCTGGGTTTCGCTGATGCCAAAGCGCGACATCAGCGCCGGCTTCGGCTCGTCCTCGGTACGGATGATCTCAATCACTTCGTCGATATTGAGGAACGCCACCAGCAAACCTTCGAGGATATGCAGGCGCTTAAGCACTTTCTCCAGACGATGGTTCAGACGACGGCGGACCGTATCGCGGCGGAACGTCAGCCATTCGGTGAGGATCTCCAGCAGGTTTTTCACCGCCGGGCGTCCGTCGAGACCAATCATGTTCAGGTTGATGCGGTAGCTTTTTTCCAGATCGGTGGTGGCGAACAGGTGGTTCATCACCTGCTCCATGTCCACGCGGTTGGAGCGCGGCACGATCACCAGACGGGTCGGGTTCTCGTGATCCGATTCGTCGCGCAGGTCGTCCACCATCGGCAGCTTTTTATTGCGCATCTGGGAGGCGATCTGCTCCAGCACTTTGGCACCGGAAACCTGATGCGGCAGCGCGGTGATCACCACGGCGCCGTCCTCTTTATTCCACACCGCGCGCATGCGCACGGAGCCGCGACCGTTCTGGTAGATTTTGCGGATTTCCGCGCGCGAGGTGATGATCTCGGCTTCGGTCGGGAAATCTGGCCCCTGCACGATATCCAGCAGCTCGTCGAGCGTCGCTTTCGGCTGCTCAATCAGGGTAATGGCGGCTTTCGCCACTTCACGCAGGTTGTGCGGCGGAATGTCCGTCGCCATACCGACCGCGATACCGGTGGTACCGTTCAGCAGGATGTTCGGCAGACGCGCGGGCAGCATCTTCGGCTCCTGCATCGTACCGTCGAAGTTCGGCACCCAGTCAACGGTTCCCTGCCCCAGCTCGCCCAGCAGCACTTCGGCATATTTAGAGAGACGGGATTCGGTATAACGCATCGCCGCGAAGGATTTCGGATCGTCCGGCGCACCCCAGTTCCCCTGCCCGTCCACCAGCGGGTAGCGGTAAGAGAACGGCTGCGCCATCAGCACCATCGCTTCATAACAGGCGCTGTCGCCGTGCGGATGGTATTTACCCAGTACGTCACCGACGGTACGGGCGGATTTCTTAAACTTGGCGGTGGCGTTCAGCCCCAGTTCGGACATCGCATACACGATGCGGCGCTGAACGGGCTTCAGGCCATCCCCGATAAACGGCAACGCCCTGTCCATGATGACGTACATGGAGTAGTTCAGGTAGGCGTTTTCCGTGAATTCATGTAGCGCGAGGCGCTCTGCCATATCGCTCATTACGTGTGATTCCTCAACTCAGAAACCGAAGGGTTTCAGGCAATATTGCCGCAGATACTACCTCATCTGATGAATTGAGTCACAAAGAAAAAGGGCCGCACAGGCGGCCCTTTTCGGGTTATTTGTTCAGCTTAATAACCTGCTTCACGTCGATTTCAAACTCGTTCCAGTCTTTATCGACTTTACCCTGCAGTTCAACTTTATCCTGCGGAGTGACGGTTACGCCGTTCCAGCGCTTGTGGTCAATCTCAACTACGACCGTGCCGGACTCATCGCGGAAGGTGTAGCGGTCATCGGACAGGCGCTCGGTGATGTTCCCGCGCAGCTTCACCCAGGCATCGTCCTTCAGGTCTTTCACTTTTGCCGCGGTGGTGAGGTTGGCGTTGTTATCGACAAAACCGCCCTGCTGAGTTTGCGTCTGGGTCTGTGTGGCCGATGGGCCAGTAAAACCGCCCTGAGCAGCAAAGACCGGCGCGGTGGTCATCATCATGATGGCAGCAATTGCAGCGAATTTTTTCATTTTCATCTCTCCCTTTAATGTCGTTTCGCAATCCATTTAACAGGGTAATCCTTAACAACTTCTTAAGGGAAAAATTTATTTATTATTGCTGTACAGCAGGCGCTTACAGAGGGTTTACTGACGACATCAAGGAGGGAACATGCGCATTTTACTGGTAGAAGACGACAGGTTAATCGGCGACGGTATCAAGGCGGGGTTGAGCAAAATGGGCTTTAGCGTGGACTGGTTTACCGACGGTAAAACCGGCCAGGCCGCGCTCTCCTCTGCACCCTATGATGCCGTGGTGCTGGATCTGACGCTGCCGGAAATTGACGGTCTGGACATCCTGCGCGCGTGGCGCGAGAGCGGGCGCAGCGAGCCGGTACTGATTCTGACGGCGCGGGATGCGCTTAACCAGCGCGTCGAAGGGCTACGTCTTGGCGCGGATGATTATCTCTGTAAGCCGTTCGCGCTGATCGAAGTGGGTGCCCGCCTCGAAGCGCTGGTCCGCCGCAGCCACGGCCAGGCGAGTAGCGAGCTGCGTCACGGGAAGGTCACGCTCGATCCGAGCCGTCTCATCGCCACGCTGGACGGTGAGCCGCTGACGCTCAAGCCGAAAGAGTTCGCGCTGCTGGAGCTGTTAATGCGTAACGCCGGTCGGGTGCTGCCGCGAAAGCTGATCGAGGAAAAACTCTATACCTGGGACGACGACGTCTCCAGCAACGCCATCGAGGTTCACGTCCATCATTTGCGCCGCAAGCTTGGGAGCGAGTTTATCCGCACCGTGCACGGCATCGGCTATACCCTGGGTGACGCATGAAACTGAGCCTGAAGCTGCGCCTGACGCTTCTCTTTTTACTTCTGTCTCTGACGGCCTGGTTTGCCGCCAGCCTGGTTGCCTGGCAGCAGACGACCCACAAGCTCGACAAGCTGTTCGATACCCAGCAGATGCTGTTTGCTAAACGGCTGCTGACGATGGATCTGGACGAGATCCGCGCCCCCGAACGCATGCGCGAGATCCCGAAAAAAGTGAAGCACGGTCGTCTGGACGACGACGCGCTGGCTTTCGCCATTTACGCCGTCGACGGCAAAATGCTCCTCAACGACGGTGAAAACGGACGCGATATTCCGTACCACTATCGCCGCGACGGGTTCGATAACGGGCAGCTGCAGGGCGACAACGACGAGTGGCGTTTTTTATGGCTAACCTCACCCGACGGGAAGTACCGCGTAGTGGTCGGCCAGGAATGGGAGTACCGCCAGGAGATGGCGCTGGACGTGGTCAGCTCGCAGCTGACCCCCTGGCTGGTGGCGCTGCCCGTGATGTTGCTGCTGCTGATCGTCCTCCTGAGTCGGGAGCTGAAGCCGCTGAAAAAGCTGGCGCAGACCCTGCGCTCCCGCTCGCCGGATGCCACCGATAAACTGCCGACCGAGGGCCTTCCTACGGAAGTACGCCCCCTGCTCGACTCGCTGAATCATCTCTTCGCGCGCACCCAGGAGATGATGACCCGCGAGCGCCGCTTTACGTCCGATGCCGCCCACGAGCTGCGCAGCCCGCTGGCGGCCCTGAAGGTGCAAACTGACGTGGCCCAGCTCTCTCATGACGATCCGCAGGCGCGGGAAAAGGCGCTGACGCAGCTGCATGCGGGCATCGACCGCGCTTCCCGGCTGGTGGATCAGCTCCTCACGCTGTCGCGTCTGGACTCGCTGGATAACCTTGACGATGTCGAACCGATTCCCCTGGCCGACTTGCTGCAGTCGGCCGTGCTGGATATCTGGTATCCGGCGCAGCAGGCGGGCATTGATATTCGCCTGAACATCCATGCACCAGAGGTGACACGCACGGGCCAGCAGCTGCTCCTGAGCCTGCTGGTGCGCAACCTGCTGGATAACGCGATTCGCTACAGCCCGCGCGGCAGCGTGGTGGACGTAACGCTGGACGCGCGTGGCTTTACCGTGCGCGACAACGGCCCAGGCATTTCATCGGACGCGCTGGCGCGCATCGGCGAGCGCTTTTATCGCCCGCCGGGTCAGGATGCCACGGGCAGCGGGCTGGGGTTATCCATTGTAAAACGCATCGCCGCCCTGCACGGGATGCGCGTTTCGCTGGGCAATGCCCCTGAAGGCGGTTTTGAAGTGAAGGTCAGCTGGTAAGGGATTATTGCGTTTAACGCAAAAGACTTTGCACATTTTGCTCATTTTACCGCACCGTCCTCGCGCGTAGAATACTGGCCATACTCTCATCATCGAGGACAAATAATGAGCAACATCCTGATTATCAACGGTGCAAAAGAATTTGCGCACTCTAAAGGCCAGCTGAATGACACCCTGACCGAGGTCGCGGACGGTTTCCTGCGCGACGCCGGGCATGATGTTAAGGTCGTGCGTGCAGACAGCAGTTATGACGTGAAGGCCGAAGTGCAGAACTTCCTGTGGGCTGACGTGGTGATCTGGCAGATGCCAGGCTGGTGGATGGGCGCGCCGTGGACCGTGAAAAAATACATGGACGACGTGTTCACCGAAGGTCACGGCTCGCTGTATGCCAGCGATGGCCGCACCCGCTCTGACGCCTCCAAAAAATACGGCTCGGGCGGCCTGATTCAGGGCAAAAAATATATGCTCTCGCTGACCTGGAACGCCCCGCTGGAAGCCTTCACCGATAAAGAACAGTTCTTCGAAGGCGTGGGCGTCGACGGCGCGTACCTGCCGTTCCACAAGGCTAACCAGTTCCTGGGCATGGATCCGCTGCCGACCTTTATCGTCAACGACGTGATTAAAATGCCTGACGTCCCGAGCTATATCGCAGAATATCGCAAGCATCTCGCGGAAATTTTTGCTTAACTGGTAGCCTGGAATTAAAGGAGTAGTAAACATGCTTACCGTAATCGCAGAAATCCGTACTCGTCCAGGTCAACATCACCGCCAGGCGGTGCTGGATCAGTTCGCGAAAATTATCCCGACCGTACTGAAAGAAGAAGGCTGCCACGGCTACGCGCCGATGGTGGATGCCGCCACTGACGCCAGCTTCCAGGCGACCGCGCCAGACTCGATCATCATGGTTGAGCAGTGGGAAACCGTCGCGCATCTTGAAGCGCACCTGCAGACCGCGCACATGAAAGCGTGGAGCGACGCGGTTAAGGGTGACGTGCTGGAAACCCACATCCGCATTCTGGAGCAAGGGGTTTAAGTTTCCCCTCCCCCGCCCTCTCCCGAAAGGAGAGGGAGAACAGATCCAGGCCCGGTGAGCGTCAGCGCTACCGGGCTTTGTTTTTAGGTGCTTTTCTTCCCCGGCTTTAACCCACGGTGTAGCTCGTTGATGCGCTTCATCGACTTGATGGTGCGCTGCGGCTCGGTGGAGGCGACGGATAAGATGATCATCTCCAGACACAGCAGCACCGTGCCGTGGAGCGGGATTTTGCCTTTTTCGCCGCCGCGCGGAACGTGGATCACCACGCTGGCCTCCTTGCTGAAACGCGAATCGAGGGCGTTGGTCAGCAATATAGTTGGAATGCCCAGACGTTTTGCTTCACGCAGCGTGGTTTGCCCCTCCCGGTGCGCGGATTTCTGCGCCATCATCACCAGCACGTCGCCGCGCTGAAGCGCAATCAGCTGCTCGGCAAGCCCTATCCCGGTACGGTTAAGCGGCGTGGCGGGTAACCCCATGCGACTGAACAGCCTGGCGGTGTACTCGGCCAGAATGCCGGAGGCGCCAATGCCAAATATGGCAACCTGCCTCGCCTGCGCCAGCAGAGAGACCGCCTGGGCCATCGCGTAGCGGTTGTGGGGCTCGGATAACACCTCGCAGGTATGCTGATGCCCCTCCAGCACGAAATCAATGCTCGCGTTGACGTCGCTGGCGAGCGTATTCACCGTGGTGGACATCTTTTCGCTGGAGGTGACCACCGGACCAAACCACTGCTCCAGCGTCTGCTTGAGATCGCGCAGCCCGGCGAAACCCAGCGCCTGAATGGCGCGGACCACCGTGGCATCCGAGGTTTTCAACAGCGTCGCGATCTCCATTGCGGTCTGTTCCATCACCGCTTCGCGGTTGTCATGGATATAGCGTGCAACCTGCAACAGACGCGGCGTCAGCTGATGCGCACGCGCGCGAAAGCGGTCACCATAGACATCCACGCGCCCTTTCTCTTTGCGGATCACCGTGACGCCTCCGGCAGCGGACGCCCGGCAATCTGCGACTGCACCTGCGCGGCCATCAGCCCTAACGAGGCGTACGAATTCGAGATGGCCTCTTCACGCGAGATCAGCACGTAATGCCCGGTTCTGCAGGCATTCAGGAACTGACACCAGCCCGGCATGACCGCATCCATCGCCGCCAGCTCGTCCTGCGGTTTACCGCCCGTATCCCCGCGCCAGGTGGCGAAGACGAAATCGGCATCCAGCTCCGGCAGGCGCTCGGCGCTGACGTCGATGCGCCCTCCGTCCGGGATGGACTCAATCAGCGGCGGGAAGGTGAACCCGGCGTCGCGCAACACGCGGCCCAGCGAGTGGTAGCTGTGCATGGCATTAATCTTTCCCTGATTCGCCTGAATCACGGACACGGTCACCTTGCTGGTATCAATTGTCGCCTTCAGGGCCTTAATCTGCTCCTGATAGCGCCGCTCCAGAACCTTGAGCCGCGCCTGCGTTCCCGTCAGCTGAGCCAGCTTGCGGTAGATCTCCGGCGCGCCGCCGTCGAGATGATCGATGCTCACCGTCGGGGCAATTTTCGCCAGCTGTTCCACCGGGGTGTTGCGGGTCGGCTCGGTAACGATCAGGTCAGGCTTTGCGGCGGCGATGGCTTCAATGTCGATATCGGCCGTGCCGATAAACTTAATGTCGGAATTATCGAAGTCGACGCCGGTCAACATGCCGCTGGAGCGCAGGAAGTGGCTGCCGTCCGGCCGCGTGCGGCCATGGCTTGCCACCGGCGGCACGCCAAGCTCAATCAGCGGAATGGTGATATCCAGATCGTGTAAAGAGACAATCCGTTTCGGATGAACCGGCACCACCACTTTTCGGTTCAGATCGTCAGTAAACGTCTGCGTCGGCTCCGCCGCACCCACCGCGAACCCCACCAGCAACAGCATCGAAAACACTACGCGCATTTTAGTCCCCTAAAATCTGTCCCGACGCTGCCAGAGCAGCAGCAGGAAAAACGGTCCGCCAATCAGTGAAATCACAATTCCCGCCGGCAGCTGCAGCGGGAGGAACGCCAGACGTCCGACGTTATCCGCCAGCAGCACCAGCAGCGCGCCCAGCACGGCGCTTCCCGTCAGGAGCGCGGTTTGCCCACCGCGCAGCAGCAGGCGCGCCATATGCGGAGCAATCAACCCCACGAAACCAATACTGCCCACGCACGAGACGCAGGCCGCCGTCAGCACTACCGGGGCGAGAACCCGCAGCAGCGCCAGCCGGGTTATGCGCACGCCAAGGCCCGCTGCGGCCTGATTGCCGAGCAACGCCACGTCCGCTGCCCGCGCGGTAAAAAGCAGCAGCGCAAACGCGGGGGCGGCCCAGAGCGCGGCTAACCCCACCAGCGTCCAGTTTGCCGCATGCAGGCTTCCCGCCAGCCACAGCATCGCCGTCTGCACGTCCCGCACGTCGGCGGTGGTGATAAAGACGCCCATTGCGGCGGCAAACGCCCACGACACGCCGATGCCGATCAGGATAAATCGCGGGCGCGAGATATCGCGCGCCAGGGCGATCACCAGCAGCGCGGTAAGCAGCCCGCCGGCCATGCCGACCAGCGGACGCCAGGCCAGGCCCAGCGCCGGGAACTGAAAAATCAGCAGCAGTACCGCCGCGCTACAGCCCTCCTTCACGCCGATAAGCCCGGGGTCAGCCAGACCATTGCGGGTGATGGACTGCATTGCCGCCCCCGCCATGCCGAGCATCGCGCCGCACAGCACCGCCATCAGCAGGCGCGGCAGGCGGATATCCATCACGATGTAGCGCGTCTCCGCCGTCAGGCTCTCAGGAGAAAACAGCGCCCGCCCGATGGCGGAGGTGGGAACAGGCAGAGATCCGTGCGTCAGGCCAAAGCCCAGCAGGCTTAACGCCACCAGCGCTAAAAGCGTCAGGCACGCCAGCGCCCTCGGGCGAACCAGCGCCGATAAACGGCCAATACGGATCGCGCGGAATCCGGCCCGGTTCATTTGAACATCCTCGATGCCATAAAGATGAATACGGGTGCGCCGACCAGGGCCGTCATGATGCCGGTTGCCAGCTCCCAGGGCGTAAACAGCGTGCGGGCGGCGATATCCGCCAGCAGCAGAACCAGCGCGCCACACAGGGCAGACAGCGGCACCATCACGCGTAAATCGACCGACACCAGACGGCGAATGAGCTGCGGCACGACCAGGCCGATAAAGCCAATCGGCCCGGCAATTGAGACGGCCGCGCCGCAGAGCAGCGCGATGGCCAGCAGGGCGAGCAGGCGGGTTTTCAGCAGCGACACGCCAAGCCCCTGCGCCATTCGGTCTCCCAGCGCCAGCATGTTGAGCGAGGTCGACAGCCCGATGGCGAGAACAAAACCGGCTGTTGCGGCCCACAGGGCACTCCGGAGCGTCTGCACGTTGATCCCGGACAGGTCCCCTGCCAGCCAGGTGCGCATGGCGAGCAGCGTCTGTTCATCGAGGATTAACACCGCGGCGGTAATCGACGAGGCAAACGCCGACATCGCCACGCCGCACAGCGTGACCTTCATCGGCGTAAGCCCGGTGCGACCGGACGAGGAGAACATCAGCACCAGCAAAAACAGCGCGGCGGCACCGGCGGCGGCAACGAGCGGGCGCCCAAACGGCAGTGACAGCCCAAGCGCGCTGGTAATCACGACCGCCAGCGCGGCCCCGGCGTTGAGCCCCAGAATATGCGGCTCGCCGAGCGGGTTGCGGATCACGGACTGCAGCAGCACGCCCGCCACGCCGAGCGCGGCGCCCGTCACCATCGCGGCGCAGAGGCGCAGCAGTCTTAATTTGATAATGACGTTATGGTCGAAATTGCGCGGATCGAAATGGAAGAATGCCTCCACCACCGTCTGCGGGGCGATGAAGCGTGCGCCGATGCCCAGATGCATAATCGCGCCCAGCGCCAGCAGCAGTGCGAAGATCGGAAAGGCCAGAGAGGAGCGCATCATGGCTGAACGGTGCTCTGGCGAAACGGCATAAAGAACGGCTTGCCGGTCAACGGGTTTATGGACATATGCACGTCGACATCAAACACCGCTTTGATCAGCTCCGGCGTGCAGGCATCGCCCTCATGCAATACGCCTTCAACTTTCCCCTGGCGTAAAAAGACCAGCGAATCGCCGTAGTTTACGGCGAAGTTGAGATCGTGCAGCACCACCACGACGGTACGTCCGTGCTGGCGGGTCAGGGTGTGCAGCAGTTCCAGGATTTCCACCTGATAGCGGAGATCGAGAAACGTTGTGGGCTCGTCAAGCAGGATATACGGCGTTTGCTGCGCAAGCGCCATGGCGATCCAGCAGCGCTGACGCTGGCCGCCGGATAAGCTTTCCACCGGCATATGGGCGAACTCCGCCGTGCCGGTCAGGCGCAGGGCCTCTTCTACCGCCAGCTCGTCCTCGTCGCTCCACTGGCGCATAAAGTTCTGCCAGGGAAAACGCCCGCGCGAGACCAGCTCAAAGACGGTCAGCCCTTCCGGGAGCAGCGGAGACTGCGGCAGGATACCCAGCTGGCGGGCGACGGCTTTGGTCGGCTGCTCGTGGATCGCCTTGCCGTCGAGAACTGCCGCGCCGCCAAGCGGCTGAAGCAAACGCGCAATGGTGCTCAGCAGCGTGGATTTTCCGCAGCCGTTCGCCCCTACCAGCACGGTCATTTTCTGCTGTGGGATCGCAAGGGAGATATCATCAACGATGATTTTTTTCTGATAGCCCGCAGAGAGGTTCTCCAGAACCAGTCCCGGTTTTTTTGTGTTGTGAGCCACGTGAATGCCAACGTAATAAAAAAGCGCAACAAATATAAATAAAAATCATTCTCTTTTGAGAGTTTGACGCTGCGCCATGTAGTAGTCAAGAGAAGAAACACCCTGATAAAACCAGGGGTAAGCCTGAGGGAAAATGAACGCGGAACGGCTTGCAATAACAATTATTTCAATAGATTAATGATTATCCCGCTGCGCTTATACGCCCGGCTAAACGTTGTAGTCGATTTTTTCTTTTTTCCATTTACTACTACATTCGCGCATGATTGAATGATTCTCAATTACATGTCCGATGTCCACCGTGGCTAACGGACAGACCGTAAAGGGCAATGACTCACACATTTTTCCGCGAAACGTCATTCGCGGGATATTTCGGGATAACAGATGTAATGGCTACGTTCACACCTTCACTCTCTGGGGTAAAAGGGCGCGCGCTCTTTTCACTGCTGTTTATGGCGCCGCTGGTGCAGGCAGCAGATAACACCGCGACTAAAGACGGCGAAACGCTTACCGTCACCGCCGATCCAAATACGACGGCGGAGGCCACGAATGGCTATCAGCCGTTGAATACCTCCACCGCGACGTTAACCAACATGCCGATGCTGGACATCCCGCAGGTGGTCAATACCGTCAGCGACAAAGTGCTGGCGGATCAGCATGCCACCACGCTGGATGAAGCGCTCTATAACGTCAGCAACGTGGTGCAGACCAACACACTGGGCGGTACGCAGGATGCCTTCGTGCGCCGCGGATTTGGCGCGAACCGCGACGGCTCGATCATGACCAACGGCCTGCGCACCGTGCTGCCGCGCAGCTTTAATGCTGCAACCGAGCGCGTGGAGGTGCTGAAAGGCCCGGCCTCGACGCTCTACGGCATTCTCGATCCGGGCGGCCTGATCAACGTCATCACCAAACGCCCGGAGAAGACCTTCGGCGGTTCCCTTTCCGCTACCTCGTCCAGCTTTGGCGGCGGCACCGGACAGATCGATGTTACCGGCCCGATTGACGGAACGCGCCTGGCGTATCGCCTGACGGGCGAATATCAGGACGAGGATTACTGGCGTAATTTCGGCAACGAACGCAGCACCTTTATCGCTCCGTCGCTGACCTGGTTTGGCGATGATGCCACCGTGACCGTGCTCTATTCGCATCGCGACTATAAAACGCCGTTCGATCGCGGAACGATCTTCGATCTCAACACTAAAAAAGCCGTCAACGTCGATCGCAAAACCCGCTTCGACGAACCGTTTAACGTGACCGACGGACAGTCCGATCTCGCTCAGCTCAACGCGGAGTATCGCCTTAACAGCCAGTGGACCGCGAAGTTCGACTACAGCTACAGCCAGGATAAATACAGCGATAACCAGGCCCGCGTGATGGCCTACGATTCAAAAACCGGCAACCTGACCCGCCGCGTGGATGCGACCCAGGGCTCGACCCAGCGTATGCACACGACGCGCGCGGATCTGCAGGGAAACGTGGACATCGCGGGCTTTTACAATGAGATCCTGACCGGCGTGTCGTATGAGAATTACGATCTGCTGCGTACGGATATGATCCGCTGTAAAAACATTAAAGACTTCAATATTTACCACCCGAGCTACGGCAGCCTCGGCAAGTGCACCACCGTCTCGGCATCCGACAGCGATCAAACCATTAAGCAGGAAAGCTACTCCGCCTACGCGCAGGACGCGCTGTACCTGACCGATAAGTGGATCGCCGTCGCCGGAATGCGCTATCAGTATTACACCCAGTACGCGGGGAAAGGCCGTCCGTTTAACGTAAACACCGACAGCCGCGACGACCAGTGGACGCCGAAGCTGGGTCTTGTTTATAAGCTCACCCCGGCGGTCTCGCTGTTTGCCAACTACTCTCAGACGTTTATGCCGCAGTCGTCCATTGCGAGCTACATCGGCGACCTGCCGCCGGAAACGTCAAACGCGTATGAAATAGGCGCTAAATTCGACCTGTTCGACGGCATTACCGCCAATATTGCGCTGTTTGATATCCACAAGCGCAACGTGCTGTACACCGAAAGCATTGGTGATGAAACCGTCGCCAAAACCGCGGGCCGCGTGCGCTCTCAGGGCGTGGAGGTGGATCTCGCCGGGTCGCTGACCGAGAACACCAACATTATCGCCAGCTACGGCTATACCGACGCGAAGGTGCTGGAAGATCCGGACTATGCGGGCAAACCGCTGCCGAACGTGCCGCGCCATACCGGCTCCCTGTTCCTGACCTACGATATTCACAATGCGTTTGCCGGGAATACCCTGACGCTGGGCGGCGGCGGGCACGGCGTAAGCCGTCGCTCAGCAACCAACGGTGCGGATTATTATCTGCCGGGCTATTTCGTGGCGGACGCGTTTGCGGCGTACAAGATGAAGCTACAGTATCCGGTGACGCTGCAGGTGAACGTGAAAAACCTGTTTGATAAGACCTACTACACGTCGTCGATTGCGACCAACAACCTGGGCAACCAGATTGGCGATCCGCGCGAAGTGCAGTTTACGGTGAAGATGGAGTTTTGATGTAAAAAAGCCCGGTGCCGCTAACGCTTACCGGGCCTACGATCCATTCCCTCTCCCTGTGGGAGAGGGTTAGAGTGAGGGCATCAGGCCTCAATATCCGCCATATCGCCTTTCTCCTGCAGCCAGTTACGTCGGTCTTCCGAACGTTTCTTGGCAAGGAGCATATCCATCATGGCGTTGGTTTGCTGCTCGTCTTCATCGCTGATCGTCAGCTGCACCAGACGGCGCGTGTTCGGATCCAGCGTCGTTTCGCGAAGCTGCATCGGGTTCATCTCGCCCAGCCCTTTAAAGCGCTGCACGTTCGGTTTGCCCTTCTTGCGCTTCAGCTGTTCCAGGACGCCCGCTTTCTCTTCTTCCGTCAGCGCGTAGTAAACCTCTTTGCCGAGGTCGATACGGTAGAGCGGCGGCAGCGCCACGTGGACGTGACCATTTTTCACCAGCGTTTTGAAGTGCTTCACGAACAGCGCGCACAGCAGCGTGGCGATGTGCAGACCATCGGAGTCCGCATCCGCGAGGATACAGATCTTGCCGTAGCGCAGCTGGCTCAGATCGTCGCTGTCCGGATCGATACCGATCGCTACCGAGATATCGTGCACTTCCTGCGAGGCCAGCACTTCATCAGAAGAGACCTCCCAGGTGTTCAGGATCTTACCCTTGAGCGGCATGATCGCCTGATATTCACGATCTCGCGCCTGCTTGGCCGATCCGCCCGCCGAGTCCCCTTCCACGAGGAACAGCTCGGTACGGTTGAGATCCTGCGCGGTACAGTCCGCCAGCTTGCCCGGCAGCGCAGGGCCGCTGGTCAGCTTTTTACGCACCACTTTCTTCGCGGCGCGCAGACGACGCTGGGCGCTGGAAATGGCCATTTCGGCCAGCATCTCTGCTGCCTGCACGTTCTGGTTCAGCCACAGGGTAAACGCATCTTTCACCACGCCGGAAACGAACGCCGCGCACTGACGTGACGACAGGCGCTCTTTGGTCTGACCGGCAAACTGCGGATCCTGCATCTTCACGGAGAGCACGTAGGCGCAGCGATCCCAGATATCTTCCGCCGACAGCTTCACGCCGCGCGGCAGAATATTGCGGTATTCGCAGAACTCACGCATCGCGTCCAGCAGCCCCTGACGCAGGCCGTTGACGTGGGTACCGCCGAGCATGGTTGGGATCAGGTTGACGTAGCTTTCGGTCAGCAGCTCGCCGCCTTCCGGCAGCCACAGCAGCGCCCAGTCCACGGCTTCGGTATCGCCGCTAAAGTTACCGACAAACGGTTTTTCCGGCAGCGTCGGCAGGCCGTTTACCGCTTCGCACAGGTAATCGTTCAGACCGTCGGCGTAGCACCAGGTTTGTGCGGTATTGTTAACGTGATCGGTAAAGGTGATTTCCACGCCCGGACACAGCACCGCTTTGGCTTTCAGCAGGTGCGTCAGGCGAGAAACGGAAAAACGCGGGCTGTCGAAGAAGCTTTCGTCAGGCCAGAAGTGGACGCTGGTACCGGTGTTGCGTTTGCCGCACGTGCCGACAACCTGCAGATCCTGCACCTTATCGCCGTTTTCAAACGCGATGTTGTACACCTGACCGTCGCGACGGACGTTCACTTCCACGCGTTTGGACAGGGCGTTCACCACGGAAATGCCCACGCCGTGCAGACCACCGGAGAACTGGTAGTTCTTGTTGGAGAACTTACCGCCCGCATGCAGACGACAGAGGATCAGCTCAACGGCAGGCACGCCCTCTTCCGGATGGATATCCACCGGCATGCCGCGCCCGTCGTCGATGACTTCCAGCGACTGATCGGCGTGCAGAATGACGTCAACGCGTTTGGCATGGCCCGCCAGCGCTTCGTCAACACTGTTATCAATAACTTCCTGGCCCAGATGGTTTGGGCGCGTCGTATCGGTGTACATCCCCGGGCGGCGGCGAACCGGCTCAAGCCCGGTGAGGACCTCAATGGCATCAGCGTTATAGGTTTGCGTCATGATTTAAACTAGCAATTCGCATTGATTGTCAGTGGCTGTGCAGTCCAAGAAAATCGACAATCTGGGTGAAATGATTCTCAAAGCCCGTGAAAGCATGGTTTCCGCCCTCTTCTATAGTCTGGCGGCAGGAGGCGTAATACGCCACTGCCTGGCGGTAATCCAGCACTTCATCACCCGTCTGTTGCAGCAGCCAGATGAGATCCGGTGCCTCAAGCGGGTCGACCTGCATAACTTTGAGATCGTAAATATGGCGTGACTCTAGCACATATTGCTGCCCGGTGTAGGGGTTCTCGTTTTCGCCAAGAAAGTCCCTCAGCAGCTCAAATGGCCGTACCGCCGGATTAACCACAACGGCGGGCAGCATGAAGCATTGTGAGAGCCAGGTGGCGTAGTACCCGCCCAGGGATGAACCGACCACACCGAAGGTTTCGCCGCCGTGCGCAAGCACAATAGATTCCAGCATCTCCGCGGCCTCTGCCGGGTAAGGCGGCAGCTGCGGGATAATCATCTCAACGTCGGGGTGATGCTCGCTCAGCCACTGGCGAAACTGTGTCGCTTTTGCAGAGCGCGGCGAGCTGTTGAATCCGTGCAGATAAAGGAGCGTAGACATCAATAGCCTTCTGAAGCGGTATCCGGGCGGAATTTTGCACCGGTCAAACGGCAGACTTCCGTGGTCAGCGTGCCGTCGGCATGCAGTTCCAGCCAGCGCCAGCCTGGCGCGATGGTGTCAAGCGTAAAGTTGGCGCAGTGCGGCTTAAACTGAACGCAGGTCGACGGCGTCGCCAGCATGCGGCGCCCGTTCCAGTCGAGATCCTGTTCCTGATGAATATGTCCACACAGCAGATTTTTCACCCGCGGGAACTTCGCCAGCACGCGATCCAGCGCCGCGGAGTTGCGCAGGCTGTGCTGATCGAGCCAGCTGCAGCCCGCCGGCAGAGGATGATGATGAAGCAACAGCAGCGTGTGACGTTCAAGTTCAGCAGCCAGTTTGGTCTCAAGCCAGTCGAGCTGAAACTCGCTTAACTCACCGTGCGGGACGCCAAACACCTGGCTATCGAGCAGCAGGATCTGCCACTGTTCACCCGCAAAAACACATTTCGCCGGAGAAATTCCCGCATCCTGAAGAGAACTGTACATGGCGGGCTGGAAGTCATGGTTTCCCGGCAGCCAGACGCAAGGCACACTAAAGCTCGCGATGCCTTCAGCAAAATGCTGGTAGGCCGCGGAGGACTGATCCTGCGCCAGATCGCCCGTTGCGACAATCAGATCGCATGCACGGTTTTCAGCGTGAATGGCGCTAAGTACCGCCTGATAACTCTCCCAGGTGTTGACCCCCAGTAGCGTTTCATGCTTTTCGGCAAAAAGGTGGGTATCGGTGATTTGTAATATCCTGACTGGCGCCCCACCAGCAACAGTCAGGTTCAACAGGCTTTCCAAATGGTGTCCTTAGGTAGGTTTATGACGCTAACAAACCGGAATCGCCATTGCTCCATGTGCTAAACAATATCTTAGCCAGTCGGCTAAAAACTGGTTAATTTGATGCTTTTCGTCGCGTTGATGCAACTTTTTATTCGGGTAATCATACCGCGCCTTGAAGCGAAAGATCTGCTGGCTTGAACACACTTCAGCGACCATCGCGTCGTGATAGAGGCGCACCGTCATCGACGGCAGGCTCCAGTAGCTAATGCTGGGTGCCGTTTGCTCAATCTCCACCAGCGTAGTGTAGCGCGTTGATTCTGTTATCGTTAACCGATACTGCGCGTTGCTCACCTGATAGCTTACCGTTTCGCCGGGTGCGTCGTTTCGCGGCAGCAGGCGGCGCAGCTGTGCGAAATTGGTTTCGCACAGGCGCATCATTTCTGGGAAGTCAGGCGTATAGCGCTTCATTTTTTCCACTCGTTTCGTAATGTCTGATAATGCAGCTGCAGCCATTGCAGGGCGATGACAGACGCTGCGTTGTCGATTTTCCCCTCTTCTACCCACTGATAAGCCTGTTCCCGGCTCACCACATGAACCCGAATATCTTCGTTTTCATCTGCCAGACCGTGGATCCCTTCCGCCGTCGTGGCGTCCACTTCGCCCACCATTATGGACAGGCGCTCGCTGGTACCGCCCGGGCTTGCCAGATAGCTCAGCACCGGTTTTGTACGGCCCACCACCAGTCCGGCCTCTTCCAGCGCCTCGCGACGGGCGACGTCTTCAACAGACTCACCTTCTTCGATCATCCCGGCCACCATCTCCAGCAGCCACGGGCTCTCACTGACGTCATAAGCGGCGATGCGGATCTGCTCCACCAGCACAACTTCGTCACGCACTGGGTCAAAGGGTAGCAAGACTGCCGCATGCCCGCGCTCAAAAATTTCGCGTCTGATTTCGCCGCTCATTTCCCCGTTAAACAGGCGATGCCTGAAACGGTAAAGATCCATTGAAAAAAAACCGCTATAAAGCGTTTCTCGTGCAATAATTTCTACATCGTTTTTGGCGAATGTCACGGGCAACTTTTCTGTTTTTTGCATGAGTCGAGTCCTGGTAGCAATGGTGATGAAATTGTGAATTTCAAGGCTGTTTGGCTGCCGTTTGTAAGGGTATATGGTAGATTGGTGCAAATTACCGCCAGATGGCACGTTACGCCAACCTTTTGGTATGGAAGATTCTGTTAGAATCGGCAATTATTTTTTAATTAGATCAGCGCTAATACTGCTTCACAACAAGGAATGCAAATGAAGAAATTGCTCCCCATCCTTATCGGCCTGAGCCTGACGGGCTTCAGTGCAATGAGCCAGGCGGAAAACCTGTTACAGGTCTACCAGCAGGCACGTCTGGGCAACCCTGATTTACGTAAATCAGCGGCCGATCGTGATGCTGCGTTTGAAAAGATTAACGAAGCGCGTAGCCCCTTGCTGCCACAGTTAGGTTTAGGTGCAGATTATACCTACAGCAACGGTTTCCGCGACGCTAACGGCGTAAACTCCAATGCTACCAGCGCCTCACTGCAATTGACACAGACGCTGTTTGATATGTCCAAATGGCGCGCCCTGACCCTGCAGGAAAAGAGCGCGGGTATCCAGGATGTGACCTATCAGACCGACCAGCAGACGCTGATCCTGAACACCGCCACGGCGTACTTCAACGTGCTGAGCGCGATTGATGCACTCTCCTACACCGAAGCGCAGAAACAGGCGATTTACCGCCAGTTAGATCAAACCACCCAGCGTTTCAACGTGGGCCTGGTCGCGATCACCGACGTGCAGAACGCCCGTTCACAGTACGACACCGTGCTGGCTAACGAAGTGACCGCGCGTAACAACCTCGACAACGCGCTGGAATCCCTGCGTCAGGTCACCGGGAATTACTATCCTGAGCTGGCGTCGCTGAACGTGGACAGCTTTAAAACGGATAAACCGCAGGCCGTTAACGCCCTGCTGAAAGAGGCGGAAAACCGCAACCTGAGTTTGCTGCAGGCGCGTCTGAGCCAGGACCTGGCCCGCGAGCAAATTCGTCAGGCGCAGGACGGCCATCTGCCAACCCTGAGCCTGAGCGCGTCTACCGGCGTCTCTGATACGTCCTATAGCGGCTCTAAAACCAATACGTCCCAGTATGACGACAGCAATATGGGTCAGAATAAAGTGGGTCTGAGCTTCTCCCTGCCGCTGTATCAGGGCGGTCAGGTCAACTCTCAGGTGAAACAGGCGCAGTACAACTTTGTTGGCGCGAGCGAGCAGCTGGAAAGCGCCCACCGCAACGTGGTGCAGACCGTACGTTCCTCCTTCAACAACGTGAACGCCTCGATCAGCAGCATCAACGCCTATAAACAGGCCGTTGTGTCTGCGCAGAGCTCCCTGGATGCGATGGAAGCGGGCTACTCGGTCGGTACGCGTACTATCGTGGACGTGCTCGACGCGACCACCACGCTGTACAACGCGAAACAGCAGCTCTCAAGCGCGCGTTACCAGTACCTGATTAACCAGCTGAACATCAAACAGGCTTTGGGTACGCTGAACGAGCAAGACCTGCAGATGCTGAACAGCGCGCTGGGCAAACCGGTCTCCACCTCTCCGGACAGCGTTGCGCCGGAGAACCCGGAGCAGGTTGCCGCGGTTGATAACTTCAACGCTAACAGTAGCACCCCTGCGGCACAGCCGGCCGCTGCGCGTACCACTACATCCGCCAGCAAAGGCAATAATCCGTTCCGTAACTAAGAGTGTTATCAGGCCCACTGCGGCCTGATGCCCTCCACCCCGCCCCTCTCCCACAGGGAAAGGGGCGCATCTGAATCACATCCGAACGTAAGCCAACGTAAAGATCCCCCTGATTCCGCCCCTCTTCGCTTCATTTTCAACCACTCATCCTCTATCCTGAGCGTTATTACCACTGGGTCCTGGAAGACAAACATGAAACGGACAAAATCCATAAATCACGCTTCGTTCCGCAAGAGCTGGAACGCGCGTCACCTCACCCCTGTTGCGCTGGCGGTCACGGCTGTCTTTATGCTGGCAGGCTGTGAGAAAAATGACGAAACGGTTTCGCTGTATCAAAACGCAGACGACTGCTCTGCCGCAACCGGCAAAGCCGCCGAATGTAAAACGGCTTACACCAGCGCGCTGAAAGAAGCGGAACGTACTGCACCGAAATATGCCTCACGCGAAGACTGCGTGGCGGAGTTTGGTGAAGGTCAGTGCCAGCAGGCACCGGCTCAGGCAGGCACCGCACCTGAAAATCAGGCGCAGGCGCAGTCCAGCGGCAGCTTCTGGATGCCGCTGATGGCAGGCTACATGATGGGTCGCCTGATGGGCGGCGGTGCGGGCTACCAGCAGCAGCCGCTGTTTAGCTCGAAAAACCCGGCCAGCCCGGCTTACGGTCAATATACCGATGCCAGCGGCAAAGGCTACGGCGCAGCGACCCCAGGCCGCACCGTGAACGTTCCGAAAACGGCGATGGCGCCGAAGCCTGCGACGACCAGCACCATCACCCGCGGCGGGTTTGGTGAATCTGTGGCGAAGCAGACCAGCATGCAGCGTAGTGCGACAGGCACCTCCTCTACTCGCTCAATGGGCGGCTGACCATGGAACGAGTCAGTATCACCGAACGCCCGGACTGGCGCGAAAAAGCCACCGAGTACGGTTTTAACTTCCACACCATGTACGGCGAGCCGTACTGGTGTGAAGACGCCTATTACAAGCTCACGCTGGCTCAGGTGGAAAAACTGGAAGAGGTGACGGCCGAGCTGCACCAGATGTGCCTGAAGGTCGTGGAAAAGGTCATCGACAGCGACGAGCTGATGGCAAAGTTCCGCATTCCGAAGCACACATGGGGCTTTGTGCGCCAGTCGTGGAAAACGAATCAGCCTTCGCTTTACTCTCGCCTGGATCTGGCGTGGGACGGCAAAGGTGAACCGAAGCTTCTGGAAAACAACGCCGATACGCCAACCTCTCTGTATGAAGCGGCGTTCTTCCAGTGGATCTGGCTGGAAGACCAGGCCAATGCCGGAAACCTGCCGGAAGGCAGCGACCAGTTTAACAGCCTGCAGGAAAAGCTGATTGAGCGTTTTGCCGAGCTGCGTGAACAGCATGGCTTTAACCTGCTCCATCTCGCCTGCTGCCGCGACACGGAAGAAGACCGTGGCACGGTTCAGTATCTGCAGGACTGCGCCGCCGAAGCGGAAGTGGCGACCGAGTTCCTCTATATCGAGGATATCGGCCTGGGTGAAAAAGGTCAGTTTACGGATATGCAGGACCAGGTGATAAGCAACCTGTTCAAGCTCTACCCGTGGGAATACATGCTGCGCGAGATGTTCTCCACCAAGCTGGAAGATGCTGGCGTACGCTGGCTGGAGCCGGCCTGGAAGAGCATCATCTCTAACAAAGCCCTGCTGCCGATGCTCTGGGAGATGTTCCCGAACCACCCGAACCTGCTGCCAGCCTATTTTGCGGAAGATGATTACCCGCAAATGGAAAAATACGTTGTTAAGCCGATCTTCTCCCGCGAAGGCGCAAACGTCTCGATTATCGAAAACGGCAAGACGCTGGAAGCGGTTGAAGGGCCGTACGGCGAAGAAGGGATGATCGTCCAGGAGTTCTATCAACTGCCGAAATTTGGCGACAGCTATACGCTGATTGGCAGCTGGCTTATCAACGATCAACCGGCCGGGATTGGTATTCGCGAAGATCGCGCGCTGATCACGCAGGATCTGTCACGGTTTTATCCGCACATTTTTGTCGAATAGGCCGCGGCCTGATGCCCTCACCCCGCCCCTCTCCCACAGGGAGAGGGTGCAAACACTCAAAACGGCAACCTGAGGTTGCCGTTTTGCTTTTATTACCCAATCTGCACCGACAGCATACTCAGACTCCCCATCTCAATACCGTCGACCGGGATCGTAACCGGCTCCTGACCATCCCACGCGCCAAGCACGTACAGCAGCGGCAGGAAGTGTTCCGGCGTCGGGTTAGAGAGCGAACCGCCATCATGATCCAGATAGTTCACCAGCGGATGCTCCTCAGCCGGGCCTTGCCAGGTCAGGTTCGCTTTGACGTAGTCGTTAAAAGAGGTTGCCCACGGGTACGGCGTGTTCTCACCGTGCCAGCGTGCGGTACGCAGGTTATGCACCACGTTGCCGCTCGCCACCAGCATGATGCCTTCATCACGCAGGGTTGCCAGCTTGCGCCCCACCTCCAGATGCCAGGCCACCGGTTTAGTGCTGTCGATGCTCAACTGCACCATCGGGATATCCGCGTCAGGATACATTTTAATCAGCACGCCCCAGGAGCCATGGTCAAAGCCCCAGGCTTCTTTATCCAGCGCCACAGGGACAGGCGCCAGCAACTCTACCAGCTTTTGCGCCAGCTCAGACGAGCCGGGGGCCGGATAATGCGTGTCGTACAGCGCCTGCGGGAAGCCGCCAAAATCATGAATGGTTTTTGGCGCTTCCATGGCGGTCACGCCCGTCCCACGGGTAAACCAGTGCGCAGACACCACCACGATCGCTTTCGGACGCGGCAACGTCTCGCCCAGATGACGCCAGGCGCGGGTATAGACGTTGTCTTCCAGAACATTCATAGGGCTACCGTGGCCTAAAAACAGGGCTGGCATACGGGAAGAAGTCATGGTGATATCCTTACAGAAGGTGTCAATTTAATGGTGCTACATTACGCGCAATCCGGCAAAGATGAACGCAGATAAGCGTGAAGATCATCATCAGGAAATTTGAATGTAAGGAATGTGTAAAGCCGGGTTTTCACCCTCGCTTTGCCAGAAATGGATCATTTATATTAATGAGAATGATTATCAAAAGGAGCAATGCATGTCAGTCCCCCTGATCCTGACCATACTGGCGGGCGCCGCGACCTTTATCGGTGCGCTCCTCGGCGTGCTCGGCCAAAAGCCCTCTAACCGCGTACTGGCCTTTTCACTGGGCTTTGCTGCCGGGATCATGCTGCTCATCTCCCTGATGGAGATGCTGCCTGCCGCGCTGGGCACGGAAGGCATGTCTCCGCTGCTGGGCTACGGCATGTTTGTCTTTGGCCTGCTGGGATACTTTGCCCTCGATCGGATGCTACCACACGCGCATCCGCAGGATTTAATGCAGAAAAACGTGACGCCCATGCCGCGCAATATCAAGCGTACCGCCGTGCTGTTAACGCTTGGCATCAGCCTGCACAACTTCCCGGAAGGGGTCGCTACCTACGTGACGGCCAGCAGCAATCTTGAGATGGGCTTTGGCATCGCGCTGGCGGTCGCCTTACACAATATTCCTGAAGGACTGGCCGTCGCCGGACCCGTGTATGCCGCAACGGGATCGAAACGCACCGCGGTGTTCTGGGCGGGCATTTCCGGGATGGCCGAAATCCTTGGCGGCGTACTGGCCTGGCTGATCCTTGGTAGCCTGGTCTCTCCGGTGGTGATGGCGGCGATTATGGCCGCGGTAGCCGGGATCATGGTTGCGCTTTCGGTGGATGAACTGATGCCGCTGGCGAAGGAGATCGATCCTAACAACAACCCCAGCTATGGCGTGCTGTGCGGAATGTCGGTGATGGGATTAAGTCTGGTTCTGCTGCAGACCGCAGGAATCGGGTAAAAAAACGCCGGGATATCCCGGCGTTTTTATTTTCAGCTGGCTTTGCGCTCGTGCGCCTGGCGATACTCAACCAGATCTTCAATCGTGACCACCGGCATGTTGTGCAGGCGGGCAAAGGTGATGCACTCCGGCGCGCGCGCCATGGTGCCGTCATCGTTGGTCAGTTCGCACAGCACGCCAGCAGGTTTGAAGCCAGCCAGCGTCACCAGGTCGATCGTCGCTTCGGTGTGACCACCGCGGGTCAACACGCCGCCCGCCTGCGCACGCAGTGGGAAGACGTGGCCTGGACGGTGCAGATCGGATGGCTTCGCACCATCAGCAATCGCTGCACGTACGGTGGTCAGACGGTCAGCCGCAGACACACCGGTGGTCACGCCATGCGCAGCTTCAATGGTCACGGTAAAACCGGTACCAAAGGCGCTGGTGTTGTTTTCGACCATCATCGGCAGCTCGAGCTGCTTACGACGATCTTCGGTAATACACAGGCATACGATGCCGCTGCCGTGACGGATGGTCAGCGCCATCTGTTCAACGGTCATGTTTTCGGCGGCGAAAATCATGTCGCCTTCGTTTTCACGGTTTTCATCGTCAAGCACCATCACACCGCGGCCTTCGCGCAGTGCATCCAGTGCATGTTCAACACGTTGAGTTGAAGTGCCAAAAGAGGAAAGTAGCGTCTGATTCATGGTAAAAAAACCTCATTAACATTATGGTTACCAGAATCAGGGCAGTCTTAGGAGCGCCGTATAAGCGGCAAAAAGATAACGTGAGCGGGCCCATGCCCGACTTGATCGTTACTCTCTCCCATCCGGACTCTAACCGTCGGCCCCGGAATTACACCGGATCTGCTGACCTTTGAGTATTCACCCAAAGCGCTCGCGGGCTTTCAGCGTCACGCTGATTTACCGCCGGTGGGGAATTTCGCCCCGCCCTGAGAATAAGCGAGATAACTATAACGCTATTGATTATCCTGGGCAATGCATAAGCATCAAACAATTTTGTTTACCCCGGGCATGACGCGCTACAATGGACACTAACACTTTTCCATCAAGGGAAACGCCAATGATTGACCCGAAAAAAATTGAGCAGATCGCGCGTCAGGTTCATGAATCTATGCCAAAAGGCATTCGTGAATTTGGTGATGACGTAGAAAAGAAAATCCGCCAGACGCTGCAGGCGCAGTTGGTTCGCCTTGATTTAGTCAGCCGCGAAGAGTTTGACGTGCAGACCCAGGTTCTGCTGCGCACCCGCGAGAAGCTGGCGCTGCTGGAACAGCGTCTGAGCGAGCTGGAAAACCGCAATGCGCCGGAAGAAGTGAAGCCGGCACCGGCCATTCCACCGGTGGATGACCAGGAGTAAGTGCGGCCTGATGCCCTCACCCCAGCCCTCTCCCACAGGGAGAGGGAGAAAAAAACGGGCCAGCTGGCCCGTTTTTTTTTACTGACTGTCTTTCTGGATCTTCTTGATGATGTTGGTGGTTGAGCACCCGTCCTCAAAGTTGAGCACCATCACCTCGCCGCCGTTGGCCCAGACCTCTTCGCTACCCGCGATTTGCTCCGGCTTGTAATCCCCACCTTTTACCAGCAGGTCCGGCAGAATGCCGGCAATCAGGCGCTGCGGGGTATCTTCTTCAAACGACACCACCCAGTCCACCGCTTCCAGCGCGCCGAGCACAATCATTCGCTGCTCTAGCGGGTTCACCGGACGCGTTTCGCCCTTCAGGCGTTTCGTCGATGCATCGCTGTTAACCGCCACAATCAGGCGATCGCCCAGCTTGCGCGCGTTCGCCAGATACGAAACGTGGCCCGCGTGCAGAATGTCGAACACGCCGTTGGTCATCACCACTTTTTCACCACGCTTGCGCGCGGCGGCAACGGCCACCTTCAGCTCGTCTTCGGTCATGACGCCAAAACCGGTATCCGCACGACCGCGCACCGCGTTTTCCAGCTCGATTGGCGAAACGGTTGAGGTACCAAGTTTACCGACGACCACGCCCGCCGCAGCGTTAGCGAAGTAGCACGCCTCTTCCAGCGAGTTTCCTGCTGCCAGCGTCGCCGCCAGCACGCCGATCACCGTATCACCGGCGCCGGTCACGTCGTACACTTCCTGCGCCTGGGTTGGCATATGCAGCGGCGCTTTGCCCGGCTGCAGCAGCGTCATCCCCTGCTCGGAGCGGGTCACCAGCAGCGCGGACAGCTCGAAATCGGCAATGATCTTCATGCCGCGCTCAACCAGTTCGTCCTCGGTTTTGCATTTGCCCGCCACCGCTTCAAACTCGGAGAGGTTTGGCGTCAGCAGCGTCGCGCCGCGATAGCGCTCAAAATCGGTCCCTTTCGGGTCGATCAGCACCGGCACGCTGGCTTTACGCGCCAGCTGAATCATCGTTTGCACGCTCGCCAGCGCGCCTTTGGCGTAGTCGGACAGCACCAGCGCGCCAATATTGCCCAGCGCCTGGTTGATACGCTCGTGCAGCGGCTCAGGATCAACGCCTTCGAACCCTTCTTCAAAGTCGAGGCGGATCAGCTGCTGGTTGCGCGACAGCACGCGCAGTTTCGTAATCGTTGGGTGGGTCGGAACAGAAACGAAGTCGCACTTCACGTTCACGTCCGCCAGCGACTTGCTCAGCGCGCGCGCCGCATCGTCGATGCCGGTCAGGCCCACCAGACGCGACTGCGCGCCCAGAGAGGCAATGTTCATCGCCACGTTTGCCGCGCCGCCGGGACGCTCTTCAATGGTGTCGACCTTAACCACCGGTACCGGTGCTTCCGGAGAGATGCGGCTGGTAGGCCCATACCAGTAGCGATCCAGCATCACATCCCCAACAACCATTACCCCAGCACGTTCAAACTCTGGCAGTGTTACTTTCATTCCTGACTCCAGAAAGATTCACAATTTGCGCGCGATAATATCACACTTGATTTGTTACGCACGGTTCCACCAGCCACTTCTGCCAGCTGGCCGTTACCTGAGCACGTTCATGAGCAAAACAGTCCAGCGCTACGTGCCCCGGCTGCTCCTGCAGCGCCAGGTGATGAAGCTCATCGCGAAGCGTCGTGTAGGCGCGGGTTAAGGCCTGCGCCTCCTGCTCGTCCATGATGTCGTTTTGCGCCAGCAGCTCCAGAATGCGCACGTTATCGGACCAGCGCGTCAGCTTCGGCTTGTCGTGGGCGTGCAGCAGCACCAGATACTGGGTAATGAACTCAATATCGGTAATCCCGCCCTCGTCGGCTTTAATATCAAAGCGATCGCGGTGTTTATTGCCGAGATGCGCGCGCATTTTCTCGCGCATTTCGCGCACTTCCGTTTGCAGCGTGCTGCCATCACGCACGGTGGTCATAACCTCCTTACGGATGACGTCAAACTGCGTTTTGAGCTGCGGATCGCCATACACCACGCGAGCGCGCACCAGCGCCTGATGCTCCCACGTCCAGGCTTCATTCTTCTGGTAATCGGCGAAGGACTCCGTCGAGGTCACCAGCATGCCCGCCGCGCCGGACGGACGCAGACGGGCATCCACTTCATACAGAATGCCCGACGAGGTGCGGGTGCTGAAAAGATGCATAATGCGCTGCGCCAGGCGAAGGTAGAACTGGCGCCCGTCAATTTCACGCTCGCCGTCGGTCATTACGTCAACCGGACAGTCGTGCAGGAAGATTAAATCCAGATCGGAGCTATAGCCCAGCTCCCAGCCGCCAAGCTTGCCGTACCCCACGACCGCAAAGCCGCGTCCTTCACGTTCGGCCAGGTGTTTCGGCTGGCCGTAGCGCGCCACCATCTGCACCCACGCCTGATGGACCACCGCGTCGATGATCGCCTCAGCAAGCCAGGTTAAGTGATCGCTCACTTTCATCACCGGCAGCGTTCCGGCGATGTCAGCCGCCGCCACGCGCAGCATCTGCGCCTGCTTAAACTGGCGCAGCGCCTCCAGCTGTTGCTCTTCGTCTTCTTCCGGCACGCGCAGCAGATACTGACGCAACTCGTCCCGGTAGGCATCCGTCGCCGTGGGCTGATACAGCGTGTTCGGATCGAGCAGCTCATCCAGCAGCAGCGGGTAACGCGCCAGCTTGTTGGCCACCATCGGCGACGCGGCGCAGAGCGTAATCAGGTGCTTCAGTGCCCCCGGAAACTCGCTCAGGAGTTCCAGATAGGTGGTACGCGTGATGATCCCGCTCAGCAGCGGCATCATGCGCGACAGCGGCACCGGCGCGTCCGCCCGCGAGCAGACCTCGCTCAGCAGGTGCGGCATCAGGTGATCCAGCACCTGACGGCCGCGCGGGCCGATGGCGCGTTTGTTCAGCTCAAGACGGAAATCCGCGATCAGCGCCACCACGCGATGGCGGGCGTCGTCGGTTAAGTGCGTCAGCACCGGCGTGGTGTCATCTTCCTGGAGCGCATCCTGCCACAGCTCGCGCCAGTGCTCGGAAAGGGCATCGTCCGGTGATTCACTTTCGTCATCACCGATCAGCTCGTTAAAGATGCGGCGCACGCCTGCCATATGGGCATCCAGCCGTTCGGTTAACGCCGCCCAGTCGTCCACACGCATGCCCCAGGCCAGGCGCGCCCGGTTAAGGTCATCGCCCGGCAGGGTCTGGGTCTGTTCGTCGTTGATGCTTTGCAGCAGGTTTTCCAGACGACGCAGGAAAAGATAGGCCTCGCGCAGGGTTTGCGCGTCGCCGTCCGGCAGCAGGTGCAGCTGCTCGATGGCGCTCAGCGTCGGTAACAGCGAGCGGGACTGCAGGGACGGCTCACGGCCACCGCGAATAAGCTGGAAGACCTGGACGATAAATTCGATTTCACGGATGCCGCCCGCGCCGAGCTTGATGTTGTCTTTCAGGCCGCGACGGCGCACCTCACGGGCAATCATCCCTTTCATATTACGCAGGGACTGGATCACGCTGAAGTCGATATAGCGACGGAATACGAACGGGCGCAGCATGGCGCGCAGCTCGTTGGCGTAAGCGTCGTCGCTGTCGCCCATAATCCGCGCTTTAACCATTGCATAGCGCTCCCAGTCGCGCCCCTGCTCCTGGTAGTAATCCTCCAGCGCGGCAAAGCTCAGCACCAGCGGTCCGCTGTCGCCAAACGGACGCAGGCGCATGTCCACGCGGTAAACAAAACCGTCCTGCGTCGGCTGATCCAGCGCCTTAATCAGACGCTGACCGAGACGGGTAAAGAACTGGGCGTTGTCCAGCTCGCGACGGCCGCCGCGCGTGGAGCCGTTCTCGGGCCAGGCAAAAATCAGGTCGATGTCGGAGGAGAAGTTCAGCTCGCAGCCGCCCAGCTTGCCCATCCCCAGAATCAACAGCGGCTGAGGAACCCCTTCCTCGCTGCACGGCGTGCCCCACTCTTTACAGCAGGCGGCGTACAGCCAGTCGCGCGCGGCGACAATCAGCGTTTGCGCCAGCTCGCTTAGCTGCTGCAGCGTACTCTCTTCGCTCACCCGCTCCAGCGCCTGAGCCCAGGCAATGCGCACCATCACCCGACGGCGGAACTGGCGCAGGACGCGCATCAGCGTGGCTTCATCCGCAACGTCTTCGAGCGCGGTTTGCAGCCAGCCGGCATACTGTCGCCACTCGTCCGCGTGCGGCGGCGCGTTCTCAAGCTCTGCCAGCCAGTCCGGGTTGGCGGTGATGCTTTCCTGCACAAAATCACTGAAGGCGAGCACGCTCTTCGCCTGCTCGCTTAACGATGACGCCGGTAATGACTCAGGCAGACGTTCGCAAACGGTCTGCCACTGCTGCTGTAACGGTGAAGAAAGCGGCATTATAGGGGTTCCTTGCCAGAGTTAACGTTTTCCGCTGTGCAGCCAGAACGGCTCCTGCGAAATGGCCTCGTTACGGAAATGCTCAATCTCAATATGCTGGCGGGTTTCAATGGCATGCTTCAGCCCCTGCCAGTTTTCCAGCCAGGCCTGGGTTTTAACGCCGTCATAAGCGCCGGAAAGCAGCAGCATGCTGTCGATGTTGCGCGACAGACGGGGAAGCTGATCGCCATACTGGTCCCCGAGCGGATACGCAAAGGTGCTCTTCAGCTCGGCGGCATGACGGGAAAGATGAATATCCGCGAAACGCTTAAAGTTTTCCGCGATTTTGGTCTCCGCTTTCGCATCCAGGAAGGCGCGCCAGCCGCGCGTCACCAGAAACTCGGTCAGCGCCAGTTTTGCCGAAGCGGCTTGCGGGCTGTAGATCGCCGTTTGCGCCGATACGTCGGAGAGCATCAGCGTTTCGGTTTGCGTCAGCAGATCACGTAAGTGAGCGCTCGCTTTGCGAGGAACAATACCGCCGAACAGCGTCAGGGTATGGCGCACCAGGGCAATCGCCGCCAGCACGTGGGATTTCGCGTTTTTCACATTTCGCACCCACAGCTCTTCATGGTACTGCCACTGAGAAAGCGCCAGCTCCAGCGCGGCTTCCAGGCCCTGTTCAACGCTGGCCTTCGGCGCAACGTGCAAAATGGTCGTCTCTTTCAGCACGCGCGGCGCATTTCCGGCGGCCAGATGGTAACCCCGCGCGGCTTTACTCAGGCTTCCCTGACGCAGTCCGGACTGGTTCACCAGCCTGCGCGCCAGCTTCAGCACGTCAATGGCGTCCCCTTCCAGCAGCTCAAGCTCGAGTTCACAAATCGGTTCCTGGAACTCACCCGCCTTCACGTCGCCCAGATCGAGGGCGATTTCGATGCGGCTTTTGCCTTCCGTCACCAGCCATTTTTCGCGCCAGAAATCGGTGCTGAACAGCGGCTGTACCTGTTCCGCCAGCGTGGAAGGCAGCTCGCCATCCGGCCAGACTTCCGTCGGGAAACGTTCCAGCTCAAGTTCTGGCTTGCTGATGTCGATATTGTATTCCGGGCGCTGATGTAAACCGCCGACCACGCGGCCGGCAATTTTCATCGTCATCTCGTAGCGCCCGCTCGCGCCGCGGATGCGCAGCCCCATATCGTGGCGGCGCAGCCAGTTGTCTGGCGTTTCGTAATAGATATTAAGCAGTTGTACCGGTTCATGGTGTTCGCCGGAAAGCGTATGCAGATGCTGGCGGAGTGCGTCAACGCTGTCTTTTTCGACGATAAACTTTAATTCGATTTCTTGTGCCATAGCCTTGTACTTTTGCGTGCGTCACAGACGCGTCAATGAGGGCGAACTTCCTCGCCATTTGTTTGTCAGTACATAGTATTTTGCGCCAAATTGCCATGCAATGAGCAATTTGTCGGGCGTAAATCTGTAGAGTCGTGACACAGATGATTCTGATTGCTGACGAATGCTTTGCGTAGAGACACTGTTGCCACTACTATCGTTCCACTATTTATGAAAATAACGACTAATGATGCTTAAATTACGCCTGATTGGACTTACTTTACTCGCTTTTAGCGCCGCAACCGCAGTGCACGCTGAAGAGAAGCGTTACGTTTCTGACGAACTGAACACCTGGGTACGCAGTGGCCCCGGAGATAATTATCGCCTCGTGGGCACGGTGAATGCCGGCGAGGAAGTCACCCTGTTACAGACCAACGCGGACACCAATTACGGTCAGGTGCGCGACAGTACCGGCCGTACGTCCTGGATCCCGCTGAAAGAGCTGAGCACCGTGCCAAGCCTGCGCACGCGCGTTCCCGATCTGGAAAACCAGGTGAAGACCCTGACCGACAAGCTGAACAACATCGACGGCACCTGGAACCAGCGCACCGCTGAAATGCAGCAGAAAGTGGCGCAAAGCGACGGGGTGATTAACGGTCTGAAAGAAGAGAACCAGAAACTGAAAAACGAGCTGATTGTCGCGCAGAAGAAAGTGAATGCCGCTAATCTGCAGCTCGACGACAAGCAGCGCACCATCATCATGCAGTGGTTTATGTATGGCGGCGGCGTGCTGGGCGTGGGTCTGGTGCTGGGTCTGGTCCTGCCGCATCTGATCCCAAGCCGCAAGCGTAAAGACCGCTGGATGAACTAATTCGTCTTCTCTGCCAGACTTGCGTATCATTCTGGAAAAGAGAAAACGGGAGAGTTGGGCGTGAAGAGTTATCTGGTCGGTGGTGCGGTACGTGATGCGTTGTTAGGTCTGCCGGTCAAAGATAAAGACTGGGTGGTGGTTGGCGCTACCCCTGAAGAGATGCTCGACGCGGGCTACCAGCAGGTAGGCCGCGATTTTCCCGTGTTCCTGCACCCGAAAAGCCGTGAAGAGTATGCCCTGGCGCGTACCGAGCGGAAATCGGGCTCGGGCTATACGGGCTTCACCTGCTATGCCGCGCCGGACGTGACGCTGGAGCAAGATCTTCTGCGCCGCGATCTCACCATCAACGCGCTGGCGCAGGACGAGGACGGGCAGATCGTTGACGCCTATGGCGGTCAGGACGATCTGCGCAACCGTCTTTTACGTCACGTCTCCCCGGCGTTTTCTGAAGATCCGCTCCGCGTGCTGCGCGTGGCGCGCTTTGCCGCGCGTTACGCCCATCTCAGTTTCCGTATTGCCGATGAGACAATGGCGCTGATGACCGCCATGACCGAGGCGGGCGAGCTTGAACATCTGACGCCAGAGCGCGTCTGGAAAGAGACGGAAAATGCCCTCACCACGCGCAACCCGCAGGTCTTTTTCCAGGTCCTGCGCGACTGCGGCGCGCTGAAGGTGCTGTTCCCGGAAATAGACGCGCTGTTTGGCGTGCCTGCCCCGGCAAAATGGCACCCGGAAATTGATACCGGCGTACACACGCTGATGACCCTGAGCATGGCGGCCATGCTCAGCCCTGAGGTGGACGTGCGCTTTTCCACCCTGTGCCACGATCTCGGCAAAGGCCTAACGCCAAAAGAATTCTGGCCTCGCCACCACGGGCACGGCCCGGCGGGGGTGAAGCTGGTCGAGGGGCTGTGCCAGCGTCTGCGCGTGCCGAACGAGATCCGCGATCTGGCGAAACTGGTGGCCGAGTTCCACGATCTGATCCACACCTTCCCTATTCTGAAACCGGCCACCATCGTTAAGCTTTTCGATAACATCGACGCCTGGCGCAAACCCCAGCGCGTCGAGCAAATCGCGCTCACCAGCGAAGCTGACGTGCGCGGTCGTACCGGGTTTGAAGCGTGCGATTACCCGCAGGGACGTTTATTGCGTAAAGCCTGGGACGTAGCGAAAGCGGTGCCCACGAAGGACGTTGTCGAAGCGGGATTCAAAGGGCCGGAAATTCGCGAAGAGCTCACGAAACGGCGAATTCAGGCGGTGTCGGACTGGAAGGAAAAGCATTGCCCTCAGCCGAAAGACTGAGGGCCATCGGTCAGAAGAAGACCACGTACACCGCAGCCGCCACGATAAAGCGATAGATCGCGAACGGAATAAACGAGATACGCTTAATCAGCTGCAGGAAGGTTTTAATGGCAATCAGCGCCACGATAAACGCGGTGATGAAGCCGACGGCGAACATCGGAATGTCGCCAGCCGTCAGGAAGTGATAGCTCTTATAGACGTCGAGTACGGTGGCGCCCATCATCATCGGCACCGCCAGCAGGAACGAGAACTCTGACGCGGCGTAACGGCTTACGCCCATCAGCATCCCGCCGGAGATGGTTGCGCCTGAACGCGAGAAGCCCGGCCACAGCGCCAGACACTGGAAGCAACCAATGATAAACGCCTGACGATACGTCATATCGTCCAGACCTTCCGCGCGCGGCGTTTTTGGCTTCAGCACTTCCGCGGCGATCAGCAGGAAGCCCCCCACCACCAGCGCGTACATTACGTTAATCGGGTTAAACAGCGATTTGATGGCGTCGTGGAACACCAGGCCCAGCAACACCGCAGGGATCATCCCAAGCAGAATATGGATCAGTGACAGACGACCTTTACTGGCCCCCTCGTGCTGAGGCGGACGGCCAAAATGGATGCCGATCAGGCCAAACAGGCGACGCCAGAACATTACGACCACCGCCAGAATAGACCCCAGCTGGATCACCACTTCAAACGTTTTTGCGGTATCGCCTTCAAAGCCCAGCAGATGGCCAACGATAATCATATGGCCCGTACTGGAGACCGGCAAAAACTCCGTCAATCCTTCGACCACACCCAGTATTGCCGCCACCAGCAGCGAGTGCATATCGCTCATCTATAAACCCCTAAAAAGATATAAAAAAACGGTCGCCCCAACGGCTACCGTGAAAGATACAGCTTTAAGACCGGTATAACCTAAATTGGTTTAGCAATTATGACGTTAATTCTTGCCTTTCAGATTTGTGCCACGCTCAATAATGACGCCAACGTTGGCGGCGCGCGCCACCGCTCCCGGCTTGCTCAGCTTGATGCGCACCCACGGTGAATTGAATTTGTTCAACAGCAATTCTGCGACTTCTTCCGCCACCCGTTCGACCAGCGCAAAACGTTGCCCTTCAACGTGGGCGATGACCGCTTCACTGATATCGGCATAGCTCAGACAGTCGTTCACGTCATCGCTTTTTGCCGATTTGCGGTTATCCCATCCCATTTCGATATCGAACACCAGCTTCTGCTCGATGGTCTGTTCCCAGTCGTAAACACCAATTGTGGTGATTACCGAAAGTTGCTCTATAAATACAATATCCATCACGACCTGCCTGCTTTTTGGCTAAACCGGATACCACTTCCGGCGAATTATGCGTATTATCCACAGATGCTGAGAATACAGATACATTTTCAAAACGGAACAGCGTTATGAGTGCAATCGCGCCTGGAATGATCCTCCTCGCCTATCTTTGCGGCTCAATCTCCAGCGCCATTCTGGTCTGCCGCATTGCCGGGTTACCTGACCCGCGTGAAAATGGTTCCGGGAATCCGGGGGCGACCAACGTACTACGAATTGGCGGCAAGGGAGCAGCCGTAGCGGTTTTGATTTTTGATGTTCTGAAAGGGATGCTGCCCGTCTGGGGCGCCTATGCGTTGGGAGTTACGCCGTTCTGGCTGGGGCTCATTGCTATTGCCGCCTGCGTTGGCCATATCTGGCCCGTATTCTTCGGCTTTAAAGGCGGCAAAGGCGTTGCGACCGCCTTTGGTGCCATTGCGCCCATCGGCTGGGACTTAACCGGCGTCATGGCCGGGACCTGGCTTCTGACCATTCTTCTGAGCGGCTACTCGTCGCTGGGCGCCATCGTCAGCGCGCTGATCGCTCCGTTCTACGTCTGGTGGTTCAAACCCCAGTTCACCTTCCCGGTGTCGATGCTCTCCTGTCTTATCCTGCTGCGTCATCACGACAATATCCAGCGCCTGTGGCGTCGTCAGGAGACCAAAATCTGGACGAAGCTCAAGAGAAAGAAAAAAGACGCTCCGAAGGGTTAGTTATGCCTTATAGCCAAATGTGATTTTGGTCACCTTCTGCCTGTGGTAACTGTTAGAGACACAACACAACCACACAAAAAGAAAAATGGCAGAAATCACAGAACCAACTCCCCTTTCAACGGCAGGAAGCACCCCGGATGGCGACATCAAGTGGGTGCGCAGCGCATCGGATGTATCACGCCTCGTTAATGACGGTTCTCAGGGCCGGGCAAACGCCCGTATCGTGGTCAGTATCGCGCTGGGCGGCATTTTTCTCGATGCCTACGATCTGGGCGCGCTGGCGTTCGGCATTAAAGACATAACCCGCGAATTTAACCTGACGCCCGCCGGGACCGGTATGGTGGCCTCGGCCATTACCTTTGGTGCCATTGTCGGGGCGCTGCTCGGCGGTTACCTCACGGATAAAATCGGGCGCTACCGCGTTTTTATGGCTGATATGGTGTTCTTCGTGGTGGCAGCAATCGCCTGTGCGCTGGCCCCGAACGAATATGTGCTCGCGGGCGCCCGCTTTGTGATGGGGCTGGGGGTCGGGATCGACCTTCCCGTGGCGATGGCGTTTTTAAGCGAGTTCGCCAGGCTGAAAGGGCCCGGAAATAAGGCCTCCAGCGTCGCGATGTGGTGCCCCACCTGGTATGCCGCCATCAGTATCTCCTACCTGCTGGTGCTTTTCTTCTACGCCGTGCTGCCGGAAAGCCACAGCGACTGGCTGTGGCGTTTGATTCTCGGCTTTGGCGCGGTGCCCGCGCTGGTAATTATCGCCATCCGCAGCCGCTATATGAGCGAATCTCCGGTCTGGGCGGCGAATCAGGGCAACCTGAAAGAGGCGGCGTCGATTTTACGCCAGTCGTATAACATCAATGCCCACGTGCCGCAGGACGCGCTCGGCCAGCCCGCACCTGTCGTGAATAAAGCGAAATGGTCAAACTATCTGAACCTGTTCCGCGGCATCTACTTGCGCCGCACGACGCTCGCCACGCTGCTGTCCGTCGTCTCGTCGTTTGCCTACAACGCCGTGGCGTTTGGCCTGCCGGTGATCATCTCCAGCTTCTTTGTCCAGTCGATGCTCACCACCATTCTCATTTCTCTGGCGCTTAACCTGCTGTTTGCCTTCGTCGGCGGACTGCTGGCGGTACGCTACGTACCACGCTTCGGCGCCTGGCGGATGTCGCTTGCGGGTTATGCCTGCCAGCTTGTCGCATTGCTTGGCCTGGCGCTGATTGGCCGACCGGAAGGTGTCTCTGAAGGCGTGCTTGCTGTGGCGATGCTGGCGCTTTTCCTGTTCGGTCAGGGCTTCGGCCCGGGCGCGCATACCATGACGTTCGCCTCCCTGAGCTACCCGACCTCGCTGCGCGGCGTGGGCGTGGGCCTCAACCAGACGCTGATGCGCAGCAGCTCGACGCTGTCGCTGTTTCTGTTCCCGCTGCTGGTGGCGTCGCTGGATACCGCCGTCTTCTGGGTGATTGCGCTGGCGCCGTTTATCGGCCTGGCGTCGCTGCTGGCAATCCGCTGGGAGCCGTCCGGGTATGATGTGGATGCGGAGGACTACCGGTAACGACACATCACTTCGGTGGGTTCACCCCACCGAAGGGTTCTTATAAATCGTCAAGCAGCGTCCGGGAGAGTTTTTTTAGCATCTCAAGCTCATCGTCATTCATCCGCATGCTGCAGCGAATCTGGTCCGGCAAAGCCATCACCCGTTTCTTCAGGTCTTTCGCCTTATCGGTCAGTACGACATTTTTCATCCTTTCATCACCCACAACCGCGATACGGTTGAGGAATCCTTTTGCCTCAAGCTTTTGTACAAGCGGGGTCAATGTGCCCGAATCAAAAAACGTCTTATCGCTGAGATCGCGAAGTGGAATGTTGTCTTTCTCATAAAGCGCCATCAAAACAACGAATTGCGGATAGGTTAGATCCATCTCTTGCAGTAAAGGGCGATACTGCCGAACGAACGCGTTGGTGACCGAGTACAGCGAGAAGCAAAGTAAATCGTCTAGCGTTTTGTTTTCTTTCATTTTTCTATCAACTCCGAATCGGTTTCCTGAAAAAATTATAAATAATGTTTGACTAAAAGTATCTTGCGCGCAAGTATTATATCAACAACTAAGTAGCGCACTACATAGTTATCTCATCCGATCAAATACGCTTAAAGAGGCACTACCATGAAAACACTAACCGCCATCTTGGTTTCTTCAGTCTTCGAGTCAGCTGCGGCATCCGCTCAAACCACCAATACCCCAACCCCGACCGCAGGCGTACAGGCATTTCTGAATGTTTTGAATTCCGGCAAGGGTAGGCCAATGGAACAGATGACCCCGCAGGAGGCCCGCCAGGTATTGATTGGCGCACAGCAAGGCGCAAAACTGCCGCCCGCTCAGGTTTCTGAAAAAACGATCCAGGTAAATGGCCAGGCGATAAAACTGAAAATAGTGAAACCTGAAAACGCCAGCGGCACGCTCCCCGCTTTTATGTTCTTTCACGGCGGCGGTTGGGTGCTGGGTGACTTCCCTACCCACGAACGCTTAATCCGCGACCTCGTTCGCGCTTCGGGTGCCGCTGCGGTTTACGTCGATTACACTCCGTCACCTGAGGCCCATTTCCCGGTAGCAATTAATCAGGCCTATGAAGCGACAAAATGGGTCGCCGGGCACGGTCAGGAAATTGGCGTGGACGGTAGCCGTCTGGGTCTGGTGGGTAACAGCGTGGGCGGCAACATGGTGGCTTCGGTGGCGCTGCAGGCCAAACAGTTCAATGGGCCAAAAATTCGCTACAACGTCATGCTCTGGCCGGTTACCGATGCGAACTTTGATACTGCCTCGTATAACCAGTTCGAAAATGGCTATTTCCTGTCGAAAAACATGATGAAATGGTTCTGGGATAACTACACCACCAGCGCTGCCGATCGCAACAATATTCTTGCCTCTCCGCTTCGCGCCAGCACCGCGCAGTTGAAAGGCTTCCCCGAAACGCTGATCCAGACAGCGGAGCTGGACGTTCTGCGGGATGAAGGTGAAGCATTCGGGCGTAAACTGGATGCGGCTGGCGTCCCGGTGACCGTCACGCGCTATAACGGCATGATCCACGACTACGGCCTGCTTAACCCGCTGAGCCAGGAGCCAACGGTGAAAGTTGCCCTTGAGCAGGCAGGTGCAGCATTGCATGAACACCTGAAGTAGGATCGTCATTCATCTACAGAGCACGGCCCCGGCCGTGCTTTTTTATTTCTCCTGCCTGGCCATCCATAAGCGACTCGTATGACAGCCTTCATTTCTGCCAGGGCATACTGAAACGTATCCCGATGGTGTGGAAATGGATGCAGCATGTTAGCAGCTCAGGTCACTGATAATACGTATAAAGGCTGGCAGGCGTCGCTTGCCCTGCAGTTTTGTCACACCCCTGAGAAAACCCTCCTGTACTCCGCCCACCACGTCGGGCCGCTCACCGTTCAACGTCCGTTTTACCCCGAAGGCGAAACCTGCCACCTTTACCTGCTGCACCCGCCCGGCGGAATTGTGGGCGGCGATACGCTGGACATTTCCGTTCGGCTGGACGCCAAAAGCCACGCGCTCATCACCATGCCCGGGGCGAGCAAGTTCTATCGCAGCAGCGGCCCGCAGGCGCGTCTGAACCAGCATTTTTACCTCGATGAAGATTCCACGCTGGAGTGGCTCCCGCAGGACACCATTATCTTCCCCGGCGCGAATGCCGCGCTGCGCTCCGTCTTCCACCTGAAGGCCTCCAGCACGCTGCTGGCGTGGGAGCTGTACTGCCTGGGGCGTCCGGTGATCGGTGAGACCTTTAGCCACGGCACGCTGGAAAGCCGCCTTGAAATCTGGGTTGAAAACGAACCGCGCCTGATCGAGCGTCAGCATCTTAGCGACGGCGATCTCACGCCCGTCGCCGGACGTCCGTGGCTCGGCACGCTGCTGTTCTATCCGGCCAAAGAAGAACATCTCGACGCGGTGCGCGAACGGCTCGCGCCGCTGGAAAATTATGCAGGTGCAACGCTCGCTGACGATCTGCTGTCGGTGCGTTTTCTCTCCGACGACAACCTGATTTGCCAGCGGGTGATGCGCGACATCTGGCAGTCGCTTCGCCCGCTTCTCACCACCAAAACCGCCTGTTCGCCGCGTATCTGGCAGACATAAGAGAAACGTTATGGAACTGACTCCCAGAGAAAAAGACAAGCTGTTGCTGTTCACCGCCGCGCTGGTTGCCGAACGCCGCCTCGCGCGCGGGGTAAAGCTCAATTACCCGGAATCGGTCGCGCTGATCAGCGCCTTCATTATGGAGGGCGCGCGCGATGGCGAAACCGTCGCCTCGCTGATGGAAGCGGGCCGCCACGTCCTGAGGCGCGACCAGGTCATGGAGGGCGTCCCGGAGATGATCCCGGATATTCAGGTCGAAGCCACCTTCCCGGACGGATCGAAGCTCGTCACCGTCCACAACCCGATCGTCTAAGGAGCGCGCGATGATCCCAGGTGAATACCAGATCCAGCCCGGAACGATTGCCCTCAACGTCGGGCGTGAAACCCAACGCGTGGTTGTCGAAAATCACGGCGACAGGCCGATCCAGGTCGGATCGCACTACCACTTTTACGAGGTCAACCCGGCGCTGAAGTTCGATCGGGAAGCCACCAAAGGCTTCCGGCTGAACATCCCGGCGGGCACCGCCGTGCGCTTCGAGCCCGGCCAGAAGCGGGAAGTGACGCTGGTTCAGATCACCGGTGCGCAGCGCATTTTCGGCTTTCGCGGTGAGGTAATGGGCGAGGTGAAACATGGCTGACATTTCGCGCCGGGCGTATGCCGATATGTTCGGCCCCACCACCGGAGATAAAGTGCGGCTTGCCGACAGCGAGCTGTGGATCGAAGTGGAAGACGATCTCACGGTCTACGGCGAAGAGGTCAAATTCGGCGGCGGAAAGGTGATTCGCGACGGCATGGGCCAGGGGCAGATGACCGCTGAGGGCTGCGTGGATCTGGTTCTCACCAATGCGCTGATCGTCGATCACTGGGGGATCGTAAAAGCCGATATCGGCGTCAAGGACGGACGGATCTTCGCCGTCGGCAAAGCCGGGAACCCGGACATTCAGCCCGGCGTGACGATCCCCATTGGCGCGGCAACGGAAGTGATTGCCGCCGAGGGGAAGATCGTTACCGCCGGCGGGATCGACACCCACATCCACTGGATCTGCCCGCAGCAGGCGGAAGAGGCGCTGGTTTCCGGCGTCACCACCATGATCGGCGGCGGCACCGGACCGGCGGCGGGCACCAACGCCACCACCTGCACGCCGGGGCCATGGTATATCGCCCGCATGCTGCAGGCTGCCGATACGCTGCCGGTGAATATTGGCCTACTCGGCAAGGGTAACGGCTCCAGCCCGGACGCCCTGCGCGAGCAGATTGCCGCGGGCGCCATCGGGCTGAAGATCCACGAAGACTGGGGCGCGACGCCCGCGGCAATTAACTGCTCGCTGGAGGTGGCTGACGAGATGGATATTCAGGTGGCGCTGCACAGCGACACGCTGAACGAGTCCGGGTTTGTCGAAGACACGCTGGCGGCCATCGCCGGACGCACCATCCACACTTTCCACACCGAAGGCGCGGGCGGCGGCCACGCGCCGGATATCATCACCGCCTGCGCGCATCCGAATATTCTGCCCTCTTCCACCAACCCGACCTTGCCCTACACGGTGAACACCATCGACGAGCATCTCGACATGCTGATGGTTTGCCATCACCTCGATCCGGATATCGCCGAGGACGTGGCGTTTGCGGAATCCCGCATTCGTCGTGAAACCATCGCCGCCGAAGACGTGCTGCACGATATCGGCGCGTTCTCGCTCACGTCGTCTGATTCTCAGGCCATGGGCCGCGTCGGGGAAGTGATCATCCGCACCTGGCAGGTGGCGCACAGCATGAAGGTCCAGCGCGGCGCGCTGCCGGAAGAGACCGGCGATAACGACAACTTCCGCGTGAAGCGCTATGTCGCCAAATACACCATTAACCCGGCGCTCACCCACGGCATCGCCGATGAAGTCGGTTCGATTGAGGCGGGCAAGCTGGCGGATCTGGTGGTCTGGTCCCCGGCGTTCTTCGGCGTCAAACCCGCCACCATCGTCAAGGGCGGGATGATCGCCTGCGCGCCGATGGGCGATATCAACGCCTCAATCCCTACGCCGCAGCCGGTGCATTACCGCCCGATGTTTGGCGCGCTGGGCGCCGCGCGCCACGCTACCCGACTGACGTTTATCTCGCAGGCCGCCAGTACGAACGGCATTCCGCAGCAGCTCAACCTGCAGAGCGCCACCGCGGTGGTGAAAGGCTGCCGAACGGTGAAAAAGGCGGACATGATCCACAACGGCCTGCAGCCGAATATCACCGTGGACTCGCAAACCTACGAGGTGCGCGTCGACGGTGAACTGATAACCAGCGAACCGGCTGACGTTCTGCCGATGGCGCAACGCTATTTCCTGTTTTGAGGAGTGATGATGATCTATTTAACCCAACGCCTGGACCACGCGCATCCGATTACCGCCAGCGTCACGCTGCCGATTGACGTGCGGGTGAAAAGCCGCGCCCGCGTAGCGCTGAACGACGGACGCGAAGCCGGGCTGATGCTGCCGCGCGGCCTGCTGCTGCGCGGGGGCGACCTGCTGACGACCGACGACGGCAGCGAGGTCATCGAAGTGATCGCCGCCCCGGAGTCGGTTTCCGTGGTGCGCTGCGCCGATCCGTTCCTGCTCGCCCGCGCCTGCTACCACCTGGGCAACCGCCACGTGCCGCTGCAAATCATGCCCGGCGAGCTGCGCTATCACCACGACCACGTTCTCGACGATATGCTGCGCCAGTTCGGTCTGGACGTGACCTACGCCAGCCTGCCGTTTGAACCGGAAGCGGGCGCTTACGCCAGCGATGCCCACAGCCACAGCCATTCTCACGCTCATTCACATTAAGGATCCATCATGCGCAAGTATTTACCGCTGTTACTGCTGGCTTTTTCCGTTCCCGCGCTCGCGCATCCCGGCCACGGCACCGACAGCTTTCAGGCCGGTTTTCTCCACCCGCTGACCGGGCTCGATCATCTGCTGATGCTCACCGGTGCGGGCGTGCTCTCGGCGCTGAGCGGCCGCAAACTCCTGCTGCCGTTTGCCACCCTCGGGATGATGCTTGTCGGCGCCATTGCGGGCAGCCTGCTCGGCGGCTTCAGCGGCATGGAGATGCTGATTATCGCCTCGCTGGCGGTATCCGGCGTGATGATGTTTAAAACTGAAAACCGTCTGCTGCTGGCGGTACCTGCCCTGGCGATGTTCCACGGCTGGGCGCACGGCGTGGAGATGTCCGGCCACAGCTTCTGGCTCTTCACCAGCGGCTTTATGCTCGCCAGCGCCACGGTGCTGTGCGCCAGCTTTGCTGCGGGGCTGCTGCTGCGCCGTCACGACGGCCTGCGTAAAACCTTCGGCGGCGGGCTGATTGTCTCCGCCCTGCTGGCGCTGATGAGCTGATGGAACACGCCCGCCAGAGGCTACGCCTGATGCAGCTCTCAAGCAGCAGCCTGCCGGTCGGGTCGTTTACCTGGTCGCAGGGGCTGGAGTGGGCCGTTGAGGCAGGCTGGGTCACCGACGCCGACGCGTTCAAACGCTGGCAAATCCAGCAGATGGAGCAGAGCTTTTTCTGCGTCGATCTGCCGCTGTTTATCCGTCTTTATCAGGCCTGCGAGCAACGCTCTCTTACAAATGCAAAACGCTGGACGGCATACCTTCTCGCCTGCCGGGAAACGCGCGAGCTGCGCGAAGAGGAGCGCAACCGTGGAGCGGCGTTTACGCGGCTGATTAAGAGCTGGGAACCTGACTGTCCGCCCGAATGGCTGCCGCTGTTTATGCAAAGCCAGCTCTGCGGTATGGCCTGGCTCGGCGTGCGCTGGGGCATTAGCGCGCACGAGCTGGCGCTCAGCCTCGGCTACAGCTGGATGGAGAGCGCGGTGATGGCGGGCGTCAAGCTGGTGCCGTTTGGGCAACAGGCCGCGCAGCAGCTGATTATCGAACTGGGCGACCATTACGCCGCCGGGCTTGAACAGGCATTTTTGCGCAGCGACGACGCGCTGGGGGCAGCAACGCCGCTGTCCGCCATCGCCTCCGCGCGCCACGAAACCCAATATTCACGACTATTCCGTTCCTGAGGAGTCAACATGGCTGATTACAAACATCCCCTGCGCGTAGGCGTGGGCGGCCCGGTAGGATCGGGCAAAACCGCGCTGCTGGAAGCGCTCTGCAAGGCGATGCGCGACACGTATCACCTGGCGGTGGTCACGAACGATATCTACACCAAAGAGGATCAGCGCATCCTCACCGAGGCGGGCGCGCTGGAGCCGGAGCGCATCGTGGGCGTAGAGACGGGCGGCTGCCCGCATACCGCCATTCGTGAAGATGCGTCGATGAACCTGGCGGCGGTGGAGGCGTTAAGCGAGAAGTTCGGCAATCTGGATCTGATCTTCGTGGAAAGCGGCGGAGACAACCTGAGCGCGACGTTCAGCCCGGAGCTGGCGGATCTGACCATCTACGTGATCGACGTGGCCGAAGGGGAAAAAATCCCGCGCAAGGGCGGGCCGGGGATCACCAAATCCGATTTTCTGGTGATCAACAAAACCGACCTCGCGCCGTATGTCGGTGCGTCGCTGGAGGTGATGGAGCGCGACACCAACCGCATGCGCGGCGAGCGCCCGTGGACCTTTACCAACCTGAAAGCGGGTGACGGTCTGGCGACGATTATTGCGTTTCTGGAAGAGAAAGGGATGTTGCGGGTGTAGGGCCATAATCCCCTCTCCCTGTGGGAGAGGGTTAGGGTGAGGGATTACGCCTCCGGCAGTTCCGCCAGCGGCCAGCGCGGACGCACGGACACGCTCAGGTCGGACGTTGCGCCCGCGTTCAGGCGCACCATTCCGGCGTAAGCGATCATCGCGCCGTTGTCGGTGCAGAATTCCGGACGGGCATAGAACACTTCCCCGCGACGCTTTTGCATCATCTCGGCGAGCTTCGCGCGCAGCGTGCGGTTGGCGCTGACGCCGCCCGCCATCACCAGACGCTTAAAGCCGGTCTGATCCAGCGCGCGCTTGCACTTGATCATCAGCGTGTCCACCACCGCATCTTCGAACGCGCGGGCGATATCGGCGCGGGTCTGCTCGCTGTCATCGTTATTGCGAATCGTATTCGCCGCGAAGGTTTTCAGCCCGGAGAAGCTGAAATCCAGCCCTGGACGGTCGGTCATCGGACGCGGGAAGACAAAGCGCCCTTCCGTTCCCTGCGACGCCATTTTCGACAGCATCGGGCCGCCCGGATAATCCAGACCCAGCAGCTTGGCGGTTTTATCGAACGCTTCACCGGCGGCGTCGTCGATCGACTCGCCCAGCAGCTCGTACTTGCCAATGCCCGTTACGCTAATCAGCTGCGTATGACCGCCGGAGACCAGCAGCGCCACAAACGGGAATTCAGGCGGATTCTCTTCCAGCATCGGTGCCAGAAGATGCCCTTCCATATGGTGAACCGGGATCGCCGGCACATCCCACGCAAACGCCAGCGAACGGCCAACCGTCGCGCCGACCAGCAGCGCGCCGACCAGGCCCGGGCCTGCGGTATAGGCCACAGCGTCGATATCGTTTGAACTCAACCCGGCCTCTTTCAGCGCCGCCTGAATCAGGGGAACCGTTTTACGCACGTGGTCACGAGAGGCCAGTTCAGGTACGACGCCGCCGTAGTCAGCGTGCAATTTCACCTGACTATACAGCTGGTTGGCCAGAAGCCCTTTTTCGTCGTCGTAAATGGCGATGCCGGTTTCATCGCAGGATGTTTCAATACCCAGTACACGCATGACTTGTTTTACCTCGTTTCAATACCGCGCAGTGTAGAGCCTGGGCGGGTTGATGTAAAACTTTGTTCGCCCCAGGAAGAAGGCTCGTGTATACTCCTCACCCTTATTAAAGTCCCTTTCAAAATCGCATCGGTGCTTTACAAAGCAGCAGCATTTGCAGTAAAATTCCGCACCATTTTGAAATAAGCTGGCGTTGATGCCAGCGGCAAACCGAATTTATTAAAGGTGAGAGTTACATGCCGGTAATTAAAGTACGTGAAAACGAGCCGTTCGACGTAGCACTGCGTCGCTTCAAACGTTCATGCGAGAAAGCAGGTGTTCTGGCTGAAGTTCGTCGTCGTGAGTTTTATGAAAAACCAACGACCGAACGTAAGCGCGCTAAAGCTTCCGCTGTGAAACGTCACGCGAAGAAACTGGCTCGCGAAAACGCACGCCGTACTCGTCTGTACTAATTGGTTGAGGGCCTCAGCCCTCAATTGACAGACAGAGTAATAGTCGTAAGGCCGTGCTTCCGGAAGGAATGCGCGGCTTGTTTTCGTTTATGAGTCACTAAAAATAACGGGGCATATGGCCGGAAGAATCCCACGCGTTTTCATCAATGACCTGCTTGCCAGAACCGACATCGTCGATCTCATCGACGCGCGGGTAAAGCTAAAAAAGCAGGGCAAGAACTACCATGCGTGCTGTCCGTTCCATAACGAAAAAACCCCCTCCTTCACCGTAAACGGTGAAAAGCAGTTCTACCATTGCTTCGGCTGTGGCGCACACGGTAATGCCGTCGATTTTTTGATGAACTACGACAAGCTCGAGTTCGTTGAAACCGTCGAAGAGCTGGCGGCGATGCATAACCTTGAAGTGCCGTATGAAGCAGGCAGTGGGCCAAGTCAGATCGAGCGCCATCAACGGCAAACGCTGTATCAACTGATGGATGGCCTGAATTCGTTTTACCAACAGTCTCTTAAGCACTCTGCGGCTGAGCCTGCGCGTCAGTATCTGAACAAGCGCGGACTGAGCGACGATGTCATTGCGCGTTTCGCTATTGGTTACGCCCCGCCCGGCTGGGACAACGTGTTAAAGCGTTTTGGCGGCAATAGCGAAGATCGTAAGTCTCTCATCGATGCAGGCATGCTGGTCACCAACGACCAGGGACGAAGCTACGACCGCTTCCGCGAACGGGTGATGTTCCCGATCCGCGACAAGCGTGGCCGGGTAATTGGTTTTGGTGGTCGCGTGCTGGGTGATGCCCTGCCGAAATACCTTAACTCCCCGGAAACCGATATTTTCCATAAGGGCCGCCAGCTGTACGGTCTTTATGAGGCGCAGCAGAATAATGCGGAACCTCCGCGTCTTCTGGTCGTCGAAGGCTATATGGACGTCGTGGCACTGGCGCAGTACGACATCAACTACGCGGTTGCGTCGTTAGGGACGTCCACCACCGCCGATCATATTCAACTGCTGTTCAGGGTGACCAATAACGTCATCTGCTGTTACGACGGTGACCGCGCAGGGCGCGACGCCGCCTGGCGCGCGCTGGAAACCGCGCTACCCTATATGACCGACGGGCGTCAGCTACGCTTTATGTTTCTGCCCGACGGTGAAGACCCGGATACGCTGGTGCGTAAAGAGGGCAAAGCGGCGTTTGAAGCGCGGATGGAGCAGGCTCAGCCGCTCTCCACGTTTTTGTTTAACAGCCTGATGCCGCAGGTCGATTTGAGTACCCCTGACGGGCGCGCGCAGCTCAGTACGCTGGCGCTGCCGTTAATCAGCCAGGTGCCCGGCGAAACGCTTCGCATCTATCTGCGTCAGGAGTTAGGCAACAAGCTCGGCATTCTGGATGACAGCCAGCTTGAACGTTTAATGCCAAAACAGGCTGAAAACGGTGCGGTTCGCCCCGCGCCTCAGCTAAAACGCACAACCATGCGTATACTGATAGGGTTGCTGGTCCAAAACCCCGAGCTTGCGCCGCAGGTGCCGTCGCTGGCGGGTTTAAACCACGAAAAATTGCCCGGACTTGGCTTATTTTCAGAACTGGTCAACACGTGTTTGTCTCAGCCAGGTCTGACCACCGGACAACTTTTAGAGCATTATCGCGGCACAAAAGAGGCCGCTACCCTTGAAAAATTGTCGATGTGGGACGATATAGCAGATAAGGACATTGCAGAAAAAACGTTCACCGACTCACTCAACCATATGTTTGATTCGATGCTTGAGCTGCGCCAGGAAGAGTTGATTGCTCGCGAGCGCACACACGGTTTAAGCAGCGAAGAACGCCGGGAGCTCTGGATGATTAACCAGGAACTGGCGAAGAAATAAAAAATTTAACGGCTTAAGTGCCGAATATCGATCGGGAAGCCCCCGGCAGCCGCACTGAGAGGCAGCGGCAAAAATATAAGTACGCCCTCGCTTTAAAGGTTGGCAGCCCCATCGCCGACACCAATCAAACGAATTAAGTGTGGATACCGTCTTATGGAGCAAAACCCGCAGTCACAGCTGAAACTTCTTGTCCAACGTGGTAAGGAGCAAGGCTATCTGACCTATGCCGAGGTCAATGACCATCTGCCGGAAGATATCGTCGATTCAGATCAAATCGAAGATATCATCCAAATGATCAATGACATGGGCATTCAGGTGATGGAAGAAGCACCGGATGCCGATGATCTGTTGCTGGCTGAAACCTCCAACAACACTGACGAAGATGCGGAAGAAGCTGCTGCACAGGTACTGTCCAGCGTGGAATCTGAAATCGGGCGTACCACTGACCCGGTCCGCATGTACATGCGCGAAATGGGTACCGTTGAACTGTTGACCCGCGAAGGCGAAATTGACATCGCAAAACGCATCGAAGACGGGATCAACCAGGTTCAGTGCTCTGTTGCCGAGTACCCGGAAGCGATCACCTATCTGCTGGAGCAGTACGATCGCGTTGAAGCGGAAGAAGCGCGCCTGTCTGACCTGATCACCGGTTTTGTCGACCCGAACGCTGAAGAAGATATGGCGCCTACCGCCACTCACGTCGGTTCTGAACTGTCTCAGGAAGAGATGGATGATGACGAAGACGAAGATGAGGAAGAGAGCGACGACGACACCGCGGACGATGACAACAGCATCGACCCGGAGCTGGCGCGTGAGAAGTTTGCCGAGCTGCGTACCCAGTACGAAGTGACGCGTGACACCATCAAAGCGAAAGGCCGCAGCCATGCCGCCGCTCAGGAAGAGATCCTGAAGCTGTCTGAAGTATTCAAACAGTTCCGCCTGGTGCCAAAACAGTTCGACTACCTGGTGAACAGCATGCGCGTAATGATGGATCGCGTACGTACCCAGGAACGCATCATCATGAAGCTGTGCGTTGAGCAGTGCAAAATGCCGAAGAAGAACTTCATCACCCTCTTCACCGGCAACGAAACCAGCGAAACCTGGTTCAACGCGGCTATCGCAATGAACAAGCCGTGGTCTGAAAAACTGCACGACGTGAAGGACGATGTACATCGCGGCCTGCAGAAACTGCATCAGATTGAAGAAGAGACCGGCCTGACCATCGAGCAGGTTAAAGACATCAACCGTCGTATGTCCATCGGTGAAGCGAAAGCCCGCCGTGCGAAGAAAGAGATGGTTGAAGCGAACTTGCGTCTGGTTATCTCTATCGCCAAGAAATACACCAACCGTGGTCTGCAGTTCCTGGATCTGATTCAGGAAGGCAACATCGGTCTGATGAAAGCGGTAGATAAGTTTGAATACCGTCGTGGTTACAAGTTCTCCACCTACGCAACATGGTGGATCCGTCAGGCTATCACCCGCTCTATCGCGGATCAGGCGCGCACCATCCGTATCCCGGTGCATATGATTGAGACCATCAACAAGCTCAACCGTATCTCTCGCCAGATGCTGCAGGAGATGGGCCGCGAGCCGACGCCGGAAGAGCTGGCCGAGCGCATGCTGATGCCGGAAGACAAGATCCGTAAAGTGCTGAAGATCGCCAAAGAGCCAATCTCCATGGAAACACCAATCGGTGATGATGAAGATTCGCATCTGGGTGATTTCATCGAGGATACCACCCTCGAGCTGCCGCTGGACTCTGCCACCACCGAGAGCCTGCGCGCTGCGACGCACGACGTTCTGGCTGGCCTGACCGCCCGTGAAGCAAAAGTCCTGCGTATGCGTTTCGGTATTGATATGAACACCGACCACACGCTGGAAGAAGTGGGTAAACAGTTCGACGTTACCCGTGAACGTATCCGTCAGATCGAAGCGAAGGCGCTGCGTAAGCTGCGTCATCCAAGCCGCTCTGAAGTACTGCGTAGCTTCCTGGACGACTAATCGGTCCTGACAGTGAAAAAGCTCCCTTCGGGGAGCTTTTTTTGTTTATTCCCTCTCCCTGTGGGAAAGAGTAAGGGTGAGGGTGAGGGCATCAGGCCTCAAAGGATTACAGCCCCCGCACCATCAGCGCCTCATCCAGCTCGCGATACGCTTCCACCAGCTTATCCAGCGTCGCCCTGTTGAGCCCGCTCGGGTTCGGCAGCACCCACACCTGCGTAACGCCAATCATGATGCTCTGCTTGCCCCACTGCGTTCCACGCTGGCTAAACGCCTGCTCGTAGGCCTGCTTGCCGAGGATCGCCAGCGCGGCGGGCTGATAATCCTCTATCTTCTTGATCAGCTCCCGCCCGCCGCTGCGCAGCTCATGCAGGTTGACCTCGCTCGCCTGTACCGTAGGCCGCTCGACCAGCATGGTAATTCCACAGCGCGTGTCCAGCAGATGCTGCTCCTCTTCGGGCTTGAGTAGCCTGTCGGTAAACCCGGCCTGGTAGATCACCTTCCAGAAGCGATTACCCGGATGGGCAAAGTGAAAACCGGTGTGCGCCGAGGACTTGCCCGGGTTGATTCCGCAGAACACCACCCGCAGGCCTGGGGCCAGAATATCGTTGATCATCTTTACTCCCGCTCGATACATCGTCTGGGAAGTATAAAGGATTGATTATGCGTTGTTTATAAAAACAGCAGGCAGGTGTGAATGGCTGGATTGCTGCGGGGAGTTACTTTATAATTCACCGCCACGGCCCCTTAGCTCAGTGGTTAGAGCAGGCGACTCATAATCGCTTGGTCGCTGGTTCAAGTCCAGCAGGGGCCACCATATACAGCAAGGGCTGACGAGATATCGTTGGCCCTTTTGCTTTTTTTGGGGATATGCCGGGGATATTCCGCAAAGGGAAGTATGGTTCACTATCGTGACTACGTGCCGTTAAAAAGCTAAACGTTCTAACCAAACTTAACGAAGGGATAAAGCATGAGCCCACGGCGCCCAATACCTCAGAAATTATACTTTCAGTCTATTGAAAGGCAGCAGGAACGTGAAAGATACAATGAATTTCTAACCTCTCGGGGCTATGAAAATAGCCCTGATAGCGCTCACCTGTACACAATGAGCAGGGGCTATACCGGCATGAAAGCAAGGGACACTATAATCATGCTGGTGGGTGAACTGCCTTACATGTATGACTAATAAAGTTGATGGCCCTTTTTATCAAATCACCCCATTTTTTTATTTTCGCGGGTGTAAAAATATGATGAAGAGGGCCGTTCCGCAAAACAAAGGGCTCAGGGATTGATCCTCCCCCTCCTATCGATGGGTATGCAGCAAGATAAACGATACAGAAAAGCTAAATATACAGATGTTTATTTAGCTTTTCTGTTACGAGTCTAATGCTGGTGGTAATCCAATAGCGTTGTTTCAGATGACAGTATGGAGACTCGTCAGGAATGTTTATAAAGCGTAAACGATCTGTCCAGCCAGAGAACAAAGGTAGCATTACGCTTGTAACCCACCATACGTGCCTTACTGCAAAATCGAAATGCAAAAAGTTCTACGTCTTCGGTTACATGGGCAGGAATAGCTGCTTTGATTGAGCTACGGGAGATTTTTTTCGTATCCGAGCTTATGCCGGTCCTGCTGGCGGATATCCGCCCATGAAAGTTGACTCAACCAGAAAAGCTTATCAGTTAACGCTGCCTTTTCCTTTTGCTCATAGCAATCAACGCAAAAACCGTTTTTGAAGATAACGAAACGAAAATTCATGAGGTTTAACGTAAGTAAACAAGCCTGGCAGGCATGCCAGCTGCACTATCGCCCTGCAAGCAGGGTGGAGCACAGTGTGCTGGTAATTTCCGAAATGTTTAAATGTAAGCTGTGCAGTTCGCAGCTCCCCGAATGCGAATAGGCTTTTTACGACGCAATTAACAAATAAAAAAACCATTTACAGATATCAGAATTGAAGCGAAAAACCGGAAACTGCTAATTACGTACTTTTAACGGAGTACTTAACTGCGAATTCGCAAAATTAACTCCCCAAAAAAAGCCCCTACGCGGGGCGTTTGTTAGTTGCTGGTGGTGGGCCTGCTGCAACCCGTCAGAACTGCACAACTGTTTTATGAATTGCGCACTAATAAGACAAGCTTTTCCCCGCTAAAAACGATCACAGCGGCTACCAGCGCATTAAACATGATGTACATCGTGAAATAGTTATCCTCAACACGGTCTGGGTAAGGTTCCAGTTGCTCTGTCGGGATGTAATTCATGAGATTCGTGACGGCATATTTCAGGCTGTCGGCCAGCGGGTCGAATACCCCTGAGAGCATCAGCGCAAACGTGATAGTCAGAAACATCAGCAGGCGTAACGACCACTTAGCGGGGCGTGACATCGCAACTCCCTGAGGCATTACCAATAACCGTAATATCACCATAAGCCCAGAGTTTATCCCCCTGCAGAATCCGGTGCCGGTGAGCCTTCAACAGAGCAGCACGTACCATGTAAAAATCACGCGAAAGAAAGAAGGTGATGCAGCCCTCACTGATGCCAGAACCATCTGGACGCGGTGGATGCAGGCGGAAATGACCTCGTTGATAGTGATGTGAACTGTCAACGTCAAAGGTCATGTAGTCATCCACTACACCGTCTTTGCGGAACAGGGCAAACCAGTCGTAGTAGTTATTTCCGGTAAACGCGTGTTTGAACCATGTCTGGCTGTGAGAAAATAATCCACCTGACGGACGATCTACAATCCAGTAACTCCCTGGAGGGACGGTGGCATTTGTCATGTACGAACATTCAGGTTTGTTGGCGAGATCGCCCAGCCCGGAAAACACCGGAAATGAACCTACCCCGCCCACATCCAAACGGGCTACGCGCCCCTCATCGTAAAGATGGTTAAAATCAACCCGGCAACTGTTCATCAGGCCACCACTCGCTGGTTCCATGAGTCTGTGTAAGAAATATTCCCGTCGAGATATAGCCAGGTAATGCTTTCATACGCCAGCGACACGGATTCAGTAGGGTTATTCATTTGACCGCCAGTGTTTTTAAAATTGTGCATCACTGGCGTGACAGCCACCACTTTGACGTTTTTCAAAATAACGTGCATGAATTCTTCCTCTACGCCTGCGTCATTAATCCGATACCATTTAATGATTGCTTGCTGGAGTGTCTCGCCCTGACAGACGGCACGATTCAGGTAAGGTGTGGCCTTATCGAACTCTTTGGTAAAACTTAACTGGTCATGCACACGCGTCCCCGTAAGTTTTCCAAAAGTATTATCGTAAGGGATATGCACGCCGTGGTTAAAGCTCTGCATTTCAATAGCACCTTCACGCAGCAGAACATTGCTACTCCCTTGAATCAGGGTTCCAGTAGAGTTATAAAGCCAAATATATGCAGGAACAGCCATTTTGTTAATTCCATTTAGTTGAGAAATTAACCAAACCTTACAGCCACTATTTTTATCAAAATGTAATTTTTTATAACGATTGAAACCCCAATAAAATATTTATATAAATAAAAACAGCTAATAAATATGCTGAATATTTTAAAGTTGAAAAGGGTTGAGTTTTTTAAAGTCAGACTTTCGACTTTTTTACGCGATCTTATTCAACCTGGTCAGAAAATTGTGCTTTCGCCTGCTTCATTGCTTACAGACATTCGACAGCATGCTGGCGCTCTTCTGAGGTGATTTCGCCGCACGGCTTACTCTTCAGAGCGTAATGCACCACACAGTGGCTGCCGGCGGCGACTGCTTTTATTTTTTCTCTGCTGTCTGGTGGTTTCCGGTTTCACCTGGATATCACGCCATTTATCGCCGGGGCTGAGAGCAGCCCTCAGGATGAGCCTGATTAATTTTTCTGTTCACAGATTAATTCCCCTGGTGAAAATTCTTTCAGCAGGGGCCACCAAATTTTAGTTTTAGAATCATATGATTAAGCCACTCAATTGAGTGGCTTTTTTATTGATTTTTTGAGCCGGCAACGCAGCCGCTAACCGTGGTTTAGCGAAGCCGTTCGGACACGCTCAGAGGCGCCCGGGGTCGCGATCAGGCGCTCCACGGACTCCATCGTCACGAACGTACAGCTGCAGTCTACATTGGTGCACTGGTGATAGCGCTCTTTGGTATTTTCACTTAGATAGCGACTGGTACGCGCATGCGCAGAGTGCTTGCACTTAGGACAATGAAACATGTACCCCTCCACTTGATTCACATTTTGTGAATCAATAATACCCAAAATAAAACCAATAGCAACTACATTACTCACTATCAACAGTAAATTTTTCGTCGCTGACGTTCAGCTCAAGCTTAAGCTGCGTGGTAAATCCGCTATCGTTGAGGGTATGCACCACCTCGCTGATGATCCACGCCTGCTCGTCGATGACGCGTTTAAAACCGTTTACCAGTACCGGCGTTTCGGGGAACAGATCGGCGCGTCCCAGGGCAAGCTGGATGGAAAACTCTACGGTTCCCCGCTGAAGCGCGCGCCACTTAGCCTCTGCGGCCCTGAGCGCCTGCTCTTCAGAGGCATAAACCGTGGTGAGCTCAAATACGTTCTCCGCCGATCCCACCAGCCTCTCTTGCGGTTTCTGCTCCTTGCCTGCTGCTCCCGCTACCGGTGCGGCGGCATCCGGGTGCTGCAGTGCTTCTGTCTGCTGCCCTCCGGACTGACGATTAATACTCAATTGAGGATTTTGTTGTTTGGGGTCACGCGTTTGCAGCCATTTGGCCGTTACGCCGGAATAATTTTCACGGTCAGTTATGGAAAAAAGGTGCTTATCGCCATCCCCACGTTCAATCATCATTAAGGAAAGCGGAGTGCCGCTGGCCGTCACGGCCTGGCCCGCTTTCATAAAGATAATCTTCCCGGCTTTGATTGAAACAAATGCTCCATTACGTTCAGCAAGGCGGGAGAGGAAGGCCGCGTCTTTCTCCTGAGACTGGTCAATATGAGAGATGGCGATGGATGCAAGCCCTGACGCGACGCTGGCGGTCAACTGGTTACGCTGAGCGATGGTATCGACTATCGCGCCAATCGTCGTGTCATGCCACGACTGTTCGCGCCGCACGTTTAGCTTTCCACGAAAATCTGCGCTGAATCCCTGGATGGTCAGCGTGTCCGGCGCGCCCCGGAAATGAATCGCATCAATCGTAAAGTCCCCTTTCTCCTCGAGCGGGGTTCCCTCCCATCCCAGCCATAAGGACAGCCTTGCCCCCCGGGCAGGCAAGTCCAGCAGCCCGTCGGAATCATCCAGCAGAATATCCAGCTGATCGGCTTCCAGCCCCCGTTTGTCGGTCATGGTCAGGCTGATAAGACGATGGCTGAAATTTTGCGTGATATCACGATCGTCAAGCTTAAGCATAAAATCAGGGGCGATTTTTCCACCCGCCCGGATATTCATTTCGGTGATCATCCCACCAGCCCTCCAATGCTATTCCGTGCGCTTTCCACCAGCTCTGAGGCCTGCGTTCGCAGGTCGCCAAACGTCGTCATCAGCGATTCGTCCACGCGTTTTAGCGACAGGGTAAACTCAATTTTTCGGGCGGTACCGTCACTGTAAAAATCCGAATGCGTGTGCGTGACTTTCTCAATGACAAACATGCCGTGAATGATGCCGGTACCGTCTATCAACGGCCATGCCCGCCCCTCATTTGCCATCAGCTCAACCGCCTTGAGGGAAAGCCGCCCTCCCGTGAGTTCCGGGTAAAGTAAGCCGGAGAGGCTAAAGGATGTCTCACCTTCGCCAAGGTACTGCCAGGCTTTGGGTTTCCCGATGCGAGCGCTGGATGCCCAGCGGTAGTCTTTTGTGAATATCATTGACTGATACGGTAAGGTTCGTCGTTCAAAGACAAACAGACCCAGCACCATTAACATTTTTTCTCTCCTCAACCATACATAAAGCTGGATTGCTGCCGTCTCGCTTTATCCTGTTCAATGCTATCTATCGTCTCCCGGATTTGACGCGTCAGATCCGTTCCGGAGGCCGTGCTCCCCTGCAGCGTGATGTTATATTCGCTTTTACTCTGATCGACGTAAGAGCGTCCTCCAGTAGCGATGGTCGGCTGATACCCCAGGCTGCCGCCAGAAATCCCCGCGCCCGGAATATAAGCGCTGCCCGCCGGTGAGGATGCCGCTTCTGCTTTTGCCGCAGCGGCGTCGAGATCGCCCGACTCGTTTTTGATAAGACCGAGCTTCTCCAGCAGCCAGCTGGCCTTGCCGCTCAGGCTATTAAAGAGATCAAGCGGCGCCATTAACGCATCGCCCAGCGCCTGACCAAAAATCACGCCAGCGTTTTTACAGCCATCCAGCGTTTCCTGCGTTGCCTTGATCGGCGTAATCAAGTCGGTGAACCATTGCCAGATACCACCCAGCTTCTCCGAGATAGCGTCAAATACTGCCATCACCGGTGAGAACAGCGCCCCCAGCGGTGCGAAAGCCGTCGAAAGCCCTTCCATCACCCCGCCAAAGAAGGCGCTGATGGGCTCCCAGTATTTAAAAATCAGTAAAGCACCGGCAGCAATCGCCGCGCCAAGGGCAATCACCGGCCAGCTAAGCGCGCCCAGCACCGTCATGATGGCGCCTCCCACCACGCTGAATACCGTTCCCAACATCCCGGCCGCGGTAATCACCATATTGACTCCCGTCAGAACCGGGCCGATAACCGTGCCTACGCCACCCAGTACGCCAGCAAACGCCTGTGCGCCGACAACGATGCTGGCGAGGGTCTGCGTCAGCTCAGGGTTGGCATTCACCCAAAGGGAGGCCGTGCCAAGCCAGCCGGTTGCGGTTGTTATCAGGTTGCGCAGAGTGCCATCCGCTTGATCAAATACATCAATCTTCAACCCGTTCCACGCGGCCTGGAATCGGTTGATATCGCCGTCAAGATTATCGGTCTGCACGGAAGCCGCGAGCGCGGTACTGCCCTTTGCCCCCTGCAACTGCTGGCGTTTTTCATCAAGCGATCCATCACCCGCAGCGGAAGCCAGCGCCCCCGCGGCTTTTATGGCATCCGGAGTCTGAACATGGCGCAACATCGCGCTGAGCGCATCCCCGGCGGCGGCACCTTTCATTCCTTTTTCTGCCAGAACGCCCAGCAGCGCGGTGGTCTCTTCAAGCCCCATACCAGATACATCCGCAGCGGGCGCAGCAGAGGTGACGGCCGCTACCATTTCAGCGAGGCTGGTATTCGAAGAGGTGAAACCGCGCGTAAGCACATCTGCGATGCGTCCCGCATCCGTATCGGCCAGGCTGTACGCGGCCTGCGTGCTGGCGATCATATCGGCCGCTTTAGCCGCGTCGACATTCCCCGCCAGGCTGAGGTTGACCGTTGGCGCGGTGGCCGCAAGCAGCCCATCGGCGTCATACCCTGAACGAGCCAGTTCGGTTTGTGCCTGGAGGACCGTATCTGCAGGTACTCCGGTCCTGGCGCTGACCTCCCGCGCCTGCTGGCGAATCGCCTCAAGCCGTGAATCCCCCTTCGCCAGACCAAGGTTTGCCTGAATGGCCGACATCTGCTTTTCAAAGCTGATGCCAGGCGCCATAAACCGGGACGTCTGGTCAAAGCCCGCTTTTGCCATGCCCACGCCCGCATTCGCAAGCTGACGCACCCGCGCGGTAACGCGTTTGCCTGACTCGTACCGATTCTGAACGGTACTCAGCCGCTCCTGCTGCTGATTGACGCGGGCAAGCGCATCCCGCTGCCGGTTAAGCTGCTGCGTTTTTTCGCTGATGTGAGTTCGTAAACGACGCTCATCCGACGAGAGCGTGCGCGTGTTGACTCCCGCCTGAGCGAGTTCAGCGCGCTGACGCTGTACCGAGTAGCGTAAGCTGTTGTACTCATGCTTAAGGTCGGCCGCCGATTTTCGGGCTGCAGTCAGCGCATCAGCCTGTGCCTGGGTGGGGTTTTGCGTGTTTTTAAACTGCACCGCCAGCGCCGCTGCCTGCTGTTTCGCCTGAGCAAGCGACTGCTCCGTCGTGGCGAGCCGGGCATTTGCTTTTCTGAAGCCGTTAATGCGCCCCGCCTGCTCATCGAGCGCCCCCAGCGCCGTCTGCGCATCGCGGATATCGCTCGCGAGAGTGAGGCTGGCGTTCTGGAGAGCGTTAAGCGGTCGGGTTGCCCGGTCGACTGCCTTAAGCAGCTCCTGAAGACTGACATTATTACTCATGGTGGTTTCCGCTTCGCTGCAGCGCTTTTTCGCGCCATAAGAGGAGTTCGGTCACGCTAAGGGAGTACAGTTCTGACGGCGGCCAGTGAAAAATCACCGCGATATCCGCCATCAGATCGTCGACCGACACATTTTCGGGAAATTTCAGCGAGCCGAAGCCGGTGACAAAAAACCGATCACCTTACCTGCAAAAGAGAGCAGATCGCAGGCATCCAGGCGCGCAACCTCATGCTCGGTCAGCGCCGGCGAGGTCATTCGCGGCAGCACCTTAATCAGCGCATCCACGTCAGATTGCGCCAGCGACGCCAGCGATACGCCGCGCAGGGTCCCCGCATTGGGTTTTGCGACGGTCACCTTTTCGATTTTTTGCTCGCCGCGCTGAACGGGGCTATCAAGCGTGACGATGTGTGGGTTTTCACTTTCGTTCATGGCGGTCTCGTTGATATGTTCCATTTCGTTACTCTTCAGAAAGTTAACTCACCGGCCGGTCATCCCGGCCGGTTAAAGGGTTACAGGCCGATGGCCTTACGGTGTTCTGCCAGGCGATCGACGCCGTCGACTTTGAGCACCATGTTGATGATGTCGATTTCGATGATCTCTTTGCCATCAATGGTCAGCTGGTAGTAAGCGCACTCGGTGGACATCTTGGTGGTGCCGCTCTCGCCCTGCTTGTTTTCACCGCCATCAAACTCTTTATGACGGCCGCGCATGACGATTTCGACGGCGGAGATTTCGCCGGTATCATCGCGCTGATAAGAGCCGGTAAAGCGCAGCGGCACGCTGTCCGCGCCCGGAGAGGCATACTGCGCCCACAGCGCGGCGTCCGGCAGGCCGCCAACGGTCCACTCCAGCGCCAGGGCATCATCGTCCAGGCCAAGGTCGACAGAGACCGAGCCCGGCATACCGCCGCCGCGATACTTCTCCAGCTTGCGGGTCAGCTTCGGTAAGGTGACAGACTCAACAACGCCCATATAGCTCAGGCCATCATTGAACATATTCAGGTACTTAAGTTTGCGTGGTAACGCCATGCTTCAGCTCCTTAGCTGTTAACCGAATCTGACAGGTCTGCCAGATAGGTATCGGTGATGCGCTGGCGCAGGGTCAGATTTTCCAGCGGCGGGACGGGGGTGTAGTCGTAATCGATATACAGTTTCCCCGCTTTCAGGGTGGATGCATCGTTCGACTCAGGGTCATACCAGCAGGAGCCGTCGACGATATAGCCGTTGGTTTTCAGCTCGCGGAACTTGGCGTTAATACCGGAAACGATGTCGCGGATAAGCGTTGGCGTGATGGGTTTATCCATCGCCCACGCGTGCGCTTCCGCCATGGTATCGGCCAGCACCTGTGCGGTACGGGTGTAGTTTTCAAAGACGAATAACGGATCGTCTGAGCAGGTACGGTTACCCCAGAATTTAAAGCCGTCGTTGCGAATCAGCGTGGTGACGCCAGCCTGGTTAAGCAGGTTCGCATCGGTAGCCTGTTCCTGCAGATCCCAGGAGACAGAGGCGCTTACGCCAGTAACGCCGTTGACGCCAACGTTTGACAGGGTTTTATGCCAGCCCATGGTCTGGTCGATTTTGGCGCGCAGGCCAAGCGCGCGGGCGGTCGCCCAGGCCGTCGTCGTTGCGTTCGTGGTGGTATCCCATGCCAGAAAATCAGGATGGATAACCATCAGCTCGCGCTGGCTGAAGTTTTTGCGATAATTAATCGCTTCAGAAATGGTTTTACATCCCCATGCGCTGACATAGCCGAACGCGCGCAGGCTCTGGCACATGGCGGCCAGTGCGGTCGCCACTTCCTGAGAATCCAGCCCCGGCACGCCGAGAATACGTGGCTTGACGCCGGTTACCGTTTTCGCCGTGAGAAGCGCCTTCAGGCCGGTATATTTAATGAGATGGTCACTCCCTCCTTCCCGGTACTATGCTGAGGACAGGCTTTCATTCGGAGAACTATCATGGAAAACATTGCGCTCATTGGTATCGATCTGGGTAAAAACTCTTTCCATATTCATTGCCAGGATCGTCGCGGGAAGGCTGTTTACCGTAAAAAATTTACCCGGCCAAAGTTGATCGAATTTTTGGCGACATGCCCCGCTACAACCATCGCAATGGAAGCCTGTGGCGGTTCTCACTTTATGGCACGCAAGTTGGAAGAGTTGGGGCATTCCCCAAAGCTGATATCACCACAATTTGTCCGCCCGTTCGTTAAAAGCAATAAAAACGACTTTGTCGACGCCGAAGCTATTTGTGAAGCTGCATCGCGTCCGTCTATGCGTTTTGTGCAGCCCAGAACGGAATCTCAGCAGGCAATGCGGGCTCTGCATCGTGTCCGTGAATCCCTGGTTCAGGATAAGGTAAAAACAACCAATCAAATGCATGCTTTTCTGCTGGAATTTGGCATTAGCGTTCCCCGAGGAGCTGCCGTTATTAGCCGACTGAGTACCATTCTTGAGGATAATAGTTTGCCTCTTTACCTCAGCCAGTTATTGCTGAAATTACAACAGCATTATCACTATCTTGTTGAGCAGATTAAAGATTTGGAATCCCAGTTGAAACGAAAGTTGGACGAAGATGAGGTTGGACAGCGCTTGCTGAGCATTCCCTGCGTCGGAACACTGACAGCGAGTACTATTTCAACTGAGATTGGCGACGGGAAGCAGTACGCCAGCAGCCGTGACTTTGCGGCGGCAACAGGGCTTGTACCTCGGCAGTACAGCACGGGAGGTAGGACGACATTGCTGGGAATTAGTAAGCGAGGTAATAAAAAGATCCGAACTTTGTTGGTTCAATGTGCCAGGGTATTCATACAAAAACTGGAACACCAGTCTGGCAAATTGGCCGATTGGGTCAGGGATTTACTGTGCCGGAAAAGCAACTTTGTCGTCACTTGTGCTCTGGCAAACAAGCTGGCCAGAATAGCCTGGGCCCTAACGGCACGACAGCAAACTTATGTAGCATAACGGCAGAAATACACCGGTTTAAAGAATTACTGATCTGGTTTTGCGAATACTGATATTGATGATACTAACGGCCCACCGGCCTGTTGAGGAACCTGTAAAACGGAAAGGCTCATTGAAGCCGTATATTTTCTGGAGGTTCATCAGGCGCGGAACTCATCAAGGCGCGGGAATAAAATCCCATTCAGACGCCGGATAGATTCAAGCAAGCCAACTTGTCGTCAAAATCGGTGTTGCAAAAACGGGAGTGACCATAGATACCGTTTTCATCGGTAGTACCGATGATATTGGAAACGGTCTGCTTGCGCGCCTCTTCCGGGGTTTCAGCGGTGCCTTCGGCCACGCGAACAACCACGACAACCGGTTTGCACTGGTCGGCGATCGCTTGCAGAGAAGCGGACAGCGTCCCCGCCTTGCCGGCTTTCGCAATCGCGTTTTGCACGTTGGTAATGAGCACGGGCTCGTTTAAAGGAAATGTCTTGTCGTCAGCATCGCTGGCCGTACAGACCATGCCGATGATTGCCGTCGAGACGGTGGAAATGGTGCGGGTGCCATCGTTGATTTCGATAACTTCCACGCCGTGGTGAAAATCACTCATCCGTTTAACTCCTTGGTTAGTTGGTGAGTGATATTGTCGCGGCTGGGCTTGCTATGAGCTAACCATCCCTGTCCAGCGGCCGCTGGCACAACGATTGTCCGACTATCGTGGCGGGGAATTTTTTATAAAGCGTGGAAATACCCACATCAAAAATTAACGCAACGCGCTGTCGGGATTCCCCGGAAGCAATCAGCCTGCCAGCCTGAGCCCATTCCTCCTGCGTCAATTTAGGGCGTCTGCCACCAATTCGTCCCTGTTCTCGCGCTGCGGCCAGCCCGGCGCACGTCCTCTCGACAATGAGTTCACGCTCCATTTCAGCAAGCGCCCCCATGATATGGAAGAAGAAACGACCCATTGGCGTTGAGGTATCAATGCTATCAGTCAAACTGCGGAAGTTAATGCTTCGCTGGCGTAGTTCCTCGGTCATTGAAACAAGGTGGCGCATACTGCGCCCGAGCCGATCAAGTTTCCATACAACGAGAGTATCGCCCGCATTAAGTTGTCTGAGGGCTCGATTGAGTCCCGGTCTGCTTGTCGATTTACCGCTGATTTTATCTTCAAAAATGAGCTCACATCCTGAACGCTGCAGCGCGTCACGCTGTAAGGCGGTGTTTTGTTCATTTGTTGACACGCGTACATAGCCAATAAGCATGGTATTTCTCTCCGTCAAAACCGGAAATCATGCCATTTAATGGATAAACACGCATTTTCGAAAACCTTGGTTTGGGAGAAGGCTCTGCTTTGCCGGTTGGCGTCCCCGTTCCGTGGCCGTCAGCAACTCCACCGACGGGGTGGCTTAAATGCAACGGAGCGGCGTTCGCGGCTGCGCAATATCCGAATCTGGCTCTGGCTTATCCAACCTTGAAACTTCCAGACTTACGCGGGGAGTTTATCCGTGGCTGGGATGATGGACGTGGAGTTGATTCCGGGCGTAGCTTACTGTCGGCTCAGGGGGATGCTATTCAAAATATTGTCGGGACGTTGGGAAGAACCCAGCTATTTCAAGATACGATGTACACTGGTCCGTTTAATCAAATCGACCAGCTAGGTTCCGTTGGTTTGTCTCCTGCTCCCGGCCCTGCTGTTGGATATGGTGCCTGTAACTGGTCTTTTGATGCATCACGCGCAGTCCGCACTGCAACTGAAACTCGTGCGCGAAACATCGCATTTAACTACATCGTGAGGGCTGCATGATGGCTAAAGCTGAATTAAATCAGGACATGATCGCCACGATGGCAGGGGAAATCACCGTGTTTAACTACGATGGTGAGACACGCGAATATCTGTCTTCATACGTTGAGTATCTCGCCGTGGGGGTAGGTATTCCTGCAAATTCCTGCGTTGATGTTCCGGGAGAGGGTAAAACCGGCTTTGCCATTTGCCGTACAGAAGACCTTTCATCATGGGAATATATCACTGACCACCGTGGTGAAACGGTATACAGCACAGAGACGATGCAACAAGTTGAAGTGACGGCACTGGGGGAATATCCCGAAGGTGCAACGCCCAATGCTCCTGCATCACCGTACGATAAATGGGACGGAGAAAAATGGGTCACGGATTCTGCCGCAAAACATCAAGGTGATATTGCTGATGCAGAACAATACCGACAAGCACTCCTCGTTAATGCAGATGACCTAACCTCCGACTGGCGAGTAGAGCTGATGCTAGGCGATATAAGTGAAGAAAATAAAAAGAAATTGTCGTCGTGGATATCTTATAAAGCTGCGGTTAAAGCCGTCGATGTGTCGACGGCTCCTGATGTTAGCTGGCCTGTTAAACCGGCGGTGTAGGCCATTTGATATTTGGTGCAGCGTCAGGAATGACAGCTTGCAATTCCTTTATGTAGGTCAGCCAGAGCATCAGGCTGGCCTTATCTTTATCATTGATAATGCCTAACTGCAGCTCCGTCTGCCATAGGCTGATCGTTGCCTGCGCTTTAACTAATAAAGCTGATTTTTGCTTTTCTGCAGCTTCCACGTCTGCGGTATGTAGCTTGTCGGTATTCGTAACCCACTCGCTGCCGTTCCACGTATCGTATGGCGTAGCAGGAGCCAGCGTCGTGGTCTCTTCTGGGTAATCCCCTGGTAAAGATACAACAAGTGCTTCACCAGTTTTGGTGCCGTAGATTGTTTCACCTCGATGGTCGGTAACATATTCCCACGCCGTAAAGTCTGCTGTACGACAAATGGCAAAACCCTCCTTTTGCTCTCCTGGCGCATCAGTACAGGATAAGGCTGGAATACCGACCCCTACGGCGAGATACTCAACGGATGAGGACTGTAATTCACGGGACTCACCGTTAAAGTTATAGACGATAATATCCCCAGCCACTGTGGCGATAAATTCACTATTTAGTTCAACTTTCGCCATTATGCGGCCCTCACGATGTAGTTAAATGCGACGTTCCGTGGCCTTGCCACACCACCCACTGCGGATTGACCACTAACTGTTGTACTTAATTGTGCGGTTGAGTACGGGATAGTGCCGTTTGATGACAGCCGGTTAACAGCAAAAGGCTTTTGATAATTAGCCATTGAATCCATGCCCACACCATCCATTAATGGTTTGTAGTCAGGAGGTGCATATACATGCATGGTGTTCATCACATCATCTTCTGTACTGCCGGAAATAGATACAGCCATCAAACTACCCATCTGAAGCGATAGCAGGCCGCGCCCGGAATCAACTCCACGTCCATCATCCCAGCCACGGATAAACTCCCCGCGTAAGTCTGGAAGTTTCAAGGTTGGATAAGCCAGAGCCAGATTCGGATATTGCGCAGCCGCGAACGCCGCTCCGTTGCATTTAAGCCACCCCGTCGGTGGAGTTGCTGACGGCCACGGAACGGGGACGCCAACCGGCAAAGCAGAGCCTTCTCCCAAACCAAGGTTTTTGAGAACCTCAGCGCTCAACCCCGCATCGGCAATTTCTTTTAACGCATTGGCGATTAAAGGGTACTGTTTATGCGGATTATCAGCAGCAATATGCTTTTTCATCTGATCATCAGCATAGCTCTTTACCTCAAGAGCTTTATCGTCAACGTACTGACGCGTTGCCAGCACAACCGACGGATCAATTTTCAGGGAAATTGACGATGTGCTCGACACAATAAGAATCATGCGAATGGTCTGCGTGCGGCCACTGCCTTCCTGCAGCTGAGGCTTATATGTCTCCGGGCAGTTAGCCACGGCGATCAGAATGCCGTCGTCGTCATAGAGACCGATCTCTCGGATCCAGAAACCGCCCTCATTCTCGGGAATAATCTGTTCAGCGATGATCTGGCTGGTATTGTTTGGGTCAACAGCGAGCAGGTTCAGCGGCGCTATGCGTTTTTGGTTGACGAGCTTCGTCTGCGCCGGGTCGGGGGTTGGCAACGTTCCGTTGGCGTCGCCTACCGCCATTTGCGTCAGGCTGAGTTGCGTACCAAGTGCCGTCGCGTTAGCTAGCCGCGCCGCGCCCTGATTCGTCAGTATGGCAAAATATTTTGCGGTCATGCGTTCACTCTCAGGTTATCAATCAAATGGATGGCCGAGGCCGGGTAATAATCACCACTGACAATAAGTTCCTCAGTGGTATAGGGGTAAACAGCCAGCGCATCGCCGTGATAGCATCCTGCGCCAACATAAAACTCTCCCGTTGAGCTCAGGCTGATAGCCAGCCCGGTCATGTGTCTACTTGCCGGTTTGGCATCCTCAATGAGCCGTTCAAGCTCCTGATACATTTCGTCAGTGATGCCGTTATCAAGCACACCGACAACCAGACGGAATGTGCCAGGCTCCTCACCGAGCTGCCACCACTCGCGCACCTCAATCAAAAAGCCAAGCGGTTCCACCACACGACGCAATGCGCTGATGGTTCCTTTGTGCTGATGGACGAAAAACGAGGACATAATGACGCTGCGCTTCGTGCTCTCCGGCCACGCCTCATCCCAACGGTCTACCGACAGCGCCCATGCCAGGTAGGGAAGTAAATTCACCGGGCACGCGCTGGGGTTCCATAAGGTGCGTAGCGGTACCGGCACTCGTTCAATATTCGAGAGCGCAGCGGCAGCGGCGACTTCCAGCGGCGAGGATCCAACGGGTAACAGCCTTTCACTCATCCGAACCCCCGATCGCTATCTGATACGAGGTACAGTTCGAGGCCTGCGACTTACTCAGTACAATGTCAGAGTGGGGAGATTCCAGTTCCACGCGCTGCACGCCTTCAACGTGAAGTGCTGCATAGATGGCCGAGAGACGAATATCGCGTCCAAGGCGATGCTGCGCGCTGATATAATTCCGCAGCTTCTGCTCTGCAGCTTGCCTGATGGGTTCAGCTTCTGGTCCGGGATAAACGTAGAGCGTTGCGTTTATCTTGTAAGGCACAATTTCTGCTGACTGGACAGTTACACGATCGCCGACCGGGCGGACGGTTTCAGCGTTAAGCGCTTTTTCAACAACCGCCAGTAGTTCAGGACGAGCGGTACCATCCCCCTCACGGGATAACACCGAAATCGTCACGTATGCGGGCTGAGGGCTTTCAACCGAAACGTCAGCGACCCGCCCGTCGGCACTTCGACCATGATATTCATAGGCTCCAACCGGCCCCGCGACGCTCAACCCTTCAAAGGCCTGCTGCGCACGCAGTCGCAGGTCAGCATCAGACTCCATGACGGCAGCCGTTGGCGGAATGGTAGTGTCATCGCCCGGGGTGATGGTCAGGCGTTCGGTATTATTGTTTCCCGCAATAACGTCCAGATCGTGACCGGAAGAATAGGCCAGCGTCACGGCCAGCGCAGCCTCATTAACCCGCTGGCGCCAGATAACTTCCCGGTAGGCATTCTCCTGCAGCAGCTTCACAATCGGCTCGGATTCCAGCGTCAGCGTCCGTGCAATCGCCTCTCGCTCCTCTTCCGGATAGAGGGAGACAAAAGTGGCCTTTCGTTCTGCCAACAGCGTTTCATAATCCACCTCCTCCACGACATCAGGCGCGGCGAGCTGGCTCAGATCAACAATAGCCATAGCGTTTAACTCAGTGAAATGGTGATAGAAAAGGATTGCCCGGAGGTCGGGCGCGTGCCGGTGATATCGACATACAACGTCCCGTCGTTCTCCGAACGCTCGAAAGTGATGGCCGTCAGGCTTATTCGCGGCTCCCATTTCTGGATGGCGGAATAACAGGCGGCCATGATTTGCAGACGCAGCGCCGGGCTCTGCGGCCTGTCGATCATCGCCGCCAGCAGCGAGCCGTAATCCCGCCGCATGACCCGCGAGCCAATCGGCGTAACCAGAATGTCGCGCACGCTTTGCCGGATGTGTTCCGCCTCTGAAAGGCTAAGCCCGGTCTGCCTGTTCATCCCCCTGTAACGCACCGTCATTGTGTCCCCTTAGTCCAGCTTCCACCGCTTTGCACACTGCCGTGCGCGTGGTTATCCAACTGCACCCCGTTGGAGGTGAATTTACCGCCGGAATGCTCAATATTTCCGGCCATCAAGCCGCCCTTCTGCACTTCAAGAGAGGCAGTAATTAACTTGTTAGTGCACACCACTTCAGGCGTATCCAGCGTAATGCGGGACGTTGACGTCACCCTCACCTCCGGCACTGTGGCGGTCAGCGATTCAGAGGCGGTAATGTCGGCCGTTTTAATGCCTGTAACCGTCAGCGCCCCGTGACCGGGTTCGTACTCGATGACCGCCCCGTCAGGAAACGAGACGTGGAACGCATCAGGTGACCCGGACGGCGCCGGATGGTCGTCAGAGAAAATGCCGGGCAGCACAAAGGCGGTATCAAGCTCGCCGCCGATGGCCAGCAGCAGCACCTGCTCTCCCTCGGAAGGGGCCCACCAGACGCGCGAACGTCCCGCACGACAGGTGAGCCAGTTCAGCCAGGTGGTTTTCATCCCGCCGGTCTGGACACGACAAAGCCCTCTGCTGAGGTCAACATCGGTCACAACACCGATACGAATAAGATTGCGGATCGCGCGAGCGATGCCGTTCATGGAAGTTAATGTATTCATGAGAAGAGAATGCCGTTCAGGAGGAACGGCAGCAACGAGACGGGGTTTTCTGCGGGATGATACAACAAGCGGTCCAGACGGCAGTCGGATGGCGGCCTTCAGCGCGAGGAAATTACTCCTCCCACTGGCTGACCAGCTCGCCGTTAACGTACAGCGCCTTCGGACGCGTGACGGGCTCCGGCAGCGGCGGCTCGGGGGAATACGTCGCGTGCAGAGCGCCCTGCTCCTGGGAAACAAGAATACGCTCGGTTAATTGCACGCTGATGGTGATATTCATCGTATCGTCATCGTTTAAGACGATCGCGAAGGTGTAACCGTTTTTACGGCCTTCATCGAGGGTAAAAATATCCGGCTGGTTTTCCCGAAGCCAGGCCAGCACCGGGACGAAAAATCCCTCGCTGTCGCCGGTGAAGCCGCTAACCTTCACGTTCAGCGCATACCGCTTTTCAAAGGAGAGCGAGGAGGCCAGTCGGGCGTCAATATTGCCGCCTCCGGCCGACATCTGCAGGCGCTCCGGGTTGGCATTGAGTTGGGGGATCGCGTCAATTAATGCCTGACGCAGGCTCTTGAGTTTGTGCATCGAGTTTATCCTGACAGTCTTTGATGATTTCAACCTGCAGCGCGCAGGCGATAAGGGCGTATTCCAGCCTGCGAATATCCGCGCTGAGATCGCCGTTAGTGGCGGGTTCGCTCCCCGGCATCGGGCAGCGGCTCACCTTCGGGCAGGCGTTGTAAACAATGGGCTGCGGAGGCGCAGGCGGTGCGGGTGTGCAGCCTGCGGACAGCATCAGGCAGCTGAGCGGTATACCAGCGGCGTAACGCTTCATTTTCATTGAGTAATCTCCCGATAGTCGCTTCCCGTCTTGCCCTCTCCTCGCCCGCGGTGACAAGCTCCTCACGGAGCCTGACCTGGGCGTTTTCATTTGCTCTGGCCATCCGCTGCGACAGGGACAGCTGCTGATTAAGCGTGGCGAGGGCCGTTTTTTGCTCGCTGGCGACCCGATTGGCCGTAGCTAAGGAACGGGACAGGTTCAGGTTGTCATGACGAAGCCACAGCGCGATGGCCAGCAGCCCGGCCAGCGCCAGCATGAGCGTTCTCACGGCAGCCCCTTCATGCACCAGGCCTTCTCGCGGACGCGACGGTTTTCCAGCCCGGCATTTTTGACGCCGTTGACGTACACCCAGCGGGTAAGCTGCCCGCATGCATGCGGCCACTGTTTACGTTTGATAAAGGACACCAGCGTCGAACGGCAGGCGGCGCCTGCGCCGACATTAAAGGTAAAACTCACCAGCGCGTCATAGACCCGGGGCGGCATCTCTACCGGCGCACACGCCGCCAGACGCCGCTCAACGTTGAGCACATCAGCGACCAGATTTACCGCGGCCTCACGCTCGGTAATGTCCCGCGTCGGCACAACGTTTGCCGTGTGGCCAATGCCGGACGTCCATACGCCGGCGCTACACCGGTAGGGCGAGAGGCGACATCCTTCGAGATCGGCAATCAACGCCAATCCTTCCGGGGATGTTTTCAGTAATCGAAAATCAGGCATCAGCACCGCCAGGGCCAGCACGCCGGCGACGCTGCAACGCTTAATGATTGAGTTCACGAATGCTCTTCTTATCGAGGCCAAGAGACTGGAGATAGCGCCAGGTTTTTCGCTTAAACCAGTAATTCGTTAATGCGGTAAAAATGGCGCACAGACTCCCCACGTACAGCGCGACTTTTTCAGGAGACATCGCCCCGAACCAGGCCAGCGCCACGGCCAGCCAGTAGGCGATAACCGTGGTGATTTTCTCCAGGCTCAGTCCCATAGGTTTACGGATTCTTTTGTGGGGGCGCTATTCACCTCCGGCATCTCTACCGGCGTGCCGTGAGGCAAGATAACGCCTAACTCCGCGAGGCCAGGATTGGCCTTCAGAACGGCTTCAACGACGCCAGCCGTGCGCCCATAAAAGCGGGCGCAAACGGCATCAAGCGTGTCCCCCTGCATTGCATAGATTTTCATCAGACGCTCCCAACATCCGGTTTCCAGGTACTGTAGAGTTTCCCGGGCCAGCAGGCTTTTCGCTATCGCTGGCAGATGGACAATCGCGGGCACAACAGATCGTCCGCAAGCGGCGAAGCGTGGTTCAACGGAAGCGCAAAACAGGAATGAGGGTGTTGGTACGGGTGATGACGCCGGGGCTAGCGCCAGCTCTCGTCTTCCCAGACTTCCCGGAGGATAGCGTCCAGCGCCTCGCGATCGGCTTCTTTTTCAAGCCCCTGGAGCTCGACACCCGTCACCGATCCTATTTTCACGTTCACCCGCGATGACGGAAACAGGGAGCGTATTCTGCGGGTCAGTTCGCACTGAAAGGCCTCAACGACGGCATGATCGATCTGCTGATCTTTATCGAGAGTAATGTTCACCCGAACGTTGCCCTCTTTTTTGATTCGTTCCGGAACAGGCGATGCTGAGAACACAACGGTAAATGCGTTGTTCTTGATTAAATTTCCCCGCGCAATCTCAGCAATCAAATTCAGGGCAATCTCACGATCTCTTTCCTGACACGTTCCTTCCGTCGTCAGTCGCGCAATCAGCTCGACTCGTTCAATCATGACCTGCTCGTTCAACTCTCTGTCCACACAACCTCCACCACGAGATACTGTATAAACATACAGTAGCACGTATTCACAAAAAGAGTGAAGCGAAAAATCAGAACCCTTCACGGTATGTACATGATATGGATGGAGATTAGCGGCCCTCTGAGCGAAGAGATCCGTTAAATACCCAATACGTTCAAGGATTTTCCGCGCCTTTTGCTGGTAAGAACACGGTGCCGGAAATAGCGATCCGTCAGCTGCGCCCCTGCACCATTTATTGTTAAAGCGGCTGATGCCTCCCGCCATCAGATGCAGGGCTTCTGCCCGGCTGATGGCTATCCCGGTGGCGAGCCGTATCTCATCGATCACCTTCTCCGGTACCCCGTTCTGCGGGTCGCTCGCGAAGACGACGGGCGCTGTCGCGCCAGGGCGGATGAATTTGATGCGTTCGGTTAACGCCCGCCTCGCACGTCGGCTGAGGGGTTGAGAAAGATCGGTCTGCGTACAGTTATTGACAGAACTCCGAGAGGATACGGGTGCGTCTTTAAGATCCGCGGCCCGCTTCGGCACAATTTTCCACTGCGTGAGCCGGGTTAAAACTGGGCTGCCCGCGCCAACGGCAGAATCGTACACGCCGCGGATGCGGACCGTTTCCTCGCCGTACTGGTTAAACCCGGCGCGCGGCTCATACAGCGTGCGCACCTGTAAATCATCGCGACGCACAAACGGCCCGCCCTGCGCGGTAACGTAACCCGCCCAGTCCCCGGCGTCGGCAGCCTCCTGGACGGCGGCAAACTCAACGCTCAGACCGCGCGCGGCCTCGGCATCCACCAGACGTCGCAGCTCGCGGTAGACCGTTACCGGCGCGCCGCCGATGAACTGAAACTGGCGAATGTGCCAGCGTCCTGCCCAGGCCGATACGGCGGACGCCGTCTCCTTCAGCAATCCACCGCTTTCGTTATCAGTCTCGCCATCAAGCGCATAGCCGTCGATATTCTTTGAGATGTATTTGGCGATATAGCCGGTAGCGCTGCCTTTCTGCGGATCGATCGCGTCCGCGTGAAAGCGCGCCTGTCTGGCGTCTTCGCTCTGCAGCTCAGCGCCATCCTCCTGCCGGGCGTAATCCCCGATAATCCGGCGAACGCATTCGACGTCTTCCGGCAGCATAAACATCAGCATGTGCCAGTGGGGTGTACCGTCGTGATGGGGTTCCGCAACGCGGATACCAAAGATACGGCGCCCGTCCCGGTGCAGTTTTGCCCGGATACGCGCCCACAGTCGGGTAAAGTAGAGTTGCGTATCCGCCGGGCTGGCCCCGTTCCACTTCGCGTTGGGGAAGCCTGATTTCAGCGTCGCGTGATACTGCGCGGGCGCGGTTAAGGTATAGAACTCGCCCACGTAGCCCAGCGCCTCACAGATATTTTCAAACCCGCGGATACGGGTCATCAGTTCACAGCGACGTATCGCCGGGTTGGCCGCCGAGCTGTCGTATTTTTCAATCAGGCTGATGCGGTTGCCCTCTTCATCTTCCAGCTCCATGCCCTTGAGAAATTCGCGCGTGCGGCGCTTCTGCTCGCGCCACTCGGTCACGCAGCGTTTGCTCGCATACGCCGCTTTTCGCTTGCTGACGTTGCCGAGGGCAATCTGCAGATGCTCGCGCCAGGCAGCCGCGACCCGACGCAGACGCCCGCGCCACCACGCCTCGGAAAACATGCGGATCACCGCCGCGGCAACGTCATCTTTGTTGAAAAACGTCTTCGACACCCGCTCCCAGTGCGGAGGCGACACGTTGAACTGTCGGGCGATCAGTCCGGCGCGCTGATACCAGACGTACAGCGTCTGGTATTCACCCATCTCAGCATCGTTAATATTCGCCAGCTCGCCGCGAATAAAGCTGGCGATATCTGCGGCCAGCAGGTCGATGTCCGCGCGGGTCATATCCGGAAGGCGGTTATAGCGGGCCACCAGTTCGACCATCCGCGAGGCGAGGTATTGCAGAAGCTTGGTGTCGAAATGGCCGTCAAACACGGCCCTCGAGACCTCGTCGTGCAGGCCTGTGCAGGCATAGCGTTCAGAGACCCGCCTCAGACGGGGTAACATCCTTTTGCAGAAGCGGATCAAAAAGGCGTTAGCCTGCGGGCTGCCCCTATGCTGTTCGAGGGCGTCAACCGTGCGCCAGACCTCGAAGCGTACGCAGTCAGGCTGCTGTGAGAGGGAAATTCTTGCCTGCTGCAGCGCCGCGAAAAGTCGATCGCGGCGCTGCTGTTGGGCGTGGGTGAGATAAGGGCTGGCAATGGCCGACCGCGGGGCATTCCACGGATAAGCAAATGACGTAGCCAACTTATCCTCCCCGGAGGTGTTTATTTTTCATCTCCGCGATCTCCTGACAGGTCACGCACAGGGCTACGCCAGGCACCGCTATTCGGCGCGCCTCCGGTATCGGGGCCTCGCAGTCCTCGCAGAGGAAACGCGAAGGCGATACGGGTCGTCTGCGGGCGCGATTAATGTATCGCTCTCTGTCTTCCTGCTCGCGCGCCTGCGCAAGATCGATAAAATCGGCCATCAGTGCAGCTCCTGGGATTCACGCTCGTAGCGAGCCGCCTCGTGGCACAGCAGTTCGGCAACGTCTTCTCCGCTCATGCCGGTTTTGTAGATATGGCTCGCCAGCGCCTCCAGACGCAGGGAGACCGCGAGGGCTCGCGCGCATCGTTCCTCTGTTTTTGCCTCTGCCAGCAGGCGCTTCAGTTCTTCACTTCCGGTCGGATAAGGGCGGTTTTCACTGTTTCGCATCACGCGTTCTCCTTAAATTCAGGCAAAAGGATGCCCGGCGGGTTTACGCCATTAGTTTTTGGGTTGGGTTATATCGGCATGGTCAGCCGTTCAGGAAATAAACTCACGACAGCACGAAAATGATTCATGGCGTTAATCAGCGCCCTTTTCTCCTCTGTGGTTAGCTCACTGAGCTCGCACTCATGACGGGCGACGGGCAATCTCGCCAGGAAAAAGAGGGCGGCCAGCGCCCTGCTGTTCTCCTCAAAACAGGGATCGCGCTTATCGCGCAGCTCAGCCATAAACCGCGCCAGCTCTTTTCCGCTATCGCTCCCGTATCGGGCGCGCAGTTCAGCGACGTGGTTAAGCCCGCTAAGGCGAGCTCCCACGCTAAGTGGAACCCTTGCACGGGCAGCTTCTATCGCCATATCTCCCCTCGCGTAAATTCACGCACGCTAGTGCGCTGAAAACGGGCAGAGCACGGTTTTTTCCGCCGTTTGATGATTGCGATTTCAGATGCCATGCTGCATGATTCCCATTTTGATAATGTCTGCAATCATTAGCCTCTGTCTGCCAACGCCTGCCGCTGATTGCCCGAATTTGCAATGATACTAATACCCAAATGAGTATCAGTAAACACCCAAAGGAATATATTTTGATTTTAGATTCTCAAGTGAATAATGAAGAGTTACTCGATAGAATCTGTCAGGTATATGGTTTCACGCAGAAAATCCAGCTGGCCCGGCACTTTAATATCGCCGCCAGCTCGCTTCAGAACCGCTACGCGCGCGGTACCGTCTCTTACGACTTTGCGGTTCAGTGCGCGCTGGACACCGGCGCCAGCCTTCGCTGGCTGATGACCGGACAAGGTGCGCAGTTTGAAGGTAATCCCGCGCCGGGCGATCCGGTTTCGGTTTCCACATTCACACTGAGTGATGGAAGGCTGGAAGAAAATACCACTTTGAGTATCGCTTCTGGTTTCTTTAGCAAACCGCTGGCTCGCGGCATCGCCGTTCGGGCGGAGGGGAAGCTGCACTTTGTTGAAAAAGAAGCATCGTTAACCGACGGCCTGTGGCTGGTTGAGATTGAAGGCACCGCCAGCATCCGCGACCTCACGCTGCTACCGGGTAAAAAACTCCACGTGGCGGGCGGCAAGGTTCCGTTTGAATGCGGTATCGACGAGATAAAAACGGTGGGTCGCGTAGTGGGGATTTACAGCGAGGTTAATTGAGGGTGGGTCGAACGCATGCGCCACCAAAGGTGGGGCGCTCGCTTTCGGGTAGGACACGGAAAAACCCGAGGCAGGGGAAAAAGAGGATCGACGCACATTAACAGGGCTGGTGAAGGCGTGGCATGTCGCTCTATCGGGTTTACCCCATAATGAGAGCACCACACATCAACTCATTAAAGAAATCCACCATCGCGCCGATCATCATCCGTGTGTATTATTTCCTGTAGCTTTTACAACAACTAACCTTAACTCAAATACTTAAGCGCCAAAGCGAAAGGCATCATGAGCACACCGATCAAACGGCTAGAAATCATTAAAAATGCCATTGAACTGGAAGATGACGACATCATCCAGAGCCAGCTGACACGCCTGAAAAATGAAGCGTTTGACGATGAGCTACAGGCAATCGTCGTGGCGCTTGAGGAGAAGAACTACACCGCTGCGATGGCGGCAATTACCGCCTGGCTGCAGGGCCAGCGCGCCGTGACTCAATGGCGCGATCCGCAGGTGGCCGCCAGCAAGCTGGAGCTGAAGGCGCTGGAAGAGCGTCTGCGCGATCTGATTGACCGCCGCAACGCCCGGGTGCAGCAGCTTGATGAGTTCAACGATCTCTATTTCTCTCGACTCGGACCGCTGATGCAGCAGATCCTCGCCCTGCGTAAAACGCTGGCCGAGCTCAATCTGCGCCGTCAGCAGGCGGAAGCGCGTCGTCGCGAGGAAGATTACCGTCGCTGCCAGCGCTATATGGCGCAGGCGGTAGGGGTGCTGGCGACGCTCACCCAGCGCTGGCGCGATCTCCCGGCCGACTCCGTGCAGGCCGCTGAGGCGCGTAAGCATCTGGAACAGCAAAGCAATCTGATTGCCAACCTGCTGGCCGAAGCGCTGGAGCTGGAGAGCGGCTTAACGCGCGAAGAGGAGCCTGCGCGTCAGGCGCGCGACGACGCTAACGAAGAGTACGAGAAGTATCGCGAGCAGCATCACGATGCCGAAGTGCGGCTGCGCAAGGGTAAGGATCTTTCGGAAGAGGACCGGAACGAGCTCAAGCGCCTCTGGCGGCAGGCGAGCAAGCTCTGCCATCCGGATCTGGTGGCGGACGACCTGAAAGAGGAAGCTAATGCGATGATGGTCCAGCTCAACCAGGCGAAGCAGCGTGGCGACGTTAAAACCATTCGCTCACTGGTAGCTCGCCTGCAGCAGGGCTTTGAGCCATTGATGGCAAGCGACAGGCTGAACGATCTGGAACGTATCCGCAAAAAAATGGCGCAGGTTCGCGAGCAAATCGACATTTTAGTGAACGAGCTGGCAGAGCTGGAGAAAGAGGAGTCCTGGCTTCTGGTCTCGTCGCTGAACAATATGGAAGCTTACTTCGCTCAGCAGGAGAAAGCGCTGCACGAGGTCCGCGCCTCGCTCGAACATCAGGTGAGCGAAGCGCAGCTGGATTCCGCCGCCTGATTATTTGGCGTGCCAGTATGCGCTGGCACGCACCAGTTGAGGGTCAATCGCGTCGGTTTCAAACTGACGGCTCAGCGTCTTCACCACCTTCCCTTCCCCGGTCAGCCAGATGAAGTAATCTTCACCCGGAACGGTCAGCGCCGCCAGATGGTCCGCTACCGCCTGCTCGCTGTGGCCCACCACCCAGGTGATGTTGAATTCGCTCAGGTGCGCCAGATACGCCTTATAAGAATCGTCTCCGACCGTCACAACCGCATGAATTTCCGGGCGAACCGGCAGTTTAGCAATGCTCTCTAAGCGTCGACGCAGCGCGGGCATGCCGGACTCGTCGCACACGTACAGCTGCCAGGCGTAATCCTCCGGCACCACCAGCGAACCGCGCGGACCGCCGATGGTCAGCCTGTCTCCCGCTTTCGCCTCGACCGCCCAGCGGCTGGCAATGCCGCCGTCATGAACGAAGAAATCGAGTACCAGCTCATGGTTTGCCTCGTCGTACAGCGGCGTGTAGTCGCGCGTCTGAGGACGTACGCCGTCGCCCCAGTCGATGCCTTCATCGGTGACCACCGGCGGCACAAACACTGCCCCCGGGGCCGGGAAAAAGACTTTGGTATGGTCGTCGAAACCGCGGGAGCTAAAGCCCTCCAGCTGCTCGCCGCCTAAAACAATGCGCTGGAAACCCGCGCTGGCGCGCTCAACGCGGAGCACCGTCAGCTCGCGAAAGCGCAGGTCATTACGAACACGCTGTGGGTAACGGGTAGATGCCATTTTTAGCCCCTTCTCTGGTGAATACGATATATCTAAATCAATTATCCAAATGATAATGATTACTAGTAAGTAAAAATGCAAGATCTTTTAGATTGCATCTGAATATATCTTAGATATAGTTTAGATATATCAAATTAAGAGAGCTACTATGCGACACGAACACGACAGCGGCGGGCGCCGACCGCGCTTTTTCGGCCATGGCGATCTGCGGCTGGTGATCCTGGATATCCTGACCCGCAGCGCGAGCCACGGCTACGAGCTGATAAAAGAGATCGAGAACCTGACCCAGGGGAATTACACCCCGAGCCCAGGAGTGATCTACCCGACCCTGGATTATCTTCAGGATCAAACCTTTATCACCATTACGGAAGAAGAGAACGGTCGTAAGACGATTACGATTACCGCTGAAGGACAACGCTGGCTGGACGAAAACCGGGAACAGCTGGAACAGATCCAGGTGCGTATCAAAGCGCGTTCCGTCGGTTTTCAGCTGCGCAAAAACCCGCAGATGAAGCGGGCGCTGGATAACTTCAAAGCGGTGTTAGACCTGAAGGTGAATCAGGGAGAGCTCAGCGACGCGCAGCTCAAGCAGATTATCGGCGTTATTGACCGCGCGGCGCTCGAGATCTCCCAGCTGGATTAAGCGGGAGCGTGCTCGCTCACGCGGAAGACGCGTACCAGCTCCTTCAGGTGCATCGCCTGTTCGTTAAGCGATGCTGCCGCCGCGACGGACTCCTCCACCAGAGCGGAGTTCTGCTGGGTGGTGGCATCAATCAGGCCAATCGCGCTGTTAATCTGCGAGATACCTTCCGTCTGCTCGTGGCTGGCCTGGCGGATTTCGCGCAGGATCACGTCCATCTCTTCCACGTTGCCGACCATCCCGTTGATCAACGCACTCGCTTTTTCAACCAGGTTCATCCCGTCCTGGGTCTGGCTGGTAGAGCTCTCAATCAGCTCGCGGATTTCGCTGGCAGATGACGCGCTCTTCTGGGCAAGCTGGCGAACTTCACCCGCCACCACCGCAAAGCCGCGACCGTGCTCGCCGGCGCGCGCCGCTTCCACCGCCGCGTTCAGCGCCAGAATGTTGGTCTGGAACGCAATGGCGTCGATCAGGTCGATAATGTCGGACATCCGGTTCGACGTCTCGTTAATCAGGCGCATTTTGCTGGTCACCTGCTTCATCATCTCGCCGTTGTTTTTAACCACCGTGGCGGCATCCGCCGAGAGGTTGGTCGCTTCCCCGGTATGCGAGGCGGTATTTTTCACCGTTGCGGTGATCTGCTCCATCGAGGCGGCGGTCTGTTCAACGGAGCTTGCCTGCTCTTCGGTACGCGCGGCCAGATCCTGGTTCCCGGCGACAATCTGCGCGGCTGCGCTGGAGATATTCTCCGAGCCGGTTTGCACCTGCTGCACGATGTCCAGCAGTCGCGTTTTCATCTCCATCAGCGCATGCAGCAGCAGACCCGTTTCGTCTTTACCGTGTGGCGTGATGCTGCCCGTCAGATCGCCCTCAGAAATGGCTTTTGCAAAATGCACCGCCTCGCCGAGCGGACGCGTGATAGCGCGCACGATAAACCAGCCGATCAGGCTGCCTGCCGCAATGCTAAAGAGCGTGAGCAGGATCAGCAGCAGTCGGTTAGACCTGAAATCCCCTTCCACCTGCGCGCCGGCACTCTGCATCTCGCTGTTTTGAATGGTAATCAGCTCCTTCACCTTCGCTTTATAAGCCTGCTGCACGGCGAGGGTGGTGGTCATCATCTCCTGAATAGCGCCCGCACGATTGTTGTTCTGCACCGCCTGCAAAATGCGGTAGCGCGAGTCCAGATACTGCTGGCGCACGCTGCGGATTTCCGCCAGCACCTGCTGAGACTTCTGATCCTGCAGCGCGTTGTTCAGCTCGCCCAGGATCACCGTGATGTGCTCGCTGATCTCTTTCAGGCGCTGCTGAGATTGCCCCGTGTAAGTGCCCTGCTCGTCCAGCAGCATCAGCTGTTGAGTGCTAATAAATTCCTGGAAGTTATCGATTAACTGGTTCGCTTTTACCGTGGTCGGATAATCACTGGTAATAATCGATTGCATCCCGTTATTAGCCCGGTTCAGGCTCAGCAGAGACAGGCTCGCGCTGATGGCCATCAGGACAATAAAGAACCCGAACGCCAGAAATAATTTCGTGCCGATCTTTACGTCATGTAAGAACATATTTTCTCCATCGATGTGATTATTTCTCAGACGATCGCTGTTATCGGTAACGATTTCGCTAACTTTATGAGTTTGATCGTTTTTTTATTTCATAACCCCCGCAATACATAGGTGTAGGCTATTAATATGGCCTCATCGATCGTTACCAGACCGTCAAACGGGGTATTTTCGAAATAGCATTCTGAAGAAATGACTTAGGCAGGAATAAATAACTGAGGCACTTTCTTTAGTTATTTAATATTAAATTAACAATAAACCACATTAATAGTCACAATCAAAAAAATAAAACGCCGTTTATTCCTTACGGAATAAACGGCTTTTTTGGAACATTACTGACTCAGTGGAGCACAGTCACCGCATCCTTGAGGCGTCCGGCGCGGTGCTTCACCATTGCAGAAATGTGGGCGCTCTCCTCGACCAGGTCGGCGTTTTTCTGCGTAATGCTGTCGAGTTCAGCCACCGCGCGGGTCAACTCTGACAGCCCGGTGGCCTGCTCGGAGGTCGCGTGGCTGATCTGGGCGATAAGCTGCGTCACGTTTTTCACCTGCACCACGATATCATCCATCGTGCGGCCTGCGGCGTGAACCTGCTCAGAGCCGGACTGCACCTTGCTGGCGCTGGCATCAATGAGTTTACGAATATCATTGGCGGCACTGGCGCTGCGGCTGGCGAGATGGCGAACTTCGCCCGCGACCACGGCAAAACCTTTTCCCTGCTCTCCTGCCCTTGCCGCTTCAACCGCCGCGTTCAGCGCCAGAATATTAGTCTGGAAAGCGATATCGTTAATCAGGGAGGTAATCGAGCCAATCCGCTGCGTGCTGTCGGCAATGTCATCCATGGTTTTGACCACGGTCTGCATCGCGTTGCCCCCTTTCGTCGCCGCGCTGCTCGCGGCCACGGAGAGTTTATCCACCTCGGCGGCGGTTTCAGAGTTACTCTGAACGGAAGCGGCCATCTGGTTCATTGTTGCGACGGTCTGCTGCACGTTCGCCACGGTCTGACGCGTGCGATCGTTCAGGTCTTCATTTCCCTGCGCCAGCCTGTCGCTGCCGTCACGGACGCTCACTACCTGGCTCGAGACGTCATTGATTAACCAGCGGCACATCAGGCCCAGCTGCCCGATCGCGCGCAGCGTCAGCCCGAGCTCATCGCTGCGGTTCAGATGCTGCACGCTGTTGCGCTCACCGGTTGCGACCTTCAGCGCCTGTCGCGCCACATTCTCTACCGGGTGGACAATCTGTTGCTCAAACAGCAGCGTCCCCAGCAGCATCACCACCGCGGCAGCAACGAGCGGCATCCACCCGGCGGAAGTCGCGACCAGCGTGGCGGCGAGAACGGCAAAAAGCACCGCCATCACGCTGCGCACGCGCCAGCGCAGCGGCATTGCCGGCAGTTTACCCAGCCAGCCTTTTCCAACCACCAGCCCCTTGTGCACGCGTTTCTTACAGCTCCCGTCGTTCAGCGCCCGGTAGAGCGGCTCCACGATCGCAATCTCTTCGGCTGTGGCTTTGGTGCGAATGGACATATAGCCCGTCACCTGCCCGCGGCGCACCATCGGCACCGCATTCGCACGCACCCAGTAGTGGTCGCCGTTTTTGCGCCGGTTTTTGACAATTCCGCTCCACGGCTCGCCCTGCTGCAGCGTGTACCACATATCGGCAAACGCGGCTTTTGGCATGTCGGGGTGGCGGACCAGATTGTGCGGCTGGCCCGTCAGCTCATCGAGCTGGTAGCCGCTCACCTGCACAAAGGTGTCGTTGGCGTGTGTGATGTAGCTGTGGACGTCTGTGGTAGACATTAAGGTGGTGTCATCGTCCAGAGGATATTCATTCTGGGTGACATAGGTTGGAGAGGACATCGTGGGCATCCCTTGCAGGTTATTTGAATGTTAATTTTGTGGGTCAATGTTTTTTCGGCGGTAAACAATTTATCTTTAGTTGTTAAACTTGATGAAGATCGCAGATTTCACTTAAACCATACTTTTTGTACGATTTTATAATTCATTGATTTCAAATACTTTCGTAAAGAAATTACCTATAAAGCATGACCAGTTAATGCCCACTTAAGTTGCAGCCAATGCACTTCTTTAGGGCAGATGCGCTTTTCCGCCTCATTTACCCTTTTTGTCCTGTACCGCTAAATCCCGTTTCGGTTGCTCCGGCATGATTAAATATTGTGCAACATTATTTTAACCTGGCGTTTATCCCGATTTTCGTTAAGTCATCTGAAGTGGCGTAATCCCTGCAATACTTAAACCAGTATCATGTGATACGCGATCCCCGGGAGCACATTTTGAACAGGTTACCTTCCAGCGCCTCGGCTCTTGCCTGTACCGCGCACGCACTGAATCTCATTGAGAAGCGAACGCTCGATCATGAGGAGATGAAACAACTTAACCGAGAGGTCATCGATTACTTTAAAGAGCACGTCAATCCAGGTTTTCTGGAGTATCGCAAATCTGTTACCGCCGGCGGGGATTACGGAGCCGTAGAGTGGCAAGCGGGGAGTCTTAACACGCTTGTCGACACCCAGGGACAGGAGTTTATCGATTGCCTGGGTGGTTTTGGTATCTTCAACGTGGGGCACCGTAATCCAGTTGTGGTTTCCGCCGTACAGAATCAACTTGCGAAACAACCTCTCCATAGCCAGGAACTGCTCGACCCGCTTCGCGCCATGCTCGCGAAAACGCTGGCGGCCTTAACGCCCGGCAAACTGAAGTACAGCTTCTTTAGCAACAGCGGCACGGAATCGGTCGAAGCGGCGATTAAACTCGCCAAAGCGTACCAGTCGCCGCGCGGAAAATTCACCTTTATCGCCACCAGCGGCGCGTTCCACGGTAAATCCCTGGGCGCACTGTCTGCTACCGCCAAATCCACCTTCCGCAAACCGTTTATGCCGCTGCTGCCGGGCTTCCGCCACGTGCCGTTTGGCGACATCAACGCCATGCGCACCGTGCTGAGCGAATGCCGTAAAACCGGTGATGACGTGGCCGCGGTGATCCTGGAGCCGATTCAGGGTGAAGGCGGCGTGATCCTCCCTCCGCAGGGCTATCTGCCCGCCGTGCGTCAGCTGTGCGATGAGTTTGGCGCGCTGCTGATCCTCGACGAAGTCCAGACCGGGATGGGGCGCACCGGCAAGATGTTTGCCTGCGAGCACGAAAACGTTCAGCCGGACATCCTGTGCCTGGCGAAAGCGCTCGGCGGCGGCGTGATGCCGATTGGTGCGACGGTTGCGACTGAAGAGGTCTTCTCGGTGCTGTTCGACAACCCGTTCCTGCATACCACCACTTTTGGCGGTAACCCGCTGGCCTGTGCGGCCGCGCTGGCAACCATCAACGTGCTGCTGGAGCAAAACCTGCCCGCCCAGGCGGAGCAGAAAGGTGACATGCTGCTGGACGGCTTCCGTCAGCTAGGCCGGGAGTATCCGGACCTGGTGCAGGACGCGCGTGGCAAAGGGATGCTGATGGCGATTGAGTTTGTCGATAACGAAACCGGCTATAGCTTCGCGAGCGAGATGTTCCGCCAGCGGGTGCTGGTCGCCGGAACGCTCAACAACTCGAAAACCATCCGCATTGAACCGCCGCTGACGCTGACGATTGAGCAGTGCGAGCAGGTGCTGAAAGCGGCGCGTAAAGCGCTGGCAGCGCTGCGAATAAGTGTGGAAGAGGCGTAATCAACGCCGGGTGGCGCTACGCTTACCCGGCCTACAAAATACTGCATGCAGGCCCGGTAAGCGTAGCGCCACCGGGCTGCTTTTTATCGGTGAAATTCCGCCACCGTCATGGTGAAGCGAAGCACGGTATCGCCTTCGTTCGCATATCCGTGCGCCGCTTCCGTTTTCGCCACCGCCGATGCGCCAGCGTTAACCTGGGTCACCGTCTCATCCACCGTCAACGTTAAAACGCCTTCGTTCACGTGCAGCAGCTCAAAGGTTCCCGCCGGGTGCCCCGGAGAGGTAAAGCGCTCTCCCGGCTGCATCTCCCACTGCCATAGCTCAATCATATCCGGGCCTGCGGTTCCCGCCAGCAGTCTGGCGCGTCCACCCTGTGCGCCCTGCCACAGCACCGGAATCGCGGCCTCTTCGATAACGTGCACCAGCGGCTCGCTGGATACGTTGACGATATCCGCTACGGAGATGCCGAGCGCGGCGGCCAGCTTGCACAAGATGGCGATACTGGGGTTGGCTGCGCCCTTTTCGATCTCCACCAGCATGCCTTTGCTAACGCTTGCCCGGCGGGACAACTCGTCCAGAGACAGCTTTTTCTCTTTGCGCCAGTTGCGTATGCGGTTTGCCACGGCCAGGCTTACCAGGGCAACATCGGCACCCTGCGAAGTCATTATATTGACTTTATCAGTCATTGGTCACTACCATGGTATAAAACAGTCAATACAGGATTATTTATGTCTCTCGTTACGCCGTCAATAGATTCGCATCTTGCCGGGATTGTCCCGGGCTTTCGGGCGCTGAGCATTCTGGTTGAAGCTGCGCTGATAACCCACCCCGAGGTTGCGCCCGCCGCGTTGGCGCAGGCCTGCCAGCAGATGTTGAATGATGATGTGCCATGGGCTGATGCACACCTTTCAGACTGGGATGAGGTGTTTAAAGCCTTCGGCGCGAAACCGAAACGCACGCCCTGCTCGGCATCTGCCCTGCGCAAGCGGGTACTGAAAGACGGTTCGCTGCCGTCGCTGGATCCGGTCGTAGATATCTATAACGCGGTGAGTATTCGCTATGCCATTCCGGTGGGCGGGGAAAATCTCGCGGCGTATTCGGGTGCGCCGCGTCTGACGCTGGCCGACGGCAGCGAGCCGTTTGATACCTTCAAAGAGGGACAACCAGTGATGGAACATCCGGAACCGGGCGAGGTTATCTGGCGCGACGATCTCGGCGTCACCTGCCGCCGCTGGAACTGGCGCCAGGGGGTGCGTACCCGTCTGGACAGCCAGGCGCAATCCATGTGGTTTATTCTTGAAAGCCTGCCGTCGATGCCCCTTGCGGCACTGGAAGAGGCAGGAGAAGAACTGGTCAACAACCTGCAGCGGCTGATGCCGGGAGCCACGGCTCGGGTTCAGCTGCTGACGCTGTAGGAGGACAACACGATGTTTCACGGGTTAAGCGCGTTTCCGTTAACCCCCCTGAAAGAGGGGACGTTTGACGAGCACTCCTTCATCAATCTTCTGCGCCCCGTGGTCGACGCTGGTATGGATTCACTGGGCATTTTGGGCTCAACGGGAAGTTACGCCTATCTGACCGTTGAAGAGCGCGGTCGGATCGCACGCTGCGCGGTGGCGCATGCTGATGACATTCCGGTCATCGTCAGCATCGGCGCATTGCGGCTGGACGATATTCTGCGTCTGGCTGACGACGCGCAATCGGCAGGTGTCTCCGGCGTGCTGCTGGCACCCGTGTCGTACCAGCGATTAACGGAAGACGAAGTATTTAATCTGTATGAAACGGTGACCCGCCAGCTCTCAGTACCGCTGTGCATTTACGATAATCCCGCCACAACCGGTTTTTCGTTTAGCGATGAACTGTTATTTGCCGCCGCGGCCCTGCCGAATATAGGGTCCATTAAGCTTGGCCGCGTGCCGGAGGACCTGTTGCAGGTACGCGCTCGTCTTCCTGATACCGTCACGCTGGGCATCGCCGGTGACTGGCGAGCGGCCTCCGCCCTGCAGGCCGGGTTTGACGTCTGGTACTCGGTGGTCGGCGGGTTGTTTCCGCAAACAGCGCTGGCGATTGCCCGTTCGAAAAAGGCGGTACAATCCGAGCGGCTGGAGCCGCTTTGGGCGCTGTTCCGCCATTATGGTAGTTTGCGGGTGGTAGCGGCAGCGGCAGAAATGCTGGGGAAAGTGGCTGCACCTGCGTTGCCTTTCCCGTTACAGGCGCTTCAGGGTGAGCCGCGTGAAGCGCTTGCAAAGTTATTTGTCAGCCTGGATCTGGCCTGAAAAACGCCGGGTGGCGCTAACTTACCCGGCCTACCGCACCGTCCCGCACCCCGTAGGCCCGGTAAGCGTTAGCGCCACCGGGCAAAGCCGCTACTCCGGCAACAGCCCCACAAAACTGCGTTTCTTGCGCGGCTCCGACATCAGCTCCTCAAGCTTATCCACGCACGCCAGATAGTGCGGGGTTTGCTTGTGCGCCAGCACCGCCTCTTCGTCTTTATAGGCTTCGTAGATAAAGAACCGGGTTTTCACCCTCGGATCCTGCAATACGTCAAAACGCAGGTTTCCCGGCTCCTGGATTGCCCCCTCGTGGTTGGCGCGAAACACCTCCAGAAATTCGTCCACCCGCTCGGGCTTAATGTTGATCTCCACCAGCGTCACGTTCATTTTGCTTCTCCCTGTTTCTCATCCTGCCAGAACTGGAACGCATCGCGGGCGTTCCAGTTCTCGTGAACCACTTTTTTCACCGCCTTCAGCATGGCGAGCGGCGCGCTGGACTGGAAGATGTTGCGCCCCATGTCCACGCCCGACGCGCCCTGGTCGATCGCCCGCCAGCACATTTCCAGCGCCTCGTGCTCCGGCAGCTTTTTGCCCCCGGCGATCACGATCGGCACCGGGCAGCTGGCGGTCACTTTTTCAAAGCCCTCGTCCACGTAGTAGGTTTTGACGAACTGCGCGCCCATTTCGGCGGCGATGCGGCTGGCCAGCGAGAAATAGCGCGCGTCGCGCGCCATCTCTTTACCGACGCCCGTCACCGCCAGCGTCGGCATACCGTAGCGCGCGCCCGCATCGACAAGCTTGATGATGTTGTTGATCGACTGGTGTTCAAACTCGCTGCCGATGTAAACCTGCGCCGCCACCGCGCAGACGTTCAGGCGCAGCGCGTCCTCCATCGCCACCGCCACGCACTCGTTCGACAGTTCGCCCAGAATCGAGTTACCGCCCGAGGCGCGCAGCACCACCGGTTTGTTCGTCGCGGCAGGCACCTGGCTCCTGAGGATGCCGCGGGTGCACATCAGCACGTCGGTTTCGCCAAACAGCGGCGCGATGGAGAGATCGATACGCTCAAGGCCGGTGGTCGGCCCCTGAAAGTAGCCGTGGTCAAAGGCCAGCATCACCGTGCGGTTGCTCTGCGGGTTGAAGATGCGCGCAAGCCTGGACTGCATGCCCCAGTCCAGCGAGCCGCAGCCCTTCAGGGTGTACGGCACATTCTGCTGCGGCGTGCCGATGCCAAAATCCTTGCCGTCTTTGATGTCGTCTAAATCAGCCATTTGCTCCCCCGTCAGAAATCGTATTTGCTGATGTTCTCTTTGGTGAACACCACGCGCTCCGGCAGCAGCACGATGCCGTTGCCCTTCGCCTCATACTGGTAGCCCTGCACGCTGTTCGGCTCGACCTTCAGCGCGCCGATATTTTTTACGTCCACGCTGTCGCCGACGTTAAGATCGCCTTTTTTCAGCAGGCGATCGGCGACGTTGACCGCAATTTTCCCCTGTTGCACCACATCCCACAGGCCGAAGGCTTTCACCGTGCCGCGCTCAACGTACGGGCGCATCACGTTCGGCGTGCTGAAGCCGACAATCGCCACCCCTTCCCGCTTCAGGTTTTCCGCCGCCTGCGCCGCCGCCGGCAGCGCGTTGGCGTCCGGGGCGATAATCGCATCCAGATCCGGATAGGCTTTTAAGATCCCTTCAGCGGTTTGCAGAGATTTGGTGGCGTCGTTATAGCCAAACTGGGTCGTCACGACCTGCCACTGGGGGTGATCTTTCTCGATTTTGGCCTTCGCCTCTTTCACCCACTGGTTCTGGTCGGTGACGGTCGGGCTGGAGTAGAAGAACGCCACTTTAGCGTTCGGTTTGGTGACCTGTTTGCCCGCCATCTCCACCAGCAGGCCGCCCAGCTGCTCCGGCGTCCCCTGGTTGATGTAGATGCTGCGGCACTCCGGTTTGGTGTCGGAATCCCAGGTCAGGACCTTGACGCCGCGCTGCATCGCGCGCTTGAGCGCCGGGCAGAGGCCGTCCGGCGACACGGCGGAGACGATAATGGCGTTATAGCCCTGGTTAACGAAGTTATTGATGAGCTGCACCTGCCCGGAGACGCTCGGCTCGGTTGGGCCGTCGTAGGTCACGTCCACGCCGAGGTCTTTCCCCGCCTCTTTCGCGCCGTTGCCGCCACTGGTGAAGAACCCCACGCCCACCAGCTTCGGGATAAAGGCGATGCGGTCCGCCGCCTGCGCCGAGGCGAAGCTGAGGGCCATTGCCAGGACTATCAGTTTTGTTTTCATCTTACGCTCCGGATAGTTTTCTAAAGAGAGAACGCACCCACTCGCGGTGCAGACTCAGCGAACGTCCCATCACCACCACAACCAGCAGCGCCCCTGACAGCGCGCTCGACACCTGGTTAGGGATGCCGACCATCTGTAAACCCTGCTGCAGGTAGCCCACCAGCAGCGCCGCCAGCGCCGTACCAACAACCGAACCTGACCCGCCGTAGATATTAGCCCCGCCGAGCACGGCGGCGGTGAGCGCGGGCATCAGCAAATCACGCCCCAGATCCGAACGCGCGGAGCCGAAATAGGAGACCATCACCAGCGCGGCAACCGCCGAGGCCACGCCCACCAGCCCGTACAGCGCGTAGGGCATGCCGTTCACCGACAGCGCCGCATAGCGCGCCGCGCGCGGGTTTTGCCCGATCAAAAACAGATGGCGACCAAAGCGCCCGCGGTGGGTAATCAGCCAGAAGAAAAACGTAATTACCGCGAACAGCACCAGCGGGATCGGCAGGCCCAGCACCGTGAGGTTAGCGAACGCCGTGAAGCCGTCCGGGAAGCCGCCGATGCCCTCGTAGCCCGTCGCGCCCGCCATGCCGGAGAGCAGCAGCGCGCCGCCGCCGTAGAGGTAAAGCGTGCCGAGGGTGATGACTAAAGGACTAATGCCGGTGTAGTGGATCAGCGCCGCATTCAGCAGCCCGCACAGCAGGCCGAGCAGCAGCGTCAATGGAATAGCGACCGCCATCGGCCACCCCGCCTGCATCATCACGCCCAGCGCGATGGCGCACAGGCCGATGGTTGAGCCGAGGGAGATGTCGATCCCGCCGCTGATAATCACCAGCGTAAGCGGCAGCGCCACGATGCCGATGCAGATGAAGTCGCTGGTGCTGAACAGCAGCATGTTGACATCGAGCATGCGCGGGTTGATGGCGCCAAAGAGCAGGATCTCCAGCACCAGTAAAATCAGCAGCGCGCTTTCCCAGTTAAGCCTCATTTACGCCACCTCTTTTTTGCGTTTGGGAAACGGGGTGACGTGCTTTCCCCCTTTGTTACCCGGCTGGAAGCGACCGTACTTCAGCGCCCGCTGATGGCGCGCCAGCGCCTGGCGCAGACGCCCGTCGAGCACCAGCACACCCAGCAGCACCAGCCCGGCGATAAAGTCGTTCCACCACGCCGGGAGCCTGAACAGCACCAGCACGGTGTCGATTTGGGTCAGGAAGAAGGCGCCGAGCAGCGCGCCAATCAGCGTGCCCGTGCCGCCCAGCAGCGAAATACCGCCGAGCACGCAGGCGGCGATGGCCTTCATCTCCAGCCCGCTGCCGGTCTGGTTGGGCACAAAGCCAATCTGCGCGGCAAAGACGATCCCGGCGCAGGCCGCCAGCATGCCGTTGAGGGTAAAGGCGATCATGCGGGTGCGGTTCACCGCCACGCCCAACTGTCGCGCGGCGGCGAGGTTATCCCCCACCGCGTAGAAATCACGCCCGAACGCGGTGCGCGAGAGCGTCCACGCGCCGGTGACCGCGATAATCAACACCAGCATGCCGAGCGGCGAAATGCCGACGGCGGCAGGCTCAGAGAGGGATTTCAGCCCGGGCGGCAGCCCTTCAATCCACTTTCCGCCGGTCCAGAGCAGCATTGCCCCGCGGTACAGCCCCAGCGTGCCGAGGGTGGCGACAATCGCCGGGATGCGCAGCCCCACCACCAGGAACCCGTTGAACGCCCCGGCCAGCGCGCCAATAGACAGCGCGAAGAGAATGGAAACGGGAAGGCTGTAGCCGCTATTAAGCGCCACGCCGACGGCGATGGCGGACAGCCCGACGATGGAACCGACGGACACGTCGATATTGCGGGTCAGCATCACCAGCGCGGCACCGATGGCCAGCAGGATCAGGATCTGCGAGCTGGCGAAAATCATCCCCAGCGTCTGTAAACTCAGGTAGGACGGATTCAGCGCCACCAGCACGGCGAACAGCGCCAGGATGGCGAGGAACGCGCTCAGCTCGCGGTTTTTCAGCAAGGTCTTCATGACTGCCCTCCGAATGCCAGCGCCATCATCCTGTCGAGGCTGACGGCGTGGCGCGGCAGCTCGCCGCTGAGCACGCCCTGATGCATCACCAGCACGCGGTCCGCAAGGCCCGGGAACTCGTCAAGATCGCTTGAGATCATCAGCACCGCCACGTTCTGCGCCGCCACGCTTTTTATCAGCTGATAGATGTCGGCGCGCGCCGAGACGTCCACTCCGCGCGTCGGTTCATCGACGATCAGCAATAAGGGGTTGGCCTCCAGACAGCGCGCCAGCAGCACCTTCTGCTGGTTGCCGCCGGAGAGCGTGCGCACGGTTTGATCCGCATGGTTGAGCTTGATCCCCAGCGCCCGGTGATAGCGCTCCACCACCGCAGCCTCCCGCTTGCGCTGCTGCCAAATCGACGGCTCGTTCAGCGCCACGGTGTTCCAGCGGATCGGCGCGTCGAGGAACAGGCCGGACACCTGCCTGTCTTCCGGCAGGTAGACCAGCCCTTTTTCCAGGCGTGAACTTACCGGCTCGGCGGTAATGTCCTGATTCTCCAGCCAGACGCGTCCGCCGCGTACCGGCCGCAGGCCGTAGAGCGTTTCCGCAAACTCGGTGCGCCCGGATCCCACCAGCCCGGCCAGGCCGACGATCTCGCCGGCGTAGATCTCAAGGCTGAGATCGATAAAGCCTTCCCCGGTGAGATCCTCCACCCGCAGCACCGGGAAATCCTGCGGCTGGGTGCGGCGGTTGCCCGGCAGCGCCAGCCACAGCTTTTGCGTATCGCTGAGGGATTTCTCCCGGCTTACCGGCGTCATGGCGGCGATCAGGGCGCTGTCGTCAAACTGCGCGGTTTCACCGCTCAGCACCACCGCGCCGTCGCGCATCACCGAGACGTGGCTTGCCAGCTGGCGAATCTCCGGCAGCTTGTGCGAGATAAAGACAATCCCGACGCCGAGCGCCTGCAGGGCGCGGATCTGGCGGAACAGCCGCTCGGTTTCGCCGGGCGTGAGGGAGGCCGTGGGTTCGTCGAGGATCAGGATCCTCGCGTTGCGCATCAGCCCGCGCAGGATCTCCACCATCTGCTGATCCGCCACTTCCAGGGTGCTGGCGGCGGCGTCGAGGTTAAGCTGGCACTGGAGCTGCTGGAGCTTCTCCGCCAGGCGCTTTTCCAGATCGCGTTCGCGCGGCAGGCGAAACAGGATGTTTTCCCGCACCGTCAGGTTGGGGAACAGCAGCGGCTCCTGCGGCACCAGATAAATGCCTAACCCGTGCGCCTGAGCGGGCGTGAGCCGCGCATATGACTGCCCCTCGACAGAAAGTTCACCGCCGTCCGGCGTTTCGACCCCGGCGATGATCTTCATCAGCGTCGATTTTCCCGCGCCGTTTCCGCCCATCAGGGCGTGCACCTGGCCCGCAAGCAGCGTGAAATCAATGCCTTTTAAGACCGGCACGCCTGAGAACTGCTTGCTGATATTCTGCGCGTCGAGAAGTGGTGTCATCATCGCTCCACTATTGAACAAATGATTTTTAGATTTAATAATGTTCAAAAGCGTAGACGGTGAACTATATTTACAACCGTGCAGGGATCACAGTTTTATCGATTGAGATTCAGATAAACCAGAAACGATCTAAAAGATCCGTTTTGTCGCGTGGCTCACACTTTCCCTTCGCGCCATCACGAACATATGATCTAAATTTTTATAAGAGTTCAACTATGAGCGATAAACGCACTGCGGAAGAAGGACGGTTTGCCGGGCTGGCACTGGCGGAAGAGGAGCTCGTGGCGCGCGTGGCCTGGTGCTACTACCACGACGGATTAACCCAGAACGACATCGGCGAGCGGCTCGGGCTGCCGCGCCTGAAAATCTCCCGCCTGCTGGAAAAAGGCCGTCAGTCCGGGGTGATCCGCGTGCAGATCAACTCCCGCTACGAGGGCTGCCTGGCGCTGGAGACCGAGCTACAGCAGCGCTTTGGCCTGAAGCTGGTGCGCGTGATGCCCGCGTTAAATACGCCGCCGATGAACGTGCGGCTCGGCATTGGCGCGGCGCAGTCGCTGATGGGCGTACTGGAGCCCGGCCAGCTATTAGCGGTGGGGTTTGGTGAAACCACCATGAGCTGCCTGCAGCACCTGAGCGGCTTTATCAGCTCGCAGCAGATCCGCCTGGTGACGCTCTCCGGCGGCGTCGGGCCGTACATGACCGGTATCGGCCAGCTGGACGCGGCCTGCAGCGTCAGCATGATCCCCGCCCCGCTTCGCGTGTCATCCGCAGAGGTGGCCGGGATCTTAAAACGCGAAACCAGTGTGCGGGACGTGATCCTCGCCGCGACCGCCGCCGACGTCGCTGTGGTCGGCATTGGTTCAGTGAACCAGCGCCGTGACGCCACGATACTGCGATCCGGCTATATCAGCGAAGGTGAACAGCTGATGTACGCCCGCAAAGGCGCGGTCGGCGACATTCTCGGTTATTTCCTCAATGCCGAAGGGGAATGCGTCGAGGAGCTGGAGATCCACAAAGAACTGCTGGGCGTCACGCTCGATGAACTGGCGCAGCTGCCCACCATCGTTGGCGTGGCCGGAGGAGAAGAGAAAGCCGATGCGATTTATGCCGCACTGAAGGGTCGCCGTATCAATGGCCTGGTGACGGAGGAGACGACAGCCCGCGCGGTGCTGGCTCTGGCCGACTAAGAGCCGCCCTGCGCTAACAACGAGGCAAGCTCATGAGTTACCTTTTAGCGTTAGATGCAGGGACAGGCAGCGTTCGCGCCGTGATTTTCGATTTACAGGGCAACCAGATTGCCGTCGGCCAGGCCGAGTGGAAGCACCTGAGCGTGGAGAACGTGCCGGGATCGATGGAGTTCGATCTGGAGACCAACTGGCAGCTGGCCTGCCGGTGCATTCATCAGGCGCTGGAACGTGCGTGCCTGAGCGCGGCGGATATTCAGTCCGTCGCCTGCTGCTCGATGCGCGAAGGGATCGTGCTGTACGACCGCAACGGCGAGGCCATCTGGGCCTGCGCCAACGTCGACGCCCGCGCCAGCCGCGAGGTGGCCGAACTCAAAGAGATCCACGACGACCGTTTTGAATCCGAGGTGTATGAGGTTTCCGGCCAGACGCTGGCGCTGAGCGCCATGCCGCGCCTGCTGTGGCTGGCGCACCATCGTCCTGACATCTACCGTAAAGCCGCCACCATCACCATGATCAGCGACTGGCTGGCGGCGAAGCTCTCCGGCGAGCTGGCGGTCGACCCGTCTAACGCGGGCACCACCGGCATGCTGGATCTCTTCTCCCGCGACTGGCGTCCGGCGCTGCTCGACATGGCCGGGCTGCGCGCCGATATCCTCTCCCCGGTGAAAGAGACCGGTACCGTGCTGGGCGCGATTACCAAAGAGGCCGCTCAGCAGAGCGGCCTGCGCGAAGGCACGCCGGTGGTGATGGGCGGCGGCGACGTGCAGCTGGGCTGCCTGGGGCTGGGCGTGGTCCGCGCCGGACAAACGGCGGTGCTGGGCGGTACCTTCTGGCAGCAGGTGGTGAACCTGCCGCAGGTGCGTACCGACCCCGAGATGAACATCCGCGTGAACCCGCACGTTATCCCCGGCATGGCGCAGGCGGAGTCGATCAGCTTCTTTACCGGGCTGACCATGCGCTGGTTCCGCGACGCCTTCTGCGCCGAGGAAAAGCTGATTGCCGAGCGGATGGGGATGGACACCTATTCCCTGCTGGAAGAGATGGCCAGCCGCGTACCGGCTGGCTCCCACGGGGTGATGCCGATCTTCTCCGACGCGATGCATTTCAAGCAGTGGTACCACGCCGCGCCGTCGTTTATTAACCTCTCCATCGACCCGGAAAAGTGCAACAAAGCGACGCTGTTCCGCGCCCTGGAGGAGAACGCGGCGATCGTCTCGGCCTGCAACCTGGCGCAGATTTCGCGCTTCTCCGGCGTGACGTTTGAAAGCCTGGTGTTTGCGGGCGGCGGGGCCAAAGGCGCCCTGTGGAGCCAAATTTTAAGCGACGTCACCGGGCTGCCGGTGCGCGTGCCGGAAGTGAAAGAGGCGACGGCGCTCGGCTGCGCGATTGCCGCAGGCGCGGGCGCGGGGCTGTTTGCGGATATGGCCTCGACGGGCGAGCGGCTGGTGAAGTGGAGCCGCGAGTTCACGCCGAACCCGCAGCACCGCGAGCTGTACGACGGCATGATGCAGAAATGGCAGGCGGTGTACGCGGACCAGCTCGGGCTGGTGGACAGCGGGCTGACGACGTCGATGTGGCAGGCCCCGGGGTTAGTAAAAACCCACACCCCTCACCCTGCCCCTCTCCCCTGAGGGGAGAGGGAAAAAACCAGATCGAGCCAATTCTTTGAGACCGCACCAGCCAGTCCCCTCTCCCCTCAGGGGAGAGGGTTAGGGTGAGGGGCGAAGTTCTTTGAGATCTATCACAATCATTCGATCCCGCTTTTACCTTTCCGCTCCCGCTGGCTAAATTAGTAACTCATCCGACCACATAACAATAATTTTACACTGGAAGAGACTATGAGCCGCTACCCGTCGTTATTCGCCCCCCTCGATCTGGGGTTCACCACACTCAAAAACCGCGTGTTGATGGGCTCGATGCACACCGGGCTGGAGGAGCATCCGGACGGGGCCGAGCGTCTGGCAGCCTTCTATGCCGAGCGCGCCCGCCACGGGGTGGCGCTGATTGTCACCGGCGGCGTGGCCCCGGCGCCTTCCGGCGTGGGCATGGAGGGCGGCGCGGTTCTGAACGATGCGTCACAGCTGCCGCACCACCGCATTGTGACCGACGCGGTACACCGCGAGGGCGGTAAAATCGCCCTGCAAATCCTGCACACCGGACGCTACAGCTATCAGCCGAACCTGGTCGCGCCGTCGGCCATTCAGGCGCCAATCAACCGCTTTAAACCTCACGCCCTCAGCCACGATGAGATCCTGGCGCTGATCGACGACTTTGCCCGCTGCGCGGCGCTGGCGCGCGAGGCGGGCTATGACGGCGTGGAGGTGATGGGCTCGGAAGGCTACCTGATCAACGAGTTCCTCGCGGCCCGCACCAACCAGCGCGATGACGAATGGGGCGGCGACTACGCCCGCCGGATGCGCTTTGCCGTGGAGGTAGTGCGCGCGGTGCGCGAACGTGCGGGCGCAGACTTTATTATCGTTTTCCGCCTGTCGATGCTCGACCTGGTGGAAGGCGGCGGCACGTTCGACGAAACCGTGCAGCTGGCGCAGGCGATTGAAGCCGCCGGTGCCACCATTATCAACACAGGGATTGGCTGGCACGAGGCGCGCATCCCCACCATCGCCACGCCGGTGCCGCGCGCGGCGTTCAGCTGGGTAACACGGAAGCTGAAAGGCAAAGTCTCTGTTCCACTGGTCACCACCAACCGCATTAACGATCCGCAGGTGGCGGACGATGTGATTTCACGCGGCGACGCCGACATGGTGTCGATGGCGCGCCCGTTCCTGGCCGATGCCGAACTGCTCTCCAAAGCGCAAAGCGGCCGTGCGGACGAGATCAACACCTGCATCGGCTGTAACCAGGCCTGTCTGGATCAGATCTTCGTCGGCAAGGTCACCTCTTGCCTGGTTAACCCGCGCGCCTGCCATGAAACCAAAATGCCGATCGTTCCGGCGGTTAATAAAAAGCGTCTGGCCGTGGTGGGCGCTGGCCCCGCGGGCCTGGCGTTTGCGGTGAATGCCGCCTCGCGCGGGCACAGCGTGACGCTGTTTGATGCGCTGGCGGAGATTGGCGGGCAGTTTAATATCGCCAAACAGATCCCCGGCAAAGAGGAGTTCTATGAAACCCTGCGCTACTACCGCCGGATGATCGACCTGACGGGCGTCGAGCTGCGGCTTAATCAGTTTGTCAGCGCGGCGGATCTGATCGGTTTCGACGAGGTGATCCTGGCGAGCGGGATCGTGCCGCGCACGCCTGCGATCGAGGGTATCGATCATCCGAAGGTGTTGAGCTATCTGGATGTATTGCGTGACAAAACGCCGGTCGGTGAGAAGGTGGCGATTATCGGCTGCGGCGGGATCGGCTTTGATACCGCCATGTACTTAAGCCAGCCGGGCGAGGCCACCAGCCAGAACATTGCCGAGTTTTGCGTGGAATGGGGTATCGACACCAGCCTGAACCAGTCCGGCGGGCTACGCCCGGAAGGGCCGCAGCTGCCGAAAAGCCCGCGCCAGATCGTGATGCTGCAGCGCAAGGCCAGCAAGCCGGGCGAAGGGCTGGGCAAAACCACGGGCTGGATCCACCGCGCCACCCTGCTCTCGCGCGGGGTGAAGATGATCCCGGCGGTGGGCTACCAGAAGATCGACGACGAGGGTCTGCACGTCACGATCGGCGGCGAGCCGCAGCTGTTACGTGTGGATCATGTGATTTTATGCGCCGGGCAGGAGCCGAAGCGCGATCTGGCCGATCCGCTGCGCGAAGCCGGTAAAACGGTGCATTTGATCGGCGGGTGCGACGTGGCGATGGAGCTGGACGCGCGGCGGGCAATTGCGCAGGGGACGAAGTTGGCTCTGGCGATCTAGGACATTGCCGGGCGGCAGGGTAAAAGCAAAACGGCAACCCAGTTGCCGTTTTTAGCGTTTGCTCCCTCTCCCTGTGGGAGAGGGCCGGGGTGAGGGCATCAGGCCGCACATAACAGTCTTACCGACGACGCCCCAGCTTCACCGCTTTCAGCACCACGAACTTGTTGTTCGTCGCAATGGTGACGCAGTTGCCGAAAATCTTCTTCAGCTTGTGGAAGTAATCCAGGTGGCGGTTCGCCACGATGTACAGCTCGCCGTTGATTTTCAGGCAGCGGCGCGCGTGGTGGAACATCTCCCACGCGACGTTATCCGTCAGGGCGTGCTTCTGGTGGAACGGCGGGTTGCAGAACACGGCGTTGAAGCGGAACGGCTCTACGCCGGACAGCGCGTTGTTGATCATAAACTCGCAGCGGTCCAGCGCTTCCGGCATGTTGGTTTCCACGTTCAGACGGCTGGAGGCCACCGCCATCGGCGACTCGTCGCTGAACACCACGCTGGCGTCCGGGTTCTTCGCCAGCAGCGTCAGGCCAATCACGCCGTTACCGCAGCCCAGATCGACGATTTCACCTTCCAGATTTTCCGGCAGATGTTCCATAAAGAAACGCGCCCCGATATCCAGCCCGGTGCGGGAGAAGACATTCGCATGGTTGTGGATGGTCCAGTCGGTGCCTTCCAGCTTCCAGCTCAGCGTCTCCGGCGCGTCGGCCAGCTCCGGCGCGCTGAAGGTGCAGTTGATCAGGCGCGCTTTTTTCCAGGCCAGCGTCGTGGTGGTCGGGCCGAGGACTTTCTCGAACAGCTCGAGCGTCGAGGTGTGAATATCGCGCGCTTTAGCGCCCGCGATAATGCGCGTTTCCGGCGTCACGACCTTACGCAGCGCGCGCAGCTGTTGCTCCAGCAGCGCCATGGTTTTTGGCACTTTGATCAGCACCACGCCCGGCGCCTGCGGGTAGTCCGCGGTGCTGTCGAGGAACTTCACGCTGGACTCTTCGATGTCGTTATGGCGCAGGTTTTCACGCGTCGCCAGCTCGCTCAGGTAGGAATCGCCGATGCTGTATGGCGTGTGCTCCGCCAGGGCGCAGCCCAGCGCGCCAAAGGCGTCATTCAGGATCAAAACCGGGCCGCGGATTTCAGTCTCATCCAACTGCTGCAGCAGATATTCATCCGCCGCTTCCCACGCCATGAGCGGGTTAACGTCGTCCGTTTCCGGGAAACGTTTAAGGTTGAGTGAACGGAAACCGTTGTCTAAGTGGCTCATCGGCCCTCCTGAATGGTAAAATTTGGCGTATCCCTGAAAAGGGTGCGTGAGTATACCCGTTTTCGCATTAATTTGGGCTTTTGATGAACCAACTTACTTATCTCCAGGGCTATCCGGAGCATTTACTGACTCAGGTTCGCAGCCTGATTGCCGAGCAGAAGCTCGGCGCGGTGCTGGAAAAACGCTATCCCGGTACGCACGATTTCGCGACCGATAAGGCCCTCTGGCAGTATACGCAGGATCTGAAAAGCCGGTATCTGAAGAGCGCGCCGCCGATCAACAAGGTGATGTACGACAACAAGATCCACGTGCTGAAAAACGCGCTCGGCCTGCACACCGCCATCTCCCGCGTACAGGGTGGCAAGCTGAAAGCGAAGGCCGAAATCCGCGTCGCGACGGTTTTCCGTAACGCGCCGGAAGCCTTCCTGCGGATGATCGTCGTCCACGAGCTGGCACACCTGAAAGAGAAAGAGCACGACAAAGCGTTCTATTCCCTGTGCTGCCACATGGAGCCGCAGTACCACCAGCTGGAGTTTGATACCCGCCTGTGGCTTACGCATTTATCGTTAAATGGTAATGCGGAATAGCGCACGCGAATTGTCATGATGACGTGCTACAGTGGCTAAAGGTTCCCCGCTACGGAGTACGTAAACGTTTATGATACGTTTCGCAGTCATTGGTACGAACTGGATCACGCGCCAGTTCGTCGACGCCGCCCACGAAACCGGCAAACTTAAGCTTACCGCAGTCTATTCCCGCAGCCTTGAGCAGGCGCAGAGTTTTGCCAACGATTACCTCGTTGAGCATCTCTTCACTTCGCTTGATGACATGGCGCAAAGCGACGCCATTGACGCGGTGTATATCGCCAGCCCGAACTCCCTGCACTTCCCGCAAACGAAGCTGTTCCTCAGCCATAAAAAGCATGTGATTTGCGAGAAGCCGCTGGCGTCAAATATTGAGGAAGTGGAAGCGACCATTGCGCTTGCCCGCGAAAACCAGGTGGTGCTGTTCGAAGCGTTCAAAACCGCCAGCCTGCCGAATTTCCTGCTGCTGCAGCAGTCCCTGCCGAAAATTGGCAAAGTGCGTAAAGCCTTTATCAACTACTGCCAGTACTCGTCGCGCTATCAGCGCTATCTGGACGGCGAGAACCCGAACACCTTTAACCCGGCGTTTTCGAACGGCTCGATTATGGATATCGGTTTCTACTGCCTGGCCTCTGCCGTGGCCCTGTGGGGCGAACCGCACGGCGTCAGTGCGCAAGCCAGCCTGCTGGAGAGCGGCGTGGATGCGCACGGTGTAGCGGTGCTGGATTACGGTGATTTCAGCGTCACGCTGCAGCACTCCAAGGTGAGCGATTCCGTGCTGCCGAGCGAAATTCAGGGCGAAGCGGGCTCGCTGGTTATCGAGAAGATCTCCGAGTGCCAGAAAGTGAGCTTTGTGCCGCGCGGCGGCAAAGCGCAGGAGCTGACGCAGCCTCAGCATATTAACACTATGCTCTATGAGGCAGAGGTCTTCGCCCGTCTGGTGGAAGACAACGAAGTGAATCACCCCGGCCTCGCGGTGAGCCGCACCACGGCGAAGCTGCAAACGGAGATCCGTCGCCAGACCGGCGTGGTATTCCCGGCAGACGGCGTGAGCGCGGAAGCGATCGCGTAAAGCTGTGTAATGAAACGGCGCAGACCATTGACGAAACCAATGGTCTGACATATTTTGTTACCTGCAAAGGGGAGTAACTTCTTCGCCGGTGGATCGTCATTACGATGCGTTAAACACGCATCCGGTCGCCGGGCAACCTTCGTGGTTGTAAGTGAGACCTTGCCGGAAGGCGAGGTCTATGCATAAAAAGCTAACGGCTATCGTCTTCTGACCATGGCCGTTTTTGTTTTTTTATGTGTAAGGAAAATAGTATGCATTCTGTCGGCACTCCAATGTTGTGGGGCGGATTCGCGGTTGTCGTGCTCATCATGCTGGCGATCGACCTCTTTTTGCAGGGCCGTCGCGGCGCGCACGGCATGAGCATCAAACAGGCTGCGGCCTGGTCTCTGGTGTGGGTCACCCTCTCCCTGCTGTTCTGTGCCGCCTTCTGGTGGTACCTGGCGTCGACCGAAGGCCGCGCGGTGGCCGACCCTCAGGCGCTCGCCTTCCTCACCGGTTATCTGATTGAAAAAGCCCTGGCGGTTGATAACGTCTTCGTCTGGCTGATGCTGTTCAGCTACTTTGCCGTGCCTGCTGCCCTGCAGCGACGCGTGCTGGTGTACGGCGTGCTGGGCGCGATTATCCTGCGTACCATCATGATCTTCGCCGGCAGCTGGCTGATTACCCAGTTCGAATGGCTGCTGTACGTCTTTGGCGCGTTCCTGCTGTTCACCGGGGTCAAAATGGCGCTGGCGAAAGAGGACGGCTCCGCGATTGGCGATCGCCCGCTGGTGAAGTGGATCCGTGGGCATCTGCGCATGACCGACAAGATCGAGAGTGAGCACTTCTTTGTGCGCAAGAACGGCCTGCTGTTCGCCACTCCGCTGCTGCTGGTACTGATTCTGGTTGAGCTAAGCGACGTGATTTTCGCGGTGGACAGCATTCCGGCGATCTTCGCGGTGACCACCGACCCGTTCATCGTCCTGACGTCTAACCTGTTCGCCATTCTCGGCCTGCGTGCGATGTACTTCCTGCTGGCGGGCGCGGCGGAGCGCTTCTCGATGCTGAAGTACGGTCTGTCGGTGATCCTGGTGTTTATCGGCATCAAGATGCTGATCGTCGATTTCTACCATATCCCGATCGCCATTTCGCTCGGCGTGGTGTTTGGCATTCTGATCGTGACGCTGATTATCAATACCTGGGTTAACCGCCAGCACGATAAGAAGCAGCAGGTGGAATAATCCCCCTCACCCCGGCCCTCTCCCACAGGGAGAGGGTGAACACACTTTTGTAACGCAGCAGTTAAAAAATATGATGCAACACGTAAAATCCAGCATTTTACGCTTCCTTCCTTTCGCGCATTCCCTATACTCGACCAGGCAAACATTTACTTACATCCGGACATAAATGTGACTAAGAGCACATCCGGGATGGAACGCAATTTCACTCAGGAAATACGTATGAGCACACAATCAAGCGGACTGTTCGCGCGCCTGGCGCAGGGCAGCCTCGTTAAACAAATTCTGGTCGGGCTGGTGCTGGGTATTCTGCTGGCGATGGTGTCAAAACCTGCTGCGGAGGCTACGGGGCTGCTCGGGACCCTTTTCGTTGGCGCACTGAAGGCCGTGGCACCGGTACTGGTTCTGATGCTGGTCATGGCGTCAATTGCCAACCACCAGCACGGACAAAAAACCAACATTCGCCCCATTCTGTTCCTGTATCTGCTGGGAACCTTCTCGGCTGCCTTAACGGCCGTGGTGTTTAGCTTCCTGTTCCCGTCCACGCTACACCTGACCAGCGCGGCCGGTGACATCACGCCGCCATCCGGCATTGTCGAAGTGCTTCGCGGACTGCTGATGAGCATGGTTTCTAACCCCATCACCGCGCTGATGAGCGGAAACTACATTGGCATCCTGGTCTGGGCGATTGGCCTGGGCTTCGCGCTGCGTCACGGTAACGACACCACGAAAAACCTGGTCAACGATCTGTCCAACGCCGTGACCTTTATGGTGAAGCTGGTGATTCGCTTTGCGCCAATCGGTATTTTCGGGCTGGTCTCCTCTACGCTTGCAACCACCGGTTTCGACGCGCTGTGGGGCTACGCGCAGCTGCTGGTTGTGCTGGTCGGCTGTATGCTGCTGGTGGCGCTGGTGATCAACCCTCTGCTGGTGTTCTGGCAGATCCGCCGCAACCCGTATCCGCTGGTGCTGACCTGCCTGCGCGAGAGCGGAGTGTATGCCTTCTTCACCCGCAGCTCTGCGGCGAACATTCCGGTTAACATGGCGCTGGCGGAGAAGCTGAACCTGGACCGCGATACCTATTCCGTGTCGATCCCGTTGGGCGCAACCGTGAACATGGCGGGCGCGGCAATCACCATCACCGTGCTGACCCTGGCGGCGGTGCATACGCTGGGCATTCCGGTGGATCTGCCAACCGCATTGCTGCTGAGCGTGGTGGCGTCACTGTGCGCCTGTGGCGCATCCGGCGTAGCGGGCGGTTCGCTGCTGCTGATCCCGCTGGCGTGTAATATGTTCGGCATCCCGAACGAGATTGCGATGCAGGTTGTGGCCGTCGGCTTTATCATCGGCGTGCTGCAGGACTCCTGCGAAACAGCGCTGAACTCCTCTACCGACGTGCTGTTTACCGCAGCGGCCTGTCAGGCGGAAGACGCGCGTTTAGCGAAGAATGCCCTGCGCAGTTAAAAACAAAAGCCCGGTGTCGGCTACGCCTTACCGGGCCTACAGAGTAAATGCAAAACGGCAACCCTGAGGTTGCCGTTTTTAGTGTTTGTACCCTCTCCCCGTGGGAGAGGGTAAGGGTGAGGGCATCAGCCCGCACCGATTAAAGCGTCACACCACTCTTAAAGATCGCCAGCTCGCGGAAGTCGTTCTTCTCGTTACAGGTCTGCCTGCCGTTAGCAAATTCCACGATAGTATCCACGAACTCCGTCAGCAGCTGCGGCATCGCTTTGCCGTGAATCAGCTGGCCCGCATCAAAGTCGATCCAGTGCTTTTTCTTTGCCGCCAGCTCGCTGTTGGTGGCGATTTTCACAGTCGGCACAAAACCGCCGTACGGCGTGCCGCGACCGGTACTGAACAGCACCATATGGCAGCCCGCTCCCGCCAGCGCGCTGGTGGCGACCGCATCGTTGCCCGGTGCGCTCAGCAGGTTCAGACCGTGGGTTTTCAGGCGCTCGCCGTAGCGCAGCACGTCAACCACCTGGCTCGCGCCCGCTTTCTGGGTGCAGCCGAGGGATTTCTCTTCCAGCGTGGTGATCCCGCCCGCTTTGTTGCCCGGCGACGGGTTCTCGTAAATCGGCTGATTGTGGGCGATGAAATACTGTTTGAAGTCGTTCACCATGGTGACGGTCTTCTCAAAGGTCTCTTCGTCGCGGCAGTGGCTCATCAGAATACGCTCCGCGCCGAACATTTCCGGCACTTCGGTCAGCACCGTCGTGCCGCCGTTGGCAATCACGTAATCCGAGAAGCGGCCCAGCATCGGGTTAGCGGTAATGCCGGAAAGGCCATCTGACCCGCCGCACTCCAGCCCAAACTTCAGCTCGCTCAGCTTGCCCGGCTCGCGCCTGTCGTGGCGCATCACCTCATAAAGCTGGTGAAGCTGTTCAACGCCCGCTTCCACTTCGTCGTCCTGATGCTGGCACACCATAAAATGCACGCGCTCGGGATCGAACTCGCCCAGCGTGTCGCGGAAGGCGTCAACCTGATTGTTCTCGCAGCCCAGGCCAATCACCAGCACCGCGCCCGCATTCGGATGACGCACCATGTTTTGCAGCATGGTGCGGGTGTTAATGTGGTCGTCACCGAGCTGGGAACAGCCGTAGGTGTGGCTGAAGAGATGCACGCCGTCAGTCCCTTCGGCGTTGTTGGTCTCTTTCAGGAAGCGCGTCTGGATCTGGCGCGCAATTCCGTTGACGCAGCCGACGGTCGGGAGGATCCACAGCTCGTTGCGGATCCCCACGGCACCGTTGGCGCGACGGTAGATCTGCACCTCACGATCGGCCGCCTGACGCTCTTCCGCCGGTAAATCAGGTTGATAGCTGTACTCGTCCAGATCGCTCAGATTGGTGCGGGTATTGTGTGAGTGAATGTATTCACCCGGCGCAATATCCGCCAGCGCATGGCCGATGGGCAAACCGTACTTCACCACGTTCTCCCCTTTCGCAATGGGGATCAGGGCAAACTTGTGTCCACGGACGATCGCCTGACGCAGGGTGACGCTCTGGTTATCAACGGTCACCACGTCGCCTTCAGCGAGATCCGTCAGCGCGACGGCCACGTTATCCAGCGAATGGATTTTGATGTATTGCATATCAACCTCAAACGGCCTTAGTTCAGTTCAATGGCGAAGTAGTCACGCGCATTGTTAAAGCAGATGTTTCTCACCATTTCGCCCAGCAGCTGGATATCCGCTGGCGCTTCGCCCGCGTGTACCCAGCGGCCAATCATCTGGCACAGAATGCGGCGGAAATATTCATGACGGGTATAGGACAGGAAGCTGCGGCTGTCGGTCAGCATGCCGACAAAGCGGCTCAGCAGACCCAGCTGCGCGAGCTGCGTCATCTGACGCTCCATGCCATCTTTCTGATCGTTAAACCACCAGCCGGAACCGAACTGCATCTTGCCCGGCATCCCTTCGCCCTGGAAGTTGCCGACCATGGTACCCAGCACTTCGTTATCGCGCGGGTTCAGGCAGTACAGGATGGTTTTAGGCAGCAGGTTTTGTTCGTTCTGTTTGCTCAGCAGTTTTGACAGCTCTTCCGCCAGCGGACGATCGTTGATGGAGTCGAAGCCCACGTCAGCACCGAGCAGTTTGAACTGGCGCTGGTTGTTATTGCGCAGCGCGCCGATGTGGTACTGCTGTACCCAGCCGCGACGCGCGTATTCCGCACCGAGAAATACCAGCACCGCCGTTTTGAACTGCGCCACTTCGTGCTCGCTTAAGCCTTCGCCAGAGAGACGACGCGCCAGAATGCTGTCCAGCTCGGCTTCGTTTGATTCCGCAAACAGCACCACGTCCAGCGCGTGGTCAGACACTTTACAGCCGTGCGCCGCGAAGTGATCCAGACGTTTGGTCAGCGCGGTTTGCAGGTCAGCGAAACGACGGATGTCGGTATCCGACACTTCCGCCAGCTTCTCCATGTAGTCGGTGAAGGTGGCCTGCTCAATGTTGAAGGCTTTGTCCGGGCGCCAGCTTGGCAGCACTTTGATATCGAAAGAGGTGTCTTTTGCGACAACGGCATGATGCTCCAGGGAGTCAATCGGATCGTCGGTGGTGCCCACCATCTTCACGTTCATCTGCTTCATGATGCCGCGCGCGGTGAAGTTATCCTGCGCCAGCAGCGCGTTGCACCGATTCCAGATTTCATCCGCGGTCGTTGGGGAGAGCAGCTTGCCGGTGATGCCAAACGGACGGCGGAGTTCAAGATGGGTCCAGTGGTAAAGCGGGTTGCCGATGGTGTGCGGAACGGTTGCCGCCCAGGCGTCAAACTTCTCACGGTCGGTCGCATCGCCGGTACACAGGCGCTCCGCCACGCCGTTGGTGCGCATGGCACGCCATTTATAGTGGTCACCCTTCAGCCAGATGTCATACAGGTTTTTGAAGCGATAATTTTCGGCAACCTGCTGCGGCGGTAAATGGCAGTGGTAGTCGAAAATCGGCTGGTCTTTTGCGTAGTCGTGGTACAGGCGGCGAGCAAATTCGGTATCTAACAGAAAATCTTCGGTCATAAACGGCGTCATTATCGTCTTCCTCATTACGGGAGCGCAGAAAGCGTATGTTCATATGCTGCAAAGTTATCACACCAATTTCCACCAACCGAAGCTTTTTTCGTGAGTGAGATCAATAAACGCCAACAAATAAATTACCCTCAATGAAGCAAACCCTTCTGCAGACCGCGCCAATACTGGCTTTGCGCGCGACGATTAATGTCCCCACAAAGAATCATACATTTGTGATGTCACTCACCTTTTAAAGATGTATGACAAGTTATCTTTTCGCCGTCGCAAACTATAAGCCGACGGAATGCATTACCGGTGTGAGAGACATCGGGTTTAACGGTACGGATACCGACTTATGCACGCTTACTTATGGCAAGGTTCGGGCCGCTCCGGGACATGCTCCTGGTTACGCCCCTCCCGTTACACAACTGCTCCCGGAAACGGTTGAGAGGTTGCCGTGCTCTGGCGCGGAAATAACATAACGATGAGGTTTTAGATGCGTAAAATTAAAGGGTTACGTTGGTATATGATCGCACTGGTGACGTTAGGCACCGTGCTGGGCTACCTGACGCGTAACACCGTGGCAGCAGCAGCGCCAACGTTGATGGAAGAGCTGCATATCTCCACGCAGCAATACTCCTACATCATTGCCGCCTATTCCGCGGCGTATACCATCATGCAGCCTGTTGCGGGCTACGTGCTGGATATTCTCGGTACCAAAATCGGTTATGCCTTCTTCGCCATCGCCTGGGCGGTGTTCTGCGGTGCAACCGCGCTGGCAGGCAGCTGGGGTGGACTGGCGCTGGCGCGCGGTGCGGTCGGTGCGGCTGAAGCCGCGATGATCCCGGCGGGCCTGAAGGCCAGCTCCGAGTGGTTCCCGGCGAAAGAGCGTTCCATTGCGGTCGGCTACTTCAACGTGGGCTCGTCCATTGGGGCGATGATAGCGCCGCCGCTGGTGGTGTGGGCCATCGTGATGCACAGCTGGCAGATGGCGTTCATCATCTCAGGCGTGCTGAGCTTTGCCTGGGCGATGGCGTGGCTGATTTTCTACAAACACCCACGCGATCAGAAAAAGCTCTCCGAAGAAGAACGCGAATACATCATTGGCGGTCAGGAAGCGCAGCATCAGACCAACAACGGCAAAAAAATGACCGTCTGGCAGATCCTGGGCACCCGTCAGTTCTGGGGTATCGCCCTGCCGCGCTTCCTGGCTGAACCGGCCTGGGGTACCTTTAACGCGTGGATCCCCCTGTTCATGTTTAAAGTCTACGGCTTTAACCTGAAAGAGATCGCGATGTTCGCCTGGATGCCGATGCTGTTCGCTGACCTGGGCTGTATCGTGGGCGGCTACCTGCCACCGCTGTTCCAGCGCTGGTTTGGCGTGAACCTGATCGTTTCCCGTAAGATGGTGGTGACCATGGGCGCGCTGCTGATGATCGGCCCTGGCATGATCGGCCTGTTCACCAGCCCGTACGTTGCCATTGCCCTGCTGTGCATCGGTGGCTTTGCGCACCAGTCCCTGTCCGGCGCGCTGATTACGCTCTCGTCTGACGTCTTTGGTCGTAACGAAGTGGCAACCGCCAACGGCCTGACCGGCATGGCCGCCTGGACCGCGAGCACCATGTTTGCACTGGTGGTCGGCGCGCTGGCGGATACCATCGGCTTCAGCCCGCTGTTCGCGGTGCTGGCGATCTTCGACCTGATGGGTGCGGTGGTTATCTGGACGGTGCTGAAAAGCAAATCGGCAGAGGAGCTGGCGAAAGAGTCCCTCGGAAAACCGGCAACGCAGAGTTAGCGAAAATGCGTTTCACCGAAGCCGCCTCCGGGCGGCTTTTTTAATGGCATAATCTGGAGAGTGGCACGCAAAAGTGGTATAACAAATCATCTGCCGTACCCTGCCTGGAGCGCATATGGAAATCACCGAACCACGTCGTTTGTATCAACAACTTGCTGCGGAGCTGAAAGATCGCATCGAGCAAGGGGTCTATCTTGTCGGTGATAAACTTCCCGCCGAGCGCTTTATCGCGGATGAAAAAAGCGTCAGCCGCACGGTGGTGCGTGAAGCGATTATCATGCTGGAAGTGGAAGGCTACGTTGAGGTACGCAAAGGCTCCGGCATTCACGTGATTTCTAATCTGCCGAAACACTCTCCCGTCGCGGACGAAAGTCTGGAATTCGCCAGCTATGGCCCGTTTGAGCTGCTCCAGGCTCGCCAGCTGATCGAAAGCAATATCGCTGAGTTTGCGGCGACGCAGGTGACCAAGCAGGACATCATGAAGCTGATGGAGATCCAGGAGAATGCCCGTAAGGAGAAATGTTTCCGCGATTCAGAGTGGGATCTGCAGTTCCACGTTCAGGTCGCCCTGGCAACCCAAAATACGGCCCTGGCGGCAATCGTTGAAAAAATGTGGACTCAGCGCGTTCACAACCCGTACTGGAAAAAACTGCACGACCATATCGATTCCCGTACCGTCGACAACTGGTGCGACGATCACGACCAAATCCTTAAGGCGCTGATTCGTAAAGATCCGCATGCCGCCAAGCTGGCGATGTGGCAGCACCTGGAAAACACCAAGCAGATGCTGTTCAACGAAACCAGCGATGACTTTGAATTTAACGCTGACCGCTATCTTTTTGCCGATAATCCGGTTGTTCATCTCGATACGGCTTCCAGTGCCGCAAAATAGATGACCTTTCTGCTGGCAGGCGCTACGTCGCGCCTTCCGGCTTACAGGAGTAAGCAAAACATATATAGTGTCAGCCTTTGTAAATCCCCTCGCTCACTTCCTGGGCTTACGCCAAAATCAACTCACCCCTGCAAATTCTGTGACGCAGAACGTTGGGCTTTGTTACAATTGGATTCAATTCCTTATTTTGTAAGTTAGTGCTTGCTAACCAGCCAATTAACAGGGAACAGTGTTGGCCACACCGCAATGTGTCCGCGAGCGACCATAATGAAATCACAACAATGTCGCCGTGCTGTTTGTCCCGGATAACAGGCGTGACGTTAACCGATTTCCAGGAACACTGAATGGAACTTTTGACCCAACTGCTGCATGCCCTCTGGGCGCAGGATTTTGAAACGCTGGCCAACCCTTCCATGATTGGCATGCTCTATTTCGTCCTGTTTATGATCCTGTTCCTTGAGAACGGTTTGCTGCCTGCTGCCTTCCTGCCCGGTGACAGTTTGCTGGTACTTGTCGGCGTGCTGTGTGCCAAAGGGGCGATGGCGTTTCCACACACCATTTTATTACTGACCGTGGCGGCCAGCCTCGGCTGCTGGGTGAGCTATATCCAGGGACGATGGCTGGGCAATACCCGGATCGTCCAGAACTGGCTCTCTCATCTTCCTGCGCATTATCACCAGCGGGCGCACCACCTTTTCCACAAGCACGGGCTTTCCGCGCTGTTGATTGGCCGCTTTATCGCCTTTGTTCGCACCCTGCTGCCGACCATTGCCGGTCTGTCGGGGTTGAGCAGCACGCGCTTCCAGTTCTTTAACTGGATGAGCGGCCTGCTATGGGTGCTTATTCTGACGACGCTCGGCTATGCGCTGGGTAAAACCCCGGTCTTTATGAAATATGAAGATCAGCTGATGTCCTGCCTGATGCTGCTGCCAGTGGTTCTGCTGGTCTTCGGCCTGATTGGCTCACTGGTTGTCCTGTGGAAGAAGAAATACGGAGCCAGAGGCTAACGATGGCTATCTCACCGCTCGCCCTGCGCCGTTTTGCCGTTGCCGTGATTACGCTGATCGTCCTCAGCGCCATGCTGCTGGCATGGAGCGCGCTTTCGCATCAGGAATCGACGCTGGCTATTCGCCCGGTAAACCAGGGCGCCAGCGTGCCTGACGGTTTTTCTGTCTGGCATCATCTGGACGCGAACGGGATCCGCTTTAAGAGCATTACCCCGCAGGACGATGTTTTACTGATCAAGTTTGATTCCCGTGCGCAAAGTGCCGCCGCGAAAGTGGTTCTCGACCGTACGCTGCCGCACGGGTATATCATTGCCCAGCAGGAAGATGACAGCCAGCCTGCAGCCTGGCTGTCATTGATTCGCGATACGTCGCATCGGTTTGGATAACTTCCAGGATTCCGAATCTTTTCACTCACTTTGGTTAATCCCCCGTTTACTTACTATGCTTAAGTACGCGGAGCACCCCTCGATGTACTCCGCATAACTTTGGATAGCGGCTAACGCCGCAACACAATGGAAGGTTTCGATAATGAAATTCCGCATGACTCTGGCTCTGGCCCTTTTTTCTTTAAGCACAGCATCCTTCGCAAACTCTCTCTGTCAGGAGAAAGAACAGGATATTCAGCGTGAGATCGGTTATGCCGAAAAGCATAACAATCAGCACCGTGTTGATGGTCTTAAAAAAGCGCTGAGCGAAGTGAAAGCGAACTGTTCAGACAGCAAGCTTCGTGCCGACCACAAGAAGAAAATCGCTGAACAGAAGGACGAGATAGCCGAGCGCCGTCGCGACCTGCAGGAAGCGAAAGAGAAAGGAGATGCGGAAAAAATTGCTAAGCGCGAGAAGAAGTTGAAAGAAGCGCAGGACGACCTGAAAGCGCTGGAAGCTCGCGATTATTGAGTTAACGGAAATCTCAACAGGAGAGAGAATCATGTCAAAAGATACGACGTCTGAACATCTGCGCGCTGAACTGAAATCCCTGGCCGATACCCTTGAAGAGGTGCTGAACTCCTCTGCTGACAAGTCAAAAGAAGAGGTCAGCAAGCTGCGCAGCAAGGCGGAGCAGGCGCTGAAAGAGAGCCGCTATCGCCTGGGTGAAACCGGTGATGCGCTGGCGAAACAGACCCGCGAAGCGGCTGCCCGCGCGGACGAATATGTGCGTGATAATCCATGGACGGGTGTAGGGATTGGTGCCGCAGTGGGTGTGGTACTGGGTGTCCTTCTGACGCGTCGTTGATATGGAAGATCCTCGTCACGCACAAGGGCCTGCTAACAACGTCCTCGGCATCGGCCAGCGTATTTTAACGACGCTGGTCGGGATTGCCGAAACGCGCGTCCGGCTGGCAGTGGTCGAGCTGGAGGAGGAGAAAGCGAACCTCTTCCAGATGCTGCTGATGCTCGGGCTGACCATGCTCTTCGCCGCGTTTGGCCTGATGAGCCTGATGGTGTTAATCATCTGGGCCATCGATCCGCAGTATCGTCTTAACGCGATGATTGCCACCACCGTCGTTCTGCTGGTCGCCGCGTTGATAGGCGGTATCTGGACGCTGCGTAAAGCGCGCAAGTCCACTTTCCTGCGCCATACGCGTCAGGAGCTGGCGAACGATCGCGCTCTGCTGGAGGATGACTAGCCGTGAGCGATAAAGCCGAACGTCAAAAGCGAAAAGCGTACCTGTTAAGCCAGATCCAGCAGCAACGGCTGGATCTGTCGGCCAGTCGTCGCGACTGGATCGACGCGACGCGACGGTTTGACCGGGGCTGGAATACCGTCCTGAGCCTGCGTTCCTGGGCGCTGGTCGGCAGCAGCGTAATGGCGATCTGGTCCGTTCGTCATCCGAACATGCTGATCCGCTGGGCTCGTCGTGGATTCGGCGCCTGGAGCGCCTGGCGTCTGGTGAAAGCAACGTTACGGCAGCAGCAGCTGCGGTGATAAAAGCAAAACGGTAACCCTGGTTACCGTTTTTTGTTTTTGCGGCCTCTCTCTGCGGGAGAGGGTTGGGATCAGGGCACCAGCGCGCACGCCCCCTTACTCAATATCTTTGAAGAAGATTGACAGTTTTCCTTGCTAACAATTACCACCCGCCCCGTTTATTATCCTCTCCATCGACAGCAACGCCGCGGTATCTACCCGGAATTGCAGACAAATAATGTTCAGCCGCTCATGTGGTTTCCTGGAGAGTAAAATGAAAAAATTAGAAGATGTTGGTGTACTGGTCGCGCGTATTCTGATGCCAATTCTGTTCATCGTGGCAGGTTGGGGAAAAATCACCGGTTATGCGGGTACCCAGCAGTATATGGAAGCCATGGGCGTTCCGGGGTTCCTGCTGCCGCTGACCATTCTTCTTGAGTTCGGCGGCGGCCTGGCGGTACTGTTCGGCTTCCTGACCCGTACTACCGCGCTGTTTACCGCAGGCTTCACCGTGCTGACGGCGTTCATCTTCCACAGCAACTTTGCGGAAGGCGTGAACTCTCTGATGTTCATGAAAAACCTGACCATCGCGGGTGGCTTCCTGCTGCTGGCCGTCACTGGCCCGGGCGCATACAGCATCGACCGCGTTCTGAATAAGAAGTGGTAAGCACGCTATACTGAATGAACACAAAGCGAGGAGACATCTCCTCGCTTTTGCTATCTGACGGAGGAGAAAAAATGGGACAACTCGTAGACGGCGTATGGCAGGATGTCTGGTATGACACCAAATCCACCGGAGGTCGCTTCAAGCGCTCAGTTTCGGCCTTCCGTAACTGGCTGACCGCCGACGGCGCACCAGGCCCGAGCGGCGAAGGCGGCTTCGCGGCTGAGAAAGACCGTTATCATCTTTATGTTTCGCTTGCCTGCCCGTGGGCACACCGCACGCTGATTGTGCGCAAGCTTAAAGGTCTCGAATCCTTAATTCCGGTTTCGGTCGTGAACCCGCTGATGCTGGAAAACGGCTGGACGTTTGACAGTGATTTCCCCGCGGCGACCGGCGACGATCTCTACCACCACGATTTCCTTTACCAGCTCTATCTGCGAGCCGATCCGCACTACACCGGGCGCGTTACCGTGCCGGTGCTGTGGGACAAGAAAAACCAGACGATTGTCAGCAATGAGTCTGCGGAAATCATCCGCATGTTCAATACCGCCTTTGACGCGCACGGCGCCCGTGCCGGAGATTATTATCCGGCTGAGCTGCGAGAGAAAATTGACGAGCTGAACAGCTGGATTTACGACAACGTCAACAACGGTGTCTACAAGGCAGGTTTCGCCACCAGCCAGGAAGCGTATGACGAAGCGGTTGGAAAGGTGTTTGAATCGCTGGAGCGTCTGGAGCAGATCCTGGGCCAGCATCGCTACCTGACGGGCGATCGCCTGACGGAAGCGGACATCCGCCTGTGGACCACGCTGGTTCGCTTCGATCCGGTCTATGTCACCCACTTTAAGTGCGACAAGCACCGCATCAGCGATTACCTGAACCTGCATGGTTTCCTGCGTGACATCTACCAGATGCCGGGTATTGCCGACACGGTCGACTTCGACCATATCCGCACCCACTATTTCCGCAGCCACAAAACCATCAACCCGACGGGCATTATCTCCATTGGGCCGTGGCAGGATCTGGATGAACCTCACGGGCGCGACGTCCGATTTGGATAAATACGAAGGGCATCACCAGATGCCCTTTTTTAATTCACAATCTCCATCTATCCTTACCTCGATCGCTTAGAAAACAAGTGATTGACTGACTAATGAGGCAAGGAAAATGGACTGGTATTTAAAAGTACTGCGTAACTACATTGGATTTGGTGGCCGTGCCCGCCGCAAAGAGTACTGGATGTTCGTTCTGGTGAACTTCATTCTCATTATGGTGCTGGGTATTGTGGATAAAATTCTTGGCTGGGAGCGGGCTGGCGGTGAAGGCGTGCTGACCACCATTTATGGCCTGTTAGTCCTGCTGCCATCGTGGGCGGTGCTGTTCCGTCGACTGCACGACACCGATCGTTCAGCGTGGTGGTTATTGCTGCTGCTGATCCCGATTATTGGCTGGATCGTGATTTTGATCTTCAACTGCCAGAGCGGGACGCCGGGCGAAAACCGCTTTGGTCCGGATCCTAAGATCGGCGCATAAAAAAAGCCCGGTGGCGCTTCGCTTACCGGGCCTACCAATTACGATTTTATTTATTGTATTGCGTGAAAAGCTTCGGAATTTCGCGTAAACACCATGATTTGGCTTCTCCCATGCTGTCACGGCGCCACGCCATAATAATATCCACCTCGTGGCTATATTCCGGGCTGACTACGCGCAGCCGCCCTTCTGCAATGTCTTTTTCGACAAACGGGTACGGCATGGTCGCCACGCCCAGACCGGCCAATAGCGCCTGCCGTTTGTCTTCCAGCGAGGTCACCGTCAGACGAGGCTGTTTATCCAGCAGCTGCACCGTCAGCACCGGACGCTCGCGCGCGGTATCCGCTACCGCCACGCCGCGATACTTCACGCGCGTCACTTCAGAGAGCGGCTCCGGCTCCTGGTGAATCGGGTGATTAGGTGCGGCAACATAGACGTTCATCACGCTGTAGAGCTTGCGCGAGTTGATTTCCGATGAGGAACGGAAGTGCATGTCCGGCGCAATCACAATATCCGCCCTGCCCGTTTCCAGACGTTCCCACGCGCCTGCCAGCACCTCGGTGATGATTGACAGCTGCGTATTGGCCTTCGCCGCCAGGCGGTCCACCAGCGGGAACAGCGCTTCTGTCGGCACCAGCGCTTCGGTAACTAACGTCAGATGGGTTTCCCAGCCGCGCGCCAGCGCTTCGGCGTCCGTCGTGAGCTTGTCCGCCGCTTCCAGCAGCACGCGGCCGCGCTCCAGCAGCATTCGCCCCACGTTGGTGAATTTTGTTCGATGACCGGAGCGGTCAAACAGCACCACATCCAGCTCTTCCTCCAGCTTCTGCATGGTGTAGCTTAGCGCAGACGGAACGCGCCCCAGCTCATCTGCCGCCGCCGCAAAACTGCCGCGCCGGTCAATCGCGTCCATGACGCGAAGCGCCTCAAGCGTCAATGCTCTCTCTTTAGCCATCTCGTTCTCATTCAGGAAATTTGAACATACCGGGCAGAATATCTGGCTAACAATGCAGCGTCCATACCTTTACCATTGTTTTAGTGTAAAGAGAGGTCAAGTTTATGATTACGACAAGAACAGCTAAACAGTGCGGACAAGCCGATTTCGGTTGGCTGCAGGCCCGCTACACCTTTTCCTTTGGACACTACTTTGACCCTAAACTCCTCGGTTACGCTTCACTGCGCGTGTTAAACCAGGAAGTGCTCGCCCCGGGCGCCTCCTTCCAGCCGCGTACGTACCCGAAAGTCGATATCCTGAACCTGATCCTGGAAGGCGAGGCAGAATACCGCGATAGCGAGGGCAATCATGTCCAGGCAAAGGCTGGCGAAGCGTTGTTAATTTCCACGCAGCCGGGCATCAGCTACAGCGAGCATAACCTCAGCAAAGACAAAACGCTGACCCGTATGCAGCTGTGGCTGGACGCCTGCCCCGAGCGGGAAAATCCGCTGGTACAGAAGTTAGATTTAACGGGCGATAAGCAGCAGCTGATTGCATCGCCGGACGGCAGTAAAGGTAGTCTGCAGCTGCGCCAGCAGGTCTGGCTGCACCATATCGAACTGAAGAAAGGTGATCAGGCGAGCTTCCAGCTTCATGGTCCGCGCGCCTATTTGCAGTCTATTCACGGTACGGTACATGCGGTGACGCACACGGAAGAGAAAGAAGCGCTCACCTGCGGCGACGGGGCGTTTATTCGTGATGAAGCGAATATCACCCTGGTGGCGGATACGCCGCTGCGCGCGCTGCTGATTGATTTGCCGGTTTAGAGAATGCTCTCACCCTAACCCTCTCCCAATGGGAGAGGGAACCGATCGAGCCACGGCAGAATCATCCGGCGCCGTAAGAAATCACTCTGCCAGCGCGTTAGCCATATCGGTTCTAATCTGCTTACGCTGTTCCGGCGTCAACACCTGGCTGACGTCGAAGTAATATTTCACGCGGTAATAGCGGGTCTGCTCTTCAATTTTACTAAAGGCAGCAAGCTGGCTTTTCACCGTGCTTTCGTCCCATTTACCCGCCTGGAACATGTCGATCAGCGCGCCGTCCTTCACCCCCGTCATCGGGATCTTGCTGACATTTTGTTCCAGCTGCTTATGCAGATCCTCAATCTTTTTAACCTGCTCATTGCTGAGCTTCAGGTGCTGTACCAGCGGATCCTGCGAGGGAGACGGGGCAGCCTCAACGTTCGCGGCATGTGCCGTAAAACTGCACGCTGCCAGCGAGGCGGCGACCAGCGCAATACGGGTCATTTTCATCATCTTACTGTCCTTACATGCTGTGATAGGGAAAAGCAGGCGTATTGTTTTTCAAGAGCGGATGAATATGTGTGAGTAATTATATAAACAATTTTGTATGTTTAGCGGGCAAAAAAATGCCCCCAGGGTGAGGGGGCATGAGACCTGAATGTCGTCAGATAGATTGCGTAAACGTCCTCGAAATCACATCCTGCTGCTGCTCGCGCGTCAGTGCGTTAAAACGCACCGCATAGCCTGAAACGCGGATCGTCAGGTTCGGGTAATTCTCGGGATGCGCGATGGCATCGAGGAGCATTTCCCGGTTCATGACGTTGACGTTCAGATGCTGCCCGCCCTCAATGGACGCTTCGTGATGGAAATACCCATCCAGCAGCCCTACGAGGTTGGTTTTGCGCACCAGCTCGTCCTTGCCCAGCGCCTGCGGCACGATGGAGAAGGTGTAGGAGATCCCGTCTTTCGCGTAGGTGAACGGCAGCTTAGCCACCGACGTTAGCGAGGCCACGGCCCCTTTTCTGTCGCGGCCGTGCATCGGGTTCGCGCCTGGGGCAAACGGCGTGCCGCCGCGGCGTCCGTCCGGCGTGTTCCCGGTCTTCTGGCCGTAAACCACGTTGGAGGTGATGGTCAGGATCGACTGGGTTGGCACCGCGTTGCGGTAGGTTGGCAGCGCCTGAATTTTCTTCATAAAGCGCTCCACCAGGTCGCAGGCGATGCTGTCCACGCGGTCGTCGTTGTTGCCGTACTGCGGATAGTCTCCTTCAATCACGAAATCGACCGCCAGACCGGTGTGGTCGCGCACCGGCTTCACCGTGGCGTATTTAATGGCCGACAGGGAATCCGCCGCCACCGACAGCCCGGCAATGCCGCAGGCCATGGTGCGATAGACGTCGCGGTCGTGCAGCGCCATCAGCGAGGCTTCGTAGCTGTACTTATCATGCATGTAGTGAATGAGGTTCAGGGCGCTGATGTACTGCACCGCCAGCCAGTCCATAAAGTGGTCGAGGCTCGCCATCACGGTATCGTAATTCAGCACGTCGTCCAGCAGCGGCTCGGTTTTCGGGCCGACCTGGATCTTCAGCTTCTCGTCCACCCCGCCGTTGATCGCGTACAGCAGCGTTTTGGCGAGGTTGGCGCGCGCGCCAAAGAACTGCATCTGCTTGCCGATCACCATCGGGCTGACGCAGCAGGCAATGGCGTAGTCGTCGCTGTTGAAGTCCGCACGCATCAGATCGTCGTTCTCATACTGCAGCGAAGAGGTGACGATCGACACCTGCGCGGCGTATTTCTTGAACGCGATCGGCAGTTGTTCAGACCAGAGGATCGTCAGGTTCGGCTCCGGCGCAGGCCCCATGGTGTGCAGGGTATGCAGATAGCGGAAGCTGTTTTTGGTCACCAGCGTGCGCCCGTCCAGCCCCATGCCGCCGATCACTTCCGTCGCCCAGATCGGATCGCCGGAGAAGAGCGTGTCGAACTCCGGCGTGCGCAGGAAGCGCACCATACGGATCTTCATGATGAAGTGATCGATCAGCTCCTGCGCCTGGACTTCATTCAGCCTTCCTGCCTGCATGTCGCGTTCAATGTAGATATCGAGGAACGAGGCCGTGCGCCCCAGCGACATCGCACCGCCGTTCTGGGATTTCACCGCTGCAAGATAGGCAAAATAGACCCACTGCACCGCTTCCTGGGCGTTCATCGCCGGACGTGAAATATCAAAGCCATAGTTCGCCGCCATCTGCTGGATCTGCAGCAGCGCGCGCCTGTGCTCCGCCAGCTCCTCACGCAGGCGGATCGTCGCCTCCAGATCTTCACCGCGCTCCAGCCTGCCCTGCAGATCGGCAAACTGCAGTTCGCGCTCGCGCACCAGATAAGCGATCCCGTACAGCGCCACGCGGCGATAGTCACCGATGATGCGTCCGCGCCCGTAGCCGTCCGGCAGACCGGTCAGCACGCCGGATTTACGGCAGCGCATCATCTCCGGGGAGTAGACGTCAAACACGCCCTGGTTGTGGGTTTTGCGCAGGTCGGTAAACAGGTATTCGAACTGCGGATCCATCTCCCGGCCATAGGCTTCGAACGAGCTGCGGATCATGTTGATCCCGCCATAAGGATGCAGCGCGCGCTTGAGCGGTTTATCGGTTTGCAGGCCGACGATCGTCTCCAGATCCTGGTCGATATAGCCCGGCCCGTGGGCCGTAATGGTGGTGGCGATGTTGGTATCAAAATCCACCGGGGCGTGGGTGGCGTTCTCCTGGCGAATGCCGACCATTACCTTCTGCCACAGCGCCGTCGTTGCTGGCGTCGCCTGCGCGAGGAAAGCTTCATCGCCTTCATAAGGGGTGTAGTTATGCTGAATAAAATCGCGGACGTTGACGGCGTTTTTCCATTCTTCACCGCGAAACCCGGCCCATGCGTCGCTGTTGGGCGCGACGCCCGTATCGATTGTTACTTTCATGTGATTCTCGCTTTATCAGGCGTAAGCCGCGGCCGGGGTAACCTTTCCAAGACGGAGGGCGTCCAGCGCGATCATTTTTTCTTCGTTGGTAGGGATAACCGCGCAGGCCACGCGGGACGATTCGGTGGAGATCACGCGCTCACCCGCGCTCCCCGGCAGGGCATTTTTGGCGTCGTCGAGGATGATGCCGAAGACTTTCAGATGTTCCGCCACCAGCGCGCGGACAAGCTTCGAGTTTTCGCCAATGCCACCGGTAAAGATCACCCCATCCAGGCGGTGCAGCGACGCCGCGTGGCCGGCAATATGTCGCGCAATGCGGTGAACAAAGGTGTGTATTGCCAGCTGCGCCCGCTCGTTGCCTTCGTGCCAGGCTTTCTCCAGCGCACGTAAATCGGAGGAGATGCCGGAGATCCCCAGCAGCCCGGACTCTTTATTAACCACGCGCTCCAGATCCTCAAACGACTGGCCGGTCTGCTGGGCAATCCACGCCATCGCGCCGAAGTCCACATCGCCGCAGCGCGTCCCCATCACCAGCCCTTCCAGCGGCGTCATCCCCATCGAGGTGTCGACGCTTTCGCCGTTGCGCACCGCGCAGATCGACGCCCCGTTGCCGAGATGGGCAATCACCAGGCCGCTGTCGTCGGCGGACAGCCCGAGAAGCGTATGCGCCTGTGCGGCCACGTAGCGGTGAGAGGTGCCGTGGAAGCCGTAGCGGCGCACGCCCAGCTCTTCAAAATAGCGGTACGGCAATCCGTACAGATATGCCTGCGGCGGCAGCGTCTGGTGGAAGCTGGTATCAAATACCGCGACCTGCTGCACGCCCGGGAACAGGCGCTCTGCCGCTTCCACGCCGCTCAGGTTGGCGTAGTTATGCAGCGGCGCCAGCGGGGAGACCTGGCGAATCTGCGCGATCGCCTCTTCCGTGATCAGGGTCGACTCGCTGAAGAGGTTTCCCCCGTGCGCAATGCGGTGGCCAATTAAGGCCACGCTGCTCATCAGGTTACGCTTCTCCAGCTCCAGGGCGATGGCAGCCAGCGCCCCTTCGTAGTCCTGGTGAGCCAATCTGGCCGGCTCACCCCCGTTCACGGAAATAAAGGCCTTCTCGGTGTTGATACCGTCTGCAATGCCCGTCATCAGGGCATCGCAGCTGCTGGCGTCGAGCACCGAAAACTTAACAGAGGACGATCCGCAGTTAATAACCAGTACAACCGGAAACTCAATCATCATGTGACTCCGCTCTTCCTGAGCAATGGGTTAGAACAGTTTGTAAACGATATTCAGAATGGTCAGCAGGCCGACCGCGGTAACGAAGATGTTCTCGGTACGCCCTTTGTATTTCGCCAGCGCCGGTGCTTTGCGGATGGCATACATCGGCAGCAGGCACAGCAGAGAGGCGATGATTGGCGCACCCATGGCTTCAATAAGGTCCAGAATGTTCGGGTTAGCGTAGGCCACAACCCAGGTGGAGCCCATGATGAACACCATGCTGATGGTGTTCAGCTTGCCAACGGAGACTTTCTTCTTATCGCCCTTGTAGCCGAACTTAAGGATCAGGCCATTCAGCCCTTCCAGCGTGCCCAGGTAGTGACCGAAGAAGGATTTGAAGATAGCCACCAGCGCGATGATGGAGGCACCGTATTCCAGTACCGTTGCGAACGTCGATTTGGTTCCTGACATTGACGCAAAGTGGTTCGCCAGGTAGGAGAGCACCGGAATGTTCTGCGCCTTGGCGTCCGCCATGTTCTGCGGAGAGAGCGTAAACAGGCAGCTAAAGGCGAAGAACATCACCACGGCCACCATCAGCATGCTGGCGCGACCGATGATTTTGGAACATTTCTGCTCGGTGAACGCTTTCCCGAACTCCGGCTCGTACTCTTCGCGCTTGGAGACCACAAACGAGGAGACGATAGGCGAGAAGTTGAAGGAGAAGACCATGATGGAGATACCCAGCCACACCGTGACCAGAATGCCGTCATGACCGGTGAAGGCGATATCGCTCAGGTTGACCTGATCAATCACCGCCGAGTTCCAGTAAGGGATCAGCGACAGGGAAATCAGCACAAGGCTGGCGATAAACGGGAACACCAGGAAGCTCATGACTTTCACCATCAGGTCTTTACCAAACCAGATAACAAAGGCCATCAGCAGCAGCAGGAACAGCGCCACCACGCCGCGGTTCAGCGCAGGCAGCTGGAGCTGGTTTTCCCAGAAGGTCATAAAGGTGTTGGTAATGGTGACGCCGTAAATCCACAGCAGCGGGCAAATGGCGAAGAAGTAGAGGAAAGTGATCACCACCCCACCGGTTTTACCAAAGTGCTCTTCCACCGTTTCGGTGATGTTGCCGGAGACGTTGCTGCCGGAGAGGCACAAACGCGCCAGCGCGCGGTGGCAGTAAAACGCAATCGGGAACGCGAGAACCAGCATCAGCAGGATAGGGATCAATCCACCAAAGCCTGCGCGAATGGGGAAGAACAGCACGCCTGCGCCAATGGCGGTACCAAACAGGCCGAGCGTCCATGTGGTATCAGACTTACGCCAGGAGGACGTTTTTGTCTGGCCAACGATAATGCTTTCTGTGTTGCTCATAGGTCACCTTTATGCGTCAACGAAGCCGGTAATTTGGGAAACACGGGAGAGATCGATATTGCCGCCGGAAATAATGCAGACGGTTTTACGACCCTGAATATAGTGGTCCAGCTTGCCGCTTAATAACGCGGCACAGGCCAGCGCGCCGGCACCTTCCGTCACCACTTTATTTCGCTGAATAAGCGCGATCATGCTGTCACGAATGTTGTCTTCGCTGACCAGCACAATGTCATCAACCAGCTCGCGAACAATTTCGAACGGTAAATTACCGGGACGAGAAACATCACAGCCGTCGGCCAGCGTGCCGGTAACGCGATGGCTCATTATTTCCCCGGCCTGATACGATGCCGCCATGCCGTGAACATTTTCTGACTGCACGCCGATGATATTAATGGTGGGGTTAATGGATTTAATTGCCGTCGCAATCCCGGCAATTAAACCGCCGCCGCCGATAGGCACAATAACGTTATCCACATCGTATAAATCTTCGAGAATTTCCAGACCGATGGTGCCCTGCCCGGCAATGACTTTGGCGTCATCGTATGGCGGAATAAAAATACGCCCTTCCATCTCGACGATTTCGCTAACTTTGGCAATGGTGTCGTTGAAGTTCTCGCCGTGCAGCACCACTTCCGCCGAGTAGTCCCGCGTCGCGGCCACTTTAGACTTCGGCGCGCCCATCGGCATCACCACTTTGCCGTCGATGCCAAGCATCGCGCAGGAGAGGGACACACCCTGCGCGTGGTTTCCCGCGGAGCAGGCGACAACGCCTTTGCGTTTTTCAGCGTCGGTCAGCGAGCTTAATTTGTTAAACGCGCCGCGGATCTTAAACGAGCCGGTACGCTGCATGTTCTCAAACTTCAGGAATATTTCGCCCTTGCAGCGTTCGCTAAGATAATTCGAGCGCGGCATACCTGTTTTATATATTTTTCCTGCCAGTCGTTTTCTGGCGTCCTGAATATCTTCAATCGTTACCGGGAGATCGTAGGTAATATGCATAATATCCTCGTTATAATAATTCATTCTTTTCGGGCAAAGTCAGGGTATCAGAGCGTTACAGAGATAAGCTCTGGGTGTTTTTAAAATGATTACTTATTATTCATCGTCGTCTTTCGATATTCATCGACGAATACTGTTTTGCCAGCTCAACTAATACTGACGCCGATTTTTTAATCCTGTAATTTTTTGACCACACGGCGGCATAACGCGCCACGGGTAATTCATCTTCTACGGGCAGCACAATAAACTGGTCAGAACCGAACGGGGCAATCATGTCGCGGGGAATCACCGTCAGATAATCGGCATTCAGGACAAGGTTATAAATGGTGACGACAGAATCGGTCTGGACGATGTTTTCGATGCTGATGTGGTTGTCTTGCAGGGTGGTCAGAAGTTCTTTGTAGTAGCCCATATCGGTTTGCGGCATCACCCACTGCTCGTGCGTGAGCGATGCCAGTGTCGTCGGGCCGGTGCACGTTCGCGTTTTGCTGGCGACCAGCACAAACTCGGACTCAAACAGCGGTTCGACGTGCAGATCCTGCAGCAGCATTTCATCACTCAGCGTGCCGATAGCGAAATCCAGACGACCGTCGCGAATAGCCGGAAGGAAAGAGGAGAGCTGGGCTTCATACATCGAGACGCGTGCTTTCGGGAACACTTCCTTGAATTTTTTGATCATCTCGGACAGGAAGGTAAAGCCGATCAGCGACGGGTAGCCAAAGGAGACGTCCATAACGGTACTGAAGCTCAGGCTGTTAATCTCACTCACCATGTTTTTCATTTCGCGGGTGATCGACTCAGAGTACGAGAGCAGAACCTGGCCCGCGGCGGTGAGTTTTACGCCGGTGTTTTTACGCACCATCACTTCCACGCCGAAGTAGGACTCAATATCGCTGATGATTTTGCTGACGGCGGGTTGCGTCAGGCCAAGCTGTCTTGCTGCAGAACCTATGGAGCCACTTTTAATGACTTCCTGAAATACCACGAGGTGCTGTGTTTTCGGTAGAATAATAGTGTTCATAATATTCTGCGCTTATTTCCCTATGACGGAGCGGATTCTACCTAATAGTGTTTAAGGGGGTATGTGCTGTCACTCACAATTTGCTTTTTCGCACGCTTCACAGGAACAGCGAAAACCAAAAAATGCATTTATTATCAATAACATAAATAAATACGGCCACACCATTACGCTGATATCGATCAATAAAAGCAGTAGTAATAAATTTATTTTATGGCGATAACCTTGATAAATTTTTCAGCGTTAAAAAAATCAATAAAGACGATCTTTCAGGCAATTAAAGACCAATAAATAACCGCTATTAGCTTGAAACATTCTTTCAGTTTATTAAATTTTTCCGACGCGAATTTTCAGGTTTGCGGAAAAGAGTGGAATGCGTCACATATTCACGGGAGAAATGTATTTGATTTCAATATATGCATATCAAACGCGAAAAGTTTCGGGATCATAAAGGTAACAAACATAACAAATCATCAATACTAAAAATCGCGTGTTTTTTAGCGTGAAATTTTGTGATGGCGATCGTCTACAGATGTAGGAGCGATACGGAAGGGATAAAAACAGTGAAATGTGCTTAATGTCGCAAATATGAGAATTGATGTCGTTTGTCCGGCGCTGCGCTTACCCGGTCAGCAACACCCGGAAAGCAAAAACCCCGCCGAAGCGGGGTTTTTTAAGAAGTTGAAGCTGACCGATAAGGCGGCTTCGTTCAACCATACGTCAGGTATCTGCGGCGCTGGAGTATCTTGTGTCGCAGACTGTATCCCACTTTGTGTTGCAGATAAAGCCAATCAGCGACGGTTCATTCTCTACTCTTTCTTATTGGCTTGCCTGCTTTCCCATTCTTCTCTAGCCAGTTGAAGCCGTTCATCTCTCATCTTTTTTTCATCAATTCTGTCTTCTGAGTCATAGATGTCTGTTTGAATTCGCCTCGTACCTTTCGCGATATGCTTCCAATCTTCACGAATTCCTTTAATTTGTTGTGAAATTTCTGTCATTGGGTTTTTGGCACCCAATTGACTAATACCAGCAAAGGAAGCCATGTCGTATGTATAACTCATGATCTCTTTCACCGTAGAGTTTGGTTTTTTGGTCCAGCTAATGCTGACTTGGAATACCTTACCTTCTATCTGTTTGTATTCACATAGATTGCTGGTCATTTGTTGACCATTTCTTAAGACACTTATTTGCTTTAAAGGGATAGTTTTATCTTTTCGATGGGAGGCATTTTCAAGAGGAGGATCAAATGTGACCTCAATGTTGAAAGCTGGCGCGTTTCCGGTGTTAACGACACTGATATCAAAGTAAAGCATTGACCATGCGTTAGGTTCCAGCGTCGCCACTACTTGAGGCTGCTCGGAAGCGTCGACCATTCGCTTTGTCTCTTCTGCCAAGATACGGGTTACACGCCATAAGAAAAAAGTTGCTATGGCAGTTAACAGTGCAGCAAAAGCAGAAATGAAAGTGCTGATTTTATCAATGTGCTCTAAGAAATATGGAATCATTTTGTTCGTACCCTATGGCTTAACCCCTGTTGATTTTCCCATATTGTATGCTGCTGTGAGTATTAATTTGTTGAAATCTATTCACTTTCACTTACATCAAAACTTTTCGAAAAAGGACAGTGCTTCGATCTGGTGACATAAATAAAGCTGTAGATGCTGTTGGAGTAGACGCACAATGTGTGACCGTTCTCAGTGGTGGACTGTTTCGGGTTGCTCATCGTTATACGGCCTGCGTCAGCGTTGAATGCCGTCAACAGAACACAAAACATAACTGCATAGCCTCGCATCTTCATCTCTCCTATCTCGGGTTTGTTAGTGTATCAGTGGTGTAGCGCACAAATTTTGCACACAAGATTATAGTAACCACATTGATCAATTTTACCGATCGATTTTATTATTTCGATCGATTAAAGTAATTACAAGTCATCAGCGTTGTTGCCGATGACCCACTAAATTATTCGGCTATGGAGGCTAATATGAAGAAGATTCTTGCGGTATTTCTGGGACTTAGTGTTTGTGGCGGGGTTTTTGCTGACGGAGGTTCACCTGAACTCAAGGCAGAGAGCCAATTGGTGATCCGCCAGGCTGGTTACAAGTGCAATACAGTAAATGGAGTTTACCCTGCCGCGTTTGGTGGCTCGGTCAAAGTGTTCTGCGATGATTTATATACTTACATCATTAAAGACCACGGTGGGCGCTATACGGTCGAGGTGGATGATTAATAATCAGGTTTTCTAAGCATCTGCTCTGATTGCTAAATTATGTATCCCTGGAGGTGAGCCCCTTCACCTCCTAACTCCCTCAGCCACTCTATCAGCCTCTTCAACGCTAAACCCTGTAATGGTTTCTATTCTCCAAATATCCCCCGAGTGTACGCATATCGATCAAGCGCCCCCTCACTGTATGAAAGTTGCACCGTTCATGTTTTCCAAATATCAGAGACCTGTTTCATTGTGCTGATTCACTGGTATCAACAATCGAACGTTTTACGATACTAACTTATCCCCGTCAAAATCGGTATCAACAAAATACCCTATTGACATACAGATACCACAGATCAATTATGATACCGTTTATTGATACCTTTCAAGGAAATGTTATGAGCCGCACATTTGCATATTGCCGTGTTTCCACCAGCGAGCAGACAACCGAAAACCAGATCATGGCGATTCGTCAGGCTGGCTATGAAGTGCTTGATAATCGTGTTGTGTCAGAAGTCGTTTCAGGTGGTGTACAGGCAATGAAGCGTAAGGCCTTCTCCGACCTCGTTAACCATAAACTGGAAGTCGGGGATAAGTTAGTTGTCCTCAAGTTGGATCGCTTAGGGCGTGACAACATCGATGTGCAACAAACAATCGCGATGCTTGTAGACAAAGGGATTGATGTTGTTTCTCTGGATCTGCCTGCGAGTAACCTTTCCAGTTCAGAAGGAAAATTGATGCTGCAAATGTTCTCGGCATTTGCTGAATTTGAAAAATCCCGTATCACAGAACGCACCAAAGAGGGCCTAGAACGAGCGAGGAAAGAAGGCAAAAAGTTGGGCCGCCCTGTTGCAAAACAAACGTATAAACGTGTACAAGAATCTAAAGCTACGGGACTAAGCCAGGCCAAGGTTGCTTCTGCGTTAGGATTAGGGATTGCCACTGTAAAGCGACACTGGAATAGTTAACTTGTTCTAATTTAAACTTAATCATTACTCACAAAAATAAAGCGTTAAGTGTGATCTGAGCCAGCTAAAAATAAATCAGATAATTTACAATTCTTCAGTGTCTTAACTTCTTGATTGTGTTTACGAATAACATTTATGGAGAGAGTATGGCTTTTGACACTACTATTTTTGATGACAAGGAATTTAGAGGTGCTTTAAACAAACTTGAGGAGCTACTTTCACATTCCAAAGCTGTTTTAGTAGGTGCTGGTAGTAGTGCCTGTGCTGGGCTACCCTTAACTAACCAATTGACTAATAAGGCATTAGAAAGTGATAAGCTTTCGGTGGATTCGAAGGAGATACTTCGATCTATTCAATCTTCATTTGCCGGAGCAAACCCTACATCACATATCGAAGATTATTTAAGTGAACTTGTCGATTGGTTAGCTATTACTTCACGTCGCATAACGCGAGGTATTGATTCCAGTAATGTGAAAATTGGTGATGCAGAATATAACCACAGGCAATTGATTGCGGCAATTGATGAAATTAAGTTAGCTATTTTTGAAGTAATCAACATTGAAGTTGACTCCGAAATTCATGAAAGATTTGTGAAAGCACTTCATCGCCCGATGAGGCCAGGGAAAGAAAGCCATGCAGGAAGTGTCGATTACTTAGTAATGAATTATGACACCCTGATCGAGGATGCTTTAGCATTATCTGAATTAAGATATGCGGACGGTCTTGAAGGGGGCGTTTCTGGATGGTGGTCGCCAACTACCTTCGATAAAATGCCCTTAGACGCACGAGTATTCAAATTACATGGTTCAATAAATTGGGCCGAACATCCGTCATCTACCACACCTATACGTATCGCCCCACATCTTAAATGCAATAAGAAACAAACCGCCAAAATAATGATTTGGCCAGCGTCAACAAAGTATCGAGAAACTCAACTTGATCCATATGCAAATCTGCTACAACGTGCTCGTCTTGTTTTAAACCCCACTAACGGAAACCAAAAAGTTTTGCTAGTTACGGGTTATAGCTTCGGTGATTCTCATATTAATTTAGAAATTGAGCGGGGATTGAAATCCTCAAAGGGTAACTTGACGTTAGTAGCTTTCACTAGCGATACACAACCAAACGGTGTTCTGAAAAAATGGCATGAAGATAGCACTATAAATGAACAAGTATTAATATTTGCTGATAAAGGTTTTTTTCATGCAGCACAAGTTTTGAAATCATCAGATAGCATTGAGTGGTGGAAATTTGAAAACCTAACACAAATTCTTGAAGGTGGAGTTTAATATGGATAAAAAATACACAAAACCAATTGAGAATTTGGCAATAGGTAAAATCATTGAAGTTGATGGTTCACGCATAATTGCAGAGCTTGATCCTTCTATTTCAGATTTATCTAGAGTTTTTGCTGGGGAGAACTATCCCATAGGTCAATTTGGCTCAATAATTAAAATCCATTTTGGCCGACGCTCCATCTACGGCTTGGTTAGTCGCTTACGTATGAAATCAGATTATCAAATTGAAAAAGGAATACCTGTAGTCGCCTCAGATGAAAGAATAATTGAAGCCGATTTATTTGGTGAAGGGGAATGGCGTTTAAAGTCTGAAGGAATTTTAGCCCTCGATTTTGAACGTGGGGTTGCCACTTACCCCCTCCCACAGCAAACTATTTATCTTACACCAAAGTTAGAGCTTAGATTTATATATGGTGATGCTAAAGGTGCAGTAATTCAACTTGGCGAGCATGTTGGTTCGGGTGGTGCTCCATGTTATGCGGAACTTAACGAACTGGTCGGCAAACACACTGCGATTTTAGGATCAACTGGTGCTGGTAAATCAGGAACAGTAGCTGCTGTAATTCATAGTATTCTTGAGCGTGGCGAAATTGCTCAACACAAACACTGGCACCCCCAGATTATTATTCTCGACCCACATAATGAATATGGGAAAGCATTTTCAAATCATCAGCGCTTATCTACAGATGAAGGGACCTTAAAATTACCTTACTGGCTACTTGACCTTGAGGAATCATTAGGTTTATTCATTGGGAAAACAGAATTTGCAGCGACGTCCCAATCTAATATTATTAAGAATGCTTTAATCTATGTACGAGAGCAAACAGCAGAAAAACTCGATCTTGATAAAAGAAGATTAACCGTGGACTCACCTATACCATATATTTTAGGGAGTACTGAAGGTTTAGACCATTTTGGTTATAAGGATGGCGTATTGTATACAGAAGGTTTAATTGGTGCTATCAACTTACAAAGACCCGAAGGAAAAGACAAAAGCAAGCATGAAGATTTTAGTAAAGTGATCCGAAAGATCGACTCTTTATTAAAAGATGGTCGACTTAAATTTATGATGGAGAACTGGGACGAGGGGCAGGATCCATTACCAGTTATCGTTAATCAATTTTTGACTGAAAAAACAACCGTACAGATAGTTGACCTTTCCGGTGTGCCAAATGAGGTGGCTGGAGTTGCAAGCGCGGCAATTGCGAGGATTGTATTCCAAATTAAAATTTGGCAAACAGAAGACGAGCGCCAAACCAGCCCGGTATTATTAGTCTGTGAAGAGGCGCATCGATATGTACCTAATCGAGGTGATGCACAATATGAAGCTGCACAATCCGCCATTCGTCGGATTGCAAAAGAGGGTCGTAAATATGGTGTTGGCCTGCTGCTAGTATCACAAAGACCAAGTGAAGTTGAAGCTACAGTTTTATCTCAATGCAACTCATGGATTGTGCTGAGGATTACCAATGACACTGACCGAGAGCACGTTAGAAGCGTGTTGCCGGACTCAATGTCAGGTCTTACTAAAATGCTTTCAGGCCTTAGACGTCAAGAAGCTATTTTTGTTGGTCAAGCTGCTACACTGCCAACAAGAGTTATGATTCGTAGTTTACAGGCAGAGCAACTGCCTCGCTCTAACGATGTCAACTTCGACCAAGGGTGGCAACATAAAGCGATGAGTTTGGAACAAATTGATTTAGTTGTTAAGAAATGGCGCTACCAGATGAAATGACCAACCAGACAGAAATCTGAGAGCTCTGCGTAATTATAGATTTCATGTTGTCAATTAGACCAACACAGTTTTCTAAAATCTAGTATGTTTAATCGCCAATAGAAATGAGAAAACAAATAAAGGGCTACGCTGATGAATGCGATAGCCCTTTGATTGTTTATTAAGCAAGATTGAGAATTACATTCAATAAATTAAATTTAAGAAGAGATAGAGGATAAAGAGCCCTACCTGGTGGCCTGTGAGCCTCCCTGAGAGGATTTTACCATGCAAGCAATGGAAGGGTACTACCTAGCATCAAAAATTGAACACAGGACCTTATGTGAGGGATTTTAATGCATTGTATTAACCGCTTTAAATCTGACCCTCGAAGCTGAGAATGTTTGCTGTCCTTTGCCATTAGAATACTTACCACGATTCTTGGCAAGGTATGATACCCGCTTGACCATCTTAACAAGTGAATCGTGATCATCTCTTTTGATTCTATATCCATCATCGGGAAGATGGACACGGGAAACTCCATTCGTGAGTTCTGACCAGATACGGCTTACCCTTCCAATAATCCCTTTGTCTTCAAAGCCAGCAGTGTTTACCTGGAAATATGGTAAAGCTATCCAGCAGTGGTAATGAACTTGTTTAGCCCTTTCTTTCTCACGAACCCAGCCATATGCGAATTTTTTAATTGGCTGATTGTTCCAGGTTTTTGCAGTGAACTCACCTCGCAGACGAGTAAACAACTGGCTAATAAGTTTGTTGCTTTCATCAACAGACATCCCTTCAGGGACAGACAAATCAAAGCGGAATCCATACAGTTCGTTATAGTGCGACAACATAGCGCGAAGCTGGTCAATAAACCGGTCGATAATTTCTTTTCGTATCGGACTGCTACGCTTATTTAACGGATTATGGTTAAGCTTATAGGTCAAACCATCGTGGAGATAGGTTGAGGAATGGATCAGTGTGTAATGACCATTGTCACGGTGAGATGTCAGTACATTAGTAGGTTGTTGTACAGATAAGACAGATTGCTGCATACGCCTCCTTCTAGAGTGTCAGATTGATGTAGATCCTTATATAGGTATTAATAAAAACCAGTAGGAAAAAGAAACGCAAAAAGCCCAGCAGTCCCGCACCATTTCTGGTGTTGGAATACAGGCATCATAAAATTTTTTACTCAGAAAAGTTTCTGCTTTGCAACAGAAATCTCTACCAGATTACCACTGGATTTTATGTTTCGCAAGGGCCTGGCTGGCGCTAGTATATTCCTGATTGCAGCAGGGGCAAAAATTAGGGTGGTTAGCTGAGACCAAGAACCAGCGAGATACGCCTGAGCGGTCAATGATGTAGTCAGCCAAACCAGCCTTAGACAGTACAGACAAATTGCGGTGTGTAGTTGAAAGTGGGACGTTCAGGAGTTTTGAAAGTTCGAAGGCCGTACTTGGAATAACAGTTCTGGTTAGATGGTATAAAACATTAATGCGGGAAGTTGTCAGCGTTAATCTGGCTGACTTCAGGATCGTTGCCATGCGTTTACGTTCATCAAGGGACGGGGGGTTAAACGCAGGCAAATTGAATTCAAGGTACAATATTGTCTCTCTTCAGCTCTGTTGCACGAGAAGTATATTTTACCACAAAACACCACAAATGAGAAGCATTCTCATTAAATCCAGTTAATACTATCTATCACCGAAATCAAGTCGGAAATCCTCATTCTGTCCGTATAAGTCTGTGTTTCCTTATGACCTGAATGTTCATGCCCAACAGTTTGCTGAACAAGAGTAAGGGCATTATTTTTTGATAAGGCTTCAGTAATAAAGGTATGCCGAAAGCTATGTACAATGCGCCTTTCTTTGAAATCATTAAGATAATCAATTTCCAAGTTGTCTCTTATCGCGTGGAAGATCCGTGTTACCTGGTTGCTATACGAAATTTCAGGGAATAGCTTGTCGCTACGATGTTTGCCCTCTAGGTAATTCAAAAATCCCATATCGATTAGGCGAAGCGAAATAGGAACCTGCCGAATACCAGCTTCCGTTTTGCTGTCCTCAATCATAATGTAGTATCGCTGGCTATCATCGTCTAAGCGAACATCCGATACCTTCAGGTTAGCGATTTCACTTCTACGAGCGCCAGTATATGCCAGAAGCAGGAACCCCCATTTCTTCCAGCCGTCCAACGTTTCGAAATGTGTAACCAATTTTCGCATTTCAGTTTGGCTGTATACGCCGTAACCTTTACTCTTTGATTCATACTTAACATTATTTGTCGGCGATGATTCAAGAACATCAAGTTCACCAGTCAGGTACGTAGAGAACAATCCTTGACAGAGTTTCAGGTAATCTTTGACGGTTTTTGAGGATACCAAATCATCTTCTGGTACTTCATCCAAGTCCAAACACTGCTGGGCCCCCATCCTGTTGTATGGTTTCTTGTTTTGTCGAGGAAGGCCTTCGACCACTTCAAGCAAATTTTTAATATCACGACGGGTAATGCTCGTAACTAGTGTTTCAGCCCCCAGAACAGCCTCAATTACTTCGAAATATTTTTCATTGCCTTGCCGAATCTTAGGTTTCCAGTCTGACTTGAACTCAAGAAATCCCTTCCATGCCTGAGATACTGTCAGTTCGGAGGCCAATGTTTTTTCAGGTTTATCGACCACAGCGGGAGCGTAGTCATTCTCTGGTCGCAAAGAGCTAAGGATCTGCCGATATTCAGAATGTCGGGAATCAAGAAAGGCTACATGTGCATCACAATAATGTTTCCACATGAGGTCATATTCCGAGGCTATATAATCGATCTCCTCCGCCATGCCTGTAATGTCATACTGCCTGCTAAGATGTTCAATAACAGAGTCTTCCGATAAAGCTGGACCATCCGTTGTGAAAGTATCACCAAGCACCTCCCCTAAGAGGGTGACGTTACTTTTTTCATAAGTTAATGAAGTCGAGCTACGCAGTCTCTTACGTACATTTGTTGGAATTTTTTTTGCTGCGGAATAAAAAGCGGCCTGAATACTGAGCAAATAATCATCAATGTCTTTTTGTTCTAATTTCTTCATTTTATGCACTATGTCCAATAGTAGGGCTGGCTCCATCTTGGACGATTTTACAAGAGAAATGAACATAGTGAGACGGGAAGATATAAACCTTGCTCTGCTGGCTGAATCGCAGCCCAGAGACACGCGAAAAAAACCGCCTGAAGGTAGTCGGAAATGAAGGCAGTAGCGGTTGCCGCGCTTTAGAATATTCGGGATGGAACAGCCGTTGGTGTGCCTCGTTTGTATCACAGTCTGTGTCACATTTTCACCTATGAAGGCCTGAGACACACCAACGTATTGTTTTAGAAGAAGTTGAAGCTGACCGATAAGCCGGGTTCTGTCGTGGACAGTCATTCATCTAGGCCAGCAATCGCTCACTGGCTCAAGCAGCCTACCCGGGTTCAGTACGGGCCGTACCTTGTGAACCCCTATTTGGCCTTGCTCCGGGTGGAGTTTACCGTGCCACGGACTGTTACCAGCCGCGCGGTGCGCTCTTACCGCACCCTTTCACCCTTACCTGATCCCGCTTGCGCGGGCCATCGGCGGTTTGCTCTCTGTTGCACTGGTCGTGGGTTTCCCCCCCAGGCGTTACCTGGCACCCTGCCCTATGGAGCCCGGACTTTCCTCCCCTCCGCCCGTCTCCCCCGAAAGGGACGACGACGAAGCGGCGACTGTCTGGTCAGCTTCGGCGCGCAGTATAGAGGGTTTGCGCGCCGCTGTCACCTTAAGGTGTAGGCAAGGCGTGATTAACGCGCCACTTCCACCTTCGCCAGTTTTTCGTAGTAGCACGCAATCGCGCTGTGATCGGCCGTGCCCAGGCCATCGGCACGCAGCGCCTGCATCATCTCCATGACCGCAGCGGTCAGCGGCAGCTGTGCGCCCACGCCATGTGACGTATCCAGCGCGTTCGCCAGATCTTTAATGTGCAGGTCAATGCGGAATCCCGGCTTGAAATTACGATCCATCACCATCGGCGCTTTGGCATCCAGCACGGTACTGCCCGCCAGACCGCCGCGAATGGCCTGATAAACCAGGTCCGGATTAACGCCCGCTTTGGTTGCCAGCGTCAGCGCTTCGGACATGGCGGCAATGTTCAGCGCCACAATCACCTGGTTTGCCAGCTTGGTCACATTACCCGCCCCGATGTCCCCGGTATGCACCACCGAGCCCGCCATGGCTTTCATCAGGTCGTAGTATCTATCGAAAATGGCTTTATCACCGCCGACCATCACCGACAGCGTGCCGTCGATCGCTTTCGGCTCACCGCCGCTGACCGGCGCATCCAGCATATCGACGCCCTTCGCTTTTAACGCCTCGCTGATTTCACGGCTTGCAAGCGGCGCAATAGAACTCATATCAATCAGCACCAGGCCCGGCTTCGCACCGTCGATAATGCCGTTCTCACCCAGCGCAACCTCTTTAACATGCGGGGAGTTGGGCAGCATGGTGATGATGACATCGCACTGCTCGGCAATGGCCTTCGCGGTGGTGGCCGTTTCAGCGCCCGCCGCTATCACCTCTGCCACGGCCTGCGGATTGTGATCGGATACCACCAGTGAGTAACCCGCTTTGATGAGGTTCTTACTCATTGGTTTACCCATGATCCCCAGGCCAATAAAACCCACTTTTAGCGTCATAATCTGTTTCCTCAATGATGGTTATTTTTTAAAAGCGTCGGCTAATTTCTGCGTGGCCGAGCGGAATACCCCGAGGTCGCTGCCGACGGCAACAAACGTGGCTCCCCACTCCAGATAGCGACGGGCGTCAGCCTCAACCGGTGCCAGAATGCCGCACGGTTTGCCGTGTGCTTTAGCGCGGGCAAAGATGTGCTGGATCGCGCGCTGCACGTCAGGGTGGCTGGCGTTACCCAGATGGCCAAAAGCGGCCGCCAGATCGCTTGGGCCGACGAAGATACCGTCCACGCCGTTTGTGGCTGCAATCGCGTCAACGCTATCAACGCCCTGCTGGCTCTCGATCTGAACCAGAATAGTGATGTTGTTATTGGACTGCGCGAAGTAGTCCGGCACGGTGCCAAACATATTGGCGCGATGCGAAACGGAAACGCCGCGGATCCCTTCTGGCGGATAGCGCGTTGAGGCTACGGCCAGGGCCGCTTGTTCTTCCGTCTCCACAAACGGGATCAGGAAGTTGTAGAAACCGATATCCAGCAGGCGCTTGATAATCACCGGCTCGTTAGTTGGCACGCGCACTACCGGGGCGCTGAGGCTGCCTTTCAGCGCCATCAGCTGCGGAATAAAGGTGCTGATATCGTTCGGCGCATGTTCGCCGTCCAGCACCAGCCAGTCAAAACCGGCCAGGCCCAGCACTTCGGTGCTGATTGGGTTTGCCAGCGCGGACCAGCAGCCAATCTGAATCTGGTGTGCCGCGAGGGCCGCTTTAAATTTATTCGGGAAGATATCGTTACTCATCGTATTTACCTTTTTTATTCCGCAGCCTTTTTCAGTATCATTTTATTTATTCAGACACCGCACCAGCATTATATTTATTATTCTGACGTATTTTGGCGTTATAAAATCGTCATTCAGTATAAGACGCAATCCACGACCGCACATTGTTTTAATGCTCAAGTATTGCGTTACACTTCGATAAATTTTTTTGCATATGCACAAGGCGCTGGGCGCTAATGCACAGAATCAGGCATTACTGGTTCTGGAGCGATCGCGATCACATTTTCATATCCCCTATGCTGACATGCTTTATTTCTGAAAGCCGCGCATTTATTTCTGCCCTTTGAAAATTGGCTGAATTTATTATCAGACACTTTGCTGGAGAATACTGAACAATGGCCGACATTGAAATTCGACAGGCATCGCCGACGGCGTTTTATATAAAAGTCCACGACACCGATAATGTGGCGATTATTGTCAACGACAATGGCTTAAAAGCGGGCACCCGCTTCCCGGACGGGCTGGAACTGATTGAGCATATTCCGCAGGGACATAAAGTTGCCCTGGTGGATATCCCTGCTAACAGCGAAATCGTACGTTACGGTGAAGTCATCGGCTATGCCGTTCGCTCTATACCGCAGGGGAGCTGGGTTGAGGAGTCGCTGGTGGCGCTGCCGGAAGCGCCGCCGCTGAACACGCTTCCGCTGGCGACCCGCGTGCCGGAACCGCTTCCTCCGCTGGAGGGCTATACCTTCGAAGGCTACCGCAACGCGGACGGCAGCGTCGGCACCAAGAATCTGCTCGGCATTACCACCAGCGTGCACTGCGTGGCGGGCGTAGTGGATTACGTGGTGAAAATCATCGAACGCGATCTGCTGCCGAAATACCCGAACGTCGACGGCGTGGTGGGCCTGAACCACCTCTACGGCTGCGGCGTGGCGATTAACGCACCCGCTGCGATAGTGCCGATCCGCACCATTCACAATATTGCCCTCAACCCGAACTTTGGCGGCGAGGTGATGGTAATTGGTCTGGGGTGTGAAAAATTGCAGCCAGAGCGCCTGCTGCAGGGCACCGAAGATGTCAAAGCCATTCCGGCAGACGAGGCCAGCATCGTGCGTCTGCAGGACGAACGCCACGTGGGTTTCCGCTCAATGGTCGACGATATCCTGCAGGTGGCTGAACGCCATCTGGACAAGCTCAACAAGCGCCAGCGCGAAACCTGCCCCGCGTCTGATTTGGTGGTGGGCACCCAGTGCGGCGGCAGCGATGCCTTCTCCGGCGTAACGGCCAATCCGGCGGTGGGCTATGCGTCCGATCTGCTTGTTCGCTGCGGCGCCACGGTCATGTTCTCCGAGGTGACCGAAGTGCGTGACGCCATCCATCTGCTCACGCCACGCGCCGTTAATGAAGAGGTCGGCAAGCGCCTGCTTGAGGAAATGGCCTGGTACGATAGCTATCTCGATATGGGCAAAACCGACCGCAGCGCCAACCCGTCTCCGGGGAACAAAAAAGGCGGCCTGGCAAACGTAGTGGAAAAAGCACTCGGCTCCATTGCCAAATCCGGCCAGAGCGCGATTGTGGAAGTGCTCTCTCCGGGCCAGCGCCCGACGAAGCGCGGCCTGATCTACGCGGCAACGCCGGCCAGCGATTTCGTCTGCGGCACGCAGCAGGTGGCGTCCGGCATTACGGTACAGGTCTTTACCACCGGGCGCGGCACGCCGTACGGCCTGATGGCGGTGCCGGTGATCAAGATGGCGACCCGTACCGAGCTGGCAAACCGCTGGTATGACTTAATGGACATCAACGCGGGCACCATCGCCACCGGGGAAGAGAGCATTGAGGACGTGGGCTGGAAACTGTTCCACTTCATTCTGGATGTCGCAAGCGGGCGGAAGAAAACTTTCTCGGATCAATGGGGATTACATAATCAGCTGGCGGTGTTTAACCCGGCACCGGTGACGTGATTTTTCGCACCACATCTATCCCGCATTTAGATAACCCGCCGGACACGCCGCAAACCTTCCAGGTTGAGGCGATACCTGTTGGCTAAAAGACGCATAACGATCTGCAGGCCGGGTTAGGCGCAGCCGCCAACCGGCAAAACAGGCGGCAGGGGCTTACTCCCCCTGCTGCTCCAGCGCATGTTTATACAGCGCATTTTTCTTCACGCCGTGAATTTCCGCCGCCAGCGCAGCGGCCTTCTTCAGCGGCAGTTCCGCTTGCAGCAATGCCAGCGTGCGCAGCGCGTCGGCAGGGAGCGCGTCTTCCTGCGCCTTATGCCCTTCGACGATCAGCACCATTTCACCCTTGCGGCGGTTTTCGTCTTCCTTCACCCACGCCAGCAGTTCACCCACTGGGGCACCGTGAATGGTTTCCCAGGTTTTGGTCAGCTCGCGCGCCAGCACCACGTAGCGGGCTTCTCCCCAGACGGTCACCATATCTTCCAGGCTCTCCAGCAGGCGGTGCGTGGATTCGTAGAAAATCAGGGTGCGCGGTTCCGCTTCCAGATCTTTTAACACGTCACGGCGGCCTTTGGATTTGGCAGGCAGGAAGCCTTCATAGCAGAAACGGTCAGACGGCAGACCCGCGGCGCTCAGCGCAGCAATAGCAGCGCACGGCCCCGGCAGCGGCACAACGCGAATACCGGCTTCACGACAGGTACGCACCAGGTGATAGCCGGGATCGTTGATCAGCGGCGTACCGGCGTCGGAGACCAGGGCAATGTTCTGCCCCTCTTTCAGCTTCGCCACCAGCGTTTCGGCTTTTTGTTGCTCATTGTGATCGTGCAGAGCAAACAGACGGGCGTTAATCGCGAAATGTTGCAGCAGCAGGCCGGTGTGGCGGGTATCTTCAGCAGCAATTAAATCAACAGCTTGCAGTACGGTGAGCGCACGTTGGGTAATATCAGACAAATTCCCGATAGGAGTAGGTACAATATAAAGCTGGCCTTGAGAATTATCTGCCGTTTCGTGTTGTTTCATTGTTTCGTCCGTATTGCCGATTTAATATTGAGCATTGCGTAAAAAAAATCACTGGATACAGTATGGTACCGTTAACGTTTCTTCGAAAAAAAGCCACGCGCAGCGTGCCGCTTCTGCTGGCAGCCCTGATCTTTGCAGGCTGTGGCACCCAGGCACCTGACCAGAGCACCGCCCATCTTCAGGGGTCTGCTCAGGCTGATTCTGGCTTTTATCTGCAACAAATGTCGCAGAGTTCAAATGATACCAAGACCAACTGGCAATTACTCGCCATTCGTGCACTGCTGAAAGAGGGTAAAACCCAGCAGGCAGCCGAACTGTTTAACCAGTTGCCAAAAGATCTTAACGACGCCCAGCGTCGTGAGCAGAGCCTGCTCTCTGCCGAGCTGAAGGTCGCGCTGAAAGATTACGCCGCCGCGAAGAAGATCCTCGGTGACATTGACGTGAGCGCGCTGGATAAAAATCAGCAGGCTCGCTTCTGGCAGGCGGGCATTACCGCTGAGCAGGGGCGCCCTTCTCTCACGCTGCTCCGCGCCCTCGTCGCGCAAGAGCCGCTGCTCGGCGGTGCCGATAAGCAGAAAAATATTGATGCCACCTGGCAAGCGCTTGCCTCGATGACCCAGGAACAGGCGCAGGCGCTGGTCATCAACGCCGATGAAAACGTCCTTCAGGGCTGGCTGGATCTGCAGCAGATGTGGTTTAACAACCGCAGCGATCCAAAGATGCTGAAAGCCGGTATTACGGACTGGCAGACGCGCTACCCGCAAAACCCGGGGGCGAAAATGCTGCCAACCCAGCTGGTAAACGTGCAGAACTTTAAGCCAGCGTCCACCAGCAAAATCGCCCTGCTTCTGCCGCTCAACGGCCAGGCGGCGGTGTTTGGCCGTACCATTCAGCAGGGCTTTGAAGCCGCGAAAAACGGTACCACTTCGGTAACCGGCAGCGCGGTTCCCGCGCAGGCGGCCCAGGCGGCTAACGTGAATGATGTGGTCAGCCCGTCCGCAGCGGAGACCAGCGACCTGACCACGGCGCAAGCGCCGGCGCAGGGTACGATGCAAAACCCGGTGACGGCCCCGACGACGCCTCCGGCTACAGCTGCACCGGCTGCGGCAGCCCCGGCTACTACAGCACCTGCTGCTCAGGCTCCGGCCGAGACGCAAGCGGCGCCAGCGCCTGACGCAACAGCAGAACAGACTCAACCGCAGCCTGCACAACCCGCGGCCCAACCTGCTGCGCAGCCGCAGGCCGTGGCAACCACCAGCGCCAACCCGGGCGCTGAGTTGAAAATTTACGACACCAGCTCGCAGCCGCTTGATCAGGTTCTGGCGCAGGTTCAACAAGACGGGGCGAGCATCATTGTCGGTCCGCTGCTGAAAAACAACGTGGAAGAGCTGATGAAGAGCAATACCACGCTGAACGTGCTGGCGCTCAACCAGCCTGAGCAGGTTCAGAACCGAGCCAATATTTGCTACTTCGCGCTTTCCCCTGAAGATGAAGCCCGCGATGCGGCGCGTCATATTCACGAGCAGGGTAAACAGGCTCCGCTGCTGCTCATCCCACGCAGCGCGCTGGGCGATCGCGTGGCCAATGCCTTTGCCGATGAGTGGCAGAAGCTCGGCGGTGGCGTGGTGCTGCAGCAGAAATTCGGTTCCGTCTCTGAACTGCGCGCGGGCGTAAACGGTGGAGCGGGTATCGCGCTCAACGGCAGCCCTGTCACCGCGAGCCTGCCGCAGCAGCAGGGCGTGACGATTGGCGGCCTGACGATCCCTGCCCCGCCTACCGACGCGCAGATTAGCGGTGGCGGTAAAGTGGATGCGGCCTATATCGTTGCCACGCCTCAGGAGATCGCCTTTATCAAACCGATGATCGCGATGCGTAACGGCAGCCAGAGCGGCGCAACGCTCTACGCCAGCTCGCGCAGCGCGCAGGGCACCGCAGGCCCGGATTTCCGTCTGGAAATGGACGGTCTGCAGTACAGCGAAATCCCGATGCTGGCAGGCAGCAACCCGGCGCTGATGCAGCAGGCGCTGAGTACCGTACGTAACGATTATTCGCTGGCGCGTCTGTATGCGATGGGTGTCGATGCATGGGCGCTGGCGAACCACTTTACCCAAATGCGTCAGGTGCCGGGCTTTGAGCTTAACGGCAACACCGGCGATCTGACCGCGACTCAGGACTGCGTGATCAACAGGAAGTTATCATGGCTCAAATACCAGCAGGGGCAAATCGTCCCGGCCAGTTAAGCCGTAAAGAGACCGGCGATGCGTGGGAGTTAAAGGCGCGTCGCTGGCTTGAAGGCAAAGGACTGCGCTTTATCGCCGCTAACGTCCGCGGGCGCGGCGGCGAAATTGATCTGATCATGAAAGAGGGTCAGGTCATCGTGTTTGTAGAAGTCCGTTTTCGACAGTCCTCCCGTTTTGGCGGTGCTGCCGCCAGCGTGACGCTCGCCAAACAACATAAATTATTACAGACTGCCCACTTGTGGCTTGCCCGCCATAATGGGAGCTTTGATACTGTGGATTGCCGGTTCGATGTGATAGCCTTCACCGGAAATGAGATCGAATGGCTTAAAAACGCTTTTGGCGAAGACGCATAATTAAGATTTAAAAGGGATAACGTGCTCGAAAGAATTAAAGTGTGCTTCACAGAAAGCATCCAGACTCAGATTGCCGCGGCGGAAGCCCTTCCGGATGCTATCTCGCGTGCCGCAATGACGCTGGTGCAATCCCTGCTTAATGGCAACAAAATTCTCTGTTGTGGCAACGGCACGTCAGCCGCCAACGCACAGCATTTTGCTGCCAGCATGATCAATCGCTTTGAAACAGAACGCCCGAGTTTACCCGCCATTGCACTTAATACCGATAATGTGGTCTTAACGGCGATTGCTAACGATCGTCTGCATGACGAAATTTACGCAAAGCAGGTGCGAGCCCTGGGTCATGCGGGAGATGTGCTGCTGGCCATCTCCACGCGCGGCAACAGCCGGGACATTGTCAAAGCCGTTGAAGCCGCCGTCACCCGCGACATGACCATCGTGGCCTTAACCGGCTATGACGGGGGTGAGCTGGCGGGTCTGCTTGGGCCGCAGGATGTGGAAATCCGCATTCCTTCTCACCGAAGCGCGCGTATTCAGGAGATGCATATGCTTACGGTGAACTGCTTATGTGATTTGATCGATAACACGCTTTTCCCTCACCAGGATGATTAAGGAGTTCTTATGAAGGCTTTATCGACCCTCGCAGTCCTTATGTCTGCATTACTGCTTCAGGGATGTATCGCTGCGGCCGTTGTGGGTACCGCCGCGGTAGGCACCAAAGCGGCAACCGATCCACGCACCGTGGGGACACAGGTGGATGACGGTACGCTGGAGCTGCGCGTCAACAGTGCGCTGTCGAAAGACGAACAAATCAAGAAAGAAGCGCGTATCAACGTGACGGCTTATCAGGGCAAAGTGCTGCTGGCAGGCCAGGCGCCAAATCTGGAGCTCGCCTCGCGTGCGAAACAGATTGCGATGGGCGTAGAAGGAACCACAGAGGTGTTTAACGAAGTGCGCCAGGGCAAGCCAATTGGCCTGGGTGACGCCTCTTCCGATACCTGGATCACCACCAAAGTGCGTTCCCAGCTGCTGGGCTCGGACCAGGTGAAATCTTCCAACGTGAAAGTGACGACTGAAAACGGCGAAGTGTTCCTGCTGGGTCTGGTGACCGACCGTGAAGGGAAAGCGGCGGCGGATATCGCCAGCCGGGTGAGCGGCGTGAAGCACGTCACCACCGCGTTTACTTACATCAAATAAAAAAAATCCCCTCGCTTGAGGGGATTTTTTTGTAGGCCCGGTAAGCGCCAGCGCCACCGGGCTTTTTTTACATCAACGCAATACTGCCCACAATCACCCCGCTCAACGCCACCAGCCCTGCGGTCAGCCACAGCGCTTTCGCCGGGAACGACTTACGCAGCATGATAAGCGACGGCAGGCTTATCGCCGGCAGCGTAATCAGCAGCGCCAGCGCCGGCGCGGTGCCCATACCGGCCAGCATCATGGTCTGAACAATCGGGATTTCCGCCGCCGTTGGGATCACAAACAGGCAGCCCGCAACGGCCATCGCAATGACCCACATCAGCGTGTTGTCGATAGCGCCATCCGCATGCGGGAAGAGCCAGACGCGCGCCGCCCCCAGAACCAGTACCGCCAGGATATAGACCGGGATGGTGCTCCAGAACAGCTGCCATAGCGCCCTGCCCCAGCGCGCAAAGAAGCCACCCTGCGGCTCGCTGACGTCCAGCTCAACGGCTGCGGGTTCTGCGGCAGTATCCTTGACCAGTTTTTGCACCAGCGTCGCCACCACCAGCACGGTCAGCAGCCCGGCGACCAGGCGGATGAACGCGAAATGCCATCCCAGCACAAAGCCCATAAACACCAGCGTCGCCGGGTTGAGCAGCGGGTTCCCCATCCAGAACGCCAGCGCGCCGCCCATCGACACGTGCTGACGCCGCATCCCTGCGGCCACGGGCGCGGCGCAGCAGGAACACATCATCCCCGGCAGGGAGAAAATCGTCCCCAGCAGCGTGCCCTGAAAGCGCGGCTGCCCAAGGGTTTTCACCAGCCAGTTACGAGGGATAAGCACCTGAATCAGCGAGCCCAGAATGACGCCTAAAACGGCGGCCTTCCAGACGGCAAGGAAGTAGACCATGGCATAGTCCCACGCCGCCTGCAGCGGGCTGGAATCAGCCTGAGCGAGAATAGATTTACCGATGCTGTGCGTTTCGGCGGCAGTGAAGGCTTTGCCGTAGTACGGCTGCCATTTCACGTACCAGAGGCCAACAATGACCACGAGAAAGAAGAGTGCGGGCTTCCACCATTGGACAGGTGTTGCCGCCTGAGATGAAGACTGACCAGTCATAGCATTCCCCGGAGAGTATTAGGTTATTAGCCGGGGGAGTTTACGCCTCGCCCTGCGCGATTTCACGCAGTTTTGCCGAAGGGATAATGTTAACACCCGCTTTCGACGGGGCCAGCCCCTCTTTTAGCATCGCGCGCGCGACGTCCCGCGCCTCGATGGATTTCCAGTTGCCGGGAAGAATGCGAAACAGCGGGGCAAATATCGACTCGTTAAACCGGCGTTCGTCCCGGTGGCCGATCAGCATCGAAGGGCGCACAATCGTCAGCTGCTCCCATTTCTGCGCAATCAGCGCATCCTCCATCTTGCCCTTCACCTTGTTGTAGAAGAAAGGCGACCCGGCACTGGCGCCCAGGGCGCTGACCACCAGAAAATGTTTGGCGCCCAGCTTTTTCGCCGTGAGTGCGGTATCCACCACCAGCGTATAGTCGGCGTGGATAAAGGCCTCTTTGCTGCCCGCCTCCCGCCGCGTGGTGCCCAGACAGCAAAAGGCGATATCAATGGGATCCTGCACCTGCGCCAGCGCGTCGGTCAGCTGAGGATCGTGCGGATTAAAGACGCCGGATAAGTCCGCCAGCGGTCGACGCGTCGGGGCGGCGATATAGTTCACGCGGCGATCCTGAATCAGCAGCCGCAGCAGATGATCGCCCACTAACCCGGTAGCACCCGTAATCAATACCTGACTCATCTTTTCCCCTTTACAGAATTGTCCGTTTGCGAACTCAGCGTCGTCGACCACACTTAGAAGTCTGTTACAGGTAAGTATTTACCACAAGCGGAGAAAAATCAGTCTGAAGCCAAAACAACGGAGGAAGCATGGGCAAGAAAATCGCAGTCTTGATTACCGACGAGTTTGAAGATTCAGAATTCACCTCTCCAGCAGAGGCGTTCCGCAAGGCGGGACATGAGGTCATCACCATTGAGAAAGAGGCAGGCAAAACGGTGACAGGCCATAAGGGCGAAGCGACCGTGACCATCGATGAGACCATCGATAACGTTAGCCCTTCAGATTTCGACGCTCTGCTGTTACCCGGCGGCCATTCCCCGGATTCCCTGCGCGGGGACGAGCGCTTCGTGACCTTCACCCGAGACTTTGTCTCGACCGGCAAACCGGTCTTTGCCATCTGTCACGGCCCGCAGCTGCTCATCAGCGCAGAAGTGGTCCGCGGGCGTAAGCTGACCGCCGTGAAACCGATCGTTATCGATCTGAAAAATGCGGGGGCCGAGTTTTACGATCAGGAGGTGGTCAACGACAAAGACCAGCTGATCACCAGCCGAACCCCGGACGATCTCCCGGCGTTTAACCGCGAAGCGCTACGCCTGCTCGGCGCGTAACCAGTGCAGCTTCTTGCCAAAGCCCAGGGTGTTGTCGGTAAATTTCAGCTCATCGAGGCGGATTTCCCACACTGGGGCTTTTAGCGCAGCGGCAACGGGAAAGCGGCGCGTGTAGAGCTTACGGCGCGCGTCGCTCTCTTCACCATCCAGACGACGGATTTCCCCTTTAAACTGCACGCCGCGGATCAGCGCGACCGTTTTCGGCTGGCCGTTTACCGTGCCTGCCACCTTTGCCTGCTGGCCGGTCATCTGCGCATGACGCGTTTTGTCTTCACTCATGACATAAAAAGCCACGCGCTCAGGGTCATAGTAGTAAAACGCATTTGCGCACCACATCTCACCCTCGTCACAGACGCACCAGGTGACAACATGCTGCTTCGCCAGCCAGCGGTTAATGGCGGCCAGTGTTTCCATTTTCGTTCTCTCTCATGCTATGGTGCGTTCACCTTAACATACTGAATCCGTTTACCGTGTGCTGGTTTCTCTATCTTGTCCGAACCGCTGATAACGCCCTCTACACCGGGATCACCACCGATGTGGCGCGGCGTTTTTTACAACATCAAACGGGAAAAGGGGCAAAGGCGCTGCGGGGGAAAGGGGAATTACAGCTCGCCTTCTCAGCGGCAGTCGGCGACCGTTCGCTGGCGCTCAGGCTGGAATACCGCATCAAGCAGCTGACGAAGCGCCAGAAAGAGCGCCTCGTGACCGGAGACGGCTCCTTTGAGGCGCTACGCGAGAGCCTGATTAAAAGCGATTGAAATGGTCGTGATACTCGACCAGGCCATTGACGCCGTTGAGCGCATCGTCCGCCAGGCGATGGACCTGGAAAGCGGATTCCGTACCCGGCCAGCGGCAGCGCAGATCGTAATGCGCGGCCTGCTCAAAGCCTAAACGGCCATAGAACGCAGGATCGCCCAGCGTGACAACGGCCGCGTAACCGAACTCATTGAGCGAGTCCAGCCCTTCATAGACCAGCTGGCGCGCCAGACCTTGCCCGCGATAGCTTTCATCTACCGCCAGCGGTGCCATGCCTACCCACTGCAGCTCTTCGCCCTGAACGATGACCGGACTGAAGGCAACATAGCCCACCACCTGACCTTCGTCATCGGTGGCAACCAGCCCCAGCGTAATCAGGCCGTCTTCGCGAAGGTCGTGGACCAGTTGGGCTTCGGCATCGCTCGCAAAGGCGCGACGTAACAACGCATCGATCCCCGGCGCATCAATCCCAATTTCGACTCGAATCAGCATGGCTCACCTACTGAAGTGTGTTTACCGTCCGGCGGGGTTTTCAGCCCGGCCTCAACGAAATCTGCCATTTGCATTAACATCACGCGCAGCGCTTTTGGCATCTGCTCCAGCTCAATGGCATCCATTAAATTCTTCACGTACAGGCCCAGCTCCGTGTCGCCTTCAATCACCAGACGGCGCTGGAAGAAGAGCGTATCCGGATCCTGCTTGCGCGCGGCGATCATCAGCAGATCGCTGGCGTTGGCGCTAAAGCTCACGTCCGCCTCTGCGGATTCGCGCACGATCAGCTGGCCGTTCTCTACGGAGGTAAACCAGCGCAGCCCGATGTCGCGTACTTCAATGCTTAACCAGCGGCCTTCCAGGAACTCCAGCTCGCCGTCCTGCAGCGCCTGGCGGAACTGCCAGCTCAGGACCTGCTCCAGCACCTGGCGTTTAAGCGCGAACGGTGCCAGCTTGACCGGCACGCTCAGCATTGATGGACCAAATTGTACGAGACGTGAACGCAGTTTATCCAGCACGAGCTTTACTCCCTGATATCTATAGTCCTGCTATTTTGCCATATCCGAAGCGCAACATAGCGGCGTAAATCAACAAACCGTCGTCAGCCGTACCTCATTATTGGTGTCATCAATACGCCATTAGCTGCCTTAAATCAAAAATTGTCGCGTATGGGTTAATTAAAATCCCAGCTCGTTAACAATTTTGCGATCGACTACATCAGGATAAATTATGGAGCTGCTCTGCCCTGCCGGAAATCTTCCGGCGCTTAAGGCGGCCATCGAAAATGGGGCCGATGCGGTCTATATCGGGCTGAAAGATGACACCAACGCCCGCCATTTTGCTGGCCTCAACTTTACGGAGAAAAAGCTTCAGGAAGCCGTTAACTTCGTTCACCAGCACCGCCGCAAGCTGCATATCGCCATCAATACCTTTGCTCATCCTGACGGCTACGCCCGCTGGCAGCGCGCGGTGGATATGGCGGCACAGCTGGGTGCCGATGCGCTAATCCTGGCCGACCTCGCCATGCTTGAGTATGCGGCAGAACGCTATCCCCATATTGAGCGCCACGTCTCTGTTCAGGCATCTGCCACCAACGAAGAGGCGGTGCGTTTTTATCATCAACACTTTGACGTGGCCCGCGTGGTGCTGCCGCGCGTGCTCTCTATTCATCAGGTTAAGCAACTCGCGCGCGTCACGCCAGTGCCGCTGGAAGTTTTTGCCTTTGGCAGCCTGTGCATCATGGCCGAAGGCCGCTGCTATCTTTCCTCTTATTTAACCGGTGAATCGCCGAATACCGTAGGGGCCTGCTCCCCTGCCCGCTTTGTTCGCTGGCAGCAGACACCGCAGGGGCTGGAGTCTCGCCTGAATGAGGTGCTGATTGACCGCTACCAGGACGGGGAAAACGCCGGTTATCCCACCCTGTGTAAAGGCCGCTATCTGGTCGACGGCGAGCGCTATCACGCGCTGGAGGAGCCGACCAGCCTCAACACGCTGGAGCTGCTGCCGGAACTGCTGGCGGCCAATATTGCCTCGGTGAAAATCGAAGGTCGTCAGCGCAGCCCGGCCTATGTGAGCCAGGTAGCGAAAGTGTGGCGTCAGGCCATCGACCGCTGCATGGCGGATCCGCAGAACTACGCTCCACAGCAGGCCTGGATGGAGACGCTCGGATCGATGTCCGAAGGCACGCAAACCACGCTTGGCGCGTATCACCGTAAATGGCAGTGAGATCATCATGAAATATTCATTAGGACCGGTGCTCTACTACTGGCCAAAAGAGACGCTGGAAGATTTTTACCAACAGGCCGCGACCAGCAGCGCCGACGTGATTTACCTCGGCGAAGCGGTGTGCAGCAAGCGCCGCGCCACCAAAGTGGGCGACTGGCTGGATATGGCGAAAGGCCTGGCCGGCAGCGGCAAACAGGTGGTGCTCTCCACGCTCGCGCTGGTGCAGGCGTCGTCCGAACTGGGCGAGCTGAAGCGCTACGTTGAAAAAGGCGAGTTCCTGCTGGAAGCGAGCGATCTGGGCGTGGTGAACATGTGCGCTGAACGCAGGCTGCCGTTTGTCGCGGGTCATGCCCTGAACTGCTACAACGCCGTCACCCTGCGCCTGCTGCTCAAACAGGGGATGACGCGCTGGTGCATGCCGGTGGAACTCTCGCGCGACTGGCTGGCAAACCTGCTTAACCAGTGCGACGAGCTGGGCATTCGCAATCAGTTTGAAGTGGAAGTGCTGAGCTACGGCCATCTGCCGCTGGCCTACTCCGCCCGCTGCTTCACCGCGCGCTCGGAAGACCGCCCGAAAGACGAATGCGAAACCTGCTGCATCAAGTACCCGAACGGACGCAGCATGCTGTCGCAGGAGAATCAGCAGGTGTTTGTCCTCAACGGCATTCAGACCATGAGCGGCTATGTCTATAACCTCGGCAACGAGCTGGCGTCGATGGACGGGCTGGTGGATATGGTTCGGCTGTCGCCGCTGGATACCGGCGTGTTCGCGATGCTGGACGCCTTCCGCGCCAATGAAAACGGCGCCGCGCCGCTGCCGCTGACGGCAAACAGCGACTGCAACGGCTACTGGAGACGGCTTGCCGGGCTGGAGCTGCAGGCGTAAAAAAGGCTCACTTTGTTAACAACGGTTATCATTATTTAATGCAGTATTAAAGATTCACCGTCGACAAAGTGAGCTGTTATGACTGACAAAACCATTCCGTTTTCGGTGCTGGACCTGGCGCCGATCCCTCAGGGCTCCTCGGCAAGAGAAGCCTTTTCGCACTCTCTGGGTCTGGCTCAGCTTGCCGAAAAGCGTGGCTATCACCGCTACTGGCTGGCCGAGCACCACAATATGGTTGGCATCGCCAGCGCCGCGACCTCGGTACTGATTGGCTATCTGGCAGCAAATACCACCACCCTGCACCTGGGCTCCGGTGGCGTAATGCTGCCGAACCACGCCCCGCTGGTGATTGCCGAGCAGTTTGGCACCCTGAATACCCTCTATCCGGGACGTATTGATTTGGGTCTTGGTCGTGCGCCGGGCAGCGACCAGCCAACCATGCGCGCCCTGCGTCGCCATATGAGCGGCGATATCGACAACTTCCCGCGCGACGTGGCCGAGCTGGTGGACTGGTTCGACGCGCGCGATCCGAACCCGCACGTGCGCCCGGTACCGGGCTACGGTGAGAAGATCCCGGTGTGGCTGTTAGGGTCAAGCCTCTACAGCGCACAGCTCGCCGCGCAGCTGGGGCTGCCGTTTGCGTTTGCCTCCCACTTTGCACCGGATATGCTGCATCAGGCGCTGCATCTTTACCGCACGAACTTCAAACCGTCCGAGCGTCTGGAGAAGCCGTACGCGATGGTGTGTATCAACATCATTGCCGCCGACAGCAATCGCGACGCGGAATTCCTGTTCACCTCAATGCAGCAGGCGTTTGTGAAGCTGCGCCGCGGTGAGACGGGCCAGCTTCCGCCGCCGGTGGAGAATATGCATCAGCTGTGGTCCGCCTCCGAGCAGTATGGCGTGCAGCAGGCGCTGAGCATGTCGCTGGTAGGCGATAAATCGAAAGTGCGCCACGGGCTTGACGCGGTGCTGCGCGAAACGCAGGCGGATGAGATTATGGTTAACGGCCAGATTTTCGATCACCAGGCGCGTTTGCATTCGTTTGAACTGGCGATGCAGGTGAAAGAGGAGCTTGTGGGGTAGTTTTTGCTTTTTTCCCTCTCCCTATGGGAGAGGGCCGGGGTGAGGGATTCAACCCCTCGTTTTACTGATAAACGGGCAACAGGTTAAAACTCGACAGCACGTGTACCAGAGCGTTACCAACGCCGAATACCAGAATCAGCACAATCATCGGCTTGCCGCCCCAGACGCGGAATTTCGGGCTACCGAAGCGTTTACGTGATTTGCGCGCCAGCAGCGCCGGCACAATTGCCGCCCAGATAGTTGCCGCCAGCCCTGCATAGCCGATGGCGTACAGGAAGCCGTTCGGCCACAGCAGACCGCCCACAATCGGCGGCAGGAAGGTCAGCAGCGCGGTTTTTAAACGCCCCATCGCAGAATCATCAAAGCCGAACAGATCCGCCAGATAGTCAAACAGGCCCAGCGTCACGCCCAGGAAAGAGCTCGCCACCGCAAAGTTAGAGAAGATAACCAGCAGCAGATCCAGACTGCGGCTGTTCAGCACGCCGCTCAGCGCCTGCACCAGCACGTCGATGTTACCGCCCTTCTGGGCAATGCCGATAAATTCCGGACGCGGGATGTTGCCCATCGTCCCCAGCAGCCAAATCACATACAGACCCAGCGCCAGCAGCGTGCCGTAGACCAGACACTTCACAATGGTGCGGGGATCTTTGCCGTAGTACTTCATCAGGCTCGGCACGTTACCGTGGTAGCCAAACGACGCCAGACAGAACGGCAGCGTCATCAGCAGGTACGGCGTGTAGGAGGTATTCACTTCGGCGACGTTAAACAGCGTGGCGGGCGTCACGTGCCCCAGCAGGCTGCCGAAGGTCAGGAAGAAAGTGATGACCTTCGCGCCTAATACGATCGCCGTCATGCGGCTCACCGCTTTGGTACTCATCCAGACGATAAACGCCACAGCCAGCGCAAAACACAGCCCTGCCAGACGCGCCGGAACGTTCAGCGACATCTCCGAGAAGGTATGGTGCAGAATCGAGCCGCTCGCTGAAATGTACGCGTAGGTCAGGATATAGAGCACAAACGCGATGGACAGGCCGTTCACCAGGTTCCAGCCTTTGCCCAGCAGATCTTTGGTGATGGTGTCGAAGCTGGAGCCAATGCGGTAGTTCAGGTTTGCTTCAAGGATCATCAGCCCGGAATGGAGCATGCAGAACCAGGTAAAGACCAGCGCCGCCAGCGACCAGAAGAACCACGCACCGGACATGACCACGGGCAGGGAAAACATCCCGGCACCAATGATGGTTCCGCCGATGATCACCACGCCGCCAAGCAGCGAAGGTGACGTTTGGGTGGTGGTTAGTGTCGCCATACAGCCTTTTCTCCAGTCAATCATGCGGTTCTGCATTTTAATGTGACGCACTGTACCAGTACAAGAGTACAAAAGGAATAAAAAAAGCCCCGATAGCGTGTATCGGGGCTGTATATTTTACTTTACGTCAGTTGCGTAAGGCTTACGCGTCACGGCGACGGCTGGTGCCTTCGTCACGACGTGGGCCGCGGTTTTCGCGACGCTCGCCGGAGAAACGACGACCTTCACCACCGCGACCTTCGCTGCGGCCGCCTTCACGACGCTCGCCACCGAAGCTGCGACCACCGCCACGACGCTCACCACCGCGGTCAGGGCGTGGCTGTGCATCGCCCATCAGCTGCATGTTCATCGGCTTGTTCAGGATGCGGGTACGCGTAAAGTGCTGCAGCACTTCGCCCGGCATGCCTTTTGGCAGCTCGATGGTAGAGTGGGATGCGAACAGCTTGATGTTACCAATGTAACGGCTGCTGATGTCGCCTTCGTTAGCGATCGCGCCAACGATGTGACGAACTTCAACGCCATCATCACGGCCCACTTCAATGCGGTACAGTTCCATATCACCCGCGTCACGACGTTCACGACGTGGACGATCTTCACCACCACGCTCTGGACGGTCACCACGTGGGCCACGGTCATTGCGGTCATTACGGTCGCCACGACGTTCGAAGCGATCGTCACGATCACGGAATTCACGCTTAGGACGCATCGGCGCATCTGGTGGCACGATCAGGCTACGTTCGCCCTGAGCCATTTTCAGCAGTGCTGCAGCCAGGGTTTCCATGTCCAGCTCTTCGCCTTCAGCAACAGGCTGAATCTGCGACAGCAGCGCACGGTACTGGTCCAGATCGCTGCTTTCCAGCTGCTGCTGTACTTTCGCGGCGAATTTTTCCAGGCGGCGTTTGCCCAGCAGATCTGCATTTGGCAGGTCAGCTTCTGGAATGGTCAGCTTCATGGTGCGTTCAATGTTACGCAGCAGACGACGCTCGCGGTTCTCAACGAACAGCAGCGCACGACCCGCACGACCCGCACGACCGGTACGGCCGATACGGTGAACGTAAGACTCGGAATCCATCGGGATGTCGTAGTTAACAACCAGGCTGATACGTTCAACGTCCAGACCACGTGCTGCCACGTCGGTTGCAATCAGGATATCCAGACGACCGTCTTTCAGACGCTCCAGAGTCTGCTCACGCAGGGCCTGGTTCATGTCGCCGTTCAGCGCTGCGCTGTTATAGCCGCTACGCTCCAGGGCTTCAGCCACTTCCAGGGTCGCGTTTTTGGTACGAACGAAGATAATCGCCGCATCAAAATCTTCCGCTTCCAGGAAACGTACCAGCGCTTCGTTTTTGCGCATGCCGTACACAGACCAGTAGCTCTGGCTGATGTCCGGGCGAGTGGTAACGCTGGACTGAATACGCACTTCCTGAGGATCTTTCATGAAGCGCTTAGTGATACGACGAATCGCTTCTGGCATGGTGGCAGAGAACAGCGCGGTCTGATGACCGTCCGGGATCTGCGCCATGATGGTTTCGACGTCTTCGATGAAGCCCATACGCAGCATTTCATCTGCTTCATCCAGTACCAGGCCGCTCAGTTTAGAGAGGTCCAGAGTACCGCGCTTCAGGTGATCCAGCAGACGGCCCGGCGTACCGACAACAATCTGTGGGCCCTGGCGCAGGGCGCGTAACTGCACGTCATAACGCTGGCCGCCGTACAGGGCTACCACGTTTACGCCGCGCATATGTTTAGAGAATTCCGTCATGGCTTCTGCAACCTGAACAGCCAGTTCACGGGTTGGAGCCAGGACGAGGATCTGCGGTGCACGCAGGTCCGGATCAATGTTGTTCAGCAGCGGCAGCGAGAATGCTGCAGTTTTACCGCTACCAGTCTGGGCCATGCCCAGCACGTCACGACCAGAAAGCAGGTGTGGGATACACTCAGCCTGGATCGGAGATGGTTTTTCGTAACCCAGATCGTTAAGGGCTTCAAGGATAGGAGCCTTCAGGCCCAGATCTGCAAAAGTGGTTTCGAATTCAGCCATGTAGTACAAGTGCCTCGATATTAATGGCGGCCAGTCTACTTAGCTCATCGTGAAAATGATTAGCAATTTTCATTGAAAAGTGTGAACCGGCTCAAAGTAGGTGTATTGACGAACAACAACGCCCTCACCAGTTAAGGTGATGGCAATCAAAAGATTACGGGCTGATGTTTATGTCGTCAGCTATTGCTGGTCCGATTCTGCCAGGTCGTCATGCTCCTGGCCCAAGAGCGATAATTCCAACAATGCATAACGGTGCTCAACGAAGTTGTGTACGTTGTTAGCAACCGCTAATTTGAACAGTGCCGTAGCGCTGTCCATATCCCCCAGACTTAGGTAGTACTTACCTAAATAGAAGTTGGTTTCACTGAGATGCTCAGCGAGCGAGGTGTTATCCGTTGCGTCCGCCTTGAGGCGTTCCATCAGCGTTGCTTCGCTAATGTTGCCCAGGTAGAACTCGACAATGTTCCATCCCCACTGTTCCTTGTCCGATTTATCGAAGCGCTGTTTCAGTGCCTCTTTTGCCTGCTTCTCATCGAGCTTCCGCTCAACGATGTAAAGCCACAGGCTACGGAAAGGATCATTAGGATCGTCTTGATAAAACGCCAGCAGATCATCTTGCGCTAACTTATCACGACCGCCGTAATACAATGCGATACCGCGATTCAAGTGCGCGTAGTTGTAAGTTGGATCAAGCTCAAGTACAGAATCAAACGCTTCATAGGCAGCATCAAAATTGCCTGCCTGCGTTAAATAAATGCCTAAGTAATTGAATACTTCAGGCATATCAGGTCGGATAGCCAGCGCTTGTGAAAAATCATTTCGCGCCAATGCCCTCAGACCGAGACTATCATACAACACTCCGCGCTCATATAAAAGCTGTGCGCGTTCTTCATCGGTTAAAGCCCGACTGGCAAGTATTTGTTCCATGCGTGCCAGAATCACTTCCTGCTGCAAAGTCGGTTGCAATGGCACTGCGAGGACTTCGCTCTTACGCCAGGCAGAGTTGCTGCATCCTGCCAGCGTTAAAGCTGTCGCAACGAAACACCAGCGCAAAAAAGGCTTCATTTCCCACTCCCGAAGACAACTATTGGATGAACGTCCTGTCCCCCGGCGGCTTAACAAGGCGTCCTGCCTGATAATAGGCCCTCCGCAAAGCGGAGGGCAAATGGCAACTTACTCGCCTTGCTGTTCTGCTGCCTGTGCTTCTGGCGCAGCAGCTGGCTGAGACTGCTCGGTTGCTTCTTTAATGCTCAGACGGATACGGCCCTGGCGATCAACTTCCAGAACTTTCACCGGTACTTCCTGACCCATCTGCAGGTAATCGGTCACTTTCTCAACGCGCTTGTCAGCGATCTGAGAGATGTGAACCAGGCCTTCTTTACCGCCACCGATGGCAACGAACGCGCCAAAGTCAACGATACGGGTCACTTTACCTGCATAGACGCGGCCTACTTCGATCTCTGCCGTGATTTCTTCGATGCGACGGATCGCGAATTTCGCTTTCTCGCCGTCGGTTGCTGCGATCTTCACAGTACCGTCATCTTCGATTTCGATCGTGGTGCCAGTCTCTTCGGTCAGCGCACGGATTACGGAACCGCCCTTACCGATAACATCTTTGATCTTGTCTGGGTTGATCTTGATGGTGTGGATACGTGGAGCGAACTGAGAAATGTCGCCACGCGGCGCGTTAATCGCCTGTTCCATCACGCCCAGGATGTGCAGACGCGCACCTTTAGCCTGGTTCAGAGCAACCTGCATGATCTCTTTGGTGATACCTTCAATTTTGATATCCATCTGCAGCGCAGAGATACCTTCGCGGGAACCCGCTACTTTGAAGTCCATATCGCCCAGGTGGTCTTCGTCACCCAGAATGTCAGACAGAACAACGAAGTTGTCGCCTTCTTTCACCAGGCCCATTGCGATACCCGCAACGGCGGCTTTGATCGGCACGCCTGCATCCATCAGCGCCAGAGAAGCACCACACACGGAAGCCATGGAAGAAGAACCGTTGGATTCGGTGATTTCAGAAACCACACGAACGGTGTACGGGAACTTGTCAGCTTCTGGCATCACTGCCAGCACGCCGCGCTTCGCCAGACGACCGTGACCAATTTCACGACGCTTCGGCGAGCCAACCATACCGGTTTCGCCTACGGAGTACGGAGGGAAGTTGTAGTGGAACAGGAAGCTGTCAGTGCGCTCGCCCATCAGTTCGTCGATGATCTGTGCGTCACGTGCAGTACCCAGGGTCGCGGTTACCAGCGCCTGCGTTTCGCCACGGGTGAACAGCGCGGAACCGTGAGTACGTGGCAGAACGCCAGTACGCACATCCAGACCACGGATCATGTCTTTTTCGCGGCCATCGATACGCGGCTCGCCTGCCAGCACACGGCTACGAACAACGTTTTTCTCGATTGCGTGCAGGATGTCGCTCAGTTCGTTAGCGTCCAGCGTTTCGTCTTCAGCAACCAGCGTCGCGATAGTTTCAGACTTGATCACGTCAACCTGAGCGTAACGCTCCTGTTTGTCAGTGATGCGGTATGCATCGCTCAGACGAGATTCTGCCAGAGCTGCAACACGTGCGTTCAGCGCGTCGTTTGCTGCTTCTGGCTGCCAGTCCCAACGTGGTTTACCGGCTTCTTTCACCAGGTCGTTGATGTTCTGGATAACGATCTGCTGCTGGTCGTGGCCAAATACCACAGCGCCCAGCATCTGGTCTTCGCTCAGCAGTTCAGCTTCGGATTCAACCATCAGCACAGCCGCTTCAGTACCCGCAACAACCAGGTCCAGCTTACTTTCTTTCAGCTCTTCCTGGGTTGGGTTCAGCACGTACTGGTCGTTGATGTAGCCAACGCGCGCGGCACCGATTGGGCCATTGAATGGAATACCAGACAGTGACAGGGCAGCGGATGCGCCGATCATGGCAACGATGTCCGGGTTAACCTGTGGGTTAACGGAAACAACGGTCGCGATAACCTGTACTTCGTTAACGAAGCCTTCCGGGAACAGCGGGCGAACCGGGCGGTCAATCAGACGCGCAATCAGGGTTTCACCTTCGCTTGGACGGCCTTCACGACGGAAGAAACCACCCGGGATTTTACCGGCAGCGTAGGTACGCTCCTGGTAGTTAACGGTCAGCGGGAAGAAGTCCTGACCTGGTTTAGCTTTTTTCTGGCCAACAACGGTAACGAATACCGCAGTGTCATCCATGCTTACCATAACGGCAGCAGTAGCCTGACGTGCCATCATGCCGGTTTCCAGCGTGACGGTATGTTGACCATACTGGAATTTACGAACGATCGGATTCAGCAAAGTTCTGTCCTTTCTTAAATGTTTGACAGCACACCACCGGTGTGCTGTCGATTTAACCCGACCTTCTTCGCATCCTCGCGACTAATGACAACCAACACCCCCATGGGTGAAGCCTCTCATTAGCCGCGCGAACCTCTGCAATGAAGATCATTTATAGCAACAATACAATAGTTTCCAGTGAATTGCTGCCGTCTGGTTGAAAAAAGGGGCCATCAGGCCCCCTTTTCTGAAACTCGCAAGAATTAGCGACGCAGACCCAGACGCTCGATCAGCGCGGTGTAGCGTGCAACATCTTTACGTTTCAGGTAGTCGAGCAGTTTACGACGCTGAGAAACCATACGCAGCAGACCACGACGGCTGTGGTGATCTTTTTTGTGCTCTGCAAAGTGACCCTGCAGGTGGTTAATCTGTGCAGTCAGCAGTGCAACCTGAACTTCGGTAGAACCGCTGTCGTTAGTACCACGACCAAACTCAGAAACGATTTTAGCTTTAGCTTCAACGCTTAGAGACATTTTCAAACTCCAAAGTATAAAGAATGTAAGGATGCCGATCTCTAATTCAGCAATCCCATGTACGCCCCGCAGATTGTTAAACAATTTACCAGGCGTTAAGCGGCGATATTCTACTCGTCTCCCCTGCTTATCGCAAGGTGAGCCGTTACCACCGTCACGCGTCGACCGGATATTCGACGACCAGACGACGCGGCGCAACGCGCCCTTCGCCATCCATTTCGCCCATACCGATGAATTTCCCTTCGTCACCTTCGGTCACGCGTACCAGTCCTTCCAGCGGCGCTTCCGCCGTACGAACCGGGTTGCCGTTCTTAAAGTAAACGGACGATGTTAAAGGAAGATTAACAACCGGGAAGTCAGCTGCCGGACTGTCCATCGGCATCAGCAAAGGATCCAGCAAATCTGCCGGCGCAATCCCCTGCGCTTCCGCCTGTTCTACCAGCTCGCGCAGATATTCCAGGGTCACCATCCGCTCCACCGGGTACTTGCTCACCGCCAGGCGGCGCAGGTAAATCACATGCGCGCCGCAGCCCAGCTTTTCACCGAGGTCGTCGATGATAGTGCGAATATAGGTCCCTTTCGAACAGTGTACTTCCAGCTCCAGTTCATCACCTTCGTGGCGAATAAACAGCAGCTCATACACGGTTATCGGACGGGCTTCACGCGGAACGTCAATGCCCTGGCGCGCATATTCGTAGAGCTTCTTGCCCTGATATTTCAGCGCCGAATACATCGACGGCACCTGCATCGAGTCCCCACGGAAGCTCTCCAGCGCAGCATCAAGCTGCTCCGCGCTGAACGTCACCGGACGCTCTTCCACCACCTGGCCATCCGCGTCGGAGGTATCCGTGCGCTGGCCCAGTTTAGCGATAACGCGGTAGCGCTTATCGGAGTCGAGCAGGTACTGGGAAAATTTTGTCGCCTCTCCCAGGCAGACCGGCAGCATGCCGGTTGCCAGTGGATCGAGCGCGCCGGTGTGGCCCGCACGGTTGGCGTTATAAATACGCTTAACTTTCTGCAGCACGTCGTTGCTGGAAGCGCCCTGGGGTTTATCCAGCAGCAGCACACCATGCACGTCGCGACCGCGACGACGAGGACGACTCATTAGTCCTCCTTGCTGTCGTCCGCCGGGTTAACACGACGCTCGTCATCATGTTTAACCACGCTGGTCACCAGGTTGGACATACGCATACCTTCGACCAGCGAGTTGTCGTAGAAGAAGGTCAGCTCAGGCACGATACGCAGGCGCATCGCTTTGCCGAGCAGGGAGCGGATGAAACCAGAGGCTTCCTGCAGCGCTTTAATGCCGTTTTTCACTGCCGCTTCGTCCTGATCGTTCAGGAAGGTGACGAACACTTTTGCATACGCCAGATCGCGGGACATTTCGACACCGGAAACGGTGGTCATCATGCCGACGCGCGGGTCTTTAATTTCACGTTGCAGAATGAGCGCGATCTCTTTCTGCATTTCCTGCGCTACGCGCTGAGGGCGACCAAATTCTTTCGCCATAATAAATTCTCCAGACAAAAAAGGGGCTAAAAGCCCCTTTTAAAATTATTGCCGGGTGGCGCGAGGCGATCCCGGCTTACAATCGGTAATTAAGCGATGGTACGCTGAATTTCGATGATCTCGAACACTTCGATCATATCGCCAACGCGAACGTCGTTGTAGTTCTTCACGCCGATACCACATTCCATGCCGTTACGGACTTCGTTAACGTCATCTTTGAAGCGGCGCAGGGATTCCAGCTCGCCTTCGTAGATAACCACGTTGTCACGCAGTACGCGGATTGGGTTGTGACGCTTGATGTTACCTTCGGTAACCATACAGCCCGCGATCGCACCGAATTTCGGTGATTTGAACACGTCACGTACTTCAGCCAGACCGATGATCTGCTGTTTCAGCTCCGGAGACAGCATGCCGCTCATCGCTGCTTTCACTTCGTCGATCAGGTTATAGATGACGGAGTAGTAACGCAGATCCAGGCTTTCGGCTTCAATTACTTTACGCGCAGATGCATCCGCACGAACGTTGAAGCCAACCAGGATAGCGTTGGAGGCAGCAGCCAGGGTCGCGTCGGTTTCGGTGATACCACCTACGCCAGAACCGATGATCTTCACTTTCACTTCGTCGGTAGACAGTTTCAGCAAGGAGTCGGAGATCGCTTCCACAGAACCCTGAACGTCAGCTTTCAGAACGATGTTCACTTCGTGAACTTCGCCCTCGGTCATGTTGGCAAACATGTTCTCGAGTTTAGATTTCTGCTGACGAGCCAGTTTAACTTCACGGAATTTGCCCTGACGATACAGCGCAACTTCACGCGCTTTCTTCTCGTCACGCACAACGGTCACTTCGTCACCGGCAGCCGGAACACCGGACAGACCCAGGATTTCCACTGGAATGGACGGACCCGCTTCCAGAACTTCCTGACCCAGTTCGTTACGCATCGCACGAACGCGGCCGTATTCGAAGCCACACAGAACGATGTCGCCCTTGTTCAGGGTACCTTCACGAACCAGAACGGTTGCAACCGGACCACGACCTTTATCCAGGAAGGATTCGATTACCGCGCCGCTCGCCATACCATTACGGATCGCTTTCAGCTCCAGTACTTCAGCCTGCAGCAGGATCGCGTTCAGCAGGTCGTCGATACCGGTACCCGCTTTCGCAGATACTGGGATGAACTGCGCTTCACCGCCCCACTCTTCCGGCATAACGCCGTACTGAGACAGTTCGTTCTTCACGCGGTCCAGATCGGCTTCTGGCTTATCGATTTTGTTGACTGCAACAACCAGAGGCACCTGCGCCGCTTTCGCGTGCTGGATAGCTTCGATGGTCTGTGGCATCACGCCGTCGTCTGCGGCAACAACCAGTACAACGATATCCGTTGCCTGAGCACCACGAGCACGCATTGAGGTAAACGCTGCGTGGCCTGGGGTATCCAGGAAGGTGATCATACCGTTTTCGGTTTCTACATGGTAAGCACCGATGTGCTGGGTAATACCACCCGCTTCACCAGAGGCAACCTTAGTAGAACGAATGTAGTCAAGCAGAGAGGTTTTACCGTGGTCAACGTGACCCATGATGGTCACAACCGGTGCACGCGGTTCAGCCGCAGCGCCAGTATCACGGTCGCTCATTACTGCTTCTTCCAGCTCGTTTTCACGACGCAGGATAACTTTGTGGCCCATCTCTTCAGCAACCAGCTGTGCGGTTTCCTGATCGATGACCTGGTTGATGGTCGCCATGGCGCCCAGTTTCATCATCGCTTTGATGACCTGAGAGCCTTTAACCGCCATCTTGTTCGCCAGATCGCCAACGGTGATGGTTTCGCCAATCACGACGTCACGGTTAACGGCCTGAGCAGGCTTCTGGAAGCTCTGCTGCAGAGCGGAACCTTTACGCTTACCGCCTTTACCGCCGCGAACAGCAGCGCGTGCTTCTTCACGGTCAGCTTTGGATTCAGCGTGTTTGTTGCCTTTTTTCGCCGGACGCGCTGCTTTTGCATTACGGCCACGGCCACGACCGCCTTCAACTTCACGGTCGTTATCATCTTCAGCCTGACGCGCATGCTGAGAAGTGGTCACGTGATAGTCGCTGGTGTCTTCAGTCGGCTCAACGGTATTCACACCATTCTTCTCGTTTTCTTCTGCCATACGGCGCGCTTCTTCGGCGACGCGGCGAGCTTCTTCTTCCAGCTTACGGCGGGCTTCTTCTTCCGCTTTACGCTTCAGCTCGGCAGCTTCATTTTCACGGCGGGCTTTTTCAGCCTGGGCGGTTTTGGTCATTTCGTCTGTCTGTTGATTGCTCACTTTGTCTTTTTCCGCAGCGTCACGCTTCACTTTATCACTTGCGTCGCGTTTCGCTTTTTCTGCGGCCTCACGTTCAGCTTTTAATTCTGCTTCACGTTTGGCGGTTGCTTCCGCCTCACGCTGAGCTTGTTCTTCCGCTTCACGCTGTGCCTGCTCTTCCGCGGCAAGGCGTTCTGCCTCTTGCGGATCACGTTTTACAAAGGTGCGCGTCTTGCGGACTTCAATTTGGACCGATTTGCTTTTGCCACCGGTACCAGGGATGTTTAACGTGCTACGCGTTTTGCGCTGCAGCGTTAACTTGTCAGGCGTAGAACCGTGTTCACGGTTCAGGTGCGTTAACAAGGTTTGTTTTTCTTGCGCGGTCACCGAGTCATCAGCGGACTTCGGGATCCCTGCATCAGCAAATTGCTGTACCAGGCGGTCCACGGAGGTCTGAATCTCAGCAGCCAGCGATTTTACAGTTACATCAGTCATGCTGTTCCTTCCTGCTACAGTTTATTACGCTTCGTCGCCGAACCAGCAAATATTACGTGCGGCCATGATGAGCTCGCCGGCTTTCTCGTCGGTTAAACCTTCGATATCAGCCAGGTCATCAACGCCTTGCTCAGCGAGATCTTCCAGCGTACAAACACCACGGGCAGCCAGCTTGAACGCAATCGCACGATCAAGACCTTCCAGATTCAGCAGGTCATCAGCCGGCTTCTTATCGCCAAGGCTTTCTTCCTGAGCCAGTGCCAGGGTGGTCAGTGCGTTTTTAGCGCGTTCACGCAGGGCTTCAACGGTTGGTTCATCCAGACCGTCAATTTCCAGCAGCTCTTTCATTGGCACATAGGCCAGTTCTTCCAGCGTAGAGAAACCTTCTTCAACCAGAACAGTGGCGAAGTCTTCGTCAATATCCAGGTATTTAGTGAAGGTATCGATCGCCGCATGGGCTTCAGCCTGATGCTTAGCCTGCAGGTCATCAACGGTCATTACGTTGAGTTCCCAGCCGCTCAGCTGTGACGCCAGGCGTACGTTCTGACCGTTACGGCCGATTGCCTGCGCCAGGTTGCCCGCTTCAACAGCGATATCCATGGTGTGTTTGTCTTCGTCAACAACGATAGACGCCACATCAGCTGGAGCCATTGCGTTGATCACGAACTGCGCCGGGTTGTCATCCCACAGAACGATATCAATACGTTCGCCGCCCAGCTCAGTCGAAACTGCCTGAACGCGCGCACCGCGCATACCGACGCAAGCACCGACCGGGTCGATACGCTTGTCATTGGTTTTCACCGCAATTTTCGCACGGGAGCCCGGATCGCGAGCCGCCGCTTTAATCTCGATAACTTCTTCACCGATTTCCGGCACTTCAATACGGAACAGTTCTACCAGCATTTCTGGTTTAGAACGGGTCACGAACAGCTGTGCACCACGCGCTTCAGGGCGAACGGCGTACAGAACACCGCGAATACGGTCGCCTGGGCGGAAGTTTTCACGCGGCAGCATATCTTCACGCAGGATCACGGCTTCAGCGTTACCCGGCAACCCTTCGGATTTGATCTCCAGGGAGATGTTGTCGCGGTTCACTTTTTTCACCACGCCGGTGATGATCTCGCCTTCCTGATCGCGGAACTGATCGACAACCAGCGCACGCTCGGCTTCGCGCACTTTCTGCACGATAACCTGTTTAGCGGTCTGAGTCGTGATACGGTCGAAGGTCACAGATTCAATCTGATCTTCTACGTACTCGCCCACGTTCAGACTTTCGTCTTCAAAACGGGCAGCTTCCAGCGTGATCTCTTTGGTCGGCTGGGTCACTTCTTCAACGATTACCCAACGACGGAATGTATCGAAGTCACCGCTTTTACGATCGATTTCTACGCGAACATCGATCTCTTGTTCGTATTTTTTCTTGGTTGCTGTAGCCAGTGCACTTTCCAGCGCTTCGAAAATCTTCTCACGCGGCAGTGATTTCTCGTTGGAGACGGCTTCAACAACAGCCAAAATTTCTTTGTTCATCGCGGGCTTTTCACCTCAATCCAGACTGTTAAAAGTGGGGAACCAGGTTCGCCTTCTGGATATTACTCAGCGCGAACACTTCATCTTTGCCTTCGACTGTCACCGTGATCATTTCACCATCAACGGCTTTGATAATTCCCTGCCATTTACGGCGGTTCTGTACGGCCATACGCAGAACGAGAGCCACTTCTTCACCGGTAAAGCGCACATAGTGCTCGGCCGTGAACATCGGGCGATCGAGGCCAGGTGAGGAAACTTCCAGGTTGTACGCAACGGTAATCGGGTCTTCAACATCAAGAACCGCACTCACCTGGTGGCTGACATCAGCACAATCATCAACATTGATGCCATCTTCACTATCAATATAGATGCGCAGCGTCGATGTACGGCCGCGAACGAATTCGATGCCGACCAGTTCGTAGCCCAGTGCTTCGACCGGTGCAGTAATCATCTCTGTTAATTTTTGCTCTAATGTGGACAAGCCCACCCCCAAGACATAAAAAAAGGGCGTAAAGCCCAGTTATTCTGTAGTCAGATAACAAAAAACCCCGATAAATCGGGGCTTTAGATAACTGAACCCTATAGCCACAACTGTGGCCTGGAGCACTTTCCGAAAGAATTTTTTCAAATCCAGCTACGAAGGCTCTAAGTCTTCACAGTATATTTGAAAAAGAACTTTATGGGAAAGTGGTTGCGGGGGCCGGATTTGAACCGACGACCTTCGGGTTATGAGCCCGACGAGCTACCAGGCTGCTCCACCCCGCGCCTGAAACGTGGCAAATTCTACGCGTTTTGGACAGAATTTGCAAATAATGCTGGGATTTGGTACCGAAGACGGGACGTAAAATCGGCGTTTAGTATATTGATAGTTGACCCCACCTGTCAACCCAACTTCCGCCAGATCGATTAGACCAAAATTTTTACAAAAAACGCACGACTCTCTTCCGGTCTTCGCCAAAAGATGATTAAATGAATACTCACTTATTTTGCATAAAAATGCACAAGAGAGCGAAAGCGGTCTCTAATCAGTCAATCAAGCAGGGTTTTATTCTATGACGACGATTCTCAAGCATCTTCCGGTAGGACAACGTATTGGCATCGCTTTCTCAGGCGGCCTGGATACCAGCGCTGCACTGCTGTGGATGCGCCAGAAGGGAGCGGTTCCGTACGCCTATACTGCGAACCTGGGTCAGCCGGATGAGGACGACTACGATGCCATTCCTCGTCGCGCTAAAGAGTATGGTGCAGAGAACGCGCGCCTGATTGACTGCCGCAAGCAACTGGTCGCTGAAGGTATCGCGGCTATTCAGTGCGGTGCGTTCCATAACACCACCGGCGGCCTGACCTATTTCAACACTACCCCGCTGGGCCGTGCGGTCACCGGCACCATGCTGGTTGCAGCGATGAAAGAAGACGGCGTGAACATCTGGGGTGACGGTAGCACCTATAAAGGTAACGATATTGAACGTTTCTATCGTTATGGCCTGCTGACCAACGCCGAACTGCAGATCTACAAGCCGTGGCTGGATACCGACTTCATCGACGAACTGGGTGGCCGTCATGAAATGTCCGAGTTTATGATCGCCTGCGGCTTCGACTATAAGATGTCAGTCGAGAAGGCCTACTCCACCGACTCCAACATGCTGGGTGCGACGCACGAAGCGAAAGACCTGGAATTCCTGAACTCCAGCGTGAAGATCGTTAACCCGATCATGGGCGTGAAGTTCTGGGACGAGAACGTCAAAATCCAGGCTGAAGAAGTGACCGTGCGTTTCGAACGCGGCCATCCGGTTGCGCTGAACGGTAAAACCTTCTCTGATGATGTTGAACTAATGCTGGAAGCTAACCGTATTGGTGGTCGTCACGGTCTGGGCATGAGCGATCAGATTGAAAACCGCATCATCGAAGCGAAAAGCCGTGGCATCTATGAAGCCCCGGGAATGGCGCTGTTGCACATCGCTTACGAGCGTCTGCTGACCGGCATTCACAACGAAGACACCATTGAGCAGTATCACTCTCATGGCCGTCAGCTGGGTAAACTGCTGTATCAGGGCCGCTGGTTCGATCCACAGGCGCTGATGCTGCGTGATGCGCTGCAGCGTTGGGTGGCAAGCGCGATCACCGGTGAAGTGACGCTGGAGCTGCGTCGCGGCAACGACTACTCCATCCTGAACACCGTGTCTGACAACCTGACCTATAAAGCAGAGCGTCTGACCATGGAGAAAGGTGAATCCGTGTTCTCGCCGGACGATCGTATCGGTCAGCTGACCATGCGCAACCTGGACATCACCGATACCCGCGAGAAGCTGTTCAACTATGTTGAGAATGGCCTGCTCTCAGCGAATTCCGGTAACGGTCTGCCGCAGGTTGAAAACCTGGAGCACAGCGATAAGAAGTAATCGCTGATATAACGTGCAAAAGGCGTCCTATGGACGCCTTTTTTGTGGACTTTCGTAGGGCGGGTAAGCGCAGCGTCACCCGCCATTTTGCCCGGTGGCGCTGCGCTTACCGGGCCTACAAAACCACACCTCAGAATATGCAGACGAAAAAAAAGACGCCTTTCGACGTCTTTCTTCTGGAATATTGGTACCGAGGATGGGACTCGAACCCACAAGCCCGTTAGGGCACTACCACCTCAAGGTAGCGTGTCTACCAATTCCACCACCTCGGTACAGAATACTTAGTGCGGGATATCGCTGGTTGGCTTAGCCGGTGCAGCTGGCTGAGTCTGCTCAGTTTTCGCTGGCGCGCTCAGATTTTCCCACTCGCTTCCTTTGCTGGTCTTGTTGCTGTTGATATTGCCAAGCACCAGACTGATGATGAAGAACAACGTAGCCAGAATCGCCGTTGTGCGGGTCATGAAGTTCGCAGAACCACTTGAACCGAACAGCGTACCGGAAGCGCCTGCTCCGAAGGAGGCTCCCATATCAGCGCCTTTACCTTGCTGCAGCATAATCAGCGCTACGAGAGCGATGGCTACAATAAGGAAAACAACTAAAAGAGCTTCGTACATAATCAACCTGTTCCTTGCGGATTTGCCGCATACCAATGCTTCGACCAATTAGCAGGATTTTTGTTTCCCACTGAAGCGGGTGTGAATACTAACCAAAGCGAATGACCTTCGCAAGGGCATTTTTGACGCATTGTATCAACTGCGGAAAAAAACAGCAAAAAGCCATTAATTGCTTAAAACAAAGGCGACAAAAGCCGCCTTTTTATACATTTAGCGTGCACAATTATGCAGCTTTCACAGCATCCGCAATACGATGTGCAAATTCGGTTACCTGCGCTTCGTCTTCACCTTCCACCATCACGCGGATCAGCGGTTCAGTACCGGACTTACGCAGCAGCACGCGGCCACGATTGCCCAGGGCCGCTTCAACGTCAGCCATCACCGCTTTAACGTTCTCATTTTCCAGCGGATCGCCTTTACCTGCAGTGAAGCGTACATTTACCAGGATCTGTGGGAACATTTTCATTCCGCTGCACAGATCGTGCAGGCTCATATGGTTGCGCGCCATTGCGGCAACCACCTGCAGCGCAGCCACGATACCGTCACCGGTTGTGGTTTTATCGAGCAGGATCACGTGACCCGAGTTTTCTGCGCCGATGCGCCAGCCCTTCTCCTGCAATTTTTCCAGCACATAGCGGTCACCCACTTTCGCGCGGACAAACGGAATACCGAGCTGTTTCAGCGCCAGTTCCAGGCCCATGTTACTCATCAGCGTGCCCACCGCACCGCCGCGCAGCTGGCCCTGACGCAGGCCCTCACGGGCAATGATGTAGAGGATCTGATCGCCGTCTACCTTGTTACCTTCGTGGTCGACCATGATCACGCGGTCACCGTCGCCGTCCAGCGCAATGCCCAGGTCGGCTTTCTCTGCCAGAACACGCGCCTGCAGGGCACGAACATCAGTTGCCCCCACCTGCTCGTTAATGTTCAGACCATCCGGCTCGCAGCCAATGGTGATGACTTTCGCACCCAGTTCGCGGAAGACATTCGGGGCGATGTGATAGGTCGCGCCATTAGCACAGTCCACCACAATTTTGAGGTGAGCCAGGCTCAGCTCATTCGGGAAGGTACCTTTACAGAATTCGATATAACGGCCCGCCGCATCAACGATACGGTTCGCTTTACCCAGCTCTGCGGAATCTACACAGGTGATCTCTTTTTCCATTTCGGCTTCAATGGCTTCTTCCACGTCATCCGGGAGCTTGGTGCCGTCAATGGAGAAGAATTTAATGCCGTTGTCGTAGAACGGGTTGTGAGAAGCTGAGATGACAATCCCCGCTTCCGCACGGAAAGTGCGCGTCAGATACGCGACAGCAGGCGTTGGCATTGGGCCCGTAAAGGACGCGGACAGTCCAGCCGCCGCCAGACCCGCCTCCAGCGCGGACTCCAGCATATAGCCGGAAATACGGGTGTCTTTACCGATAATGATCTTACGGGAACCATGACGCGCCAGCACTTTGCCAGCAGCCCAGCCGAGCTTCAGGACAAAATCAGGGGTGATGGGAGCATCGCCTACACGCCCACGGATACCATCGGTGCCAAAATACTTACGATTACTCATAGCGTTTGTTTTCCTTCGCTGCCAGTGTGGCTTCCACCACACGCATGGCTTCTACTGTTTCTTTGACGTCATGGACACGAATAATGTGCGCGCCCTGCATCGCCGCAATCACCGCGCAGGCCAGGCTGCCGCTCAGGCGTTCGCTCGGCCCCACATTCAGCAACTGCCCAATCATCGACTTTCTCGACATCCCCACCAGCAGCGGCAGGTCAAAGTGATGGAATTCCGATAAGCGCGCAAGCAACGCATAATTGTGGGAGAGATTTTTACCGAAACCGAACCCCGGGTCGAGCAGCAATTTCTCTTTTGGGATACCTGCACGTTCACAGCGCGCAATATGCTCAATAAAGAAGCGATTCACGGCGGCAAAGACATCATCATACTTCGGTGCTTCCTGCATGGTTTTCGGTTGGCCCTGCATGTGCATCAGGCATACCGGTAACCCGGTCTCTGCCGCAGCTTCAAGTGCGCCGGGCTCAGTGAGCGAGCGAATATCATTGATAATGTGAGCGCCCACTCTCGCCACTTCACGAATCACTTCGGGTTTAGAGGTATCAACGGAGATCCATACTTCAAACCGCTGCGCGATAGCTTCAACCACCGGCACCACGCGCGCCAGCTCTTCTTCCACAGGCACGTCCGCCGCACCAGGACGCGTCGATTCGCCGCCCACGTCAATAATGGTGGCACCCGCATTAATCATTAGATTCGCGTGTTTAACCGCCTCGATAAGCGTGTTATGCGTGCCGCCGTCAGAGAAGGAGTCAGGGGTAACATTCAGGATCCCCATCACATGGGGATGTGAAAGATCGAGATGCGAGTCCTGAGCGAATAATTTCATGGCGAAATCCCTGGTATCTATATCGTTAAACAGAAATGAAAAACCCCGGAGCAAGCTCCAGGGTTTGAGGTACAGACAAACGCTTCAACAGCAGTGACTTACTTATCGCCCAACTGTTCTGACATGGTGTTGCCCGGGTTTGGCGTACGCGGTTCATCAACCGGACGCGGCGCACGCGGGGTGCCATTGTTGTCAGAATTATTGGAAGCGCCTGGGTCTTCCCAGCCCGCTGGCGGACGCACTTCACGGCGCGCCATCAGGTCGTCAATCTGCGGTGCATCGATGGTCTCATATTTCATGAGCGCATCTTTCATCGAATGCAGGATGTCCATATTGTCGGTCAGGATCTGGCGAGCACGTGCATAGTTGCGCTCTACCAGAGATTTTACTTCCTGGTCGATGATACGAGCCGTCTCATCGGACATATGTTTCGCTTTAGCCACAGAACGGCCGAGGAATACTTCCCCCTCTTCCTCTGCATACAGCAGCGGACCGAGTTTGTCGGAGAAGCCCCACTGCGTCACCATGTTACGCGCCAGGTTTGTCGCAACTTTAATGTCGTTGGACGCACCGGTAGAAACATGTTCCACACCGTAGATAATCTCTTCTGCCAGACGACCGCCGTACAGGGTCGAAATCTGGCTTTCCAGCTTCTGACGGCTGGCGCTGATCGCGTCGCCTTCAGGCAGGAAGAAGGTCACACCCAGCGCACGACCGCGCGGAATAATAGTCACTTTATGCACCGGATCGTGTTCCGGCACCAGGCGACCGATAATCGCATGACCCGCTTCGTGGTATGCCGTGGACTCTTTCTGCGCTTCCGTCATCACCATGGAGCGACGTTCCGCACCCATCATGATTTTGTCTTTCGCTTTCTCAAACTCTACCATCGACACGACGCGCTTGTTACCGCGAGCGGCAAACAGAGCAGCTTCGTTGACCAGGTTCGCCAGGTCAGCACCGGAGAAGCCCGGAGTACCGCGCGCAATGATTGCCGCGTCGATATCTGGCGCCAGCGGTACGCGACGCATGTGAACTTTCAGAATCTGTTCACGACCGCGAACGTCCGGCAGACCCACAACAACCTGACGGTCGAAACGGCCTGGACGCAGCAGCGCGGGGTCAAGTACGTCCGGACGGTTAGTCGCCGCGATAACGATGATACCTTCGTTACCTTCGAAGCCGTCCATCTCAACCAGCATCTGGTTCAGCGTCTGTTCACGTTCATCGTGACCACCGCCCAGACCCGCGCCACGCTGGCGGCCCACGGCGTCGATTTCATCGATGAAGATAATGCACGGTGCTGCCTTTTTGGCCTGCTCGAACATGTCACGCACACGAGATGCACCGACACCCACGAACATTTCAACGAAGTCAGAACCTGAAATAGTAAAGAACGGCACCTTCGCTTCGCCCGCGATGGCTTTCGCCAGCAGGGTTTTACCGGTACCCGGAGGGCCAACCATCAGCACGCCTTTCGGGATCTTACCGCCCAGCTTCTGGAAACGGCTCGGTTCACGCAGGTATTCAACCAGTTCACCCACCTCTTCTTTCGCTTCGTCACAACCGGCGACGTCAGCGAAGGTGGTCTTGATCTGGTCTTCCGTCAGCATACGCGCCTTGCTCTTACCGAACGACATGGCACCTTTGCCACCGCCGCCCTGCATCTGGCGCATAAAGAAGATCCAGACGCCGATAAGAAGCAGCATCGGGAACCAGGAAATGAAGATAGAAGCCAGCAGGCTTGGTTCTTCTGGCGGCTCACCTACCACCTTGACGTTTTTGGTCAGAAGGTTATCAAGCAGCTTAGGATCGTTCACCGGGATGTAAGTCGTGTAACGGTTACTATCTTTCTTGGTAACGTTGATCTCACGTCCGTTGATACGCGCTTCGCGAACCTGGTCCTGATTGACCTCCTGCAGGAAGGTAGAATAATCCACCTTGCGGCCATTCGACTCGCTGGGCCCAAAGCTCTGGAATACTGACATCAGCACAACGGCAATGACCAGCCAGAGTATTAGGTTTTTCGCCATGTCACTCAAGGGATTAACCTCATATTACAACTGTGTTAAAAACAGCGTCAGGATACTCTATATCCAGTTTCATTCAAACTTTCGCCTGAAATCCACCGGTTATCATTTTCGCCCGGTCGCTACAATATACACTTCTCGGGAACGGGCCCGGGAAGAGTCCGGCTTACGAACTTTAACCTTCGCAAACAGGGAGCGAATTTCCTTAAGATACTCCTCGAAACCTTCGCCCTGAAACACCTTCACAACAAAACTACCACCAGGCGCTAGTACATCACGACACATTTCTAACGCTAGCTCCACCAGATACATGGCGCGGGGGATATCCACCGCCGGTGTTCCGCACATATTTGGTGCCATATCTGACATGACAACCTGGACCTTACTATCACCTACACGATCAAGTAACGCTTTCAGCACTAATTCATCACGAAAGTCGCCCTGAAGGAAGTCGACACCGACGATGGGATCCATTGGTAAAAGATCGCACGCGATGATTCGGCCCGTTCCGCCGATCTGCGTTACCGCATACTGGGACCATCCGCCAGGTGCCGCACCGAGGTCAACAACCGTCATCCCCGGCTTAAAAAGTTTGTCACTTTGCTGTATTTCATCAAGTTTAAACCAGGCACGGGAACGCAACCCCTTTTTCTGTGCCTGTTGAACATATTTATCGCTAAAGTGTTCCTGAAGCCAGCGGCTGGAGCTGGCAGAACGCTTTTTACCTGTCATTTAACATTTCCGTCCTGGTTCATCGTTACCTGCCTGTGACGTAAATTTCTACGCAGCTATTTGGCGATATAAGGGAGATGGCGGTAGAATGAACCGTTTTCAATCCCAACGTAAGCAAAAATATACGATGAATCTGAGTACTAAACAAAAACAGCACCTTAAAGGTCTGGCACATCCGCTCAAGCCTGTAGTCATGCTTGGCAACAATGGTTTGACCGAAGGGGTGCTTGCCGAGATTGAACAAGCGCTGGAACACCACGAGCTGATCAAGGTGAAAATCGCCTCTGAAGACAGAGACACTAAAAACCTGATCGTGGAAGCCATCGTGCGCGAAACCGGCGCCTGTAATGTACAGGTCATCGGTAAAACGCTGGTGCTCTACCGCCCATCTAAAGAGCGTAAAATCTCGCTGCCACGCTAAGGATATCCTGAATCAAACACATTTTCTGTGTGAAACGAGGGATTTCTGTCAGCAGGCGAGCAAAATGCCATGCTCCTTGAGTTGATAAAAGGCCGCTATGCGGCCTTTTTCTTTTCTTTACAATGTATCAACATCTTAGTAGAGAAGCGAATTACAGGTATTCAACCTTAATAATTTCGTATTCCACTTCACCGCCAGGGGTGCGAATGGTGACAACATCGTCCTGCTCTTTGCCAATCAGGCCGCGAGCAATCGGGGAGTTCACTGAAATCAGGTTCTGTTTGAAGTCTGCTTCATCATCACCCACGATGCGATAGGTCTGCTCTTCGTCGTTGTCCAGGTTCAGCACGGTCACGGTAGAACCAAAGATCACACGCCCGTTGTTAGGCATTTTGGTGATATCGATAACCTGTGCATTGGACAGTTTTGCTTCGATATCTTTAATACGCCCTTCGCAGAAGCCCTGCTGCTCACGCGCGGCGTGGTATTCAGCGTTCTCTTTCAGGTCGCCATGCTCGCGCGCATCCGCGATAGCGGCGATGATTTCAGGACGACGCACGGATTTCAGGAAATCCAGCTCTTCGCGCAGTTTTTCGGCACCACGTAAGGTCATCGGAATAGCTTGCATTTGTTATACCTCTTAAACATTCCTGTTGGGAGCAGTGTTCCCTGCTCCTGCCCCCCTAAGCGGGCAAGAAGCAAAAAGAAAACCGACCCGGGAGCAATGCCCCAGGTCAGCAGCAATTTTTCAATTTGATATGCATTTTACCGCGAAGTTCACTATGGGTCATCGTTTACTTTGCAGTGCCATGCACCGTAGTATGACGGTTTGTTTTCGGGTTGTTAGCGCGAGATTATGCGATTTTCCAGATTTATCATCGGATTGACTACCAGTATAACGTTCACCGCCCAGGCCGCGAATGTTGATGAGTACATTAATCAGCTCCCCGCAGGCGCGAACCTTGCCCTGATGGTGCAGAAGGTTGGCGCACAGGCTCCCGAGATTGACTATCACAGTCAACAGATGGCGCTGCCTGCCAGTACCCAAAAGGTGATCACTGCCCTCGCCGCCCTGCTCCAGCTCGGGCCTGACTTCCGTTTTACGACCACACTCGAGACCAAAGGTAACGTCGAAGGTGGCGAACTGAAAGGCGATCTTATCGCCCGTTTTGGCGGCGATCCGACCTTTAAGCGCCAGGATATCCGCAATATGGTTGCGGTACTGAAAAAATCTGGCGTGCAGAAAATTGATGGCAATGTGCTGATCGACACGTCAATCTTTGCCAGCCACGATAAAGCCCCAGGCTGGCCGTGGAACGACATGACCCAATGTTTTAGCGCCCCGCCCGCCGCCGCAATCGTTGACCGTAACTGCTTCTCGGTTTCGCTTTACAGCGCGCCAAAGCCAGATGATTTAGCGTTTATCCGCATAGCGTCCTACTACCCGGTCACAATGTTTAGCCAGGTCCGCACGCTGGCGAAAGGCTCCCCGGATGCGCAATATTGTGAGCTGGACGTCGTGCCGGGCGATCTTAACCGCTTCACGCTTACCGGCTGCCTGACGCAGCGCGCCGATCCGCTGCCGCTGGCCTTTGCGATACAGGATGGAGCAAGCTACGCGGGTGCCATTCTGAAAGATGAGCTGAAACAAGCGGGCATAACCTACACCGGCACGCTGCTTCGCCAGACGCAGGTCAATCAGCCCGGCACGGTCATCGCCAGCAAACAGTCTCCTCCGCTGCACGATTTACTGCGAATCATGCTGAAAAAGTCGGACAACATGATTGCCGACACCGTGTTCCGCATGATTGGCCACGCGCGTTTCGGCGTGCCGGGAACCTGGCGCGCGGGTTCAGACGCCGTTCGTCAGATCCTGCGCCAGCAGGCCGGGATCGAGCTGGGTAATACCATCGCCGTCGATGGCTCAGGATTATCGCGTCATAATTTGATCTCTCCGGCCACGATGATGCAGGTGCTTCAGTACATTGCACAGCATGACGCTGAGCTAAACTTTATTTCAATGCTGCCGCTGGCCGGGCATGACGGTTCGCTGCAGTATCGCGCCGGGCTTCACGCTGCCGGCGTGGATGGCAAAGTATCCGCTAAGACAGGCTCGCTGCAGGGGGTTTACAACCTTGCAGGCTTCATCACTACCGCCAGCGGACAACGCATGGCATTCGTGCAGTATCTTTCCGGCTATGCCGTCGAACCGACCGACCAGCGCAATCGTCGTATTCCGCTTGTTCGCTTCGAAAGCAGGCTTTATAAGGACATCTACCAGAATAACTAGCGATGAAACTACTCATAGTTGAAGACGATCTGTTATTGCAGGAAGGGCTGGCGCTGGGGCTGGCTAATGAAGGGTATGCCCTCGACTGCGCTGGCACCGCAGCGGAGGCGGACGCCCTGATCCAGAGCGGCGAATACAGTCTGGTGATCCTCGATTTGGGCTTGCCTGATAAAGACGGCGCCACGCTGCTCAGCCAGTGGCGACGCCGCGGTATCGCCAACCCGGTGTTAATCCTGACGGCACGCGATGCCATTGAGGATCGCATCACCGGCCTCGATGCAGGCGCAGATGATTACCTGGTGAAGCCTTTCGCGCTCGCGGAGCTGCAGGCACGGGTGCGGGCGTTGATTCGCCGCTATCAGGGCCATAGCGATAACTTGCTGACCGACGGCGATATTACGCTGAATCTGCAAACCCAGCAGGTACTGCGCCGGGACCAGGCGGTAGAGGTGACGCCAAAAGAGTTCGCCCTGCTTACGCGTCTGATCATGCGCAGCGGACAAACGGTGCACAGAGAGACGCTCCAGCAGGATATCTACTCCTGGCAGGACGATCCTGGGTCAAATACCCTTGAAGTTCACATCCATAACCTGCGTCGCAAGCTCGGCAAGGACAGAATCAAAACCGTCCGTGGCGTTGGCTATCGCCTTGAGAGCCAGAAATGAACAGCATGCGTCGGCGTTTAATGGTGCTGCTGGCGGTCATTCTCTTATTTTTCCAGCTGATAAGCGTCATCTGGCTGTGGCATGAAAGCCGCGAGCAGATCGGTTTTCTGGTGAATGAAACGCTGTCGGCAAAAGCCCGTAATAACCATGTCGAAAAAGAGATCCGCGAGGCGATTGCTTCCCTTCTCGTCCCTTCTCTGGTGATGGTAGGCTTTACGCTGTTTTTCTCGTTCTGGGCAGTCACCTGGATAACCCGACCGCTGAATAAACTGCGTGACAGCCTGGCTAACCGTTCGGCGGATAATTTAACTCCGCTTCCTATGTATTCCGACATGGAAGAAATCGGCGCGGTGACAACCTCCCTGAATCAGCTGCTCGCCCGGCTGGACAATACCATTCAGCAGGAGCGTCTCTTCACCGCTGACGCCGCGCACGAGCTTCGAACGCCCCTTGCTGGTATCCGGCTCCATCTGGAGCTTATGGCGCAGTCAGGCGCACCACAGGCCGCGACGTTAATTAGCCGTATCGATCAGCTCATGCATACCGTTGAGCAACTGCTGATGCTGGCCCGTGCCGGACAGGCAATGGCCAGCGGCCACTACGAAACCGTGAGCTGGACGGAAAATATCATTGAACCTCTCGGCCTGGGCCATGAAGCCAAAGAGCATACGGTGATTTGGCCCGCTAAAAGCGCGCTCACGGTTCAGGGAGACGCCGTGCTCCTGCGTCTGATGCTGCGCAACCTGCTGGAGAATGCCGGGCGCTACAGCCCGGCAGGGACAACGATTACAGTGACATTAACCGAGGTCGACGGGGGGACGCAGATCGGCGTGATCGATCAGGGGCCCGGTATTGATGACGCGCACCGACAGTCAATTACCGAGCCATTCCGCCGTCTTGACCAGCGCTACGGTGGCAGCGGTCTGGGCCTGAGTATCGTGCAGCGCATCTTGCAGCTCCACCACGGCAGGTTGACGCTTGAGAACGGCGCTGAAGGTGGTTTGATCGTCAGCTGCTGGCTGCCCGCAACGCTGGAATAAAAAAAGCCCCCATAATGGGGGCTTTGGACAGATATTAGTGCTTGTAGATGAACTCGACGCCTTCTTCGTCGTCTTCATCCCAGTCATCGTCCCAGTCTTCATCATCTTCTTCCGCTTCCAGCTCTTCGAGCTGCTGACGGTGGTAGTCATCCCACATGAATTCGACTTTTTCAGGCTGTTTCGCTTCTTCCGCCTGAACAACTGGGTTCTCAATGATGAAGGTCATCACATCCCAGCACAGATCTTTCACGCCAACCTGGCTTGCCGCAGAGATCAGGTAGTATTTATCTTCCCAGCCCATCGCTTCAGCAATCGCTTTAGCTTTCGCTTCCGCTTCAGCTTTGTCCATCAGGTCGATCTTGTTGAAGACCAGCCAGCGTGGTTTATTCGCCAGTTTTTCGCTGTATTTTTCCAGCTCACCGATGATGATGCGGGCGTTTTCAACCGGATCGGAACCGTCGATAGGATCGATATCGATAAGGTGCAGCAGCACGCGGCAACGCTCAAGGTGTTTCAGGAAGCGAATACCCAGACCCGCGCCTTCCGCAGCGCCTTCAATCAGACCTGGAATATCGGCAACCACAAAGCTCTTCTCGTTATCCATACGGACAACGCCCAGGCTTGGTACCAGCGTGGTAAACGGATAGTCCGCCACTTTTGGTTTCGCCGCAGAAACGGCGCGAATGAACGTCGATTTACCGGCGTTTGGCATACCCAGCATGCCCACGTCTGCCAGAAGCATCAGCTCCAGCTGCAGATCGCGCTTATCGCCCGGCGTACCCATCGTTTTCTGACGCGGAGTACGGTTAACGGAGGATTTGAAACGGCTGTTACCCAGACCGTGCCAGCCGCCTTTCGCCACCATCAGGCGCTGACCGTGTTTGGTCATGTCACCCATGGTTTCACCAGTTCCCTGGTCAATCACACGCGTACCGACCGGAACTTTAATGGTGACGTCTTTACCGCGTTTCCCGGTACAGTCACGGCTCTGGCCGTTCTGGCCACGTTCAGCGCGGAAGGATTTTTCGAAACGGTAGTCGATCAGCGTGTTGAGGTTCTCATCCGCCTCCAGCCACACGTCACCACCATCCCCGCCGTCGCCGCCGTCAGGACCGCCACGTGGGATATACTTTTCACGGCGGAAGCTCACGCAACCATTGCCGCCATCACCAGCCACGACCAGGATCGTCGCTTCATCAACAAACTTCATTTTACTCTCCGTAACTCATTCGCCTGAGCGGGGGACTACTACAACCGCTTCATTTTTGCGCCAACGTCCCCAAAGACGATGACCAATGGCGGAATACATCGCGCCCGCAACCACGACAAACGCACCGAGATAACCCAACAGGTTGAGCATCGGTCTGACGAAGACATCGGGCCAGGCCATTGATAACAAATCTGAAAATAACAGCGTAAACAGCGGAGTAAGCGTAATTAACGCGCTCACCTGTGCCGCCTGCCAGCGCGCCATCGCTTCGGCCAGCGCGCCATAACCGACCAGCGTGTTCAGCCCACAAAAAATGAGGCACGCCAGTTGCCAGTCGCTAAGCTGGGAAATCACACCCGGCTTTGCTAATGGCAGCAATGCTATTGTACACAAAGTGTACAATAAAAAGAGGATCTGCTGTGAGGCAAGACGACGCAATAACACCTTTTGCGCGACGCCATAGCTCACCCAGACCGTTGCCGCCCCCACACCGAAAATTACACCCCATGTGTAATCCGTCAGGCGGGTGAAAATCTCAATCAGACTGGTGTTGAAGAACATCACCAGACCGCACAGCAGCATGCTCGCCCCGATAATCTGCGTACCGCGCATCTTTTCCTTGAGGATAAAGACGCTGGCGACCATCATGCCCACCGGTGAAAGCTGACCTATCACCTGCGACGCCGTGGGGCTGAGATATTGCAGGGAAGAGCTGAACAGGATGAAGTTACCGAACAGACCGCCCGTCGCGATAGCCAGCAATACCAGCCAGCGCGGTTTGCGGAAGAGCCGCAAGGGTGGAAGCTTACCTTTGACAGCCAGAATGGCCCCGAGGCCGATGCTTGCCATCAGAAAGCGATAAAAGACCACCGTAGGCGGCTCCATCACTTCCAGTACCTGCTTCATTGCAATTGGCAGCGCACCCCAGCACATTGCGGTAGTGAGCGCCAAAAGAATACCAATGCCGGCCTGCTGCTTCATGCCCGTTTTCCCTACAGAAAAAATTACCGGGTTTCCAATGTAAAAAGCCCCGCAACAGGTTGCGGGGCTTTAATCCGTTACCGGACCGAGAAAACCTTACTCAGCAACGATGCTGATGTATTTACGGTTGTTCGGGCCTTTAACTTCAAATTTCACTTTACCGTCTGCTTTAGCAAACAGAGTGTGGTCACGACCGCAACCTACGTTGTTGCCAGCGTGGAATTTGGTACCACGTTGACGAACGATGATGCTACCCGCCAGAACGGATTCGCCACCGAAACGCTTAACGCCAAGGCGTTTAGCTTCTGAATCGCGACCGTTACGTGTGGAGCCGCCAGCCTTTTTATGTGCCATTTAAATCTCTCCTCAGGTCTTAGGCGCTGATGCCAGTAATTTTCACATCAGTGAACCACTGACGGTGGCCCTGCTGCTTACGGTAGTGCTTACGACGACGAAACTTAACGATTTTAACTTTCTCGCCACGACCGTGTGCAACAACTTCAGCTTTGATAACGCCGCCATCAACGAAAGGAACGCCGATTTTGACTTCTTCACCGTTTGCGATCATCAGAACTTCTGCGAACTCAACAGATTCGCCAGTTGCGATGTCCAGCTTTTCCAGGCGAACGGTCTGACCTTCGCTTACTCGGTGTTGTTTACCACCACTTTGGAAAACCGCGTACATATAAACTCCGCTTCCGCGCACGTCCTCGTATGAATCAGAGTGCGCTATAAATATTCACAATAGGGCGCGAATATTACGCAAAACGCGAGCCTTTGACAAGTGCTACCGTCAATACATGAAGAAAAAAAACACAACACGTACGGTAACGTTTATCTGTGCCGTTTTTTCAGTACAATCAGCACTACTATTGATAAACCGAAACCCTTCGTTACCCCATTGAAGATGGGATCAACAGGATAAAAAGCCCGGCTTTTGCGATGAATTTAGAAAAAATCAACGAGTTAACCGCGCAAGATATGGCGGGTGTGAATGCAGCAATCCTGGAGCAACTCAACTCTGACGTTCAGCTGATCAATCAGTTGGGCTATTACATCGTCAGCGGCGGCGGTAAACGCATTCGTCCGATGATTGCCATTCTGGCTGCCAGAGCCGTTGGCTATCAGGGAAATGCTCACATCACTATCGCAGCGCTCATCGAATTTATTCACACGGCGACGCTTCTGCATGACGATGTTGTGGATGAATCGGATATGCGTCGTGGCAAAGCCACGGCAAACGCCGCTTTCGGAAACGCAGCCAGCGTCCTGGTGGGGGATTTTATCTATACCCGCGCCTTCCAGATGATGACCAGCCTGGGCTCCCTGAAAGTGCTGGAAGTGATGTCCGAAGCCGTAAACGTCATTGCTGAAGGCGAAGTGCTGCAGCTGATGAACGTCAACGACCCTGATATCACCGATGAAAACTACATGCGCGTCATCTACAGCAAAACGGCGCGCCTGTTTGAAGCGGCAGCCCAGTGTTCCGGCATTCTGGCCGACTGTACTGAAGCCCAGGAAAAAGGCCTGCAGGACTATGGCCGCTATCTGGGTACGGCCTTCCAGCTGATTGATGATTTGCTGGACTACAGTGCGGACGGCGAAACGCTCGGTAAAAACGTGGGCGATGACCTGAACGAAGGTAAACCCACCCTGCCGCTGCTTCATGCTATGCGCAACGGAACAGCCGACCAGGCGAAAATGATCCGTGAAGCGATTGAGCAGGGAAATGGCCGCCATCTTCTGGAACCTGTACTGGAAACTATGGCTATCTGCGGATCGCTGGAATGGACGCGTCAGCGCGCGGAAGAAGAAGCCGACAAAGCCATCGAAGCGCTTCAGGTCATTCCAGACAGCCCGTGGCGCGAGGCACTGATTGGTCTTGCCCACATCGCCGTTCAGCGCGACCGTTAATCCCCTTGTTTCTCCCCGCAGCGATAGCGGGGAGATTCCAGTACACACCTGTAAATTCCGTGTTCATGTAAATTCATCGGTTTAGAGACCGCATGAATAAAGCCGTGTCTTATTCTGAATATCCCTTCAAGTAACGCGAACTTTTTAGAACAAGAAGTTGAAATGGGTATAGTAACCGCGTCGTTTCAGAAGAAACGGCGTAGGTGAATCCGAACTTAAGGACGGCGTTATGGATACGAAATTTATCGACTGGCACACGGCTGATATTATTGCCGCGCTGCGCAAAAGAGGCACTTCACTGGCAGCAGAGTCCCGCCGCCATGGACTGAGTTCTTCCACTCTGGCAAACGCCCTCACCCGCCCCTGGCCCAAGGGAGAATTAATTATCGCGACGGCGCTGGATACGCATCCGTGGGTAATTTGGCCTTCGCGCTATCACGATCCCATTACCCATGAATTTATCGACAGATCGCGCATGATTCGCCAGAGAAAGGTAAAAAGAGAACCGCAGGAATAACGCATTTTTGACAGGAACAGCAACCCCCCGGTCATTGCTGGCAGGGGGCTGCCGGAACGATTACTCGCCCTTCACACGCTCGATGTTGGCACCCAGCGCGCGCAGTTTATCTTCGATACGTTCATAACCACGATCGATGTGATAGATACGATCCACGATCGTTGTACCTTCCGCGATACAACCCGCCAGCACCAGGCTTGCAGACGCACGCAGATCGGTTGCCATCACCTGAGCACCTGACAGTTTCTCAACGCCGTGGCAAATCACGGTATTACTTTCGATCTCAGCATGCGCGCCCATACGGATCAGCTCCGGTACGTGCATAAAGCGGTTCTCGAAAATGGTTTCTGTGATGAAGCCAGTGCCTTCGGCGACCAGGTTCAACAGGGTAAACTGCGCCTGCATGTCCGTAGGGAACGCCGGATGCGGCGCCGTACGCACATTGACTGCTTTTGGACGCTGACCGTGCATATCGAGGCTGATCCAGTCTTCACCGATTTCGATATCCGCACCCGCATCGCGCAGTTTCGCCAGCACCGCATCCAGGGTATCTGGCTGCGCGTTGCGACAAACAATCTTACCGCCAGAAATCGCCGCAGCGACCAGGAAGGTGCCGGTTTCGATACGGTCCGGCAGAACGCGATAGACACCGCCGCCCAGACGCTCAACGCCCTCGATGGTGATACGATCGGTCCCCTGACCGGAAATCTTTGCCCCCAGCGCCACGAGGAAGTTGGCGGTATCCACAATCTCCGGTTCGCGCGCGGCATTTTCGATGATGGTGGTACCTTCTGCCAGCGTCGCCGCAGACATAATGGTGACCGTTGCGCCCACGCTCACTTTGTCCATGACGATGTGCGCGCCTTTCAGACGACCATTAACGGACGCTTTAACGTAACCTTCTTCCAGCTTGATCTCGGCGCCCAGCTTCTCCAGACCAAAGATGTGCAGGTCAACCGGACGCGCACCGATGGCGCAACCGCCAGGCAGAGAGACCTGCCCCTGACCAAAACGCGCCACCAGCGGGCCAAGCGCCCAGATGGATGCACGCATGGTTTTCACCAGATCGTAAGGGGCTGAGAAGTTGTTCACCTTGCTGGCGTCGATCCAGACGGAACCGTTACGCTCGACTTTCGTGCCCAGCTGGGTGAGCAGCTTCATGGTGGTGTCGATATCTTTCAGCTTCGGTACGTTCTGAATTTCTACCGGCTCTTCAGCCAGCAGCGCAGCAAAGAGGATTGGCAGCGCGGCGTTTTTAGCGCCAGAAATTGTGACTTCGCCCTGGAGACGCGTTGGCCCCTGTACACGAAATTTATCCATTGTGTGCTCTCTTATAAATTCAACCGTGCTGCGGGCCTGTCGCCCTCAGCTCAAAAACCGTTTAGTTTGCGATCGCGTGCCCACTCTTGCGGGGTGAACGCTTTAATCGACAGGGCGTGGATGCGGTTATCCGCAATATATTCCATCAGCGGCGCGTACACAGCCTGCTGTTTCTTCACGCGGCTCATACCGTCGAACATCTCACCCACAGCAATAACCTGGAAGTGACTGCCATCGCCAGTGACGTGGGCTTCCTGAAGGGAGAGTGCATTCATCAGCACTGTCTGGATTTCATGATTTTCCATGGGCTCTTAATCATCTGATAGTGAAAACAAGCCCAACATCTTAGAGCAAAGTGGCGTTGTCTTAAACAAGCAAAAAGCCCCGACGATGAAACAGTCAGGGCTTTCGGAAGTAACGCACTGAAAATATTAACGAGGCAGTACGTCCTGAGGGAGATTGTAGAGCTGCGCAAGGGTCACGACATTATCGCTCGCGCCGTGAAGCGTGACGCTTGTCCCCTGCTTTTTCCCCACAGCAATCAGATGGGCAAGCAGCGCAACACCTGCCGTATCTACCCGCGTGACGTCTGTTAAATCGATAAGCGTCACGCCCTGCATCGCTTCGTGGCGTTTGTCCCACAGTGGGTTCAGCAGATCCTGATCCAGTTCACCGGACAGCTTTAATGTCTCGCCTTCACGCGACCAGCTGAGTTGCTGTGACATTACTTCTTCTCATCCAGAGTAATTTTCTGGCGAGAGATAGACTGCAACTGAGCGGTCAGGCCATCAATGCCTTTGGTGCGCAGCAGGTCGCTCCATTCGTTCTGTTTGGTGGTGATCATGCTTACCCCTTCGGCAATCATGTCATAAGCCTGCCAGTGACCGGTCTGGCTGTTTTTACGCCACTGGAAATCCAGACGAACCGGCGGACGACCGTTAGGATCGATGATCGTCACACGGATAGGGACGATGGTCGCATCGCCCAGCGGCTGCTCAGGCGCAATCTGATAGGTCTGGCCGTGGTACATCGCCAGCGCCTGGCCATAAGCCTGTTTCAGGTATTCACGAAACGCGGCAAAGTAGGCATCACGCTGCGCAGGGGTCGCGTCTTTGTAATAACGTCCCAGCACCAGCGCACCCGCATATTTAATCTGCACGTACGGCAGCAGCTCCTGATCAACGACGTCACGCAGATAATCAGGATTAGCACGAATTTTAGGCTGTTCGTTTTTAAGACGGTCGAATGTCTTCTTCGCCGCTTCGTCCATCAGTTTGTACGGGTTACTCTGATCCGCAGCGTGGGCGGCGGTTAGAGGGGCGATGACCAGCATGGCAACCATTAACAGTCGTTTAAACATGAATGACTTCTCCTGATATTAATTCGCAGCACCTGGCGTCGGTGCGACGTCGGTATGATCTTCGCTCTGCGCAGGGGCAGCGTCGGTTTTTTTCTCATCCCCTTTACTGTTGTAAAGGAACTGACCAATCATATCCTCCAGAACCATCGCGGATTTCGTATCCTGAATGACGCTACCGTCTTTAAGGATAGTCGTTCCCAGCTCGGGATCTTCAAAGCCAACGTTAAGCGCCAGATATTGTTCGCCCAGCAGGCCGGAAGTACGGATAGAAAGGGAACTGGTGTCCGGGATATGGTTGTAACGCTCTTCGATATCCATCGCGACGCGTGGCAGGTAGGTTTTCTCATCCAGCGTAATGTCAGATACGCGTCCGATCACCACGCCGCCGATGCGGACCGGTGAACGCGCCTTCAGCCCGCCGATGTTATCGAAGGTGGCATAGATGCGATACGTCGGCTCGGTGCGTACAGACGTGATATCCGCCGCTCTCAGGCAGATAAACAGCGCGGCCAGCAGCGCCAGCAGCAGGAATACACCGACCCAAATTTCATTTTTTCTCGTTTGCATGAACTCAATTCCCAAACATCAGTGCGGTGAGCACAAAATCCAGACCCAGTACGGCCAGCGACGAATGTACGACTGTACGTGTAGTTGCGCGGCTAATGCCCGCCGACGTCGGGATGGCATCGTAACCATTGAACAATGCAATCCAGGTGACCGTAATGGCAAATACCACGCTTTTAATCAGGCAGTTAACCAGATCCATTCGCAGGTCGATGGCGTCCTGCATCGCGGACCAGAAGAAACCGGCATCAATGCCTTTCCAGTGCACGCCAACCAGCGAACCGCCCCAGATACCCACGGCGACAAACAGAATAGTCAGTAACGGTAAAGAGATCACCCCAGCCCAGAAACGCGGCGAGATCACGCGACGCAGCGGATCGACCGCCATCATCTCCATGCTGGAGAGCTGCTCGGTCGCACGCATCAGGCCAATTTCAGCCGTTAATGCCGACCCCGCGCGCCCGGCGAACAACAGCGCCGCCACAACCGGCCCCAGCTCGCGCAGCAGCGAGAGCGCCACCAGCATCCCGAGGCTGGTTTCCGCACTGTAGGTTGTGAGAACCAGATAGCCCTGCAGCCCAAGCACCATACCGATAAACAGACCGGAGACAATGATGATGAGCATCGACAGCACGCCGACATTATAAAGCTGCCGCACCAGCAGCGGTGCGTGCTTACGGAATTCCGGCTTGCCGACCAGCGCGTTGAATAACATCAATCCGGCACGCCCGAACGTCCTGATGGTTTTTATGCCACGGTGTCCGAGAGCGGCCAACGCATTTAACAGCATGAGTGGCTTAACTCCCTATTCCCAGTAAATCGTCACGATAGTCGCCCGCCGGGTAGCGGAACGGCACAGGGCCATCGGCAATACCGTCAAGGAACTGCCGCACGCGCGGATCGCAATTTTCCTGCAGCGCCTGAGCGCTACCGTGTGCGACGATCTTTTTGTCCGCCACAATATAGGCGTAATCGGCAATGCTCAATACTTCCGGTACATCGTGAGATACCACAATGCAGGTGACGCCAAGCGCGCTGTTCAGTTCAGAGATGAGCTTCACCAGCACGCCCATCGTGATGGGATCCTGTCCAACAAACGGTTCGTCGAACATGATTAAATCAGGTTCTAATGCAATGGCTCGTGCCAGCGCGGCGCGGCGCGCCATTCCGCCGGACAGCTCCGAAGGCATCAGCTTTGCGGCGCCCCGCAAACCGACGGCTTCGAGCTTCATCATCACCGTGCTTTTCAGCAGTTCAGGCGGCAGGCTGGTATGCTCACGCAGCGGATAGGCCACGTTATCAAAGACATTCATGTCGGTGAACAAGGCTCCCGACTGAAAGAGCATGCTCATGCGTTTGCGGACAGTATACAGACGCGAGCGTGACATCTCCGGAATGTTTTCGCCATCAAAGAGGATTTCACCGCTATCAGGTGGGATCTGCCCACCAATAAGGCGCAGCAGGGTCGTTTTGCCGATCCCGGACGGCCCCATGATGGCAGTGATTTTGCCACGCGGTACGGTCAACGAAATATCATCAAATATCAATCTGTTGGCGCGAGAAAAACTCACGCCGCGAACATCGACTAAATTCGCCATCGTTTGGCTCATTTATGGTTCCTTTATTACCCTGCTCACGTTAAGGCATGCCGCCTGAATCAGCCCTCAACTCCGCATTTTTACAGAATAATAGCCGTTGAGGTTAGCGAAAGCTGGCATTTGTTTTACTTTTCCGGCGCATAAAGTCAAAATTAGGAATTCGTTACGCCTCAGACTGTATGCAGTCCAGCCATTCCCGTGCGATGGACCGACGAGTATACCTGAAGAAAGGACTTTTGATGCTTTTAGCAACAGCACTGTTAATAATTGGTTTACTTTTGGTGGTCTACAGTGCTGACCGTTTAGTGTTTGCTGCATCTATCCTGTGTCGCCTGACGGGCGTACCGCCTGTCGTCATCGGGATGACCGTTGTCAGTGTGGGAACGTCGCTTCCTGAAATCATCGTCTCTGTCTCGGCATCGCTGCATGGTCAGTTAGACCTGGCAGTAGGTACCGCGATTGGCTCCAACATCGTCAATATACTCTTGATTTTGGGCCTGGCCGCACTGCTCCATCCATTTCGCGTGCATTCTGATGTTCTGCGCCGTGAATTGCCGCTAATGTTAATCGTAAGCCTGCTGGCTGGCTGCGTATTTTACGATGGTGTACTGAGCTACAGCGACGGCATTTTCCTGCTGGCGCTGGCCGTCATCTGGTTGCTGTATAGTGTTAAAATCGCCCGTCAGGCTGAGAAGCAGGGTCAGGATAGCCTCACGCGGGAGCAGGTCGCCGAACTGCCGCGAGAAGGCACGCTGCCTGTTGCCCTGCTCTGGCTTGGCGTTGCGCTGATCATCATGCCGATGGCAACGCGCATGGTCGTGGATAACGCGACCGTGCTGGCGAACTATTTCGCCATCAGTGAACTGACCATTGGCCTGACGGTGATTGCCATCGGCACCAGCCTGCCGGAGCTGGCCACGGCCATTGCGGGGGCACGTAAAGGTGAGGATGACATTGCCATTGGTAATATCATCGGTTCCAACATATTTAATATCGCCATTGTGATGGGCCTGCCGGCCCTGATAACGCCAGGGCCCTTTAATCCCCTGGCGTTCTCACGCGACTACGGCGTGATGTTATTGGTCAGCGTGATATTTGCCCTGCTCTGCTGGCGGCGGCAACGACAGATCGGCAAAGGCGCAGGCGCGCTGCTGACGGGTGGATTTATCGTATGGATGGCGATGCTGTACTGGCTCTCGCCTCTTCTCTCTGGGTAAACGGAAACGCATTATGTCGCAAATAGAATTGCAGCCGGGTTTTGACTTTCAGAAAGCAGGCAAAGAGGTTCTGGAGATTGAACGTGAAGGTCTGGCGCAGTTAGATCAGTACATTAATCAGGATTTTAGTCTGGCATGTGAGAAGATGTTCTACTGTGCCGGCAAAGTCGTGGTGATGGGGATGGGTAAGTCCGGCCACATTGGACGCAAAATGGCGGCAACGTTTGCCAGCACCGGAACCTCTTCCTTCTTTGTACATCCGGGGGAAGCCGCGCACGGTGACCTGGGTATGGTCACGCCGCAGGATATCGTCATCGCGCTGTCCAACTCCGGGGAGTCCAATGAAATTCTGGCGCTGATCCCGGTACTGAAGCGACTGCAGGTGCCGCTTATTTGCATGACCAGCCGTCCGGAAAGCAGCATGGCGCGGGCGGCCGATATTCACCTGTGCGTGAAAGTGCCCAAGGAGGCCTGTCCGCTCGGCCTGGCGCCGACGTCCAGCACCACCGCCGCGCTGGTCATGGGTGATGCGCTTGCCGTCGCGCTGCTCGAAGCCCGCGGTTTTACGCCGGAAGATTTCGCGCTTTCCCACCCGGGCGGCGCGCTGGGGCGCAAGCTTCTGCTTCGGGTAAACGATATTATGCACACCGGGGATGAGATCCCTCACGTCAGTAAAGAAGCCTCCCTGCGTGATGCGCTGCTGGAAATCACCCGTAAGAATTTGGGTATGACGGTCGTGTGCGACGATCTGATGAAAATTCAGGGGATCTTCACCGATGGCGACCTGCGCCGCGTGTTCGACATGGGTGTAGATGTCCGCACGCTCGGCATTGCCGATGTGATGACGCCGGGCGGTATCCGCGTCCGTCCGGGTACGCTGGCCGTGGATGTGCTGAACCTGATGCAGTCCCGCCACATTACCTCAGTGATGGTTGCCGATGGCGACCAGTTGCTGGGTGTGGTACATATGCATGATCTGCTGCGCGCAGGCGTAGTGTAATGAAGGATAAAACAATGAGTAATGCGGGTGCATCCCTTGCAACCTGTTATGGACCGGTCAGTACCCAGATGATGGCAAAGGCGGAAAACATTCGTCTGCTCATCCTGGACGTGGATGGCGTACTTTCCGATGGCCTTATTTACATGGGCAATAATGGTGAAGAGCTGAAAGCGTTTAACGTTCGCGACGGCTACGGTATCCGCTGCGCGCTCACCTCGGGTATTGAGGTGGCTATCATCACCGGGCGAAAAGCTAAACTGGTAGAAGACCGCTGTGAAACCTTAGGAATTACCCATCTGTATCAGGGTCAATCCGATAAGATGGCGGCGTTTAAGGATTTACTGGGTAAACTGGCTATCGCACCGGAAAACGTAGCCTACGTCGGGGACGATCTGATTGACTGGCCCGTGATGGCTGAAGTTGGGCTGAGCATCGCCGTTGCCGATGCGCATCCGCTGCTGATCCCGCGCGCTGATTATGTTACCCACATCAACGGGGGCCGTGGTGCCGTACGTGAAGTCTGCGATCTGCTTTTGCTGGCGCAGGGCAAGCTTGATGAGGCCAAAGGGCAATCGATATGAGTAAAACCAGACGCTGGATTATCATTTTGCTTTCGCTTGTCGCACTGGTCTTGATTGGCGTGAACCTTGCCGATCGCGACGATACGCAAACGGAAGTGGTCAACAATAACGATCCAACCTATAAAAGCGATCACAGCGACACCGTGGTCTACAGCCCGGAAGGCGCGCTGAACTATCGCCTGATTGCCCAGCATGTTGAATATTTTTCAGATGACGGTATTTCGTGGTTTACCCAACCTGTCATGACCACATTTGATAAGGACAAAGTGCCGACGTGGTCAATTAAGTCTGATCGGGCAAAACTGACAAATGACCGTATGCTTTATCTGTATGGCCACGTTGAAGTCAACGCCCTGACCGCTGACTCGCAACTGCGAAAAATTACGACGGATAATGCCCAAATTAACCTGGTAACCCAGGACGTGACTTCGCAGGATCTGGTCACACTGTATGGCACAACATTTAATTCCAGCGGTTTGAGAATGCGCGGGAACTTACGCAGCAAGAACGCCGAGCTGATTGAAAAGGTTAGAACCTCCTATGAAATTCAAAACAAACAAACTCAGCCTTAAAGTAATTATCGCCAGCGCGATGCTGGCGACCAGTCTCCCCGCGCTTGCTGTAACGGGCGATACCGACCAACCGATCCATATCGAGTCTGATACCCAGTCTCTCGATATGCAGGGCAACGTCGTCACCTTCACGGGTAACGTCGTCATGACTCAGGGCACCATCAAAATTAACGCCGACAAAGTGGTCGTGACCCGTCCGGGTGGCGAGCAGGGCAAAGAGATCATTGATGGTTACGGCAACCCGGCCACCTTCTACCAGATGCAGGACAACGGCAAGCCGGTGAAAGGCCGCGCCTCGCATATGCACTATGAGCTGGCGAAGGACCTGGTCATCCTGACCGGAAACGCGTATCTGGAACAGCTGGACAGCAACATTACCGGCGACCAGATCACCTATCTGGTGAAAGAGCAAAAAATGCAGGCCTCCAGCGAGAAAGGCAAACGCGTCACGACCGTCCTGGTTCCGTCACAGCTGCAGGACAAAGGCAAAGGCCAGGCCCCGGCACAGAAGAAGAGTAACTAATTCGTTATGGCAACATTAACTGCAAAAAATCTCGCGAAGGCCTACAAGGGCCGCCGTGTCGTAGAAGATGTCAGTCTGACCGTCAACTCCGGCGAAATCGTGGGGCTGCTTGGCCCTAACGGTGCGGGTAAAACTACCACCTTCTACATGGTCGTTGGCATTGTGCCGCGCGATGCCGGCAACATTATCATTGACGATGAAGACATCAGCCTTCTGCCGCTGCACGCGCGCGCGCGTCGCGGGATCGGCTACCTGCCGCAGGAAGCCTCCATTTTCCGTCGTCTTAGCGTTTACGATAACCTGATGGCGGTCCTGGAAATTCGTAACGATCTGACCAGCGAACAGCGTCAGGATCGTGCCAACGAGTTGATGGAAGAGTTCCACATTGAGCATCTGCGCGACAGCCTCGGTCAGGCACTCTCCGGGGGTGAACGCCGTCGTGTTGAGATTGCGCGTGCGCTGGCCGCAAACCCGAAATTTATCCTTCTGGATGAACCGTTTGCCGGCGTTGACCCGATCTCGGTTATCGACATTAAACGCATCATTGAACACCTGCGTGACAGCGGGCTTGGCGTACTGATCACCGACCACAACGTCCGTGAAACGCTGGCCGTGTGTGAACGCGCGTATATTGTCAGCCAGGGCAATCTGATCGCCCACGGTACGCCGCAACAGATCCTCGAAGACGATCATGTTAAGCGCGTCTATCTTGGGGAAGACTTCAGACTCTGATAGGGTAGAGGTAACGTAACGCCGAACCGGAGAAAAACGCTCTGAACATGAAGCAAGGTTTGCAATTAAGGCTCAGCCAACAACTGGCAATGACGCCGCAGCTACAGCAGGCAATTCGCCTGTTGCAACTGTCCACGTTAGAACTTCAGCAGGAGCTCCAGCAGGCGCTGGACAGCAACCCCCTGCTGGAACAAACCGATCTTCATGACGAGGTAGATACTCAGCAGTCACAGGATACAGAAGCGCTCGACACCGCGGATGCACTCGAACAAAAAGAGATGCCCGACGAGCTACCGCTGGATGCCAGCTGGGATGAAATCTACACCGCCGGAACCCCTTCCGGTACGCGTGCAGACTACCAGGATGATGAGCTACCGGTCTATCAGGGAGAAACCACCCAGTCGCTGCAGGATTACCTGATGTGGCAGGTGGAACTTACCCCCTTCTCCGATACCGACCGCGCGATTGCCACCTCAATTGTCGATGCCGTTGACGACACCGGCTATTTGACCGTCACGCTGGACGATATCCTGGAAAGCATGGGCGACGACGAAATTGAGCTTGAGGAAGTCGAAGCCGTACTGAAGCGCATCCAGCGTTTCGATCCGGTAGGCGTGGCCGCAAAAGATCTGCGCGACTGCCTGCTGATCCAGCTATCTCAGTTCAGCAAAGAGACGCCATGGATCGACGAGGCGCGCTTAATTATTAGCGATCATCTGGATCTGCTGGCCAACCACGATTTCCGCTCCCTGATGCGCGTCACGCGCCTGAAGGAAGAGGTGCTGAAAGAAGCGGTAAATCTGATTCAGTCGCTCGATCCGCGCCCGGGACAGTCGATCCAGACCAGCGAGCCCGAGTACGTCATCCCGGACGTGCTGGTGAGAAAACACAATGACCGCTGGGTCGTTGAACTGAATTCAGACAGCATCCCTCGCCTGCAAATCAACCAGCAGTATGCCTCCATGTGCACCAGCGCGCGTAACGACTCCGACAATCAATATATTCGCAGCAATCTTCAGGAAGCGCGATGGCTGATCAAAAGTCTGGAGAGCCGAAATGATACGCTGCTGCGCGTCAGCCGCTGTATTGTCGAACAGCAGCAGGCGTTCTTTGAGCAGGGTGAAGAGTATATGAAACCGATGGTACTGGCGGATATCGCCCAGGCCGTCGAGATGCATGAATCAACCATTTCCCGTGTCACCACGCAGAAGTATCTGCACAGTCCACGCGGTATATTTGAGCTTAAGTATTTCTTCTCCAGCCATGTGAATACCGAGGGCGGCGGCGAAGCGTCGTCAACGGCCATTCGTGCCCTGGTGAAGAAGTTGATCGCCGCGGAGAACCCCGCGAAGCCACTAAGCGACAGTAAGTTAACCACCATGCTGTCCGATCAGGGTATTATGGTGGCACGTCGTACTGTTGCGAAGTATCGAGAGTCTTTATCCATTCCGCCGTCCAACCAGCGTAAACAGCTGGTCTGACACAACCGATAAGGAAGACACTATGCAGCTCAACATCACTGGACAAAACGTCGAAATTACTGAGGCTTTACGCGACTTTGTGAACGCGAAGTTTGCAAAACTCGAGCAGTATTTCGAAAGGATCAATCAGGTCTATATTGTGTTGAAAGTGGAGAAAGTGACTCATATCTCGGATGCCACCCTGCATGTTAACGGGGGTGAACTGCATGCCAGTGCGGAAGGGCAAGACATGTACGCTGCTATCGATGGCTTGATTGATAAGCTTGCACGACAGCTCAATAAACATAAAGATAAACTGAAACAACACTAATTGTCCGGGCAGTTAACGGGTGCAGGACGGCCTGTTGTGAAACACAACAGGCCATTTGTACAGTTAGCGCTTAGGTGAAATTATGATGAACAACGATTCCGCTCTTCAACTGAGCAATGTCCTTAACCAGGAATGTACCCGCAGTGCGGTTCACTGCCAGAGCAAAAAACGTGCGCTGGAGATCATCAGTGAACTGGCTGCCAAACAGCTGGGCCTGCCGCCGCAGGTGGTGTTCGAAGCGATTCTGACCCGTGAAAAAATGGGCAGTACCGGTATCGGCAACGGCATCGCGATCCCGCACGGCAAACTGGAAGAGGATACCCTGCGTGCCGTTGGTGTGTTTGTGCAGCTTGAAACACCCATCGCCTTCGATGCCATTGATAACCAGCCCGTCGATCTCCTCTTCGCGCTGCTGGTGCCTGCCGACCAGACGAAAACCCATCTGCATACGCTGTCGCTGGTCGCAAAACGTCTGGCCGATAAAACCATTTGCCGTCGACTGCGCTCGGCCCAAAGTGATGAAGAGCTCTATCAAATTATCACTGAAGCAGAAGGCAATCAGGATGATGCATAACCAGGAGATGGCCTTCACATCTGTTGTCCTGAGGAGAAACGGAACATGGTGCTGATGATTGTCAGTGGCCGTTCAGGGTCGGGGAAATCCGTTGCTCTGCGCGCCCTGGAAGACATGGGTTTTTACTGCGTCGATAACCTGCCGGTCGTGTTGTTACCCGATCTGGCCCGCACGCTGGCGGAGAGACAAACCTCTGCCGCCGTCAGTATCGACGTTCGTAACATGCCTGAATCGCCAGAGATCTTCGAACAGGCCATGAGCAACCTGCCTGACGCGTTCTCGCCTCAGCTGCTGTTCCTCGATGCAGACCGCAATACGCTGATCCGCCGCTACAGCGATACCCGTCGCTTGCACCCGCTATCCAGCAAGAACCTCTCTCTGGAGAGCGCTATCGATGAAGAGAGCGACCTGCTGGAACCGCTGCGTTCTCGTGCCGACCTGATTGTCGACACCTCTGAGATGTCCGTTCACGAGCTGGCGGAAATGCTGCGTACCCGGCTGTTGGGTAAACGCGAGCGCGAACTGACGATGGTGTTCGAATCCTTCGGCTTTAAGCACGGTATTCCGATTGATGCGGATTACGTTTTCGACGTGCGCTTCCTGCCGAACCCGCACTGGGATCCAAAACTGCGTCCAATGACCGGTCTGGATAAGCCGGTGGCGGCGTTCCTCGACCGGCACACAGAAGTACACAATTTTATCTACCAGACGCGAAGCTACCTTGAGCTATGGTTACCTATGCTGGAGACAAACAATCGTAGCTACCTGACGGTGGCGATTGGCTGTACCGGCGGTAAACATCGTTCGGTTTATATCGCCGAACAGCTGGCCGACTATTTCCGCTCCCGCGGGAAGAACGTTCAGTCCCGTCATCGCACGCTGGAAAAACGTAAAACATGACCGTAAAACAAACCGTTGAGATCACCAACAAGCTGGGTATGCATGCACGCCCGGCGATGAAGCTGTTTGAGCTGATGCAGGGTTTCGATGCAGAGGTTCTGCTGCGGAATGACGAAGGCACCGAAGCGGAAGCGAACAGCGTGATCGCGCTGCTGATGCTGGATTCCGCCAAAGGGCGCCAGATTGAAGTAGAAGCCACCGGCCCTCAGGAAGAGGAAGCGCTGGCGGCGGTGATTGCCCTGTTTAACGCAGGGTTCGACGAAGATTAAGGTCTGCTATTCAGGCGGGTAGCGCTGCGCTTACCCGCTCTACATAAGATTATTACGCTGCATAAACTCCTCTCCACCCAGCTGATTCATCTGGCGCATAATCCACGCCTGACGGCTTCGCACGTACCCTGATGGGGCACTGGCCTTAAAGCGGATAGGGTTAGGTAACACAGCGGCCAGTAGCGCTGCTTCTGACATGCTCAGACGGCTGGCTGGCTTATTGAAATACCGCTGTGCGGCAGCTTCCACGCCAAATATGCCGTCGCCAAACTCCGCGACGTTGAGATAGACGGTCAGAATGCGTTTTTTGCTCCAGACCGTTTCCATCCCCAGGGTCAACCCCGCTTCCAGCCCTTTTCGCAACCAGCTTCGACCATCCCACAGAAACAGATTTTTGGCCGTCTGCTGCGACAAGGTTGATGCCCCGCGCACGCGGTTTTCATGGCGTTCGTTATGGGCTAGCGCCTTCTCAATGGCCGCCACGTCGAACCCCCAGTGCTCCGGGAATTTCTGGTCCTCCGCCGCGATGACCGCCAGCCCCATGAACGGGGAGATCTCGTCCATGCTCACCCAGTCAGAGTGGGCAACGTAGCTGAAATCGCCGCTGAACCACGCGCTAAGCTGTCGCTCAACCATAACGGCAGAGAACGGAACCGGCATAATGCTGAATAAAGCCAGCCCGCCTCCCCAGAATACCGCCAGCACAAGTACGATGCGCAAGAGAAAACGTTTCACCCCTGCGCCTGCGGCAAATTTACGCCTCATTCAGTCAGCACCAGCACGCGAGCCACCAGCTTTTCAATACCTGAGGCCGCCTCAGCGATATTATTCGCCAGCATATAAGCCGGCGTGGTGACAATTTTGTTATCTTCATCAACCACAATGTCATCAACCGGGCACGGAACGTGTTCGCCCCCCATTTCCTCCACGATCTCTGCGGTATCAATATCCGTCCCGATAGTCAGGCGCAGCGGGAAATCAAAAATCCTGGGCAGCATTGCCGGCGCGATGCAGATAAAGCCCTGCGGTTTTCCTGCCGCATGCATGGCCTGCGACAGCGCCTTTAAATGAGGATCGACCTGACACTCCGCGCCCTGCGCAGCAAAGGTACTGAGATTTTTGGCCGCACCAAACCCACCCGGCACAATGAGCGCATCAAGCTCTGTAGGGTCTGCCTGAATAAGAGCATGGATATCACCTCGCGCAATACGCGCGGCTTCAATCAGTACATTACGGGTTTCCGCCATCGGCTCGCCGGTCAGATGATTAATCACATCCGCCTGATTTTTGTCCGGCGCAAAACAAATAACCTCTGCTCCCTGCTTAGCCAGGGCCAGCAGCGTGATTACGGCTTCATGTATTTCAGAACCATCGTAAACACCGCATCCGCTCAGCACGACACCAATCTTTTTCATCATGACAATCCTTTTCTGCAACTTGCTGAAGCACATTAATAATTTTGATTAAAACGCTATGCTTCACACATTTCACTGATTCATGTAACAAACCATTTAAGATTTGCTATCTTATCTGCGTGCGGCCTAAATTTTTCAGGCAGCGCCCTTTCGAAAATAACTTTATAAAACAGGCGCAGCCACGATTTCCCTGGTGTTGGCGCAGTATTCGCGCACCCCGGTTAATCCGGGGTCATTTTTTTCTGGCGTCTACCCAGGCTTTAAGCACCGCCACATCGTTTTGCCACTCTTGTTTCATCTCTTCAACCCAATCACCCACGTTATCTTCCCATGCGGGTAAATCAGGCGACTGAATCTGTTGACCCAGCTGCTGCAGATGGCGTAAGCCAACCGAGCCGGCGGCACCTTTGATTTTATGTCCTTCTTCGACGATGCCCTTCTGGTCACGAGCCGTCAGGTTTGATTCCAGCACGCTCAGATAGCCCGGCATCATTTTTTCGAACACCGCCAGACCATCGGTAATCAGTTTCGGACCCACCAGATCGATGTACTGCTCCAGCATCGCGGTATCGAGTATCGTTTGGGCTTTTGCGCTATCAACAGACGTCATGGTGCTCTCCTCTTCATCACGGGTATCCCAGAACTTCTTAATCATGGCGGTCAGAGCAGGCACCGCCAGCGGCTTGCTGAGTACATCGTCCATACCGGCATCGAGATACTCTTTTTTGTCTTTCAGCACGTTCGCCGTCAGCGCCACCAGCGGCGGCAGCTCGTCGGCCGCGTACTGACGCGTCAGCTCACGCGAGATATCCAGCCCGGTCATATCCGGCAGCTGAATATCCAGCAGAACAAGATCGTATTCGCCCGGTTTAAACATCTCCAGCGCGGCCTTACCGGTCATCGCGACATCCACGCTGTTGCCCAGTTTTTCCAGCACCGAGCGCGCCACAATCACGTTCAGCTCAATGTCTTCCACCAGCAGGACGTGCAGCGCTGGCAGCGGCATGTCGTCGTTTTCAAAGGTATCCTCAACCTCCTCCGCCACCGCCGGCGCATGGACCGTCAGCGTGAAGGTTGATCCTTTGCCCGGCAGGCTGACAACGGTGATATCGCCACCCATACTCTTCGCCAGCCGCTTAGAGACCGCCAGGCCAATGCCTGTTCCGGTAGCCGGTTTCCCGCCGTTGCTGTCCTTCACCTGGTAGTACATCGCGAAAATTTTGTCCTGCTCCTCCTGCGGAATACCCATCCCGGAGTCTTCCACCTCGAAGTGCAGCATATCGCCTTCGTCATAGCGGATGCGCACCGCCACCTGCCCCTTCCGGGTAAATTTCACCGCGTTGCTGATGAGATTCCACAGGATCTGGCGCAGACGCGTGCCGTCGGTCACCACTTTATGCGGCAGCGGCAGGGTGGGATCCATAACAAAGCTCAGCCCCTTCTGCTGCGCCTGCAGGCCGGACAGGTTTTCGAGGTCGGCAAGGAAGCTGGTGAAATCAACAGGCTGATTATCAAGCTGAACTTTACGGCGCTCCATCTTATCCATATCAATAATATCGTTGAAGATATTACCCAGCGTGACCGCTGAGACATGGATAGTCTTGAGGTATTTTTCCTGCTCTGCGGTCAGGTCGGTATCCAGCAGAATACGGCTCAGGCCGACAATGCCATTAAGCGGCGTACGCAGCTCGTGGCTGATGGTGGAGATAAAGGTAGTCTTGTCGCGGCTGGCGCGCTCCAGAGCGTCCTGGTAGCGCTTACGCTCGGTGATATCGCGGCCAAAGCCCATCAGGCCGTGGCGTTTCCCCACGCGGTCATAGTAGGGCACCTTACGGATCTCAAAGCAGGCTTTGCGTCCGTCCGGGTAATCCAGCCACTGTTCATAGGTCAGCGAGACGTTATGGCGGAATACTTTTTCGTCCGTCTCCATGACCTTGGCCGCCGCCTCTTCAGAGTAAACGTCCTGCGGCTTCAGGTTAATCAGCTGCTTCTCGCTTTTCCCGGTGAGCAGCTCCATCGCCCGGTTACAGCCGGAAAACTCTTTATCTTCATTACGGTAAAACACCAGATCCGGCGAAGCATCAAGGAACGACCGCAGGAAAGAGGATTGCTGTTCAAGCTGGATCTGCGTGACCTCGCGCTCTTTCATTTCGATTTTCAGCTGCTCCAGCGTGGCCTGACGCTCGGCTTCCGCCTTCTCACGATCGGAGATCTCCTGATTCAGCTGCGCAATGTTGTCTTTAAGCTGGACGTTGAGCTTCAGGTCGCGCTCGCGCATCTCTTCCAGTTTATCGACCAGTTTTGACAGACGCTGACGGGACTCTTCCAGCTGTTCAACCACTACGGAAAGGAAATAGACCGCCCAGGGCGTAATGAGCAAGCCAAAGAAGATGGAGCGGATAACGTCGATACTCTCGACCTGACCATGCAGAACCATGGTGACGGCCATTTGCACAACAATGGCCAGAACGACCAGCGCCAGCGCAAGCAGCATGGAGAAACGCACCAGCCCAAGCTTCATCATCAGGTCGACGTAATACTGGGCAAGCATTCGAATTTGCTTCATAGAGGATCCCTTCACGACTTTATCGCTCAATAATACTCAAATTCAGGGCGAGGCGTTGAAGGTTGTGAGAAAAAGTGCGGGGTGAAACAGGAGATTAGCCTCGCTCCCGGTTAACCGGAAGCGAGGAGAGGTCAATCAGGAGCGTTTCAACAGCAGCCAGAGGCTGATCAGGAGGAAACTGGCGCTTGGCAGCAGCGCACCAATTATCGGCGGAATGCCATAAACCAGCGTCAGCGGACCGAAGATCTGATCGAGCACGTAGAACACAAAGCCGAAACTGATACCGGTCACGACGCGCACGCCCATCGGCACGCTGCGTAACGGGCCGAAGATAAACGACAGCGCCATCAGCATCATCACCGCCACGGACATCGGCTGGAAGATCTTGCTCCACATGTTGAGCTGGTAACGTCCCGCATCCTGCCCGCTCGACTTCAGGTATTTCACATAGTTGTGCAAACCGCTGATGGAGAGCGCGTCAGGATCCAGCGCCACAACACCGAGCTTGTCAGGCGTCAGGTTGGTTTTCCACGTACCGGTTACCGTCTGAGAACCCGTAATCTGTTTCGGATCGGTCAGGTTAGACTCATCGACCTGGGACAAACGCCACTGTTTATGTTCGGCGTCAAATTTTGCCGAAGAGGCGTGGCGGACTGACTCCAGACGGCGCTGGTCATCGAAAGCATAGATGCTCACCCCACCCAGTTCATCATTCCCCTTTACCCGTTCGATGTAGACGAAGTTTTTACCGTCTTTCGCCCATAAACCTTGTTGGGTCGAGAGCAGCGAGCCGCCGTACATGGCCTGCGCACGGTAGTTACGCGCCATCTGTTCGCCCTGCGGCGCGACCCACTCGCCAATCGCCATGGTCAACAGCACCAGTGGGATCGCGGTTTTCATTACCGACAGCGCAACCTGCATGCGGGTAAAGCCCGAGGCCTGCATAACGACCAGCTCACTGCGCTGCGCCAGCATCCCCAGCCCCAGCAGCGCGCCCAGCAGGGCCGCCATCGGGAAGAAGATCTGTACATCTTTCGGCACGCTGAGCAGGGTATACATCCCCGCGCCCATCGCGTCATAGCTCCCCTGGCCGGCTTTTTTCAGCTGATCGACAAATTTGATAATGCCGGAGAGCGACACCAGCATGAACAACGTCATCATGATGGTGGTAAAAATGGTTTTACCGATATAGCGATCAAGAACGCCAAACGCCTGCATTAGATGGCTCCTTTACGCGAGAATCGGGCACGTATGCGGCGCACAGGCACCGTATCCCACAGGTTTAATCCCAGCGCCAGTAAGATGTACAGGCTGTTGACGAACCATGTCCAGACCATAGGGTCCAGCTTACCCTTCGCGCCGTTAGAACGAATCGAGGTTTGCAGCAGGAAATAGATCAGGTAAAGCAGCATCGCCGGCAGCATAGAGAGCACGCGGCCCTGGCGCGGGTTCACCACGCTCAGCGGAACGACAATCAGCGCCATCATAAACACGGTGAATACAAGCGTAATACGCCAGTGGAACTCAGCACGCGCCCTGTCGGTATCGGTATTCCACAGGGTACGCATGTCCATTTGCTCGGTATCCGTTGGATCGAGCGCCACCGCCTGATGGCCGATAATGGCCTGATAGTTCTGGAAATCCGTAATACGGAAGTCGCGCAGCATGGCTGTGCCTTCGAAACGGGTGCCTTTGTTCAGCGTCACGATCTGAGAACCATCTTTGCGCTGAGCAAGCTGGCCGGAGTCTGCAACCACCACGGAAGGACGCGCGTTACCTTTGGGACGTAACTGCGCCAGGAATACGTCGTTGAATTTACTGCCGTCAACGCTCTCAATGAACAGCACGGAGTTACCGTCGGTCGCCTGCTGGAACTGCCCCTGGGCTAAGGCTGCCATGCCGGGGTTGGCTTTCGCTTCGGCCAGCACTTCGTCCTGATGACGGGAAGACATGGGACCCGCCCACATCACATTCACCGCCGCGACAATACCCGTGAACAGCGCCAGTATCATGGCCGCTTTCACCAGTACCGCTTTGCTCAGGCCACAGGCATGCATCACCGTGATTTCACTCTCGGTGTAGAGTTTCCCAAGCGTCATGAGCAGGCCAAGGAAAAGACTTAGCGGCAGGATGAGCTGCGCCATTTCCGGGATCCCTAAGCCAAGCAGGGAAAGCACCAGATTTGTTGGAATTTCGCCGTCAACGGCCGCACCGAGGATCTTAACCAGCTTCTGACAGAAAAAAATCAGCAGCAGGATGAAGAGGATCGCCAGTTGGCTTTTGAGCGTCTCCCGCACCAGATATCTTATGATTATCACTTTAAATACGCCCGTAAAAACCCGTCTCTTTGCTGGAAAATCGCTTGTTTCATGGCTTAAACGTCATTTATTCTCTTGAGTCGTCGAAATCATCGCTAAGATTAAAACATCCGGCGGATTCACGCTTCAGGACTTTTTCTGACGTGTCGAAACCGTAGTAACGTAAGATTAACACGAAGTCACCACAACAGCGGACATGAGTTACGAAAGGTTTCAATTCTATCCGTAGCTGCCGCCGTTGTCTTTAAGATTCAGGAGCGTAGTGCATGGAGTTCAGTGTAAAAAGCGGTAGCCCGGAGAAACAGCGGAGTGCCTGCATCGTTGTGGGCGTCTTTGAACCACGCCGACTCTCCCCGATCGCCGAGCAACTCGATAAAATAAGTGACGGCTATATTAGCGCCCTGCTGCGCCGTGGCGAACTGGAAGGCAAACCTGGGCAGACGCTGTTACTGCACCATGTTCCGAACGTACTGTCAGAACGTATTCTGCTGATTGGCTGCGGCAAAGAACGCGAGCTGGATGAACGTCAGTATAAGCAGGTGATTCAGAAAACAATCAATACGCTGAATGATACTGGCTCAATGGAAGCCGTATGCTTCCTGACGGAGCTGCACGTTAAAGGGCGTAACACCTACTGGAAAGTGCGTCAGGCGGTTGAAACGGCAAAAGAGAGCCTGTACAGCTTCGATCAGCTGAAGACCAATAAAAGCGAGCCGCGTCGTCCGCTGCGTAAAATGGTCTTTAACGTGCCAACCCGTCGCGAGCTGACCAGCGGCGAACGCGCGATCCAGCACGGTCTGGCGATCGCAGCCGGCATTAAAGCGGCCAAAGATCTCGGCAACATGCCGCCTAACATCTGTAACGCGGCGTACCTGGCCTCTCAGGCGCGTCAGCTGGCCGACGCCTACAGCAAAAACGTCATTACCCGCGTCATCGGCGAACAGCAGATGAAAGAGCTGGGGATGCACTCTTACCTGGCGGTCGGTAACGGCTCGCAGAACGAATCCCTGATGTCCGTCATCGAGTACAAAGGCAACCCGTCCGAAGACGCGCGCCCGATTGTGCTCGTCGGTAAAGGCCTCACCTTCGACTCCGGCGGTATCTCCATCAAGCCTGCCGAAGGCATGGATGAGATGAAGTACGACATGTGCGGTGCGGCGGCGGTTTACGGCGTGATGCGCATGGTTGCGGAACTGCAGTTGCCTATTAACGTGATCGGCGTACTGGCGGGCTGCGAAAACATGCCTGGCGGGCGCGCCTATCGTCCGGGTGACGTTCTGACCACCATGTCCGGCCAGACCGTTGAAGTGCTGAACACCGACGCCGAAGGGCGTCTGGTGCTGTGTGACGTGCTGACCTACGTTGAGCGCTTCGAGCCGGAAGCGGTGATTGACGTAGCCACCCTCACCGGAGCCTGCGTGATTGCGCTGGGTCACCACATCACCGGCCTGATGTCGAACCACAACCCGCTGGCGCACGAGCTTATTGGTGCCTCAGAGCAGGCCGGGGACCGCGCATGGCGTCTGCCTCTGGGTGACGAGTATCAGGATCAGCTGGAGTCTAACTTTGCAGATATGGCGAACATTGGCGGACGTCCTGGCGGGGCGATCACCGCGGGCTGCTTCCTGGCACGCTTCACCCGCAAGTACAATTGGGCGCACCTGGATATCGCGGGCACCGCATGGCGCTCCGGTAAGGCCAAAGGCGCAACCGGTCGTCCAGTTGCGCTGCTGTCGCAGTTCCTGCTCAATCGTGCGGGTTTTAACGGCGACGAGTAAGTCAAAACGGCAGTAAACCGTAGGCCGGGTAAGGCGAAGCCGCCGCCCGGCTTAAGCATTTAAAGTGAGCACAAGAAGCCCCATATATGAAGAATGCAACGTTCTACCTTCTGGACAACGACACCCATCAGGATGGCCTCAGCGCCGTAGAACAGCTGGTGTGTGAAATTGCCGCAGAACGTTGGCGCGCAGGTAAACGCGTTCTGATTGCCTGTGAAGATGAACAGCAGGCGATTCGCCTGGATGAAGCGCTGTGGGCGCGCCCACCGGAGAGTTTTGTGCCGCATAACCTGTCGGGCGAAGGCCCGCGCGGCGGTGCACCGGTTGAAATTGCCTGGCCGCAAAAGCGCAACAGCAGCGCGCGCGATATTCTGATTAGCCTGCGGATAGATTTTGCAGATTTTGCCACCGCTTTCACAGAAGTGGTAGACTTTGTCCCTTACGAAGAATCTTTGAAACAACTGGCGCGCGAACGCTATAAAGCGTACCGCCTGGCTGGTTTTAACCTGAATACGGCAACCTGGAAATAATGGAAAAGACATATAACCCACGCGATATCGAACAGCCGCTTTACGAGCACTGGGAACAGCAGGGCTATTTCAAGCCTAACGGCGACGAAAGCAAAGAGTCCTTCTGCATCATGATCCCGCCGCCGAACGTCACCGGCAGTTTGCATATGGGTCATGCTTTCCAGCAGACCATCATGGACACCATGATCCGCTACCAGCGCATGCAGGGTAAAAACACCCTGTGGCAGGCGGGGACTGACCACGCGGGTATCGCGACCCAGATGGTGGTTGAGCGTAAAATTGCCGCTGAAGAAGGAAAAACCCGCCACGACTACGGTCGCGACGCGTTCATCGACAAAATCTGGCAGTGGAAGGCGGAATCCGGCGGCACCATTACCCGTCAGATGCGCCGTCTCGGCAACTCCGTGGACTGGGAGCGCGAGCGCTTCACCATGGACGAAGGCCTGTCCAACGCCGTTAAAGAAGTCTTCGTCCGCCTGTACAAAGAAGACCTGATTTACCGCGGCAAACGCCTGGTAAACTGGGATCCAAAACTGCGCACCGCCATCTCTGACCTGGAAGTGGAAAACCGCGAGTCTAAAGGCTCCATGTGGCATATCCGCTATCCGCTGGCCGATGGCGCAAAAACCGCAGACGGTAAAGATTACCTGGTGGTCGCAACGACCCGTCCGGAAACCCTGCTGGGCGATACCGGCGTGGCCGTTAACCCGGAAGATCCGCGTTATAAAGATCTGATCGGCAAATTCGTGGTGCTGCCGCTGGTAAACCGCCGTATTCCGATTGTGGGCGACGAACACGCCGACATGGAAAAAGGCACCGGCTGCGTAAAAATCACCCCTGCGCACGACTTCAACGACTATGAAGTCGGCCGTCGTCACGCCCTGCCGATGATCAACATTCTGACCTTCGACGGTGATATCCGCGAAAGCGCAGAAGTATATGACACCAAAGGCAACGAATCCGACGTTTACTCCAGCGACATCCCGGCTGAGTTCCAGAAGCTGGAGCGTTTTGCCGCGCGTAAAGCCATCGTGGCTGCCGTTGACGCGCTCGGTCTGCTGGAAGAGATCAAACCTCACGATCTGACCGTGCCGTACGGCGACCGTGGCGGCGTGGTTATCGAGCCAATGCTGACCGACCAGTGGTACGTGCGTGCCGACGTGCTGGCGAAACCGGCTGTCGAAGCGGTTGAAAACGGCAGCATTCAGTTCGTGCCGAAGCAGTACGAAAACATGTACTTCTCCTGGATGCGCGACATTCAGGACTGGTGTATCTCCCGTCAGCTGTGGTGGGGTCACCGTATTCCGGCGTGGTACGACAACGAAGGCAACGTTTACGTTGGCCGTAGCGAAGACGAAGTGCGTCAGGAAAACAACCTGAGCGCGGACGTTGCGCTGCGTCAGGACGAAGACGTGCTGGACACCTGGTTCTCCTCCGCGCTGTGGACCTTCTCCACCCTCGGCTGGCCAGAAAACACCGACGCGCTGCGTCAGTTCCACCCAACCAGCGTGATGGTATCCGGCTTCGACATTATCTTCTTCTGGATTGCCCGCATGATCATGATGACCATGCACTTCATCAAAGACGAAGACGGCAAGCCGCAGGTTCCGTTCCATACCGTCTACATGACCGGTCTGATCCGCGACGACGAAGGCCAGAAGATGTCCAAGTCCAAGGGGAACGTGATTGACCCGCTGGATATGGTTGACGGTATCTCTCTGGAAGATCTGCTGGAAAAACGTACCGGCAACATGATGCAGCCGCAGCTGGCTGAGAAAATCCGCAAGCGTACCGAGAAGCAGTTCCCGAACGGGATCGAGTCTCACGGTACCGACGCCCTGCGCTTCACCCTGGCGGCACTGGCCTCAACCGGTCGTGACATCAACTGGGACATGAAGCGTCTGGAAGGTTACCGTAACTTCTGTAACAAACTGTGGAACGCCAGCCGCTTCGTGCTGATGAATACCGAAGATCAGGATTGCGGCTTCAACGGCGGCGAGATGACGCTGTCTCTGGCAGACCGCTGGATCCTGGCGGAATTCAACCAGACGGTGAAAGCGTTCCGCGAGGCGCTGGACAGCTACCGCTTCGATATCGCGGCGGGCATTCTGTATGAATTCACCTGGAACCAGTTCTGCGACTGGTATCTGGAGCTGGCGAAGCCGGTGATGAACGGCGGCACTGAGGCGGAGCTGCGCGGCACGCGCAACACGCTGATTACCGTTCTGGAAGGTCTGCTGCGCCTGGCGCATCCGGTCATTCCATTCATCACCGAAACCATCTGGCAGCGCGTGAAGGTGATTGCGGGCATCAACGCCGATACCATCATGCTGCAGCCGTTCCCGGAATTCGATGCGGCTAAGGTTGATGAAGCGGCGTCCGCGGATACCGAGTGGCTGAAACAGGCGATCGTTGCGGTACGTAACATCCGTGCTGAAATGAACATCGCCCCAGGCAAACCGCTGGAGCTGCTGCTTCGTGGCTGCAGCGAGGCTGCCGTTCGTCGCGTCACCGAGAATAACACCTTCCTGAAAACCATGGCGCGTCTGGAAAGCATCACCGTGCTGCCTGCGGATGACAAAGGTCCGGTTTCCGTGACCAAAATCATCGACGGCGCCGAGCTGCTGATCCCGATGGCGGGCCTGATCGACAAAGACGCCGAGCTGGCTCGTCTGGCGAAAGAAGTGGCGAAAGTCGACGTGGAAATTGGCAAAATCGAAAGCAAGCTGGCGAACGAAGGCTTTGTCGCCCGCGCGCCGGAAGCGGTCATCGCGAAAGAGCGCGAGCGTCTGGTTGCCTTCGCCGATGCGAAGACCAAGCTGATCGAGCAGCAGGCGGTTATCGCAGCCCTGTAATGCTTTTACCCCTTACGCTTCAGGGCGTAAGGGGTATCCTTCCTGAAAACTCCTCGCTTGCACTCCCCTTTCTGCGGTGCTATTAACAGCAGTTATGTGTCAATTTTTGTAATGAGTAATGCTATGAGCGTGATTACCCCCGTCGCGACGACGATGCGCCGGATCGCTGAGCAGGATAACCCGGCAATCGCCGCCGTTATCCGCACCGTTTCTGCCGAATATGGCCTGACGGCTGACAAAGGCTACACGGTTGCCGACCCGAACCTGGACGAGCTTTACCAGCTCTACAGCCAGCCAGGGCATGCCTACTGGGTAATCGAGCAGAACGGTCAGGTTGTGGGCGGCGGCGGCGTGGCGCCCCTCAGCTGCAGCGAGCCGGATATCTGTGAGCTGCAGAAAATGTATTTTCTGCCAACGGCGCGCGGGCAAGGGCTGGCGAAAAAGCTGGCGCTGATGGCGCTGGACCACGCGCGCAAGCAGGGTTTTACCCGCTGCTACCTGGAAACCACCGCTTTCCTCAAAGAGGCCATCGGCCTGTATGAACATCTGGGCTTTGAGCATATCGATGCGCCGCTGGGCTGTACCGGCCACGTTGATTGCGAAGTCAGAATGCTGAAAAGTCTGTAAGTTTCGTTCCTGCCCTGTTCTGTTAAGCGGCTGTAAACTGAATGCTCTACACTCTCAGTTCACACCACAACGGGGGAAACACGATGTCGAAGATAAAAAGCTACGCCGCACCGCAGGCGGGTGCAGAACTTGAGCTGTACGAGTACGATGCGGGCGAACTAAAAGCAGAAGACGTCGAAGTACAGGTTGATTACTGCGGGATCTGCCACTCGGATCTCTCGATGATCGATAACGAATGGGGCTTCTCGAGCTATCCGCTGGTTGCCGGGCACGAAGTCATTGGCCGCGTCGTGGCGCTCGGTAGCGCCGCGCAGGACAAAGGGCTGAAGGTAGGCCAACGCGTGGGCATTGGCTGGACGGCACGCAGCTGTGGTCACTGTGACGCCTGTATCAGCGGCAATCAGATCAACTGCCTCGAGGGCGCCGTTCCCACTATTCTGAACAAGGGCGGTTTTGCCGACAAACTGCGCGCCGACTGGCAATGGGTGATCCCGCTGCCGGACAGCATTGATATCGAATCCGCAGGTCCGCTGCTGTGCGGCGGTATCACCGTCTTCAAACCTCTGCTGATGCACCACATCACCGCCACCAGCCGCGTGGGCGTCATTGGTATTGGCGGTCTGGGCCATATCGCCATCAAGCTGCTGCACGCGATGGGCTGTGAAGTCACGGCGTTTAGCTCGAACCCGGCGAAAGAGAAAGAAGTGCTGGCGATGGGTGCGGATAAAGTCGTGAACAGCCGCGATCCTGACGCGCTGAACGCGCTGGCTGGGCAGTTTGATCTGATCATCAACACCGTGAACGTCGATCTCCACTGGCAGCCGTACTTTGAAGCGCTGGCCTACGGCGGTAACTTCCACACCGTAGGTGCCGTGATGAAGCCGCTGCCGGTTCCGGCGTTTACCCTGATCGGCGGGGATCGCAGCGTGTCAGGCTCCGCGACCGGTACGCCGTTTGAGTTGCGCAAGCTGATGAAGTTTGCCGGACGCACCAAAGTGGCGCCGACCACCGAACTGTATCCGATGTCGAAAATCAACGAAGCGATCCAGCACGTGCGTGACGGCAAAGCCCGCTACCGCGTGGTGTTGAAAGCGGATTTTTGATGTGACATTGGCGGGGAATGTGCGGCCTGATGCCCTCACCCCAACCCTCTCCCACAGGGAGAGGGCGCACACACTAAAAACGGTAACGGTCGTTACCGTTTTGCATCTACCATGGCCTTAAACACCTCAGCCACCGCGACCGCACCGGGATCCATTACCCCATCCAGATTCTCTTTATTCACATACGACGAGCGCCCCGCACCGGCTTTCGCCATTTTCGCCGTTGCTTCGGCACCGTGCTGTGCGGCCTTCGCCGCTGCCTCGATATCGCCTTTCAGCAACGCCTCCAGCGCCGGCTGCAGCGCGTCAATCAGGGTACGATCGCCGAGATCTGCCCCACCGTACTGCTTCATCTGCGCCAGCCCGCTGAGCAATGCTTCGGCTAGCGGCTGACCATCGTGAAGCTTTTGCCCGGCCGCGGTGAAGAAGATCGACATCAGCACCCCGCTCGATCCGCCCATCACCGTCGCCAGCCGCTCGCCCACCAGCAGCAGCAGCGTCGATAGGTTATCAAGCGGGAGCTTGCGATCCTCCAGACGCTGCGCAATATCCCGCGCCCCTTGCGCAAAAGTGGAGCCGGTATCGCCGTCGCCCACTTTGGCATCCAGCGCGTTCAGTCGGTTTTCCAGCTGGAGCAGCGTTTTCGTCACCGAGGAGACATACTCGCCCACCCGCAGATTGTCCGACGGGGTGTATTCCACGCGATCGTGAATGGCGGTATGCGCCACGGTGCGCAGTGGCGCAAACGCCACGGGCTTTTGCCAGCCCAGCGTTTCAACCTCGGCGTGAATCGCCTTTTCAAAGAAATCGTTGAGCTTCAGCAGCGTGAGCGAAAAGCCCTTCATGTCCAGCGCGCTCACCAGCGGCGCGGGGCCTATCAGGTACGCGATCTCCTCTTTCAGCGCCGAATGCGCCAGTTCTTTGGTCAGCAGCGCCATCTCCAGCGCCGATACGCCGCCGAGATTGTTAATCAATACCGCAAACCGCCCTTCTCCCGCCTGCGCGCGTAACGGCGTCACCAGCGTGTCGATAATGGCTTTACTGTTCTGCGTATCCACGACGGAAGCACCGGGCTCGCCGTGAATGCCCAGCCCCAGCTCGACATGGCCCTGCTTAATGCGCCCCTCTTCCTCGTCGCTGCCCGGCAGGTTGCACGTTTGCATCGCAACGCCCAGGCTCCAGAGGTTATCGCAGGCCTGTTGCGCAATATCCCGCACCTCGCTTAGCGATTTACCATGCTCCGCCGCATAGCCCGCAATCTTATGCACCAGTGCCGTACCGGCAATACCGCGCGGCTGTTTGTTATCCGGCAGCGCGATATCGTCCGCCACGATCGCCATCTCCACCTTCAGGCCGTAGCGTTTGGCTTTTTCAGCCGCCAGACCAAAGTTCAGGCGATCGCCGGTGTAGTTTTTGACGATCAGCAGACAGCCGCGATCGCCCGTGACCGCCACAATGGCGTTCAGCACCGCATCCACGCTCGGCGAGGCAAACAGATCGCCACACACTGCCGCCGTCAGCATCCCTTTGCCAACAAACCCGGCGTGCGCGGGTTCGTGGCCTGAGCCGCCGCCGGAGATCACCGCCACGCGGCTTTTGTCCCAGTCTCCACGTGCGACGATCCTGATGGCCGGATCGATATCAAGTTTGACGAGGTTTGCGTGTGGCGCAGAAAGCAGTATGCCTTCAATGGCATCGTTGACCAGCTGTTTGCGATCGTTAAAGAAGAATCTGGACATCGTTTCCCACTATTTTTGTGAACCGTATGCAAAAGCATAGTCCGCGCTGGATAATGCGCCGCAAAGTCAGGAATTTACTCAACCAAATTGCGGTCAGGTTGCCTATACTCCACCCAGGACTAAGAGAGGAAGCGCATCATGAGTACACCATTGTTAATTGCCCGGACGCTGGAAAAAGAGCTGTATTTACTGCCTGCGATGGCGAACCGCCACGGTCTGATCACCGGAGCGACCGGGACAGGGAAAACCGTCACCCTGCAAAAGCTGGCGGAGTCGCTTTCGGAGATTGGCGTACCGGTCTTTATGGCTGACGTGAAAGGCGATTTAACCGGTGTGGCTCAGGAAGGTACGGCCTCTGAGAAACTGCTTGAACGGCTGAAGAATATTGGCATCACGGACTGGACGCCGCATAACAATCCGGTGGTAGTGTGGGATATCTTTGGTGAGAAAGGCCACCCGGTGCGCGCCACCGTCTCCGATCTCGGCCCGCTGCTGCTGGCCCGTCTGCTTAACCTCAACGACGTGCAGTCCGGCGTGCTGAATATTATCTTCCGCATTGCCGACGATCAGGGACTGCTGCTGCTTGATTTTAAAGATCTGCGCGCCATTACGCAGTACATCGGCGATAACGCCAAATCCTTCCAGAACCAGTACGGCAATATCAGCAGCGCCTCGGTGGGTGCCATACAGCGCGGGTTGCTGACCCTGGAGCAACAGGGGGCCGAACACTTCTTCGGCGAGCCGATGCTGGATATCAAAGACTGGATGCGCACCGACAGCAGCGGTAAAGGCATCATCAACATTCTGAGCTCAGAGAAGCTCTACCAGATGCCAAAGCTCTACGCCGCCAGCCTGCTGTGGATGCTCTCTGAACTCTACGAACAGTTACCCGAAGCGGGCGATCTGGAAAAACCGAAGCTGGTCTTCTTCTTTGACGAAGCGCACCTGCTGTTTAACGACGCGCCGCAGGTATTGCTGGATAAGATTGAACAGGTCATTCGCCTGATCCGCTCAAAAGGCGTTGGCGTCTGGTTTGTTTCACAAAACCCGTCGGATATCCCGGATAACGTGCTCGGCCAGCTAGGTAACCGCGTGCAGCACGCCCTGCGCGCCTTTACGCCGAAGGATCAGAAAGCGGTGAAAGCCGCTGCGCAGACCATGCGCGTCAATCCTGCCTTTGATACCGAAGCGGCGATTCAGGCGTTAGGCACCGGTGAAGCGCTGATCTCATTCCTGGATGCGAAGGGCAGCCCGTCCGTGGTGGAACGCGCCATGGTGATTGCGCCCTGCTCGCGCATGGGGCCGGTTACCGACGATGAACGTAACGGCCTGATTAACCACTCTCCGGTTTACGGGAAGTACGAAGACGAGGTTGATCGCGAGTCTGCGTTCGAGATGCTGCAAAAAGGGGTGCAGGCGACCACCGAATCCCAGGATGCGCCTGCCGCTAAAGGGCAGTCCGTCGCCGTGGATGACGGTATTCTCGGGGGGCTCAAAGACATCCTGTTCGGCAGCACCGGGCCGCGCGGCGGCAAGCGCGACGGCGTGGTACAAACCATGGCGAAAAGCGCGGCGCGGCAGGTCACCAATCAGATAGTGCGCGGCATGCTGGGAAGTCTGTTAGGCGGCCGTCGCCGGTAGACGGGGAACCCACGGGCGGCCAAGCGCTGAACCCTGCACACCGTTCTCCTGCAGATAGCGGTCGATTTCCACCATCCCCGTCCAGCGGTTCTCACACCATAGCGGTGCCAGAAGCGTTGGACGGCGGGCGCTGGCCGAGATGCGATGGTAAACAATTTCCGGCGGGGTGTGGCGAATCATCTCCCCCGCTGTAACCGTATAGTCCTCAAGCTCAATACCGCTTAACCGCCCGGCTTCCCAGGCTTTCGCCATAATGCTTCCCGTAACGATATGCAGCGGGTGTAGCTTAATGCCGTCCACGCCGGTCTCAACCACCTTTTCCAGCGTCTCCAGGCCGTGCTGCAGCCCTTCACCCGGCAAGCCGACAATCAGATGCGAGCAGACCTTCAGCCCACGCTCGCGGGCCAGGCGCGTGGTGCGCTGGTAGCAGGCGAAATCATGGCCACGGTTAATACGGTGCAGGGTTTTGTCGTGCGCGGTCTGCAAGCCCAGCTCCAGCCAGATCTCGTAGCCTTGTTCTTTGTACTCGCTGAGCAGGTCCAGCACCGCGTCCGGTACGCAGTCCGGGCGCGTGCCCACGCACAGCCCAACGATGTTAGCCTGGCTGACGGCCTGCTGGTACATAGAGCGCAGCACCTGCACCTCCGCCCACGTGCTGGTGTAGGCCTGAAAATAGGCCAGATACTGCTTCGCGCGGTTCACCAGGCTGGCCTGATGGGCAAGCTGTTCAGCGATAGATTTATGCTGCTGGGCTTCGTCAGCAAAGGACGCAACGTTACAGAAGGTGCAGCCGCCGCGCCCGATGGTGCCATCGCGATTCGGGCAGCTAAACCCGCCGTGCAGCGTCAGCTTATGAACCTTTTGCCCGTACCGCTGCAAAAGATCCCCACCAAACATATTGACTAATTTCTGTAACTGCATAATCTGATAGACCGTCCCGGAGAAAGGGGACAAGCCTGCCACTTTTAGCCTCTGTCGGCGATGACCTGGATCAATCGCCCCGGACGGCCTTTATCTATATGAATAAATACTCAGGATTACTGCAATTTCATTCACGCCATTCGTGATTACTTTTCCTTATGTTCTGATTGTTTTTTTCATTTATAGCGCCACCACTGAAAAACAGTGGGTTTATGCGGGTTTGCAGACAATGCCAGATTATTATTCTGCTATAAAACTGCTATTCAGCACGCTACATTGATAATACCGCTTTCATATAGTGAGTCAGATCACACTCCGCTGCGTCCTGCCAGGGCATACAATCAATGTAAAAATAGTTAAATACTATTTAATTTCAAATGCATAAACTCTCTTTAGCACATTTTTGTATAAATAAGATTGCCATTTGACCTGTGTACCAATTCCCGATAAGTTGGAAATCCGCTGGAAGCTTTCTGGATGAGCGGCCTGCTCATCATATTTATGCAGTAATTGAGATTCCCTCTGAAGCAAGTCCTCAAACTTGTTTACCTGCGCGAAAGGATGAAAAAGAGGGCGAATGCGAGGTCCGCGTATGAAACGCAAACCCCGTCGCCACGCTCTTTCTGTGCCTGTGCGCCACGGTAAAGTTCAGTGGGAAGCCCGACGAGCCTGGGGAGGTTCACTGATATGTTGTACGATAAATCCCTTGAGAAGGATAACTGTGGTTTCGGCCTGATCGCCCACATAGAAGGCGAACCTAGCCACAAGGTAGTGCGTACTGCTATTCACGCACTGGCCCGAATGCAGCACCGTGGCGCGATTCTTGCCGATGGTAAAACCGGCGACGGTTGCGGCCTGCTGCTGCAAAAACCGGATCGTTTCTTCCGCATCGTGGCGGAAGAGCGCGGCTGGCGTTTAGCCAAAAACTACGCTGTCGGCATGCTGTTCCTGAATCAGGATCCTGAAAAGGCTGCCGCCTCACGCCGCATCGTCGAAGAAGAACTTCAGCGTGAAACCCTGTCGATTGTCGGCTGGCGCAATGTGCCAACCAACGAAGGGGTGCTCGGTGAAATCGCCCTCTCCTCGCTGCCTCGTATTGAACAAATTTTCGTCAACGCGCCTGCGGGCTGGCGTCCGCGTGATATGGAACGCCGTCTGTTTATTGCCCGCCGCCGCATTGAAAAACGTCTCCAAGACGATAAAGAGTTCTACGTTTGTAGCCTCTCTAATCTGGTGAACATCTATAAGGGTCTGTGTATGCCGGCTGACCTGCCGCGCTTCTACCTGGACCTGGCGGACCTGCGTCTGGAATCGGCCATTTGCCTGTTCCACCAGCGCTTCTCCACCAACACCGTTCCACGCTGGCCGCTGGCTCAGCCGTTCCGCTACCTGGCGCACAACGGCGAGATCAACACTATCACCGGTAACCGCCAGTGGGCCCGTGCCCGTACCTATAAATTCCAGACGCCACTGATCCCCGATCTGCACGATGCCGCGCCGTTTGTGAACGAAACCGGCTCTGACTCCAGCTCCATGGATAACATGCTGGAACTGCTGCTGGCGGGCGGGATGGACATCGTGCGCGCCATGCGTCTGCTTGTGCCACCGGCCTGGCAGAACAACCCGGATATGGACCCTGAGCTGCGCGCGTTCTTCGACTTTAACTCCATGCACATGGAGCCGTGGGACGGCCCGGCGGGCATCGTCATGTCCGACGGCCGCTTCGCCGCCTGTAACCTGGACCGTAACGGTCTGCGTCCGGCACGCTACGTCATCACCAAAGACAAGCTCATCACCTGCGCCTCTGAAGTCGGTATCTGGGATTACCAGCCTGACGAAGTGGTCGAGAAGGGCCGCGTCGGCCCGGGCGAGCTGATGGTTATCGACACCCGCGGCGGGCGCATTCTGCACTCTGCCGAAACCGATCACGATCTGAAGAGCCGCCATCCGTATAAAGAGTGGATGGAAAAAAACGTGCGTCGCCTCGTGCCGTTCGAAGATTTATCGGATGAAGAAGTGGGTCGCCGCGAACTGGACGACGATACGCTTGCAAGCTTCCAGAAACAGTTTAACTACAGCGCAGAAGAGCTGGACTCCGTTATTCGCGTGCTCGGTGAAAACGGCCAGGAAGCGGTCGGCTCCATGGGTGACGATACCCCGTTTGCCGTGCTCTCCAGCCAGCCGCGCATCATTTACGATTACTTCCGCCAGCAGTTCGCGCAGGTGACCAACCCGCCGATCGACCCGCTGCGCGAAGCGCACGTGATGTCGCTGGCCACCAGCATCGGTCGCGAGATGAACGTCTTCTGCGAGGCCGAAGGCCAGGCGCACCGTCTGACCTTTAAATCACCGATCCTGCTGTACTCCGATTTCAAACAGCTCACCACCATGAAAGAGGAGCACTACCGCGCCGACACGCTCGATATTACCTTCGACGTGACCGAAGCGAGCCTCGAAGAGACGGTGAATGCGCTGTGTGACAAAGCCGAACAGATGGTGCGTAACGGTACCGTTCTGCTGGTGCTGTCCGACCGCAATATTGCGAAAAACCGTCTGCCGGTGCCTGCCCCGATGGCGGTTGGCGCTATCCAGACGCGTCTGGTCGACAAGAGCCTGCGCTGCGACGCCAACATCATTGTTGAAACCGCCAGCGCCCGCGACCCGCACCACTTTGCCGTGCTGTTAGGCTTCGGTGCGACGGCGATCTACCCGTACCTGGCCTACGAAACGCTGGCCCGTCTGGTGGATACCCGCGCGATCGATAAAGATTACCGCGCGGTGATGCTGAACTACCGTAACGGCATCAACAAAGGCCTGTACAAGATCATGTCCAAAATGGGCATCTCGACCATTGCCTCCTACCGCTGTTCGAAGCTGTTTGAAGCGGTCGGCCTGCATGACGAGGTCGCCAACCTCTGCTTCCAGGGCGTGGTCAGCCGCATCGGCGGCGCCGGTTTTGCTGACTTCCAGCAGGACCTGGTGAACCTGTCCAAACGCGCATGGCTGGCACGTAAGCCGCTGGATCAGGGCGGTCTGCTGAAATACGTTCACGGCGGCGAGTATCATGCCTACAACCCGGACGTGGTGCGCACGCTGCAGCAGGCGGTTCAGAGCGGTGAATACAGCGATTACCAGCAGTACGCTGAGCTGGTAAACAACCGTCCGGCGGCAACGCTGCGCGACCTCATTGCCCTGAACTCGGGTGATGAAGCGGTCAGCATTGACGAGGTTGAGCCTGCATCCGAGCTGTTCAAACGCTTTGATACCGCGGCGATGTCCATCGGCGCGCTGAGCCCGGAAGCCCACGAAGCGCTGGCGGAAGCCATGAACAGCATCGGCGGTAACTCCAACTCCGGCGAAGGCGGTGAAGATCCGGCGCGTTACGGCACCAACAAAGTGTCCCGTATCAAGCAGGTGGCATCCGGTCGCTTTGGCGTGACGCCTGCGTACCTGGTCAACGCCGACGTGATCCAGATTAAAGTCGCTCAGGGTGCTAAACCGGGCGAAGGCGGCCAGCTGCCGGGTGATAAAGTTACCCCGTACATCGCCAAACTGCGCTATTCCGTGCCGGGCGTGACGCTGATCTCCCCGCCGCCGCACCACGATATCTACTCTATCGAGGACCTGGCGCAGCTGATTTTCGACCTGAAGCAGGTCAACCCGAAGGCGATGATCTCCGTGAAGCTGGTTTCCGAACCGGGCGTCGGCACCATCGCGACCGGCGTGGCGAAAGCCTATGCGGACCTCATCACCATCGCCGGCTATGACGGCGGTACCGGCGCCAGCCCGCTCTCCTCCGTGAAATATGCGGGCTGTCCGTGGGAACTTGGCCTGGTGGAAACCCAGCAGGCGCTGGTGGCTAACGGTCTGCGTCACAAGATCCGTCTGCAGGTGGACGGTGGCCTGAAAACCGGCCTCGACATCATCAAAGCGGCGATCCTCGGCGCGGAAAGCTTCGGCTTCGGTACCGGCCCAATGGTTGCGCTCGGCTGTAAATACCTGCGTATTTGCCACCTGAACAACTGCGCAACCGGCGTGGCTACCCAGGACGAGAAGCTGCGTAAGAACCACTATCACGGTCTGCCGTTCAAAGTGACCAACTACTTTGAGTTCATCGCCCGCGAAACCCGCGAGCTGATGGCGCAGCTGGGCGTGAAGCGTCTGGTGGACCTGATTGGCCGCACTGACCTGCTGAAAGAGCTGGAAGGCTTCACCGCGAAGCAGCAGAAGCTTGAGCTGTCTAAGCTGCTGGAAACCGCGCAGCCGCACCCTGGCAAAGCGGTCTACTGCACCGAGAACAACCCGCCGTTCGATAACGGCGTGCTGAACGCGCAGCTGCTGCAGCAGGCGAAACCGTACGTGGACGACAAGCAGAGCAAAACGTTCTGGTTTGATATCCGCAACACCGACCGCTCCGTGGGCGCCTCCCTTTCCGGCTACATCGCGCAAACGCACGGTGACCAGGGGCTGGCAGCGGATCCGATTACCGCGCACTTCAGCGGTACCGCGGGTCAGAGCTTCGGCGTATGGAACGCAGGCGGCGTTGAGCTGTATCTGACCGGCGATGCCAACGACTACGTCGGTAAAGGCATGGCGGGCGGTCTGCTGGCGGTGCGTCCTCCGGTTGGCTCAGCCTTCCGTAGCCATGAAGCCAGCATCATCGGTAACACCTGCCTGTACGGCGCGACCGGCGGTCGTCTGTTTGCAGCAGGCCGTGCGGGCGAGCGTTTTGCGGTGCGTAACTCCGGTGCTATCACCGTGGTGGAAGGCATTGGCGATAACGGTTGTGAATACATGACGGGCGGGATTGTTTGCGTTCTGGGTAAAACCGGCGTGAACTTCGGCGCGGGCATGACGGGCGGTTTTGCGTACGTCCTGGATGAAGACGGTGAGTTCCGCAAACGCGTGAACCCGGAGCTGGTGGAAGTGCTGGACGTTGATACGCTGGCTATCCATGAAGAACACCTGCGCGGTTTGATTACCGAACACGTGCAGCATACCGGTTCTTCGCGCGGCGAAGAGATCCTGGCGAACTGGCCAGCGTTCTCTGCGAAATTCGCGCTGGTTAAGCCGAAGTCCAGCGATGTTAAAGCCCTGTTGGGTCACCGTAGTCGTAGCGCAGCAGAGCTGCGCGTGCAGGCGCAGTAAGGAATTCAGATGAGCCAGAACGTATACCAGTTTATCGACCTGCAGCGTGTTGATCCGCCAAAGAAACCGCTGAAGATCCGCAAAATTGAATTTGTTGAAATCTACGAGCCGTTTTCAGAAGGCCAGGCCAAGGCACAGGCAGACCGCTGCCTGTCCTGCGGGAACCCTTACTGCGAATGGAAATGTCCGGTACATAACTACATCCCGAACTGGCTGAAGCTGGCTAACGAAGGACGTATTTTTGAAGCCGCCGAGCTGTCTCACCAGACCAACACCCTGCCGGAAGTGTGCGGCCGCGTGTGTCCTCAGGACCGTCTGTGCGAAGGCTCCTGTACGCTGAACGACGAGTTCGGCGCGGTGACCATCGGCAACATTGAGCGCTATATCAATGATAAAGCGTTCGAGATGGGCTGGCGTCCGGATATGACCGGCGTGAAGCAAACCGACAAGCGCGTGGCGATCATCGGCGCGGGCCCGGCGGGCCTGGCCTGTGCGGACGTGCTGACCCGCAACGGCGTGAAGGCGGTGGTCTTTGACCGCCATCCGGAAATCGGCGGTCTGCTGACCTTCGGTATCCCGGCCTTCAAGCTGGAAAAAGAGGTCATGACCCGTCGCCGTGAAATCTTCACCGGCATGGGCATTGAGTTCAAACTGAACGTGGAAGTGGGCCGCGACGTGCAGCTCGACGACCTGCTGAAGGATTACGACGCCGTGTTCCTCGGCGTGGGCACCTATCAGTCCATGCGCGGCGGTCTGGAGAACGAAGATGCGCCGGGCGTGTACGACGCGCTGCCGTTCCTGATTGCCAATACCAAGCAGATCATGGGCTACGGCGAAACCGCCGATGAGCCGTTCGTCAGCATGGAAGGAAAACGCGTGGTGGTGCTGGGCGGCGGTGATACCGCGATGGACTGCGTGCGTACCTCCATTCGTCAGAATGCGGCACACGTGATCTGCGCCTACCGTCGTGACGAAGAGAACATGCCGGGCTCTAAACGCGAAGTGAAAAACGCGCGTGAAGAGGGCGTGGAGTTCCAGTTCAACATCCAGCCTCTGGGTATTGAAGTGAATGCCAACGGTAAAGTGAGCGGCGTGAAGATGGCGCGCACTGAGATGGGCGCACCGGATGCGAAAGGCCGTCGTCGCGCCGAGATCGTCGCCGGTTCTGAGCACGTGATCCCGGCCGATGCCGTGGTGATGGCGTTCGGTTTCCGTCCTCATAGCATGGAATGGCTGGCGAAGCACAGCGTTGAGCTGGATTCGCAGGGCCGCGTGATTGCGCCAGAAGGCAGCGACAACGCATTCCAGACCAGCAACCCGAAAATCTTCGCCGGTGGCGATATCGTTCGCGGTTCTGACCTGGTGGTAACGGCGATTGCCGAAGGCCGTAAAGCGGCTGACGGGATCCTGAACTACCTGGAAGTGTAAAAAAAACAGGCCCAATCGGGCCTGTTTTTATTTCACGACGCGAAGAGCCGGACGACCACCGCGCGGAGGCGGATCGTCATCAGGATCATTGTCGTCATGACGATCGGGTTTATCGCCATCGATAAGTGACATCACCGTGTCGCTTTCGCGCTCATCGGATGCGTTGTCATCATTCAGGCTGGCAACATCTTCATCATACGCCGCTTCCGGCTCGAACATGGTACCCGCACCGTTTTCACGCGCGTAGATAGCCAGCACAGCTGCCAGCGGCACGGAAACCTGACGCGGCACGCCGCCGAAACGCGCGTTGAAGCGCACTTCATCGTTTGCCAGCTCCAGGTTACCCACCGCACGCGGCGCAATGTTCAGTACGATTTGTCCGTCACGCGCGTATTCCATTGGAACCAGCACGCCCGGCAACGTCACATCCACAACCAGGTGCGGCGTGAGCTGGTTATCCAGCAGCCATTCATAGAAGGCGCGCAGCAGATACGGACGGCGTGGGGTAAGTTGTGACATTTCCACAGTCATTAGCCTCGGCCGAGACGCATTTCACGTTCCGGTTCAGTTAAAGATGCCAGGAAAGAGTCGCGTTCAAATACGCGAGTCATATAGCCCTTCAGCTCTTTCGCGCCAGGACCGCTGAACTCTACGCCCAAGGTTGGCAGACGCCACAGCAGCGGTGCCAGGTAGCAATCCACCAGGCTGAACTCATCGCTCAGGAAGAATGGTTTCTGACCAAACACAGGGGCGATTGCCAGCAGCTCTTCACGCAGTTGCTTACGTGCAGCGTCGGCTTCAGAAGCGGAACCGCTGGTAATCACGTTCATCAGCGAGTACCAGTCTTTTTCGATACGCTGCATGTACAGGCGGCTTTCACCACGCGCGACAGGGTAAACAGGCATCAGTGGCGGATGCGGGAAACGCTCATCCAGATATTCCATAATGATACGGGATTCCCACAGGGTCAGCTCGCGATCCACCAGCGTCGGTACGCTTTGGCTCGGGTTGAGATCGATCAGATCCTGAGGCGGGTTATCCTTTTCCACATGCTCGATCTCAAAACTGACACCCTTCTCGGCCAGCACGATACGAACCTGATGGCTATAAATGTCAGTAGGACCAGAAAACAGCGTCATTACCGAACGTTTGTTGGCAGCGACAGCCATGAAAACCTCCAGGTATATTCAGAATTTTTACTGCTACCAGCCCAACAGGGGCCAGCCAGATGTTGTATCGCCCATCCCAGAGAAAACACATTGTTCAAGAAACGAACAAAAATCGAGTATTCACCGATATTTGGGCAGAAAATTGGATGATAGTTTACCAGATTTTGATGGCTTTGTGGTGAGGGGATTCTGGAAATGTGGAAAAAGAGAAGATATATGCATGGATATTGTGGATAACCTGCGCATTATCCATAAAAAAACCCGCCGAAGCGGGTTTTTCGCCAATCGTTCTGCGTAAGCAGAATGGATTAACGTTTGGAGAACTGTGGACGACGACGTGCTTTACGCAGACCCACTTTCTTACGTTCAACCTGACGCGCGTCACGAGTAACGAAGCCAGCTTTACGCAGTTCAGAACGCAGGGATTCGTCGTACTCCATCAGAGCGCGGGTGATACCGTGACGGATCGCACCTGCCTGACCGGAGATACCACCACCTTTAACGGTGATGTACAGATCCAGTTTTTCTACCATATCAACCAGTTCCAGCGGCTGGCGAACTACCATGCGGGCAGTTTCGCGACCGAAGTATTGTTCCAGAGAACGCTGGTTGATTACGATTTTACCACTGCCCGGTTTGATGAAAACGCGAGCTGCGGAACTTTTGCGGCGACCAGTGCCGTAGTATTGATTTTCAGCCATTGCCTATAATCCCGATTAGATGTCAAGAACTTGCGGTTGCTGTGCCGCGTGGTTGTGCTCGTTGCCTGCGTAAACTTTCAGTTTACGGAACATAGCACGACCCAGCGGGCCTTTTGGCAGCATGCCTTTAACCGCGATTTCAATCACACGCTCAGGACGGCGGGCAATCATCTCTTCAAAGGTCGCTTCTTTGATACCACCGATATGGCCGGTGTGGTGATAGTACACTTTGTCAGTACGCTTGTTGCCGGTTACAGCAACTTTATCAGCGTTCAGAACGATGATGTAATCACCGGTATCAACGTGCGGAGTGTATTCCGCTTTATGCTTACCGCGCAGGCGACGAGCCAGTTCAGTAGCCAGACGGCCCAGAGTTTTACCGGTCGCGTCAACAACATACCAGTCGCGCTGTACGGTTTCTGGTTTAGCTGTAAAAGTTTTCATTAAAAGCTTACCCAAATAATAAGTTACACGTTGGTGAACACCCAAACGTTTAGTCAGTTGAGGTTCACACGACAAAGTCCGGCAAACCTACCCCTTCGAATAGCACATGCCGACACATAGAAAGTTTCGGGAAAAAAACCTTCTCGTAACGTGGGGTCGCAAGATTATAGAGAAGTTGAGGTCAAAGATCGACCCTTAAATGCGTTTTGGAATGGGTTTTTCGGGGGTGTGTATTGTGCGGTCTGGTGCCCTCACCCCCAGCCCCTCTCCCACGGGAGAGGGTGGCATTTGTTACGGCATATGCTCCAGCTTCAGGTATTCCTCGCTTTGCATCTCCTGCAGGCGCGACAGGCAGCGCTGGAACTCAAACTTCAGCCGCTCGCCCTGGTAAATCTCATATAAAGGTACCTCAGCGCTGACCACCAGCTTGACGTGGCGCTCATAAAACTCGTCCACCAGCGCAATGAAGCGCCGTGCTTCGCTCTCCATCAGCCGCGTCATCACCGGCACGTCCAGCACCATCACGGTGTGGAACAGACGCGAAAGCGCAATGTAGTCGTGCTGGCTGCGGGCATCCACGCAGAGCGTCGTAAAGGAGACCGCCAGCGTTTGGTTTTCGACGCCAAGGGTGGGTAGCGGGCGATGGTTAATCTCGAGTTCCGGGGCGTGCTCGCGTTTTGCTCCCGCCAGCGCCAGCCAGAGTGTATCCATCTCGCGGGTGGTCTCTGCATTTAACGGCGAAAGCCACAGGTGCGCCTGGGTCAGCGTGCGCAGACGATAATCGACACCGGCATCGACGTTCATGATATCGCAGTGCTGCTTGATGGCATCGATGGCGGGCAGGAAGCGTGCGCGCTGCAGGCCGTTACGATAGAGTTCATCCGGCGGGATATTCGACGTGGCCACCAGCGTGATCCCGCGGGCAAATAGCGCCTTCATCAGGCCGCCTAGCAGCATGGCATCGGTGATGTCAGACACAAAAAATTCATCGAAGCAGAGCACGTCCGTTTCCGCCTTGAACCTGTCGGCCACAATCTCCAGCGGATCGCTTTTGCCCTGCAGTGCGGTCAACTCTTCATGCACCCGCAGCATAAAACGATGGAAGTGCAGACGCTGTTTACGTGCGCCAGGCAGGCTTAGATAAAACAGGTCCATCAGCCAGGTTTTTCCGCGACCGACCCCGCCCCACATATATAAACCGCGCACCGGCGCGTGAGCCTGTGGCGCTTTTTTACCGAGCAAGCGCCCAAACGCCGCCTTTAGCCCACTGTTCTGTTCGACTTCAGCGGGTTTTGCCGTGAGCTCCTGATAAATCATCTCCAGGCGGTTTACCGCCTCACGTTGAACGTCATCAGGCTGATGAGTGCCCTCGTTAAGGGCCAGTTGATATCGCGATGCAGGGGACAGGTTTTGCATAATCTTATTGTTATTCCTTCAATTAACGCTCACCAGCAGACGTGACTGATGAAAAAAAGGCCGTTCTACACTACGCGATGATACGTCAGGATTCCACTTCTGCAGAAATAGCGGTTATAGTGGCATTATCAGGCACAGGCAGGAGCCGAGCCAACACCCTACGGAACAACAAGACAACGGGAGAAGTTCATGACCTGGGAATATGCGCTAATCGGTTTAGTCGTCGGCATCGTCATTGGTGCTGTGGCCATGCGTTTCGGTAATCGCAAATTGCGTCAGCAGCAGTCACTGCAGTACGAACTGGAAAAGAACAAAGCCGAGCTGGAAGAGTATCGCGAAGAGCTGGTCAGCCATTTTGCCCGTAGCGCCGAGCTGCTGGACAACATGGCAACCGACTATCGTCAGCTGTACCAACATATGGCAAAAAGCTCCAGCAGCCTGCTGCCGGAAATGACCGCGGAAACCAACCCGTTCCGCAACCGTCTGGCTGACTCTGAAGCCGGTAACGATCAGGCGCCCGTTCAGATGCCTCGCGACTATTCCGATGGCGCGTCCGGCCTGCTGCGCGGCGGTGTAAAACGCGATTAATCGCACAACCTGAATATATTTTACGGGCGCAGCGATTGCGCCCGTCCTTTCCTGATGACCCCAGCTATCATTTAGTTAAACACCTCATTGTTCAGCGGTTTAAAATTCAATAACATCAACGTGTTTTTAGGGCCGTTTTTCCTTTATTCCAGGTTACGAGAGTCAACATCGATGAAGAAAAAAAACCAGCTGTTGAGCGCTATCGCGTTAAGTGTCGGGTTATCTCTCTCGGCGTCCGTCCCTGTATTTGCCGCCATTCCCTCCCAGGTACCTGGCCAGGCGGCCATTCCAAGCCTCGCGCCTATGCTGGAAAAAGTGTTGCCGGCGGTCGTCAGCGTTCAGGTTGAGGGCACCGCAGTACAAAGCCAACGCGTCCCTGAAGAACTGAAAAAATATTTTGGCGATGAGTCTCCCGACCAGCAGGCTCAGCCTTTTGAAGGCCTGGGTTCTGGCGTCATTATTGATGCGGCAAAAGGCTATATCCTGACCAACAACCACGTCATCAGCCAGGCCGATAAGATCAGCGTCCAGCTGAACGATGGCCGTGAATTTGATGCCAAACTGATCGGCGGCGATGACCAGAGCGACATCGCGCTGCTGCAGGTGCAAAATCCGAGCAACCTGACCCAGATTGCCATCGCGGATTCCGACAAACTGCGCGTCGGCGATTTTGCCGTCGCCGTAGGCAACCCCTTTGGCTTAGGGCAGACCGCCACCTCCGGGATCGTCTCGGCGCTCGGGCGCAGCGGCCTCAATCTGGAAGGGCTGGAAAACTTTATCCAGACCGATGCCTCAATCAACCGGGGTAACTCCGGCGGAGCATTGCTCAACCTTAACGGCGAGCTGATTGGGATTAACACGGCGATTCTGGCCCCGGGCGGCGGCAGCATCGGGATCGGTTTTGCTATCCCCAGCAACATGGCCAAAACCCTGGCGCAGCAGCTGATCCAGTTCGGTGAAATCAAACGCGGGCTGCTGGGTATTAAAGGTATGGAGATGAGCGCGGATATCGCAAAAGCGTTCAATATCAACGTACAGCGCGGGGCGTTTGTCAGTGAAGTGCTGCCAAACTCCGGCTCGGCAAAAGCGGGCGTGAAATCAGGAGATGTGATCGTCAGCCTGAACGACAAACCGCTGAACAGCTTTGCAGAACTGCGTTCACGGATTGCCACGACGGAACCTGGCGCCAAAGTGAAGCTGGGCCTGATACGTGACGGTAAGCCGCTTGACGTTGAAGTGACGCTGGATAAGAGCACCTCTTCCTCGGCCAGCGCGGAGCTTATCGCCCCGGCGCTACAGGGGGCAACGTTGAGCGACGGGCAGCTGAAGGACGGCACGAAAGGCATTAGCATCGATACCGTCGAGAAGAGCAGCCCTGCCGCACAGGCCGGATTGCATCAGGATGACGTGATTATCGGTGTCAACCGCAACCGCGTGCAGTCTATTGCCGAACTGCGCAAGGTGCTGGAAAGCAAACCGGCGGTTATTGCCCTGCAGGTCATGCGTGGCAATGAGTCCATCTATATTCTGTTGCGCTAAGCATTTGCGACCCGGACATCACCGCTGCGTGTGATGTCCGGATAACTCATGTTATGCTGCAAATCGTTCCTTTTTTAACGACACGCGCATCATGCTTTTAAAGCTCTTACGTTCTACTGTCATCGGTTTGATTGTCGCTGGCCTGCTGCTGCTGGCGCTGCCGTCTTTACGTCAGTTCAATAAACTGTCGGCTCCCCAGTTCGATAGCACGGATGAAACGCCGGCCACCTATAACCAGGCCGTTCGCCGTGCCGCACCTGCCGTGGTTAACGTCTATAACCGAGGCCTGAATACCTCAGCCCATAACCAGCTGGAGATCCGTACCCTCGGCTCCGGCGTGATCATGGACGAGCGCGGCTACATTATTACCAACAAGCACGTGATTAACGATGCCGACCAGATCATCGTCGCCCTGCAGGATGGCCGCGTGTTTGAGGCGTTACTCGTTGGGTCTGACAGCCTGACCGACCTGGCCGTTCTGAAAATTAACGCCACGGGCGGCTTGCCGGTCATCCCGATCAACCGTAAACGTACCCCGCATATTGGTGACGTCGTACTGGCTATCGGTAACCCTTACAACCTGGGCCAGACCATCACCCAGGGGATTATCAGCGCGACCGGTCGTATCGGATTGAACCCCTCCGGGCGGCAGAACTTCCTGCAAACCGATGCCTCCATCAACCACGGTAACTCCGGCGGGGCGCTGGTCAACTCGCTGGGCGAGCTGATGGGCATCAACACCCTCTCGTTCGATAAGAGTAACGACGGTGAGACGCCGGAAGGGATCGGCTTTGCCATTCCGTTCCAGCTGGCGACCAAAATCATGGATAAACTGATCCGCGACGGACGCGTGATCCGCGGCTATATCGGTATCGGCGGGCGCGAAATTGCACCGATGCATACCCAGGGCGGCGGTATCGATCAGATTCAGGGCATCGTGGTTAACGAGGTGGCACCGGGTGGTCCGGCGGCTAACGCGGGAATTCAGGTAAACGATGTCATTGTGTCGGTCAACGGCACGCCAGCGGTCTCTGCGCTGGAGACGATGGATCAGGTGGCAGAAATTCGCCCGGGTTCTATCATCCCTGTTGAGGTCATGCGCAACGATAAAAAACTGACGCTGCACGTGACGATTCAGGAATATCCGGCCACCAACTGACAGGCATAAAAAAACGGAGCGATAAGCTCCGTTTTTTTTACCGGGAGACGGTTCGTTTTACTTATTAACGAACTCTTCGCCCAGGGTGATATCTTTCTTCAGCGTATCCAGCATGCCTTCCATCGCGTGTTGTTCAAACGCGCTCAGCGTACCAATGGATTTACGCTCTTCGATACCGTTTTTACCCAGCAGCAGCGGCTGAGAGAAGAAGCGAGCGTGTTCGCCATCGCCTTCAACGTAAGCGCATTCAATAACGCCTTTCTCGCCCTGCAGAGCGCGAACCAGTGACAGACCAAACCGCGCAGCCGCCTGGCCCATAGACAGGGTTGCAGAACCGCCACCCGCCTTCGCTTCCACCACTTCGGTGCCCGCGTTCTGGATGCGTTTAGTCAGGTCAGCCACTTCCTGCTCGGTGAAGCTCACGCCTGGGATCTGCGACAGCAGAGGCAGGATGGTGACGCCAGAGTGACCGCCGATGACCGGTACTTCCACTTCTGTTGGCTGCTTGCCTTTCAGCTCAGCAACAAAGGTGTTGGAACGGATGATATCCAGCGTGGTTACGCCGAACAGTTTGTTTTTGTCGTAAACACCCGCTTTCTTCAGCACTTCTGCCGCGATAGCCACGGTGGTGTTCACCGGGTTAGTGATGATGCCGATGCATGCTTTCGGGCAGATTTCTGCAATCTGCTGCACCAGGTTTTTCACGATGCCCGCGTTGACGTTGAACAGGTCTGAACGATCCATGCCTGGCTTACGCGCCACGCCTGCAGAAATCAGCACCACGTCGGCACCCTGCAGCGCAGGACGTGCATCTTCACCGGAGAAGCCTTTGATTTTTACAGCAGTCGGGATGTGGCTCAGGTCAACCGCCACACCTGGGGTTACCGGAGCAATATCGTACAGGGAGAGTTCTGAGCCTGAAGGCAGTTGGGTTTTCAGTAGTAGGGCAAGCGCCTGGCCGATACCACCAGCAGCGCCGAGGACTGCGACTTTCATCCTAAACTCCTTATTATGGTTAACTTAAGTATCTGTAAATCCGTTGCGGCGACCATAATTCAGCAAGTAAATAATTACAATTTTCGTAGCTAAAGAATTTGAGGTCACGCGACTTTATCTCTCACCAGAAGACTATCTGACGACAGAGGGCAACGCATTAAGAGGTGGTTACAATACACCCTGCCCCGCCACCAAAACAACATCATTTTGATAACATTTAATTTACTTTTAAGCTTATTTGCGCGGCGTGACCCAGGCATGTTTTCTGATAACGAAATCTGATAAAATCACTCCCTTTCATAACATTATTTCAGCCTGGCGCTGAGTAGATAATTTGCATAAAAATTCATCCACATGCATAATAATGTTGTTTCTATCGTCATATTCCGGGTGACTTATGCGAAGCTCGTCTAAGCAAGAAGAATTAGTAAAGGCGTTTAAGGCGCTACTCAAAGAAGAGAAATTCAGTTCTCAGGGAGAAATTGTTCAGGCGCTGCAGGAACAAGGCTTCGATAACATCAACCAGTCGAAAGTCTCCCGCATGTTAACGAAATTTGGCGCGGTGCGTACGCGTAACGCCAAGATGGAGATGGTCTATTGCCTGCCGGCAGAACTTGGCGTGCCGACCACCTCCAGCCCGCTCAAAAACCTGGTTCTGGATATCGATCATAACGACGCCGTCGTGGTGATCCACACAAGCCCGGGTGCCGCGCAGCTCATTGCCCGCATGCTGGACTCGCTGGGTAAAACGGAAGGTATCCTCGGGACTATCGCCGGTGATGACACCATCTTTACCACACCGGCTAGCGGTTTCTCCGTGAAAGATCTCCACGAAGCCATTCTGGTACTGTTCGAACAGGAACTCTAATCCCCTCTCCCCGTAGCGCCGCTGCGGGGATCGTTCTGCTTCCGCTGCGTTCTCCCCTCTTTTCTACTGCCCTTCACTTTGACAAATAGTGCTTTTTACCACCTATTAACATTCATCTGGTGAATGCTAAATCAAAAAATCGCACAAAAAATCAAAAGCTGATATCCATATGATTTTATTAGAAATAACCAACTAAAATGAACAAAAAACGCCCAATATTATGCGATTTGGTTATAAAAAACAGACTGGCTAACACGTAATAACAATAGAAACCATTAGTCTGGTATTAATTTTTACCGTTATTAGTGTATACTTGATTTTGTGATGAGGGTCACGAAACAAGACCCCACTAAAAAATTCGACGAGGTAAAAATCATGAAAATCAAATCAACTGTAGCGGCGCTCAGCGTCCTGTCCGTCCTGTCATTCGGTGCTTTCGCAGCTGACTCTATCAATGCTGACCAGGCGCAATCCCGTCAGGCCATCGGTACGGTTTCTGTCGGCGCGGTCGGCACATCGCCAATGGACATGCATGAGATGCTGAACAAAAAAGCGGAAGAACAGGGTGCGTCATCCTATCGCATCATCGAAGCGCGTTCCGGTGACCACTGGCACGCCACCGCTGAGCTGTACAAATAAGTTTTAGTAATAGCTGAAAACGAAAATCTCCACTCAACGGCACCAGGCATAAAAATAGCGGCTCAACCCTTCTCGCCGTTGAGTAAAAAACCCTATTCAGGAGTAAAGACTATGAAAACCAAATTGATCATCGCAACCCTCGGTCTGGCATCCGTTCTCTCTTTCGGCGCAAGCGCAGCCGTACAGCAGGTGAATGCCGACCAGGCACAAAATCTACAGCGTATGGGCAGCGTCTCCGTAACGTCTGTCACCGGTTCACCGATGGATATTCGTCACGAACTTGCCGCCAAAGCTGAAAAAGCAGGCGCCAGCAGCTATCGCGTCACCGAACTGAATCAGGGTGACCACTGGCATGCAACGGCAGAGCTGTATAAATAAACCCTCGTCGTATCTCATCATACGACTTGCCCCTGGCCTCATGGTCAGGGGCTTTTTTCATTCAATGCCGCGCGTTAAAGCGCAGTTGCCCTTCAAGCTCTTCTTCCGCTTCATCGAACAGCAAGATCAGCGCGCCAAAACGTCTTCGCAGCTTATCGGGCAAATGGATGAACTCAATTTCCAGCGGTAGCGGCAACTGACTGCCGGTGACCACGTCCCACAGCGTATCCAGATTCGTCACGCTTTCCCGTTCAAGATCAAACGCCCGGATAAATTCACGGTAGAAGTCTTCCTGACTGTCGATCTCGTCAAAATCAAACGTATAGGTTTTCATTGCCAGCCACCCAGTCCAGGCGAGCGGCAGATGCCGCCCTGTCTTTTATAATCCCCCAATATGCAGGGTTTTAACTTCCAGATACTCTTCCAGCCCCAGCACGGAGCCCTCTCGTCCAAGGCCTGACTCTTTTACGCCGCCAAAGGGCCCAAGCTCCGTGGAGACGGCGCACTCGTTGATGCCGATCATCCCGCTCTCGATGGCCTGAGAAACGCGGAAGACCCGGGAAAGATTCTGGGTGTAGAAGTAAGCCGCCAGTCCATAGGGGGTGTTGTTGGCGCGCTGGATAACTTCATCTTCCGAGGTGAAACGGAAGCACGCCGCCACCGGGCCAAACGTCTCTTCTTCTGCCAGCTTCATGCCCTCATGGCAGTCGCCCAGTACGGTTGGCATCCAGAAATTCCCGCCAAGCGGATGAGGCTTACCTCCTGCCAGTACGGTTGCGCCCCGGGCAACGGCGTCGTCGACATGCTCACGCACCTTGTTGACCGCAGAAGGTTCAATCAGCGGCCCGACGACCACCCCCTCTTCGAGACCATTACCCACCTTCAGCGACTTCACCGCATCGGCGAGTTTATTCACAAATTTGTCGTAGACGGTTTCCTGAATATAAAAACGGTTCACGCTGACGCAGACCTGCCCGGCATTGCGGAACTTGTTGGCGATCGCGCCCTTAACCGCTGCGTCGATATCCGCATCCTCAAAAACGATATACGGGGCATTTCCCCCCAGCTCCATCGAGACTTTTTTCATGGTTTCTGCGGCGTTACGCACCAGCGTTTTGCCGACGGAGGTTGAGCCGGTAAAGGAGATTTTACGCACGTCGCGGCTTGCCATAATCGCATCGCTGATTTCATGCGTATTCCCGGCGACGGCGTTGAGAACACCGTCGGGTACACCGGCCTGTTTCGCCAACGTAAGCAGCGCAAAGGCGCTGAGCGGCGTGTTGTTGGCCGGTTTAATGACCCCGGTGCATCCTGCTGCCAGCGCCGGGCCTAACTTGCGGGTGAGCATGGCCATCGGGAAGTTCCACGGCGTAATCGCCGCGACCACGCCAATGGGTTCACGGGTCGCCAGAATGCGTGAGCCGGGTTTGATCGGCGGAATAATTTCACCGTTCGCGCGTTTGGCCTCTTCAGCAAACCACTGGATAAAGCTGGCGGCGTACTCGACTTCTCCCTCCGCTTCTTTCAGGGGTTTGCCCTGTTCGGTGGTCATCAACCGCCCGAGCCAGCTTTTATTCTCAATAATCAGTTCGTACCAGCGGTAGAGAATCGCCGAGCGTTCTTTCGCGGTTTTGGCACGCCATGCCGGGAAGGCCTGGGTAGCCGCTGCAATAGCGTCTTCGGTTTGTGCTTTACCCGCTTTAGCGACTTTAGCAATGACCTCGCCGGTCGCGGGATTCAGCACATCAAAGGTTGTATCCAGCGTTTTCCAGATTCCGTTGACCAGATAACCGGTCTGAAAAAGGATGTGGTCCTGAAGCGCCTGGGTCGTCATGTGTTCTCCCTTTCTGAAATGTAAGAACGTGCTGGAATAAGTATAGCCACAAAAAAACCGACGCTTTTGGCGTCGGTTTTTTTACTTCTGTCAGTTATCCGTGAGGGCATTCTGGTAGCGATGCAGCATAAACACCAGCCGTCCTACCGGCTCGGTCACCTGAGGCGGCGCCTCCCAGTGCTTGAGCTTTTCCTGATAGGTATCGAGCTCTTCAAGCAGCTGCGTAAAATAGCGACGCCGTTTGTCATCGCTGCTGGCAGTAAGCACGTGATCGGCGGTACGACGCAGCTGGCGGTGGTATGCCGACAAATCGTCGTTGATCGGCACGGGCGCGTTACGCAAACGCTGGTGCGCAATGATCATGGTTAACGCCAGGCGGAACTTGGCGATATCGCCCGGGAACTTGTTCAGCAGCAAAAACAGCTGCTGGTAGAGCGCGGGCAGGTGGTTCTCTTTACGGCGCGCGGTATTGGTTGTCAAAGACGACACGGCAGCCGACACGAACTGGTTCAGCAGCACGCGGCCCGTTCTTGCCTGCGAGTTATCCCGCACCAGCAGTATCACCATCATGGCCAGGAAGCAGCCCACCAGCTGGCCTAACGCGCTGTCGAGGAACTGGCTGAAATGGAAGGTCATCGGGTTATCGAGAACGATGATGTTAATCGTACTCGCCAGCGCCCCCAGCGATCCAAGACGCCGTTTTTGCACTTCAATGCCGATAAAGAACGCCATTACCGCCAGGCTAATACAGAGCAGCAGCATACTCTGTTGCGTCGACGGGATGATGACCAGGAAATAGAGCGCGCCTATCGGCAACGCGGCAATCGTGCCGTAAAGGAAATCAATGGCGACCATACGCGGATTAGGCAGACGCATCGCCAGTGCGGTCACAACGGCAATCATCACCATCGCGCCGCTGCCGGACGTCCAGCCCGTCCACAGCCAGAACAGCGTGCCGAGCATGCAGGCAAGCGTCGTACGCCAGAAATTGACCATGGCGTGATGGCGCTCGGCGGATTCCGCCTTGATCACCACTTCCCCCTGCAGCACCTCTTCTTCCGCCGCGCTGATTTTGGTGTTACCGATCACGCCGCGCTTCAGAAGCAGGTAGCGCGTCGCGGCGCCGACCCAGGTGTAGATGGTTACCGGCGTGTCGCGCTCCCCGGTCCAGGCAATCACCCGACGCATCCGCTTAAGCTGCTTATGCACGTCCTGTACGGTTTCCACCGGCTCGGCAAACAGTTCGCGGAACGTATCGGTGACAACTTCCGGCCGGGTGTTCTGAATCAGATAGGTTTCACAGGCCTGGGTAATCAGCGTCAGAGTGACGGTGTTGAGGGCTTTCAGGCGACGATTCGCGCGGGCCCAGCGCGACGACTCCATATTAAGGTTGCTGCGCATTCCTTCCAGCGCCTGCGTACGACGTACCAGCCCGCTCCAGGCTTTATCCACCTCTTCGCTATCGCCATGCTTAATGCACAGCTGCATCAGCTGATACTGGGCAACGATCAGCGCGTCAAGCTCACGGTCGACTTCCTGCTTGATGGAGCGCGGGGAGAAAAGCAGGTCAGCGACGATCGCGCTGACAATACCAATCACAATCTCGCTGCAGCGCTCAACCGCAAACTGCGGGGCGAGCAGCGGTTCACTTTGGATAGTGATGACAATAATCAGCGCGGTATAGCCCGCCAGTCCCCAGGCGTAGGAGTTCTCCACTTTCACCAGAGACGAGAGCCAGGTGCAGAAACCCGCCCAGATACAGCACACCATCAGCATCAGCAGCGGGGTGCGGATCATCAAAATAATAATGGTCAGCGCCGCGAAACAGCCGATAAACGTCCCGATGATACGCAGCATCCCGCGATAGCGGATCGCGCCAGAATAGGGCTCACCGCCCGCGGCAAAGGCAGGACCCGCCGCGACAATCGCAGCCGTCAGCACTGCCCAGCGAGGGGTTTCAAGCTGGAAGTGAAAGCCAACAAACAGCGCCAGCACGATGGCGCACGCCAGCTTCACGGCGAAGCGAATGTGCTGGCTGGCGATGGAAAAGATACCCATGGCGATTAACCAAACTCGCGCAGGCGGTGGGCAATTTTACGGAAGAACGAGTCCTGGCTGGCATCCCGGTCCTTTTCACCGGTGATCACCACCGTCGCCGTGGTACCCGCGGGCCACAGATTTCCCTGCTGTTCATCCAGATGAATACGTACCGGCACGCGCTGGGCCAGACGCACCCACTCCAGGTTGGAATCTACCGTCGCCATCCCTTTGGCATCGTTAGAGCTGCTGGAGTTAGTCACCCCTGCAGCAACGCTGTCGACGGTGCCTTTAAAGACGCGGTTGCTGCCGAGCGGCGTGATTTCCGCCCGGTAACCTGGGCGCACGCCTTCCAGCTTGGTCTCTTCCATATAGGCGAGCACGTAGAAGGAGTTCTGTTTAACCAGCGCCACGGCGGTTGAGCCACGGGTAATGAATTCCCCGGCATAGACGTTAAGGTTGGTGACCCAGCCATCGGATGGCGCGCGGATCACGGTGCGCTCGAGATCGAGCTTCGCCAGATCGCGCGTTGCCTGCGCTTTCGCCAGCTGGTGCAGCACGGTTTGCAGCACGTTGTTGGACTGGTCAATCTCTTCACGGGACATTGCCTGAACGCCCAGCTGGTTACGTCGCCCTGCCTCGCGGCGTTTCTCCGCAGCGAGCGCCTGATAATAGGCCACGTCCGCTTCCGCCTCTTCCAGCGCTTTCTGGTAACGAGGCTGGTCGATGGTGAACAGGACCTGATCTTTTTTCACCAGCTGGTTATCGTGGACGTTGACCGCCGTGATAAGACCGGCCACGTCAGGGGCTATTGCCACCACATCGGCGCTGAAGCGCGCATCACGCGTCCACGGTGATTCGGTGTAATAAACCCAGGCGCGGAAAATAGCGATGAAGGCGAGGATAACCAGCGCCATTGTGATGGCAGTGCGGGAGATTTTTCTTGTTAGCGTTTTCACATCAACCTCAGACAAACATGCGCGATATCAGGTAAAACAGGCAGCAATACAGCGCGGTATTGAACAATGCAGGGTGCCAGACGAAATCGTAGATCCCGGTAGGGACCAGCACCTTGCGCACCAGCCAGAAGATCGCCAGTGATAAAAGAAGCTCGAAAAATATCGGTGGGAACGACAGACCGAACACCACGATAACGGGAAACAGACTCATGTTGACCTTGATAAGAGAGAGTGCAGGCTTCAGAATTTTTTAGCGCACGCCACCGCAGGAGAGCAAGAAACGCCGGGCGAGAATGACGCAGCCGTTATGTAATTAATAATATATTAACGTAACTGTTATGCTGTTATCTATAATATGTGATCTAAATCACTTTTAAGCCAGAGTGAACAATGGAACGTTTAAAACGCATGTCGGTCTTCGCCAAAGTGGTTGAGCTGGGCTCTTTTACCGCCGCTGCACGCCAGCTTCAGATGAGCGTCTCATCCATCAGCCAGACGGTGTCCAAACTGGAAGATGAGCTTCAGGTCAAGCTGCTCAACCGCAGTACCCGCAGCATTGGGCTGACCGAAGCGGGTAAAATTTACTATCAGGGCTGTCGCCGCATGCTGCTTGAAGTGCAGGATGTTCACGAACAGCTGTATGCCTTCAACAACACCCCCATCGGCACGCTGCGCATCGGGTGTTCTTCAACTATGGCACAAAATGTACTCGCTGCCATGACCGCGGATATGCTGAAAGAGTACCCCGGTCTTACGGTCAATCTGGTGACGGGTATTCCGGCGCCGGACCTGATTGCCGACGGGCTGGACGTGGTGATCCGCGTCGGCGCGTTGCAGGATTCCAGCCTGTTCTCGCGTAGGCTGGGCAGCATGCCGATGGTGGTCTGCGCCTCGAAAAGCTATCTGGCGCAGTACGGCGTTCCGGAGAAACCCGCCGATCTCACCAACCACTCGTGGCTGGAGTACAGCGTGCGGCCCGATAATGAATTTGAGCTGATCGCTCCGGAAGGGATTTCCACCAGGCTGCTGCCGGAAGGACGGTTTGTCACCAACGATCCGATGACGATTTCACGCTGGCTGGTGGCCGGCGCCGGGATCGCCTACGTGCCGTTAATGTGGGTGATCAACGAGATCAACAGCGGCGTGCTGGAGATCCTCTTCCCGCGCTACCAGTCCGATCCGCGACCGGTGTACGCCCTGTATACCGAAAAAGACAAACTCCCGCTCAAGGTTCAGGTGTGTATTAACTATCTGACCGAATATTTTGTGGACGTGGCGGAGCTGTTTCAGGGGATGCGGGGGAGAAGGAAAGAGTAGGCCTTTTTCCATAAGGACGAGGGAGAAAAGACAGCGTGGAGCAGTCCCCTCTCCCCTTTGGGGAGAGGGTCAGGAAATTACGCCGTGCCGCCCACCGTCAGGTTGTCCACCTTCAGCGTTGGCTGGCCCACGCCAACCGGCAGGCTCTGGCCCTCTTTACCGCAGACGCCCACGCCGTTATCCAGCTTCAGATCGTTACCGACCATAGAGATCTGCTGCATGGCTTCAATACCGGAGCCAATCAGCGTCGCCCCCTTCACCGCTTTGGTCACTTTGCCTTTCTCGATCAGATACGCTTCTGACGTGGAGAAAACAAACTTACCGGAGGTGATGTCCACCTGGCCGCCGCCAAAGTTTGGCGCAAAGATACCGTAATCAACGGATTCGATAATCTCCTGCGGCGTGGATTTGCCCGGCAGCATGTACGTGTTGGTCATGCGCGGCATCGGCAGGTGCGCGTAAGATTCACGGCGTCCGTTGCCCGTCGGCGCAACGCCCATCAGGCGCGCGTTGAGTTTGTCCTGCATGTAGCCTTTCAGCACGCCGTTTTCGATCAGCACGTTGTACTGGCCTGGCGTACCTTCATCGTCGATAGCCACCGAGCCGCGACGATCGCGCATGGTGCCGTCATCCACCACGGTGCACAGCTCAGAGGAGACAAGCTGCCCGATTTGACCGCTGAACACGGACGTCCCGCGACGGTTAAAGTCGCCTTCCAGGCCGTGGCCTACGGCTTCGTGTAACAGTACGCCCGGCCAGCCGGCGCCCAGCACCACCGGGAATGAGCCCGCCGGCGCCGCGACGGCATTCAGATTCACCAGCGCCATGCGCACGGCTTCTTTCGCCCAGGCGTCGGCGCGTGCTTCACCGTCAACGTCGCCCAGGAACCAGTCATAGCCGAAACGACCGCCGCCGCCGCTTGAGCCGCGCTCGCGTTTGCCGTCGTCATCGACCTGCACGCTGATGGAGAGACGCACCAGCGGGCGAACGTCTGCCGCAAGGGTACCGTCCGTTGCCGCAACCAGAATCAACTCATACACGCCGCTCAGGCTGGCAGAAACTTCCTGCACGCGTTTATCCGCCGCGCGGGCGACTTTGTCCACGCGACGCAGGATATCCAGCTTCTCTTCACGGCTCATGCTCTGCAGCGGATCGATGCTGGTATAGAGTGCAGAGTGCTGCACTTCTCCCAGGGTTTTCACGCGACCATCACCGGTATCACGCACAATGGTACGTGCGGCCTGCGCGCTCTGCTCGAGTGCGGTGAGGCTAATCTGATCGGCATAGGCGAAACCGGTTTTCTCGCCGCTGACGGCACGGACGCCGACGCCCTGGTCAATGTTGTAGGAGCCATCTTTGATGATGCTGTCTTCTAAAACCCAGGATTCGTGATAGCTCGACTGGAAATAAAGGTCGCCGTAGTCGAGGCGGCGTTCGGTCAGTTGACCAAGAATGGAGAACAGGTCCTGATGGCTCAGGCCGTTCGCTGCGAGCAAATGTTCACTTACCAGGTTCAGACTCATCGTATTGCTACTCGTTCGTTGCCGCCCGTGGCGGTATAAAGATCGTATTTATTGAGAGTGAGGCAATTACCTGCCCACGTCAAATCATTGCTGTGCATCTTTGCGCGGCTGGCGCAGCACCTCGTTAATCTGCGGTTTATCGACCGGACCGGTAATGCGGTAGCGCAGAATGGAGACTTTACTCCACAGCGGACCCAGCACTTTGCTGGCGGCAAACACCGCCGCACCGACAATCGGGTTCACCACAAAGGCCGCCGCCACGCCCACGCTCGCGGAAATTTCCGGCGCCACCACGGCTTCCATATCCAGCTCGCGACGCACGAGGTTAACGGAGCCTTTCATGGCGATATCCGCTTCCAGGCCATCCACCAGCGTGTCGTCCGTATGCAGAACGCCGTCCTTGATCCACGCCGTGCTGCGGATGGAATCATAGTAGAAACCTTCGCTGAAGGTATCGCTGAAATCGAAGCGCAGCTTGCGCAGCAGCGCATCAAAACTCAGCAGGCGCAGGATCTGACCGGCGCGCCCCGTGCTCACGTCAGCAATTTCACCTTTGCCGAAGCGGGTTTTCAGAATGCCGTTCAGCGAGGCTTCATTCGGCTTCCACGGGGCGTCACGCCAGTGAAGATCGTAATCGACGTCAAACGACGAGCCGCGCAGCGGCGTGCTGATTCCAAAGAAATTGGCTGCCGCATCCAGCTTGTTGCCTTTAATGTCGCCCTTCAGGGAAGTTCGCTGCTCGCCCGGGTTATTCACCCATTCCCCTGCGGCCGTCATGCGGCCAAAACCGGTATCAACCAGGCCGCCGGAGAGCGTAAGCGTGTTGGCCTGAATAGTGAAATCACCGTCAATACGGCCGTATTTCTGCCCCCACAGCCAGCACTCCGCACAGCGCAGCTGGAGATCGGGCCAGCCGCTAAAATCGACGCGGGAGACATTGCTCAGCGGCGAGGCTTCTGCCGGTTTATCTTTCCCGCTCGCGGCGCTTGCCGGGTTGTAGTAGAGGTAGCGGATCGCCGCCTGCCACGGCGCGTGATTGCGCATGGTCAGCGTGCCGTTGATCTCCCTTCCCTGGGCCTCCACCTTAGTGCCGTTAGCGCCTGGCTGTGAAACCAGGCTCAGGTTGTTCCACTGCTGCCCACCCAGCATCAGTGACGGCGTGCGTACGGTAATGGCTTGCGGGAACTGGGCGGTTTCATCAACGTTTTGCCCAACGCCTTTCTGGAACAGTGCCAGCCACTCTGCACCGTCCATCGGCGGGAGATTCAGCTCAATGCCCGACTGCTCCGGCAGAGGCGGCGTGGAGCGGCTATCCGTTGTCCAGATGGCTTTGTCGAGGGTGAGCTTGCGGTTAAGCAGCCAGCGGCTGTTGAAGTGGTTTGTCCCGCCCGCGCTTCCGGTCAGCGCGAAGCTGTTCAGGTTGCCATCGACGTTCAGCTTTACCGGCAGCGGCTGTCCGGCCTGTTTATCCAGCGGCGCAGGCAGCTGGCTCTGAAGGTTTTTCAGATCGCCCGTGATGTCGACCTTATACTGAGCACCCGCGTGATATGGCAGGTCGATTGCCACTTTACCCTGCCAGGCGACTGCGCCCTGCACTGACGCCTCAATGGGCTTCGGCAGGACCTCCATGCGCGCTGGCTGCCAGTTACCGTCCAGATTGACGGCTACCTGATAAGCCTTTTCACCCTCGGTGGTCGTGAAGTCGATATTAACGGGCTGATTAAACCAGCTGGCCGTAAGCGGCTCGCTCTTCAGGTTTCCGTTGTCAAAGCTGAACTGCCCGCTGAGATTTTTCAGCGTGCTCTCAAGGGGCTTAATGAACAGGCTGTTGTTCTTCAGGCGGACGTCACCTTTGGCGGTGGTCATCTCGCCGTCCAGCGGGATATCAAGATGTAAGCGAGCATTCACATCTCCATCAAGCTGTAGCTGCTGGAGCGTCGCCGCCAGCGAATCTTTCAGCGGCGTCTCCTCAAAGTACGGCCCCACCGCTTTGCCCGGGCCATTGATGTCGGCATCAATCAGCAGCTTCTCTTTGGAGTAATCCGGGATGTTGGCCGTCAGGTTGCTGGCCGTCACGCCGCCCAGCGCCACGCTGTCGGACTTCATCCATAGTCCGTCATTGAGGAAGTTGAGCTCGATATCCAGGTCTTTCAGCGCGGGCCAGCCGGGCTGGAACGCAAATGTCGCGTTATGCAGCGGCACCAGCACCTGGAACTGGCCTTCATTATGTTTGTACGGGAAAAGATGCGGGTTACCGCCGTACACCAGCGTGGCATTGTCCGCCTGACCGCCCTGAATCGCGCCGCTGAGATAGTCCACCAGGGCTTTTCCCATCAGGTTTTCCGGGAAGTAGCGCCAGGCCTGAGAGCCGTCATCGGTGCTGATCCCGGCCAGAATGCCCAGCCACGGCTCGTCACCTACAGGCTGCAGATAGCGGAAATCGCCGCGCGCGTGCACCGCTTTGGCTTTCACGTCGATATGGCGGCCATCAAGCTGGAAGCCCTTGTCGTTACGGAGCCAGTTAAGCACCGCACTGCCCTGTTCGATTTCCAGCGGCGCGCGGAAGACCGTCTCGTAAGGCATTTTGGCATCGTGCATATCAACCGTTAGCCTGCCGTTTTCCACGCTGCCTTCCAGCTTGCCGCTAAAGTGCTCCGCCCCCGGCAGCAGCTTCCACTGCTTCCAGGCAAGATCTTTCCACGTTGCCTGGAAGCGGGTTTTTTCCGTCGCCTGGAGCGGAATATCCAGCGCCAGAGCGTCTATTTTCCCGCTCGGCTGCGTTGCCAGCCAGATCTCGCCCAGGTCCGGAGAGAGCTTTGCCGCCATCGAGCGCAGGCCCTCAATGGCCGCCAAATCGAGGTTGCTGGCGCGGATGCGCAGCTCATCGCTGCGTTTACTGGCCGTGCCGCCGACGTCCTGCTCCGGCATCCAGGCCAGCGTCAGCGCACCGCGCGGCCACGGCTTGCCGTCCATGGTGATGCGCGTATCCGGAATGGCAAACTGCCAGCCCTCTTTCTCCTGCGTCACGTGCGCGGTGAGGTTATCGACGGAAAGCTGATGCTGCTGTTTTTCGCCTTTCCAGCTGGCGCCCCCCTGCTTGAGCCAGATATCGCCGCTGGCAAATTCGCCTTTGGTCAGGGTCAGCCAGCCTTCAAGGCTGAAGCGGGCAGTCTCCAGCTGCATATTTTGCTGGAGCCAGTCGCCCAGCCACGGCTTCACGTCAACATCGTCGGCCTGCAGCCAGACTTTGCCGTTGTTTAACAGGCCGTCATCGTCCCGCAGATCCATCCGCACCTGCATCACGCCGTGCTGGCCGTTCAGGCTTGAGAGATTGACCTGCCCCTCGGCGCGGTGACGTTCTTTACCGTTGAGCCAGGTCAGCTGAGGGATCGCCAGTTCGGCACGCTGGCCGGAAAGGGTAATGAAGCTCACTTCGCTGTCGCGCAGATCGAAGTGATCGAACTGACGGAGGAAAAGATCGCTGAAGCGGTTGGCTTCCAGACCCTGACCGCTATCGCCGCCGGACAGAGGCGTATTGGTCAGGAACTGGAGTTGATAAAAGGTGAGATCGCGAAACTGCCAGCGCAGATGCAGCAGGCTTTGCCAGACGTCCAGCGCCAGGGTCACGCGTTTGATTTTCAGGTGGCCGCCATCTTTGAGGCTGGCGTTTATATCCCGGACATCGAGCGTCGGGCCAAAATTCTGCCAGTTAGCGCTAATCTGGCTTACGTTCACCGGCACGCCGGTGGTGGATTCGATTTTAGCCAGCAGCTGCGGACGCCAGCTGTCCAGATGCGGTAATACGAGGCGTAGCCCGCTCACGAGCAACGCGACAATCACGACCAGCGTTGCCCCTGTAAGCAATAAAATCCCCGGCAATCGCCTCACGCATCTCTCCTTGTCAGCTTTCGTCACGCAGCGTACTGCGTCTTACATCATCACGACGTCAAACTGCTCCTGGTTATAGAGCGGTTCAATTTGTACTTTTACCTGTTTGCCGACAAAGATTTCCACTTCCGCCAGCGCGTGTGACTCTTCGCCTTTCAGCGCTTCAGCCACCGCAGGGGAAGCATAGACCAGAAAACGATCGGAGTCGTAGGCATGATGAACACGGACGATTTCGCGCATAATTTCATAGCAGACGGTCTCAACCGTCTTTACCGTTCCGCGCCCATGGCAGGTTGGGCATTCATTACACAGCACATGCTCAACGCTCTCGCGGGTACGCTTACGCGTCATTTCCACCAGCCCCAGCTGCGAGAAGCCGTTGATACTGGTTTTCACGCGGTCTTTGCTCAGCGCCTGCTCAAGCGAGTGCAGCACGCGGCGACGATGGTCTTCATTACTCATATCGATGAAGTCGATGATGATAATGCCGCCCAGATTGCGCAGACGAAGCTGGCGCGCAATCGCCTGCGTGGCTTCGATGTTGGTGTTGAAGATGGTGTCATCGAGGTTACGATGGCCGACGAACGCGCCAGTGTTGATATCGACGGTGGTCATCGCTTCGGTCTGATCGATGATCAGATAGCCGCCTGACTTCAGCTCAACCTTACGCTCCAGCGCGCGCTGGATCTCGTTTTCGACATCATAGAGATCGAAGATCGGCTGACGCCCTGAATAGTGCTCCAGCAGGCCGGGCATCTCCGGGATATATTCGGCGGTAAACTCCAGCAGGGCTTCATAGGTCAGGCGCGAGTCCACGCGAATGCGGTCGAGCTGGGCATCAGCAAAGTCGCGCAGAACGCGCTGAGCAAGGGCCAGCTCACCGTAAAGCTGGTAGCGGGTCTGGTTGCGTTTTTTACGCTCCATCACCTTGGTCCAGACGCGCTTCAGGTAAGCCGCATCCGACGCCAGGTCTTCTTCGCTGATCCCTTCCGCAGCGGTACGGATGATAAACCCGCCCTGTTCATCGCAGTAGGCGCTAACCACTTTCTTCAGACGCTCGCGCTCGGTTTCGCTCTCAATACGCTGCGAAACGCCCACGTGCGACGCGCCGGGCATAAAGACCAGATAGCGGGAAGGTAAGGTGATGTCGGTGGTCAGACGGGCGCCTTTGGTACCGAGGGGGTCTTTCACCACCTGCACCATCAGATCCTGTCCCTGACGCACCAGTTCAGAAATATCGCGCACGGCAAACTGCTTTTGCTCTTCGCCCGCGACGCACTCGGTGTGCGGCATGATATCGGAGGCATGTAAAAACGCCGCCTTATCCAGTCCAATATCTACAAAAGCCGCCTGCATACCCGGTAGCACACGACTGACACGACCTTTGTAGATATTGCCTACTATTCCGCGCCGCGCTTCACGCTCAATATGAATTTCCTGAAGAATGCCACCATCAATATAGGCCACACGGGTTTCCGATGGCGTTACGTTTACCAACAATTCAGCCGTCATAATTATCCCTTCCCTCACGCAGTGAGTTAAAATTGCTCAGCAACTCATACGTTTCCACCAGCGGTAAGCCGACTACGGCGTGATAGCTGCCATTAATCTTCCTGACAAAACAGCCACCCAGCCCCTGAATACCGTATGCACCTGCTTTATCCATTGGTTCACCGCTGGCAATATAAGCGGCGATGTCGTCGTCGGTAAGTACTCTGAACGTCACTTCGGTCACCACCAGGCAATCCAGCACGTGCTGGCGGTCAGCCAGGGCGACGGCCGTCATCACCTGATGCGTTTGTCCGGACATTTTGTGCAGCATGCGCGCCGCATGATCGGCGTCGCGCGGTTTCTCAAGCACTTCACCGTTCAGAATAACGATGGTATCTGCTCCCAGCACGGGAAGATCGCGTGGCACACTGGCCACGCCCGCCTGCGCTTTCTCGCGCGCCAGGCGAGACACGTACTGTTGAGCGCTTTCGCCCTCAGCACGTTTTTCTTCAATGCCGGTAACGATGCGTTCAAAAGAGACGCCTAGCTGCGTCAGGAGTTCCTGACGGCGCGGGGAGCCGGAAGCGAGATACAAAGACGTCATAGAAACCTTTTATTGCACAGCAAACTGCTGGCGAACCTTACGCATCAGCAGGAATAACCAAGGCCAGAGCACACCGTTTACTACACTACTCCAGAACACTTCCGGTCGGAAAGAGACGTTGATCACTAAAAACTCTGCCCAGAAAACAACGATATCCGCAGCGAGCGACAATAGCATCACTACCAGGGCCTGTTGCCAGAGCGCAAGGTTACGAAAGAGCTGGAATTTGAGTGCGACGAGGTACGCAATAATGCTCATGGACAAGGCGCGCACGCCAAGCGTAGAGCCGCTAATGAGATCCAGTATGGCACCCATCACGAAACCTGTGCCGACATTTACGCGATGCGGCAGGGCAAGGATCCAGTAGAGTAAAATGAGTAATACCCAGTTTGGCCGGAAAACGAGAATATCATCCGGCCAGGGCATCACTTGCAGTAACAGTGCAATGAGAAACGAGAGCCAGATGACCCAGCGTCCCTGGCTACGATAGCTTGCCACTACTGCCCTCCCGAAGAGAGTTTAGGCGGTGGCGGCGCATCCGGCAGCGGCTGCGTTAACCCGGTTGCCGGCGCCGGTACTGGCGCAGGCGGCCCCATGGAATCCGCAGGCGGGAGAACCTGCGGCATCATCTGCATCAGGCGCTCGTTCGCCACGCGATGCACCTCTTCAGGCGTCATCGGATTAGCACCGTTACGATCGGCGCCCCACAGCAGCAGCAGATAGCGCAGACGCTGCAAACCGGCGGTTGGACGGGCCTGAATCACGGTATAGGCACGTTGGGTATCCAGCTTGACCGAAGAGACCACCGCAACCGGATAGCCTTCAGGGAAGCGTCCACCCAGGCCGGACGTCACCAGCACGTCGCCCACGCGGATATCCGTGTTAGCCGGCAGGTGTTCCAGCTGCAGGTCGTCCGTACAGCCGTTACCGGCCGCAATCACGCGGATGTCGTTGCGCAGAACCTGGATCGGCAGCGCATGCGTGGCATCGCAAATCAGCAGCACGCGGCTGGTCAGTTTAGCCACGGCAACAACCTGGCCCACAACGCCTTTATCGCTGATAACAGGCTGACCTTCATACACCCCGTTCACGCTCCCTTTGTCGATCACAACCTGATCGCTGTAGGGGTCGTTCACGGTGGAGATCACCTGCGTGACCATTTTCTGCTCATCCTGACGCAGCGGCGAGCCGAGCAGTTCACGCAGACGCGCGTTTTCCTGCTTGTATTGCCCCAGCATCAGCAGTTCGCTGTTTTTCAGCAGCAGTTCCTGACGTAATGCCCGGTTTTCGAGTTCGAGCTGGTCGCGCGAAGACAGCGTTTGAGAAACGGAGTCGAGCAGTTCACGGGGACCATTTGAAACAAAGTAGAAAGGACTGACGGCGGTATCCATGTACGTTCTGATCTGGCTGAACGTACCGAGGCGGCTATCGGCAATAATGACCCCAAGCGCAACCAGAACCGCCAGAATGAGGCGAAACTGTAGCGATGGGCCACGGCTAAAAATTGGCTTCATAGGCTATGCGTATTCTCGCGTCAGAGAGAAAGGGTAGCAAATTGCTACCCTCTCAAACTCGACTACTCTTCGCTGAACAAATCGCCGCCGTGCATGTCGATCATTTCCAGCGCCTTGCCACCACCACGGGCGACGCAAGTCAGTGGATCTTCTGCAACTACGACAGGAATACCTGTCTCTTCCATTAACAGGCGGTCGAGGTTACGCAGCAGCGCACCACCACCGGTCAGAACCATACCGCGCTCGGAGATATCGGACGCCAGCTCTGGTGGGCACTGTTCCAGCGCAACCATTACCGCGCTCACGATGCCCGTCAGTGGTTCCTGCAGAGCTTCCAGAATTTCGTTGGAGTTCAGGGTGAAACCGCGTGGAACACCTTCAGCCAGGTTACGGCCACGCACTTCGATCTCACGCACTTCATCGCCCGGATACGCAGAGCCGATTTCGTGTTTGATACGCTCTGCGGTGGCTTCACCGATCAGAGAGCCGTAGTTACGGCGCACATAATTAATGATGGCTTCATCGAAGCGGTCACCGCCGATACGTACGGAAGAGGAGTACACCACGCCGTTCAGAGAGATAACGGCCACTTCCGTGGTACCACCACCGATATCCACCACCATAGAACCGGTAGCTTCGGAAACAGGCAGACCAGCACCGATGGCTGCAGCCATAGGCTCTTCAATCAGGAACACTTCGCGTGCACCTGCACCCTGGGCAGATTCACGGATTGCGCGACGCTCTACCTGGGTTGCACCAACCGGCACACACACCAGAACACGCGGGCTTGGACGCATGAAGCTGTTGCTGTGAACCTGCTTGATGAAGTGCTGAAGCATTTTTTCAGTCACGAAGAAGTCGGCGATAACGCCGTCTTTCATTGGGCGAATGGCGGCGATGTTGCCAGGGGTACGACCCAGCATCTGCTTCGCGTCATGACCCACTGCAGCCACGCTTTTCGGCGAGCCTGCACGATCCTGACGAATGGCCACAACGGAAGGCTCATTCAATACGATGCCTTGTCCTTTTACATAAATAAGGGTATTCGCGGTACCCAGGTCAATGGACAGGTCATTGGAAAACATGCCACGAAATTTTTTCAACATACTAAGGGATAATCCTGAAAGCTGGGGCGGAAAACAAAATCCGCTTACTTTACCAACCACACGCAGCAGCGACAAGGCGCAAAAATCATCTGCAACGGTGAAAATTTGTGCAGTACGTTTCCTGATGTTACAAAATCATCCCCTGATTCCCTCAGGGCTGAGTAAACAGTAGCGTTCCCCACTGACGTTTGTAACCCGTTACAGGTCGTTCACTGGCTTTTTGCTCGACATACTCAAAGCTACAGGCGCGATATTCTACGTGAAAACAGCGTAAACGGCAGGTCAAACAGAGTATCTTTGCAAATATTTTTTCACGTTGGTGTCAAGCGGTTGAGAGGCAGCAAAAAAATCCCCCTGACCGCCCATCACGCCGCGCGCTGTTAACATCTGCCATTCGCTTCTGGAGCGCACGCCCGTGGCGAATACTTGTGTTCGCGTACCCTTGCACGCTTCTACCAGACTCTGTACCAGCAGCTGGTTTTCCGTACGCTTCTCAATATTCCTTACCAGCCCCGGATGTAGCTTTAATAACTCCACATCCAGTTCCTTGATCCAGCTGGTGCTGACCAGCGTTAAACCTGCCTGCGTCACAGCGATACGTGCACCGAGCGCATTGATCAAACGTACCACCGGACGTAACCGGCTGATGTGTTGACCTACATCGGCCTCAGCAAGTTCAAAAATAATGTGTTTACGTTGCGATTTTTCGCATTGCATTAGCGTATCACGTAGCCAGCGCTGAAAACGTGGGCGTATTAACGACTCCACGGTGACCTGTAACGCCAGGTTTTCTTCAGGCCAGAAGGATAAAAACGGAATCAGCCGGGTAATTTGCTGGCGGTCATACTCTTCGGACAGGCCAAATTGCAGCACCATCGGCAGATATTCCGCAGAGATGACCTCTTCGGTACCGTCAAAAATACGACACATCAGTTCACGGTGATGAACGTTGCCGTTTTTCATGACCGCGGGTTTTTGATAAATACGTGGCCCGCCGCGGCTGAGCATTTGCTCAATCAGCGTGCGCCAGCGCACGTTGCCGCGCCCTTTTTCCGGCAGCGAGTCATCATAAACCGCCCATCCGTTGGCTCCCTGCAACACGGCGTTGCGGGTAGCGGCTTCCGCGTGCTCCATCACCTGTTCAGTCGATTGTCCACCACGCCAGGCGCAGATCCCCATGTGGACCATATCGTCCCTGTCGAGCATTTTGCTCTGCGGCAGCGCATCTACCGCCTTCAGCAGCTGACTGGCGATGCTTTCGGATTCCTTCAGCGTACGATGAGGCAACAGCACGGCAAAGTCGCTGCGGTGATAGCGGGCCAGCAGCGCGCCCGGGTAGCGCATAATAAAGGTGGAGAGCAGGTTGATCAGCGTAAAGAGGTTTTCTTCCGCGGCACGCTGTCCCCAGGTGTCGCGCAGGAGATCGAAATCGGGCAGGCGAATCATCATCACCACCCCGTGTGTCCCCACTTTTTCTGAATCGTCGAGCAGCGTGGCGAGCTGATTATCAAAGAAAAGACGGTTGTTAAGGCCAGTTTTATTATCCTGCGCCGCATAAGAGCGGATCAGCGTATCCATACGGCTGCGCTGGTCGCTGGCAAACTGGATTTCGGAGAGCAGGGTATCGAGCGCGCTGCTGGCCCGTGACGGCCACTCGTGGACAGAGCCACGCACCTGCGGGCCGCGTTCACCGTTCAGGATCCGCACGGAGCGCATCTCCAGCAGCTCCTGACCGGAAAGCTGGCGGCGCAGCCAGCGGACCGCGAGAAAGATCAGCAGGACGATAAACGCAACGGCGACGGTGAGCGGCGCGGTGGTCATCATGGAACGGAAATAGCTGGCCATCGGATCGAGGTAGACCATGTGTATGGTCATCCCCGGATTTTTAAGGGAATGCACCGTCACTTCCCGATACTGGCTTACCACGCCCGCGGGGCGATAGCTTCCCGGTCGTTCATGGCTTAAAACACGATGCTTTCCCTGCAGAATGTCGATCTGAACGATATCAACAGGTACCATCAACTCATCAAGCTCACGGGAGAGCGCCGGTAGGGGCGTCGTCAGCAGACGCGTATCAATCACCGAGGCAACAGACTGTACCCGGTTGACCAGCTTGTCCTGAATGGCGGTGTAAAAACTCAGGGAACAGCCCAGAAGCGTGACAAAAATGGTAAGCCCCGTCAGCAAGGTGATAAAAGCTGAGAACTTCGTCGTTAATCGCATCCTTGAGATTACTCCGTGGGTTGATGGGGTAGCGAGTAAGCGCTAACTTGCATTTCAAATGCGGCATACTACCAAATCGGGCGTATCTGGCAATTTATTGCGTTAAATCGGCACTGCGTTTCCCTGAGCGAGTATAGTCTTCAGAAATTATTTTCCAATCATCTGAGTCGTGAGGACCCCGTATGCAGGCTTTGATCTTAGAACAGCAGGACGGCAAAACGCTTGCCTCAGTGCAGGCGGTTGAAGAGAGTCGCCTGCCGGAAGGCGACGTAACCGTCGACATCGACTGGTCCAGTTTAAATTATAAAGATGCGCTGGCTATTACCGGTAAGGGTAAAATCATCCGAAATTTCCCTATGGTGCCGGGGATCGATTTCGCTGGGCGGGTTCATACCAGCGAGGATCCGCGCTTCCATCCGGGCCAGCATGTGCTGCTCACCGGCTGGGGCGTGGGTGAAAATCACTGGGGCGGGCTGGCAACGCAGGCGCGCGTGAAAGGCGACTGGCTGGTGCCTGTGCCGAAAGGCATGGATGGCCGCAAGGCGATGATCGTCGGCACGGCAGGCTTTACCGCCATGCTGTGCGTGATGGCGCTGGAAGATGCAGGTATCCGCCCTGAGTCAGGGGAAATTGTCGTCACCGGCGCCAGCGGAGGCGTGGGCAGCACGGCAGTCACGCTGCTCCACAAGCTGGGCTATCAAGTCGCTGCGGTTTCCGGCCGAGAAAGTACCCATGACTATCTGCGCCAGCTCGGCGCCAGCCGCATTCTCAGCCGCGACGAATTTGCCGAAACCCGTCCGCTGGAAAAACAGGTTTGGGCAGGGGCGGTGGATACCGTCGGTGATAAGGTGCTGGCAAAAGTCCTGGCGCAGATGAACTACGGCGGCTGCGTGGCAGCCTGCGGTCTGGCGGGCGGATTTGCCCTGCCAACCACCGTGATGCCATTTATTCTGCGTAACGTACGCCTGCAGGGTGTGGATTCCGTGATGACCCCGCCGGCCCGTCGTCATCAAGCCTGGGAACGACTGGTGCGCGATCTGCCGGAATCTTTCTATACCCAGAGCGCAACGGAGATAACCCTCAGCCAGGCGCCGGAATACGCCAGTAAGATCATGGACAACCAGTTCCACGGTCGCGCGCTGGTGAAAATCGCCTAATCTTCAAATTTTCGTGACATATTCGCGCGAATCCCTCTCCTCCGTCATGCTTAGAAAAACGCATGACGGAGGATGCCATGAAAAACCGAAAACTGACGGAAGCCGACGTAACGTCCGAGTCTGTCTTTATGTTACAGCGCCGCCAGATCCTGAAAATGCTTGGCATCAGCGCCACTGCCCTGACGCTCTCTCCCGCGGCACACGCCGACCTGCTCGACTGGTTTAAAGGCAACGATCGGCCAAAGGCCCCATCCGGCGCCCCGCTCACCTTTACCAAACCGCCCGAATGGCAAAACAAGCTGACGCTCACGCCGGAAGATAAAGTTACCGGCTACAACAACTTCTACGAATTTGGTCTCGATAAGGCCGATCCTGCCGCCAACGCGGGGAGCCTCAAAACCGATCCGTGGACGCTGAAAATTGATGGCGAAGTGGCGAAACCCCTGACGCTGGATCACCACGATCTTACTACCCGTTTCCCGCTCGAAGAGCGCATCTATCGCATGCGCTGCGTGGAGGCCTGGTCGATGGTGGTGCCCTGGGTCGGCTTCCCGCTGCATAAACTGCTGGCGATGGTTGAGCCCACCAGCAATGCAAAATATGTCGCTTTCCAGACGCGCTATGCGCCGGACGAGATGCCCGGGCAGAAAGATCGGTTCATCGGCGGCGGGCTTGAGTATCCGTATGTGGAAGGGTTACGTCTCGACGAAGCTATGCACCCCCTCACCCTGCTGACCGTTGGCGTTTATGGCAAAGCGCTTCCGCCGCAGAACGGCGCCCCCATCCGTTTAACCGTACCGTGGAAATATGGCTTCAAAGGGATTAAATCTATCGTCAGCATTAAGCTTACCCGCGAACGTCCGCCAACCACCTGGAATCTGGCGGCCCCGGACGAATACGGTTTCTTCGCCAACGTGAACCCGCACGTGGATCATCCGCGCTGGTCGCAGGCAACCGAGCGGTTTATCGGTTCCGGCGGTGCGCTGGACGTAAAGCGCCAGCCGACGCTGCTGTTTAACGGCTATGCGGATGAAGTGGCCTCGCTTTACCGTGGTCTCAACTTACGGGAGAACTTCTGAGTGCGTTTAACGGCAAAACAGATTATCTGGCTGAAAGTGCTGCTGCACCTGGCCGGGCTGCTTCCTTTTATATGGCTGTTCTGGGCCGCCAGCCAGGGGCTCTTTAGCGCAGATCCTGCAAAGGATATCCAGCATTTTACCGGTCGGATGGCTCTGAAATTTTTGCTGGCCACCTTGCTCGTCTCGCCGCTGGCGCGCTACGCTAAACAGCCCTTATTGATACGCACCCGTCGGCTGTTAGGGCTATGGTGTTTTGCCTGGGCGACGCTGCACCTCACCAGCTACGCCCTGCTGGAACTGGGAATTAACAATCTGGCGCTGCTTGGCCGCGAACTGGTGACACGTCCTTATCTGACGCTGGGTATCGTGAGCTGGGTGGTTTTACTGGCGTTAGCGCTGACATCCACGCAATATGCGCAGCGAAAACTGGGCAGGCGCTGGCAGCTGCTGCACAACTTCGTCTATCTTGTCGCGATCCTCGTCCCCATTCATTACCTGTGGTCGGTGAAGATCCTCTCGCCGCAGCCAATCCTGTATGCACTGGCGGCCGTGGCGCTTTTAGCATGGCGTTACAAGAAGTTCCGCCAGTGGTTGCGATAGTTCGCGAAACTGTGCGTTTTCCCGCAGATTACCCGTCAACCGCAAATCTTTTTCGGATAGCGGTTGATAATCTTCCCTGATAAGACCAGTATTTAGCTGCTAAATGCTACGAAATCGTTATAATGTGCGACCTTGGTTCGCCTGACAGCGGTTTTAAGCCTCTGAAAAGGTGACATTTGCGTTTCGAAGGTATATTTTGTTTTTTACCCGAAAATCGCAGGAGATAGCGGCATTATGACTGATAAGTTCCATATCTTAGTTTTGAACGGACCGAACCTGAACATGCTCGGCACCCGTGAGCCAGAGAAGTACGGCACGCTAACATTGAGTGAAATTGTTAACCGTCTGGGAACGGAAGCAGCGTCACTGAATGTGGATTTGGATCATTTTCAGTCGAATGCGGAGTACGCACTCATCGACCGTATTCATCAGGCTAAAGACAATGTGGACTATATCCTGATCAATCCGGCCGCGTTTACGCACACCAGTGTTGCTATCCGCGACGCACTGCTTGCGGTGAGTATCCCGTTTATCGAGATCCACCTGAGTAATGTGCACGCCCGAGAGCCGTTCCGTCACCATTCGTATCTGTCGGATATCGCTGCTGGCGTTATCTGTGGACTGGGCGCAGACGGCTATTCATACGCTTTACAGACAGCGGTAAAACGCTTGTCACAATCACACTAAACAAGAGTACGGAACCCACTCATGGATATTCGTAAGATTAAAAAACTGATCGAGCTGGTTGAAGAATCAGGCATCTCCGAACTGGAAATTTCTGAAGGCGAAGAGTCTGTACGCATCAGCCGTGCAGCCCCAGCCGCTAGCTTCCCGGTAATGCAGCAAGCTTATGCTGCGCCAGTGCAGCAGCCTGCGCTCTCCGCAGCCGTTGCGCCAGCAGCTGAAGCCGCACCTGCCGCTGCAGCAGAAATCAGTGGTCACATCGTACGTTCCCCAATGGTTGGTACTTTCTACCGCACCCCGAGCCCGGACGCGAAGGCGTTCATCGAAGTGGGTCAGAAAGTCAACGTAGGCGATACCCTGTGCATCGTTGAAGCGATGAAAATGATGAACCAGATCGAAGCAGACAAATCAGGTACTGTTAAAGCGATTCTGGTCGAAAGTGGTCAGCCGGTTGAATTTGACGAGCCGCTGGTCGTCATCGAGTAACGAGGCGTACATGCTGGATAAAATTGTTATCGCCAACCGCGGCGAGATCGCACTGCGTATTCTTCGTGCCTGTAAAGAACTGGGCATCAAGACCGTCGCTGTGCACTCAAGCGCGGATCGCGATTTAAAACACGTATTGCTGGCGGATGAGACGGTCTGTATTGGCCCGGCTCCGTCCGTAAAAAGCTATCTGAACATCCCGGCTATCATCAGCGCCGCTGAAATCACCGGCGCGGTGGCAATTCATCCGGGTTACGGCTTCCTCTCTGAGAACGCCAACTTTGCTGAGCAGGTTGAACGCTCTGGCTTCATCTTCATCGGCCCGAAAGCCGACACCATCCGCCTGATGGGCGACAAAGTGTCTGCAATCACCGCGATGAAAAAAGCCGGTGTTCCAACCGTACCAGGCTCTGACGGCCCTCTGACCGACGACATGGATGCTAACCGTGCTCATGCTAAACGCATTGGCTACCCGGTTATCATCAAGGCGTCCGGCGGCGGCGGCGGTCGTGGTATGCGCGTTGTGCGTAGCGATGCTGAACTGGCGCAGTCCATCTCCATGACCAAAGCAGAAGCGAAAGCCGCTTTCAGCAATGACATGGTGTACATGGAAAAATACCTGGAAAACCCACGCCACATCGAAATTCAGGTGCTGGCTGACGGTCAGGGTAACGCGATCTATCTGGCAGAACGTGACTGCTCCATGCAGCGTCGTCACCAGAAAGTGGTCGAAGAAGCACCAGCACCGGGCATTACCCCGGAACTGCGTCGCTACATCGGCGAGCGTTGCTCCAAAGCGTGTGTCGATATCGGCTATCGCGGTGCAGGTACCTTTGAGTTCCTGTTCGAAAACGGCGAGTTCTATTTCATCGAAATGAACACCCGTATTCAGGTTGAACACCCGGTTACCGAAATGATCACCGGCGTTGACCTGATCAAAGAACAGCTGCGTATCGCTGCAGGCCAGCCGCTGTCCATCAAGCAGGAAGAAGTTGTGGTGAAAGGCCATGCGGTAGAGTGCCGTATCAACGCCGAAGACCCGAACACCTTCCTGCCAAGCCCGGGTAAAATCACGCGTTTCCACGCGCCGGGTGGCTTTGGTGTGCGCTGGGAGTCTCATATCTACGCCGGTTACACCGTACCGCCGTACTATGACTCAATGATCGGCAAGCTTATCTGCTACGGCGAAAACCGTGACGTGGCGATTGCCCGCATGAAAAACGCCCTGCAGGAGCTGATCATCGACGGTATCAAAACCAACGTTGATCTGCAGATGCGTATCATGAGCGACGAGCACTTCCAGAATGGTGGAACCAACATCCACTATCTGGAGAAAAAACTCGGTCTGAACGAGAAGTAAGAGACCTGTGTTGCTAAAAGGCCGGATTATCCGGCCTTTTTTATTTCTGGGGATCGCCAGGCCCCATCATGTACAATCCCCGCTTTCTTCATCCACAAGGGACAAAAAATGGACAAACGTTTTGTTCAGGCCCATAAAGAAGCGCGCTGGGCGCTGTGGCTGACCCTTCTCTATCTCGCAGCATGGTTAGTAACTGCTTACTTACCTGACTCCGCTATTGGCATCACCGGCCTGCCGCACTGGTTCGAAATGGCGTGTCTGCTGGTACCGCTGGTTTTCATCCTGCTGTGCTGGGCAATGGTGAAATTCATCTATCGCGATATTCCGCTGGAGGACGATGATGCAGCTTGAAGTCATTCTGCCGCTTATCGCTTACTTGTTAGTGGTGTTTGGTTTATCCGTTTACGCCATGCGTAAAAGAACGACGGGCACCTTCCTGAACGAGTATTTTCTGGGCAGCCGCTCGATGGGCGGCGTCGTGCTGGCCATGACGCTGACCGCGACCTATATCAGCGCCAGTTCGTTTATCGGCGGACCCGGTGCGGCCTATAAATACGGGTTAGGCTGGGTGCTGCTGGCGATGATCCAGCTTCCTGCCGTCTGGCTCTCGCTGGGCATACTGGGTAAAAAATTTGCCATTCTGGCGCGCCGTTATAATGCCGTGACGCTCAACGATATGCTGTTTGCCCGCTATCAGAGCCGTTTACTGGTGTGGCTGGCCAGCTTAAGCCTGCTGGTGGCCTTTATTGGCGCAATGACGGTACAGTTTATCGGCGGGGCACGCCTGCTGGAAACGGCGGCGGGTATTCCCTACGAGACAGGCTTGATCATCTTCGGAGTCAGCATTGCGCTGTATACCGCGTTTGGCGGATTCCGCGCCAGCGTGCTGAACGATACGATGCAGGGCATGGTTATGCTTATCGGCACTATCGTTTTGCTGGTCGGCATCGTCCACGCCGCGGGCGGCCTGAGCCATGCGGTTGAAACGCTCGAGGCGATCGATCCAAAACTGGTTTCGCCGCAGGGCGCGGATGACATCCTTTCGCCAACCTTTATGACCTCGTTCTGGGTGTTGGTGTGCTTTGGGGTGATTGGCCTGCCGCATACCGCCGTGCGCTGTATCTCTTACAAAGACAGCAAAGCCGTGCACAGAGGTATCATTATCGGCACTATCGTTGTCGCAATCCTGATGTTTGGTATGCACCTGGCGGGCGCGTTAGGTCGGGCAGTTATTCCTGACCTTACCGTACCCGATCTGGTTATCCCAACCCTGATGGTTAAAGTGCTGCCGCCATTTGCCGCCGGGATCTTCCTCGCCGCACCGATGGCCGCCATTATGTCGACCATCAACGCTCAGCTGCTGCAAAGTTCCGCTACGATCATAAAAGATCTCTATCTGAACCTGCGTCCTGAGCAGGCAGAGAATGAACGGCGCCTGAAGCGCATGTCGGCCGTTATTACTTTGGTGTTAGGGGCATTGCTGCTGTTAGCCGCGTGGCGCCCGCCAGAGATGATCATCTGGCTGAACCTGCTGGCATTTGGTGGGCTTGAAGCGGTATTCCTGTGGCCGCTGGTGTTAGGGCTCTACTGGGAGCGCGCGAATGCCGCCGGTGCGCTGAGCGCGATGATTGTAGGCGGCGTGCTTTACGCCGTCCTCGCAACGTTTAAGATTCAGTACCTGGGCTTCCATCCAATTGTGCCTTCGTTACTGCTAAGTTTACTGGCGTTTGTGGTGGGGAACCGTTTCGGTCAGCCCGTCCCACAACCCGCTATGATTTCTACTGATAAATAAAGAGTTTTGCCATGCCGTGGATCCAACTAAAACTGAACACAACCGGCGCGAACGCCGAAGAGCTGAGCGATGCGCTGATGGAGGCCGGTTCGGTCTCTATCACCTTCCAGGACACGCATGACACGCCGGTCTTTGAGCCGCTGCCGGGCGAAACCCGCCTGTGGGGTGATACCGACGTTATTGGCCTGTTTGATGCCGAAACCGATATGAAAGAGGTTGTCGCGATTCTGGAGAATCATCCTCTGCTGGGCGCGGGTTTCGTGCATAAAATCGAACAGCTGGAAGACAAAGACTGGGAACGCGAGTGGATGGATAACTTCCACCCGATGCAGTTCGGCAAACGTCTGTGGATCTGCCCGAGCTGGCGCGATGTCCCTGATGAAAGCGCAGTGAACGTGATGCTCGACCCGGGTCTGGCGTTTGGTACCGGTACTCACCCAACCACGTCTCTGTGCCTGCAGTGGCTGGATGGTCTGGATCTGGACGGTAAGACAGTGATCGACTTCGGCTGTGGATCCGGGATCCTCGCGATTGCGGCCCTGAAGCTGGGCGCGGCAAAAGCCATCGGGATCGATATCGATCCGCAGGCGATTCAGGCCAGCCGCGATAATGCCGAGCGTAACGGCGTCTCCGATCGTCTGGAGCTGTATCTGCCGGATGCTCAGCCAGAAGCCATGAAAGCCGATGTGGTGGTCGCAAACATTCTGGCGGGCCCACTGCGCGAACTGGCTCCGTTAATCAGCGTGCTGCCCGTTGAGGGCGGTCTGCTGGGGCTTTCCGGTATCCTGGCAAGCCAGGCCGACAGCGTGTGTGAAGCCTACGCCGATCTCTTTGCCCTCGACCCGGTGGTGGAAAAAGAAGAGTGGTGCCGCATCACCGGGCGTAAAAAATAAGAATCTGGCGTGGTCATCTGACCACGCCTCTCACCCTCTGATAATCCTCTCTCCCCCGTTCATTCTTCGGTAAAATAACCCTACAAATCATGTTGATTTGTATTACAAAAATTCACCGGAAGAATATGATGACACACGTTACAGGCAAGGCAGCGCTGCTGGCGCTGAGCATGATTTCGGCTTCAGCATTTGCATCACACTGGAGCTATGAAGGGGAAGGTTCACCGCAACACTGGGGCGAGATGGACGAGGCATACAAGACCTGTCAAAGCGGTATGAACCAGTCTCCTGTTAATATTGATTCGACCACTAACGCCCATCTCTCCCCGCTACAAACCCACTACGTTGATGGCCCTGTTACACTGACGAACAATGGCCATACCATTCAGGCAGGTGAACAGGCGAACACCCGCGATACCCTTACTCTCGATAAGCAAACCTGGACGTTACAGCAGTTCCATTTCCACGCGCCGAGCGAAAACACCGTACATGGCAAGAGGTACGCGATGGAAATGCATCTGGTTCATAAAAATGCCAGTGGGGAACTGACGGTGGTGGCGGTCATGTTTGATAAAGGGGCCGCAAACCCGGAGCTTGAAAAACTGTGGCGCGTTATGCCTCAGCAGGCCGAGCAGAACGTCTCCATCAAACAGGATCTCAACCTGAACAAACTGCTGCCAAAAAATAAAACGTACTGGCGCTTTAGCGGTTCACTGACCACTCCACCGTGTTCAGAAGGCGTTACCTGGATTGTACTTAAACAGCCCCTGACGGTTTCTGCAGAACAACTTGCCAGATTCACCCGGACAATGCATCACGATAATAACCGTCCGGTACAGTCGCTGCATGGGCGCGTCGTGGTCGAATAACACGCATTTTTCGCATGACGATCATGTTCTAAAATGCGACGCAGATCGCAAAGAAGAAGGGAAATCTGCTGTTAAAAACAGCAGATTATCCCGCTTCAGCGACGCATTTATTCAGAAATGATGAGAAGTTACGGGAAATTGTAAGCGCCCATAAAATAACCATTATCATATAACTTAATGATTTAAATAATGAATAATTTTTAACGGGAAGATTGGGCGGCGATTCCTTGATCTACAACAGTGGATTGTTCAAAGTTTGGCCTTTCATCTCGTGCAAAAAATGCGTAATATACGCCGCCTTGCAGTCACAGTATGGTCATTTCTTAACTCATGCGCATCGGACACCACCAGCTTAGAAATCGCCTGATCGCAGCCCCAATGGCAGGTATTACAGACCGGCCGTTCAGGACGCTGTGCTATGAGATGGGAGCCGGTTTAACCGTATCCGAGATGATGTCGTCTAACCCGCAGGTTTGGGAAAGCGATAAATCCCGCCTTCGGATGGTGCACGTTGATGAACCAGGTATCCGCACCGTGCAAATTGCCGGAAGCGTGCCTGAAGAGATGGCAGATGCCGCGCGGATTAACGTGGAAAGTGGTGCCCAGATTATTGATATCAATATGGGGTGCCCGGCCAAAAAGGTGAATCGCAAGCTTGCAGGTTCAGCCCTTCTGCAATACCCCGACCAGGTGAAAGCTATCCTGACGGCGGTTGTCAGCGCGGTGGACGTTCCTGTTACGTTGAAGATTCGCACGGGTTGGTCGCCGGAACACCGTAACTGTGTAGAGATTGCCCAACTGGCCGAAGACTGTGGCATTCAGGCCCTGACCATCCATGGACGCACTCGCGCCTGTTTGTTCAACGGTGAAGCTGAATACGACAGCATTCGGGCAGTTAAGCAGAAAGTTTCCATTCCGATTATCGCGAATGGCGACATAACTGACCCGCTTAAAGCCAGGGCTGTACTCGACTATACGGGAGCTGATGCTCTGATGATAGGACGTGCAGCTCAGGGAAGACCCTGGATCTTCCGGGAAATCCAGCATTATCTGGACACTGGGGAGCTGCTTGCCCCGCTGCCTTTGGCAGAGGTTAAGCGCTTGCTTTGTTCGCATGTTCGGGAACTGCATGACCACTACGGTCAGGCAAAAGGGTACCGAATTGCGCGTAAACACGTCTCCTGGTATCTCCAGGAGCACGCTCCAGATGACCAGTTTCGGCGCACATTCAACGCCATAGAGGATGCCAGCGTACAGCTGGAGGCGTTGGAGGCATACTTCGAAAATCTTGCGTAATGAAATAAAGAGCTGACAGAACTATGTTCGAACAACGCGTAAATTCTGACGTACTGACCGTTTCTACCGTTAACTCTCAGGACCAGGTAACTCAAAAGCCCCTGCGTGACTCGGTTAAACAGGCACTGAAGAACTATTTTGCTCAACTGAATGGTCAGGATGTTAATGACCTGTATGAGCTGGTACTGGCTGAAGTTGAACAGCCACTGTTGGACATGGTGATGCAATACACCCGCGGTAACCAAACCCGCGCTGCGCTGATGATGGGTATCAACCGTGGTACTCTGCGTAAGAAACTGAAAAAATACGGCATGAACTGATACTAATCAGTTAAATGCTTGTTTAAAAAGGCGCTCTTCGGCATGGGGAAGCGCCTTTTTTATTACCTGCGCTTCTCCGTCAACGCATTGTAAACCTTCGCCTCTCCTGCTTTTCAACCCCGATTTTTCGTGTATATTTCCCCCACCTTACTGGCGCTCTTCCCGCGGAATGACACAATGATTCGTAAATACTGGTGGCTGGTTGTCTTTGCAATCTCCGTTCTCATTTTCGATGCACTCCTGATGCAGTGGATTGAACTAATGAGCACCGAAACCGATAAGTGTCGCAATATGAACTCCGTCAATCCGCTGAAACTCGTGAACTGCTCAGAGCTCGACTAACCGCCCGATTGCGCAAATCACCCCGTTATTACCCACTAAAAACGGGGATTTAAATCCCTTTGAGCCATTACCTGACGGTGATAATGTCTCGCCCTTCTCAACCGCTCTAGCGTAACCCCACACTCGAGTAGAACCGTCCATGCTGGTCAGCCAATACAACCCTATCCTTGTCGTCCTCTCCTTTGTTGTTGCCATTCTTGCTGCGTATACCGCGCTGAACATGGCTGCACGCGTCGCCGGGAGTGAGGGCGTCGCTGCCCGCGTCTGGCTGGCTGGCGGCGGTATTGCTATGGGGATTGGCGTGTGGGCCATGCATTTTATCGGCATGCTGGCGATGGACCTCTCCATGAGCATGAGCTACAACGCCACCCTGACGGTGCTATCCATGGTCATCGCCGTGGGTTCGTCGCTGTTTGCGCTATGGCTTGTGAGCTGCGAGCAACTACGCCTGCGCCGACTGCTGCCCGGCGCGCTGGTGATGGGGAGCGGTATTGTGGCCATGCATTACACCGGCATGGCGGCGCTGGAGGTGATGCCCGGGATAATCTGGGACAAGGTCTGGGTGGCCATTTCGGTCGTGATTGCGCTTGCCGCTTCACTCGCGGCATTATGGCTGACCTTCCGCCTGCGTCGCGAAGCCGCGCAGGTCGTGCTGATGCGCATGGGTGCCGCCATCACGATGGGAATTGCCATTGCCGGCATGCACTATGCCGGGATGAAAGCGGCGCAGTTTCCGATGTCCACAATGGTTCACCATGAGGGGATTAACGGGAGCTGGCTGGCGGTGCTGGTCAGCGTCGTCGCGCTCTCTATTCTTGGGATCACCCTGCTGGTGTCGATGCTGGATGCCCGCCTTCAGGCACGCACCGCCCTTCTGGCCTCGTCGCTGGCAGAAGCTAACCGGGAACTCGCTCAGCTGGCGCTACACGATACCCTGACGCGTCTGCCCAACCGTATCCTGCTGGAAGACAGACTCGATCAGGCCATCAGCAAAGCCGATCGTGAAGGGAATCACTTTGCCCTGATGTTCATGGATCTTGACGGCTTTAAAGCTATCAATGACGCCTACGGCCATGATGTCGGTGACAGGCTGCTGGTCGCCGTTACGCAGCGTCTGCTGCTTCTCCTGAAAGGCCAGTTCACCCTTGCACGCATCGGCGGTGATGAATTTGTTCTGCTGGCAGAGGGAGAAGGTCCGGACGACGCGGCATCGCTGGCGAATTCGCTGGTGCGCGCGATCGATAGCCCCTTCAATCTCAGCCCCTATGAACTGGTGGTGACCCTCAGCATTGGTATCGCGCTGTACCCTCACGACGGCAAAACCGAGCGTGAGCTGATGTTTAACGCCGACGCGGCGATGTATCACACGAAGCATATGGGCCGTAACGGTTACCACTTTTTCCAGCCCTCCATGAACACCCTGGCGCAGACCCATCTCCAGTTAATGAACGATTTGTGGATGGCGATCGATCGCAATGAGCTGCGCCTGCTGTATCAGCCAAAATTTCACGCCCCGGCGGGCCCGGTCCTCGGATTCGAGGCGCTGTTGCGCTGGCAGCATCCTAAGCAAGGGTTACTGACGCCGGACCTTTTTCTGCCGCTGGCGGAAAAAACGGGGCTAATCGTCCCCATTGGTAACTGGGTGATTAATGAAGCCTGTCGCCAGCTGCGGGAATGGCATCTTCAGGGACATCAAAGCTGGTCAATGGCGGTAAACCTGTCGACACTGCAGTTTGAACAACCTTCGCTGGTTAAAACGGTTCTCGACTGCCTGGCACTTCACCAGGTGCCACCGGAAATGTTGATCCTCGAAGTGACGGAAACCACGGCGATGAGCAACCCGGATGAGAGCGTACGCGTGCTGACAGAGCTGACGAATGCGGGGGTAAAGGCCTCCATTGATGATTTTGGCACCGGATATTCGAGCCTGCTGTACCTCAAGCGCTTACCGGCCTGTGAATTGAAAATCGACAGGGCGTTTGTGCAAGAGCTCAGCGGCGAGAGCGAGGATGCCACTATTGTCTCTGCGATTGTGGCTCTCGCTAAAACACTTAACCTGAAAGTTGTGGCTGAAGGTGTGGAAACCGAAGCGCAGCAAGCCTTTTTAACCGAGCTGGGCTGTAACACCCTTCAGGGTTATCTGTTAGGTAAACCCGTCAGCGCGCAGACCATAGAAGCACTTTGTGCCCGAGGGGAAATGTTACCCGGCGCTGAGCAATAAGCACCCTCACCTGGCGACATGCGAATAACCGGGAGTGTCGCCAGTATGCTATCGACCAGAGCGGGAGCCTGCTGATAAAGATTAAAACTGTCGTTATTCATTAACCAGTTTTTAATTATTCCGCTAAAAAAACCGTGGAATACAATCAAGGTGAGATCAACATTCACCTGTGGCGAAATGATGTTTCGCGAAATACAGGCCTCCAGCGTGGCGCGTAGCGTGTCATCGTTGAATCCGATACGCTTTCTGATTTCGCGCTCAGAAATCATATCACTGCTAAATTCACACTTATGATACAGAATTTGTAAAAGCGCACATTGCCGGGGTTCATGGGCAATATACTGCAGCGCAGTAATAAATTGCTCACGAAGTTTTAACAATGGATCGTCACTGTCGGAAAGGGAAAGCCTGTCGCGAATCATATCGCGAAGCGGTAATTGTTGTTCCCAGATGGCATTAAATATTTCAGATTTACTGGTGAAGTGCCAGTAGATCGCGCCGCGCGTCACCTTTGCAGCATCAGCGATATCCGTCAGCGTCGTGCTGGCTACGCCACGCGTGGCAAACTGTCCGATAGCCGCCTCAATCAGCTGCTGCCGGGTTTGTTGAGCCTCTTCTTTCTTTTTACGCGCCATAGGCAACTACTCGTTACTCACAAGGTTTAAAAGTAATATTGCGTTCATGCAAATGTAAGTATTCACTAAAATCCGTTTTAATTTTGCACAAAAAAAGTCACCCCTCTTAATTTATAATCAATATAAATATATCGCTCCAATTAAATTGGCGGAGTGAATAATTAAAAACATTAAACTCATTTACCTGATTAACATGCCTGAAGTATATCCCTGAATGGACCCGGTCTGATTCTGATTTTTTTCTACAAACACGGTCATTCGCACTTATAAATTAAAAAACATTAAATACCCTCATTATTATACGCAGCTACATTTTATTTTTATCCCTCTGCCCTTGCTACCGATTCGCGGCATATATCGGTGAATGGGTATTTAAAGGAACAGTAATGACGAATCATTTCAGACGTTTGCCCTTATCCGGTTTCATTGTCTGCGCGGTACTGCTCACTGGATGCGATGGTCAGGAAAATCAACAGCAACACCAGCAGGCGCCTCAGGTCAGCGTGCATATTGTGAAAAGCGCGCCTCTGGCGGTCACCACTGAACTCCCGGGCAGAACAGATGCATTTCGCGTTGCGGAGGTTCGTCCTCAGGTTAGCGGCATTATCCTGCGCCGTAACTTCGCGGAGGGTAGCGATGTAAAAGCGGGCGAGTCACTTTACCAGATTGATCCTGCGCCCTATCAGGCAGCCTATGACAGCGCGAAAGGCGAACTGGCGAAGGCTCAGGCGGCGGCCAATATTGCGCACCTGACGGTGAAACGTTATCTCCCGCTGGTAGGCACCCAGTATGTCAGTAAGCAGGAGTATGACCAGGCCGTGGCGACGGCTCAGCAGGCAGATGCCAGCGTGGTTGCCGCAAAAGCGGGTGTTGAGAGCGCACGTATCAACCTTGCCTACACCAAAGTGACCTCTCCGGTTGATGGTCGTATCGGAAAATCCAGCGTGACCGAAGGGGCGCTGGTGACGAACGGGCAAGCCGCAGCGCTGGCAACGGTCCAGCTGCTCGATCCGATTTATGTTGATGTCACCCAGTCCAGTAATGATTTTATGCGCCTGAAACAGACGAGCCTGCAAAAAGGTGATATCGCCAGCAACGTTGAGCTGCTGATGGAGAACGGGCAGCCCTACCCGCTAAAAGGCACATTGCAGTTCTCTGACGTCACGGTCGATGAAAGTACCGGCTCGATCACCCTGCGCGCCATTTTCCGGAACCCTCAGCATCTGTTGTTACCCGGCATGTTCGTTCGCGCCCGCATTGATGAAGGCACCCAGCCGGATGCGATTCTGGTACCACAGCAAGGCGTGACCCGTACACCGCGAGGCGATGCAACCGTGCTGGTGGTGAACGATAAAAACCAGGTTGAGCCGCGAACCGTCATGGCCCCTCAGGCAATTGGCGATCGCTGGCTGGTGACGGAAGGGCTGAAAAACGGTGACCGCGTGATAGTCAGCGGGCTACAGAAAGTCAGACCCGGGGTAACCGTCGTCGCCACGCCTGATATCACCACGACGCCAGCCGGTTAAGGGACGACGACATGGCTAATTTCTTTATTCAAAGACCGGTTTTCGCCTGGGTACTTGCCATCATTTTGATGATTGCAGGCGGGCTGGCCATTCTCAAACTTCCCGTCGCACAGTATCCGACCATTGCTCCTCCCGCCGTGGCGATATCCGCGACTTACCCGGGAGCGGACGCTCAAACGGTACAGGATACCGTGACCCAGGTTATCGAACAGAACATGAACGGTATCGATAAGCTGATGTATATGTCCTCCACCAGCGATTCAGCGGGTAACGTCACCATCACCCTGACCTTTGAGTCAGGAACCGATCCGGACATCGCCCAGGTACAGGTGCAGAACAAGCTGCAGCTCGCCATGCCGCTGCTGCCGCAAGAGGTTCAGCAGCAAGGGATTGGCGTGGAGAAATCCAGCAGCAGCTTCCTGCTGGTCGCTGGCTTTGTTTCAGACAACAAAAATCTCACGCAGAATGACATCTCTGACTATGTCGCTTCGAACGTCAAAGATGCCATCAGCCGAACGTCTGGCGTCGGTGACGTTCAGCTGTTTGGCGCCCAGTATGCGATGCGCATCTGGCTCGACAGCAACGCGATGAACAAATACCAGCTGACGCCGCAGGATATTATCAACCAGCTGAAAACGCAGAACGACCAGATAGCAGCAGGCCAGCTGGGCGGAACGCCGTCCATTCCCGGGCAGCAGCTGAATGCCTCGATCATCGCGCAAACCCGCCTGAAATCACCGGAGGAGTTTGGCCTCGTGACGCTCAAGGTGAATCAGGACGGCTCGATGGTTCATCTGAAGGACGTGGCTCGTATTGAGCTGGGTGGCGAAAACTACAACATGGTCACTAAAATCAACGGGCAGGCGGCAACCGGCCTGGGGATTAAGCTGGCAACCGGGGCAAATGCGCTGGACACCGCGGCAGCCATTAAGAGCAAGTTGGCGCAACTGCAGCAGTTCTTCCCGCAGGGGCTGAAAGTTGTCTATCCCTATGACACCACCCCTTTTGTGAAAATCTCCATTCACGAAGTGGTGAAGACCCTGTTTGAAGCGATCGTTCTCGTCTTCCTGGTCATGTACCTGTTCCTGCAAAACCTGCGGGCGACGCTCATCCCGACTATCGCGGTGCCGGTCGTTCTGCTGGGTACCTTTGCGGTTCTGGCGGCATTCGGTTTCTCCATCAACACCCTGACGATGTTCGGTATGGTGCTGGCGATAGGTCTGCTGGTCGATGACGCTATCGTGGTCGTTGAGAACGTTGAACGCGTCATGGTCGAAGACAAACTGCCGCCGAAAGAGGCCACGCAGAAGTCGATGGAGCAGATCCAGGGGGCACTGGTGGGGATCGCCATGGTGCTCTCGGCGGTCTTTATTCCGATGGCCTTTTTTGGCGGCTCGACGGGGGCGATCTATCGCCAGTTCTCGCTGACTATCGTTTCCGCGATGGCGTTGTCCGTACTGGTTGCGCTAATCCTGACGCCCGCACTCTGCGCAACGTTGCTTAAGCCCGTATCCGGCGACCATCATGAGAAGAAAGGCGGCTTCTTCGGCTGGTTTAATGCGCTCTTTGATAAAAGCGTGGAGCACTACAGTAACAGCGTGAGCGGTATTTTGCGTAAGACAGGGCGCTATCTAGCGGTGTACGTCATTATCGTCGGAGGGATGGCGGTGCTCTTCCTGCGCCTGCCTACCTCCTTCCTGCCCGAAGAGGATCAGGGGGTGTTTATGACGATGGTTCAACTCCCGGCGGGTGCAACCCAGACGCGTACTCAGCAGGTCCTCGATCTGGTTCAGGATTACTATCTGAACAACGAAAAGGCGAACGTGGAATCCGTCTTTACCGTAAACGGCTTTAGCTTTAGCGGCCAGGGTCAGAACGCCGGTATCGCCTTCGTCAGCCTGAAGCCCTGGGAGGAGCGCCCGGGGGCGGAAAACGGCGTCGAAGCCATTGTGAGCCGCGCGACAAAAGCCTTCAGTCAAATTACAGATGGCCTCGTGTTCCCGTTTAACCTGCCTGCAATTATCGAACTGGGTACCGCCACGGGCTTCGATTTTGAATTGATCGATCAGGCCAACCTGGGGCATACCCAGCTGACGCAGGCGCGTAACCAACTGCTCAGCATGGTGCATGAGCACACTGACCTGCTGGTTCGCGTGCGCCCTAACGGTCTTGAAGATACTCCTCAGTTCAAGCTGGATGTCGATCAGGAGAAAGCGCAGGCGCTGGGCGTCAGCCTTTCTGACGTCAATCAGACGATTTCGACGGCCTTAGGTGGCACCTATGTGAATGACTTTATCGATCATGGTCGCGTGAAAAAGGTCTACGTACAGGCCGACGCAAAATTCCGTATGTTGCCGGGAGATATTAACAACCTTTACGTGCGCAGCGCGAATGGGGAAATGGTCCCGTTTTCAGCTTTCAGCAACGCTCGCTGGGTGTATGGTTCACCTCGTCTGGAACGCTATAACGGGATGCCCTCTATGGAGATACTGGGTGAATCAGCCCCGGGTAAAAGTACCGGTGAGGCCATGGCTATGATGGAAAGTCTCGCGGCAAAACTGCCTTCCGGCATCGGCTATGACTGGACGGGGATGTCTTATCAGGAGCGGCTCTCGGGTAACCAGGCGCCTGCCCTGTACGCCATTTCACTGATCGTGGTGTTCCTGTGCCTGGCTGCGCTGTATGAAAGCTGGTCCATTCCGTTCTCCGTTATGCTGGTTGTGCCGCTTGGGGTCATTGGGGCTCTTCTCGCAGCGTCGCTGCGCGGGTTAAACAATGACGTCTATTTCCAGGTCGGCCTGCTGACGACGATTGGTTTATCGGCAAAAAACGCCATCCTGATCGTTGAATTTGCTAAAGACCTGATGGATAAAGAAGGCAAAGGCATTATTGAAGCCACGCTGGAAGCTTCCAGGATGCGCCTTCGACCGATCCTGATGACGTCTCTGGCCTTTATTCTTGGCGTCATGCCGCTGGTGATCAGCACCGGGGCCGGGAGCGGCGCGCAAAACGCCGTCGGTACGGGCGTTATGGGGGGAATGCTTTCCGCAACCCTTCTGGCAATTTTCTTCGTGCCCGTCTTCTTTGTGGTTGTTCGGCGACGGTTTACTCACCATAAAGGTTAATGTTTCCCTGAAAAGGCACCTCTGGTGCCTTTTTATTTTTAACTTAAACAACCAATTAGGTTTTACATAAAGGAAGCATTAAGAATATGATGATTTGCATTAAGTAAAAACAGTCTCTTGCAACTCCATAATGTCTCCATTAATTCCTCCTGAAACCGACTTTTCTCCACGATTTTTACAAACTACATAATTTGAGATTATTCCTCGTGTAACGAGGACTTACCCCGGTGGTAAAATAACCTCCAGTTCGTTAATAGCCCTCCTGGCTTTATAGCGGATGAGAAATAATACTGAGGTAACATCATGAAAAGATTCATTTCCGTTGCACTTCTCGCTGCGCTGCTTGCTGGTTGCGCGCACGATTCTCCATGTGTACCGGTTTACGACGACCAGGGCCGACTGGTTCATACCAATACCTGTATGAAAGGCACAACCCAGGATAACTGGGAGACTGCGGGTGCTATCGCCGGCGGTGCTGCCGCAGTAGCGGGTTTAACACTGGGTATTGTTGCCCTCACGAAGTAACATCTATTGAGAAAGCGCGGCTCTGGCCGCGCTTTTGCTTTTAATGAGTGCAATATTTTCAAATAAGTAAAAAAATAGCCCTGTAAATATTCACTAAATTAATCTAAGCCTGAAGTCAGTCACAACTTTTTCGCATATTCATTCAAATTACTTATTCTATCGTGATGATTTTCACACATTAAGATTATTGAATACCCTGCCAATATTCACGCTGAAAACTATCTCTTCTTTTTCCTGACCCAACTCGCAACTTTTGCTCCGATTTGTGGCACAGGTTGTAATTTCGCACCGTTCTGGGGCGCTCATTTTATTTAAGCCTGTCTACACTCAGCATTAAGCGTTCACTCGTCTCTTATTTTGTCGAACGCAAAACTGGCATTACGTTTGCTTTATAAACGTTGGCCAAAGCCACAGACAGGTAAAGCGTTTAAAAACGCCTCTATAACGATAAATTTCGCCACACAGGATGCATTATGAAAAAGACGATGATAGCCAGCCTGGCCGCTGCAGGCATGTTGTTTGCCGTAGCCGGTCAAGCCCATGCGGGAACGACACTGGATGCCGTTAAAAAGAAAGGTTTTGTTCAATGTGGTATCAGTGACGGTTTGCCTGGCTTCTCTTATGCCGATGCGAACGGCAAATTTACCGGTATTGATGTGGATGTCTGCCGTGGCGTTGCAGCCGCCGTTTTTGGCGATGACAGCAAAGTAAAATATACCCCGCTGACGGCGAAAGAACGCTTTACGGCGCTGCAGTCCGGTGAGGTCGACATGCTCTCCCGTAATACCACCTGGACTTCCTCCCGTGATGCCGGCATGGGGATGTCATTTACGGGCGTGACCTATTATGACGGCATCGGCTTCCTGACCCACAATAAAGCGGGCCTGAAAAGCGCCAAGGAACTGGATGGCGCCACCGTTTGTATCCAGGCGGGCACCGATACCGAGCTGAACGTCGCGGATTATTTCAAAGCAAACAACATGAAATACACCCCTGTGACATTCGACCGCTCGGATGAATCGGCCAAAGCGCTGGAATCCGGCCGTTGCGACACGCTGGCCTCTGACCAGTCACAGCTGTATGCCTTACGCATTAAGCTGAGCAACCCGGCAGAGTGGATTGTCCTGCCTGAAGTCATCTCCAAAGAGCCTCTCGGCCCCGTCGTTCGTCGTGGTGATGAAGACTGGTTCTCCATTGTTCGCTGGACGCTGTTTGCCATGCTGAACGCAGAAGAGATGGGTATCAACTCTAAAAACGTTGATGAAAAAGCCGCTAAGCCATCTAACCCGGATATGGCACACCTGCTCGGTAAAGAAGGTGATTTCGGCAAGGATCTGAAGCTGGATAACAAGTGGGCTTACAACATCATCAAACAGGTGGGCAACTACTCTGAGATCTTTGAGCGCAACGTGGGATCGGAAAGCCCGCTGAAGATCAAACGCGGCCAGAACAATCTCTGGAACAACGGCGGTATTCAGTACGCACCACCAGTACGTTAAGTCATAGCTGTAACGGGCACTGCTCCGGCAGTGCCCACTCCAGAGTCATGGTTACTGAGGTTTCTTTATGTCCCATCGCCGCTCAGCCGTAAAAGGATCGCTATCCTTTTCTCATCCCGCGGTCCGCGCCTGGCTATTCCAGATTATTGCTATTGTTGCGGTTGTTCTCATCGCCGTGTATCTCATCCATAACACCATCACCAACCTGAATAACCGCGGCATTACCTCCGGTTTCGCGTTTTTAGATCGCAGCGCGGGGTTTGGTATTGTTCAGCACCTTATTGATTACCAGGAAGGTGACACGTACGGACGCGTGTTCGTGGTCGGTTTACTGAATACGCTGTTGGTATCGGCGCTTTGTATCGTCTTCGCGTCGATACTGGGCTTCTTTATTGGCCTGGCGCGTCTTTCTGAAAACTGGCTCCTGCGGAAACTGTCGACTGTTTACATCGAGACGTTCCGCAATATCCCCCCGCTCCTGCAGATCTTCTTCTGGTATTTCGCCGTACTGCGTAACCTTCCCGGTCCCCGCCAGGCCGTCGACGCGTTTGAGCTGTTTTTCCTCAGTAACCGTGGGTTGTCCATTCCTTCTCCTCAGCCGGGTGAAGGGCTGTACGCTTTTATCGGCGCGATGGTGATAGCGCTTGCGCTCTCTGCGGGGGTATTCCGTTTTAACCGCAAGCATCAGATCAAAACCGGTCAGCTTCGTAGAACCTGGCCCACGGCAGTTGTCCTGATCGTTAGCCTGCCGCTAATTGCACACTGGCTGTTTGGGGCCGCTTTGCACTGGGATATTCCACATCTGCGGGGCTTTAACTTTCAGGGCGGAATGGTATTAATTCCCGAGCTGGCAGCCCTGACGCTGGCGCTGTCGATTTATACGTCCGCGTTTATCGCAGAGATTATCCGTGCAGGGATCCAGGCCGTTCCTTATGGGCAGCACGAGGCGGCGCGCTCGCTGGGATTACCCCATACCGTGACGCTTCGTCAGGTCATTATTCCGCAGGCTTTACGGGTCATCATTCCTCCCCTGACCAGCCAGTATCTCAATATTGTCAAAAACTCGTCGCTGGCCGCTGCGATTGGTTATCCGGATATGGTGTCACTCTTCGCCGGAACCGTGCTTAACCAGACCGGACAAGCCATTGAAACCATCGCCATCACGATGTCTGTCTATCTGATCATCAGCCTGGTGATTTCACTGCTGATGAACCTTTATAACCGCCGTATAGCACTGGTCGAGCGCTAAGGATCTATGATGACAAAAGCGATACTGTCGCACGCCTCGCGCCCTGCCAACTCGACAGGTGGACGTTTCATTCTCTGGGCGCGTAAGAATCTTTTCTCCAGCTGGAGCAACAGCCTGCTGACGATTGTCTGCCTGTGGCTCATGTGGGAATTGATTCCTCCCCTGCTGAACTGGGCGTTTTTACAGGCCAACTGGGTCGGTTCAACCCGAGCTGACTGCACAAAAGCCGGCGCCTGCTGGGTGTTTATTCATGAACGTTTCGGTCAGTTCATATATGGATTGTATCCCCATGAACAGCGCTGGCGGATAAATCTGGCGCTGGTTATCGGCCTGCTCTCTGTCGCGGCTATGTTCTGGAAAAAGCTGCCACATCGTGGACGCTATATTGCTGCCTGGGCCGTAGTTTATCCGATTATTGTCTGGGTACTGTTGTATGGCGGTTTCCTGGGACTGGAACGCGTTGAAACACGGCAGTGGGGCGGGCTGACGCTGACGCTGATTATCGCTTCAGTGGGGATAGCCGGTGCTTTACCGTGGGGGATTTTACTGGCCCTGGGACGGCGTTCAAAAATGCCGATCGTCCGCGTGCTCTCCGTTATCTTCATTGAGTTCTGGCGCGGCGTACCGCTTATCACCGTGTTGTTTATGTCGTCGGTCATGCTGCCGCTGTTTATGGCAGAGGGAACAACCATCGACAAGCTGATCCGTGCCCTGGTGGGGGTGATTCTCTTCCAGTCCGCCTATGTCGCTGAAGTTGTACGTGGTGGTCTGCAAGCGTTGCCTAAAGGCCAGTACGAGGCGGCGGAATCACTGGCTCTCGGTTACTGGAAAACGCAGGGACTGGTCATTCTCCCACAAGCACTCAAACTGGTCATTCCGGGTCTGGTCAACACGATCATTGCCCTCTTCAAGGATACCAGCCTGGTGATCATTATCGGATTGTTCGATCTCTTTAGCAGCGTGCAACAGGCAACCGTTGACCCTGTCTGGCTGGGTATGTCCACCGAAGGATATGTCTTTGCTGCCCTGATCTACTGGATCTTTTGTTTTAGCATGTCGCGCTACAGCCAGCATCTGGAAAAGCGCTTTAACACCGGGCGTACACCGCACTGAGGAAATTATGAGCCAAATAACTATGACACCCGCCGACGCGATGATTACGCTGGAAAATGTGAATAAATGGTACGGACAATTTCATGTCCTGAGGGACATTAATCTTAAGGTAAAGCAGGGAGAACGCATCGTCCTTTGCGGCCCTTCGGGCTCCGGAAAATCCACAACCATTCGCTGTATTAATCATCTTGAAGAACATCAGCAAGGACGCATTGTGGTTGATGGTATCGAGCTGAATGAAGATATCCGCAATATCGAACGCGTACGTCAGGAAGTAGGAATGGTATTTCAGCACTTTAATCTGTTTCCGCACCTGACCGTTCTGCAGAACTGTACGCTTGCGCCGATTTGGGTACGAAAGATGCCGAAAAAGGAAGCGGAGGCGTTGGCAATGCACTACCTTGAACGCGTACGTATCGCAGAGCATGCCAATAAGTTCCCTGGCCAGATATCGGGTGGCCAACAGCAGCGTGTGGCTATCGCCCGTTCGCTGTGTATGAAGCCGAAAATTATGCTGTTTGATGAACCGACATCTGCCCTCGATCCGGAAATGGTGAAAGAGGTTCTGGACACCATGATTGGGCTGGCACAATCCGGCATGACCATGCTCTGTGTGACGCATGAGATGGGGTTTGCGCGAACCGTGGCCGACCGGGTGATCTTTATGGACCGCGGTGAGATTGTCGAACAGGCGCCGCCGGATGAGTTCTTTGCCCATCCGAAGTCAGAACGTACGCGAGCATTCCTGTCGCAGGTGATTCATTAGTTGTTTGCTCTGCCGGGTGGAGGCTTCGCCTTACCCGGCCTACCGTTTTTTCGGCGCATAAACGCAAAAAGGCCATCCTTTCGGATGGCCTTCTCACTTATTTGATGTCTGGCAGTTCCCTACTCTCACATGGGGAGACCCCACACTACCATCGGCGCTACGGCGTTTCACTTCTGAGTTCGGCATGGGGTCAGGTGGGACCACCGCGCTAAAGCCGCCAGACAAATTCTTTTACTTCTTGCCGAACTTTAACCTAAGTATAAAGTGGTGCTGATACCCAGAGTCGAACTGGGGACCTCACCCTTACCAAGGGTGCGCTCTACCAACTGAGCCATATCAGCACGCTAAATTTGATGCCTGGCAGTTCCCTACTCTCACATGGGGAGACCCCACACTACCATCGGCGCTACGGCGTTTCACTTCTGAGTTCGGCATGGGGTCAGGTGGGACCACCGCGCTAAAGCCGCCAGGCAAATTCTGTTAAATCTGTATCAGGCTGAAAATCGTGTCTGTCTCTTCGCCGAAACAGCTTCGGCGTTGTAAGGTTAAGCCTCACGGTTCATTAGTATCGGTTAGCTCAACGCATCGCTGCGCTTACACACCCGACCTATCAACGTCGTAGTCTTCAACGTTCCTTCAGGACCCTTAAAGGGTCAGGGAGAACTCATCTCGGGGCAAGTTTCGTGCTTAGATGCTTTCAGCACTTATCTTTTCCGCATTTAGCTACCGGGCAGTGCCATTGGCATGACAACCCGAACACCAGTGATGCGTCCACTCCGGTCCTCTCGTACTAGGAGCAGCCCCCCTCAATTCTCCAGCGCCCACGGCAGATAGGGACCGAACTGTCTCACGACGTTCTAAACCCAGCTCGCGTACCACTTTAAATGGCGAACAGCCATACCCTTGGGACCTACTTCAGCCCCAGGATGTGATGAGCCGACATCGAGGTGCCAAACACCGCCGTCGATATGAACTCTTGGGCGGTATCAGCCTGTTATCCCCGGAGTACCTTTTATCCGTTGAGCGATGGCCCTTCCATTCAGAACCACCGGATCACTATGACCTGCTTTCGCACCTGCTCGAGCCGTCACTCTCGCAGTCAAGCTAGCTTATGCCATTGCACTAACCTCCTGATGTCCGACCAGGATTAGCTAACCTTCGTGCTCCTCCGTTACTCTTTGGGAGGAGACCGCCCCAGTCAAACTACCCACCAGACACTGTCCGCAACCCGGATTACGGGTCTACGTTAGAACACCAGCCATTAAAGGGTGGTATTTCAAGGTTGGCTCCACGCAGACTGGCGTCCACGCTTCAAAGCCTCCCACCTATCCTACACATCAAGGACCAGTGTTCAGTGTCAAGCTATAGTAAAGGTTCACGGGGTCTTTCCGTCTTGCCGCGGGTACACTGCATCTTCACAGCGAGTTCAATTTCACTGAGTCTCGGGTGGAGACAGCCTGGCCATCATTACGCCATTCGTGCAGGTCGGAACTTACCCGACAAGGAATTTCGCTACCTTAGGACCGTTATAGTTACGGCCGCCGTTTACCGGGGCTTCGATCAAGAGCTTCGCGTTGCCGCTAACCCCATCAATTAACCTTCCGGCACCGGGCAGGCGTCACACCGTATACGTCCACTTTCGTGTTTGCACAGTGCTGTGTTTTTAATAAACAGTTGCAGCCAGCTGGTATCTTCGACTGATTTCAGCTCCACCCGCAGGGGCTTCACCTACATATCAGCGTGCCTTCTCCCGAAGTTACGGCACCATTTTGCCTAGTTCCTTCACCCGAGTTCTCTCAAGCGCCTTGGTATTCTCTACCTGACCACCTGTGTCGGTTTGGGGTACGATTTGATGTTACCTGATGCTTAGAGGCTTTTCCTGGAAGCAGGGCATTTGTTACTTCAGCACCGTAGTGCCTCGTCATCACACCTCAGCGTTAATAAACGACCGGATTTACCTAATCGTTCCGCCTACATGCTTAAACCGGGACAACCGTCGCCCGGCTAACATAGCCTTCTCCGTCCCCCCTTCGCAGTAACACCAAGTACAGGAATATTAACCTGTTTCCCATCGACTACGCCTTTCGGCCTCGCCTTAGGGGTCGACTCACCCTGCCCCGATTAACGTTGGACAGGAACCCTTGGTCTTCCGGCGAGCGGGCTTTTCACCCGCTTTATCGTTACTTATGTCAGCATTCGCACTTCTGATACCTCCAGCATGCCTCACAGCACACCTTCAACGGCTTACAGAACGCTCCCCTACCCAACAACGCATAAGCGTCGCTGCCGCAGCTTCGGTGCATGGTTTAGCCCCGTTACATCTTCCGCGCAGGCCGACTCGACCAGTGAGCTATTACGCTTTCTTTAAATGATGGCTGCTTCTAAGCCAACATCCTGGCTGTCTGTGCCTTCCCACATCGTTTCCCACTTAACCATGACTTTGGGACCTTAGCTGGCGGTCTGGGTTGTTTCCCTCTTCACGACGGACGTTAGCACCCGCCGTGTGTCTCCCGTGATAACATTCTTCGGTATTCGTAGTTTGCATCGGGTTGGTAAGCCGGGATGGCCCCCTAGCCGAAACAGTGCTCTACCCCCGAAGATGAGTTCACGAGGCGCTACCTAAATAGCTTTCGGGGAGAACCAGCTATCTCCCGGTTTGATTGGCCTTTCACCCCCAGCCACAAGTCATCCGCTAATTTTTCAACATTAGTCGGTTCGGTCCTCCAGTTAGTGTTACCCAACCTTCAACCTGCCCATGGCTAGATCACCGGGTTTCGGGTCTATACCCTGCAACTTAACGCCCAGTTAAGACTCGGTTTCCCTTCGGCTCCCCTATACGGTTAACCTTGCTACAGAATATAAGTCGCTGACCCATTATACAAAAGGTACGCAGTCACACCACAAGGGTGCTCCCACTGCTTGTACGTACACGGTTTCAGGTTCTTTTTCACTCCCCTCGCCGGGGTTCTTTTCGCCTTTCCCTCACGGTACTGGTTCACTATCGGTCAGTCAGGAGTATTTAGCCTTGGAGGATGGTCCCCCCATATTCAGACAGGATACCACGTGTCCCGCCCTACTCTTCGAGTTCACAGCCTGTGTGCTTTCGTGTACGGGACTGTCACCCTGTACCGTGCGACTTTCCAGACGCTTCCACTAACACACAAGCTGATTCAGACTCTGGGCTGCTCCCCGTTCGCTCGCCGCTACTGGGGGAATCTCGGTTGATTTCTTTTCCTCGGGGTACTTAGATGTTTCAGTTCCCCCGGTTCGCCTCGTTAACCTATGTATTCAGTTAACGATAGTGCAACGAATTGCACTGGGTTTCCCCATTCGGACATCGCCGGGTCAAAGGTTCATATCACCTCGCCGGCGCTTTTCGCAGATTAGCACGTCCTTCATCGCCTCTGACTGCCAGGGCATCCACCGTGTACGCTTAGTCGCTTAACCTCACAACCCGAAGATGTTTCACTTCTGATTGCGAAAATTTGAGAGACTCGAACACACATTAACTGTGTGTCGTTTCAATTTTCAGCTTGATCCAGATTTTTAAAGAGCAAATATCTCAAACGTCACCCGAAGATGAGTTTTGAGATATGACGGCAGGTGACTTTCACTCACGAACCAGCAAGTGGCGTCCCCTAGGGGATTCGAACCCCTGTTACCGCCGTGAAAGGGCGGTGTCCTGGGCCTCTAGACGAAGGGGACGTGTAAGTCTCAATCGCAAGACGCCTTGCTATTTACTTTTCATCAGACAATCTGTGTGAGCACTGCAAAGGCAGGTTCTTTAAGGTAAGGAGGTGATCCAACCGCAGGTTCCCCTACGGTTACCTTGTTACGACTTCACCCCAGTCATGAATCACAAAGTGGTAAGCGCCCTCCCGAAGGTTAAGCTACCTACTTCTTTTGCAACCCACTCCCATGGTGTGACGGGCGGTGTGTACAAGGCCCGGGAACGTATTCACCGTAGCATTCTGATCTACGATTACTAGCGATTCCGACTTCATGGAGTCGAGTTGCAGACTCCAATCCGGACTACGACGCACTTTATGAGGTCCGCTTGCTCTCGCGAGGTCGCTTCTCTTTGTATGCGCCATTGTAGCACGTGTGTAGCCCTACTCGTAAGGGCCATGATGACTTGACGTCATCCCCACCTTCCTCCAGTTTATCACTGGCAGTCTCCTTTGAGTTCCCGGCCTAACCGCTGGCAACAAAGGATAAGGGTTGCGCTCGTTGCGGGACTTAACCCAACATTTCACAACACGAGCTGACGACAGCCATGCAGCACCTGTCTCAGAGTTCCCGAAGGCACCAAAGCATCTCTGCTAAGTTCTCTGGATGTCAAGAGTAGGTAAGGTTCTTCGCGTTGCATCGAATTAAACCACATGCTCCACCGCTTGTGCGGGCCCCCGTCAATTCATTTGAGTTTTAACCTTGCGGCCGTACTCCCCAGGCGGTCGACTTAACGCGTTAGCTCCGGAAGCCACGCCTCAAGGGCACAACCTCCAAGTCGACATCGTTTACGGCGTGGACTACCAGGGTATCTAATCCTGTTTGCTCCCCACGCTTTCGCACCTGAGCGTCAGTCTTTGTCCAGGGGGCCGCCTTCGCCACCGGTATTCCTCCAGATCTCTACGCATTTCACCGCTACACCTGGAATTCTACCCCCCTCTACAAGACTCTAGCCTGCCAGTTTCGAATGCAGTTCCCAGGTTGAGCCCGGGGATTTCACATCCGACTTGACAGACCGCCTGCGTGCGCTTTACGCCCAGTAATTCCGATTAACGCTTGCACCCTCCGTATTACCGCGGCTGCTGGCACGGAGTTAGCCGGTGCTTCTTCTGCGGGTAACGTCAATTGCTGTGGTTATTAACCACAACACCTTCCTCCCCGCTGAAAGTACTTTACAACCCGAAGGCCTTCTTCATACACGCGGCATGGCTGCATCAGGCTTGCGCCCATTGTGCAATATTCCCCACTGCTGCCTCCCGTAGGAGTCTGGACCGTGTCTCAGTTCCAGTGTGGCTGGTCATCCTCTCAGACCAGCTAGGGATCGTCGCCTAGGTGAGCCGTTACCCCACCTACTAGCTAATCCCATCTGGGCACATCTGATGGCAAGAGGCCCGAAGGTCCCCCTCTTTGGTCTTGCGACGTTATGCGGTATTAGCTACCGTTTCCAGTAGTTATCCCCCTCCATCAGGCAGTTTCCCAGACATTACTCACCCGTCCGCCGCTCGCCGGCAAAGTAGCAAGCTACTTTCCGCTGCCGCTCGACTTGCATGTGTTAGGCCTGCCGCCAGCGTTCAATCTGAGCCATGATCAAACTCTTCAATTTAAGTTTGATGCTCGTGAATTAAACTTCGTAATGAATTACGTATGTTCACTCAGAGACTTGGTATTCATTTTTCGTCTTGCGACGTTAAGAATCCATGTCACTTTGAGTGCCCACACAGATTGTCTGATAAATTGTTAAAGAGCAGTGCAACGCGGCTTTCGCTCACCGTTGCGAGGTGGCGTATATTACGCTTTCCTCTTTCAGAGTCAACCCGTTATTTCAGAATTTTTCTCTTCAACCGACCGCGTTGTCTGTGAAGTGATTCACATCCGCCGTGTCGATGGAGGCGCATTATAGGGATCCCATTTTTTAGCACAAGTATTTTTTAGATCTTTTTTTCCGACTGCTGATTTTCCGCGCTTTTCGCTGAAATCCCGCCCGATCTGCTTAAATATTGACGTATTTTGCCTTGCCGCGATCCATTAATATGATCAAAGTCTTCTGTATAGCGCTCATTGTTAGAGGTAGATATGCCCGCAGTATTACGTCCTTATAAAGATCTGTTCCCCCAAAAAGGCGATCGCGTGATGATCGATGCCAGCAGCGTGTTGATCGGCGATGTCCGAATGGCCGATGACGTCAGCATCTGGCCCCTCGTCGCCATCAGGGGAGATGTTAACTATGTGTCGATTGGCGCCCGTACCAATATTCAGGACGGCAGCGTTCTGCATGTCACGCACAAATCCTCCTATAACCCGGACGGTAATCCCCTCATCATTGGAGAAGAGGTTACCGTCGGCCATAAGGTGATGCTTCACGGCTGCACTATCGGGAATCGCGTACTTGTTGGCATGGGGTCGATTTTGCTGGATGGCGTCATAGTAGAAGATGACGTAATGATTGGTGCCGGTAGCCTGGTCCCGCAGAACAAACGGCTGGAGAGTGGCTATCTCTATCTGGGAAGCCCGGTAAAACAGATCCGCCCCCTGAAGGAGGCGGAGATCGAAGGATTAAAATACTCGGCGAACAACTACGTTAACTGGAAGAATGACTATTTGGATCAGGACAACCAAACCCAGCCCTGATCGTCTTCCTGCTGTTCGCGGATTAAATCGCTGGCTTCTTCTTCCAGATCCCAGCGATTTTCGCAAAATACCGCTATAGGGTCTGAACCGCCAAAACGGCGAAACAGCGTTTCCCCATGAATGGCACAAGTAAGTTGCATCCCCTGCACCAGCACCGGAAAACAGACCGCTTGTTTACTCTCATCCCAGATCTCTCTGTCCGGGAAATGAATAGCCTGGTTCACGCCGAAAGCTCCTGCTTTAACTTTTCAATGACAGGTTCGACCGCAGGCAACACGCCATGCCAGAGCAGCACCGCATGCGCAGCCTGCCCCACCAGCATTCCCAGTCCATCGGCTAACTGTTTCGCGCCGTGTTGTTCACACCAGCTCAGGAAAGGGGTCTTCCCTTTCTGATAAAACATGTCATAGAAGTACATATGCGCGCTGACCAGAGAAGCAGGAATTGCCGGGATCTCGCCATTGATGCCGCTGGACGTGGCATTGATGACAAGATCGAACTCACGATCGGCAAGATCGTCAAGCGCTACCGCGCTCACGCTGCCGGTATGCGCAAACAACGCCGCCAGTGCTTCCGCTCGGGAAAAGGTTCTGTTGGTAATGGTCACCGCACAGTCCAGTGAAAGCAGAGGCAACAGTACTCCCCGCGATGCGCCACCCGCACCAATCAGCAGGACCCGAAACCCGGGCTTAATAAACGACAGTCGTTCCAGATCGCTAAGTAAACCAACTCCGTCTGTGTTGTCACCCAAAAGGCGTCCATCCTCAAGCCGTTTTAGGGTATTGACTGCACCAGCCAGTGAAGCGCGCTCGGTGAGCTCATCCGCTCGTTCGAAGGCTTCCTCTTTAAAAGGAACCGTCACATTCGCGCCTTTACCGCCCGCGGCGAAAAAAGCCTCCAGCGTTGGAATAAATGCATCCACCGGTGCCAGTACGCGACCATAGGGATGATTTATCTGCAGCTGCTTCGCAAATTGCTGATGAATCAACGGTGACTTGCTGTGTGCAATCGGATTACCAAAAACAGCATAGGTTTCCATGAGACTACCCCTGGCGAAAACGTTCGCCGGTCAAAGCGTCGCGAATTTCAGACGGATTCAGGCGCCCTCCCGTTTCACCGACAGCGACTGGGAAGTCATTCCCGAACTGCGCCAGTACTTCTTCGGTTGTCCGACAAGGTGGCAATCCGGTCAGGTTGGCGCTGGTTGAGACCAGCGGTTTACCAAATGCCAGGCAAAGTTCAACCACCAGCGGATGGTCAGTTACGCGAACGGCGAGGGAATCAAAACGTCCGGTTAACCAGCGAGGCGTAGTCGGCTGCGCCGGGAAAACGAAGGTCACCGGGCCAGGCCACGCGGAGAAGATAGTCTCGCGCTGCGCCGGCGTCAGCATGGAGTCATCGATATAGGGTTTAAGCTGCTCATAATTCGCAGCGATCAAAATCAGCCCTTTCTCGACGGGTCTTTGTTTTAAGGCAAGCAGTCGGCTTACGGCCGTCTCGCTGTCAGGATCGCAACCGACTCCAAAAACAGCTTCAGTTGGATAGGCGATGACTTCTTCTTTTTTCAGTACGTCCACAGCATGCGCAATGGAGCCTGATGGCAGGTTATTATTCACTATTTTGATCCGCCGTAACCGGCTTTCCACATTGTTTACTGGCGCAGAAGCGTTTCATGCCTTGCGCGGTTTTCTTCTCTATAAGTAGCGGATAATTGCAATGAGGGCAGGTTCCCGCTACCGGTTTAAAATTGATAACGAACTGGCATTCAGGGTAGCGATCGCACGAATGGAAAGTCTTACCATAACGGGAACGGCGCTGTACCAACTGACCGCGCTGACACTGAGGGCACGCAATTGCCGTTTCATCAGGCTTATCAATTTGTTCCGTATGCTCACATTCCGGGTAGCGGCTACATCCAATAAACATGCCGAATCGCCCCTGCCGCAGGGCTAATTCACCACCGCAGAGTGGGCAATACTGACCTTCCAGAATTTTAACGATATGTCCATCCGCCTGGCTTTTCAGGGGACGGACATAATCACATTCCGGATAGTGTGAACAACCGAGAAACGGGCCGTGTTTCCCGGACCGAATAACAAGTTCAGCCCCGCACTGCGGGCAGGGCTCGTTTTTATGCACCGTGAATAGTGCTGATTTGGCCATAACAACTCTTGGTGCTGCACATTGAATTAGTGCAGCATACCTTCATTCACTTCAAAGAGTAATTCTTCCATTTGCTGATAGGCGTTTTCACAGCCCGGGATATTAAACAGAACCATCAGGATCACCCACTTGAGATCTTCCAGTTCAAATTCTGCTGTATCCAGCGCCATGACGCGCTCTATCACCATTTCTCTCGTTTCGAGGTTCAGCACCTGAATCTGCTCAAGGAATAAGATGAACCCCCGGCAGCTGGCATCCAGCCTTTCACACTCTTCCGCAGTATAAATGCGTACTGACAATGGGTCAGAAGCAAGCTGCATCGGTTCGGCGAGGCCTTCCTGATAATCAGCCAGTTTTTCCAGCCACATCAACGCATTATAGATATCTTCCCGCTCAAACCCCGCATCGGTAAGATCCTGTGTCAATTTGTCCTGATCCACTCGCATTTCTGCTTCGTTATGGATGTAAGTCTCAAACAAATACATCAGTACGTCGAACATGGCATGCCCTCCTTAATCGGACATAGCCGCCGGGTACAGCTGCGATCCACCCTGCTAACTCCAGTTCGAGTAGCTGTGCTACCGTTACTGGCACAGGTTGGCCGGCACGTTCAGCGACAACGTCAACAGGTGTTACCTCATCTCCTACGTTAGCCAGGAGCTTGGGAAATGGCAATGCCACCTTTCCCTGATCTGATGAATATTGTCGCTTTTCGGGATCTTCCTGCAGCCATTGCAACCCATATTGCAAATTTTCAAGAATATCTCCTACTTCCGTTACTGGCGTTGCCCCTTGCTTAATCAGCCAGTGGGGTCCCTCGCATCCGGGATTACCTATCGGACCAGGCAAGGCGAAGACTTCTCTCCCCTGTTCGAGCGCGCATCGCGCCGTGACCAGCGAACCGCTTCGGCGCGCCGCTTCAACCACCAGCACGCCTTTGCTGAGCCCGCTGATAATCCGATTGCGACGCGGAAAGTTTGCCGGCCTGGGCTGTGCGGAAAGCGGAAACTCAGACACTATCGCGCCGTCAGATTCGATAAGCCGCATCGCCAGTGCCTGATGCCGGCGTGGATAAATGCTAAAAAGACCGTTCCCCAGCACCGCTACGCTTCGTCCCTTAACTGACAGCGCCGCGCTGTGGGCTACGCCGTCAATACCGCAGGCCAGCCCGCTGGTGATCGTGAAACCGCTTTGAAACAGTTGTTCGCACAGGATTTTCCCCCATCGCTCGCCGTACCATGACGGCGCACGGCTGCCTACCACCGCCAGCTGAACGGTATTAAGCGCCTCAGGATTACCTTTTATGAATAACACCCCGGGATAATCAGGGATCGTGCGGAGCAAAGGGGGATATAGGGGATGGTTGGGCGTTAATAAATGATGTCCCGGCTGCTCAAGCCACACAAGACTACGTTCCAGCTCGCTCTCATCGAGTGCAAAGAACCGTTCAGCCTGCTTTGCTGTCAGCCCGGCCTCTCTGGCGACGAGCACGTTGAGGTGTTCCAGCTTCTGCAGTCGCGCAGCCGCTTCCAGCATTACATCACCACACAGAGACCCTGTGTGTACTAGCCGTAGCCATATCTCGGTAGACGTCATCCTTTCCCCTGCCATAAGCGGCCTCCGCAATCATTGCGATTGGTCACTGATGCTGTCAATCGATGGGGGATTTGTCTAGAATAGAGAGAGTATTCTTATCAACTCCTGAACACGACTCTGGAAATTTATGGCAGTTTTGCAAGTGTTACATATTCCGGACGAGCGCCTTCGCATCGTCGCTGAACCGGTCAAAGAAGTGAATGCAGAAATCCAGCGTATCGTTGATGATATGTTCGATACCATGTACGCCGAAGAAGGTATTGGCCTGGCGGCGACGCAGGTGGATATTCATAAGCGTATTATCGTGATTGATGTTTCCGAAAATCGCGATGAGCGTCTGGTGCTGATCAACCCTGAGCTGCTCGAAAAGAGTGGCGAAACCGGTATTGAGGAAGGCTGTCTGTCCATTCCTGAACAGCGCGCTTTAGTACCGCGTGCCGAAAAGGTGAAAATTCGCGCGCTGGATCGTGACGGTAACCCGTTCGAACTGGAAGCAGACGACCTGCTGGCGATTTGTATTCAGCATGAGATGGATCACCTGGTCGGTAAACTGTTTATCGATTATCTCTCGCCGCTGAAACAGCAGCGTATTCGTCAAAAAGTAGAGAAACTGGATCGTTTGCGTTCTCGCGCATAACGTCCCCCCGGATACAAGGATCATCGTGTCTAAAACACTACGTATTATCTTCGCGGGAACCCCTGATTTTGCAGCGCGTCATCTTGACGCGCTGTTATCTTCTGGTCACCAGGTTGTTGGCGTCTTTACCCAGCCTGACCGTCCGGCAGGTCGCGGTAAAAAACTGATGCCGAGCCCGGTAAAGGTGCTAGCAGAAGAGCATGGGCTACCCGTTTTCCAGCCCGCATCGTTACGCCCACAGGAAAATCAGCAGCTGGTTGCTGACCTGAATGCCGACGTAATGGTGGTGGTGGCTTATGGTTTAATTCTGCCAAAAGCTGTGCTCGATATGCCTCGCCTGGGGTGCATCAACGTGCACGGGTCTCTGCTTCCGCGCTGGCGTGGTGCTGCACCTATCCAGCGCTCGCTGTGGGCAGGTGATGCCGAAACGGGCGTTACCATTATGAAGATGGACGTAGGTTTAGACACCGGCGATATGCTGTATAAACTGGCGTGCCCCATAACGTCAGACGATACCAGCGCTACGCTGTATGACAAACTGGCAGACCTTGGCCCACAAGGGCTTATCGAGACGCTCCAGCAGCTTGCTGACAATACGGCGAAACCGGAAGTTCAGGATGACGCGCTGGTGACTTATGCCGAAAAACTGAGCAAAGAAGAAGCGCGTATCGACTGGTCCCTGTCAGCCGCGCAGCTTGAACGCTGCATTCGCGCTTTTAATCCGTGGCCGATGAGCTGGATGGAGATTGATGAGCAGCCGGTGAAAGTCTGGAAAGCCTCCGTCATTAGCGGTACTACCACGGCTGAACCCGGTACGATTATTGACGCCAACAAGAACGGAATTCAGGTGGCGACTGGGCAAGGGATCCTGAATCTTGAATCGCTACAACCGGCCGGCAAGAAGGCCATGAGCGCTCAGGATCTGTTAAATTCCCGTCGCGAATGGTTTATTCCGGGCAATCGTCTTGCCTGAGCAAATCTATCCTTAAGGCCCGGTGTTTCCGGGCATTTTTATTTTTACGGTTATGAAAAAACAAAATCTACGCAGTATGGCGGCTCAGGCCGTTGAGCAGGTTATCGAGCATGGCCAGTCCTTAAGTAACGTCCTGCCTCCCCTGCAACAAAAAGTATCTGATAAAGACAAAGCCCTGCTTCAGGAGCTCTGCTTTGGCGTTCTGCGCACGCTTTCTCAGCTTGAGTGGTTGATTAACAAGCTGATGTCACGCCCAATGACAGGCAAGCAGCGCACCGTACACTATTTGATTATGGTGGGTTTTTATCAGCTTCTTCATACCCGCATCCCACCTCATGCCGCGCTGGCTGAGACGGTTGAAGGCGCTGTTGCGATTAAACGCCCTCAGCTGAAAGGGCTGATCAACGGCGTACTGCGTCAGTTCCAGAGACAGCAGGAAGAGCTTCTGGTTGAATTTGCCCAAAGCGAAGCACGTTTTCTGCACCCGGACTGGCTGTTGAGGCGCCTGAAAAAAGCTTATCCACAGCAGTGGCAGGAGATTGCCGATGCCAACAACCAGCGCCCGCCAATGTGGTTACGCGTGAATCGGAATCACCACAGCCGTGACGCATGGCTGGCATTACTTGAAGAAGCTGGAATGAGTGGATTCCCGCATCAAGCCTATCCGGATGCTGTACGTCTGGCCTCACCGGCACCGGTACATGCATTACCCGGTTTTGATGAAGGTTGGGTAACCGTACAGGATGCCTCGGCGCAGGGTTGCATGACCTGGCTTGAACCCAAAAATAGTGAGCAGATCCTCGATCTTTGCGCCGCACCAGGGGGCAAAACGACGCATATTCTGGAAGTGGCTCCGCAGGCCAGCGTGATGGCAGTGGACGTCGATGAACAGCGTCTCTCACGCGTCTACGACAACCTCAAGCGTCTCGGCATGAAGGCTCAGGTTAAGCAGGGCGATGGACGCAAACCCGCAGAATGGTGTGGTGAAACCCAGTTCGATCGCATTTTGCTGGACGCCCCCTGCTCTGCAACCGGTGTTATTCGTCGTCATCCGGACATCAAGTGGCTACGCCGCGATCGTGATATTCAGGAACTTGCCCAACTGCAATCCGACATTCTCGACGCCATTTGGCCGCATCTTAAACCTGGTGGAACGCTGGTCTATGCAACCTGTTCCGTACTGCCGGAAGAAAACAGCCAGCAAATCGCGGCCTTCCTTAAACGTACGCCGGACGCCGCGCTGCGCGATACGGGAACGCCTGAATCCCCAGGTCTGCAGAACCTGCCGGGTGCTGAAGAGGGCGATGGCTTCTTTTACGCTAAGCTAATCAAAGAGTGATGTTGAGAACAGGTCACGAGATATGAAGATTATCATTCTGGGTGCAGGACAGGTGGGCGGAACGCTGGCGGAAAACCTGGTTGGCGAAAACAATGACATAACAATTGTTGATACCAACGGCGATCGTCTGCGTGTATTACAGGACAAGTTTGACCTGCGCGTGGTGCAGGGTCATGGTTCGCACCCACGTGTTCTTCGTGAGGCGGGCGCCGACGATGCCGACATGCTGGTTGCGGTAACCAGTTCTGACGAAACCAATATGGTGGCCTGTCAGGTGGCCTACTCGCTTTTCAACACGCCAAACCGAATTGCGCGCATTCGCTCTCCGGACTATGTTCGCGATGCTGAAAAACTGTTTAATTCCGAAGCGGTCCCCATTGACCACCTCATCGCGCCAGAACAGCTGGTTATCGACAATATCTATCGCCTGATCGAATATCCGGGTGCCCTGCAGGTGGTGAACTTTGCCGAGGGCAAAGTGAGCCTGGCAGTGGTTAAGGCCTATTATGGCGGACCATTGATCGGCAATGCGCTTTCCACCATGCGCGAGCACATGCCGCATATTGATACGCGCGTTGCAGCGATTTTCCGCCACGACAGGCCAATTCGCCCGCAAGGCTCCACGATTGTCGAAGCCGGTGATGAGGTCTTCTTTATTGCGGCCTCACAGCATATTCGTGCGGTGATGAGTGAACTTCAGCGTCTCGAAAAACCCTATAAACGCATTATGCTGGTCGGCGGTGGCAATATCGGTGCCGGTCTGGCACATCGGCTGGAAAAAGATTACAGCGTGAAGTTGATCGAGCGCGATCAACAGCGTGCTGCTGAACTGGCGGAAAAACTGCAAAATACGATCGTATTTTATGGTGATGCGTCGGATCAGGAGCTACTGGCTGAAGAGCATATTGATCAGGTTGATCTCTTTATTGCCGTCACCAACGATGACGAGGCGAATATAATGTCCGCCATGCTCGCGAAGCGCATGGGGGCAAAAAAAGTCATGGTGCTTATTCAGCGCAAGGCGTATGTCGATCTGGTTCAGGGTAGCGTTATTGATATTGCTATTTCCCCTCAGCAGGCGACAATTTCCGCGCTCCTGAGCCATGTTCGTAAAGCGGATATTGTCGGTGTGTCATCGCTCCGCCGTGGCGTAGCGGAAGCCATTGAAGCCGTTGCTCATGGAGATGAAACGACGTCGCGCGTCGTCGGCCGTTCGATCGACGAAATTAAACTGCCGCCAGGCACGATTATCGGCGCCGTTGTGCGCGGGAATGATGTCATGATTGCCAATGATAATTTACGAATTGAGCAAGGCGATCACGTTATTATGTTCCTTACCGATAAAAAGTTTATTACCGACGTCGAACGTTTATTCCAGCCAAGTCCATTCTTCCTTTAAAGAAATGGGTGCTCGAGTAAGAGCACCCTTACTTTATCCTTTTCATTTCTGTGCCTTTTATTTTTCATAATGTTTAATTATCCCGAATGGCAATTGGCTAATCATTTGTTAAACTTAAACTCGTCAGCTGGCACAAGGAGAGAACAATGAGTTTTATTAAAGAATTTCGCGAATTTGCGATGCGCGGGAACGTGGTAGATTTGGCAGTGGGTGTCATTATTGGTGCGGCATTCGGCAAGATTGTTTCATCATTAGTGGCCGACATTATCATGCCACCTTTAGGGTTGTTAATCGGCGGCATTGATTTCAAACAGTTCGCTTTCACGCTGCGTGAAGCGCAGGGTGATGTTCCGGCAGTAGTGATGCACTACGGCGTATTTATTCAGAACGTATTTGATTTTGTGATTGTCGCGTTTGCCATATTTATGGCCATCAAGCTGATCAACAGGCTCAACCGTAAAAAAGAAGAGCCGGCTGCAGCACCTGCGCCAACCAAAGAAGAAGTGCTGTTGAGTGAGATCCGCGATCTGTTAAAAGAGCAAAATAACCGCGTCTAATCAACAGATAAAAGCAGGAAGGCCAGTGGTAAATAAGCGATTCGCTTGCTTGCCACTGGCCTCCCAGTTACCCCGTTTATCATGTTTGTCTTTACGCAGATAACTTCCTTTCCCTTTTTTATTCTTCTCAACGCGCTGCCTGAATAACGGGTCGTGAAGTAACGCCTCAATGGCTTTGTCCTTAATTTGTCCTTTCGTGTGCTGATAGCGGCTCATAATGTCTCCAGAGCAGGGTTTATGACGAAGCGAGTCTAGACCCGGTTGAACTAAAAATCAACAGCCCTGCGTTTCTCCACTCGCTCCCTGTTCAAGGGCTTCGAGAATTGAACAGTAAATGCTGCTGTGGGCCGTACCGCAGCAGGCATCATTCAGCCTTTGCAGAGAGCGCTGCATGGTTTGCAGTTCCTGTATACGCGCTTCAACTTCATCCAGCCGGGCCTGCACGATGCTTTTAGATTCCTGGCAGGTGTGATGTTCCGGATCGATGCGGATCGATAATAACTCGCGGATCGAATCCAGTGTAAAACCGAGCTGACGAGCATAACGAATGAACCGCAGGCGCTGCAGATCGTTATCGGTATAAAGGCGAAAGCCCCCTTCAGTCCGAACTTCATGATCGATCATCTGCTGCTTTTCGTAATATCGGATGGTATCCGGCGTGACGTTCGCAAGCTTCGCAAGTTCACCGATACGGTACATAACTAGTCCTCGTTTATTTTCTGCATCAATCTTTCACCGTATTCACCGCGCAGAAAATCAGTGTTCATCCCAGCCTGGCGCAGCTTGAGTTCAAGCAGGGCGAGGCGGCGGCTAAGTTCAGAATGTCGTGGATCGTCATGGCGGATCCCTTTGAGAAGATCGGCAAGTTCAACAGCCTCTCTGCGCTGTTCGAGCTCCGGGGGGAGACAGCCCGCATTTTTCAGTAAACGGTATCCAGCCCGTAGTTCAGGCGCGATGTGCGAGTCATCGTCAAGCGCAAGGGGTTCGCCGCTCCCCGGGAGATCGTCGAATTCACCTTTTTTTTGGGCATCGCGAATATGGCGTTCTGCCCACTGGTCGAGCAACCACATTACCGGCTCCTGGGGATGAACAGAATTGATACAGACATTGTAGAGAAGTGGGGATATCGCGGATATAAAAAAACCCGCCGGAGCGGGTTTTTTTACGTTACTGCAGATTACTCTGCAGCAGCTTCTGCTTTCTCTGAACGATCAACCAGCTCGATGTAAGCCATCGGCGCGTTGTCGCCTGCACGGAAACCACACTTCAGAATGCGAGTGTAACCACCGGCACGGCTCGCGAAACGCGGGCCCAGTTCGTTAAACAGTTTTGCCACGATCTCGTTATCACGAGTACGGGCGAATGCCAGACGACGATTAGCAACGCTGTCAGTCTTGGCAAGAGTAATCAGCGGCTCAACTACGCGACGCAGCTCTTTCGCTTTAGGCAGGGTCGTCTTGATGATCTCATGACGAACCAGTGAACCTGCCATGTTGCGGAACATAGCCTGGCGATGGCTGCTGTTGCGGTTCAGTTGACGACCACTCTTACGATGGCGCATGACCTTATCCTTCTCAGTAAAACCTTAACCTGTGATCCGGTTACTCGTCAGCAATGCTTGCTGGTGGCCAGTTTTCCAGGCGCATGCCCAGAGACAGACCACGTGAAGCCAGCACGTCTTTAATCTCGGTAAGAGATTTTTTACCCAGGTTCGGCGTTTTCAGCAACTCAACCTCGGTACGCTGTACCAGATCACCGATATAGTGGATAGCTTCTGCCTTGAGGCAGTTAGCAGAGCGGACAGTCAATTCGAGATCGTCAACAGGGCGCAGCAGGATCGGATCGAATTCTGGTTTCTCTTCTTTCACTTCCGGCTGACGTACATCACGTAAGTCAACGAAAGCTTCCAGTTGTTCTGCCAGGATGGTCGCCGCACGACGAATCGCCTCTTCAGGATCGATTGTGCCATTGGTTTCCATTTCGATGACCAGCTTGTCCAGGTCGGTACGCTGTTCTACACGCGCTGCTTCAACATTGTAGGCAATACGCTCTACAGGGCTGTAGCATGCGTCGACCAGCAGACGGCCGATTGGGCGCTCATCTTCTTCCGAATGAATTCGGGCAGAAGCCGGCACATAACCACGACCGCGCTGAACTTTGATACGCATGCTAATAGCTGCGTTCTCATCGGTCAGGTGGCAGATCACGTGCTGCGGCTTGACGATTTCAACATCACCGTCGTGGGTGATGTCGGCTGCAGTCACAGGGCCAATGCCAGATTTATTCAGAGTAAGAATAACTTCATCTTTACCCTGAACTCTCACCGCCAGCCCTTTCAGGTTGAGCAGGATTTCAAGGATATCTTCCTGAACGCCTTCTTTGGTGCTGTACTCATGAAGTACACCATCAATCTCAACCTCGGTCACCGCGCAACCCGGCATCGATGAGAGCAGAATACGGCGCAGTGCGTTACCCAGAGTATGGCCAAAGCCACGCTCTAAAGGCTCAAGGGTCACCTTGGCGTGCGTCGAACTCACTTGCTCGATATCTACCAGGCGCGGTTTTAGAAACTCTGTCACAGAACCCTGCATTGTGTCCTCTCTTTGGTACTAAGCTTTACTTGGAGTAAAGCTCGACGATCAGGTGTTCGTTAATGTCCGCAGACAGATCAGAACGTTCTGGCTGACGCTTGAACGTACCTTCCATCTTGCCAGCATCAACTTCCAGCCAGGTTGGCTTTTCACGCTGCTCAGCCAGCTCCAGAGCGGCCTTCACGCGAGATTGCTTTTTCGCTTTCTCACGAATGCTAACAACGTCATTCGCTTTAACCTGATAAGAAGCGATGTTAACAACACGACCGTTTACCATGATTGCTTTGTGGCTAACCAGCTGACGTGATTCAGCACGAGTAGCGCCGAAGCCCATACGGTATACAACGTTGTCCAGACGACCTTCCAGCAGAGCCAGCAGGTTTTCACCTGTGTTGCCTTTCAGACGTGCTGCTTCTTTATAGTAGTTACGGAACTGACGCTCCAGCACACCGTACATACGGCGAACTTTTTGCTTTTCACGCAACTGCACACCATAGTCAGACAGACGCGGTTTACGCGCACCGTGCTGGCCAGGAGCTTGTTCAATTTTACACTTGGTATCGATCGCGCGAACGCCAGACTTAAGGAATAAGTCGGTGCCCTCACGACGGCTCAGCTTGAGCTTAGGACCCAAATATCTTGCCATTTTCTATCTCCAACTAACCTAAAAAACGGAGCGTTATACGCGACGTTTTTTCGGCGGACGACAACCGTTATGAGGGATCGGAGTCACATCAGTAATATTCGTGATGCGGAAACCAGCGGCGTTCAGAGCGCGAACAGTAGATTCACGACCCGGACCCGGACCTTTAACCATAACTTCCAGATTCTTGATGCCGTATTCTTTTACGGCTTCTGCGCAACGCTCTGCTGCAACCTGAGCTGCGAACGGAGTGGATTTGCGAGAACCACGGAAACCGGAACCACCGGCTGTTGCCCAACCCAATGCGTTACCCTGACGATCAGTAATAGTAACGATGGTGTTGTTGAAAGAAGCATGGATATGAGCCACGCCGTCAGAGACTTGTTTTCTTACACGTTTACGTGCACGAACTGGTGCCTTTGCCATTATTCAATCACCCCGATTATTTCTTGATCGGTTTGCGCGGACCCTTACGGGTACGTGCGTTGGTCTTAGTACGCTGACCGCGCACTGGCAGACCACGACGATGACGCAAACCGCGATAGCAACCAAGATCCATCAGGCGCTTGATGCTCATGCTGATTTCACGGCGCAGATCACCTTCAACGACAAATTTGGCAACTTCGTCACGCAGCGTGTCGATTTGTTCTTCAGACAGCTCACTGATCTTAACATCTTCAGCGATACCCGCTGCAGCCAGAATGGCTTTAGAACGGGTCTTGCCGACGCCGTAGATCGAAGTTAATGCGATCACAGCATGTTTCTGATCAGGAATGTTAATGCCTGCTATACGGGCCACTATGCACTCCTACTATTTAATATGTACGCACCATGCTGAAAAGCCCGTTTTCAGGATACTCAAATGGAAACGTACAGACATACAAAAGATTGGCTGGCTAATCTAGCCAGCTCAACCCAACTTTGCAAGAAAAATATGCGAAATAATCAGCCTTGGCGCTGTTTATGCTTCGGCTCGGCACTGCAAATCACACGGATGACACCATCACGCTTAACGATTTTGCAGTTACGGCATAATTTCTTGACGGAAGCACGAACTTTCATTTTTACTCTCCGTAACTTCTCAGGCGACCATTTAGCGGCCGTAGCCTTTCAGGTTCGCCTTCTTCAATGCAGACTCGTACTGACTGGACATCATCAGAGTTTGCACTTGAGCCATAAAGTCCATAATCACGACAACAACGATAAGCAGTGAGGTCCCACCGAAGTAGAACGGTACTTTCATTGCATCACGCATGAACTCCGGGATCAGGCAGATAAAAGTAATATAAAGCGCACCAACCAAAGTCAGGCGAGTCATTACTTTATCGATATACTTCGCCGTTTGCTCTCCCGGACGAATTCCTGGTACAAATGCACCGGACTTCTTCAGGTTATCTGCTGTTTCACGCGGGTTGAAGACCAACGCCGTGTAGAAGAAACAGAAGAAGATGATCGCAGACGCATAGAGTAACACATAAAGTGGTTGCCCAGGCTGCAAATACAGCGAAATTGTTGTCAGCCAGTTCCAACCAGTACCGCCCCCGAACCATGACGCGATGGTCGCCGGGAACAGAATAATACTGGAAGCGAAGATAGCCGGGATAACCCCCGCCATGTTCACTTTCAGCGGTAAATGTGTGCTCTGTGCAGCATAGACACGACGACCCTGCTGACGTTTAGCGTAGTTCACCACAATGCGGCGTTGACCACGTTCAACGAAGACAACAAAGAACGTCACTGCAAATACTAATACTGCAACCAACAGCAACAGGAGGAAGTGCAGGTCGCCTTGACGCGCTTGCTCGATAGTATGGGCGATGGCTGGCGGGAGGCCCGCAACAATACCGGCGAAGATAATGATAGAGATACCGTTACCGATACCACGCTCAGTAATCTGTTCGCCGAGCCACATCAGGAACATAGTCCCTGTGACCAGACTTACAACAGCGGTGAAGTAGAATGCAAAGCCCGGATTTAACACCAGGCCCTGCATACCAGGCATATTCGGCAGACCGGTAGCAATACCGATCGACTGGAATATTGCCAGCACCAGAGTACCGTAACGGGTGTACTGACTAATCTTACGACGTCCAGACTCCCCTTCTTTCTTCAACTCTGCCAGGGCCGGATGAACGACCGTCAGCAGCTGGATAATAATAGATGCCGAAATGTACGGCATAATACCCAATGCAAAGATAGAAGCACGGCTGAGAGCACCACCAGAGAACATGTTGAACATTTCAATGATGGTGCCTCGCTGTTGCTCAAGCAGTTTGGCAAGTACAGCGGCATCGATACCAGGGATCGGAATAAAAGAGCCAATACGGAACACAATCAGCGCGCCGATAACAAACAGCAGTCTGCGTTTCAGCTCGCCAAATCCACCTTTGGCACTTTGAAAATCTAATCCCGGTTGCTTAGCCATCTGCTACTTATTCCTCAATTTTACCGCCAGCAGCTTCGATAGCAGCACGAGCACCTTTAGTAACACGCAGGCCACGAACAGTTACCGGAGTAGAAACTTCACCAGCCAGGATCACTTTCGCGAACTCGATCTGGATACCGATAATGTTTGCTGCTTTCAGCGTGTTCAGGTCTACAACGCCGCCTTCAACTTTCGCCAGGTCAGACAGACGGATTTCCGCTGTGATCGCTGCTTTGCGAGAGGTGAAGCCGAACTTCGGCAGACGACGGTACAGTGGCATCTGGCCACCCTCGAAACCGCGACGTACGCCACCGCCAGAACGAGAGTTCTGACCTTTGTGACCACGACCACCGGTTTTGCCGAGGCCAGAACCGATACCACGACCCAGGCGTTTACCCGCCTTTTTAGAGCCTTCGGCCGGAGACAGAGTATTTAAACGCATCTCTTACTCCTCAACTTTAACCATGAAGTAAACCGCGTTGACCATACCACGAACAGCGGGAGTATCCTCGCGCTCAACGGTATGACCAATACGACGCAGACCCAGGCCAAGCAGCGTTGCCTTGTGTTTCGGCAGACGACCGATTGCACTGCGGGTTTGAGTGATTTTAATAGTCTTTGCCATGGTCAATTACCCCAGAATTTCTTCAACGGATTTACCACGCTTGGCAGCGACCATTTCTGGAGAATTCATATTTTCCAGGCCATCAATAGTTGCACGAACCACGTTGATCGGGTTGGTGGAACCATATGCTTTGGCCAGAACGTTATGAACCCCAGCAACTTCCAGAACGGCGCGCATTGCACCACCGGCGATGATACCGGTACCTTCTGAAGCTGGCTGCATGAATACACGAGAACCCGTGTGAACACCTTTAACTGGGTGTTGCAGGGTACCGTTGTTCAGCGCGACGTTAATCATATTGCGACGGGCTTTTTCCATCGCTTTCTGGATCGCTGCTGGAACTTCACGCGCTTTACCGTAACCAAAACCAACGCGACCGTTACCATCGCCTACTACAGTCAGAGCTGTGAAGGAGAAAATACGACCACCTTTAACGGTTTTAGATACGCGGTTTACCGCGATCAGCTTTTCCTGCAGTTCGCCAGCCTGTTTTTCGATGTGAGCCATCTTACACCTCTACCTTAGAACTGAAGGCCAGCTTCACGGGCAGCATCTGCCAGTGCCTGGACACGACCATGATATTGGAACCCGGAACGGTCAAAGGAAACATTGCTGATGCCTTTTTCCAGAGCGCGTTCAGCAACAGCTTTACCTACAGCTGCAGCGGCGTCTTTGTTACCGGTGTACTTCAATTGTTCTGAGATAGCTTTTTCTACAGTAGAAGCAGCTACCAGAACTTCAGAACCGTTCGGTGCAATTACCTGTGCGTAAATATGACGCGGGGTACGATGTACCACCAGGCGAGTTGCACCCAGCTCTTTGAGCTTGCGGCGTGCGCGGGTCGCACGACGGATACGAGCAGATTTCTTATCCATAGTGTTACCTTACTTCTTCTTAGCCTCTTTGGTACGCACGACTTCGTCGGCGTAACGAACACCCTTGCCTTTGTAAGGCTCAGGACGACGGTAGGCGCGCAGATCTGCTGCAACCTGACCGATCAGCTGTTTATCAGCGCCTTTCAGCACGATTTCAGTTTGAGTCGGACATTCTGCAGTGATACCGGCCGGCAGCGGATGCTCAACAGGGTGTGAGAAGCCCAGAGACAGGCCTACTGCATTCCCTTTGATAGCTGCACGATAACCTACACCAACCAGCTGAAGCTTTTTAGTGAAGCCTTCGGTAACACCAACAACCATTGAGTTCAGCAGGGCACGCGCGGTACCAGCCTGAGCCCATCCATCCACGAAACCATCACGTGGACCGAAGGTCAGAGCGTTATCTGCATGTTTAACTTCAACAGCTTTGTTGAGGGTACGAGTCAGCTCGCCGTTTTTACCTTTGATCGTAATAACCTGACCGTCGATTTTTACATCAACGCCGGCAGGAATAACGACCGGTGCTTTAGCAACACGAGACATTCTTTCCTCCGATTAGGCTACGTAGCAGATAATTTCGCCACCAAGACCAGCCTGGCGCGCTGCACGATCAGTCATAACACCTTTAGAGGTAGAAACAACTGCGATACCAAGACCAGCCATAACTTTTGGCAGCTCATCTTTTTTCTTATAGATGCGCAGGCCTGGGCGGCTGACACGCTGAATGCTTTCTACAACAGCTTTACCCTGGAAATACTTAAGAGTAAGTTCCAGTTCCGGCTTGGTGTCGCCTTCAACTTTAAAATCTTCGATAAAACCTTCTTCCTTCAGCACGTTGGCAATTGCCACTTTCAGCTTGGCGGAAGGCATGGTGACCGCAACTTTGTTCGCGGCCTGACCGTTACGGATACGGGTCAGCATATCCGCGATCGGATCTTGCATGCTCATCTGTCTTTACTCCCGTGATTCAATTGGTAATTACCAGCTAGCCTTTTTCAAGCCTGGCACTTCACCGCGCATGGCGGCTTCACGCAGTTTGATACGGCTCAACCCAAACTTGCCCACATAACCATGTGGACGACCTGTTTGACGACAGCGGTTACGCTGACGAGACGGGCTGGAATCACGCGGCAGAGACTGCAGCTTGAGAACCGCATTCCAACGATCTTCGTCGGAAGCGTTCACATCAGAAATGATCGCTTTCAGTTCAGCGCGTTTAGCGAAGAATTTATCAGCTAAAGCTACGCGCTTTACTTCGCGTGCTTTCATTGATTGCTTAGCCATTCAGTAACCCTACCTTACTTGCGGAACGGGAAGTCAAAGGCAGCCAGCAGAGCACGGCCTTCTTCGTCAGATTTCGCAGTAGTGGTAATGGTAATATCCAAACCACGCACGCGGTCGACTTTATCGTAGTCGATTTCTGGGAAGATGATCTGCTCACGGACACCCATGCTGTAGTTACCACGACCGTCGAAAGACTTAGCGGACAAGCCACGGAAGTCACGGATACGTGGAACAGCAATAGTGATCAGGCGCTCAAAGAACTCCCACATGCGTTCGCCACGCAGAGTTACTTTACAGCCGATCGGATAGCCCTGACGGATTTTGAAGCCTGCAACAGATTTGCGTGCTTTGGTGATCAGCGGTTTTTGACCGGAGATTGCTGTCAGGTCAGCTGCTGCGTTATCCAGCAGTTTCTTGTCAGCGATCGCTTCACCAACACCCATGTTCAGGGTGATCTTCTCGACCCGAGGGACTTGCATGACAGAATTGTAGTTAAACTCAGTCATGAGTTTGTTAACTACTTCGTCTTTGTAGTAATCATGCAGTTTCGCCATCGTACTACTCCAAATTACTTGATAGTTTCGCTGTTAGACTTGAAGAAACGGACTTTTTTGCCGTCTTCGAATCTAAAGCCTACACGGTCAGCCTTGCCGGTAGCCGCATTGAAGATTGCAACGTTAGAAACCTGAATAGCAGCTTCTTTTTCAACGATGCCACCTGGTTGGTTCAGGGCCGGAACCGGCTTCTGATGTTTCTTAACCAGGTTGATACCTTCAACGACAAGTTTGCCGGAAGACAGAACATTTTTTACTTTACCGCGTTTACCTTTATCTTTACCGGTTAACACGATAACTTCGTCATCACGACGGATTTTCGCTGCCATGATTCGCTCCTTAGAGTACTTCTGGTGCCAGAGAGATAATTTTCATGAACTTCTCAGTACGAAGTTCACGAGTTACCGGCCCAAAGATACGCGTGCCGATAGGCTGCTCGCTGTTATTGTTTAAAATAACGCATGCATTACCATCGAAGCGAATGACAGAACCGTCAGGGCGACGAACACCCTTCTTGGTGCGCACCACTACCGCCTTCAGCACATCACCTTTTTTGACCTTACCACGTGGAATTGCTTCCTTGATGGTGATCTTGATGATGTCGCCTACGCCTGCGTAGCGACGGTGCGAGCCACCCAGAACCTTGATACACATTACGCGACGTGCACCGGAGTTGTCGGCGACGTTCAGCATAGTCTGTTCTTGGATCATTTTAGTGCTCCGCTAATGTCAACTACTACCTGAGACTCTAAAATCAGAGCCGTTAAAAAGCCCCATATCGAGGGCGCGGCATTATAACACCGCTTCTGCAATATGGGTAGAAAAAATAAACGGCTCATCGCTGAGCCGTTTATTCGTATTGAGAAGGCGTACTGTATTACAGAACCGCTTTCTCTACAACGCGAACCAGCGTCCAGGACTTAGTCTTGGACAGTGGACGGCATTCACGGATTTCAACCTTGTCGCCGATACCACATTCGTTGTTCTCGTCATGTACGTGCAGTTTGGTCGTACGCTTGATGAATTTACCGTAGATCGGGTGTTTCACAATACGTTCGATAGCTACAACAATGGATTTCTCCATTTTGTCGCTAACAACACGACCTTGCAGAGTACGGATTTTATCGGTCATTACGCACCCGCCTTCTGAGTCAGTAAAGTCTTAACGCGTGCAACATTGCGACGCACTTGCTTCAGCAGGTGAGTCTGTTGCAGCTGGCCACTTGCAGCCTGCATACGCAGGTTGAACTGCTCACGCAGCAGGTTCAGCAGCTCAGCGTTCAGCTCTTCAACGCTTTTTTCACGCAGCTCTTTTGCTTTCATTACATCACCGTCTTAGTTACAAAGGTGGTTTTGATAGGCAGTTTCGCTGCTGCCAGGCCGAAGGCTTCACGGGCCAGCTCTTCCGGAACACCGTCCATTTCATAAAGGACTTTGCCCGGTTGGATCAAGGCAACCCAGTACTCCACGTTACCTTTACCTTTACCCATACGAACTTCCAGTGGCTTCTCGGTGATCGGTTTGTCCGGGAATACACGGATCCAGATCTTACCTTGACGCTTAACTGCACGGGTCATTGCACGACGTGCTGCTTCGATCTGACGTGCAGTCAGACGACCACGGCCAACAGCTTTCAGACCGAAAGTGCCGAAGCTAACATCCGTACCCTGCGCCAGACCACGGTTGCGGCCTTTGTGCACTTTACGGAATTTTGTACGCTTTGGTTGTAACATCAGCGACGCTCCTTATTTACGGCCTTTACGCTGCTGCTTTTTAGGTTGAGCAGCCGGTTTTTCCGGTTGTTCAACAGCAGCCATACCACCCAGGATCTCACCTTTGAAGATCCATACCTTAACGCCGATTACACCGTAAGTGGTGTGCGCTTCAGAGGTGTTGTAGTCGATGTCAGCACGCAGAGTGTGCAGCGGTACGCGACCTTCGCGGTACCATTCGGTACGTGCGATTTCCGCGCCGCCCAGACGGCCGCTAACTTCAACTTTGATACCTTTAGCGCCCAGACGCATTGCGTTCTGTACAGCACGCTTCATAGCACGACGGAACATAACACGACGTTCCAGCTGTGAAGTGATGCTGTCAGCAACCAATTTAGCGTCCAGTTCAGGCTTACGAACTTCAGCGATATTGATCTGTGCAGGAACGCCAGCGATATCCGCTACGACCTTGCGCAGTTTTTCTACGTCTTCGCCTTTCTTACCGATAACGATGCCAGGACGAGCAGTGTGAATAGTCACACGGATGCTCTTCGCTGGACGCTCGATAACGATACGAGATACAGACGCTTTAGCCAGTTCCTTAGTCAGGTACTGACGTACTTTAAAATCGCTGTCCAGGTTGTCAGCGAATTCTTTGGTGTTCGCAAACCAGGTAGAGTTCCATGGTTTTACAATACCCAGGCGAATACCATTAGGATGTACTTTCTGACCCATTGCTAGTCTCCAGAGTCTCAGCGATCGGACACAACCACAGTAATGTGGCTGGTGCGCTTCAGGATGCGATCTGCACGACCTTTCGCACGCGGCATAATGCGCTTCATGCTTGGGCCTTCATCTACGAAAATTTTCGCGACTTTCAGATCGTCGATGTCAGCGCCATCGTTGTGTTCAGCGTTAGCAATGGCAGATTCCAGTACTTTCTTGACCAATACCGCAGCTTTCTTGTTGGTATAGGTCAGGATGTCCAGGGCCTGCGACACTTTCTTACCGCGAATCAGGTCAGCAACAAGGCGAACCTTCTGAGCAGAAGAACGAGCATGGCGATGTTGAGCTAAAGTTTCCATCTCTTCCTCCTACCTTATTTCTTCTTCGCTTTTTTATCAGCAGCGTGGCCGCGATAAGTACGAGTCGGTGCGAATTCACCCAGTTTGTGACCAACCATTTCGTCGGTAACAAAGACTGGAACGTGCTGACGACCATTATGGACAGCGATGGTCAAACCGATCATGTTAGGAAAGATCGTTGAACGACGGGACCAAGTGCGCAGGGGCTTCTTGTCTCCGCTTTCCACCGCTTTCTCTACCTTCTTCAGCAAGTGCAGGTCAATAAAAGGACCTTTCTTGAGAGAACGTGGCATGGCTTATCCTCTAAAATTATTTGCTACGGCGACGTACGATAAATTTATCAGTACGCTTGTTGCTGCGGGTCTTCTTACCTTTGGTCTGAACGCCCCACGGAGTTACCGGGTGCTTACCAAAGTTACGACCTTCACCACCACCATGTGGGTGGTCGACTGGGTTCATCGCAGTACCGCGAACGGTAGGACGAACACCACGCCAGCGTGCAGCACCTGCTTTACCCAGAACGCGCAGCATATGCTCAGCATTGCCAACTTCGCCCAGAGTAGCGCGGCAGTCTGCTTCGACTTTACGCATTTCACCAGAACGCAGGCGCAGGGTGACATATGCACCATCACGAGCAACGATCTGAACGTAAGTACCAGCGGAACGTGCCAGCTGACCGCCTTTACCTGGTTTCATTTCTACGTTATGAACGGTAGAACCAACCGGGATATTGCGCATCGGCAGGGTGTTGCCTGCTTTGATTGCAGCATCAACGCCAGACTGAATCTGGTCGCCAGCTTTCAGGCCTTTAGGGGCCAGGATGTAACGGCGTTCGCCGTCTTTGTACAGAACCAGCGCGATGTTCGCGGAACGGTTCGGATCGTACTCAAGACGTTCAACAACTGCTGGGATACCGTCTTTGTTGCGTTTGAAGTCAACAATACGATAAGCCTGCTTGTGGCCACCACCGATGTGACGAGTGGTGATACGGCCATTGTTGTTACGACCACCGGATTTGCTGTTTTTTTCCAGCAACGGAGCAAAAGGTTTGCCCTTGTGCAGCTCAGGGTTAACCACTTTAACTACGTGGCGACGACCCGGAGATGTCGGTTTACATTTAACAACTGCCATTGTATTACTCCTCCGACTTACTCAGCGCCGCCAACGAAGTCCAGATTCTGGCCTTCTTTCAGGGTGACGTAAGCTTTTTTCCAGTCGCTACGACGACCGATACGCTGTCCGTGACGTTTAACTTTCCCTTTAACTACCAGGGTGTTAACGACTTCGACTTCGACTTCAAACAGTTTCTGCACAGCAGCTTTGATCTCTGCTTTGGTCGCGTCTTTAGCAACTTTGAGAACGATGGTGTTTGTTTTTTCCATCGCAGTAGACGCTTTTTCAGAAACGTGCGGTGCGCGAAGCACCTTCAGCAGACGTTCTTCACGAATCATGCCAGCATCTCCTCAACTTGCTTAACAGCATCAGCAGTCATTACGACTTTGTCGAAGGCGATCAGGCTAACCGGGTCGATACCAGTCGCATCGCGTACGTCAACCTTGTGCAGGTTGCGTGCGGCCAGGAACAGGTTCTCGTCCAGCTCACCGGTGATGATCAGCACATCTTCCAGAGCCATGTCTTTCAGTTTCTGTGCCAGCAGCTTAGTTTTAGGCGCTTCAACAGAGAACTTCTCGACAACGATCAGACGATCCTGACGTACCAGTTCGGACAGGATGCTTTTCAGCGCGCCGCGGTACATCTTTTTGTTAACTTTTTGACTGTGGTCCTGTGGACGCGCAGCGAAGGTCACGCCACCTGAACGCCAGATCGGGCTCTTGATAGAACCTGAACGCGCACGGCCGGTACCTTTCTGGCGCCATGGCTTTTTGCCAGAACCAGTTACTTCAGCACGAGTCTTCTGAGCACGAGTACCCTGACGAGCACCAGCTGCATAAGCAACAACAACCTGGTGAACCAGCGCTTCGTTGAAATCACGACCGAAGGTAGTTTCGGAAACAGTCAGCGCGCTCTGCGCGTCTTTCAATACTAATTCCATTGCTATCCCCTTACGCCTTCACAGCTGGTTTAACGATCAGGTCGCTACCGGTTGCACCCGGAACTGCACCTTTAACCAGCAGCAGGTTGCGCTCAGCGTCAACACGTACTACGTCCAGGCTCTGAACGGTCACACGTTCGTTACCCAGCTGACCTGCCATTTTCTTGCCTTTGAACACTTTGCCCGGAGTCTGGTTCTGACCGATAGAACCCGGAACGCGGTGAGACAAGGAGTTACCGTGGGTAGCGTCCTGGGTACGGAAGTTCCAGCGCTTAACGGTACCAGCAAAACCTTTACCTTTAGAGGTACCGGTTACGTCAACTTTTTTAACGTCAGCAAACAGCTCAACGCTAATGTCCTGACCTACGGTGAACTCTTCGCCTTCAGCAAGACGGAATTCCCACAGACCACGGCCAGCTTCTACGCCAGCTTTAGCGAAGTGACCCGCTTCTGGTTTGGTTACACGGTTAGCTTTTTTAGCACCAGTGGTCACCTGAACAGCGCGGTAGCCATCGTTAGCCAGATCTTTAACCTGGGTAACGCGGTTTGCTTCAACTTCGATTACGGTTACTGGGATTGAAACGCCATCTTCAGTGAAGATGCGGGTCATGCCCACTTTTTTACCGACTAAACCAATCATTGTATCAACCTCTCAATCGCTCGATGACCTGATTAACCCAGGCTGATCTGCACGTCTACACCGGCAGCCAGATCCAGACGCATCAGAGCATCAACGGTTTTCTCAGTTGGCTCAACGATGTCAACCAGACGCTTGTGAGTGCGGATTTCGTACTGATCGCGCGCGTCTTTGTTGACGTGCGGAGAGATCAGAACGGTGAAGCGCTCTTTGCGGGTCGGCAGCGGGATCGGACCACGGACTTGCGCACCAGTGCGCTTAGCAGTCTCGACGATTTCCGCGGTTGATTGATCGATCAGACGATGATCAAACGCTTTAAGGCGGATACGGATTCTTTGGTTCTGCATGAGACCAGAGCTCCAATTATTTTATAAACGAAAATGATTACTCCTCAAACCCATTACGATTGATGGGAGAGTGTAACCGTTCTTACGTAGCTCCCCAATTGGGAGCATTGTTGAGTAACAAAATGAGCTACTCTGGTTCTGATTGAACCCGCCGTCAATTACGACAAGCCCGCGCATTATACGTAAATCTGGACAAGACGCAAGTGCCGTTTAGAAATTAAGCGCCAGAGGCGCAGTGTGCGTAAGGGCGCGCAACTTTTTACGCAATGTATCCCTTCTCAAGGCTTTGTCTCGAGCCACTACGCAAGTGTCGTTTTTATAGATTGCCGACCAGGTCGATTATAGCGAGGATGCGCTCAAACCCTTTTGAGGCCTTTTCCATGTTAACCACCCTCCCCTTTTTGCTGGTCTATTTTTCGCTGACTGCCTTTCTCGTCCGTGCAGATATTCGCTGCGGACTGCTTCCTGATAAATTTCTCTGCCCGTTGCTATGGGCGGGCCTGCTCTTTCAGCTCTGTTTCCAACCTGATTTTCTGCCGAGTGCCGTGGTGGGAGCGATGGCTGGATATGTCGGCTTTGCCGTTATTTACTGGGGATATCGCTTTATCTGCCGGCGTGAAGGGATGGGATACGGCGATGTAAAATACCTGGCGGCGCTTGGCGCCTGGCATGGCTGGTGCGTGCTGCCTGCGCTGGCGTTACTCGCTGCGCTTATGGCGCTACTTAGCATTCTTGTGTTTTCGTTACTCACCGGCGATAAGGGAGCATTAAAAAACCCACTGCCTTTTGGGCCATTTCTGGCAGCAGCGGGTTTATGCGTAGGCTGGAAGTCGGTGGTTACTCTTCCACTTTAATCTGCGACTGAAGGTAGTTCTGCAGGCCGATTTTACCAATCAGATCCAGCTCCGTTTCCAGCCAGTCAATGTGGCCTTCTTCATCGGCCAGGATCTGGATCATCATATCGCGACTGACGTAGTCATGTACGCTGTCTGCGTAGGCAATGGCTTCACGGAGATCTTTGGCGCCTTCAAGTTCCAGCCTGAGGTCGGAACGCAGCATCTCTTCGACATCTTCTCCGATGCCCAGCTTTCCGAGATCCTGCAGGTTTGGAATGCCTTCAAGGAATAAAATACGCTCGATATATTTATCAGCGTGCTTCATTTCATCGATCGATTCATGGTACTCAACGTCGTTCAGACGTTTAAGCCCCCAGTTTTTGAACATTCTCGCGTGAAGAAAGTACTGGTTAATTGCGACAAGCTCATTTCCCAATAATTTATTGAGATAACTTATGATTTTAACATCACCTTTCATTATATAGTCCCTCCGCTTCCACTCATTGAAGCGTAGATCGGGCTACAAGGATGTCAAAAAAAAGATGGGCGCTTACGCGATCTCTTTGTATTCCGGGATCTGCATCAATTCGTCCTGCATGATCTCTCGCGCAGCACGCACACATTTACCGCATTGATTTCCCACCGGAACAAATTTGCGTAGCTGCTGAAATGACTGAGGCTGAAACTGACGAACGGCCTGACGTATTTTCTTGTCGCTTACACCATTACATAAACAAACGTACATAGAGACTCCCGTTCAAATTATGCGCAAAGTGTAAGTGAGAATGGTTATGATTACAATAGCACAAACGCCACAATACGGGGCGGGAGCAGGCAAAAAATGCGTAATTTTGTGACAGTACCTGAGCGGCAGAAAATAAAAAAGGACGCCGAAGCGTCCTTTTTTTATTCGGGGATAATTAATTAGCCCAGAACTTTAGCAACAACGCCCGCGCCAACGGTACGGCCGCCTTCACGGATTGCGAAACGCAGACCGTCGTCCATCGCGATTGGGTGGATCAGAGTCACAACCATCTTGATGTTGTCGCCTGGCATTACCATCTCAACGCCTTCTGGCAGTTCGATGGTACCGGTCACGTCAGTTGTACGGAAGTAGAACTGTGGACGGTAGCCTTTGAAGAACGGAGTATGACGGCCGCCTTCGTCTTTGGACAGGATGTACACTTCAGATTCGAACTTGGTGTGTGGCTTGATTGAGCCTGGCTTCGCCAGAACCTGACCACGTTCGATTTCTTCACGTTTGATACCACGCAGCAGAACACCAACGTTCTCACCAGCACGGCCTTCGTCCAGCAGTTTGCGGAACATTTCAACGCCAGTACAGGTAGACTTCGCAGTCTCTTTGATACCAACGATTTCAACTTCTTCGCCAACTTTGATGATACCGCGCTCTACACGACCGGTAACAACGGTACCACGACCGGAGATGGAGAATACGTCTTCGATTGGCAGCAGGAACGGCTTGTCAATCGCACGCTCTGGTTCTGGGATGTAAGAATCCAGGAAGCCAGCCAGTTCGATGATTTTAGCTTCCCACTCAGCTTCGCCTTCCAGCGCTTTCAGAGCAGAACCACGAACGATTGGAGTATCGTCGCCCGGGAAATCGTACTGAGACAGCAGTTCACGAACTTCCATCTCTACCAGTTCCAGCAGCTCTTCGTCATCAACCATGTCGCATTTGTTCAGGAACACGATGATGAAAGGAACGCCTACCTGACGACCCAGCAGGATGTGCTCACGAGTCTGAGGCATTGGGCCGTCAGTCGCAGCAACAACCAGGATCGCGCCGTCCATCTGCGCAGCACCGGTGATCATGTTTTTAACATAGTCGGCGTGGCCTGGGCAGTCTACGTGTGCGTAGTGGCGAGTCGGGGTGTCGTACTCAACGTGGGAAGTGTTGATGGTGATACCACGAGCTTTTTCTTCTGGTGCGTTATCGATCTGGTCGAATGCACGAGCAGAACCACCGTAGGTTTTAGCCAGAACGGTAGTGATTGCAGCAGTCAGGGTAGTTTTACCATGGTCAACGTGGCCGATAGTACCAACGTTGACGTGCGGTTTTGTACGTTCAAATTTTTCTTTAGACACGGCTATATTCCTTACTATAGTGCTCTCCCCTGTGGAGAGAGCACGGGACTTAGGTTTTAATCCTGTGGATTACTTACCACGGGCTTCAATAACGGCCTGAGCAACGTTGTTAGGCGCATCATCATACTTCAGGAATTCCATGGTGTATGATGCACGACCTTTGGTCAGAGAACGCAGCTGAGTTGCATATCCGAACATTTCAGACAGCGGAACTTCAGCGTGGATCTTAACGCCAGTTACTTCGGATTCCTGACCACGCAGCATACCGCGACGACGGCTCAAGTCACCGATAACGTCACCGGTGTTCTCTTCAGGAGTTTCTACTTCAACCTTCATGATTGGCTCAAGCAGAACTGGTTTTGCTTTCTTAAAGCCTTCTTTAAAGGCAATAGACGCAGCCAGTTTAAACGCCAGTTCAGAGGAGTCAACGTCGTGGTAAGAACCGAAGTGCAGACGAACACCCATGTCAACAACCGGATAGCCAGCCAGAGGGCCCGCTTTCAGCTGTTCCTGGATGCCTTTATCAACAGCTGGGATGTATTCGCCAGGAATTACACCGCCTTTGATGTCGTTGATGAACTCGTAACCTTTCGGGTTAGAGCCCGGCTCCAGTGGGTACATGTCGATCACAACGTGACCGTACTGACCGCGACCACCAGACTGCTTAGCGTGTTTACCTTCAACATCGGTAACTTTCGCGCGAATCGCTTCGCGGTAAGCAACCTGAGGTTTACCCACGTTCGCTTCAACGTTGAATTCACGCTTCATACGGTCAACGATGATGTCCAGGTGCAGTTCACCCATACCAGCGATGATGGTCTGGTTAGATTCTTCATCAGTCCATACGCGGAATGATGGGTCTTCTTTCGCCAGACGGCCCAGAGCCAGACCCATTTTTTCCTGGTCAGCTTTGGTTTTTGGTTCAACTGCGATGGAGATTACCGGCTCAGGGAATTCCATACGCTCCAGAATGATCGGGTGATCCGGGTCACACAGGGTGTCACCAGTGGTCACGTCTTTCAGACCGATAGCTGCAGCGATGTCGCCCGCACGAACTTCTTTGATCTCTTCACGTTTGTTAGCGTGCATCTGTACGATACGGCCAAAACGTTCACGCGCCGCTTTCACGGAGTTCAGGATGGTATCACCGGAGTTAACCACACCAGAGTAAACGCGGAAGAAGGTCAGGTTACCCACGAATGGGTCGGTAGCAATTTTGAACGCCAGTGCAGAGAATGGCTCTTCGTCGCTTGCGTGACGCTCAGCCGGAGTATCTTTACCGTCGTCCAGGATGCCGTTGATCGCAGGAACGTCAACCGGGGATGGCAGGTAGTCAACTACCGCATCCAGCATCGCCTGAACACCTTTGTTCTTGAACGCAGAACCACAGGTTACCAGGATGATTTCGTTGTTCAGAACGCGCTGACGCAGAGCTTTTTTGATCTCTTCTTCAGTCAGTTCTTCACCACCCAGGTATTTCTCCATCAGCTCTTCAGAAGCTTCAGCAGCGGATTCGATCAGGTTCTGGTGCCATTCGTCAGCCAGGTCCTGCATTGCAGCTGGGATATCTTCGTATTCGAAGGTAACGCCCTGGTCTGCATCGTTCCAGTTGATGGCTTTCATTTTCACCAGGTCGATAACGCCGGTGAAGCCTTCTTCAGCACCAATTGCCAGCTGCAGCGGAACAGGGTTCGCGCCCAGACGGGTTTTGATCTGGCCAACAACTTTCAGGAAGTTAGCACCCATACGGTCCATTTTGTTAACGAACGCGATGCGTGGAACTTTATATTTGTTCGCCTGACGCCATACGGTTTCAGACTGTGGCTGAACACCACCAACTGCGCAATAAACCATTACCGCGCCGTCAAGAACACGCATGGAACGTTCTACTTCGATGGTGAAGTCAACGTGCCCTGGGGTGTCGATGATGTTTACGCGATGCGGTTCGTACTGCTTAGCCATACCTGACCAGAATGCAGTAGTCGCTGCGGAGGTGATAGTGATACCACGCTCCTGCTCCTGTTCCATCCAGTCCATGGTGGCTGCGCCGTCATGAACTTCACCGATTTTATGGTTTACACCGGTGTAGAACAGAATACGTTCGGTAGTAGTGGTTTTACCGGCGTCGATGTGCGCACTGATACCGATGTTACGGTAGCGTGCGATGGGTGTTGTACGAGCCATTTGATTCCTCGTTTATATCTTTAGGCGTTCAGTTAAGTTACCCAGAGCGGGCGGCTTCTCTGAAGCGCCCGCCTGGTGACTAATACTCCGAAGGGATTACCAACGGTAGTGTGCGAACGCCTTGTTGGCTTCTGCCATACGGTGAACGTCTTCACGTTTCTTAACTGCAGTACCTTTGTTGTCTGCAGCATCAGAAAGTTCGTTCGCCAGACGCAGAGCCATGGATTTATCACCGCGTTTACGAGCAGCTTCAACGATCCAACGCATTGCCAGAGCATTACGACGAACCGGACGAACTTCAACTGGAACCTGATAAGTAGAACCACCAACGCGGCGGGACTTAACTTCTACGGTTGGGCGAACGTTGTCGAGAGCGACTTCGAAAGCTTCCAGTTCATTTTTACCAGAACGCTGAGCCAGGGTCTCAAGCGCGCTGTATACGATTGCTTCTGCAGTAGATTTTTTACCATCTACCATCAGGATATTTACAAATTTTGCCAGCAGTTCTGATCCGAATTTCGGATCTGGAAGAATTTTACGCTGACCAATAACGCGACGACGTGGCATGGGAATACTCCGTTGTTAATTCAGGATTGTCCAAAACTCAAAGAGTTTAGTTTGACATTAAGATAAATCAGTTTGGCCTTACTTAACGGAGAACCATTAAGCCTTAGGACGCTTCACGCCGTACTTGGAGCGAGCCTGCTTACGGTCTTTAACACCTGAGCAGTCGAGCGCACCACGAACGGTGTGGTAACGAACACCCGGAAGGTCTTTAACACGACCGCCACGGATCAGGATCACGGAGTGTTCCTGCAGGTTGTGACCTTCACCACCGATGTAGGAAGTCACTTCGAAACCGTTAGTCAAACGCACACGGCATACTTTACGCAGTGCGGAGTTTGGTTTTTTAGGAGTGGTGGTATATACACGAGTACATACACCACGTTTCTGCGGGCAGGCTTCCAGCGCAGGCACGTTGCTCTTTGCAACTTTGCGTGCGCGTGGTTTGCGTACCAGCTGGTTAACTGTTGCCATTAAATAGCTCCTGGTTTTAGCTTTTGCTTCGTAAACACGTAATAAAACGACCTCATACAATATGAGGACGCGAAATTTTAGGGCTACGTCGAAAAGGTGTCAAGAAATATACAGCGATCTCAAATCACCAGTTCATTTGACTGGCGTGCGTCACAGTAAGATTGACGAAATCAGTATAGCCAACCACGTCAATTTTGGCTGAAATTTGACCAGAAAGACCCCGCGCATCCAGATCGTCCTTCAGCGCAGAGACTGTTATGGGGGCATTCGTGAGAATTTCAACGAAACGACTGCCTTCCAGTGCGGCAAGCACGCCATCCTGAATCAGCAGCAGATCATCACCTTCGCGCAGCATACTCAGTAACGCGTCGATATCACATTGCCACGGTGAATGGCTCAGAGTATGGAGCATGTCAGCCTCAGAAAGTCAGAACGGTGTCGTAGTGGGAAAGGTGTTCGCGCAATGCAGCAGAAGACAAGACTGTCACATCCAGCACGAAAGGCGTTGCCTCGTTTAGGCCGCGCGCAGCCAGGGAGTCGGCACAGACATAGAAGGTTTCGATATCGTAAAGCGGTAACACTTTGAACGTCGCGATGTAATCACGCGCCAGAATGGCCTGAGGCTGTTGCCCCGCCAGAAGCTGAAATACGCCGTCGCCCAAAAAGAAGACACCGATATCTTCGGTCAATGCTGAGGTCGCGAGCAGCGCATCCAGCCCTTCTCTGCCGGACGCATTGCCGTGCGGTGCGGAGGAAAAAACAAACGCGACACGCTTCATCAGAATTGCACCACTCTGTCGGAGGTTAATGCCGCCTGTGCCAGTGCACCCAGGCCACTCAACGAAAAGCCGGGCTGCAGGTTAGAACCCAATAAACCAAGACGTGCGGCTTCGGTTGCATCGGTCACGCCGCGGCGCAGTGCTGCCGCCACGCAGATGTGCAGTTCTACGCCCTGCTTTTCGTTTAATGCCTGCCAGGCGCGCACCAGATCGAACTCGTCGCTCGCCGGTGACGTAAACTGATTCGCGTTATACACCCCTTCCCGATAGAAGAAGACGCTCGCCAGCTCATGTCCGGCCGCCAGTAGCGCATGCGCAAACTGCAGCGCGCTGCTGGCCTGCTGAGTGCCGTACGCCGGGCCTGTCACCATTAACGCAAAACGCATTACTTGTCTTGTCCCTGGAAATCGCCGCTTTTGAACTGGCGAATATAGAGGTAGACCGTGTGCTTGGAGATGTTCAGACGATCGGCCACCTGGTTGATGGCGTCTTTAATATCAAAAATCCCTTTTTCATAAAGATTGAGCACGATCTGGCGATTCTTGGCGTTGTTCGAGACGTTGCGATCGGCATTCACCTCTTCAATCGTAAACTCAAGCGTCTGCGTCACCAGATCTTCAACGGAGGAGGCAAAGTTAACAGAAGAGCCAACGTCCGGCGTTTCTGGCGGAATAAAGGTGCTCATGATTTGCGAGAATGGCACATCAAGGTTCATGTTGATGCACAGCAGCCCAATGACACGATGCTCGCGGTTTCGAATCGCGATGGTTTCTGATTTCATCAGCACGCCGCTTTTGGCGCGGGTGAAATAGCATTTTGAGACGCTGCTGTCCGCGCCGGTCATGTCATGCAGCATACGCAATGCAAGGTCGGTAATTGGCGAACCAATTTTACGGCCAGTATGTTCACCATTCGCAATGCGGATGGCGGAACACTTCAGATCTTGCAGGGAGTGCAATACGATTTCGCAGTGGGAGCCAATGAGCATCGCTAACCCGTCCACTACCGCTTCGTAGGATTTCAGAATATCGAAGTCGGTCTGATCGAAAGGACGTTGATCCAGCAAATCAAGTTCACTGGTTTCGTTGGTTAAAAGCGACCTGGACATGAAAAAAACACTCCTTTTCAGGAGCCTGTCGTTAGGTTTTCAGGGCAGGCTCATTATCTACACGGACAACTAAATTAATACAGCGTGCGTAGCGCTTTCCAGTGTTAATTATATCTGCCCCACAATAAAAAAACCGCCGCCTGAAAGGCGGCGGTTTTTTTCAACATTACTTCTTAGCAGCAGCGGCTTTATCGTCAGCCGGTGCGTCTGCTTTCGCATCCGCTTTCGGTGCCGGTTTGATATCCAGCAGCTCTACGTCAAAGACCAGCGTAGAGTTGGCAGGGATACCCGGAACGCCGGTTTTGCCATAGGCCAGATCCGGTGGGATAACCATCTTGATCTTGCCGCCTTTCTTGATGTTTTTCAGGCCTTCAGTCCAGCCAGGGATCACACCATCCAGACGGAAGGAGAGCGGCTCACCGCGGGTGTAAGAGTTATCGAACTCTTTACCGTCGATCAGCGTACCTTTGTAGTTCACAACAACGGTGTCGCTGTCTTTAGGCACATCGCCGGTGCCTTCTTTCTCAACTTTGTACACCAGGCCGGTAGAAGAGGTTTTCACACCTTTCTCTTTGGCAAAGGTGTCTCGGTAGGCTTTGCCTTTCGCTTCGTTGTCTTTAGCGTCCGCGTCCATCTTGGTCTGCGCGGCACCCTTCACGCGCGCTTCGAACGCCTGCAGAGTCTGTTCAATTTCCTGGTCAGACAGCTTGCTCTTATCTGCAAATGCGTCCTGAACGCCCGCGATCAGCTGAGCTTTATCCAGTTTGATGCCCAGTTTCTCTTGTTCTTTCAGAGAGTTTTCCATGTAGCGACCCAGAGATGCGCCCAGTGCGTAGGCGGATTTCTGGTCGTCATTTTTGAACGCCGCTTTGCTGTCTGCAGTGGCAGCAGGCTTCGCAGCAGTATCAGCAGCGAATGACAGCGGCGCGTTCAGCGCAACAGCCATCGTCGTCGCCAGCAGCGTTACTTTAAACAGTGATTTCATCCATATCTCCAGGGCCTGGGGACTCTCACCCCAGCGTTAAACGTAAATGAGTTACGTACTATAAAACGTTGCGGAAGAAATCTACAGACAGACACTTCCAATTCTCGCCACTTTTCAGACTATTTTTGTTTAAATAAGTTTCCTGCCAAAGGGATGCAGACTGTACTTAAGGATAAACTCAGTTAAACTGCGCCGCCGCAGGGCCATTATGGCGAATCTGAAATAAACGAGGTGAATGATGAAGGATACAGCAATAGAAGCGAGAATGGCTGAGCTGGAAAGCCGCCTGGCTTTTCAGGACATCACCATCGAAGAGCTAAACCAGACCGTGACCGCACATGAGCTCGAAATGGCAAAACTGCGGGATCATATGCGCCTGCTGACGGAAAAGCTGAAGGCTACACAGCCGTCAAACATTGCCTCTCAGTCAGAAGAGACGCCACCTCCTCATTATTGAGGCGTAAAAAAGCGGGATTATTATCCCGCTTTTTTATTTTCCGCATGACGGAATTAGTGGCAACCGCAGCCGCCGTTACCGCAACCACCTTTACCGTGGTCATGACCATGGTCGTGATCGTGGCCGTGACCACCGCAGCAGCCGTCGTGGCCGTGATCGTGGTCATGGTCGTGACCGTGCGCACCGTGAACGTGGCCATGAGCCAGCTCTTCTTCGGTCGCTTCACGGATCGCAACAACTTCTACGTTGAACTTCAGGTTCTGGCCAGCCAGCATGTGGTTACCGTCAACCACGACGTGGTCATCTTCCACTTCGGTGATTTCAACAGGAACCGGACCCTGGTCAGTTTCAGCCAGGAAGCGCATGCCAACCTGCAGTTCGTCAACGCCCATGAACACGTCTTTAGGAACGCGCTGAACCAGGTTGTCGTCATACTGACCGTAAGCGTCGTTCGCGCCTACAGCAACGTCAAATTTGTCGCCAACTTCATGACCTTCCAGCGCGTTTTCCAGGCCGGAAATCAGGGAACCGTGACCATGCAGGTAGTCAAGCGGCGCACTCACCGGAGACTCATCAACCAACACACCGTCTTCTGTACGTACCTGATAGGCCAGGCTGACCACCAGGTCTTTTGCTACTTTCATGATATCTCCTGAGCGTGGGAAAATTGCTGGCGCAGATTGTAGCGGAAATCTGCACCCGTGTACCCTTTAGCTTAAAAAAACTCAGGGCATATCGCTAGTCCGGATGAAAAATCCCGATAACTTGCTCTTCTTTGCGAACGTGATCGCGGGCCTCTTTATCGGCCTCACGCATCTGGTGACCGCACTTAACACACTCAACAACATCAACATTATTTTCCCGCCACATCGCCAGGGTATCTTGCGCCTGACAGGTCGGGCATTTTGCACCCGCGATAAAGCGTTTACGTACAGCCATCTTTCGTTACCCTTTATTCAAATTCATCCCAGCCATCAAGCTGGCGTCGTTCCTGTTGCATCTCTCGCTGGAAGATCTCCTCCAGCTCGCGACGCGCTTCCCGCACGCGGGAGATCTGCGCCGTATCGGTATGTACCGGCATCAGCTCGCGCAACATCCGCATATCCAGCCGGCGGAAGTGCATCTGGGCGCGCTGCGCCTGATGCGGATGCATGCCGAGCGAGATCAGCGCCTTACGGCCCAGCTCCAGCGCACTGGAGAACGTCTCACGGGAGAAGTGTTTCACACCCGCCTGCAACAATTCGTGAGCTTCAACACGTCCCCGCGCACGCGCCAGAATATGCAGATGCGGGAAATGCTGCTGGCACAGATCCACCAGCTTCATCGTGTCTTCCGGATCGTTACAGGTAATCACGATGGACTCTGCCGCTTCCGCCCCCGCCGAGCGCAGCAGCTCGAGCTGGGTCGCATCGCCGTAGTAAACCTTGTAGCCATATTTACGCATCAGGTTGACCGCGCTGATATCCCGCTCCAGTACCGTAATGCGCATTTTGTTCGCCATCAGCAGGCGTCCAATCACCTGTCCAAAACGGCCAAAGCCCACCACAATCACCTGCGGCTTATCGTCTTCCACCCACGGCGCTTCGTCTTCATCGTCATTTGGGTTCAGGCGGCGCGACAGCAGTTTATCCACCAGCTTCATCAGCAGCGGCGTGGTCATCATAGACAGCGTGACCGTCACCAGCAAAAGCGCCATCTGATCGTCTTTAAACAGCTTCTGGGAGGATGCGGTCGAGAACAGCACAAACGCGAACTCGCCTCCCTGGCTTAACACGCTGGCAAACTGCATGCGTTCCGAACTGCGCAGCCCGTAGATACGCGCCATGACGTACAGTACCAGCATCTTCACCGCCACCAGGATGGCGACGCTCACTATCACCCACAGCAGATGGGTATAGAGCACACCGAGGTTGAGCGCCATCCCCACCGAAATAAAGAACAGGCCTAGCAGCAGCCCTTTGAAGGGATCGATGGCAATTTCCAGCTCGTGACGATACTCACTCTCCGCCAGCAGCACCCCGGCGATAAAGGTCCCGAGCGCCATCGACAGCCCCAGCGCGTCCATAAACAACGCCGATCCCAGCACCAGCAGCAGCGTCGCGGCGGTAAACACCTCGCGAACGCCAGACGCGGCAATAAAGCGGAACACGGGACGTAGCAGGAAACGACCGCCAATCAGCATGCCCGCGAAGGCCAGCACCTTCATGGCGATTTTAGCCCAGTCGAAGTGATCGTCCCCGGACCCCGCCAGCAGCGGCACCAGCGCCAGCGCCGGGATCACCGCCAAATCCTGGAACAGCAGCACCGAAAAGCCCAGCTGACCGGCTTCGTTGCGATTCATCCCTTTATCGCGCATCAGCTGCAGCGCCATCGCCGTCGACGACATCGCAAGGCCTATCCCGCCAATCACCGCCGCCTGCCATGAAAAGTTTGTCAGCATTAACAGGCCACCCAGGATCGCGGCGCTGAACAACACCTGCGCGGCGCCCACGCCAAAGATAGAGCGTCGGAGCTGCCACAATTTCGAAGGATTCAGCTCCAGGCCGATGATGAACATCAGGAACACCACGCCCAGCTCGGAGAAATGGAGGATCTCATCTACATCGCTGATGAATCCCAGCCCCCAGGGGCCAATCGCGATCCCCGCCAGCAGATACCCCAGCACCGCACCGATACCAATGCGTGCAGCAAGCGGCACCGCGACGACGGCCGCAAATAAAAACAGCACCCCGGCGAGGAGTAAATTCGATCCTTCCATTAACGACCTCCTGCCGGGATAGGTGACGCCAGCCATTCACCGTAGGCTCTGGCGTGGCTTGCCAGCTCTTTCGGATCCTGACGCCGCGCCCAGTAGACAATAATCGGGCTCATCCAGTGCATACGGCACATCGCCGCCGTCAGCTCGAATGGCCTGAGGATATCGCTCATCGGATAGCGGTTCAGCCCGTCGTGACGGTAAGCGCTTTCGGGTTCACCGGTCGTAATCACACTACGCCAGTACTTTCCCGCCAGCTGGTTGCCCCCCACCCCGCTGGAGAAGCCCCGGCTCAACACGCGGTCCAGCCACTCTTTGAGCAGCGCCGGACAGCTATAGGTATAAAGCGGATGCTGGAACACAATCACGTCATGCTGACGCAGCAGCTCCTGCTCGTAAGGGATATCAATAAAGAAATCAGGATAGTGCGCGTAGAGATCGTGCACCGTTACGTTACTAAGCTGTGTGGCCGGCTTAAGCAGCACCCGGTTTGCCACCGAGTCCTGAGATTCCGGATGGGCATACAGCAGCAGCACTTTTGCTGTCTGAGACATCATTCCCCTCCCGGTCTTGTTTCTGTTTTTGTGTATCGTCGCTGTTTTGGGCTACCATGGCGGCCCGGTGCGGAAAATGGCCCACACCTTACATTATCATAATGACAAATTAACATAGTCGGAACATACGGCGCTTCTATGATTGTTTTCTCCTCGTTACAAATTCGTCGCGGCGTGCGCGTCCTGCTGGATAACGCCACTGCTACCATCAACCCGGGCCAAAAAGTGGGTCTGGTCGGCAAAAACGGCTGCGGTAAATCCACCCTGCTGGCGCTGCTGAAAAACGAGATTAGCGCGGATGGCGGTAACTTTACCTTCCCGGGAAACTGGCAGCTCGCCTGGGTAAACCAGGAGACGCCTGCGCTGAGCGAACCGGCACTCGACTATGTTATCGACGGCGACCGTGAATACCGTAAGCTCGAAGCGGAACTTCATTCTGCTAACGAGCGCAACGACGGTCACGCCATCGCCACCGTTCACGGCAAGCTGGACGCCATCGACGCGTGGACCATTCGCTCCCGCGCCTCCAGCCTGCTGCACGGCCTGGGCTTCAGCAACGAACAGCTGGAACGTCCGGTCAGCGACTTCTCCGGCGGCTGGCGTATGCGCCTCAACCTGGCGCAGGCGCTGATCTGCCGCTCTGACCTGCTGTTGCTCGACGAACCGACCAACCACCTCGATCTCGATGCGGTTATTTGGCTGGAGAAGTGGCTCAAGAGCTATCAGGGCACTCTGATTCTGATCTCCCACGACCGCGACTTCCTTGACCCGGTGGTGGATAAAATTATTCATATCGAACAGCAAACGATGTTCGAGTACACCGGCAACTACAGCTCCTTCGAGCGCCAGCGCGCGACGCGTCTCGCCCAGCAGCAGTCCATGTACGAAAGCCAGCAGCAGCGCGTGGCGCATCTGCAGAGCTTCGTGGATCGCTTTAAGGCCAAAGCCTCAAAAGCCAAGCAGGCCCAGAGCCGCATCAAGATGCTGGAACGCATGGAGATGATCGCCCCGGCGCACGTGGATAACCCGTTCCACTTCAGCTTCCGCGAGCCGGAAAGCCTGCCTAACCCGCTGCTGAAAATGGAAAAAGTCAGCGCTGGCTATGCCGACCGCATTATTCTCGACTCCATCAAGCTCAACCTGGTGCCGGGTTCCCGCATTGGCCTGCTGGGGCGTAACGGCGCCGGTAAATCGACGCTGATCAAACTGCTGGCGGGCGAGCTTAACCCGGTCAGCGGCGAAATCGGCCTGGCGAAGGGCATCAAGCTGGGTTACTTCGCCCAGCATCAGCTGGAATTTTTACGCGCGGATGAATCGCCGATTCAGCACCTCGCGCGTCTTGCGCCGCAGGAGATGGAGCAGAAGCTGCGCGACTATCTCGGCGGCTTCGGCTTCCAGGGCGATAAGGTGACTGAAAACACCGAGCGCTTCTCCGGCGGCGAAAAGGCCCGTTTGGTGCTGGCGCTGATCGTCTGGCAGCGCCCGAACCTGCTGCTGCTCGATGAACCGACCAACCACCTGGATCTCGACATGCGTCAGGCGCTGACCGAAGCGCTGATTGAGTTCGAAGGCGCGCTGGTGGTGGTTTCGCACGACCGTCACCTGATCCGCTCCACCACGGACGATCTCTATTTAGTGCACGGCGGCAAAGTCGAACCGTTCGACGGCGATCTGGAAGACTATCAGCAGTGGCTGACGGACGTGCAGAAGCAGGAAAACCAGCCGGAAGAGTCAGCGAAAGACAACGCCAACAGCGCGCAGGCGCGTAAAGATCAGAAGCGCCGTGAAGCGGAGCTGCGCACCCAGACGCAGCCCCTGCGTAAAGAGATTACCCGTCTCGAAAAAGAGATGGAAAAACTCAACGCCACGCTGGCTATCGTTGAAGAGAAGCTCGGCGATAGCGGCCTGTATGACCAGAGCCGCAAGGCTGAGCTGACCGACTGCCTGCAAACCCAGGCGAAGACCAAATCCAGTCTCGAAGAGTGCGAGATGGCGTGGCTCGACGCGCAGGAACAGCTGGAAGCGATGCTGCAGGCTGACTGACTTATTTACCCCGTTTGAAGAGCAGAATCCGTACCGGGTTCGGAAATCCAGCTTAAACGGGGTACAATTCGGAAAGTATCGTAAATTTCCGACAAGAATCAGCATCGCGCTTATGACCCAAATCATTCCATCAGACTTCGACATTGCGGCCGAAGACAGCACTGAGTTCGTGCCTATGCGCGGCGTGGCCAATCCGCATTTGCAGACCATGCTGCCGCGACTGATCCGCCGCAAGGTTCAGTTCACCCCGCACTGGCAACGGCTTGACCTGCCAGACGGTGATTTTCTGGATCTCGCCTGGAGCGAAGCGCCTGAACAGGCTCGCCATAAGCCGCGTCTGGTGGTTTTCCACGGTCTGGAAGGCAGCCTGCACAGCCCGTATGCGCATGGGCTAATTGAGGCGGCAAAAGCGCGCGGCTGGCTCGGCGTGGTGATGCATTTTCGCGGCTGCAGCGGTGAACCGAATCGTCAGAAACGCATTTATCACTCGGGTGAAACCGAAGACGGGACGTGGTTTTTACACTGGCTGCGGGAAAATTATGGCACCGTGCCAACGGCCGCCGTGGGCTACTCGCTGGGCGGCAATATGCTGGCCTGTCTGCTGGCCAAAGAGGGCGAAAGCGTACCGCTGGATGCCGCCGTCATTGTCTCCGCGCCGTTTATGCTCGAGCAGTGCAGCTACCACATGGATAAAGGCTTTTCCCGCGTCTACCAGCGCTACCTGCTCAACCTGCTGAAGGCCAACGCGGCGCGTAAGCTGAAGGCCTACCCGGATACCCTGCCGGTAAGCCTGCGCCAGCTGAAAAAGGTGCGTCGTATCCGCGAGTTCGACGACCTGATCACCGCGAAAATCCACGGCTTCGCCGATGCGATTGACTATTATCGTCAGTGCAGCGCCATGCCGCTGCTCAGCAAGATCACGCAGCCGACGCTGATTATTCATGCCAAAGATGACCCGTTTATGGATCATCACTCGATCCCCGCTCAGGAATTCCTGCCCGACAACGTTCACTATCAGTTGACCGAGCATGGCGGCCACGTCGGGTTTATCGGGGGCACGCTGCGCCGCCCGAAAATGTGGCTTGAGGCGCGAATTCCTGACTGGCTGACCCCTTATCTGGACGGTGCAAAATGATTATTCCCTGGCAGGATCTGGCTCCCGAAACGCTCGATAATCTGATTGAAAGCTTTGTATTACGCGAAGGCACCGATTATGGTGAACAGGAACGCTCGCTTGAGCAAAAGGTCAACGATGTTAAGCGCCAGCTGAAAAGCGGCGACGTGGTGCTGGTGTGGTCAGAACTGCATGAGACGGTCAATATCATGCCCCGCAACGCGTTTCACGGCTGATCTTCCACCCTTTTCAGTCAGGGAGTTGCTATGTCTGCCAGACATCCGGTTATTGCCGTTACGGGGTCGAGTGGTGCGGGAACCACCACCACCAGCCTCGCATTTCGCAAGATTTTCGCCCAGCTGAATCTCCGTGCGGCGGAGGTCGAAGGCGACAGCTTTCACCGCTACACGCGTCCGGAGATGGACATGGCCATTCGTAAGGCGCGCGATTCGGGTAAACACATCAGCTACTTCGGCCCGGAGGCCAATGACTTTGGCCTGCTGGAACAAACCTTTATAGAGTACGGTAAGAGCGGCAAAGGGCAGTCCCGCAAGTATCTGCACACCTATGATGAAGCCGTACCCTGGAATCAGGTGCCGGGAACCTTTACCCCGTGGCAGCCGCTGCCGGAACCCACCGACGTCCTGTTTTACGAAGGATTGCACGGTGGCGTGGTCACGCCTCAACACGACGTGGCGCGCCACGTGGATCTGCTGGTCGGCGTGGTCCCTATCGTTAACCTGGAGTGGATCCAGAAGCTGACGCGCGACATGAGCGAGCGCGGCCATTCGCGAGAGGCGGTGATGGACTCCGTGGTGCGCTCCATGGAGGATTACATTAACTTCCTGACGCCGCAGTTCTCCCGCACCCATATCAACTTCCAGCGCGTGCCGACGGTGGACACCTCGAACCCGTTTGCCGCTAAAAGCATCCCGTCGCTGGATGAGAGCTTTGTGGTGATCCATTTCCGCAATCTCGAAGGCATTGATTACCCTTGGCTGCTGGCAATGCTGCAGGGCTCGTTTATTTCGCACATGAATACGTTAGTCGTGCCGGGCGGAAAAATGGGGCTGGCGATGGAGCTCATCATGACGCCGCTGGTGGAGCGACTGATGGAAGGGAAGCAGATCGCGTGAGCATGTTCCCTCTCCCTGTGGGAGAGGGTTAGGATGAGGGCATCAACACGCACGATGCCCCATCAATCACGCCTCGATCACTTCATACGAATGCGTGATTTTTACCGCTTTCTCCAGCATTAACGCCACCGAGCAGTACTTCTCCGCAGACAGGTCCACCGCACGCGAGACCGCCGCGTCTTTCAGCTCTTTACCGGTGACCACAAAGTGCAGGTTAATATGGGTGAACAGGCGTGGCGCCTCTTCGCGACGCTCTGACGTGAGTTTAACCTCACAATCCGTCACGTCATGACGTCCTTTTTGCAGAATCGACACCACATCAATTGCGCTGCATCCTCCTGCCGCCATCAGCACCATTTCCATTGGGCTGGGTGCTTTATCGCCGGAGTTACCGTCCATCAAAATCTGGTGTCCTGACGCGGACTCGCCCAGGAACGTTAAACCTTCAACCCATTTCACGCGCGCTTGCATATTCATTAACTCCAACGTTGCATTTTTGGTGACAGATTACGTGTGCGTTACATTTATCGCAATGGAAGGCGACCTGCATCATGCTGAAGCGAGACACCAGGAGACACGCGGCGAAAGCTATGCTAAAACACTCAGGATGCTACAGTAATACATTGACGTTACACGTGTATGCAGAGGACATCAAACTTTACTGGCTGCGAAACGTTACGGTAGCCGACTTCCCAGGGTATGGGTAAGAATTCGATTGCAACCCCAGAGTCCGGATGCATCTGATGACTCTGGTGACAGCTTATAACAGAGGATAACAGCGCATGGTGCTTGGCAAACCGCAAACAGACCCGACTCTCGAATGGTTCTTGTCTCATTGCCACATTCATAAGTACCCATCGAAGAGCACGCTGATTCACCAGGGTGAAAAAGCGGAAACGTTGTATTACATCGTTAAAGGCTCGGTGGCAGTGCTGATCAAAGATGAAGAAGGGAAAGAGATGATCCTTTCTTATCTGAACCAGGGCGATTTCATCGGTGAACTGGGCCTGTTTGAAGAGGGCCAGGAACGTAGCGCCTGGGTTCGAGCAAAGACAGCATGTGAAGTGGCTGAAATTTCTTACAAGAAGTTCCGTCAGCTGATTCAGGTTAACCCTGACATCCTGATGCGTCTTTCTTCCCAGATGGCGCGCCGTCTGCAGGTCACGTCAGAGAAAGTGGGTAACCTCGCCTTCCTGGACGTTACCGGCCGTATCGCACAAACCCTGTTGAACCTGGCGAAACAGCCAGACGCCATGACCCACCCGGACGGCATGCAAATTAAAATTACCCGTCAGGAAATTGGTCAGATCGTCGGCTGCTCCCGTGAAACAGTGGGCCGTATCCTGAAAATGCTGGAAGATCAAAACCTGATCTCCGCCCACGGTAAAACCATCGTGGTCTACGGAACGCGTTAATTCCGCTTAAACGGCGTGCCATCGCAAGGTGTCACGCCGTTTTTGTCTCTACTCCCCATGTGGCGCAGGCTGATCTATCACCCGGAAGTTAACTACGCACTGCGGCAAACGCTGGTGTTGTGTCTCCCTGTGGCCATAGGCCTGATCCTCGGACATCTTCAGCAAGGCCTGCTGTTTTCCCTCGTGCCCGCCTGCTGCAACATTGCCGGTCTGGACACGCCGCATAAGCGCTTTTTCAAACGCCTGATTATCGGTGGCTGCCTGTTTGCCGGGTGTAGCCTCGCCGTACAACTCCTGCTTGCCCGGGATATCCCGCTGCCGCTGATCCTGACCGTACTGGCGATGACCCTTGGCGTCACGGCGGAAATCAGTTCGCTGCACGCCCGCCTGCTTCCCGCCTCGCTGATTGCGGCCATTTTCACGCTGAGCCTCGCCGGGAACATGCCGGTGTGGGAGCCGCTGCTGATCTACGCCCTGGGGACATTATGGTACGGGCTGTTTAACTGGTTTTGGTTCTGGCTGTGGCGGGAGCAGCCGCTGCGTGAATCCCTGAGCCTGCTCTATGTGCAGCTTGCGGATTACTGCGAAGCCAAATACACCCTGCTCACCCAGCATACCGACCCGGAAAAATCCTTACCGCCGCTGCTGACGCGCCAGCAGAAGGTGGTGGATCTCATAAGCCAGTGCTATCAGCAGCTGCATATGCTCGCCGCCAACAAGAACCACGAGTACAAGCGGCTGCTGCGCACCTTCCAGGTCGGGCTGGATCTGCAGGAGCATATCTCCGTAAGCCTTCACCACCCGCAGGAGGTGCAAAAGCTGGTCGAGCGCAGCCACGCCGAAGCGGTGATCCGCTGGAACGCGCAGACCGTCTCGGCACGTCTGCGCGTGCTGGCCGATGATATTCTCTACCACCGCTACCCGACGCGCTTTAACATGGAAAAACAGCTGGGCGCGCTGGAGAAAATCGCCCGCCAGCATCCCGATAACCCGGTCGGCCAGTTTGCCGCCTGGCACTTCAGCCGCATCGCCCGCGTGTTGCGCACGCAGCGCCCGCTTTATCCCCGCGACCTGATGGCGGATAAGCAAAAACGGCTTCCGCTATTGCCCGCGCTCAAAAGCTATCTTTCTCTTAAATCTTCCGCTCTGCGCAACGCCGCAAGGATTAGCGTTATGCTCAGTACCGCCAGCCTGATGGGCATGGCGCTGCACCTGCCGAAACCCTACTGGATATTAATGACCGTGCTGTTTGTCACCCAGAACGGCTACGGCGCCACGCGGGTGCGTATTCTGCATCGCGCTGGCGGAACGATGGCCGGGCTGATCATTGCGGGCGTAACGCTGCACTTCCACGTGCCGGAAGGCTATACCCTGGCAGGGATGCTGGCGATTACGCTGGTGAGCTATCTGATTATCCGCAAAAATTACGGCTGGGCGATGGTGGGCTTTACGGTGACGGCGGTATATACCCTGCAGCTGCTCACGCTCAATGGCGAACAGTTTATTGTCGCCAGGCTGATTGATACCCTGATCGGCTGCCTGATTGCCTTTGGCGGCATGGTCTGGCTGTGGCCGCAGTGGCAGAGCGGGCTGCTGAGGCAGAACGCCCACGACGCGCTGGAAGCCGACCAGCAGGCCATTCGCCTGATCCTGAGCGATGACCCTCAGCCCTCGCCGCTGGCCTATCAGCGGATGAAGGTCAACCAGGCGCACAACGCCCTGTTTAACTCGCTCAACCAGGCGATGCAGGAGCCGGGCTTTAACTCGCACTATCTGGCAGACATGAAGCTCTGGGTGACGCACAGTCAGTTTATCGTCGAGCATATTAACGCCATGACCACGCTGGCGCGCGAGCACACGATGCTGACGCCGGATCTGGCGCAGCGCTATTTGCAGTCGTGTGAAATTGCGTTGCAGAGGTGTCAGCAGCGTCTGGAGTATGACGCGCCGGGCGAGTCGGGCGACTCAAACATTTTGGAAGCGCCGGAGACGTTGACCCACGGGCCAATGAGCACCCTGGAGCAGCATTTACAGCGCGTTCTGGGGCATCTGAACACCATGCACACCATTTCGTCGGTGGCATGGCGTCAGCGTCCGCATCACGGCATTTGGTTAACGCGCCGGCTAAAGCGAACCGAGTATTAGCCTTTTACGATCTTCTCGACCGCCGCGGCAAAGCGGGTTAACCCGTCTTCGATGTCTTTGTCTTCTACCACCAGCGACGGCGCAAAGCGCATCACGTCCGGCCCGGCATTAAGCACCATCACCCCTTCGTGGGCGGCGGCGTGAAGGAAGTCGCGCGCCCGGCCTTTGTACTGCGGCTTCAGCTCGGCGCCAATCAACAGCCCCATCCCGCGAATTTCGCTGAACACATCGTACTGTTCATCAATCTTTTGCAGGTGTTTTACGAACAGCTCGCGCTTCGCGCTCACGGCGTTCAACACCTCCGGCGTGTTGATAATGTCGAATGCGGCACCCGCCACGGCGCTCGCCAGCGGGTTACCGCCGTAGGTGGAACCGTGAGAACCGACGTGGAACGCGGAGGCGATCTCCTGCGTCGTCAGTACCGCACTCACCGGGAAACCGCCGCCGAGCGCTTTGGCGCTGGTCAGGATGTCCGGCGTCACGCCGTAGTGCATATAAGCGAACAGATCGCCGGTACGCCCCATCCCGCACTGCACTTCATCAAAGACCAGCAGCGCCTGATGCTCGTCGCACAGCGCGCGCAGCCCTTTCAGGAATTCCGGAGTTGCCGCCGTCACGCCGCCTTCACCCTGGATAGGCTCGACCACCACCGCGCAGGTGTGGTCGTCCATGACCGCTTTCACCGCGTGCAGATCGTTAAACGGTACGTGGACGATGTCGGCCGGTTTCGGGCCAAACCCGTCGGAATACTTCGGCTGGCCGCCAACGGAGACGGTAAAGAAGGAGCGTCCGTGGAAGGCATTGTGGAAGGCGATGATTTTGGTTTTGTACGGGCTGTGGCGCGTTGTCGCGTAGTAGCGCGCCAGCTTAAACGCAGTTTCGTTGGCTTCAGTGCCGGAGTTCATAAACAGCACGCGCTCGGCAAAGGTCGCATCGATGATCTTGCGGCCCAGGCGCAGCGCCGGTTCGTTGGTGAACACATTGCTGGTATGCCACAGGGTTTCGCCCTGGGTTTTCAGCGCCTCAACCAGCGCGGGATGGCAATGACCCAGCGCCGTGACCGCAATCCCGCCCGCGAAATCCACATACTCTTTACCCTGCTGATCCCAGACGCGGCTGCCTTTTCCCTTCACCGGGATAAACTCAGCCGGTGCATAAATCGGCAGGATCACTTCATCAAATGTCGCGCGGGTAATTGCTGGTTGTTCAGTTGCCATGTCATGACCATCCATTTTTATGTCACAGTGATTGTGAAAATATAATCACAAAATATGCATAAAAAATCATAGCAAGGCAACAGATATTCAGCGATTGAGGAAATTTGCCAGCAGCGCGTGCCCCTGCTCGCTGAGGATGCTTTCCGGGTGGAACTGCACGCCTTCGAGGTCCCATTCGCGGTGGCGAATCCCCATGATCTCCTGCGTATCGCTCCAGGCGGTCACCTCAAAGCAGTCGGGCAGGGTCGACGGGTCAATCACCAGGGAATGGTAGCGCGTCACGGTTAACGGGTTATTGAGCCCCGTGAATACCCCGGTGCCGGCGTGGGTGACCGGAGAGGTTTTACCGTGCATCACTTTCGCGGCGCGCACGATGGTGGCACCAAACGCCTGAGCAATCGCCTGATGGCCCAGACAAACGCCCAGGATCGGCAGCTTGCCGGCATAGTGCTGGATAACATCCAGAGAAATACCCGATTCTGACGGCGTACACGGCCCCGGAGAAATCACGATTTTCTGCGGAGCCAGCATCCCGATATCGGCCAGTCCGATCTCGTCGTTGCGGCGGACAACCACCTCTGCACCCAGTTCACAAAAATACTGGTAAAGGTTCCAGGTGAAGGAATCGTAGTTATCAATCAGCAGAATCATGGCGGCCCCCGAAAAAAATGCCGCCCTATTCTACTCAGATTCCCGCGCTTCGCTCACTACTTTGGCAAAGATAGCGTTGAGCGCGGTTAAATCTCCCGTTGCGCCGCTTCGGTTAGCCGCCACCCACTGGTCGGGATCGATATCGCGCCAGTCCAGCGCGTAGCCCGCGTGGAGCGCCAGCTGCTCGAAGAAAACGCGCTGGGCAATACCGTTGCCGCGCATAAACGGATGCAGCATGTTGATTTCGCAGTAATAGTGGCTAACCCGGTCAACAAACGCCGCTTTCTCAAGACCCACGAGATACTTTTCGCTTTCCAGCGCCGCCATCAGCTCGTTGCCCATCTTCTCGATGTATTCGAAATGGCAGAACGGAATGTCACCCTTAAAAATATCGTCGGTACGTAACTCGCCTGCCCGCTTCATCTCGCTGCGGTACAAATGACGATGAATAAGGCACAGATGGGGCAACCCGGGCGCGGAAGGCCCAAGCTCCAGCGTCTCAATATGGGGCTCTGAGGGACCATTACCTTTTTCAAGGAGACAACTGGCCTGTAAATTGACGTTACGCTGCTGTTCCCAGAGACGGGATTTTTGCTTGTCGGTGAGCTTTTTCACTTAACGCCTCCCTGAATAGTCCGTTTGCCACAAGTATAAGCAGCAAAACGCGCTTTCGCAGGGAGGGCGACATAACGCGGGCAGAAGAAGCCCGCGTTCAGAAGAATTACGGCAGAACTTTTGCGGAGAGGATAACCACCGGTTTTGACGGCACATTCTGATACGGACCGACGTCGTGGGTAGGCACCTGAGAAATCTTGTCGGCCACGTCCATCCCTTTCACAATCTTACCGAAAACGGCATAGCCAAAGTCGCGCTGACCGTGGTCGAGGAAGGCGTTATCCGCCACGTTCAGGAAGAACTGGCTGGTCGCGCTGTCTTTGTCTGCGGTACGCGCCATGGAGATGGTGCCGCGTTTGTTCAGCAGCCCGTTGTCCGCTTCGTTTTTGATTGGCGGGTTAGGCTGCTTCTGCTGCATCTGCTCGTTGAAGCCGCCGCCCTGCACCATGAAGCCTGGGATCACGCGGTGGAAAGTGGTGTTGTTATAGAAACCACTGTTCACATAGTCGAGGAAGTTTTTCACGGAAACAGGGGCTTTCTGGCTATTCAGTTCCAGCTCAATATTCCCGGCAGAGGTGGTCAGCAGAACGTGAGGGTCCCCTTTGGCTGCCAGCGCAGCAGGGGAAACGGCAGAAAGAGCAAACACAGCTGCGACAGCCGCCAGTGTTGATTTGAGCATGAGAATTCCTTAACAAAGCGCAGTATAAAAAGCGAATGGCTTGATTCTAAAGAGCAGTATGAACGGAGACCAGCCTTTTACCTAATTTTACGAAGTTGAAACAATTATTACCGCGCAAACGATTGGTTACGCCGTCAATTAATGTGATTTAGATCACACTAAAACCTGCAATGACGTAATCATTGCCCTTAAAAGATAGGAATAGATCACTTTAGCGACTAAAATCTGCCCGCTCTCAGCGCCCCCCGGGCGCTTTTCTTTTTCTGAACAGGCCAGACATGACTAACAGCAATCGCATCAAGCTCACATGGATCAGCTTCTTCTCCTACGCCCTGACCGGCGCGTTGGTGATCGTCACCGGGATGGTGATGGGGAATATCGCAGACTACTTCCAGCTGCCCGTTTCCAGCATGAGTAACACCTTTACCTTCCTCAACGCGGGGATCCTGATCTCTATCTTCCTGAATGCCTGGCTGATGGAAATCGTCCCGCTGAAAACCCAGCTGCGTTTTGGCTTTGTGCTGATGGTTGCCGCCGTGGCGGGCCTGATGCTGAGCCACAGCATCGCCCTGTTCTCCGCCGCCATGTTCGTGCTGGGTCTGGTCAGCGGGATCACCATGTCGATCGGTACGTTCCTGATTACCCACATGTATGAAGGCCGCCAGCGCGGCGCGCGTCTGCTGTTTACCGACTCCTTCTTCAGCATGGCCGGAATGATTTTCCCGATGGTCGCGGCCGTTCTGCTGGCGCGCAGCATCGAATGGTACTGGGTCTATGCCTGCATCGGCCTGGTCTACGTGGCGATCTTTATTCTGACCTTCGGCTGCGAGTTCCCGGTGCTGGGCAAGAAAGCGCAAACCACCGCCGAGCCGGTTGCGAAAGAAAAGTGGGGCATCGGCGTGCTGTTCCTCTCCATCGCCGCGCTGTGCTACATCCTGGGCCAGCTGGGCTTTATCTCCTGGGTACCGGAGTACGCGAAAGGTCTGGGCATGAGCCTGAACGACGCGGGTAAACTGGTGAGCGATTTCTGGATGTCTTACATGTTCGGCATGTGGGCGTTTAGCTTCATCCTGCGCTTCTTCGACCTGCAGCGCATTCTGACCGTGCTGGCGGGGCTGGCGACCGTGCTGATGTACCTGTTCATCAACGGTTCACCGGAGCACATGCCGTGGTTCATTCTGACCCTGGGCTTCTTCTCCAGCGCCATTTATACCTCGATCATCACCCTGGGCTCCCTGCAGACCAAAGTGGCCTCGCCGAAGCTGGTTAACTTCGTCCTGACCTGCGGCACCATCGGCACCATGCTGACCTTCGTGGTCACCGGCCCAATCGTCGCCCACAGCGGCCCGCTGGCGGCGCTGCACACCGCGAACGGTCTGTATGCCGTGGTATTCATCATGTGCTTCGTTCTGGGCTTCGTGACCCGCCACCGCCAGCACAACGCGGCAGCAGCGTCTCACTAACCCCTACGCCCCTTTGCGCTCGGCAGAGGGGCTGTTTCTGGCAAAACTTACCTCTTCTCCTCCGATATCCATCTGGATCCACGTCTGCGCCAGCTGCGTCGTGGCGATCACGCGTCCCTGACGAATCGACCAGCGCACCGGCACCTGACAGCGCACCGCTTCAAACCCGCTCTCGGCAGGCAGAATAATCAGGTTCGCCGGGTTCCCCGTGGCAATACCGTAATCGCTCAGGCCGAAGGTACGGGCGCTGTTATGGGTGATGAGATTCAGACCGCTGTCGATTTGCGGATAGCCCATCATCTGGCAGACGTGCAGCCCCATATGCAGCACCTGCAGCATGTTGCCGGTGCCGAGCGGGTACCACGGGTCGAAGACGTCGTCATGGCCGAAGCAGACGTTAATGCCCGCTTCCTGCAGCTCTCTCACCCGGGTGATGCCGCGGCGCTTCGGATAGTCATCAAAGCGCCCCTGAAGATGAATATTGACCAGCGGGTTAGCGACGAAGTTAATTCCCGACATTTTCAGCAGACGGAAGAGCCGCGAGGTGTAAGCGCCGTTGTAGGAATGCATGGCGGTGGTGTGGCTGGCCGTCACGCGCGGGCCGATGCCTGCCTCATACGCCAGCGTTGCCACCGTCTCGACAAACCGCGACTGCTCGTCGTCGATTTCATCGCAGTGGATATCCAGCGGACGGTCATATTTCTTCGCCAGTTCAAAAGCGATATGCAGCGACTGTACGCCATACTCGCGGGTGAACTCGAAGTGCGGAATCGCCCCCACCACGTCGGCCCCCAGCCTTAACGCCTCTTCCAGCAGCGCCGCGCCGTTCGGGTAAGAGAGAATACCTTCCTGCGGGAATGCGACGATTTGCAGCGTCACCCACGGGGCAATCTCCTGCTTCACCTCCAGCATCGCCTTCAGGGCGGTGAGCGTCGGGTCGGAGACATCCACATGGGTACGGACAAACTGGATACCGTTGGCAATTTGCCACTTCAGCGTTTTCCAGGCGCGCGCTTTGACATCCTCATGGCTGAGCAACGCCTTGCGCTCCGCCCAGCGCTCAATGCCTTCGAACAGCGTGCCGGACTGGTTCCAGTTCGGCTCACCCGCGGTCTGGGTCGTATCAAGATGGATATGCGGCTCAATGAACGGCGGGATCGCAAGCCCGCCGCGCGCGTTCAATACTTCATAACTTTCGGCGTGGGTGTCGTCCATCGGGGTGATGTCACCAAATCGCCCGTTCTCAATGGCGAGCTGCCACAGCCCTTCCCGACCCGGTAAACGAACATTCTGAACAAGCCATAACGGTGTTGTAGACATACCCTTCCCCTAAAAAACGCCGCTGATATTCAGGCGTATCGATTTTGGCAAAACCGCCCCTGATTTGTATACAAATTCAACGAGCGCGAAAAGCCTGCGATTTCCGCCACTTATAAAAATCCTGACAAATCAGTTATATACCACCTAAGGAGTAGGCGAAGACGTATTTGATTTGCATCAATAAGCGCCCCTGCTGAATCGTTAAGGTAGGCAATAATAGAAAAGAAATCGAGGCAATAATGAGCAAAGTCAGACTCGCTATCATCGGTAACGGCATGGTCGGCCACCGCTTTATCGAGGATCTTCTCGATAAGGCCGATGCTGAGCAGTTCGATATTACCGTGTTCTGTGAAGAACCCCGCAAGGCGTACGACCGTGTGCACCTGTCTTCCTACTTCTCCCATCATACCGCCGAAGAGCTCTCTCTGGTGCGCGAAGGTTTCTACGAGAAGCATGGCGTAAAAGTGCTGGTGGGCGAACGCGCTATCACCATCAACCGTCAGGAAAAAGTGATCCACTCCAGCGCCGGGCGTACGGTTTTTTACGACAAGCTGATCATGGCGACGGGCTCTTATCCGTGGATCCCGCCGATCAAAGGCTCGGAAACTCAGGATTGCTTCGTCTACCGTACCATTGAAGACCTCAACGCCATCGAATCCTGCGCCCGTCGCAGCCGTCGCGGCGCGGTGGTCGGCGGCGGCCTGCTGGGTCTGGAAGCGGCAGGCGCGCTGAAAAACCTCGGCGTTGAAACCCACGTCATCGAATTTGCCCCGATGCTGATGGCCGAACAGCTCGACCACATGGGCGGTGACCAGCTGCGTCGTAAAATCGAAAGCATGGGCGTGAAGGTTCACACCAGCAAAAACACCAAAGAGATCGTTCAGGAAGGGACTGAAGCGCGCAAAACCATGCGCTTTGCCGATGGCAGCGAGCTGGAAGTGGACTTCATCGTCTTCTCCACCGGTATTCGCCCGCGCGACAAGCTGGCGACCCAGTGCGGGCTGGCCGTGGCGCAGCGCGGCGGGATCATGATCAACGACGCCTGCCAGACCTCCGATCCGGATATCTACGCCATCGGCGAATGCGCAAGCTGGAACAACCGCGTATACGGTCTGGTGGCACCGGGCTACAAAATGGCGCAGGTCGCCGTGGACCATATCCTCGGCAGCGAAAACGCGTTTACCGGTGCAGACATGAGCGCCAAGCTGAAGCTGCTGGGCGTGGACGTGGGCGGTATTGGCGATGCGCATGGCCGCACCCCGAATTCCCGCAGCTATGTCTATCTCGACGAAAGCAAAGAAGTCTACAAACGCCTCATCGTCAGCCAGGACAACAAAACCCTGCTCGGCGCGGTGCTGGTGGGCGACACCAGCGACTTCGGCAACCTGCTCCAGCTGGTGCTGAACGCCATCGAACTGCCGGAAAACCCGGACGCGCTGATCCTCCCGGCGCACGCGTCCAGCGGCAAGCCGTCTATCGGCGTGGATAAACTGCCGGACAGCGCGCAAATTTGCTCCTGCTTCGACGTCACCAAAGGCATGCTGATCTCCGCCATCAACAAAGGCTGCCACACCGTGGCGGCGCTGAAAGCGGAAACCAAAGCCGGTACCGGCTGCGGCGGCTGTATTCCGCTGGTCACTCAGGTGCTGAACGCCGAACTGGCGAAACAGGGCATCGAAGTGAACAACAACCTGTGCGAGCACTTCGCGTATTCTCGCCAGGAGCTGTATCACCTGATCCGCGTGGAAGGCATCAAGTCCTTCGACGAGCTGCTGGCGAAACACGGCCAGGGCTACGGCTGCGAAGTGTGTAAACCGACCGTCGGCTCCCTGCTGGCCTCCTGCTGGAACGAGTACGTACTCAATCCGGAACACACGCCGCTGCAGGACACCAACGACAACTTCCTGGCGAACATCCAGAAAGACGGCACCTACTCCGTTATTCCACGCTCAGCCGGGGGCGAAATCACGCCGGAAGGGCTGGTCGCCGTGGGTCGTATTGCGCGTGAATTTAACCTCTACACCAAAATTACCGGCTCCCAGCGTATCGGCCTGTTTGGCGCGCAGAAAGACGATCTGCCGGAAATCTGGCGTCAGCTGATTGAAGCCGGCTTCGAAACCGGTCACGCGTACGCCAAAGCGCTGCGTATGGCGAAAACCTGCGTGGGGAGCACCTGGTGCCGCTACGGCGTCGGCGACAGCGTGGGCTTCGGCGTGGAGCTGGAAAACCGCTACAAAGGCATCCGCACCCCGCACAAGATGAAGTTTGGCGTCTCCGGCTGTACCCGCGAATGTGCGGAAGCGCAGGGTAAAGACGTGGGGATCATCGCCACCGAGAAGGGCTGGAACCTGTACGTCTGCGGCAACGGCGGGATGAAGCCACGCCACGCGGACCTGCTGGCGGCGGATCTCGATCGCGACACGCTGGTTCAGTATCTCGACCGCTTCATGATGTTCTATATCCGCACCGCCGATAAGCTGACCCGTACCGCCTCCTGGCTCGATAACCTGGAAGGCGGCATCGACTACCTGAAAGCGGTGATCATCGACGACAAGCTGGGCCTGAACGAGCACCTGGAAGCGGAGATGGCGCGCCTGCGCGAGGCGGTGATCTGCGAATGGACGGAAACCGTCAACACCCCGGCGGCGCAGACGCGCTTCAAACACTTCATCAACAGCACCCAGCGCGACCCGAACGTACAGGTAGTGCCCGAGCGTGAACAGCATCGTCCAGCGACACCGTATGAACGTATTCCGGTCACGCTGGTGGAGGAAAATGCATGAGCCAGTGGATAAACATTTGCGATATTAACGACATCATCCCGGCCACCGGCGTATGCGCGCTGCTGGGCAGCGAGCAGGTTGCGATTTTCCGCCCTCGCCACGATGAACAGGTTTTTGCCATCAGCAATATCGACCCGTTCTTCGAGGCCAGCGTGCTCTCCCGCGGGCTGATTGCCGAGCATCAGGGCGAACTGTGGGTCGCCAGCCCGCTGAAAAAGCAGCGTTTCCGCTTAAGCGACGGTTACTGCATGGAAGATGAGAGTCATTCAGTGAAGCACTATGACGTTCGCGTGAAGGACGGCAAGGTGCAGTTGAAAGGCTAATCCCCCGCCTTTTCAATACGAAAAGCTTATGACCCCTAATGGGTAACGGCAGGAAAAACCGTATGTTTTGTACGATTCCTGCTGTTATCCTGACGTCAATTCTTACCCCCTCCATGAAAGCTGCGAGGTAACGTCGTGGATCACCTGCCGATTTTCTGTCAATTACGCAACCGCGACTGCCTGCTCGTGGGCGGCGGCGACGTGGCTGAACGCAAAGCGCGCCTGCTGCTAGAGGCTGGCGCCCGGCTCACCGTCAATGCCCTCACCTTCGCCCCACAGTTTGAGGTCTGGGCTCAGGAAGGGATGCTCACGCTGGAACAGGGTGAGTTTGATGAATCCCTGCTCGATACCTGCTGGCTGACGATTGCCGCAACGGACGACGATGAAGTGAACCAGCGCGTCAGCGACGCCTGCGAAGCGCGTCGAATCTTCTGCAACGTGGTGGATGCGCCGAAAGAGGCCAGCTTTATTATGCCGTCGATTATCGACCGCTCGCCGCTGATGATTGCGGTGTCGTCCGGCGGACGCTCGCCGGTTCTCGCCCGCCTGCTGCGGGAAAAGCTGGAAGCCGTGCTGCCGCAGCACCTTGGTCAGATTGCCCATTACGCCGGGCAGCTCCGCTCCCGCGTGAAGCAAACCTTCTCGACCGTTGGCGAGCGTCGTCGCTTCTGGGAAAAATTCTTTGTGAACGACAGGCTGGCGCAGTCGCTGGCGAATCAGGACACCAAAGCCGTAGAAGAGACGACCGAACAGCTGCTCAGCGAGCCGCTGGACCATCGCGGCGAAGTGGTGCTGGTGGGCGCAGGCCCCGGCGATGCGGGCTTGCTGACGCTGAAAGGGCTACAGCAGATCCAGCAGGCCGATACCGTGGTTTACGATCGCCTGGTCTCTGATGACATCATGAACCTGGTACGCCGCGATGCCGACCGCGTATTCGTTGGAAAACGGGCGGGCTATCACTGCGTGCCGCAGGAGGAGATTAACCAGATCCTGCTGCGCGAGGCGCAGAAAGGTAAGCGCGTGGTGCGCCTTAAGGGTGGCGATCCGTTTATCTTTGGTCGCGGCGGCGAGGAGCTGGAAACCCTGTGTGACGCGGGTATTCCGTTCTCCGTCGTGCCGGGCATTACGGCGGCATCCGGCTGCTCAGCTTACTCTGGCATTCCGCTGACCCACCGCGACTATGCCCAGAGCGTGCGTCTGGTGACGGGCCATCTGAAAACCGGCAGCGAGCTGGACTGGCATAACCTGGCCGCTGAAAAGCAAACGCTGGTCTTCTACATGGGGCTGAACCAGGCCGCGACGATTCAGGCGAAGTTGCTGGAGCACGGCATGGAGGCTGATATGCCGGTTGCGCTGGTGGAAAACGGTACGTCCATCAAGCAACGCGTGGTGAATGGCGTACTGACGCAGCTCGGTGAACTAGCTCAGCAGGTCGAAAGCCCGGCGCTGATTGTGGTGGGTCGCGTGGTTGAGCTGCGCGATAAGCTGAACTGGTTCTCAAATCACTAACGCATATTCTTCCTTTGCGGAGTAGTCCTTATGCGGACTACTCCCCTCTTACCGCTGTCGATAACATACCGCCCCGAAGTGGAATTTCTCCCTTTATTCCCTTGAGTTACATCCAACTTTCGTTTTTAAGACAAGGAATGCGTATGTTCAAACTGGCAAAAGCCGCCGTTCTGGTTGGCCTGTTATCGACTCTGACTGCCTGTACCGGTCATGTACAGAACACCAAAAATAACTGCAGCTACGATTACCTGCTGCACCCGGCGATCTCCATTTCGAAGATCATCGGCGGTTGCGGCCCGGCGGCGCAGCAGTAAGCGTTTTTCAGGTGTAAAAAAACCGGGAATTTCCCGGTTTTTTAGTTTAGGGAAGTGCGGCCTGATGCCCTCACCCTGACCCTCTCCCACCGTGAGAGGGTACAACCCTAAAAACGGTAACGTGGTTACCGTTTTGCTTTTACCTACGGTTTACCCACAAACCCAATCGCTTCGTATACCGCTTTCAGGGTTTCGGACGCGCGCGCGCTGGCTTTTTCCGCGCCGTCTTTCATCACCTTCTGCAGGAAAGCTTCGTCGTTACGGTAGCGGTGATAACGCTCCTGAAGCTCGGTCAGCATGCCGGAAACGGCGTCTGCCACTTCACCTTTCAGGTGGCCGTACATCTTGCCTTCGAAGTGTTTTTCCAGCTCAGGAATGCTCTGGCCGGTCACGCCGGAGAGAATATCCAGCAGGTTGGAGACGCCCGCTTTGTTCTGCACGTCGTAGCGCACTACAGGCGGCTCGTCGGAGTCGGTGACCGCGCGCTTGAGCTTTTTGACGACGGATTTCGGATCTTCCAGCAGGCCGATAACGTTGTTGCGGTTATCGTCAGACTTGGACATCTTCTTGGTCGGCTCCAGCAGCGACATCACGCGCGCGCCAGATTTTGGAATGAACGGCTCTGGCACTTTAAACACATCGCCGTAAATCGCGTTAAAGCGCTGGGCGATATCGCGGCTCAGCTCCAGGTGCTGCTTCTGGTCTTCACCTACCGGTACCTGGTTGGTTTGATACAGCAGGATGTCCGCCGCCATCAGCACCGGATAGTCGAACAGACCGGCGTTGATGTTTTCAGAGTAGCGCGCGGATTTATCCTTGAACTGGGTCATGCGGCTCAGCTCGCCGAAATAGGTGTAGCAGTTCAGCGCCCAGCCCAGCTGCGCGTGCTCCGGCACGTGAGACTGAACGAAAATGGTGCTCTTCTCAGGATCGATGCCGCAGGCCAGATACAGCGCCAGGGTGTCCAGGGTGGCTTTACGCAGCTTCTCAGGATCCTGACGCGCGGTAATCGCATGGAGATCGACGATGCAGTAAATGCAATGGTACTCATCCTGCATGCTGACCCACTGACGTAACGCACCCATGTAGTTACCAATGGTCAATTCACCTGAAGGCTGTGCGCCACTAAAAACGATGGGCTTAGTCATTATTCAATTCCTGATGTTCACTGTGCGAAAGCCCGAGTGCGGGCAACAAATCTTTGAAGTGGTCGAAGACCACATCCGGCTCACTTAGCGTGATGGCTTCACCGTAGTTGTAGCCATAGGTTAATCCGACGGAAGGACACCCAGCCGCTCGGGCAGCCAGAATATCATTGCGCGAATCCCCGACAAAGAGCAGCTCCGCAGGCGTTAAGGATAATTTTCCTGCCACCAGCAACAGCGGTTCCGGATGCGGCTTTTTGTTCTGCACGTCATCGCCGCCCACAATCACGGAGAAATACTTCGCGATATCGAGCGCTTCCAGCAGCGGTGCAACAAACGGCGTCGGTTTGTTGGTCACCAGCCCCAGCGGAATGCCCTTCGCGTGCAGCGCGCTCAGCGTTTCCTGAACGTCCGGGAACAGGAAGCTGCCCTCCTCGACGGTCTCTTCGTAGAAACGATCGAACAGTTTGCGCAGAATCCGCAGCTGCTCATCCTTAGGGATGTCAGCGTGGTCAACGCTCGGTTTGCCCTGCGCGGAACGCTGCGACGCGCGCTCCTGCCGCGCCCACGTCAACGCGCGCTCCATCAGAACATCGGCGCCGTTGCCAATCCACGTTACCACGCGCTCTTCACCCGCAACGGGGAGTTCAAGTGCATACAGCGCCTGGTCTACGGCGCTCGTTAAGCCCGGCGCGCTGTCGACCAGCGTGCCGTCGAGGTCGAATGCCACACCCCGAATTGCCTGCAATTTATCCATGACTTACCTTCGCCAGCTCACGGCGCATTTCATCAATGACTTTTTTGTAATCCGGTTGGTCGAAAATTGCCGAACCTGCAACGAACATATCCGCGCCGGCTGCCGCAATTTCACCAATGTTATTCACTTTCACACCGCCGTCCACTTCCAGGCGAATATCGTAACCTGACTCATCAATACGACGGCGCACTTCACGCAGCTTATCCAGCGTGTGGGGAATGAACGACTGACCGCCAAAGCCCGGGTTAACGGACATCAGCAGAATCACGTCCAGCTTGTCCATGACATAGTCGAGATAGCTCAGCGGCGTGGCCGGGTTAAACACCAGGCCCGCCTTACAGCCGTTCTCTTTGATCAGCTGCAGCGTGCGGTCCACGTGTTCAGAGGCTTCAGGATGGAAAGTGATGATACTGGCACCCGCTGCGGCGAAGTCAGGCACGATGCGATCAACAGGCTTAACCATCAGGTGAACGTCGATCGGCGCGGTAATGCCATAGTTACGTAATGCCTTGAGCACCATTGGGCCAATGGTCAGGTTAGGGACGTAGTGGTTGTCCATAACGTCGAAATGGACGACATCTGCGCCAGCCGCGAGAGCTTTGGCGGTGTCTTCACCCAGGCGGGCAAAATCGGCCGACAGAATTGAGGGAGCAATCAAAAACTGTTTCATCCGCTTCTCCTTGAAATGTGTTTACCGGCGGGCAAAACGGCTCAGGGGCGATAAAGAGCCAGAAGTTCGTCCACCTTTTTACGTGTGCCGCCGTTGCTGCTAATGCTACGCCGCACTTTGACCTGAAAATGCTTCGCGGCTTTATACCATTCGCGCGTATCAGGCGTGTCGTGATTCGAAATTAACACCGGAATTCTTTTGCTGACCAGCTTTTCTGCCATCTCCGCCAGACGGGCCTGTTCGGCCGGGCTGAAGCTGTTGGTGTGATAAGCGGTGAAATTCGCCGTTGCAGACAGTGGTGCGTAAGGCGGGTCACAGTAAACCACCGAGTTTACGCCTGCCAGCTCCATACACTCTTCATAGGAGAGGCAATGAAACTCTGCGTTCTGCGCTTTTTCGGCAAAGTGGTACAGCTCGTCCTGCGGGAAATACGGGCGCTTATAGCGACCAAACGGTACGTTAAATTCCCCGCGCAGGTTATAGCGGCACAGGCCGTTGTAACCATGACGGTTGAGATAGAGGAACAGCAGCGCCCGACGGAACGGATCCTGACTCTGATTAAACTCAGTGCGGAACTGGTAGTAAACGTCCGGCTGATTATTCTCCGGCGTAAACAGTTTGCGCGCCTCTGCGACATACTCTTCGGTACGCAGCTTAACGATGTTATAGAGGCTGATGAGGTCGTTGTTGATATCCGCCAGGATATAACGAGAAAAATCGGTGTTCAGGAACACCGATCCTGCGCCCACGAAAGGCTCGATTAGACACTCGCCTTTTGGCAGGTGCTTTTTAATATCATCGAGCAGGGGGTATTTCCCCCCTGCCCATTTCAGAAAAGCGCGATTTTTTTTCATGCTGACTAACTGATTACACCTTCTCCGGCTGTGGAGAAAGCTCCGACAGCATCCTGCGCTTTAAACATTACTTCAGATCGGCCTGAACCTGATGAATCGGCTTCGCCCAGGGATTTTTTGCCTGAACATCCGCTGGCAGTGCCGCTACGGCACGTTTCGCTTCATCTTTGGACGAATAAACGCCGCTGACCAGCACATACCACGGTTGACCGTTACGGGTCGTCTGATAAACAACATAGTCTTTCAGATTTGATTTCTTCGCCCAGCTGTTGAGGTTGTCATAGTTAGACGAACTGCTCAGCTGCAGCGTGTAGTTGCTGGATGGCGCAGACTTCATCGAGCCAACGTTACCTGCAGTTTTGCCTGCGGCGCTGCTGGAGGCTGTTGCCGTGGCTGCCGGAGCCGTTGCTGCAGGTGCAGCTGTGGTTGCCGTTGCTTTCGGCGCAGTCTGCGTGACTGGCGCTTTAGCAGGCTCGCTCACCGCAGCCGTTTCGGTGCGTTTCGGCTGTGCCGGTACCGCTTTCACTTCAGGCGCTTTTACGACTGCCTGAGGTTTGGTTTCACGCTTAGGCTCAATCACCGCCTGCTTACGTTCAGGACGCGTCGCAGTTTGCGTCTGGCGCGGTTTGGTTTCCGTCGCAGCCGTTTGTGGCTGAGCGTTACCACCGCGAATCGGGGCAACGGTTGCCGGCTCAGTTGGCAGCGTAGAGTTAACCACGACGTTATCAACCTGCTGCTGGTTCTGCGGCTGCGTCAGCGCATTGTTCAGATCACCCTGAACTTCTACGCGCTGCTGGCCTTCAGGCGTGGCAGGTACCTGACCCTGAGCAGGGGTTGAAGAAACGGGCGGCAGAGAAACATCCTGCGGCGCTGTAGTGTTACCTGCGGTCTGCTCTGCGGAAGTCGCACCCGGTGCAGGCTGTGCGCCATTCGCCTGATTGGTCGCATCGTTACCGGACAGGTTGATGCTCTTCTCAGCGGAAGCAGTTTGCTCGGTTGAGTTCGTTGACGGTGCTTTAAGCGCGGAGCCAATGCCAACAATCAGCAGCACAAGCACCAGAACGCCCAGGCCCATCATGATGTACTGGCGGGAAGCCGGTTTCGGCGCAGCGGCTTTTTTACGTTTACGTGGGCGACGCTCTACAGGCTGTTCGTCCATTGAATCTTCTTCGGACTCATAATCCTCTTCTGCTCGCTCTTCGTGCGCGTTGCGGCTGCGCGAAGGGCGACGATCGTCTGCATCCAGATCAACATCGTCAAAGTTGATCTGCGGCTCGTTATCACGTTCTGAAGATTGACGAGAACGACCAGTACGACGATCGCTGGGATCGGGTTTCAGCTCGTCTTCTGGTTTGAATTCATCCATTTAACACCCCACTCAAAGGCTTATGCTAACGACTTTGCATTTCACCTGAAGCTAAACGACCACCTGCGACAGTGGCCTGACCTTTCTAGTTGTTACGCCTGCTGACAATCAGCGATAGCGCCAAGAACGACATCGTGCGGCACTCCGCCGCGCACTTCACTCTTCCCTATTGCAAGCGGGAGTACAAGACGCATCTCACCTGCCAATACTTTTTTATCGCGCATCATGTGGGGTAAATACGCTTGCGCCGACATCTCCTGCGGCCCGGTTACCGGCAAACCTGCACGCTCAAGCAGCGCAATGATGCGTGCCGTCTCTTCAGGTTTAAACTGCCCCAGACGTTCAGAGGTGCGCGCTGCCATGACCATACCGGCCGCGACGGCTTCACCGTGCAGCCAGTTGCCGTAACCCATCTCGGCTTCAATGGCGTGGCCAAACGTATGCCCAAGATTCAGTAAAGCACGTAAGCCCGTTTCACGCTCGTCTGCAGCGACAACTTCTGCTTTCAGTTCACAACAACGACGAATGCAGTATGCCAGTGTAGCCTCATCCAGGCACAGCAGCGCATCCATATTCTCTTCAAGCCAGCTAAAGAACTCGCCATCCAGAATAATGCCGTATTTGATCACTTCTGCCAGACCCGAAGCCAGTTCGCGCTTCGGCAGGGTTTTCAGACAGTCGAGATCCACCACCACCGATGCGGGCTGGTAGAACGCGCCAATCATGTTTTTGCCGAGCGGATGGTTAACTGCCGTTTTGCCACCCACAGAGGAGTCGACCTGGGACAGCAACGTGGTCGGGATTTGAATAAAACGGACGCCACGTTGATAGCTTGCGGCCGCAAATCCGGTCAGATCGCCCACAACACCGCCGCCCAGGGCAAGCAGTGTTGTATCGCGACCGTGCGGTTTTTGCAGCAATGCGGTAAAGACGGTATCCAGTACCGTCAGGCTTTTATACTGCTCGCCATCGGGGAGAATCACACTGTCGACTTTTACGCCCGCCTGCTCAAGCAGGTGGCGTACGCGGTCGAGATAAAGCGGAGCCAGCGTCTCATTGGTGACCAGCATCGCCTGATCACCCGCTTTCAGTGGTAAAAAGGAAGCTGGGTCGTTAAACAAACCAGCCGCGATGGTGATAGGGTAACTACGTTCCCCGAGAGTAACTGTAATCCTCTCCATGACGCGACATCCACCTTTAATGCTTTTACCCGCAGGCGAGTGTATATAAAGCCAGAATCAGTTGCTTTCCAGCATATGAATAATCTGGTTTGCAACCACTTTAGCGCTCTGGTCGTCAGTACGAATGGTCACGTCGGCAATCTCTTCATACAGCGGATTGCGTTCATCGGCCAACGCTTCCAGAACTTCGCGTGGTGGCGTTTCAACCTGCAGCAGCGGGCGCTTTTTATCGCGCTGCGTACGTGCCAGCTGTTTCTCGATAGTCGTCTCAAGATAGACCACTACGCCACGGGCGGAGAGACGGTTACGGGTTTCGCGAGATTTCACAGAACCGCCGCCTGTTGCCAGAACGATGCCCTGTTTTTCCGTGAGTTCGTTGATCACTTTTTCTTCTCGGTCACGGAAACCTTCTTCGCCTTCTACATCGAAAACCCAGCCCACATCAGCTCCGGTTCGTTTCTCAATCTCTTGATCAGAATCGTAAAATTCCATATTGAGTTGTTGAGCTAACTGACGCCCAATAGTGCTTTTGCCGGCACCCATAGGCCCAACCAGAAAGATATTGCGTTTCTCTGCCATTTTATCGGTACTACTAAGACTATTCGTTAATGGTAATTCCCGCTTCGCAGACACCCAGCGTAGCAGGACATGAACTGAAACCTCATATGCAATAGAGCGAGAGTCAGACTAAAAATTATCTCAATACTCCGGCTTGTTTGGCAACTGATTAAATCACCGCGCCGGGCGCATAAGGTAATAAGACGTAAGTCCAACTCAAATCGGTACTCCTTGTATGCTAATTCATGCCCCACGTCAAACATCTGCAACAAACTGAATGCAAAATCATTGCGGGGATCGTTACCCGTCAGCGAATACCGACCAGACGTGGTGTAATAAACACCACTAGCTCGCGCCGTTCATTATCCTTCCCATCGTGGCGAAAAAGCTGCCCAAGCCAGGGGATTTTCCCCAGCCCCGGCACGCTGTCGCTGCCAGTTTTGTTCTTCTGCGAAAAAATTCCGCCCAACGCCAGCGTTTCTCCACTTTTTACCTCCACCTGGGTTTCTATCTCCTGTTTGTCGATCGCCAGCGTTTCGCCGTCAGCCTGCTGCAGGACTTGTCCCGGCATATTTTCACTGATGTGCAATTTCAGGCGCACGCGCCCTCCCGGTAAGACCACCGGCGTGACCTCCATCCCTAATACCGCCTCTTTAAACTCAACGGAGGTTGCGCCGCTTTCGCCGCTTGAGACCTGATACGGAATTTCACTCCCCTGCTTGATGCTGGCCGGTTGCATATGCGAGGCCAGCAGCCGCGGGCTGGCGATGATATCGACCTGCTGTTTTTGCTCCAGCGCAGAGAGCTCCAGATCCAGCAGCCGACCATTGATCCGTCCGATGTTAAAACCCACGTGGCTGGTGGCGCTGGCGACGGAAAGATCGCTGCCAAGCGTGGTGAGCTGGCCAACCTTTCCCGCGTCGGCGGCGTCGGCGAGATTCCATTTCACTCCCAGCTCACGCAGGCTTTTTTCATTAATGGTCACAATATGCGCCGCCAGCTCGACCTGTTCGACAGGAATATCCATCTGAGCGGCCCAGCGCTGCAGCGTCTCCACCACCGTCTGGTTATCGCGAATCAGCAGCCGGTTGGTGCGTTTGTCGAGAGACAAACTTCCCTTTGGGCTCAGGAGTTTTTCAGCGTCTTTTTGCAGCTCTCCGGCATCGGCATAGGAGAAAGCGAGGCTGTGAGAAACCAGCGGCGCCTCAAGCTGTCGACGCGTTCGCTCCTGTTCTGAGCGCTCCTGCTGTTCACGCTGCCAGGCCGCGGTATGAACATAAAAAATGCCGCCCTCCTCTCGCAAAACGACGCCAGCGCTGGTGACAACCGTTTGTAACGCTTGACGCCAGGGGACCCGCGTCAGGTTGAGCGAAAGCGTGCCGCCGACGTCAGGCGATATCACCAGATTTCGGTTCTCCTGTGCGACCAGGCTCTGCAGCACCTGGACTACAGGCACGTCATCCACCACCAGCGTGACCGGTTTTGGCGCGGCGGCCCACAGCGGATGGCTGAACGCCAGCAGCCACAGCATTATCCGTAAATTCATTCTTATTCGTTCCTTCTCGTTGCCACGTCCATGTTCCTGGTTCACATGTGTTACCCACATTAACAACCAGTTCCGTTTCATTGATGGCTGTTATCGTCCAGCCCGCCGGGAAGCGTTCATGCGTTTTCAGGCGGTACCAGCGCTTTTGCCCATCCTGTAAAATGCCGATAGCCTGCTGTCCTACCACCATGCCGCGATAGCGCCACTGCGCCAGCTCGCCAATGGCGCAGGGATCGTCCGGCGGGCGAAACGGATCGCGCATGCCGGTCAATAGCAGCGCTGAGCAAACCAGCAAATATCGCGCGCTATTTCGCATGTTCCAGCTCCAGCCGCAGGCGCAACGCTGTACCTTGTGGGGCAATCGCGAAAGCGGCGATCTGCACATCCCGCTGCGCCAGCCGGGAAAAAAGCGCCGGGAGAGCCTGCCACTCCACCTCCAGCATCAGTTCCCCTCCGTTCTGCAGCGGCTTCCAGTGAACCAGCGTCGCGTTATCACCCTGAAAATCGAGCGGGGAAAACGGCGTCAGCTCGCGTACTTCCGTTGTTTCCGTACGAAACGGCACCTTTCTGACGACAGGCCATAACGCCGCGTTCGTCCTCGCGTCCTGAATCAGCTGTCGCTGTCGTTCAGCACACTGCCTGTCTAGCGGTCTGAGCAAGGTGCCCCACGCGGCCAGTCCTGCCAGGAGGCTCCCCAGACACCAGAAAAGCACCCGATACCAGGGACGGCTTTCGCACCAGCGTTCTAACAGGGTATCCATGCGTTACCCCTCGCTTTTAAGATGGAGGGTGAACATCCAGCGCCCCTGGCTGTCCTGCCGAAGCTCACCCGCCGTTCCGGGCGTAAAACCCGCTATTTGGCCCAGCGCATCGCGCAGAGCAGACAGGGCTGGCAGGGTTATGGCATACCCACTCAACATCAGAGCAGGAGGCTGATAGCGAAGCTCTGTCAGCCAGACCTGTGAAGGAGTGGCGCGGGAAAGGGATTCCAGCACCGGCTGCCATGCGCGTTGTTGACGTGTCTGCGCTGGCTTCTGCGCCTGTGAGGCGAGTTTCTGCCGGGAGGCAAGCGCATGCTGCACGGTCTGCATTCCCGTCAGCTCCGTTTGCAGCGCGTGCAGCCTCATAACAGGGTTTATCCGCAGGCAGAAAATGACCGCGAACATCAACAGCACGGTGCCGACACACATTGCCCCCCAGAAGCGCAGGCATCGTGCGCGCCACTGCTGTCGCCAGGGCAGAAAGTTCATGAGGCTCATCCGGGAACCTCGCTCATGGCCAGCGCCAGCGCAACGGTATAATCAGCGCCGCAGTCCGGTAGCGGGGCATGGCAGCGCTCCAGGATTTCCCACGGGTCACGTCGGCTATCAAACAGCGCGATGTCATCCGGACCAAGCGCCAGCAGCGCCGCCAGCTCGGCCACGCTTTCGGCTTCTGTCGTAAAGCGGCGTCCCCACTGGTGGCGCATCGCCCACAGCCACTGCCGGTCGTCGCGCCAGGCGACGCACGTCGCTGGCGCCACCGCAGGAAGAAGATTCGCCAGCGCGCTGGCATCCGGCGTAATGGCCACCAGCCGCAAACGCAGCGTTTTCGCCAGCGCCAGTAGGGTATCAACCTCGTTGTTTTGCGCGGCGGTCACGTGAAAGGTATTGCTGAAGGTATCCTGCGCGTAATCGAAACAGAGCGTATCGGCAGACATCTCCAGTTCGCGCGCGAGCGCCGCGCCAAGCCATGAGAGCTGCTCGCTGTCGCGCAGCGCAACGGTCGGGCGGGGGAGCGTCCGTTGCAGAGTGCGTGCTGCCGGGAAAGAGAGGAACACCCGATGGTAGTGCGGCAGCGTTTTGCGCCAGTCGCGTAACGCATCAACCAGCTGTTCTGGCTGACAAATTTTGCCGTCACGAATGATGCCCTCGTCCAGAGGAATCGCCCACCAGCGGCGCAAGCACCAGCCCGACTTCTCCCGGGCCAAGGCGACGATCTGCACCCTATCCTGTTGAATATGAACGCCCGTTTGCCATGTTTTGAAAGCCATGCTTCACGATCTCCTTATCGCCCGTCGTCTTGACGGCTATATCAATGAATCAGGCTTGCCTTTATACTACCGCGCGATTGTTTAGAAACTGCCCAAGTGAAACCAAATGGGAAATCTCCGGTGAAGTTCGTAAAGTATTTATTCATCCTTGCAGTCTGTTGCATTCTGCTGGGAGCAGGCTCGATTTACGGTTTATACAAATATATTGAGCCACAGCTACCTGATGTCGCCACGCTTCGCGATGTGCGCCTCCAGATCCCGATGCAAGTCTATAGCGCCGATGGCGAGCTGATGGCGCAGTATGGCGAGAAGCGTCGTATTCCGCTGACCTTAAACCAAATTCCCCCCGTGATGGTGAAAGCCTTTATCGCCACGGAGGACAGCCGTTTTTACGAGCACCACGGTGTCGATCCGGTGGGGATTTTCCGTGCCGCGAGCATTGCGTTGTTCTCTGGTCACGCTTCTCAGGGGGCGAGTACCATTACGCAGCAGTTGGCGCGTAACTTCTTCCTCAGCCCTGAAAAGACGCTGATACGTAAGATCAAAGAGGTGTTCCTCGCGATCCGTATTGAGCAGCTGCTGAGCAAAGACGAAATCCTTGAGCTGTACCTCAACAAAATCTACCTGGGTTACCGCGCCTATGGCGTGGGGGCTGCCGCACAGGTGTACTTCGGTAAGCCTGTTGAGCAGCTCACCTTAAGCGAAATGGCAACCATCGCCGGTCTGCCGAAAGCGCCGTCCACCTTTAACCCGCTCTACTCGCTCGATCGCGCCACCGCGCGCCGTAACGTCGTTTTGTCACGTATGCTGAGCGAAGGCTACATCAGCCAGAGCGAGTACGACCAGGCGCGTAACGATGTCATTGACGCTAACTACCACGCCCCTGAGATCGCCTTCGCGTCCCCTTACCTGACCGAAATGGTTCGCCAGGAGATGGTGAATCGCTATGGTGACAAGGCCTACGAAGATGGCTATCGCGTGTACACCACCGTCACCCGTAAGGTCCAGCAGGCGGCTCAGGAAGCGGTGCGGAACAACGTGATGGACTACGATATGCGTCACGGCTATCGCGGCCCGTCAAACGTGCTCTGGAAAGTGGGCGAAAGCGCGTGGGACAGCAAAAAAATCACCAGTACGCTGAAGGCGCTGCCAACCTATGGTCCGCTCCTTCCTGCCGTGGTAACGCAGGCCGATCCTCAGGAAGCCGTTGCGACGCTCGCGGACGGTACGTCCGTCTCCCTGCGTATGGACGGTATCCGCTGGGCGCGTCCTTACCGCTCGGATACGCTGCAGGGCGCAACGCCGCGTAAAGTGACCGATGCAGTCCAGACCGGGCAGCAAATCTGGGTGCGCAAGGTAGGCGAATCCTGGTGGCTGGCGCAGGTGCCGGACGTCAACTCGGCCCTGGTCTCTATCAATCCACAGAACGGTGCCATCCTGGCCCTGGTCGGCGGGTTTGATTTCAACCAGAGCAAATTTAACCGCGCCACTCAGGCGCTGCGTCAGGTCGGTTCCAATATCAAACCGTTCCTCTACACGGCGGCAATGGATAAAGGCTTGACCCTCGCCAGCATTCTTAACGACGTGCCAATCTCCCGCTGGGATGCCGGTGCCGGTTCCGACTGGCAGCCGAAGAACTCTCCTGCGGAGTATGCCGGCCCAATTCGTCTCCGTCAGGGCCTGGGACAGTCGAAAAACGTGGTGATGGTGCGCGCCATGCGCGCGATGGGCGTCGACTATGCCGCAGAGTATCTGCAGCGCTTCGGTTTCCCGGCGCAGAACATCGTTCGCACCGAGTCGCTGGCGTTAGGCTCCGCCTCGTTTACGCCGCTTCAGGTCGCACGCGGGTACTCGGTGATGGCCAACGGCGGCTTCCTGATTGACCCGTACTTCATCAGCAAGATTGAGAACGATCAGGGCGGCGTGCTGTTCGAAGCGAAGCCGAAAATTGCCTGCCCTGACTGCGATATTCCGGTGATTTATGGCAATACGCCGAAATCCGAGGTGCTTGAGAATAAGGACATGGAAGACCCTGCCGTGTCTCAGGAGCAGCAGAACGGCGTCGTGCCGCAGCCGCAGCTCGAGCAGGCTAACCAGTCGCTGGTGGCACAGACCGGCGCGCCGGAGTATGCCCCGCACGTGATCAACACGCCGCTGTCGTTCCTGATCAAAAGCGCGCTGAACACCAACATCTTCGGTGAACCGGGCTGGCAGGGCACAGGCTGGCGCGCAGGGCGCGATTTGCAGCGCCATGATATCGGCGGTAAAACGGGGACAACCAACAGCTCGAAAGACGCGTGGTTCTCCGGCTACGGCCCGGGCGTGGTGACGTCGGTCTGGATCGGTTTCGACGATCACCGCCGTGACTTAGGTCGTACAACGGCCTCCGGCGCGATTAAGGATCAGATTTCCGGCTACGAAGGCGGAGCGAAGAGCGCGCAGCCGGCCTGGGACGCCTACATGAAGTCCGTTCTTGAAGGCGTGCCGGAGCAGCCGTTAACGCCACCGCCAGGCGTGGTGACGGTTAATATCGACCGCAGCACCGGTCAGCTCGCCAACGGCGGTAATAGTCGCGAAGAGTATTTCATCGAGGGCACGCAGCCAACCACGCAGGCGGTGCACGAGGTGGGGACAGAGATTATTGATAACGGCGAGACGCACGAGCTGTTCTGACAACAAAGCAAAACGGCAACCTCTGGTTGCCGTTTTTGTGTTTGCTCCCTCTTCCCGTGGGAGAGGGTTGGGATGGGGCATCAGGCCATTACAGCCGCCCCTGCCCCTTCAACCACTCCCGTACCAGGAACAGCGCGCTCACGTTGCGAGCCTCATTAAAGTCAGGGTCTTCAAGCAGATCCATCAGGTGCGCTAACGGCCAGCGAACCTGCGGCAGCGGCTCCGGTTCATCCCCTTCCAGCGATTCAGGATAGAGGTCTTCAGCCACCACGATATTCATTTTGCTGGAAAAATAGGACGGCGCCATGCTCAGCTTTTTCAGGAATGAAAGCTCATTCGCACCGAAGCCGACCTCTTCTTTCAGCTCGCGGTTTGCCGCTTCAAAGACGGTTTCACCCGGGTCGATAAGCCCTTTCGAGAACCCAAGCTCGTAAGATTCCGTTCCCACAGCGTATTCGCGGATCAAAATCAGATGATCGTCGACAATGGGAACAATCATCACCGCTTCGCGCGAAGAAGGGCGCATACGTTCATAAACGCGACGCACACCGTTGCTGAACTCCAGGTCCACACTTTCGACATTAAACAGGCGCGATTTGGCGACAGTTTCAACATTCAGAATGGTGGGTTTTTGTAATGGTTTGCTCATCTTGATGGGTCTTAGCAGTGAGAACTGGCGTTATTGTGCGATATGCCGCACGGTTTCGGCAATGTCAATCGTTCTTTATTTACATTTGTGCAACGTATCAGGGATCAATCCTCAATTCAAAACAAATGTCAAGAGGTTGAAATGTTTCCAGGAATTTGCTGATATCGCGCCATAACAGGCTTTGCTATCATCACCGGTCACTGGGATGCGCTTCAGAATGCTCAAGTTCGACTCCATACTTGCCGATAGCCAGCCACAGACTCTCATTCAATGTAAAGGTGCTACTGACTACACCTGTAAGAAGATAAGTAAGATGGGGAAAGCATGAGCACCATTTTGATTGTTCTCGCTGCTATGCTGGCCGGCGCGTTGGTTGCAGGGTGGTTGTACAGGCGCCGCGTACAGCGCCGTTATCGTCTGCCTTTTTTAAACGCATTTGCGGGTGCGAGCACGCGTAAACTCACGCAGGACGAGCGCGATGCGGTTGAAAACTATCTCGAAATCCTGAACCGTACTCAGTTAACGCCTGGGCCAACGGGAGCCACCGCTGCGCCCGTCGCGCTAAAGCTTAATGCGCAAAGTGATACCGTGCTGTGCGTGACACGCTCCATCACGCGCTATGGCATCACCACTGATGACCCAAACAAATGGCGCTATTACCTTGATTCCGTCGAAGTGCATCTGCCCCCGTCCTGGGAGCAATACATTAATGACGAAAACAGCGTTGAGCTGATTCACACCGATTCGTTGCCTCTGGTTATCACGCTTAACGGCCATACGCTGAATGAATACCTTCAGGAAGCCCCGCGTTTTGCGCTGGAGCGCGCGAGTTCAACGCAGGCGTCCATTCGTGGCGAAGAGACAGAGCAGATCGAACTGCTGAACATTCGCCAGGAAACGCATGAAGAGTACGCCCTGAGCCGCCCGGACGGCATCCGTGAAGCCATTCTGATCGTTGCTGCCTTCCTGCTCTTTTTCATCTGCCTGCTCACGCCGGATGTGTTTGTCCCCTGGCTGGCTGGCGGCGCGGTGCTGCTGCTGGCCGGCGGGCTTTGGGGTCTCTTTGCTCCACCGGCTAAAACCTCGTTGCGCGAGATCCACTGCCTGCGCGGGACGCCAAAGCGCTGGGGCCTGTTCGGTGAAAACGATCAGGAACATCTCAACAATATTTCGCTCGGTATTATCGACCTGATCTACCCGCGCCACTGGCAGCCGTGGATCGCACAGGATTTAGGGCAGAAAACCGATATTGATATCTACCTTGACCGCCACGTTGTGCGTCAGGGGCGCTTCCTGTCTCTGCATGATGAAGTGAAAAATTTCCCGCTTCAGCACTGGCTACGCAGTACGGTCATTGCCGGCGGCGCCGCGCTGGTCTTAGCCATGCTGCTGCTTTTCGTGCCGCTGGATATGCCCATTAAATTCACCCTGTCGTGGATCAAAGGGGCGCAAACCATTGAAGCGACAAGCGTCAACAAACTGGATGAAGCCGGTGTACGCGTGGGGGACACGCTGCGCCTGAAGGGAACCGGGATGTGTAATATTCACACCCCGGGGGCGTGGAACACGCGTCAGAGCTCGCCGTTCATGCCGTTCGACTGTTCGCAAATTATCTGGAACGACGCGCCGCCGCTGCCGCTGCCGGAATCCGAAGTGGTGAACAAGGCCACGGCTCTCACCCAGACGGTTAACCGCCAGCTGCACCCGAAACCGGACGACGATTCGCGCGTCAGCCCCGCGCTGCGCTCGGCCATTCAGAAATCAGGCATGGTTCTGCTGGATGACTTTGGTGACATCGTCCTGAAAACGCAGGATTTATGCTCCTCTCAGGATGAGTGCATACGCCTTAAAAACGCCCTGGTAAACCTGGGGAACAGCAAAGACTGGGACTCGCTGGTAAAACGCGCCGAAGCGGGACGACTGGATGGCGTTAACGTGCTGCTGCGTCCGGTGAGCGCTGAATCGCTGGATAACCTGGTCGCCACCTCGACGTCGCCGTTCATGATGCGCGAGACCACCCGCGCGGCTCAGGCGCTGAACAGCCCGGCGCCGGGCGGCTTTGTGATAGCAAGCGATGAAGGCAGCGACCTTGTCGATCAGCCCTACCCGCAGGTTGCGCTTTATGACTACCCGGCGCAGGAGCAGTGGAGCCAGTTCCAGCGCCTGGCGCAGATGCTGATGCAAACGCCGTTCAGCGCCGAAGGGATTGTCACGAGTATTTATACCGACGCCAACGGCACTCGCCATATCGGCCTGCACCGGATGCCGGATAGCGCAGGCTTGTGGCGTTACATCGGCACCTCTTTGCTGATGACCGCGATGCTGATCGCCATTTTCTGGAACGGCTTTATGGCCCTGCGCCGCTACCAGCGCTCGCGCACCCGGCTTGCAGACATTCAGCAGTATTATGAAAACTGCCTCAATCCAAAGCTGATCCCCTCGTCTGAGAGCCTGATCTGATAACGTCGTTGCGCGGCAAGTTGTGCTACCCTGTCGCGCACGTTTCTTCTGGCTGGAGTTCCCCCTTATGCATCTTGATATCGCCTGGCAGGAGGTAGATACCGTTCTGCTGGATATGGACGGCACGCTGCTCGATCTCGCCTTTGATAACTATTTCTGGCAAACGCTGGTTCCTGAAACCTATGGCGAGCAGCAGGGGATCTCCCCGGCAGAAGCGCAGGCATTCATTCATTCGCAATATAGTGCGGTGCAACATACGCTAAACTGGTACTGTCTTGACTACTGGAGCGAGCGCCTCGGTCTGGATATTTGTGCCATGACCACCGCCCAGGGCCCGCGCGCCGTTCTGCGCGAGGACACCGTGCCCTTTCTGGATGCGCTGAAAGCAAGCGGCAAGCGCCGTATTTTGCTGACCAACGCGCATCCACATAATCTGGCGGTGAAGCTGGAGCATACCGGTCTGGCGTCGCACCTTGATTTATTACTTTCCACCCACACATTTGGTTATCCGAAAGAGGATCAGCGGTTGTGGCATGCGGTGAAGGAAGAGACGGGTTTGCAGCCAGAACGTACGCTGTTCATTGATGACAGCGAGCCCATTCTGGATTCCGCGGCAAGGTTTGGCATTCGCTACTGTCTGGGCGTGACCAATCCTGACTCTGGCCTGGCTGAAAAAAGCTATCTGCGCCACCCTGGGCTGAACGACTATCGCCAGATGATCCCCTCACTGACCGTGAAGGAGACGCCATGAAAGAAAAACCCTCTGACGGGGTAAGACTGGACAAATGGCTGTGGGCAGCGCGTTTTTATAAAACACGCGCCCTCGCCCGCGAGATGGTTGACGGCGGAAAAGTGCATTACAACGGCCAGCGCAGCAAACCGAGCAAGCTGGTTGAGCTGAATGCCACCTTAACGCTGCGGCAGGGCAACGATGAACGTACGGTGGTGATTAAAGCCATTACCGAACAGCGTCGACCTGCAGCGGAAGCCGTACTGCTTTATGAAGAGACGGCGGAGAGCATTGAAAAGCGCGAGAAGACCGCGCTGGCGCGCAAAATGAACGCGCTGACGATGCCTCACCCGGACCGGCGACCGGATAAAAAAGAGCGTCGCGATCTGATGAAATTTAAACACGGTGAGACTGATTAACCTCACCCGCACGAGAGATGAAAATGGCCCAACACGACCAATTACACCGCTATCTGTTTGAACAATTCGCCGTGCGCGGCGAGCTGGTCACCGTATCCGAAACCTGGAAACAGATTCTGGAAAACCACAACTACCCGCTGCCGGTGAAGACCCTGTTGGGCGAACTGCTGGTTGCCACCAGCCTGCTGACGGCGACGCTGAAGTTTGCCGGTGATATCACCGTGCAGCTGCAGGGCGACGGCCCGATGACGCTGGCGGTGATCAACGGCAATAACCAGCAGCAGATGCGCGGCGTGGCGCGCGTTCAGGGCGACGTGCCTGAAAATGCAGACCTCAAAACGCTGGTGGGTAATGGCTACCTGGTGATCACCATCTCCCCTGAGGAAGGTGAGCGCTATCAGGGCGTGGTGGGTCTGGAAGGCGATACCCTGGCAGCCTGCCTGGAAGATTACTTCATGCGTTCTGAACAGCTGCCGACGCGTCTCTTCATCCGCACCGGTGAAGTGGACGGTCAGCCTGCTGCGGGCGGTATGCTGCTGCAGGTTCTGCCTGCGCAGGACGCACAAACCAATGACTTTGAGCACCTGGCGACGCTGACCGAAACCATCAAAGCGGAAGAGCTGTTCAACCTGTCGGCGACCGACGTGCTGTGGCGTCTGTACCACGAAGAAGAAGTGACGGTTTACGATCCGCAGTCCGTGGAATTTAAGTGCACCTGCTCACGCGAGCGCTGTGCTGGCGCGCTGAAAACCCTGCCGGATGAAGAGATCGACAGCATCATGGCGGAAGACGGCGAAATCGATATGCACTGTGACTACTGCGGTACGCACTACGTGTTCAATTCGATGGATATCGCTGAGATCCGCAATAACGCCTCCCCGGCGGATCCGCAGGTTCACTAAACCTCTTTCCCCGCACCCTAACCCTCTCCCCAAAGGGGAGAGGGAACTTGAACCCCCTCTCCCCTTTGGGGAGAGGGCTGGGGTGAGGGGTAAAAAACTCCCCCCAAGCTGAATCGTTTTCCTTATGTAACTCTTACGTAATTTTCTTACGTGTATGCGATTACATTCACATTCTTTCCGATAAAATCACCACTCTTTAACCTTTTCGGAACATTTTCCCCAACCAAAAAGCGATTCCTGCGATAATCCGCCTGCGCTGTGACTGGAGTCGCAGCGTTTTCCGTTAGTAAGGGTTTTGTCCAGATGCGTAAATCTATGAGCCCCGTCGCGGTTAACAACCTCAGAAAAACCCTACAATTTCAGGCAGTACATATTGGCTAAGGAGCAGTGATATGCGTGTTACTGGTTTAACCCCGCAAGATCTCAAGGCTTATGGTATTCACGACGTCCAGGAAATCGTCTACAACCCCGACTACGATACGCTGTATCAGGAAGAGCTCAATCCAGCACTGGAAGGATACGAGCGTGGTGTGTTGACGAATCTTGGTGCTATCGCCGTCGATACCGGTATTTTTACCGGTCGTTCGCCGAAAGATAAGTATATCGTCCGAGACGAAACCACCCGCGATACGCTGTGGTGGGCTGACAAGGGCAAAGGGAAGAACGACAACAAACCGCTCTCCCCGGAAACCTGGCAGCACCTGAAAGGGCTCGTCACCCATCAACTTTCCGGCAAGCGTCTGTTCATTGTCGACGCTTTCTGCGGCGCTAACGCCGATACCCGTCTCTCCGTGCGTTTTATCACTGAAGTGGCCTGGCAGGCGCATTTCGTGAAAAACATGTTTATTCGTCCAACCGACGAAGAGCTGCAGGATTTCACCCCGGATTTCATCGTGATGAACGGTGCGAAATGCACGAACCCACAGTGGAAAGAGCAGGGTCTGAACTCCGAAAACTTTGTGGCCTTCAACCTGACCGAGCGTATCCAGCTGATAGGCGGTACCTGGTACGGCGGCGAAATGAAGAAAGGGATGTTCTCGGTCATGAACTACCTGCTGCCGCTGCGGGGCATCGCCTCCATGCACTGCTCGGCTAACGTCGGTGAAAAAGGCGACGTGGCGGTATTCTTCGGCCTGTCCGGTACCGGGAAAACCACCCTGTCCACCGATCCAAAACGTCGCCTGATTGGCGATGACGAACACGGCTGGGATGACGACGGCGTATTCAACTTTGAAGGCGGCTGCTACGCGAAGACCATTCGCCTGTCTGAAGAGGCCGAGCCGGATATTTTCCACGCGATCCGTCGCGATGCGCTGCTGGAAAACGTCACCGTGCGTGCCGACGGCTCCATCGACTTCGACGATGCGTCGAAAACGGAAAACACCCGCGTCTCTTACCCGATCTACCACATCGACAATATCGTGAAGCCGGTGTCAAAAGCGGGTCATGCCACGAAGGTCATTTTCCTGACCGCGGATGCGTTCGGCGTGCTGCCTCCGGTGTCTCGCCTGACGGCCAGCCAGACGCAGTACCACTTCCTCTCCGGTTTTACCGCCAAGCTGGCGGGTACCGAGCGTGGCGTGACGGAGCCAACCCCAACCTTCTCCGCCTGCTTCGGCGCGGCCTTCCTGTCGCTGCACCCGACGCAGTACGCTGAAGTGCTGGTGAAACGCATGCAGGCATCCGGCGCGCAGGCATACCTGGTGAACACCGGCTGGAACGGTACCGGCAAACGTATCTCTATCAAAGATACCCGCGCCATTATCGACGCCATTCTGGATGGTTCTCTGGACGACGCCGAAACCTTCACGCTGCCGATGTTTGACCTGGCGATCCCAACGTCGCTGCCGGGTGTGGATACGCATATCCTCGACCCGCGCAACACGTACGGTTCTCCGGAGCAGTGGCGCGAGAAGGCGGAATCGCTGGCGAAGCTGTTTATCGAGAACTTCGAGAAGTATACCGATACCCCGGCGGGTGCTGCGCTGGTGAGCGCGGGACCGAAGCTGTAGGTCAAAGCAAAAAGGCAACGAAAGTTGCCTTTTTTATTGTTTTCTCCCTCTCCCCGTGGGAGAGGGTCGGGGTGAGGGCATCAGACCGCAGAGACCGCATTTTGTCGGGTGGCGGCTTCACCTTACCCGACCTACAAAAAAGGGTGGCAATTGCCACCCTTTTTTTAACCCTCTTTCACCTGCCCCCGCGTCACCGGGACCGGCAGCCAGGCGCGAATGCTCAACCCACCCCGCTCGCTGGTGCCAATCTCCAGCAGTCCGTTGTGGTTATCGATGATACGCTGAACAATCGCCAGGCCTAAGCCCGTGCCGCTGGTGCTGCGCGCGCTGTCGCCGCGCACAAACGGCTGGAACAGATGCTTACGCTGCTCGGGCTTGATGCCCGGACCGTCGTCTTCCACCTGGAACCAGGCGCGGTTGAGTTCAGACCCGCTGCTGACTTTGATCCAGCCATTGCCGTAGCGCGCCGCGTTGACCACCATGTTCGCCACCGCGCGCTTAATGGAGAGCGGGTGCATGCGTACCTGAATTTCACCCGCCTGCAGGTCGGTATCAATCTCGCGCTCGTAGCCGCTTTCCGCCGCCACCACTTCGCCCAGCACCGCGTTCAGATCCGCCATCTCCATCGGCATCTCCTGCCCGGTGCGCAGGTAGTCGATGAACTGCTCGATGATGGCATTACACTCTTCGATGTCCTTGTTAATGGACTCGGCGAGATAACCGTCCTCTTCCCCCATCATCTCCGTCGCCAGACGAATACGCGTTAGCGGCGTGCGCAGGTCATGGCTTACGCCCGCCATCAGCAGCGTACGATCGTCCGCCAGCTGCTTCACGCCTGCCGCCATATGGTTAAACGCGCGCGTCACCGAACGGACTTCCGAGGCGCCATACTCGCGCAGCGGAGGTGGAATAATTCCTTTACCGACCTGCAGCGCAGCGTGCTCCAGGTCGACCAGCGGTCGGTTCTGTATACGGATAAATAGCCACGCGCCGCCTATCGCCAGCAGCATAATCGCCAGGGTGTAGCGGAACAGCGGCGAGAAGTCGCCCTGATGGATTTCGGTCAGCGGGACGCGCACCCAGATATTGGGTGACAGCCAGGTTTTCAGCCAGACGACGGGCGAGCTTTTGTTGACCTCAACGCGCACTTCCGTTGGGCCGCCCAGCTGCTGCGCCATCTGCTGGCTGAGGAATTCGTAGTGCTGCGCCCAGCGCAGGCCAGCGTCTTCCGCCGCTTCGTTGGAGTAGAGCGAAATGCCCAGCTCACGGTAGATTTCACGGCGAAACGCCGGGGGAACGACGAGCTGCGTGCCGTCCTCCAGCTGCAGTTTGTCGGTCATCAGCATACGGACTTCGTAGGCCAGGACCTTATTAAACTGCTGGAGGCTCGGCAGGATCGCAAAGTTCAGCACCACCAGATAGGTCGTCACCAGGCTGACGAACAGCAGGGTGACGATCAGCAACAGGGTGCGGGCAAACGAGCTACGCGGCGAGAAGCGCATTCGCCTCATGCTTTAGAGCCGTCCGGGACGAACACGTAGCCCAGACCCCATACGGTCTGAATATAACGAGGATGCGCAGGATCTTCTTCCACCATGCGGCGCAGGCGGGAGATCTGCACGTCAATGGAGCGTTCCATTGCGGAGTATTCGCGACCGCGCGCCAGGTTCATCAGCTTGTCGCGGGAAAGCGGTTCACGCGGGTGGCTGACCAGCGCTTTCAGAACCGCAAACTCGCCGCTGGTGAGCGGCATTGGCTCATCTTCACGGAACATCTCGCGCGTGCCGAGGTTCAGCTTGAACTTGCCGAAGGCAATGACGGCTTCTTCCTGAGACGGTGCGCCAGGCAGTTCGTTCGCCTGACGGCGCAGCACAGCGCGAATACGCGCCAGCAGTTCACGCGGGTTAAACGGTTTTGGAATGTAGTCATCTGCGCCGATTTCGAGGCCGACGATACGGTCAACTTCCTCACCCTTCGCCGTCACCATGATGATCGGCATCGGGTTGCTCTGGCTGCGCAGACGGCGGCAAATAGAAAGCCCGTCTTCGCCAGGCAGCATCAGGTCGAGAACCATCAGGTGGAAAGATTCACGGGTCAGCAGACGGTCCATCTGCTCAGCGTTCGCGACGCTACGAACCTGGAAGCCCTGCTCGGTCAGATAACGCTCCAGCAGCGCGCGCAGGCGCATGTCGTCATCCACGACCAGAATTTTGTAGTTCTCTTGCATTGTGTGTACTCCCAAAGGTTCGGATAGTCTTTGTAACAGCGTATTCTAAAAAAGTGCACGTATTCGACCAGTTAATTCTGGTATAAATTCTAGTCGAAATTGTTACAAAGCATATTTAACAGCAGCTTATCTGCTCATTTCATCACATAAATCATTATTAATCCTGTCTGTTACACAGTGCGGTACGTATTGTGCGCAAGACAGTTAACCGGCAGGCAGCAAAGGCTTTACCATGAAAACGCCCCTGATCACCCGCGAAGGGTACGAAAAGCTCAAAAAAGAGATAGATTACCTCTGGCGCGAAGAGCGTCCTGAAGTAACCAAAAAGGTGACCTGGGCAGCAAGCCTGGGCGATCGCAGCGAAAACGCTGACTACCAGTACAACAAAAAGCGGCTGCGCGAAATTGACCGCCGGGTTCGCTACCTGACGAAGTGTCTCGAGAATCTCAAAATTGTCGATTACTCCCCGCAGCAGGAGGGCAAAGTGTTCTTCGGCGCGTGGGTGGAGATTGAAAACGACGATGGCGACACTCTGCGTTTTCGCATTGTCGGCTACGATGAAATTTTTGGTCGTAAGGACTACATCTCCATCGACTCCCCGATGGCTCGCGCGCTGCTGAAAAAGGAAGTGGGCGATCTGGCCGTCGTTCAGACCCCTGCCGGTGAAGCCAGCTGGTACGTCAATGAGATCGTCTACGTAAAATAGTCCGAGAGCGCCCTCCCCGGCTGGCATTTTGCCGTGTCAGCCCGTATAACTATCCCCTGATTTTTCGACTCAACAGATGATAAAGCCATGATGAAAGATTCGCTCTGCCGCATTATTGCGGGTGATATTCAGGCCAGAGCCGAACAGGTAGAAGCTGCCGTTCGCCTGCTTGATGAAGGGAACACCGTGCCGTTTATTGCACGCTATCGTAAGGAAGTCACCGGCGGTCTGGATGACACGCAGCTGCGTAACCTGGAGACCCGTCTGGGTTATCTGCGCGAGCTGGAAGAACGTCGTCAGGCGATCCTCAAATCCATCGGCGAACAGGGCAAGCTGACCAGCGAGCTTGAAAGCGCCATCAACGGCACCCTGAGCAAAACCGAACTCGAAGATCTCTATCTGCCGTATAAACCGAAGCGCCGCACGCGCGGGCAGATTGCGATTGAAGCGGGTCTTGAGCCGCTTGCCGACCTGCTGTGGAACGAGCCGTCCCACGATCCGGAAACTGAAGCTGCCAAATTTATCGACGCCGACAAAGGCGTAGCGGACACCAAGGCCGCCCTTGACGGCGCGCGCTACATTCTGATGGAGCGTTTCGCCGAAGACGCCGCCCTGCTCGCTAAAGTGCGTGATTACCTGTGGAAGAATGCCCACATCGTCTCTACCGTCGTCGCGGGTAAAGAGGAAGAAGGCGCGAAATTCCGCGACTACTTCGATCACCACGAACCGATTTCTACCGCCCCTTCACACCGCGCGCTGGCGATGTTCCGCGGCCGCAACGAAGGCGTGCTCCAGCTCTCCCTGAACGCTGACCCGCAGTTTGACGAGCCGCCGAAAGAGAGCCACTGCGAGCAGATCATCATCGACCATCTCGGCCTGCGCCTGAACAACGCTCCGGCGGACAGCTGGCGCAAAGGCGTGGTGAGCTGGACCTGGCGCATCAAGGTGCTGATGCACCTCGAAACCGAGCTGATGGGCACCGTGCGCGAGCGCGCCGAAGATGAAGCGATTAACGTCTTCGCCCGTAACCTGCACGACCTGCTGATGGCCGCCCCTGCAGGCCTGCGCGCGACCATGGGTCTCGATCCGGGTCTGCGTACCGGCGTGAAGGTCGCTGTGGTTGACGGCACCGGCAAGCTGGTGGCGACCGATACCATCTATCCGCACACCGGCCAGGCAGCGAAAGCGGCCGTCGTGGTGGCGGCGCTGTGCGAAAAATACAATGTGGAGCTGGTTGCCATCGGCAACGGTACGGCTTCACGCGAAACCGAGCGTTTCTACCTCGACGTGCAGAAGCAGTTCCCGAAAGTGACGGCACAGAAAGTGATCGTCAGCGAAGCGGGAGCATCCGTCTATTCTGCGTCCGAGCTGGCGGCCCAGGAGTTCCCGGACCTGGACGTTTCCCTGCGCGGTGCGGTCTCTATCGCACGCCGCCTGCAGGATCCGCTGGCGGAGCTGGTGAAGATCGACCCGAAATCCATCGGCGTGGGCCAGTATCAGCACGACGTGAGCCAGACTCAGCTGGCGCGCAAGCTGGATGCGGTGGTGGAAGACTGCGTAAACGCCGTCGGCGTTGACCTGAATACCGCTTCCGTTCCCCTGCTGACCCGCGTGGCGGGCTTAACCCGCATGATGGCGCAGAACATCGTCGCCTGGCGTGATGAGAACGGCCAGTTCCAGAACCGTCAGCAGCTGCTGAAGGTGAGCCGTCTGGGGCCAAAAGCCTTTGAGCAGTGTGCGGGCTTCCTGCGCATCAACCACGGCGATAACCCGCTGGATGCCTCCACCGTTCACCCGGAAGCGTACCCGGTTGTGGAGCGCATTCTGGCCGCCACCCAGCAGGCACTGAAAGATCTTATGGGTGACAGCAGCGCCCTGCGCAACCTGAAAGCCGTTGATTTCACCGATGACAAATTTGGTGTTCCAACCGTCACCGACATCATCAAAGAGCTGGAAAAGCCGGGCCGCGATCCGCGTCCTGAGTTCAAGACGGCGACCTTTGCTGACGGCGTGGAAACCATGAACGACCTGCTGCCCGGCATGGTGCTGGAAGGCGCGGTGACCAACGTCACCAACTTTGGCGCTTTTGTGGATATCGGCGTGCATCAGGACGGTCTGGTGCATATCTCTTCCCTTGCCGACAAGTTCGTTGAAGACCCGCACACCGTGGTCAAAGCGGGCGACATCGTGAAGGTGAAAGTGCTGGAAGTCGATCTGCAGCGCAAGCGTATCGCGCTGACCATGCGTCTGGACGAGCAGCCGGGCGACACCAGCGCGCGCCGTGGCGGCAATGGCGGTGGCCGCGAGCAGCAGCGCCCGACCGCGAAAGCGGCAAAACCGCGCGGACGTGATGCTCAGCCTGCAGGCAACAGCGCGATGATGGATGCGCTGGCGGCAGCGATGGGTAAGAAACGCTAAGGTTGCAATGCCCCTCACCCTAACCCTCTCCCCAAAGGGGAGAGGGGAGCGCACGGTGCGGTCTTTCCCCCTCGTCCTCATGGGTGGGGGGAATAAAATCATATCGAAATATATGAAACCGATTGCATAGCCATATTTAAACCACCAATTATCACCCCGTTAACAAATACTCCCCTTTTCGTTTTCCAGGCAATTCAGCAAATATTGAGCCAGGTCAAACAGGCCGTAAATTAATACCGTAAACAACATTCCGTCACAGTTTTAATATTGCTGATAAAAACTATTCTCATTATCATCCCATAGTAGATAATTTAACCTTTCGTGGAATCAGGCGTTATGCAATACACTCCAGACAGTGCATGGAAGATTACCGGTTTTACCCGCGAAATTAGCCCAGCCTATCGGCAAAAGCTGCTGTCGCTGGGCATGCTGCCCGGCTCGTCATTCCAGGTCGTGCGCGTGGCGCCGCTGGGCGATCCGGTTCATATCGAAACCCGCCGCGTGAATCTGGTGCTGCGTAAGAAAGACCTCGCGTTAATAGAAGTCGAAGCCTTATCCCGATAACAAGCCAGCGGTTTCAGTGAGTCTAAAAAAATGAAAAAGTTAACTATTGGCTTAATTGGCAATCCTAATTCCGGCAAGACGACGCTTTTTAACCAGCTGACCGGAGCCCGCCAGCGCGTGGGCAACTGGGCGGGCGTGACGGTTGAGCGTAAAGAGGGCCAGTTCACGACAACGGACAACCAGGTGACGCTGGTTGACCTTCCCGGCACCTACTCCTTAACCACCATTTCGTCGCAAACCTCGCTCGATGAGCAGATTGCCTGCCACTATATTCTTGGCGGCGACGCGGACCTGCTGATCAACGTGGTCGACGCTTCCAATCTCGAACGTAACCTTTATCTGACGCTGCAGCTGCTGGAGCTGGGGATCCCCTGCATTGTGGCGCTCAACATGCTCGACATTGCGGAGAAACAAAAGCTGCGTATCGACGTCGATGCCCTCTCCGCGCGCCTGGGTTGCCCGGTCGTTCCGCTGGTCTCGACGCGCGCTCGCGGTATTGATGCGCTGAAGCTGGCTATTGACCGTCACCAGGGAAATCATGACATTGAGCTGGTGCATTACGCGAAGCCTCTCCTGCGCGAAGCCAATGTGCTGGCGCAGGAGATGGACAAAAGCATGCCTGCGAAACAGCGCCTGTGGCTTGGCCTGCAGATGCTGGAAGGGGATATCTACAGCCGCGCTTACGCCGGGCATGCGGCCGATAAGCTGGACGCGACGGTGGCCCGTCTTAGCGACGAGCTGGACGACCCGGCGCTGCACATCGCCGATGCGCGTTACCAGGCCATCGCCTCGATTTGCGACGTTGTCAGCAACGCCCTGACGGCAGAGCCCAGCCGCTTTACGGCAGCGGTGGATAAGGTCGTGCTTAACCGCTTCCTCGGTTTGCCCATCTTCCTGCTGGTGATGTACGTGATGTTCCTGCTCGCCATTAACATCGGCGGCGCCCTCCAGCCCATTTTCGACGCCGGTTCCGTCGCGGTCTTCGTCCACGGAATTCAGTGGGTGGGTTACACTCTGCACTTCCCGGAATGGTTAACCATCTTCCTCGCACAGGGGATCGGCGGCGGTATCAACACCGTTCTGCCTCTGGTGCCGCAGATCGGCATGATGTATCTGTTCCTCTCGTTCCTGGAAGATTCCGGCTACATGGCGCGCGCCGCGTTCGTGATGGATCGTCTGATGCAGGCGCTGGGTCTGCCGGGTAAATCCTTCGTCCCGCTGATTGTCGGCTTCGGCTGTAACGTACCGTCGGTGATGGGCGCACGCACCCTGGATGCGCCGCGTGAACGTCTGATGACCATCATGATGGCGCCGTTTATGTCCTGCGGTGCCCGTCTGGCCATCTTTGCGGTCTTTGCCGCAGCCTTCTTTGGTCAGCAGGGCGCGCTGGCGGTCTTTTCGCTGTACGTGCTGGGCATCGTGATGGCGATCCTCACCGGTCTGATGCTGAAGCACACCATTATGCGCGGTGAAGCGTCGCCGTTTGTGATGGAGCTGCCGGTGTATCACGTGCCGCATCTGAAAAGCCTGGCGATCCAGACCTGGCAGCGCCTGAAGGGCTTTGTGCTGCGCGCCGGTAAGGTGATTGTCATCGTCAGCATTTTCCTGAGCGCGCTGAACAGCTTCACCCTCAGCGGGCAGGCGGCAGAAAACATCAACGACTCTGCCCTCGCCTCCGTCAGCCGCGTCATCACGCCGGTCTTCAAACCGATTGGCGTGCATGAGGATAACTGGCAGGCAACCGTCGGGCTATTCACCGGAGCGATGGCGAAAGAGGTGGTTGTCGGCACCCTGAACACGCTTTATACCGCCGAGAACATTCAGGAACAGGAATTTAATCCGGCAGAGTTTCATCTCGGTCATGAACTGCTGGGTGCCGTAGAGGAAACCTGGCAGAGCCTGAAAGACACCTTCAGCCTGAGCGTGCTGGCGAACCCTATTGAGGCCAGCAAAGGCGACGGCGAAATGGCAACAGGTGCCATGGGCGTGATGGGCGAGAAATTTGGCAGCGCGTCCGCGGCCTACAGCTACCTCATCTTTGTTCTGCTCTACATTCCGTGCATCTCCGTGATGGGGGCGATTGCCCGCGAGTCCAGCCGCGGCTGGATGGGCTTCTCCATCCTGTGGGGGTTAAACATTGCGTACTCGCTGTCGACGCTCTTTTATCAAACCGTTAATTTCAGCCAGCATCCGCGCTACAGCCTGGTCTGCATTCTCGCGGTTGTGCTGTTTAACGTGATAGTGCTCGGTTTGCTGCGGCGGGCGCGCAGCCGCGTCGACATCGACCTGCTGGCAAACCGTAAAACCGCCGCGACCTGCTGCAGCAGCCCGGCGGGCGACTGTCACTAAGGAGCACACCATGGCATCGTTGATTCAGGTTCGAGACCTGCTGGCACTGCAAGGGCGAATGGAGGCGAAACAGCTGAGCCTCAGCCTGCATACGCCGCAGCCGATGATCGATGCCATGCTGGAAAGACTGGAAGCCATGGGGAAAGCCGTGCGGATTCAGGAAGAAGCGGACGGTTGTCTCTCCGGCAGTTGTAAAAGCTGTCCGGAAGGAAAGGCCTGCCTCAGGGAGTGGTGGGCGCTGCGTTAACAAAGCCAGGCATCGCTGCCTGGCTTTATCGTATTACTTGTAGACTTCCGCCGTTGCGCGTACGTTCTTCGTGTCTTTGTTTGCACTGGTTATCACGTAGTACGTCCCACCCAGCTCATCCGCTTTCTTCGACAGCTCTCTGCGAGCATCCATCGGCGCGGTGGTATCAGACGTAGAAATCTCACCAATTTTCGTCAGATTCATGCCGGCAACTTTATCTTTTTCCAGCTCTTTTGCCGCAAAGACGCCAAATGACAGTGACCCAATAACCAGAGAAGTGACAATACCTGTAACAAGTTTCATAGCCTGACTCTCCATAGGATTGTTGTTTTGATTATCGTAGGCAGAACAACCGCAACGACATCTGGAGTATGGTTGCGGTGTGTTACTTTTTCCAGGCAGGATAGAAAATAATCAGTCGAAACGTTGACTTAACGCAATCAGCGCTGAACAAAATTCCGTCGGATGAGAGATAAACGGGGCATGTGCGGCTTTGGCAATGATCTGCGATTCACTCTCCGGCCAGAGTGAATCCAGCAGCGGAACCACTTTGCGCGGCACAATCCCGTCGAGATAACCGTAGATACGCAGGTGCGGCACCGTCAGCGCGGCCAGCGGCTCGCGCAGGTCAACCGTTTTCAGGAGCTCAAGTCCGCCGTTTAGCACCTCAACCTCCGGCATCGGCAGCGAAAGCACGGTCTGCTTCAGCGTTCGGGCATCCTTACGCGCGGTGTCAGTGCCCATTGTCTGCAATGCCAGGAACCGCTCTACGGTCCGCTGGAAATCGTCGCTCAGCTGCTGCTGGAAGCCCGCCAGCACGTCAGGCTTGATCCCCGGCCACTCTTCCTGCGCGCTAAAACAGGGCGATGACGCCACCGTCACCAGCGCTTTTACGCGTTCAGGCTGCGACAACGCAATCTGGCTCGCCACCAGCCCGCCCAGGCTCCAGCCCAGCCAGACCGCATTTTGCGGCGCAGCGTCCAGAACCTGCTGCGCCATTTCATCAAGCGACAACGCGCCATACCCGCGGCTGCGGCCAAAGCCGGGTAAATCCACCAGATGCAGCGTGAAATGCGAGGCAAGTTCCTCACGTATGCAATGCCATATCTCCGCATTCAGGCCCCATCCGTGCAGCAGCACAAGATGGCAATTTCCTGTCCCTACGGTCTGCCACCACAGCGTCTTCATCAGTTACTGTTCTCTTTTTTCACATGGAGGTTGCACATGCTAACAGTACCCGGCTTGTGCTGGCTATGCCAAATGCCGCTGGCGCTCAGCGGGTGGGGTGTCTGCTCCGTCTGTACGCGAGCGCTGCAATGGCGTATCGGGATCTGTCCACAATGTGGTTTACCGGCCACCAACCCCTCGTTGCCCTGTGGCCGCTGCCTGAAAAAATCCCCGCCGTGGAGTGCGCTGGTGGCAGTGGATGATTATGTTCCGCCGCTGAACAGGCTGATCCACGCGCTGAAGTTTTCCGGGCAGAGCTCGCTGGCACAGCCCCTTGCCCGCCTGCTGTTGCTGGCAGTTTTGCAGGCGCGACGTCACCGGGCACTGCCGAAAATCGACATGGTGGTGAATGTCCCTTTATACCGGCGTCGGCACTGGCGGCGCGGCTATAACCAGAGTGACCTGCTCTGCCGTCCCCTCGCGCGGTGGCTCGGCTGTCGGTATGAGGCCCGCGCGCTGACACGCGTTCATGCCACCGCCATCCAGCATCAGCTCAGCGCCCGGCTTCGCAAAAGAAACCTCAAAAATGCCTTTCGCCTTGAATTGCCGGTCGACGGTCTCCATATCGCGATTGTGGATGATGTCGTCACCACGGGCAGTACCGTTGCTGAACTTTCCCGACTGCTTTTGCGAAGCGGCGCCGCGTCGGTTCAGGTATGGTGTCTGTGCCGTACCTTGTAGCCCTTCTTCAATGGGCGTATGATTATACCCAGGTAATTTAGTCAACTATTAGGCCAAAGCTATGATCCGTATTTCCGATTCTGCACAAGCGCACTTTGCCAAACTGCTGGCAAATCAGGAAGAAGGGACGCAGATCCGCGTGTTTGTGATTAATCCAGGCACTCCGAATGCAGAATGTGGTGTTTCTTATTGTCCTCCGGACGCTGTGGAAGCGACTGACACTGCCCTTAAATTTGAACAGCTCACCGCGTACGTTGATGAGCTGAGCGCACCGTATCTTGAAGATGCGGAGATCGACTTCGTCACAGATCAGCTGGGTTCTCAGCTGACCCTGAAAGCGCCGAACGCGAAAATGCGTAAAGTGTCTGACGATGCCCCGCTGATGGAGCGCGTTGAGTATCTGCTGCAATCCCAGATCAACCCACAGCTGGCGGGCCACGGCGGTCGTGTTTCCCTGATGGAAATCACCGACGAAGGTTTTGCCATTCTGCAGTTTGGCGGCGGCTGTAACGGCTGCTCAATGGTCGATGTAACGCTGAAAGAAGGGATCGAGAAGCAGCTGCTGAACGAGTTCCCGGAACTGAAAGGCGTGCGTGACCTGACCGAGCACCAGCGCGGCGAGCACTCTTACTACTAATTCCGTATCCGTCTGTATCGCCCGGTGGCGCTGCGCTTACCGGGCCTACAGAAATAGTGAGGTCTGATGCCCTCACCCCGGCCCTCTCCCACGGGAGAGGGTGAAAACATTAAAAACGGTAACCTCATGGTTACCGTTTTGCGTTTACCTCCCATATGTTGACCTGCGTCTCATAATTCAAATTTAGCCTCCCAGGGTGATTCTCAATCGAGCCATGTTACCCGTATCATTCTCGTGGGCACTCAGCATCCTTATAACAGCCGACTAAACTTAATGGTTTCGAAGGCATCAGTATGAGTGCCGTTAACACTCTGTTCCCAGTTGGGACAATCGGAATTTGTCGTTGAAACAATGACGTTACCCATAACAATTCAAAGGCCAGGTAAATCATGCCATTAGTCATCGTTGCTATCGGTGTTGTGTTATTACTGCTCTTGATGATCCGTTTCAAAATGAACGGATTTATCGCTCTGGTTCTGGTGGCACTTGCAGTCGGTCTGATGCAGGGTATGCCGCTGGTTAAAGTTATCAGTTCCATCAAAGCCGGCGTCGGCGGCACGCTCGGCAGCCTGGCGTTGATCATGGGCTTCGGCGCCATGCTCGGCAAAATGCTGGCAGACTGCGGGGGCGCGCAGCGTATCGCCACCACGCTGATTGCCAAATTTGGCAAGAAGAACATCCAGTGGGCGGTGGTATTAACCGGTTTTACCGTCGGCTTCGCGCTGTTCTATGAAGTGGGCTTCGTGCTGATGCTGCCGCTGGTGTTCACCATCGCGGCTGCGGCAAACATCCCGCTGCTGTATGTCGGTGTGCCAATGGCTGCCGCGCTGTCCGTGACTCACGGCTTCCTGCCGCCGCACCCGGGTCCAACCGCTATTGCAACCATTTTCCACGCGGATATGGGTAAAACCCTGCTGTTCGGTACGATTCTGGCGATCCCAACCGTGATTCTGGCGGGCCCGGTTTATGCCCGCTTCCTGAAAGGCATTGATAAGCCGATTCCGGAAGGTTTGTACAGCGCCAAAACCTTCACCGAAGAAGAGATGCCGGGCTTTGGCGTCAGCGTCTGGACCTCTCTGGTACCGGTGATCCTGATGGCGATGCGTGCCGTGGCGGAGATGATTCTGCCGAAAGGTCATCCGTTCCTGTCCGTTGCGGAATTCCTCGGTGACCCGGTCATGGCAACGCTGATTGCGGTGCTGATCGCGATGTTCACCTTCGGCCTGAACCGCGGCCGTTCTATGGATCAGATCAACGACACGCTGACCTCTTCCATCAAAATCATTGCCATGATGCTCCTGATCATCGGCGGCGGCGGCGCATTCAAGCAGGTTCTGGTCGACAGCGGCGTGGACAAATACATCGCTGCCATGATGCATGAAACCAACGTGTCGCCGCTCCTGATGGCCTGGTCTATTGCCGCGGTTCTGCGTATTGCGCTGGGTTCTGCGACCGTTGCGGCGATCACCGCGGGCGGTATCGTTGCCCCGCTGATTGCGACCACGGGTGTTAGCCCTGAGCTGATGGTTATCGCCGTCGGTTCCGGTAGCGTGATTTTCTCTCACGTTAACGATCCTGGCTTCTGGCTGTTCAAGGAGTACTTCAACCTGACGATCGGTGAAACCATCAAGTCCTGGTCCGCGCTGGAAACCATTATTTCGGTGTGCGGTCTGGTCGGGGTACTGCTGTTGAATATGGTGGTTTGATGTAAAAAAGCCGGGTGGCGCTGACGCTTACCCGGCCTACATTCTATTTCCTCTCCCTCTGGGAGAGGGTTAGGGTGAAACTACCGCTTCTTGCCCACCGCCCTTCTGCGTTTGTCCAAATCCTTAATCAGCTTGTTCACCCCGTCATCGGCAAACATCTTCTCAAGCGTTGTGGACAGCTTGCGACGCCAGTTCTTGTACTGATAGCTGGTGCCCGGAATGTTCACCGGCTCCGCCATATCAATCCAGTCTTCCGGCTGCAGGCCCAGCAGGGCGCTGTTGCTGTCGGCAATATAGCGCTGCAAGCCGCGATTGAGGGTAGCGGTCATCGACATCAATGACGCCTTATGTCCGGCACGTTTCGGCAGACAGCCCTGCTTGTGCAGCGCATCCAGCAGCCCCTGTTTGGAGAGCTCGCGATCCTGATACAGGCCGCGCAAAACCTCTTCATCAGGGTACAGCCCGAGCGTTTTGCCGAGCGTCAGATCGCCGCTTTCCCAATAGCCACGAAGCGTAGGAAGGTCATGCGTCGTCGCGACTGCCATTGACTGTTCAGGGTACGCTTTCGGCGCGCGGAAGGTTTTCTCATGGTCGTTTTCAAAATAGAGCACTTTATAGGAGTAGACGCCGCTGTCGCGGAGCTTGCTGACAATTTCCACCGGCACGGTACCGAGATCTTCACCGATCACCATGCACTGGTGGCGTTTACTTTCCAGGGCCAGGATCGACAGCAGATCGTCAACCGGATACTGCACGTACGCCCCGTGATCGGCCGTTTCACCGTACGGGATCCACCACAGACGCAGCACGGACATCACGTGGTCGATACGCAGCGCGCCGCAGTTCTGCATGTTCGCGCGCAGCAGGTCGATGAACGGCTCGTAGGCGCGCGACGCCATGACGTGCGGATCCATCGGCGGTAATCCCCAGTTCTGACCGAGCGGACCAAGAATATCCGGCGGCGCGCCGACGGAAGCTTTCAGACAGTAAAGCTCACGGTCGCACCAGGTTTCCGCGCCGCCTTCCGCCACGCCGACGGCCAGATCGCGATACAGGCCGATCGGCATCTTATAGCCCTGGCTCACCTGCCAGCAGGCGGCAAACTGGCTGTACGCCAGCCACTGCAGCCACAGGTAGAAGTCCACTTCATCGGCATATTTTTTACAGAACGCTTTTACTTCAGGCGTGTCGACGGACTGATACGCTTCCGGCCAGACCGGCCAGCCCCAGCGCATTTCGTCCTCTTTCACCTGATACGCGTGCAGCGCATCAAACGCCGCCTGCCAGTACAGGCTCTCGCCCTCCTGCGTCACAAACTGGCGGAACGCGGCCATCTGCTCGTCATCGCGCTGCGAAAAGCCTTTCCACGCCAGACGCAGCGCGGCCATTTTCAGCGCCGTGACGGTGGAATAGTCCACCCAGTCCGCGTCGCGCGCCTGCTTCAGGGCCTGCTGCGTGGTGCTGAGTTTCCACCACGCCTGCGCCTCTTTGCTGTTTTTGAAGTCATCTAACGCGTTAACGTCGATATAAATCACGTTCAGCCAGCGACGGGACGACGGGCTGTACGGGCTGGCGCTCTCCGGGTTGGCCGGATAGAGCGCGTGGATCGGGTTGAGCCCGATAAACGCGCCGCCGCGCTCGCCCACATCCGCCAGCATCTTTTTCAGATCGCCAAAATCACCGATGCCCCAGTTGCTGTCGGATCGCAGCGTATAGAGCTGCACGCAGGCGCCCCACAGCTTTTTACCCTCGAGCAACGCCTGCGGCTCGTAGCAGCGTTTTGGCGCGACGATCACCCGGCAGTGGAAACGACGATCGTCCTGGGTGAGCGTTAAGGTGTGATACCCCTCCGGCAGCTTCGCCGGAAGGTTTAACGTTTTGCCGCCGGTGGCGTGGCCTTTGTGCTGATGCCCCTCTTCGGTGGTAAGCAGCCAGCTAAACTCGCCGCGCCCCTCCACCGCCAGCGGCATCTTTTTGCCTGCGGTGAACACCTTCACGTTCGGCACCGGCGCAACCGACGCTTTCGCGTCGGCTTTGTGCATGGCATCCAGCAAACGTCTTTTGGTGTCGGCGCCAATAGACTGCGGTTTGCCGTGCGCATTAATGTAACTGAGGCTGATCCCCGCCGCCTGCGCGGCGCTGTCCAGACGTTTACTCTCCATCGCGCTTCCTTAGCGTTTTGCCTGCCAGATACGGGCCTGATAATCACGGATTGAACGGTCAGAGCTGAACATACCGCAGCGCGCGGTGTTCAGAATGCACGCGCGGGTCCACGCCTCCTGGTCACGATACAGCACGTCGACCTGCTTTTGCGCTTCTACATAGGCCGTGAAGTCCGCCATCACCAGATACGGGTCACCGCCGTGTTTGTCCATGCTGTGCAGCATCTGGTCAAACGCGTGCTTGTCGCCGTCGCTGTATTTACCGCTTTCCAGCTCCTTCAGCACCGCGTCGAGCACTTTGTCTTTCTTACGCCATTTCACCGGGTCATAGCCTTTGGCTTTGATGGCCTTCACCTCTTCCACGGTATGGCCGAAGATAAAGATGTTCTCTTCACCCACCTTCTCGGCGATTTCGACGTTGGCCCCGTCGAGCGTACCGACGGTCAGCGCGCCGTTCAGCGCCAGCTTCATGTTGCCGGTACCGGACGCTTCTTTACCTGCCGTCGAAATCTGCTCGGAAATATCCGCCGCCGGGATCAGCATTTCAGCCGCCGAGACGCAGTAATCCGGCAGGAACACCACCTTCAGCTTGTCGCCCACTTTCGGATCGCTGTTGATCGCCGCCGCCACTTTATTGATGGCGAGGATAATGTTTTTCGCCAGGTAATAGCCCGGCGCCGCTTTCGCACCGAACAGGAACACGCGCGGCACGCGGTCGGCCTGCGGGTTCTCGCGGATCTCTTTGTACAGCGCCAGAATGTGCAGCAGGTTCAGGTGCTGGCGTTTGTACTCGTGCAGACGTTTGATCTGGATATCGAAAATGGCATTCGGGTTGATCTCAATCCCGGTACGCACTTTCACAAACTCCGCCAGGCGAACCTTGTTCTCCAGCTTGATCGCGCGGTACTGCTCGCGGAATTTCGCGTCGTCAGCGTATTTTTCCAGGTTGATGAGCTGGTCCAGATCGTTGGCCCACTCTTTCTTCAGGGTCTTATCCAGCAGACCGGCCAGCAGCGGGTTGCACTGCTTGATCCAGCGACGCGGCGTGATGCCGTTGGTCACGTTGTGGAATTTGGTCGGCCACAGCTGGTGGTATTCCGGGAAGAGATCTTTGACCACCAGATCCGAGTGCAGCGCCGCCACGCCGTTCACCGCAAAGCCGCTGACCACGCACATGTTCGCCATGCGCACCTGTTTGTCATGCACAACCGCCAGCTTCGCCCAGACCGCTTTGTTGCCTGGCCAGGTTTTATCCACCAGGTTTTTAAACTGGTCGTTAATCTTGTTGATGATCTGCATGTGGCGCGGCAGCAGCGTTTTCACCAGCTTCTCATCCCAGCACTCGAGCGCTTCTGGCATCAGGGTGTGGTTGGTGTAGGCAAAGGTACGGCTGGTGATGGCCCAGGCGTCATCCCAGCTCAGCTGGTGCTCGTCGATCAGCACGCGCAGCAGTTCCGGGATCGCAATCGTCGGGTGCGTGTCGTTGAGCTGAATCACTTCGAAGTCCGGCAGCTGCGCCAGCTTGCGGCCCGCCAGATGATGGCGACGCAGAATGTCCGCCACGGAGCAGGCGCACTGGAAGTACTGCTGCATCAGGCGCAGCTTTTTACCGGCCAGGTGGTTGTCGTTCGGGTAGAGGACTTTGGTCAGCTTCTCGGCGTCGATGCCCTGCTGCTCGGCGCGAAGGAAATCGCCGTCGTTGAATTTGGTCAGGTTAAACGGATGCGCGTGCTTCGCCTGCCACAGACGCAGCGGCTGCGCCACGCCGTTACGGTAGCCAAGCACCGGCAGATCCCAGGCTTCACCGGTAATGGTGAACGCCGGTTCCCAGAGCCCCTGCTTTGTCACTTTCCCGCCAATGCCGACCTGCACATCCAGCTGCGCGTTGTGGCGGAACCACGGATAGGTATTGCGATGCCAGTCGTCCGGCGCTTCCATCTGATGGCCATCGGCAAACGACTGACGGAACAAGCCATACTGATAGTTCAGGCCATAGCCAATTGCCGACTGGCCGACGGTAGCCATGGAGTCGAGGAAACAGGCCGCCAGACGTCCCAGACCGCCGTTGCCCAGCGCCGGGTCAATCTCTTCTTCCAGCAGGTCGGTCAGGTTAATGTCGTGTTCTTTAAGGACGTCACCAACGTCCTGATACCAGCCGAGGTTCAACAGGTTGTTGCCCGTCAGGCGGCCAATCAGGAATTCCATTGAAATGTAGTTTACATGGCGCTGGTTCTTCACCGGCTTTGCCAAAGGCTGAGCATCCAGCTGTTCTGCGAGCGCACCGCTCACTGCCTGCCACCACTGGTGAGGCGTCATCTCGTTTGCAGCATGAAGGCCAAAACGCTGCCACTGACGCGTCAGGGCAGCCTGGAATTGAGCTTTGTTGAAGGTAGGCTGTGACATAGGGGATCGGCATCCTTTAGAAAGAAAACACAAGTTGGCGCTAGTGTGCCTGGCTCATTTCCCCTCTTCCTCCTCCTGTGGGGGATTAGACAGGGAGGAGTAGCGGGGATGAGCATAAAAGTGTGATCGAGGCCACTCTCAGAGCATAGTTCGAGTGTGCCCGGAAGATAAAAAAGTAACCGGGGAGAATGTCAAAGAAATGAAATGCAGTTTCGGGTGAAATTAATCCGTTCTGAAATGATTACTTACGTAGAATAATAATTTAGTCATCGGGTTACATCTCCGGAGACTATTTCTCTCCCTCAACTTTACCCGCACTTTATTAAATTCGACGTCACTATACCTTTCTGAAACCAGTTTCAGCGCAGCGGGAATGTATACAGACAAACCAGCAGTGACGCGGCGTTACGGCCCTTTCGAGAAAGTTCCAACATTTGCCTGAATGTTTTGTGACAGAGTGCAAATTCAGAACCACAAAACCCAGACATAACTTGCAATAGTTCTCTTTCTGTTCGACCTTATATCGTATTAATTACGAAGCGCAAAAAAAATAAAATCTCTCGTTCCCCACAGTGAAGTGAAACCTATGTTGATTCCGTCTAAATTAAGTCGCCCGGTTCGTCTTGACCATACAGTGGTCCGCGAGCGTCTGTTGGCTAAACTTTCCGGCGCGCATAATTTCCGACTGGCGCTGGTTACGAGCCCTGCAGGCTATGGAAAAACAACGCTCATTTCGCAATGGGCCGCGGGTAAAAGCGATCTTGGCTGGTACTCCCTCGACGAGGGCGATAACCAGCAGGAGCGTTTTGCCAGCTATCTGATTGCCGCCATACAGCAAGCCACCCATGGACACTGCGTCGCCAGTGAGGTGATGGTGCAAAAGCGCCAGTACGCCAGCCTGTCCTCCCTTTTCTCTCAGCTGTTTATCGAACTGGCCGAATGGCATCGCCCGCTTTACGTGGTGATCGATGATTACCATCTCATCACGAATCCGGTGATTCATGAATCGATGCGTTTCTTCCTGCGCCATCAGCCGGAAAACCTGACTTTAGTGGTGCTGTCACGCAACCTGCCGCAGTTGGGTATTGCCAACCTGCGCGTGCGCGATCAGCTTCTGGAAGTGGGCAGCCAGCAGCTGGCTTTTACCCACCAGGAAGCGAAACAGTTCTTTGACTGCCGCCTGACATCACCGATTGAGGCCGCCGAAAGCAGCCGTCTGTGTGATGACGTTGCCGGCTGGGCCACGGCGCTGCAGCTTATCGCGCTCTCTGCCCGACAAAACAACAGTCCGGCGCATCAGTCTGCCCGGCGTCTGGCGGGCATCAACGCCAGTCACCTTTCCGACTATCTGGTGGATGAGGTGCTGGACAGCGTCGATCCCTCGACGCGTAATTTCCTGCTGAAAAGCTCGCTGCTGCGTTCCATGAACGATGCGCTCATCGTACGCGTGACGGGCTGTGAAAACGGTCAGCTGCAGCTCGAAGAGATTGAACGTCAGGGCCTTTTCCTGACGCGCATGGACGATCCCGGCGAGTGGTTTAGCTATCACCCGCTGTTTGGCAGCTTCCTGCGCCAGCGCTGTCAGTGGGAACTGGCGGTTGAACTGCCGGAGATCCACCGCGCCGCTGCCGAAAGCTGGATGGCGCAAGGCTTCCCGAGCGAGGCCATCCACCACGCGCTGGCCGCCGGTGATGCCAGCATGCTGCGCGATATCCTCCTCAACCATGCGTGGGGCCTGTTTAACCACAGCGAGCTGACCCTGCTGGAAGAGTCTCTCAAAGCCCTGCCGTGGGAAAGCCTGCTGGAGAATCCGCGTCTGGTGCTGCTGCAGGCCTGGCTGATGCAGAGCCAGCACCGCTACAGCGAAGTGAACACCCTGCTGGCGCGTGCAGAGCAGGAGATGGAAAGCGAAATGGATACCACCCTGCACGGCGAGTTCAACGCGCTGCGCGCTCAGGTGGCCATTAACGACGGCGACCCGGACGAAGCTGAACGGCTGGCGATGGTCGCGCTGGATGAACTGCCGCTGGCTAACTTCTACAGCCGCATCGTGGCGACCTCGGTGCACGGTGAAGTGCTGCACTGCAAGGGCGATCTAACGCGTTCGCTTTCACTGATGCAGCAAACCGAACAGATGGCGCGTCGTCATGATGTCTGGCATTACGCGCTGTGGAGCCTGATCCAACAGAGCGAGATTTTATTCGCGCAGGGGTTCCTGCAGGCCGCCTGGGAAAACCAGGAAAAAGCGTTCCAGCTGATTCGTGAACAGCATCTGGAACAGCTGCCGATGCACGAGTTCCTGTTGCGTATTCGCGCTCAGCTGCTGTGGGCATGGTCGCGTCTGGATGAAGCCGAAAGCTGCGCCCGCCAGGGTGTGGATGTCCTTTCCAGCTTCCAGCCTCAGCAGCAGCTGCAGTGTCTGGCGCTGCTGGTGCAGTGCTCGCTGGCGCGCGGCGATCTCGATAACGCCCGCAACCATCTGAACCGCCTGGAGAACCTGCTCGGCAACGGTCAGTATCACAGCGACTGGGTCTCAAACGCCGATAAGGTCCGGGTGATTTACTGGCAGATGACCGGCGATAAAAAATCCGCCGCCAACTGGCTGCGTCAGACGCCAAAACCCGAATTTGCGAACAACCACTTCCTGCAGAGCCAGTGGCGGAACATTGCCCGCGCGCAAATCCTGCTCGGTGAATTAGAGCCCGCAGAGATTGTGCTGGAAGAGCTGAACGAGAACGCGCGCAGCCTGCGTCTGATGAGCGACCTGAACCGCAACCTGCTGCTGCTGAACCAGCTTTACTGGCAGGCGGGTCGTAAAAACGATGCCCAGCGCGTGCTGCTGGAAGCGCTGCAGCTGGCTAACCGCACCGGCTTTATCAGCCACTTTGTGATTGAAGGTGAAGTGATGGCGCAGCAGCTGCGTCAGCTTATTCAGCTCAACACGCTGCCGGAGCTGGACCAGCATCGCGCCCAGCGCATTCTGCGCGAGATTAACCAGCATCATCGACACAAGTTCGCGCATTTTGATGAGAACTTCGTTGAACGTCTGCTGAACCACCCGGAAGTGCCGGAGCTTATCCGTACCAGTCCGCTCACCCAGCGCGAATGGCAGGTTCTGGGGCTGATCTATTCAGGCTACAGCAACGAGCAGATTGCCGGCGAGCTTGCGGTGGCGGCGACCACCATCAAAACGCATATCCGCAATCTGTATCAGAAGTTGGGCGTGGCGCATCGTCAGGATGCGGTGCAGCATGCGCAGCAGCTGTTGAAGATGATGGGGTATGGCGTGTAGGACCTCTGCGGTCTGATGCCCTCACCCCGGCCCTCTCCCACAGGGAGAGGGAGAACGGCTTTTCAACACAACTCTAACTGCAAATTATTATCTTTAATCACCTGCATCACGCCCGCCGGCGGCATCACGTCGGTATAAACAGCATCCACCATGCTGATGCTGCCCATGTTTACCATCGCATTTCGGCCAAACTTCGAATGGTCTACCACCAGCATCACGTGACGTGAGTTCTCAATAATCGCGCGCTTGGTGCGCACCTCGTGATAATCAAACTCCAGCAGCGAGCCGTCGCTGTCGATGCCGCTGATCCCGAGAATGCCGAAGTCGAGGCGGAACTGAGAGATAAAATCGAGGGTCGCTTCGCCGATAATCCCGCCGTCGCGGCTGCGCAGTTCGCCGCCCGCGAGGATGATGCGGAAGTCGTCTTTCTGCATCAGGGTATTGGCCACGTTCAGGTTGTTCGTGACCACGCGCAGGTTCTCGTGATCCAGCAGCGCATGGGCGACCGCTTCCGGCGTGGTGCCGATATCAATAAACAGCGTCGCCCCGTTCGGGATCTGGCTGGCGACCTTGCGGGCAATGCGCTCTTTCTCTGCCGTCTGCGTGGCTTTACGGTCGTGCCAGGAGGTATTGACCGAACTGGACGGCAGCGCCGCGCCGCCGTGGTGGCGAAGAATTCGGTTCTGATCGGCCAGGTCGTTCAGGTCACGACGGATGGTTTGTGGGCTGACGGCAAACTGCTCCACCAGCTCTTCGGTGCTGACGTATCCCTGTTTTTTTACCAGTTCGATAATAGCGTCATGACGTTGTGTTTGTTTCATCAATTATCCCTGAGAATTATGTTCGTTTTCGCGCATGGAGCGTGTCGGCAAAGGCCATCGCCAGCCCCACGGCCAGCCCGGCGACGTGTGCACCGTTGGCGATAGACATACCAAACAGATCAAACCATCCGGCAATTAGCCATATTAACGCAAAGGTTATTAATCCGCGCTGCAGATAGATGCCGCTTTCCGGATCGCGCTCCCCGCGAAGCCAGACATAGCCCATCAGGGCATACACGACGCCCGACAGCCCGCCGAACCACGGCCCGCTGAACTTGTGCTGCACATAGCCGCTCAGCAGGGCGCTGATAAGGGTGATAACGATCAGCTTGCCGCTGCCCAGACGCTTTTCAACAGCGCCGCCGAGATACCACCACCAGAGCAGGTTAAAGAGAATATGCATCACCGAGAAGTGCATCAGCGCGTGGCTAAAGTAGCGCCAGACGTCAAACTCAAGAGACGGGTCATAGGGCCAGGCCAGGGCAATCATCACGCTCTGGTCGCCCACCACGTTCATGATAATGAAGACGATAATGCAGGCCGCCATCAGCAGCAGCGTAAACGGGCCGGCGCGCTCGCGGATGGTGGCGAGGAAGGGAAAACGGCTGTATTGCAGTCCGCTGTCGGTCTGCCCGGACTGCCAGCTGGCCGCCAGATAGCGCGGGTCGCCGGGGTTCTCAAGAAAACGCGCCAGCTCTTCGTTTACGCGCGCGGCCTGGCTCTCGTCGGCCAGCCAGACGTCGGTCTGCGTATGTTGCTGAATGGTCAGAATAACGCCCTGCGTCGCCATATAGTCGACAAACGCCTGGGCGACGCGCGGGTTGGTAAAAGAGGTGATCATCAACATGGGCAGCGGTCGCTTATTTCCACACAAAAGGGGACAGTATAGCGGGATCAGCGCTCAAAAGCGTATTCCACTTCTGCCGGGAAATGACGATGCCAGGCATCGAAACCGCCGTCGACGCTGTATACCGCGTCGTAGCCCTGCTGAAGCAGATACTGCGCCGCGCCTTTGCTGCTGTTGCCGTGGTAGCACATGACCATGACCGGCGTCTCGAAGTCGTTATCGCGCATAAACGCGCCCAGCGTGTCGTTAGTGAGATGAAACGCGCCCGGCGTGTGGCCCATCGCAAAACTCTGCGGATCGCGGATGTCCACCAGCACCGCTTTTCCCTGGTGCATCTTCTGGTGGGCTTCTTCTACGTTAATACATTCAAACTGATCCATGGTGTTCTCTTTCGCTTATTCAGGTTTTATGCCGCCTGCTGACCCTCACCCCTGCCCTCTCCCTAAAAGGGAGAGGGAGCAAACCATCCCCTCGCCCCTCTGGGGAGAGGGTTAGGGTGAGGGGAGAGAGCATCAGACCGCACTATTTTACCCCGTAGTGTACGTCCTGGCGGCGGGTAAACGCCATTATGTTATCCATATCACTCTAAATTGTTTTTTTGATGTTACCAAAAGCGCGTTCCTTTGCTATTATGAGCGATATCGAACATTTCTGAGCTTTAACGAAAGTGCATGAGGGTGTTATGGAAACCAAAGATCTGATTGTGATAGGCGGTGGCATCAACGGTGCCGGTATTGCGGTCGATGCCGCAGGACGCGGTTTATCCGTACTGATGCTGGAAGCTAACGACCTCGCCTGCGCGACGTCGTCCGCCAGCTCCAAACTGATTCACGGTGGCCTGCGCTACCTGGAACACTACGAATTCCGCCTGGTCAGCGAAGCGCTGGCCGAACGTGAAGTGCTGCTGAAAATGGCACCGCATCTGGCGATTCCGATGCGCTTCCGCCTGCCCCATCGCCCGCATCTGCGTCCGGCGTGGATGATCCGAATCGGTCTGTTTATGTACGATCATCTGGGTAAACGCACCAGCCTCCCGGGTTCGAAAGGTTTGCGTTTTGGCTCAGAATCGGTCCTTAAGCCTGAAATCGTGCGCGGTTTCGAATATTCCGACTGCTGGGTGGACGATGCGCGTCTGGTGCTGGCGAATGCCCAGATGGTCGAGAAGAAAGGTGGCGAGGTGAAAACCCGTACCCGCGCGACCTCTGCCCGTCGTGAAAACGGCCTGTGGATCGTGGAAGCGGAAGACATCGATACCGGCGAGAAATTCAGCTGGAAAGCGCGCGGCCTGGTGAACGCTACCGGCCCGTGGGTGAAGCAGTTCTTCGACGACGGCATGCATCTGCCTTCGCCGTACGGCATTCGCCTGATCAAGGGCAGCCACATTGTGGTGCCGCGCGTGCATACGCAGAAGCAGGCCTACATTCTGCAGAACGAAGACAAGCGCATCGTGTTTGTGATCCCGTGGATGGACGAATTCTCGATCATCGGTACTACCGACGTGGAGTACAAAGGCGATCCGAAGAACGTCGAGATCGACGAGAGCGAAGTGAACTACCTGCTCAAAGTGTATAACGCGCACTTCAGGAAGCAGCTGTCACGCGATGACGTGGTCTGGACCTACTCCGGCGTGCGTCCGCTGTGCGATGACGAGTCTGACTCACCGCAGGCGATTACTCGCGACTACACGCTCGATATTCACGACGTTGACGGTCAGGCGCCGCTGCTTTCCGTATTTGGCGGCAAGCTGACCACCTACCGCAAGCTGGCCGAGCACGCGCTTGAAAAACTGGCGCCGTACTACAAAGGCATTGGCCCGGCATGGACCAAAGGCGCGGTACTGCCCGGCGGTGATATCGGCGACAATCGCGATGATTACGCCGCGAAGCTGCGCCGTCGCTTCCCGTTCATCACCGAAGGGATGGCGCGCCACTATGCCCGCACCTACGGCAGCAATACCGAGCTGTTCCTGGCCGACGCGAAGGACATTGCGGATCTGGGCGAGCATTTCGGCCACGAGCTGTACGAAGCCGAGCTGCGCTACCTGGTTGAGCACGAGTGGGTTCGTCGTCTGGATGATGCTATCTGGCGTCGTACCAAAGAAGGGATGTGGCTCAACGCCGAGCAACAGTCTCGCGTGGCGCAGTGGTTACAGCAAAATGCGGGGAAGCGTGAGCTGTCGCTGGCGTCGTAATACGATCGGTGCGGGCTGATGCCCTCACCCTGACCCTCTCCCACAGGGAGAGGGAACAAACACTAAAAACGGCAACCGAGGTTGCCGTTTTGCTTTTATAACCTCACCGGATCAATATGCCAGATCGTCTCGGCATACTCCTTGATGGTCCTGTCGGACGAGAAATAGCCCATATTGGCGATGTTATACATCGCGGCGCTGGTCCACTTCTCCTGCTGACGGTACAGCTCGTCAACCTTATCCTGACAGTCCACGTAGCTGCGATAGTCCGCCAGCACCTGGTAGTGATCGCCAAAGTTAATCAGCGAATCGACCAGATCGCGGTAGCGGCTCGGTTCATCCGGGCTAAACACGCCGGTCGCGATCTGCGTCAGCACCTGACGTAACTCTTCATCCTCTTCGTAATATTGACGCGGCGAGTAGCCTTTCCTGCGCAGCGCCTCCACCTCTTCCGTCGTATTACCGAAGATAAAGATATTTTCTTCGCCCACGTGCTCCAGCATCTCGACGTTCGCCCCGTCAAGCGTACCAATGGTCAGCGCGCCGTTAAGGGCAAACTTCATGTTACTGGTGCCGGATGCTTCCGTACCCGCCGTGGAAATCTGCTCAGAGAGATCCGCCGCCGGGATGATCATCTGCGCCAGGCTCACGCTGTAGTTCGGAATGAACACCACTTTCAGCTTGTCGCCAATGTCCGGATCCTGGTTGACCACCTTCGCCACGTCGTTGATGAGATGAATGATGTGCTTCGCCATGTAGTAGGCGGAGGCCGCCTTACCGGCGAAGATCTTCACGCGCGGCACCCATTCGGCCGTTGGATCGGCCTTAATGCGGTTGTAATGGGTGATCACGTGCAGCACGTTCATCAGCTGACGCTTGTATTCGTGGATGCGTTTGATCTGAACGTCGAACAGCGCTTTCGGGTTTGCCACCACGTTGAGGTGCATCGCCAGCCAGACCGCCAGACGCTTTTTGTTCAGCAGCTTGGCTTCGCGCACGGCTTTGTTCACCGTCGGGAAATCAATATGCTGTTCCAGCTCGCTCAGCTGGCTCAAATCGGTACGCCAGGTACGGCCGATATTCTCGTCCAGCACCTCAGAGAGCGGCTGGTTGGCCAGCGCCAGCCAGCGGCGCGGCGTGACGCCGTTGGTCACGTTGCAGAACCGCGTCGGGAAGATTTTCGCGAAGTCCGCAAAAAGCGACTGCACCATCAGGTTCGAGTGGAGCTCGGACACGCCGTTGACCTTGTGGCTGATGACGACCGCCAGCCAGGCCATGCGCACGCGGCGCCCGTTCGATTCATCAATGATGGATGCGCGGCTCAGCAGCCCGGTATCGTTCGGGTATTGCTCCTGCAGGGTCTTGAGGAAGTAGTCGTTAATCTCAAAGATAATCTGCAGATGGCGCGGCAGGATTTTGCCGAGCATGTCCACCGGCCACGTTTCCAGCGCTTCGCTCATCAGCGTGTGGTTGGTGTAGGAGAATACCTGACAGGTCACTTCAAACGCGTCATCCCAGCTGAACTTGTGTTCGTCGATCAGCAGGCGCATCAGCTCCGGTATGGAAAGCACCGGGTGGGTGTCGTTAAGGTGAATCGCCGTTTTCTCCGCCAGGTTGGCGTAGGTTTTGTGCAGCTGATGGTGGCGGCTGAGGATGTCCTGAATCGTCGAGGAGACGAGGAAATACTCCTGACGCAGGCGCAGCTCGCGACCGGAGTAGGTCGAGTCATCCGGGTACAGCACGCGGGACACGTTCTCGGAGTGGTTTTTGTCTTCCACCGCCGCAAAGTAGTCCCCCTGGTTGAATTTACCGAGGTTGATTTCGCTACTGGCCTGGGCGCTCCACAGGCGCAGCGTGTTGGTGGCATCGGTGTCATAGCCGGGGATAATCTGGTCGTAGGCCACGGCCAGGATCTCTTCCGTTTCTACCCAGCGGGATTTTTTGCCTTCCTGCTGGATACGTCCGCCAAAGCGCACCTTGTAGCGCGTATTGTGGCGCTTGAACTCCCACGGGTTGCCATACTCCAGCCAGTAGTCCGGCGACTCTTTCTGGCGCCCGTCGACGATGTTCTGTTTGAACATACCGTAGTCGTAGCGAATACCGTAGCCGCGGCCCGGCAGCGCCAGCGTTGCCAGCGAGTCGAGGAAGCAGGCAGCGAGACGCCCCAGACCGCCGTTGCCGAGCCCCGGGTCGTTCTCTTCGTCGATCAGCTCTTCTAAATCTAACCCCATCTCTTCCAGGGCGGTTTTGACGTCGTCATAAATACCGAGTGACAACAGCGCGTTGGACAGCGTGCGGCCAATCAAAAATTCCATCGACAGGTAGTAAACCTGACGCGTTTCCTGCGAGAGCTGGGCGCGGTTTGAGCGCAGCCAGCGTTCAACTAAGCGGTCACGCACCGCAAACAGGGTGGCGTTAAGCCACTCGTGCTTGTTGGCGATAACCGGATCTTTCCCGATGGTGAACATCAGCTTGTAGGCGATGGAGTGCTTTAACGCCTCAACGCTGAGCGTGGGTGAAGAGTAGCTAAATGGAGCGTTCATATCAGTAACTTCGCCTCGTTACATCAAGCGTTGATAGAGATCGCGGTATGACTGCGCCGCGACATGCCAGCTAAAGTCCATGGACATCGCCTGACGCTGAACGTAACGCCAGAGCGATGGACGGGACCACAAGACGAAAGCACGCCGAATCGCCCGAAGCAGCGACCAGGCATTACTGTCCTCAAAGACAAACCCGCTGGCGATACCGTCCGCCAGGTTTTCCAGAGAGCTATCGGATACGGTATCCGCCAGTCCGCCCGTGCGGCGCACCAGCGGCAGCGTGCCGTATTTCAGGCCGTAAAGCTGCGTCAGGCCGCAGGGTTCGAAACGGCTCGGCACCAGGATGACGTCCGCGCCGCCCATGATGCGGTGCGAGAACGCTTCGTGGTAGCCAATCTGCACGCCCACCTGCCCCGGATGTTCCGCCGCGGCGGCAAGGAAACCTTCCTGCAGCACCGGGTCGCCCGCGCCGAGCAGCGCCAGCTGTCCGCCCTGCTCCAGTAAACCGGGCAACGCCTCCAGCACCAGATCCAGCCCTTTCTGGCTGGTCAGGCGGCTGACCACCGCGAACAGCGGCACTTTATCGTTAACCTTCAGGCCCATCGCAATCTGCAGCTGGCGTTTGTTTTCCGCTTTGTCTTCCACGGAATCACGGCCATAGCGCGCCGCCAGCAGGAGATCGGTTTCCGGGCTCCAGATCTGTTCATCCACGCCGTTCAGAATGCCCGACAGGCGGCCTTCGCGGTGGCGCTGTTGCAGCAACCCTTCCATGCCGTAGCCAAACTCCGGCTGGGTGATCTCACGCGCGTAGGTTGGGCTCACCGCCGTGATGTGATCGGCGTAGTACAGCCCGGCTTTCAGGAACGAGATCTGCCCGTTAAATTCCAGCCCGTGCATGTTATAGAACGATAATGGCAGATCGATTTCACTCATGTGATGGGCATAGTACATCCCCTGATACGCCAGGTTATGCACGGTAAAGACCGATTTCGCCGGATGGCCGCGCGCCGCGAGATACGCCGGGGCAAGCCCGGCGTGCCAGTCGTGCGCGTGCACCACATCCGGGCGCCAGAACGGATCCAGCCCCGTCGCCATTTCTGCCCCGACCCAGCCGAGCAGCGCAAAGCGCAGCACGTTATCGGTGTAGGCGAACAGGTTCGTATCGTGATACGGGCTGCCCGGTCGCTCGTATAAGTGCGGCGCGTCGATCAGGTAAATCCCTACGCCATTGTAATGTCCAAACAGCAGGGTGATGCGTCCGGCGAAGGTCTCACGGCGGGTCACCACTTTTGCATCGGGAATTCCACGCCGGATATCCGGAAAGGCGGGCAGCAGGACTCGGGTATCCACGCCTCCGGCGATTTGCGCTGCCGGTAATGCACCCAGAACATCTGCCAGACCGCCCGTTTTTAACAACGGGAACATCTCAGAACATACATGTAAAACCTGCATCATCGCTCCTGTTTGATCTGCAGCTTCCGCAACATTTCCCGTGTGACTAACACGATCCCCTCTTCCGAACGATAGAAACGACGCGCGTCTTCTTCCGCGTTCTCACCAATCACCATCCCTTCTGGAATGACGCAGGCACGATCGATAACGCAGCGACGCAGACGGCACGAGCGCCCTACCCAGACATCAGGCAGCAAGACTGCCGAATCGATATTACAGAATGAATTTATTCGCACGCGGGGGAACAGCACCGACTGCACCACCACCGAGCCTGAAATAATGCACCCGCCGGACACCAGCGAGTTCAGCGTCATACCGTGGCTGCCGGAGCGGTCCTGCACGAATTTGGCCGGCGGCAGCGATTCCATATGGGTACGAATCGGCCAGTTCTGGTCGTACATATCCAGCTCAGGCGTGACCGACGCCAGGTCGAGGTTCGCTTTCCAGTAGGCTTCCAGGGTTCCCACATCGCGCCAGTAAGGTTCCGCATTGGGGTCGGACTGCACGCAGGACAGCGGGAAAGGATGTGCATAGGCCATGCCAGCTTTAGTGATTTTCGGAATGATGTCTTTACCGAAGTCGTGGCTGGAGTTTTCGTCTTTGTCATCGTCTTCCAGCAGCTCATAAAGATAATCTGCATCAAAGACATAAATCCCCATGCTGGCGAGCGATTTGGTGTCATCGCCCGGCATGGTTGGCGGGTTCGCCGGCTTTTCAACAAAGTCGATAATTTTGTCGTCGGCATCCACGTGCATCACGCCAAACGCCGTCGCTTCAGCAACGGGCACAGGCAGACACGCTACGGTGCAGCGCGCCCCTTTTTCGACGTGGTCGATGAGCATGTGGGAGTAATCTTGCTTGTAGATATGGTCCCCGGCGAGGATCACGATGTATTCCGCGTTATAGCGGCGAATGATGTCGAGGTTCTGCGTCACTGCATCCGCCGTTCCGCGGTACCAGTTCTCACCGTGGACGCGTTGCTGAGCGGGAAGGAGATCGACAAACTCGTTCATCTCTTCGCTGAAGAATGACCAGCCGCGCTGGATATGCTGAACCAGCGTGTGCGACTGATACTGCGTAATGACGCCAATACGGCGAATGCCCGAGTTCAGGCAGTTGGAGAGCGCAAAGTCGATGATACGGAACTTACCACCAAAGTGAACGGCCGGTTTCGCGCGCTTGATGGTCAAATCTTTCAGACGGGTACCACGTCCACCCGCAAGTATCAGGGCAACCGTTTTTAATGGTAGCTGGCGTGCCAACATTAAGGGATCGTTCTTCTCTAATCTAACCATGACTAACTCCTTTTTTATCATCTTTGGAATACGCACACTCCGTGCGCAGGCCCGTGCCAGACAGCCATTACTACCGGATTATCCGCTCCGGCAAAGGGGGGAACAGCTCGCCATTCCCCTTCAGGTAAAACAATCTCTGCGACGTCATCCGTCGCGTTCAGCGTGACCAGCCATTTATCCGACAGCAGGATTTGCAGGCGTGGTACGCCGTGTTGCCACTCTTGCGCGCTTAACGGTTGCGCGTCTTGATTCAACCAGCGAACGTTGCCGTCACCCTCTTCCCACCAGCGGTCGGCGGTCAGCGCGGGGATCTGCTGGCGAAGATGGATCAGCGCAGCGGTAAAATGAATCAGCCCGCTGTTGGCTTCACCCCAGTCGAGCCAGGTTAACGTGTTGTCCTGGCAATACGCATTGTTGTTACCGTGCTGGCTATGGCCGTGTTCATCGCCTGCCAGCAGCATCGGCGTGCCCTGCGACAATAAAAGCGTTGTCAGCAAAGCGTGAACGCTGGCGCGTCGCCGCTCGATGACGTCCAGGCTACCGCCTAACCCTTCTATACCATGATTAAAGCTATGGTTATTGTTAGTACCATCGCGATTCTCTTCGCCGTTTGCCTCATTGTGTTTCTGATTGAAACAAACGCAGTCCCTGAGCGTAAAACCGTCGTGTGCCGTCAACAGATTGACAGTGGCCGACGGGCGTTTGCCGTCGCGCTTAAAGAGATCGCTTGAAGCGGCAAAGCGTCCGGCGAACTCCCCCAGCGACAGATTCCGTTCCAGCCAGAAGCGGCGCGCGGCATCGCGGTAGTGATCGTTCCACTCGGCAAACAGCGGCGGGAAATTCCCGACCTGATAGCCGCCTTCACCGATGTCCCACGGCTCGGCAATGAGCTTCACCTGCGAGAGCACCGGACAGTTTTTTATCGCCTCAAACAGCGGCGCCTGCTGGCTGAACGCTGGCGTGCGCCCCATCACTGGCGCCAGATCGAAACGAAAACCGTCGACGTGGAACGTCTCCACCCAGTATTTCAGGCATTCATAAGCAAAATGCGTGACCGCCGGATGGCTGAGGTTGAGCGTGTTACCGCAGCCGGTCCAGTTCTCATAATCGCCATCCTGCCTGATCCAATAATAGCTACGGTTATCAATTCCGCGCATGGAGAGCGTCGGACCGTCGAGATCGCTTTCGGCACTGTGGTTCAGCACGACGTCCAGAATGACCTCAATGCCCGCCGTATGAAGCGCCCTCACCGCATCGCGAAACTCGTCACGCGCCTTTTCCGGATGGGCGGCATAGCGTGGCTCAAGCGCGAACATCGCCAGCGGGTTATAGCCCCAGTAGTTGCTTAGCCCCAGCCGCTGCAGGCGCGGCTCGCTGGCAAAGTGGGCGACGGGCAACAGTTCCAGCGCGGTGATGCCGAGGTGTTTCAGGTAGGCGATCATGGTTGGATGCCCGAGCGCCTTATAGGTGCCGCGCATCTCTTTGGGGATCGACGGGTGCAGGTACGTCAGCCCTTTGACGTGGGCTTCATAAATGACGGTATTGCCCCACGGCGTCTGCGGCGGGGCATCGTCTTCCCAGTCATAAAGATCGTTCACCACCACGCTTTTTGGCGCGACGGGCGCGCTGTCGCGGTGGTCGGGCTCGCCGTAGCCCACGTGGAAGAGCGGGTCGTCTTTAAACTCGCCGTCCACGCGGTGCGCGCACGGGTCGATCAGCAGCTTCGCCGGGTTAAACCAGTGCCCCTGCGCCGGAACCCACGGACCGTGTACGCGAAAGCCATAGTGCATGCCTGGCCGTCCTCCGGCCAGGTAGCCGTGCCAGGTATCCCCCGTGCGCGCGGGTAAATCGTAACGGTGCTCGTTACCTTCCCCATCAAACACGCACAGTTCTACCCGCTCAGCGTGAGCGGAAAAGAGGGTGAAATTGACACCCTTTCCGTCAAAACGCGCGCCGAGCGGTTCGGGTTTACCTGCCGTAAGCTGCGTCATTCGCCCTCCCGCATCAGCCAGATGGTGCCAAGCGGCGGCAGCGTCAGGCTCAGGGAGTTGGGTCGCCCGTGGCTTTCGATGGCGTCGCTCTGGACCAGCCCGCCGTTACCGGCGTTGCTGCCGTGATAGTGCATGGAGTCGGTATTCAGGATCTCGCGCCATTTGCCCGGCTGGTTAATGCCGAAGCGGTAGTGTTCGCGCGGCACCGGCGTGAAGTTGCTGGCGACGATGATTTCGTTACCCGCTTTGTCACGACGCACAAAGACAAACACCGAGCGCTCGTGGTCGTCCACCACCAGCCACTCAAAGCCGTACGGATCGAAGTCGAGCTCGTGCAGCGCTTTGTGGTGGCGATAGGTCAGGTTCAGGTCGCGCACCAGACGCTGCACCCCGTGGTGCCAGTTGTCGCCGCCTTCCAGCAGGTGCCAGTCGAGGCTGGCATCGTGGTTCCACTCGCGTCCCTGGGCGAACTCATTGCCCATAAACAGCAGTTTCTTGCCCGGGAAGGCAAACATCCAGCCGTAGTAGGCGCGCAGGTTGGCAAACTTCTGCCACGCGTCGCCCGGCATGCGGTCGAGAATGGATTTTTTGCCGTGCACCACTTCATCGTGCGACAGCGGCAGCATGAAGTTTTCGGTGTAGTTGTAGAGCATCCCGAACGTCAGCTTATCGTGATGATACTTACGGTGAACCGGATCCAGCTTCATGTAGTCGAGCGTGTCGTGCATCCAGCCCAGGTTCCACTTATACCAGAACCCCAGGCCGCCTGATGACGGCGGACGGGAGACGCCCGCAAAGTCGGTCGACTCTTCCGCCATAGTCACGGCACCGTCCACCTGTTCGCCGATAATGCGGTTTGTATTGCGCAGGAATTCAATCGCTTCCAGGTTTTCACGGCCGCCAAACTCGTTCGGGATCCACTCGCCCTCTTTGCGGCTGTAGTCGCGGTAGATCATCGACGCCACCGCATCGACGCGCAGGGCATCAATGCCAAACCGCTCGATCCAGTACAGGGCATTCCCGACCAGGTAGTTTGCGACCTCACGGCGACCGTAGTTGTAGATCAGCGTGTTCCAGTCCTGGTGATAGCCTTCGCGCGGGTCGCTGTGCTCGTAAAGCTTCGTGCCGTCAAACTCTGCCAGCGCAAAGTCATCCGCAGGGAAATGGCCCGGCACCCAGTCGAGGATGACGTTCAGCCCGGCGGCGTGCGCGGCATCAATGAAATAGCGGAAGTCATCGCGCGTGCCAAAGCGGCGCGTTGGCGCATACAGCCCGGTAGGCTGATAGCCCCAGCTGCCGTCGAACGGGTGCTCGTTGACCGGCAGCAGCTCAAGGTGGGTAAAGCCCATCCATTTGGCATAGGGCACCAGCTGGTCGGCAAGCTCACGATAGCTCAGCCAGAAGTTGTTGTCGGTGTGGCGACGCCAGGAGCCAAGGTGTACCTCATAGACGGAGATGGGCGCGTCAAAGCGGTTGGCCTGTTTACGCTCCTCCGTCTGGACGACCTTCTCCGGCAGGCCGCAAATCAGCGACGCGGTATCCGGGCGCATCTGCGCTTCGAAGGCATACGGGTCGGCTTTAATGCGCAGCTTGCCGTTGGCGTCGATCATCTCGAATTTATAAAGCTGCCCGGGGTGCGCCCCCGGGATAAACAGCTCCCAGATGCCGCTTTCCCGGCGCAGGCGCATCGGGTGGCGGCGGCCGTCCCAATAGTTGAACTGGCCGACAACGGAGACGCGCTGGGCGTTAGGCGCCCACACGGAGAATCGCGTGCCGGTAATGCCGTCCATGGTATCGGCATGGGCACCCAGCGTTTCATAAGGGCGAAGATGCGTTCCTTCGGAGAGCAGCCAGGCATCCATCTCTTTAAGCAGCGGGCCAAAGCTGTAAGGATCGTCAATCAGGTTTTGCTGACCGTGCCAGAGAACGGCGAGCTGATAGCGAAAAGGGTTTTTACGGCGGGGCATCACGCCCGAGAAAAAGCCACGGGAATCGAGGCATTCAAGATTACCGACCTTGCGGCCGGTTTTGGGTTCAATCACCCAGACTTCTGTGGCATCCGGTAACAGTGCCCGAACTTCAAGGCCATCCTCAGTTTGATGCATCCCAAGCACAGAAAAGGGGTCAGCAAAATGACCCGCAATAAGCGCATTAATCACGTCTCTATCCACACGATCGGACATGGTATTCATCCTGTTTTTTATGTCGTCCTTTTTAAGCGCTCCGGGACGACTTTTAATGTGACCTGAACGGGACAGCACAAAAATGTGCATCCATTCTGCTCCGTTCGAACCTCAGGTAAGAAATGACTCTTCCTTAAAGCATAGCCAACGCTCTAGATGACTCCTGATAAAAAATAAGACATACGCGTGTTACTCCATGTAGTACGCAAAAAAAGGGGGTGAAAATCACCCCCGGTAGTTAACAAATTATTACGCCAGCTGGCGCAGCATGCGGCGCAGCGGCTCGGCGGCGCCCCACAGGAGCTGGTCGCCGACGGTGAACGCGGAGAGATACTCCGGCCCCATGTTCAGCTTGCGCAGACGGCCAACCGGCGTGGTCAGCGTGCCGGTCACGGCAGCCGGGGTCAGCTCGCGCATGGTGATATCGCGATCGTTTGGCACCACTTTCGCCCACGGGTTGTGCGCGGCCAGCAGCTCTTCCACGGTCGGAATAGACACATCTTTTTTCAGTTTAATGGTGAAGGCCTGGCTGTGGCAGCGCAGCGCGCCGATACGCACGCACAGACCGTCAACCGGAATGGTGTTCGCGGTCGCAAGGATTTTATTGGTCTCAGCCTGGCCCTTCCACTCTTCGCGGGTCTGGCCGTTATCCAGCTGTTTGTCGATCCATGGGATCAGACCACCGGCCAGCGGTACGCCGAAGTTGTCCACCGGCAGCTCGCCGCTGCGGGTCAGCTGAGTGACCTTACGTTCGATATCGAGGATCGCGGACGCCGGGTTTGCCAGCTCGGTCGCGACGCTGTGGTGCAGCTGGCCCATCTGGGTCAGCAGCTCGCGCATGTGGCGCGCGCCGCCGCCGGACGCCGCCTGGTAGGTCGCCACGGAGACCCACTCAACCAGATCCTGCGCGAACAGGCCGCCGAGGGACATCAGCATCAGGCTGACGGTGCAGTTACCGCCGACAAAGGTTTTCACGCCGTTGTTCAGGCCGTCGGTGATGACGCCCTGGTTCACCGGGTCGAGAATGATGATGGCATCGTCTTTCATGCGCAGCGAAGAGGCCGCGTCAATCCAGTAGCCCTGCCAGCCGCTTTCACGCAGCTTTGGATAGATTTCGTTGGTATAATCGCCGCCCTGGCACGTCACAATAATGTCGAGTGCCTTCAGCGCTTCCAGATCGTAAGCATCCTGCAACGTGCCTGTGGTACCACCAAAGGACGGAGCAGCCTGGCCGAGCTGGGAAGTGGAGAAGAAGACCGGGCGGATAGCGTCGAAATCGCGCTCTTCAACCATGCGTTGCATGAGTACAGAGCCGACCATACCGCGCCAGCCGATAAAACCAACGTTTTTCATAGCATTTTTTTCCTGCTGAGGGTGTGTGCTGATTGTGCAAGCCAGTATTGAACTGGGATATGCTTCACATTACAAAATGCTGCCAAAGTCGCAAGCGAAATTAATCGATGATTGCCCGGCAATCAGAAAAAGCGCTAATCATCGGAATAACACTACTAAGTATCAGGGATAATTTAAAGATGAGTGAAATCATTTCCGCGGCGGTTTTATTGATCCTGATTATGGATCCACTGGGAAACCTGCCTATCTTCATGTCGGTGCTGAAGCACACCGAGCCGAAGCGCCGCCGCGCGATCATGATCCGCGAGCTGCTCATCGCCCTGCTGGTGATGTTTATCTTCCTGTTTGCCGGTGAAAAAATTCTCGCGTTCCTGAACCTGCGCGCCGAAACCGTGTCGATTTCCGGCGGGATTATTCTGTTCCTGATTGCCATTAAGATGATTTTCCCAAGCGCGGAAGGCAGCAGCAGCGGCCTGCCTGCGGGTGAAGAGCCGTTTATCGTGCCGCTGGCGATTCCACTCGTCGCCGGGCCGACCATTCTGGCCACGCTGATGCTTCTGTCGCACCAGTATCCGAATCAGATGAGCCATCTGGTGATTGCCCTGCTGATCGCCTGGGGCGGGACGTTTATCATCCTGCTGCAGTCGTCGCTATTCCTGCGCCTGCTGGGTGAGAAAGGGGTGAACGCGCTGGAACGCCTGATGGGGCTGATTCTGGTGATGATGGCAACGCAGATGTTCCTGGACGGGATCCGCGCGTGGATGAAAGGCTAGGTAAACGCAAAACGGCAATCAAAGATTGCCGTTTTTAGTGTTTGCACCCTCTCCCCGTGGGAGAGGGGCGGGGTGAGGGCATCAGGCCGCAGAGGACACATATTCGTCGGGTGGCGGCTTCGCCTTACCCGACCTACAGCAACGCCAGCCCATCTAACCCTTACGAATCAAATACCGGTACGGCAGCGCTTCGGTCTGCTGTGCCACCAGCTCATGCTCCATAAAGGTACAAAAACCGGGAATATCGCGGGTCGTGGCCGGGTCGTCGGCAATAATCAACAGCGTTTCACCGGTCTGCATGTTGCGCACGGTTTTGCGTACCATCATTACCGGTTCCGGGCAGCGAAGGCCCTGGGCATCAAGAGTGTGGTCTGGGCTGGAAAACAGGTCGGTCATGGTCTTCTCGGTCTGGTAAAAACGGCTGTAGTTTACGCCCGGTTGCGATCAATGCAAACCAGGTTAACGATTGCGTAAAAACTAACCATTGCAATGTCCTGCCAAAGCAGTATCATGCTGCGGTTTTTATTGGGTTCCCTCACCCCAACGTATAAAAAGGTCACAATATGACGTCGTTTTCTGAATCACAGCGCGTAAAAGCGTTGTTCTGGCTTTCGCTTTTCCATTTGCTGGTGATCACCTCCAGCAACTATCTGGTGCAGCTCCCAATCTCCATCTTTGGTTTTCATACCACCTGGGGCGCATTCAGCTTCCCGTTTATTTTCCTCGCGACGGATTTGACCGTGCGTATCTTTGGCGCACCGCTGGCTCGCCGTATTATTTTTTCGGTCATGCTCCCGGCGCTGTTCATCTCGTACGTGGTTTCGTCACTGTTTTATATGGGAAGCTGGCAGGGCTTTGAGGCATTAACCCACTTCAACCTGTTTGTTGCCCGTATCGCCGCGGCAAGCTTTATGGCCTACGCGCTGGGGCAGATCCTCGACGTGCATGTGTTTAACCGCCTGCGTCAGAATCATCGCTGGTGGATGGCGCCAACCGCCTCCACGCTGTTCGGTAACGTGAGCGATACGCTGGCCTTCTTCTTCATCGCCTTCTGGCGCAGCCCGGATGCGTTCATGGCCGAACACTGGATGGAAATCGCGCTGGTGGACTACTGCTTCAAGGTCCTTATCAGCATTGTGTTCTTCCTGCCGATGTACGGCGTGCTGCTCAATATGCTGCTGAAAAGGCTGGCAGATAAATCTGAAATCACGGCATTGCAGGCTGGTTAAGGGTTCGCTTTATCAGTTGTGATAAGATGAGCGAATGAGCCGTTATGGCCGTTTATCGAAAGGAAGAAGTCAATGCGCAATCTGGTTAAATATGTCGGGATTGGCCTGCTGGTTGTGGGTCTTGCAGCCTGTGATAACAGCGACACGAAAACGCCTGCTCAGGGCGCATCCGCAGAGAGCAACGCGACCGGCCAGCCGGTGAATCTGATGGATGGCAAACTCAGCTTCTCTCTGCCAGCCGATATGACCGATCAGAGCGGCAAGCTGGGCACCCAGGCGAATAACATGCACGTTTACTCCGACGCAACCGGGCAGAAAGCGGTCATTGTGATTGTGGGCGACGACACCAGCGAAGACCTGGCCGTCCTGTCCAAACGTCTGGAAGATCAGCAGCGCGGCCGCGATCCTCAGCTGCAGGTCGTGACCAATAAATCCATCGAGCTGAAAGGCCACACGCTGCAACAGCTCGACAGCATCATCTCTGCAAAAGGCCAGACCGCCTACTCTTCTGTGGTGCTGGGCAAGGTTGATAACAAACTGCTGACCCTGCAGATCACCCTGCCAGCCGAAGATCAGCAGAAAGCGCAGACGGCTGCTGAAAACATCATTAACACCATCGTGATCCAGTAACGCTTCACGACGATGACGTGGCCTCCGGTGCCTGCACCGGGGGCCATTTTTTTAGCCGCCACGTCAGCAGCAGCGCAATCACCACCAGACCCGCCGCGGCAAGATAGATCACCGGAACCCCTGCCCAGGCCATCACCAGCCCCGCCAGCGGGCCGGTAATGCCTAAAGACATATCCATAAATACCGTATAGGTCGCCAGCGCCGCCCCCTGATTCTGCTGCGGCACGGCTTTTACCGCCACCACGCCCAGCGCCGGGAAGACCAGGGAAAAGCCAGCCCCCGCGAGGAACACGCCCACTTTCGCGACCCAGGGCACCATCGCAATTCCGGTCAGTAGCAGCCCGACAATCTCTATCGCAAAGCAGATCATCGCCACATTCAGCCCGCCAAGGCGGTTGATGCCGTTAGGGAAAAGCAGGCGGGCGCCAACAAACGCACAGCTGAACAGGGTTAATGCAAAGGCTGCGCCGTCCCAGCCTTTGGCGTCGTAGAACAGGGTAATAAAGGTCGCAATCACGCCGAAGCCGGTAGTCGCCAGCGCCAGCGCCATGCCGTACGGCCAGACGCGCCCCAGCACCGCCCGAAACGGCAGCGGCTTGCCTTTGCTGGCCTTCACTTTCGGACGCGGCAGCGCAAAGAGGATTGCCAGCAGCGCGACCGCCATAATGGTGATGGAAAGCCCATACAGCCCGCCAAGCGCATAGCAGGCCACGCCGAGCGGCGCCCCGAGCGCCATCGCACCGTAGGTGACAATCCCGTTCCAGGAGATCACCCGGCCAATGTGCGGCGCGCCTACCACACCCACGCCCCACAGCGTCGAGCCGGTTCCCGCCAGACTTTGCCCAATGCCCAGAATGACGCGGCCCAGGCAGAGCAGCGCCAGGCTGACCAGCGGCCAGTGGCCGGTTGCGGCAGCCAGCAGGTAGCTCAGGCCACTGAGAAAACAGCCGCACAGCCCCACCACTACGATGCTTTTTGGACCGAACGCGTCCGCGTAGCGCCCGGCATGCGGGCGGCTGAGGAGCGTGGCGAAATATTGCAGGCTTATCACCAGCCCCGCCCAGAAGGCGCTGAAGCCCATCACGTCATGGACATAGCCCGGCAGGACCGCCAGCGGCAAGCCGATGGTCAAATAGCTGGCAAAGTTGAAAATAACAACGGAAACGATGCGCAGATTGAGGCGCAGTCCGCTCAGTGCCGGTTCAGCGGCAGGTTCGGGCATGGGGTTCTACCTGGATTTTTTACAACAGTGTTTCACTATTACCACGGCGCAATAAGAAAATCAGCCCCGACTTTCAGATTAACGGTGCCAGACGAAGCGAAGCCCGGGCACTACACTTATCGGGTCATCATATTAAGGAACACGCATGATCGCTAACCCGTCCGACAAAGCAGGACTCCACATCTTATTAAAACTCGCCTGTCTGGTGGTTATCCTTGCGGGTATCCATGCTGCCGCTGACATTATTGTTCAGCTCCTGCTGGCGCTCTTTTTTGCCATTGTGCTTAATCCTCTGGTCACCTGGTTTTTACGCCGGGGCGTCAGCCGTCCGGTAGCCATCACCATCGTGGTTATTGTCATGCTGATTGGCCTGACGGCGCTCTTCGGCGTGCTGGCGGCATCGCTGAGCGAATTCTCCACCATGCTGCCGCAGTACAACAAAGAGCTGACGCGTAAAATTGTCGCGCTGCAGGAGATGGTGCCCTTCCTCAATCTGCATATCTCACCCGAACGGATGCTGCGCAGGATGGACTCCGAGAAGGTCATGACCTACGCCACCACCTTGATGACGGGGCTTTCCGGCGCGATGGCCAGCATTCTGCTGCTGGTCATGACCGTTGTGTTTATGCTGTTCGAAGTCCGCCACGTCCCCTATAAGCTGCGCTTTGCGCTGAACAATCCGCAAATTCACATTGCCGGGTTACACCGGGCCCTGAAGGGCGTCTCCAAATATCTGGCGCTGAAAACGCTCCTGAGCGTCTGGACCGGGGTGATTGTCTGGCTGGGGCTGATGCTGATGGACGTGCAGTTCGCGCTGATGTGGGGCGTGCTGGCCTTTCTGCTGAACTACGTGCCCAATATTGGCGCGGTGCTTTCCGCCGTGCCGCCGATGATTCAGGCGTTTCTGTTTAACGGCTTCTACGAATGCATGCTGGTCGGCGCGCTGTTCCTCGTCGTGCATATGGTGCTGGGCAATATTCTTGAGCCGCGCATGATGGGACACCGGCTGGGCATGTCGACGCTGGTGGTCTTTTTATCCTTACTGGTTTGGGGATGGCTGCTGGGCCCGGTCGGTATGCTGCTGTCGGTCCCCCTGACCAGCGTATGTAAAATCTGGATGGAAACCACCAAAGGCGGCAGCAAGCTGGCGATCCTGCTCGGGCCGGGGAGGCCGAAAAGCCGGTTACCCGGCTAACCGACCTACCTGTACAGGTAGGTTTAAACCGTCAGTAATACACCGTAAATTACCGCGTCCCTAATCCGTCGCGGTATTTTTATTTGCGTTAAGGCGATACTCATTCTGTTTTTAATTACGCCGCGCGCATTACGTTCAAACGCAATTCATGATTTAACGCAAATTATAAAAAATGAAATTCTTATTTATTTTCCATGTTATTATGCCCGTCTTCGCGTCAACGTAATGTAAACATTAATATTGATTAAAAAATGCACCCAGCGATAACAAAAAGCCGGATGAATATTATTTGTAAAAAACACTACCTTTAATTGTTATTATTGATATGGAGTTGTTGATGAAAAAGATCGTTAAATGGTGTGCTGCTGCCGTATTCGTTGGCGCACTGGCAGGCTGTGCGCGCACCGCCCCAATTGCTCAGGTTCACTCTATTGTAAGCGCGGGCCATACTGCCGATCAGGTAAAAACGGCAATTTTGAAAGCAGGCCAAAAACGCGACTGGATCATGACGGAAACCGGCCCGGGAATGATTAAGGGGCGTCTGCAGTCACGCGATCACTCGGTCCAGGTGAGTATTCCGTACACGGCCACAAGCTATTCAATCAACTATGAAAACAGCCTTAACCTGAAAGCGGCAGACGGTAAAATTCACAAAAATTATAACCGTTGGGTAAATAACCTCGACCACGATATTCAGCTGAACCTCTCCGCTGGCGCCGCGCTGTAATATTTTTCTAAAGTCGGGCCGCGTATGGCCCGATAACCTCTCTTTATTAGCTTCAAAGGTTACGCAGGAATGTACGAAAAGGACACACTCAGCGCACTGGATGCCATTACCGAAGCGCAACGCATCGCCTTTGCCCCGATGTTATTCCAGACTGCGCTTTGTCTGCGTAACTCAGGCGTTCTCGCCTGGCTCGATAAACAAGGTAAAAAAGGGGCAAGCCTCGAGGAAATAACCGAACACAGCACGCTCGGCAGCTATGGCGTCAGCGTACTGCTGGATATGGGATTAAGCGGTCGAATTGTTACCCAACAGAATGGACGTTATTTTCTGGCGAAAGTGGGCCATTTTTTACTGCACGACGAAATGACCCGCGTAAATATGGATTTCACCCAGGACGTTTGTTATCAGGGGCTATTTCACCTGGCGGACGCCCTGCAGGAGGAAAAACCTGCCGGATTAGCCGTGTTTGGCAACTGGCCAACCATCTACCCGGCGTTATCCCAATTACCTGCTCCGGCGAAAGAGAGCTGGTTCGCCTTCGATCATTACTATTCTGACGCCGCTTTTGACGCTGCTTTGCCATATATATTCGCAAGCTCGCCGACAAAATTGTACGATGTGGGCGGAAATACGGGTAAATGGTCGTTACGCTGCTGCCGCTATGACAAAAATGTTGCCGTGACGATCCTCGATCTGCCGCAGCAGATAGCGCTGGCGCAGGAAAACATCGCAAAAGCAGGTTTTTCTCATCGTATTGCATTCCATGCTGTCGATATGCTTAGCCCAGCAACATTGCCGGGTGACGCCGACGTCTGGTGGATGAGCCAGTTCCTGGATTGTTTCTCTCCGGATCAGATTGTCGCCATGCTGACGCGCGTCGCGCAGGCCATGAAGCCAGGCGCACGTTTGTGCATCATGGAGCTTTTCTGGGATGCTCAGAAATTTGAAGCAGCCTCTTTCAGCCTGAATGCCACCTCGCTCTATTTCACCTGTATGGCGAATGGCAATAGCCGGTTTTACAGCGTAGAGAAGTTCTATCGCTACCTGGAGAGCGCAGGTTTCAGCGTTGAACAGCGGCTGGACAACCTTGGGGTCGGTCATACCCTGCTGATATGCACCAAACGTGAACAATAGAGCAGCTTAGCTGCCGGGTGGCCCAGTCTGCCCTTTGAATACGGTTTTTTTCGCGGACGCGCGTAGATGAAATTTTCACTGAACATTATCGACTGGCAGGCGAGAGCGCCAGGACTCAGCGATGCCACAGAGTGGCAGGCATGGTCGCGCCTGCAGTTGGCCGTTGACCCAGCGGCCCCGCTTCCCCGCCTGACCGCTTTACCCATGATGACCGCGCGCCGCCTCAATTCAGGCAGTAAGCTGGCGGTGGATATTGGTCTTGCCATGCTGCAAAACCACGCCATTGATGCCGTCGTCTATTCCAGCCGCCACGGCGAGCTGGAGCGCAACTACCGTATTCTGCATGCTCTGGCGACCGGGCAGTCCGTTTCACCCACCGACTTCGCGATGTCCGTGCACAATTCCGCGGTGGGTAATCTCACGATCACCGCACGCCAGGCCATCGTCTCGTCATCCATTTCTGCCGGGCTGGACACCTTCCAGCAGGCCTTATGCGAAGTGCTGAGCCTGCTGCATGCGGGCTATTCCCGCGTCCTGCTGGTCGACTTTGACGGCGCGCTGCCGGAATTTTACCATCCGGCGCTACCGCCGCACATGCCCACCTGGCCCTACGCGCTGGCGCTGGTGATTGAATCCGGCAACGGATTGCAGTGTGAAACCCGCAGCGGCAGCACGGGTGAAGAACCCGCCCTGCCGCAAAGCCTGATGTTCCTGCAGCGCTATCTCAGCGAGGAACGTCAGTTTGCGGTGCCCGGCGAACGTTTGCTGTGGCAATGGACGCGCGCATGAACCGCCTGGCTGCCCGTATCAACTGGTTATGGCGTCTGGTGATGACCGGCTTCTGCTTCGCGCTGTTTGGCGTGGGCGGGCTGCTGCTGTCGTTGGTCTGGTTCAACCTGCTGCTGATCGTCCAGCGCGACCGCGCCAGCCGTCGCCGCCTGGCGCGTCGCAGCATTGCGGCCAGCTTCCGCTTCTTCCTGACCGTTGCGCGCGGCCTCGGCGTACTGGACTATCGCATTCACAATCTTGACGCGCTGCGCAGCGATCGGGGTTGTCTGGTGGTGGCTAACCACCCCACGTTAATTGACTACGTGATTCTGGCGTCGGTGATGCCCGAAACCGACTGTCTGGTGAAAAGCGCGCTGCTGCGCAATCCCTTTGTCAGCGGCGTTATCCGCGCGGCGGATTATCTGATTAACAGCGAAGCCGAGCCCCTGCTCGCGGCCAGCCAGCAGCGTCTGGCTCAGGGCGACACGCTGTTAATCTTCCCGGAAGGCACGCGTACCCGGTTTGGCGAGGCTATCTCCCTCCAGCGCGGCGCGGCAAATATCGCCGTGCGCTGTAACAGCGATCTGCGGGTGGTGCTGATCCACTGTAGCGAACACCTGCTGGATAAAAAAAGCCACTGGTATGATGTACCGCCAGAAAAACCTGTTTTCACCGTGGATGTCCGCGACCGCGTGAACATCGACGAATTTTACGATGCAAATGAACAAGAACCGGCGCTGGCGGCAAGGCAGTTAAACCGGCATCTGCAGCATCGATTAACATCAGGCCTTCAATCTTTGTCAGGAATTAATGATGCAAGCGCTTTATCTTGAAATTAAGAATCTCATTATCACCACGCTGAATCTGGACGAGCTTACCGCAGAGGATATTGATACCGATGCCGCGCTGTTTGGCGATGGGCTGGGTCTGGACTCCATTGACGCGCTGGAACTGGGTCTGGCCGTGAAAAACCAGTATGGCGTGGTGCTTTCTGCCGAAAGCGAAGAGATGCGCCAGCACTTCTTTTCCGTCGCCACGCTGGCGTCCTTTATCAACGCTCAACGCGCCTGAGATGTGAACGATGACTGAACAAGAAACCATTTATCAGGAAGTCTGCGGCCTTCTGACCAAGCTCTTTGAAATCGACCCGCAGGACATTACGCCCGAAGCCCGTCTTTACGAAGACCTGGAGCTGGACAGCATTGATGCGGTGGACATGATTGTTCATCTGCAGAAGAAAACGGGCAAGAAAATCAAGCCGGAAACCTTCAAGTCGGTTCGTACCGTTCAGGATGTGGTAGACGCCGTCAAACAGCTTCTGCGCGAAGAGTAAGACGTCGTGCGTGGTGGACGGACGTTCCCGGTCATCCCACTGCTGACGGGGCTGATGCTGCTGGCGTGGCCCTTCCTGATTGGATTTGGGCTGACGCACAACAGCCTGCAGTGGCTGTTGCCGGTGATGGCGCTGGTATTGCTGCTGCGGCTGCGCCAGGCGCGACGGAACGCTGGCCCGATGCAGTATGTGGTGCAGTGCGTGGCGCTCGCGGGCATCGCGCTCTGCGCGGCCAGCTACCTGCTGAAAACCCACCAGTGGCTGCTGTTCTACCCGGTGGTCGTCAACCTTGTGATGCTGGCCGTGTTCGGCGGTTCGCTGTGGACCGCGATGCCGCTGGTCGAACGGCTGGCGCGCTTGCGCGAGCCAAACCTGCCCCCGGAGGGCGTGCGCTATACCCGCAAGGTGACCCTCGTCTGGTGCGGCTTTTTCATCGGAAACGGCGCGATGGCGCTGTTCACCGTGCTCCACGGCGACATGAATCTGTGGACGCTGTGGAACGGTATGGTGGCTTATATCCTGATGGGAACGCTGATGGCGACCGAGTGGCTGGTGCGCCAGCGGGTGATAAAAAAAGAGATGCACAATGACTAACCCCCTTCCGCTGGGCCAGTGGTTAAACGCGCCCCGCCCTGACGACATGCCCGTTGCCTGGCTTGACGATCGTACCTGGACGCTTGGCCAGCTGCGCCACGACGTGACCTTGCTGGTCGACACCCTGCGTCAGCAGGAAGGCGAGCGCTGGGCGCTGTGCTTTGAAAACAGCTACCTGTTTATCGTTGCGCTGCTGGCCTCGCTGCATGCCGGTAAAACGCCGGTCATTCCCGGCCATAGCCGCGTCTCGCAGCTTGAAGAACAGCAGGCGTTGTTTAGCGGCATCCTGAGCGATCGCGCTCTCGATTTCCATGGCAAGCTGATTGTGGTGGCCTCCAGCCATCAGACCGCTCGCCGCTGGGCGCCCCTGCCGGCCATTGACGAAAGCCGCTTCGTTGAACTGTTCACCTCCGGCTCCACGGGTACCCCGCGCCGGGTGATTAAGCACATCGTCAGCCTGGATCGCGAAGCCCGTCTGCTGGCTGACCGCTTCGGCGAACGTCTGACCGGCTGTAGCGTTGTCGCCTCGGTCGTACCGCAACATCTGTACGGGCTGACATTCCGCATCGTCTTGCCGATGGCGCTGGGCCTGCCGCTGCATGCCGCGATGCTCTACTACGCCGAGCAGCTGGCCGCCCTTCCTCATGACCGGCATTACCTGTTCATCAGCAGCCCGGCGTTCCTGAAGCGCCTGGATACGGAACTGCCCGCGCCGCCCGTCAGAATGCTGATTTCAGCAGGCGGAATGCTGCCCTGGTGTGACGTCACCACCACCGCTGGCTGGCTTAACATCTGCCCGGATGAAATTTATGGCAGCACCGAAACCGGCATCCTCGCCTGGCGCCATCGCCAGCAGGATAACGTCCCGTGGCTGGCCTTCCCCGGCGTTATCTTCCATCAGGAAGATGACGCCTGTCGCGTCACGTCGCCACTGATCCACGAGGCTGAAGGACTCCAGCTGGACGATATCCTGCACTTCGACAGCGAGGGGCTATTCAGCATCGCCGGTCGTCGCGGCCGGGTGGTCAAAATTGAAGAAAAGCGCATCTCGCTTAACGAGATCGAACGTCGCCTGCTGGAGCTCGACGGCATTTGCGAAGCGGCTGCGCTGCCGGTCACGCGCGGAGGCCGTCAGGGGATTGGCGCACTGCTGGTCCTGGATGAAGCGGTTCGCCAGCGCGGCTATATGCTGGATAAAAAAGCGCAGGAGTTCGCCTGGCGTCGCGCCCTGCTGCCGTGGCTTGAGCCGGTCGCCGTTCCGCGCTACTGGCGCATTGTCGATGAAATGCCGGTAAACAGTATGAACAAGCGTGTCTATGCGCAGCTAGAGGAGTTATTTCATGAAAATTCATGAACTTGAGCGCCACCAGACACAGCCGGAGAAGCTGGAAATCATTTTGCATCTCGACGCGGCGCTGTTCTGGTTTCAGGGCCATTTTGCCGTACAGCCGCTGCTGCCCGGCGTTGCGCAGCTTGACTGGGTGATGCACTACGCCACGACGTTACTGGCGCCGGGCTACCGCTTTCACAGCATTCAAAACGTGAAGTTCCAGGCGCCTCTGCTGCCGGAAACCACGGTGACGCTGGTGCTTGAGTGGCATGCCGAACGTCAGATGCTGACCTTCAGCTACCAGCGTCACGCCGGGGCGGAGCGCCATACCGCCAGCAGCGGGAAAATTCGGCTATGTCAGTAACCTTCCGCCCCTGCGTGCTGATCCCGTGCTACAACCACGGCGCCATGATCGCCCGCGTGCTGTCGCGTCTCGCGCCGTTCGGCCTGCCGTGCCTGGTGGTGGATGACGGCAGCGAAGCGAGCACCCGTCAGGAGCTCGAGCGCCTGGCGACGGAGCAGCCGCAGGTAACGCTGGTCCGCCTGGCGCAAAACGCCGGAAAAGGTGCCGCGGTCATCAGGGGGCTGGAGGAGTGCGCGCGCGCGGGCTATACCCACGCCGTGCAGGTGGACGCGGACGGTCAACACGCCATCGAAGATATCCCCAAACTGCTGGCGCTGGCGGAGCGCCACCCGGACGCGCTGATTTCCGGCCAGCCCATTTACGATGATTCCATTCCGCGCTCGCGGCTCTACGGACGCTGGGTAACCCACGTCTGGGTGTGGATTGAGACCTTATCCCTGCAGCTTAAAGACAGCATGTGCGGCTTTCGGGTCTACCCGGTCTCGCCCACGCTGCGCCTGGCAGCGCGTGAAACGCTCGGCAAACGGATGGACTTTGACACCGAAGTGATGGTCCGTCTCTACTGGCAGGGCAACACCAGCGTCTTTCTGCCGACCCGCGTCACCTACCCGCAGGACGGGTTGTCCCACTTCGACGCGTTAAAAGATAACGTGCGGATCTCCCTGATGCATACCCGGCTGTTCTTCGGCATGCTGCCCCGCATGCCCGGCCTGCTTTTCCGTCGACGCCGCCAGCACTGGGCGCAGCAGGACGAGGTCAAGGGCCTGTGGGGCATGCGCCTGATGCTGCGCGTCTGGAAGCTGATGGGCCGCCGGGCCTTTACCGTGCTGCTGTGGCCGGTCATCGGCGTGTACTGGCTTATCGCACGTCCGGCGCGGCAGGCCTCGCGGCAGTGGATTGGGAGAGTGAAGCAAGAACTGCGTCAGCGGAACATGCCCGTTCCCCCGCGGCTCAACAGTTTTTTCCATTTCATGCGCTTCGGCAACGCGATGCTGGATAAAGTCGCCAGCTGGCGCGGTGAGCTGCAGTTTGATCGCGACGTGGTCTTTGCCCCCGGCGCGAGCGAAACGCTTAATATCGCGGCGCCGCAGGGCAAGCTGCTGCTGGCCTCGCATCTTGGCGACGTAGAGGCCTGCCGGGCGCTGGCCCAGCTGGACGGCAGCAAAACTATCACCGCCCTGGTCTTCAGCGAAAACGCCCGGCGCTTTAAGCAAATCATGAGCGAAATGGCGCCCCAGGCGGGCGTAAATTTGATGTCGGTTACCGACATCGGCCCGGACACCGCGATTGCCATCAAAGAGAAGCTTGAGCGGGGAGAATGGGTCGCGATTGTGGGCGATCGCATCGCGGTGAATCCGCAGCGTGGCGGCGAGTGGCGCGTGATCTGGAGTCCGTTCATGGGCCAGCCAGCGCCGTTCCCACAGGGGCCGTTTATCCTGGCCTCCATCCTGCGCTGCCCGGTGGTGCTGATTTTTGCCCTGCGCCAGCAGGGTAAGCTCGTCCTGCACAGCGAACCGTTTGCCGACCCGCTGCGCCTGCCGCGCGGCGAACGCCAGCAGGCGCTGCAGGAGACCGTCGATCGCTACGCGCAGCGGCTGGAGCATTACGCCCTCCTGTCGCCGCTCGACTGGTTTAATTTTTTCGATTTCTGGCATCTGCCAGAGTCCAGAGAGAAGGAGTAAAGGGTGCTGACCGATCCCCGCTTTACGACTGAAGTCGAGATCACCGTTCCGTTCCACGACGTCGATATGATGGGCGTGGTCTGGCACGGTAACTATTTCCGCTACTTTGAGATCGCCCGCGAGGCGCTGCTCAATCAGTTTGACTATGGCTATCGCCAGATGAAGGCCTCCGGCTACGTCTGGCCCGTCGTCGATACCCGGGTGAAATACCGCGATGCGGTGACCTTTGAGCAGCGTATTCGCGTCCGCGCGCACGTTGAAGAGTATGAAAACCGCCTGCGCATTGCCTATCAAATTTTCGATGCGCAGACCGGCAAACGCACCACCACCGGCTACACCATCCAGGTAGCGGTGGAAGAAGCCACCCGCGAAATGTGCTTTGTGAGCCCGGCAATACTGTTTGAACGAATGGGAGTGACGCCATGAAATGGTGGCCTTTGCTGGCGCTGATCGTCAGCCCGCTGGTCAGCGCCGTGACGCTGGATGAACTGCAGCAGCGCTTCACCGGGCAGCCTGTCGTGCGCGCGCACTTCGAACAGGTTCGCACCATAAAAGATATGCCGCAGCCGCTGCGCTCGCAGGGCGAGATGCTGATCGCCCGCGACAGCGGCCTGCTGTGGGATCAAAAAGCGCCGTTTCCGATGACGCTCCTGCTGGACGACAAGCGGATGGTTCAGGCCATTAACGGCCAGCCGCCGCAGACCGTCACCGCCGACAATAATCCGCAGATGTTCCAGTTCAACCATCTTCTGCGGGCCCTGTTCCAGGCCGACCGCAGGGTGCTTGAAGAGAACTTCCGCATCGATTTTAAAGACCTGGGCGCCGGCCGCTGGTCGCTGGTGCTTACGCCAAAAACGACGCCGCTGGACAAGATTTTCGCCACCCTCGATCTGGGCGGCGCGACCTATCTGGAGACGATTCGCCTCAACGACAAACAGGGCGACCGTACCGATATCGCCCTTTCACGCCACCAACTGACGCCCGCCAGCCTGACCGATGACGAACGCCAACGCTTTGCCGCACCGTAAATCCCTGCGCCCGGCGCTGCTGTGGGCCACGCTATGCCTGATTCTGCTGGGCGTGCTGCTGTCGCTGCTGCCCGGCGCGCGTCTGAACAGCAGCGTGCTGGCCATGCTGCCGAAGCAGACGCTGGGGGCGATCCCGCCGGCGCTCAACGACGGGTTTATGCAGCGTCTCGACCGCCAGCTGGTCTGGCTGGTCAGCCCCGGCAAAGAGCCCGATCCGCGCGTGGCGCAGCAGTGGCTGGCGTTGCTGCAAAGCAGCGATTCGCTCAGCGAGGTCAAAGGCCCGATGGACGCCGCCGGGCAAAAGGCCTGGGGAGAGTTCTTCTGGCAGCACCGAAATGGCCTGATCGATCCCGCCACCCGCGCCCGCCTGCAAAACGGCGGAGAAGCGCAGGCGCAGTGGATTTTATCTCAGCTCTATTCGGCCTTTTCCGGCGTCAGCGGCAAAGAGCTGCAAAACGATCCCCTGATGCTGATGCGCGGCTCGCAGCTCGCTCTGGCGCAAAACGGCCAGAAGCTGCGGCTGATGGACGGCTGGCTGGTCACACAGGATGAGGCGGGAAACTACTGGTATCTGCTGCACGGCGAGCTGGCGGGCTCGTCATTTGATATGCAGCAGACCCACCGGCTGGTGACGACGCTTAACGCGCTGCAGGAGACGCTAAAAGCGCGTTTCCCGCAGGCGCAGCTGCTTTCGCGCGGGACCGTGTTCTACAGCGATTACGCCAGCCAGCAGGCCAAACGCGACGTCTCGACGCTGGGCATCGCCACCCTGCTTGGCGTGTTCCTGCTCATCGTGGCGGTGTTCCGCTCTCTGCGCCCGCTGCTGCTGAGCGTGCTCTCGATTGCCATCGGCGCGCTGGCGGGTACGGTGGTGACGCTGCTGCTCTTTGGCGAACTGCACCTGATGACGCTGGTGATGAGCATGAGCATCATCGGTATTTCAGCCGACTACACGCTCTACTACCTGAGCGAACGGATGGTGCACGGCGCGGAGCACTCCCCCTGGCAAAGCCTGGCCAAAGTACGCAATGCGCTGCTGCTGGCGCTGCTGACGACCGTCGCCGCCTACCTGATTATGATGCTGGCCCCCTTCCCCGGGATCCGCCAGATGGCGGTGTTCGCCGCCGTGGGGCTGAGCGCCTCCTGCCTGACGGTGATTTTCTGGCATCCGTGGCTGTGCCGGGGTTTACCGGTGCGCCCGGTTCCGCTGATGGTTATCATGCTGCGCTGGCTGGCCGCGTGGCGACGCAATAAAAAACTGTCCGTGGGTTTGCCCGTCGCGCTGGCGCTGCTCTCCGCCGTGGGGATGAGCACCCTGAGGGTGGACGACGACATCGCCCAGCTGCAGGCCCTGCCGAAAGATATTCTGGCGCAGGAGAAGGCCATTACCGCCCTGACCGGACAGAGCGTCGATCAGAAATGGTTTGTGGTTCATGGCGCCTCGCCTCAGCAAACGCTGGAGCGGCTGGAAGCCTTTACCCCTGCGCTGGCACAGGCGCAAAAAGCCGGAGAGATCGCCCGCTGGCGTACGCTGCCGCTGAACTCGCTGGCGCGCCAGAAAAGCGATCTGAAGCTGCTGCGCGAGGCTGCCCCTGCGGTAACGAACGTGCTGAAAAGCGCCGGGCTCAACGCCGTATCTCCAAATCTCGACGCCATGCCGGTCAGCGTGGACGCGTGGCTTAAAAGCCCGGCCAGCGAAGGCTGGCGTCTGCTCTGGCTGACCCTGCCCGACGGGGAAAGCGGCGTGCTGGTGCCGGTGGACGGCGCGAAAAACAGCGCTTACCTCGGTGAACTGGCCGTGCGCCATGACGGCGTCGTCTGGGTCGATCGCAAAGCCAGCTTTGACAGCCTGTTTGCCCTCTACCGCACGCTGCTGACGGGGCTACTCTTTGCCGCGCTGGCAGTCATTGCCTGCGGGGCGATGCTGCGCCTCGGCTGGCGTAAAGGGCTGATAAGCCTGGTGCCGTCCGTGCTGTCGCTGAGCTGCGGCCTGGCGGTGCTGGCCGCAACGGGCCACCCGGTGAATCTGTTCTCACTGCTGGCGCTGGTACTGGTGCTCGGCATTGGCATTAACTACACGCTGTTTTTCAGCAACCCGCGCGGTACGCCGCTGACCTCGATGCTGGCGATTACGCTGGCCATGATGACCACGCTGCTGACGCTGGGCATGCTCGTCTTCAGCGCCACCCAGGCCATCAGCAGCTTTGGCATCGTGCTGGTGAGCGGTATTTTTACCGCCTTCCTGCTGGCTCCGCTGGCGATGCCGGATAAGAAAGAGAGAAAACGTAAATGAACGCTTTTTACCGCGCCGTTGCGCTGGCCGCGGCGCTGCTGCTGGCTGGCTGCAGCCATTCGACCGATACCAAAGAGACGCGGCCTCAGGCCTGGCTCCAGCCGGGAACTAAAGTTATGCTGCCGCCGCCCGGCATTAGCCCGGCGGTGAGCTCCCAGCAGCTGCTGACCGGCAGCTTTAACGGACAAACGCAGTCCCTGCTGGTGATGCTCAACGCGGATGCGCATAAGGTCACACTGGCCGGGCTTTCTTCCGTGGGCATTCGTCTGTTCCTGGCAACCTACGATGAGACCGGTATTCATACCGAGCAGTCGATCGTCGTGCCGCAGCTGCCGCCCGCCAGCCAGGTGCTGGCCGACGTGATGCTCAGCCACTGGCCGATTAGCGCCTGGCAGCCGCAGTTGCCGAAGGGCTGGACGTTAACGGACAATGGCGATCGGCGCGAGCTGCGCAACGCCAGCGGCAAGCTGGTTACAGAGATTGTCTACCTGCAGCGCAAAGGCAAGCGCGAGCCGATCAGCATCGAGCAGCACGTGTTCAAATACCACATCACCATTCAATATCTGGGTGACTGAGATGATTTATATATCCGCTGTTGGCATGGTCAACGCGCTGGGCAACTCGCCTGACGAGATTGCCGCGAATCTGACGGCAGGCGTGGCGCCGGGGATGCACGCCCGGACCGGCTGGTTGCAGGGTTTACCCGAAGCCGTACTGGGCGGCGTGGAAGGCGAGCTTCCGCCCATCCCGGACGCCTTCACCGCACACCGTACCCGCAATAACCAGCTGCTGCTGGCCGCGCTGGCGCAGATTCAGCCCGCCGTTGACGAGGCCATCGCCCGCGTCGGTCGCGACCGCGTGGCCGTGGTGCTGGGGACCAGCACCTCCGGGCTGGATGAGGGCGATGAGCACGTGCGCCGCATGACCCATGGCGAAGCGAGCACGCGCTGGCAGTATCCGCAGCAGGAGCTTGGCGATCCGTCCCGCTTCCTCGCCAACTGGCTTCAGCTCGAAGGCCCGGCCTATACGATCTCCACGGCCTGCTCTTCCAGCGCGCGGGCGATGATCGGCGGTAAACGTCTGATTGAAGCCGGGCTGGTGGACATCGCCATTGTCGGCGGAGCCGATACCCTGAGCCGGATGCCCGTCAACGGCTTTAACAGCCTTGAATCCTTCTCCCCTACGCTCTGCGAGCCGTTTGGTCGCGACCGCCGGGGGATCACCATTGGTGAAGCCGCCGCGCTGATGGTATTGAGCCGGGAGCCCGCCGACGTGGCGCTGCTCGGAACGGGCGAATCCAGCGATGCGTACCATATTTCCGCCCCGCATCCGCAGGGTGAAGGGGCGATAAGGGCTATCGCGCAGGCGCTTAACGAAGCGGGTATGCAGCCGCAGGATATCGGCTACATCAACCTGCACGGCACGGCCACGCCGCTCAACGATCAGATTGAATCGCAGGTGATTCACGATCTCTTCGGGGAAAGCGTGCCGTGCAGCTCAACCAAACACCTTACCGGCCATACGCTGGGCGCCGCCGGCATTACCGAAGCGGCCCTGAGCTGGCTGATTCTGACGCGCGATCTGCCGTTGCCGCCGCAGGACTTCGCCCGCTACGCGCCGGACGACACGCTGGCGCCGTGCGGCCTTCTGCACCAGCGCACCGCCCTGAAAAAGCCGGTCATTTTGTCTAACTCGTTCGCGTTTGGCGGCAATAACGCCAGCATCCTGCTGGGGAGAGCCTCATGAGCTACTTATCACCCGAAGCCTATCTGCCGCACGAGCCGCCGATGATGCTGCTGGGGTCCGTTGAGAACGTTACGGACGACACGGCGGTCTGCCGCGTGGCCGTCAACGGGCAAAGCGTGCTGGCGCCGTTTCTCAATGCCGATGGCGACCTGCCGGGCTGGTACGCGCTCGAGCTGATGGCGCAGACCGTCGGCGTCTGGTCAGGCTGGCATCGCCAGCAGCAGGGGCAGGATCATATCGCGCTGGGCATGGTGCTCGGCGCGCGCGAGCTGGTCTGCGCCAGCGGGCGTTTCGCCGCAGGCCTGACGCTGGACATCACCGTTAAGCTGCTGATGCAGGACGAACGCTTCGGCAGCTTTGAATGCGCGATTTCCGCTAATGAAGAGACGCTGGCCACGGGCCGGGTCAACACCTTCCAGCCGAGCGCAGAAGAATTAACATCGCTTTTTAATCAGGGATCTAACGCATGAGTCGTTCCGTACTGGTCACCGGGGCCAGCAAAGGCATAGGGCGCGCCATCGCTCGTCAGCTTGCCGCCGACGGGTTTACCGTAGGCGTGCATTACCATCGTGATGCCGCAGGCGCGCAGGAGACGCTGGACGCCATCACGCAGGCGGGTGGCAACGGTCGTTTACTCGCCTTTGATGTGGGCAACCGCGAACAGTGCCGCGAGGTGCTGGAGCAGGAGATTGAAGCCCATGGCGCATGGTATGGCGTGGTCAGCAACGCCGGAATTACGCGCGACGGCGCCTTTCCGGCGCTGAGCGAAGACGACTGGGACAGCGTGATCCACACCAATCTCGACAGTTTTTATAACGTCATTCACCCCTGCATTATGCCGATGATTGGCACCCGTAAAGGGGGGCGCATTATCACCTTATCGTCCGTGTCCGGCGTGATGGGCAACCGCGGTCAGGTGAACTACAGCGCGGCCAAAGCGGGCATTATCGGCGCCACCAAAGCGCTGGCGATTGAGCTGGCAAAACGCAAAATCACCGTCAACTGCATTGCCCCGGGGCTGATTGATACCGGCATGATTGAGATGGAAGAGGCCGCGCTGAAGGAAGCCATGTCCATCATCCCAATGAAACGGATGGGCCAGGCTGAAGAGGTCGCCGGGCTGGCAAGCTATCTGATGTCGGATATCGCGGGCTACGTTACCCGCCAGGTCATTTCCATTAACGGAGGCATGCTATGACGCGTCGCGTGGTGATTACGGGCATGGGCGGCGTGACCGCCTTTGGCGAAACCTGGCAATCCGTTTCCAGCAGGCTGCTGGCGTATGAAAACGCGGTGCGTAAAATGCCGGAATGGCAGGTGTACGATGGCCTGCATACCCTGCTGGGCGCGCCGATCGACGATTTCACGCTGCCGGAACACTATACCCGCAAGCGTATTCGCGCCATGGGCCGCGTGTCGCTGATGTCGACCCGCGCCACCGAGCTGGCGCTGGAGCAGGCGGGGCTGATTGGCGAAGCGGTGCTCACCAACGGCCAAACCGGTATCGCCTACGGTTCTTCGACAGGCAGCACCGGTCCGGTCAGCGAATTCGCGACCATGCTCACCGAAAAGCACACCAATAACATCACCGGGACAACCTACGTCCAGATGATGCCGCACACCACGGCGGTGAATACCGGGCTGTTCTTTGGGTTACGCGGCCGCGTGATCCCGACGTCGAGCGCCTGTACCTCCGGCAGCCAGGCGATTGGCTACGCCTGGGAGGCGATTCGCCACGGGTATCAGACCGTGATGGTCGCGGGGGGCGCGGAAGAATTGTGTCCGTCTGAAGCGGCGGTGTTTGACACGCTGTTTGCCACCAGCCAGCGTAACGACGAACCCAAAACCACCCCTTCACCGTTCGATACGCAGCGCGATGGTCTGGTCATTGGGGAAGGCGCTGGCACCCTGATTCTGGAAGAGCTGGAGCACGCCAGAGCGCGCGGGGCCACAATCTACGGTGAGATCGTGGGCTTTGCCACCAACTGTGACGCGGCCCATATCACCCAGCCTCAGCGTGACACCATGCAGATTTGCATGGAGCAGTCGCTGGCCATGGCGGGATTAAGCGCCCGGGATATGGGGTATATCTCCGCGCACGGTACCGCCACCGATCGCGGCGATATCGCCGAAAGCCTGGCCACCGCCGCCATCTACGGTGACAGCGTGCCGGTTTCCTCGCTGAAGAGCTATTTTGGCCATACGCTGGGTGCCTGCGGCGCGCTGGAAGCGTGGATGAGCCTGCAGATGATGCGTGAAGGCTGGTTTGCGCCGACGCTCAATTTAACGCAGCCGGATGAGCAATGCGGTGCTTTGGATTATATTATGGGGGAAGCCCGCCAGATTGACTGCGAGTATCTGCAGAGCAATAACTTCGCGTTTGGCGGCATCAACACCTCGATCATCATTAAACGCTGGGCGTAACTATGTACCAGTTTGTACTGGGAAAAATCTCCACCCTTTGCGCGGACCCGCTGGCGTCAGCGCTCGCAGACAGGGCGCCTCAGGGTGCCCGACAGGCCTCCTGGCTGGCCGGGAGAACGCTGCTCGCCAGAACGTTATCCCCTCGCCCGCTCCCCGACATCATTTACGGCGAGCAGGGCAAACCGGCCTTTGCGAAGGGTCATCCGCTGTGGTTCAACCTGAGCCACAGCGGTGACGATATCGCCCTGCTGATGAGCGATGAAGGTGAAGTCGGCTGCGATATCGAAGTGATTCGCCCGAGGAAGAACTGGCAGGCGCTGGCTAATACGGTATTCAGCATGACGGAGCATGACGAGCTGGAGCGTGAAGCGCCCGAGGAACGGCTTTCCGCCTTCTGGCGTATCTGGACGCGGAAAGAAGCGATTGTGAAACAGCGTGGCGGCAGCGCCTGGCAGATTGTCAGCATCGACAGCACGGCGCAGACGCACGCGGTCAGCCAGCTACAGGTCGGCTCGCTGAGCCTTGCCGTCTGCACATCGACCCCTTACACCCTGACCCACGAGTCGATTATTCACGTTGGGACGTTCGGGGCAGAAAAATCACTAACACACCCAGAATAATAAACCCGACGCCCACCAGCCCGTGCCAGGAGAAGCGTTCTCCCCAGCCGGGCAGCAGGATCGCCGCGCCCCACACCAGAATATAGCTGAGGCTCAGCAGGGCATAGGCTTTGCTGAGCGCCATGCGATGCAGCGCCAGATACCAGCAGCCCATCGAGGCCACGTACCCCGTCAACCCCAGCAGCAGCGCGCCCGTGCCGGACGAGAAGTGCCACAGCGCGGAAATCAGCGCCAGAACATCACTGACCGGTGGCAGTGCCTGCATGGCATTGCGCAGCAGCAGCTGCGCCGCGCTGACTAACAGCACGCTGCATAAGGCCCAGAATGCACCCTTCACAGGCTCCCTCCCAGGATAACAATCCCAATGATGATGAACCCTACTCCCAGCCAGTGATGCGCAGCAACGTGCTCACGCCAGAACGCCTTCGCCGCCAGCGTCACCCAGACAAAATTGAGGCTAAGCATAGGGTACGCGATGCCGACAGGCAGGCGTTGCAGCACCACCAGCCAGACCAGCATCCCGCTGCCCAGCGCCAGCAGTGCCAGGCCAAGCCACAGCGCAATGTGCGCCCCACGCCGCCCGGCTTTCGCCGGACGGGTGGCCTGTTTCTGGCACAGCTGCCCCGCGCAGCTGAGCAGGCTTGCCAGTATCAGCCAGATCCAGGTCATCACTTCGGCAGGTACTCCAGCAAGGCCAGACGCCCCTGGATATAGAGATTGTCCGGCTGCGGTAAATTCGCCTGTGAAATATCGTCGCGTTTTGACAGCAGCATCACCAGCGATACGCGCCCCTGCTGACGGTGCTCCGCCAGCCACTGCGCGAAGTCGTCCTCACTGACAAAACGATCTTTCACATCGGGATAATCCAGCCCGTAGCGCAGTTCGCCGCTCTGACCAAACAGCGTGATGTCATTACGCTTCAGCTCCCACGCCAGGCCCGCGGCCACGCCCACGTTATTGGCCAGCACGAATCGGCTTTCCTGAAGCGGCTCGCGCACGGTATCGACCAGCGACTGCGGCTGTTTGGAATCCACCACCAGGTTAGGAATGGCAAAACCAATCAGCAGCGCCAGCCCTGCGGGGCACAGTGCCGCCAGCCACCAGCGCTGCTGGCTCTGTCTGAAGGTAAACCAGCCTACCGCGGCCCAGATGAGGAACGCCACCACCGCACAGAAGACTTTATACAGTTCGACCGACGTCCAGACCGGGTGCTTAGACAGCCCCCAGGGCGAGACCACCAGCGCCGCCGCCACGCCGATAACGCCAAACGTCAGGTTAATCCCGCCGTTAATGCGTAACGCTCTGGCACCTTTTTCCGCCGCGAGGCAGGCATAGCGCGCCATCAGGATCGCCAGCGGGGCAAAGCACGGCAGGATATAGGTCGGCAGCTTGCCTTTAGCGATGCTGAAGAACAGCAGCGGCATCACCACCCAACCCAGCAGATAGAACCCGCCACCCGCGTTTTGTCGGTCATTCCAGCCGAGACGAATCGCACCGGGCAAAAGCGCAAGCCACGGCAGGCTGCCCGCGATCAGGAACGGTATGTAGTACCAGAACGGGGCTTTGTGCTGCGCGTCGCTCTGGGCAAAACGCTGAATATGCTCAACCCAGAAGAAGTAACGCCAGAAGTCAGGCTCACGCTGCGCAATAGCCAGCCCCCATGGCAGAACAATCAGCACGCAGCTCAGGATCGCGAGCCAGCCAAAAATCAGCACCTCTTTCCAGCGCTTATGGGCGATCACCCACGGCAGCACGCCAATCACCGGTACCGCCAGCGCCAGGAAGCCTTTGGTCATCACCCCCATCCCGCAGGCCAGCCCAAGCAGCACATAGCCGCCCGCTTTTCCGGCAACGGTTTGGGCTTGCGACGCCAGCCAGAAGCTGCACATCGCCGCCACCAGCCACAGGGTGATGATAGGATCCAGCACCGCATACGTGCCGATGCCATACACCAGGAACAGGGTCAGGAAGATAAGACCGGAGAAAATGGCGGTCCGCTTATCTCGCCAGAGACGCCATGCCATCCAGATGACCAGCAGCGCCGCTAACCCGGTGGAGAATATAGAACCGGCGCGCACGGCGAGGTTGGTGTGCCCGAACAGCATCTGCCCGATGCTGTTGATCCAGTAGCCAGCAATCGGTTTTTCAAAGTAACGCAGCCCCAGAAAATGCGGGACAACCCAGTCTCCGGATGCCAGCATTTCGCGGCTGATTTCCGCATAGCGCGTTTCATCAGGCTGCCAGAGCAGACGAATATCGACCGGAATGAGGTAGTAAACGATAAACAGTGCGAGAAGCGCTAAGCCATAACGGGCTGTTTTCATGGGACCGGACTCACGGTTTGTTGATAGCCAAGCCAGCCTTCCCGGCCAGCCATTTCATTACGTACGACTTTGCCCACGGGCAGGGTGCTGAGATCGTCCGGCAGCAGCTCGCTCAACGGGCAAAATTCAATGCCCTCCTGAGCGGCCATCGTCAGCAGTTCATCGAAATCATGCTGATACGCAATCCCTTCCACTTCGGCATGGATGGTATACACCGGCGTGCCGGCGTCACGATGGATGCGGTCCAGAATGTAGCGATTGAACTCATCAGCCTTCACCTCGCGCCCGACCACTTCATCCCAGGTGGGAATCGTAACCGGAATTTGCACCGTTCCGTAGCGATTTTCGCCTAACAGCGGCAAAAAGGGTCCGGTTCCGCGGCAGTCGCTGTTGTAGCGAAACGCAAAGGCTTCTTTGGCCTTCACGACGCGCTGATCCGCACGCCATCCTGCCACGGCGGAGCAGCGCACGGGCTGACCGGTAATGGCCTCCAGCTCCAGCATCCCACGCTCGACCTCACGGGACAGGCGCGGGATATCCCAGACGCCCGCCCAGGCTTGCCAGGCATGGTGGTCCCAGGCGTGCAGACCCACCTCATGATGCTGCGCCGCCTCACGGATAACGGCTTCATTACCCGCGCCGATACGTCTGCCGGGCCAGGCGGTGCCGGCCAGCAAAATATCCCAGCCGTAGAGGGATGCTGCGCGCGAGCGCAGCATTTTGAACAGAAATGCCGGTTTAACCAGACGCCATAAATGGCGTCCCATGTTGTCAGGTCCCACGCTGAAGAAAATGCTGGAACGCACATCGTGTTTGTTCAGCAGTTCCAGCAGTTTGGGTACGCCGTCACGCGTTCCCCTGAAGGTGTCGACATCAATGCGTAAACCGACTTTTTTCATGAGGCCTGTTCCGACAGCTCCACGGTGCGCAGGAAGAAATCGAGCGTTTCGTCAATGGTCTGCTCCATCTTCACCGTCGGCGTCCAGTTCAGGCAGCGCTTCGCGTTGCGAATGCTTGGCTTACGGTGCTCAACGTCCTGGTAGCCCTTACCATAGTAGCTGCTGCTTTCCACTTCGCGGAAACCGGCAAACGGCGGGAACTTGTCGCGCAGCGGATGGCGCTCAAAGCTGGCCAGCAGCATCTCTGCCAGCTCGCGAATGCTCGCTTCGTTTTCCGGGTTACCGATGTTGATGATTTCGCCGTTGCAGCGGTTATCTTTGTTTTCGATGATGCGGAACAGCGCTTCAATACCGTCGCTGATGTCCGTAAAGCAGCGTTTCTGTTTCCCGCCTTCGATAAGCTTAATTGGCGAGCCTTCCACCAGGTTTAGGATCAGCTGGGTGATCGCACGGGAGCTGCCGATACGCGCCGCGTTCAGGTTATCCAGACGCGGGCCCATCCAGTTGAACGGACGGAACAGGGTAAAGCGCAGGCCCTCTTTCTCACCGTAGGCCCAAATCACGCGGTCCAGCAGCTGTTTGGAGACGGAGTAAATCCAGCGCTGTTTGTTGATCGGCCCGACCACCAGATTGGAGGTGTCTTCATCGAAGTTCTTATCGGTACACATGCCGTACACTTCAGACGTGGACGGGAAGATGATGCGCTTGTCGTATTTCACGCAGTCGCGGATGATCTTCAGGTTCTCTTCAAAGTCCAGCTCGAACACGCGAAGCGGGTTACGGGTGTACTCGATTGGCGTGGCAATGGCGACCAGCGGCAGCACCACATCGCATTTTTTAATGTGGTATTCAATCCATTCGGAATGGATGCTGATATCCCCTTCCACGAAGTGGAAACGCGGGTTGTTGAGGAAACGGCTGATGGCGTCAGAGCCGATATCGAGACCGTAAATCTCGTAGTTGTCGTCTTTAAGCAGACGTTCCGTCAGGTGGTTACCGATAAAGCCGTTCACGCCGAGGATCAGCACGCGGGTACGGCGCTTGATGGCAACAACCGGCGCGCTGGTGATCAGCGCCCCGGCCACCAGACCCAGAGACTGTGCCAGCTGCGTGCCCTGAACGTACAGGCCGTTGTCGGTTTGTCCGGTCACGATCTCCAGCGCCTGCTCGCCGCAGCTTACAATCAGCGGAGAGACAGAGACGACGGTGCCCGGTTTGGCGGCAGGGATGTCGTCACGCACGCGGGATTTCCAGACGATAAATTTGCTTACGCCCGCAAAGCTGTACGCGCCCGGCCACGGGTCGGTCACGGCGCGCACCAGGTTGTGCAGCTGGCGGGCAGGCTTGTTCCAGTCCAGACGACCATCTTCCGGCGCGCGGCGGCCAAAGCAGCTTGCCTTGCTCTCATCCTGCACGGTCTCGCTGAAGGTGCCATTGAGGATGCCTGGCAGGGCATCACGCAGCAGCGTCTGCGCCGTCGCATTCAGCTTTTGATGCAGCTGCAGCGCAGTTTCGTCCGCATCAATAGCGACCTTCTGCTGTGCCACGATAGCGCCCGCGTCAGCACGGCGCACCATGCGGTGCAGCGTCACGCCCGTTTCCGTTTCACCGTTCACCAGCACCCAGTTCAGCGGCGCGCGGCCACGGTAGGCGGGCAGCAGAGAACCATGAAGATTAAAGGCGCCTTTTGCGGCCAGACCTAAGATCTCGTCGGAAAGCAGGTTGCGATAGTAGAACGAGAAGATTACATCAGGCGCGAGCGCGCGGATGCGATCCACCCACAGCGGATGGTTTACATCGTCCGGTGCATAAACCGGGATACCGCGCTCGGCGGCGATACGCGCCACTGAGCCGAAAAAGTTGTTTTCTCCAGCCATGTCCGGATGGGTAAAGATTGCCGCAATGTCATAGCCCGCTTCCAGCAGGGCCAGCGTGCCCGTGCACCCCATATCGTGATAGGCAAATACAACAGCTTTCATGGGTGAATTTCCTCTTGAGATGCTTTGTGTTCCTGACGGACAACACGTTGAATAAAGTAGCGCGGACGCGCGCGAACATCGTTATAGATACGGCCAATGTATTCACCGAGAAGGCCCATCCCGACAAACTGGGCGCCGATGAACATAAACAGCACGGCAAAGAGCATGAAGACCCCTTCCGCCGCCCACTGCGGGCCAAAGACCAGGCGCAGCACCACCAGCAGAACGGACAGCGCAAACCCGGCCACGGCGATGATGCTGCCGAACACGCTCAGCAGACGCAGCGGCGTGGTGGTCAGGCAGGTGATGAGGTCATACATCAGGTTGATGAGACGCATAAAGCTGTACTTCGATTCCCCGTGCTCGCGCTCGGCGTGCAGAACCGGAATCTCCGTTGCCTTGCGGGCAAAGGTGTTGGCGAGGATCGGAATAAAGGTGCTGCGCTCATGGCAGTGCAGCATCGCGTCGACAATATGGCGGCGGTAGGCGCGCAGCATGCAGCCGTAATCGCCCATCGCTTTACCGGTCGTGCGCTGGATAAGACGGTTGATGGTGCGTGAGGCCAGCTTGCGGAACAGACTGTCCTGACGGTTCTGACGTACCGTGCCGACCACGTCATAGCCTTCATCGGCTTTGGCAACCAGGCGCGGGATCTCTTCCGGCGGGTTTTGCAGGTCAGCGTCCAGGGTGATGACCAGATCGCCCGTAACGTGGCTAAACCCCGCCATAATCGCCGAGTGCTGACCGTAGTTGCGGTTGAGCAGCACGGCAACAATATGGCTGCCTTCGGCCTGCGCGGCCTCGGTCAGCATCAGCGCGGAATTATCGCTACTGCCGTCATCTACCAGCAGAATTTCATAAGCCTTGCCCATCGTGTCGCAGGCGGCGGTTGTACGACGGATCAGTTCGGGCAGGCTCTCCTGCTCGTTATAAACCGGGATTACCACGGAAACTTTTTGTACAGGCGGTGCACTGAACATATCAATGTCCTGCAAGCTGATGGAGTGCGGTAATGACGCGGGTTGTGTCGTCATGAGTCATGTCCGGGAAAAGAGGGAGAGAACAAATACGCGCGCTATTCCATTCAGAATTCGGGAGCGATACATCAGGAAAACGCTCGCGGTAGTATTTTTGGGTGTGCGCCGCGCGGAAGTGGAGGCCGGTACCGATGCCTTTCTCTTTCAGCGCCGCCATCAGGTTGTCGCGTGAGATCCCGCAGCGCGCTTCGTCAACGCGAATAATAAACAGGTGCCAGGCGTGCACGTGCGGCCATGACGGAATGGTGAGCGGCTGGAACGGCGTATCGGCAAGCTCACGCAGGTAGCGTTCAGCAATTTCCTGGCGGCGCCTGTTGGCCTCTTTCAGCTTGCCTAACTGCACCAGCGCCAGCGCGGCGTTGATGTCCGCCAGATTGTATTTATAGCCCGGCGCGATCACTTCCGCCTGCGGCGCGCGGCCGTGCGTCTGGCGGTCATAGGCATCTACGCCCAGGCCATGGAATTTCAGGCTGCGGATCCGCTGCGCCAGCTGGGCATTATCCGTGACGACTAAGCCGCCTTCCGCGCAGGTCATATTTTTAATGGCGTGGAAGGAAAAAATCGCGGTCCCTTTCCAGCCCACATGACGGTTCTTGTAATACGTTCCGGCGGCATGGGCCGCATCTTCAATAACCGGAATACCGTGACGTTCGCCGATGGCATGAATGGCGTCGATTTCACACGGCGCGCCGGCATAATGAACGGGAATAATGGCTTTGGTACGCGGGGTAATGGCGGCTTCAACGGCTTCTGGCGTCACCATTAATGTATCTTTGTCCACATCAATCATGACCGGCGTGGCACCCAGCAACACGATCATATTCAGCGTGGAAACCCAGGTCTGGGAAGGGGTAATGACTTCATCGCCCGGGCCAATATCCAGCGCCATCAGCGTGACGTGCATACCCGCGGTGGCTGAACAGACGGCAATCGCATGCTGATTCCCGGTAAGCTGACAGAATGCTTCTTCAAGTTCCTGATTCTTAGGCCCAGTGGTGATCCAGCCAGAGGTTAAAACCTCCTGCAACGCCGCTAATTCCTCATGACCCATTGACGGGCGGGAAAAAGGCAAAAAATCACTCATCATTAATTTCCTTGCAATAAGAATGGCACGCGCTTGATATTAACCAATTACTTTTTCGTTTATTTCAACGAACCATAAACTCATATCAAGGTATCGTTCATTTCTTAGGGAAAAATTAAGATGTGTATTGCAGATGTAACAAAACCAATGACATTTCATTTATAAACAATGATTTATATAATTATGAATTATTTATTTCGTGATCCAACTCAATTTTTACAACATGTTATTTTTAAACCAAACATAAACAAACAAAAAAAATCCCGGTTATTTCTGTAAAAGAAGAAATAACCGGGAACTTTTCTTTTTAGTTAATTGTCGCGCTTATTAGAGATTATCTGGAAAGTTTTTCGGTAATTCACTGGCCGCACAGGCAATAACGCTTTCATTATTGGCTCCGCAGTCGCGCACAAAGGTGATCGTGGCAAATTCATCAATCACTTCCGTTGGATACGCCGGACCCGCATCGCGATAGCTGTTCATCAGCGGAATATGGTCATTCTGGAAGCAGACGGTTTTTTCCGGGTTGTTCATGACCCAGCGTGGGAAGAAGATGGTGCCGTGGAACAGCTTGTCGCCCAGGTTCACGATCAGGCTGACGTCGGTACCGGTTGGTTCGGTCCAGGAAATTTTATAGATGCTCTCGCCTACCCGCACGATATAAGCCTGCTGATCTTTCACCCAACGGTTGGCCACAAGACCGCTGTGAATACGGTAATCAAGCGTGGTCTCATTTTTTACGTAAATCTCGTAGTTCCAGCCGTTATCGTAGGTATATACAAGATGTTTACCAACAAAGCCGCTTAAGTCGTGTTTGTCGAAGGTGTTCATAAGATGTCTCCTTTGTTTTGATGAGACGATCGTACCCCTTCAAAAAATGAATGAATAACGCTATATTTTAATCAAATCCATCCAAATTTTAGATAAATCATGCATAAGACGACGCTGGAACAATGGGCTTTACTGGAAAGAGTGGTGGAAGCGGGCAGCTTTGCCAAAGCCGCGGAAGAAACCCACCGCAGCCAGTCCTCGGTGAGCTATAACCTGTCGCTGCTGCAGGAGCGGCTCGGCGTGGCGCTGCTGGTCCCGGAGGGGCGACGGGCGGTGTTAACTCCGGCCGGAGAACTTCTTCTCAACCAGGTTAAACCGCTGCTGAAAGCGTTTTCGTACGTTGAGACGCGCGCAGCGACACTTCGCAACGGGATGCGCACGCGGTTGGATCTGGTGGTGGACTCCATTTTCCCGCGCCGCCGCCTGTTCGCTATTCTTCGTCAGTTCCAGCAGCAGTATCCGCAGACTCAGGTACGTCTGACCGAGGTGCTGGAAAATACCCGCGCCGATGCCATTAACGACGAAGCCGATGTGATGGTCTTAACCCGCCGCCAGGACATTACCGGGCTCGGAGAATGGCTGATGAATATCGACTTTGTTGCCGTGGCCCATTCCCGGCACCCCTTGTTTCTCCTCGACGCGCCGCTAAATGATGAGATGCTGCGCCCGTGGCCGCTCATCCAGATTGCGGACAGCCAGCCCGCCGCGCGTGCTGCCGGCGAGTCGTGGACCTTCTCCACCATCGATGCCGCGATTGAAGCCGTCGTCTCTCAGGTCGGCTACGGCTGGCTGCCAGAGGAACGCATCCAGACCCAGCTGGATCAGGGCGTACTCAAACGCCTGCCGCTGAGCCACGGCGCGCGCAGGGCAACGCCGCTACACCTGATTGTTAAGCGTTCCCTCGCCCCGCTTGATGAACAGGTTGAAACGCTATTGCGCCTTTTTAGCCAGGAGCCGTCATCCTCACCTGCTACGCTTTAAGGTCCGAACGTTAAAACGAGAAGGAGCAGATGATGAAAATCGACTTTGCGGGGAAAGTGGCGCTGGTGACCGCCTCAACCGGCGGGATCGGATTCGCCATTGCCAGAGGTCTGGCAGAAAGCGGTGCGGAAGTGATCGTCAATGGCCGCAGCACGGAATCGGTGAATAAAGGCATTCAGCAGCTCCAGCAGGTGGTGCCGGGCGTACAGGTGCGCGCCGCGATTGCCGATCTCAGCACGGCGGAAGGGGTCGAGTCGCTTCTGAAGGTGGCGAATAACGTCGATATTCTGGTCAACAACGCCGGGATTTACGGTCCGCAGGATTTCTATGCCACCGACGATGAAACCTGGGAGCGTTACTGGCAGACCAACGTGATGTCCGGCGTGCGTCTGTCCCGCGCCCTGCTGCCGGGTATGGTGCAGAAAGGCTGGGGACGCGTGGTGTTTATCTCCTCCGAGTCGGCCTGCAATATTCCGTCGGATATGATCCACTACGGCGTGACCAAAACGGCGCAGCTCTCGCTGGCGCGCGGTCTGGCGAAGTTTGTGGCGGGGAGCGGCGTGACGGTCAACAGCGTCCTGCCGGGCCCGACGATGTCTGACGGTTTCGCAGAGATGATGAAAGATGAAATCGAAAAAACCGGCAAATCGCTGGAGCAGCTGGCGAAAGAGTTTGTGATGGCCAACCGCCCCAGCTCGGTTATCCAGCGCGCGGCAACGGTTGAAGAGGTGGCCAATATGGTGATTTATGTCTGTTCGACCCAGGCCTCCGCCACCTCGGGCGCGGCGCTGCGCGTCGACGGTGGCGTCGTGGATGACATCATCTGACGCTGTCAGGCCGCACTGCCTACGATGCGACGGGCGGTAATGTAGTGTGCTTGCCAGTAATCATCCGTCAGGGTTGAAACCGTTACGCCCTGACTGGTTGAGGCATGAATAAACTGGTTTTTGCCAATATAAACGCCGACGTGCTTGCGGTTCGGGCCCGTCTGGAAGAAGACCAGATCGCCGGCTCTCAGGCGGTATTGCGCGACCTGCACGCCGCGATGGATCTGTTCACTCGTCGTGCGCGGCAAATTAAGATGCGCCGCATCGGTGAACAGGTGCTGCATGAGCGCGGAGCAATCCACCCCGCGATGCGTGGTTCCGCCCCACCGGTACTGGGTGCCTTTCCATTTCTGGTATTGATCGAGAATACGCGAGCGCAGCGGGCCTGTTTCCTGATGCACCAGCGCAGATTTCGCCGGTGATGCTGCCAGTTCACTGTTCATCGATAACATCGACGCTGGAAGTTGAAAGCTGAACGCAGAAAACGAAGCAAAACTTAACGTGAGGATTGAAATAAGCGATCTAAGAGTCATATCAAAAAAGAAGTAGTGAGTGAGTTTTTCCTTACCTGTGGGGGCCAATGGTTCCCCTAAATATCTTGCGATGTGGCGATAATATAGACAGCTCGTTTTTTCACCAATTGTTATCGAGGCCAAAAATGGACTCACTTTGAGATCGCAAGATCGAGAAAAAAAGAGTGGTGATATAAGGACTGTCCAGCCAAAGCAGGTAAACTGATCCGCAGAATGTGTATTTCAGCTAAGACGTATTTATGACCAATATGATTGCCGACGAGACGGTGGCTAAATCCAGCGTGCTTTCTGTCTTTGACTTTGACGGGACATTAACGCACCACGACAGCTTTATCCCTTTCCTGCGTTTTGCCTTCGGCAAACGTTACTTCGCGGGCCGCCTGGTGCGCATGGCGCTGCCCACGCTCCACTGCGTGCGTCGCAAGCTGACGCGCGATGAGCTGAAGGAAGTGCTGATTAAAACCTTCCTGACGGGCGTGGATGAACACTGGCTGCGCCAGCAGGCGGAAGCCTTTTGTGAAAAATACTGGAACAAGCTGATGCGCCCTGAAGGGGTTCTGGCGGTGGCGGCTGAGGTAAATTCCGGTGCGGAGGTAACCATCTGTTCCGCATCCCCGGCGCTGGTGCTCCAGCCGTGGGCTGACAAACTGGGCATTAAGCTGATTGGCACGCAGCTGGAAGTGAAAGACGGCAAGCTGACGGGGCGCATCACGGGCAATAACTGCCGCTGCGCCCAGAAGGTGGCAAGGCTGGAAAAAGTGTATGGCGATCTGAACGCCTATCACCTGCGCGCCTGGGGAGACACCCGCGGCGACCACGAACTGCTGGCGGCGGCGCAGGATCCGCACTGGCGGCACTTCCATCACCCGCGCAAGCGTCGGAATTCACCAATTAAGGGTTAGGTGCGGTCTGGTGCCCTCACCCCGGCCCTCTCCCACAGGGAGAGGGAGAAAGGCGGTACATCAGGCATCACGTTTCCCCGGGAACATCACGCTCGCAATAATCCCCAGTGCCAGCACGCCTAATACCACAAACAGACTGGCCGTGGCGCCAATGCTGTAACCGTGATGCCAGAAGTGATCGGTGGCATTTAACCCGAGCTTGAACGCCACGAAGAACAGCAGCAGAACCACGGCTTTCTCGAGGTGCACCAGATACTGCTTCAGCGCTTCCAGCACGAAGTAAAGCGTACGCAGGCCGAGAATGGCGAACATCATGGCGCTGTAGATAATCAGCGGCTCGCGGCTCACGGCAATAATGGCCGGCACGGAGTCAAACGCGAACATGACGTCAGAGAGCTCGACGACGGCTACGCAAAGCAGCAGCGGCGTCGCATAGCGCTTCGCCTTCTTCACGCGGCCAACCATCACGTCCTGGTTTTCCGGCTTTTCAAGCTCCGCATCCACCTCTTTCTGGGTCAGAATAAAGGCGTTGCTGCTGATTTTCGGCCAGACCGGATAGAAGCGCTTCACCAGGCGATAGGCGAGATGACCCGAGTAATCTTCCACTTCGTCGCTCTCTTCATTGCGCCTGAGCATCATCACCGCCGTCCAGCCGACGACCAGCGCGAAGATCACCTCAACGTACGGCCCCAGGCTTAACAGGCTGGTGCCGATAGCCACAAAGATGCCGCGGAAGACTATCGCCCCCAGCACGCCCCAGTAGAGCACGCGGTGACGGTACTTATCCGGCACGCCGAACCAGGCGAAGATCGCCATCATCACGAACAGGTTATCGACGGAGAGCACCTCTTCCAGCGCATAGCCGGTGAGGAACAGGCTCGCCATCTCGGCGCCGTGGTGAACATACAGGAATCCGGCGAAGGCCATCGCCATCATGACCCAGAAAATGGACCACATCGCCGCGCTTTTCAGCGAGACGGGTTTATCGTGACGGTGCATAAAGAGGTCGATAAACATCGCCCCAACGGCCATCACCACAAAGACAACAACGGTTTCCGTCGGGAAACCGAGATGAGCAGCAGACATACAACACCCTTTTGGCAGACAAAACACAACACCATGCAAACTGGCGTAAACCAGGAACAGAAAAGGGCGGGCCGTTAATCAGCCTCTTCGCCCTCAAATTCGCGGCCTTCAGGCCGCGCAAGGAGGAGTACTTTACCTTACCAGGCGGGGATCGCGCATCTGCCGTTTAGGCACTCATGCCGCGCAAACGCTGCAGCACCGCCACCAGAACCGCCACAGACCAGCCCACCATCAACGCGCCCACCAGCCCTTCCACCCCGCCGATGAGCCGCCAGTGCTGGGGTAACGTGACGTCGCCGTGTCCCACGGTAGCGTAGCTGACCAGTGAAAAATAGAAGCTGGTGTTCCAGTCATTAAACGCGTCGATGACAAAATAAAACGCAGCAAACAGCCCGGCCTCGAGAAGATGGGCGAAGATCATGGAGATCACGATACCGACATTGCGTAAAACGATGCGTACCGCCGAATCGACTTCTAATTTGATGAACTTTAAAACGCCAAACATCCACAGCGAATGGATCACCACGGTAAGGGTAAGCAAAATAATAATACTGAGTAGCTGCATGATGCGTGCTCGACCAAAAGGAATCTGGCCCCGCGAACGAGGCGGGGCACCTGGTCGAAGCTTAGTTGAATGGCGAGGAAAAGTTGGTGCAATAATTGCGTTGCGTGATTATTTCTCTGCCAGCGCCTGAGCGCACGCCCAGGCACTTGCCCATGCCCACTGGAAGTTGTACCCGCCGAGCCAGCCGGTCACATCCATCACTTCGCCAATAAAATAGAGCCCCGGCACGTTGCGCGCTTCCATGGTGCGGGACGAGAGCTCATTCGTATCGACGCCACCCAGCGTGACCTCTGCGGTGCGGTAGCCTTCGGTGCCGTTTGGCTGAACGCGCCAGGCTGTCAGGGTCTCGACCAGCGTTTCCTGCTCGCGGCTGTTAAGCTGCTTGAGCGACACGTCCGGGATCTGCCCCAGCGCCTGCAAACATTCCACCAGACGTTTTGGCAGCTGCATTGCCAGGGTGTTTTTCAGGCTTTGATTCGGGTGCGCGGTACGCTGCTCGTTAAGGAACGCGTCGAGATCGCAATCGGGAAGCAGGTTAACCGTGACAAACTCCCCCGGCTGCCAGTAGCTGGAGATTTGCAGTACCGCCGGGCCGGAGAGGCCGCGATGGGTAAAGAGCAGATTTTCGCGGAACACCGTCCCGTCTTCGGCGGTAATGACCGAGGGAACGGACACGCCGGACAGCGTCTGAAGCTGTTCGAGAAGCGGTTTATGCAGCGTAAACGGCACCAGCCCGGCGCGCGTGGGCAAGACTTTCAGGCCAAACTGTTCGGCAATCTTATAGCCGAACGGGGAGGCGCCCAGCCCCGGCATCGACAGGCCGCCGCTGGCGATCACCAGGCTATCCGCACTGACGGTTTCACCGTTCAGCTGCAGCGTATAGCCCTGGTCGTCGCGGGCGACTTCCAGCACTTCCGTGCGCAGGCGCATGACGACGCCGCCCTTCTCGCACTCGGCCACCAGCATATCGACAATCTGCTGCGCGGAGTCGTCGCAGAACAGCTGTCCCAGCGTCTTTTCATGCCACGCGATGCCGTGCTTACCCACCAGGTCGATAAAATCCCATTGGGTGTAGCGCGCCAGCGCAGATTTACAAAAATGACGGTTTTGGCTCAAATAGGCCGCGGGTTCAACATACAGATTAGTAAAGTTGCAGCGCCCACCGCCGGACATCAGGATCTTACGGCCGGGCTTTTTACCGTTATCCAGCAGCAGCACGCGACGACCCGCCTGTCCGGCCATTGCCGCACAAAACATACCCGCCGCACCGGCGCCAATTACCACGGCATCAAACCTTTCCACGTCAAAACCCTCTTTGTTAACTGCCGCGGATTGTAAAGTTTCCTCTGTGGTCACACCAGCGTAAAAAGATATTACAAAGGCATTCCATTGAAATTTAAAGAATATCCTTTCTGGTGCTTTTCTCAAATCAGGTGGTATGTCAAAAAAAGTCTATATTTCACTTTGCCCGCCGCGCATTTGTCCTGGATAATGCGCCGCGTTCATGTCCTCAAAATGGCGTAACGTCCTATGCTACATTTGTTTGCCGGCCTGGATTTACATACCGGGCTTTTATTATTGCTTGCTCTGGTTTTTGTACTGTTTTACGAAGCGATCAACGGCTTCCACGACACTGCAAACGCAGTAGCGACGGTTATCTACACTCGCGCAATGCGATCGCAGCTTGCGGTTGTTATGGCGGCGGTATTTAACTTTTTTGGTGTTCTCCTGGGCGGACTGAGCGTTGCGTATGCCATCGTGCATATGCTGCCAACGGATCTGCTGCTTAACGTTAGTTCTGGCCATGGCCTCGCTATGGTGTTCTCAATGCTGCTTGCTGCAATTATCTGGAACCTCGGTACCTGGTATTTTGGCCTGCCTGCATCCAGTTCTCACACCCTCATCGGCGCGATTATCGGTATCGGGTTAACCAACGCCCTGATGACCGGGACATCGGTTGTTGATGCGCTGAACCTGCCTAAAGTATTGGGCATTTTCGGCTCCCTGATCATCTCCCCTATCGTGGGTCTGGTAGTCGCGGGGGGATTGATTTTCATCCTGCGTCGCTACTGGAGTAACACGAAAAAACGTGCGCGTATCCACCTGACGCCAGCAGAGCGTGAGAAGAAAGACGGCAAGAAAAAGCCGCCGTTCTGGACGCGTATCGCCCTGATCATTTCTGCTATCGGCGTGGCCTTCTCTCACGGCGCGAACGACGGGCAGAAAGGCATTGGTCTGGTGATGCTGGTTCTGATCGGCGTCGCACCGGCAGGCTTCGTGGTGAACATGAACGCCTCGGGTTACGAAATCACCCGTACCCGCGATGCGGTCAACAACGTTGAAACCTATTTCCAGCAGCATCCTGACCTGCTGAAAAAAGCGACCGGCGTTGATCAATTGATCCCTTCTCCGGAAGCCGGTGCAACCACCGCGCCTGGCGAGTTCCACTGCCATCCGGCAAACGCGATTAACGCGCTGGAACGTGCGAAAGGCATGCTGGGCGATATCGAAAGCTACGACAAACTGGCTGTAGAACAGCGTGGTCAGCTGCGTCGTATCATGCTCTGTATCTCTGATGTGACCGATAAAGTCGCGAAGCTGCCAGAGGTGAATGGTGACGACAAACGTCTGCTGAAGAAACTGAAAAGCGATATGCTCAACACCATTGAGTACGCGCCAATCTGGATCATCATGGCCGTCGCGCTGGCACTCGGTATCGGTACGATGATTGGCTGGCGTCGTGTGGCGACCACCATCGGCGAGAAAATCGGTAAGAAAGGCATGACCTATGCGCAGGGTATGTCCGCGCAGATGACGGCGGCAGTTTCTATCGGTCTGGCGAGCTACACCGGTATGCCGGTATCCACCACCCACGTACTCTCTTCGTCCGTGGCAGGTACCATGATTGTTGACGGTGGCGGTCTGCAGCGCAAAACCGTGACCAACATCCTGATGGCCTGGGTGTTCACCCTTCCGGCGTCCATCCTGCTGTCTGGCGGTTTGTACTGGATTTCGCTGAAGCTGATTTAATCGGTTGAAGGCGACAAAAAAGCGGGTCAGGAAACTGACCCGCTTTTTTTATGGCTGTTTTTTTTACTCAACCCAGTGCTGTAATCAGGGCAATCTGAACACTATTTGTTCAGATTTTTACTTCACAAATAACTATTATCCTCGCGAATGTTCTCAGTCCAAACAACACCCATGACGGAATAGACTATGCCATTCAAAACGGCTATTAAATGGATTCATCGCCTTGTTACCGCTTCACTTCTGGTTCTGGTCATTGGATTTCTCTGGTTAAACCATCAGCCCAATCGGCGAAATAGCGATGAGCTACAGCGCGCTTATAAATTATCCGATAGCGTCTGGCTCTATATGATCGTGAACAATCAGGGCGGTGCAACCGTGCCCACAATCTACCGTTACTATCTCTCAGGGGAGATAGCAGGGAAAGATATCGACATTATCCATCAGTTGGCCATGAAGAATCCCGTCATTGAAGGCACAGGTACGATTACCGCGGCCAGCCTTGATACAAACGGAGAAGTCAAAATCACCTATAGCGGGAAAGTTATTTCGATTGAGAGCAATATCTCCGATCTCCGGTTCTCAGTTAAGCCGTGAGCCAGAGGAAAGAAGGCGGGGCTGACCCCGCCTGTTGTGGCGCTCAGTGCCAAATCATCAATGCAATCATACTGACTACGACCAGCCCGCACAGGGCACTGGTCAAAATGAACTGACGACGCAGGCGCTCGCAGCGACGAATAAACTCTTCATCGTGATGATCGCGGTAGCGCTGGTAGTAGATGTACCCCACCAGACGCATCTGCTTGCTGGGCTGTCCATGCGAGGTGAAGAACCCTCCACCGTCCACATACTGATAAAGCAACGGATCGCAACCACGAAGTACCACTAACAGCGCACGTAACGATGAGAAGTAGCGCGCCATATTCACTATGCAAACCACGCATAACGCCCAAAACAATGCGACGGTGCTAATCATACATCCTCCCCGGCGTCCGCCCACGAAGCAAGGCTCCTGAGCTACCGCACCCCAATGCCCTGACAGACAGTTCAGTGAAAGAATGACCAAAATCGATCCGGTTCGCGTTTTAATATCCGAACGGCTCATTTAACAGTGTAGGAGATCCGTTAATTTTTTTGCCACAAGGTTAATCGTTATCAACACCAAAGCTTGAAAAATATGTTTAACTGGGCCGTAATGAAAGTATCAGACGACGGCATTCTCACTTAGTCATCGATAACTTAAGGAAGGAGTAACACTATGGCTTACAAACACATTCTCATCGCGGTTGACCTCTCTCCGGAGAGCAAAGTGCTGGTTGATAAAGCGGTATCCATGGCACGTCCCTACAACGCGAAAGTTTCGCTGATTCACGTTGACGTGAATTACTCCGACCTCTACACCGGTCTGATCGACGTGAATCTTGGCGATATGCAGAAACGCATCTCCGAAGAGACTCACCATGCCCTGAGCGAACTCTCCACCAACGCGGGTTATCCGATTACCGAAACCCTGAGCGGCAGCGGCGACCTGGGCCAGGTGCTGGTTGATGCGATTAAGAAATACGATATGGACCTGGTGGTTTGCGGTCATCATCAGGACTTCTGGAGCAAACTGATGTCTTCAGCGCGCCAGCTGATTAACACCGTTCACGTGGATATGCTGATTGTTCCACTGCGTGACGAAGAAGACGAGTAAGTGCGTTAAACTCCCCTCACCCTAACCCTCTCCCAAAGGGAGAGGGAATAGATCGAGGACACAGGCCGGGTAAGGCGAAGCCGCCACCCGGCTTTTTTATTCCGGCGTACCCGGATAAATATCAAACCGGTGCCCTTTGGTGGTCACCGCGTTAGTGGTCGCAACGTCCGCCAGCGGCGGCGCATAGTCCGGGCGCTTTACCACCACCCGCTTCGTGGCAAGCTGACGAGCCGGCTCCAGCAGGCCATCGGCATCCAAATCCGGTCCCACCAGCGACTGAAACACCCGCATCTCTTTCTTCACCAGCGCGCTTTTCTGCTTATGTGGGAACATAGGGTCGAGATAGACCACCTGCGGGCGCGGGGTGATGTCCGTTAATGCCGTCAGGCTGGAGGCGTGGATCAGCTGCAAACGATCCTGTAACCACGGGCCGATTTCCGGGTCCGCATAGCCTCGCGCCAGCCCGTCGTCGAGCAGCGCAGCGACCACCGGGTTACGCTCCAGCATCCGCACGCGACAGCCGACGGACGCCAGCACAAACGCATCGCGCCCCAGCCCCGCCGTGGCATCGACCACGTCCGGGAGGTAGCTCCCTTTGATGCCGACCGCTTTGGCCACCGCTTCGCCGCGACCGCCGCCGAACTTGCGCCGGTGCGCCATCGCGCCGCCGACAAAATCGACGAAAATCCCGCCGAGCTTCGGTTCGTCGCGCTTGCGTAATTCGAGATGTTCCGGCGTCATCACCAGCGCCATCAGGTTTTCTTCATCGTGCTCCAGCCCCCAGCGGGCCGCCAGAACAGATAAGGCGCCGTCTCCGGCGCCTGTTTCATCTACTAAGCAGATCTTCACGTAACAATCAGCCTTTGATCCCGTAATGCTCAAGCATCGCGTCCAGCTGCGGCTCGCGGCCGCGGAAGCGTTTGAACAGCACCATTGGCTCTTCAGACCCGCCGCGGGTCAGGATGTTATCGAGGAACGACTGGCCGGTTTCGCGGTTGAAGATCCCCTCTTCTTCGAAGCGGGAGAAGGCATCCGCGGCCAGCACGTCGGCCCACAGGTAGCTGTAGTAGCCCGCCGCGTAGCCGCCGGCGAAGATATGGCTGAAGGCATGCGGGAAGCGGCCCCAGGTTGGCCCTGGAATAACGGCAACCTGCTTTTTAATCTCGGCCAGGGTCTCAAGGATTTTCGCGCCCTGCTCCGGGCTAAACTCGGCGTGCAGGCGGAAATCGAACAGGCCGAACTCCAGCTGGCGCAGAATGAACATCGCCGCCTGGTAGTTTTTCGCCGCCAGCATTTTGTCCAGCAGCGCTTTCGGCAGCGGTTCGCCGGTCTCGTAGTGACCGGAGATAAACGCCAGCGCGTCCGGCTCCCAGCACCAGTTTTCCATAAACTGGCTTGGCAGCTCGACCGCATCCCACGGCACGCCGCTGATACCGGCTACGCCTGCGGTTTCGATACGGGTCAGCATGTGGTGCAGACCATGACCGAACTCGTGGAAAAGGGTGATCACTTCGTCGTGGGTGAACAGCGCCGGTTTGCCGCTTACCGGACGGTTGAAGTTACAGGTCAGGTAGGCGACCGGTTTTTGCAGGGAACCGTCGGCTTTACGCATCTGGCCTACGCAGTCGTCCATCCACGCCCCGCCGCGCTTGTTCTCACGCGCGTAGAGATCGAGGTAGAAGCTGCCGCGCAGCTCGTTTTTCTCGTCATACAGCTCGAAGAAGCGCACGTCCGGGTGCCAGACGTCGATATCGGTACGCTCTTTGGCGGTGATGCCATAGATGCGTTTTACCACTTCGAACAGGCCGTTAACGGCTTTGTTTTCCGGGAAGTACGGGCGCAGCTGCTCGTCGCTGATGCTGTAGAGATGCTGCTTCTGTTTTTCGCTGTAGTACGCGATATCCCACGGCTGCAGCTCGTCCACGCCGAACTCGGCTTTCGCGAAGGCGCGCAGCTGGGCCAGCTCTTTCTCACCCTGCGGACGGGCGCGTTTCGCCAGATCGGTCAGGAATTCGAGCACCTGCTGCGGATTCTCCGCCATTTTGGTGGCGAGGGATTTATCCGCGTAGTTTTCGAAGCCCAGCAGCTGCGCCAGCTCGTGACGCAGGGCGAGGATTTCCGCCATTACCGGGCTGTTGTCCCACTTACCGGCATTCGGCCCCTGATCGGAGGCGCGGGTGCTGTACGCGCGGTACATCTCTTCGCGCAGGGCCTGGTTGTCGCAGTAGGTCATCACCGGCAGATAGCTCGGGATATCCAGCGTCAACAGGAAGCCTTCCTGCTCTTTCGCTTCGGCCTGGGCTTTTGCCGCCGCCAGCGCGCTTTCCGGCATACCGGCCAGCTCAGCTTCGTCGGTAATCAGCTTCGTCCAGCCCATGGTGGCGTCGAGCACGTTGTTGCTGTACTGGTTGCCCAGCTCGGACAGACGCGCGGCAATTTCGCCGTAGCGGGTCTGCTTCTCTTTTGGCAGGCCAATCCCGGACAGCTCAAAATCACGCAGGGCGTTATCGACCGATTTTTTCTGCGCCGTGCTCAGTTCGGCATAGTGGTCGCCGTCGCGCAGGTCGCGGTAGGCTTTGTACAGCCCTTCGTGCTGCCCGACCCAGGTGCTGTACTCAGAGAGCAGCGGCAGGGTCTGCTCGTAGGCTTCGCGCAGTTCCGGGCTGTTTTTTACCGAGTTCAGGTGGCTCACCGGGGAGAAGATACGCCCCAGCACGTCGTCCACTTCGGCCAGCGGCTGACACAGATTTTCCCAGGTGTACGGCGCGCCCTGCGCTACCACGCTTTCTACCGCCGCGCGGCAGTTGTCCAGCGATTGCGTAACGGCTGGAACAACATGCTCAGGGAGGATTTTAGAAAACGGCGGCAACGAAAAAGGCGTCAGTAATGGATTGGTCATAAACGCTGTCCTGTTGAAATAGGTGAATGAAGCGCGCATCCGGCGCTGTGCATATGAGATCTAGAATGGGGTTAAGTGTAGAGGATTTCAATGCCGGGCGTTGCGCTTTCGCGGCGGTGGAAACTTTTCTGTATACTGTGGCGATACGCTCTATTGTTGCCCGATGGCGTTACGCTTATCGGGCCTACGTTTACTACCTGGAACACATTCATCCATGCTCAGTTATCGCCACAGCTTCCACGCAGGCAACCACGCCGACGTCCTTAAACACACCGTTCAGAGCCTGATCATCGAATCGCTCAAAGAGAAAGAGAAGCCGTTTCTCTATCTGGACACGCACGCGGGCGCGGGCCGTTATCAGCTGAGCGGCGAGCATGCCGAGCGTACCGGTGAATATCTGGAAGGGATTGCCCGCATCTGGCAGCAGGACGATCTGCCTGCCGAGCTGGAGCCTTACATCGGCGTAGTGAATCACTTCAACCGCAACGGCCAGCTGCGCTACTACCCTGGCTCACCGCTGATTGCACGCCAGCTGCTGCGCGAGCAGGACAGCCTCCAGTTGACCGAGCTGCATCCGAGCGACTTCCCGCTGCTGCGTTCTGAATTCCAGAAAGACAGCCGCGCCCGCGTGGAAAAATCCGACGGTTACCAGCAGCTGAAGGCCAAACTGCCGCCGGTTTCCCGTCGCGGGCTGGTGCTGATCGACCCGCCGTACGAAATCAAAACCGACTATCAGGCGGTGGTAACCGGCATCCACGAAGGCTACAAACGCTTTGCTACCGGCACCTATGCCCTGTGGTACCCGGTGGTGCTGCGCGCGCAAATCAAACGCATGATCAAAGACCTGGAAGCGACCGGCATCCGCAAGATCCTGCAGATCGAGCTGGCGGTACGCCCTGACAGCGATCAGCGCGGCATGACCGCCTCCGGCATGATTGTGATCAACCCGCCGTGGAAGCTCGAAGCGCAGATGAACAACGTGCTGCCGTGGCTGCATAAAACGCTGGTGCCCGCCGGTACAGGCCACGCCACCGTCAGTTGGATCGTGCCGGAGTAATCGCAGCCATCGGTGGAAACTATTGATTTCAGGTATACAATCGCGGCAATTCACGATTAAGGACAAAAGCAATGACTAAGCATTATGACTACATCGCAATCGGCGGCGGCAGCGGCGGCATCGCCTCCATCAACCGTGCGGCCATGTACGGCCAGAAGTGCGCGCTGATTGAAGCCAAAGCGCTGGGCGGCACCTGCGTGAACGTGGGCTGTGTACCGAAGAAAGTGATGTGGCATGCGGCGCAGATCCGTGAAGCTATCCATATGTACGGCCCGGACTACGGCTTTGACACCACCATCAACCACTTCGACTGGGACAAACTGATCGCCAGCCGTACCGCCTACATCGACCGCATTCACACCTCGTACGACAACGTGCTGGGTAAAAATAACGTTGACGTTATCCACGGTTTCGCCCGCTTTGTGGACGCGAAAACGATCGAAGTGAACGGCGAGACGATCACCGCCGATCACATCCTGATCGCCACCGGTGGTCGTCCGAGCCACCCGAACATCCCGGGCGTGGAATACGGCATCGACTCCGACGGTTTCTTCGAACTGCCTGCCCTGCCAAAACGCGTTGCCGTTGTTGGCGCGGGATACATTGCGGTGGAACTGGCCGGCGTGATTAACGGCCTGGGCGCAGAAGCGCACCTGTTCGTACGTAAACACGCGCCGCTGCGCAGCTTTGACCCGCTGATTGTCGATACGCTGGTTGAAGTGATGAACGCCGAAGGCCCAACCCTGCACACCAACGCCGTGCCAAAAGCGGTGGTGAAAAACGCGGACGGTAGCCTGACGCTTGAGCTGGAAGATGGCCGCAGCCAGACCGTCGATTGCCTGATCTGGGCGATTGGCCGTGAACCGGCGAACGATAATTTCAACCTGGGCGTGACCGGCGTAAAAACCGACGAAAAAGGCTATATCGTCGTCGATAAATTCCAGAACACCAGCGTACCGGGCATTTATGCGGTCGGCGATAACACCGGCGCGGTTGAGCTGACGCCGGTCGCCGTTGCGGCGGGCCGTCGTCTCTCCGAGCGCCTGTTCAACAACAAGCCGGACGAGCATCTGGACTACAGCAACATCCCAACCGTGGTCTTCAGCCACCCGCCAATCGGCACCGTCGGCTTAACCGAGCCGCAGGCGCGCGAGCAGTACGGCGACGACCAGGTGAAAGTGTATAAATCGGCATTTACCGCGATGTACACCGCCGTCACCTCACACCGTCAGCCGTGCCGCATGAAGCTGGTCTGCGTGGGCCCGGAAGAGAAGATTGTCGGCATCCACGGCATCGGCTTCGGTATGGACGAGATCCTGCAGGGCTTCGCCGTGGCGCTGAAGATGGGCGCAACCAAGAAAGACTTCGACAACACCGTGGCCATCCACCCGACGGCCGCGGAAGAGTTTGTGACCATGCGTTAATCCTGATGCCCCTCTCCGGAGGGGCATTTTTTTTAACATTCATAAATCGTTGCAAAACGAATGCTCCGAAAATAGTGATCTACCGCACATATCCCTCCCCATCTACCGAAGCGAATGTCTACGCTTATAAGACGCCCGGATAAACCTGTCTTTTGAACACACAACCGGAGGTCCCTATCACCATGTTCAACCAGAAACTACAGGCTACCGAGAACATCGAGTTCGAGATTGCAGAAGAGCTGCGCTACGAGACCGATCCCTGCGAGTTGAAACTGGATGAAATGATTGAGGCGGAGCCGGAACCCGAAATGATCGAGGGGCTACCCGCCTCCGATGCGTTGACGCCCGCAGACCGCTATCTTGAACTGTTCGAGCATGTGCAGTCGACGCGGCTGTTTGCGGACAGTAAAACCTTCCCCGACTGCGCGCCGAAGATGGATCCGCTGGATATCCTGATCCGCTACCGCAAGGTCAGACGCCACCGGGATTTCGACCTGCGCCAGTTTGTGGAGAACCACTTCTGGATGCCAGAAACGTACGGCACAGAATATGTCTCCGACCCGGGACTCTCCCTGAAAGAGCACATTGATAACCTGTGGCCGGTGCTAACGCGCGAGCCGCAGGATCATATTCCCTGGTCTTCCCTGCTGGCCCTGCCGCAGGCCTATATCGTCCCCGGCGGGCGATTCAGCGAGACCTACTACTGGGATTCCTATTTCTCCATGCTGGGGCTGGCGGAGAGCGGCCGTAACGATCTGCTGAAGTGTATGGCGGACAACTTCGCCTGGCTGATTGAACGCTACGGGCATATCCCCAACGGCAATCGCACCTATTATCTCAGCCGCTCGCAGCCGCCGGTCTTTGCCCTGATGGTGGAGCTGTTCGAGGAGGACGGCGTGCGCGGTGCGAAACGCTATCTGGATCACCTCAAAATGGAGTACGCCTTCTGGATGGACGGCGCGGAGTCGCTGCTGCTTAACCAGGCTTACCGCAGCGCCGTGCGTATGCCGGACGGTTCACTGCTCAACCGCTACTGGGACGACCGTGATACCCCGCGCGACGAATCGTGGATCGAGGACGTTGAAACCGCCCGCCACTCGGGTCGTCCGCCCAATGAGGTATATCGCGACCTGCGCGCGGGGGCGGCGTCCGGCTGGGATTACTCGTCCCGCTGGCTGCGCGATCCGTCGCGGCTCGCCAGCATCCGCACGACGCAGTTTATCCCCATCGATCTGAACGCCTTCCTGTTCAAGCTGGAAAGCGCTATCGCCAACATCTCCGCGTCGAAAGGGGATAAAGAGACGGCAGAGGCGTTCCGCCAGAAAGCCAACGATCGCCGCGCGGCGGTGAACCGCTATCTGTGGGATGAGGAGAGCGGCTGCTACCGCGATTACGACTGGCGACGCGAAGAGCTGGCGCTGTTTTCTGCCGCCAGCATTGTGCCGCTGTATGTTGGAATGGCAACGCACGAGCAGGCAGAACGTTTGTCGGATGCGGTCAAGGCGCGTCTGCTGACGCCGGGCGGAATTCTGGCGACCGAGTACGAAACCGGCGAGCAGTGGGATAAACCCAACGGCTGGGCGCCGCTGCAGTGGATGGCGATTCAGGGGTTCAAGCAGTACGGCAACGACTCGCTGGGCGATGAGATCGCCTGGAGCTGGCTGCATACGGTGAACCATTTTTATAAGACGCATCACAAGCTGATTGAGAAGTACCACATCGCCAGCAGTACGCCGCGCGAAGGCGGCGGGGGTGAGTATCCGCTGCAGGACGGTTTCGGCTGGACGAACGGCGTGGTGCGGCGGCTGATTGGGTTGTATGGGGAGCCTTAAGCGGGGTGGGGTCAGGTGCCCTCACCCCTCACCCTAACCCTCTCCCCAGAGGGGAGAGGGGACTGCACGGTGCGCTCTTCATCTCCCTCGCCCCTATGGGGAGAGGGCTGGGGTGAGGGGAAAAATTTTAGCGAATCACCTCATAAATGGCAGTCTGAATGGACTGCCATTTTTTCGTGGTGGCATCCGGCTGCGACTGCGCGCGGCGTGTGGCCATGTCGAGATCGTGCTGCTGGCGTTTCACCACGGCAGGCACGGTGCAGAACGCTTTGAGATACTCTTTACGAACCGAGGTCAGAGACTCGCCGTTCGACATGGCGTGGCTGAGCGTGTTGATGAAGCGACGGCACGGCTTTTCTTCCACCATGTTCTGGCGGTAGCGTAACATCAGCTCCAGCACATCGTCATAGCCTGCCGACATCGCCTCTTCGGTCCAGGACAGCTTCCAGTCCATACCGCCCTGCAAAAATAGCAGGGTCACTCGGGTATCGTTGCGGTTAATGGCCGAGCGGAAATTATTCTCGTCCCAGGTGACCCCCATGCGCGTGAGCGTTTCGCGCGAAGAAGGCGTCTCGCGCATTTCCTGCGGAGGGGCCGCTTCAGCCGCGCTGGCGGTTGCAGGCTGCGGTTTGCTGCTGGTCACCAGCCAGAAGCCCCCCGCCACGATAGCAATCACCATGACGCCAACCGCCCCCCATAGCGCACCGGAAATGAGCTGCTCGCGTTGTTCAGGGGTACGCGGCGCGCGCTGGGTCGGCTTTTCAATAGTGTCACGGACTTCAAACAGATCCCCACCGGTGACCCGATCCATTTTCTGCGCCTTTTCCCAGAAGGTATGCAATTCGCTGGCATCTACCGCCATGAATCCGGCCGGATTGACGCGCGTTCTCCCCTCTTCAAACGCGCGCTGAACGGGCCGCGCGATCTGCGCGTAGTAGTTATCCAGCAGCTGGATTTGCGCCGAGCTTAGCGTTTTCTGAACGGTGATGCTGTTGCGGATTTGCCGAATGTCATCGAGGAAGGTTTGCAGCGTTTTGCGCGGTTCAACCAGCAGCGTCAGCATGGACGGGTCGCTGAACAGCGAAGCGTAATAGCGGCTGAACTCTTTTTTATCCACCAGCATCTGCGCCAGTTCACTGAACATCATGCCGCTGAGGACATCATTGATCTCGCCAAGCTTCAGCCAGCGCCGCACGCGGTCAGCGTTAAACAGGGTTTTAAGATGGTTGTTCAGCCGCACCTGATCGGGCCAGGCCTGCTGGATGAGCCCTTTAATCATCAGCTCAATCGCGCGCACCTGCTTGTGCGCCTGCTGCTGCTGGAGTTCGCTTCCCGGTGCCAGGTCGGTGCTGTAGGTCAACAGCGGCTGCTGCAGGCGAAGATGTTCCAGCGCGGTCACAAACCGCATCGCCGCAATAAGCTGGTTTTCACTCACATCCTGTCCGCTTTCATACTGCGGAACGCGCTGCTGCAGCAGGCGCAGCTGGAGCGTAAATTCCGACATCTCGGCATCATTGAGGTTGAGTTTTTTCGCAACGGCTCCCCAGCCGCCCAGAGCTAATCGCGCGCTGTCGAGTTGTTCCAGAAACCAGCGTGGATCTTTTCCCTCAGAAGCATGTACATTCAGAAGGAGTAAAATTTCCACCGACGCATGGCGAATGACCGCCAGACAGTGTTCAAACTGTTCGCGAATATGATGTGATGTGCTGAGAGTCATTGTTTTCCTTAAGCGACAACGAAGACATCCGGAATGGGCACGAAACGCCCTTTATTCTTTTTATTTATACGCGGTTAACCATACCTGACTTTCTGTTGAAATAAAGTGACAACACTAAAATGATTTAAAATGTTTCAGGAGAATCTGAATGCCGGTTTTAATTACCTCTCGCCTGACCTGTTCGCCCCTGCAGGAACAAGACTGGCCCTTTTTTCTGGCGCTACAGCAGCACCCGGACGTGATGCGCTTTGTGGCGGAAGACCGCCCCGTCGCGGCGATCCGCGAGGCGTTTGATTCGCGCCTGGCCCCATGGGCACCGGGCAGCGCGCACTGGCTTTGTCTCGTCGTGCGTGACATCGCCTCACAGGCCCCGCTGGGCGTTACCGGGTATATTCATCGGGAGGAAGACTGCGCCGAAGTGGGCTTCCTTTTCGCACCCGAGGCGCAGGGGAAAGGTTACGGCTTTGAATCCCTGAAAGCGCTTTGCGATTACGCTTTTGATCAGGGCGGTATACGGCGACTCACCGCCACCGTCACCGCGGGAAATGTTGCGTCAAGACGCCTGCTGGAAAAAGCCCGCTTTCGTCTGGAAGGTGAATTACGCGAGAGCTATTACCTTGCGGGGCGCTGGCAAAATGACTGGCTATTTGGTTTATTACAGCAGGAATACCTGAATAATAATTCCTGACCAACCGCTTTTTAGCAGATATTTCCCGGACGTCGTTTCCTCTTCAGTGTCGCTATTAAGAGGAAACGAATATCAAACGTCATTCGCTGAAAATATTTTCTGCCGCCATTGCGTTAATAAATAAACATCAGGGTCTTTCTCTGGAGAAATATCGTGATGAAAAGGGGTTATCGGCTATGGCTGCCTGCGTTCTTTATCACTGTCAGTATGCAGACACATCCATATTAAGGGTTTCCTTAAGAGGTTCCTTCCCCTTAAGCCCGTGCATCACAGGAACATACCACCTGATACTTCAATACGTTGCGCATTCATCCAGCCCAATTTATCGCTGAGCAGTGCCGCAATGGCATCGCCAATATCGTCCGGCAGCCCCACCCGTCCCAGCGCCGTCTGCGACGCCAGCAGCTGATTCAGCTCCGCGTTGTCGCGCACGCGTCCGCCGCCAAAGTCGGTTTCAATCGCGCCCGGCGCAATGATATTGACGGAAATTCCGCGCGCGCCCAGCTCTTTCGCCTGATAACGCGTCAGCACTTCCATCGCTCCCTTCATGGCCGCGTAGGTCCCAGAGCCCGGCTGGGTAAAACGGGCCAGCCCGCTGGAGACGTTGAGGATACGTCCCCCGTCGTTAAGCAGCGGCAGCAGGCGCTGGGTCAGGAAGAAAGGTCCTTTGAAATGAATGTTCAGCGCTTCATCAAACTGGGCTTCCGTCGTGTCGGCATAGGGCGCATATAAACCCGTTCCGGCATTGTTCAATAAATAGTCAAAGGTTTCGCGCTGCCAGACGGTCTTGAGGGTTTCCTGAAGCTGTCGGGCAAAATGTTCAAAACTCGTGATATCCCCGACGTTGAGCTGTAATGCCGCTGCGTTGACGCCTTTTTGCTGAATTTCATGCACAACATCCAGCGCTTCCTGCTGGCTACGGTTGTATGTCAGGACAATTCCCGTTCCGTCTGCCGCCAGCTTTAACGCAGCGTTTTTACCCAGACCACGGCTACCACCCGTCACTAATGCGATACGTTCACTCATCATAAACCTCGTTTTGGCTGTTAAGGAGATTGAGAAAGAGCTTATTAGGTGATAGAAAATCAATAAAGATGGGTTAAAACGCTTCACTGTTTCAGCAGAAACAACAATGAACTTCCTCTATGGATAAAATTCACGCAATGCAGTTGTTCGTCCGCGTCGCGGAACTGGAAAGTTTTTCCCGCGCGGCCGAAACATTAACCCTGCCGAAAGGCAGCGTCTCGCGGCAAATTCAGGCCCTGGAAAACCGGCTTGGCACCCAGCTATTGCACCGCACCACGCGCCGCGTCAGCCTGACGCAGGACGGCATGGTCTATTACGAACGGGCAAAAGATCTGCTGGCAAACCTTGATGAACTCGACGGTATGTTTCAGCACGATCCCTCCAGCATCAGCGGTCGGCTCCGCGTGGATATGCCCGTCGGCGTTGCTCGAAATTTAGTCATCCCCAAACTGCCTGCTTTTCTGCAGCACTATCCGGGCATTGAACTCGAGCTCAGCAGCAGCGATCGTCTGGTGGATGTGATCCGCGAAGGGTTTGATTGCGTGGTGCGCGTCGGCACATTGAAGGATTCAGGGCTGATTGCCCGTCCGCTGGGCAAGCTGTCGGTGATTAACTGCGCCAGCCCGGATTATCTGGCGCGATTTGGCTACCCGGAAACCCTGGACGATTTAGGCTCGCACGCCGTGATCCACTACGCCGCAATGCTGGGAACCCGCCCGCAGGGCTTTGAGTTTTATAATGGCAGTACGACGCAGTGGATAAAAACGGGCGGGGTGTTAACCGTTAACAGCACGGAAACTTACCAGGCTGCCTGTCTCGCCGGGCTGGGCATTATTCAGGTTCCGCGGGTTGGGGTGCGCGATTTACTGCGCGCGAAGAAACTGATTGAGATCCTCCCGCAATACCGGGCCGAAGCGATGCCTGTCTCCCTGATTTACCCTCACCGCCGCAACCTCTCCCGCCGGGTCCATCTGTTCATGGAGTGGCTTACCGAACTCACAAAAGCTTACGTGGACTAGCCGCAAGCTATAATTCAAAAACACATCCAGCTCAACGAAAAGGAAAATGCGCGTGACGCCGGAAAACAATCCGCAACGACCGACTCAACATTTAGAGTATGACCCCATCAAAAAGATGGAAACCGAGCCTGAAGCGCCCGCAACGCCGGGAACAGCCAGCAAAGCGCTGGGTACGGTTACCAGCATGGCAGAAAAGATCCAGCAGCTTCCCATGATTGCGCACCTGATACGCGCCACAGAACGGTTTAATGACCGCATGGGGAACCAGTTTGGTGCCGCCATCACCTATTTTTCCTTTCTGTCGATGATTCCCATCCTGATGGTGTCGTTTGCGGCAGCCGGTTTTGTGCTCGCGTCGCACCCGACGCTGCTGCAGGATATCTTCAGTAAGATCCTGAATAACGTCAGTGACCCAACCCTTGCCAGCACGCTCAAGAGCACCATCAATACCGCCGTTCAGCAGCGTACCACCGTCGGCATCGTCGGTTTGCTGATTGCCCTTTACTCCGGCGTTAACTGGATGGGCAACCTGCGCGAGGCCATCCGCGCCCAGTCGCGCGACGTCTGGGAGCGTAAGCCGCAGGACCAGGAGAAAATCTGGGTGAAGTATCTCCGCGATTTTGTTTCGCTGATTGGCCTGCTCGTCGCGCTCATCGTGACGCTTTCCATTACCTCCGTGGCGGGCTCGGCGCAGCAGATGATCATCTCCGCGCTGTATCTTGATTACATCGAATGGCTCAAGCCCGCCTGGCGCGGCATTGGGCTGGCCATTTCCATCTTCGCCAACTACCTGCTGTTCTTCTGGATCTTCTGGCGCTTGCCCCGCCATCGTCCGCGCAAGAAGGCGCTGATCCGCGGCACGTTGATTGCGGCGATCGGCTTTGAGGTGATCAAAATCGTGATGACCTACACGCTGCCGTCGCTGGTGAAATCTCCTTCCGGCGCGGCGTTTGGCTCGGTGCTGGGACTGATGGCCTTCTTCTACTTTTTCGCGCGCCTGACCCTGTTCTGCGCGGCATGGATTGCCACCGCCGAGTACAAAGGCGACACGCGAATGCCCGGTAAAACGCACCGCTAGCCCCGCTCTCGGGCTGAAATTTCAGCCCGATTCATCATTTCAGCATATAAATCCAGTTCGTAACTTTTATTTAACTGAAAACCAGTTTAATTGACTGATATTTAAAATCTGTGAAGCATTTCATAGACGTGTTTTCGCTGGCCTGAAAATTATCCGCTTTTTGTTGCTTTTATCACCAGTGCGCGGCTTTGTTACAGATTGAAATGTCGCTTTTGCTGTGCGTAATATGGCCTTTCGTTCGACAAAAATAAGAAAATATTATGCAAGCAACAGCCACCACACTCGACTCAGGAACGGAAAACGTTCCGGTAAACTCGCGCAATAAAGTTGTCGTCGCCTCGCTGATTGGCACCGCCATTGAGTTCTTCGACTTTTATATTTATGCCACCGCCGCGGTCATCGTCTTCCCGCATATTTTCTTCCCGCAGGGCGATCCGACGGCGGCCACGCTGCAGTCTCTGGCGACCTTTGCCATCGCGTTTGTTGCGCGTCCGATTGGCTCTGCGCTGTTTGGACACTTTGGCGATCGCATTGGCCGCAAAGTCACCCTGGTGGCCTCGCTGCTGACGATGGGCATCTCTACCGTGGCCATCGGTCTGCTGCCGACCTATGAAACCATCGGCATTCTGGCGCCGGTCCTGCTGGCGCTGGCGCGTTTCGGTCAGGGTCTGGGGCTGGGCGGTGAATGGGGCGGCGCGGCGCTGCTGGCCACCGAGAACGCCCCGGCGCGCAAGCGCGCGCTGTACGGTTCATTCCCGCAGCTGGGCGCGCCGATTGGCTTCTTCTTTGCCAACGGGACGTTCCTGCTGCTCTCCTGGCTGCTGACGGATGAACAGTTCATGAGCTGGGGCTGGCGTCTCCCGTTTATCTTCTCAGCCGTGCTGGTGCTGATTGGCCTGTATGTGCGTGTTTCGCTGCATGAGACTCCTGTTTTTGCGAAAGTGGCCGCGGCGAACAAGCAGGTGAAAGTGCCGCTGGGTACGCTGCTGACCAAACACGTCCGCGTGACCGTGCTGGGTACGTTCATCATGCTGGCAACCTATACGCTGTTCTACATCATGACCGTCTACTCCATGACGTTCAGTACCGCCGCCGTGCCGGTTGGCCTGGGCCTGCCGCGTAACGAAGTGCTATGGATGCTGATGATGGCGGTGATCGGGTTTGGCGTGATGGTACCGATTGCGGGCCTGCTGGCGGACAAATTCGGTCGTCGTGCGAGCATGATTACGATCACCACGCTGATTATTCTGTTCGCGCTGTTCGTCTTCCCACCGCTGCTGGGTTCAGGTAGCCCGGCGCTGGTGATGACCTATCTGCTGATTGGCCTGAGCCTGATGGGGCTGACCTTCGGCCCGATGGGCGCGCTGCTGCCTGAGCTGTTCCCGACGGAAGTGCGTTATACCGGCGCGTCGTTCTCCTACAACGTTGCCTCTATTCTGGGCGCGTCCGTTGCGCCGTATATCGCCACCTGGCTGCAGGCGAACTATGGTCTGTTCTATGTGGGGGTCTATCTGGCGGCCATGGCGGCGCTGACGCTGATTGCGCTGCTGCTGACGCACGAGACGAAGCACCAGGCTCTGTAATTCACTGCAGCCTGATGCCCTCATCCCGGCCCTCTCCCATAGGGAGAGGGAGAAAGAGAGCTACTTCTTCATCTGCGACAAAATAGTCCGGCACTGATTGGCCTCGCCTTCTGACGGCGAAATCAACGCCAGCAGCGCTGCGGCCGGGGTGACCAGGGTCGCCAGAGCCGCAGCCACCGCACCGCGCGCAATCAGCGGTCCGGGCTTCACGCCCGCCTGCGGGTTTTTGAAGGTCCCGCGCACGTAAAGCGGCGAGCGCAGAGTGATGATGCGGATCCCCTTACTTTCCGGGTCAATCGTCAAATCAAGCTGCTCCGAGGCCATGCTGGCGGTCCCGGTCACGTTAATCACCGCGTTTTCCGTGTCGAAGGCAAATATCTGCGGACGCGCCACGCCGTTAACCAGATCCAGATTTGCCGCCGCGCAGTTCACCCGCACCTCGTCATCACCAAAAATTTGCCCGATGACGTAGTTACCGACGTTCAGCCCCAGGATCTCCATCAGGTTGCGGCTCACCAGCCCGTCGTTCATCAGCAGCTTCAGGTTACCATTGCCGCTGCCCAGCAGCGCCGCCACCGAGTTCCCCACGCCGCGAATGTCGGCATCACCGTTCATTTCACCGAGGGTTTTCTGCATCAGCTCTACGTTCGGCATCAGCTCTTTAAGCTTCAATCGACGCGCCTGGATCTCCGCCCGTCCCTGCATCGGCTTCTTATCGCCTTCCAGATGAATGTTCGAAGAAATCGTCCCGCCCGCCATGCCGAACTTCAGCGGCTGCAGGCGCAGGTCGGCGTTTTTGAGGAGGATATGGGTCGAAAGATTGCTGATCGGCAGCGTACTGCCATGTTCAATTTTTCCGCCTTTGAAGCGCACATCCGCATCCATCACGTCCCATTTGTCGGTTTCGAAGCGATCGTATGGCAGCACTTTGCCGGCAGGCTGAACATCCTTTTTGACCTCTTTCGACCTGGTCCCTTTACCCGAGTCCACACCAATCAGCGGACCAAGATCGGCCAGACGCAGCTGACGGGACTCAACATCCCCTTCCAGTTTCGGGCGCGGTTTTCCGGTGGTGTAGGTCAGCGTGCCGTGGATGTCGCTGTCGCCGATACGGCCGTTGAAGTCCCGGTAGTCAAAAACGGACGATTTTTCGGTATCGATTTTGGCGACCAGATGCCCGTCCGTTTCGAACGGCGGGGTATCCGGCAGCAGTACGCCGGTCAGTTCATACAGCTCGCCCAGCGAATCGCCGGCAAATTTGAGCTGAAGGTCGACGCCCCCCATATTCATCGGGTCGTTGACCGTGCCCACGAACGCCACGCGGGTGTTACCGGAACGGAAGTCCGCCTGCACCGGGAACGGCGTGCCTTCGCTCCGCAGCGCCAGCATGCCGCCTATTTTCCCTTTACCGCTGAGAGGCCGATCGTTGTAGCGCCCTTTTGCCGTCAGGCCGAAGACATAGTCACCCACGCTTGCCGCGTCGCCTTTTGCTTTCGTGCCCGTGACCTCGCTAAACGGCAGCGGTTTGCCCAGCGGATCGACGAGGATCTCCACGTCCGCCTTGCTGACCTTATCGTCGATGGCGATCCGCCCGCGATCGAAAAGAATATTGTCGAGACGGAACGACCAGGAGGAAGGCCGGGCATTTGGATCTTTTTCGCTGTCGCTGGCAAGGTTAAACGTCCAGTTGTTGTTTTTTTCTGAAAGTCGGATCAGGCGCGCATCGGGCTGCTGAAGTTTGATCCACGGCAGATAGACCGTTTTGGTGAGGAGCGCCAGCGGAGCCAGCGTGGCTTCAATGCGCGGCAGGTGGATCATGGTGACGTCCGGAATATCCGGCGGGTTGCCGAGAATGATGTCGTCGGCATGGACGTGAGGCCAGGGGATCCAGCTGCGCCAGCCGGGCTCCTCTTTCTGACGCTCCCATACCACCCCTAAATCGCCGCGTATGGCGAAGGGGCGGTTCAGTTCGGTTGAGACTTTCTGGTTGATGGTCGGCTTGAGACGGTTCCAGTCAAACGTCGCAATAATGATGGCGACGACCACGATCAACAACAAGAAAATCCCTGCTGTCCAGGAGATTACCCTGGTTGTTCTCGTCATTTTTATCCCCTTTCCTGATGACCTGTCCTGTAAAACTATAGTCCAGACAAAGGGAAGCGGGCTTATCAGAGGGTCGTTATCACGCTATCGAGGCGATCCATGGGTACCGGGCGGGAGAGATAATAGCCTTGCGCCGCCGCTGCGGGAGAGTTTTGCACATCGCGCCACTCTTCCAGTGTTTCCACACCTTCAACAATCACGCCCTGGCAATAGCGGTTCATCAGCTGTAATAACAGCGTAAACAGATTCCGCCCTTCCGGGGTCTGACGCAGCATAATGAACAGGTCGCGGGCCACTTTGATGTAGTCGTAGCGTACTTCACTCAGGGCGGAGAAGTTCGCCATGCCGGTGCCAAAGTCATCCAGCCACAGCGGGCCGTATTCGCATATCGACGCAAACGAGGAGTCCTGCGGCAGACGGACATGCTCCACCAGCTCAAAGCGCATCCACGGCAGGGTGGCGATCAGCTCCTGCAATTTTGCGTTCTGGCGCAGCGCCAGCAGGGTTGGACCATCGACGTTCACCGAGGCGAGGATATCGTGCCGTTCGAAAAAGGACTGCTTCGTCGCCAGCATACGAAGCTGTTCTTCCAGCACGTCCAGACGCTGGCGAACGGCAACTTCGGCAAAATAGCGATCCGGCGCGATGCGCTGAGTAGGGTTTGAGGGATGCGTAACGACGGTCAAAATTTCAATTGCCATCAGTCGACCATCTGTTCGGTAGATCGGCTGATAGGTGTACGCACGCTCACATTGCAGCCAGTAGCGATGCTCCTGCAAGTTCTCAATACTTGCCTCAGGCGTAGTGCTCAGCCGCTGGATAACCTGCTCTGACTTCATTTCAGATGTCCTGTTGTTGGGATAGCCTTTCTGGACTCGTCACAGGATTATCGGCGCGACAATTGAGAACTTTATGTTCAATTCACCGGGAAAATGAAATTAAGATGACAGAAATGCGCGGGAACACGCGCTGGCTCAAATAAAATAATGGAACGTTGTTTTAATATAGTTGACCGGTTAATTCACTCAGCGCACACTGCTGATAATTCTTCTGTTCAGGTTCACGACTATGTCCAAAAAAATTGCCGTGATTGGCGAATGCATGATTGAGCTATCACAAAAAGGCGCGGAAGTCAGCCGCGGATTTGGTGGCGATACGTTAAACACGTCCGTTTATATTGCCCGTCAGGTCGCGCCTGAGGCGCTCACCGTGAACTACGTGACCGCCCTGGGTACGGACAGCTTCAGCCAGCAAATGCTGGAGGCCTGGCAGAGTGAACATGTCGAAACGTCGCTGATTCAACGTATGGAGAACCGCCTCCCGGGGCTTTATTACATCGAAACCGACAGCACCGGCGAACGCACGTTTTATTACTGGCGTAACGAAGCCGCGGCCAAATTCTGGCTGGAGAGCGACGCGGCCGCGGCCATCTGCGAAGAGCTGGCGACCTTTGACTACCTCTATCTGAGCGGGATTAGCCTGGCGATCCTGAGCCCTACCAGCCGTGAAAAGCTGCTCTCGCTGCTGCGCGAATGCCGTGCAAACGGCGGTAAGGTTATTTTCGATAACAACTACCGCCCGCGCCTGTGGGCCAGCCGCGAAGAGACGCAGCAGGTCTATCAGCAGATGCTGCAGTGCACCGACATCGCCTTCCTGACACTCGACGATGAAGACGCTCTGTGGGGTGAGAAACCGGTAGAGGACGTGATTGCACGCACGCAGGCGGCTGGCGTGAGCGAAGTGGTGATTAAGCGCGGGGCGGATTCGTGCCTGGTCGCGGTGGTGGGCGAAGCGCTGGTTAATGTTCCGGCGGTGAAGCTTGCCAAAGAGAAAGTGATTGATACCACGGCGGCCGGTGATTCATTCAGCGCGGGCTATCTGGCGGTACGTCTGACGGGTGGAACGCCGGAAGCGGCGGCACAGCGTGGTCACCTGACGGCCAGCACGGTGATTCAGTATCGCGGGGCGATTATTCCGCGTGAGGCGATGCCTATTTAAGGAGGGTGCGGGCTGATGCCCTCACCCTAACCCTCTCCCACAGGGAGAGGGAATGTTTAAGCATTACTGCCCCTGCGGAATATCCGTCGCGTCCGGATGTAAATCATCCGCCGTGGCGGCCTGCGCTGGCTGCGGCGCGGTAGCCATAATGGAATCCCAGGTCTTCTGAAGTTCCTTCATGTCATATTCCGGCTCGCCCTTCGGTTGCAGGAGGATCAACGCCATCTCCTGCGACAGCTGCTGACGGAGGTCCTGATTGAGCATCTCGACGGTCAGACCGTTCAGGAAGTCCTGACGCAGTTTCTGGTACTGTTCCGGCGCAATGTCCACCACCTGATTCTGCAGGGAGCGAATACGCTGGCTGATCAGAATGTCGGTATCGGCGCGAGCGTAGGTCGCAAACAGCTTCTGCAGCTCAAGTTTTTTCTGCGCCACGAGAGCGTTGAATTCCTCTTCGGAAAGCCCCTCTTTACGCACTTTTGCCAGCTCTTTCGCGACCACGCCCAGATTGGCATTCAGCTTATCGCCCGGCGACTCAACGTTGATGGCACACTGCGCACGCTGGAACAGCACGCGGCAGTCAAAGCCAAGACCGATATTCTTCACGTTGTTCTTGCTCAGCGTCTGCTGAACGTGCCAGAACAGCGCTTCACGCGCCAGATCGGCACGCCAGTAGCGCAGCATCGCCGCGGACTCGCGGATTGGCTGCCAGGCGTTATCCCACATGACGGAGAGGCGATCCTGACGCACGGCGTCCGTCATAATGCTGACAGGCTCTGGACGCAGCGGAGAGAGCGTCGGGACAGGGGCTGGCGTTTCACGCTTGCCTTTCAAATCACCAAACGCTTTGTTGATCTGCTCCACCACCGCGCGGCTGTCCACGTTACCCACCACGATCAGCGTCATCGCGTCCGGGGTATACCACTTCTGGTAGAACGATTTTACCTGTTCGGCGTCCACCGGCTGTTTCAGCGGTTCGGCCGGGTCATGTCCCAGCAGCGTCGAGCCCTTCAGGCGGTAACGCCACCAGCCCTCTTTGGTATCCCCGGGCCAGGTCGCCACCATGTCGCTGTTGCTCAGCGCATAGTTGACGGTGTCCGGCGTAATCGCCAGATTGCCAGAGGCATCGGAGAGATACGTAAGCGCTTCTTTAAGGAGGTCGTTACGGTTATTAGGCAGGCTCAGGTTAAACATGGTGTAGTCATACGAGACCACAGCCGGAGGGAGCGGGCGTTTCGGATCGATGGCCTGCTGCCAAAGCGAACGCACCTGAACCGCTTGCAGGCTGCCGCTCTGCGTGAGCGCCAGCCGGGGAATAAAATGGCTAAAACCGGTTTGCTGAGTGCTTTCCGCGAGGGAACCGGTATTAATGGACAGACGGATTTCTACACGGTCACTGGGACGTTGCGGAGTGGCTAAAACCTGCCACTGAAAACCGTTCGCTAATGTCCCTTGTTGCCAGGCCGGGTCTGGCTGGAGCGCATCTGCCTGCACATAACTGGCTGCTGCCATCATCAGCAAACCGCCGGTTAAGAGTCGAATTTTTGTGCCCTGCATGTGAACCCCTGATCAACATTCCTGGTTAAAAAAGAGTGTTTCGCGACGCGCTTCACTCTTAAAGATGACGATGAAAACACGTCGATTAGACCGCGCGTTCGGCAAAACGTCACGGTCAGAAGTGAAATATACCCAAAAAAAATCTTGTCGAATTATGACAGGTACGAACAGTTATTATGCGCAGGAGCCCGCATCCCGACAAGGGAATACGGGCATTTGTGACAAGATTAAGAGGTTAAGCCAGGATTTTTGCTGTCAGTTGAACGGTTATTCAGAGTATCGTCGAGCTTTTTGTGATCCAGCTCTTTCACCCATTTCGCCACCACCACCGTTGCCACGCCGTTACCCACCAGGTTGGTTAACGCACGCGCCTCTGACATGAAGCGGTCGATACCGAGAATCAACGCCAGACCCGCCACCGGCAGGTGGCCCACAGCGGAAATGGTAGCAGCCAGCACGATAAAGCCACTGCCCGTCACGCCTGCCGCGCCTTTAGAGGAGAGCAGGAGCACCACCAGCAGGGTAATCTGATGGAAAATATCCATATGGCTGTTGGTCGCCTGAGCGATAAACACGGCCGCCATCGTCAGGTATATCGAGGTGCCGTCAAGGTTGAAGGAGTAGCCCGTCGGGATCACCAGCCCGACCACCGATTTACGGCACCCCAGCTTTTCCATCTTGTCGAGCATACGCGGCAGCGCGGATTCTGAAGAGGAGGTCCCCAGAACGATCAGCAGCTCTTCGCGGATGTAACGGATAAATTTGAAGATGTTGAAACCCGTCGCGCGGGCGATGGAGCCCAGCACCACGACCACGAAAAGGATACAGGTGATATAGAAGCAGATAATCAGCTGACCCAGCTGCACCAGCGTACCGACGCCATATTTACCGATGGTGAAGGCCATCGCGCCGAAAGCACCGATCGGCGCCAGGCGCATGATCATATTGATGATGCCGAAAATCACCTGGGAGAAGCTTTCGATCACATTAAAGATAAGCTGGCCTTTGCTGCCCAGACGGTGCAGAGCAAAGCCAAACATCACGGCGAACAGCAGAACCTGCAGGATGTTTCCGCTGGCGAACGCGCCAATGACGCTGCCCGGTATCACGTCCAGCAGGAAGGCCACCACGCCCTGATCCTTCGCCTGCTCGGCATACACCGCGACCGCTTTGGCATCCAGCGTTGACGGGTCTACGTTCATCCCCGCGCCCGGCTGCACCACGTTGACGATGATCAGACCGATAATCAGCGCAAGGGTACTGACCACTTCAAAATAGAGAAGCGCCACTGCACCGGTACGACCGACCGCCTTCATGCTTTCCATGCCAGCGATGCCCGTCACGACGGTACAGAAGATCACCGGAGCGATGACCATTTTGATGAGCTTAACGAACGCGTCGCCAAGCGGTTTCATTTGCGCGCCCAGCTCAGGGTAATAGTGACCCAGCAGAATACCGATGGCGATGGCTGTCAGGACCTGGAAATAAAGACTTTTGAAGAGTGAGGTTTTCATAAGGTGTCCTTGGGAAGAAAAACCACAGGCTTTGTAAGGTTATGGTTAACCTGCGGCTTTAAAATAACACCCACATAACAGGACAGAAATAAACTCAGTTCAAATTTGAAACACAAATGTTAAGAACTTTGAGCTGGCTCGCACAAGCCAGCAACAAAATTACACTTTTGCGTTATTGTCAGCACCAGAAAGGTATCGTTCTTCAAAGACATCCGAAGGAACAGCAGGGGCAAAAAGGAAGCCTTGTCCGCTCTCCACGCCCGCCTCTGCCAGCCAGGCGCGTTGCGCTTCGGTTTCAATCCCCTCGGCAATAAGATGCAGGTTGAGGCTGCGCGCCATCTGGATAATCGCCTGCACCATGCTGCTGTCGCCCGGCAGACCGTCGACAAACGCTTTGTCAATTTTGAGCACATCCACCGGAAGGGTTTTCATGTGCTGAAGCTGACGCAGCCCGGCGTATCCCATGCCAAAATCGTCCAGCGCAATGCGAATGCCGGCATTACGCAGCGGTTTCAGGATCGCGACCGCCTGATTAGGGTCGTCGATGCGTCGGCTCTCCGTCACTTCCAGAGTTAACGTATCAGGCTTGATTCGGTAACGATGGATCAGCTCCAGCATCTCTGAAACCATGGTTGGGTGCATAAGCTGCAGGGCAGATAAATTGACCGACAGCGGCAGCGTCACGCCGCGCTCCTGCCAGGCGGCAAGCTGACGGCAGGACTCCTCCAGCACCCAGTAGCCGACGGTAACCATCAGGCCGCAGGATTCAATGCGCTCAATCAGCCCTTCCGGCAGCTCCCATGAACCATCCGGCTGCTGCACGCGCAGCAGTGCCTCGGCGCTTTTCACTTCTCCCGTCAGCAAATTCACCTGCGGCTGTAGCCAGAGGGCAAACTGGCGGTTATCCAGCGCGGTCAGAATGTCGCTCTCTTCCGTCAGGCGCTGCTGCGCCTTTTCCATCTCTTCCGGCGCGAAGAACTGGATCTGATTTTTGCCTTTGCGCCGGGCGGTGAACGCCGCCGAGAACGCGCGATGATAAAGCTGCTCTGCCGTTAAATCGCCATAGTACATCGCAATACCGATACTGGCGCTTGGACGAAGCTGGATACCCTGAATGGGCAACCGCTCATTAATGACAGTGAGTACTTGCTGACCTAAAGTGATCGCATGCCAGGGTTCTTTTACGCCGTTGGCAATCACCACCAGGTCGTAACCGCTGACCTGGGTCAGCACCATGCGCGGGGCAAGGACAGACTTCACTTTCTCCACCAGGGTCAGCAGCAGCATTTCGCGCTGGCTCTCCCTGAGCACGCCAGCCGTGTCCTGCAGGGTTTCACAGGCGATAACCATCAGCGCCGTGGTTTGCTGACGGGCAACGGTCTGCTCCAGCATCGCCATCAGGAAGGCTTTATTGGGAAGCTCCGACACCGGGAAGCGCGTGGCGCTGCTGTTTAACTCATCCTGCTGGCGCTGAATGCGCTGCTGGTTGAGGTTGTAGCTGCGCACCAGCATGCCTATCTCATCGTCATGATGCAGACGCGGCAGCTCAAGCTGATGCCCCATCTGATCCTGCGGCGCAAGCGTATTCAGCTCGCGGGCGATACGGCGCAGCGGATGAACAATCAGCCGGTTAATGCACCAGGTAAGCGCCACGCTGAGAATAAGCGTCATAAGTAAGCAAGTGGTCACTAACGTAACCACCCAGCTCATGACGAATTTATACATGCGGTAGGAATCCGCCTGTAATACCAGGTAGGCCAGCGGCTGCGGATTGGCAGGGCGTTCAAGCGAATAAACGGGCAGCGAAATCTGCACCGGCAGTTCAAACAGGCGCATCACCATCATCGGGACGGGACGCTCCGGGATAAAGCTCATCCGCAGCGCCTGAAACTGATTGGGCAAGACGACATCGGCGCGGCTAACGACGCCGGCAGGCTGAATGCGTTTTAAAATGGTTTCCGCTTCGGGAATATCCCCTTTCAGGATAGCGGCAGAGAGCGGGCCGCGCACCGATCGCGCGATACTTTCTAACTGCGAAGCCGTGTTATAGCGATTCTGCTGTACGGAATGAAACAGCAAAATTACGCAGAAGAGCAGTACAAACAGCATGGTGACGGCAGAAACCATCGCCATCTGTTTGATTGTTAAGGAACGGCTGACACGCAAAATGACTCTCCACAAAACTCGAAGCGCAGGGCGCGCCAGGGTGTAAACCTGGCGCGCCTGAGTATACCCGATTGCCGCGCTATTAAGAGAGACTTACAAATGGATTAAGGATAATCCGATTACCAGTCCGCGTAAGGGATGAGCGGCTGCGGCGGTAAGTCCATATCGCCCTGCCAGCCTGCAGCAGAGTAACGCACATAGATCAGCGCATGGCTTGGGGTATAGTCTTTCGCTTCCTGAATATCCACGCCCATGCCCACAAACCAGTTGGACGTTACGCGGCGTTCGATAATGGCCCGCGCGGTATAACCCGTGCCAGAGGAGCTGCTGCCGGTTTCCATCACGCCCCGGTCGGTATAGCGGTCTGGCTCATCGGTCGGGATCAGATTCTGGATCGGGTAGCGCAGTTCGTCTTTGGTTTTCGAGTGAGACCAGGACACCGAGCCGCCCAGCTCCCAGGACCAGTTCTCCGTGCGTTTACGCCAGGTCACCGGCAGTGCGAAGGAGACATACTCCTGCGGGCTGTAGTAGCCGCCCTGACCCAGGGTATAACCGCTCAGGTCTTTGTCGTAGTGCCAGAGCATATTGGAGACGCCAACCGTCAGGCGCTCGTTGTTTTTATTAATGAGCTTGTAGTAGTAACCCGTCATCCAGCGGACGCGCCAGTTATCTTCCACATTTTTACCCGTCAGCGTTTCCGCGTTCAGGCTTGACCAGACGCCGTTCGCTTCCCCTTTGTCATAGCTCATGCTTACGCCGCCACCGGTGGCACGTACGCCGCCCCAGGTGGTGCCGGTGTTGGTATCTTTTTGCCCGGCGAACGCCAGCAGAGAGCTGGAGATGGGGCGGCGATGGGCGTTAACGGTATAGCCGATGGGGCCCAGATCGCTGCTGTAGCTGATGCCGCCCACCACGTCGACGACGTCAAAGCCCATTGGCGTGGTGCCAATATCCATCGCCCAGGTTTTATTCTGCCAGCCGACGGCGACGCTTGCGCCATTGTCGGACTGATGGGTGTTGCCGCTACACGGCGTTTCGTAGCAGGTCCCCCATTTTGGATCGTAAGTCCCGTTATTGTTATCAAATGAACCGGCGTCCATGTTGACCAGATCGCTTCTGAAGAACATGCGCCCGTCAGACAGCGGAGCATCCACCTGCAGCATGGTAGTGTGCGCTTTCAGGTCAGAATAGCCGCCCGTGCCGCTGGAGCCCCAGTAGTCGTGCTGCAGCGTGACGTTAACATCCTGCTGACGGTACAAGTCACCGGCATCGCTGCGCACGCCGCGCTTCAGCCAGTCGTCTTTTTCATCGTTACGCGTCAGACGAGTGAAACTGTCGTTGTCGGCCGGACGCGTCGTGGTGATGCCCGTCGACACCATCGCGTCTTTATAGGTTTCCAGCGCCTGCTGAGGCTGACCGTTTTGCGCCTGGAAACGCGCGGCATCACGTAACACCAGCGCGTTTTCCATGGAGCCGGGCTGCGATTTAGCCTGCGGAATGATTTTGTTGAAGGTCTGTTCTGCGGCAGCGGAATCGCCCAGACCTGCCTGCGCCATCGCGATCCGGCGCTGCATGTTGAGCGACAGCGGCTGGCCGTTTTGCGCGGCGGGCAGTTTCGCCAGCTCTGCGCGCGCGGCATCTTTGTCGCCCTGCGCGCTGTAAATCTCGGTCAGGCCGAGGATCGCGTCTTCGTTCTGCGGTTCACGCTGCAGAACGGCGTTATACGTCGTTTTCGCCGACGCCAGATCGCCACGCTGCTGCGCCCAGTCAGCCAGCGTCAGGTCGATGCGGGTGGAGGTCGGCTGCTGACGCAGAAGGTTTTCCGCCTCCTGCTCTTTTCCGCTGTCGCGCAGACGGTTGGCGGTTTCCAGCACCTGATTGCTTTGCAGGCGGTCGGCAAGCTCCTGAATATTGCCGTTCCACTGGCTGCGCGGCAGCGTGTCCAGATGCGCCAGCGCGGCGCGGTCCTGATCGTTGCCGGAAAGATAGAGCCCGCTGGCGTACACCTGATCCGGATCGGTCGGTTTCTGGCTGGCAAGCTGACGCATAAGGGTATCCGCCTGGCTGCGCTGACCCGCGCTGTAGAGATCGCGCGAGAGACGATAGGTTATCCAAACGTCGCCGGGAGAGAGCGCCAGACGACGGCGCTGAATCTCTGCCGCCTGGGCGTATTTTCCCTGATTTTCCAGCTGTTCTGCCTGAGCGGAGAGCTGCTCGTTGGTCAGACTGCGTTCAATATCATCAATGCTCCGGCGCTGGCTGGCGGAGAGAGACTGGATAAACTGCGAGGCCTTCTCCGGGGACTGCGCGCGGTAAATATTAGCCAGGCCGCGGACCGCATTGCTGTTGCCGCTGTCCATACGCAGCGCCTGGCGATAGTAACGTTCCGCCGCGTCATTATCTTTACGCGCCGCGGCGGCATCGCCCAGCCCCAGCACGGCATAACTGTCGGTATTGTCGATACTGCGCGCCTGCTGATAGTAACGCTCCGCCTGCGCAGGATTATTCGCCTTCAGGGCCGCATCGCCCTGCTGGATCAGCAGCCAGTAGCGGTTGACCTTCAGCAGACTGTCCCATTTACCCCGGTTATCGCTCTGGGGATCGAGGGCAATTGCCTTTTCAAACTGCGCCACCGCGCGGGCGCGGTCGCCTTTCTGGGAATAAGCCTGGCCAAGGGCGCCCACCGCTTCACTGTCGGCATGGTTGGCGCTGACGGCTTTTTGCAGTTCCGCGACCGCCTTACTTCCCTGCCCGGCATCCACCGCCGCCAGCCCTTCCGCTTTCGCGCGGAACGCCGGGTCAGCGAGCTGTTTTTGCTGTTCTTCGAGCTGGGCACGCGCCGCCGCGACGCTATCGCCGTCACTGAATACGCTCAGGTATTTTTGCAGCGCGCTGACGCTGGCGCTGCTGGCAGGCTGGCCTTTGATTTGGTCATACCACATATCAGACGCCTGGCTGCGCCCGTTGGTCGATTTAGCCATCTCCTGCAATACCGCAAAGCCTTCGTCACGGCGTCCACTCTGGAACAAAAGCTGGGACAGCGTCGCCTGCAGCTGTGTATTTCCGGGGCTGCTGGTGTTGATTTTCTTGAGCTGGTTAATGGCCGCATTCCGGCGAGCAGGATCTTTCGCGACCACATTCCAGTATTCCGTCGCCACGTCGCCGCCCGGCGGGTTGCCGTCAAACAGCTTATCATAGGCTGCAATCGCCTCCTGCGTGTGTCCCGTGGTGGCGAGCAAACGCGCCTGCTGGAGCTGCTGGCGGCCATCCGGCGTGGACAGCAGCATCGTGTTGCGTGATGACTGGTACGCACTTGAGCCCGGCGCGATCCCTTTCAGACGATCCAGCTCTTTTTGCGCACCGGCGTTATCGCCCTGGCGCAGCAGGTAGCGAAAGCGTGCGGCAATGACGTCAGGGTTGTTCGGGTCAATCAGCTCAAGACGATAAAGCGACTGACGAACCAAATCCTCACGCTGTGTCGATTCGCCCAGCCGAACCTGTTCCAGCAGCTGTTTCTGCTGCGGAGAGTTGGCGGCCTCAGCCATCGGCATCAGTGCCAGGCCAAGCGATAAAGTGAGTAGATTTACTGTGAACTTGCGCATTCCTGGCCCCAATCCGGTATTAATTCACCTTTTGCGGTGAAGCGAAAACGATGCTGATCCCATCCTTGCCCAAAGAGAGTCAGCACGTAGCTGTAATAGGCATTGTTATCGGGAAAATGGTCTGCAACGCGCTGGCGCTGAACCGCCTGGGCATCACGTTGTTGTAAAAACGGCAGCATGGCGGCAGAGAACCCGACCGGGCCATTCCCGGTGCGTTTACCCGTCGCCACATCCACTTTCTCCGGCGGCACACCCCGTTTCATTGTCTTTGCCGCCATCGGCTGGAAGCGCGTCAGCAGCCGGGCTTTCTGAGGATCTTTATCACTCATCATTCCCACCCAGAGATAAACGCGGATGGCGTCGTAGCCGCCCACCAGCGATTTATCCTGCTGTAACCGCCAGCCTTTGTTTTTCTGATACTGAACCCAGTCCGGCGAAAACCCTTTCGGCGCGCTCTCCAGCAGCAGACGCTGATTGGTTTCACGAAGCTGGGTCCACGGGGGACCAAAGCGCGTGAAATAACTCGCTAACTGCGGAGGAAGATAGCTGGGGTTAAAACGCCAGACGTTTTCATCGGCAAAACCGACTTTACCGGGAAGCAGCATTGCGCCGAGCCCCGGCACTTTCACCACTTCCTCACTGACAATGCGTTTCAGCAGCGCCTTACCCGTGCGGGTATAGTCCGGATGTTTCCACAACCGACCCGCTTCGAGCAGAGACCAGGCGATCCAGACATCGGCGTCAGAGGCGGAGTTGGTATCAATCACCGCCCACGTCTCTTTATCTTTCTGGCCCCATAGCCAGGCGGGCAGATGGTCGTTGAGATTGCCGCTGGCAAGATTATCGCGCGTCCAGGTCAGCAGCTGGTCAAACGCGCTGCGATCGTTCGCCGCAAGGGCAAAGAACAAGGCGTAGCTTTGCCCTTCAGAGGTCGTAATTTTGCGCGTGTCGCTGGGATCAACGACACGCCCGCCCTCACTGATGTAATCCTTTTTAAACTGCTCCCAGGCAGGCCAGGTACAGGCGGCGCGAAGAGGAAGCGCCGCCAGCATCAACGCTGCTAATGCACACCAGCGAAAGGCTTTCATCACATCTTACTCATCCGGGTTCAGGCGACGACGGCTGATGATACGCAGCAGACGCCACAGCACCCATGCCAGCAAGACCACGCTGACCGCCGCCAGGATGGCGAGCAGAACCGGATGGTTAGCCAGCGCATACCACAGGCGTTCGAACCACGGCAGATGGCCCACGTAGTACACGTCGCCCACGCGCAGGCTATTGACGCCGGACTCACGGATCACCGACACGGATCCAAACATCGCGGCACGTTTACCGCTGTCGTTCATGGCCGTATTGAGCAGTTCATACCCGCGCGGGCTGTCCGCCAGAAGAGCCACCACGCTACGCTGTTCGTTGTAAGGTGACTGGAAGCCCACCACCGCGGCCATTGCCCCCTGAGACGTTACCGTCGTCTGCGCGCTGGCCTGACGGTCGTTCATATCCGGCATAATGCTCGGGAACTCGGTCTGGCGCAGCGGCGTGTTAACCCAGGACTGGGCCGCTTTCACCAGCAGATCGATACGTTTGTCATCCTTCAGCTTATCCGGAATGGTACCGATCACCATGATGTCAGCATCTTTGTTCTGGATCTGGCTGCCATCGTCCGTCAACGTGACGTTAATCGCCGGTAATCCCGTCTGTCCCCCAACGGTCGCCATGGTATCCAGCAGGGTCGTGACCTGCCCTTCGCTTGGCGCTTTTGGCATCACAACGATGGACTCAGAGAGATCGGCCATGCGGCTGAACGGGAAACCTGCGTTAGCAAAGGCGCGCAGATCCGGCATCGCCAGGAAGTGATAGTACTTCGAGAAGTCGATGGTCGACTCATCGCCAATAACAACGTGGTTCTGTATGGGCTGGAAGGTGATGCAGTTTTCCGCCGAACCGCCAGGCGTCGGGTTCATGTACTGGAAGTCAAAGCGCAGCTGGTTTATCGCGCCCAGCTTCAGTGCCGGAATGGAGACATCCGTTTTACCGTCCAGCAGCCCCTGCAACACCGGCAGGCGAAGCATCAGGCGGTTAGTATCCTGCGTGCTTTGCAGGCTGAACGATTGCAGGAACTGGTTGTTCAGGCTGATATCCATGCGCGAGCTGTCTTTGGTCGCTGGCGCGGTATAACGGTAGTTCAGATTGATATCAATGCCGTTGGTACGCAGCAGATACAGATCCGGCGGCAGATTCAGTGACAGGCTAATCGGTGCTGGCTCAAGCCCCGTCGCCTGCAGCTGTTCTTCATAGGTTTTCAGTTCGCCAAATGTCACCGCACGGTCGGTACGCACCCAGTTTGGCGCATCATAAGGTTTACGCGCCAGCAGCGGTTTGACCTCATCCACTACAACGCTGTTGCCACGGAAAAGGACGTTGCCCTGGGCAATCGCTTTTGCGGCCTGCACCAGATCTTTATCATCACGGCCAAACACCACCAGCAGCTTCACGTACGGGTTTTCCGGGTGGCTTATCATCTCAACGGTCGGCGCTTTGACGTCCGGATGATCGCGCAGGAAGGCCGGGCGTTTCGCGTTGGTCGCAAACACAATGGCATTTCTGTCCGGCAGTTTGTCATACATCGCTGGGAAGCTCTGTCCACGCCAGCCAGCACGTGAACCAAACCAGGACGCCACAATGGTGGCCGCTAGCTGCTCGGTCACGTCCGGGGATGATGCAAACACCATCGGCAGCGTGAGCGGACGGTTATCACGCGGATCGAAGAATGGAACCGGGAATGCCGAGAGATCGTTTTTCAGCGCCAGCGACTGGTAGGTCATCTGCAGCGAGGAGTTACGCCCGACGTCCATCCAGAGCGTGTTGCTGGCCGGGTTTTCGCAGACATCGCGGTAGTGGCCGACAAATTCCAGACGGATACGGTTAAAGTCGGTGATGAACAGCGGGTTGATCGGCACCTGCGCCTGGGTTTTCTTGCCCAGCTGCTCTTTGGTGACCGGCAGTACGTCCATCAGCTCATCATTCAGGTAGACCTTCAGCTGGGACTGCGTCGGCAGCAGAGACGGCGACGGCGTGTATTCCAGGTTCAGCACCGCATTAGAAACGACCTCATCGCTACGCATGCCAAACTCAATGCCGCCGTTAGGGTTGATGCCGCGCAGCACCATACTGCCCGGAGGCGGTGCAATTTGCGCGAAGGTCAGCTTCACGTCCCGCGACGGCGCATTGTCTGCGACGACGGGCGCATTCGCCCCCCGGACGCCCGGCATCACCTGCCCGATGACCTGGCCGTCTGCCGGCAGGGTGTTCCCCTCCGTTGGCTGGTTCGGCATGATATTTTCTGTTTGACCAGGTGCCGCGGTGACAACCGGATCGGTTGCTTGCGCGACGACAGGTACCGTTGGCGCAGGCGTTGCCGCTGCGTTACCAGGAGCTGCGTTAGCCATTGTTGCGGGGAGGACATTCATCCCCATTGCCACTGCACATAACCAGGAAAGTTTTGTTTTCATCGCGTTATCATCATTGTTGAGCCATAACCGGGTCCGCCTGCTTCGCCTCATCCCGCTCAGGACGACGAGGAATGAACGACACGACCCAGGAAACCAGCGAAGTAAGTGACCGGAAAATTAATTTCACCGACGACGGGGCGAATTCTGCAAGGTGACGATAGCCACGGAACCCCAGCTTCAGAATATCCAGCAGGCTTTCCAGAGGTTTATCTTCCGGGAAGCTGTCCTGCCAGAGAGCCCACGTATCCGCGCGGGCAAACGTACACTGCACAAAATCGATATGTTGCTTTTTGGTCAACGGCATCAGCTGCAAACCGACTTCATTGCCCGCCACGCGCACAACCTGCGTCGGGAAGACATACTCCTGCTGACCGCGCTTAAGCAGCAGGTTAACTTTCTGGCCTTCCAGCACCTTCGCCTGGCCGTTGATTTTGATCCCCAGGCCACCGTCAGAGAAGTCGTGCACGGTACAGGAGAAGAGATGGCCATCTTCACGGGCGATCGCCGCAGGCATGCAGATTTCAACGCGATGCGCACGACGAACCTGCTTGCTCTCCACCGACACCGCCACCGCGCCGCCGAGGATAATCAGGTTGTAGAAGACCCAGGCCATACTCACAAAGACGGTCAGGATTTCGTTTTCCGGGCCGTAGAAGTAACGCCAGATACCGGCGATGACGCCAACGATATTCAGCAATACCAGGAAGATATACGGACGGGAGATCACCCAGTCGACGTACTCCTCTTCCACCAGGCCGCCCTTGGCGGTGACGTTAAATTTCCCTTTGTGCGGGTTAATCAGCGCCACCATCGTCGGCGGTGCGATATACCAGGCCAGCACCGTTTCGTAGATTTCACTCCAGAAGGAATGGCGGTATTTACCCTGTATCTTCGAGTTCGTCAGGCTCGCGTGGATCATGTGCGGCAGAACAAACAGCGCAATCATCAGCGCCGGGGCGTAAATGATATAAGCGTGAAGGAGCAGGAACGCCAGCGGCGCGGTCAGGAAGATCAGCCGCGGGATACCGGATAAGAAGTGGAACATGGCGTTGACGTAGCAGAGACGTTGCGCCAGCTTGAGCCCTTTACCAATCAGTGGGTTATCGAGACGGAAGATCTGCACCATGCCGCGCGCCCAGCGAATACGCTGACCAATGTGCGCCGACAGTGACTCCGTTGCCAGACCGGCAGCCTGCGGAATACGCATATACGCAGAGGTATAGCCACGACGGTGCAGGCGCAGAGAGGTGTGCGCATCTTCAGTGACCGTTTCGACGGCGATACCGCCAATTTCATCCAGCGGCTTACGGCGGATAACCGCACACGAGCCGCAGAAGAAGGTGGCATCCCACATGTCGTTTCCGTCCTGCACCAGGCCATAGAATAGCGTGCCTTCGTTCGGGGTTTTGCGGAAGCGGCCAAGGTTACGTTCAAACGGATCCGGCGAGAAGAAGTGGTGCGGCGTCTGCATCATCGCCAGCTCTTTCTCCTTCAGGAACCAGCCCATGGTCATCTGCAGGAACGAGCGCGTCGGCACGTGGTCGCAGTCAAAGATCGAGACAAACTCCCCTGTGGCATACTTCAACGCGTTGTTGATGTTCCCGGCTTTCGCATGCTCGTGAGTCGGACGGGCGATGTACTCGACGCCGACCTCCTCTGCGAACTGGCGGAACGCCGGACGGTTGCCGTCATCCAGGATCCAGACCTTGAGCTTGTCTTTCGGCCAGTCGATGCCCAGCGCGGCATAAATGGTGTTTTTCACCACGCTCAGATCTTCGTTATAGGTCGGTACAAAGAGATCAACAGACGGCCACTGCGCGGTGTCTTTAGGCAGCGGAACCGGCTGGCGGTTGAGCGGCCAAATGACCTGGAAATAGCCCAGCACCAGCACGATCCAGGCGTAGGTTTCGGCAAACAGCAGCACCAGGCCGCACACCAGGCTGACCGGGTCGTCCCAGTTCAGGGTTGAGGTATAACGCCACCAGATGTAGCGACAGGAGACGGTCAACGACAGCACAATCAGCATCAGCGCCGAGAAGCGGCCCGGAATACGGCGGACCAGCAGCGCCACGCCCCACAGCAGGATCAGGAAGGTGAACTGCGCCAGAGGGTTGAAAGGTTGCGTAATACAGACCAGCGCCAGAATGAGCGAGAACACGACGATCACGCCGAGGATAAAACGCCGCAGGCCCGGGTGGAGATGCCCGAGCTCTTTGTGGTTATCCAGATGGCTGGTCTTATCGCTTACGCTGTTGGGCAGTCTGTCCAGCCACTGGTGGTAGCGCTCACGTAACTGCTGGACGCGGGAGAAGCTGCGCCAGTGCGGCGTTATTTTCTCTGAGCGGGATGACGTGACCACCAGCCAGATGGCCTGAATGAGATAGCGCGCCGGATCCAAAGGACGCGGCCGATTGGGATTAATATGCGGATATAGCTCACTGTGCCGGGCACGTATGCGCTGCCAGCGCGGGTGTTCGAGTGGAATAAACATCCAGGCCAGAATCATCCAAAAACAGCCGAGCGCGGCGCTAAATGCCGAAGCACCGTGCCGGCGGAAATGCCGGTAATGTTCGCTCAAACGCGAACTGACCGGTGGGATGAGTAACCAGCTGGCGAGACGACTCATACAGAACTCCCTGCATGCTCCGCCCTGTTGGCGAAGTTCAGCAGACACCAGTTAGCCAGCGTCAGGATCTCTTCTGCCGCCAGTGAATCGCTGCGGTATTCGCCGAGCGGTTGCTTAGACGCTAGGCATTCCGCCATCCCCTCATCACGATGGATGACAATGGGAAGCAGACGGCGCTGGCTTTGCAGCCAGACCTGATACAGATCGTCCTGGATCTGGCTGCCAATGCGCAAATCGTTAATCAGAAGATGAGCGTTCTGAGGCAGCCCCTGCTGATGCAGGCGGATATGGCAGTTCGCATCGACGTTGACGATGGAAAGTATATGATCGCATTGGGCGATTAGCTGTCGGGTCAGCGTGCCGGCGCCGTGCGGCAGATCCAGCAGGATCCACTTGTAGTGCCCCTTTTCTTTCAGGGTTTGCAGCGCCAGCGTGAACTGCGAAAACAGGCGCTGATACGCGGCTTCATTCTCGCGTTCCGTGGTGCTCAGTTGTCCAAACGGCAGCAGATCGAGCTGGGAGGTATAGCGCATCCCTGCATCCTGCCAGTCTTTATCATCAAGCAGTGCCCGGGCCCAGCCCTCTTCACGAGAAAAGTCGACGTTAAACGACATACGCAACAAATTATCGGCGCAGGCGTCAATAACCAGCACCGATTCACCTAAAAGCTGTAATGACCACGCCAGCGCCGCGGTAACTGATGTGGTACCCACACCGCCACGGACACCCTGTAATCCGAGTATGGCCATCAATGGCTCCCTTATTGTTGATGGGCGAATTCAGCTAATAACGGCCAGCGTTTAATAGCCGCGGCCAACTGTTCCCGCTGGGAAATATCGGTGTAATCTATTTCAGGTAAAGAAAAGGCCTGCGTCAGCGCCAGAAAATCGTTTTGGAATGTGTAACCCAGAGTCGAGTCGACTGGGGTTCCAGGTTCGTTATTATCCATTCTTTTTCCATCCCTTTAAGGAAAATCGCACGCTAAAGAAGTTGCGGGGCTTCCTGCCCTGACAAATTTCATTTACATGCTAAATCTGATGTTCTTTAATTTCAATGTTAGGTTTATTTCTACGCTTTCGCTAGTAAACTGAGATACAGATAAATTAGACGAAAAGAGGGACACCGTGGACTCCATATTTTCTATTGGCATCCAGTCATTATGGGACGAATTGAGCCACATGCCAGTCGGAGGAGTCTGGTGGATTAATACGGACCGTAATGAAGATGCTATCAGTCTGGTAAACCAGACAATTGCTGCTCAGGATAAGGATTCCCGCGTGGCCGTCATTAGCATGGGCGAAGATCCGAAGAAAATTATTACGCTTGAAAGTGGTCGCGGCCCCCAGACGGTGCGATTATTTTCCATGACATCGGAAGCCGATAGTCTATACTTTTTGTCCCGCGACGTTCAGTGCTCTATTGATCCGGATCACTATTTAGTGATTCTGAAATGCGCAAATAACGTCCTGCAAAATATGCCCGCTGAAAAACTGCTGCCCTGGCTGGAAAAAATCAATAAATGGGCAAAATTTCAAAATTGCACGCTATTGATAGTCAATCCCGGCAGTAATAATGACAAGCTGTTCTCACTTTTAATGGCCGAATATCGCTCTCTGTTCGGTCTGGCAAGCGTTCGTGACCAGGCAGGCAGCTATCTCTACGATATTGCATTCTGGTGTAATGAAAAAGGCGTGAGCGCCAGGCAACAGCTTACGCTGAAACATATTGAGGGCGAGTGGCACCTGGCGCAGCAGGAAGAAACCGTGGTACAGCCGCGCAGTGATGAAAAACGCATCCTGAGCCATATCGCGGTTTTAGAGGGGGCACCCGCCCTGTCGGAAAACTGGACGCTGTTTGAATCTAACGAAGCCCTTTTCCATGAAGCCCGCACAACCCAGGCGGCAACCCTTATTTTCTCGCTGATGCAGAATAACCAGATTGAGACGCTGGCACGACAAATCCACACCTTACGCCGCCAGCGCGGCAGTGCGTTGAAAATCATCGTGCGCGAAAATAATACCAGCCTGCGCGCCACCGATGAGCGCCTGCTTCTCGGCTGCGGCGCCAATATGGTTATTCCATGGAATGCGCCGTTGTCACGCTGCCTGACGCTTATCGAAAGCGTTCAGGGCCAGCAGTTTAGCCGCCACGTACCGGAAGATATTTCCACGCTGCTCTCCATGACGCAGCCGATGAAGCTGCGTGGGTACCAAAAATGGGATACCTTCTGCGACGCCGTGGGCAACATGATGAGCAACACGCTTCTTCCTGCAGACGGAAAAGGGGTCATGGTTGCCCTGCGTCCTGTACCGGGTATTCGCGTTGAACAGGCTCTCACCTTATGTCGCCCGAACCGTACAGGGGACATCATGACCATTGGCGACAATCGTCTGGTGCTGTTTTTGTCCTTCTGCCGGGTAAACGATCTCGATACGGCGCTTAACCACATCTTCCCTCTGCCTACAGGGGATATTTTCTCGAACCGTATGATTTGGTTCGAAGATAATACGATTAGCGCGGAGCTGGTTCAGATGCGTGCGCTCCAGCCTGAACAATGGGTTAAGCCGCTCGCTATCAAGAGCGATGCCAAACCGATCCTCAATGCCAGGCATGATGGACACGTCTGGCGTCGGGTTCCGGAACCCCTTCGCTTATTAACAGACAACGCGGAGAACGCATCATCATGAACATCAGCGATATCATTCAACTGGTTATATTCTGTGCGCTGATCTTTTTCCCGCTTGGCTACTATGCGCGCCATTCCATCCGCCGTATCCGTGATACGGCCAGAGTGCTTTTTATTAAACCTCGCTATGTAAAACCAGCCGGAACACTGACACGGGCATCACACGTCAAGGCAGACCGAAAACATGACTAATTCTACCTATACCGCTTCGTCACCCTCGCCGCTCTGGCAATACTGGCGCGGCCTTTCCGGCTGGAACTTCTACTTTCTGGTGAAGTTTGGCCTGCTGTGGGCAGGCTATCTGAATTTCCATCCCCTTCTCAACCTGGTGTTTATGGCCTTCCTGCTGATGCCGCTGCCGAATATCAGGCTACATCGCTTGCGCCACTGGGTCGCTATACCTGTCGGCTTTGCGCTGTTCTGGCATGATACCTGGCTACCGGGGCCGGACAGCATTATGAGCCAGGGGTCGCAGGTGGCGGGCTTTAGCGCCAGCTATGTCCTCGATCTGACCGAGCGCTTTATTAACTGGCAGATGATTGGCGCGGTATTTGTGCTGCTGGTTGCCTGGCTGTTCCTGTCACAGTGGATCCGCGTCACGGTGTTTGTCGTCGCGATTATGATCTGGCTTAACGTGCTGACGCTGGCTGGGCCGAACTTTTCCCTGTGGCCTGCCGGTCAACCGACCACCACGGTGACCACCACAGGGGGAAGCGCGGCGGCAACCGTCACAACGGCAGGCGATACGCCTGTGGTGGGCGATATCCCAACCCAGACCGCACCGCCGACCTCTACCAACCTGAACGCCTGGCTCTCCAGTTTCTATACCGCGGAAGACAAGCGACAGACTAAATTCCCGGATGCGCTGCCGGCGGATGCTCAGCCGTTTGAACTGCTGGTGATCAACATCTGCTCTCTCTCCTGGGCCGACGTGGACGCCGCCGGTTTGATGTCTCATCCGCTGTGGTCACACTTCGATATTCAGTTTAAAGATTTCAACTCTGCCACCTCGTACAGCGGCCCGGCGGCGATCCGCCTGCTGCGTGCAAGCTGTGGTCAGACATCGCATAAAAACCTGTATCAACCCGCCGGCAACCAGTGTTATCTGTTCGATAACCTCGCAAAACTGGGCTTTACGCAACACCTGATGCTGGGGCATAACGGCCAGTTCGGTAACTTCCTGAAAGAGGTGCGCGAACAGGGTGGTATGCAGGCACCGCTGATGGATCAAACCGGTCTTCCCGTCTCTCTGCTGGGCTTCGACGGTTCGCCCGTTTATGACGATACTGCCGTCCTGCAGCGCTGGCTTCAGACCATCGAAAAAGACAGCAATCCACGCAGCGCGACGTTCTTTAACACCCTGCCGCTCCACGACGGTAACCATTTCCCGGGCGTGAGCAAAACGGCTGATTATAAAGTGCGTGCGCAGAAGTTCTTTGACGAGCTGGACGCGTTCTTCACAGAGCTGGAAAAATCGGGCCGTAAAGTGATGGTGGTTGTGGTACCTGAGCACGGTGGTGCGCTGAAAGGTGACAGAATGCAGGTGTCGGGTCTGCGTGATATCCCAAGCCCGTCCATCACCAACGTGCCTGCAGGCATTAAATTCTTTGGGATGAAGGCACCGCATCAGGGCGCACCGATTGAGATTACACAGCCAACCAGCTATCTGGCGATCTCAGAGCTGGTTGCCCGCGCCGTTGACGGGAAGCTGTTTGTGGAGGATAGCGTGAACTGGGATCAGCTCACCAGTAACCTGCCGCAAACCGCAGAAGTCTCAGAAAACGCTAACGCGGTCGTCATTCAGTATCAGAACAAACCGTACGTTCGCCTGAACGGCGGGGATTGGGTACCGTATCCGCAGTAACACGGTATGACGACGTCCCTCTCCCCATCGGGGAGAGGGATAATGTCGACATTATTGCTGGGCGATCCACACCAGCATTTTCAGACTTGCCGAATAGTAGTCGTCTTTAGAGGTAATTTCGGGTTCTCCGGAAGACTGCCCCATCGTGAAATCACGTACAGCCAGCAGGCCGCCTTCCATCATGTAGGGCGCATATTCGTTGGTCGTGACGTTAACCCAGGCGGGCGTTTGTTCCCGGGGAAACTGTCCGAACCAGGCCTTCCACGGCGTCAGCAGCGGGCTTTGCTTATCAGACCAGGCGACGTACAGCGGAACACGAATCGCGTCATAGCTCATTCGCGGCGGCCAGCCTTTAGCAGGTGCCAGCTTGCCACCTGATGCCAGTGAAACCCAATCAGTGGGCAGATTCGCTTTACCCGAACCCATTTTCCCCAGCAGGCGTTTCCCGTCCTTAATCAAATCGCGCCAGACCGGCAAATGACTGCGTCTGGAGAAGGCCTGCCAGGCTGGAAACACGAAATAGGAAGGATTAAGGACCACTTCACCCTCAAGCTTAAACCCCTGGACGCCGGGCAGCATCACGCGGTAACCGGCATAGCGGATCACGCTGTGGTCAATCAGTGCTTTGGTAATTGCATCCGATGCGGCGCTGTAGCGCTTGTCATGCCAGCGGGCGTCGGCTTTCAGCAACGCCCAGGCAATCAGCACGTCGCCATCGGCAGCGTTGTTTTTGTCGGCGACCGGGTTGGACTCTGCGGGATTATAGCGCCAGTAAAACAGACCATTTTCTTTGTTCTTCAGCTGACTGTCTGTCCATTGCCAGAGCTTATCGAACGTGGCTTTATCGTCGTTGGCCACCGCCATCAGCATGGCAAAACCCTGACCTTCCGTATGCGAAACGCCGCCATTACCGGTATCAACAATGCGGCCTTCCGGTTTGAAAAAGCGGGCCTTGTAACTCTCCCAGGCCCGATCCGCATGAGAGAGAGGCGAGAACAGCAGACTCATCATGACGGCCAGCGTTGCGCACACGGGTTTTCGCATAATTAACTCGATCCGGTTATTCGGCACTTCGCAGTGAAATCTCACCACCCATCCAGGGTTTGATCACGCCATCCTGCTCCAGGAGCAGCGCGCCCTGTGCGTCAATACCGCGGGAAGTTCCGTAGATCTCTTTATCACCAATCAGCAATTTCACCGGGCGGTTGATAAAGTTATCCAGCTTTTCCCAACGAGACAGGAACGATGCCAGCCCTTCCTGCTCAAAAAGCGTGAGTGAACTGCGCAACTCTTTAATCATACGCACGGCAAGGGTGTTGCGATCGATGACGATCCCCGCCTCCTGGAGGTTAGTCCAGGCCTGATTCACCACATCATTTTGTACATTGCGCATTACCATGTTGAGGCCTGCGCCGATGACTATTTGCGCCGCATCGCCCGTTTTTCCCGTCAGTTCGACCAGAATACCGGCAAGTTTACGATCGTTGAGGTAGAGGTCATTAGGCCATTTAACGCGTACTTTATCCGCCCCGAGATCGTGCAGCACTTCCGCCATGACGATGCCGATGACCAGACTCAGACCAATGGCAGCGGCCGGGCCCTGCTCGAGTCGCCAGTACATGGACAGATAGAGGTTAGCGCCAAATGGCGAAAACCATTTGCGACCGCGACGGCCGCGACCGGCCTGTTGATATTCAGCAACGCAGGCATCGCCGGATTTCAGCTCAGGCAGACGATCCAGAAGATACTGGTTCGTCGAATCAATCACCGGCAGCACCGCAACATTGCCGTGTCCGATCTGGCTGCGGATCGCTTCTTCATTCAGCAATTGAATCGGTTCCGGCAGGCTGTAGCCTTTTCCGGGAACCGTGAACACATCAACACCCCAGTCGCGAAGCGTCTGGATATGTTTATTGATAGCAGCACGGCTCATGCCAAGCTGCTCACCCAGCTGCTCGCCAGAATGAAACTCACCGTCAGCAAGGATGCTAATCAGGGTTAAGGGAACGGTATTGTCCTTCACGCGATAGCCTCCACGGCATTAACTTCACCTGTGCAGCCAATGAAGCGAACTTCTGGCTCCAGCCAGACGTTAAATTTTTCGCCCACACGCTGACGAACATAATGAGCCAGCTGTACAACATCATCGCTGGTTGCATCGCGCTGATTAATCAGCACAAGAGCCTGCTGCTGGTGAACGGCAGCACCGCCTACTGAAGTGCCTTTTAGCTGGCATTGATCGATAAGCCATCCCGCGGCAAGCTTCACGCTGCCATCCGCCTGAGGGTAATGTGGTGCGGCTGGCCATCCTTCAAGAAAGACTTTTGCATTTTCGCTGCTGATAACCGGGTTTTTGAAGAAACTTCCTGCGTTTCCGTTTACTTTTGGATCGGGAAGTTTGGTCATCCGCATATGGCAAACGGAATCAAAAACGTCGCGGGCGGTTACGGTAGCCGGATCGAGACGCGTTAAATCCCCGTAGGTCAACACGGGCTGCCAGTCCTTCGACAGGCGCAGGCCCACGGCAACAATCACGTAGCGATCCTGATATTCATGTTTGAAGATACTGTCACGATAGCCAAACCGGCACTGTTCCGCCGTTAAACGCTTTGACGTTCCGGTCGCCAGTTCGATGCAGTCGACATATTCGCAGACATGTTTCAGTTCGATGCCGTAGGCGCCGATGTTTTGAATAGGTGACGATCCGGCGCAGCCTGGAATAAGCGCAAGGTTTTCCAGGCCCGGCATCCCTTTTTCGAGGGTGAATTGCACCAGATGATGCCAGTTTTCTCCGGCCCCCACGTGCAGGTGCCAGCTGTCGGCACGCTCTTCCACATCAATTCCCATGATGCGGTTAACGATCACCGTTCCCGCAAAATCATCGAGAAACAGGACATTACTTCCTTCGCCCAGAATCAGTACGGGTTCGTTATTTTCAGTTGCGCTTTGCCATGCATCCAGCAGTTGCTGTGCAGTATCGGCACGTACAATTTGTTTAGCATTGCGTTGAATGCCAAAGGTATTCCAGGGCTTAAGGGAGTGGTTCATAGACGCTATCCTGATGCAAAAACGCAGGTAGTTTACCGTATAAGCAGGGCGTTGGGGGATTAGTTTGTGCAGCGTATAAACGCAAAAAGGCCATCCTTTCGGATGGCCTCTTCACTTATTTGATGCCTGGCAGTTCCCTACTCTCACATGGGGAGACCCCACACTACCATCGGCGCTACGGCGTTTCACTTCTGAGTTCGGCATGGGGTCAGGTGGGACCACCGCGCTAAAGCCGCCAGGCAAATTCTGTTAATCTGTATCAGGCTGAAAATCCTGTCTCTCTCTTCGCCGAAACAGCTTCGGCGTTGTAAGGTTAAGCCTCACGGTTCATTAGTATCGGTTAGCTCAACGCATCGCTGCGCTTACACACCCGACCTATCAACGTCGTAGTCTTCAACGTTCCTTCAGGACCCTTAAAGGGTCAGGGAGAACTCATCTCGGGGCAAGTTTCGTGCTTAGATGCTTTCAGCACTTATCTTTTCCGCATTTAGCTACCGGGCAGTGCCATTGGCATGACAACCCGAACACCAGTGATGCGTCCACTCCGGTCCTCTCGTACTAGGAGCAGCCCCCCTCAATTCTCCAGCGCCCACGGCAGATAGGGACCGAACTGTCTCACGACGTTCTAAACCCAGCTCGCGTACCACTTTAAATGGCGAACAGCCATACCCTTGGGACCTACTTCAGCCCCAGGATGTGATGAGCCGACATCGAGGTGCCAAACACCGCCGTCGATATGAACTCTTGGGCGGTATCAGCCTGTTATCCCCGGAGTACCTTTTATCCGTTGAGCGATGGCCCTTCCATTCAGAACCACCGGATCACTATGACCTGCTTTCGCACCTGCTCGAGCCGTCACTCTCGCAGTCAAGCTAGCTTATGCCATTGCACTAACCTCCTGATGTCCGACCAGGATTAGCTAACCTTCGTGCTCCTCCGTTACTCTTTGGGAGGAGACCGCCCCAGTCAAACTACCCACCAGACACTGTCCGCAACCCGGATCACGGGTCTACGTTAGAACACCAGCCATTAAAGGGTGGTATTTCAAGGTTGGCTCCACGCAGACTGGCGTCCACGCTTCAAAGCCTCCCACCTATCCTACACATCAAGGACCAGTGTTCAGTGTCAAGCTATAGTAAAGGTTCACGGGGTCTTTCCGTCTTGCCGCGGGTACACTGCATCTTCACAGCGAGTTCAATTTCACTGAGTCTCGGGTGGAGACAGCCTGGCCATCATTACGCCATTCGTGCAGGTCGGAACTTACCCGACAAGGAATTTCGCTACCTTAGGACCGTTATAGTTACGGCCGCCGTTTACCGGGGCTTCGATCAAGAGCTTCGCGTTGCCGCTAACCCCATCAATTAACCTTCCGGCACCGGGCAGGCGTCACACCGTATACGTCCACTTTCGTGTTTGCACAGTGCTGTGTTTTTAATAAACAGTTGCAGCCAGCTGGTATCTTCGACTGATTTCAGCTCCACCCGCAGGGGCTTCACCTACATATCAGCGTGCCTTCTCCCGAAGTTACGGCACCATTTTGCCTAGTTCCTTCACCCGAGTTCTCTCAAGCGCCTTGGTATTCTCTACCTGACCACCTGTGTCGGTTTGGGGTACGATTTGATGTTACCTGATGCTTAGAGGCTTTTCCTGGAAGCAGGGCATTTGTTACTTCAGCACCGTAGTGCCTCGTCATCACACCTCAGCGTTAAAAGGTACCGGATTTACCTGGAACCTCCGCCTACATGCTTAAACCGGGACAACCGTCGCCCGGCTAACATAGCCTTCTCCGTCCCCCCTTCGCAGTAACACCAAGTACAGGAATATTAACCTGTTTCCCATCGACTACGCCTTTCGGCCTCGCCTTAGGGGTCGACTCACCCTGCCCCGATTAACGTTGGACAGGAACCCTTGGTCTTCCGGCGAGCGGGCTTTTCACCCGCTTTATCGTTACTTATGTCAGCATTCGCACTTCTGATACCTCCAGCATGCCTCACAGCACACCTTCAACGGCTTACAGAACGCTCCCCTACCCAACAACACCTAAGTGTCGCTGCCGCAGCTTCGGTGCATGGTTTAGCCCCGTTACATCTTCCGCGCAGGCCGACTCGACCAGTGAGCTATTACGCTTTCTTTAAATGATGGCTGCTTCTAAGCCAACATCCTGGCTGTCTGTGCCTTCCCACATCGTTTCCCACTTAACCATGACTTTGGGACCTTAGCTGGCGGTCTGGGTTGTTTCCCTCTTCACGACGGACGTTAGCACCCGCCGTGTGTCTCCCGTGATAACATTCTTCGGTATTCGTAGTTTGCATCGGGTTGGTAAGCCGGGATGGCCCCCTAGCCGAAACAGTGCTCTACCCCCGAAGATGAGTTCACGAGGCGCTACCTAAATAGCTTTCGGGGAGAACCAGCTATCTCCCGGTTTGATTGGCCTTTCACCCCCAGCCACAAGTCATCCGCTAATTTTTCAACATTAGTCGGTTCGGTCCTCCAGTTAGTGTTACCCAACCTTCAACCTGCCCATGGCTAGATCACCGGGTTTCGGGTCTATACCCTGCAACTTAACGCCCAGTTAAGACTCGGTTTCCCTTCGGCTCCCCTATACGGTTAACCTTGCTACAGAATATAAGTCGCTGACCCATTATACAAAAGGTACGCAGTCACACCACGAAGGTGCTCCCACTGCTTGTACGTACACGGTTTCAGGTTCTTTTTCACTCCCCTCGCCGGGGTTCTTTTCGCCTTTCCCTCACGGTACTGGTTCACTATCGGTCAGTCAGGAGTATTTAGCCTTGGAGGATGGTCCCCCCATATTCAGACAGGATACCACGTGTCCCGCCCTACTCTTCGAGTTCACAACCTGTGCATTTTCGTGTACGGGACTGTCACCCTGTACCGTGCGACTTTCCAGACGCTTCCACTAACACACAAGCTGATTCAGACTCTGGGCTGCTCCCCGTTCGCTCGCCGCTACTGGGGGAATCTCGGTTGATTTCTTTTCCTCGGGGTACTTAGATGTTTCAGTTCCCCCGGTTCGCCTCGTTAACCTATGTATTCAGTTAACGATAATGCAACGAATTGCACTGGGTTTCCCCATTCGGACATCGCCGGGTCAAAGGTTCATATCACCTCGCCGGCGCTTTTCGCAGATTAGCACGTCCTTCATCGCCTCTGACTGCCAGGGCATCCACCGTGTACGCTTAGTCGCTTAACCTCACAACCCGAAGATGTTTCACTTCATGATTGCGAAAATTTGAGAGACTCGAACACACCATTTAAGATGTGTCGTTTCAATTTTCAGCTTGATCCAGATTTTTAAAGAGCAAAACTTCGCAGTGCACCTTTTCAGGTTCACTCTGAAGTTTTCTTGGGTTCGCAGTAAAAGATGGTGGAGCTATGCGGGATCGAACCGCAGACCTCCTGCGTGCAAAGCAGGCGCTCTCCCAGCTGAGCTATAGCCCCATCGTTTATAATCTCTGTACCGCTCATCCTTTAAAAGGAGTTTGGTAGGCCTGAGTGGACTTGAACCACCGACCTCACCCTTATCAGGGGTGCGCTCTAACCACCTGAGCTACAAGCCTGCAGAGATTTTTACTGCTGTTTTTCATCAGACAATCTGTGTGAGCACTACAAAGGCAGGTTCTTTAAGGTAAGGAGGTGATCCAACCGCAGGTTCCCCTACGGTTACCTTGTTACGACTTCACCCCAGTCATGAATCACAAAGTGGTAAGCGCCCTCCCGAAGGTTAAGCTACCTACTTCTTTTGCAACCCACTCCCATGGTGTGACGGGCGGTGTGTACAAGGCCCGGGAACGTATTCACCGTAGCATTCTGATCTACGATTACTAGCGATTCCGACTTCATGGAGTCGAGTTGCAGACTCCAATCCGGACTACGACGCACTTTATGAGGTCCGCTTGCTCTCGCGAGGTCGCTTCTCTTTGTATGCGCCATTGTAGCACGTGTGTAGCCCTACTCGTAAGGGCCATGATGACTTGACGTCATCCCCACCTTCCTCCAGTTTATCACTGGCAGTCTCCTTTGAGTTCCCGGCCTAACCGCTGGCAACAAAGGATAAGGGTTGCGCTCGTTGCGGGACTTAACCCAACATTTCACAACACGAGCTGACGACAGCCATGCAGCACCTGTCTCAGAGTTCCCGAAGGCACCAATCCATCTCTGGAAAGTTCTCTGGATGTCAAGAGTAGGTAAGGTTCTTCGCGTTGCATCGAATTAAACCACATGCTCCACCGCTTGTGCGGGCCCCCGTCAATTCATTTGAGTTTTAACCTTGCGGCCGTACTCCCCAGGCGGTCGACTTAACGCGTTAGCTCCGGAAGCCACGCCTCAAGGGCACAACCTCCAAGTCGACATCGTTTACGGCGTGGACTACCAGGGTATCTAATCCTGTTTGCTCCCCACGCTTTCGCACCTGAGCGTCAGTCTTTGTCCAGGGGGCCGCCTTCGCCACCGGTATTCCTCCAGATCTCTACGCATTTCACCGCTACACCTGGAATTCTACCCCCCTCTACAAGACTCTAGCCTGCCAGTTTCGAATGCAGTTCCCAGGTTGAGCCCGGGGATTTCACATCCGACTTGACAGACCGCCTGCGTGCGCTTTACGCCCAGTAATTCCGATTAACGCTTGCACCCTCCGTATTACCGCGGCTGCTGGCACGGAGTTAGCCGGTGCTTCTTCTGCGGGTAACGTCAATTGCTGAGGTTATTAACCTCAACACCTTCCTCCCCGCTGAAAGTACTTTACAACCCGAAGGCCTTCTTCATACACGCGGCATGGCTGCATCAGGCTTGCGCCCATTGTGCAATATTCCCCACTGCTGCCTCCCGTAGGAGTCTGGACCGTGTCTCAGTTCCAGTGTGGCTGGTCATCCTCTCAGACCAGCTAGGGATCGTCGCCTAGGTGAGCCGTTACCCCACCTACTAGCTAATCCCATCTGGGCACATCTGATGGCAAGAGGCCCGAAGGTCCCCCTCTTTGGTCTTGCGACATTATGCGGTATTAGCTACCGTTTCCAGTAGTTATCCCCCTCCATCAGGCAGTTTCCCAGACATTACTCACCCGTCCGCCGCTCGTCACCCGAGAGCAAGCTCTCTGTGCTACCGCTCGACTTGCATGTGTTAGGCCTGCCGCCAGCGTTCAATCTGAGCCATGATCAAACTCTTCAATTTAAGTTTGATGCTCGTGAATTAAACTTCGTAATGAATTACGTATGTTCACTCAGAGACTTGGTATTCATTTTTCGTCTTGCGACGTTAAGAATCCATGTCACTTTGAGTGCCCACACAGATTGTCTGATAAATTGTTAAAGAGCAGTGCCGCTTCGCTTTTCGCAGCGGCGCGGGGTGTGCATATTACGCTTTCCCGCTTCAGAGTCAAGTGATTAATTTCGCTTTTCTCTGCTGACCCGGCGGCGTGCGTGCCGTTGTTCCGTGTCAGTGGAGGCGCATTATAGGGAGTTATTCCGACGTGACAAGCATAAAATACAAAAAACTTTTCGTTCGCTCACTTTTCAAACTTAACGCTTATTTATGTCGCGAATCGCCCGTTAAATGTGCGATTTCCCGCGCAAAACTGGCCACCTGCGACCAGTCGGTATAAACCACTTCTTTACGCGTATCGGTTTCACCCCCCGTCATCTTCATAATCAGGCGGATCATAAAGCGGTCATACCAGCGGTAGCGAGGGTAACGCAGCGCGCCGGCAAAGACGGCGCACAGGTCTGGCTGCCACGGCGAGCTGAGTAAAAACTTGCGCGTGTAGCTGTTGGTCTGCGGCGTACGCTTCTCGGCTTTACGTGCGACCAGGTTGACCGAGTAAAACGCACCTGGCAATTTGTTGAGCACCGCCGTGTGCTTTTTCACAAAGCGATCCAGCGCCGGATGGAAATGCCCGTAACGAATTGACGCGCCAATCACCACGCGATCGTACTCCTGCCAGGCTATCTGCTCCGCACGGTTCAGGTTCACCACATCAGAGTAAATACCCAGCTCTTTTAATTCCGATGCCAGATAAGCGGCAATCTCACGCGTTTGTCCGTCTCGCGTAGAGAAAAGAATCAATGTTTTCATCAACGGCTCCTTACTCGCGCCAGAATGTAGGAGTGAACAGCACCAGCAGCGTAAAGACCTCAAGACGACCAAACAGCATATTGGCGATGAGGATCCATTTCGCGACCGGGTTCATGCTGGCAAAGTTATCCGCCACAACGCCCAGGCCGGGCCCGAGGTTATTCAATGTCGCTACGACGGACGCAAAGGCGGAGAAATCATCCACCCCCGTCGCGATAATCGCCAGCATACTGACGATAAACACCAGCGCATACGCCGAGAAGAATCCCCACACCGCTTCGAGGATACGTTCCGGCAGCGCGCGGTTCCCGAGTTTGATGCTGTAAACCGCGTTCGGGTGGACCAGACGCTTCAGCTCACGGTTCCCCTGCTTAAACAGCAGCAGAATACGAATCACCTTCAGGCCACCGCCCGTAGAACCCGCACAGCCCCCGATAAATGCCGAGCATAACAGCAGCACCGGCAGGAACAGAGGCCAGCGCGCGATGCTGTCCGTGGTAAACCCGGCGGTCGTCGCCATCGATACCACCTGGAAGAACGCCTGATTTAGCGTGGTCAGCGCGGAGTTGTAGACATCATGGAACCACAGCACCAGGGTACAGATGATCACCAGCGTCAGCTGGACGCCAATGAACATGCGGAACTCAGGGTCACGCCAGTACACTTTCAGGCTGCGCCCGCTCAGTAAAGAGAAGTGCAGGCCATAGTTACAGCCTGAAATCAGCAGGAAAATGGCAATAATGGTGTTAATCGTTGGACTGTCGAAGTAGCCGACGCTGGCATCATGGGTGGAGAACCCGCCGATCGCGATCGTCGCAAAGCTGTGTCCGATGGCGTCGAAAGCCGGCATCCCGGCAAACCATAGCGCCAGCGCACATGCCACCGTCAGTAATACATAGATAAGCCAGAGGGTTTTCGCCGTCTCGGCAATACGCGGGCGCATTTTATTATCTTTCAGCGGCCCGGGCATTTCGGCGCGATAAAGCTGCATGCCGCCAACGCCCAGAATAGGAAGAATAGCCACTGCCAGGACGATGATCCCCATCCCCCCGAACCACTGCAGCATCTGGCGATAAAAGAGAATGGCGTGCGGGAGTGAATCCAGCCCCACCAGCGTCGTCGCCCCGGTGGTTGTTAAACCGGAGAACGATTCAAAAAAGGCATCCGTGATGCTCAGGTTAGGCTGTTCAGAGAAGATAAAGGGCAGCGAACCGACGCTCCCCAGCACCGTCCAGAACAGGACCACAATCAGAAATCCTTCGCGAGATTTCAGCTCACCTTTCTGACGACGGTTTGGCCACCACAGCAGCGAGCCGATCGCCAGCGCGACAAAGAAGGTCTGGGTAAATGCCCGCCCCGCGCCGTCCCGGTAGATAAGCGCCACCAGTCCTGGGAGAATCATCGTCCCGGAAAAGAGTATGACCAGCAGTCCAACGATTCGGGTTATGGCACGAAAATGCATCTCTGCCGCTTCCTTTGGTATTCAAAAAAGTGAGGTGGGGATTATTCTTCAATCGGCAGCAATTGCAACGAACCACGACTAAAATCAGCCAGTTTTGCTGAAAAAGCAGCCAGCTCCGCCTGCGGAAGCGCCACGCGTAATTGCACCATTGCCTGATATTCACTGTGCGCGATGACGCCGTTAAACTGTTTGAGCAGCGTTTCAATGCCCGATAGCTGAGCGTAATCGCACAACAAAGTATATTCGGTGAGCGGCGTTTTGCGGGTAGTTGTGAGCATATTCAGTGCCTGCTGAACTCCGCCGCCATAGGCTTTTACCAGCCCACCCGTGCCTAACAGGATGCCGCCGTAGTAGCGCACCACCACGGCGGTAATTTCACCCACGCCGCTGCCCATCAGCTGCGAAAGCATGGGTTTACCGGCCGTGCCCGCCGGTTCACCGTCATCGGAAAACCCCAGCTGTTGTGAATCGTCCGGCGGCCCTGCCACCCACGCCACGCAGTGGTGACGCGCGTCAGGATGCTCAGCCCGAACGGACTCGACAAACGCCTTTGCCGCCTCTACGCCGTCGGTATGCGCCAGCAGCGTAATAAAGCGGCTTTTCTTGATTTCCTCAACAAAGGTGACCGGTTCAGCCGGTATCAGCCAGCTTTCCATCAGGCCAGCTTCAGGTCTCGCGTCATATTCTCGATACCGTTTTCGTGAACCACCACGTTATCTTCGATGCGAATACCGCCAAACGGCTTCAGCGCGTCAATTTTTTCCCAGTTGAAGTGTTTGCTGAACTGGCCTTCACGCCACGGCGCCAGCAGGGATTCGATAAAGTAGATCCCCGGTTCAATCGTCAACACCATACGCGGCTCCAGAATACGGGTGCAGCGCAGGTAAGGATATTTAGACGGTGCCGCCAGGTGCGTCCCGGTATCATCCTGCATAAAGCCCGCAACGTCGTGAACCTGCAGGCCTAGCGGGTGGCCGATACCGTGCGGCATGAATGGCCCGGTCAGATCGTTCTCGACCATCGCCTCTTCGCTCATGTCTTTCACAATCTGATGTTTACGCAGCAGTTTTGCGATGCGCTGATGGAACTGGATGTGGTAATCCACATAGCTGGTTCCCGCCTTCATGGTGCCAATCAGCGCCAGCTGTTCATCGTTTACGTCTTTAATCAGCTGCGCGAAATCGGTATCCGCATTCGCCGCCCAGGTACGGGTCAGGTCGGCCGCGTAACCGTTGTACTCGGCGCCTGCGTCAAGCAGGAAGCTGCGCAGCTCCGACGGTACGTGGTGATCCAGTTTGGTGTAGTGAAGCACAGACGCGTGCTCATTCAGCGCGACGATATTGCTGTACGGCACGTCGGTATCACGGTGGCCTGTCGCGGTCAGATAGGCCTGGTTGATATCGAACTCGCTCATGCCGGACTGGAACGCTTCATGCGCGGCACGGTGACCGTTCACCGCCGTTTTTTGCGCTTCACGCATGCAGTAAAGTTCGTAGTCGGTTTTATACGCGCGGTAATAGTGCAGGTAATCCAGCACGCCTTTCGGATTGAGTTTGTCTGCCGGAATATCCAGACCCAGCGCGCGCTCCGGAACAGGGCCAATATAGGCGATGTTGCCCCGCGCGGCAGGCAGCTGGCTGCCAATGCCGTCCGCTTTCGGCAGTGCAATCACATCAATCTCTTCCGTCCAGAAAGAGGTCGGCAGCGGTTCTACGTTGTGCCAGTAATCGACCGGCAGGTAGAACCACAGTTTCGGCTTGTTCACGCCATCCACCAGCAGCCAGCAATTTGGAACCTGAGTCACCGGCACCCAGGCTTTAAACTGCGGGTTCACCTTAAACGGATAAGCGTGGTCATCCAGAAAGGTATTCATCAGCTCGCCGGAGTGGATCAGCAGCGCATCCAGCTTAAAGCGGGCCAGTACATCGCGGGTACGTTCCTGTAGGGTAACGATATGATTTTTATAAAGCGAAGCCAGTGAGTCCATCATTCTTCCTTTCGTTTTTTTGACCTCAAGTCATCGCATCTTAGCACACCTCACTCCGGCTGCGTGATTTCCACCGACCGTGATCAATGCAGCATTTTCTTAATGAGTAATTTGCATTTTATTAACATAAATCCCACACTCCGATTCATCTGGTATGACCAGATCCAATTGCTGGATTCAGGAGACTGACATGCTCTACAAAGGCGACACCCTGTACCTCAACTGGCTGGAAGATGGCATTGCCGAACTGGTGTTCGATGCTCCCGGCTCAGTGAACAAGCTTGATACCGCGACGGTGGCCAGTCTTGGCCAGGCGCTGGATGTTCTTGAAAAACAACCTGAATTAAAAGGGCTGCTGCTGCGTTCGAACAAAGCGGCCTTTATTGTCGGTGCCGATATCACCGAGTTTCTTTCGCTGTTCCAGGTCCCGGAAGAACAGCTGAGCCAGTGGCTGCACTTTGCCAACAGCGTCTTTAATCGTCTGGAAGATCTGCCTGTCCCGACCATTTCCGCCGTTAACGGCTACGCGCTGGGCGGCGGCTGCGAGTGCGTACTGGCGACCGACTACCGTCTGGCGACGCCGGACCTGCGCATCGGCCTGCCGGAAACCAGGCTGGGCATCATGCCGGGCTTTGGCGGCTCCGTGCGTATGCCGCGCATGCTGGGTGCCGACAGCGCGCTGGAGATCATTGCCGCAGGTAAAGATGTCGGCGCAGAACAGGCTCAGAAAATCGGCCTGGTCGACGGCGTCGTGAAGCCAGAGAAACTGGTTGAAGGCGCACTCGCCATTCTGCGTCAGGCCATTAACGGCGATCTCGACTGGAAAGCCAAACGCCAGCCGAAGCTGGAACCGTTAAAACTCAGCAAGATTGAAGCCACCATGAGCTTCACCATCGCTAAAGGCATGGTGATGCAGACGGCGGGTAAACACTACCCGGCGCCGATCACGGCGGTGAAAACCATTGAAGCGGCTGCTCGTCTCGGACGCGATGAAGCGCTGAAGCTCGAAAATCAGAGCTTTGTCCCGCTGGCGCACACCAATGAAGCTCGCGCGCTGGTCGGTATCTTCCTCAACGATCAGTTCGTGAAGGGTAAAGCCAAGCAGCTGACCAAAAACGTTGAGACGCCAAAACATGCGGCGGTACTCGGCGCCGGCATTATGGGTGGCGGTATCGCTTACCAGTCCGCCTGGAAAGGCGTGCCGGTAGTGATGAAAGACATCAGCGAGAAATCCCTGACGCTGGGCATGACCGAAGCGGCCAAGCTGCTGAATAAACAGCTGGAGCGCGGAAAAATTGACGGGCTGAAGCTTGCAGGCGTGATCTCCACCATTCAGCCCGTGCTGGAATACAGCGGTTTCGACCGTGTCGACGTAGTAGTCGAAGCCGTCGTCGAGAACCCGAAAGTCAAAAAAGCGGTGCTGGCAGAAACGGAAGATAAAGTTCGTCCTGAGACCGTGCTGGCCTCTAACACCTCCACCATTCCAATCAGCGAACTGGCGAGCGTGTTGAAGCGTCCGGAAAACTTCTGCGGGATGCACTTCTTCAACCCGGTACACCGTATGCCGCTGGTCGAAGTGATCCGCGGGGAAAAAACCTCTGACGAAACCATCGCTAAAGTGGTGGCATGGGCCAGCAAGATGGGCAAAACGCCGATCGTTGTTAACGACTGCCCGGGCTTCTTCGTTAACCGCGTGCTGTTCCCTTACTTTGCCGGCTTCAGCCAGCTGCTGCGCGACGGTGCGGACTTCCGCAAAATCGACAAAGTGATGGAGAAACAGTTCGGCTGGCCGATGGGCCCGGCGTATCTGCTGGACGTGGTCGGCATTGATACTGCTCACCACGCTCAGGCGGTGATGGCGGCAGGCTTCCCGCAGCGTATGCAGAAAGATTATCGCGACGCCATTGACGCTCTGTTCGACGCTAACCGCTTCGGCCAGAAAAACGGCCTGGGCTTCTGGCGCTATAAAGAAGACAGCAAAGGCAAACCGAAGAAAGAAGAAGATGCCGTGGTGGACGGCCTGCTGGCCGATGTAAGCCAGCCGAAACGCGACTTCACCGACGATGAGATCATCGCCCGCATGATGATCCCGATGATCAACGAAGTGGTGCGTTGCCTTGAAGAAGGCATCATCGCCAGCCCGGCAGAAGCCGATATGGCGCTGGTGTACGGCCTGGGCTTCCCTCCGTTCCACGGCGGCGCGTTCCGCTGGCTGGACACGCTCGGCAGCGCCCGCTATCTCGATATGGCTCAGCAGTATCAGCACCTCGGCCCGCTTTATGAGGTGCCGGAAGGGCTGCGTAACAAAGCGCGCCATAACGAACCCTACTATCCAGCAGTTGAGCCAGCCCGTCCGGTTGGCGAGCTGAAAACGGCTTAAGGAGTCACAATGGAAAAGGTTGTCATTGTTGATGCGATTCGCACCCCGATGGGCCGTTCAAAAGGCGGTGCATTCCGTAACGTGCGTGCGGAAGACCTCTCCGCGCATCTGATGCGTAGCCTGCTGGCGCGTAACCCGGCGCTGGATCCTGCTGCGCTGGACGATATCTACTGGGGCTGCGTGCAGCAGACCCTGGAGCAAGGTTTCAACATCGCCCGTAACGCGTCGCTGCTGGCGGAGATCCCGCATTCGGTTCCGGCCGTCACCGTCAACCGCCTGTGCGGTTCGTCAATGCAGGCGCTGCACGACGCGGCGCGGATGATCATGACCGGTGATGCGCAGGCCTGCCTGGTGGGCGGCGTCGAGCACATGGGTCACGTGCCGATGAGCCACGGGGTCGATTTTCATCCTGGCATGAGCCGTAACGTGGCGAAAGCCGCGGGGATGATGGGTCTGACTGCCGAGATGCTCTCTCGTCTGCACGGCATTAGCCGTGAAATGCAGGATGCCTTTGCCGCGCGCTCTCATGCTCGCGCATGGGCGGCGACGCAGTCCGGTGCCTTTAAGAATGAGATCATCCCGACCGGCGGCCACGACGCTGACGGCGTACTGAAGCAGTTCAGCTACGACGAAGTCATCCGCCCGGAAACCACCGTAGAAGCGCTTTCTACCCTGCGCCCTGCGTTTGATCCGGTCACCGGTACGGTAACGGCAGGTACTTCGTCGGCGCTGTCAGACGGTGCCGCCGCGATGCTGGTGATGAGCGAAAGTCGCGCCCGCGAGCTGGGCTTAACGCCTCGCGCACGGGTACGTTCGATGGCGGTCGTTGGCTGCGATCCTTCAATCATGGGTTACGGCCCGGTTCCGGCCTCGAAGCTGGCGCTGAAAAAAGCGGGATTAACCGCCAGCGACATCGACCTGTTTGAAATGAACGAAGCGTTCGCCGCGCAGATCCTGCCGTGCATTAAAGATCTGGGGCTGATGGAGCAGATCGACGAGAAGATTAACCTCAACGGCGGCGCGATCGCCCTCGGCCACCCGCTGGGCTGCTCCGGGGCGCGTATCAGCACGACGCTTATCAACCTGATGGAACGCAAAGATGCCCAGTTTGGTCTGGCAACGATGTGTATCGGGCTGGGTCAGGGTATCGCGACGGTGTTTGAGAGAGTGTAAATCAGGAAAAGTATCTCAAAGCCAATGGCGTCAGAACAAGGCGGCAAGCGAGCGAATCCCGATGAGCTTACTCAAGTAAGTGATTCGGGTGAACGAGCGCAGCCAACGCAGTTATGGCGTCATTGGCGAAGAGAGACAGTTTAGTTGCCGTTCTTCCCGCCTGTCAGGGGCGGGTTTTTTATTTAAATGAAGGCAAACGCATCGCCAAACAGGCGGTCTTCACGCGCGTCACGTTCGTTGCAGAACAGGTCGCGGGCAATTTTCGCCATCTCAAAACGGCCAGCGATATAGATATCGTGCCCTGCCAGCGTGCCGTGATCCTGCAGCACCGCCGTCAGCACCGTCCCGCTGCGACCACGCCAGCCCTCTTCCGGCTGCTCGACCACCGGCTCAATGCGCAGGTTAGGATGGGTTACGCTCAGCGCTTCCAGCTCAGACAGGTCGTACAGATGTTTCTCTTCGCGGCCACCCCAGTAAATGGTGATGTCACGGTCCGGGTTACGCGCCAGGGCGGTCAACAGAATAGAGCGCACATAAGAGAAGCCCGTACCGCCAGCGATCAGGATCAGCGGACGGTCTTCGTCATCGCGCAGCCACGCATCGCCGTGCGGAATATCCACCACGATTTCACGTTCCTTCAGGATCCGATCCATCACCGCCATCGCATACAGGTTAAGCTCTGACGCACCAATATGAAGCTCAATAAATTCCTGCTCCGCTGGCGTTGAGGCCATAGAGAAAGGACGCTTATCACGCTCATCCATCACAACCATCAGGTACTGACCCGCGCGGAAAGAGAATGGCGCTTCTGGCACTAAACGGACGCGATATACGGTGTCGGTGATGGCATCTACCGAGGTCACTTTACAGCTTAAGGTTGTCATTCGCTCTCTCTGTCGGGAAGTCTATAGGGCTTAACGGTCAGCTCAGGGTTTACCGTTATTCATTATGGCCAGCTCGTCCCAGATCGCGTCAATTCGCGCGGTCACTGCAGGATCTTTTTTGATCGGGCGACCCCATTCACGGTCGGTTTCGCCAGGCCATTTATTTGTGGCATCCAGTCCCATCTTTGAGCCAAGGCCGGAAACCGGCGAGGCAAAATCCAGGTAATCTATCGGCGTATTTTCGACTAACACCGTATCGCGCGCCGGGTCCATTCGCGTGGTAATGGCCCAGATTACGTCATTCCAGTCGCGGGCGTTAACGTCATCATCGCAGACAATAACAAATTTGGTATACATAAACTGGCGCAGGAAAGACCATACGCCCATCATCACGCGTTTAGCATGACCAGGATACTGCTTCTTCATCGTGACCACCGCCATGCGATACGAGCATCCTTCAGGCGGCAGATAAAAATCAACAATTTCCGGGAACTGCTTTTGCAGGATCGGCACAAACACTTCATTCAGCGCCACGCCCAGCACCGCCGGTTCATCCGGTGGACGTCCGGTATACGTGGAGTGATAAATCGCATCTTCACGCTGCGTAATGTGCGTCACGGTAAACACAGGGAAGTTATCCACTTCGTTGTAATAGCCGGTGTGGTCGCCGTAAGGGCCTTCTGGCGCCATTTCACCCTGCTCAAGGTAACCTTCCAGCACAATTTCCGCACTGGCCGGAACTTCGAGATCGTTAGAGATACACTTCACGACTTCGGTTTTCGTTCCGCGCAGCAGGCCTGCAAATGCATATTCAGAGAGCGTATCCGGCACCGGCGTGACGGCTCCCAGAATGGTGGCCGGATCGGCGCCTAAGGCGACAGACACCGGGAAACGCTCCCCCGGATGCGCAGCGCACCACTCCTGGAAATCCAGCGCGCCGCCGCGATGCGACAACCAGCGCATGATCAGTTTATTCTTGCCAATCAACTGCTGGCGGTAAATACCGAGGTTTTGCCGCTCTTTGTGCGGGCCGCGCGTAACGGTCAGCCCCCAGGTGATAAGCGGAGCGGCATCTTCAGGCCAGCACTGCATAATAGGGATTTTGGTAAGATCAACCGCATCACCTTCCAGCACTTTCTGCTGGCACGGCGCGCCGCGCAGGCGTTTGGTGGGCATGTTCAGCACCTGCTTAAACTGCGGCAGCTTGTCGAACAGATCGCGGAAGCCTTTCGGTGGCTCCGGCTCTTTCAGAAACGCCAGCAGTTTACCGACTTCACGCAGCGCAGAGACGTCTTCCTGCCCCATTCCCAGTGCAACACGACGCGGTGTACCAAACAGGTTGCACAGCACCGGCATGGAGTAACCTTTCGGATTTTCAAACAGTAATGCGGGGCCACCGGCACGCAGGGTGCGGTCAGCAATTTCTGTCATCTCCAGATAAGGATCGACAGGAAGTGTAATACGTTTGAGTTCACCCTGCTTTTCCAGCAGCGTCAGGAAGTCGCGGAGATCGTGGTATTTCATGCAGTTAATCATGGCCTCTCTGTAAGCGCTTCATTATACGGCGTAAGCCTGCTTGATGCTGTAATTTTGTTAAATAAGCGTGAACTTATGCGTTCTGTTCCATTTTCCCCCATTATAATCAACTTAGCGATCCCGCCAGGGTTTTGATATGCTTGCGCCCCGAACTAAGGGAAAGAGTGATTATGCAGGCCTGGTATTTACTGTATTGCAAACGCGGGCAACTTCAGCGCGCGCAGGAACATCTTGAACGTCAGTCTGTAAATTGCCTGACACCCGTGATCACGCTTGAAAAAATGCAGCGCGGGAAGCGCACAACCGTCAGTGAGCCGTTGTTCCCGAACTACCTGTTCGTGGAGTTCGACCCGGAAGTCATCCACACCACCACCATCAGCGCAACGCGCGGCGTCAGCCACTTCGTTCGTTTTGGTGCCCACCCGGCAACGGTTCCGTCGACGGTCATTCATCAGCTGTCAATTTATCAACAGCCTGAAGGGATCACCGACCCCGAAACTCCTTACTCGGGCGATAGCGTCGTGATAACCGAAGGCGCTTTCGAAGGCCTGCAGGCGATTTTTGCCGAGCCGGACGGGGAAGCGCGCTCTATGCTGTTGCTCAATCTGCTGAACAAGCAGGTGCTGCAGAGCGTTAAAAACACCGACTTCCGCAAACTCTAAACGTTTATCCCGAACAGATTACGCACGTTGTCATCCGTCTGCGCCGAAAGCCAGTGCGGATCCTCTCCGCGCCACTTCGCGACGCTCTCAACAATGTGCCCCAGATACGCGGGCTCATTTCGCCGAGATGCCGGTTTGGGTTTCATGTCGCGCGGTAGCAGATAAGGCGCATCGGTTTCGAGGAGCAGCCGGTCAGCCGGGATTACCGGCAATAGCTCACGAAGTTCAAGCCCGCGACGCTCATCGCACACCCAGCCGGTAATACCCAGATAAAGCCCTCGCGCCAGGCAATCCAGCGCTTCCTGCCGTGAACCGGTGAAACAGTGCAATACCGCGCCGGGCAGTTTCTCCAGCCACGGATCCAGAAGTGCCAGGAAACGCTCATGCGCGTCGCGGCAGTGCATAAACACGGGCATTCCAAGCTCTGCCGCAAGCGCAAGCTGGGCAGTAAACGCCTTTTCCTGCTCTTCAGGCGTGGAAAAGTTACGGTTGAAATCGAGACCGCATTCGCCGATCGCCACAACGTCTGGCGTCTTTGCCAGCCTGTACAGGGTGTCGCCACTTTCCGCGGTCCACTGGCTGCTGTCGTGAGGATGCACGCCAGCAGTAGACCAACAGCGATCGTATCGTTGCGCCAGCTGCTGCGCCTGCTCGCTCTCATGCACGTTGGTGCCCGTCAGCAGCAGTCCTTTCACCCCGGCGGCAAAAGCACGCGCAACCACCTCATCACGGTCTTTCGCAAACTGCGAGCTGGTCAGGTTGAGTCCGATATCAAACATGCAAATCCCCATATAACAACCGCCCTGACGGGCGGCTGGTTTTACTCTTCAGTGGTCTTGTCGGACGTATCGTCTTCGTCATCCGCTCGACGTCCTTTACCCACGTAGAAACGCGAGAAGAAAACGCCGACCTCAAATAGACAGTACATCGGTATAGCCAGCAGCGTCTGCGAGAACACATCCGGCGGTGTCAGCAGCATGCCGACAACAAATGCGCCCACAAGGATATACGGACGCTTCTTACGCAGGTCATCCGGGGTCGTTACTCCTACCCAGCAGAGCAGCACAATAGCCACCGGCACTTCGAATGCCACGCCAAACGCCATAAACAGCGCCATCACAAAGCTGAGGTAGCTGGCGATATCCGTCGACACCTGGACCCCTTCCGGCGCGGTATGCGTCAGGAAGCCGAAGGCCAGCGGGAAGACAACGAAATAGGCAAACGCCATGCCGATATAGAACAGCAGCGAGCTGGACACCAGCAGCGGGATCACCAGCTTGCGTTCATGCTTATACAGCGCTGGCGCCACAAACGCCCACACCTGATAAAGAATGACCGGTGCAGAAGCAATCAACGACACCCAGAAGGTCAGCTTGATGGGGGTAAAGAACGGCGAAGCAACGTCTGTTGCAATCATCGTTGCGCCCAGCGGCATCTGCTTGATCAGCGGCGCAGAGACCACCTGATAGATATCGTTGGCAAAATAGACCAGGCACAGGAATATGAGTAAAACCGCAATAATGCAGTTTAACAGGCGCTTACGCAGCTCAATGAGGTGCGTAATCAGCGGTTGAGTATCATCTACTGCCATGTTTACGCTTTATCACTCGACGAGGGGGATGATTCGGAAACGGACGCAGCGGGCTTCACTTCCGCCGCTTTTGCTACCGGCTCTTCCGGCTGCGCCTGTTTTTTCAGTTCGGTTTCCTGAGGCGTCTGTTCTGGCGCGGCAGCCTGATGTTCAGCGCTGGCAGGCGTTACGCCCTCGCGCTGCTCCTCGCTGCCCTTCACCACCGGGTTATGGATGGTGTTCGCTTCATCGCTCGCTTTTTCAGGATCGTTAACGCTATAGGAGCGCTTCATCGATTCTGCCGCTTCGCGCAGCTCATCCATTGACGCTTTCAGTTCCGGCGTCAGGTTATCCATGCTCGCCTTCTCGACCTTTTTCAGGCTTTCCTGAAATTCCTGCAGCTTAAGCTCCTGCGCCAGTTCATTCTGAACGGTCGATGCCAGCGATCTCAGCGCACGAACCCAGCCCGCAACGGTTTTCACTGCCACCGGCAGACGCTGCGGTCCCAGCACAATCAGGCCAATCACAAAGACCAGCAGGAGCTCACTAAAACCAATGTCGAACACGACTTACACCTGCTCTTTATCGTGGCGTTTAGCGTCTTCCTTTTTGGCTTCTTCTTGCTTGTCGGCGATGGATTTAGCAGTAAAGTCAGCGTCCTGGCTGGTTTTATCCTGCTTGCTCTCATCATCGCTCATCGCTTTCTTGAAGCCTTTGATAGACGCGCCCAGATCGGAACCAATAGAACCGAGCTTTTTGGTGCCAAACAGCAGCACGACGATGACGGCAATGATCAACAATTGCCAGATACTGATACCACCCATACATGTTCCTCAGGGATAGATGATTAATGAGTCAGGCCGCATTATACGTATGCGACCCGTCGATAGCGACGCACGCTCAGCGCGTTTTTCGCCAGCCTGCTAGCCAGACTACCACTCCGCCAGCCATCAGCCAGGCGGGCATCATCTGCCAGTCCGGACGGTTGATCAGCAGCAGCGTACCGCTCAGCAGCAGCGTTGCGCCAATCCCAAAGAGATAGCGTGACTGCCCCTGGCGAACACGGCTGGACTGAAGTTCGCGGGCGATTTTATCCATGCTGTGCTGAAGGTTCTTGCTCTGACGCAAACTGTCATAAACCAGTTCAGGAATTTCAGGCATTTTTTCTATCCAGAACGGGCCTTTCTCTTTCAGCGAGCGCACCAGCGCCGGAATGCCAACCTGATCCTTAATCCAGGATTCAAGGAAAGGTTTCGCGGTCTTCCACAAGTCTAACTGAGGATAGAGCTGTCGGCCTACACCCTCAACGTAAAGTAATGTTTTCTGGAGTAAAACTAGCTGTGGCTGAACTTCCATATTAAAGCGGCGAGCCGTGTTGAACAGGTTTAACAGCACATGCCCGAAGGAAATTTCCGCCAGCGGTTTTTCAAAAATCGGTTCACAAACGGTCCGGATCGCGAATTCGAACTCTTCGACGTTGGTGTCCGGCGGCACCCAGCCGGAATCGACGTGCAGCTCGGCCACCTTACGGTAGTCGCGGTTGAAAAACGCGATGAAGTTCTCAGCCAGATACCGTTTATCTTCTTTGTTCAGCGACCCCACAATCCCGCAGTCGATACCGATATACTTCGGATCCTCAGGATGTTCGTAGCTCACGAAGATATTGCCCGGATGCATGTCCGCATGGAAAAAGCTGTCGCGGAACACCTGGGTAAAGAAGACCTGTACGCCTCGTTCAGCCAGGAGCTTCATGTTCGTTCCCTGTTTCTCCAGGGCGACCACATCCGAAACCGGAATACCGTAGATACGTTCCATCACCATCATGTTCTGGCTGCAGTAGTCAGAATAGACTTCAGGTACATAGAGCATCGGGCTGTTTTCAAAGTTGCGACGCAGCTGAATGGCATTCGCCGATTCACGCAGCAGGTTAAGCTCATCAATCAGCGTTTTTTCATATTCCCGCACCACTTCCAGTGGACGAAGGCGACGCCCGTCCGGCAGCAAGCGTGGCACCCAGCGCGCCAGCCGATAAATCAGCTTCATGTCCGCTTTGATGACTGGCAGGATGTCCGGACGAATGACTTTAATAACGACTTCTTTGCCGTTTTCTTTCAGACGCGCGGTGTGCACCTGCGCGATAGAGGCCGATGCCAGTGGCTTAATATCGAAATCGTCAAACCAGGTCTCGACGGGGACATTTCCCATCGCCTCTTCAATTTGCTTTTTCGCGCGCGCGCCGTCAAACGGTGCGACGCGATCCTGCAGCATCGCGAGCTCATCGGCAATCAGAGGCGGGAAGAGATCGCGGCGAGTCGACAGCATCTGCCCGAATTTAATCCAAACCGGGCCGAGCTCCTGCAGCGCCAGGCGCAGACGCTCACCCAGCGGTTGACCTTTATGGCGATTGGGCATCCAGAAGAGCATCCGCCGCCAGATACGAAGCGGCAGCGTGATACGCATTTTGGGGATAAGCTCGTCGAGCCCGTAGCTCAAAAAGGTGCGAATAATAAAATAGAGGCGCCGAATTTCACCAGGCGTCATTTGCCCTCCAGTTTTTCCAGCCGTTTGGTTAACGCATCAACCGCACGTTCAACAGCAGCGGTCTCTTCCGCAAACCATGCAACTTCCAGTGGCCCGGGCGCCATTCGCCACTCCTCAGTCAGCACTTCCGCCGCATAGCGTTGCTGGCGCTGAAGGTTTTTACGCGCAAAGGAGGCGCCGCCATGAAGGACTTTCCCGATGCCTTCGGCGGCAATGTCGCCGATAAAAGGAGCGAGCAGCTCTGCCGGGTCGAACTCCGCCAGATCGGTGAGCGCAACGAAGTTCTGCACGACCTGAATGTCGCCCTCCACTTCCAGCTCACCGCTGCGGATAAGCGCCGTTAACTGCTGGCGATCGCGCAGTTTTGGCAGCACGCTCATGTGCGTAATGACCGAGCAGTCGGCTTCACCTTCCCACGCCCCCAGAACGTCAAGCTGGCGTTCGCTGAATACCAGCACAAGCGGCGTCGAGAACTCTTTTAAAACAATACGTAATACCTTTCCGTTAAGCCGCTGACGTGCAGCTTTCAGCGCAGGGGCGCGATACAGAAAAGCGTTCAGTACATTCTCGATGCCTGCGGAGACTAAGGGTTTAAAGGGCACGGGACACCTCCACTCAGAATTTGTAACCGCGATGCAGCGCGACGACACCGGCCGTCAGGTTGAAATATTCAACGTTCTCAAATTCCGCGTCCTGCATCATGGCTTTTAATGTGTCCTGATCCGGGTGCATACGGATAGATTCCGCCAAATAGCGGTAGCTTTCAGCGTCGTTAGCCACCAGCTCACCAATACGCGGCAGCACGTGGAAGGAATAGGCGTCGTAGGCTTTGCTCAGCGGCTCAATGATCGGTTTAGAGAACTCGAGCACCAGCAGACGTCCACCCGGCTTCAGCACGCGGTACATGGAGCGCAGCGCTTTTTCTTTATCGGTCACGTTACGCAGACCGAAAGAGATCGTGATGCAGTCAAAGGTATTGTCCGGGAATGGCAGCGCTTCGGCATTTGCCTGTACATACTCCACATTCCCCACCACGCCGATGTTACGCAGCTTTTCGCGTCCCATTTTCAGCATGGAGTCATTAATATCGGCGAGAACTACGCGACCGGTTTCGCCCACCAGACGGGAGAATTTCGCGGTTAAATCGCCCGTGCCACCGGCTAAATCCAGCACCGTTTGTCCACGACGTACGCCGCTGCAGTCAATGGTGAAGCGCTTCCACAAGCGATGAATGCCGAACGACATCAGGTCATTCATCACATCGTACTTCGCCGCCACGGAATGAAATACGTGGGCCACCATGTCAGCTTTCTGCGCTTTGGCGACAGTCTGAAAGCCAAAGTGCGTTGTGTCTTGTGAATCGTCAGCCATCTTAGAGCCTGCTTATCAGTAAAATGTTCGTGAAGTGTAACAGATTGGGCGCGTTTGCCCTACGTTTCAACCACCGCGAAAGAAACGCGCTGAAGTCTCGTCTGGTGATAAATCCGCCGCTAACGTGTTGTCTTCACTGTTTGTCTTTTGTTCGTCCGCACCTTCTCGCAGGCGAAATTCGTCGTCCTGGGCGGTGGCCTGTTCGACCAATTCCGGATTAATCTCGCGTTTAACCTCAACCCCCAGGCTGCGGAATGATTCAGCCTGTGCCAGCAGATTGCCGCGTCCGGAGGTGAGTTTTTTCATCGCCTGGCGGTAGTTATCCTGCGCACGATCCAGGCTCTGACCGACTGAAGACATGTCGTCCACGAAGAGGCGCATTTTGTCGTAAAGCTTGCTGGCACGATCGGCAATCTGCTGCGCGTTGCGGCTCTGGTGCTCATAGCGCCACAGGTTCGCAATGGTGCGTAACGCCACCAGCAGCGTGGTGGGGCTGACCAGCATAATGTTATTTTTGAGCGCTTCGGTGATAAGTTCAGGCTGTCTGTCGAGTGCCAGCAGAAATGCGGGTTCTACCGGGATGAACATCAGGACATAGTCCAGCGAGCGCAGCCCCGGCAGCTGCTGGTAGTCTTTTCTGCCAAGCAGGCGAATATGATTACGCACGGAGGCAATGTGCTCCTGCAGCGCAGACTCGCGGGTGTAGTCATCGTCCGCATTAAAGTAGCGTTCATACGCCACCAGCGTCATTTTGGCGTCAATCACCACATCTTTACCCTGCGGCAGCCGCACGATGACATCCGGCTGCATACGCGAGCGGGCATCGTTTTCGATACTCACCTGCGTTTCGTACTCGTATCCTTCGCGCAGACCAGAGGCCTCAAGCACGCGGGTCAGCACCACTTCTCCCCAGTTGCCCTGGGTTTTGTTATCCCCTTTCAGCGCGCGGGTCAGGTTGACCGCTTCCTGCGCCATTTGCGCATTCAGCTGCTGAAGATTGCGAATCTCATGCGCCAGCGTGTGCCGCTCGCGGGCTTCCTGACCAAAGCTGTCCTGCACCTGACGGCGAAAACCGTCCAGCTGTTCGCGCAGCGGCGTCAGCAGGCTGTTCAGGCTCTGGCGGTTCTGTTCGTCAACGCGGCGGTTGCTGTGCTCAAAAATTCGGTTGGCGAGGTTCTCAAACTGTTCGCTGAGGCGCTGCTCGCTGTTGATCATCTGGCGGATTTTGTCTTCCGCATGCAGCTGGGTGGATTCAAGGCGGGTGGTCACTTCGCGGAGATCGGCCTCCAGCGAGGTGTTAATGTCTCGCAGGTTGCGCAGCTCGTTGTTAAGCAATTCGCACTCGTCGCGCCAGTGTTCGCTCAGAGCAAGCTGCTGTTTTGCCGCGCTTAAATCGGCGACTATCTCTTCGCGCTCTGCGAGCTGGTCGGCCTTCTGCTGCGCATGCTGGTAGCTGGAAATCAGCCAGCCAATCCCTAAGCCCACCAGCGCAATCACCGCGTAAATCAGGATCGAGATATCCACAATGCCCCCTGCATCAACGTATTACCCGCACAAAATAGAATTGTGCTGTATAAACGTCCAGTTTGAAAGGGTTTTCCTGCGAGGCGCTACGCAAAAAATAAAGGCCGAACGCGTCGGCCTTTGATTACAGAAGAGAGGATCAGATCAGGCGACGCGCTGCTTCCACCACGATTTTCACTGCATGACTTTCGGTCTGCTTCATGGTTTCGGCGTTCGGGATCTCCTGCTGGGTACGGTTGACGATAACGCCCGCCACCATACCGGCACGCAGACCCTGGCTTGCGCACATGGTCAGCAGCGTTGCGGATTCCATTTCGTAGTTCATCACGCCCATGGACTGCCACTCTTCCATTGAGCCTTTGAAACGGCTTACCACGCGGCCTGAGAAGGTGTCGTAACGCTCCTGGCCCGGGTAGAAGGTGTCGGAAGAGGCGGTGACGCCCACGTGGGTGGTCGCGCCCACGGATTTCGCGGCTTCAACCAGCGCGGTGGTGCATTCGAAATCAGCCACTGCCGGGAACTCCATCGGAGCAAAATGCAGGCTTGCGCCGTCCAGACGAACGGACGCGGTCGTGACCAACACGTCTCCGACGTTGATGTGTGGCTGGATAGCGCCAGTGGTACCAATACGCAGGAAAGTACGGATGCCCAGCTGTGCCAGCTCTTCAACAGCAATAGACGTAGACGGACCACCAATACCGGTAGAGCACACGATCACCGCTTTGCCATCCAGCTCTGCGCGCCAGGTGGTGAACTCACGATGGGCAGCCAGCTTGACCGGCTTATCCATCAGCGCGGCGATCTTTTCCACACGCTCAGGATCGCCAGGGACGATAGCGAGCGTAGCCCCTTGTAAATCGTTTTTGGTGAGGCCGAGATGAAAAACATCAGACTTAGACATAGGTGACTCCTCTGTGGGTCGGTTAGTCAGAAGAAGTAAAACGGTACTTTACAGAAGCAGTAAGCATATTTTCGTGACACACCTCACCATGAATGAAAATGATTACATTGAATTTCCATAAAAAAGTGATTCACATCACATTAACAAGTTATAACGCCAGGTGCTGCACAAAAGATAGACCGTTTAAGGCACTGTGAGTTGTTAACCTGGTGTCTATATTTACCTTTGCGCTAACTCATTGGTACGGAGAATGCCATGACTGAAAAAACCGGTTTTGCACCTGCTGCGGCCCCACATGCTTCAACCATCGTGTCGACGCCAGAAGCGGCAATTACCGCGGGCGAGACCTCCATTCCCTCGCAGGGGGAGAATATGCCTGCTTATCACGCACGGCCAAAATCGGCAGACGGTCCGCTGCCCATCGTGATTGTGATTCAGGAGATATTTGGTGTTCACGAACACATTCGCGACCTCTGCCGCCGACTGGCGCTGGAAGGGTATCTGGCCGTTGCGCCAGAGCTCTACTTCCGTCAGGGCGATCCGAACGACTACAGCGATATTCCAACATTGCTCAGCAACCTGGTGAGCAAAGTCCCGGACGCGCAGGTGCTGGCCGATCTCGACCACGTCGCCAGCTGGGCGGCGCGCAACGGCGGCGATCCGCATCGTCTGCTGGTCACGGGTTTCTGCTGGGGTGGACGCATTAGCTGGCTGTATGCCGCGCATAACCCGCAGCTCAAAGCCGCTGTCGCCTGGTACGGCAAACTGGTGGGTGAGAAAACGCTGAATTCACCGAAACATCCCGTCGATATCGCCACGGAGCTAAACGCCCCCGTGTTAGGGCTTTACGGCGGTCAGGACACCGGTATTTCTCTGGATTCGGTAGAGAACATGCGCCATGCGCTCCGTGCGGCCAATGCGAAGGCGGAGATCGTGGTGTATCCGGATGCCGGGCACGCGTTTAACGCCGATTATCGTCCGAGCTATCACGCAGAATCAGCCAAAGATGGCTGGCAGAGAATGCTGGCGTGGTTTAGCCAGTTCGGCGGTAAGAAAGCGTAATAAAAAAAGCCCGGTGGCGGCTATGCCTTACCGGGCCTACGCATCATCAAGCCTGACGCAGGTTCTGCGCCGCCTTCACCATGTTCGCCAGCGCCGCGCGCGTCTCCGGCCAGCCGCGGGTTTTCAGTCCGCAGTCCGGGTTCACCCACAGGCGCTCTGCCGGAATGCGCTGGGCCGCTTTTTTCAGCAGGGCTTCAATCCACTCCACGCTCGGCACGTTCGGGGAGTGAATGTCGTACACGCCCGGCCCGATTTCATTCGGGTAGTCGAACTCTTCAAACGACTCCAGCAGCTCCATGTCTGAACGCGAGGTCTCGATGGTGATCACGTCGGCATCGAGCGCGGCAATCGAATCCATGATGTCGTTGAATTCGCAGTAACACATGTGGGTGTGGATCTGGGTATCGTCCTTCGCCACCGCGGCGTTGATGCGGAACGCCTCCACGCCCCACTGCAGGTAGGCATCCCAGTCGCTGCGGCGCAGCGGCAAGCCTTCGCGCAGGGCCGGTTCGTCAATCTGAATAATGCCAATGCCTGCCGCTTCCAGATCCGCCACCTCATCACGCAGCGCCAGGGCGATCTGTTTGGCGATGGTTTCACGAGTCACGTCTTCACGCGGGAACGACCAGCAGAGAATGGTCACCGGACCGGTGAGCATCCCTTTTACCGGCTTATCGGTCAGGGACTGGGCATACTTCGCCCACTCCACGGTGATCGCTTCCGGGCGGCTGACGTCACCGATAACCACCGGCGGCTTCACGCAGCGTGAGCCGTAGCTCTGCACCCAGCCGTTCTGGGTAAAGACAAAGCCGTCCAGGTGCTCACCAAAATATTCCACCATGTCGTTACGCTCGGCCTCGCCGTGCACCAGCACGTCCAGCCCCAGGCGTTCCTGCTCGATAATCGCCTGCTTGATGTGTTCCGCGATGCCGGTGCGATAGTGATTCGCATCCAGATTGCCCTTCTTGAAGTCCAGACGCAGGCCGCGGATCTCCGTAGTCTGAGGGAAAGAGCCAATTGTGGTGGTCGGCCACGCGGGCAGATTAAAGCGGGCGCGCTGCGCTTCGGCGCGCACCTCGTAAGGGCTCTGCCGCTGGCTGTCCTGAGCGGTGATGGCCGCCAGGCGTTTTTCCACCGCCGGGTTGTGCACGCGCGCCGAGTGACGACGCGCCTGGATCGGGGCGCTCCATTCGGTAATCGCCGCCGTTTCGCCGCTGTTCAGCGCGTCGCGCAGCAGCGTCAGCTCTTCACATTTTTGCAGGGCGAAGGCAAACCAGCTTTTCACCTCGGCATCCAGACGGGTCTCCACGTTCAGATCGATCGGGCTGTGCAGCAGCGAACAGGACGAGGCCACCCACAGCTCACGTTTGCCGACGATGTCTTTGATTTGCGCGTATTTCTCGGTGAGATCGGCGCGCCAGACGTTACGGCCGTTGATCAGCCCGGCAGAGAGCAGCCAGTCCGCTGGCAAACGCTTGTGCAGCTCCGCCACATCATCTTTACCGTGTACGAGGTCAACGTGCAGGCCCTGGACCGGCAGCGCGGTAATGGTCTTCAGGTTCGGCGTCACGCCTTCAAAATAGGTCGTCAGCAGGAGTTTTACCTGACCGGTGAGCGCGTCATATGCCGGTTTGAAGGCATCCAGCCAATCCTGCGGCAGCTCAAGCACCAGCGCCGGTTCGTCGATTTGCACCCACTGAATGCCGCGTTTGCCCAGCTCACTCAGCACCTGTTTGTAGACCGGCAGAATATCCTTCAGCAGGCTGAGTCGGTCAAACGGCTCGCCCTTTACTTTGCCCAGCCACAGGTACGTTACCGGCCCGAGCAGCACCGGCTTCACCTGGTGGCCCAGCGCCAGCGCTTCATCCACTTCGTCCAGAAGCTGCGTCCAGGCCAGCCTGAACTGTTGGCCTTTGACGAACTCCGGCACCATATAGTGATAGTTGGTGTTAAACCACTTGGTCATTTCCGCCGCTGCCGCTGGCTCACCCGTCGGCGCGCGGCCACGGCCGATGCGGAACAGGGTATCGATATCTACCGATCCATCTTTGTTCTGATGACGAGCCGGCACGTTGCCAAGCAGCAGGCTGGTCGTCAGAACATGGTCGTACCAGGCGAAATCGCCCACCGGCAGCAGGTCAATGCCCGCCTGTTTTTGCTGATCCCAGTGGCGGGCGCGCAGCTCGCGTCCTACCGCCAGCAGTTCTTCGCGGGTGGCATTACCCGCCCAGTAGCTTTCTTGTGCTTTTTTCAGCTCGCGACGCAGGCCGACGCGAGGGAAACCGAGAGTGTGATTGCGGATTGTCATGGTGTGCCCCTTGTGAAATTCGTTATTTAGACGTCCAGATGTTTACACTTCTATAATTGGCAGGTACTGTATATTCCTCAAGCGCAATATGTTCATGGCGAAGTGAAGGACTTTCATGATCGAGATTAAACACCTGAAAACGCTACAAGCGTTGCGGAACTGCGGTTCGCTCGCGGCGGCTGCGGCCACGCTGCACCAGACCCAGTCTGCCCTTTCTCACCAGTTCAGCGATCTGGAACAACGCCTCGGCTTTCGTCTTTTTGTGCGTAAGAGCCAGCCGCTACGCTTTACGCCGCAGGGTGAAATTCTTCTTCAGCTGGCGAATCAGGTACTGCCGCAAATCGCGAGCGCGCTGCAGGCGTGTAACGAACCGCAGCAGACCAAACTGCGCATCGCCATTGAGTGCCACAGCTGTATTCAGTGGCTGACCCCCGCGCTTGAAAACTTCCGCCAGAAGTGGCCGCAGGTGGAGATGGACTTCAAATCCGGTGTGACCTTTGACCCGCAGCCGTCGCTGCAGCAGGGCGAGCTGGATCTGGTCATGACCTCTGATATCCTGCCGCGCAGCGGCCTGCACTATTCGCCGATGTTTGATTATGAAGTGCGCCTGGTGCTGGCGCCGGATCACCCGCTGGCCGCCAAAACGCGCATCACGCCGGAAGACCTGGCGACAGAGACGCTGCTGATTTATCCGGTGCAGCGCAGCCGCCTGGATATCTGGCGCCACTTCCTGCAGCCGGCAGGCATTAGCCCGCAGCTGAAAAGCGTGGATAACACCCTACTGCTGATTCAGATGGTGGCGGCCAGAATGGGTATCGCGGCGCTGCCGCACTGGGTGGTGGAGAGTTTTGAACGCCAGGGTCTGGTGCAGACCAAAACCCTGGGTGAAGGACTGTGGAGCCGGCTGTACGCTGCCGTGCGCGATGGCGAGCAGCGTCAGCCGATTACGGAGGCGTTTATTCGCTCAGCGCGGAACCACGCGTGCGACCATCTTCCGTTTGTGCGGAGCGCGGAGCGACCCATCGGCGATGGACCCACAGCGAAGCCAGGATCACCGCTCCCCCAATAATAAAGCTCGGCCAGTGCGGCTGTTGCTGCCAGATGGCGAGGTTGACCAGCAGCCCTGCCGGGACATGCACGTTATTCATGATCCCCAGCGTACCGGCGTCTACCTGCGTAGCGCCGTAGTTCCACATGAAGTATCCCAGCCCTGACGCCACTACGCCCAGCCAGACCAGAACGCCCCACTGCACGGCGGTGGTCGGCAGTTTTTGCGGGTTGCCGAGCATAAACCACGCCGCCACCGCGACAATCGCGGCGCCCATATAGAACCAGGCAAACGCGTTATGCTGCGGCATCGGACGGGTTTCCATCAGGCGTTTGTAGCCCACCATGCCGATGGCGAAGCTGATGTTGGCGAGCTGGACGAACATCAGTCCGGTCCAGAAGTGATCGCTGACTTTGTCATAGCGAATAATCGCCGCACCGATCACCGCCAGCGCGGCGCTCAGCAGGTATCCCCAGCGCAGACGGCGTCTGCTGAGCAGGTCGTAAATCAGCGTGATATAGAGCGGCGTCAGCACGGTAAAGAGCAGGAATTCAGAGACGGACAGGTAGACGTAGGCCCGGAAGCTGAACAAATACATGATGCCGAGCTGCATCGCCCCCACCAGCATATACAGCACAATCGTTTTCAGCGATTGCCCGCGCGCGCGCAGAAACGGCAGGAACACCAGCGCCGCCAGCCCCACGCGCATCAGCACCGAGAAGTAGCTGTCGACCGAACCGGCAAGGTATTCGCCAATCAGGCTAAAGGAGAAGGCCCACAGGATAGTGGTGATAATGAGTAGCGCCACAATGCTTGTCTCTCAGAAAGAAGGAGAGGCATTGTAGCGAACTCTTTAGTTGACAACTGAGCAATAAACAACCGAATGAAGATTATTCAAGGAACAGTTTGCGCAGATACTTCGGTACCGCGTTGTCAGCGTTAGAACCAATCACTTCCAGCTCAGGGTGCAGATCCTTCAGACGCTGGTGCGCGTTCTGCATGATGCAGCCCTTGCCCGCCATCGAAAGCATCTCGGCGTCGTTCATGCCGTCACCGAAGGCGATACAGTCTTTCAGCCCGAAGCCCAGACGTTTCGCAACGGCTTCCAGCGCGTGACCTTTAGAGACGCCTCCCGCCATTACTTCCAGACAGGTCAGGGTTGAGAAGCTCACGTTGACGCGATCGCCCCAGCGGGCGTTGATCGCCTGTTCCAGCGGGAGCAGCTCTTCGTGGCTGTCACAGGTGAAGAACACCTTGCTGATCCCTTCCGGCTCCAGCAGGCCCGGTTCGTAGAGGGAGTAGTTGAATACCGCTTCCTTGAAGAAACGCATTTCATCCGGGCGATGGCGGTTCATAAACCAGTCATCGTCGCGGTAAACGTTAGTGACGATAGCCGGGTTGTTATGCACCACGCCGAACAGATCGGCGGCAATATCGCGATCCAGGTTGTGGGTAAAGATCAGGTTGCCGTCGGTATCATGCACGCGCGCACCGTTGGAGGTGATCATGTACGATTTGATCTCAAGATTATCGCGGATCTGCCCCACGTCCACGTGGTGGCGGCCGGTGGCGAACACAAAGTTCACGCCACGGGCAGTCAGGAGTTTTAAGGTCTCTTTCGCGTAAGGCGACAGGGTGTGGTCGGGGGAAAGCAGCGTGCCATCTAAATCAGATGCAACAACCTGGTACATAGGGATTTCAACCTCTGGTGGAAAACAAGAATCAATTATGCCTGTTGAAAAATTCAACAATGGCGTTAAGCGCGACTGAGCGCATAGCGTCCTTTTCAAAAAGGATCTCATGGAACGCGCCGTTAATGACCAGCGGTTTACCCCCTTCACAAGGGTGACCGGCTGCAGCGCGCAGTTCACAATAGCGGTCATGCATGCGGTTATCCACCACACGCTCTTCTTCCGCCTGGATCAGAAGCGTCGGCGTGTCATCATCGCCTACGCCCGCCAGCACCTGCTCACCGGCCAGAATCCCCTCCCGCACCCAGTGCCAGGTCGGTCCGCCGACGCGCAAGCGCGGTTCATCGGCATAAAAGCGCAGGTTGCGGCGATAACGCTGCCGGCTGTGGGTTAAGACGTTGATGGCGAACGGCAGCGCGCGCCAGCGTCCTGTGCCAATGGCGTAACCTTCACGAATGCGCTGATGGCCCTCAGCCCAGTCAAGAAGATGGCGCACCATCCAGTCAGGAAAACGGATCACGATACCGTACATCGGCGCGGTGAGCGCAATGGCGTCGCACTGGTGCGCGTAACGCTGCAAAAACAGCGTCGAAATGGCGCCGCCCATGGAGTGCGCAAGAATATACCGCTTGCGCCAGGGGCCAGGCTGAACGTCCTGCTGCCAGAACGCGGCAAAATCGTCGACGTAATCGCTGAAGCGATCGACGTGCCCACGGTGCGTGTCCGGCAGCATACGTCCGGACAGCCCCTGTCCACGATGGTCGATGATCAGGACATCGAACCCCATATGGACCAGGTCATAGGCCAGCTCGGCATATTTAACGTAGCTTTCAATACGCCCAGGGCAGACCACTATCACCCGGTCATTTTTTTCATTTCGGAAACGAACGAAACGCACCGGGACGCCCCCGACGCCCGTAAACTCATCTTCCTCACGCTGCCGCCAGAAATCGGTCAGCGGCCCCATAGAGAAAGCAGCAAAAGCGTTTTCTCGTGTTTCCCAGTCCTTTTTCTGCTGAAACATTGGGTTTCCACTCACGTAATCCAGGGAATATCGTTTTTTTCGTCACCGGTCACAAAATGACTCAATAATAGCGTATTGTGGCATAAAAATAGACGGTTCGGGAGTTTCAAATGACCTTCGAATGGTGGTTCGCCTACCTGCTGACATCCATTATCCTCAGCCTTTCTCCGGGTTCGGGGGCTATTAACACCATGACCACCTCCATCAACCACGGCTACCGCGGTGCGGCGGCGTCGATTGCCGGTTTGCAGACCGGGCTGGGCATTCATATTGTGCTGGTCGGGATCGGTCTGGGGACCCTGTTCTCCCGCTCCGTGCTGGCCTTTGAGGTGCTGAAATGGGCCGGGGCAGCGTATTTGATTTGGCTCGGCATCCAGCAGTGGCGCGCGGCAGGCTCCATCAACCTGAATACGCTCGCTCAGACGCAAAACCGCGGCCATCTGTTTAAGCGCGCGGTGTTCGTCAACCTGACCAACCCGAAGAGCATCGTTTTCCTCGCCGCGCTGTTCCCACAGTTTATCGTTCCGCATCAGCCCCAGGTGATGCAGTACGTGGTGCTGGGCGCGACCACCATTATCGTCGATATCATCGTGATGATTGGTTACGCGACGCTGGCGCAGCGAATTGCGGCGTGGATTAAAGGGCCTAAGCAGATGAAGGCCCTGAATAAAGTCTTTGGCTCGCTGTTTATGCTGGTTGGCGCGCTGCTTGCGTCAGCGCGTCACGCTTAGCGAGAAATGATGAGATGAATGCCGAAGCCGGCGAACAGCGCGCCGGCGAAGCCGTCAATCCACTTCGCGATACGCTGGTAGCCGCGGCGCATTGCCGGTAAGGCGAACAGGCTGGCTACGATGGTAAACCAGGCAAAGGTTTCAACGACGATCAGCAGGAAGATGCCCCAGCGTGCGCCCGCGCCGACGCTATTGCCTACAAACAGCGAGAACACCGAGCCGAAATAGATAATCGCTTTCGGGTTCGCCAGATTGGTCAGCAGCCCTTTTACAAAGCTGCGGCCGCCCGTTGCCAGCTCGACCTTCGGCTCTTGCGGTTTTTTCTCTTCTTTCTTCAGCGCCCCGCGCAGCATCTGGTAGCCCATCCAGCACAGGTACAGCCCGCCGCCGACCATAATGATGTTATGCAGCCAGGCCATCTTCGTCAGGATAAGGTTCAGACCGAGCAGCGCAACGGCCGCCCAGACCATAACGCCCATGGTGATACCGAGCACGCCCATCATCGCCTCTTTGCGGGAGCGACTGACGGCCGTTTGTGATACGAAGAAAAAGTCCGGGCCGGGGCTCATCAGCGCAACGATGTGCACTAACGCCACGGTGAGAAATAGCATTAACATAATTAGCTCGCGGGGAAATAATTTAGTGAGTCATCATCCTGGCACTTTTTCGCCCGGCTGACTACTCCTCATCATCACCGTCGGCGTGAGAGCGGATGAGCGCCATAAACTCTTTACCGAAGCGCTCCAGCTTGCGCGTTCCCACGCCGTTGACGCTGAGCATTTCGCTGGCGCTGAGCGGCATCTGCTCGGCCATCTCAATCAGCGTCGCGTCGTTGAACACCACGTAAGGCGGGATGTTTTCTTCGTCGGCGATGGCCTTACGCAGCTTGCGCAGTTTGGCGAACAGCTTGCGGTCGTAGTTGCCGCCGTAGGATTTCTGCATCACGCGTGGCTTCAGGGCGATGACGCGCGGCACGGCGAGCTTGAGTTCAACGTCACCACGCAGAACGGGGCGAGCCGCCTCGGTCAGCTGCAGGGCGGAGTGCTGGGCAATGTTCTGCGTGGCGAAGCCGAGGTGGATCAGCTGGCGAATGATACTCACCCAGTGTTCGTGGCTCTGCTCCTTGCCAATACCGTAGACGGGCAGCTTGTCGTGGCCCATATCGCGGATACGCTGGTTATTGGCGCCGCGCAGCACCTCCACCACGTAGCCCATCCCGAAGCGTTGATTCACACGGTAAATGGTCGAGAGCGCTTTACGCGCGTCCATCAGGCCATCGTACTGTTTCGGCGGATCGAGGCAGATATCGCAGTTGCCGCACGGCTCCTGGCGCCCTTCACCAAAGTAGTTGAGCAGAACCAGACGACGGCAGGTTTGCGCTTCGGCAAACGCGCCCATCGCGTTGAGCTTGTGGCGCTCGATATCCTGCAGCTGTCCCTGCGGCTTCTCTTCCAGACAGCGGCGCAGCCACGCCATATCGGCCGGATCGTAAAACAGCATCGCTTCCGCAGGCAGACCGTCACGCCCGGCGCGGCCGGTTTCCTGATAGTAGGATTCGATATTGCGCGGGATGTCGAAGTGCACCACAAAGCGCACGTTGGGCTTGTTGATTCCCATCCCAAACGCCACCGTTGCGACCACGATCTGCAGGTCATCGCGCTGGAATTTCTCCTGCACGTCGGCGCGGATGTGGTTCTCTAATCCGGCGTGATAGGCGGCGGCGCTAAAGCCGCGGTTTTGCAGACGCGCGGCGGTGTCTTCCACCTTCGCACGGCTGTTACAGTAGATGATGCCGGACTTGCCGCGCTGCTCCTGGACGTAGCGCAGGAGCTGATCCAGCGGCTTGAATTTTTCCATCAGCATATAGCGGATGTTAGGGCGGTCGAAGCTGCTGACCTGAATATAGGGGTCGTTCAGCCCGAGCAGACGAACGATGTCCAGACGGGTGGTGTCATCCGCCGTGGCGGTAAGCGCCATAAACGGCAGCTCGGGGAAGCGCTGACGCAGCTGGCCGAGGGCCGCGTATTCCGGGCGGAAATCGTGTCCCCACTGGGAAATACAGTGCGCTTCGTCCACCGCCAGCAGGACCGGGTTCCAGTGCGCCAGGTGGTCGAGGAAGTTATCCAGCATCAGGCGTTCCGGCGCGATATACAGCAGGCGGATCTGCCCGGTACGACAACCGGCCATCACCTCTTGCTGCTGCTCCCGGGTTTGGGTCGAGTTGAGACAGGCCGCCGCCACGCCGTTGGCGAGCAGCTGGTCAACCTGGTCTTTCATCAGAGAAATAAGGGGGGATACCACGACCGTCAGGCCGTTAAGCACCAGCGCGGGCACCTGATAACAAAGGGACTTGCCGCCACCGGTCGGCATCACCACCAGGCAATCACGACCTTCCAGCACCGTTTCAATGATGGTTTCCTGGCCGGGGCGGAACTGCTGGTAGCCAAAGGTTTCATGCAAAACCTGTTTAGCCAGCGACTCCTGATTCAATACTTCCGCCTGCGCCACGTTAACCCCATATGCCAGAAATGAAACAGGCGCTATTTTCAGCGCCTGAGAGAGAAACTTCAACGTTTAACGCAAAAACATTCGAACAGCCTAGAGAATATCGTTCAGCATCACGCCCACGCCGACGCGGGTCTGGTTGAAGTTGTAATCGATAAGCGACTCGCCGTAACCGCTGTACACCTGAGTATAGATGCGGACATGCTTCGTCATTGGATAGCTTAAGCCCACTTCCGCACCGCCGTAGCCGGTGTTCCAGTTGTACTGGCCTTTGGCGCTGAGCACGGCATCACCCAACTGATAGCCGACTTTGAGCTGGTAGTAGCCCATATATTTGGTGATATCCGGGTTGTCATCGGTTTCGCCCACCACATACCACGGCTTCACTTCCACCATCCAGTTACCGTTCTGCGCCATCAGACGCGTATAGGCACGGTTCCAGCTGCGCGAGGTAGGATCAGAGCGACCGTTGGAATCGTGGTTAAAGCCCACTTCGACGTCACGCAGCGTCCAGCCCGCAAACTCATAATCCGTTGCAAAACCGAGGAACAGCTGCGGCTCATAGTTGGTTTCACGGAACGGCGAGGACTCTCCGCTGTTAGAGAGCTGCCACCAGGATTTCTGCGTGTAAGACGCCCCGAGCACCGAGTTCGGCCCCAGAATACCGCGCCAGAACGGGAACGCGAGGCTGAGCTGGAACTTCACCTCATCTTTACGCGCATTATCAGACCAGTTATAGGAGCTTATCGCCTCTTTGTTAAGATCGCTGGTCTGGGTGTAAATCACATAGTTGGTGTCATACGGATAGAGCGTGAACGGATTGTCATGCTCCTGAAGAAGGTTCGCGATAATACTACCGTGAACGGCAGGTTTATCATGCACCTCTTTGATCGTTGCTTCCTGCGCATATGCTGTGAGGGGCAGCGCAACCGCCGCCAGTAACCAGGCCAGATACGTCCGCATCGGTGGTGTTCTCCTGCAAAAGAGTAAAATTAGCTGAATAGTTATGTGGCGAACATTCTACAGACTTCTGCGACAACTGCTGCATCCTCGTTTCTGAAAGTGGAATTCCTTGTTGCTGAGGCATAAAATCAACATTTCGTTAACAATAAGGATGTGATGCCTCATGTCAGCCATGCTTACCGCCGAAGAAGTGTTAAAACTCGTGGGCGAGATTTTTGTTTACCATATGCCGTTTAACCGCGCGCTGGGACTGGAGCTGGAGCGTTACGAGAAAGATTTTGCCCAGCTGAGCTTTAACAACCAGCCGATGATGGTGGGTAACTGGGCGCAAAGTATTTTGCACGGCGGCGTGATTGCCTCCGCGCTGGACGTGGCGGCAGGTCTGGTCTGCGTGGGCAGCACGCTGACCCGCCATGACACCATCAACGAAGACGAACTCCGCCAGCGTCTGGCGCGCATGGGCACCATTGATTTGCGCGTCGACTATCTTCGCCCGGGGCGCGGAAATCGCTTTACCTGTACCAGCAGCCTGCTGCGCGCGGGAAATAAAGTTGCCGTGGCGCGCGTTGAATTACACAACGAAGAGCAGGTGTATATCGCCAGCGCAACCGCCACTTATATGGTGGGTTGAGGCGGCAAAATCGGGTAAAATTAATTCACTTTTTTGTAACGGATTTTCCCGATGGATGCTAAACAGACGCGGCAGGGCGTTTTACTCGCCCTTGCCGCTTATTTTATTTGGGGTATCGCCCCGGCGTATTTCAAGCTTATCGCCTACGTTCCGGCCGATGAGATCCTGACTCACCGCGTTATCTGGTCATTCTTCTTTATGATTGCGCTGATGAGCCTCAGCCGTCAGTGGTCGGGCGTCAAAACGCTGCTGCAAACCCCGAAAAAGATTTTCCTGCTGGCGCTCTCCGCGGTGCTGATTGGCGGCAACTGGCTGCTGTTTATCTGGGCGGTGAATAACCATCACATGCTCGAAGCGAGCCTGGGGTACTTCATTAACCCGCTGGTGAATATCGTGCTGGGGATGATTTTCCTCGGTGAGCGCTTCCGCCGGATGCAGTGGGTGGCGGTGATTCTGGCCTTCTGCGGCGTACTGGTGCAGCTCTGGACCTTCGGCTCGCTGCCGATTATTGCCCTCGGCCTGGCGTTCAGCTTTGCGTTCTACGGCCTGGTGCGTAAGAAGATTGCGGTGGAAGCGCAGACGGGGATGCTGTTTGAAACCCTGTGGCTGCTGCCCGTGGCGGCGATTTATCTCTTCGGCATCGCCGACAGCGCCACCAGTCATATGGGCAGCAACCCGTGGTCGCTGAACCTGATGCTGATGGCGGCGGGCGTGGTGACCACCATTCCACTGCTGTGCTTCACCGGTGCCGCGACGCGTCTGCGTCTCTCCACGCTGGGCTTCTTCCAGTACATTGGCCCGACGCTGATGTTCCTGTTGGCGGTGGTGTTCTACGGTGAGGTGCCGGGGGCGGATAAGATGGTGACGTTCGCCTTTATCTGGGTGGCGCTGGCAATCTTTGTTGCGGATGCGATTTATACCCAGCGCAGGGTGCGCAAAGGGTTGTGATGTTGCCCTCACCCTAACCCTCTCCCACAGGGAGAGGGAATTCGATCGTAGGGCGGGTAAGCGCAGCGCCACCCGCCAGATTTTTACAGCCAGTTACGACGCTTAAAGTACAGATACGGTGCCAGCCCCGCGAGGATCATGAAGATAATCGCCCCCGGGTAGCCAAAGCTCCACTTCAGCTCCGGCATAAACTCAAAGTTCATCCCGTAGCTGGACGCCACCAGCGTCGGCGGCAGGAACACCACGGACACCACCGAGAAGATCTTGATGATGCGGTTCTGCTCGATGTTGATAAAGCCCATCGCCGCCTGCATCAGGAAGTTCACCTTCTGAAACAGGGATTCGTTGTGCGGCAGCAGGGATTCGATATCGCGTAAGATCTCCCGCGCCTGCTCCAGCTGACCGCCCGGCAGACGCGCCTTGCGCACCAGGAAGTTCAGCGCGCGCTGCGTATCCATCAGACACAAGCGCACCTTCCAGCCGATATCTTCCAGCTCCGCCAGCGTGGAGAGCGCTTCGTCGTATTCATCGCCCTGATGGCCTTCCATGATCACGCGGCTCAGCTTTTCCAGATCGCTGTAGATGTTTTCAATTTCGTCCGCCAGCTGTTCAATTTTGGTCTCGAACAGATCGAGCAGCAGCTCGTAAGCGTTACCGTCCACCATTGCCTGGCTGCGGGCGCGCATGCGGTAGAGACGGAATGCCGGCAGCTCGCGCTCGCGCAGGGTAAACAGACGGCCGTCGCGAATGGTAAACGCCACGGTGGAGTTACCCGCGTGGTCTTCCGCATCTTCAAAGAAGAAGAAGGAGTGAATATGCAGACCGTCTTCGTCTTCAAAAAAACGCGCGGATGCTTCGATGTCTTCCAGTTCCGGGCGGGTTGCCAGGCTTTGCCCCAGTTCAGATTGTACGCGAAGGCGTTCATCGTCGTCCGGCTCGACCAGATCCACCCATACGGCATCAATGAGGGGCTGTGACTCTTCGGCTTCAAGCCGAGTCAGTCGGTTATTTTCGAGTTGAAATGCGCTCAACATGACCGGGACTCCCAATGCAAAAAATATCGGACAGTTCGGTGGGCACACAGAAACAAATTGGGTTTCAGACCATTAAACAGCCTGACTCAGCGCGACGGGAATAATGCAGGTCGCTGACAACCACTAAGGCCATCAGCAAGAGGAGATAGCCTTAGGAGTTGTTCCTGGATGACAGGGAATTGAGCCAGTATCTACTGGGTGTGTCCAAGGCGAATGTCCTCTTAGCGTAATCGTGCGCGCATGTTACGCCAGCTATAACTATGGCGTCAACACGCAACGGAACGCTGAAGGGCATTAATTGACCTTCGCTGTATAAGGCTAGCAGATTATTACAAAATAATGATATTTTTCTGAATGTTAGACTGTTTCCAGCTTCGCATAGGCCGCCACCAGCCATTTGATCCCCTGCCCCTGGAACGCCACCTGCAGGCGGCTGTGCTCGCCGCTGCCTTCCAGATTCACAATAGTGCCTTCGCCAAACTTCGAATGGCGCACGCGCTGGCCCAGCTTGTAGCCGGTGTCGGTTTCCGCAATCGGCGAGCCCATGCGCTGATGGCTGACCGGACGGCTGATGCTCGCCCGCAGACGCACCTCTTCCACGCACTCTTCCGGCAGCTCGCCGATGAAGCGCGACGGACGGTGATAAACCTCTTTACCGTACAGGCGGCGGGTTTCGGCGTAGGTTAGCGTCAGCTTTTGCATCGCGCGCGTCACGCCCACGTAGGCCAGACGACGCTCCTCTTCCAGACGTCCGCCTTCATCCAGCGACATCTGGCTCGGGAACATCCCCTCTTCCATCCCGACAATAAACACCTGCGGGAACTCCAGGCCTTTGGCGGAGTGCAGGGTCATCAGCTGAACCGCATCCTGCCAGGTGTCCGCCTGCCCTTCACCCGCTTCCAGCGCGGCGTGGGAGAGGAACGCCTGCAGCGGCATCAGATCTTCGTCTTCTTCGTTGTAGCTGAACTGGCGCGTTGCCGTGACCAGTTCCTCTAAGTTCTCAATACGGGTCTGGCCCTTCTCGCCTTTCTCCTGCTCGTACATGGTTCGCAGGCCGGAGTCTTTAATCACCCGGTCGGTCTGCACGTGCAGCGGCATGTCGGCGGTTTCCTGCGCCAGGGCGTCAATCAGCTCAAGGAAGCGCTGTAATGCGCTGGCGGCACGTCCGGCAAGCGCTTTTTCCTGCAGCAGCTCGCGGCACGCCTGCCACAGCGTCAGCTGGCGATCGCGCGAGGCCTGACGCACAACGTCCAGCGTGCGGTCGCCAATCCCGCGGGTCGGCGTATTGACCACGCGTTCAAACGCCGCGTCGTCGTTACGGTTCGCAATGAGGCGCAGATACGACAGCGCATCTTTGATTTCCTGACGTTCGAAGAAGCGCATACCGCCATAAATGCGGTACGGCATGCTCACCTGCAGCAGCGCCTCTTCCAGCACGCGCGACTGGGCGTTGCTGCGGTAGAGAATGGCGCACTGCTCCAGCGCGCCGCCGTTGTCCTGCCAGGTTTTGATGCGGTTCACCACGAAGCGGGCTTCGTCGAGCTCGTTGAAGGCGCAGTAAATCGAAATCGGTTCACCGTCGACGCCGTCGGTCCACAGCTTTTTACCCAGACGCCCGTTGTTGTTTTCAATCAGGGCGTTGGCCGCGCTCAGGATGTTGCTGGTTGAACGGTAGTTCTGCTCCAGACGAATGGTTTCCGCGCCGGGGAAATCGTTGAGGAAGCGCTGGATATTTTCTACCTGCGCCCCGCGCCAGCCGTAGATCGACTGGTCATCATCGCCCACGATCATCACCTTGCCGGTATCACCGGCCAGCAGGCGGATCCACGCGTACTGGATGTTGTTGGTATCCTGGAACTCGTCCACCAGGATATTGGTGAAGCGTTCACGGTAGTGCTGCAGGATGTGCGGTTTGTTCAGCCACAGCTCGTGAGCGCGCAGCAGCAGCTCGGCAAAATCCACCAGGCCAGCGCGATCGCACGCTTCCTGGTAGGCCTTGTAAACGTTCTGCCAGGTCTGCTCGACCGGGTTGCCGAAGCTCTGAATGTGGTGCGGGCGCAGCCCTTCGTCCTTCTGGCCGTTGATGTACCACATCGCCTGACGCGGCGGCCACTGCTTCTCGTCGAGGTTCATCGCCTTGATCAGGCGCTTCAGCAAGCGGAGCTGGTCTTCGCTGTCGAGGATCTGGAAATCCTGCGGCAGGTTGGCGTCCATATGGTGCGCGCGCAGCAGGCGGTGCGCCAGGCCGTGGAAGGTGCCAACCCACATGCCGCCCTGGCTCGTGCCCATCAGCTGAGCGATACGGTGGCGCATCTCTGCTGCCGCCTTGTTGGTAAACGTCACCGCCATGATGGAGTACGGGGAGCAGTTCTCCACGCTCTGCAGCCAGGCGATACGGTGAACCAGCACGCGCGTCTTACCACTGCCCGCCCCAGCCAGCACCAGCATGTTGGTGCGTGAGGCGGCAACCGCATCACGCTGTTTGTCATTAAGGCTGTCGAGCAGGTAAGAAACGTCCATTGGCACCGTCACATAGTATTCAGGAACACAGCGAAGCGCCCGGTGGCGCTTCGCTTACCGGGCCTACAACTGCAAACCCCTGGTAATTTATACAATATTACTGGTGATTATATCAGCGTCGTGAGGGATGCCAACCGTGAAATTTCCACGTGCGGCAGAAGACGGCTGTCGGTTGCGGTCATCAGCTCCGCATTTTCCGGCTTGATCCAGCAGGCCTGCATCCCGCAGCGAATAGCACCGGCCACGTCCGTGGTCAGGTCATCCCCCACGTGCAGAATGTTACCCAGCGGCAGGTTAAGCTTATCCGCCGCCAGATGGTACATATCATTAAACGGCTTCGCTCGCCCGTGCGGGCCCGCGCGCAGCACAAATTCAAAGTAATCGCTGAGGCCAAACAGCTCGGGCTGGGCATTGCCGTTGGTGATGGCCACCAGCGGCCACTTTTCGGCAAGCTTCGCCAGCGTGTCGTGAGTCTCCTGCGGCACGTCGATACGGCTGCGCCATTTGGCAAAGTTTTCCATGGCCGCTTCGGCACCGATGGCCGCGTCCTGCGCGCTCAGGCCAGCATTGAGCATCGCCTGCTCGACCGCACGACGACGCCATTCGGTCACGTCGTGGTAAATGTCCGGCTCGGTTTCCCGCAGGGACTGACGAAGCTTCTGAAAGTCCTTGTTCTGTATCGCTTTCAGCGCGGGATGGTAGTTCTGCACAAACGCCAGCGACTCCTGCTCGGTACGCAGGATCACCTCGCGGTTGTCGTAAAGGGTGTCATCAAGGTCAAACGTCAGGGCTGAGATCTGACCAAGTGGGCGGTAAAAACGCATTATTTCCCCCGTTTGGCGCGTGGATGCGCCGCGTCATACACCGAGGCAAGGTGTTGGAAGTCTAAGTGGGTATAAATTTGTGTGGTCGACAGATTCGCGTGGCCAAGCAGTTCCTGCACGCCGCGCAGATCGCCGCTCGACTCAAGCATGTGTGTCGCAAAGGAGTGGCGCAGCTTGTGCGGGTGAACGTGGCTGTTCAGCCCCTGCTTAATGCCCCACTCCGCAAAGCGCTTCTGGACGTTACGCGCCGAGATCCGTTTGCCGAGCTTCGACAGGAACAGCGCATCCTCTTCGCTGCCAAACAGCCCGCGCAGGTCAAGCCAGTGCTCAATCCAGGAAACCGCATTGCGGCCAATCGGCAGGCGGCGCTCTTTGCTGCCCTTACCCATTACCCACACTTCACCGGACTCCAGATCGAGGTGTTTGATATCAAGATTAACCAGCTCGGACAGACGCAGCCCGGCACCGTACATCACCTCCAGCATCGCGCGGTCGCGCACGGCGAGCGGATCGTTAAGGTCGATATCCAGCAGGCGGTTTACGTCGTCGACGTCGATATTTTTAGGCAGATGGCGCGGCGCTTTCGGCGTGGCGATCCCCTTTGCCGGGTTGGCTTTTAAGCCCCCCTGGCTGACCAGCCAGTCGAAGAAACTGCGAAGCGCTGAGAGCCTGAGCGCCAGGCTCGCCGGGCTGAGATTTTTTTTACGGCTACGCACGACGAACCCGCGTACCGTCGCAGCGTCACATTGTTGCCAGCTTTTCAGACCGATTTCGTCGGCGATCTGCATGATGGCATCAAGCTGACGCTGGTAGTTGAGCAGGGTAATGGGGCTAAGCTGACGCTCCACGCCCAGATAGCGCAGAAAGCGCGAGACGTCAGTGGCGAGCAGTCCGTCCATCATACGCGCTCAATCCAGCGCTCCAGCAGCTCGGGCAGCATCAGGGCGATCTCCTGCAGCAGGTGCGTGGCTTGCCCCTGCTCATAGTGATGCGCATCGCGGCTGGTAAATAACATGACTCCCAGATCGCCATCGCGCCCCATCAGCGACATCGCCACCGAGCCAATCGCTTTGGCTTCCGGTAACACCACCAGTAGCTCAGGCCCGTTCAGCGGCCCCAGATAGTGGTGCTCATGGCCCAGACGCTGAATGCGCAGCGGTTCAAACGCCTGACGGCTGAGCGCCAGATGGGTGAACCCCGACGGTGCGCCAATGCGCCAACGGTCAGGGAAAAGACGAATCGTTGCGCCCGCCAGCCCCAGCTCGCGAGCCCAGCGGTGGAAGCGGCTGAGGAACTCGTCAAGACTGTGCGCCGACGCCAGACGCGCCTGCAGGTGCAGCAGACGATAGAACAGGCTTTCGTTGGTGCTGGCCTGCTCCATCAGCAGCGTCATATTCTCTTCAAGCTGATTGATGTGGTTGCGCGAGCGCGCCATGTGCCATTCGACCAGCGACACGGTTCCGCGAACCGGATGCGGCACGCGCATCTCTTCGACGACGCGTGCATTGCGAATAAAAAACTCAGGATTGCGCAGCAGATAATCAACAACAGCTCTGTCGTCCAGTTCCGTCACTGTTTCCTGCAGTTCTTCCCCTGGTTGTTTCATAGATGGATAAACCCGTCATAGACATGTGCCGCCGGGCCAGTCATATACAGTGGATGACCCGGTCCTTTCCAGGCGATATCAAGCCGACCGCCCGGTAACTCCACGCGAACCTCTTCTGCCAGTAACCCCTGAGAGATGCCCACGGCCACCGCAGCACAGGCACCGCTTCCGCAGGCCTGCGTCTCGCCCGCGCCGCGCTCGTAAACCCGCAGGCGAATGTGCTCGCGCTTCACCACCTGCATAAAGCCGATGTTCGCGCGCTCCGGGAAACGTTCGTGGCTTTCAAGCACCGGGCCGAGCGTTTCGACCGCGGCGGTTTCCACATCATCAACCTGAATCACGCAGTGTGGGTTACCCATTGAGACGACGCCGCACAATACTGTCTGCTCGGCCGCACGCATAATATAGGTCTTTTCCGCTTTGTTTGCGCGAAACGGCACGACGGAGGGCTCGAAGTTAGGCTCGCCCATGTTCACGCGCACCAGCTCATCATCGGTGACGCTGAGCACCATGCGGCCATTGGCCGTGCTGACGCGAATATCACGCTTGTTGGTCAGCCCTTTCAGGCGGACAAAGCGGGCAAAACAGCGCGCGCCGTTGCCGCACTGGTTAACTTCGCTGCCGTCCGCGTTAAAAATACGGTAGTGGAAATCGAGGTCGGGATCGTACGGTGGCTCGACCACCAGCAGCTGATCGAACCCCACGCCCAGATGCCGATCCGCCAGGCGACGGATCAGTTCCGGGGAGAAAAACACATTCTGCGTTACCGCGTCGACGACCATAAAATCGTTGCCAAGGCCATGCATTTTAGAGAACTGCATCATTTGCTCCATTGCGCGGGTACAGAACGTTGTCGTCAGAGATTAACCTGAGTCGGACCACCGTTGTCGCCACGATCGTTAGTATTTGGCGTGGTGGACTCAATGCCGCTTTGCACGGGTTTCGTCGGCGGCGGCGCGGTTTTATCCGCAGGTGGGAAGTACAGTGGTCCCTTCAGTCCGCAGCCAGTCAGGCTAAACAGCGTGATGAGAACGGCAAGCGTTCGGAAAGCGTTTTTCATTATAAAGTTGCCCGTAAGTTCAAATCTGTTTCTATCATCGCAGGAGAAGACACAAAAGCAAGAGTTTGCCGCTTTCCTGCAACGGGAATTATTTAGGGTTATACTGCCGGCATCACGAAAAACAGGAACAAAACCATGAACGACAGTGAATTCCATCGCCTTGCCGACAACCTGTGGATGACCATCGAAGAGCGTCTTGACGACTGGGACGGCGACAGCGATATCGATTGTGAAATCAACGGCGGCATTCTGACCCTGAGCTTCGAAAATGGCAGCAAAATTATTATTAACCGCCAGGAGCCGCTTCACCAGGTGTGGCTGGCCGCGAAACAGGGCGGCTATCATTTCGATCTGAAGGACGGGGAATGGGTTTGCGACCGTAGCGGCGTACCGTTCTGGGATCTGCTGGAACAGGCGGCGACCGCGCAGGCGGGTGAGGCTGTGAGTTTCAGGTAGTTTTGTTGCCGGGTGGCGCTGCGCTTACCCGGCCTACGGGTTCGAACTGTTGTAGGCCCGGTAAGGCGTAGCCGCCACCGGGCGAGCGAAAAGGCTCAGGAGAAATACTGCTGCAACAGCGGCGCGGTGTCCTGATTGGCAGGCGCGGCTGGCGTTACGGCCTGTGTACGGAACGGGATCACCTGCGTACGTCCGTCGACGTTCACAATCTGGTAGAACTGCGGCAGGTTAAAGTTGATAAAGCTTGAGCCGTAGGTGAAACGGTCATGCGAAGAGGAGTAGAAGCGGCTGACGTCGCGCACCAGCTCCTCTTTACTGCCTTCACAGTGGTGATACACCTCGGCGCGGTTGGTTTCATCCAGAATGTAGATGTTGAACCCGGCATCGTCGCCCGACTCTTCAAAGAAGAACTGAATAATCCCTTCGCTGGCGAATCCGTCCACCACCTGCGGGAGCTTAACGTGGTTGGTTTCCACCTGCACCGACAGGCCATGCAGCTTGTTGTGTGAAATCGCGCCGTAGAACTCGATGGCGTTTTCCAGCTTCTGTACCGACACGTTCAGACGTTCGAAGAACAGGCCCCAGGTCTGACCGGAGACGCGCAGCGCTTTAAAACGCCCGGTTTCCTGACGGGTGCTGGACAGACGCAGTTCGATACACTCAGAAACCAGCTGCTGCACGCGGGTACGAATTAAACCGCGCAGGTGCTGGCTGTAGCAGAACACCTCAACGCTGTCCGGCGGTGCGGCATCCTGGTGCATCTTGCCGAGAATCGTTTTCAGCGCTTCGATCATCGCCTGCTCGCCGTTGAAATGCAGGGTACGCACTTCGTTCCACGAGTTGCGGTACAGCAGATCCACGCTGCCCACCAGGCAGTTTTGCTGCTCGCCAAAGCTGAAAACGTCCAGCTTGCGGAAGTCAAAGTGAACCACCTGATTGCGGAAGGCCGCCGTCGGGTCGTATTCCAGGTTGACGATAATCGCCAGATGGCGAATTTCGCACGGGCTGTAGAGCGCTTTCGGCGTTGGGGCAGGCAGACGCAGCGGGAAGTGGTGCGACACATCCGCGACCATCTCCTGCAGCTTAGCGAGATCTACCACCTCGTTGCCTTTGATAAACAGGCGCGTGCGCGAGGTCAGCAGGCCGTTAAACCAGGCCCAGGCCACCAGCTTGTTCAGGTAGCGGTTATACTCCAGCGGCTGATGGCTGATGATTGAGTCCATGCTTGGCGCACGGTTATACAGATACCACCCGGTGCGGTTTGCGCGGCCCGGCGGCACATAGATAAAGGTCAGATTCGGTTCTGACAGGTCTGGCGAAATCTGCGGATTAACCAGGGTGACTTTGCCCGGCAGCGCTTCAAACGCGGCGTACAGCTTACGGGTCAATACCCCGATGTCCTGCGGGCTGGCGGAAACGCTGAGGTTGTTACGGCGCGCAAAGCGGATCAGGTTACGGTAGCTTTGCATCATCGCATCGAGCAGTTCGTTGTGCGCTTCACGCACCTGATCGATTTTCCAGTTGGCCCGGTTGTCGAGCATGGACAGACGCGCTTCGTCCCATCCCCACTCTTTCACTAACTGACTGACCACTTCACGACGCCAGCCCACGCAGGCGCGCTCGCGGCTCAATTTCTCACAGACTTTGAGATAGAAACATCGACGCACCAGGTCAAGACGCGTGGTGTCATCAATGGCTTTCAGGTATTCGGTCACGCGCTCCAGCATCATGCAGTAAGCGTCCAGCCCGAAGGAGACGATCTCCCCGTCGTGCAGACGCTGCTTGATATCTTTCGCCAGCAGGCGCGGCGTAGGGTATTCCCAGGAATAGGCTTCCAGCAGCAGCGTTTTCAGCACCGCTTTGTACGGTGAGTCGATACTTTTATAGAGCTGCCAGAGGCTTGCGCCAAAGTACTCTTCGGCTGACAGAGAGCTGAGGCCGCCGAGGTCCAGCCATTCGTTTGGCGTCAGTACGCCCTGCGCGTAAAGCGACATGACGTAGTCATCGTAATGCTCTTCTTCTTCGCACGGGACCATATTCCACAGAATACGCTTCCCGGCCAGACGCACAGCAGTACGGTAAAATTCATCCAGCAGTAAGATGTGCTGGGTCGAGCCGCAGTCCTCACCACCCAGACTGCCGCTTTCATTATGGCGGAAACGGTTTTCATCAATCAGGAAGAAGCTTACTTCCACGCCGAGCGAGGCCGCCCAGCTCTCCAGCAGGCTGCACTTGCGTTGCAGCAGCTGACGCTCGTCGTTATCGAGCCAGGACTGATGGCAGACCCAGATGTCCAGGTCCGAAGAACAGCTTTGCCCTACCGATGAGGTGCTCCCCATAGAGTAAACGCCGGTAATCGGCAGTTCACCTTTTGGAGACTCCTGTGGCGGCATGCCGCGGTAGAGTTCCAGCTCGTTCAGGTAATGCTGTTGGGTTTCATCAGGCGTGAAAAGGCAAATGCCCTGGGGAACGTTACCGTCAAGGTAGCCAGGCATCAGCGGATGGTGATAGTGCAATAATGTCGGCAGCAGACTGTATACCTGCTGGAAAGCAGGGCCCATGGCAGCAAGCGCGCGATCCACACGCAGTTGATTAATGGCATCCAGTCTCTGTTTCAGAGTCTCAATATAGAGGTACAAGACGTATCGCCTGATGTTTCCGGGTGTCGCAAGCTATTCAAAACACGAATAACAGCGGACCCGCAGTATTTCAAAAAGATAACCGTTACCCTTTTTCGCCCTTATCATTTTTGGTGGTAGCGACGAAAAAATGGTCTAAAACGTGATCAATTTAACACCTTGCCGGTTGACCGTAAAGAAAGATGCGCTACATACAAGTGTAGCACCGTTCTGTACGTGTAAATTCCTGAATACGGCTATGGCTGACGAATACGCCGCCTTGTCCCTCTCACGCTTCATCAACCGTAAAACTGCCATCCCAGAGTCAACAATGTTAGGATGGTTAGCGATTGATAATGACGGTAACAAGCATGTTAGACAATGTTTTGAGAATTGCCACACGCCAAAGCCCCCTCGCGCTCTGGCAGGCACATTATGTGAAGCAGCGCCTTGAAGCCTGCCACAGTGGATTGCGCGTCGAGCTGGTGCCGATGGTCACGCGCGGTGACGTGATCCTCGATACGCCCCTGGCGAAAGTGGGCGGCAAAGGCCTGTTTGTCAAAGAACTGGAACTGGCATTGCTTGAGAACCGCGCCGATATCGCCGTACATTCAATGAAAGACGTGCCTGTCGAGTTCCCGGAAGGGCTGGGGCTGGTGACCATCTGCGAGCGTGAAGATCCGCGCGATGCGTTTGTCTCTAACCACTATGACTCGCTCGACGCGCTGCCGGAGGGTAGCGTGGTTGGCACGTCCAGTTTACGCCGTCAGTGTCAGCTGGCAGAGCGCCGTCCTGACCTGATCATTCGCTCGCTGCGCGGTAACGTCGGAACGCGTCTGGGCAAGCTGGATAACGGCGATTACGATGCCATTATCCTCGCCGTTGCCGGCCTCAAGCGTCTGGGGCTGGAGTCGCGCATTCGCGTGGCGTTGCCGCCAGAGCTGTCGCTTCCGGCCGTGGGCCAGGGTGCCGTAGGCATCGAGTGCCGTCTGGACGATGCGCGTACCCGCGAACTGCTCGCACCGCTGAACCATGACGAGACCGCTATCCGCGTCAAAGCCGAGCGTGCGATGAATACCCGCCTCGAAGGAGGATGTCAGGTACCGATTGGCAGCTATGCTGAATTAACAGAAGGTGAGCTGTGGCTGCGCGCGCTGGTGGGCGCTCCGGACGGTTCCCAGATGGTACGCGGCGAACGTCGCGGTAAAGCGCAAGATGCTGAGCAGCTTGGCGTGTCGCTGGCGGAAGAACTGCTGGATAACGGCGCCCGCGAGATTCTGGCTGACGTTTATAATGGAGAGCCCCCTGCATGAGTATTCTTGTCACCCGCCCTTCTCCCGCAGGAGAGCAGTTAGTGAGCCGTCTGCGCACACTGGGGCAGGTGGCCTGGAGTTTTCCGCTCATTGAATTCTCCCCCGGTCGGGAGCTCTCCGCGCTCGCCGACCAGATGAATACCCTTCAGGAAGGCGACCTGCTGTTTGCGCTGTCGCAACATGCCGTGGAATTTGCCCACGCGCAGCTGCAACAGCAGGGTTTAGCCTGGACAGCCGCCCCCCGCTATTTCGCGATTGGCCGCACAACGGCACTGGCGCTGCATACCGTAAGCAGCGCGGACGTTCGTTACCCGTTAGATCGGGAAATCAGCGAAGTCTTGCTACAATTACCTGAATTACAAACTATTGCCGGAAAGCGTGCGCTCATTTTGCGCGGCAACGGTGGTCGCGAACTGCTGGGCGAAACGCTGCGTGAACGCGGTGCAGACGTAACGTTCGTTGAGTGCTATCAGCGCTGTGCAAAACACTACGATGGCGCGGAAGAGGCGATGCGCTGGCACGCGCGCGGCATTAATACGCTGGTGGTCACCAGCGGTGAAATGTTACAACAGCTTTGGTCGCTGATACCGCTTTGGTATCGCGAAAACTGGTTACTCCGCTGTCGGCTTCTGGTCGTCAGTGAGCGTCTGGCGAACCAGGCCCGGGAACTGGGCTGGCAGGATATTCGGATCGCTGATAACGCCGACAACGATGCGCTGCTGCGCGCATTACAATAACTCTCAAATGGGAAGCCATAATGACGGAACACGACAAATCCTCCGCCGTGGTTGAAGAGACCAGGGAGACTGTGGAGACGACGCCACAGCCAGAGACGACTGAGAAAACCGCTGAGAAGAAAAACGGCAGCAACAAAACGAGCCTCGCGCTGAGCGCGATTGCCATCGCCATTGCGCTGGCAGCAGGGGTTGGCCTGTACGGCCTGGTGAAGCAACAGGGTGCTAACCAGACGTCCACCAGCGATGCGCTGGTGAATCAGCTCACTGCCCTGCAAAAAGCGCAGGAGACGCAGAAAACCGAGCTGGAAACGGTGATTAAGCAGCAGGCCGCCGCGCTTGCCGAGGCGAACAGCAAACAGGAAGAGCTGGCTAAACAGCTGGGCGACGTGCAGCAGAAAGTCGCCACGATTTCCGGTACCGATGCCAAAACCTGGCTGCTCTCGCAGGCTGACTTCCTGGTGAAGCTCGCCGGACGTAAGCTCTGGAGCGATCAGGACGTCACCACTGCCGCCGCGCTGCTGAAAAGCGCCGATGCGAGCCTGGCAGACATGAACGACCCGAGCCTTATCACCGCGCGACGCGCGATCACCGAGGACATCGCCAGCCTCTCCGCCGTCTCGCAGGTGGATTACGACGGCATTATCCTCAAGGTGAACCAGCTGTCGAATCAGATTGATAACCTGCAGCTGGCGGATAACAACGACGACGATTCCCCGATGGATTCCGACGGTACCGAGCTTTCCAGCTCCCTGAGCGAATGGCGCATAAACCTGCAGAAAAGCTGGCAGAACTTTATGGACAGCTTCATCACTATCCGCCGTCGCGACGAAACCGCCGTGCCGCTGCTGGCGCCGAACCAGGATATCTATCTGCGCGAGAACATTCGTTCCCGCCTGCTGGTGGCGGCTCAGGCCGTGCCGCGTCATCAGGAAGAGACATACAAACAGGCGCTGGATAACGTCTCGACGTGGGTACGCGCCTACTACAACACCGATGATGCGACGACCACAGCCTTCCTCGAAGACATTGATAAGCTGAGCCAGCAGAACATCACCATGAACGTGCCGGATAAGCTGGCCAGCCAGCCGATTCTGGAGAAACTGATGCAGACGCGCGTACGTAACCTGCTGGCGCAGCCGGGCGTACCGGCAGAGCCGACGGACGGAGCGGCACCTGCTCCGGCTCCGGCGCCTGAAAGCGCACCACAAGGAGAGTAATGATGCTAAAAGTTCTCTTACTCTTCATCCTGCTGATCGCCGGGATCGTGCTGGGACCTATGCTTGCGGGTCATCAGGGTTACGTCCTGATCCAGACGGATAACTACAACATTGAAACCAGCGTAACCGGCCTGACGATCATTCTGATCCTCGGCGTGGTGGTGCTGTTTGCGATCGAGTGGATCCTGCGCCGTATTTTCCGCACCGGTGCCCACACGCGCGGCTGGTTCGTTGGTCGTAAACGCCGCCGCGCCCGCAAGCAGACCGAACAGGCGCTGCTTAAGCTTGCCGAGGGTGACTATCAGCAGGTTGAAAAGCTGATGTCGAAAAACGCCGACCATGCCGAACAGCCGGTAGTGAATTATCTGCTCGCTGCCGAAGCGGCGCAGCAGCGCGGTGACGAAGCCCGCGCCAATCAGCATCTGGAGCGGGCGGCAGAGCTGGCTCACGGCGACCCGATTCCTGTAGAAATCACGCGCGTTCGCCTGCAGCTGGCGCGCAATGAAAATCACGCGGCGCGTCACGGTATCGATCGCCTGCTGGAAGTTGCGCCACGTCATCCGGAAGTGCTGCGTCTTGCCGAGCAGGCGTATATTCGTACCGGCGCCTGGGGCTCGCTGCTGGACATCATTCCGTCGATGGCGAAGGCCGAGGTGGGCGACGATGAACATCGTGATGAGCTTCAGCGTCTGGCATGGATTGGCCTGATGGATCAGGCGCGCGCCGACCTGGGCAGCGACGGTCTGAAAACGTGGTGGAAGAATCAGAGCCGTAAGACGCGCCAGCAGGTTCCTCTGCAGGTCGCCATGGCGGAACATCTTATTGAATGTGACGATCATGACACGGCTCAGGAGATCCTCCTCGATGGCCTGAAGCGCCAGTATGACGATCGTCTGGTGATGGTGATCCCGCGTCTGAAAACCAATAATCCTGAGCAAATCGAAAAAGTGCTGCGTCAGCAGATTAAAACCGTCGGTGACCGCCCGCTGCTGTGGAGCACGCTCGGTCAGTCGCTGATGAAGCACGGAGAATGGCAGGAGGCGAGCCTCGCCTTCCGCGCGGCGCTGAAGCAGCGTCCGGACGCGTTTGATTACGCGTGGCTTGCCGATACGCTGGACAAGCAGCACAAGCCAGAAGAGGCAGCCGCCATGCGGCGTGACGGATTGCTGTTAACGCTGCAAAATAACGGTGCGCAGCAGTAAATAAAAAGGAGGCCAGAGGGTCTCCTTTTTTTATCGCCTTTCTCCTGCTACATTCTTTGCACCCACATCCGCAAACGAATCCGCCAATGTAACGATGTCTTTTCATTAACCTTTTTTCACACACGCGCACATTTTGCAGCGTGGACTAAATCGTTTTTGAAAGGAAATCTCAATGAACTCGCTTTTGTATGCGCTTATCCAGGCGCTGCGCTGCCACCGCTGGCTGCGCCTGCTTGCCTGTGCTTTTATCTTTTCTTCACTGGGGAATGGCTTAACCCAGGTCGTGGTCTTCGGTTTGCTGCTGGCGTGGTCAGCCCCGCCCGCTCTGCTTACTCTCGCTTTTCTTTTCGCTACGGTACCAGGGTTCATCGGCAGTATCTTCGGCGAAAAGCTGTGCTCGCGCTTTTCGCCGATATCCCTGCTGATACTGACCGAGGGGCTGGGCCTGCTCGCCCTGCTCTTTCCCCTGCTTGGTGTGGGTTACCACAGCGTTGCCGCATTGCTCGCCGTGCAATCCACCGAAGCCCTGCTCAGCGGGATGAGCTGGCCCGCGCTGACTTTGCTCTTTAAGCGCGGACTTAGCGAAGCGGAGCTGCCCGCTGCAACCTGTCTGGAAAATGTGATTTTTGCTTCTCAGGTGTTGTTAGGGACCGGCCTGGGCGTGGTGCTGTTTCAGAAGACGTCCGTGTTTACCCTGCTGGCCATTGATGCCGCCAGCTTTCTCGGGTCAGTGGTACTGCTATGGCTGGCTGGGCGCCGGTTTTCTCCGGCACCACATCCCACCGCTATGGAAAGGGGAGTTTCTGCAACATTACGCTGGCAGGCGTTGACCGTTCGGCAGAAACGCAGCCTGCTCATCCTGCCGGCGCTGGCCGCCGTCGGCTCACCGGCGATGGCGCTGCTTCCGGCACTGGCCCAGCAGCTCCGTCCTCAGGATGCGGCGGGCCTTGCTTTGCCTCTGCTTTTCGCGAGGAGTCTGGGGCAGCTTTGTGGCCCCCTGCTGCTAAAAAAAGAGAGCCTGACGCGCTTTGCGGCCCACACGCCGCGAATAATCGTTTGCCTCAGCATCTTTCTGGCCGCTTATGGCATGCTGCCTTTTTTGTCCGGGTGGACGATATGCGCGCTGGGGATGATCTTTATCGCGCATCTGGCCTCGAATGTTCTCTTCGCAGCGGGCACGTTTGGGGTACTCAGTAGTTTTCCTCTCACGCAAACCGCTTCGGCCAGCGGTAAAGCCTGGCGCTGGCAAACGCTCAGCGCCTCTCTTTTCACCGGCATTGCAGCGGCGGTAGCTTCAGGGTTTGGCTCCGTACAGGCGCTCTATGCTGTCTCTGTATCGGCCCTGCTGATGGTTGCCCTGATCATGCGCCTGTATCGGGAATAAGGCATAAAAAAACGCCTGCTATAAAAGCAGGCGTTAAAACAGGTCTGTAAGACAACATATTTGGTGCTTCACTCAACGTTGTGTCCATGGTGTCTGATGAGGCCGAAGCGACATCTGTCAGTGGACGATAAGCACCGTAAATGGCTCTGCGTCATTCCTGAGTTTATGAGGCACTAAGGCGAACATAAGAGATGGAATGAGCATCTACACGCATATTATTGCACGTAACGTGCCAACATGACACCCAGAACTTTTACACGACGCAACATTTTAAGATAAAAGGAAATTATGCTGCCTGGCGCCGTCTTAGGCTCTACAACGTATCGGGAAAAGGCGGGAATATGTCGCCAGGAGGAGACAGCAAAACCCATAAATAGTTATTTATTTAATTTTCAATGAGTTGCATGTCGCTGGATTGCGACAAAGAAAAAGGGCGCTGTCGGGGCATGACTACAGGAATGAGAGCTCGCAGAAAACAAAAAACCCCGCCGAAGCGGGGTTCAAAATTGGTCGGCGAGAGAGGATTCGAACCTCCGACCCACTGGTCCCAAACCAGTTGCGCTACCAAGCTGCGCTACTCGCCGATGTACTGCTTTTTGAATTTTTAGTTCAATTCATTTAAAAAGTCGTGGTGCGAGGGGGGGGACTCGAACCCCCACATCCAAAGGACACTAACACCTGAAGCTAGCGCGTCTACCAATTCCGCCACCTTCGCAATTCACAACTCTTTCAAATAATGGGGTGGCTAATGGGATTCGAACCCACGACAACTGGAATCACAATCCAGGGCTCTACCAACTGAGCTATAGCCACCACTGTATTCTTTCACGCGGTACTGACTACTTCTCAGACCACCGCAGCTCTAGCGCCGGGACTAAAATGGCGCGCCCGACAGGATTCGAACCTGAGACCTCTGCCTCCGGAGGGCAGCGCTCTATCCAGCTGAGCTACGGGCGCTTAGCGCCGTTGCGGGGCTGGATATTACGTACCTCCGTCCCCGCTGTCTAGTGCTTTTTTGAAAAAAAAGCGCGTTTGGTTATGGTTTGCACATTTTGCCGCTTATTCCTCCACTTTCTGCGTGGTGGCGCGGCGACCCAGACCAAAAAGCTTATATGCAGCCGTTACAGCCGCCAGGAAGATCATCCCGACAAACAGCGACATGCGGGTATCTTCATTAAAGTACATGCCGATTAATACGCAAATCAGGAACGCCATCGTCAAATAGTTCGCATAGGGGAACAGAATTGAGCGGAACGGATGGCTTTCGATCGCTTTTTTATGCGCATGGCGGAAACGCAGCTGGCTGATGAGGATAACAAACCACGGCACCATGCCCGGCAGTACGCTGGCGCTGTAGACGTAAACGAACACGCGCTGCGGGTTAGGAATGATGTAATTCAGGCAAGAGCCAATCAGCAGGATTACAATGGAGACCGCCACACCCGCCACCGGTACGCCGGCACGTGAAACTTTACTCATCGCCGCAGGCAGCTGGTTATTCTTCGAAAGCGCATAGAGCATACGCCCGCAGCTGTACATCCCGCTGTTACAGCCTGACAGCGCTGCCGTCAGGACCACAAAGTTGATGATACCCGCCGCCGCCGTGATACCAATTTTGGCGAAGGTTAATACAAACGGGCTACCCGTCGTGCCAATTTCGTTCCACGGGAAGATGGTCACGATGACGAAGATCGCGCCCACATAGAAAATCAGGATGCGCCACAGCACTTTGCCCACCGCGCTACGCAGCGTGACCTGCGGGTTTTTCGCTTCACCGGCGGTAATACCGATCAGCTCCACGCCCTGATACGAGGCCACAACGATACACAGCGCCGTCAGGAAGCCCTTCCAGCCGCCGGCGAAGAAGCCGCCGTTTTCGGTCAGGTTGCCAAAGCCGATAGCGTGTCCACCGTTGCCAAAGCCGAAGAAAATCACGCCCAGGCCGACGACAATCATCACGATAATCGTGGTGACTTTGATCATTGCGAACCAGAACTCAATTTCACCGTAAAGACGCACGGCGGCCAGGTTTGCCAGCGCCACCAGCCCCACGGCAATGAGCGCGGGTATCCACTGGACCATGTCCGGGAACCAGAACTGGACGTAGACCCCTATCGCGGTGATCTCTGAGATGCCCACCGCCATCCACATAAACCAGTATGACCAGGCCGTCAGGTAGCCGAAGAACGGGCTCATATAGCGATGCGCGTAAACGGCGAAAGAGCCGGTTACCGGCTCCAGGAAGAGCATTTCGCCCATAGAACGCATAATGAAGAAAACAAACAGCCCGGCGATAATGTACGCCAGTAATACGGAAGGGCCTGCCCATTTGAGCGTGCTTGCGGAGCCCATAAACAGGCCCACGCCGATAGTGCCGCCCAGCGCTATCAGTTCAATATGACGAGCTTCCAGCCCACGCTGTAGCTCCGGTTGTTTCTCTGCCATAGATCCTCGATTGTGTTTGCTGTTTCCCGGCTTAATACCGGGTATTGTTTTTTAGGGGTACTAAAATACGGAGCGAATGGTTTCCTAAAATCTGCCAAATGGCAAACGATGCATTAAAAAAATGAATGCATTGCACAGATTATCAGCAGTTTTGCAGGCGAGTTGCAGCGCGAATAGCATATCGCGCTACATTTTGATTACATTTTCCCGGTGTAATGCCAGGCGAGGTAGCGAAGCAGACGGATCTGTCGTTTAATGCGCGTCGGTTGCGATAGCAGGCGGTACAGCCACTCCAGCCCCAGATTTTGCCAGACCTTTGGCGCACGCTTAACGTGGCCGGTAAAGACGTCGTACGTGCCGCCGACGCCCATGTAGAGGGCATCAGGACAGACCAGACGGCAGTCGCGCATCAGGATCTCCTGGCGCGGGGAGCCCATCGCCACGGTGACAATTTTCGCCCCGCTGTCACGAACGCGCTCAAACAGAGCCTGCCGATCTTCCGGTTTGAAGTAACCATCCTGGCTGCCGACAATATTAACACTCCATTGACGACGCAGTTTCTCCTCCGTCTGGGCCAGTATCTCCGGCTTTCCGCCAATCAGGAACACGGGCGTACCCTGCGCACCTGCGCGGGCCATAAGCTGCTCCCAGAGATCGGCCCCCGCCACGCGGGATACATTAGCGTCAGGATACTTTTTACGGATAGAGCGGACCACGCTGATCCCGTCCGCGTATTTAAATTCAGCCGCTTCAATCAGGCTTTTGACTTCCGCATTATCCTCAACCGCCAGCATTTTTTCCGCGTTGATGGCCACCAGCGTACCGGATTTCATCTGGCCGTCGGCGAACAGAAAGTCCAGCGCGTGCTGCATGTCGCGCCAGCCAATAAGCTGCAGGCCACGTAGCGCGTAGCGCGGTGCAGAAATTTTATCAGTCATTACTATCCTTACTCAGACTTGCGACAGCGTTGTGCTGCCCTGCCGTTCGCGCTTGTGCACAAGACCTGCGCTGTCAAACAGCCAGTACAACAGTTTGGCCAGCAACAGGCAGAGGCCGAAAACGACCATGAAGAACACCACGCGCGAAACGAACGAGTCCAGCCCTTCGCGCGCCAGAACGATCATATTGAAAATGGCACCAAAGCAGAAACTGTGCAAAATGGCGGCTTTATAGCGGTTGGTCTCTTCGTTGCCGCGCAGGTAAAGCCAGTCGAACCACTTGATAATCAGCCCCACGGCAACCGCCCCGGGCAGAATGAACCACGCCCCCCCCATCACCACCAGGGAACCAATCAGCGTTGGCGAGATTGCCAGACCGGAATGGTTGTTCAGCACTTCCCAGGTAAAGTAATTCGCCGTGTTAAGCACCACGCCGGGCCGGTCCGGCCATAGCCAGGAAGGGATAAAGACGTAGAAGTCTCGAACAATCGGCGCCAGCCCCTGGAAATCAATCTTGTCGTAGTTTTGCAGCAGCAATGCCAGGTTTTCCCACGGCGAGAACGTATCGCGCGTCAGGTAGAGGAACGTGTAAAACGCCTCATCGCCCGCCACGTTCATCCCGTAGCGCTTCAGCGCCAGCCAGAACATCCCGACAATGCCAAACACGCCTGCTGCAACCAGCATCCACAGCGAGATCCAGCCGCGGATGATGCCGATAAACAGGAAGATGGCGAAGGCGATGATGATGTTCGCGCGCGTGCCGCCAACAATCATGTAGGTCAGAATGCCAAACGCGACGGTGCTGACCAGAAAGAACAGCCACGCTTTGCTGTCCTGACGCAGGAAAAAGACCACCAGCATCGCCGGGATGAAGAAATAGAAGAAACGCTTAAGCGCCACGCCCGAGACTTCGGCCGAAAAAATCTGGCTGTAGGAGTGGAGCTTAAACAGCAGAAAGCCGTTATGCATGAAGAAGATACCGACGCTGACCAGGGCGATGGTCATCAGCATCACCCACGTCAGGTGGGTTTCCACCCGATTCATGGTAAAAAGCGGCCGACGCGGGACTGCAGCCTGCGCTGAACGCAGACGCGTTTTATAGGTGACGTAGTAGACGGCATAGAAGCAGGTCGCCGCCAGAAGCGCCTGGAGCAGGATTTCCGGCGGTGCGACGCTCACGTCAAAACGGAAGACCAGAATGCTGGTCAGCGGGAAGCCGAAAAAGAAGGTCAGCAGAAACAGTAACGAGAAGAATACGTTAAAGTTGAACCGCACCCGGCGGAATTCAAACCAGGTAAGCGTGGCGATAAACAGGGCGCTCAGAAGCCAGACAACCAGTAAGCCGCTGAATTGCAACTGACTCATGCTTTGTCTCCTGAAGCGATACGCAGCGCGCGATGCCACGGCGTGAGGTAATTCGGGCTGAAAAAATCGATGCTATTTTTATCCACCAGCGTGAGCTGGCGTTGGGCTTCCCGTACCACCTCGACATTCAGCGTGTCTGAGGTAAACAGCACCGGAATATGCTGCTCGGCCATGTCCTGCCAGAACGGGTTGTCGCGGTTGAGCACGCACGGTACACCCGCCTGAATCAGCAGACACAGCGTGCCGATTCCCTGCTGTCGGGCGAAGATGAAATAGCCAAGATCGCATTTTCTCAGCAGCGCAAGATACTCATCAAATTCCAGCCTATCGCTGAGGATGTGCAAATTTTCTGCGCTAAACAGCGCAAGTCCCTGCTGGCGAACCTCAGCAATATAGGCATCGTTGTTGGCGGGATAGCCCATCGGCACCACCACGTTCACCGTGTCGCCGAACTGCTGATGCACCGCCCTGAGCGCTGCGACGTGTTCGTTACTGCGATCGCCGGAATTCCCCACCAGGATCGTTAGCTTGCCTTCACGCACCGCGTCATTCGCCATGGCGTTCAGCGCCGGATCCATGCGGGTTGGGAAATAGAGCAGTTCTCCGCGCACGTTCGGGTGCTGTTTAGCAAAATAGTTGAGATCGCCACGGGTGGCAAACACACAGCCCACGCGCCCCTGCGCCATGCGGCGCAGCGGATAGAAAAGACGGAATTTCCAGCCGCGGGAGACTTCGTAGAGATCGGCTCCCCAGATATGCCAGCTGCACTGGGAGGGTTTAATCCCCCCGCTGAGCAGTGCCAGCCACAGGCCGGTATTGAACTGCCCGTGGAAAAAGAAACGTTGCTTACGATCCGCCTTGGCTCTGGCAACGACCGCCTTCGCCAGCGCGGCCTTATCCGGCCAGAAGCGAATCGTCAGCGCCGGAAACGCCTCGCTCAGGCCCTTATCCTGACCTGCAACCATAAACTCACGCGCATCAGGATTACCCGATGCGAGCTCGTCGTTGAAGAACCGCAAAACGGTCTGGTTATGGTGTGGGATATCCGATCCCAGGATGTGAATCAGTGCAGTCATGCGCGTTTACGCCACAATAAAAATACGCCGCAACAGGCGGCGAAATAAACGATATAGGTTGCCATGTAGGCCTGAGCCGCCCCCAGCGCACCGTGCGCGGGTATCAGCCAGTGTGAAAATGCTGTCAGTAACGCAAACTGGCTAATTTCCGCCAGGATATACATCCGCAGGGACGCTTTTGCAATCACCAGATAGCCAAAAACGTAAGCACCCACTTTCAGCACATCACCCACCAGCTGCCAGGCAAAGAGATCGCGCATGGCGGTGAACTTCGCCGAGAACAGCAGCCAGATGGCGACATCGCGCAGTAACCAGACGGTAAAGCTGGCCGCCGCGACGGCTGGCAGCACAAAGCGCAGCGATCGGAAAATCTCACGGGTAATATCCTGTCTGGACGTCAGACGCGATAAGGTTGGCAGCAGGTAAACGCTAAAGGAAGCCGTAATAAACTGGAGATAGGCGTCGGAAATACTGCTTACGCCCTGCCAGATCCCCACTTCATCCCAGCTATAATGCGCCGCCAGCAAATTTCGCATCATCACGTAGGCTACCGGCAGCGTAACGGAGGTGATGAGCGCCATCAGGGTAAATTTACCCAGCTGGCTGGCAAGCATCGTGTCCCATTGCGGTTTCAGGAAGCTCAGAGGGATGACGCCCCGACGCATCAGCATAAATGCCGCAGGCACAACAACCAGTGCCGGGACCAGGGCCAGCCCCAGCAGTGCGCCCTCATAGCCGCCCAGGCGATAGCAAAAGTAATAGGCAATCACGCCGATGACGCTGCCCAGGATTAAGGCAAGCGCGTTCCCGGCGGCATCACGAAAACCTTTCATCAGCGCCAGCAGCAGGTTAGCCCAGGCAATACCCATCTGAACCAACGCGACCAGACGCACCAGCCCCTGATAATGGGTATGACCGAACAATCCCTGGCTGATGGGCGCCGCCGCCAGCAGAAAGACAATCGCCATCAGGGTCGAAAAACCCGTGACCATCGCCGAAGAGGTACCCACCACTCTGCGCAGCTGAGCCGCATCATCGTGATACTGCGCAACGTATTTGGTGACGCCGTTGAAGATACCGGCACCGGCCAGCACGCCAAGGACGGTGACAAGCTGGCGGAAATTACCCGCCAGCCCCACACCAGAGGGGCCAAATGAGACGGCCAACAGCTTGACGACCAGCAGCCCGGCGCCAATTTTTACAAGCGTGGACGCGGCGGTCCACACCGATGCTTTTGCCAGAGACATATCAGCCGAAATAACTCAGAAGGGTATTAATTACCGTACGCTGGTTAACAGGCGCGAGGTTGTAGAACAGTGGCAGGCGAAGCAAACGCTCACTTTCTTTGGTGGTGTAACGATCTTCACCCGCGAACGTGCCAAACGCTTCGCCGGCCGGGCTGGAGTGCAGCGGGATGTAGTGGAACACCGCCATAATTTCGGCCTCTTTCAGCCAGGCGATGAGCTCGCTGCGGTCGTCGTTATCGCGCAGCTTGATGTAGAACATATGCGCGTTGTGGACGCAATCTGCCGGGATGGTCGGCAGCTCAATACGCCCGGCTTTGGCCAGAGGCTCAAGCGCATCGTAATACGTTTGCCACAGGGAAAGACGCTGAAGGTTGATACGTTCCGCCGCTTCCAGCTGCGCCCACAGATACGCCGCCTGCAGATCCGCCATCAGATAGCTGGAGCCGATATCGCGCCAGGTGTATTTATCTACCTGTCCCCGGAAGAACTGGCTGCGGTTGGTGCCTTTTTCGCGGATCACTTCCGCACGCTCCACGAGAGCCCGGTCGTTAATCAGCGTCGCGCCACCTTCTCCACCCGCCGTGTAGTTTTTGGTTTCGTGGAAGCTAAAGCAGCCAATGTGGCCGATCGTGCCCAGCGCGCGTCCCTTGTAGGTGGACATCACGCCCTGCGCGGCATCTTCCACCACGAAAAGATTATGTTTTTTGGCGATGGCCATGATGGTGTCCATTTCACAGGCCACGCCCGCGTAGTGAACCGGCACGATCGCGCGCGTTTTGTCAGTGATCGCCGCTTCAATCAGCGTCTCATCAATGTTCATGGTATCCGGACGGATATCCACAAAGACGATTTTTGCTCCGCGCAGCACAAAGGCGTTCGCGGTGGAAACGAAGGTATAGCTCGGCATAATCACTTCATCACCGGGCTGGATATCCAGCAACAGTGCCGCCATTTCCAGCGATGCCGTACAGGACGGGGTCAGCAGCACTTTGGCGCTGCGAAAACGCTGTTCCATCCACTGCTGACAGCGACGGGTAAAACCGCCGTCACCACAGAGTTTGCCGCTGCCCATGGCAGACTGCATATAGTCGAGTTCAGTTCCGACAACGGGTGGTGCGTTAAATGGAATCATCTTGTCACCTGTATAACCAGTAGGCGGTGGCGTCGATGTTGGCACCACTCGCAATATAACGTTTAAGCGCGGCGGTGTTGCCCAGTTGGGTCGCGACCCGCAGCGTCACAAGCTGTTGCTGCTGCGCCCAGTGCAGCGCCGCCTGCATGAGTTTCTCACCCATGCCGCGCCCGGCTAATAAGCCGATACGCGCCTCGCGCTCGTTGAGCTTACGCAGCGAGACGAACCCCTGGATTTGACCGTCCCCTGCACGGAAAACCAGGCAGACGTGGTCAAAGGTGCCTTTGACCGCATTTTCTATCCACTGGGCATAGAAACGTCCGCTATCGTCAGATGCATACCAGGGCGCACGAAAGCGGCTCTGTGCAAATGCCTTGGCGGCCATCTGACGCAGCACGGGGATGTCCTGTTCGGTTGCAATTTCCGCGCCGGACGCATCGTGCCGGGTAAGGGTAATGGAAAGGTCTACCTCACTTTCAACCAGCTGAAAGCCGTGTTGCTGGAGCGCGTCAAGCAGATCGGCACGCTCCGCCGGGATCTTAGCCTGCACCCGTTGCCAGGCGATAAAATCTGATTCAGCCAGTACCGGCGCGCCATCGCGCAGACGCACGATAGCCGACGGCAGGCCGAAAAAGGCACTCTCCCACTGCAGGGACTCGAGCACCCCATTCAGGCTGTTCAACGCCAGACACCTTTGGTATCCACAATATACTGCTGACGAACGGCATCGCCGGACGTCGCTTTAAACTCTTTATGATCTACCAGCAGCACCAGCACGTCCGCCGTCGCCAGCGCGTCGTCCAGCGCCGTCAGCGTGCAGTGCCCCGCCAGTTTTGCCGGTAATTCATGGATATTCGGCTCAACCACCAGCGTTTCACCCTTGTGCCATTCGGCAATCATCTCGGCAATTTCCATCGCCGGGCTTTCACGCAGATCGTCAATATTGGGTTTGAATGCCAGACCAAAGCAGGCAATTTTCAGCTCGCTGGCGCGCTTGCCGCTCTCTGCCAGACAATCCGCTACCGTCGCTTTAACCTGATTGAGCACCCAGTGAGGCTTGCTGTCGTTCACTTCACGCGCGGTGCGAATCAGACGCGCCTGCGCCGGATTTTGCGCCACGATAAACCACGGGTCGACGGCGATACAGTGTCCGCCCACGCCCGGACCTGGCTGGAGAATGTTCACGCGCGGATGGCGATTCGCCAGACTAATCAGCTCCCAGACGTTAATCCCCTGATCGGCACAGATCAGCGACAGTTCGTTCGCAAAGGCGATATTGACGTCGCGGAAGCTGTTTTCCGTCAGCTTGCACATCTCGGCAGTGCGGGAGTTGGTCACCACGCACTCACCTTCCAGGAAAATCTTGTACAGCGCGCTGGCACGTTCGGAACAGACGGGCGTCATACCGCCAATGACGCGGTCGTTTTTAATCAGTTCGACCATCACCTGGCCCGGCAGCACGCGCTCCGGACAGTAGGCGATGTTAATATCCGCCTGCTCCCCCGCCTGCTGCGGGAAGCTTAAATCAGGGCGCGCGTCGGCCAGCCACTGTGCCATCTGCTCGGTAGCGCCGACCGGAGAGGTTGATTCCAGGATCACCAGCGCCCCTTTCTTCAGCACAGGCGCTATGGATTTTGCCGCCGCCTCGACGAACGCCATGTCGGGCTCGTGATCGCCTTTAAACGGGGTAGGGACGGCAATCAGGTAGGCATCCGCTTCAACTGGCGTCGTGCTGGCACGCAGGAAGCCTCCCTCCACCGCCTCTTTCACCACACGGTCAAGATCGGGCTCCACAATATGAATCTCGCCACGGTTAATGGTTTCTACCGCCCGTGCGTTGATATCCACACCGACAACCTGTTTCTGACGAGAGGCGAACGCGGCCGCAGTAGGCAAGCCAATGTAGCCAAGACCGATGACAGAGATGGTAGTAAAACTCATAGCGATACCCGATTGTGTTTAAGTGCTTGCAAAATACGGCCACAAGCCTGCCCGTCTCCGTACGGATTATGGGCCCGGCTCATCGCCTGATACGCTTCATCGTCATGCAGCAGGCGCGTGACCTCTTCGACGATGAGCTGCGCGTTGGTGCCGACCAGCCTCACCGTACCGGCTTTGACGGCTTCCGGACGTTCGGTCGTTTCACGCATCACCAGCACCGGTTTGCCGAGGGATGGCGCTTCTTCCTGAATTCCGCCGGAATCGGTGAGGATCAGCCAGGCGTGGTTCATCAGCCAGACAAACGGCATGTAGTCCTGAGGTTCAATCAGAAGGACATTGTCGACATGGCCCAGGATCCGGTTAACCGGCTCGCTGACGTTAGGGTTAAGGTGTACTGGATAGACAATTTGCACATCGTCGTTCTGCGCGGCGATTTCAGCCAGCGCGTGACAGATTTGCTCGAAACCCCGGCCAAAGCTTTCGCGACGGTGGCCAGTAACCAGAATGGTTTTTTTACCGTTGTGAAGGAACGGATAGCGGGCAGCGAGCTCTTTCTGAAGATCGCTATTTGCCAGGACGCGGTCACGTACCCAAATTAACGCGTCAATGACCGTATTGCCGGTCACAAAGATTTTGTTATCGGCGATATTTTCACGCAGCAGGTTCTGACGCGAGTTTTCCGTTGGCGCAAAGTGGTACATCGCCAGATGACCCGTTAACGTGCGGTTGGCCTCCTCCGGCCACGGCGAATAAAGATTGCCGGTACGCAGACCCGCCTCAACATGCCCCACGGGAATTCGCTGGTAAAACGCGGCCAGGCTTGTCGCCACGGTTGTGGTGGTGTCACCGTGAACCAGCACCACGTCAGGCTTGAATGACTCCAGGATCGGCTTTAGCTCTTGCAGAATGCGACAGGTTATCTCCGTTAATCCTTGCCCCGGTTTCATAATATTAAGGTCGTAATCCGGGACGATGGAGAAGAGCGTTAACACCTGATCGAGCATCTCACGGTGTTGGGCAGTGACGCACACTTTCGCTTCAATATCAGGATCGCAGGCCAGCGCATGAACCAGAGGTGCCATCTTAATGGCCTCCGGCCTGGTGCCAAATACGGTTAGTACTTTCACATCGATTCTCTTCGATTAGGCGATGAAGGCCGCAGCCTTCATCGTAGACGGCGTTCTTAGTTTTTGCGACGACGCGTTAACGCCACGCCAGCGCCCGTCAGTGCGCCTACAATCCCCCACATAATCATCAGGAATGCACGACGCGGACTATCGCGTTTTACAGGTTCTTCAGGCGTTCGCAAATAACGATAGGTCTGAAAACGCGGGTCCAGAGATGGACCTACATTAAGCGTATTGAGCATCGCGCGATTTTGATCGTAATCGAGGTCAAAATCAGGACCGACGGCCTGGAGGTTTTCCAGACGCGCCTGCAACATAGGGCGACCAAGGAGGAACATCTCTGAATCAGGCAGCTCATCGGCCGGCACGTCAGTCTCAGTACGGGAAATATTGCGCTGTTCCGCAATTTTCAGCGCCTGCTCAATGTTATGCACGCGGCGACCGAAAATGGTATTCGCCACCTCTTCCTGACGTTTCACCTGGGCTTTCATCTGGATGGTACGAGCCGCCCAGGCACCTTTAAGCTCTTCGTTAAGATGGCTTGCGGCACGCTGGCTGGCAAACGCGACGTACTGACGCAACAGGTTGTTGGCATCCGGCGCGGTTTCTGCAATCAGCTTGACGCTGTCATTCACGTTACGCAGCGCGTCGCCCGGCATAAACTGAATATTGTTAATCAGATCGTCCAGCAGGGCGGCGTCGGCTTTTGTATTATCAACCCGGCGCTGCTTGTAGTAATCCGTCTGGGACCAGAAATCGCGTCGGGTATCCCACGAAGCCAGCTGCATTACAAACTCTTTATAGGCTTCATCCATAACGGAAGCCTGGTCTGGCGTTGCAAGACTGGCTTTGATATCCAGGTTTCGCAGAAATTGCTGCTGGGAATAATATCCCCCGAGCATGTTAACCGTTGGCTTGTCTGTGATTGCCGTGGCGCTCCACTCTTGTTTTGCAAAGAACGTATAGGCCAGCGCTAACAGTGCAAACCCCAGCGCGATCCCCGCAATCCAAAGTTTGCCTGCCCATAACACGCGAAACAAACCCCGAATATCCAGTTCATTCTCAGTTACCACTGATTTCGCTCCCGCCAACGGTTGAGTCATCATAGTCCCGGTTTTACTTAGTTAATGTTGTGTTTTTGCCACTGTTACGACGCATCCTGCGTTTAAGACGTTTAATAAATCGCGCCACTTTCCATGCGCGTTTAATGCAGTAGCCGTACAGGAAAAATGCCAGCAAGAATAATGCCAACATAACCCACTCAGGAATAATATGAGAATATTCTGCAGCTACACCAATCGCGGCCAAAATAGCGGCGGCCAGAGTAATCAGCACAAACGCCTGACGAGAAGTAAAACCCGCACGCATGATGAGATGATGAATATGTTGGCGGTCAGGAGAGAAAGGACTCATCCCTTTGCGCAGGCGGCGATACATAATCGCAACCATATCCATTAATGGAATGGCAATAATCCACAGCGCGGTTACGGGACTTATCGGATGGGTTTGACCCTGTGTGGTTTCAAGCAGGATCCAGATAACCGTAAAACCAATCAGCGTACTGCCCGCGTCACCCATAAAGACTTTATAACGACGGCCCAGCACACCGAGGTTTAGGAGGATATAAGGCAGAATGGCGGCAATCATGGCAAAACACCACATTGCCAGACTGTACTGACCATCAAACCATAAAATAATGCCGATTGCGGCGAACGAGACGGACGACAACCCACCGAGCAGGCCGTCAATGCCATCCACCATGTTGAAAGCATTGATTGCCGCCCAGACGGCAAAGAGTGTCAGGAAGAAGCCAAATGGACCCAGGACTAACTCCCAGGGGCCAAATACATAGCCTAGGCTTCGCAGATACAGTCCGCCCACTACCATCATCACCACGCCAATCGCCGCCTGAACGGTAGCGCGTATTTTCACCGCAATATCGAACCGGTCATCAAGGGCCCCGACTAACACCAGAACACCGGCGCAGGCGATGTAGAGGGCGGCATGCGGGATATAATAATCGGCAATACCAAACGTGAAGCAAATCCCTGCGTAAACAGAAATCCCGCCGACTAAAGGAATAAGTCCCTGATGGCGTTTACGAAAATTTGGCTTATCCACCAACCCTATTCGTTTTGCCACCTTGCGCGCAATGAACAAAAAACAGGTTGTGAATAAAAAAATACTGATCAGTTCAGTAACGGCGGTGAATAGATTCACAATGGATTGCTCTCAACAAATGTTAGTCCCGGAAGTATAACCATGAAGCCACAGCCTCAGAAGTAATAAAGATGGCTTCTGACTACTCCCTTTGTATATTTTTCAATCAATTATTTCTTTAGCTGCACAAACGACCCTATTGTCGCACCGACCGGTCAAAATTGGGAGTAGATGGTACTAGCGTATAGTCCATAAAAGAAAAACGCCACGTAAAAACGTGGCGTTCGCTGGCTTTATTTGCGTTACGAGCGTTTCATCATGTCGAAGAAATCGTCGTTGGTTTTGGTCATCGCCAGTTTGTTAATGAGGAACTCCATCGCGTCAATTTCACCCATTGGATGGATGATTTTGCGCAGGATCCACATTTTCTGCAGCTCTTCCTGCGTGGTGAGCAGCTCTTCTTTACGGGTACCGGAACGGTTGTAGTCGATAGCCGGGAAGACGCGTTTCTCAGCGATTTTACGAGAAAGGTGCAGTTCCATGTTACCTGTACCTTTAAATTCTTCGTAAATTACTTCGTCCATTTTAGAACCGGTATCGATCAGCGCCGTGGCGATGATGGTCAGGCTGCCGCCCTCTTCCACGTTACGTGCGGCACCGAAGAAGCGTTTCGGGCGATGCAGGGCGTTAGCATCCACACCACCGGTCAGTACTTTACCTGACGCCGGAACGACGGTGTTGTAGGCACGCGCCAGACGGGTGATGGAGTCAAGCAGGATGATCACGTCTTTCTTGTGCTCAACCAGGCGTTTCGCCTTCTCGATAACCATTTCCGCAACCTGAACGTGGCGAGATGCCGGTTCGTCGAAGGTAGAAGCAACCACTTCACCTTTAACCAGACGCTGCATCTCGGTCACTTCTTCCGGACGTTCGTCGATCAGCAGCACCATCAGCACGCAGTCTGGGTGGTTATAAGCGATGCTCTGCGCGATGTTCTGCAGCAGCATGGTTTTACCCGCCTTCGGCGGTGCCACAATCAGACCACGCTGGCCGCGACCAATTGGTGATGCCAGATCCAGAACACGCGCGGTTAAGTCTTCAGTTGAACCGTTACCACGCTCCATGCGCAGGCGAGAGTTCGCGTGCAGCGGCGTTAAGTTCTCAAAGAGGATCTTATTACGCGAGTTTTCCGGTTTGTCGAAGTTAACTTCATTGACTTTCAACAGCGCAAAGTAGCGTTCACCCTCTTTAGGAGGACGAATCTTACCTGAAATGGTGTCACCAGTGCGGAGGTTGAAACGGCGGATTTGGCTGGGGGATACGTAGATGTCGTCAGGGCCGGCGAGGTAGGAGCTGTCTGCAGAGCGGAGGAAACCAAATCCGTCTTGCAATATCTCCAGCACACCGTCGCCAAAGATATCTTCGCCACTCTTAGCGTGCTGCTTCAGGATGGCGAAAATGATGTCCTGCTTGCGCATACGGGCCTGGTTTTCCAGTCCCATATTTTCGCCGAGAGTGATCAGCTCAGAAACCGGCGTATTCTTTAATTCGGTAAGATTCATAATGGTGTGGGTTCTTAAACTCGGGGTGATTCTCGAACTTAATGTTGTGAATGGTATGGCAGGGTCATCCATGCCTGTTTAGCGGCCATCAACTCATGTCTGTTCGCTGTCTGGTCACAGGGAAAGAACGCAGAACTGAAACGACAAGACGGATTGAGTGACAAGCCCGGAATTTAGCCACTTCACGCACTGTTCATGTTAACAACGGGAAGTATCGGGTAAAACAAGATTCAAACAACAAGATATGTTTAAAACGAAGTCATAGCTAACTTAGCACGACTTCAGCCGGGCGTCCAGAGTTCCACATCATTTAGCCGGGAGCCCTGAACGCACAGCGGAGAAACCTTACGCCAGGTTAGCGTCCAGGAACTCTTTCAGTTGACCTTTGGACAGTGCGCCCACTTTGGTCGCTGCCACTTCGCCGTTTTTGAACAGCAGAAGGGTTGGGATGCCACGGATACCGTATTTTGGTGCGGTGCCCGGGTTCTGGTCGATGTTCAGCTTGGCAACGGTCAGTTTGCCCTGATATTCGTCAGCGATCTCATCCAGAATCGGGGCGATCATTTTGCAAGGACCACACCATTCAGCCCAGAAATCGACGAGGATCAGCCCGTCAGCCTTAAGTACGTCCGTGTCAAAACTGTCGTCAGTCAGGTGAATAATTTTATCGCTCATATATAACTCCACAGGAATAAGCCTGGTACGTTGGTTTTGTCTCCACCAACGACGTGTTGATGTCGCATTAACCAACTAAAGGTTGACTTTATTTCACCGGATACGCTTTCGTAAAGCAATAGTAAGCTGATATTCTACCACACTATGAGCAAAACACATTTAACAGAACAGAAGTTTTCCGACTTCGCGCTGCACCCGAAGGTGATTGAAGCCCTTGAAAATAAAGGGTTTCATAACTGCACGCCCATTCAGGCCCTCGCGCTGCCGCTGACGCTGGCCGGTCGCGATGTTGCCGGGCAGGCGCAAACCGGTACCGGCAAAACGATGGCGTTTTTAACGTCAACGTTTCATTATTTACTTTCTCACCCAGCGATTGCAGACCGCAAAGTTAACCAGCCGCGCGCGCTAATTATGGCACCGACGCGAGAACTGGCGGTACAGATCCACGCAGACGCTGAACCCCTGGCGCAGTCTACCGGACTGAAGCTTGGCCTGGCCTATGGCGGCGACGGCTACGATAAACAGCTGAAAGTGCTGGAAAGCGGTGTGGATATCCTGATCGGTACCACCGGCCGTCTTATCGATTACGCCAAACAGAACCACATTAACCTCGGCGCAATCCAGGTTGTGGTGCTCGATGAAGCTGACCGCATGTACGATCTGGGCTTCATTAAAGACATTCGCTGGCTGTTCCGCCGCATGCCGCCGGCCAATCAGCGTCTGAACATGCTGTTCTCCGCTACCCTTTCTTATCGCGTACGCGAGCTGGCGTTCGAACAGATGAACAACGCCGAATATGTCGAAGTGGAACCGGAGCAGAAAACGGGTCACCGCATTAAAGAAGAGCTCTTCTACCCTTCAAATGAAGAGAAAATGCGTCTGCTGCAAACGCTGATCGAAGAAGAGTGGCCAGATCGCGCCATTATCTTCGCGAACACCAAACACCGTTGTGAAGACATCTGGGGCCATCTGGCTGCAGACGGTCACCGTGTTGGCCTGTTGACCGGCGACGTGGCGCAGAAAAAACGCCTGCGTATTCTGGAAGAGTTTACCCGTGGCGATCTCGATATTCTGGTCGCAACCGACGTTGCCGCTCGTGGTCTGCACATTCCGGCCGTGACGCACGTCTTTAACTACGATCTGCCAGACGACTGCGAAGACTACGTACACCGTATCGGTCGTACCGGTCGTGCGGGCGCAAGCGGTCACTCGATTAGCCTGGCGTGTGAAGAGTATGCGCTGAATCTCCCGGCCATTGAGACGTATATCGGTCACTCTATCCCGCAGAGCAAATACAATCCGGAAGCGTTGTTAAGCGAACTGCCGCCGCCTAAGCGTCTAACCCGCCCACGCTCCGGCAATGGTCCGCGTCGTTCAGGTGGCGCGCCGCGTAATCGTCGTCGTTCAGGTTAAGAAAATATGCTCAGCTCCACCTCGCTTTATGCGGCAATTGATCTCGGTTCGAATAGTTTTCATATGCTGGTTGTGCGCGAGGTGGCGGGAAGCATACAAACGCTGACGCGCATCAAGCGCAAGGTCCGCCTCGCGGCGGGCCTGAGCAGCGATAATCACCTCTCCCCTGAAGCCATGGAACGTGGCTGGCAGTGTCTGCGGCTCTTTGCCGAACGTCTGCAGGATATCCCGCACGCCCAAATCACCGTGGTCGCCACTGCGACACTCCGCCTGGCGGTCAACGCCGTGGATTTCATTGCCAGAGCGCAGGAAATTCTGGGTTGTCCGGTACAGGTTATCAGCGGTGAAGAAGAGGCTCGCCTGATTTACCAGGGCGTTGCGCACACCACGGGAGGTGACGATCGCCGTCTGGTGGTGGATATCGGTGGTGCCAGTACCGAGCTTGTGACCGGCACCGGCGCGCAGGCAACGTCGCTGTTCAGCCTGTCGATGGGCTGCGTGACCTGGCTTGAGCGCTACTTTACCGATCGGAACCTGGCGAAAGAGAACTTCGACGAGGCAGAAAACGCCGCGCGCGAGGTGTTACGCCCTGTGATGGACGAGCTGCGCTATCACGGCTGGAAAGTCTGCGTGGGTGCCTCGGGTACCGTGCAGGCTCTGCAGGAAATCATGATGGCGCAGGGAATGGACGAGCGGATTACGCTTGCCAAACTTCAGCAGCTGAAACAGCGCGCCATTCAGTGCGGACGCCTGGAAGAACTGGAAATTGAAGGCCTGACGCTGGAACGCGCGCTGGTCTTCCCAAGCGGGCTGGCTATTCTTATCGCCATTTTCACCGAGCTGAACATCCAGTGTATGACCCTGGCCGGCGGCGCGCTGCGCGAAGGTCTGGTCTACGGGATGTTACATCTGTCGGTCGATCAGGATATCCGCAGCCGTACCCTGCGCAACGTTCAGCGTCGGTTTCTGGTTGATATCGATCAGGCAGGACGCGTATCGCAGCTGGCGTCACGCTTCGCCGATCGGGTTGCTAACGTCTGGGATCTTGACCATCTGAGCCGGGATTTACTGCTGAGCGCCTGCGCGCTACATGAAGTGGGGCTGAGCATTGATTTTAAGCAGGCACCGGCTCACGCAGCGTATCTGGTGCGAAACCTGGATTTACCGGGCTATACGCCTGCGCAGAAAAAATTGCTGGCCACGCTGCTGCTGAACCAGACCAACGCCGTCGATCTCTCCTCTTTGCATCAGCAAAACGCCGTACCGCCGCGCGTGGCCGAGCATCTGTGCCGCCTGCTGCGTCTGGCGATCCTGTTTGCCAGCCGCCGCCGCGATGATTTGCTGCCGGCCATTAATCTGGTGGCCGATGACGAGAAGCTTTCGCTGACGCTGCCGGAGAACTGGATTGATCGTCACCCATTAGGGGCAGAGATGATCGAGCAGGAGTGCCAGTGGCAGAGCTATGTGCACTGGGTGCTGGAAGTAAAGTAATACGCTGAACAGTGCCGGGTGGCGGCTTCGCCTTACCCGGCCAACAGGTCCCTCCGGACTCATCCTTTTTCTTTGGCTTTTGCCAGCATAGCGCGTATGTTCGCCACGTTAGCCTGTCCCTTGTGCATCCGCTCTTCTGCGGTAATCACTTTGCGCTCCTGTTCCCAGATCAGGTCATCCTGCGGCAGTTCCAGCAGGAAACGACTCGGCTCCGGGCGAACCAGTTCACCGTACTGGCGGCGCTCTTTACACAGCGTAAACGTCAGCTCTTTCTGCGCGCGGGTGATCCCCACGTAGGCCAGACGGCGCTCCTCGTCGACGTTGTCTTCATCAATGCTGCTCTGGTGCGGCAACAATCCCTCTTCCATGCCGACCAGATACACATACGGGAACTCCAGCCCCTTTGACGCATGCAGCGTCATCAGCTGAACCTGATCGGCCTCTTCTTCGCTCTCGCCGCGCTCCATCATGTCGCGCAGGGTAAAGCGGGTGACCACCTGCGTCAGGGTCATCGGCTCGTCGATTTCAGAGCCCTCCAGCATTTCGGTCATCCAGCTGAAGAGCTGGTTAACGTTTTTCATGCGCATCTCAGCCGCCTTCGGGCTGGCTGAGGTTTCATACAGCCAGGACTCATAGTCGATGCCGTGAATGAGATCGCGCACTGCCGCCACCGGCTCCCGCTCCGCGAGACGCTGCACTTCGCCGAGCCAGTGGGTGAAGCGAGTTAACGAGTCATACCCGCGTCCGGTTAACGTCTGGCTCAGCCCCATGTCGAAGCTGGCGGTAAACATACTTTTGTTGCGGGTCATCGCCCACTCGCCGAGCTTTTGCAGCGTCGCCGGGCCAATCTCGCGTTTAGGCGTATTCACGATGCGCAGAAACGCGCTGTCGTCATCCGGGTTAGTGAGCACGCGCAGATAGGCCAGCAGATCTTTGATTTCTGGTCGCGAGAAGAACGACGTGCCGCCCGAGATTTTGTACGGAATGCGGTTCTGCATCAGCATCTTTTCAAAGACGCGCGACTGGTGATTGCCGCGATAGAGGATCGCGTAATCCTTATATTCGGTTTTGTTGACGAAGTGGTGAGCGATGAGTTCGCCCGTCACGCGCTCCGCTTCATGGTCCTCATTGTTGGCGCTGAGTACTTTCAGCTCCGTGCCGTAGCCCAGTTCGGAGAAGAGACGCTTCTCAAATACGTGCGGGTTATTGGCAATCAGGATGTTTGCCGCCTTCAGGATACGCCCGGAGGAGCGGTAGTTCTGCTCCAGCTTAATCACCTGCAGGGCAGGGAAATCTTTGCTCAGCAGCACCAGGTTTTGTGGGCGTGCACCGCGCCAGGAGTAAATTGACTGGTCGTCATCGCCTACCACGGTGAAACGCGCGCGCTGCCCCACCAGCAGCTTCACCAGCTCGTACTGGCTGGTGTTGGTGTCCTGATATTCATCCACCAGCAGGTAGCGGATTTTATTCTGCCAGCGCTCGCGCACCTCTTCATTGCGCTGCAGCAGCAGCGTGGGCAGCAGGATCAGGTCGTCAAAGTCCAGTACGTTGCACGCTTTCATATGCGCATCGTACAGACCGTAGCAGTGGGCGAAAATCCGATCCCGTTCGCCTTTGGCGATCGCCGCAGCCTGGGCTGGCGTCATCAGATCGTTTTTCCAGTTCGAGATCGTCGAGATCAGCTGCTGCAACAGCACCTTGTCATCTTCGATCAGCCCCTCGGTGAGCTCTTTGAGCAGCGCCACCTGATCGGTATCGTCAAAAAGCGAGAAGTTGGACTTCATTCCCAGCGCCGCATACTCGCGTTTGATGATATCCAGCCCCAGGGTGTGGAAGGTGGAGATCATCAGGCCGCGCGCCTCTTTACGGCCCAGCGTCTGACCGACGCGCTCTTTCATCTCGCGCGCCGCTTTATTGGTAAAGGTGACCGCCGCAATGTGTCGCGCCTGATATCCGCAGTTGTGGATCAAATGGGCGATTTTGTTGGTGATCACGCGGGTTTTACCCGAACCGGCCCCTGCCAGCACCAGGCATGGTCCAGTAACGAATTCGACCGCTTGTTGTTGTCCAGGGTTTAAACGCATGGGAGTGTTGCTCAATCTTCGAACGGGGTGTGGATTGTAGCAGAAAGCCGGGCGCAGATTTACCGGCTAATGATAAAGTGGAGAAATCGCGTTTAACCCGTAGAGCAGAACCATGAAAAAGACCGCAGCAGCCCTGCATATTCTGGTAAAAGAGGAGAAACTGGCTCAGGAGATCCTGGCCAAGCTGGAGCGCGGCATCAGCTTTGATCATCTGGCAAAGCGCTACTCTAAATGCCCGTCCGGGCGCAATGGCGGGGATCTCGGCGAGTTTCAACAAGGTGCGATGGTCGGCCCGTTCGATCGGGCGGTCTTTAGCTGCCCGCTTCTGAAGCCCTACGGCCCGGTAAAAACCAAATTTGGCTACCATATCATTAAGGTGCTTTATCGCCGCTGACGCGTGGTATATTGCGCCCCGATTTATTTCAACCTATTCAAGGCACGATCATGGCAAAAACAGCAGCAGCAGTGCACATCCTTGTTAAAGAAGAGAAACTGGCTTTAGACCTTCTGGAGCAGATTAAAAACGGTGCCGACTTCGGCAAGCTGGCGAAGAAGCACTCCATCTGCCCGTCAGGCAAACGCGGCGGCGATCTGGGTGAGTTCCGCCAGGGCCAGATGGTTCCGGCGTTCGATAAAGTGGTGTTCTCCTGCCCGGTGCTGGAGCCAACCGGCCCGCTGCACACGCAGTTCGGCTACCACATTATTAAAGTACTGTATCGGAAATAAACAGCAAGGCCTTCTCTTAGAGAAGGCCTTGAATGTTTGCACCCTCTCCCCGTGGGAGAGGGGCGGGGTGAGGGCATCAGCCCGCACCAGGTGTTAACCCGCTACCGCGATACGCTTCATATCGGTCATGTAGCCACGCAGTTTGTGACCCACTTTCTCGATCTGGTGGCTGCGAATCGCTTCGTTCACATCACGCAGCTGCGCGTTATCCACGGCACCTTCCGCAATCGCTTTACCCAGATCGCCCGTCTGCAGAGTGGTCATAAACTCTTTCAGCAGCGGTACGCAGGCGTAAGAGAACAGGTAGTTACCGTATTCTGCGGTATCAGAAATAACCACGTTCATTTCGTACAGACGCTTACGGGCGATGGTATTCGCGATCAGCGGCAGCTCGTGCAGAGATTCGTAGTACGCGGACTCTTCGATGATGCCGGAATCCACCATGGTTTCGAACGCCAGCTCAACGCCTGCTTTCACCATGGCGATCATCAGTACGCCTTTATCGAAGTACTCCTGCTCGCCGATTTTACCTTCATACTGTGGCGCGGTTTCGAACGCGGTTTTACCGGTCTCTTCACGCCAGGTCAGCAGGTTTTTATCGTCGTTCGCCCAGTCCGCCATCATGCCGGAAGAGAATTCGCCGGAGATGATGTCGTCCATATGTTTCTGGAACAGCGGTGCCATGATGGTTTTCAGCTGTTCAGACAGCGCGTAAGCACGCAGTTTTGCCGGGTTGGACAGACGATCCATCATCAGCGTAATACCGCCCTGCTTCAGCGCTTCGGTGATGGTTTCCCAGCCGAACTGGATCAGTTTTTCCGCGTAGGCCGGGTCGGTGCCTTCTTCCACCAGCTTGTCAAAGCACAGCAGAGAACCGGCCTGCAGCATGCCGCACAGAATGGTCTGCTCGCCCATCAGGTCAGATTTCACTTCGGCAACGAAGGAAGATTCCAGCACGCCCGCACGGTGGCCGCCGGTCGCCGCTGCCCACGCTTTGGCAATCGCCATGCCTTCGCCTTTCGGATCGTTTTCCGGGTGAACTGCGATCAGGGTCGGCACGCCGAAGCCACGTTTGTATTCTTCGCGTACTTCTGTACCCGGACATTTCGGTGCCACCATCACCACGGTGATGTCTTTACGGATCTGCTCGCCCACTTCAACGATGTTGAAGCCGTGGGAGTAACCCAGCGCGGCGCCGTCTTTCATCAGCGGCTGTACGGAACGCACTACGTCAGAGTGCTGTTTGTCCGGGGTCAGGTTAACCACCAGATCCGCCTGCGGGATCAGCTCTTCGTAGGTGCCCACTTTGAAGCCGTTTTCGGTCGCTTTACGCCAGGAAGCACGCTTCTCGGCAATCGCTTCTTTACGCAGGGCATAGGAGATATCCAGACCGGAGTCACGCATGTTCAGGCCCTGGTTCAGACCCTGTGCGCCACAGCCGACGATGACCACTTTTTTACCCTGAAGGTAGCTCGCGCCATCGGCAAATTCGTCGCGCGCCATGAAGCGGCATTTGCCCAGCTGCGCCAGCTGCTGGCGCAAGTTCAGTGTATTAAAGTAGTTAGCCATGGGTGATACCTCGTGATGTTGTGTGTCTTATTGTTCGGTTCGCGTTTCAGCGAGAATGTACCCACATTACAACAGGAAATTTATTGCGGAAATTGATATATTCACAACGTCATGTTGCAATTTTTGCAATATAAAAAGAGGGAGTGGAATCGGTGGATTTACGCGATCTGAAAATGTTCCTGCACCTGGCGGAAAGCCGCCATTTTGGCCGCAGCGCCCGGGCGATGCACGTTAGCCCCTCCACGCTTTCACGCCAGATCCAGCGGCTTGAGGAAGACCTCGGCCAGCCGCTGTTCGTGCGCGACAACCGCACCGTCACCCTCACGGAAGCGGGTGAAGAACTGCGCATTTTTGCCCAGCAGACGCTGTTGCAGTACCAGCAGCTGCGGCACTCAATTGACCAGCAGGGGCCGTCGCTTTCCGGCGAGCTGCATATTTTCTGCTCCGTGACCGCCGCCTACAGCCATCTGCCGCCCATCCTTGACCGCTTCCGCGCGGCGCATCCGTCGGTTGAAATTAAGCTCACCACCGGCGACGCCTCCGACGCAATGGAAAAAGTGGTGACGGGCGAAGCGGATCTCGCCATAGCAGGGAAACCCGAAACCCTGCCGGGCGCGGTGGCATTCTCAATGCTGGAGAATCTGGCGGTGGTGCTGATTGCCCCGGCGCTGCCCTGCCCGGTGCGTAACCAGGTGTCGGTGGAAAAACCGGACTGGTCCACGGTGCCGTTTATCATGGCCGATCAGGGACCGGTGCGCCGCCGCATTGAGCTGTGGTTCCGTCGTCAGAAGATCAGCAACCCGTCGATTTACGCCACGGTTAGCGGCCATGAGGCGATGGTGTCGATGGTAGCGCTGGGCTGCGGCGTGGCGCTTCTGCCGGAAGTGGTGCTGGAGAACAGCCCGGAACCGGTGCGCAATCGCGTGATGATTCTGGAGCGCAGCGACGAGAAGACGCCGTTTGAGCTTGGCGTGTGCGCACAAAAAAAGCGGCTGCATGAGCCGCTTATTGATGCGTTCTGGACGATATTGCCGAACCACTAGCCTGCCAGGAAGAAGCGGAAGGCCGGGTTATGGGTTTCGTCGTGACACTCATAGCCCAGCTCGTTCAGCCGCGTTTCGAAATCCGGCTCGTGCTCGCCCAGTTCAAACGCCGCCAGCACGCGGCCATAGTCGGTGCCGTGGCTGCGGTAGTGGAACAGGGAAATGTTCCAGTGCGTGCCAAGCGTGTGAAGGAACTTTAGCAGCGCGCCCGGTGATTCCGGAAACTCGAAGCTGAACAGACGTTCCCTGAGCGGCTTCGATGGACGCCCGCCGACCATGTAGCGCACGTGCAGCTTCGCCATCTCATCGTCAGAAAGATCGACCACGCTATAGCCGCCCTCATGCAGCAGGTTGAGGATCTCTTTGCGCTCCTCCACGCCGCGGCTCAGACGCACGCCGACAAAAATGCAGGCGTCTTTGGCATCGGCAAAACGGTAGTTAAATTCCGTCACCGAACGGCCGCCCAGCAGCTGGCAGAACTTCAGGAAGCTGCCCTTCTCTTCAGGAATCGTCACCGCCAGCAGCGCTTCCCGCTGTTCACCCAGCTCGCAGCGCTCGGAAACGTAGCGCAGACCGTGGAAGTTCACGTTAGCGCCAGACAGCACGTGCGCCAGGCGCTCGCCGCGAATGTTGTGCTGCGCGATGTATTTTTTCATCCCCGCCAGCGCCAGCGCGCCTGACGGTTCCGCCACCGCGCGCACATCTTCGAACAGATCCTTCATCGCCGCGCAGATGGCGTCGCTATCAACCGTGACGATATCGTCGAGATACTCCTGGCACAGGCGGAAGGTTTCATCCCCAATGCGCTTCACCGCCACGCCCTCGGCAAACAGCCCGACGCGCGGCAGGTCCACAGGATGCCCGGCATCCAGCGCCGCTTTCAGGCAGGCAGAGTCTTCCGCTTCAACGGCAATGACTTTGATCTGCGGCATCAGCTGTTTGATCAGCACCGCCACGCCTGCGGCCAGGCCACCGCCGCCTACCGGGACGAAGACGCGGTCGAGATGGGCATCCTGCTGCAGCAGTTCCAGCGCCAGCGTGCCCTGCCCGGCAATCACCATCGGATGATCGAACGGCGGCACCCAGGTAAAGCCCTGCTGCTGCGCCAGTTCAATCGCTTTGGCTTTGGCTTCGTCAAAGTTGGCGCCGTGGAGCAGCACTTCGCCGCCGAAACCGCGCACCGCGTCGACTTTGATATCTGCGGTCGCAACCGGCATCACGATCAGCGCTTTCAGCCCCAGACGGGCAGACGAGAACGCCACGCCCTGGGCGTGGTTGCCCGCAGACGCGGTAATCACACCGCGTGCTTTCTGCTCGTCGGTCAGCCCGGCCATCATCGCGTAGGCGCCGCGCAGCTTAAAGCTGTGCACCGGCTGACGATCTTCGCGCTTCACCAGAATGACGTTGTCGAGGCGCGAAGAGAGTTTTTCCATTTTCTGCAGGGGCGTAACCTGCACGGCTTCATAGACCGGCGCGCGTAGCACCGCTCTCAGGTATTCCGCCCCCTCAGGGGCGGCGGATAAGGGTTGTGACTCGGCCATCATTAGCCCCCAAGTTTAGATTTATCGCGCACCGCGCCTTTATCTGCACTGGTGGCAAGGCTCGCGTAGGCGCGCAGGGCGAAGGAGACTTCACGCTGGCGGTCTTTCGGCGTCCAGGCTTTGTCGCCGCGGGCTTCCTGCGCTTCACGACGGGCCGCAATTTCCTGGTCGCTCAGCTTCAGCTGAATGCCGCGATTCGGAATGTCGATTTCGATCAGGTCGCCGTCTTCGATGATGGCGATGTTGCCGCCGCTTGCCGCTTCCGGCGAAACGTGGCCGATAGAGAGGCCGGAAGTACCGCCGGAGAAACGCCCGTCGGTGATCAGCGCACACGCTTTACCGAGTCCCATAGATTTCAGGAAGGTGGTTGGGTAGAGCATCTCCTGCATGCCGGGACCGCCTTTCGGTCCTTCGTAGCGAATAACAACCACGTCGCCTTCCACCACTTTGCCGCCGAGGATGGCGTCTACCGCTTCATCCTGGCTTTCGTATACCTTCGCCGGACCGGTGAATTTCAGGATGCTGTCGTCCACGCCTGCGGTTTTCACGATGCAGCCGTTTTCCGCGAAGTTACCGTACAGCACGGCCAGACCGCCGTCTTTGCTGTAGGCATGTTCCAGCGAGCGGATGCAGCCTTCGGCACGGTCATCGTCCAGAGTGTCCCAGCGGCAATCCTGCGAGAACGCCTGGGTGGTACGAATCCCGGCAGGACCGGCGCGGAACATCTTTTTCACCGCGTCGTCTTTGGTCAGCATGACGTCGTACTGGTCCAGCGACTCAGGCAGCGTCAGGCCAAGCACGTTTTTCACGTCACGGTTCAGCAGCCCGGCGCGATCCAGCTCGCCCAAAATGCCCAGCACGCCGCCCGCGCGGTGTACGTCTTCCATATGGTACTTCTGGGTACTCGGCGCGACTTTACACAACTGCGGGACTTTGCGGGAGAGCTTATCGATGTCGCTCATGGTGAAGTCGATTTCGGCTTCCTGCGCGGCGGCCAGCAGGTGCAGAACGGTGTTGGTGGAGCCGCCCATGGCGATATCCAGCGTCATCGCGTTTTCGAACGCGGCTTTGCTGGCGATGTTGCGCGGCAGCGCGCTGGCGTCGTCCTGCTCGTAGTATCGTTTGGTCAGCTCAACGATGCGCTTACCGGCGTTGAGGAACAGCTGCTTACGGTCGGCGTGGGTCGCCAGCAGCGAACCGTTGCCCGGCTGAGACAGGCCCAGCGCTTCGGTCAGGCAGTTCATAGAGTTGGCGGTGAACATACCGGAACAGGAGCCGCAGGTCGGACACGCGGAGCGTTCCACCTGATCGCTCTGCTCGTCAGAGACTTTCGGGTCCGCGCCCTGGATCATCGCATCGACCAGGTCGAGCTTGATGATTTTGTCGGAGAGCTTGGTTTTCCCCGCTTCCATCGGGCCGCCGGAGACGAAGATCACCGGAATGTTCAGGCGCAGGGAGGCCATCAGCATCCCCGGGGTGATTTTGTCGCAGTTGGAGATGCAGACCATCGCATCGGCGCAGTGGGCGTTAACCATATATTCTACGGAGTCGGCGATCAACTCGCGCGACGGCAGTGAATAGAGCATGCCCCCGTGCCCCATCGCGATACCGTCATCCACCGCAATGGTGTTGAACTCTTTTGCCACGCCGCCGGAGGCTTCGATTTGCTCGGCAACCAGCTTACCGAGATCGCGCAGGTGCACGTGGCCCGGTACAAACTGGGTGAAGGAGTTCACCACGGCGATAATCGGCTTGCCGAAATCGGCGTCGGTCATTCCGGTGGCGCGCCACAGCGCGCGGGCTCCCGCCATATTACGGCCGTGGGTGGTGGTGGCTGAACGATACTTAGGCATGCTTTATTGACTCCCGTCTGACTATTTAATGGGACGGTGCGTGCCGTCCCAAATTTATGCTTAGTGATTAACCTGATCCAACCAGCCGTATTTATCTTCTGTTTCGCCGGTGAAGAGGCCGAAGAACGCTTGCTGAATACGTTTGGTCACCGGGCCACAGCGGCCTTCGCCCACCTGGATACCGTCCACGCTGCGTACCGGCGTGATTTCAGCCGCCGTACCGGACATGAACACTTCATCCGCCAGATACAGGGATTCGCGGGACAGCACCTGCTCGCGCACTTCGATACCCAGATCTTTCGCCAGCTTGATGATGGCGTCACGGGTGATGCCCGGCAGCGCGGACGAGGTGAACGGCGGCGTGAACAAAATGCCGTCTTTTACTTCAAACAGGTTTTCACCCGCACCTTCTGAGATGTAGCCATTTACGTCGAGGGCGATGCCTTCCTGATAGCCGTGGCGGCGCGCTTCGCTACCGACCAGCAATGAGGAGAGATAGTTACCGCCTGCTTTCGCGGCGGTCGGGATGGTGTTTGGCGCCACGCGGTTCCAGGAAGAGACCATTGCGTCGATCCCCTGCTCCAGGGCTTCTGCACCCAGGTAAGCACCCCACGGGAACGCGGCAATGATCACATCTGTGGTATAGCCGGCTGGCGGGTTCACGCCCATGCCGACGTCGCCCACAAACACCAGCGGACGAATATAGGCGCTGGTCAGTTTGTTTTTACGGATAACGTCGCGGCAGGCTTCCATCAGCTCATCGACGCTTTGAGAAACCGGGAAACGATAAATTTTGGCTGAGTCATGCAGACGCTGCATGTGTTCGCGATGGCGGAACACCACTGGCCCTTTGTGAGAATCGTAGCAGCGGATGCCTTCAAATACGGAGGTACCGTAGTGCAGCGCGTGGGACATCACGTGGACCTTCGCGTCCTCCCAGCGAACCATCTCACCGTTGAACCAAATGTAATCAGCTTTTTTTGTCGTCATTTTTTCGTCCTGTCACGCTTAAGCGCGGATTTGTTGTGATGTGGTTGTGCTCTGGCAGATGGCAACATGGGCAACGTCTACCAGCTTTGATAACTGACTAAACAGTAAGTCGACCGACCGCGGGCTGGCAACGGTTAATTCGATACTGATATTCCGGGCGTCAGTGGCCGTCTCCATATTCATAGAGCAAATCTGAAAACCACGATGACGCACCACACGCAAAACGCGTTCTAAGGTTTCCGGGTTGAAGCGAGCCTGTACGGCGACCTGATGCTGCATCATGATAATTTCTCCATCATTTGTGAGTTACTGGCACCAGGCGGTACCAACGGCCAGACGTTCTCGAGTTCGTCGATTGAGACATGAAGCAGGTAAGGCCCATCGCTGTTCAGCATGGTGTCGAGCGCCGCTTCAACCTGATCTTTACGGGTGATGTGCTGACCAGGGATGCCGAAGGCGCTGGCCAGGGTGAGGAAATCGGGGTTATCGGTGAGAGTCGTTTCGCTGTAGCGCTCCTGGAAGAACAGCTGTTGCCACTGGCGAACCATCCCTAAACGCTGGTTGTCGAGCAACACGATCTTCAGCGGCAACTGCTTGCGCTTAACGGTGCCGAGCTCCTGAACGTTCATCATGAAGGAGCCGTCACCGGAGATACAGATAACGGTATCGTTCGGGCGGGCTACCTGCGCGCCAACGGCTGCCGGCAGACCGAAGCCCATGGTACCCAAGCCGCTGGAGGTGATGAAGTTTTCCGGACGGGTGTAGGTCATGTGCTGCGCGGACCACATCTGGTGCTGGCCTACGTCGGTGGTGACGACGCTGTCAGCCGGTTTACGGTCGGACAACTGCTTCAACAGCAGCGGCGCGTAGATGGCCTCGCCGGGGTGGTCGTAACGCCAGGCGTGCTCGGTGCGCATGTCTGCGATGTGCTGACGCCATGCGTTGATATCCAGCGGCTGCTGCAATGCCGGTAACAGCGCGTTGAGATCGCCCTGCAAGGCGACATGCGCCTGACGCAGCTTGTTCATTTCAGCCGGGTCGATATCCATATGGATGACTTTGGCGTTCGGCGCAAAGGTATTCAGCTTGCCGGTAACGCGGTCGTCAAAACGGGCACCTACGGCGATGAGCAGATCGCACTCCTGCACCGCCAGGTTTGCCGCTTTGGTGCCGTGCATCCCCAGCATGCCCAGATAGTAGGGGTAATCCGCGTCGACTGCACCGAGACCTTTCAGCGTGCAGGTCGCTGGCATCTGCGTTGTTGCGATAAATTCGCGCAGGGCAGGAACGGCCTGCGCCATGCCTACGCCACCGCCGACGTACAGCATCGGCTGTTTCGCCTGGGCCAGCATCTGACGGGCCTCTTCAACTTCCGCTTCCGGAAAGGCATCGTCGCTTTCAACGGTAGAGAAGTGCGGTTCCAGATCGCCGAGTGCCACCTGGATATCTTTCGGGATATCAACCAGAACCGGACCGGGACGACCGGAGTTTGCCACATCGAACGCTTCTGCCATTACGCGCGGCAGCTCTTCCAGAGACTGGACGAGGAAGCTGTGTTTGGTGCAGGCCAGCGATAAACCGAGGACGTCAACTTCCTGGAAAGCATCGGTACCGATGAACGGAGACGCCACCTGCCCGGTGATGGCGACAACGGGAACGGAATCCAGCAGCGCGTCAGCCAGGCCGGTGATCAGGTTCGTTGCGCCCGGGCCTGAAGTCGCCATACACACGCCGGTTTTACCGGTCGCGCGGGCATAACCGATGGCTGCCATCGCTGCGCCCTGCTCGTGTCGGCACAAGAGATGTTCCACGCCGCCGTCATACAGTGCATCGTAAATCGGCATAATTGCGCCACCCGGATAACCGAATACGGTTTCGACTCCCTGCGCGCGCAACGCATGTACTACCCACTGTGCCCCATTCATAGTTAGTTCCCCGTCATAAATCGGGAGAAACAGAATTTTGTGCTAGTCGTCATTCTCTGCTCCTCATTTACGTTTTTTAGTCATAAAAAAACCCCCGGACCTTTCGGTGCGGGGGTCTTAGTTCGTTAAGGCTTGATTTCTAAGCCTTTCCTCGTCCAAGTGCAGCCCCGCACGGTGGGATAATAATCACCACCACGCTAATCACGACCAGGCTAATCACTCGTAGAAGGGCTGTCATTTTCAGTTCTTTTTGCATCTTGTTCGAAGGAATACCTAAAGAGTTATCACAGTTTTTAAATCAAACACAAGATTTATTTATGACGGATTTGATTAGGCCGCGAATCATATTTCTTAAAACCGTTGTTTTATATACGGAAATTAGAAAATGAATATTTTTCATTTTTTTACTGTCGGTCTTAGCGTCAAAACGGGGCTTTTTACATTCTACGAGAAGGCTTCCACGGTTATGCAAGGGTTTCATTGTGTGTTTAAAATCTCTGAACGGGCGGCGTAAATTCGCAAAATGACGCTAAACAGACAAAACAGGCGCTGGCATAGTCACACCAGGAGGTAGTGCAAATGTCACTGTCAGTTGTTTATACGCGTGCGGCTCTCGGGGTAAAGGCACCGCTTATTTCCGTCGAGGTTCATTTGAGCAATGGGCTACCCGGACTCACGCTTGTCGGGTTACCTGAAACGACGGTTAAAGAGGCCAGGGATCGCGTTCGCAGCGCAATAATAAATAGCGGTTATACCTTCCCCGCGAAGAAGATCACTATCAACCTTGCCCCCGCCGATCTGCCTAAAGAGGGGGGACGATACGATTTACCTATCGCAATTGCCCTTCTCGCGGCTTCTGAGCAGCTTAATACGACACGGCTAGGCTCGTATGAGTTCGTTGGCGAACTCGCGCTCACAGGCGCGTTAAGAGGCGTTCCCGGTGCGATATCGGGAGCCCTTGAAGCCATACGAGCAGGGCGGCAAATCATTGTCGCCAATGAAAACGCATCAGAAGTGAGTCTTATCGCCGAGAAGGGGTGTCTCGTCGCGGGGCATTTACAGGAAGTTTGTGCCTGGCTGGAAGGACGACATGAACTGTCCGAGCCGGAGGAGTGTGATGATGTTATAGCGGATGCTCCAGAGGATCTCAGCGAGATTATGGGACAGGAGCAAGGGAAACGGGCGCTGGAGATTACGGCTGCAGGTGGACACAATCTTCTGTTAATTGGGCCGCCAGGTACGGGTAAAACCATGCTGGCAAGCAGGTTGAGTGGGTTACTTCCACCGCTCAATAATCATGAAGCGCTGGAAAGTGCCGCCATATATAGCCTTATCAGTTCGACGTCGTTGCAAAAACAGTGGCGCCGTCGTCCTTTTCGTTCCCCGCATCATAGCGCTTCACTGACGGCAATGGTCGGCGGTGGGGCGATTCCGGGGCCGGGAGAGATCTCGCTGGCACACAATGGCATTCTGTTTCTTGATGAACTGCCTGAATTTGAGCGCCGTGTGCTGGATGCACTGAGGGAGCCCATTGAATCCGGTGAGATACATATCTCACGCACGAGAGCCAAAATAAGCTATCCCGCACAGTTTCAGCTGGTCGCGGCGATGAATCCCAGCCCGACGGGTCACTACCAGGGCAACCATAACCGCTGTACACCAGAGCAAACGTTGCGCTATCTGGGTAAGTTATCCGGCCCGTTCCTCGACCGTTTCGATTTATCCCTCGAAATTCCCCTTCCCCCGCCGGGTCTGCTCAGGCAAACGGGCATAACGGGTGAAAGCTCAGCGGAGGTACGCGAACGGGTGATTGCTGCTCAGACGCGGCAGTACGCTCGTCAGAACAGGCTGAATGCGCGGCTGGATAATGCCGGGATCCGGCAGTTTTGTTCACTTAACGTTGAGGATGCGGGATGGCTGGAGGAGACGTTAACGCGGTTCGGGCTGTCCATACGTGCGTGGCAGCGTTTGCTGAAGGTGGCCAGAACTATTGCTGACGTAGAGGGGTGCAATGACATTGAGAGGAAACATTTGCAGGAGGCGCTGAGCTACCGCGCTATCGATCGTTTGCTGCTGCATTTGCAGAAATTGCTGGCATAAAAAAAGGGGCCGTAGCCCCTTCTCTTCATTTTAGTCATCAGACTCGGTGTAGTCTTCTGCACCTTCCATCTGCGGCTTGCCGCCAGACAGCGTATGGAAGCGCTTTGGACGCTTAATGCGCGCCATGTACTTAATCCATACGCGTTCCGCTTCAGACTCCGGCTCACGCTCACCACGGCAAACAGAAACAAACTGTTTCTCGTCTTCGGTAGCAGGTTCACGCTTCCCCAGATCCAGCTCGTTAAAGGCATAACCATGGCGCTCAAGCAGTTGAGCTTCTTTGATGGTGAAATCGCCGTGACGAGAGAACCCGCGCGGATAATGTTTATTGTCGAAAAAACGATTAGTCGTCGTAAAGCTTTCCGCCATCCTACACGCTCCTAATTCTTTGGCCGAGCTATTTATGGCGCGGAGTATTAGTTACGCTTGACAGAGTGTAAAACAAAACATTTAAATCATAACGACAAATAATTTTGCGGAGAAAGATGTGGATACGGAATTGCTTAAAACTTTCCTTGAAGTGAGCAGAACACGCCACTTTGGGCGAGCAGCTGAAGCCCTTTACCTGACGCAGTCAGCAGTCAGTTTTCGTATTCGACAGCTGGAAAATCAACTGGGTGTGAATCTTTTTACCCGCCATCGCAACAATATTCGCTTAACGCCTGCCGGTGAGAAACTGCTGCCGTATGCAGAAACGCTCATGAATACCTGGCAGGCAGCACGTAAAGAGGTGGCACATACTTCGAGGCATAATGAATTCTCGATAGGGGCAAGCGCTTCTCTGTGGGAATGCATGCTAAGTCAGTGGCTTACCCGGCTGTATCATTCACATGGCCACTTGCAATTTGAAGCCAGGATTGCGCAACGGCAGTCGCTGGTTAAGCAACTTCATGAGCGCCAGCTTGATCTTCTGATCACAACCGAAGCCCCCAAGATGGACGAATTTAGCAGCCAGATTGTGGGCCAGTTTGGCCTGGCACTTTATGCGTCCGAACCTTCGATGATGAAGGCAGACCTGACTTATTTACGCCTGGAATGGGGACCGGATTTTCAGCAGCACGAGACGGGACTGATTGCACCTGATGATGTTCCGCAGTTAACGACCAGCTCGGCAGAGATCGCCTGTCAGCAGCTGCCTCTGCTGAAAGGTTGTACCTGGTTACCTGTTCGCTGGGCAGACACTAAAGCAGGGCTGCACACCGTGATGGATTCCACCACGCTTACCAGGCCGCTGTATGCAATTTGGCTGCAAAACAGTGATAAGCAATCTCAGATAAAAGATCTTTTAAAAATCAATGTAATGGATTGATGCATCAGCCAGCAGGGATGCTGGCTGAAATTAAGAAGAGAATTATCTGCCGTGTTTCAGGCAAAAAAAATCCTTTGCCGAAGCAAAGGATTCTATATGGCAGGGGCGGAGAGACTCGAACTCGCGACACCCGGTTTTGGAGACCGGTGCTCTACCAACTGAGCTACGCCCCTAAAGTTTTTTGCCATTAAGCCTGCCAACAAGGCAGGCTTAATGTCTTAATAAGTGGCGGAACGGACGGGACTCGAACCCGCGACCCCCTGCGTGACAGGCAGGTATTCTAACCGACTGAACTACCGCTCCACCGAAGACTGCTGTAACCACCGGATTTATGCACCGGCTTACTACTTAATTTGATGCCTGGCAGTTCCCTACTCTCACATGGGGAGACCCCACACTACCATCGGCGCTACGGCGTTTCACTTCTGAGTTCGGCATGGGGTCAGGTGGGACCACCGCGCTAAAGCCGCCAGGCAAATTCTGTTAATCTGTATCAGGCTGAAAATCCTGTCTCTCTCTTCGCCGAAACAGCTTCGGCGTTGTAAGGTTAAGCCTCACGGTTCATTAGTATCGGTTAGCTCAACGCATCGCTGCGCTTACACACCCGACCTATCAACGTCGTAGTCTTCAACGATCCTTCAGGACCCTTAAAGGGTCAGGGAGAACTCATCTCGGGGCAAGTTTCGTGCTTAGATGCTTTCAGCACTTATCTTTTCCGCATTTAGCTACCGGGCAGTGCCATTGGCATGACAACCCGAACACCAGTGATGCGTCCACTCCGGTCCTCTCGTACTAGGAGCAGCCCCCCTCAATTCTCCAGCGCCCACGGCAGATAGGGACCGAACTGTCTCACGACGTTCTAAACCCAGCTCGCGTACCACTTTAAATGGCGAACAGCCATACCCTTGGGACCTACTTCAGCCCCAGGATGTGATGAGCCGACATCGAGGTGCCAAACACCGCCGTCGATATGAACTCTTGGGCGGTATCAGCCTGTTATCCCCGGAGTACCTTTTATCCGTTGAGCGATGGCCCTTCCATTCAGAACCACCGGATCACTATGACCTGCTTTCGCACCTGCTCGAGCCGTCACTCTCGCAGTCAAGCTAGCTTATGCCATTGCACTAACCTCCTGATGTCCGACCAGGATTAGCTAACCTTCGTGCTCCTCCGTTACTCTTTGGGAGGAGACCGCCCCAGTCAAACTACCCACCAGACACTGTCCGCAACCCGGATTACGGGTCTACGTTAGAACACCAGCCATTAAAGGGTGGTATTTCAAGGTTGGCTCCACGCAGACTGGCGTCCACGCTTCAAAGCCTCCCACCTATCCTACACATCAAGGACCAGTGTTCAGTGTCAAGCTATAGTAAAGGTTCACGGGGTCTTTCCGTCTTGCCGCGGGTACACTGCATCTTCACAGCGAGTTCAATTTCACTGAGTCTCGGGTGGAGACAGCCTGGCCATCATTACGCCATTCGTGCAGGTCGGAACTTACCCGACAAGGAATTTCGCTACCTTAGGACCGTTATAGTTACGGCCGCCGTTTACCGGGGCTTCGATCAAGAGCTTCGCGTTGCCGCTAACCCCATCAATTAACCTTCCGGCACCGGGCAGGCGTCACACCGTATACGTCCACTTTCGTGTTTGCACAGTGCTGTGTTTTTAATAAACAGTTGCAGCCAGCTGGTATCTTCGACTGATTTCAGCTCCACCCGCAGGGGCTTCACCTACATATCAGCGTGCCTTCTCCCGAAGTTACGGCACCATTTTGCCTAGTTCCTTCACCCGAGTTCTCTCAAGCGCCTTGGTATTCTCTACCTGACCACCTGTGTCGGTTTGGGGTACGATTTGATGTTACCTGATGCTTAGAGGCTTTTCCTGGAAGCAGGGCATTTGTTACTTCAGCACCGTAGTGCCTCGTCATCACACCTCAGCGTTAAAAGGTACCGGATTTACCTGGAACCTCCGCCTACATGCTTAAACCGGGACAACCGTCGCCCGGCTAACATAGCCTTCTCCGTCCCCCCTTCGCAGTAACACCAAGTACAGGAATATTAACCTGTTTCCCATCGACTACGCCTTTCGGCCTCGCCTTAGGGGTCGACTCACCCTGCCCCGATTAACGTTGGACAGGAACCCTTGGTCTTCCGGCGAGCGGGCTTTTCACCCGCTTTATCGTTACTTATGTCAGCATTCGCACTTCTGATACCTCCAGCATGCCTCACAGCACACCTTCAACGGCTTACAGAACGCTCCCCTACCCAACAACGCCTAAGCGTCGCTGCCGCAGCTTCGGTGCATGGTTTAGCCCCGTTACATCTTCCGCGCAGGCCGACTCGACCAGTGAGCTATTACGCTTTCTTTAAATGATGGCTGCTTCTAAGCCAACATCCTGGCTGTCTGTGCCTTCCCACATCGTTTCCCACTTAACCATGACTTTGGGACCTTAGCTGGCGGTCTGGGTTGTTTCCCTCTTCACGACGGACGTTAGCACCCGCCGTGTGTCTCCCGTGATAACATTCTTCGGTATTCGTAGTTTGCATCGGGTTGGTAAGCCGGGATGGCCCCCTAGCCGAAACAGTGCTCTACCCCCGAAGATGAGTTCACGAGGCGCTACCTAAATAGCTTTCGGGGAGAACCAGCTATCTCCCGGTTTGATTGGCCTTTCACCCCCAGCCACAAGTCATCCGCTAATTTTTCAACATTAGTCGGTTCGGTCCTCCAGTTAGTGTTACCCAACCTTCAACCTGCCCATGGCTAGATCACCGGGTTTCGGGTCTATACCCTGCAACTTAACGCCCAGTTAAGACTCGGTTTCCCTTCGGCTCCCCTATACGGTTAACCTTGCTACAGAATATAAGTCGCTGACCCATTATACAAAAGGTACGCAGTCACACCACAAGGGTGCTCCCACTGCTTGTACGTACACGGTTTCAGGTTCTTTTTCACTCCCCTCGCCGGGGTTCTTTTCGCCTTTCCCTCACGGTACTGGTTCACTATCGGTCAGTCAGGAGTATTTAGCCTTGGAGGATGGTCCCCCCATATTCAGACAGGATACCACGTGTCCCGCCCTACTCTTCGAGTTCACAGCCTGTGTGCTTTCGTGTACGGGACTGTCACCCTGTACCGTGCGACTTTCCAGACGCTTCCACTAACACACAAGCTGATTCAGACTCTGGGCTGCTCCCCGTTCGCTCGCCGCTACTGGGGGAATCTCGGTTGATTTCTTTTCCTCGGGGTACTTAGATGTTTCAGTTCCCCCGGTTCGCCTCGTTAACCTATGTATTCAGTTAACGATAGTGTGACGAATCACACTGGGTTTCCCCATTCGGACATCGCCGGGTCAAAGGTTCATATCACCTCGCCGGCGCTTTTCGCAGATTAGCACGTCCTTCATCGCCTCTGACTGCCAGGGCATCCACCGTGTACGCTTAGTCGCTTAACCTCACAACCCGAAGATGTTTCACTTCTGATTGCGAAAATTTGAGAGACTCGAACACACATAACATGTGTGTCGTTTCAATTTTCAGCTTGATCCAGATTTTTAAAGAGCAAAACTTCGCAGTGCACCTTTTCAGGTTCACTCTGAAGTTTTCTTGTGTTCGCAGTAAAAGATGGTGGAGCTATGCGGGATCGAACCGCAGACCTCCTGCGTGCAAAGCAGGCGCTCTCCCAGCTGAGCTATAGCCCCATCGTTTGCAATCTCTGTACCGCTCATCCTTTAAAAGGAGTTTGGTAGGCCTGAGTGGACTTGAACCACCGACCTCACCCTTATCAGGGGTGCGCTCTAACCACCTGAGCTACAAGCCTGCAGAGATTTTTTACTGCTGTTTTTCATCAGACAATCTGTGTGAGCACTACAAAGGCAGGTTCTTTAAGGTAAGGAGGTGATCCAACCGCAGGTTCCCCTACGGTTACCTTGTTACGACTTCACCCCAGTCATGAATCACAAAGTGGTAAGCGCCCTCCCGAAGGTTAAGCTACCTACTTCTTTTGCAACCCACTCCCATGGTGTGACGGGCGGTGTGTACAAGGCCCGGGAACGTATTCACCGTAGCATTCTGATCTACGATTACTAGCGATTCCGACTTCATGGAGTCGAGTTGCAGACTCCAATCCGGACTACGACGCACTTTATGAGGTCCGCTTGCTCTCGCGAGGTCGCTTCTCTTTGTATGCGCCATTGTAGCACGTGTGTAGCCCTACTCGTAAGGGCCATGATGACTTGACGTCATCCCCACCTTCCTCCAGTTTATCACTGGCAGTCTCCTTTGAGTTCCCGGCCTAACCGCTGGCAACAAAGGATAAGGGTTGCGCTCGTTGCGGGACTTAACCCAACATTTCACAACACGAGCTGACGACAGCCATGCAGCACCTGTCTCAGAGTTCCCGAAGGCACCAATCCATCTCTGGAAAGTTCTCTGGATGTCAAGAGTAGGTAAGGTTCTTCGCGTTGCATCGAATTAAACCACATGCTCCACCGCTTGTGCGGGCCCCCGTCAATTCATTTGAGTTTTAACCTTGCGGCCGTACTCCCCAGGCGGTCGACTTAACGCGTTAGCTCCGGAAGCCACGCCTCAAGGGCACAACCTCCAAGTCGACATCGTTTACGGCGTGGACTACCAGGGTATCTAATCCTGTTTGCTCCCCACGCTTTCGCACCTGAGCGTCAGTCTTTGTCCAGGGGGCCGCCTTCGCCACCGGTATTCCTCCAGATCTCTACGCATTTCACCGCTACACCTGGAATTCTACCCCCCTCTACAAGACTCTAGCCTGCCAGTTTCGAATGCAGTTCCCAGGTTGAGCCCGGGGATTTCACATCCGACTTGACAGACCGCCTGCGTGCGCTTTACGCCCAGTAATTCCGATTAACGCTTGCACCCTCCGTATTACCGCGGCTGCTGGCACGGAGTTAGCCGGTGCTTCTTCTGCGGGTAACGTCAATTGCTGAGGTTATTAACCTCAACACCTTCCTCCCCGCTGAAAGTACTTTACAACCCGAAGGCCTTCTTCATACACGCGGCATGGCTGCATCAGGCTTGCGCCCATTGTGCAATATTCCCCACTGCTGCCTCCCGTAGGAGTCTGGACCGTGTCTCAGTTCCAGTGTGGCTGGTCATCCTCTCAGACCAGCTAGGGATCGTCGCCTAGGTGAGCCGTTACCCCACCTACTAGCTAATCCCATCTGGGCACATCTGATGGCAAGAGGCCCGAAGGTCCCCCTCTTTGGTCTTGCGACGTTATGCGGTATTAGCTACCGTTTCCAGTAGTTATCCCCCTCCATCAGGCAGTTTCCCAGACATTACTCACCCGTCCGCCGCTCGTCACCCAGGAGCAAGCTCCCTGTGTTACCGCTCGACTTGCATGTGTTAGGCCTGCCGCCAGCGTTCAATCTGAGCCATGATCAAACTCTTCAATTTAAGTTTGATGCTCGTGAATTAAACTTCGTAATGAATTACGTATGTTCACTCAGAGACTTGGTATTCATTTTTCGTCCTAGGACGTTAAGAATCCATGTCACTTTGAGTGCCCACACAGATTGTCTGATAAATTGTTAAAGAGCAGTGCAACGCGGCTTTCGCTCACCGTTGCGAGGTCCCGTATATTACGTTTTCCTCATTCAGAGTCAAGCGATTATTTTTGCTTTTCTCTGCCGGCGTTCATCTCTGAACCCCGCTAACCCGGCGGCCTGTAAGCCGTTGTTCCGTGTCAGTGGAGGCGCATTATAGGGAGTTCTCAGACGTTGACAACCCCTCTTTTAAAAAAAACTTTCAACCGTCTCTTTTTTGCTCAAAACCGTGCTACAGCGCCAGTTTTTCGAGCGTTTCAAAGCCATAACGGCGTAAAACGGGTAAAAGTTGCTCAGTCTCTTTCGTGATGGCCATACAAAACGCGATATTCGCATCGGTAGATTTCGCATCTGGCGCTTCATGCTCCAGCAGCCAGGCCGTACGACGGGCGATAGCCGCACCGGAATCCACCAGGCGCGTCCCCTCCGGCAATACCTCTAATAGCTCTTCCTGTAATAGCGGGAAGTGAGTACAGCCCAGCACAACGGTATCCGGAGGCTCTGGCATCCGCAGCCACGGACGAAGAATACGACGCAGCTCGTCGAGTGATACAGCCTTTCCATGCAGCTTCGCTTCAGCCATCTCCACCAGCTCAGCCGAACCCAGCATCGCAATCTGGCATTCGTTGGCAAAACGGTCGATCAGCTCGCGGGTATAAGGACGCTTTACCGTGCCTCGCGTTGCCAGCAGACCCACAATGCCGTTCGCCGTCAGGCGCGCGGCTGGCTTTATTGCAGGAACGACGCCCACAACCGGGAACTGGAATTTTTCACGCAGGGCGGGAAGAGAAACGGTGCTCGCCGTATTACAGGCGATGACGGCCAGCGCAAGGGGATAGCGCTTTTGTACCGCGGTGACGATTTCAACCACACGCTCAACAATAAAATCTTCGCTCTTTTCCCCATACGGGAAAGCGACGTTATCGAAGGCGTAGATGTAATGGAGATCCGGCAGGAGATGCCGAATCTCATCATAGACCGAAAGCCCACCGACGCCGGAATCAAACACCAGCACGGTGGGACGCGGATTAGAAGGTGTAGCTGCCAGACAAGGTGTATTCCCGTCCTGCAGTTTGGTAGCCATAAACTGTCTCGTAATCTTTATCGAACAGGTTGGCTATTTTACCACGAACTGTGAGATGTGAGGTGACAGGATACGAAACTGCGACATCCCACAGGCTGACACCGCCCATTTTTACTTTCTCAGACGGATAAGCACCAAAGTCAGTGTCGTAACGCGTACCGAGATAGTGATAAGTCAGGCTCCAGTCGAAATCATAGATCTGCGTGTCGAGCTGATATTTCACCTGCTGTTTAGCACGACGGTCCAGAAGTTCGTTGGTTGCGGCATTGCGGGCATCCACATAATCGTAGCCAACAGTATGCGTCAACGGACCCGTATCAAACGATGCTGTCGCTTCCACACCTTTAATGCGCGCTTTACCGACGTTGTAATATTGCTGAAGGTTATTATCGAAGTCGATGAGATTATCGACGTCATTACGGTAGCCGGAAACGCGCCAGCTCACGCCGGCCGTCAGGCCTTCAAACGCACCTTCCCACTGCTTGCTCTCTTCGGGATCAAGATGGTCATTGCCATAGAAACCATAGAGTTGACCCAGATTCGGTGCTTTATAGGCCGTACCATAAGAAGCAACGAAGCGGTAACCCTCCACGAACTCCCAGGCCGCACTACTTTGCCAGGTGCCATGGCGACCGAACTGAGAGTTGTCATCGCTGCGAACCGCTCCTTCCAGAGTGAAGTCACCAAACTGCTGCAACCCGGTCAGGTAAACGCCGGTGTTACGCAGGTCGTAGCCGTTGGTCACGTAGTTTGTACCCGGCTCGGTGCTCTGCTTCTGCCAGTCAACGCCCGCGCCAATGTTTCCATGGCCAACATCAACGGAGTTCAGCCACTGGACGTTGTACTGCTTGATTTCATCCAGTGTGGCTGTCGAATCGTAGCGGCCCAAATTTGGGTCGTAGTTATAGTCCTTGCTGTGACTATAGCTGGTGAGCAGCTGTGAATGGAAGATGTCATCGTTGAAGCGCAATCCTGCATCCCAGGTCTGACTATAGAGCTGGCGGGTATCGACCAGTACGTCAGGGGTAAATGAACTGTAGTAACCGTCGTAGGCAGTACGGTTGCTGTAGCCAAAGCCGCGAACAAATCCGCTCCACTGCTCCGAGAATGCGTGATCCAGTGCACCATAGAGCGTTTTATTCATAAAGCCGTCGCGATCGGTCTGGGCAAGGCCACCATTGTTGCCGTCCGCAACCACATCAAACCCTTTGGTATAGGTGTAATCACCCGCAAGCGTGACGCGCGTGCTGTCGCCCAATGTTTGCTGAGTACTGCCGCCATAATTCTGGTAACCATGCGACCCTACACCTGCATTCAGCGTGGTACCGTCCTTCGCGCGAGTGGTAATAATGTTTACGACTCCGCCAATCGCGTCCGAGCCGTATACCGCCGAACGCGGTCCACGAACATATTCGATACGCTGCACCAGGGAGATCGGGAACTGGCTGAGATCGGACGACCCCGTAACGCCCGCCTGGTTAAGGCGGATCCCATCAACAAGGATCAGGACATGGCTGGAGTTGGTGCCACGTATAAAGAGAGAAGAGAGTTGCCCCATCCCGCCATTTTGCGCCGTATCCACGCCGGGCAGGCGACGCATAACATCAAGGACTGAGGTTGATTGCCAACGGTCAATATCGGCACGCGTAACAACGGAGGTTGCAGCCAGAATAGTTTTTTCAGGTTGTTCAAAACGATTTGCCGTCACCACCAACGAGTCGGCGCTATCCTGCGCCCAGCCCGAAAATGCCGTGACGGACAACGCCGTCAACAGCGATACTTTTTTAATCATTGTTAAAGCATCCACAATATAAGAAGGATGCCGCAGGCCTCATCGATAGCACGCGATGATGAAACCAAATGCGACGTGATCCCGGCAGGTCTTCGGGCTAGGTGGCTATATAAGGATGAAGACTTCCCATTTTCACAGTGTCTACAACACTCATCCCGCCAGACTTTACCGCTGCGCGTCAGCTCCAGATTTACACTGGATTCCCTTTTCACTCTCAGGAGACCGGAAACAGAATGCTACAATTAGACACGTATGGATGTCCAGACAGCTATTGCCCATTAAATCTGGACATCCCCTGAACAATGCCTACAATCCCCGCGTAATTCTTTATCACTCAGGACGCATCATGACCCCAGAACACCTCCCGACAGAACAGTACGACGCGCAGCTGGCAGAGAAAGTCGTCCGCCTGCAAAGTATGATGACGCCTTTCAACGCGCCCGTTCCCGAGGTGTTCCGCTCTCCCGTCAGCCACTACCGCATGCGCGCCGAATTCCGCATCTGGCACGACGGCGACGACCTGTACCACATCATTTTCGATCAGCAGACGAAGTCCCGTATTCGCGTGGACAGCTTTCCGGCAGCGAGCGAGCTCATTAACCAGTTGATGACGCTGATGATGGACGGCGTGCGCAACAATCCGGTACTGCGTAACAAGCTGTTCCAGATTGACTACCTGACCACGCAAAGCAATCAGGCGATTGTCTCCCTGCTGTACCACAAAGCGCTCAATGACGAGTGGCGCGAGCAGGCAGAAGCGCTGCGCGATGCGCTGCGCGCGCAGAACATCAACGTTCACCTGATTGGCCGCGCGACAAAAACCAAAATCATGCTGGATCAGGACTACATCGACGAGCGCCTGCCGGTGGCAGGTAAAGAGATGGTGTATCGTCAGGTCGAGAACAGCTTCACCCAGCCAAACGCTGCGATGAACGTGCAGATGCTGGAGTGGGCGCTGAAGGCGACGGAAGGGTCAACGGGCGATCTGCTTGAGCTCTACTGCGGTAACGGCAACTTCTCGCTGGCGCTGGCGCGTAATTTCGATCGCGTTCTGGCAACGGAAATCGCCAAGCCGTCGGTGGCTGCCGCGCAGTACAACATCGCTGCTAACCATATCGATAACGTGCAGATCATTCGTATGGCCGCGGAAGAGTTCACGCAGGCCATGAACGGCGTACGCCAGTTTAACCGCCTGGAAGGGATCGATTTGAAAAGCTACCAGTGTGAGACGATTTTTGTCGACCCGCCGCGCAGTGGCCTGGACAGCGAAACCGAGAAGATGGTTCAGGCGTACCCGCGTATTTTGTACATCTCCTGTAACCCGGAGACGCTGTGCAAGAACCTCGAAACATTAGGCCAGACGCACAAGGTTGAACGTCTGGCGCTGTTCGATCAGTTCCCATATACGCACCATATGGAGTGCGGCGTTTTACTTACCGCACGGTGATCTGTAGGCCGGATAAGCGTAGCGCCATCCGGCGTTTTTGGCAGGTGGCGCTTCGCTTACCTGCCCTACAAATAATTCATTACTCCGGTAACTGGCTCTTACGGCTACGCATGCGCGAGCCAATCCAGAACACCAGCGCCACAGACAGTACCGCAGGGAAGAAGTTAGAGCCGATATCCGGATACTCCGCGCGAACCACCGTGCTATACAGCAATACGCCCAGAATAAAGCAGGCAGCGGCCAGCCCCGGTAACCCCACCGGCATGGTGCGGTTCAGGTAACGTTGATGCAGGCAGTAAACCGTCAGCACCAGCGCAATAAGCGGGAAAATCGAAAATGGAACAATTGAGCTAAAAATAGCGGCAAACGTACCATTAATGGATAAGCCAGCGATCAATGCCAGCAACAGCGTCCCTTTATCCTGACCTGACTGTTTCATTACTCACCTTCACTCTTCGGTTTGATGTGCCAGTTTCTCTTGTTCACGGCGATACCAGTAGTACGCGCCTTTGGAGATCATCCTGAGCTGCAATACCAGCCGCTCTTCGAGCTGTTTGCGTTGTTCAATGCTGACATCCAGCGCTTCGGCACCCGCGCTGAAAACAATCGTCACCATCGCCTCGGCCTGTGCTTCAGTAAACGCACGCGGCATATGGTTTTCGAGTTCAAGATAGTCGGCAAGTTCCGCGATGAAGTGCTGAATTTCACGCGCGACGGCGGCACGAAACGCCGCCGATGTGCCCGAACGCTCGCGCAGAAGCAGACGAAACGCGTTGGGATTATTGCCGATAAATTCCATAAAGGTCGATACGGAGGTGCGGATCACGCTGCCCCCTTTGGCGATACGCTGACGCGCCTGGCGCATCAGCTGGCGCAGCATCAGACCGCTCTCGTCGACCATGGTCAGGCCCAGTTCATCCACATCACGGAAATGACGATAGAAGGACGTTGGCGCAATCCCGGCCTCGCGTGCGACTTCGCGCAGGCTCAAACTGGCAAAACTCCGCTCAGCACTCAGTTGACTGAATGCGGCTTCCACCAGCGAACGCCGGGTTTTCTCTTTTTGTTGTGCTCTTACGCCCATCACGATAGTTGAATCCTTCCAAAGGCCTGATGGCACTATACCAGAGAATAAAATTAATCTGTTTGCCTGGCTTTGTGAATGATTGTTTACGTGCGGTTTGTGCTCCACTGCCGGAAAAAAGCACAACGATAATTGGGTTACCCTGCCAATGATGTTATGATTCTGTTGCTTTTATGTATAAGAACAGGTAAGCCTTACCATGCCACATTCCTACGATTACGACGCAATAGTTATTGGTTCCGGCCCCGGCGGCGAAGGTGCTGCTATGGGTCTGGTGAAACAGGGAGCCAGAGTAGCGGTCATCGAGCGCTACCATAATGTCGGCGGCGGTTGCACCCACTGGGGCACCATCCCTTCGAAAGCCCTCCGCCACGCCGTTAGCCGCATTATCGAATTTAACCAGAACCCTCTTTACAGCGACCACTCCCGACTTCTTCGTTCATCCTTTGCTGACATCCTGAATCACGCGGATACCGTTATTAACCAGCAGACACGCATGCGTCAGGGATTTTATGAGCGTAACCACTGTGAAATTTTGCAGGGCAACGCGCATTTTGTGGATGAACACACCCTGGCACTCGAATGCCACGACGGTTCGGTTGAAACCATCACGGCTGAAAAATTTGTGATCGCCTGCGGCTCACGCCCTTACCATCCGGCCGACGTGGACTTCTCGCATCCGCGCGTCTACGACAGCGACTCGATTCTGAGCCTGCACCATGAGCCTCGCCACGTCATTATCTATGGTGCAGGGGTCATTGGTTGCGAATATGCGTCGATCTTCCGCGGAATGGACGTCAAAGTTGACCTGATCAACACCCGTGACCGCCTGCTGGCGTTCCTCGATCAGGAGATGTCGGACTCTCTCTCCTACCACTTCTGGAACAGCGGCGTGGTGATTCGCCACAACGAAGAGTACGAGAAGATCGAAGGCTGCGACGACGGGGTGATCATGCACCTGAAGTCCGGTAAGAAGCTGAAAGCAGACTGTCTGCTGTACGCCAACGGTCGTACCGGCAACACCGATTCACTGCAGCTGGAAAATATCGGGCTTGAAACCGACAGCCGCGGTCAGCTGAAGGTCAACAGCATGTATCAGACCGCCCTGCCGCACGTTTACGCGGTCGGCGACGTGATTGGCTACCCAAGCCTGGCCTCAGCTGCTTACGACCAGGGACGCATCGCCGCACAGGCGCTGGTAAAAGGCGAAGCGACGGCGCACCTGATCGAAGATATTCCGACGGGGATCTATACCATCCCGGAAATCAGTTCAGTCGGGAAAACCGAGCAGCAGCTGACGTCAATGAAGGTGCCTTACGAGGTGGGACGTGCCCAGTTTAAACATCTGGCGCGGGCGCAAATCGTGGGGATGAGCGTGGGAACGCTGAAGATCCTGTTCCATCGCGAGACCAAAGAGATCCTCGGCATTCACTGCTTTGGTGAACGCGCGGCGGAAATCATTCATATCGGCCAGGCGATAATGGAGCAGAAAGGCGGTGGTAACACCATTGAGTACTTCGTTAACACCACCTTTAACTACCCGACCATGGCGGAAGCCTATCGGGTAGCCGCGCTGAACGGCTTAAACCGCCTGTTTTAACGCGCTGTCAAAATGGCCATCCATCGAACCACGGATGGCCTCTGCCAGCTGCTCATAGCGGCTGCGCAGCGGTGAACCCGGACGATACACCAGGCCGATAGTGCGACGCGGCTCCGGCTTAATGCACGGCAGATAAACCACGCCATCACGTTTACGCTCGCGCGGTACGGCCAGCGCAGGCAGCAGCGTAATACCGCTTCCCGCCGCGACCATATTACGCAGCGTTTCCAGGCTGGTTGCGCGGAAATGGGTATCCTCATCCGCACCCGCTTCGAAGCAAAAGCCCATCGCCTGATCGCGCAGGCAGTGGCCATCTTCCAGCATCAGCAGCTTTTCACCGGCCAGATCGGCCATCGGTACGCGATCGCGGTTCGCCCACGGGTGATCTTCATAGATCGCCAGCATCATCGGCTCATCAAACAGCGGCACTTCAATAAAGGCTTCACTCTCTTTCACCAGCGCCAGAATGGCGCAGTCGAGCTTGCCGCTGTCTAACTGCGCGAGCAGCTGATGGGTTTGCGCTTCATGCAGGTACATTTCGAGTTTCGGGAACGTCTGGTGCAGCATCGGAATGATGTGCGGCAACAGGTACGGGCCAACGGTTGGGATCAGGCCGATATGCAGCGGGCCGGACATCGCCTCCCCCTGCTGGCTTGCCATTTCCTTGAGCACTTTGACCTCGCGCAGCACGGTGCGCGCCTGATCCACCAGCAGAAGACCTGCCTGTGTGAACAGAACCTTACGACTGGTGCGCTCCAGCAGCATCACGCCCAGCTCGTCTTCCAGCTTGCGGATCTGACCGCTCAGCGTGGGCTGGCTGACGTGGCAGGAATCTGCCGCGCGGCGAAAGTGACGATGCTCGGCTAACGCTACCAGGTATTCAAGATCACGAATATTCATTATTCATCCTCCGTCGCCACGATAGTTCATGGCGATAGATAGCATAGCAACGAACGATTATCCCTATCAAGCATTCTGTTGAATAATACACCACATAGACGAGGCGGCACGTGTTTGACCCTTGACGTCCCCGCACCGTCAGCGAGTTTCTCTCAAAACTCGAACAACTAAAGCCAACGTGAACTTTTGCGGACCCCGTGGTCCGCTTTTTTTTTGCGTAAAAAAGCCCGGGGATAAAAGCAAAATGGCAACCGAAGTTGCCATTTTTAGTGTTTGCTCCCTCTCCCCGTGGGAGAGGGCACCAGCCCGCACTGTTCAAACCAAATCAAACCAACCGGTTTTTCGCATCCGCTATCGCCTGCGCCACCTGCTTAGGCGACACGCCGCCTTTCGCGGCACGTTTATCCAGGCAAGACTGCAGCGCAAGGATCGGATACACATCATCCCCGATAACCGCGCTGAACTTCTGCAGGTCGGCCAGCGCCAGATCTTCCAGCGGTTTACCCTGACGAATGGCTTCCACCACCGCTTCACCCACAATGTGGTGCGCTTCACGGAAAGGTACGCCTTTCGCCACCAGATAATCCGCCAGTTCGGTAGAGTTCGCATAGCCCTGCTGCGCCGCTTCCTGGCAGCGCGGACGTTTCACCTGAATGCCGTCCAGCACCAGGGCGCCCATATGCAGACAGTCCAGCCAGGTGTCGAGCGCGTCGAACAGCCCTTCTTTGTCTTCCTGCATGTCTTTGTTATACGCCAGCGGCAGCCCTTTCAGGGTCATCATCATGCCGGTCAGCGCGCCCTGCACGCGGCCACATTTGCCGCGGATCAGCTCCAGCGCGTCCGGGTTTTTCTTCTGCGGCATCAGGGAGGAGCCTGAGGTCACGCGGTCGGAGAGCTCGACGAAGCCCGCTTCGCCAGAGTTAAAGAAGATCAGGTCTTCGGCAAAGCGCGACAGATGCACCATTCCGATAGACGCATTGGAGAGCAGCTCCAGCACGTGGTCGCGGTCGGACACGCTGTCCAGGCTGTTACGGGTGGCGGAAGCAAAGCCCAGCCAGCCTGCCAGCTGTTCACGGTCGATTTCATACGCCGTACCGGCCAGCGCGCCGCTGCCCAGCGGGCTGACGTCCAGACGCTTCAGGGTATCCTGCAGACGGCTTTCGTCACGCGCCAGCATCTCGACGTAGGCCAGACACCAGTGAGCGAAGGTCACCGGTTGGGCGCGCTGCAGGTGGGTATAACCCGGCATCACCGCGTCCTGGTTGTTCTGCGCGGTCTCCACCAGCGCACTCTGCAGCTGGCGGTTAGCCGCCAGCAGTTCGCCAACGGTATCTTTACACCACAGCTTCAGATCGGTGGCAACCTGGTCGTTACGGCTGCGGCCGGTATGCAGCTTTTTACCCAGCTGGCCGACTTTGTCGATAAGTTTACCTTCCACCCAGCTGTGAATATCTTCAGCATCGCTTTCGAGGATCTGCTGCGGGTTAAGACGCACCTCTTCCAGCAGATTGTTCAGCGCTTCTTCCAGCTGTAATTGTTCATCTGCGGTCAGTACGCCCACCGTCACCAGCGCCTTGGACCAGGCCACAGAGCCGACAATATCCTGTTCGGCCAGGCGGTAGTCGAAGCGCAAAGAGTCGTTGAACTGTTTGAACCGCTGATCCGCTGCCTGTGTAAAACGCCCACCCCAAAGTGCCATAACATGCTTCCTTAAATATCTTTGAATTTCATTGCCCGGTGGCGCTGCGCTTACCGGGCCTACAAAACATTAAATCGATTACGCCAGAATACGCGTGCCAATCGGCGTGCCGTTAAACAGCGCCGGCAGTTGTTCCGCGTGACGCCAGGAGGCGATATCCACCGGGCGGCCCAGCGTGCGTGCGGCATCCAGCGCGGCGTTCACTTTGACGATCATGCCGTCGGTAATAATGCCCTGGGCAATCAGCTGCTCGGCTTTCTCAGCCGTCATTTCCGCAATGCGCTGGCCTTTGCCGTCCAGAATGCCGCTCACGTCGGAGAGCAGGATCAGATCCGCACCCAGCGTTGCCGCCAGTGCCGTCGCCGCCTGGTCAGCGTTGACGTTCATCAGCTCGCCCTCTTCGGTCACGCCGATAGAGCTCACCACCGGCAGGAAACCTCCTTCCAGCAGCGTGTTAATCAGCTTAGGCGAACCCGGCTGCGCCAGTCCAACGTGGCCGAGCTCTTCGTCGAGCTGGGTCACTTTTACGCTGTCGCCATCGCCCAGATAGAGGCCGACGGACGCGATGTGGTGTTTCTTCGCCCACGCCAGCAGCGTTTTGTTCGCCGTACCCGCCAGCGCACCGGTAATGATGTCAATCTGGTCAGCAGGCGTGACGCGCAGGCCGTTCTTCTTTTTCACCGGCAGGTTGAGCCCTTTCATCAGCTCATCCACCACGCAGCCGCCGCCGTGCACAATCACCAGCGGACGCTGGTGTGATTCGCGATAGTTCACCAGCGCGGTAAACAGACGCTCCAGCGCTTCTTCGCTGTCCAGCAGTACACCACCGAGTTTGATAATTAATGGGTTCATCATCACACCTTAAATAAGAGCCTGCGTTTCCGGGAAACCGAAACGAATATTTGCACACTGCATTGCCTGTGCGGCAGCGCCTTTGAGTAAGTTATCTTCTGCGGCGACAACGATGAGATGCTCGCCCTGCACGGCAAAGCCGATGTCGCAGAACGGCAGGCCGACCACGTTTTTCAGCGCCGGCACGCCTTTATCGTACAGGCGCACCAGTGGTTTATCCGCATACGCCTGCGTGAAGGCCTCGTTCACCTGCTCTTTGGTCACGCCCGGTTTCAGGCGGCAGGTAATGGTTTCGAGGATACCGCGCGGGAAGCTGCCCAGATGCGGCGTGAAAATGACGTCCGCGCCCAGATGCGTTGTGATTTCAGGGTGATGACGGTGATTAAACACGCCATACGGCTGAAGGCTCACTTCGCAGAAGCTGTTGGAAATAGCGGCCTTGCGTCCTGCACCGCTCACGCCGCTGGTGGCGTTGATCACCGGCCACTGGCTCAGATCCAGCAGGCCTGCGTCGATCAGCGGCTTCAGGGAAAGCTGCGCCGCCGTCGGGTAGCAGCCCGGAACGGCAATCAGGTCCGCTTCTTGCAGTTTATCTGCGCTCCACTCCGCCAGTCCGTACACCGCTTTTTCCAGCAGATCCGGATGCTGATGGGTGAAACCGTAATATTTTTCATAAAATGCGCCGTCGTTCACGCGGAACGCGCCGGAAAGGTCAAAGACCACGCAGCCAGCCGCCAGGAACTGCGGCGCCAGGTCGTGGCTGACCTCGTGCGCGGTGGCTAAAAACACCACGTCGACGCCGTCGGTAAACTCGCTGATGTCAGACATGGGCTGCAGCGGCAGATCGACCAAGCCCTTAAGCTGCGGATGCAAATCGGAAATTAACTTTCCTGCATCATTGCTTTGCGCTGACACGGTCAAAGCGGTTATGGTCATATGTGGATGGCGATTCACGTAGCTTACAAGCTCTGCGCCCGCATAACCGCTAGCGCCTACAATCAGCGTATTCAACATCGGGTTCCTTTATGCTCAACGTTAATGTATTTTTATTCACATTTATTGCATGAATATTGATACTATCACGACCTAAGGTGTGTCAACAATGAAAATGAACTTACCGCCATTTATCGAGATCTACCGCGCCCTGATTGCCACTCCGTCCATCAGCGCAACGGAAGAAGCGCTGGATCAGAGCAATGAGTCTTTAATCAATCTGCTGGCGGGTTGGTTTAGCGATCTTGGGTTTAACGTTGAGGTTCAGCCCGTTCCCGGAACACGCCACAAATTTAACCTGCTCGCCAGCACCGGAACCGGTGCGGGCGGCCTGCTGCTGGCCGGCCATACCGACACCGTGCCGTTTGACGATGGCCGCTGGACGCGCGATCCGTTCACCCTGACCGAGCACGACAACAAGCTCTATGGTCTGGGCACCGCCGACATGAAAGGCTTCTTCGCCTTTATCCTCGACGCGCTGCGTGACGTGGACGTGACGAAGCTGAAAAAACCGCTCTACATCCTGGCGACCGCCGACGAAGAAACCAGCATGGCGGGCGCGCGCTACTTCTCTGAAAATACGTCGATTCGCCCGGATTGCGCGATCATCGGCGAGCCGACGTCTCTGCAGCCGATCCGCGCGCATAAAGGCCATATCTCTACGGCCGTGCGCGTGCTGGGTCAGTCCGGCCACTCCAGCGATCCGGCGCGCGGCGTGAACGCCATCGAGCTGATGCATGACGCCATCGGCCGCATCATGACCCTGCGCGACGATCTGAAAGAGCGCTATCACTACGACGCGTTCACCGTGCCGTATCCGACGCTTAACCTCGGCAGCCTGCACGGCGGTGATGCCTCCAACCGCATCTGCGCCTGCTGCGAACTGCATATGGACATCCGCCCGCTGCCGGGCATGACCCTCAGCGATCTCGACGGCCTGCTGAATGAAGCGCTGGCTCCGGTGAGCGAGCGCTGGCCGGGCCGCCTGACGGTCTCCGAACTGCATCCGCCGATCCCGGGTTACGAGTGCCCGCCGGATCATCAGCTGGTTGAAGTGGTGGAAAAGCTGCTCGGTGAGAAAACCGACGTGGTGAACTACTGCACCGAAGCGCCGTTTATTCAGACGCTTTGCCCTACGCTGGTCCTGGGCCCCGGCTCCATCAACCAGGCCCACCAGCCGGATGAATATCTGGAAACCCGCTTCATCAAGCCAACCCGCGAACTGATTACCCAGGTTGTGCATCACTTCTGCTGGCATTAAAACCGCACCGAAGAGTCCCCTCTCCCAGTGGGAGAGGGTCAGGGTGAGGCCAACAAATCGCATGATCTCCGTCACATTCCCATAAGCATCTCTTATCTGACGCAATGCGAATTAAATTTCGTAAATTGCCCGCATTTATTCGTTTGCTGAACCGTTTTCGCAGCAATTGACGACGGGGGTTTTACGTGGCTTTATAAAGGGAGATGACAAAATAATGTCCAGATGATTTTCGCCTGGGCATAAACAAAAATGATGGGGTGACTGGGTTTTTATGAACGAACAATATTCCGCGTTGCGTAGTAATGTCAGTATGCTCGGCAAAGTGCTTGGAGATACCATCAAAGACGCGTTGGGGGAGAACATCCTCGACCGCGTTGAAACCATCCGCAAGCTGTCTAAATCTTCCCGTGCCGGTAACGAGGCCAGTCGTCAGGAGCTGCTCACCACCTTGCAGAACCTCTCTAACGATGAGCTGCTGCCCGTTGCACGCGCATTCAGCCAGTTCCTGAACCTGGCTAACACCGCTGAGCAATACCACAGCATTTCGCCAAACGGCGAAGCGGCAAGCAACCCGGAAGTCATTGCCCGCACCCTGCGTAAACTGAAAGACCAGCCAGACCTCAACGAAGCCACCATCAAAAAAGCGGTGGAGTCGCTTTCGCTGGAGCTGGTGCTGACCGCACACCCCACTGAAATTACCCGTCGCACCCTGATCCACAAAATGGTGGAAGTGAACAACTGTCTGAAGCAGTTGGATAATAAAGATATTGCCGACTACGAACGTAACCAGCTGATGCGCCGTCTGCGCCAGCTGATTGCCCAGTCCTGGCACACCGATGAAATTCGTAAGCATCGCCCAAGCCCGGTCGACGAAGCCAAATGGGGCTTTGCGGTGGTGGAAAACAGCCTGTGGGAAGGGGTGCCTAACTACCTGCGCGAGCTGAACGAACAGCTGGAAGAGAACCTCGGCTACCGCCTGCCGGTCGACTTTGTTCCGGTGCGCTTCACCTCCTGGATGGGCGGCGACCGCGACGGTAACCCGAACGTGACCGCGGAAATCACCCGTCACGTCCTGCTGCTGAGCCGCTGGAAAGCGACCGACCTGTTCCTGAAAGACATTCAGGTGCTGATCTCCGAGCTGTCGATGGTTGAAGCGACGCCGGAACTGCGCGCGCTGGCCGGAGAAGAAGGCGCCAGCGAGCCGTACCGTTTCCTGATGAAGAAACTGCGTGGTCAGCTGATGGCCACTCAGGCCTGGCTGGAAGCGCGTCTGAAAGGTCAGCGCCTGCCAAAACCAGAGGGTCTGCTCAGCCAGAACGAACAGCTCTGGGAGCCGCTGTATGCCTGTTATAAATCACTGCAGGCCTGCGGGATGGGCATCATCGCTAACGGCGAACTGCTCGACACCCTGCGCCGCGTGAAGTGTTTCGGCGTGCCGCTGGTGCGTATCGACGTACGTCAGGAAAGTACCCGTCATACCGAAGCGCTGGGCGAACTGACCCGCTATCTCGGCATCGGCGACTATGAAAGCTGGTCCGAAGCCGACAAACAGGCCTTCCTGATCCGCGAGCTGAACTCGAAGCGCCCTCTGCTGCCGCGCAACTGGGAGCCAAGCAACGAAACCCGCGAAGTGCTCAACACCTGTAAAGCGATCGTGGACGCACCGAAAGGATCGGTGGCCGCCTATGTGATCTCCATGGCGAAGACCCCGTCCGACGTGCTGGGCGTTCACCTTCTGCTGAAAGAAGCAGGAATCGACTACGCTCTGCCGGTCGCCCCGCTGTTCGAGACCCTCGACGACCTGAACAACGCCAACGACGTCATGACCCAGCTGCTGAATATCGACTGGTACCGCGGCTTTATTCAGGGCAAACAGATGGTGATGATTGGCTATTCCGACTCTGCGAAAGATGCGGGCGTGATGGCGGCATCCTGGGCGCAGTATCAGGCGCAGGACGCACTGATCAAAACCTGCGAGAAAGCCGGTATTGAGCTGACCCTGTTCCACGGACGCGGTGGCTCGATTGGCCGTGGCGGCGCACCTGCACACGCAGCGCTGCTTTCACAGCCGCCGGGAAGCCTGAAAGGCGGTCTGCGCGTCACCGAGCAGGGCGAGATGATCCGCTTCAAGTACGGTCTGCCGGAAGTGACCATCAGCAGCCTGTCGCTCTACACCAGCGCTATCCTGGAAGCAAACCTGCTGCCACCGCCGGAGCCGAAAGCATCCTGGTGCCATATCATGGACGAGCTGTCTGATATCTCCTGCGATCTGTACCGCGGCTATGTGCGTGAAAACAAAGATTTCGTTCCTTACTTCCGCTCGGCCACGCCTGAGCAGGAGCTGGGTAAACTGCCGCTGGGCTCACGCCCTGCGAAGCGTCGCCCGACCGGTGGCGTAGAGTCTCTGCGCGCGATCCCGTGGATCTTCGCCTGGACGCAGAACCGTTTGATGCTGCCCGCCTGGCTGGGTGCCGGTGCCGCACTGCAAAAAGTGGTGGAAGACGGTAAACAGAACGAACTGGAAACCATGTGCCGCGACTGGCCGTTCTTCTCTACCCGTCTGGGCATGCTGGAGATGGTCTTCTCGAAAGCCGACCTGTGGCTGGCGGAATACTACGACCAGCGTCTGGTGAAACCAGAGCTGTGGGCGCTGGGTAAAGAGCTGCGCGAACTGCTGGAAGGCGACATCAAAGTGGTACTGGACATCGCCAACGACTCACATCTGATGGCGGACCTGCCGTGGATTGCCGAGTCTATTCAGCTGCGTAACATCTACACCGACCCGCTGAACGTCCTGCAGGCAGAGCTGCTGCACCGTTCGCGTCTGGCGGAAGAAGAAGGTAAAGAGCCGGATCCGCGCGTTGAACAGGCGCTGATGGTGACGATTGCGGGCGTTGCTGCGGGAATGCGTAACACCGGCTAATACTCTATGCCCGGCGGCGCCGCGCTTGCCCGGACCTGTGACTGGTAGGCCGGGTAAGCGTTAGCGCCACCCGGCACATTTCGGTAGTCTTCTCATGCATTCCGATATCACCCGAATCCTGGCAGACCTGGTAAACCGTACGCTACCGCTGGGCCAGATTCATTTCTCAGCGCTGTCTGAACAGCATTCCCGAACATCTCCCTGCCTCGTCATTACCCTTGATGCCCCCTGTGAGGCGATATTTTCATCCTTTGGACACTTAACGCATCCATCGTCTAACGCCCTGAGCATACATTTCGGTAAGCAGCTGCTGACTATCGAGTTACAGCATGACAATACGCTTGTGCAGCAGCTCCAGGTTGCCCGCCGCGGTCCGCGAACGGGTGCTTTTCTTCTGCAGACGCTAACCGAATTACAGATGCAGCCGGATGAGCAAGAGACCGCGATACTGGTGGTATTAAGCTTGCTCAGCCACTGCCGGGATCTGCTTGGCAGCGACATCCACATCGCCAGCCGCAGCCGCGCCCTGTTTGAGGCCATTCGCCGCTTCATCGAAGAACATCACGCTTCGGCGTTAACCCGTGAATCCGTCGCGCAGGCGTTCTACGTCTCGCCGAACTACCTTTCCCACCTCTTTCAGAAGATTGGCAACGTGGGGTTCAACGAATACCTGACCCAAACGCGACTCGAACACGCGCGCCAGCTGCTGAAAGGCTACGATCTTAAAATCAAAGATATCGCCGCACGCTGTGGGTTTACAGACAGCAATTACTTCTGCCGTCTCTTTCGCAAGCACACCGAACGCTCTCCTTCCGAATATCGTCGCCAGTATCACAGCGAGCTGACCGCCAAAAAATAGCATTGTGATCGCTCTCGCACTTCGCTAAGGACATTACATTTGTCCAGTATTTGGCAAAATTGGCCTGTATCCGCCCTGCCTGCCCGCGCCTTATCCTTTGTTCAACCTTTCTGACTTAAGGAAAAATAATGGAACTGTACCTGGATACCGCCAACGTGGCGGAAGTTGAACGCCTGGCGCGGATCTTCCCCATTGCGGGCGTCACTACCAATCCGAGCATCGTTGCCGCCAGCCGTGAATCCATCTGGGACGTGCTGCCGCGTCTGCAAAAAGCCATCGGGCCGGAAGGCACGCTGTTTGCTCAAACCATGAGCCGCGATGCCGAAGGGATGGTGGCGGAGGCCAAACGTCTGAGAAACGCCGTCCCGGGCATCGTGGTGAAAATCCCGGTGACGGCTCAGGGGCTCATCGCGATTAAGGCATTGAAAAAAGAGGGGGTTACCACGCTGGGGACCGCCGTTTACAGCGCGGCACAGGGCCTGCTCGCCGCGCTGGCAGGCGCGAAATATGTCGCGCCGTATGTAAACCGCGTTGACGCGCAGGGCGGTGACGGCATTCGCATGGTCCAGGAGCTGCAATCCCTGCTGGAACTGCACGCGCCGGAAGGCAAAGTGCTGGCCGCCAGCTTCAAAACGCCGCGTCAGGCGCTGGACTGCCTGCTGGCGGGATGCGAGGCAATCACGCTTCCCTTAGACGTAGCGCAACAAATGCTCGGCACGCCAGCGGTAGAGTCAGCCATAGAGAAGTTCGAGCAGGACTGGAAAAACGCGTTTGGTAACCTCAACCTCTAAGGGAGAACTGTTATGGACCGTATCATTCAATCGCCGGGAAAATATATCCAGGGCGCTGATGTGCTTACCCGTCTCGGCGACTATCTGAAACCCCTGGCCAATCGCTGGCTGGTTGTCGGCGATAAATTTGTGCTGGGTTTTGCCGAAGAGACCCTGCGTCAGAGTTTTAAAAAAGCCGAACTGCACGCCGAAATCGCGCCGTTTGGCGGCGAATGTTCACAAAATGAAATCGATCGGCTGAAAAAGCTGGCAGACAGCGCCGACTGCCTGGCAGTGCTGGGTATCGGCGGCGGTAAAACGCTGGATACCGCTAAAGCGCTGGCCCATTTTATGGACGTGCCGGTCGCCATTGCGCCAACAATCGCCTCCACCGATGCGCCGTGCAGCGCCCTTTCCGTCATTTACACCGACAGCGGTGAGTTCGATCGCTACCTGATGCTGCCGCACAACCCGAACATGGTAATCGTCGATACCAAAGTGGTCGCGGGCGCGCCGGCACGCCTGCTGGCCGCCGGGATTGGCGATGCGCTGGCAACCTGGTTTGAAGCACGCGCCTGCTCGCGCAGCGGCGCGAGCACCATGGCGGGCGGCAAATGTACGCAGGCTGCACTCGCGCTGGCCGAGCTGTGCTACAACACGCTGGTTGAAGAGGGTGAAAAAGCCATGCTGGCCGCGGAACAGCATGTGGTTACACCGGCGCTGGAACGCATTATCGAAGCCAACACCTATCTCAGCGGCGTAGGCTTTGAAAGCGGCGGGCTGGCGGCAGCACACGCTATTCATAACGGAATGACGGCGGTACCGGACGCGCACCACTTCTATCACGGTGAAAAAGTGGCGTTTGGCACGCTCACGCAGCTGGTGCTGGAAAACGCGCCGGTAGAAGAAATAGAGACCGTCGCCGCGCTTTGTCACAGCGTTGGGCTGCCGATCACGCTGGCACAGCTAAATATCAAAGAGGATATTCCGGCCAAAATGCGTTTGATCGCGGAAGCCTCCTGTGCCGAAGGGGAAACTATCCACAACATGCCCGGCGGCGTAACGCCGGATCAGGTATATGCGGCGCTGCTGGTGGCCGACCAGTATGGGCAGCGGTTCCTGCAGGAGTGGGAGTAAATAGCGTGAATAAAAATCCCCGCATCAGCGGGGATTTTTTTGCCCTAGGCCGGGTAAGCCTTAGCGCCACCCGGCACAAGGGTTACTGCAGGTCGAACCGATCCAGATCCATCACCTTCGCCCATGCGGCAACGAAGTCGCGGACGAACTTCTCGCTGGCATCGCTGCTGGCATAAACCTCTGCCAGCGCGCGCAGGACGGCGTTAGAACCGAAGACCAGATCGGCGCGGGTGGCGGTGTATTTCACTTCACCGCTGGCGCGATCGCTTCCGGCAAACAGTTCATTAGATTCGTCGGTTGCCTTCCACTGGGTGTTCATGTCCAGCAGATTCACGAAGAAATCGTTGCTCAGCACGCCCTCGCGGTCGGTAAACACGCCATTCTTGCTGCCATCAAAGTTTGCACCCAGCACGCGCAGGCCACCGATCAGCACCGTCAGTTCAGGCGCAGTCAGCGTCAGCTGCTGGGCTTTGTCGATCAGCAGTGACTCAGTGGTGGACACATCCACCTGCGCACGGTAGTTGCGGAAGCCGTCGGCAATGGGTTCGAGCAGGTTAAACATCTCGATATCCGTCTGATCCTGACGCGCATCCACGCGCCCTGGCGTAAACGGAACGTTGACGTAAACGCCTGCCGCTTTCGCCGCCTGCTCAACGCCCACGACGCCCGCCAGCACGATGATATCGGCCAGTGAAGCTTTGTTGGTGGTGCGCTGGATAGCTTCCAGAGCTGGCAACGCGCGAACCGCTGCGGCGTTCACATCCCAGTCGCGCTGAGGGGCCAGCGCCAGACGCGCGCCGTTGGCGCCGCCGCGCTTGTCGCCGCCGCGGAAGGTCGACGCTGACGCCCAGGCAACGGAAACCAGTTCGCTCACGGAGAGGCCAGAGGCAGCGATTTCCGCCTTCAGGCTTTCAATGTCTTCTTTCGACGGATTGAACACCGCCTGCGGCAGCGGGTCCTGCCAGATCAGATCTTCTTTCGGCACTTCCGGGCCAAGGTAACGCGATTTTGGCCCCATATCGCGGTGGGTCAGCTTGTACCACGCGCGCGCGAAGGCTTCGTTGAAGGCCTGCGGATCGTTCAGGAAGCGGCGGGAAATTTTCTCGAATTCCGGGTCAAAACGCAGCGTCAGGTCGGTGACCAGCATGGTAGGTTTGCGTTTTTTCGACGGGTCGAACGGATCGGGCATGATTTCCGGCGCATCCACGGCTTCAAACTGAATCGCCCCCGCCGGGCTGCGGGTCTGCACCCATTCGTATTTGAACAGGTTCTCGAAGAAGTAGTTGCTCCACTGGGTCGGGGTTTGCGACCAGATAACTTCCAGACCAGAGGTAATGGCATCTGCGCCAATTCCCGTGCCGTGCGTGCTGGCCCAGCCCAGGCCCTGCGCTTCAATCGGCGAGGCTTCCGGGTCGGTGCCGACGTGCGTGGCTTCACCCGCGCCGTGGGTTTTGCCGAGGGTGTGGCCGCCCGCGATCAGCGCAACGGTCTCTTCGTCGTTCATCCCCATGTTGCCGAAGGTGGCACGAATGGCCGCCGCAGCAGACAGAGGTTCACCGCTGGCGTTTGGCCCTTCCGGGTTCACGTAGATTAGGCCCATTTCGGTGGCGGCCAGAGGACGCTTGGCCAGCGCTTCCGGGTCACGGTGGGTCAGCCAGGCTTTTTCATCACCCCAGTTCACGTCCAGGTCTGGTTCCCAGACGTCTTCACGCCCGGCACCGAAACCAAAGGTACGGAAACCGGAGTTCTCCAGCGCCACGTTACCCGCGAGGATAAACAGGTCGGCCCAGGAAATTTTTTGTCCGTATTTTTGCTTGATGGGCCACAGCAGACGGCGCGCCTTATCCAGGCTCACGTTATCCGGCCAGGAGTTCAGCGGCGCAAAGCGCTGTTGACCGCGGCCTGCGCCACCGCGCCCGTCAACGGAGCGATAGGTACCCGCGCCGTGCCAGGCCATACGGATAAACAGGCCCGCATAGCTGCCCCAGTCGGCAGGCCACCACGGTTGAGAGTCGGTTAAAAGGGCTTTGAGGTCGCCTTTAAGGGCGGAGTAATCAAGTTTGCTGAATTCTTTGCGGTAGTCGAAGTCTTCACCCAGCGGGTTAGAACGATTGGAATGTTGGTTAAGAAGATCGATGCGGAGTTGTTTTGGCCACCAGTCGCGGCTGCCTGTACCTGCTCCCGCGCTGTGATCGACGCCGCCCTGGTGGAACGGGCATTTGCCGACCGATGCCGCTTTATTGGTCTCGTCTGACGTGCTCATCGCTATGCTCCCTTTTACAGTGTTACCGTTACGATATACACCACTAGCAATAAGTTATAGTTGAATTAATCCACAGATTCGATAGCTAATACCTTTTAACTATTCGCGTGACAAAAAAGCCCTCGTAAAACGAGGGCTTTGCGCTTATTACGCCGGACGAACGCCCAGCGTATGGCAAATGGCGTAGCTCATCTCCGCGCGGTTCAGCGTATAGAAGTGGAAATCTTTCACCCCTTCACGGCTTAAAATTTTCACCATGTCCATCGCGATATTGGCCCCCACTAGCTTGCGGGTTTCCGGGTCATCGTCCAGCCCTTCGTACATTTTGGACATCCACAGCGGAATGCGGACATTGGTCATATCGGCGAACTTCTTCGCCTGTTTGAAGTTAGAGACCGGCAGAATACCCGGGATAATTTCAACGTCGATGCCCGCGGAGACGCAGCGGTCACGGAAACGCAGGTAGCTTTCCACATCAAAGAAGAACTGGGTAATGGCGCGGTTCGCGCCGGCGTCCACTTTACGCCTGAGGTTCAGCAGATCGGCCTGGGCGCTTTTCGCTTCCGGATGCACCTCAGGATAAGCGGCAACGGAGATATCAAAATCAGCCACCTCTTTCAGCAGCGCGACCAGATCGGCGGCATACATGTCCGGCTTACCGCTGCCCGGCGGCAGGTCACCGCGCAGAGCGACGATATGACGAATGCCGTTATTCCAGTAATCCTGAGCGATGGCCCGCAGCTCGTCGCGGGTCGCGTCGATACAGGTGAGGTGCGGCGCCGCTTCCAGACCGGTACGATCTTTGATGCCTTTAATGATGCTGTGCGTACGGTCACGCTCGCCGGAGTTAGCACCGTAAGTCACGGAGACGAACTTCGGCTTCAGGCTGCTGAGACGATCGATAGAGCTCCACAGAGTTTGCTCCATTTCACTGGTGCGCGGCGGGAAAAATTCAAAAGAGACGTTAATCTGGCCGTTTACTTCGGCCAGGCTCTGATTCAGTGCTTCCCGCTGGTTGGCGTGAAAAAAGCTCATACCTTACCTCTATCAATCGCATGTCGTTATTTGTTGTGTTGTGAACTTCTATACGTTTAGACGTCCAGATGTAAAAATGACGGAAAAGCGGAGGGACGTCAACATAAATAATCAACAATAACGGTGAGGTTTGCTCAGGGAATATGAGGGAAATTCAGGATGAGGATGAGTGCGGTCTGATGCCCTCACCCTAACCCTCTCCCACAGGGAGAGGGAAATTCAGGCTTTACAGCAGCTTAGCCAGACGGTTGATGTCGGACTGAATGGCTCCAGCGGTGACATCGCGACCCGCGCCAGGGCCGCGGATCACCAGCGGGTTATCGCGGTACCAGCGGCTTTCGATGGCGAAGACGTTATCGCACGGCAGCAGCGCCGCCAGCGGATGTTCAGGACGCACCGCCTCGACGCCGACTCGCGCTTTTCCGTTGGCCTCGAAACGCGCCACATAGCGCAGTACCAGCCCCATCTCGTTCGCCGCTTCCAGACGCTGTACCATCTGCTCGTTAAGCTCTTCACCATTTTCAAAGAAATGATCCACAGAACCTTCTTCACAGCCGGCAGGCACCAGCGATTCGACGCGTACAGAATCCGGTTCGATGTCATAACCGGCTTCACGCGCCAGGATCACCAGCTTACGCATCACGTCTTTGCCGGAAAGGTCAACGCGCGGATCGGGCTCGGTTAAGCCCTGCTGCCACGCCTGATCCACCAGGTCGGTGAACGGTACGGTGCCGTCAAACTGCAGGAAAAGCCAGGAGAGCGTGCCGGAGAAGATACCGCTCAGCGCCAGAATGCTGTCGCCGCTTTCAATCAGGTCACGCACGGTGTGGTTAACCGGCAGGCCAGCCCCAACGGTGGCGTTATAGAGCCAGTGGCGCCCCGTTTTTTCAAACGCGTCGTGGATCTGGCGGTATTTATCGGTGCTGCTCGCCCCCGCCAGCTTGTTCGCACTGATAACGTGGAAACCGTGGCTGGCGAAATCCAGATACTGATCCGCAAGCTGTTCGCTGGCGGTAACGTCCAGCACCACCAGATCGTCATACGGGTGCGCACGCATCCACAGGAACAGCGACTCTTCATCCTGCTCTACCGCTTCATCATTAAAGAACGCAAGCGCGCGGCTGGCGTCCAGCCCTTCGTAGTTCAGCAGGCTGCGGCGGCTGTCCACCACGCCCGCGAGAATGAATTCAAATCCGGTACGCGCCGAGAGCGTGACCTGCTCGCGGGCGAACAGCTCCAGCCAGCGAGAGCCGATGTTGCCTTTACCAAACAGCACCAGACCGATGCGCTTTTCCGCGCGGAACAGGGAGGTATGCAGGCCCTGAATCAGGCTCTCGGTTGGCCCTTTACGCAGCACGGCGACCAGGCTGATGCCCTCTTCCGACTGCCAGGTGAACTCCACCGGCTGGCCTTTCAGCTGCTGCCAGAAGCGGTGGCAATGCAGCGGGTTACGGGTGACGCCCGCGCCCACCATCGCCACCAGCGCCAGCCCCTGACGCAGGCGAAGCTCGCCCGGCAGGCCCGCTTCATCCAGAATTTTTAGCGCGCTGTCCGCCACTTCCGCGGTATAGCAGAACTGTAACAGCTGGCGATCGTTATGCACGCCAACGGCCAGCGGACGCACCTGGGCGCGTTTGAGGATCGTGTCGATATCTTTATGCGCCAGCTTGAAGTCCTGGCCCGCAGGCACCTGGAACTCAATCAGGCAGATGTCGTCGTGGCTGGTGACAATACGCGCCCCGGTACCGGACGCCAGCACGCGTTCAATACGCGTAGAGCCTTGATCCGGGGTGTAACTGCAGCGCAGCTGGAGGTCGATATCGCTGCCGGAAACCGGCTGCAGCGTGCGCGCGTGCAGTACCGGCGCGGCCAGACGCGCCAGCTCGCTGGCTTCGTCGAGACGCAGCAGCGGCAGCAGGCAGGCATCTTTTACTTTACGCGGGTCCGCGCTGTACACACCGGCCACGTCGCTCCAGATGGTGACGCGGGACACGCCCGCCAGGGCACCAATCTGCGTTGCCGAGTAGTCCGAACCGTTACGGCCCAGCAGCACGGTTTCGCCCGCGTTGCTGCGGCTGATAAAGCCGGTGACGACAATACGTTTCCCCGGGTGCTGCACGAGCAGCTGTTGCAGCAGCGGGTAGGACAACCCTTCATCCACCTGCGGCTGCGCGGCGCGTTCGGCGCGCAGGAAATCACGCGCGTCGAGCCAGGCCGCTTCCACGCCCAGGTGTTGCAGCACGGCGGCCATCAGGCGCGCGGACCACACTTCACCGTGGCCCACCACTTCGGCATACACCGCGTCGGTAATTCCGCTGTCCAGCAGGGCAGCCAGACGCTCAAGGTCATGCGTAAAGGCGCTGATCAGCCCGTCCGCCACGTCCGCAGGCAGCAGGCCGGCAATCAGCTCGCTCTGGTAACGGCGTAAGGACTGTTGCACCTGATGCGCAGAAAGGCGATCGGTCTGGCTCAGTTTCAGCCAGCTAATCAACTGGTTGGTGGTGCTGCCCGCCGCCGAGACAACCATCATGTCACCCGGCTGTGAATATTCCGTCATGATCCCTGCAACGCGCAGGTAACATTTCACATCAGCAAGACTACTACCACCAAACTTGTGCAGTTGACGACCCTTCGCCCCTGCCTGCGCTATCACACTCATGATTACCCCTTGGCTGCGATCCGGAAGGCATTTTCCAGATCGGCAATTAAATCTTCAGAATCTTCAATGCCGGTTGAGATACGCAGCAGCGTCTCAGAAATTCCGGCGGCGGCACGTGCTTCCGGTGCCATACCTGCGTGCGTCATGGTCGCGGCGTGGGAGATCAAGCTTTCAACCCCACCTAAGGATTCCGCCAGCGTAAACAATGACAGCCCGCTCAGGAAGCGACGCAGCGTTTGCTCGTCACCGTCCAGTTCAAAACTTAACATCGCGCCAAACCCTTTCTGCTGGCGCGCGGCAATCTCGTGCCCCTGGTTTTCCGGCAGCGACGGGTGATAGAGCTTCTTCACCAGCGGCTGGGTTTTCAGGAAATCGACAATCGCCTGGGCATTGCGCTGCGCCACCTCCATGCGCGGCGACAGCGTGCGGATGCCGCGCAACAGCAGATAGCTGTCGAAGGCCCCCGCGGTGACGCCAATATTATTGGCCCACCATGCCAGTTCGGTGACAACGTCGGGATCTTTGGCAATCACCACGCCCGCCACCACATCAGAATGGCCGTTCAGATATTTAGTGCATGAATGCAATACCAGATCGGCACCCAGTGCGAGTGGGTTCTGAAGGGCCGGACTGAGGAACGTATTATCCACTACACTTATCGCTCCCGCATCCCTTGCGAGCTGACAAATTTTCGCAATATCGACAACGCGCAACAATGGATTGCTTGGACTTTCCACCAGAACCAGCTTCGGTTTCTCTGCCAGGGCCTGTTTCAGCGCCTGTTCGTCGTTTTGATCGGCAAACAGGACGCGATAGCAGCCGCGTTTCGCCAGGCTGTCAAACAGGCGATAGCTGCCGCCGTAGCAGTCGTGCGGCGCAACCAGCAGATCGCCCGGTTTCAGGAACACCGTGGTCACCAGGTGAATGGCGGACATCCCCGTATTGGTTAATACTGCACCTGCGCCACCTTCCAGCTCGGCCAGCGCGCGCTGGGTCACGTCACGCGTAGGGTTGCCACGACGCGAATAATCATGCGCGCGGGGTTCATTAAATCCGGTGAAATTGTAGGTACTGGAAAGATGAATCGGCGGGACAACGCAGCCGTACTGCTCGTCATCATTTAATCCGCTACGCACTGCAATAGTGGCCTGTTTACGCGTCATGGTGAGGGCTTCCTGGCGAATGAGGTGAAAAGTCAGGCACCAGAGTAAACACTGAAAGTATGGACGTCAATACATCTGGACATCTAAACTTCTTTGCGTATAGATTGAGCAATGCGCAAATAGCCGTTAAAATTATATGCTTTAGTGCACGCTGCAGCGGCAATATCCGTGCCACGGTATCGTCTCTACGGTAAACTAGACAAGATTGCGGTTCAAAACGGGTGGTTACAGGTTTTGCACCTTTAAATAAATGACTGAGAGGATTAAAGGTATCTCATGGCTGAATGGAGCGGCGAATATATCAGCCCATACGCTGAGCACGGTAAGAAGAGTGAGCAAGTAAAGAAAATTACGGTTTCCATTCCTCTGAAGGTGTTGAAGATCCTCACCGATGAACGTACGCGTCGTCAGGTGAATAACCTGCGCCACGCGACCAACAGCGAACTGCTGTGCGAAGCGTTTCTGCATGCGTTTACCGGTCAACCGTTGCCGAACGATGAAGATCTGCGCAAAGAGCGCAGTGATGAAATCCCGGAAGAGGCGAAGGTGATCATGCGTGAACTGGGTATTGACCCGGATACGTGGGAATACTGAGAAGCGGATACAAAAAAGGCACCTTGCGGTGCCTTTTTTTCGGGAAACTTATTTAGCGCCCGGGATGCTGAAACGCTTGTTGAAGCGGTCAACACGGCCACCGGTTGCAACGTCACGCTGCTTACCAGTGTAGAACGGGTGGCATTTGCCGCACACGTCCAGGTTCAGATCGTGACCCACGGTAGAGCGGATCTGGATAGAGTTACCGCAAGAACAGTTTGCAGTAATCATTTCGTATTTCGGGTGAATATCTTTTTTCATGGGAGAACCTCAGTTAAGGCCGCGTCGCTCTTCCAGCCCTAACGCCAGACACCACGCGATGTTGATTGTAAGTTCTTTGGCGTAAAGTACACCAAAGGCGGCGAATCATACAGAATTTGACCAACGTATGCAAACTGATCCGCACGCCGCTTTTACTAATGTGTATACTAACGCGCCACTTTTCAAGTCAGGAAGATTCGATGCCCGTCGCTCACGTTGCCCTGCCCGTTCCGCTTCCCCGCACCTTTGACTATCTGCTGCCCGACAGCATGAGCGCCAAAGCGGGCTGCCGCGTGACCGTGCCGTTTGGCAAACAGCAGCGCGTGGGGATCGTCGTCTCCGTCAGCGATAAAAGCGAACTGCCGCTGAACGAACTGAAGTCGGTCGTTGAGGTGCTGGACAGCGAGCCGGTTTACTCCACCAGCACCTGGCGACTGCTGCTGTGGGCGGCGGATTATTATCATCACCCGATTGGCGACGTCCTGTTCCATGCCCTGCCAATTATGCTGCGTCAGGGCAAGAGCGCCAGCCACGCGCCGATGTGGTACTGGTTTGCCACCGAGCAGGGCCAGGCGGTGGACATCAACAGCCTGAAGCGATCGCAGAAACAGCAGCAGGCGCTGGCGGCGCTGCGTCAGGGAAAAATCTGGCGACATCAGGTCGACGAGCTTGAGATCAGCGAAACGGCGCTACAGGCATTAAGAAAGAAAGGGCTGAGCGAACTGGCAAGCGAAGCGCCCGCCCTTCACGACTGGCGCGACGGCTTTTCCGTCTCCGGCGATCGCCTGCGTCTGAATACCGAGCAGGCCACCGCCGTGGGCGCGATTCATAGCGCCTCCGATCATTTCTCTGCCTGGCTGCTGGCAGGGGTGACGGGTTCCGGTAAAACGGAGGTCTACCTGAGCGTGCTGGAAAACGTGCTCGCTCAGGGCAAACAGGCGCTGGTGATGGTGCCGGAAATTGGCCTGACGCCGCAAACCATCGCCCGATTCCGCGAACGCTTTAACGCGCCGGTTGAGGTACTGCACTCCGGCCTGAACGACAGCGAACGCCTCAGCGCCTGGCTGAAAGCCAAAAACGGCGAAGCGGCGATTGTGATCGGTACCCGCTCGTCGCTGTTTACGCCGTTTAAAAATCTTGGCGTTATCGTGATCGACGAAGAGCACGACAGCTCCTATAAACAGCAGGAGGGCTGGCGCTACCATGCCCGCGATCTGGCGGTCTATCGCGCGCACAGCGAGCAAATTCCCATTATTCTCGGCTCCGCCACGCCGGCGCTCGAAACGCTGCACAACGTGCGCCAGCGCAAATACCACATGCTGCGCCTGACGCGTCGGGCGGGGAATGCCCGTCCGGCCATTCAGCACGTGCTGGATCTGAAAGGCCAGCAGGTTCAGGCCGGGCTTGCGCCTGCATTGATTACCCGCATGCGCCAGCACCTGCAGGCGGGGAACCAAGTCATTCTGTTTCTGAACCGCCGCGGATTCGCCCCCGCCCTGCTGTGCCACGACTGCGGCTGGATTGCCGAGTGCCCGCGCTGCGACCACTACTATACCTTCCACCAGGCCCAGCGGCATTTGCGCTGCCACCACTGCGACAGCCAGCGCCCGGTGCCGCGCCAGTGCCCGTCGTGTGGTTCCACGCATATTGTGCCGGTCGGTCTGGGGACGGAACAGCTGGAACAGGCGCTTGGCCCCTTCTTCCCGGACGTGCCAATTTCTCGTATCGACCGGGACACCACCAGCCGCAAGGGCGCGCTGGAACAACAGCTGGCGGAAGTGCATCGCGGCGGCGCGCGCATCCTGATTGGTACGCAGATGCTGGCGAAAGGCCACCACTTCCCGGACGTCACGCTGGTTGCCCTGCTGGACGTAGACGGCGCGCTGTTCTCGGCAGATTTCCGCTCAGCCGAGCGCTTCGCCCAGCTTTATACCCAGGTGGCAGGGCGTGCCGGTCGCGCCGGTAAACAGGGCGAAGTGGTGCTGCAAACGCACCACCCTGAGCATCCGCTGCTGCAAACCCTGCTGCATAAAGGCTATGACGCCTTTGCCGAGCAGGCGCTGGCCGAACGCCAGACCATGCAGCTGCCGCCGTGGACCAGCCACGTCATCATCCGCGCGGAAGATCACAACAACCAGCAGGCGCCGCTTTTCCTGCAGCAGCTAAGAAACCTCCTGCAGGCCAGCCCGCTGGTGGATAATCAGCTGTGGATCCTGGGCCCGGTGCCAGCGCTCGCACCAAAGCGCGGCGGACGTTTCCGCTGGCAAATCTTACTTCAGCACCCCTCACGTGTTCGCCTGCAGCATATCGTCAGCGGCACGCTGGCGCTCATCAACACGCTGCCGGAAGCGCGAAAAGTGAAGTGGGTACTGGATGTCGATCCCATCGAAGGCTGAAGACGGATCGAAAAATTTAACGCTCCTCACACTTTTTATGAAAATTCTGTAACCGATTCCATTAACTATCTGTAAAAATGGTGATGTCAGAAGTTCGGTGTTCAGGCGAGGAGAAGACGTTGAAGTCCAGGAAAGAGGTTGCACCGGCGACCATGAAAGACGTTGCCCAGAAAGCACAAGTCTCTACGGCAACGGTATCCCGCGCATTAATGAACCCGGATAAAGTCTCCCAGGCGACCCGTAACCGGGTAGAGCAGGCTGCGCTTGAAGTGGGCTATTTCCCACAGGCGATGGGACGTAACGTCAAACGCAATGAGTCGCGCACCATTCTGGTGATTGTGCCGGATATCTGCGACCCCTTCTTCAGCGAGATTATCCGCGGTATTGAAGTTACGGCAGCGGAACAGGGTTACCTGGTGCTGATTGGCGACTGCGCTCACCAGAACCAGCAGGAAAAAACCTTCATCGATCTCATTATCACCAAGCAGATCGACGGCATGCTGCTGCTTGGCTCTCGTCTGCCGTTTGATGCCAGCATTGAAGAGCAGCGTAATTTACCGCCGATGGTGATGGCCAACGAGTTTGCGCCAGAGCTGGAGCTGCCGACGGTCCACATTGATAACCTCACCGCCGCGTTCAACGCCGTAAACTATCTCCAGGAGCTGGGGCATAAGCGTATTGGCTGTATTGCTGGGCCTGAAGAGATGCCGCTGTGTCACTATCGCTTACAGGGCTACGTTCAGGCGCTGCGCCGTACCGGCGTCACCGTCGATCCGCACTACATTGCGCGCGGTGACTTTACCTTCGCCGCGGGTGGACAAGCGCTTGAGAAACTTCTGGACCTGCCTGAACCGCCAACCGCCGTATTTTGTCACAGCGACGTGATGGCGCTGGGCGCATTGTCGTACGCCAAACGCCGCGGCCTTCGCATACCGAAAGATTTATCGATCATCGGATTCGACAATATTTCGCTTTCAGAATTTTGCGATCCGCCGCTCTCAACGGTCGCTCAGCCGCGCTACCAAATCGGCCGCGAAGCGATGCTGCTTCTGCTGGATCAGCTTCACGGTCAAACAGTTAGCAGCGGCTCGCGGTTGCTGGACTGTGAACTGATTGTCCGCGGCACTACCCAGGCATTGACTTAAAGTAAACGTCTTTCGGATACCCTTATCTGGTCAAAGCCCCGCCGCTTAAGTAACATGGCGGACTGACGAACGAATAAATACAGCGAAACGATAGTGGCACAACGAGATTATGTACGTCGCGGCCAGCCGGCACCTTCGCGACGCAAAAAGAGTAGCTCAAGGAAAAAGCAACGTAACCTGCCTGCTGTCTCGCCAGCAATGGTCGCTATTGCTGCGGCTGTAGTCGTCGCCTTTATTGGTGGCCTGTACTTCATCACGCACCATAAAAAAGAAGAGTCTGAGGCGCTTCAGGCCAGTAAAGTTGCCGGAAATGGCCTTCCTCCGAAGCCTGAAGAGCGCTGGCGGTATATCAAAGAGCTGGAAAGCCGTCAGCCTGGGGTGCGTGCGCCAACCGAACCTTCTGCGGGTGGTGAAGTGCAGAATGCGAATCAGCTGACGGATGAACAGCGTCAGCTGCTGGCCCAAATGCAGGCCGATATGCGCCAGCAGCCTACGCAGCTGAACGAAGTGCCGTGGAATGAGCAGACGCCGGCACAGCGCCAGCAAACGCTGCAGCGACGTCAGGCGCAACAGCAGATCCAGCAGCAACAGCAGCAGCAGTGGGCGCAAACCCAGCCGGTGCAGCAGCCGAAAGCACAGCCGCGGGTAACGGAACAGCCATACCAGCAGCAGACGCGTACGGCGCAGTCTCAGCCAGTCCAGCAGCAGCCGAAAACGCAGCCGCAGAAACAGGCGGCTCAGCCGTATCAGGATCTGCTCCAGACGCCAGCGCATACCACCGCGCAGCAGCCGAAAACGCAGCAGGCCGCGCCAGTGACCAAAGAGACCGAAGCGCCGAAGCAGACGGCTGAGAAAAAAGACGAGCGCCGCTGGATGGTACAGTGCGGTTCGTTCAAAGGCGCGGAGCAGGCAGAAACGGTACGTGCGCAGCTGGCCTTTGAAGGATTTGATTCGCGTATTACCACCAATAACGGCTGGAATCGCGTGGTGATTGGTCCGGTCAAAGGCAAAGAAAATGCCGATGGCACCATTTCGCGGTTGAAAATCGCCGGCCACACAAACTGCATTCGACTCGCTTCCGGGGGTTGAAACCCCCGAAATCCCCCCCATCTATCATTTAATTCAGCCCTGAGCACAGGCTCAGGGCTTCTGTTTCCCGATTCTGTAACCAGGGGGTCTGCTCGTGACAACAATAGTAAGTGTACGCCGTAACGGCCATGTGGTAATCGCCGGTGATGGCCAGGCCACGCTGGGTAATACCGTCATGAAAGGCAACGTGAAGAAAGTGCGCCGCCTCTACAACGACAAAGTGATCGCCGGTTTTGCAGGCGGCACGGCGGACGCCTTCACGCTGTTTGAACTGTTTGAACGCAAACTGGAAATGCACCAGGGTCATCTGGTGAAAGCTGCCGTTGAGCTGGCGAAAGACTGGCGTACTGACCGCATGCTGCGCAAGCTCGAAGCGCTGCTGGCCGTGGCCGATGAAACCGCCTCGCTGATCATCACCGGTAACGGTGACGTGATTCAGCCGGAAAATGACCTGATTGCCATCGGCTCTGGCGGCCCTTATGCCCAGGCTGCAGCCCGCGCGCTGTTGGAAAATACCGACATGAATGCGCGTGATATCGCGGTGAAGGCGTTGGATATTGCAGGTGATATCTGCATTTATACCAACCACAACCACACCATCGAAGAATTGACCTCCAAAGCGTAAGGATCTCCCATGTCTGAAATGACCCCACGCGAAATTGTCAGCGAACTGAACAAACACATTATCGGCCAGGATAACGCCAAGCGTTCCGTGGCTATCGCCCTGCGTAACCGCTGGCGTCGTATGCAGCTTGATGAAGAGCTGCGCCACGAAGTGACGCCGAAAAACATTCTGATGATCGGCCCGACCGGCGTTGGTAAAACCGAAATCGCCCGTCGTCTGGCGAAGCTGGCTAACGCGCCGTTCATCAAAGTGGAAGCCACCAAGTTCACCGAAGTGGGCTATGTGGGTAAAGAAGTGGACTCCATCATCCGCGATCTGACCGACTCGGCGATCAAGATGGTGCGCGTCCAGGCGATCGAGAAAAACCGCTATCGCGCGGAAGAGATGGCCGAAGAGCGCATTCTCGACGTGCTGATTCCACCGGCAAAAAACAACTGGGGCCAGGCAGAGCAGCAGGCGGAACCATCCGCGGCGCGCCAGGCATTCCGCAAAAAACTGCGTGAAGGCCAGCTGGACGACAAAGAGATTGAGATCGATCTCGCTGCCGCGCCAATGGGTGTGGAAATCATGGCGCCTCCGGGCATGGAAGAGATGACCAGCCAGCTCCAGTCCATGTTCCAGAACCTGGGCGGCCAGAAGCAGAAAGCGCGTAAGCTGAAAATCAAAGACGCGATGAAGCTGCTGATTGAAGAAGAAGCGGCGAAGCTGGTAAACCCGGAAGAGCTGAAGCAGGACGCTATCGACGCGGTTGAGCAGCACGGTATCGTGTTTATCGACGAAATCGACAAAATTTGTAAGCGCGGCGGCAACAGCTCCGGTCCGGACGTATCCCGCGAAGGCGTTCAGCGCGACCTGCTGCCGCTGGTTGAAGGCTGCACCGTCTCCACCAAGCACGGCATGGTGAAAACGGACCACATCCTGTTTATCGCTTCAGGGGCGTTCCAGGTTGCCAGCCCGTCGGATTTGATCCCCGAACTGCAGGGGCGTCTGCCTATCCGCGTAGAGCTGCAGGCGCTGACCACCGAAGATTTCGAACGTATCCTGACCGAGCCGAACGCCTCTGCTACCGTACAGTACAAAGCGCTGATGGCGACCGAAGGCGTGAACCTCGAGTTCACTGAAGACGGTATCAAGCGTATTGCTCAGGCCGCATGGCAGGTCAACGAAACCACCGAGAACATCGGTGCGCGTCGCCTGCATACCGTGCTGGAACGCCTGGTGGAAGATATCTCTTACGACGCGAGCGACCTTAACGGTCAAACCGTTACCATTGACGCAGAATATGTGAGTAAACATCTGGATGCGTTAGTGGCAGATGAAGATCTGAGCCGTTTTATCCTATAATCGCGGTTACTGGATTCTCATCACGTTTAATGGGGGCTAATGCCCCCATTTTTATTGGCTAAATACTTATGACTGACATCAGCCGTACTCAGGCGTGGCTCGAAAGTCTGCGCCCTAAAACGCTTCCTCTGGCCTTTGCCGCGATTATCGTCGGCACCGCCCTTGCCTGGTGGCAGGGTTATTTTGATCCGCTGGTCGCCGCGCTGGCACTGATTACCGCTGGCCTGCTGCAAATTCTCTCCAATCTCGCCAACGACTACGGCGACGCGGTAAAGGGCAGCGACAAGCCGGACCGCATAGGGCCACTGCGCGGAATGCAGAAAGGGGTGATTACCCAGGCGCAGATGAAACGCGCGCTGATTATCACCGTAGCGCTGATCTGCGTATCCGGCCTTGCGCTGGTGACGGTGGCGTCTAAGACCACCAGCGATTTCATTGGCTTCCTGGTGCTGGGTTTACTGGCCATTATCGCGGCCATCACCTACACCGTCGGCACGCGTCCTTACGGTTATATTGGGCTCGGGGATATCTCCGTACTGGTGTTCTTCGGCTGGCTGAGCGTGATGGGAAGCTGGTACCTGCAGGCGCATACGGTGATCCCTGCCCTGTTCCTGCCCGCGACCGCCTGCGGTCTGCTGGCGACGGCGGTGCTCAACATCAACAACCTGCGCGACATCGACAGCGATCGCGAGAACGGCAAAAACACCCTGGCGGTTCGTCTGGGGCCGGTCAATGCGCGCCGCTATCATGCCTGCCTGCTCATTGGTGCGCTGGTTTGCCTGGCGCTGTTTAACCTGATTTCCTTGCAGAGCCTGTGGGGCTGGCTGTTTGTGCTTGCCGCGCCGCTGCTGATTAAGCAGGCCCGCTTTGTGATGCGTGAACTCAGCCCGTCCGCCATGCCGCCGATGCTGGAACGCACGGTAAAAGGCGCGTTGCTGACTAACCTGTTGTTCGTCATCGGGATTGTGTTAAGCCAGACGCTGCGTTAGCTGACAAATATCAATTAACAATTGATGATTTTGCCAACAACGCATTTCGCACGATATACTGAACACATTCGCAGCAACTGAGCGTTAAACCTATGAAATACGATACCTCCGAGCTCTGTGACATCTACCAGGAAGATGTCAACGTCGTTGAACCGCTGTTCTCCAACTTTGGTGGGAGGTCGTCGTTTGGCGGTCAAATCGTCACGGTGAAATGTTTCGAGGACAACGGGTTGCTGTACGATCTGCTCGAACAGAATGGCCGCGGCCGCGTTCTTGTGGTCGACGGCGGCGGTTCCGTGCGCCGTGCATTAATTGATGCTGAACTGGCCGGCATTGCCGTTCAGAATGAGTGGGAAGGCCTTGTGGTGTACGGTTCCGTACGTCAGGTGGACGATCTGGAAGACCTGGATATCGGGATTCAGGCCATCGCGGCCATACCGGTAGGGGCGGCGGGTGACGGCATCGGCGAAAGCGACGTGCGCGTCAATTTCGGCGGCGTGACCTTCTTCTCCGGGGACCATCTCTACGCCGATAATACCGGCATTATCCTGTCCGAAGATCCGCTGGATATCGAGTAGTAAAAAGTCAGCGAGAACCATAAAAAAACCGCCAACAGCAATGTGGCGGTTTTTTTGTCCCCTCAGGATTCGCGGTCCGTTGGGAAGTTTTGCAGACTAACACCAGGGAGTTTCATCATACTCTCGTCCAAACCTTGGGCAACCCCTCAGAACCTTTATAAAATCCTAATTGTCTATGAATACCTTAACTCCACGGTTGATGCTCATTATGATGAAGCGTCCCTTTCCGCCATCTCGCAAATGGGCATCGGTCCAGGGAAAGGTGTATTCACTACCGTAAAGCAGGCTAATACCAGGGCTTGTGTCCACCGACTTATCACCGGTGGTGAACGGTGGAGCGGTTAGCTGCAGGGACCGCATAATGAAACGCTATTTATGTATCGCGTTCATTGTCGCCAGCGTACTCGTTGTAAAGAGTGATGAACCCAATGTGTTCGTTGCTTTTGCTATGACAGCGCAGGACAAGTAGCGTTAAGGCCGCCTTTGGCGGCCTTTTTTATGGTGATCGCCGACTGACATCAAACCATAAAAAAAGCCGGGTGGCGGCTTCGCCTTACCCGGCCTGTTCAGTTCATCCCAATGGGAATTAAACCTCTTCCATACGTCCCAGCAGCGCCTGCAGGCGATCCTGCCAGCCGTTCTGCTGTTCGCGCAGCTGGTTGTTTTCGCGCTCCAGTTCTTCGCGGCCGTGCTGAGCGTTCTGAACTTCCTGCGCCAGGCTGTTGTTCTTTTCTTTCAGCTCTTCAATTTCCATCTGCAGCAGGGTGATGGTGTCAATCGCCTGCTGTACTTTCGATTCCAGTTTCTCAAACACTTCTAAAGACATGATGCTACCTCTCCTGAATTGCAAGGCGACGCTTTAACATAAACGCGCACGACATATACCGTCGATTGTATGGAGCGCGGCGCTCTGTGTCCAGCGACACACCGCGCAGATCGCGGTTTGCAACACTTTTAGGTCTGGTCCTGGTGTGTTCGCGTCATATACCCCTAAATTGTTAACTGATTCGTTAATGAAATGATTCAGCTCACATTCCTGCACTGATCCTGTACTGATGCAAAAATGTGCTTTATGGCGCGAAAACGCTCATTTTATTGACGCAGACCACACATTTTGATTTCGATATTTCTCGTTTTTGCTCGTTAACGATAAATTAACACTATGTCTACAGGGCATCGTGGCTGTCACGGGCGGCCATGCTAACAATAAACATCAATTTCTTCAGGATTCCGATTATGAGTCAGACATCAACCTTAAAAGGCCAGTGCATTGCCGAGTTCCTTGGTACCGGGTTGTTGATATTCTTCGGAGTGGGCTGTGTCGCTGCACTGAAAGTGGCGGGTGCCAGTTTTGGTCAGTGGGAAATCAGTATCATCTGGGGTCTGGGCGTGGCGATGGCCATCTACCTGACTGCAGGGGTTTCTGGTGCACATCTTAACCCGGCGGTGACAATCGCACTGTGGCTGTTCGCGTGCTTTGACGGACGCAAAGTTGTTCCTTTCATTCTTTCTCAGTTTGCCGGCGCGTTTTGCGCAGCGGCGTTAGTTTACGGGCTTTATTACAATCTTTTCATCGACTTCGAACAGACGCATCATATGGTACGCGGCAGTGTCGAAAGTCTGGATCTGGCAGGCATCTTCTCAACCTACCCTAACCCGCATATTAATTTTGTGCAGGCGTTCGCAGTTGAAATGGTGATTACCGCTATTCTGATGGGCGTTATCCTGGCGCTGACCGACGACGGAAACGGCATTCCGCGCGGCCCGCTGGCACCCCTGCTGATTGGTTTGCTGATTGCGGTAATTGGTGCATCCATGGGCCCGCTGACCGGCTTCGCGATGAACCCGGCACGTGATATCGGACCAAAAGCCTTCGCCTTTATCGCTGGCTGGGGCGACGTCGCCTTCACCGGTGGCAAAGACATTCCTTACTTCCTGGTACCGCTGTTTGCGCCGGTTGTCGGGGCTGCGCTGGGTGCGTTTAGCTACCGCAAATTAATTGGTCGCCACTTACCGTGCGACACCTGTGTGGAAGAGGAGAAGGAAACGACTTCTACCGCACAACAAAAAGCTTCGCTGTAATCTGACTACGGGACACATACCATGACCGAAAAAAAATATATCGTTGCGCTCGACCAGGGCACTACCAGCTCCCGCGCTGTCGTAATGGATCATGACGCGAACATCGTCAGCGTGTCACAGCGCGAATTTGAGCAAATTTATCCTCGTCCAGGCTGGGTAGAACATGACCCAATGGAGATTTGGGCGTCACAAAGCTCCACGCTGGTCGAAGTGCTGGCGAAAGCCGATATCAGTTCCGACGAGATTGCCGCGATTGGGATTACCAACCAGCGTGAAACGACGATTGTCTGGGAACGCGAAACCGGTAAGCCCATTTACAACGCTATCGTCTGGCAGTGCCGCCGTACATCCGAGATCTGCGAACAGCTGAAGCGCGACGGTATGGAAGAGTACGTGCGCAGCGCCACCGGTCTGGTGGTTGACCCGTATTTCTCCGGCACCAAAGTGAAATGGATCCTCGATCACGTGGAAGGTTCACGCGAGCGTGCTAAACGCGGCGAGCTGCTGTTCGGTACCGTCGATACCTGGCTTATCTGGAAGATGACCCAGGGACGCGTTCATGTCACCGATTACACCAACGCCTCGCGTACCATGCTGTTCAACATCAACACCCTGGAGTGGGATGACAAGATGCTGGACGCGCTGGACATTCCGCGCGCGATGCTGCCTGAAGTGCGTAAGTCTTCAGAAGTGTACGGTCAGACCAACATCGGCGGTAAAGGCGGCACCCGTATTCCTATCGCCGGTATTGCCGGTGACCAGCAGGCGGCGCTGTTCGGCCAGCTGTGCGTCAAGGAAGGGATGGCGAAGAATACCTACGGCACCGGCTGCTTTATGCTGATGAACACCGGCGAGAAAGCGGTGAAATCAGAAAACGGCCTGTTGACCACCATCGCCTGCGGCCCGCGCGGCGAAGTGAACTATGCGCTGGAAGGTGCGGTGTTCATGGCGGGTGCATCCATTCAGTGGCTGCGCGACGAGATGAAGCTGATCAGCGATGCGTTTGACTCCGAGTACTTCGCGACCAAAGTGAAAGACACCAACGGCGTGTACGTAGTGCCTGCGTTCACCGGTCTGGGCGCACCGTACTGGGATCCGTATGCACGCGGGGCGATTTTCGGCCTGACGCGCGGTGTGAACTCTAACCACATTATTCGCGCCACCCTGGAATCCATCGCCTATCAGACGCGCGACGTGCTGGAAGCGATGCAGGCTGACTCCGGCATTCGTCTGCACGCCCTGCGCGTGGACGGCGGTGCGGTAGCGAATAACTTCCTGATGCAGTTCCAGTCCGACATTCTGGGCACCCGCGTTGAGCGCCCTGAAGTGCGTGAAGTCACGGCGCTGGGCGCGGCGTACCTTGCCGGTCTGGCGGTAGGCTTCTGGCAGAACCTGGACGAGCTGCAGGAAAAAGCGGTTATCGAACGCGAGTTCCGCCCGGGCATCGAAACCACCGAGCGTAACTTCCGCTACAGCGGCTGGAAAAAAGCGGTGAAACGCGCCCTGGCGTGGGAAGAGCACGAAGAGTAATTCCCCTCACCCCGGCCCTCTCCCCAAAGGGGAGAGGGTGTTTTAAGTCCCCTCGCTCCTTTGGGGAGAGGGTTAGGGTGAGGGGAGTACAGACCGCACCTTACCCACTCTGTGATAAACTTCGTGCAATTCCTTTTGATTGCACGAGTACCTCATGAAACGTGAACTTGCTATCGAGTTTTCCCGCGTCACCGAAGCGGCCGCCCTCGCAGGCTATAAATGGCTGGGCCGTGGCGACAAAAATACCGCAGACGGCGCAGCCGTCCATGCCATGCGTATTGTACTTAACCAGGTCAACATTGACGGCACCATCGTGATCGGCGAAGGCGAGATCGACGAAGCGCCGATGCTCTACATCGGTGAAAAAGTCGGTACCGGCAAAGGCGATGCCGTGGATATCGCGGTTGACCCGATCGAAGGCACCCGCATGACGGCGATGGGTCAGGCCAATGCGTTAGCGGTGCTGGCCGTCGGCGATAAGGGCTGCTTCCTGAACGCGCCGGACATGTACATGGAAAAGCTGATTGTCGGTCCTGGCGCAAAAGGCGCAATCGACCTTAGCCTGCCGCTGGAAGAGAACCTGCACAACATCGCCAAAGCCCTGGGCAAACCCCTTAGCGAACTCACCGTCACCATTCTGGCGAAACCGCGCCACGACGCCACTATCGCGCAAATGCAAAAGCTCGGCGTGCGCGTGTTTGCTATTCCTGACGGTGACGTTGCCGCCTCGATCCTGACCTGCATGCCGGACAGCGAAGTCGACGTGCTGTACGGCATCGGCGGCGCGCCGGAAGGTGTGGTCTCCGCGGCAGTGATCCGCGCGCTGGATGGCGATATGCAGGCCCGTCTGCTGCCCCGCCATGAGGTGAAAGGCGACAGCGAAGAGAACCGCCGTATCGGGGAAAACGAGCTGGCGCGCTGCGAAGCGATGGGCATCGAGGCCAATAAAGTGCTGGCTCTGGACGAGATGGCGCGTAGCGATAACGTTGTCTTCTCGGCGACCGGCATCACCAAAGGCGATCTGCTGGACGGCATCACCCGCAAGGGCAATATGGCCACCACTGAAACCCTACTGATCCGCGGTAAATCACGCACCATTCGCCGCATCCAGTCTATCCACTATCTCGACCGCAAAGACCCGGACGTGCAGACGCACATTCTGTAAAACCGTTTGATCGATAGAGCTTTCCGGCCCTGACGGGCTGGAAATTGTCACCACAAGTACGGAAGATAGAACAGAGAAACAGCACAGGAGAAGATCATGGCGGACTGGGTAACAGGTAAAGTCACAAAGGTACAGTTCTGGACCGATGCGCTATTTAGTCTCACCGTACATGCTCCCGTTCACCCGTTTAAAGCCGGGCAATTTGCGAAGCTGGGGCTGGATGTCGACGGCGAGCGCGTGCAGCGCGCCTACTCTTACGTTAACGCGCCTGATAACCCGGATCTCGAGTTCTATCTGGTCACCGTTCCTGACGGTAAGCTCAGCCCGCGCCTTGCCGCGCTTAAGCCCGGCGACGAGGTACAAATTGTGAGTGAAGCGGCAGGCTTCTTTGTGCTCGAAGAGATCCCTGACTGCGACACGCTCTGGATGCTGGCAACCGGTACGGCCATCGGCCCTTATCTCTCTATTTTGCAGTACGGCAAAGATCTGGAGCGCTTTAAAAACATCGTGCTGGTTCACGCTGCGCGCTACGCCGCAGACCTGAGCTATTTGCCGCAAATGCAGGCGCTTGAACAGCAGTACGGCGGGAAGTTAAAGATTCAGACGGTGGTCAGCCGCGAAACCGTAGCAGGAGCGCTTACCGGCCGCGTGCCGGCGTTAATTGAGAGTGGAGCCCTGGAAGACGCGGTGGGTTTGCCGCTGAACGCTGAAACCAGCCACGTCATGCTGTGCGGCAACCCGCAGATGGTACGTGACACGCAGCAGCTTCTGAAGGATACCCGGCAGATGACGAAACATCTTCGCCGCCGGCCGGGCCATATGACCGCCGAACACTACTGGTGATCAGCGGTATTTCACCTCAACGGTGTCTTTACCGTATTTGTTTTCGCTCTGGGTGCCAATAAACGCGCCCAGATCGACAATCATCATCACGAAGATGACCGACGGCAGCAGCCTGCCCACAACCCACGGCAGGATGGACGGCAGCATCGCCCAGTTTCCCGCCACCAGCATCCACGCCAGAATAATCAGAAATGCCCACGCGCCGGAACGTCCGCGATCGTGCAGCCGTTTTACGACAACCGCCGCCGTTGGCCATAGCAGACAGACCAGCGCGAAGGCTGCCGTTTGCGTGCTCAGCCAGGCGTTGTAAGCCACGAAAAACAGAAGCAGCATGGCGACAACCCACGTCACCATCCAGATCCAGAAATCACGGCGTCCAATACGCCCTTTGAATGAAAACAGCCACTGCTGTATGGTCATGTAAGGTTCCTTATTATCGTATAGCGCGCATTTTACCCTGGAGTTGTGACCTTTTGACAAGCCGACCAGATATCGTTTTAATCATGAGCACTTACGGCCAGGGGCAATGTTGATGAAAAGTTCGGCACGTTCTCTTTTCCTGTGTTTAGCGCTGCTCAGCGCGGGTTATCCCCTGCACGCCGCCGAAACCACAGCCCCGACCACAGCACCCTATCTGCTGGCGGGCGCGCCGTCGTTCGATCAGTCTATCAGCCAGTTTCGTGAAACCTTCAATCAGACCAACCCCACGCTGCCGCTGGATGAGTTTCGCGCCATTGATGGCTCACGCGATACCCCCACACTGACCCGTGCGGCAAGCAAGATTAACGAGAATTTGTATGCTTCCACGGCGCTGGAGCGCGGTACGTTAAAAATCAAAAGCATGCAAATCACCTGGCTGCCGATACAGGGGCCAGAGCAGAAAGCCGCTAAGACGAAAGCGCTGGAGTACATGAGCGCGGTACTGCAGGCCTTTACCCCTGCGCTGACAAAAAAGCAAAGCCAGCAAAAGCTGCAAAAACTCCTTACCGCCGGGAAAAACAAGCGTTACTACGCTGATACCGAAGGCGCAATCCGCTATGTTGTGGCGGACAACGGCGAAAAAGGACTGACCTTCGCTGTTGAACCGATTAAGCTGGCACTATCTGACACCCTCGGCGGGGCGAATTAATGACAAAAAGCAAAGCCTTTCGAGGGAAAATCTCTATACTGATTCACAGACCATGCTGCCCGACAGGGTGGCCATATTCCTTAATTCGCTTATTTAGCGTGGAGAATTGAAATGCGACATCCTTTAGTGATGGGTAACTGGAAACTGAACGGCAGCCGCCACATGGTAAACGAACTGGTTGCGAACCTGCGTAAAGAGCTGGCTGGCGTGACGGGCTGCGCGGTTGCTATCGCTCCGCCGGATATGTACCTGGATCTGGCTAAACACGCCGCTGACGGCAGCCACATCATTCTGGGCGCGCAGAACGTTGACGTTAACCTGTCTGGCGCGTTCACCGGTGAAACCTCCGCTGAAATGCTGAAAGATATCGGCGCGAAATACATCATCATCGGCCACTCCGAGCGTCGCACCTATCACAAAGAATCCGACGAGTTCATCGCGAAGAAATTTGCCGTGCTGAAAGAGCAGGGTCTGATTCCGGTTCTGTGCATCGGTGAAACCGAAGCGGAAAACGAAGCGGGCAAAACCGAAGAAGTGTGCGCACGTCAGATCGACGCCGTGCTGAAAACCCAGGGCGCGGCAGCGTTCGAAGGCGCAGTAATCGCATACGAGCCAGTCTGGGCGATCGGTACCGGCAAATCTGCAACCCCTGCGCAGGCTCAGGCGGTTCACAAATTCATTCGTGACCACATTGCTAAAGCCGACGCGAAGGTCGCTGAGCAAGTGATTATCCAGTACGGCGGTTCCGTAAACGCCTCCAACGCTGCTGAGCTGTTCACCCAGCCAGACATCGATGGCGCGCTGGTTGGCGGTGCATCCCTGAAAGCTGACGCTTTCGCGGTGATCGTTAAGGCAGCAGAAGCGGCTAAACAGGCGTAATTGCCTTTGTGGCGGGTGGCGCTTGCGCTTACCCGCCGCTCTTCTCCCCCCTCTCCCTTAGGGAGAGGGGGGGGTGAGGGGAAACACCTCGCACCGAACTACACTTTCCCCAGCAAACTAAACCAGAGATAATCCAGCGGCAGCAGTACCAGATACGTTGCGATAGCCAGCGCCAGACAGAGCACCATCCCCGCCCTTGCAGGCACCTTCCCGAGCCCCATTGCCACCACAATCGGCGACGCCTGATACGGCAGCAGCGGCGTGGAATAGCCCAATACCTGAATCATGATCACCGACAGCAGCGGAAAACCGGTCGCGTCCGAAAAACTCTGCGCCAGGGTGGTGTACAGCGCCGGAACGCCGTTGGCGGTCATGATGAAGTTGAGCGCCGTGGTAATACCGGTCAGCGCCAGGAAACTGGTGAACGGCCTGTCTGCATCCAGCGGCATAATGCGAAGCAATGCCTCGCCCACGGCCGTTCCGATACCGGTTTGCGTCACGACAATCGCCAGCCCAAGAATGCCCGCGACGTAAATACAGGTGCGCATGTTCACCCCCGCAGAAAACTCTTCCCCGGTGATAAAGCCAATGCGCGGCAGCATAACGATGACCGACGCCGCCAGCCCCGTCCACGCCGGCCCCACGCCGTGCCAGCTCTCCGTGACCCACATCCCCAGCACCACCGCCAGCAGCCAGGCAAGACGCTTTTCATCCCGCCCCATAGGATCAGACGGCGCCTGTTCCTTCGGCGGTTTTGGGCTGCCGGGAAATAGCCAGCAGATGAGGCCAATCAGAATCAGGCCTTTGAGGATACCGAGCACCGGCGTGTGCAGCAGCAGATACGGGACATAGTTCAGATGGATGCCGTACGAGCCTTCCGCCGCACCGCTCATCACCAGATTGGGGACGTTTGCAGGCAGGATCGTCGCCGAAAGCTGGAAAGTCCCGAACCCCACCGCCAGCGCCAGCCCGAACCAGGCGCGGGAGCCGTCGGCGATACCGGCGCGTTTTGCCATCGCCGCGACAATCGGCATCAGCAGCGCAATACGTCCCATGTTCGACGGCATCACAAACGCCAGCGCGTAGCTCAGCAGCACCACGCTCGCCACCATCAACACCCAGGAGTCGGTGAGCTTTGCCGACAGCGCCCGGGCGGCCCTGTCCGCCAGTCCGGTTTTACGGATCGCCACGCCGAGCACAAAGCCGCTGAATACCAGCCAGAAAGCAGACGAGGCAAAACCGCCGAAGATGACCTCCGGCGGGGCGATTCTGGCGGTCATCGCCGCCGTGAAGAACAGCAGCGCGGTGATAAATTCCGGCAATAGCGACGTCGCCCACAGCACGATGGTGACGCCAACGATCAGTGAGGGCAGCAGCAGAGGATACGTTAACCAGAGCGACATACCTGTCTCCTGTAGAATTTTTCAGCAAGTCTACGGTGACAGGCAGCCCGAGTAAACGCGATTTATGGTGGGGTTACTTCAGGATAGTGCATTGATGATCCTGCAGTTCTTCCGCAGACGCGCGGTTAAGCGTGAGCAGGTTACGCTCTGTCGCCAGCAAAACAAAAGAGCCGTCCGACTGCTGCGCCATCGCCAGGGCAAAGCGCCCCATATGGTCGCGCGCTTCCGGCAACTCTTCAGCCAGCATCATAAACGGGCTGCGCTGGACCAGTTCATTCTCCGTCACGCGGCGAGCAAGATACTCATGTCCTTCCAGCCCCCCAGGAAGAGGCAGCCACTGGGTGCTGATTTCTCCCTGTGCCGCGTTGAGCTTCTCGCGCACGTCCGGGCGCAGGCAGGAGATATGAATATGAAAATGGTTCTGCGTGCGGCCAGTCGGCGAGTTAATCGTCAGCGAAATGGCGCTGTCAGGCACCTCGGATCCACGCTTCAGGGTCATAAAGCTGCGCGACTGCCACGCCAGCCAGAAAAAGTTCGGCGTATGAGCGTCGGTCAGCAGCGGGCTCTCGGTGCCGTTGATGCGATATGTCGGCATCAGCAGGTATTGCAGCGGCCCGTTGCGATCTTTAAATACCACATAGCCTGCATCCGTTTTCACCTGCGCACAGGGTGCCGGGTTACGGTTCTGGATCTGATTCGGCACACACTGGTCGAGAACGATATGTCGCAACGCATTCGGATTACCCGCCTTCATCCAGTACACGCCGCCAGCGGCAAGGGCGATGACAATGAGGAGCAATAAGATAATTTTTTTCACAACGCGTTCCCTGTTTTCAATAGAGGCAAAAGAGTAACGCAAAATGATGACCAAATAAAAAACCCGGCGGATTTCTCACGCCGGGTCACCGTGTCACAGGATAATGGTTAGCGCTGGCTGATCTGGTCGAAAGTGCCACCGTTAGAGAAGTGCTCTTTCTGCGCTTTGGTCCAGCCGCCGAACACATCGTCAATAGTGAATAGCTTCAGTTTTGGGAACTCCCCTTCGTATTTCTTGGCGACCGCCGCATCGCGTGGACGATAGAAGTTTTTCGCCGCAATTTCCTGGCCTTCTGGCGAGTACAGATACTTCAGGTAGGCTTCCGCCACCGCTTTGGTATCTTTCTTCTCAACCACTTTATCGACCACGGAAACGGTCGGCTCAGCCAGAATCGATTCGCTCGGGGTCACGATCTCAAATTTGTCTTTGCCCAGCTCGTGGGTGGCCAGCAGGGCTTCGTTTTCCCATGCGATCAGCACGTCGCCAATCCCGCGCTCGACGAAGGTGTTGGTGGCGCCACGCGCGCCGGAGTCCAGCACCTCAACGTTTTTATACAGCGCCTTCACGAATTCCTGCGCTTTGGCCTGGTCGCCATTGTTGTGATGCAGTGCATAACCCCACGCGCCCAGGTAGTTCCAGCGAGCGCCGCCGGAGCTTTTCGGGTTCGGGGTAATCACAGAAACGCCCGGTTTGATCAGGTCGTTCCAGTCTTTAATTTGTTTCGGGTTTCCTTTACGCACCAGGAAGACGATGGTCGAGGTGTAGGGCGCGGAGTTATCCGGCAGGCGTTTGATCCAGTTTTTGTCGATGCGGCCACGCTCGGCGATCGCGTCAACATCGTAGGCCAGCGCCAGGGTTACCACGTCGGCTTCAATACCGTTTATCACGGACGTCGCCTGCTTGCCGGAGCCGCCATGCGACTGACGAACCACCACGTTGTCGCCGGTTTCCTGTTTCCAGTGTGCCGCAAACGCTTTGTTGTATTGCTCGTACAGTTCACGCGTCGGGTCGTATGACACGTTCAGTAACTGGATATCCTTAGCCAGAACGCTGGTCGATGCCAGCAATAATGTTAAACCCACGCCCCATTTATTCATCGCCCAGCTCTCTTGTGTAGTGTTTTGATGAATGCAGCGTGCCAGAAAGCGAATCGAGGATTAAAGAATAAAAAAAGATTGGCTATAACGTAGTGGAATAAAAGAAGTGGATGAACGGCCTGATGCCCTCACCCCACCCCTCTCCCACGGGAGAGGGAGCAACCATAAAAAACGGTAACCCAAGGGTTACCGTTTTGCATTTACCTTGCCGCCAACCGGCACAAAACACACGCCGATCAGTACAGTTTTTTCGCGCAGTCCAGCCAGTCACCTTTGAACGGACGCTTCATGTTTTCAATCGCGTCGATGATGTCGTGGTGAACCAGTTTTTCGTTCTGAATACCGACGCAGCGGCCGCCGTGACCCTGCAGCAGCAGATCGATAGCGTACGCGCCCATACGGGACGCCAGAATACGGTCGTAAGGGCCTGGGGAACCGCCGCGCTGGATGTGACCCAGTACGGTCGCGCGGGTTTCGCGTTTGGTTTCGGCTTCGATGTACTTCGCCAGCTCGTCAACGTCGCAGATGTGCTCGGTGATAGCCACGATCGCGTGTTTTTTACCCTTCGCGATGCCCGCTTTGATTTCAGCCACCAGATCTTCACGGCTAAATTCGACTTCCGGCACGACGATAAATTCGCAACCGCCCGCAATGGCTGCCGCCAGCGTCAGGTCGCCACAGTAACGGCCCATCACTTCAACGATAGAGATACGCTGGTGAGAAGAAGAGGTGTCACGCAGACGGTCAATCGCTTCAACAACGGTACTCAGTGCAGTAAAGAAGCCGATAGTGTAGTCAGTACCTTTGATGTCGTTGTCGATGGTGCCCGGCAGACCGATGCACGGGAAGCCCATTTCGGTCAGACGTTTTGCACCCATGTAGGAGCCGTCACCACCGATAACCACCAGGGCGTCCAGGCCGCGTTTCTTCATGTTTTCGATAGCCACTTCACGAACGTGTTCATCACGGAATTCCGGGAAGCGCGCGGAACCGAGGAAAGTACCGCCACGGTTGATCATGTCAGACACGCTGTAACGGTCGAGCTGAACCATACGATCTTCATACAGGCCCAGATAACCGTCATAAACGCCAAAAACTTCCAGGCCTTCCGTCAGCGCTGCACGGACAACACCACGAATTGCCGCGTTCATGCCCGGCGCATCACCGCCGCTTGTCAACACACCGATTTTCTTAATCATGACTACCTCTGAACTTAGGAATGCAAAATTGAAATCTGTTGCCGGAAGAAACTTATCGACCAACGAATACTGCAAATAGTATATCAATCCCTTCCAGCTGAATTGATTCAGGTCAGACCAAACGGCGGTAATTTATACACAAAATGCTGGCCTGGCTCACTTTTTTACAACGAATTACGAAAGCCCAACATGACCGGGTACAACCGAGCAGGGATCCTGGTGAATGATGACGTCTGAACCAGGAAAACGCTGCAAAATCGCCTGCTCGACCTGCTCAGCAATAACGTGAGCCTGAACCAGTGGCAGGTTGTCTTCCATTTCAATATGAATCTGAATAAAGCGGGTCGGCCCTGACTGCCGCGTTCGAAGATCGTGTGCACCGCTGACGCCGGGCCAGGAGGTCACGATAGAAAAAATTTCATTACGTTCTGAGTCCGGGAGGGCGCGGTCAAGCAGTGATTGCACCGCTTCATACCCCATCCGCAGGGCGCTATATAAAATATAGATACCAATCCCTAACGCAAATAACGCATCGGCGCGATGCCAGCCATACCAGGCCAGACCGAGCGCAATAAGAATAGCCCCATTCATCATAACATCAGATTGATAATGAAGCATATCCGCCCGTACAGCCTGACTTTGCGTTTTGCGAACAACCCAGCGCTGGAACGTTACCAGAACAAGTGTGCATATAAGCGCAACGATCGTCACAACTACGCCCACGCCGGGATCGTTCATCGGTGTCGGCGAAACGAGATGCTGAATGCCGGTTAAAAACAGGAACAGCGCAGAGCCGGAAATGAACATGCTTTGCGCCAGCGCGGCCAGCGACTCCGCTTTGCCGTGCCCAAATGTGTGCTCTTCATCCGCTGGCTGCAGCGAGTAACGCACCACCAGCAGGTTGGTCAACGAGGCGGCAATGTCCATCAGGGAGTCCACCAGTGCCGCCAGAATACTGACCGAGCCGGTATACCACCAGGCAAAGATTTTAATCAGTAACAGGCTGGAGGCCATGACGGTCGCCGCAATGGCGGCCCGGCTTACCAGTCTTCCATAGGATTGATTCATAAACGCTCCTGTCATGTCATGCCGCTAGTATAACGGAAGCATGGGGAGTCTAAGGATGAATAAACGGTTAACAACACGGATGCGGGGCAAAAAAAACCCCCACATCATGTGGGGGAAGACAGGGATGGTGTCTATGGCAAGGAAAACAGGGTTTACTGGTTACTACGGGTACTGCTATTGCTACTGAAAAATGTCGTTTCTGAGCTTCGCTGCATCCGTGCAACCTCACGCAGCTGGTCCATTCGCTGCTGATGTCTGGCATTCAAAACCGCTTGCTGCTCGGGCGTTAGCAGATGGAACATCTGGTTGCGGACCTTCGCCATCTCTACCTGGCGGGCAACCTGTTCCTGTGCCATTTTTTCGGCCTGAGCGCGTACAGCGCTTTCGTCAAAATTTTCTGCGGTGACAAGGCGATGCATTGTCTCCATTTCGCTAACATTAACAGGGGGCTGGTCGTGTCGTGCCCTCTGCATCAGATCTCGCATCTGTTGACGCTGATGTTCGGTTAAACTTATGCCGTCAAACATATGGCTTTGGCTGCTGTTCTGCGTTGCGCCCTCTTGTAAGGGACTGTTATCGCTGATGATAGCTTCAGCAGCCTGGCTAAACGCACTGAACGCCAGCGTTGAGGCCATGACGGCAGCGGTAACTTTGCGCATCACTTGCTCCCAAAATCTTTCGTGTCGCGATTCAACGAGAGACAGTCTACGATTCAGGCTGCAAACATGCGTCAGGGGGTGTAAAACAACGTAAAGTCATGGATTAGACAGCCTTGATGTCGTAATTTCTGCCTCGGAGGTATTTAAACAATGAATAAAATCCTGTTAGTTGATGATGACCGAGAGCTCACATCCCTTTTAAAGGAGTTGCTCGACATGGAAGGTTTCAACGTCCTGGTTGCCCATGATGGCGAGCAGGCGCTGAGTCTCCTTGACGACAGCATCGATTTACTTTTGCTCGACGTGATGATGCCGAAGAAAAACGGTATTGATACGTTGAAAGAGCTTCGCCAGACACACCAGACTCCCGTTATTATGCTGACCGCACGCGGCAGCGAACTTGACCGCGTACTCGGCCTTGAGCTGGGCGCGGATGACTATTTACCCAAGCCGTTTAACGACCGTGAACTGGTTGCCCGTATTCGCGCTATCCTGCGTCGTTCCCACTGGAGCGAGCAGCAGCAAAATACCGACAACAGCTCGCCTACTCTTGAAGTCGACTCCCTGAGCCTGAACCCGGGCCGTCAGGAAGCAAGCTTTGATGGCCAGACGCTGGAACTGACCGGCACGGAGTTCACCCTGCTGTATCTGCTGGCGCAGCACCTCGGCCAGGTGGTTTCGCGTGAACATCTAAGCCAGGAAGTGCTGGGCAAACGCCTCACCCCGTTTGACCGCGCCATCGACATGCACATCTCTAACCTGCGCCGTAAGCTGCCGGAGCGTAAAGACGGTCACCCATGGTTTAAAACCCTGCGTGGTCGCGGTTATCTGATGGTTTCCGCTTCATGATAGGAAGCTTAACCGCCCGCATCTTCGCCATCTTCTGGCTGACGCTGGCACTGGTTTTAATGCTCGTTTTGATGTTGCCAAAACTCGACTCACGCCAGATGACGGAGCTTCTCGACAGCGAGCAACGTCAGGGCGTGATGATCGAGCAGCACGTGGAAGCCGAGCTGGCAAACGATCCGCCAAACGATTTAATGTGGTGGCGCAGGCTGTTTCGCGCTATCGACAAGTGGGCGCCGCCCGGACAACGCCTGCTGCTGGTGACCAGCGAAGGCCGCGTGATTGGGGCCGATCGCAATGAAATGCAGATTATCCGCAACTTCATTGGCCAGGCGGATAATGCCGATCATCCCCAGAAGAAGAAATATGGCCGCGTAGAGATGGTAGGGCCTTTCTCCGTCAGGGACGGAGAGGATAATTATCAGCTCTACCTGATCCGTCCGGCGAGCAACTCCCAGTCTGATTTTATCAACCTGCTGTTTGACCGCCCTCTCCTGCTGCTGATTGTCACCATGCTGGTCAGCTCACCGCTGCTGTTATGGCTGGCGTGGAGCCTGGCAAAACCGGCGCGTAAGCTAAAGAATGCCGCCGATGAAGTGGCGCAGGGTAACCTGCGACAACACCCTGAACTGGAAGCAGGTCCGCAGGAGTTCCTTGCCGCCGGAACCAGTTTTAACCAGATGGTGAGCGCCCTCGATCGTATGATGACCGCACAGCAACGTCTGCTGTCGGATATCTCGCACGAGCTGCGTACCCCGCTTACGCGCTTGCAGCTTGGCACCGCGCTGCTGCGCCGCCGCAGCGGTGAGAGCAAAGAGCTGGAGCGTATTGAAACGGAAGCGCACCGCCTGGACAGCATGATCAACGACCTGCTGGTCATGTCGCGCAATCAGCAGAAAAACGCGCTGGTGAGCGAAACGGTGAAAGCCAATCACCTCTGGCACGAGGTGCTGGACAACGCGGCGTTCGAAGCGGAACAGATGGGTAAATCCTTTACCGTCAACTTCCCGCCGGGCCCGTGGCCGCTGTACGGTAACCCCAACACGCTGGAAAGCGCGCTGGAGAACATCGTGCGTAACGCCCTGCGCTACTCGCATACGAAGATTGAGGTGGCATTCTCGGTGGATAAAGACGGGATCACCGTTATTGTCGATGACGACGGCCCTGGCGTGAGCCCGGAAGACCGCGAGCAGATTTTCCGTCCGTTCTATCGTACCGATGAGGCGCGCGATCGGGAATCGGGCGGTACGGGACTGGGTCTGGCGATTGTTGAAACCGCCATGCAGCAGCACCGCGGCTGGGTGAAAGCCGACGACAGCCCGCTGGGTGGGCTACGGTTAACGCTTTGGCTACCGTTGTATAAGCGTTCGTAGCTGTTAGTGCCGGGTGGCGGCTTCGCCTTACCCGGCCTACTTTCTGCCGAGGACTATTTCCCCCACAATCTCCGCGAATTATCCTCGATCTTGCTGCTTAAACGCCGCTTCTGCATCGTTCTTGTCCAGCTGATGGATAATCCCGCCGCCGACAGCAGGCGGTGATACTGTTCGTCGTCAAACGGCATATGCCAGGCAATGGCGCAGGCGTCATAAACAGACACATCGCTCAGGCGCGACGCCAGCTCAAGCGGCGCGTCCGCTGAAACCTGCCCCGCCTGCACCACGCGATACAGCCAGCCGGTTTTACCCGCTTTTTGCAGCTGGGCCGACATATCCTGAATACCGAAGTGGTAGTTGAGCTTGAAGCACGGCGAGCGTGGCTGCGTCACCTGAATCAGGGCATCGCCCCAGCGGTAGATATCACCGATAAACACGTTCTTTTCGGTGAGCCCTTCGGTGGAGAGATTCTCCCCAAACGCGGGGGCGACGAAGAGGTCCGCCTGCTCGGGAAACTCGGTTTTCCAGTGCTGATAGTGTTCACGCGGGTAGTGGCACAGCGCGCGATCGGGCCCGCCGTGAATTTTCTTTTCGGCCTGCTCGTCACCCGCAAGCCCGAGGTCGGTTAACGTCAGCTCACCGTCGACCTGAATTTTGGCGATGGCACTCGGGCGGCTGCCGTCGTACTCCCTTACCTTGCCTGTAAACACGTTCACCGGGTAATGCATTGCTGCCTCCATTACGCAGATACAAAAAAAGCGAGTCATAAGACTCGCTTCTCACAGGCGTCAATGCAACCTTATTTTTTAGCGGCGAAACGCGCTGCTGCTTCGTCCCAGTTCACCACGTCCCAGAAGGCTTTGATGTAGTCCGGGCGACGGTTCTGGAATTTCAGGTAGTAAGCGTGTTCCCACACGTCCAGACCCAGGATTGGGAAGCCGGATGCGCCAGAAATCGCTTCACCCATCAGCGGGGAGTCCTGGTTAGCAGTAGAAACCACCGCCAGCTTGTCGCCTTTCAGAACCAGCCACGCCCAGCCAGAGCCGAAACGGGTTGCAGCGGCTTTTTCGAATTCCGCTTTGAAGTTGTCAACGGAGCCGAAGTCGCGCTCGATAGCCGCTTTCAGGTCGCCCTGCAGGGTGGTACCGGTTTTCAGGCCTTTCCAGAACAGGCTGTGGTTAGCGTGGCCGCCAGCGTTGTTACGCAGAACGGTTTTCTTGTCCGCTGGCAGCTGGTCCAGCTTGGTGATCAGCTCTTCAGCAGACAGGTTAGCGAACTCTGGCAGGCTTTCCAGCGCGGCGTTCGCGTTGTTCACATAGGTCTGGTGGTGTTTAGTGTGATGGATTTCCATCGTCTGCTTGTCGAAATGCGGTTCCAGTGCGTCGTAGGCATACGGCAGGGATGGCAGTGTATAACTCATAATCCTCTCCATTATTGTCGGGCGGCACAGCTGTTAATGCCGCGTAAGCAGTTGGTTCATTATAGTTAATTAAATGATATTGAAAATGATTATCAATGCCGTAGTTTTTATAAGGTTATTCGTTTTTCGATTAATCGCGAAATTGTGAGTCTGCTCACGCGGTTAACGTGCTGATTGCCATCCAGAACACATCTGCGGCAACCTTCTGAAGGTCCCCAAACCGCCTAATTTTTACACTCCTCAAGTCGGTGGGAAGCCACTGACGATAAAAACGATGAGGGTGTAAAAATGAATCATGCGATTACGATGGGTATCTTCTGGCATTTGATAGGCGCTGCCAGTGCAGCCTGTTTCTATGCTCCGTTTAAAAAAGTGAGAGGCTGGTCATGGGAAACCATGTGGTCCGTTGGCGGTATCGTGTCCTGGCTGATTTTGCCCTGGACCATTAGCGCCATGCTGCTGCCCGATTTCTGGGGCTACTTCTCCTCCTTCAGCGCCGCCACCCTGCTGCCGGTGTTCCTGTTCGGCGCGATGTGGGGCGTCGGCAACATCAACTATGGCCTCACCATGCGTTATCTCGGCATGTCGATGGGGATTGGTATCGCGATTGGCATCACGCTGATCGTCGGTACCCTGATGACGCCAATTCTCAACGGCAACTTCGACGTGCTTATTAATACTCAGGGTGGGCGGATGACGCTCCTGGGCGTGCTGGTGGCGGTCATTGGCGTAGGAATTGTGACGCGTGCGGGGCAGTTGAAAGAGCGCAAGATGGGCATTAAAGCTGAAGATTTTAACCTGAAGAAAGGTCTGCTGCTGGCGGTGATGTGCGGCATTTTCTCGGCCGGCATGTCGTTCGCGATGAACGCCGCCAAACCGATGCACGAAGCGGCTGCCGCGCTGGGCGTCGACCCGCTGTACGTTGCGCTGCCAAGCTATGTCGTGATTATGGGTGGCGGCGCGATGGTTAACCTGGGCTTCTGCTTCATTCGTCTGGCAAAAGTAAAAAACCTGTCGGTAAAAACCGATTTCTCGCTGGCAACATCGCTCATCATCACCAACGTGTTGCTCTCCGCTCTGGGCGGCCTGATGTGGTATTTGCAGTTCTTCTTCTACGCCTGGGGCCACGCCAGCATTCCGGCGCAATACGACTATATAAGCTGGATGCTGCACATGAGTTTCTACGTACTTTGCGGCGGGCTGGTTGGGCTGGTGCTGAAAGAGTGGACGAACGCCGGACGTCGTCCGGTTGGCGTACTGAGCCTCGGCTGCGTGGTGATTATTATCGCTGCCAATATCGTCGGCCTCGGCATGGCAAACTGATTACGCCCCCTTTCGACTGCGATGACGCCACTGTACCGGCGTCATCCCCACCTCGCGGTTAAACACCACTGAAAAGTAGTTACTGTCCTCAAAGCCGCAGCGCATTGCCACATCACTGACCATCCACTCCGTATGCTGGAGGAGATATTGTGCATGGCAGATGCGCAGCTGGCGCAGGTAGTGGTTTACCGTCATCCCGGTCAGGGTGCGGAAATGCTGGCGCAACGCGCGCTCGCTGCACTGTTCCTGCTCGCAGAATTTATCCAGTACAAAGTTTTTATTCAGGCTGCCCGCAAGCCGGGTGATGAGCTTATCCAGCAGCGCTTCCTGCGTTGTGGCGGAGGGGTTATCAGTGGCGTAACGATGGCGCTTCAACGTCATCACCAGCTGGGCGAAAAGCAACTCCGCCAGCTGGTTAGCCACGGGGTCGTTCTTCTGGCTCTCCTGCTCCAGTTGAGAAATAACCTGCCGTACCTGAGCCATGCCGCTACTGCTTAAGCGCCAGTGCGGAGAACCTTTAGCATCAAGAAAGCCCGGAACGCTCGCGGCCCAGTCCACGTTAAGCTTGAGCCTGTCCGGACAGTAAATAACGTTTTGCAGCACCAGGTCGTTAACCGAGGCGTAGGAGTGTTTATCATCCGCGCGAATGTAGAACAGGTCTCCGCGCGTGATGCGGTAGGGACGGTCGTTGAGGATGTGCAGGCCGTTACCGCGCCAAACCAGCACCAGCTCGCAAAACTCGTGGGTATGTTCGGCAAAGACGTCCTGCGGGTAGCGATCGGCCACCGTGACGGCCTGACTCGCGGAGGCAAAAAAATCATCTTTGCGAAGAATTAACTGAGCAGCCACACCACGACCTCTACGCCGAATAACCTGACACTATTAGCTTTTTTGCGGAAATAAAACGGTGACTGCCCTCGCGTTACTGAAGCATCGCGTCTTTTCCCTGGCGAATATCGCGCGGAGACCAGTTAAATTCCCGGCGAAACAGCGTTGAAAAGTGATTGCTGTCGCCAAAACCGCAGCAATAGGCAATATCCGTGACGCTATCGTCGGTATGACGTAAAAGATGACGCGCTTTGATCAGGCGCAGTCGGTTAAGGTAGCGTTGCGGCGTCAGTCCGGTGTGCTGTTTAAGCTGGCGATGCAGGGTACGCAACGACAGGGAAAAATCATCCGCAAGGGTTTCCCAGCAGACATTCTCGGCAAAATGATCTTCCAGCCAGGCCATCAGATGGTTCAGGCGCGCGTTGTTATCTTCCAGCCCTTCCACCAGGCTGCTGCGGCGCAGCAGCACCAGAAGCTGCATAAACAGCAGTTCGCGCGTGGCAATGGCGTGCGTCTCCTGCCCGTCCTCGCTCTTCTCCATCTGGCTCACCAGCTGACGCACCTGCTGCAGGATGGACTGATTCACCCGCCAGTGCGACGGATAGTGTCCGTCTTGCTCCTGGGGCAACAGCTGGCTCAGCCCCGAAAGAAACTGGAACGCGTCCGGGGAACGGTAAAGCACATTCGTCAGATACAGGTTGTCGGTATGTTCATACAGGTGCCGGTCGTGGTCGCGCACGAAGCACACCGTACCGCCGCTGATGGTATAAGGCTGGCCATTGAAAACATGAATACCCGTCCCGCGCTCAACAATCACAATTTCGTGAAAATCATGATGATGCTCCGGGAACGCAGCCTGAGGAAGCCGTGGCTCAATCGCGACAGGCGAACCTCCTGAAGGAAAAAAATCCACGCAGTGCAGTACGGTCATAACGGCCCCCACCAATGAAAAATGTTCTCAAAATAGTAATTAAGGCCTCCCACACTCACCTTCAATTTTTGGCAGTAAACCTCGCAAAAGCTGTCCATTTTTCAAGAAACAGGGGGAAAGATCGGGAAATGCGCTCAGCGTCACACAGCCTGAGCATCCCGTCACTGCTGGAAACTGTGAACGCCCTCACATTCACCTTTGCTTTCTTGCCAGCGCGAGATTTGGCCTGTCAGTGGTGAGAAGGTGACTTTTTCTTCCCTTTTTTACACTCACCGCTAATGACTTAAGAAAGGACCCGACCATGACTTTTCGCCATTGTGTGGCTGTCGATTTAGGCGCATCCAGCGGCCGCGTAATGCTCGCGAGCTGGGACCGTGAGCAGCACGCGCTTTCGCTTCGCGAAATGCACCGTTTCGCCAACTGCCTGCAAAAGCAGGACGGTTTTGATACCTGGGATATCGATGCCCTGGAGGCGGAGATCCGTACCGGTCTGAACAACGTCTGCAACGACGGCATTCGCATCGACAGCATCGGCATTGATACCTGGGGCGTGGACTTCGTTCTGCTTGATAGCCATGGCGAGCGCGTCGGCTTGCCGGTTTCTTATCGCGACAGCCGCACCGACGGCCTGATGGCGAACGCGATCGCCCAGCTTGGCAAGGACAACATCTACGGGCGCAGCGGCATTCAGTTTCTGCCGTTTAACACGCTTTATCAGCTGCGTGCTTTGGTCGAGCAACAGCCGGAGCTGGTCGCGGACGTGGCCCATGCGCTGCTGATCCCGGACTACCTGAGCTATCGCCTGACCGGCAACATGAACTGGGAATATACCAACGCCACCACCACGCAGCTGGTCAACATCAACTCGGATAGCTGGGATGAACATCTGCTGGCCTGGACGGGGGCGTCGCCTTCCTGGTTCGGCACACCCACCCACCCGGGTAACGTGATCGGTCACTGGATTTGCCCCCAGGGGAACGCAATCCCTGTCGTTGCCGTCGCCAGCCACGATACCGCCAGCGCGGTAATAGCGTCCCCACTTGCAAGCAAAGACGCGGCTTACCTCTCGTCCGGCACCTGGTCGCTGATGGGCTTTGAGAGCAAAACCCCGTACGCCAGCGATGCCGCGATGGCGGCAAACATTACCAACGAAGGCGGTGCCGAAGGCCGCTACCGCGTACTGAAAAACATCATGGGGCTGTGGCTGCTCCAGCGGGTGCTGAAAGAGCAGAACATTACCGACCTGCCCGCGCTTATCGCCGAAACCGAGAAGCTGAAGGCCTGCACGTTCCTGATCAACCCGAACGATGACCGCTTTATCAACCCGCCGCACATGAGCGCCGAAATTCAGGCCGCCTGCGTTGAGGGCGGGCAGCCGGTGCCGTCGAGCCCTTCAGAACTGGCGCGCTGCATTTTTGACAGCCTCGCCCTGCTGTATGCCGACATCCTCAGCGAGCTGGCGAGCCTTCGCGGAAAACCGTTCAGCCAGCTGCATATCGTGGGCGGCGGCTGCCAGAACCAGCTGCTGAACCAGCTCTGCGCCGATGCCTGCGGCATCACCGTGGTGGCGGGTCCCGTGGAGGCCTCCACGCTCGGGAATATCGGCATTCAGCTGATGACCCTGGACGAACTTTCCAGCGTTGACGACTTCCGTTCGGTGGTGGCGGCTAACGCCAGCCTGACCACCTTCACCCCCAATCCCTGCCGTGAAATTGCTCGCTTTCGGGCGCAGTTTCAGCAAAACCGACTGACTAAGGAGCTTTGCGCATGACAACTCAATTAGAACAAGCCTGGGGCCTGGCTAAACAGCGTTTCGCCGCCGTCGGCGTGGATGTCGACGAGGCGCTGCGCCAGCTCGACCGTCTGCCCGTCTCCATGCACTGCTGGCAGGGCGATGACGTCGCCGGTTTCGAGAATCCAGGCGGTTCCCTGACGGGTGGTATTCAGGCCACCGGTAACTACCCGGGCAAAGCGCGTAACGCGACCGAACTGCGCGCCGACCTGGAGCTGGCGCTGAGCCTGATCCCGGGGCCAAAACGCCTGAACCTGCATGCGATTTATCTCGAATCCGACGAGCCGGTGGCGCGCAACGAAATCAAACCGGAACACTTTAAGAACTGGGTGGAGTGGGCCAAAGCCAACCGGCTGGGCCTGGACTTTAATCCGTCCTGTTTCTCACATCCGCTGAGCGCGGACGGTTTTACCCTCGCCCACGCGGACGACGACATCCGCCAGTTCTGGATCGACCACGTGAAGGCCAGCCGCCGCGTTTCGGCCTATTTCGGCGAGCAGCTCGGCACGCCGTCGGTGATGAACATCTGGATCCCGGACGGCATGAAGGATATCACCGTCGACCGTCTGGCCCCGCGCCAGCGCCTGCTGGCCGCGCTGGATGAGGCCATCAGCGAGAAGCTGGACCCGGCGCACCACATCGACGCCGTAGAGAGCAAGCTGTTCGGCATTGGCGCCGAGAGCTACACCGTGGGCTCGAACGAGTTCTACATGGGTTACGCCACCAGCCGCCAGACCGCGCTGTGTCTGGATGCCGGCCACTTCCACCCGACCGAGGTGATCTCAGACAAAATCTCCGCCGCCATGCTCTACGTGCCGCGCCTGCTGCTGCACGTCAGCCGTCCGGTGCGCTGGGACAGCGATCACGTGGTGCTGCTGGATGACGAAACCCAGGCGATTGCCAGCGAAATCATCCGTCACGACCTCTTTGACCGCGTACACATCGGCCTCGACTTCTTCGATGCTTCCATCAACCGCATCGCAGCGTGGGTTATCGGCACCCGCAACATGAAGAAAGCCCTGCTGCGCGCGCTGCTGGAGCCTGTCGCCGCGCTGAAACAACTGGAGGCTAACGGCGACTACACCGCCCGTCTGGCGCTGCTGGAAGAGCAGAAATCCCTGCCGTGGCAGGCGGTGTGGGAGATGTACTGTCAGCGTAACGACGCCCCGGCGGGCAGCCAGTGGCTGGACAACGTGCGGGCATACGAGAAAGACGTGTTGAGTCAGCGCGGGTAATTTTGCCCTCACCCTAACCCTCTCCCACAGGGAGAGGGAACTTTTACCCCCTCTCCCTGTGGGAGAGGGCCGGGGTGAGGGTTCAACCTCACCGCGATAACTGGAAAATGAAGACTATGCAGACCATCACCACTTCCTGGTTCGTCCAGGGCATGATCAAAGCCACCTCCGACGCCTGGCTGAAAGGCTGGGACGAGCGCAACGGCGGCAACCTGACGCTGCGCCTGGACGACGCGGATATTGAACCGTTCGTGGCCGATTTCCACCAGAAGCCGCGCTATATCGCGCTGAGCCAGCCGATGCCGCTGCTCGCCAACACGCCGTTTATCGTCACCGGTTCCGGCAAGTTCTTCCGTAACGTCCAGCTCGACCCGGAGGCCAACCTCGGCGTGGTGAAAGTGGACAGCGACGGCGCGGGCTACCACATACTGTGGGGCCTGACCGACGAGGCGGTGCCCACCTCCGAACTGCCGGCTCACTTCCTCTCCCACTGCGAGCGCATCAGGGCGACGAACGGCAAAGACCGCGTGATCATGCACTGCCACGCCACCAACCTGATCGCCCTGACCTACGTGCTGGAAAACAGCGCCGACTTCATCACCCGCAAGCTGTGGGAAGGCAGTACCGAGTGTCTGGTGGTGTTCCCGGACGGCGTGGGCATTCTGCCGTGGATGGTGCCGGGTACCGACGAAATCGGCCAGGCAACCGCCGTTGATATGCAAAAACATGCTCTGGTGCTGTGGCCGTTCCACGGCGTGTTCGGCAGCGGCCCAACGCTGGATGAAACCTTTGGCCTGATCGACACCGCCGAGAAATCAGCGGAAGTGCTGGTGAAGGTGTTCTCCATGGGCGGCATGAAGCAGACCATTTCCCGGGAAGAACTCATCGCCCTCGGCAAGCGCTTTGGCGTGAGTCCGCTGCAATCCGCGCTGGATTTATACGCATAACGCCTTCGCAGGAAAAACGTTGATCGTTAAGGAGAATTATCATGAGCTTTATGTTGGCGCTTCCAAAAATCAGCCTTCACGGCGCGGGCGCAATCGGCGATATGGTCAACCTGGTAGCGAACAAACAGTGGGGAAAAGCGCTGATTGTCACCGACGGCCAGCTGGTAAAGCTGGGTCTGCTCGACAGCCTGTTTACCGCGCTGGACGCCCATCAGATGTCGTATCACCTGTTCGATGAGGTGTTCCCGAACCCGACGGAAGCGCTTGTGCAAAAAGGAATTTCGGCTTACCGGGACGCGGAGTGTGATTACGTGATTGCCTTCGGCGGCGGCAGCCCGATTGATACCGCCAAGGCGATCAAAATCCTCACCGCCAACCCCGGCCCCTCAACCGATTATTCCGGCATCGGCAAGGTGAAAAATGCGGGCGTGCCGCTGGTGGCAATTAATACCACCGCAGGCACCGCGGCGGAGATGACCAGCAATGCGGTGATCATCAACTCCGCGCGGCAGGTGAAAGAGGTGATTATCGACCCGAACATCATCCCGGACATCGCCGTAGACGATGCCAGCGTGATGCTCGATATTCCCGCCTCCGTGACCGCCGCAACCGGTATGGATGCCCTGACCCACGCCATTGAAGCCTACGTGTCCGTTGGCGCGCACCCGCTCACCGACGCCAACGCGCTGGAAGCAATTCGCCTGATCAACCTGTGGCTGCCGGAAGCGGTCGAAGACGGTCATAACCTTGAGGCGCGCGAGCAGATGGCATTTGGTCAGTATCTGGCGGGCATGGCGTTTAACAGTGCGGGTCTCGGCCTTGTGCATGCCCTGGCGCACCAGCCGGGCGCGACGCACAACCTGCCGCACGGCGTATGCAACGCCATCCTGCTGCCGATCGTCGAAAGCTTTAACCGCCCGAACGCGGTCGCGCGTTTTGCCCGCGTGGCGCAGGCGATGGGCGTCGATACCCGCGGCATGAGCGATGAAGCCGCCAGCATGTCCGCCATTCAGGCTATTCGCGACCTGAGCGCTCGCGTCGGCATCCCTGCGGGCTTTAGCCAGCTCGGCGTGACCAAAGCCGACATTGAAGGCTGGCTGGATAAAGCGCTCGCCGATCCGTGTGCGCCATGCAATCCGCGCGCCGCCAGCCGCGATGAGGTCCGCGAGCTGTACCTGGAGGCACTATGATCCGCAAAGCCTTTGTGATGCAGGTCAACCCGGACGCGCACGAGGAGTACGCGCGCCGCCACAATCCAATTTGGCCGGAGCTGGAAAAGGTGTTGAAAGACCACGGCGCACACCACTACGCCATTTATCTCGATAGGGCCCGCAGCCTGCTGTTCGCGACCGTAGAGATTGAATCGGAGGAGCGCTGGAGCGCGGTAGCGAATACCGACGTCTGCCAGCGCTGGTGGAAACATATGGGCGACGTCATGCCGTCGAACCCGGATAACAGCCCGGTGAGTACCGCGCTGAAAGAGGTCTTTTACCTGGACTGATGTGTTAACGCTGCTGCCCCCGCGGCGGCGGCGATCTCCTGCCTGCTGCTCAGCGTAAACGCCGACACCACCGTAATCGCCAGCACGAAACAGCCCAGCATCAGATACGTCTCCTGGAAGCCGATCCGGTCATACATATTCCCGGCAAAAGCGGAGAGGAAAATGGCCGCCGACTGCTTGGCGAACTGGAAGCCGATCAGATAGATAGTCGCTGACAGTCGGGTATCAAACACCCCGGTGATGTACTTAAATGCGCCCACCAGCAGGAACGGGACTTCCAGCGCGTGCAGCATCTTGAGGGCAATCACCTCCACGGCGGTGGTGGCGAACGAGGAGCCGATAATGCGCGTCGCCATAATCACCCCGGCGATCAGCAGCGTGTTCTTCGCGCCGATGCGGTTAATGATCCACGGCGAGCAGAACATAATGATGGCGTTACAGATTTCCCCCGCAGTCGTTGCGAAACCAAAGGCGCGGGTTCCTTCCTGCGGCGTGGCGAAGAAGGTTTTAAAGAAGGTGGCAAACTGCTGGTCGAAAACGTCATACACGCAGGCCACGCCAATTACGTAGAGGATAAACATCCACATTCTGCGCTGGCGGAACAGGTTGAACACGGTTTTGGCGGTGATTTGCGGCTGGTTCGCGCCCAGGGCATCCATGACCTGCGCCGTCTGGTTGGGCTTTGGCTTCGCCACCACCAGCAGCAGCATCAGCAGAAATGCCGCTCCCGATCCCATCCAGAAAACGTACGACGGATCGATGCCGAACAGGATGCCGCCCGTTGAGGCGCACAAGCCCCAGCCGAGGCAGCCAAACATCCGCGCCTTGCCGTACTCAAAGAAGCTGTTGCGGCTCACGCGCTCAATGTAGGCCTCAATCGCCCCCGATCCGGCCGAAAATACAAAACCGATATACAGCCCGCCGCTCAGCGCGCCCAGCCAGATATTGGCTTTCAGCAGCGGCGCGAAGACGTACAGGAAGAACGGCGCAAACAGAAACAGCAGCACCGCGATGATCCACAGAAGGTGTTTTTTCAGCCCCAGCTTGTCCGAAATTACGCCCAGCACTGGCTGGAAGGCGATAGCCGACAGCGAGATGCAGGAGAAGACAATCCCGGTGTGGGTTTTATTCAGGCCGATGATGTCCGACAGCCAAATCGGCAGGAACGGAAAGCAGGTGGCCATAATGAAGAAGTAGAGAAAGAAGAACAGCCCAAAGATCCAGAAGTTAGGGTTGTCTTTGTGGGTACAGGTTGTTGTGTTCATTATTTTTATCCTCAACGGAGGGCCGGTTCCCCGGCCCGTCACCCTTACACGCGTTCGACGCCAATCAGAATGGCGGTTTCCGGATCCAGAATCGGCAGCGCAATGCCCGCCTGCATCAGCCACTCGCCGCTCACCGTTTGCGGCGTTTCCATCCACGCCGGCAGCTTGCGCATGGTGTGCCCTCCTTCACCCGTAATCTGAATATTCGGGTGATCGAGCAGCGTGACGCGATACCGCGCGCTGGCCTCCAGCCCCGCCATGCGCAGCGGCATCATCAGGCTGTAGTCCGGCATCGCGAGCTGGCTGACCATAAACAGCCCCTGCGCCTTATCTTCGCTAACAATACCCTGCGCCAGCGTGGTGGCGTCCGGCATATCAATTCGCCACTGGGTGCCGCGATGAATGACCTCCCGCCACTGCTTGTGCAGCGCGGCGTAATGGCGATAGCCTTCGCGCTCCCGTGCGTCCACGGTGAGCGGATCCAGCTCCAGCCCCATATGGCCAAACAGAGCCGTCAGCCCGCGAAACTGGATGCTATGCTGGCGGAAGGTGGCGTGGCATTGATGATGACCGATATGCGCGCCCATCACCTCCGGCGGGAAGAAGTAGCTCATGCCGCGCTGGATGGTGCTGCGCTCCAGCGCGTCGTTGTTGTCGGACGCCCAGAAGCGGTGGCTGCGGGTCAGTACCTCATAATCAATGCGCCCGCCGCCGGAGGAGCAGGATTCAAACTCAATATGCGGGAAGCGTTCGCCCAGCACGTCCAGCAGGCGGTAAAACTGACGGGTCTGAGCGTCGGCGGCGGCTTTACCGTTGTGTCCAGGCTGCACCAGCTCGCGGTTCATGTCCCACTTCACGTAGTCGACCGCATGCTCGCCCAGCAGCCAGCTCATGCGCTCCACCAGGTAATCAAAGGCCTCCGGGATGCTGAGATTGAGCACCAGCTGGTGTCGTCCGGTCGCACGGGGATAGCCCGGCAGCGCCAGTACCCAGTCAGGATGCGCGCGGTACAAATCTGAATCCGGGTTGATCATCTCCGGCTCAACCCAGATGCCAAACTCCATGCCGAGCCGTTTGACGTGGTCGATCACCGGCGTCAGGCCGTTCGGGTATTTTTTCTCGTCCAGATACCAGTCGCCCAGCGCGGCATGGTCGTCGTTACGGCCTTTGAACCAGCCGTCATCAATGATGAAGCGCTCCACGCCCAGCGCGGCAGCCTCGTCGGCCATGCGCTTGATGTAGTCCGGATCGTGGTTGAAGTAGATCCCTTCCCAGGTATTGAGGTGCACCGGGCGCGGTTTGTTTTCCGGGAAGCGGATGACGTTGTTGCGCAGGTAGCGATGGAACGGCTGGCTCATGCCGTTCAGGCCCTGCGTGGAGTAGCTGGCGTACAGGCGCGGCGTCCAGAGCGTATCGCCCTCCTCAACCGCCATTTCACCCGGCAGGTAGAGCGCTTCGGCCTGGAGATAGCGACGACCGTCGGTTTTCGCTTCAGCGCGCAGGCGGTGATTACCGCTCCAGCCCAGATGCACGCCCCAGACGTCGCCCTGCATTTCGCTGAACGACGGCGTACCGGCAATCAGCGCCGGGAAGTGCTCATGGGAAGTTTTACCCCGACGGTTTTCAATCACGAAGCTATCATGTTCAAGCTTAACGCGGTGCGGCTGAAACTCCCTGATCCAGCGTCCGTGGAAGGCCATTACCTCCTGCGCGCGCTCGGCCACCGGCAGCGTGACGGCGAAACGGTCAACCTGCCAGGGGATCGCTTTCAGGTTCGTTAAACCGTGACGAACCACCAGCACGCCGCTGGCATCCAGCACCAGCTCGCTGGTCAGGCGCAAGCCCGCATGCTCATCTTCGGCGGTAATCGTCAGGGTGTTTACGTCCTGCTGCACCTGCGTGGTTTTGAACACCGGGGAACCGTCCAGCCCCTGGCGATGACCCTCAATGCCAGGCGAACCAAACAGACCATGCCCCAGCTCGGTCATCAGCGTGACCGGGGAGTCGACGTCAAGCCTGCCGTTGGCAACAGGACGCGCGAGCGTAGCAACATCCTGCGGCGAAAAGTGCTGAAGGTGAGGCCCCCAGTAGAGAATTTCGGCGAACGGATGGGTTTTGATCACCACGTCTACCGTCGTGGTTTCGAGTCGTAAAACGGGATCTTGCATCAGACATCTCCTGTCATCGGGATGATCTGAGTGTTGATCCGAAACGTTTCGGATACAAACCAAAACGTTTCGGTTCTGTGATCGGGTTTGGAATTTTAGTGGTTTAGGCCGTCTGGCCCGGAGAGAATTCAGGCTGCCAGAGCACCTGAAGCTGTTCAATATCGTCTCCGCTAATCAGCTGGCGCACCATATCGGCAATCTGTTTCCCGACGCCCTGGCGGGTGGACTGGATCACCGACGCCACCTCAATATCAACGATGCTGTCCTGCGGCAGGCCATCATAGACCACCAGCGAGACGGCGTTGTCGCCGGATAAACGCCCCAGCTGCGCCAGCGCCATCGCCGCGCCGTCGCCGTGGGTGTTGCAGTCGGTGATGATGGCCGTGGGCGGCTGCGGCAGGGCAAGCAGTTCTTTCGTGGTGGCATACCCGACGCGGCGCGAAGGCGGCATGGCGCGCAGCCATTCGCTGGAAAGCCCGGCTTCCCGCAGGGCGTCGAGATAACCCTGACGGCGCTGGGTGATAAACGCCTGATTGTTGCTTTCGCCAAGTAGCGCGATACGCTGATGGCCTTTCTCGATCAGCCAGCGGGTAGCCTGATGCGTACCGGCGTAGTTGTCGAAGTCAAACCACGCGTACGGCTGCGGAAGGTGGCTGCGCCCGAGCGCCAGGAAAGGAAAACCGGCGGCCTGCAGCTGCTCAAGACGGGGATCGTGATCCAGCGTGTGCGCCACGATCAGCGCGTCGACGCGGCGGCTTTGCACCATGCGCATATAGCTGTGCTTATCCGCCAGATCGTCGTCGGCGATGAGCAACAGGTCGATCTCATGTCGCGCCAGTTCGTGGCTAATTTCGCCGACCATGTCCATAAATACGCTGTTATTGAGCGGAACAGGATGTACGGGAAACACCAGCCCGACGGCGTCAATTTTGCCCATCTTCAGGCGGCGGGCGAAGGTGTTCGGTCGGTAACCACGGCGCTGAGCCTCAGCTTCCACGCGTGCGCGCGTCTCGGCGGAGACGTCGTCATATCCGTTGAGGGCGCGGCTGACGGTGGTGACTGACAGCCCCAGTTCTTTAGCAATGGCTTTAAGCGACATGAGTGTCCGTATCTCTGTTAGTTTTGTTCCGCCACCAGCAGCGCGTGCGTATCCGGCTCCAGCGCCTTAAAGATATGCGGCAGATCGGCGGGATAACAGATGTAATCTCCCGGACCGAGTTCTTCCGCCGCGTCGATCAGGCCGACTAACGCGCGCCCCTGCGTCACAATAATATGTTCAACGGACCCCGGCGGATGCGGCTGGGAAATGCGGTCTGCGCCCGGCTGGGTAAGCAGGAGGTATACGTCGCGTCGCGCGCCAGGCGGACATGCCGCCAGCAGTATCGCCTCGTAGTTGGCCTGTCCGGCAACGACCTTCGTACCTTCACCACGACGGATCACCTGAGTGGTAGGCTGCTGTGGTTCAAGCAGGCGGGCAAAAGGAATATCCAGCGCCACGCAAAGCGACCACAGCGTTTCGAGGCTAGGGTTACCGTTGCCTGATTCAAGCTGAGAAAGCGTGGATTTTGCGATCCCGGCACGGCGAGCGATTTCCGCCAGTGAAAGCCCGGTTCGCAGGCGTTCTCGCACCAGGCTTTTGGCGATTACGCTGATTGGCTGCGTCATAAAACGGCCTCTTTGTTCTTTAAATCGAACGAATCGTTCATCTTGAAAAACACTTCTGTTGCGTTCATTATAATGGATACCCGTTCGATATGGCTAAAAATGTATGAAGCATCATCTCTCTTGCCTGAAAGGCGACACCATAAAAGCAATCATCCTGGTCTGCCTCGCGGTCGGCGTGGTCGGGATGTCGTACGGCTCCCTGGCGATGGCCTACGGTTTTCCGGTCTGGGTACCGTTTGTACTCTCCATCACCGTACTCGCGGGCGCGTCAGAGTTTATGTTTATTGGCATCGTGGCAAGCGGCGGTAACCCGCTGGCGGCCGCAGCCGCGGGGTTGCTGGTCAACGCGCGGCACGTGCCGTTTGGCGTGACGGTGCGTGAACTGGTCGGCAAACGCGGCCTGAGCCTGTTGGGCTGCCACATCATGAACGACGAAAGCGTGGTGTTTGGCCTGTCGCAAAAAACGCCCGAACAGCGCAAAGCGGCGTACTGGCTATGTGGTTTAGGCGTGGCGATTGTCTGGCCGCTGGGGGCCCTGCTGGGCGCTATGGTCGGCAAGCTGCTGCCGGATCCGGAAACCATCGGGCTGGATGCGGTATTCCCTGCCATATTGCTGGCGCTAGTGGTTCCCGCGTTTAAAAACCGTACCACGCTGATCCGCGCCTGCAGCGGCGCCGCGCTGTCACTGGCCGCCGTGCCGTTTGCCCCGGTGGGATTACCGGTGCTGCTCTCCTTACTGGGTCTCGCTGCGAGGAAAAAATAATGGGAAATATGACGTTTTTTATTCTCGGCATCGCCATTTTGTCTGCGGGAACGTATCTGATGCGTCTTGGCGGGGCGAAACTGGGCAGCAGGCTGGCATTGTCAGAGCGTTCACAGGCGCTGCTGTCAGATGCGGCAACGGTATTGCTGTTTTCCGTGGCGCTGGCGACCACGTTTTATGAAGGTGACCACTTTGCCGGAATGGCGCGCGTGCTGGGCGTGGCGTTTGCGGTATTTCTGGCCTGGCGGAAAATGCCGTTAATTGTGGTGATCGTGGCGGCGGCAGTGGTAACCGCGCTGCTGCGCGTGGCGGGCATAAACTAAAAAAGCGCCCCGGGGGCGCTCTTTCGACGGTGTGACAGCTTATTTAGTCAGTTCAGCAGTCATGTGTACGCGGTTACCTGAGAACGCCTGGGTAATTTTGTAAGATGATGCGCCAGCATCCTGAGCCTGAGCCGCGATTTTAGCTTCTGCGCCATCAATGGTAGAGGCGGTTGCGGTCACGGTCTGTGCAGCGAAAGAACCGAAAGAAGTAGCCAGAGCGATTACAGCGACAAAAGTTTTGATGCTATTCATGTGTTTTAACCCTTTCATTAAGTTGTTTAGGTAAGGCACCGTGCCTTGATGAGATAAATACTAGACCTCATCTCGAACAACTAAAAGCGGAAGGATTTGCTATTATCATTCAAAATTATTGATTAACAATTAATCGCTGCGGATGGGTATAAATCGTCGCCCTTCCCGGCTTGCAGAAGCCCACCAGCGTCAGGTTGCAGCGTTCCGCCACCTCCACCGCCAGCGTGGTCGCCGCCGACACCGCGAACAGAATTTCCACACCGCACATCGCCGATTTTTGCACCATCTCATAGCTGGCGCGGCTGGAAACGAGTGCCGCCCCCTGCATCCAGACATCACTTTCACGCGCACGGCGACCGAGCAGCTTGTCCAGCGCCACGTGGCGGCCCACGTCCTCGTGGCCCCCGGCAATATCGCCCGACGGCAACACCCATGCCGCCGCGTGCGTGCAGCCGCTCAGCTGGCCGATGGGCTGTACATCGTTCAGGTGCTCGAGCGCATGGTCGAGGTGAGCCAGATTAAAGGTCTGAGTAAACGGCAGTGGCGCAACGGGTTTGCCAATATCATTGAGCTGCTCAACGCCACACACGCCGCAGCCGGTACGCCCGGCCAGCGCGCGGCGGCGCTCTTTCAGCCCCATAAAGCGGCGGCTGGAGAGTTCGATTTGCACTTCAAGGCCGTTGCAAGCCTGCACCACGTCCATGCCGTAGATCTCCTGCGGATGGTCAATGATGCCTTCCGAGAGGGAAAAACCGATGGCGAACAGCTCGAGATCTTTCGGCGAAGCCATCATCACCACATGGGAGATACCGTTGTAAACGAGCGCAACGGGCACCTCTTCCGCCAGAAAATCCGGCGTGGCATGGGTAATGTGGGGCGGTCTGTGTACCGACAGTTCCACAATGCCCGCAGGCAGGGGGGACGAGTGGGGAGCACGGTTTTGTTTAGACACAGCGGTATTCCTGAACAACCACGGAGGTGAGCCTGCTATTGCATCACAAACAACAGGGCTTACGCATAGTATGGATCAACTTTTCAGCATCAAGTTTACCTACTCACTTGTGAGAGGTACAACAAAACGCATGCTACACCCCTTTAACATGCGGGGTTAATAATGTGATTAATATCACACTTTATAGTCAACAGGGTGATAATACGTTCACTTTGTATTAACGCCATTAGAACAGCTGTACCGACATTGTGGTATTCTGATGATATCCCTCGTGGAATTGAGGGATTAACGCAAATTTTTCTCCTTTGCGGTCAATTCTCAACCGCGAAGTTAAAACTACATATGTAAGCAATGTCGAAACAAGGAGTGACCCATGCAGGTCAGCAGAAGGCAGTTCTTTAAGATCTGCGCTGGCGGTATGGCAGGCACCACGGCAGCGGCACTGGGCTTTGCGCCCGGCGTAGCGCTGGCGGAAACGCGGCAGTATAAACTGCTGCGCACCCGTGAAACCCGTAATACCTGTACGTACTGCTCTGTCGGTTGCGGGCTGTTGATGTATAGCCTCGGCGACGGTGCTAAAAACGCCAAAGCGTCTATTTTCCATATCGAAGGCGACCCGGATCATCCGGTCAACCGCGGCGCATTGTGCCCGAAAGGGGCCGGTCTGGTGGACTTTATCCACTCCGAAAGCCGCCTCAAGTTCCCTGAATATCGCGCACCTGGCTCCGATAAATGGCAGCAAATCAGCTGGGAAGAGGCGTTTGACCGCATCGCAAAACACATTAAAGAAGACCGCGATGCCAACTTTGTTGAGAAGAACGCCGACGGCGTCACGGTCAACCGCTGGCTCTCCACCGGGATGCTGTGTGCCTCTGCTTCCAGCAACGAAACCGGTTATTTAACCCAGAAATTTACGCGCGCACTCGGTATGCTCGCGGTCGACAACCAGGCGCGTGTCTGACACGGACCAACGGTAGCAAGTCTTGCTCCAACATTTGGTCGCGGTGCGATGACCAACCACTGGGTCGACATCAAGAACGCCAACCTCATTGTGGTGATGGGCGGTAACGCCGCTGAAGCGCACCCTGTAGGGTTCCGCTGGGCGATGGAAGCCAAAATCCACAACGGTGCGAAACTGATTGTGATCGATCCCCGCTTTACGCGAACTGCGTCAGTGGCGGATTTCTACACCCCTATTCGTTCAGGTACTGACATCACTTTCCTGTCAGGCGTATTGCTGTACCTGATGACCAACGAAAAATATAACCGCGAATACACCGAAGCTTATACCAACGCCAGCCTGATCGTGCGTGAGGATTACCACTTCGAAGATGGCCTGTTCAGCGGTTACGACGCCGAAAAACGCAAATACGACAAAACCAGCTGGAACTACGAGCTGGATGAAAAAGGCTTTGCGAAGCGCGACACCACCCTGCAACATCCGCGCTGCGTGTGGAACCTGCTGAAAGAGCACGTTTCCCGCTATACGCCGGAGGTGGTTGAGAATATCTGCGGTACGCCGAAGGCAGACTTCCTGAAGGTGTGCGAGCTTATCGCCGAGACCAGCGCGAAAGATAAAACCGCGTCGTTCCTGTACGCCCTCGGCTGGACGCAGCACTCCATCGGCGCGCAGAACATCCGTACCATGGCGATGGTTCAGCTCCTGCTCGGCAACATGGGGATGGCAGGCGGCGGCGTGAACGCCCTGCGCGGTCACTCCAATATTCAGGGTCTGACCGACCTCGGCCTGCTGTCTCAAAGCCTGCCGGGTTACATGAACCTGCCAAGCGAGAAACAGACCGACCTGCAAACCTACCTGACGGCCAGCACGCCTAAACCGCTGCTCGAAGGCCAGGTAAACTACTGGGGCAACTATCCGAAGTTCTTCGTCTCGATGATGAAAGCCTTCTTCGGCGACAAAGCGACGGCTGAAAACAGCTGGGGCTTTGACTGGCTGCCGAAGTGGGACAAAGGTTACGACGTTCTGCAGTATTTCGAGATGATGCACCAGGGCAAAGTGAACGGCTATCTGTGCCAGGGCTTTAACCCGGTTGCCTCGTTCCCGAACAAGAACAAGGTTGTTGAGTCTCTGTCGAAGCTGAAGTTCCTGGTGACGATTGACCCGCTCAATACCGAGACCTCAACCTTCTGGCAGAACCACGGTGAATCGAACGACGTCGATCCGTCGAAGATCCAGACCGAAGTGTTCCGTCTGCCGTCGACCTGCTTCGCGGAAGAGAATGGTTCTATCGTCAACTCCGGACGCTGGCTGCAGTGGCACTGGAAAGGTGCGGACGCCCCGGGTATCGCCATGAACGACGGCGAGATCCTGGCCGGCATCTTCTTACGCCTGCGTAAGATGTATGCGGAAGAAGGCGGCGCGAACCCGGAACCGGTGCTTAATATGAGCTGGAACTACTCGACGCCGGAAAACCCAGCGCCGGAAGAAGTGGCGATGGAGAGCAACGGTAAGGCGCTGGCGGACGTTATCGACCCGGCCACCGGTACCGTGCTGGCGAAGAAAGGCGATCAGCTCAGCACCTTCGCGCACCTGCGCGATGACGGTACCACGTCAAGCGGCTGCTGGATCTTTGCCGGTAGCTGGACGCCGAAAGGCAACCAGATGGCCAACCGCGATAACGCCGACCCGTCGGGCCTTGGCAATACGCTGGGCTGGGCATGGGCGTGGCCGCTCAACCGCCGTATCCTCTATAACCGCGCATCCGCTGACCCGCAGGGCAACCCGTGGGATCCGAAGCGTCAGCTTCTGAAGTGGGACGGCGCGAAATGGGGCGGCGTGGATATTCCGGACTACAGCACTGCCGCACCGGGCAGCGACGTTGGGCCGTTTATCATGCAGCCTGAAGGGATGGGGCGTCTGTTTGCTATCGATAAGATGGCGGAAGGTCCGTTCCCGGAACACTACGAACCGTTTGAGACGCCGCTGGGTACCAACCCGCTGCACCCGAACGTGGTCTCTAACCCGGCAGCCCGTATCTTCAAGGGCGATTTCGAAGCGCTGGGTAAAAAGGACAAGTTCCCGTACGTGGGTACTACCTACCGTCTGACCGAGCACTTCCACTACTGGACCAAGCACGCGCTGCTTAACGCCATCGCGCAGCCGGAACAGTTTGTGGAGATCGGCGAGAAGCTGGCGGGCAAGCTCGGCATTGCCCATGGCGATACCGTGAAGGTCTCCTCTAACCGCGGCTATATCAAGGCCAAGGCGGTGGTGACCAAGCGTATTCGCACGCTGAACGTTCACGGTCAGCAGGTGGATACCATCGGTATTCCGATCCACTGGGGCTATGAGGGCGTGGCGAAGAAAGGGTTCATTGCGAATACCCTGACGCCGTTCGTCGGCGATGCGAACACGCAGACGCCGGAGTTTAAGGCCTTCCTCGTGAACGTGGAAAAGGTGTAACGGAGACGACTTATGGCTTATCAATCTCAAGACATTATCCGTCGTTCCGCGACTAACGGTTTCACGCCCGCGCCTCAGGCGCGGGACCACCAGCAGGAAGTGGCGAAGCTTATCGACGTGACCACCTGTATCGGCTGCAAAGCCTGTCAGGTGGCGTGTTCTGAGTGGAACGACCTGCGTGACGAAGTGGGTCACAACGTCGGGGTGTATGACAACCCGGCGGACCTGACCGCCAAGTCATGGACGGTGATGCGTTTCTCGGAAGTTGAGCAGAACGACAAACTGGAATGGCTTATCCGCAAAGACGGCTGTATGCACTGTGCGGATCCGGGCTGCCTGAAGGCATGTCCGTCAGAAGGGGCTATCATTCAGTATGCCAACGGCATCGTCGACTTCCAGTCCGAACAGTGCATCGGCTGCGGCTACTGCATCGCGGGCTGCCCGTTCGACGTACCGCGCCTGAACCCGGAAGACAACCGCGTCTACAAATGCACGCTGTGCGTTGACCGCGTCACCGTCGGCCAGGAGCCAGCGTGCGTGAAGACCTGCCCAACCGGCGCAATCCACTTTGGCTCCAAAGAGGATATGAAAACGCTGGCGGCAGAGCGCGTGGGCGAGCTGAAAACCCGCGGTTACGACAACGCGGGCCTGTACGATCCGGCCGGAGTTGGCGGTACGCACGTGATGTACGTGTTGCACCACGCCGACAAGCCGAACCTGTATCACGGCCTGCCGGAGAACCCGGAAATCAGCGCCACCGTGAAGTTCTGGAAAGGCATCTGGAAACCGCTGGCAGCGGTCGGTTTTGCTGCCACCTTCGCAGCGAGCATCTTCCACTACGTCGGCGTTGGTCCGAACCGCGCGGAAGAGGAAGACGACAACCTGCATGAAGAGAAAGACGAGGTGCGCAAATGAGAAAACGTGACACCATCGTGCGCTACACCGCGCCGGAACGCATCAACCACTGGGTCACCGCCTTCTGCTTCATGCTGGCGGCGATAAGCGGGCTGGGGTTCTTCTTCCCGTCCTTCAACTGGCTGATGCAGGTACTGGGTACGCCACAGCTGGCGCGCATCCTTCACCCGTTCGTGGGTGTGGTGATGTTTGCCTCGTTTATCATCATGTTTTTCCGCTACTGGCACCATAACCTAATCAATCGGGATGATATCTTTTGGGCGAAGAATATTCGTAAGATCGTCGTCAACGAGGAAGTGGGTGATACCGGGCGTTATAACTTCGGCCAGAAATGCGTATTCTGGGCGGCGATTATCTTCCTGGTCCTGTTGCTGGTGAGCGGCGTGATCATCTGGCGTCCGTACTTTGCGCCTGCTTTCTCAATCCCGGTGATCCGATTTGCGCTGATGCTGCATTCATTTGCCGCAGTGGCGTTAATTGTGGTTATCATGGTGCATATCTACGCCGCCCTTTGGGTGAAAGGCACCATTACCGCGATGGTGGAAGGATGGGTAACCAGTACGTGGGCGAAGAAACATCACCCGCGCTGGTACCGTGAAGTCCGCCAGAAACAGGAAAAGTCATCTGAATGAGTATTCGCATAATCCCGCAAGATGAGCTGGGGTCGAGCGAGAAACGCACGGCGGATTATATTCCGCCGTTGTTATTCCCCAGACTCAAAAACCTCTACAACCGCCGCGCAGAGCGTCTGCGCGAGCTGGCAGAGAACAACCCGCTGGGCGATTTTCTGCGCTTTGCCGCGCTGGTTGCCCACGCGCAGGAAGTGGTGCTGTACGACCACCCGCTGCAAATGGATCTGACCGCGCGCATCAAAGAAGCCAACGCGCAGGGCAAGCCGCCGCTGGACATTCACGTCCTGCCGCGCGACAAGCACTGGCAAAAGCTGCTGCATTCGCTGATTGCCGAGCTGAAGCCGGAGATGAGCGGCACCGCGCTGGCGGTCATTGAGAATCTGGAAAAAGCGTCCGAACTTGAGCTGGAAGAGATGGCGAGCGCGCTGTTTGCCTCCGACTTCGCTCTGGTGAGCAGCGATAAAGCGCCGTTTATCTGGGCTGCGCTGTCGCTCTACTGGGCGCAAATGGCAAGCCTGATCCCCGGTAAAGCCCGCGCCGAATACGGCGAGGCGCGCCAGTTCTGCCCGGTCTGCGGCTCCATGCCGGTATCGAGCATGGTGCAAATCGGCACCACTCAGGGGCTGCGCTACCTGCACTGCAACCTGTGTGAAACCGAGTGGCACGTGGTGCGCATCAAGTGCAGCAACTGCGAGCAGACCCGCGATCTGAACTACTGGTCGCTGGAAAATGAAGAAGCGGCGGTGAAAGCCGAAAGCTGCGGCGACTGCGGCACTTACCTGAAGATTCTTTATCAGGAAAAAGACCCGAAAGTCGAAGCCGTGGCCGACGATCTCGCCTCGCTGATTCTGGATGCGAAGATGGAGCAGGAGGGCTTTGCCCGCAGCTCGATCAACCCGTTCCTGTTCCCGGGTGAAGGGGAGTAATTCCCTCTGACAGTGCCGGGCGGCGTAAGCTTGCCCGGCCTATAGTTGGTAAGGTGAAACGACTCCAGTAATGCCCGAAAAGTCTTTCGTGTTTCGAGAAATCAACGGACAATTTCTGCTCTGAGCTGTGGCCAGAATGATAGCATCAGGCAGTTTCATTCCATGCTTCTCGCGCAGAATTACGCTTCTTTCAGCGATATCTCGGGTGATATCAATAATCTCAAATACGCCCATCACTGTCGCAGTTTTCGCTTCGTGACCATGTTTGCGGGCCCCCACCATGACTTCCATCCATGTGATCAGACTAATGGCTCGATGAGAAGCTGTGCGATCAATTGCATCCGCAGCCTCAACGCGATTATTAAAAAGATCGATGAGTATATTGGTATCGAACACCGCCATGTGCTCCATGATTACCACTCCTCACGCAGCTTGCGTTCATACTCAAGCCCATCTTCCTGCTGGTTTCCCCACAAGCCAAGCGCATCGCGGATAACCGATGAACTCTGCTGGTCGAGATATTGCTCAATGGCTTCCCGAAGCAATTCGGCACGAGGCCGGTTACGCAGCTGCTTCAGATTATCCAGTCGTTGAATTACGTCATCAGACAAATCGATCAGAATTCTGCCCATATCAAGATCCGCGGAAAGACTCATATATCACCTTAGTATATCACTATTGTCTATTTTCAAGGCAACATACGCTTTCATTCAGAAGGGTTAAAGCCCGTAGCTATAGTTTTCCTGCTATTTGCGAAGCGCTTTCCAGATTTTTAGTCCTCGACAATTTTCTTATTTTCTTTTGAATCAAACCAGGTTATAAAGCTGTATATCCATACAGTTAAAGGGAGTTTTCATGGCACTGGAACAGGGTATTGCGCAGCTGGTTCAGGGATTTATCGCTGCAGGCCGGCCTTCGTCACGTCGACAGACCATTGATGTACGACGAGCAGGGTACATTGCCAGCACGGGGCTTGCCGGGAAGACAGAAACGCGCGTTCAGGTAGAAGCGCTAGTGCTTGAGGGCCTTACCATTCGGGTATTTTCACCTCTTAATGCCCCTGAAATATTGCCTGCTGCCATCTACTATCACGGCGGATGCTTTATCAGCGGCGGCTTTGATACCCATGACAACCAACTCCGTCAGTTAGCCTGCTACGGCAATTGCCGGGTGATCGCGGTTCAGTACAGGTTGGCGCCGGAGCATACCTTCCCCGCCGCACATGACGATGCTGAAAGAGGTGCAGATCTGGTCTGGAAGTATGCGGACAAATTAGGCGTGGATAAGAACCGGCTCACCCTCTGTGGAGACAGCGCAGGAGGGCATCTGGCGCTGGTAACGGCGCTGAGGCTTAAGGTTAAAGGGCTGTGGCAACCTGTACAGCTTATTCTTATCTATCCCATGCTCGACGCCACCGCCAGTTTTGAAAGCTATGCTCTCAATGGCACGGATTATATTATCACCCGCGATACCCTGCTCAGCGGGTATGAAATGTATCTTGCAGAGACTGACCGCCAGCATCCGGAAGCCAGCCAGCTGTGGCGCGATTATTTTTACGGGCTTCCGCCAGTGCATATCATTACAGCAGAGTACGATCCGCTGTGCGATGAGGGAGAAATGTTGTATCAGCATCTGACTGAGCAGGGTGTGAAGTGTACCGCTCAGCGCTGGCTGGGCGTCATCCATGGCTTCTTTCAGCTTGGCGGCGTCAGCCAGTCAGCGCGAGACGTTATGCGGGATATCGCCGGGCGGATTAACCACGCCCGAGGAGAGTGAACAGAAGATTACTCCTCCTCGTTCCCACCCTCTTCATACGCGCCGAAGGGCTTCGCTGGAAGAACAATGTAGGTGCCTTCAAACACCGCACCCGGTGTTTTATCGCCAAACAGTTCAACCTGCATTTGTACGCGGGCTTTGCGGCCGCGCGCCAGGCGGTCCAGATCGCCGCCCAGTGACCCCAGATCGGCCACGGCGCTCGGCTTGCCGCTTATCGGTGCGCTATAGCGGATGTGAGCATCAGCAAGAATAATGGTGCCGCCCAGATGGCGCTCGCGAAGCATCAGCCAGATGAGCCCCCAGCCGGTGAGCGTCGCGAGGGAAAACAGACTTCCGGCAAACAGAGTGTGGTGCGGGTTTTGATTGCCGGTTTCCGGCATGGTGGTAATAAATTTTTGTCCGGTGTACTGCTGAATGCGCACGCCCATTTTTTCGCTGAGCGGAATGTGCTGATACCAGGCCTGCTGCAGCTGTCCACACCAGTCGGCGCGATGAAGAATATCATCCAGCGTGGCGATGGGTTTGATCATCAAAAAATGACGAATCGGCGTGGTTTGTGGGGTCGTGATTTCCCCCTGATTCACAAAGCCGAGCTTGGCGAAAAAATCTACGGCATCTTCGCGGGCGCTACAGGTAACGCGCTTAACGCCTTCCTGACGGGCGACGGACTCAAGGGTCATCGCCATTAGCGTTCCCAGACCTTTGTCCTGAACGGAGGGATGAACCGCCATAAAGCGAATCGACGCTTCGTTATCGGCGTTGATATACAAGCGCCCGACGGCGACGAGGTTACCCTCTTCGTCCATCACCATCTGATGGTGGGCCATCGCATCCCAGGCGTCGCGTTCCGATCCTTTTGGCTGATGCAGTGGCTTGCGCAGCATTTCCCAGCGGAACTGGTAATAAGCGTCTAACTCTTCTTCCGTTTGCGGTACTCGAAGGTGATACATAGCTGTACTCTCTCTTGTTACCCGCGGCCACGCCGCCAGTTGGCTCATACCTGGAGCCAGAATGTGACGGGGCCATCGTTCACCAGCGAAACCTGCATATCTGCAGCGAATCGTCCAGTTTGCGTATTCATTTCCTGCTGGCGACAACGCTCAACAAAGTACTCGTAAAGTGCTTCTGCACGATCCGGCGCGGCACCTTTGGAGAAGCTCGGGCGCATGCCGCGCTCGGTATCCGCAGCCAGCGTAAACTGGGAAACCACCAGCACGCTGCCTCCCGCCTGCTGGACGTTCAGGTTCATCTTGCCTTCCGCATCGCTGAAAATACGGTAGCCCAGCACGCGCTCACACAAGCGGTTGGCTTTTTGTTCGTCGTCATCCTTTTCGACACCTAACAACACCAAAAGTCCTTGGCCAATTTCACCCGTCACCTCTCCCTCCACGGTGACGCTGGCACGGGTTACGCGCTGTATCAATGCAATCATGGTTGGTCTGCTTCTAATTGTTTTTCAGCTTCTGCTGCTTTTTTAAGTTCGCGGTACACACCGAGAGTGACAGTTATTTCGGCACCAAGCAAGACGATACACCAGGTCCAGTAGACCCATACAAACAAAATGGGGATCACCGCCAGCACGCCGTAAATCAGCTGATAGGACGGAAACATGGTGATGTAGAGGGCAAACCCTTTTTTACCGAGCTCAAAAAGCAACGCCGCCACCAGCGCGCCCACAACCGCATCACGGTTAGGCACGCGCGTGGTCGGCACGACGCTGTAGAGCAGCCAGAACGAGAGCCACGACAGGATCAGCGGAAAGATGCGAAGCGCATTATCAATTACGCCGTTTAAATCACTCGCCCAGCGCAAGGAGAGAAGATACGAACTGATCGCCAGGCTCGCCCCGGCCAGCAGCGGCCCCAGCGTAAGAATCATCCAGTACACGGCAAAGGAATAGACCTTTGGCCGCGCTTTTTTACTCCGCCAGATTGTATTCAGCGCATTATCAATGGCGTACATCAACAGCAGCGCGGTAACGATAAGACCGCACGCCCCCACTGCCGTCATCTTGCTGGAATTGGCAACAAACTGCTCAATGTAGTTCTGGATGACATCCCCTGTTGCAGGAATGAAATTCGCGAAGACAAAATGGCGAAGCTGCAGGCTGACGTCCGCAAACATCGGAAAGGCGGAAAACAGGGCAAAGATGACCGCCACCAGCGGCACTAATGAGAGCAACGACACGTAGGCGAGGTTACCCGCCAGCGTGGTCATGTTGTCCTCGTCAATACGGTGCCAGAGCAGTTTCAGCCAGGCCCTCAGGGGGCGAGTATGATGCGTGGCTTTTTGATGAACGGTTTTTAGCATAGCTGCTTCGCAAAGTAGTTTGGTATCGTCTCTTTTCCGGTCACCAGAATTGACGTTATACCCAACTGGTTAGCTCCCTCTATATTATCGGCGTTGTCGTCAAAAAAGACCGCATCGGCCGCGGTGAATCCTTCCGACTGGAGAACAGCCTGATAAATTCGCGCTTCAGGCTTACGCATCCCCATCTCTTGCGAAAGATAGATCTTATCGGCCGCCGCCTTAACTTCAGGGTATTCCTCAGGCCAGAACGTGGTGTGCAGACGGTTGGTATTTGACAGCACAACGACCCGATGGCCCTGCTTGCGGAGCTTATGCATGATGTCGATCGCTTCAGGCCGGATGGCGACAAATACTGCCTGCCAGCCGTGAGAAAACTGCTCGTAGCTTAACGGTAGGTCCATCTCCTGGCAGAAACGTTCAGCGAATTCTTCATCACCGATCTCGCCGCGTTCATGCTGATGGAAGGTCTCGCCCATCGCGAAATTCTGCTTCAGTGTCGCCAGCGGAACGCGGCTAAAGTCGCTCCATGCACCCAGCACGCGATTAAAATCGATATCGACGATTACGTTTCCTAAATCAAAGATATAAAGCATGTTTATCTCCTGCTCGCCGTGGAGAGGTAACTGTAGCGGGAATAAAGAGATTTGACTATGCGTGCTGTCTAAGGTGTGCGATCGATTTCTACGGCGCGCTTTTACGACAGTAAAGTGAAGGGACGTTTGACGCGGCAAAAAGCCAGGCCCCCCGATACTCATCGATCATCAGGCTCAGCTCTCTTCCCGGCGTGCGATAAAAACCCGGCAGCGTGGCGTTGATATCAGCCTCATCCGCATTATCGGCGAAGGTTTTAACAATACGATCGTTATTTAATACGCGCGCGTTCTGATGATAGCTGTAGTGAAAATAGATGGTCCGGTTAACTTCAGAAACCGTCTGACCAAATAATTTACCGTTAATGACGGTGGATCCCTCCCGATGCTGCATCCGCCAGGAGACCGTACCCACAAATCGGTTTTTACCAATCGTCCATTCCACATCCCCCGTACAGCGTATCGGCGAACTCGAGAAATGCGAATACGCTAACCAGCCGCTGGTGATAGCGGCCCCCAGAAACGCCGCCAGAAAAATAATACGGTTCCGGAATGTCTTCATTGCTCATGCGCCCAAAAATAATGCGTGGTACATAATGCTGCCGCATCCCGTCGCGCATCGTTATTACAGACAAACGCCGCGATTCGCTCCGTTTTACTATAGCCGATCAGAAAAACGTATCTTTTTTCGGCGCACAGACCGGGATGATTTTTTAACAGGCGCAAGTAATGATCCTGAACAGGTTCATTAGGTGCATAAAAAAGCTGGCAGGCGTGGTTCGTACTGCCCGTTGAAAGTGGCATGTAGTGGCTAAACGGCATGTTCTGGTAATGCTTATATAAAATCCCCCCGTTGATAAGCGCGATCAGCAAAAGCACAGCGGTGGTTATTATCAACCAGACCGGCATCTGCATCGCGGTATCATCAGCTATTTCCGCCTCGTTATTAACCATCACGGGCTCAGCGGTTGGGGTAAATACTTCAACCTGTGTGGCTTCGGAAAGCCTAAGCCCGCGGCGAGAAATCGTTTTTACCGTATCGCGCGGCAACCCCACCTCAGCAAGCGCATTGCGTAATGTCAAAATGGCCTGGTAAAAGGTATTCGGTGTTGTGACGTCATTGCGCTCCCCCCATCCCACCACCATTAACTTATTTTGCGAAATTATTTTTCCAGGATGGGTGATGAGATAAAGAAAACAGAGATTGGCAGGAAGCTGCAATTGTATCGTTCGCCCGGTAATATGATTTACCAGGGTTTTGTTTTCTGGGTCATACTCGACCAACTTGTTAATGAGATACAATTTTCCTTTCCTCAGAAATAACAATACATAACTCTATACACCAAAAACATATACGTATATTTAACAACAGTATAGGTCAGATGGATTAGGACGCGATACCGCCCCATCTAAGATTAAAAACAACATATTATTTTTCAATTGGTTACAAGGCACTTTTCTTAGGTTTACCTCATCTAAAACGACATAATGAGATTTCATTACACTTCGCCAGCCCAAATAATTATATTGAGCCGCAACCAGAGAAAAGACTGACGTTGCGGCAGACTGAGGAAAGGAATCTTTAGCTATTAGTGCTATTTCGTGTACCTCCTTCCTGGATTTTTTTTGCCGAATAATCTTAAAGGAGTGACAAATATTCCTGGAGTACTTCTGCCAGGGGATGTTTTTTCGCTATGACGACGGACTGACTGAATAAATAAGCCCAGGAATTTATTTCCCTGATACTCTTTTTCATAAACAAGACAGGATAACTGGATATGTTTCAAGATTGACACATTTGAACGGCAATGAAATATTGACAATGAAAAAAGACAGGAGTGGACTGGATGATAACATCGTCGAAAACAGTTGCCCGCTGTATAAGCTGTGAATTGTCCTGTCAGTTATTTCCAGATAACGCAGTACGATCACAATATTGTGGTAATGCCTCGTTCGCAGTTTGGCCGGTTGGTAATCATTTCCTGCAGATTGCAGTTGTAAATAAAATATTACGCAGGAACAAGAATCACCTGTCACGAGGGTTTATTTTTGTAGACTTTTCGATGTACAACCTGCGCGTACTGGCCGATCCGCAATGGATTGAACGCCTGGCGATAACTAACATGAACATCGTTATAATCTCGGACCGTAAACTAGAGGCATTGGCTAATTACTTACTCACTCACCACAGTGAAATAAAGGGAGTTATTTATTCAGACGATAATGACGTTATATTGCAGGATAAAATCAACCACCTTTTCTCCGGAAGACGGGTAAATAGCAGACGTGGAAGTAAGTTGAATGCTGTCGAATTTACTTTGCTTAACAGGTTTTTATCAGGAGCATGCCTCCAGGAGATTATAAAAACAGACAGCATTGATGTTAAAAAAATTTATGTTCATAAAATACGACTTGAGAGGAAGTTAGGTACCAGCATTCATAAAATTCTCGTTTCTATTTTGTAATTTCAACCTCTTAGCATACCCACAATTAATCGCGTGGAGGATGTTCTACGCCTGAAAGAAAGGGGGCAGACATGCCATATTTAATGAAACACTCACCTGTCGCAGTTGCGATTTCACTGGCGTTATCGTCAGCGTTATTTACCGCCCATGCAGCGGTAATAGATTTTGCTAATTTACCCGCCTCCGGAGCAGTAACGGATTTGCCTGCAGAAATACAGGCGCTGATTCCTGCAACGGCAAACGCGAACTTTAGCAAAAATACCGGCGATCCTAACTATGTCTACCAGTACAGCCCGGGTAATATCCCGATCTACGGAGATGGGATCACCCTCGAAGGACCGGGGGCGGAAGCCTTTGAGCATTCAGTCACCGTTATTCAGAACTCCACGTCCGGCAGCCCGGGGGTAATATTTGGTGACGATCTGACTATTCGCACCCAGTCAAAAGTGGCTGCCAATAATGGTAAAGACGTCGACGGCATTCGTACCCATGGTATGAACACGCCGGACAACCCGGTGTTTATTATTACCGGAGACCGCACCCACATTTACGTTAATGGCCAAAGCGGTGACGGCATCAATGCCGGGTACAGCTCCTTCAGCCAGGGCTCTCTTGGCTCCGCCAATATTTATGTGGGTGACGATCTCTATATCGAAACCACCGGCAGTACCGGTCGCGGCATTAGCGCCTATGCATTGAATGATGCTTCAAAGGCCAAAAATAACGTTATCGTCGGCGATCGTGCGCATATTGTGACGCGTGGTACCTACGCAGAGGGGATTCGTACCAACCAGAGCGGCTCTTATGTCCGTCTGGGGGATGAGGCCACCATCGAAACGTACGGCACATCGGCCTACGGCCTGTATGCGGGCTCTGCATCCAAAATTGAGCTGGGAAAAAACGCGACGATTACCACCGACGCGGCCAGCGCCTCCGGGGTGTATTCTACCGGCTCGTCAACCATCACCCTTGATGAAGGCGCGACCATCACCACCAACGGTGCCAGCGCGCATGGCGTCTATGCGTACACAGGCGCGGTGAATCTTGGTGATAACGTCACCATTGCGGTCAACAGCAGCGAGAAAACCAGCAGCTCCGCGCAAGCGCCGCACGGGATGTATACCTGGTCACGCGGTGTGATAACGCTCGGGGGTGGCGCAACCATTACCACCGCAGGCCAGCGCGACAGCGGTAGCTATGCCCTGAACGCCAGCAACGGTGGCGTGATTGATGCCTCCGCGGGCGGAAAATTCACCCTCAACGGTGACATCCTCTCCGCTGGCGGCGTCGCGGCCACCAGCACTGCCGCAGCGCAAAACAGCGCGATCGCGCTCACCATGCAGGACAACTCTCTCTGGAACGGGGCGTCTTACATTGAGAGCAACGCCAACGGTACCGGGACTATCGCGCTTACGATGAATGATGCCGTGTGGAATATGCGCGACAGCTCCACGCTGACCAGCCTGACGCTGAATGCGGGCGGTACGATTAATTTCCAGCATGCTGAGGATGCGGCGTGGCAAACCCTGACCATCAGTGACGATTTTATCGGCAACGGCGGCAAGCTGGTTTTCAATACCGTGCTGTTTGACGACACATCGGAAACGGACAAACTGATCGTTGAAGGCAACACCTCCGGTCATACCGGGGTGGAAGTGAACAACATTGGCGGTACTGGCGCACAAACCGTAGAAGGGATTGAAATCGTCAGCGTTGGCGGCAACTCTGACGGGACGTTTGAGAAGGCCAGCCGTATCGTGGCGGGGGGTTATGACTATAACGTTGTGCAAAAAGGTAAAAACTGGTTTCTGACCAGCCTGGTTGAGCCCGTTGACCCGCCGGTCGACCCGGTAGACCCACCTGTTGACCCTGTGGACCCGCCCGTCGACCCGGTGATTCCGCCGCAGGAACCGGTCCCCCCTGCTGCACCACCGAAAAGCGAGCATCAGTATCGCCCTGAATTTGGTAGCTATCAGGCGAACAGCTATGCGGCAAATACGCTGTTTATGACCCGCCTGCACGACCGTCTGGGTGAAACGCAGTACACCGACCTGCTCACCGGCGAGCAAAAAGTGACGAGCCTGTGGATGCGTAACGTCGGTGGCCATACGCGTTTCAGAGACGGCAGCGGCCAGTTAAAAACGACCGCCAACCGCTACGTGCTGCAGCTGGGTGGTGATGTCGCCCAGTGGAGCACCGACGGCCTGGATCGGTGGCATCTCGGCCTGATGGCGGGCTACGGCAACAGCCAGAGCCGGAGTGCTTCCAGCCTGACCGGATACCACTCGCGTGGCGAAGTGAATGGCTATAGCGTCGGTCTGTACGGTACCTGGTACGCAAACGACGCGGATAAAAGTGGAACCTACGTTGATAGCTGGATGCTGTATAACTGGTTCGACAATAAGGTGATGGGGCAGGATCAGGCGACTGAGAATTATCGCTCCAGCGGCGTAACCGCCTCTGTAGAAGCTGGCTATAGCGTTAAGATGGGCGAAAGCGGCCGCAACAGCTACTGGATCCAGCCGAAAGCGCAGGCCGTTTGGATGGACGTGCAGGCTGATGACCATCGCGAACGCAACGGCACGCGGGTGAAAGACGAGACTCAGGGGAATCTGATGACACGTCTCGGCGTGAAGGCCTATATCAGCGGACATAACGCGATTGACGACGGTAAATCCCGTACCTTCCAGCCGTTTATCGAGGCGAACTGGATCCACAATACCCAGACCACGCGCATCCGCATGGATGACGTCAGCAATGAACTGCGCGGTGCTCGCAATATCGGCGAGTTAAAGACGGGCGTAGAGGGGCAGATTACGCCGCAGCTTAGCGTTTGGGGCAATGTGGCTCAGCAGATAGGCGACAAAGGCTACAGCGATACCCAGGGGATGCTGGGGGTGAAATACAGCTTCAAATAACAATAAAAAAGCCGCTGATTTCTCAGCGGCTTTTTTTACTACGGATTGACCGTATTACTCTTCTTTCGCACCGCGCATCGCACGTTTACGATCGTTCTCGGTCAGGTGACGTTTACGGATACGAATTGACTGTGGAGTCACTTCTACCAGTTCGTCATCATCGATGAATTCCAGAGCCTGCTCCAGAGTCATCTTGATCGGTGGAACCAGAACCGTTGCTTCGTCAGTACCGGACGCACGCATGTTGGTCAGTTTCTTACCGGTCAGGCAGTTTACGGTCAGGTCGTTAGAACGACTGTGAATACCGATGATCTGGCCTTCGTAAACTTCAGCACCGTGACCCAGGAACAGCTTACCGCGATCCTGCAGACCGAACAGCGCAAACGCAACCGCTTTACCCTGACCGTTGGAGATCAGCACGCCGTTATTACGCTGGCCCACTTCGCCCGGACGCACGTCGTCGTAGTGGCTGAAGGTGGAGTACAGCAGACCGGTACCGGAAGTCATGGTCATGAACTCTGAACGGAAGCCGATCAGACCACGGCTTGGGATCACGTAGTCGAGACGTACGCGGCCTTTGCCATCTGGATTCATGTTTTTCAGGTCGCCTTTACGCTCACCCAGAGCCTGCATCACAGAACCCTGGTGCTGCTCTTCAACGTCCAGCGTCACGTTTTCGAACGGCTCTTGTTTACGGCCGTCGATTTCGCGGAAGATTACTTTCGGACGGGAAACCGCCATTTCGAAACCTTCACGACGCATGTTTTCGATCAGAACAGACAGGTGCAGCTCACCACGACCAGAAACGCGGAATGCATCGGCATCCTGGGTTTCTTCAACGCGCAGCGCAACGTTGTGCACCAGCTCTTTGTTCAGGCGGTCAAGGATCTGACGAGAGGTAACGAATTTACCTTCTTTACCACAGAACGGAGAGGTGTTGACGTTGAAGAACATGGATACGGTTGGTTCATCAACGGACAGGGCTGGCAGCGCTTCGACGTTCTGCGGATCGCAGATGGTGTCGGAGATGTTCAGTTCACCCAGACCGGTGATAGCGATGATGTCGCCCGCTTCCGCAACGTCACTCTCGATACGCTCAAGACCCAGGTGAGTCAGTACTTTACCGACTTTACCGTTACGGGTTTTGCCTTCGCTATCGATGATAGTGACCTGCTGGTTCGGCTTCACTTTACCGCGTTTGATACGACCAATGCCGATAACGCCAACGTAGTTGTTGTAATCGAGCTGAGAGATCTGCATCTGCAGGGTACCGTCGAGATCGACGTTTGGCGCAGGAACACGGTCAACAATCGCCTGATACAGCGGGGTCATGTCTTCAGCCATGTCTTCGTGGTCCAGACCTGCGATACCGTTCAGCGCAGAGGCGTAAACGATAGGGAAGTCCAGCTGCTCGTCGGTCGCGTCGAGGTTAACGAACAGGTCGAATACCTGGTCAACAACCCAGTCAGGACGCGCGCCAGGGCGGTCAACTTTGTTGATAACAACGATTGGCTTCAGACCATGGGCAAAAGCTTTTTTGGTCACGAAGCGCGTCTGTGGCATTGGGCCATCCATTGCGTCAACGACCAGCAGAACGGAGTCTACCATGGACATTACACGTTCAACTTCACCACCGAAGTCGGCGTGCCCTGGGGTATCAACGATGTTGATACGGTAGTCATTCCATTTAATCGCGGTGTTTTTCGCGAGGATGGTAATCCCACGCTCTTTCTCCAAATCGTTGGAGTCCATCACGCGTTCTTGGGTTTCGGCACGCGCATCAAACGTACCGGATTGCTGCAGCAGCTTGTCGACCAGGGTAGTTTTACCATGGTCAACGTGCGCGATGATGGCGATGTTACGCAAATTTTCGATCACAACTTTGCCTCAGGCATTTAGAAATAGCGCGTTATTGTACACGGATTAATCGCACTACAAAACAGGATCACAAACATCCCCCGCAAACAAGTATTGCAGAGATGCTTTGTGATCGCTTTCACGGAGCGGTAAAAGGGCACTTTAACGTAAATTGCACCAATATGGTGCTCAATGTTCACATTGAAGCACTATACTGGTGCAACAAATCCATCGTGGTGCAGCCCTTTTGCACTATGGTGCGCATGATAACGCCTTTTTGGGGTGTTTTAAAAGTTGGCACAGATTTCGCTTTATAAAAAATACATGGCACCAGCCAGTACAAACAGAAATTGAAGACCTCGTTACCACGACGACAATGACCAATCTGGAGAGTTAAGTATGTCCGCTGAACACGTTTTGACGATGCTGAACGAACATGAAGTGAAGTTTGTTGATCTGCGCTTCACCGATACCAAAGGTAAAGAACAGCACGTCACAATCCCTGCTCATCAGGTGAACGCCGAATTCTTTGAAGAAGGCAAAATGTTTGACGGCTCCTCCATTGGTGGCTGGAAAGGCATTAACGAATCCGACATGGTTCTGATGCCAGATGCGACCACTGCGGTCATTGATCCGTTCTTCGAAGAACCTACCCTGATCATCCGTTGCGACATCCTCGAGCCAGGCACCCTGCAGGGCTACGACCGCGACCCACGTTCCATCGCGAAACGCGCTGAAGAGTACCTGCGTTCTACCGGCATCGCAGACACCGTTCTGTTCGGGCCAGAGCCAGAGTTCTTCCTGTTCGATGACATCCGTTTTGGTGCGTCTATTTCTGGCTCCCACGTGGCTATTGACGACATCGAAGGTGCATGGAACTCCTCCACCAAATACGAAGGCGGTAACAAAGGTCACCGTCCTGGCGTGAAGGGCGGTTACTTCCCAGTTCCTCCGGTCGACTCTGCACAGGACATTCGTTCCACTATGTGTCTGGTGATGGAAGAGATGGGCCTGGTTGTTGAAGCTCACCACCACGAAGTGGCGACTGCTGGTCAGAACGAAGTGGCTACCCGCTTCAACACCATGACCAAAAAAGCGGACGAAATTCAGATCTACAAATACGTTGTGCACAACGTTGCGCACCGTTTCGGTAAAACCGCGACCTTCATGCCAAAACCAATGTTTGGCGATAACGGTTCGGGTATGCACTGCCACATGTCTCTGTCCAAGAACGGTACCAACCTGTTCTCTGGCGACAAATATGCCGGTCTGTCCGAGCAGGCGCTGTATTACATCGGTGGTGTTATCAAACACGCTAAAGCAATCAACGCCCTGGCGAACCCAACCACGAACTCCTACAAGCGTCTGGTCCCGGGCTACGAAGCGCCAGTGATGCTGGCCTACTCTGCACGTAACCGTTCTGCTTCTATCCGTATTCCGGTGGTGGCTTCTCCTAAAGCACGTCGTATCGAAGTTCGCTTCCCGGACCCAGCGGCTAACCCATACCTGTGCTTCGCAGCACTGCTGATGGCCGGTCTGGACGGTATCAAGAACAAGATCCACCCGGGCGAAGCGATGGACAAAAACCTGTACGACCTGCCGCCAGAAGAAGCGAAAGAGATCCCACAGGTTGCTGGCTCTCTGGAAGAAGCCCTGCAGGCGCTGGACACAGACCGCGAGTTCCTGACTGCAGGTGGCGTATTCACTGACGACGCTATCGATGCTTACATCGCCCTGCGTATGGAAGAGAACGACCGCGTGCGTATGACGCCACACCCGGTAGAGTTCGAGCTGTACTACAGCGTTTAATTAAAGTTGTTTTACCCGGCGTGATAAGCGCCGGGGGTAGTTGCCGTGGAAACTTTTAGCCCATCTCCGGATGGGCTTTTTTCTCCACCAACAACCTGATCTCACGCGCTTTTTACGCCGAAAACGCTATACTGCACTAAATTAGTGCAAACGACTCCAGGAGACTGCTGAATGGCAACTGGCACGCTGCCCGATGCTGGGCAGATCCTCAATTCTTTGATTAACAGCATATTGCTGGTCGATGACGAGCTGGCCGTTCATTACGCCAACCCGGCCGCGCAGCAGCTGCTCGCCCAAAGCGCACGTAAACTGTTCGGCACCCCGCTTCCTGAACTCCTGAGCTATTTTTCACTGAATATTGGCCTGATGCAGGAAAGTTTGCAGGCCGGCCAGGGGTTTACCGATAACGAAGTGACGCTGGTGATCGACGGGCGCTCGCACATTCTATCGCTAACCGCGCAACGTCTTCCCGAAGGCCTGATCCTGCTGGAAATGGCGCCGATGGATAATCAGCGTCGACTGAGCCAGGAGCAGCTTCAGCATGCGCAGCAGATTGCCGCCCGTGACCTGGTGCGCGGCCTGGCGCATGAAATCAAAAACCCGCTGGGTGGATTACGCGGCGCAGCGCAGCTTCTGACTAAAGCGCTGCCCGATCCCGCGCTGGCGGAGTACACCAACGTCATCATTGAGCAGGCGGACCGTCTGCGGAATCTGGTAGACCGTCTTCTCGGTCCGCAGCAGCCGGGAATGCACGTTACTGAAAGCATCCATAAAGTGGCTGAGCGGGTGGTGAAGCTCGTCTCAATGGAGCTGCCGGAGAACGTCACGCTGGTACGTGATTACGATCCAAGCCTGCCGGAACTGGCCCATGACCCGGACCAGATTGAGCAGGTCCTGTTGAATATTGTGCGTAATGCCCTGCAGGCGCTTGGGCCTGAAGGCGGCGAGATTATTTTACGCACCCGCACCGCCTTCCAGCTCACGTTACACGGCGTGCGCTACCGGCTGGCGGCCCGTATCGACGTTGAGGATAACGGGCCCGGCATTCCATCGCATTTGCAGGATACCCTGTTCTACCCGATGGTAAGCGGTCGCGAAGGCGGAACCGGCCTGGGCTTATCCATTGCCCGCAGTTTGATCGATCAACACTCCGGGAAAATTGAATTTACCAGTTGGCCGGGACATACCGAGTTTTCGGTTTTCCTGCCGATTAAAAAATAAAGGTGACGTTTATGCAACGAGGGATAGTCTGGGTAGTCGATGACGATAGCTCCATCCGTTGGGTGCTTGAACGCGCGCTCACAGGGGCAGGATTAAGCTGCACGACGTTTGAGAGCGGCAGCGAAGTGCTCGACGCACTCACCACCAAAACGCCAGATGTTCTGCTTTCGGATATTCGTATGCCGGGCATGGACGGGCTGGCGCTGTTAAAGCAGATCAAACAACGCCACCCTATGCTTCCGGTCATCATAATGACCGCGCACTCCGATCTGGATGCCGCAGTGAGCGCCTATCAGCAAGGGGCGTTTGATTACCTGCCCAAACCCTTTGATATCGACGAAGCGGTGGCGCTGGTTGAGCGCGCGATTAGCCATTATCAGGAGCAGCAACAGCCGCGCCACGCGCCCGATTTTGGGCCAACGACAGATATCATCGGTGAAGCGCCGGCGATGCAGGACGTGTTTCGCATTATCGGTCGTTTGTCCCGCTCGTCCATCAGCGTATTGATTAACGGTGAGTCGGGAACCGGTAAAGAGCTTGTGGCGCATGCATTGCACCGCCACAGCCCGCGTGCAAAAGCGCCGTTCATCGCCCTGAATATGGCGGCGATCCCGAAGGATTTGATTGAGTCCGAACTGTTCGGCCATGAAAAAGGGGCATTTACCGGCGCCAATACCATTCGCCAGGGCCGGTTTGAACAGGCTGACGGCGGTACGCTGTTCCTGGATGAGATCGGCGATATGCCGCTGGATGTCCAGACCCGCCTGCTGCGCGTGCTGGCCGACGGGCAGTTTTATCGCGTGGGAGGCTATGCGCCGGTAAAGGTGGACGTGCGCATTATCGCCGCGACCCACCAGAACCTGGAGCAACGCGTGCAGGAAGGAAAATTCCGTGAGGATTTATTCCACCGTCTGAACGTTATTCGCGTTCATCTGCCGCCGCTGCGCGAACGCCGGGAAGATATTCCCCGTCTGGCGCGTCATTTCCTGCAGGTAGCCGCCCGCGAGCTGGGCGTGGAAGCCAAGCAGCTTCACCCGGAAACCGATGCCGCTCTGACGCGTCTGGCATGGCCGGGCAACGTACGCCAGCTGGAAAACACCTGCCGCTGGTTAACCGTGATGGCCGCCGGGCAGGAAGTGCTAATTCAGGATTTACCGGCCGAGCTGTTTGAAGCGACCGCGTCTGAAAGCAGTACCGGGCACGCGCTGCCGGACAGCTGGGCGACGCTGCTGGCGCAGTGGGCCGACCGCGCGCTGCGTTCCGGTCATCAAAACCTGCTGTCTGAAGCTCAGCCGGAGATGGAGCGTACGCTGTTAACTACCGCGCTTCGTCATACGCAGGGCCATAAGCAGGAAGCCGCTCGCCTGCTGGGATGGGGACGTAATACCCTGACGCGCAAGCTTAAAGAGCTGGGAATGGAGTGATCGCACGCCGCTGTGTAAAGGTTATTCATTGAGCGCAAATTGCCGTTATTTTGCGCTTTACTGTTCCGATGAGTTTTGTATGATCGTGCCCGGAAATTGGGGGTGAACATCATGCTGGAAACAATCGTGAATATGCTCTCTAGCGGAGCCGCTGAAAGCCACACGCCACAGACAGCCGTTGCGGCCATGTTGTGTGCGGCGTTGGTGGGGCTGTTTAGCTAGCGAGTTGAACGTAAAAGCCGGGTGGCGGCTTCGCCTTACCCGGCCTACGTTTTGTGCATTTTGCAATGCGCCTTAAATCACCCGCGAGAACTGCTGCAGTCGCGCTTTCTGACGTAGATACGCGTCAAAGCACATGCAGATATTACGGATCAACAGACGCCCTTTCGGCGTGACCTCAATCGCGCTCTCCGACACATCCACCAGCCCGTCTTTCGCCAGCGGTGCAATCAGCTTCAGGTCTTCCGCAAAATAATCGCTGAAGTGCAGATCCCACTGCGACTCAACGTCGCTGAAATCGAGACGGAAATTGCAGATTAGCGCCTTAATCACATCGCGTCGGATGCAGTCGTCGCGCGTTAACGCAATGCCGCGCCACAGCGCGTTGCCCGTTTCATCAACCTGCTGGTAGTAAAGCTTCAGCTCTTTCTGGTTCTGCGCGTAACAGTCGCCAATCATGCTGATAGCGGAGACGCCCATCCCCAGCAAATCGGTATCGCCCTGGGTTGTGTAGCCCTGGAAGTTACGGTGCAGAACACCTTCACGCTGCGCAATCGCCAGCTCGTCATCCGGACGGGCAAAGTGATCCATCCCGATAAACTGATAGCCGGTTTCGGTCAGCGAGGTAATGGTTTCCTGCAGGATATCCAGCTTCTGCTGGGCAGAAGGAAGATCGGCATCTTTGATTTTTCGCTGAGCGGCAAAGAGCGTCGGCAGATGCGCATAGTTAAAGACGCTCAGGCGGTCCGGGTTGAGTTCGGCCACGCGCTTCAGGGTGAAGGCGAAGCTTTCCGGCGTTTGCTTTGGCAGGCCGTAAATCAGGTCAATATTGGTCGAGGTGAAACCAATCTCGCGCGCGTGATTGAGTAAGGCAAAGATAAATTCTTCGTCCTGCTCGCGGTTCACCAGACGCTGAACCTCTTTATTGAAATCCTGCACGCCCATACTCAGACGATTGAAGCCTTCGGCGCGTAAGTGATCCAGTACATCCAGCTCAATTTCACGCGGATCGACTTCGATCGAGATTTCAGCGTCGGCGTTAAAACTGAAATTGCCGCGCAGCAGGGTCATCAGGCGGCTGATTTGCGCTTTATTCAGATAGGTTGGCGTCCCGCCGCCCCAGTGCAGCTGGCTGACGTGACGGCCAGCAAAAAGCGGCGCGCGATGGACAATTTCTTGTTCAAGCGCATCAAGATATTGGTCGGCTTTGTGCTGCTGACGGGTAACGATTTTATTGCAGCCGCAGAAGTAGCAGAGCTTGTGGCAGAACGGAATATGGACGTAGAGCGACAGCGGACGCTCAGGATAGCGCGCGACAGCCTGCTGGAAATCAGCCTCGCCGAAGGCATCGGAGAACTCCAGCGCGGTGGGGTATGACGTATAACGCGGCCCGGAATAGTTATATTTCTGGATTAGGGCCAAATCCCAGTCGATAGTTGGTGCTGACATGCTCACTCCTTCCGTTGGTGTCGCGTTCGTATACGGCGGCCCGTTCTGGCCCCATCGCGGGCCATCATTCGGGTGCGCAGCCACTTCTGTCGCCGCGACAACCGCCGTAGTTTAACGAATAACCACACCAGATAACATATAACCGGAAGGGTTATAAGCAGGACTATCGTGCCTGCCGGGTGCAAATGTTAGTTTCCACCCTTCAGAAGACGCATCATATCTTCCTGCTTCTCGTCTTCTTCTTCATTTTCGTCATCGTCGTATGACAGGCCCAGCTTCTGCATCAGTTCATCGATACGATCCAGTTTGGCATCCACCCATGACTGCTCTTCAGCGGTCAGGGTTTCACCCTCTTCAAGACGTTCCAGCAGCGCGTCCAGGCGCTCATCGTTCTCCAGCAAATCCAGCTCAGCCTGCGGTGAAAGCATAGGTTTCTCGCTCTTTGGTTTGTGCTGCTTAGTGACCGGGGTGTCTGTCACGCCCAGTGGAATGGGAGTTTTACTGCCGATACGAGGGTCTTTCTGCTGTTTGCCTTTTGCAGAAGCACCCGCTGCACCACCACCGTTGGCACGGCTACCCGCAGCGTGACCGCGATGTTTTTTGTCGCGTTTGCGATCGCGCGCTTCCTGGTTCAGTTCTTCGCGCGTTTTGCGGCGTGCTTTTGCAGGGCGTTTCGCGCCCGCAGCGGAGGTTGGTTTTTTCATGATGTTTTATCTTTAAGTCGTTTTCTTCAGTATAGAATTGCGGCGAAATCTAGCAGAAAGCAAGCAAAGAAAAAAGGCGACAGAGCAATCTGTCGCCTTTTTTCCTGACTCACAACCCTTAGCGGGTCAGACTTTCCGTGTTTGCCAACAACAAACCCTGTTTATCCCTTGGCTAATACCGTCCGTGATACGGTTCCATTTCCTTTTAAAACGCCTCCAGGCGTTGGTCATCCTGACAATCCTGCGTCTTCGCCTCCTGGCGCTCCTGACCCTAATCCTTAAGTCGATTTCCTGTTGGCTTCCTCGCCCTGACGCACACTTTACCTTGTTCCGTTAAACTAACAAGCAACGAAACGGTACAAAAAGGATTTTTCAGACAATTACCCGGAAATAAGCTTATGATTTAAAACAGTTTGGCTTTTTTGACGCCTGCGAATTCTCTGAAATCTCCCATAGCATTCCTGGCCGATCTCTCACACCGGTTGGGGCATTCGCCTACAGCTCATAGCAATCAGAAAAGCCTTTTGGCTGCATTCGGGTATAATCCCCTTCAGATTACGATTTTGGAGACGACCACGTGACTACCTGGAACTACCAACAGACGCATTTTGTCACCAGTGCGCCCGATATTCGCCACCTTCCTTCTGATACCGGTATTGAAGTGGCATTTGCTGGCCGCTCCAATGCGGGGAAATCCAGCGCCCTGAATACGCTGACCAATCAGAAGAGCCTGGCGCGTACCTCAAAAACACCTGGCCGTACCCAGCTGATCAACCTGTTTGAAGTCGCAGAGGGCAAACGCCTGGTCGACTTACCGGGCTACGGTTACGCGCAGGTACCGGAAGAGATGAAAATCAAGTGGCAGCGTGCGCTGGGTGAATACCTGGAAAAACGCCTGTGCCTGAAAGGTCTGGTGGTGCTGATGGATATTCGCCATCCCCTGAAAGATCTGGATCAGCAGATGATCGACTGGGCTGTAGCAAGCGATATCGCCGTGCTGGTGCTGCTGACGAAAGCCGATAAGCTGGCGAGCGGCGCGCGTAAAGCGCAGGTGAATATGGTTCGCGAAGCGGTGCTGGCGTTCAACGGTGATGTGCAGGTTGAGCCGTTCTCCTCGCTGAAAAAGCTGGGCGTGGACAAGCTGCGTCAGAAGCTCGATACCTGGTTTAGCGAGCTGGAACCCGCGACGGAAGCGGAAGAAGAGTAATACCGAGCGCGGCGATAGCCGCGTTTTTTTTGCCTGAATTTTTCTTTGCCGCAATAAAAAACGCCCCAGTCATTACTGACTGGGGCGGCTAAAATATTCAGCCAAATCCGATTACGTGAAGTAAAAGGTCTGAAAGATAGAACATCTTACCTCTGTACCCTACGCCGACAACTCTACCCCTTTTTGTGCTGCAGAAAAAGCACTTTTTGTAGTTTTTTTTCATTCTTTACATAGGGAATTCTAATGATTGTCACAAAACGCGCGTTGTTATGTTGCAAACTTACATAAAAAGCGCGTTATGCGAAGAACCGTTAGTGAGCCTGATCCCAGTTTTCGCCACTTCCCACTTCCACCAGCAGCGGCACGTCAAGCGTCATGCTGCTTTCCATCAGTTCGTGGATCTTCTTCGACACGGCGTCGAGGTCGTCTTTGTGCACTTCAAATACCAGTTCATCGTGTACCTGCATGATCATCTTCACGCGAGGCTTCTCTTTTTCAAGCCAGGCATCAACGGCGATCATTGCACGCTTAATAATGTCCGCCGCAGTACCCTGCATCGGGGCGTTGATCGCCGCACGCTCTGCGCCAGCGCGACGCGCCGCGTTGCTGGATTTGATGTCCGGTAGGTAGAGGCGGCGGCCATCCAGGGTTTCGACGTAACCTTTTTCCTTCGCCTGCGCGCGGGTGCGTTCCATATATTCCAGCACGCCCGGATAACGCTCGAAGTAGAGATCCATATACTTCTGCGACTCTTTGCGCGGAATGTTGAGCTGGCGCGAAAGACCAAATGCGCTCATGCCGTAAATCAGACCGAAGTTGATCGCCTTAGCACTGCGGCGCTGCTCGTTGGTCACGCTGTCCAGCGGCAAGCCGAAGACTTCCGCCGCGGTTGCCCGGTGGATATCCTTCCCTTCGGCAAACGCGGTCAGCAGGCCTTTGTCGCGGGACAGATGCGCCATAATGCGCAGCTCAATTTGCGAGTAGTCAGCAGAGACAATCAGATAATCCTCTGGTGCGATGAAAGCCTGGCGAATACGGCGGCCTTCTTCGTTACGTACCGGGATGTTCTGCAGGTTAGGATCGGTAGATGAGAGACGACCGGTCGCCGCGACAGCCTGATGATACGACGTGTGCACGCGGCCCGTTTTCGGGTTGATCATCAGCGGGAGCTTGTCGGTGTAGGTAGACTTCAGCTTCGCGAGGCCACGGTACTGCAGAATCACTTTTGGCAGCGGGTAGTCCAGCGCCAGCTCTTCCAGCACCTCTTCAGAGGTTGACGGCGCGCCGCCTGGGGTCTTCTTCAGCGGCTTGATGCCCTGCTTTTCAAACAGAATGGTTTGCAGCTGCTTCGGTGAAGAGAGGTTAAACGGCTCGCCTGCAAGCTCATGCGCTTTTTGCTCAAGCTCGGTCAAACGCTGCGCCAGCTCCCCGGAGTGGTTATGCAGCACCGTTGGGTCAATCTTCACGCCGTTGCGTTCAATGCGGGACAGCACTGGCACCAGCGGCATCTCGATATGCTGGAACACGTTCAGCGGACCTTCATGCTTCTGCAGTTTTGGCCACATCTTCAGGTGCAGCTGCAGCGTGACATCAGCGTCTTCCGCCGCGTAGCGCCCCGCTTCTTCCAGAGCAATCTGGTTAAAGGTGAGCTGATTTTTCCCTTTACCGGCAATCTCTTCAAAGGTGATCGTTTTGTGCTTGAGCCAGCGGTCAGATAAGGAATCCATATCATGGCGGCCCGCGACGCTGTCCAGAATGTAGGATTCAAGCATGGTGTCGAAGGCAATCCCGCGCAGTTCAATGCCGTAGTTTTGCAGAATGCCGCGGTCGTACTTGAGGTTTTGCCCAACCTTGAGCGCCTTTTCGTCTTCCAGAATCGGCTTCAGCAGCTCAAGCACGCGTTCACGGGAGATCTGCTCCGGCGCATCCAGGTAATCGTGCGCCACAGGGACGTAGGCGGCAATACCCGGCTCTGTCGCAAATGACAGACCAACCATATTGGCAGAGATGTTATCGAGGCTGTCGGTTTCGGTATCAAAGGCGAAGACCGGCGCCTTTTTCAGTTTCTCGATCCAGGCGATCAGCCGTGACTCTTCTAGAATGGTTTCGTAGTTGTCGAAGGAAAGCGCCACGGCTTCTTCTTCCGCCTGCTCTTCTGCGTCAACGACGATCGTCTCCTTCGGCTTTGCAGCAGGTTTAGCCCCTTTCGCCTGCAGCCATTTACCGGCTTCCACGTCAGCCGTCCAGCGCTTGAATTCGTATTTCTTAAACAGGCTCAGCAGATCGTCAGCGGAAGGCTGTTGCACTTCAAGCTGCTCACAGCCCAGCTCCAGTTCGACATCGGTTTTGATTGTGGCCAGCTTATAGGAGAGATAAGCCACCTCTTTGTTCTCTTCCAGTTTTCCGGCCATGGTTTTTGCGCCACGGAAGGAGAGCCCGGCGATTTTGTCTGACTCCGCGTAGAGCGTGTCCAGACCACCCAGCCCCTGGAGCAGCGCCTGCGCGGTTTTTTCACCGACGCCAGGGACACCCGGGATGTTATCCGAGGAGTCGCCCATCAACGCGAGGAAGTCGATAATCAGCTCAGGCGGCACGCCATACTTAGTGACCACCTCTTCAGGCCCCAGAATGGTGTTGGTCATGGTGTTAATCAGGGTGATGCCTGGCGTCACCAGCTGCGCCATATCTTTATCACCGGTGCTGATCAGTACAGGACGCCCCATCTTTTCTGCTTCACGCGCCAGCGTACCGATGACGTCATCGGCTTCAACGCCTGAGACGGCCAGCAGCGGCAGCCCCATCGCTTTTACCATGGTGTGCAGCGGCTCAATCTGCGCGCGCAGATCGTCAGGCATTGGCGGACGGTGAGATTTGTAATGCTCAAACAGCTCGTCGCGGAAAGTTTTACCTTTCGCATCAAAGACCACAGCCGCATGGGTTGGCTGATACTGAAGGATCAGGCTGCGCAGCATGTTCAGCACGCCGTACATTGCGCCGGTGGGTTCCCCTGCGCTATTGGTCAGAGGAGGAAACGCATGATATGCCCGATACAGGTAAGAAGAGCCATCGACGAGAATAAGAGGGTTTTCTGGGATCTGAACCATAATGTCCGTGCCTTTAATCAATTTATGGGTAAAGGATGCCACAGAAGGATGAAAACATCAGGTATTAGCGCCAGATACAGGAAAAGATTTTGCGATCGTGAGGATCGCTCGCAAAAATCAAACTGTGGATAAGTTTGTGTATATTTTCACTTCATATGAATAACAGACGTAGAAAATACATATGCGTTAATTTTTAGATCTTAATTATCATGCTGTTATCGCATTAGATCTTATCTATATGGTCACCTGATGGCAATTTAGTCTATGTGGATATAAGCCTTGTTAAGCACGCAATCACAGAGAAATCGTCTGCGACAGGGTAAAAACGGCCAAATCATCACGTCAAAGCGCCATTAATTTGTCTGTTTTCTGGTAAAATCAGCGCCCGGCGTTGCATAGCCGACCGCTCACTTACAGCTAACCATTTGAAAAAGCTCATCATGTCGAGATTGCTCGCTGCAATAACATTACTGTTAAGCATCATTTTAACTATCCTTGTGACTGTCGCCTGCTCTGTGCCGATCATTATCGCCGGGATCGTTAAACTACTGCTGCCTGTTCCCATGGTGTGGCGAGCCGTGTCCGCATTTTGTAACTTCATGATGTACTGCTGGTGCGAAGGACTGGCGATACTGCTGTGCCTGAACTCGCATCTGAAGTGGGATATCAAAGGGCTGGAGAGTCTTAACAAGAAGAACTGGTATCTGCTGATCTGCAATCACCACAGCTGGGCGGACATCGTGGTGTTATGCGTACTTTTTCGCAAACACATCCCGATGAACAAATATTTTCTGAAACAGCAGCTCGCCTGGGTGCCTTTTATCGGGCTGGCCTGCTGGGCACTTGATATGCCGTTTATGAAACGCTATTCGCGCAGCTATTTGATTCGTCATCCCGAGCGTCGCGGCAAAGATGTGGATACCACGCGCCGTTCCTGCGAAAAGTTTCGCGCGCATCCTACGACCATCGTGAACTTTGTTGAAGGCTCCCGGTTTACGGAAGAGAAGCATCAACAAACTCGCTCCCCTTACCAGCACTTGCTGCCGCCAAAGGCTGCGGGTATTGCGATGGCGCTTAACGTGCTGGGATCACAGTTCGATAAACTCCTGAACGTCACACTCTGCTATCCGGAAAACAATAAGACGCCGTTCTACGATATGCTCAGCGGCAAACTGACGCGCATTGTTGTGCGTGTCGATCTGGTCCCGATAGATGCCGGGCTGCACGGTGATTACGTTAACGATAAGAGTTTCAAACGTCGTTTCCAGCAGTGGCTTAATACGCTCTGGAAAGAGAAAGACGAACAGATAGACAATATTAAATCTTCATACAAAAACGCCGGTCAGTGACCGGCGTTTTTACATCAGCGAAATTACTTCTTCTCAACCAGGTATTTCACGGTATCAGCATACTGCTGTACGAAGATATCCATGCTGCTGGTGTCCATGCCCTGCATGTTCAGCTGGTATTTGCCGTTAACAAACATCGCCGGAACGCCCTGAAGCTGGAGGTCAGCAGCCGCTTTTTCCTGCTGAGCAACCAGAGATTTCACCACAAAGCTGTTCCATGCAGCGTCATACTCTTCACCTTTCACGCCGGCATCAACGAACACTTTACGGATATCCGCAGTGGTCTGAACGGTCTGGGTTTTCTGTACGGCTTCAAACATTGGCGCAGTGATCTTATCTTCCACGCCCAGTGCCATCGCGACCGCCCATGCCTGGGTCAGGTCTTTACCCAATGGGCCCAGGAACTCGACGTGGTACTTGGTCATTTTGGTGCCTTCTGGCAGCTTTTTCTTCACGTTGTCAGAAACATGCAGAACCTGCTCGAACTGATAGCAGTGTGGGCAATAGAACGAGAAGAACTCCAGAACCTGTGGCTCGCCAGCGACCGGTTTGTCCAGCGTGATGAACTGTTTGCCGTCGGTAAACTGCGCAGCAGAAGCGCTAAATGCCAGAATCATACCTGCCAGCGCCAGCCAAATTTTTTTCATGATTAACTCTCTCCTGGGTGTGTCCAATTAATACATCGGCGTTAATTGCAGAGGGGGTTCCTGAAGAACCTTGACCTGCTCAGTAAATGTAGATATCTGGCTACGCCAGTAATCCTCTCCGGTAAGCCACGGGAAATTCCGGGGAAATGCGGGATCGTCCCAACGCCTGATTAACCATGCGAGATAATAAACAAAACGCATCGCACGTAAAGGCTCAATCAGGGCAATTTCGTCTGAATTAAACGGGCTAAATTCTTCATAAGCTTCAATAATGGTTTCAAGCTGCATGCGTTGCTCGGCTTTGTCGCCATTGAGCAGCATCCATAGGTCCTGAACCGCTGGCCCCATACGAGCATCATCGAGATCGACAAACAGCGGACCATCACGCCAGAGGATATTTCCGGCATGACAATCGCCATGCAGGCGCAGGACAGAAATATCGTCGCGCCAGCAGGTTTTAACAGCAGCAATGAGCTTATCGGTGGCGTTGAGGAAATCATCCTTTAACGCAGTGGGAATCATGGCAGACGTTTCGAATATTCCGCGCGGCTCAAGAAGGTATTCCTGAATCCCGATAGTCGGGCGGGCAATAAAGGCTTTTTTGCGTCCCGTCTGGTGTATGCGCCCAAGATAGCGGGCAACCCACTCCATCTGATCAATATTATCCGCTTCAAACTGGCGGCCACCCAGGCTCGGGAATACAGCGTAGTAAAACCCTTCGTGCGTGAGGAGCGTTTGGTTATTGAATTTTAGCGGTGCGGCAACGGGAACATCGTCATCCAGCAGATCGTGAGCAAACTGATGCTCTTCCTGAATTTGTTCTGCGGACCAGCGTTCAGGACGATAGAATTTTACGACGAAGCGCTGACGATCCTCATCCTGAAACTGATAGACGCGGTTTTCGTAGCTGTTTAACGGTGTTAGCCCGGAATCCACCCGAATACCCTGTTCAAACAGGGCATCCATAATGGTGTCCGGGTGTAATGTCTGGAAAGTAAAAGCCTGGTCGTTCATCCGATCATCCGGAAATTATACGAATGATTCAGGATATCATCTTGTGGCGATTTCGGTGCCGCCGCTTACAAGCTTTTACTCTTTAATTACGCCTCGGGCGCGCAGTAATGCGGTCTTAAAATCTTCCTCATAATCTTTCTGAATACCAGGAATAACAGCATCTTTGGCAGAGTCACGCATTTTAAGGTGATAGATCAGGATGTCGTCAGAAAGGTCTGCCAGATCGCCGTCAAAACCTGACTCTTTCGCCAGTTTCTGTAAAAATTGCATCAGATTTAGCTCTGGCTCTTTTTGCCAGGCGGGCTGGAGGAGTTCAATAACTTCATTCAGACGTTTACATTTCATGGTGGTGCTCCTTTCATTTAGAGTGACACGTTAGCAGGGTCAATCCCACAATAAAAGAGGCGATATTCGTGAATCTTAGCCAGGAAATCATTGGGGTCGTTCTGGCAGGTGGCAGAGCGACGCGAATGGGGGGAAAAGATAAGGGGCTTCAACGCCTGAACGGCAAACCCTTATGGCAATGTGTCGCTGATACGCTCGCAGGCCAGGTGTCGACAATGGTCATCAGTGCTAACCGGCATATCGACACTTACCAGCTCAGCGGGTATGCCGTTTACCAGGATATCCTTGAGGATTACCCGGGACCGCTGGCCGGGATGCTTTCGGTCATGCAACAGTCTCACGGAGAGTGGTTCATCTTCTGTCCCTGCGATACCCCGTTTATTCCGTCCTGTCTTGTCGAACGTTTGTTGCTGCTTCGGGGTACGGCTCCCGTGGTTTGGGTACATGACGGCGAGCGTGATCATCCTGCTATCGCATTGATGCACCCATCCCTGGCGCCAGCCCTGCAGTCCTATCTGGCTGCGGGAGAGCGCAGGGTGATGGCTTTTATGCGCGAGTCTGGTGGTCATCCCGTTGATTTTAGCGATTTAAAATCAGCTTTTGTGAATGTGAATACGCCTGACGATTTGCAGATGATGCAGGAGAAAAGATGATACCTGTTGTCGCCATTTCTGCCTGGAGTGGCACCGGAAAAACCACGCTGCTGAAAAAGCTCATTCCTGCGCTTTGTGCCAGAGGTATCCGTCCAGGATTGATTAAACATACCCACCATAATATGGATGTCGATAAACCGGGCAAAGATAGCTATGCGTTGCGTAAAGCGGGTGCAGCGCAAACGATGGTGGCAAGTACTCAACGCTGGGCGCTGATGACAGAAACGCCGGATGAGGCACCGCTGGATCTCGCTTATCTGGTCAGCCGGATGGATCACGCCACGCTGGATCTGGTGCTGGTCGAGGGATTTAAGCATGAGGCCGTGCCTAAGATCCTGCTGTTCAGAAGCGATGCCGGGCATGATTTCAGCGAGTTAACGCTGGATGAGCATGTGATTGCGGTGGCCAGTGATGTTGTATTGCCGCTTGAAGTTCCGATGCTGGATTTAAATGATGTGGATGGGATTGCGGAGTTTATTGTGGAGTGGAGTGCGATCTGACTTGCCGGGTGGCGGCTTTGCCTTATCCGGCCTACAAATTTCTGAATGCTTAAACGCAAAAAGGCCATCCTTGCGGATGGCCTCTTCACTTATTTGATGCCTGGCAGTTCCCTACTCTCACATGGGGAGACCCCACACTACCATCGGCGCTACGGCGTTTCACTTCTGAGTTCGGCATGGGGTCAGGTGGGACCACCGCGCTAAAGCCGCCAGGCAAATTCTGTTAATCTGTATCAGGCTGAAAATCCTGTCTCTCTCTTCGCCGAAACAGCTTCGGCGTTGTAAGGTTAAGCCTCACGGTTCATTAGTATCGGTTAGCTCAACGCATCGCTGCGCTTACACACCCGACCTATCAACGTCGTAGTCTTCAACGTTCCTTCAGGACTCTCAAGGAGTCAGGGAGAACTCATCTCGGGGCAAGTTTCGTGCTTAGATGCTTTCAGCACTTATCTTTTCCGCATTTAGCTACCGGGCAGTGCCATTGGCATGACAACCCGAACACCAGTGATGCGTCCACTCCGGTCCTCTCGTACTAGGAGCAGCCCCCCTCAATTCTCCAGCGCCCACGGCAGATAGGGACCGAACTGTCTCACGACGTTCTAAACCCAGCTCGCGTACCACTTTAAATGGCGAACAGCCATACCCTTGGGACCTACTTCAGCCCCAGGATGTGATGAGCCGACATCGAGGTGCCAAACACCGCCGTCGATATGAACTCTTGGGCGGTATCAGCCTGTTATCCCCGGAGTACCTTTTATCCGTTGAGCGATGGCCCTTCCATTCAGAACCACCGGATCACTATGACCTGCTTTCGCACCTGCTCGAGCCGTCACTCTCGCAGTCAAGCTAGCTTATGCCATTGCACTAACCTCCTGATGTCCGACCAGGATTAGCTAACCTTCGTGCTCCTCCGTTACTCTTTGGGAGGAGACCGCCCCAGTCAAACTACCCACCAGACACTGTCCGCAACCCGGATCACGGGTCTACGTTAGAACACCAGCCATTAAAGGGTGGTATTTCAAGGTTGGCTCCACGCAGACTGGCGTCCACGCTTCAAAGCCTCCCACCTATCCTACACATCAAGGACCAGTGTTCAGTGTCAAGCTATAGTAAAGGTTCACGGGGTCTTTCCGTCTTGCCGCGGGTACACTGCATCTTCACAGCGAGTTCAATTTCACTGAGTCTCGGGTGGAGACAGCCTGGCCATCATTACGCCATTCGTGCAGGTCGGAACTTACCCGACAAGGAATTTCGCTACCTTAGGACCGTTATAGTTACGGCCGCCGTTTACCGGGGCTTCGATCAAGAGCTTCGCGTTGCCGCTAACCCCATCAATTAACCTTCCGGCACCGGGCAGGCGTCACACCGTATACGTCCACTTTCGTGTTTGCACAGTGCTGTGTTTTTAATAAACAGTTGCAGCCAGCTGGTATCTTCGACTGATTTCAGCTCCACCCGCAGGGGCTTCACCTACATATCAGCGTGCCTTCTCCCGAAGTTACGGCACCATTTTGCCTAGTTCCTTCACCCGAGTTCTCTCAAGCGCCTTGGTATTCTCTACCTGACCACCTGTGTCGGTTTGGGGTACGATTTGATGTTACCTGATGCTTAGAGGCTTTTCCTGGAAGCAGGGCATTTGTTACTTCAGCACCGTAGTGCCTCGTCATCACACCTCAGCGTTAAAAGGTACCGGATTTACCTGGAACCTCCGCCTACATGCTTAAACCGGGACAACCGTCGCCCGGCTAACATAGCCTTCTCCGTCCCCCCTTCGCAGTAACACCAAGTACAGGAATATTAACCTGTTTCCCATCGACTACGCCTTTCGGCCTCGCCTTAGGGGTCGACTCACCCTGCCCCGATTAACGTTGGACAGGAACCCTTGGTCTTCCGGCGAGCGGGCTTTTCACCCGCTTTATCGTTACTTATGTCAGCATTCGCACTTCTGATACCTCCAGCATGCCTCACAGCACACCTTCAACGGCTTACAGAACGCTCCCCTACCCAACAACGCCTAAGCGTCGCTGCCGCAGCTTCGGTGCATGGTTTAGCCCCGTTACATCTTCCGCGCAGGCCGACTCGACCAGTGAGCTATTACGCTTTCTTTAAATGATGGCTGCTTCTAAGCCAACATCCTGGCTGTCTGTGCCTTCCCACATCGTTTCCCACTTAACCATGACTTTGGGACCTTAGCTGGCGGTCTGGGTTGTTTCCCTCTTCACGACGGACGTTAGCACCCGCCGTGTGTCTCCCGTGATAACATTCTTCGGTATTCGTAGTTTGCATCGGGTTGGTAAGCCGGGATGGCCCCCTAGCCGAAACAGTGCTCTACCCCCGAAGATGAGTTCACGAGGCGCTACCTAAATAGCTTTCGGGGAGAACCAGCTATCTCCCGGTTTGATTGGCCTTTCACCCCCAGCCACAAGTCATCCGCTAATTTTTCAACATTAGTCGGTTCGGTCCTCCAGTTAGTGTTACCCAACCTTCAACCTGCCCATGGCTAGATCACCGGGTTTCGGGTCTATACCCTGCAACTTAACGCCCAGTTAAGACTCGGTTTCCCTTCGGCTCCCCTATACGGTTAACCTTGCTACAGAATATAAGTCGCTGACCCATTATACAAAAGGTACGCAGTCACACCACTAGGGTGCTCCCACTGCTTGTACGTACACGGTTTCAGGTTCTTTTTCACTCCCCTCGCCGGGGTTCTTTTCGCCTTTCCCTCACGGTACTGGTTCACTATCGGTCAGTCAGGAGTATTTAGCCTTGGAGGATGGTCCCCCCATATTCAGACAGGATACCACGTGTCCCGCCCTACTCTTCGAGTTCACAACCTGTGTGCTTTCGTGTACGGGACTGTCACCCTGTACCGTGCGACTTTCCAGACGCTTCCACTAACACACAAGCTGATTCAGACTCTGGGCTGCTCCCCGTTCGCTCGCCGCTACTGGGGGAATCTCGGTTGATTTCTTTTCCTCGGGGTACTTAGATGTTTCAGTTCCCCCGGTTCGCCTCGTTAACCTATGTATTCAGTTAACGATAGTGTGACGAATCACACTGGGTTTCCCCATTCGGACATCGCCGGGTCAAAGGTTCATATCACCTCGCCGGCGCTTTTCGCAGATTAGCACGTCCTTCATCGCCTCTGACTGCCAGGGCATCCACCGTGTACGCTTAGTCGCTTAACCTCACAACCCGAAGATGTTTCACTTCTGATTGCGAAAATTTGAGAGACTCGAACACACATAACATGTGTGTCGTTTCAATTTTCAGCTTGATCCAGATTTTTAAAGAGCAAATATCTCAAACGTCACCCGAAGATGAGTTTTGAGATATGACGGCAGGTGACTTTCACTCACGAACCAGCAAGTGGCGTCCCCTAGGGGATTCGAACCCCTGTTACCGCCGTGAAAGGGCGGTGTCCTGGGCCTCTAGACGAAGGGGACGTGAAGTCTCAATCGCAAGACGCCTTGCTATTTACTTTTCATCAGACAATCTGTGTGAGCACTACAAAGGCAGGTTCTTTAAGGTAAGGAGGTGATCCAACCGCAGGTTCCCCTACGGTTACCTTGTTACGACTTCACCCCAGTCATGAATCACAAAGTGGTAAGCGCCCTCCCGAAGGTTAAGCTACCTACTTCTTTTGCAACCCACTCCCATGGTGTGACGGGCGGTGTGTACAAGGCCCGGGAACGTATTCACCGTAGCATTCTGATCTACGATTACTAGCGATTCCGACTTCATGGAGTCGAGTTGCAGACTCCAATCCGGACTACGACGCACTTTATGAGGTCCGCTTGCTCTCGCGAGGTCGCTTCTCTTTGTATGCGCCATTGTAGCACGTGTGTAGCCCTACTCGTAAGGGCCATGATGACTTGACGTCATCCCCACCTTCCTCCAGTTTATCACTGGCAGTCTCCTTTGAGTTCCCGGCCTAACCGCTGGCAACAAAGGATAAGGGTTGCGCTCGTTGCGGGACTTAACCCAACATTTCACAACACGAGCTGACGACAGCCATGCAGCACCTGTCTCAGAGTTCCCGAAGGCACCAATCCATCTCTGGAAAGTTCTCTGGATGTCAAGAGTAGGTAAGGTTCTTCGCGTTGCATCGAATTAAACCACATGCTCCACCGCTTGTGCGGGCCCCCGTCAATTCATTTGAGTTTTAACCTTGCGGCCGTACTCCCCAGGCGGTCGACTTAACGCGTTAGCTCCGGAAGCCACGCCTCAAGGGCACAACCTCCAAGTCGACATCGTTTACGGCGTGGACTACCAGGGTATCTAATCCTGTTTGCTCCCCACGCTTTCGCACCTGAGCGTCAGTCTTTGTCCAGGGGGCCGCCTTCGCCACCGGTATTCCTCCAGATCTCTACGCATTTCACCGCTACACCTGGAATTCTACCCCCCTCTACAAGACTCTAGCCTGCCAGTTTCGAATGCAGTTCCCAGGTTGAGCCCGGGGATTTCACATCCGACTTGACAGACCGCCTGCGTGCGCTTTACGCCCAGTAATTCCGATTAACGCTTGCACCCTCCGTATTACCGCGGCTGCTGGCACGGAGTTAGCCGGTGCTTCTTCTGCGGGTAACGTCAATTGCTGAGGTTATTAACCTCAACACCTTCCTCCCCGCTGAAAGTACTTTACAACCCGAAGGCCTTCTTCATACACGCGGCATGGCTGCATCAGGCTTGCGCCCATTGTGCAATATTCCCCACTGCTGCCTCCCGTAGGAGTCTGGACCGTGTCTCAGTTCCAGTGTGGCTGGTCATCCTCTCAGACCAGCTAGGGATCGTCGCCTAGGTGAGCCGTTACCCCACCTACTAGCTAATCCCATCTGGGCACATCTGATGGCAAGAGGCCCGAAGGTCCCCCTCTTTGGTCTTGCGACGTTATGCGGTATTAGCTACCGTTTCCAGTAGTTATCCCCCTCCATCAGGCAGTTTCCCAGACATTACTCACCCGTCCGCCGCTCGCCGGCAAAGTAGCAAGCTACTTTCCGCTGCCGCTCGACTTGCATGTGTTAGGCCTGCCGCCAGCGTTCAATCTGAGCCATGATCAAACTCTTCAATTTAAGTTTGATGCTCGTGAATTAAACTTCGTAATGAATTACGTATGTTCACTCAGAGACTTGGTATTCATTTTTCGTCCGAGGACGTTAAGAATCCATGTCACTTTGAGTGCCCACACAGATTGTCTGATAAATTGTTAAAGAGCAGTGCCGCTTCGCTTTTCGCAGCGGCGCGGGGTGTGCATATTACGCTTTCCCGCTTCAGAGTCAAGTGATTAATTTCGCTTTTCTCTGCTGACCCGGCGGCGTGTGTGCCGTTGTTCCGTGTCAGTGGAGGCGCATTATAGGGAGTTATTCCGACGTGACAAGAGGAAATTTAAAAAAAGTTTCCATCCGCGTTTTTTTTCACCAACAGAGATGAAATCAAGCTACAAATTGTTCTATTTGATGTATCTGCAACCACAATCACATTCGAGGTGGCATAATTATCAGCATGAATCTTTAAGGAATAAAAGCGATGCCATTAAGCGCACAACAGCTGGCCGCCCAAAAAAACCTCTCGTACGTGCTGGCAGAAAAGCTGGCTCAGCGGATTTTAGCGGGTAAATATGCCCCAGGTAGCATCCTGCCGGGTGAGATGGAGCTGGGTGAGCAGTTTGGGGTGAGCCGTACCGCCGTGCGCGAAGCGGTGAAAACCCTGACGGCAAAAGGTATGGTACTTCCACGCCCTCGCATTGGCACACGCGTGATGCCACAGAGTAACTGGAATTTTCTCGATCAGGAGCTGCTCTCCTGGTGGATGACGGAAGATAACTTTCATCAGGTCGTCGATCACTTTCTGGTGATGCGCAGCAGCCTTGAACCTCAGGCATGCCTGCTTGCCGCCACGCTGGGAACGGCAGAGCAGAAAGCGCAGCTTAACGCATTGATGGAAGAGATGGTGTTCCTGAAAAAACACTTCAACCGCGAACGCTGGGTTGAGGTCGATATGGCCTGGCATGAACACATCTATATGATGAGCGCCAATCCGTTCCTCACCTCTTTTGCCTCTTTATTTCATTCGGTGTATCACACCTACTTTACCTCTATTACACAAAACGAAGTGGTAAAACTGGATTTGCACCAGGCGATAGTTGATGCCATCCAGGAAAGCGACGGGCAGCGAGCCCTGAGTGCGTGCCAGGCATTGCTGGCCGCACCAACCCACCAGCAGGTAAATAAATGACAACGAAAAAAGCGCGCAGCATGGCCGGATTGCCGTGGATTGCAGCCATGGCGTTTTTTATGCAGGCACTGGACGCCACCATCCTCAACACAGCGCTTCCCGCTATAGCGCAAAGCCTTAACCGCTCCCCGCTGGCGATGCAGTCCGCCATCATCAGCTATACCCTGACGGTCGCAATGTTAATTCCGGTCAGCGGCTGGCTGGCCGACCGCTTTGGCACCCGCAGAGTTTTCATGCTGGCCGTCACGCTCTTTACGCTCGGATCGCTGGCCTGTGCGCTCTCCTCATCCTTAACGGAGCTGGTTATCTTCCGCGTATTGCAGGGTATTGGCGGCGCGATGATGATGCCGGTGGCGCGCCTTGCTTTGCTGCGGGCCTACCCCAGGAGCGAACTGCTTCCCGTGCTCAACTTCGTCACCATGCCGGGCCTGGTTGGCCCGATTCTTGGCCCGGTACTCGGTGGCGTGTTTGTCACCTGGGCAAGCTGGCACTGGATCTTCCTGATTAATATTCCAATTGGCGTTGCGGGGCTGCTGTATGCCCGCAAATATATGCCGAACTTCACCACGCCAAGGCGCAGCTTCGATATGGGCGGCTTTTTCCTGTTTGGCCTGAGCCTGGTGTTATTCTCCAGCGGGATGGAGCTGTTTGGCGAGAAGATCGTCGCGACGTGGTTAGCGCTCTCCGTTATCCTCTGCGGTATTCTGTTATTCCTTCTTTATATACGTCACGCGCGCCGTCACCCGACGCCGTTAATTTCCCTGGGGCTCTTTAACACCCGAACGTTTTCCGTTGGGATTGCAGGAAACATTGCGTCTCGTCTGGGGACGGGTTGCGTACCGTTCCTGATGCCATTGATGCTGCAGGTGGGTTTCGGCTACCCGGCCCTGATTGCTGGCTGCATGATGGCGCCCACGGCAATGGGCTCGATTCTGGCAAAATCAACCGTGACACAGGTGCTGCGCTGGTTTGGCTATCGTAAGACGCTGGTTGGCGTGACGGTCTTTATCGGTCTGATGATTGCGCAGTTCTCGCTGCAATCCGCCGCGTTACCCGTCTGGATGCTGATCCTGCCGCTGTTTGTGTTGGGCATGGCGATGTCGACGCAGTTCACGTCGATGAACACAATCACCCTCGCCGACCTGACTGACGAGAACGCCAGCAGCGGCAACAGCGTGCTGGCGGTAACGCAACAGCTGTCGATCAGTTTAGGGGTTGCCGTGAGTGCAGCGGTGCTGAGGTTTTATGAGGGTTTTGACAGCGCGAATACCGTTGAGCAGTTCCACTATACCTTTATCACCATGGGCGCACTTACCGTGGTATCGGCGCTGGTCTTTATGCTGTTAAAACCAAAAGACGGCCGAAACCTGATTAAAGAGCGTCACAAAGAGAAAGCTAAACCGAACCGCGTTCCATCAGAACAGGAGTAAGCTGCAGCCGTTGCTGTTGCAGCGTGGGCTGCGCCATACGGTGGATCAACACATCGATGGCCAGCTCGCCCAGTTCATCCTTCGGTTGATGAATAGTGGTCAGCGGCGGCGTCATGTAGCTGGCCAGTTCGATATCGTCATAGCCAATCACCGCCATATCGTCCGGCACGCGTAGCCCCGCCTGATACAACGCCTGATAGGCACCAAACGCCATCGCGTCGTTACCAATAAACACCGCCTGCGGACGCGGCTTTTGCGTCAGCAGTTTCTGCATTGCCTCGAAACCGCCGTTAAACTCAAAGTCGCCTGTGATCCGGTAGCCATCAGGAATGGCAAGCCCCGCTCGTTCCATGGCGGAGAGATACCCTTCCAGACGCAAACGCGCCGGAGTTTTATCCAGCGGCCCCGTAATACAGGCAATGCGAGTGTGTCCTTTATCAATCAGGTACTGAGTCGCCATATCACCGCCCAGCAGGGAGTTATCCTGAATGAGATCGCTGGTTCCGTCGAACGGCGCCCAGTCCATCATCACGGTGGGAATCGAAGGATAACGCTGGATGATCTCTTTCGAGGGCTGGTGCGTTTCGGTGCAGAGCAGCAGTAGCCCGTCGACGCGTTTTTGCATCAGTGTTTCCAGGTTACGATTCATGCGCTGCTCGTCACCCTCGGTATTGCACAGCACCAGGCTGTAGCCACGCTCGAAGCAGCTGCGCTCCACGCCGCGAACCAGTTCTGAATAAAAGGGGTTGGTACTCGCGGTGATCAGCATACCGATGGTGCGCGTCTGGTTGAGCTTAAGACTGCGCGCCAGCGCAGACGGCGCATAGTTGAGTTCTTTTACCGCAGCTTCGACTTTCTCACGAATCGCCTCGCTGACGAAGCGATCGTTGTTTATAACGTGGGAGACCGTCGAGGTAGAAACGCCCGCCATGCGGGCGACATCTTTCATTGTGGCCAAGCGTTACCCCTGCTGACTTAAGAATTCATCGATCTCTTTACGCCACGGAACGGAAGGCTGGGCGCCTTTGCGCGTCACCGCAATCGCGGCAGCAGCGTGTGCGAAGCGAATAGCCTCATCCATTCTCTTGCCTTCCAGCAGCGCGGTGACCAGTGCACCGTTGAAGGTATCTCCCGCTGCGATGGTATCAATCGCTTTGACCTTAAAGCCCGGCACGCGACGGCCTTCGCCATTGACGCTTGCCCACACCCCACGGCTACCAAGGGTGATAATCACGGTACCGATGCCCTTATCATGCAGTGCACGCGCGGCTCGCGCGGCATCGTCATCATTTTCTACGCGGATGCCCGTCAGCTTTTCGGCTTCGGTTTCGTTCGGCGTAATGATGTCCACCAGCGCCAGCAGCTCGTCTGATAATACACGGGCTGGGGCCGGGTTAAGTACGACAGTGGTATGATTTTCATGCGCAATTTTCGCGGCGGCCAGCACGCTTTCAACCGGTGACTCCAGTTGCATGAGCAGGGCTTCCGCTCCGGCAATAATTCCGTGTTGTTCTTCGACGCGTTCTGTCGTCAGCGCAGCGTTAGCACCCGCATGAATACCGATGACATTCTCACCTTCAGCGTTGACGAAAATCAGCGCCACGCCGGTCGATTCCCCTGCAACAACGCTGACCGGTGCGATATCAATGTTGTCGCTCGCCAGCTGTTTGCGTACGCGCTCACCGGTATCGTCATCACCCGTGCAGGCGATAAACGCAATATTCGCCCCGCTGCGACCGGCGGCGACGGCCTGGTTGGCACCTTTACCGCCAAATGCCACCTGATACTGGTTACCCGTGACGGTTTCGCCCGGTGCAGGGAACGATTCAAGGTTAAGAATGTGATCGGCATTGATACTGCCAAGGACGACGAGGTTGCCTGCGGTTTTCATGGTTGGGTTGTCCATCTGAGAGCGCCACCGGTGTTACCCGGTGGCGTATGCCACACTTTTCTTTATTGGTGTCCCTCAGGCAGCCAGCGACTGCCTGATTCGCCTTTTACTGCTTGATGACCAGCTTCAGGTCAACTGGGTATTTAGCCTGAACTTTTTCGCCCTTCAGCACTTTGTCGGCAGTTTCAACGCCAGTGGCGCCAATCTGCTCAGGCAGCTGAGCGATGGTCGCAGCCAGTTTGCCATCGTTTACTGCTTTTTCACCATCCGGCGTGCCGTCAAATCCGACAACCATCACATCAGATTTACCTGCGGTCTGCAGGGCACGCAGCGCGCCGAGCGCCATTTCGTCGTTCTGCGCGAATACCGCCTGCACGTCAGGGTGCGCGGTCAGCAGGTTCTGCATAACGTTCAGACCTTTAGTACGGTCGAAGTCTGCCGGCTGGCTGGCCAGCACGTTAAATTTGTGCGCAGCCACAGCCTGCTGGAAGCCTTCACCACGCTCGCGGGCTGCGGACGTACCGGCAATCCCCTGCAGTTCGATAACTTTCGCGCCTTCGCCAGCTTTCTTCGCGATGTAATCACCCGCGATTTTGCCGCCCAGCACGTTATCAGACGCAATGTGGCTAACAACTTCGCCTTTCGTTGCCTGGCGGTCCAGAGTAATCACCGGAATTTTCGCCTGGTTTGCCATCTTCACGGCGTTACCTACGGCGTCAGAATCGGTTGGGTTGATCAGCAGAATTTTGGTGCCGCGAACGGTTAAGTCCTGAACGTTAGCCAGCTCTTTCGCCGGGTTGTTCTGTGAATCCAGTACCACCAGGTTGTAGCCCAGTTTGTCCGCTTCTTTCTGCGCACCGTCCTTCAGGGAGACGAAGAACGGGTTGTTCAGGGTAGAGACAACCAGCGCGATGGTATCTTTCGCCATGGCGTTAGCACTTACGGTTGCGCTCAGCGCGACAGCAGAAACCAGGGTAGCCAGTTTTTTCATGTTCATATCTAAGATGTCCTGTAGTGTCGTCAGTTACTGTTTTTTGTTGTCTACCAGTACCGCCAGCAAAATCACCACTGCCTTAACGATCATCTGGTAATAGGAGGAAACACCTAACAAATTCAAACCATTATTCAGGAAACCGAGAATCAGTGCGCCGATCAATGTCCCAACAATGCGACCTTTACCGCCCGCAAGACTCGTACCGCCCAGAACCACTGCTGCGATAGCATCCAGCTCATACCCCGTACCCGCCGTCGGCTGCGCAGAAGAGAGGCGCGCCACTTCGATGATACCTGCCAGCGATGCCAGCAGACCGCACAGGGAGTAAACGATAATTTTGACTTTATTAACGCTGATCCCGGACAGGCGCGTTGCCGCTTCGTTACCGCCCAGCGCGTAAATATAACGGCCCAGACGGGTGTGGTGCAGCATGTACCACGCCGCCAGGAAGACGATAGCCATGATCCAGACCGGGGTCGGAACACCCAGCGGGCGACCGATACCGAACCAGCCAAACAGATCCGCGTTATCGGTAAAGCCGGTATTAACCGGGCTGCCGTTGGTGTACACCATGGTGACACCGCGCAGCAGCAGCATCATCACCAGCGTGGCGATGAACGCCTGAACGCGGCCCTTTGCCACAATCACGCCTGTTACGGCGCCAATCGCCGCGCCTGCCGCCAGGGCAGCGGCCACGGCAACCAGCGCGTTGACTTCAATGCCGACAATCGAAGCGGCGATCGCGCCGGTGAGCGCCAGCAGGGAACCGACGGACAGATCGATACCTGAGGTCAAAATCACCAGCGTCATGCCGACCGCCATAATGGCGTTCACCGATGTTTGCTGCAGAATGTTGAACAGGTTATTAACGGTGAAAAAGTTCGGGCTCATGGTCGACACAATCGCGATCAGCACCAGCAGGGCAATCAGCGATTTTTGTTCCATCAGCCATGCCTTTGTGAAATAGCGGCGACCAGAAACAGCCTGGGTAGTCATCTTCTTACTCCTGATTCACGCGATTAAGCTTGCCCACAGCGGCAGCCATCAGAACTTCCTGGGTGGCCTGCTCGCGAGTGAATTCACCGCCGAGATGCCCTTCATGCATGACGATAATGCGATCGCTCATGCCTAATACTTCTGGCATCTCGGAAGAGACCAGAATGATGCTCAGACCGTCGGCCTTGAACTGGTTAATCAGCTGATAGATCTCTTTCTTCGCGCCCACGTCCACGCCGCGGGTTGGCTCATCAAGGATCAGCACTTTCGGGCGCGTCATCAGCCCGCGCGCAATCGCCACTTTCTGCTGATTACCGCCGGACAACAGGCCAATCGCCTGCTCCATCGACGGGGTTTTGACGTTAAAGAGGCGGATGAAATCGCTCACCGCCTGCTGCTCATCTTTATGCTTCAGGCTACCGCCGCTATGGCTGAAATAGCGCAGCGCGGTCAGGGACATGTTCTCTTTAACCGACATCCCCAACACCAGGCCGTCGCGTTTGCGGTCTTCGGAGATATAAACGATGCCGTTCGCCAGACCATCCTGCGGAGAGCGGGTGACCACTTCATGACCGTCGAGGGTGACATAACCGCTGGTGCGCGGCAGTGCGCCGTACAACACTTTCATCAGCTCGGTACGTCCGGCACCCATCAGGCCCGCCACGCCCAGGATCTCGCCCTGGCGCAGGGTAAAGGTTACGTCGTTCACACCCGGACCGCAGAGATTGTCCACCTTCAGGCGGATCTCACCTGGCGCTTTCTCCAGATGCGGATACTGATCTTCGAGCTTGCGTCCCACCATCATTTCGATGAGCGTATCTTCTGTCAGCGTGGCGACTTCGCGCTCGGCAATAAACTGTCCGTCGCGGAAGACGGTGACGTCATCGCAGATTTCGAAGATCTCTTTCATGCGGTGAGAGATATAGACAATCCCGCGCCCCTGCGACTTCAGCTCGCGGATCACGCGGAACAGGGATTCGGTTTCGGTATCGGTCAGGGCGTCGGTCGGTTCATCCATAATGATGACCTTCGACTCAAAGCTCAGCACCTTCGCGATTTCCACCATCTGCTGATCGCCAATGGACAGATCGCCTACCAGTCGGTCGCTCTTAAAGCGCAGGTTCAGCTTCGCCAGCAGCTTGTCCGCTTCGGCGTACATGGTTTTCCAGTCGATTTTGCCGAACCGGTTAACAAACTCGCGGCCGAGGAAGATGTTTTCCGCAATGGTGAGCTGCGGAATGAGGTTCAGCTCCTGGTGAATAATGCCGATGCCCGCTTCCTGAGAGGATTTTGGGCCATTGAAGGTGGTCTCTTTACCCAGCCAGACGAGTGAACCGGCATCGCGTTGATAGATACCAGTCAGCACTTTCATCATGGTGGATTTGCCGGCACCGTTTTCGCCCACCAGCGCCATCACGCGCCCGGGGTAGACGTTCAGCGCCGCGCCGGAGAGGGCTTTTACGCCCGGGAACGACTTATCGATCCCTTTGAGTTGCAGTAATGCGTCCATGATGGCCTCAGAAGGTGACGCCAGCACAGAGAATGATATTCGCATACGGGGAACACTCCCCGCTGCGAATCACCGCCTGACTGTCTGCGGTTTGTTGTTTGAACTGTTCGTGCGTCGTGTAACGAATTTCTATGGTGTTTCCCTGGTGTTGTTGCAGTTGCTCAATATGGCTGAGCAACGTTTCGTGGAGTTGCGGATTATGTTGTTTGATTTCCGCCGCGAGAATGGCCGCCTCAACCTGCATCTCCGCCGTCACAACTTCCAGTACCTGCATAAACGAGGGGACACCCTGCGTTAACGCCATATCGATACGGGTTGTGCTGCGCGGAACCGGTAAGCCTGCATCGCAAACCACCAGCGTATCGGTATGCCCAAGACGGGAAATAACCGATGAGATTTCTGAGTTGAGTACCGTGCCTTTCTTCATTTTCTTGCTCCACTAGCGAAACGTTTCGCTGACATCAGTTTAATCTCAAGAATGTTCAGAAAACCATCATGACGTAACAGATTTGTGATCGACGTCGAAACGTTTCGCTAAGTGAAATGCAGAGACAATTATTGTGGGTTGGCGAGGGGTTTGGTAGGCCGGGTAAGCGAAGCGCCACCCGGCATTTTCAGAAGGGATTAGATCTCGACCTGCGTTCCCAGCTCAATCACGCGGTTAGGCGGGATCTCAAACTGGTCAGGCGCGCGCAGGGCGTTACGCTGCAGGATGAGGTACAGCTTTCCGCGCAGGCGCAGATACCACGGGCGCTTGCCGATGATCAGCGACTCGTGCGACATAAAGAACGACGTCTCCATCATCCGGCAGCTCAGTCCTTCCAGGCCGCAGCGGTGGAACACCTCTTCCACGTTTGGCGTTTCGCGCCAGCCGTAGCTTGCCACCACGCGCCAGAAGGTCGGAGACAGTTGCTCAATCTGCACGCGACGCACGTTGTGAACATACGGCGCATCTTCGGTGCGCAGCGTCAGCAGGATCACCCGCTCGTGCAGCACCTTGTTGTGCTTGAGGTTATGCATCAGCGCGAACGGAATGACGTTCAGCGCGCGTGACATATATACCGCAGTACCCGGCACGCGGACCGGCGGGGATTTCTCCAGAGAGGCGATCATCGCCTCAAGAGAGTTCCCGTGCTCGTGCATGCGGCGCAGCAGGCGGAAACGCTCGCTTTTCCATGTGGTCATGACGATGAACATCACCAGACCCAGCGTCAGCGGCAACCAGCCACCGGAGACAATTTTGTCGAGGTTCGCTGAGAACAGCGGTACGTCGATACACAGGAAGCCCACCAGAATCATCGCCACGAGGAATTTATTCCAGTGCCAGTTTCGGTACGCCACCGTGGTGGAGAGAAGCGATGTCAGCACCATCGTACCGGTTACCGCAATACCGTACGCCGCAGCCAGGTTACTGGAGTGCTCGAAGCTGACGATAACAATAACAACAGCGAAATAGAGGAGCCAGTTAACGAACGGGATGTAGATCTGGCCCGACTCCATCTCTGAAGTATGGATGATGCGCATCGGTGAGAGATACCCCAGACGCACGGCCTGGCGCGTCAGAGAAAACACGCCGGAAATCACCGCCTGGGAGGCAATGACTGTCGCCAGCGTCGCCAGGATCAGCATCGGCACCAGCGCCCAGTCAGGCGCCAGCAGGAAGAACGGGTTCTTGATCGCTTCCGGGTTTTTAAGCAACAGCGCGCCCTGACCAAAATAGTTCAGCACCAGCGACGGCAGCACCACAATAAACCATGCCACGCGGATAGGCAGTTTCCCGAAGTGGCCCATGTCAGCATACAGCGCTTCCACACCGGTGATGGAGAGCACGACGGCCCCCAGCGCCACGAAGGAAACCACTTTGTATTCGAGGAAGAAATGCACCGCCCAGTAAGGGTTCAGCGCATGCAGCACTTCAGGGTTCGCAATAATGCTGCGCAAGCCAAGCGCCGCCAGGATCAGGAACCAGGCCAGCATAATCGGCGCGAACAGTTTGCCCACCAGCCCTGTACCGTGCTTCTGGATCATGAACAGCAGCGTCAGGACAATAATGGCCAGCGGAACCACCCATGAATCGAGCTGCGGAGCGATAATCTCCAGCCCCTCAATCGCCGACAGCACCGAGATAGCCGGCGTTATCACCACTTCCCCGTAGAAGAAACTGCCGCCAATCAGGCCGATAATGACCAGCACAGAGGTCATCCTGGCCGAGGTATTACGCCCGGCAAGAGACATCAGGGTCAGGATCCCACCTTCACCTGCGTTATCAGCACGCATAACGAAGGAGAGATATTTAACGGAAACCACCAGGATCAGCAGCCAGAAAATGAGGGACAGGAAGCCAAACACGGCATCGCGTTCAACACCAAAACCAAACTGGCCGGACAGACATTCACGAAGCGTATAAAGCGGGCTGGTGCCGATATCACCGTAGACAACCCCGATCGCCGCAAGCGTTATTGCGGGTAATGATTGCTTATTATCAGTGCTCATAGACTAGTCTTTTCGTTTAAATAACAAATGTGTTCCCGGTCCCTTGGCCCACAAAAAGCGCACAGTATGCACGATTCATTGCAAAATCGTACCCCTAAATGCAACCGCATTAATGTAGCGCAAAGAAAATTGCGCCGCACTTCAGTCTATTACCAGCCCTGACTGAAACGTCTATACTCGCTTCAATTGGCCGCCACGACGGCGAAAGGATGCAAAACTATTATGGCTCACTCACATTTATTAGCAGAAAGAATTTCCCGCCTCAGCAGCGCGCTGGAGAAAGGCCTTTTCGAGCGTAGCCACGCCATCCGCCTCTGTTTACTGGCGGCGTTGAGCGGTGAAAGCGTGTTTTTGCTGGGACCGCCGGGCATTGCCAAAAGCCTGATTGCCCGCAGGCTGAAATTTGCTTTTCAGAACGCCCGCGCCTTCGAATATCTCATGACCCGGTTTTCCACCCCAGAAGAAGTTTTTGGTCCTCTCTCCATTCAGGCATTGAAAGATGAGGGGCGCTATCAGCGTCTGACAGAAGGGTATCTTCCGGAGGCTGAGATTGTTTTTCTCGATGAGATCTGGAAAGCGGGGCCGGCTATTCTGAACACCCTGCTCACGGCGATAAACGAACGTCGGTTCCGTAACGGCGCCAGTGAAGAGAAAATCCCGATGCGCCTGCTGGTGGCCGCCTCTAACGAACTGCCTGAAGCCGACAGCAGTCTGGAAGCGCTGTATGACCGTATGCTTATCCGCCTGTGGCTGGACAAAGTGCAGGATAAATCCAACTTCCGCTCCATGCTGGTCAGCCAGCAGGATGAAAGTGAAAACCCGGTATCCGCTTCGCTGCAGGTAACGGATGAGGAGTATCACCAGTGGCAGCAGGATATCGGCAAAATCAAACTGCCAGACGCCGTCTTCGAGCTGATCTATCTCCTGCGCCAGCAGCTTGATCTCATCCCTTCAGCGCCCTATGTCTCCGATCGCCGGTGGAAAAAAGCGATCCGCCTGCTGCAGGCCAGCGCCCTGTTCAGCGGGCGTGATGCCGTCGCGCCAATCGATCTGATCCTGCTAAAAGATTGCCTCTGGCACGATGCAGAAGGCATGAACCTGATGCAGCAGCAGCTTGACGTTTTGATGACCGGGCACGCCTGGGGGCAGCAGGCAATGCTCAACCAGCTGGGGGCGATTGCCCAGCGGCGCATCCAGCTCCAGCAGCAGCAAAGTGATAAAACCGCGCTGAAAGTGAATCGCCTTGGGGGCATGTTCGCCCGCAAACCGCACTACGAGCTTCCCGCGGATCTGACCGGCGCAACGCTAACGCTGCTGCTCCAGCAGCCGCTTAAACTGCATGATATGCAGGTGGTGCACATTACGATTGAGCGCGAGGCGCTGGCGCAGTGGCTGGATAAGGGCGGAGAGATCCGAGGAAAACTCAACGGCATTGGTTTCGCGCAGCCGCTGAATATGGAAGTGGACAGCAGCCAGCACCTGGTGATCCGCGACGTCAGCCTCCAGGGATCGCGTCTTGCGCTTCCGGGCACCGCCTCTGACAGCGTCCCCGAAGAGATTAAGCAGCAGCTGGAAGCGCTGGATACCGAATGGCATCAGCAGCACACCCGCTTTAGCGAGCAGCAAAAATGCCTCTTTATTCATAGCGACTGGCTAGGTCGCATCGAAGCCAGCCTGCAGGACGTCAGCGCGCAGATCAAACAGGCGCGTCAATGCTAACGCTGGATACGCTTAACGTCATGCTGGCCGTCAGCGAGGAGGGGTTGATCGAAGAAGTGGTCATTACCCTTCTGGCGTCGCCGCAGCTGGCGGCATTTTTTGAAAAATTTCCAAAGCTTAAAAAGGCGATGACGGACGATCTTCCGCGCTGGCGGGAAAATTTGCGTCAGCGGTTCAGGGAGACCGAAGTTCCGCCTGAGTTAACGGAAGAGGTGGCCTGCTATCAGCAGTGCCAGCGGCTCTCCACGTCGCAGTTTATCGTCCAGCTCCCGCAAACCCTGACGTTGCTCGATAACGTCCACTCTCCGTTTGCCAGCCAGGCCCGGGCGCTGGTTACGGATAACGCCACTTTTACCCCGGCGCTGCATACCCTGTTCCTACAGCGCTGGCGGCTGAGTCTGGTCGTTCAGGCCACAACGCTGAACCAGCAGCTGCTGGATGAAGAGCGTGAACAGCTGCTCAGTGAAGTTCAGGAACGGATGACGCTGAGCGGCCAGCTTGAAGAGGTGCTGGTAGAAAATGAAAACGCCGCAGGGCGTCTGTGGGATATGAGCGCCGGTCAGCTCCGGCGCGGGGATTATCAGCTGATCGTCAAATACGGCGATTTTCTGGCGCAGCAGCCCGAGCTGATGAAGCTTGCAGAACAGCTGGGTCGCTCAAGGGAGGCAAAGTCGGTCCCAAAGAAAGATGCCCCGATGGAAACCTTCCGCACCCTGGTGCGCGAACCGGCTACCGTGCCGGAGCAGGTCGACGGGCTCCAGCAGAGCGATGACATTTTACGCCTGCTGCCCACGGAACTGAGCACGCTGGGGATGACCGAGCTGGAGTATGAGTTCTATCGTCGACTGGTGGAAAAACAGCTTCTCACCTACCGACTGCACGGCGAAGCCTGGCGCGAGAAAGTCAGCCAACGGCCGGTCGTCCATCAGGATTTTGATGAACAGCCGCGCGGGCCATTCATTGTTTGCGTGGATACGTCCGGTTCGATGGGCGGGTTTAACGAGCAGTGCGCGAAGGCGTTCTGTCTGGCACTGATGCGCGTGGCGCTGGCCGATCGTCGTCGCTGCTTCATCATGCTCTTCTCCAGCGAGGTGGTGGGCTATGAGCTGACGAACCAGCAGGGTATCGAGCAGGCAATCCGCTTCCTGAGCCAGCGCTTTCGCGGCGGCACGGATCTGGCCAGCTGCTTTCGCAGCATTGTGGAGCGTATGCAGGGAGGCGACTGGTACGACGCTGACGCGGTGGTGATTTCCGATTTTATTGCCCAGCGGCTGCCGGATGACGTGGTGAATAAGGTGAAGGAGTTACAGCGGGTGCACCAGCACCGATTTCATGCGGTGGCGATGTCAGCCCATGGAAAACCCGGCATCATGCGCATCTTCGATCATATCTGGCGCTTTGATACCGGGCTGCGTAGCCGCCTGCTCAGACGCTGGCAGCGTTAATTACAGAAGAGAACCGACGCTTTCACGTACCTGCTGCGGCCAGACGCCACACTGAACCTGACCGATATGGGGTAATTGCAGCAGCAGCATGGTCAGACGGGACTGGCCGATACCACCGCCGATCGTCTGAGGCATTTCACCGCGCAGCAGCGCCTGGTGCCACTCGAGTTTGAGACGATCTTCATCGCCGGTGACCGCCAGCTGGCGCTTCAGCGCGTCAGCATCCACGCGGATCCCCATAGAAGAGAGCTCGAAGGCGTCTTCCAGTACCGGGTTCCACACCAGAATATCGCCGTTCAGCCCGGCAAATTCGCCCTCACCCGCCGTACTCCAGTCATCATAATCCGGCGCGCGAACGTCGTGGCGTTTGCCATCAGACAGTTTGCCGCCGATACCGATCAGGAACACAGCACCTAATTCTTTGGCGATCGCACGCTCGCGGCCTTTAGCATCGAGATCCGGGAAGCGGCTCAGCAGCACCTGGCTGTGAACAAAGTGGATCGTATCCGGCAGGAACGGCGCCAGACCAAACTCTTTGCTCACGGCCTCTTCGGTTGCTTTGATCCCGGCGTAGATCGCCTCAACGGTGGATTTCAGCGTACCGACGTGACGTTCACCATCACCCATTACGCGCTCCCAGTCCCACTGGTCAACGTAAACGGAATGAATCGGAGAAAGGCGGTCTTCGTCGGGACGAAGGGCTTTCATGTGCGTGTAGAGCCCTTCGCCCGCGCTGAAGTCGTGTTGTCCCATGGTTTGACGCTTCCACTTCGCCAGGGAATGAACCACTTCGAACTGAGCGTCTGGCAGTGTTTTCACTTTCACCTGTACCGCTTTTTCGCATCCAGAGAGGTTATCCTGCGTCCCGTCCCCCACGCGGCTCAGAATCGGCGCCTGGACTTCAATTAGCCCAAGCTTCTCTTCCAGCTGGCGGGAAAAATGGGATTTTACGAAACTGATCTGGCGTTGTTTTGCGATGTAAGCGGTTTTCATTATTTATACTCCTGCGTCCTGTTGATATTGATTAAGCAACAGAAATGGCATCATATTCAATAACTCATCAACAAAAAGCCACCTTCACTTTTGATTCGATAAAATTAAACGCTAGAATAGGGTGATTCATTAATCTTCATAAGAAAAAGCTATGGAAAATTATCAGATCGACAATCTCGACCGCGGCATTCTGGAGGCGTTAATGGCCAATGCCCGTACCGCCTATGCCGAGCTGGCAAAACAGTTTGGCGTCAGCCCGGGAACCATTCACGTTCGCGTAGAGAAGATGAAGCAGGCGGGGATCATTACCGGCGCACGCATTGACGTCAGTCCTAAACATCTGGGTTACGACGTCTGCTGCTTCATCGGCATCATTCTTAAAAGCGCCAAAGACTACCCTTCCGCCCTGGCGAAGCTGAACGCGCTGGATGAAGTCACCGAGGCGTATTACACCACCGGGCATTACAGCATCTTTATTAAAGTCATGTGCCGATCCATCGACGCCCTCCAGCAGGTACTTATCAACAAGATCCAAACAATCGATGAAATTCAGTCCACCGAGACGCTGATCTCACTGCAAAACCCGATCATGCGTACCATCCGCCCGTGATCGGGCAAATTCATTCCCACATTTTCCACAGGTAGATCCCAGCTCGTTCACAGCGTACAATGGCCGTCTCTTTATCTGGGCGAGCGATCAATGGCGGACATTACCCTTATCAGCGGCAGCACCCTTGGTGGTGCGGAATACGTAGCGGAACACCTGGCTGAAAAGCTGGAAGATGCGGGCTTTTCTACTGAAACCCTGCACGGTCCGTTGCTTGAAGATCTCCCGACTGACGGGGTCTGGCTGCTGATCACCTCCACGCACGGCGCGGGCGATCTGCCGGATAACCTGCAACCTTTATATGACGAACTGCTGGAACAGCAGCCCGATCTGTCAAACGTCCGTTTTGGCGCGGTGGGTATCGGCAGTCGTGAATATGACACCTTTTGCGGGGCAATAGAGAAAGTTGAAGCCGCTGTTACCTCCTGTGGAGCAAAACAGCTGGGTGAAACGCTCAAGATCAACATCCTCGATCATGACATTCCGGAGGATCCAGCCGAGATCTGGCTGGCGGAATGGAAAAATTTACTCAAAAACGATTAAAGATCGCGCGAACAGATGTGGATAACTCTGGTTAAAAGCTCGTATTAACCCGTAGTTATCCAAAGAACAACTGTTGTATCGTTTTTGACCTGTGCATAAAGTCGCGATCTGATCCCAGCTTATACTGCCCAGGATCACCGATCATTCACAGCAAACGATCCTTTCTAACTGCATGATCTTCTTTGTGAGATCGGACTTATCCACACAGGTTCGCGATCCTAATAAGAGATCACAATAGAACAGATCTCTAAATAAAAAGATCTTCTTTTTAATAGCCCAGGATCCCAATGCTTTCTCGAAAGACTAAAGTTGAGTAGAATCCACGGCCCGGGCTTCAATCCATTTTCATACCGCTTTACGCGAGGCAGACCACCATGTTTTATCAGGATCCTTTTGACGTCATCATCATTGGCGGGGGTCATGCAGGCACTGAGGCCGCAATGGCCGCAGCGCGTATGGGTCAGCAGACCCTGCTTTTGACACACAATATCGACACGCTGGGACAAATGTCCTGTAATCCGGCGATTGGCGGCATTGGGAAAGGACACCTGGTAAAAGAAGTGGATGCACTTGGCGGCCTGATGGCGAAAGCGATCGATCATGCTGGCATCCAGTTTAGGATACTAAACGCGAGTAAAGGTCCCGCTGTGCGTGCGACCCGTGCCCAGGCAGACCGCGTGCTTTACCGTCAGGCTGTGCGTACCGCCCTGGAGAACCAGCCGAACCTGATGATCTTCCAGCAGGCGGTTGAAGATCTTATCGTTGAGAACGATCGCGTCGTAGGTGCCGTGACCCAGATGGGTCTCAAATTCCGTGCGAAAGCCGTGGTGCTGACCGTGGGCACATTCCTGGACGGTAAAATTCATATCGGTCTGGATAACTACAGCGGTGGCCGTGCCGGCGATCCGCCGTCTATTCCACTGTCTCGCCGTCTGCGTGAACTGCCGCTGCGCGTCAGCCGCCTGAAAACCGGTACGCCGCCGCGTATTGATGCGCGCACCATTGATTTCAGCGTGCTGGCGCAACAGCACGGTGATAATCCGATGCCGGTGTTCTCGTTCATGGGCAATGCGGCTCAGCATCCGCAGCAGGTACCGTGCTACATCACGCATACCAACGAGAAAACCCATGACGTGATCCGCAATAACCTCGATCGCAGCCCCATGTATGCCGGCGTGATCGAAGGGATCGGCCCACGCTACTGTCCGTCGATCGAAGACAAAGTGATGCGCTTCGCCGATCGTAACCAGCACCAGATCTTCCTGGAGCCGGAAGGGCTGACCTCTAATGAAATTTACCCGAACGGCATCTCCACCAGCCTGCCGTTCGATGTACAGATGCAAATTGTTCGCTCAATGCAGGGGATGGAGAATGCGAAAATCGTTCGTCCCGGCTACGCTATTGAGTACGATTTCTTCGATCCGCGCGACCTGAAGCCAACCCTGGAAAGCAAATTCATCCACGGTCTGTTCTTCGCGGGGCAGATTAACGGCACCACCGGCTACGAAGAAGCGGCTGCACAGGGCCTGCTTGCCGGTCTGAACGCCGCGCGCTTCTCCGCTGAGAAAGAGGGCTGGGCACCAGGCCGTTCTCAGGCGTATCTGGGCGTGCTGGTTGACGATCTCTGCACGCTGGGTACCAAAGAACCGTACCGTATGTTTACCTCTCGCGCGGAATATCGCCTGATGCTGCGTGAAGATAACGCCGACCTGCGTCTGACCGAAATGGGCCGCGAGCTGGGTCTGGTCGATGACGAACGCTGGGCGCGCTTCAACGAAAAGCTGGAGCGCATTGAACAGGAACGTCAGCGCCTGAAAACCACCTGGGTGAATCCGCAGGCGGAAACCGCTGCCGAAGTAAACGCTCACTTAACCGCGCCGCTGTCGCGTGAAGCCAGCGGGGAAGATCTGCTGCGCCGTCCTGAAGTCACCTACGAGAACCTGGTCAAACTGACCGCGTTCGCGCCGGGGCTGGAAGACGCCCAAGCGGCAGAGCAGGTTGAGATCCAGGTGAAGTACGAAGGTTACATCGCGCGTCAGCAGGATGAGATCGAAAAACAGCAGCGTAACGAAAACACGCTGCTGCCGGAAATGCTGGACTACCGCCAGGTGACGGGCCTTTCCAACGAAGTGATCGCCAAGCTGAACGATCATAAACCGGTATCGATCGGCCAGGCATCCCGTATCTCCGGCGTCACGCCTGCAGCGATTTCGATCCTGCTGGTCTGGCTGAAAAAGCAGGGCATGCTGCGCCGCAGCGCGTAATGCCCGGAACATTGCCCGGTGGCGCTGCGCTTACCGGGCCTAATGAACCCGTAGGGCGGGTAAGCGAAGCGCCACCCGCCATCTAAGTTTTCCAACAGGTATTCACCGTGCTCAACAAACTCTCTCGTCTGCTGGATCAGGCAGGTATTTCGCTCACCGATCACCAGAAAAATCAGCTGGTGGCCTATGTCGATATGCTGAACAAATGGAACAAAGCGTACAACCTGACCTCAGTACGTGACCCCAACGAGATGCTGGTACGCCATATTCTCGATAGCATCGTTGTTGCCCCCTGGCTGAAAGGTGAGCGTTTTATCGACGTGGGGACGGGGCCAGGTTTACCGGGCGTTCCGCTGTCGATTGTTCGCCCTGAGAGCCACTTCACGCTGCTGGACAGCCTTGGCAAGCGCGTGCGCTTTTTACGTCAGGTACAGCATGAGCTGAAGCTTGAAAACATCACGCCCGTGCAGAGCAGGGTAGAGGAGTTCCCGGCAGAGCCGCCGTTTGACGGTGTTATCAGCCGCGCGTTTGCTTCGCTCAATGATATGGTGAGCTGGTGTAAGCACTTGCCGGCAGAGAATGGCCGCTTTTATGCGCTGAAAGGGCAGTTGCCAGGCGATGAGATTGAACAGCTCCCGGACGGTTTTGCTGTTGAATCCATCGAGAAATTACACATTCCTCAGCTCGATGGGGAGCGTCATCTGGTGATAATTAAGCCAAACAATTTTTAAAAAATTAATAAAAAATGTGGAATTTGTGCTGTTCTTCGCATGTTAAAAAACAGCACAAAGACAGAGGATTTACCGGCGGGCTTTTAACCTCTTTTTCACTAAGGTTTTTCTTATGGTTAACCTGGTGACTTTTATTCACCGAGAAGATAGTCATCTGTGAAAATATAAGTCTGCTAAAAGTGGAAGGCAGTAACCAGAACGCAATGTTAATTATTTATTAAGAATGTCAATAAAACGTTTTTATTGTGTACTGGGCTGTTTTGAAAATAGTTACGACATTTTGCGTTTAATTTCATAAAGATAAATTTGCGCGATTTGCGCCTTTGATAAATACAACCTTATCGCAAATGTGTGTTTTGTGATCTCGTGCACGCTTTATCGCCAACGTTTTCGCGCTGTTTGCAGTTTTGGTCGAAGGTTGACGCTTTCAGCGAAAGTTAAAAAATAGCGGTGGGGAAAAATATTTAAACATTTATTCACCTTTTCGCTACTTAATGTTTGAAATCACGGGTGCGCACCGTATAATTTGACCGCTTTTTGATGCTTGACTCTGAGCCTTAAAGGACGTTTTATACGACACGCGGCATACCTCGAAGGGAGCAGGAGTAAAAACGTGATGTCTGTGTCGCTCTTGAGTAGAAACGTTGCTCGTAAGCTTCTGTTCATTCAGTTTCTGGCTGTGATAGCAAGTGGACTGCTGTTTAGCCTCAAAGACCCCTTCTGGGGCATCTCCGCCGTGTGCGGGGGTTTGGCGGTTGTGCTGCCAAACGTGTTGTTTATGATTTTTGCCTGGCGTCATCAGGCGCATACACCTGCCAAAGGCCGCGTGGCCTGGTCCTTCGCCCTCGGCGAAGTGTGTAAGGTGTTGCTGACCTTTGCTCTACTGGTGATGGCGCTGGCGGTTTTGAAAGTGGTCTTCATGCCGCTGATAGCAACGTGGGTTTTGGTGCTGGTGGTACAAGTTCTGGCTCCAGCTGTAATCAATAACAAAGGGTAAAAGGCATCATGGCTTCAGAAAATATGACGCCGCAGGATTACATAGGTCACCATCTGAATAACCTTCAGCTGGACCTGCGTACATTCTCGCTGGTGGATCCACATAACCCCCCGGCCACCTTCTGGACGATCAACATCGACTCCATGTTCTTCTCGGTGGTTTTGGGTCTTCTGTTCCTGGCCATGTTCCGCGGTGTTGCTAAACGAGCGACCAGCGGTGTACCAGGGAAATTCCAGACATTCATCGAAATGATCATCGGCTTCGTCCATGGCAGCGTCAAAGACATGTACCATGGTAAGAGCAAGCTGATTGCTCCGCTGGCCCTGACCGTGTTCGTTTGGGTCTTCCTGATGAACCTGATGGACCTGCTGCCAATCGATCTGCTGCCGTTTATCGGCGAGCACATCTTCGGTCTGCCAGCGCTGCGTGTTGTACCGTCTGCGGACGTGAACATCACCCTGTCGATGGCGCTGGGCGTATTTATCCTGATTCTTTTCTACAGCATCAAAATGAAAGGCGTAAGCGGCTTTGTGAAAGAGCTTACCTTGCAGCCGTTCAACCACTGGGCGTTTATTCCGGTCAACCTGATCCTGGAAGGCGTTAGCCTGCTGTCCAAACCTGTTTCACTGGGTCTGCGACTGTTCGGCAACATGTATGCGGGTGAGCTGATTTTCATTCTGATCGCGGGTCTTCTGCCGTGGTGGTCACAGTGGATTCTGAATGTGCCATGGGCCATTTTCCACATCCTGATCATTACGCTGCAAGCCTTTATCTTCATGGTTCTGACGATCGTCTATCTGTCGATGGCGTCTGAAGAGCACTGATTTTTTACCAACACTACTACGTTTTAATTGAAACAAACTGGAGACTGTCATGGAAAACCTGAATATGGATCTGCTGTACATGGCTGCCGCTGTGATGATGGGTCTGGCGGCTATCGGTGCTGCGATCGGTATCGGCATCCTCGGGGGCAAATTCCTGGAAGGCGCAGCGCGTCAACCTGATCTGATTCCTCTGCTGCGTACTCAGTTCTTTATCGTTATGGGTCTGGTGGATGCTATCCCAATGATCGCTGTAGGTCTGGGTCTGTACGTGATGTTTGCTGTCGCGTAGTAGTAGTTTTAAAACCCTAAGCCACAGAAATTAAAGAGGTATTGTGCTGTGAACATGAACGCAACAATCCTCGGCCAGGCCATCGCGTTTATTCTCTTTGTCTGGTTCTGCATGAAGTATGTATGGCCGCCTTTAATGGCTGCCATCGAAAAACGTCAGAAAGAAATTGCTGACGGTCTGGCTTCCGCAGAACGCGCTAAGAAAGATTTGGACCTTGCACAGGCCAACGCGACAGACCAGCTGAAAAAAGCGAAAGCTGAAGCTCAGGTAATCATTGAACAGGCTAACAAACGCCGTTCTCAGATCCTGGACGAAGCCAAAGCTGAAGCAGAACAGGAACGTACTAAGATCGTGACACAGGCTCAGGCAGAAATTGATGCTGAGCGTAAACGTGCTCGTGAAGAACTGCGTAAGCAGGTTGCGATTCTGGCTGTTGCTGGCGCCGAGAAGATCATCGAACGTTCCGTGGATGAAGCTGCTAACAGCGACATCGTGGACAAACTTGTCGCTGAACTGTAAGGAGGGAGGGGCTGATGTCTGAATTTGTTACGGTAGCTCGCCCCTACGCCAAAGCAGCTTTTGACTTTGCTGTCGAACACCAAAATGTCGATCGCTGGCAGGATATGCTGGCGTTTGCCGCTGAGGTGACGAAAAACGAACAAATGGCTGAGTTGCTTTCCGGTGCGTTAGCACCTGAAACTCTCGCCGCGTCGTTTATCGCCGTGTGCGGAGAGCAACTGGATGCCAACGGCCAGAACCTGATTAAGGTGATGGCAGAAAATGGTCGTCTCCGTGTGCTCCCGGATGTTCTCGAGCAGTTTGAGCACTTACGTGCCCTTAGTGAAGCAACCGCTGAAGTCGAAGTGACTTCTGCGACTGAACTGAGTAATGAACAGCTTGCGAAAATCACCGCCGCGATGGAAAAACGTCTGTCACGCAAAGTTAAGCTGAATTGCAAAATCGATAAGTCTGTAATGGCAGGCGTAATCATCCGTTCGGGTGATATGGTCATTGATGGCAGCGTACGCGGCCGTCTTGAACGCCTTGCAGACGTCTTGCAGTCTTAAGGGGACTGGAGCATGCAACTGAATTCCACCGAAATCAGCGAACTGATCAAGCAGCGCATTGCTCAGTTCAGTGTTGTGAGTGAAGCTCACAACGAAGGTACTATTGTTTCTGTAAGTGACGGTGTTATCCGCATCCACGGCCTGGCCGATTGTATGCAGGGTGAGATGATTTCCCTGCCGGGTAACCGTTACGCTATCGCACTGAACCTGGAGCGCGACTCCGTAGGTGCAGTTGTGATGGGTCCATACGCTGACCTCGCCGAAGGCATGAAGGTTAAGTGTACTGGCCGTATTCTGGAAGTGCCGGTTGGCCGTGGCCTGCTGGGTCGCGTTGTTAACACCCTGGGTGCGCCAATCGACGGTAAAGGTCCGGTTGAGCACGATGGCTTCTCCCCAATCGAAGTTATCGCACCAGGCGTTATCGACCGTCAGTCCGTAGATCAGCCTGTTCAGACAGGTTATAAGTCCGTTGATGCCATGATCCCAATCGGTCGTGGTCAGCGTGAACTGATCATCGGTGACCGTCAGACCGGTAAAACCGCGATGGCTATCGACGCCATCATCAACCAGCGTGACTCCGGCATCAAATGTGTGTACGTGGCCATCGGCCAGAAAGCGTCCACCATTTCTAACGTGGTTCGTAAACTGGAAGAGCACGGCGCACTGTCTAACACCATCGTTGTGGTAGCAACTGCGTCTGAATCTGCTGCACTGCAATACCTGGCGCCATATGCCGGTTGCGCAATGGGCGAATACTTCCGTGACCGCGGTGAAGATGCACTGATCGTATACGATGACCTGTCTAAACAGGCTGTTGCTTATCGTCAGGTTTCCCTGCTGCTCCGTCGTCCACCTGGACGTGAAGCGTTCCCTGGCGACGTATTCTACCTCCACTCTCGTCTGCTGGAGCGTGCTTCCCGCGTTAACGCGGAATACGTCGAGAACTTCACCAAAGGTGAAGTGAAGGGTAAAACGGGCTCTCTGACCGCTCTGCCGATCATTGAAACCCAGGCGGGTGACGTTTCTGCGTTCGTTCCGACCAACGTAATCTCCATTACCGATGGTCAGATCTTCCTGGAAACCAACCTGTTTAACTCCGGTATTCGTCCGGCGGTTAACCCGGGTATCTCCGTATCCCGTGTTGGTGGTGCTGCTCAGACCAAGATCATCAAGAAACTGTCCGGTGGTATCCGTACCGCGCTGGCACAGTATCGTGAACTGGCTGCGTTCTCTCAGTTCGCATCCGATCTGGACGAAGCAACCCGTAAACAGCTGAGCCACGGTCAGAAAGTGACCGAGCTGCTGAAGCAGAAACAGTACGCACCAATGTCTGTTGCTCAGCAGGGCCTGGTACTGTTCGCGGCAGAACGCGGTTACCTCGAAGATGTGGAACTGGCGAAAATCGGTAGCTTCGAAGCCGCTCTGCTGGCTTACGTCGACCGTGATCACGCTCCGCTGATGCAAGAGATCAACCAGACCGGTGGCTATAACGACGAAATCGAAGGCAAGCTGAAAGCTATCCTCGATTCCTTCAAAGCAACCCAATCCTGGTAATCGTCCGGCGGCTTGTCTCAGGACAAGCCGCCTGGCATTGAGGAGAAGCTCATGGCCGGCGCAAAAGAGATACGTAGTAAGATCGCAAGCGTCCAGAACACGCAAAAGATCACTAAAGCGATGGAGATGGTCGCCGCTTCCAAAATGCGTAAATCGCAGGATCGCATGGCGGCCAGCCGTCCTTATGCAGAAACCATGCGCAAAGTGATTGGTCACCTTGCAAACGGTAATCTGGAATATAAGCACCCTTACCTGGAAGAACGCGACGTTAAGCGCGTGGGCTACCTGGTGGTGTCGACCGACCGTGGTCTGTGTGGCGGCTTGAACATTAACCTGTTCAAAAAACTGCTGGCGGATATGAAAGCATGGTCTGAAAAAGGCGTTCAGTGCGATATCGCAATGATCGGCTCTAAAGGCGTCTCTTTCTTTAACTCCGTTGGTGGCAACATTGTCGCTCAGGTGACCGGTATGGGTGATAACCCGTCCCTGTCCGAACTGATCGGCCCGGTTAAAGTGATGTTGCAGGCCTATGATGAAGGCCGTCTGGACAGACTGTACGTTGTCAGCAACAAATTCATTAACACCATGTCTCAGGTTCCAACGCTCACTCAGATGCTGCCGTTACCGGCATCAGAAGATGACGAGCTGAAGCAAAAAGCCTGGGATTACCTGTATGAACCCGATCCGAAACCGCTGCTGGATACCCTGCTGCGTCGTTACGTTGAATCTCAGGTTTATCAGGGCGTTGTAGAAAACCTGGCCAGCGAGCAGGCCGCACGAATGGTGGCGATGAAAGCCGCGACCGATAATGGCGGCAGCCTGATTAAAGAGCTGCAGTTGGTTTACAACAAAGCTCGTCAGGCCAGCATTACTCAGGAACTCACCGAGATCGTCTCGGGGGCCGCCGCGGTTTAACCAGGTTTACGAATTACGTAGAGGATTCAAGATGGCTACTGGAAAGATTGTCCAGGTAATCGGCGCCGTGGTGGACGTCGAGTTCCCTCAGGACGCCGTACCACGCGTGTACGACGCGCTTGAGGTACAGAATGGTAACGAGAGCCTGGTGCTGGAAGTTCAGCAGCAGCTCGGCGGCGGTATCGTGCGTACCATCGCGATGGGTTCTTCCGACGGTCTGCGTCGTGGTCTGGAAGTCAAAGACCTTGAGCACCCGATCGAAGTCCCGGTAGGTAAAGCAACACTGGGTCGTATCATGAACGTATTGGGTCAGCCAATCGACATGAAAGGCGACATCGGTGAAGAAGAGCGTTGGGCTATCCACCGTGCAGCACCTTCCTACGAAGAGCTGTCAAGCTCTCAGGAACTGCTGGAAACCGGTATCAAAGTTATCGACCTGATGTGTCCGTTCGCGAAGGGCGGTAAAGTCGGTCTGTTCGGTGGTGCGGGTGTTGGTAAAACCGTAAACATGATGGAGCTGATCCGTAACATCGCGATCGAGCACTCCGGTTACTCCGTGTTTGCGGGCGTAGGTGAACGTACTCGTGAGGGTAACGACTTCTACCACGAAATGACCGACTCCAACGTTCTGGACAAAGTATCCCTGGTTTACGGCCAGATGAACGAGCCACCTGGAAACCGTCTGCGCGTTGCGCTGACCGGTCTGACGATGGCTGAGAAGTTCCGTGATGAAGGCCGTGACGTTCTGCTGTTCGTTGATAACATCTACCGTTACACCCTGGCCGGTACGGAAGTATCTGCACTGCTGGGTCGTATGCCTTCAGCGGTAGGTTACCAGCCAACACTGGCGGAAGAGATGGGTGTTCTTCAGGAACGTATCACCTCTACCAAAACCGGTTCTATCACCTCCGTTCAGGCGGTATACGTACCTGCGGATGACCTGACTGACCCATCTCCAGCAACCACCTTTGCGCACTTAGATGCAACCGTGGTACTGAGCCGTCAGATCGCGTCTCTGGGTATCTACCCGGCCGTTGACCCGCTGGACTCCACCAGCCGTCAGCTGGATCCACTGGTTGTTGGTCAGGAACACTACGACACCGCGCGTGGCGTACAGTCCCTGCTGCAGCGTTACCAGGAACTGAAAGACATCATCGCCATCCTGGGTATGGATGAACTGTCTGAAGAAGACAAACTGGTGGTAGCACGTGCGCGTAAGATCCAGCGCTTCCTGTCCCAGCCGTTCTTCGTTGCGGAAGTATTCACCGGTTCTCCGGGTAAATACGTTTCCCTGAAAGACACCATCCGTGGCTTTAAAGGCATCATGGAAGGCGAATACGATCACCTGCCGGAGCAGGCGTTCTACATGGTTGGTTCCATCGACGAAGCCGTGGAAAAAGCCAAAAAACTTTAACGCCTTAATCGGAGGGTGATATGGCAATGACTTACCACCTGGACGTCGTCAGCGCAGAGCAACAAATGTTCTCTGGTCTGGTCGAGAAAATCCAGGTAACGGGTAGTGAAGGTGAACTGGGTATTTTCCCGGGTCACGCACCGCTGCTCACCGCCATTAAGCCTGGTATGATCCGCATCGTTAAACAGTTCGGTCACGAAGAGTTTATCTATCTGTCCGGCGGCATTCTTGAAGTGCAGCCTGGCAGTGTGACCGTTCTGGCCGATACCGCTATCCGTGGACAGGATCTCGACGAAGCGCGAGCCCTGGAATCGAAGCGTAAGGCTGAAGAGCACATTAGCAGCTCTCATGGTGACGTGGATTACGCTCAGGCGTCTGCGGAGCTGGCCAAAGCGATCGCGAAACTGCGCGTTATCGAGTTGACCAAAAAAGCGATGTAACACCGGCTTGAAAAGCACAAAAGCCAGTCTGGATACCAGGCTGGCTTTTTTTTTTGGCCTTAATTCATGATGAAAAAGATGTAGAATTTTAAGCATCAAACGTTTTTACTTCACACTCAAACTACCGTCAGGATGCGTATGTCAAACAGTGCGATGAGCGTGGTGATCCTTGCCGCTGGCAAAGGGACCCGCATGTATTCCGATCTGCCTAAGGTGCTCCACACGCTTGCAGGAAAGCCAATGGTGCAGCATGTCATTGATGCAGCGAATGAACTGGGTGCCAGTCAGGTCCACCTGGTCTACGGCCACGGCGGCGATCTGCTTAAAAAGACGCTGAGCGATGACAAGCTCAACTGGGTGCTTCAGGCCGAACAGCTGGGCACAGGCCATGCGATGCAGCAGGCTGCGCCTTTCTTTGCGGATGACGAAGACATTTTGATGCTCTACGGCGATGTCCCGCTGATCTCCGTTGAAACCCTGACTCGCCTGCGTGAAGCCAAACCGCAGGGCGGTATCGGTTTGTTGACCGTCGTGCTGGACGATCCAAGCGGTTATGGCCGCATCACCCGTGAAAACGGCAACGTCACGGGTATTGTTGAGCATAAAGATGCCAGCGACGAACAGCGCCAGATTCAGGAGATCAACACCGGTATTCTGATTGCCAATGGCGCGGACATGAAGCGCTGGCTGTCTCAGCTCGACAACAACAACGCGCAGGGTGAATTCTACATCACCGACATCATTGCGATGGCGTACCAGGAAGGACGTGAGATTGCGGCGGTTCATCCTGCGCGCATCAGCGAAACCGAAGGGGTGAATAACCGTCTTCAGCTTTCCCGCCTGGAGCGCGTTTATCAGTCCGAGCAGGCCGAAAAACTGCTGCTGGCGGGCGTGATGCTGCGCGATCCGGCGCGTTTCGATCTGCGTGGTTCGTTATCTCACGGTCGTGACGTTGAAATTGATACGAACGTTATCCTCGAAGGTCACGTCACGCTGGGCAATCGCGTCAAAATTGGCGCCGGCTGCGTGATTAAAAACAGCGTCATCGGCGACGACTGCGAAATCAGCCCGTACAGCGTGGTAGAAGATGCTCGTCTGGATGCGGCCTGTACCATCGGCCCGTTTGCGCGTCTGCGCCCGGGCGCTGAGCTGCTGGAAGGCGCTCACGTGGGTAACTTCGTGGAAATGAAAAAAGCGCGTCTGGGTAAAGGCTCGAAAGCCGGTCATCTGACCTATCTGGGCGACGCGGAAATTGGCAATAACGTGAATATTGGTGCAGGGACTATTACCTGTAACTATGACGGCGCGAATAAGTTTAAAACCATCATCGGTGACGACGTGTTCGTTGGCTCCGATACGCAGCTGGTGGCGCCTGTTACCGTGGGTAACGGGGTGACTATCGCCGCCGGAACAACCGTTACGCGCGATGTGGCCGAGAACGAGCTGGTGTTAAGCCGCGTGCCGCAGGTCAGCAAGCAGGGCTGGAAACGCCCGGTTAAGAAAAAGTAACGGATTTACCCCTCACCCTAACCCTCTCCCCACAGGGGAGAGGGGATCGTTCGGTGCGGTGTTTTTCTCCCTCGCCCCTTTGGGGAGAGGGCCGGGGTGAGGGGATAATATAATCCTCCCCCCACAAGCAGTACCCATAAAAATAACCCCACTCTCTACAAGGCTCGGGGTGCCCGGAAAGGGCGTTACCCAAAGGATTTCGCGTTGTGGCAAGGCGGCAAGCGTATGAGTCCATGGGAGCTTACTTAAGTAAGTGACCGTGGCGAGTACGAGAAGCCAACGCAGCCGCAGCGTGAAAGACGCAGGGAAAATACAGGTCAGCGACAACGCAGGCATAATGCCTAAATTCGGAATCTAAAATTATGTGTGGAATTGTTGGCGCAGTTGCGCAGCGTGATATTGCTGAAATCCTTCTCGAAGGTTTACGTCGTCTGGAATACCGTGGTTACGACTCTGCCGGTCTGGCTGTCGTTGATGCAGAAGGTCATATGACCCGTCTGCGTCGTCTCGGTAAAGTGCAGATGCTGGCCCAGGCCGCGGAAGAACATCCGCTGCACGGTGGTACCGGTATTGCGCACACCCGCTGGGCGACGCACGGCGAACCGTCTGAAGGTAACGCGCACCCGCATGTGTCTGAACACATCGTGGTCGTGCACAACGGCATTATCGAAAACCACGAACCGCTGCGCGAAGAACTGAAAGCGCGCGGCTACACCTTCGTCTCTGAAACTGACACCGAAGTGATTGCTCACCTGGTGCACTGGGAGCTGGAGCAGGGCGGCACGCTGCGTGATGCGGTGCTGCGTGCTATCCCTCAGCTGCGCGGTGCGTACGGTACGGTGATCATGGATTCCCGCGATCCGTCCACATTGCTGGCCGCGCGTTCCGGTAGCCCGATGGTTATCGGTCTGGGCATGGGCGAAAACTTCATCGCTTCTGACCAGCTGGCGCTCCTGCCGGTCACCCGTCGCTTTATCTTCCTCGAAGAGGGTGATATCGCGGAAGTGACCCGTCGCAGCGTGACCGTCTTTGATACCAAAGGCGAGCAGGTGAAACGTCAGGAGATTGAATCGAACCTGCAGTACGACGCGGGCGACAAAGGCGCTTACCGTCACTACATGCAGAAAGAGATTTACGAGCAGCCAAACGCCATCAAAAACACGCTGACCGGGCGCATCAGCCACGGTGAAGTGGATCTGAGCGAGCTGGGCGCAAACGCGAACGAACTGCTCGGCAAGGTCGAGCATATTCAGATCGTGGCCTGCGGCACCTCCTACAACTCCGGTATGGTTTCTCGCTACTGGTTTGAATCCCTGGCGGGCGTGCCGTGCGATGTGGAAATCGCGTCTGAATTCCGCTATCGCAAATCCGCGGTGCGTCGTAACAGCCTGATGATCACCCTTTCCCAGTCCGGCGAAACGGCGGATACGCTGGCAGCTCTGCGTCTCTCTAAAGAGCTGGGTTACCTGGGCTCGCTGGCTATCTGTAACGTTCCTGGCTCATCGCTGGTGCGTGAATCCGATCTGGCGCTGATGACCAAAGCGGGTACCGAAATCGGTGTGGCCTCCACCAAAGCGTTTACCACTCAGCTGACCGTTCTGCTGATGCTGGTGGCGAAGCTTGCGCGTCTGAAAGGTGAAGATGCGTCCGTTGAGCACGACATCGTTCACGGCCTGCAGGCGCTGCCGAGCCGTATTGAGCAGATGCTGTCTCAGGACAAACGCATTGAAGCGCTGGCGGAAGATTTCTCCGACAAACATCACGCCCTGTTCCTGGGTCGTGGCGATCAGTATCCGATTGCGCTGGAAGGCGCGCTGAAGCTGAAAGAGATCTCCTACATTCACGCTGAAGCCTATGCGGCTGGCGAGCTGAAGCACGGCCCGCTGGCGCTGATTGACGCGGATATGCCGGTCATCGTTGTGGCACCAAACAACGAACTGCTGGAAAAGCTGAAGTCTAATATCGAAGAAGTGCGCGCCCGCGGCGGTGTTCTGTACGTCTTCGCCGACAAAGATGCCGGTTTTGTCAGCAACGACAACATGCATATCATCGAGATGCCGCATGTGGAAGAGGTGATTGCACCAATCTTCTACACCGTTCCGCTGCAGCTGCTGGCTTACCATGTGGCGCTGATCAAAGGTACCGACGTTGACCAGCCGCGTAACCTGGCGAAATCGGTTACCGTAGAATAATCCCTTCAGGCTCCACCTTCGGGTGGAGCTTTTTTATCCTGCCCGGCTTGTTTTTAATCAATCCTTTCTCGTTTTTAATAATGACAATTTGTCATCTTCAGCTACTTTTTTCAGTGTCACATAAAGAAAATATTTCTGAAAACGTCTTGTCATAAAAGCGGCTAACACGATGAAAAATAAGCTTTCTTTTGCTGGTTTTTAAGTGAAATTAACGTTGTCATAAAACTGTCATAATTCGTACATTTATCTGTCACCTGTTTGTCCTATTTTGCTCATCGTAGCCACTAAACAACGATTTACGAAAATCTTGCAGGAGACATTATGAAAGTTATGCGTACCACTGTCGCAACTGTTGTCGCCGCGACCTTATCTCTGAGCGCGTTCTCTGTATTTGCAGAAGCAAGCCTGACTGGCGCTGGTGCAACCTTCCCTGCGCCGGTGTATGCCAAATGGGCAGATACCTACCAGAAAGAAACCGGTAATAAGGTTAACTATCAGGGTATCGGCTCCTCCGGTGGCGTTAAACAAATTACCGCGAACACTGTTGATTTCGGCGCATCAGACGCTCCGCTGTCTGATGACAAGCTGGCTCAGGAAGGCCTGTTCCAGTTCCCTACCGTGATCGGCGGTGTGGTTCTGGCCATCAACCTGCCGGGCGTGAAGTCGGGTGAGCTGGTGCTGGACGGCAAAACGCTGGGTGACATCTACCTGGGCAAAATCAAAAAATGGGATGACGAAGCGATCGCTAAACTCAACCCAGGCCTGAAGCTGCCTTCTCAGAACATCGCCGTGGTTCGCCGCGCGGATGGTTCCGGTACCTCTTTCGTGTTCACCAGCTACCTGGCAAAAGTGAACGAAGAGTGGAAATCTAAAGTCGGCTCCGGCTCTACCGTTAACTGGCCAACCGGTCTGGGCGGTAAAGGTAACGACGGTATCGCCGCATTCGTACAGCGTCTGCCTGGCTCAATTGGTTACGTAGAGTATGCGTACGCTAAGCAGAACAACCTGTCCTACACCAAACTGGTTTCAGCCGACGGCAAACCGGTTAGCCCGACCGAAGAGAACTTTGCTAACGCGGCGAAAGGCGCTGACTGGAGCAAATCCTTCGCGCAGGATCTGACTAACCAGAAAGGCGAAGGTGCATGGCCAATCACCTCTACCACTTTCATCCTGGTTCACAAAGAGCAGAAGAAACCTGAGCAGGGCGCCGAAGTGCTGAAGTTCTTCGACTGGGCGTACAAAAACGGCGGCAAACAGGCTAACGCCCTGGATTACGCCACCCTGCCGGACAACGTGGTTGAGCAGATTCGCGCTGCATGGAAAACCAACGTGAAAGACAGCAGCGGTAAAGCGCTGTACTAACAGGATATATTTAACGAAGATGGCGGGTGGCGCTGCGCTTACCCGCCCTACGGTTTAAGCTGTAGGCCCGGTAAGCGTCAGCGCCACCGGGCATATTCGTAAAAACGTCTCAAACAGAAGAGTAATTTATGGCTGCAACCAAGCCTGCATTTAACCCTCCGGGTAAAAAAGGTGACATGATTTTCAGCGCGCTGGTGAAACTGGCTGCGCTGATTGTGCTATTGCTGCTGGGCGGCATTATCGTGTCTCTGATTTTCTCCTCATGGCCGAGCATCCAGAAATTCGGTTTTTCCTTCCTGTGGACCAAAGAGTGGGACGCGCCGAACGACATCTACGGTGCCCTGGTGCCGATTTACGGCACGCTGATGACCTCGTTCATCGCCCTGCTGATTGCGGTTCCGGTGAGCTTTGGTATTGCCCTGTTCCTGACGGAGCTGGCGCCGGGCTGGCTGCGACGCCCGCTGGGTATTGCTATCGAACTGCTGGCGGCCATTCCAAGTATCGTTTACGGCATGTGGGGCCTGTTCATCTTTGCTCCGCTGTTCGCCACGTATTTCCAGGAACCGGTCGGTAACGTGCTTTCCGCCATTCCGTTTGTGGGTGCCTTGTTCTCTGGCCCGGCTTTCGGTATCGGCATTCTGGCGGCAGGTGTGATCCTCGCCATCATGATTATTCCGTACATTGCGGCGGTTATGCGCGATGTCTTCGAACAAACGCCGGTAATGATGAAAGAGTCGGCCTACGGCATCGGCTGCACCACCTGGGAAGTTATCTGGCGCATTGTCCTTCCGTTCACCAAAAATGGGGTGATCGGGGGCGTGATGCTGGGCCTGGGTCGTGCGCTGGGTGAAACCATGGCGGTCACCTTTATCATCGGTAACACCTACCAGCTCGACAGCGCGTCGCTCTACATGCCGGGTAACAGTATTACCTCGGCGCTGGCGAATGAATTTGCGGAAGCGGAATCGGGGCTGCACGTGGCGGCGCTGATGGAGCTGGGTCTGATTCTGTTCGTTATCACCTTCATTGTTCTGGCGATTTCCAAGCTGATGATTATGCGCCTCGCTAAAAATGAGGGGGCACGCTAATGGCAACTCTCGAAATGCAAGCTACCGCTGAACTGGCGGAATCCCGCCGCAAAATGCAGGCCAGACGCCGCATGAAAAACCGTATTGCCCTGTCGCTCTCTATGGCGACAATGGCGTTCGGCCTGTTCTGGCTGGTCTGGATCCTCTTCTCGACGGTCGTTCGCGGGATTGACGGGATGTCACTGTCGCTTTTCACCGAAATGACGCCGCCGCCGAACACTGCGGGTGGTGGCCTGGCGAATGCCCTGGCGGGCAGCGGCTTGCTGATCCTCTGGGCGACGGTCTTCGGCACGCCGCTGGGCATCATGGCGGGTATCTACCTGGCTGAATACGGTCGTAAATCCTGGCTGGCGGAAGTCATTCGCTTCATCAACGACATTCTGCTGTCTGCACCTTCTATCGTCGTGGGTCTGTTTGTTTACACCGTGGTGGTGGCGCAGATGGAACACTTCTCCGGTTGGGCGGGTGTTATTGCCCTGGCGCTGCTGCAGGTGCCGATTGTTATTCGTACCACCGAGAACATGCTGAAACTGGTGCCGGACAGCCTGCGCGAAGCGGCTTATGCGCTGGGTACGCCGAAATGGAAGATGATCTCTGCAATTACGCTAAAGGCGTCTGTTTCCGGGATCATGACCGGTATCCTGCTGGCGGTTGCGCGTATCGCGGGTGAAACGGCGCCGCTGCTGTTTACGTCTCTCTCCAACCAGTTCTGGAGCACGGACATGATGCAGCCGATCGCCAACCTGCCGGTGACGATCTTTAAATTTGCGATGAGCCCATTCGCGGAATGGCAGCAGCTGGCCTGGGCCGGAGTGCTGATCATTACCCTTTGCGTACTGTTGCTGAACATTCTGGCGCGCGTCATTTTCGCGAAGAAGAAACACGGTTAATTTTTTACGGCGCGGCAGCTCGCGGCGCCGAATGAGGAAATGAGTCAATGAGTATGGTTGATACTGCCCCGGGTAAGATTCAGGTTCGTGATTTGAACTTCTACTACGGCAAATTCCATGCCCTGAAGAACATCAACCTGGATATCGCGAAGAACCAGGTCACGGCATTTATCGGTCCGTCCGGCTGTGGGAAATCCACGCTGCTGCGCACCTTTAACAAAATGTATTCGCTCTATCCGGAGCAGCGCGCTGAGGGTGAAATCATCCTGGACGGTGAAAACATTCTGACCCAGGCTCAGGATATCGCCCTGCTGCGCGCCAAAGTGGGGATGGTGTTCCAGAAACCAACGCCTTTCCCGATGTCGATTTATGACAACATCGCGTTTGGCGTGCGTCTGTTTGAAAAACTCTCCCGTGCCGATATGGACGAGCGCGTGCAGTGGGCTTTGACCAAGGCCGCATTATGGAACGAAACCAAAGATAAGTTACACCAGAGCGGTTACTCTCTCTCCGGTGGTCAGCAGCAGCGTCTGTGCATTGCGCGCGGTATTGCTATTCGCCCGGAAGTGTTGCTGCTGGATGAGCCGTGTTCAGCGCTGGACCCGATCTCAACCGGCCGTATTGAAGAGCTGATCACCGAGCTGAAGCAGGATTACACCGTGGTTATCGTGACCCATAACATGCAGCAGGCTGCACGTTGTTCCGATCACACGGCGTTTATGTACCTGGGCGAGTTGATTGAGTTCAGCGATACGGACGCGCTGTTCACCAGGCCCGCGAAGAAACAAACCGAAGATTATATTACTGGCCGCTACGGTTGATTTGCCTTAGTGCATGTGGAGAAACCATGGACAACCTCAATCTTAATAAACACATTTCCGGCCAGTTCAACGCAGAGCTGGAAAGCATTCGCACCCAGGTAATGACCATGGGCGGCATGGTCGAGCAGCAGCTTTCTGATGCGATTACGGCAATGCACAACCAGGACAGCGAGCTGGCGAAGCGCGTCATTGAAGGCGATAAAAACGTCAACATGATGGAAGTCGCTATCGACGAGGCCTGCGTGCGCATTATCGCGAAACGTCAGCCGACGGCGAGCGACCTGCGTCTGGTGATGGCGATCATCAAAACCATCGCCGAGCTGGAGCGTATTGGTGACGTTGCGGATAAAATCTGCCGTACCGCGCTGGAGAAGTTTTCTCAGCAGCACCAGCCGCTGCTGGTGAGCCTGGAGTCGCTGGGCCGCCACACCGTGCAGATGCTGCACGATGTGCTGGATGCTTTTGCGCGTATGGACCTGGACGAAGCGGTGCGTATCTACCGTGAAGACAAGAAGGTCGACCAGGAGTATGAAGGCATCGTGCGTCAGCTGATGACCTACATGATGGAAGATTCACGTACGATCCCAAGCGTACTGACCGCCCTGTTCTGCGCGCGTTCCATCGAGCGTATCGGCGACCGCTGTCAGAACATTTGCGAATACATTTTCTACTTCGTGAAAGGTCAGGACTTCCGTCACGTGGGCGGCGACGAGCTGGACAAGCTGCTGGCGGGTAAAGATCCGAAAGAGTGATTTTTACCCTCACCCTAACCCTCTCCCACAGGGGGAGGGGACAATTCGGTTTTCTCCCTCTCCCCAGGGGAGAGGGTCGGGGTGAGGGGAAAACTCAGCGAGTAATATCCCACCCGCGCGCCTTCCACAGCGCTGGCAGCTGCGCCAGATCGGTAAAGGTCGTGACATTGGGATGATCGATCGGCTTGTTGTGCGGGTCGGCGCAGAAGTAAAACACCTCCATCCCCGCATCAATCCCCGACTGCGCGCCCGCAGACGAGTCATCCACCAGAATGCAGTTTTCTACGTTGACGTTCATCGCTTTTGCCGCATGGAACATCAGCGCCGGGTCTGGCTTCCAGCGCTGGATATCGTAGCCGCTGAACAGTTTTTCCGGGAAATGGTGCAACATCTCAAGCTTGCCCAGCGAGTGCTGCATTTTGCTGACCGGGCCGTTAGAGACGACGCAGACTGGCACCGTCATCGCATCCAGCAACGCGTTAGCTCCGGAGATAACCTCCAGCTCGGAGTCGAACAGGCGTGCGACCTCGGTGCGGTACACCGGTTCCAGATCGGCTTTCGCCAGATTCACACCGTGTTCTTCGTTAATGATGTCGATGATCTCGTAGAGCTTTACGCCCTTAAAGCGTTTAAACACCTCTTCGAGTTCCAGCGTAATGCCAAATTCCTGGAACATGGTGACATACGCGCGGGAACAAATGACCTCACTGTCGACCAGCGTACCGTCGCAGTCGAAAAATACCGCTTCAATTCCGGACATGCCTTTCCCTTTTAACAAGTTTAACGTTTACGTACGGCAGTTCGCCGGCACGCAATCGTTGCCGTATAAGCAAAATCAATGAAAAAAGTATCACGTAACCGCCACTATTGTCGCATTTTGGTATAGGATAGCGACGAATTTTCCCTCCTTGTTCGGAATTGATGATGAGTCAACAACACACTACCCAGACATCTGGTCAGGGTCTGCTTGAGCGCGTTTTTAAACTGCGCGAGCACGGCACAACGGCACGCACCGAAGTGATCGCTGGTTTCACCACCTTCCTGACGATGGTCTATATCGTTTTTGTGAACCCTCAAATTCTGGGCGTCGCTGGCATGGATACCAGCGCCGTCTTTGTAACAACCTGTCTGATCGCGGCTCTTGGCAGCATCCTGATGGGTGTGTTCGCTAACCTGCCTGTTGCGCTGGCACCGGCAATGGGCCTGAATGCGTTCTTCGCGTTCGTGGTGGTTCAGGCTATGGGTCTGCCGTGGCAGGTTGGCATGGGCGCCATCTTCTGGGGCGCGGTTGGCCTGCTGCTGCTGACCATTTTCCGCGTGCGTTACTGGATGATTGCGAACATTCCCGTGAGCCTGCGCGTGGGCATCACCAGCGGTATCGGTCTGTTCATCGGTATGATGGGGCTGAAAAACGCCGGCGTTATCGTGGCGAACCCGGACACGCTGGTGAGCATCGGTCACCTGACCTCTCATAACGTGCTGCTGGGCGTGCTGGGCTTCTTTATCATCGCGATCCTGGCTTCCCGTAATATTCACGCGGCGGTGCTGGTGTCCATCGTTGTCACCACCCTGCTGGGCTGGATGCTGGGCGATGTTCACTATAACGGTATCGTCTCCGCGCCACCGAGCGTCTCTACCGTGATTGGTCACGTCGATCTGGCGGGTTCCCTGAACCTGGGCCTGGCGGGCGTGATTTTCTCCTTCATGCTGGTCAACCTGTTTGACTCCTCCGGCACGCTGATTGGCGTGACCGATAAAGCGGGCCTGGCGGATGAAAAAGGGAAATTCCCGCGCATGAAGCAGGCGCTGTTTGTGGACAGCGTCTCCTCTGTGACCGGTGCTTTTATCGGAACCTCGTCCGTTACCGCGTACATTGAATCGTCTTCCGGCGTGTCCGTGGGCGGCCGTACCGGCCTGACGGCGGTGGTTGTGGGTATTCTGTTCCTGCTGGTGATCTTCCTCTCTCCGCTGGCGGGTATGGTTCCTCCGTATGCGGCAGCCGGCGCGCTGATCTATGTGGGGGTGCTGATGACCTCCAGCCTGTCACGCGTGAAGTGGGATGATTTAACCGAAGCGGTGCCGGCGTTTATTACCGCCGTGATGATGCCGTTCAGCTTCTCGATTACCGAAGGTATCGCGCTGGGCTTTATCTCTTACTGCGTAATGAAGATCGGTACCGGCCGCTTCCGCGACCTCAGCCCTTGCGTCATCGTTGTGGCGCTGCTGTTTGTGCTGAAGATTGTGTTTATTGACGCCAAATAAACAGCAAGCCCTTTTCTTCGAAAAGGGCTTTAATGTTTGTTCCCTCTCCCTGTGGGAGAGGGCCAGGGTAAGGGCATCAGGCTGCAATAAGCTTACGCCTTCACCCGCTTAATATAATCCCCAAACGCCGTCAGCTGGCCAGACAGATGATCGCGCGTGCTCTGATCCACCACTTCACCCGTTTGTGGGTCGACCTTGTTCTGAATCACACCACCCATAAATTCCGGCTTGTTCATGACCATCGCATCCAGGAACACCAGGATCTGGCGCAGATGATACTGGCAGCGCGCGCCGCCAATCGCGCCCATTGAGCTGGTCTGGATCAGCACCGGCTTGCCTGCCAGCGGCTGCTCAGGTAAGCGGGACAGCCAGTCGATGGCATTCTTCAGGCCACCCGGAACCGAATAGTTGTACTCCGGCGTGACGATGACCACGCCGTCGGCCTGGCGGATCTGCTCTGCCAGCGCCTCAACGCTCTGCGGAAAACCCTCTTCTTGCTGTACGTCAGCGTCATACAGCGGAATATCGCCAATAGACGGCAGGGCGCTAATTTCCATTCCTGCCGGTGCCAGCTGTGGCAGCGTGCGGGCAACCATCCCGTTAAATGAACCTTTGCGCAGGCTTCCCAGTAACGTAACTACTTTCAACGTATCAGACATGATTACTCCTGTTTCATCATGATGACCCTGATTGGATCAGCTAAGGGTGAATGCTTTTTCTGCCGGTAAACTGGTTAAACGCATCAGGCGTGCGGCGGGCTCGTTGGCGCGCTCGGGCACATCAGGAAGGCTACGCCATCCCTGTTGGCTGTCAAATTCCCAGATTTTCATGCGTTCGATGGCGGGGGTAACCGCAATGGACCAAATGAGCACATCCTCTGCGTCACTGAGCGCCTCTACCAGCGTGGCCTGGGCGGCACGCAGACGTCCGGAGCCTGGCAGCAGCTGCAGCAGGCTGGCGTCGTCTGAGGCGCATCCACAGAGCTTTCGGATGCTCTGGCGCAGGGTAATGAGCTGGGCTCGGGCTTCGACAGGATCGTTCTGGTTGCGTACCCACAGCCTCTCATTGCTGGAAAGCGGATAGTCTTCATGCGCATTACCGCCATGGAAGCTACGTGTCGCGCGCTGAAGTTCCATATCCAGCCCACAATCCCCTTCGGTGGTCAGCGCGACGCCAATGATATTGCCCGCGTAGGCAATCGAAAAACGAGGGAGATCCGGGTCGGCAAAGATCGGGCGACCTTCGGGTTGGGTAATGATGTCCGGCAGCTCGCTGGTGCCGTACAGCATAAACAGCAGTTCTGCGAGAAGCGCCCGGGAAGCTAAAAACCGCGTTCTGCGGTGTTCCGGGAGAGTGAGTGCTTCACTGTGACAGGCTGAAGAAATTCTTGCCGATACGAGACGTCCTTCCGTAAGTATCCCTCTTGCAAAGTGCGTAGCCATTTTTCGCTCCTTGATAATGGTCGTAATCGGTTAACCGGTTACATGATTATCGCTTAACTTGACTCCTGTTTTAATCAGTAAATGGGAGTAAGAGAAGCCTCAGGACCGAACTTTACATTTTCTTAGGCAAAAATTGGATCGCTGGCACCGTACAGCGCCTTGATGGTTTCCCGCAGCCAGAGGATTTTCGGATTATGGCTGTTCCGTTTATGCCAGATCAGCGTGAAGGGAACGGTAAGCTTTTCAGCCTGCGCTTCGTCAATGGGAATGGGCAGCGCGATCAGCTTCCGCTGGTGGAGTTGATTGTAGTGATGGCAGTAGTGCGGAGCCGTGGCGATATAGTTATGGCCGGGCTGCGCCGCCATAAACATCGACTGCTCAAAGCCCGGCACGCTCATGGCAATGTTTCTCTCCCGACCCATCTCCTTTAGCACTTCGTCCAGTGCCCAGGTGTCGCTGCGTTCCCAGAAGATGCTGATGTGCGGGTAGCGCAGGAAGGTATCGAGGTTCCATTCGTCCTGTAGCGCGGGGTGATCCTCACGCAGATACACGCACGGACGGTCGCTGAACAGGATCTCATAGTCGATGAACCACGGCATTAGCTTCAGCAATTCACGCGAGCGCGGGTGCGTTTCGCGTCCGGTGAATCCCAGATCCACCTCTCCACGCGTAATGGCGTCCAGCGAGTCGTAATCCCAGTGACGCATCTTCACCGTAGCCTGCGGATAGCGCTGGTTCACCTGCTCCAGCAGGGCGTTAAAGCGGATCAGCATCAACGGCGTTTCGGCGGCCAGCACGAACGTTAGCCCGCCCGGGGAATCATGGTGGAATTTATCGAGGATCTGGTTGCCGATTTGCATCCAGTCAGCCAGATCCTGCTCCAGGCTTACCGTCAGCGGGGTCGGCAGCAGCCCCAACGGCGTTTTGACAAACAGCGGGTCGTCAAACCAGTCACGCAGCTTGGCCAGCGATTTACTCACCGCAGACGGCGTCACGTTCATCCGTTTCGCCGCTTTGGTGACGCTGCGCTCCTGCAGCAAAAGCTGCAGGCACAGCAACAGGTTAAGATCGAGACTGCTGATGGGCTTCTTCATAATGCGCCGCGGGCTGGATGACCATAAGTAAGGTAATGCACAGTATGCTACAGCCAATCAGAACCCCGATCAGCATATTCAGCGCGTTAAGCCCGATGACCGCCGCCAGCCAAATCCACAGCGACGAGCCGCAGACCTGCGCAATTCCCAGCACCGAGCTTGCTACGCCTGCCCGCAGCGAGAAGGGACCAAGCGCCTGACTCATCGCCACGCCAAAGCCAACCGAGAACCCGGCGCAAATGAGGGTAATGCCGGCCAGCATTACCGTATGCGAGCTGGCGGTTGCCAGGATCGCGCCTGCCGTGAGGAATAAAACCTGTGAGGTCAGCATCAACGTACGCTGGCTAAAAACATTTAGCGCAAACGGGGTAGAAAACGACACTGCCATACTGACCATGGCGGTTAATGCCATCACCGTTGAATACTCACCGCGATCGAAGCCCATGGTTTCCATCAGTAAAACCGGGGAAACGTTTACATAGGTCAGGATCACCGCCACGCTTAACGTGGTCACGGCCAGACGACTGAGAAAAAAGCGGTTAAGCAGCTTCTCGGCTGGGTGAATGGCTGCGGTATGACCGGTATTCTGCGAGCCCGGGTGGGTCTCTTTCAGCACGGCGATGGACAGGATAAACACCAGCGCGCCCATCGCCGCCATGGTCCAGAACAGGCTCTGCCACGGAAATTTCAGCATGATCAGATATCCCACGACCGGGGCCAGCACCGGGATGATGCAGGTAATACCGTTCAGCATCGAAAGCACTTTGGCGCGACGCTGGGCGCTTAAGGTGTCGCGCAAAATGGCAAACGCGACGACGTAGCAGCCACCGGCGCCAATGCCCTGGATAAACCGTCCGGCCAGGAACAGCGTGCTGTTTTGCGCCTGTGAGCAGAGAAGAGAGGCCAGGGCAAAAATGATGGCGCCGGTTATGGCGACGGGCTGACGGCCTGCCTTATCCGCGATCTTCCCGGCAAAGACCATCGACGACGCCATCCCCGCAAGATAGGCCGAAAACGCGATGTGCAGCTGCGCCTCGCTGGCGCCCAGATCGCTGGCGATGTGCGGCAATCCCACCAGATACATATCAATGCCGGACGGATAAAGCAGAACTAATGCGAAACTACAAAACAGAAAACGCGCCATAAACCCCCCATAGATGCAGGCATGCAGGATAGGGGGTGAAAAGAGATTAGGCGAGTTGCCATTTGGACAATGGTGATTTCCCGGGAGGAAATCACCATCAGTGAGCGGGCCTTACTTACCGATACAGAAGCTCGAGAAAATTCGTCCCAGCAGATCGTCCGACGTAAACTCCCCGGTGATCTCGCTCAGATTCTGCTGCGCCAGGCGCAGCTCTTCCGCCAGCAGTTCACCCGCCCACGCGCCGATCAGCTGCGCTTTACCCTGAACAAGGTGGTTTGCCGCCTCTTCCAGCGCCTGCAGGTGGCGACGACGCGCGAGGAAGCCGCCTTCCATGCTGGTGTCAAAGCCCATGCTCTGCTTGAGATGGTTGCGCAGGTCGTCAACGCCTTCACCGGTACGCGCCGACAGGCGAATCAGTGAGTGACCATTCACATCGCTGATGCCCAACGTTTCGCCGGTGACGTCCGCTTTGTTACGCACCACGGTGATGGGCAGTTTCGCCGGCAGACGGGCGATAAAGTCTGGCCAGATTTCTGCCGGGTCAACGGCGTCGGTCGTGGTGCCGTCCACCATAAACAGCACGCGGTCTGCCTGCTCGATCTCCTGCCAGGCGCGTTCGATACCGATGCGTTCAACCTCGTCGCTGGCATCGCGCAGGCCGGCGGTATCAATGATATGCAGCGGCATCCCGTCGATGTGGATATGCTCGCGGAGCACGTCGCGGGTGGTGCCGGCAATGTCGGTGACGATTGCCGCTTCACGGCCCGCCAGGGCGTTCAGCAGGCTCGATTTTCCGGCGTTAGGGCGTCCGGCAATCACCACCTTCATCCCTTCGCGCAGCAGGCTACCCTGACGCGCTTCGGCGCGAACGGCGTCGAGATCGGCCATCACCTGGTTGAGCTGCGCTTCGATTTTACCGTCAGAGAGGAAGTCGATCTCCTCATCCGGGAAGTCGATAGCCGCTTCCACGTAGATCCGCAGGTGAGTAAGTGCTTCCACAAGGTGATTTACGCGGGCGGAGAATGCCCCCTGCAGCGAGTTCAGGGCGGAGCGGGCCGCCTGTTCAGAACTGGCGTCGATCAGGTCTGCAATCGCTTCTGCCTGCGCCAGGTCGAGCTTGTCGTTGAGGAAGGCACGCTCGGAGAACTCGCCCGGCTTCGCAATGCGCAGGCCCGGCAGGGTCAGGATACGTTTTAACAGCAGGTCGAGGATAACCGGGCCGCCGTGGCCCTGCAGCTCCAGCACGTCTTCGCCGGTGAAGGAGTTCGGACCGGGGAACCACAGCGCAATGCCCTGGTCCAGCGGCGTGCCGTCGGTATCTTTAAACGGCAGGTAATCAGCGTAGCGCGGCTTTGGCAGTTTACCCAGCACCGCTTCGGCCACCTCGCGCGCCTTCAGGCCGGAGATACGCAGAATGCCTACACCACCGCGTCCCGGTGGGGTTGCCTGGGCGACGATAGTGTCGTTATGGCTCATGGTTGGTCTCGTTCAATACAAATAAAAAAGGCGGTCAATCGACCGCCCTTATTTTAGCGTTAACTTACCGAATCAGGACTTTTTCTTTTCGCGGCTATGCAGGCCACGTTTTTCCAGACCACGATAAATCAGCTGCTGCTGGATGATGGTCACCAGGTTGCTGACGATATAGTACAGCACCAGACCTGACGGGAACCACAGGAAGAACACGGTGAAGATGACCGGCATAAAGGTCATGATCTTCTGCTGCATCGGGTCGGTCACGGTGGTCGGCGACATCTTCTGGATGAAGAACATCGTCACGCCCATCAGGATCGGCAGGATGTAGTACGGGTCCTGTGCGGACAGGTCATGGATCCACAGTGCGAACGGCGCGTGGCGCAGCTCAACGGAACCCATCAGCATGTAGTACAGCGCAAGGAAGATTGGCATCTGAATCAGCAGCGGGAAGCAACCACCCAGTGGGTTTACTTTCTCTGCTTTATACAGGGCCATCATTTCCTGGCTCTGACGCTGTTTGTCATCGCCCAGACGCTCACGCATCGCCGCAATCTTCGGCTGCAGCATACGCATCTTCGCCATGGAGGTGTACTGCGCTTTAGTCAGCGGGTACATGATGCCACGAACGATGAAGGTGATAACGATGATGGAGAAGCCCCAGTTACCCAGGAAGCTGTGGATGAACTTCAGCAGCTTAAACAGCGGCTGAGAGATGAACCACAACCAACCGTAATCAACGGTCAGATCCAGGTGCGGCGCAACAGCGGCCATTTTGTCCTGAATTTCCGGGCCGACCCACAGGGTGCTTGCCATCTTACCGGTTTGACCCGGCTGAACCAGAACCGGCTGGGATTTGTAGCCGATGGCTGCAAGACCGTTACCCAGATTCGCGGTATAGAAGTTATTCGTACCGTCGTTGTTTGGGATCCAGGCCGTTGCGAAATACTGTTGCAGCATCGCAACCCAACCGCCTTTGGAACTAACGTTCAGGTTTTCGTTATCGGCAATGGTGTCGAATTTGTATTTCTCATACTTCGCGTCTGGCGTGGAGTACGCCGCGCCACGGAAGGTATGCAGCGCAAAGTTGCTGCTTCCGGTGTCACGGTGAGACGGCAGATTGATGGACTGCTTCAGCTGGCCAAAGGTCGACAGCTCCAGTGGTTTCGCACTGGCGTTCTGTACGCTGTAGCCCACGTTCACCGCATATTCACCGCGTTTCAGGGTGAAGGTTTTAGTGAAGGTGTTGCCTGCGGCGTCGGTGTACGTCATCGGGATCGCGAGTTCGTTCTGACCATCAGCCAGTACAAAGGTGTCGCTCTCGACGTTATACAGTGGACGCGCACCGTTAGCCGGGTTATCCGGGCCATCACGACCGGTCAGGCCGCTCTGCGCCTGGTAGATAAACTCAGGCGTGGTTTCCAGTAACTGGAACGGTTCGTTAGACTTCAGCTCTTTCGGGTAGGTCAACAGCAGCGCCTGCTCAACATCACCACCACGGGTGTTGATTGTCAGCTCAAGCACATCGGTCTTAACCGTAATCTGTTTCCCCTGGCCACTGGCCGGTACGCCCTGGTCGGCGGCGCTACCCGCTGCGGTGGTCGTAGTCTGCGTGGTCTGCTGCTGGGGTTGAGGATTTTTATCCTGCTCCCATGCCTGCCAGATCATGAAAGACACGAACAACAAAGCGATGATAAGAAGATTGCGTTGCGAATCCATCGTTAGTGTTCTCTGGTATCAAAGGGTCCTGGGGGGACGGGGTCGTCTCCACCGGGGTGTAAAGGGTGGCATTTTAATACGCGTTTCACCGTCAACCAACTGCCTTTTATCACTCCAAACCTGCGCAATGCCTCAATTCCGTAGCTTGAGCATGTTGGTGTGAAACGGCAGTGCGGCCCGAGTAGCGGACTAATCAGGCGTTGATAGACCCGAATGAGGGCTATCAGGACCCGTGAGCCAGGCGACAGTGGCGGCGCCATAATTTTTCCAACGCTTCCGAGAGAGCACGGTTATCGAGGTCGGCAACCCCTTTCTTCGCCACCACCACGAAATCCATTGAAGGCAGTTCGTGCTGACGTAAACGGAAGCTTTCACGCGTCAGACGTTTAATCCGATTGCGTTCATGCGCACGCTTAACATTTTTCTTGGCGACTGTGAGACCGATGCGGGGATGCCCCAGCGAATTTTGGCGGCCGAGGATGGTGATTTGCGGCGTGCCAGCCCGTAGTGGCTGCTGGAAGACGAAAGTGAAATGAGCGGGAGTTAACAAACGTAACTCCCTGGGAAATGCTAGCTTAACCACTCAGGGGTTAGCTTTATTACTTGGAAACGGTCAGACGAGCGCGGCCTTTAGCACGACGACGTGCCAGAACCTGACGACCATTTTTAGTAGCCATACGAGCACGGAAGCCGTGAGAACGGTTGCGCTTCAGTACAGACGGTTGAAAAGTGCGTTTCATGGCGATTTCTACCTAAACTTGAATAAATTCACTGACTTTTGCGTATACCCGAACGAGTTTCGAACGACTAACGCCTCAGCGTGGGTGATTAAAGAGGCCGGATTGTAATAATTGTACACTCCGGAGTCAATTCTCTTTCCTTATTTCCCGCGTATTTCCGCACGTTTTCGCGTGGAAAATGAGCAACGGACGACGCAGGAAGATGAGCATCACGCGCCGGGTCGAGGATTATACGGCCTCGCCAACAAAGCGCAAGGATCGTCCCGGATCTTCGTTAGATCATTTAAGCAATAAATTGTCTGTGCTCATTAATTTTTCCAATATGCGGACTAAATCGTGGGGCACTGGCGCCAGGATCGTTTACACTTATCCGGTTCCGGATCTTCCTGTGGATAAATCGGGAAGAATCTGTG